>NZ_JBGCAN010000001.1:0-4618505 GCF_041262145.1 Arthrobacter sp. MW3 TE3886
GGTGGTTGTAGGTGCTCCTTAGAAAGGAGGTGATCCAGCCGCACCTTCCGGTACGGCTACCTTGTTACGACTTAGTCCCAATCGCCAGTCCCACCTTCGACAGCTCCCTCCCACAAGGGGTTAGGCCACCGGCTTCGGGTGTTACCAACTTTCGTGACTTGACGGGCGGTGTGTACAAGGCCCGGGAACGTATTCACCGCAGCGTTGCTGATCTGCGATTACTAGCGACTCCGACTTCATGGGGTCGAGTTGCAGACCCCAATCCGAACTGAGACCGGCTTTTTGGGATTAGCTCCACCTCACAGTATCGCGACCCTTTGTACCGGCCATTGTAGCATGCGTGAAGCCCAAGACATAAGGGGCATGATGATTTGACGTCGTCCCCACCTTCCTCCGAGTTGACCCCGGCAGTCTCCCATGAGTCCCCGCCATTACGCGCTGGCAACATGGAACGAGGGTTGCGCTCGTTGCGGGACTTAACCCAACATCTCACGACACGAGCTGACGACAACCATGCACCACCTGTGAACCGGCCCCAAAGGGGAAGGACTGTTTCCAGCCCGGTCCGGCCCATGTCAAGCCTTGGTAAGGTTCTTCGCGTTGCATCGAATTAATCCGCATGCTCCGCCGCTTGTGCGGGCCCCCGTCAATTCCTTTGAGTTTTAGCCTTGCGGCCGTACTCCCCAGGCGGGGCACTTAATGCGTTAGCTACGGCGCGGAAAACGTGGAATGTCCCCCACACCTAGTGCCCAACGTTTACGGCATGGACTACCAGGGTATCTAATCCTGTTCGCTCCCCATGCTTTCGCTCCTCAGCGTCAGTTAATGCCCAGAGACCTGCCTTCGCCATCGGTGTTCCTCCTGATATCTGCGCATTTCACCGCTACACCAGGAATTCCAGTCTCCCCTACATCACTCTAGTCTGCCCGTACCCACCGCAGATCCGGAGTTGAGCCCCGGACTTTCACGGCAGACGCGACAAACCGCCTACGAGCTCTTTACGCCCAATAATTCCGGATAACGCTTGCGCCCTACGTATTACCGCGGCTGCTGGCACGTAGTTAGCCGGCGCTTCTTCTGCAGGTACCGTCACTTTCGCTTCTTCCCTACTGAAAGAGGTTTACAACCCGAAGGCCGTCATCCCTCACGCGGCGTCGCTGCATCAGGCTTGCGCCCATTGTGCAATATTCCCCACTGCTGCCTCCCGTAGGAGTCTGGGCCGTGTCTCAGTCCCAGTGTGGCCGGTCACCCTCTCAGGCCGGCTACCCGTCGTCGCCTTGGTGAGCCATTACCTCACCAACAAGCTGATAGGCCGCGAGTCCATCCAAAACCACAATAAAGCTTTCCACCCCCCACCATGCGATGAGGAGTCATATCCGGTATTAGACCCAGTTTCCCAGGCTTATCCCAGAGTTAAGGGCAGGTTACTCACGTGTTACTCACCCGTTCGCCACTAATCCCCGGTGCAAGCACCGGATCATCGTTCGACTTGCATGTGTTAAGCACGCCGCCAGCGTTCATCCTGAGCCAGGATCAAACTCTCCGTTGAAGTAAAACAGACACAACATGCGCCCCCGGGAAAACGGGATGCACACGCTGCACAAAATTTGAAACCAGCCAAATAACACCAGACCACACCACGGGGTGGCGGGCCCGGCAAATTCAACCAATTCAATACAATAAATTGGTATCAACAAACTTGGCACACTATTGAGTTCTCAAACAACAGACACACCCGGCACCACCACAACCTTTTCGGTCGAGGATCGCTCCGGAGCAACTTTTCAAACTTACCCGAGTCCGGACCGCTTTGCAAATCAGCGTTTCCGCGACCCGCAAACCATCCGACCCGCCCCACCCGAACCCGGAGCGCACAAAACGCCGACCAGATCCGGTCTTGAAATTTAGGGGATTGGCCGCCTCCGGTTCCCAGCATTTCCGCTGGTCTCCCTCGCGGCGACTTAGAAAACAATACACCCACCACGCCCCCACCGCAACTCCACCCCCCACACCCACCCCACCACCCAAAAACCCCGCCACCACAACCCAAACCCACCCAAAACAACCCCACCAGACCCCCCACCCCCACAAACCACCACTGTGCAGTGCATCACCACGGCACGCAACCGGGGGCCAGTAGGCGGCCCGGACGTTAAATGCGAGAAGGGCCAGCAACCAAATGGTTGCCGGCCCTTCTTCAAGCCACTGGCTTCAGGGGTACTGAATTACCAGGAAGACTTCGTGATGCCCGGGAGCTCACCGCGGTGAGCCATGTCGCGGAAGCGAACACGGGAGATGCCGAACTTCTGGAAGGTACCGCGCGGACGGCCATCGATGATGTCGCGGTTACGCAGACGTACCGGTGAGGCGTTGCGGGGCAGCTTCTGCAGGCCGAGGCGAGCAGCTTCGCGTACTTCGTCGGTTGAGTTGGGATCAACCAGAGCCTTCTTCAGTTCGAGGCGCTTTGCAGCGTAACGCTCGACGATGACTTTACGCTGTTCGTTCTTAGCGATCATTGACTTCTTAGCCATGTGTTTAGCGCTCCTCTCGGAATTCGACGTGCTGGCGGATTTTGGGATCGTACTTCTTCAGGACCAGACGGTCCGGGTCGTTACGACGGTTCTTGCGCGTCACGTAGGTGTAGCCGGTGCCCGCGGTCGACTTCAGCTTGATGATCGGACGTACGTCCTTATCCTTTGCCATTAGAGCTTCACTCCTCGTGCCAGGATGGCGGCGACGACTACGTCAATGCCGCGTACGTCGATGGTCTTGATGCCACGCGCAGAGACCTGCAGGGTGACGTTACGGCGCAGGGACGGAACCCAGTAGCGCTTCTTCTGGATGTTCGGGTCGAACCGGCGCTTGTTGCGACGGTGCGAGTGCGAAATGCTGTGTCCAAAGCCCGGCTCGGCTCCGGTCACCTGGCAGTGTGCTGCCATGACGACTCTCCTCAAAAAATAAATGAAACGGCTAACGGAGTTCCCGTTGACCGTGCGTTGGGCGGCGTCCGCATCCGGCTCCCTCCCCCAACCGCCGTGTCCGCGGGATTCAGCCAGACGGCATAAACCGTCTGTTTCCTCACTGCGGCGAAGATTGTGGGCCACGGGCACCTGACGCTGGCCGCCTGTTGGACAGCCATTGCGAAGTGCCGGGATGCTGGGCGAATACAGGAATGCGCGCAACTTGAGCCCCTAACTACCGGCCTCCAGGACCGTCGATTTTTCAGACGGGTCCTGCCAACCGGAGCAATTGCGCACGCTCCGCGCCACCTAGCGCCTACCAAGTCTACGAGTTCGGCGAATTAAAGACCAATCCGTCGCTGAATGGTGTATAGGACAGTGCCCCACGGCCAGTCCATGCGCTAGGCCCGGGCCTTCCAGGTCATATGCCCGACGAAGCCTTTTCACAGCGAAATGATAGGCAGCGGGGCAATTCTGGATCCATGAACACACAACTTCTGACGAACCGTCCCGGGGTTCGCCGCAGCTCCGGTGGCGCTGTGAACCCGTTCAGGGCGCAGTACCGCCGGCGGTTGCTAAGAGCGGATCTGCTGACGGTCCTTTTCTGGGCGTCGCTGGCAGGCGCGGTCGCCTTGTGGCTGGCCGACGGCGGAGCCGCCGGCTTCTCGACTCCAGCCGGATCCTTCACCGCACTGGGGATTGTGGCCGGCCTCGCCGGCATGGACCTGGTGCTTCTCATGCTGCTGCTGGCGGCCCGAATCCCACTTATCGACCAGACAGTCGGCCACGACCGTGCCCTTGAGTTTCACCGCAAGCTGGGCAAACCGGCCCTGTACCTGCTACTGGCGCACGGAATCCTCATTGCCATCGGCTACGGCATGGCGGAAGGGCTGGACCCTGTCAGCGAGTCGGTTGCACTCTGGGTCCTTGTGCCTGACATGTGGCTGGCCTACATTTCTATGCTCCTGTTCATCGCCGTCGTCGTCACCTCCCTGGTAGCGGTCCGACGTCGGTTCCCTTACGAATTCTGGTACGCCGTCCACCTCCTGACGTACGCGGCCGTCCTGACGTCCCTCCCCCACCAGTTCAGTGTGGGCGGCCTCTTTGCCGAGGGCACCTGGCAGCGCTGGTACTGGCTGGCTCTGTGCATCGCGACCGGCGCCGCACTCCTCTACTACCGGGTGGTCCAGCCTTTGGTGGCAACTTTCAGGCACCAGCTGACCGTCAAGCGGGTGGTGCGGGTGGCCCCTGGAGTGGTCAGCATTGAAATGTCCGGCCTTCGACTGGACGAACTGGCAGGCAGCGGCGGCCGGTTCTTTATCTGGCGGTTCCTGGCTCCGGGCCTGTGGTGGCATCCGCATCCGTTCAGCCTGTCCGCCGAACCCGTCCGCTTCGACGCCGCTGGCCAGGGCACGCTGCGGATCACTGTCCGCAACCTCGGCCGGGGATCGTCCCAGCTGGCGTCGCTGAAGCCCGGCACCAAAGTGGCAGTGGAGGGCCCGTACGGGCTGTTCAGCACGGCCGCGCGGAGCCGCAACCATGTGGTCATGGTGGGAGCCGGAATCGGCATCACGCCGGTTCGTGCCCTGCTGGAGAGCACGCCATTCCAGCCCGGCAACGCCACTGTCATTCTCCGCGGACACAGCGAATCCGAGCTCTACCTGGGCGAGGAGATCCTCGATCTCTGCCGCCGGCGCGGCGCCACGCTCTTCCACTTGACCGGCTCCCGCCCGGCCGGCATCCAGACCTGGCTTCCGGAGCACGCCGCCCGCGCCGGCCACCGGCTGGCCAGCTACCACCCGAATATCACTGACGCCGACGTGTACGTCTGCGGCCCCTCCGCCTGGGCACACAACGTGCTGGAAGACGCCCGTGCAGCCGGCGTCCGGGAAGACCAAATCCACTACGAAAGGTTCGACTGGTGAGAACCCGCGCAGCAGTTTCAGCCGCCCTGGCCTCCGCCGGCATCCTCATTGCCGGCTGGCAGTCGGGCCTCCACGTAGCCGAAACCGGCAGCTCCGTCGCAAGCGCGGCCGCCGGGTCCACGGGTTCGTCCGGCTCAAGCGGAACGTCCGGCTCGGCAGGGGCCTCCGGCTCGTCGGGATCGTCAAGCTCGTCAAGCGCGGGCGGCGCCACAGGGGCCTCGGCCAAGGCTGTAGGGACGTACGCAGGCTCCGTCGTCCAGACCCGGTTCGGCTCCGTCCAGGTGCAAATCACGGTGCAGGCCGGAAAGATCACCGACGTCACGGCGCTTCAGCTGACCGATGCCGAACGCAAGTCCGTGCAGATCAGCAACCGGGCGGCCCCGCTCCTGCGCACCGAGGTCCTTGCCGCCCAATCCGCGGACGTGCAGACCATCAGCGGTGCCACGGTGACCAGCGACGCCTACTTGAACTCCCTCCAGGCGGCCCTCGATGCAGCCAACCTCTGAGCTGGGCGGCCCGGCCCTGAGAGCCAGGACTTTTAGCTCCATGGGCACCGTAATCAGCCTTACCGTTCCAGCGGGGGCCGTTCCGGGTGCTGCGGGCGGCGAGGCAAAGCTCGACGCCGCAACCGCCGCCGTCGAGCGCGTCTTTGCCGGGTTGGACGAAACGTTCAGCCTGTACCGTCCCGATTCCGAGGCCAGCCGGCTGGCGCGCGGGGAGCTTTGCCTGCGGAACTCCTCCGCGGGGATGCGGGACCGCTACGCGGATGCGCTCACCTGGCGGCTTAGGACGGAGGGCGCGTTCTCCCCGGAACGGCCCGACGGCGTGCTGGACCTTTCCGGGCTTATCAAGGGTTACGCGATCGGGCAGGCCGGTGAGGCGTTGCGGAGCCGCGGGATCACCGATTGGTGCCTGAATGCCGGCGGCGACGTGCTGGTGACGGGTTCTCCCGTGCCGGGCAGCGGAGCTTCGTGGGCGGCCGGCGTCGTTGACCCGCTGGACCGCTCGACACTGCTTGCCGCCTACGAGCTGGGGGGACCTGGCACCCGGTGCGCCCTGGCGACGTCGGGCTCGGCGGAGCGGGGTGACCACATCTGGACAGCGGGCTTCGGGATCCGGACCGCTGGCTCTTCCGGCGCCGAGTTCGTCCAGGTCTCCGTGGCTGCGGCAGACATCGTCACCGCCGATGTGCTGGCGACGGCGATCGTGGCCGGCGGGACCGCGATGCTGCACCGGGCCACGGACGGTTGGGAGATCGATGTCCTCGCCGTCCGCCGCGGCGGGGAACTGCTCGCGACGCCGGGGTTCCGCGCCTAGGGTGCTGTCTAGAGGTGGGTCAGCTGGCCATACTTCGGCACCAGGCCGTCGCCGGACGATTTCCCGGTGACCCGCCGGACAACCCACGGGCCGGCGAATTCGCGGACCCACCGGGCATTCGCGCGGAGGGCGTCCACCCGGCTCAGTTCAGGCACCGGCGTCATGGGCGGGACGTCAATCGAGTGGTCGTGTGCCAGCACCGTGAGGACGCGCTTGGCCATGTTCGCGTGGCCGGCAGCTGACATGTGCATCCGGTCCGTGGCCCACATGCCCCAGTCGTAGTATTCGCTGAAACGCCAGTAATCGACCAGCAGGGCACCGTGGTCCCCGGCGATGCCGCGAACCAGCTCGTTATAGATGGCAGTACGGCCGCGCATGGTGCCGAAAATCTTGGAGCCCCGCGCATCGAACCCGGTGAACATCACCACGGTGGCGCCAGTGGCCGTGAGCTTGCGGATTCCGGCGTCGTATTCGGCCAGCAGATCATCGATGTCGACCTTTGGCCGGAGGATGTCGTTGGCGCCGGCGTAGATGCTGACCAGGGTGGGTTTGAGTGCGACGGCGGCATCGACCTGTTCGGCCATGATCTGGCGGAGTTTCCGGCCGCGGATGGCAAGATTCGCGTACCCGAAGCCGGGATCGGCGGCGCCAAGCCCTTCTGCCACCCGGTCCGCCCAGCCCCGGACGCCGTTAGGCCGGGTGGGGTCGTCGTCGCCGACGCCTTCCGTAAAGGAGTCTCCAAGGGCTACGTAGCGGGACGTGAAATCCATGAATCCAGTCTGCCAGCAGTTGCCGTGAGCAACAAAGACGGGGATGGCCGACGTCGGGCTGACGGCGGCGCATTCGGCTATCGCGCTTAGTTGCCGCGCAGGATCCAGTGGTCGTCGTCGAGCCGGGCCACGATCTTTTCGCCGATCCGGGCCAGGTCCGCGACGTCCTTGGGGCTCAAGGCGTCGAGGAACAGTGAGCGGACCGCTTCAACATGTCCCGGGGCGAGCCGCACAATCGTCTGCATTCCGGCGTCGGTCAGGTGGGCCGTGGTCACGCGGGCGTCGCCGGGGTGCGGCCTGCGCTCAAGCCAGCCGCGGTTCTGCAGCTTGGTGACCACATGCGAGAGCCGGGACAGGGAAGCGCTGGTGCGCGCAGCGAGCTCACTCATGGGCAGGAAGCGCCCTTCGGCCTCGGAAAGCATCGCCAGCACGTTGTAGTCGAACAGGGATAGCTTGCCCGCTGCGTGGAGCTGGGTGTCCAGGGCGGCCGGCAGCATGGTATTGATGCTGAGCTGGGCCAGCCAGGCCCGGCGTTCGTCGGCGTTGAGCCAGCGGGGTTCGGTCATGGCTACATTCTAGGAGACTGGAAGCTTGACGATTCAACTTCAGCCGGGGCAATTCCAGAAAACTTCCCGCCTGTCCGCGGCCGGCTACCGGTAGGCTGGCCGCATGTACGTAGTCTCCCTGACATACAAAGTCCCCGAGGACATTGTGGAGTTCCATCTTCCGGCGCACGTGACGTGGCTGCAGGCAGCCTTCGACGACGGCGTCTTCATGGTCGCGGGGCGCAAAATCCCCCGCACCGGCGGCCTGTTGCTCTCCAACGCGGACCGGGCCAGCCTTGACGCTGCCTTGGCCAAGGATCCGTTCTACGTCAATGGTGTGGCTGAATTCGAGGTCATGGAGTTCCACGCCAACAGGGTGGCTCCGGGCTACGAAAACCTGCTGGACAGCTGAGTCCCGGCGGCTACCCGGCGTCGCCGCTGACCCGCTGGTCGTGCAGCAGTTTCTTCAGCCCGCCCTTGCGCGGGACCCGCACGGGTTCGGGCCAGCGCGGCCGGAGCTGATCGCCGAGGGTGACGCCGCGGAGCTTCCGCCCGAACAACGGCAGCACCCAGTCGCGGACCCAGCGTCGCTGCCGGCGTTCCCACTCCCGCAGGCCCGGTTTCACTGTCGGCTCCCACTCCCTGGGTTTAATCTTGTGCGGCACGCCGAGGTGGTCCAGGACCTGTGAGGCGAGGTATTTGTGGCCTGCCTTGGACATATGCAGCCGGTCCGAATCCCACATCCGCGGGTCATGGAATGCGTCGAAGCACCAGTAGTCCACCAGCACCGCGCCGTAATGGCCGGCGATCTCGCGGACGCGCCGGTTGTAGAAGGCGTTACGTTTCTTCAGCGGCTCCAGCAGCGCGGAGACCTTGACGTCGAAGCCGGTGAAGAGCACCAGCGTTGCCCCCGTGTCGGCGAGCGCAGCCACCAGGGACTCGTAGTCCCGCATGAGGGCCCCGATGTCCGTGCCGAAATCCAGGATGTCGTTTCCGCCCGCGTACAACGTGACGAGCGTCGGCTCCATGGCCACTGCGGGACCGAGCTGTTCGCCGATGATGTGGCGCAGTCGTTTGCTGCGGATGGCCAGATTGGCATACTCCCACCCCGGCTGCGCCTTGGCCAGCTTCTCCGCGACCCGGTCGGCCCAGCCCCGCACGCCATTGGGGAAGCGGGGATCGTAGTCCCCCACGCCCTCAGTGAAGGAATCCCCCAAGGCAACAAAGACCCGCCGCCCGCCTCGATCCGGAAGCAAAGGAATTGAAGCCACCCCGTCACCCTACCCACCCTAAAAAGCCAGCAGGGAAAGGGAGAGTTAACCCAAGATGACCGGCCGAACGAGCCGCAACCGCAACCGCAACCGCAACCGCAACCGCAACCGCAACCGATGATTCTCCACGTGACAGGTAGGACGCACCCAAGGTGAGCCAACTACAAGACCGCTGCGGGTGCTTTGCGACGGTGAGTCACCCCCAAGACCGCAATCGCAGTTTTGCAAAGGAGCGCATCGCCGACCAGAGCCGAGAGAGGCCGCCAGCGGCCGAACGAGGCGGCGGGAGGTGTCTAAGCGACGGCAAAACTGCGATTGCGGGCGAACCCACACACGGTGAGCGACGGCAAAACTGCGATCGCAGGCGTAAGCCCGGAAGAGGCCCGACGCCGAAGACTACAGCTCGGCTTTCCCCTGCCGCCAGTACCCCATGAACGCGACCTGTTTCCGGTCAATCCCCACGTCCCGCACCAAGTACCGCCGCAGCTCCTTGACGGTGCCCGCTTCGCCGGCAATCCAGGCGTAGAAGGGCAGTGTGCCGGCTGGCTTGTCGGGGTTCCGCCCGGCGCTGATCGCCGTGGCATCCATCCGGGCGGGAGTCTCCCAGAGGATGTCCTGGTCCACGTCCACGTCATCGGGTTCCGGCCCTGCCCCGCTGGCGGCCTTGATGCCCACCCAGCCGGGCTCGGGAACGGCGGCGCGGACCGCCTCCTGCAGGAGTTCGCCGTGCGGACGGGAGCGGCCGATCGAGGCGCCCCGAGCCAGCCAGGTGATTTCGACGTCGGCGTCCGAGGTCAGGTCCAGGAAGTCGGCGGCCTCGGGGACCTCCAGGAACGCGTGCCCGCTCATGTACGACGGCAGGCTTTCCAGGATGGCGCTGATGGCCGGGACAGCGGTCTCGTCACCGGCAAGCAGTACGCGCTGGGCCAGGCCCGGGCGCCATTCGATGCCGGAGTAGGTCCCGGCCGTGACGCAGTGCGCGGCCCGGTTGTTGGGTCCGATGATGGTGAGGGCGTCGCCGGGCCGGGCGTTCAGGGCCCAGTTCGCGGCGGGTCCGCCGTTGCCGGCGGCGTCGAAGTGCATGACGAAGTCGACGTCGATCTCCGGGTAGACGGAGTCGAGGCGTTCCTGCCGCACGGTGTAGGTGCGCATGGAGCCGCGGGTCGCGGGATCCATGGCCAGCCATTCCTGGTACCAGCCGGCCTGCTCCATGTGGAACACCGGCAGCGGCAGCTGGGTGCCGTCCCCGGCAAGGGACGGGATCATCAGCTTCACACGCAGGTCCAGAGTTTCGCCGTGGACCCCGAAGTCGCGCAGGGAGTACCCGCCGAAGGTGACGCGGCGGAAGTTGGGGCTGAGCTCCTGCACCGCGGCGACCGTCACGTCGAACGCCAAGGTCATTGGTTCGGTGGTCGGCTGGCCCCGTGCCGCCGAGGGCGCACGGCGTGCCCGCACCTGGCTGATGTCGGCTGCCTTCCTGTCCGTTGCACTGCTGGCTCTTGCACTGCTGCTAACTGCCTTCATGGGACCAACTCCAGGGTTGCTTTTTCGGCTTTTGGGAACTCGGCGTGGTGACGGCCGAGCGGGATGATCAGTGGCGTGCCGGAAATGGGGTCGGGAAGAACCCGCGAGTCCAGGCCAAAGACGTCACGGACCAGGTCCTCGGTGACGACGTCGACGGCGGTGCCCTCGGCCACGATCCCGCCGCCCTTCATGGCGATGACATGGTCCGCGTACCGAGCCGCCAAGTTCAGGTCGTGCAGGACGATTGCCACGGTGGTGCCGCGCTGCCGGTTCAGGTCCGTGATCAGGTCCAGGACCTCCACCTGGTGGGCCAGGTCCAGGTAGGTGGTTGGCTCGTCGAGCAGCAGGACCTCGGTTTCCTGGGCCAGCGCCATCGCGATCCAGACGCGCTGGCGCTGCCCGCCCGAGAGTTCGTCGACATTGCGCTCGGCGAGCTCCAGCGTTTCGGTGGCTTCCAGCGCGCGCTGCACAGCGAGATCGTCACCTGTGCTCCAGCTGCGGAAGAAGCCCTGGTGCGGGTAGCGTCCGCGGCCCACGAGGTCCCGGACCAGGATGCCGTCGGGGGCAGTGGGGTGCTGCGGGAGCAGGCCGAGGATGCGGGCGAGTTCCTTGGCCGGGCGGGAATGGATGTCCTTGCCGTCCAGGGTCACGGTCCCGCCGGCCGGCTTCAGCAGCCTGGACAGGCCGCGGAGGAGCGTGGATTTGCCGCTGGCATTGGCGCCCACGATCATGGTCACCTTACCCTCCGGAATCTCCGCAGTGAGCTCTTCCACCACTCGGCGCTGGCCGTACTGCAGCGTCAGGTCCTTGGCGTTCAGAACGGCCATGTCAGGCGTCCTTTCGGTTGGCTGCGACCAGGAGCCACAGCAGGAATGGTGCCCCCAGCGCGCCGATGACCACACCGACGGGAAGGACGGTGCCGTCCAGCAGCACGGGGGCGATGTTGGCGGCGAAGTAGTCGGCGGCGAGGACAATCAGGACGCCGACGAACGCGCCGGCAGGAAGGCTGGCCTTGCCGGTGAGGCGGCGTGCGATGGGACCGGCCAGGAAGGCGACGAAGGCCACGGGCCCGGCGGCTGCAGTGGCGACGGCGGCCAGGGCGACAGCAACGGCCACCACGCCCAGCCGGGTAAGGCCCACCCGGATGCCGAGTCCGGCGGCGGCGTCGTCTCCCAGTTCCAGGATCCGGAGCGGGCCCGCGAGGAGGGCGACGGCGGGGAGCAGGACCAGCAGCGCCAGGGTCAGCACTCCGGCGCGGTCCCAGTTGGCGGAGTTCAGGGATCCGTTCAGCCAGATCAGGGCCTCGGCCGCGGTGCGGATGTCCGCCCGCGTCATGAGGAAGTTGACCACGGCGTTCAGTGCCGCGGCGATGCCAATGCCGGCCAGGACGAGCCGGTTTCCGGCGGCGCTGCCGCGGTTGCCACCGCCTGATCCGAGGGAACCGCTCCGCGAGATTGTGTAGATCAGGACGGCTACGGCCACGGCCCCGCACAGTGCCGCGCCGGAAACCGCCGCCCCGGAGGCGCCGAAAACGACGATGGCGGTGACGGCGGCCGCGCTGGCCCCGTAGCTGATGCCGATCACGTCGGGGCTGGCCAGCGGATTGCGCAGCATGGTCTGGAACAGGGTGCCCGAGAGCCCGAAGGCAATCCCGATCATGGTGCCGATGACGGCCCGCGGCAGCTTGTTTTCCATCACGATGAAGCTGGCGCCGGGGATTCTTTCGCCACCTGTGAGGTGGGCCGTGAGGATCCTGATGAAGTCCGGGATGGTGACGGTGTAGCTGCCCAGCAGGACGCTGACGGCGAGGAGCACCACCACGGCGAAGGCCAGCAGGGCCGTTCGGCCCATCAGCCTGCCCCTCAACACACTGCCCTTCAAAACGCTGCCCCTCAAAACACTGCGCAGCGGCCTCCCATCGGCGCGCACCGGACCGGCGGGATCTGCCGGTTCGCACTCGGCGGGAGCGTTGTCTCCCAGCTCGCGCCTGACGTTGGCGAGGTCTGCCCTGCTCACAGTCCTGCCCCCTTGCCTCGGCGGACCAGCCACACAAAAACGGGCGCACCCACCAGGGCCGTCATGATGCCCGCAGGGACTTCGCCGGGCAGCAGGATGACACGGCCCACCACGTCCGAAAGCAGGAGCAGCACGGGCGCCGAGACCAGCGAGAAGGGCAGGATCCAGCGGTAGTCCGGGCCGGTCAGGAAGCGGACGGCGTGCGGAACCACCAGGCCGACGAATCCGATCGGCCCGGCCAGTGCAGTGGCCGAGCCGCAGAGCAGCACGACGCCCAGCGCGGTGACGCCGCGGGCCAGTCCGACGCGCTGGCCCAGCCCGCGGGCGATGTCATCCCCGAGGGCCAGGCTGTTAAGGATCCGTCCGGTGAACAGGACAATCAGTGCCCCGGCGGCCAGGAACGGCAGGCCGGGGAGCACCACCGACCAGTCCCGGCCGGCGATCCCGCCGACCTGCCAGAAACGGAACCGGTCCAGGGTGTCCTGGCTCGAAACCAGGACGATATTCATCAGCGAATACAGCCCCGCGCTCAGGGCCGCGCCGGCCAGGGCCAGTTTGACCGGCGTCGCCCCGTCCCGTCCCATGGACGCGATCAGATAGACGACGACGGCGGCCACCGCGGAGCCGATGAACGCGAACCAGATGTAGCCGGTCAGGGACGAAACGCCGAAGACGTAGATCCCCGTGACGACGGCGAGGGCCGCGCCAGCGTTGACGCCGATGATGCCGGGATCGGCGAGCGGGTTGCGGGCCACGCCCTGCATGGCCGCACCCGCCAGCCCGAGGGCACCGCCGGCCAGCAGGCCCAGCACGGTGCGGGGGATGCGGGCGTGGATGACGGCGTGGTCGCCGTCGGTGGGGTCGAACTGCGTCAGCGCCTGCCAGACGGTGCCGGGTGGGACCCCCCGGGCACCGACGGCCAGGGACGCCGCGCAGACCAGGACAAGTGCGACGACGGCGGCCAGCAGCCAGGCGGCCTGCTTGGCGGGGGCTTTCTTCCCGGCGGGCGCGGCCGGCGCGCCGGGCACACGGCCGGCGGGCGCCGTCGTCGTACTGTTCGTCATGGAAGCGTGTTACTTCGCTGCGGCGGTGACTTTGTCCGCGGCGCCAGCCAGCTGCGGCAGGAACGTGTCCAGGGACCACGGCAGGCTCAGCGGCGAGGACGCGGAGATGGACAGCGTCAGCGTGTTGTTCGCGTCGGCAACCAGCGCGCCGGTCTTGATGGCCGGGATCTGGCCCAGCAGCGGGTCAGCCTTGATGGAATCGGTGGTGGCGGCATCCGGCACCCAGGTCACGAAGATGTCCGAGTTGAGTTCGTTGGCCTTTTCGGCGGACCACGGAATGAAGAATTCCTGGGAGCCCTTGGATTTGTCCTCGACAACGGATGCGAGCTTCATGCCGATTTCGGTCAGGAAGCGGGGACGGTTGTCGTTGGCGGTGTAGACGTTGACGCCGTCGCTCTTGTCCGGCTCAAGGTTGCCGTAGATGAAGGATTTTCCGTCGATCTGCGGGTACTTGGAGACCTTGTCCTTGATGGTGGCCTCGGTGTCGGCGACCAGCTTGGCGGCTTCGGCTTCCTTGCCCAGGGCCTTGCCGATGATGGTGGTGGAGTCCTGCCACGGCGTGCCGTAGGCCAGTTCCGGATGCGCCACAACGGGGGCGATTTCGCTGAGCTTCTTGTAGTCCTCCTCGGTCAGGCCGGAGTAGGCACCGAGGATGACGTCCGGGTTCAGCTTGGCGATCTCGGTGAAGTTGATGCCGTCAGCCTCCGAAAACTGGACGGGCGCCCTCTCGGAACCGAAGCCGGCGCCGAGCTTCTCCAGCGCGGCGTCCTTCCACGGCGTGGAGCCCTTGTCATTGCCGCCCCATTCGTTCTTGGGGACGCCCACGGGAACCACGCCGAGGGCGATCGCGACATCGTCGTTGACCCAGGAAACGGTGACCACGCGCTCGGGCTGCTCCTGGATGGTGGTCTCGCC
Organism: Arthrobacter sp. MW3 TE3886; assembly: GCF_041262145.1. Classification (NCBI taxonomy): domain Bacteria; kingdom Bacillati; phylum Actinomycetota; class Actinomycetes; order Micrococcales; family Micrococcaceae; genus Arthrobacter; species Arthrobacter sp. MW3 TE3886. Next base: position 14,308 of record NZ_JBGCAN010000001.1, read on the forward strand.
GAAGACGTGCTTGATGGTCACCGGGAAGGCGGTGCTGGCCGACTGGGAGGGAGCGTCCGCCGCCGTCGAACCGGCAGGTCCGGTAGAGCAGGCGGTCAGGGTCAGCGCGACGGCGGCCAGAAGGGCCGCGGCCCGCCCTGCGCTCTTGCGGAGGCGGCGACCGGCGGGGCGGCCGCCTGAACGGGGAAAGAGGGCGGAAGCCACGGAACTCCTTAGGTAAGTGATGCAAACCTAAGTAAGGCTAGCCTATCCTTTGTGTAATTAAGAAAGGTTTGAGTAACGTAATTGTCTCAATCGGGCCACTACAACAACAACGCGGGGTCACTTACGGCCCATGACGGTGGCGGTTATGGACCGTAAGTGACCCCGCGTTGGGGTGGCCGGGGAGCAGTTGACTGGACACGAATCCCGGGCTTTGCAAGGATGGGCTCGCCGGACAATCGGAACCGGCGATGTGTGCTGGGACGGGGGAAGTGAGCATGGACATCGCGACGATGACTGCTGCCACGGTGAGCGGGGTGGCCGCTGTGGCCTGCAACGCTCCCGCGCTCCTGCCAGCCCCTCCCGCATAGGGACTTCCTGCACAGCCCCTTCCCGCCGAGTCCCGAACCACCAGGGACGAGTGACGCGAGACGCCGTGCCCCACCGGAGTCGCAGGCTGGCAGTCTTCTGCCCACAATCCGCCCGGCGCGCCGCGCGCCGCGCGCCCGCCTGGCCGGAGCCAGCCGATTTTCGAAAGTGTCCGCCATGCAAAAAATCACGGCGCAGCAGATCCGCTCGTCCTTCATCAACGCGAGCCGGTCAGAAGCCGCCAAACTCACTCTCCCCAAAAGCTTCGACACCCTGGGCTGGGAAACAATGGACTTCCTAGCCTGGCGGGACGCGAAGATGCCCCTCCGCGGCTATCTCGTGGTGCAGGGGCCGAAGGGTCCCACCGGCATCATGCTCCGGGCCCCTGAAGGCGGGCCCAAGAAGAACCGTTCCGTGCTCTGCGAGCTGTGCCGGGACGTCTTCTCCAAGGACGACGTCCTGCTGTGGGTGGCCAAGCGCGCCGGGCAGTCCGGCCGCAACGGCAACACGCTGGGCACCTTGATCTGCGCCGATTTCCTTTGCTGCCGCAATGTGCGGGTGGAGCCTCCGGCCAACGAGATCAACCCGGACCCCGCCGCCGTCGTGCTGCGGCAGATCGACGGGCTGGTGGCGCGCACTGCCCAGTTCGTGGACCGCGTCCAGGGCAACTAGCCCCCGGCTTCAAGCAACACGGGGTCACTTACGGCCCATTAAAGCGGCGTTTATGGGCCGTAACTGACCCCGCGTTGCTTTAAGGGGAGGGCTGGGGTCAGCGCAGGACGATGTCTACCGGGTTTGCCTCGGAGCGCCAGGCGCCCTCCGTGCCGGGACGCGCGGCAATCACCGGAGCCGTCAGGACGCCGGAACGGTTGGTGCGCTTGTCCCGGAGGATCTCCGTCACCGAGCCGAGGTGCCGGGAGAGGTCGATGACGTTCTCCGGCGCGGCCAGCAGGAGCTGGAAGCCGAACTCATGCAGCGCCTTGATGCCCGCGCCGGCGAATTCCTCCGAGGCGAGGACGAACGCCTCGTCCATCATGACCGTGCCGTACGTGGTGAAGCCCTGTTCCGCGATGCCCAGCTGGTAGCTCAGCGCCGCCGCCATGATGAACGCGGTGAAGCGCTGCCGCTCGCCACCGGACATGGAGCCGGTGTCCGCGTGCATGTAGACCTCGGTCTTCTTCGCACCCTTCGCCGCCCCCTTGGGACCGGTGCCCCTGGAACCGGCACCCTGGACTTCGCGGTGTTCCTTGCACTGGATGAACAGGTGGCCGCGGACGTCCAGCACTTCGGCCCGCCAGCGGCGGTCCTCCGGGGTCTGCGAGCCCAGCCGCTTCACGAGCGTTTCGAGCGACTTGTAGCGGCTGGTGAGCTCGGCGTCGTCGTCCCCCTCCGCCCCGGACGCAGCAGCGGACGTAGCAGCGGACGTGGCAGCGGACGCTGCAGTAACAGTCTTGCCGGGCCGGGCGTGCCGGACCTTGAGCGCGTTGTGGATGGCGTCCTTGAACTGCTTCGCCGTCGCGGGCAGCGTCTGTTTGATGTCGAGTTCCAGGAAGCTGCCCTCGTGGAAGTTGACCTCGGACAGGATCCCGTTCAGCGGCAGGATGCGGCTCGTGATGGCGCGCCGCTCCTCGTCGAGCAGGTGCAGCAGGGTGGAAAAGGATTCGTGCGTCCGCTGGTTGAAGAACTGCCGGAACTCGGCCTCCTGGGCGGGCAGCCCGTCGCTGACAATCGCGTGGTACCGGGATTCGAACTCCCCCGCGGCGCCGATCGAGGTGCCGTGGTCCGCAGAAATCGCCGTGCCCCATTCCCGGACGAAGCCCTCGAAAATGCGGGTGAGGCGCTCCGAGGTGGCCTGCCCGCGGGACTCGGCGACGTGCAGTTCGGCCAGGAGCCGGGTGCGGACCTGGTTGGCGAGGTTGTCGAGCTCGTGCATCTCCAGGACGTCGCCAAAGCCGGTGAAGTACGGTTCCAGCGCGGCGACGCCGGCGTCCGACGGCGGTGCCTGCGCCAGCCGGGTGCGTGCGCCGTCGAGCAGGGCATCAGCGGCGGTCATGCGCGCATCGAGGGCCTTGTACTCGCTCTGCAGCACGGCCGCGGACTCGGTGCTGGACTGGTGCTTGTGCCGCGCGGCTTCGATGCTGGCGCGCAGCGGTTCGAGGTCGGCCTGCGCGGCGAGGGCGTCCTTGAGGCGCTGCTCGATCCGGGCGAGCTCCTCCGCGGCCACGGCGGCCGAGACCTGTTCCCAGGGCCGGTGGTCCTCGGCCACCCGGCGCAGGGCTTCAAGCTGGCGGGTCATGCCCTGGTGTGACTCTTCCCGGCTTTGGGCCAGCTCGGCGGCCTTGGCCAGCTCCTGTTGCAGGTCCTCAACCTGGGCCGCCACCAGTTCGAGCTTGGCGGCGTTGTCGAACCCGAGGACGTAGTCCTGGCGGGACGTGAAGCGGTCATCCTTTTCCACCGTGTGGCGGTTGCGTTTGACCACGCCGCCCAGGCTCAGGCCCTTGTCCAGGCCGGCGAGCTCGTCCGGGTCGTCCACACACGGGTAGGCGAAGTCGAGGGCAATCCGTTCGCGGAGCCAGGCACTGGCCTGTGCTAGCGCCTGGGCGTGGGGCCCGGCGGGCAGCCCCGGGCGTCGGTGAGGAAGCTGAGTTTGGTCAGCAGATCGCGATCGGCCACGTCCTCGACGGCCAGTGCGCCGCCGGCCAGCGGCCGGGAGACGTCCACGGCGCGCAGCGCCCCGCGCACGGAATGGTCGTTGAGGTACCGGGTGACTGCCGCGAAGTGCTCGCCCGGGACCAGCAGCGTGGTGGCCAGGCTCCGCAGGGCACGCTCGGCGGCCGGGCGCCACTGTTCCTGGCCCTCGGCCAGGTCGATCAGCTCGCCGCCGAAGGGCATCTGTTCCTCGGGCACGCCCGTGGCAGCGGCAATGGCGCTCCGGTTTTCAATGCTCGACGGCGGCAGCAGCGATTTGCGCGTCTTCAGGGAGACGAGCTCCTGCTGGGCCGCGGCGAGTTCACGCTTCCTGGTGGCGTGGCCGTCAAAGGCCTCGAAGCGCAGTTCCTTGAGCGCCTCGGAATCGTCCTGGAGCTCGGCCGAGCGCGCCGCGGCGTGCTCGTGGGCCTGTTCCCAGCCGGCGGCCGACCACTGGAGTTCCAGCCCGGCGTCGGTCAGCGCCTTCCGGGTCGATGCCTCCACCTCCTGCCGCAGCTTGAGCCCCACCTTTGCGTTCTCCAGGGACTGCTCGATCGCGGAAATCGCGTTGCCGCCCTGGTTGTTGTACTCCCCCTCCAGCTGGCGCAGTTCCTTGGCGAAGCCGTCCCGGACTGCGCGTTCGGCGGCCAGGTCAGTGGCCTTCGCGTGGGCCAGTTCCTTCAGCCGCGCCAGGGTCTTCTCATGGACCGTGACCGCGAGCTGCTGCTTGTAGGCCTCGAATTCCTCGCCGGACAGGTCCCGCAGCCGGTTCGCGTCCAGCAGCGCCTGCGCGTATTCCTTGTTCAGCCCGGGGACGGGAGCCAGCTGGTCGCGCTGCTGCCGGACGTCCTCGAGGCGCTGCCGGATGGACATGAGGTTGCTGAATTCCTCGACGACGTCATCCGCCGCGGCCAGCGTGGCAGGGGCATCGAGGACCTGGTCGCGGAAAAAGGTGTTGACGCTGCCGCCGAGACCCTTGCCGGCCTGGATGACGCGCAGCAGCGGAAGGGCCTGATCCGAGCTGATGCCGAGAAGGCGGCGGAAGCGTTCAGCGAAGGCCTTGTGGACGTCGAAGATCTGGGCGTCCGGGAAGATCGCGTCCAGCGCTGACTTGGTGAAGCGCTTCTCCGCGATGCCCTCGATCGCCGCGAGGTCCAGCGGCTTGTTGTCGATCACGTAGTACCGGCCGACGCTGGATTCCGTGCCGTTCTTGGGCAGGTCGAACAGCGCCGAAACCGTCACCCGGGTGCCGGCGGCGTTGTCGAACGTCAGAGCGACGGCGGACCAGGTCGCGCCCGGGCGCTGGAACGCACTCGCCGAGCCCTCGCCCACGGCTTTGTCGCCCACCTTGCCGCGCATGTACGTGAACGTGGTGCGCTTATCCTCGACAGCGCCGCCGGCCCGCTGTGCCGCAGCTTCGTTGGAGCGGGGACGGGCGTCGAAGACCCGAAGCATGGCATCGAACAGCGTGGACTTTCCGACGCCCGAATTGCCGGTCAGCAGTGTGCCGTTGCGGTCCACGTGCATTGTGTGGGCGCCATGGAACGTGCCCCAGTTGACCACCTGGACGAGGGCCAGGCGCATCTGGCCAGGGTTGGTGAGCTCGCCCATGGGCAGCATGGTTGCGATGCTCACTTGGCTGCCTCCGTGTTCGTGGTTGCGTTAGACGCCGACGGCGATGCCGCCCCCGCCCCTTCGCCGGACGGCTCTGCTGCAAGCAGCGAGCCGCCCGGCTCCGACAGGCCCGATGCCACTCCCGGGGCGGCATCGCCGTCGTCGTCGCTGTTCAGGTCACCTTTGGCGTCCATAGCGGTTGCTGCGTCATTGTCATCGTCACCGACGGGAGCGGCATCGGCGTCGTCGTCCGGATCATCCTCCGAGCCAGAGCCGGCCAGAGGAGTGTCGTCGAGTTCCAGGAGTGGCTCCGTTCCCGACTGGTCTGTGCTGGCCGCTACCAAAGCTTCGATTTGGGCCGGGATGTCGCCGATGTTTTCGAACGGCAGGGCCAGCGGGAGGGCGTTGGAGATGGTGTAGACCTCGTCCAGGCCCGTGGCGAGGAGGAGCTGGCGGGCCAGGAGCTTGGTGATGGCGCGATTGACGACGTCGGCATCTCGCAGGGCGTCCTGCTGGCCGGTGGGCTGGTAGTGGGCGACGAGTTCGGCGATTTCCTCGCGCGTGATCGTCGGGTCCGTCTGGGCGGTGACGTGGCGGTCCAGGAGCAGGCGCAGGCGGAGCAGGACGATCGTCTCGACCCGGCTCAGGGCACGCTGCTGGCGCAGGATGCTGGAACGGGTACTGCCGCCGATCGCCTCGGGGTCAACGGGGCGCAGGACGGCGACCTTGCGTTCGTGGTCCAGCTGCAGGGTGAGGAAGAGTTCGGAGAGGCGGCTGCGCAGGATCAGCTGGTTGTCCAGGAGCGTGGTCCACAGCTTTTCGTCGCGGCCGCCGTCGATGTACGGGCCCTTGAGCAGCTTCACGAGCGCCTGCCGCACTTTCATGGGCAGCACGCCGGTGTCGCCCGGGAAGAGCGCGGCGCCGTCGACGAACGTGTCCCGGGGAGTGAGGGTGAAAGGGTCGCTCCGGACGTGGGCGCCCTCGCTGTCCGCGGGTGCTGTGGCGGGCTCGGTCGCGGACTGCAGGTCCGCCGTCGCGGTCTCTGTCTCTGTCTCTGTCTCTGCCAGGGTCTCGGTCACAGTCTCTTCAGTCATGGTCAATCCTTCGCGAGCGTGACGACGGGCAGGTAGGCGGTGCGGGTGGTGCCGTCGATCTGTTCGAATTCGATGGGGCCCCAGGCCCCGCGGTCGAAGCCGGCGCCTTCGTGGAGGGTCTGCGAGAGGAGGGCCCGGATGGAGTTGATGTGGCGTTCCTCCGCCGGCAGCTGCGCCCAGGCCTCGGTGAGGGTTGCGGCCCCCGCGAGCGCGGCGCGGATGGCTTCCGGCTTGGCCTTGGCGGTCCGGGGCGAGCGCGCCCGGTCCGAGTCGGAGAACGCGATGGGGTCGGCCAGTTTGGGCGGCGCCGCGAATTCGTCAGGATCGAAGAGCTTGACCATGGCCAGGGACTCGAAGCCGGCACTGAACAGCACCGGGCCGCGGACCAGGCCGGGCCGTTCGCGCTCGTACGGCAGGGAGCGGATCGCCTGCTCGGCCTCGCGCAGGACCTTGCGGAGCCGGACTGACTGCCGGAAATCGTCACTTTGGACGTAGGTGTTGAGGCTCTCGCTGAGCTTGCCGTAGATCCGCTGGATCTGGCTGTGCTGGCTGCGGAGTTCGGCCACGAGGTTCTTGAGCGTCTCGCGTTCATCATGGCTGAGCTCGTCCGCGAACTGCCGGCTCAGCACTTCGCCGATCGCCGACCGGAACCTCAGCTGCTGTTGCGGGTCCTCCAGGAACGCGGTGAAGGAGCGGAACGTCCGGCCTTCGGGGCTTTGCCGCAGCCGCTTGTCGGCCTCGAGGACCTGCGCCATGGTGGCGCCCTTGCTGAGCGATTCCTCGATGATCTGGTTGCGCAGCTCCCCCACGAGCTCTTCGATCCGGTCACGCATCTTCTTGTAGTCCGCGGGCAGGCTGGCCGCGAGATCGAGGATGTTGCCGGCGGCCTCCACGGCCTCGTCGTCGTCGAGCAGTCCGTCGAAGTCCCCGGAGCTGATGTCTTCCATCAGCTGGCGGCGTTCGTCGATCTCCTCTTCGAGGGATTCAATGCGTGCGCTCTGGTCCGGGTTGGTCTCGTTGGCGAGCTTCTCCACGTCGCCGAGCAGGGTGCCGAGCCGGGAGCCGTTCAGCGTGGACCGCTCGCTGGAGAGGCTGTCCAGGAAGGCCAGGACGCGGGCAGCAGGCTCGGTGACTTCGTAAACGATCTGGCCCGACTGGTTCCGGCGGGTCAGGAAGTTTTTGCGGGTCCATTCGTCCGCGTATTTCTTTCCGGAGAGTGTGCCGTTGGCCGAGCCGCTGTGCTGCTCTCCCGTGCCCGGGGCCTGCCGGCGGAGCTGCTCGAGGAAGGCGTCGACGTCGGCGTGGAACTGTTCCAGCGGCAGCTGAGCGCGCGTGCGGGTGAAGGAAGCCTGGAGCACGGCGATCACCCACGGCGCCGAGCGCGTCAGCGCCCAGGCAGGTCCCTTGGTGAGGAGCTCAAGGTCCCGGAGCCGGGCGCTGATGGCGTCGGCTGATGACACGGCGGAACGGGACACGCGCTCTCCTTCGGCTGCCAGGGATGGTTTGGGGTGGCGTTACGGGGCAGCGGATTCGAAAAACTGCCAGCTACAAGGTTAACGCAGGGCCCCGTCCGCATTCATCGTTGTCTGCTCCCCTATGTCGGCGCACACTGGAATGACCAGCTGAAAGGAGACGATCATGCGGAAGAGAACGATCTGGATCACGGGGGCGGCCTCTGCAGCGGTAGTGCTGGGGGGAGCGTCAATTGCGGTCGGGGCCACCCAGGCCGGGGATGTCTGGTCCGGAAGTGCGGGCGCCCTCACAGCCAAGATCGGGGACTTTGAGATCGGTGACGATTCCAACGGACCGGCGCTCAGCGACGCCGACCGTGCCATGGCATCAAGTGCCGCGCTGGCGAAGGTAGGCCAGGGCAGCGTCACCGAAGTGGAGCGGGATGACGATTCCGGCGCGGCCTACGAGGTCGAGGTGCGCCTCAACGACGGGTCCCAGGTCGAAGTCGCCCTCGGCGCGGACTTCCAGGTCATGAGCCAGAGCGCCCCTGAATACGACGAAGACTGACGCAAGGGCAGCATCCCGGCACTGACAAGGGGGCGACACCCGCGATTGGTGAGGGTGCCGCAACTCCGCCGTGACCTACGCCCCGGTAGCATTTCGATCCCGTATCAAGAGGCCACGAACGTCCAAAGGACCCTAGTTCAGCACACCCCCGGCACCCTACGCTCGGGCTACTGGTTCAACCGGAGCAATGGTGCAGGGGGAAGAATGCAGTTCGACCTAAGCGCAGTGGAAACCGGCACGATGGTGGTCATTGGAACCCTCGTGTTTGCCGTGATGATCGGCGCCTTCATGATGGTGTCCGCGTTCGCGGCAATGGTTCTGGTCGGCGTGGGCCGGCTCGCCTGGTACCTCGTGGCCAGCGCGGTAGTAGGCCTGGTCCACGGCATCAACCACGGTTGGGACCGGCTGGTCCACCACGCCTCAACGGTGGAGTTGCCGGCCGATTTCCAGGTCGACTTCGGCACGGACTTCCGGGCCGACTATCCGGGCCAGTCCTCCCCTAGCACAGGCACTTACCCGCGAGTAGTATTGCGGGACAGCTGAAGGGTCCTCCACCCGCGGCGGATCCAGGGCTCAAGCCGGTCACCCGGTTAGAGGAGATGCCCCGTGAGCTCCGCCATTGAAGACCCCGCCACCGCGTCAGGTATTCCAGCGTCAGGTATTCCAGCATCAGGTACTCCGACACCGGGTACTCCAACACCAGATACTCCGAGCCCGTCGGCCGCCGGGGCGCCTGAGCACGTCGGCCCCGACGCGACGGCCGCCGATGCCCGTGCCATTGCCGAGGCCGCCCGCGAAACCAGTTGGAGCCAGCCCAGCTTCGCGAAGGGCCTCTACCTTGGCAGCTTCGATTTGTCCCTGATTCACCCGTGGCCCGAGGCCCCCGCCGACGACGTCGAACGCGGCGAGGCGTTCATGGCCCGGCTGGCCGACTACTGCCGCACGATGTCCGGACGCACCATCGAACGTGACGACCGGATCCCGGACGACTATCTCAGGGGGCTCGCCGAGCTCGGTGCGTTCGGAATGAAAATTCCCCGCGAATACGGCGGACTGGGCCTCACGCTCGTCTACTACGGCCGCGCACTGGCCATGCTCGGCTCGGTGCACCCAAGCCTCGGCGCCCTGCTCTCCGCGCACCAGTCGATCGGCGTGCCGGAGCCCGTCAAGGTCTTTGGCACTCCGGCCCAGAAGCGTGAATACCTGCCCCGCTGCGCCGCCGGCGCCATCACCGCATTCCTGCTCACCGAACCCGACGTCGGCAGCGACCCCGCCCGGATGGGCAGCACTGCCGTCCTCTCCGACGACGGCGAGTCGTACCTCCTGGACGGCGTCAAACTGTGGACCACCAACGGTGTTATCGCCGAACTCGTCGTGGTCATGGCCCTCGTGCCGCCGCACACCGATGCGGACGGGACCGCCCACAAAGGCGGCATCAGCGCGTTCGTGGTCGAAATGGACAGCCCCGGCATTACCGTGGAAAACCGAAACACCTTCATGGGGCTCCGCGGGATCGAAAACGGCGTCACCCGCTTCCACCAGGTCAGGGTCCCTGCGGCCAACCGGCTGGGCCGGGAAGGCCAGGGCCTGAAAATCGCCCTCACCACGCTGAACACCGGCCGGCTCTCAATCCCCGCGCTGTGCGTCGCCACGGGCCGGTGGAGCCTGAAGATCGCCCGCGAATGGTCCGAGGCCCGCACGCAGTGGGGCCGGCCGATCGGCCAGCATGAGGCCGTGGGCAAGAAGATCGCCTTCATCGCGGCCAGCGCCTTCGCCCTGGACGCCGTGTTTGAACTCTCCGCGGAAATGGCCGACGCCGGGCAGAAGGACATCCGGATCGAGGCGGCCCTGGCCAAGCTGTGGTCCACGGAGATCAGCTGCCTCATCGCGGACGAACTCGTGCAAATCCGCGGTGGCCGGGGCTTTGAAACGGCCGACTCACTCGAGGCCCGCGGCGAGCGCGCCGTCGCCGCGGAACAGCAGCTCCGCGACATGAGGATCAACCGGATCTTCGAGGGGTCCTCGGAAATCATGCGGTTGCTGATCGCCCGCGAAGCTGTGGACGCGCACCTGGCGGCCGCGGGAGACCTCGCCTCGGAGGACGCCCGCCTCTCCGACAAGGCGAAGGCCGCCGTCGGCGCCTCGGGCTTCTACGCGAAGTGGCTGCCCAAACTCGTGGCGGGCGCCGGCATGGACCCGCGGTCCTACAGCGACTTCGGCCGGCTCGCGAAACAGCTGCGCTACGTGGAGCGTTCCTCCCGGCGCCTGGCGCGGCAGACCTTCTACGGAATGGGCCGCTGGCAGGCCAAACTTGAGCACAAGCAGGCGTTCCTGGGCCGGATCGTGGACATCGGTGCCGAGCTGTTTGCCATGGCAGCCTGCTGTTCGCGCGCCGAGATGCTGCTGCGGACTCAGCCGGAACGCGGCGCCTCCGCGTATGAACTCGCCGAGGCGTACTGCGAACAGGCCCGTGTTCGCGTCGACGAATATTTCGACCGGCTGTGGCGGAACACCGACGACGCCGACCATGCCCTGGCCCGCAAGACACTTGCCGGCGACTACGCCTGGCTGGAGGCCGGGATCCTCGACCAGTCCGAAGGAACCGGCCCGTGGATCGCGGACGCCGGCCGGCGGGCGTCCGTCCGGGAGGACCTGCACCGCAAGTACCGCTGACGGGCAGCCGCCACGGATAGTAAGCATCCTTGCTAACCGGATTCTGCCGTGGTTAGGTTGACGCCAGACCGGCACCTCCAGGGTGCCCGGTCATTCAGCGAAAGTGAGCAGCCCTCATGAGCAGCACCGCAGGCCCCGACGACAAGACGACACGCCCCGCCACGCAGGAAGACGCCACGACCCGCCCGGTGACGGCAGTCCGCCACGACGACCCCGTCCGCGACGCACCGGTCGGCGACGGGGTTGCCGACACTGTCGTGGATGAGATCCCCACGCGCGAGACCGTTGTGGCCCGCGAGAAGGAACAGTTCGGCGGCATCAAGGTCGGCTCGGCATTCTTCGGCTGGCTGGCGGCGACGGGTACGGCCGTGTTGCTCACCGCACTGGTCGCCGCCGGCGGCACCGCCGTCGGACTGGCTACCAACACTGATGTGAACGACGCCGTAGACCAGGCCTCCAACAACCAGACTGTCGGGCTGACCGGCATCATCGTGCTGCTCGGGATCCTCCTGGTCTCCTATTACTGCGGCGGGTATGTCGCCGGGCGGATGGCCCGCTTCAACGGCGCCCGGCAGGGCTTCATGGTCTGGATCTGGGCCCTGATCGCCGCGATCGTCGTGGCCGCGCTGGGCCTGGTCGCCGGGCAGCGCTTCAACATCCTGGCCAACCTGAACAGCTTCCCGCGCATCCCGATCAACGAGGGCGAGTTGAACACCCTCAGCATCATCGCGGCGATTGTCGTGGCCGCGGTGGCTTTGGTGGGCGCAGTGCTGGGCGGCCTCGCGGGCATGCGCTTCCACCGCAAGGTGGACCGGGCCGGCTTCAGCCCGGCGGCAACGGTTGAGAACCACCCCGCTGGGGACAACTCAGCTAGGGACAACTCGACCGGGCGCTAGCCCGACGGCGCCGGCTCCGGAAGCGTCAGCCGGCCAGGCCGCCGGACTCGTAGCCGGACAGGTAATACCAGCGCCGGTCCACCCGCACAAAGCGGCTGGTTTCGCGGTGCAGGCCGCGTTCGCCCTCGTGCCGGTAGTGCGCCGCGAATTCCACCACGCCTTCGCTGTCCAGCGGGCCGCCGCGGCTGGTGGAGAGGATATCGAGGCGCCGCCACTGCAGGCCGGAATCAAACTCCAGTTCCGCGGGGCGCGTGTCCGGATGCCAGGTCCGGAGCAGGTAGCCCGCGTCCCGGACCACGAAGGCGCTGTACCGGGAGCGCATGAGCTGCTCCGCCGTCGGCGCCTCGGCGTCCCCGCGATGGAACCGGCCGCAGCAGTGCAGATACGCCTCGCCCGACAGGCACGGGCAGTTCCCCTCATACGGCGCGGAATATGCCGCTTCCGGAATACTCACCGACCGGTCCGTGCCGGATGCTCCGGCGGGCTCGGAATCGGCTGCTGCGGCGTGCGTCACACGGTGTCCTTCCTGCGGGCCGGACGACGCCGGCGGGGCTGTCTCTGACTATAGACGCCCGGCCGGGAGGCCCCGTGCCCCGCCCGCGGATAACGGCTTTGACACATCTTCGCCACGACTGCCGGGGTCGGCACGGGGCCGGCGAAAAGTACGTATTGTTAAGGGGGCTCCTGCCCGCCACGTGCTTGCGGCAGGGACCACGCTGAAGCAGGCCGGCAAGGAGAGGTGACATGGAGGATCCAACGACCATTGCGCTGAACCTGACTTTTTTCGGGACCCTCGGCGTGGCGTTCTTCATGTTCCTCGGCCTCTTCCTGGTTTTCGCCGCCACCCTCGTGCTTGCAGGGTTCGGCCGGCTGGCGGCAGTCGTTGTCCTGGCCGCCGCCGGGCTTTTCCGCCGCAGCCCCGTACTACGGGAACCAGGGGTTGGGGAAGATGCGGCACGGGAGAATGCGGCACAGGAGCCAACGCGGCACCAGCCGGCCAAAGCCGCGAAGGCCGCGCGCCCGGCCCGGAACGCAGGCAAGAAGGAACCGGCGCTGTCCCCGGAGTGGGCGGCCGCCGTGGCCCGGGCAGATGCCCGCGCCGCCGCGAGGGCCAGAGCCGAGGCCGGCCCGGCCGTCCGGGTCACCGTCCGGGACCTGCCCAACCCCCTGGCACCGGCACAGGCCATCAAGGAAGTCTCTGCCCTCGTGCAGTCGGCCACGGACACCAATGGAACACTTGGCGCCGTCCCGCGAGCGTTCAAAAAGCCGCCCATGCCCGCAGCGAAGTCCCTGCTGGACACCGGATCGCTCGTGTCCCTGCGCGGAACCCTGCCGCCCGGGAAGGCCAAACAGCCGGTCCAGGAGCGCAAGGCCGGCTGAGCCCTTACCCCGGGCAGGCAAGTCCGCTACGTTGGAACCCATGGAATTCAGATACCTCGGGAACAGCGGCTTCAAGATTTCAGAAATCACGTTTGGCAACTGGCTGACCCATGGCTCCCAGGTGGAGAACGACGTCGCCACCCAGTGCGTCCGGGCCGCGCTCGACGCCGGTATCAGCACCTTCGACACGGCCGACGTGTATGCCAACACCGTGGCGGAGACGGTCCTCGGAGCTGCTTTGAAGGACGAGCGCCGCGAGTCGCTGGAAATCTTCACGAAGGTCTTCGGCCCCACCGGGCCCAAAGGCCACAACGATCTTGGGCTGTCCCGCAAGCACATCATGGAATCCATCAACGGCTCCCTCACGCGGCTGCAGACGGACTATGTGGACCTCTACCAGGCCCACCGCTACGACTACGAGACGCCGCTGGAAGAGACCATGCAGGCCTTCGCAGACATCGTGCGGCAGGGCAAGGCCCTGTACATCGGGGTCAGCGAGTGGACGGCCAACCAGATCCGCGACGGCCATGCCCTCGCCAAGGAGCTGGGCTTCCAGCTGATCTCCAACCAGCCGCAGTACTCCATGCTGTGGAGGGTGATCGAGGCCGAGGTGATTCCGGCGTCGGAAGAACTGGGCCTGTCCCAGATCGTCTGGTCCCCGATTGCCCAGGGCGTGCTGAGCGGCAAGTACCATCCCGGCAAGCCTGCCCCCGAGGGCAGCCGCGCCACGGACTCCAAGGGCGGCTCGCGGATGATCGAACGCTGGATGTCCGACGAGGTCCTCACCGGCGTCCAGCAGCTCAAGCCGATCGCGGAGGAGGCCGGGCTGACCATGGCGCAGCTCAGCATCGCCTGGGTGCTGCAGAACAAGAACGTGGCCTCGGCGATCATGGGCGCGTCCCGGCCGGAGCAAATCGAGAAAAACGTCGCGGCAGCGGGTGTGAAGCTGGACGCGGTGATCATGGACAAGATCGACGCCGTCATCGGTTCGCTGGCCGAACGCGACCCCGCGCAGACCAAGTCGCCCGCCTCCCGCGAGGCCTAGGCCCATGCCCAACGCTCCCGAGCTTGCCGTCACCGGGTCCACCGGCCAACTGGGCGGCCTGGTGGCCAGGCTGCTGGCCCACGCAGGCAGCCAGCAACGGCTCCTGGTGCGGGACGCGGCCCGGGCACCTGAGCTCGAAGGCGCCGTCCCTTTCGTGACCACCTACGCCGAACCGGAGCGGGCGAAGGCGGCGCTGGCCGGGGCGAAAACGTTGTTCATGGTCTCCGCAGCCGAGGCCGAGGACCGGCTGCAGCAGCACTACGCCTTCATCGATGCGGCGGCCGCAGCCGGCGTCCAGCACATTGTGTACACCTCGTTCTTCGGCGCGGCGCCGGACTCCACCTTCACACTGGGCCGGGACCACTTTGCGACGGAGGAGCGCATCAAGGCCTCCGGCATGGACTACACGTTCCTGCGGGACAACTTCTACCTGGACTTCCTGCCGCTGCTGGCCGGCGAGGACGGCGTGATCCGCGGCCCCGCCGGGGACGGCGTGATGGCGGCCGTGGCGCGGGCGGACGTTGCCCGCTCGGCTGTCACCGTGCTGCGGGACCCGTCCCTGCACGTGGGACGGACCTATGACCTGACCGGCCCGGAAGACATCTCGCTGGCCCGCGGCGCCGAACTCCTGACCGCCGGAACCGGCCGGGCCATCACCTTCCACAACGAGACCCTGGCGGAGGCCTACGCGTCCCGCGCCTCCTACGGCGCCCCCGCCATGGCAGATGGACGCCTGGGTGAGCACCTACACGGCCATCGCCGCCGGTGAACTCGCCGGTCCGACGTCGGCGGTGCATGAGCTGACGGGCCGCGAACCGCTGAGCCTCGAGCAGTTCCTGGCCGAGGCGCACACGCTGTAGCCCCTGGGTCGGAAGAGACCGGACGGGACCGGCGCGACGCGGTGTTGACGGTTTCCGGGCTGCGGCGTAGACCTGAAACCAGGTGACACCTATAAAACCGGGCTGGTCCTCCACAAGTCCGGGCTGGTCCTTCAGAAGAATCGCGGCGTGCCATGCCAAAGCAAATGTCCAGACACTCTTCTGTCCTGAAGAGTCCGCGCCGGCAGTCCGGGCAACGGTCGCATCCCGACGAACCGAGCCACGGCCCGCTGACGGCGGAGGAACTCCAGCTCGCCGTGCGGAACCATTCCATGCCGCTCGAGGCCCTGCGGAGCGACACCACACCGCCCGGACTGCACTACGTGCTCACCCACTTCGACATCCCGTTCATCGACGCCGAGCACTGGCATCTGTGGATCGGCGGCGCCGTGCAGCGGTCCTTCGAACTGAGCCTGCGGGCTTTGCTCCGGGCACCGAGCATCACCCTCCCGGTCACCCTGGAGTGCGCCGGCAACGGCCGGTCCCTCCTGCGGCCCCGTCCGCTGAGCCAGCCGTGGGTACTCGAGGGAGTGGGGACCGCCGCATGGACCGGTGTCCCGCTCGCCTACCTGCTGACGCGCGCCGGAGTAGAGGACGACGCCGTGGAGGTGCTCTTCACCGGGGCCGACGCCGGCAGCCAGGGCGGCGTCGCCCAGCAGTACGCGCGCAGCCTGCCGATCGAGGAGGCCCTGCGGCCCGACGTCGTGCTCGCCTACCGGATGAACGGCGCAGACCTGCCGCCCCAGCACGGCTATCCGCTCCGGCTCGTGGTGCCCGGCTGGTACGGCATGGCGAGCGTGAAGTGGCTGACCTCGATCAAGGTTCTGACCAAGCCCTATGACGGTTTCCAGCAGGCGGTGGCGTACCGCTACCAGCACGATGCCGAGGATCCCGGCACCCCGGTCAACTGGATCAAGGTCCGCTCGCTCATGGTTCCCCCGGGCGTCCCGGATTTCTTCACCCGGAGCCGGATCCTGCCCCCGGGACCGGTGATGCTGACCGGCCGGGCGTGGTCCGGGCAGGGCGCCGTGCAGCGCGTCGAGGTCGGGATCGACGGAAAGTGGGCCCCGGCCCATTTGGAGCATCCCGCCGCGCCGTTCGCGTGGTGTGCGTGGTCGATGCCGTGGGTGGCCGATCCCGGCGAACACGAGCTCTCCTGCCGGGCCACCGATGCCACCGGCGCGGTTCAGCCGCTGGAACCGGCATGGAACTACCAGGGCATGGGCAACAACGTGGTGCAGCGGATCAAGGTCAGCGTGGCGTAGCGGCCTGGAGCCCGGGCCCGCGCCTGGCCGGGCGGCCTGGGGCAGGGCTCAGCATCCCTCGTAGCCGGTGAGCACCTTGACCTTGTCCGCCGAGGCGGACGACGGATCGAAGGTGTAGCCGATCCACTCCCGCGCCAGCCGCCGTGCCAGTTCCAGCCCCACCACGCGCTGGCCCATCGTGAGGACCTGGCAGTTGTTGGAGAGCACGGAGCGCTCCACGCTGAAGGAGTCATGGGCGGTCGCGGCCCGGATGCCGTCCACCTTGTTGGCGGCGATGGCGACACCGATCCCGGTGCCGCAGAACAGGATGGCCCGGTCCGCCTGCCCGTCCCGGATCAATTCGCCCGCGGCGATGCCCACGTACGGGTACGGCTTGGCGAACTCCGCCGGGGCGTCGGCCCGGTTGACGCCGATGTCGATGACCTCGGCCACCCGCGGGTCCGTCCGAAGGTCCGCCAGGATCTGGTCCTTGTAATCCACTCCGGCCTCGTCGGCACCCACAATGAGCCGGATCCCTGCTGCCGGGCTCACGGGCGTGCCCCTGCAGCCTGCCGCACACCTGCAATATTCACACCGGCAAGGTGCGGACCGAAGACAGTGAACACCATTGCCAGGGACGTGGCTCCGGGGTCGGGTGTGCCCACGCTCTTTTCCGCCAGGGGCCGCGCCCGGCCCTTCAGCGGGCGCAGGGCCGCGGTGGCCTGCGCCGCGGAGGCAGCCTCCCGGGCAGCTTCCGCCCAGCCGGCATCCGCCCCCGCCCCTTCGCTGGTGAGCCGGCTGAAGGTCTCGGCAAACGGGACCAGCGCGTCCACCATGGTCTTGTCGCCGACGTCGGCCTTGCCGAGCTCGGCGATCCGGGCGGCAAAGGCTGCCACCGCTGCCGCAAGTTCGGCTGCGCTGGGTGCGTGGTCGTTGCCGACGGCCTCGCCAAAGGCCCGCAGGCCGGCGCCCCACAGCACCCCGGAGGTGCCGCCGGCGTTGTCCGCCCACGCATCGCCGGCTGCGGCCAGAGCGGCACCGGCACCGGCACCGCGGGACGCAGCGTCTGCAGCGGCGGCACTGGCCGCATCAATCCCGCGCACCATGCCCCGCCCGTGGTCTCCGTCGCCGGCGATGGCATCGAGGTCGCCGAGGAACTTCTCGGCGTCGTGGATGGCTTCGCGGGCTGCCGCCAGGGCGGCCACGCACTGCTGTGCATAGGCGCGTGAAGCTTCTGCCGCGGCGAAGGCCTCCGGCGCCTCCGTGACCTCGGCCGTGGCCGGCTCGTCCGCCTCGCCGCCGGGGAGCGCGGCATTCCCGCGCCGGTAGGCGGGGGTCTCAGCGGGAGCTGTCCAGAGCGGCTCGAGTTCGTCATCGAGCCACGTCACGGTCAGGGACACACCGGCCATATCCAGGCTTGTAACCAGTTCGCCGACTTCCGGCATCACCAGTGTGTAGCCGGCGGCGCGAAGCAGCGTTGCGACGCTGAGCCAGAGGACGAAGAGTTCTTCGTGCTTAGTGGAACCGAGCCCGTTGAGAATGACGGCGATGCGGTCTCCCGCACCATGCGGCGTCTCAGCCAGCAGCCGGGACACGAACTCCTGTCCCAGCTCCTTCGCCGGCGGCAGATCCGTGTCGAACAGGCCGGGTTCGCCGTGAATGCCCAGGCCGAGGCCCATCTGGCGGTCCTCGAGGGTGAACAGCGGCGCCTCGGCGCCGGGGAAGGTGCAGCCGTGGAAGGCACTGCCGATGGTGCGGGTCAGGTCGTTGGCCTTCCGGCCCAGGCGCACCACCTCGGCCAGGTCGGCGCCGGCTTCGGCGGCCGCGCCCATGATCTTGAAGACCGTGAAATCACCAGCAATGCCGCGGCGTTTTTCCGACTCCGACGGCGGCGCGCTGGCGACGTCGTCGGTCACCAGGACGTTCTCCACTTCGATCCCCTCGGCGGCGAGCCGTTCGCTGGCCATCCCGAAGTTCATGACGTCGCCCGCGTAGTTGCCATAGGTGAAGACCACCCCGGCGCCGGATTCCGCTGCCTTGGCCACGGAGTACGCCTGCTGGGCCGACGGCGAGGTGAAGATATTCCCGACGACGGCGCCGTCGGCCAGTCCGGTGCCGATCAGCCCGGCGAAGGCCGGGTAGTGCCCCGAGCCGCCGCCGGCCAGCACGGCCACCTTCGGTTGGCGGGGCCGGTGCCGGCGGACGGCGCCGCCGGGGACCTGGCGCACCAGGTTCGCATGGACGTCGCAGAAGCCGGCGAGGGCTTCCTCGGCGAAATCGGACGGGTTGTTAAATATTCTGGTCATCGTGGGGCTCTTTCAGCTGCTCGCGGTCTTCTCGACGGCGGGACGGCTAGTGGATGTGGCTTCCGCCGTTGATATCGATGGTGGTGCCGGTGAGGTAGGCGGATTCCTCGGAGGACAGGAACGTGATGACGGCCGCGATTTCCTCGGTACTGGCGTTGCGCCCCAGCGGAATGCCGGCGTTGATGGCCGCTTCCTGCTCTTCGGTGCTGCCCACACGGATGTTCGTGTCCACGGCGCCGGGGGTGATGGCGTTGACGGTCACGCCGGTGCTGCCTATTTCGCGGGCCAGGGCCTTGGTGAAGCCCAGGATGGCGGCCTTGGCTGCGGAGTACGGGACCTTGCCGAAGACGCCGCCGCCGCGCTGGGCGGAAACCGAGGACATGTTCACGATCCGGCCCCAGCCGCTGGCGATCATGTCCGGCAGGAAGGCGCGGGTGACAAGGTAGGTTCCCGTCGCGTTCACGGCCATGACCTTGTTCCACAGCTCCAGGGTGGTCTCGAGGAACGGCACCGGGGAAGTGATGCCGGCGATATTGGCCAGGGCCCCGACGGCGGGAAGGCTGCCGGAGCGGACTTCGGCGGCCACAGCGTTGTACGCGGCTGTCACGGAGTCCTCGCTGGCGACGTCGACCTCGAAGCCAAACGCGGGAACGGTGAACTCGTTGCCGATCTCCGCTGCGACCTTGGCAGACTTCTCGCCGTCGAGGTCCAGGATCACCACGGCCCAGCCCTGGCTGGCGTAGCGGCGTGCAGTGGTGATGCCGATGCCCCGGTCCGAGGTTGCCCCGGTGAGGACGGCGGTGCGCTGAATGGTGCTCATGATGCTCCTTGGGTTGGTGTTGTGTCTTGGATTGAATCGATTGCTCCAGTGGCGCCGTTTTGGGGGTCCAAAAGGGCCGTTTCGGAGCAATCGCTGGGTCAGATGAGGTCTGTGATGAAGCTCGCGGCCTTGGCGGCCGCCGCGGGGCGCTCCCCGTGGGTGACGTCCCGGGTCTCCAGCTCAAGGGAGAAGTGGCCGGTATAGCCGTCAGCCGCGAGGGCCTCCAGGCCGGCGGCGAAATCGGCCTGGCCGTTGCCGATGCTGAGGTTGATGTTCCCCGGCACTGCATCGCGCAAGTGGACGTGGGCGATCCGGCCCCGATGGCGCTTGAGGTAGTCCAACGGATCCTCGCCGGCGGCCACGATATGGCTGAAGTCCATGACGATCCCGACCCCGGAACCGGCCAGCCGCCCGGCCAGCTCTTCCGCGCGCTCAAGGTTCCAGCAGAACCTCAGGAAGTGCAGGGACTCGGTCCAGAGCTCGACGCCGAACACGTCGGCCCGCCGCTTGGCGGCGGTGAGTTGCGCGGCAATGGTGTCCAGATCCTCGTCGAGGCTGCGGACCGGGTCGTGGCCGAGGGCGCCGCAGGGCAGGACCAGCGCATTCGCGCCCGTGCCGGCCGCCAAGGCGAGCAGCGCGTCAAGGTGCCGGTTCCGTGCTGACTGTGCGTCGGCGTCGAGTAGAGCGTTCAGGTCCCCGATGTCCCCGTTAACCGACCGGACCCGCAGCCCGGAGGCAACCACCTCGGCCGTGACGGCAGCGACGGCATCGGCATCGAGGTCGTAGGGAACGTGGTCGCACACTCCGGGCAGGGCACCGAGATCTATTTCCTCAAAGCCGAGGCCCTCGATGGTGCGCAGGGCCTCTGGCAGGCTCTGGTGGCGGAAGCTGATGGACGAGCAGCCGAGTCGGGAATTGAACATCGTCGTTGATCCTCTGGTCGCGCCCGGAGGCGGTGGTGATATGGACCACACTACAAAATTCGACTGTCAACAGTCAACCTTTGAAGTTGACTGTTGACATTGCCTTATGGCGCGGGTCACACTGGCATATCATCTGTTAACAGTCGACAGTGTCGGTGCGGAAGCGTCGGCAGCTCTCTTCGAAAGGGATTGACATGAGCAACGAAGCTCTGACCATGCGGGGCCCGGTGCACGGCACCAGGGAAGCGAAACGGGTCGCGATCGGCTCCAGCGTCGGCGCCGTCATCGAAACCTATGACTTCATCGGCTTCGGCACGGCGGCTGCCCTGTACTTCGGTACGGCCTTCTTCCCCACCGGCGATCCCGTGACCGGAACCCTGGCTGCCTTCGCCACCCTGGGTGTCGGATTCGCGGCCCGCCCGATCGGCGGCATCATCGGCGGGCACCTCGGGGACAAAGTCGGCCGCAAGCCGGTCCTGGTGGCCTCCCTCATCCTCATGGGCATCGCCACTTTCGTCATCGGCCTGCTCCCCACCTACACCCAGGTGGGTCTGTTGGCTCCGGCTCTGCTGGTGTTCGTCCGCATCGTCCAGGGCCTGGCCTTCGGCGCGGAGTGGGGCGGCGCCATCCTCATGAGCTACGAACACGCACCCTGGAAATCGAAGGGAAAGTACACCGGCATGGTTCAGGCCGGCTTCCCGGTCGGGCTGCTGCTGGCCAACCTCGTGTTCCTCTTCAGCGTCCAGCTCGGCGGCGAACTCGCCTGGCGCGTTCCGTTCCTCGCCAGCATCGTGCTGGTCGTCGTCGGACTGATCATCCGTTCCAAGGTCCCCGAGTCCCCCGTCTTCGACGAGGTCAAGGACAGCGGCGACATCGTCAAGTCGCCCATCACGGAGGTCCTGAAGACCGACTGGCGCAACATCGTCAAGGGCATCGGCCTGCGCATCGCCGAGACCGCCGGCTACGCCGTGTCCATCACGTACATGATTTCCTACCTGAACAGCCAGCACCTGGCCGACAAGTCCCAGACGCTCGTGGCCTTGTGCATCGCCTCCGCAATCGGCATCTTCGCCACCCAGGCCTGGGCGCGGCTGACGGACAGGATCGGCCGGCGCCCGCTCTACATCTGGTCCTGCGCCTTCGCCGTGGCCTTCGCGGTGCCGATGTTCCTGCTGGTCAACACCGGACTGTTCATCTTCATCATCGCCACCCTCGTGATTTCCTACGCCGTCTGCCAGAACTCCCTGGCCGGCGCCCAGGGCCCGTGGTTCCCGGAGCTGTTCCAGGCCAAGACCCGAGCCTCCGGCGCCTCGCTGGCATACCAGATCTCGGCCATGGTCTCAGGGTTCACCCCGTTCATCACCACCTTGCTCTTCGTCAGCTTCGGCTGGATGGGACCGGCACTGCTCTTCGGCACCTATGCCGCCATCGGCCTGTGGGCCGCCGTTGCCACCCGTGAAACCTGGGGCAAGCGCGAACGTGAACTCGCTGCCGAGGCCACCAAAAGCACCCCCACCCACGTGAGCGCGTAGAAACGCACCGCCCCGGAAGCCGTCGAAGGCAGCCCCCAGCAGCTCGTCACGTCATATTTGAAAGGCAGAATTGTGGTTTCAACACAGGAAATAACAACCCGAGGCAAAGCCTCCGGCGTCGAGGCAGAACGCCTGGCGCGGGTCGAAGGGGCCGCCTACCGGATCCGCCACCATGCCCTGAACATGGGCGAAGTCCAGGGCCAAGGCTACGTGGGCCAGGCCCTCGGCGCGGCCGACATGCTCGCCGCGGTCTACGCGGACCAGCTCCGGTTCCGCGCCGACGATCCTGGGTGGGAGGACCGCGACCGGTTCCTGCTCTCCACCGGCCACTACGCGATCGGCCACTACGCGGCCCTCGCCGAGGCCGGAATCATCCCCGTCAAGGAACTGGAGACCTACGGCTCGGACGACTCCCGGCTGCCGATGTCCGGGATGTCCACCTACACCCCCGGTATGGAGATTTCCGGCGGCTCCCTCGGGCACGGCCTCTCCATCGCCGTCGGCGCCGCCCTGGGCCTGCGCTACCAGGGTTCGGGTTCCCGGGTCTACAACTTCCTCTCCGACGGCGAACTCGACGAGGGCTCCACGTGGGAGGCCGCGATGGGCGCCCACCACCACCGGCTCGGCAACCTCACCGCCATGGTGGACATCAACGCCCTGCAGGCCGACGGCAAGACCGACACCGTGCTGCGCACCGAGCCCGTCACCGAAAAGTGGCAGGCGTTTGGCTGGTACGCCCAGCGCGTGAACGGGAACGACGTCGGCGCGCTGCTGGCCGCGTTCGACAACGCGGCCGCCCAGGCGGCCGCCGTCGGACGTCCCTCCGTGATCCTGTGCGACACGAAGGTGGGCCGCGGCGTGCCGCTGCTCGAGGACCGCGAAAAAGCCCACTTCATGCGCATCGAAGAACACGAATGGCAGCTCTGCCGCGAGCAGCTGACCGCAGGTTTCGAAGGAAAGGCCGCACGATGAGTACCGCAACAACACCGAAACTGAAGACCTCTGCCATGATCGCCTCCTTCGCGGACCCGGGCCAGAAGACCGCGTCCGCGCCGTTCGGGCACGCCCTGGTCAGGGCCGCGCAGGAGAACGACAAGATCGTGGGACTGACCGCGGACCTGGGCAAGTACACGGACATGCACATTTTCGCCCAGGCCTTCCCGGAACGCTTCTTCCAGATGGGCATGGCCGAACAGCTGCTCTTCGGCGCCGCGGCCGGCCTGGCAGAGACCGGCCTGGTCCCGTTCGCCTCGACGTATTCGGTGTTCGCTGCCCGGCGCGCCTACGATTTTCTGTGCCTGGATGCCGCCGAGCCGAACCTCAACGTCAATATCGTCGGCGGGCTCCCGGGGCTGACCACCGGGTACGGTCCAAGCCACCAGGCGACCGAGGACATGGCGATCTTCCGCGGGATGCCCAACCTGACCATCGTGGATCCCTGCGACTCGCTGGACATCGAGCAGGCGGTCCCGCAGTTGGCGGCCAGCGAGGGGCCCACATACCTGCGTCTGCTGCGCGGCAACGTCCCCACCGTGCTGGACGAGTACGACTACACCTTCGAGCTCGGCAAGGCGAAAGTCCTGCGTGGAGGCCGTGACGTCGTCTTCATCTCCAGCGGGCTCATGACAATGCGGGCCCTCCAGGCGGCCGAGGCGCTGGCAGCGCACCACGTGGATGTCGCGGTCGTCCACGCCCCCACCATCAAGCCGTTCGACACCGCGACGGTCCTCGCCGAGCTGAACACCGACCGCCTGGCGGTCACGTTGGAGAACCACAGTGTGGTGGGCGGGTTGTTCGAGACCGTGGCCTCGGCCGTGGTCACCGCGGGACTGGGCAAACGGTTGGTGCCGGTAGCGCTGCCGGACGAATTCCTGGACGCCGGCGCACTGCCCACCCTGCACGAACGCTACGGCCTCTCGGTGCAGAGGATCGTCGCCAAGGTGCTCGCCGAACTCGGCTGAGGATCTTGCGGGGCCGGCAGTCACCGGCCCCGCCGTGCCGTACCATCAACTGTTAACACACCAACTGTAGACAGTTGACCACTGACAGACAGTTGACCACTGAGCGTGAGGACTAACGATGGCCGGAGCAACAGCCCCGCTTCTCGGACTGGAAAAGAAGAGCCTCCGCGAGCAGGCGCTATCCGCCCTGCGCACGGCCATCACGAGCGGCGAGCTTGAGCCAGGGCGGCATCTGGTGGAGACCGAACTCTCCGACATGCTCCAGATCAGCCGCGGAACACTGCGCGAGGCCCTGCGTCAGCTGGAGCAGGAAGGACTGCTGTCGGCCGGACCGCGCGGCAGGCTGTCCGTGCGGCACCTGGACGGCAAGGAAATCCGGGACATCTTCGCCGTCCGGGCCGCGCTCGAATCGCTTGCGGTCCGGACGCTGTGTGAGTTGCCGGACCGGGCCTCCGTGATTACCTCCCTGCGCTCGGCCGTCGATGCCATGGCCGCGGCCGCCGAGGCCAGCCTGGAGGAACGGATTGAATCCGATCTGGAGTTCCACCGGACACTGTGCCGGCTCACCGGAAACGAGACCCTGCTGCACTCCTGGGAGTCGCTTGAGGGCTCCATTCGGATGTCCATCATGTTTGCCGGGATCGAGAGGGCCGTCAAGAACATGAGCGTGGACCGGCACCACGACATCGTCGCCGCGATCGAGACCGGCAACGCGACACTGGCCCGCACGACGGTCCTCGAGCACATGGACGTCGCCGCAGCCAACCTGGTGGCCTAAGCGGTCAGTAGTCCACGATCGCGCCGGCGGAGATGTTGACGGTCGCGTCCGTGATGGCTGCCGCCTTGTCCGAGACGATGAAGGATGCCACGTTACCGACATCCGCCAGCGTGGCCGTGCGGTTCAGGTGCGCGGCCCTGGCAATCTCCACCACGATCTCCTCGCGGCCTTCGGCCTGCCACGGGATGGTTTCGATAATGCCGCCGGTGACCATGGTGACCACCCTGATGCCGTGTTTTCCCAGTTCCAGGGCCCACTGCCGGCGCAGCCCCTCCATCGCGTCGAGCGCCACCTTGAAACCGCCCAGGCCGGGGATCGTCTGCGGGCCCGAGCCCCCGAACATGAGCACGACGCCGGAGCGCTGCTTGACCATGTAGGCGGCGGCCGCGCGGGTGGTCAGGAAGTGCGTCCGCGCGGCCAGGGTGATGGGCTGGGTGAAGTCATCCACATCAATTTCCATGAGTGGCTGCTGGACGTCGCCGAACGAGATCACGTTGAAGGAGATGTCGATCCTCTTGGTCTTCTTCGCCACCCGGCTTACGAAGGCATCCACCTGCTCTTCGTCCAGGGCGTCGACGACGGCGGTTTCGGCTGTGCCGCCCGCCTCGCGAATGTCATTGGCAACTTTTTCCAGCCGTGATTCCGTCCTGCCGGCAATGTGCACCGTGGCGCCGTCGGCCGCGAAAGCCCTTGCCACCGCCCCGCCGACCGCTCCGCCGCCGCCGTAGATCAGGGCGGTCTTGCCGTGAAGCAAGCCGCTTTCAGGAATCCCGATGTTCACCATGGTCGCCTGCCTTGTGCCGCGGAGTACGTGAATTCCCTCAACTATGTTCTTGCGGCGGGCCGGTGGCAAGAGGACCGGGAGCAGCGCGGCCTTAGCTTCTTGGCGGCCCCCCGGGTCCGGCGGCTGGTCCAGTCTCGGCGGATCCGGGCCCGACGGGTCCGGCAGGCCCGGCGGCGGGTCCGGGTCCGACCGCGGGGCCCGGTCCAGGTCCGGGTCCGACCGCGGGGCCGGGTCCGGCGGGTCCGGCGTATGTAGGCACCGGCAGCTCGCCCGGATCGACCGGACCCATATCGAGGTGGAACGGCGGATATTCGTCGCGCATGAGGGCGACGTAGGCCATGACGCGGTGGATCCAGCGGTTCAGGCCGAGCAGGAGGTCGAAGAGCCCCTGCCGGTATTGGCCCGTGAATAACAGGATCACGCCGGCAATGAGGACCAGCAGCCCCAAGAGGGAGATGCCCACCCCATGCTGCACCCACTCGCCGTTCCGGTACTCCCACGTCCTCGCGGTCCCCGTCAGCAGGCTGATAATCAGCAGCTGCGGAATGGCCAGCAGCCACGATTTCACCAGCACCAGGCCGCGGGACAGCCGTTCGGGATAGTCGACGTCGAAGTCCGCCGGGTAATCGGTACGGGCCAGCGTGAAGGGGGGATAGACGTCCGTGCCGATCGCGCTGAAGGCGTAGAAGGCCACGCGCCAGTTCCAGCGGATCACGCCGACGTTGAAATTGAACAGCGAGCGCGGGTAGCGCCCCGTGAACAGGATCGCGAACCACGCCACGATCGTGACCACTCCGAAGGCGAACCAGAGGATGAACAGGACGAAGTAGTGCGGGATGGCCAGGAACCACTTCACGAGCCACTTCCACCGTGACAGGTTCGGGTCGAGGTAGCCGTGGAGGCGGGCGGGGTAGACGTATGGGGTCGTCGCACGCGGCGCCACCGGATACGGAGTCCCCGGCGGGGCAGCGTAGGCCGCTATGGCACCCGGCGGGGCAGCACTGTTCTGCTGGCCCGGGGTGGCCCTGGGCGGGTAGGGACCCGCGGGATACGGCTGACCGGGCTGGCCCGGCAGGTAGCCGGGAGGGACACCGCTGCCCGTCCCGCCTTTGCCCGGGCCGCCACGGCCGAGTCCAACGGCGCCCAGCACGATCAGGGGCACCCCGATCAGCAGCATCACAAGGCCGCCGACCAGCAGACCAATGAACACCGGCAGGAGCAGATCGGTGCGCGCCCCTGCCTGCAGATTCACGCTGACCGGAGAGGTCGCGTCGGCATTCATGACCACCACTGCCCAGGCTCCGGAGCGGAGGTCCCAGGTCAGTTCCTGTTCCCCCGGGCCCGTGGCAGTCGCGGCCCAGAAGGTCTGCTGTGCCGGATTGGAAGGGATTTGGGAACCGGCCACTTCGCGGTACTGCGCGTGGAAGGGGTTGAACCTGACGTCGACGATTTCGGTGCGCCGGACACCGGCCAGGTACGTCGCGACGTCGGCCCGCGGGGCAATTCCGATGAAGATTTCCTTGCCGGGATCGGTGGAGGAACCGCGGAGCAGCACGCTGCCCGCAAAGTCCACTGGAACGCCGCCGTCCACCCCGCCGCCGGTCATGAGGTCCAGACGGGGGGTCGTTAGCGCGTAGGAATTGCCTGAAAATGGCGCCGACGGCGTGATGAAGTACCTGCCGTCGCGTTGCTGGTAGTTGACCCAGCCCGCAAAGCCGGCGCCCGCCAACAATCCCAAACCGACCAGCGCGCACAGCGAGCCGATCACCAGCATGACAATCCGGCCTGCTTTCATGGCCGCCGTCCTTTCAGATGGTCCGTTTGCCACGCCCGGCCGGGCGTGGCTTCCGGAAGCTGGCGGCCCGGGCCGCTACGGCCCGAGCGAAATCACGAACGGCTTGGCTTCGGCGATGATGCCGGCACCGCCCGCGTGGAGGACAACGAACGCTTTCATGCCGTGATGACGACTTTGAGGGCCTTCGTCTCCGCGGCGCGGGCGAAAGTGTCGTACGCCTCCATGAACTCGTCAAAGGTGAAGTGGTGGGTGGCGAAACTGTCCGCGGGGATTTTTTGCTGTGCCACGAGCTTGAGCAGCATGGGGGTGGTGTTGGTGTTGACCAGTCCCATGCTGATGTTGATGTTCCGGATCCAGAGGTCTTCGACGTGCAGTTCCACGGCTTTGCCGTGCACGCCCACGTTGGCGACGGTGCCACCGGGACGCACGATGTCGGTGCACATCGTGAAGGTCGCCGGGACGCCGACGGCCTCGATCGCCACGTCGACGCCCTGTCCGTCGGTCAGCAGCATGAGCTGCTCCTTCCAGTCGGCATCGGAAGAGAGGACCACATCGGTGGCGCCGAATTCGCGGGATTTCTCAAGCCGGTTCGCGTCGAGGTCGACGGCGATGATCGTCGCGGCGCCGTAGAGGCCGGCCGTGGAGATCGCGGCAAGTCCCACGGGGCCGGCGCCGATGACGGCGACCGTGTCGCCGGGCTTGACCCGGCCGTACTGCACGCCGATCTCAAAGCCGGTGGGGAGGATGTCGGAGAGCATGACGGCCTGTTGGTCGCTGACCCCCTCAGGCAGGAGGTGCAGGGAGTTCTCGGCGTAGGGGACGCGGACGAACTCGGCCTGCGTGCCGTCGATCAGATGTCCGAAAACCCAGCCGATGCCAGAGGTTCCCTCCTCCCCCAGGCAGTGCGAGTACAGACCTGTCTTGCAGTTGGCACAGTGCCCGCAGGACTTGATGCACGAAATGATGACGCGGTCCCCGACCTTGAGGCTGGTCACGGACGCGCCGATCTCCGTGATGGTGCCGACCCCTTCGTGGCCCAGGATGCGGCCCTTGGCCACCGCGGGAACGTCGCCTTTGAGGATGTGCAGATCGGTCCCGCAGATGGTGGTGGTGTCCACTTTGACGATCACATCGCTGGGATTCTGGATTGTGGGATCGGGGACCTCGGTCCACGATTTCTCCCCGGGACCGCCATAGACGAGGGCTTTCATACGTGCTCCTTGGTTTTGAGGATGACCAGCGGGTCCACGAGGCGCAGACGGCACGGAGTCTCCGTGCCGTCGATCCCCGAATACAGCAACGAGGCGCGGGCACGCTCACGGAGTTCCTCGATCGCGGCGGCCGACACCCTGGCATGGGCGAGGTCGAGCACGAGTTCGAACCCGGGAAGCTTGGTCGTGACGCGGCGGCAAACGACATACAGTGCCCGCACGTTGGCTACGGTCACCACACCATGCACCTCGATCCGAGCTGTTTCGGCGTCGGCGTTCAGGCGGATGAGCACCTTGAGTTTAGGGTCCCCCGAATGGTGATGGATACTCATGTAGCCGTGGTCTCCTGCCTTTTCCTGCGGAAGCCGGAAAGTGCAAAACGCCATTTCCTTCCCCAATTCGCGGTGAGACCCGTGCCGTATTGCGTGAAGGGTTCTTCGCTCAACACGGCCCCCAACTGGCCGTGCAGCAACCTCCCCACACACACTCAGCTTGGGGGGCGCTCGTGGCGGGGGTAAGGGGCGAAAGTCCCGTGTGCGCCTTTTGGGTCCTGCGCCGTGGCACGCCTAGCCTTGTTCTATGTCTGATCCGCTCGATCCCTGCCCCGCCCCGGATCTCGTGCTGGCCTCCGTGCGGCACCCCGGGGAGGAAATATGCCTCGACGTTCATCTTCGCGCCGGGGTGGTGTCGGCGATCATCCCGTCGCGCCGGGACTCGCGTGCGCTCCCCGCTGCAACCCGGGTGGTGGACCTGGACGGCCGCTACGTCATTCCTGGGCTGTGGGACGAGCATGTCCACATGACGCAGTGGGCGCTGGCTTCCAACCGGCTTGACCTCTCCGGTGCCGGTTCGGCGCGCGAGGCGGCCGCCGTCGTCGGGGCCCATATGGCCGGGGACACTGGCGCCGGGGCCGGAAACGTCGCCGGCGCTCCGGGTCCCGTCCAGACGCTGGTGGGCGTCGGTTTCCGCGATGCCATCTGGCCGGACCTGCCCAGCCTGGACCTCCTGGACGGCGTGACGCGCGGCCGGCCGACGGCGCTGATCAGCCACGACCTCCACTGTGTCTGGCTCAACTCCGCAGCCGCCCAACAGTACGGCGTGCCGGTGGATGCGGGCGGGCTGCTCCGGGAAGAACCGGCGTTCGACCTGACCCGGGAGCTCGCCCAGCTGCCGGATGCGGTGGTGGACCCCTGGGTCCGGCAGGCAGGTCATGCTGCGGCCGCGCGGGGCGTGGTCGGGATCGTGGACTTCGAGATGACATGGAACCCCGACGCCTGGCTGCGGAGGATCTCCGGCGGCTTCGCGGCCCTGCGGGTTGAGGCGGGCGTCTATCCGCAGGATCTGGACCGGGCCGTGGCCGAGGGACTGCGGACAGGTTTGGCGGTGGCCGGCGCCGGCGGGCTCCTGAGCGTGGGCCCCTTGAAGGTGTTGATCGACGGCTCGCTCAATACCCGCACAGCGTACTGCGTTGACCCGTATCCGAACGGCGGCCACGGGCTGCTGACCGTGAGCGAGGCGGAGCTGCTCGCCCTGCTGGTCCGGGCCCGGCAGGCAGGTTTTGTGCCGGCGGTCCACGCGATTGGCGACGCGGCCAACCAAGTCGCCTTGGATGCGTTTGAGGCTGCGGGCCTCGCCGGACGGGTGGAGCATGCCCAGTTTGTCCGGAGCGAGGACTTCGCCCGCTTCGGCCGGTTGGGCGTGACCGCGAGCGTCCAGCCTGCGCATGCCCTCGATGACCGGGACGCCGCCGAGGCGAACTGGCCGGGGCGCACGGACCGGTCCTTCCCGCTCCGTTCATTGCTGGCCGCCGGGGCGACTCTCGCCTTGGGCTCGGACGCTCCGGTCGCCCCGCTGGACCCGTGGATTGCCATGTCCGCCGCCACGGCGCGGGCCCGGATGGATGGCCGCGGGCCATGGCATGCCGAGCAGGCCCTCACGCGGCAGGAGGCCCTCACGGCCTCGTCCCGCGGCCGCGGCCGTCTCCGGGTTGGGGACCCCGCCGATATCGCAGTGCTCGACGGCGACCCGCTGACAGTGTCGGATGCGGAGTTTGCGGCGACGCCGGTGGCGGCCACGTTGGTGGCTGGACGATTCACGTACGGCGGCTAAGCACCTTTGACGCGCGCCTGGACCAAGTTGGCGTACGGCAGGCGGCCGTATTCTTCGACGAATGCGGCATGGTACCGGGCTTCGGCCGCGTTGAGTTGCTCAACGGGCAACTCTTTCCACGCGATGATCAGGGACCCGGGCACCGCGAGCTGCCAGATGAGCCGGCCGTCCCAGTGGCCCGGCGGCTTGCCTTCGCCGAAGTCGACAAATTCCTGGATTTGCCGGCGCAGTCCGCGGTTGCCCTGGCTTCCGGGGCCGGCTTTTCCCACGAAGAGGACATCGGCGCCGTCCACCCATTCGGCGTCGAGAGCTTCCGTCTTCAGCGTGGGGTTCTTCTTCTTGAAGATGCCGGCGGTGCTCTTGGCCAGGAACTGCGGCCGGAAGCCCTCGGGCCGCAGCACCGCGAAGATCCCGGGCTTCTGCGGGATCCGGTTGATGTCAAGGTCCTGGAGCGGCCGGAAACCGGTGAATCCGTCCTGTTTCAGCGACTGTGTGTTGATGGGCATGGGTTCCTTGGATCGGGGCTCGTGGCGTTCCTTTGAAGCTTACGGAAGAAGCTCACTCACTGAAGTCCGGGCTCAGCCGCGGATGAAGGTGCCCAGCCCGGTCTGATCGTAGAAATCAAGCCTGACGCTCGACGCCTTGCCGCCTCCGGCCGCGGCGCCCGCGCCAGGGGCGTCCGCGCCGGGGGCGAAGATTGCCCCGGCAAGACCGTTGGCGTTCTCGCCGATGGATTCAAAGCTGAAGGTGTCGCCGTCGAAATGAGTGAGCGGGAACTTGGTGGTCCTGCCGGCCGGGCCCAGCTCAAGGGTCAGCACGCCGTTCTCCACTGCGACGGTGAGCGGGCCGTAGTAGGAGTTCGCGTAACTGCCGGCGTAGAAATCGTTGCCCTGCGCCGGTTTCGCCTGGGCCGGCGCCCTGGAATAGTCGACTTTTGGCTTCTCCGCCTCATCGATTTTCTGGAAGACGCCCGAGGTGAATCCGATCCAGTCCACTGTCGGGGCGCCGTTCTGGGCCGTGTCCAGGAATGCGGCGCAGATGGCTTCGGGGATGCCCTGCGGCCGGCCATTGGTCAGGGCCACAATGCCCAGCTGCTCGCCGGGGAGCAGTGAGACGGCGGTCGCGGCACCAAGGTTGAAGGCTCCCGAGTGCCCGAGCATGAGCCGGGCGTGGTCGTCGTAGGAGACGTTCCAGCCCAAGCCGTAGAAGCGCGTGCGGGCGCCCGGCGTCGCCGGTGGGCCCGAGACGGCGTGCGGGACATGCGTGACGCCTAGCGCGTCCGGGTCGATAACCTCGCTTCCCTCAAAGCTGCCGTTGGCGAGCTGCAGGCGGATCCAGCGGGCCAGGTCGCGCACGGAGGAGCTGGCCCCGCCGGCGGGTGCTTCGGCGTCGGCATCCCGGGTGTACTTGGCCACCCAGGTCTTGTTACCGGCGGGGACGTGGATCAGGGCCTTGTTCGTCGCCTTTTGGTAGTCCGCGTAGCGATAGCTCGTGGAGGTCATGCCCAGGGGCTTGAACAAGACTTCTTCGGCGAGGTCTGCCCAGGGTTTGTTCATGGCATCGGCGACAGCCTGTGCACCAGCCGTGTAGCCGAAGTTGCTGTAGTTGTAGCTCGACCGGAATGAGTCCAGCGGCTGCTGGTTGAGGTGGCTGAGAATATAGGACTGGTCGAATCCGAGGTCTTCCAACAGATCGCCCGCCCCCGTGCTGAGGCCGCCTTGATGTGACAACAGGTCGGCCACCGTGGCGTTCCGCGTGACGTAGGGGTCTTTCAGGGCGAAGCCGGGGGTGTGGTTGATCACTGGTTCCGTCCAGGAGATGACCTTGCGGCCCACGGCCACGGCCGCCACCGTGGAGGCCAAGGGTTTGGACACCGAGGCCACTTGGAAGACGGTGTCGGCGTCCACTGTCTCCGGCCTGCCCGATTCCCGCACGCCGAAGCCCTTGGCGTACACCATTTGGTCCTTGTAGACCACGGCCACCGCGACGCCGGGAACACCAGTACTTTCCATCACGCCCTGGACCATCCCATCCAGCTTTGCCAAGGCGACGTTGACCTTCTCCTGGTCCAGGAGCGGCTTGACCTGCGGTTCCGGCGCCGGAAGCAGCGACGGAGACGGCGTACCGGAAGTGCCAGGGGCACTACTTCCGGCACCGCCGGGGACACTTTGGGCCGTGCAGGCGGCCAGCAGCGGCATGCCCGCTATACCCGCGGCCCCGACGCCGACCGCTCTAAGTAGCGAGCGGCGGTCCGAAGGCAGCGAGCCGATCCTCGTCGCGATAGATTCCCTCTGGTTCATGGACAATCCTCCGCCCGATTCCGCCCTGTCTGATCCCGAATGGGGCTCAGCGCTAACGCCCTCTCCCATGATGGACCCGGGCCGGTGTTTGAGACAGGGGCGGGGCGGCCGGGTGGGGGTCTTCGGACGCCGGGAACTCGCGGCCGCACGTCCACTACCGCCAACGAATCCCACCCGCTAGCCTCGCGGCCTCCTCTGGTTGCCCCTATTAATGTCCGCCCCCCCGGAGGAGACTCGATTCATGGACGGCAATCAGGAGCCCGAAGTGGTTCCGGCGGGACACGGCGACGGCGGCCTCGGCCGCGCCGGGGGCCGCGCGGGCGCCGGCGGGCGGGGTCCCGGAGTCTGTCATGCCGCCATCGGCGTGGTGACCACTCGTTGGTCCCCGCGGTCTGTCCGCCCGCCTCGGCCTCCCGTTAGTGTCGTACCCTCGGAGGAGACTGGGTTCATGGACGGCAATCAGGGGCCCGAAGTGGTTCCGGCGGGACACGGCAACGGCGGCCCCAGCGGCGCCCGATCCTTCGCCGCCGCAGCCGGCCTTCTGGGCGCCGGACCGGGCGCCGTGGACACGGCCGTCGCGGACGTGGAGGGCCTGGCGGGCCTGCTGGCCGCCATCCGCCCGGGCACGGACAGTGCCGGGATCATCGACGAGATCCGGGACCTGGAAGACCTGAAGTCCGCCATGGCAGCCCGGCAGGCCCGGCTCGCCGTGGCCTTCGACCTGCTCCAGCGCCGCGCCCAGGCCGCCGCCGGGGTCCCGGCGGAGAAGCTCGGCGCCGGGATCGGCGCGCAACTCGCCCTCGCCCGGCGCGAATCCCCGCTCCGTGATCCAGCGCGCCGCGCACGCCGCCAGCGAGCGGCACGTCAGCCTCCGCCCGGCCCCCGACACCATGTGCCACCTCACCGCCCTGCTGCCCGTGACCGCCGGCGTCACCGTCCACAAGGCACTGAGCGGGCACGCCGACACCCTCCGCGCGGCCGGAGACAGCCGCACCCGCGGGCAGCTCATGGCCGATGCCCTGGTCGAACGCACCACCGGAACCCCCGGCGGGATCAGCGGCGTCGAAATCCAGCTCGTCATGACCGACCGCACCCTCTTCCAGGGAGACTCCGAACCCGCCCGGCTCCCCGGCTACGGCACCGTCCCCGCCGGCTGGGCCCGCACCCTCATCAACCCGGCCCCGGGCAGGGCACACAGCGGCGAGGGCGGCACTCCCCCGGGACACAGTGGTCCCCCTGGGCCCGGCGCCGCGGCCCCGAACACGGACACAAACGTTGACGGCCAATCCGGCGGTTCCCCTCAACCCGATGACCCCGCGTTCACCCTCTGGCTCCGCCGGCTCTATACCCACCCCGGCACCGGAGAGCTCATCGCCATGGACTCCCGCGCCCGGCTCTTCCCGCCCGGACTGCGCCGCTTCATCCAGGCCAGGGACGACACCTGCCGCACCCCCTACTGCGACGCACCCATCCGCCACCTGGACCACATCATTCCCTGGCACCACGGAGGAGAAACAACCAGCACCAACGGCGCCGGACTCTGCGAAGCCTGCAACCACACCAAAGAAGCCCCCGGCTGGAAAGCACGCCCCAGCCCTGAAGCCGAACCCGGCAACGGCAGAAGCAGCAGGCACACCCTCGAACTCACCACCCCCACCGGCCACACCTACCACTCCACCGCGCCACCGCTGCCGGGAACGACGCTTCAGCCATCAGCCGCAGAACAGCCAGGGTCCCAGCCGGGCTCCCGCCACCGCCGCCAGCTCCGGCACCAAGCCAAAACGCTCAGGCGTGGAAAGCTCAAGGTTGGGGCTGCGGCATAGGGATCAGCCTGCTGGCTGCCGTGCAGGCTCGAACTAATACTGGCTCGGCCTCGGGGCACAGTTACCGCGCGACCGGCCGCTATTCTAAGCACTCGATTCGCGGCTCTTGCCCGGGGCTCCCCCCCACGCTTCATCGCATCGAGCAGTTCGGCGGCAAAGAAAAGCGCCCGCCCACCTAAGCGGCGGCGGACGTCAGGCCTGCAGGTACCTTCGCGATCTCGCTAAGAGACGGCTCGGACACTTCCATGTCCCGAACAACCCGGAGTCATCAGATGGTTACCTGCAGGCGCTTTAAGCCTACGCCCGCCTCACGGCCGTCACCAGAGGGCCATTGACTCTGGGCAAACCCCGGCCGAATAGGTCCCGGCCGAAACACCCCCTGCCGCGAAAGCGTAGAGTGGAGGAAGCCGCCTGATTCTGGACGCCAAGTGCTGAGGGAGAAATCGTGACGATTGACTGGGACGAAAAGAAGACCCTGCTGCAGGAGCCGAACATCGCCGCGGTGACGCAGCTGTGCGACGAACTCATGGAAAAGAAGCCTGGATCCGTGGTCCCGTACATCGACCCCATCCATGACGAGGACGAATGCCGGATCGTCAGCCTGCATGTCAGCCCCGGCAAGGGCACCGAATCGGGCTTTGTCTCGCACTTCAACGACGATGAAGCCGCCCGCCGCGCCACCTCCATTTACGAGGCCGCAGAGCTGGACCCCCGCTATGTGATGCCGTGGAACGCCTACCCGTGGATCCGCGATCCGGAGGCGTCCTCGGCCCTGAACGTCCAGGAGAAGACAGACGGCCTGCGGCCCTTCCGCCAGTTCCTCAAGATCAACAAGCGCGTCTCGGCCGTTATTGCGCACGGCGCGGACGCCCACTCTTTCCTGACGCTTTTCGAGAAGACGTACCATTCCTCGCTGAAGAACCATGGTGTCAAGATCTACAAGGCCACCGCACTTGGCGGCCGCGCCTTCGCAGTGTCCCCGGCCAAGCAGGAAGAACTGCTCGCCAAAAACGTTGAGGTCTACAAAGACGCCATGCAGCGGGCGGGCATCCAGCACCTCTGAGGCTCCACCCGGCGGCATCCGTCAGCAGCACCTGGCCCAGACGCAAGCCGAGCCGGCACCAACGGCATCACGCGGCCAGCAGCCTGCGCCGGTGCTTGAGTTCCTTGACCCAGTCGCGGGTGACCATCGCTGAAAACGGCGAGGCGCCGTCGTCGGTCATGGAGCGGAACGCCGTGCCCGCCTGAAGGTCCGCCAGCAGCGGTTCCGAGGCCTTCAACGCCAGTTCCAGCACCTGGACGGCGGCACGTTCGGTCAGCCCCATCCCCGCGGCCCAGCCCAGGAAATGCTTCCGGGAAATCCCTGTCCGCTTGCCGTCCAGGGTCAGGGCGAGTGTCTTGTCCCCGTAGACAACCGTGGACGGGATGTCGTATACCGGCGCGATTGACCACTCCCCGGCCGGCTGCTGCACCATGGAAACGTTCTTCGCGTGCAGGTCACCGTTGCCCGTCAGCCACGCAAATGCCGCCTGGAGGGCCAAATTCCGCACCGCGGGCAGCGGCGCCGCACAATACGCCGCAAGCGCATGGCACACCTGCCCGTATCCCACGTTGTACTTGTCTGCCGGGTAAAGGCCCAGCACCTGCGCACCGTCCTCGACGGCGAGCCGCTGCACCGCCCCCGGCGACCCGGCCGCCGCTTTAGGCCCAGACACACCGGCGACTGGCACACGGTCGAAGCGTTCCACGAGCAACCCGGGCCGCCCGGCGACGTCGCGGATCAGCTGGACCCGGCTCAGGGGGATCCGCAGCCGCGCCGCGTACCGGAACATCGCGAACTCGTTTTCGACGACGTGCGGGAACTCGGGCGCGTTGAGTTTGAGGATGTACCGCCGGCCTGCGCTGGCCACCGGCATGGAGATCATTCCAGCGGACAGCTTGTCCTGCACGCCCGCCAGGGCCACCGGGTCGATCAGCCCGGAGTCGCCCAGCAGGGCCTCGAAATCCACGGGCGTTCCGGGGTCAAGCTCGACGGCGTGCTCGTCCGGGTCGAGCTTCTCGCCGTGGCCAACGATTTGCACGTCACCCACCGGGTTGGCACCGGCAGCGATGAGCAGTGACAGCTCATCGTCCACGCTGGTCTTGATGGAACGGCGCAACGCATTCAGCCGCCGGCCCTCCGGCAGAAGCCCGGTGAAATACGGCGGGGCGGCCCCCGCCGCGGACAGGACGGGTTCCGGAGTCAGCGGCAAGGAGCTCGCGACGGCGGGGCCCCCGGACGCCAGATAGGCCGGCAGATAGCTGAACCTGGTGCCGCCGTCGTGCCGTTCCAGCCGCGCCGCCAGCACACCTGCCTTGTAGATGTCCGCGATGCGGTGCCTCATGGCCGGGCTTCCGGGCCGTCCCGCAGTTCTCCGTCGGACCGCAGGCCGGCCACCGGCCCGGCGAGGGCCCGGGCTGCGGCGCTGGTCCGGGTCTGGACCCGGAGTTCCAGCCCCAGCGTATCCAGGAGCGCCAGCAGGGAGTCCAGCTGCACCGTGCGTTTGCCCTGTTCGACGAACCGGACGAAGCGCTCCGAGACTCCGGCCAGTTCGGCCAGCTCACGCTGGCTCAGCCGGAGCGACCCGCGCCGGGCACGGGCTTCGGCAGCGAGTTCGCCCGGAAATGCGTTCCCCATGGCCACCTCCGTTGATCAAGCCACGTCCCAGTGACCTGCGCTGCAGACAAACGCGATAGGTACGAACGTGCCGCTTTGCGGTCAATTTCAGTATAGACCGGGCCGTGACGCCTGCACAGGGAAATAACGGCACGTTCGTACCGGTGCCGTGGCTGGCGGGGGGCAACTTGCCGGCGATCGAAGGCACCCGCCGTCACAGCCCGGCTGGCGCGGCCCTGCTGCGACAGGTTGGGCGGTTCTGCCGCGCGCGAGCCTAGCGGTTCGCAATGGCCCGTAAGATTTAAGGGACTTAAGCGAAAACCAGACCCCACGGAATCCGGAAAGGACTGCACACGATGACGCGCGCTCCCTTCCGGCTGTTCCGCACCGGCCTGATCGGATCCATCATCCTGGCGCTGGCAGCCGGCGGCCACCTGGCCGGCGGCGGACGGCTGCCCGAGCCGGCGATCGTGACGGCGCTATGTGCCGTGGCGATGATCCCCGTGGCCGTTCTGACCCGCGTCCGACTGTCCTTCCCTGCCCTGGCCGGCCTGCTCGGCATAGGGCAGTTGTGGCTGCACTGGTCCTTCGGCACACTGTCCTCAGGGGCGCCCGCGTCCCTCCAGGCGCGGATGGCCGAGGGCCATCCGGGCCATTCGACGGCAGCCATGGCCCCGGCGATGCCCGACCCTTCCATGGCGGGTTCCGCCGCCGACATGGGCGGTGCCATGTTCGCCGCACACGCGTTGGCAACGCTCGGCACGGCACTGCTGCTCGCCCACAGCGAGCGTGCCCTGTCCGCACTTGCTTCCTGGCTGCGCCCCCTCGTGCAACTACCCCAGCCCTCCGCCGCCATGCCCCTGCGCGTGCCGGGCCCCTGCGCGGTCAACCTGGTCCTCCCCAAAGCCCGGGTTGGCCTCCGCCTGCCGACCAGGCGCGGCCCGCCGGAACCGTCGCCCGCCGCCTGGCATTAATCCCTTTCACCTACGGACGGGGACAGCAGGCGGCCACCCGCTGCTACCGCCGGCCGGACACCCCACCGGACGGCCCCCACCGAAGATCCGTCAGTGAAAGGCCCCCTTGCCATGAAATCCTCCCTTCGCCGTACCCTCAAGACCGCCGCCGCCGCTGCGATGACCGCCGGCCTGCTCGCCGCCGGCGCAGCAGCGGCCTCCGCCCACGTCCACGTCGACACCGATGAGCCGGCCGCGGGCGGCTACAGCCACCTGACGTTCAATGTCCCCAGCGAGTCCGACTCGGCCAAGACCAGCAAACTCGAAGTCACGCTGCCCACGGACACCCCGTTCACCTCGGTGTCGGTGAAGCCCGTCGAGGGCTGGAAGGCCGTCATCACCACGAGCGAACTGCCAAAGCCGATCACGATCGCCGGCGCCACGGTCACCAAGGCCCCGAGTTCCGTGGTCTGGACCGCTGACGAGGCCCACCAGATCGGACCGGACGAGTACCAGTCATTCTCACTGTCCGTCGGCGTCATGCCGGACGCTGGAACCACCGTGACACTGCCGACGGCCCAGACCTACACCGATGGAACCGTCGTGAAGTGGGACGAGAAGACGGTCGAGGGACAGGCCGAACCCGAGCACCCGGCACCCTCCTTCGTGACGACAGCGAAGGACGCCGACGCCCACGGCGCAGCCGTCCCCGCCGCAGCCACGACGGCGGCACCGGCAGCGGCAGCGGCGGCGAGCACGACCAGTGACGACGGATCCGCCGCCGGCTGGATCGGGCTGGCCGCAGGCCTGGCCGGACTGGCCGCGGGCGTCACGGCACTGGTCCGCACCCGCCCGTCCAAGGCCCAGTAATCCCGGCAAATAGCCCGGATACAAACCCAGGCAAGTAGCCCGCCGCCGGACCTCCGGCCCGAGCGGCGACGGCGGCCCCGTACACCCCGGGGCCGCCGTCACACTTGACACCCCGGTGTGATCCCTGCCATGTTTTAAAGCGTGAACCTGTCAGACAGCCGGACAGCAGGACGGCCTTTGGCTCGCCTCAGCGCCGCCGAAGCCGTCTTCAACGTCCTCCGCGCCGAAATCGAATCCGGCAAGCTCGGCGTCGGCGCCAAGCTGAACTCCGAGGCCACCCTTGCCCAGCAGTACGGCGTGAGCCGATCCGTGGTCCGCGAGGCCTTGCGCTCCTGCACCGCCCTTGGCCTGACGGTCACCAGGACCGGACGGGGCACGTTCGTCGTCGCCAACCGCGTGGCCAAGGACCTGGTCCTGGGCCAATACTCGGCCCGCGACCTCACGGAGGCACGCCCCCATATCGAAGTTCCTGCCGCCGGGCTGGCAGCAGAACGCCGTTCGGCCGAGGAGCTGGCAACGCTGCGCGACATCGTTGCCGCGATGAGCGGCGAGGACGACCCCGAAGTGTGGGTGGGCCTGGACTCCAGCTTCCACGCGTTGATCGCGCGGGCCAGCCGGAACAAGGTCTTCGAAAACGTCGTCGCCGACATCCGGGACGCCCTCGCCCACCAGTCCGAGACCCTGAACATGGTGGCGGACCGCCAGCACGCGTCCGACGAGGAGCACCGGCGCATCCTGGCCGCGATCGAAGCCGGCGACGCGGCGACGGCCCGCATCGCCATGAGCCAGCATCTGCACGCCGTTGGCATTGCCCTCGACTCGATCCTCAACGCCTGACGTCAGGCTCCTGGTGCCGCGAGCAATGCCGTCAGCAATGGGTCAGCACCAACGAAGCCAGCACCAACAGCGTGACCAGCCACCACAGCCGCATCGATCCACCGACAAAGGACGCAATGACTTCCCCTGCCCTTGCCAACACCCCGACCCCGCTGGCCCCGGAGCGGCTGCCGCAGCACGTCCCGCTGGCGGTCCAGACCCGGGACGGTCTGGTCGAGAGTGTCCACTACGGCTCGGTCATCGCCACCGCAGCGGACGGCCAGATCCTTTTGACTGCCGGGGAGCCCCTTGCCCCGTTCTACCCGCGGTCCGCCCTGAAGCCCCTGCAGGCCGTGGCCATGGTCCGCGCCGGGCTGGACCTCCCGGACGAACTCCTCGCCCTCGCCGCCGCCAGCCATTCCGGCGCAGCCAGCCACCGTGAGGGCGCCCGGCGCATCCTGGACCTGCACGGCCTGACGCCCGCGGACCTCGAGAACAGCACCGACCTCCCCTACGGCGCCCGCGAGCGCGAAGACTGGCTCGGCGGCGGCGGCCAGGCCACCCAACTGACCCAGAACTGTTCCGGAAAGCATGCCGCCATGGCGGCCACCTGCGTCATCAACGGCTGGCCGGTCCAGGGCTACCTGGACCCGGGGCACCCGCTGCAGCAGCTGGTGGCCCGGACCGTGGCGGACCTGACCGGCGAGGTCCCCCAGCGCACCACCACCGACGGCTGCGGCACCCCGCTCTTTGCGCTCACGCTGCACGGCATGGCCCGTGCCTTCGGTCAGCTGGCGGCGGCTGCCGCGGGCGGATCCGGCGAAGCGGAAGCCGTCGTCGGCCGCGCCATGCGCCGCCACCCCGAGATGGTTGCGGGCGAGGATCGGGACGTCACCGCGCTGATGCGCCTGGTCCCCGGCCTGCTTGCCAAGGACGGATTCGAGGGCGTCCAGCTGGTGGGCCTCCCGGACGGCCGCGCCCTTGCCGTGAAGGTCTCCGACGGCGGTGACCGCGCCCGGATGCCCGTCACCGTCCGGGTCCTGGCCGCGCTCGGCGTCGACACCTCCCCCTTGGCGCGCCTCGCCGCCACCCCAGTCCTGGGCGGCGGCCGGCCCGTCGGGCTGCTGCAGGCCACCGATTTCCTCGCAGTCCCCAAGATCTCCCCCGCCCCCGACGCCCTTTAAGGACCGCCATGACCTCGCTCGACGAACGCGCAGAATTCCGCTCCGAACACGACCTCCTGGGTGACCGGGACGTTCCCGCCGACGCCTACTGGGGCGTCCACACCCTCCGGGCCGTGGAGAACTTCCCCATCACCGGCCAGCCGCTGTCCTCCAACATGCACCTGGTCCGCGGGCTGGCCGCCGTGAAACTCGCCGCCGCCCGCACCAACCACGAGCTCGGACTGCTCGACGCCGGGCGCGCCGCCGCCATCGAGGAAGCCTGCACCGAGGTCATGAACGGCAAACTCAGCGAGCAATTCGTCGTCGACGTCATCCAGGGCGGCGCCGGGACCTCCTCGAACATGAACGCCAACGAGGTCATCGCCAACCGGGCCCTGGAAATCCTCGGGCACCCGAAGGGCGACTACGCCCGGCTGCACCCCAACGACCACGTCAACCTCAGCCAGTCCACCAACGACGTCTACCCCACAGCGGTCAAGCTCGGCACGATCTTCGCGGCCCGGGAACTGCTCCAGGCCCTCACCGAACTCGAAGACGCCTTTGCCGCCAAAGCCCTCGAGTTCCGCACGGTGGTGAAGATGGGCCGCACCCAGCTCCAGGACGCCGTCCCCATGACGCTCGGCCAGGAATTCGGCACCTACGCCGTCACGATCGGCGAGGACCGGCTCCGCCTGGCCGAAGCCGACCTGCTGATCCACGAAATCAACCTCGGCGCCACCGCGATCGGCACGGGCCTCAACGCCCCCGCCGGGTACGCCGAGGCCGCCTGCCGGCACCTGGCCGAGATCACGGGCCTGCCGCTGATCACCGCAGTGGACCTGATCGAGGCCACGCAGGACGTCGGCGCCTTCGTGCACCTCTCCGGCGTACTCAAGCGCGTCGCCGTGAAACTCTCCAAGATCTGCAACGACCTCCGGCTGCTCTCCTCCGGCCCGCGGGCCGGCTTCGGCGAGATCAACCTCCCCGCGGTGCAGTCCGGCTCCTCGATCATGCCCGGCAAGATCAACCCGGTCATCCCGGAAGTGGTCAGCCAGGTGGCCTACGAGGTGATCGGCAACGACGTCACCATCACCATGGCCGCCGAGGCCGGCCAGCTCCAGCTCAACGCCTTCGAACCCATCATCGTCCACAGCCTCCACAAGAGCATCTCCCA
This sequence comes from Arthrobacter sp. MW3 TE3886, assembly GCF_041262145.1. Classification (NCBI taxonomy): domain Bacteria; kingdom Bacillati; phylum Actinomycetota; class Actinomycetes; order Micrococcales; family Micrococcaceae; genus Arthrobacter; species Arthrobacter sp. MW3 TE3886. The sequence continues at coordinate 56,383 of NZ_JBGCAN010000001.1, forward strand.
CTTGGAAGCCGCCTGCCGCACCCTCACGGCCCGCTGCGTCCGGGGCATCACCGCCAACACCGAACACCTCCGCCTCACCGTGGAACAATCCATCGGCCTCGTCACCGCCCTGAACCCGCAACTCGGCTACGCCACGGCCACGGCCATCGCCCAGGAAGCCCTCGCCACCGGCAAAGGCGTCGCGGAACTCGTGCTCGAACACGGCCTGCTCACCGCCGAGCAGCTCGCCAGCCTCCTCAGCCCGCAACGCCTGGCCAACCTGAGCAAGTAGCGCACCTCCGAACCCCGAAGGACCCCCATGACTTCTCCTGACACTGCCCGCGCCCAAAATCAGCCCGCCCAACAACAGCAGTCCCAGCAGCAGACGGTCTCCGACCACACCATTCCGGCACACGCCCACGCCACGGAGGCCGCGCTCCACGCCGAGGACCAGGGCTATCACAAGGGCCTCAAACCCCGGCAGGTCCAGATGATCGCGATCGGCGGCGCCATCGGTACCGGCCTGTTCATGGGTGCCGGCGGCCGGCTCGCCACCGCCGGACCGGCCCTGATCATCAGCTATGCCGTCTGCGGGTTCTTCGCCTTCATGATCCTGCGCGCTCTCGGCGAACTCGTGATGCACCGGCCGTCGTCGGGCTCCTTCGTCTCCTACGCCCGCGAATTCTTCGGCGAGAAGGCCGCGTTCGTCACCGGCTGGCTGTACTGGCTGAACTGGGCCATGACCGCGATCGTGGACATCACCGCCGTCGCGCTGTACATGAACTTCTTCAAGAAGTACTGGGCGCCCATCGCGGACGTGCCGCAGTGGGCGTGGGCGCTGGCCGCCCTGATCCTGGTCCTGGGCCTGAACCTGATCAGCGTGAAGGTGTTCGGCGAGCTGGAATTCTGGTTCGCGCTCATCAAGGTCGTGGCGCTCGTGTCCTTCCTTCTCGTCGGCATCTACTTCGTCATCTTCGGCACGCCCGTGGCCGGCCAGGAGGTCGGTTTCAGCCTCATCGCGGACAACGGCGGCATGTTCCCCCACGGCCTCCTGCCGGCCATCGTGGTGATGCAGGGCGTCGTCTTCGCCTACGCCTCGATCGAACTGATCGGCACCGCCGCCGGCGAGACCGAAAACCCCGAGAAGATCATGCCGCGGGCCATCAACACGGTGATCGTGCGCATCGCGGTGTTCTACGTCGGCTCGCTCGTGCTGCTCTCCCTGTTGCTGCCCTACAGCTCCTACAAGGCCGGCGAAAGCCCCTTCGTGACGTTCTTCGGCTCCATTGGGGTGGACGGCGTGGACGCCATCATGAACCTCGTGGTCCTCACCGCGGCGCTGTCCTCGCTCAACGCGGGCCTCTACTCCACCGGACGGATCATGCGTTCAATGTCCATTTCCGGTTCTGCTCCGAAATTCGCGGCCCGGATGAACAAGTCCGGCGTCCCCTACGGCGGCATCGCCCTCACGGCCGCCGTGGCTGTCCTGGGCGTGATCCTGAACGCCTTGGTGCCGGCCGAGGCCTTCGAGATCGTCCTGAACGTCGCATCGCTGGGCATCATCAGCACGTGGGCCATGATCGTCCTGTGCCAGATGCAGCTGGCCCGTCTCGCGGCCCGCGGGGAACTGCTTCGGCCCGCGTTCCGCATGCCGGGCGCACCCGTGACGGGCTGGATCACCCTGGCCTTTCTGCTGGCGGTGCTGGTCCTCATGGCATTCGATTCGCCCGTAGGAACGTGGACCATCGCCTCCCTCGTGGTCATCGTCCCGCTCCTGATGCTCGGCTGGCGCCTCTGCCGGCACCGCATCCTGGAAATCGCGGCCTCCGCGTAACGCAACGTCCCCGCAACCTCTCGTGCACGCGGTTCGCATATGCTCAGCGGAGGACTCAACATGGCTCAGCGACGAACCACCCGGGAGACAGCTCATGACCAATTGGCGAATCAGGGATTTCCATTCGGCCGACCTCGACGGCATCCTGCACCTCTGGGAGTCGCTCAAAGAATCAAATGTCGAGCCCGTCTACGCGCTCTCGGAGGTCCTGGCCTCGTGCGAGAAGGACCACGCCGTCGTCGCGGTGCAGGGCGAACAGGTGGTGGGCGCCGCCGTCGGACGGGCCGCCCATGACCAGGGCTGGATCGTTTTCCTGGCCACGTTGCCCGAATTCCGGGGCCGCGGGATCGGCACCTCGCTGCTGGCCGCGGTCGAGAACCGGATGGCACCGCACGGGCTTAATAAACTTTCGGCCCTGATGCCGGAATCCGAAACCCGGGTGGAGGCCTTCCTGGGCCGCGGCTTCGCGCTGAAGAAGAACCTGCGCTACTTCGAACGGAAAATCCCGGTCCAGCGCCAGGAACTGGAACCCCTGAGCCTGCTGGGCGGCCGCATCCTGGCCCGTGACCTGTGGGAGAACGTGGCCGGCATGCGCCTCGAAAAGGAGCTCCTGGAACGCCGGCTGGTCCTTCCGCTCGCCGAAGCTGACCTCGCCGACGAATACGGTGTAGTGCCGCCGCGGGCCGTCGTCCTGTTTGGTCCGCCCGGTACCGGCAAGACGACCTTCGCCAAGGCGATCGCGTCCCGGCTTGAGTGGCCGTTTGTGGAGGTCTTCCCCTCCCGGCTGGCCGCCGATCCGAAGGGACTGGCCGGGGCGCTGCGCGAGACGTTCCTGGAAATCGCCGAACTGGAGCACGCTGTGGTCTTCATCGACGAAGTCGAGGAGATCGCCGCGCAGCGCTCGGGCGAACCGCCCTCTCCCCTGCAGGGCGTCACGAACGAGCTCCTGAAAATCATCCCCGCCTTCCGCGAACAGCCCGGCCGGCTCCTGGTCTGCGCCACCAACTTCATCCGTGCCCTGGATTCGGCGTTCCTGCGCCATGGCCGGTTCGATTACGTCATCCCGATCGGCCTGCCGGACCGGCAGGCCCGCGAGGCCATGTGGCAGCGCTTCATCCCCGTTGCCGTCGTGGACGACGTCGACGTCGAGCTCCTGGTGGACCGCACCGAGGGCTTCTCCCCCGCGGACATTGAGTACGCGGCCCGCAGCGCCTCCCAGCGGGCTCTCGAAAAAGCGGTGTACGACGACGGCGGCGCAGCGTCCGGGGGCGATCCCGCCTCCCGCGCGGCTGTCCGGAAGGGCCCCTCGACCCAGGACTACCTCGATGCCATCCGCGACACCCGGACCACGGTCAGCGATGAGGTGCACCAGGACTTCCTCGAGGACATCGACGCCCTGGGCCGGGTGTAGAAGCTGTGTAGCTGAGCCGAGGTGGCTGCGTGATCCTGTTTCTCACGATTGTGAGCGGCCTGGCTTGGACCGCGGTCTACGTCGATGCCATCCGGATCGGCTTCAAGGACCGGAGCTACGCGATCCCGGCCGCCGCGCTGGCCCTGAATTTCGCTTGGGAGGCCATCTACGCCGCGCGCTCCCTCGCGACGGGAATCACCGCCCAGGGGGTCTTCAATATCGCGTGGGGACTGGCCGACGTCGTGATTGTGTATACCTTCCTGAAGTTCGGCCGTTCCGAGCTGCCGGGCTGGGTGACGCGGCGGCTGTTCATCGGCTGGGCGCTCCTGCTCGGTGTCACGTCCTTCGCGGTGCAGCTGCTGTTCGTCGTCCAGTTCGGCTGGGACGACGCGGCCCGCTATGCGGCTTTCCTGCAGAACCTGCTGATGTCCGGGTTGTTCATCGCCATGTTCGCCGCCCGTGGCGGCTCACGCGGCCAGACCCTGCTGATCGCCGTGGCCAAGTGGATCGGCACCCTCGCGCCTACGATCGCCCTCGGCTGGTACGGCAACTCACCCCTCATCCTGGGCGTGGGGATGCTCTGCTGCGTCTTTGACCTGGTGTACATCGGCCTGCTGTGGCGGGCCCGGCAGCCGGGAGCCACTAGAAGGTGACGACGATCTTGCCCTTGGCGTGGCCTTGTTCGAGCGCGGCGAAGGCTTCCGCAATTTCCGCGAACGGGTAGGTGCGGTCCATGACCGGCTGCACGTGGCCGGCGTCGACGAGGGCCGCCAGGGTGCGCAGATCATCCCCGCCGGGGTGCATGAACAGGTAGCGGTAGCTGGCTTTCGCCTTGCGGGCGCGGCGGCGGAGGCCCATGCTCATGAGCCAGAACGCGGCGGTGATCATCGGCGGGGAGCCCAGGTCTTTCGTCGCGGTGAGCGGCTCGGGAACGCCGGCGATGGATACCACCCGGCCGCCGGGCCTAAGGATGCGGAAGGAATCCCTGAGTGTCACGCCGCCGACCAGGTCCAAGACCGCATCGAACCCGTGCAGCACCGCGGCGAAATCCTCCCGGCTGTAGTCGACGACGGCGTCCGCCCCCAGCCGGCTCACCAGCGCCTCGCCGCGGGCCGATGCCGTGGTGGTGACCTGGGCCCCGAAGTACCTGGCGAGCTGGATGGCGAGTGTTCCCACCCCGCCGGCGCCGCCGGAGATGAAGAGCCTGGTGCCGCGGCCCACGCCGAGTTCATCGCGGAGGGCCTGGAGCGCCGTGAGTCCGGCCAGCGGCAGTCCCGCGGCCTCGGCGAATCCGAGCGACGCCGGCATGGCGGCGACCAATTCCTGCTGCACGCACACCAGCTCGGCGAACGCTCCAAGCCTGGCCTTGTCCACCCGGGCGTAAACCCGGTCGCCGATGGCGAAGCGGTTGGGCCCGGGTCCGACTGCCTCCACTGTCCCGGCGAGTTCGCAGCCGGCAACGATCGGCAGGCGGACATGGCTGATGGGACGGAGCGCGCCCCGGCGGAACTTGAAGTCCACCGGGTTCAGCCCGGCCGCGGCGACCTTGATCCGGACGTCACCCGGGCCGGGCTGGGGAGCCGGAACGTCCCGGAGTTCCATGGCATCCGGGCCGCCGTAGCGTGTGAGGACGTAGGCACGCATGCTTAGTCCCGCGCGGACCCGGTTTCGCCGGGCGCAGCCGCCGCGTCTCCTGCAGCCGCGCCTGCTTCCGCGTCTCCTGCAGCCGCGTCTGCTGCCGTGTCTGCTTCCGGGGCGTCGTAGGAGAGGAACTCGTAGTCCGTGTCGTCCGCCTCGTCGAGCATGTCGTCGAGTTCGTTCAACAGCCAGGGATTGATCCGGGCCAGGATTTTCCGGGTTTCCTCGACAGGGACGGCGGCGTAGAGCACCGGGCGGGCGTCGTCGTAACGGGTGACCGGGGGCTTGTCCGGCCACTTTTCGGCCAGCGCCTTGACCCGTTCGGGGAGCGAATTGTGCGCGTTGTCGGCAATCTTCACGAGCGTGGCGTCGTGGTCCTCGGCGATGTACCGGATGCCGGCCTGGTAGTCGTCGGGGTTCTCATGCAGGCGTTTCGTGACCCGCTCAATGATGTTCGCGGCACGTTCGGAGACCCCCATGTCCAACAGCGCCTGCCGCGTCATGGGGGTGTCCTCGGCGATGTCGTGGAGGTATCCGGCGATCCGGATGTCGTCGTCGAAATCCGCCAGGGCGTCCCCGACGGCGAGCACGTGCTCCCGGTATGGCCGCTTGAGCTTGTCCTTCTGGCGGTTGTGGGCCACCTCGGCCAGGACCTTGGCTGTCTCGACAGTGAAGCGGGGCTGAGGGTGTGCGGGCTCGGTCATGAATCCAGCCTACGCGCCGCGGCTGTCCGTCCCTGTCCGCAGGCCGGTTCCCGGATGCGCTCCCGGCACCCCGGGCCACACCCAGGGCTCGCGCGGCAGGGTGGCCGGGTCAAAGGCGGCCAGTACCTCTTCGAGCCGGCCCGGCGGGAGGCCGAGGGAGGCCAGCAGCGTGTCCCGGACCTGGTCCGCGCCCACCCCGGCCAGCGCCATGTCGGCGAGCGTGACGGCGCCATCGCGCTTGGCCAGCCGGGCGCCGTCGGCGTTCAGTACCAGCGGCACATGCGCATATTCCGGAACAGGCATATTGAGCAGCGTCGCCAGATATGCCTGCCGCGGCGTGGACGGCAGCAGGTCGTCCCCGCGGACCACCTGGTCGATGCCCTGCGCGGCATCGTCCACCACCACGGCGAGATTGTAGGCGGTCACGCCGTCGTTGCGCCGGAGCACGAAGTCGTCGACCACCCCGGTGTAGCCGCCGTGCAGCACGTCCCGCACCGTCACCTCGGCCACGGTGGAGCGGAGCCGGACAGCCGGCGGCCGGGCGGCCCGCTTGGCCTCGCGCTCGTTGCCGCTAAGGTTCCGGCAGGTTCCCGGGTAGGCGCCCAGCGGAGCGTGCGGCGCGGAGGGGGCCTCCTGGATTTCGCGGCGGGTACAGAAGCACTCATAGGTCAGGCCGGCCGCCGTCAGCTCCGCGATGGCCGCGTTATACAGGTGCTCACGCTCTGTCTGGCGCACGACGCCGCCGTCCCAGCTCACGCCGATCGCCGCAAGGTCGCGGAGTTGCTCGGCCTCGGCGCCGGCGCGGGCACGGTCCAGGTCCTCCACCCGCAGCAGGAACCGCCGGCCCCCGGACCGGGCGAACAACCACGCCAGGATGGCCGTGCGGAGGTTGCCCACGTGCAGTTCGCCGGAGGGACTGGGGGCGAAACGGCCAGCTGAAGTCATGTGACTAGCCTATGCGGAGCAGCACAAGAGCCCCTCAGCTACCGATGACTTCGGAAATCCGACGTCGGTGGCTCAGGGGCTCTTGCCGCGGGTGCGTTGTGCGGAGTGACGATGCGTGAACAAGAGTCAATCAGCGGCCGGTTCCCTGCGGGAGCCTCGTCCGGAGCCCGGGTGGTGTGCCGGGATGTCCGTAGCCTTCGGGATCGTGGCGGTGGCCCCGTCCCCTTGTTGTCACCATTTGAGCAGAAGACATACAGTTGGTGCAACGGACCGGCGCCGGAGTGGCCAATCTGATCAACTACAGCCGTGACAGTGAACAGGAAGTGGTCATTTTGCAGGAGCTCGACGCGACGGACCGGCGGATCCTCGCCGCGCTGGACGAAGATCCCCGCGTGCCGGTCATGGTGCTGGCGCAGAAGCTGGGCCTGGCCCGCGGCACCGTCCAATCCCGCCTGGAGCGGATGTCGGCGTCGGGCGCGCTCCGGCCGAACAGCAGCCGGGTACTGCCGGCCGCCCTGGGCCGCGGCGTGGCGGCCGCGGTCAGCGCGGAACTGGACCAGAGCCACCTCAACGAAGCGATCGCCGCCCTGCGCAATATCCCGGAAGTGCTCGAATGCCACGCACCGGCCGGCGACACGGATCTCCTGATCCGGGTGGTGGCCAAGAGTCCGGACGATCTCTACCGCGTGTCCGAGGAAATCCGGCTGTGCCCCGGAATCGTCCGGACCTCAACGAGCATGTTCCTGCGCGAGGTCATTCCCTACCGGACCACGGGGCTGCTCGGCGCCTGAGCGACGGGCTCGTTTAGACCGGCGGGCCGGCGTTGGCCTTCAGGTTCTTCATGACCAGCGTTGACGTCAGGCGCTCGACGCCGGGCAGCGAGGTCAGTTCGCTGTCGTAGAAGCGCTGGTAGGACGGCAGGTCCTCCGCGATGACCTTGAGCAGGTAATCCGGCGACCCGAAGAGCCGCTGGGCCTCGACGATGTTGGGATTGCCGGCCACCCGGCTTTCGAAGATCTCCATGGTGGAACGGTCCACCTGCCGCAGGGTCACGAACACGATCGCCTCGAAACCGAGGCCCACGGCGGCCGGATCAATGTCCGCCCGGTAGCCCCGGATGATCCCGGCGGCCTCCAGATCCCGCAGCCGGCGATGGCACGGGGCCACGGTCAGCCCCACTTTGGCAGCCAGGGCCGTGGCAGTCATCCGGCCATCCGACTTAAGGTAACGCAAAATACTTCTGTCAATGGCGTCAATCACGCAATTATCTTACCCACAATCGGCGATTCCTCGGTAAATAGGCGAGCACTTCCCGGCCGAATTTACCTAGAGTTTTCCTTGTACCCGCCACGAGGTGCCGCACCCCTGGAGCCCGCCATGAACCCCCAGCTTTTCCTCGCCTTCCTGGTTGTCGCCGTCGCCCTGGCATGCACCCCCGGCGTCGACTGGGCCTATTCGATCGCGGCCGGGCTCAGGCAGCGCAGCTTCGCGCCCGCCGTCGCCGGGCTCTGCGGCGGCTACGTCCTCCACACGGCGCTGCTGGTGCTGGGACTGGCGGCACTGCTGGCCGGAATGCCCGGCGTGCTGGGCTGGCTGACGGCCGCAGGCGCCCTCTACCTGCTGTGGCTGGGCTTCAGCACCGTGCGGTCCTGGCGCGGGGCCAGCTTCAGCACCGGCACCTCGACTCCCGGTACTGCCGCACCCGCGAGCCAGTTCCGGGTCTTCCTCCAAGGTATGGGCATCAGCGGGATCAACCCCAAGGGCCTACTGTTCTTCGTGGCCCTGGTGCCGCAGTTCGTCAGCCCTGACGCCGCATGGCCGGTTCCGGTCCAGTCGGGACTGCTCGGGCTGACCTTCATCCTGCTCGTGAGCGTCATCTACAGCTGCGTGGCACTCCTGGCGCGGAAACTGCTCCAGGCCAGGCCGGGCGCAGCGCGCCAGGTGACGCTGGCCAGCGGGATCATCATGCTGGCCCTGGGCGCGACGCTGCTCGCCGAGCAGATCGTGCCCGCCGTCAGCGCAGCCATGGCCCGCGCGTAAGGGAGCGCATCCGCCTCAGGGCTACTTGCGCTGCATGTACCACTCGGTGAAGGACGATGCGCGGCCGTCCGCGGTCAACTGAATCACCCACAGGTTGTCATAGCTCCGGCTGTTGCCGCGATATGTCGTCAGGCCCTGCACGAATGCCCGGCCGCCGTCGACCCCCAGCAGCTTCCACTCAAACGTCCAGTCGTCCGGCTCATCGCGCCCGGCAAGCCAGTGCTCCACGATATCGTCCCGGCCCCGCCACGGTTCGGCTTCCTGGGGGCTGGTTGCATAGATGGCGTCCTCGGTAAACAGCGCCCGGATGTCCTCCGGATCGTTCGTCGTCCACGCCGTGATGTAGTGCTGCATCCAGCGCTCCACCGCATCTCTCATGCCTCGTTTTTACTCCCCGCCCATGGGGCCCGCAAGAGTAGTGAATACGTGGATTTGGCCGTGGCCGGGCCTGGAAGCCTGTCAGTCGTCGTCGGCGCGCCCGTATTCGCGGTCCCAGCGTTCGTGCATTTCGGCGTCCTTGCGGATGGCTTTCACGGCCTCCAGCTGTGCCGGTTTGTGGCGCTGCCAGTCCCGGCCACCCAGGGTTTTGCGGCCCGCCTCGAGGAGGAGCAGGGCGGTGTCCGTCAGCGCGTCGCTGCGGAGGGTGAAGTCGGTCTTCCTGCGCCGCAGGACTTCCTGCAGGGCCGAGCGGGAGGCGGTGTAGGCTCCCAGCCTGCGCAGCGACCGGGCCCGCACCAGCAGCAGCGCCGCGGACAGATCGTCCGCGTTCAGCAGGCCTTCGGTCTCTGCCACCACGTCGACGTCGCGTCCCAGCTCGGCCTCCAGCGAACAGCGCCCCAGGGCGAGCGGCAACGACGGCGGCAGCCCGGCCAGCGCCGCGAGTGCCGCCTCCGTCTGGCCGGTCTCGCGCAGGGAATGCGACAGGGCCAGGAACACGGCCTCCTCGGAGAAGAGCACCGGAACCTCGATCCGTTCGGCCACCTCCACCCTGGTGACCACGCCGGCCAGGTACACGCCGGCGTAGCGGTTGGCGTCCTCGTCGTTCCGCAGTCTCAGGCCGTGCTGCAGGAGTTCGGACGCGCGCAGATGCCCGCCGTGGGCGTACGCCAGCAGCCCGGCCATGAGGTAGCAGACCCCGGCCCAGCCGGGGTAGGCGCGGGCCAGGGTAATCAGGCGGTCAGGATCGGTGCTGCCGAAGACGGCGGAGTGCACGGCCTTTATTCTCTTGGCGGACGTCCGGCCCCCGACCCTGCCCAGGCGGGGCACCCCGCCTTCGGCGGCCAGCGTCCCGGGGGCCCGGCCTGCCATGAGTCCGGCCACCGCGCCGCCGACGGTCCCGGCCAGGCCGCGGACGGGTGTCCGGACCACAACCTTGCGGAACGGCGTCAGGTCGCGGGTGTCCGTGTACGGCCTGCGCTGGCCGTCGGGACTTTGGCCGTCAACAAGCCGGCCAGCGGGATTCTGGTCGTCGTGGATTTGGGGGGCGGATTCGCCAAGTCCGGCGCTCATTCCCCCATGGTAGTAGGCTCCGGCAGGCCGCTGCTAGGCGGCCGAGGCCACCCAGAGGCCGATCACCCAGGTGCTCGCGGCGAGGCAGGCGAGGCCGAATTCCGCGATCATGCCCAGGCCCGTGGCCTTCAGCGCGGCCCAGCTCGAGGCCACCGCGGTGCCGAACACGCGGGTGCGCTGCAGCTCGCTGAGCAGGAGCCCGGCGGCGAAGCCCACAAACAGCCCCACCACGGGGATGACGAACATGCCGGCCACGCCCAGCACGAGGCCCACCACCACGGAACGGCTGGGGATGCTGTGCTCCTTGAGCTTCCGGCCGGTCAGGACGGCACTGGCGGCCATGCCGGCCAGAACGAACATCATCCCGATCCCGAAGACCACCCAACCGGTGGTCCCGGCGCCGCCCCACAGGGCCCAGGCAAGCAGGCTCGCCCCGATCAGGATGCTGCCGGGCAAAACGGGAATGATCGTCCCGGCAACGCCCACCACGATGGCGAGGCCGCAGAGCACTGTCACGACAATCTCGGGATTCATCGCCCCAGTCTATGGCCGGGCCCGGGGCCGCCGTTGACGGCCCCGGGCCGGAGGCTGCCGGCTCCTAGCTTCCGGACGGCTCGCCGTACAAGACGGAGTAATGCGAGATGTCCTTGCCCGAGTAGTGCGAGATTGTCACCGACAGCTGGCTCGAATAGAAGTAGTCAATCTGAGCGCCGAGGCCCTGATTGGCCGAGCCGGCCTTGACGCAGACCGCGATGATCTCCAGACCGTCGGGGGCGGTGATCTCCAGCGACTTGATGCCGTCGGCCACGCTTATTCTGCCGGTATCCCACTCCGGACAAAGCTGGCCCTCCGGCGGGGCCGCGTTGGCGGGCGCCAACCCCCCGCCCAAGAGAACAAGTCCTGCGATGGCCCCCGCCGCTAGCAACTTCTTCATGTCCTGCTCCTTCTCACGAATCGGAAACGGTCCCGGTGCCGCGAACTGCTCGTGACACCGGTGTTTGGGCCGCGGAAAGTCCACAGCCGCGACCCGGAGCTTCCGGATGCCTGGTGTGAAGTGAGACTTAAATTCCCCGCCCAGCCGGCAGACCTCCGCAGCAGGCCGTGGGGTCCGCTGCGGCTGGAATGCTGAGCCCAGCGTAGGGCGGCACGGTGGCCTGCAGCCCGAGTAGTCAATACTCGAATTTTCCGGATTCCGGACCGAGGGCTGATCGTTTCCCGCCGAACGACGACGGCGACGCTCCCCCCCAAGGGAAGCGTCGCCGTCGTCGACCGGGTTCGGATGCCTTCTGACGCGGTCCGGCTACCCGGCGGCCACCGCCGCGGCGACTGCGGCGGAGACGGCCGGGGCCACGCGCGGATCCAGCGGGCTGGGCACGATGTAGTCCGCGGAAAGGTCATCCTCGGCCAGTTCCGCGATGGCCCGGGCCGCGGCGAGCTTCATGGCCGGCGTGATCCGGCGCGCGCCGGCGTCGAGGGCGCCGCGGAAGATGCCGGGGAAGGCCAGGACGTTGTTGATCTGGTTCGGGAAGTCGCTGCGTCCGGTGGCGACCACGGCCGCGTACTTGCTCGCAACCTCGGGCAGGACTTCAGGGTCCGGGTTGGACAGGGCGAACACGATCGAGCTGTGGTTCATCAGCTTGAGGTGCTCCTCGTCCAGCTTGGCAGAGGAGACGCCGACGAACACGTCGGCGCCGAGCAGGGCCTCCCCCGGGCCGCCGGTGACGCCCCGCGGGTTGCTGCGGGCGGCGAGCTGGGCCTTCTTGCTGGCCGGATCGGCCGCGATGTCCGCGCGGTCCTTGCTGATGGTGCCGCGGGAGTCGAGGAGGACGACGTCGCCGATCCCGGCCGTCAGCAGGATTTCGGCGACGGCGATCCCGGCGGCTCCGGCGCCGGAGACCACCACGCGCAGGCTGTCGAGGGTCCGGCCGGTCACCTTGGCGGCGTTGGTCAGGGCAGCGAGAACCACGACGGCGGTGCCGTGCTGGTCATCGTGCATGACAGGGCAGTCCAGCGCTTCGATGAGTTTCTCCTCGAGTTCGAAGCAGCGGGGCGCGGCGATGTCCTCGAGGTTGACGGCGCCGAAGCTGGGGCGCAGCCGGACAAGTGTCTCGATGATTTCGTCGACGTCGGTGGTGTTGAGGACCAGCGGGATGGAGTCGAGTTCGCCGAAGGCCTTGAACAGCGCGGACTTGCCCTCCATCACGGGCAGCGAGGCGCTGGCGCCGATGTTGCCCAGCCCCAGCACGGCCGTGCCGTCGCTGACCACCACCACGAGGCGCTGGGCCCACGTGAGCGTCTTGGCGAGCTCCGGGTTGGCGTGGATGGCTCGGCTGACCTGGGCGACACCAGGGGTGTAGGCGATGGAGAGGTCGCGCTTGCTGGCGAGCGGGACGGTGCTGGAAATCGACAGCTTGCCGCCCTCGTGGGATGCGAAGATCTCCTCGTCGCTGAGCACGGCTACTGCCTCAGCCGGGGAGGTGGAATCGGCGGGAATGATCGTTTCAGTGGACACGTCGTTGTCTCCTGGGGCTCACCGTGGGCGCACGGCTCATGGAAGCTCAAGCAAGGATGCTCAAGTTGGTCTGGCAGGGGCGGCGGCGACCAAAGGTGGCGGTCGCCGGTGATGCCCCGGTTTGCTGGCGTCAGCCGGCATCCGGTCCAGCAATGGTAAACAGGGCATCGCACCCGTTACGCCGGCGCGGAGCGTTAAAGTGCCGTGGTGAAACGTTTCTTCTCCAGAATATGTGACCCGGATCACGCATGGGAGAGCATAAAACGGGCCGCTGGTCTAGACCAGTTACGCGGCCTGCGGGGCCCGTTGCAGGAGGGAACAGGCCTTCTTCAGGTCTTCCTCCGCTTCGAAGAGCGACAGCCGGCGGCAGCGGACGGCCTGGACCAGGCCCGTGACCGTCAGCAGCAGGACCCGGGCCACTGCCGGGTCGCCGCACGCCGCCGTCACAGCCTTCTCGGCCGTGGCATCGATCTCGCGCAGCAGCCGCGTGGTGTCGTTGTCCTTGACGTAGACCGCCCGGTTGAGGGACTGCTCCACGGCGGGCTGCATCAGGCGCATATGGAAGATCTCCATCACCACTCCCGCGAGGGCCTGGGCCGCGACCTTGCCCGCCGCGGGCGAGCTCCCCGCGAGCAGTTCGCCCAGTTGCTTGCGGTACAGCGCCAGGACCAGCTGGGTGGCCGACGGGAAGTAGCGGTACAGCGTCCCCAGTGGCACGTCCGCCTTGGCCGCCACCACGGACAGGACCACAGAGTCCAGGTCTTTGCGGGCAAACCCCGCGGCAACGTCAAGGATCCGCACGTAACGGAGCCGCTGCCGGGGCAGAGTGGGTGGAGGGGCCATCGGTGGAAGATCTGAGTGAAAATCAGGCATCAGCAGCGTTCCGGGGGTCGTTTTTCTCGGCAGCCGGGCGCGATCCGCCCACCGCGCTGCCGCGGCAATTGCCGTCCACTATACGCCACGAATCCGGGCGCCCAGCGAGTGGACCGGGGCCCCGGATACCCCTGAACGGAACCCGGGCGGCTCAGTCCACTCCCTTGATCTTCACCACGAACACGGCGCCCAGAAGCCCAATCACGGCGGCCGCCACATACAGCGCAACATAGCCACCCCAGAAGGCAACAAAGGGGTAGGCGATCAGCGGGGCGAGCACTTGCGGCAGCGAGTTGGCGATGTTGATGACGCCAAGATCCTTGCCCCGGTTCAGGGCCGTGGGCAGCACCTGGGTAATGAGGGCAAAGTCCACCGCCAGATAACAGCCGAAGCCGACGCCGAGCACGGACGCGCCGATCAGCGCACCCGGCCAGGTGGGAGCGAACGCAAGAATGAGGGAGGCCGCGGCGATCACGGCGGAGGAGATGATGACCAGCGGCTTCCGGCGGCCCAGCCGGTCGCTCAGCCGGCCCCCGACCACGCTGGTGATGATCACCATGACCGCATACAGGCCCGTGAGGATCAGGACACCAAACGCGGGCTCGATGCCCTGGGTTTCGCGGACCCGGACGGCGTCGTTGAGAAAGAACAGCAGATAGAGGGTGACCATGTGGTTGCCGATGTTCACCAGGAGCCGCGTCAGCCAGGCCCAGGCAAAATCCGGGTAGCGGGCCGGGGAAATCCAAAAGCCCCGCATAAAGCCGCCCAGGCTGAACGGCGGACGGGCCTGCGCAGGCAGCGGAACGTCGTCGTTCTTGAAGTAATAGAGCACGACGCCGGCGAGCAGCGCCACCGCGCAGACAACGTACCCCGCGGCGAAGTTTCCGGCGACGGCGGCGGCGATCACCGCCCCGGCCAGGATTCCCGCTGTCTGGCCCATGGCGGCCAGTCCGCCGACGGTGCCGCGCTGGGGCACGGGCACGCGGTCCGGGATGGCCGCCGTGATGGCCGCGTAGGCGCCGTTGCAGCCGGCCTGGACGAGGCACCAGAGCAGCGTCATGGCGGCGACGCCAGGGGCGCCAGCCAGCGCTATCAGGGCCGCTGCACCCAGGACGGCGCCGAAGAGCACCCACGGCACCCGCCGGCCCCGGCGCGCGGTGGTCCGGTCACTGAAGGCGCCGAAGAGGGGGTTGGCGACCAGGGAGACGGCCGCACCCGCACCCGTCACGAGGGCGAGGATGGCTTCCTTGTCCGGTTCGCTGAAGGCTGCCGCCTGTTGGCCGAGGAGCACCTGGAGCGGGCCGAAGAACGCCGCGTTGATGCCGACGTTGACCAATACCACCCCTGCCGTCCAGACAGGCGTGACGCGGCGTTCGGGTTCGGCGAGCGCCGGCGCGGTGGTATCGGACATGCTCATGGCTCCCCCTGGAACTGATGATCAGGCATATGTAATCAGTGCGGAGCCAGACTACCGGGACTCGGCAGATCTGGGTGCAATGTGCGAGTCTCGGTCATGAAACACGCTGCCAACCCGCTCAGCCAGGTCATCCGGTTATTACCCAAGGAGTCACCGTGAACGCTTCCGTCCTCAATACTGCAGACCTATACGACGAGCGCGGCGGGGAGTTGGAGTCCGTGTCGGTGCAGTTCCAGTCCCTGGGCGGGCACACGCACTTCAGCGGGCCGGTCCGGACCATTCGGTGTTTTGAGGACAACGCGCTGGTCAAGTCCGTGCTGGCCACTCCGGGCCACGGCTCCGTGCTGGTGGTCGACGGCGGCGGCTCCCTCCGCACGGCGCTGATGGGGGACATGATCGCGGCGAGCGCCGTCGCGAACGGCTGGGCCGGCGTCGTCATCAACGGCGCCATCCGGGACCGGCTCGCCATCGCGGGGCTGCCGCTCGGGGTCAAGGCACTGGGCAGCAACCCGCGCAAGAGCGCCAAGGACGGCGCCGGGGCAATCGACGTTCCCCTGGAGATCGACGGCGTGGCCATCCGCCCCGGTGCGATGATCTGGTGCGATCCGGACGGAATTCTGGTCGAACGCTAAGGACTTTCTTCGCTCTGAGGTCGTGGCGGGAACAATTCTGCCAGTAACATAGTTACTGAAAGCAACTATCCGCTTGATCCCCACACTTCACCTTGGAGCAGTCATGTCCAAAACCACCTCCGCGCGCGCCGCGGGAGAGGTCCTGACCCACCGTCAGACCATCACCGTCATGGTGGGACTCATGCTCGGCATGTTCCTGTCTTCGCTGGACCAGACGATCGTGTCCACCTCGATCTACACGATCGCCAACGACCTCGACGGCCTCTCCCTGCAGGCCTGGGCCACCACCGCCTACCTCATCACCTCCACGGTGAGCACGCCGCTTTACGGCAAGCTCAGCGACATCTTCGGGCGCCGCCCGCTGTATCTCATCGCCATCGTGATCTTCCTCGCCGGTTCGCTCTACGCCGGCTCGGTCCACTCGATGACCGAGCTCGCCATTGCCCGCGGCATCCAGGGCATGGGCGCCGGCGGCCTCCTGGCCCTCGCCCTGACCATCATCGGCGACATCGTGCCGCTCAAGGACCGGGCCAAGTACCAGGGCTACTTCATGTCGGTCTTCGGCATCTCCTCCGTCCTGGGTCCGGTGATCGGCGGCGCCTTCGCAGGCACCGAAACCATCCTCGGGATCGACGGCTGGCGCTGGGTGTTCCTGATCAACATCCCGATCGGCCTCGCGGCCCTCACGGTGGTGTTCATGTACCTGCACCTCCCCGCCAAGCACGTGAAGCAGAAGATCGATTACTGGGGCGCCGCGGCCATCACGCTGGCCATTGTGCCGCTCCTCCTCGTGGCCGAACAGGGCCGTACCTGGGGCTGGAGCTCCGCGAACTCCTACCTCTGCTACGGACTGGGCGTCGTGGGCATTATCGCGTTCCTGCTGGCCGAACGGCGAGCCGGCGACTATGCGCTGATCCCGCTCCGGCTGTTCCAGAACGTCACCTTCGGCCTGTCCTCGCTGCTGAACTTCATCATCGGCATCGGCATGTTCGGCGCCATCGCGATGCTGCCGATGTACCTGCAGCTGGTCAAGGGCCTGACCCCCACCGAGGCCGGCCTGATGATGATCACCTTCACCGTGGGCATCCTCACCGGCTCCATCACGGCGGGCCGGACCATCTCAGCCTCGGGCACCTACCGGATCTTCCCGATCCTGGGCACCGCCACGCTGACGGTGGCCGCCGTCGTCATGGGCCTCTCCCTCGGCGTGGACACGCCGCTGTGGGTCCCGGGCGCCATCGCCGTGTTCTTCGGCCTGGGACTGGGTTTCTGCATGCAGCCGCTGACGCTGGCCATGCAGGTCTCCGTGCCATCGAAGGACATGGGAGTGGGCACGTCCTCTGCCGCGTTCTTCCGCTCCATGGGCGGCGCGGTTGGCACGGCCGTGTTTATCTCGATGCTTTTCAGCCTCGCGGCGGACAAGATCGCCACGGGGATGAAGGACGCCGCGCAGAATGCCGACTACCTCAAGGTGCTCAAGGACCCGGCAGTGGCGGCCGACCCTGCCAACGCCAAGCTTTACGAGTTCTTCAATAACGGTGCCAGCAACGATTCGCTCAACGACACCAGCTGGCTGCACACCGCCAACGCGACACTGACGCGCCCCATCACCGAGGGGTTCGCGCAGTCGATCGACGCCGTCATGCTCACAGCCGCTGTGCTCACCGGCATCGCCTTCCTGATCACGTTCGCCCTGCCGAACAAGAAACTCACGGACCCGAAGACGGTCGCCCGGGAGGGTGCCGTGGCCGCCGCCCACTAGGGCGGTCCCGAGGGCTGGAACACGACGACGGCAGGCAGTCTTCCGGACTGCCTGCCGTCGTCGTCTGCCCCCGCCGCAGCAGCTGCAAAGTGTATGTTTCGTCTCACTTTCCGGTGGTTGTGACAGGGGGCACGCCGGGTCGGGTGTAAGACTGGGTAGTTGCGGCGAAGGCCGTGGACCGCGAACTGCCAAGGGAGCCGTATGACCACCACCCATGACCAGACCGCCGCCAAGATCCCGAAAAGGGTCATTTGGCTGGCCGTAGCGGGCGCCGTCGGCGGCTTCCTCTTCGGCTTTGACTCCTCCGTCGTCAACGGAGCCGTCGACGCGATCAAGGACGAGTTTGCCCTCAGCGAGGCCGTGACCGGCTTCGCCGTCGCCGTGGCCCTTCTCGGCTGCGCGGCAGGCGCCTACCTGGCCGGCAAGATTGCCGACCGCTACGGCCGGATCCCGGCCATGAAGGTCGGTGCGCTGCTGTTCCTCGTCAGCGCCATCGGCACCGGATTCGCGTTCGGCGTCTGGGACCTGATCTTCTGGCGCCTGGTGGGCGGGCTCGGCATCGGCCTGGCCTCGGTGATCGCGCCGGCCTACATTTCCGAAATCTCCCCCCGCCACGTCCGCGGCCGCCTGGCCTCGCTGCAGCAGCTGGCGATCACCACCGGCATCTTCGCCGCCCTGCTCTCCGACGCCGTATTCGCGACGTCGGCCGGCGGCGCGGACCAGGCCCTGTGGTTTGGTTTGGAAGCCTGGCGCTGGATGTTCATGGCCGCCGCCGTCCCCGCGGTCGTCTACGGCTGGATCGCCTTCACCCTGCCCGAATCGCCGCGTTTCCTGGTGTTCCAGGGCAAGGACGAGGAGGCCCTCAAGGTCTTCACGTCGATCGCCCCGGACGAGGACTCGGACCGGCACCTGCGCGACATCAAGAAGGCCATCGATGAGGACAAGCTCGCCGGCCAGAAGGGATCCCTGCGCGGCAAGGCCCTGGGCCTGCAGCCGGTGGTCTGGATCGGCATCATCCTGTCCGTGCTGCAGCAGTTCGTCGGCATCAACGTGATCTTCTACTACTCCACCACCCTGTGGAAGGCCGTGGGCTTCCAGGAAAAGGATTCACTCACGATTTCCGTGGCCACCGCCATCACCAACATCCTGGTCACGCTCGTGGCAATCGCCCTGGTGGACCGGATCGGGCGCCGTCCCATCATGCTGGCGGGCTCCATCGGCATGGCCCTCTCGCTGGGCACCATGGCGCTGGCCTTCGGCTCGGCTACCGGGTCCGGGGACGCGATCTCGCTGCCCGGGGCGTGGGGTCCGGCCGCGCTGGTCGCCGCCAATGTCTTCGTCATCAGCTTCGGCGCCTCGTGGGGACCGCTGGTCTGGGTACTGCTGGGGGAGATCTTCCCGTCCCGGATCCGCGCCCGGGCCCTGGGCCTGGCCGCGGCCGCGCAGTGGATCGCCAACTTCGCCATCACCCTGAGCTTCCCGGTCATGGCGGCGGCCTCCCTGCCGCTGACGTACGCCATGTACGCGCTGTTCGCGGCGGCGTCGTTCTTCTTCGTCATGTTCAAGGTGCCGGAGACCAACGGCATGTCCCTGGAGCAGGCCGAAACCCTGTTCGTTCCCAAGGGATCGGCAAAGGAAGCCGCCAAGGAATCCGCGAAAGAGTCCGCCAGGGCCTGAGCCGGTGCCGGTGTGACGTGACGTCAGCGTTGCACTCGGCGAGATGACAGAGAACGCCCATGTTTCCGCGGAAACATGGGCGTTCTTTGTCGACGGGCTCGGCGCTAAGCCGGGCGTTGTTAGACCACGTGCGGCTCGTGCGCGGCCAGGTAGCGGCGTCCGCCGAAGACCACCGCGATGGCCGCCACCATGGCCAGCGCACCGGCGAAGAAGGGCACCTGCGGGCCGAAGTGTTCGCCCAGCTGCGCGGCGGCAAACGGCGCCAGGGCGCCGCCCATCCAGCGCACAAAGTTGTAGCCGGCCGAGGCCACCGGCCGTGGCGAATCGGACACACCCATGGCCAGCTCCGTGTAGATGGTGTTGTTGATGCCCAGGAGCGCCCCGGAAATGACCACGAGGACGACGACGGCGGGCACCGAGTACCCGGCGGCCAGGCCCAGTCCCACGAGGTCGAGCATCAGCAGGACCAGGGTGCCGGTGAGGACCCGCACGGCTCCGAAGCGGTTCTGCAGCACGGGGGCGGCAAAGACCGAGAAGAGTGCGACGGCCACACCCCAGCCGAAGAACACCCCGCCGATCCCGTAGGCGTCCATGCCGAGGATGAAGGGCGTGAAGGCGAGGACGGTGAAGAAGCCGTAGTTGTAGAACAGGCCGCTGGCCGCCGTCGTCCGCAGTCCCTTGTGCCCCAGGGCCAGCAGCGGATCCCGGAGCCGGACTTTCCGATCGGGCAGCGGAGTCTTGGGCAGCAGGGCAATGAGTGCGATGAACGCGGAGGCCATCAGCACGGCCGTGCCGAAGAACGGGGCGCGCCACTGCCAGCCGCCAAGCAGTGCACCCAGGAGCGGGCCGAGGGAAATGCCCAGGCCGAGGGCGGCCTCGTACAGGATGATCGCCGTGCCGGCGCCGCCGCTTGCGACGCCGACAATCACGGCCAGCGCCGTGGCCACGAACAGGGCGTTGCCCAGCCCCCAGCCGGCGCGGAAGCCGATGAGCTCAGCCACGCTGCCCGACGTGCCGGACAGGGAGGCGAACACGACGATGACCGCCAGCCCGATCAGCAGCGTCCGCTTCCCGCCGATCCGGGAGGAGACGTAGCCGGTGATCAGCATGGCGACGGCCGTCACCAGGAAATAGCTCGTGAAGAGCAGCGACACCTGGCTCGGCGAGGCGTCCAGGTTCTTGGCGATCGCCGGC
The DNA here is from genome assembly GCF_041262145.1 of Arthrobacter sp. MW3 TE3886. Lineage (NCBI taxonomy): Bacteria > Bacillati > Actinomycetota > Actinomycetes > Micrococcales > Micrococcaceae > Arthrobacter > Arthrobacter sp. MW3 TE3886. The sequence continues at coordinate 76,510 of NZ_JBGCAN010000001.1, forward strand.
AGGATGGGGTCCACCAGCCCGATCCCCATGAAGGCGAACACCGCCGCGAGGGCCGTCGCCCACACCGCCTTGGGCTGTTTGAGCAGTGAGGCCTTCTCGGCCTCGAGGGTTACTTCCGCGGCCGGCAGGGTGTCGGCGGGGTGGCCGTGCATGGGGGGCACTCCTAAGTGATTGGAATTGTTGGGTGAAGATCAGGCCAGGAGCGTCGCGTTGATCCTGCCGATGACCGGGAGAGCGGCCGCGAGGGCTGCGCGGTCTTCGTCCGAAAGGGATGAGAGGACGCCGGCCATGACGGTGTTGCGGCGCTCATTGGCGGATGCGACGGCGGCGAGGCCGGCGTCCGTGAGGGTGACCCGGACGGCACGGGAGTCGTCGGGGTCCGGTTCCCGCCGGGCGAGGCCGGCGCGCTCGAGCTTGATGATCTGCTCGGTGGCGCTGGGCACCTTGACGCCGAGGTTCCGGGCGATTTCGCCCACCCTGACGCCGCCCGCGCGCGGTTCCGGCGTCCATCAGCATCTTGAGCATGCTGAGCTGGGCGGCACTGAGCTCGCCGTCGGCGTCCAGGCGGCGGACGAGATAGATGCTGTGGCGGAGGGCCTCGCGGAAGTCCTCGGCGAGAGCAAGGAGCCCGGGGTCGGCCGGATCACTGGCGTTCATAGTTAGGTAGCCTAACAGTTAGGCTACCTAATGGTCAAGAAGCCCCGTTGCCCTATCACTCCTGGTCGTTAAAACCCGGGCAAAGTCAACTGGTCGGTGCAACGCGGGTGACGGCTTAAACACGCCGACGCCGGAACTCAGGTGAGTTCCGGCGTCGGCCCAGCTAGGGCGGCGTTGATCAGACGACCGCCTTGGCCTCCTCGATGAGGGCGGAGACGGCGGCGAAGAGCGGGTGGTCCGCCGCCAGGCCGGTGATCTTCTCCGTGGCCTCGTCCGGCGTGGACGCGGAGAGGATTTTCGCCAGCTCCACGGCCTCGGCGTCGGCCGGATCGTTGAAGCGCAGGGCCGCGGCGATGGCCCCGAGCAGCGCCTCGGGGACAATTCCGCGTTCGGCCAGCTCGGCAGCCGGACCGATGAAGCGTTCGTGCCGGCTGAGCTTGCGCAGCGGGGCACGGCCCACCCGGGTGACGGTGTCCGGCAGGTGCGGGTTGGAGAAGCGGCCCAGGATCTTCTCCACGTACGCCTCCTGGTCCGCCCGGTTGAAGCCGTGCTTGGCCACCAGCAACTCCTTGGTTTCGTCCAGGACGGCGCGCACATCGGCGGCGACGTCCTGATCGGCCATGGCCTCGGAAATCTTGCCGAGGCCGGCCTCGAATCCGAAGTAGGCCGCCGCGGCGTGCCCCGTGTTGACGGTGAACAGCTTCCGCTCGATGTACGGCTCCAGATCGTCCACGAACGTCGCGCCCGGGACCACCGGCTCCTTCCCGGCGAACGGGGTACGGTCGATCACCCACTCATAGAACGTCTCCACCGTGACGTCCAGGCCCTGCCCGGCCTCCTGGTTCGGCACGATCCGGTCCACCGCCGTGTTGGCAAACACGGCGGCCGCGTCCAGGGAACCCGCGGCCGGATCCCACTGGGCAACGACCTCGGACTTCAGGATGTCCGTGGCGTTGATCGCGTTCTCGCATGCCATCACCTGCAGGGGCGCCAGCCCGGCGGGGCGGGCGGCAATCCCCTTGGCGATCACGGGCGCCACAAACTTCAGGATGTGCGGCCCCACGGCGGTGGTGACGATGTCCGCCGTCGCAATTTCCGCGACGACGGCGGCCTCCTGGGTGCCGGAGTTCAGCGCCCGGAAGTTGTTGACCGTACGGACGGCGGGGTTCTCGCCCACTTCGTGGACCTCGTAGCTGTCCGCGGCGGCCAGCTCGGTGATGAGGGCGTCCGCGACGTCGGCGAACACCACCTCATACCCCGCGTCGTGCAGCAACAGGCCCACGAAGCCGCGCCCGATGTTTCCGGCTCCGAAATGAACAGCCTTCACTAGGAATTGACCTTTCCGAACAGGGCCAGCACTTCGTCAACCGTGGTGGCCGCCTCGAGCTGGGCCACCTGGGCCTTGTTGGTGAAGACCTTGGCGATTGAGGACAGGATGTGCAGGTGCTCGTTGTTGACGCCGGCCACACCGACGACGAACTTCACTTCCTTGCCGTTCCAGTCGATGCCGTTCGGGTAGCGGACCACAGAGACCGCGGACTTCATGATGTGGTCCTTCGCGGCGTTGGTGCCGTGCGGGATCGCCAGGAAGCTGCCCATGTAGGTGGACACGGATTCCTCGCGTTCGTGCATGGCGTCCACATAGCCGGAGTCGACGGCGCCGCGGTCCAGCAGGAGCTGCCCGGCCTCGTCGATCGCGGCGTCCCGCGTGGTCGCGCGGCCGTTGAGGACGACGCTTTCGGCCACCAGGATGCCGGCGGGGCCCTCCTCGGCTTCGGCCTCGGCTGCCGCGGGGGCCTCCGGGGTGCCGACGGCGTCGGCCGCGGCAGGGGCGGATCCCGCGTCCGTGGTGACGGCTTCGGTGTTGCTGGCCTCGACCAGTTCCACGATCTCGTCGTACCGCGGGCTGTTCATGAAGTTGTCCACAGAGACATGCACGGCGCTGGCGGTTGCGGGCTTGGCCCGTTCGGCCAGGTCCTGGTGGGTGATGACGACGTCGTACGTGTCGGTGAGGTTGGCGATCGCGGAGTTGGTGACCTTGACGTCCGGGAAGCCGGCGGCCTTGATCTTGTTGCGGAGCACCGAGGCGCCCATCGCGCTGGAGCCCATGCCGGCGTCGCAGGCAAAGACGATGTTCTTGATCGGGGTGGCGAGGACGGCGACGCCGCTGGCGCCCACGCCCTCACCGATCAGGGCGGCGGACACCGAGCTCTTCTTGCCTTTCAGGGCCTCCATCCGGTGGGTGGCCTGGTCGAGGTCGTCCTCGGCGGGCGCCTTGCTGGCCTTCAGGACCACCGAGGCGATCAGGAAGGACACCGTGGTGGCAAACAGGACGGAGAGCGTCACACCGACGTAGCTGTCGCGTGCCGTTGAGGCGTAGACCGCGATGATGCTGCCCGGGGCTGCCGGGGACCGGAGTCCGGCGCCGGTGACCACGAGCGTGAAGATGCCGGTCATGCCGCCGCCGATTGCGGCGAAGATCGTCATCGGCTTCATCAGGACGTACGGGAAGTAGATCTCATGGATACCGCCGACGAACTGGATCACCGCTGCGCCCGGCGCGGACGCCTTGGCCAGACCCTTGCCGAAGATTGAAAAAGCGAGCAGGATGCCGAAGCCCGGACCGGGGTTGGCTTCGAGCAGGAACAGGATGGACTTCCCCTGCTCGAGCGCCTGCTGCGTGCCCAGCGGGGTAAGGATCCCGTGGTTGACGGCGTTGTTGAGGAACAGGACCTTTGCGGGCTCGATGAAGATGCTCGTGAACGGCAGCAGGCCGTTGAGGACGAGGAATTCGACCACGGCGCTGGCTCCATTGCTGAAGGCCTTCACGACCGGGCCGACCACCAGCATGCCGACGACCGCCATGGCGGCGGCCAGGATGCCTGCCGAGAAGTTGTCGATCAGCATCTCGAAGCCTGGCTTGACGCGGCCTTCCCAGATCTTGTCCAGCTTCATCATGATCCAGGCAGTGAGCGGGCCGAGGATCATGGCGCCGATGAACATCGGGATGTCGGTACCGACGATGACGCCCATCGTGGCCACCGCACCCACCACGCCGCCGCGCACGCCGTAGACCATCCGGCCGCCGGTGTAGCCGATCAGCAGCGGGAGCATATACGTGATCATGGGCCCGACAAGCTTGCCGAGCTCCGCGTTGGGGAAGAAGCCCGCCGGGATGAAGAGGGCCGTGATGAAGCCCCAGGCGATGAAGGCGCCGATGTTGGGCATGATCATTCCGGACAGAAACGTCCCGAATTTCTGGACGTGCACGCGGACGCTGGTGCGTGGTTTCGCAACTGTCTCTGTTGCCATGTGAATTCCTAACCGTCATTCCCGCTGCTTTGCAGGATGGTCCGATAATTTCGCCGAGCTAGCTGGTGGAGCTGTTGGAGATCCGGTGGAGCCATTCGAGGAAGAGCTTGAGTTCCGAGCTGGAGAGCTGGTCCGAGTGGGACGCCTGCAGTGCTGCGTTCAATGCGATGGCCGCCACAACCACTGAGGACTTTCCGCTGTCGACAGAACCGTTGTCCCGGGCCTGCTCGGTGGAAACCGCAAAGATCATGGCATCGCGGGTCATGGCAGAGAGCTCGAGGTTCCGCTCCGGCGCCTTTTCCGCGATCAGCATGAGTGTCATGCCCACGTTGGCCGCCAGGATGGACCTGGCCGCCTCCTTGGGCGGGACGTTGAGCTGGCCGGAGACAGCCGCCTTGTTCAGCATTTCCTCCATGAGGGCCTCGGCATCGGCGACGATGGCCGGGCGGCTCTCAGGGCGGATATTGCCGAACATGACGAGATACAGTTCCGGCTGTTTCAGCCCGAACTGGACATGGTTGTCCCACATCCTCCGGATGTCTTCCAGAGGTTGGCCAGAGGGCGCGAAATCACGTTCGCCCGCGACATATTCGTCGAAACCTGCTGCGACGACGGCGTCGAACAGCCCTTCCTTGTCACCAAAGTGGTGGTAGAGGGTCGGTGCCGTAACACCGGCCTGCTGCGTGATCTGGCGGGTCGAGACTGGGGATCCGCCGGAGTTGGCCAGCAGCTCGGCGGCCGCACGCAGCAGCCGGGCCTTGGGTGGTAGCTGGCCATCGATACTCATAACCGCTACCCTAGCACCTATAGCAACGCTATATGAACTGCATCACATACAATTTTTTCAGGTGCCGTGACCCGCCCGCTGCCGTAGCCGTCAGCCGCAGGCGCATTTGACCAGCAGGGTCAGCGGCGGCACTTGATTTACCGGCTTGTGGCCACTGGCCTACGACAGAAAATGAGGACCTTCAGTGCAGAACTTCCCAGGAGTAGGCGTTAGCCCCGGCCGCATCATCGGCACCGTCCGGCAGATGCCCAAACCGATCAGCGAACCGCCCGCCGGAGAGCAGCTCGCCGCCGGCGTCACGGCGGAAGATGCGACGGCGGCGCTGAAGGCCGCGGCGAAATCCGTCCACGACGAACTGAAGGCACGTTCCGAGACCGTCACGGGCGACGGCAAGGCCGTCCTTGAGGCCACGGCCCTGATGGCCACCGACACCATGCTGCTCAAGTCCGCCGCGAAACTGATCGGCCGCGGCACCTCCGGGCAACGGGCGATCTGGGAAGCCGGCGCCTCGGTCTCGGAAATGCTGCACAACCTGGGCGGCTACATGGCCGAGCGCGCCACGGATGTCCTGGATGTCCGCTCCCGGATCGTGGCGGAACTGCGCGGAGTCCCCGCGCCGGGCATTCCCGTGTCCCCCACCCCGTTCATCCTCATCGCCGAGGACCTGGCCCCGGCCGATACCGCCACCCTGGATCCGGAGAAGATCCTGGCCCTGGTCACCGCCGGCGGCGGCCCGCAGTCCCACACCGCGATCATTGCCCGCTCCCTGGGTCTGCCCGCCGTGGTCGCCGCGGCCGGAGTCGACGAACTCGCCGACGGCACCGAGGTGTACGTGGACGGCGCGGCCGGCCTCATCACCGCGAACCCCGACGAGTCCCAGCGCGCGGCCGCAGCCCACTGGGCCGCCACGGCGTCGCTGCTCGCCGCCTTCGACGGGACCGGCACGACGGCGGACGGCCACCTCGTGCCGCTCCTGGCCAATGTCGGCGGCGCCAAGGACGCCGTGGCCGCGGCCGGCCTGAACGCCCAGGGCGTGGGGCTGTTCCGGACCGAATTCTGCTTCCTGGAGCGGGACACCGAGCCGACCGTGGAGGAACAGGCCGCCGCCTACCAGGGCGTTTTCGACGCATTCCCCGGCAAGAAAGTGGTGCTCCGCACGCTCGACGCCGGCGCGGACAAGCCGCTGCCGTTCCTGACCGACGCCACCGAGCCCAACCCCGCCCTGGGCGTCCGCGGCTACCGGACCGACTTCACCACGCCCGGGGTCCTGGAGCGCCAGCTGCAGGCCATTGCCCTGGCCGAGAAGGCATCCGAGGCCGACGTCTGGGTGATGGCCCCGATGATTTCCACCGCTGAGGAAGCGGCCCGCTTTGCCTCGCTGTGCGCCGCGGCAGGGATCAAGACGCCCGGCGTCATGGTGGAGGTCCCGTCGGCGGCACTGACGGCCGAGGCCATTCTCCGCGAGGTCGGCTTCGCCAGCCTGGGCACCAATGACCTCACCCAGTACGCCATGGCAGCCGACCGCCAGCTCGGCCCGCTGGCCGCCCTGAACACGCCCTGGCAGCCCGCCGTCCTGCGGCTCGTGGGCCTGACCGTGGAAGGTTCCGCGGCCGAGGGCCACAACAAACCGGTGGGCGTGTGCGGCGAGGCCGCGGCGGACCCTGCCCTCGCCGTCGTCCTCACGGGGCTGGGCGTCACCACACTGTCCATGACGGCGCGTTCCATCGCGGCCGTCGCCGCCGTGCTGAAGACCGTCACCCTGGCCGAGGCGCGGGAGCTGGCCAAGCTGGCCTTGTCCGCGCCGAGCGCTACCGAGGCCCGGGCCTGGGTGCGGGCAAAGCTGCCGGTGTTGGAGGACCTTGGGCTGTAGTGGCTGCGGCTAGGATGCACTCATGGCACTGATAGCCCCCCGGGTCACGGCCGGCCTCCCGGCCGAGGATGCGCAGAACCTCAGGTACGCCCTCGACGGCAGCCACGACATCACGGTGTTCGTGGACGGCACGGTCCACCGGCTGCCGCCGGCGGCGCGGGACGCCGTCGTCGATCTGCTGGGCCGCTTCAGCCGCGGCGAGGCCGTGACGGTCAGCAGCGTCGAGGAAATGCTGACGACGTCCCGGGCCGCGGAGCTTGCGGGGATCTCGCACACGTATCTGCGGAACATGACCGACCGTGGCGAGATCCCGGTGGAATACCGGGGAACGCACCGCCGGATCCGGCTGGCCGATGTCATGGCCTGGCTCGAAACGCAGAAGAAGAATAGTACGGGCGCCGCGACGCCGGCCGGCCAGGATGACGAGGGAGCAGATGCTTCATGAAGCAGTGATAAGGATCAAGCAACGATCCCCGTCCGGCGCGGAAGCACTGATATCCCGCGGGTTAAGCTTGGAATGTGGGTAAATTCAGAGGGTGGCACATCGTGGCAGGGATCGCCGCCATGCTGCTCGCTGGCATCTTCGGAACCGCGATGGGCCTGAACAACACCGCCACCTACTTGGCCAGCGGCGTCGCTTTCGTAGCGGTGTCGCTCTGGGTGGACAGCCGGATTGCCCGCCGCCGGAACGCCGCCGGCACCGCCGGCCCCGGCCCGGACCTTCGCCAGGACCTTGGCAACGATGCAAAGCCGGCCCTCGACGCCGACCCCTCCAAGCGCGAGGGCTAAGCGCCCCGCTAGATTCTGGGCCGGGCCGCCCAGCGCCGCGCCTTAAGCCCGGCATGCAGTTCCAGCCGCACCATTCCCTTCAGCGGGTCCACGCCCAGCAGCTGCCGGATCCGGCCGAGCCGGTTGTAGATGCTGCTCCGGTGCAGGTGCAGCTTGGCCGCGACCTCCTGGACCGAGCCGTCGTTGTCGTAGAACAGCTCCAGCACGGGCAGCAGCTCGTGGTTGCGGTCATGGTCCTCGAGGATGCGGAAATACACGGAACCGGCATCTGCCCAGGCCCCCGCGCCGCCCCCGGCCGAGGCCAGCAGCTGGTAGACGCCGGTGGCCCGGCAGTCGACGAGCTCGCCCAGCTGCGGATCCACCGCCGCGGCCTGGGCCGCCTGCCGTGACTGCCGGTAGGCCTCGGCCAGTTCCCGCGGCTTGGCAAATCCCTCGGACGTGCCCAGGATGATCCGCCGGACCGTGCGCCCGGAGCGTTTGGCGAGTTCGAGTTGGTAGTGGACCAGCACCTGGGCGTGGTCCGCGCGTCCCGTGGATTCCTTGAAGAGCACCACCGCGTGCGTCTCCGTGCCGGCGCTGAACAGTGCGGCATCCACCCCGATGGTCGCCTGCAGCGCCGCGGAGCGGTGAATGAGCGTGTCGGCGATGGGATCCGAGCCCCCGGCCCAGCCATCGGCGTCCAGGACGGTCACCAGCTGCCAGGGTCCCTTGCCCTGGACTTCTTTCCAGCCCGCGACAGCCGCCGCCGCGTTGGCCTCCCCGGCGCAGGCCGCCAGGAACTCCTGCTCGCGCCGGCGCCGGAACTCGGACTCCGCCGTGTTGGAATCAAGCAGCAGGGAGGACAGCTGCTCCAGCTCCGGGGCCACATCCTGCAGCTGGGCCAGGACGGTCGTGGCGCCAGGCTCCTCGGCGTCGAGCTGGACCCACAGATACCCCACCCGGAAGCCCCGCACCAGCAGCGGCACGCACACACGCCCCAGCATGCCGAGGTCGGCGTTGGCCGGCACGACGACCGGCCGGACCGCCGTCGCAATCCCGTGCGAGAGCTGCCACGCGATGACGTCCACGGGGACACGCTTACTGAGCAGGAAGTTCACCCGGACCCGGTCCGCATGGGATTGGTTGGAGCTGTAGGCGAGGAGTAAGCCGTCGAGGTCCTCGAGGGAGAGACCGCGGCCCAGCCGCTGCGCCACCTGCTCCACGAGCTGCTCCACGTCCTGCTGCTGCATCCTGCCAGACTACTGCCCCGGCCCGCCGCACTGCGAATGCATCCGCGACGGACACGAGCCGACACCTGACGTCCGCTCCCTCGACAAATGTCTATGCCCGGATTTGAAAAACCCCGGAATGACGCGGCGGGCGTCCCGCCCCCGGCGGCGGCACCTGTCGCGTGCCTCACAGCGGGATTTATTCTGGAAGTACGAATCCCCCCGCTCATTCTGGCCAACGAGGCCACCATCCACTGGAGCTAACAAATGATCATCGGCGTACCCAAAGAGATCAAAAACAACGAATTCCGCGTCGCCATCACGGCGGCCGGCGTCCACGAATTCCGGACCCACGGCCACGAGGTCCTCGTCGAGCGCGGCGCGGGCCTGGGGTCCGGCATCACGGATGAGGAATACGCGATCGCCGGCGCCGAGATCGTCGCCGAAGCCGACGACGTCTGGGGCCGCGCCGACATGGTGCTGAAGGTCAAGGAACCGGTCAAGGCCGAATACCACCGCTTCCGCAAGGGCCTGGTCCTCTTCACCTACCTGCACCTGGCCGCCGAACCGGAACTGACGCAGGCACTGATCAACTCCGGCGTCACCGCCATCGCCTACGAGACGGTCCAGGAGGGCAGGTCCCTGCCGCTGCTGGCCCCGATGTCCGAGGTTGCCGGCCGGCTGTCCGTGCAGGTCGGCGCCACCTCCCTGATGGCCCCGGCTGGCGGCAAGGGCGTGCTGCTCGGCGGCGTCCCGGGCGTCCGTCCGGCCAAGGTCGTTGTCCTCGGCGCCGGTGTTGCCGGCACCAACGCCGCCGCCATGGCCCTGGGCCTGGGCGCCGACGTCACCATCCTGGACATCAACATCAACCGCCTGCGCGAACTGGATGCCCAGTACCAGGGCCGCCTGAAGACCGTCGCGTCCAACAAGTACGAGATCGAGAAGTCCGTGGTCGACGCCGACCTCGTCATCGGTTCGGTCCTGATCCCGGGCGCCAAGGCCCCGAAGCTCGTCACCAACGAGCTCGTGGCCCGGATGAAGCCCGGCTCCGTGCTGGTGGACATCGCCGTGGACCAGGGCGGCTGCTTCGAGGACACCCACCCCACCACGCACCAGGAACCGACGTACAAGGTCCACAACACGATCTTCTACTGCGTCGCCAACATGCCCGGCGCCGTCCCGAACACGTCCACGTACGCGCTGACCAACGTCACCCTGCGCTACGCCGTTTCACTGGCTAACCTGGGCGTCAAGGCCGCGTTTGAGCGCGACGCCGCCCTGGCCGCCGGCCTGAACATCGCCGGCGGCAAGGTTGCGCACCGCTCGGTCTCCGAGGCGCACAACCTGCCCCTCGTCGCCGACTGGCACGAGCTGGTCTCCGCGTAGCCAGCACCGCGTAACCAACACATCTCCGCGTAGCCACCACTGCATCGGCTGCTCCTCCCCACCGGCCCCCTCGCCTCGCAAGCTCGGCCAGGGAACCCCATCGGCTGCTCCGTTACCGCCCTTTTGGACCCCCAGAACGGCAGTTGCGGAGCAGTCGATGGGTGTTTAAGCCAGGGACCGGGCCTGCTCGATCAGCTGCAGCACCTGGAGCGGGCCCGCGGGGTCGACGGGCACGGGCAGCGCCGAGGCGGCACCGCCGTCGGCGATCTTGGCGGCCAGGATCCGGTAGAACTCCGGGTAGGCGCCGCGTTCGGTGGGCAGCCGGTCCAGGTGCCCGTCGCGTCCCAGCAGCCCGGCCCAGTCCGGATCTTCCACGCCGTAGTCGGCGTCCAGCGGGCTTCCGCCGGCCACGATGTAGGGTTCCTGCGGGTCCACGCCGTGTTTGGTGAAGCCGCCCTCGCTGCCCAGAATGCGGTAGCGCGGGCCCTGCTGGGCGCACAGCATGTTCATCCACAGATGGCTGGTCACCCCGGAGCTGTGCCGCAGGACCACGAAGACGTCATCATCCGCCTTGCTTCCGGGCCGCCGGACGGCCAGCTCCGCGTGCGTGACCGTGGCCGGCCCAAAAAGCTGCACGGCCTGGTCCAGCAGGTGCGTGCCGAGGTCAAACAGCACTCCGCCGCCGTCGTCCGCCGTGGCGGCCGCCTTCCAGGCTTTGGGGACGTCGGGCGACCACCGCTCAAAGCGGGACTCAAAGCGGCTGACCGTGCCGAAGGCTCCGGTGTCCATGAGGGCCTTCACCGTGAGGAAGTCGCCGTCCCAGCGCCGGTTCTGGAACACCGTGAGCACCCGGCCCAGCCGAGCGGCCAGGTCTATGAGCTCTTGTCCTTCGGCGCTGCGGACAGCGAACGGCTTGTCGACGACGACGTCGAGCCCGGCTTCCAGCGCCGCTTTCGCGAGTGGGTAGTGGGTGGCGGGCGGCGTGCCGAGCACCAGCAGGTCCAGTTCGCCCGCGAGCTCCAGGATCCCGGCCGGGGTGTCGACGATCCTGGCCGCCGGATAGCTGTGTGCTGCTGCAGACTTCCTGGCGGCGTCGGAGGTGGAAATGGCGTCGAGCGAATAGGCGGGGTTTGCTGCGATGAACGGGGCGTGGAAGACGCTGCCCGAAAGGCCGAAGCCGGCGACGGCGGTGCGGATGGGCCGGGTTGAATCGTTGCTCATGGTGCCAAGGCTACCGGCTGGGCCGGAGCCCGGGTTGCCGACCGGCAGGGCTTAATCGAACGAGGCCGGCGCCGCCCGGATGGTTCCGGGGGCACCGGCCTCGGCCGCTGCTCAGTGCTGCTCAGTCAGCGGGGCTTACTTCTTGTCCCAGCCGACGACGCTCCAGTCCGGGGTCTGGAACAGGGCTGCACCGTAGTTGGCCAGGCCGGTGCGGGCGAAGTAGATCTGCGGGCCGTTCATGATGACGCCCATCGAGAAGTACTTCTCCATGTGCTTCTTCTCGACGTCCATGGCGGCCTTGTTGCGCTGGGCGTCATCCTGGATGGACGCGAGGTCCTTGATGGCCTTGTCCAGCTCTGCGTCGCCGAGTTCGTTCTCATTGGTCTTGGAATCGTAGAACTGCTTCACGCCGGAGGTGGCGTCGGCGCCTACCGTGTAGCCGCTGATGGTGAGCTGGAAGTCGCGGCTGCCAACCACCTTGCCGAAGTCGGCGTCGCCGCGCTGGTCGATGCCAACGTCCATGCCGGCCGCCTGCAGCTGCTTCTGCAGCGTCTGCACGGTGGCGAGGGCGGTGGGGTCGTCACCGAAGTTGGTGATCTTGAACGACGCCGGGACGCCGTCCTTTTCCATGATGCCCTTGGCGTTGGCCGTGTAGCCGGCGTCGGTCAGGACCTTCTTGGCGGCATCGGCGCCGGTTTCCTTGACCGGGTAGTTGTCCTGGTAGTACTTCGAGAACGGCATCAGCATCATCGAGCCCGAGCTGTTCTCTTCCCAGTTCAGTCCGCCAAAGCGGACGGCGCGGATCGCGGGACGGTCCACGGCGGTGAAGATTGCCTTGCGGACTGCGACGTCGGTGAGGGGGGCCTTCAGGGCGTTCAGGTTCAGGCCGCCGGCGAAGAGGCGCTGGCCGCGGCGGACCTCGGAATTCTTGGTGCCTTCAAGCTGCTTGTACTTGGTCAGCGTGCGGCCGTCGGCCATGTCGATCTCGCCGTTCTTGAAGGCGGCGATCTCGGCGCTGGCTTCCAACTGGCGGAAGATCACCTTGTCCAGGACGGGCTTCTCGCCCCACCACTTGTCATTCGGCACAAGGGAGACCGTCTTGGCGGCAGAGTCAAACTTGTCCACCTTGAACGGGCCGGCCATCCACTCGGGGTGCAGTTCGCCCGTGAAGCCGGTGTTGAAGATTTCGGGAGTGTTGACGGTCTGCGGGATGAACCCGCCGAACATGTCACTGAGCGGGTACACCGGCTGGGTGGTGGTCACAACGACTTCCTTGTCGCTGCTTCCGGCCTTGACGGAGTCGATGAACTCGTAGGCCCCGGACGAGACGATGTCGATGTCCTTGTTCTGGCCGTTGAGCATCTTCCACGTGTTCTCGAACGTGGCGGCGTTGATCGGGGTGCCGTCGTTGTAGGCGGCCTTCGGGTTGATCTTGATGGTGATGGTCTGCTTGCCGTCTTTGATCTCGCTCTTGAAGTCTTCGCAGAAGTTCTTGTTGAGGTTGGCGGTGCCGTCGAAGTCCAGCTTCCAGCAGCCCACGTAGCCGGCCTCGTCGATCGGGTAGTGCAGTTCAGTGTTGTCCGCCGAGTTGCCCGCGTTGGAGAAGCCGTTGAAGTCCGGTCCGATGTTGCCCAGGGGCAGCGTTACGGTACCGCCCTGCTGCAACTCGGCGGCCTTCTTGGCGTTGACGCTGACCAGCTTGCTCAGGTCGCCGGAGGCATCCTGCGCCTTGGCGCTCTGGGCGGTGGTTGAGGCGCCACCGCTGCCGCAGGCGGTCAGCGCAAGGGCCGCCACGACGGCGGTGAGGCCGCCGATCCTGGTCCGATTTTTCATGTGATCCCCTTCATTTTTTTCATGCGAGTGTGATGCGTGGGTTCTCGGGTGGTGTGCTGGTGAGGTGAGTCAGTGGTTTTCGTGGACAACCAGCATGTCCGCGTCCAGTTTGCCGTCCGGGTAGAAGCAGGCGAACTGCTGGTCGGTGGCGGACGCTTCGAGGGCCGGTTCCAGGGTCAGGCATTTCTCCTGCTTGGCCGGCGGCAGGGCTGCGAACACGGGACAGCGGGTGGCGAAGTTGCAGCCCGCCGGCGCTTCCAGCGGCGAGGGCAGGTCGCCCTGGAGGATGATCCGCTCGCGGGTGCGCTCCAGCTCCGGATCCGGTACCGGGATCGCGGAGAGCAGGGCACGGGTATAGGGGTGGCGGGGGTTGTCGAAGACGGCGTCGACGTCGCCGATCTCCACGATTTTTCCCAGGTACATGACGGCAACGCGGTTGGAGATGTGCCGGACCACGGAGAGGTCATGGGCCACCATGAGGTAGCTGAGGCCGAGTTCGGCCCGGAGCTTGTCCAGGAGGTTGATGACGCCGGCCTGCACCGACACGTCCAGGGCGGAGACTGGCTCGTCCAGGACCACCAGCCGGGGGTTCACCGCGAGGGCTCGGGCAATGCCGATGCGCTGGCGCTGGCCGCCGGAGAACTGGTTGGGGAACCGGTTGACGTGGTCCGCCTGCAGGCCCACCAGCTCCATGAGCTCCATGATCCGCTTCCGGATGGCAGCCTTGGGCATGCCCAGGTTTTCCATCGGCTCGGCCAGGACCTCGTAGACGGTGAAGCGCGGATCCAGTGCCCCGGTGGGATCCTGGAACACCATCTGCAGTTCCTTGCGCATGGCGCTCTTGGCCCGTGCGTCCGCGGCCTGCTTGTTGCTCAGCCCGCCAATCACCACCTCGCCGTCCTGGTCCTTGTGGAATTCCATGATTTCCAGCAGGGTGGTGGTCTTTCCGCAGCCCGACTCCCCCACGATCGAGAAGCACTCGCCCTCGCGGATATCGAAGCTCAGCCCGTCCACGGCCTTCACCGTGCCGATCCTGCGCTTGATCAGGGCGCCCTTCATCAGGGGAAAGTGCTTCTTGACGTCGCGGAGTTCCAGGACAGTCTTGCGTTCGAGCCGGGGAAGGCTGTCAAAGCGGGACACCGGCACGGCCGGGACGGCGAAAACCGTGTGGACATCGACGTCGGCGAGGGCCTCGCTCTTGATGCAGGCGGCGCTGTGCCCGGCACCGGGCGCCACCGCCCGGAGATCCGGTTCGCCGTCGAGGCAGGCCTCGGTGGCCAGCGGGCAACGCGGCGCGAACGAACAGCCCGTGGGCGGCTGGGTGAGGTTCGGGGGGATGCCATCGATCGGCACCAGCGACGATTTTTCCGCGACGTCCACGCGCGGGACCGCGCCGAGCAGGCCCATCGTGTAGGGCATCCGCGGGCTGTAGTAGATGTCATCGACGCTGCCGGTCTCCACCGGCCTGCCCGCGTACATCACCATGATGTCGTCCGCCATGCCGGCGACCACGCCGAGGTCGTGCGTGATCATGACGACGGCGGCGCCGGTCTCCTCCTGGGCGGCGTGGAGCACCTCGAGGACCTGCGCCTGGATGGTGACGTCCAGCGCCGTCGTCGGCTCATCGGCGATCAGGACCCGCGGGTTGTTGGCGATCGCGATGGCGATCATGACGCGCTGGCGCATGCCGCCGGAGAACTCATGCGGGAAGGCCTTGAGCCGGTCCTTCGGGCTGGGGATGCCGACCAGCCCCAGGAGTTCGACGGCGCGGGCTTCCTTGGCCTGCTTGCTCATGGTCGGGTTGTGGACGGTCAGGGCCTCGATGATCTGGGTGCCGACCGTGTAGACCGGGGTCAGGGAGGACAGCGGATCCTGGAACACCATCGCGAGGTCGCTGCCGCGGTGGCGGCACATGGCCTTGTCGCTAAGGCCCAGGAGCTCCTTGCCCTGCAGCCGGACGGAGCCGGTGATTTCCGCCGTCGGGGGCAGCAGGCCCATGATCGCCATGGACGTGACCGATTTGCCGGAACCGGACTCGCCCACGATGCCCAGCGTCTTGCCGGGCATCACATCGAAGTCGACGCCGCGCACCGCGTGCACCACGCCGTTTTCGGTGTTGAAGCTGACGTTGAGGTCCCGGACGGAGAGGACCGCGTCGGTGGGGGCGTGCAGCCCGGCGGCGTGGAGGCGCTCGGCGGTGCCTTGGGCGGTGTCCCGTGCGGTGGTGTCGCTGGTCATTTGATCTTCTTCTGTGTTTTGCCAGACTGTTTCGTGCCAGTGGCGCTGACCCTCTTAGCGCGGCCAACGGAGCTGGAGCTGGGGTCGAACGCGTCGCGGAGGCCGTCGTTCATCATGGCGAGCGAGCCGGTCAGCAGGAACATCACGATCAGGGGGGCCCAGAACATCCACGGAAACGTGGAGACCTGGGAGGTTGACTGGCCGATCAGTACGCCCAGGCTCACGTCGGGGACCTTGATGCCGATGCCGATGAAGGAGAACGCGACCTCGGCGAGGATGGCGCCGGTGACCCCGCGGGTGACTTCGAGGACCAGCAGGGAGCCGATGTTCGGCACGAGGTGGCGCCAGACGATCCGGTGCGACGGGATGCCCATGTACTGGGAGGCTTTGACGAAGTCACGCTGCATGAGTGAGAGCGACAGGGACCTGATGAGGCGTGCGGTGCCCATCCAGCTGAAGACCAGCAGCACGATGATGAGCAGCAGCCAGCTCGGGACGGTGTTCTTCAGGCCGTTGGCGCCGCCGCTCGTGGCCACCGCGACTACCAGCAGGGCCGGCATCATGATCAGGGCTTCGAGGATGAACAGCATGACCTTGTCCACCTTGCGCCCGAAGAACGCCATGGTGCAGCCGTAGATGGCGGCGATCAGCACCGAGACGAGGCCGACGACGACGCCGATCAGGATGGATACCCTGGTGCCCTCGACGGTCAGGGCGTAGAGGTCGATCCCGGCCTGGGAGGTGCCCAGCAGGTGCTCCGCGGAGGGCGGCATGCCGATGTTGAAGGGGTCGATGGTCTCCTTGTCCCAGCTGCTGAAGAAGCCGCCGATGAAGGAGAAGAGGGTCAGGGCCAGGAAGATGGCCAGGCCGGCGACGGCGGTGCGGTTGCGCAGGAAGCGCCGCAGGATGATCCGCGACTTGCCGATCACGACGTTGTCGTCGCCGAACTTTCCTTCGTCCAGGACGGCGGCCGGGTCAATCGTGTTGAGGTTGGTCATGATTACTGCACCCGCACTCTCGGGTCGACGAGCGTGGTGGCGAAGTCGGCGAGGATCGCTCCGACCGCAAAAATGACGGAGCCGTAGGCGAGGGTCGCGGTGGCCGCGTTGACGTCCTGCAGGGCGATCGAGTCGATGGACCAGGACCCGACCCCGTGCCAGGCGAAGATTTTCTCGGCGAAGAAGCCGCCGGCGAAGATGGCCGGGATGGTGAACGCAATGCTCTGCGCCACGGGGATGAAGGACACCCGCAGGGCGTGCCGGCTGATGGCCTGGTTGCGGGTCAGGCCCTTGGCCCGTGCCGTCCTGACGAAGTCGGCGTTGACGTTGTCCAGCAGGTACTGGCGCTGGGCGATCTGGTAGGCACCCCAGCCCACAATCGTGATGGCGAACGTGGGCACGGCGTAGTGGGCGAGCATGTCGACGAACTGTGCCCACCCGTCGCCGTCGAGGCCCGGGGTGGAGATGCCGGTGACAAAGAAGACGCGCTGCCCCACCGACTCGTTGATGTTGATGGCGCCCAGCTGCACCAGGAAGTAGGCGATCGGCGCGGGGACGATGTACATGAGGTAGCTGTACGAGGTGATGGCCCGGTCCGAGGCCTTGTACTGGCGGGCCGCGGTGAAGACGCCGAGGGCGACGCCGATCACGAGGGTCAGGATGATTGAGGCCAGGAAGAGCCGGGTTGAGATCCAGACCCGGTCGCCGAATTCGGCGTTGATGAAGGCGCCGTTGGGGCTCCGGCCCCAGTCCCAGCGGGTGAGTATGCCGGTGAGCCAGTCGACGTAGCGCTCCCACGGGCTGAGCGTGGGATCGAGCCCCTTGAGCCGGAAGGAATTGACCACCTGCTCGGGCGTGGGCCGCGGAATCCGCTCCTGCTCAAGCAGCGCCGGCTGCAGCGTGCTCACGGCCAGGAGATAGCCGGCACTGGTGGTCAGGAAGATCATGAAGACATACGTGAGCGCACGTTTTGCGAGATATCGAAGCATGGAGCGGCTAGTTCTGGATCGCCGTTGCCTGAGCGGATCGGGGCGTCAAGGCTGCGGCCGCACGGGCGGGCCTGCCTGTTCCAAGGACAAGATTAGTCACAACTTCGATCCTTCCGTCGTCCCCATCCGGCAGCGGGTTCCGCGGCCGGTTCGGGAGTATGGCCAGTTGGTTTCCGGCCGCCCGCATGCCTTGCGGCTGAGCCCTTGTGGGCTATGTTGCGGGTCACATTCCAGAGGAAGCTATCACATCGGCCGGGCTCCGCCGGGCTTCCACGGGCCGCGACACGGCGGCTCCGCCACAGATCGTTATGAATAACTCCGCGGAATGGATTTGGCCCACGGAACCGGCGTCAGCGGCGGAATCGGCGGCAGGGCTAGGATCCGCACACTACGCGCGTGACAAGTTCCCGCCAGGTGTCCGCGAGGCGCTCCGGCGCAATTGAGTGCACGCCGACGGAATGGAGCAGCAGTTCCGGCTCCAGCGACGCCCCCAGGGCCGACGCCATGAGCCACGGGTCCGCCGTCACGCCGGCGTCGCGCAGCAGCATCTCAAGATGGCGGTGCCAGAGAACGGCCGGCGGGACATCGAACCTGTTGTAGACCGAGGCGTCGGCGGCCCGCGCCAGCTCCCCGAATTCCAGGATCCAGTCAATGCGGGCGGCGCCAACGGCGATCAGCCGCTCCAGGGGCGGAGCCCCGGGCCCCACCGGGGGCGGGCCGAACATGAAGCGGCCCTGGAATTCGGCCTCCGCGTCGCTGAGGAGCGCCATCATCAGGCCGGCACGGCTGCCGAACCGCCGGAAGATTGTCCCTTTTCCGACTCCGGCGCGCTGCGCCAGCCGGTCCATGGTGAGGGCATCGACGCTCGATTCCTCCACGATTTCCCGGGCGGCGCAGAGCAGGAGCTCCCTGTTGCGCATCGCGTCGCGGCGCGCTGATTCTGCGGCGGGCGCGGCGGGGCGCCCTCCCCCGGACTGGGCACCGGGACGGATCGGGATGAGGCTCACACCGCTGATTCTAGCGCCCCGGAATATAACCGGACCGCAGTCCGTTTAGCATGGGTGAAGGCCCCCAAAGCCTCACGATCCACCAGCCGCCGGAATCACCCTGCGGCGTGATGCACAGGAGTACACATGTCCAAGAAGACCATCCTCACGCTCGTCGGCAGCCTTCGCGCCGGCTCCACCAACCTGCAGCTCGCCGAGGCCATCGCGCTCAACGCGCCGGAACAGGTGGACGTGGTCATTCACGAGAGCCTGGGCAACATCCCCTTCTACAACGAAGACATCGACGTCGAGGGCCAGGTGCCCGCGGCCGCCGCCGCCCTGCGTGCCGCCGCCAACGAGGCCGACACCATCCTTCTGGTCACGCCGGAGCACAACGGCACCGTCCCGGCCTCGCTGAAGAACGCCATCGACTGGCTGTCACGCCCCTTCGGCGCAGGCGCCCTGTCCGGGAAGCCCACCGCTGTTGTCGGAACCGCCTTCGGCCAGTTCGGCGGCGTTTGGGCCCAGGACGAGGCCCGCAAGGCCGTCGGCATCGCCGGCGCCCAGGTCCTCGAAAACGTCAAGCTGGCAGTCCCCGGCTCGATGGTCCGCTTCGCCGAGGTCCACCCCAAGGACGACGCCGAAGTCGTCGAGCAGATCAAGGGTGTGTTCGACGCACTGGCCGAGGCTCCCGCTGCGGAAGCGGCCTAAACTACCGCACCCGCGCCCCGCTCCAGATACCTCCCGGGGCCCCGGCAGCACACGGCTGCCGGGGCCCCGGGCCGTCCGAAGCGCACCCGGCGGATTTCAGGCCGGGGCCATCTGGAAACAAACGTTTCCCCCCAGACAACACGGGTAGTATCCTTGGGTTTGTGACCCACGAAACACTTGATGCCGCCGCAGCAGTACTTCCGGCCGAGGCCATTGACGCAATCGAACGTGCGGCTACGTCCGCCCACCGCCACGAGATTCTGTTCTCGGAGCGCGCAGCAAATATCAAGCAGTCGGCAGTCCGGGATGTCTTCGACATCTCGATGCGCCCCGGCCTGGTTTCCCTCGCCGGCGGCAGCCCCTACCTGCAGTCGCTGCCGCTGGAACGCCTGGGCCAGACCGCCGCGAAGATCATCGCCGAGCAGGGGATGACCGCCCTGCAGTACGGCGGCGGCCAGGGCACCGAAGAACTCCGCAACCAGATCTGCGAGGTCATGGCGGCAGAGGGCATCCTCGACGCCGACCCCGCGAACGTCGTCATCACGGCCGGCTCGCAGTCCGCGCAGGATGTAGCCACCAAGGTGTTCTGCAACCCGGGCGACGTGGTCCTCGTGGAGGACCCCACCTATGTCGGGGCCCTCAACACCTTCGAGGCCTACCAGGTGGAGGTCGAAACGGTGCCGATGGACGGTGACGGCATCATCCCTGATCTGCTGGAGGCAAAGATCGCCGCCCTCCAGACCGCGGGCAAGAACGTCAAGTTCCTCTACACCATCCCCAGCTTCAACAACCCGTCCGGCATCACCCTGTCCGCTGAACGCCGCCAAACCGTGGTGGATATATGCCGTCGCGCGAATATTCTGGTGCTGGAGGACAACCCCTACGGACTGCTCCGCTTCGACGGCAAGCCGCTCACCCCCTTGCGGGCAGCCAACCCGGATGACGTCATCTACATGGGGTCCTTTTCCAAGATCTTCGCCCCGGGCCTGCGGATCGGCTGGGCCCTGGTCCCGGCCCACCTGCAGCGCCGGTATTACCTGGCATCGGAGGCCGTCACCCTGTGCCCGCCGACGCTGAACCAGATGCTGGTGTCGGCCTATCTGCGCGACTACGACTGGCGCGGCCAGATCGAGACGTACCGCGGGCTGTACCAGGAACGCTGCGAGGCAATGCTTGCCGCCCTGGCCGAATACATGCCGGAGGGACTGAGCTGGACGCACCCCGAGGGCGGGTTCTTCGTCTGGGTCACGCTGCCCGACGGCGTGGACACCTACCCGCTGCTGAAGAAAGCCATCGACGCCGGCGTCGTCTTCATTCCGGGCGCGGCCTTTACGAACACGGATGACCCGTCGAACAAGATCCGGCTGGCGTTCAGCGCGGTGCCGCCCGAATCGATCCGCGAGGGCGTGCGGCGTCTCGCGCCGGTCCTGCGGGAAGCGCTGGCCGCCCTGTAGCGTGAGCACCGGCAGGACCCCTGCCGGGCCTCGACCGTGGCTCGGCCCTTGTTGATCGGCCAGACAGGCACATTGAACAGCATTACTCGTTGAAAGAGGAGCAGTCCATGACCGGAATTATCGTCGTCGGCGTCGACGGCAGTGAAACTGCCCTGCGGGCGGCGCACACCGCCCGCGACCTCGCGGTTTCCATGGGGGCGACACTTCATGTGGTCAGCGCCTTTGACAGCGACAAGACCCAGGTCTTCGGCAGCGGCAGTGACGAGTGGATCGTTTCCGACGCCGGCAACGCCGAGAAGGTCGCGCGGACGGTGGCGGACGGCCTGCGCCGCCCGGACACCAACGTCACTCATGCCGCCGCCCGGGGCAAGCCCGCCGAGGCCCTGATCCGCGAAGCAGAACGGACCGGTGCCCGGATGATCGTGGTCGGCAACCGGCGCATGAGCGGGATCGGCCGGGTCTTGGGGAGCGTTGCGAACAGCGTGGCCCACAACGCCCCCTGCGACGTCTACATCGCCAAGACCGACGTCGGCTGAGGCGCTACAGCTTCTCCGGCGCCGCCGCCTGCACAGCGGCCTGGCCCGTGTCTGATCCTGCGGACCCAAGCATCCGGCGCAGGATTTTTCCTGAGGCGGACTTCGGCACGGCCTCGATGAACTCCACCCGTCGGATTTTCTTGAACGGCGCCACTCGGGCTGCCACGAAGTCCACGACGCCCGCCACGTCCAGGGCATCGCCGTCCGCGCCCGGCTGGCGGACCACGAACGCCTTGGGCACTTCCTGGCCGTCGGCATCGAGGGAGCCGACCACCGCGGAGTCGGCGATGCCGGGGTGCGTGAGGAGCACCGCCTCCAGTTCCGCCGGGGCGATCTGGTAGCCGTTGTACTTGATCAGTTCCTTGAGCCGGTCCACGACCGTCACCACCCCGTCCGCCCGCACCGTGGCGATGTCCCCGGTGTGCAGGAAACCGTCCGCGTCCAGGGTGTCCGCGGTTTCCTCCGGCCGGTTGAGGTAGCCGAGCATCACGTTCGGTCCGCGGCACAACAGGTGCCCCGGCGCGCTGGTTCCTTCCGCGGGAACCGGGATCTCCTCCCCCGTGGCCGGGTCCACGAGGCGGCACTGCATGTTCGGCACCGTGTACCCCACGGAACTGACGGGGACGCTGAGTCCATCGCGGCCTGCACGCGGAATGAGGTGCGACACCGGGCTCATCTCGGTCATGCCGTAGCCCTGCAGGACCCGGCAGCCGAGACGTTCGGCCAGGCGCGTGCCGAGTTCGCCGTCCAGCGGCGCCGCGCCGGACAAGGTGGTGTGCACCGAGCTGAGGTCGTACTCGGCTACGAGCGGGTGCTTGGTCAGCGCCACGGCCACGGGAGGGGCGATGAACAGGTAGCTGCACCGGTGGTCCTGGATGATCCGCAGGAACTCAGGCAGATCGAACCGGGGCATGGTGACAAGCCTGGCCCGCTGGCGCAGCGCGAGGTTCAGCAGCACGGTCAGTCCGTAGATGTGGAAAAACGGCAGCAGCGCCAGGATCCGGTCGTCGGGGCCGACGTCGAGCAGGCCCCTGGCCTGTTCCACATTGGCGACCAGGTTCCGGTGGCTGAGCATGACCCCCTTCGGCCGGCCGGTGGTGCCGGAGGAGTAGGGCAGCACCGCCACATGCGTGGCGGGATCGAACGAGACGCGGGGAGCCGGAGCGCCCACGGCGAGCAAGTCGGCCAGCGAGGGGTGGCCGTCGGCGCCGTCGAGCACCACGAGCCGTGAGGCAGGGATCCCGGTCCTTTCGGCGGCCTCCCGGGCGGCCGGCAGCAGCGCCGATACGGTGAAGAGCCAGTCAGCGCCGGCGTCGGTGAGCTGGGCGGCGATCTCGTCCGCCGTGTACAGGGCGTTGATGGTGGTGACCGTGGCGCCGGCCCGGAGCAGTCCGTGGAAGACGGTCGCGAAGGCGGGGACGTTGGGGCACAGGATGGCGGCCACGCCGTGCACGCCCAGGCCCTGGGCGGCAACGGCGCCGGCGAGGGCGTCGATCTGCCCGCGCAGCGCCCGGTAGGTGGTCTCCGCACCGCTGGCGCCATCGACGACGGCGACCCGGTCCAGGTCCTCCTCTGACAGCGCGCCGAAAAGGTAGTCGTAAATGCCGAGGTTGGGAACATCGACGTCGGGGTACGGGCTTGAAAACACGCAACATCTCCTTTGATCCGCTTCCGCCCGGGCTGTCGGCGGCTGGTGCCACTCTAGTGCCGGGGCGTATCCGCGGGACAGGACGGCGCGGCCTCGACTGCGACTGGACTTGACGAGGATCACCCCCAGCCGTGGGCAGCCTCACCGCCCAGCGGGCCGCCCGGCACGGACCGGCTCAGTAAAATGGGAGGTGCCCTGCGATGGTGCGGACGTTTCGAGAACCCACCTACCAAGGGAGCCCCATGATCACTCTTCAGCGCCGCCAGCTGGTTGGCCACGACATCCTGCTGGCCCGGCACGGCAACCACATCAGCGCCATGCGCGTGGACCGCGGTGCCGGGCGCGTTGTCGCGTTCCTGGACGACGGATCAACGGACAGCGCACCCAACCTGATTGCCCCGGGCCTGCGCATGCCCGACACCATGCGCAGCGTGCTCCGTGACGACTGGAAGTTCCTGACGGGAATCAGCGCGTGCAGTGCGGGGCTCGCGGGCCTGATGTTTGCCGCCTCGGCCGCCCTCGCCCGCATGAGCGGCGATCCCGCGCTGGTCCAGATCCTGACCGCATACTCGGGGAACTGAGCCCCCGGGCCAGGCGGCCCGCCCCTGGGAACCCCACGACCGGGAAACCCCAACACTGACAAACCCCGCCGCTGAAATGGTTCAGCGGCGGGGTTCTGTCGTTTCGTGGCCCGTTTCGCCGGTCAGTCCAGCAGCAGGGCCGGCTCTTCCAGGATGGCGGCGACGTCGGCCATGAAGCGGGCCGAAAGGTCGCCGTCCACCACGCGGTGGTCGAAAGAGCCGCCGAGGGTGGTGATCCAGCGCGGAATGACTTCGCCGTCCAGGACCCAGGGCTTTTGCTTGATGGTGCCGAACGCCACGATCGCGACCTCGCCCGGGTTGATGATCGGCGTGCCGGTATCGATCCCGAGGGCGCCGATATTGGTCACGGTGAGCGTGCCGCCCCGCATCTGGGCAGGCTGGGTCTTGCCGGCCCGCGCCGTGGTGGCGAGTTCGTTCAGGGCCAGGGCCAGCTGCTTGAGCGAGAGGTCCTGGGCGTTCTTGATGTTCGGCACCATCAGCCCGCGGGGCGTCGCGGCCGCGATGCCCAGGTTCATGAAGTGCTTGACGTGGATCTCCGCGGAATCGCTGCCGTCCGGGTTGTCCACCCACGTCGCGTTGACACTCGGGTTTCGCGCCGCGGCCCAAATAACCGCCTTGGCCAGGATCAGCAGCGGGGAGACCTTGATGCCTTCGAAGTCGCGGGAGGCTTTGAGGCGCTTGACGAATTCCATGGTGCGGCTGGCGTCGACGTCGACAAAGATGCTGACGTGCGGCGCGGCGAACGCGGATTCGACCATGGCCTTTGCGGTGGCCTTGCGGACCCCCTTGACCGGGATCCGCTCGATCCGCTGGTCCTGCGGGCGGCCGGACTTGCCCCAGAACGAGTCCGCCTTGTCCACCTCGGCGTCACGCTGGGCCTGGTAGCTCACCAGGTCCTCACGGGTCACTTCACCGCGGGCGCCGGTGGGCACGACGTCGGCCAGGTTGATCCCGAGGTCGCGGGCGATCTTGCGGACCGGCGGCTTGGCCAGCACCTTGCCGACCAGGCCGCTGATGGCACCGCCCAGGGTGGGGCGCGCGTCAACCGAGTCATCGGGGGCTGTGGCCGCGTCGGCAGGGCGGCTGACCGCGTCCGGGTTGATCCAAATGTCGTGGGCCTCTACCCCGACCCGCTCGGCCACCGGGGCGGCAGCGCTGGTAGCCGCCGTGGAAGCCGGGGCTTCGTGGCCGGCGGCCGAAGGGGCGGAAATCCGCCGCCGGCGCTTGACGGCGTCCGCCTTGGGACCGGAGCCCACCAGCGGCCCGCCGGCCGGGCGCCCGGCTGCTTCGCCGGCGTCGGACGTATCAGCCGGCAGCGTGCCGTACAGGGGCGCGGCGGCAGCCCGCTCCTGGGCGACAGGCGCTGCGGCAGGTGCCGCGGCGGCCGGCTCCGGGGCGGCGACGGCGTCGCTCACGCTGATGATCGGCGTGCCGACATCCACCGTGACCCCCTCCGGCACCAGCAGTTCGGTGACGGTTCCCGCGAACGGTGAGGGCAGTTCCACCAGGGACTTGGCCGTCTCGATCTCGCACAGGACGTCGTTGATGGCCACGGTATCGCCGGCCTTGACCTTCCAGGCGACGATTTCGGCCTCCGTCAGCCCTTCGCCGACGTCGGGCAGGTTGAACTTGTTGAGCGTCATGGGTCCTCGTCAGTACGCCAGGGCGCGGTCGAGCGCCTCAAGGATGCGGTCGATGTCCGGCAGGTAGTCTTCTTCGACCTTGGCCACGGGGTAGGGCATATGGAAGCCTCCGACGCGGATGACGGGGGCCTCCAGTGAATGGAACGCCCGTTCGCTGATCCGCGCGGCGATTTCGCCGCCGATGCCGCCGAATGTGGGGGCCTCGTGGGCCACGATCAGCCGGCCCGTCTTCCGGACCGAGGCCGTGACGGTGTCGAAGTCGATCGGCGAGATGGATCGGAGGTCGATTACCTCGACGCTGTGGCCGTCCTCGGCGGCGGCCTCGGCCGCGGCGAGGGCCACGGGCACGAGCGGGCCGTAGACCACGACGGTCGCGTCGGTGCCCGCGCGGAGCACATGCGCCTTGAAGGGGTCCGCGGATGCGCCCGGGGCCTCGGTGTCGACCTCGCCCTTGAGCCAGTAGCGGCGCTTGGGTTCGAAGACGATTACCGGGTCCTGGCAGTCGACGGCCTGCTGGATCATCCAGTAGGCATCGTGCGGATTGGACGGCGTGATGATGCGCAGCCCGGCCGTGTGGGCGAACAGCGCCTCCGGCGATTCGGAGTGGTGCTCAATGGAGCCGATGCCGCCGCCGTACGGGATTCGGATGACGACGGGAACGGTCAGGTTGCCGTTGCTGCGCGAGTGCATCTTGGCGAGCTGGGTGGTGATCTGGTTGAACCCGGGGAACACGAAGCCGTCGAACTGGATCTCACAGACCGGCTGGTAGCCGCGCAGGGAGAGGCCGATCGCGGTGCCGATAATGCCGGATTCGGCCAGCGGGGTATCCACCACGCGGTCGGCGCCAAATTCGGCGATCAGCCCGTCGGTGACCCGATAGACGCCGCCAAGGGCCCCGATGTCCTCGCCCATCAGCAGCGAGCGGGGGTTGTTGCTCAGCGTGGCCCGCAGGCCCTCATTGATGGCTTTCGCAATGGTCATGGTGGTCATCAGCGGGCCGCCCTGTCTGTCTGGGCAGTTTCTGCCTCTTCGGCGGACGCCTCTTCGGCGGACGCCTCATCGGCGAACCCCGCGCTGTATTCCTCGAACCAGGCCAGCTCCTCGGCCACCAGCGGGTGGGCCTCCACGTAGGTGTTGGCGAAGGCGGTCCGGATGTCCGGGGTTTCCAGGTCGTGGGTGGTCTTGCGGACGTAGGCGGCGAGCTCGTCGCCGTCGGCCCTGACCTGCTCGAAGAAGCTGTCATCCGCGAGGCCCTCGGCCCGGAGATACTTCTCCAGCCGTGCCAGCGGGTCTTTGGCACGCCACAGGCCCTCTTCGGCGGATGCGCGGTACTTGGTGGGGTCATCGGCCGTGGTGTGCGCCCCAACCCGGTAAGTGAACGCCTCGATCAGCACGGGACCATGGCCGTCGCGGGCACGCTCCAGCGCCCATTCCGTGACCGCGTGGACCGCGATCACGTCATTGCCGTCCACCCTGATGCCGGGGAAGCCGTAGCCTTTGGCGCGGTTGGCCAGCGGGATGCGGGTCTGCACGGAGCTCGGCACGGAGATGGCCCAGTGGTTGTTCTGGCAGAAGAAGACCACGGGCGCCTGGTAGGAGGCGGCGAACACCATGGATTCGTGGACGTCCCCTTCGGAGCTGGCGCCGTCGCCGAAGTACACCATGACGGCGGCGTTCGGCTCCACCGCCTGTCCCGCTTCCCCGCTGGCGACGGCGTTGGCGGCCGCCAGTTTCTGGTCCCGCTGGATGCCCATGGCGTAACCGACGGCGTGCGGGGTCTGGGCGGCCAGGACCAGCGTGTAGAGGTGGAAGTTAGTGTCCTTCGGGTTCCAGCCGCCGTTGGAGACGCCCCGGAATTGGCGCAGCAGCTCGGCCAGGTCCACATTCCGTGTCAAGGCCACCCCGTGCTCGCGGTAGGTCGGGAAGATGTAGTCCTGCGGCTGGCTAGCCCGTCCGGAGCCGATCTGGGCGGCTTCCTGCCCCGTGAGCGGGACCCACAGGGCCAGTTGGCCCTGCCGTTGCAGGGCGGTGGCTTCCACGTCGAAGCGGCGGATCTTGGCCATGTCCGCGTAGAAGCCGCGCAGCGTGTCCGGATCCAGCTTCTCGGCGTACTTTGAGAAGACCGGGTCCGAGCCCAGGGTGCCGTCCGGGCCCAGCAACTGCACCATCGGCTCGGCGGGGTCGCCGAGTTGGACCTCGGCCTCCGCTTCGAGCTGGTCATCCATTTCGGTTCCGTCGAACTCGGTAGAGGGCAGATGTGTGGCGCCCATACCGTCTCCTTGCTTGCCGCATCCGAATGCGCCGCAATCGCTGGGATAAATGCCGGACCGGGAATACATTCCAGATCCGGCATATATTTTGGCTTACTGGTCCTTACTTTATCCGCACGGGGCGGCCTGAGCGCGCAGTGTTAAGCGCTAGGAACGCTGCGGCGGTTTTGTATAGATCGCACAGAGCTCCAGGAAACGGGTGTTGGCTTCCGTTTCGCCGATGCTGACCCGGACGCCCTCGTTGCCGAAGGCACGCACGGACAGTGCCCGTTCCGCCGCGAGGGCGGCGAATTCCGCGCTGTTTTCTCCCAGATTGAGCCAGACAAAGTTGCCCTGGGCCTCCGGAACGAACCATCCGAGTTCACGCAGTCCGCCCGTGACCCGGTCCCGTTCGTCCACCAGGCTTTGTACCCTTTCTACAACATCGGCGAAGTGCTCGAGCGATGTAACGGCAGCCGTTTCCGCGATCTGGGACACGGCGAAGGGGGTGGCAGCGACGCGCAGGTGCTGTGTCAGTTCGGGCCGCGAGACGCTGTAGCCCACGCGGAGTCCGGCGAGGCCGTGCGCTTTTGAGAAGGTCCGCAGGACGCCGACGTTGGGGTACTTGCGGTACATGGCGATGCCGTCCACGGCGTCGCCGGCGCGCACGAATTCCTGGTAGGCCTCGTCGATGACCACCACGACGTCGGCCGGAACGGCGTTGATAAAGCGCTCCGTTTCCTCGGCCGTCAAGATGGGTCCGGTCGGGTTGTTGGGCGTGCACAGCAGGATCATCCGCGTCCGCGCAGTCACCGCGGCGGCCATGGCGTCCAGGTCATGGCGCCCGTCGGCCGTCAGCGGGATCCGGACGCTCTCGGCACCGGCCAGTCCGACGCAGATCGGGTAGGCCTCAAACGAGCGCCAGGCGTAGATGACCTCGTCGGCCTTGCCGTCGTCGTTCTGGCCGGCGAAGGTGGTCAGCAGCTGGTTCAGGGCGCCCAGACTGCCGGCGCCCGTGACGATGTCCTCGGCGGGAACATCCAGGAAGCGGGCGAGCGATTCACGCAGCCTGCTGCTGAGCGGATCGGGGTAGCGGTTGAAGTCGGTCTGCGCCGCGATGGCCTGCTGCACTGCAGGGATCGGGGGCAACGGGTTTTCGTTGGAGGACAGCTTGTAGCTGGCCAGGCCTTCCACGGGGACGGGGGGTTTTCCGGCCGCGTAGCGGGGGAGGAGGTCTACCACCGGACGGGGCCTGATGCCCCCGGCCGGGCTTTCTGATGAAGTCATGCCAACTAGCCTACTTCGGGTCACTGCCGCAGTTGCGGGAGATGATCGCGGCCCCCATGGGACGGCCGCTGCCGACATGGGGAATATGGTCCCTGCCGTCGCCGCCGGGCGTATGACAGCATGGGGCCATGCGCTCATTCATCGTACGAGTCATCATCAACGGGTTGGCCCTGGCAATCGCCTGCTGGATCCTCACGGGCCTGGACATTTCCACCCAGGGCAACGGCACCATCAACACCGTCTTGGGCTACCTGTTCATCGGCTTGATCTTCGGTCTGGTCAATGCCTTCGTCAAGCCCATCGTCAGCCTCCTGTCGCTGCCGATCACCATCCTCACCCTGGGCCTGTTCACCGTGGTCATCAACGCCGCGATGCTCTATCTGACGTCCTGGATCAGCAGCTACACCACTGTGCACTTCACCATTGACTCGTTCTTCTGGACCGCCGTGTTCGCCGCCATCATCATCAGCGCGGTGTCCCTCGTGGCGAGCTTCCTTCCCGCCCTCGATCGTTAGAGGCGCCCGCGCCGCGCGGGCCCGAAGTGGTTGCGGGCGTTGCCCGCAGTTCCGGCCGGGCCTCGCGCCGGAGCGAGAACCGGGTCACCGTCGCCGCCCCGCCGGTCCCCACGACCGCGGCCAGCGCCGCCGTGGAGTCCTGCAACGTGTTGTCCCGACTCGCCGAGACGAGCGCGGCCCCGTCGGCGTAATTCTCCAGCCGGTGCCCCGGACCCAGGCCGAAGTCCTGGAGCGGCGGCACAGCCAGCGGGTTGGTGAGGGTCACGGTCACCCGGTCCCTGGTGTCCGGGTTCGCCTGTCCGTCTGCCCCCGGCACCCAGTCCTGCTCATGTTCCAGGTGCAGGCTGCGGATCCCCGGTCCCGGGCTGATACCGCCCACCGGCGAGCCCGCGGTCAGCACGAACTTGAGGTCGTACTCGGCCAGGACTGCGCGGTCCTTGCTGAGATTCATCGCGTGGATCCCGCCCTGGCTGTAACCGACGGCCACGAGCTGATCGCCGGCCTCGGCCCCGGCCTGCCGCAACGCCTCCCGGATGGCCTCCGCCGTCGACGCCGAGTCATAGCCCAGGGCCTCGGCGATGCCGGCGGGGTCAAAGGGGTTGGTGCCTTCCGGCAGGGCATCCTGCTGGGTTCCGGGAATGACCACCACCCACGCGGGCCGGGATCCGCCGTCGACCTCGATAACCTCGATCCGGCCGCCGTGCTCTCCCACTCCCCCGGCCCGCCGCAACAGCCCGGCCGGTGAGAGGTCGACGTCGGCCGAAAACGTCTCCCGGCCCACGACGCTGACCGGACGGGGTTTGAGGAACACGAGCCCCGGCGCTTCCGAGGCGTCCCGGACCAGGCGGCGGATGTCAGTGGGGCCGGCCAGGGCACCGGCTACGGCGGCCAGGGGCCCGGGCAGGCCAAGCAGCGCGGCGAGATTCCGGGGCGCCATGGCGACCCAGTCTTCAACGATCCCGCGCACCCCGGGCAGGGCGAAGGGCTCCGGTGCTGCGCCGTACTCGGAGCCGTGAAGTCCCATCCGCAGCAGCAGGGCATTCCGGGCTTCGGCATATTCGTATTCACGGTGACTGGCGCGGACGTCGTCGCCGATCCGCTGAAGTTGCGCCCGGACGCGTCCGACCTCCCGGCCGGCCTCCCCCACGGCGATGATGGCGTTGCTGCCGCTGGTGTAGGACTCGGACTGATAGGGAAAGAGTGCGCGCCGGACGGTGTCAGCCTCCACTTCAACCATTTGCAGCTGCCGGACCAGCCCGTCCAGTTCCGCGGCACCCGCCAGCAGCTCCTCAAACTGGAAGCTCACCCCGCCGATTCCGCCCCGGATGAGCAGGCTGCCGTCGCGCGGCGGCGCGGAAACCCCGGGACTGCCGCCGGAGCCAGCCGGAGTGGCCTCGGCCATCAGGGTCCCGTCCGGTCCGCGGGCTGCGCCACATTCCGGGCGTGCCGGAGCACCACGGCAACAGCATCGAGCAGGGCATCCCGACTCCGGCGCAGCGCCGCCGCGTGCAGGGACAAGGCCACACGGTAGGCGCGGCCGGCCGGTGACTGCCAGGTCTGCAGCTCAAGGCGGGCGAGGGCGGCGAGCACTGCATCAGCTTCATCGGCGCACCGGGCCACACGCGCCGCGAACTGCTGGATTTCGTAACTGCGCGAAGCGCACTCGAGGGCGTCGGCGGCCGTCACGCCAAGAACCGCCACGTCCTGCACTGCCAGGCTTCCCGCCGGTCCCGGCGGGAAGCCACCAGTCATTCCTCTGGTCATGAAACGACGCTAGCGGGGCGGCCGGTGCCCGCTGAAGAGCGCCGTCGGGCTATGTGGACAACGTCCCGGACCGCCATGCACTGCCAGCCGGCAATGTCATAAGGACGGGGCGCTTAAGGCCCGGCGGCACTTCGTGAAAGAATCGGCACATGCCTGAAACTGCCGCCACAGCTGATACCCGCACGCCGTCCGGACGACTGGCCCTCGCCGCGTCCGACCACCAGATCGCGCTCGGCCCGCTGGATGGCCGCTACCAGTCCGCCGTCGCGCCGCTGGTCGACTACCTTTCCGAGGCGGCCCTGAACCGCGACCGCGTGGCTGTTGAGGTCGAGTGGCTGATCCACCTGACCGGCAACAGCGTCCTGCCCGGGGCCGGCCCGCTCACGGCGGAACAACAGCAGCAACTGCGCGCGATCGTCACGGAGTTCGACGCCGCCTCCGTCACCGAACTGGCCGAGATCGAGGCCGTGACGGTCCACGACGTCAAGGCTGTCGAGTACTACATCGGCCGCCGCCTGCCCGGCATCGGCATCGACCGGCTGACCGCCATGGTGCACTTCGGCTGCACCTCCGAAGACATCAACAACCTCTCCTACGCCCTTGGCATCAAGGGGGCCGTAGAGGATGTGTGGCTGCCTGCGGCCCGCGCCCTCGTCGCCCAGATCAGCGCCATGGCCGGGGACAACCGCGCCGTGCCGATGCTCTCCCGCACGCACGGCCAGCCCGCCACGCCCACCACGCTGGGCAAGGAACTGGCCGTCATCGCGCACCGGCTGGGCCGTCAGCTGGACCGGATCGCCCGCACCGAATACCTCGGCAAGATCAACGGGGCCACCGGCACGTACGCCGCCCACGTCGCCTCCGTCCCGGGCGCCGACTGGGAGCACGTCGCCAAGAGCTTCGTCGAAGGCCTCGGCCTGTCCTGGAACCCGCTGACCACCCAGATCGAAAGCCACGACTGGCAGGCCGAACTCTATGCCGACGTCGCGCGTTTCAACCGCATCCTGCACAACGTCTGCACCGACATCTGGAGCTACATCTCGATCGGCTACTTCGTGCAGATCCCGGTGGCAGGCGCCACGGGTTCCTCGACCATGCCGCACAAGGTGAACCCGATCCGTTTCGAGAACGCCGAGGCCAACCTCGAGATCTCCTCCGGCCTGCTGGACGTCCTCGGCTCCACCCTGGTCACCTCCCGCTGGCAGCGCGATCTCACCGACTCCTCCTCGCAGCGCAACATCGGTGTCGCGTTCGGCCACTCGCTGCTCGCCATCTCGAACGTTGCCAAGGGCCTGGACCGACTCAAGGTTGCCGAGGACGTGCTCGCCGCGGACCTGGACACGAACTGGGAAGTCCTCGGCGAGGCCATCCAGATGGTCATGCGCGCCGAGGCCATCGCCGGCGTCGACGGCATGGAAAACCCGTACGAGCGGCTCAAGGACCTGACCCGCGGCCAGCGCGTGGATGCCGCCCGGATGCAGGAATTCGTCCAGAGCCTCGGCCTGTCCGCCGACGCCGAAGCCCGCCTGCTGGCGCTGACCCCGGGCAGGTACACGGGCATCGCGGACCAGCTGGTGGACCACCTCAAATGAGACTTCTGCTCATCCGGCACGGCCAGACGCCCGGCAATGTCCTGGGCCAGCTGGACACGGCGCACCCGGGGCCCGGGCTGACCGAACTCGGCCAGCGTCAGGCTGAGGTGTTGTCCCGCGCCCTGGCGAACGAGCGGATCCTTGCCCTGTACGCTTCCACCCTGGTTCGGACGCAAATCACAGCGGCACCGCTCGCCCGGGTGCACGGGCTGGAAACCGAGGTGCTTGAGGGCCTTCACGAGATCGAAGCCGGGTCGCTGGAAAAGCAGACGGACCACGAATCGCACAAGCGGTACATCGGCACCATTTTTTCGTGGGCGGACGGCGAGCTCGAGCGCCGGATGCCTGCCGGTCCCAGCGGACGGGACTTCTTTGAACGCTACGACGCCGCGATCGCCACAATAGCGGCCCGCACAAACGGGGCCGGGGACTCAGGATCCGTGGCCGTGGTCAGCCACGGCGCCGCCATCCGGGTGTGGGCCGGCCTGCGGGCAGAGAACATCGAACCGGACTTTGCCATCCGGCACGTGCTGGACAACACCGGAATCGTGGCGCTGGAAGGCGATCCCGCGAACGGCTGGAAACTCATCCACTGGGACGGCAGCCCCGTGGGCGGACTGGCCCTGGCGGATCCGACGGCGGAGGATCCCACCGGCCGTCCGGCGTAGCGGCCGGGGCACCCGCCGGGGCGTACGCTGCATGCCGGGACTGGACTGCTCCCCCGGACGCGGCGATGATGAAAGCAGGCGTGGGGACAGGATGGTCGGCCGCGGCATGCGGTTGATCCCGCGCAGTGGAGGCGCAGGGGCATGTCACGCAAATCGGAACACCCGGGGCATGCGCCCGCCGGCGCAGGCCACGTCTTCGATGAACAGTTCCTCGCAGCCTATTACGAGCACGCTGCGCCCGAGGACCTCCAAGGCTACAGTCCCGAAAACCTTGAGCAGCGGGCCAGGCGCCATGCGGAACTGGCCGACAGCCGCCCGTCGGGCACGGCGGCCGTCGCCATCCTGAACGAAAGCGACGCCAGCGTCCTGCTGGTGGTTGCAGACACCCTGCCGCATCTGATCCATTCGCTCACCGCCGAACTGGCCCGCGAAAACGAGTCCATCCGGTTGCTGGTGCATCCCAATTTCCTGGTGCGGCGGGATCAGCGGACTGGCCGGCTGATGGAAATACGGCATGGGTCCTCGCAGTCCGCACCGGCGGGCCGAATCGCCGGCATCCCGGGCGTTGTGGCGACCGGCGCCGCCCAGGAGCCGCCGGGGTGGTCGTCCGAAACCTGGGTGGCGGCGGAGATTGGCCGCCTGCCGGGGTCACGGGCCGTCGCGGAGCTCACCGGCAACGTGCGTCGTGTCCTGGCGGACGTCCAGTTGGTTGCGGACGACACCCCCGCCATCCACGCCAGCCTCGCCCGCGCCATCAATTCCCTGGACCGGCTGCCCGCGGGCACGGTTCCGACCCCGGAGCAGCTCGGCGAGCTCCTGGACTGGCTGGACCGCGGCAACTTCACGTTTTTGGGTTACAGCGAATTTGAATACTCGACGTCGGAGGGCACCGATGCCGTGGCGTTGCGGCCGGGCACGGGGCTGGGTTTGCTCAGGGACGGTCGGCCGGAGGCCCGCCAGCCCGTTACGGGACTACCCCATTCACAGGTTCTCACCATCTCCATTTCTGATCTGAGATCGTCGGTCCCCCGCCCGGCCTACCTGGATGAAATCCTCGTCCGGACCTTCGGCAGCGCAGGGAAAGGCACGGGAGAAGTGCGGTTTGTGGGCCTCTTCGCCCCGGGCGCCACGGGCCGGTCCGTGCGGCGCATCCCGATGATCCGGGACAAGGTGCGCGCCATCCGGGAACGCTTCGGCTTCACCGAGGCCTCCCACCAGGGCAAACAGCTTCTCACCGTCCTCGAGTCCTTCCCCTTGGACGAGCTGTTCCATCGGGACCTGGATGAACTTTTCGGGCTTGCCCGGGAGATCCTGCTCCTGCAAGCGCACCACCAGACACGGGTGTTCCTGCGCTCTGACAGCTATGGCCGCTTCATGACAGCCCTGGTGTTCCTCCCCCGGCACAGGTACAGCACGGCCGTGCGCCTCCGGATCGAAAACGAGCTCAAACAGGCTTTCAGGTCCTCCTCGCTTGAATTCGAAGTCCGGCTCAGTGAATCCCCGATGGCCCGCGTGTTCTTCCGGATACAACTGCCTGCCGGCGGGATGCCCGACGTCGATTCCGCTGCCGTGGAGCGGAGCATTATCAGCGCCACGCGGACCTGGGCCGCGGGCCTGGACGAAGCGCTCCGTGCCAGGTTGCCGTCCGCGGAGGCCAGCCGGTTGTCGACGCTGTGGTCCGCCGCCTTCCCGGCCAGCTACCGGGCTGATTTCGACGTCGAGGACGCGGTTGAAGACATCAGACGGTTTGAGAAGTTCGATCTCGACGGAACTGGCGGCCGACCGCTGAACGATCCTCAGCTGGCCGTTCATGTCCCCACGGCTGCGGCCCCGACGCTGGCCGAAGACGCTCGGATCCGGCTCTACCTGACCACCGCCCATAGCCTGACGCGGATCCTGCCGTTCTTCCACAACCTCGGCCTGGAGGTGCTGAACCAACGGCCCTTCGATGTTGTGCGCGGGAGCGACCGGCCGTTGTTCCTCTATGACCTCGGCGTCCGGTACCCAGCGGGCGTGGATCCGGCCCGGACCAGCGGGCTGCTGCGGGATGCCTTCGCGGCCGCCATGCGCGGGGACTCGGAATCGGACCGCTTTGACGGCCTTGTCCTCCGGGAGGGCATCGAGTGGCGCCAGGCGGCAATCCTGCGCAGCTATGCCAAGTACCTGCAGCAACTGGGCACGACGACCTCCTACGGCTTCATGGCCGACACCCTGCTGGCCAATGCCCGGGCCACCCATGCGCTCTTGGCGCTGTTCCGGGCCAAGTTTGATCCCGACCTGCAGGCGCCGGGCCGGTCCGGGGACACCGACGCGGCCCGGAAGGAACTGCTGGCCGCGGTCGACGACATTCCCGTCCTCGACGCCGACCGGCTGCTGCGCACCTTCATGAACCTGGTGGAATCCACGCTCCGCACCAACTACTTCCAGGGGCGGCTCCACCTGAGCTTCAAGCTGAACCCCGCCGCCATTGCCAGTGCGCCGCTTCCGCGTCCCAAATACGAAATCTGGGTGTACTCGCCCCGCGTCGAAGGCGTTCACCTGCGCTTCGGGGCACTGGCCCGGGGCGGCTTGCGCTGGTCCGACCGAAGCGAGGATTTCCGCACCGAGGTCCTGGGCCTGGTCAAGGCGCAGAACGTGAAGAACTCGGTGATTGTGCCCACCGGCGCCAAGGGCGGTTTTTATCCCAAACAGTTGCCGGACCCCTCCATGGACCGCGACGCTTGGCTGACGGAGGGCCTTCAGTGCTACCGGATCTTCGTCCGCGGGCTGCTGGACGTCACCGACAACCTGGTCACCACCGCGCACGGGGAAACAGTGGTGCCTCCGCCGCGGGTGGTGCGGCACGACGTCGACGACTATTACCTCGTGGTGGCGGCGGACAAGGGAACAGCGTCATTTTCCGATGCTGCGAACGCGGTGGCCGAGGAATACGGCTTCTGGCTGGGCGATGCTTTCGCGTCCGGCGGGACGGTGGGCTTTGACCATAAGCAGATGGGCATCACGGCCCGCGGGGCTTGGGAATCCGTGAAGCACCATTTCCGCGAACTCGGGGGTGAACTGCCAGGAAGAGGACTTCACAGTTGCCGGCATCGGCGATATGAGCGGCGACGTCTTTGGGAACGGGATGCTTCTTTCCCGCCACATCCGCCTGGTGGCAGCTTTCGATCACCGGCACATCTTCCTTGACCCGGCGCCGGATGCGGCGGCCTCGTTCGAGGAACGGCAGCGGCTCTTTGCCCTCCCCCGTTCCTCCTGGGCAGACTATAATCCAGCGCTGATCAGCAAGGGTGGTGGTGTCCACTCCCGTGGGGCCAAGGCGATCAGCATCACGGAACAGGTCAGGAGTTCCCTCGGCCTGGACCCGGGCACCGTGTCGCTGCCACCCCACACGCTGCTTCAGGCCATCCTCCGGGCGCCCGTGGACCTGCTGTACAACGGCGGCATCGGAACCTACGTCAAGGCCTCGTTGGAAGGCAACGCCGAGGTCGGCGACAAGGCGAACGACCCCATCAGGGTCAACGGCAATGAGGTCCGAACGAAGATCATCGCCGAGGGCGGGAACCTGGGAATCACGCAGCTCGGGCGGATTGAGGCCGCCCTGTCCGGCGTCCTGCTCAATACCGATGCGATCGACAACTCAGCCGGAGTTGACTGCTCGGATCATGAGGTAAACATCAAGATCTTCGTGGACCGGATGATCGCCTCGGGAAAGATGAAGCCGGCGGAACGCGCGGGCTTCCTGCATTCCCTCACGGACGAAGTGGCCAGCCTGGTCCTGGCCAATAACACGGACCAGAATGTCCTGCTCTACAACGACCGGCACCTGGTGCTGGCATGGAGCCCGGGGTTCGAACGGACCATGGACTGGCTCGAAAACGCCACCGACCTTGACCGCAGGCTGGAGGGTCTGCCCAGCAACGAACAGCTCCGGGAACGGCTGCGGTCCGGTGAGGGCCTGACCGCGCCCGAACTTGCGGTGCTGGCCGCTTACGCCAAGATCGAACTGGCCGCAGAGCTCAATGCCAGCGACCTTGCCGACGACCCGTGGTTCCGGCGGGTCCTGCGCGGGTACTTCCCGCGCCTGCTGTCCGAACGCTTCGAAGCAGAGCTTGAGGGCCACCCTCTGCGCCGCCAGATCGTCTGCACAGTGGTGGCCAACGACATGATCAACCTCGGCGGAATCACGTTCGCCTTCCGCGCCATCGAGGAAACCACTGCGACGGCCGCAGGTATAGCCAGGGCCTTTGTGGTGGCGCGGGAAGCCTACGACCTGCCGTGGATCGTCAACCGGCTGGCCGCCCTCCCCGCCGGATATCCCAACGAAGTCATCGCCGAAGCGACCCTGCACATGCGCAGGGTCCTGGACCGGGCCACGCGGTGGTACGTGACGCACGACCACCGCGACCAGCCCGTGGACGCCGCCTTGGGCAGGATCATGCCCACCCTGGACCTGCTGCGGACCCGGACCGTGGACTACCTCCGCGGCTCCGACCTGGACCGCGTGCAAGAGCGGCTCACGCACTGGGACGCCGTGGGGATGCCCCCCGAGCTGGGCCGGCGCGCCTCGGACCTGTTGGAGAGTTTCGGGCTGCTGGACATCTCCCTGATCTCCGAAGGAGTACGCGAACCGATCGCCGCCATCGCCGAGGTGTACTACGCGGTGTTCCAGCGAATCGGCGCCGCGAACCTGCTGCTCAGCATCACCGACCTGCCCCGGCAGAGCCGCTGGGAGGCCCTCGCTCGGGCCGCCCTGCGCGATGATGTGTATTCCGCTGTAGCGGACATGACCGTCTCGGTGATGGAGACCACCCACGGCCCCAGTGCCGCAGAGGCCGGCACATCCGACGCCGTGGAGCGCATCGTGGAGTGGGAACGCGGGCACCAGGAGCAGCTGGGCCGGCTCAAGGACACCTTCGCGGAAGTGACCAAACCGGGGCAGGTGGACATCGCCTCGATCTCTGTGGCGCTGAAACTCCTGCGGACACTGGTGCGGCGCTAGGCTGTGGCCACCGCCAGGTCCACCCGGACGTCGGGCTGGAAGCCGCAAGTGCACCGCAACTCACAGTTCTTCGGACGCTTACCCGCAGGAAACACAGCCGAAACCGCTGGTGCCTAGCCTTGGACTGCATAACACTTCGGCGAATCGAGGCAGTCATGCAGACCAACCCGCGGCTCAACATCCGTCAGGTCACCTGGGCGAACCCCGTAGGCGCGGACCTGAGGGCCGCCCAGCAGGCGGAACTCGAGGCACGTTTCGGCCGCCCCGACCACGAACCCGGCCCGCCGCCGTCGGAAGCGGACACCGCGGTGTTCCTGGTGGCGCACGACAAGGCCTCAGGCCAGCCGGTCGGCTGCGGCGGCCTTCGCATGCTGGACGCCCACACCGCGGAAATCAAACGCCTCTACGTGCTGCCCTACACCCGCGGCTCGGGAGTAGCGAGCTCCATCCTCGCGGCCCTCGAAGCCCACGCCTACGCGCTGGGGATCACCACCCTGACGGCGGAGGCCGGCTCGGTGCAGACCGACGGGCGGCAGTTCTACGAGAACTCCGGCTTCGTGTCCGTGCCGAACTTCGGCCCCTATGTCGGCGTGGTGCACTCGTACTGCTACGCGAAGCCGATCGATTCGCACAGCGCCGCGCACACCGCCATGGCGTAAGGCCGCGCGGCGCCGCAGATCGGCGCCGCCGGTGCCGCTGGGGCGGTGCCGTGCCGCGCTGCCCGTGCCGCGCTGCGTCACACAACGCCGCCCGTCACGGAGTCGGCTAACCTCGCACTATGGAACCGGCCGACATCACCTTCCGCACCCGCAAATGGGTGCGGCCCGAGGACCTCAACGCCAACGGCACCCTGTTCGGCGGGAGCTTGCTGAAGT
Source organism: Arthrobacter sp. MW3 TE3886 (assembly GCF_041262145.1). Classification (NCBI taxonomy): domain Bacteria; kingdom Bacillati; phylum Actinomycetota; class Actinomycetes; order Micrococcales; family Micrococcaceae; genus Arthrobacter; species Arthrobacter sp. MW3 TE3886. The sequence continues at coordinate 115,327 of NZ_JBGCAN010000001.1, forward strand.
GGATTGACGAGGAGGCGGCCATCTACGCCATCCTGCAACTGGGCAACGGCCGGGCCGTCACCAAGTACATCTCCGAAATCAACTTCGTCAGCTCCGCGGTCCAGGGCGACCTGATCGAAATGGGCCTGACCGCGACCCGCTTCGGCCGGACATCGCTGACCATGCGCGCCGAAGTCCGGAACATGATCACGCGCCGCAGCATCCTCACCATTGATGAGATCGTCTTCGTGAACCTGAGCCCGTCCGGGAAGCCCGAGCCGCACGGCTACACCGAAATCACTTATGACCGGGACCGGATTCCGACGCACCACCTGACCGAGACCCTGGACCAGGACTAGCCAAGCCCAGCAGCGCGTCCCGCACAGGCTGGCCCCGCTCCGCCAGGGCCAGCCGCATCACGGCCGACGACGCCCACCGCAAAGCCTGGGTGCGCAGGTGACGCGCCCGGTTGTAGGCGCTCAGCGCCTCGTCCACGGGCCGGGTATTGAGCAGCGCCGCGAGGGCCACGGCGTCGACCAGCGCCTCGCAGGCGCCCCGGCCGAGGTTGGGTGTCATCGCGTGGGCGGCATCGCCGAGCAGCGCCACCCGGGCGCGGACATAGCTACCAAGCGGCGGCGCCGTCCAGATCCGCTGCGCCAGGGTGGTTTCCGGTACCGCAGCGGCCAGGACGTCGCGAATGCCCTGGGCGTAGCCGCTATACCGGACCCGGGTTTCCGCCAGGACCGCGGCGACGTCGAGGCTTCCGCGACCCGGCCCGGAGCGGAACGCCGCGTACCAGTTGGTCCCGGCCGCCGCGGGACCAATCCCGAAGAGCTGCCCGCGGCCCCAGTATTCGCCCGTGTGCCCCCGCCACAGCGATCCGGGAACCACGCCGCGGACCGCGAGGTAGCGGGTGGGCCGGGCACCGGAGCGGGCGCCCCAGCAGCTGCGGCGCACCGCGCTGTGGACACCGTCGGCGCCCACCACGAGGCCGGCGGGACCGGGCCGGACGACGTCGAGGCGGCCGGACACCCGGCGCACGCTGCCCGGAACGGCAGCGTCGAGGAGCCGGATGAGGTCAACCCGGGAGACGCCGATCAGGTCCGTCGCCTGCGCTGATGTCCATGGCCTCCCGGAGGCCGCCCGGACGGTCATGCCGTCGATTGCCGGGCTGGCCTCCCTGACGGCGTCCAGGATGCCCAAATCGCCGAGGGCGCGCTGGGCCGCGGGCCACATGGCCAAGGATGTCCCCACGGTCGGGAGTCCATACCGCTGTTCGGTGACGGTGACCTCGAAACGCGCGGGATCCAGCCGGGCTGCAAGAGCCAGCCCGGCGATGCCGCCGCCGATGATGGAAACAGCTTGCGGGCGGGGCCGATCATGCGGTTGTTCGGTCAGGTCCAGAAATCGTCCGCCTTGGCCGTGTCCTCGAAGAACTCCCGCCCTTCCGTGATCTTTCCGTCGCGGACCACAAACGTAATGACGGTGGCCATGTCCAGGGTCTTGCCGTTGCTTTCACCGCGGGTGTGCTGGATAGCTACCGTGTAGTTTTCGCCGCCGACGACGTCCTCGAGGTTGGCTTGGAAGGAACCCTGGGTACGCGCTCCCAGTTCGCCGAAGTACGCCAGGACCGCTTCGCGACCCTGTTTGGTTCCGGATAGCACGCCACTTCCGGCAACGTGCCAGACTGCGTCCTCCGCGAACATGTCGCTGAGGGTCGCCATATCCCCTGAATTGAAGGCCGCATACCCCCGCCGAACCAGTTCAACATTCTCTGCCGTTCCCATGATCGGACACCTCTCCGTCGTCCTTGTCGGGCCATGCTGGGACGGTTCAAGGCTAGTCCTGGCCCCGGTGCCTGTCGACGGAAATATGCGCTTCTTCCCGGGGATCCTGCCGGCGTCCTAGCGGGCTCCCGGCCAGCCGGTGTAGGCCTCCGCGAGGTAGGCGCTGCCGTGGCGGGAGGACACCACGGACTGGAGCTCGCCAAGCTGGCGGGCACGGGAAAAGTCATCGGCGCCGGCCGGGGTGTGCAGCATGGAGGTCATCCAGTAGGAGAACTGCTGGGCCTTCCACACCCTGTCCAGGGCGCGGTCGCTGTAGGCATCCAGGAGCGCGGCGGAGCCGGTGGAATAGAAGCTGTCGAATCCCTCGAAGAGGACCTTGACGTCGTTCAGGGCCAGGTTCAGGCCCTTGGCCCCCGTGGGCGGCACCGTGTGCGCGGCGTCCCCGGCGAGGAACAGGTTGCCGTGCCGCATGGGGGCGTGGACAAAGCTGCGGAACTTCAGGACCGTCTTGTCGATCACGGGCCCTTCCTTGACCTCGAAGCCGTTGCCGTTGACGCGGCTGCGGAAGGCGTCCCAGATGCGGTCGTCACCCCAGTTGTCGACGTCTTCGTTGGGGTCGCACTGGAAGTACATCCGCTGGACCGTCTCCGTGCGCTGGCTGATCAGGGCGAAGCCGTTCCCGGAGTTGGCGTAGATCAGCTCGTCCGAGCTGCGCGGCGCCTCGGCCAGGATGCCGAACCAGGCGAAGGGGTACTCGTGGAAGTACCACTTGCGGTGCGTCTCGGGAATCTGGAACCGGCAGTGGCTGCGCGAACCGTCCGCGCCGGCGATGAAGTCGGCCTGGAGCTCGTACTCGACGCCGGCCGCGTCCGTAAACCAGACCTTGGGCTGGGCTTCGATGTCGTGGATGGTGGTGTCCGTGACGCCGTACCGGACGTCGCCGCCGTCGGCCTTCCGGCGTGCGGCGAGGTCCAGGAACACGTCCGTCTGCGGGTACAGCCACACCGATTCCCCGACGAGGTCCTGGAAGTCGATCCGGTGGCTTTCGCCGTTGAAGCGCAGTTCGATTCCGTCATGGCGGTCACCGTCACGCAGCACGCGGTCGGAGACGCCGCTGTCGACCAGCATATTGACCGAGCCGTGCTCCAGGATGCCGGCGCGGACCGTCTCGGAAATCTCCTGGTGGCTGCGGATCTCCAGGACGGTGGATTCGATGCCGGCCTTGGCCAGCAGGTGGGACAGCATGAGCCCGGCCGGACCGGCCCCGATGATGGCTACCTGGGTGGTGATGACTTTTCGCTGTGCCATGTGCGTCTCGCTTCGTTGCGGGTCCCCGGGGGCGGGCGCCTGGGGGCCGGTTGGGTTCGTCTGGCTAACAGTGTGCTCCCACGGCCGTGATGCGCGTTACAGAGATTCCGCTGAATGGAATGCCTCGCGAGGCTCGCCAAGCCGCCGCCCGATCCCGCGCGCCGCGGTCTGGAGGGCGGGAACGAGCGCCTGCAGGCGCACTTCTCGAAGGGGAACGACGACGCCGAGGGCCGCCACCGCGTGCTTCCTGCGGTCCAGCACGGGAACCGCGATCCCCCACGTGTCCGGGTCTACGACGCCTGCCAGCTGGGCATAACCCTGATGGGCGGCTTCACTCAGGAGGGCACGGAGGTCCTCCAGGGCCAGCCGGCCGGTCGGATCACTGAATCCCTCGAGGTATTCGGCCTGGACGGGGCGGGGCTGGTTGGCCATGAGCACCAGCCCGGCGGAGGACACGTGCACGGGCATCCGCCCGGCCACCTGCGCCCGGTTGGCGACGGAGCCGCGGCGGGACAGCCGCTCCACAAAGAGCGCTTCCTGCCCGTCCAGCACGGCGAGGTTCACGTTTTGATGCAGCACCTGCTGGATGTCCTCCATGAACGGCAGGGCGGCCTGGCGGAGCTCGAGCGTGGGCGAATTGCGGTTGGCGAGTTCCCAGAGCCGCAGGCCCAGGCTGACGGAGCCGCCGGGGCCGACGTCGAGCAGGCCATGTCCTGCGAGTTGCCGGACGAGCCTGTGCGCGGTGGTCAGGGGGAGCTCCGCCCTCGCGGCGAGCTCCGAGAGCTGCAGCGCCGTGACACCTTCGGGGAACGCGGCAATTAAGCGCAGGACCCGGTCCACCACCGAATCGCCGGAGTTCGAATTGGCCACCATGCCCCTTCCGTTGAATGGTTTTAAGTGTCCCATGCAACACGGTGCAGTGATAGAACTCTCACAATGGAAAGAGCACCGGCCGGCACCGGCCGGCACCGGCCGGCCGCTCGGAATCACATAAATACTAATGCTGAGGTAACAATGTCAACGTCGTCATTGGATAAGCCGTCATCGGGGCAGAAATCACGGTGGCCCGTGTGGCTCTGCTGGCTGGCCATGGTGCTGGACGGCTTTGACCTGGTGGTGCTCGGCACCGTCATCCCGACCCTCATCAAGTCGCAGGAACTTGGCTTCGATGCCGTTGGGGCGACGTTCGCGGCAACCGTCTCCCTGGTGGGTGTGGGGCTCGGCGCGCTCTTCATCGCCCCGCTCTCGGACCGCCTCGGCCGGCGGAACCTGCTGGTGGCCTGCGTGGCGTGGTTCTCCCTCTTTACGATCGCCGTCGTCTTCGCACCCAATGTGGCGTGGTTCAGCACGTTCCGGCTGCTGGCCGGCCTCGGCCTGGGCGCCTGCCTGCCCGCCGCCCTGGCGTACATGAACGACTACGCACCCGCCGGAACGGCCGGAAAGTCCACCACCCGGACCATGACCGGGTACCACGTTGGCGCCGTGGCCACCGCATTCCTGGCCCTCATGGTCATTCCGAGCTGGCGGACCATGTTCGTGGCCGGCGGCCTGGCCGGTTTCGCCCTGGTCCCCTTCCTGTGGTTCAAGCTTCCGGAGACCCTCCCGCCGGTCCACCACATCCCCGCCACCGCCAAGTCCGCAACCGCCAAGTCTGCGGCTGCCTCCCCTGCCGGCACCCCGGCGGCCACCCCGGACAGAGCAGTGGCCGCGCCCTCGCCCGCGGAGGAACGCGCCAGCTTCCGCGATCTGGGCCGCAAGCCCTACCCGCTGATTGCGGCCGGCGTGGCCGTGGCGTCCTTCATGGGGCTGCTGCTGGTCTACGGCCTGAACACCTGGCTGCCGCAGCTCATGGCCTCCGCCGGCTACAGCCTGAACGCCGGCCTCGCCTTGCTCCTGGTCCTGAACGTGGGCGCCGTGGTAGGCCTGCTGATCGCCGGGGTCCTGGCGGACCGGCACGGCACCAAGAAGATCGTCCTGCTCTGGTTTGGCCTCTCCGCCGTGTTCCTGGCCGCGCTCAGCATCCAGATCCAGAACGAAGTGGTGCTCTATGCCGCCGTCTTTGTCACCGGCGTGTTCGTCTTCAGCTCCCAGGTTCTGGTCTACGCCTGGGTCAGCCAGCTCTTCCCGGTCCGCCTGCGCGGCACCGCCCTTGGCTTCGCCGCGGGAGTGGGCAGGCTGGGAGCTATTTTGGGGCCGGCCGTCACCGGCGCGCTGGTGGCCGCCGGCATCGCCTACCCGTGGGGCTTCTACGTTTTCGCCGCCGCCGCGGTCCTGGCGGTCATCGCCCTCGCCTTCGTCCCGCAGACCGTCCCGGCTGTGTCCCGCACCGGCGCCAGCGTCGGGCACCCGTAGCCGTCAGCCACTCCTAGGGGAAGCGCTCCGGGGCCTGCGCCTCGCGGCGGCCCCTGAGTTTGCGCCACGCGCCGGGCGCCAGCACGACGGCGATTCCGACGGCGGCGCCGATGATGGTCTCGACGATTCTGTCGCGGAGCAGGAGGCCGGGGGGCACGGGCGCCACGAGGAGCGTGGAGGTCAGGGCCAGCGGCGTGACGAAAACCTGCGCCAGCATGTACTGGCGGGCGATGAACATCTCGGCGCCGAACTGGCACGCCGCAATCACGAGCACCGTCTGCCAGGGCGTCGGCTGCAGGAGCAGGATTCCGGCGAGCAGCACCAGCCCCAGGGCGGTGCCCGCGACGCGTTGCAGGCCGCGGCTGACGCGGTGCCGGGTGGTGTGGCCCACGAGCGGGACGACGGCGGCCACCATCGCCCAGTAATTGTGGCCAATGCCCAGCCATTCCCCGGCCAAGGTACCCAGCGTTCCCGCCAGGCCTGCCGCCACGAGGTAGCCCCAGCTTTCGTGCCACGCGGTGTGCTTCTCCCCCGGAGTGAGGGCCGCCGGTCTCGGATTCACCCACGGCGTCCGGTGGCTCCGGGCCACCCGCGAGGACTGGCCGAGCAGCAAAGAGAAAGCCACCGTGAGGACCGCCACCAGCATGGCCTGCCACAGCGGCGGCTGGTTGGGGATCGACGCGATGGCCGCGAACGCGAAGATATGGAACAGCGAACCGGAGGGACGCAGGCGCCACCACGCGACAACCAGGGAGCATCCCCACGCGATCACGGTGGTGGCCACGACCAGGACCCACGTGGTGCCGGCCGCCGACAGCCCGGCCAGGGCGTCCACCCGCGCGGTGAGGGCGGCCAGGAACATCACCAGCAGCATCAGCCCGCCGCCGCGGACCTGCAGGGTCAGGCGCCTGGCGTGCGGCTCGTTGCGGCCGTAGATGCCGGTGAAGGCGCCGAAGGAAGCGAAGATTGCCAGATCCAGGCGGTCCAGCAGTACCAGCGTGATCAGCGGAACAAAGACTCCCACGGCGCAGCGGAAGGCAACCTGGTGGTCCTTGTTGCCCGGCGCGATGGTGAACATCTCGGCGAACACTTTCATGGCGCCGGCCTCACAGCGAAAAAGTCCTTCATGGGCGGGTTCTCACGGGTCGGGACGCCTTTCGTTGCAGCCGGAGTGTTACGACGGCGGCGCTGGCATCCAAGACGGAGTTTACGCCGGAAGGGCGCGGTGGCGGCATCGGAATCCGTTGATCGGGATCGGCCGGCTGCACCGCGAAGTGGTAGCGTCTATCGGTTGAATCAAGCCCGCAACGCACACCGGAGGTTCCCCATGCTCAAAGGATTCAAGGATTTCATCCTGCGCGGCAACGTGATCGAACTGTCCATCGCCGTCGTGGTCGGCACCGCTTTCACCGCCCTGGTCAGCGCGTTCACCTCGAACATCGTCAACCCGATCCTCGCGGCCGCCGGCGGCGTCCAGACCCAGGGCCTGGGCTTTCACATCTGGCCGGGCAACGACAAGACCTTCGTCAACATCGGCGCCGTGGTGACGGCCTTCCTGACCTTCCTCATCACCGCCGCGGTGGTGTACTTCATCTTCGTGGCCCCCATGAACCGGATTAACCGAATGGTCAAGAGCCGGCTCAGCGCAGCCGAGCCCGAGGAAGAGCCGATCCCGGCCGACACCGCGCTGCTGGCCGAGATCCGCGACCTTCTGGCCAATCTGGCAGGCCCGGAAGCCGGTGCCAACCGCGCCCGGGTCGGGGAGCACCCGGAGGGGGAGTACCCGTCCGGGGAGTACCCGTCCGGGAAGGCACAGTCGACGGAACCGGCCGGAGTCGCAAGCCGAACTCACGCCTGAGCCCTCATTGCTGTGCGCCCTCTGGCGGGCGGGGGTTCCGGAGTGCTTTGATGTAGACGCCCCCGCCGCGCGAGCCCGGATGCCAAGGAGGAACACCATGCCGGATGTTCACTGGAACCACGAGCTGGTGGACCAATTGGACTGGCACTTTGCCAACCAGGCCCGCCCCCGTCTGGACGGGTTGACTGACCACGAGTACTTTTGGGAGCCGGCCCCGGGCTGGAATGTCCGCCGCAAGGACGCCTCAACGCCCCCGGGCGCGCCGGGTTCGGGCGATTTCACCATTGATTTCAGCTACCCGGAGCCCGTTCCCGCTCCGGTGACAACCATTGCGTGGCGCCTGTGCCACATTCTGGTCGGCGTCCTCGGCGCACGCACGGCATCGCATTTTGGCGGTCCTGCGGTGGACTACCAGTCCTTCGCCTACCCCGGCACCGCGGCCGGGGCACTGGCCCAGCTGGACGAGTACTACGACCGATGGATCCAGGGCGTGAAGGGCCTCCATGAAGCGGGTTTGGCGGCGCCCTGCGGTCCGGCCGAGGGTCCGTTCGCCGATGCCCCGATGGCAGCACTGGTCCTGCACATCAACCGCGAGATGATCCACCACTTGGCCGAGGTCGCCCTGCTCCGCGACCTCTACGCCCACCGTGGCTTGCTCCGGCACGGCGTGGAGGCTGGGCCGGGCCTGTAACAGCCCGCTCTCCTGACGTGTGCCTGTCCCGTTTCCGGCGCGAAACCGTCACCCGGCGGCAATCCGGCCGAAACAGCCGGCCGGAATCATGGGAGCATGACGCGCAACGCCACAGGCAAGACCACAGGCAAAACCCCAGGCAAAGCCCAGTCCCCGGCCACCTCCGAGTTGAGCTGCGAAGTGTGCGGCCAGATGCCCGAGCCGACCAAGGCGCGGCTGACCCTGGCCAATGTCGCCGTGATGCTTCCGATTGAGCTGCTGGTGCACGCGGCGGTGGTGGGAACCCATCTGCCGTACGTTGCCAAGGTCCTGGTTCTGACCATGACCGCGACCATCCTGGTGATTTGGGTGGCCGAACCGTCGGCGGCCCGGATGCTCAGGGGCTGGCTGCATGCCCCGGCCCTGCGCCACCGCAAACGGCTCGGCGCCGCACCCGCCCTGTGGCGGGCGCGGACCGTCCTGAAAGACAAGCCCGGGTCGCTGCAGAAACTGACGCAGGCCCTGGCCGGGCTGAACACGAACATCCTCAGCATTCATGTTCACCCCGTGGCCGGCGGTGTGCTGGACGAGTTTGTGCTCTCGGCACCCGGTGAAGTCCGCGAAGCCGAGCTGCTCCGGGCGCTGCGGGCCGGCGGCGGAGCGGATCCGCACGTGTGGCCGACCACCGCCCTGGCCATGGCCGACGGGCAAACCGGCGCGCTGAGCCTGGCCGCCCGGATCGCCGCCAGCCCGGAGGAGCTGCCGCTGGCGGTCGCGGAACTGCTGCGGGCACGGATCATCCCCGGACCGGCTGCCGGCAAGGCCGAGGCTTCGCCCCGGCCGGGCGGTGACGGGACGGTCCTGAAAATCCCTACGGCGTGGCACGGCCCCATTACGTTTTCCCGGCCCGGCGAGCCGTTCACGCCTGCCGAATCCGCCCGCGCTCACCGTTTGGCCGAACTCGCGGAGATCCTGGCGCACCGGCCGGCGGCACGTTAGCCGGCCCGCCCGGCCGGGCAATGGTTGGCCCGGGGTCAGATGCCTGTCATCCGGATGGTGAGGGCATCCTGCTCGACCGTGACCTTGAGGTACTTGGCCTTGCCGAGCGGGTCGCCGTCGAGCTGGAATTCCTGCTCGTGGGCGAGTTCGATCTCGGCTGACTTTCCGGCGAAATATTCCACCGACGCGTTCTTGGCGTTCCTCCGGCCGAAGACGCCGGCCAGCACATCCAGCCAGCCGAACCGGCCGATGGGCGCCAAAATCACGACGTCCAGGATGCCGTCGTCGATCTTGGCGTCGGGGAAGATCTCCACGCCCCCCATGATTTTGCCGCAGTTACCCACCATCACGCTGCGGATCCGGCGCCGTACCGGGTGCTGGCCGTCAATGCTGATTTTCGCCCTGATGGGCTTGCCCGGCAGGTGCCGGATGCCCGCTTCGACATAGGCGAGCCAGCCCACGCGGTCCTTGAGTTCGTCCACGGTGTTGGCCATGATGGCGGCGTCGTAGCCCAGACCGGCCATCACCAGGAAGGTGGACTCCGCCTCGGCGTGGTCCAGCGACGCCTTCACCACATCCACCTTGGTGTCCGTGCCGCTCAGGACGTCGTAGCTGGCAGCCACGGGGTCGGTGATGTCGATGCCGAGATTGCGGGCCAGCAGGTTGCCGGTCCCCAGGGGCACCAGGCCCATCGGCGTTCCGGTGCCTGCGAGGACTTCCGCCACGCAGCGGACCGTTCCGTCGCCGCCTGCGGCGATCACGACGTCGACTCCGGCCTCCAGCGCCTCGCGGGCCTGGCCCAGCCCGGTGTCCTCCTTTGTGGTTTCCAGCCACAGCGGCTCGGCCCAGCCCTGGGTCTCGCAGAGGCGGAAGAAGGAGGCGCGGAAGCTCTCGCCGGGAGACTTCATGGGGTTGATAACCACGGCGGCGCGCCGGGACGCGGCGTTGTCCGGGGTCTCCGGCCTCGCGGTGCTGTTCTCTGTCATGGCGTCCTTAGGGGCAATTGGGCGAAGAGTACCCGAACTAAAATCCTAGCCGCAGTGCCCGCGTAACCTGCGCAGGGCCAGCGCGAATCGTGGACGTGCGCTCCGCAGGCTCACTAGACTGGGCCTCGTGATGTGCCGGACGCTGCGCTCCGGACGCCGAAAGCGGGGGCAGATGACTGAATCAGAAAATTACTCAGCGACGGCAGAATCATCCAGCATTGACCCCCATGACTGGGGCCGGGCGATGGCACTGGCGCTCACACGGCTGGCCGAGCAGATCGCGCCCGGAGACAGCGAAGACATCCATGCCCTGCTGGTGGGCAGGGACCTGCACCTGAAAATCGGTGACGAACCGGGGGGCGTCACGATCACGGTTTCAACGAAGCCCATCCCGGGCCCCGCTTCCTCCTGACGGTTCTCTTCCGAGACGTATCTCTTCTCAGACGTATCCATTCCAGACGTGCCGTCTGGGGCGCGGTTCACCGTCCCGAGGTCAGGTCCTCGGAGATGATTTCGGCAGTGGCCAACGCCGCCTCACGCACGGCCTTGAGGTAGGCATCGGGATCGGGCTGCGCGGACACAGTCTGGGCCTGCAGCGAGACGTTGATCGCCGCCACCACCTTGGGCCCGTCATGGACGGGCGCCGCAATGGACATCAGCCCCAGCTCCAGCTCCTGGTCCAGCAGGCACCAGCCCTGGGCGCGAACAGTATCAAGCTCCGCCAGGAGGGCGGCCCGCGTTCCGATGGCTCCGGGAGTCAGGGGCCGGATCTCGGCAGCCGCGAGGTACTCTTCCAGCTTCGCCGGCGGGAGGGCCGCGAGCAGCACCCTGCCCATGGAGGTTGCATAGGCGGGGAAGCGGGTGCCCACCGTGATGCCGACCGTCATGATCCGCCGGGTGGACACCCGGGCGATGTAGGCGATGTCGGTGCCTTCGAGCACCGCGGCCGACGTCGACTCCCCCAGTTCGAGCGAGAGTTCTTCCAGGTGCGGTTGGGCGAGCTGCGGCAGGGACAGCCCGGACAAGTAGGCGTAGCCGAGCTGCAGCACTTTGGCGGTCAGGGCGAAGATCTTGCCGTCCGTGCGGACATACCCCAGCTCCGCGAGTGTGTGCAGGAACCGCCGGGCCGTGGCCCGGGTCAGCTCGGTCCGGGCCGCGACCTCGGTCAGCGTCATCTTGGGGTGTTCCGTGTCGAAGGCACGGATCACGGCGAGGCCGCGCGCCAGCGACTGCACGTACTGGTCGCTGGCCGCGGGCGCGCCGCCGCTCTTGGCTGGCTCAATCATTTTTCGCCTCTCGGTCCCGCATCACTTTAGCGGGGCACAGGTTCTCCGGCCGCAGGACTGTCAGCTTGGCTCCGCCGCCCGCAGCGGCATCGGGACCATGGCCTGGAGTTCCTCGAGCGTGCAGCCGAAGGTCTCCCGCACCTGGACGCCGTCGGGGCCGGTCAGGAAGACGGCCTTGTCGGTGTAGACGCGGGTCACGCAGCCGATCCCGGTGAGCGGGTACGTGCAGGTTTCCACCAGTTTGGACACGCCGTCGCGGGTCAGGAGCGTCATCATGACGAAGACGTCCTTGGCGCCGGTGGCGAGGTCCATGGCGCCGCCGACGGCGGGGATCGCGTCCGGGGCCCCGGTGTGCCAGTTGGCGAGATCCCCCGTGGCGGAGACCTGGAAGGCGCCGAGCACGCAGATGTCCAGGTGGCCGCCGCGCATGATCGCGAAAGAGTCAGCGTGGTGGAAGTAGGACGCCCCGGGCAGTTCGGTGACCGGGATCTTGCCGGCGTTGATGAGGTCGCCGTCGATCTGGTCTCCGGCGGCTTCCGGGCCCATGCCGAGCATCCCGTTCTCGGTGTGGAGCGTGATGTTCTGCTCCGGTTCGAGGTAGTTCGAGACCAGGGTGGGCTGGCCGATGCCGAGGTTCACGAAAGATCCGGGGGCGATGTCACGGGCCACGAGGCGGGCGAGATCGTCACGGCCCAGCGGCTTGCCGGACGTCTGGAGACCAGCCTGGTTGCCGGTCCGCAGACTCTGGTCATTGGTTGGGATGCTCATCTCAGGCCACCTTCACGATGCTGTTGACGTAGATGCCGGGGGTCACGATGTTTTCCGGGTCCAGGCCGCCGGTGGGGACAATCCCGGAGACCTGGGCGATGGTGTGTTTCGCGGCGGCGGCCATGATGGGGCCGAAGTTCCGCGCGGTTTTGCGGTAGACGAGGTTGCCCCTGCCGTCCGCCGTGAGGGCCTTGATCAGGGCGACGTCGGCGTGGATGGGGGTCTCGAACACCTGCCACTTGCCGTCCAGGAAACGGGTTTCCTTGCCTTCGGCGAGCATGGTGCCGTAGCCGGTGGGCGTGAAGAAGCCGCCGATCCCGGCACCGGCGGCACGGATCCGCTCGGCGAGGTTTCCCTGCGGGACGAGTTCGAGCTCGATCTCGCCGGCGCGGTACTTGGTGTCGAAGTGCCAGGAGTCGGACTGCCGCGGGAAGGAGCAGATCATCTTCTTCACCCGGCCCTCCTTGATCAGCAGCGCCAGTCCCTGGTCGCCCTGGCCGGCGTTGTTGTTCACCACGGTCAGGTCTGTGGCGCCGGACCCAAGCAGCGCGTCGATGAGTTCGAACGGCTGCCCGGCGTTGCCGAAGCCGCCGATCATCACGGTGGAGCCGTCCTTGATGCCGGCGACGGCCTCGCCGACGGTGTCAATGAAATTCAGCATGGCCCTTAACCTTTCACTGGTTGTGCCGTGGGGGCGGCGGACACGTTTTCGAGGACGACGGCGAGGCCCTGGCCGACGCCGATGCAGATCGCGGCGACGCCCCAGCGCTGCCCGGCGGCCTGCAGGGACCGGGCCAGGGTGCCCAGGATCCGGGCGCCGGAGGCGCCGAGCGGGTGGCCCATGGCGATCGCGCCGCCGTGCCGGTTCACGATTCCCGCATCGATGCCCCAGGCGTTGATGCAGGCCAGGGACTGCGCGGCGAACGCCTCGTTCAGTTCGACGGCGCCGACCTGGTCCCAGCCGATCCCGGCCTTGGCGAGGGCTTTGTTCGCGGCCTCGACCGGGGCGTAGCCGAAGTACTGCGGGTCGTTGGCGTGCGCGCCGCGCCCGGCGATCCGGGCCAGCGGCTCCATCCCCAGCAGCCCGGCGGCGGCCTCGGAGCCGAGCCACGCCGCGGAGGCGCCGTCGGAGAGCGGGGAGGCGTTCCCGGCCGTGACGGTCCCGCTCTCGGTCCGGAACACGGTCTTGAGCCCGGCGAGCTTCCCGGCCGAGGACCCGGGCCGGATGCCCTCGTCGCGGACCAGGTCCGTGCCCGGGACCGGGGCGACCAGGGCGTCGTAGAAGCCCTCGTCCCACGCGGCGGCGGCGAGGTTGTGGGAGGCGGCGGAGAACTCGTCCTGCGCCTCACGGCTCACCCCGTACTTTTCGGCCAGCCGTTCGGTGGCCTCGCCCAGCGAGATGGTCCACTCCGCGGGCATGGCCTGGTTCACCAGGCGCCAGCCCAGCGTGGTGGAGGCCAGGGTCAGGTCCCCGGCCGGGTAGGGCTTCTCGGTCTTGGGCAGCACCCACGGGGCCCGGGACATCGACTCGGCCCCGCCGACCAGCATCAGGTCGGCGTCGCCGGTATTGATCTGGCGGGAGGCGATGATCGCCGCGTCCAGGGAGGACCCGCAGAGCCGGTTGACCGTGGTGCCCGGGACCGAGACCGGCAGCCCGGCCAGCAGGGTGCCCATCCGGGCGATGTTGCGGTTTTCCTCGCCCGCGCCGTTCGCGTTGCCGAACACCACCTCATCGATCCGCTCAACATCGAGCTTCGGGGCGCGTTTCACGGATTCGCGGATCACGTGCGCGGCGAGGTCATCCGGGCGGACCCCGGCAAGGCCGGAACCGAACTTCCCGAACGGGGTCCTCACGGCGTCATAGATAAATGCCTGATTCATGGGTTCTTGTCCGTTTCTGCCTCGTCCCTGGCCGCCTCGTCCATGGAATGGAAGACGTGCTGGGCGGTCTTGAAGGCGGTGTTGGCGGAGGGGACCCCGCAGTAGATGGCGGTCTGGAGCAGGATTTCCTTGATCTCGTCCCGGCTAAGGCCGTTGGTGATGGCGGCGCGGACGTGCATGGCCAGTTCTTCCCAGTGCCCGTGGGCCACCATGGCGGTCAGGGTGACGGCTGAGCGCATCTGGCGGCTGATCCCGGGCCGGGTCCAGATGCCGCCCCAGGCGATCCTGGTGATCATGTCCTGGAAGTCCTCGGTGAAGGAATCCTTGTTGGCGTTGGCGCGGTCCACGTGCGCGGCGCCGAGGACCTCGCGGCGGACTTTCATGCCGCCGTCGTAGATTTCCTGGCTGGTCGCGCCGGGCTGGACCACCCCGTTGCGTTCGGGCCCGTGGAATTCGGCACTGCTGGTTTCGGAGCGAGTCATGCTCCCGCTCCCTGGGTTTCGGTCCAGGTGATGAGGCCCTTGAGCAGCTCGGCGACGTGGCCCGGCGCCTCGAACGGCGCCAGGTGTGCCACGCCCTCCAGGCTGACGGCCGTGGCAGTGCCGCCGCCGGAGGTGATGCCCGCGGCGACTTCCCCGGCCATCGACGGCGGGGCGACCTCGTCCAGGGCGCCCGCCACAACCTGGGTGGGCACGCGGATGGTGCCGAGCTGGTCCCGCACGTCGAAGCCGGCCAGGGCCTCGCAGCAGAAGGCGTAGCTGAAACGGTCGGCGTCCCGGAGGCTGTGCAGGAGCCGGCTGCTGAGCTCCGGCTGGCTCTCCATGAAGCCCGGCGCGAACCAGCGCTGCGCGGAACCCTGGATCATCACCGGGGTGCCCTGCGTGCGGACGGTTTCGGCACGTTCCAGCCAGCCCTCGGCAGTGCCGAGCTTCGCGCCGGAGCACTGCACGGAGAGGCTCTTGAGCCGGTCGCCGTGCTTGATGCCAAGCTGCAGTCCGGTGGCGCCGCCCAGGGACACCCCGGCGTAGTGGAAGCGCGCGCCCGGGGCGATCGAATCGACCAGGCCGATCACGGCATCCGCGAGGTCGGCGACCGTGAAGGCCTCCTCCGCCGCGGGCGAAACCCCGTGCCCGGGCAGGTCCCAGGCGATGACGTCGACGTCGGGGCCCAGCAACGTGCCGGCCTGGCTCCACAGCAGGGAGGATGTTCCGAGCGAGGGCCCGACGATGAGGAGGGGTTTGTCGCCCAGCTCGCGCTGGGGCGAAAGCAGGACTGCTTTGACGGTGGGTCTAGCCACGGGAGGCTCCGTTCTGGAGTTGGTGGGCAATGGCGCCGGCCTGGCCGGTGTATTCCGGATACGCCGCGAGGATGCGGCGGGAGATCTCGACGGCCTGGCCGAGGTAGTTGGCCGGGTTCAACAGCTCCTCGAGGCGGGCGTCCGTGAGCAGCTCTTCAGGGACAGCCGCGCGGAGCAGTGCCCGGTAGGTGTCCGCCTGGTCCGCCGCCCGGGCCTGGAGCGTTTCGTCGACGACGGCCTGCAGCCGCTGTTTCCCGGTCCGGCCCGCTCCCGTCCCGGCGCCGCGGCCGTCCAAAACGGCCCCGTCCAAAAGCGGTGCGACGGCGGCGTTGACGGCTTCGGAGAGCAGCAGCGGGCCGCCGAGCCCGAGGTTGCGGCGCATCGCCCCGGGGAAGACCTCCATCCCTTCGGCCAGTTCCCGCAGCTGTCCCGCGGCGCCGAGGGCCAGGCGGAGCAACTGGCGCAGGGCGGCCCATTCGCTGTGCCAGGCGCCGTCGGGGCGTTCGTCGTTGAAATTGGCGGCCGCGAGATGCAGCTGGGCGGCCAGTGCCGGCGCCTGCAGGGCGGCGCTGCGGATCAGCACGGAGAGCACGGGGTTCTGCTTCTGCGGCATGGCCGAGGACACGCCGCGCCCCGCGGCGCGCGGTTCCGCAATCTCGGCAACTTCCGGCCGGCTCAGGAACAGGACGTCGGCGGCCATCTTTCCGGCCGCGTCCGTCACCGCCGCCAGCGCGTCGCCGAGCGCGGTCACGGCCAGCCGGTTGGTGTGCCAGGGGGCAGGAACGGGCGCGAGACCCAGGCGGGCGGCCAGCCGGTCGGCGAGATCAAACGGGGACAGCGGCGCCGCGGTCAGCGTCCCTGCGGCCGACCCAGCGCCGTCGGTAAGTCCAGCGCCGCCAGTGAGCACAGCGCGGTCAGTGAGTACTGTGCCGGAGGCGAGGGTCCCGGCCGCGCCGCCGGTCTGTACCGGCAGTTCGAGGGCCTCGAGCCGGCTGGCCGCGGCGGCCAGCCCGCTGAACCACTGCGCGGCCCGCAGCCCGAAGGTGTAGGGCAGCGAGTGCTGGGTCAGGCTCCGGGCGACACAAAGCGTGTGCGCATGGGCTTCGGCGAGGCCCGCGAGGGCGGCCGTTGCCGCCCGGAGCTCCGCGAGCAGTTCGCGGATGGCCCCGGCGGCCAGCACCATCAGGGCCGAGTCGAGCACGTCCTGGCTGGTCAGCGACGTGTGAATGGCCTGGACGGCGCCGAGTCCGGCGGTGTCCAGGTTCCTGACCTGTTCACGGAGGTCGGCGAGCAGCGGGATGACGGGGTTGCCGCCGCCTTGGGCCCGCACGGCGATGCCTGCAACGTCGTACCGCTGCACGTCCGCGGCGGCGGCCACCACTGCGGCGGACCCCGCCGGGGCCAGGCCCGCCTCGTCCAGGACCGCCGCCCAGGCGGCCTCGACCTTGAGGATGGCGCCGAGCACTGCACGGTCCCCGGTCAGCGCCGCCACTAGCGGCGACGCCGACACGGGACTCAGCAGGCCAAAGTCGCCGTGCAGGCCGGCGTCGCCGTCGGTTTCGAGGAAGGTCACTTGGCGGCACCCTCGGCGCCGCTGAAATCCAGGAACACGGTCTCGCCCTCGCCCTGGAGGCGGATGTCCCAGGTCAGGCCGCCGTCGGAATCCCGACGCGCGATGAGGGACCGGCGGCGGTCCGGTTCGAGCGAGCTGAGCAGCGGATCCTTGGCCAGTGCCTCCTCGTCCTCCGGCAGGTAGACGCGGGTAAACAGGCGATTCATCAGGCCCCGGGCAAAGACGGCGACGGCGATGAACGGCGCCGCGCCCTCCTCGGTGGGGCCGGGGTTCACCGTCGTGAAGGTAAAGACGCCGGTGTTGCCGACCGCGCTGCGGCCGAAGCCGGTAAAGGTGTAGCCGTCCCGGACGAGGGAGCCTGTACGGTGCGGAACGTTGCCGTCCGCGTCGGCCTGCCAGATCTCCAGGATCGCGTCCGGGATGGGGTGCCCGGCGCCGTCATAGACGGTTCCCTGGAGCCGGATGGAGCCCGGGGAGCCGGGAGCCAGGAGCTCGCGGTCCTTGGTGTAGGGCAGGGCGTAGCCGTAGAACGGCCCCACGGTCTGGCCCGGTGTCGGGGTGAGTTTACTCATGGCGCTCCTATTCATTCTCGTCGCCTTCTGCGCCCAATGCCTCGTTTTCGGTCCAGGTCCGCTTGGACCCGGTCAGCACAATGTCCCAGTTGTACGCCAGAGCCCATTCTGGCTTGGTCTGCTCGTGGTTGTAGGTGGCCACGAGCCGGTCGCGGGCATCCTGGTCCACGATCGACTGGTAGATCGGGTCCAGCGGGAACAGCTGGTCACCGGGGAAGTACATCTGGGTGACGATCCGCTGGGTGAACTCCTGCCCAAACAAGGAGAAGTGGATGTGCGCCGGGCGCCAGGCATTCAGGTGGTTCTTCCACGGGTAGGCGCCGGGCTTGATGGTGGTGAAGCTGTAGGAGCCGTCCGCGCCCGTGATGCAGCGGCCGACGCCGGTGAAGTTGGGGTCCAGCGGTGCCGGGTGCTGGTCCCGCTTGTGGATGTAGCGGCCGGCGGCGTTCGCCTGCCAAATTTCCACAAGCTGGCCCGCGACGGGGCGGCCGTCGCCGTCGAGCACGCGGCCGGAAACCACGATGCGTTCGCCCAGCGGTTCGCCGTTATGCGCGATGGTCAGGTCCGCTTCCAGCGCGTGCACGTCCATGTGCCCGAACGCCGGCGAGTAGAGCTCGATGGTTTCCGGGTCCGCGTGGTGCAGGTCCTTGGTGGGATGGCGCAGGACGCTGCTGCGGTACGGCGCGTAGTCAAGCCGCGGCTGGGTTTCGGCGGGGGCTCCGCTCTTGAGGGCCTGCGCGTAGGCGTCGCCGATCGCCTTCATCTCGGCGCTGAGGTCCGCCTGCGACTCCGCGGCAGTATCCAAGGCAGGGCCAGCGGGCGCATGCGTCTTCGGTGCGGCCTCCGTGGCTTCGTCGGACACGTCCTCGGTGATCGGGTCGGCGTTGAAGATGTCGAGGTTGATTTCTTCAGGCACAGCAGCCTCCTTTCATTGGTGTGTTTGCTATTCGAATGGGGTCAGGAAGTGCGGGTCAGCTGGTGCAGGTGGTCGTATTGGACGGCGTGCCGGACCGGGGCGTTCGGGGCGCCGTAGCCGTCGTAGGCGCCGCGGCGTTCCACCATTTCAAAGAACACGCTGCCCACGGTGGCCGTGTAGAAATGCAGGAATTCGCCGTCGGCGTCGCGGTCATAGAGCAGGTTGAGTTCGCGGAGCGTGGCCAGGAATTCCGGGTCCAGGGCGAACCGGGCGTCGAGGTCCTCGTAGTAGTTCGCCGGGATCTGCAGAAAGTCCAGTCCGCGGTCCCGGGCGGCCCGGGCCGTGGCCACGAGGTCATCCACGGCGAACGCCACATGCTCCTGGTACGTGCGGCGGTGGCCGGGCCCGGCAGCGCCGGGTTCCTTTGTTCCGTCGGCGGCTTCCTGCTGCAGCAGCGGCGCCAGGTTCAGCACCAGGCGGACGCCCCGGTCCTCGGTGAGCATGACCTGGGACCGGACCAGGCCGGTGGGGCTGGCCACCTCGGCATACGGCTGCGGTTCCAGCGCGAGGGCGCTCGTGTAGAACAGCACAGCTTCGTCAAAGTGCTGCCACGGCTGGGCGAGGTTCACGTGGTCGATCACGGCGCCGGCCGCGGCACCCGCGCCGGGAACGGGGCCGGCCCCTGGAGCGGCGTGAGGCAGTTCCTCGCCGGAGCCGTGTGGCTCGCCGAATTCACCGACCCAGGCCGCGGTGCCGTCCGGGCTGCCCTGGCAGAGGAAGATTTCGGTGGAGTCCGGCGCGGCGAAGCCCTGGAAGACTTCCTCGTTGGCCTGGCTCTTGCGCGGTACGGCGGGGGCCTTGAGCTGCTGGGCGCGGGCTGCGGCGATCACGGGAGAGTCGACGTCGAAGCCCAGGGCGGAGATGGCAGGGGCGGCGGGAGCCGGCTGGCCGGTACCGGCGGCAGGGCTTCCGCCGGCAGGGGTCGCTGTGCCGAAGGGTGCGGGTTCCTCGTTGATGATCACGCGGGCGTGGCCCATGGTCCACAATTGCACATCCTTGGTCCGATGGCGCCCGTTGAATGCAAAACCCAGCTGGCCGAGCAGGGTTTCCAGGCCGGCGGTGTCCCCGGCCCGGACCTCGGCGAAGTTGAAGCCGGCGGGCTCGGCCACCCGCGGCAGCGTGGCGAGCTCCATCGGGTACCGGCGACGGGCCGCCGCGCCGGAAGCCTTGCCTGCGGCGGGGGCCGGATTTGCCTCCAGCCAGCGGGCGCTTTGCTCTTCGAGCCAGATCAGCGACCGCATGGCGTCGACGGCGGTGCGTTCGACGTCGGACTGGCGGAAGACGTCGTTGAACACCTCCAGCGACACCGGGCCCGCGTAGCCGGCGCGGACCACGTGGCCCATGAACTTGGCGAGTTCGAACTGGCCCTCCCCCGGAAACACCCGGTAGTGCCTGCTCCAGGACAGCACGTCCATGGACAGCTTGGGGGCATCGGCGACCTGGACGAAGAAGATCTTCTCCGGGTTGAAGGCTTCGATCGGCGCAGTGTCCCAGTCCCGGGAAAGGATGTGGAACGAGTCCAGGCAGGTGCCCAGGTTGGGGTGGTCCACCATGTCAACCAGCCGGTGGGCGTGCTCGTAGTCGTTGACGTACTTGCCCCAGGCCAGGGCCTCATAGGCGACCTTGACGCCGTGGTCGCCGGCCAGGGCCGCGAGCCGGGAGAGCTGGGCGGCCCGGAGCTCGTCATCGTCAATCGTGGCGGTGCCGACGTTGGAGCAGAGCAGCATGGTGTCCATGCCCAGGCGGGACATCAGCCGGAACTTGGCGTCCGCGCGGCGCAGGTTGGCGGCGAGCAAGTCCTCGGGAACGCTGTCGAAGTCGCGGAACGGCTGGTAAAGGTCCAGGTTGAGGCCCAGGTCGGCAGCCAGTTTCCGGACGTCTTCCGGGCTCAGCGGGGACGTCACGAGGTCCTGTTCGAAGATTTCGATCCCGTCGAACCCGGCGACGGCGCAGGCCTGCATTTTTTCCCGCAGGGTGCCGGAGAGGCAGACGGTGGCGATTCCGGTACGCATCAGGCGGCCACTTCTTCTGCGGCCACAAGTTCCAGGAAGTGGGAGCGCATGCGGTCGGCGTCTGCCTCGCGTCCGGTGAAGATCCGGAAGGCGTCCGCCGCCTGGCCCACGGCCATCCGACCGCCGTCGAGCACCTCGCAGCCCTTGGCCCGGGCGGCGCGGACGAGCTCGGTTTCGATCGGCCGGTACACGATGTCGGCCACCCAGTGCCGGGACTCCACGAGGGACATGTCCAGCGGCACGCCCGGGTGGGCGGCCATGCCCACGGGGGTGCAGTGCACCAGGCCGTCGGCCTGCGGCATCAGCTGCGGCAGCTCCGCTGTGGTCCGGGCGGTGACGGTCCGGTCCGGGAAGAACCCGGCGAGTTCGGCTGCCCGGGCGGTGCAGCGGGCTGCGTCGGTGTCTACAAGGTCCAGCTCGCGGACCCCCGCGGTGAGCAGGGCGTAGGCGACGGCGGAGCCTGCGCCGCCGGCTCCCAGCTGCACCACGCGGTCCAGGGTGGCGCCGGGGAGCCCGGAGGCCAGCGCCGACGCGAACCCGGAGAAGTCGGTGTTGTGGCCGATGAAGCGGCCGTCGCGGATGACCACGGTGTTTACGGCGCCGAGGCGCCGGGCGTCGGTGGAGACCTCATCGAGGTGCTCGAGCACGAGCTGCTTGCAGGGGTGCGTGATGTTCAATCCGTTGAACCCGAGGCTCAGGGCGCCGGACAGCAGCTCCCCCACGGCCTGGCCGGGCAGGCCTAGTTCGATGAGGTCAATGGGGCGGTAAAGGTACCGGAGGCCCTGCACGTCGCCCTCGCGTTCATGCATATAGGGCGTGAGGGAGGGCATGACGCCGTCTCCCACGAGGCCCACGAGGAAGGACTCTGCTCGATTGCTCATCCGGTTAGCTCCTTTGACAACGGCACTCGGCGGGGGCGACGCCTGCGGCGTCTGCGGCGGACCGGGTGTTAGGGATTACATTACAGAATTTGTTCACATGTTGCACTGTTGTTCGAATGACGAACATATTATTACGGCGGCGGCTCGTTGCGGCGACGGCTTGTGCCAGTTCCCGCCGGCGTCACCGCTGGGGCAGCCGGGCCGACAGCTCCGCGGCCGCCGCCTGCAGCAGCGGCACGAGAGCCACGAGGGCCTCCATGCTCAGGCGGAAGACCGGGACCGCCGTGGCCAGCGAGGCGAAGGCGTGCCCCTGGGCATTGAAGACCGGGACGGCGACGGCGCGCATGCCGAGCTCGTTTTCCTCGTCCATGGTGGCAAAGCCCTGGCGCCTGACCTGCTCGATTTCGGCCCGGAAGGCCTCGCGGTCCGTGATGGAAAGCGCCGTCAGCGGCTCCAGGGGCAGCTCCTCAACGAGCTGGGCGCGAGTGGCGTCGTCGGCGAACGCCACCAGCGCCTTGCCCACCGAGGTGGTGTGCAGTGCCCCGAGATGCCCGGGATCGCTCGTGACCCGGAAGGTCTGCGGGCCGTCCACCTTGTTCACCGTCAGGTGGTGGATGCCGTCGCGCACGGAGAGGATGGTCGCCTCGCCCGTTTCCTCGGTCACGCGCCGCAGGATGGGCAGCGCCGTGCCCGCGAAGCCGTGGTGGTTGGAGACGCGCTGGCCCAGCTGGAAGACCCGCAGCCCCAGGTGGTAGCGCCGGCCGTCCGGCTCGTAGTCCACGAACCCGTCCCGGGTCAGCGAGCCGAGCAGGCGGTAGGTGGTGCTGAACGGCAGGTCCGCGCGGCGGGAGATCTCCGCGGCGCTGGCGCCGCGCGGCTCGTCGCCCAGGAGGACCAGCAGGCCCAGGGCCTTGCCCACCATGTCCGTCCGCGAGTCCTCCCTGGCGGCCTTGGCAGGCCTCGAAGGGGCCTCCGCGGGATAGCCGGAAGCGGCGGGAACGTCTGTGGTTTGATTCACACTCATGCATTGATGTTCCCACATAGTGAGAGCTATTTCTAGATGGTGATTATTTTTGTTGACAAGTGACTGCGCTCACAGTCATGATTGCTACATCGCACAAGTAGCTTCCACCATGTGGCTACTAGTCCGGGTCTTTCCACGGACCTCCGGCTGCACCAAACTTAAGCAAGCGGCAGCCGAGACCTTCCTGATCCATCCGCGACAACGTCGTCACACCAAAGGAACACCATGAGCCACACTGTCCCGTCCACGACGCCGGGCATAGCCACAGGAGCAACGCCGAAGAAGGCGGCCCTTGCCAGCTTCCTGGGCAGCGCCGTCGAGTATTACGACTTCTTCATCTTCGGTTCCGCAGCGGCGCTGATCTTTCCGCACGTCTTCTTCCCGGACGCCGACACCAACGCGGCGATCATGTCGTTCGCTACCTTCGGCTTTGCCTATATTGCCCGCCCGGTCGGGGCCGTTGTCCTCGGCCACTTCGGTGACAGGATAGGGCGCCGGAAGGTCCTCATGTTCACCCTGTTGCTGATGGGCGCTTCCACCTTTGCCATCGGCTGCCTGCCGGACTTCGAGACGGTCGGCTGGTGGGCCCCTGCTCTGCTGGTGCTTGCGCGTCTTTGCCAGGGCTTTTCCGCTGCCGGCGAGCAGGCCGGCGCCTCGTCCATGACGCTCGAGCACGCCCCGGACAACCGCCGCTCCTTCTTCACCTCCTGGACCCTGACCGGCACCCAGGGCGGCCAGATCCTTGCCGCCCTCGTCTTCATCCCGGTCCTCGCCCTGCCTGACGAGATCAAGTACACGATCGGCTGGCGCATCCCGTTCTGGCTCAGCGCCGTGGTGGTGCTGGTCGCGTTCTTCATCCGCCGTACCCTGCACGAGCCGCCGGCATTCGAGGAAGCCCAGAAGACCAAGCAGATCTCCAAGCTCCCGGTGGCCGACCTCCTCAAGAGCCACTGGCGCGATGTCGTCCGTGTCATCGCCTGCGCCTTCATCGCCGCAGTGTCCACCGTCTTCGGCACCCTGGCCATCAGCTACGCCAAGAACGTCGCCGGCGTGGACGGCACCACCACCCTCTGGCTCGTCGTCGGCGCCAACTTCATGGCACTGGGCACCCAGCCGCTCTTCGGCATGCTCGCCGACAAGATCGGCCGGAAGCCGGTGTTCATCTACGGCGCACTGTCCAGCGCAGCCCTGACCCCGGTCTTCCTGCTGAGCCTCGAATCCGGCAACGTCGCGCTGATGTTCCTTACGGCAATCGCGTTCTTCTCCTTCGGCTATGCTGCGGCCAACGCGGTCTGGCCCTCCTTCTACGCCGAGATGTTCAGCACCAACGTCCGCTTCTCCGGCCTCGCAATCGGCACCCAGCTGGGCTTCCTGATGGCCGGCTTCGCCCCGGCGATCGTGGCGGCCATGGGCGGCATCCAGCCCGGCGGCTGGGTCCAGATCTCCATCTTCACCGCAATCATCTGCCTGATCGCCACCGTCGCGGCGCTGACGGCCAAGGAAACATTCCGGGTCCCCACCAAGCAGCTCGGCCAGCAGTAGCCCCGCACCGGCAGCGGATTCAACCGCACTTCCGCACCGCACTACACGCTGGCGGCCCGTCCCTTTGGAGGCGGGCCGCCGTCGTTAAGGCGTTGACGGGTTAAGGCGTTGACGGGTTAAGGCGTTGCGGTGGTTGGCGGGCTAGGGTGCGGCGCCCAGAACTGCGGCGAGATCGAACTTCACCGGTTCCTCCAGCTGGTCGTACGTGCAAGAGCGCGGATCGCGGTCCGGACGCCAGCGCAGGAACTGGGCAGTGTGCCGGAACCGTTCGCCCTCCATGTGGTCATACTTCACTTCCACCACGCGCTCGGGCCGCAGCGGGGTGAAGGACAGGTCCTTGCCGCCGCTCCACCGGCTTCCCTCGGCTTTCCGCGGAGTCCGCGCCCCCTCCTCCTGCCGGGCCCAGGCCCAGGGGTGGCCGTCGAAACCGGTGACCAGCTCCTGCAGATCGGTAAACAGCTCCGCGCGCCTGGCCATCGGGAAGGCGCCCACCACGCCGACGTTTGCCAGCACCCCGGCGTCGTCGTAGAGCCCCAGGAGCAGCGAGCCGATCCGGTCCGGACCGGAGGTGTGCACGCGGTATCCGGCGAGAACGCAGTCCGCCGTCCGTTCGTGCTTGACCTTGACCATCGCGCGCTTGTCCGGCTGGTAGCTGCCCTCCAGCGTCTTGGCCACAATCCCGTCAAGACCGGCGCCCTCGAACTGCCGGAACCAGCGCTGCGCCGTGTCCCGGTCGGAGGTCGCGGCCGTGACGTGGACCGGCGCCGCGCTGGCTGCGAGTGCGCGCTCCAGCTGCCGGCGGCGCTCGGAGAAGGGTTTGCCCGTGAGATCCTCGTCGCCCAGGGCCAGCAGGTCGAACGCCACGAAGCGCGCCGGGGTCTGTTCCGCGAGCAGTTTCACCCGGCTGGCGGCCGGATGGATGCGCTGCTGGAGCGCGTCGAAGTCCAGCCGGTCCCCGGAGGCCGCCACCAGGATGATCTCGCCGTCCACCACACAGCGTTCCGGCAGCTCCGACTTCAGCGCCTCGACAAGCTCAGGGAAATAGCGTGTCATCGGCTTGCCGTTCCGGCTGCCGATCTCCACCTCGTCGCCGTCACGGAAGATGATGGAGCGGAAGCCGTCCCATTTCGGTTCAAAGAGCCAGCCCGTTCCGGCGTCCGTCGATGGCAGTGCGGGGAGTGCTTTGGCCAGCATGGGCGCAATGGGAGGCATCAACGGCAGGTGCATAGCGCCCATTCTTGCGCCGCGGACCCGGCACCGCCACCCCCCACGTAGTGGTTCCTCCACCAAGGCTTCCTCGACACGTGCCCGCCCCGGCGGTAAACATGGGTGATGGCTATCATCGGGTTCCACGCCTCGCATGAACAGATCAGCCCCCGCCGCCTCCTGCTGGACGTGCAGCTGGCCGAGCAGGCCGGCTTCGATGCCGCCATGTGCTCGGACCATATTGAGCCGTGGTCCGCCCGGCAGGGCCACTCCGGTTTCGCCTGGTCCTGGCTCGGGGCGGCGCTGGCCACCACCGGTCTGCGCTTCGGGGTGGTGACGGCGCCCGGGCAGCGTTACCACCCGGCGATCATCGCGCACGCCTCAGCCACCCTGGCGGACATGTTTCCCGGCCGCTTCTGGATGGCCCCGGGCAGCGGCGAGTACATGAACGAGCACGTCACCGGTGAGGCCTGGCCGCCGAAGGAGACGCGGCAGCGCCGGCTGGAGGAGTGCGTGGACATCATCCGCCGGCTCCACGCCGGCGACGTGGTCACGCACCACGGGCTCGTCACGGTGGAGCAGGCCCGGATCTGGGACGTTCCGGAGACCAAACCGCCCCTGATTGCCCCGGCCGTGAGCGTGGAAACAGCGCGCCGGGCAGCAGCCTGGGCGGACGGACTCGTCACCGTCAACCAGCCGCCGGGAAAACTGAAGGACATGCTGGCGGCCTACCGGGACGCCGGTGGCCGCGGGAAGGCTGCCCTCCAGGTCCACCTGTCCTGGGCGCCGACGGAGGCAGAGGCCGTCGCGATCGCAGAGGACCAGTGGCGCACCAACGTCTTTGCGCCGCCGATTCCCTGGGACCTGCCCACGGCGGCCCATTTCGACGGCGTCAGCACCGGTGTCCAGGAGGACCAGGTGCGGGCGGTCGTCAACGTCTCCGCCGACGCCGGGCAGCACGCCCAATGGCTGGCCGCCTACCTGGACCTCGGATTCGATGAGCTGTACCTGCACTTTGTCGGCCAGGAGCAGACACCCTTTATCGACGCCTTCGCCGAACATGTCCTCCCCCAGCTCCGCCCGGCGGGGCAGACCCGGGCCGGAACGGACGGTGCGCTGTGAGAATCGCCGAGACCTCGGATCTCTGGTGGAAGAACGCGGTGATCTACTGCCTGGATCCGGAGACGTTCTTCGACGGCGACGGCGACGGCACCGGGGACTTCGGCGGGCTGATCCAGCGGGTGGACTACCTTGCCGCGCTCGGCGTCACGTGCATCTGGCTCATGCCCTTCTATCCCTCCCCGGACCGCGACGACGGCTACGACGTCACCGACATGTACGGCGTGGATCCCCGGCTCGGCAGCCTGGGGGACCTGGTGGAATTCATCCGCACCGCCAACGACCGCGGCATCCGGGTGATCGCGGACTTTGTCATCAACCACACCTCCGACCGGCACCCGTGGTTCGTCCAGGCGCGGAAGTCCGTGGACAACCCCTACCGCGACTACTACGTCTGGCGGAAGGACACGCCGCCGGATACCTCAGACCAGGTGGTGTTTCCCGGCGAGGAAACGTCCATCTGGACCCAGGACAAGGCCACCGGCGAGTGGTATCTGCACATGTTCGCCAAACACCAGCCCGACCTGAACGTGATGAATGCCAAGGTGCGGGACGAGATTGCGAAGTCGATGGGATTCTGGCTGCAGCTGGGCCTGGACGGCTTCCGGCTGGACGCGGTGCCCTTCTTCCTGGAGCTGCTCGGCGAGCCCAAGGATGAAGCCGCGAAAATCGACCCGCACCAGTACCTGAGCGCCCTGCGCAGCTTCCTCAACCGCCGCCATGGCAGTGCGGTGCTGCTGGGCGAGGTCAACCTTCCCTACAAAGAGCAGCTGAAGTACTTCGGCGGCCCGGCCGGCAACGAACTGAACATGCAGTTTGATTTTCTCTCAATGCAGAACATGTACCTGGCACTGGCCCGGCAGGACGCCAGGCCGCTGGCGCGGACGCTCAGCAGCCGTCCGAAGATCAATCCTGACAACCAATGGGCCATGTTCGTCCGGAACCACGATGAACTCACCCTGGACAAGCTCAGCGATGCCGAACGCGGGGAGGTCTTCGCCGCCTTCGGCCCTGATCCCGACATGCAGATGTACGGCCGCGGCCTGCGGCGGCGGCTGCCCACCATGCTCGGCGGCGACCCGGCCAGGATCCGCATGGTCTACTCCCTGATGTTCTCGCTGCCGGGCACCCCGGTGCTCTTCTACGGCGAAGAGATCGGGATGGGCGAAGACCTGCGCGCGAAGGGCCGCTCGGCCGTCCGCTCCCCCATGCAGTGGGACCACACCGGGAACGGCGGCTTCTCGACGGCCCCTCCCGGGGACCTCGTGGCCCAGCCCGTGGACGGACCGTTCGGGCCGGCGCACATCAACGCCGCAGCCGCCAAACGGGATCCTGATTCGCTGTGGAACTTCATCGCGACGCTGATCCAGCGCTACCGGGAATGTCCCGAGCTCGGCTGGGGCAGGTTCGACCTCATCAAGCAGGCCGCACCGGCGGTGCTGCTGCACCGCTGCACGTGGGAGGGCTCCACGGTGGTGGCCGCCCACAATTTTGGCGCCGAACCGGCGTCTGTGACGGCCGCGCTGGTCCCGCCGGAGGACGAGGAAGGCGGGCCGGGGGGTCCGGACGCAAAGGCCAGCGCGGGGCGTTCGTACGCCGGGGCCGTGCTCCGGGACCTGCTCGGCGGCGAGGAAATCCCGCTCTCCGACGACGGCGCCTTCGAAGTCCCGCTGGACCGCTACGGGTACCGGTGGTTCCGGGTCGAGCGCCCGGGCGAACGCCACCTCCCCTGAGGCGCCCCGCCCTGAAGGGGGACGGTATCGGCCGCGCCCCCGAGATCTAACGGGCCCCTTACCGCACCGAAACGCGGACGCAACATTGGCGCAGGACACTGGAAGTGCCGGCAAGAGCAGGCACCAGCTCCAGTCCAGGAGGCCCCGCCATGTTGAAGGAAGCGAAAGCCCATGTAACCCGCGTCCGCGCCCTTGACCAGTTGCACCGCGGCGATGAGATCGAGGCCCGCCTGCGGGTAGGCCCGAACTACGATGACGTCGTGATCCGCCGCGGCAGCGTTCAGGAAACGGCGCCCGGAATCGGCGTCGTCTGGATCATGGACCGCCACACCGGCATGCGCAAGGCCATCAACGCGGACGAATGCAGCGTCTGGCGGGTCGCCTGAGGGGTCAGCCTCCCGCCACTGACTGGATGATGACGACTTCCTGGCCCGGTGCCACGGCAGTCACCAGACCCTGCAGCCGCCGGATTTCATTCCCGTTGACGTATATATTCACGTAACGGCGAACACTTCCGGTCTCGTCCCGCAACCGCCGCGACAGCGCCGGATAGTCCCCGGTCACCGTATCCAGCACCCACTCCACCGTCACCGCCGCCTCGGCGGGCGCAGTCAGGATGGACTGCCCGCCGGCGAGCGGTTGGAGGACGCTGGGCAGGACCACACTGATCGCCGGGTCTGCCGGCATGGTTTCGCCGCTGATCACGCCGCTGGTCATGCGTTTCTACCCCTTCACGGCTGTGCAGGGAGCAGGGCCGCGGAGACCACGGCTGCCCGGACGCACAGGACATCCGGCAGGTGCGAGGCGACCTCGGTGAAGTGTTCCCCCTCGTCCCGGCTGGCGTAGACACTGCCGCCCCGGGTCCCGAAGTAGACGCCCGCGGGCTCCGCACCGTCGACGCTGGCAGCATCACGCAGCACGGCGTTGTACTCGGCCTCCGGCAGTCCGGCATCAAGCCGTTTCCAGCTGGCGCCGGCGTCATCGGTCCGATGCACGGCCAGCTTCCCGTCCGGCGGGATACGTTCGCCGTCAGCCTTCAGCGGGACCACCCAGGCAGTGCCGGCCCGCCGCGGATGCGTCAGCATCACAAAACCGAAGTCCGCCGGCAGACCTTCCGCAATCGACTCCCACGATTCGGCGTCGTCGTCGCTGCGGTACACGCCGTGGTGGTTTTGAGCGTACAGGCGGCCGTCGACGGCGGCGTCGGCCGCGATCTTGTGGACGCACTGGCCGAATTCCGGATTGGGATCCGGCATGAAGTACGCGGAAATTCCCTTGTTGCGCGGCTCCCAGGAGGCGCCGCCGTCGAGCGAGCGGTAGACCCCTCCGGTGCTCATGGCAACGTGGACTTTCTCGCCCGTGGGGTCGACGACGATGGAGTGCGCCGCAGCACCGCCATAGCCCGCGCCCCATTCGCTGCGGTGCGGATGGTCCCAGAGGCCGCGGTTGAGCTCGAAGTGCTCGCCGCCGTCGGTGGATTTCCAGACCGAGATCGGCTCGCAGCCCGCCCACACGACGCCCGGGCGGGAGTCGGCGTCGGGGTGAATCTGCCAGATCCGTTCCAGGGCGGCGTCGGTGCCGTCCGGGAACGTGATGGCACCGTTATCGGGTTCGGTCCAGGATCCGCCGAGATCATCCGAGTGGAAAACCGTGGGACCCCAGTGCTCGGAGCGGACCCCCACCAGGATCCGGGTCCTGCCATCGCGGGTATCGATGGCGATGCTCGGCACCTCACTCATCAGAAAATGCGGCCCGGACAGGGACCAATCTTTCCGGTCCGGGCTGGTCGCCAGCCAAAGGCCCTTCTTGGTCCCGATCGCCAGGACGTAACTCTCTGCAGTAGCCATGCGTCCCATGCAACCATCCCCGCCGGAAGGCCGCAACGGTTTTCTACCGGCACTGTTCTACCGGCGTTGCCGGGGTGCGCTACCGCTCCGGTGGCATGTGGGTCAGTCGACGAACTCCGACTGCGTCTCGATGAAGTCCCAGTCCGCGGCCGTCAGTATGGCCGCGCCGGCGGCGGACGGTTCAGCCGGACGGGGCCCGCCGGCGTCCGCGATTCCCCGCTGCACGGCCTCGGGCAATTCGATGGTCCGCAGGTTTTCCCGAAGCCATTCCTTGCTCGCCAAATCCAGATCCAACCACCACATGTAGATCTCCACGGCGGCCACCTCCTCCTGTGTCCTTCAACCGTAGGCCCCACCCGCGGGCTGTTCAAGGGAGGCCGCGGCATTCGGCGCCGGTACCGTCCCAGGCCGGGCAAACGGGAAGTAAGCCCCTGTTCAGGACCGTACCCCGGCGCCAGAATGAAGTATGCCTGACGACTCCGCCAACGGCCCGGCGCCTCTCGTAGTGGGTGTGGTTCCGGGACAGCATCCGGAAGTGCTGCAGACGGCGGCATCCCTCGCGAAGTCCCTCGCCGCGCCCCTGATCTGCGCCTACGTGGACGAGGCCAGCTACCTCGTGGAATGGGATCCGGGGCGGTCCGCACACCGCCTGTCCCTGCACCCGGACGCCGACGAGGCCCGGATCCGGGCCACCACGCAGGAGCTGCGTTCCGTCGTTGAGGCACTCTGCGCACCCCTGGGGATCGACTGGACGCTGCGCACCCTGGCCGGGGACCCGGCCCGGGCGATCGGCAGGCTGGCCGCGGACACCAACGCGTCAGTGATCGTGGTGGGGACCCCCGAACGCGGCCTCGGCCACCGCATCTCCGCCGCGCTCAATGGCTCCGTGGCGGCATGGCTGAGCCACCACCAGGAGCGTCCAATCCTGATCGTTCCGGCGGCCGCTCCGGCGGGAAGAAAATAAAGCGAAAGTACTTATTCGGACCGCTGGTGTTATCCCACTACCGGCGAGTAAGCTCGATCTGTAGCCCGGACGAACGGGTTACCCCAAAGCTGCTCCGGAGTGCGTATCCCCCAATAACGCACTCCGGAGCTCTTTGTTTTGCGCAACGTTCCACATCGGCGCCGTCCCGGACCGCAGGCTTGAAACATACCCCTAGGGGGTATATGTTGAGGGCATGAGCGAGTCAGAAGATCCCGGCACGGCGAGTCTGGACACTGTTCCCCTTGACGCCCGGCCCCCTGAGCACGGCTACACCTCCAACAAGGATGCCTACCTTCGCCGGCTCAAGCGGATCGAGGGGCAGGTCCGCGGCATCGCCCGAATGGTCGACGAGGACAAGTACTGCATCGACATCCTCACCCAGGTCGCCGCCGTCACCAAGGCCCTGCATGCCGTGAGCCTGGGGCTCGTCGAAGAGCACATCGGCCACTGTGTTGTTGGCGCCGCCGCCGAGCCGGATCCGGAACTCCGTGCGGAGGCCATCGACTTCAAGGTCAAGGAGGCCACCGATGCCATCGGACGCCTGCTCCGCTAGGACCCGTACCACCCACCACACCACCGGGCCGGGGAACCACACCCGGCCCAGCGACAAGGAGCACTCCATGGCCACCGTTTCAACCACCGTCAACGTTTCCGGCATGACCTGCGGCCACTGCGTGTCCTCCGTCAGCGAAGAACTTGAGGCGCTCTCCGGCGTCGAAAAGGTCGACGTCGACCTCAACGCCGGCGGCATCTCCATCGTCACGATCACTTCCAGCGAAGCACTGCAGTCCTCCGAAATCGGCGAGGCAGTCGCCGAGGCCGGCTACCTCGTGGTCGCCAGCGAAGCCTGAGGGACAACCGCGCCGGGCGCGCGCAGGCGCCGGAACGGCAAACGCCGTGGGGCGCAGACAACGGAACAGCAGACGACGGAACAGCAGACGACCAATCGAGCGGGACAAGAAGGGCGCCGTGAGCAGCGAGCAGTTGTTGGACCAGGCCGGGAGCCGCGTCATTGACCTCGATATCGAGGGCATGACCTGCGCCTCCTGCGTCAACCGGGTCGAGCGCAGGCTCGGAAAGCTCGACGGCGTCGAGGCCAGCGTCAACCTGCCCTTGGAGTCCGCCCGCGTCAGCGTCCCCGCGGACATCACCGACGACCAAATCACCGCCACGGTCGCGGCCGCGGGCTACAAGGCCACCATCCGGTCCGCCAGGTACCCGGGCACGCCGGTGGAGCCTGCAGAACTCCCGGCCGGCACCGGGGTTCCGCCCGGCACAGCCGCCCCCTCGCTCCGCCCGCGGCTGCTTGTGGCGGCCGTGCTCACCGTCCCTGTCCTCGCGATCTCGATGATCCCGGCGTTCCAGTTCCCGAACTGGGGCTGGGCGGCCGCGATCCTGGCCCTGCCGGTGGTTGCCTGGGCGGCGTGGCCGTTTCACCGCGCCGCGGCCATCAACGCACGGCATCTGGCCTCGACCATGGACACCCTGGTGTCCATCGGCGTGATTGCCGCCTACTCGTTCTCGGCCTGGCAGCTCCTTGCCGACCCGGGCATGACCGAACATCCCGCGGCCGAGGGCATGGGTTCCGGCGGCCTGTATTTCGAGGTCGCCTCCGTGGTCACCACCTTCCTGCTGCTTGGCCGCTACCTCGAGGCGAACGCCAAACGGAAGGCGGGAGATGCCCTCAAGGCCCTCCTGGACCTGGGGGCCAAAGACGCGACGGTCCTGCGCGGCGGCACCGAGCACAAGATCCCGGCCGACCAGCTGGGCCTCGGCGAGGTGATCGTGGTCCGCCCCGGCGAGAAGATCGCCGCCGACGGCGTCGTCATCGACGGTTCCTCTGCGGTGGACGCCTCCCTCGTGACCGGCGAATCCGTGCCCGTGGAAGTCGGCCCGGACAGCCAGGTCACCGGGGCCACCATCAACACCTCCGGCCGGCTCCTGGTCCGTGCCACCCGCGTCGGGTCCGAGACCACCCTGGCCCAGATGGGCAGGCTCGTCTCGGCGGCGCAGACCGGAAAAGCGCCGATCGCCCGGCTCGCAGACCGCATCAGCGCCGTCTTCGTACCGGTCGTCCTGGCCATTGCCGCCCTCACCTTCGCGGCGTGGCTGATGGCGGCCGCACCGGGCGTCAGCGCCGACGAGCTCCGGAGCGCCTTCACCGCCGCCGTCGCCGTGCTGGTCATCGCCTGCCCCTGTGCCCTCGGGCTGGCCACCCCGGTCGGGCTGCTCACCGGGACCGGGCGGGGCGCCCAGCTGGGGATCCTGATCAAGGGCCCGCAAGTCCTCGAGGACACCCGGACGGTGGACACGATCCTGCTGGACAAGACCGGAACCGTCACCACCGGCCGCCTTGCCGTGGACGGCGTCCAAAGCTTCGGGCGGTACAGCGACGCGGACGTCCTGCGCCTGGCGGGGGCTGTGGAAAACGCCTCCGAGCACCCGATCGCCCGGGCCATCGCCGCTGCCGCGTTGGCCGCGGCGGCGGGGCGCGTGAACAACGACGGCGCCGGCCTCCCCGCCGTCGCCGGCTTCCGCTCCGCACCCGGCGGAGGCGTCCGGGGCACCGTTGACGGCCGGCTCGTAGTCGCGGGGCGCACCGGCTGGCTGCTGGAGTCCGGCGTGGCCCCGGCCCCGGCGCAGCGCGAGGCACTGGGGGCTGCCGAAGACTCTGGCGCCACGGCCGTCTGGGTTGCCGTGGACGGCGAAACCGCCGGTCTCATCAGCCTGCGGGACACCGTGAAGCCCGGCTCCGCGGCCGCGGTCACCCGGCTCCGGGGGCTCGGGCTCCGGCCGATCCTGCTGACCGGCGACAACGCCGCTGTGGCCGCCCAGGCGGCGGCCGCCGTCGGGATCAGCCCGGATGACGTCTTCGCTGGTGTGCTCCCCGCGGGCAAGGTTGAGGCCGTGCGGAAGCTGCAAGCGGCCGGCGCCACTGTGGCCATGGCCGGGGACGGCGTCAACGACGCCGCGGCGCTGGCGCAGGCGGACCTGGGCATCGCCATGGGCTCCGGCACCGACGTCGCCATCGAGGCAGCCGATCTGACGGTGATGGGCAACGACCTCGGGCAGGTGGCGCAGGCGATCGAGCTGTCCCGCCGGACGCTCGGCACCATCAAGACGAACCTCTTCTGGGCCTTCTTTTACAACGCCGTGGGCATCCCGGTGGCGGCTCTGGGCCTGCTCAACCCGATGATCGCCGGCGCCGCCATGGCCGCCAGCTCCGTGCTGGTGGTGGCCAACTCGCTGCGGCTGCGCGGCTTCGGAAAGTAGGCCGGCCTTAGCCCCGGCGCTCCCGCCTCAGGCCGCGCCATAGCGGATGGCAGCCCTGGCTTTGGCCTTGGCCGCCTCCTCCCCGCGGTCCTTTGCCGGGGCGTGGGTCACCAGGGAGTCGAGGAGGTGCTGCGTCGCATGGGCAATCTCATGCACAGCCCGGTTGAAGGCCTCCTCGTTGGCCTTGGACGGCTTGGTGCTGCCGCTGATCTTGCGCACGTATTGCAGCGCGGCGGCCTCCACCTCCGCGGTGGTGGCATGGGGTTCAAAATTGTGGAGGGTCCGGATATTTCGGCACATATCTCCATGCTAAGGGCCTTCGGGACAACCGCCTACGGCACGGGCTCGCAGTCGTTCGCGTGGTCCAGCGCTGCCGCGCCGGTGCCGGACGGGGCCCGGAGCTCGTCCAGCCGGACCAGCACCACCCCGCCGACAATCAGCAGTCCGCCCAGGAGCTGGATGGGGCCGGGCAGTTCGCCGAGCAGCAGCCACGCCCAGACGACGGCGAACAGCACCTCGGTGAGGGAGACAAAGGACGCGACTTTCGAGCCGAGTGCCCGCGCGGCGACAATTCCGGACACGTACGCCACCACCGTGGCCAGGACCACGAGGCCGCCCAGCGCCACCCACCACGGGGTGACCCAGGGCGCCAGGCGGGTGTCGGCGGTGCTGAAGGCCATCGGCAACAGCCCGGTAGCCGCGGTCAGCCACATGACGATGGCGCCCACCATGAGCCCGCCGGAAGCCAGAAGGATGGGCGGCAGGGTGTCGTTTTCCTTGGCCGTAATGAAGAAGTAGATGGCCAGGCACACCGCGGCCGCGATCCCCCACAGCACCCCGATGAGGTCGACCTTGACGGCTCCGGTGAGGTCCAGGACCAGGACCAGCCCGCCGAGGGACAGGAGAGTGCCGGCAATGGTCAGTGGCCGCGGCCGTTTCCGGCTGGCGGCCCACAGCCAAAGCACGATCAGGACCGGCGCCAGGTACTCCAGCAGCAGGGCGACGCCGACCGAGAGCCGGGATACGGCGTTGAAATAGAACAGCTGGCAGGCGGCGACGCCGATGAATCCGAACAGCAGCACGGTCAGCCAGTTGTCCCGTAGCTGGTGCCAGCGCCCGCGCAAGGAGGGAAGAGCAAAGACGGCCAGAATCAGGGCCGCACCGGTGAGCCGGGCCGTGACGGCCGCCCCGGGAGTCCAGCCCGTTTCCAGGAGCGCCTTGGCGAATGATCCGGAGAGCCCGAACACCGCGGACGAAAACAGGGCGACGCCCAGGCCCGATGCCATGAACCCGGACGGCGCGGCGGCCCGCGTGGTGCCCTGCCTGGCGTCCTGCAGGGTGCCGCCCGGTTCGGAGGCAGGCCGCTGGGCGGCAAGGTCTCGGACCGGGATGGCGACGGGACGCTGGGGGGCAGACACGGGCATTCTCCTGTCAGGAGTAAAGTAGGGTTATGCTCATGACATTACGCCCCGGCAAGGTAAGGAGTCAAGATGGTTTTTGCCCCTGACACGGAAGTTGCCCTGCGTTCTGTGGTCAACCTCATCAACACCGCGGCCAATGGTGAGGAACATTTGGCCACGGTCAAGGATCTGGACGACTTCCTGGAGGCCGAGGGCTTCACCGGTTCCCGCACCCGGGACGGGGCCGAGCTGGCCAGCGTGCGGCGGCTGCGCGGCGAGCTCGCCGAGCTCTGGCAGGCCGGGGAGTCAGCAGCCGCGGAGACCGTGAACCGGCTGCTCCGCGAGGCCCGGGCGCTGCCCCAGCTGGTCAAGCACGACCCCTGGGACTGGCACCTGCACGCCACCACCCCGGAGGCGCCGCTGGCCGACCGGATGAGCACGGAGGCGGCCATGGCGATCGTGGACGTGATCCGCAGCAAGGAAATGGACCGCCTGCTGGTGTGCGCCGCGGACGACTGCGACGCCGTCGTGCTGGACCTGAGCCGCAACCGCTCGAAGCGCTATTGCGACACGGGAAACTGCGCCAACCGCGCGCACGTGGCCGCGTACCGGGCCCGGAAAGCCGCGTCCTGACGCCGCGGGCGCGCCGCTGTGAGGCCTACGCCTGCTAAGCCCCGCTGTTAGGCCCGTGGCCCGTTGTCGCGGGAATCGCCGGGGCCGGCCTCGGGGCGGGGGTGCGCTGCCGGGCCGCCATGGCCGGAGGGCGTGCGCTTGGAACTTAGGTTAACGCCGGAGCCTTTCCCCAGATCGGCGGGGTTCTCCTTGTGGCTCATGGCCAGCATGGCGGCCACTACCAGGATCACAATAAAGGCGATCCCGGCGCCGATGAGCGCCAGATCGAAACGGGGTGCGCGGGCGCTGCCGCCCGAGGCGAAGATCAGGACGCCGAAGAAAACCACCACGGCCCAGAATGCGGAGAACATGAGCGGTCCCTTGACCGAGGTCCGCAGGCTGCGGGGCGCTCCGGGTTTCTGCTGTGCCAAGGTGTTTTCCTCCTGCAGCCCGCGCAAAGGCGCGGCTGTCTTGTTACCGCAATTGTTCTACGCCGGGTAGAACCTGTCGGTACTAGTTTACGGCCTCCGCGGAATCGCCCGGAGCATCATGGCGCAGGGTCAGTCCGGACAGCATCCACAGGACGCCGCTGATGATGGCCCCGCCGCCGGCAACGCCGAGGAGGGCGTGCGGGCCGAGGCCGATGAAGAACGGCAGCGCAATCGCAGTGCCCAGCCCGATCACACCGGAGGCGATCCAGTCGCGGGCCAGCACGGACCGGCCGCGGCTACGAATGCCCGCGAACAGCTCCGCGGCGCCGGCCACGCCCAGGCCCATTGCCGCGATGATTCCGAAGACCAGCGGGGCGGGGATCAGGGCCACGGCCGCGCCGGCTCCGGCCAGGGCTGCTCCGCCGGCGGAGAGGACCCTGCCGGCGCCTTCCTGCGGGCGGAATCCGGTCTTGGGCACCGTCCAGATCATCACCACACCAGTGGCCAGCAGGTAGAGGCCGCCGGCCCAGCCCATGCCCGACTCCGGGGGCGCCGCCCAGAACACGGTGACCGCGCCAAACACGAGCGCAACGGCCGCCCTGACAAGCACGGGCTTGAAGAGGTCGGCCGCGGCGCGGATGGCAGGGGTCGCGTCAGGCGCTGCGGGAAGAGTCACCCGTCCAGTTTAGTGCGAAGCCGCCGCTGAGCGCGTCTGCCGGCCGGGCGGGCCCAGTGCGCACCCAGCCTGCACTCACCGCGCGCCGAGGACCATCCACCGGTCCGTCCGGGCCCGGAGGCCCAGCGTGAGCGCCCGCGCCGCCATGTAGCCGAGTGAGAAGGCGGCCCACAGCCAGAGCAATCCCGTCCCGGCGCCAGCGCCGGAAGACAGCACGGCCAGCAGCAGCGGCAGGTAGGCGGCGAGATTGACGACCCCGGCGATCGCCAGGTAGCGGGCGTCGCCCGCGCCGATGAGGACGCCGTCGAGGACAAAGACGTATCCGGCCAGCGGCTGCCCGGCGGCGAGCACCCAAAGGGCGACGGTAAGCGCAGCCTGGACTTCGGCGTCGGGCGTGAAGAGGGCGCCCGCCCACGGTGCCGCGGCAGCCAGAAGGACCCCGGTCAGGACGCCGAAGCCGAGCCCCCACCGGGTCATGGTGCGCGTCAGCGCACGTGCCTCCACCGGCCGGACCGCGCCGAGTTCCTTGCCGATCAGGGCCTGGGCCGCGATCGCGAGGGCGTCGAGGGCGAAGGCGAAGAATGTGAAGATGGTCATGGCCAGCTGGTGCGCGGCGAGATTGACCGGCCCCTGGGCGGTGACCACCACCACCGTGGCGAGAATCGCAATCCGCAGGCTAAGCGTGCGCAGCATCAGCCAGGAACCCACTCCGGTCAGGGCCCGGATGCCACGCCAGTCCGGCCGCAGGGACACCCCGTTGGTGCGGGCGTTGCGCCGGACCATCAGCACATAGACGGCCGCCATGGCCCACTGCGCGATGCTGGTGCCCACGGCCGAGCCGGTGACGGACCAGCCCAGCCCGTAGACGAGGACCAGGTTCAGGGCGATGTTCAGCGTGAACCCTGCGGCGGCGACGATCAGCGGGGTCCGGGTGTCCTGGAGTCCGCGCAGCACGCCGGTGCCCGCGAAGATGAGCAGCATCGCCACGAGGCCTGGCATGGACCCGCGCAGGTAGTCCACGGCAAACCCATGCACCTCGCCCCGGGCGCCCATCAGGTCCAGCAGCGGCCCGGCGGCCAGGAATCCCGCGACCGCAAGGACGAGTCCGAGCAGGAGCGCCAGCCAGATGCCGTCGCGTCCGGCGGCGAGGGCCTTGGGCAGCTGGCCGTTGCCGATGGCCCGCGCCACTGCCGGCGTCGTGGAGTACGCGAGGAACACCATCAGTCCGACTGCCGTGTGCAGGACCGCCGATGCCAGCCCGACGCCGGCCAGTTCGGCCACGCCGAGGTGGCCCACAATGGCCGAATCCGCGAGCAGGAACAGCGGCTCGGCGATCAGCGCGCCGAAGGCCGGCACTGCCAGGCGCAGGATCTCCCGGCGCTGCCCGGTGGACGGCGGCGGGGCGGTGGACAGCTGCGGGGAAGGTTGCACGGCTTAACCCTAGCCGGGCAGCGAATCGACCTTGCGCGTCTTTTAGTTGACATTTCAACTAAATGTCGGGGAGACTGGATCTTGAACGCAACCGAAGCCGCGGCGCCAGAGAGCCGCGACGCCTCCTCCTTACGAAACGGTATTTCCCATGAACCAGCCCGCCCTGACCACCTCCGCCCGAACCATCCTGCGCGTCATCGCCGGCTTCCTGTTCGCCGCCCACGGCTGGCAGAAGTTCAACGAATTCACGATCGCCGGCACCCAGGCCGCCTTCTCCCAGATGGGTGTTCCGGCAGCCCAGGCGGTGGCTCCCGTCGTCGCCACCCTCGAGCTCGTCGGCGGTGTCGCGCTGATCCTGGGCGTGCTCACCCGCGTCTTTGCGGCCCTCCTCGCACTGGACATGCTCGGCGCCCTGTTCATGGTCCACGCCTCCGCCGGCGTCTTCGTCGCAACCGGCGGCTATGAACTCGTCCTGATCCTGGCGGCCGCCGCCGCAGCCGTTGCCCTCGTCGGCGCCGGCAAGCTCTCCGCCGACCGCGCCCTCTTCGGCCGCGCCGACTCGAAGCTCCGCGTCCTGGCCTAAGGCGTCCACGGCTTCGCTCACGGCCTACAGTGCGCGACGGCGGGCGGTCACCTTCTGGTGGCCGCCCGCCGTCGCATGTCTTCGGGATATGGCTGGGTTATGGCGTGCCGGACAGCGATTGTGTCGCCGGCCGGCGGCACGCGCCGGGGCAATCAGTAAACTCACAATATGAGCGAGAACGCGCCCAATTCCGTGACCCTGCGCTTCCTGGCGGCCCCCACCGATGTCGGGCACAGCGGCTCTGTCGACGCCGGCACCGTGCTCGAGTGGGTGGACAAGGCCGCCTATGCCGCCGCCGTCGGCTGGGCAAAGTCCTACTGCGTGACGGCCTACGTGGGGAACATCCACTTCGCGGACCCGGTCAACAGCGGCGACATGGTGGAGGTCGAGGCCACGATCGTGTACACCGGGCGGTCCTCGATGCATATCCGCACCGTGGTGTCCTCGGGCGATCCGAAGGGCGGCCCCGCCACCATGCGCAGCCAGTGCATCGTGATCTTCGTGGCCGTGGGCGCTGACGGCAAGCCGATACCGGTGCCGCAGTTCGTCCCCGTGACGCCGGAAGAAATCGAACAGCGGGACCACGCGCTGGCCCGGATCAAAGTCCGCGAGGACATCGTGGAGGCCATGAGCGCACAGGAATATACCGACGCCGGCACGGCCGAGCGTGTGGTGCTGCGGTTCATGGCGGCACCCACGGACGTGAACTGGGGCGGCAAGGTGCACGGCGGCATCGTCATGAAATGGATCGATGAGGCTGCCTACGTCTGCGCCTCCCGCTACTGCGGCAAGGACACCGTGGCCGTATTCTCCGGCGGTGTGCGGTTCTACCGGCCGCTGCTGATCGGCCACGTCGTGGAGGTGGAGGCCCGGCTGGTGTACACCGGAACGAAGGGCATGCACATCGCCGTCCACGTCCGGTCCGGAGACCCCAAGGGGCGCGAGCTGAACCTGACCACCTACTGCCTGACCGTCATGGTCGCCCGCGACGAGACCGGCACCTCGGTTCCGATTCCGCAGTGGGTGCCGGTGTCCGCGGAAGACATCCGGCTCCACGCCCACGCCCGCGAACTGCTGGAAATCCGCGGCCGGGCCCCGGGGAACCGGCTGCCCAACCACCTGCTCGCGGCCGGCGACCGCTAGGGCCGGACAGGGGCCAGGGGGCTAGAAGCCGCCGCCACCGCCGGCGTCGGCGGCCATGTTGGCAAACCGCGAGTAGTGGCCCTGGAAGGCCACCACAATGTCTTTTGTGGGGCCGTTACGGTGCTTGGCGATCAGGATGTCCGCCTCACCGGCGCGCGGGGACTCCTTGTCATAGACGTCTTCGCGGTGCAGCAGGATCACCATGTCGGCATCCTGCTCGATGGAGCCCGATTCGCGCAGGTCCGAGACCATGGGGCGCTTGTCCTGGCGCTGCTCGGAGCCACGGTTCAGCTGCGACAGCGCGATCACAGGCACCTGCAGCTCCTTGGCCAGAAGCTTCAGGGCACGGGAGAACTCGGAGACTTCCTGCTGGCGGGACTCCACCTTCTTGCCCGAGCTCATGAGCTGCAGGTAGTCCAGGATCACCAGCTTGAGGTCATGCTGCTGCTTCAGGCGCCGGCACTTGGCCCGGATTTCCATCAGCGACATGTTGGGGCTGTCATCGATGAACAGCGGCGCATCGTTCATCCGTCCCATGGTGGTGGCAATCTTGGACCACTGCTCGTCCTTGATGGTGCCCTTGCGGAGGTCCTGGAGGCCGATCGTGGCCTCGGCGGACAACAGGCGCATGGCGATTTCGTTGCGGCCCATTTCGAGGGAAAACATGACGGTCGCGAGGTTGTTCTTGATGGCGGCCGAGCGGGCGAAGTCCAGCGCGAACGTGGACTTGCCTACGGCGGGGCGGGCGGCGATGACGATCATCTGGCCCGGATGCAGGCCGTGGGTGAGTTCATCGAGCTCGTAGAAGCCGGTGGGGACACCCACCATGCCCTCGCCGCGGTGGCCCGAGGCCTCGATCTCGTCCACGGTGGATTCCATGACGTCCTTGAGGACCACGTAGTCCTCGGCGGTCCGGCGTTCGGCGACGGCGTAGACCTCGGCCTGGGCCTGGTTGACCAGGTCTTCGACCTCGCCGTCCTGTCCGTAGCCGAGCTGGACGATCTTGGTGCCGGCGTTAACCAGGCGGCGCAGCACCGCGCGTTCGCCCACGATTTCGGCGTAGTAGCCGGCGTTGGCGGCCGTGGGGACGGTCTGGATGAGTTCGTGCAGGTAGGCGGGTCCGCCGATCCTGTTGATTTCGCCGCGCTTGGTCAGCTCGTCCGAGACGGTGACGGCGTCCGCGGGCTCGCCGCGGCCGTAGAGGTCGATGATGGCCTCGTAGATGGTTTCGTGCGCCGGACGGTAGAAGTCCTGGCCACGCAGGATCTCAACGACGTCGGCGATGGCGTCCTTGGACAGCATCATGCCGCCCAGAACTGACTGCTCCGCGGGGATGTCCTGCGGAGGCTTGCGGCTGCCTTCGGCTCCCCGCGTACCCTCGACTGAGTCCAGATGCGTAACTGACAAAACTGCCGTCCTTCATTGTGTGATGCCGAATCGCTGTGACGCCGAACTGCAGTGACGCCGGACCGCTGTGAAGCCAAACCGCCGTGAAGCCAAACCGCCGTGAAGCCAAACCGCTGTGAAGCCGGCGGCAAACCCCGGCACATGCCGGCCGCTTTATTCTTACCAGTCAGCTCCGACAGTTCGCGCGGTCCGACCACCGCGGTTATCCACAGTGTTGGTGCGGCTCCGTGGGCATCGGGCCCCGGGGTCGGTGGCCTGGTTGGCACCACCCGGTGACCGCAGGTTTTCCGCTTCCCACGCCCGATATCCTGCAACGTTATCCGCCGATGGGACAGGCACCAACCCGGCAACTCCGCTGCCCTGTGGATAACCTGTGCACTAGTGCCTGATGCTTGTGCACAGTCTGTGGGTAGAGCTGTGGATAGAAAAAAAGTTAAGCCTGTAATCTGTACTTGACCTGCGGAAATGTTGGATTCATCTTGTGGACACAAAACAATTTCCGCCAAGCTTCATCCACAGCCTGCACCTTGGGGCTGGGGATACGAGGCAGCGCAGGAGGCCACATTTGCCGCCCGATTTGCACATTTTGTGACCGGATTCATCCCACCGAAGCGAATTGACGCCGGCCGCCGCGCACTGTACGCGAGGTGCGGAACATGCTGTGGATAACGGCAATCTGGCATAAGCTCTAACCATGGGCGATGTACTGATAGTCATGTTGCCTGCCCTCATCCTCACGGCGGTGCTCTGGGCGGCGGTCACGGCGCTGAAGCCGCGGAACCACGGCATCTCAGAGGCCGAGCGCTACCAGCAGGAACTGGCGGTTAAGTCCCAGGCCCACTACGCGGCGCAGGTCCATGCTGCCGAGGCCTCCCGCGCCCGGATTGAAGCGACCACGCGCCCCAGCCAGAACTCCCAGCAGCAATCGCAACAGGCCGACCACGCCCGTTCCGCCCTGCTGGGCCGGGGCGGCGCCGGCCACGAGGACGCGCTGTTCGCCATCGGACACCTTAGTCCGCAACTCCTCCTGCAGCTGCAGTCGCTGGCCCGCGACGGCCAGAAGACGAAGGCCGCCCGGCTGCTGCGGCAGTCGACCCATTCGGATCTGAAGACCGCAAAGTATTACGTAGATCGGCTCTAGCACATGGACTCCCTGCTCATTCCCGTACTGATCCTGGTGCTCGTGGCCGCCGCTGTGCTGATGGCCGTCCGGGCGTGGAGCCGCCGCGGTAAACGCTCCAGTCCGGCACCCACGCCGCAGCCGGACCACGACTCCGCTGAGCTGGCCCGGACCGCGGCCGCCAGGCTCACCCAGGAACAGCACCGGCAGCTCTACGCGCTCATCGCGCAGGGGCAGGCCATGGCCGCCATCAAGGTCTACCTCGAGGCAACAGGCGAGGGCCTCCGGGCGTCCCGCGACGCCGTCGCGGCACTGGCAGCCCACCCCCAGCCCTTCCGCGCCCCGGAGCCAGCCCCGGCGGCCGTTCCGGACGACGACGACGTCCCGCAGCGGTTCTCGTACCGCTACCGCGCGATCGCCAGCAAGGGCGATGTCACCCGCGAGGTGAGCAGCAACATGCTCAATGATGAGATCTACGGGAGGATCCGCACCCTGGCCAAGAGCGGCGACACCGAGGCCGCAGCGACCGCCCTGACCCGCCACTCGGATATTTCCATGAAGCAGGCCCGGGAATTCATCGCACTGCTCGGCGACTGAGCACCGCGGGCCCCACGCCCAGTCCGGGCCACCCTCAGGGCCCGGGAGTCCGCAGGGCTAGAAGTCGAACAGGTCCCCCAGCCAGCTTTCCTTCTTCTTGGGACGGCGCCGGTCATCGTAACGCGGCTGCTCATACCTCGCCTGGTCGGGACGGGGACGGTCGCGGCGCTCATCGTACCGGCGGTCGTCATAGCGGCGGTCATCCGGACGCCGGTCATCCCGGCGCGGGTCGAGGTTGTACAGCGGGGGCGGTATGTGACCGGGTGTCGTAGGTGGCATCGCTGCCGGCGGCAACGGCGCGGCGGGGCCTGCAGCTGCCGGGCCCAGTGACTCCGCCGCACGGTCGATGATCTTGTCCAGCTCTCCCCGGTCCAGCCACACCCCGCGGCATTGGGGGCAATAGTCGATCTCCACACCGCTGCGTTCACTCATGATCAGGTCAATAGAATCCACGGGACACTTCATGTCC
Organism: Arthrobacter sp. MW3 TE3886; assembly: GCF_041262145.1. NCBI lineage: Bacteria > Bacillati > Actinomycetota > Actinomycetes > Micrococcales > Micrococcaceae > Arthrobacter > Arthrobacter sp. MW3 TE3886. The sequence goes on from NZ_JBGCAN010000001.1 coordinate 159,110, forward strand.
CGGACAACGAGCGGGCGGCCGAAAAGGTTCGGACCGACGCTGCAGGTTCGGAGGGCCGGCGGGCCCTACCGCTGGGCAGAGATCCCGGCGAGCAGCTGCTCAAACGGCAGGGACTCCAGCGCGGCCGGCTTCTGCTGCGGCCCTGAGTCCTGCAGCAGGACGACAAACTCCCCCGCCGCCCGGTCCACGCGCACCGAGAGCGGCGAGCCGCCGTCGTCGTTGTTTCCCCAGTCCTGCGGGCCGGCGAAAACCGCGGTGGCGGCGATCCGGGTGCGCAGGTAGGTGAAGAGCGGCCGCATCGCGAAGTCCAGCACCATCTGGTGCCGGTCCGTTCCGGCGGTGGCCCCGATCAGCACGGCCTTGCCCTCGAGCGTCTTGGGGTCGAGCACGTCGATGAAGGACTTGAAAAGCCCGCTGTAGGATGCGCTGAACACGGGGCTGACGGCGATCAGGCCGTCGGAGGCCTCGACACCGGCGATCACTTCGGCCAGTCGCGGAGCCGCATATCCGGTCACAAAGTTGTTGGCGATGTCCACGGCGAGGTCCCGCAACTCCAAGACCTCGATCTCCACTGCGTAGCCGGCCGCGGCAAGCTGCCGCTCGGCCGAGGCAGCCAGCTGGTCCGCCAGCAGGCGGCTCGAGGAGGGGACGCCGAGTCCGGCGGAGATAACGGTGATACGGCGGGTTTCCACGGAGAGCTCCTAAGTTGAATCCTGGCAACACGACTACATGCGTTTGCATCTACCTTTAGAAGCGGCGGGGGCGGGGATTTATTCCCGGGCACCCGCCCGGCCTGACAGGACTGCCGCGCTCTGCCAGACTTCCCTCATGGCTGACAACAAAACACAGGCAACCGGCGCGTCGGTTCAGGAGTTCCTGGCTGCCGTCGAGCATCCGGTCCGGCGCGCTGACGGGTTCCGCCTGCTGGCACTGATGTCCGAAATCACGGGGGAACCGGCGCAAATGTGGGGTCCGACGATTGTGGGCTTCGGCCGCTACCACTACAAGTACGCGAGCGGCAGGGAGGGCGATGCCGCGGCGGTCGGCTTCTCCCCCAGGAAATCCAGCCTGTCGCTCTACGGCCTGACGTATGGGCCCGAGGCCGCCGAACTCCTCGGCAGGCTGGGCAGGCACAAGCTCGGCGCAGGCTGCCTGTACGTCAACAAGCTCGACGACGTCGACGAGGCCGTGCTGGCGGAATTGGTCCGGCTCGGCTACCGGCATGTCACCACGGTGCTGCACCACGGCTAGGCCCCGTGCGCTGGAGTTGAAAGCAGAAGGCTCCCGCCTTCGGTCCCTCAGAGGGGTCCGGAGGCGGGAGCCTTCCAGCAGTTCAGGACTGCAGCCGGTGAGGGCTACTTGCCTGCGACTACGTCGAGTTCGATCACAGCGGAAACGTCGTCGTGGAGACGGACGTTTGCCTGGTAGGAACCGGTCGACTTGATGTGTGCCGGCAGTTCAACCTTGCGCTTGTCGATGCGGCCCAGGCCTGCGGCCTCAACAGCGTCGGCCACGTCGCCCTGCTTGACGGTGCCGAACAGGCGTCCGGTTGCGCCAGCCTTGACGACCAGCTTGACCGGCTTGGCGGAGAGTGCAGCAGCCTGCTTCTGAGCGTCTTCCAGGGAAGCGTGCTCGCGGGCAACGCGGGCAGCCTTGATGGACTCAACCTGCTTCTCGCCACCCTTGGACCAGGTCAGGGCGAAGTTGCGGGGCAGCAGGTAGTTACGTGCGTAACCGTCCTTGACCTCGACAACGTCGCCAGCAGCACCGAGACCGGTTACTTCGTGGGTCAGAATGAGCTTTGCCATTTTAGTTAATCCCTTCCTTAGCCGCGGCCAGCGCCGGAGTAAGGCAGCAGAGCAACTTCGCGGGCGTTCTTGATTGCCTGGGCGATCTTGCGCTGTTCCTGCACCGTGACGCCAGTGACGCGACGGGCGCGGATCTTTCCGCGGTCGGAGATGAACTTGCGCAGCAATGCTACGTCCTTGTAGTCGATGACAGTGATGTCAGCGGCCTTCAAGGGGTTGGACTTTGGTTTGGGCTTACGGAGTTCAGCCTTAGCCATCGTGGAGCTCCTATTCGATGGAGCCCGTGGATATTGATCCACGGGATGGTGGTGATCCGGCGCAGTCTGCACCAGGCCGCCTTGCGGCGGCCAGTCGGTTTTCGTTGCCGGACCTTAGATGTTGTTTAGAAGGGAGGTTCGGAATCCGGGCCGTTGCCCCAGCCGCCGCCCGCATTGCTGACCCCGGGCGTGGCCCACGGGTCTTCCTGCGCGGCGGGCTGGTTGCCGCCCCATGTCCCACCGGTGTTGCCGCCCTGGTTTGCACCCTGGCCGCCACCGAATCCACCGCCGCTGTTGCCGCCGCCGAAGCCACCCTGGCCACCCTGACCGCCGGAGCGCTGGGTGCGGTTGACCTTGGCGTTGGCGTAGCGCAGGCTCGGGCCGATTTCATCGACCTCAAGCTCGATAACGGTGCGCTTCTCGCCTTCTTTTGTTTCGTAGGAACGGCTCTTCAGGCGGCCGGAGACGATCACGCGCATGCCCTTGGTCAGGGACTCGGCGACGTTTTCGGCTGCTTCGCGCCAGACCGAAGCGCGGAGGAACAGGGTTTCCCCGTCCTTCCACTCATTGGACTGCCGGTCGAAGGTGCGGGGAGTAGAAGCGATGGTGAAATTCGCTACGGCCGAACCGGACGGTGTGAACCTGAGTTCGGGGTCATTGGTGAGGTTACCGATAACCGTGATAGTGGTTTCGCCTGCCATCTACTGCCTCCTTGTGCGTTCCTGCGGGGATGAAGATTGAAGGTTGCCCGCTGAATTACTCAGCAACAACTTTCTGCTCTTCGGGGCGGGTGATCTTGGTGCGCATGATGGTCTCGTTGAGACTCAGCTGGCGGTCAAGTTCCTTGGCGGTAGCCGGCTCAGCGGTGAAGTTCACCACGGCGTAGATACCTTCGGACTTCTTCTGGATTTCGTAAGCCAGGCGACGACGGCCCCAGATGTCAACCTTTTCGATGGTTCCACCATCGTTGGTGATGACGTTCAGGAACTTCTGAAGCGACGGCTCAACGGCACGCTCTTCGACCTCGGGGTCGATGATTACCATCAATTCGTAAGGACGCATATGTGAACCCACCTCCTTTGGGCTAAGCGGTTACGGCATTTCCGTAACAGGAGGTTCATTTGCGGTGCCATGCAGTGCCCGGCCGCCGGAACGGAGGCAGGGCGCAGCACAGACTTCAATATCTTAGTGCATCGGGGCTGGTTTCGACGATTCCTGATGGGGCCACGCTAGACCCGGGCGCCCGGCGCCGGAAGCTGGCGGGACGCTCATGTGGAAAACCGCCGCACGGAACGCGGCGGGGCGGGTTCCCGGGACATGGTCTGTGCCATGATCTGAAAATGGACACCGACACCGATTCCTCCTCCGTGCCGCCACCGGTACGCCGCAGCCGGCTGCGGTTCGCGGCCATGATGATGGTCGGCGTGATCGCCGCCGCGGTGACCGGGCTGGCAGGGTACTGGGTGGAGGCGCCGGCGGTCGGCTGGACCTGCGCCGCGGCCTGCTACGTGGTCTGGGTCTGGCTGGTGGTCGGCCGGCTGGACCCCACCCAAACCAGGGCCCACGCCACGGCCGAGGACCCGTCCCGCAGCGTCACCGACCTGCTGATCCTGACCACGAATGCGGCGAGCCTCGTCGCGGTGGCCGCCGTCGTCATCGATTCCCACAGCACTGACACCTGGGCGCGCTTCGGCGGCGGGTTTTTGGTGCTGTCCTCGGTGGCGATGTCCTGGCTGCTGGTCCAGACCTTGTTCACGCTGCGTTACGCCGAGCTGTACTACAGCACCGACGTCCGCGCGGGGGCGGCGGTTGGCGGCATCGACTTCAACCAGGCCGGCCCCCCGCAGTACACGGATTTCGCCTACCTCGCCACGAGCCTCGGCATGACCTACCAGGTCTCGGACACTGCCCTGGAAAACCACAGTGTGCGCGCCGAGGCGCTCAAACACAGCCTGCTGTCCTATGTTTTCGGGACCATCATCCTGGCCGCCACACTCAACCTCGTGGTCGGGCTGACCGTCTAGGCCCGGCTCAGGCCCGGCCACGCCCGTCAGAGGTCCCCGCCAGGCTTGCCGGGGCGCCGCCAGGCGTCAGGCTGCCGTCCGGAAAAACGTCCGGGTCACCACGGCCAGCCGGTGCGGGTCCTCGACACCGCAGAGCTCGCGTGCCGAATGCATCGACAGCAGGGCGACGCCGACGTCGACCGTCCGGATTCCCAGCCGCGTGGCGGTCAGCGGGCCGATCGTGGACCCGCACGGCATCACGTTGTTGGAGACGAACTCCTGGTACGGAATCCCGGCGTCGGTGCACAGCCGGGCCCAGAGGGCGGCCCCGGCGGCGTCGGTCGCATAGCGCTGGTTGGCGTTGATCTTCAGCAGCGGACCGCCGTTGAGGACCGGCCGGTTGGCGGGATCGTGCCGCTCGGGATAGTTCGGGTGCACGGCGTGGCCCGCGTCCGCGGAGACGCAGAACGAGGCCGCGAAGGCCTGCCGCCGCTGGCTTGCCGAGGCACCGAGTCCGTCCGAGATCCGCACGATCACATCTTCGAGGATGGGCCCGCACGCTCCGGACCGGGACGCCGAGCCGATTTCCTCGTGGTCGAAGGCGGCCAGCACGGCGATGGGCGCACCGTCCGGCAGCGGCGTGGCGGCGTGCGCCACCAGGGCCGTGAGCCCTGCGTGCGTCGCGGAGAGGTTGTCGAGCCGGCCGGAGGCGAAGAATTCGCCCCTGGCGCCGAACACCGCCGGGGCCTGGGTGTCCGCGACGACGACGTCGTACCCGCCGATCTGCGCCGGATCCACTTCGGCGTCGGCAACCCGGTCCGCGAGGAGTCCGAGCAGGTCCTCGCCGGCGGGATCGCCCAGGCCAAAGACCGGATTCATGTGCTGCTGCTTGTCCAGGGCCAGACCCTCATTGACGGCCCGGTCCAGGTGGATGGCGAGCTGCGGGAAGCGCAGCAGCGGGCCGGTGGCCGTGAGGTGCTGGGTGCCGTCGCGCATGACGAGCCGGCCGGCGAGCTGGAGTTCGCGGTCCAGCCAGGAGTTCAACAGGGGTCCGCCGTAGACCTCGACGCCGGCCTGCAGCCAGCCGAACTTGCCGGTGGTGGGCTTCGGCTTGAGTTTGAAGGACGGCGAGTCCGTGTGCGCGCCGAGGATGTTGAAGCCCGTGGTCGGTCCGGCGCCTGCCGGCACCACCCAGGCGATGAGGGCGCCGTCGCGGATCACGTAGAACTTGCCGGCAGCGGCGGCCGCGGGCTCCGGCCAGGGCTGCAGTTCGTCCAGGCCCGTGAAGCCCGCCGCGTCCAGCCGGCGCGCGGCTTCGTGGACGGCGTGGAAGCTCGACGGCGACGCGCTGACGTACGCGCCGAGGTCCTGGATGTGCTCTGCGGCAGTGCTCGGTGTTGGCATGGCTCCGAGTCTAGCCCGGCGCGCACGGGCCCCCGGGAGCCGGGCGGTGCCGTGCCTAGACGGTGACGTTGAGACCGGCGGCGTAGCCCGCGGCTACCGAGCCGGTCATGGTGGCCAGCTGGTAGATGCCGCCGTCGTCGCCGAAGACGTTGTCGGACTTCAGCGTGGTGCGGGGGAAGTTCTGCGCGCTGGATTCGTACCCGGCCGACGCGTAGACCTCCTTGCAGGCCGCCTCGGTCAAGGCGATCTGTGACACCGCCAGGACCTGGCCGGCCGCCGTCGCATTGTTCATGGACTCGAACACTTCGAAGTGGATGTGTGGCCAGCGGCCGTTGTAGGCGCCGGGGTAGATGGTCTTGAACGTGACCTGGCCGTTGGCGTCGGCCTCCTGGACGCCGCGGAGGTAGTTCTCGTTTTGAAGCCCGGAATCGTACATGGAGTACTTGCCCTCGCGGTCACAGTGCCAGGCGTAGACTGCGGCACCGGCCAGCGGGGTGCAGCCGTTGGCGTTGTCGAGCAGGGTCAGGGTGACGGTCAGCGGTACGCCCTCGGCCGTGCTGGTGGAGGTCCCGAAGCTGGACGTGATGTCCTGACGGACCACACCGGATGCCTCGAGGACGTTGGGACCGTTGGAACCGTCACCGGGGAAGGGCCCGGCGGTTTCCTGCGGGATTTCAACCCCGCACTCGGCGATTGCCCGGGTCAGCGTCGGAGTGGCCGAGGCCGAAGTCGCTGCGGTCGACGTTGCCGCCGACGTGGCCGCGGCCGACGTCGGACTGCCGCTGCTGCCGCCGGTGCCGCTGGTGCCGCCCGGGCTGCAGGCCGCGAGGGCCGCGGCCGTTCCCGCGCCGAGGAACATGCCCAGCGATCGGCGGCTCACGAGGGTGGAGAGATCGAATTCCAGGCCGCGGTCATGGTTGGGGTGCGGCTCGTGCGGGGGCTGGGGCATTTTTGTCATGAGCCCATCGAACCCGGCCGCGCTATGGGCTGGCTAGTCCCTTCCTGTGCTGCGGCTGTGCTCCCGCGGGACATGCCCTCCCCTCGGCCCCGGGACTGGGCATGTCCCGCGGCCCGCATGGAGATGCCCTCCCCTCGCGCCGAGCAGTAGACATAATGGTGCTATGTCCAATGATGGGCGCGGGGGGAGGGCATGTCCGGTGGTCCGGGACCCGCGGGGGCCTTCCGGGCTACGACACCGGGCGGGCGCCCACCGTGGCGTCCTCGGCGCCGGCCTCGGCGTCAGCCACCGTGGCGTCCCCGGTGACAGTCCCGGCGGCACCTGCTGCGGGAACAGCGGCCTTCGAACCGTTCCTGCGGTAGCGGATGACCCCGATCCCCACGACGACGGCGGCGAGAGCCAGCGAGAGCAGCAGCGATTCCCGCGTGGATTCCAGGATCACCATGCCGATCAGCAGGGCCACGATGCTGACGATCGAGACCCAGGTCAGGTACGGGAAGAGCCACATTTTCAGCTGGAGGTCCTTGGCGGCGGCCCCCATGCGGCGGCGCAGGATCAGCTGCGAAGTAGCGATCACGAGCCACACGAACAGCGCGATGGCGCCGGAGGTGTTGACCAGGAACAGGAAGACCGTGTCCGGGGCGACGTAGTTCAGTCCGACGGTGACGAAGCCGACCACCGTGGAGGCCAGCACCGCGGCAGCAGGCACGCCGCGCCTGGAAATCCGCATCCACGACTTGGGGGCATCGCCGCGGCGGGACAGCGAGAACAGCATGCGGCTGGCGGTGTAGAGGCCGGAGTTCAGGCAGGAGAGCACCGAGGTCAGCACCACAATGTCCATGATGGTTCCGGCGCCGGGGATGCCGAACAGCTCGATGACCGCAACGTAGGGGCTCTTGGCGACGGAGGCCGAGTTCCAGGGCAGCAGGGTGACCACAATGGCGATGGAGCCGATGTAGAACACGAGGATGCGCCAGACGGTGGACTTAACGGCCTTCTTGACGGCATCGACCGGGTTCTCGGATTCGCCGGCGGCGATGGTGGCAATTTCGGCGCCGAAGAACGAGAACACCACCACGAGGATGCCAGCCAGGACGGCGCCGGGGCCGTTGGGCATGAACCCGCCGTTGCCAATCAGGTTGTCCAGGCCGGGCGCCGGAACGCCGGGGACGAGGCCCAGGATCGCGGCGGCGCCGAAGAGCAGGAAGAGCACGATGGCCGCGACCTTGATGGAAGCGAACCAGAACTCGAACTCGCCGTACGACTTCACGGACCCGAGGTTGGTCAGCGTCAGCAGCACCATCAGGGCAAGCGCCCACTCCCACTGGTCAATGCCGGGGACCCAGCGGTGCATGATCGCTGCCCCGGCCGTGGCCTCGATGCCGAGGACAATGATCCAGAACCATGCGTAGAGCCAGCCGATGCTGAACCCCGCCCAGCGGCCCAGGGCCTTGTCCGCGTAGGTGGAAAATGAGCCGGTTTCCGGGTTGGCCGCGGCCATCTCGCCCAGCATCCGCATGACGAGGATGACGACGAGTCCCGCCGCGGCATAGGCAACCAGGATGCCAGGGCCGGCCTGCTGGATCGCCGCACCCGAACCGACAAACAGTCCGGCGCCGATCACGCCGGCGATCGCAATCATGGACAGATGCCTGGGTTTCAGGGATTTTGAGAGCTGCTGGTCAGCGGGCATGGAGGCGCCGTCCTTCGTGGGGGGTTCAGGCCCGCTCTGTGCCGGCACGGAATCGAATCCATGCTGTGCGGCGGACCACAATGTCGTTTCACACTAGACCGCGCGGCGCACCGTCCGTCTTGTGCAGTCCCACAAATGACGCCGGGTGAGACCGGGCTATCCCCCAACGGGAAGGCCAAGAAGGCAACCAACGTTGCCTCACGGGCAATTCGGCAATGTGCCTGAAACCACTGCTTCAGGCACTACCGGCCGGTAGCCTGCCTCGCGGCCGCCGGGCGGCGGCCGTCAGTAGTCCGCGTTGCTCGGCACCACGAGGCCGGTCTCGTACGCGTACACCACGGCCTGGACGCGGTCGCGGAGGTGGAGCTTGGTCAGGATCCGGCGCACATGCGTCTTGACGGTGGCCTCGGACAGGAAGTATCGGTGCGCGATTTCGGCATTGGAGAGCCCCTCCGCCATCGCCCCGAGCATCTCGTTTTCGCGGGGTGTCAGGTCCTCCAGCAACGGATCCCGCGCCGGGCGTGCGGGGCTGCCGGCGCCCTGGCCGCCGGCGCCCGCTGTCCCTGCAGGATCCATGCCGCCGGCGCCGCGGACATAGGTCTCCAGCAGCCGCTGTGTAACGCGCGGTGCCACCACGGCATCGCCGCTGGCCACCACCCGCACCGCGCTGATCAGTTCCGCCGGCGCCACGTCCTTGAGCAGGAACGCAGAGGCCCCGGCCCGCAGGGCTGCAAAGGCGTATTCATCGAGGTCAAAGGTGGTCAGGATGATGATTTTGGCGTCGGATCCCGAGGCGGCGATGGCCCGGGTGGCCTCGATCCCGTCCAGCACCGGCATCCGCACATCCATCAGGACGACGTCGGGCGCGAGCTCCCGGACGTGGCGGACCGCTTCGGCACCGTTGGATGCCTCGCCCACGATGCTCAAATCGTCCTCACCCTCCAGAATGAGGCGGAAGCCCATCCGAAGCAGCGGCTGGTCATCCACCAGCAGGATGCGTACCGGTCCGTTGTCGGACATGGTTCCCCCTTGATTCCGTGGCATTCTCGCCGTTGCAGTTCAGTTCCGCGTGCACGCGCCAGCCGCGGTCACCGGCGCGCCCGGCGTACACGGTGCCGGCGTAGATCCTGGCCCGCTCCCGCATTCCGGCGATTCCATGCCCGGTGCCGAAGGAGTCCAGTGCGTCCGGCTTTGCCTGCGCGCCGGTTCCGGGCGTGCCGGAGTCAACGCTGCCCCTGCCGTCGTCAAGCACTTCAATGGTGACGCGGGAGCCGTTCCGGACAATGCTGACGTCCACCCGGCTGAGCGCGCGGCCGTAGCGCAGCACGTTGGTCAGCGATTCCTGCACAATTCTGTACACGGTCAGCTGGAACGCCGCATCGGCTGGCAGGGACGGGCCGGTGTGCGTGTAATGCAGCGGCAGTCCCGCGGTGCGGAAGCCCTCGAGCAGTTTGGCCAGGCTGCCGCCGGCCACCAGCGGCTCGCGCGGGGCATGTCCCGTGGCGGCGTCCTCGCGCAGCACGCCAAGGACGCGCCGCATGTCGGCCAGCGCGGCGCGTCCGGTCCGGGAGAGTTCGGCCAGGACGCCGGCGGCGCGCTCGGGATCCTTCTTGACCACGACGGCGGCGCCGTCCGACAGGCTGATCATGACCGTGAGCGAGTGCGCGACGACGTCGTGCATTTCGCGCGCGATCCGGTTCCGTTCCGTGACCGAGCCCAGCTGCTGGGCCCGGGCGGCCCAGGCCGCAATCTCGTGCTCGTGCTCGCGCCGTTGCCGCACCGAGATCCCGATCCCCGTGGCGATCACATTCGAGAGCGCGATGCCGATGCCCGCCGCGATGCCCGTGAGCAGCTGGAAATTCTCCGGTGTGCGGACCGCCATGTCCGGGAGCCGCCCGTCCAGCGGGCCGACGGCCAGCAGGAGGTACAGGAGCAGAAGCGGGGCCGTGGTCAGGGGCAGGGCGGCCAGGGCGAACCGCCGGGTGCGGACGACGGCGACGGCGTACAGCGAAAACCACAGCCCTGCGGAGACATTGGATCCCCAGGGATGCAGGAGGGTGACCGCCAGTTCCAGGGCCCCCACAACGGCCGCCACCGGGACCGGATACGCCCGCCGGAAGAGCAGGACGGGCGCGGCGGCGGCGAGCAACACGGCCACCGGCCAGTCGCCGTGGATGATCGATTCGACCGCCGTCGGCGTCACCAGGACCAGGTAGCAGAGCACCACCAGGACGTCCATGACCCGCGGGTTGGCCAGCAGGTAGCGCCGGAGCCGGCCGCGGCGGCGGGCCGTGAGTTCAGCGAGGGACGCGTCGGCCGGTCCGGCCGGCGCGTCCCTGACAGGTACCGCATCGATCATGCTCTGAGCCTAGACTCTGGTGCCTGTGGCGCCGGCCTAGACGTCCCGCCTCTTGAGCAGAATGGCGGCCAGGAGCACCGGGGTCACAACCCAGGCGCCCAGCACCAGGCCGGCCTGCCAGGCTTCAAGCGTGTCCGGGAGGTGCTCCACCGCGGTCAGCGGCTCCACGGTGTTGCCGGGCAGGTACTTGCGGGCCTCCACGAAGAAGTCGCCCGGGATGAGCTGGAAGGCGATGGGCGCCACGAAGAACAGGCCCACCAGGCTCATGATGCCGCCCGCCGAGTTGCGGATCAGGGTGCCCAGGGACATACCGATCGCCGCGACTGCTGCCACGTAGATGCTGTTGACCATGAGCATCTTCAGCGACTGCGAACTGCCCAGGTCCAGGGCGAGTCCGTAGTTGTCCAGGATCGGCACGGAGACGAACCCGGCGGCCAGGGTGGACGCGGCCGTGACAACGAAGGACGTCACCACCACCACCACGAGCTTGGCCGCGAACGCGGGGATGCGTTTTGGCACTGCCGCGAACGTGGACCGCGCCATGCCCGTGGTGAATTCGGAGCTCATCAGCAGCACGCCGAGGGAGCCCAGGATCAGCTGGGCAAAGGCGATGCCGGAGGTGGGGACGCCGACGGCGAGGTCCCCGCCCTGCGCCGCGATCGTCGCGGCCGCCTGCGGGTCCTGGGCTGCGGCCTCGGAGAACTGGCCCGTCCCCCAGGCCGAAAGCGCCCCGAATCCCACCATGACCACCACTGTGGAGCCGAGCAGGATCAGCGTGGAGAGCAGGGTGCGGAACTTGATGAATTCGGAGTTGAGGACCCGCAGGAAGCTGGGGCCGGGGCCGGAACTGCTGCCGTTTCCGGACCGCTGTGCGTCGGCGCCGCGGCGGGAGGGCGTGGATTCAACGGTTGTGGAGCTCATGGCTTAGTTGCCTCCGACTTCGACGGGAACGGCGCCCGTGGTGATCAGCGAGTGGTATTCGACCTCATCCTTGGTCAGTTCCATGTAGGCCTCCTCGAGGCTGGCCTGCAGCGGGGTGAGTTCGTAGATCATGACGTGGTTCTCCAGCGCCGCAGTGGCGATCTGCCGCGGGTCCAGGCCTGTGACTTCGAGGAGTTCGCGCTCCTGGACCTCCACCGAGACGCCGCTCCCGGCCAGCAGCTGCATGAGCCGGTCCGGCTGGTCGGTGCGGACCCGCGTGCGGCCTTGGTCCTTGCCGGTGATGATCTCCTGGATCGGGGCGTCCGCAATGATCCTGCCCCGGCCGATCACGATCAGGTGGTCCGCCGTGACGGCCATCTCGCTCATGAGATGGCTGGAAAGGAAGACCGTGCGGCCTTCGGAGGCCAGGTACTTCACCAGGTTGCGGACCCACACCACGCCCTCCGGGTCAAGACCGTTGACGGGCTCGTCCAGGATGACGGTCTGCGGGTCGCCCAGGAGGGCGGCGGCGATGCCCAGCCGCTGGCCCATGCCGAGCGAGAAACCGCCGACCTTCTTCCTGGCCACCTCGGCCAGTCCGGTCATCTCAATGACTTCGTGGACCCGTTTCTTCGGGATGCTGTGGGTCGCCGCCATGGCCAGGAGGTGGTTGTAGGCGGAGCGGCTCGTGTGGACGGCCTTGGCATCGAGCAGCGCGCCGACGTCGCGCAGCGGGGCGGCGTGCCCGGTCAGCGGGGACCCGTTGACCGTCACTGAGCCCGACGTCGGACGGTCCAGCCCCATGATCATGCGCATGGTGGTGGATTTTCCGGCCCCGTTCGGGCCCAGGAAGCCGGTGACCCTGCCGGCTTCGACGGTGAAGTTGACGCCGGCGACGGCGGTCTTGTCGCCGTAAACCTTGGTCAGGCCTCGTGCTTCGATCATGGAAGCTTCCTTTGCGTAGCGGGGATGGTCCGGGGCACCGCAGTCACGGGCCCGTCTGCAAACCACGCTACCGAGGCCGGCGGCGTATTTCGCCGGTCTCAGGGATGATTCAGGGGCGAATCAGGGTAGTCCGCGAGGATGACAGGGTTCACCTGAGGGGCGAGTAGTAGGTCAGCGCGCCGGGGCGGACCGTGAATTCGACGTGCCGCACCCCGGGCATGACCTCTCCGTCGACGGCGAGGACCATGGGCCCGTTCCCGGGTTCTACCGTGATCCGGTCCGTTTCGCTCAGATGGGTGATCCCGGACGTGGCCACGGTGCCCGTGAGCACGGCCCAGATCAGCCGCAGCCGGGCGAACGGCTCATCGGCAGTAATCATCCGCAGGTCCAGGACACCGTCCGCCAGCACCGGGCGCACCAGTGGCGCGTGGTCGCGCGGGTAATACCGGCCGCGGCCGATGTACAGGATCCACAGCCGGTGCCGCACGCCGTTGACGATCAGCGTGGTGGGGGTCCCGGCCGCGAAGGTCCGGACCATGGCCACGACTCCGGCCAGAGGTTTACCCAGCGCCGGCTGGAGCTGTTCGCGCCGGCGGACCAGGTTCGGGTAGAGGCCGATGCTGGCCGTGTTGAGCATGATCAGCTCGAGCTGCTCCGGGCTGTCGGGGAGCCCGCGTTCGACGCTCACGTGGCCGACGTCGGCCACGGCGGCCTCGCCGCGAGACGCCGCCTGCACGGCATCCGCCAGGGTGGGGGTCCCGGCGTCGCGGGCGAAATGGTTCAGCGTTCCGCCGGGGAGCACCAGCAGCGGGAGGGAACGTTCGACGGCGGCGGCCGCCGCGGCGCCCACGGTCCCGTCGCCGCCCCAGACGCCTAGGGCCGCAATGCCCGGCCGGGTCGCGACGTGGGCAATGCCCGCATCGACGGACTCGTCGGGCCCGATTTCCTTTATATACGCTTTGGGGAATACATTCTGCAGGGCGTCGACGGTCTCGTCAGCATAGGACCCGCCGAGGGTGTTGACGGCGATGCCGAGCCCCTGGCCGTCCGGGAGCTCCACGGCCCGGGCGGCGCTGCGGCGGGTTTCCGGGAACGGCGGCCGGACGGGCCACCACTTCCGCGTCACCATGGCCGCGCCGGCGCCGATCGCGGAACCGAACAGTACATCCGAGGGCCAGTGGGCCCCGGTGTGGACCCGGGAGTAGGCCACTCCGGCCGCGACAGGGGCCAGCGCCGCCCCGAGTGCCGGGCGGACCATGCCGACTCCGAGCGCGAAGGCCACCGCGGAGGCCGAGTGGCCCGACGGCATCGACGAACTCGTCGGCTGCGGGTTCACGAAGCGGAAGACCGGAAGGTGTTCGGGCAGGGGGCGGGTCCGGGGCAGGAGGGTCTTGAACACGAGGTTCGTGACCGCCGAGGCCGCGCCCTGCGCGATAAGTCCGTGCACCGCTGCCCGGCGTGTCTTTCCGGGCACCAGGGCCATGGCTCCGGCGACGCCGAACCACAGTTTGCCCTTGTTCGCGGCGGCGGACAGGCGGCGGAAGAACTCGTCATGGCCTCCGCCCGGCAGATTGGATACGGCGCGCACCAGATTGCGGTCGAATTTCGACAGGCGGCCGGGGGCCTTCCTCAGCATGGTTCGCATTGGACCACCATACTGCCGGATGCGGCCAGCGGGGGGCCGGGTCCGGCGGGCGCGCGGGAAGCTGCCCCGCAGGCACCTACTTCGCGGGCAGGGGCTTCGCGGGCAGGGGCTTCGCGGCTCCGGCGAGCACCAGCGCCACCACAATCGGAATCCCGATCGCCAGCAGGGCGGTCCTGATGCCCGTGACGTCGCCCAGGTAGCCCAACAGGGGCGGCCCGGCCAGGAAGGCGATGTAGCCCAGTGTGGACACCACGGACACCCGGGCGGCCGCCTTCCGGGGGTCGTCCGCCGCGGCGGACATCCCGATCGGGAACGCGAGGGCGGCCCCCACGCCCCACAGCACGGCGCCGGCGGCGGCCAGCCAGATGGTGCCGGCGAACACGAAGAGGCAGAGCCCAGCGGTGGCCGCCGCCATGCTGGCGCGCAGCACGGCCACGCGTCCGTAGACGTCGATCGCACGGCCACCAAAGAAGCGCATGGCGGTCATGGCCAGCACGAAGGCGGCGAACAGCAGCGCCCCGGTCGATTGTTCGGCGCCCAAGCCGTCAACCGCGGCCTTGGCAATCCAGTCGTTGCCGGCGCCTTCGGTCAGGGTGGCGCCGAGAACGACGACGCCGATCAGCAGCGTGCGCCCGTCCCGCCAGGCCGAACCGGCCTTGCCGCGGTCCGCGTCCCCCGCGGCGGGTGTCTCGGCAGGCAGATGGGGCAGGAAATACCGGGGGGCCACCGCGGTCAGGACGGCGACGACGGCGGCAATGACCAGCAGGTGCTCCGGGAGCCCGACCCCCAGGGTGGACAATCCGGCGCCGATCAGGGCGCCGACGAACGCGCCGCCGCTGAAGGCCGCGTGGAACTGCGGCATGATGGTGCGCCCGAGCCGGTGTTCGACGTCGGCACCTTCAATGTTCTGCGAAACATCCCACAACCCGACGCCGATCCCGAAGAAGAACAGGGCAATGGCAGTCCCCGGGACGGAGGCCGCCATCAGTGACAGCGCGACGCCGACACCGGCCACCGCAGCCACCAGTCCGGCGCTGCGGACGGTGTTGGCGGTCCCAATCCGGCCGACGACGAACCCGGCCGTCGGCAGGGCGATCAGCGAACCGACCGCCAGGCACAGCAGCAGGGTTCCCATCTGGCCCGCGGTGATGTGCAGGATCTCGGTCACGGCGGGGATGCGGGCTGCCCAGCTGGCAAAGACTAATCCGTTGATCCCGAAGACAAGGAAAGTCGCCCCGGTGGCAGCCTTCAGTTGCGGGACGGTTGCGGTACTGGTCATACGATCACTGCTTCCACCGAGTGTTGCGCGAGTTGGTCAAGTTCTTCAGCGCTGAGCTGCCGGTCGGTCACGATGGCATCCACGGCGTCCAAGGATGCGACGAGGGCGACGGCGCTGGCGTTCCATTTGGCACCGGCACAGGCGACGATCACCCGGGCGGCGGATTCCAGGCCGGCGCGCTTGACCGCGGCGTCGTCGAGGTCGTGGGCCAACAGCCCGTCCTTGAGGTTCAGGGCGCACGGGGTGACGACGGCGGTGTCGAAGCGCAGCGAGCGGATGTTGGATTCCGTCATGGGCCCGCGGAACGACAGTTCGCCGGGAACGAGGCTGCCGCCGGGCAGCAGGAGCTCGGGGCGGCGGCCGGCCGGACCGTCGTCCGGGGACAACGCGGTGACGGCCCGCAGTGACATCGGCATGATCGTCATCTCCCGCTGGCGCAACAGGCGCGCGATCTCCGTGGCGGTGGTGCCGCTGTCCAGCCAGAGGTGTCCCCGGTCCGCGAGCATGGCCGCCACCCCTGCGGCGATCCGCACCTTGGCGGTGTGGTCCTCAAGTTCGCGTTGCCCGTAGTGCGGGTTTTCACCGCCAAAAACCAGGCTCTTGGCTCCGCCGTGGACCCTCCGCAACACGCCATGCAGGGCCAATGTGTCGAGGTCACGGCGGATGGTGGCACCGGAGGCGCCGCAGGCGGCCATCAGCTCGTCCACCGTCACATGTTCCCGGTCGCGCAGCATTCCGCCGATCAGGCGGTGCCGCTCATCAGTGCTCATGCTCAAATGCTAACGGTTTGTGATCATTTAATCATTTGATGCGCAACCCAAATGGCAACGCGGGGTCACTTAGCGCCCATAACCGCCCCGGAAACGGGCCGTATCTGACCCCGCGTTGCTTAGCGGGCGCGCTCAACGCGCTTTTCGTCCCAGACCGGTTCGGCGGACTCGTAGACCCTGCCGTCGGAGCCGAAGACCAGGAACCGGTCGAAGGTGCGGGCGAACCAGCGGTCGTGGGTGACCGCCAGGACGGTGCCCTCGAAGTGGTCGATCGCCCGTTCCAGGGCCTCGGCCGAGTGCAGGTCCAGGTTGTCCGTGGGCTCGTCGAGCAACAGCAGCGTGGCACCGGAGAGCTGCAGCAGCAGGATCTGGAACCGCGCCTGCTGGCCGCCGGAGAGGGATTCGTACTTCTGCTCGGACTGCCCCGCCAGCCCATAGCCGTCCAGCGCCCCGGCGGCGGCTTCGCGGCCCATCCCCGAGCGGTGCTCGTCGCCCCGGTGCAGGATTTCAAGCAGGGTCTTACCCAGCAGGTCGGGCCGGACGTGGGTCTGGGCAAAGAAACCGGGCCGGATCCGGGCGCCGAGTTTCACGGTGCCCTCGTGCGGCACCTCCGCGATCTCGACGTCGGACACCGGCAGGTGCTCCCGCTCGGGATCCGTGCCGCCGGTGGCGAGCAGCCGCAGGAAGTGGCTCTTGCCCGATCCGTTGGAACCAAGGACGCCCACCCGGTCGCCGAACCAGATTTCCGTGGAGAACGGCTTCATCAGGCCGGTCAGTTCCAGCTTCTCGGCCACGACGGCGCGCTTGGCGGTGCGCCCGCCCTTGAGCCGCATCTGCACATTCTGCTCGATCGGCAGGGCCTCGGGCGGGCCGGCCTCGAGGAACTTCGCGAGCCGGGTCTGCGCCGCGTGATAACGGTTGGCCATGTCGGAACGGAACGCGGCCTTGTTCTTGTACATGTTGACGAGTTCCTTAAGCTTGACGTGCTCCTCGTCCCAGCGCTTCCGCAGCTCCTCGAAGCGCGCGTTCCGGTCGGCCCGGGCGTCCACGTAGGAGCCGAAGCCGCCGCCGTGGATCCAGGCGCCGGCGCCGTTGATGCCCGGTTCCAGCGTGACGATGCGGCCTGCGGCGTTGTTGAGCAGTTCGCGGTCGTGGCTGATGAAGAACACGGTCTTCTTCGAGTCGTTCAATTTGGCCTCGAGCCAGCGCTTGCCCGGAACATCGAGGTAGTTGTCCGGCTCGTCGAGGAGCAGCAGTTCGTCGGGGCCGGCGAAGAGGGCCTCGAGGACCAGCCGCTTCTGCTCGCCGCCGGAGAGGCTCGACGCCGGGCGGTGCTGTGCCCGGTCGAACGGCAGGCCGAGGGCGGCCATGCAGACCTCGTCCCAGACGGTTTCGACGTCGTAGCCGCCGGCGTCCCCCCAGTCCACGATCGCCTGGGCATAGGCCATCTGGGTGGGCTCGTCGTCGTGCTCCAGCATGGCGAGCTCTGCCTCGTCGACGGTACGCGCGGCGGCGGCAAGGGCGGGCGGGGCGGCGGAGACCAGCAGGTCGCGGACCGTGGAATCGTCCCGGACCTGGCCCACGAACTGGCGCATGATCCCCATGTTGCCGGAGCGGCCGATCACGCCTTCGTCCGGGACGAGGTCCCCGGAAATGATCCGGAACAGCGTGGTCTTGCCGGTCCCGTTGGGCCCGATCAGCGCGGTCTTGGTGCCGTCCGGGACCTTGAAGGTCACGCCGTTGAGCAGCTGGGTGCCGTCGGAGAGGAAGTAGTCGATGCCGGATACGTCAATATGAGCCACGCGTTCAATCTTCCCACGGCCGGGAAAGCGTCCGCTCAGCCGGCCCGGGTGAGGAACTCCTTAAGCAGCGGCCCGGAGGTGGTGGCCCCGAGTCCGCCGTCCTCGACGAACACGGCGACGGCGAGGTCACCGTGCACGGCCACGATCCAGGCGTGGGTCTTGGGCGGGGTGTCGTTGCCGAACTCGGCCGTTCCGGTCTTCGCGCCGACTGGCTCGCCCGGGACGGAGGCCAGGAACCCGGCGTGCCCGCTGGTGACGACCGCCCGCATCATGTCAGCCAGCGCCGCGGCTTCCGCTGCAGTTACCGGCTTTTCGGCGGCCGCTGCCGGTGCTGGGGCGGACGGCGTCGCCGTGTCCGCCGCCGCGTCACCGGAGGACGGGGTAGCGGGCGACGCCCCGGTTGTACCCGTGCCCGTGGGGGCGGCGCCCTCGGCATCCGGGGAACTGACGCCCTCGTTCGGATTCAACACCAGCTGGGCAGCCACCGGGGCTCCCTTGGCCACCGAGCCGGCCATGACGGCGGCGGCCAGGGGGGACAGGAGTACTTTGCCCTGGCCGATCATGGAGGCGGCATGTTCGGTTCCTTCGGCATCCCCGGGGACGGAGCCGAGGAATGCGCCCGCGCCGAGCGCGGGTGCTTCAACTGCCACGCCCAGCGAGGTCGCGGCGGATTCGAGCTGTGCCTGGCTGACGGTGTCGCGGGCGTTGATGAACGCTGTGTTGCAGGAGTGCGCAAAGGCGTCGCGCAGCGTCACGGAGCCCAGGGAGGACCCAGGGTATCCCTCGGCGTTCTTGAAGGTGCGGCCGTCCACCGTCAGGGTGGCAGGGCAGTCCACCTTGGAGTCGGGCGTCATGCCGTTGCGGAACATGGCCAGGGAATCGACCATCTTGAAGATCGATCCGGGGGCATACTGTCCCAGCATCGCGGTGTCGTAGCCGTTGCTGCCCGGCCCGGAGGCGGCCGCCAGGACGGCGCCACTGGAGGGCCGGAGCGCCACAATGGCCGACGCCGGGCCGACCTTGCCGAGGACGTCTTCCGCGAGCTGCTGCAGCTTCGGGTCCAGGGTGGTTTTCAGCGGGGTGCCTTCTTGTATTTCTGTCTGGAAAAGTACGCGACGTCCCTCATTGGGCAAAGCCTGCTTTTCGGCGTCGGTGAGGCCTGCCTTCCCCGCGAGGACCTGGATGCCGTCGCTGCCGCGAAGCTGCGCGTCGTATTGCTGTTGGAGACCACCGGTGCCCGTGGTGTCCCCGGCCTTGAGTGCCCCATTCGATTTCTCGATCTGTTCCGCATTCGCCTCCGCGGCCGTACCCAGCAGGGCGCGGGCGAAGGTGCGGTTTGGTGCCAGCGGAAGGGAGTCCTGAATGGCACGGGCGCCGGGAATCTCGCCGATCTGGGCGTCGGTGATGGTCCGCCCTTCTTCGCGCAAAGTGATGGCGGCAACGAACGCCTCGGGTCCGGACGCCGCGACCTGCTGGCCGTACGCCGCAGGGTCGACCCCCACGAGACGGGCAAGCTTGGTGGCAGAGTCGGCGGGATCTGCGCCACCGAGTGTGGGCTTGTCGATGCCAACATTGACCACGGGCCGGTACGTGACCAGCGGGACCCCTCCGGCGCCCAGGATGTCGGCACGCGACGGGGAATGGGTTGCCGAGCTGACGAGCTCGCCTTCGGCCAGTTCGGGGACCAAGGTGGCCGGGTTCCAGACCGTCAGCCACTTGTCCCCGGACTTCTTGAACTCGGCGAAGGTGGTGTACTTCCACTCTTCTGAGCCGATCTTCCAGCTGTAGTTGAGCGGGACCGTGGCCTTGTCGGACTCCAGCGTCAGTTGGCCGCTTTCCACTGCGGGCCGGGCCGGGTCGAGCCCTTTGAATATTTCCTTGAGCTGTTCGTTGGCGGCGCCGGAGTCTTTGCCCTCAAAGGCGACGGATCCGACGTCGAGCGCGGACACCGCGGAGGCGAGCTGTTTGGCAGCGCTTTCGGCGCCGGCACGTCCGTCGCTGCAGGCGACCAGCGAGCCGCCAAGAACCAGGCCCACAAGGGCCAGCGCAAGTTTTGATGAGTTCCCCATGGCGCCCATTATGCCCCGGACCACTGACAACTCCGTTGTCACATAACGCCGGAACGGACTCCGGCGCCGGGCACGCCTAGGGCCGCCGGATGATCCTGCGCTGGGCTGCCACGGCGATCGCGGCAGTGCGGTTGTCCACGCCAAGCTTGCCGTAGATGTGCACCAGGTGCGTCTTGACCGTGGCCTCGGAAATGAACAGCTGCTTCGCGATCGCCCGGTTTCCCATCCCGGTGGCCAGCAATCCGAGCAGCTGGATCTCGCGGGCGGACAGGGCAGGCTCCGGATTTCTGATCCGGCCCATCAGCCGGGCCGCGACCTCGGGGGCCAGCGCGGTGCTGCCGGCCGCGGCGGAGAGCACCGCCTGGCGGATCTGCTCCGGCGGGGCATCTTTAAGCATGTAGCCGCTGGCCCCGGCCTCGACGGCGGCCAGGATGTCCGCGTCGGAATCATAGGTGGTGAGGATGAGCACCGGCGGCGCCGGCTCGCCGGCCTCTCCTGCCTTGATCCGGCCGGTGGCGGTGACGCCGTCCATGCCCGCGCCCATCTGCAGGTCCATGAGCACCACGTCCGCGGGCTCGCCCAGGGTGTGGAGCCTGGCCAGCCCGGCCAGGGCGGCGCCGCCGTCGGCTGCCTCGGCCACCACGGTGATGCCTTCCAGATCACCCAGCATCGCCCGCAGCCCGGCCCTGACCACGGGGTGGTCGTCCACCAGGAACACCCGGATGTTGTTCATTTTCGGTCCCCGCTGGCCGGCGCCGGGGCGGCGTTGGGACCGGGTGCTTGGCCCAGTGGCAGCCGGATGGCCACCACTGTTCCCTCGCCCGGGGCAGACTCGATGTCCAACTGGCCGTGG
Organism: Arthrobacter sp. MW3 TE3886; assembly: GCF_041262145.1. Classification (NCBI taxonomy): domain Bacteria; kingdom Bacillati; phylum Actinomycetota; class Actinomycetes; order Micrococcales; family Micrococcaceae; genus Arthrobacter; species Arthrobacter sp. MW3 TE3886. The sequence continues at coordinate 179,876 of NZ_JBGCAN010000001.1, forward strand.
AGGGCGGCCACGCGGTCCCGCAGCGACGTCAGCCCGTAGCCGGATCCGTCCGGACGGGCCGGCAAGGCCGAGGGGTCGAATCCGGTGCCGTCGTCGTAGATGTCCATGGCCACGTCCTTGCCCAGGAAGGAAAGGGTGACGACGGCGGTGCCCGCCTGCGCATGGGCCCGCACGTTGGCCAGGCTCGCCTGGGCGGCCCGGAGCAGGACCGTCTGGTGGGCGGCGGGGAGTTCCGCCGGCACACCTTCGACGTCGAGGCGGCAGCGCAGCCCGGTGCCCCGCGCTGCGGTCTCTGCCTCGGTCTTTTCACACAGCCGGAGGAGTCCGGCCACGAGGGAGCCGTCCTCAAGATCGGGGGATTGGAGGGCCCGGACGAAGTTGCGGGCCTCTGCCAGATTGGCGGCGGCCGTGTCCCGGACAACGCGGAGCCTTTCCCGTGCCACGGCGGGTTCGCCGTCGTCCAGGGCCTTCTCGGCCGCGCGCCCCATCAGCACGATGCTGGACAGGCCCTGGGCGAGGGTGTCGTGGATTTCGCGGGCCAGCCGGGTGCGCTCGGCCAGGGTGCCGGCGTTGTGCTGGGTCCGGGCGAGTTCGGCACGGGTCCGGCGGAGCTCTTCGGCTGCCAGCCGCTGGTTTTCCGCCTCCAGGAACAGCGCCCGGTAGGCCAGCCCCGTGACCACGGCGAAGGCCGCGCCGAACGCGGGCCCTAGCACCATGGGCAGCTGCGGGGCCACGCTGGCCGGCTCCGCAGCAGCCTGCCCCGAGGGTGCGCCAACGCCGTTGTGGAACCAGAGCGCCCCAATGACGAAAAGGGTGCTGAGTGCGATCGCCGGCAGTGCCAGCCGGCGTGGGAGCACGTGCAACTGCAGGAAGAACAGCGGGAAGGCCAGCCAGACGAAGTCGGCGCTGGTCCAGATCAGCAGCAGCCACAGGAGGCTGACGCCGCCCAGCCACCAGGCCGAGTAGGGCCGTGGATCGAACCGGGTCCGGTGGGCGGCGTGCCGCTTCTCAAGGACGGTGCCCACGAGGTAGAAGGCGGCGAGCAGCACGGCCAGCAGCAGGGTGATCCAGTCCTGGCCCGTGATTCCGCCGGCCAGGAGCCGGACCAGCGCCACCAGGAGCAGCACCGCGAAGCCAACGTGCAGGCTCACGCGAAGGACGCGCAGAATGACGGCCGCCCCGGTGGGCTCCGTGCCCGGCGCCGGTGCGCCGGCATGCCCAGCGCCGGCGTGATCTGTGCCGGTGTGACCTGCGCCGGCGTGCGGTGCGCCCTTGTGTCCTGTGCCGTTGTGGACCGTGTTGCCGGCGTCGCCCTCCATGCTTCCAGCGTAGTGCCGGTGCGGCGGGGCTCTTGCGGAAAACTGCCCGCCCCCGGCGGAATCAACCTTTTGGTTGATCGCAGGTCCGTCCGCACGGTGCCGACGGTCCAACCGGGCGGCCGATGCCCCGGAGCCGGGCGGAGGGAAGGCTGGAAGCAGCGCCACAAACGCCTCAAACACCACAAACGCCACAAAAAAGGGACACCATGTATCTCGCCATCCGCGATATCCGCTTTGCCAAGGGACGGTTCGCCCTGATGGGCGTCGTCGTCGCCCTCATTACCCTCCTGCTCGTCATGCTTTCCGGACTGACGGCCGGACTCGGGAACCAGTCGACGTCGGCCCTCGCCGCCCTCCCGGCCGACCAGCTGGTTTTCGGCGCCCCGGCCGGGAGCGCGCCCAAGGCCTCGTTTACCGAATCCGAAGTCACGCGCGCCCAACAGAGTCAATGGACGGCGCGCGAGGGCGTCGCCCGGGCCGACGCCGTAGGGATCAGCCAGAGCCGCTTCCAGGCACTGGGCGCCGGCGGCATGCCGGCACGCACGGCCAGCGTTGCGGTGTTCGGCACCGAGGCCGGCGCCGGCCTGGCTCCGGCTCCTCTGGCCGAGGGAACCATGGCTGTCGGAGCCGGACTGGCGGAGGACCTGGACCTCAGCATCGGCAGCCACGCCTCGGTGGGCGGCACCGACCTCGTTGTGACGGCCGTCGTGCCGGAGCAGTGGTATTCACACACCGGAGTCGTGTGGACCACGCTGGCCGATTGGCAGAAGCTCGCACATATCCAAGACGCAGGATCCGCGGGCGCCGCAACGGTGCTGGCCGTGACGTTTGACGCCACGTCCGGAACAGGCGTCGATCTCGGTGCCGCCAACACCGCCGCGGGAACCGTCAGCACCACGATCGACGGATCCTTCCAGGCCTTGGGCTCCTACAAGAGCGAGAACGGCTCGCTGCTGCTCATGCAGGCCTTCCTGTACGGCATCTCAGCCCTTGTGATTGTGGCCTTCCTGACGGTCTGGACGGTCCAGCGCACCCGGGACATCGCCGTCCTGAAAGCATTGGGCGGGTCCGCCCGCTACATCCTCCGGGACGCCATGGCGCAGGCGGCACTGGTCCTGCTGGCCGGCGCAGCGGTGGGCGGGCTGGCCGGCGTGGCCGGCGGGGTCTTCGCGTCCCAGGCGGCGCCGTTCCTTCTTACGCCCTGGACAACGTTGCTGCCCATCGCCGGAATCGTGCTCCTTGGCTTGGCCGGCGCAGCCCTCGCGGTCCGCAGCGTCGCCCGCGTCGATCCGCTCATCGCCCTCGGCGGCAACTGAACAGCTCCGGCCGCCCCATATATTCCCAGAAAGGCATATCTTGTGAATCCCACATTCAGTAACATCGCCCTGAACCTCGTCAACGTCACCTTGGAGTACCCGGACGGAGACGGCACCCTCAAGGCCTTGGACGACGTCAGCCTCAAAGTGCACGCAGGCGAATTCGTGTCCCTGATCGGCCCCTCGGGGTCCGGTAAGTCGTCCCTGCTGGCCGTCGCCGCCACCCTCGTCCGGCCCAGCGCCGGCCTGGTGATGGTCGACGGCGAGGACGCCGGAGGATTGCCCGACTCGGGCCGCACCACACTGCGGCGGGACAAGATCGGCATCATCTTCCAGCAGCCCAACCTCCTGCCCTCCCTCACCGCGGTGGAGCAGCTCGTGATCACCCAGCGCCTGCGCGGCGGGACGGCCCGGGCGGCCGGGGAACGCGCAGCGGCTCTGCTGGATCTTGTGGGTCTCGGGCACGCCCTGGCGAAGCGGCCCCACCAGCTTTCCGGCGGTCAGCGCCAGCGCGTCAACATTGCCCGGGCACTCATGGGAGACCCTTCCGTGCTGCTCGTGGACGAGCCGACCGCGGCCCTTGACCACCAGCGCAGCGAAGCGATCATCCGGCTGCTGCGGCGGGTCACCGACGAGTTCAGCGCGGCAACGGTCATGGTCACCCACGACACTGATTTCGTCCCGCTCACCGACGCCGTCGCGAGCATGCGCGACGGACGGCTGTCCGCCATGGCGGCGACGGGGGCCGCTGCGGCGCCGCGCCGGGGCTAGGGGGACCGGTACCCGAGGTCAGGGACGCCGAGACCGAACATGTCCTTGAGGGCATGCCGGGCGGCGTGGAAGCCGGGCATCCCGGTGACGCCGGGACCGGGCGGGGTGGATGACGAGCACAAGTACACCCCTGGCAGCGGCGTCCGCCAGGGAACCGGACTCAGCACCGGCCGGCGCAGCATGCCCCAAAGGTCCATGCGGCCGGCGCCGAAGTCCCCACCGACGAAGTTCTCGTCGTACGCCGCCAGCCCAGCGGCCGTGGTCACCTTGAACTGCACCACCAAATCCCGGAACCCGGGCGCGAAGCGCTCCAGTTGCGCCATGACCGCATCGCTCATGTCCACGGTGGAACCGGCCGGAACGTGGCAATAGGTCCAGAGGATGTGCCGGCCGGCCGGCGCGCGGCCGGCATCGAAACGCGAGGGCTGGGAGACCAGAACGTAGGGCCGGTCCGGGTGCCGTCCGGAGGCAACCTGGCGCTCCGCTTCAGCGGTTTCCGCTCGGGTGCCGCCCACGTGCACCGTCCCGGCGTCGGCGAGGCCGTCCGCCGCCCACGGCACCGGTCCGGAGAGGATGAAGTCGACCTTGCAGGAGGCATTCCCGAAGCGGAAGGACGCCAGGGCGCTCCGGTAGCGTGCCGGGAGCATGCCCTCTGCCAGGTGCAGCAGCGCGGGGGGCGCCACATCCAGCAGCGTGGCCCGGGCCGGCGGCAGCTGCGCGAACGATGTGATCCGCCTCCCGGTCTCGACCACGCCGCCATGGGCTTCGATGTCGGCGGTCAGTGCCCGGGCAATCGCGGCCGATCCGCCGCGCGGAACCGGCCAGCCGCCGGCATGGCCCAGGGCGCCCAGCATCAGCCCGGCGCCGGCGGCGGTGATCGAGGGCAGCGGCGCCACGGCATGCGCGGCGACACCGCTCAGCAGTGCGGGAGCCAGATCCTGGCTGAACCTCGCATTCCACAGCGGCGAACCCTGTTCGAGCGCGCGGCGGCCGAACGCGGCGGCCGCCACGGGATCTGCCGGAATCCGCAGCAGCTGGTTCAGGGTCAGGTCCGCGACGCCCTCCACCCGCCGCACGAGGGGCTCCATGAGCCGGCGGTAGGCGGCGCCGTCCCGCCCGAGTTCCGCAACAGTGCGCTCCAGGGACCGGTAGGCCAGTGCCGCGCGGCCGCCGTCGAGCGGGGATCCGTACGAGAGCTCCGGCACCTCCAGGGGCACGCGCCTGGAGAGCTCGAACCGGCGGAAAAAGGGTGAGGCCAGAACCATGGGGTGAACGGCCGAACAGACGTCGTGGAAGTGGCCCGGTTCCATCAGTTCGGCGGTGCGCAGCCCGCCGCCGGGCGTCCTGGCCGCCTCGAACACGTGGACTTTGAGTCCGGCCCGCGCCATGGTCACCGCAGCGGCCAGTCCGTTGGGGCCGGAACCGACGACGGCGACGTCAGTCATGCGCTGCGGCCTTCCGTCACGGCACTCTTCCGCCACGGCACCAGGGACGCCGCAGGCCGGCGGAGATTAATCCTCAGCCAGTCCGGGGCACCGTCGAAGGGGCCGCCATGCGGATCATCGATGCGGTGGCGGCGGATCACGTCGCCGGACGGGTCCCAGATGTCCCAGGCGACACGCGCCATCAGGTACGCGGTGGCGAACATGTGGGCAACCACGGCCAGGACGTAGTAGGGCATGTCGATGTTGTGCTGGGTCGAGCCGCCGCTGGTGGCCTGGCCGAGGTACATCCAGATGGCGCCCCAGTGCAGCGCCTCGATGGCCTGCCAGATGACGAAGTCACGCCAGCGGGGCCGGGCGAGGGCGATCAGGGGGATCAGCCACAACACGAACTGGGGCGAGTACACCTTGTTGGTCAGGATGAACGCGGCCACGATCAGGAACGCCAGCTGCGCGATCCGCGGCCGGCGGGGTGCTGCCAGTGCCAGGACCGCAATCAGGATGCAGGCCAGGAGAAACAGGTCCAATGCCAGGGAGTTGATGGCCCCGGCCTCAAGCGGATTCCAGCCCAGCCGGGCGGCCACCAGGTTGTAGGCGAACCAGGGCGAGCTGTAGCCCGCCGGCCGCTCCTGCGTGAACTGGTAGAAGTACTTCCAGCCTTCCGGGTTCGTCGCGGCTACCGGGACGTTGACCGCCAGCCAGGCCGCGGTTGCGGCACCGGCCGTGATAAGGAGCGCACGGATGCGTCCGCTCCGGAGCGCCAGCAGCAGGACGGCGCCGAGGATCAACAGCGGGTAGAGCTTGGTGGCCGTGCCCAGACCGATGAAGATTCCGGCGAGGACGAGCTTTTTCCGCGAAAAGAAGTACATGCCAAGAGCCAGCATGCACACGGCCCACATGTCCCAGTTGATGACGCCCGCCAGGACAATGCCGGGGGCGAGGGCAACCATCGCCCCGTCCCAGGACCGCCGGCGGTTCGTCCGTGCCGTGGCCAGCACCGTGATGATCCAGACGGCGGCGATCAGCGTGGCGTTGACGTCGAAGTAGCCAAGGACGCGGGGATTGTCGGTGCCGGCGCCGGGCACCAGAAGTGCGGTGGCACCCGCGATGAACCCCATCAGCACGGGGTACTCGAAGAGACTTCCCTGGGTGATGAAGGGGAAGGCGCCATCACCGAGGCCGCGGTTGCGGAACAGCTCCGGGAAGTCTGAGTAGCACGTGGCGTAGAACTGCCCGGGGGTTTCCCAGCCGTTGGTGCGGCAGAAGTTCTTGAGCAGAATCCCGGCCAGGGCGGCGACGACCGTGAGGATCACCAGAACGCGTTCCACCGTAAAGAACCCCGGCGAAACCATCCCAGGCGCCGAACGGCGGCCCAAGGGACCGCCTACCAGTTCCGTGAAGTTTCGGAGAAAAGGGTCGCTGCGGCTCGGGATGACCAATCGGACCCGTTTGCGCTCCGGCGGCTTTGTCTCCTGCATGACCTTGAGCTTACCGGGGGCCATTGCCCCACGCCGCGCCGCTGCCTTCGCTGGCACGTCGTATCGCCGGCCGCCCCACCGGCGGGTCGTAACGGGAGGCTTAAAAGGGGGAGCCCGTGCGTCGACGCACGGGCTCCCAGGGATCGGTTCCAAGGTCAGTCATCAGGTCCTCCTTCGCTGCGGACAGTCATGCCCGAAACGGAAGTATCCGGCAGCCAGCAGATCAGGGATTCAGCGAATCAGTCCGGCCTGATGCATTACGAGGAAGGCATCGTCCCGCCGTTGGTCCAGGAGTTGGCCGTTGAAGCGGGTTGACTCCCTGCGTGCCAGCATTCGGAACAGGACCGAATAGAGCTTGCTCATCATGGTTCTCACCTCCCTTCGGGGACTTGACCGATGCGCCTCTGTGGCGGGTGGGGCTGTGCGGTGGGTTGGAGCGGTGGTTGCGGTAGTCACGAGGACCTTTCGTTGGTGGGGGATTGCGCGCCCTGGGCTAACGAGCGGCAGCAGGAATGGCCGGATTAAAACGGGCGGACGCATATTTTGGGTGCGACAAATAGAGCCGTAGCCGAATTGAATTCGAATAGCTGTTTCCGGGCGCGACAATTAGCCCGGAAATCCCGGGATTTAATTAAGCCGGAATTCCGGATAGGAAGAAGTTATTCGATGGAGAATGGCCCCTGGACGCGATGGCGCCGAAACCCCAACAAGAAGCTGGGTTCCGAACTATGGGGAGTCTGCGCAACCGCGTGGTTCCGCCTGTTCAGGGTGCCGTCTCTAAGCTTTCCGTTGAGGAAGCCAGCTGCCGCCGGCCCCAGGGTGCATTATCTGGGACGGAAAAGCGGTCAGGAAACAGTCAGTCCGACATTTGGGCGCGGCACAGCGAACGAGGCCGGGTTGGCGGTGGAGGAGTACATCCATCCGCTAGTCAAAGTAATCATCATTTTCCCAACCTCCTTTTCTGTTCTGCCGTGGCTCCGGCTGACTGGCCGGGCGACGCGCGCCGTGACCCCGGCAAGTCGCCCTGGGGTCAGAAATAAAAATACACTACGAATGCGGCAGTTGCCTACCGAATTCATAAACTTTTTTCGACTTTGTTTCAAAAACCGGTTTTAGAGTCCCCAGCGCACGATTGCCGGCGTCTTCTTATCCCATCCCAGCGTGCAGACTTTGGCAGTCCCCAACACGAAATGCCGGCCCTCGTGGGGGTCCAGTCCGAGCCACCGGGCCGTCAGGATGCGGGAGAAATGCCCGTGCGCGACGATCAGCACATTGTCCAGGCCCGATTCGAGCACCCGGGCCACAATCTTGTCCGCCCGGGCGGCGACGTCGTCGAGTGCTTCACCGTTGGGCACGCCGTGCGTCCAGATCAGGTATTCGGGGTTGTCCTTGCGGATGAGGTCCGAGCTGATGCCCTCGTAGTCGCCGTAGTCCCATTCCACCGCGAGCGGCTCCAGCTGGGCGTCGGGGTAGCCGGCGAGTTCGGCGGTCCGCCGGGCGCGGCGCAGGGGTGAGGTCAGCACGAGGTCGAAGTCGACAGTCTCGAGCACCCTGCGCGCCTCCACAGCCTGCTGCTCGCCTTCCACCGTGAGGGGCATGTCCGTGAGCCCGGTGTATTGCCCGCTCTTCGACCACTCTGTTTCACCGTGCCGCAGGATCCACAGTTGGGGGCGGGGGCCGTTGGATGGTGCAATCACTTAGGACTCCTCAGTGGTGGAAAGTTCGGCGCCGGCGGGCGCCGCCTCGGGCTGTGCCGCCCACCAGTCCCGCAAGCGGGATTCGGCGACGGCGGGATCGAGCGGGCCGTGCTCCATGCGTTCTTCCAGCAGGAATTTGTAGGCGCGGCCCACCACGGGACCGGGCTTGAGATTAAGGAGCGCCATGATCTGGCCACCGTCCAGGTCGGGGCGGACGGCGTCGAGGGATTCCTGCTCCCGCAGCGCCGCGATCCTGTCCTCGAGGTCGTCGTAGGCGAAGGACAGCCGGTCCGCCTTGCGCTGGTTCCGGGTGGTGACGTCGGAGCGGGTGAGCCGGTGCAGGCGCTCCAGGAGGGGCCCGGCGTCGGTGATGTAGCGGCGGACCGCGGAATCGGTCCAGCCGGCCTCGCCGTAGCCGTAGAAGCGCATGTGCAGCTCCACGAGCCTGGCCACGGCCTTGATCGTGTCGTTGTCGAAGCGCAGCGCCTTCATCCGCTTGGCGGTCAGCTTGGCGCCCACCATGTCGTGGTGGCGGAAGCTCACTGCGCCGCCCGGCTCAAAGCGGCGCGTGGCCGGCTTGCCGACGTCGTGCATCAGCGCCGCGAACCGCAACACGAAGTCCGGGCCGGGAACCGGGCCGTCCGCTTTCGACTCCAGCGCTGCTGCCTGTTCCAGGACCTGCAGCGAGTGCTGGTAGACGTCCTTGTGGCGGTGGTGTTCATCGGATTCCAGGCGCAGGGCCGAGACTTCCGGCAGGACCAGGTCCGCGAGTCCGGTATCGACCAGCAGGTCCACGCCGGCCCGCGGCTGCGCGGCGCAGATGAGCTTGATCAGTTCATCACGCACGCGTTCGGCCGAGATGATGCTGATCCGTTCCGCCATCCGGACCATGGCCTCGCGGACCTCGGCGTGCAGCGACACGCCCAGTTGTGCCGCGAACCTCGCGGCGCGCATCATGCGCAGGGGGTCATCGGAGAAGGACGTTTCCGGTGGCCCCGGCGTGTTGAGGATCGAGGCGTGCAGGTCGCGGACGCCGCCGAAGGGATCGACGAGCTCCAGCATGGGCAGCCGCAGGGCCATGGCGTTGATCGTGAAGTCCCGCCGCAACAGGTCATCCGTCAGGGATGTTCCGAAGGCCACTACCGGCTTGCGGGACTCCGGATCGTAGGCGTCGGCCCGGTAGGTGGTGATTTCGATCTGGAAGTCGTCCTTGCGCATCCCGATGGTGCCGAAGGCGCGCCCGATCTCCCAGTAGTTGTCCGCCCATCTCTTGATTAGGGCAACCGTCTGGTCCGGGGTGGCGTCAGTGGTGAAGTCCAGGTCGGGCGAGACCCGGCCAAGAAAAAGGTCACGGACGGGCCCGCCCACCAGGGACAGCTCGTGGCCGGCGTCGACGAAGCGCTGCCCGAGCTCCAGAACCACCGGATCCACCTGGAAAGAAACGGTGTGGGAGTCAGTCTTGTGATGTGCGTGCGCCATAGTTACTTAAGCTTGTCAGAAAACCGCGCCAGCACCACACCGGAACCCTCAAGGATCCGGCGGGTTCGTCACGACCGCGCACGAACCGGCGCGGGCCGACTTTCCCGGCCGTCCACTTTCCGGCCATGTTTAGGTCATCAACAGCGGGCAAGAGTCGTTAGAGTGGACCTCATGGCCCATCCCGTACCGAGCGCTCCCGGCAGGAGGACAAACGCACCGTTGCCGTCGGCAATAGGTGCCAATGTCGCGCCTGTCCAGCACACGGGCCACGCCTCCCTGCCCACCGTGGAGGAAATCTCTGCCGGCGGCGTCGTAGTGGACATGTCCGACGCCGACCTGCGGGTAGCGATCATCGCGCGCCTGAACCGCGGCGGACGTCTTGAGTGGTGCCTGCCGAAGGGCCACCCGGAAGGCAAAGAAAGCAACGAGGAAGCCGCGGTCCGCGAGATCGCCGAGGAAACCGGAATCGAAGGCAAGATCTTGGCACCGCTGGGAAGCATCGACTACTGGTTCACCGTGAGCGGGCACCGCGTCCACAAGACCGTGCACCACTACTTGTTGCGGGCCACCGGCGGGGAACTCACCATCGAAAACGATCCGGACAAAGAAGCCGTGGACGTCGCGTGGGTTCCGATCCAGGAGCTGGCGCGCAAGCTGTCCTTCCCCAATGAACGCCGGATCGCGGATCTGGCCAAGGAAGTCCTCCCGGAAGACCGCTGAGGACCCCCGGTGCTGCCGGTCACGTCCTTGGATAGCGACTAATGCCCCGCGCGGGTGAGACGATGAAGACGATGTCATCAGCCAAACCCGCCCCCGTACCCTCCGGCCCCGCCGATTCCAAAGCTGCCCAATCCGGAGAAGCCCGTTCCAGCGCCATCATGGCTGCCGGAACCCTCGTTTCGCGGTTCCTGGGCTTCGCCAAGACCTGGATGCTGGCCGCCGCCCTGGGCCTGGGCTCGACGGTCAACGACACTTTCATCAACGCCAACAACCTTCCCAACCTCATTTTCCTGCTCGTGGCGGGCGGGGTGTTCAATGCCGTTCTGGTGCCGCAGATCATCAAGGCAAGCAAGGCGCCGGACAAGGGAGCGGATTACATCAGCCGGCTGCTGACGCTGGCGGTGCTGGTGCTGCTGGTGCTCACCCTGCTGGTCACGCTGCTGGCGCCGTCGGTCATTCAACTGACCACCCAGGGCTATTCGCCGCAGCAGAAGGCCCTCGCGGTGTCGTTCGCATTCTGGTGCCTTCCGCAGATCTTCTTCTACGGCCTGTACGCCCTGCTGACCCAGGTCCTCAACGCCCACGGGGCCTTTGGGCCCGCGATGTGGGCGCCGATCATCAACAACGTCGTGGCGATCGCCGGGCTGGGCATGTTCATCGGCATCATGGGGGCCAACGCCGCCAACCCGCACACGATCGACAACTGGGGCCCGTTCCAGACCATCCTCGTCGCCGGGTTCTCCACCATCGGCGTCGTCGCCCAGACCGCCGTGCTGCTCATTCCCGTGTTCAGGCTCCGGCTGGGGCTGCGGCCGCGCTTCGGCTGGCGCGGGGTCGGGCTAGGCCACGCCGCGAAGCTGAGCGTCTGGACCCTGGCGACCGCCGCCGTCGGGCAGTTCGCATTCCTTTACGTCATGCGCATCGCGACGATCCCGGGCGCGGAACGGCTCCGCCTTCAGCAAGCGGGGGACCCCGCGGCGACCAGCATCCCGGGCAACGCGGTGCTGGAGGTGGCCAGCCAGCTGTACCTGCTGCCACACTCCATCATTGCCCTGTCCCTGGCCACCGTGCTGTTCAACCGGATGACCCGGGCGTCCCAGGACGGAGACCGGGCCGCCCTGCGCAACGCGCTCTCCCACGGGCTGCGGACCATGGCCGTGGCAACCGTCTTCGGCGCGCTGGCGCTCTTCGCGCTGGCCGGACCGCTGGGCATGTTCTTCTCCGGCGGGCAGCGCCAGGACGGTGTCATGCTGGCCCAGACCCTCACGATCCTGGCCCTCAGCACCCCGTTCATGAGCGCCAACTTCATGATGTCGCGGGTGTTCTACGCCAATGAGGACGCCCGGACGCCGTTCTTCATCCAGCTGGTCCTGGCGCTGGTGAACCTGGCGGCCGCGTTCGCGATCCAGTTCCTGCCGTTCGATCAGATCATCTTCGCCATCGCGATCCTCTACACGGCCGGCAATATCCTCTCCGTGATCGTCAGCGCGACCTTCCTGCGCCGGCTCCTGGGCCACCTCGACGGGCCCCGCATCGCCAGCTCCTACATCCGCATGGGGTACGCGGCCCTGGGGTCCGCCCTCGCCGGAGCCGTGGCGTTGTGGCTGCTGGGCAGCTACAACCCGGACGGCTACGCCTGGAGCGACCGGATCGCCGCGCTGGTGACAATCGTCGTCGTCGGTCCCGTCATGCTGGCCGCTTACTTCCTGCTGCTGAAGCTCTTCCGGGTCACCGAGCTGGAGGACCTCCTGCAGCCGCTGCTGGGGCGGCTCCGGCGCAGGGCCGCCGCAGAGCCGGGCGCTGAGCCGCAGGCAGGCGGCGCCGCGGAGGTGCGAAGGGCACCGGAGCGGGCCACCGTCTCGGTGGACACGGGCCTGATTCCGCGAATCTCCGGCGAGTTCGACGCCGAGTCCTTCCGTGCCGGTCCCGACATCCGCGAAGAGGATTCGTTTCCGTACGGCCGTCCGGCGGGCCCGGAGGGCGGCTACCTGCCGGCCGAAGACCTCCCCAGTACCGCGCAGGGCGGCTTGGGCAAGGGCGATGTTCCCCTGCCGGGCCGCCGCACCTACCAGGGCCCGGCCGGCCACAACCCCTACTTCCCGTTTGGCGGGAAAAAGAAAAAATGAGCCGAGCCCCGTTTCTAACTGCCGTGCTCACGCGGCCCGGACAGAGCATCGGCTAGGATCGAAGACTAACAAGGGAAGTTTGCGGACCAGCGGTCAACCGGCTTGCCGGAGGGCACACGGTCGCTCTCGGAGCGACCACGTCGGCAGGTCCCGGACAGTCTAGGAGGAGCCCGTGTCCCACCCGATCGATGTCGGATCAGTACTCGGTGGCCGCTACAAGGTCACTGCCACCGTACTGACCTCACATGACCAGGATCTGGTGCTGGACGGTGTGGACCAGGTGCTTAACCGTCCCGTGAGCATCCTCGTCGCAGGCCCGGGCAACGCCGACCAGGTGGCCCAGAGCGCCCGCGAAGTGGCCACGGGCGAACGGCCCGGCAACGTGCAGATCCTGGATCTTGGCGTCAGCGATGCCACCACGTACCTGATCACCAACCACACCTCTGCGGCGGACCTCCTGGATCTTGTGGTGTCGTCCAACCCGCCGTACGTCGAACCCTTCTTCACGGACACTCTCGGCAGCGAGATCTTTGGGCAGGCCCGCTCCCACGAACCCGAAACCTACGACGGGCTTTACGACGACGAGGAAGTCGACGCCGGGTACATCAACTATGGCCAGGGCCAGGGCACAGCCGGCCAGCCGCCGGTTTCCCCGGCGGTACCCCCCGCCGGCGTACCGTCGCGGCCCGCGTCGGCTCCCGCTGCCGCGGCAGGCGCCGCGGCAGCAGCCGGGGCGGCCGCCAGGGCCCCCAAAGCCCCCACAACTGCGCCACAGGAGACCGCGGCGCATTCGACGGCCCCGCAGCCCGTCCAGAGCGGCGCCGCGCCCCGCCAGGCCGAGCCAGCCGCGCAGCAGCCGGCAACCGCGGCGGCACCTAAAGTTTCCTTGTGGTCCGACGACGACCACACCGGTGATGATCGGCGCGGCGGCGAGCACGACGGCGGCGCAGCCGCGGCCGCCGGTGTGGCCGGGGCCGGCTTCGACTCCGCGGATCGGGCTCCGGGCAACTTTCCCGCCTCCGCCCGTGCGGCCGTCGACCAGGATGAGGACGAGTACGAGTACGAAGACGAGCCCAACCGGGAGCCGCGCTCCATGCGCTGGCTGGTGGGCGGGCTCCTGGCTGCCGTGCTGGTGGTGGGCCTGATCTTCGCGGTCACCAACCTTGGCAGCCTCTTCAAGAGCAGCCCGCAGACCAACGCCGCAACCTCCGCGTCGTCCAGCGCACCGGAACCGTCCACCGCGCAACCGTCCTCGACCGCCACCGAGGCGCCCGCTGCCGGTCCGCCCGTCATCGAAGACGTGACGCGGCTCGGCAACTTCGATTTCGCCGGGAATTACGACTCCGACCTCGCAAAGACTATTGACGGGAACGGCGCGAGCTTCTGGTCCGACATGGAGTTTGCCACGGATGACTGGGGAGGTCTCGCCTCTGAAGTTCCGCTCGTGGTCAAGCTGAAGGATCCTTCCAAGGTCTCCTCCGTCACCCTGAGCCAGCTGGGGGCCTCTGGCGGCAACATCAGCGTCTTCACCAATGACAGCCCGACCCTGGACGGCGCAAAGCAGATTGGCAGCAACAGCTTTACGTCACCGGACCTGACCATGCCGCTGTCTGAACCCGTCACGGCGCAATACGTGATCGTGTCCATCAAGAAGCTTCCGAAGCTGGCCGCTCCCAAGACCCGCTATGGGTACGGCCTGCGCTTGGCCGAAATCAAGGTCCAGTAGCGGACCTGCCCTGGCTCCTCTGCGCTGTACAGCAGCCGCTGCGCTCGAAGGCTGCTGTCAGGCTGCGCTGTAAGGGTGCGGCCGTGCAGCGGCGGCCCTGCGCCGACGGCACTGTAATCCGGGGCGGTCTCCGGCTCCGGCCGCGGCAAACCGGTACCCTTTGTAGTGGCGTTGCTCCGTGACGCCCATTTCGGCCGGAATATTCAATGCCCGGCAATAGTTGTGCCATGTGGCCGGCCATCGAGGCGGGCGCATCGACAAAGGAAGAGGTTCACCGTTCAGTGAGCAACGCAGAAAACACTGCCTCCGAAGTACGTGATGTCATCATCGTCGGCTCCGGCCCGGCGGGCTACACCGCAGCGGTGTACACGGCGCGCGCGAACCTGAAGCCGCTGCTCTTGGCAGGCTCGGTTACAGCCGGCGGCGAACTGATGAACACCACGGACGTGGAGAACTACCCGGGGTTCCCCGACGGCATCATGGGCCCGGACCTGATGGAGAACTTCGAGAAGCAGGCCGCCCGCTTCGGCACGGAGATCCAGTTCGAGGACGTCACCGACCTGGACCTCGACGGCGACGTCAAGACCGTCACCATCGGCACGGGGGAGACCTTCAAGGCCCGTTCCATCATTCTTTCCACCGGCTCCGCCTACCGTGAGCTTGGGCTGCCGAACGAGAAGAGGCTTTCGGGCCACGGTGTGAGCTGGTGTGCAACCTGCGACGGTTTCTTCTTCAAGGACCAGGACATTGCGGTCATCGGTGGAGGCGACTCCGCCATGGAAGAGGCCCTTTTCCTCACCAAGTTCGCCAAGTCCGTCACGGTGGTTCACCGCCGCGACACCCTTCGCGCTTCGAAGATCATGGCTGACCGGGCCCTGGCCCACGAGAAGATCAACTTCGTGTGGAACACCGGTGTGGAAGACGTGTTGGGACAGGACAAAGTCACCGCATTGCGGTTGAAGAACCTGGTGGACGGCACGGAAACCGAACTGGCCGTGACCGGAGTGTTCGTGGCGATCGGCAACGATCCCCGCACCGATCTGGTCAAGGGCAAGCTCGAGCTGACCGCAGAGGGAACCATCGCTGTGGACGGCCGCACCTCCAAGACAAGCGTCCCGGGCGTCTTCGCTGCCGGCGACGTGATTGATCCGACCTACCGCCAGGCGATCACCGCATCCGGTTCCGGCTGTGTGGCGGCCCTCGACGTCGAGCACTACCTCGCAGATTTTCACGCCTAACCGGCGCGCAGCAACCAACGGAAGAGAGACAAAGGTTATGAGCAACGCAAAAGACGTAACGGACGCCAGCTTCAGCACTGATGTGCTGGCCTCCGAGAAGCCCGTCATTGTCGATTTCTGGGCCGAATGGTGCGGCCCCTGCCGCAAGCTCGGTCCGATTCTTGACGAGATTTCGGTCGAGTACAGCGAGAAGGTTGACGTGGTCAAGGTGAACGTTGACGACAATCCGGCCATCGCTGCCGAGTACGGCATCACCTCCATCCCGGCCGTTTACCTGTTCCAGGGCGGCGAGGTCAAGAGCACCGTCATCGGTGCCCGGCCCAAGCAGTTCTTCGAGAAGGAATTTGCGGACGTCCTGTCCTAGGCTGACCGAAAGTGGCCCCCGCTTCTGGCGGGGGCCGCTTTTTTGTTGTGATCCACGGCCCGCAGCAGGGGAGTGGGCCTGCCTCGACCCATCGGGAGTCTGTCAGAAGTGATACTGCAACTTCTGCCGGGTGGCTTTGGGCCCCATTTTCTACCGGCGGGCAATTCACCTCTTCCGTGGACGTCCGCCGTTCCGGGCGGCTCCGGTCAGCGTTGAGGCAGCTGCAGTTCCCTACAGAGCTGGACGCGTGTCGGGGAGCCGGCCGGTTCGGCATATCGCCGGGGACTTGTTTCACGTGAAACATGAGGCTTGCCGTGCGCTGCGCAGTAGTGAACCGGCTCAGTGAAGGGCGCGTTTGCTGCCGGGGGTTTTCCAATGCGTGGGCTGCACCGATTTCCCGTTGTGTGGGCGGATCCCGACTGCGTGTTCGTTAGAACTCGACCGAACCGCGATGCACACCTCGTAAGCACGACGTGTTTCACGTGAAACAACAACTCGCGCATGGATCGGTCTTGCGGCGACGGGCCCGGACCCCAAAGGCACTCGACGCGCCATTGGCTCGGTCGGTGGAGTGATGGCGTGGGGCACACTTAGGTCAGAAGCCTGGTCTTGGGAACTGACTGGACCGGCGACTTTCCGTTGTCGCCCCACGCACCGCTGCTGACACGAGATCGGGCAGGGGCCGCGTCTTCCCCTCAGGGCAGCGCGCCGCGAGAGTTCCTGCACCTCCGCCGGTGGAACGTTGTGGTTTGGAGCGAACCGCGTCCGCGGTGAAATGGGTGCCCAGGCGGAGGATGTCCACAGTTGTGCGGGATTGGCACATATTCGTCCACGTCGCCCCCAAGCGGCGATCATGCTGCCAGTCAACACCATCACAGCGACTGGCTTGCTGGCTCGCAGGTGGTTTCACGTGAAACAGTGCGATCGTCACCCGACTGCTGAAGGGCTACCAGCCCACTCCGCCTTCCTATGTTTCACGTGAAACCACCACTAGGACCGAGCATTCAAATCACCTACTCGAGCAAGTGACAGTGAACTCTTAGATAATTCAGTGGTCACGGGTCTGGGCACCGCGCTGTCGCCAGCCTGGAGGGGTGGAGGAGGTGCGCAATTGAGCTTCCTGGTGTGCGCCTCTCCGCTCGACGGCCTGCGTGGCTCCGGACCGAGCAGCCGAGAGATGCTCCGCGAACGCGAACAGCAGAACTCCTTGCCTAACACACGCTGCTGCTGGCTGCGACTCATATCTCGCACTACAGGCGGGATTCACGCAGTTTGCCACGAAATCCGACCCGGTGGCAGCATGTCCAGGGCCACAAGTTTCACGTGAAACATGTCCGCCGACTCGGACCAGGCAGTGACGCATCACAAATTTCCCTGCGTAGACCCCGCTGGGGGACTGTCCTCCGTCCTCACGGACTCGTCAGGCCGGCTGCACGCGTCAGTATTCAAACCTGAGGGCCTGCTACGGCCTGCACTGGACCCGTTTGGGCGCAGTTGAATGCGGGCCAAATCCCTGCTGGGGCTGGGGGCAGAACACCAGCTGGAGGTCTCAGGCCAATGCCCACTCCGACGGCCTAAGTTGTCTGATTTGATGACCGATTTTGGGCCGCCACGGCAGGAGGCCTTCGGAGCTACTCGTCCCGCCGCAGTTACGGCCGGCACATAGCCTGCACGCTACGCGACGTCGGACGCGGGGGACATGGCTCCCACTTCATCGCCCAGCCGATCAGACGAGGGACTTGGGAGAGTTCCATCCGTTGGGCGCGAAGTTTCTGCCAGGTGCCACTGCTGGTCCTCTGGTCACCCATCACCTCGGTCCAGTTCCCGGCATGATCAGCTCCGTAGTGACTACTGCCAACTGTCCTCGGGCCCATCGACTGCGCGCTGACCGTTGCCCGCTGTCCCCGGGCACGTTCGATCTCAAGCTCACTCAACCCGCAGGGAGTTTGCCCAGACCCCGTCCCGTCGGCAGCCGGTCGCGTCGCTTCCGCTGAAGAGGGGACTGGCCTTGAGCCAGCCCTTGTGTTGCCCTGTTTGGTCCGAATCACGGTGCCGGAGGATGCACTTCTTCCTCTGTGCCATCTCCGATTCCATGCGTTGCTAGCCGGAATGCAGCGCGGTGGACCCCTCTGCGCCAACGCAAGGGACTCCGGCTCTTGCGGCTAATCTACCCCGCCCAGGGAAGACGCCAACGCTGTCGGCCGGGGAGGTCCTTCGAGCTCTCACGTATCCGTCCACAGATTGCCACCGTATTGATGACGCGGTGCTGGTCCCACGAACACTGCACCCGCCGTCATGACTGCCTCCCCAGGGCCCCAGACCAAGGTCAATGGCGTCCGTCAGTGAGGCCTTACCGGCACTCCCAGGTGACTGTAAAATCCGGTGCTTCATCGATATCCACCAGTTTCTCCACAGAAGTTATTCACACAGTTATCCACAGGGCCTGAGAGATTATTCACATGCCTCTCTTCGTGAGCTGCGAAGCGCGGCTGGGACCTCTGGCATTGGATTCCTGACTAGCTTTCCACCTCGCAGTGAATGTGCCCAGGCCAACCAGTCAGTATGCTGGTGCCAATCACAAAGGCAAGGCCAAATTCCGTGAAAAATTAACCGTAGAAAGGCGATTTGGGGCATCTTCACGAACGCTCCGGCCAGCGTCGCTGCCTGAGCTGACCATGTTTCACGTGAAACAGAAAGTTGGCCCGCAAGGGAGCTTCCGGGCAGATATCACGGACGCCGTTGGAGCATGATCCTGCCGGCACGAGCTGGCTACAGCCGGCCACTAATCCACAAAGTTATCCACAGCAATATCCACCGCTCTATCCACCGTTCCGTCCACGGGCCGCTGGCTAAAGTCCGGGCCATGGACGGCCCTGACAAGAGCGCCTGGAGTCTGCCTTGACCTGCGGTGCAGCAGTCTCGGGAAGGGGTCGCCCTACCGTTGGCCGAAGTCTTAAAGCCAGGTGGGTCGAACCATGTCACGTCGAGCGGCACGGCCGACTGCGTCAGATCGGCTCGCCTGGCCCCTACGTCGGAGCGTGCTGTCCCACAGGGCAATGTCGGATTTTGAGAACACCAGATTTCGAGACCACCGGGGGAGTGCAGTCGTTTCAGCCTTTTGTCTCCAGACAGCGTGCCGACCATGGGTTCGCCTCGTCCTGCCATGCCGCCCCGACGGGCGCCCCGGGCACGATGAGCTTAGGAGGACGTCGTGTATTTCTGGGTCGTGAGAGCTTCGGGGCCGCACGTCCTCGGTGGTTCTTTCAGGTTCAAGCATTCTCTACTCGTATGAGCTCGCGACCGCCGTCCTGACCGTTGGCTGGTGCCTACCCGTAGTCCGACGTCGACTGTGAGGTTTTCCAGGCGTTGTTGGCCGTGCGACGGTACTGGGCTTGCCTCGGCTGAACCCATGCCGGTGGGGCTGGGGGATCCGGGCAGAGGGAGCGGCCCGACTGCGGAACCGTTCGAGCGGACACTGTTCACATTCGCAGGCCCGAGTCCCGAACTTATCCAGACTGACCCGGCTGCCGACGTGCCTTCTTTGCGTTCGGTCCCCTCCGGTTCCGGTATCGTCTTGCGGCTTCGGTGCGGTCAGCGAACCGAAGCCTGCAGCGTCCCGCCCCCCGCCGCCCGCCGCCCGCGGCTCGAAGTCGCAGGTCGCAGATCGCAGATTGCAGGTCGCATAGTGTGATCCCGACCCTGGGCCTTGACGAATCCGTCCGCCGGAGCCATCGTGAACCGGTGTGCCGTGCCGGGCAGGGGAGCCTGTGGAGTTGGGCGTGTAGCAGCATGGCACTTGCCCGGCGATGGCGGCGGGCGCGCCCACACATCGGCCTTCCCGATAATCCAGACCAGGCTTAGTGCGCTGCAGGCGTGATCGACCCATGGTCTCAATGCACACGACGCCGGCACCTACATCTCACAGACTCTACCCGTCCTCGCTCGAGGGAGAGCGGAGCTGGCTCACAGTTCCTGCAGGAGGGCTCTTACAAACCTTCCGCCAGCGAGGGCCATGGCCGTGCGGCCAAACAAGTTCAGTGCTGCTCTCTCCTAAGGTACGTTCTGGCAGACGACGGTTACGGCAGCAGCGTCGAACTGTGTGGGGGAGCCGTCATGTCACGTGCCAGGCATGCCGGCATGGCGCCAACTGCATCTGAGTGCGGCGGCGGGATTGCGGGAGCGAGCTGTCGGGTACCGCACGAGAGGCCAATTCGATGGTGGCGTATGTGTGGCAAGTCCCCAGTGCCGATTGCCCGAGTTCCGGCGAACTGACTCGGTGTATTCGGGACCTGGATGCGGAATCAGGGATGTGAGTGCAAGTTGACTGATGCGTCGAGCGGCAACTTGGCGGGGGAGCCGAAGGACCCGGTGATCCGTGAAGCTTGGAAGTGCCGTTCAGCGTCGGCGATAGGACCTCCATGAGTGGCACTCTGCCGAGTGGCATAATCCAAGATTCTCCTGCGGCGCCGATGCCAGCACGCCGTGCATATCAAGGCCGCGTCCATGCCCACGCGAAGGCCGTGTCGAGGTCCGCGTCGAGGTCCGCACTGCGTAGTAGCGCCTGTCGAGAGCCTCGTGCATGCCCCTACCAAACCCACATCCAGACCTCGGTTCAGGGATCGTGTAGAGCCGCACGTCGAGGCCAAAAGCCCACCAACCGCCGCCAGACCAGCGTCGAATATCGTCACCCATACCCAACAATCCACGGGCTTAAGTATCAGGGGCAAGAATGGTCGGCTGTGGAGCAATCGCCTAGAGCCAGTCATTGAGCGTAAAACTTAGCCAAAGAGCCGTCTCGCAATCAACGGATTTCCACAGCAAAGCGGCGGCAACACCCGACACAATGGACGCTATAGTCGTGTACCCCACCCCAATTCCCTTAGACGAAGGGTTCCTCCGTGAACAAAGAGCGGTAGGCAGCGAGAGTGCTCGACCTTCCCGAAGGATGGGCAGTGGCCGCTTCGACGCACCTCACGGTGTCCAGGCCTCAGCGCCCTGCAGCCTGCTTCGCGGTCACGGAACCAACTGCACGCCCACGCAACGCACCAGCGGCGCGCAGGGCGCTTTGAGAGGCGCCCCAGGACGTGGCGGCAAGCAACACCCACCCTCTCGCGCTTCAAGCTCCGGCCGCCCGCACGTTCGTCTGTTGCTGCGACGAGCTCTCACCATCCCAGGAACCGGCCAAGCCGTACTAGGCCGTTCCTCCTGATTCGGGTTACGGATGGACGATTGTGCTCGATTCGCCCGCATACAGCCCGGCCGTCCGCCGGCCAACATGGGTTCCGGGGCCGACGATTGCCGACCGACCTCCAGCCGATGACCGGATTCTTCCGCCTCAATCCTCCTCCGCCATATGGTCGTCTGCTCGGCCTCGCGGTCGATGCGCGTCGAAGTCAAGATTTGGCCGCCCCGTTTCACGTGAAACATCGATCGCAAGCCAAGGACAATGCATGAACACCGGGAAGCGGGCCGCCAATCGCTTTTGCTTATCAGCGCGGTCGTCGTGGAGGAACTCGAGTCGCCGTTCAGTCCGGGCGGGATCCGCCTAGCTGCTCCTTCGATCCGTCAACGGTTCATGCGATCCGCGTACCGGTTCATGCGATCCGTTAGCTGCTGATTCGATCCGCCGCCCTGTCCCCGGAGAAACGGCGGGGACAGGGCGGAGACCGGAGAGGCGGCGGACACCCGGGGAAGGTGTCCCCGCTTCATCCAGGGATAGCGCCCTGCCTCCCACCAAGGCGTCGGGCCGCACATACGCCCCGGTCTCGCCGAAGCCGGCCAGGAAACGGCAGCCCAGACTCCACCAGGAAAGCGAGCGACCCCTCCGCCCCACTCCCAAGGCCTCGGTACGCCGGAGCCGCAGCCAGGACGACGGCGGGTGCGAGCCTTCCGGAAACCGCCGGCTGCACCGGTCTCGCCGGCATCAGGGGCCGGGAGCAACAAAAAGGGAGGGTCTGTTTCACGTGAAACAGACCCTCCCGGAGAACTCGGCGAACCGCGCGCTAGCTGGGCGCACCTGGCGTCAGGACGTCCATGATGCGGTTCAGGTCCTCGACGCTGGCGAACTCGATGCTGACGCGACCCTTGCGGGCACCAAGCGAGATCTTCACATTCGTATCGAGGCGGTCGGACAGCGACGATGCCAAGTAGTCCAGGCGCTCGTGGCGGGCTCCCGGCCGCGGGATGTTGTTCTTGGCCGGCGAGGCGGGGCTCTGATACAGAGTCACAGCCTCTTCGGTCGCCCGGACCGACATGCCCTCCGAAACAATCTTCTGCGCTAGGCGTTCCATGGCCGCGGCGTCCGGAAGCGCCAGCAGCGCGCGGGCGTGCCCCGCGGAGATGACGTTTGCCGCAACCCGGCGCTGCACCAGCGGGGGCAGCTTCAGCAGCCGCAGGGTGTTCGACACCTGGGGCCGCGAACGTCCGATCCGGTCCGCCAGCTGTTCGTGCGTAGTCCCAAAGTCCTCGAGCAGCTGCTGGTAGGCCGCCGCCTCTTCAAGCGGATTCAGCTGGCTGCGGTGCAGGTTCTCCAGCAGCGCGTCGCGAAGGAGGTCGTCGTCGGTCGTGTCACGGACAATCGCGGGGATAGTTTCCAGGCCCGCGGCCTGTACTGCACGCCACCGTCGTTCACCCATGACGAGCTCATACGGTTCGCCACCCTCTTCGGTTGAGGTACGAACCACAATTGGCTGGAGGACGCCAATTTCCCGCACGGAGTGCACCAGCTCCGCCATGTCGTCCTCATCGAAGACCGACCGGGGCTGCTTGCGGTTGGGGTGGATGTCCGTGACCGGGATTTCGGCAAACCTGACACCGGGCACCTCTACGAGTTCAACAGATCCCTCGTCGCTGTGCTCGGGCGTGGAGTCAAACGCCAGCTGCTCGCCGGCGTCAGCCGCTTTGGCAGCAGCGGGCGCCGACTTCGAGGCAGCCGACTTCCGGGCGGGAGTTTTCTTGGTCGCTGCGGGGGCAGCCACGTCGACTTTGCCGGCAGCTGCGTCGACGTCAGCTTTTGCGACTTCCGTGGTGTCACCAGTCAGATCAGACCGACCGCCGTTGCTGACGGGTGTGGACTCCGGCTCCCTGGCCTGCGCGGCACTGGTGTCCGGGAGCGCCTCGGCGTCGGCTGTCTTTTTTCGGGCTTCAGGAAAGAAGAGGTCCACGGGCCGGGATGGGGCAGCACCGTTTCCGGAGGCGTTAGCCGCGGCGGAACTTGGAATGAGTGCGCCAAGTCCACGGCCGAGGCCGCGTCGCTTATCGCTCATGGATAAATCCCTCCAGTGGAAGAGCCGGGATTCACCTGGCTCTGGTTAGTGCAATTCTCGAAAAGATTCTAACGTTCCGCGATTTCCGCGGCGGCTTCCAGATAGGACAGGGCACCGCTGGAAGAAGGATCATACGTCATGACAGTTTGCTGGTAGCTCGGTGCCTCGGAAATACGCACCGACCTCGGCACCACAGCGCCGAGCACCTGCTTCGGGAAGTGCTCCCGGACCTCCGCTGCCACCTGGGCAGCGAGATTCGTGCGGCCGTCATACATGGTCAGCAAAATCGTGGAGACAACCAGATCGGCGTTCAGGTGCTTCTGGATCATCTCGATGTTCTTCAGGAGCTGGCTGAGGCCTTCGAGGGCGTAGTACTCGCACTGGATCGGGATGAGAACTTCGCCGGCCGCGCAGAAAGCGTTTACCGTCAGCAGACCGAGGCTCGGCGGGCAGTCGATGAAGATGTAGTCCAGCCGCTCCTCGCCATTCTTGGCGCGCTCCTTGGAGTACACATCGATTGCGCGGCGCAGCCGCTGCTCGCGGGCCACCAGGCTGACGAGTTCAATTTCGGCACCCGCAAGGTGAATGGTGGCGGGCGCACAAATCAGGTTGTCGATGTCGGGGCACGGAGCCACGACGTCCTTCAGCGGGACATCGTTGATCAGCACATCGTAGATGCTGTCAACATCGGCGTGGTGTTCGATTCCCAGGGCGGTCGAGGCGTTGCCCTGCGGATCGATGTCGATCACGAGCACGTTCAGGCCGGCGGCCGCCAGCGCGGCGGCGATGTTCACGGTCGTCGTCGTCTTGCCGACGCCGCCCTTCTGGTTGGAAACGGTAAAGACCCGGGTTTTCTCCGGTTTGGGGAGCTGCCGGCCCAGCAACCGCTCGCGGCGCTTGTTTTCGTGCGCGAGTTCGCGGGCGATGGGGCTGGAGTCGTCGATGGAATCCAGCACGTTCCCCGTGTGAGGGAGGGATGTTTCACGTGAAACACCGGCCATCCCGGTCGCCTTCGCAACCGAAGCCGTGTGATTTCCGGAGTAGTCAAAAGATACTGCAGGAGCCGTAAACGCCCGTGCGGACCCCAGGGACACAAACGGCGGGATCCGTTGTGTGGAGGCTTCGCTACTGCTCACTATGACACGCTCACTCTCATTCGGCTCTTACTGCCGGTTACTAGCCTAACCTCTTCCCCTCAGACTCCCCGGGCACCGGGGCCGGTGCTAGGTAATCTTTTGAGGCTTGTTCACTACGATTCGCACAACGGTGGTGGGTTCCTCCAACAGGTCTTCACCCACCACCACCACGGACGTCTGAATGCCGCCCAGTTTGCGGATAACCTTGGCGGCCTTTTCGATTTCCTCGCCGGCACTGCGTCCCTTGATGGCGACGACTTCGCCCTTGCCGGCCAGGAGCGGAATGGTCAGCCCGGCGAGATTGGACAGCGCAGATACCGCGCGGGCCGTCACGACGTCGGCGTTCACGAGTCCCACCGCGAGTTCCGCGCGGGTGCGCATGATCGTGACGTTCTGGAGGCCAAGATCGTCCACCACTTCCTGGAGCCAAATAACACGGCGCTCCAGCGGTTCGATCAGGGTCAATTCCAGGTCCGGCCGGGCGATGGCCAGGCACAGTCCGGGCAGGCCGGCTCCGCTGCCGACGTCGGCCACATGGCTTCCGTGAGCAATCTGGCTCTCGATGACGGCGCAGTTAAGCACGTGCCGGCTCCAAAGCCGCGGCACTTCGCGGGGCCCGATCAGGCCCCGTTCGGTCCCGGACGTCGCCAGGTGCTCGACGTAGCGTTTCGCCAGTTCCAAGCGGTCACCGAAGATGGACTCTGCTGCCTTGAGTTCTGGGGCGGTAATTTCAACCATCAAGCTAGTCAACGGTTCAGTCTGCGGAGACAACGATGTGCCGGTCGGCACCTTCGCCTTCGGACTCGCTCACGAGTCCCAAGTCGGCGACGGCGTCGTGCACGATCTTGCGCTCGTAGGCGCTCATCGGAGCCAGGGCAACTGCCTCACCGGAATCCTTCACAGCGGCGACGGCGTCTTCCGCGATCTTCTGCAGATCGCCGGCACGCTCGGCACGGTAGCCGTTGATATCCAGCACCAGGCGGGACCGGTTCTCCGTAGCGGAGAGGACCGCGAGCCGCGTCAGCTCCTGGAGGGCCTCAAGGACCTCGCCGTCAGGGCCCACCAGGCTGTCCAGCCCGGCGGCTTCTTCTTCGGCGACGATCGAGATATAGGTGCGGCCGTTGCGGACCTCGATGTCGATGTCTCCATCGATGTCGGCGATGTCCAGAAGTTCCTCGAGGTAGTCCGCGGCGACGTCGCCTTCTTCTTCGAGGCGGCTGGCGGAAACGCTCTTGCCGGTGCCGGCCTCCACGCCCTGTGAGGAGTCCTCGGCTGCGTTTTGGGCGTCGTCCCGGTCGTCGTCAAACTCGGCGGAAATAGCGTGTTCGGTGCTCTCGGCGGACATTACTTCCTCTTCCTGTTCTTACGTTGCGGCTGGACGCGCTGGGTCTTGGCTTCGACGGCGGCCGCGGCGGAGGCCTCGGCTGCCTCGGCGTCGGCCTTCTTGCCGCCCAGGAGGGGCAGGGCGGGCAGGCCCTTGGCGGCGCGGCGGTCGGCGAGTGCCTTGGCGGCCGGGGATCCGGGCGTGGGCATCCGGCGGATCACGAAGAACTGCTGTCCCATGGTCCAGAGGTTGGTGGTGGTCCAGTAGATCAGGACACCGATGGGGAAGTTGATGCCACCCACGCCGAAGACGATCGGCAGGATGTAAAGCATCATTTTCTGCTGGCGCATGAACGGGCTCGCGAGGGCCTCTTCGGACATGTTCTTGGCCATGATCTGCTTCTGGGTGATGAACTGCGAGGCCGTCATGGCCAGGATCATCACGATGGAGAGAACCCACACCGCAACTTCGCCGCCTGCGGTGCTGCCGTGGAGCAGGGAAGCAGAGAGAGGGGCACCGAAGATGGTGGATTTATCGAACTGCTCGACCTGTTCGGCGCTCATGGCGCCGATGCCCTTGCCGCTGGTGGCCGCTGCCGTGATGCCGGAGAGGACCTGGAAGAGGGCAAAGAAGAACGGCATCTGGATCAGCATGGGCAGGCAGGCCGAGAAGGGGTTGGTGCCGTGCTTCTTGTACAGGGCCATCTGCTCCTGCGCCATGGCCTGGCGGGAGAGCTGGTCGGTCTTGCCCTTGTACTTGTCCTGCAGCTTCTTCAGATCCGGCTGCAGCAGCTGCATGCCCCGCTGAGCCTTGATCTGCTTGACGAACACGGGAATCAGGGCGGCACGGATCACCAGCACCAGCCCGATAATCGACAGGGTCCACGTCCAGCCGCTGGCGGCGGGCATGCCGATGGCGCTCAGGCCATCGTGGAAGACCACCATGATGGCGGACACAAGCCACTTGAACGGAAACATGATTGTTTCAAAGAAGTCCATACGATATCCCTATTCGTTAGGCCGCAGAGCGGCCTTCTCCATCAGTCTGAGCAGCCAGGTACTTGTCCGGATTGTTCAGCACAACAATTGTGGGGGTGCGGTCTGCGGGCCACTCGCATTTGCCGGCGGGGACATGGTCCACGCCACCGGCATTCCAGGGATGGCAGCGCAACAGGCGCCTGGCAGCCAGCCAGCTTCCCTTCACCGCGCCGTGGACGGTGATCGCTTCAAGGGCATAGGCCGAGCAGCTGGGGAAGAAACGGCAAACCTGGCCGTACAGCGGTGAGATCACCTTGCGGTACGCCAGGAGCAACAGAATGAGGACATTGCGGGGCAAGTTCCAGACTGCCCGGCCCAACCATGCCGCTGCGGATTTTGCGGGAGGGACGACGGCGGCAGTTGAGTTATGCACGCGGGGTCCCTTCCTGTGTCGTCTCGTTAGAACCTGGTGAAGCAGCCTTCGGAAGGCGGTTGCCCAGCCGTTTCATGGTCGTTTCCAAAGCGGTGTCATAGTCGGCGAGCAGCTGGTCCCAGCTGGCTCCCGCCGCGGCGGGCAGGGCCCGGACCACAATGGCGAACCCGCTGCCGTATTTCTGCAACGACAATGCACCGGCTTCCCTCAGTCTCCTCTTAACGAGGTTCCTGACAACAGCGTTCCCGACACTCTTGGAAACGATGAATCCGATCCGGCTTGGTTCATCGGCAGCAATAGCTGCCGTATATAACACTACGTTCCGGCGTCCATTGCGGACACCGGAACGTACAGTTGTTGAAAAATCGGTTGATGTCCGCAGACGGTTCCTGGTGGCTAGCACCGTTCAACTCGCACAGGGATGTGGACCGACGAGTCAGTTATTTAGGCCGACAGTTCGGTGCGGCCCTTGCCACGACGGGCTGCCAGGATGGCACGGCCGGCACGGGTACGCATACGAAGGCGGAAGCCGTGCTTCTTGGCTCGACGGCGGTTATTCGGCTGAAAAGTCCGCTTGCTCACGTTAGTTACTCCAGTGGATCAAAGGTGCGCCCACCCGATCAAGGGGAAGAACTGGCCGACGCTAAGTTTTGGTATGTGCCGCTTACCTCTGTAATTCACGCAACGCAGGGCGTCAGGAGAGATTCAGATGAGGCGAAAAGCGTACACATGGGACTTCACAACGTTAGGGCTTGCCGACCTCCCGAGTCAAACCGGGGGTCGCCCTGCAGGCTATCCCCAGCTGTGGCTAACTGCTCCCGCAGCCTGTGGATGAAGTGCGTCACGCGCCCCATTTGAGAACCACAACGGTGTAATTATCCACAGGACTCAACCCAGCTATCTTCTGGCGTTTTCATCCCCTACAGTGTCTCAGTAACCCCTTATCCACGGACTGTGCATAACCCTGTGGATTGAGCCGGCCGGTGGACAGCTCCGGACCGCGCGGATGCACGTAATGCAGGCCAGCAAGTTTGAGGAACTGATTGATGACAGTAGACGAAGCCAACCAAGCCAACACTGTCGGAAGTTCCTGGCGGCGGGTGGTGAGCCTCCTGGAGAACGACCACCGTGTCTCTCCCCGGCAGCGCGGCTTCGTCATCCTCGCCCAGGCGCAGGGGCTGATTGGTTCCACCCTCCTGGTGGCCGTCCCCAACGAGCTCACCCGCGAGGTGCTGCAGACCCAGGTCAAGGAAGCCCTCGACGACGCCCTCCGCAGCGTGTTCTCCGACGAAATCCGCTGCGCGATCGACGTCGACACGGATCTGGTGCCGCTGCACACAGAGCCCGAACCCGCCGTCGAACTTTCCCTGGCCGCCGACCCGACCGTGGAGCTGAAGCCGCAGCCCATGCTGCCGAGCACCTCGCACGAATTCGGCCGCCTGAACCCGAAGTATGTCTTCGACACCTTCGTGATCGGGTCCTCCAACCGGTTCGCCCACGCAGCCGCCGTGGCTGTGGCCGAGGCGCCGGCGAAGGCCTACAACCCGCTGTTCATCTACGGCGACTCCGGACTCGGCAAAACCCACCTGCTTCACGCGATCGGCCACTATGCGCGCAGGCTCTACAGCGGGATCCGGGTCCGCTACGTCAATTCCGAGGAATTCACCAACGACTTCATCAACTCCATCCGTGACGATGAAGGCACCAGCTTCAAGACCACGTACCGCAACGTGGATGTGCTGCTGATCGACGACATCCAGTTCCTGGCTGGCAAGGACCGGACGCTGGAGGAGTTCTTCCACACCTTCAATGCCCTGCACAACAACAACAAGCAGGTGGTCATCACCTCGGACCAGCCGCCGAAACTGCTCGCCGGCTTCGAGGACCGCATGAAGTCGCGCTTCGAATGGGGCCTGCTGACCGACATCCAGCCGCCCGAACTGGAGACCCGCATCGCGATCCTCCGGAAGAAAGCCCTCAGCGAGGGCCTCTCCGCGCCGGACGATGCGCTCGAATACATCGCCTCCAAGATTTCCAGCAACATCCGCGAACTTGAGGGCGCCCTCATCCGCGTCACGGCCTTCGCCAGCCTCAACCGGCAACCGGTGGATGTGGCCCTGGCCGAGATGGTGCTCAAGGACCTCATCACCGACGACGGTGCCCAGGAGATCACCTCGGCCCAGATCCTCACGCAGACGGCCGACTACTTCAAGCTCAGCATGGAAGAGCTCTGCAGCAAGTCGCGCACCCGCACACTGGTAACCGCCCGGCAGATCGCGATGTACCTGTGCCGGGAGCTGACGGACATGTCCCTGCCCAAGATCGGGCAGGAGCTGGGCGGCCGCGACCACACCACCGTGATCCACGCCGACCGCAAGATCCGCGAACTCATGGCCGAGCGCCGGGTCATCTACAACCAGGTGACCGAGCTGACCAACCGGATCAAGCAGCAGCAACGTAATTCCTGAGCCATCGGCCGGCGCACTCTTACCTTATTAACAGGGCCCTGTGGACAACCCTGTGGATACTTAAGGGGACAACCGCGGTTAATGGGCTTAAAACCCTTAAGGTGCCTGTGGATTGGCCAGCCGGCCAAAAATCTTGTCCCCATCCACACCCTGTTTAAAACCTGTTCCGCCCACAGCCCATGAACAGGGCTTAACCGCGGATTCGTGCGGCAGGATCGAGTTATCCACAGTTTCCACAGCAGTTATTAACACTACTAATCCCAAGAAAATGAAATTCCCTCAAACAACAATCTCCTTCCCACCTCCGAGCAGCGCCCAGGCCCGTTCCGGACCGGCGCAGGAGACCGGCCCCGCGAACAACACCGATGTAACCCGGGGATGGGAGAAACGCTCACCTTGGGGCTAAGCTGTCTGCAGTGCGTCCGTCCCGGACATCTTTTGTGGTCCCTACCGGGCCATGGGGCCCGGGTGGGCGGACGATTCCCTTGTTGACGGAATTCGGCGTCCCTGCCGGGGTCCGCCCCAGCTTGAGCAGTTTCAGCGATTTCCAGCACTAACAGCAGCAATGAAAGGCGGCACCCTTCCGTGAAGTTCAGAGTCGAACGGGACGTCCTGGCAGAAGCCGTGACATGGACCGCCCGGTCGTTGTCTCCGCGGCCGCCCGTTCCCGTTCTTTCAGGCCTGCTCCTGAAGGCTGAAGCCGGTACCGTCAGCCTTTCGAGCTTCGATTACGAGACCTCCGCAAGGCTCGAAATCCCTGCTGACATCAGCGCCGAGGGCACGATCCTGGTATCGGGCCGCCTGCTCGCGGACATCTGCCGCAGCCTGCCCTCCGCCCCCGTCGAGGTCGAAACCGACGGCAACAAGGTCACGCTTACCTGCCGCCGCAGCAGCTTCCACTTGGCCACGATGCCCGAGGCCGAATACCCGCCGCTGCCGGCCCTGCCGACGATCAGCGGCACCGTGCCCGGCGATTCGTTCGCCCAGGCCGTATCCCAGGTGATCATTGCGGCCAGCAAGGACGACACCCTGCCGATCCTGACCGGCGTGCGGATGGAAATCGAGGACGACCTCATCACCCTCCTGGCCACCGACCGCTACCGTCTGGCCATGCGGGAAGTCCCGTGGAAGCCTGCGACTCCGGGGATCTCCACGAGCGCCCTGGTCAAGGCCAAGACCCTCAACGAAGTGGCGAAAACCCTGGGGAGCAGCGGCGACATCAACATCGCCCTTGCCGACGACGACAGCCGGCTGATCGGCTTCGAGAGCGGCGGCAGGACCACCACCTCGCTCCTGGTGGACGGCGATTACCCGAAGATCCGTTCGCTCTTCCCGGACTCCACCCCCATCCACGCCACCGTGCAGACCCAGGAACTGGTCGAAGCCGTGCGCCGCGTCTCGCTCGTGGCCGAACGCAACACGCCTGTCCGGCTCGCTTTCACCCAGGGCCAGCTGCACCTGGACGCCGGCACCGGTGAGGACGCCCAGGCCTCCGAGGAGCTCGAAGCCCAGTTGTCGGGTGAGGACATCACCGTGGCCTTCAACCCGCACTACCTGATCGAGGGCCTGAGCGTCATCGAAACCAAGTTCGTGCGCTTCTCCTTCACCACCGCACCCAAGCCAGCCATGATTACGGCCCAGCAGGACGCCGAAGGCGAGGACCAGGGCGACTACCGCTACCTCGTCATGCCCGTCCGGCTGCCCAACTAGCCCGCCACCGCTGTGTTCCGGACCGCCGGAACACAGCCCCTGCGGGCCGTCACGGCCGTCCCCAACGAAGCACCCCAGCGCAGAAAAGAGTTCATCTAAGTGCACATCGGACTAATCGGCCTTGGAAAAATGGGCTTCAACATGCGCGAACGGCTGCGCAACGGCGGGATTGAGGTCACCGGATTTGACCGCAACCCCGACGTTGCCGACGTCGCCACCCTGGACGAACTCATCGCCGCCGTCCCGGCGCCGCGCCTCATCTGGGTTATGGTCCCCTCTGGGGAGATTACCGACGCCGTGATCACCGAACTGGGCACCAAGCTCGACGCCGGTGACCTCGTGATCGACGGCGGCAACTCCCGCTTCACGGAAGACCAAAAGCACGGCGCCGCACTGGCCGAAAAGGGAATCCGCTTTGCGGACTGCGGCGTGTCCGGCGGAGTCTGGGGCCTCCAGAACGGCTACGGCCTCATGGCGGGCGGCGATGCCGCAGATATCGAACGGGCCCTGCCCGTCTTCGACGCGCTCCGTCCCGCAGGCGACCGGGCCGACAGCTTCGTGCACGTCGGCGGCGTCGGGGCCGGCCACTACGCCAAAATGGTCCACAACGGGATCGAATATGGCCTGATGCAGGCCTACGCCGAGGGGTACGAACTCCTGGCCGCCAAGGAGATCGTCGCCGATCTTCCCGGCACTTTCCGGGCCTGGCAAAAGGGGACCGTTGTCCGCTCCTGGCTCCTGGACCTCATGGTCAAGGCCCTCGACGAGGATCCGGGACTGGAATCGATCTCCGACTACGTCGAGGACTCGGGCGAAGGCCGCTGGACCGTCGAGGAGGCAATTGCCAACGCGGTGCCGGCCCCGGCGATCACGGCTGCGCTGTTCGCCAGGTTCTCCTCCCGCGAGGACAACTCGCCGGCCATGAAGATGGTCTCGGCGCTGCGCCACCAGTTCGGCGGCCACGCGACCCGGCCGGCCAAGTAATCCTGCCCGGCAAATTATTCCTTCCTGTGAAGTCCTGAATCCCGCGTGTACCTAGAAAAACTCTCGCTCACAGATTTCCGCAGCTACGCCCAGGTCGATCTCAGCCTCGAGCCCGGAGTCACCGTCCTGGTGGGCTCCAACGGCATCGGCAAGACCAACCTGATGGAAGCGATCGGGTATCTGGCCACGCTCAACTCGCACCGGGTCAGCACGGACGCGCCGCTGCTGCGGTTTGGTGCCGAGCGGGCCATGATCCGGGCCAAGCTGGTCCGCGGCGAGCAGTCGACAGTGCTGGAACTGGAAATCAACGCGGGGCGGGCGAACCGCGGACGGATCAACCGGAGCAATCCGGTCCGTGCCAGGGACCTGCTCGGCATCTGCCAGACGGTGCTCTTCGCGCCGGAGGACCTGGCCCTGGTCAAGGGTGATCCGTCCAGCCGCCGCCGGTTCCTGGACGAGCTCTTGGTCAGCCTCATGCCGCGCCACGCCGCAACCAGGAGCGACTACGACCGGGTCCTGAAGCAGCGCAACGCGCTGCTCAAGTCGGCCCGCGCCGGAAAATTCAGCACCGGGCACGAGGCAACGCTCGATGTCTGGGACCAGCACATGGCCCGGGCCGGGGCCGAGCTGCTGCACGCGCGCCTGGAGCTCGTGGACCGGCTGCAACCGCACCTGAAAAACGCTTACGCGCAGCTGACCGACGGGTCCAAGGAGGCCACTGCGGTGTATCGTTCCACGCTGCAGGACAGCCTGGACGACGACGGCGCCACCTCAAGACCAGCGGAGTCCGGCCCGGCGGACGGCGCCGGTACGGACGCGGCCGCACCGGCGGAGGACCTGCGGCTGCTCTCCGTCGAACAGCTCACCGACCGCTATATCCAGGCCTTCGCCGGAGCCCGGCGCAGGGAACTGGAACGGGGCATCTCGCTGGTCGGGCCGCACCGCGATGAGCTTGAGCTCGTGCTTGGCTCGGCGCCGGCCAAGGGCTACGCCTCACACGGGGAAACCTGGTCCATGTGCCTGTCCCTGCGCCTGGCCTCCTACTACGTCATGCTCGACGACGCCCGCACGGGCGGATCGCCCCCGATCCTGATCCTGGACGACGTTTTTGCCGAACTCGACGTGCAGCGGCGGCGTAAACTGGCGGCAATAGTATCCGGCGCCGAGCAAGTGCTGGTCACTGCCGCCGTCGAGGACGACATCCCGGCGGAGCTGACCGGACGGCGGGTGAAGGTCATCCCGGGAGGAATCGATGAGCAGGAAAATCGATGAATAAGGAT
Source organism: Arthrobacter sp. MW3 TE3886 (assembly GCF_041262145.1). Lineage (NCBI taxonomy): Bacteria > Bacillati > Actinomycetota > Actinomycetes > Micrococcales > Micrococcaceae > Arthrobacter > Arthrobacter sp. MW3 TE3886. The sequence goes on from NZ_JBGCAN010000001.1 coordinate 213,129, forward strand.
ACCGACGGCGGCCTGCAGCCCGGCCGTGACCCCGACGACATCGACGCCGCGCAGGCCGCACTGAACCGGATGCGCGACGCCGCCGCGGCCCGGGGCGAAATCCGGCGGGCGGTGCCGCGCTCCGGTGCCGGCAGCCAGAAACCCGCCCGCGCCGCCCGGGGAACCCGCGGGTTCTCCCAATTCCACGGCACCGGCAGGGACCCGCTGGGCCTCGGAAAAGTCGTGGGACGCCTCGTGGCCGAACGCGGCTGGAGCTCGCCGGTGGCCGTCGGCTCCGTCATGGCGCAGTGGGCCGTGCTCGTAGGCCCGGAGATCTCGGCGCACTGCACCCCCGAGAGTTTTACCGACACCACCTTGCATGTGCGGACCGATTCCACGGCTTGGGCAACCCAGCTGCGGCTGCTGAGCAGCAGCCTGCTGGAAAAATTCCGGACCGAGCTTGGCGACGGCGTGGTCACCAGCATCCAGGTGCTCGGACCCGCCGCCCCGAGCTGGCGCAAGGGCCTCCGGACGGTCAATGGCCGCGGTCCCCGCGACACGTACGGATAGCGCAGGACCCCTGGCGGGCACCGGATCTGAAGCACTTCTTGCAAAAACCCTTGAAAAATCCGCAAGCGGCGTGTAGGGCGCTTGAACGCCCCGGAGTCGTATAGGAACCCTAGGGCTGGACCCCGAAAGCCTTGCAGGGGGAGCCAGCGCCCTCCCAGCGGCACTTTCCCGCCCGTTTGGCGCCGTGGAATGCGGGTTTGGCCCCTATAGCACGATAGAATCGGTGTAGATAACTGGGCGCCGGTGAAGCGTTGACTGAGTCCGTTTCCGACGCAATTTCAGCGTGCGGCGGACGGGATCCCCAAGTCAGCGGAAACACCCGGCGTCGTCAGTGACGTGCCTGTTGGCAGGAGCCTTTTCCACGGAAGGGGCAACGGCCGGCCTTCAACGAACATAGAGGAGTCGAAAGCGCCTGTGGCTAACGACAATGCAGAGATCCCGGCAGTGGAAGACGTAGCGGAAGCGGTGGAACAAGAAGCTGCGGCGGCGGCGCCGTCGGGGACCGCGACATCGCGGGAATACGGCGCCAGCGACATCACCGTACTTGAAGGCCTGGAAGCTGTCCGGAAACGTCCCGGCATGTACATCGGCTCCACCGGCCCCCGCGGTCTGCACCACCTGGTCTATGAGGTGGTGGACAACTCCGTGGACGAGGCCCTGGCCGGCTACTGCACGCACATCGAAATCGTGCTGCAGGCCGACGGCGGGGTCAAGGTGGTCGACAACGGCCGCGGTATCCCCGTGGATATGCACCCCACCGAGCACAAGCCCACCGTGGAAGTCGTCATGACGATCCTGCACGCCGGCGGCAAGTTCGGCGGCGGCGGATATGCCGTCTCCGGCGGACTGCACGGCGTCGGCATTTCGGTGGTCAACGCGCTCTCCAGCCGGGTCGACACCGAGGTCCGCCGCCAGGGACACGTCTGGCGGATGTCCTTCGCCGACGGCGGCAAGCCGCAGGGTGGCCTGGTCCAGGGCGAGGAAACCACCGAGACCGGCACCACCCAGACGTTCTACCCCGATGCCAGCATCTTCGAGAGCACCGATTTCGACTTCGAAACACTGCGGGCCCGTTTCCAGCAGATGGCCTTCCTCAACAAGGGCCTGCGCATCACGTTGACGGACGAGCGCCGCGCTCCGGAGGAACCGTCCGAGGACGACGACCTGGACCTGGACACCGTCCCCACCGAAGGCGAAATCCCCGCGGAATTCCACACCGTGGTCTACCAGTACGACGACGGCCTGCTGGACTACGTCAAGCACCTGAACTCCGGCAAGAAGGTTGATGTGGTTCACGAGGACGTCATCGCCTTCGAAACCGAGGACACGGAACGGCACATTGCCCTTGAAATGGCGATGCAGTGGACCAACGCGTACTCCGAGAGCGTCCACACCTACGCCAACACGATCAACACGCACGAGGGCGGCACCCACGAAGAGGGTTTCCGCGCCGCGATGACTTCACTCATCAACCGCTACGCGCGGGAGAAGAACATCATCAAGGAAAAGGAAGACAACCTCACCGGGGACGACATCCGCGAGGGCCTGACGGCTGTCATTTCCGTGAAACTCTCGGAGCCGCAGTTCGAGGGCCAGACCAAGACCAAGCTCGGCAACTCCGAGGTCAAGGGCTTTGTCCAGCGCGTTGTCACCGACGGCCTGGGCGACTGGCTCGAACGCAACCCCGGCCCCGCCCGGGACGTCATCCGCAAGGCCATCTCCGCCGCCCAGGCCCGCATGGCCGCGCGGAAGGCCCGGGACAACGCCCGCCGCAAGAGCCCGCTGGAATCCTTCGGCATGCCCGGCAAGCTCTCCGACTGCTCCTCGAAGAACCCGGAACTGTGCGAGGTCTACATCGTGGAGGGTGACTCCGCCGGCGGTTCGGCCAAGCGCGGCCGCAACCCGGAGACCCAGGCCATCCTGCCGCTGCGCGGCAAGATCCTGAACGTGGAACGGGCCCGCCTGGACAAGGCGCTCGGCAATGCCGAGGTCCAGTCCATGATCACGGCCTTCGGCACCGGCATTGGCGAGGACTTCGACATCGCCAAGCTGCGCTACCACAAGATCGTGCTCATGGCCGATGCCGACGTCGACGGCCAGCACATCACGACGTTGCTGATGACGCTGCTGTTCCGCTATATGCGCCCGCTGATCGAAAACGGCTACGTCTACCTCGCGCAGCCGCCGCTGTACCGGATCAAGTGGTCCAACGCCCCGCACGATTACGTCTACAGCGACCGCGAACGCGACGCGAAGCTGCTCTCGGGCCAGGCCGCCGGCCGCCGCATCCCCAAGGACAACGGCATCCAGCGCTACAAGGGCCTCGGTGAAATGGACTACACGGAACTGTGGGACACCACCATGGACCCGGACCACCGGACCCTGCTGCAGGTCACGATGGACGATGCCCTGGCGGCAGACCAGATCTTCTCGGTCCTGATGGGCGAGGACGTTGAATCGCGCCGAAACTTCATTCAGCAGAACGCCAAGGACGTTCGGTTCCTGGACATTTAGCGGGCCACCACGCCCCGAATATGCCCAGACTGATATATACCTGAAACGGAAAATATAGACTATGAGTGACGAAACACCAGAGGTGCCGGCCGGCTCCGAGCCCGTCCTTGAAGGCGCCATCCTCGACGGCGACGTACTGACCGACCGCGTCGAGCAGGTGGACCTGCAGACCGAAATGCAGCGCTCCTACCTCGACTACGCCATGGCCGTGATCGTGGGCCGGGCCCTGCCGGACGTCCGCGACGGCCTCAAGCCCGTTCACCGCCGCGTGCTCTACGCGATGTTCGACGGCGGCTACCGGCCGGAACGGTTCCTTCAACAAGTGCGCCCGCGTCGTCGGCGAGGTCATGGGCCAGTACCACCCCCACGGCGACACAGCGATCTACGATGCCCTGGTCCGCCTGATCCAGGACTGGACCATGCGCTACCCGCTGGCGCTCGGCCAGGGAAACTTCGGCTCGCCCGGCAACGACGGTGCCGCCGCGCCGCGGTACACCGAAACCAAGATGGCGCCGCTCGCCATGGAGATGGTCCGGGACATCGACGAGGAAACTGTCGACTTCCAGGACAACTACGACGGGAAGAACCAGGAGCCGACCATCCTGCCGGCCCGGTTCCCCAACCTGCTGGTCAACGGCTCCTCCGGCATCGCCGTCGGCATGGCCACCAACATCCCGCCGCACAACCTCCGGGAAGTCGCCGACGGTGTGCAGTGGTACCTCGCCAACCCGACGGCCAGCCGGGAGGAACTGCTCGAAGAACTCCTCCTGCGCATCAAGGGACCGGATTTCCCGACCGGTGCCACCATCCTCGGCCACAAGGGCATCGAGGATGCGTACCGCACCGGCCGCGGTTCCATCACCATGCGCGCCGTGGTCAGCGTCGAGGAACTCCAGGGCCGCACGTGCCTGGTGGTCACCGAATTGCCGTACCAGGCCAACCCGGACAACCTGGCCATCAAGATCGCCGAACTGGTCAGGGACGGCAAGATCTCAGGAATCGCCGACCTCCGCGATGAGACCTCGGGCCGCACCGGGCAGCGCCTGGTGATTGTGCTCAAGCGTGACGCCGTGGCCAAGGTGGTGCTGAACAACCTCTACAAGCACACCCAGCTGCAGGACAACTTCGCCGCCAACATGCTCGCCATCGTTGACGGGGTGCCGCGTACGCTCAGCCTTGACGCGTTCATCCGCCACTGGGTCACCCACCAGATGGACGTCATCGCCCGCCGCACGCGCTACCGGCTGCGCAAGGCCGAGGAGGAAGCCCACATCCTCCGCGCCCTGCTCAAGGCGCTGGACATGCTCGACGAGGTGATCGCGCTCATCCGCGCCTCCAACACCACCGAGGCCGCACGCGACGGGTTGATGGAACTGCTGGACATCGATGAGCTGCAGGCCCGGGCCATCCTGGACATGCAGCTGCGCCGGCTCGCGGCACTGGAACGCCAGAAGATCCAGGACCGCCATGCCGAGCTGGAGGCCCTGATCGCCGAGTACAACTCGATCCTGGCCTCCGAAGAGCGCCAGCGCGAGATCATCAGCACGGAACTGGGCGAAATCGTGGCCAAGCACGGCGACGACCGCCGCACCAAGGTGCTCATGGGCTTCGACGGCGACATGTCCATGGAGGACCTGATCCCCGAAGAGGAAATGGTGGTCACCATTACCCGCGGCGGCTACGTCAAGCGCACCCGCAGCGACAACTACCGCTCCCAGCAGCGTGGTGGCAAGGGCATCAAGGGCGCCCAGCTGCGCGGGGACGACGTCGTGGAGCACTTCTTCGTCACCACCACGCACCACTGGCTGCTGTTCTTCACCAACCTCGGACGGGTCTACCGCGCCAAGGCGTACGAGCTCGCCGAGGCCGGGCGCGACGCCAAGGGTCAGCACGTGGCCAACCTGCTGGCCTTCCAGCCGGATGAGCACATCGCCCAGGTGCTGGATCTGCGCGACTACCAGCACGCCCCGTACCTGGTGCTCGCCACCAAGCGCGGCCTGGTCAAGAAGACCCGGTTGGAGGACTACGACACCAACCGGTCCGCCGGCGTGATCGCCATCAACCTGCGCGACGGCGACGAGCTCGTCTCGGCCCAGCTGGTCTCCGATACCGACGACCTCATGCTGGTGTCCCGCAAGGGCCAGTCCGTCCGCTTTACCGCGACGGACGATGCGCTGCGCCCGATGGGCCGTGCCACCTCGGGCGTGACCGGCATGAAGTTCCGCGAAGACGACGAACTGCTCGCGGCCGACGTCGTCAAGGACGGCTCGTACGTCTTCATCGTCACTGAGGGCGGCTTTGCCAAGCGGACCGCTGTGGAGGAGTACCGGCTCCAGGGTCGTGGCGGCCTGGGCATCAAGGTCGGCAAGTACCAGGAAGAACGCGGCCACCTGGTCGGAGCCCTCATTGTCAACGAGGAAGACGAAGTGCTGGTGGTCATGGAGGGCGGCAAGGTGGTGCGTTCCTCGGTGACCGGTGTCCCCGCCAAGGGCCGCGACACCATGGGCGTGATTTTCGCCAAGCCGGACAAGAACGACCGCATCATCGCGGTGGCGCGCAACAGCGAACGCGGGCTGGAAAGCGAGGAACCGACCGAAGGCGAGGACGCCGGCGAAAATGCCGGTGAAGGCGCTGAAAATCGGGCTTCCACGCCGGATGACGTAACGTTGGCTGAAGATGGCGGACAGCAGGACGAGTCCGCAACGGCAGAATCAGTACCGGCCCCGGAGTCAGATGAGTCATCAGGCAATGCCGAGCTGGACGAAGACAACACCGGAGGTAACGAGTGAGTAATTCCGACTCATATCCCAAGCCGAGCAGCGGCGTGCCAAGCGGAGTGCGGCAACCCGCCGCCGCACCGCGCGTAGGCGCCCCCTCGCGTCCGCAGCAGCGCCCCGGCGTATCCGGCGCAGCCACGGGAACGGGACAGCGTCCCCCCGCACCCGGCCAGCGCCCCACCGCACCCGGCCAGCGCCCCGCCGCCCCGGGCCAGCGCCCCGCCCCGTCCGGCGGGCAGGGCACTCCCGGGCTGATCAAGCCCGCTCCCAAGGCCAAGGTGCGCCGTGCCAGGCTGCTGGTCAGCAAGGTGGACCCCTGGTCCGTGCTGAAGATGGCCTTCCTGCTCTCCGTGGCGCTGGGAATCGTCACCGTCGTGGCGGCGATCGTGCTTTGGACCGTTTTGGACCTGACCGGGATCTTTGACCAGGTGGACAGCCTGCTCGGGACCCTCGCCGGTTCCGAGGGCGGCGGCTTTGAATTGAAGAAGGTTGCATCCCTGGGGCAGGTGGCGTCATTCGCCACCATCATCGCCGTGATCAACGTGGTGCTGCTGACGGCGCTCTCGATGCTTTCGGCGGTGCTGTACAACATTGCCGCGACGCTCGTCGGCGGCATCGGTGTGACCCTCACGGACGACTAATTCCCGAACTTTTCCGCGGAATCCCGCGGAAAAGGGCCTCGATTTGAGATCGGGCCGGGATGTGCTGTACAGTCATATCTCGGCCCGATGAGGCATCGGGGCGTATAGCTCAGGCGGTTAGAGCGCTTCGCTGATAACGAAGAGGTCCCAGGTTCAAGTCCTGGTACGCCCACGGAACCGGTACTGGTTCTGGCAGAGGTAAGTGAAGGTTCGTCCATGACAGAACCGGAACGGGGTGCATGTGAAGAAGTTGCTGGTTATCGCAGCCACGGTCGCAGGCGTCTTCCTCTACAGGAAAGTGCAGGAATCCGAAGCCCGGAAAGTGATCTGGAGCAATTCAACCGATACGGTTGACTAGCCCGGAGCCCGGGGATGGAAGCTGGAAATCAGCTCTCCGGACCTAGGGTATGATTGTCGGGTTGCTTCTTATGGGGGCATGGCGCAATTGGTAGCGCACCTGCTTTGCAAGCAGGGGGTTCGGGGTTCGAGTCCCCGTGCCTCCACCATAGGAAAAGCCCCGGACCGCGGAAACGCGGTCCGGGGCTTTTTTCATGCCTTCCCCACTCACTCCTTCGGCTTGGCGTAGTCCGCCATCCCTTGCCAGTCGATAAACACGTAGGGCTCGTCGCCGAGCACCCAGGCGTCGTGGCCCGGCGGAATCACGCCGAAGTCGCCGGGCCCGAATTCGAGTTCTTCGCCGTCGTCCATGACGACTTTGATGCGGCCGGAAATCGTGTAGCCGGTATGGCTGGCCATGCAGCTGTCAGTCTTGGCGATCGGCTTGACGTGGTCTGACCATTTCCAGCCTGGAAGGAAGGTGGCCCGTCCAACCGGGCCGGCCTCGAGGTTGACGAGATCCACCTGGCCCATGCCCTCGGCAACGGGGCGTGTCTCTTCGGGATTGTCCAGGCTCTTGCGGATCATTGACGCCATGATGGTCTCCTTCTTCGATGATGGCGAAACCGGGATGTGAGACCGCGACTTAAGGGTGGCACTGCGGTAGGAACCGGTCAAGGCGCAGCGGCTGTAAAGGCCCCTGCGGTCCGTCCCATTAGTGTTGGAGCGTGAACTTCTTACTTGCAGCCGTAGGTGTGCTGGGGGTGGCCTCGTCCGGACCGCTCATTGCCGCCACGCTGGGCGCCACGTCAGTCAGTGCCCTCGCCATCGCTTTCTGGCGCAACGCCATTGGAGCGGTGGTGATGGCCGGTCCTGTTGTGGTCCGCAACCCCCGTCAGTTCGGAAAGGTGACTGGAGCAGAGTTCCGCTGGTCACTCGCCGCGGCGGTGGCACTGGCCCTGCACTTCGCGTGCTTCATTACCTCCCTGCAGCTGACGTCGGTCGCGGCGGCCACGGCACTGGTATGCCTGCAATCCGGCTGGATCGCGATCTTCCAGCTCTTCCGGGGAGTCCGGCTCCGCTGGCCGGTCCTGGTGGGGCTGGGGCTCGCCTTCGGCGGCGTGGTGACAATTACCGGGTTCGATATGGGCTCCTCGCCCGAGGCCCTCGTGGGCGATCTCCTGGCTGTCGCCGGCGGCGCCCTGGCGGGCATCTACACGCTCGCCGGAGGCAAGGCGCGGCAGAGCATGAGCACCGGAGTCTACACGACCCTGTGCTACGGCATGTGCGCCGCGGTTGTGGCGGTCATGGCGCTGTTGGCCAGAGAGCCGCTGGGAGGATTCGAGGCAGCTGGCTGGCTGGGGATCCTCGCGATCACCGTGTGCGCACAACTGGTGGGACACTCCGCATTCAACCATCTGCTGGCGACCATGAGCCCGCTGCTCGTGTCCATGATCATCCTGCTGGAAATCCCGGGAGCGGCGCTCCTGGCCGCAGCCTTCCTGGACGAGACGCTGCCGGCGGGGACCTACGTGGGGCTGGCGACGATCCTGGTGGGGCTCGCCGTCGTGGTCCTGGGGCAGCGAGGTTCACGCTCCGCCCGGAGGGCGGCGGAGGGAGCCGGCGAAGAGCGGCTGGCGGAGCTCGGCACCGACTAGGCCGCTCCCGGCGGCCGCATCTCGTGGCGGCTCGTGGCCGCCGCTATTGGCCGCCGCGGCGGGCTGGCTGGGGAACGTTGACCGTGTGGATGGCGCGGAGGAGCTTCGCCGGGAAGTAGACCGAGAAGAAGACCACCATGGGTGCCTTCAGTGCCATCTTCTTGACGTTGTGGGCCTTGTAGGTGCGGTCAAAGCGCGTCACGTAGTAGCGGTAATCGCGCGGCGAGTCCTCCAGCCGCCGGGCCGACATGCCCGAGATCATCTGCGGCCAGTACTGGATCCGGAGCTCGTGGTCGGCCAGGTGCAGCGAAAGATCGATGTCCTCGTGCATCTCGTCCCGCTCGTCGCGGCAGGTTTCTGCGCGGATGGTCTCCCAGGCCGAGCGGCGCAGAGCCATGTTGGACCCGAAGAGGAAGTGATACTGGTGCTTGGCGAGCCTGAGCATCAGCTGGCGCATTTTGTCGTCGGCCTTGAGCCCGAACCGGCGCATGGGCATGTCGTAATAGACCACCGGACCGGTCGCAGCGTGCACAGACTCGTCGGCGAAGGCTTTCTGCACCTGCTCCACCCAGTCCGGTTCCAGCACGGAATCGGCGTCGATCCGGCCGAGGATATCGCCCGTGGCGTGGTCCAGACCGAAGTTGCGCGTGGGAATGAGCCCCTGGTCGCGGTCCTGGCTGAGCAGGATGATGGGGCTCTCCGGATACTCGAGTTGCATCTGCCGCACGATCTCCGCCGTGCGGTCCTTGGACAGGTTGTCCACCACAATGATTTCGTGGGCAGGCACCGACTGGTAGACCGCGGCGATCAGGCACTGCCGGATGACGCTTTCCTCGTTATACGCCGGGATCACAATAGACACAGCCGGTGGCGGAGCAAGGAGCAAGGCATCCTGGGGTGATCTATGGGGTGACATCACCACAAATTTAGCACCTGGCCTGAGGTTTGAAGACGGACCGTGACGCGCCCTGGACAGGCGCGTCAAACAAAGGGAGGGATCCCGCACTGTGGCGGAATCCCTCCCTTGGAGAGTGCAGGGCACCTGCCGGCAGCCGGACTGCCCGCGGCAAGGTCTCGACTCAGCCGGCCTGTGCCAGCCGGGTTCTACTTGCCGGGCTTGTCTGCGCCGTTGTTCAGGCTGGCCGCGATGTTGCGTACGGCCGTTTTGGCGTCGGTGGCAACCTTGTCGGCGGCCTCAGCGGCGTCGCCGGCGGCGTCCTTGGCCGCTTCCGCGGCTTTATCCGCCACGGTGGCTGCGGAATCGGAAGCCTCCTTGGATGCCTCAGCCGCGGAGTCCGCTGCCGCGACAGTCGCGGAACCGGCCTTGTTGGCGGCGTCCTTCAGCGATTCGCCGGCCGGGGCGGCCGTGGGGGCGGGAGTTACCGGCGTCGGTACCTTCCAGGGGTCCTCCACCGGCCTGGACGCCCGCCAGGCGGCCACACCGGCTGCAACGGCGGCGGCGATGATGCCGAAGATCAGCAGGCCGCGGTGCTTGGGCTTCTGCTGCTTGGCGAGCTTGGCATTAGCCGTCTTGGTGACCTCGTTGGCGGCCGCCTTGATGTTCTTGCCTGCCTTCTTGCCTGCCTTCTTGGCGTGTCCCTTGACTGCCTGGGCCTGCGCCTGGACGCCGGTGACCACACCGGAATCTACAAGCTTCTGCGCGACGGCGTCGACGTGGGCCGGGGCGTTTTCCAACGTGCGGTGGACGGCCACGGAAGCCTGTCCGATCTGGTCGGAAAGCCTGGGCAGGTACTCGACAACAACCCGGTCGCGTGCGTTGGCGATGACCGGGGCTGCCTTATCCACAGCTTCGTGCAGGCGCGGAGTCGCGCTGTCCGCGGCATCGTGGATCCTCGGCGCCAGCTGGGCCAGGCCATCCTGAAGACGGGGAGTGACAGTGGCAACGCTGCCGGCCAGATTGTGGGCAGCCGACTTGAGCCCCTCCTGGATTTTGGGAGAGGCGGTGTCCAGTCCGTGCTGCAGCCGCGGAACAGCCCAGTTCACGGCAGCCTCAACCCGCGGGGCCGCCCAATCCTTGGCGCTGTCTACTCCGGTGCTGACTGACTGCTCCAGGTCACGGGCAATACGATCCGTTTTCTTCACAACTACCTCCCGATTAATGTGACGGTTCTGCTGTTAGCCTACGTGTCTAGGAACGCACCGGCTATTCTTCAGACCGATTTCCAGTGGATTTCACCCAGCGCGGAACTGACTGTGCGGCCCTATGCGGGCGGAGCCGTCATGGAAGAATGGGCGCTATGACTGCCAACGCAACCGCAATAGCCACTATCCACACGAGCCTCGGCGACATCGTCGTCAACCTCTTTGGCAACCACGCGCCGAAGACCGTCGACAACTTCGTCGGACTGGCCACCGGTGAGAAGGCCTGGACCCACCCGGAAACGGGCGAGGACAAGACCGGCACGCCGCTCTACAACGGCACCATCTTCCACCGCATCATCAAGGACTTCATGATCCAGGCCGGCGATCCCCTGGGCCGCGGCACCGGTGGACCGGGCTACAAGTTCGACGATGAGATCCACCCGGAACTGACGTTCAACGAGCCGTACAAGCTGGCCATGGCCAACGCCGGTGTCCAGATGGGCCGCGGCACCAACGGTTCGCAGTTCTTCATCACCACCATCCCCACCGGCTGGCTGCAGGGTAAGCACAGCATCTTCGGTGAGGTCGCCGATGACGACTCCAAGAAGGTCGTCGACGCGATCGAAGGCGTCCGCACCGGCATGGGCGACCGCCCCGTCGAGGATGTCACCATTAACAGCATTGACATCGAAAAGCTCTAACCCCACACCATGAGCTACGGAATTCCGGCGGCAGAGCCGTCCGCAGAGGTCCCGGTATGCCCCAGGCACCCGGACCGGCCCGCCTATGTGCGTTGCCAGCGGTGCGGGCGCCCTGCGTGCCCCGACTGCCAGCGGGCGGCCGCCGTCGGATTCCAGTGCGTTGACTGTGTCAACGAAACCAAACGCACGACGCCGGCCGTCAGGACCGTCTACGGCGGCGCCGTGACCGCCGGCAAACCCGTGGTCACGTACGTGATCATCGCGCTGTGTGCCCTTGTCTATGCGCTGCAGTGGATAGTCCCGAACGACGGGATCTACCAGGAACTGGCCTACGCCCCCGCCCTGACTGGCGTTGAACCGTGGCGGATGCTCACCTCGGCGTTCCTGCACTCGCAGGGATTCCTGCTCCACATAGTCCTGAACATGTACACGCTGTGGATTTTCGGCCAGATTCTTGAGCCGCTGCTGGGCCACGCCCGCTTCCTGGCCATCTACCTGCTCTCGGCCGTCGGCGGCTCCGTCGGCTTCCTTCTGCTGACCCCGGTGTATCCGGCGAACGGGCCGGTGGGCCTCGTCGGCGCCTCCGGAGCCATCTTCGGCCTGTTCGGCGCCCTGCTGGTGGTCCAGCGTCAACGCGGCGGCGAAGTCCGCCAACTCCTGGTCCTGATTGCCATCAACGGCGTCATCGGCTTCATGGTCCCGCAGATCGCCTGGCAGGCCCACCTCGGCGGCCTCGTCACCGGCGCCCTGAGCGCCGCCGTCATTGCCTACACCCCCCGCGGCCCCCGGCAGACCCTGCTGCAGGCCATCGGCCTCGCCGTGGTCCTGGCCCTGGTGATCGCCGTGTCCGTCGTACGGATGGCCGGCGCCGGCGTCTAGTCCGGTCCTGCCGACGATCCAGGCCGCAAACGGCCGCCCGGGTGCCCTTCACTGTTCCCTGGTTTTTCTCTCGCTGTGTTCCTTGGCCGTTCCCCCGCTGGTCCCTCCCTCTGTGGACCTCTCCCGGTGCACACGCTGTCCGGGCCGCCACGTCTGAATTCACAGGCGCGGATCCGAAAGTTTTCCACAGTGGTTATCCACATTGTTAATAACTTACAAGCGTGTAGTTCACGGTGGCGACCCGGGTCTGACCGCCCGGGCTGGCGATTTTCCGGCCTGGAGGCGACGCGGCGGACCGGATCTCCACACCTGTGGATAACTTCTGTGGGTTGCCCTGTGAGTAAGTGGACAACTTTGCGCGCTGAGGGCCTGTTGCCTTGCCCGGGCGGCGCCAGGCCGGACCCGGCCCCCGCCGCCCCACAGCACGCGCCGCAGGGCGACTGCCTGACCTCCGTTCAAGGTTCCCGAACCGGACCAGCTCTGTCGCGTTCCGGACCGGACTGCACGCCGCACGCCCGCGCTCTCCATGCGGCCCAGCAGCCGGTCGCCGGAGCGCTGCCAGCGTGTGCGGTGTGTCCCCGCCCGCAGGTCTGCCCGCCAGCCCGCGGCGGGAGCCGGACACTATGGGCCGCGGACCTGCCGCGGTGTGTTTCAACAGGGTTATTCACAGTGTTAATAACTTGATGGTCTGAGCATCTGCGGGAATTCACCCGGCTCATGGCCCCGCAGCGGGGATTGCGGCTCCGAATCCCCGAACGTTATCCCCAGCTGTGGATAACTTGTGGGTAGTGGGCTGTTATTAAGTGGATAACTCGGCCGGTGCGTAGGTGTCGGGACAGGCCACCTTGTTGTATGGCCGCCGTGCTCCAAGGCGGACGCACGTGCGGCGTGCGGCCGGGGCCGCGGCGCCATCCGGGGCCTGTTGCCCGGACCGGTGAGCTTGTCCACAGGAAATCCACATTGTTAATAACTTACAAGGGTGTAATTCAGGTCCGGCCGGGAATCTCATCAGTGGCTTTGCGCCCCGCCGTGGCCTCGAAACTCAGCCGAACCGCATGAAGACCCGGAAACTTATGAACAATGTGGATAAGTTTCCCCAGACTTGTGCACAGCTGTGGATAAGGAGGCGGGACGCCGCCGGGTCACTGCGGCCAGACGCCCGATGACCCGCGCCGGTGGCTGTCCAGCAGATGGGTGTCCACCATTCCGATGGCCTCCATGAGCGCGAACATCGTGGTGGGTCCGACGAAGGCGAAGCCCTTCTTGCGCAGCGCCTTGGAGAGCGCGATGGACTCGGCAGAGGTGGTGGGGACCTGATCGAGGGAGCTTGGCCGGGGTGTGGCGGCCGGCTGGAACGCCCACACGAAGTCAACCAGGCCGCCTTCGTCCCTCAACGCCAGAGTGGCCCGGGCGTTGGTGACGGTTGCCTGGATCTTCAGCCGGTTCCGGACGATCCCGGCATCGAGCATGAGCCGCTCCACATCGGCGTCCGTGAAGAGCGCCACCAGTTCCGGGTCGAAGTCCTTGAACGCCGCGCGGAAAGCGGGCCGCTTGCGCAGGATCGTCGCCCAGGACAGCCCCGCCTGGAACCCCTCGAGGCTGATGCGTTCGTAGAGGCCCTGTTCATCCCGGACGGGCATGCCCCACTCGGAGTCGTAGTACTCGCGCAGCATGGGATCCACGGCCGCCCACGCCGGCCGCGCCAGTCCGTCGTCGCCAATGGTTGAGCCGTTCACTGCCGGAGTCATCTGGATTCCTTCGTTGGGCCGGGATTAATGCCGTGGTTTAACGGTGGCGGGCCGGCACACTGTGTGTACCGGCCCGTCAGGGATGTGCGCCGCGCGGGCCTGGTTCAGGAACGCCAGCGTGTGGTCATCAGGAAGCCGATGATCGCGATTCCAAAGCCGGCGACGATGTTCATCGAGCCCCAAGCCTGAACCGGGAAGGCGCCCTCGGTGATGTAGAACGTGATGATCCACAGCAGGCCAATGATCATCAGGCCGAACATGACGGGCTTGAACCAGACCGGATTGGGCTTGTAGGCCTCCGCGGCAGAAGTCTGCGGGGCCACACGGGCAGTCCTTTTACGCGGCTTCGACTCGGGCACTGATCCTCCTTGGCGGGCTGGAACAAGAGCGGCAAATGTGGCTTGGTATCCTGCAGGAAGCGAGGCCCCCGCCGGCCAACGCGCTCTTGGTCAAGTTCAAATTCATTTGTCGCACAATTCTAGCTGTAGTTCCGGCCACACCGTGGACCCCGGAACCGCCTTGGAGGAGAACCCGCAGTGCTGGAGTTGGAGCAAGGATCCGGCCGGACGGCTCGCGGCCGCCGCGGGCCGGTCCTGCGCACCGTCCAGGTCGCCGGCGAGCTGCTCATGACCGCGGGTGCCATCGTCCTGCTCTTTGTGGCGTGGCAGTTGTGGTGGACGAACGTGGCCTCCGATGCCCGGCAGCGCGAGGTTGTGCACGACTTTGCCCGCGGGAATGGAGCAGCCGCTCCCGCGGCGCCCGGGCTGCCGGCGGCTGGTGCCGCGGAACCCGACGCCGCGCCCGAACCGGCGGAGGGCGCGACTATCGGCATCCTGTATGTTCCCCGTTTCGGCGCCGGATACACGCGTCCCATCGTTCAGGGAACCACCCCGGCAGTGTTGGACACCCTGGGCATCGGACACTATCAGGGCACGGCCATGCCAGGGGCTGCGGGAAACTTCGCCGTGGCCGGGCACCGGCAGACCCACGGCGCCGTCCTGGACCATATCGACGCCCTGGTGCCCGGCGACCGGATCTACGTCCAGACCCGTGAGGGCTACTATGTCTACGTGTTCCGGAACAGCCAGACAGTCCTCCCGTCGCGGACCGACGTCCTGTTACCGGTGCCAATGCGGCCGGGGGCCGCGCCGACGGAGAGCTACCTGACCATGACGAGCTGCAACCCGCGGTTTGGCTCCGAGGAACGCTTTGTGGCCTACGCCCTGCTGGAGCGGTGGCAGTCCCTTTCCGCCGGACCGCCGGCTGAAATTTCACGGGCGGCCCGCGCGGCCGGGGCCGGCTGACGCATGTATGGCTGGCTTTTCCGCCGCCTTCCCGGGCCCTTGTGGCTCAGGATTGCGACCGCGCTGGTGCTGGTGGCCGGAGCACTGGTATTGATGGTTCAGTTCCTTTTTCCCTGGCTGGCGCAATTCACCCAGTTAACAGATTCAACGATTGGTTCAGCAAGGCACCCATGAGCACAACCAAGATCCTGGTCGTAGACAACTACGACAGCTTTGTCTACACCCTGGTCGGCTATCTCCAGGAGCTCGGTGCGGAGACCACCGTGGTCCGCAACGACGACGTCACGCTCGCCGAGGCGATCGAGATGGCCGAGGCGCGGGACGGGGTCCTCATCTCTCCCGGTCCGGGGAATCCGGCGGGGGCCGGCGTCTGCATTGAGCTGATCAAGTGGTGCGGCAGCCACGAGAAGCCCATGCTGGGTGTGTGCCTGGGGCACCAGGCGCTGGCGGAGGCCTACGGCGGAACCGTGACGCACGCTCCCGAACTGATGCACGGCAAGACTTCGCTCGTCGAACACCATGGAACCAGCGTCTTTGCGGGGCTCCCCTCGCCCCTCACGGCCACCCGTTATCATTCGCTGGCCGCTGTCCGCGAGAGCATCCCCGAGGTCCTGGAGATCACCGCGGAAACGGGCACCGGTGTGGTGATGGGCCTGCAGCATCGCACCGCCCCGCTGTGCGGCGTCCAGTTCCACCCTGAATCCGTCCTGACCGAAGGCGGCTACCAGATGCTCGGCAATTGGCTGGAGTCACTCGGCATGGCGGGCGCTGCCGAACGGGCAGCGGACCTGAGCCCGCTCATCAAGCACTGACCCGGCACTGCACGTGACGGCGCGGACAGTGCGGCGGCCGCCGGCACGTTCGGTTCCCCGACCGGATTAGGGGAACAGTCCGCCAAGGGCTGCGTCTTCTTTCGACGCGCTCTTGGTGGGCGACGGCGTGGGCGACGGCGGTGGAGGCGGAGCCGGTGCCTTCGCCACGGTCACGGTGATGGTCTTGCCCTGTTCCACGAGCGAATCCGCGGCATCGGCCTGGCCTGTCACCTTGCCAGGAGCCACCTGGGAATTCTCCACTTCGGTGGCCTTGAGCACCAGGCCCTGCTCCTTCAGTTTCGCTTCCGCCTCCGCCAGCGGCAGCCCGATCAGCTGCGGCACAGCCACCTTGCCCGTGGAGACGACGATTTCGACCGGGTCCGCCACGGCCACAACCTGGCCCGGGGCCGGGTTGGTGGTGATGACAATGCCGACCGGAACCGTGGGGCTGTTGGACATCTTGGTGGTGAGGGCGCCAGTCAGTCCCGTTTGGTGGAGAAGATCGCGGGCGGCCGCCTCGGTCCGGCCGGGCAGGTCCGTCGGGATGGTGATCGCGCTGGGGCCTTCGGAGATGTTGAGGATGATGTCCGAGTTGGCGTCCATGGAACTCCCCGACGTCGGCACGGTGCCAATCGCGGTGCCTTTGGGGATGCTCTCGTGCTGCAGCCGTTGGAGCTGTGGCTTGAAGCCTGCGTTGTACAGCCTTTGCAGGGCCTCCGATTCCGTCAGGGACGTCACTGTGGGAACCAGCACCTTGGTTGCCTGTGGCGGGGCCTGATTCATGAGGTTGTACAGCCAGAGGCCGCCGCCGGCCAGCACCAGCAGTGTGAGGACCACGAGCGTCGCGATCCAGGTGCGGCGGCGCGTCTTCTGGCGCGGGGTGTGCTCGCGTTCGACCGGCAGCGCCAGGGGCAGGCTTCCGGTGTCCGCAATGCCATAGAGTTCGGTGCCTGCCGGCTGCAGCACTTCCTCGTCGTCGGGCGTTTCTTCGGCGGGCCGCAGCCGGCCGCCGGGGGAATCGTCGAGGAACTTGGCTCCGGTCAGGGAGAAAGCCGCCGTGGGCGCCAGGGGGTCGTGCCGGGGAACCGCGTTGGTGGGGTCGGTGGGGGCCTCGCTGGCGGACGGCGCCGTCACCGGAACGCCACTGCGTGCGGCCCGCAGGGCGCGGCGGAAGGCGGCGGCGTCCTGGAAACGGTCGGCGCGGTTCTTCTGCAGGGCCTTCATCAACACGCTGTCCAGCGCGGCAGAGACGTCCGGGTTGAGGCTGCTGGCGGGCTCGGGGATCTCGCGAACGTGCTGGTAGGCCACAGAGACGGGGCTGTCGCCGATGAACGGCGGCCGGCCGGTCAGCATCTCGTAGAGAAGGCATCCTGCGGAGTACAGGTCGCTGCGCGCGTCGACCGCTTCGCCGCGGGCCTGTTCCGGGGACAGGTACTGGGCGGTGCCGACGACGGCCTGCGTCTGCGTCATGGTGGCGGATGAGTCCGCCATGGCGCGGGCGATTCCGAAGTCCATGACCTTGACGCTGTTTGAATCCGGGCAAAACATCACGTTGGCGGGCTTGATGTCGCGGTGCACGATTCCGGCCTTGTGGCTGTAATCGAGTGCGGACAGCACACCCAGCGTGAAATCGATCGCCTGATCGATGGTCACGTCCTTGGCCCGCACCATGTCGCGGATGGTCTTGCCGGAAACGAACTCCATCACGATGTAGGGCACCCGGACGCTGTCGTCGTGGTCACCGGGGACCGCGTGGTCCCCAGTGTCGAAGACGGCCACGATCGACGGGTGGTTGAGTGCCGCGACGGCCTGGGCCTCGCGCTTGAACCGGGCCTGGAACTGCGGGTCCCGGGCCAGGTCCGGGCGGAGCAGCTTGACGGCCACGGTGCGTCCCAGCCGGGTGTCGAGGCCGCGGAAAACATCCGCCATGCCGCCACGGCCGATCAGCTCACCCAGCTCATAGCGCCCGCTGAGGACGCGCTGCGTGTTCGCCGGGCGTTCCTCCCTGTGCGACGGAGTGCGGGGTGTATTGCTCATGATCGTTTAGGGTCCGGACTTGGTAGGTGAAGGGGATGTGGTCGTGGCCTTGGCGAGGTGGTAGGTCACGACGCTTCCGGCGGCCACTTTGGACCCGGAAGGAGGCTCGGAGCTGACGAAGGTACCCGGATCTTCATTCTTGTTCGTGGGACTGACATCGGCTCCCTTGGCCCAGCGCAACCCGGCGTCCTGGATAGCCTGCTGGGCCCCAGCCTCGCTGGTGCCTGCCTTGATGGACGGGACCTCGACCATTTCCGGGCCCTTGGAGTAGCTGACGGTGATGGTGGTCCCGGGCTGGACCGGACCGGAGGGGTCGATGTTGGTGACTGTGCCCGGCGTCGCGTCATTGACAACTTCAGCACCGGTGACCTGCAGCCCCTTGCCGATCAGCTCGTTGCGGACCTCGTTGAAAGGCCGCCCCAGGTAGGCATCCGGGATCAGGTTGACCGCTGCCGGGGTGGACTCGGTGGGTGTCGCGGAGGTGGGCGTGGGGGTGGGGGTCTCGGACGGGGAAGCGGACGACGCCGACGGCGTGGCACTGCTCGGCTTCGCGATGCTGGACGTGGCACTGCTCGTGGCCGGACCCTGCGAGGGGAAGAGACTGCCGGCCTGGCTCAGGACCACACCGACCAAGGCGAACACCACCAGCAGGATCAGCGCAATCAGCGGCCACGTCCACGGGCTGCGCCCGCGGCGCTTCGGCTCCTCCGGTTCGTCGTAGTCTTCCTCTTCCTCTTCCTGCACCCAGCTCCGCTCGGCCGCCAGGGCATCGGCGCGGTTGAGCGCGTTGCGGGCGCCGTAGCCGCTGGCGGCGGCAGCGCCGGCTGCCAGGCCCGCGGCTGCACCTGCACCCGCGGCGCCCACGACCGGCAGCGCGGACGTCGCGGACGTCGACTTGTCCTCTGCCGCGTTGGAGCCAATGACGCTGGTGGCCGCTGTGGGGACGTCGACGGGGGCCGTGATGGGTCCGGTGGCTGCCTCGAAGAGCAGCATGCCCGGCACAGCTGCGTGTGCGGCGGCGATATCACCGTTGCGGATGGCCTCGGCCGCCTCAGAGAGCTTGATGGCGTCGGCCGGGCGGTTCTTCGGATCCTTGGCCAGCATGGACATCAGCAGGGCGCGGACGGGCCTGGGCAGCGTGTCCGGCAGCGGCGGCGGTGCGTCGTTGACCTGGGCCAGCGCGATGGCGATCTGGGATTCCCCGGAGAACGGCCGGTGGCCCGTGAGGCACTCGTAGCCGATCACGCCGAGGGAGTAGATGTCCGAGGCTCCGGTGGCGGTCTGCCCCGTGGCCTGTTCCGGTGCCAGGTATTGGGCGGTGCCCATCACCTGGCCGGTCTGGGTCAGCGGAACCTGGTCGGCCAGGCGCGCGATGCCGAAGTCGGTGACCTTGACGCGGCCGTCGGGGGTGATGAGCAGGTTTCCCGGCTTGATGTCGCGGTGCACGAGGCCCTGCGCGTGGGCGACGGCCAGGGCACGCGCCGTCTGCGCGATCATCGAAAGGGTGCGGTCCGGGGACAGCACCTGTTCGTGCTCGATGATGCTGCTCAGGGGCTGGCCCGGAACCAGTTCCATGACCAGGTAGGCGGAACCCTCTTCCTCGCCGTAATCGAAGACGTTGGCGATGCCCACGTGGTTCAGGAGGGCGGTATGGCGTGCCTCGGCGCGGAAGCGCTGCAGGAATCCGGGGTCGCCCGTGTATTCCTCCTTGAGCACCTTGATGGCGACAATGCGGCCAAGGATCAGGTCTTTGGCTTTCCAGACTTCTCCCATGCCGCCGATCGCAATGCGCGTGGTCAGCTGGAATCTGCCGCCGAGGGTGATTCCCGAAGTAGGCCTCACTTATTCAACACCGCCTCAAAAATCTTCTTCGCGTTCGGACTGGTTAGGTTTGCGCCAGTGGTGATGTCTACGCCTTCCATGACGATGGTGACGGCCACTTGCGGGTCGTTTGCCGGGGCAAACCCGGTAAACCAAGAATTGTTCAGGCCGTTGCCGAGTTCCGCGGTACCGGTCTTGCCGGCCACCTGAACACCGGGCACGGCCGCACGGCTGGCGATGCCGTCGTCGACGACGCTGACCATCCACTCGTTGATCTGCCGTGCGATTTCCGGAGTCGTGGCGGTGCGCAGGGCCTGCGGTTTCGGTTCGCTGATCGTGCGCAGGTCAGGGGCGCGTACGGCCTTGATCAGGTTCGGCTGCATCTGCACTCCGTCGTTGGCGATCGCCGCCGTCATGGTGTTGATCTGCAGCGGCGTGGCGCGGACATCGCGCTGGCCGATCGAGGACTGCGCCAGCCCGGCGTCGTCCAGCGGTTCGCTCGGGAAGAAGCTTGGGGCGCTGTCCAGCTTGAGCTGGTCGCCGAAGTCCTGGCCGAAGCCAAATTTCCCGGCCTCGTCTCCGATGGCCTTCTGCCCCAGGTCCAGGGCGATGCTGGCGAACGGTGTGTTGCAGGACTGCTGCAGGGCAAACGCGAACGACGCCGTCGTGCGCGTGTAGCAGTTGCCGCCCGCATAGTTGGGCAGCTTGTAGTCGATGCCGGGGAAGGACATTTCGGCCGGGTTGGGCAGGTCGCTGTCCTTGTTGTACTTGCCCGATTTCAGCGCCGCAGAGGTGTCGATGAGCTTGAAAACTGATCCCGGTGCCAGCAGCTCGCCCGTGGGTCCGGAGACGTTCTGGTTCAGGTTGATCCCGGGGACCTGGTTCAACTCGGTGTAGTTGGCCTGTTCGGCGGCAGCGTCCTGGGTGGCAATCAGGTTGGGGTCATAGGACGGCTTGGAGACCATGGCCAGGACCGCGCCGGTCTTCGGGTTGGTGACCACGATATGCCCGCGAATGCCGTCCGGGATGAGGTCGTACGCCAGCTTCTGGAGCTTAGGGTCCAGGGTCAGCTCCACGGACGCGCCCTTGGGCTGGTTGCCGAGGAACAACTGGCCCACCCGGTCCAGGAACTGCTGGTCCGAGCTGCCGGCCAGGACATCGTTCATGGACTTCTCGAGTCCGGTGAGGCCGTAGTTCTTGGAGAAGTAGCCGGTGACACCCGCGTAGAGCTCCGGCTGGGAGTACGTCCGCTGGAATTTGCAGCTCTCCGTGGCGGGCACGGACTCTGCCACCGGGGTGCCGCCGACAATGATGGCACCGCGGTCGTTGCAGTAGTTCTGCAGGATGGCGCGCCTGTTCCAGGCGTTGGCCTTGAGCTCGTCGGCGCCGACCACCTGCACATAGCTCAGCGCGCCGAAGACCAGCACGAACATCGCGATGGCGGCAATCCATGAATTGCGGATGGCCTGGTTCACAGCTGTTTCACCGCCTCGGTGGGTGCGTCGGGACTGTTTCGGGGATCCGGCGCCGGTTTGGACGGCAGCACGGGGAAGTTCTTGCGGGCACCCGGTTCCTGGCCGGGCGGCAGCGGCGTTGTATCCACCGGGCCGCGCGCGGAGTGCGAAATCATGAGCAGCAAACCCACAATGATCCAGTTCGCCAGGAGCGAGGACCCGCCGGCGGCGAGGAACGGCGTCGTAAGTCCGGTCAGCGGGATCAGGCGCGTCACGCCGCCGATCACCACAAAGCACTGCAGCGCAATCGCGAACGAGAGCCCGGTGGCGAGCAGTTTGCCGAACGCGTCGCGGGTGCCCAGCGCGGCACGGAAGCCCCGGGTGAACAGCAGCAGGTACATCAGGACGATCGCAAAGACGCCGATCAGGCCGAGTTCCTCACCAAAGGAGGCGATGATCATGTCGCTGTTGGCGAAGGGGACCAGGTTGGGCCGGCCCTGGCCGAGGCCGGTGCCGACCAGGCCGCCGTTGGCCATGCCGAACAGGCCTTCGACAATTTGGAGGCTGCCGCCGAACTGCCGGCCGTAGACCTCATCGGTGAAGGCGTTGAGCCAGCCGTCGATCCGCAGGGCCACGTGCGAGAACACGCGGGCAGCGACGAAGCCGCCGACGGCAATCAGCACCAGGCCGATGATCACCCAGCTGATGCGGCTCGTGGCGACGTAGATCATGACGAGGAACAGGCCGAAGAACAGGATCGAGGACCCGAGGTCACGCTGGAAGACCAGCACGCCGATGCTCACGAGCCAGGCGGTGATCATGGGGCCCATGTCCTTGAACCGCGGGAACTGTACCGGGCCGATCTTGCGGCCGGCCAGCAGGATCAGGTCCCGGTTCGACGACAGATACCCGGCAAAGAAGATGGCCAGCGTGATCTTGGCGATTTCACCCGGCTGGAAGGTCATGGAACCGATCTTGATCCAGACGCTCGCACCCAGGACCTCTCCGGCCGAGATGCCGGGAACCAGCGGCAGGATGAGGAGCACGGCGCTGATGGCCAGCGAAATGTACGTGAAGCGGCGCAGGACCCGGTGGTCCTTGAGGAACCAAATGACCGCGATCGCAACCGCCATGGCCACCAGGGTCCAGCGCAGCTGGTTGTTGCCGGTGTCTTCGCCCACCCTGTCCAGCCGGTGGATCATGGCCAGGCCCAGCCCGTTAAGGGCGACCACAAGCGGAAGTATTACCGGATCGGCATATTTTGCGCGGAGCCGCAGCACCACATGGAAGGCGAGGGCGGCCAGCGCGAGGAGTCCGGACTGGAACCAGAAGTCGGTATCGAACGCTTTCTGCCGGTCCACGCCCACGAGTGCCTGGGCGCCGATCCCGACAGCGAGGGCGAGGACCAGGAGGACAAGCTCCACGTTTCGTCGTGGCCTGGGCACGGGGTCGATGGGTGTCATTTGGCCCCCTCGCAATTCGTAGTCGGGGTGGCGGATGGCGACGGCTTGGCCGCTCCAGGGGAGGCCGCGGCACCTGGCGTCGCCGTGGAGCCCGGCTTGGCTGTCGTGCCGGGGGACGGGGTGGCGCCGGCGGCCGTCGCTGCGGGGGACGGGGTGAGGCATTCATCGGCCGGGGCGGTCGTGCCGGTGCGTTCCAGGTTTTTGACGATCCGCTGCGCGTCGTAGAGATCGCGGGCGGGCACCGTCTGGCGCACCCGCTGCTGCGAAAATTCGGGAAGGTCGGACATCTTGATATCGGTTACCGCTTCGAGGGTGGAAAGCTGGATGGGTCCGAGACGCTGCGAGACGCCGTTGAAGATGGCCACATGCTGATCGTGTTCGCCGATGTAGTAGCGCGTCTGGGTCCAGGCGTAGCCAAGCCAGAGCCCGACGGCCAGCAGCGAGACGATCGCTGCGGCAATGGATACCGTGAGCCACCGGCGCGGCCGACCGGCGGGCCTGAAGTCCTCGGCCTCCTCGCGGTCCTGTTCGGACTTGTGCGTGAGGACCGTGGCCGCGCGCCGGGCCACTGTGCGTCCGGCGATGGAAGGAATGGACCCTGATTTCGCTGCTGCGGCGGCGGCCCCGACAAGTTCGTGGGGGCGCATGGAGAGTTCTTCACGCAGGACTTCGGCCGAGAGGTGTTCGCCCAGGTGCGGGTCGGTGGTGGTCTCGGGCTCCTTGCCCTCGGCGGCCTTCTGCGCGGCGGCCGCCGGCGGCGTGCCGCCGGCCGGGGACCCTGTGGCAGGGTCGGCCGGCGGCGGGCCGGATGCTCCTGCCGCCGCGGCCGGCGCGGCGGACCCGGTGTCCTGGGCGGAGTTGTCTTTTGTTCCGGACTCGCCGGGGGTTTTCGCGGCACCGACGGTGCTGCCGGCCAGGGGCCCGGCCGATGCGGCGGGCGCCGACGTCCCGGCGGCTGCGGGCGCGGGAACGACGTCGACGGCGGCGGTTCGGACGTCATCGCGGGTCGGCTCGGCGATGTCGATTACCACCACGGTCACGTTGTCCGGGGCGCCAGCTTCCAGCGTCAGTTCAATCAGCAGGTCGGCGCATTCGCCCAGGTCCTTCGTCTCCCGGACGGTGCGCTCCACGACGTGGCCGGCCACGTAGTTCAGGCCGTCCGAGCAGAGCAGCCATCGTTCCCCGGCCTGGACAGGCAGTGTGTCGAGATCCAGCTCCGGGCTGGCATCGACGTCCCCCAGCACGCGCATGAGGACGTTCTTGTGCGGATGTGTTTCGGCCTCTTCGGGGCGGAGCCGGCCCTCATCGATGAGCCGCTGGACGAAGGTGTGGTCGACACTGACCTGTTCGAACTCGCCGTCGCGCAGCCGGTAGGCCCGGGAGTCGCCGATGTGGGCGAAGTGGAGCTTTCCTTCGGCGAGGAGCAGGGCCGTGACCGTGGTACCCATCCCGGCGAGTTTGGGATTGATGTGGACCAGTTCTGACAGCAGGGAGTTGGCCGTCTGGATTTCGTCGGCGAGGACGGTGCCGGCGTCGCCGTCGTAGTCGTCATGGTCCAGGTGGATCATGTCCAGGACGGTCGCGGCGGAGGCGACGTCGCCGCCGGCATGGCCACCCATGCCGTCGGCAACGACGGCTAGGTGCCGGCCGACGTAGGCGGAGTCGTCATTCTTGGCGCGTATTCGGCCGACGTCTGAACGCGCGGCGTAGCGCATGATGAGCGGCCGCTTCGGGGCAGGTGTTTTGCCTTCGGCCCTGTCTGCGGGAAATTCCGGGGCAGCCATGGCTACGGCCTCAATTCGATGACCGTCTTGCCGATTCTCACGGGGACGCCCAGCTCCACCGGGAGGGCCCGGGTCAGCTGCTGGTCTGCCAGATACGTGCCATTAGTGGAGCCAAGGTCCTCGATGAACCAGCGGCTGCCCTGCGGGAACAGGCGGGCATGGCGGCCCGAGGCGTAGTCGTCCTCCAGGACGAGGGTGGCTTCCTGTGCCCGGCCAAGGAGGATGGGACTCGCCGCGAGGGCGATGGTGGTGCCCTTCAACGGTCCCTCGGTCACGATCAGCTGGCGGGCCTGCTGTTTGACGGGGGCCGGCGGCGGTTCGGCGAGGGAAGGATTCTTGCGCACCTGGCGTGCCGTGGGGGCCCCGGCCGCCGCCTTGCGGCCGATCATCAGATCGCGGCGCATGGCCGAGACGATGCTGAAAATCAGCACCCACAGGAGGATGAGGAACCCGAAACGCAGGGCCGTGATGGTCAATTCGCTCATGCGCGGCCGCCTGGGTGGGCGGGCAGTAGGCGGAAGATGATTTTGGTTCGTCCCATCATGATCGTGGCGCCGTCAGCAAGATCCGAACTGCCCACGATCTTTTGGCCGTTGACGTAGCTGCCGTTCGTGGAGCCGAGATCGATCGCCTGGGCCGTACCAGGCCCAGTCCGGATTTCCAGGTGGCGGCGCGAAACGCCGGTGTCGTCAATAAGGATGTCTGCTTCGGAGGACCGTCCGAGAACGATTGAGGGCGCGTTCAGCGAATAGCGCTGGCCGTCAATGTCCAGTACCGGCTGAAGCTGGGCCGGCTGGCGTGTCGGGGCCGCCGGTACGTTGCCATGGACGCCCGGCTGCGCGGGCACGGAAGGGGCGGAGGCTTTCTCGGTCCGCGACGTGATGTCGAAATTCCCGGCACGTTGCTCCTCATCGCGGCGGAAACTGATCCGGACCGGGCCCTGGAGAGTGTAGCCCTGGCTCCGGACATGGTTGATGACGACGTCGCACAGTTCCTCCGCGAGCGGTGTGCCCCATTCCTGGGCGCGCTGGAAGTCGTCGCTGCTGAGGAGTACGTCAAAAACGTTGGGGGCCAGGGTGCGTCCCGCGGCGATCGTGATGGCCTTGTTGTCCACTTCGGTGCGGAGGCGGCTCGCGATCTCGACAGGCTCAACCTGGGCGCGGGAACCGGTGGAGAAGACTCCGCGGACGGCCTTTTCGATGCCGCGCTCGACTTTGTCCAGCAATCCCATGGTCCTTCTCCTTTCCTGTTGGCTGCAGGGCAGCGCTCGTTCCGGAACTCGGTTTCCAACTTTTGCGAGCCCGCGCTCAGCGGACACTCCTACATCAGATACTACTGGGCGTGTCTGGGAATGGCCTCAACGGACGCCGCGGTGGCGGCGTCAAAATGAGCGGCTGCCGGGCCCTGACGTGCGTGGACACCGCCGGCCGGGCTGCCTCACCGGGTCCCCACGTGACGTCCGGCGGCCGGGCAAATGTGGCCGCCAAACGACCCCAAGCAGGGGGGCCGGGGGCTCGATTGGTGTTTTCCGGCAATTGTCCGTTATGCTTGATCTCGCTGCTTTTACGAGGTTGGCGGTCCGGGAAACCGGCCCTATCCGAGTGGAAGAAGTTGCGCGCGAGTGGCGGAACGGCAGACGCGCTGGCTTCAGGTGCCAGTGTCCGAAAGGGCGTGGGGGTTCAAATCCCCCCTCGCGCACGCAATCGAAAGAACCCCGGTCTTGGACCGGGGTTCTTTCGTTTAACCCACGCGGAGGCGGCCGGCGTCGGGGTTTCCGGGGTTCCCCGCATTCGAAGGCTCAGGCCGGCGTGTTGCGCCGACCCGCCGGTGTTTGGCGGCGTCGGTCCGTCAAAAGTGGGGAAACTCCGCGGCGGACCTACCCCACAGACACCCCCGCTAGGCTGCGCGCAGCGCCCCGAGCCCGGCGAGGAGTGCCTCAAGTCCCATCCTGAAGGCGACATCGGCCGGTTTTTCATGGCCTTCCTCGGCCAGACGCTGGACGGCGGCGGTGAAATGCGGTGTCGACGCGGCCATGGTGCCGGAATCGAAGATGTCCGCCGGCGCCGTGACGTCGTAGGCGGAGCCAAAGATGAAGGATTCGATCGCGACGATGGCCGGGACAATGCGTTCCTGCGGAAAGCCTGCGCGGCTGAAACCGGCGCTGACGGCCTCATACATGGCCAGTGTCTTGGGCGCGTCAGCCACGGGCAGTACGGCAATGACGGGGATCAGCGGGGTGTGCTTGGAAAATACATCGCGGTAGCTCCAGGCCCAATCCCTCACGGCCTGTTCCCAGTCCCCGGCCTCGAAGGCGGTGACGTCCACGAACGAGGTCAAGTGGTCTTGGACGAGGACCAGCACGTCCCGTTTGGACGAGACATGGTTGTACAGCGCTGAGGGCGCCACGTTCAGGGTCCTCGCCAGGGCAGCCATGGTGAACCCGTCGTAGCCGCTCTTGCCAATCAGCTGCAGGGCCGCCGAAGTGATGCCGTTCTGGTCCAGCACGGCCGCGGCGGGCCGTCCCGCGCGGCGGCGGGGCTTGGCGGCGGGGCCGTGCGGATCGGCGGGGGCGCTGGTTGCTGCCGTCATTCCGGGCCTTTCTTCTCTGCTTGTCTACTCTGCCTGGCTGGCGGTGTCGGGGTGAGCCCGTTCTGCCCCTACTTTACGGGCGAAATTCATTAGGCGGAGGGTCTTCCCCGAAGCGCGCTGAAGGTCTATTATTCTAAATGAACGCCATTCATTTAGTGGTCCGCATCACTCTAGCGGCCACGGGGAGGAACATCATGCTGGAACTTGACCGCGACGTCGTCATCGTAGGAGCCGGTCCGTCAGGCTTGACCGCCGCCCGCGAGCTGAAGAAGGCCGGGCTCAGTGTGGCGGTGCTCGAGGCGCGGGACCGCGTGGGCGGCCGGACCTGGACCGACACGGTTGACGGGGCCATGCTCGAGATCGGCGGCCAGTGGGTCTCGCCGGACCAGACGGGGCTCCTGGGGCTCCTGGATGAGCTCGGGCTGCAGACCTATTCCCGCTACCGCGACGGCGAATCCGTCTACATAGGCGCGGACGGCAAGCGGACCCTGTACACCGGTGACACCTTCCCGGTCAGCGAAACCACCGCCGTCGAAATGGACAAGCTCACGGCCCTGCTGGACTCCCTGGCCGCGGAGATGGACCCCGAGGAGCCGTGGGCACACCCCAAGGCCCGCGAGCTGGACACCATCTCCTTCCACCACTGGCTGCGGCAGAACTCAACCGATGAGGAAGCCTGCAACAACATCGGCCTGTTCATCGCCGGCGGCATGCTGACCAAACCGGCCCACGCCTTCTCCGCCCTGCAGGCCGTCCTCATGGCTGCCTCGGCGGGGTCCTTCACCAACCTCACGGATGAGGACTTTATCCTGGACAAGCGGGTTGTCGGCGGGATGCAGCAGGTTTCGCTGCTGCAGGCCGCTGAACTGGGCGACGACGTCGTCCTCGGCAGCCCGGTCCGCACCATCAACTGGGCCGAGGACGCGAGCGGAGGCTACCGTGTCACGGCCGTCTCCGACCGGGCCACGGTGAACGCCCGTTTCGTCATTATGGCCGTGCCGCCGAACCTCTACACCCGGGTGTCCTTTAACCCGCCGTTGCCCCGCCGCCAGCACCAGATGCACCAGCACCAGTCACTTGGCCTGGTCATCAAGGTCCACGCCGTCTACAGCAGCCCGTTCTGGCGCGAAGACGGCCTGTCCGGAACCGCCTTCGGCGCCGGCGCCATTGTGCAGGAGGTCTACGACAACACAAACCACGAGGACCCGCGCGGCACGCTGGTGGGCTTTGTCTCGGATGAGAAGGCCGACGCCATGTTCGAGCTCAGCGCGGAGGACCGCCGCCGCGCCATCCTCGAATCGATTGCGTCCTTCCTCGGCGAAAAGGCCCTGGATCCCGAGGTCTACTACGAGTCCGACTGGGGTTCGGAGGAATGGACCCGGGGGGCCTACGCTGCCAGCTACGACCTGGGCGGACTGCACCGCTACGGCAAGGACCAGTTGACGCCGGTCGGGCCGATCTACTGGTCCTGCTCGGACCTTGCGGCCGAGGGCTACCAGCATGTTGACGGCGCCGTCCGGATGGGGCAGCTCACGGCGGCCAGGATCGTCGCAGCTGCGGACCGCGCGTCCGTCGCCTCGTAGAAAATCCCAACAATTCAGTTGAATGCAGTCCAGTTCAGATAGGAGAGCGGCCAGATGCGTTACGTAGTGGGGTATTCAGCCAATGCCAGAGGCCATGATGCGGTCAATCTGGCCGTCTCCCTAGCGCTCGGGCGGGGGGCGAGCCTGGACCTTGTGCTGGTGGTGCCCGAAGTGCAGCACTCCGGGCACGCCATCGCACCGAAGGCCGGCTTCGAAAATCTGCTCAATGAGCAGGCCCAGGAGTGGCTCGACCAGGCACTGGCGCTGGTTCCATCCAGTGTCCCGGCGCAGGCCCACATCCGCAGCCATGATTCCGACGCGCACGCACTGATCGAGGCGGCCGAGGAACTGGGCGCGGACATGCTCATCATCGGAGCCACCAGCACCGGGATCTTCAAACGGTTCACGGTCGGGTCGGTGGCCAGCGCACTTCTCCACGCCTCGACCGTTCCGGTGGCCCTGGCACCGCACGGCTACTACCGCCAGGAGGCCCTGACCCGGATCAGCTGCGGGCTCGGAACCCGGGCCGGCGCGGAGAAACTGCTCGATTTCGCCCTAGGCATGGCGTCGAACCGGGACGTGCCGCTGCGCGTGGTGTCGCTTCTGGCCCTCGACGGCGGCGATGCGGCCGATTCAGCCGACGCTGCCCGGGAGTATGCGGCCAAGTGCCTTGCCGACGCACTGTCTGCCGGCGGGCCGGAAGTTTCAGGGGAGGCGAAGGCGGAGGCCCAGGTGGAGGCGAAGACGGAAATCGTCGTGGCCCACGGACGCAGCATCGAGGAAGCCGTGGACCGCCTGGACTGGGAAGACGGCGAGGTCCTGTTGATCGGATCCAGCCGGCTTGCCAAGGGCCGGTCCATCTTCCTCGGCAGCACAGCGGGCCGCATTCTGCGCGCCCTGCCGGTGCCGATGATCGTGGTCCCCAGCGGCTATGAACTCAAGCAACTCAATCATTCAGCGTCGAGTGACACCCCCCGAGAGGCACAACAATGAGCGCAGACCATGCGACGCCCAATCCGTCGCACACGGGACAACACACAGGACAGCACACAGGACAAAACCCAAGACAGCACACCGAACAGCAGCACGGACTGAGTGAAAAGGGCCTGAAAGCCGGATCGGTGGGGCTCATCGGCGCCGTCGTCATCGGCATTTCCTGTATCGCCCCGGCGTACACCCTCACGGCGGCCCTGGGTCCCACCGTGGCCGAGGTCGGCGTGCAACTGCCGGCGATCTTCCTGGTGGGCTTTGTCCCCATGCTGCTGGTGGCCTTCGGCTACCGGGAGCTGAACAACGCCATGCCCGACGCCGGGACCTCCTTCACCTGGGCCTCGCGGGCGTTCGGCCCCTGGATTGGCTGGATGGGCGGCTGGGGACTCATCGCCGCGACCATCATCGTGCTCTCGAACCTGGCCGCCGTCGCTGTGGACTTCTTCTACCTCATGCTGGCGCAGATCTTCGGCAATCCCGAACTCGCCGACCTCACCACGAACCTGCCGCTGAATATCGCGACCACGCTGGTGTTCATCGCCCTCGCGTGCTGGATCTCCTACCGCGGCATGGAAACCACCAAGTCCGTCCAGTACGTGCTCGTGGGATTTCAGCTGCTGGTCCTCGCCTGGTTCTCGATCGCAGCGTTCAGCCACGTCGCCAACGGAACCGCCTTTGACGCCACGGCCATCTCCCCGGACTGGTTTAACCCCTTCGCCGTGGGATCCTTCTCCGCCTTCGCCGCCGGCGTTTCGCTGTCCATCTTCATCTACTGGGGCTGGGACGTGACGCTGACCATGAACGAGGAGACCAAGAACCCGGAGAAGACCCCGGGCCGTGCCGCCACGATCACCGTACTGGTCATCGTGATCATCTACATGACGGTTGCGCTGGCCACGCTGAGCTACGCCGGCATCGGCGACACGGGGCTGGGCGCCGGAAACCCGGAGAACCAGGGCAGCATCTTCGCCGTCCTGGCGGGACCGGTGATGGGCCCGTTCGCCATCCTGATGTCCCTGGCCATCCTGAGCAGCTCCGCCGCGTCCCTGCAGTCCACATTTGTCTCGCCGGCGCGCACCCTGCTGTCCATGGGCCATTACCGGGCGCTGCCACAGAAGTTCGGCAGGATCAGCCCCACATACAAGTCGCCGAGTTATGCCACGATCGCCTCGGCCGTCGCGGCCGCCGCGTTCTATGTCATCACCCGGACCACGTCGGAAAACGCACTGTGGGACACCATCACGGCCCTGGGCATGATGATCTGCTTCTACTACGGCATCACCGCGCTGGCTTGTGTCTGGTTCTTCCGCGCCGAGGCGTTCAGCGGAGCCAGGGCCTTCTTCTTCAAGTTCCTCGCGCCACTCCTGGGCGGCGTCATCCTGCTGGTCATGTTCTTCAAGACCGCCTACGACTCCATGGATCCCGCGTACGGATCAGGTTCCTCGATTGGCGGTGTGGGGCTGGTCTTCATCCTCGGCATGGGCGTCATCCTGCTGGGCGTGGTGCTCATGCTGGTCATGGCCAAGCTCCGCCCCGAGTTCTTCAGGGGCAAGGTCCTGACCCGCGGGCACTGAGTCCACTGCCGGTTCAGGGAAGGTTCAGGGAAGGTTCAGGGAAGGTCCCCGTCCGGCAGCCATTGGAAAGTAAGCACACTTACCAATAGGCTGTCCGGAGGGGGACCTTCCTCCGTTTGAACCAGAACGAGGTGAGAGCATGTCGGATGCCGAAAGCATCAGCAAGGTCACGGACATCATCAACGATTCGCACATCGGAATGTTCACCACCATCAACGAAACGGGCGCCCTCGTCAGCCGGCCGCTGGCCGTCCAGGAGGTCAAGGACGACGGCGACATGTGGTTCTTCACGTCGGCGACCACCTCTCAGGTGGCCCACATCCGCGCCAACCCGGCGGTGAACGTCTCCTTCGGCAAGCGCACCGAGTGGGTTTCGGTGGCCGGGACCGCTGAAGTGGTCACTGACCGGAAGCTGATCCACGACATGTGGAATCAGGTGGTGGAGGCCTGGTTCCCGGACGGACCGGACACCCCGGAGGTGGTCCTGCTCCACGTCGACTCGGACTCCGCCGAGTACTGGACCAGCCCGGGCGGCACGGCGGCCACCGTGCTGCAGTGGATCAAGTCCAAGGTGACCAACAGCCGGATGAGCGTCGGCGACAGCGGAACGGTCGAGCTGTAGCCGGCTGAACCTGGCCCGTCGCGCTGAGCCGGGCCGGCGGGGGCGGCTGACTGCCTAGTCGGTGATTTTCAGGCCGGTGCCCCAGTTGAAGGTTGGATACGCGGGGTTAGCCTGCAGCGCCATGACCAGCAACTCGAAGCCCTCGAGTTCGCGGGCGTGGCGCAGTCCGCCCACTTGGAGCGGACGCAGCCCGGCGGCTTCGGCGAAGACCGCAACCTCGTTGCGGGCCTCTTCGGAGTCCGAGGCTATGAAGACATCCATCGGCTGGCCACCGGCCGCACCGGACCCGAGCGGGCCCGCGAAGGTGGTGTTGAAGGCTTTCACCACCCGCGCGCCGGGGAGCAGCGCGGCGATTTCTTCGGCCGCCGACGTTCCCGGGGCAACCACCAGCGAGTCGAAGGTTTCGGTGTCGATCGGATTGCAGATATCCACGACCGTCTTGCCGCTGAGCGTGTCGCCGAAATGTGTGGCCACTTCCTTGGCCGGGCCGAAGTACAGCGCGAGGAAGACGATGTCGCCCTCGGGAACCTCACTCAGGCCGCCGGAGCTCGTAGTGCCGCCAAGTTCAGCAGCGAGCTTGGCGGCATTCTCCGGCGTCCGGTTCAGGATCTGGACGGAACGGCCGGCGGCGACAGCCCGGGTGCCGATGGCCCGTGCCATGTTTCCACTGCCGATGATCGTGATGTCAGTCATGATGGAACCTTTCGAAGGTGGCGGCGAACTGCCGGATCGGCAATCCCGGGAATCAGCCGTGCGCGTGGTCCGGGCCAGGCAGCCCGGCGGCGCTGACACCGGCCGCGCGTTCGGCGGCAGCCAGGGCATGTTCCAGCCGTTCAACGGCCGGGGCGTAGGCGGCATCGGTGCAGGGACGGTCCGTACGGCCGCCGAGGCCCTCGGCGGCCTTGATCGCCCGGATCAGTGCCGCGGTTTCCGGCTGCCGCGTATCGCTCATCGCGGGATAGTCAATCGAAAAACCCGGATCCAGTTCGTACCGCTGCCACCGGGCGAGGGCGCTCCGGTGCCGTGCGGCGGCCGCCTCGTTCAAGAGCCGGGTCTCGCGGCTGGCCCGGCGGGCTTCCTGCCGGCGGAGCAGCCGGGGTGCCGCTGCCAAGGCCGCCAGGGCAGCCCCCACGGCCAGCACCCCGAGCGCCAGGCCGGCCCAGGGCCATGTGGAGGAGGCCAGGACGATGGCGGGCACAATGACGGCGAGTCCGGCGAAAGCGTCCCAAAACGCGCCGTCCGCGCCTTCGGAGGGTCCGTCTTTAACGGCCAGATGCTTGACGGCGAAATAGACCGAGGCGAATGCTGCCCCGGCAACGAGCATGGCGAGGGCCAGGAACTGCCAGGCCGCGAGGGCACCGGATAGTGAAAGCGTCATTGCGCACCTCCCCGGAACGGTCCCGGGCGGGCGCTGTTCCGCTAGTTCCATTGGAATCCCTGGCGGCGGGGCCGTCAATGCCCCGCCGGTCGAGGTGGCGCCCGGCGCCAGCACGGACGTAAACCCAGGGCGCCAAGGCCCGGTGCGAACGCCGCGTCGCGGTTCCGCCGCCGAGCCTCCCGGCGTACCCTAGGGGCCATGCGACTGAAAATGTGCAGCATCCACGTCAAGGATCCAGCCTCGGCCCATGAGTTCTACACCGGCACGCTGGGGTTCGAAACCCTGATGGCGATGCCGGAGCACAACCTCTTCATCGTCAAGGACCCCGATGGCGCCGGGGGCGCCGGACTGCTGCTGGAACCCAGTGACAACCCGATCGGTGCGGCCTACATGAACGGCCTGCACGACGCCGGGATACCCGCGATTGTCTTTGGCGTGCCGGACGTGCGCGCCGAATATGAGCGGCTGGCGGCCAAGGGCGTGATGTTCCAGGGGGAACCGTCCGAGGGGCCCAGCGGGACCAGCGTGGTGCTGGATGACGGCTGCGGGAACTTCGTGCAGCTGCACCAGGACTAGGTGCCGGACCACCGCACCCCGGACGGGGCCTAACGGCTCACCTTGTCCTTGTCCGGGTGCTGGTCGCCGATATGGCCCGGTGCATTGGCGGCCAGGACCCGGGCCACGAAGGAGGCATACTCCTCCATGTAGTGGCGCAGCAGACCGGCCGTGGCCTCGTCCTTGACCTCGCCGTCCTCGCCGTAGACCTCCGGGACGAAGCGTATGTACGCCTCCGGCGCATTCAGCTGCGGCGCGTCGAGGAAGCTCAGCACGCTGCGGAACGAGGACTGCATCACGGCCGTTCCAATGCCGCCGGGGGAGGCGCCGATGATCCCGGTGGGCTTGCGGGCGAAGGAGTTGGTGCCCCAGGGCCGGGATCCCCAGTCGATGGCGTTTTTGAGCGCTCCGGGAATGGACCGGTTGTATTCCGGCGAGACGAACAGGATGCCGTCGGAAGCCGCGATGGCATCCTTGAGGGCCTGCCCAGCAGGTGGGAAAGCGGCATCAAAATCCGGGCTGTACAACGGCAGGTCCCTGATGGGGATTTCCGTGAACTCCAGCTCCGCAGGTGCAAGCCGGATCAGCGCCCGGGACAACGTGCGGTTGATGGAGTTGCTCGAGAGGCTCCCGACAAAATATCCGATCTTGAAGGCCATGGCCTTGTTCCTTCCCGATACGCCGCCGGTGGCAGGTGAATTGGGATACGGAGGGGATCGGACCGGCGGCCCCGAACCATTCCGCGAGCGTAGTCCTGCGTCCGCGGGATGGAAAGAGGGGCCGGGAGAAAGCGCGTGCCGCTATTCGGCCTTGGCGCGGGCTTTCTTGGCGTCCTTCTTGGCGGCCTCGTCCTTGACCCGCTGGGCCTCGGCGCGGACGGCGGCGTGGGTGGCGCGCTCGGCGACCAGCCACGCGGGGGGAGCCTGGAGCAGTGCGGTGATTTCCGCCGTCGTCAGCGCTTCCTCAACACCACCGCGGGCCAGTCCGGCGATGGAGACGTTGAGCTTCTGCGCCACCACGGGGCGCGGGTGCGGGCCGTTGCGGCGAAGTTCCGCAAGCCACTCAGGCGGGTTGGCCTGGAGATCGGCAAAATCAGCGCGGGTGATGGTTGAATCCTGAAACTCCTGGGGTGTCGCCGGCAGGTAGATGCCAAGCTTCTTGGCAACGGTGGCCGGTTTCATGGACTGGGAGTTTGCGGAGGTCATAGTCCAAGGGTATCCGGCCAGAGCACTGCGAGGCACCAAACCAGCACCAAACCGGCACCAAACCGGCACCGGATCAGCACGGTGCCGCCATCGCGGCGGACCCCCGCGCCACCCCGGGCGGTACTGTGAACATGTGTCCGCAGCAGAAGAACCATCCCAGACCCCCGACGAAACCGCCGTCGTCCCAGCCGTCGCAGTCGGGCGGGAGCTGCGCTTCGCGTACGTCGCCGGTGTGACACCGGGCAAATGGATCCGCCGCTGGGAGGAACGGATGCCCGATGTTCCGCTGCACTCCTTTATGTCCGACGACGGCGCGCAACTGTCCGTGCTCCGCGACGGTTCCGCGGACCTGAGTTTCGTCCGGCTCCCGGTGGAACGCGAGGGCCTCAGCGTGATTCCGCTCTACGAGGAGCAGCCCGTGGTGGTGGCACCGAAGGGGCACGAGGTCTCCTTGTTTGAAGAAGTGGACCTGGCGGACCTCGCCGCCGAGACGTTTCTCGATGTGCAGGAGCTCGGCGGCCCGGCGATGGCGCTGCAGGTGGTGGCGTCCGGTGCAGGGCTGGTGATCCTGCCGATGTCCGTGGCCCGGCATTTCAACGTCAAGGACACCGTGGCGCGGAAACTCACGGGGGCGCCCGGCACGGAGATCGCCCTGGCCTGGCCGAGCGACGCCACGGACGAGGTCATCGAGGAATTCATCGGGATTGTCCGCGGACGCACCGCCGCGAGCTCCCGCCAGCCCTCGGCGCAGCAGGAGAAACCCAAACGCGAGCCCAAACCGGACCGGCGCGGCACCGGAGTCGCGAAGAAGCCCAAGGTGGCGCAGCGCTATGCTCCCAACCCGGACAAGGGCCGCGGCAAGGGATCCCGGAAAAAGGGGAAACGCTAGGCCCTTGGAGTTGGACGCGCTTTGGCGGCGTTCTGTGGTCGCTGGCTGAGGTCGCCGGGGCGGTGCGTAGGGCAGGCACATTCCGGACTATCTGCTGCCCGTCGACGTGGGGCCACTGGCGGTGGAGTCCTTCCTCGACCGCGCGGAGGAATAGTGCTTAGCGCCTCGCCTCGTACCTGGTCAGGACCACGCCGCCGGGAAACGTCCGAGTCTCCACCAGGTCCAGGTTCACCCAGCTGTCCAGCGCGGTGAAGAACGGCGTGCCGCCGCCCACCAGGACCGGATGGGTGGCCAGCACGTACTCGTCGATCAGGCCGGCCCGCATGGCAGCCCCGGCGAGCGTTGCGCCGCCGATGCTCATCGGGCCGCCGTCCCCGGCCTTGAGCCGGGTGATCTCGGCGATCGCGTCGCCGGTGACCAGGCGGGTGTTCCAGTCGACCTTGTTGATAGTCGAGGAGAACACCACCTTCGGCGTGTCCCGCCAGTTTCTCGCGAACTCGATCTCCGCCGCGGTGGCGTCGGGCTGCTGGTCGCCGGTCGGCCAGTAGGAGCTCATGGTCTCCCAGAGCTTGCGGCCGTACAGCGACAGGCTGCTAGCCCGCTCCTGGTCGAGCCACCATTGGAACAGTTCCTCGCTCGGCCCGCCCCAACCGATGTCGTCGCCGGCCGCGGCGATGTAGCCGTCCAGGGTCACGTTCATGCCGTAGATCAGTTTCCGCACGGCGCCAGCCTTCCGTCTCGTCGTGGTCGAGGGCGTCATTGGACTCTGCCGTCCCGCACATGATCGGCAGCCTCCCGTCCCTCATGGAGCCACCGTAACTGCCAAAGATCTGGACGCCATAGCCCTTCGGCCCACGTTTCAACCGAGCTGCCCGATGAAGGACCCGCGAACGGGTCACTCCGGCGGTTTGCTATCACCCGAACTTCGTCCATTCTCCTTCGGAAACCACCACGACGGAGCCGTCGACGACCTTGATAGCTGTCTGCTCGTCGATGGCATAGGCCGGGCCGCCGAGGTCGGCGGCCCACCGCTCTGCGTGGGCCAGAGTGTTGGTCGGGAAAGCGTTCAAGTGCGGGAAGATCGAAAAGTCCACCACCCCCAGGGTGCGATCGTCCGGCGCGGACGGCCACTCGACGAAGTACTCCCCGATCCGGGGCGTCATCACCATGCTCCCGGCACTCACTCCCACTGGGCGATCGGCTTGTTGAGAAGCTGCACGAGCGCCGAGTGGATGCTCGGGTTCGTCACGCCGCCTGACGTAAGCAAGAGTTTCAAACGTGCCCCCAAAGTTCGCGCGGATGGTGGATGTGCCTGAAGACGCGGGACCGGGCTGGAACTCACGGCCGATTTGTTAAGCCCCGCCGGCCTCGCGCTCGGCCCTTAAATAGGGACACACCCAGCAAGACCTTGTCCAGAGTTCGCTGGGACGCAAATCTCAAGGTGGCCTGACTAGCCACGTAGGCTACCGCGAAGACACAACTATTGGGGGTAATCAGTGAACAACATCGAAGTCTTTGGCATCTCGTACGTCCTCTATCTGATCTTCACTGCCGTGCTGATCGGCTTGGCACTGTACGTTCTGATCCTCGTGATCGTCTTTCTCCGGCTGCGTATTGCCGAGCTGAAGCGAGCCCTGCCTCCCAAAGGACACGCAGAGCGGCAATGACTGAAGTCAGGCGCACTGGCCCCTCACCCTCCTCATTCATAGACCAAGCGATCACGGAACGCCGCCACGAGGCGCCGAACTCCACACGCCAGGGGGTGCTGCCCGCTACTTGGCGCAGGCGTCCTGAAGGGCCTTGACGGATTCGGCCGGAACCTGGTCGCCGGAGTCGGCGATCTGGCGCAGCGGGGTGGTGATCTCGGCGGGAGCACCCGCGGCTTCCGCGCTGGCGACAAGACCGCCCAGCAGTTCCTTGTCCTTGGCGCTGACCAGGCCGTTCTCCACGATGGCGCACGCCTGCTTCTTCACTTCATTGCCGGCCGCCGTCGCAGCCTGGGACGCCCCGTCGTTGACGGCCTTTTCGGTAGCGTCCTGCACTTGCGCGCAGCCGGTAAGTCCGATCAAGAAGGCGGCAGCGGCAAGGGCGGCGAGACGTCGTTTCATCCATCCACCCTAACAAGCGCGGATGGTGCCGGCCTGAGGAAAAAGGGCAAACACCTGGCCGTAGCCGTGTGAGCACCGGCGCGCATAGGCTCGGTGAGTGGACATCGTCGAGTTCCTGACCGCACGCATTAGAGAAGACGAAGCCGCCGCCCTGAAGCTGCTCGGCGACCCCACGCTTGCCGTCTCCGGCGAGTGGTATGAACGCCGCCTGCTCCGCGAGTGCGAGGCCAAGCGCCAACTCATCGGCATCATTGAATCCGCACGCCAATCCATGCTGGCCGCCTTGGTCAGCCAGGAACCCGCCGACGCCGGATGGGTGCCGGACGTCATCGAATGGACCACGCTCTCCCTGCACACCCTGGCGCTGCCGTATGCAGACCACCCCGAATTCCAGGCGCACTGGCGGATCACGGGATAGCCGTTAGCGGTTAACCCCGGAGATGTTCACGGGTCCCGGAAACCTGCAGGAAATCTCCGCGGCCTACGCTGGTCACACCGCGGCGTCTGCGGTCCGCCAGCCGGCTGGTTCTTGAAGGGATACCGTCATGCACCTCTTGCCCCGTGAGCAGGAAAAGCTCATGATCGTGGTCGCGGCGGATCTCGCCCGCCGCCGCCAGGCCCGCGGACTGAAGCTGAACTTCCCCGAGGCCGTCGCTGTGATCAGCTACGAACTGATCGAGGGCGCCCGGGACGGCCGGACCGTGGCGGAGCTCATGAGCTACGGAACCACCCTCCTTGGCCGCGACGACGTGATGGAGGGCGTGCCGGAAATGATCCACGACGTCCAGATCGAAGCAACCTTCCCGGACGGCACCAAGCTCGTCACCGTCCACGACCCGATCCGCTAGGAGCTTCGATGATTCCGGGAGAATACGTTCTCAGTTCCGCGCCGCTGGTCATCAACGCCGACCGTGAGGCGGTGGACGTCGCGGTGACCAACACCGGCGACCGTCCCGTCCAGGTGGGCTCGCATTATCACTTTGCCGAAGCCAATTCGGCGCTGCAGTTTGACCGGGCGGCCGCCTACGGCCGCCGGCTGGACATCCCGGCCGGCACCGCCGCGCGGTTCGAACCTGGGGACAGCAGGACCGTGAGGCTGATCGAGCTCGCGGGCAGCCGTGAAGTGTACGGACTCAGCAACGCCGTCAACGGCCCACTCGACGAGACCGGACTCCACATTTCCGAACTCCACGTTTCCGAACTCCACGTTTCCGAACTCCACGTTTCCGAACGGAAAGGTGACGCGCAGTGAGCTTCGAGCTATCCCGCAGGCAGTATGCGGACCTCTACGGCCCGACGACGGGCGACGCCATCCGCCTGGCCGACACCGACCTGTTCCTGGAGATCGAGCAAGACCTCACCGTCTACGGTGAGGAAGTGGTGTTCGGCGGCGGGAAGGTGATCCGCGACGGCATGGGCCAGAACGGCCAGCTGACCCGGGACGGTGCTGGATCCGGCAGTATTGGTTCCGGCAGTATTGGTTCCGGCGGCGGAGTCCCGGACACCGTGATCACCAACGTCGTCGTGCTGGACTACACCGGCATCTACAAGGCCGACGTCGCCCTCCGGGACGGCCACATCTTCCGGATCGGCAAGGCCGGCAACCCGCAGATCACCGACGGCGTGGACATCGTGATCGGTGCGAGCACCGAGATCATTGCCGGCGAGCGGAAGATCCTGACCGCCGGCGGGGTGGACTCCCACATTCACTTCATCTCCCCGGACCAGGTCGCGGCCGCCGTGTGCAGCGGCGTGACCACGATGGTCGGCGGCGGCACCGGCCCGGCCGAGGGAACCAAAGCCACCACGGTCACGCCGGGCGCATGGCACATCGGCCGAATGCTGCAGGCCGCCGAAGGGCTCCCCATCAACATCGGGCTGTTCGGCAAGGGCCACGCGTCCGCCGTCGAACCCCTGGCCGAACAAATCCGCGCTGGCGCGATCGGGCTGAAAGTCCATGAGGACTGGGGCTCCACCACGTCCTCGATCGACACGTCGCTGCAGGTCGCGGACCAGTACGACGTCCAGGTGGCCATCCACACCGACACCCTGAACGAGTGCGGCTTCGTGGAGGACACCATCCGGGCTATC
The DNA here is from genome assembly GCF_041262145.1 of Arthrobacter sp. MW3 TE3886. Classification (NCBI taxonomy): domain Bacteria; kingdom Bacillati; phylum Actinomycetota; class Actinomycetes; order Micrococcales; family Micrococcaceae; genus Arthrobacter; species Arthrobacter sp. MW3 TE3886. Next base: position 253,294 of record NZ_JBGCAN010000001.1, read on the forward strand.
GACGGCCGCGTGATCCACACGTTCCACACCGAAGGCGCCGGCGGCGGCCACGCCCCGGACATCATCAAGATCGCCGGGCTGCCCAATGTCCTGCCGGCCTCCACCAACCCCACCCTGCCGTACACGCGCAACACCATCGAAGAGCACCTGGACATGCTCATGGTGTGCCACCACCTGAACCCGGACATCCCGGAGGACGTGGCGTTCGCGGATTCCCGCATCCGCGCCGAGACCATCGCCGCAGAGGACGTCCTGCAGGATCTGGGCATCTTCGCGATCACGTCCTCGGACTCCCAGGCCATGGGCCGGGTGGGCGAGGTGGTCATCCGCACCTGGCAGGTGGCGGACAAGATGAAGAAACAGCGCGGCGTGCTCAAGGACCCCGACGGCGGCAGCCACGGCGCCGCTTCCGGCCTCGGCGCGGAGAGCGACAACTTCCGGCTGAAGCGCTACGTGGCGAAATACACCATCAACCCCGCCATCGCACAGGGCATGGCCGACTCCATCGGCTCCGTGGAGGTCGGCAAGTTCGCGGACCTGGTGCTCTGGGACCCCGCGTTCTTCGGAGTGAAGCCGGACCTTGTGCTCAAGGGCGGCCAGATCGCCTACGCCCTCATGGGGGACGCCAACGCCTCCATTCCCACCCCGCAGCCGCGCACCATGCGGCCGATGTTCGCCGCCTACGGCAAAGCGCTGCAGCAGTCCTCCATCACCTTCCTCTCCCGGGCGGCGATCGAGGCCGGGGTCCCGGCGGAGCTTGGACTGGAGAAGGTCATCCGGCCGGTGTCCGGCATCCGCAGCCTCACCAAGGCGGACCTCAAGTACAACGGCGCCACCCCTGCTATCGAGGTGGACCCGGAAACGTATCAGGTGAGCGTCGACGGCGAGGACGTCACGTGCGAACCGTCGGACGTGCTGCCCATGGCGCAGCGCTACTTCCTTTTCTAGGCTTCCAGAGGAGACCACCATGATCATCGAAAAGGTGCTCGGCAACACCCACGACCTCCCTCCGGGTCCGGACCCCTACTTTGGGCTCCACCGGGAAAAGGTGGTGCTGCCCAGCGCCCAGTTGGTCAAACGCATCCAGCGCGTCACCACCGACCACGGGAAGGAACTCGGCATCCGCCTCCCCGCCGGTTCCGGGGACCTGCGCGACGGGGACATCCTGCACGTGGCCGACACCAACATGATCGTGGTGTCCGTGCTGCCCACCGAGGTCCTGGTGATCGCCCCCCGCTCCATCCACGAGATGGGGGTGGTGGCGCACTCACTGGGCAACCGGCACCTGCAGGCCCAGTTCTTCGACGCTTCCTCGGAGTACGGGGCGGAGGTGATGGTCTGCCAGTACGACCACACCGTGGAGGACTATCTCAAACACGTCGGAGCGCCCTACGACCGCCAGGAGCGCGTGATGCCCGTCCCCTTCCGCCATGCCGAACACTCGCACTAGTTTTCTCTTTCGCGGCTGGGGCGCTGCGGCGGGTGATAGGGGTCGTGCCCGTCCCCAGCCGCTCCCAACTCTCGCAAGCTCGAGTCGGGACCCTCGCGGCAGTGGGCCCATCGCGGTGCCCGCCACGCCGCGACCCCTATCACCCGCCTTCGCAGGTTCGACAGCTTGCCTTGCGTCGTGGGGCCCGTTATGACTTACCAGTTGGCGTTGCAGCAGCTGACGGATTCCGCTTTGCCTACGGGGGCGTTTGCTCACTCTCTTGGGTTTGAGACTTACATTGAGCGCGGGCTGGTGCGGGATGAGGCGAGCTTTGGGGTGTGGCTGGCGGCGTTCATTTCACAGCAGCTGACGTACTCGGACGCCCTGGCCATCCGGTTCCTCTATGAGGGTGTCACTGTTGCCGAACTGGATTCGTTGCTGACCGCCCAGTTGCTGCCCCGGCAGCTGCGCGAGGCCAGCACCAAGATGGGCGGCCGGCTGCTGGAGATCGGCGCCGAGATCTTCCCGTCCGCTGAACTGGCGGAGTACCGGGAGCTGCTGGGTTCCGGCCGTGCCGCCGGGCATCAGCCGGTGGCGTTCGCCGTCGTCGCCCGGTCCCTGAGGGTCCCGCTGCCGGAGGCCCTCGCCGCTTACCTGTTCGCCGCCGTCACGTCATTGACGCAGAACGCCGTCCGGGCGATCCCGCTGGGGCAGAACGCCGGCCAACGGCTGCTGCGGAACGCTGCCGACGACGTCGCCTCCGCGGTCGAGCGGGTCAGTCACCTCACGGCTGATGACTTCGGGGCGGTCAGCCCCGGTCTCGAAATTTCGCAGATGCGGCACGAACGCCAGCGCGCCCGCATGTTTATGAGCTAACAGATCTGTATGAAAAGTGTTTTAAGAAATATGTCTGGAGAAGAATATGTCTGAGCCCGTAAAAATCGGCATCGGCGGCCCGGTGGGTGCCGGCAAGACCCAGCTCGTGGAGCGGCTCACCCGTCACATGAGCCGGGAGATCTCCATGGCGGCCATCACCAACGACATCTACACGATCGAGGACGCCAAGATTCTCGCCGCCAACGGGATCCTGCCGGTGGACCGGATCATCGGCGTCGAAACCGGCGGCTGCCCGCACACCGCCATCCGCGAAGACACGTCCATGAACACAGCGGCCATCGAAGAGCTGAAGCGGCGGCACCCTGACCTGCAGGTAATCTTTGTGGAATCCGGCGGCGACAACCTTTCCGCCACGTTCAGCCCCGAACTGGTGGACTTCTCGATCTACATCATCGACGTGGCCCAGGGCGAGAAAATCCCGCGCAAGGCAGGCCAGGGCATGATCAAGTCCGACCTGTTCGTCATCAACAAGACCGACCTCGCGCCGCACGTTGGCGCGGATCTCGCCGTCATGGAGCGGGACTCCAAGGAATTCCGTGGCGAGAAGCCGTTCTGCTTCACAAACCTCAAGACCGATGAAGGGCTGGAACGCGTCATCGACTGGGTGCGGCGGGACGTCCTGATGCTCGACCTGGCGCCATGAGCGCACCCCGGGTCAGTCCCGGCGAGCTAACCGCTGAGGCGGCGAGGCCGGATTTTGGGGCCGCGGCGTGGCGGGCACCGCGAAGCGGGCACGGCCCCAAATCCGGCGAAGCCGCCGGAGCCAACCAGAGCGCCCGGGAACCCATGGGTCAGCTCGAACTCGTGGTCGCCGCGCGTGGGGATAAATCTGTTGCCACGCATCAGTACCATCGGGGGGCCTTGCGGGTTCTGCGGCCGCATTACTTGGATGGCAGCGGGCAGGTTTGCTATGTGCTCGTCAATCCTGGCGGGGCCTATCTTGGGGCTGACCTGTATGTGATCGATGTCGAGGTGGCGGACGGGGCGAAGTTGCTGCTCGCCACGCAGTCGGCCACCAAAATCTACCGGACTCCGGGATCCTTTGCCGAACAGCGGATGCGGCTGCGGCTCGGGGAGGGCGCACAGCTGGAGCTGGCCCCGGATCAGGTGATCGCCTACCGGGAGGCCAGCTACCGGCAGAACACGTGCGTTACGGTGCGGCCGTCCTCGAGCCTCATCATGGCCGAAATTGTGACCCCGGGGTGGTCGCCGGACGGGGCCACGTTCCGGTACGAGGAGCTGCGGCTCCGGACCGAAATCCGGGTCGAGTCGGAGGCGTCCGTCGGTGAGGCGGGCGGGCTGCTGGCCCTGGACAACGTGCTCATCCGCCCGCCCCTGGGCGATGTGACGGGGATGGCGTTCATGGAGGGCTACAGCCACCTGGGGTCGCTGATGGTGGTGGACCCGCGCGTGGACCAGGCCCTCGCCGACGAGCTGCATGAGATTACGGCCGGGTACGGCGCCCATACCGGCATTTCGCTCACGGCCGCCGTGCTGGGAACGGCCGGGCTGGTGCTGAGATCGCTCTCCAACAGCACGGAGGAACTCAAACGCGTGCTCGGGGCCGCCACCGCCCTGCTGCGCAAGCGTTGGTACGGCCAGGATCCGCTGGATCTGAGGAAGTACTGAAGGCCACGACCGGGCAGACGGCCGCGCTGCGCCGGCTTCGGGCGCTGAGCGCCCGACCCGCGCCGCTGATTACAGCCGGCGCGCGCCCTCTGCCGGCAGGACAGTAAAGACATCCGGGGCCCGGAGCCCGCGCGCGGCGAAGCCGGCCAGGACCGCGGTCCGGACCCGAGCGGCGTCGTCCACCGGAACCAGGGCGATGGCGGAGCCGCCGAACCCGCCACCTGTCATCCGGGCCCCAAGGGCCCCGCTGGCGCGCGCGGTGTCAACGGCCAGGTTCAGTTCCGGGCAGGAGATCTCGAAGTCGTCCCGCATGGAACGGTGGCTGGCGTCCAGCAGGTCCCCGATAGCCCGGGGTCCGTGGGACGTGAGCAGTTCCGCGGTCCGGGCGACCCGTTCGTTCTCGGTGACGATGTGCCGGACCCGGCGGAAGGTCACGTCGTCGAGGATGCGCTCCGCCCGGGGCAGATCGGCACCGTCGAGGTCGCGGAGGGCGCCGACGCCCAGGGCCCGGGCGCCCCGGACGCAGGAGGCCCGGCGTTCGGCGTACCCGCCGGTGGCATGGGCGTGCGAGACCTTCGTGTCAATCACCAGGCAGACCAACCCGGACTCCTCCAGTCCGAGCGGCACCGGGCGGGAGCTGAGGTCACGGCAGTCCAGGTAGACGGCGCAGTCCTTGGTGCCGAGCATCGAGGCGGACTGGTCCATGATGCCGGTGGGGGCGCCGACCACGTTGTTTTCGGCCCGGCGTCCGATGGCCGCCAGTTCGGCGCGGCCCAGGCCGGCCCCGGTGAGATCGGACAAAGCCAGCGCGACGGCGCATTCCAGTGCGGCGGAGGAGGACAGCCCGGCGCCGACCGGGACATCGGAGGACACGAACAGGTCAAAGCCCGGCACCGTGATGCCGGCCCGTTCCAGCTCCCACGCCACCCCGGCCGGGTACGCGGACCAGCCGGCCGCCTGGTCCGGGACGAAGGTGTCGAGATCGAATTCGACCGGGTCAGCGCCCGCGAACGCGGAGGCCAGCCGCACGGTGCGGTCCGCCCGGGCCGCCACGGCCACGGTGGTGGTGCGGTTGATGGCGAACGGCAGGACGAGGCCGTCGTTGTAGTCCGTGTGTTCGCCGATGAGGTTGCCCCGTCCCGGTGCCTGCCAGACGCCGTCGGGCTCGTGGCCGAAGTGGCCAGTGAAGGCGCGGGTCAGCGCGTCCGTCAGGGCCGTTCCTGTGGTGTCGGTGGTGGTCATGCCGTTCCTGTCCTGGCGTCCCGGAGCCGGGCCGCGACCTCTTCGGGGGTGGTGTCGTTGATGAAGGCGCCCATGGCGGCCTCGGAGCCGGCCAAGAACTTGAGTTTGTCCGCGGCCCGCCGCGGGGAGGTGAGCTGCAGGTGCAGGTACCCGGACCGGCGCAAAACCGGGTCAAGGGGGGCTTGGTGCCAGGCGCTGATGTACGGCGTCGGGCTGCCGTAGAGCCTGTCGAGGCGGCCCAGGAGGTCCGGATACAGGACGGCGAGCTCGTCACGCTCGCCGCCGGTCAGTGCGGCGAGGTCCGGAACCTGGCGGTGCGGGACCAGATGGACTTCCAGCGGCCAGCGGGCCGCGAACGGCACATAGGCGCTGAAGAATTCGCCCTCGAGCACCATCCGGGCGCCGTCGGCACGTTCACTCGCCAGAATGGTTCCGGTCAGGGTGGCCGTCCCGCCTGCCGCCTCATGGAACTGCCGGGCGGCCGCGGCGATGACCGCGGCCCGCGGCGTGACGTACGGGTAGGCGTAGATCTGCCCGTGCGGGTGGTGCAGTGTCACGCCGATGTCCTGGCCGCGGTTCTCGAAGCAGAACACCTGTGCCACGCCGGGCAGGGCGCTGAGGGCCTCGGTCCGGTGCGCCCAGGCGTCGATCACGGTGCGCACGCGCCGGTTGCTGAGCGCGGAAAAGGTTCCGGTGTGCGCAGACGTGAACGCCACCACTTCGCACCGGCCGCCGGCCACCCCGCGGCTGCCCCAGCCCGGGGAGGCCGGGGCCGCGGCGAGATCCGGGCCGAGCGAGGGGAAGCGGTTTTCAAACACGGCGACGTCGTAATCCGCCGGGATCTCCGAGGGCCGCGCGTCGGTGCCCGGGCACAGCGGGCACTCGTCCGCCGGCGGAAGATGCGTCCTGTGTTGCCGGTGCGCGGCGACCGCCACCCATTCCCCGGTCAGCGCGTCGTACCGGATTTCCCCGGACGGGCCGCGTTCGGGAAGGTCGCGGCGGTCCCTCGACGGGCGCTCCAGGGGATGGGCGGTGTCGTCGAAAAACAGGAGCTCGCGCCCGTCGGCGAGGCGGGTACTGGTCACCGCGGACACCGACGCCGGGGCGTCAACGCGGCTGATCATGCTGGTCATGGGGTTCCTTCAAGGATGGGGGACGGGCGATGCCGACCCTGGAGCAGGGGCGGGACCGGACGGTCAGAGGGCCTGGACGTGCAGGAGCAGGGCGTGCTCCGGGTTCAGGACCGGCAGGGGCAGGCCGACGTGCTGCAGGAAGGCGCCGGTGGCGACGGCCCCGTCTTCCAGCCAGGCGGGCGGCCGGATCTGGGTGAAGGTGTGCGCGTAGTCGCCGTCGAGAGGGGTGGGCAGTTCGGCCCGGACCCGGTAGTTTCGCTGCGGGTCAAGGCCCGGAAGCGAGGCCAGTCCGGGGACCTCGGCGGGGGCGGACGCCAGGGACACCGCCGCGAACAGGGCCTCGCCGCCGTCGTGCGCCACCACACCGTGAACGCTCAAGGTGGGCTCGGCGGTGTCCGCGTTGACGCGCTTGCCGGAGTGGAGCAGCGCACGGTGGCGTTTGTACAGCGCAATGGCGCGGCGCAGCGTGGCCCGCTCCCCGTCCGTGGCTGTGCGGATGTCCCACTCCATGCCGAAGTGGCCAAAGAGGGCGGTGATGGCGCGGAAGGAGATGTCGTGGGTGCGGGCGGTGGTGTGCGAGGTGGTGGGGCCGATATGTGATCCGACGAGTTCCGGCGGCAGGACCGACTGGGTCCACCGCTGGATGGTCTGGCGCTCCAGGGCGTCGTTGCAGTCCGATGCCCACACGCGGTCGGTGCGCTGCAGGATGCCGAGGTCCACACGGCCCCCTCCGGAGGAGCAGCTTTCGATCTCCACATCCGGGTGGGCTGCCTTGAGCGCGTCGAAGAGACGGTAGGCGGCCAGGGTCTGCTCGTGAACGGACGGGCGGCCGCCGCGGCCGTGCTCGGTGAGGTCCCGGTTCTGGTCCCACTTGAGGTAGGCGATGGCGTTCTCGCGCAGCAGCGCGTCGAGGCGGCCGAAGATGTACTGCCAGGCCTCCGGGTTGGCGAGGTCCAGGACGTGCTGGTGGCGCCAGGGGTGCGGGAGCCGGCCGCCGTCCTTGTAGGAAAGCACCGACGGGCCCACGATCCAGTCCGGGTGCTCGCGCGCGACGTCGGACTCCAGGTTGACCATCTCCGGCTCCACCCACAGGCCGAACTCCATGCCGTGGCCGGTGACCGCGTCGATCAGCGGGGTGAGGCCGTCGGGCCAGAGGCCTTCGTCCACGTACCAGTCGCCGAGGCCCGCATGGTCGTCGCGGCGGCCGCGGAACCAGCCGTCGTCGAGGACGAACCGTTCCACGCCGAGCTCGGCGGCCGAATCGGCCAGTTCCAGCAGGGGTTCGAGGCTGTGGTCGAAGTACACGGCCTCCCAGGTGTTGAGCACCACCGGGCGGACCCGTCCGGACGTGGTGTCCACGTGCTGCGGCCGGGCGCGGAACCAGTCGTAGAAGGCCTCGGTGATGCCGTCCAGGCCGCGCCCGGAGTAGGCGGCGAAGAGCGGCGGCGTCTGGTAGCTGGCGCCGGGGTGGAGCACCACCTCGCCGGAGCCGAGCAGCTCCGCGGCGCCGAGCATGCGCCGGCCGTCGGCAAGGCTGTCGAGGTATTGCTCGTGGTTGCCGCTCCAGCCGAAATGCGTGGCCCAGACCTGGCCGCGCCGGTTGGCGAAACCGGCGGTCCCGGCGGCCACGAGCAGCGAGGAATCGTGGCCGGTCCGGCCGTGCCGGCCCGTGCGGACCCAGGTGCCCTGCTGGACGGCGTGCCGCTGCGGGTGGTTTTCGCGGCACCAGCGTCCGGTGAGGTCGAGCAGCTCCGTGGCGTCCCGCGGCACCGGCAGCACCGAGGCCAGTTCCTCGAGCTGGTACGCGGCCGTGCCGCTGTTGGTCAGGGTGTGCGCCAGCTCCAGGAGGCCGCCCGGGTGCAGGGTGAGTTCGGAGCTGACGTCGAGTCCGGCGTCGGCATCCCGGTGGATGATGAGGACTCCGCGGCCGCCGTCCTGAACTTCGGCGGAAACCACCCGCAGGGCCGGCGAGAAGTCCCCGCCGGGGGTGCCGTCGGTACTCCGATGCCCGCGCAGCCCGGGCCGCCCGGCCCAGCCGGAGGAGGCCTGCGGGAGCAGCCCGGCGGTGACGGGAATGTCGAGGGCGGAGTGCGGGACCGGTCCGCGGAGGATCGCCAGGTCGGGGAGGTTCTCCCCGAGGTCGGCGCCCCAATGGACGATCTCGGCCTCGCCGGAGTCGAAGGCCAGCAGGACGCTGGTGCCGGCAGAACGCAGGTGCACGGGGTGCATGGGATTCGCTTTCAGTTGTGCGGAAGTCAGGTGCTGGTGCGCGGGATCCCGGCGGGAGATCCCGCGCACCGGGCGCCGCCGTGGCTGGCGGCTATGGCTTCAGGGGCCTACTTGAAGAGGGCGTTGACCTGGTCGTTGGCTTCGGTGAGGGAGCTGGCAGGCTTCTTGCCGGAGAGGACGGCGTCCATGGCCGGCTTCATGATGCCGTCCACCTTGGCTGCCTTATCCGCGATCGGGAACAGGAACGTGGTTCCCTCCTTGACGTGGGTCGTGAAGGCGGAGACGTCGGTGCCCTTGGCCTTGAACGCTTCGGCTGCCTTCTCGGAGGAGCTGGTAAGTGCCGGGAACACGACGGCCTTGGAGGCTACGACGTCCTGGCAGGCGGTGGAGGCGAGGTATTCGACCCACTTGACCGAGGCTGCCGGGTTCTTGGTGCCTGCCCAGACGGAGTCGGCCAGGCCGTTGAACATGCTGGCGCGCTTGCCATCGGGGCCCTTCGGGGTGGGGGCGAACGCGGTCTTCACGCCCTTGTAGCTCTGGTACTGGCCGATCAGCCAGTCGCCGGTGGTGTTGATGGCAGCCTTGCCGGCGCCGAAGTTGTCCGCCAGGCTGGCGCCGACGGTGGTTTCAAGCTTGGGCATGTAGCCCTTCTCGGTCAGTCCGGCCCACCAGGCGATGGTCTCCTGGAACTTGGGGTCGTCGTAGTTGAACTTGGTGCCCCAGGGGTTCTTGTCCGTGGCGGTCCAGCCGGTGGTGGCGCTGAGGAAGCTCCACTCGGTCTGGCCCTGCCCGGAGCCGCTGCCGGCCAGGCCGAGGCCGTAGACGGCCACGTTGTTCTTGTCGAAGCCTGCCTCGTCGCCGCGCACGCCCTTCTTGTCCACAGTCAGGTGCGCGATTGCCTTCTCGTAGCTGCCGCCGTCCTGCGGGTTCCAGTCCAGGTTGGCCATCTGCTCGGCGGTCAGGCCCGCGGAGTCCGTCATGGCCTTGTTGTAAAAGAGGCCCACGGTGTCCCAGTCCTTGGGTAGTCCGTAGCGCTTGCCGTCCTGGCCCACCCAGAGCTCGGGGAGTCCCTTGGTGTAGCTCTCCAGCTTGATGCCGTCCTTGGCCACTGCCTCGTCGAGGGAGAGCAGTTGCTTCTTCCCGGCGTATTCGGGGTACTTCGAGAGGTGGTTGGTGAAGACGTCGGGGGCGGTGCCGGCGACGAAGCCGTTGGTCAGCGTGGTCCAGTAGTCGTCCCAGCCGCGCTGGGTGATCTTGACCTTGATGTCCGGGTTGGCCTTGGTGAAATCGTCCGCGCACTGCTTGTAGGCCGGGAGCTGGTTGGCGTCCCACAGCCAGTAGTTGATTTCGCCCTTCGCCTCGGTGGAGGCCGGGGCGGACCCGCCGCAGGCGGAGAGGGAGATGGCGATGGCTGCGGCGGCAGCGACGGCGCCTAGGGTCTTCTTCATGGTGGACCTTTCGTGGAAATGCTTCTTTGAGGGAACGCTTGTTGACGGGGGAGTGCGTGTTGGGTCGGGGTTATTTGATGCCGGAGAAGCCGATGGAGTTGACCACCCGCTTGCCGAAGGCGATGAAGAGCAGGAGGACGGGCAGGGCCGCGATCAGCGTTGCGGCCATCAGGCCGGACCAGTCGGGGGCGCCCTGCGGGGACTGGGACTTGAAGACGCCCAGGCCCACGGTAAGGACGCGGACGCTTTCGTCCTGGCCCACAAGCAGCGGCCAGAAGTACTCGTTCCACTGGCCGATGAAGGTCAGCAGCGCCAGCGTGGCCAGCGGGGCCGCGGCGTTCGGGAGCACGATCTGGAAGAAGATCCGCACGTGCTTGGCGCCGTCGAGCATGGCGGCCTCTTCCACCTCGCGGGACATGGAGAGGAAGAACTGGCGCAGGAAGAAGATGGCGAAGGGGGTCATGAACAGGAACGGCAGGGCCAGGCCGGCGAAGGTGTTGAGCAGGCCGAGGTTCTTGATCATCAGGAAGTTGGGCAGGGCTGTGAAGATCGGCGGGACCATCATGGTGGCCAGGAACAGGCCGAACACCACGTTCCGGCCCGGCCAGCGGAGCCGGGAGAAGGCGTAGGCGGCCATCGCGCTGAAGAACACCTGCCCGGCGGTGGTGACGGTGGCGAAGATGACCGAGTTCCGCAGGTACAGCCAGAAGTTGATAGCGGCGCCGGAGCCGCCCTCGGCGATGGCTTCCTCGGGGCTCTGCAGCCCCAGGACGCGCTTGAAGGCGCCGAGGCTGAAGTCGGCCGGCAGCAGGTTGCTGGCGTTCGAGGCCAGGGAGGCGTTGCTGGACAGTGCGGTGCGGAGCATCCAGAGGAACGGCGCGATCGTCACGGCGACGGCGACGGCGACGAGGGCCCAGGCGCCGACGCGGCGCCAGTTGACCGGCTTCCTGGGAGCGGGAACGGTGGTGGCGGGCTTCGTGCGGGAAGGGGCGGAGGTAGTCATGGCTGGGGTTCCTTAGTCCAGATCCGATTCGTTGCCCTTGAGGAACTTCATCTGGACGAAGGCCACAAGAGCGAGAATGACGAAGAGAATGACGGACAGGGCCGAGGCGTAGCCGAAGTCGGATTCACCGAAGGCCTTCTGGTAGATGTACATCTGGATGACGCGGGAGGCATTGATCGGGCCGCCGCCGGTGGTCACTGCCACGGTGTCGAAGACCTGGAAGGAGCCGATCACGGTGACCACCAGGACCAGCACCAGCACGGGCCGCAGGAGCGGCATCGTGATGCTCCAGAAGGTCCGGGTCGGGGAGGCGCCGTCGAGCGAGGCGACCTCGTACACGTGGTTGGGGATGGACTGCAGGCCGGCGAAGATCAGCAGGGCGGTGTAGCCCATGTGGCGCCAGACGTTGACGCCCGCGATGGTGGGGATGGCCCATTGCTCGCTGCCGAAGAAGGCGATGCGCGGCAGGCCCAGCCAGTTGATGACCTCGTTGACGATTCCCAGCTGGTAGTCGAGCATCCAGAACCAGAGCAGTGCAACGATCACGTTCGCCACCAGGAAGGGCAGCAGCAGGGCGCCGCGGATGAAGGTGGACTTGGCGACGTTGTGCATCAGGAGCGCCAGGCCGAGGGCGATCGCGGTCTGGAAGCCGATGTTCAGTGCCACGTACTGGACCGTCACGGCCATGGCGTTCCAGAACAGATCGTCCGCGAAGATCGCGGTGTAGTTTTTGGTGCCGATCCAGGTGGGATCTCCCAGGACGCTGTACTCGGTGAAGCTGAGGTAGACGCCCCGGATGCTTGGTACGAGGTAGAAGGCCACGAAGCCGATCAGGGCCGGGGTGATGAAGAGAAGGGCGACCCTCAGGTCGCTGCGGGTTCGGCGCCGGCCACGGGGGGCGGCATTGCCCGTTCCCGTTCCGGTCGCCTTGCGGGCCGGAACGGCTCCGCGGGCAGTTGTGGTGGTCATTGGTGGTTCCTCCGCTGTGACATGAATGCTGTGACGTGGATTACAACTGACGTTGAATCTACACGAGTAACTTTTCAATGCGCAACCATTTCTTTTATGTTTCCGGGCGGAAACTTTCTGCTCATCACCTGCTATTGACTCGAGTAGAAACTGGTGTGAAACTTGCGTGCATGACTTTCTCACTAGGAATCGTCGGCGCCGGACAGTTCGCAGGCGCCTTCGCCAAACTCTTCGACGCCCATCCCGCGATTTCAGAAGTCCATGTCACCGACGTCCTGCCGGAACGGGCCGAGGCCCTCCGGGAGCGGCTCGGCCTGGCGGGGACCTATCCCAGCTTTGAGGCCATGCTCGACGGCGGCCTCGACGCCGTCGCGATCTTCACCCAGCGCTGGACGCACGGCCCGCTGGTGCTGCAGGCGCTCCGGGCGGGCAAGCATGTGTATTCGGCAGTGCCGATGGCCATCAGCGAGGACGAGATCGCCCGGATCATCGAGGCTGTCCGGGAGACGGGCCTGACCTACATGATGGGCGAGACAAGCTACTACAACCCCGCCACCGTCTATGCCCGCAAGCGCAAGGCTGAAGGCGCCTTTGGCCGCATCTTCTACGCCGAGGGCGACTACGTCCACGACATGGATCTCGGCTTCTACGAGGCCTACCAGTACAGCGGCGGGGAGGACTGGAAGCGCACCGCCAGCTACCCGCCCATGCTGTACCCGACCCACTCCACCGGCGGGGTGCTGGGCGCGATCGGCGGCCATGCCGTCAGCGTCAGCTGCATTGGCGTCCGCGATGAGCGCGGGGACGGTGTGTTCGACAAGGACGTCAGCATGTTCGGCAACGACTTCTCCAATGCCACCGCGCTGTTCGAGCTTTCCACCGGCGGGTCCATGCGCATCAACGAGATGCGACGCGTCGGCTACCCGTCCCACCTGCGCGAGAGCCGCTTCCGTTACTTCGGCACCGAAGCCAGCTTCGAGCAGCTGGCCCTGGTCAGTGTGTGGCAGGACAAGGAGTCCGTGACCGATGTCAGCGACGAACTGGCCACCCGGGCCACGCTCGCCGCGGACGATCCGGCGCTGGCCGGTGTCGCGCCCGCCCTGCGGGACGCCTTCAGCTCCGGGCTGGCCGCCGTGCACGACGCCGGCCGGCTTCCGGCCGAGTTCCGCGGACTTCACAATGGGCACGAGGGCAGCCACCACTTCCTGGTGGACGACTTTGCCACGGCCGTCGCCACGGGAGCGCTCCCGCCCGTCAACGCCTGGGAAGCCGCCCGCTACACGCTGCCGGGGATCGTGGCGCACGAGTCCGCCCTCCGCGGCGGGGAGCGGTTGCCCGTGCCGGACCACGGCGACGCCCCCGTCCGGCTGCCTGCGCAGGGAACCAATGAGGAAGGCTTTGCCGGGGAACTCCGGCGGTAGCATGGTCACTGTGCCACACTCGCCCGCCTCCGCCAGGCCCACGATCACCCGCAAAGACGTGGCCAGGCTGGCGGGCGTCAGCACCGCCGTCGTCAGCTATGTGGTGAACGGCGGCCCCAAGCGGGTCTCCCCGGTGACGGCCGCGAAAGTCCGCGAGGCCATCAGCGCCCTGGGGTACCGGCCGAACGCCGCGGCGAGGGCACTGAAGCTGGGCTCCAGCGAGATGCTTGGCATGGTGGTCCCGGACACCACCAACCCCTTCTTCGCCACTTTGGCCCGCGCCGTGGAGGAAGCCGCGGCGGCGCGCGGCTACGCCCTGCTGCTGGCGAACTCGGGCGGATCGGCGGCCAATGAGCGCCGCCAGGTCAGGAACCTCGCGAGCCGCCGCGTGGACGGGGTCTTCCTCTCCAGTGTGCTGTTCGAACCCGACCTGACCGAGCTGGAGCATTCGGAAATCCCCGCGGTGCTGCTCAACCACAGCACCGAGGTGCCGGGCTTCAACTCGGTCGGCGTGGAGCTGCTGGAAGGCTCCCGGCGTGCCGTCGAGCACTTGGTGGGCCACGGCCACCGCAACATCGCCCTGGTCATGGGCATGAACGCCGGCAATGATCTGGACGCCCGAGAGGTCGGCTGGCAGCAGGGCCTCGCGGAGGCCGGCCTCCCGGAAGGGCCCATTCTGCGCTGTGACTTCGACCGGCAGGGCGGCTACCGGGCCGGGCAGCGGCTGGTCGCGGCCGCGGACCGCCCCACCGCCGTGTTTGTCAGTTCCGACCTGCAGGCTGTCGGCCTGCTGCGCGCGGTGTCCGAGGCCGGGCTGCGGGTCCCCGAGGACCTGGCGGTCTTCTCCTTCGACGGCTCGGCTGAGGCGGAGTTCAGCTGGCCGCCGCTGAGCACGGTCGCGCAGCCCGTGCAGGCCATGGCCGAGGCCGCCGTCGAGGCGCTCATTGGCTTTGACGGCGTGTCTCCGACCCGGAACAGGATCTTTCCGGTGGACCTGGTCCTGCGCGCGTCCTGCGGCTGCGCGCCGGTGCCCGTCCCCGTCCTTGCGGCAGCGGCCGGGAACTAGCACCGGATACCGCAGACTGCTGCGACCCGGGTCGGCCTCTATGAAGCCAACCCGGGTCGCTCATTTTGTGCGCGCAGTCGCTGTGCGGCTACCGGGCAGCCGCCGTCTGGTCCTCCGCGGCGGCCGGTTCGCCGGCGATGATGGCGTCGACTTCAGCCTTTTCCTTGGCACCCCAGGTTTCGCGGGTGTTCAGCACGCCGATCAGGCCAATCACACCCACCAGGACGTACAGCGAGGCGCCGCCGGCCCACCCGAAGATGGAGGCCAGGAGCACGGCCAGGAAGGGCGCGAACCCGGAAATCGAGGCCGCAACCTGGTATCCGATGGAGGCGCCGGACGTCCTGGTGTTGGTCCGGAACAGCTCCGCGAACCAGGCACCCTGCGTGCCGGTAAACGTCGCGTGGATGATGCCGATGCCGATCACGAACGCCAGCACGATCAGGAACGGGTTGCCGGTGTTGCTGAGCAGGAACATCGGGAAGCCGAAGACAATGACGGCGATGGTTCCGCCGAGGTAGAGCTTGCGGCGGCCGATGCGGTCGGTGAGCGCGCCGGCGATCAGCGTGACCGGGATGGCAAGAAGGCTCGCGATCACAATTCCGGTCAGGCCCACGGCCCGGTCGTCGGGGTTGTTCTTCGTGATGTAGGAGAGCAGGTAGGTGGCCGTGACATAGTAGGCGCAGCTCTCCACGACGCGCAGTGAGATCACCCGCAGGATGTTCCGCCAGTCGTTCTTGAACACGGTGGCCAGGGGGTTCTTGACGATCGCGCCCATGGCCTTGGTGTGTTCGAACTCGGGGGATTCCTCAAGCTTCATCCGGACAACCAGGCCGACGACGATAAGGATGGAGCTGGCGAGGAACGGCAGGCGCCAGGCCCAGTCGGTCTGCAGGGAGGCGGAGAGCAGGAAGGCGGCGTTGGCGAGCGTGATGCCCAGCGGGTTGCCCGCCTGCGGAATGGCGGCAAAACGGCCGCGCTTCTTCCACGGTGCGTGCTCGAACGTCATCATGACGGCGCCGCCCCATTCAGCACCGAAGGCCAGGCCCTGGATCATCCGGATGATGACCAGCAGGATGGGTGCGAGGATCCCGACCTGCCCGTATGTGGGGAGGCAGCCGATCAGGACGGTGGCGATGCCCATGGTCAGCAGCGCGCCGACCAGCACGGGCTTGCGGCCGTACTTGTCGCCGAGGTAGCCGCCCACGGCTCCGCCGATGGGCCGCATCAGGAAGCCCACCGCCAGGGTGGCGAAGGCCAGAAGCGTTCCGACCACGGGATCCGTGTTGGGGAAGAAGACCTTGCCGAAGTACAGGGCGGCGGCCGTGCCGTAGGCGACGAAGTCATAGTTTTCCACGCATGTGCCGGCGGCCGAAGCCATGGCGGTCTTGATCTTTCCGGGTGAACCGTGGGCGGCCTGGCGCGGCCGGTCCGTGAATGCTGCCGTCATGTTCTATATCTCCCTTGATATTGCTGGGCAGCCTTGGGCGGTGTGCCGAAGGCCAGGTAAACGTTTGTCGTGCGGTGCGGTGCGGTGCGGTGCGGGCCGGTTCAGATTTCGGCGGCCAACTCCCTGGCTCCTTCGAGCTCCATTTCGCGCAGTTTTTGGACCCGCCGGATGGTGTCCTCGTCGTTGTCGAATTTGGCGTCGAGGAAGGACTGGAGGACTTCCTTGGCGGTGGCCCTGCCGATCAGCCAGGCGCCCATGGCGATGGCGTTCGCGTCGTCGTGTTCCACGCTCTGGTGGGCGGAATAGACGTCGTGCCCTAGGGCGCAGCGGATGCCCGGGATCTTGTTGGCCGCCATCACGGCGCCGACTCCGGTCCCGCAGACCAGTACCGCGCGCTCGGCCTCGCCGGTGCGGACCAGGTCGCAGGTGGCACGGGTGATGTCCGGGAAATCGACCGGCGCCTCGCTGGGCGCGCCGCAGTCGATGACCTCGTGGCCGAGATCCTCCAGGACTGACTGGACAAAGGACTTCAAGGGGAAGCCGGCGTGATCGTTGCCGAGTGCGATTTTCATGGGGTCTCCTAAGTGCGGGATTCAGTGCAGGACGTTGAGGCGGGGCGTTGCGGGGTTTGGCGGCGTCGGTACTTCATCGAGCCATGGAATCGATTCCATGGCGCCGGGGCGCGTCACGGCGACAGCGGAGGCGCCCGTGGCGTGGACCATGGCGGCAGGCAGGTCGCGGTGGCTGCCGGCGAGGGACGCGGCGAGGTAGCCGACGAACGTGTCGCCGGCTCCGGTGGTGTCCCTGGCGTCTACTTTCGTCGCCGGCACGTGCACAGGACTGCCGTCGAAGACGGTGAAGGACCCGTCTGCGCCGGCGGTGCACACGATGGCTGGCCCCAGGACGGGCGGGAGCATCCGGGCCAGGTCCCGGTGGTTGCCGTGGATTCCGGCCAAGTCTGCGAGTTCGGCCAGGACTTGGATTTCCTGCTCGTTCACCACCAGGAGGTCGACGTCGTCGAGCAGCGCCCCGATCTGCCGCGGGGCGGGGGCGGCGTTGAGGATGACGAAGGCCCCGCGGCTCTTCGCGGTCCGCGCGGCCTGCCGGACCAGCGCCGTCGGGATCTCCAGCTGCAGGACCAGGACGTCGCCGGCCTGGACGGCTTCGAGTCCCGCCTCGACGTCGGCGGCGGCAAGCCCGGCGTTTGCGCCCGGACTCACGATGATCTGGTTTTCACCCTGGTCGTCGACGGCGATGATCGCCGTTCCCGTGGCGGCGGTGCCGCTGACCCGCACGTGGCCGGCGTCGATGCCCGCCCCGGCGAGGACCTCAAGAATCCGCCGGCCATGGGCGTCGTCGCCGACGGCGCCGGTGAATTTCACTGTGGCGCCGGCCCGGGCGGCAGCGACGGCCTGGTTGCCGCCCTTGCCGCCGGGGCTGTACGTTGCGTCCGAGCCCCGGACGGTTTCGCCCGCCCGGGGCAGGGCGCTGACGCGGATGTTCTGGTCGATATTGAGGCTTCCGACCACAAAAACCGTGCTCATTGGACCTGCTCCTTCGGTGGTGCGGAACGGTGCCCCAAGCCGCAATACATAGGGGCGGAATGGAGGGGCGCTGCTGTCACGGCTGCCCCAGGCTCGGGTCTGCAGTGCCCGAGGAGGCACGGACAATGAGCTCGCTCGGGAGGACGACTGATGCCGGCTTCTGCCCGTCAATTACTTCGAGCAGGAGCCTGACCGCGGTGCGGCCCATTGCCTCCACGTCGTGGGAGATGACGGTCAGCGGTGGATCCAGCAGGGGAAAACCATTCGATGTCGTCGAAGGCGATGAGGGCCATGTCGCGGCCGATGCGCAGGCCTTTCCGGTTCAAGGTGGCCAGCGCGCCGACGGCCATGGGGCTGTCGGCGGCCAGCAGTGCGGTCGGCGGCTGCGCGAGACCCAGCAGGTGGTGCGCTCCGGCCGACCCGCTGGCGGACTGGAAGTCGCCGAAATACGTCAGGGCGGGGTCGGTGCTGAGCCCGAACTCACGGGCGGCGCGGGCGAAGGACCTGAGCCGGTCCCGTCCGGTGGACGTGGTCTGGGGCCCGGCAATATAGCCGACGCGTTCATGACCCTGCCGGGCGAGATGCTCCACGGCCTGGCGGATGCCGGAATCACTGTCTGTGGTCACGCTCGGGACGTCGATCCCGTCGACGGTCCGGTCGACGAACACCGTGGGGATCTCACGTTCCAGCAGCGCGCGCAGGCTGGAGCTCCCTTCGCCCTGTGGTGCGGCGATTACGCCGTCCACGCGCTGCGAAATGAAGGTGTCCAGGTACCGGTCCTGCTGCGGAATGCTCTCGTTGGCGTTGCCCAGCAAGGTCACAAGCCCCTCCGCGAGGGCGGCCTGCTCGGCGGCGTGCGCCAGATCGGCAAAAAAGGGGTTGCGGACATCTGAAAGGAGCAGGCCAATGACGTTGGTCCTGGTGGAACGGAGCGCCCGCGCCTGGGCGTTGGGGTGGAAATCCAGCTCGGCGACGGCGGCGGCCACCTTCTGGCGGGACTCGGCGGAGGTTGCCGGGTTTCCCGAAAGCACCCTGGACGCCGTGGCGGGGGAGACGCCGGCCAGTGCCGCCACGTCCTTGATGGTGATGGATGGACCCGTCACTGCTGCCGCCTTTCGCACTCAACCCGGTCATGGAATCGATTCCATGGAATCGGTTCCACAATTATGTGACGGCAGCCACGATCTGTCAATGGTTGGTTGAGGCCAGGGTGCGGGTCGCGGGGGTGCCGGCCGGACCAGGGTTACTCGCCGTGGACGGCGGCCTGGCGCTCCTCGGACCGGTTTAAATAGGCCAGCAGCAGCGTGCCGGCGCGGTCCAGCTCCCCGGCTTCGAGCGCTTTGCAGATTTCCTCGTTGTCCGGCAGGTAGCCCCGGTAGAAGTGCGCATCCACGGTGGCCTTATGGAAGAACAGCCGCATCTCGGCCAGGACCTGGGACATGATCGTGTCCAGCCGCCGGCTGCCCGCCAGGGCCACGATCGCGCCATGGAAATGCTGGTTGGCGCTGCCCAGGCCTTCCTCGTCATTGGCGGCGGCGGCGGCTTTGCCCTCTTCCACCGCTGCCCGGACCGCGGCCACGCGCTCCGGGCTGCCGCCGCCGCGGATCGCACTGACTTCTATGGCGCGGCGCACGGTATAGACGTCATGGATGTCGCCGGCCTCGAGGCTGGCCACGAAGACGCCGCGGTTCGGGTGCCGGACCACCAGGCGCTCGGCCGCCAGTTCGGCGAAGGCCTCGCGGACCGTGTTGCGGGAGACGCCCAGGTCTTCGGCGATGCTCGACTCCGTGAGCCGGGCTCCCGGCAGGAGCAGGCCTTCCGCCAGTTGCAGGCGCAGCTCGGCCGCCACCCGGTCCGCCACGGAGGGGACGGCCACGCGCAGCCGCGCGGCAGCTGCGCCGAGGGCGGAGCCGGCAGCCCCATCGGGAGTGGTCATAGTGCCGAATCTACACGATTGTCCCAATGTTGAATCGTCGGATTGTTGAACAATCCGAGAAATTGATGCATCCTAGTAGGGGGCTATCATGAGACGAGGATCACAAATGGCAACCATTGACCTGAACAGCGACGTTGGCGAGTCTTTCGGACGCTGGACCCTGGGCGACGACACGGCGATGTTCCGCTCGGTCTCCAGCGCCAACGTGGCCTGCGGATTCCACGCTGGCGACCCCAGCGTCATCCGCCGGACCTGCCGCGAGGCGGTTGCCGCCGGCGTCGTGATCGGCGCCCACGTCGGCTACCGCGATCTGGCCGGCTTCGGCCGCCGCTTCCTGGACATCGACCCGATCGAACTGGCCGACGACGTCGTCTACCAGATCGGTGCCCTGCAGGCGCTGGCTGCCGTCGAGGGCGGCGCAGTCAAGTACGTCAAGCCGCACGGCGGCCTCTACAACGCGATCGTCTCGCACACCGCCCAGGCGAAGGCCGTCGTCGATGCCGTGAAATCCGTGGATCCGAACCTGCCCATCCTGGGCCTGCCGGGCTCGGAAGTGCTGCGCCTCGCCGAGGCCGCCGGGCTCCGCGCGGTCACTGAAGCCTTCGCGGACCGGGCCTACAACCCGGACGGCACCCTCGTGTCCCGTACGCTCCCCGGAGCCGTGCTGGAGGACCCCGCGCTCGTCACTGAGCATGTCCTCCGGATGGCCACCGATTCCGCCATCCGCACCATCGACGGCTCCATCCTGAAAATCCGCGCCGAAAGCATCTGCGTGCACGGTGACTCCCCGGGCGCCGTCGCCATGGCCGCTGCTGTCCGCGAGGCGCTCAACGCCGCGGACATCACCACCGCCGCCTTCGTCTAAGTTGAAGCTTCACCGCTTCACACCCCGGTTCCGCCGGGACCACCCGCACATAAACCCAAGCAACAGGCAGCACCCCGCACACCTGGAGGAAACCATGACTGCAGCACCGCATCAGGCCACCCCGGCCGCCGGCAAGAGGAAGCTCCCACCCGGCGCCCTCAAGGCCTACATCGCGAGCCTCACCGGCACCTCGCTGGAGTACTACGACTTCGCGATCTACTCCGTGGCCTCGGCCCTGGTGTTCCCCAAGGTCTTCTTCCCGGGCAACGACGAATTCGTCGGACTGCTGCTGTCCTTCTCGACCTTTGCAGTGGGCTACCTCGCCCGACCCATCGGCGGTGTCATCTTTGGGCGGCTCGGTGACAAGATCGGCCGCAAGAACGTTCTCGTGACCACCCTGTTGCTGATCGGCATCGCAACCGTGCTGATCGGCGTGCTGCCGGGCTACGCCACCATCGGCCTGGCCGCTCCCACCATCCTGGTGCTCCTGCGCCTGGCACAGGGAATCGGCGTTGGCGGCGAATGGGGCGGCGCGGTCCTGCTCTCGAGCGAATTCGGCGACCCCCGGAAGCGCGGCTTCTGGTCTTCCGCCGCGCAGATCGGTCCGCCCGCCGGCAACCTGATGGCCAACGGCGTCCTTGCCGTGCTGGCCGCGACGCTCAGCAACGAAGACTTCCTCTCCTGGGGCTGGCGTGTAGCCTTCCTCGCCTCGGCCATCCTGGTGGTCTTCGGCCTGTTGATCCGGCTGAAGCTCGAGGAAACCCCCGTCTTCAAGGCCATCAAGGCCCACGGTGAACAGCCCGAGGCCCCCATCAAGGAGGTCTTCACCAAGGAACCGCGCGCCCTCGTTTCGGCCGCCCTGTCCCGTGTCGGCCCGGACGTGCTCTACTCCCTGCTCACCGTCTTCATGGCCGTCTATGCCACTAAAGAACTGGGCATGACCACCAGCAACGTCCTCAGCGCCATCCTGATCGGCTCCGCCTTCCAGCTGGTCCTGATCCCGGCGGCGGGCGCCCTCACGGACCGCGTCAACCGCCGCCTCGTTTACGGCGTCGCCGCCGTCGGAACGGCCGCGTACATCCCGCTGTTCTTCCTCATGATCCAGGGCAAGTCGGTGTTCATGCTTACCGTCGGCATTGTGATCGGACTGGCGTTCCACGCCTTCATGTACGGCCCGCAGGCGGCTTACATCACCGAACAGTTCCCGGCCCGGTTGCGCTACGCCGGCAGCTCGCTGGCCTACACGCTGGCCGGCGTGATCGGCGGCGCCGTCGCCCCGCTGGTCTTCACCGCCCTCTTCGCCGTCAGCGGCAACTGGTTCCTGATCGCCGGCTACCTCGCGGTCGCCTCGATCGTGACGGTGATCGGACTGGCCATTGGACGCAACCCGCAGACCGAGGAAGAAGAGCGGCTCCTGCAAGATGCCCGCGCCTGAGCGGTGCGGATCCTGTTCACCGGCACAATGATTGAGGCAACTCGTGATTGAGACAGCAGGGGAACCCCTGAAGGTACAAGCGGCCGCAGCAGGCGAAACCGCAGTTCACAAGGTCCGCTCCGTGCGGGCCGTGGGAACGCGCGCGGTCCTTGCTGAGCTCTCCGGCACCCAGGACGTGCTCGCCCTGCAGGCACTGCTCCTCGAGAAACCGCTGCCGGGCCAGCGGGATATCCTGGCCGCGGCCGAGACCGTCCTGGTCAAGGCCGAATCCCCGGCTTCGGCCCGGCGCATCGCCGCCCGCCTGATGCAGCTCGACCTCACCGCACCCGTGCAGCGCGACGGCGAGCTGGTGGTCATCGACACCGTGTACGACGGCGAGGACCTCGCCGAAGTCGGGCGGCTGACCGGCCTGGGAGCCGACGGCGTGATCGCCGCCCACTCCGGGCAGATCTGGACCGTTGCCTTCGCCGGCTTCGCCCCCGGATTCGGGTACATGATCGGGGAGAACCAGCAGCTGGAAGTGCCGCGCCGCAGCTCGCCCCGCACCGCTGTTCCGGCGGGCTCCGTGGCGCTGGCCGGCAACTACTCGGCCGTGTACCCGCGCCGATCCCCCGGCGGCTGGCAGCTGATCGGGCGCACCAACGCCAAGATGTGGGACCTGGACCGGGAGCCGCCCGCCCTGGTCGCCCCTGGCCACCGGGTGCAGTTCCGTCCGGTCCGGGATGCACTCGCGCTGGCGGCCGAGCCGGTAGCGGAGCCCGCGGCGGTAGTCGCAGAAGCTTCCGCCGATGGACTCCGGATCGTTTCACCGGGTCTTCAGAGCCTGATCCAGGACCTCGGCCGGGACGGCCACTCCGGCCTGGGCGTCTCCGCCGCCGGCGCGCTGGACCGGGCCTCGCTGCGCCGGGCCAACCGCCTGGTCGGCAACGCCCCCGGCGCAGCCGGCATCGAGACCGTCGCCGGCGGCCTCAAGGTCCAGGCCGTGGGGGACCGGGTCCTCGCCGTCGCCGGGGCGCCGTCGGAACTGAGCATCGCCTCCGCACCGGACGAGGCCGGCGATACGTGGCAGCGGACAGTGCCGGTGGCCACTCCCTTCGCGCTGCTCGACGGCGAAACGCTCAGCATCGGTGCGCCGCAGAGCGGCTTCCGCAGCTACCTCGCGGTCCGCGGCGGGGTGAATGCCGCCCCGGTACTGGGCAGCCGCTCCACGGACACGATGTCCGGGATCGGTCCTGCGCCCCTGACCGCCGGGCAGCAACTCGGCGCCGGAGGAGAAGCCGAGAGCGGCGTCGTCGGAAATCCCGAACTGCAGCCGGACTACCCGGGCACCGGGGTGACCGTCCTCGACGTCGTCCCCGGCCCCCGCGCCGACTGGTTCGATCAGGCGGCACTGGACTCCTTTACCGCCCAGGACTGGGCCGTGATGCCGCAGTCCAACCGCGTCGGCATGCGGCTTGACGGTACCCCGCTGCAGCGCAGCCGCCAGGGCGAACTGCCCAGCGAAGGCACCGTCGCCGGCGCCCTGCAGGTTCCGCCGGAGGGCCTTCCCGTGCTGTTCCTGGCCGACCATCCGATCACCGGCGGCTACCCGGTGATCGCCGTGGTGGTCGACTCCCAGCTGGACCTCGCCGCCCAGGTCCCGATCGGCGGCAAGATCCGCTTCCGCTGGGCCGAATCCGCCCCCGCCGAACACACCCCCACCGAACACGCCACCAATAACGAAGAAGCGAGTAACTGATGCGCAAGGTCCTGATCGCCAACCGTGGAGAAATCGCGGTTCGCATAGCCCGGGCCTGCGACGACGCGCAGCTGGCGTCCGTCGCTGTCTACGCCGACATCGACGCCGATGCCCTGCACGTCTCGGCCGCAGATGTTGCCTTCAGCCTGGACGGCAACTCGCCCGCGGACACGTACCTGAACATCCCCAAGCTCCTGGCAGTGGCGGCCCAGTCCGGTGCGGACGCCGTCCACCCCGGCTATGGCTTCCTCTCCGAGAACGCCGACTTCGCCCAGGCCGTCCTCGACGCCGGACTGACCTGGATCGGCCCCAGCCCGGACGCCATCCGCCTGCTGGGCAACAAGATCACCGCCCGCGACGCCGCCGTCCGGGCCGGCGCACCCCTGGTGGCCGGCAGCGACGGTCCCGTCGACACGGCGGCCGAGGCCCGCGCCTTCGCCGAACAGCATGGCCTGCCGATCGCCATCAAGGCCGCCTTCGGCGGCGGCGGCCGCGGCATGAAGGTGGTCCGGGCCATCGACGAGGTCGAGGAAGCCTTCGACTCCGCCGTCCGTGAAGCCGTTGCCGCCTTCGGCCGGGGCGAGTGCTTCGTGGAGCGCTACCTGGACCGTCCCCGCCACGTCGAGGCGCAGGTCCTGGCGGACGCGCACGGCAACGTCGTGGTCGTCGGAACCCGCGACTGCTCCCTGCAGCGCCGTCACCAGAAGCTCCTGGAAGAGGCCCCCGCGCCGTTCCTGAGCGACGAGCAGACCACGCTGATCTATGACGCCGCCAAGGCTGTCTGCCGGGAAGCGGGCTACTCCGGCGCCGGAACGGTGGAATTCCTCGTCGCGGCGGACGGCACTGTGGCCTTCCTCGAGGTCAACACCCGGCTGCAGGTGGAGCACCCCATCACCGAGGAAACCACGGGTATCGACCTCGTCCAGGAACAGTTCCGGATCGCCGCGGGCGAGCCGCTGCGCCTGACCGAAGACCCGGCGCCGCGCGGACACGCCTTCGAATTCCGGCTCAACGCCGAGGACGTGGGCCGCGGCTTCCTGCCCTCGCCCGGCACCATCGGAGAGTTCGCCGGCCCCACCGGCCCGGGCATCCGCCTCGACACCGGCGTCCGCTCCGGCTCCTTCGTCGCACCGCAGTTCGATTCCCTGCTCGCGAAGCTGATCGTCACCGGCGCGGACCGCCAGCAGGCCCTGCGCCGCGCCCGCCGGGCCCTCGCCGAAATGCGCATCACCGGCGTCGCCACCGTGCTGCCGTTCCACCGGGCCGTGCTGGAATCCCGCGGACTTCACCTCCAGGGACGGCCTCGGCATCCACACCCGCTGGATCGAAACCGACTTCGCGGACAGCATCCCTGCCGACCCCGACTACAGCACCACCGCCCCCGACGGCGCACGCCGCACCATCACGGTCGACGTGGACGGCCGGCGCCTCGCCGTCGGCCTTCCGGCGGACTTGCTCGACGGCTGGGCCCGCGGGGGCGGTCCGCTGCCCGCGGGCGTGTCTTCGGTGTCCGACGGCGGTGCCGCCGCGGCTGCCGACCCGGGGGAGCTGCGCGCGGACATGGCCGGGACCGTGGTCAAGTGGCTCGTCGAGCCGGGAGCCGAAGTCTCGGCCGGGGATCCGGTGGTGGTCCTTGAGGCCATGAAGATGGAAACCCAGGTCTCCGCGCACCGGGACGGCACCGTCACCGACGTCCGCACCGAAGCGGGCGGGGTTGTCACGGCCGGCGCGGTGCTCGCGCTGATCGGGTAGCCACATTCTGCTGATGTTTGGCGAGTGACTGGGCCGTTTCCGCTAGCGGAAGCGGCCCTTTGCCTTGCTTGTTTGGCTATTTGGGCCGCGCTGCCAGGGCGGATGCCAGGGCGGTGGCGGAGCCGGGGCTGCTGTCGATCCGCCAGTCTGTTTCCTTGTTGAAGTTGAACCAGACAACTGCTGTGACGTCGGGCTGGGCAGCCAGATAGCTGATCAATGCCGTGTTCCAGTCGGCTTTGGACCCGCCTTGTTCGGCAGATGACGTCTCTGCCACGAGCACGTGTTTGCCTGGGGCAAGTCGTCTCAGTTCGGACAGGCCCGGGCCGAAGAGCTCCGATGGCCAAAGCCAGCTGCTCCAGGCTGCTGATGTACCCCAGTTGTAACCGTCGAGGGCTACTTCATCCACGTAGGCGGAGCCCGGATAGAGGCCGTCGAGCGGGGTTGACCCCCAATACGGAACGTTGGGATTCCAGACCCAGGAGATGTTGGAGGCGCCGGTAGCCGCTACGACGTCATGGACGTGCCGCCACGCCGCAGCGTAGTCGCCGGGTTCGTTGCCGTTGACTCCTTCAGACCAGGGGTACCAGTTTCCGTTCATTTCGTGGCCGAAGCGCACCATCACTGGATGCCCCCAGGCCGCCAGCGTCTGGCCCCACTGCCGCAGGTAGGGGTCGAAGTTACCGGCCGTAATGCGGTCCAGGGCATAGGCCGGCTGATCGGTTCCGCCGCCCCAAGCCCATGGCTCCCAGGTCAGCAGGGCTACGGCGCCTCGGCTGCGAACAGCATCCAGTTCCGTGATGGGCGGGCCTTGATTGAAGTCCTTGTAGGACAGAATGACCGACGGCGCCTCCCCGGTGAGGGACGCGGCCCCGTCCAATTCCGCTTGGGCCAGCGGCCCGCCGGGCGTGCCGACGCCGAAGCGCAGCGGCGAGCTGCTGATGACGGGCGGCACAGGTTCCGCCACCGCCGCGGCCGCGACGACTGTAAAGCCCGTCGATGCCTTGACGGTGCCGGATACGGCTTGGACGTCAAGGACCGGCTGGGACGTTTGCGGGATAACGACGTCGGCGGTGAAGTATCCGGAGGCGCTGACCTTGAAGGCGGCGGAACTGGCTCCGGCGCTCACGGTTCCGGAGCCTTTCTTGGGAAATCCGGTGCCGGTGACGGTCACCGCGGTTCCGGCCGGGCCCTTGGCTGGGCTGAGGCTAAGGGACGGGGAGGCGGCCTGGGCGGGTACCGCCGCGAATAACAGGGCCGAGACCGCCAGGGCAAGTACGCAGGCCAGGCCTCTCAACGGCTTCATCGTGACTCCTGGGCCGGGCCCCGGCGAAGCGGGGCATCCTGACGGGACGCAGCTTGCCTACGGGAAGCCTTAGTATCCAGTGTCCGTCAGGACGGTTCCGCTCCGGGGCCAAAAAGAGCAGGAGATCCCGAGGATTGTCCAAGGATTCCGTTCAGTCGTGCAGCGGGGACTTTGACAGGATCCAGGTGTTGGTCCCGTCCTGGCGCTTGAATGTCACGGTGGTGACCAGGGCGCGAATGAGAGCGAGCCCGCGCCCTGATTCAGCCTCACCGTCCGGCATGGCGGCGTCAGTGTCAATGGGGTCGGGGCAGGCGGCATCGAAGGCACTGACCCGGGCTTCCAGCCTGATGGACGTGGCGCTGATGTCCACCCCGAGTTCCACCGGTTTCGTGGATTCGGGAATGGCGTGCTGCACAACATTGCTGGCAGCTTCGATCACGGCCGTGGCGAACGTCATGCGGTCCATGTCCGGGACGAAGGAAGCGTCTTCCCACAGCTTGTCGAGCTCGGTATGGACGGCCTCAATGGCCTCCGGAAGTGCCTTCTGGCGGAGCGTCCGCCGGGCGAGAATGTCAGTCATCCCCGAAAGCTTCAGCCGCGGAGGGGTACGAAGTCAGGACTTTGTCCATGCTGGTAAGGCCCAGGACCATTTGAACCTGGGGCTGGACGGCCGCGATCCGAAGGTCGCCGCCGGCTTGCCGGGCGGCCTTGAGGCACCCGATGAGCGCTCCCAGCCCGGACGAGTCCATGAACGCTGTCGCTTCGAGGTTGATCACGATCCGGGCGGAGCCCGAAGCGACAACTTCCGCCACCAGTTCCCGCAGTTTCGGCGCCGACACCATGTTGAGCCGGCCGGCGGCTGTTATCTCGGCGTAGCTGTCTTTCACTTCATAGCTCAGGTCCACGGAGGGCCCTTTCGGTGGAGGTCTCGTTTCTGGTGTCGGGGTCATCGCCGGAACTGCCGGCAGGGTATCCGCGGTACAGGACGGCCCGCACCAGGATGCTCATGACGATCAGGTCAAACACCACCCAGAATACGTTGACGAGTGTGCCGATCGGCTCGGACATTCCGGCAACGAGCCGCCCAATCCCAACAACCGACGCGATGAACAGTACGACCGACACGGCGATCTGTGGGCGGATCAGGCTCCATCGTGGACCTCCGGACTGGCGGTCCTTCGGCGTGACGGCGAAGCCGAGGGGGTGTCCGAACCAGACGTTCCGGGCCGCCGTCGTACATGCTTTGATCCAGGTGGGGAACAGGGCGAGGCTGTACTGCTGACCGCGCCAGGTGGGGATGCCCCTGCCGGCTACGGCAAAGAGGAGCTGGTTGACCACCATGAACGGAATGAATCTCAGGAAGAAGTCGGCGCTGAGGCTGGTGACGGGCAGGATCCCGAAGATCAGGTAAATGATCGGCGCGGCGAAGTAGACGACGGCGGCGAAGCCGCTGAGGTAGGTCCACATCGTTGCGAAGTACATGAGCCGCTGGCCCAGCTTCAGCCCGCGCTGAAGGAGCGGGTTCTCCCGCAGGAACACCTGGATGGTGCCCTGGGCCCAGCGCAGGCGCTGGGTCAGCATGGTTCCGATGTCTTCGGGTGCCAGCCCGTAGGCCAGGACCTCGTGGTGGTAGACGCTTTGCCATCCCATGGCGTGCATGCGCATGGACGTGGCCATGTCCTCCGTCACGGAGATCGTGGCCAGCGGCATGACCGGCTGGGCCTCGTCGGTCCGTTCGACCGACAACGCGTCCAGCACCGCCTGCACGGACTCGATTGCCCCGAGCGGAGACCAGTCCCGGGCCGCCATGCGCTGCACGGCATCGTCGGTCACCACCGGTACCCCGGCGTCACCGACCTCCACCGGCGACATTGCGGCAATCTCCTCCAGGTCGGCCTGTAGGGCGGACACGTCGGCCAGCACCAGTGCCTGGACGGCCTGGTCCACCCGGCGTCGTGCCCGGTACGTGATTTCGCTGAGTGAGTCGCCGGCGTCGAGCCGGCGGCGGGCCTCGTCGGTTGCCGCTTCGACCTCGTCAAGGGTGCGCTGCATAAGCAAGGATTCGCCGGTCGCCGCTTTGCGTGCCTTGCGGATGGCCGCCTGGGATGCGCTGAGGGCGCGCCGGATACTCTTCTCGGTTTCCTTGACGTACCCCGACAGTCCCAGCTGCATGAGGGCCTCCCGGCGGAGGATGGCGTTGGAGCCGCAGAAGAAGGCAGCGTTCCAGCCGTCCTTGCCCTGCTGGATGGGGCCGTAGAACAAGGGGGCCTGGCTGCCCAGGGGGTCGTCGGCCGGGACGTTGCTGAAATATTGGGGCGTTTGGACGAGGGCGACTTTGCGGTTGTTGAAGTAGCCCAGCGTCTTGTCCAGAATGTCCGGTTCGGGGATCTGGTCCGCGTCGAGGATGAGCAGGAACTCGCCCTCGGTTTGCATCAGGGCGTTGTTCAGGTTCCCCGCTTTCGCGTGCCGGGGCATCCCGCTCCATTCCGCGCTTCGGGTCACGTACCCCAGTCCGCTCGCCGCGGCCAGTTGCCGGAGCGCGGGCCTGTCACCATCGTCAAGGATCCAGGTGCTGTGCGGGTGCCGGATCTTTTGGGCGGCAAGCGCCGTCGTCATCACCAGATCCAGCGGCTCGTTGTACGTCGTTATGAAAACGTCAACTGTGGCGTCCGCGGGGGCCGGTGCCGGGGGTGTGCGGGATTTTAGCCGCCAGACTGTCATCCCGAAGAGCAGCACGTCGATCAGGCTGTAGGTCTCGGCGGCGACCAGCGGCACGGCGATCCACCACGCGTCCCAGTTCAGTGACGCGAGCCAGCGCCAGGCCACGTAGTTGACGCCGGCCAGCAACGTCAGGAGCACGAGGAGCCGTACCCCGAAGAGCTGCGCGGCGCTCCCGGAGCGTTGCTGTGGCGCGTCGGCGCCGTCGGGGTCTGGGTTGCGCGGCGTTTCGGTCACACGAGCGTCCTTTCGCGAGGGGTGAGCGGGCGTTGGCCGTCCCGCCGGACGGCGAGGATGGTGACGTCATCGGGGTTGGAGGTGCCCTGTGCCCGCCGGTGCACGGAGTCCACGAGGTCTTTCGCGGACTCCGCGGCGACGCCGAGTTTTCCGATTTCGTCGACGGCGGCGAGGGTTCCGTCGTAGAGGTCCAAGACGCCGTCACTGAAGCTGACAATCATGTCTCCCGGGTTCAGCCGGGTCTCGAACGATTCCCACCGGCTGTCCGGAAGCAGGCCCACCGGCATGTTTTCCGAGGAGAGCCTCTCCCAAGTGCCATCTGTCCGGATAACCAGGGTCAAGCCGTGGCCGGCGTCCGAGAACAGGATCCGCCCGTCGGAGGCCCGGAGCCGGGCGTGGAACAGTGTCGCGAACGAGCCGGCCTGGCTCAGGTCGGTGGCAAGGCAGTCCTGCGTCAGTGTCAGCGCCGTCACAGGGTCTTCGCTGTTTTTGGCGCTGCGGATGACGGCGCGGGTGGTCGCGGCGATCATGCCGGCCCCGGCGCCCTTGCCCATGACGTCGCCGAGGGTGAACCCAAGGCCGTCCTCGATCAGGTACCAGTCGAAGAAGTCTCCGCCGACGGCCTTGGAGGGGATGCAGGCCCCGGCAGTCTGGTAACCGGGCAGGGGAGCGGCGTTCTTCGGCAGCAGAAAGCGCTGGATCTGGGCGGCCCGGCTGAGTTCCGCCGTTGCCGCGGCCGCCTGGGCCCGTGCGGAGTGCAGGCGGCGGCGTGCCCGCCGCGCCAGCTCGTTGACCACAAAGGCGCCCAGGACGAAGATGAGCGTGCTGTAGAGCCCGCGGAAAAGTTCGTTCGGGTTCGCATCGATGCTGGAGCCGAGGGCGAACGGGACCATGATCGCCACCGTGGCGCCCACGGCCGCGTAGCCAACATTGTGGCGGCCCTCCCTGGCCGCGAACCAAAGTACCGGCAGCAGGACGATCGAGGCGTAGATTGAGTGGCTCTCTCCGGTGCCGTGGCGCAAAGCGCCGGCCGCCAGGAAATCCAGGGACGGTACGATCGCCGCAAATCGTGCCGGACCCGGCTGGGCCGCCGCCGCGGCGTACCCGGTCGCGGCAGCCGTCAGGGCCGCACCGGCAACCAGGGCACCCCAATCGCTCACTGTGAGGGTCGGGATGGTGCTGCTCATGACCGCGGCCACGATGAAGAACACCAGGAACGGGACCTGCTTCCAGAACGGTGAGAGTTCGTCCACACCCGTCAGGATGGCTTCACGCGTTACAGCCACTGACTCCCCCTTGATCCGCCAAGTCTTGCCCGGCGTTCGTCCCGAAGGAATCCTACCGGGCCTCGGTGCGGCGCACACGGCGGGCGCACTTAGGCGGATTCTGGTTCGCGCTGGAACAGGACCGCCGTGATGTCGTCCAGGATGCCGCGCTTTCCCCGCCGGTCGCACAGTTTCTTCACGGCGGTGTCCGGATGATCCTGGGCCTGGCGGCTGTCCAGGGCTGCGGCGAGACGGCCGAGGTCGCCGCCGTGCAGGTCCAGGAGGCCGTCGGTCGGAATCAGGATGGCATCACCCGGGGCGAGCCTGAACGCGTGCGTGTCCCAGCTTTGGCCGGATATCAGGCCCAGTGGCGGCCCGGTCGGGGACAGGCGTTCAATCGTGTTGTCGGAACGGAGGATGTAGCTCAGTCCCTGGCCGGCGTCCGCGTAATGGCCTGTGCCGGTGGCAGGGTCGATTAGCGCATGGAACACGGTCGCATAAGACCCCACACGGGCCAGGGTATCGTCGAGGCTCCCGGCCACGTCCTCGAAGACGCGGGAGGGCTCGGCTTCCCAGCCGGTGTGGGCGAAGGCGGACCGGACGGTGCCGGCCACGATGCCCGGACCGATGCCTTTGCCCATGGCGTCGCCGACGGTAATGCGGAATTGGCCGGCCGCTGTCGTGCCGAGCTCGTAGAAGTCACCGCTGAGTCCGGAGGCGGGGTAGAAGCAGGTGCCCAGCGAGTAGCCGGCCGGCGCGGGGGGAGTGGGCGGAAGCAGGGCCCGTTGCACCCGGGCTCCGTTGTCGATGTCCCACGAAAGGTTCATTTCGCGCTGGATGATTGCAGTGAGGTCCTCGAGGATCTTCTGCTGCTCTGCGCTGAATGCCCGGGGCGCCTGGTCGATGATGCAGAACGTTCCGACGTGCGTCCCGCCGGGCCCGGTGAGGGGATGGCCCGCGTAGAACTGGATGTGGGGATTGCCGGTCACGAGCGGGCTCTGCCGGAAGCGTTCGTCGGTGAGGGCGTTCTCCACGATCATGGTTCCCTGGGACTTGATCGTCTCGGTGCAGAACGTGTCACGCCGCTCCGACTCGCGGGCGAGCGGACCGACGAAGGATTTCAGGAACTGCCGGTTCTCGGCGATCAGGGAGATGCTGGCCGCACTGACGCCGAAAAGCCCCTGAGCGAGCCGCGTGATCCGGTCGAACCGTTCCTCCGAGGGTGTGTCCAGAAGGCCGGTTCTGGAAAGGTCCTCCAGCCGCGCCCATTCCGGAGCTTCAGCCCCACGGAGTCGGGATTCGGATTCGTGGCCCGTGCTTGTCATACGTCCTTCACACATCTGAGGCGATTGAGCCCATCGAGGCTGTCACGGCCGGTTGACGTGGGAGTACGCTGCCCCCGCGGCGGGCTCCCACCTTCGATCGAGCTCATCGCCAGCCGGCGGGAACTCGGTCAGGCTACCCTACCGTCGATCGGGGCCCGGGGCGTTGTCGCGTCTTAAACGTGCGTTCCCGTGCCGTCCGCAAATACTTTGAACGGTGAAACGCCCGCCCGGGTAAGTCCTGGGCGTTCCTGTCTCACGCGGCGTGGGGGCAGCCGCAGGAGGCCTGTCCCGATGTCTTTGCCGAACGGGCCAAACAGCCGTCGACGACCGGTCTGGTCGCCGGTTCGCGCAGAGCCTAGAATCGGGCTGGGCGCACCGGCCAAGGCACCGCCGGACACGCCCAGCCGCAGAACCAAGGCCATGTTCCAGCGGTGCCAGTAGAGGAGGCCCGCCATGACGGTCATCAACAGGCCCATGAGTTCGCTGCCGCGGGAACGCGCGTCCCGTGGGGAGTCCTGACCGCCATGGACACCCCGGGAAAACTTGAAACGGAACAAAAATACGACGCCGGGATCTCCGCGGCGCTGCCGGAGCTGCAGGAAATCGAGGGTGTGGACCACGTCGCGGAGCCTGTGACGGATCAGCTTGAGGCTGTGTACTTCGATACGCCGGCCCTGGCCCTCGGGGCACGGCGCATGACCCTGCGGCGCCGCACGGGCGGAGCCGATGAGGGCTGGCACCTCAAGCTTCCCGCCGGAACGGACCAGCGGGAGGAGATCCATGCGCCGCTGGGCCAGCCGGAGACTGTTCCGGAAGAACTGTCCGACCATCTGCAGGTCTTCATCCGCGGCGACGCACTCGTGCCCGTCGCCCGGCTGAGCACGCGGCGAACCACCTACCGGCTCTATGGGCCTGGCGGTGAGCACCTGGCCGACTTCGCCGACGACCACGTTCATGCCGAGGCCCTGCGGCCGCGGGGACCCGCCGTCGATTGGCGTGAATGGGAGCTCGAACTCGTCCACGGCACAGCGGAGCTCTTCGAGGCTGCCGCCGCAACCCTGGCATCTACCGGAGCCGGCCACTCCGCTTTTCCTTCCAAAGTCGCCCGTGCCCTGGGCGATGCCTGGCCGGCCGAGTTCAGTCCCCGGACTCCGACGCCCCGGAAGAAGGGGCCGGCAGTCGACGTCGTGACCGCCTACTTGGACGCGCGGATCGGCGACTTCATCGCCAACGATCCGGGCGTGCGGATGGGGACACCGGATTCCGTCCACAAGATGCGGTCCGCGACCCGCCGGGCGCGGTCCGCCCTGGCCACCTATCGCAAACTCTTCAACCGGTCAGCGGTGCGGGAACTCCAGGCCGAACTGAAGTGGCTGGGCCAAGTCCTGGGTCCGGCCCGCGACGCCGAAGTCATGCTGGAACGGCTTCGCCAGCACATCCTGGAACTCCCCGAAGAACAGAGGTCCGGCCTGTTGACCCAGATGATCGAACAGGAGCTGGTCGCAGCCCATGACGCAGGCTACAGAAACGTCCTGAAGACCCTCCGGACCGGCCGCTATTTCCGTCTCCTGGGCGCCCTGGAGGACTTCCGGGACCACCCCCCTGCCAAGCCACGCGCCTTCCGGCCCGCGCGCAAGGTGACGGCCAAGCTGGTGAACAAGGCTGCACAGCGGGTGGAGGCGTGCCCGGAAGGCCGTCAAAGGCTCCGCCGACACGGCCGCACGCGACACGGCGCTGCACGAGGTCCGAAAAGACGCCAAACGCCTGCGCCACGCGGGTGAGTCGGTCCTGGAGATCCACGGCAAACGCGCCGCCAAACTCACCAAAGCGGCCGGACGGCTCCAGACGGTACTCGGCGACCATCAGGACAGCGTCATGGCGACCGACCTCCTGCACAGGCTCGCGGCCACCCCGGACCGGCCCGTCGATACTGACCTCGGCTTCGAGAGTTTGCTGGCGATGGAAGAACGCATTGCCCGCAAGACGGAGACCAAAGCCCGCAAGGCAGGGAAGAAGCTTCGCGGCTTGCGGCTGCGACCCTGACCCGGGACGCGTCGATTCACTGGCCGGACAGCTTGCGGGCCATCGCGGAAACTCTGGAGCGATCCCTGCGGTACATGGCGGAGTGCTCGAGGAAATCCCTCCGTCCGGTAGCCGCAGCGCGGCCGTCGGTCAGTTCTGCCAGCTCGTCCAGCCTGGCCGCGAGGGTCTGGAACACTTGCACGTGTCCGAACCTGACACCGTACGCGTCAATGAGGGCATCCAGACGGGACAACCGCCGCTGCTCTTCGGGAGCCCCTGGGCCGCCGTTTTCCCCCAGCGGCACAAGCCGGTAGGCCAGGTAGGCAAAGTCCCAGATCCGTGGTCCCGGCGAGGCCGTGTCGAAGTCGATGAGGGCGGTCAGCCGCCCAGCGGCGAACACCATGTTGTACGGCGCGGCGTCGTTGTGGCACACGACTTCTGCGGGTCGGTGAGTGGGCAGTTGCCACGTGAGATCCGCCTGGGCGAGTCCGACGCTGGCGTCGTGGATGCGGCGGAGCAGAGCTCCGGCGTCACGCAGAACGGAAGGATCCCAAATCCAGTCCGGCAACGGGTAATGTGCTGCATCGCCGTCGATGAAGCTGAGGACCTCGCGGCCATGTTCGTCCATGCCCAGTGCCTGGGGGACCTCAGCGACGCCAGCATGCCGAAGGACTTCGAGGAGCGAATGGACGGCTGGCGTCCACGGTCCTGCGGTCCGGCGCACCGTGTCACCGACCCGCGTGACGAGAGTCGAATTGCCTCCGGCCAGAACCGCTTCTCCATCCATTCGCCCAAATCTACCCGCGTCGACTGCGTCACTTTGTGCCCCTCCGAAGTTGGAACCGTGACGGTCCGCCGCCAGCGGGCGCATCCGTGTCAGGATCAGTCATGACCGACCGCCTGATGCTCCTCGACACCGCGTCGCTGTACTTTCGTGCGTTCTACGGCGTGCCCGACACGATCCGCCGCGGCGACGGCACCCCGGTGAACGCTGTTCGCGGGCTGCTGGACATGATCGCACGGCTCACCACCGACTACGGTGCGACGCATCTCGTCGCCTGCTGGGACGACGATTGGCGCCCGCAGTGGCGGGTAGACCTCATCCCGAGCTACAAGTCGCATCGGGTCGCCAAGGAGGTAGCCGGCGCCCCCGATGTGGAGGTGGTGCCGGACGCGCTCGAGGCGCAGATTCCGATGATCCGCCGGGTGCTCAAACTCGCCGGCATCGCCGTCGTGGGGGCCGCCGACCACGAGGCCGACGACGTCATCGGCACCTACGCCAGCCACGCCGCGCTTCCGGTCGACGTGGTGACGGGGGACCGGGACCTCTTCCAGATCGTCGACGACGCCCGTCAGGTCCGGGTGGTCTACACCGCGCGCGGCATGAAGAACCTCGAAGTCCTGACCGAGGCCGACGTCGTCGGCAAGTACCGTGTGCTGCCCGTGCAGTATGCCGACTACGCGACCCTGCGCGGCGACACCTCCGACGGGCTGCCAGGCGTCGCCGGCATCGGCGAGAAGACCGCCGCGTCGCTGCTCGGCGAGTACGGCACGCTCGACGGGCTGCTCGCGGCTGCCGCGGAAGCAGGGAGCGGGCTGTCCACCGCCGTGCGGTCGAAACTCGCCGCGGCGGCGGACTACCTCGCGGTTGCGCCGGCCGTCGTGAAGATTGTGAGGAACCTGGAACTGCCGACGCTCGAGGAGGCAGGCGCGCAGCTGCACCCTGTCCCCGGCGGTTCGCGCGCCGAGCTTGAGGGTCTCGCCACCGAGTGGAACCTCGGCGGTTCGGTCACGCGGCTCCTTGAGGCACTCGACCTGCGTCGTTAGGGGTTCCCTGGATTGTGGGGCAAATGCCGGGGCGGAGGTGCGATCCGGACCGCACCTCCGTCCTCCGGCGGCCTGTTGTCAGTGTTTCTTGAAGGCGTCCTTGACCTTTTCACCGGCCTGCTTCAGGTCTGCTTTGACCTGATGGCTTTTGCCCTCGGCCCTCATCTTGTCGTCGCCGGTGGCTTTGCCGGCGGCCTCTTTGCCTTTGCCGTGGAGTTTCTCGGCGGCATTGTGGATCTTGTCACCCAGGCCCATGATGAACCTCCTTGTTGATGTCGCCCCCGCGACGTGGATGCCATGGAGGCCACACTTAATTGTAGGGACAGAACCGTGGAAAGCGGGGGCCATTTGGGGCGGTCCGGGCCATCCCCGGCTCCGGGACAACAATCGAAATCAGGCGATCAAGGCGTGCAGATTCACTCCGAAGATGGCCACGAGGGGCCAGAGCACAATTGCCGCCAGGCCCTCCAGAATGTTGCCGGGAATGTTCCAGGCCACAAGGTAGCCGTGGGTCGCGGCGACCACGACGCCGATGGCCAGATAAATGGTCCCGATCAGACCTATTCCGCGCACTCCAGGTTGGCGCCTGCCTATTCCGCGCATAATCGCTCTTTTCCCGCTATGGGGTGTGGCTCTAACTATAGTGTTGCCGGAGTTTTTCGGGGAGGGACCATTGGGAGGGATAGCTGCGTGCCAGCCGAAGCGGCGGTGTTAGTCGGCAAGGATGCGGTAGAGCGCGCGGCGGGTGTCATCGATTACCGTCATTGCGGCATTGCGCTGTTCCTCGGTTGCCGAGAAGCGGAATTGGTGGATGACTCCCATGAGTTTTCCGACGCTTTGGTGAAACGCCGGTCCTGATCCCTCAGGGTCGGTGTTCCAAGCGTTCCCCAGCTCCTCGGCGTGATCGGCCACGTAGGCCTTGCCCGCATCGGTGAGGGTGAACTCGGTGCGCCGGCCATCACCTACGGGCGCAATGAGCTCTTCATCAACGAGCTGCTGGAGCGTCGGGTAGACGGACCCCGGGCTCGGCCGCCAGGCTCCCGACGTCTTTTCCGCAATGGTCTTGATCAGCCCGTAGCCGTTGGACGGTGATTCGGCCAAGAGGGAGAGAATCGCCGAACGAACATCGCCCCTGCTGGCCCGCCGCGACCCGCCGGGGCCGAAACCCGGTCCGAAACCCGGTCCGAAACCCGGACCGAAGCCGGGCCCAAACCCGCGCCCCGGGCCGAAACCGCCGTGTCCGTGGGGTCCGCGGCGGCTCCTGCCGCGCCCGAAGCGTGCCTGGGCGGGACCGCCGTCCGTGAATTTCTCGTCATGCATACCTTTCATAGCGGCATCGACCTTCCAAATCAGGTGAATCCTTTGATGGGTCGCCGATCATTCAGCGATAATTAACGATATATCGGTGAATATCATCGGTCAAGGGTCGATCCACCTCGGTGTCCGTTGACTCAGGGACACTGCCGGCCGCCGGCGGGCACGTCCCGGAGACAGCAGGGCCTCCGGGAGGGCCGCCGCTATCCGTGGCCCGGGGGAGGCGGTGGCCCGGCCGTCGCGGCCTGGCCGAACGTGGGGACCGTTGTCACGGAACCCACGTTCGGAAGTGCGTGGCGCGTGGCATGGTCGATTTCGTCGTGGATTGTGGCAAGTTCCCCCACGTCGGTGATCGTGGTCAGGGGGATGGAGACCTCGACGTGAAGCCGGTGGCCGGACCAGCGCAGCCGGGATGTTGCGCCCGCGGGGGCGTGGGCGATGACAACTGCGGCCAGGCGTTCCGTAAGGTTCGGGTCGACGCCGTCCATGAGCCTGCGCCCGATGTCTCGGATGGTTCCCCAGAGGAGCACGGCGATGGCTGCGGAGATGAGCAGGCCCACGATCGGATCTGCAAGCGGAAATCCGAGCCAGATGCCGATGACGCCGGCGACGACGGCCAGCGACGTGAAGCCGTCGGTGCGGGCGTGAATGCCATCGGCCACGAGCGCGGCGGAACCGATCCGCCGTCCCACGCGGATCCTGTAGATCGCGACAAGTTCGTTGCCGGCAAAGCCCACGAGCCCGGCGGCGAGCACCCAGCCCAGGTTCTGGACGGGCTGGGGTTCAAAGAAGCGCCGGATGGATTCGACGGCGGCCACCACGGCGGAGAGCGCGATCATCGCCACGATGAACAGTCCGGCGAGGTCCTCGGCGCGGCCGAAGCCGTAGGTGTACGTCCGGGTCGCGCGGCGGCGTCCGAGCAGAAAGGCGATCCACAGCGGTACGGCGGTCAGGGCATCGGAAAAATTGTGGACCGTGTCCGCCAGTAGCGCCACGGAGCCGCTGATGAGGACGATGACCAGCTGGAACAGCGACGTGGCCCCCAGTCCGAGCAGGGAGACCTTGACGGCGCGAATGCCCTGGGAACTTGTCTCCAGGACGGAGTCGATCGAGTCGGCCGCGTCATGGGAGTGGGGCACGAAGAGCTCCTGCAGCCACCCCTTGAACCCGGTCGCGTGGACATGGCCGTGGGTGCCGTGGTCGTGGTGATGGCTGTCGTCGTGGACATGGCCGTGCGGGCCGTGGTCGTGATGATGGCCCTCGTCGTGAGCATGGCCGTGCGGGTACGGGTGGACATCGTGGCCGGGGTGCATTGGCGGGTTCATGCGCCGGCCTCCCTGGCGGGGCTGTGCGGGGCGCTGCTGTGATGCGGGGCCGTGCCGAGCGTGTGTTCGGCCTGGTGGATGGCGTCGGCCACGAGCTGCCAGGCGTGCCCGTCCTGCAGACGGTAGTAGACCTTGGTGCCTTCCTGGCGGGTGGCGACCATGCGCGCCAGCCGCATCTTGGCCAAATGCTGGGAGACCGCAGCCGCCGATTTCCCGGCCTTTTCGGCCAGTACGTTGACGGGCAGTTCACCGTGGCGCAGGGCCAGGATGAGCCTGACCCGGGTGGCGTCCGCCAGCATGGCAAACACCTCCACGGCCAGCTCGACGTACTGGCTGTCCGCGGTGAGCGTGCAAGCCTTGTTATCTGCATTCATACGCAGATACTTACATATAACCCGGCCCCATTCAAGACGGCCGAATCAACGGGATTCCGTTAGTGGCCATCAGGGCGATTCCGGTGCGTCCGGATTCCGAAGGCTCAGCTGCTTGGCGTGGAAGTCGAAATGAAGCGTGGGGTAGGCGTAGACATCGTTGAGTGTCATCGAAGACATGAAGAAAGGGTCCCACCTGTCGGGAAACGGCATTGACCTGGCGAGGGACTGCGGGTTCTCGTGTTCGAGCCGGCGGGAGAGCGCGGCGATGGTTTTATCCAGTTTCCGGCTCATCCTGCGCCTGTTGTAGACGCGGGCGGCGCGGCCCGGGAACCCCAGTAGTTCACCACATCGAAAGGGCCGGTGCCCGCGTTGAGGACAGCAGCGAATGCCCGGCCGGCCGGGCGGGGGAGCCGGCTGACGACGTGGACCAGCGGAAGCAGGGCGCGCACCACCATGTAGCCGAAGACCATGTGGAAGAGCAGCTCCTCGTTGGTCCAGCGGGTGCCCGTACTTCTGCGGCCGAGGTCCTGGGGCGCCGCGTCCTGCAGCAGGGCGTCGAGGTGGCGGCGGGCGCGGCTGTACCCGGCGAGGATCTCGTCTCTCGTTGGCTCCATGAGGTGCGCTGGGCGGTTCAGGTCCGCAGTCCGGGCGCGGTCATTTTCCGGTCAGTTCCGCATACAGCTTCCGGACACGGGCCTGGATGTCGTCGCGGACCAGGCCCATGCGTTCCATGCCTTCGATGCCGCGTTCGGAGGGCTCGTCCGTGTCCCAGAACTCGATCCTCGTGCCGTCGCGGGGTTCGAGCTTTGCTTCGTTGCCCAGCACGATGACGACGTCGGCCGTGTCCAGCGCTTCGGCGGTGACGGGTTTGGGGTGTTCGCCGCTGATGTCGATGCCGAGCTCTGCCAGGGAGTCTACGGACTGGGGGTTCAGCGCGTCGGCGGGCCTGGTCCCGGCGGAGTGCACCGTGACGGTCCCGTTGGCGAGCTGGTTCATGAGCCCGGCGGCGAGCTGGGATTTTCCGCCGTTCCGGCTGCAGACGAACAGGACGCTGGGCGTTTTCGTGGTCTCGGTCATGCGTTCGATTCTTCCCTATTGGGCTCGGAGGTGTTGAGCCGGGATGCCGTCAGTTTGTCTTCGCCGGAGCGGCCGTGGGACAGGCCGGTGGGGAACCCGATGAGCACCGATTCGGGAGCCGCGCAGCACGAGGACCCGGACGAGGCGGCCGCGGCCGGAATCTCGCAGCTGGTGCCTGCGTCGGAGGAGCAGACGCCGGTTTCGGGGAGTTCGAGCTGGACGGTGTCCGCGGCCTCACGGTCACCGGCCAGGGCTGCGACAACGGAGCGGACCTGTTCGTAGCCGGTGGCGAGCAGGAAGGTCGGCGCCCGGCCGTAGGACTTCATGCCGACGATGTAGAAGTCCTTGTCCGGGTGCGCCAGCAGCGCTGCGCCGTGCGGGGGGACGGTGCCGCACGAGTGGAATTCCGGGTCGATCAGCGGGCCGAGCCGCACGGGCGCTTCGACGGCCGGGTCCAGGTTCAGCCGGAGTTCGCGGAGGAAATTCAGGTCCGGGCGGAAGCCGGTGCACGGCACGACGACGTCGGCCTCCAGCGTCCGCCCGTCAAGCGAAGCAGCGGTGACGGCGTCGCCGGTTGGCGTGAAGGAAGCGATGCCGAAGCCGGTGTGCAGCTCGATGGTGCCGGCCTCGACCAGGCGGCGGAGCCGTGCGCCGAGTTGGCCCCGGGCAGGCAGGCCGTCGAGATCCCCGCCGCCATAGACTTTCGCAGCCGAGGCGCCGCGGATGGCCCAGAGGATCCGGGTGTCGGGTTCGTCCCTGGCGAGGTCGGCCAGGTTGATCAGGGTGTTGGCGGCGGAATGGCCCGCGCCGACCACGAGGGCGCGGCGGCCGGCGAAGGATCGCCGGTCCGGGCCGGTGACGTCGGGCAGGGGCGAGGAAATCCTGGAGGCAACGGCGGCTTCACCGACGGCGGGCAGCCCCGACGTGCCCAGCGGGTTGCGGGTGGCCCAGGTGCCGGAGGCGTCAATGACACCGGCGGCCGGGTAGTCGCGGATGTCGCCGCCTTCGTGCTCGACGCGGAGCACGAAGGGTGTGGTGTCGCGGTCGCGGGAGTGGGTCTTGTCCCCGCCCTGGCGGGTGACCGCGAGGACGCGGGCGCCGGTGTGCAGGCGCGAGGCGATCGCGGGAAGGGCTGCCAGCGGGGCGAGGTACTGGTCGATGAGTTCCCCGCCGTAGGGCAAGGCTGTGGGGCGGGGTGATTCCCAGCCGGAGGCTTCG
The DNA here is from genome assembly GCF_041262145.1 of Arthrobacter sp. MW3 TE3886. Lineage (NCBI taxonomy): Bacteria > Bacillati > Actinomycetota > Actinomycetes > Micrococcales > Micrococcaceae > Arthrobacter > Arthrobacter sp. MW3 TE3886. The sequence goes on from NZ_JBGCAN010000001.1 coordinate 294,482, forward strand.
AGCAGGCGGACGGCGGCGGCGTCGAGGTTGAACCGCCACGGGGAGAACAGCCGAATGTGGCGCCACTGCTCGATCGCGGCTCCCGCGGACGGGCCCGCTTCGAAGATCAGCGGCTCCAGTCCGCGTTCGAGCAGATGGGCCGCGGCGGCCAGGCCCACAGGACCGGCACCGATCACTGCAACGGGAAGGTTCTTCATTGAATCCATGTTTGTCCTCTTTCTCTACAGTTTTCTCTACAGTGAGTCGGTTCGGGCAGGTCCGCCCCCGGTCAGACGAGTGGTGCCTGTTAGTCCGCGGCTGGGGTCAGGGACGCGATCAGCGCCTCAATCCGGGCCTTGATCTCGTCGCGGATCGGGCGGACGGACTCGACGCCCTGGCCGGCCGGGTCCTCGAGTTCCCAGTCCTCGTAGCGCTTGCCCGGGAAGATCGGGCAGGTGTCGCCGCAGCCCATGGTGATCACGACGTCGGATTCCTTCACGGCGGCGGTGGTGAGGATCTTGGGGATCTCCGCGGACATGTCGATGCCGAGCTCGGCCATGGCCTCGACGGCGGCCGGGTTGACCTTGTCCGCCGGCGCGGAACCGGCCGAGCGGACTTCGATGCGGCCTTGGCCGAGCGTGCTGAGGAAGGCTGCGGCCATCTGGGAGCGGCCGGCGTTGTGGACGCAGACGAACAGGACGGACGGCTTCTTGGCGGGTTCGGTGCTCATGGTTAAGTTTCTCCAGCGGGTGTGTGAGTGCTTAGAGGGAGGCAGCGGCGGCGGGGTCGAAGAACCGTTGCCGTGCCCAGAGGGCGGCGTAGACGAGGGCCACGAGTGCGGGGACCTCGATGAGGGGGCCGACGACGCCGGCCAGCGCCTGCCCGGAGGTCACCCCGAAGGCGCCGATCGCCACGGCGATGGCGAGCTCGAAGTTGTTGCCGGCGGCGGTGAACGCAAGCGTGGTGGTTTTGGCGTAGCCGAGGTCCAGCCGTTTTCCGATCAGCATGCCGGCGCCGAAGACCACGAGGAAGTAGACCAGCAGGGGCAGGGCGATCCGGGCAACATCCAGGGGGCGTGAGGTGATGGTGCCGCCCTGGAGGGCAAACAGCACCGTGATGGTGAAGAGCAGGCCGTAGAGCGCCCACGGCCCCAGTTTCGGCAGGAAGGTGGTCTCGTACCAGTTCCTGCCCCTGGCACGTTCACCCAGGGTGCGGGTGAGGAATCCAGCGAGCAGCGGCAGCCCCAGGAAAACCAGGACGGACGCCGTGATGGCCCAGAAGGAGAAGTCTGCGCCGGTAGTCGGCAGGCCAAGCCATGCGGGCAGTAGCTGGAGGTAGAACCAGCCCAGGGCGCCGAACGCGACAACCTGGAACACCGAATTGATGGCCACCAGCACGGCCGCGGCCTCCCGGTCGCCGCAGGCGAGCTCGTTCCAGATCATCACCATGGCGATGCAGCGGGCCAGCCCCACGATGATCAGGCCTGTGCGGTACTCGGGAAGGTCGGCGAGGAAGATCCAGGCGAGGGCGAACATGAAGGCCGGTGCCAGCACCCAGTTGATGATCAGGGAGGCGAACATCAGTTTGCGGTCGGCGACGACGCGGTGCGCCTGGTCGTAGCGGACCAAGGCCAGCACCGGGTACATCATCACCAGCAGGCCTACGGCGATGGGCAGGGACACGTCGCCGATCTTGACGGCTTCCAGGGCAGTGTTCAGGCCGGGGACCAGGCTGCCCAGCGCCAGGCCCAGCAGCATGGCCGCCACGATCCAGGCCGGCAGGAACCGGTCCAGGACGGAAAGGCCGCCGATGACGGGGTCCCCTCCGGTGCGGTGCGGCGGCGATTGGATCTGGATGCTCACGGTGCTCCTGTGCTGCTCGGCAAGATTGATGGATGTCGATATGTGCAGTATCCCCACCTATATCGATGAATGTCAATCTATGTGCATAATGGGTTCATGAATTCTCTGCAAACTCTCGAACCCGCGGTCGATGCCACGTGCTGCGTGCCGTCGGCGGAGCCGGCACTGAGCGCCGAGGAAGCCCAGCAGAGGGCTCAGGTTTTCAAGGCCCTGGCCGACCCCAACCGGCTCCGGCTGCTCTCCATCGTCAAAGCCGGCGAGTCCGGGGAGGCGTGCGTCTGCGACCTCACCGAACCCCTGGGCCTGGGCCAGCCGACGGTTTCCCACCACCTGAAGATCCTCGTCGAGGCCGGGCTGCTGCACCGCGAAAAGCGCGGCACCTGGGCCTACTACTCGCTGGTACCCGGTGCGCTCGAACAGGCGGCCGGGCTCCTGGCGACCCTGTGACCGCGCCAGAACGGTCTGCGGTCATGATCCGCTCCATGCCGAGGACGACTGGCCGGCCGTCCAGCGGGGTTTGTGCGGAAAACTATTCCGTGCCGGGCTGCCGGGAGGTCTCGGTCCCGCCAAACCGCTGGAAGGAAGCGCTTTGCTGGGCAAGCCGGCGCATGGCCAGGAGCACCGGTTCCATCAGGAGCGTTCCGAGGACCACATGCCGCATCGCCGCCTCGGCCGAATCCGTGGGGACACTTTCGACGTCGGCCTCCGCGATGTCCTGCATTGCCGCGGCATAGCGGTCCAAGAGCGCCGCTGGCGCCTCGAATCCCGCCTCCGAGAGCCCGTGCAGGGCCTTTACCAGGGCCGCCTGGGTATCGCGATCGCAAGCCTCAGCGCCCCAGCCCCAACGGTCCAGGAGCTCTTGTGCCGAGGAGAGGTCGACGTCGTCCGGTGCGGTCCGGGAGACCGCATGGTGCGCGATTCCGAGCAGGTCGTGGCCCGACTCCGGCGGGTTTTCCAGGCCAAGCAGTACCTCGCGGGTGGCGCTGACGCTGAGCCCGGCCGTGCCAATGAGTGCCCGGATCAGCTTCAGCCGCCGTACGTGCGTGTCGTCGTAGCGAGCCTGGGTCGCGGAGGTCAGCACGCCGTCGTGAAGCAGTTTCTCCCGGAGGTAGTACTTGATGGTGGCCACAGGAACCTCTGTGGCCGCGGCCAGCTGTGAGATGCGCAAAGTTTCTCCTTGACTTAGATAGTAGCACTCCCCAATATTGGAGAGTATCAGTATCTAGTTAGGGGAAAAGCATGGCACGCATCAATGCTGGACGTTTCACGCACCGCCATTCCGGTGACTTGGTGGTCTTCCTCATCGGCATGCGCATCAACAGTCCCTGGCGACCGGATCTGTGGCTGCCAGTCTTCTTTGCGATGCCCCGAATGCTGACCGAGCTCTTGAAGGAGCCGGGTTCCGGCCTTCTAGGCTTTCGATTTGCCCTCGGAGCCGGCGGGCCGGTCATCGTGCAGTACTGGGACTCGCTGGACAAGCTGTATGCCTACGCCAGTGCGCCCGAATCCGAGCACAGGCCGGCCTGGACTGCCTTTAACCGCCAGGCCAGGAAGGCCCCCAGGGCCGTCGGCATCTGGCATGAGACATTCCAGGTGAGCCGGGCAGAGAGCATGTACGTCTCGATGCCTACCGAAGGTCTCGCGCAAGCCACGGAGCTGGTGCCTGTCGGGCCCGGAAGCCATCACGCGAAGGATCGGCTCTCTAAGCCCCGCTGATGCGGGGCCGGCTTTCCTAACGCAGGAGTGTGTTTTTCTGCCGCGGCTTGACGATCGATTTCTGACCGCAGTTGGTGCAGGTGATGTCGTAGGCCCTGGAAGTCGTGAAGACGGGGATGAAAAACACGGTGAATTTGGTGGCGCGTTCCTGCAGTTGATGCTGCCCGAATTGGTGGCAGTACTGGCACGTTGCCATCCGTTCGGGATGGCCATGCAGCACGGTCTTGAGGCCGAGGAGGACAAACATGGCGCATCCTTTCAAAGGAAGTTCCGGATCAGGGTTTGGCCGGGGCCTCCGGCAGCGGGAGGCGGGCCGCGAGCCCCGAGAGCAGGATGGTGATTCCCTCATCCAGCTCGGCCATCCCGTCGTAGTCGGCGAGAACCGGGGCGAGGGCGCGGAGGCGGGGGAATTCCTTCGGCGGCAGGCGGTGCAGGCCCAGGCGGAGAAGGGCCTCATTTTCCTCGGGGTCGACGACGAATTCCTGCAGTTCGTTGAGGATGTGCCCGTAGAGGTATCCGTAGTAGGCGCGGTAGACGTGCAGGGCGTCAACGGGGGCGAATCCGGCGTCTATCAGCAGGGACAGGATCTGCTCCAGCGGACGCAATGTTCCCAGCGGCCGCAGTCCCAGGGGCGTTGACAGAGGGCGGGTCACGAGGAGGGGCACGACGTTGGGGTGCCGGAGGGCCAGGAGCCGCAGGTCGTGGGCAATGCGCCGGAGCTGCGACTGCCAGTCGGGATCATCGGGAATGATGGCCAGTTCATTCAGCACGAGTTCTGAGACGCCGTCCAGCAGGGCCGCGCGGTTGGCGGCGTAGCGGTACAGGCTCATGGGGTCCCGCCCGAGTTCCTGCCCGAGCCTGCGCATGGTGAGGGCGTCGAGTCCTTCGGCGTCCACCAGTGTCAGTGCCGTCGACAGGACAATCTCCCGGCTGAGGCGAGCCTTCTTGCCGGGAGCCGCAGGGGGCGCCGGATGCTCTTCGGGCGACATTGGTTATCCGTTCGGGTCGATACAGAGTGGTGGCATTTGCGGGATGAAAGGCCGGTTGCTTAATGTGTAGTCTACGCCTACAGTCTACATCGTAGAGAAGTTGCATTGACTGGGTTCCGCAGGATGTGGACCCCCAGCCCAGTAACGCTTTATCCCCGGTTCTGCTGTGACGCAGCAGTGCGGGAACTTGCTTCATCGCCCCGTGCATGGCCTTGACGCTCAGCTGCTGTAGCCACACGGCGGCACACAATGCACCGCGAAGAAACGAGCCACTCATGGCAACTTCCCAGTACGACCAATTCCTGCAGGAAGCCACCACCCGGGACCCTGCATCCGACCACGCCCTGGGCAGGGACTGCCTATACGGGCTCTACACCAGCTGGTGTTTCCTGAGCCAGACCACGCCCCGCTCCGAAGATGCCTTCTGGGCGGCCATGAAAGAGAAGCAGGTCCATCCCAAGCGCAACGGCCTTCGCATGAAAGGACCGGCCGCGGCGGACTACATCCTGGCCAGCTACCCGGGCCTGGTCTGACCCGGATGACCATCACGTCAAGCACGTACTTGCCCCGGGACGCCCACCAGCCCCGGGGGCGCCGGCCTTGGTGTGCGACCTGTGAGACCGACCGGCACCTCCTCCTGGACTCTGTCGCCACCATGAATCCTCAGCAGGAAACCCTCGCGGCCGCCATCAGCTGCACCAACTGCGGCAGCTCGCACGTGGTGGCTACGACTGCGGCGTTTCTCGCAACCATCCGGGCGCGGACCGGGAACAGCGGCGGCGCCGTGCACCGGGAGGACGCCTACCGCCACTGCCAGGAGCCGATGTCCGCAGTGGACCCCGAGCGGCGAAGTCCGCACCGGGCGGTTTCCACTCACGCCGGGAGTCCGGATTTTCTGGGCGAATATCTCCGGACGCGTGTTCTCCGGTGCCGGTGCGGGTTCCAGATGGAAATACCCCGCCCGTGACAGGCAGCACCCTCCAGGGTCTGTATCCAACAAAGTATTAGGGGCACACCGTTTCCAACCACAGCACTGCCACCACCGGACCCTCCGCGGCCCACAACCACCGACCCGGGCTTATGGACATGGATCTGTCCCCGCAGGGACTCGCGGACGCCCCGGCGAACGAAGTCGACCCGGACAGCCTCGTCTACACCGGCAACAGCTAAGGGGCTGCATCCTGGGCCCCTCCGGCCGGTCCCCGGGCCGGGCCCGCATCGACGCACTTTTCACCGACCGCAGCCAGTATCGCTGGGGCCCACGTAGGAGAAAAACATGAAGATCCCTGACGCGCGCGGACCCATCAGCGTTGGCCTATTCCGGCTTCTGGCAGACGGGACCGGAGATGTTTCCGCAGCCCAGGGCACGCTGCACCGTCTCATAGAAGGGCAGCTGGCACTCACCGATGACGTCATCGACGACGGCGATGTGCAATTGACCCTGTTCTGCCTGTACGAGCTGCATTACGGCGGCTTGGATGGGGTGGACAACCGCTGGGAATGGAACCCCGGGCTGATCACACTCCGGCAGCTGCTGGAGGAACCGTTCGAACTCGCGCTGCGGTCGGCGGCCCGCTCGTCCGCCGGATCAGTCCAGCCTGCTCCTGCCGCCGGCTTGGACAGCGATGCGGTGGCGGACATTCTCTTCGGGCTCGCGGGCCAGGACGGTGGACCGGGCATGTCCCGCCATATGGCGAAGAAAGCAACCCTCGGGCAGCTCCGTGAATTCCTGGTCCACAAATCGATCTATCAGCTCAAGGAAGCCGATCCGCACACCTGGGCGATCCCGAGGCTGACCGGGCGGGCCAAGGCTGCGCTGGTGGAGATCCAGGCTGACGAGTACGGCGGAGGCCGTCCGGACCGCATGCACAGCGCACTGTTCGCCCGGACCATGCGAGGGCTGGGGATGGACGATGTCTACGGCGGCTACGTGGACGCCGTCCCGGCCGTCTCTCTCGCCGCGGTCAACATGATGTCCCTTTTCGGCCTGAACCGCAGGCTACGGGGAGCCATCGCAGGGCATCTGGCGATTTATGAGATGACGTCCTCCCGGCCGAACCAGCTCTACGGCAACGGTTTCCGGCGTCTCGGGTTCGGGGCCGATGTGACCGCGTACTTCGACGAGCACGTCGAAGCGGACGCCGTCCACGAACAGATCGCGGGCCGGGATCTCGCCGGAGGGCTCGTGGAGGCAGAGCCGGGCCTTCTTCCGGACGTCCTGTTCGGCGCGACGGCGGCGCTTGCCATCGACGCCCGGCTCGCCGCGCACATCATGGGGGCATGGGAAACCGGCACGTCCTCGCTGCAGCCGCCTGTCCCCGCCGGGGTCTGACCCGGGCACGAACCCCAGGCAGGGAGCACGAATGAACCAGAATCAACAGGAATCCTCCAGCGACGGCGCCATTGTTATTTGTCCCGACGGACCGATCCTGGTCCGCGGCGAATTTGAGATCGTCACCCCATCCGGGGGAGCAGTGCCGCGGACGCGCAAAACAGTCGCCCTGTGCCGCTGCGGCGCGTCCGCGATCAAACCCTACTGCGACGGCACCCACAAATGATCGGGTTCCGAACCGAATTCCCCGCCACCCCCGGGACGAAAGAAGCGACGTGAGGCACCCTGCGGGGCGTGCCCCTGAGGCACCTTCCTCAAGGCGCCGCCGTCGTCTGCCGCCGTCGGGCGCCGCCGTGACGTGCGGCCGCGGGGCAACGAACGGGTAAACAGCTGGCGACGTGAAGAAGAAAGCATATTTTTTAGGAAATATTTGACTCGATCTTAGAGTCGTGGCACGCGCGCGGAGACTTTGTGCAAGCGCTTACATCGACCGGGGTGTGAGCCGTTTTGGTGCTTGAAATGTGGTTTTGATTCCTCGCCGGCACTGTCTACGGTGATGAACGTCCAGGAGGTCAGCACCCTCCCGGGCCACAGGCGGGGCCCTACCGAGGTCCCGTCCCCTCGACACGATGGCGTCCTCGATGACGCCTGCGGTGTCATTCGGGGCTGCCGGAGTTTCGGGGAATGAGGGCATACGCCCGTCTTCCACGAATGGTCTCAACTCCGCGAGAAGAGCAAAAATGCACGAGCACCCCAATACACACCGGAAGCTGCGGTGGCGTTCTGTCGCCGCGGCACTGGCGGCGGCCCTGGCGGCCTCCGTCTTCCTTGCCGTTCCGTCAGCCCAGGCAAACACGCCCTCGGATCCGCCGAGCGGCGGGCAGATGCCGGCGCCGACACCCGGCTTCCCCCTGCCCACGAAGCACACGCAGCAGGCGTTTGATCCGGCAGCGGCCTTCACCTCCAAGTGGACGCGTGCCGACGCCAAACAGATCATGGCCCAAAGCAGCACAAGCGTGACCCCGGGCCAGAACTCCATGAGCCCGAATGTCACCATGCCGGAAATCCCCCAGGACTTCCCGGCCATGAACAACGACGTGTGGGTTTGGGACACCTGGTCCCTGACCGACGAGAACGCAAACCAGATCAGCTACAAGGGCTGGGACGTCATCTTTTCACTCGTTGCCGACCGCCACGCCGGCTACGGCTTTGACCAGCGGCACTGGAACGCCCGGATCGGCTATTTCTTCCGCAAGACCAACGCCGACCCGGCCAAGGACAAGTGGAACTACGGCGGACACCTGTTCCTGGACGACACCTCCGTCGGAAACACCGAATGGTCCGGTTCCACCCGCCTCATGCAGGGCAACCACGTCAACGTCTTCTACACGGCAACGACGTTCTACGACGTCGCTGAGCGCAACGCTGGCGGCGGCGGCATCGCCCCGGATGCCGTGATCGCCAAGGCGCTGGGCAACATCCACGCCGACCAGAACGGCGTGAGCTTCGACGGCTTCGAGCACACCAAGCTCCTGGAGCCGGACGGCGTCATGTACCAGAACAAGGCCCAGAACCCGGGCTTCGCCTTCCGGGACCCGTACACGTTCGCAGACCCGGCGCACCCGGGTAAGACCTTCATGGTCTTCGAAGGCAACACCGGTGGCCAGCGGGGCGACTACAAGTGCACGGACCAGGACCTGGGCTACCAGCCCGGCGATCCCCACGCCGAAGCCACGAGCACCGTGAACTCCACCACCGGTGCATGGTTCCAGACCGCCAACGTGGGCCTGGCCGTGGCGGACAACAAGGACCTGACCAAGTGGCACTTCCTGCCGCCGATCCTGTCCGCCAACTGCGTCAACGACCAGACTGAGCGTCCGCAGATTTTCATCCAGAGCGAGGGCGGCAAGAACAAGTACTACCTGTTCACCATCAGCCACCAGTTCACCTACGCGGATGGAATGCGCGGCCCCGACGGCGTATACGGCTTTGTGGGCGACGGCGTCCGTTCCGACTACCAGCCCATGAACAACAGCGGCCTGACGCTGGCATCCCCCACGGACCTGAACATGCCTGCCAATGCGCCCGAAGGGCCGGATCCCCGCCAGAACGGCCGCCAGTTCCAGGCTTACTCGCACTACGTGCAGCCGGGCGGGCTGGTGCAGTCCTTTATCGACAACGTGGACGGTGTCCGCGGCGGTTCCCTCTCGCCCACCGTGAAGATCAACTTCCGCAACGGAGTGTCGGCAGTGGATCGCACCTTCGGCCAGAACGGCCTGGGCCCGTTCGGGTACCTGCCCACGAACCTCAACGTCGGCGGTGCCGGCCTCTACAAGTAGTAGTGCAGTAGGGCAGTCCTGAGGCGGAAGCGCCCGGATCTCCGGGCGCTTCCGTCTCCCGCACCTGCAGGCCCCAGCTGAGGCGGGATGGCTTTCACCAGAACCAGGAATGTTGAATCATGAAAAACCTCGTACGCCCCCCGGCGCTGAAACAGGGAAGGCCGAGCCGCCGGACGATCTGGATCGTGGCGGCCGCCGCGGCCGCGGCCGTTCTGGCCGCGGTGGCGCTGGTCCCTTCGCCGGGATCCCGTCCGGACTCCCCGAGCCAGGCGGAGCAGACGCAGTCAGCTTTCGACCGGCCCGAGGGGGCATCCGGGTTCCGGCCGAGCTATCACATCACGCCCCGGACGAACTGGATGAATGATCCGCAGCGTCCCATCCTGCTCGACGGCGTATGGCACTACTACTACCTCTACAACGCCGGGTACCCGAAGGAAAACGGTACCGAGTGGTACCACCTGACCAGCACAGACCTGGTGCACTGGAAGGACGAGGGGGTGGCGATCGCCAAGTACAAAAACGGGCTGGGCGACATCGAAACCGGAAGTGCCGTGGTGGACCACGACAATTCCGCCGGCTTTGGCAAGGGAGCCGTCATCGCGATCATGACGCAACAGGACCAGGGAATCCAGCGGCAATCGCTGTTCTATTCCACCGACAACGGATACTCCTTCACCGCGTATGCGCAGAACCCGGTCATGGAAAACCCCGGCGAACCGGACTGGCGGGATCCTAAGATCATCCGCGATGACGCCCACGGCCAATGGGTGATGGCCCTGGCCGAAGGCGACAAGATCGGCATGTATACCTCGCCGGACCTGAAGAACTGGCACTACGCCTCGGGCATCGAACGCAACGGCCTGGGCGTCCTCGAGTGCCCGGACCTCTTCCAGCTGGATCTCGACGGTGATCCATCCAAACGGACCTGGGTCCTGGCCGCCAGCGCCAACGGGAGCCAAGAGGGCTTCACCACGGGCGTTGCCTACTGGACTGGCGAATGGGACGGAACCCGATTCACCCCGTCCGATGGGCCGCACCAGTGGCTCGACGCCGGCTCCGACTTCTACGCCGCCGTGACCTGGGATGATCCCAGGCTCACCGAAAGCCAGCGGATGTCCTCCCGGCACGCCATCGGGTGGATGAACAACTGGGCGTACGCCCGGCAGTTGCCCACTCAGGACTGGCACGGCGGCGCCGATTCCATTGTGCGCGACATACGGCTGGAAACTATCGCCGGAAGACCAACGCTGGTGTCGAGCCCCACCCCGGCCATGAAGTCCATTGAAGGCCCGGCGGCAACCACCGGGGAACGTCGGTTGACACCGGAGGGCGCCGGACAACTGCCGGTCCCGGAAGGCGGGGCGTACCGGCTCGATGTGACTCTCGAGCGGACAGCGCAGGACGACGGTTCCGTTGCCAGGATCGAACTCGAAAGCGGCGGGGGCACGTTCGCTACCGTCGGATACGACTTCGCCACCGAGTCGGCATTCATTTCCCGGGAAGCCGATGCTGCCGCCACCGGCAAGGCCGGGCTCAGCCCGGACTATCGGGCATCGCGACGCGCAGCCAGCCCCGCGCGGAACGGGACGGTGGACCTGTCGATTTTCGTCGACTATTGCTCGGTGGAGGTTTTCATCAACGGCGGGGAAAAGACCCTGACGTCACTCGTTTTCCCCACCGCGGGGACGCCGGGCATCAAAGCCGTCACCGCAGGCGGCACGCTGACCGTGAAGTCCTTCAGCTACCGGCGGCTGGCCGGCACGCAGTGAACAGCACTTAGGCAGCTCGTCCTTCCAGGCTTTGGCGACGACGGACGGGACTTTGCCTCCGTCGTCGTCGGACGCCGTCATGTCCGCGAACGTACCTGCAGCATTTTTCCACGCCTCGCAAACTGCCAGGCCCGTCCAAAGAGCACCTTATGACCCGCCACGCACCCCTCTGTCTCGAAAAACCGGACGTGATCGTCGTCGGTGAATCGCTCATGGAGATCGTGGTGCAGACCGAGGGCTCCATCCGGTTCATTTCCCGGCCGGGGAGCAAGGTGTGTGGCGGTGGGGGACCGTCATACGGGCCGCGTTAGGACTGGGCATGTGCTTCGGGAGCCGGTGTACTGGGCCAAGGGATGGGCTTCGACGGCGATGTCGAGTTCTTCCAGGGTCGGAGGGTTCGCTCCCGGGCGCTGAACGGTAATGGCGGCGGCTGCAGCTGCGGTGTGTCCAAGCTGCTCCAGGACAGCCGGGGCGAAGCCTTCGGATCCTCGGGTGAGAAAGCCCAGGATCAGGGCGGACATGTAAGAGTCCCCGGCGCCGATGGTGTCGGCAACCTTGGACTTCACGGCAGGAATGCTGATGTTAGCGGCGGAGGTGGTGAATTGTGAGCCGTCGGCGCCCTTGGTGATGACAGTAAGTCCGGTACCCAAACCGAGGATGTGGGCCGCGATTTCGTCCAGGCTTTTTTGGGGGTACAGCCATTGGGCGTCTTCGTCGCTGAGTTTGACGACGTCGGTTAAGGGCACGAGCTCTTCGAAGGTGGCTTTCGCTTCTGCATGGCTGCCGAGCAGGGCCGGCCTGATGTTGGGATCGTAGGTGATCATGCAGTCTCTGTGGGCCTGTTCGAGCATTGATCTCACCGCACCGGCACCGGGTTTGAGGAAAGTGGCGATGGAACCGGTGTGCAGTATTTTGGGGACGAAGGCGGGGACTGCTGGGGCAAGGTCCCAGGTGATGTCGAAGTCGTACCTGGCGGAGCCGTCCGGTTCAAGGGTTGCTGTTGCCGATGCCGTCCGGGTGAGGGATCTTGATCCGGGCAGAAGTACGACTCCGGCGCTGCGGAGATGAATTTCGATAGAGTCTCCCCGCGCGTCCGGGCCAATGGCCGTGAGCAGACCTGTTGTTACGCCGAGGCGGCCGAGTCCGTAGGCGACGTTGGCCGGTGAGCCGCCGGGGTGTTCCACAGTGCCATGCGACATTGTGACCACGTCGATCAGCGCTTCGCCTACGACCATGACGTCGGGGGATTGGTGAGCGCCGGGCCGGGCTGTTTTGAGGTAATCCATGGTGTGTCTCTCGTGGGAAGCTGATAGCGGAGCTGGTTCAGAGCCGCGTCAGTCCGCGGCCCGGCAACCGGATCCGCGGACTGACATAGGCGCAGAAGTTGTTCAGGCCGTGGCTGCGCCGGTCATGATCGCGACGGCGTCGGTCATGGTGTGTGACTGGGGGGTGATGGTGGCCGCGCACTTGCCCAGGCGTTGGATGTGGATCCTGTCCGCCACGTCAAAGACGTGGGGCATGTTGTGGCTGATCAGGATGACGGGCAGGCCGCGGTCCCGGAGGTCCCGGACCAGCTGCAGGACCTGGTTGGATTCCCGGACGCCGAGTGCCGCCGTCGGCTCATCCAGCACTACTACCTTTGAACCGAACGCCGCGGCGCGGGCCACGGCGACAGCCTGGCGCTGGCCGCCGGACAGGTTCTCCACCGGCACCGTGACGTCCTGAAGGGTGGAGATTCCCAGCCGGGTCAACTCCTGCCTGGCCTTCGTGCGCATGCCTTTGGTGTCAAGCATCCGGAACACGCTGCCGAGGAGTCCCGCACGCCTTTCCTCCCGGCCCAGGAACAGGTTGGAAGCGACGTCCAGAGCCGGCGAGACAGCAAGGTTCTGGTACACCGTTTCGATGCCGTGGGCACGGGCGTCCTGGGGGCGTTTGAAGTGGACGGGCTGCCCGGACACCATCAGCTCGCCCGTATCCGGAATCTCAGCACCGGTGAGGCACTTGATCAGCGTGGACTTGCCTGCACCGTTGTCGCCGATGATCGCCAAGACTTCACCCGGGTACAGGTCCAGGCTGACGCCGTCCAGACCTACGACGCGGCCGAAGGTCTTGACGAGGTTCCGGGCCTGCAGGATGGGCTGGCGTACTTGGGTTCCGGCCGGCTCCAGGTGGGTGGAGGTCATGATTTCACCTTTCGGATCCACTGGTCGATGGACACAGCGAGGATGATGAGGACGCCCACGGCGAGGGTCTGGTAGAGCACATCAAGGCCTGCGAGGGAGAGTCCGTTGCGGAAGACGCCGACGATCAGGGCGCCCAGGAGGGTTCCCCAGACCGACCCGCGACCGCCAAAGAGACTGGTTCCGCCGATGACCACGGCGGTGATGGAGTCCAGATTCAGGTCGACGCCGGCGTTGGGGCTGGCTGCGTTGGTGCGGCCGATCTGGATCCAGGCGCCGACGGCCAGGACAGCGCCGGCGGCGAGGTAGACGCTCATGAGGACTTTGCTGACGGCGATGCCGGCCAGGCGGGCGGCTTCCTTGTCATCGCCCACGGCGTAGACGTGCCGGCCCCAGGCGGTTTTGCCGAGGATGAACGCGATGGCGATGTAGAGCAGGAGCATCACGACGACGCCGGTGGAGATCCTGACCGGGCCCACCGGGAATGTGGTTCCGGTCCAAGTCAGCAGGGGCGGCATGGCCGAGCCGCGCACTGTCGCGCCGTTGGAATAGAGCAGCGTCAGGGCGATGAAGATATTCAGCGTGCCCAGGGTGACGATGAACGGCGGGAGCCGGAACCGGGTAACCAGGAATCCGTTGAGTGCTCCGGCGGCGAGTCCGACGACCAGGCCCGCGAGCAGCGCGATTGGCGCAGGCACTCCGTTATTGACAGCGAGTTGGGCCATGACCATGGACGAAAGGATCATGACGGCCCCGACGGAAAGGTCGATGCCTGCGGTGAGAATGATGAGGGTCTGGGCGATGGCCAGGGTGCCGACGACGGAGACCTGCTGGGTAATCAGGGAGAGGTTTTCAACCCGCAGGAACCTGTCATTGAGGAGGCCGAACACGACCACCGAGATGAGAAGAACGAGGGCGGGGCTGACGGCTGGGTAGCGGTGGAGGATATTGCGTATCCGGCTGAGCGGTGTCTGGCGGTCGAGGAATTCCTCCGCCAGGTCGGCATGCCCGGCGCTGGGCGGGCCGGCGGTCTGTTGCTGGGTCACGATTGGTCCTGATCTTCCGTGATGGTTGCTAGAGCGGAGCTAGCTCGGTAGATGCAGTGCGGGGAGGCCGGCAGTGGGCTCCGGACTCCCCGCCCCGCAGTGAAGCCGGAGGTTACTTTCCCCAGCAGATGTCGGAGGCTTCGGTGGTGGTGATGCTCTTGACGCCGTCGGCCGGCTTGTCCGTGACGAGCTCGACGCCGGTGTTGTAGAAGTCCAGCCCCGGTGAGTTCGCCGGCTTCTGGCCGGTCTTGGCGAGGTCAACGATGGCCTTGACGCCCAGTTCGGCCATCTTGACCGGGTACTGCTGGGCCGTGGCGCCGATGACGCCAGACTTGACGTTGTTCACGCCGGTGCAGCCGCCGTCCACCGAGACGACCAGCACGTCCTTTTCCTTGCCGGCGGCCTTCAGTGCCTCGAAGGCACCCGCTGCTGCAGGTTCGTTGATGGTGTACACGACGTTGATGTTCGGGTTCTTGGCGAGGAGGGTTTCCATGGCGGTGCGTCCGCCGTCTTCGGCGCCCTGGGAGGCCTGGCTGCCGACGATCTCGTAGTCGCCGCCCTTGCCGCCGGTGTACTTGCCGGTCTTGGCTTCGTCGCCGTTCTTCTTTTTGTCGGCGGTGTCGATACCGAGGCCGGTCAGGAAGCCCTGGTCCCGGTTGTAGTCAACTGAGACGACCTTGTCGTCAAAGAGATCGACGAGGGCAATGGTCGCTTTTTTCCCGTCCAGCTGGGCTGCGGTCCATTTGCCGATCAGCTCGCCGGCGGCGAAGTTGTCCGTGGCAAACGTGATGTCGGCGGCGTCGGCGGGATCCGGCGGGGTGTCCAGAGCGATCACGAAGAGCCCGGCGTCCTTGGCCTTCTTCAGGGCGTCCACTACGGACGGGCCGTTGGGGGTGATCAGGATGCCCTTGTCACCTTTGGAGATGGCGTTCTCGATGGCCTGGATCTGGGTGTCCTCGTCGCCGTCAGCCTTGCCGGCCGCGAGCTTCAGGTCCACGCCGCCTGCCTCGGCCGCCTTCTTCGCCCCGTCCTGCATGGAGACGAAGAACGGGTTGGTCGTCGTCTTCACGATCAGGGACACGCCGACCTTTTCGGCGGCCGAGCTGCCGGGGTTGGCCGCGGGGGTTCCGCCGCAGGCGGCAAGGCTGAGGGTGCCGAGGGTCAGAACTGCGCCCATGGCGAGCAGGCGGTGGGTCATGGTGCGCGGTGCTTTGGAACTCAACATTGAATCTCCTGTTTTCGTGGCACTTTCCGATGCCTGACAACGATGTCAGGCATCATGTAATCAGCGTCACAAGGTAGAGTCAATGAAAATTCGATGATGAAGGACGATGTGATGACAACGATGTCTAATCGTTACCAAGCGGACCCCGGGAAGAATCGCCCCACGATGCGCCACGTCGCAGCATTGGCAGGAGTGGGCATCAAAACGGTTTCCCGCGTGATGAACGACGAGCCAGGCGTCTCCGAAGCCACCCGGCAGCGCGTGCTGGGCGCGTCCCAGCAGCTCAACTACCAGCTGGACATGGCGGCCGGGAGCCTCCGGCGGACCGGGCGGCAGACGCTTTCGATCGGCCTCCTGCTGCCCAGCGTGGCCAACCCGTTCAGCAGCGAGGTCCACCGCGCGCTGGAAGACACGCTTGCGACCCGCGGCATCGCCGTCTTCGCCGCCAGCCTCGACGACGACCCCGAACGGGAAAAAGCCATGGTGGCCGCGTTCCTCGGCCGGCGGGTGGATGGCCTGGTCCTGACTCCCATAGCGCGGAGCCAGTCCTACGTCATTCCGGAACACTCCCGCGATCTGCCGATGGTGTTCATCGACCGTGAACCCGTGGGCATCGAGGCGGACGCCGTGGTGACGGACAACGCTGTCGGAGCCGCCAGGGCAGCGGCCCACCTCATGGCGCACGGCCATACCAGGCTTGCCTGTCTGGGCGACCGCACGGACATCCAGACCGCCCGGGAACGGCGGCGCGGCTTCATCGAGGAGCTGGGCCGGGCCGGCATTGCAACATCCACCGTTCCGGTCCGCGACGGACTGCACGATGAGGAGTCGGCACGGCTGGCCGCGCTTGAACTGTTCACGGCCGAGGACCCGCCAACGGGCATCTTCTCCAGCCAGAACCTCGTCACGTTCGGCGTCATGCGCGCGCTGAAAGAGCTCGGGTTAAGCAAGCGCGTGGCCCTGATAGGGTTCGATGACTTCGCGCTGGCGGACATGATGGATCCGGGCATCACGGTCATTGCCCAGCATCCCGAGAGGATCGGGAAGCTTGCCGCCGAGCGGTTGCTGGCCAGGATCGACGGCGACGATAGTGCGCCGCAGACCTACGTCGTTCCGTCCGAACTCATCCAGCGCGGCTCCGGCGAGCTCCCGCCGGCCTGATGATCCGAAATTCCACCACTGAGGCCAATCCACAACAAGGGAAAACCATGATCAAAACGCTTTACGCAGAGTTCACCGTCAAGCCCGGCAGCGAAAGCCGGGTTGCCGAGATGATGCGCGAACTTACAGAACACGTCCGCCGCGAACCGGGCAACCAGCTGTTCCTGCCCTGCACGCGGGAAAGAAACCCCCGCGAGTACTTCGTCTTCGAGGTCTATGAAGGCGACGCGGCATTCCAGGAACATATCAGCGCAGCCTATGGCGCGCGTTTCAACGCTGAGCTCGCGGAGCACATCGAGGAGGACGGCTCAGTGCTGACCTGGCTCCAGCCGGTCGAGTAATCTCCGGCCTGCCTCAGCGGAGGGGCCGGCCGGCGGTTCCCAGGCCCGGTTCGCCAAAATCGTTGACTTGTCTGATGGACATAACTTAGCGTCCTTCGCACTGACAACGTTGTCTATTGACGACGCGCGCGATGAAGGGCGAAACAAGCAGATGAACAGAACGACCACCCGCAGGACGCATGCCGTTTCTGCATTGACGCTCTCGGGACTGATGATGGCCGCGGCACTGGCAGGTTCCCTGCCGGCGTCGGCCGCTACAGGCCTCGGAGACGAACCCTACCGGCCGGCCTACCACTACACGCCCGCAAAGAACTGGATGAACGATCCCAACGGAATGGTCTTCCACAAGGGCGTCTACCACCTCTACTACCAGCACAACCCCTCCGGAAACACCTGGGGGAACATGTCCTGGGGCCACGCCACGTCCACGGACCTGACCCATTGGAAGGAGCAACCGCTGGCCATCTCCACCGATGACCAGGAAGATGTCTTCTCCGGAAGCGTGGTGGTGGACAAGGACAATTCCTCGGGGTTTGGCACTGCGGAGAACCCGCCCCTCGTGGCCATCTATACCAGCGCGTACAAGGACGCCTCTGCGCACCGCGGCCTGCAGGCGCAGTCCCTGGCCTACAGCCTGGACGACGGCCAGACGTGGACCAAGTACTCCGGCAATCCCGTGCTCAACCGGAACTCTGCCAACTTCCGCGACCCGAAGGTGGTTTGGTACGACAACCCGGCCGGCGGCGGCTACTGGGTGATGACCGCGGTCGAAGCGCAGGAGCACAAGGTGGTCCTCTACAAGTCCGCCAACCTCAAGGATTGGTCGGCGCTGAGCGAATTCGGGCCAGCCAATGCCACCGGGGGACAGTGGGAATGCCCGGACCTGTTCCCGCTCGCCGTGGACGGTGACCCCAGCAACGTCAAGTGGGTCATGGTTGTGAACATCAATCCCGGCGGCGTGGCCGGCGGATCCGCCGGCCAGTACTTCGTCGGAAACTTCGATGGCACAACATTCACGTCCGAGTCCACCAAACCGGCCGCGGCGCTTCCTCCCGGCACGGTCCTGGCCGGGTTCAACGACGGAAACTACAACGGCTGGACCGTCAACAACGAGCCGGGCAACTGGAAGAACGGTCCCTTCGGTGACGTCCCCGCAGCCGGGGCGATCGGTGGGCAACAAACCGTCTCCGGCTTCACCGGAGCAGGACTCGTCAACTCCTTCAACGACGGCGACTGGCCGCTTGGATCCATGCAGTCACCAACCTTTACGGTCTCCAATGATTACTTGAACTTCCTCGTAGGCGGCGGCAAGCACCCGCGAGTCTCCGACAAGCTGGACAACACCCCACCCGAGGGGGAGCTCAAGTTCAACGGCTTCGAGGTTCCCCCAGGGACAACGCTGGCCGACTCCGGCTGGACCGGAACCGGTGACCTCACCCCCAACTTCCAGCCCGCCAGCAGCGGCGGGGACTTCTATATCGGGGCCAAACGGGTCAACACCTTCGAGACCGGCAGCGCGCCGGGCGATGACCGGCAGGGCACCCTGACATCACCGGAATTCCCCATCACCAAGAATTTTATGAGCATGCTGGTCGGCGGCGGCAACCGCTCCGCGGACTCCGGACAGATCCTGGCCGCCCAGTTGCTCATCAACGGCAGCGTGGTCCGCTCCCTTGCGGGAGACAATTCCGGAATCCTGAACTGGAAGGGCTGGGACGTTTCCGAATTCGCGGGACAGAATGCACAGTTGCGGGTGGTCGACGAGGCTACCGGCGGGTGGGGCCACCTGACCTTGGACCATGTCATGCTCACCGACAGCGCCGCTGTTCCCAGGTCCGATGAAGAATCCGTGAACCTGGTGGTCAACGGAAAGGTGGTCCGTACGGCCACAGGCAGCGACAGTGAATCGCTGGATTGGGCATCGTGGAATGTCAAAGAATTCGTTGGCCAACAGGCACAGATCAAAGTCGTCGACAACAACCGATTCGGCTGGGGGCATATCCTCGCTGACGAGTTCATCGCGAGCCCCACAGCAGCGACAAGCCGACTGCAGTCCTACGACTGGCTGGACTACGGCCGGGACCTCTACGCGAGCGTGTCTTTCGGCAACATGCCCGATAACAAGCGGGTCATGCTGGGCTGGATGAACAACTGGGACTACGCCAACGACATCCCCACCAGCCCCTGGCGCAGCGCCATGGCACTGCCGCGTGAAGTGAAACTGATCCAGACCCCGGCAGGTCCCCGACTCACCCAAAGCGCCGTGAAGCAGGTCGACAAGCTGGCCCAGAAGCCGCGCTACTCGACCACGAACGGCATCCGGATCGCGGAGGGGGCAGTCCCGTTGCCGGCGGCCGCCTCCGGCCAGGTCCAACGAGTCGACATCACGTTCGCTCCGGGCACGGCCAAGAAATCCGGCATCACCGTGCTGGGCGACGGGACATCATCCACCGTCATCGGCTACGACGCCACGACCGGGAAGCTCTTCGTTGACCGCACCAACTCCGGCAACAGCGCGTTCCACCCGGCCTTCGCTTCCATCGAGGACGCCCCCGTCACCCTGGACAGGAAGGGCAACATCACCCTGCGGATCTACCTCGACCGCTCTTCAGTCGAGGTGTTTGCCCAGGACGGTCTGCGGACCATCACCGACCAGGTATTCCCCAACGCCGGAGCAGACAAGATGGCCCTCTTCGCAGAAGGCGGGACCGCGCAGCTCAAATCACTCATCGTGACACCGCTGGAAAAGGCGATGTTCCTCCCCGAAAGGAAGTAACCCGGCCCACCGCCTGGCCTGCTCCCAAGGAGTTGGAACTGAAGGGACTGCGTCCGGCATTGCACCCGGCGCAGTCCCTTCAGCGTGTCCGTCACAGCGGGGGGCACGCTGACGCCGAAGTCCTTCAGCTGCCGGCGGTTGGCCTCCACCTGGTGATCAGCTGTTGCCCGCAGCGGCGGGGATCCGGACGGCCCTGCCGCTGACCCCTATTCCGCCGGCAGCGGGAATGTCCACGGTGAGCAGGCCCGGCCGGCCGACGTGTCTTCCCTGGTGGATGAGGACTCTCGACGGGGGATCGACCAGGCCCAGGATGCGCAGGTAGGCGCCGACCGCCGCCGCGGCGGCCCCGGTGGCGGGGTCCTCCGTGATGGCACCGACGGGGAACAGGTTCCGGGCCTCGAATTCGCCATCTGCGATCGGGTGCAGGACGGCCACCGTCGCGGCCCAGCCCTGTTTGTCCATGAGCCGGCGCACGGCCTCCGGATCGAAGGAAAAGGAGTCGAAAAGATTGCGGTCCGCGACGACCAGCACCGGATGCCAGTTCCCGGAATACGCGATCCGCGGCGGATAGCCCGGATCGAGATCGTCCGGGCCGACGCCGAGCAGGCCAAGGAGGTCGGCCAGGACGTCGTCGTCGAAGGCGGCCAGCTGTGGTTCAACGCCCGTGAATGATGCGGTTATGTCGGCGCCGTCGTCCGCTGTTTCGATGCGGACGGGGCCGACGGGGGTCTCGAAGGTGAAGGCGCCTGCCCCGTCGCGTGCGCTTAGCGCCACGGCCAGCGCAATCGTCGCATGGCCGCAGAATGGCACCTCGGCGATTGGCGAGAAGTACCGAACCCGGCTCCGGCGCGGGTCCCCGCCGACGCCGGGCTCCGTCACGAAGGCCGTTTCCGCGTACCCGACGGCGGCCGCCACCGCCAGCATCCCGGCGTCGCCCAGGTGGCGGGCATCCAGCACCAGGCCGGCAGGATTGCCGCCGGTGGGCGTCGTGGAAAAGGCCGCGTAGCGCAGGACCTCCGGGGTGGTGTTTTCCATACACCGATCCTCCCATGCCGGGTCACCACCTCAGGGGCCCGCGTTGTGGCTGTCGAGCAGGGTTAATGAATCGCAGACAGGCCCGTCTGCGGGAGCCCAGCACGTGTCGGGAGGATTCGACTGCGACCATTCCTGCATCTGAGGGCTCAAGGGCCCCGATTGGGACAAGACATGTCAGAGCGCTAGCAGTTGACCTCGGTCCTGAGGTCGCGGATCGCGGCCTCGACGTTGGAGGCTTCGTCGCGGAGGGAATCAGCGGCCTGAGCCAACGTGGCGTCGTTCGGCACCGCGGCGACGGCGGCATTGAACTTGGCTTCGGCGGCCTTAACCGCATCCGCCCGTTGTTGGGCGAGGTTCTCGCTTGCCTTGGCCAGGTCCTCATAGGTCGCCGTGACCTGGTCCTGGGCGGAGTGGACCTGCTCGATGGTGGCGTCCGGCTTCAGCGTGGCCTTGAAATTCGCCAGGGCTGCGGCGTGGGCATCGGCAGCAGCGCAGACTTCCGACACGCTCGCGGGCGGGCTCGAGATGGCCGCGGTGGGGCTTGTGGTGGCAGCCGGCGGACTGGTTGGGCTGCATCCGGTGAGCAGTACGACGGCGGTCGCAAGCGCGATGGATCCCACGACGATTGCGTGCTGTCTCGACATTTGGAGGCTCCTCTCCCAGCTGGGCTCGCCCCCGGCATTGGGGCACCGAAGGGCATATCCATCGTCTGCCCGGACGCCGGTGCGGACCTCATCCGCCGGGGGTGAAATGGGTGGGAGTGCACGGCCAGCCGGCACGGGCCCAAAGGCCCTTTCGGGACCGGCGGAACGCGGGTATTAATGGTTGAGCCACGGCGGGACGGGTCCTCCGCGACTGGTGTTGAAGCCGGGGCGGGCGGTCCAGGGCGGATGTCACATACTTCCCTGGGCCGCCGCGGCGCTGATGCGGCTCGCCGCTGTTCCGGTAATAGCTTGCCGGAACAGCTCTCGGGACTATCTCAGCGGAACAGCTCATCGAAACAGGTCGCCGGGACAGCCCGGAACCATACGAATGTGACAGGGCTTTGGCTTTGACAAAGACAGGGCCTTTGGCTCTGACAAATGGGAGGCGCGGCGGTGTCCGCCCGGACGTATGCTGTTTTCATCGGTTCAGCAGTGAGCTGCGTGCCTGGATTTCGAGCGTGGAACATGACCCAAGGAACTGCAAGAGACGGCCGGCAGGATCGTTATGCCTCCTTCTGGGAGCTGCACTTCAACGACCCGGATGTCGGTGCCTTCCTTAGCGAAGCCGTGAGTGAGTTTGTCGACGACATCGGTGGTCCCGGCCGTGGGATCAGCTGGGCAGTCACACTGGTCTGGTCCGCGGAGGCCCTCACGCTGACCGCGGGCAGCGCACCGGCGCGGGCCGCCGACGAGGCGCAGCGTTCCTTCGACGACGGGCCCGCCCGCACGGCGGTCCGAAGCGGCGAATTTGTGTTCGTCGGCGACACTTCCCTGGAGCGGCGCTGGCCCGGGTACGCCAGCGCCGCCGCAGCCTTCGGGGTCCGGTCCCTCGTGTCCGTTCCACTGGTCCCGCAAGAGATCTTCCATGCCGCAGTGAACCTGTACGCCCCGTGGCCGCACGTCTTCACCAGCGCAGACATCATCGCAGCGGCTCGACTGGCCCGCTACATCTCCCGAGCACTGCGTTTGGTCCAGGAACTGGCGCTGCGGTCCGGGGGCGGCGCAGATCTCTCCTCGGCGCAGCTCTCCCGGGCACTGGCCGGGCTGGCGCTGCGGACGCTGGTGCGGGAGTACGGGTTTAGCGAAGAGGGGGCCCTTGACTACCTTCGCAGTGTCGCGGGCGGAGCCGCACGGGAATCCTCCGGCGGCACGGTCCATGTCCTGGTGCCCGATTCCGTTCCGGCCCAGAACGTGCCCCAGCCCAGTCCGTATGCCCCGGTGCCACGCGGCGGAGACACGCCTCCCGTCCGTCGACGGCGGCGCAGGACGGGAACTCCGGCCTAGGCGGACATCGGCACGAACCCAGCGGCCCCGGCAAGCCGGGCTCAGCCTGGGCAGCGGTCAGGCCGCGCTGGCCTCTTCGGTCCCGTGGGCGTGGTCTGGCCGGAGGATCTTCAGTGCGCCGGCCCACGCGATCACTTGGTCAAACAGGGTCTGCAGGCTTCCTTCCGCGGCCGCCGTCGGGATGAAAGTGCGGTAATTCGCGAACTCAGTGGCCAAAGGAAGCGCCACCTGGGCCCGGACGTCGGCCATCTGCAGCTCCGCGGCCACTGCGCGGAAGTGTTCGACGGCGCGGATGCCGCCGCTGCTTCCGTAGCTGACAAACCCGGCGGCCTTGTTGTTCCACTCCTTGTAGAGGTAGTCCACAGCGTTTTTCAGCGCCCCGGGGATCGAGTGGTTGTACTCGCCCGTGACGAAGATGTAGCCGTCGAATCTGTCGACAGCTTCGGACCAGGCCTTAGTGTGCCCGAGGCTGTAACGGCCCAACGAGGGCGGCATTGGCTCATCCAGCAGCGGAAGATCAAAATCCGCGACGTCGAGGACGTCAAAGGTGGCATCACCGCGTTCTGATGCCCGGGCATTTACCCAGTCGGCGACGGCCTTTCCGAGGCGTCCGGGCCGGGTGCTCCCGAGCACGATAGCGATGCGGATCATGGCGGGCTCCTTTCCGGAAGTTGTGTTAGCCCACACTCAGAACAACAAAACGGAGAGCCCGAAACTTCCGCAACCGCCGCCGCCCCGGGGTTCAGGGCTTGCGCGCGGCGCGTCGATGGTCCGGCAGGATCCGTCCGCCACGCAGGACGGTCACGAGGTCGAAGCCCGGATCAACGGCGATGATATCGGCGCGCATACCAGCCCGGAGGCCTCCGATCTCGGTCTCCAGGCCCAGGACCCGGGCCGGAACCAGGGTGGCCGCCGCGACGGCGTCCGCCGGACTCACTCCCGCCGCGATGGTGGTGCGGACAACCTCCAGCAGGGTCGCCGTGCCCCCGGCAAGAGCACCGCCACTGCGCAGGGTGGCCACGCCGTCGTGCACCACAACATCCGCGGCGCCGAGTTCGTAGTTCCCGTCGGGCAGCCCGGTCGCCGCCATGGAGTCCGTCACCAGCGCGATGCCCCCGGCTCCGACCAGGTTAAACACCATCCGGACCGTCTCCGGGGCGAGGTGGACGCCGTCGCCGACGAGCTCGACCACGACCGTGCCGGCGGCCGCCAGCCGCAGGCACGCGGCCACCGGTCCGGGACTCCGGTGATGCAGGGGAGGCATGCCGTTGAACAGGTGGGTCACCGTGGGTCGGGCATGCGGCCCGAAGGCCCCGGAAACCGCGCCCGAGCCGATAAGGTCCGTGGCTTCCGCCAGTGATGCGGCCGCGACGGGGGCAGGCGCATCGGTATGGCCCAGCGAGGGGGTCACGCCGTGGTCCGTGAGGATCCGGAGGAGCTCACTGGCGCCCGGCAGTTCGGGGGCGTACGTCATGGTCCGCAGGGCTCCGCCGGCCGCCGCCACCAGCCGCCGGAGCAGTGCAGGGTCGGGGTCACGGAGCCACCGCGGGTCCTGCGCGCCGCAGCGGGCGGCGGCGAGGAACGGGCCCTCGGAGTGGACGCCGGCGATCAGTCCCTCGGCTGCCAGGACCTTGAGTACGCCGAGCGACCGCACCAGCTCATCGTCCGGGGCGGCGACGAGGCTGGCCAGGAGCGTGGTGGTCCCGTTGCGGTGCAGGAAGTCCACGGCCGCCCGGCAGGCCCGGTCATTGCCGGCCGGGAATCCGCCGCCCGCGGCGCCATGGCAGTGGAGGTCGACAAGCCCGGGAAGCAGGGAGCTGCCGGGCGGCAGTGGCAGCTCCTCCGCATCCGGGAAATGCGCGGCGTCAAAGCCGCCGCTGGGTCCCGCGTAGGCGATCCGGCCGCCTTTGACGGCCACCACGCAGTCCGGTGTGCAGGCGCCGTCCGTGATGAGGGCGCCCCGCAGGAGGTAGGCAGGAGCGGCGGCGGCGTCGCGGTCCTCGAGGGGCAGGATCATGGTGCCTGGTTTCTGTGTGGCCGGGCGTTGGCGGGCAGGTATGGCTAGTTGAAGACTAGCTTGGCAGGTTCCGGAGCCAACGCCGAGCCAAACCTAGCGCAGCACCACTGTCCTGTTGCCCTGCAGGATGACGCGTCCCTCGCAGTGCCAGCGGACGGCGTTGGAGAGTGCCCTGCATTCGGTATCGCGTCCGGCGGCCACGAGATCGTCCGGGCTGAAGGTATGGTCCACCTCCACCACTTGCTGGGAGATGATGGGCCCTTCGTCCAGCTCCGCGTTGACGTAATGGGCGGTGGCGCCGACCGTCTTCACGCCCCGGGCATGCGCCTGGTGGTACGGTTTCGCACCCTTGAAGCTGGGCAGGAAGGAGTGGTGGATGTTGATGGCGCGGCCATCCAGCTGGCGGGTGAGGTTGTCGCTGAGGACCTGCATGTAACGGGCCAGGACCACCAGTTCCACGTCCATCCGGTCGATCAGTTCCAGGAGCCGCTGCTCGGCCGCAGGCTTGGTGTCCGGGGCGACCGGCACGTGGAAGAAGGGGATGCCGTGCCATTCGACGGTCCGTCGGTGGTCGGGGTGGTTGGAGACGACGCCGACGATCTCGATGGGCAGCTCTCCGGTGCGTGCCCGGTACAGCAGATCGTTGAGGCAGTGCTCGAATTTCGAGACCATGATCAGCACCCGCCGTTTGGTCCCGTGCCGCCGCAGCTCCCAGCGCATGCCGAACTTTTCGGCGACCGGCACAAACGCGTCCCGGAGCAAATCCAGCGTGGTGTGGTCTCCGGCCGACGCGAAGTGGACCCGCATGAAGAAATGGCCGTCCAGTTGAGAGTCGAACTGTTTGCTCTCCAGGATGTCGCAGCCCTGGTCCAGCAGGAAGCCGGACACGGCGTGGACTATCCCGCGCGTTTCAGGGCAGTCCAGGGTCAGGACGTGCTCAACGGTGTCGGGTGTCTGAACCTCGGCCATGGTCAGCACTCCACGACGTTCACGGCGAGGCCCCCGCGGGAGGTTTCCTTGTACTTGGTTTTCATGTCTGCTCCTGTTTCGCGCATGGTCTTGATTGCTTTGTCCAGCGAGACTTTGTGGCTGCCGTCGCCGTGGAGGCACAGGCGGGCGGCGTTGATGGCTTTGACACTGGCGATCGCGTTGCGTTCGATGCAGGGGATCTGCACGAGCCCGCCGACGGGGTCGCAGGTCAGCCCGAGGTTGTGCTCGATCCCGACTTCGGCGGCGTTTTCCACCTGTTCCGGGGTGCCGCCCAGCACTTCGCAGAGTCCCGCCGCCGCCATGGAACACGCCGATCCGACTTCGCCCTGGCAGCCGACCTCCGCCCCGGAGATGGAGGCGTTGATCTTGAACAGGATCCCGACGGCGGCCGCCGCCAGCAGGAACCGGATGACGCCGTCGTCGTCGGCGCCCGGGACAAACTTGACGTAATAGTGCAGCACGGCCGGCACAATGCCGGCGGCGCCGTTGGTGGGAGCAGTGACGATCCTGCCGCCCGCGGCGTTTTCCTCGTTGACGGCCAGCGCGAAGAGGTTCACCCATTCCATGGCGAGCAGCGGGTCGGCAGGCACGTGGACGAGCGAAGGGTTCCGGGCATCCGCCTCGGCGCTGAGAGCGGATGCTGCCAGCGTCCGGAACAACGCCGGGGCGCGGCGTTTGACGTTCAGCCCGCCGGGCAGGATGCCCTCGGCAGCGCAGCCGTTGTCCACGCATTGGCGCATGACCGCCCACAGTGCCAGGAGTTTTTCCCGGAGGTCGGCCTCGCTGCGCCAGACGAGTTCGTTGGCCAGCATGACGTCGGAGACGGACATATTCTCGCGGCGACATATTTCGAGGAGTTCGTCAGCTGTTGTGAACGGGTAGGGCAGCACGGTCTCGTCGGCCACCACGTGGTCAGCGCCTTGTGCGTTGCCATCGACGACGAAGCCGCCCCCGATCGAGTAGTAGCTGCGCTCCCGGAGCACTGCCCCGTTGTGGTCAAGCGCCCGGAAGGTCATGCCGTTCGGATGGGCCGGCAACGACTTGCGGCGGTGCAGGACCACGTCCTCATCCCAATTGAAGTCGACCCGGTGATGGCCGGCGAGCTGGAGCTCCGCATCCAGGGCAGCGGCAGCCACCTGGTCATCAGCGGTGCCCGTATCCACGCTCTCGGGATCCTGGCCCTGAAGCCCCAGGACGACGGCCTTGTCCGAACCGTGGCCCCGGCCGGTGGCGCCGAGGGAACCAAACAGCTCGGCCTGCACCTTCGCCGTTGAGCTCAGCTGCCCATCGCTTTTGAGCCCATCGGCGAACCGCTTGGCCGCCCGCATCGGGCCGACCGTGTGGGAGGAGGACGGCCCGATACCAACAGAAAACAGGTCCAGGACGCTGAGCGCCATCAGGGAACCTCGGTGGACGCATATTCGCGCATGGCGTCCAGGAGCCAGCGGCCCAGGAACTCCGCGAAGGATGCCCGCGGGAAGATCCGGTAGGTCTCGTCCCCGGTCTTCCACAGAATGGCGGGGATGCCGCCGATTTCCGTGGACAGCGCCGTCCCGGGCTTGAAGACCCGGGGGTGCAGGTCCAGGGCGCAGCCCTTCTCCAGCACGGCACTGGCCCGGGGCCCGGAGAGCTCAAGCGTGGTGCGGTTGGCGGAGAGATCCACCACCTGGCCCTCGCCGTCGCCCAGTGCTGCGATGAGCGCCCGGGGGAGCTCGCCGCCCAGGCTTTCGTGGGATTCGGCGGGGGCCACGAGCAGGAATTCTGCCGGGCCCAGCCACAGCACCGCGGTGTCGCCGCTGCCGCGGACTTCCCCCGAAGCGGAGGGCAGCCCTCCGGTCACAGTGCCCAGCCGCTTCCCGGCCTCGCCGGCCGGATCGACCCGAAGCCCTGCCATGGTCAGAAACGGCACCTCGCGCAGCTCCACGGTGCCCGCAACGGACCCCGCTTCAAAAGCTGTCCTCAGGACCGACGCCGGGCTCTTCCGGAGGGTCTGAATCTTCTTGGAATTTTCGAGTGCTGCTGTGTCAGCCATCTTTACGGGCCCCTTCAGAGTCAAAAAGTACTGTTTCTGCGACGACAACGTCAACCAGCTGATCGCCGGCGGCGGCCACCAAGGTTTCGCCAATGCGGTTGCGCCCGTTCTTTATCAGGGCCAGCGCAAACGACCTGCCCAGCGCCGCGCTGTGGTAGCTCGAGGTCACGAACCCCTGCATCGGCACGGGGCCGTAGGCGGGGTTGACGGTGATGCCCTGTTCCACCAACTGGGTGCCTTCGGGGAGCCGGATGCTGCCGTCCACGGGGAGGACACTGACCAGGTGTTTCCGGTCGGCGCGGCCGGCGTCCTTGCGGGTGTAGGAGCGTTTGCCGATGAAGTCCTTGACCTTGGACACCACCCATTCCATGCCGGCGTCCTGCGGGGTGACGGTTCCGTCGGTGTCCTGGCCGACGATCGGGTAGCCCTTCTCCGCCCGCAGCACGTGCATGGTCTCGGTGCCGTACGCGGTGATGTTGAACTCCGCGCCGGCCGCCGCCACGGCCTCCCAGGTGCTCAGTCCGTACCAGGACGGAACATTGATTTCGTAGGCCAGTTCGCCGGAGAACGAGATCCGGCAGACCCGGGCCGCAACGCCGGATGCCAGGGTGGTCTCGCGGAACGTCATGAACGGGAAAGCCTCGGCGTCCAGGCCGCCGTCGACTGCCAGTTCCGGCGCCACTTTGGCGAGCACGGCGCGGGATTTTGGTCCGACGACGGCGATCGTGGACCACTGCTCCGTGACGGACGTGCAGTGCACATCAAGTTCAGGCCACTCGGTCTGCAGCCATTCCTCCAGCCAGTCCAGCACCTTGGCCGCGCCGCCGGTGGTGGTGGTCATGAAGTACCGGTCCTCGTCCAGGCGGAGCGTGACGCCGTCGTCGAAGATCATCCCGTCCGGAGTGCACATGACGCCGTAGCGGGCCGAACCCGGAGCGAGTTTCTTGAACGCGTTGGTGTAGATGCGGTTCAGGAACTCGCCCGCATCCTTGCCGCGGATCTCGATCTTGCCCAAGGTGGTGGCGTCCATGAAGCCCACGGATTCCCGGACGGCGGCGCATTCGCGAAGGACCGCGGTGTCCATGTCCTCGCCGTCCTGCGGGTAATACCAGGGCCGCTTCCATTGGCCGACGTCTTCGAAGAGGGCGCCCTGGGCGACGTGCCAGGGGTGGATGGAGGTGAGGCGGGCGGGGTCGAAGAGTTCGCCGCGCTGACGGCCGGCGAGGGCGGCGAACGCCACGGGCGTGAAGGGGGCACGGTAGGCGGTGGTCCCGATCTCGCCTACCCCAACCGTTTCACCGCCGCCGTGCTTCAGCGCGGCAGCGATCACGCCGATCGCGTTCACCCCGGAAGTCTTGCCCTGGTCGTTCGCGGTGCTGATCGACGTGTACCGCTTGACGTGTTCCACCGAGCGCATGCCGGCCCCGGTGGAGCGGAGGACATCGGCCACGGACTGGTCGCGCTGGAAGTCGACGAAGTGGTGGTGCCAGTCCGCCGGACCGCCGTCCTCCCCGGGAACCAGCCACAGCTGGCGGGTCGGGGCGGAGGCGCGCGGCGCCGCCGGCGGTGAAGGTTCGACGTCGGAGTCGAAGCCCGCGGCCAGGACCGCTGCGGCCCCGGCGGAGACTCCTTCGGCCACGCAGTCGTCCAGGGCGAAGGTGCCGCGGCCGGAGCCGGCCACCTGCTGGTTGGGAACCACGCTGTTGGGGACGAAGGCGGCGAGGTCGTCGTCCCAGCGGAGCCTGCCTTGGCGCTGGGAGTGCAGGTGTACCACGGGTGACCAGCCGCCGGAGACGGCCAGCAGGTCGCAGGCGAGCTGTTCGATGCCCGAGGTGAGTTCGCCGGCGTCGTTGATGCTCCGGACGGTGACGCCGGCGAGCCGGCCGTCGCCGGACGCATCGGCCGTCGTGTTGGCGACGGCGCTGCCGATCAGCACGCGGGTGCCGGCCGCGGCGGCTGCCGCGGCGGTTTCGCTCAGCTGTGCGCGGGCGTCCACGACGGCCTCGACCTTGATGCCGGCGGCGCGGAGGTCGGCGGCCAGGGCGTAGGCGCTGTCGTTGGTGGTGCTGATGACCACACGGGAACCGGCGGCGACGGCGTAGCGGTTGAGGTAGCTGCGGACCGCGGAGGCCAGCATGATGCCGGGGCGGTCGTTGTTTTCGAAGACCAGCGGGCGCTCATGGGCACCCGGGGCCAGGATGACCTGGGCGGCGCGGATGTGCCAGATCCGCTGGCGGGACACGCCGGGTGCGGCCGGGGTCAAGAGGTGGTCCGTCCGGTTCTGGACCGCGATGACGTAGTTGGAGTCGTAGGAACCGAAGGCGGTGGTGCGGTTCAGTACCGTGCACTCGGCTGCGGAGATCAGTTCGGCTTCAACATTGGCCACCCATTCCAGGGCGGGCTGCCCTTCGATGGTCTCCGCGAGGGCGGGATCGGTGGATTCGGACAGCAGTGATCCGCCGAGTTCGGGCTGGTCGTCAATGAGGATGACCCGGGCACCGGCGCGGACGGCCTGCCGCGCTGCGGCCAGGCCTGCGGGCCCGCCGCCGACCACGAGGACGTCGGTGTGGACGTATTTCTTGTCGTATTCGGCGTGGTCCTCGGCCGGGTCCAATTTTCCCAGTCCGCTGAGGTACTCGGCGCCGAGGCCGTCCACGAGGGACACCGTGGTGGCGGGGAGCATGGATTCGGCCACGTGGCCCGGGAACCGGGCGGCGACCTTGACCAGGGCGTTGGATTCCTCCACCCCGGCGGACATGATGCCGCGGGGCCGTCCCTCATACAGGGAGTCACCCGCGCGGAGCCGGCCGCTGGCCAGCAGCGCGGAGGCGAGGGTGTCGCCGGGGTGGCCCGTGTACTCACGGCCGTCCAGGGTGAAGCGCCAGGTGACACTGCGGTCGATGCGGCCGCCGGTGCTAAGACGCGCGGGCTGCGGCTGAGCGGTCATTTGACTGCTCCTTCCGGGGATACGGGGCTGGTGAGGGTGGGGGCTGTGGTTCCCGTGGCGGGGCGGAGTTCGCCCATCGGGTAGACGGCCTGGATGTCGTAGGTGAGCGTGTCGCGGAGCATGTTGAACCATTGCCGGCACCCGGTGCTGTGCAGCCAGCGTTCGGCGAAGGCGCCCTTGGTGTTGTCGCGGTAGAACAGGTACTCGGCCCATTCGCGGTCCGTGAGCTCTGCCGGGTTTTCGGGGTAGGCCACGTGGGCCTGGCCGCCGTAGTGGAATTCGGTCTCGTCGCGGGCACCGCAGTTGGGGCAGGGAATCAGGAGCATGTCCTTACCTCTTTCTAGTGGGCCACGGCGGCGGCGCCGTGTTCATCGATCAGGGCGCCGGTTTCGAAGCGCTCGAGTGCAAAGGGCTGGTTGAGTTTGTGCGGTGTTCCGGTGGCGATCGTGTGGGCGAATGTCAGCCCGGCGGCCGGCGTGCCCTTGAATCCGCCGGTTCCCCACCCGCAGTTGACGAACATGTTCTCCACCGGGGTGGTGCCCACGATCGGGGAGGCATCCAAGGTGGTATCCACAATCCCGCCCCACGTCCGGAGCACGTGGGCCCTGGCAAAGATCGGGAAGAGTTCGACGGCGGCTGCCATCTGGTGCTCGATCACGTGGAATGATCCGCGCTGGCCGTAGCCGTTGTAGGAGTCCACTCCGGCGCCCATGACCAATTCACCCTTGTGCGCCTGGGAGACATAGACGTGGACGTGGTTGGACATGACCACCGTGGGATGGACGGGCTCGTGGAGCTCGGAGACCAGTGCCTGGAGGGGGTGGGACTGGATCGGGAGCCGGAACCCGGCCATTTCCGCCAGCACCGAGCTGTGTCCTGCCGCGCAGAGTCCCACCTTTTCGGTGTTGATGGTGCCGCGGTTGGTCTTGACGCCCACCACCTTGTTCCCGTCCTTGATGAAGCCGGTGACTTCGCAGTTCTGGATGATGTCCACGCCCAGCTCATCGCACTTGCGGGCGAACGCCCACGCGACGTGGTCGTGCTTGGCGATGCCGGCGCGCGGCTGGTAGGTGGCGCCCATGACCGGGTAGCGGATGTTGTCGTTGATGTTCAGGATGGGGCAGAGTTCCTTGACCTGCTGCGGGTCCAGCCACTCGGCGTCGACGCCGTTGAGTTTATTGGCTCCGACGCGGCGGACGCTTTCGCGGACGTCGCCCAGGGTGTGGGCCAGGTTCATGACCCCGCGCTGGCTGAACAGGAAGTCGTATTCGAGTTCTTCGGGCAGGATCTCCCACAGCTTCAGGGCGTGCTCGTAGATCGCGGCACTCTCGTCCCAGAGGTAGTTGGAGCGAATGATGGTGGTGTTCCGGGCCATGTTGCCGCCGGCGAGCCAGCCCTTTTCCAGGATGGCGATGTTGGTCATCCCGTGGTTCTTGGCCAGGTAATACGCCGTCGCCAGTCCATGTCCGCCGCCGCCGACAATCACGGCGTCGTAGGAGGACTTGGGGTCTGGGTTGCGCCAGAGGAAGTCCGGGTGCTCCGGCAGGTGTTCGGTGGTCATTGTGCTGCTCCAATCAGTTCTGCCTCAAGCCCGGTCGCCGCTGTGCTGGTGCCGAGATGCGGATAAAGGGGGAATCGGTCCGCGAGGGCGCTGACGCGTCCGCGCAGTTCAGCGGCGGTTTGGTCGCTGAGTTCGTCCCCCGGCACCTGCGAGATGAGGGCGGAGGCGATGATGTCTGCCACCTCGGTGAACTCCGCGGCACCGAAGCCGCGGGTGGCCAGGGCGGGGGTGCCGATCCGCAGCCCGGAGGAGACCATGGGCGGGCGGGGATCGAACGGGACGGCGTTGCGGTTGACGGTGATGCCGATCCGGTGGAGCCGGTCTTCGGCCTGCTGCCCGTCCAGTTCCGAGTCCCGCAGGTCCACCAGGACCAGGTGCACGTCGGTGCCGCCGTTGACCACGGAGATCCCGGCCGCCGCGACGTCGTCCTTCAGGAGCCGGGACGCGAGAATCCCGGCGCCTTCGAGCGTGCGCTCCTGGCGTTCCTTGAACTCGGGGGATGCCGCGATCTTGAAGGCCACGGCCTTGGCCGCGATCACGTGCTCCAGTGGGCCGCCCTGCTGGCCGGGGAACACGGCGCTGTTGATCTTGCGCGCGTACTCCTCCTTGGCCAGGATCACGCCGCCGCGCGGGCCGCCGAGGGTCTTGTGCGTGGTGGTGGTGACGACGTCGGCGTAGGGGACCGGGTTCGGATGCAGCCCTGCGGCGACCAGGCCGGCGAAGTGCGCCATGTCCACCATGAGGTAGGCGCCCACGAGGTCGGCGATGCGCCGGAACTCGGCGAAGTCCAGCTGCCGGGAGTAGGCGGACCATCCGGCCACGATCATCTTGGGCCGGTGCTCAAGGGCCAGGGCCTCCACCTCGGCCATGTCCACCAGGTGGTTGTGTTCGCTCACGTGGTACGGGACCACGTTGTAGAGCTTGCCGGAGAAATTGATCTTCATCCCGTGGGTGAGGTGGCCGCCGTGGGCCAGGGCCAGTCCCATGATGGTGTCGCCCGGTTCCAGGAGGGCGAACATGGCGGCAGCGTTGGCCTGCGCGCCGGAGTGCGGCTGGACGTTGGCGTACTCGGCGCCGAACAGGGCCTTGACCCGGTCGATGGCGAGCTGTTCGATCACATCAACGTGCTCGCAGCCGCCGTAGTAGCGCTTGCCCGGGTAACCCTCGGCGTACTTGTTGGTCAGCACCGAACCCTGTGCCTCCATGACCCCGGCGGGGGCGAAGTTCTCGGACGCAATCATTTCCAGGGTGGACTGCTGGCGCTTCAGTTCCCTCGCCACGGCCTCTTCGACCTCGGGATCGACTACGGAAAGTCGCTCGTTCAACTGCTCAACCACGGTTGCTCCTTTGAAATACCACTATTGCTATGACTGATATATCAGTGTGAGAACAATGGTATGATTGAGATCACACCAGAGTCAATAGCCGGAAGCCAAGTGGAACCAGGCTTCCGGTTGAAATCCAGAAACGGAGCCGAGCCGTGAATGCACTCACCGTCCTGCCGCCCGCAGAGGACGAGGCCATCTCCCAGGCGGAGGCCGCGTACCGGCAGCTGCGCGACAAGCTGATCATGCTCGACATCCGGCCGGGCGAACCCATTAATGACGGGCAGCTCGCCGCCGAGCTCGGGTTCGGCCGCACTCCCGTGCGCGAGGCGATCAAGCGGCTGGAAGTGGACCACCTGGTGGTTTCCTACCCGCGACGGGGAACGTTTGCCACCACCGTGGACTTCACGGAACTGGCCGACGTCTCGGAAATCCGGGAACTGCTCGAACCGCTGGCGGCGCGCCGGGCGGCAACGCGGGCCAACGCCGCCATGCGCCGCGAACTGCTGGATGTCGCCAAGACCATTGCGGAACTGGCCCCGAGTCCTGCAGAGTCCCGCGAGCTGATGCGATACGACCTGACGGTGCACCGGCTGATCTACCGGGCCGCGGCCAACCCGCATCTGGAGGACACTCTGATCCGCTACGACAACCTGGCCACTCGCATCTGGTGCCTGGTCCTGGACAAGGTTCCCTCGGTCAGCGGCCACATTAGCGAGCACGTGGAGCTGCTCAAGGCGGTGGCCGAGGGCGACGCGGACAGGGCGGCCGAGCTCGCCCTGCACCACGTCACCAGCTTCGAGGAGACGATCCGCAAGGTCCTCTAGCGGGCGAAATCGCCGGAAACGTCCGGGGTCGCCGGAAGTATACGGCGAACCCGCACGCTTCCGGCGACGTGGGCGACAGCGGGCGGCTCCCGCCGTGGTCCACCTCAGATCAGCGGCCGCGGTTGGTCATGGCGTGCTTGGTGCGGGAGTAGTCGCCCAGGGCGTCGATGGACAGGTCCGGTCCGTAGCCGGAGCACTGAATCCACCCCAGGCTCAGGACTGCGACGAGATGCACTTTACTTCCAGCGCTTCGGCCACTTCACGTTCATCAGGAGCAGTCCCAGCAGGAGCGAATCGACGGTCATGATTGCCGCCATGAGATAGGCCCACCCGGCCATCATGGCTGGCCCGCCGTCCGGCGGCCGGAAGTGCGCGTGCGTACCAGAATGCCCATGACGATCTCCTGACGTGGACCCCCCAGTCACTCGATAGTCCACCCAGTTTGCCACCGCGTCGGTCGGGGCGGAACTGCGGCGCCTGCCGGCTCAAGCTTTTCCCAAGCTGACGCACGCGCGTCGCAAATGTGCAACGCTGTCACGCTGAATGCAACCATCTTGCTGTCGCCTTGCGGGCATCTGCCGCGCGGCTGCGGCGACATCTCTCCCGCGCTGTGCGCAAGGTCGGAAGCAAAAAAGCATTGACTGTGTCATGCGTCACGCCTAATCTGGTGCAACAGCGTTGCACTGATTGCAACTTCAAAACACTTTGGTGGACACATGAGTAACGAAAATTCCTCCCCCGCCACTCTTGCGGGGCAGACCAGCCCGGAGTCGAATAACGGGCATGGCAGTACTTCCCCGGGACAAACTACGTTGAGCGGCCATGCGGCCCCTGGCGGCCACGATCCCGCAGTCAGCAGGGAAACCCGACGGCGGGTGGTCGCCGCCAGCTTCATCGGGAACTTCGTCGAATGGTTCGACTACGCCGTCTACGGCTACCTGGCCGCAACAATCGCCGCGGTCTTCTTCCCCGAGTCCAATCCCCAGACCGCGCTTTTGCTGACCTTCGCCTTGTTCGCGATCTCATTCCTGGTGCGGCCGCTGGGCGGCTTTGTCTGGGGCCACATTGGCGATCGGGTGGGGCGCCGTACCGCGCTTTCCCTGTCAATCCTGATCATGTCCGGAGCGACCTTCTGCATCGCCCTGATCCCGGGATACAACGCCATCGGCATTTGGGCGCCGATCCTTCTCCTGGTGGTGCGCGTCGTCCAGGGCTTCTCGGCCTCGGGCGAATATGCCGGTGCGTCGGCCTTCCTGGTGGAGTACGCCCCGGCGAACAAGCGCGGCCTGTACGCGGCCGTGGTTCCGGCCAGCACGGCCGCGGGCCTGCTGCTGGGCTCCCTGCTCGCGGGCCTGCTGACCGTCCTGCTCAGCGCAGAGGCGATGCAGAGCTGGGGATGGCGCCTGCCGTTCCTGCTCGCCGCCCCGATGGGCCTGATCGGACGCTATATCCGCACCAAGCTCGAAGACACGCCGGTGTTCCGCGAACTGGCAGAGGAGGACCAGGCCATCAAGGCCCCGGTATCCAGCCTCTTCCGGAACCACTGGCGGTTGCTGCTGAAGGCCGTCGGAGCCGTGCTGCTCAACGCCGTCGGGTTCTACGTGATCCTGAGCTACATGCCCACGTACCTGTCCTCGGAGCTCGGTCTCGGTGCGGCCGAATCCTTCCTGGCCACCACCATCGCCCTGGTGACATACATCGGGTTCATCTTCCTGACCGGTATGCTCTCGGACCGCTACGGCCGCAAGAAAGTGCTGATCGCCGCATCCCTGAGCTTCATCCTGCTGACCGTGCCGGCTTTCGCCCTGCTGGGCACCGGGAACTTCCTGGTGATCGTCCTGGTCCAGATCCTGCTGGGGGGCATGCTGACGCTCAACGACGGCACGCTCCCGAGCTTCCTGGCGGAAATGTTCCCCACCCGCGTCCGCTACAGCGGCTTCGCCGTCAGCTTCAATCTCTCCAACGCGCTCTTCGGCGGCACTGCGCCGTTCATGGCCACCCTCCTGATCGCCGCGACGGCCAATGACCTGGCGCCGGCCTGGTACCTGGCCGGCGCCGCGGCCATCTCCCTGATCGCCGTGGCGCTCTCCCGGGAAACCAGCAAAGAACCGCTGCGCCACGAGTAGCCCCGGCCGGCCCCCCAAATTTTCCCCTCCAAAGAACAGCACTGCAGAAAGGCACCACCACCATGACCATCGCAACCTCCAACAACGCTTCGTCCATCGCCGAACTGGAGCGACTGAAAGTCCTGCACAACGGGCAGAAGGAA
Source organism: Arthrobacter sp. MW3 TE3886 (assembly GCF_041262145.1). NCBI lineage: Bacteria > Bacillati > Actinomycetota > Actinomycetes > Micrococcales > Micrococcaceae > Arthrobacter > Arthrobacter sp. MW3 TE3886. The sequence continues at coordinate 331,188 of NZ_JBGCAN010000001.1, forward strand.
AAGCTGACCTTTTCCAACGCCGAATTTGAGCGCCGGCTCGGCGGACTGCGCCGCATCATGGCGGAGAAGGACCTGGACGCCGTCGTCCTGACCAGCTACCACTCCATCAAGTACTACTCGGACTTCCTCTTCACTTACTTTGGCCGGTCCTACGCCATGGTGGTCACCAAGGACGACACCGTGACGGTCACGGCCAACATCGACGCCGGCATGCCGTGGCGGCGCAGCTACGGCGACAACGTGGTGTACACGGACTGGCGCCGGGACAACTACATCTTCGCCATCCAGGAGGCGCTGCGCACCCGCGGAATCAACCCCCGCCGGCTCGGCGTCGAAGACGATTCGCTCCCGCTGGACAACCGGAACAAGATCCAGGCAGCCTTTGCCGGGGCCACCCTGGTGGACGTGGCCCAGGCTGCGATGCGCCAGCGGATGATCAAATCGGCCGAAGAGATCGAGGTGATCAAGCACGGGGCCCGCATCGGCGACCTGGGCGGCGAAGCCATCCGCAACGCCATCACCGCCGGCATCACCGAATATGAGGTCGCCCTGATCGGCACCGAGGCCATGGTCCACGAAATCGCCCGGACGTTCCCGGATTCGGAAATTCGTGACACCTGGGTATGGTTCCAGTCCGGCATCAACACCGACGGAGCCCATAACTGGGCCACCACGCGCAAGATCCAGGAACACGACATCCTGTCCCTGAACTGCTTCCCCATGACGTCCGGGTACTACACCGCACTGGAGCGCACTTTGTTCTACGGCGAACCCGACGCCCGCTCCCTGGAGCTGTGGAACATCAACGTGGAGGTCCACAAGCGCGGACTCGAGCTCATCAAGCCGGGAGCTGTCTGCAAGGACATTGCCGCCGAGCTGAACGAGATCTACGTGGGCCACGGACTCCTTGCCAACCGGACGTTCGGCTACGGACATTCGTTCGGCGTTCTGAGCCACTACTACGGCCGCGAGGCCGGGCTGGAACTCCGCGAGGACATCGACACCGTGCTCGAGCCCGGCATGGTGGTCTCCATGGAACCCATGATCACCGTCCTGGACGGCCAGCCAGGCGCCGGCGGCTACCGCGAGCACGACATCCTGGTGGTCGGTGAGGACGGAGCCGAGAACATCACGAAGTTCCCGTTCGGCCCGGAATACAACATCGTGGGCGCCTGAGCGGCCCACACCCCCTGAAAGGGACGGACAGCAGAAGCGGCGCCACGTCCACCGTGGCGCCGCTTTTGGGCCCTCATGCGGAATGATGGTAGACACCATGACCCCAGCAGAATCTCCCGGGACCACCGGAAACGGCGACACCAAGGGCACCTCCGTCATCGTCAACGCCATCGCCGTGCTGCGAACCTTCACGGCGGACGAACCGTTGCTCGGGGTCACCGAGATCGCCAACCGGGTGGGCCTGCACAAGAGCACCGTTTCCCGGATCCTGGCCACCTTCGAACAGGAACACCTGGTGGAACGCGATCCGGAAACCCGCCGCTTCCGGCTGGGGCTGGGCCTGATCGCCGTCGCCGGACCGTTGCTCGCCGAACTGGAAGAACGGCGCGTGGCGTATCCGGTCCTGCGTGAACTCACCGAACGGACCGGCGAAACCAGTGCCCTCATGGTGTGGAACGGCGCCGAGGCGATGTGCGTGGAGCAGATCGCGAGCCACCACCAGATCAAGCACACCACCCCGCTGGGAGCCCGGTACACCGACGCCATGAGCGCCTCCGTGCAGGTCTTCCTGGCCGCAGCGCCCGTCGAACGCGTCCGAACCCTCCTGCGCAGCGGAGCGATCAGCTACCCGGGACTTGATGACGCGGGCCTGGATGGCTACCAGATCAAGCTCAAGGATGTGACGGCCCGCGGCTGGGCCATCAACTACGGCGAATCCTCCATCGACGAAGTGGGCGTGGCCGCTCCCGTCCACGACCACCGCGGCGACATCGTGGCGGCCGTCCTGATCTCGGCGCCCCGGTTCCGCGTCTCACGCGAAGGACTGCAGAGCCTGGGCGAAGCGTGCGCGGCTGCGGCGGACAAAATCACCAGCCGGCTGGGCGGCCGCGCGTCCCGCGGCAACGACTAACGCCGGGCCGGCAAGCAACACGCACCCGCCTCAGCTGAGCCGGGCCAGCCGCGTGGCCAAATGCAACGCCGCAAGCCGGCCCGTCCGCCGGGGGTCGCCGCCGCACAGCTCGAAGATCCGCTGCAGCCGTTGATGCATCGACTGCCGTTCCACGTGCAGCTCCCGGGCCGCCTGGGCGGTGTTGCATCCGGAATCAAGCCAGGTGGCCAGGGTACCGAGCAGCCGCGAATTGCGTTGGGCGTCATGGTCCAGGAGTGCGCCCAGCTGCTGGCGCACGAAGTTGCGCCGTTGTTCGGTCTCCAGGCTTCCCACCGCAAGGCGTTCGACGGCGAATGCCTCGGAATCGATCACGGGACAGTGCGGGCCGGTTGCCCCCGCCGGCGAATGTCCCAGCGCGTCTGCCAATTCCAGCGTGAGCCTGGCTTCCGACAGGGACCAGGGAGCTTCCGGGATCCCGGCGGCCAGCGGGCCGACGGCGACGAGCGTATCGGCCAGCGCGGGCAGCCCCCGCAGGCCGGCCAGGAGCGTATCCCGGCTTTCGCGCGGATTATCGCCCGGCTGGACGGCCACCGCCAGGAGCTCGGCGTTGTCGACGTAGGTGGCGCTCGGCTGCGCCCCGCGGGTCAGAAGGCGCTCCACCGGCGCCCGGAGCTGTTGGAGCATGTCGGAGCGGATCACGATGGCGACGAGCGCGGCGCCCGGCGGAATCCCGGCCGCGGAAGCCAGCTGCTGGAGCCGCCAGGTCTGGCTGCCCGAATCTATCGCGCGGAGCAGGGCCGCCCCGGCGACTTCCTTGAGCCCGGGAGACATCCGCTGGAGCAATGCCAGGGCCAGAATGTCCACTGAGCGGTTCCCGGCTGTCCGGGCCAGGTTCTCGTCCTCGCCGGCCGGGACCCGGAGCAACAGCTGGGCAGCGAGGATACCGCGGATCGGCACGTCGATGTGGATCAGGCGTGCCTGTTCCTGCGGCCCAGGGGAGGAGGCGTCGGCGTCGGAAGCCTCTGCCTGCCCCGGGGTTGCGCTGGCCAGGGTTGCGCCTGATATGGACGTCAGGGTCACTTCGGCATTGATGATGCCGGCCAGCACGGCGAGGATCCGGTCTAGGCCTCCGCCGTGCGTCAGCTCGACTGCCATGGCGTGACTGGCCTCGTCCGCCCGCCGCAATTGGGACACTGAGTCGCTGACCAGCATCGAGTTTATGGCCTGCATGACGCCGACGAACGGCACCACCGCGCGAAGTTCGATCAGCGGAAGGCCGGCTGCTTCGGCGGCCGCCACCATTGAGGACGGCAGTGACGGAAGGGCCACCCCGGTTTCGATGGCTACGGCCGCCACACCCCGCTCCGCCAGTTGGCGAACGTAATTGACCTGCCGCTCCTCGGAGGCCTGGGCGAGAGCTTCTCCGCCGGTCAGCAGCAGCTCCCCGCCGGCAAGCAGCGGCGCGATGTCGATGATCTCGCTGGAGTGGATCCACCGCAGCTGGGTCCTGGCGGCAGCCCGGGCCGCTGCCCGGATGACGGGATCGGCGGCCGCCAGCGTCGGATGGTTCAGGGCGTCTTCAAGACGAATGGACATTACACTCCGTCACGTCGCTCTACGTTTCTTTAGACACATTGTATATGGCTGAATGTGGCCTGCGACACATAATCTTGAGGAATCCCACACATCCTCGGAGGCTCCCCATGCGACAAAAATCCCCAGCGGCCCCAGCCGGCACCGCGCCGGAAGCCAGTGAAGACCACGAAGCGTGGCTCCACCCCATCCCCGAATCAGAGCGGACGCGCAAAGTGTCCGGCCAGTTCTGGATCTGGGCTGGGGCCAACCTCGCCCCGATCAACTGGGTGCTCGGAGCGCTCGGCATCCAGCTCGGCTTGGGGTTCGCGGACACGGTCACCGTCCTTGTCCTTGGCAACCTGATCGGGATGCTGCTCTTCGGATGCTTTGTCCTGCTGGGGCAAAAGACGGGGGCGACCGGCATGGTCCTGGCCCGCGCCGCCTTCGGCCGGCGCGGAAACTACCTCCCGGCGGCGATCCAGGCCCTTCTGGTGATCGGCTGGTGTGCAGTCAACACCTGGATCATCCTGGACCTGGTCATGGCGCTGTTCGGAACCCTGGGGTGGGTTGATCCGGAGGCCCACAACTATGCGTGGAAGATCGCCATTGCCACCTTCATCATGGCCGCCCAGGTAACCATTGCCTGGTTCGGCTACAAGGCCATCGCCGCCTTCGAAAAATGGACCGTCCCGCCGACCATCATCATCCTGACCGTGATGTCGGCAGTGGCCTGGTTCGGCATGAAGATCAACTGGACCTACGCCGGCCCGGCAGGACACATCCTGGAAGGCTCGGAACGCATCGCTGCGATGAGCGCTGTCATGACGGCGATCGGCATCGGCTGGGGCATCACCTGGTTCACCTACGCCGCCGACTACTCGCGCTTCGTCAGCACCACGGTGCCCAAGCGCAAGGTCTACCTCGCGTCGGTGCTGGGCCAGTTCATCCCCGTCGTCTGGCTGGGTATCCTGGGGGCCAGCCTGGCCACCAACACAGGGGAAATAGACCCCGGCAAGCTCATCGTCCTGAACTTCGGCGCGCTGGCCCTGCCCGTGCTGCTCATGGTGCTGCACGGCCCCATCGCGACCAACATCCTGAATATCTACACCTTTTCCGTAGCCACACAGGCGCTGGACATCTCCATCAGCAGGCGCAAGTTGAACCTGTTCGTCGGCGTCTTCTCCCTTGCGGTCGTGATCTTCTTCATCTTCCAGGAGGACTTCGCCTCCGTGCTGGACGCATGGCTGATTGGGCTGGTCGCCTGGGTGGCTGCCTGGGGCGGAGTCATGCTGGTCCACTACTTCTGGATCGAAAAGCGCTGGCCCGGTAACCCGGCCAGGCTGTTCGACGCCGTCGGCACCAAGCGGCTGCCAGGCGTGAACCCGGCCGGCATCGCCTCATTGATCATCGGCATCTTCGCCACCTGGCTGTTCATGTACGGGCTGGTGCCGGCAATGCAGGGACCCATAGCGGTTGCCCTGGGCGGGTGGGATTTGTCCTGGCTCGCCGGGGGACTGTCCAGCGCTGCCGCCTACGCCGTCCTCGGCCCGCGTTTCCACCGCAAGTTCATTGATGTTCCCGACAGCGAACAGGCCGCAGATGCGCCTCACGCCAGCGACCTCCCGGTCCCGTCAACCACCCGCACCGCCCTCTAGCAGGAGACCAGCCCCGTGAACTTCCCCGCCTTCGCCGACACCGCCCATCCCATCACCTGGCCCGAAGGCCATCGGGCCGCAGCGTCCTTCACCTTCGACGTCGACGCCGAATCCTGCACCATCGCCCATGACCCGCAGAGCACCAGGCGCATGTCCCTCATGACGCACCAGTCCTACGGGCCCAAGGTCGCCGTCCCGCGGATTCTGCAGATCCTCGAGCGCCAGCAGATCCAGGCGACGTTCTTCGTCCCGGGATTCACCGCCGAATGCTACCCGGACGTGGTCCGGCGGATAGCCGACGGCGGCCACGAGATTGCGCACCACGGATACCTGCACGAACCCATGCAGGGCATCGACGCCGCCACGGAGGCGCGGTACATCGACCGGGGCCTGGATGCCCTGGCCAAGGCCGCCGGCGTCCGGCCGACCGGCTACCGCGCCCCGTGGTGGGAGCTCAACTGGCATTCCGCGACGCTCCTTGCCGACCGCGGGTTCCTTTATGACTCAAGCCTGCTCGACGGCGACGCGCCGTACCGCTTCAGCGTTGCCGAGGCAGACCCCCGCGATCTCGTGGAAATCCCTGTCGACTGGGCTCTGGACGACTGGGAGCAGTATGCCTTCTACCCGGGCGTCTCCGGAAGCGGCGTCATCGAAAGCCCGGCCAAGGTCCTGGAAATGTGGACGCTGGAGGCCGAGGCCCACCACGCTGCCGGGAGCTGCTTCGTCCTGACCAACCACCCCTTCATTTCCGGCCGGCCGTCCAAGGCCGTGGCCCTGGAGCAGCTGATGGACCGGGTCAAGTCGATGGACGGCATGTGGGTCACCACCATGGAGAAGATCGCGCAGCACACGCGCGACTCCGTCGAGGAGATCCACACCCACGCGCGCATTGCGGTGCCCGGGTTCCCTGACACCGGCGCACAGTTCACGCCGGCCGCCGTGCGGCAGTCCCAAGGAGGCCCGGCGCGGCGCGGGGCTGGAATCTAAGGCACAATTCGGCCCTTGCAAGGTCCCCGGCCCGGCACCTCAACGGAAGGTGGCTGGGCCGGGGACCTTTCTGTGCGGCGGTCCGGAGTCAGTGGCGTAGCGGGGTGTTTAGCCGGTCTTGGCCATCGCGTAGGCCAGGGTGCCGTAGGCCAGGGCGCCGGACATTTCGGTGAGCAGTTCCGGGTTGGTGTTGGCGATGGTGTCGCAGGCCTCGTGGTAGCAGGGGTCGAGGTCCTTGCCGGCCTCCCCGCCATAGGTCTGGGCCTGGGCCTGGGTCTTCCTCTTCTCATCGCCGGTGAACAGCCCGCCGCCGGGAATGCCGGCCGAGAGGAAGGCGTCGTAGTCGGACCCGCCGTCAAAGGGCGTGGTCTCGGCCGGCAGCGCGTTCTCCTGGAAGTAGCGGAAGAAGATGTCCTCGATCGCCTTGGACCCGGCCGGGCCGGCGTCGCCGAAATCCGTCCCGTCCCCGTCATGGACCGAGCGGACCCCGTTGGGCGAGGCCACCATGTCCACGTTCAGGTTCGCCGCGGTCTGGCCGATCTCGGTGGCGCTGAGCTCGTCGACGTAGTGCTGGGACCCGTACAGGCCGTCCTCCTCGCCGCCCCAGAACGCGAACCGGACCCGGTTGGCCGGCGTGATCCCGGTCTCCTTCATCCACCGCGCGGTCTCCAGGACCGCCGCGACCCCGCTGCCGTTGTCATCAATGCCCGGGCCCTCCTGCACGGAGTCCAGATGCGCGCCCACCACCACGGTGTGCTCGGCACTGCCCCCGGTGTCGGCCAGGATGTTGAAGGACTCCACCGTTTTGCCGCGCCGGCCGTCCTCCTTGAACGTGAAGCTTTGCCGCACCGGCGCATACCCGGCCGCGCGCAGTTGCTCCTCAACGTAGCGGGCCGATTCCTCATACCCCGAGGTGCCCGAGGCCCGGTTCCCGCCGTTGGCATCGGCCACCCGCTGCAGCGCCTGCAGGTGCCCCACCATGTCCCGGGACTTGAACGCCGCCAGCACCGCACGCGCATCCACCGTACTGGCCGGTTTCAGTTGCGGGACCGCAACCCTGGGACTGGCGGGTTTGGCGGATTGGCTCGTCCCGCCACCGGATTTGCTCGTGGCGCCACCGGACGGGATGCCAGCCGCGACCCCGGAGGTACAGGCCGACGTCGAGAGCAGGACCAGGGCCAGGACTGAGGGAAGTACATGCTTGCGGAGAGTGATCATGCCGGGAGCCCATCACTAGTCGGTACAAGTTCGCTTGATTCCGGCTCGACTGGTCACAACGCTCGCCACTGACACTCCAGTAAGTCGCGGCCACCATCGCCCGGCAAATACTCCTATCAGGTCGAACCATTGTCGGTCGCCCCGCTGTATCCGCAATAGCGCCTCGCTGTGAATTTCCTGTGCAAATCAGGCCCCGGTAACCGGCAGCCGGGGGAACCGCCCGCGGCCGAAACCCTGGAGTTTCTTAAAGCAATACAACTGTTGACTAGTGAGCAACTTCACAGTTACAGTTGCGAAACCGAAAAGCCGCCGGAAGGCGGACTCGAGATCTCCAGGTGGAATGGATGGCGCGCGCGAACCGCGGCTGTCACTTCTTCTTCTCACTCCACTGTTTCTTCTCACTTCACTGCGCCACACGCAATCACACGCACCGCACCCCACCACGCCCGCAATCCTGCACGCCTTCTTTTGGCGTGCCCGCGTCCATGAGAGGCACTTCCCCCATGACAGCATTCCGTTCCACTCCCTTTGACCGCAGGCAGCTCCTCAAAGCGGCAGCGCTGACGCCATTTGCGGGTCTGGCGCTGTCCGGCTGCGCGGCGAAGCCCGCCGAAAGTGCCGCCGCCAACAAAACGGTGACTGTCACGTCCTATGGTGGCTCGTACAACGACCAGCTGACCCAGACCATCCTGGATCCGTTCTCCAAGCAGTCGGGAATCCAGACGACGCTGCTGGCCAACACCTCCCTGGCCGCGCTCAAGGCCCAGGTCCAGTCCGGCGACGTGCAGTGGGACCTCGTGGAAATCACGGCGCCGGAGTATGAGGTGGCCGTGGCCGAGGGGCTGCTGGAGAAGTTCGACTACGACATCATCAGCGACAAGGGCCTGCCCGGATACGCGAAGGCTGAATACGGCATCAAGTACCTGAGCTTCCTGTTTGTCATGGCGTGGGACCAGAAGGTCATTTCCGACGCGCAGGCACCGAAAGACTGGGCCCAGTTCTTCGACCAGGGCAAGTACAACACCAAGCGCTCGGTGTACAACCAGCTCTCCGACAGCTCCGTCCTGGAAGCCGCCCTGCTGGCCGACGGGGTCCCGTTCGACAAGATCTACCCGCTTGACGTCGACCGGGCCCTGAGGGTCCTGGGCCAGCACCCGGGCAAGGACCGGCTGCTGTACCACGCCGCCAACCAGGAGCCCATCCAGCAGCTCACCTCCGGTGAGGTCTCGCTCTCCACCAGCTTCAACAACCGAATTAACGCAGCCCGCAACGACGGCGCGAAACTGAACTTTTCCGCCGAAAACGCCGTCCTCGCCGGCGACTACTTCGTGGTGCCGAAGGGCGCGAAGAACAAGGAGGCGGCCTTCAAGCTGATGAACTTCATGTCCAACGACGCCGAGGCCGGCGCAGCGTTCGACAAGGTCACCAACCTGACCCTGGCCAATACCCCGGCGCTGTCCAAGCTGCCGAAGGAAATCGCCGACACGCTTCCCACCAGCCCCCGGCTCGCAGACAAGATCCTGGTCCGCGACGACAAGTGGTGGTCGCAGAACCTGAAGAAGACCGAGCAGCAGTTCAAGCTCTGGCAGGCCAGCTGACATGAGCAACGCAACTCTCGAACGGCCCCGGCCCCGGCCCCGGGGCCGCGGGGCGCCGGCCTCCGCTGAGGCAGCACCCCGACGGCGGCGCAGCGGCTGGTGGCTGCTGCTGGCCCCGATCCTGGCCTTCGACGTCGTGCTGTTCCTGACGCCGCTGGGCAAACTGGTCGGCGCAAGCTTCGCCGACAACGCCTACCAGCGGGTCCTCGAGGACCCGCTGGTGGTGCGCGCACTGGTCAACACCCTGACCATCAGCCTGGCCAGCACCATTGTCACTGTGGTGCTGGGCTACATCATCGCCATGGTCCTGTGGCGGGCCGGCAATGTCACCCGGGTGATCCTGTTCGCCGTCGTCCTCCTGCCGTTCTGGACCGGCATCCTGGTGAAGAACTTCGCCTGGGCGGTCCTGCTCCAGGACAACGGCATTGTGAACGCATTCCTGCAGGGAATCGGGCTGACAGGTGCGCCGATCCCGTTGCTGCACAACCGGTTCGCCGTGATCGTCGGCATGGTGCACTGCCTCCTGCCGTACGCGGTGTTCCCGATCTTCTCCTCGCTGACATCGATCGATGACCGGCTGGGGCTCGCGGCCCGCTCGCTTGGCGCGCGGGAAGGATCCGTCTTCCGCAGGATCACGCTGCCGCTGAGCATGCCCGGCATCTCCGCGGCCGGGCTGCTGGTCTTCATCATCAGCACGGGCTTCTTCATCACCCCGGTGGTGATGGGCGGACCCGGCGACATGATGATCGCCAACCAGATCGACTACTACGCCCGACAGCTCACGGACTTCTCCGGGGCCGCTGCGTTGGCCGTCATCCTGACGGTCATGGTCAGCATCCTCGTAGCCGTCTACCAGCGCGTCCTCAAGGCAGGAGGCCAACATGAAGACAACTAATCCGCAGCACCGCCTGCTGGCGCTTCTTTCCATCCCGGCCTTCCTGTTCCTCGTCATTCCGACGGCGATTGTGGTGCCGGTCGCGCTGAACGACAGCCGCTACATCACCTTCCCGCCGGAGGGAATCTCCTTCGCCGCCGTGGCCGGATTCTTCGCCGACCGGGCCTGGACCTCCGCCCTGACGGCCAGCCTGCAGTCGGCGGCGATCGCCGTCGTGATTGGCGTGCTGCTGGGTGCCACCGCGGCGATCGGCCTGCACGGGCGCAAGTTCCCTGGCCAGCCCGCCGTGGTGGGCCTGATCCTCGCGCCGATGATCGTGCCGACCGTGGTGCTGGCGCTGGCGTTCTACCAGTTCTTCATCTCGATCGGCATGGTGGGCAGCATCGTCCCCATCGGCCTGGCGCATGCCGTGATCGCGACCCCCTATGTGTATCTGACCACCCGCGCCAGCCTCGCCGGGCTCAACCCGGCCCTGGTCCGGTCGGCGCAGAGCCTCGGGGCCGGACCGCTCTCCGTCCTGCGGCATGTGTATCTGCCCATCATCCTGCCTGGCCTGATCTCCGGGGCGCTCTTCGCGTTCTCGGTCTCCATCGATGAGACGGTGATGTCCCTGTTCATGCAGTCTCCGGGGGCCACGACCTTGCCGGTGAAGATGTTCACGGATATCCAGTTCAACCTGACCCCGAAGATCGCGGTGTCTTCCGCCCTGCTGGTCAGCGTCGCCACGATCGGGCTGCTGCTCCAGGTCTTGTTTGTCCTCAAGCGCCGCTCTTCAACCCGGATGCTGCCGCTGGCCGTGTCCGCACAAACGTAAGGAAAGCCGATGACCGCATCAGTGATTTCCGCGGAGTCAATTCCCGGCACGGGCAGGACAGCCCGGGGCGCCATTGAGCTCCGCCAGGTCAGCAAGCACTACGGCGACGTCGTTGCCGTGGACGAACTGGACCTGGCAGTCCAGCCAGGGGAGTTCGTGACCCTCCTGGGCCCCAGCGGCTCCGGCAAGACGACCACCATGATGATGGTTGCGGGGTTTGAAGACCACACCGCCGGGACCGTCCTCATTGACGGCAAACCCGTGGACTCGCTGCCGCCCCGGGACCGCAATCTCGGTGTGGTGTTTCAGAACTACGCCCTGTTCCCGCACATGAGCGCGCTGGAAAACGTAGAGTTTGCGCTCCGCATGAGGAAGGTGCCGCGCGAGGAACGCCGCCAGCGCGCCGAGGAAGCCCTCGACCGGGTGGGACTGGGCAAGATGGGCGGCCGCAAGCCGCGCCAGCTCTCCGGCGGACAGCAGCAGCGGGTGGCGCTGGCCCGGGCACTGGTCTTCAACCCGGCCGCCCTGCTGCTCGATGAGCCGATGGCGGCCCTGGACAAGCGCCTCCGCGAGCAGATGCAGGAGGAGATCAAGACCCTGCAGAAGGGCCTGGGCATCTCCGTGCTGTTCGTGACGCACGACCAGGACGAGGCCATGGCCATGTCGGACCGGATCGTGGTGATGAGGGACGGGAAGATCGTGCAGTCCGGCCCGCCGGAGGAGGTGTACAACCATCCCCTGACCGACTGGGTGGCCAGCTTCCTGGGCGACACGAACCTCATCCCGTGCACCATCGTGGAGCGCAACGGCGAGGAAGCCGTGGTGGACCTCGGCGGACTGGGTCTGGCGAAGGTCCGGGACCGCGGGGCAAGCGGTGAGAACTACGCCGTCTCCATCCGCCCGGAGCACCTCAAATTCAGGACACGGGCCTCAGCGGGCAACGGATGCGCCGCGACCCTGGTGTCCTCCACGAATCTGGGCGCCACGGTCCGCCACCGCCTCACGGCCGGCGGCCACGAACTCCAGCTCCGTGAGCTGAGCTCGGACAGGGGCGCCGGGATCCGGCCGGACGAGGAACTGTGGGTGGGCTGGGACGCGGACAAGGCCCAGCTGCTGGTCCTGGAGTCCTGACCGCGGGACATGCCCTCCTCTGGCGCCCAGGGATGGACATATGCCCACTATGTCCATCCCTGAGCCGCGCCGGGGGACATGTCCGTTCCGGAGGGGGGACATGTCCGTTCGAGCCACATTCGGAAGGGGGGGACATGTCCACTGGAGGCAGGCCGCGTGGGGCATGTCCGGGGCCGGTCAGCAACGCGGGGCGCAGCCACCGTTTGCGGTCCGCCACGCGCACCGGGCCCCAAACCCCTGGCTTGTCAGGCCCGGCCCTACAATGGTCTCGATGATGCCAGGACATATAGCAGCTGCTGACGGAAAGAACGTGCTGAGCGTCAGCGCGGGCATCATCACATCCGTCTGGCAGCCGGGCACGTTTGTTGACGTCGACGATGCCAGCAGGGACGCGATGCTGGCCGTAGCGCAGATCAGCGGCGGAATACCGATGCCGATGCTCTCCCAAATGACGGACGTGGAGATCAGCGCGGCCGCCAGGTACGAGTTCGCGCAGACAACAGGAGTTCTGGCGATTGCCGTGCTTGGATCCAGCACAGTGGATCGTGTGATTGCGGCGGCCATGAGCCGGCACACCCGCTACCCCCACGAATTCTTCACTTCCCGGGACGACGCCATGGCCTGGCTGAACAACTTCACCTCCAGCGGCGGCCAGCCCGGGGGATACACGGACGGCATTTCCGCCCTGGCGTGACAGTGCCGGCCCGCTCCGGTTAGGCCTTGTCCACCGTAGTCGTGGCGGCCTCGGCCTCCTTGACCTGCCGGTTGGTCGCGGCCCAGCTGGCCAGCAGCCGCAGCGCATCTTCCGACGCGGAGCCGGGCTCGGCGTTGTAGACCAGCAGGGACAGCCCGGCGTCGGCGGAGACGTCCATGGCCTCGTACATCAGATGGAGATCCCCGACCACCGGGTGGTGCAAGTGCTTGAGCCCGGTGTAGTGCTGGCGCACGTTATGCGCCGCCCACAGGGTGCGGAATTCCTCGCTCCGCGTCGATAGTTCACCGACCAGGTCGGTCAGGCCGCGGTCGTAGGGGTCCCGGCCGGCCTCGGTGCGCAGGATCGCGACGGTGTCGCTCGCCGCGCGGTCCCAGTCCGGGTAGAAGCTGCGCGAGCGGGCGTCCAGGAAGATGAACCGGGCATGGTTGGCCGGGCGGGCCGGACCCGCATACATGTCCGAATACAGGGCATAACCCAGCGGGTTGGCCGCAAGCACGTCCATGCGTCCGTTCCGCACAAAGGCGGGCGCGTTGGTGATGGCGTTCAGCGTGAGCTGCACGCTGCGGCGGACGGACTCCGCGGGACGGGGACGACGGCGGGTCCCGCTGCCCGGGGCCGCCGCACGGGCCAGATCGAAGAGGTGGGCCCGTTCGGCGTCGTCGAGTTGCAGGGCCTTTGCCACGGCGTCCAGAACCCCCTCCGAAACGCCGGACAGGTTTCCCCGCTCCAGCCTCGTGTAATACTCGACGCTGACGCCGGCCAGCATGGCGACTTCCCCGCGGCGCAGGCCCGGCACCCGGCGTTTCGCGCCGTACACCGGCAGCCCCGACTCCTCGGGGGTGATCTTGGCCCGGCGCGAGGCAAGGAACTCGCGGGTCGCCTCTCGATTGTCCATGCCATCAACGTTAGGCCCTTGGGCTCCGTGAGGGAGGCCCTGCCAGTACCCCTATCAGCAGGGACTCCCTCACGGCTGCGATACCGGGTTTGATGGATGGTGTTCCGTTGAACAACCCCCAACGATCAACAAGCAGGAGATTCATTGCTTACCGTCAACGCTTACGCATCACCGTCCGCGACCGAGCCGCTCGCCCTCACCACCATCGAGCGCCGCGACGTGGGACCGCACGATGTCCTGATCGAGATCAAGTACGCAGGGATCTGCCATTCGGATATCCACACCGTCCGCGGCGACTGGGGCCCGCAGACCTATCCGCTGGTACCCGGTCATGAAATTGCCGGCATTGTCACCGAGGTCGGCACGGCCGTGACCAAGCACGCCGTCGGCGACCGGGTCGGCGTCGGCTGCATGGTCAATTCCTGCGGCGAGTGCGTCAACTGCCAGGCCGGCGAGGAACAGTACTGCCTCGCCGGGAACACCGGCACCTACGGCGCCGTCGACCGTGACGGCACCATCACCCAGGGCGGCTACTCCACGCACGTCGTCGTGACCGAGGATTTCGTGGTCACCATTCCCGAGGGCCTCGAGCTCGACGTCGCCGCGCCGCTGCTGTGCGCCGGCATCACCACCTACTCGCCGCTGAACCACTGGGGCGCGGGTCCCGGCAAGAAGGTCGCGATCGTCGGACTGGGCGGACTGGGCCACATGGCCGTCAAGATCGCACACGCCATGGGCGCCGAGGTCACGGTCCTGTCGCAGTCGCTGAAGAAGCAGGAAGACGGGCTGAAGCTTGGCGCGGACCACTACTACGCCACGAGCGATGAAAACACCTTCACGGACCTTGCCGGCACTTTTGACCTGATCATCAACACGGTCAGTGCCGCGATCGACATCAGCTCCTACCTGCAGCTGCTGACCCTCGACGGCGCACTGGTCAACGTCGGCGCGCCCGCGGAACCGCTCCCGGTGAACGCGTTCGCCCTCATCATGGGCCGCCGTTCCTTCGCCGGCTCGATGATCGGCGGCATCCGCGAAACCCAGAAAATGCTCAACTTCTGCGCCGAGCACGGCCTGGGCGCCGAGATCGAGGTCATCCCGGCCGCGAAGATCAACGACGCCTACGAGCGCGTCCTGGCCTCCGACGTCCGCTACCGCTTCGTGATCGACACCGCGACCCTGAACTAGGACGCCTAACGGGGATCCGGACTAGGATCCCGGCCCGGCCGGAACGAGCCAGAAGCCGGCAACTTCGCCGGCGGCGGGGTCGGTGCCGGGCCGGAATCCCTGAATCTGGACTGGTCCGGCCCCTAGGTCGACCCGCGTTGTTGCAGCTGCTCCGCAGTCGAGGTTCATCTCCGCCCTGCCGCCGCCCCGGAGGCCGTCCTGGGACACCGTCAGGAACGCGTTCGGTGCGCCGGTGCAGGCCGCGGTGAGCGTGTAGGTTCCCTGCGGCACCGCTGCGGCCGAGTGGCGGAACCCGCTGCCGCCAATCCCGCCCGTTCCGCCGAGGACGAGCCCGTCAGGCCGGGTGCCGAGGACAGCTTGCAGCTCGCCCAGATTGCGCTGCTCGGCCTCGGCGAGACCCGGGTTTACCGGCGCGGGCGGTGGCGGCGGGGCCAGCCGCGACGACACCGCGGGGGCCGCCGTCGGATCTGACACGTCATCGGTGTATTCACACCCGGTCAGGCCCGCTCCCGCGCCGGCCACAGCCAACAGCAGCGCGGTACCGCGCGCCCAGGGTTTTCCCCCGCGGAGTGGACTGCACAGTGACCCGCCCAGTGACCCGCCCAGTGACCCGCCCAGTGACCCGCTCAGTGACATGCCCCGAGCCTACTGGCAGAGACTCGGGCACGCGCGTAGCCGCGTGCCGTGATCCGGCCATTCGCGGCCGGTGTTCTTGATCTATTGCCCCGGGGCCCGGTACGACGGCGTCTTCTTGGCTGCCGCGTCGAGATCCTCTGCTGACATGAGCGGTTTCAGGTGCAGGTTCACGGCACCGGTGGAATTGATCATCAGTGACAGGGCCACGGCGTTGGCCTGGTCGGGGATATCGAAGACCCCGACGACGTCCGTCTCGCCGAAGGCGTAGTAAAAGCTTTCGAGTGAGCCGTCCACCGACTTGAGGGCCTCGACAACAGCATCACGCCGCTTGGTGCCGCCTTCACGCATGAGTCCTTTGATGCCGTCGCCAACGTAGTTCGCTTCGAACAGATATTTGCTCATCGTTTTTCCTATCCTGTGTACGCCCAGGACATCGGCATCCGAACATGTGCCCGCTCCCAACGATGGAAGGTCCGAGGCTGGCCCCAGAGTGGGGTCTGCCCACATGCTAGGCCTTCTACTCCACCCATACAACGGTTCATTTGCGGCCACAACCGCGCTCCGGGCAATCGGCACTACCGCCGGCCGGAGGACAGGAACATAATCGGCGTATCAACCCGTACGGACAATGGAGGCGATCGACGTGTCTGTTTATACGCTCGGAATCTGGCTGGTGCATCCCGGCCGCGAGAACGATTTTGTGCAGGCCTGGCGGGATCTGGCCAGGAAGACGAAGGAAGACTTTCCCAACGCCAAAGCCGTGCTGATGCACGATCGCGACGTCAAAAACCGGTTCATCAGCACCGGCCCGTGGGAGTCCCTGGAACAGATTGAGCAGTGGCGGGACTCTGCCCTGTTCAAGCAGGGCGTCGAGGCGATGAAGGACATGCTGGAGCATTACGAGGCGCGCACCCTGGACGAGGCCGCCAGCATCGGCTGGGACGCGACCGATATGTGAATTTTCCCGGGACCCGGGTCGCCGCCGGCTGCGCGGCGCGGGTTCCCGCCGGCTATTCGGCCTGCAGCGCCTCAAGTACGGCAGCCAACAGGACATCGTTCCGGCCCCAGACGGGATCGAAGATTTCCACGTACCAGGCGTCAGCCAGGACCAGGGCCAAGGTCTCGTTGGTCTCTGCCGCCCAGTCCCTGAGCTGGTCTTCCCCAACGGGCCCCTCGCTGCTGCCGAGCAGGGTTGCGACGTCGTCGTCCTGTACGGTCACCGGGATGGAGACGCTGCTCGCCTCACCGGGGTCATGGACGACCGTCACCAGGCTGGTCCGAGTTGACAGCGTCAGCAGCGTCGACGCCGTATCCGGGCCGCAGAAGGCTGTCACGTAGGCGCGCTGCGCGAGGCCCCCGGCCTGAACGCCCGGCTGCGATTCCTTGGTGAAGAGCCCGTTGCGGTTGAGCCGGGCGAGGTCTCCGGCGATGGCCGCGGTCTCCTCGTCGAACCCGGGCGCGAAGACTCCCGGCTGGTACTGGCTGTTGCCCTCCAGCCAGCGGGCGGTCAGTTCGCCGGCCGCCGGAATGGTGGAGGCCTGCCGCCAGACTTCGCGGTCCGCGAGAAGCCGGCCGAAGCTGTCCCGTTCCGTCGTGAACCTGGCCTCTGACATTCAGGCCTCCTGTGCTGTGGGGTGCGGGATGGACTGTGGGGTGGGGTGCGTCTGCGGGGCGTGGTGCTGCAGGAGCACGGACAACCGTTCGCAGCTGATCCGCAGCGCCTCCAGTTCACGCCGGCTGTAGTCCTCGATGATCGCACGGATCCGCTCGGTGAGGTGCTCGTCGTCGACCTCGAACTCGTGGTTCAGCGTGACCACGGAGAGCCCGTCAGCCGGCCGGATCTCCCAGTCGCCGCCGAGCTCCCGGAACGGGGGTTCGAGGTTCAGCTGGTGGAACTCGGCGCGAAGGCTGGCGGTGTCAAAGACGCGCCAGCAGTGGCTTGAACTGAGTGAGCCGTTGGACACCACGGACGTGCGCAGCTCGTGCCCGGCGTCGTCGCCGCTGACACGCTCCGAGTACACCGTCAAGCCGTCGAGGTAAGGCCAGTGCGAGGCGTCGCGCAGCATGCTGAAGACAAGGTCCGCCGGGGCGTTGATGCCGAGCCGGTCCGTGGTCCGGTGCGTTTGCTGGTGCGTGCTCACTGACAAGTTCACCCCTCCTGTGTCGTGCTGCCACCTTGCAGGTCTTCTATGCAGGCTAGGCCAGTTGCGGCCTGCCGTGAACAATTCCGTCCCGTCGCGTCACGCAGGGCAATCTTCGGTAACACAGGGCATCCGCAGGCCGCCGTCCGCGGACGCCGGATGAACGGGTGTTACCGCCTGTATCCCTTGGTTTCACCCGGTTTCACGGCGCTTTGACCGGCTTTCCCGTGCCCCGGATAGTTGCTGGCACCAGCACCAATTCAGTCCACTCTCAAGGGGAGAACATGTCCAGTCTTTCGTTTAAATCAGGCGCCGCGGTCGCGTTGGCGGCTACCACTGTCCTGGGTCTGGCGGCCTGCTCCGATCCCGGCGCCGCTGCTGCCGGCGGCCCGTCGGCGGCGGCGCCGTCCTCCACCGGGGTGAAGCAGTTCAACCTCTCTCCGCGGCAGGACCGCGTCAAGGCCACAGTGGATGCTGCGGCCGCCGCGCTCGTCCCGGAGGCCATTAAGAAGGACGGGAAGCTGACCGTGGCGGTCAGCCCGTTTGCGGCGCCGCTGGCCGTTTATGCCACCGACAACAAGACCCCGGTGGGCAACGAAGTGGATATCGCCGTCGCACTGGCCCAGTCCCTGGGCCTGGAGGCGGACATTGTCCCGACGGCCTGGGCCGACTGGCCGCTCGGCGTCGATTCCGGCAAGTACGAGGCTGTGCTGTCCAACGTCACCGTCACGGAGGAGCGCAAGCTCAAGTTCGACTTCGCCAGCTACCGTGAGGACAAGCTCGGCTTCTACGCCAAGGCGGACAGCAGCATCACCAAGGTCGAGTCGGCGCCGGACGTCGCGGGCAAGCGCGTGATCGTCGGCTCCGGCACCAACCAGGAGGCAATCCTGCTGCGCTGGGATGAGGAAAACAAGAAAAACGGCCTCAAGCCCGTGGAGTTCCAGTATTACGACGACGACTCCGCGTCCCAGCTCGCCGTCCAGTCCGGACGGGCGGACCTGACGTTCGGCCCCAACGCCACGGCAGCCTACAAGGCGGCTTCGGACGCCAAGACCAAGCTCGTGGGCCTGGTCGACGGCGGCTGGCCGCTGAAGGCCAGCATCGCCGTCACCACCAAGAAGGACAACGGGTTTGCCGCCGCGGCGCAGGCCGGACTGAACCACCTGATCCAGGACGGCAGCTACGCCAAGATCCTGGACCGCTGGGGGTTGTCCGCGGAAGCCGTCGCGAAGTCGGAGCTGAACCCGGCCGGCCTGCCGAAGAAATAGCCCCGCCGCCTGAAACGCCACTACCTGAAACGACACTACCTGAAACGCCACTACCTGAAACGCCACTACCTGAAACGCCGATTGCTCCGTAACTGCCCTTCTGACGGCCGAAAACGGCGGCTACGGAGCAATCGATGGGGTCGGGCAGAGGGAATCCCCGCCGGAACATCTCCGGCGGGGATTCTTAGTTTCTGCCTGGTTGTTGCATGCCTGAGTGGTCGATTGCTCCGTAACTGCCCTTCTGCGGCTCGAAAAGGGCGGTTACGGAGCAATCGATGGTGATTGCCTAGGCCCGTGCCGTGACGGAACCGGCGTCGGCGCCTGCCCCGGCGGCCTCGATGCCTGCCTCACTGGCGTCGACGTCGGGGTTTGCACGCACCGGGGTGGCCAGACCGAGGTTCTCCCGCAGCGTACTGCCCGCGTACTCCGTTGGGTACACGCCGCGCTCCTGCAGTTCCGGCACGAGGTGGTTGACGATGTCGTCGAGGCCGGACGGGATGAGCCACGGCGAGATGTTGAATCCGTCGACGGCGCCGGTCCGGGCATACTCGCTGAGCCGGTCCGCGACCTCGGTGTACGAGCCGGTGAAGGTGGAGTCGCCCCGGCTGGTCTTGGCCGAGACGAACTGACGGATGGACAGGCCCTTCTCCTTGGCCTCGGCCCGCCACTGGTCGGCCAACTGGCGTGCCTTGGCGCCGTGGAAGCCGCTGCCGCGCGTTTCGGAGGTTTCTTCCACCACGGGGTCGATGTCCGGCAGCGGGCCGTCGGGGTCGTAGCCCTGCAGCTCCCGGCCCCAGAACTGTTCGAGGTAGGCGATGGCCTGCTGCGGGCCGATCTGCAGGCTCCGGACCCAGGTCTTCTTTTCGAGGGCCTCCCGCGGCGTGGCGGCGAGGATGAACTCGCTGGCGGGCATGATTTTCACGTCCTGGGCGCCGCGGCCGGCCCGGAGGGTGCGCTCCACGATGTCGCGGCGGAACGCCAGGGCGTCATCGAGCTGCGGGTGCGCGGAAAAGATGACGTCCGCCTGCCGGGCGGCGAAGTCCCTGCCCTCGGGCGAATCCCCGGCCTGGAACAGCACCGGCCGGTGCTGGGCGCTGCGCGGCAGCCGCGGGGTGACGTCGACGGTGTAGTGCCGGCCGGCGTGGCGCACACGCCGGACCGCGCCCTCCGCCGACCACCGCTCGGCTGAGGCTGAGCCCGCGACGGCGCTGTCGTCCCACGCGTCCCAGATCCGTTTGGCGGTTTCCACGAAGGCCTCGGCGTGGGTGTACCGGTCGGCGTGGTTCAGGTAGCCGCCGCGGCGGAAGTTGGCGCCGGTCCAGGCGTTGTCTGTGGTGACGATGTTCCAGGCCGCGCGGCCGCCGGAGAGCAGATCCAGGGTGGAGAGCCGGTGCGCCAGGTCTGCGGGATCGTTGTACGTGGTGTTCTGGGTTGCGACCAGCCCGATCCTGGTGGTCACCGCGGCCAAGGCGGCGAGGGCGGTCTGCGCGTCGGGACGGCCGGCGACGTCGAGAGCGTGCGGGCGGCCAAGATGCTCACGCAGCCGCAAGCCTTCGCCGAGGAAGAACGCCGCGAACAGGCCGCGCTCAGCGGTTTGGGCGATGCGCCGGAACGATTCGAAATCAGTCTGGGAGCCGGACTCGGCGCTCTTCCAGACAGTTCCGGAGTTGACGCCCTGAAAGAACACGCCCAGCTGGAGCTGGCCGGACGGCGCGAATTCGGCGGCGGGGTGGGTGCTGTGGCTCATGGTGGGCTCCTTAGTCTTCCGCGCCGGGGGCGCTGGGTGCTGCGGCGTAGCGGCTGGCCGGCCGCGCCAGCCCCAGCCGATCGCGGAACGTGGCGTCCGGGATGGTGGGGGCGAGGAGCCCGCGCCGGCGCAGTTCGGGCAGCACCAGCCGGGTCAGTTCCTCAAGATCCGTGTCCAGCACGGCGGGGTGCAGGCGCACGCCGTCGGCCCAGGCCAGCACCTCGGTGAGCAGCTCGGTAAGCCCGGCAGCCGAACCTATGAACCGGGCACGCGGGCTCTGCCACGCGGTGTGCCCGTTCAGCCCGGCCAGCCGCTCAGCGGCGGCCTGGCCGCGGGAGTCCAGCACGACGTCGAGTTCGGCGATCAGCGCGGGCCCACTCCCGCCGGCGGCGAGACCTGCGCGCGTCGCCGCGAGCTCGGCGGCCAGTAGCTCGGGCGTCGGGGCCGAGACCAGCAGCGCGTCGGCCGCCCCTGCCGCGACGGCCTCCGGCGGGAGGAGCCCGGCCGGGGCCAGGACAGGCAGCTGGCCCTGGGGCGGCCGCGGAATGATCGACGGACCCTTGACGGAATAGCTGCCGTTTTCGACGTCGATGTAATGCAGCTTGTCGACGTCGAGGTAGCGCCCGGTGGGGACGTCGCGGATCACGGCGTCGTCCTCCCAGGAGTCCCAGAGCCGGCGGCCGACCTCGATCGAATCGGCGGCCTCGCGGGAGAGCCGGTCCCCGCGCACGGTGTCGCGTCCGACGGCGGCGGCATCGGCCGCGCTTGATGAAGCCGCCACCAGCCAGCCGGCCCGTCCGCCGGAGACGTAGTCCAGGCTGGCCAGCTGGGTTGAGATGTGGAACGGCTCGGTATAGACGGTGTCCACTTCCGGAATCAGTGCCACCGAGCGGGTCACGGGGCCGGCAAACGCGGCGCGCTGCAGCGCGTTGAGCCGGGCCGCGGCGTCCGGGTGTCCGGGTTCCGGCAGGCCGGGGTCGGAAAACGTCACCGCGTGAAACCCGGCGGACTCGGCGGCGAGCACGGCCCTGCGGAGGTGTTCCGGGCCCAGTACGGCTGCCGGGGCCGAGCGGGAAACCCGCCACGCGGCCGGATGGCTGCCGGCGCCGTCGAGCTCCAGCAGAAGGAGGCCGTGTCCCAGGGGCCCGTCCTGGGCGGAAGGGGTGCTCATGATGCGTCCTGTCGTTCGTAGGGGATCTGTTCGCCGGCCTCGATGGCCACCGGCAGGCGGTTCTCCGCCGGCGGCAGCGGGCACGTGGCGAGGTCCGTGTAGGCGCACGGCAGATTCACCGCCCGGTTGAAGTCGAGCAGGACCGTGCCGTCGGGGCCCGGAGCCGCCACGGTGAGCGAGCGGTTGGCCGCGTAGGTGCTCTTGCCCGACGTCGCGTCCGTGAAAAGCACCGCCAGCGTGCGCGGAGCGTGGCCGTTGAACGCGGTGAGGCTCAGGTCCTCACCGCGGAGCCGGAAGCGGATTTCCCCCGGGGCCTCGTAGACGTGGTGGATTCCTTCGACGGCCGCGCCCACCGTCGTGGGCCGCGGTTCGGCGAACGGCACGAATATTCCTGGAATAGCATATTCGGTGCTGGGGGCGTAGGCGGGGGTGCCGCGGTAGCCGGTGAGCAGCGGGTTCAGGGGATGCCGCGGCCGCACGACGTAGCGGCCGCCACGTTTGGCGAGCTCGATCACGGTATGGCCGGCGCCGGCATCCTCGACACGCAGGTTCAGGCCTTCGCGTTCGGGGATCGGGCCGAGGAACACGGTGGCTCCGGTCCCGTCGGCGTTCAGTTCCTGCCCGTCGCGAAGGACGCGTTCGCCTGCCCCCAAAGCCAGACGGACGACGTCGTCCTCGACGCTCCAGATGCCCGGCGCACCATCCAGCCGGGCGGGCGAGGAATCGAGCCAGTGCAGGTGGGTGACGGCGAGGAAGCCGTGGGGATCTGCGCGGTGGCGTTCGTGCGCCGCATGCCAGTCCGCCCAGGCGGCTTCAAATTCCCGGTCGGGGCGGCGGTCGGGACTGGTCCGGTGGGCGGGAGCGCCTGGGCCCGGGGTGCGGCCAGCGTTCGTGGACGTTTCAGTGGGTGCGGACATAGGAGCTCCTGTGGTGGTTGTGGTCGGCTGTGACGCGGGCGGCGGCGTCGGCTTCAGTGGAGCCGGCGGACTCCGGCCGGCCGGCGTAGGGGTCGCCGTCGGCCCACAGGGTGGTGGGCGCGGCGGCGCGGACGGCCGGAATGACTTCCAGGGCGAAGCGCTCCAGGATTTCGAGCTGCTGGGCGAAGGGCAGCGTGGTGGGCAGGGAGATGGACTGCAGGTCGTGGCCGTAGAGCGCGTGGTAGCTGAGGATCTTGTCGATCACCTGCTCCGGGCTGCCCACCAGGGCCGGGCCGTCGGCGACGGCGTGGTCGATGTCGCGGTAGGGCGAGTTGTTGCCGGGAACGTTCCGGCCGGTCGTGAGGGCCTCGTAGACCGGGCCGAACTGCCGCTTGGCCTCCTGTGTGGTGTCCGCGATGAACACCCCGCCCGCGCCCGATCCGGAGCCCAGGTACTGGTGCCGGGGATCATGGCCGTGGCGTGCATATTCCTCGCGGTAGTGGTCAATGAGCGCCTTGTAGTTTTCCCGCGGCTGGATCGCGTTGGCCGTGAACAGCGGATCGCCCCACTGCGCTGCCAGTGCCGCCGAGGACAGGCTGGTGGCGGAACCGTGCCAGACCCGCGGCGCCCCGGCGAACGGCCGCGGCGTGGTGGTGGTGGGCTCGGTCAGTGCCGTGCGGAACCTCCCGGACCACGTGAGGTTTTCCTCGGTCCAGAGCCGGCGGAGCAGGGCGTACTTCTCCGCGAGGAGCTCCCACTGATCCGCCAGGTCCAGGCCGAACAGCGGGTACTGCAGCACCTCATTGCCCTTGCCGATCACCAGTTCCAGCCGGCCGCGGCTCAGCTGGTCGATCGTGGCGTAGTCCTCCGCGACCCGCACCGGGTCCAGCACGGACAGCACCGTCACGCCGCTCTGCAGCCGGATCCGGGTGGTCACGGCGGCGATGGCGGCGAGCACGGTGGTGGGGGAGGAGGAGATGAACTCGCCTGCGTGGCGTTCGCCTACCGAGAAGCTGTCGTAGCCGAGGTCCTCTGCCCGGCGCGCGATCTCCACCACCTGATTGAGCCGGTCCGCGGTGGAGACGATCTGCCCGGTGACCGGGTTCTTCAGGTGCGGGATGATGTCGAGGACCTGGAACCTCACTGTGTCTTCCCTGCGGGGGTTGTCCCTGCGGGGGCTGTCCCGAAGTTGGCCTCACTGACGGTCTTCGACTCGGGAAGGGCTTCCTCGGAGAGTCCCCAGCGGTCCAGGACCTTGGCGTAGGAGCCGTCCTTGATCGCGGAGTTCAGGGCGTCCGTGATGGCCGGGGCCAGGCCGTTGCCCTTGAGCGTGGTCGCCGCGACGAGGGTTTCGGACGGCCAGCCGGCATTGACCTTGCCCACCACCTTGAGGTCCTCGCGGGTGTTTTCCCGGTAGGTGACGGACGGGTAGGGCGCGAGGTTCAGGTCCGTGCGGCCGGAGGACAGGGCCAGGATGGTGTCGGCGTCGGAGGAGTAGTACTGCAGCACTGCGGGCGCCTTGCCCTTGGCCTCGAGCTCCTTGTTCCAGGCGATCAGGATCTTCTCCTGGTTGGTGCCCGAGCCCACCGAGATCTTCAGCCCGGAGATGTCATCGGAGCCCTTGATGTCGTAGCTGGAGCTTTTCTTGGCCTCGAAGCCCATGTATGCGGCGCGGTAGCTGGAGAAGTCGAAGAGCTTCACGCGGGCGGCGTTGATGCCCACATTCGAGAACACGGCCTCGAAGTCGCCGGACTGGGTCTTCAGCGGCCAGTTCTCCCAGGAGGTCACCTGGACGTCCAGGTCCAGGCCCAGTTTGTCCGCTACCAGCTGGGCCAGGTCCACCTCGACGCCGATCGGGGTCTTGTCGTCCGTGGCGTGGAAGGACAGCGGAATGGCGCCCGCCGTCGTCGCGACGGTCAGCCTGCCGTCCTTGCCGATCAGCGCGGGGACCTTCGCGGCCAGGGCCGCGTCCTTCCCGGCCCGGATGCGCTGCTGGTCCGGCGAGGTGTTGTAGACGACGCCGTTGCGCGCCGCCGTTGTCGCCGGCTGTCCGCCGGCGGCCGCGGAGGCGCCGGGATCAGAGCAGGCACTCAGCGCCATGGTGCCGGAAAGGGCGCCGATGAGGACGACGGCGGGAAGCGCCGCAGGCTTGCGTCGGGGGCCAGTACTGGGGCGGGCGGAGCTGGATGCCATGGGGTGTTCCTTAGATGTTGAAAGCGGGTTCGATGACTTTGGAGAAGAAGCTCCGGGTGCGTTCTTCGCGCGGGTTGGTGAAGATCTCCCGGGGTGTGCCTTGCTCGACGATCTGGCCCTGGTCCATGAACACCACCGTGTCGGCGACGTCGCGGGCGAAGCCCATCTCATGCGTGACGATGATCAGCGTGGTGCCGGACTTGGCCAGCTCGCGGATGACGTCGAGGACCTCGTTGACCAGTTCCGGGTCCAGGGCCGAGGTGGGCTCGTCGAAGAGCAGGATCTTGGGGTCCAGGGCAAGCGCCCGTGCGATCGCTACGCGCTGCTGCTGGCCGCCGGACAGCTGGCGCGGGTAGGCGCCGGCCCGGTCCTTCAGGCCCACCCGGTCCAGCAGTTCCAGCCCGCGTTCGCGGGCCTCGGCCTTGGAGAGCCGGGGCTTTCCGGCCCGCGGCGCGACGATCGGTGCCTCGGTGACGTTTTCCAGCGCGGTCAGGTGCGGGAAGAGGTTGAAGTTCTGAAACACCATGCCGATCTCGGTGCGCTGCTTCAGGATTTCCTTTTCGCGCAGCTCGTGGAGCCGGCGCCCGCGGACCTCGTAGCCCACCAGCGTGCCGTCGATCGCGATAAACCCGGCGTCGACCTTTTCGAGGTGGTTGATGGTGCGCAGGAGGGTGGATTTGCCGGACCCGGACGGTCCGACGATCACGGCGACACCGCCGGGCTCGACCGTCAGCGTGATGCCCTTGAGGACTTCCGCGGCGCCGAAGGACTTGCGGACCTTGGTGATCTCGACCAGGCCGCGGGTGGTTTCGGCGTCTGTGGCGGTGGCCGCGGACGGGGTTTTGGCGGCCGTGCGGAGTGCGGTGCTCATCGGGTGCCCCTTTCCTGGCTTGTTTCCCGGGTGGCGGGCGTATGGATGGCGAGGAATTTGCGGGCCTTCTGCAGCGGTGTCAGGGGCAGCGTGCGGACGGCGCCCTTGGAGTAGTGGCGCTCGATGTAGTACTGGAACACGCTCAGGACCGAGGTGATGACGACGTACCAGAGCGTTGCCACGAGCAGCAGCGGCAGGACCTGCTGGGTCCGGTTGTAGATGACCTGGACGGTGTAGAACAGCTCGGAATAGGCCAGGACGTAAACGATCGAGGTGCCCTTGACCAGGCCGATCACCTCGTTGAAGGCGGTGGGCAGGATGGCGCGCATGGCCTGGGGCAGGACGATCCTGGTGGAACGCCGCCAGGCCGGAATGCCCAGGGCGGTTGCGGCCTCGAGCTGGCCCTGGTCCACGGAGAGGATGCCGCCGCGGATGATCTCGGCGGAGTAGGCGGCCTGGTTCAGGGTCAGGCCGAGGACCGCCGCGGCGAACTGGCTGATCAGGGTGGTGGTCTGCGCCTCGAAGAAGCGCACGTCCGTGAAGGGGAGCCCCAGGCTGATTTTCTCGTAGAGGTAGCCCAGGTTGTACCAGAGCAGCATCTGCACCAGCAGCGGCGTGGACCGGAAAATCCAGGAGAAGGTCCAGGAGACGGAGACCAGCAGGGGCGACGCGGAGAGCCGCATCAGCGCCAGGATGAACCCCAGGATGAAGCCGAGCGCCCCGGAGATCGCCGTCAGCTTCAGGGTCTCCAGCAGGCCGGTCACAATCGACTGCGCGGTGAACCATTGCGCCACCACGCCCCATTCCCAGCGCGGATTGGTGGCCAGGGACCAGGCGATGCCGGCCACGCCCACGGCTACGACGGCGGTGCCCACCCAGCGCCACGGGTGGCGGGCCGGGACCAGCCGGTAGTCGGCGTAGTCGGTTGCGGCCTTGCAGCCCGCCGAACCGGTACCGGCGGGTGCAGTCTCGCCGCCGGGTACGGCCCCGGGTACGGCCCCGGCCGGTGCGGTCTCGGGTGCGGATTCGATGCCGGCGGACGCCGGCTCCGGGGCGGACTGTGCCACCGGGGTTGCTGTTGAACTCATGTGCCACCTCGCTTCTTCCAGTTGCTGTGGGGTAGTTGGCTGCCAATCTAGGGGCCGCCGAAATCGCCCGGCAAGGCGCCAAGTTGCATACGTTCACGCGGGTTCGCACTGCGTCACACGACGAATTCTTGCCTCGATTTACGCCGCGTTACGCGGGGTGAACGGCCGTGAACAGCGCCTCGACCGGCCCCAATTCGGGTGCCTAGCATGAGGGCTCCGCACCCGAGCCAGGAGACCGTCATGCCAGTGAATGCCCCATCCGTGGTCCTCATCGGCGGCGGCCCGCGCACGGCCGGGCTGCTGGAACGCCTCGCCGCCAACCGGCCGGAGCTGCTCGCCGGCGCGCTCCAGATCCACGTCGTGGAGCCGCATACCCCGGGCGCCGGCAGGATCTGGCGCTACGAGCAGCATCCCGGGCTGATGCTCAACTCCGCCGCGGCGGACGTCACGATGTTCACGGATGCCTCTGTCCAGTGCGAGGGACCCGCGATCGACGGCCCCGGCCTGGCAGAGTGGGCCGCCGGGGTCCTGGACGGGTCCATTGCGGATGTCCCGGAACTCCCGCCGGAACTGCGGCGACAGCTGGGCGCCCTCACCGGTGCCACCTTCCCCACCCGGCAGCTGCAAAGCTTCTACCTGGAATGGTTCTTCCGCCGCTCCGTCGCCGCCCTCGGACCGGACACCACCGTCACCGTGCACCGGGACACCGCGTCCGCCGTCGAGCCTGTGCAGCATGAACCTCAACGCGAGCCGGAACAGGGACTGCAGCCGTGCCCCGAACGGGGTCCGGAACGCTACCGCGTCCGGCTGGCCGGCGGCGCGGTGCTGCACGCCGACGTCGTCATCGCCTCCCTGGGCCACACCGATGCGCTGCCGGACCAGGAGTCCGCCGCCTGGGCCGGTTTTGCCGCCCGGCACGGCGGGTTCCACGCGGCACCCAGCTACACCACCGACGTCGACTACTCGCCCCTCGCCGCCGGCCAGGACGTGATTGTCTCGGGCATGGGCCTGGCCTTCGTGGACCTGCTGGTCCTGCTCATGGAGGGCCGCGGCGGCAGGTTCGAGGAGCTGCCCGACGGCGCCCTGCGCTTCCTGCCCTCCGGAGACGAGCCGCGGTTGTGGGCCGGGTCCCGCCGCGGTGTGCCCTACCACTCCAAGATCACATCCGCCCTGCGCGGCGATGCTGCGGGGGATCCGGCGTTCTTCACCGCAGACGCCGTCGCGGCGCTGCTGGAGGTGCCGGGCGAACTGGACTTCCGCGCCCAGCTGTGGCCGCTGATCGCCAAAGATGCCGGTTACGCGTACTACCGCGAGCTGTTCACCGGCTACCCCGGGCGGGTCCGGATGGGCTGGCAGGAATTCGCCGAACGGTTCGCCGCCGCGGACTGGTACAGCCAGGACCGCCGGCGGCTGGTCTCCGAGTCCGTCCCTGACGCAGGGCTCCACCTGGACCTCGAACGGCTGGACCGTCCGTTCGCAGACCGCGTTTTCGCGGGCCACGCGGACTTTCAGGCCGCGGTGGCGGCGCACATTGACCGCGACCTTGACCTGCGCACCGGACCGGACCATTCGGAAACCCTGGCCCTGTTCACTTCCCTGCTGAAGTCCTACATGGACCTGGGCCGGCTGGTGCCATCCGAGCGGCTCAATGCGCGGTCGCAGCAGGAGGTCCAGGGCTGGTGGCACGGCTTCTTCAGCTTCGTCGATTCCGGGCCGCCGCCGCGCAGGCTGCGGGAAATGCTGGCGATCCACCGGGCCGGTCTGCTGCAGTTCATTGGCCCGGGGCTGGAAATCGAGGCCGCGGAGTACTCGGGCCGGTTTGTCGCCCGCTCGGCCCAGTCCGGGATCACCGTGTCGGCGCCGGCCCTGATCGAGGCCCGGCTCCCGGCGCCGTCGGTGGCCCGTTCCGCGAACCCGCTGCTGCGCCAGCTGCACAACTCCGGTCTCGGCACGGAGCAGCAGCTCTTGACCGCGGACGGCACGCACGCGACCGGACGGCTGCTCGTGTCGGCCCGCAACGAGCTCATCAGCCCGGTGGGCGAGCGGCGCGAGCGGCTATTCGGCGTCGGGCCCGGCACCTCCGGCTGGGGCGCGGGCGCCTTCGCCCGGCCCCGCAGCAACGCCGCGCCGTTCCGTGAAAACGACGCCCTGGCCCGGCGCATCCTGAACCTGCTGGCGGACCCCATCAGAGGTCAAGCGGACAACAGCCAGGCCAACAACGATCCAGCGGACGCCAGCCAGGCCGTGCCGCAGGCAGCCGCCGGAAAGGACCCGTCATGACCCCTGCACCACTGCACACCCCGCCCGTGGACACCCGGTCGGTGGGTGCCCGGGCTTTGGACAAGTCCAGGCTGACGGTCCTGAACCTTCCCATGAGCGATCCCAGGGTCTGTCCGCTCCTGGATGAGCTCGCGCTCGAATACGACACCCGCTACGGCAACCTTTTCGGCCGGGGAGCCGCCGCGGAGGAACTCAACCGCTACCCTGCCGAGGAATTCGCCGCGCCGGGCGGCGCCCTGTTGATCGTGCGCGAGAACGGCGAATCCGTGGCCGGCGGCGCTTTCCGCCGGCACGGCCCGCAGACCGCCGAGTTCAAGCGGATCTGGACGCACTCGGCGCATCGGCGCCGCGGACTGGCCCGGCTTGTCCTCACCGAGCTGGAAGCACTGGCCGGCCGCCGCGGCTACCGGAAGGTCTACCTGACCACCGGCCCGCGCCAGCCGGAGGCGAAACACCTCTACCTGAGCACCGGTTACGAGGCACAGTTCGACCTCTCCGCCGACCCGGAAACCATCGGGCCACTGGCATTCACCAAGGACCTGCCCACCGCAAACCCCAACCCCAAACACCAACGCGGGGTCACTTAGCGCCCATCCGGGGCGGCGCGACCGGCGCTAAGTGACCCCGCGTTGCTTGACCGGTGCTTCGGGCTAGAGTTCACCCAGGGGGTCTGCCCTACAACAACGTTTTCATGAGCCGCCGCGGACCCGGCGGAGAAGCAGCCGGGAGTCATCAGTGCGGCCTGGATCCACGCCCACCATCCGCGATGTCGCGCGGACGGCCGGGGTTTCCCTGACCACCGTCTCCTACGTGCTCTCCGGCCGTTCCGGCGGCACCACCCGGATCAGCGAGGCCACCCAGGACCGGGTGCACGCCGCGGTCCGCGAACTTGGCTATGTGGCCAACCGTGCCGCCCAGGGAATGCGCCGGGGCAGGACGGAGCTGGTGGCCGTGGCCGTCGCGGACCTCGAGCAGCCCCGGGACAGGGCCATCGCCGCGGCGCTGGCCAGGATCCTGCCGGAGCACGGCTACCAGGCGGTCATCCTGCTGGGCGGGAGCTGGCGGCAGTTCATGCTCTCCGGCGGCGCCGACGGCGTGATCCACGCCAGCGCGCCGGAGACGGACGACGATTCCGGGGCCATGGCAGAGCTCGCCGGCCGCGGCACGCCCCAAGTGCTCATCACGGACGACGCCGGGGCCGGCAGCCTCGCCGTCCGGGACGGACACGATGTGGTCCCCGCCGGAACGGAGCCCCCCGAAATCCTGGCCGGGCGCGCCGTCACTTTGCTGCTCGAACAGCTGCGGGGCTAGGACCCCTTAGGCTTTCAGCGCGGCGGCCTCCGGTGCCGTGTCCTGCGGTGCCGCGTTCTGCGGTGCCTCCCGGATCGGACGCCGGGCCAGCCACGCCGCCACGATCGCGCCGGAGACGTTGTGCCACAGGGAGAAGACGGCCGACGGCAGGGCCGCCAGCGCGCCGAAGTGAGCCGTCGCGAGGGTGGCGGCGAGGCCGGAATTCTGCATCCCGACCTCGAAGGCGAGGGCCCGGCGCGCCTTGTCATCCAGGCGCCCCAGCTTGCCGGCCAGGTAGCCCAGGCCCAGTCCGAAGCCGTTGTGGAGCACCACGGCCAGGAACACGATGCCACCCGCGGCGACAATCTTGCTGGCGCTGCCGGCCACCACGATCGCCACGATCAGGGAAATCACGACGGCGGAGGCCCACGGCAGCGCCGGCAGGACCCTGGCCACAAGCTTCTTGAGGAAGAGGCGTGCCAGCAGGCCGGCGATGACGGGCAGGAGGACGGTCTTGACGATGTCCTGGACCATGCCGCCGGCGTCGATGCTCAGGTACGAGCCGGCCAGGAACAGCACCAGCAGCGGCGTCACGATCGGGGCGATCAGGGTGGACACGGAGGCGACGGCCACGGACAGGGCGACGTCGCCCTTGGCGAGGAACGCCATCACGTTGGAGGCGGTGCCCGACGGCGCGCAGCCCACCAGGATCAGGCCCACCGCAAGTTCCGGCTCAAGGTGGAGGCCGACGGCGATCAGCCACCCGGCCCCCGGCATGATGACGTAGTGCGCCACGATTCCCAGAGCCACTGCCCAGGGGCGCTTGGCCACCGAGGCGAAATCGGGCGGCGTCAGCGTCAGGCCCATGCAGAACATGATGATGCCCAGCAGGAAGGGCACGCTGGGGGCGAGGGGTTTGAACGTCCCGGGGAGAAGGAAGCCGGCGAGCCCGGCCACCACCACGAGGATCGGGAAGACCGTCACCCGCGATGCGGGCAATCTTTGCCTCGGCGGCGAGGGCGGGATTGGCCGGGACGTCGGCGGCAGCGCCCGAGTCCCGGGCGGTATTCGGAGTTTTAGTTGCCTCAAGCATCCAAGAATGGTGCCACCGGCGTCCACGGGGTGGCCACTTCGTGACCACCTGTCGGACAAATATGTCAGATTTTAGCGGCGGCCGGCGGCCGGCGGCGGAGCGGCTTGGGTAGGCTTTGAGGAGCGGGCGAGCTCCTCACGGCAAGCTCCCTGCCCTGCCCGGTGCGACGCAGCGCCCCCACATTCTTTGAACTCTGAAGGCGTCGTTGTGCCTTCTTGACCACGAACGGAGCCAGCAATGGCCGTCAAAACCGCCGGGGACGCTCCCGCCTTCACGCCCGAGCAGCTGCAATCGGTCCGGGGCGCCTTGATGTCCCCGCGCCGGCTCAAGACCGAGGTCCTGGGCGGACTGGTCGTGGCCCTGGCCCTGATTCCCGAGGCGATCGCCTTCTCGATCATCGCCGGAGTCGATCCGCGGATCGGGCTCTTCGCGTCCTTCACGATGGCGGTGACCATCGCCTTCGTCGGCGGGCGCCCGGCGATGATCTCGGCGGCCACCGGCGCCGTCGCCCTGGTGACCGCGCCGCTGGTGAAGTCCCACGGCCTGGATTACCTTGTGGCGGCGGTGATTCTGGCCGGTATTTTCCAGATCGTCCTGGGCCTCTCCGGCGTGGCCAAACTGATGCGCTTTATCCCGCGCTCGGTGATGGTGGGCTTCGTCAACGCCCTGGCCATCCTGATCTTCATGTCGCAGGTGCCCGAGCTGATGGGCGTTCCCTGGCTGGTCTACCCGCTCACCGCGCTGGGCCTGCTGATCGTCTTCGGCCTGCCCAGGCTCACCAAAGCCGTCCCCGCACCCCTCGTGGCCATTGTGGCCCTGACGCTCATCACGGTGACGGCCGCCGTCGTCGTTCCCACAGTGGGGGACAAGGGTGCACTGCCGGACTCGCTGCCCTCACTCTCCCTTCCCAACGTGCCGAACACGTTCGAAACGCTGCAGGTCATCTTCCCGTTCGCACTGGCCATGGCCTTCGTGGGTCTGCTCGAATCCCTCATGACCGCGAAGCTCGTGGATGACATCACGGACACGCGTTCAGCCAAGACCCGCGAGGCCTGGGGGCAGGGTGTGGCAAACATCGTCACCGGATGCTTCGGCGGCATGGGCGGCTGCGCCATGATCGGCCAGACCATGATCAACGTCAAGGCTTCCGGCGCCCGCACCCGGATCTCCACGTTCCTGGCCGGCGTTTTCCTGCTCATCCTCGTGGTGGCCCTCGGAGACGTTGTGTCCCTCATTCCGATGGCCGCGCTGGTGGCCGTCATGATTTTCGTCTCGGTCGCCACCTTTGACTGGCACAGCATCCGCCCGGCCACCCTCAAGGCCCTGCCCAAGAGCGAAACCGCGGTCATGGCGGCGACGGTGGTGGTCACCGTTGCCACGCACAACCTGGCAGTCGGCGTCGGCGTCGGCGTACTTGTCGCGATGGTCCTGTTCGCCAGGCGGGTGGCCCATTTCGTCACGGTCGAGCGCTCCGTGACGGAGGACGACGGCGGCCGGGCCACGTATCGCGTGGACGGCGAGCTGTTCTTCGCCTCCTCGAATGACCTCTATACCCAGTTCGAGTACGCACTGGACCCGGAACGCGTCGTCATCGACATGCGCGATTCCCACCTGTGGGACGCCTCCACGATCGCCGCTTTGGATGCCATCACGGAGAAGTACCGGCAGCACGGCAAGAGCGTCGACGTCGTGGGCCTGAACCAGGCCAGCGCCCTGATGCGCGAACGCCTGGCCGGCAGGCTCGGCGCCGGGCACTAGCTGTAACTCCCACGGACAACTGGCAGGCACCCGTCCGGGCCGGTATTAGGTCATGCGTTTGGGTCTTTTTGTTTGCCTGGGTGCGGCCTACGGTGGATTTACGGCGCCGCCCGTCCGGGGTGGCCGGAGCTTGGAGGAAATCCAATGACGACGCACGTAGCCGACTGCAGCGTGAGCAATTGCTCCTTCAATGACCACTCGCACTGCAACGCGGCCGCCATTACCGTCGGCGGCGCCGCAGATCACGCCTCATGCGCGACCTTCATCGACATCGGGGTGCACGGCGGGCTCCCCAAGGTGCTGGCCGACGTCGGCGCCTGCCAGCGTACCGAGTGCACCCACAACGACCATCTGATGTGCAAGGCGTCCGAAGTTCACGTGGGCCCGGGGGTCGACAACGCCGATTGCCTCACCTACGCCCACGCGTAGGCCGCACCCGCCGTCCGCGCCCATCGAAGATCCGCCCCGCTGGCGCTGAAATCCACCACTCTGGGGTCCGGCGCCCGGCGTGTCGGGCCGAACCGCCGGTGAGTCCCGGCGTCGCTGGTCCAAAGGCGGGGAGAATCGGTGGAGGCCGGGGGCAGAGGCAGTTGCAGGCCGGCGCGCTAGCCCTGGGTGAGCCGGTACCGTTCGATCTGCTTGAGCCGCCGCTGGAGGCTGTCGCGCCGGGGGTGCGGGACGGCGTCGGCCGGCTCGGCGGTGAGCTCGATGTGTTCGGTGCCGTACTGCCACAGCAGCAGGTCATCGAGCAGCCGGTCCGGGCCCGGTGAGTAGCGGTGGTCCAGGGCCTTGCGGACCTCGGTGATCCTGTTGGCGCTAAGCAGCCCGGCGAGCTGCATGGTCTGGTTGAGGCCGTGTGCGGCCATGAGCTCCGCGGCCCAGCCCCAGTCGTCGTCGACCTTCCGGTCCACGTGCGGCAGCAGGGTCCGCCAGACGTCGCGGATCCGGTTGGGGGTCAGCGGCGCGGCACCCTCGCCGTCCATATCCCAGTAGCCGCGGACCTCCTCATAGCGTTCGTGCAGGTCCGAGAACGCGCTCTCCACGGTCTCCAGCATGGCGGCCGTGGCGGTGAACTGGCGGTCGAAGTGCGGGGTCCAGGCCCGCGGGTCTTCGGCCTTGAAGCGGATGTCGTGCTCGATCTCGCTCCAGGCGTGGGCGAAGACCGTCCGGATCTGGCACTCGAAGAAGTAGCTGCCATTCGGCGCGACGTCCGGGTTGAAGGCCAGCTGGTAGTCCTTGACGGCCTCGTTCTGGATGGTCCGCAGGATCAGGTGCCGGCTGGAGTAGCCGTACGTGCCGGACTCGATCGAGCCGATGTCCTTTTCGCGGTCCCCCCGGCAGTCAAAGAGCTGGCGCTGGCGCTTGATCAGATTGGCCACCACCGCGTTTTCCGCCGGCAGCTTGGTGATCACACGGATTCCCACCATGTCATTCAGGGTCCGGAACGGGTCCGGGAACTTCAGCACAGGTGGACCGCCCGGCTCCAGCGGTTTCTCCGTGCGGGAAATCTTCTCGCGGAACGATTCAACGGTCTTGGTGCGTCCGGTGACGAACAACGGCGTGACCTCGGTGTCCTTGAGCATGGTCCGCAGCGTGAGCAGCACCTCCCGGGTGACCAGCTTCAGGGCAGGCCGGACCCGCTCGTACAACTCCACGTTCTCCTGCACGGAATCGCGCAGGCTCACGTCCAAACGGTCCCAGTTGCTCGCCATGGCTCCAGCTTACGGCGCACCACCGACACCGGACCGCAGGCGGTCACCGCCGGGCATGCCCGCCGGCATTTCCGCACCAGCGGCACCGGCCCGCAGGCAGCCGGCACCGGGCGCCGCCACGAGGCGGTGTGCAAGGGCGCTGCAGAGGCGGCGTGCAACATGCTGGGCCTGCGCGGGGCCGCTTGGTGCCCAAGGTAGGCTCAGCACATGGCTGAAATGCGGCGGCGGACTATGATCGCGGCCGCAGCGGCGGTGACTCTGGGGGCAGTCTCCGCCGCCTGTTCACCGGGCCCCAAGGAGGACGCTGTGAAGAGGCACAAGTACCAATATGGCGAGGACCCCAGCCAGTGGGGGGAGCTCTTCCTCCCGGAGGTTGCCGCCCCCAAGGGTGTGGTGGTGGTGATCCATGGCGGGTACTGGCGTTCGCAGTACGGCGCAGAACTGGGGGAGCCCCTCGCCAAGGACCTCGCCGCGCACGGCATGGCAGCCTGGAACCTGGAGTACCGGCGGGCCGGCAACGGCGGAGGCTGGCCCAACACGTTCGCCGACGTCCTGGCCGGAATCGACAAGCTCGGTGAACTCGCCGGCGAGCACGGGCTGGGACTGGACCGCGTGGTGGCCCTTGGCCACTCGGCCGGCGGCCACCTCGCCGTCTGGGCGGCGGGACGCAGCCGGCTCGCCGGGCTCGGAGCCCCGGACGCGGACCGCCAGCTGATGCGGCGCGGCGACGACGACGGCGCGGTGCAGCTCACCGGCGTCGTTAGTCAGTCGGGGGTGCTCAACCTCGCGGCCGCCGAGCGGCTCAACCTCAGCAACGGAGCCGTCAGCAACTTCCTGGGCGGCTCGTCGGAGAAATATCCCAAACGGCATAAATTTGCGGACCCCATGAGCGCGGTGCCGCTGGGCGTGCCCGTATATGCCGTTCACGGCACGGAGGACGATACCGTCCCCGTGAGCCAGTCCGAGACCTACGCCGGAGCAGCCAAGGCTGCCGGTGCGCCCGTCCAGTTGCTCAAGGTCCCGGGCGACCACTTTGCACTCATCGATCCGAAGGCGCCCGCGTACCGGAAATGCCGTGAACTCGTGCAGCAGCTGCTGGTCTGAAATCCGGGCGTCGCCAGGCCGGCCCGCCCGCCCCGCCCGCCCGCCCCGCCTGCCGGCGTCCCTGACGGCATCCGCTGGCCGGCGAAAGCGAATAGACTGGAGCGCAGGTGCGCCGGGAAGTCTGGTCGGCATAGTTCCGTCGACCCCATTTTGAGGATCCCATGAGCGCCCTGCCCCCTTCGCCCACACCCCCTTCACCGCATCCGCCTTCGCCGCCCCGCCTCACCATCTTCGGCCGGGGCAGCTACGCCGAGGCCCTGCGGATCGGCGAGATCCTCCGCAAGGAAACCGTGGGCGGCGCGCTGCTGGTCGCCGCGGCGATGGCGGCCCTCATCTGGGCCAACTCCCCGGCCTCGGAAAGTTACTTCGCACTGCGCGACTTCACCGTCGGCTACGCGCCCTGGCATCTGGACCTGAGCCTGGGCGCCTGGGCCGCCGACGGCCTGCTGGCCATTTTCTTCTTCCTGGTGGGGCTCGAACTCAAGCGCGAGTTTGTCGCCGGCGACTTGCGCCAGCCGAGCAAATCGGTGGTTCCGGTGGCCGCCGCCGTGGGCGGTGTGGCCGTTCCGGCACTCATCTACGCGGCCGTCAACCTCTCCGGTCCCGAGACACTGCACGGCTGGGCCATTCCCACCGCCACTGACATCGCCTTCGCCGTCGCGGTGCTGGCGCTGATCGGTTCCCACCTTCCCAGTGCGCTGCGGATCTTCCTGCTGACCCTCGCCGTCGTGGACGACCTCCTGGCCATCGCCATCATCGCGATCTTCTACACCAGCGAACTCCACCCCGAGCCGTTCCTGCTGGCCCTGCTCCCGCTGGGCCTCTACACGTTCCTGGCGCACAAATACCGGCGGTTCTTCGGCACGCACGCAGCGGCAGCCTGGGTGATCCTGCTGCCGCTGGGCTTCGCAACGTGGGCACTCGTGCACGCATCAGGCATCCACGCCACCGTAGCCGGGGTCCTGCTCGGATTTGCCATTCCCGTCAAACGTTCGGAGGCCAGCGGCGGGCCTGAAGCCGGCCCGGGCCTGGCGGAGATTTTCGAACACCGGTTCCGCCCGATCTCGGCCGGGATCGCCGTCCCGGTCTTCGCGTTCTTTTCCGCCGGGGTGGTCATAGGCGGCTTGCAGGGCCTCGGCGCCGCCCTGACGGACCCCGTGGCCGTGGGCATCATCGTGGCCTTGGTTGCCGGGAAGCCGGCCGGGATCCTCGGCACCACCTGGCTCATCACCAAAGTCACGCGGGCGCGCCTGGACGGGTCCTTCAAGTGGATCGACGTCTTCGGCCTCTCGATCCTGGCCGGCATCGGTTTCACGGTCTCGCTGCTGCTGGCCGAGTTGAGCTTCGGCCAGGGCACTGCGCATGAAGACCGCGCGAAGGTAGGGATCCTCGCGGCCTCCCTGCTCGCCGCGCTCCTCGCCACCACGGTGCTCCGGACACGCAACCAGCAGTACCGGCGGGCGGAGGAGGCCGAACAGGTCGACTCGGACCACGACGGCATCCCGGACGTCTACCAGCAGGGCCGCCCAGACTAGATTGGCAGGCCAGGCCGACGGGCTATATTTGGAGGTGTGGCGGGAGGGGCCGTCCGGAGGGTCATGATACCCCAAGGGGTATCATGATTGAGCTGGAATACGCGCGCCGGGCCGTCTGGCGCCCGCGAAAGGAACAGGCATGAAGAGCATTTCCGTCAAGGACCTGGCCGCCCTGGGCGACGCCACCGAAATCATCGATGTCCGCGAGGAGGACGAATACGTCGCCGTCCGCGTTCCCGGCGCCCGGAGCATCCCGCTCTCACGGTTTGTCCAGTCCCTCGCCGAGGTTCCGGCCAGCGGCACGGTCTACGTCATGTGCGCCGCCGGGGGCCGCAGCGCCCAGGCCGCCACCTACCTGGAGGACCAGGGATACGACGCCGTCAACGTCACCGGCGGGATCATGAAGTGGCAGGACGAGGGACACCCCGTCAACCGGGGCTGACCTTAACGGGCTGACCTCACCGGAGGGACCATGGAAGTCATCGTCATCGAGACCCCGCAGCTCGGGGACCGCAGCTACCTGGTCCACGACGGCTCGGTGGCGCTGGCGATCGACCCGCAGCGCGACACGGACCGCATCGAGGCGGCCGCCCGTGACGCCGGGGTAGCCATCACGCACGTGGCCGAAACGCACATGCACAATGACTACATCACCGGCGGGCTGATCCTGGCCCGCGCCCACGGCGCAAGCTATCTCGTCAACGCCGCCGACGCCGTCGGGTTCGAGCGAACTCCCGTCACCGACGGCCAAACGGTCCGCGTGGGCTCGCTTACGGTCAGGGCGGTCGCCACGCCGGGCCACACGCATACCCACCTGTCGTTCATCGTGGACGACGGCGCGAAGCAGGCCGTCTTCTCGGGCGGCAGCCTGCTGTACGGCTCGGTGGGCCGCACGGACCTTGTTGCCGAGGCGGACACGGTTGGCCTGACCCACGACCAGTACGCCTCGGTCCGGCGCCTCGCCGCCGAGGCCGGCCCTGACGCCGCGCTGTTCCCGACCCACGGATTCGGCTCGTTCTGCTCCTCCGGACCCGCCAGCGGCGCCCGGTCCTCAACCATCGGCGAGCAGCTCGCCGCAAACCACGCCCTGACGGACCCCGATGAGGGCCACTTCGTCCGCCAGCTCATCGCCAACCTCACGGACCACCCCTCCTACTACGCGCACATGAGTCCGGCCAATTTCCGGGGCCCGGGCGCTGCGGAGCTGGCCGTTCCGGCATCGCTCGATGCCGCCGAACTCACCCGGCGCCTGGACGCCGGCGAGTGGGTGGTGGACCTGCGCCGGCGCGTGGCGTTCGCCAACAGCCACCTGAAGGGCAGCGTCAGTTTTGAGTATGGCTCCGGCTCCAGTTTCACCACCTATCTCGGCTGGGTGCTGCCGTGGGCCGAACCGCTGACCCTGGTGGGCTCGCGGGAAGACATTGAGAGCGCCATCCGCGACCTCTCCCGGATCGGCATCGAATCCCCCGACGCCGCCGTCGGAACCGAGCCGCACGCCCTCGCCCCGCAGGCCGGCCTCGCCTCCTACCCGCGCGTGGGCTGGGACGGCGTGCTCGCCGGCCGGGCGCCCGAGGACACCGTGCTGGACGTGCGCCGGGCCGACGAATTCGCCGCCGCCCGCGTGGTGGGCGCGGTCAACCTGCCACTGCACGAGCTGTTGCTGCGCCTCGGGGACATTCCCGCCGGGAAACTCTGGGTGCACTGCAGTTCCGGGTACCGTGCCGGGATCGCCGCCAGCCTCCTGCAGCGGGCGGGCCGGGACGTGGTCCACATCGACGCCAGGTTTGCCCACGCCGCCTCCGCCGGGATCGCGCTGGACACCACCGCGGCCTGAGCGCCGGCGGCCCGGCATCGCCGGTAGCGGCGCCAGCACGCCGAACGCGGGCGGTGCGCGCAACACACGGCACCGGAGCGCATTCTCTGGCAGAGTATGGTCATGCTCACAGTTATTGGCGAGGGGCTGGTTGATGTAGTCCAGCGGTCCTCCGGCGTCCAGGCCCATGTCGGCGGCAGCCCCCTCAACGTGGCGGTGGGTCTGGCGCGGCTGGACCATCCGGTCCAGTTCATCGGCCGCTACGGGCGCGATGCTTATGGTGAGGCCCTGGCCGCGCACCTGAAGTCGAGCTCCGTGCTGCTCCCGGTGGGACCCGACGAGCTGCCCACCAGTGTGGCCGCCGCCCTGATCGACGACGCCGGCGCCGCCACCTACACGTTCGACCTCGCCTGGGAGCTTCCCGGCGTCGCGGCGCGCCTGCCGTTCCTGCTCCAGGGAACCACGCTGCTGCACACCGGTTCGATCGCCACCATGCTGGCGCCCGGCGCCGCCGAGGTGTTTGCCGCCGTCGAGCGTGCCCACCCGTCCGCCACCATCAGCTTCGACCCCAATTGCCGTCCCAGCATCATCCCGGACGTGGACTACGCCCGCGGGCAGGCCGAAAAGTTCGTGCGCCTCGCGGACGTTGTGAAGGCCTCCGACGAGGACCTCGAATGGCTCTACCCGGGGGTTGACCCACTGGACTCGGCCCGCCGCTGGCAGGCGCTGGGCGGCTCCGAAGGGCCGGCAATGGTGGTGGTGACCCGCGGCAGCAAGGGGCCATGGGGCATCAACGCCGCAGGTGAGGCGCAGTTCCCCGCCCCCGAGATCAGCGTCGCCGACACAGTAGGGGCCGGGGATTCCTTCATGGCCGCGCTGCTGTCCGGCGTGGTGGATCTGGGCCTGGACGGGGCACAAAACCGCAAGGGCCTGCGCGAACTCTCCGCCGAAAGCCTCCGCGATCTCCTCGCCCATGCCTCCCGGGCAGCGGCGGTCACCGTGTCCCGCGCCGGCGCCAACCCGCCCACGCGCGCGGAGCTGGCACGGATGGAAACGGGGGCCCAGCCCCTGCAGTGAGTGAAAGGCAGCCATGACACGCCACGAGGTTCCGATGTTCCCCGTCCGCAGTGAATCTTTCGCGGACGGCCAGACGCTCCCGGCCGCCCAGCGCAGCGGCAAAATGCGCGCCGGCGGCCAGGACGAATCCCCGCAGCTGAGCTGGAGCGGCGTCCCGGCCGGCACCAAGGGCTACGCCGTGACCATGTTCGACCCCGACGCCCCGGGCCGCGGCGGCTTCTGGCACTGGGCCGTGCTGGACATCCCCGCCGACGTCACCTCGCTGCCGGCAGGAGCGGGCGCCGAGGGCGGCAGGCTCCTTCCCCCGGGTGCCATCCAGTTGAAGAACGACGGCGGGTTCCACGGCTACCTGGGCGCCGCGCCGCCTCCCGGACACGGACCGCACCGGTACGTCATCACCGTCCACGCGCTCGACATCGCACCCTCCGGACTCAACGAGCACACCGCTCCCGGCAGCCTGGAAGCGAAGCTGTCGCGGCACACCCTGGGCCGGGGAACGCTGACCGGCATCTTCGAACGTCACTGAGCCCGCCCCCGCCCGCCGCCACCCGCCGCCACCCGCCGCCGTCGTCGGGCTCGCCGGAACCTCTCCAGTTCGCCGTGATTGTCCGGCGAATCCGACGCGGTCCGGCGATCTCGGCGCACACCTCGGCGAATGCTGCCGCGAGGGCCGACCGTCTTGGCGCACGTAGACTGGCACTATGCGGCTGGTAGCAAGTGACATTGACGGAACGATCCTCGGCCATGACGGCAAAATCAGCGGCCGGACCGTCCGCGCGTTCCACGCCTGCCGCGACGCCGGGCTGGAACTGGTGTTCGTCACCGGACGGCCGCCGCGCTGGCTCCACCCCCTGCAGGACCAGCTGGGGCACACCGGAACGGTCATCTGCTCCAACGGCGCCGTCGTGTGGGACCTCGAGGCGGACCGCCTGCTCTCGGCGCGGACACTGGAGCTCGACGCCATGTTCGAGGTCCGCCGCATCATCAAGCGGCTGCGTCCGTCCGCGCTGTTTGCCGCCGAAACCCTGACCGGCTTCCACCTGGAACCGGGCTTCATCGAAAACGGCTCGAGCGAATTGCTCGCGGAATTCACCCCGGCCCCGCTTCACACCACCCTCACCGAGGGTGACGCCGTGGCGAAGTTCCTGGCCATTGTCCGCGAAGGGACCGCCGACGAGTTCCTGGCCGAGGTCACGCCCGCGGTCGCCCATCTGGCCGCCGCGACGCACTCGGCGCCGAACATGGCCCTCCTGGAGCTCTCCCTGCCCGGCGTGAACAAGGCCGTCGCCCTGGCTGAATATGCGGCGTCCCTCGGCATCGGCGCCGCGGACGTGGTGGCATTCGGGGACATGCCCAACGACATCGAGATGCTTCGCTGGGCCGGGCACGGCTACGCGATGGCCAGCGGCCACCCGGAAGCGATCCGGGCCGCCGGCAGGCAGGCCCCGCACTTCGACGACGACGGCGTCGCCCAGATCCTCGAGTCCAAGCTCGCCGAACTCGGCGTCCGGCTGCCCTAAAACCCGGCTCAGTTCCCCGGCCCTCGTCCCCGGTCAGGTCCCCACACCCGCCGGCTCAGTTCCCGCGGTCACCGGATTCCCAGCGAACGGCCAACTGGTGTTCACCTTGGCCTCCTAGGCTGGAAGCTCGCGACGAAACGTTTGACCGATAGTGGGGACATCATGGCCAGGCACCGCATCAACAACACAGACGAACAGCCCCTGCACCCGGCGGAACCGGACCGGCACTGGAGGCAGTTGCGCCAGGGCGACCGCGTCAGCGTCCGGCTCGCCCCGGGCTTTGAGACCGGCGGCCTTGTGGACGCCGTGACGGCGGACCATAGCGTGGTCTGGGTCGACCTCGACGGCGGCCGCGGACGCACGCTGCTGCACTGCAGCGACGGCGTCGAAATCCGCCAGCAGACTCCTGACACCCCGTCCCGCTGAGGCCCGCTACCCCGGACCCGATGAGCCCGGCCGGCCCACCCGGTCCAACCCCATGCCGTCAGATCGAGGCTCCGGTACGCTTCAGGAGTGACTGACCTGCACCCCTACTTCGCCCCTCGCGGCAATGGCGACGGTGCCCCGGAGGGCGCCGCTGCCCGGGCCCCGGGCGGCTCCCGGGCGCCGCTGGCGCTGGCCCACCGGGGCTTCTCGCTGGACGGGCTGGAGAACTCGATGGCCGCGTTCCGCGCCGCCGTCGACCTCGGGTTCCGGCATCTGGAGACGGATGTGCACACCACGGCCGACGGCGTGTTGGTGCTCTTCCACGACAAGACCCTGGACCGGATCACGGAGGGCCGGGGCCAAATCGCGGACCTTCCGGCCGCAACCGTTGCCCAGGCCAGGATCGGCGGGACCGAACCGATCCCGCGGTTCGATGAGCTGATCGCTGCCTTCCCGGACGTCCGGCTCAATATCGACGTCAAGGACTGGAACTCCGTGGGCACCCTGGCGTCGGCGATCGAACGCCACGGACTGCACGACCGCGTGCTGGTGGCCAGTTTCTCGGACCGGCGCCGCCGGGCAGTGCTGAAGCAGCTGAGCCGTCCCGCCGCCAGCTCCGCCGGCATCGTGTCCAACGCCGTGTTCGTCCTGCTGGGCCCCGTGCTGCCGACGCCGCTGATGTCCGCCGTGGTGCGCCGGGCACTGCGCGGAGTCCACGCCCTGCAGGTCC
Organism: Arthrobacter sp. MW3 TE3886; assembly: GCF_041262145.1. NCBI lineage: Bacteria > Bacillati > Actinomycetota > Actinomycetes > Micrococcales > Micrococcaceae > Arthrobacter > Arthrobacter sp. MW3 TE3886. Next base: position 374,294 of record NZ_JBGCAN010000001.1, read on the forward strand.
CCGTCCGCTACGGCGCCGTGCCCGTGGTGACGCCCGGCTTCATCCGGCGGGCACACCGGCACGGGCTGCAAGTCCACGTGTGGACAGTCAACGAGCCCGCGGAAATGCACCGGCTCCTGGACCTTGGCGTGGACGGGATTGTCACGGACCGCGCGGACCTGCTCAAGGCGGTTCTCCAGGAGCGCGGGACCTGGTCCTGAAGGACCGCTCCGCTCAGGCGGAAAGTTCCATCATGAGTGGCGGCAATTCGTCGGTGAGTTCCCGGGCGAGATAGCCCAGCCCACCCAGCCGGCTGGCAAGGCGGTCTCCGGCCGCAGCATGAAGATGCGTTCCCCAGCAGGCGGCCTGCGCGTTGCCCGTTCCCCTGGCGCGGAGGCCCGTGATGGCGCCGGAGAGGACATCCCCGCTGCCCGAGGTGCCCAGACCGCTGTGCCCTGTGGTGATCTCCCAGAGGCCGGCCCCGGACGCGGCAGCCCTGCTGCTGCGGGGTTCCGCGATGGCCCCTTGGCACGTGACCACGGCCCGGTATTTGTCGGCCACCTCAGGGAGCTGGCGGTGCAGGTCCTCGACTTCCCGCCCGAGCAGGATGCCCGCCTCCGTGACGTTCGGGGTCAGGATCAGCCGGCCGGCCCACGGCGCCAGTTCGGCTTCGAGCTCCGGCACGCTGGCCAGGGCAAAAGCATCCAGGACAATGCACGGCGGGCTGCCCGGGGTGGCCTTGAGGAGTTCGCGCAGCAGCGCCGTGGCCTGATCCTTGTCGTCCAGGCCCGGCCCCACCAGGACGGCGTCCGCGGTTTCCAGCTCGGCGGCCAGGGACCCGGCGGCGGAACCGACCACGGTCCCGGCAGTCGTTTCCAGCAGGCCAAGGACGCCGGCTTCGGGCAGGGCGATGGCGAGCGGCACCGCCACGGACTCAGCCACGGCCAGGGTCAGCCGGCCAGCACCCGCGCGGAGTGCGGCGACGCCGGCGAGCAACGCCGCTCCGGGCGTCTTGCGCGCACCGCCTATCACCAGCACGGAGCCCCGGTCATCCTTTCCGGAGCCGCCGTCAGGGAGCGGCCAGGCGCGCAGCAAAGCCGGGGTGACTGCCTCGGCCTGAGGGCGGCGTTTCGCCTGCCGGGAGTCAGCGGGGGTGGACATCGGCGTCTCCCGAGTGCTGGGTTACCGGGACACCTTCGCTCGCGAGGTGGTCGGCCATATTGAAGGCCTCCAGCTGCCATTCCCCCCGGCCGTCGGGCCGGACGAAGCGGCTGACGGAGGCATTGAGGATGGTGGAGGCGGCCGCGATGTCCAGCAGCTGCTCCTCCGTGAGGCCCTCCAGGATGTAGCGGATGAGCAGGATCACGGCGTCGTGGCAGACCAGCAGGACACCCCCGCCCGGATGCCTGTTGTCGAGGTCTGCGAGCAGCGAGCGGAGCCGCAGCACGACGTCCGCCCAGGACTCGCCGCCCGGGGGCCGGTAGTAGAACTTGCCGAGCCACCGCCGCCGGCCGGCCTCCTCCGGGAGGCGCGCTTCCACCCCGGCCGAAGTGAGCATGTCCAGGATGCCGAGCTCACGGTCGCGCAGCCGCTCATCGATCAGGATAGATGTTTGCCAGCCGCCGGTCTGGACGGCGAGTTCCGCGGTCTGCCGTGCGCGCAGGTAGGGCGAGGACCAGACTGACGTGCGCCGGCCGTCCGGGTAGCCCGCGAGGAGCCTGCCCAGGGCCAGCGCCTGCTCCCGTCCCGTGTCCGACAGTCCGACATCCGCATCCCGGGCCGGGACGTCGATGACATGCGCGCCGGCCTGATGAGCCAGCGTGGCGGCAACGTTGCCCTGGCTTTCACCGTGCCGCACCAGCAGTAACTCGGTCACGCCCGGAACGCCGTGTCCGTAGTGGCTCACCGATGATCCCCCTATCCGTTGCTTTCCAACGTCGTCCTCTGCCGGGCGGGCCCGGGCTGGAACATGTGTGGCAGACAGGTTACTCCCGGTGGCGGGGATTTGTCCCTGTACCGGCGATCGAGCACCACCCGGGGCCGCCGGGCTGGCAGGATAGAGCCATGCGCATCCTCATCGCCCCGGACAAGTTCAAGGGCTCCCTCACCGCCGTTGAAGCCGCCGCGGCCATTGCCGAAGGCGCCCTCCGTGTCTACCCCGAGGCCGACGCCATCCAGTTTCCGGTGGCCGACGGCGGCGAAGGGACCCTCGAGGCGGCCGTCGCAGCCGGCTACGAGGAACGGCTCAACGCGGTCGTCGGCCCCATCCTGGCCCCGATCGGTGCCGCGTGGGCCATCCGGGCGGACGCCTTCGGCGGGGCCACGGCGGTGATTGAAACGGCGCAGGCCTCAGGGCTGGCGCACATGGAGCCCACGCCGGCCAACGCGCTGCGCGCCCACAGCTATGGCTGCGGCCAGCTGATCGCCGCCGCGCTGGACGCCGGTGCCACGGAAATCGTGCTGGGCGTGGGCGGCTCGGCCATGAGCGACGGCGGCAGCGGCGCCCTCCGCGCCCTCGGACTCAAGCCGCTGGACGCCGCCGGCAACGTGGTGCCCCTCGGCGGCGGATCGCTTGCCGACGTCGCGTCCGTGGACATCAGCGGCCTCGACCCGCGGCTGGCCCGGGTGAAGTTCAGGATTGCCGTCGACGTCCAAAACCCGCTGTTCGGCAGCGACGGCGCGGCACACGTGTTCGGCCCGCAAAAAGGCGCCGACGCCGATGCGGTGGAGCTGCTCGACGCCGGCCTGCGCAACTGGGCCTCGGTCCTGCGCGAGACGACCGGCCGGGACGTCAACGTGCCCGGCGCCGGTGCGGCCGGCGGATTCCCGGCGTCGTTCCTGGCCTTCAGCACGGCCGCCCTGGAAGGCGGCTTCGAGCTGGTGGCCGGCCTCACCGGGCTGGACGCGAAACTCGCTGTGGCCGATTTGGTCATCACCGGGGAAGGCTCCATGGACAGCCAATCGCTGACAGGCAAGGCGCCGATCGCCCTCGCCGATGCCGCCCAGGCCCTTGGCATTCCGGTGATCGTGGTCGCCGGCCGGATCCTCGTCACCCCGGAGGACCTTGCCCGTCACGGCGTGGTGGCCGCGGCACAGCTGCTGGACGTCGCCGGCAGCCCGCAGGACGCAGTAGCAAACGCGGCAAAGTACCTTACCTGGGTCACCAGCCAGGTCCTCGAAGGCGCCTGACGCCCTGCTGGCCGGCTGCCCTGCCGGCCAGCCTGCCGTCTAGGCGCCGGTCTCGTAGTGCGGCTCGGCCACGGGTTTGGACTCGGGGGAACCCTTCTCGCGCAGGTAGACCGAGGCGCCCACCAGAACCGCCACGGCGAGGAACTCGCTTTGCCAGTTCTGGAAGGACTCGAACCAGAACCGGCTCGTCGCCAGATAGCCCAGCACCGTCACGGTGGGCTGTCCGTGCGCCTCCTGGTCACTGTTGTAGTCGTCCGCGCCGCCAACCGCGTGCAGGACAATCGACGCCAGGAACAGCAGGAGGAACATGATCGAAAGCGAGTGTTCGTAGAGCTTGAGGACCCAGCCGCCGCGCCGCACGGGCCACGGCGTGGACTCCTTGAGCTTTGCCTGCCTGGGGTCCTCGTCCTGCGGAGCGGTCCGGCCCATCGGCTTGGACTCGGACGACCCCTTCTGGAACAGGAAGACGGTGAGGATGACGTACATGCCCATCTGCAGGAATTCCGACTCCCAGTTCTCGAAAGTCGCCTCCAGGAAGTTCCCGGTGCCAAGGTACTGCAGGACGGTCACGGCAGGTTCGCCGTGGGCCAGCTGCTCGTCGCTGTACGTGCTTGCCCCGCTCAGGACCATGCCGCCGAAAAACACGACGAACAGCCCGATATTGGCCAGAAGCAGTCCATGCTCCTTGACCCACTTGCCCACGGTTCCCGTGCCTGCGGTGTGGCGCTCATGCGAAACGTCCGTCATAGCGACTCCTCTTTACGGGCCCGTCGACGGATCCAGGCAGGGACAAGCACCAGCAGCAGCACCAGCACGGCCAGCAGCCCGACCCCCGCGATCACGCCCGCCGTCCGGCTGACGGTGACATCGAAGATGAGTGAGGTGGTGCCCGCGCTCAGCAGCCCTACACCGGCCAACGAAAACTTGGCGATGATGTCCGCGCTGCTCACGAGCGTTTCCTTTAGCCCTTGTTGGAATAGCCGGCGGTGCACGCTCACGGGCAGCAGGATCGTGGCCGTGGTCAGGGCGGCCAGCACCACGTTGGCGAGGGTACAGCCGGGTCTGGTAGTCATCCAACGTTTCGAAGCGGGACTGGAAAGGCAAGGTCAGGAGGAAGCCGGCGAGGATCTGGACACCGGTCTGGAGTACCCGCAGTTCCTGCAGCAGCTCCGCCCAGTTGCGGTCCATCCGCTCGGCAAGGGACTCGTCCCTGCCGTCGTTCTTCGGCGCTACTGGGCCAGTCATCGGTACTCCTCCGCAAAATCCTGAAACCAAGGGAACCCGCAGCAGCATGCGGCCCCACCCTCAACCTAGGCTTGAGAGTTGCCAAAAACAAGTCGGTACTAAGCTTGCTGACGATATTGCGGTTAGGGTAGAAACGGATTACTTCACTGGGATGGATTCAGCGGGCCCGGCCAGACGGGACCGATGAACATCCCTGGAAACCGACACGTTGTTAGGCGGACTATGAGCGACTCAAGCGAACGGCAGGACCAGCCCAAGCAGCCCGACCAGCCGCGCGATCCCCGCGCCGGCTACCATTCCGGCCCGTTCCCGGAGCAGGTCCAGAAGCAGCCTGGCCTCACCTCACCGATGGAGCCCAAACCGGACCACGGAGAGGAAAGCTACCGCGGCAGCGGTGCCCTGGGCGGCAAGGCCGCCCTCATCACGGGCGGCGACTCCGGAATCGGCAGGGCGGTGGCGATCGCCTTCGCCCGTGAGGGGGCCGACGTCGCCATCTCCTACCTGCCGGAGGAAGAAGAAGACGCGCAGGACACCGCCGAGTGGATCCGAAGGGCCGGCCGCAAGGCCCTCCTGCTCCCCGGCGACGGCCGCAGCGAGGACTTCGCGGCGGACATTGTGAAGGCGACGCTGGCCGAATTCGGGCGCCTCGACGTCCTGGTGCTGAATGCGGCCTACCAGAAGAACCGCGAGAGCTTCGAATCACTGCCCACCGAAGAGTTCGATCGCGTTTTCAAAACCAATCTGTACTCCCTGCTCTGGACGGCCCGTGCCGCGGTCCCGCATCTGGAAGCGGGTGCGTCGATCATCACCACTGCGTCGATCCAGGCCTTCAACCCTTCGCCGGGACTCATTGACTACGCCATGACCAAGGCGGCCCAGGTGGCCTTCACCAAAGCCCTGGCCCAGGAGCTCGGACCCAAGGGGATCAGGGTCAACGCCGTGGCCCCGGGTCCCATCTGGACCCCGCTGATTCCGGCCACCGAATGGCCTGACAAGCTCCCGACGTTCGGTCAGGACACGCCCCTGCAGCGGGCGGGGCAGCCGGCGGAGCTCGCGGCCGCTTATGTCCTGCTCGCCTCCGACCACGGTTCCTATATCTCCGGAGCCGTGCTTCCGGTCACCGGAGGCAAGGGCCTCTGAGCCCGCTCCGGACCCGTCCAGTGCCAGTTAGTCCCATTTCCAGTACGAGGAGGAATGACATGACTGAAAACCAGCAGGATCCCAAGACCGTCACCGAAGAAGCGGGTGGCTACGGTACGCCGACCGCCGAGCAGGAGATGGGCGGCGATGAAAAGAACTTTGCCCAGCCCCGCGAGGAGGAGGCCTTCGACGCCGCCGGGCTGAACCAGGACAGCCCCGACGGTGAGACGTATCCGGCCGGCGCGCCGGACCTAAGCCAGTTCGGTGCGGAAGACCAAGACAGTGCAGGAGAACCCGGGGCAGGACGCTTCGGAGGAGTGGAGGAACAAATGAGTTCAGAAAACGCCAGCGCAACCCCCGGCTTCGACCCCGACGCCGCGGAGAATTCCGAGGCAGCCGTGCCGTCCTCGGAAGCGGAGATGGACGAGGCCAACACGGAAGAGCCCGACGCCGGGCGGCCCTTCTCCTCCGAGTCCGGACAGGACGCGGCGGGGCTGCCGGACGGCTCCGGGACGGACCTGCCGGAGCGCAAGTCGCCGAAGGACCGCGACGATGACAAGGACGCCTTCGACGCCGGCTAGTCCGTCGCGCCGTAGGGCCCCGCCGTTGCGGGCGCTGCCGGCCCTGGGAGGGTCGTGACAGCGGAAAGGCCGGACTCCTGCCTGTGGGCGGAGTCCGGCCTCTTGCGTCTGCGGGAGGGTCCGCCCGCGGCGCGCTTCCGGGCGGCGTTCTTTAGCGGCGCTTCTTGGGGGCGCGCTTGACGGCTGCCTTGACCGCGGCCGTCGAAGCCGCGGCCGGCCCGGGATCTTCGGTTTCCGGCTCGGCCACCGTGCCGCGCACCTTCGCGATCGCCTTCATGCCATGGTAGATCACCAGGGCAGCGGCCGAGCCCAGCGCGATCCCGGTGAACTTGAGGTCGCCGATAGTCCAGGTGTAGTCGGCAATCCCGACGATCAGGGCGACGGCGGCCGTAGTCAGGTTGATCGAGTTGGAGAAGTTCACCTTGTTCTGGACCCAGATTTTCACGCCCAGCACGCCGATCATGCCGTACAGCATCGTGGCCGCGCCGCCCAGGACACCGGCGGGGACCGTGGCGATGAGTTCGCCAAACTTCGGCGAAAAGCTCAGGATCACTGCGAAGACGCCGGCCACCCAGTAGGCCGCCGTCGAATACACCTTGGTGGCAGCCATGACGCCGATGTTCTCGGCGTACGTGGTGGTCCCGGAGCCGCCGCCAAGACCGGCAAGCACAGTGGCAGCGCCGTCGGCCAACAGCGCGCGGCCGGAGACGCCGTCGAGGTTCTGCCCCGTCATGGCGGACACCGACTTCACGTGGCCGATGTTCTCTGCCACCAGCACCAGGACGACCGGCACGAAGAGGCCCACGACACCGAGGTGGAATTCGGGCGTCTGGAAGTGCGGCAGGCCCACCCACGCGGCACTGTCCACCTTGGAGAAGTCCACCTCGCCCCGGATCATCGCAACAAGGTAGCCCACCAGGACGCCCACCAGGATGCTCAGCCGGCCCAGCATGCCGCGGAACAGCACGCTGACCACGATGATGACGGCCAGGGTGGTGAAGGCCGTGACGGGGGCCTGGTCGAAGTTGGCCTTCGCCGCGGGCGCCAGGTTCAGGCCGATCAGCGCCACGATCGCGCCGGTCACGATCGGCGGCATGACGCGGTTGATCCAGCCGGCGCCGAACTTCTGCACCACCGCGCCAACGACGGCGAGGGTTGCGCCTGCCAGGACCACCCCGCCCAGTGCCCCGGGGACGCCGAACTGCTGCTGGGAAGCCATGATCGGCGCGATGAACGCGAAGCTGGAACCGAGGTAGCTGGGCACCCGTCCCTGCGTGATGACCAGGAACAGGAGCGTGCCGATGCCAGAGAAGAACAGGGTGGTGGCTGGCGGCATGCCCGTGATGATCGGGACCAGGAAGGTGGCACCGAACATGGCCACAACGTGCTGCATCCCGATCCCAACCGTCAAGGGCCAGGTGAGCCGCTCATCCGGCCTGACGACCTCACCGGGACGGACGGACTTGCCGTTGCCGTGGAGCTTCCATTTGGTGCCGAGCATGCTCATGCCGGGAGCCTTTCAGAGAATGTGGGGCGGGCGGGGGAAGGAATCTTCCCGAGCAACTTTACCGCGCGGCATTTACCGGCCGTCCCGCCCGGCCGTCCCGTCCGCCGTCCCGTCCGCCGTCCCGCCCGGCCGTCCCGTCCGCCGTCCCGTCCGCCGTCCCGTCCGGCCGGCGCGGTGCGTGCCGGCGGATGTGCCCGACGTCACAGGCTGCAACGGGAAGCAGGCGCCGTCCGTTGAAGTTGCAACTATTGACAGCAGGAGACGCCGGCCACCCAAGAGCGCGCCGGCACAGCGAAAGGGACGCTAATGACACTCGCCCACGATGAAGCAGTAATCGAGGCCGCCGCCGTCGACGCCATCTTTGCCGAAGCCCGCACGGCGAACGCCTTCACCGGCGACGTCACCGACGAGCAGGCCCGCGCGATCTACGAACTGACGAAGTTCGGCCCCACGGCCTTCAACTCCCAGCCGCTGCGCGTTACGTACGTGCGCTCCGACGAAGCCCGCGCCACGCTCGTGGATGCACTGGCCGCAGGGAACCGCGCCAAGACGGCATCAGCGCCGCTCGTCGCGGTCCTGAGCTACGACACCGCCTGGCAGGACCAGTGGGATGCGTTCCTTCCCGGCTACAACGCCCCCAAGGCCATGTATGACGCCGCGCCGGATCTCGCCGCGGCCACGGGCAACAACAATGCCCACCTGCAGGCCGGCTACTTCATCCTCGCGGTCCGCACCCTGGGCCTCGCGGCCGGTCCCATGACGGGTGCCGACTTCGCCAAGATCGACGCCGCGTTCTTCCCCGACGGGAGCCAGAAGAGCTTCCTGGTGGTCAACATCGGCCAGCCCGGAGCCGACGCATGGGGCGAAGCCAAGCCGAAATTCGCCTACGAGGACGTCGTCCGTACGGTCTAACGACCCCCGCGCTGCTAACCGGCGCTGTCGTTCCGCGGAGGTGCCTCCGGCACCATGGGGGACAGGCCGGAGGCACGCGGGATGCGATTCTGCGGTTCAGCGCAAGGCCCACATCCAAGGCCACTTCCCATTTTAGTCCGCGCCGTCGCCGCCGGCACTGTGCCTTTTCAGCGCCCGCCCGGCCCCGGAAGCGCCGCGGCGTGGCACACTTTTTCCATGCGGAACCTGATCGCGGTGGCCTTCGTGGAACCTGTAGCCGAGGGACTCGAGTTTCCCCGGGATGACTGGCCGCTGCACCTCACCCTGGTCAAGTTCGACGTGGTTAAGTCCGACGTGGTTAAGTCCGACGACATTGTGAAGTCCGGCGTCGTCGAATCCGGCCAGGAAACCCGTGCGGAACCCGGACCGGGCGCCCCGCCGGCCGCGGGCGATCCGCTCGCCGAGCACATCGCCGCCCTCATGGCGGACCCGGTGGCCGCTGCCATGGGCTGCCGGATCAGCGTGGGCGGCGAAGCCGGGTTCGGGCGCGCAGGGTCAATCCCGGTCAACCTGATTGAACCCAGCGAAGAGTTGCAGGTCCTCCACAACGAGCTGGTCCGGATCGTGGAGCAGCTTCCCGGCAGGATCTCCACGCCCGCCTACACCCTGGAAGGGTACCGCCCGCACGTCTCGCACCACGGCGACAAACGGCTCCAGCGGGGGGACACCTTCGCGCTTGACCGGATAGCGCTCGTGGACATGGCACCCGACGGCGGGCACGCCACGCGCCGGATCCTGAAGTTGTGGACCGGCAGCCAGTCGTAGCGCCAGTACGGCCTCCTGGAAGGGCCTGGACGTCATATCCGGGACCGCCGCGGTGAATTATTGCGGACCGGTGCCATACTTGGGTCAACTTCGATAGTCACTCGACGGTAATTCGACGGTTGTTCGAAGACGAAGTGAGTATTTCGGGCAGATCACGGCGGACCGGGGGGACCACTAAATGATGCTTGACACCGCCACACTGCGGGTTGCCTTGGCGCTTGTCGACCTCACGCTGCTCATGCTTTTCTACTTCATTACGTTCCGGCGCACCCGGTCCCCTTACAGCGGCTGGTGGTGCATGGCCCTGCTGCTGTTCCTGGTCGGCAACGCCGCGTACCTGCTGGGCGGGACAGTGCACCAGGTCTGGGCCAACCCGGCCGGCAACGTCCTGCTGGTCGCCGCCGCCGCCAGCATCTGGGCTGGCGGGCGATCGCTCCGGGCCCCCTCACTCCGGCCCTGGCAACTCGCCGCGGCCCCCGGTGCCACCGCCGTCGCTTCGATCCTTGACCACCCGGCCACCAACGTCTGGGCGGGAGGCCCGGTGTACCTGGGGTTCATGGCCGTGTTGATCGGCATGGGATCCCGGGAGCTGTTCCTGCTCGAGCGCGACTACTCGCGGGTGCACCGTCCCCTCGCTGTGGGCGCCGGCATCCTGGCCGTCTTCTACGCGGGCCGCCTCGTCGCCTTTCTGACAGACGGGTCAGAGGGGCAGGTCTTTGCGTCGGTCTTCGGCACGGTGCCCATGACCGTTTTCTCGATGGTCACGCTCGTCGTTGCGTCTTTTACGATGGCGGAGCTGAGCTACGAACAGCAGACGCAGGATCTCCGGGCACGGGCCACCGTGGACGGCCTGACGGGCCTGCTCAACCGATCTGCCTTCCTGGATCTCGCCGAAAACGAACTGCGCCGTTTGCGCCGGACCGGAACAACGGCATCGCTCATCCTCGCGGACCTCGACCACTTCAAGGCCATCAACGACGAGTTCGGCCACTCGGCCGGGGACTCCGCACTGCAGGCGTTTGCCAGGGCCTGCGCAGGCACTGTCCGCTCCACCGACCTCGTGGGCCGCTACGGCGGCGAGGAATTCATCCTCCTGCTCCCTGGCGTCACGCCGGACCGGGCGCGGGAAATCTCTGCCGACATCAGCGTCCGGCTCCATCAATCCGGGTCCGCAGTCATTCCCCGGCTGCCCACCGTGAGCTACGGCATCGCGTCCACCGGCTCCGGACCGGGCGGCCTCGACGCCGCAGTGATCTCGGCCGACGCGGCCCTCTACCAGGCAAAGACGCTTGGCAGGGACCGCGCCGAGTTGGCCACCGGCGGCTGAACTACGAAATAACCCCGTCCACCAGCGCCTTCGCCTCGGCCTGGACCTGCTTGAGGTGCTCGGCACCCTTGAAGGACTCGGCGTAGATCTTGTAGACGTCCTCCGTGCCGGAGGGCCGGGCCGCGAACCAGGCGTTTTCGGTGACTACCTTGAGACCGCCAATCGCGGCGCCGTTGCCCGGGGCTTCGGTCAGTTTGGCCGTGATCGTTTCGCCGGCCAGTTCGGTCGCGGTGACGTCCGACGGCGAGAGCTTGCCCAGCGCCGCTTTCTGTTCCCGGGTGGCGGCCGCGTCGATCCGGGCGTAGACGGGGTCGCCGAACTGGTCGGTGAGGCCCTTGTACAGCTGCGACGGTGACTTGCCCGTTACCGCCGTGATCTCCGAGGCCAGCAGGGCCAGCAGGATGCCGTCCTTGTCGGTGGTCCAGACGCTCCCGTCCATCTTGTTAAAGGAGGCGCCGGCGGATTCCTCGCCGCCGAAGGCGCCCTCTCCGGACAGCAGCCCGGGGACGAACCACTTGAAGCCCACGGGCACCTCGACAAGTTTGCGGCCCAGGCTCTCGGCCACGCGGTCGATGATAGAGGAGGAAACCAGGGTCTTGCCGATCACGGACTGCGGGTTCCAGCCGGTCCGGTGCCGGTACAGGTAATCGATGGCGACCGCGAGGTAATGGTTCGGGTTCATCAGCCCGCCCTGTCCATCAACAAAAGGTGTGACGATCCCGTGGCGGTCGGCGTCGGCGTCGTTGCCGGTGGCGACGTCGAACGCTGCGGACCCGTCCGCACCAGCAGCCATGCGGTTGATCAGGGACGCCATCGCCGACGGCGAGGAGCAGTCCATCCGGATCTTCTCGTCCCAGTCCAGCGTCATGAAGGCCCACTGGGGGTCGACGGTGGGGTTGACCACGGTGAGGTTCAGGTGGTGGCGCTCACCGATCTCGCCCCAGTAGTCCACCGACGCTCCGCCCATCGGGTCGGCGCCGATCCGGACGCCCGCCTCGCGGATCGCATTGAGATCCAGTACCGACGGGAGGTCGTCCACGTAGCTGCTCAGGAAGTCGAACTTGCCGGTGGTCCCGGCGGCGAGGGCCTCGGCCACGGGGATCCGCTTGACGCCTCGCAGGCCGTTTTCCAGCAGCTCGTTGGCGCGGTTGGCGATCCACCCGGTGGCGTCGGTGTCCGCGGGGCCGCCGTGCGGGGGGTTGTACTTGAACCCGCCGTCGCCCGGAGGGTTGTGGCTCGGGGTCACCACGATGCCGTCGGCCTGCGGCGCGCCCGGGGCGGCATTCCGGTTGTGCGTCAGGATGGCGTGGCTCAGGGCGGGGGTGGGTGTGTAGCCGTGGCGGGCGTCGATGAGGACATGCACGCCGTTGGCGGCCAGCACCTCCAGGGCAGAGTTTTGTGCGGGCTCGCTCAGGCCATGGGTGTCCTTGGCCATGTAGAGGGGGCCGGTGATGCCCTGGCCCGCCCGGTATTCCACGATCGCCTGCGTGATGGCGAGGATGTGGGGTTCGTTGAAGGACGCCTTCAGGCTCGATCCCCGGTGCCCGGAGGTGCCGAAGGCCACCCGCTGGCCCGGGTCCGAGAGGTCCGGCGAAACGTCGTAGTACGCATCCAGAAGCGCAGTGAGGTCAACAAGGTCTTGGGGTTGGGCAACTGTGCCCGCGCGGCTAGCCATGGCACCAGCATGCCAGACGCGGACGGGGTGCAACACGGTTTCGCGCCAATCCCGTTCCTGTGACGAAAGAAAACCCGCCGATAGGCCCGGTCCCAAGCCAACCGTGCGGCGGTACGCTGGATCCACAGACTTCTTGAGGGGACAAGCCATGACTGAACAGCCAAAACAAGGCAAAGACGAGACCCCGGAGGGCTACCAGCCGACCCTGCGCCTCCCGGACCACCAACCCGACGTTCCGCCGGGGGAGGCGCCATCCGCCGGCCAGGACCAGGGACCGTCGGCCACGCAGCAGTTCGCGCAACCCGAATCCCCGCAACAGCCCTATACAGGCCAGCAACCTTATACCGGCCAGCAGCCGGACACGGGTCAGCAGCCACACGTCGGCCAGCAGCCCTTCACCGGCCAGCAGCCGGACACGGGCCAGCAGCCTCACATCGGCCAGCAGCCCTACGCCGGCCAGGCGGCCCCTGACCGCGGCCAGTACTCAAGCCCGTACCCTCCGATTTACGGCCAGCCGGCCGCGCCGTATGGCCAACCGTCGCCGTACGCCCAGCCGGGCAGCCCCAACGCCTACGGCCAGCCCGCGTACTACGGCGCGCCGCCGGCGCCCAAGAGTCTGAGCATCGCCAGCATGTGCTGCGGCATCGCCGCGCTGGTGGGCTTCGGATTCTTCCTGCTCCCGCAGCTGGCCGCCGTGATCCTGGGGCACATGGCCCTGCGGCGCGAACCGGCCGGCCGGGGCATGGCGATCGCCGGCCTGGTGATGGGTTACGTGGGCATCGCCGTGACCATCCTGGTCCTGGTCATTTTCGGGCTGGTCATCGGCACCGCGCGCAACAGCGGGTACGGCGCCTAGTCTGCCCTGCGGCGCCGGAGCCGTGCAGGCTCAGCGCGTTAGCGCAGCCACCAGCGGTTTCGCGTTGGCCTCAAGCCAGACGCGCCGGCGGTTGATTTGGCCGCCCACGCCGTTCTGCCACATCCGCGCCCAGCCGCCGCCCAGGGCCGCGGCGTTGTGCCGCATCCGTTCGTAGCTGAGGGCCGCGGCGTCGATCCCGGCGCCGGGCAGCCGGCGTCGTTCATCCTCGCTCCAGCCGTAGGCGTCGGCGAAGACGCGCAGCCGGTGGAACGGGTCCTGGTCTTCCCAGCCCGGCCACGCATCTGACGGGTCGCGGAGCGGCACCCAGTGCATGGCGGTGTTGAGCGAATCGTGCAGTGCCGTGGCGGGTCCGGCAAGGTCGAAATCCACCAGGCCGGCGGCCAGGCCGGCCCGGACCACCACGTTCTGGGGTGTCACGTCCAGATGGCAGATGAGCCCGGCGGCGTCGGTGGGGTTCGGCCGGACCGGCCGGGGCGGGAACGCGTGGGCCTGCGGCACGAAGCCGGCGGACGCGGTGTGCAGACGCCGGACAAGGCGGCCCACGGAGGCCAGCAGGTCCTCGGACTGCACCCAGGCTTCCGGCGGCGACCCGGCGCAGTTTCCCGGTACGAAGGTCAGGACATCCCGGCCCTGCGGGTCGCGGCCGAGGAAGCGGGGGGATCCCTCAAAACCGGCGTCGTCCAGCCAGTCGAGGTACTCGGCGACGGCGAGGGATTGCGGCTGGTGCGGGCGGCGGATGGTTCCGCCAACCCGCACCACGCCGTCGGTGACATCGCCTGCCGGCATGAGTTCGACGTCGGACGCCTCGCCGGGGGCGGGGGTGTAGACGCGCGAAGCAACCGGAACGCGGCGTGCGGGGCTCATCGGGTCAGCGTACGCCGCCCATGAGCTTCTTGATCGCCGGTGAGGCCACTGCCAGGCCCACAGCCAGCAGGATGGCGGTGCCGCCCACGCCGATGAAGTACGGCAGTTCGTCCTCCGGGTTGTACAGGCCTGACAGGATGCCGGCCAGTGTGGTGCCCAGGGACACGGACAGGAAGAACAGCGCCACCATCTGGGTGTGGAAGGCCTTCGGCGCCAGCTTGGTGGTGACGGAGAGCCCGATGGGGGACAGGAACAGTTCCGCCAGGGTGAACAGCAGCAGGATTCCGGCCAGTGCCAGCAGGGGGGTCTTCCCGTCGCCGGAGAGCGGAATGAACGCCAGGAAGGCCAGGCCCATCACGAACAGGCCGATGGAGAATTTCAGTGCCGAACCCGGCTGCTTGCGGCCGAGCCGGGTCCAGAGGGCAGCCATGATGCCGGCGAAGATGATGATGAACACCGGGTTGATGGACTGGACCCAGGCGGCCGGCATTTCCCAACCGAACAGGTTCCGGTCGAGCTTCTCTTCCGAGTACACGGCGATGAAGGTGAACTGCTGCTGGAACAGGGCCCAGAACGCGGCGGAGGCGATGTACAGCGGGATGAACGCTGCGACGCGTCCGCGTTCGGTGGCGGTGACCTTCTTGCTGCTGAAGATCAGGGTGAAGTAGAGAACGGAAGCGCCGATTGCGGCGTAGGCCATGGAGGTGGCCAGGTTCTCGGCGTTGACGGTGCCGGTCAGGAGCAGCACTGCGATGACCGCGGTGATCCCGGCGAAGATCAGGCCGTACTTCTTGCGCTGCCCATCCGGGAGGGGGTGCGCCACCCGGTGGCTCTGGGCGGGGAGCTTGCTGCGGCCCCGGGCGTACACAACCAGGCCGACGGCCATGCCGACGGCGGCAGCGCCGAAGCCCCAGTGGAAGCCCTGGCTTTCCTGCAGCCAGCCGGTGACGAGGGGGCCGATCAGTGCGCCGGCGTTGATGCCCATGTAGAAGATGGAGAACCCGGCGTCGCGGCGTTCGTCCTTCTCCCCGTACAGGGTGCCGACGAGTGCGGTCGCGTTGGCCTTCAGCCCGCCGGAACCGACGCCAACCAGCACCAGGCCGGCAATGAGGCCGGACGTGCCCGGCACCAGGGCCAGGGCGATGTGGCCACCCATGATCATGATGGCCGAGCCGAACAGCACGCGCTCGGAACCGAACAGCCGGTCCGCGAGCCACGCACCCAGGATGGTGGAGAGGTACACGCCGCCGCCGTAGGCGCCGACGAGACCGGCCGCCAGGCCCTGGTCAATTCCGAGGCCGCCCTTTTCGGCGGAGAAGTACATGTAGTAGAGCAGGATTCCCTGCATGCCGTAGAAGGAGAAGCGCTCCCACATTTCTACGGAGAAGAGGCTGGCCAGCATCTTTGGGTGGCCAAAAAACGAGGTATCGGCCGGCGTTGTAGCGGGTCGAGTGTCTAAATGAGTTGTGCTCATTTACTTAATGCTGACATTGTGAAGCGCGATTGTCACATTCGCGGCAGGCCCGGGGCAAGTATCCCGGACGGCGTTTCGCCCGATTTTCCCGGATTCCGGCGCCCTGCCCGGCCCGCCGAAAGCCGCTGCGCAGCAGGTTCGGCGGGTGGGTTCGGCGGGCCTGTCAACAGGCTGTCAGGAGGTCGTGGCGGCTGCCTCGCCGGTGTGCCCGGCGGCCGCCTCCCCGGTGTCCTCGGCGGCGTCGTACATGATGACCTGCCGGATGGCGTGGCCGTCTGCCAGCTGGTCCATCGCCTGGTTGATGTCGGCCAGGGCGATGCGGTCCGAGATCAGCTCCTCGACGGGCAGTTTCCCGTCCCGCCACAGCTGGGCGTATTTCGGGATGTCCCGCGACGGGACTGCGGAACCAAGGTAGCTGCCCACGATCGTCCGGGCTTCGGCGGTGACGGTCAGCGGCGCCAGCTGGGCGCGCGCATCGGGGGAGGGCAGCCCGGCCGTGACGGTGGTGCCGCCGGGGGAGGTGGCGGCGAACGCGGTTTCGAACGCGCGCGGATTTCCCGCGCACTCGATCACGAACCTGGCTTTGACCCCGGCGTCGAGGACCTGCTGCGGGGTGTACGTTTCGTGGGCGCCGAGGCGGCGGGCGTGATCGAGTTTCTGCTCCAGCGTGTCCACAGCGACAATCCGCGAGATTCCTTGCGAGATGGCGGTGATGAGCGCCGCCATGCCCACCCCTCCGAGCCCGACGATCATGATGCTGTCCTCCGGGCGGGGCCGGGCCGCGTTGAGCACCGCGCCGCCGCCGGTCAGCACGGCGCAGCCCAGCACTGCCGCAATGTCCGCGGGGATGTCGTCGTCCACCGGCACGGCGGAAGCGCGGTCCACGACGGCGTGGGTGGCGAAGCCGGAGACGCCCAGGTGGTGGTGGACGGGCTTGCCGTCGCGGCTCAGGAGCCTGGAGCCGTGCAGCAGGGTCCCGTCATTGTTGCTCTTGGAACCTGCCGTGCAGGGCAGCCGGCCGTCCTCGGCGCAGTTCGCGCAGTTCTCGCAGCGGGGCAGGAAAGACATGACCACGCGCTGGCCGGGCTGCAGGTCCGTGACGGCGGGACCGACCGTCACGATGCGGCCCGCGGCCTCGTGGCCCAGCAGCATGGGTACCGGCCGGACCCGGTTGCCGTCGACAACGCTCAGGTCCGAGTGGCAGATCCCGGCGGCCTCCATCCGGACGAGGATCTCGGTGGGCCCGGGAGCCGCCAGTTCCAGCTCGGAGATGCTGATCGGCTTTGATTCCGCGAAGGGGCGCGGGCGGCCGATTTCCTCAAGTACTGCACCGGTGATCTTCATCGATCCTCTTTCGCGGCCTGGTCGGGTTTGAGTGAACGATAGCCGTCTGCCGCTGCCAGCGTCCATTTGGCGGCCGACGGCGGTTTGCCGACCGTACGGTGCCAGACTGCCAGACTGCCAGACTGCCAGACTGCCGGACTGCCGGACTGCCGGACCCAGGCGCTGCCGCCCGTACGCCAGCGCCTGCCGCCGCCGGCGTCGGATGCCGGTGCAAGAAAAACCCAAGGTAGCTCGACAAGAGTAAGACAATGGTTCGCTGGGGCAAGCTTTGTTGTCCCCCAAATTCGGCAGCGCCGGCCGCGGGGACATTGCCTTCACTCAGGTCGGCCTCCATCCCGCGGCTTATCCGGTGGCACCGTTTCCTGATCGGTTTGGTGGTTTCCGGGCTGGTGGCAGCGGCTATGGTGCCTGCGCAGGCCGCAACGGTCATCTCCACTCTCCACGTCTTTCTCGCGGTTGGGCAATCCAACATGTCCGGGCGGGGCCTTCCCATCGGCGGCACGGCAGACGCCGTGGACCCGCGCATCTTCCAGTACGGAGCGAACAACCGCACTTTCCGGCCTGCCACGGTACCGCTGGACATGCACGACACCCCCAGCGGTATTTCGCCCGCGACAACGATGGTCCGGGAGTATTTGAAAACCCAGCCCGCCGACGTCGGAGTCCTCATCATCCCCGCGGCCCACGGCGACACCTCGTTCACAAGCACGGCGGGAACCCTGACGTGGTCCGTTGGCGCCGCATCCGCCCCGGACTACGACCTGCCGGCGCTGGCGGTCAAGCAGACGATGAGCGGCATCGCGGCAGCGAAGGCGGCTGGCTACGCGGTCGACCTCAAAGGGATCCTGTGGCATCAGGGCGAGAGTAACTCCGCCACGAGCACGGCCTCCTACAGCGCGAAGCTGGACCAACTCATTGCCTTCTTCCGCAGCCGGCTGTCCGCGCCGACGCTGCCCTTTGTCGTCGGGCGCATGACGCCGGAAAGCATTGCCGGCATACCGGGCCGGGCCAATGTGGACAAGAGCCATTACCAAACCCCGGACCGCGTGGCATATACAGGTTTCGCGCCCTCGATGGCCTGCGCCCTGAACGTGGGGGACACCACCCACTTCTCGCGGGCGGGGATCGAATACCTCGGGCGGACATTTCTTGCCGGATATCGGCAGGCGGTCGCGAACACCCAGGCGTCGCCCGTCGCCACCCCGGCCCTCAGCGTGCCCAACTGTGCGGGCCGGGCCATCGCCATGGACCCAACACGATTCCTGGACACCAGGATTTGGCCGGGCCGGGTGGCCGCGGGCAAGTCGGTGACCTTCCGCGTCGCCGGTGTGCGGGGCGTTCCGAAAAGCGTGTCCGCGGTGGTGGTGAATCTGACGGTGACCTCGGCGACGTCGTCCGGCGCCATCACCGCCTATGCCGCCGGAACAGCCAAACCGGGCATCTCGAACCTGAACTATGTTGCGGGGCGGACCGTTTCCCACCTCGCCACAGTGCCACTTGGGACGGACGGACGGATGACGCTCACGAACACCTCATCCGGGTCGGTGCATTTGATCGCCGACGTGTCCGCGTACTTCCACGCCGGCACGCCGAGCGCCCCGGGGGTCTTCAGCGCCGTCCGGCCCACCCGGCTGCTCGACACGGGCTCCTCCTCCGGAGCCGTTGCCGGCGGGCGGGCGGTGTCCTTCGCAGCCGGCGGCACGACGGGTATCCCGGCCAACGCGTCGGCGGTGGTCCTGAAAATCACGGCATCCGGGACAAAGTCGCTGGGCTACCTGACCGCATACGCCACGGGGTCCCCCGATGCCGAGCACGTCCAATTTGAACTACTCCGCGGGCCAGACGGTGTCCAACGTTGTTGTGGTTCCCGTCGGGACCGACGGGAAAGTGACGGTGGCGAACACGTCGTCCGGATCGGCGCAGATCATCGCAGACGTCACCGGGTACTTCCTGCCCGGCAAACCTACCCAGGTTGGCGCCCTGCGAGCCTTGAACCCCACGCGGTTCCTGGACACGCGGGTCACCTCCGGCCCCGTCGCGGCGGGCGGCTCAGTCACTATCCACGTGCGCGGTGTCAAGGGGATTCCCACCACCGTGGCCGCCGTCGTAGTCAACCTGACCGTCACCGAGTCAAAATCCATCGGGTACCTCACTGCATTCGCCTCGGGCTCGTCCACGCCGAACGCCTCGAACCTCTCCTACCAGCGTGGTCAGGCGGTTGCCAACCTCGCAGTGGTCCCGGTGGGGCCCGACGGCAACGTCAAGATCACGAATACCTCGAGCGGCTCGGTGCAGATCATCGCCGACGTCGCCGGCTACTTCCGCGGGTAGGGCTGCGGTCCGTCGAGGGCGGGGTGGCTGGTTTTCTGTGCCCCACCGGGGGGGCATGCCCATTTTTGGTGCCCTCGCGTGGACGTTGGCTGGGTTTTTGTTGGGGACATGCCCATTCTTGGCGCCCTCGCGTGGACGGTGGCTGGGTTTTTGTTGGGACATGCCCATTCTTGGCGCCCTCGCGTGGACAGGATGGCATTATGTCCACTCGTCTCCGCCACGGGTGGGCATGACCGTGATGAGCACTGGACATGTCCATCGCGCGGCGTGAGGAATGGGCACGTCCCCAGGCATGGAGGATGGGCATGTCCCGTGGCCGACGTGAGTTCCGGACATGTCCACTGCCAGGCGTGGAGGACGGGCATGTCCCAGGGTGATTACCGGGTCCTTGGCTAGAAGCCCAACTGGGCGGCCACCTGCAGCAGCAGGCCCTCGGAGCCCATCGGCCCGATCAGCTGGATGCCCATCGGCAGGCCGGAACCCGGGGCGCCGCCGGTCCAGTGCACCGGGATGCTGATGGCCGGCAGCCCGCAGACGTTGACCATGGATGACCACGGCGCGTATTCGCACTGTTTGCGGTAGTCGCCGTCGGCGTCGCCCGCCCACTCCGCGGCCGGCCAGTAGCCTCCGCCGTGGGTCGCGCCCGTGAACCAGCCCACCGGGCGGGGTGTCTGCGCCAGGGCCGGCGTCACTATGAGGTCCCAGTGGTTGTACTGGGCAATCGTGTCCTGCTGGAACTGCCGGAGGAATCCGAGGGATTCGTTGAGTTTGGCTGCGCTGCGCTGCTGTGCCCGCCGGCGGAAAGTCCTGGTGAGCGGCGTCAGGAGCGCCTCGCGCTGCGGCGAGATGCGCGCGCTGCCAATGCCTGCCGTCCAGGCTGCGGTGAAAGCCTCCGGGTAGCGGTTGTCATAGCGAATTGCGGCTTCCGAGGTCTCGTGCCCCGCCGCCTCCAGCCGCGAGGCACCGTCCGTCAGCGCGTCGAGCGCCTCACGGTCCGGGATGAAGGGAAACTTCGCTTGCCACGGGCTGTCCAGGCTTACGCCGATCCGTAGCCGGCCGGGCTCTCTGGCGGTCAGTTCGAGGTAGCTGGCGTCCGCCCGTCCGGCACCGGCCGGGCCGTCCGCCCGTCTGCCACCGGCCGCACCATGGGGGTCCGGGCCGGGCACCAGGGCATCGAGCAGCAGTGCGGCGTCGGCGGCGGAGCGGGCGAGCGGGCCGGCAACTACGAGCTGTGCGGGATCGCCCGAGCTTTCCCCGGCCGGCACGAGCCCACGTCCGGGCTTCAGGCCGACCAGCCCGCACGCCGCGGCCGGGATCCGCACGGAGCCCCCGCCGTCGGACCCGGGGGCGAACGGCAACAGCCCCGCGGCCACGGCGGCAGCGCTGCCGCCCGAGGAGCCGCCCGAACTGCGGCTGAGTGCATGCGGATTGCGCGACGGCGGGGCGATCAGGTTCTCGCTGTAGGCGGTCAGGCCGAACTCCGGGACCTGCGTCTTGCCCAGCGAGAGGACCCCGGCGGCCTTGAGCGCGGCGGGCAGTGCGCCGTCGGCCAGGGCCGGCTTGCGTTCCAGGGCCGCGCTTCCATGCGTGGTGACGACCCCTGCCACATCCGTCAGGTCCTTGAAGGCGACCGGCATTCCATGCAGTGGGGGCAAAGCGCCGCAGCGTCGGCTCCGGAGGACGTAGCGCCGGTCAGCAGCCGTGGCGTCTTTCTGTGCCTGTTCCGCGGTGACGGTGAGGAAGGCCCCGAGGTGCGGATTCTGGGCTTCAATGCGGTCCAGGAAGTGATCGGTGGCCGCCCTCGCGGACAGCTCCCCGGAACGGAGCGCATCGCGGAGCTCGACGGCGGAGAGTTCGTGGATTTCAGCCAAGGAGGCGGGACTCCGGCCATACCGGGGGCCGGGAGGCCCGGATCCGCGGGGGACATGCCCATTCCTGGGGACAGCGGAAGGACACAATGGCATCATGCCCAGCGCTCACGGCCAGGGGAGGGCATGTCCCGTGGCGGGGGCCGCGGACCGGCCGCTCCGCGGGGTGTTCGGCAGCCATGAGTCTCCTTTGCGGTCTCCAGAAGCGTAACGTGCCGCCAGCGGGGGTGCGCTGCCAACGCCGGGGGATACGCTGGGATCGGAGCTTGAATTCTGCGGAAAGGGTGAACATGAGCGACTTCCAGAGCGTAAGCGTGTCTGGCATCCCCGATGGTGCCAAGATCGTGGACGTCCGCGAGGGCTATGAATGGGTTGCGGGCCACGCCGAGGGGGCCCTGCACATTCCCATGGACCAGTTGCCGGCCCGGATCGAGGAGCTGGACCCGGACGAGGACGTCTACGTCATTTGCCGCACCGGCGGCCGCTCCTTCCGGGCCACCCAGTGGCTGGTGGGCATGGGGTATTCCGCCGTGAATGTGGCCGGCGGCATGGACCAGTGGGTCGAGACCGGCCTGCCGCTGGTATCCGACAACGGCCTCAAACCGGTCGTCCTGTAACTGAGTCCTGTAACTGAGCCCTGTAACTGAACAAGGAAGAACTGATGCCCGCACCAACGCCCACCTACACATTCCTTGGACCCGAGGGCACCTTCACCGAGGCGGCCCTGATGCAGGTCCCGGACGCGGCGGACGCCATCCGAATCCCGTCCTCGAATGTGAACACGGCGCTGGACAGGGTGCGGGACGGCTCCGCCGACGCGGCCATGGTGCCGATCGAAAACTCGGTCGAGGGCGGGGTCACAGCCACCCTCGACGCCATCGCCACCGGCCAGGAACTCAGGATCCTCCGGGAGGCCCTGGTGCCCATCAGCTTCGTCCTGGTGGCAAGGCCCGGCGTGGCGCTCGGGGACATCCGGCGCGTCTCCACCCACGGTCATGCCTGGGCCCAGTGCAGGCTCTGGGTGGACGCCAATATTCCCAATGCGGAATACATCCCTGGTTCTTCCACCGCCGCTGCCGCCATGGGCTTGTTGGACGGTGACGGCGCCCATTACGACGCCGCGATTTGCGCCCCGATCGTGGCCACCGAACAGCCGGGTTTGACGGTGCTGGCGGAAAACATCGGCGACAACCCCGGCGCCGTCACCCGGTTCGTGCTTGTGGGCCGTCCCGGCGTACTGCCGGCCCCCACCGGTGCGGACAAGACCACTGTCGTGGTGCCGCTGCCCGAAGACCGGCCGGGTGCGCTGATGGAGATCCTGGACCAGTTCGCCACCCGCGGCGTGAACCTGAGCCGGATCGAATCCCGGCCCACCGGGCAGTACCTGGGCCACTATTTCTTCAGCATTGACGCCGACGGCCATGTGGCCGACGCCCGGGTGGCCGACGCGCTGGCGGGGCTTCACCGGATCAGCCCGGCCACCCGTTTCCTCGGGTCCTACCAGCGTGCGGACGGCCACCGGACCAGCGTTGCGCCGCATACCTCTGACCAGGCATTCCGCGCCGCGCATGCGTGGGTGAAAGACATACTGGGCGGCGCATCTGCTGTGCCGGAATATACCCAGGGGGCTTCGCCCAGAGCGTAGGCAAATGCCATATGGCGCTATTCCACGCCCTCCCAACTGTGCGTATGCTTGCCTGATCCATATTGGGGAAATCCCCTACGGGAGGAGCGGGTCATGTCAGGTACCAGCACAGAAAATGACGGCCAGGGAATGATTGTCAATCCCAAGCCGACAGCTGAAAATCAGGACTGGGACGGCGATGACGCCGACCGCGCGGACCGCCTGCGCTTCGAAGAGGAGCAGGCAATGATCCGGGAGCAGTCCGAAGCCCGGGCCGCCAAAGCTGCAGCAGAGGCGAAGAAGGCGGCAGAGGCGAAGAAGGCCGCCAGCGCCTAGGGGCGTGCTCCGCCCGCCCGTGCTCCGGCCGCCGCCGGCCTAGCGGCCGACGGTGCCGTCCTTGACCCGGACCAGCAGGGAGCCCGGGTCCACCTCTACGGTGACCTGCGTGGCCTCGCCGGACGGATCGCCGTCGACCTGGGTGGGCATAGGTTCCGGGCACCGGATGGTGATCTTGCCGCAGCGGTAATACGCCATGACCGGCAGGTCCTTCTTGTGCTTCAGGACGATCTTTGTGTACATGGCCAGCCAGCCGATCGCACTGCGCGGGCTCATCACCACCACGTCCAGCATCCCGTCATCGATCATGGCCTGCGGGATGAAGTCGATTCCCCCGGGGATCAGGCCGCAGTTCGCGAACAAGACGCTGCGGATCTTCCGGGCCTGCTCCGGCTGCCCATCCAGCTCGATGGAGACCTTCTTGCGGCGCCCCAGGAGGTGCCGGGCCCCGGCTTCCGTATAGGCCAGCCAGCCCACTGCCCTCTTCAGGCCGTCAAGGGTGTCGCTGACCACCTCGGCGTCCATGCCGATGCCCGCAATCACCAGGAACGTGTGTTGCGCGGACTCCCCGGTGCGTGAATTTTCCAGCGTGAGCCGTGCCGTATCGATGAACCGCTGGTGCCCGAACAGGGCGGCCTGCACGTTGCCGGGGAGGTCGTTGACCTCCAGATGCACATTGCGGGCCAGGAGGTTCGCGGTGCCCAGCGGGATGACGCCCATGGCGGTGTCCGTCCCGGCGAGGACCTCCGCCACAACGCGCACGGTACCGTCGCCGCCGCCGGCCAGGACGACGTCGGCCCCGTAGGCCACCGCAGCCCGCGCCTGCGAGAAGCCGGGGTCCTCTGCGGTGGTTTCAAAGACGCGGGGCGCCGGCCAGCCGGCCGCCGCGCACTCGGCCTCAATCAGGCCCCGGGCCTCGGCGGCCTTGGCCTTGATGGGGTTCAGGACCACGGCCACCTTCTGGAGGCCCGGGCCCGGGCTGTGGGTTTCCTCCCACACGGCACGGCGGGTGTGCTTGGCCTTCAGCCGGCGCACCCCCCACCAGCTGGAGGCGGCAAAGACCAGGACCCCAGCGATGACGAGGTAGAGCAGCCAGTCGCGCATTGTGATCCAACAGTATCCCGCCAGCGCAGGCGGGCAGGCCTGCCGGGCAACCGTGACCGGATTGGATACTCTTGTCTGGTGATCGACGTAAAAGACCTCAGCGAAAATCCGGACAAGTTCCGTGCCAGCCAGCGCGCCCGCGGCGCCGACGAATCCGCGGTGGACGCGATCATCGCTGGGGACTCGGCCCGGCGCGCAGCCCTGATCCGGTTCGAGAACCTGCGGGCCGAGCAGAATGCGTACGGCAAGAAGGTCGCGCAGGCCAAGGGCGAGGAAAAGCAGGCCCTCCTCGCCGAGGTCAAGGCTCTGGCGGCCTCCGTCAAAGCGGCATCGGCCGAGGCCGATCTCGTCCAGGCCGCCCAGGACGAACTCCTCCGGACCATCCCCAACCTGATCGAGGACGGCGTCCCGGCAGGCGGCGAGGACGACTACATCGTGGTCAAGACGGTGGGCACGCCGCGCGAATTCCCCGACTTCGAGCCGAAGGACCACCTCGAGATCGGTGAGCTGATCGGGGCCATCGACATGGAACGCGGGGCGAAGGTTTCCGGTTCACGCTTCTACTTCCTGCGCGGCGTCGGTGCCCGGCTGGAAATGGCGCTGCTCCAGATGGCCATGGAGCAGGCGATCGACGCCGGGTTCGTCCCCATGATCACGCCCACGCTGGTCCGCCCGGAAACCATGCAGGGCACCGGCTTTGACGTAAAGCACGACGCCGAGATCTACCGTCTCGCCGAAGACGACCTGTACCTCGTGGGCACCTCGGAGGTGGCCCTCGCCGGCTACCACGCCGACGAGATCCTGGACCTTTCGGCCGGCCCCATCCGCTACGCGGGCCAGAGCTCGTGCTACCGGCGCGAGGCGGGCTCGCACGGCAAGGACACCCGGGGCATCATCCGGGTCCACCAGTTCAACAAGGTGGAGATGTTCATCTACACCACGGTTGAGGACGCTGCCGCCGAGCACGCCCGCCTGCTGGCGTGGGAAGAGGAGATGCTGGCCAAGTGCGAGCTTCCGTACCGCGTCATTGACACCGCCGCCGGCGATCTGGGCAATTCCGCGGCCCGGAAGTTTGACTGTGAGGCCTGGGTCCCCACCCAGCGCGCATACCGGGAGCTGACCTCGACTTCGAATTGCACGACGTTCCAGGCGCGCCGGCTGAACATCCGGGAACGGGTTGTCAATGAGGACGGCGCGCCCAAGGGCACGCGGGCAGTCGCCACGCTCAACGGCACCCTGGCCACCACCCGCTGGATCGTGGCCATCCTGGAGCACCACCAGAACCCCGACGGCTCCGTCAACGTCCCGGCCGCCCTGCAGAAGTACCTCGGCGGCATGACCGTCTTCCCCGTCCTCTAGCCCAGGTCCCAACCCCCAGCCAGGCCTTCGACGGCCGCCGGGTAAACACTCACACTGGGGACAGGCTGTGGGTGTTTACCGCGAGTTCACGCCTTGCTGTGGCGTGCGTCCTAGCGGCAGTCGGGGCTCTCTGCTCTACTTGTGAGATGACAACAATGACTGAATCCTCAGTCGCCGGCAACGATGACCGGCGCACCACTAACCAGAACACGGCAGCCCAGAACACGGCGGGCCAGGCCAGCGCGGCCCGGGTGGGAAACTCCCGGAACGGCGCCGGCGACAAGATGATGATCGCCCTGGACGTCGATGGCACCCTCGTGGACCACGACGGGCACATGTCGGTTCCTGTCCGCGAGGCCGCCCAGGCCGTCGTGGCTGCCGGCCACCACGTGATGATCGCCACCGGCCGCTCCCTCAACGCCACATTGCCCGTCATCGAACACATCGGGATCGAGAACGGCTACGCTGTGTGCTCCAACGGCGGTGTGATCCTGCGCGTCGACTCCGGCCTGCCCGAGGGCTACGAAATCCTTCACAAGGCAACGTTTGACCCCGGGCCGGTCCTTCGCGCCCTGCGCAAGCGGCTGCCCTCGGCCAAGTACGCGCTCGAGGACGAGGACGGCAACTTCCTGTCCACCGAACGCTTCCAGGACGCCAGCTTCGGCGTCGAAGCGGTCGGCGTCGACTTCCACACCATGCTGGAGGCAACCGCCGTGCGCGTGGTGGTCTTCAGCTCGGAGAACACACCCGAAGAATTCAACACCGCGATCCGCCACATCGGGCTCGCCGGCGTCACGTATTCGGTGGGCTGGACGGCGTGGCTGGACATCGCCGCTGCCGGTGTCACGAAGGCCAGCGCGCTGGAACAGCTCCGCGACCGGCTCAGCATCGAAACCCACCGCACTGTCGCCGTCGGCGACGGCCGCAACGACATCGAAATGCTGACCTGGGCGCGCCGCGGCGTGGCCATGGGCCAGG
This sequence comes from Arthrobacter sp. MW3 TE3886, assembly GCF_041262145.1. Taxonomy (NCBI): domain Bacteria; kingdom Bacillati; phylum Actinomycetota; class Actinomycetes; order Micrococcales; family Micrococcaceae; genus Arthrobacter; species Arthrobacter sp. MW3 TE3886. Next base: position 400,812 of record NZ_JBGCAN010000001.1, read on the forward strand.
CCCCCGTTGAAGTGATTGCCGCCGCGGACGAAGTGACGAAATCGGTCTACGACGACGGCGCCGCGCACGTGCTTCGCAGCCTCCTCTAAGGCCTCGAAGACGCAGTAGGGACGGGCGGTTCCGGCCTGGGGCCGGACGGCTAGCGGACGTCGAGGATGAGGCTCAGGAGCCGCGCCGCAGCGGGCCGGGCCGCGTGCTCCTCGTTCCACTGGGACCGGGCCACGGCTTTGCTCACGGCCTGGGTGGTGATCCCGAGTTCCTCTGCGACTGCCTTCTGCTGACCCCGCACTCCCGGGGTGAGCAGATCCAGTACCCGCCATTCCGCGTGGCTGCGGTCGTGCACAATGTGGCCAAGGAGGCGCAGGACGGCTTCCGCCTCCGCGGCAAGATCGGCCAGCGGGCCCTCCACAGCCACCCGGACGCGGTCCTTGTGGTTCCGGAGACGGTCCACTGCGCGCCGGGCGTAGATCAGCCCGTGGCCGGAGGCGTCCTTGATCTGGTTCGGCAGGGGTTCATTGACCGGGCCCACGCCAATGCCCACGTACCAGCTGCCGCTGCGCAGGGCGATCATGGCCGCTTCCACCGCCTGATGCGGACAGTCCAGGATCCCTTGGACCTCGTCCTCGACAGAACGGTCGAAATCAAGGCGCGCCGGAATGTGCCGCAGGTCCTTGAGGAGCTGCGGCACGCGGTCGCCGTCGCGCCGGCTGTCGGTTTGATTGATGGTCAGCGTGAACATTCTGGATGACACACTACCTGCTGGCATTTGCGGGGCAAGTTGCCGGCGGCCGGTGACGGACCGGGGTTGTGCCCCGTCCGCCGAACGTGTTGCGATGGACCAAATGTGCCGAGGCAGGACCCACGATGCGAGGACCCCAGTGAGCAGTGATGTGACGCGCAGTGACGTGAATGGAACCACCCGCACACAGATGCCGGCCGACGGCCCGGACCTGGACTATGCGGGCCTGGACACAGGGATCCTGGACAGCGCGGCCTTGGACCTGGTGGACCGCTGGTGGCGGGCGGCGAACTATGTCTCCGTGGGGCAAATCTACCTCCGGTCCAATCCGCTGCTGCGCGAACCCCTCCGCGCGGAACACACGAAGTCCAGGCTCCTTGGCCACTGGGGGACCACACCCGGACTGAATTTTGTCTATGCCCACCTGAACCGGGCCATCCGCCGGGACAGCCAGAAGATGCTCTTCATCGCCGGTCCCGGCCATGGCGGCCCCGCGGTGGTGGCCAACGCCTGGCTGGAGGGGACCTATTCGGAAATTTACGGCCACGTTGGTGACGACGAAGCCGGCCTGTCCGAGCTGTTCCGGCAGTTCTCCTACCCTGGCGGCATTCCAAGCCACGCCGCCCCGGAGACCCCCGGATCGATCAGCGAAGGCGGCGAGCTTGGCTACTCGCTGGCACACGCGTATGGGTCAGTCTTCGACAACCCGGACCTGATCACAGCCGTCGTCATCGGCGACGGCGAAGCCGAGACCGGGCCGCTGGCTGCCAGCTGGCATTCGCACAACTTCCTGAACCCGGCCGCCGACGGCGCCGTGCTGCCCATCCTGCACCTGAACGGCTACAAGATCGCCAACCCCACGATTTTGGCCCGCATGCCCGAGGCCCAGCTGGAACAGCTGCTGCGCGGCTACGGGCACGCCCCGCACTTCGTCACTGTGGCCGATCCGGTCGACACCGCCGCGGCACACCGGGATTTCGCGGCCGCACTCGACGCCTGCCTGGCCGGGATCCGGACCATCCAGCAGCGCCACCGAAGCGGCACTGCGCAGGACGGTGCTGCGCAGTGGCCGATGATCGTGCTGCGTTCGCCCAAGGGCTGGACCGGGCCCAAGACGGTGGACGGGAAGCAGGTGGAGGGCACCTGGCGCAGCCACCAGGTCCCGCTGAACGAAGTCCGCACCAACCCTGGGCACCTGAGCCAGCTGCAGCAGTGGCTCGAGTCCTACCGGCCGGCGGAACTCTTCGACGACCGCGGACGCCTGAGGCCGGAGACGGCCAGGAACGCGCCGGCCGGTGCACTGCGGATGAGCGCCACCCCCCATGCCAACGGCGGGATCCTACTGCGCCCGCTCAACCTGCCGGACTACCGCCGGCACGCCGTCGACGTCGCCGAACCCGGCATCGAAAGGATCAGCCCCATGGCGACGCTCGGCCCCTGGCTGCGCGACGTCATAGCGCTGAACCCCGAGACCTTCCGGGTCTTCGGCCCCGATGAGACGGCATCGAACCGGCTGCAGGACGTCTACGAGGCCACCGACAAGGTCTGGCAGTACAGGATTGATGCGCTGGATGAGCATATTGCCCGTGCCGGGCGGGTGATGGAAGTCCTCAGCGAACACCTCTGCCAGGGCTGGCTGGAGGGATATCTGCTGACGGGCCGGCACGGGGTGTTCAACTGCTACGAGGCGTTCATCCACATCATCGATTCGATGTTCAACCAGCACGCCAAATGGCTCAAAGTCCACCGGCAGCTGCCGTGGCGCCAGCCCGTGGCCTCACTGAACTACCTCTTGTCCTCCCACGTGTGGCAGCAGGACCACAACGGCTTTTCGCACCAGGACCCCGGCTTCATCGACCACGCCGTGAACAAGAAGGCCGAAATCATCCGGGTCTACCTGCCCCCGGATGCCAACACGCTGCTGGCCGTGATGGAGCATTGCCTGGCCTCCCGCGACTACGTCAACATCGTGGTCAGCGGCAAGCAGCCCTCGCCAACCTGGCTCGGGCGCGACGCGGCCTCGCACCATTGCCGCCGGGGCCTGGGCATCTGGGAGTTCGCCGGCTCCGAAGTCGCCGGTGAGGAGCCCGACGTCGTCCTGGCCTGCGCCGGCGACGTCCCGACGGTTGAAACCGTCGCCGCGGCCGAGCTCCTGAAGCAGGGGGCGCCCGGGCTGAAAGTGCGGGTGGTCAACGTCGTCGACCTCATGCGGCTCCAGGACGCCAGCGAGCACCCGCACGGGCTGACGGCCCGGGACTTCGACGGCATCTTCACGGCGGACAAACCGGTGATCTTCGCCTATCACGGCTACCCTGCGCTGATCCACCGGCTCACCTACCGGCGCACCAACCGGGAGGGCCTGCATGTGCGCGGCCACAAGGAGGAAGGCACCACTACGACCCCGTTCGACATGGCCATGCTGAACGGAATCGACCGGTTCCAGCTGGCAATTGACGCGATCGACCGGGTCCCCGGACTGTCCGGGAGGCGCTCGCTGCTGCGCCAGTCCCTGCAGGACAGCCGCATGCGGGCCCGCGACCACACCCGGGAGCACGGCGAGGACCCGGCTGAGATCAGCAGCTGGTCGCTGCGGATGTGAGCAGCGACCGCCGGGGCTAGCCCGGGAGCTCGTGCAGCCCGCCCCGGGGCAGGTGGATCCAGCCTTCGGTCAGGGCCGCCGCGGCGTACCCGGGCCCGGGGTGCAGCGTCCGGCCGACGGCGACGGCCCGCGCGGACAGGGAGGCGATGAGGGCATCGAACATGTCATCGGACGCCGCAAGGTCGGCCCGGTACCCGGCCAGGTCCAGCCACGGCGCCTTGACGGCCAGATCCGCCACGGCCGAGGACAGCCTTTCCGCCTCCGGCGCCCCGCGTCCCTTGTAGCCGCGGGCATGGATCCCCCAGAGCTTCAGCGAAGCCGCCGGGTACACCTCGGCAAGCCGGCCGCTGCCGTCCCTGGCCTGCGGCCCGTACTCCCGGGCGATCTTCGCCTGGATCACCGCGCACCGCATCGCCGGGTGGGCCAGCCGGTCCGCGGAGACGCTGAGCGGGATCAGGCCGGTGTGACCGGTGACGAAACGATCGGTGTCCCGGTAGGCCAGCAGCCGGCGGCCCGCGATCCCGTCATGGTCGAGCACCGGGTGGGGGTCGAAGTTCAGGTGCCCGGCGATGAAGGGAAGAAACGCGTCCGGCCAGCCCAAGGGGGAGTCGATCCCCGTCATTGCGCTGGTGCCGAAGAGGCGGAGGATCTCCTCGTCGCCCACGTCCAAAGACAGATGAGCCAGGTGTGCCGCGCCGTCGTCCCATTCAATGACGGCCACCGCCGTCTTCTTCGCGGCGGCAGCGAGGTCGACGCCGAGAGTCCTAATCACCGGGTTCCCGCCAATCGAACAAACGCCAAATGAAAAAACGCGGGGTCACCTACCGCCCGTTCCGGACCCCCGGATGGGCGGTACGTGACCCCGCGCTGGAGTGCTGGAACGGTCAGTGGCCGGCTGCCGGAACGTAACGCTTGATGGAAGCTGCCAGTTCGGCTTCGGCGGCGGCGCGGTCGCCCCAGCCCTCGGCCTTGACCCACTTGCCCGGCTCCAGGTCCTTGTAGCGGGTGAAGAAGTGCTCGATTTCCTTGATCAGGAACTCGCTGACATCGCTGATCTCTTTGATGTGGTCGAACCGGGCATCGGTCGGGACGCACAGGACCTTGGCGTCGCCGCCGCCGTCGTCGGTCATGTTGAACACGCCGATCGGGCGGGACTCGACGATCACGCCCGGGTAGAGATCGAAGTCCTGCAGGAGCACCAGCGCGTCCAGCGGATCTCCATCCTCACCCAGGGTGTTCTCGAAGAAGCCGTAGTGGGTGGGGTACTGCATCGACGTGAACAGGACGCGGTCCAGGCGGACGCGGCCGGTCTCGTGGTCGACTTCGTACTTGACGCGCGATCCCTTGGGGATCTCGATGGTCACGTCATGCTTCATGGAATGCTCCTTGACGAATTCAGGGGGTGCGCGGCACGTGCAAAAGGGCTGTCGGTGCCGCCGACTACTATTGAGGATATAGCGAGAGGCGCTGGTTTCAGGAACTAGTGGGGACATTTCAGGACTAAGGACCAGCAGCAGCATGAAACCGAGAACCAGCCGCGAGGGCACCCAGCCGGCGCCCGGCAGGCTTCGCGGGATGCCCGCACTGCTGCTCCAGACCCTCCTCGTGGCGGCAGTGGCACTGCCGGCCGGCATCGCCATCGCCCCGGCATTCCTCGGCCCGGACCAGCGCTCCGGCGCCGCGCAAGCAGCACCGCCCTGGCAGCAGATCCCCGCCACGCTGAGCCCTCCCGGCAATAGTTCGGGAGGAGTCGTGCCCCTCAGCGCTTCCGCGCCGGTTCCGGCCGGCGCCGCCCTCGCCGCGCAGCTGGACAAGACCCTTAAACCCGACGGCGCCGGCACCTTTACCGGCATCGTCCAGGACGCCGCCACGGGGCAGGTCCTCTTCGACCGGGCTGCCGACGAGGCCCGCGTTCCGGCGTCGAACATGAAGCTCCTCACAGCCGGCGCGGCCCTGCGCGTCCTGGGGCCGGACCGCCGCTTCAGCACCCGTGTGCTGGCAGGGTCCACGCCCGGCTCGGTGATCCTGAGCGGCGGGGGCGACGTCCTCCTGGGCGCCGGGGAATCGGCCCCCGGGGCCGTTCTGGGCCGCGCCGGGCTGACCACGCTCGCGAAGGCCACTATCGATGCCCTCAAGGCCGGCGGCGTCACCGGCACGGTGAACGTCCTGCTGGATGACTCCCTCTTCAGCGGCCCCCCGCTCAGCAAGGCGTGGAGCCCAGAGGACGTCGCCGCCGGAGAGATGGCCCCGCTGTACCCGCTGGCGCTGAACTCCGCCAGGTTCGATCCCGCCAAGACCACCGGACCCCGCCCGCAGGACGCCGCCATGACCGCCGCCGAGGTGTTCGCCGCCCGGCTCACGGCGGCCGCGGCGGCCGAGGGACTGTCCGTGGCCCCCGGCATCGCCCGGGTCCAGCCCGGGGGCGCGCCGGAGGGCCGGGACGCCAAAGTCCTGGCCGAGGTCCAGTCCGCCACGGTGGGGCAGCAGGTGGACTTCATGCTGCAGACCTCGGACAACTACCTCGCCGAGGTGATGGGGCGGATGACCGCCCTCGGCGCCGGCCTGCCCGGCAGCAGCGACGACGCCATTGCCGCCGTGCTGGCGCAGGTCCAGGACATGGGCATTCCCACTGACTCCCTCCGGGCCGCGGACGTCTCCGGCCTGGCCCTGGCCAACCGGGTCTCGGCCCGGCAACTGACGGACGTGGTCCGGGCCATGACCTCGGGCACAGACCCCCGGCTGCGCGCCGCCCTCACCGGGTTCCCGGTCGCCGGGCTCACCGGCACCCTGGGGGACCGCTACACGGATGCGGCCTCTGCCGCGGGCGCCGGGCTGGTCCGCGCCAAGACGGGCACGCTGAACACGGTCATTGCGCTCAGCGGTTACGTGGTCGACGCCGACGGCCGGCTCCTGGTCTTTTCCTTCGTCGGCAACGGGCTGACCCCCGGCGCCGCGAACAAGGCCGCACTGGACCGCTCCGCCGCCGTCCTCGCCGGCTGCGGCTGCCGCTGACGTCGGCGGCCGGCCAGGAACGCGCAGCCGGGAACCCGCGGCCGGGACCGGCCCCGGCCGGCGAGCCCCGGCCGGTTCGCCGGTCAGCGAAAATTAAGGCGGATTGTCGGGCCCCTGTGATCTGATGGACCCCATGGAGTCCTCTGCAAGCCAGACATCAAGCGAGACATCACCCAAGACGCCGAGCGGGGCATCGGCCCAGGCCCCAGACCTCATCAACTGGGAGCTCGCCGCGTCCACGGCAGCGCGGCTGACGCCGGCAGGTCCCGTCCTGGGCGCAGCCGAGATCGGCGCCGCCGTCGAAAATCTGCGGCTCATGGCGGACATGGCCGTGCCGCACGTCCACCACATCACCGGCCTGGACGCCGCACGGGACCTGCGCGACTCCGAGGTCCTTGTGGTGGACCGGGCCTCATGGGCCAAGGCCAACACGCAGAGCTTCGCCGTCATGCTCAAGCCCGCCATGGGAAAGCTGCTGGAGGGCCGCGGATCCCTCAGCCCCGGGGCTGCCGGGGTCAGCGCAGCCATCACCGGCAGCCAGCTCGGCGCCATCCTGGCCTTCCTTTCGAGCAAGGTCCTGGGCCAGTACGATCCCTTCTCCGCGCTGGCCGAAAACTCCACGGCCCCCGCTTCCGGGCGGCTGCTGCTCGTCGCGCCGAACATCATCTCCGTGGAACGCGAACTGAAAGTCGAACCCGCGGACTTCCGGCTCTGGGTCTGCCTCCACGAACAGACCCACCGGGTGCAGTTTGCGGCCGCACCGTGGCTGCGGCACCACATGCTCCAAGAGATCGAAAACCTCAGCGGACTGTTGCTGGGCAACGTCGATTCCCTGATGGAACGGGCCTCGGCGGCCGCGAAATCGCTGAAGGACCGCGCGGCTCCCGGCACCGCACCCGGACGAGGCGCCATCCTGGACCTGCTCCAGAACCCGGACGAAAAGGCGGCCCTGTCCCGCCTGACTGCCCTCATGAGCCTGCTCGAGGGCCACGCCAACGTGGTCATGGACGCCGTGGACGCCAGCATCGTCCCCTCCGTGAAGACCATCCGGCAGCGTTTCAACGACCGCGGCCAGGACCGCGGCATGATCGAGAAATTCATCCGCAACCTGCTCGGCCTCGACGCCAAGATGCGCCAGTACAGCGACGGCGCCAAGTTCGTCCGGGAAGTGGTGGCCGCCGCCGGCATGGGAGGCTTCAACAAGGTCTGGGAGTCCGCGGATCATCTCCCCAGCGAACCCGAGATCCACGACTCCAAGCTCTGGCTCGACCGGATGGGCCTCTAGCCGCCATGACTGCCCCCGACGGCGCCGGTTCGACCTCGATTTCCAGCGGACGACGCCGGCCCGGCCGCCTCGCGCCGGTGGTCGGCACGGCGCGAAAAATGCTGCAGGACGCCCTTGCCGCGGCCGGCTACCCGGACCGCGTCCTGGTCGCCTGCAGCGGCGGGCCGGACTCGCTGGCTCTCGCCGCCGTCGCCGCCTATTTCGGGCGCCGGGGTCACGTGGACGGCCATCCTGTCTCTGTCGGCGCCGTCGTCGTGGACCACCAGCTTCAGCCGGGCTCGGCCGGGGTCGCCGCCACCACGGCCCGGACCCTCGAAGAGCTCGGGCTCTCCCCGGTGACGATCAGGACTGTCGACGTTGCCTCCAGCGGCGCAGGCCCCGAGGCTGCTGCCCGGGACGCCCGCCATGCGGCCCTCGAGGCCGCCGCGGACGAGGCAGGCGCAACCGCGATCCTGCTCGGCCACACCCTCGATGACCAGGCCGAACAGGTACTCCTGGGCCTGGCGCGGGGGTCGGGTACCCGGTCCCTCGCCGGGATGCGGCCGGCCCGCGGCCGGCTGCTGCGCCCGTTCCTGGGCCTGCGGCGTGCGGACACCCTGGAGATCTGCCGGGTGGAGGACCTGGAGCCCTGGCACGACCCGTCCAACACCGATCCCGTGTACGCGCGCTCCCGGACCCGGGTTGAGGTGCTGCCCCTGCTGGAGGACAAGCTTGGCCCCGGCGTTGCCGAATCGCTCGCCCGCACGGCCGCGATCCTGCAGCTCGACGCCGATTACCTGGAGGACGTGGCGAACGACACGTTCGAGCGGCTGCGCCAGCAGACCGGGGAGGAGATCAGCCTTCCGGAGGCCGAACTGCGGGATCTTGCCCCGGCCGTGAGGTTCCGGGTGATCGCCAAGGCCGCCGCCGCCGTGGGCGGTCAGCAGCCCAGCTACCAGCGCCTGCTCGCGGCGGAAGCACTGCTGCGCCGGCAGGGATCGGCCGGTCCGGTGGAGCTTCCCGGCGCGGTCAGCGTCTACCGGCTCTCGCTCGCGCAGCTCCTTGCGGCGGAGCCGTCGGCCGCCGGTGTTCCCCGCGAAGCCGCCCGCTGTGGGAAGCTTGTATTCCGGCCTCAACAGCCGCCCCGAAATTAGTCGCACCCCGCATCTACACAGGAGCCATTGGTGGATTCAAACGACGTCCAGGCAGACCTCAAACACGTTCTCTACACCAAGGAACAGATCCAGCAACGGATCACCGAACTCGCGGCGCAGATCGACAAGGACTACGAGGGCCGCGACCTCCTGATCGTCGGCGTGCTCAAGGGCGCCGTCATGGTCATGGCAGATCTGGCCCGTGCACTGCACACCCACGTCTCCATGGACTGGATGGCCGTCTCCTCGTACGGCTCGGGCACGCAGTCCTCAGGCGTGGTCCGCATCCTGAAGGACCTCGACACCGACCTCATGGGCAAAGACGTCCTGATCGTCGAGGACATCATCGATTCCGGCCTCACGCTGTCCTGGCTCAAGACGAACCTGGAATCCCGCGGCACGGCGTCGGTGGAAATCTGCACCGCCTTCCGCAAGCCGACGGCCGCCAAGGTCAAGATCGACGTCAAGTACGTCGGCTATGACATCCCCAACGAGTTCGTGGTGGGCTATGGCCTGGACTACGCCGAAAAGTACCGCAACCTGGACTTCGTCGGCACCCTGGCCCCGCACGTCTACGAGTAAGTCGTGCACGCGGGGCACCCCGTCCGGGCCCCGGGCGGCCGGAGGCCCGGCCCCGCTACGCCCACAGGGAACTTTTGCCCTTTGCCGTGCGTGGGATAGTGCGACGGTGTATAGCTAGAACCTGACGCAGCACCACACGCGCGCAGATCGGTCGCCGTGCAGCACTACCAGGAGGGACGGGGCCAGCCCCGAACAGATGAAAGCTAAGAGTTTCTTCAAGGGCCCCGGCATCTGGATTGTCGTCGTGGTGGCCATGCTGCTGCTGGCATTTGCCACGCTTGCGCCGGGCGGCGCCAGCCGGATCGACACCGACAAGGGCCTTGAGCTGCTGACAGCCGGCGGCAAGGTTGAACAGGCCAAGATTTTCGACGCCGAGAACCGGGTGGACCTGGTCCTGAAGGACAACCTCCAGGTCGACGGGCAGGACAAGGGCAAGAACGTCCAGTTCTACTTCGTCAACGCCCGCGCCCAGGACGTCGTCAAGGCGGTCACGGACTCCAAACCGTCCGGCGGCTTCACCGACCAGCCGATCGAAAACAACTGGTTCTCCGGGCTCTTCTCCCTGCTGGTGCCCGTGCTGCTGCTCGGCGTCCTGTTCTGGTTCCTGCTCTCCCGGATGCAGGGCGGCGGGTCCAAGGTGATGCAGTTCGGCAAATCCAAGGCCAAGCTGGTCAACAAGGACATGCCCCAGGTGACCTTCAGCGATGTCGCCGGCGCCGATGAGGCCGTCGAGGAACTCGAGGAGATCAAGGAATTCCTGCAGGAACCGGCCAAGTTCCAGGCCGTCGGCGCCAAGATTCCCAAGGGCGTGCTGCTCTACGGCCCTCCGGGCACCGGTAAGACTCTCCTGGCCCGCGCGGTAGCCGGCGAGGCCGGCGTTCCCTTCTTCTCCATCTCAGGCTCCGACTTCGTGGAAATGTTCGTCGGCGTGGGCGCCTCCCGTGTCCGCGACCTCTTCGAGCAGGCCAAGTCCAACGCGCCGGCGATCATTTTCGTCGATGAGATCGACGCCGTCGGCCGGCACCGCGGCGCCGGAATCGGCGGCGGCAACGACGAGCGCGAGCAGACCCTGAACCAGCTGCTGGTGGAAATGGACGGCTTCGACGTCAAGACCAACGTCATCCTGATTGCCGCCACCAACCGCCCCGACGTCCTGGACCCCGCACTGCTGCGCCCGGGCCGTTTCGACCGGCAAATCTCGGTGGAAGCCCCCGACCTGATCGGCCGCGACCAGATCCTGCAGGTGCACGCCAAGGGCAAACCGATGGCCGCCGGCGTCGACCTCAAGGCTGTGGCCAAGAAGACCCCCGGCTACACGGGCGCGGACCTGGCCAACGTTTTGAACGAGGCCGCCCTGCTGACGGCCCGTTCCAACGCGAACCTGATCGATGACCGCGCCCTCGACGAGGCAATCGACCGCGTCATGGCCGGCCCGCAGAAGCGCAGCCGGGTGATGAAGGAACACGAACGCAAAGTCACCGCATACCACGAGGGCGGCCACGCCCTGGTTGCGGCTGCCCTGCGGAACTCCGCCCCGGTCACCAAGATCACCATCCTGCCCCGCGGCCGTGCCCTGGGCTACACCATGGTGGTCCCGGAGAACGACAAATACTCCGTCACCCGCAACGAGCTGCTGGACCAGATGGCCTACGCCATGGGCGGCCGCGTCGCCGAGGAACTCGTCTTCCACGATCCGTCCACGGGTGCGTCCAACGACATCGAGAAGGCCACCGGAATCGCCCGGAAGATGGTCACCGAGTTCGGCATGAGCGAGAGGGTCGGCTCCGTCCGCCTCGGACAGGGCGGCGGCGAGCCGTTCCTTGGCCGCGATGCCGGGCACGAGCGCAACTACTCGGACCAGATCGCCTACATCGTCGACGAGGAAGTACGCCGCCTGATCGACGGCGCGCACGATGAGGCCTACGCCATCCTGACCGAGAACCGGGACGTCCTGGACGAGCTCGCGCTGGAACTGCTCGAGCGCGAAACACTAAACCAGGCCGAAATCGCGCAGGTTTTCACCAACATCCGCAAGCGCGACTTCCGCGACGTCTGGCTCTCCAAGGAGACCCGCACGCTCCAGTCCGCCGGCCCGGTGGAGTCGCGCCGCGAAAAGGCGGAGCGTGAAGCGCAGGAGGAAGCCACCCAGGCCCGGCTCGAGGAGCCCCTGGACGCCCAGCCCCCGCATGCCCAGGGCGTCGGCGGGCAGGAGTCCTTCCAGGGCGGTGCAACGGATATCGGGACTGATGGTCATCCCGGCTAGGCTTCTTCTGTGACTTCTAACTTCGACGACGACGTTCCCGCCCCCGCTGCTGCTTCGGCGGGGGGCGGGGAAGCCCCGCATTCAAAGTCCAAAGTGGACCGCCCCAGGATTGAAGCCGCCGTGCGGGAAATCCTGCTGGCGATCGGGGAGGACCCGGACCGCGGCGGTCTCGTGGACACCCCGAAGCGGGTGGCCAAGGCGTACGTGGAAATGTTTGCCGGCCTGCACCACGACCCCGCCGAGATCCTGGCCACCACCTTCGACCTCGAGCACGAGGAACTCGTGCTGGTCAAGGACATCCCGTTCTATTCCACCTGCGAGCACCACCTGGTGCCGTTCCACGGGGTGGCGCATGTGGGCTACATCCCGTCCCACGACGGCAAGGTCACAGGCCTGAGCAAGCTGGCGCGCGTGGTGGACATGTTCGCCAAGCGCCCGCAGGTCCAGGAACGCCTGACCACCCAGATCGTCGAGGCCCTCGTCACGCACCTCAATCCGCGCGGCGCGATCGTCGTCGTCGAATGCGAACACCTGTGCATGTCCATGCGGGGAATCCGCAAGCCCGGCGCCAAGACCGTCACCAGCGCAGTGCGCGGGCAACTCCATGACCCGGCCACCCGTGCCGAAGCCATGAGCCTCATACTCGGAAGGTAAGAACACAGACTATGGACTCCCTAGCTGCAGCCCCGGGGACCGGCCCGGCCACCTCGCCCCTGCCCATCCTGCGCAAACCGCGCCCGGCGGCGAAGTTCCAGGACCTGCCCACGGACCGGACACTGGTGATGGGAATCCTCAATGTCACCCCTGATTCCTTCAGCGACGGCGGAGCGCACGCGACGCAAGACACGGCCATCGCGGCAGGGCTGCGGATGTTCTACGCCGGGGCGGACATCATCGATGTCGGCGGCGAATCCACCCGCCCGGGTGCCACGGCAGTCGGCGCTGACGAGGAACAGCGCCGGGTCCTGCCGGTCATCGAGGCCCTGGCCAAGGCCGGCGCCCTGGTCAGCATCGACACCACCCACGCCGTGACGGCTGCCGCGGCCCTGAAGGCCGGCGCCGCGATCATCAACGACGTCTCGGGCCTGAGCATGGAACCGGAAATGGCCGAACTGGCCGCCCGCACCAAGGTCCCGTACATCCTGACGCACCGCCGCGGCGACGCCAGCACCATGAACTCCCTGACGGACTACCGTGACGTTGCACGGGAAGTCGTGACGGAGCTCGCCGGCGTCCGCGACAAGCTGTACGTCGCCGGGGTCGCGCCGGAGCAGATCATTGTGGACCCGGGACTGGGCTTCGCCAAGAACGACGGCCAGAACTGGGAGCTCCTGCAGCACCTGGATGTCCTGCAGGCCATGGGCCACAAGGTCCTCGTCGCCGGCTCGCGCAAACGCTTCCTCGGCAGCCTCCTGACCGTGGCCGGCAAGGCCGCCCAGCCGGTTGAACGCGACGCCGCCACCGCCGCCATAACCGCCATCAGCGCCTTCCGCGGCGCCTGGGCTGTGCGCGTGCACGACGTCGGCGCGAGCCTGGACGCCGTCAAGGTCGCCGCCCGCATGGCACCCCCGACGCCCGCGGCAGCGGCCGGTTCCGCCGCCGCCGGCACCAACTGAACCGGCCGGCACCATGGATCAGATCACGCTGAGCGGCGTCACCGCCGTCGGCCATCACGGTGTGTTCGATTTCGAGCGCCGCGACGGGCAGCCGTTCGTCGTTGACGCGGTGCTGCACCTGGACTTCAGCAAGGCGGCGGCTTCGGACGACGTCCTGGACACCGCGCATTACGGCGAGGTGGCCAACTGCATCCGGGACTGGATCACGGGTGAGCCGCTGAACCTGATCGAGGCCCTCGCGGTGCGGATCGCCGAGGACGTCCTGCAGAAATTCCCCGTCGCCGCCGTGGACGTCACCGTGCACAAGCCCAAGGCCCCGATCGAAGTCGACTTCGGCGACGTCGCCGTCAGCGTGCACCGGAGGCGGACGTGAGCCCGCTCTACACCCGTGCCGTGATCGCGCTCGGCAGCAACCTGGGGGAGCGCAGCGACACCCTGTCCGCCGCCGTCGCAGACCTCGTCGACCCGCCGGAGGTGCGCCTGCTGGCCATCTCGCCGATCGTCCAGACTAAGGCCGTCGGTGGCCCGCCGGGCCAACCTGACTTCCTGAACATGGTGATCGCCGTCGAGACGTCGCTGCCGCCACGCGAACTGCTGGAGCACTGCCACGAGGTGGAGCAGAAGCATTTGCGCGTGCGCGAGGTCCGGTGGGGGCCGCGGACCCTGGACGTGGACATCATCACGTACGGGGACGTGGCAAGCTCCGACCCCGAGCTCACCCTGCCGCACCCCCGGGCCGCGGAACGGGCGTTCGTGCTCTATCCGTGGTCGCAGATCGATCCCGCGGCGGAACTCAACGGCGAACGCGTGGGCGACCTCGCGGCGAAAGCGGCCGACTTCGCCGACCTCGCCACCTTTGACGGCTTCCAGGACCAGGCTGCGGCGGATGTCACAGCCACGGAGACCACCGGCGTGCCCGGTGCGGCGGAGCGGCCGTGAAGCTGACCAGCCCCCTGCTCCTGCTGGCCATTTGCGTGGTCCTGGCCGTGGCCGGCTGGTTCGCCACCATGCTCTCCGGCCGCTACGGACTGGCCACCCCGGTGCTGCCCCTGACGGGGCTGGTGACCATGGGTGTGATCGTGGCCCTCACGCTGGTGCTGGGCATCCGCGTGCTCCGGTGGCGCAACGGCAAAAAGAAGAAGAAAATCCTCAACCCCATCCTGGCGGCCTGGACCCTGGTCCTCGCCCAGGCCTGCGCCTACACCGGGGCGGTCCTTTTGGGCTGGCACGCGGGAATCGTGGTGGAGCAACTGCGGCTATGGAACCTGCGCAGCAACCAGGACATCACCTGGCAGGCCCTGGCCATGGCCGGCGGCGCGCTGATCATGGTGGTTGTCGGGCTCGTCGTCGAACGGTTCTGCCGGATTCCGCCCGAGGACGGCGACGCCGATTCCCGCCCCGGCGTGCAGGGAAAGCGCAGCAAGCCCTCGGCAGAAGGCGAATATGCGTACCGAAGCGATTGATCCTCCAGGCATCGACTGGCTCAGGGTGTCACCGAAGTACGTCACGGTGCGCCTCGCGGGATGGGCGCTGGGAACCCTGATCACGGTGGCCCTGCTCTCGCTGCCCCTGGTCCTGGTGCTGACCGGGGCGTGGACCTGGCCGCCGGTCTGGCTGGCCGTCGCCCTGCCCGCCGTCGCGCTGGTTCTTGCCCTGTGGCGGCTCGTGCTGATTCCCCGGCAGGTGCGCTCGATCGGCTACGCCGAGCGTGAGGACGACCTCCTGATCCGGCGGGGCATCTTCTTTCAGCGCACGCTCGTGGTTCCTTACGGGCGGATGCAGTATGTGGATATTGCGGTGGGCCCGGTCGAACGTCAGCTGGGCCTGTGCACTCTGAAGCTGCACACCGCAGCCGCCGCGACCAGCGCCGAGATTCCCGGCCTGCCCGGGAGCGAAGGCGCCCGGCTCCGCGAACAACTGTCCGCCCGCGGCGAAGCCCGGCTGGCCGGGCTGTGACGGGAAGGCCGTGACGGGATGGCGCTGACACCGGAGGATGCCGGACACGCCGCCGACGGAACCGCCGTCGGACCCGGCATCGGGACAAACGCCGACGCCGGCTGGCTGCGCGTGCACCCCGCGTCGCCCTTTGTCCGCGGCTGGGTGGCGCTGGCTGCACTGCTGTTCTTCTTTGGACGCGACAGTTTCGAACGGTTCCTGCAGGGCGGCCCGGTCTTTGACGAGCGGTTGGCCGGACGGGCGCCGTGGCTGCTGCTCGGCGGCGGCACCCTGCTGCTGCTGACCGTTCTCGGCTACGTCCTGAGCTGGTACTTCACCCGCTACCAGGTGGCCGGCGGCTACGTGCGCGTCAACACCGGTTTCCTGTTCAAGCAGCAGCGGCAGGCCAGGCTGGACCGGGTGCAGGCGATCGACGTCGTGCAGCCCCTGCTGGCACGGATCTTCGGGCTGGCTGAACTGCGGTTCGAAGTGGCCGACGCCGGCCAGTCCGCGGTGCGCCTGGCGTACCTGCGCGCGGACGAGGCCCGGCAGCTCCGCGCCACAATCCTGGCCCGCGCCTCCGGTGCCGCCGCCGGGACGCCGGCGCCTGAGCCGGGACACCCGGAGCCCGGAGAGCTAGCGTCCGGAGAGCCGGCGTCCGCCGCCGTGGAAGCCCCCGAACAGGCCGTGCTGACCGTGCCGCCGCCGCGCCTGCTGGGCTCGCTGCTCCTGAGCGAACAAAGCGTTGTGATCCTGGCTGGCGGCATTGCCTCGGTGATGCTCTCCGCCGTCACGGAAAACCGGAACTTTACCGTCTTCCTGATCCCTGCCGCGATCGGGCTCCTCGCCTCCTACTGGTCCTCGTTCAACAAGGGCTACAACTTCACGGCCGCTGTTTCCCCGGACGGCATCCGGCTGCGCTACGGCCTGCTGGACACGCAGGCGCAGACCGTGCCGCCGGGCAGGATCCAGGCGCTGAAGGTCAGCCAGCCGCCGCTGTGGCGGGTGTTCGGCTGGTACCGGATCCAGGTCAACGTGGCCGGCTACGGCCTGGCCAGCAGCGCCGGCGAAGGGTCGGCCCGGACCACGCTGCTTCCGGTGGGATCCCTCGCCGACGTCATGGAAATCCTCGCCCTGGTGCTCCCGGATCCCGGAACCGAGGATCCGGGAGGGCTGTTCACCGCCGGGATCACCGGCCTCGCGGACCCCGCCGGGACCCCGGGCAGCGCAGCCGGCCAGGACGCCGACGGCGGCTTCGTCACCAGCCCGCGCCGGGCCCGGTTCCTGGCGCCGCTGGGCTGGCGGCGCAACGGTTTCACGGCAACGGAGACCGCCCTGCTCCTGAGGTCGGGCCGCTGGTGGCGGAACTTCGTGGTGGTGCCGCACCAGCGCACCCAGTCCATGGCGCTCGAGCAGGGTCCGCTCGCCCGGCGGTTCCGGGTGGCGGACCTGGTCCTGCACACCACGGCGGGTCCGGTGGCCCCGCGGCTCATCCAGGCCGGCCTCGACGAAGCCCGGGCCCTGTTCGATGCCCAGTCCGCCCGTGCCCGCGCCGCGCGCAAGCACCAGAAGAGCGAACACTGGCTGGAGCCGGCGGCCCGGCCGGCCGCACCACCCGCAGCAGACCCCCAGGAAGGCCCGCATCATGGCTAAACCAGGACGCCTTGGCGTCGGAATCATTGGCGCAGGGAAGGTCGGTGCCGTCCTGGGGGCGGCGCTGCGCGGAGCCGAGCACGCCGTCATCGGGGCGTCCGCCGTTTCGGACGCCAGCAAAGAACGCGTCGAAACGCTCCTGCCCGGCGTCCCGATCCTGGACGTGCAGGACATCGTGGAGCGCGCCGAACTGGTCCTGCTTGCCGTCCCGGACGATGCCCTGGGTCCGCTGGTGAACGGACTGGCCAAGCTCGGCGCCTGGCAGCCCGGCCAGCTCGTGGCGCACACCTCCGGGCGCTTCGGCGTCGGGATCCTGCACCCGGTCCGCGCCGCCGGCGCCGTGCCGCTCGCGCTGCACCCGGCCATGACGTTCACGGGCATGAGCCTGGACCTCACCAGGCTCCTGGACTGCACCTTTGGCGTCACGGCCGACGCCGCGATGCTGCCGATCGCCCAGGCACTCGTCGTCGAAATGGGCGCCGAGCCCGTTGCGATCGCCGAGGCGGACCGCGTCCTGTACCACGCGGCCCTCGCGCACGGTTCGAACCATATGGTCACGCTCGTGGCGCAGGCCTCCCAGCTGCTCCGCGACGTCGGCGTCGACGCCCCGGACCGGATGCTGGGCCCGCTGCTGCGCGCCACCCTCGAGAACGCCCTCGCCTCCGGCGAAACCGCCCTGACCGGGCCCGTGGCCCGCGGCGACGCCGGCACGGTGGCCGCGCACGCCGGCGCCCTCCGCGAGTACGACGGCGGCGCGGCCGGCGATATTCTTGAGGCGTACCTGGCCATGGCCCGGGCGACAGCCCGCCGGGCAGGAAGCCGCGGGCTCCTGAAGCCGGAACAACTCGACGGCATCGAACAGGCGCTCGGCGGGCCCGGCCAGAACG
The DNA here is from genome assembly GCF_041262145.1 of Arthrobacter sp. MW3 TE3886. Taxonomy (NCBI): domain Bacteria; kingdom Bacillati; phylum Actinomycetota; class Actinomycetes; order Micrococcales; family Micrococcaceae; genus Arthrobacter; species Arthrobacter sp. MW3 TE3886. Next base: position 418,516 of record NZ_JBGCAN010000001.1, read on the forward strand.
GGACGCCCGCCCCGGAAGGACCCTGACATGGCAATCCAACTCGTCACCACGGCGGCCCAGCTCCGCGCCGCCAGCGCCCGGCTGCTGGCGCAGAAAGGCGGCACGTCCCAGGGCCTCGTGCCCACCATGGGCGCCCTGCACGAGGGACATGCCCAGCTGGCCCGGACGGCCGTCGCCCAGAACGACGTCGTGGCGGCCACGATTTTCGTCAACCCGCTGCAGTTTGGCGAGGCCGCGGATCTGGAACGCTACCCGCGCACGCTCGATGCCGACCTCGCGCTGCTCGACGCCGAAGGGGTGGACCTGGTGTTCGCACCTGGTGTCGAGGAGGTCTACCCCGGCGGGGCACCCCTCGTGCGGATCACGGCGGGACCCCTAGGGGAAAAATGGGAAGGCGCGTCCCGGCCCGGGCATTTCGACGGGGCGCTGACCGTCGTCGCGAAACTGCTCCACTACGGCATCCCTGGTGCCGGCCTGCCCGGTGGCGGCCAGCCCGCGTACCGCGCCTACTTCGGCCAGAAGGACGCGCAGCAGCTGGCCCTGGTCCAGCGCATGGTGGCGGACCTGAATTTCCCCGTGGAGATCGTGCCGGTGCCCATTGTGCGCTCGGCCGACGGCCTGGCGCTCTCCAGCCGCAACCGCTTCCTCTCCGATGACCAGCGCGAGGCGGCCCTGGTGCTCTCCCGCGCGCTGCGGCTCATCGAGGAGCGCGCCAACGCCCATGAGCCGCTGGACGTCGAATCCGCGCAGGCCCTTGTCCGGTCCCAGCCGCTCGTGGAGCTGGACTATTTCGAGGTGGTGGATCCGCGCACCCTCGAGCCCCTCGCGGAGAACTGCCGGGACACCCCGTTCCGCGGCGAGGGGCTGGCGATCATCGCCGCCACGGTGGGCCCCGTCCGCCTCATCGACAACGCGCCCCTGAACTCCTAACCCCACACCCCCAGAAACAACGCGGGGTCACTTACCGCCCATGTCGCGACCTCCGATGGGCTGTAACTGACCCCGCGTTGGTTTTCCGGTGACGGGAATGCGCCCGGGCCTTAGACTGTTGCAACCTGCAGCAGCGCCGACGCTCGCCGGACCCACACCAAACTCCCTGAGGGAATTCCCATGTCAACAGACGTCTCTTCCAACGCCTCTGGCGATCCCGCACCGGGCGCTGCCCCCGCCGTCCCCGCGCAGAACCTGCCGGCGGCGCCGGTCGCGCCCACCGCGCCGGCAAAGATGTCCCGGGAGTCCGTGGCCATCATCGCCACGCTGCTGGTCGCCACCTTCGTCGTGATCCTCAACGAGACCATCATGAACGTGGCCCTGCAGCGGCTGATGGTGGACCTGAACATCGATGCGCCCACCGTGCAGTGGCTGTCCACGGGTTTCATGCTCACCATGGCCGTCGTGATTCCCACCACCGGATTCATCCTGCAGCGGCTGACCACCCGTGCCGTGTTCATGCTGGCCATGGGACTGTTCTCCGGCGGCACGCTGCTGGCCGCCCTCGCGCCGGGCTTCGAAGTCCTGCTGCTGGCCCGCATTGTCCAGGCCGGGGGCACCGCCATCATGCTGCCGCTCCTGATGACCACCATCCTCACACTCGTGCCGCTAGAACGCCGCGGCGCCGTCATGGGCAACGTCAGCATCGCCATTTCGGTGGCGCCGGCACTGGGTCCCACGGTTTCCGGCCTGATCCTCCAGCATTTTTCCTGGCGGTTCATGTTCGTCTTCGTACTGCCGATCGCCCTCGCCGCGCTGGCCATCGGGGCCAGGTACCTGACCAACATCGGTGAGACCGAGAAGACCCGGCTCGATGCCCTTTCCGTGGTGCTCACGGTCCCCGCTTTCGGCGGCCTGGTGTACGGCCTGAGCCAGATCGGCGGCGGCCAGGGCGGATCCCGCACCCCCGCCGTGGTGGCCCTGGCGGTGGGCGTGCTGGCCCTGGCAGCGTTCGTCCTGCGCCAGCTGAAGCTGCAGAAGACCGACGGCCCCCTGCTGGACCTGCGCGCCTTCACCTTCCGGATGTTCACCGTGTCCGTGCTGCTGCTGGTCGTGGCCATGATCGCGCTGTTCGGCGCGGTGATCCTGCTGCCGTTGTACCTGCAGGAGATCCGCGGCCTGACCTCACTTGAGACCGGCCTGGTCCTGCTGCCCGGGGGACTGGCCATGGGCCTGCTGGGGCCCTTCATCGGCCGCGTATTCGACAGGGTCGGGCCCCTGCCGCTGACAGTGACCGGCTCGATCATGATGGTGTTGTCCCTCTGGCAGTTCTCCATGCTGGACGCCACGTCGCCACTGGGGTGGATCATCGCCCTGCATGTGGCACTGAGCCTGGGCCTGGCGCTGTTGTTCACCCCGGCCTTCACGACGGGGCTGAACCCGCTGCCGCCGCACCTGTACTCCCACGGCTCGGCCATCATGAGCACGCTGCAGCAGGTGGCCGGCGCCGCCGGCACGGCGCTGCTGGTCTCGATCTACGCCTTCGTGGCCGTTGCCGCGGGCATGGTCGCCGGCATGCATGCGGCATTCCTGACGGCGGCCGTCATAGCCGTTGCCGCCGTCGTGCTGTCCTCCATGATGCGCAAAACCGAAGGCGCGGCACACCCGGCCGCCCACTAGGGGTTAGCCAACAACCAACGCGGGGTCACGTAGCGCCGGTCCGGAGGTCCGGGAAGGGCGTTACGTGACCCCGCGTTGGTTTGAGGCCGAGGGTCAGCCCGAGTAAAACGCGCTCAGCTCGGCGATCAGCTTGTCCGGCGCCTTGTTGACGCCGTCGTGTCCCATGCCCGGCAGGATCGTATAGCTGGAGCCGGAGAGGACATCGTGGATCTGGGCGCAGGCCACGCCGAAGTAGGCCGGGCTCTTCTCGCCAACAATGATCAGCGTCTCCAGCGGCAGTTCCAGGAAGGGTTCGGCCGGCATGTCCGCGGCGATGATCGCCTTGATCTCGCGGACGCCGGTCTGCATGAGGTCGCGCAGCTGCTTGCCGATCGGGGTGGCCGCCGAAAGCTTGTTCGCCAGCGTCAGCATGGACAGCGGCATACGGGACAGGGCACTGCCGGTCTCCAGGCCCTTGAGCAGGACTGCGAGGGCGCGGTCGTCGTCGCCGGCTGCGGTCGCCCGCTCGTATTCGGGTGTCCAGTCCGCCGTGACGCTGTGGTTGACGGACACGGCGGGGTCGTACACGGCAAGCCGTTCCACCGGCAGGGTGCGGGCCGCGTGCAGGGCCACCGCCCCGCCGAAGCTGTGGCCGAAGACGTCCGTGCTGGCGGTGTGCTTCATGACGGCGTCGAGGTCGTGGATGTCCACGTCCAGGGTGTAATCCTCAGGCTGCGGGGAGGACGAGCCGCGGCCGCGACGGTTGAAGGTGTGCACCGGCCGGCCCAGTGACGCACTGAGTTTCTGCGCGAAACGGGTGTAATCGACGGCGGTCACCATCGAGGCCGGCACGACGACGATGCCCGAACCCGCCGAGGCGAGCTCGGCGCCCGTGCTCAAAAGCTCGATCGTTCCTCCGTTGGGGGTTCTGATGTTCTCGCGGGTCATGCTCCGAGCCTAGCCGAGGCCGCGCCGCGGTGCAGTACGCCGCAGTGCAGTATGACCGCAGTGCAGTATGACCGCGGTGCAGTGCAGTGCAGTGCAGTGCAGGGCAGGACGCGGCAGCGGCGCCGCGCCGGCGCTAGTTGCCCAGCCGGCCGCCGGAGACCTCGAGGTAGCAGGCGCCGCAGAGCGACTCGTACCAGACGTCCTGGCCGTCGATCGCAACCTGGTTCCCGTCGAACACCACATGGTCCCCGATCCGGCGCGTGTTGAAGATGGCCTTCCGTCCGCAGCGGCAGATGGTCTTGAGCTCTTCGAGGGTGTGCGCGATCTCCAGCAGGCGCAGGGAACCGGGGAACGCGCGGGTCCGGAAGTCGGTGCGGATGCCGTAGGCGAGGACGGGGACGTTGTCCAGGACCGCGATGCGGAAGAGGTCGTCCACCTGCTCCGGTTCCAGGAACTGGGCCTCGTCCACCAGCAGGCAGGCCACCGGCGGGGTGTCCACATGCTGCAGCAGGGCATCGGGATCGTCGCCGTGGGCCTGGGCGGTGAAAAGCGCGCGGGCCGACGCGCCGGCAGGGATCAGGAAGTCCACCGAACGGGTCATGCCCAGGCGGGACACGACGTCGGAGTCGCCCTTGGTGTCCACGTCCGGCTTGGCCAGCAGGACCCGCTGGCCGCGTTCCTCATAGTTGAACGCCGCCTGCAGCAGCCCCGTAGATTTGCCGGAGTTCATGGCGCCGTAGCGGAAGTAGAGCTTGGCCAAGGGGGTCCTTTCGAAAGGGTCGCCCCCGATTCTAGCGGTCGGTCGCGTTGCCGCCCTCAGCGGCCGGGCCCGCTCCGCCGCCACCGGGCCGGCACGCCCGCGGCTGCAAGGCTGCCGGCCAGGCTGACGGGCGGCGGGGCCGCAGCCCCGGGTCCGCCGCGGAGGAACCGGGCCGTACGCAGGGCCAGCCGGCTTCCCGGCCGGATGGGGCCTTCGTGGAGCTGCCCGGGGACCACGGCGAAGCTGACCGCGGGGACGGCGTCGGCAAGCTGGTGGCTCGTCTCGGCGAAATAGCCGGGGCTCCAGCCGCCGCTGAGCATGAGGGTGGGGGTGGTGATGGCGGCAAAATCCTCAAGTTCGGCGTCGGCATCCAGTACGGCGCGCATTTCGGCGACGGCCGTCGGCAGCAGCTGCCGCATTTCGGCGCCGAGCCTGGTCCGGGCCGAGAGGATGCTGAGCATGCGCAGCGCGCCCAGGGGCAGCATGGATACCGGACCGGCCGTCTCCAGGCCTTGCACCAAATGCGCCCAGGCGTGGTCGAGCTCGCCCGCAGCCACGGACTTTTCCAGTTCGGGCCGCCAGCGCTGGGTGAGATTCCCGGAGAGGCTCACGGCGGCGTCGTAAGTCACCATCCTGCGAATCGGCAGGCTCCGGGCGGCCTCGAGGGCCACGAACCCGCCATAGCTGTGGGCCACGACGTCGCTGGCGCCGGTCTCGCGGAGCACGGTTGCCAAGTCGGCCACCTCGGTGGCGGCGGAATAGTCAGCCGGCTGGTGCGAGGAACCGGCGCGACCCCGGCGGTTGTAGCAGTGCACCGGCTGCTCCAGCAGCCGGCAAAGTTTTCGGGCAAAGGACCGGTAGAGCGCATCGGTGATAAGTGTCCCGTGCACAACGACGATGCCGGACCCCTTGCCGCGGGCCGCCACGGCGGCGCCTGACGCTGCTGCCCTGCCCGGTGCATGCCCCGCCGGACGGATGGTGTGCAGCTCAAGGTGTCCGTTGCCGTCGTCGGTCCTCACTGTCCATGTCTCCACAACTTCGAGTCTATTCCCGCCACCCGTCCGTCTGGCTGCCGCCCGGGCAGAACCGGGCCGGGACCTTCCCGGACGCAAATCGACGGTAAACTTGGGGATTGTGACTTCCCAAAACACCCCCGCCCCGAACACCGCCGCCGAGCCGCACGACGCCAGCGAACAGACCCGCATCCGCATGGAGAAGCGCGCCAAGCTGATCGAACGCGGCGTCGAGGCATATCCGGTGGGTGTCGAACGCACGCACTCGCTCACGGAAATCCGGGAGAAATACGCCTACCTGCAGGCCGATGAAACCACCGGTGACGCCGTCGGCGTGACCGGCCGCATCGTCTTCATCCGCAATACGGGCAAACTCTGCTTCGCCACCCTCCAGGAGGGCGGCCTGGACGGCAAGGCCGTACGGCTGCAGGTCATGCTGAGCCTGGCCAACATCGGTGAGGAGGCGCTCGCGGAGTGGAAGTCCCTCGTGGACCTCGGCGACCACGTCTTCATCAAGGGCGAGGTCATCTCCTCACGCCGCGGCGAACTCTCCGTCATGGCGGATTCCTGGACCATGGCCTCGAAGGCGCTGCGCCCGCTGCCCGTGCTGCACGCCGGGCTGAGTGAAGAAACGCGTGTCCGCCAGCGCTACGTGGACCTCATTGTCCGCGACGAGGCCCGCGAGATGGTTTACACCCGCGCCGCGATCACGCGTTCCATCCGCGAAACCCTGCACCGCCAGGGCTACGTCGAGGTGGAGACGCCGATGCTGCAGCTGGTTCACGGAGGCGCGACGGCCCGTCCCTTCGAGACGCACATGAACGCCTTCGACCAGAAAATGACGCTGCGCATCGCTACCGAGCTCTACCTCAAGCGCACGGTGGTCGGCGGGATCGACCGGGTCTACGACATGGGCCGGGTCTTCCGCAACGAAGGTGTGGACTCCACGCACAGCCCCGAGTTCACCACTTTGGAGTCCTACGAGGCATGGGCGGACCAGTTCGTCATGGCGGACCGGATCAAGGAAATCATCCTGGATGCCGCCGACGCCGCCGGTGTGGGCCGCGTGCTGCAGACCGAAGCCGGGGAGATCAACCTCGACGGCGACTGGACCTGGCTGGCTGTCTACCCGGGACTGTCCGACTTCGTGGGCCAGGAGGTAACCCCCGACACCCCGGTTGCCGAGCTGCTGGAGCTGGCTGCCAAGCACGAGGTCAAGGTCGACGCCGCCTGGGAAGCCGAGAAGCTCGTCGTCGAACTCTTCGGCGAACTGGTGGAGCCGACTTTGCTCAACCCCACCTTCGTCTACGACTATCCGCCGTCCGCGCAGCCGCTGGCCCGCCAGCACCGCGAAGACGGCCGCCTGATCGAGGCCTGGGACCTCATCATCGGCGGCATGGAGCGGGGCACGGCGTTCTCCGAACTGATTGACCCGGTGATCCAGCGCGAACGCCTCACCGAACAGTCCCGCCGCTCCGCTGCCGGTGACGTGGAGGCAATGCAGCTGGACGAAGACTTCCTCCGTGCGCTCGAGTACGGCGCACCGCCCATGGGCGGGATCGGCCTCGGCATCGACCGGCTCGTGATGCTCTTCACCGGAGCCGGCATCCGCGAAACGATTCTCTTCCCCCTGTTGAAGCCCGAAGGACACTGAGCGTGGACTATATCGCCGTATTGCTGCCTCCCATCGTGGTGGGCCTGCTTTTCTGGTTTGCCATGAAATCCATATTCAATGCCGACAAATCAGAGCGGCAGGCAGAAGCCCGCGCCCATGCCGAAGCCGAAACTAGGGCCAAAGGACAGGATTCCGGGACCCCGGGAAGCTAATTGCCCGGGAAAGAAGTAATAGTTCCCTATTGCCGCCTGTAGTTTTCCTTTGGACAGAGTTTTGCGCTTTGACTCCCCGCTGTAACGCGGAGGATACTTATTCCAGATACATCCTGCTTTTCTAAACGCTCGATCTTTGGAAAGAGAGTCCTTTATGGCACAGAAAGTAAAAATCATCCTCGTTGATGATCTGGATGGGGGATCCGCGGACGAAACTGTCCGGTTTGGCCTTGACGGCGTCAGCTACGAAATAGACCTGTCGTCAAACAATGCTTCAGAACTGCGCTCCGCGGTGGAACGATTTGTGACGCACGCGCGCAAAACGTCAAGCGGACGCGCCTCGCGCACGAAGATTTCCAGCGGACGGAATCAGGACTCTGCCCAGATCCGTCAGTGGGCACGGGACAACGGCTATGCGGTAAACAGCCGCGGACGTATCCAGGCTGAAATTCAGGAAGCTTACCAAAAGGCCAATTCCTAGCAGGGGCCCGCGTCGGGGCGCAGTGTCGGGCCCGGCGTGAGAGCGCAGTATCAAGCCGCAATCACGTTTCATGACGTCGTAATCGAGCCTCAGTCAAATGCCAATGCCCCCGTTATCTGACGGGGGCATTGCCATGCCGGCGGCGGGGCGCCCGGCCGGCGACGCGCCCGCTCCGCCGGAGCTGCCCGGCCGGCGACGCGCCCGCTCCGCCGGAGCTGCCCGGCCGGCGACGCGCCCGCTCCGCCGGAGCTGCCCGCCCGGCCGCCTGTCGTCCTCGCCTGCATCATCCCCGCGCCGATGTCCCGTACGAGGTGAACCATTTGCCAGGGATGGCCGCTGTGGGACCAGGTTTAGCGGCCATCTTCGTCAATTCGGGAACCCTTGCCATGCCGACGGCGGAACGGCCTTCCGGAACGGCCGGTTCCGCCAGCCTGGCCGGTGACGCGCTCCGCCGCCCGTGGCCCTCACCTGCATCATCCCCGGGCCGATGTCCCGTACGAGGTGAACCATTTGCCAGTGACGGCCGCTATGGGACCAGGCTTAGCGGCCATCTTCGTCAATTCGGTCACCGTTGCCATGCCGACGGCGGATCGGCCCGGCCGGCGGATCGGCCCGTCCCAAAGGCCCGGCCCGGCCCGCCAGGAAGGTTCCGGACGGTTCCTGCCTCCTGCCGGGGACCCGGTCCGGGCAGGGATGCGCAACCCTCCGGTTTCCCCTGTGGCGAACAAGCCACAAATCTGGAACCCGGCCACGTAGCATCAAAGTACGTCGTAGCTAGGAGTGTGGCGAAATGTTTGAGCGATTTACGGACCGTGCCCGTCGCGTAGTTGTGCTTGCCCAAGAAGAGGCACGCATGCTGAACCACAATTACATTGGTACCGAACACATCCTCTTGGGTCTGATCCATGAGGGTGAAGGTGTTGCCGCCAAAGCCCTTGAATCCTTGAGCATTTCGCTCGACGGTGTCCGCGAACAGGTCCAGGAGATCATCGGCCAGGGCCAGCAGGCGCCTTCCGGCCACATCCCCTTTACCCCGCGCGCCAAGAAGGTCCTGGAGCTCTCGCTGCGCGAGGCCCTGCAGCTGGGCCATAACTACATTGGTACCGAGCACATCCTCCTCGGCCTCATCCGGGAGGGCGAAGGCGTTGCCGCCCAGGTGCTCGTCAAGCTTGGCGCAGACCTGAACCGGGTCCGCTCGCAGGTCATCCAGCTGCTCTCGGGTTACCAGGGCAAGGAAGCCACGGGCGCCGGTGTCGGGCCCGGACAGGCCGAGGGGACCCCTGCCGGGTCCGTTGTCCTGGACCAGTTCGGCCGCAACCTGACCCAGGCGGCGCGCGAGAACAAACTGGACCCCGTGATCGGCCGTGAGCAGGAAATGGAACGCGTCATGCAGGTCCTTTCCCGCCGCACCAAGAACAACCCCGTGCTGATTGGTGAGCCCGGCGTCGGCAAGACCGCCGTCGTCGAGGGCCTGGCCCAGGCGATCGTCCGCGGGGATGTCCCGGAGACCATCAAGGACAAGCAGCTTTACACGCTGGACCTCGGGTCCCTCGTGGCCGGCTCCCGCTACCGCGGCGACTTCGAAGAGCGCCTGAAGAAGGTCCTCAAGGAGATCCGCACCCGCGGCGACATCATCCTGTTCATCGATGAGATCCACACCCTGGTGGGTGCCGGTGCCGCCGAAGGCGCCATCGATGCGGCCTCGATCCTGAAGCCCATGCTGGCCCGCGGCGAGCTCCAGACCATCGGGGCCACCACGCTGGACGAATACCGTAAGCACATCGAGAAGGATGCCGCGCTGGAGCGCCGGTTCCAGCCGATCCAGGTCAAGGAACCCTCCGTTGCGCACGCGATCGAGATCCTCAAGGGCCTCCGCGACCGGTATGAGGCACACCACCGGGTCACCATCACCGACGGCGCCCTCGCCTCGGCGGCGAGCCTTTCCGAGCGCTACATCTCGGACCGCTTCCTGCCGGACAAGGCAATCGACCTGATCGACGAGGCCGGTGCGCGGTTGCGCATCCGCCGCATGACTGCTCCGCCGGAGCTGAAGATCATGGACGAGAAGATCGCCGCCATGAAGCTGGAGAAGGAATCCGCGATCGATGCGCAGGACTTCGAAGGTGCCGCGTCGCTGCGCGACAAGGAGCAAAAGCTCATCGCCGAGCGCGCCGAGAAGGAACGCCAGTGGAAGACCGGCGGCATGGACGACATCTCCGAAGTTGATGAGGACCTCATCGCCGAGGTGCTGGCGAACTCCACCGGCATCCCGGTCTTCAAGCTGACCGAGGAAGAGTCCTCGCGCCTGCTGAAGATGGAAGACGAACTGCACAAGCGCGTGGTCGGCCAGAACGAGGCCATCAAGGCCCTGTCCCAGGCGATCCGGCGCACCCGTGCGGGCCTCAAAGACCCCAAGCGTCCGGGCGGTTCGTTCATCTTCGCCGGCCCCACCGGCGTCGGCAAGACCGAACTGGCCAAGGCCCTCGCCGAGTTCCTGTTCGGCGAGGAAGACGCGCTGATCACCCTGGACATGTCCGAGTACTCGGAGAAGCACACGGTGTCGCGGCTCTTCGGTGCCCCTCCGGGCTACGTGGGCTACGAGGAAGGCGGCCAGCTGACCGAGAAGGTCCGCCGTCGTCCGTTCTCCGTGGTCCTGTTCGACGAAGTGGAGAAGGCGCACGCCGATCTCTTCAACTCGCTGCTGCAGATCCTGGAAGACGGCCGCCTGACCGACTCCCAGGGCCGCGTGGTGGACTTCAAGAACACCGTGATCATCATGACCACGAACCTCGGCACCCGGGACATCTCGAAGAGCGTTGCCACCGGCTTCCAGTCCGGCACGGACACGCAGACCGGCTACAACCGGATGCGGGCCCGGGGTCACTGAGGAGCTCAAGCAGCACTTCCGCCCCGAGTTCCTGAACCGTGTTGACGATGTTGTGGTCTTCCCGCAGCTGACCCAGGACGAGATCATCGAGATCGTGGACATGTTCGTCGCCCGCCTGGAGAAGCGCCTCAAGGACAAGGACATGGGCATCGAGCTCACGTCCGCGGCCAAGGTGCTCCTGGCAACCCGCGGCTACGACCCCGCCATGGGTGCCCGGCCGCTGCGCCGCACCATCCAGCGCGAGATCGAGGACCAGCTCTCCGAGAAGATCCTCTTCGGCGAACTGCACTCCGGCGACATCGTGGTGGTGGATGTGGAAGGCGAAGGCGACGACGCGAAGTTCACCTTCGCCGGCAACGCCAAGCCGCGCATCCCGGAGATCGCTCCGAGCGTCTAAGCACCAAAAGCCAAGGCCCCGCTGCCCCGAAAGGGACAGCGGGGCCTTTGCGTTGCCCGCCGCCGTGAACCATTTGCCGGAGATGGCCGCCATGGGACCGGGCATAGCGGCCATCTTCGGCAAATGGTGCACGGCTGAAGCGATCCGGCCCGTCCCGCACGGTTCGGAAGCCGGATCTGAAAGCAGTGTTTCACTCTTAGTGAACTTTTTGTGATCGATGCCACATACGGTGTTGAATCGGTGCATGGCTGCCAAGGACTCAGAGACCCTGAGCGAACAACCCGAAACCCCCTTCCATGATCTGGACCACTACCTCGCGATCCCCAGAGTGAGCGGTTTGACGCTGAGCCCGGACGGCGCCCGGCTGGTGACCACCGTGGCAACGCTCGGCGCGAAGGGTACTGAATACTGCACCGCGCTGTGGGAGGTGGATCCGGGCGGGGTCAAACAGGCCCGCCGGATCACGCGCAGCGCCAAGGGGGAGGCGGGTGCGGTGTTTGCCGCCAGCGGCGACCTGTACTTCACCTCGGCCCGTCCCGATCCGGAGAGCCCCGAGGCCGACCCCGTCAACGCCCTCTGGATTCTCCCGTCCGACGGCGGCGAAGCCCGGGTGGCGTTGACCCGGGCCGGCGGAATCGGCGGGATCCACGCCGCCAAGGACGCCGACACCGTGGTGGTCGCGGCCTCGGTCCTGGCCGGCTCCACGGACGAGGACAACGACGAGGAACGCCGCAAGGCGCGCAAGGACAACAAAGTCGCGGCCATCCTGCACAGCGGTTACCCCGTCCGTTACTGGGACGCGGACCTGGGCCCGGCGCAGCCGCGGCTGTTCGCCGTCGAGCCCGGAGACCCGTTGGAGGCCGGAAAGCCGGCCACCGTCGACGCCGCGGCGCCCCTCAGGCTCCGCAACCTGACGCCCGACGCCGGCACCCGGCTCAGGGACGCCGAATCGGTGCTCAGCCCGGACGGCAGAACCATTTACAGCAGCTTCGCGAAGCCCCTCGCGAAGGCCGATTCACGCTCCGTGCTGGTCGCCATCGACGTCGCCACCGGCACCCGGACGGTGTTGCTGGACACGGAAGGCCTGAGCTACTTCCCGGGCCCGGTGAGTCCGGACGGCCGCAGCCTGGTGGTGGTCAGTGAAACCGACACCACGCCGCTGGCGGCCCCGCAGGTCAAGCTGCACCTCCTTGACGTCGCCGGCGCTAAGGCAGGGGACGGCGCCCTGACGCCGCTCGCCCATGACTGGGACCGCTGGGCCCGCCCCGCCGCGTGGCTGCCGGACGGATCGGCCCTGCTGGTCACCGCCGACGAGGACGGCGCATCGCCGGTGTTCCGGATCGGTGTGGCCGGAGACCCGGGCGGGGCCGGCCAGGTGCTGCGCCTGACGGCCGACGCCGCGGCGTACACCGACGTCGTCGTCGCGCCGGACGGACGCAGCGCCTACGCTCTGCGCAGCTCCTACGAATTCCCCGCCGAACCTGTACGGATCGACCTCGCCACCGGCGGCGTCGTCCGCCTGCCCGCGCCCGCGGAGCGCCCCCGCTACAAGGGCACGCTGGAGCGCGTCGAGACGACGGCGTCCGACGGCGCCCGTGTGCCCGCGTACCTGGCCCTGCCCGAGGGCGCGTCCGCCGCGGACCCGGCGCCGCTGCTGCTGTGGATCCATGGCGGCCCGCTGGGGTCCTGGAACGCCTGGACCTGGCGCTGGAACCCGTGGCTGCTGGTGGCCCGCGGCTACGCGGTGCTCCTCCCGGACCCTGCCCTGTCCACCGGCTACGGCCAGGACCACATCCAGCGCGGCTGGGGGGAATGGGGCAAGGCTCCGTTCACCGACCTGATGGCCATCACCGACGCCGTCGTGCAGCGCCCCGACATCGACGAGACGCGCACGGCCGCCATGGGCGGCTCCTTCGGCGGGTACATGGCCAACTGGGTGGCCGGGCAAACGGACCGCTTCAAGGCAATCGTCACGCACGCCAGCCTCTGGGCACTGGACCAGTTCGGCCCCACCACCGACGCCGCGCAGTACTGGCTCAAGGAGATGACGGCTGAGATGGCGCTGGAGAACTCCCCGCATCTGCACGTCGAGAACATCCGCACTCCCATGCTGGTCATCCATGGCGACAAGGACTACCGTGTGCCGATCGGCGAGGGGCTCCGGCTCTGGTACGAACTGCTCGCCAAGTCGCAACTGGCGGCGGACGAGAACGGCGAAACGGACCATCGTTTCCTGTACTTCCCGGACGAGAACCATTGGATCCTGCAGCCGCAGCACGCCAAGGTCTGGTACGGCGTCGTGGAGCACTTCCTGGCCAGGAACCTGCTGGACAAGGACGTTCCCGTGCCCGACGAACTCGGTCTCTGACGGCCCGGGACCCGTGCCGGCAGGAGGCCGGCCGGGCCCGGGGCACCCGTAAGATTGGGCTGTGACTGAGACCGTGACTGAGACCGCGACTGAGACGATCCGCATCCGCCCCGCCCGCACCGACGACGTTGGCGCCATCAAGACACTCGTGGCGCCGCTGGCCGACCAGCGGATCCTCATGGCCAAGGAAACCGTGGCCTACTACGAAAGCCTGCAGGAGTTCCGGATCGCCGAATCCGGCGAGGGCGAGGTGATCGGCTGCGGGGCGCTGCACGTCATGTGGGAGGACCTCGCCGAGGTCCGCACCCTCGCGGCCTCGGACGCCTGGCGCGGCAAAGGCGTAGGCCACGCGCTGGTGGAGCGTCTGCTGGAGGATGCCCGCGCGCTGGGAGTCTCCCGGGTCTTCTGCCTGACATTCGAGGTGGAGTTCTTCAAGAAGCACGGCTTTGAGGTCATGGCCGACCAGACCGCCGTCGACCCCGTGGTGTATTCCGAGCTCCTGCGCTCGCATGACGAAGGCGTGGCCGAGTTCCTGGACCTGGCGCGGGTCAAACCGAACACGCTGGGCAACACCAGGATGATCAAGGAGCTGTAGCGGCCGCCGGGTTGCTGCTGCCCTGGGCGGCGCCTGGCTGCCCCGGGCGGCGCTGGCGGCCGCCAGGAAATCGACGTCCACGCAGGGCTTCCCTTCAATAAATTTGGTGGATAAACTGATGCCGGCCCAGGGGGTGGGCCACCACACTTTCGGAGGCAAAAAAATTGCACAAAGACGTGATTTTTCCCGATCTCTCCGCAATCCACAGGCCGATCGCCAGCGCACCGGCAGGGCCGCCGGACCAGCCGCTGGAAGCGCTGCCGCCCGAACCCGCCACGCGCTCCTCGCCCGGCACCGGCGCTCCCGTGACGGGGCAAACCGCCGGACCGGTATCTGCCGCGTCAGTACCGCCGGCCACGTCCCGCACCCGCAAGGGCCGGCTCGCCGCGCCGCCGTTCTCATGGCTGGGCGTCGACGCCTGGCCGCATTCACCGGCGTGGGCCGACCAACAAGCCTGAAGCGCCGGAGTCCGGCACGCGCGGCCGACCCCGCCGCCCCGGGATTCGCAGCCCGCCAGGGGGCCCGGGCGGAGGAATCGGGAGCCTACCGCCGGCCGTGCCCCGGTAGTAGGGTCTAAGCAAGCAGCCAGGACACCATCCAGGGAGCACCGCCATGAAGAAACTCATCAATGATCCCAAAGCCGTGGTCGACGAGTCAGTGGAAGGGTTCGGGCTTGCTCACGCCGACCTCGTGACCGTCTTTCCGGACCCGAAATACATCGTGCGCAAGGACGCCCCCGTGGCCGGGAAAGTCGGGCTCGTCTCCGGCGGCGGCAGCGGACACGAGCCGCTGCACGGCGGGTACGTGGGCATGGGCATGCTCGACGCCGCCGTCCCGGGCGCCGTGTTCACCTCGCCCACCCCGGACCAGATCCTGCCGGCCACGCTGGCCGTAAGCTCCGGCGCCGGCGTCGTGCACATCGTGAAGAACTACACCGGTGACGTCCTGAATTTCGAAACCGCCGCCGAACTCGCGCAGGCCGAAGGCGTCGAGATCCGCACCGTGCTCGTCAACGACGACGTCGCCGTGCAGGATTCGCTGTACACGGCCGGGCGCCGGGGCGTCGGCGGCACCGTCCTGGTCGAGAAAATCGCCGGTGCGGCCGCCGAGCGGGGTGACAACCTGGACGCCGTCGCCGCGATCGGTGACCGCGTCAACCAGAACGTGCGCAGCATGGGCGTGGCGTTGTCTGCCTGCACCGTCCCGCATGCCGGGGTGCCCAGTTTCGAGCTCGAGGAAAACGAGATCGAGATCGGCATCGGCATCCACGGCGAGCCGGGTCGGCACCGCATCCCAATGGAAAACGCCGACGGCATCACCGACCGGCTCCTGGACCCGGTGGTCAGCGACCTCGGCCTCGCTTCCGGGGACCAGGTGCTCCTGTTCGTCAACGGCATGGGCGGCACCCCGCAAAGCGAGCTGTACATCGTCTACCGGCGGGCCGCGCAGAAACTGGCCGAGCAGGGCGTCACCGTGGCCCGCTCCCTCGTGGGCAACTTCATCACGTCCCTGGAAATGCAGGGCTGCTCCATCACTGTCCTGCGCCTCGATGACGAGATGACAACACTCTGGGACGCTCCCGTGCACACTCCGGCCCTCCGCTGGGGCGTCTGACCGTGGGCTTGGACGTCGGCTGGGCGGTGCGGTGGCTGACGCTTTCGGCGCAGGCCATGGCGGAGCACCGGGTGGAACTGATCGAGCTGGACCGGCCGATCGGGGACTCGGACCACGGCGAGAACATGGACCGCGGCTTCAAGGCCGTGATGGACAAGCTTGCCGAGGCGCCGCCGGAAACCCCGGCCGCGGCCCTGAAACTGACCGCCATGACGCTGATGTCCAAGGTCGGCGGGGCGGCCGGCCCGCTTTACGGCACGGCGTTCCTGCGGGCCGCCACGGCGCTGGGTGAGGCCTCCGACGTCGACGCCGCCACTCTCGCTGCCGCACTGCAGGCCGCACGCGACGGGATCGTGGCCCGCGGCAAGGCCGAATCCGGGGACAAGACCATGGTGGACGCGTGGACGCCCGCGATTGAGGCGGCCGCCGCTGCGGCTGGCGACGGCGACGGTGACGTCCGGAAGGTGCTGCTTGCCGCGGCGGAGGCCGCCGAGGCCGGCGCCGTGTCCACGGATCCGATGCTCGCCCGCAAGGGACGTGCCAGCTACCTGGGGGAGCGCAGCATCGGCCACCGCGACCCCGGAGCGGTCTCCAGCGCGCTGATTCTGCGCGCCGCGGCCGGAGCGGCCGAATGACAGTCCGGCTGGTGGTCGTCTCGCACAGCTCCAAGATCGCGGACGGCGCCGCCGAGCTCGCCGCGCAGATGGCTCCCGACGTCCTGATCTTGCCCGCCGGCGGCACCGACGACGGCCGCATCGGCACGAGCCTGGACAAGGTGATGGCGGCCCTGGAGCAGGCTGCCGGTGACGGTGTGGTGGTGCTCGCCGACCTCGGCTCCGCGGTGATGACGGCCGAGTCCGCTGCGGAGTTTGCAGCCGACCCGGGCTCGGTGCTGATTGCTGATGCGCCCCTCGTCGAAGGACTTGTCGCGGCCGCTGTGGCTGCGCAGGCAGGGGCCGAAGCGGCGGCGGTGAAGGACGCGGCCGAGGCCGTCTACCGGCCCCCGGCCCATCCCGCGGAGGCCGGGCATGTGCACCAGCAGCCGCCGGACGCCACCGGGGACTTTGAGCTCGTCAACCAGGCCGGCATGCATGCCCGGCCGGCAGCGAAGATCGCCGGCGGCCTGTCCGGCATGGACGCCGAGGTGACCGTGAACGGCGCCGATGGCGCTTCCATGACCGAGCTCATGATGCTTGCCGCCGGAAAGGGAACCGTCCTGCACGTGGAGGCCAGCGGCCCGGACGCCGCCAGGGCGGTCGGCTACCTGGAACGCCTGGTCGGCTCGGGATTCGGAGAACCGTAGGCGCTAGGGTGCTTGGCGGAGGCCGGCCGCGTCGAGCACCACACTGGCGGTAATGAAGGTTCCGCACTGCTCACCAAACGGGTGCGCCGCCCGGGGCGTGAACGCCGCGGTCCGGGCCGGCAGCGGGTTCCCGGCGGCATCCGTGCCGGTGGCCGTCACCTCGATCCGGCTGGCGCTCAGCGTCTCCATCATCAGCATGCCGGTCAGGGTGCCATCGGGCGAAGAAGTGGCCGAGCAGACGCCGTCGCCGCCGTAGGGGCCCGGCTCGCAGCCTTGGTCCACGGTCGTGCTTCCGGGAACCAGGTCGAGGTCCGCCTCCTTGCAGCGGCCGTCCTGGCAGGCGGCCAGGTGGACGGCCCGCACTGACGGGGCGTACTCCCGGTCCACCGTGAGCGACACAACGGGCGCCTGCGCGATCGCCGGGCAGGCGGCCTCCGGCCGGCACGAGACAGCCAGAACTGCCGTGAGGACCAGCACGGCCGCGGCCGTCAGCTTGCGCATGCTCCAGCGTAGATCCTCAGCCCGGGAGCCGGAAGCCGCCCTGGTGCAGTTCGGCGAGGCCGTCGCCCAGCAGGCCGGCCAGCGCCCGTTCCAGCTGCTCGGGGGCCGCGTTGAGCCGGTGCAGGGCCGCGAGCGGGATACCGATGCCCTGCGGTTCGAAGCCCAGGTCAGCGGGGGCCTGGTGGAACAGGACCGGCGCCACGGGCTCCTCGGCTGCCCGCAGGACGGCCATCACGGCGCCGCGCACCTGCCGGTCCGTGCCGTGCCAGGCCTGTCCCTTGGGCGTGTACGTTGGCGCCGGCTCGCCGGCCGCCAGCCAGGCGCAGGACTCCCGGACAGGGCACTGGCCGCACTTGGGGGCCCGCGCAGTGCAGACCAGGGCGCCGAGTTCCATGACGGCGGCGTTCCAGCGCACCGAGGCGCCGGGGCGGTCCGGGAGCAGCGACGCCGCCAGCCGCATTTCGGCGGCGGTCAGGGCCTGAGCCGGCAGGGCCGAGCCGCTGACCAGCCGCGCGTGGACCCGGCGGATGTTGGTGTCCACCACGATTTCGCGGCGTCCGTAGGCGAACGCGGCGACGGCCGCGGCCGTGTAGCTGCCCACGCCGGGCAGATCCAGGAGTTCGGCGTAGGTGCCGGGGACGGCCCCGTCGTGGCTGTCCCTGATGGCGACGGCGGCAGCGTGCAGGCGCAGGGCGCGCCGCGGATACCCGAGCCGGCCCCAGGACCGGACGGCCTCCCCGGCGGGTTCGCCGGCCAGATCGGCCGGTTCGGGCCAGCGGCGCAGCCACTCCTCCCAGACTGGCAGGACCCGGACCACAGGCGTCTGCTGGAGCATCACCTCGCTGACCAGCACACCCCAGGGCGTGCACTCCGCGGCCCGCCACGGCAGTTCCCTGGCGTTGGCCGTGAACCAGTCATCCAGGGCCGCATGCAGGGCAGGGAGATTGGCGGCGCGGGCGGGCGCCCCGGTGGGCAGGGGTGCCCGCGGTGCCGCGGCGGATACTGGGGGCGTTGGGGTTAGAGTTTCGATCCATTCAGCGTAATAGATCGGGGTAACGGATCGGGACGGCGTCAGGTCCCGCGGCGTGGTCGGGCGCCATAGCCCGCGCGGTTCTCTAGGCTGGAAGTATGGTCAGGCAAGGCACTTCAGGTACGGGCGGTTCGCGGCCGAAAGCTTCGGCCCCACGACAATCCGGACGCACATCCGGACGGCCCCCGCTCCGCCGGGTCTACCGCCGCCGCCGGCTGTTTGCGGGGGTGGTTCTGCTGCTCGTCATCGCCGTGGCCTTCGGCGGCTTTGTGGCGGTCTCCAATGCCATGGGCGGCGGCCAGCCAACCGGCGCCCAGTCGTCCGGGGCCGGAGCTGCACCGGCGGCCAGCCCGGCTGCCTCTGCGTCGGGGAGTCCCACGGCGTCCGGGGAGGCGTCGGCCTCACCCACGGCCACATCGGGCGAGGGCTGCGAGCAGAATCTGATCACCGTTACTGCTGCCACCGACAAACCGGCTTATGCCGCCGGTGAGAAGCCGCTGCTGAGCCTCACGGTGACCAACAACAACAAGATGCCGTGCGAGGTCAACCTCGGAACGTCGCAGATGGAGTACATGATCACCAGCGGCTCGGACCGGATCTTCTCCTCCAGGGACTGCCAGGCGGAGAGCGCGGACCTGATGAAGACCATTGCTCCGGGCAAGAGCGAAACGGCGAACTTCCCGTGGCAGCGCAACCGCACGGTGCAGGGCTGCGAGCCCGTCGAGGCCACGCCCGGTGCCGGCGGCGCCTATTACGTCTTCACCGCCCGGCTGGCGAACAAGAACAGCCCCAAGGCCGTGTTCCAGCTCAACTGACCCGGGAACCCCCGTCGAATGCTCCGTAGGTGCCGTTTTGGGCGCTCAAAAGGGCGCCTACGGAGCAATCGTTTTTGGAGCGGGTTAGAGGAAGCGGTCCAGCAGGCTGGCCTCGGCCATGCGGCTCAGGCCTTCCCTGACGGTCCTGGCGCGCTGGTCACCGATCCCGTCCACGGTCATGAGGTCATCGATCGTTGCCGCCATCAGGAACTGCAGGCCGCCAAAGTGGTCGACGAGCCGGTCGGCGACGGCCTTCGGCACGGCCTTGAGCCCGGAGAGCAGACGGTAGCCGCGCGGCTGCACGACGGCGTCGAGGTTGGCCTCGCCGCCGGCGAAGCCTACGATCCCGGCGATCTTGCCCAGGTCGATCAACTCGGTTGGGCCCAGGCTGACGAGGGCCTTGACGGCTTTGTCGATGTCCTCCGCTGTTGCGGCCGCCCCGGAGTAGTCGCGGATGATGACGTCGCTGCCTGGGCCGCGGCCCACGGTGAGCTCGTCCAGCTGCAGCGAGAGCAGGCGGCCGTCCTCGCCCAGTTCCAGGACGTACTGGGAAATTTCCTCGGAAATCCTGCGCACCATTTCCTGGCGCTGCAGGGTGACCGCGACGTCACGGACCGTGACCATGGCCTCGATTTCCAGGGCGGAGAGCGAGCTGGTGACCTGGTCCAGGCGCGAGCGGTAGCGTTCCAGGGTTGCCAGGGCCTGGTTGGCGCGGGCCAGGACCTTCTCGGAGCCCTCCAGGACGTGGCGCAGCCCGTGCACGTACAGCGCGATGATCTGCATTGACTGGCTGACCGAAATGACCGGGACGCCCGTCTGGATGGCCACGCGTTCCGCGGTCCGGTGCCTGGTGCCCGATTCCTGCGTTTCGATGCTCGAGTCCGGGACGAGCTGGACCGCCGCGCGCAGGATGTTGCTGGCATCCTTGTCGCAGACGATGGCGCCGTCCATCTTCGCCAGTTCCCGCAGCCGGGTGGGGGAGAAGTCGATGCCGATCTCGAAGCCGCCCGAACAGATGGATTCGATGGTCCTGTCGATGCCAAGCACGATCAGAGCGCCGGTCCGGCCGCGGAGGATGCGTTCCAGGCCGTCGCGGAGGGCTGTGCCCGGTGCCACCCTGGCCAGGGTCGCCTTGAGCGCATCTTCAGGGCTCCGAGCCATAGATTTCCCTTCAAAGGTGCAGGGACGAGCCTGCAAGTGCGCCGGATTCCAGGGTCTCCCGGCAGGATCAAAGTACTCAGTTCCCCGCTCTCCCCATGATAGGGGTAAAGCGTGGCCACTTCCGCACAGGCAAGCCTTAAAGTGGTCCATTATGGCGTGCCGCCGCGGGTCGCCGGAAGGGCTGTCCCGGGGGCCGCCCGGGACGGCATTTTGGCGCCGGGAGGCCGCCGCCTCGTGCGCCGGCCTCCGGCAGCTTCATGCGCGCTCCGGCCGCCGCTTCGTCCGCGGTCCGCGGCCTGCGATAAACTTGGATCCTTGGGTGTACCGCGGGCTCTCCGCGCCGTGACCCGTCCACTGCCGCAGCGAAAGTAGCATCGTGTCTCAAGAAGTCCTCAGCCCCGCCCGAGTCCAGGAGATTCACAAGCAGGCGGCCCGGCGCCGGACTTTCGCGGTCATTTCGCACCCCGACGCCGGCAAATCCACGCTGACGGAGGCCCTGGCGCTGCACGCGAAGGTGATCGGCACGGCCGGCGCCTCCAGCGGAAAGGCCAACCGCAAGGAGACGGTCTCGGACTGGATGCAGATGGAAAAGGACCGCGGCATCTCCATCAGCTCCGCCGCTCTGCAGTTCGCCTACCGGGACACCGTCATCAACCTCCTGGACACCCCGGGCCACGCCGACTTCTCCGAGGACACCTACCGCGTGCTCGCGGCCGTTGACTGTGCCGTCATGCTGGTCGACGCCGCGAAGGGCCTGGAAACCCAGACCATGAAGCTCTTCGAGGTCTGCAAGCAGCGCAACCTGCCCATCATCACTGTCATCAACAAGTGGGACCGGCCCGGCCTGGACGCCCTGGCCCTGATGGACGAGATCACCGAGCGCACCGGCCTACAGCCGATGCCGCTGACCTGGGCCGTTGGCATCTCCGGCGACTTCCGCGGCGTCTGGGACCTGCGCCATGACCGCTTCGCGCAGTTCAAGCGCAACAACGCCGGCGCCAACATCGCGCTCACCGAGTACTTCAGCCCCGACGAGGCCGCCGCCAGCCAGGGCGACGACTGGTCCAACGCCGTGGACGAGGCCGGGCTGGTCATCGAATCCAACCTGGCGTTCGACGTCGAGGCCTTCCATGCCGGCAAGGCGACGCCGATCCTCTTCAGCTCGGCCGCGCTGAACTTCGGCGTCAAGGAAATCCTCGACGCCCTCGTCGACTTCGCCCCGCCCGCTGCCCCGCGGCCCGACGTCGACGGCGACCCACGCCCCGTGGATGCCCCGTTCGCCGGATTCGTCTTCAAGGTCCAGGCCGGCATGAACAAGGCCCACCGCGACCACGTTGCCTTCATCCGCGTGTGCTCCGGCATGTTCGAGCGCGGGATGGTGGTCACCCAGACCCGGACGGGGAAGTCCTTCGCCACCAAGTACGCCCAGCAGGTCTTCGGCCGCGAACGCGAGGTGATCGACGAGGCCTTCCCGGGCGATGTGGTGGGCCTCGTAAACGCCTCTTCCCTCCGGGTGGGGGACAGCCTGTTCCTGGACCAGCCAGTGGAATTCCCGGCGATCCCGCTGTTCGCCCCGGAGCACTTCCAGGTGGCGCGCTCCAAGGACCCGAGCCGGTTCAAGCAGTTCCGCCGCGGCATCGAACAACTTGAGCACGAGGGCGTCATCCAGGTGCTCCGCTCCGACATCCGCGGCGACCAGGCGCCCGTGCTTGCCGCCGTCGGCCCCATGCAGTTCGAGGTGGTCGAAGACCGCATGGCGCACGACTTCAGCGCCCCGATGCGGCTGGAACGGCTCCCATACTCCATGGCCCGGATCTCGACCGCCGACGCCATGCCGGCGCTGGCCAACGTCCCCGGCGCCGAAGTCCTGTTGCGCTCCGACGGGGAATACCTGGCCCTGTTCAACGACGTCTGGGCCCTGCGCCGGATCGAAAAGAACCACCCCGACCTCACCCTGGTGCCGATCGGGACCCACAACCCCGCAAAGTAGCGCAAGGCGGCGGACCGAAAGACTCCTGGGAAGTCTTCCGTAATCCTGTTTCCGCGTTATGATAAGTAAGCTTGCTTACGATGCGGGTGCCGGGGCTTGTTTTCCGGCTTTGGACTGATCCGCCCGATTCCAGCGGCGGCCCCATTAGAGGGACCACGTAGACCTTTGACAACCATGGACCCCGGTTTCCTGCTCAGCGGACGCTACCGGATCGAAGAACTCATTGGCCGGGGCAGCCAATCGAGCGTATACCGTGCCACGGACGAAGCCCTGGGACGCGAAGTGGCTGTCAAACTCTTCCGCGACGGCACGGTGGACGAAGAACGGACCCGCCGGCAAAGCGATGAAGTGCGGATCCTGGCAGGGATGGCCCACCACGCCCTCGTGACACTGTTCGACGCCGGCACGGACCTGAGCGATCCGACCCGCCGGCTCAGCTACCTGGTGATGGAACTCGTCCGCGGCCCGGACCTCCGCCGCCGCTCGGCCGAGGGCCCGCTGTCAGCAGCCCACATGGCGCTGATCGGACACGATCTCGCCGACGGTCTTGCGCATATCCACCACCACGGCATCATCCACCGGGACGTCAAGCCGGCCAACATCCTGCTCGTGGACTACAGCGTCGAGGACCGGCGCCCGCGCGCCAAACTGAGCGACTTCGGCGTGGCCATCACCATCCGCGAAGGCCACCACGGCGACCCCGATGACAGCTCCGGCACCCCGGCCTACCTCAGCCCCGAACAAGCCGCCGGCGAACCGGCCGGCCCCGCCAGCGACGTCTATTCGCTGGGGCTGGTCCTGCTGGAAGGCCTGACCGGGAAAATGGCATACCCCGGCGCGCCGGTACAGTCCGCCCTGGCCCGGCTGCTCCACGACCCGGACATCCCCGAAGACATCGCGCCCCTGTGGGCGGCCCTGCTGACCTCCATGCTGGACAGGGATCCTGCGGCCCGCCCGCCGGCCCGGGAAGTGTCACTGGCCCTGCGCCAGGAAGTCATCAACGGCACGGGACGCCGCCGCCGGGACCCGGCCGCGCTGTTGACCGACGAAGAAGGGCGCATGCAGGCGGTCGAGCGGTACCGGATCCTGGACACTCCCGCGGACGGCGCCTTTGACCGGATCGCGGCGCTGGCCGCACGCATGTTCTCGGTGCCGGTGGCGATTGTCAGCGTTGTGGACCATGACCGCATCTGGTTCAAGTCCCACCACGGCACCGACGTCACGGAAATCGGCCGGGACCCCGGATTGTGCGCCTCCGCCGTCCTGCAGGGCGATGCCTGGATTGTCCGGGACGCCATCAACGATCCCCGGACGCTCTCCAACCCGCTCGTGGCAGGCGAGTTCGGCCTGCAGTTCTATGCGGGGGTGCCGCTGCGCACTCCGGACGGCTACAACCTGGGCACCTTCTGCATCCTGGACCGTGAGCCCCGCGAGTTCAGCGATGAGGATACTGCTGCGCTGGAGGACCTGGCGGCGCTCGTGATGCACGACCTGGAGCTGCGCCTCCACAGCCGGCGGGTGCTGGCCGGGTAACCTGCGGTCCGCCTGACGGGCTGGCCTACCGCCGGCCGGCGTGCAGGGCCAGTTCGAGTTCGAAGCGCGCCGTTGGATCCTCGAGGGCGTCGCCGAAGAGCTCGCGCAGCTGGGCTGCCCGGTAGCCCACGGTCTGCGGGTGGATCCCGAGCTCGGCGGCCACGGGCGCCCGCTGGCCCCAGTGGCGCAGCCAGGAGAGCAGGGTTTCGGCGAGACGGTCGCGCTGGGCGGGCCGGAGCCCTTCCAGCGGCGCGAGCCGGCGGTTGGCGAGTTCGGTGATCGCCGAGGGTTCCGCGCCGAGAATCACCTGCGCCAGGTGCTCGTCGGCCCAGATCGGGGGATCGTCCGGCCCCTCCCGCGGAGGCAGCGCGGCGGCCGCCAGCACGGCCAGCCGCAGCGAGTCCGGAACCCTCTCCCAGCCCCCGGCCGGTCCCACGGAAGCGCCGCGCCCCTTCAGGGCACGGTCCAGGTCGTCCCGGGCGGAGCGCGACACCCGCGCCGGCACCAGGGCCACAACATCGGTCTCGCGCTCAATCACAAGGGTGCCCGGACCCAGGCGCAGCCGCAGCCCGGCTGCCCGGTCCAGCGGCAGCGTCACCACCGCCATGCGCTGGGGCAGGGACCAGTCCGCCATCGCCGCCGTCTGGCGCAGGGCCGCCTCGTCGGCCTGGCCGAGCAGGAGCAGGTCCAGCAGTTCGGTGCGCCGCCGGTCCACCGCTCCGGCCCGTTCGGACTGTTCAAAGGCGTAGGCCTCGGCGCTGACCGCCGACAGCTCATCGATGTACGCGAGGATCGATTCGCCCAGATCCACCACGACGCCCTGGCCCAGATGGTGTTCCACCGAGACTTTGGACATCTCCCGGAAGGTCACGCGGGCGCCCATCCGGTAGGCGCTCAGGAGCGCGTCCATGCTCCGCCCCTGCCGGAACTCGCCGCTGCCCAGCCCGGCCACCAGCTCCCGGCTTTCCTCGGACAACGCCGGCAGCCGGGTCCCGGGCAGCTGCAGGAACCGGTCCAGCGCCGCGGCCACACCCCTGCGCAGCCCCCTGCCGAAGCGCCCCTCAATCGGCCTGGCGTACGCCGGGACGAGCTGCGGGACGGCCTCGATGATGGCCTCGACAATGCCGGGCATCCGCGGACGCAGCATGTCGCTGACCTCCCGCGGCAGGGCCAGCCAGGGAGGATCATAGGCGGGGGCGGGGCCGGCAGGCTCCCGGGCAGGGGATATGTTCATGGACAGTCCGATGAGTTGTTGCGGCGGGATAGTTTTCTTGAGTCGATCGTATGCCTTGGGTGAAGAAGTATGGCGCAATCTGACATAAGCTTGATGAATGATCCGGCTCCGTAAGCTGGCGCGCGCCGCATCTCTACTGACCACCCCACTAGCTCCAGAAGACATTCTGTCGCTGTTCAATCCTGTGTTTTCCGCCCGCCAATTGCGCGGCGTGGTCACCAGGGTGGTTCCAGAAACGGCCGATTCCGCCACCATTTTCTTCCGTCCCGGCCGCGGCTGGCAAGCACACCTTGCCGGCCAGTGGGCCCGTATTGGCGTCGAGCTCGACGGTGTCCGCCATTGGCGGTCCTATTCTCTGAGCGCCCCCGCCGGACAGGACCCGGCAATCACCGTGACTGACATGGGCGCCGTCTCCGGGGCACTCGTACGCGGCACCAAGCCCGGCGACGTCCTGTTCCTGGCGCCCCCGCAGGGCGACTTCGTCCTTCCCGAGCATCCGCGTCCGCTGCTCATGCTCACGGCCGGCAGCGGGATCACCCCGGTGATGTCGATGATCCGCACGCTCGTTCCGCACCGCCCGGATTCCGACGTCGTCCTGATCCACACCGCCCGCACCGCCGCGGACACCATCTTCCGTGAAGAACTCGCCGAGCTCGCCGACCAGTTCCCGAACCTGCGCGTCACGCACTGGTTCACCGCGGAGAGCGGACGGCTGGACTTCACCTCAGCCGCCGACCTGGACCGGCTCTGCCCGGACTGGCGCCAGCGCGCCGCCTACGCCTGCGGCCCGGAAGGCTTCCTCAACGACGCCGAGGCACTGTGGGAGGCCGAAGCGGAGGACGCGCAGCAGGCCGCGGCCAGCTCGGGCACTCTGACCATCGAACGCTTCAGCACCAGCCTCGCCGGCGGCGCCGGGCACGACGGCGGACTGGTCACGTTCGAGGCCTCCGACCGTGAAGTCGAGGCCGACGGCGACACCCCGCTGCTCGATGTCGGCGAGGACGCCGGCGTCCTGATGCCCAGCGGCTGCCGCATGGGCATCTGCCACAGCTGCCTCATCCCGCTGCGGGCCGGCCATGTCCGTGACCTTCGCACCAACGAAGTGCACGGCGAGCCCGGCCAACTAATCCAGACGTGCGTGTCGGCAGCCGCCGGCCCCGTTAACCTCGACCTCTGAGGAGTATCACCGCATGACGATTGTTTCCAACAAACCGGACCTTTCCGACGCCGACACCAGCGGTTCAGCCGACACAGCAAAGGTCGTCACGGTCGCGAAGACGCGGCCCGGCGCCCTCGCCGAGACCGGCAGCCCGCTGCTGCGTCCGCCCGCGGCCGCCCACCTCTCCGACGAGCAAGTGGCGGAGCTGGGGCGCGAACTCGACGCCATCAAGGATGACATCCTCGCCAAGCGCGGATCCGCCGACGCCGCCTACATCCGCCGCATGATCAAGATCCAGCGCGGCTTGGAGCTCTCCGGCCGTGCCCTGCTCCTGGTCAGCAAGAAGAAACCGGCCTGGATCGCCGGCACCGCCCTGCTGAGCTTCGCCAAGATCCTGGAAAACATGGAACTCGGGCACAACATCCTGCACGGGCAGTGGGACTGGATGCGGGACCCGGACATCCACTCCACCACGTGGGAATGGGACTTCGTCACCCCCGCGCGCTCCTGGCAGCACACCCACAACGACCTCCACCACCGCTGGACAAATGTGGTCGGCAAGGACAACGACATCGGATACAACCTGCTGCGGATGGATCCGGACCAGGAATGGAAGCCGTTCAACCTGGGCAATCCGCTGTACAACGCGCTGCTGGCACCCGTCTTCGAGTGGGGCATCGCGATCTACGACCTCGAACTGGTTGACTACAAGGAGGGCCGGAAGTCCAAGGAAGCCCTGACCAAGGACCTGAAAGCCCTCGGCCGCAAGGCCCTGAAGCAGTTCACCAAGGACTACGCCGCCACTCCCGCCGTCGCAATGCTGACCGGTTCCGGCAAGCAGGCCCTCTACGGCACGCTGACCGCCAACGCCGTCCGCAACGTGTGGGCACACGCAGTGATCTTCTGCGGCCACTTCCCCGAAGGCACAGACACCTTCACCGAGGAAATGGTGGAGGGCGAGACCCGCGGCGACTGGTACGTGCGGCAGATGATTGGCTCGGCCAACATCTCCGGCTCCAAGTTCATGCACCTCATGACCGGCAACCTTTCGCACCAGATTGAGCACCACCTGTTCCCGGACCTGCCCTCAAACCGCTACGCGGAGGTCCAGCCGAAGGTACAGGAGATCTGCCAGCGCTACGGACTGCCGTACACCACGGGTCCGCTGCTGAAGCAGGTCGGCTCCACGTGGGCCAAGATCTTCAAGCTGGCCCTGCCTCCGAAGAAGGCCTAGCCAACCCAGGCCGGCTCAGCCGGAGCGGAATTATGAGAGGGGCGTCTGCCATCGCGGCAGGCGTCCCTCTTCGTCGTGCCGGGGCTGGGTCAGGATTTGCCCGCCACACCGAGGACGTGGGCCAGCCGCGGGTTGCCGGGAAGGACCGAAAAACCGAAGCGCTCGATGCCCTGCACGCTCAGGCCGGCCCCGGCGATCATGGCGGCGGTGTCACGGTTCGGGTGGCATCCGCCTGCCAGCCGGGCCCACAGCGGTGTGAGCAGGTCTTCGGCTGCCCCGAGCAGGCGGTGCGCGGAGCGGACGTGTTCGTAGAACAGCAGCAGGCCGCCGGGGCGCAGGACCCGGACCACCTCCGCCAGGGCCACGGACGGGTCCGCCACGCTGCACAGCACCAAGCTGGAAACGACGACGTCGGCCGAGGCATCCGCCGCCGGCAGCGCTTCCGCCACGCCGTCCCTCACCGTGACGGGCACCGGCGCCTTGCCGGCGGCGGCGAGGGCCAGCGCACGGAGCGTGGGGTCCGGTTCGAGGGCCAGCACGCTGGACACCGTGGAAGGGTAGAAGGGGAAGGTGGCCCCGTAGCCCGCACCGATTTCGATGACGAAGCCGTGCGCCGGCGCCACGAGCCGGCGGCGGTGCTCGGCTGCGCCGCGGGCGTCCATCCGCGGACCTACCCGGGCGTACGATCTCCCGAAGGATGACTCGCGGCGGGTGGTTTCCGGCATGGGGGCCTCCACCAGGTCAGCTGACCGCGGCCGGGTTGAGCTTGAGCCTGCGCAGCAGCTGGGCGTTCAGGGCAACCACAATGGTCGACGCCGACATCATCACGGCGCCCGCGGCGGGGGAGAGGACGATCCCCGCGAAGGCGAGGACACCGGCCGCCAGCGGCACGGAGATGATGTTGTATCCGGTGGCCCACACGAGGTTTTGCCACATCTTCCGGTAGCTCGCCCTGGACAGATCGAGCATTGACAGCACGGCCCGCGGATCGTTGCCGGCCAGGACCACGCCGGCGGATTCCACGGCCACATCCGTGCCGCCGCCAATCGCGATCCCCACCTCTGCCCGTGCCAGCGCGGGGGAGTCGTTGACGCCGTCGCCCACCATGGCCACCTTCGGCCCACGGCCCTGGAGCTCCGCCACCTTCTTGTCCTTGTCGGCGGGGAGGACCTCGGCGAACACTTCGTCGATGCCGAGTTCGGCGGCGACGGCGTGCGCCACCTGACAGGCGTCCCCGGTGACCATGGCCACCTTGATGCCGCGTGCCTGCAGGGCCCGGACGGCCTGGTGGGACTCGGGCCTCACGGCGTCCTCGAGGCTGACGGCACCCAGGACCGTGCCGCCGTCCACAACGTGGAGCACCGCCGCGCCGCGCTCCAGCCAGGCGCCGGTGGTGGCGGCCAAATCCGGCGGCTCCTGCAAGCCCAGCTCCCGGAGCAGGGCCGGGCCGCCCACCTGGACCGTGCGGCCATCGACCGTGGCCCGGACTCCGCGGCCGGTCAGGGACGTGAACCCGTCCGCCGTCGGAAGCTTCAGTCCCCGTTCCCGGGCGGCGGCAACGATTGAGCGGGCCAGGGGATGCTCGCTGTCAGCCTCCACAGCGGCCGCGAGTGCCAGCACCGCATTCTGCGCAGAGGCTTGGCCGGTTGCTGTGGCAGAGTTTGTGCCCGCGGCCGTGCCGGCGGCCGCGGCGGCAGCGACCTCCTTGAGCTCCGGCTCGCCCCTGGTCAGGGTGCCGGTCTTGTCGAACAGCACGACGTCGACTGTCCGCATGCGCTCCAGCGCCATCCGGTTCTTGATCAGGACGCCCGCCCGGGCTGCCCGCTCGGTGGAGATGGCGATGACTAGCGGGATGGCAAGGCCGAGGGCATGGGGGCAGGCGATCACCAGGACCGTCACGGTGCGCGTGACCGCGTCGCTTACGCTGCCCATCAGGGTCCAGAAGATGAACGTCAGGACGCCGGTGCCGGCCGCGAAGTAGAAGAGGAACGCCGCGGCCCGGTCGGCCAGGGCCTGGGCCCGGGAGGAGGACGCCTGCGCCTCGGCCACGAGGCGCCGGATCCCGGCGAGGGCCGTGTCCTCGCCGATGGCGGACACCCGGACCCGCACGGAGTTGTCCGTGGCGATGGTGCCGGCCACCACGGGATCGCCCGGGGCCCGCAGGACGGTTTTTGATTCGCCCGTGATCATGGATTCGTCGAATTCGGCCTGGCCGCCGCTGACGGTGCCGTCGGCCGGCATCCGGCCGCCGGGGCGGACCAGGATGGTGTCCCCGGTGCGGAGCTCGGAGAGGCTGACAGTCTCCGTGCCGGCGGCCGTGACGCGTTCCGCTTCGTCGGGCAGCAGCGCCGCCAGGGCATCAAGGGCGCCCTGGGCCGAGCCGAGGGCGCGCATCTCGATCCAGTGGCCCAGCAGCATGATGGGGACCAGCAGCGCCAGCTCCCACCAGAAGTCGAGATCGACACCGCCGATGCCGAGGCTGGTCGCCCAGGAGGCGATGAAGGCGACGCTGATGGCCATGGAGATCAGCAGCATCATCCCCGGCGTACGCGTTTTCAGCTCATTGAGCCCGCCCTTGAGGAACGGGCGGCCGCCGTAAAGGTAGATCGCCGTGCCGAACACCGGCGGGATCCACGCTGAGCCGGGAAAGGCGGGAGGCTCGTAGCCCAGGAGCTCCGCGAACATGGGGCTGAAGAAGACCACCGGCACGGCCAGGGCCAGTGTCAGCCAGAACCTGTTCCTGAACATTGCGACGCTGTGCCCGGCATGCTGGCCGTGGCTGTGCACCGTGTGCTCGTCGGCGGCGGGGCCCACGGCATGACTGCCGTGCGGCGTCCCGCCCGGACTGTGGTTCTCGATTCCCCGGTCCACGCCGGGGCTGCTGTGCCGGTGTTCCATGGTGCGTGCTCCTGACGGATGCTCAGTCATCTGCGGCTACGCTCAACATACCCCCAGGGGGTATCCTTGGCAAGGGGCCATTTCAGGATTCGGCGGACCTCGATAACTCGCGTCATCCCGGGGCGCCGTCCCCCGGCCTCTGTGACCTCAGCTGATCAGCAGTCCTAGGGCCTCGGCCAGGTGGCCAACCTCGCGGACGGAGAAGCCCGCCGGAACCGGTCCGTGCCCGTTGGGGCTGGCCGGCACCACGGCATGGGTGAAGCCGAGCCGGTGCGCCTCCTGGATCCGCTGGTTGATGCCGGGCACCGGGCGGACTTCGCCCGCCAAGCCCACCTCGCCGAAGGCGATGAGCCGCTGGGGGAGCGGCTTCCTGGCCTTGGCCGACGCCACCGCCAGGGCCACGGCGAGGTCCGTGGCGGGTTCGCTGAGCTTGACCCCGCCGACCGTTGCCACGTAGGAGTCGTCCTTGTTCAGCAGGCAGCCGGCGCGCTGCTGCAGGACGGCCAGGAGCATCGCCACGCGCGAGCTGTCCAGTCCGCTGGTGGCGCGGCGGGGCTGGGAGCTGGCGCTCTCGGCGAGCAGCGCCTGGACCTCGGCCAGCAGCGGCCGGCGGCCCTCCAGCGTGACCGTGATGCAGGTTCCCGAGACGGGCTCCTTGGTCCGGGAGACGAACAGTCCGCTGGGATCGGCGAGGCCCTCGATTCCGTCTTCGTTCAGATCGAAGCAGCCGACGTCGTCGGTGGGCCCGTAGCGGTTTTTGACCGCGCGCAGCAGCCGCAGCCGCGAGTGCCGTTCGCCTTCGAACTGGCAGACGACGTCCACGAGGTGTTCCAGCAGCCGGGGCCCGGCGATGGAGCCGTCCTTGGTCACGTGCCCGACCAGCAGTGTGGTCATGTTCCGGCGCTTGGCCGCCGCGATCAGGGACGCCGCCACCTCGCGCACTTGGGACACGCCGCCGGCGCTGCCCTCGACGTCGGCGCTGCTAAGGGTCTGCACGGAGTCCACCACCAGCAGCCGCGGCTCCAGCTTCTCCACCTGCCCCAGGGCCTGCCCCAGGTCCGTTTCGGCGGACAGGTACAGGGATTCGGCCACGGCGTCGATCCGGTCTGCGCGGAGTTTGACCTGGGCCGCGGATTCCTCGCCGGTGATGTAGAGGACGTCCTGGGCCGTCCGGGCGAACTTGGCCGCAACGTCCAGCAGCAGCGTGGACTTGCCCACCCCGGGCTCGCCCGCCAGAAGGATCACGGCGCCGGGCACCAGCCCGCCGCCGAGCACGCGGTCGAGTTCATCCACGCCGGTAGGCAGGAAAGCGGCGGTAGTGGCGTCGACGTCGGCGATCCGGCGGGCCGGTTCCAGGACCGTGGCGGCCGCCGTCGTCCGGGCGACGGCGGTGCCGGTCTCCTCCACGCTGCCCCACGCCTGGCACTCGCCGCAGCGGCCCACCCACTTGGCCGTCGTCCAGCCGCATTCGGCGCATTTATAGCCGGGCGCCTTCGGCCCCCGGGAAGTCTTCGTAGCCATTGGTCCACACTATCGGGGGCCAGCGACAATGGACCGCGTCGGCGGGCCATCGCGCCAGCTACACCAGCTACAGCGGGGGAAGGATGTCCCGGGCTTCCTTGGAATCCAGCCCGGCGGCCTCGAGCAGGTCCACCATGAGCGGGCGGAACAGCATGACCACCGTTTCGCCCTCGAGCAGCTGGACATCCAGCATCCGCGGATGCAGCCGGACGGCGATCTCCCGCAGCTCGGACCGGGCCGTGCGCAGGTGGGCGCGGCGGGCGCCGTCGTGCACTTCCGCGAGGCCGAGCGAGAGTTCGTCGACGGCGGCGGCCGTCTCCTGCAGGACCTCGGCGATGTTCTGGGTGGCCTCGTCCGAGAGCGCCGCATGGTTGATGGCGCTGGTCAGGCGGCGCGCAAAGACCCGGCTGTTGCGCAGCGCGAGGTCGATGTAGTCCAGCGACTGCTCCATCTGGTCCAGTTCGTCCCGGTGCCGCCGGTAGGCGGGGGCCAGGGTTGCCACTTCGCCGGAGGCGCGCAGCGACTGGCGCATGGCGTCGACGAGCGGCTGGCAGTTCCGGCCCCGGATGAGGGCATGCCAGGCCTGGGTGGAGTCACTGTAGCTCAGCGCCGACGCGCATTCCCGCAGCACCTCGGCGAGCTCGTGCAAGAGCTTCTTGACGTCACTGCGGGGTTCACGCCGGGGATCTTTGGGGACGAGGATGGTCACCAGGAGCGCGAACGCCCCGCCCACCACGGCGTCGATGCTGCGGGTGAACGGGCCCCCGATCGGCGCGGGCAGAAGCACCACGAGCACCGACTGCAGGCCAAGCTGGGTGGTGAAGATCGTCCCGCTGTCCAGGAACCTGGCCAGCAGGATGGAGAAAAGGAGCACGACGGCGGCCTGCCAGATTCCGGAGCCCAGCCAGTGCAGCAGCAGATCCCCGACCACAATCCCGATCGTGCAGCCCATGCCCACCTCGATGACGCGGCGCAGCCGGGGGTCGCGGGAAAACCCGAGCGCAATCAGGGCTGACGTGGCGGCAAACAGCGGCGCGGAATGGCCCAGGACGTATTCTGCGAACGCGTAGGCGCCGACGGCGCAGGCGGTCATCTGGATGGCCGGGACCAGGGAGTTCCGGCTCCGGACAAAGCCGGTGCGGACCCGGCCGCGCAGGAATCTTGCGCTTGCGGAGAGTCCAGTCGCGGAGGCCATGCCCTCCAGTCTATTTGCTGCCCCGGGGGCGGCCGTCACCGGCCGCGGGCACTGTGCGGCCGATACGACTGTGACGCACAGAACACAATGGCTACCCGGCATATGTAAGCCAATAGTCCCGCGTCGTTTACCGGCCGTTCACTTTGGTCCGCAATTCTCTTCACCTGGGCCACCTACGGTCGGTAGAGGTACAAACCGTACGCATCCCTGCGGGCCTTCTCCGGGCCCGGCACTCCCAGCCCTGGAAGGGGTACAACTCAGTGAAGGCTCTCCGCTTCGGCCGCAACGCGGCTATCGCTGTAATCGCCGTTG
This sequence comes from Arthrobacter sp. MW3 TE3886, assembly GCF_041262145.1. Classification (NCBI taxonomy): domain Bacteria; kingdom Bacillati; phylum Actinomycetota; class Actinomycetes; order Micrococcales; family Micrococcaceae; genus Arthrobacter; species Arthrobacter sp. MW3 TE3886. Next base: position 451,881 of record NZ_JBGCAN010000001.1, read on the forward strand.
GCGCACTTGCGCTGACCGCCTGCGGTTCGGACAACGCAACCAACACGGCCCAGACTGCTGCGCCGTCTGCCTCTGGCCCTGCGGTCACCGGCACCCTGACCGGCATCGGTTCTTCCGCCCAGGGCGCAGCCATGGACGTCTGGAAGACGAACTTCGCCACCGCGAACCAGGGCGCCACTGTGCAGTACTCCCCGGACGGTTCCGGCGCCGGTCGCAAGGCGATCATCGATGGCTCGGCCCAGTTCGCCGGCTCCGATGCCTACCTCAAGGATGAAGAGCTCGCCAGCTCCAAGGAAAAGTGTGGTCCCGACGGAGCCATTGACATCCCGGTCTACATTTCCCCGATCGCCGTGGCCTTCAACGTCCCTGGCATCACAGACCTGAAGCTCGACGCCCCCACCGTTGCGAAGATCTTCCGCGGCGAGGTCGCCAACTGGAACGACCCCGCCATCGCGGCCATGAACCCGGGTGTCCAGCTTCCGGATCTCAAGGTCACCCCGGTGAACCGCTCTGACGACTCCGGCACCACCACCAACTTCACCGACTACCTGTCCGCCGTCGCCCCCGAGGTTTGGACCGACAAGGCAGCCGGCGTCTGGCCCGCGAGCCTGAAGGGCGAGAACGCCAAGGGCACCTCCGGCGTCGTCAAGACTGTCACGGACACCCCCGGCGCCGTGACCTACGCCGACGACTCCGCTGTCAGCGGCAAGCTCGGCACCGCGCAGATCAAGGTCGGCGACTCCTTCACGAAGATCTCCGCCGAGGCAGCTTCCAAGGCAGTCGACCAGGGCAAGCCGGTCGAGGGCCGCAATGCCAACGACCTCGCCATCAAGCTGGACCGCACCACCACGGTCGCGGGCGCCTACCCGATCGTCCTGGTGTCCTACCACATCGTCTGCACCACCTACGACACGCAGGCCACCGCTGACTTGGTCAAGGCCTTCGTCAAGTACGCCGCCTCCGACGCGGGCCAGCAGGCCGCCGCCGACGCCGCCAAGTCGGCGCCGCTGTCCAAGACCCTCCAGGACAAGGCAATGGCTGCTGTCGACTCCGTCAAGGCCAAGGCCTAGGGATACGCTGCGCCGCGAGGCAAAGTGGAAAAGGCATAGTGGAAACACGAGCCTGATCGAGGTTCCCTGCATCATGGCGGCCGTCAACGGCGGCCGCCATGGAGCAGGGAACTGACGCGTTTGTTCCATAGATCAAGATTTGCCGGGCACCGGCCGCGGAGGCCTCCGCAGCCGCCGCCCGGATCCCATCCAAACCGAAGGACCGTGAAGTGACCACCACCTCCCTGACCAAGTCCCGGGGCGCAGGCCAATCCGGTGACAAAGTCTTTTCCGCAGCCACCTTGGCAGCAGGGTGTTTGATCCTCGTCGTGCTCTTCGGCGTGGCACTGTTTTTGGTGATCCAGGCGCTGCCGGCCCTTGTGGCTCCGGGGGACAAGATCCAGGGCGGCGAAGGATTCTTCACCTACATCTGGCCGCTTGTCATCGGCACCCTCATCGCCTCGGTGATCGCGCTCGTGATCGCGACGCCGATCGCGATCGGCGTCGCGCTGTTCATTTCGCACTTCGCGCCGCGCAAAATCGCCTCCGGCCTGGGCTACGTGATTGACCTCCTCGCCGCCATCCCGTCCGTTGTCTACGGCGCCTGGGGCGTTGCGTTCCTGGCCAAGGAAATCTCGCCGTCGTACAACTGGCTGGCCGGGAATATGGGCTGGCTGCCGATCTTCCAAGGTCCCGCCTCCGCTACCGGCAAGACCATCCTGACGGCCGGAATCGTGCTTGCTGTCATGGTCCTGCCGATCATCACCTCCCTGACCCGCGAAATCTTCCTGCAGACCCCCAAGCTGCACGAAGAGGCCGCGCTGGCGCTCGGGGCCACCCGCTGGGAGATGATCCGGATGACCGTGCTGCCGTTCGGCCGGCCCGGAATCATCAGCGCCGTGATGCTGGGACTGGGCCGGGCCCTCGGCGAAACCATGGCCGTCGCGCTGGTGCTGTCCTCCGGGGCCCTGACCGCCAGCCTGATCCAGACCGGCAACCAGACCATCGCCGCCGAAATCGCCCTGAACTTCCCCGAGGCCAGCGGGCTCAAGGTCAACACGCTGATCGCCGCGGGCCTGGTGCTGTTCGTCATTACCCTCGGCGTGAACATGATTGCCCGGGGAATCATCACCCGGCACAAAGAATTCTCGGGAGCCAACTAAATGACCGCCACCCTGACTCCGGTACGCAAGCGCTCGGCGCTGACCAAGGGCCAACTGCCCAAGGCCGCGCCGTACATTGTCCTGGCCGTTGCCTTGATCCTTGGCGCGGCGATCCTCGCGCTGATCGGCTTCAATGCCTTCGGCTGGGGAATCGTCTCCGCCATCCTCTTCACCGCCGGCCTGGTGGGCTGGAGCCTGGTTGTGGAAGGCGTCCGCAAGGCCAAGGACAAGCTGGCCACCTGCCTGGTGGTGGGGGCCTTCCTGATTGCCCTGGTGCCGCTGTTCTCGGTGATCTGGACCGTGCTGGTCAATGGGCTCCCGGGGCTCCTGGATCCCGGTTTCCTCACCACGTCCATGAACGGGGTCACCGGCGCCTTCGACAACAAGACGGTCGAGGAAGGCGCCCCCCTGCTGGGCGGCATCTACCACGCGCTCATGGGGACCTTGCTCATCACGGTGCTCGCCACCCTCATCTCGGTCCCCGTGGGCCTGCTGACCGCGATTTACCTGGTGGAATACGGCGAGGACCGCGCCCTGGCCCGGGCCATCACGTTCTTCGTGGACGTCATGACCGGCATTCCCTCGATTGTCGCCGGCCTGTTCGCCGCCGCCGCGTTCTTCGCGGTGGTCGGCCCGGGCACCAAGACAGGTGCCGTGGCCGCCGTCGCGCTGTCGGTGCTGATGATCCCGGTGGTGGTCCGCTCCAGCGAGGAAATGCTCAAGATCGTGCCAAACGAACTCCGCGAGGCCGCCTACGCCCTCGGCGTCCGCAAGTGGCGGACCATCCTCAAGGTGGTCCTCCCGACGGCGATCTCCGGCATCGCGTCCGGCATCACCCTGGCGATCGCCCGCGTGATCGGGGAAACCGCGCCGATTCTGGTCACCGCCGGATTCGCGACCACCATCAACGCCAATGTGTTCAGCGGCTGGATGGCCTCGCTGCCGACATTCATCTACACCCAGATCCTGAACCCCACCTCGCCGTCGAATCCGGATCCGTCCTCCGAGCGGGCCTGGGGCGCGGCCCTGGTGCTCATCATCCTGGTGATGCTGCTCAACCTCGGCGCCCGCCTGATTGCCCGCATCTTCGCCCCCAAGACAGGCCGCTAGGCCACAGCGCCCGCCGCCCCTACCTCCAGCAAGTGAAGGAACACCATGTCTAAGCGCATCGACGTCAAGGACCTGAACGTCTACTACAGCAAATTTCTGGCCGTCGAAGGCGTTAACATCAACATCGACGCCAAGTCCGTCACGGCCTTCATCGGCCCCTCAGGCTGCGGCAAGTCCACCTTCCTGCGCACCCTGAACCGTATGCACGAGGTCATTCCCGGTGCGAGGGTTGAAGGCGAAGTGCTGCTGGACGGGGACAACCTCTACGGCCCCGGCGTCGACCCGGTCACGGTCCGGTCCCAGATCGGCATGGTGTTCCAGCGCCCGAACCCGTTCCCCACCATGTCCATCCGGGACAACGTGCTGGCCGGCGTGAAGCTGAACAACACGAAGATCTCCAAGGGCGAGGCCGATGTCCTGGTGGAGCGTTCCCTGCAGGGGGCCAACCTGTGGAACGAGGTCAAGGACCGTCTGGCCAAGCCCGGCTCGGGACTGTCCGGCGGCCAGCAGCAGCGCCTGTGCATTGCCCGCGCGATTGCCGTCGAACCCCAGGTGATCCTCATGGACGAGCCCTGCTCCGCCCTGGACCCGATCTCGACGCTGGCCATTGAGGACCTCATCAACGAGCTCAAGGACCAGTACACGGTGGTGATCGTGACGCACAACATGCAGCAGGCGGCCCGCGTGTCGGACAAGACGGCCTTCTTCAACATTGCCGGCACCGGCAAGCCGGGCAAGCTGATCGAGTTCGGCGACACCCCGACGATCTTCAGTAACCCGACCGAGAAGGCCACCGAGGACTACGTCTCCGGCCGCTTCGGATAACCGGCAGCGCCCTTACAGGCCGGCCACCGTCGAGAGCGCCAACTGCAGGATGAACGCGGCGGCGGCAGTGGCGATCGGGGTCAGTACCCAGAACCCCAGGATGCGGATCACCAGCCGGCGGTTGGTGCCCGGGAAACACTGGTTGGCGCCGGCGCCCAAGGTTGCCGCCGTCACCGTATTGGTGGTGGAGACAGGCCAGTGCAGCCCGATCGCGCCCACCAGCAGCATCACCGCGCTGTACATCTGCGCGACGGATCCGCGCAGGGGGTCGATCCGGGTCAGCCGGTAGCCGATGGTGTAGGAAATCCGCCACCCGCCCGCCAGGGTTCCCGCCGCCAACAAGATGGCCGTCAGCAGGGCCACCCACACCGGCACTGAACCGCCGTCGGAGAGCCCGGCCGCCAGCAGCGCCAGGATCACCACCGCGCTGATGCGCTGGCCGTCCTGCAGCCCGTGCCCAAAAGCGACGGCGCCGGCGGCGACCCGCCTGAGCCCGCCGGGAGCGGGTGTTGACGACGTTGGGCGGCGTGTAGCGGGCGGCCCAGCCCGCAGGCCAGACCAGCAGGAACGACCCTGCATAGGCGATCACCGGTGAGATCAGCAGCGGGAGCACCACCTGGGACAGGAGCGAGGCGTCCACGCCGGTGACGGGGTTCCCGCCGCCGGCGACGCTCGCGACCCCCGCCCCGGCGAGCCCGCCGACCAGGGCATGGGTGGAGGACGCCGGGATGCCGCGCCACCACATGTAGAGGCCCCAGAGGATGGCACTCAGTAGCGCGGCGAGGAGAATCGTCAGGCCGTTCGTGCCCTTCGGCAGCGTCAGCCACACCTGGGTGACGGCCAGGGCCAGGGCGGCGCTGAGCGCGGCCCCGATGAAGTTGAACAGGCTCGCCAGCAGCACCGCCACCGTTGGCGTCAGCGACCGCGTCCGCACGGCCAGCGCCACCGACGAGGACGCGTCCCTGAAACCGTTGAGGAAGGCGAAGACCCCGGCGCAGAGCAGCACCAGGGCAAGGAAGAAGAGCATCACGTCAGGATTCCTTGACGATGATGCTGCCCACCTGGGTGGCGATCCGGCGCATGTCCTTCGTGACTTCCACGAGCTGGTTCGCGACGTCGCGGTTGCGCGCGTACTGCATCGCCTTCATCTCGTGGAGCATGTCCGCGACCCAGACCCGGTGCGTGCGCTCGGCACGCTTGGCCAGGCGCAGGATCTCGATCCAGTAGTCCTCGAGATCGTCCAGGTTGTTCAGCCGCCGCATCGCATCGACTGTGAGTTCAGCCTGGCGGCTGATGATTTCCAGCTGGTCCGCGGCGCGTCTGGGCAGCCGTTCGAGCTTGTAGAGGGAAACGAGCTCGGCGGCGGCATCGAGCTTCTCCATGGCCTCGTTGAGGAACCGGGACAGTGTGTACATGTCCTCGCGCGGCAGCGGGTTCACGAAGCTGGTGCGCATGTGGGTCAGGAGGGCAAAGTGCAGCTCCGCCGATTTTGCCTCGTGGTTGTGCATGTCCTCCACCAGCCGGGCATGCTCACTGGCCGGGGCGCCGAGGATCTCTGAGAGTGTTCCGGTCCCCAGCACGATCTGGTGCGCCATTTGGGAGAGCAGGTTCAGTCCGGCGGACTCCTGGGGGAACAGGCGCAGCTTCACGTGGTGTCACCGGTCTTCCGGGAGGAGGTTCGCGGGTGGAGTCGGCCAGCCGTGTGACTTGACGGAGACCGGTGCATACGCATTACTTTACCGTCCGCTGCGGGTCCGGGCCGGCCCGACGCGGCATGTGAAGGTGCAGGCGAAAACAGGCGAAAACAGGCGGAAAACAGGAAGAAACGGGGGCGAGGCAGGCGAACACCGGGCAACGAGGGCATGAAAATGGTGCCGAACCGGATACGCCTCTCGGCGGTAGGCCGCTCTAGGCGGCTAAATGTTGAAGCCCGGGGGTTTCGCGGTTCGGCACCGCTTTCAGTTTTCTACGTAGGTTCATGCAAGTCAACATTGACAGCCAGCCCACGTCGTGCCTGCTGCCCGGCATCCGGGCGCCTGCCGCCCCGGGCCGGCTGGCTCTTAGTCCAGTTCGCCCAGCCGCCACGCATTGGCGGCGTGTTCGAGGTCCTCGGCCGTCTTGACCAGCAGGTGCGAGTTGCGGGTGAGTTTGCTGGCGTGGTTCTCGTTGCTGTGCTCGGCGTTGTCCGCAAGTGTCGCCTGGCCCAGGGCCACCACGCGGCAGAACGCTGCGGAGCGTTCCAGTGCGACGTCGAATTCGCCGTCGAACGCCCCGGAGAGGATGGCGTCGGCCATGGATTTCATCTCATCGGCGCCGGGCGGTTCGGCCGCGCCGGCCACCACGTGCGATACCTGGGCCGTGTCCTTGCCCGCCTTGAAGTAGACGGAGATCCGCTCGGGATCCTGGATGGTGGCGGCCCGCAGGGCGTACAGGCGCCACAGCGCGCCGGGAAGGGAGCGGGCGGGGCTTTCGGCCCACATTTCGGCGATCGCTTCCAGGCCCTGCTCATCGGCGAGTTTGACGAGCCGTTTGGTGACTTTAGGGTCGTCGCTGTCCCGGCCGCGGCGCACGAGCGCCTGCGCGGCCAGATGGGCCGCCTCCGAGACGCGGGCAGGATCGGCCCCTCCGGCGAAGGGCTCAAAGTCGATCGGTGCGAAGGGTTTCGGCTTGTGGTGCCGCGGGCCGGGGGCGCTTGATCCTGCTTGCTCGCTCATGCCCCCACGCTACTCCAGTGCCGCAAGGGAATCGAGGATCGGTGCGCGCAGCTGCCGGAGACCCGGGGGCCGACGCCGCCGCTGCGGGCACCGTGAAAAAACCCGGCCCAGGTCTGGGGTACAGTGTTAACGTCCAGAAATGGACTGGGCCGAAACGCGCCGCAACAGCGGATTTTATCCGCTGGTTCGGGGCCATCGGCTGGGGCCTTTAGCTCAGTTGGTAGAGCATCGGACTTTTAATCCGTGGGTCGTGGGTTCGATCCCCACAGGGGCCCACCCACAGGGGCCGGAATCCCGCAGAAATGCGGGATTCCGGCCCTTTGCCATTTCCTGGCTAGGCCGTCCGTGGGTGCATTCCGGAGACATTGCCGACGGGTTCGAGGGCTGTCGTCCTGGTCGTCTCAGGGGCGGCGGAGACTTCGTCCAGCCGGTCCGGCCAAAAGATCAAGGACTGAGTGCCGGTTCTCCGTCTCGGTGTTCCAGCCGCTCGGCGTCGCTGAGATTACCCTGCCGGGCGTCCCCCATGTGCGGACGGCCTTCCACCGTCGCCCCGGCTCTTGGGATCTGGGCACATCGCGCGGCTAGCCCTAGGATCAGGGGCATGACGATCAGACTGGACGCCGAGGGCAACCTCTACACAATGAACGAATGCTACAGCTGCGACAACGAGGGACCTCACTACTCGACCTTCGTCGTAAACGGGAGCCCCGTTTTCCAGTGTGCGCGGTGCATGGGCCCGGTCAGCGATACTTCGCCGGCCCCCTCGACCTGGCTGCCCGGACGCCCGGCGTAGGGCCGTCGCAATCCCTTCAGCTGGCACAGGAAACGCGAGTTGCCGGCAGTGATCCGTCTCTCCGTTGGGTTTTTGCCCCTGGGGCTGGGCTGGAATGGACAGCAGACAGGAGTCTAGGAATCATCGACGGTCAACGGGACGCGCTGGAGGCGACTATTGCCGCAGGCGCTGGGATTCTGACGACGAGCACGCGGCCATGTTGGCGTTGTACCGGTAGCTGGCGGACCAAATGGCCGCGGCAGCTTATGAGGACGACGGCGGGCCCTCGACAAGATTGGCGGCGGCATACCTGTCGGGCTCAAGGATTTTGGGTCCGCGATCTGGTTCCCCAGAGATTCCGCCCTGCCGGGGTAATCTGGCGGTTTCATGCCCTCATCGTCTGGCCTGGTGGACCCGCTTCGGCTTTGATGCGTGGGTACATTTTGGAGACATGAGGTCCAGTGACGGGAAGATCTGGGCCGCATGAGGGGCGTGGGATGTTTGGGGCCGAAATCTTTGGGTTTTCGGCCTATCAAGTCGTGGCCATATCCGGGCAGATGTTGGTGGATTGTATCCGTGGGTCGTGGGTTCGATCCCCACAGGGCCCACTCTTTTAGCGAAGAGTGGAAGAACCCCGGATTCCTGGCAACAGGAAGCCGGGGTTTTTTGTGCCTACCCGGGGCCCATCCGTCCGGTCCTTTCCCCTCGGTCCGCGGCCCCTGTGCTGCGGGACGCTGTAACTGCGGCCGCCTGGATTGTACGGCTGGCTAGTTACCAGTTCCGCTAGGCTTGGCGAATGGACTCCCACGGCGCCTCCGGATACTGGTATGGCCCCGATGACAGCCTGGATCCTCCTGCGGCGATCCTGCAGGCCCTCCGCGACTATCGGATCTCGGAGGTCGCGACCAGGCGGTCCACCCGCGATTCGATGGGGATGGGTGAGACGGACCTGCTGGCTTTGCGGTACCTGCTGCGGGCCAGCGCGACAGGCGAGCGGGTTGGCCCGAAGGACCTCAGCCGTGTCTTGGGCATCACGACCGCTTCCACGACGTCGCTGATCGACCGGCTGGTGGCCAGCGGACACGTCCGGCGTGAGCCGCACCCGACCGACCGGCGCTCACTTGTGATCGTGCCGACGGTGGCGACGGACTCCGAAGTCCGCGCCACGCTTGGACACATGCACCGGCGGATGATGGAGGTGGCCGAGTCGATGAGCGCCGAGGACGCCCGCGTGGTCATCACTTTCCTGCGCCGGATGAGCGCGGCCATCGGCACCGAGCGGCACAACTAGCTCGTTTAACTAGTTATATGTATGCTTACTACTTGGTTTTTCGATCTCAACGAGAGTAGGCGCCGTGGCTGAATCCGCAACCCTGACCGGGGACCCAGCGACAGTTCTCCCGCCCAACGCCCCGCTGCACTGCGGCGCACCCATGCAGTGGACTTCGCCGGAGCCGGGTGCGATGCCCTCGTACTCCTTCGGGCCTGCGGACCCGTCCCTCGATCTCCCGGCCCTGTGGCGCTGCCCCTGCGGGTTCCAGCTCGACGGCGGGTTCCAGCTGGGGGAGGGGGGCCAGTTCGACGGCGGGTTCGACCTGGAGGGCGTGCTCCAGCTCGATAGTGTCGGACAAGGTGTCGATCACGGTGCTGCGGGGCTTGCCGCGGCCTGCTGACCCAGCCGCCTGCTTTCGCACCGCCTGCTCTTCACTGCCTGCTCTTCACCGCCGAACCGCGTCTGCCGGGCGCCGGCTCCTCACTCCCCGGGCGTAAGCCGGGGCCGCGCCGGCACCAGCGCGGTGGGGGAGTCCACCTGCAGCCGGTCCGCAGGGATGCCCGGCAACCCTGATGCCGCGTCCAGAGGAAACGTCACGACGTCGCCGGAGCGTTCGTGGGCGACGTGCAGCAGGCCATCGCGGACCAGATGGTGCCGGGGCCAGATGCCGCCGCTGGGGACATCGGCCACCGGACGCAGCGCCGCGCCTCCGGCCTCCACCTCCAGCACGCAGACCCGGTTCGAACCGCGGACGCCCACATAGGCGTGCCTGCCATCGGGCGCCAACGCGATCTCGGCCGCCGAATCTTCCGGCTGCGCCCCGCCGGCGGTGGCAGGCCCGACGAAGCCGAGCCGGAAGTCCCCGGAGTCCGGAGGCAACCCGGCCACAGCCACCTCGATTGAATACTCGGTCACCACAAAGACGTGGCCGCCCGGATGCTGGACCAGGTGCCGGGGGCCGCTGCCCTGCGGCAGGACCACCTCATGGTCCAGGGCCGGCCCCAAAGCCCGTCCCGGCCCGGAGTGGACATTCCAGATCCGCAGCAGGTCGTGGCCGAGGTCGGTGGTCATCACCCTTCCGTCGGCCAGCATGAGCGCCGCATGGGCGCGGCTGGGCCGCTTTTCCCTTTCGTAAGGTCCGCCGTCGGGAGCCTCGCCGTGCGGGTCGCGCGATTCGACGCCGGCCGTCCGGCCCACGATGCCGCCGTCGGCGTCGAGCCCGTAGAACAGCACCTGGCCGTCGCCCCAGCAGCAGACCACGAGGAAGCGGCCGGAAGGCTCGACGGCGACATGGCAGGCCGCGTCGCCGGCCGGCCACGCCGGGCCCGCGGGCTCCAGACCAAAGGCGCCGGCCCGGCGGTAGGCCCGGACGGTCCTGGCGTGCTCGGCCACGGCATAGACCACAGGGAGTGAAGGGTGGACCGCCAGGAAGGACGGCGAGTCGGCTGCCGCCGCAACACCCAGCCACCGCAGTGTGCCGTCGGCCGCCGCGGCAACCGCGCCGATCCCCGTACCGCGGCCGCCGGAATCTGCCGTGTAGGAGCCGGTCCAGATGAGATCGTGTGCAGGGATGGAGTCCATGCTGACATCCTGCCAGCCGGCGCTGCCACGGCATCCCAAACGGGCCCGGAAACGGGCGCCACATTTCGCCACCGCAAACCGCAGGCCAATCACAGCTGGCCGCGGGCGGCTTCGGTAGCATGGGCAAATCGAGCAACTGCAGCAAAAGGAGGTGGGTCCCGTTCACGCAAGTCCAGAAGGGATGCCCGCCCAGCGCTGCCGGCTGCGGCCAGTTCACGGTGAGGGCGTCTGACACCCGACCGAAAGGCGCTCCCATGCCAGTAATCCGCCATGTTTCCCCGCACGAGAGACTCACCGCCAGGCTCCGGGCAGCCGGCTGCGTGTTTGCCGAAGACGAGGCCCGCCTGCTGATCGACGCGGCCCCGACGCCGGAGGCGCTGGAACGGATGGCCGGGCGGAGGGTTGCCGGCCTTCCCCTTGAACACATTCTCGGTTGGGCGGAATTCTGCGGACTCCGCATCGCGGTCGACACCGGAGTCTTCGTGCCCCGTCGGCGGACGGAGTTTCTCGTCCGGCAGGCCGCTGCGCTGCTGGACGCAAGCCGCCTGGCGCTGAGCGCCGGGCCGGCGCCCGTCGTTGTCGATCTCTGCTGCGGATCCGGCGCTGTCGGTGCGGCGCTTGCCGCCCTCGCCGGCCCCGCCGAGCTCCACTGCGCCGATATCGACCCCGCGGCCGCGGCCTGTGCGCGCACGAACGTCTTGCCCCTGGGCGGGGAGGTTCACGAAGGCGACCTCTATGCTCCGCTCCCGGCGGGCCTCCGGGGACGCGTCCGGTTGCTGGCGGTCAACGCCCCCTACGTTCCGTCGGCAGACATCGAAACCATGCCACAGGAGGCGCGCGTCCACGAGCCCCGGGCCTGCCTCGACGGCGGCGCCGACGGGCTTCAGGTGCAGCGGCGGGTCGCCGCCGGCGCGCGGCAGTGGCTCGCGCCCGGCGGCCACGTGCTGATAGAGACCAGCCGCCGGCAGGCCGCGCAGACGGCCGGAATCCTTCGCAGGCACGGACTGGCGGCCCGGGTGCTGCGCTCGGAGGAGCTGGGGGCCACTGTGGTGGCCGGCGCGCTGCTGCCCTCCGCCGGGCGGTAGCTGCTGGCAGAGGCGGCTACGGCGGCCCCTCGACAAGCTCCTAGGGCAGTTTGTCCGGGTCCGCGCTGGTGGCGGGGCCCGCCGGCGTGGCGCCGCCCTCGTCCGACCAGTCCTGGCCGTCCTGATCGCTGAGCGCCGGATCGGAACGCACGTCGGGGGCCACAGGCACGGACGTTCCCGGCGCGGTTGTTCCCTGCGTGGCCGCGGTTGTTCCCTGCGTGGCCGCGGTTGTTCCCTGCGTGGCCGCGGAGGTGCTCTCCTTGCCGGCGTCGCGGTGGACGGCCGAGCTGATGACCGTGCCTGCGCGCCGGGCGGCTTCACCGAGCTGCCCGGAAACCTCGGGGGCCTTTTCCTTGAGCGTCTCGGCGGCTACGGCCACCTTGTCCTGGACCGGCTTGCTCTGCCAGAGCTCTGCCGACCTGGCCTTGAGCTTGTCATAGGCTGCGCGGCCTGACCGCGATCCGAGGACATATCCTGCGGCCAGTCCGGTGGCGAAAAGAAATTTGCCCTTCATGCTGTGCTCCTGCTCCCTGACGTAGGTGGAAAGAAGATGTTGCTGAACAGTTCCTGGACAGTGCGTGGCGGGGCCGGCTCTTGCGGCCCGCGGGCCACCCTGTTGTCAAAATATTGCAAAAAACCGGCCCCGGGAATAACCCAGGGCCGGTTTCCGGTCAGTCTCCGTGTTAGCGGGCTGAGCGCTTGCTGATCATGCCGTAAACGAGCAGGACGATGATCGCACCGCCGATGGCCAGCAGCCAGGTCGACAGCGAGAAGAACTCGTTGATGCCCACGCCGAAGAGTGCGCTGCCAATGAAGCCGCCGAGCAGCGCTCCGACGACGCCCAGGATCAGAGTGATGATGATGCCACCGCCCTGACGTCCCGGGAGGATGGCCTTAGCGATGGCTCCGGCGATGAGGCCCAGAATCAGAAATGCGAGAAAACCCATTTTTCGTTCCTTCTTCTTTCATAGAGGAGGCACCCGGATCGCCGGGTGCGCTACATCCTTCTGCCCTAATACTAATCATGCTTAGTATCAAAGAGCCACCCGGCTTCCTGCGGGTGTGTCCGGCGGGGTGCCAAAACCGGCCCCCGCGCCCTACCACGCGTAGTCTTCCGGTGCCGTTCTGTGGCCCGGGAAAATCTCGTCGAGGCGCCTTAGCGCGTCGGCGTCGAGCTTCAATTTGTGCGCCCTGACGGAGGCTTCGAGCTGCTCAAGGGTACGCGGGCCGATGATCGGAGCGGTGACTGCCGGCTGGTGGAGCAGCCACGCGAGTGCCACGTCCGCGGGTTCCTGGCCCAGTTCGGCGGAGAAGTCCTCGTATCGCCGGATCTGTTTCTGGTGCGACTTGAGCGCATCGAGGGCCCGGCCCGCGATGCGGCGCACGCCGTCGCCCTCCTTCTTCAGCACTCCGCCGAGCAGGCCGCCGTGCAACGGCGACCATGGCAGGATCCCCAGGCCATACTGCTGTGCGGCAGGGATGACTTCCAGTTCCACGTCCCGGGTCAGCAGGTTGTAAATCGACTGTTCGCTGACCAGCCCGTTGTAGTTGCGGCGGCCGGCGGTTTCCTGCGCCCGGGCGATGTGCCACCCGGCGAAGTTGCTGCTGCCGGAGTACAGGATCTTCCCTTGCTTGACGGCGACCTCGATGGCCTGCCAGATCTCATCCCAGGGCGTGTTCCGGTCCACGTGATGGAACTGGTACAGATCGATGTAGTCCGTCTGCAGCCGTTTCAGGCTGGCATCGAGCGCCCGGCGGATGTGCAGTGCCGAGAGCTTGGACTCGTTCGGCCTGTCCGTCATGGTGCCGAACAGCTTGGTGGCAAGCACCGTGCGCTCGCGGCGCTCGCCGCCTTGGGCGAACCAGCGGCCGAGTATCTCCTCCGTCCAGCCGCGGTGGCTCGACCCGCCATACACATTGGCCGTGTCGACGAAGTTGATGCCGGCGGCCTGCGCGGTGTCCAGGATGGCGAAGGCCTGCGTCTCCTCGGTCTGCGGGCCAAAGTTCATGGTGCCCAGGCAAAGGCGCGAGACTGTCAGGCCGGAGCGGCCCAGATGCGTGTAGCGCATGAAGTTTTCCTCTCCGCCCTGGCCTCCTCTGCCCTGACGGGTTGCGGGTTGCTCCGGAGCGGGGCGGTGCGTGCCGTCCCGCTCCGGAGTCTGGCGTCAACGCTCCAGGCGGAACCCCAGCTTGATGGTGACCTGCCAGTCGGCGACCTGCCCGTTTTCAAGGTGGCCGCGGATCTCCTTGACTTCAAACCAGTCAAGGTTTCGGAGGGTCTTGGCGGCCTCGGCGATGCCGTTCCGGACGGCCGCATCGACGCCCTCGTTCGAGGTTCCGACAATTTCAGAAATGCTGTAAGTGTGATTAGACAACTTCGCTCCTCGTGATCGCCATCGATGCCCGGCTGTGGGCCGTTCCTGCAGACTAGCCGACCGAACCCGGCCGGACTAGGGGTTTGTGCCCGGAGTCCGGAACCCCGGGAGGCGGTCCCGGCAGTGGGCGTTTGGCCTGCCGGGGCGGGGCGTCCGCGCGCGGCCTGATCCGGCTCACCATCCAGGGGCAGCATGTAGTGCGCCATCCAGGCCAGGTCACTGGCCCGGGTCTCCCGCCAGTTGCCCGGCGGCATCGGCTTGGGCTCCAGCGGGTGCAGGCGGTGTGGCACGCTGAGCGTGTCCAGGACCATGGCCGCAATGGTGTGGTGTCCGAGCGGCGAGAAGTGCAGGCGGTCCGGATCCCACATCCGCGGATCGCTCAGTTGCCGCAGGGCCCACAAATCAGCGATGACGACATCGTGCCGGGCGGCGATGACCCGGATGTTCTCGTTGAATACCGCGACCTTCCCCCGGATGTGTCCGAACACGGCAGTCTCGCCCCAGTCCGGGCCGGTGAACAGGACCACCGTGGCCCCGGTGGCCGAGAGCACCGCCACGGCGTCGTCCAGGGCCGCGGCCATCCGGTCCGGATCGCCGCGGTGGAACACGAGATCGTTCCCGCCAGCGGAGAGGGAGACGAGGTCGGGCTTCAGGTTCAGGGCCGGTTCGAGTTGCTGGTCGAGGATTTCGCGCAGCACCAGGCCGCTGATGGCAAGGTTTGCGTATCCGAATTCGCGGCGGCCCTCGCCGAGTTCCTCGGCAATGCGGTCCGCCCACCCCCGCATGCCCCCTGGGCTCAGCGGTTCCGGATCGCCGACGCCCGCCGTGAACGAGTCGCCCAAGGCGACATACCGGCTCCAGGGCCGTGAACGCGGGGTACCTGAATGCCCGCGTACGGAGCTCTGATCCCCTGAATGCCACGGCCCCGCGGCGGGGATGTTGACGCCGGTATGGCCGGCGTCCGGCTCGAGGAACCTGGCGGCGTTCACATCACCAGCAATACGCCGATATTCCATGCCTCGCTAGGTACTTATGCCCCTAGCGAGGCGGCGTGGGGGCGTCGGCGGCCGCGCGAGGCAGTCCGCCACCCGGGAGGCAAAATACTCGTGGGGGTATAATGTGGAGCCTGACGCATCAGACCGGAGGAACCCATGGAACTCGATCCCACCGACATGAAGCCCGTCATCAACCGGCTTCGCCGTGCCCAGGGGCAGCTTGCGGCAGTCACGAGGATGATCGAGGAGGGCCGTGACTGCAAGAGCGTCGTGACCCAGCTGGCGGCCGTGTCGAGCGCCCTGGACAAGGCGGGATTCTCCATCATCGCCACGGGCCTGCAGCAGTGCATGCAGCAGGAAGACCCCAGCCTGGACCGGGCCGAACTCGAGAAACTCTTCCTCTCGCTCGCCTGACGCAGGACCTCTCGCTCGCCTGGCGCAGGCCCGCGTCAGGCGGGGCCACCGGCCAGCACAAAGGTCTTCAGATCGTCGAGCGTCTGCTGCATGTGGGCGTCCATGGCGGCGCGGGCGCGGTGCGGGTCGCGGGAGGCCAGGGCGTCCGCGATGTTCTGGTGGTGCCCGATGGCGTGCTCCTGGATCTCCGGCACCTTGGATGTTTCCGTCCGCCGTTTTTCCAGCACGCGATGCAGCGGTTCGAACAGCACGGCGACGAAGACGTTTTCCGAGGCCTGCAGGATCAGGTCGTGGAAGGCGAGGTCCTCCTCCACGAATGCCGCGAGATCATTCCTCTCGTGGGCCAGCCGCATCCGGTCGACGTGCGCGCGGAGGGCCTGGATGTCCGAATCCGACATGCGCCCGGCAGCCAGTTCGCAGGCGCCCGTCTCCAGCATCCGCCGGAGCTCAATGAGCTGGATGGCGGCCGAGGCGTCGTTTGTGCCCTCCGAGGCGGCCCGCAGTACGGCGTCCAGGGAGCCCCAGCGGTTCACCGGGTTCACGAATGTGCCCCGGCCGCGCTCCACGCTGAGAATCCGCTGGGCTTCAAGGGTCTTCATGGCCTCGCGCACGGTCATGCGGCTGACTTCGTGCCGGGAGCTGAGCTCCAGTTCGCCGGGGACGCTCGCGCCGGGCGGAAACTCGCCGGCAATAATCCGGTCCAGCAGTTCGTCGGCCACAACGCCGACCAGCGATTTCCTAGCCAATTCTCCCCGTCCAGCGACTTGTTGCCTGATGGCGTGCTCCCTGATGGCCAAGTCTACTTGCGCGTCGTTGTGCCATATGCCACACTAGCATTCATATGCAAGATGTCTGACATCTTACATTTTGTCCCTGCTGCGGCTCGCGGAGAACCGCAGTTTTTCCACTGATAGATCCACACACAATGGAGTGCATAGTGCCCCTCGAAGCAGACGTGCTGGCCGCTTTCCCCGCGGAAGTACAGATCCCCGCCCGGCTGGTGGCCGACAGCGTGGCCGCCTCCTCCGAGGCATCCCCCCGAGTCCTGGTCGTACTCGACGACGACCCCACCGGCACCCAGTCCGTGGCGAACCTGCCGGTCCTCACCCGCTGGGAAGTGGCGGACTTTGCATGGGCGTTCGCGTACGAAGTCGACGGCCAGCGCCAGCGCGCGGTCTACGTGCTGACCAACACCCGCAGCCTTGACCCTGCCGAGGCGGCTGCCCGCAACGAGGAGATCGTCCGCAACGCCCTCGCGGCCGCCTCATCCGCTGAACCCGCGCTGCGGCTCAGCTTTGTCAGCCGGAGTGATTCCACCCTCCGCGGCCACTACCCGCTCGAACCGGACGTCATCGCCGCCACCGTCACCGCCGTCAACGGCGAGAAGACGGACGGCGTCGTGATCGTTCCCGCGTTCCCCGACGCCGGCCGCGTGACGGTCGGCGGCGTGCACTTCACCCGCGGCACAGGCGAGGACGCCGGGCAGCTCACTCCCGTGGCCGAGACCGAATTCGCCCGGGACGCCAGCTTCGGCTTCGCCAACTCGGAGATGGCCAAGTACGTCGAGGAGAAGTCGAACGGCCGGTTCCCCGCCGATTCGGTGATCGTGCTGGATCTGGACATCATCCGGGCCTCCGCCGATCCGAAGATCTCCGCCAAGGCCATTGCCGATGCCATCGACGCCGCTACGGATTCGACTCCGATCGTGGCGGACATCGTCACCGAAAACGATCTGCGGGCCCTGGCCCTGGGCCTGGAAGAGGCGGAAAGCCGCGGCAAGAAGCTGCTCTACCGCGTGGGCCCGCCGTTTGTCCGGGCACGGATCGGTCAGGAAATCCGCACCGAACTCAGCGGCGAGGAAGCCTATGCGGGCAACACCCCCTCGGAAGCCGGCGGCCTGATCGTGGTCGGCTCGCATGTCGGTGTCACCACCCGCCAGCTCAACGCCCTCACCGAGCAGCACAGCGCGGCCCGGATCGTGGAGATCGACGTCGAAAAGCTCTTCGGTGACAACGCGGGGGAGTACCTGGACGAAACCGTTGACACGGTGGTCGCTGCCCTCCGCGGCGGCGACGTGATCGTGCACACGAGCCGGCTCCTGATCAAGACCTCCGACGCCGCCGAAAGCCTGCGGATCGCCCGCACCGTCTCGGCCGCCGTCGTCGCCGTGGTCAACCGCACGCTGAAGACCTTCCCACCCCGCTTCGTGATCGCCAAGGGCGGCATCACGTCCTCGGACGTGGCCGCACACGGACTGGAAATCCGGCACGCGATCGTCCGCGGGCCCATGCTGCCGGGCATCGTCAGCCTGTGGGAACCGGTGGACGGTCCGGCCAAGGGCATCCCGTACATCGTCTTCGCCGGCAACGTGGGCGACGACCAGTCCCTCGCCGATGTCACGCGCAAGCTCAGCAACACCTTCTGACCCCGCACGATCAACACCGCACGCCACAACGCGTCATTCGATGGAGAACACCATGACCAGCAACTACACCATCACCGTCCTGGGCCTTGGCGCCATGGGCCTGCCCATGGCCACGCGCCTGGCCAGCGAGCTCACCGTCCACGGCTTCGATATCGCCGAGCCGCGCCTGAGGCTGGCCGAAGAGGCCGGCATCCGCACGTTCGCCTCCGCACGGGAAGCCTCGGAAGGCGCCGACGCGCTGCTGCTGGCCGTGCGCAACGGTGAACAGCTCAGCGATGTCCTCTTTGGCGAGAACGGCGTGGCCTCCGTGCTCAAGCCGGGCGCCGTCGTGATCCTGGGCAGCACCGTGGGCACCGAGGCCATCCCGGCCGCCGTCGACCGCCTGGCCGAATACGGCGTCGAACTGGTTGACGCTCCACTGTCCGGCGGCCCCAAGCGTGCCGGCGAAGGCGACCTGCTGATTGTGGTGGGCGCATCGCCCGAGGCCCAGGAAAAGGCCCGCCCGGCCCTTGAGCTGCTGGCCTCCACCCTGACCGTGGTCGGCGACAAGCCCGGCGACGGCCAGGCCCTCAAGACCGTCAACCAGTTGCTCTGCGGCATCCACATCGCAGCCGCCGCCGAGGCAATGGCCCTGGCCGACGCCCTGGGCCTGGACCAGGCCAAGACCCTCGCCGCTCTCGAAGCCGGCGCGGCGGGCTCCTTCATGCTCTCCAACCGCGGCCCGCGCATCCTGGAGGCCTACACCGAGAGCGGCGCCGAAGTCCTCAGCCGGCTGGACATCTTCGTCAAGGACATGGGGATCGTCGGCAAGGCCACGCGCGCAGCAGGCCTCGCCGCCCCGGTGGCCGCCGCCGCCGAGCAGCTCTACCTCCTCGGCCAGGCCCAGGGCCTCGCCGCCGCCGACGACTCCGCCGTCATCAAAGTCGTCGCGCCCACCAGGCGCACCCCCTAACCAGACTTTCCGCGCCCGACGACGGCGGTCCCCCCTCCGCCGTCGCCGGGTCCCACCCCGCCACTGTTCCCCAACGACTGACTCGTTGGGCGACCTTGTCAAAGGAGACACCTCTTCATGACCCCCCTGCTCAATTCCCTGATGGTGCGCGCCGCGGACGCGCCCGTCATCAAGCCGGCCGTGGAGCTGGGAACTCCGCTGCTGCTGACAATCGCGGCCGCCGGCGTCGCCCTGCTGCTGGTGATGATCATCCGCTTCAAGATCCAGGCCTTCGTGGCCCTGCTGACCGTGAGCATCCTGGTGGCCGTGGCCGCGCAGATCCCGCTCAAGGACGTCTTCACCGTGGTGGCCGCCGGGGTGGGAGGCACCATGGGCAAGGTCGCCCTCCTGATTGCGCTCGGCGCGATCCTGGGGCGGATGATCGAGGTCTCCGGCGGCGTCCAGTCCCTCGCCGACCACTTCACAGCCAAGCTCGGCGCCCGGCGGGTGGCCGTGGCCCTCACCGCAGTAGGCTTCCTGGTCGCGATTCCGGTGTTCTTCGAGGTCGGCATCATCGTCCTGGTGCCGGTCGTCTACGCCTTCGCCAAAATCGCCAACGTCCACCCGGTGAAGTTCGGCCTGCCCATGGCCGGCATCATGCTGGCCATCCACGTGGCCGTGCCCCCGCACCCGGGGATTGTCGCCGGTGCCGGCGTGCTCGGCGCCGACATCGGACTGATCGCCCTGATCTCGCTGACGATCTGCGTGCCCCTGGGCTTCCTGTCCTACTGGGTCGCATCCATCATGAACCGCAAGACCTACGAGCTCCTGCCAGCCGTCAAAACCCAAGTGGACGAGTTCGGCTCAGCAACCGTGGTCCGTGTTGGTCACGAGGGCCCGGGCAGCAAAGCCCTGGCCCCGCCCCGTCCGGGACTGATCATCTTCCTCATCGCCACCCCGATCGCGCTGATCCTCCTCGGCACCGTCGGCACCCTCGTGATCGACAAGAACGACTTCTGGTACGGCGTCGCGGCGTTCGTCGGCAACCCCGTCTTCGCCCTTCTGGTTGCCGTCGCCCTGTCCTTCTACCTGCTCGCCGTCCGCCGCCGGTGGTCGCTCGTGGAAACCGGCGAAATCTTCGAAGGCGCCCTGCCGCCGATCGCCTCCATCCTCCTGGTCGTCGCGGCGGGCGGCGTGTTCGGCAGCGTCCTGCAGGTGAGCGGAATCGGCAAGGCGCTCTCCGAATCCCTCGACACGCTCGGCGTTCCGCTGCTGCTGCTTGGCTTCATCATCTCCCTCGCGCTCCGCGCAGCCCAGGGCTCGGCCACGGTCGCGATCGTCACCACGGCCGGCCTGCTCTCCTCCGCCGTGGCCGGCGGCGGCTACACGCCTGCGCAGACCGCCGTGATTGTGATCGCCATCGGCTTCGGCGCCCTCGGCCTCTCCCACGTGACCGACGCCGGTTTCTGGGTGGTTGTGCGGTACTACGGGCTGACCGTCGCCGACGGCCTCAGGACCTGGACCGTGCTCACCACCGTGCTGGGACTGGCAGGCTTCGCCCTGACATTCGTCGCCTGGATGCTGGTGGGAGGACTGAGCGCCTGATGCGTACCCAACTCGACACCCTGGTGGCCGGCGCCCTGCAGCAAGGCTCTGCCGTTCCGGCGTTCACCTGCTACGACTTCACCACCGCGCTCGCCGTGGTGGGGGCGGCCGAGGAATCCGGCCGGGGCGCCATCCTGCTGGTCGCGCCGAAGACCGCGGCAACGCCCAACGGGCTGCGGCTGATCGCCGCCCTGCGAGGACTCGCCGACGCAGCCTCCGTGCCGATTGCGGTGCAGCTGGATCATGCCACCGACCCGCAGGTGATCGCCGACGCCGTCAGCGCCGGGGCCGACTCGGTGCTGGTCGACGGGTCCTCGCTGCCGTACGAGGACAACATCGCCCTGGTCCGGAACGTCCGGGCCGCCTTGGCGGCGCAGGGCCGGGCCGACGTCGTCATTGAAGCAGAACTCGGCGGACTCGCCGGCGACGAGGACCGGGCCTTCGGGACCGACGCCGCGGACAGCGCAGGCAGCACAGTGGCGGACGCCCCCGCCGGGCTCACCGACTCCGCCCAGGTGGAGGACTTCGTGGCCCGCACCGGGGCGCAACTGCTCGCCGTGGCCGTGGGCAATGTCCATGGCAAGTACAAAGGCGAGCCCCGGCTGCGCTGGGACGTGCTGCAGGACATCGCCGTGCGGACCCGGATCCCGCTGGTCCTGCACGGCGCCTCCGGCATTCCAGCCGAGGAACTGGTCAAGGCCGCGGCGATGAATGTGGGCAAGGTCAACTTCAACACCGAGCTGCGCACCGGCGTCCTGGCGGTCCTTGAGGAACAGACCACGTCGCACCGGGCCGACGGCGAGAACCTCCAGGCACTGCTGGGCCTGTGGAATCTCTCGGCCAGGACCTTCGCGGCCACCGCCCTGGCCACACTCTCGCGCTGACGCCCTGAGCTGGCCCGCGACCGGAGCGCATCCGGGCCGAACTGCTCTGGCACTCATGGCGCCCCTCGCCGACAATGATGGCAACACAGCCTGCCTTCCCGAGGGGTGCCATGCTTGCGCAGCAGCGGCCAGCCGGCGGCCCGGCGCCGATGCCGGACCGCGACCCGGTGATCGATCTTGTCCGGTTCTTTTGCCTGGCGTTGGTGGTGGTGGCCCACACCATGATGGTGAGTCCCGTGCTGCACCCGGACGGCACCGTGACCTCCGAAAACACCCTGGGCGATCAGCACTGGTTTGAACCTGTGGTGTGGGTCTTCCAGATCATGCCGCTGTTCTTTGTCGCCGGCGGCATCACCGGGCTGCAGTCCTGGCGCCGGCTCCGCGCCAGGGGCGGCACGGCCTTCGATTTCATGCAGGGCCGGCTGCTGCGCCTGATCCGTCCGGCCGCTGTCCTGCTGGCGGTCATGTTCCTTGGCCTGTCGGCGGCCCGCCTCGCAGGGGTTGACCCCCAGGTCATCGGGCTGCTCACCAGCGGAGCCGGCATGCCGCTGTGGTTCCTGGCCGCGTACCTCGCCGCGCAACTCAACCTTCCCTGGCTGGCGGCCCTCCACGCCCGCGCGCCATGGCTGACCCTCGCCGGTCTCACCGCCCTGGTGGTGACAGTCGATTGCCTGCGGGGAGTGCTGCCGCTGCTGGCATACCTGAACATGGTGTTCCTGTGGTGCGCCGTGCAGCAGCTCGGATTCATCGTGGCAGATGGCCCGCGGCTGCTGCCGGGCCGGCCGGCGCACTTCGGCATCATGGTGGCCAGCAACATGCTGCTGGGGTTGCTGGTCCTGCTGGGGCTGTATTCCGGGAACATGCTGGTGAACCTCAATCCGCCCAATGTGACGCTGCTGCTCCTGGGCGTCTCGCAGGCCGCCGCCCTCCAGCTCTTCCGGCCGGGGCTGTCCCGGATCGCGTCCATGGCCGGGGTGCGCCGGATGATGGGCGTGGCCGGCCGGCGGTCCATGACTGTCTATTTGTGGCATCTGCCGCTGCTGGCGGCAATGTCCGGGGTGCTGCTGCTGACGAATTTCCCCCAGCCGGCCGGAGGGAGCCCGGCCTGGTGGTGGGGGCGGCCCCTGGTGCTGACGGGAGTCATCGCGCTGCTGCTGCCGGTGGTGGCATTGTTTGGCCGGTTGGAGGAGCGTCCGACGGCGTCCGGACCGTCGCCGAGCCGGCCGGCGGCCGCCGTGCTGCTCGCCGCCGTCGCCGTTTTTGTCCCGGCAGTCAACGCTGCGCTCACCGGGCTCACGCCCGGGCTCCTCGGCGGGGGCGCCGCCTGCTTCGCGCTCGCCGTCGTGCTCCTGGGCCGGATTCCGGTCCGGCTCACAACGCCGCCTGACGGGCAGGGCGGATCGGAACCGCCATTGCCACGCCCGCCATTAAGTGCCAATGTCGAACCATGACGGAGAACTCGGCAACCACGGAAGATACCTTCGCCCCGGACGTCTCCACCACCCGGAACGACGAGCTGCACCGTTACGAACTCCGTGTCGGCGGCAAGCTTGCCGTCCAGGTGCGCTTCATCGACAGACCGGGGCATATCGACTTTATCCACACGGATACAGCAGAGCAGTTCCAGGGCCAAGGGCTCGCCAAAGTGCTGGCGCACTTCGCCCTCGATGACGTGGTTGCATCCGGCAAGCGGATCATCCCGAATTGCCCGTTCATGTACCGCTACCTGCGCAAACATGAGTCGTACCACCAGTATGTGGACTGGCCGGAACGGGTCCCCGAGGGAGCCTGAGCGCCTGGCCCGGGAAACCGGAACGGCGCCGGCGGCCTGCCCGCTTGTGAGCTGGAGAACAACCTCGTAAAGTTTGACCAGAGTTATGCAGTTGGCTCTTGGACAGGTCACTTTGGAGTACCCCCATGAACCATAAACTGCGTGTGCTTGTCCGGGTGGACGTCGATCCCGCACAGGTCACCCTTGAAATTACCGGTTGCGTTACCCAGTCTGATTCAGCAGCCCTCCTGCATATCGTTCGCCGCGCCTGCCGCCTCGAACCGGGCGCCGTCGTGGTCATCGACCTCCATGGCGCCTCCCACCTGGACCCGGAAGTGCTGCTGGAGCTTCGGCGGATCGCGGATGCCGGACACCTGCCCTCTGTCGACTCCGCGGACTCCGCAGAGGCAGGGCCGCTCCGTTTCGCCCTGGACGAGCCGGCCGTGCTGCCAATCTGCCTCGTGCACGTCGGCGCCGACGCCGAAGTCCTCGCCGGACTCGACACCGGCTACCGCCCGGCTCCCGTCGCCGTCGCCGGGAACGAATACAGCGAAGCTGCCGGACTGCTCGACGTCGGGCCCGGCTCCGGACCCGGCTCCGGGCTGGCGGAGGCCAACAGCCCGCTGGCCGCGGAAACCGGAGGCGCCGACGACCTTGGCTCCATCAATGGGCTGGCGCTTTCGGAGTATTTCGAGGGAACGCTGGATCCTGTGGCCACGGTCCGGGCACTGTCCGACACCGCGCTGTGCCAGCTCGCCGACGCTCTCTACCGCCACCTCGACACCAGCACCCCGTCTTTCGGGGCGCACACCTGGTACGAGCTCGCGGCTGAAGAGCTTCAGAACCGCCACCTGCTCGACGGCGACGACCCCGCAGGGGACGAACTGGCGCAAGACACGGCCCTGGCCTGAGCCGGGACGAGACTAGGCTGTCGCTATGAACCCTCAAACAGCCTCTACACCCGGCAGCACCGCTCTGGTCACGGGCGCGACGGCAGGCCTTGGCGCCGAGTTCGCCCGCCAGCTTGCCGAACAGGGCCACCGCGTGGTGCTCGTGGCCCGCGACGCCGGCCGCCTCGCGGCCACGGCGGCGGAGCTGGAGAACAGCTACGGGACCGCGGCGGAGACAATCGCCGCGGACCTGACCGACGACGCCGGGATTGCGGCCGTCGTCGCTCGCCTCAGCGACCCGGCCCGGCCGGTGGAGATCCTGGTCAACAACGCTGGAATCGGCCTGCTGCGGCCCTTCGAGGACAACGGCATTGCCGAGGAAAAGAAGCACCTGAAGCTCCATGTCGAAACCGCCATGGAGCTCAGCCATGCCGCCCTGCAAGGCATGCTCGGGCGACAGTCCGGCAGGATCATCAACGTCGCCAGCGTGGCGGCCTTCCTGCCCCGCGGCACGTACTCCGCGGCGAAGGCCTGGCTGCTGAGTTTCTCGCGCTCGGCCAACATGGCCTACGCCGCGCGCGGGGTGAAGGTCACCGCCGTGTGCCCCGGCTTCACCCACACCGAGTTCCACGACCGGATGGGGATGGACAAGACGGCGACGCCGCGCTGGATGTGGCTCGAGGCCCGGCAGGTGGTCAGCGAGGGACTGGCGGACAACGCCAAGGGCAAGGCCGTCTCGATCCCCAGCAAGCGCTACAAAGTCCTGACCTCGGTTGCGCGGGTGCTGCCGTCAAAGCTCGTCGCCGGGCCGGCGCGGCGAGCCAAGTAGCCGCCGGGCCGCGGCCTGGACTGGGCGGACAGGTCCGGCACGGCGGGGCCGGCGGTGATCAGGGCGCGGCATCGGTGATGCGGACCGCCAGCATGCAGGTCGTGAGCCCCTCCAGGGTGTCCAGGCGGACGTTCAGCAGCCGCGACATCAGGGCCAGCCGCTTGCTGAGGGTATTCCGGTGGATATACAGCGCCTGGCAGACCCTGGATGGCTGGGCGTCGTGGTCGAGGTAGGCCCTGAGCGTGGGCAACAGCCGGCCGTTGTTGGCGCGGTCGTACTCCAGGAGCGGCGCGAGCAGATTCTCCGCAGCGGCGTGGGCGCCGCTGCCGGCCGTGGCCACCACCAGGGACTCGATGCTCATCGGGGCAGCGATGGTGGGCTCGCTGACCTGCCGGACCAGCCGCTGGGCATGGGCGAGGCCAAGCCTCAGCTCATCCACGCTGCGCAGTGGCCCCTTGATGACGAGGGGGAGCCCGGGAACGATCTGCCGGAGCGAGGCCAGCAGCCGGTCCGGAATCACTTGCCAGTCCGCCGCGGTGTCCGTCCTGGCCTGGGCGAGGGCGTAGATCGAGCCGCGATACGTGAAGACATGGGCATTGTTCAGGTGATCCTGCACGGCCAGCCGGATCCGCCATGCGTTCGGCAGCTGGGTCCTGTCCGGCTCGGCCGCCAGCAGGAATGTGGGGGCGTGCGCGTCCAGCCCCGTGGCGCGGAAGGTCCGTGTCAGCTCTTTCAGGGCCACCCCCTGCCAGTCCTCCAGCTGGAGCATGAGCCGTTCCAGCTTTCCCTGGTGCGGGACGCCGGCCTTGAACGCACTGTTTAGCTGCATCGCAAGAATGGAGGACGCCGGCCCGATCAGGGTTGCGAGCGGTTCCCCGGTGGTCCCGCCCCGGACCACCAGCTGAAAATGATCCGTGCCGCCGGTGGGGAGCGCGAAGCTGGACCCCGGGGCCCCGCGACCATCCTGCCGGAGGTCCTCGGCCGTCCAGCGTGAACCGGCCGGCCAGCAGCTGACCAAGGCGCCGGTGGTGTCAAAGACGGCGCATTGTCCGTCCGCCGCCGCGGCCACCTGCGCCAGCACGGCCCTGAGCGACCCGCCGGATCGCGCCGCCTTGGCGCACCTGTCGGCCAGCTCCCACGACTGCCGGGTCAGGGCAAACCGCTCGGCTTCCAGGACGCTCGTGACGAAGCGCTGCAGCTGGAGGGCCGGGACGACGCTGGGAACCTCCAACAGGGGAATCTGGTGGGCCTTGGCCGCCTCCACCAACGGCTTTGGGATCAGCCGGTGGGCTACCCCCGTAACGAATGCGATGGCGCAGACGGGGACGCGGGCCAACCGTTCGACATAGGCATCCCACGTCCGCTGGTCAAAGAAGTTGAAGCCGATCCCGTGGGTGATCAGCAGGCAGTTGGCACCCAGGAACGGGGTGGGGTCCAGGAACTCCGCCGGTGCGCTGTAGCTGATGGACGTCGCCAGGCTCTTGGCTGTGGAAGGCGTGTGCAGCCTGAGCTGGAGTGAATCCTCCGCCAGGAGGTCCGAGACTCTCATCGTGCCCTCCCGGTGCGCCGCCGCCGTCCGAATTCGGTGTGCATCATGCACACTTGCTCTCCAAGTTAGTGGACATTTGCCCACTATGTAAGGGATGGGGCAGTCCCTACTGTTGAACGCATGAACAATGTTAATGTGGGCAGCGTCACAGCTGGCATCGAGATAAATTCGGACCTGGGCGAGGCCTTCGGGCTGCACAGCTTCGGCAATGACCGGGCGCTCATGGAAATCATTGACGTGGCCAACGTGGCCTGCGGTTTCCACGCCGGCGATCCGGACACCATGGAGGAAACCGTAGCCGCCGCCAAGGCACACGGCGTCCGGATCGGTGCGCACCCGGGCCTGCCGGATCTGACCGGCTTCGGGCGCCGCGAAATGAAACTGACTCCGGCCGAGGTCGAGTCCCTCATCCTGTACCAGACGGGTGCACTGGTGGGCTTCCTGAAGAAGGCCGGAGTGGAACTCAACCACATCAAACCCCACGGCTCCCTGTACGGGATGCTCTCGCGTGATCCGGAGCTGATGCGGTCCGCCGCGAAAGTCGCCGCACTGTACGGTGTCCCCATCTTCGGGCTTGCCGGCACCGCGCACGAAAGCGTCTGCGCGGAGATGGGGGTGCCGTTCGTCGGCGAACTTTACGTGGACCTGAACTACAACCCCGCCGGCCAGCTGATCATCCAGCGCCGGCCCGAGGCCACGGACCCCGCCAAGGCCGCCGAACGCGTGCGCCGGGTCCTGGACGACGGTCTCGTGGAGACCTCCGACGGCTCGACCGTGGGTATCGACTTCACCAGCATCTGCGTCCACTCTGATGCCCCCAACTCGCCGGCCGTGGCGCAAGCCGTGCGGGCGGCCCTCGGCGAACGGCAGCCATGACCTGTCACGCACCGCCCACCCCACCGCAAACTGAAAGGCACACCATGTCACACCAAGTCACCTCGCCGCTTCCCGGAGTGTTCTACCGCAAGCCCGGCCCGGACAAGGATCCCTACGTGCAGGAAGGCGACGACGTCGAGGCGGGCCAGACGATCGGCGTCGTCGAAATCATGAAGCAGTTCAGCGAAGTCAAGACAGAAGTGGCCGGGAACCTGGTCAAGTTCGAGGTGTCGGATTCAGGCACGGTCAATCCGGGTGACGTGATTGCAGTGATAGAGGAAAAACCATGAAGAAACTGCTCATAGCCAACAGGGGTGAGATCGCCGTACGGATTATCCGCACAGCACGCGAACTGGGGATTCGCACGGTGGTGGTGGCGAGCGAACCCGATGTCGACGGGCTGGCTGCCCGCCTTGCGGATGAATACGCGGTCATTGGTCCCGCCCCCGCCAGCCAAAGTTACCTGAACCATGGCGCCGTCCTGAAAGCGGCAATCGACTTCGGCTGCGACGCGGTGCACCCCGGCTACGGCTTCCTGTCCGAGAATGCGGTGTTCGCCCGGGCCGTCATGGAAGCCGGGCTCATTTGGGTGGGCCCGTCCCCGGAAGCCATCGAGCTGATGGGGGACAAGGCGCGGGCACGGCAGGCGGCTGAGGCCGCGGGCGTTCCCACCCTCCGCGGGACCCACGGGGAGGCCCCCACCGGCGACGCGTTGCTGGAGATCGCGGCCGAGATCGGCTACCCGCTGGTGGTCAAGGCGGCCGCAGGCGGCGGCGGGCGCGGAATCCGGCTCGTGACCCGCGCGGAAGACCTGGCCTCGACCGTCGACGTGGCGCAGGCCGAAGCTGCCGCCGCGTTTGGCAGTGCCGCCGTCTACCTGGAGAAGTTTGTGGAACGCGCCCGGCACGTTGAGGTCCAGGTCCTCGGGGACGGCACCAACGTCGTCCACCTCGGTGACCGGGACTGCTCCATGCAGCGGCGGCAGCAGAAAATACTGGAGGAGGCTCCCGCCCCTGACCTGCCGGACGCCGTCCGCAAGCACATGCTGGATTCCTCGGTGGAGCTTGCCCGGCAGTGCCACTACAAGGGACTCGGCACCGTCGAATTCCTCTATGACGCGGTCAACCACGAAGTCTCCTTCATCGAGATGAACACCCGGCTCCAGGTGGAGCACCCCGTCACGGAGATGGTCACTGGCCTTGACCTGGTCCGGGAACAACTGCTCATCGCCGCCGGCGAGCCGCTTCGGATGCGCCAGGAAGACGTCGTCTTCCGCGGCCATGCCTTCGAGTTCCGGCTCAACGCCGAAGACCCGGCCAAGGGATTCATGCCCAGCCCCGGGCTGCTGGAACGCCTCGACTGGCCGGGCGGTCCCGGTGTCCGTATTGACTCCGGGTTCGTTGCCGGATCCACGGTGATGCCGTTCTACGACTCGCTCCTGGCGAAGATCATTGTCTGGGACGAAACCCGGGACGAGGCCATCGGGCGGTCCATCCGGGCCCTGGACGAGATCACGATCGAGGGTGTGTCGACCACCATCCCGCTGCTGAGTGCCGTGCTGCACCGGCCGGAACTGAAGTCGGTGGAGCACCACACCAAGTTCATCGAGACGACCCCGGAGATCCTGGGTGGGCTGTCATGAGCGACAATCTGAGCGCCGACTCGCTCAAAGGCACGGCACGCTACACCTGGGGCGGCGACGAGTTCCTGTTCGTGGAAATCTCCGAGGCCATGAGCCTGGCCGCGAACTTCAAATCCAACTCGATGGCCACCCGGCTCGGTGGCCGGGCGCTGGCCGGCGTGACCGAAATCTGCCCCGCCAACGCGTCCCTGCTGGTCCGCTTCGATCCTGACCTGCTGGACGCGGCGGACCTCGAATCCGCCATGCGGGAGATCGAAGTCGAAGTGGACAACGCCTCCCACCCGGTGCTGAACACCCGGCTGATCGAGATTCCGGTCTGGTACGACGATCCGTACACGCGGGAAACCGGTGCCCGGTTCCGCAGCGGTCACCAGCGGCCGGAGGGGACCGACCTGGACTTTGCGGCCGAGGTCAACGATCTCTCCGGTGCCGACGAGTTCATCAGGCGCCACCACAGC
Source organism: Arthrobacter sp. MW3 TE3886 (assembly GCF_041262145.1). NCBI lineage: Bacteria > Bacillati > Actinomycetota > Actinomycetes > Micrococcales > Micrococcaceae > Arthrobacter > Arthrobacter sp. MW3 TE3886. The sequence continues at coordinate 481,097 of NZ_JBGCAN010000001.1, forward strand.
AGTCCCTGGCTGGTCTCCATGGTCGGGTTTGTGGCCGGTCTGCCGTTCATGTTCCAGATGGTGCCGCGCGAGCAACAGCTGGAGGTGCCGAAATACCTGAGCCCGCGCACGGATACGCCTCCGCTCACCGTCGGCCACGGCGGCTGCTTCGCCTGCATCTATTCCGTACGCGGGGCCGGCGGCTACCAGATGTTCGGCATCGCGGCGGCTCCGATCTTCGACCCGGCGCAGTCCCTGGCCGATTTCAAGGACTTCATGGTCTTCTTCAAACCCGGCGACATCGTCAAGTTCCGCCCCGTCGATGAGGACGAATACAAGAGCATCAAGGAACAGGTGGACGCGGGAACCTTCGTCTACAAGCAGGTGCCGGTCACCTTCGATCTGGCCGAGGCCCTCGGCGACCCCGAGAGCTACAACACCAAGCTATTGGAGAACCTCAATGACTCTTGAGATCTTGGAACCAGGCCTCTCAACGACGGTCCAGGACCGGGGAAGATTCGGCCACTACAACGTGGGAATCCCACAAGGCGGCTCCATGGACCAGCTCTCCGCGGAGATCGTCAACGCCCTGGTGGGCAACACCGCCGAGGAAGCGGTGCTCGAATGCACCTATCTGGGCCCGAAATTCCGCACCTCCGCGCCCGCGGTGATTGCCGTGGGTGGCGCGCCGGTGGAGGTGAAAGTCAACGGAGCCACCGCCCCGCAATGGGAGGCCATTGAACTGGCGGCGGGGGACGAGGTCTCGTTCGGATTCCTCCAGGGCGGCACCCGGTACTACGTGGCAGTCCGGGGCGGCATTGACGTGCCGCTGGTGCTCGGGAGCCGTTCCACGTACGCCCTTGGTGCCTTGGGCGGCTATCAGGGCCGCAAGCTCGCCGCCGGGGACCAGGTACCTGTGGGCGACACGGCATCCGGGGAGGTCCTGGGCGCGATCGCCCCGGAGCTGCGCCCGGCATTCCCGGCCGAAACGGAGATCCGGGTCCTTCTGGGCCTCTACGACCACCGGCTGACTGCGGCCGGACTGGCGACCCTGCTGGAGTCGACCTGGACGCTCACTCCGGTGGCCGACAGGACGGGCCTGCGCTACAGCGGGCCGGAGGTCGAATGGAAGGAGCGGGAGCAGCCCTTCGGTGCCGGTTCCGATCCCTCCAACATCGTCGACGCCGGATATGCGGTGGGTTCCATCCAGATCCCCGGCGGCAAAGAACCGATCGTCCTGCACCGCGACGCCGTGTCCGGAGGAGGCTACGCCATGGTCGCAACCGTCATCAGCGCGGATATGGACTCACTTGCCCGCAGCGCACCGGGGACCAAGACGCGCTTCGTCGCGGTGAGCATGGAGGAAGCCGTCGCTGCCCGTTCGGAAGGGAAGGCCCTCCGCCGTTCCATCTGGGGATAACCAACGCCCCCACAGCCCCGTGGCGCCCGGCCCGGCTGCACAATTGCATCACTACAACACCAGAGGTGTCGCTTTGTCGTACTCAAATTTAGTAATGCCCGTCGACCAGCGGGTCGGCAAATGGTCGCTGACCATGGCCTGGTGGGCCCTGTTCTCGGCTATGTTCTGGATCTACGTGGCAGTGGCCTCGGCCGGGGCCGTCGGGGTGCCCAACACCATCATCGGCATGGTCCTCACAATCGCCACGTACGGGATCATCAACCTGGTGCTCTCGCGCTACGCGGCCCGCACCGGCCTGACGGTGAGTGTCTTCTCCCGGACCCTGTTCGGACTGCTGGGATCGGCGCTCGCGTCACTGATCTTCGCGGCCACGGCCATCTACTACGCCGTCTTTGAGGGCTCCATCATCGCCGTCGCCTTCCACGAATATTTCGGCGGCGAACTCGTGCTCTGGTACGCCGCGGTAGTGGTCTACGCCGTCCCCTTGGCAGTCGGCGGTGTCCAGCACTGGCTGGACCGGCTCAATGGGTTCCTGCTCCCGTTCTACTTCGCCGGGCTCGTCGCAGTGGTCATCGCCGCGACCCTGATTCAGGGCGTGCCCACCAACTGGATCGGCGAGGCCGCGGCAAGCTCCGCACTGCCCGGCTGGCTGACGTCCTACCTGATCTACATGGGCGTCTACATCATGATGATGTACACCTTCGACTATGCCCGGATGGGCAAACGCCAGGACCGCAAATTCCTCGGCAGCGTCACGTTCGGCTGGGTGTTCTATGCCTTCACGTTCGGGCTGAACGGCCTGGTCGGCATCTACATCATGAGTGCGTGGGGCCTGGAGGCGTCCGAGACGGGCGTGGTCACGGCGTTCATATCTTCGCTGGGAGTCTGGGGGCTGCTGGTCATTTTCATCTCGCAGACCCGCATCAATACGGCCAACTACTTCCTCGCGTCGACGAACCTCTCGGCCTTCGCCCACCGGGTGTTCGGCCTCAACCTGCCACGGTATGTCTGGGTGATTGTCTCCGGAGTGCTGGCGTTCCTGCTGATGCTCACGGACGTGCTGAGCTACCTGCTGAAGGCGCTCGCCTGGCAGGGCGTCTTCGTCACGGCCTGGGTGGCGATCGCGCTGACGTACATTGCAGTGAACTGGAAAGAGGAGCGGTACTTCCCGGAAGTCCGGCCGGGCCGGCTGAAGCCGGTCACCGCCGGAGCCATCGCGTGGGTGGTTGCCTCCGCCACGGGCATCATTTTGACCGAGCAGACGGCGCTGCCCGTGGTCTCGCAGCTCACTCCGATGATCACCATGGCGCTCGCCGCCGGCTTGTACTATGCCGCGTACAAGCTCTCCCCGCCCCCGGTCATGGACGGACAAAGGGACCTCTCGCCCGAGGAACATGCCGAGCTGCTGGCGGCCGAGCCGCAGTAGCCCGATCGCGTCAGGGCGGCTGCCCGCCTCTTGCCCCGCTATAGAGGCGGGCGGCCGCATGACGTGCAGCGTCGGCGGCTGGGACCGTTACCGTCGTCGGCGGATCAACAAGACGACGGCGATCCCGACGGCGGCGCCCACCAGTGTCTCGACGGCCCGTTCGGTCACCAGCACGCCGGGATCGGCCGGCGCGGCAAGCTGTCCGACCAGCAGGATCACCGGGGTGAAGGAGACCATGGCGAGGCCGTAGTGCCGGGTCATGAACAGCTCGGTGCTGAACTGCAAGACGATCACCAGGCAGACCAGGACGGCGGCCTCCTGGCCGGGGAAGGCCAGCAGCGGCGAGCCCGGCCACGGGAACAGGACCGCCGCGACCACCACGAGTCCGGCCAGTGTCCCGACGATCCGGTGGACGCCGCGGTACACGCTGCTGGGCAGGTCCGCCCCGGCAAGCGGTACCGCCGCCGCGGCCATGGCCCAGTGCGGGTGGCCGCTGCCACTGAGGACCCCCAGGATCCCGGCGCCGCCGACGGCGGTGACGTAGCGGGCGGCATGCAGCCACGCCGCCCGGCGGCCTGCCCCGCGCAGCACCGTGACGTCCCGCCGCCGCCCGCGGTGCCAGGCGCGGCCGACAAACCAGCCGCCAAAGCCGACCATGATCGAGAACCCGGCCGATCCCGCGGCGATGAGAACGCCCGTCTGCCAGGGGTCGGCGGCGGGAACGGAGGCGCACGCGCCCAGGGCCAGGATCCCGAAGAAGGGACCGGCGGGTTTCAGGGCCGTCCTGTCCGTGAACAGCGAGCCCACGCCGGCAAACGCGGCCTCAATGATCACCAGGGCCCACGAATGAATGTGGTGGACAGAGAGGAAGACGCCGACTCCTACGCCGGCAACCAGGAGGACAGCAGCCTGGCTTTGATGGCGGAGCCGGAGCTGGTGAGGCTCGGTGCGGCCGTACATGCCGGTCAGCGCGCCGAAAACGGCGTAGCCGGCCAGCTCGGGGCGGCCGGCCGCCAGGAGCGCCAGGGACGGAACGGCCACGCTGATCGCCACCCGCCAAGCCGACACATGGTCCTTGTTGGCCGGGGCCAGGCTGTGCAGAGAGCGGATGTGGTGCAACAGGGACATCTCAACTGCCTCTCGGGTTTCTCCGGTTCCCTAACTTTCGCGGGGTGCCCGGGGGCCGGGCTTTCCCGGCTGTCCCTGCTTTCGCGGGAGCTGATAGTGGTTCGGACACGCCTAAGGCCTGCCCGGATGCGTCCCCCAACGGGTAAGCATCCGGAACAGGCCTCAAAGGGCGGGGCTGTCAGCTACGTAGCCTGGGCTACTGCTGCCGGTCCGGTCGGACCAGCAGGCTTAGGCGTTGGCCGGGACTTTCTCGGCTTCCCCGCGCCCTGCGGTGGAATCGACGGCCGGTGCGACCATGGGCATGTCCATGTGCTCGAGGTCGATCAGCGGGTTCTCGTCCTGCGTCGCGACCAGCTCGCGGGCCTCGGCCTGGGTGTCCACGCTCGGCATGGAGCCGGGCAGCGGCATCTGAGCGGATTCCTTCAGGAAGTAGATCGCTACTGCGCCGATCGCCGAGGTGGCCATCAGGTAGTAGGCCGGCATCATGTCGTTGCCGGTTGCGCTGATCAGGGCGGCAACGATGAACGGCGTGGTGCCGCCGAAGATGGCCACCGAGAAGTTGTACGCGATGCCCATGGCGCCGTAGCGGCTGGCCGTCGGGAACTGGGCCGGCAGGGCCGAGGCCAGGTTGGCCACGTAGAACGTCACCGGGAAGGCAATCAGGGAAAGGCCGGCCAGAGTGGACCAGATTTCACCGATGCCGATCAACAGGAAGGCGGGGGTGGCGAGGACGACAGTGCTGATGGCGCCGATCCACAGCACAGGGCGGCGGCCGATCCGGTCAGAAAGCTTGCCGGTCAGCGGGATGCAGAGGCTCATGATGACCAGCACGGGGATGGTCAGCAGCGTGCCGTGCAGTTCGTCGTAGCCCTTGGACTCCGTCAGGTACGTCGGCATGTAGGAGGTCAGTGCGTAGCCGGCGGTGTTTGCTGCCGCGACCAGGATCATCGCGACGATGAGGGAGCGCCAGTACGCCTTCACGATGCCCACCGGGCCCTTGGAGGCTGCGGTGTCCGCGGCGGTTGCGTCCTTGGCGAGGTTCTCCTGGGCATCCAGGGTCGCCTGGAACTGGGGGGATTCCTCGATCTTGCTCCGGAAGTACACGGCGATCAGGCCGAGCGGGCCGGCAATGAGGAACGGGATGCGCCAGCCCCACTGCTCCATGGTGTCCTGGCCGAGGGTCAGCTGCAGCACCGAAACGAGGGCCGCGCCAAGGGCGAAACCGAGGTAGCTGCCCATGTCCAGGAAGCTGGCGAAGAATCCGCGGCGCTTGTCCGGGGCGTACTCGCTCACAAAGGTCGTGGCGCCGGCGTATTCACCACCGGTAGAGAAGCCCTGGATAACTTTGAACAGGACCAGCAGGACCGCAGCCCAGATGCCGATCTGTGCGTAGCCGGGCAGGAGCCCGACGGCGAAGGTGCTGGCGGCCATGATCATCAGGGTCGCGGCGAGGACCTTCTGTCGGCCGATCTTGTCGCCCAGCCAGCCGAACACGACTCCGCCGAGGGGGCGGGCAATGAAGGTGGCGGCGAAGGTTCCGAGCAGGAACAGAGTCTGGACGGACTTGTCCGCTTCCGGCAGGAACACCGGTCCCATGGTGGTGATCAGGTAGCCGAACACGCCGACGTCGTACCACTCCATGGTGTTACCCACGATGGTGCCGCCGAGTGCCTTCTTGAGCATCGGCTGGTCGACAACGTTGACGTCGGACTCGCGGAGTCGACGGCGACGTAGCTTCGGTTTCTTCACACCCTTGGGTGCGCCTTGGTTGGTTCTGCTGGCGTCGATGACGCCTGCTGAAGAGTCGGTCGTGCTTCGGTCTGTGGGCATTTGGGAAGCTCCTAGGGAGATCATTTGCTTGCGACTTGTAGCTGCCCCGCTCTGGGCAGGCTTTCAATTTTACGGGAATTCTCTGGAGTTTCCGAGTTGCGTGCCGTATGATCGCCCATTTCGGGTGCTAATTGGGGGCAATTCACCAATTTCTTTTGCCCGCTTTCGCCGCGCGGTTACTGGGAACCGGCCATCGCTGCGGCGCCGCGGCCAAAATTTTCCGTGCCAGCCCTCAGATGCGGGGGTTTTCGGCCGGATTCGGGCCGGCGGAAAGTCCGACGGCGGGCGCTACAGACATCTCATCGGGGCAGTCCTACGATTGATGGACACTTCATTTCACAGCGGTTAATTACAGCGGAAAGGAAGATCAATGGCGGATCATCAGTTCGGAGAAGAAATCGAGCCCGAGGTCGCGAGCCATCTGGCGCAATCCATGGCTGAAGCCCCCGGACCCGAGACCCTGCATCCCGCTCCCCCCGGGCCTGGCCAGGGACAGCAATGGCCGGACGGCAGCGGCAAACAGCGGCACCCCAAGGACCGCGACAGCGCCCGCGGGCGGCAAGGCCAGCAAGTGGCCGCCGGAGCCATGCACCGGCAGAGCCGTCCGCAGCTGCCCCACCACGACTAGCCCCATCACGGCCGGCCCCACACGACTAGGGGCCGGCGGCAGGGTCGGCCACGACGTCGGCTGGCGCCTTATCCAGGCGCCAGCCGCGCCACACCGGGTGCCGGAGCTTCCCGCTGCCGGTCCATTCCCCGAAGGTGACCTCGCCGACCAGTTTTGCGCTCACCCAGTTGGCGTCTGCGGCGTCAGCGTCCGGCACCTCCCGGAACGGGGAGGTCTTCCGTGGCAGGGCGTCGAGTTGCTGCCGGAGTTCCTTGAGTTCACGGGTGCTGAAGCCGCTGCCCACCCGGCCCACGTAGCGTAGCTTCGAGCCGTCCGGAATCCCCAGCAGCAGCGAACCCACGGATTCCCGGCGGCCGCCCTTACCGGGCCGCCAGCCGCCCACCACCACTTCCTGGGTCCGTTCAACCTTGAGCTTGAGCCAGGACCGGCTGCGCTGGCCGACATAGCGCCCGTCCGTGCGCTTGGCCATGACCCCCTCGAGCCCGAGCTCGGCGGCGCTTTCCAGGATGTGCGCGACGTCGCCGTCGATCACGCCGGAGAGCTCCACCGGGGCGGCGGAAGGGCGGAAGAACTGCTCCAGCCGGCGGCGGCGCTCACTCAGCGGCTGGCGCCGCAGGTCCTGGCCGGCGTCGAACAGCAGATCGAACAGCACCAGCCGCACGGGCGTGGACTCCTGAGCCCGGGCGACGTCGGCGGCCTTGCTCAGTTTCATGCGGCCCTGCAGCAGCCCGAAGTCGGGCCGGCCGGTGCGCCCGACGGCGATGATCTCGCCGTCGGCGACGAAGCCCTGTTCCGGCCAGCGGGACCGGTCCGTGAGCTCGGGGTAGCTCACCGACATGTCTATGCCGTTGCGGCTGATGAGCCGGATCTTCGTGGCGTCGCCGACGACCAGTGCCCGCACTCCGTCCCACTTGAGCTCGATCTGCCAGTCCAGGTCCGGAAGGTCCGCCAGGGTCCCCGACGTGGCCAGCATCGGGCTGAATCCGGAGGCGTCGGGGGCGCGTTCGGCGCCGGTGCCGGTTTCCGCTCCGTCCTCGCGGCGGCCGCCGTCCCCGTCCTCGCGGCGGCCGCCGTCCCCATCGGCGTCCTTCGCTGCCTCGTCCGCTGTGTCGTCCTCCGCATCGTCCGCTGTGCGGGCCGGGCGCCGCGGGCTGGGGCGGCCGTGCGGGGCCGCCGGGTCCATCAGGTGGATCAGCCACTGGTCATCGGCCTGACCGGTGTGGATCAGGGCGAACCTGCGCGGTCCGCCGAGGCCCCCGCCCTCCGCGCCGGTCAGGGTGGCGATGACCTCCTTGCCCGCGATCCATTTTTCGCATTCGTAGTGTCCGTGGTCCCAGATGCTGACGGTCCCGGCGCCGTACTGGCCCTTGGGAATCGCACCTTCGAAGTCGGCGTAGTCCATCGGGTGGTCCTCGGTCTGGACCGCGAGGTGGTTCTTGGTTTTGCTGGTCGGGACGCCCTTGGGCAGTGCCCAGGACACCAGCACGCCGTCGCGTTCCAGCCGGAAGTCGTAGTGCAGCCGGCTGGCGTGGTGTTCCTGGATGACGAACTTCTCCCGGCGTGTCCCGCCCTCGTCCCCGGCGTGGTGCCGGTCGGCGGTGAAGGGCTCGGGAGTGGCCGCCCTGTCCCGTTTGGTGCGGTACTTTTCCAGCCGCGGGTCGGTGTCGCCGCCGTCGCCGGCCTGCTCGGGAGAGATTTCAGCCCTTCCGCCGAGCAGATGGTCCGCCCGGTGGTCCGGCGGATGGTCCGGCGCGTGCGGTGAGTGCGGCGCCGGGGTGCCGGCGCCATGCCGGCCGCCGGAAACCGGGGCGAACGGATCCTTGCCGGCCGCGACGCGCTTCATCACCTCCTGGTAGTCCAGCTGGTGCAGCGAGGGGGAGCTGAGTTCCCGCCACGTGCGCGGCGCGGCCACCGTCGGCCGGAGCCGGCCGCGCAGCGAGTACGGCACGATCGTGGTCTTGGCGGCGTTGTTCTGGCTCCAGTCCACTAGCACCTTGCCGGTGCGCAGGGCCTTTTTCATGTCGCTGACGGCCAGATCCGGGTGGTCGGCTTCGAGCGAGCGGGCCAGTTCGCGGGCGAAGTCGGAAATCTGGTCCGAGCTCTGCGACCCGTCCAGGGCCGCATAGAGGTGGATGCCCTTGCTGCCGCTCGTCACCGGCACGGGATCCAGGCCGACGTCCTGCAGGATGGTGCGGGCCAGCCGGGCCACCTCCACGCACTCCGCCAGTCCCGCGCCCTCGCCCGGGTCCAGGTCCAGCACCAGCCGGTCGGGCGGCGAAGCATTGCCGTGGGAGTCAACCCGCCACTGCGGCACGTGGATCTCCAGGGCTGCGATCTGGGCCAGCCAGGTGAGGGTGGCGGGATCATTGACCAAGGGATATTGGATGGTCCGGTCCTTGTGCGTGATGGAGGCGCGGGGCACCCAGCCGGGCGTTGAATGGTCCAGGTTCTTCTGGAAGAACATCTCTCCCGGGGCGTCGGCGGTCCCGACGCCGTGGACCCAGCGCTTCCGGGTGGCCGGCCGGTTGCGGGCGGCGGGGATCAGCACGGGCGCGACGGCGGCGTAGTAGGCCAGGACGTCGGCCTTGGTGGTGCCCGTCTCCGGGTACATGATTTTTTCCAGGTTGGTGAGCACCAGTTCGCGTCCGTCCACCCGGACGCGTTCCTTACCGTTGGGCAAAACCCTTCACCTCCGCGCAACTGTGATGTTCACTTGATCCATGAGAGCCATCTGGAAAGGCGCAATAGCGTTCGGGCTGGTCAACGTGCCGGTCAAGGTCTACAGCGCCACCGAGGACCACGACATCAGCCTCCACCAGGTCCACAACGCCGACGGCGGCCGGATCCGCTACCAGCGCCGTTGCGAGGTCTGCAGCAAGATCATCGACTACGAGGACATCGACAAGGCCTACGAGGACGATGGCCGCACAGTGGTCCTGACCCGCGACGAGCTCAAGTCCATCCCGGCGGAAAACAGCCACGAAATCGAAGTGGTCCAGTTCGTTCCGGTCGACCAGCTCGATCCCATGATGTTTGAAAAGAGCTACTACCTTGAACCCGACTCCAAGTCGCCCAAGGCCTATGTGCTGCTGCGCCGCGCCCTGGAGGACACGGACCGGGTGGCAATTGTGCAGTTCGCGCTCCGGGACAAGACACGGCTTGGCGCGCTGAGGATTCGCGACGAGGTCCTGGTGCTGCAGTCGCTGCTGTGGGCCGATGAGGTCCGCGAGGCCAGCTTCCCCGCACTCGAGACCTCCGTCCGGATCTCGGCGCAGGAACGCGAGATGTCCGCCGCCCTGGTTGACTCGATGGCCTCCGACTTTGAGCCGGACCAGTTCACGGACGAGTACCAGGAGCAGCTGCGCCAGCTGATTGAGGCGAAGCTGGACAAGGGGGAATCGCTGGACACGGAGGAGACCTTCGGTGCCCCAGCCGAGGCCGGCGAGGGCGAAGTTATCGACCTGATGGAAGCCCTCAAGCGCAGCATCGAGAAAAAGCGCGGCGGAGGGCCGGCGGAGACTCCTGCCGGGAGATCCGGTTCGGCTGCCAAGGCCGACCCGAAGGCGGCCGCCAGGGCGTCGGCATCCAAGTCCACTGGCACTAAATCCACAGCCACCAAGACGGCGTCCACCCGGACTGCTTCTGCCAAGACTGCGGCGGCTGCCAAGACTGAAGCGGCTCCCAAGGCGACCGCCGCGAAGACGGCCCGAAAGGGTGCCTGAACCCGGGTGCCTGCCGGCGCCGTCGTGCACGCTAATCAGGAGTTCCGCAGGGCGGAGATGAGCTCGCTCTTCTTCTTGGCCGAGTATCCCGTGAGGCCGATCTCCTTGGCGCGTGCCTTCAGCTGCGGCACTGTCCAGTCCTCGTAGTCCCCGGCCTTGCCGCCCTTGCGGCCGACTGCGGAACGGCCCCGCTTGGCGGCGGCGTTGGAGATCCTGGCGGCTTTTTGCTTGGAAGCGCCGTCCTCGAGCAACTTCTCATAGAGCTCGGGGTCCTTGATGCTGGGGCTCTCCGAGCCTTGGGGCTCGCCCTTCTTCGTTGGCATGGCTGCGCGATCATCTCCTTCGGCCGGAACCACTTGGGCGGCGGCCCGCGGTCGGTGCCGCCGGGGATTCCAAACTAGCCGCGCCGCCGGGCCGTGACAAGCATTTGCTAAGTTCACTGACAAAAGCGGTGGCTGTCGGTCCGCCGCCAGAGCAACGCGGGGTCACTTAGCGCCCAAGTTCCCCAACGGAATGGGCCGTAAGTGACCCCGCGTTGCCATTGAACTTGGCGGCAGAAAACGCGAAGGCCCGGCCGGCCCCTCATCGGGGGCGGCCGGGCCAACTGAAGCTGCCGGTCTTCCGGCGCGGGGCCGGAAGGTGAGGCTATTCGGCGTCGTGATCCGTCTCAAGGATCTGCACCAGGCGGTCGAGTGCGGCGTCGGCGCCTTCACCTTCGGCACGCAACACCACAACTTCGCCGTGCGATGCGCCAAGGCTCATCAGCGACAAGATGCTGGCGGCGTCCATTGCCTCGTCCTCGGGCTCGCCCAACCGGGCAATCGTGATCTCGAGGTTGTCGAACTCGCCTGCAGCCTCGGCGAAGATGGCGGCCGGACGGGCGTGCAGCCCGACGCGGCTGGCAATGGTGGCGTTACGTTCGGTCATTTCTGCTCCTTGAAGTCAGCTTGGGTGTTTGTCAGCTGTGAAAATCTGCTTGGAAAAAGTGTCCTGGTTCAGGCGGCTACGGGAACAGTTTCCACCGTATCAACCGGCTTCTTGACTGCCCAGCGCTTGAGCGCGATCACGGCGAAGGCACCTACGACGGTACCGACCGCAATGGCGATGCAGAACCACAGGAACGAATCGATCGCGAAGAAGACGAAGATTCCGCCATGCGGGGCCTTCGACCCCACGCCCGCCGCCATTGAGATGGCTCCGGTTACGGCGCCGCCGAGCATGCTGGCGGGGATGACGCGGAGCGGGTCCGCGGCGGCAAACGGGATGGCGCCTTCGGTGATGAAGGAGGCCCCCAGCAGCCACGCAGCCTTGCCGTTTTCCTGTTCCGCAAGGCTGAAGAGCCTCTTGTTCAGCACGGTCGCGGCCAGTGCCATGGCCAGCGGCGGGACCATTCCGGCGGCCATGACGGCCGCCATGATCTGCCACGGGGCCTGGTTGGTGATGGAGGCTGCGCCCAGGCCGGCGACTGCGAAGGAGTAGGCAACCTTGTTGACCGGACCGCCGAGGTCGAAGCACATCATCAGGCCCAGGATGACGCCCAGGGCGATGGCGCTGGCACCGGTGAGGCCGGACAGGAATTCGTTGAGCCCGACAGTGACCCGGGCGATGTAGGCACCCAGGAATACGAACAACAGGCCCGACGCCGCGAGCGACGCCACGAGCGGGATAACGACCACCGGCATCAGGCCGCGCAGCCAGCGGGCCACGTTAAGCTTGCCGATCGAATGTGCCACGTATCCGGCGATCAGGCCGCCCACGATGCCGCCGAGGAAGCCTGCACCCATGAAGACGGCGGTGGCACCGGCAACGAAACCGGGGGCGATGCCGGGCCGGTCAGCGATGGCGTAGGCAATGTAGCCGGCCAGGGCGGGCACGAGGAAGCCCAGGGACAGGGCGCCGATCTTGAAGAGCACGGCCCCCAGGTAGGCGCCCAGCGGGCCCCAGGCCAGCTCCGGGTACGCGGTGGGCAAGTTCGTGAGGCTGTTCTCCGCCAGGATCTTGTCCGCGAAGGCGGTGATGTTGTAGCCACCCAGCAGGAAGCCGAGGGCGATCAGCAGACCGCCGCCAGCCACGAACGGGATCATGTAGCTGACACCGGTCAGGAGGGCCTTCTTCAGCTTCGTGCCAATGTGCTCACTCTTTTCCTCGGCGGCCATCTCAGCCTGCTCCTCGGCGCCGAAGTGGGGCACGCGGTGGGCATGCGGGTTGTCGGCTGCGGCGAGTGCCTCGGCGACCATCTTGTCGGGTTCGTCGATGCCGCGCTTGACCGGCGCGTTGATCACGGGCATGCCGGCGAAGCGCTCCTTGCCGCGCACGTCCACGTCCACGGCGAAGATCACGGCATCGGCGGCGGCGATCACGGCGGGGTCGAGGGCCTTGGCGCCGGAGGATCCCTGGGTTTCCACCTGCAGGTCCACGCCGACTTCCTTGGCCGCGGCGACGAGCGAGTCGGCGGCCATATAGGTGTGGGCGATGCCGGTGGGGCAGGCCGTGACGGCGACGAGGCGCTTGGGCCCCTTGGCCTTCGCTGCGCCGGCACCTTCACCGGTTGCGGCCGCTGCGGTTGAGGCGGCGGCGGTTGAGGCGGCTGCCGCCGATGCGGCGCCGGTCGCTTCGGCAGCGGTGTGGGCGGCCGGTTTGTCCGCCAGGGCGGCGTCGACGAGGTCGACAATTTCCGCCTCGGTGCTCGCGGCGCGCAGGCTGGCCGTGAAGTCCTTCTTGATCAGCGACCGCGCCAGCTTCGAAAGCAGCTTCAGGTGGTCCTGGTCCGCGCCCTCGGGAGCGGCGATGAAGAAGATGATGTCCGCGGGGCCGTCCTTGGCGCCGAAGTCGACCGGCTGGGACAGTCGCGCCATCGCCAGGGTGGGTTCGGTGACCGCCGTCGAGCGGCAGTGCGGGATCGCGATGCCGCCCGGGACGCCCGTGGCGGTCTTGGATTCGCGGGCGAAGGCGTCGGCGAAAAGCCCTTCGGCCTCGGTAGCGCGTCCGGTGTCAGCAACCCTGCCTGCCAGATGCCGGATCACGTCCTCGGGCGAGCTGCCCAGATTCTGGTCGAGCTCGACCAGTTCGGTGGTAATGAGCTGTGTCACTGTCAATCCTTCCGGAGGGCCGTGATGGTTACGGCATCAGGGGTGGTTTGGTTGACTGCCGGGACAGTGGAGCCAGGCAGGGAAGCGGCGGCGGCGCCATGGGCCACCGCCTGACGGAGGCAATCGACCGGGGCGGCGCCCTGGCTGGATGCGAGCAGGTATCCGGCCAGCGAGGAATCGCCGGCGCCGACAGTGCTGACCGCGGTGACCGGCGGGTGCGTGGCCAGCCACGCGCCGTCGGCCGTCACTAGAACGGCACCCTTGGAGCCGAGGGTGGCCAGTACGGCACCCACTCCGGAGCGCACGACGGCGGAGGCGGCCGCTGCTGCAGCCTCCGGGTCCGCTTCGAGCTCCTCGGCGGACTTGTTCGTGGCGAAACCGGCTGCGGCAGCCAGTTCCACCAGTTCCTCGGCGTTGGGTTTCAAGAGGTCCGGTTTTCCCGAGGTGTCGCCGGAGACCGCTGCGGCGAGGGGCTCGCCGGAGGAATCGACGGCGACCCGTGGTGCGGCCTCGCCGTCGAACAGGGAACGCAGCCGCCGGGTGACGGTCGCGTAGAAGTCGGCCGGGACCCCGGGTGGGAGCGAGCCGGCCAGGACTACCCAGGCGGCGCCGCGGGCGTGGTCCAGCAGGAGGCTGATCAGGGCCTCCTGCTGGTCCTCGCTGAGGGCCGGTCCGGGTTCATTGATCTTGGTGGTAACGCCGCCGGGCTCGGTGAGGGCCACGTTGCTGCGCAGCGGCTCACCGATCGGCAGGGCCGCGAACGGAACGTCGGTCTCCCGCAGCCCGGTGAGGACAGGGTCGGCCTCGGCGCCGGGGAGAACGGCGACTGTCTTCAGCCCCGACGCGACGAGGGCGCGGGAGACGTTGACTCCCTTGCCGCCGGATTCCTGGCGGACGGAGATGGCCCGCTGAACCTCCCCGCGGAGCAGGGGGCCGGGCAGCGCCACGGTGCGGTCCAGGCTGGGGTTGGCGGTGAGGGTGACAATCACGCGACCACCACCTCCACTCCGGCTTCCGCAAGGGCGTCGGCGAGTTCCCGGCTGGGTTGCGTGTCTGTGATCACGGTGTCCAGATCTTTCAACGAGGCGAACTGGACCAGCGTTTCCGCGTCCAGCTTGGAGGAATCAGCCAGCACCACAATGCGGCGCGCTGATTGGACGAAGGCAGCCTTGACAGCGGCTTCTTCAGGATCGGGTGTGCTCAGCCCGAAGGCTGCATGGATTCCGTTGGTGCCGATGAAGGCGATGTCCGGGCGGATCCGGCGGGCGGCTTCCACCGTGGACTGGCCCACGGCGGCCTGGGTCAGGCCGCGGACCTTGCCGCCGAGCAGGTGCAGGGCGATCCCGGGGCCGCCCGACAGCCTGGACGCGATGGGCAGGGAGTGGGTGATGACGACGAGTTCGGCGTCGGACCCGGGTCCCGGCGCGGTGCCCTGCGCGGCGGCTCCCGCGGCCCGGGCCGACAGGAGTTCGGCGAGGGCCTCCGTGGTGGAGCCGGCGTCAATCAGGATGCTGCCGGTGAGGCCCTGGGGGATGAGGGCCAGGGCGGCTTCGGCGATCCGGGTCTTCTCGGGCTGCCGCTGGACGGTCCGCTCCAGGATGCTTTCTTCCGTGGTGCTGAACCGGTCCGGAGAGACCGCGCCGCCGTGCACCCGGCGGACGCTGCCGGAGGCTTCCAGGGCGGCGAGGTCCCGGCGGATGGTTTCGGTGGTGATACTGAAGCGCTCGGCCAGGTCAGTGACGCTGGCCCGGCCGCTGGCGTAGATGAGCCCCACGATCAGCTGCTGGCGTTCTTCGGCGAACACTTACCCTCCATTGCGTACTGCGTCTGTCCTGGTTCTTGCCTGCTTTAGTGCTGGAAATGCGCTCTGACCGCTTCGGTGACTCCCGTCACATGAAGTGGAATTGTTTGACTTTATCTTTGTTCTTGTTGGTTTGTCAATGAAAAACCACATGAACGCAGAAAGGGTGCCTTTGCCGCGGGACATGTCCAGTGGTCGGGCTGGGCGCCGGGGGACATGTCCAGTGGTCGGGCTGGGGAGTGGGCATTGTGGGGTTATGTCCATGGGCCGCCCCGCGGGCTGGGCATGTGCCGCGGTTCGGGTGGTTGCGGGCCCGGCGCCGGGGGGCATGTCCAGTGGTCGGGCTGGGCGCCGGGGGACATGTCCAGTGGCCGGGCCGGGGAGTGGGCATTGTGGGGTTATGTCCATGGGCCGCCCCGCGGGCTGGGCATGTGCTGCGGTTCGGGTGGTTGCGGGCCGGGCGCTGGGGGCATGTCCAGTGGTCGGGCTGGGCGCCGGGGGACATGTCCACTGGCCGGGCCGGGGAGTGGACATTGTGGGGTTATGTCCATGGGCCGCCCCGCGGGCTGGGCATGTGCTGCGGTTCGGGTGGTTGCGGGCCGGGCGCTGGGGGCATGTCCAGTGGCCGGGCCGGGCGCCGGGGGACATGTCCAGTGGTCGGGCTGGGGAGTGGGCATTGTGGGGTTATGTCCATGGGCCGCCCCGCGGGCTGGGCATGTGCTGCGGTGCGGGTGGTTGCGGGCCCGGCGCCGGGGGGCATGTCCAGTGGCCGGGCTGGGCGCCGGGGGACATGTCCAGTGGTCGGGCTGGGGAGTGGGCATTGTGGGGTTATGTCCATGGGCCGCCCCGCGGGCTGGGCATGTGCTGCGGTTGTGCGCGGCTGGGCCACATGACGGAAGCCGGGCCCGACCTCGAGGTCCGGCCCGGCTTCCGGGTCGTTGGGTTCCGCGCCGCGCAGTGGGTGCGGGGAAATCTCAGATGCCTGCGTCGCGGCTCTCATTGCGGGTGATGGTCTCGCCGGTGTTGGGGTCCACTACCGTGCGGCTTTCGCTGACCCGGCGCGTGCGGCCGCGTCCGGGGCCGGCGAGGACGAGTGAGGCGATGAGTCCAATCACGCCGACCGCCATCAGGATGTAGCCGATCATGGCCTGGTTTACGTTGGGGATCAGCCCCGGGGCGACGGCCCAGGCGAGGATGGCGCCGATGGCGATGAGGAAGATTGCGGAACCGATTCTCATAACGTGCTCCTTGATGCCCGGGACGGGCCGATGATGGTAAGCATGCTGTCCAGCGTCACGCTACAACCCCGCCCCGGCTGTTTCAATGAAGCGCCCTCCGCCCCGCGGGGAAATTTTCGCGCCGGTTTCGGCCAGCCGCGCCCTTTTCGGACGGATGCGCCACCGATCCGGGGGGCGGAGGTCCGATTCCTCGGCGGAAACCATTCAGCACCACCGGGCGCGCGGCCGAGCGTGCGGCGGTGCTGGATAGGCTGGGCGAATGGAGACGGTGATCTGGTCAAAACCCGAGCACGAACGCGGCGGCACCCCGCTGCTGGTGATGCTGCACGGCTACGGTACGGACGAATTCCGCATGTCCAAGCTGTTCGCTTCCCTGCCGCCCGAGTTCAGCTGCGCCGCACTGCGTGGACCGAAGGACATTGGAGACCACTACGGCTGGTTCCTGCTGGATTATTTCCTCACCCACGACTTTGCCGACGTCATCGCCTCCACGAACGCGGTCTTCGCCTGGATCGAGTCCGTCAAAGCCCGGCACAGCAGCGTCAGCCTGTTCGGATTTTCGCAGGGGATGGCCATGGCCAGCACGCTCCTGCGGCTCCGGCCGGAACAATTCCGCGCAGCTGTGGGGCTCTCGGGCTTTGTCCTGGACAACGAACTCCTGGCCATGAGCGAATCCTTCACCGCCCGGCCGCCGTTCTTTTGGGGCCGGGACAAGGGCGACGTCGTCATCAACGACGCAGCCACCGAGCACACCGAGGCGTGGCTGAACCGGAACACCCAGCTCACGGCCAGGACCTATCCGGGCATGGGCCACACGATCTCGAAGGCAGAACTCGTGGACGTCAGCGCGTTCCTGCGGCACTACGTCCTGCGCTGACCGGGCGTCGACAAAAGTGATGACCGACTGATGACCGGGCACTGACCCGGCGCCGGGGACCCTCGCCAACGCGCGCCAATCCCGCAGCCGAAACCCCGGATCATCCACTTGCATGCCAAATATGTAAGCGCTTACAATCGACCTCGGCCATGAACACCGGGCCCACTACTTCAGGGGGAAGAAAGGGCTGAGCCCGTGCCGCAGGCCAACTCCCCGCGCGTGAGGATCCAGGACGTCGCCGCGCTCTCCGGGCTCTCCATCTGCACCGTCTCCCGTGCCCTCCGGCAGCTTCCCAACATCTCCGCACAGGCCAAGGCAAGGGTCAGTGACGCGGCGGCCCAGCTCGGCTACAAAGCCTCCTCCGCGGCATCCCGGCTGGCCGGCGGCAACACCGGCTCGGTGGCCATCATCGCGCCGACGGCCACGGCATGGTTCTTTGCCCGGGCCGTGGAAGCGGCCGAGGAAGTCTTCGCCGACAGCGGCTATGACACGGTGCTGATCAGCCTCCGGAACCGGCCCAGCGTGAAGCGGAATCTCTTCGGCGACCTCGCCGGCCTGGCGCAGCGGGTGGATGGCGTACTGCTGTTCAACATCGCCCTGGACGAGGCCGAAACGGCCGCGCTCGCCGGGTCGGGCCTCGCCGTGGCCAGCGTGGGGATGCACGGCGTGCCGTGGGACAACATGGGCATCGACAACGCCGAAGCCGCCCGCACCGCCACGAACCACCTGCTGGACCTGGGCCACCGGGACATTGCCATCCTTGCCGGCAGCGAAACCGGCGCACCCTCCCTCGTGACCGCCAGCGAGCGGCGGCGGGGCTTCGAGAAGGCCCTGGCCGGCCACGGCCTCGCCGTCGATCCGGACTTCGTGCTCGACGCCGGCTCCAGCATCGAAGGCGGCCGGCTGGCTATGGTGGAGCTCGTGGAAAACCGCAGGATGCCGTCCGCGATCTTCGCCGGTTGCGACGAGGCAGCCTTCGGCGCGCTCATGGCAATGCGGGAGTTCGGTTTGTCAGCGCCGGAAAACGTGTCCATCATAGGAATAGACGATCATCAGATGAGTTGGTTTCTGGGCCTGACCACAATTGCCCAGCCAGTTGCCGACCAGGGCGCGTTGGCGGCCAACCTGCTGATTGACAGACTTCATCGCTCAGGACTTCCCAATCCGCCGCCTGCCAGTCCGCCGTCGAACCATCTGCTGGACACCAAATTGGTAGAGCGCACCAGCACGCGCCGGCGCTGATCCGGACGGTGTCCGCCGCCGGAACGGCGCCCAAACAGAGCAGCCCCCAAGCAGAGCAGCCCTGAGCTGACTGCCAGACCACCATCACTTTGACCAGACCGTCCTGCCTGCCCGTTGTCTGAAAGGACCTCGCCTCATGACTGTAGTTCCCGATACCTCCGGCCTCGCCGGTGCGCTCTCCGGTGCATCCGCCATCCTTTTTGACCTCGACGGCGTCCTGACCCCCACCGCTGTGGTGCACGAGCACGCCTGGAAGCAGCTCTTCGACGGCTTCCTGGCCTCGGTCCCCGGGGCCGCGCCGTACCGTGAGAGCGACTACTTCGACCACATCGACGGCAAGCCGCGGTTCGACGGCGTCCGGGACTTCCTGGCCTCCCGCGGGATTGTGCTGCCCGAGGGCCCGGCGGACGACGAGCCCGCGCATGACACCGTCCACGGACTCGGCAACCGCAAGAACAAGGTCTTCAATGACATCGTCGAGGCCGGCGGAGTCCAGCCCTACGAGGGCTCCGTCCGGCTGGTTGAGGCCGCGCTGGCCCGCGGGCTCAAGCTCGCCGTCGTCTCCTCTTCCCGCAACGCCCCTGCCGTGCTGAAGGCCGCCGGCCTGTCCGATTATTTCCCGGTGGTGGTCGACGGCGTCGTCGCCGTCGCCGAGGGGCTGCCCGGCAAGCCCAGCCCGGCCACCTACGAATACGCCGCGCGGCTTCTGGGCCTGCCGAGCCAGGAGTGCGTCGTGGTGGAGGACGCCGTCTCCGGCGTCCAGGCCGGCAGCGCGGGAGACTTCCGCTCGGTGATCGGCGTCGACCGCGGCGCCGGCCGGCAGACCCTGCTCGACGCCGGCGCCACGGTCGTGGTCAACGACCTCGCCGAACTGCTCTAGCCCGGACCGCTCACCCCACCGCCCAGCCCCCTCCCGCCGAAGGAATCCCCTAAACCATGGCTCTCATCACCTCGGACCGCGCCCGGTTCCCCAACGATCCCTGGCAGCTGGTCGAGACCGTCCATCTCCCCGGCAATGCCGGCACCCTGGAGACCCTGTTCAGCCTCGGCAACGGGCACTTGGGCATCCGCGGCGCGCACTGGGGTGCAGCGGACGCCGAACTTCCGGGCAGCTTCATCAACGGCTTCCACGAGACCTGGGACATCAAGCACGCCGAAAACGCGTACGGCTTCGCCCGCACCGGCCAGCGGATCCTCTATGTCCCGGATGCCAACAACTTCACCGTCATCATCGACGGCGAGCCGCTGAGCCTGGATGAGTCCACTGTGCTGGACTACCGCCGCTCGGTGGACTTCGCCACGGGTATCTATGAGTGCCGGATCACCTGGCAGTGCCGTTCCGGTGCGACCGTGACCACCACCGAACGGCGCGCCGTCGGCTACGCGTCCCGCGGCGCGCTGGGCATCAGCCTCGAAGTGGCGGCCGACCGGGATATCTCCGCGGACGTCACGTCCTCGGTCATCAACCGCCAGGACCAGCCGGTGGAGGACCACTCCGCCCATGATCCGCGCCGCGCCGGCCGCCACGCCGGCCGGGTGCTGCTGCCCCTGCGGCTCGACGGCGGGGACGGCTCCCTGCGCCTGTCCTGGGAAGCCTCGGAATCCAAGCAGCGGCTCGGGATGGCCGTGGATCACTGGACCTCGGCCGGCGTGCAGCCGTTCGACACCCAGGTGGACCAGGACGACAGCAGCGTCCGCTACGTGCTCGCCGTCAGCGCGGACGCACCGTTCGTGCTGGAGAAGAGCGTCAGCTACGCCGTGGGCCAGGCCGCCGAGGACCTCGCCGACAGCGCCGAAGCCAGCCTCAAACCGGTCAGCGAGATCTTCGCCCAGAGCGCGGACCACTACCGCGACTACTGGAGCACGAGCGACATTGTCCTGGCGGGCCAGACCGAGCTCCAGCAGGGCGTGCGCTGGAACCTCTTCCAGCTCGCGCAGGCCACGGCCTGCGCCGATGTGGCCGGCATCCCGGCCAAGGGCGTGTCCGGCTCCGGCTACGACGGCCACTACTTCTGGGACCAGGAGGTGTACCTGCTGCCCTACCTGACCTACACGAACCCGGGCAACGCCCGCCAGGTCCTGGAATTCCGGCACGACCTCCTGCCGGAGGCGAAGATCCGCGCCAAGGAGCTCAGCGTTGACGGCGCCCTCTTCCCCTGGCGCACCATCAACGGACTCGAGGCCAGCGCCTACTACGCGGCCGGCACCGCGCAGTTCCACATCGCCGCCGCGATCGCCTTCGCGACCAACCGGTACATCTGGGCCAGCGGGGACACCGAGTTCCAGGCCACCCTGGGCTCCGATCTGCTGATCGAGACCGCCCGGATGTGGGTCTCGCTCGGCTTCTTCGGCAAGGACGGGCTGTTCCACATCCACGGCGTCACAGGCCCCGACGAGTACACCGCCGTCGTCAACGACAACCTGTACACAAACGTCATGGCGCGCTTCAACCTGCGCGCCGCGGCGGCGCTGGACCACCCCGAGATCGACGACGCCGAACGCCAGCTCTGGGAGCAGGCCGCCAACCGCATGCAGCTGCCCTACGACGAGGACCTCCAGGTCCACTCCCAGGACAACGACTTCATGACCCTGGAACCGTGGGACTGGACCACGCCCCGGTCCAAGTACCCGCTCCTGCTGCACTTCCACCCGCTGGTGATTTACCGGCACCAGGTCCTGAAGCAGGCCGACACCGTGCTGGCCATGTTCCTGCAGTGGCAGGATTTCACCGCCGAGGAAAAGCGCCGCGCCTTCGATTTCTACGACCCCATCACCACCGGCGACTCCACGCTGTCCGCCTGCGTCCAGGGCATCATGGCGGCCGAGGTCGGCTACGGCAAGGCCGCACTGGACCACTTCACCCACGCCCTGTTCATCGACCTCGACGACACCCACGGCAACACGATCGACGGCGTCCACATCGCCTCTACCGGCGGGGTGTGGAGTTCGCTGGTCAGCGGCTTCGCCGGGCTGCGGGACCAGGGTGCGGTGCCGTACTTCGATCCGCGGCTGCCTGCCGAATGGGACGGACTTGAGTTCCATCTGAAGATCCAGGGCAGGCTCCTGCACGTCGGGCTCGAGCAGGATTCGATCAGCCTGACCGTCCGTGACGGCGCGCCGCTGCAGGTCGACGTGCGCGGGGAACTGCTCACGGTCGACGGCGGCCCGGTCCGGGTCCCGCTGGCGCCCGTCACCGCCCCGGAACCGACCATCTTCCCCAGCGGCCTTCCGACGTCGTCGATCCCGGTGGTGCGCGCCGCAGTCTGAACCGCCGCCAAACCAACGCGGGGTCACTTACAGCCCATAATCCCCCCGGACATGGGCGCTAAATGACCCCGCGTTGCTCTGGGCCGGGCTGCCCTGACCCGGAGGATTCGGCAGGGGCCGTGGCATCCGCGAAGTCGTCACCGTCGGCGAGCGGGTGGGCCAGTTCATCGGCCGGCATCCGCGCCACCACCATCGCGACGACGGCCATCACCGGGCACACGGTCCCGGCGACGAGGAAGATCAGCCACAGCGGCAACACCTCGGCGGCCGGCCCGGACAGTGCCATGGAGACCGGCATGAGGGCCAGGGACACGAAGAAGTCCAGGCTTGAGACGCGGCCGAGCAGATGCGGCGGCACCCGGCGCTGGAGCAAGGTTCCCCAGATCACCATGCCCACGCCGCCGGTGGCGCCGAAGATGAAAAGGGCGGCGGCCACGGCCCAGAAACTGTCCATGATTCCGACGGCGGCGATCGGCAGGCTTCCCGCGCCCCAGGACACCATCATCACGGTGAGGTAGCGGCGGGGAAGCGGAAAAGAAGCCGTGGCCAGCGAGGCTGCGGCGCCGCCCACGCCCATGATGGCGAGCAGGAAGCCGAACATGCGCGCGTCCCCGCCGAGCTGGTCCCGGACCACGAACGGGACCAAGACCTCGATGGGGCCGATCAGGAACAGCACCGAAATGCACGCCCAGAGCAGGGTCCACAGCAGCCAGGGCGTCCGGACGGTGTAGCTGACGCCCTCGCGGAGATCGTGGCGCAGGGACGTCTTGGCCCGTTGGCTTGGTCCATCCTGGACTTCCGCCCCTGCCGCGGGCTGGCGGTGGAGGAGGTTCAGGATGGCGAAGGCCAGCAGGTGGCAGGCCGCAACACCGGTGACGGCGTAGGCAGGGGACAGGGCCGCCACCAGGATGCCCGCAACGGCCGGTCCTGCGGCCTGCTGCAACAGCGGCCGCATGGTCCCCTCCAGGCCGTTGGCCGCGAGCAGGTCCTCGGGCGGCAGGATCCGCGGCAGGATGGCGGAGTAGGCGGGAAAGAAGAACGCGGCCCCGACGCCGAGCACGAAGGCCCCCAGGGCCAGATGCCACAGCTCGAGCAAGCCGGCCATGGCAAGCCCGCTGACAGTGGCAACGACGGCGAGGTTGGCGCCCTCGACGGCGATGATCAGGAGCCGCTGGGGTACGCGGTCCGCGGCGATGCCGCCGGCCAGCAGAAACGTCACCAGCCCGACGCTGCCCGCCGCGGCCACGATCGAGAGCTCCAGCGGTCCGCCGCCCAGGTGGATCACCTCGTAGACCATCGCGACGGCCCACATCCCGGAACCGAAGATGGAGATGGCCAGCGCCGTGATCAGCACGCGGTACTCCCGGTGCGCGAAGGGGCGGAGGGCTCGCAGGGCGGGCATGGGCCCAGTCTAGTAGCCAGCCGCGCGGCCGGGCTGGAACACTCCGGGGTCCATCGGCGACCCGCCTGCCGGGCCGTGCCCTAGTGTTAAGTGAACTTACTTTTTTGGTTCCGACGAGAGGCGATCATGGCCAAGCGCAGCAACCCGGCAATGAAGGTTGCCCAGCAAACAGCCCACAGTGCGATGTTCGACGCCGCCGGCCGGCCCCGGCCCGGACTCCACAAGGTGCTCCTGCGGGCGGTTGAAGTCCAGCGGCCCCTGGTGCTGGCCAATATCCGCAGGCTCCAGCGCAGGCACCCGCAGGCCACGGCGGCCCAGCTCGCCGCCATCCTGGAGCGCGACTACCTGCTCGCCGTCACCGGCGGCGGTGCGCTGGTCGGCGGGGCGGCGGTGATTCCGGGCGTCGGAACAGCGGCAGCACTCGGTCTTTCGGCCGCCGCGGCCGTCGGGTTCCTCGAAGCCACCGCCCTGTATTCCACGGCGCTTGCTGAACTGCACGGCGTCCGGATGGTGGATCCGGACAGGGCCAGCACCCTGGTGATGGCGATCATGCTCGGCGAGGAAGGCACACAGCTGCTGAGCTCGCTGAGCGGGCAAGCGGCGGGACGGGGCAGGGGGCCGTCGCAGGCCTGGACTACGGCCTTCACCCGGAGCATGCCCCTCGCCGGCTTCGGCACCGTGCGGGCCAAGATCCAGACGATGTTCCTGCGCTCCCTGCTCAAGACCCAGGGCACTGCCCTGCTTGGCCGTGCCCTGCCCTTCGGCGTCGGCGCGGTCGTCGGCGGAGTCGGCAACCGTGTGATGGGCCGCGCCGTCGTCGCGAACGCCAAGGAAGCGTTCGGGCCCCTCCCGGACACGATCCCGGGCGAACTGCAGGCCCTGGCTGACACCACCGGGCCGGCCGCGCTCTACGACACGTCCCTGGACGCGCAGCCGGATTCAGCCCCGGGCAGCGGCACCCTGGGCAGCGGCGCGCCGAAGACTTCAAGGAAGGACGGCGGCACGTTTTGGATCTGAACACTGACCTGGGGGAGTCCTTCGGGACATGGACCAAGGGCGACGACGCCGCGATGTTTCCGCTGGTCACAAGCGCCAGTGTGGCCTGCGGAATGCACGCCGGCGACCCCGTGACGATGCTGGACACCTGCCGGGCGGCGTACGAACTCGACGTCAGCGTCGGCGCCCACATCGGTTACCCGGACCTGGCCGGCTTCGGCCTGCGCTCGCTGGACATGACCTTTGACGATCTCTTCGGCGCCGTCCTCTACCAGCTCGGAGCGCTCGACGGCGTCGCCCATGCCGTGGGCGCCTCGGTGGACTACGTCAAGCTGCACGGGGCGCTCTACGACCGGACCGTGCATGACGCCGAGCAGGCCTCCGCCGTGATCGCCGCCATCCAGGCCTACGATCCCGGGCTGCCCGTCCTCGGCTTCCCCGGCTCAGCCCTGCTGGAAATCGCCAAGGAAGCCGGGCACCCCGTTTTCTCCGAGGCCTTCGCGGACCGCGCCTACTTCCCCGACAGCACTCTCGTGCCGCTCACGGAGGAAGGGGCCCTGATCCTCGACGCCGGACAGGTTGCCGAGCGGGCGGTCAGGCTCGCCACGAAGGGCGAAGTCGAGGCCGTCGACGGCACCGTGCTCCGGATCGAGCCGCACTCGCTGTGCCTGCGGGCGGACACGCCCGGCTCAGTTGCCACGGCGGCGGCGATCCGTGCGGCGCTGGAGGCCGCCGGCGTCGAGCTGGAGAGCTTCGCCTGAACCGCGGGCATTGAACCGCGGGCCCGGGGCTGCCCCAGTGTCCTAAGGCCCTATCCGGCCCGGAAGGTGCCCCTTAGCTTGAGGGCATGACTGCCGGAGGCGCCGCGGGGTTGGACGGACCCGCCTCGGATGCAATGTTGAAACTGGGCCGATTCTTTACGAAATGGGACCAGACCGAGGACGGCAGGGCGGTGTTCCGCGAGGGTGGCCGCAAGGGCGACATCTTTTACCGGGACCGCTGGAGCCACGACAAGGTGGTCCGGTCCACGCACGGGGTGAACTGCACCGGCTCCTGCTCCTGGAAGGTGTACGTCAAGGACGGCATCATCACCTGGGAATCCCAGCAGACCGACTACCCCTCCGTGGGCCCGGACAGCCCGGAATACGAGCCGCGGGGCTGCCCGCGCGGCGCGGCCTTCTCCTGGTACACCTATTCTCCCACCCGGGTGCGTTTTCCGTATGCGCGGGGCGTCCTCGTCGAGATGTACCGCGAGGCCAAGGCCCGGCTGGGTGACCCGGTGCTGGCCTTTGCCGACGTCGTGGGCGACCCTGAGCGGCGCCGCCGCTACCAGCAGGCCCGCGGCAAGGGCGGCCTGGTGCGTGTCTCCTGGCAGGAGGCGGTCGAAATCGCCGCCGCCGCGCACGTGAACACCATCAAGGCCTACGGCCCGGACCGCTGTGCCGGCTTCTCGCCCATCCCGGCGATGTCCATGGTCTCGCATGCCGTGGGGACCCGCTTCATCCAGCTGATCGGCGGGGTGATGACGTCCTTCTACGACTGGTACGCCGACCTCCCTGTGGCCAGCCCGCAGGTTTTCGGGGACCAGACCGACGTCCCGGAATCGGGGGACTGGTGGGACGCCCGGTATCTGATGATGTGGGGCTCCAACGTCCCGGTGACCCGCACCCCGGACGCGCACTGGATGGCCGAGGTGCGCTACCGCGGCACCAAGGTGGTCACGGTCAGCCCGGACTATGCGGACAACACAAAATTCGCCGACGAATGGCTCCCCGCACAGGCCGGAACCGACGCCGCGCTGGCCATGGCGATGGGGCACGTCATGCTCAAGGAATTCTTCGTCGACCGTGAGGTGCCGTTCTTCGTCGACTACGTCCGCCAGTACACCGACCTGCCGTTCCTGGTCCGGCTCGAACGGCGCGACGACGGCTCCCTCACCCCGGCCAAGTTCCTCACCGCCCGGGACCTCCCGGCCGCTGCCGGGGCCGAGGATGCGGCGTTCCGCACCGTCCTGTTCGACAAGAAGACCGGGCTGCCGGCGGTCCCCAACGGCTCCCTGGGCTTCCGCTACTCAGACAGCGGCGAGGGCAAGTGGAACCTGGACCTCGAGGGGATTGAACCGGCGCTGTCCCTCCGGGAAGTATCAACGGAAAGCGCGGAGATCCTGCTGCCGTGCTTCGAGGACGCCGGCGGGGACGGCAGCGTGCTCCGGCGCGGCGTGCCCGTCCTGGAGGTGGAAGGCCAACTGGTCACCACCGTCTTCGACCTGATGCTGGCCCAGTACGGGGTCGGCCGCGACGGGCTCCCGGGAGACTGGGCCGCCGGCTACCAGGACGCCGCGACACCCTACACGCCGGCCTGGCAGGAGGAGATCACCTCCGTCCCGGCGCAGGCCTGCATCCGGGTGGCCCGCGAATTCGCCCGCAACGCCGAACAGTCCCAGGGCCGGTCCATGATCATCATGGGTGCCGGGATCTGCCAGTGGTTCCATGGCGACACCACCTACCGGGCGGTGCTGGCCCTGGTGATGCTGACCGGCTGCATGGGCCGCAACGGCGGCGGCTGGGCGCATTACGTCGGCCAGGAAAAGACCCGGCCGGTCACCGGCTGGCTGTCGCTGGCCAATGCCCTGGACTGGTCCCGGCCGCCGCGGACCATGATCGGCACCGGCTACTGGTACATGCACACGGACCAGTGGCGGCAGGACGGTTACTCCGCGGATGCGCTGAAGTCCCCGCTCTCCACCGGGGCCCTGGACGGCATGCACACCGCGGACGCCCTCGCCCAGTCCGCCCGGCTCGGCTGGATGCCGTTTTACCCGCAGTTCGACCGGAACCCGCTGGACCTCGCGGACGAGGCCGAGGCGGCTGTCGCCGCCGGCACCGCGACGAACACACCCGGCTACATCGCCGATGCCCTGAAGAGCCGCGCCCTGAACCCGGCGATCGAGGACGTGGACGCCCCGGAGAACTGGCCGCGGACCCTCGTGCTGTGGCGCTCGAACCTGTTCGGCTCCTCCGCCAAGGGCAACGAATACTTCCTGCGGAACCTGCTGGGAACCCACAACAATGTCCTCGGCCAGGACCACGCCGAAGGCCTCAAACCCCGGGACGTGAAGTGGCACGACCAGGCGCCCGAAGGGAAACTGGACCTGCTGGTCTCCGCGGACTTCCGGATGACCTCCACCACGCTCCTGTCCGACGTCGTCTTCCCGGCCGCCACCTGGTACGAGAAGCACGACCTGTCCTCCACCGACATGCATCCCTTCGTGCACGCCTTCACCCCGGCGATCGACCCGCCCTGGGAGACCAAAACGGACTTTGACATGTTCCACCTGCTGGCCCAGGAGTTCTCCCGGCAGGCCAAAACCCACCTCGGCGTGCGCCGGGACCTCGTGAGCGTGCCGCTGCAGCACGACACCCCCGGCCAGCTCGCCCAGCCCGGCGGGATCGTCCGGGACTGGCGGGACACGTCCATCCCCGCGGTCCCCGGGCAGAACATGCCCATCTTTTCCGTGGTGGAGCGGGACTACACCGCCATCGCGGACAAGCTCGCCGCCGTCGGGCCGCTGGCCGACAAACTGGGCTTCACGGTCAAGAACGTCACCTACAAACTCGCTGGAGCGCTGGACCGGCTCAGCCGCTCCAACGGGGTGATGCTGGGCGGCGCCGCGGACGGACGCCCCGCGATCGACACCGACGCGAAAATGGCCGAGGCCATCCTGGCCTTCTCCGGCACCACCAACGGCGCGCTGTCGGTGCAGGGCTTCAAGGACCTGGAACTCCGCACCGGGCGGAAACTGGCGGACCTGGCCGAGGGCTCCGAGGAAAAATTCATCACTTTCGCCCAGACCCAGGCCGGCCCCGTCCCTGTGATCACCTCCCCGGAATGGTCCGGCTCCGAAACGGGCGGGCGGCGCTACGCCCCCTTCACCATCAACGTCGAAAGGCTCAAGCCCTTCCACACCCTGACCGGCCGGATGCACTTCTTCCTCGACCACGACTGGATCCGGGACATCGGCGAGGCGCTGCCGATCTACCGGCCGCCGCTGGACATGCACAAGCTCTTCGGCGAACCCCGACTCGGCCAGGACGGGGCCATGGAGGTGGTGGTCCGCTACCTGACGCCGCACTCCAAGTGGTCCATCCACTCCGAATACCAGGACAACCTGCTGATGCTCTCCCTCTCCCGGGGCGGGCCGACGGTCTGGATGAGCCCCGCCGACGCGGCGGCCATCGAGGTCAAGGACAACGACTGGGTGGAGTGCCTGAACATCAACGGCGTCCTGGTGGCCCGGGCGATTGTCAGCCACCGGATGCCGGCCGGCGTGGTCTACGTCCACCACGCGCAGGAACGCACCATCGACGTGCCGAAGTCCGAGGCCACCGGGCGGCGCGGCGGCATCCACAACTCCGTGACCCGGCTGCTGGTCAAACCCTCGCACCTGATCGGCGGCTACGCCCAGCTGTCCTACGCGTTCAACTACCTCGGCCCCACCGGAAACCAGCGCGACATGGTGGCCACCGTCCGGCGTCGTTCCCAGGAGGTGCAGTACTGATGCGTGTCATGGCCCAAATGGGCATGGTCATGAACCTGGACAAGTGCATCGGCTGCCACACCTGTTCCGTGACCTGCAAGCAGGCCTGGACCAACCGTGCGGGCACCGAATACGTCTGGTTCAACAACGTCGAAACCCGCCCCGGCCAGGGCTATCCGCGCCGCTACGAGGACCAGGAGAAGTGGCACGGCGGCTGGGCGCTGAACAAGCACGGCAAACTGGTGCTCAAAGCCGGCGGCCGGGTCAAGAAACTCCTCGGGATCTTCGCCAGCCCGGTCCAGCCCGAGCTCAAGGACTACTACGAGCCCTGGACCTACGACTACAAAACCCTCGTTGACGCGCCCCTGGGCGACGACTTCCCCGTGGCCAGGCCCAAATCCCTGATCACCGGTGAGGACACCAAGATCACCTGGTCCGCGAACTGGGACGACGACCTCGGCGGCTCCACCGAGAACGGCCACCTGGACCCGATCGTGGAGAAGGTGCGGCGGGAATCCGAGGACAAGATCAAGTTCGCCTACGAACAAACCTTCATGTTCTACCTGCCGCGGATCTGCGAGCACTGCCTGAACCCGTCCTGCATGGCTTCCTGCCCTTCCGGCGCGATCTACAAGCGGGTGGAGGACGGGATTGTGCTGGTGGACCAGGACAAGTGCCGCGGCTGGCGCCAGTGCGTCACCGGCTGCCCCTACAAGAAGATCTACTTCAACCACAAGACCGGCAAAGCCGAGAAGTGCACCTTCTGCTACCCGCGGGTGGAGGTGGGGCTCCCGACCGTCTGCTCGGAGACCTGCGTGGGCCGGTTGCGGTACCTGGGGCTGTTTCTGTACGACGCCGACGCCGTCACCGAGGCGGCCTCGGTCACGGACCCGCAGGAACTCTACGACGCCCAGATGGACGTGCTGCTGGACCCGCACGACCCCGCCGTCCAGGCAGAGGCCCGGGCCCAGGGCATCCCCGAAGACTGGATCGACGCCGCCGGGCGCTCGCCGGTCTACGCCCTGGCCAAGGTCTACAAGGTGGCGCTGCCGCTGCACCCGGAATACCGGACCATGCCGATGGTCTGGTACGTGCCGCCGCTCTCACCCGTGGTGGATCTGCTGCGCGACCAGGGGCACGACGGCGAGGACACCGGCAACCTCTTCGGCGCCATTGACGCGCTGCGCATCCCGGTGGAGTACCTCGCGGAACTCTTCACCGCCGGCGACGCGGACCGGGTCACCGCGGTGCTGAAGAAGCTCGCGGCCATGCGCTCCTTCATGCGCGGCATCAGCCTCGGCAACGACCCGGACGACGCCATCCCGGAGGCCGTGGGGATGGACAGCCAGAGCATGTACGAGATGTACCGGCTGATGGCGATCGCGAAGTACGAGGAGCGCTACGTCATCCCGAAGGCCCACGTGGAGCAGGCCCACGACCTCGAGGAAATGGGCTGTTCACTCGATTTCGAGGGCGGGCCCGGCATGCAGGATACGGCCCACTTCGGCGAAGCCAGCGGCCGGCCCGTCCCCGTGGCGGTGGAAACCTTCAACGCCCTCCGCGACCGGCAGACCTCCGGCACCGCACCCGGCGAAACCACCCTGCGCGGCAGGGTGAACCTGCTCAACTGGGACGGCACCGGCGCACCCTCCGGGCTCTTCCCGGAAAAACCGCCTCCGGAAAAACCGCCGCCGCCGAAACCGGCAGGATCCGTGGACTCCCCTCCGGCGGGGGAGCAGCCATGACCCGCCGCCAGCAGGTCCTCTACCTCGCCGCGGCCTGGTGCCTGTCCTACCCGGACGAGGAACTGACCGGCCGGGTCCCGCTGATGCGGGCGGCGCTGGCCGAGTTCCCCGGCGCCGCGGCGGACTTCGTGGAGGTCCTGGACCAGCTGGAGTCCACGCCGCCGATCCAGCTCCAGTCCCAGTATGTGCGCGAGTTCGACCTCGGAAAGCGCCACGCCCTGCACCTGTCCTACTGGACGGACGGGGACACCCGGCGCCGCGGCGAGGTTCTGGGCAACTTCAAGAAGACCTACCGGCAAAGCGACATCCTGGTGGACACCCACGGCGAACTGCCCGACTACCTCCCGATGGTCCTCGAATACGCCGCGCTGGTGGACCTCGCCGCCGGCCGCGGGCTGCTGACGCGCTTCCGGGCGAGCCTGGAGATGCTCCGCTTCGGGCTGCTCCGGGACGGGCTGCCGCACGCCCGGATCCTGCAGGCCGTCTGCGCCACGCTGCCCGGGAAATCCCCGGCGGACGAGCAGGCCGTCATGCGGATGGCCGGCTACGGCCCGCCCACCGAGGCCGTGGGCCTGGACCCCTACGATCCGCGCCTGCTGCCGGTGAAGGGGCCCTGACCATGCTGGCATTTGAAGCGGAACCCGGATCCGCCGTCGGACTCTCCGCACTGGACATCGTGCTGTGGGGCGTGCTGCCGTACGTCATGGTGGTGGTCCTTGTCGGCGGACTCGTCTGGCGCTACAAATACGACCAGTTCGGCTGGACCACGAGGTCCTCCCAGCTCTATGAGTCCAGACTGCTGAGGATCGCGTCCCCGTTGTTCCATTTCGGCCTGCTCGCCGTGATCGCGGGGCACTTCTTCGGCCTGGTCATCCCGATGGCATGGACCCAGGCGGCCGGAATGAGCCAGGAGTTCTACCACTTCAACGCCCTGCTGGTCGGCGGGATCGCCGGGGTGGGAACGCTGGGCGGGATCCTCCTGCTGATCTACCGCCGCCGGACCACCGGACCGGTCTTCATGGCCACCACCGGGAACGACAAGACCATGTACGTGGTGCTCACCGCGGCCATTGTGTTCGGGCTGTGGACCACGCTCGCCAGTGTCTTCGAGGGCGAGCACGGACACAACTACCGCGAGACCGTGGCCCCGTGGTTCAGATCCCTGTTCATCTTCCAGCCCGACATCGCGGCCATGGCCGCGGCGCCCTTTTCCTTCCACCTGCACACCCTCGTGGGCATGGCACTGTTCGTGATCTGGCCGTTCACCCGCCTGGTCCACGCCTTTACGGCCCCGTTCCACTACCTCTTCCGCCCCTACATCGTCTACCGCTCCCGGGACCGGGACACCGGCGGGGCCGGGGCCAAAGGCACAGCCGGCGCTGCCGGCGCCCGGAGCTCCACGGCCGGCGCGCGGCGGGGCTGGTCCGCCGTCGGAACCCGTGACCGGGACACCAGGAACCGGTGACTCCGTGCCGTAGCCGAAGGTGCGTTGCTGAACTGCGTTGCTGAACTGCGTTACTGAACTGCGTTGCTGAAACGAGGAAGGAGACCACCGTGGCCGGAGCAGTGTCCCCGCCCGTCGCCGCCCCCGCGGGCCGGGCGCTCAACCTGACGCTCGCCACCTCGACCTCCGTGGTGTGCTTCTGGGCCTGGAACTCCATCGCCACGCTGAGCGCGTACTACACCCAGCACCTGCACCTCAATCCGGCCACCACCGGCGTGCTCGTGGCCATGCCCGTCTTCGTCGGCTCGCTGGGGCGGATCGTCGTCGGCACCTTGACGGACAAGTACGGCGGCCGCGCCATGTTCACCTTTGTCCTGCTGGCCTCCATCGTCCCGATCCTGCTGGTGGCCGTCGGCGGCAGCCTCGACTCCTTCGCCCTGGTGCTGGGCGCCGGCGTGCTGCTGGGGGTCGCCGGAACCGTCTTCGCCGTCGGGATCCCCTTCGTCAGCGCTTGGTACGAGCCCGCCCGGCGGGGTTTCGCCACCGGCGTCTTCGGCGCGGGCATGGGCGGAACGGCCCTGGCGGCCTTCCTGAACCCCCGGCTTGTCGCCGCAATCGGCTACTTTCCCACCCATCTGCTGATCGCCGCGATCCTGGCGGTCATGGCCGCCATCATCTGGTTCCGACTGAAGGAGGCACCGGGCTGGACCCGCAGCAACGCGCCCGTGATGCCCAAGCTGATCGACGCCGTGAAGACCCCGGTCACGTGGAAGTTGTGCTTCCTCTACGCGGTCCTCTTCGGTGGTTTCGTTTCCTTCGCCACGTATCTGCCCACGTACCTCCGGGATGTCTACAGCTTCGATCCCAGCGCGGCCGGCGCCCGAACGGCGGGGTTTGCGCTCGCCGCCGTGCTGGCGCGGCCGGTGGGCGGCGTGCTCGCCGACAAGGTCGGTCCCAAACCCGTGGTGATCGCCGCGCTCGCCGGCGTCGCCGGGCTCGCCTGGGTGGTGAACCTGCAGCCCGACGGCGACGTCCCCGCCGGCCTGACGTTCGTCGCCATGGCGGCGGCGCTGGGCCTGGGCACGGGCGGGGTGTTCGCCTGGGTGGGCGTGCTCGCGCCGCAGGGGAAGGTCGGCAGCATCAGCGGGGTGGTGAGCGCGGCCGGAGGCCTGGGCGGCTACTTCCCGCCGCTGATCATGGGTGCCACCTATGACGCCGCAACGCACAGCTACTCGATCGGGCTGCTGCTGCTCGTCGTCACCGCGCTCGCAGCCCTGGCCTTCACCGTGTTCGCCATGCAGGGCCGGCCCAAGGCGAAGGTCGCGGCCGCCTAGCCGGCGCCGGTCCGCGGAGGATGGCTAGCCGAACAGCAGGGTGGCCAGCGTGAAGATGGCCAGCCCGGCCAGGGCACCCACCACCGTGCCGTTGATCCGAATGAACTGCAGGTCCCTGCCGACCTGCAGTTCGATCTTCTGGGACGTCTCCTCGGCATCCCAGCGGGCCACGGTGTCCGTGATGACCCCCGCGATGTCCGAGCGGTAGTTCTTCACGAGGTAGCCGGCCGCGTCGCCGATCCAGGCGTTCACCTTGCCGGCGAGCTCGGGATCGACCAGCAGCCGGGTGCCGAAGTCATGCACGGCCGCCTTGAATTTGACGGTCAGTTCGCTGTGCGGGTCATCGACGGCGGTGAGCAGGGCCGTCTTGATGGTGTCCCAGGTGCGGGAGGCGAGCTCGCGGACCTCCGGGTCACCGAGCACTTGGGCCTTGATGCCCTCGGCGCGGGCGATCATGACCGGATCATGCTGCAGGTCCTGCGCGAGTTCCTTGAGGTACTTGTCGATCGAGAGGCGGACCTGGTGCCGCGGATCGGACTGCACGGCGCGGGTGAACTTGAGGATCTCCACGTACACCTTGTCGCCCACCAGCCCGTCCACGAACGACGGCACCCACGTCGGGGACCGGTCGGTGACCAGCCGGTTGACCGTCTCCTGGTTGTCCCGCACCCAGTCCACGGTGCGGTCCACCAGTAGGTCCACCAGTGCATGGTGGTGCCCGTCGTCGAAGATCCGCTCGGCGAGCCGGCCCACCGGCGGGCCCCACGGCGGGGTGAGCAGGTGTTTGCGGACCATGGACTCGATCACGGCCTGGACGTCGTCGTCGTTGAGGACCTTGAACGCGCCGCGGATGACGGCGGCACCCTCCTTGGCGACCCGGTCCGGGCCGCCCGGGCTGGAGAGCCAGGCGCCGGCCTTGCGCGCAATGTCTGCGGACGCCAGCTTCTCCTGCACCACCTGTTCGGAGAGGAAATTGGTTTCCACGAATTCGCCCAGCGAGGCGCCGATCTGGTCTTTGCGGCGCGGGATGATCGCGGTGTGGGGGATCTTGATGCCCATGGGGTACTTGAACAGGGCCGTGACGGCGAACCAGTCCGCGAGGGCCCCGACCATGCCGCCCTCGGCCGCGGCACGGACGTATTCGAGCCCGGGATACTGCTTCTGCAGGGCGAACGCGATGATGAAGATCACCGCCATGACGACCAGGAGCGAGAGGGCCAGGAGCTTCATCCGGCGCAGCGCCGCGGCCTTCTCGACGTCGCTGGAGGCAGCGGGACGCTGGCCGGGGGGACTGTCCGGCCGGGCGCCGCCCGGACGTCCCGCGGCGCCGGTCAGGGAAGTTGACTCAGTATTCACCTGCATGAGCCCAGCCTAGCCCGCCACGGAAACGGACGGTCCGCTAACGTGGCACCATGACGACTGATGAGCCTGCCGCCGCCCGGCCTTTGGTCTATGCCCACCGCGGCTCCAGCGGAACCTTCGCCGAGCACACCCGGGCCGCGTACCTGCAGGCAATCGCCGACGGCGCCGACGGTGTGGAATGCGATGTCCACCTGACCCGGGACCAGCATGTGGTGCTCCTGCACGATGCCACCCTGGACCGCACCTCGGACGGCACCGGCCAGGTGGCCGACCGGACCCTGCAAGAGCTCCAGCAACTCGACTTCTCCTCCTGGAAGGGAGTGCGGATCCCGGAGGCCTACGGTGCCAAGTCCGGGCAGTTCCTGACCCTGCCGGACCTGCTCGACATCCTGCGCGCGGCGGGCCGCGGGATCGGCCTGGCGATCGAGTTCAAACACCCGAGCCCGTACCAGCTCAGACTCGAGGACCGGGCCCTCGAGGTCCTGCGGGCCCGGGGCTGGGATCCGCGGACGTCGATGCTGGACAACATCACGGTTTCCTTCATGAGCTTTAGCCCCGACTCCGTAAAACACCTCCTGGAGTCCGTCCCGGCGGCGGCCGTCTGCCAGCTCGTGGACGACGTCAATGTGGCGGACATCCGGGAGGAACTGGGCCTCGGTGCCCTGACCGGCGGGGCGCTGGCCAATGTGATGAAGGCCGCCCAGGCTGAGGGCGAACGGATCCTGGGGGCGGCCGAGGCAGGAATTGCCGGGCCCGGAATCGGGTACGTCCGCACGCACGGCCCGGCCGTTCAGCGCTGGCTCGCCTCGGGGTTGCGGTGCCGGGTGTGGACGGTCGACACCGAGGACGACGTCGAACGCTGCCGGAAACTCGGGATCCAGGAGATCACCACCAACTGGCCGGCCCAGGTCCTGTCCCAGCTCATGGCGGACAGCCGGCCCCCGCGGTAGCCGCCTGGCCGCTCCGCGGATCCTGGCGGACACCTTCACCTCCCCTTGCGTCCCCGGCGGATTACGGCCGGCGTGGCCGCTGTGGTTGAGTTGTTGCATGCCATTTCGCCGGCCCGTCCCGGACCTCCAGACGCTGTCCGCGGCAGCGATGAGCGCGCTGCTGCTCACCAGCGCCGCCAAGCACTTCCGCGAGCCTGAATTTTTCCACCCGGTGGTTCCTGACCTCCTGTGCCGGGACGACTCCGGCGAGCAGCCGAACGGGCCCCTGGCCGTCCTGTCCCGTGAGGAATGGGTGGCAGTGAGCGGGTTGCTGGAAGCCGCCGCCGCCGTCGGGCTCCTGGTCCCGGCCACCCGGAGGGCCGCCGCCGGCTGCGTCACGGCGCTGTTCGCCGCCTTCCTCTCCGGACACGTGGGCGCACTGCGCAAGGCCTACGGGCCGGAGGGCTCGCCGCGCCGGCGACGCGTGCACACCCTGCGGCTCCCGCTCCAGGCGCCCCTCATCGCATGGGCCTGGACCCTGACGCGGCGGAACCGGCGCCCGTGAAAATCCTGCAGTCACCGGCGGTGCGGATCGGTTTGTCGATCAGCATCGCCACCGGTCTCTACGGCGTCTCCTTCGGCGCGCTGTCCGTAACCTCCGGCCTGGATTTCTGGCAGACCATGGCCCTGAGCCTGCTGCTGTTCAGTGGCGGCTCGCAGTTCGCCTTCATCGGCGTGGTGGCCGGAGGCGGGTCCGGCGTCGCCGCGATGGGCGCCGCGACGCTGCTGGGCATGCGCAACGGCATCTACGGCATGCAGATCAATGCCCTGCTGCAGCCGCGCGGGTGGCGGAAGTTTGCCGCTGCCCAGCTGACCATCGACGAGTCGACCGCCACCAGCACCGGGCAGACGGACCCCGACGAGCAGAAGCGCGGCTTCTGGACCGCCGGAATCGGAGTCTTCGTCCTCTGGAACCTGTTCACCGCCCTCGGCGCCCTGGCCGGCGGGGCACTTGGGGATCCCAAGCAGTGGGGACTCGACGGGGCAGCCGTGGCGGCCTTCCTGGGACTGCTCTGGCCGCGGCTGAAAGGCCGGGAACCTGTGGCCATCGCGATGGTCTGCGCGCTGGCCACCGTGCTCGCCGTGCCGTTCGTGCCCCCGGGAGTGCCGATCCTCGTCGCCGCCATGGTCGCGGCAGGGATCGGCTGGTTCAGCCACGGCCGCAGCGACGAGGGCCTGGAACCGGACGTCGATCCCTACGCGGAGGACCACGTGCACCACCACCACGACCCTGCCCGCGATCCCCGCGGCGACCGCACCGGAGACGACGCATGAACCTTTGGATGTGGCTGCTGCTCTCCTGCCTGCTCGCCTACGCCTGGAAGCTGCTCGGCTACCTGGTGCCCGCCAGCCTGCTCCGCAACCCGCGGATGTCCAGGATTGCCGGGACCATGACGATCGGGCTGCTGGCGTCCCTGACGGTGGTCAATGCCGTCGCCTCCGGCCAGTCGCTCGTCCTGGACGCCCGGCTGGGCGCACTGGCGGCGGCGGGCATCGCCTTGTGGTTCCGCGCCCCGTTCCTGGTGGTGGTGATAGCCGGCGCGGCCGCAGCCGCCGGGCTCCGGGCGCTGGGCTGGGACTGACCCGCCCGTGGGACGGCTGACCGTGCTGGACCGCCGGCCGGCTGGGCTCGGCCGGAACGGTCTTTAGTCCCTACTTGGTGCCGGGATCGCGTGGGAGCATCCGAACATGACTGAACACGACGGCGAGCTGCCGGCTGCCGAGAACGAGGCCGCCGACCGGCAGCCCGCCGAGCCGCAGGCCGCGGAGCAGCATGCCGCCGACGGGCAGGCTGCGGAGCCGCGCAAGGACCAGCGCTCCAAGCAGCACGAGCCGTATGTTTCCGGCGGGGCTGAGTCCACCCGGGAAATGCGCGAAATGTCCCGCCGCCGTCGGGAAGCCGAAGAGAAGCTTCAGCAACACCTTCTCGAGGCCAAGGAAAAGCCGGCCGAAGACTAGCGCCGGGAACCAGGCTGCCGGCACCTGCAGGATCCGGCGCTTAAACCGGCGTCCCGAGTCCGGCGAGCCGCAACATGACGGCCAGGCCTTCCGGGGTGCCCGGCCAGTGGCGCCGGACGGCGTCGGCCCCGGCGCGCGAGACCACCGAGCGCAGCACCAGCGCCACGATCACGACGTCGTCTGCGTACCCGATCACGGGGATGAAGTCCGGAACGAGATCGATCGGGGAGGCCAGGTAGACGAGCAGGAGTGCCAGCCGGACCCGGACCCCCACCGCCACCGACCGGTCCGCCAGCAGGCGGCGGATGAGCCGAAGCAGGTCCGGCAACAGCCGCAATGCGTCCTTCATAGTGACGGTCTCGGGGTGCCGCCGGGCATAGGCCCACAGCAGCAACAGCAGGACGGCATAGACCGCCAGTACGCCGCCGATGACCCCGGCAACAGTTTCCCATCCCATGGCTAGATCATATGGCCCTAGCCGAGAACGGCGTCAAACGCGTTGCCCGTCAGCGGGGCCTGCGGCGGCAACGCCCGGTCCGGCCGCTCCGTCCGGATGGCGTCCTCAACCAGCGCCACGGGCCGCCGCCACGCGTCGGAGCCCGGCTCCATGGTGTCCACGACGCCGATCAGCATGGCCAGCAGGCGGATCATGTCCGTCATGGAAATGTCGCTGCGCAGGGTGCCCTGCCCCTGGCCCCGGCCCAGCAGCACGGCGATGGATTCAATCAGGCCGCCCGTAATGCCGGTCAGCAGCCCGCGACGGCCCGCGACGGCTCCCAGCAGGTTGGCCTCTTCGCTGGCAACACGCATCGTGGCATCGATGACCCGGAAGAGCCCCGCAGCGGCGTCAGGATCGGCCAGGGCCTCATCGATGGCCGGATCCACCTGCAGCCGGAGCTGCTGGTTCAGGGCAGCGAGCACCAGCTCTTCCTTGTCGGCGAAATTCCGGAAGAGGGTGGCGGGACCCACCCCGGCGGTGACGGCAATGGTCTGCAGCGGAACCTCGGGGCCGTGCTCGCGGAAGCACTGGCGGGCCGCGGCGATGATTTTGTCCACGTTGCGCGCCGCATCTGCGCGAAGCGGCCTGCGGTCTACTGCCCGGTTCATTTGCCTAGGGTAGCAATGCTGAGGGTGCGCGAACCTGTTACCGGCGGGTAGTGAGTTATGTGACGGCGGCCGGGGTGCGCCCGGCCGCTGCAGGGGTGGAATCACATGAAAGACTGGTGCAGGGCAGCCCTGGAAATTTTCGCCCCGGCTGTCCCGACTGAGTGAAGGGAACCACCACATGCTGGTCGCATTCTCCGTAGCACCCTCCGGTGACCCCGCCAACGGGCAGGCGCCCGGCGACGCGTCGGTCCACGACGCCGTCGCGGCGGCGGTGCGGATCGTCCGGGAGTCGGGCCTGCCCAACCGGACAAGTTCCATGTTCACCGAGATCGAGGGCGAGTGGGACCAGGTCATGGACGTCATCAAGCGGGCCACGGAGGCGGTGGGCGCCTACGGTTCCCGCGTCTCGCTGGTCCTCAAGGCGGACATCCGGCCGGGCTACAGCGGTGAGCTGACCGGCAAGGTGGAACGGCTGGAAAACGCCATCGACGGCCAGGGCGCCGGCGGGACCGGGCCGCAAATTCCTGCCCGGCCCGGAACCTAGGGCCGGACCGCACGCCGAAACCCGGGCGGGAGAACCGCGCGCGGAGGGGTACCGCCGGGCCCGGGCGGCTGGAACACTGGGGGCATGATCGAGCATCAGTCCACCCCCGGCTGGGTCGCCGTCGAGAACTTCCTCTCGGACGCAGTGGTCCGCCCGGACCGTTCCCTCAAGCGCGCCGTGACCAGCGCCCTTGAGGCAGGCATG
Organism: Arthrobacter sp. MW3 TE3886; assembly: GCF_041262145.1. Lineage (NCBI taxonomy): Bacteria > Bacillati > Actinomycetota > Actinomycetes > Micrococcales > Micrococcaceae > Arthrobacter > Arthrobacter sp. MW3 TE3886. The sequence goes on from NZ_JBGCAN010000001.1 coordinate 520,367, forward strand.
CCGCCCATCGAAGTGGCCCCCAACGCCGGCAAACTCCTGAAATTGCTGGTCCAGCTCTCCGGCGCCCGCCGCGTCCTGGAGATCGGCACGCTGGCCGGATTCAGCACCATCTGGCTGGCCCAGGGGCTGCCCGACGACGGCCGGCTGGTCACCTGCGAATACCTCCCCCTGCACGCCCGCGTCGCGCGCGCCAACGTTGACGACGCCGGGCTGGGCCACAAGGTGGACATCCGGGTCGGCGCGGCGCTGGACACCCTGCCCGAACTGGAAAGCGAGGCCGGGCCGCCCTTCGATTTCGTGTTCATCGATGCCGACAAGGAAAACAACCCGCACTACCTGGACTGGGCCATCCGGCTTGGCCGGCCCGGCACCACCATCGTGGTGGACAACGTCGTGTGGGAGGGTGCGGTGCTGGACGCGTCGATGGACCCGGTCAACGCCCCCGGAATCATCAGCACGCTCCAGATGATGGGCGATGACCCGCGGCTGGATGGCACCGTGATCCAGACCGTGGGTTCGAAAGGCTGGGACGGCTTCGCCCTCGCGATCGTCCGCTAGGCACAGAATGTCCGCCAGATGCACGGGCGCCTGCGGCAGCGGACCCCGTGAAGCGCCCGGCAACCCCCAAGTGCTAAGTATGCTTAGATTGCTTGTCGACGGCGCCAGCGATGGCGGCGCGGCCGCGGATGCGCAGGACTTCAGTCACGTGGCCGGGCCCGCTCCCGATCCGCACAGCCCGAATCAGCCCAGCCCGAAGGAACACAGGCAGTCGAAATGAACGGGATCCCCATCTCCCACCACCCCCTACCTGTCCGGATCAGCTCCGCGGCCGCAGACCTGGAGACGATCAGCCCCCTGCTGTCCGAGGCGCAGGCCGCCGTCGGCGATGTCCCGGCGCTGCTGGAGCTGGCCAAGTCGGCAGCGGCGGCGGCGCCCAAACCCGGGGACGGCCGGACCGCGTTCCTGTGGGAGATTCTGGCCTCTGTGACCGCCGTCGATGTCGCCGCCGGACGTGTGCTGGAACCACAACTGGACGCCGTGGCGATCCTGGCCCAGGCCGGCGACGACGCCGCACAGCACGGCCGGGACTGCCCGGATCCCGACGATACCGACTTCGAGGGGACCTGGGGAGTGTTCGCCGCCGAGGCGCCCGGCTTGCGGCTTGAAGCCAAGGAATCCTCAGACGGCTGGATCCTCCAGGGGTCCAAACCCTGGTGCTCGCTCGCCGCGCAGCTGGACCATGCCGTGCTGACGGCCCATCTGGAGGCAGGCGGCCGGGCCGCCTTCGCCGTCGACCTCCACGCGGACGGCGTGGGCTTCGCGAATCCGGAGTGGACCAGCCGGGGGTTGCGCGAGATTCCCAGCGGAACAGTCCACTTCGAGGCCGTTCCCGCCGTGCCCCTCGGCGGTGCCGGCTGGTATTACCAGCGCCCGGGTTTCGCCTGGGGCGGCATGGGCGTGGCCGCCTGCTGGCTCGGCGGTGCCGTCGCCGTGGCGCGCAGCTTCGCCGGCTCCCTGCGGCACGCCGCCGACGGCGGACGGGAACCGGACCAGATTGCGCTGGCCCACCTCGGTGAGATTGACCGAACGCTGGCCGCCCTGACCGCCTACCTGGCCGGCACGGCCGCGAGGATCGACGCCGGGGAGCTCTCGGACCGCGGTGCGTGGAAGGAAGCCCTGCGTGTGCGCGGCAGCGTTGCCACCGCCGTCGAACGCGTCCAGACTCTCGTGAGCCAAAATCTCGGTCCGGCCCCGCTCGCCTTTGATGAGCGCTACGGAAAACGGATGGCCGATCTCGCCCTGTACATCCGCCAGCACCACGCGATGCGCGACGACGCGCAGCTGGGCGCCCTGGCGCTGGCCGAAAGCAACCCATGGTGACTTTCACCCACAACGATGCCGGGACGTCCGAGGCCGCCTGGGCCGGCAGCCGTGCCGCCGGGCTGCCGGACCTGCCGCTGGATGACGCAGCGCTCGCCGGCCGGGCCTTCATGGTCCTGGCCGCGCACCCGGACGACGAATCGCTCGGGGCCGGCGGGCTGCTGGCCCGACTGCACTCCGTCGGCGCTACGGTCCGCGTGGTGCTGTGCACGGCGGGGGAAGGATCCCACCCCGACTCGCCCACGACGACGCCGGAACAGCTCGCCGCGGTCCGGCTGCAGGAGTTCGGCGACGCCCTGAAACGCCTTTCCGGGAACGGGGCCGGGGACACAGCGTGGCAGTGCCTGGGCCTGCCCGACGGACAGCTGGCCGGGCACCGGGAAGAGATCCGGGCCGCGGTCCGGGAGGCGACGGCCGCATGCGGGCGCGCCGCCGGCGAGGTGGTTCTCGTGGCGCCCTACCGTTCCGACGGGCACACCGACCACGACGTCCTCGGATCCGTTGCCGCCGAGCTCAGCGCCGCGGCGGGCCACGCTCTCCTCGAATACCCCATCTGGTACTGGTTGTGGGCGGCACCAGACGGACCGGACGACGGCGACGTCCCGGCCGGGATGGCCGCCCCGGCCGGACCTGACGGCCCGGCCGGCGGGGCATGGCGCGGCTGGTTCCGGCTGCCGCTGCGCCCGGCGGAGCTGGAGTCCAAGGCCGCCGCGATGGCGGCACATGTGTCCCAGGTGCGCCCGCTCTCCGGGCTGCCGGGTGACGAGGTGCTCCTGCCCCCGGCCTTCCTGGCGCACTTTGAGCGGACCTGGGAGACGTTTGCCTGGCACCCAGCGGTCGCCCCGGCTGACGCCCCGGCTGACGGCCCGGCGGTCATCCCTGCGGTGGCCCGTGCGGACGGCCCGGGCGATGACGGGTCCCCACGGCCCTTCGCCGCGGGCGACGCGGAGCGCGTCTTCGATGCGGTCCACGCCCGGGAGGAGGACCCGTGGCAGTACACCTCGAGCTGGTACGAGCAGCGCAAACGTACCCTCACGCTCGCCGCGCTGCCCGGCAGCAGCTACACGGCCGGGTTGGAGATCGGCTGCTCCATCGGGACCCTGAGCGTGGAACTCGCGCCGCGGTGCGGAAGCTTCCTCGCCGTCGATGCCAGCGGCACCGCCCTGGACCATGCTGCCAGGCGGCTCGAGCACCTGCCCGCGGTAACGACGCGCCACCTGACCGTCCCGAACGAGTGGCCGGACGGATCGTTCGACCTGATCGTGGTTTCAGAGGTGGGCTACTACCTCTCGCCGGCAGAGCTTGCCGGACTGTTCGACCGGATTGAAGGCTCGCTCGTGCCCGGCGGGACCCTCGCGCTGTGCCACTGGCGGCACCCCATTTCCGGCTGGGAACTCGACGGCGACGCGGTCCACGCCGCGGCCCGGCGGCATCTGGGGTGGGCCGGCGGCGGGACCTACCAGGAGCGCGACTTTGTACTCGAGGTGTTCCTTGCGCCGGACGCTGCACCGGGTGCCGGGCCGGGCCTGGGCGGCCCCGAACGGATGCGGTGACCCCGGTGGCGGCGTTGCCGTTGCCGCGCGGGCACCGCATCGACCGGGTCGCCGTCGTCATGCCCGCAAACAACGAAGAAGACCACCTGGAACTGGCGCTGGAGGCCGTTCAGCGGTCCGCGGACGCCCTGCACAGGGTCCGGTCCGACGTCGACACCCGTGTGACGGTGGTGCTGGACAGTTGCACGGACGGCTCCGCCGCCGTCACGGCCCGCTTCGCAGCCTCGGACCCGCGGTTCAGCGCACTGGAGGTCAGCTACCGGAGCGCCGGCGCCAGCCGGGCCGCGGGCGTCCGGGCCTCCGGCATCGGCGTGATCCGGCGGCGGCCGCCCGGCCAGCGCTGGACGCCGCCGCCCTGGGCCGGCCGGACCTGGCTGGCCAACACCGACGCCGACTCCCGGGTGCCGGAGAACTGGCTGGTGCGCCAGTTGGAGTTCGCCGACGCCGGGGCCGACGCCGTGCTGGGTTCCGTGGAACCGGACCCCGCCGGGATGGACCCTGAACTGCTCCGGCGCTGGCACGAACGCCACCCCTTCCGCGAGGACCACCCCCACATCTATGGCGCGAATTTCGGGGTCCGGGCTTCCGCCTATCTTGCCGCCGGAGGGTTCGCCCGGGTCACCTCCGAAGAAGACCGGACCCTGGTGCACAGCCTCCGCAGCCGCGCCTTTACGGTTACGGCAACGGACAGCATCAGGGTCATGACCTCCGGCCGGACCCATGCCCGGGCACCCGACGGCTTTGGCACCTACCTGCGGAGCCTGGGCCACCTGCTGCCGCCTGCCGTCTGAAGGTTCATTGACGCCGGGACCGCGCCGCTCCACACTGAAGAAGTGACGGACGATGCGAAAGAACCCAGCATTGATCAGGTTGTCGAGCGTCTGGCTGCCAGGTTTCCGCACGTACCGCGAATCCACATCGCCGGGATTGTCGGCGAGGAATTCGATGCCCTGAACGCCGGCCGGATCAGGACCTACATACCCACACTCGTTGAGCGCGGCGCCCGCGTGCGGCTGAAGAGCGAGTTCGGGCTCAGCGCCGCCGAAGACTGACGCACGTGACGCCGCCCCCTAGCCGCGAGTTCGCCGGATACGCGCCACACCGCCGTAAAGTTCCGGCGGGCCCGCAGCCTTCCGGCGATTTCGACGGCGACGGCCGGCCTGCAGTGCCCGTGAGGGGCGGAGCGCGGGGGTGAATCCCGGGCCGGGGCAGGACTCGCTGTCAGCCATCGCCGGACTCAGCGCCGACGAAGCTGCCCGGCGGCTGAAGCAATTCGGTGCCAACAAACTGCCCGAGCCCCGTCCGGTCCCCGGCTGGCGGAGGCTTCTGGCTGAGCTGACCCACTTCTTCGCGATCATGCTCTGGGTGGCGGCCGTCTTCGCGATCATTGCCGGCATGCCGGAACTGGGCATCGCCATCGTGGCGGTGATCCTGGTCAACGGGGTGTTCGCCTACATCCAGCAGGAGCGGGCCCAGCATGCCGCCGCCAAACTCCGCGAGCTGCTCCCGGCCATGGTGTCGGTCCGCCGGGACCACCGCGTCATCAAGGTCCACTCCACCGAACTGGTGCCGGACGACGTCGTGGTGCTGGTGGCCGGCGACCGCGTCCCGGCGGACCTCCGGCTTGCCCTTGCCACCGGCTGCGAGGTGGACGAGTCGATGCTCACGGGCGAAAGCGAGGCGGTTGCCAAAAACCCGGGCGACGCCGCCTTCGGCGGGACCTTCCTGGTCAACGGGCACGCCGAAGGCGTGGTCTCGGTGACGGGCGGCCAGACCCGGCTCGCGGAGATCGCGTCCCTGACAGGTAAAGTCGAAGCCCCCACCAGCCCGCTGTCGCTGGAACTGCAAAGAATCGTCCGCATCACCGCCACCATGGCCCTGGGCATCGGCGCCCTGTTCTTCGTCCTCTCGCTCGTGGTCGGCATTTCCTGGCGCGATGCCTTCCTCTTCGCCATCGGGGTGGCCGTCGCGCTGGTCCCCGAGGGCCTGCTGCCGACCGTCACGCTCTCCCTGGCCGTCGGCGCGCAGCGGATGGCCAAGCGCAACGCGCTCGTGCGCAACCTACAAGCCGTGGAGACCCTCGGCTCCACGACCTTCATCTGCACCGACAAGACCGGAACCCTGACGCAGAACCGGATGAACGTCGTCGAGGTCTGGACCCCGGCCGGGCTGCTGACCATCAATGGCCAGGGCTACGGCCCCGAAGCCGAGATTACGGGCGGCGGCCTTCAAGAAGCCCGGCGGCTCAGCGTCGCTGCCCGCGCCGCCTCGGTGGGGCGCGCCGTCTTCCACGAAGACCGCTGGATAGCCGAGGGGGACCCGATGGAGGCGGCCATCGACGCGCTCGCCGTCCGCCTCGCCCTTCCGGGCAAACAGCCGGAATGGCCGACGCCGTCGCACCGGTACGCGTTCGACTCCCGCCGGCTGCGGGAGTCGGCGATCGTCGGCACCGCCCTCTTCGTGAAGGGGGCCCCGGAGTCCGTGATTCCGCTGTGCCTGGCCCCCGGCGGCGGGGCTTCGGATCCCGGCCCGAACCGGGCCATGGACATGGTCGATGAGATGGCCGCCCGTGGCCTGCGGGTACTCGCCGTCGCCCAGCGCAGCCTGCCCGGGCCGCCCGGCGCCACGTTCAGGCTGGAAGACGTCGAGGCCGGGCTGACGCTGCTCGGCCTGATGGGGTTGCACGATCCTCCCCGGACCGAGGTGAAAGTGGCCCTCCAGGCCGCCCGCGACGCCGGAATCAAAGTGGCGATGGTGACCGGCGACCACGCCTTCACCGCCGCCGCCATCGCCCGCGAGACGGGGCTGCTCGGCCCCACGGAAACCGTGCTGCAGGGACCGGACCTGCCCGGGGACGACGCCGTCCTGGCCGCCCTGCTGGACCGCGACGGAGTGGTGGTCAGCCGGGTGACGCCGGAACAGAAGCTCCGCGTGGCCCGGCTCCTGCAGGGCCGCGGGCATGTCCTGGCCATGACCGGCGACGGCGTCAACGACGGCCCGGCGCTGCAGCAGGCCGACATCGGGGTCGCGATGGGACGCAGCGGCACCGACGTCGCCCGTGAGGCCGCCGACCTCGTGCTGCTGGACGACGACTTCGCCACGATCATCGCCGCGGTGGAGCAGGGCCGTGCCACCTATGCGAACATCCGGCGCTTCCTGACGTACCACCTGACGGACAACGTCGCGGAGCTCACCCCTTTCGTCATCTGGGCCTTGTCCGGCGGCCACTTCCCCCTGGCGCTGGGCGTGCTGCAGATCCTGGCCCTGGACATCGGCACCGACCTGCTGCCCGCCCTGGCCCTGGGCAGCGAGGCGCCCAGCAAGGGGACGCTGAAGCGGCCGCCCGAGCGCCGGCACCTGATGGACCGCGCCCTCATGTTCCGGGTGTTTGGGCTGCTGGGACCGGTGGAGGCGCTGATGGAAATGACGGCGTACACGGTGGTGCTGCTCGGTGCGGGGTGGCGGCCCGGCGCCGCGCTGCCGGCTAGCGACGTGCTCATGGCGGCGTCCGGAGCTGCCTTCACCACGGTTGTCCTGGCCCAGCTGGCGAACGCCTTCGCCTGCCGCAGCGCCACCGTCCCGCCCTGGCGGCTGGGCTGGTTCACCAACAGGCTGCTGCTGTGGGCCGTGCTGGCCGAGCTGGGGCTGCTGTGCGTGTTCCTGTTCCTCGGACCGTTGGCGGCGCTGCTGGGTCAGGCGCCGCCGACGCCGGGGCGGGCTGGCGGTGGCGCTGGCCGCCGTTCCCGCCGTCCTGCTCGCCGACTGGCTGTACAAGATCGTCCGCCACCGGCGGGCTGGTTCCCCCGGAAGCCCTCCCGCCGGCGGCTTTCCCTCAGGTGGCGCCGGAGCCGGGGGCGGCGCGCGGGTCCAAAGCCCCTGACCCCGGGACACCGGTCCCGCGCAGTATGGGTCCACCGACAACGCACAGGAGTTCCGACATGGCTGAATCGCCCGTGATGTGGTTTGACGAGATCGGCATGGCCGACGTCCCGCGGGTCGGCGGGAAGAACGCCTCGCTCGGCGAGCTCATCCGGACCCTCCAAAGCGAGGGGGTACGGGTCCCCGACGGGTTCGCCACCACGGCCGCCGCGTACCGCTCGTTCGTCGCGGCCAACGGGATCGACGCCGCCATGCGGTCGCGCATTGCCGCCTACCGGTCCGGGGCCGCCACCCTGCGCGCCACCGGCGAGGCCGTCCGGGAGCTGTTCCTGGCAAGCGAGTTCCCCAACGACATCGCCGAAGCCATCCGCGCCCACTACCGGACCCTGGGGGACCGGGCCGGCCTGGACCGGCTCGCCGTGGCGGTACGCAGCAGCGCGACGGCGGAGGACCTCCCGGACGCGAGCTTCGCCGGGCAGCAGGAGACCTTCCTGAACATCGCGGGTGAGCGGGAACTGCTGGACGCCTGCCGCCGCTGTTACGCCTCACTCTTTACGGACCGGGCCATCAGCTACCGCGAGGTCAAAGGCTTCGACCACATGGACGTCGCCCTCTCCATCGGCGTCCAGCGGATGGTGCGCTCCGACGTCGGGGCATCCGGGGTGATGTTCTCCATCGATACCGACTCGGGCTTTCCCCGCGCCGCCGTCATCAGCGCGGCCTGGGGCCTCGGCGAAACCGTCGTCCAGGGCACCATCAATCCGGACAAGTACCTGGTCTTCAAGCCGCTCCTGACGGAGCCCGCGGCCGCGGAGGGCATCGCCCCGATCATCGAGAAATCCCTCGGCTCCAAGGCCCGGAAAATGGTCTACAGCCGCGGCGGGAGCGCCCGCACCCGGATGGTGGACACCTCGGAGGCTGAGCGCCGTGCCTTCGTGCTGGGCGACGCCGAGATACTTGCCCTCGCCCGCTGGGCCGTCACGGTCGAAAACCACTACGGCCGGCCCATGGACATGGAATGGGCCCGCGACGGCGAGACCGGGGAACTCTTCATGGTCCAGGCCCGGCCCGAGACAGTCCACTCGCTCCGGACCGGTCCCCGATTCACGGTCCACCACCTGCTGGAACAGGGGACGGTGCTGGCCGCCGGCTCGGCCATTGGCGACTCCATTGCGCACGGCACTGCCTGCGTCATCCGGACCGCGGCGGACATCGCGAAGTTCCGCGACGGCGCCATCCTCGTGACCGAAATGACCGACCCCGACTGGGTGCCCATCATGAAACGGGCCGCCGGGATCGTCACGGACCACGGCGGCCCCACGAGTCACGCGGCGATCGTCAGCCGCGAGCTGGGTGTGCCCGCCGTCGTCGGAACCGGCAACGCCACGGCCGTCCTGGCCGAGGGCCGGCCCGTGACGATCTCCTGCGCCGAGGGCGATCTGGGCCGCGTCTACGACGGCACCCTGGCATTTGAAACGGAAGACGTGGACCTGGGCGCGCTGCCAGAAACCCACACTGCGGTCATGGTCAACATCGCCAGCCCGGCCGCGGCCTTCCAGTGGTGGCGGCTGCCGGCGGACGGCGTCGGGCTCGCCCGGATGGAATTCATCATCAGCAGCCTGATCCGCGTCCATCCCATGGCACTTGTCCACCCGGAACGGGTCACGGACCCCGCCGAGACGCAGCAGATCCGGGAGCTGGCGCAGGCCTACGCGGACCCCACCGAGTACTTCGTGGACGCCCTGTCGCAGGGCATCGCCAAGATCGCCGCACCGTATTATCCGCGCCCCGTGATTGTCCGGCTCAGTGACTTCAAGACCAACGAATACGCCCACCTGCTCGGCGGGGGCGCCTTCGAGGAACCGGAAGAGAATCCCATGCTTGGATTCCGCGGTGCTTCCCGTTACTACGACCCCCGCTACCGCGAGGGGTTCGCGCTCGAATGCGCCGCGCTCAAGCGTGTCCGCGAGAAGCTCGGCTTCACCAACGTCATTGTCATGGTGCCGTTTTGCCGCACGCCGCAAGAGGCGGACAAGGTCCTGGCCGTGATGGCCGAGCATGGTTTGGTCCGCGGCAGCAACGGTCTGCAGGTCTACATGATGTGCGAAATCCCGTCCAACGTGGTCCTGGCCGAGAAGTTCGCCATGCGGTTCGACGGGTTCTCGATCGGCTCCAACGACCTCACACAGCTGGTCCTGGGCGTGGACCGTGACTCCGGCCAGCTCGCGGCGCTCTTCGATGAGCGGGACGAGGCCGTGATGGCGATGATCAGCGAAGCCATCCGGAAGGCCCACGCCGGCGGCATCAAGATCGGCATTTGCGGGCAGGGGCCGAGCAACCATCCGGAGTTCGCCGCGTTCCTGGTGCGGGAAGGGATCGACTCGATCTCCCTGAATCCGGACAGCTACCTCAAGACCGTGCCGCGGATCGCGGAAGCGGAGGCAGAATCAGCGAAGGCAGCGTCAGCCAAGACGGTGTAAGCCGGGAAACTCAGCCCGGTAGCGGGGCCTGCCGCGCGCTTTCCCCGGACCGCACCCTGGCGGCTGCGCCCTGGCGGCCGGGGCCGAGAGAGCGCAGGGCGTTGAGGATCGTGGCGAGATCCACGAGTTCCTGGGACAGGGCGCCGGCGATGGCCGGCACGTAGCCCGCTGCCGCGGCCAGCATGAGGGCCACGCTCAGGGCGATGCCGATCCAGATGCTCTGCAGCGCCACCTGCACGGTGCGTTGGCCGATCCGGACGGCGGTCGCCACCTTGGAGAGGTCATCGAGGATGATCACGACGTCGGCCGACTCGCCGGCCGCCGTCGAGCCGCGGGCGCCCATGGCGATTCCGACGTCGGCGACCGCCAGGACGGGGGCATCGTTGACGCCGTCGCCGACCATCATGACCGGACGGTCCGGCAGCGACCTGACGGCCTCGACCTTGTCCCGCGGCAGGCACTCGGCGCGGACATCGGTGAGCCCTGCCTCGTCCGCGATGTGCCGGGCCGTGGCGAGCGCGTCCCCGGTCAGCATGACCGTCCGGCGCACGCCCAGGTCCTTGAGGTCGCCGAGGGTGCGGCGGGCCTCTTTGCGGATGGGATCGCTCATCACCAGGGAGCCCACGAAATTTCCACTGGCACCGACGTAGATGGCGAGCTCGCCGCTGGCCAGCCCCGTCTCCACCACGCCGGACGCCCACTCCGCGACGAACGCGGGCTTACCCACCACCACGTCCTGGCCGTCGAACCTGGCGCGCACCCCGTGGGTGGCGAATTCGGTGGCTTCGGTGGCGGCCGCGAAGGGCAGGGCCCGGTTCCGGGCGGCGTCCATCACCGAGGCGGCCAGGACATGCGAGGAATACTGCTCCGCGGACGCCGCCAACTGCAGGACCTCGTCTTCTGCGAGGGGCCCGGCCGTCCGGATATGCACCAGGGACGGGCGCCCGTACGTAAGGGTTCCCGTCTTGTCGAAGGCGGCCGTCTTGATCCGGCTCAGCTGTTCCAGCACCCCGGCGTACTTGACGATGACGCCGGAGTGCGCGGCGCGGCTCATGCCGCCGAGGAATGCCACCGGCGCGGCAATCAGCAGGGGGCACGGCGTGGCCACCACAAGGACCTCGGCGAAGCGTTCCGGGCTGCCGCTGATGATCCAGCCCACGGCGCCGAGCAAGTACGCGAGGGCAGTGAACGGCACGGCATAGCGGTCAGCGAGCCGGACCATGGGCGCCTTGCTTTCCGCCGCCTCCTTCACAAGGGCGACGATCCGGCTGTACTGCGAATCCTCCATGCGCGCCGTGACCCGCATCCGGACCGCGGCCTCACCGTTCAGCGACCCGCTCATGAGGCCGTCCCCGGCGGACCGCTCCACCGGCAGGCTTTCCCCGGTGAGCGAGGACTCATCGAAAGATCCGGACTCGGAGAGCAGGACGCCGTCCAGCGGCACCACCTCGCCGGGCTTGACCAGCAGGATGTCCCCGATCTCGATGTCGGCGGCCGCCACGTCCTCGTGCTGGCTCTCTGTTTGGGTTCCGGCTGTTTCGGTTCCGGCTGTGTGGGTTCCGGCAGCGGCGGAGCCATTGCGCTCCCGGTGGGCCGTCTGCGGGACGCGTTCGAGCAACGCGGTGAGTTCGCCCTTGGCCCGGCCGGCGGCGTAGTCCTCAAGGGCAGTGCCGCCCGCGAGCATGAGTACGACGATCATCGAAGCGATGTACTCGCCCACCAGCACGGTGCTGACGATGGCGGTGACGGCCAGGATGTCGATGCCGAACTGCCCGCTTGCGAGCCGGCGCGCCATCCCGACGGCGAGGTAGGCCGCCACGGCCAGGGCATAGACGCTCGCAGCGGCCCGGGCTATGCCGTCCTGGCCTGCAGCCACAAGGACCAGCACCGCCAGCAGGACAAGGAGGGTCCCGGCCACGAGCGGATACCGGAGCACGAATTTCACGGAGGTTCCGCCTTAGCTTCGTATCAGTTTTGGCGTCTCCCTGAATCCTACTGCGCGGCCGCAACCGGCTTGCCGCGGCAGCCTCCCGGACCGTCCCCGGACCCGGCATGAGAGGCTGGAAGAACATCTGTCCCGACCAATCCGGGCCGGTGCGCAGGGACCCAACAAATGTAACGGCCCGCGGCAGCACAAGCGATGCCAGGAGGAATGACGTGCAAAGCAGTCCAGAGACCGTCGACACCCGGACCGCCCTGGTGGTGGGGGCAAGCGGAATTGCCGGATCCGCCCTGGTGGACAGGCTCGCCGAGGAGGGCTGGGACGTGGTGGGGCTCTCCCGCAATCCCCTTCGCCGCCGCGGCGTGCGCCATGTGAGCGCGGACCTGACCTCGGTCGGGAACCTGCGCGAGGCCCTGGCAGGTGTTTCACCCACCCATGTGTTCTACACCGCCTGGTCCAGGCGGAAGACCGAACAAGAGAACATCGACACAAACGCGGGCATGCTGCGGAACGTCCTCGCCAGCCTCAACGGCAAGCCTGTGAGGCACGTCGCCCTCATGACCGGGCTGAAGCATTATCTGGGCCCCTTTGAAGCGTATGCGGCCGGGGAAATGCCGGACACCCCCTTCCGGGAGAGCGAGCCGAGGCTGCCGACGCCGAACTTCTACTACGCCCAGGAAGACGAGTTGTGGGCAGCGGCCGCGAAACAGGGCTTTGGCTGGTCCGTGCACCGGGCGCATACGGTGATCGGGCATGCAGTCGGGAACACCATGAACATGGGACTCACGCTCGCCGTTCAGGCATCCATCTGCAAGGAACTGGGCCAACCGTTCATCTTCCCGGGTTCCGAGACGCAATGGAACAGCCTCACGGACATGACCGACAGCGGTCTGCTGGCGGACCACATGATCTGGGCGGCCACAGCGGACAACGCGAGGGACGAGGCCTACAACATCGTCAACGGCGACGTCTTCCGCTGGCGGCGCATGTGGCCTGCGCTGGCAGGCTACTTCGGGGTCGAACCGGTGGGCTACTTCAACGAACCCCGCCCCCTGGAGCAGCAAATGCGCGGCATGGAAGGCGTGTGGGCGGACATCGCCGCCCGCCACGGGCTGGCCGAACCCGATATGGCACGGCTGGCATCCTGGTGGCACACGGACGGCGACCTGGGCCGGAACCTCGAGGTGGTCACGGACATGAGCAAAAGCCGGCTCGCCGGCTTTACCGGGTACCGCCGCACGGAAGACGCATTCCTGCAGCTGTTCGACCGCTACCGTGCGGACCGCTTGATTCCGGCGGCGTCCTAGGCTGCGACACGGCCGCGCGGGCCTTTCAGCACTGGACCGGCCGTGACCGGCGAGGCCACAGTGAACCATGCGGTCCATGGTTGCGGGCGGCCGGCGCCGGCTGATGGTGATCGCGGCCGTGGTGGCTGCGCTGGGCCTGCTCGCCGCCGGCGCCGTGGTCCTGCTGTTGCCGGGGACGCCGACGGCGTTCCCGCCCGCATCCACGCCTGTCACCGCGACGGCATCCGGGTCCGTCCCCGCAACTGCCTCCGTCCCCGCAACTGCCTCCGCCTCCGGGACACAGGCCCCTGCCTTGACGAGCGCGACATCGCCGCCCCCGGGAACCGGCCTGCCTGCTCCGGCCGTGCCGGTTCCCGTCCCGCCGCCCGCCCCGGAACCGACAGCTCCCACCCCGGAACCGACAGTTCCCGCTACGGCGCCGCCCGCGGCGTCGTTCCCCGGCGCGCTCGCCGGCCGCGACGTGGAAACCATCCCGGGTGCGGGCGCCGCCGTCGCCCTGACCTTTGACGCCGGCGCCAACTCGGCCGGACTGCCCAGCATCCTGCAAAGCCTCGCCGCCGCGCGCGTGCGGGGCACGTTCTTCCTCACCGGTAGCTGGGCAGCCGCGAACCCCGGAGGGGTGGCGGCGATCGTCGCCGGCGGACACCGGGTAGGCAATCATTCCATGACGCACCCGGCCTTCACCGGGCTGTCGGATGCCGGCATCGCGGACCAGCTCCGCTCGGCCGAACAGGCCATAAGGGCGGCCGGCGCGGACCCGCGGCCGCTCTTCCGCTTTCCCTTCGGTGACCGCGACGCCAGGACCATCGCCGCGGCCAACAACCTCGGCTATCTTCCGGTGCGCTGGAGCGTTGACACCCTGGGCTGGAAAGGCACCAGCGGCGGCGTGACAGCGCAGCTCGTGGCGGACCGGGTCCTGGCGGGCCTGAAACCGGGGGAAATAGTCCTGATGCATATCGGCTCCAATCCCGACGACGGGACCACCCTGGACGCTGATGCGCTGCCCCAGGTCATCAGCCGCGTCCGCCAGGCCGGCTACGACTTCACCACCCTCGATGCACTCCTGGGCTGAGCGCAGCCGGGCGAAACGCCGCTGTCGCCCCGCACCGATCGCTGATAGGGCTGGGCCATGACGGAGTCGCCCACAGTTGCCGCCGCGCTGGCGCCCGTCGATGCCGTGATCTTCGAGCTTGACGGAGTCGTGACAGACACCGGCGAGCTCCGCGCCGCGGCCTGGAAACAGCTCGTGGACGAGCTCATGAAGGACCCCCGGCTTCCCGCCGGCGCGCGGCGCGGGTCCCTCACGGACGACGAATTCGCACGCTGCATCGAGGGCCGGACCCTGGAGGACGGCGTGGCCGGGTTCCTGGCCTCGCGCGGGGTCGCCATTCCCCGCGGCTCGCCCGCGGACAGCCCGGCAGGGTGGACGGCGTTCGGGCTCGCGCGGCGCCAGAACAAGATCTTCGAAGCCCTGTCCGCGGGCCGGCCCGTCCCCGTCTTCCCCGGCACCGCCGCGCTTCTTGAACGCCTCCGGGCAGGGCGGATCCCGGTGGTCCTCGCCACGTCCGGCCTGAACGACGCCGCGATCGTTGCCGCAGCGGGCCTTGTCGATGTCTTTGACCATATCGTGGACGGCCAGGGCGCCCTGGACAACGGCGCCGCCGGAGTGCCAGCGCCGGAGCTGGCCCTGGAGGCCGCCCGCCGGCTGGAGATCACCCCGGCCCGGGCCATGGTGATCGCCGGGGCCGCGGCGGGGGTGGACGCCGGGCGGCGTGGGGGATTCGGGCTCGTGGTCGGCCTCGACCGGGCCGGGCGGCGGGCCGCGCTGGAAGCCGCGGGCGCCGACGTCGTGGTTGAAGACGTCAGTGAACTGGACATCGGGCTGGTCATTACGCACCCGTGGCTGCTGGTGTACGAGGGCTTCGATCCCGCCCACGAAGGGCACCGGGAGGCGCTGACCACGCTCGGCAACGGCTACCTCGCCACCCGCGGCGCCGCCCCGGAACACCGCGCGGGGGACGCCCACTATCCCGGCAGCTACCTTGCGGGCGTCTACAACAGCCTCGCGAGCGTCGTCCAGGGCGTAGAAACCGTGGACGAGCACATGGTTAACATCCCGGACTGGCTGCCGCTGGATGTCCGGGTGGGCGACGGTGCGTGGTGGTCCGACGGCGGCCTGACGCTCCGCAGCGAGCGGCGCACCCTTGACCTCAAGCGGGCCCTGCTGAGCCGGGAAGCGCTCTTGGCGGACGACGCCGGACGGCAGCTTCAGGTACTCCAGCGCCGGCTCGTGTCCATGGCCGAGCCCCACCTGGCCGCACTGGAAACCACGCTGACCGCCGTCGGGTGGAGCGGGTCCATCAGCATCCGCAGCGGTTGCGACACCGGCGTCACCAACTCCAACGTGCCCGAGGACGCCCAACTGGCCAACCGGCACCTGACAGCGGTGGCCGTGTCCTCGTCGGTGTCTTCGTCTGAGGACGGTTCGGACGCTGCGGAGCTGACGGTTCAGGTGCAGACGTCCGGGAGCAGGATCGGGATCGCCCTGGCGCTGCGGACCCGGATTTCCGGCGGCGGAGTTCCCGGGACTGTCGGGGCCGGCGCGGTTCCCGAGTCGGCCGGAGGCATGTACAGCCACCGCTTCGAGCTGCAGGTCACTGACGGCATCCCCGTCACGGTCACCAAGACAGCCGCCGTCGCCACCTCCCGGGACCACGCCGTGGCCTCGCCAGTCTCGGGGGCGCTCGCGGTGCTCTCGCGCGCACCCCAGGAGTTCGACGCGCTGCTGGCGGACCACGACGCGGCATGGAGCCTGCTGCTGGCACCGTTCATCATCGAATCCGATGCCCCGTCCCAGGCCCAGCTGATCCTGAACCTGCACGTTTTCCATCTGCTGCAGACACTGACCACCCACACCGCCGAGCTCGATGCCGGTGTCCCGGCCCGGGGGCTCCACGGCGAGGGGTACCGGGGGCACATCTTCTGGGATGAACTCTTCGTCCTGCCGGTCCTGAACTCCCGGCTGCCCGCGGTGGCCCGCGAGCTGATTGACTACCGCTGGCGGCGGCTGGGAACCGCGCGGGACGCGGCCCGGAAGGCCGGGCTGCGCGGCGCGCTTTTTCCGTGGCAGAGCGGCAGCGACGGCACCGAGCAGACACCCAAGTTCCTGTTCAACAAGCTTTCCGGGCACTGGATGCCGGACTACTCACGCCTGCAGCGGCATGTTGGACTGGCGGTCGCCTACAACGCCTGGCAGTACTTCGAAGCGACCCAGGACCGGGGCTGGCTGACCCGGCACGGCGCCGAGATTGTGGTGGACGTCGCCAGGCTGTTCGTCTCCCTGGCGGAGCACGACGCCGCCCAGGACCGGTTCCACATCAAAGGCGTCATGGGTCCGGATGAGTACCACACCGGCCATCCGGGCAACCCCGGCGGCGGGCTGGACGACAACGCCTACACCAACATCATGGCGGCCTGGGTGTTTGACCAGGCGGTCTGGATCATGCATTCAGTACGGGGTTTCGACATGGAGGAACTCCGGGCACGGCTGGGGATCACGGGCGCGGAAATCGACGCCTGGGCGCACCTGAGCCGGCGCATGTTCGTTCCCTTCCACGACGGCGGCATCATCAGCCAGTTCGACGGTTACGGAGCCCTGCGGGAACTCGACTGGAATCACTACCGCCGCGCCTACCGCAACATCGAACGGCTGGACCTGATTCTCGAAGCCGAAGGGGACAGCACCAACCACTATCGGCTGGCCAAACAGGCGGACGTCCTCATGCTCCTGTATGTCCTGGGCGAGGACCAGCTCCTGGGGTTCCTGCGCCGGATGGGCTACGACGTCGAGCCGGCGCAGATCGCGGCCACCGTGGACTTTTACCTGGCCCGGACCGCGCACGGCTCCACCCTTAGCCGGGTCACCCATGCCTCGGTGCTGGCGCAGCACGATCCGGAGCGGGCGTGGGCGACCTTCAGGGAAGCCCTGGACACGGACCTGGACGACACCCAGGGCGGCACCACGCGCGCGGGCATCCACCTGGGCGCCATGGCAGGCTCGATCGACGTGATCCAGCGCAGCTTCGCCGGGCTACGCATCACCCGGGACGCCCTGGACTTCACCCCGCGGCTGCCCGCCGAGCTGTCCCGGGTGGAGTTCCAGGTCCGCTACCGTGACCAGTTGCTGGCCGTGCACCTCGGCCCGGACCGGCTGCGGGTGTCGGCCGCCCCGGGGGACGCGTCTCCGGTGCTGGTGCGGGTGGGCGTCGAGAAGGTGCTGCTCCGGGCGGGCCAGGAGCACGAGTTCCGCCGGGACGCCGGGACCCCCGGCTGGACGCGCGGGGCGTGACCTGGGCGTCTTTGCGGCGACTCGCCTGCGATGGTTCCGGGCTACGTCGCGTCCAGGTGCAGCACGGCCGCTCCGGTGATCCGGTCCTCCGCCAGGTCCCGCAGGGCCTGGTCCGCGGCCTCGAACGGGTACGCCACAGTGGTCGGGCGGAGCGGGATCTCGGCGGCGATCCGGAAGAACTCCTCGCCGTCGGCCCTGGTGTTGGCGGTGACGCTGCGCAGTTGGCGCTCTTCGAAGAGCTCGTCGGCGTAGTGCAGGGACGGAATATCGCTCAGGTGGATGCCCGCGACGGCGAGCGTCCCGCCGCGGTCCAGGGCGCGGAGCGCAACCGGCACCAGCCCGCCCGCGGGGGCGAAGAGGATCGCGGCATCCAGGGGATCGGGCGGTTGCTCCTCGGCCCCGCCCACGAACGTCGCGCCCAGGTCCAGGGCCAGCGCGCGCGCCTGCGCGGACCGGGTCATGACGTACACGCGGGCACCGCGGTAGAGGGCGATTTGGGCGGCCAGATGCGCGGAGCCGCCGAACCCGTAGATGCCCAGCCGCCCGCCGATCGGCAGTTCGGCCCGGGTCAGGGCACGGTAGCCGATGATGCCTGCGCACAGGAGCGGTGCGGCCTCCTCATCGCTAAACGCCTCCGGGATCCGGTAGGCGAAGTTCTCCGCCACCGTGATGAGCTCTGCGTACCCGCCGTCGCGGTCCCAGCCGGTAAACGTGGGCGACAGGCAGAGGTTTTCCTGGCCGCGCAGGCAGAACCGGCAGGCGCCGCAGGTACTGCCCAGCCAGGCCACGCCCACCCGTTCGCCAAGGCCGAACCTGGCGGCCCCCGGGCCCTGCCCGATCACCTCGCCCACTACCTCGTGGCCCGGGATGATCCCGGGGTGCCGCGGCGGGAGGTCGCCCTCGGCCAGGTGCAAGTCCGTGCGGCACACACCGCAGACCCGCACTTTCAGCAGGACCTCTCCGCGGCCCGGCACAGGGTCCGGGCGGTCGGCGGCCACGAGGGGCCCGCTGGACATGGGCCCGGGACGTCCAACTTGCCAGGCGCGCACCGCGGCCTCCTTCTCTGCAGCCTGTGCAGGTCCGCATCGGTTACGTTCGCGGCGGCTAGCGGGTGACCAGCACGTTGCAGCGCGCCTTGTGCAGCACGGCGGAGACCGTGTTGCCGGCTCCGGCCGCGGGGTTGTGGGTCCCGAGCACCAGGACGTCGGCGTCGTCCGCGGCGTCGAGGAGCTCCCGGGCGCCATGGCCCTCGCGCAGGACGCCGGAAACCTCCAGCCCTGGCCCCAGCCCGCGGGCCTCGTCGATGGCGCGGTCGAGCAGCTCCTGTCCCTGGAGCATGGCGTGGCGGCCGTGCTCTTCCCGCGCCCCGCCGCGCAGCGGCTCGACGTGGACGAGGTGCAGCGGGGCGCCCAGGACTTTGGCCAGCCGGACGGCCTCGGCCACTGTGGCCGGGCTGCGGGGCGAGGCATCGACTCCCACCACGACGGGGTGGGCACGGCGGCGCGGGCGCCGGATGATCATCACCGGGCAGGGTGCCGAGCCGGCCAGATCAATGCAGACCGAGCCGGCCACCTGGCCCAGGACGGCGCCGAGGCCGCGGCTGCCGACTACCAGCAGCCGTGCGTCCCGGGCGGCGTCGCGCAGCACAGGTGCCGCGAGCCCGGCTTCCATGAGCCCGTCGACGGCGGGGCCCGGGCGTTCCGGCCCATCCTCGGAAACGGTTGGCTCGAGGCCCGGCGGCGCGGCTCCGACTGCTTCGAGGACGGCCTTGCGGGCCAGTTCTACGCCCTCGGCGAGGATGGCTTCGGCGGAGTGCCGCAGCCCGCTGCCGGCCACCCCTTTGACGGGGCCCAGGTTCTTGGTGAAGACCGGCCACACCCAGGCATGGACCACCAGGAGGTTCAGCCCGGCCGCGGCCGCGTATTCGGCCGCCCAGCGAACGGCGAGTTGGGCGGCCCCGGACCCGCCGTAGCCGACCGCCACGGTGCCGCCCTGTTGCCCTGTGGGTGCCGACATTTTCCCTCCCGGCTCGGCGGACGCACCCCTTCGCCCGGCACTCTGTGCAGCCCCAGTAGAACCCTGCGGCCCGGGAATGGCTAGGGGCTTTGGTCCCGCGGGCTGCCCGCGGCCCGCGGTGCGGTGCCGCCCGGACCCGGTTCCCGGGTCCCGGTGCCCGGGTCCCGGTTCCCGCGGCCGGGGGCGGGGCTGCCGGTGAACTAGGGTTGAAGCATGCACATTGCGGGGGAAAGCTGATGGCCAAGCGGGGCAAAGGGCGGGGCGCCCAAACCGCCGGGCCGGGAGTGGTGGAAGTGCCCAAGGGTTCCCGCCCGGCCGGTCCTGTGGCGGGGGTGTATTACATCGATACCGGGGACTGCGAGCTGATTCCGGACCAGGACAATTCCACCGGCTGGCTCCTGCGCATCAACGGTGTCATGAGCTCGCACATTGACCTCGCGGACCCGTTGTTCCTGGACTTCGAGTACATGCGATGGATCGCGGCCCTGGTGGAGTCGCGCTGGCCGCGGGAGCCTGGGCCCAGGCTGCGCGCCCTGCACCTCGGCGGGGGAGCATGCTCGCTGGCGCGCTATTTCCACGCCGCCTATCCGGACGCCCGCCAGGTGGTGGTGGAGCTGGACGGCAAGCTCGCCGACTACGTCCGGGGCTGGTTTGACCTGCCCAAGGCACCGCTGCTGCGCCTGCGCGTGG
This sequence comes from Arthrobacter sp. MW3 TE3886, assembly GCF_041262145.1. Classification (NCBI taxonomy): domain Bacteria; kingdom Bacillati; phylum Actinomycetota; class Actinomycetes; order Micrococcales; family Micrococcaceae; genus Arthrobacter; species Arthrobacter sp. MW3 TE3886. The sequence continues at coordinate 540,463 of NZ_JBGCAN010000001.1, forward strand.
GGGAGGCCCGCGAGGTCACGGAGAGCCTGACCCCGCAGACCCGGGACCTGATCATCCGCGACGTCTTCGCCGGCTCGCTGACCCCGCGGCCGCTGACCACCCGGGAATTCATCGGGCACGCCAGGCGGGTCCTGGCGCCGGGCGGGATATATGTGGTCAACTCCGGCGACGCCCCGGACCTCAGGAATGCCCGCGAGGACGCCGCCACCATCGCCGACGCCTTTGCGTACACCGTGATCATCGCGGATCCGGCCATGCTGAAGGGCCGGCGCTACGGCAACATGGTCATGGCCGGCAGCGATGTGCCGTTCGACGACGACCCCGGCCTCGCGCGGCGCCTGCTCGGCGGTGCGGTGCCGGCCCACATCTGGAACGACGAAAAGGTGCGGGCGTTCGCGGCCGGCGCCGCCGTCCGGCATGACCCGAAGGCGCCCGTTCTCGCGGAGCCGCCCGTTCTCGCGGAGCCGCCCGTCGAGCTCCCGGCCGGGCCCCGCGCAGGGACGCCGACTGCTCCGTAGCGGCCCTTTTGCGGCACCATAACGGCGGCTACGGAGCAATCGATGTGGTTGCTCCCCGCCCCAGCAGGGCATCGCGATGCGCCGCGGTCTGCTCCCGCAGCGCCTGCACGAGCGCGGCCACTGCCGGCCGGCGCATCGAATCGGGCCGGAGCACCATCCAGTAGGGGAGCAGCTCCGCGAATTCCTCCGGCAGGAGCCGGACGAGGTCCGGATGCAGGTCGGCCGCGAAACAGGGCAGGAACCCGATCCCGGCGCCGGCCCGGGTGGCCTCCACATGGACGAAGACGTTGGTAGAGCTGAGGCCGTCCCGCATGGTGGGCACCAGCCGCCGCGGGGCGTCCAGATCGTCCACCTGCAGCATCGAATCGACGAAATAGACCAGCGAGTGGGCCGTCAGTTCCTCCACGGTCGCGGGGGTGCCGTACTCGGCGAGGTAGCCGCGGGAGGCATACATTCCCAGCATGTACTCGCCGAGCCGCGCGGCCTCTGCCCGGTGCACCTGCGGCTCGCCGACCACCACCTCGATGTCCAGGCCGGACCGCTGCTGGAGCGCCCGGCGCGTCACGGTGATGATCTCGACGCTGAGGCCGGGATGGTCGCGGCGGAGCCGGGCCACGGCCGGGGCGGCGATGTAGGCGCTGAAACCGTCCGTCGCGGTCATCCGTACGACGCCGGTGATGGGGTCCGGCGTGTGCCCGGGCTGTTCCAGGGTGCGCACGGCACTCTCGACCTGCTCGGCCACCCGCACGGCCTCGGCACCGAGCTCGGTGAGCTCCCAGCCGCCGGAGGCGCGCGAGAGCACGCGGCCGCCCAGCGCCTTCTCCAGCGCCGCGATCCGCCGGGAGACGGTGGTGTGGTTCAGTCCGAGCGCCTGGGCCGCCGTCGTAAATTTCGCCGAACGGGACACCGCGAGCAGGACCAACAGGTCATCGGGATTGGCGTTCATATCTGCAATTCTGCACATACAGGGTGCCGGTTTGGCCATTGAATCGCCGTGGATGTGCGGCAATACTCAATGGAGCCATTTCAGTGCTGTGCGTCACAGCGCGTGTCACCGTGGACACTAAGGAGAACCAGATGAGCGTAAACGAACGCTCTGCAACAACCCCCGTAGCACCCGCATCCAAGGGTTCCGGGCTCAAGAAAATCGTCGCAGCATCGATGGTGGGAACCGTCGTCGAGTGGTACGAATTCTTCCTCTACGCCACCGCCGCCACCCTGGTGTTCGGCAAGTACTTCTTCCCCGCCACGGGCAACGAACTGGACGGCATCATCCAGGCGTTCCTGACCTACGCCGTCGGTTTCGTGGCCCGCCCGCTGGGCGGCATTGTCTTCGGGCAGATCGGCGACAAGCTCGGCCGCAAGCCCACCCTGCAGCTCACCATCATCATCATCGGTGTCTCCACCTTCCTGATGGGCTGCCTCCCGGGCTTCGCCACCCTCGGCTACCTGGCGCCGGCGCTGCTGGTTTTCCTGCGGTTCATCCAGGGCTTCGCCCTCGGCGGTGAATGGGGCGGCGCAGTCCTGCTCGTCGCCGAGCACAGCCCCAACAAGTCCCGTGGCTTCTGGTCCAGCTGGCCCCAGGCCGCCGTTCCCGTGGGCAACCTGCTCGCCACCCTGGTCCTGTTCATCATGTCCAACGTGCTCAGCTCCGCCGACTTCCTCAGCTGGGGCTGGCGGGTGGCGTTCTGGCTTTCCGCCGTGATCGTGTTCGTCGGCTACTACATCCGCACCCACGTCTCCGAATCGCCCATCTTCCTCGAGGCCAAGGCCCAGCTGGAAGAGGATCAGTCCGCCAGCTACGGCGTCCGCGAAGTCATCCGCAAATACCCCAAGGGCATCCTGCAGGCCATGGGGCTCCGGTTCGCGGAAAACATCATGTACTACCTCGTGGTCAGCTTCGCGATCGTCTACCTGAAGTCCGTGCACAAGTACGACACCTCGTCGCTGCTGCTGGCCCTGCTGATCGCCCACGTCGTCCACTTCCTCGTCATCCCGCAGGTCGGGCGCCTCGTGGACAGCTGGGGCCGGAAGCCGGTCTACCTCGTCGGTGCCGTCACCGGCGCCACCTGGCCGTTCTTCGCCTTCCCGATGTTCGATACCCGCAACCCGGTAATCATCGTCCTGGCGGTCACGATCGGCCTGTGCCTGCACGCCTTCATGTATGCCGGCCAGCCGGCCCTCATGTCGGAGCTGTTCCCGACCCGGATGCGCTACGCCGGCGTCTCCCTCGGCTCGCAGGTCACCTCGATCTTCGCCGGTTCGCTGGCGCCGCTCCTGGCCACCCAGTGGCTCAAGGACACCGGCTCCTGGCTGCCGACCGCGATCTACCTGCTGGTCGCCTGCGCCATCACCACCGTGGCAGTGCTGAGCCTGAAGGAAACCAAGGGCATCGCGCTGGAGGACGTGGACCGGGCCGACGCCGAACGCGAAGGCCTCCCCGTGGCAGCCACCCGCTGAGCTGCCTGAGTTTGGGCCGGCTCCAGCCATGCTGGAGCCGGCCGCCTCATCGAAACTTTTTTGACATGGAAGGCTGAGTTATGGAAAACACGCTGAACGGGCGCAAGGCCCTGGTCACCGGCGGCGCCGGCGGGATCGGCGCGGCCAGCGTCCGGGCGCTGGCGGCACGCGGGGCCAAAGTTGTGATCGCGGATAGGGACGAGTCCGCAGCGGCCGCGCTAGCCGACGAGGTCGGCGGCACCGCGTGGGCCGTCAACCTGCTCGACGTCGAATCCCTCCAGACGCTCAGCCTGGACTGCGACATCCTGGTGAACAACGCCGGAATCCAGCGCATCAGCCCCATCGAGGACTTCGATCCGGCCGACTTCCGCCGCATCATCACCCTCATGCTGGAGGCGCCGTTCCTGCTGATCCGGGCCGCGTTGCCGCACATGTACGCCAACAACTTCGGCCGCATCATCAACCTGTCCTCCGTGCACGGGCTCCGGGCCTCGCCGTTCAAGAGCGCCTACGTTTCGGCCAAGCACGGGCTCGAGGGCCTGAGCAAGGTGACGGCCCTCGAAGGCGGGGCGCACGGCGTCACGTCCAACTGCATCAACCCCGGCTACGTCCGCACGCCCCTGGTCGAATCGCAGATCGCGGACCAGGCGAAGGTGCACGGCATCCCGGAGTCCGAGGTGCTCGCGAAGATCATGCTGACCGAATCAGCGGTCAAGCGGCTCGTGGAGCCCGAGGAAGTGGCGTCCCTGGTGGCGTGGCTTGCTTCCGACGACGCCGGCATGGTCACCGGCGCCAGCTACACGATGGACGGCGGCTGGTCCGCGCGGTAACCCGGCCGCCGAAACCGGCGCGGGGTCACTTATCGCCCATGCGGAAGGTATTTATGGGCGGTAAGTGACCCCGCGATGTACTGCTGGAGCAGTGTGCTAGTTCTTGTTGCCCACCAGCGCGAGGGTGCCGCCGAGTCCGATCATCATGACGCCGCCGGTGGTGCTCAGAGCGGCGATCCGCCGGGGGGAGCGGGCAAACCAGTGCCGGGCCGTCCCGGCCGCGAGGGACCACGTGCTGTCCGAGACCAGGGCAATGAGCAGGAAGACCGCCCCCAAGGTGGCGAGCTGCACGGGAATCGCGCCGGCCGAGTAGTCCACGAACTGGGGAAGCACGGCCACGAAGAACACAATCGACTTGGGGTTGGTCGCGCCGACGATGAAGCCTTCCCGGAGCACCCGGGCAGTCGAGGTCGGGTTCGAGGACGACGCCGTCGCCGGCCCGCCGCCGCGGTGCCGGATCGCCTGGATCCCGAGGTAGACCAGATAGGCGGCGCCGGCGAATTTCACCACACTGAACAGCAGCAGGGACGGGGCCAGCACCACGCCGACGCCCAGGGCCACGGCGGCGATCTGCACCACCTCGCCGGCCGCGTTGCCCAGGACGCTCAGCAGCCCGCCCCTGCGTCCCAGGGCCAACGTCCGTCCGATCACGAACAGCACGCTGGGCCCCGGGACGGCGATGAGCACGAGGGCGGCAAGGGCAAAAGCCAGGAGGTTGGCGGCGGGAACCATGCCTGATCTTAACCCCGTGAGGGCGCGCCCGGGAGTGCCCTGTCAGGGGCGGGGACCATTACCGCCCGGCCGGAACCTGCGGGAGCTGGGCGGTCTCGTCGGCCAGCTCCGCCCGCGCCCGGCCGTGGCCGCGGACCCAGAGCCGGTAGGCGAGCACCAGGAGGCCGAGCCAAACGGCGCCCACGTACAGCGCCACCCGAGTGTCCTCGAATGCGCCCAGAATCACGATCACCAGGGCCATGAACGCGATGGTCAGGATGGAGGCGGCGGGCCACCACGGTGAGGGGAACTCCGACGCCGGCAGGGACTTGCGGGCGATCTCGCGTTTCATGGCGACATGGGAGGCCAGGATCATGGCCCAGACCCACACGGTGGCGAAGGTGGCGATCGAGGCGATCAGCAGGAAGACGTCCTCCGGGATCACGGCGTTCAGCACCACGCCCACCAGCAGGATGCCGGTCATCATCACCACGGTCATCCACGGCACCCCGTGACGGGAAACCTTGCCGAAGCTCGCCGGGGCGTGGCCCTGCCGGGCCAGGCCGAAGAGGATCCGGCCGGCGCCGAAGATGTCGCTGTTGACCGCCGAGAGCGCCGCCGTGATCACCACGGCGTTGAGGATGTGCGGCGCGGCCGGGATCCCCAGGCCGCTGAAGATCTGCACGAAGGGGCTGCCGTTGCTGCCAATTTCGTCCCACGGGAACAGGCTCATCAGCACACCGAGGGTCAGCACGTAGAACAGCAGGACCCGGACGGGGACGGTGTTGACGGCCTTGGGGATGACCGTTTTCGGATCGGCGGCTTCACCGGCGGTGATGCCGAGGGTCTCGACGCCGCCAAACGCGAACATCACCACGGCGAAGGAGGCGAGGAGCCCTTCGAACCCGTTGGGGAACAGGCCACCGTGGTCCACGAGGTTGCCGAGCCCTGGCGCCACGGTGGCGCCGCCGGCCTGGAAGCCGAAGACGATGATCGCCGCCCCGCCCGCGATCATGGCGATGATGGCCGCAACCTTGATCAGGGAGAACCAGAATTCCAGCTCGCCGAAGACCTTGACGCTGAGCAGGTTCAGTGCCGCCAGGAAGAAGATGATGGCCAGGATCCAGACCCAGCGTTCCACGCCGGGGAACCAGAATCCCATGTAGATGCTGAACGCCGTGACGTCCGCGATGGCCACGATCGCCATCTCGAAGACATAGGTCCAGCCCGTCACGAACCCTGCCAGCGGGCCCAGGTAGCGGCTCGCGTACTGGCCGAAGGAACCGGACACCGGATGCCGCACCGCCATTTCGCCGAGGGCGCGCATCACCATGAAGACCGCGGCGCCGCCGATCATGTAGGCCAGCAGGACGGCCGGTCCGGCCTTCTGGATGGCGGAGGCGGAGCCGTAGAACAGCCCCGTGCCGATCGCCGAGCCCAGCGCCATGAAACGGATGTGGCGGACGTTGAGTCCCCGGCTGAGTACGGAGTCGACTGCTGCGCCGACGGCGGTGACGGCGTTGCCGGTGCCTGCTTCGGCGGGCGCCGGTTTCGTGGCGGTTTGGGCTTGTTGCATGCGAATACCTTCTCGTCATTGGGAGGGGGATCGCTATCCAGCAGACCATGTCCGGCCTTGCTGTGATGAGTTTCACGGGAACTTGGTGTCTTCGATTTCAGACTGTGCGGCGCCCCGCGCCGGGCGGCGGCCGCCGCCGTCGTCGAACCCCGACCGGCGGGGGAGCGGCGAAAGAGCTTGACAACATGTCAGGATTTCCTCACATTCGAGGTGTCGTCCGGCGCCTGCGGTTACACAATGGCGAGCTGACCCAGAGGAGACGCACCATGAAAGCGATCGTCCAGGATGTTTACGGTTCCGTTGAGGTGCTGGCACTGCGCGACGTCGACGCCCCCGTGCCCGGCGACGACGACGTGCTGATCCGGGTCCGGGCCGCCGGCGTCGACCAGGGCGTCTGGCACCTCATGACGGGCCTTCCGTACCTGACCCGTGTGGTTGGCTACGGGCTCAGGAAGCCGAAGACCCGCATCCGGGGGCGGGCCGTGGCCGGCCTGGTGGAGGCTGTCGGCCGGAATGTCGTCGGCTTCCGGACCGGGGATGAGGTGTACGGCACCTGCGAGGGATCCTTCGCCGAATACGCGTGCGCGAAGGAAGGCCGGCTCGCGCTGAAGCCGAAAAACCTCAGCTTCGAGCAGGCCGCCGCCGTCCCGATCTCGGCCGTCACGGCCCTGCAGGCGCTCCGGGACGCCGGCAGGGTCCAGGCCGGGCAGGAGGTCCTCGTCATCGGCGCGGCCGGCGGTGTCGGCACCTACGCGGTGCAGCTCGCCAAGGCGTTCGGGGCGCAGGTGACGGGGGTGTGCAGCACCGCGAAAACCGATCTGGTCCGCTCGATCGGCGCGGACCACGTCATCGACTACAAGCATGACGATTTCGCGGACGGATCCCGGCAATTCGACCTCATTGTGGACACCGCCGGCAACCGTCCGCTCACCGTCCTGCGGCGGGCGCTCAAGCCGAAGGGAACGCTCGCGATCGTCGGCGGCGAAGGCGGCGGACGGCTGACGGGCGGATTTGAACGCTCGCTCGGCGCCGGGCTGCTCTCGGTGTTTGTCGGCCAGCGGCTCACGGGCGTCATGTCCGCAGAACGGGCGGAGGACCTCCGGTTCCTGACCGGGCTGATCGAGGCCGGCGCGGTGACCCCCGTTATCGGCAAGAGCTATGCCCTGGCGGACGCGCCTGCGGCCATCCGTGACCTGCGCGCAGGCCAACTCCGAGGGAAGGCCGTCGTCACCATTTGAGCCCGGTTTCGTTTGTGCGCCGTCGCGGCCTGGCCTGCGCCGTTTGGTGCGGCGCGGGCGCCTACGGTGTCCCCGCCGGGAAGCGGGCGACGTACTGCCGCTGCCACGGGGTTTCCACAGTCCGGCGCCGGTATTGGCGGCGGACGTAGGACACCGCCAAGCCGGGCGGGACTCCGTCGAGGATCGCGATGCAGGCCAGCGCGGTGCCGGTCCTGCCGATGCCGCGCCAGCAGGCCACTTCAACCCGTTCCGCCTCGGCCCGGCGCCACACCTCCCGGAACGCCTCGAGGGCATCCGGCTGGTCGATCGGCAGCCGAAGGTCGGGCCAGGGCACCCAGCGGGACTCCCACCCCACGGGCGGCGGCTGCTTGCCCAGCAGGTACACGCCGAACTCGGGAAACGGCCCGGCCGGAAGCGGGTAGTGCAGGCCGCGGCCACGGATGAGCCGGCCGGACGGCAGGGCCATGATGCCCTCCGCGGAAGCTTCCCACGTGTGCTTCATGAACCCGATCGTAGTCCGTCCTGCCGCCCGTTGTCCGTGAAACGGAACCACCGGATGTCCGCCGCTGCAGGCGGCGACGGGCTGGTGCCGGTGGCCGGGGACCCGCCGGGAAGCCGGTGCCCATGTTCATCGGCGCGCCGGGGGCCGGGCCGGGCCAGGGGGAAGGCCCGGCGCTGCCTTGTCGAACTTGTCCGGCATTCCAGACAGCCGTTCCTGCGGGAGGCTGTCGGTTGACCGTCGCGGGGCGCATGCTTAAGTACGGGATACCGGACACCGCCCGACCCTGAAGAGGATCCATGCCACCCACCAACACCGCCGTGAGCCGCGCCGCCGTGACTTTGTCCGCAGCGCCTGACGCGCCCGCGCCCAAAACCGTCCACAGGACCGCCGGCACCAAGGCGGCGTCGAAGGTGCCGGCCGCCGAGAACACCCTGCGCATCCTCAAGCTGCTGGCCTCCCGGCGCGGGCCGATGGCGGCGTCGAACATTGCCACCGCGCTGGGACTGCCGCGCTCCAGCGTCTACCACCTGCTCGGGGTAATGGAGGCGAACGGCTTCGTGCTCCACCTGCACGAGGAGCAGCGCTACGGCCTGGGCATCAGCGCCTTCGAACTCAGCTCGGCCTATTCCCGGCAGGAGCCGCTGTCCCGGCTGGGCCGGCCGATGCTCGCCTCGCTCGTGGACGTGATCGGCGAAAGCGCGCACCTGGCGGTGCTGCACGGCCGCGACGTGCTCTACATCGTGGAGGAGCGGGCCAAGAACCGGCCGTCCCTGGTGACCGACGTCGGCGTCCGGCTGCCCAGCCATCTCACCGCCAGCGGGCGGGCCATCCTCGCCGCGCTGCCGAAGTCGCAGGTGCGGGCGCTGTACCCGAACGCTGCCGCCTTCACGGCCCGGCATGAAACCGAATCGCCCATCATGAAGTACTCCGCGCTGTCCTCGCATCTGGACCAGGTCCGGCAGCGCGGCTACGCCACCGAACACGGCGAGGTCACACCCGGATTCGGGTCGATCGCTGCCGCCGTGACCGACCACCTGGGGTGGCCCACCGCCGCCGTCGCCGTGACCTTCCTAGAGGACAAGCTGCCCGCGGACCAGTGGCCGGTCCTGGCCGCCCGGGTCCAGAAGGTCGCCGACGAACTCTCGGTCCGGATCCACGGCCGCCCCGCCTGACCGGTTGCCCCGTCCCACCCTCAACCTGCAGACCCCGGCCAACCGGCTGAACCAGCTGCTGCAAACAGCAGCCTAAACACCCGCGTTGCACCGACCAGTTGACTTTGCCGGCCTTTTGGCAACCGGAAGTGATAGGGCAACGGGGGAGGGGAAGGGTCTGGAATCCCGGACAGCACCCCTTCGCTGGGTCTGTTTCCGCGGCCGCGAAGGGGCTTTAGTTGATACAGAACCTCATTCCTCCGGATACACCTGGACACCCGTCCGAACAGGCATCATCCGGCCACATATCCAGCGACAAAGGAGACCCTCATGGCACCCGCCGATTTCACCACCGGTGCCCGCCCGGTCAAAGCAGCCCGCGGCACCGAGCTCACCGCCAAGAGCTGGCAGACGGAGGCCCCGCTGCGCATGCTCATGAACAACCTCGACCCCGAGGTCGCCGAGCGCCCCGATGACCTGGTGGTCTACGGCGGCACCGGCCGCGCCGTCCGGTCGTGGGCCGCGTTCGACGCCATCACCCGCACCCTGGAAACCATGGAAAAGGACGAGACCCTGCTGGTCCAGTCCGGCAAGCCGGTCGGCGTCTTCCGCACCAATGAATGGGCGCCGCGCGTGCTGCTGGCCAACTCCAACCTCGTCGGCGACTGGGCGAACTGGCCCGAGTTCCGCCGGCTCGAGGCCGAGGGCCTGATGATGTACGGCCAGATGACCGCCGGGTCCTGGATCTACATCGGCACCCAGGGCATCCTGCAGGGCACCTTCGAGACCTTCGCCGCGATCGCCCGCAAGCTCACCGGGGACGAGAACGGCACGCTCGCCGGCACCCTGACCCTCACCGGCGGCTGCGGCGGCATGGGCGGCGCCCAGCCGCTCGCCGTCACCCTGAACGACGGCGCCTGCCTGATTGTCGACGTCGACGAGACCCGCCTGCGCCGCCGCGCCGGCAAGCGCTACCTCGACGAGGTCGAAACGGACCTCGACACCGCGATCGCCAAGGTCCTCAAGGCCAAGGAAGAACGCCGCGGCTGGTCCGTGGGCTACGTCGGCAACGCCGCCACCGTCTTCCCCGAGATCCTGCGCCGCCACAACGCCGGCGAACTCACCGTCGACATCGTCACGGACCAGACCTCCGCGCACGACCCCCTGAGCTACCTGCCCGAGGGCATCACGGTCGAGGAATGGCACACCGAGGCCGCCGCGGATCCCGAAGGCTTCACCAAGAAGGCCCAGGCCTCGATGGCCAAGCACGTCCAGGCCATGGTCGAGTTCCAGGACGCCGGCGCCGAGGTCTTCGACTACGGCAACTCCATCCGTGACGAGGCCCGCAAGGGCGGCTACAACCGCGCCTTCGAATTCCCCGGCTTCGTCCCGGCCTACATCCGGCCGCTGTTCTGCGAGGGCCTCGGCCCGTTCCGCTGGGTGGCCCTCTCCGGCGACCCCGAGGACATCGCGGTCACGGATGCCGCCATCAAAGAGCTCTTCCCCGAGAACAAGCACCTGCACCGCTGGATCGACGCCGCGCAGGAACGCGTCGAGTTCGAAGGCCTGCCGGCCCGCATCTGCTGGCTCGGCTACGGTGAACGCGCCAAGGCCGGCCTGCTGTTCAACCAGCTCGTCAAGGAAGGCAAGGTCAAGGCGCCCATCGTGATCGGCCGCGACCACCTCGACTCCGGCTCCGTCGCCTCCCCATACCGCGAGACCGAGGCCATGGCCGACGGCTCCGACGCGATCGCCGACTGGCCGCTGCTCAACGCCCTGCTCAACACCGCCTCCGGCGCCACCTGGGTCTCCATCCACCACGGCGGCGGCGTCGGCATCGGCCGCTCCATCCACGCCGGCCAGGTCTCCGTCGCCGACGGCACCGACCTCGCCGCGGAAAAGCTCGCGCGCCTCCTGACCAACGATCCCGGCATGGGCGTCATCCGCCACGCCGACGCCGGCTACGACCGCGCCGTCGAGGTCGCCAAGGAACGCGGCGTCCGCATCCCCATGTCAGAAACCCGCTAACCAAGGTCCCAACCCCACATCGATTGCTCCGTAACTGCCGTTTTGAGCCACCAAAAGGGCAGCTACGGAGCAGTCGATGAGATTGAAGGAACACCATGACCACCACCACGCACTCGCCGCTCACCGTCACCCTCGGCTCCAGCGGTGTCACCCCCGAAGACGTCGTCGCCGTCGCCCGCCATGACGCCCACGTCACCATTTCCCAGGACGCCCTGGACGCCGTCGCCAAGGTCCGCGCCCACATCGACGACCTCGCCCACAGTGAGGTCCCGGCCTACGGGATCTCCACCGGCTTCGGGGCGCTGGCCAACCGGCACATCCCCAACGAGCTGAGAACCCAGCTGCAGAAATCCCTGATCCGCAGCCACGCCGCCGGCATGGGCCCGGCCGTGGAACGCGAAGTGGTCCGCGGCATCATGTTCCTGCGCGCCAAGACCCTGGCCTCCGGCCGCACCGGCGTCCGCCCGGTGGTGCTGCAGACCATAGTGGACGTGCTCAACGCCGGCATCACCCCGGTGGTCCGCGAATTCGGCTCGCTCGGCTGCTCGGGCGACCTCGCGCCGCTGTCCCACTGCGCCCTGGTCCTGATGGGCGAAGGCGAAGCGACTGGCCCCGACGGCACGCTGTATGGGAGCAAGGATGCCCGCCCGGTGGCTGAGCTCCTCGCCGCGCACGGCATCGAACCCGTCACGCTGGCCGAAAAGGAGGGCCTGGCCCTCGTCAACGGCACCGAGGGCATGCTCGGCATGCTGCTGATGGCCATCGCGGACATCCGCCAGCTGCTCACGACGGCGGACATCACCGCCGCGCTCAGCGTAGAGGCGCTGCTCGGCACGGACCAGGTGTTCCTGCCGGAGCTGCACGCGGCGCTGCGCCCGCACCCGGGCCAGGCCGCCGCCGCCGACAACATGCTCCGCGTGCTGTCCAACTCCCCGATCGTGGCCTCGCACCGGATCAACGACACCAAGGTCCAGGACGCCTACTCGCTGCGCTGCGCCCCCCAGGTGGCCGGCGCCGTCCGCGACACCGTGGACCATGCCGCCCTGGTCGCCTCCCGCGAACTGGCCGCCGCGATCGACAACCCGGTGGTCCTGCCCGACGGCCGGGTCAGCTCCAACGGCAACTTCCACGGCGCCCCGGTGGCCTACGTGCTGGACTTCCTCGCGATCGCCGTCGCGGACCTGAGCTCCATCGCCGAGCGCCGGACCGACCGGATGCTGGACCCGGCCCGTTCGCACGGGCTGCCCGCCTTCCTGGCCTCGGACCCCGGCGTCGACTCGGGCCTCATGATCGCCCAGTACACGCAGGCCGGCCTGGTTTCGGACAACAAGCGGCTGGCCGTCCCGGCCTCGGTGGACTCGATCCCGAGCTCGGCGATGCAGGAGGACCACGTCTCCATGGGCTGGCACGCGGCCCGCAAGCTCCGCCGCGCGGTGGAGAACCTGCGCCGGGTCCTGGCGATCGAACTGGTGACCTCGGCCCGGGCACTGGACATCCGCACCCAGCTCTCCGGCGGCGAACTCACGCCGGGACCTGCGGGCGCGGCCGTGATCGCCGCGCTGCGCGACGTCGTCGACGGTCCGGGCACCGACAGGTTCCTGTCGCCGGAGCTCGAAGCGGCGGATGCCCTGGTGGCGTCGGGCAGGGTCCGGGCGGCAGCCGAATCGGCCGTCGGAAATCTCGCCTGAGAAGAAACAAAATGCACGGCGGCTGAACAATTCCCGGCGTCCCCGAAATCTTTGGCGACACGGACGGCGGGGGCCCGGGAACTGTAGTACAAATGGAGAGTCCACACCAACGAAGTTGTGGCAAAGAACACATACAAAGGGGTAAAAGTTCTATGAAAGCACGCGGCACGGTACTGTCCAGGCGCCTTGCATCCGCAGCTACGGTTTCCGACTGGAGCGGCCTCCGGGTCGGCGAACGAGTCGAAATTGTCAAGCACGCACAGGTCATTGCGGCCGGTGAGGTCGAAGAAGTCTCAGTGAGCGGAAATGTGCTCTGGCTGGTCCCTGCCGGACCGTCCGAGACGCAGCTTTTTCCTGCAGTCCGACGGCGTGCAGGTCCGCCGCAGCTAGGCTGACCGTTTTCACGCCGCACGCGAGTATCTTGGTGAGAGGGGCGCCGTTCCGCAGGGACGGCGCCCCTCTTCATCCCCGGACATCGGGGCCCCGGCGGGAGGAATAAGCAATGTTCGAGGCTCCCAGCATCGTCTTTGCGGCGGCAGGCATTGCCGTCTTTGCTGCCGCACTCTTACCCAAGCTGCTGCGCAACGCGCCGCTGTCCATGCCGATGGTCTTCCTGGCGGCCGGCATGCTTGCCTTTTCCTTCATCCCCGGACTGCCGGACCCGGACCCCCTGAAATACGGGGAGTTCACCACCCACCTGACGGAAGTTTGCGTCATCATCTCGTTGATGGGCGCCGGCCTCGCACTCGACCGTCCCGTAGGACGACGCGAATGGTCCACCACCTGGCGGATGTTGGGGATCGCCATGCCGGTCTGCATTGTTGCCCTGACACTGCTGGGACTCTGGGCGCTGGGGCTAGGGCTCGGAGCGGCGCTGCTGGTCGCAGCCGCGCTCGCACCGACCGACCCGGTACTGGCCTCCGAGGTGCAGGTGGGCGAGCCAGCCGACGACGAGCAAGAAACCGAGCGCGGCGAAGACGAGATCCGTTTCGGGCTCACCTCCGAGGCAGGGCTGAATGACGGGCTGGCCTTCCCGTTTGTCTACCTGGCCATCGCCATCAGCCTGTTCGGTTCCGCGCCGTCCGAGTGGTTGCTGCCCTGGTTCCTCACCGATGTCCTGTGGCGGATCGGCATGGGGCTGGCCGTCGGCTGGCTGGCAGGGAAAGCGTTGAGCCGGCTGTTCTTCTCCGCCCGTGACAGCGTCCGGCTCTCCAACCACTCCGAGGGCTTCGTGGCGCTGGCGGCGACGTTCCTCGCATACGGGGTGACGGAAATGCTGGAAGGCTACGGGTTCATCGCCGTCTTTGTATGCGCCGTGACCATTCGGGCCGCTGAGCGCACGCATGGGTTTCACCGCGTCATGCACTCCTACGTGGAGCAGCTCGAACGTCTCATGACCGTGATCATCCTGGTGCTGCTGGGCGGCGCGATTGCGCGGGGCCTGCTGGCAGGCATTGGCTGGGCCGAGGTCCTCGTGGCGCTGGCGTTCCTGCTGCTCGTCCGTCCGCTGGCCGGCTGGATTGGCCTGGCCCGGGGTAAGACCGGCCCGCGGGAACGGATCGCCATTGCCTTTTTTGGCATCCGCGGCATCGGCTCGCTCTACTATCTCGCCTACGCGCTCAGCAAGGGCGACTTCAACGCCCAGGCCGAGGAATTGTGGGCTTTCATCGGCCTGGTGGTGGGAATGTCCATCGTGCTGCACGGGGCGACAACCGCTCCCGTCATGAACCGGCTGGACCGGCTCCGCGAACGGAAGGCTGCGCAGCAGCATGGCGACGAAGGTAAGGCGCCGAAAACGCCAATCTGAGGCGGCAGCGTGCCTTGACCGCCACCTATCCCAGCAGCGTATTGACCAGCCGGGCGGCCACTTTGGCGGTGCGGCCGTCGATATCGAACTCCGGGTTCAGCTCGGCGATATCCAGATGCAGGAGCTTCCCGCTCGCGGCCACCTGACGGCACACGGCGCTGATCACGGGCAGCGGCACACCAAAGGCCGCAGGCGCGCTCACCCCGGGGGCCACAGAGGCCGGCAGCACGTCCAGATCGATGGTCAGGTACACCGCGTCCACCTGGGCCAGGAAGGCCGCCACAAACGCCTGCGCGGCGTCCGCCGAGCAGTCCTCGTCGAGCAGGTAGTCCACGCCGAGCTCCTCTGCCGTCCGGAACAGCGTACGGGTGTTGTTCGGCTCGGAGATCCCGACGACGGCGTAGCGCAGTTCGCGGCCGGCGGCGGCTTCCGCGCGGGCCATCTGGAGGAACGGCGTGCCGGAACTGGGCACCGGCTCATCGCGGAGGTCGAAGTGCGCGTCGAGGTTCAGCACGCCGACGCTCAGGCCCTCGCGCACGGCCGCCGACCCCGCCACGCCGAGATAGCTGGCAAAGGCGGTCTCGTGACCGCCGCCCAGCACCACGGGAAGCCGGCCGGCGTCGAGCAGCCTGGTGATCGCGAGCCCGGCACGTGCCTGCCCCGCCTCCAGCGCGTCCCCGGCCACGGTGACGTCACCGGCGTCGTGCACGGCCCGCGTCAGGTGGAACGCGAGCGGCCCGAGCGCGGCCCGGATGGCGGCGGGGGCGGCCGCGGCGCCGGTCCGGCCCTTGTTGCGCCGCACTCCGGCGTCGCTGCCGAAGCCGAGGATGACGGCGGAGCGGGCAGCGGGGGAACCTGCCGGAACCGTGCGGGGAGCGTAGGGGGTCACCGCCTGCCACCAGCGCCGGTGCTCGTCGCCGTCGCCGTCGAACCGTCCGGTCCAGGGCTGGGGAGGGACATCAACGGGGAGCGCGGGAGAAACCATGTCCCTAGCTCACCGCAGCCCGGGCCGGAAAACCAGCGGCGCCGCCGTCGGACTGTCCGGAATCCCGGAAACTGGGCTTAAACGGCCGGCGGGACCGGGGGAGCGGGCGTTCTTAGTGGATCCCGAGGGCGGCCTCGATCGGGCCGATCGCGAAGAAGAGCAGGAACGCGGCGGCCACGGCCCACATGAGCGGGTGCACCTCGCGGGCCCGGCCCTGGAACAGCCGGATCAGCACGAAGCTGATGAAGCCGGCGCCCAGGCCGTTGGCGATCGAGTAGGTGAACGGCATGAGGGTGAAGGTCAGGAAGGCCGGGATCGCGATGCCCCAGTCCTGCCAGTCGATTTTGCCCACCTGGGAGACCATCATGAAGCCGACGATCACGAGCGCGGGGGCCACGGCCTCGAACGGCACGAGGTTGATCAGCGGGGTGAAGAACATGGCCACGAGGAACAGCAGGCCGGTGACGACGGATGCCAGGCCGGTGCGTGCGCCCTCGCCGATGCCGGCACCGGATTCGACGTAGATCTGGTTCGAGGAGACGGAGGCGCCGCCGCCGATGATCGCGCCCAGGGCGTCGACCTGCAGCACGCGGTCGACGTTCGGGATGTTGCCGTCCTTGTCGATGGTGCCGGCCTCGGTGGCCAGGCCCACCATCGTGCCCATGGCATCGAAGAAGATGCTGAGCAGGATCACGAACGCCAGCAGCGTTGCCGCGACGAAGCCGAGGTGCTCAAAGGCGCCAAAGGGGTTTGCCTTGCCGATCAGGGACAGGTCCGGGGCCGCCCACTCGGAGAACGTCGGGGCCACGAGGGACCAGCCCTGCGGGTTGTGGTTCTTGCCGTCAAAGCTGGGCCCGATGTGCAGGATGGATTCCAGGATCACGGACAGGACGGTCGAGGCGACGATGCCGATCAGGATGGCGCCCTTGACCTTGCGGACCACCAGCGCGATGGTCAGGACCAGGCCGAAGACGAACACGAACGTGGGCCAGCCCAGGAGTTTGCCGTCGAAGCCCAGGCCGACCGGCACGGTGGTGCCGGCGACATCCGGGATGCGGCGCACGAAGCCCGCGTTGACGAGGCCGATCAGGGCGATGAACAGGCCGATGCCCACCACGATCGCGGTCTTCAGCCCCTCGGGAACGGCCTTGAACACAGCCGTCCGGAAGCCGGTGAGGACCAGGATCAGCATGGTGATGCCCGAGAGCACCACCAGGCCCATCATGTCCGGCCAGGTCAGGCCGGGGTTCGTGGCCACCGTGACGGCGACGAACGCGTTGACGCCGAGCCCGGTGGCCAGGGCGAAGGGATGCTTGGCCCACGCGCCCATGAGGATGGTGAGGATGCCGGCCACGAAGGCCGTGACGGCAGCGACGGCGGGGAAGCCGAGCGTTGCGCCCGTGGAATCAGGCCCGGAGAGGATGAGGGGATTCAGCACCACGATGTAGCTCATGGCGAAGAACGTGGCGAACCCTCCGCGGATCTCGCGCGAGACGTTCGACCCCCGCTCGGATATCTTGAAATACCGGTCGAGTGCGGAGCCTTGCTTGAGCATTAGGTCTTGCATTAGTCCTCCGGGAGTGATGTGTGTTGCCTAAATCCTATTTGGCGTCCAACGGCCAACCCTGCGTTTTCGCCTAGTCTGTAAGGAAGCCAACACTAGGAGTAGCCTGCCCATGCGCCGTATCCGCCAGCTTCGCAGTGCCCTGCTGGGCGCCGTCGTCCTCGTGGCCGTCCTGCTGGGAGCCGTGAGCCCGGCGTCGGCGCACGACACCGCGGAGTCCACCAGCCCGGCCGCCGGAGCAACCGTCGCGGCACCGCCGGAGCAGGTCTCGGTCACGTTCAACCATAATCCGCTCGCCCTTGGCTCGCAGATCCTGGTCAACGACTCCACGGGCGCCAACTGGGCGGACGGCCCTGTGAAGATCGTGGACAACGTCGCTGCGCAGAAGCTGAAGTCCGGCGCCCCCGCGGGGCAGTACACCGTGAACTGGCGGGTGGCCAGTTCCGACGGCCACCCGATCGAGGGCAGCTTCACCTTCACCGCGACGGCGGCGGCAGCGGGCCCGACGGCGGGCGCCGGCGTCCCCACGATGGGCACCGCCCAGCCGGGCACCACACCGGCGCCCGCCCCTGCGCCGGCCGGGTCGCAGCAGTTTCCCTGGAGCGTCATGGTCTTCGTCGCCGTCGGGGTCGGCATCCTGGTGGCCCTGGGCCTGATGGCCAAACGCCGCCTCACACCGGACGAGGGCAGCGACACCGAAGGCTGAACCAACCCAACGCGCCCCTGACAGCGCGACCGAAGTGCGCCTAGGCGGGGGCCGCCAGGGCAAAGCCGCCAGGCAGCAGGGCGGGGATCCCGTTCGGGTGGACCTTGGCGGAGATCGCCTGTCCCACCACTTTGGCCTGGCGCAGGACTTCCTTGGGCGTCGGGGTAATGAGCTCGCCCACGCCCACGAGGTACATTCCGAGGGCATGCATCGCCGCCATGAGGTTCTGCCCGGCCGCCATGCCAAGCTCCGAGAGCATGCGGCGCAGCTGGCTGTGGGCGCAGCGGGTCAGGACAAGGTGGTCGGCCAGCAGGACGCCGTCCGGGGTCCGGACGGCCCACTTCTCCGTGGCTGAGCCTTCCGTGCCGGCCTCGAGGAGGTCCAGCTGCAGGGCCCGGATGTTGTTCCGCACGTCGAGCTTGTGGCTTGCGGCGTAGTTGCGCAGGTGACGCAGGATTTCGTTGCGCTCCCGCAGGCTGGCGGCGTCCGCCGCGTCGCAGCGCTGGAGCGATGAGGTGTTGGCCGGATGGCCGGCTCCCAGGAGGTCGAGCCCGTCCACAATGATGGACGAGACACCCCGGCGCTGGAGCTCGCTGGCCACGGCCAGGCCGGAGAGCCCCGTCCCGATGACTACGGCGGTGGTCCGCTCAATCCCGCCGTACAAAGGCATGCTCGACACTGCAGGGTACCTCCTTGAAATGGTGCGAGTCGCGGGGAAAACCCCGGACGCCAACCCAGTCCTGGTCCCACAGCCCCAGCGGCTGCTTTCTGGAATACCAGTCTCGGTTCAGCAGTGCCTCGAAGGATACCTAAGATTCCCGCCCGTGGATAGAGGAGGTAGGACATCGGCTGTGGTCCCGGATTTCGGCGGTTTCCGCACCCGGATCCAATGGAAACCGTCCCAAAGTCCCGGGAATCCGGGCCATGAAACAGCGTGTTAACTCTGCGTAAATCCTTCCGTCAAGGCCCGCCGGGGACGCCCCCGCCGCCGTCTTGAATGTTCGCAAATAACCGAGAATAGTGAGGAAAATCAGGGGTTCCTGTACGCGGATTCCGGGTCGCCTCGCCGGTGGACGCCGGGCGGCAGTACTTCTGGCAGAATAGCCGCAACATCAGGCAAGAATCGCGAGGAGGCGGACCCCATGGGCCGTGAACAGGTGCATCCGGACCCGGCATGGGAGACCGGTGGCGAGCCGGCGCCGCCCCGCGGAATCGTCGTGGGAGTGGACGGCTCGGACCACAGCCATTGCGCCCTGGTCTGGGCAGCCCGCGAGGCTGAGCGCCGCCGCCGCCCGCTGCACATCGTGACCGCCTATTCCGTTCCGATCTTCGCTGCTTCCGGGCTCGACGGCGGCTACGCCACGGTGGACGACTCCGTCATCCGCGAGGGCGCCGAAGCCATCCTCAAGCACGCCATGGACAAGGTCGCGTTTTACAACATCGACGTCGACGCGTCCGTCGAAAACGGGGACGCGTCCGGCGTGCTGCTGGAAATGAGCGAAACCGCGGAGCTTCTGGTCTTCGGCACCCGCGGCCGGGGTGGCTTCGTGGGCCGGCTGCTCGGCTCCGTCAGCAGCGCGCTGCCCGCCCACTCGAAGTGCCCCACCGTGACTGTGCCGCTGATCTGCTCGGACCGCCTGGGCGAAACCACAGAGGACAAGCACGTCCTCGCCGAACGGGCAAAGTCGGGCAGCCAGCCGGTCGAGAACGTCGTGGTCGTCGGCGTCGACGGCTCCGAGCAGGCCCGCGTCGCCGTGCTGGAGGCCGCGGCCCAGGCGGAGCGGCTCTCCGCCCGGCTTCGCGTGGTGTGCGCGGTGCCGCAGTACACCGGCTCGCTGGCCTGGGTGCCCACCCCGATGGACCGCGACGCCCTGTTCGCCGACATAAAGGTCCAGCTCGACGCCGGCGTGGCCTGGCTGCGGAGCCACTTCCCCGCCCTGCAGGTGGAGACGCAGCTCGTGGACGGCTCACCCGTCGACATCCTCGTCGATGCCAGCCGGCACGTGGAGCTCGTGGTGGTCGGCACCCGCGGACGCGGCGGTTTCACCGGAATGCTGCTGGGCTCCACGTCCGACGGCGTCCTCCACCACGCCAAGGGGCCGGTCATGGTGGTGCCGGACCGCGACGACCCGCGGCTGGCGGACAGGGCCAGCTTCGGCCCGATGCTCGGCGACTCTTAGGATCCCGAGGCCACGGGCCCGGCGGCGGAAGGACGGATTGCGGATGGAGCACCCCGGGACGCCGGACCCTGCCAAGGGCGGGCCGGTCCTGGCATTGGAACGCCTTGGCCCGGACATGCTGGCCACGGTCGGCGGCAAGGCGGCCAACCTGGGCGAACTGGCACGCGCCGGCCTTCCGGTACCCGCCGGCTTCTGCCTGACCACCCGGGCCTATCTGGAGGCCACGGCCTCCCCGGCGCTGGCGGAGGTGCACCGCGCCCTCGCCGCAACAGCCCCCGATGACCTGGCGGGGCTGGCTTCGCTTGCCGCGAAGGCCCGCGCACTGGTGCTCGACGCCGGTGTCCCCGCCGGCATCGACGCCGCCGTCCGCGCCGCCTACGCGGCGCTGGGCGCTGACACGGCCGTTGCGGTGCGGTCCTCGGCGACCGCCGAAGACCTGCCGTTCGCCAGTTTCGCCGGCCAGCAGGACACATTCCTGAACGTGGTGGGCGCGGATGCCGTGCTGGCTGCCGTCCGCCGGTGCTGGGCCTCGCTGTGGACAGACCGCGCGGTGACCTACCGCGCGGTGCAGGGGATCGAGCCCTCCGCGGTGTCCCTCGCCGTGGTGGTCCAGCGCATGGTGGACGCGGCCGTGGCCGGAGTGCTGTTCACAGCCAATCCCGTGACCGGCCGGCGGCACGAGGCCGTCATCGACGCCAGCCCGGGGCTGGGGGAGGCCGTGGTGTCCGGGGCGGTCAACCCTGACCACTTCGTGATCGACGGCACCACCGGACGGATTCTCGAGCGGCGACTCGGGGACAAGGGCCTGCTCATCCGCCCCCTGCCCGGCGGCGGCACCGAGCGGGTGGCGCAACCGGACGCAGGGTTGACGCCCAGCCTCGACGATGCCCAACTGGCCGCCCTGGAGCTCCTGGGCCGCCGCGCGGAGGTGCACTTCGGCTCGCCGCAGGACCTCGAATGGGCCATCGGCCAGGACGGTGCCGTATGGCTTACGCAGTCCAGGCCCATCACCACGCTCTATCCGATGCCGGACCGGCATCCCTCCGGGCCAACCCCGCGCGTTTATTTGTGCTTCAGCCTGGCCCAGGGGCTCACCCGGCCCCTCACCCCGATGGGCCTCGCCAGCATCCGGCTGATTGCGTCCTCGGTTGCGGGGGCGGCGCATTTCCCGGTGCCGGTGCCCCGTGACGGGCCCGCGCCCTACACGGAAGCCGGTCAGCGCATTTTCTTCGATCTCACGCCGGTGGTCCGGAGCCAGTCCGGGCGCGCGATCGTCCCCCGCGTGTTTGACGTCATGGAGGCGCGCTCGGCCACCGTGATGCGCAACCTTTTCGCCGATCCCAGGTTCTCCGTGACCACAAAAACCCCGTGGCGGCTCCTGCGCCACGTCGCCCCGGTGGCGGCCCGGGCGAAAGTCCCGGAGACCCTGATCCGCGGCCTCATCCGGCCCGAGGCGGCACTGCGCCAGGCAGACCGCGTGGGCGAGCAGCTCCGCGCCGCACTCGCAGTGCCCGCCGGCGCCACCGCCACGCAGCGCCTGGACCACGTCGAGCGGATCCTCGGCCAGCATGTCTTTCCCGTGGTTCCCGCGATCTTGCCGCTGCCTGCCCTGGGGTTCGCCTTGCTGGCTGCGGCCAGAAAACTCGCCGGGAACCCGGGGAACGGGGCCTTGCAGGAAGTCCTGCGGGGGCTGCCCAACAACGTGACCACCGAAATGGACCTGGATCTGTGGCCGCTGGCTACTGCCATCCGCAACGACCCGGCGTCGGCGGCGGTGTTCGGCGACGCCGCATTGCCCGAGATAGCCCGGCGTTACCGGGCGGCGGACCTCCCCGGCGTCGTGCAATCCGGGCTGCGGGACTTCCTGGGCCGGTACGGCCACCGCGCCGTGGCGGAGATCGACGTCGGCATGCCCCGCTGGTCTGATGACCCGACCCACATCCTGGGGGTCCTGGCCAACTATCTGCGCATGGATGATTCTGCGCTCGCCCCGGACCGGCAGTTCGGCAAGGCGGCCAGGGAGGCGGAGGCGCAGGTAGGTCGGCTTGTGGCCGCCGCGGGGCAGCGCAGCCGCCTTCGCGGTGCACTCGTGCGGGCCGCGCTGCGGCGGACCCGGATGTTCGCCGGGCTGCGTGAGCTGCCCAAGTACCACCTCGTGGAAGCGCTCGGCGCCGTCCGGCAGGAGCTGGCGACGGTCGGGGCCGAACTCGCCGCGGCCGGTGCCATCGATGCGGCGGACGATATCTTCTTCCTCGATCTGACCGACGCGCACCGGGGGCTCGGCGGCGCCACGCTGCAGGGGCTTGTGGCCCAGCGCCGGGAGGCGTATGCGGCTGAACTGGGCCGCCGGCACATTCCCCGTGTGCTGCTCTCGGACGGCACCGAGCCCGAGGCGGTGCAGACCGGTGCTGCCCAGGCCGGTGCAGTGCGAACCGCCGCCGGCGGATGGGGGCCGGCGGGTTCCGACGGCGGCGCGGGGCGGCTCTCCGGCACGCCGGCCTCGGCCGGCACCATCACGGCCAGGGCCCGCGTGATCCTCGACCCCCACGGCGCGCACCTGGAACCCGGCGAGATCCTCGTGGCGCCGTCCACCGATCCGGGCTGGACGCCGTTGTTCCTGACGGCCGGCGGCCTCGTGATGGAAATGGGCGGGCCCAACTCCCACGGCGCCGTCGTCGCGCGGGAATACGGGATCCCCGCAGTAGTGGGGGTCCCCGACGCGACAGCGAGGATCACCACGGGCCACAGCATTACGGTCGACGGCGCCGCCGGCACCGTGACGCCGGCCGACTAGCGCCGGCCCATGCCGCCCCCGCATCATGCGGCCGGCCGGCTCGCTACAGTGGGCCCATGAGCGAAGAGCGCGGTTCCGAGGGCCGGGAGCCCGGGACCGCCGGAATGCCCGCGGCCGGCACCCCGGCGCCTGATACCGGGCCGCCCGAAATCCCCGCGCCCGGAGCCCCAGCGCCCGCGGCTGCCCCGGACGGAGTCCCCGCGCCCGCGGACCCGGACGCGTGGCTGCCGGACTGGTTCGTGGGGCGTCCGCTCACGGCCGGCTGGGCGTGGGCGGGGTTCTGGGCAGTGCTGATCGTGGCCGATGAATTCCTGGATCTGGCCGGCTGGTCCTGGTATGTGCTGGTTGGCCTGGCCGCCCTGCCGACGCTGCTGGCAAGCATCGCGCTTCTGCACGCCACCCCGCGCCGCTACCTGAAGCCGCGCCGGGACTCGGTCCTGGGCCATTTTTTCGTCCGCTTCCTGGCCCTGATCGCCGCCTTCCTTGTGTGGGGCGCGTCCGTGGTCATGAGCGCCTCCATTTCGACCACCCTTCAGTCACTCGTCGGGGCGTCCGAACGCGAGGTCACCGCGGTGGGCTTCAACCTCCTGCTGGCCGCGATCCCGCTGGTGGTCTCCGTTCTGTGGCTGGCTTTCATCATTCGCTGCGCCTGGTTCCTGCGGCGGCTCCGGGGCTGGAAACAGACGCCGGAACCTGGCGCCGTGCCCAAGAAGTTCCTGCGGGACAGGCCCCGGCTGAGGCGGGTGGTGGTGGGCCTGGCCCATCCCGGCCTGCTGCTCGTGGCGGGCCTTGGCACGTCCGTGCTCGCGTTCCTGCTGGGCGCGGTGGAACTGACCATTAATGTGCTGAAGTAGGAGGACCGGGCTGCCGGGGCCAGGCGTACTGTTGACCTATGAGCTGCACTGAAGCGCGCATTCCCCAGGCGCGGATAGTTGGAACATCTCTTTCCGGGGCGCGGTTACGATGACGCCCAAATGGCTGCGCTGGCTGCCCGCCGTCGCCGTTCCGGCCGTTATTGCCGCCGGCGCGCTGGCCGGATCCCTGCCCGCCAGCGCCGGGGACCCCCTGCCGCCCAAGACGCCGGAGCAGGTGCTGCAGTTGATCGCCCAGCACCGCGAGGCCGCCTTGTCCGGAACCCTGGAACAGTCCTCTGAGCTCGGGCTTCCCGAACTGCCCAAGACCGGTGCCGGCTCGGACGCGTCAGGGACGGCATGGCTCGAGCTGCTGACAGGTCCGCACACCGCGCGGATATATCGCGACGGCCCGGACAACGCCCGCATCCAGGTGATGGACCGGCTGGCCGAACGCAACGCCATCCGTCACGGCAACGACGTGTGGTTCTACAACTCCAAGGACAACACGGCCGCCCACGCCCAGCTCCCGGCCGACGACGCCGGTGACACCGGCCGTCACAGCGCCGGCAGCGACATCACCGCCACCCCCGACCAGCTCGCCGCGATGCTTCTGGCCAAGATCGAACCGGGCACGGACGTGGCGGTGGGCGCCGATGTCCAGGTAGCCGGCCGGGCCGCCTACAACCTGGTGCTCACACCGAAGTCCGATGCGACGCTGGTCGGGTCCATCGCAGTAGCTGTTGACGGCCAGACCGGGCTGCCGCTGGGTGTCGAGATCAAGGCGCGCGGACAGTCGGATCCCGCCTTCCGCGTCGCCTACACCAGCCTGACGCTCGGGGCCCCCGACGCGTCGGTCTTCGCGTTCACTCCGCCGCCGGGCGCCACGGTCGAGGAGATTCCGGTAAAGGAGCACAAGCACGGCAACGACGCCGGGAACGCGACGGCCCCGGCGGCCAGGGACAGCAACCGCAAGCCGGCCGTTACCGGGTCCGGCTGGGACTCGGTTGTTGAGTTCCCGGCGGGAACGGCCGGACCGGCGTCGGACGCCACGGCCCTGCTCGAACAGGCCACCGTTCCGGTCCAGGGCGGCCGGCTCTTGTCCACCGCGCTGGTGAACGTGTTGGTGCTCGACGACGGCCGGGTCGTTGCCGGCTCCGTGCCACTGGAGCGGCTCCAGGCCGCTGCCGCACAGAAGTGATGACGGGCGCGGGATGCGGTGACTGCCCGGTGACGGCCGCGTGAGTGCCGCCGGGCCGGCGGCCGAGCTGAGCATTGAGACCAGGGGCCTGACCAAACGGTTCGGCCAGCAGCTGGCTGTCGACGGCGTCGACCTGGCCGTGCCGAAAGGCGCGGTCTTTGGTTTCCTGGGCCCGAATGGCTCGGGGAAGACCACCACCATCAGGCTCCTGCTCGGCCTGGCCACGGCCACCGGGGGCTCCATGCGCGTGCTGGGCGAGGAGATGCCCGGGAAACTGAACGCCGTGCTGCCCCGGGTCGGGGCGCTGGTGGAAGGACCGGCGTTCTATCCGTTCCTCTCCGGTGCCGCCAATCTGCGCCGCATGGACGCCGCGGACCCCTATGGTTCGGCCGCGACGCGGCGTGCCCGCGTCCAGTCAGCCCTGGAACGGGTGGGTTTGACGCACGCCGCGGACAAGCAGGTCCGGGCCTATTCACTGGGGATGAAGCAGCGGCTGGGTATCGCCAACGCCCTGCTCGCCCCGCGGGAACTGCTGGTGCTGGACGAGCCCACCAACGGGCTGGATCCCCAGGGCACCCGTGAAGTGCGGAGCCTCGTGCGATCGCTCGCGGCCGACGGCGCCACGGTGTTCGTCTCCAGCCACCTGCTGGCCGAGGTGGAGCAGATCTGCACCCATGCGGCCATCATGAGCGCTGGCCGGCTTGTGGCGCAGGGAACCCTGGCGGAACTTCGCGGGGCTGGCCAGGCAAGGATCCGCGTGCTGACCCCGGATCCGGGGACCGCGGCGCAGGTGCTGGCGGGCCTGGGCCTGACCGCGACTCTGGGCGCCGACGGCCGTACATCCGGCGGCGATGGTTCCGGTGCCGCCGGCCCCGGGACGGACGCGGCCCTGTTCGCGTCGCTGCCTTCGGCTCCGGCTGCGGCCCCGGTTGTGGCTCCGCCGGGGGCGGCCGCCCGGGAAGACGGAGGATCGGCCCCGGCCGTGGAGCGGGCGGCCGTGCAGCCGGAAGCTGTGGTGGCCGCCCTGGTGGCGGCGGGGGTCCGGGTCCGCGGCTTCGCGACCGAACAGGCCAGCCTCGAGGACCGCTTCGTGGCTTTGACGGGGGAGGGGTTCGACGTTGTCCAGTAGCAGCTCATCCTTGGGCGATCCGGCCGCCGGACCAGCACTTGCCCCGGCGGCCGGCCGGCGCGGACCAGCCCCTGGCCGCAGTGCAGGGGCCGCAGGCCGCGACGGCGGGGCAGGCGCCCCTTCGTCCCGGCGCGGGTCCCTGACCGGCGGACTGCTGGCGTCCGAGCTCGGGGTGCTGTTCCGCCGCCGCAGGACGTGGGCCATGTTGTGCGCGCTGGCGGCCATCCCGATCCTGGTCGCGGTGGCGGTGCGGGTCTCCTCGGCCGTGCCGCCGGGCCGCGGGCCGGCCTTCCTGGACCGGATCGCCCAGAACGGCCTGTTCGTGGGCGTCACGGCCATGGTGGTCTCGGTTCCGCTGTTCCTGCCCCTCACCGTCGGCGTCGTGGCCGGAGATACGATCGCCGGCGAGGCCGGGCAGGGAACCCTGCGGTACCTGCTGGTGGCTCCCGCCGGGCGGACCCGCCTGCTGATCATCAAGTATGCCGGGGCGGCCGTGTTCGTGGTCGTTGCCCCGCTCGTGGTGGCCCTGACCGGGGCCGGAATCGGTGCGGCGCTCTTCCCCGTGGGGCCGGTGACTTTGCTTTCCGGCGACACGATCGGCACGGGCGAGGCCATGATCCGGCTCCTGCTGATTGCCGCCTATCTGGCGGTTTCGCTGCTGGGGTTGTCGGCGATCGGGCTGTTCATCTCCACCCTGACCGATGTTCCGGTGGGGGCCATGGCGGCCACCGTGGTGCTCTCGGTCGTCGCACAGGTCCTGGACGCGCTGCCGCAGCTCGAGTGGCTGCATCCGTGGCTTTTCAGCCACTACTGGCTGGACTTTGGCGATCTCCTCCGGCAGCCGGTCTCCTGGGATTCCCTTGCCGCCAATGCCCTCCTCCAGGGCGGCTACGTCGCCGTCTTTGGCGCGCTGGCTTACGGCAGGTTCATCACCAAGGATGTGCTCTCCTAGCCGCCAGAGCGGCCGTAACGGAACCCAAGGAACGGCGCCCCGGAACGGGTCTCAGTGGCGGGTCTCAGTAACGGGCCGCGTAGCCGTACAGCTGCATCCCGGACATGGCGGCAACATCGGTCACGGTAATGCCGGCGTCGGGGTTCAGTGCCTGGACCACGCGGCCGCCGCCGAGGTAGATCGCCACGTGGTAGAAGCCCGGTGCCGAACCCCAGACGAGCAAATCGCCCGGACGCGCCTGGGCGAGCGGGACATGGACGGGGGCCTGGGCGAACTGCTGGGAGGCCGTGCGGGGCAGGTACTTGCCGGCCGAGGCGAACGCATTCTGCACCAGGCCCGAGCAGTCAAAGCCACGGGTCCCGGTTCCGCCGTACTGGTAGAAGAACGGCGATCCGGTCTTGCCGAGCGCCACCGAAATCGCGGTCTGGTTTGACCCGCCGGAAATCGGCGCCGGAACCGGAACGGGTACTGGCGCAGGAACTGGCGCCGGAACGGGCGCAGGAACGGGTGCCGGGACCGGGGCGGGTGCCGGCGCGGGATCCGGCGCGGATGCGGGTGCCGGAACGGGTGCAGGAGCGGGCGCAGGGGCGGGCGCTGCGGCGGGGGCCGGCGCGTCGACCGGAGCCGGAGCGGCGGGCTGCCCTGCAGCCGAATCGTCCCGTGCCGGTGCTGCGGGGGCAGGCTGTGAACCCGTGCCGGGCTGCGGCGCGGGGCCGGCCGCCGCGGTCAATGCTGCGAGCCGAGCCTGCTGGCGCTGGCGGTCCAGGGCGTCCACCCGGGCCGATTCCAGCGCCGCGGTGGTGTTTCTCAGGCTTGCCAGCTGGTCGACGAGCGCGCTGCGCTGCGCTTTGGCATCGGCCACGACCTGGCGCTGGGCGGCGGCGGCGCGGTCGGCGTCGGCCTTGCGGTCCTCGGCGGTCGCGGCGGCCTCGTCGGCGGCGCGGTTGGCGTCCGCTGCGGCCTCGGTCAGGGACTGCGCGGCAGTGGCCGCGTTTTCCGCGGACTCGAAGGCCCGCGCACGTCCCGCCGTTACAGCCTCCAGCGTGGCGGCATCCTCCAGGGCCCGCCCGGAGCCACTGACAAAGCTGCTGAGGGCCGGGTTCAGGCCGCCGTTGCGGTACAGGTCGCCGGCCAGCTGGCCAACCTGCTTGCGGGCCTTGGCCTGTTCCGTCCCGGCGGCGGCAGCCCGGGCGGCCGCCACAGCCGCCGCGTCACGGCGTGTGGCCAGCTCCACGAGTGCCTCGCCGTATGCGTTGTTTGCTTGCAGGGATGCGGCCAGGGAAGTTTCCTGGCCGGCCGACGCGTCGGCCAGCAGCCCGTCGATCCTGGTGACCTCTGCCGCCGTCGAGCTCGCATTGGACTTGGCGGCAGCGATTTCTTCCGGTGAGGGGATCTCGGGCGAGGCCGGAACCCGGCCGGCAGCCGCCGGCTCGGAAGTCAGCGGTGCGGCCTGGGCGGGGAGCGCGAGCGTTCCAAGGAGGAAGACGGCGGTGCAGAGCACAGCCGTCTTGCGGCCGGATCCGGTCCAACTCATGGGCAAACCTCGCGAAGTTTCAGGCTGGAATGAGCGAGGTCGGATTTTGGCGCGTGCAAGCCCCTCTGCGGATCACCCAGCAGGCATGAGGCTACGTGCCAAAGGTCACTTTGGCAACACGAGTCACATGAATAACATAAACAACACTGGTGTCATTTGGCCACTTCCGCGGCGGGTGTGTCCCGCCGCCGGATCAGGCGTGCTGGTGGGCCTCGTGCTCCGAATGCGTGGCGGGCTCGAGCTGGAACGTGCAGTGTTCGGTGTCGAAGTGGGAGCCCAGGCAGCTGGT
Organism: Arthrobacter sp. MW3 TE3886; assembly: GCF_041262145.1. NCBI lineage: Bacteria > Bacillati > Actinomycetota > Actinomycetes > Micrococcales > Micrococcaceae > Arthrobacter > Arthrobacter sp. MW3 TE3886. The sequence goes on from NZ_JBGCAN010000001.1 coordinate 569,157, forward strand.
GAGCTTGTCCAGGACCCGGTCGGCGCCCTTGGCACCGAGCGCCGCGTCCTCCACCACCACGTGGGCGGAGAAGACGGGGACGCCGGAGGTAATGGTCCAGATGTGGATGTCATGGACGGATACCACTCCGTCCACTGCGAGGATGTGTTCGCGGATCATCTGAACGTCCACACCCTTGGGCGTGGCCTCGAGGAGCACGTCCACGACGTCGCGCAGCAGGTGCCAGGCCCGGGGCAGGATCATGAGGGCGATGAGGATCGAGGCGATGGTGTCGGCCGCCTGGAACCCGGTGACCATGATAACCACCGCCGCCGCGATCACGGCGAAGGAGCCCAGCAGATCCCCCAGGACTTCGAGGTAGGCGCCGCGGACGTTCAGGCTGTCCTTCTGGGCTCCGCGCAGGATCAGCAGGGAAACGAGGTTGGCGACGGCGCCGAGGACCGCCGCGGCGAGCATGATGTCGGTGTGGACCTCGGGGGTGGCGCCGAGCCTGCGGATGGCCTCGGTGAAGATGACCACCGAGATGACAATCAGGACCAGGGCGTTTGCCAGCGCCGCCAATACCTCGGCGCGCTGGTAACCGTAGGTGCGCAGATCGCTGGCGGGCCGGGTGGCGATCCACGCGGCCAGCAGGGCGATGAAGACGCCGGCGGCGTCCGAGAGCATGTGCCCGGCATCGGCGAGCAGGGCCAGGGATCCGGAGACCACGGCGCCGATCGTCTGCACGAGCACCACGGCGAGCGTGATGGCCAGGACGGCGACCAGACGCTTGCGGTGCTTCCCTGTGGCGGTAACGCCGTGCGTGTGGCTGTGGTCGTGTCCCATGCCTACAAGGCTATCCCCAGCCGAGCTCGTGCAGGCGCGCGTCGCTGATGCCGAAGTGGTGGGCGATCTCGTGCACCACGGTGACGGTGACTTCCTCGATCACGTCCTCGCGGGAGGCGCAGATGTCCAGGATGGGCTGGCGGAAGATGGTGATTCGGTCCGGCAGCGAACCGGCGTCCCACCAGGAGTCCCGTTCGGTCAGGGGGACGCCCTCGTAGAGTCCCAGCAGCACGGTGTCCGGATCCTCCCCGGGCTGCGGGGTGTAGTCGTCCTCGATGAAGATCGCGACATTGCTCATGGTCTTTGCCAGATCGGGCGGGATCCGGTCCAGGGCATCACTCACGGCGGCCTCGAAATCGGCCTCGGACATCGGGAAGGGGCCGTCACCACCGTCACCATTGTCACCGCCGTCCCCGCCGTTCGGATCGATTGGCAGGCCGGGCGGCAGGGAGGAGGGCATAGGCAAACTCTAGCGGGACCGGCGCCGGGTCAGCCCCACGCCCACGAGGCAGATCGCGCCGCCCACCAGGCCCCAGATGGTCGGAATCTCGCCCAGGACCAGCCAGGAGATCAGGATTGTGGTGCCCGGGACCAGGTAGGTGGTGGCGGCGAGGCGTCCGGCATCAATCATCGAAAGCGCGTAGGCCCAGGTGGTGAACGCGATAGCGGTGGGGAAGATGCCCAGATAGACCAGGCCCAGCGTGGCCGGCAGGGGAGCGGCCTGCAGCTCGGTGATCAACTGGCCACTGAAGGGCAGGCAGCAGAGGGCGCCCACCATGATGCCGAACCAGGTGGCCTGGGCGGCCGGGAACTTGCGGAGCACCGGCTTCTGGACGATCACGCTGACCGCGGCCAGCGCGGCCGCGAGCAGGCAGAGCAGCACGCCGGCCACATCCGCCGTCGACCGCTGGCCGGAACCAAGCGCGATCACGGCCACGCCGCCGAACGCGATCAGGCTGCCGATGATGAGCCAGCGCGGAAACCCTTCTTTCAGGATCACGCCGGCCATGACGGCGACCAGGATGGGGTTGACGTTGATCAGCAGGGCGGCTGTGCCGGCGTCGAGCATGTGTTCGGCGGCGTTCAGGGCCACGTTGTAGCCTCCGAACCACATGACGCCGTAGGCCAGGATGGGCCACCACTCGCGGCCCCGGGGCAGGCCCCTGAGCTTGGGCACCACCAGCAGGCCCAGCACGACGGCGGCAACCGCCAGCCGGCCGAGCGTCAGGGAGCCGGGGGAGAAGCTCGGGCCCACGGCGCGGATGCCCACGAACGCGGAGGCCCACAGGACCACGGTGACGACGACGGCGGCGATGCCGAGTCTGCTGATCGTGCCCGGCTGCCCGGCAGGGGGCGGCGAGGGTTGCGGGGCGGGTGCGGGGGCAGCGTGCGGAGACCCTTCGTGGGGGCCTGCGGACGGAGTGGGGCCGGATGGGGCGGTTGTTGCCATGCTGTCAATCTAGCCGTTCCCGCCGTCGCCCGGCTGGCGGGAATCGGTCACGTCTAGTCGAGATCCTGCCAACATCCCGGATGGCCTCAGCGCAGGACGCGCGCCGCCGCCCGGACAGCGGCCGCGACGTCGGTCAGCGCCGCCGAGCCGCGCCGCCACTGCTGCCAGTAGAGGGCAACGTCCACGTGCGCCCCCGGGGCGAGCGCCTCGAGCCGGCCGGCCAACAGGTCCTCGCCGATCTCGATCTCGGGCATCATGCCCCAGCCCATGCCCCAGCGGATGGCATCGCCGAACTCCTGGGCGGCCGGGACATAGTGGCGCGGCGGCTGAAGTGGGGCGCGGCTGATCCGGCGCAGCCAGCGGTCCTGCAGATCGTCCTTGCGGTCGAAGACCACAACGGGAGCCGCGGCCAGCGTCGCGCCGGTCGCCCCGGCCCCAAACCAGCGGCGCGTGAACTCCGGAGCGCACACCGGCAGATAGCGCATGGTGCCCAGTTTGCTGGACGAGCAGCCGGGCACGGGCTGGGCCGTCGCCGTGATCGCGGCAGCGGCGGCTCCGGCGCGCAGCAGGTCCAACGAATGCTCCTGGTCTTCGCGCAGGATCTCGAGCTGGACGTTGTCGCTGGCCGCCGCGAGGCCGGCCAGCGCCCAGGTGTGCAAGGAATCGCTGTTGATCACCAGCGTCAGCCGCGTCGCCCCGCGGGGTTGGTCCGGCTGCAGCTCCTCGGCCAGGTCCGCGGAGAGCAATTCCAGCTGCCGGGCGAAGCGCACCACGGCCTCGCCGGGCTCCGTGAGTCCGGGCGGACGCGCCCGGGTCAGGACCGGCCGGCCGACGGCGGTCTCGAGGGCCCGCACCCGCTGGCTGATCGCCGAAGGCGTCACGGACAGGTGCGCGGCCGCGGCGTCGAAGCTCCCGTGCGTCAGAATCGCGGCCAGTGTCCGGGCCTGCTCTGGGGTGATCTCCATCATTAGCCCATCTTACGTATCAGCAGAATCTTTAACTGGTTTCATCTTTGGCGGGCGCCTACCGTGGAGTGGTGATCCTCTCCCTGTTTTCCGGTCTCTCCGCCGGACTGTCCCTCATCGTTGCCATTGGCGCGCAGAACGCTTTTGTCCTCCGGCAGGGCATCCAGCGCTCGCACGTGGTCATGGTGGTGGCCGTCTGCGCGGTCTCGGACCTCGTGCTGATTCTGCTGGGCGTCGCGGGCATCGGCATCCTCCTGGACCGGGCGCCCGCTGCCCTCATCGTGATCCGGTGGGCCGGGGCCGCGTTCCTCCTCGCCTACGGGGCGCTAGCGGCCCGGCGTGCGGTCCGCGGGGAGCAGATGGAGAATCCCGGCGGCACGCCGGCCGCCGGCCGGGCCGCCGTCCTTGGCACCTGCCTGGCCTTCACCTGGCTGAACCCGCACGTCTACCTGGACACGGTGCTGCTGCTCGGGTCCCTCGCTGCCGCCCAGGGCGAGGCCGGGCGCTGGTGGTTCGCCGCCGGGGCCGGCCTTGGAAGCATTGCCTGGTTCACCGCCCTCGGCGCGGGGTCACGGTTCCTGACGTCCTTGTTCCGGCGCCGGATGGCCTGGCGCGTGCTCGACGCCGGAATCGCCGTCGTGATGGTCACCCTTGCCGTGCTGCTGCTGACCTGACACGCGCCCGCCCACCGACCCTCCCAACGCGCGCTGCCGCAAGGTGTGGGGAAAGCCCAAGCTGATCCACCCCCCGTGGGGCGGGCGGGCCCTTGCCCGTTCAACGTGGCGGGGCCACGATTGCTGGTATGACCGCAGCCCCAGCTTCCGCCCGCGAGCGGCGGCGTGCAGCCATCGGCACAGCCGCCTTCGCGGTTGCCCCCGCAACCGCCGCCGGCGTGGTTCCGTGGCTGCTGACCCGCTGGAAAGTGGAGTCCCCGGTCCCCGGAGGGGTGCCCGCGCAGGTCGCCGGCGCCCTGATGATCGGCGCGGGCGCGGCCGTCATCGCGAACTCCTTTGTGCATTTCGCCGTCGAGGGCATCGGGACCCCCGCGCCATTTGCCCCGCCCAGGCAACTGGTGGTTGGCGGGCTTTACCGGTACGTGCGGAATCCGATGTACGTATCCATTGCGGCGGCGGTCGCAGGCCAGGGGCTCCTGCTCGGCCAGCCGAAGCTCTTCCTGGCCCTGGGCATCGGCGCCATCCCGGTGCTGGCTTTCGTCCGGCTGTACGAGGAACCGGCGCTGACCCGGAAGTTCGGTGCGGCCTACGAGGAGTACCGCAGCAACGTCCCGCGCTGGCTGCCCAGGCCCACGCCGTGGCGGCCCGAGGGGCCGGACCAGTCCCGGGCCTAGGGCGTCGTCGGGCTGGGGGAGGCCCGGGGCCCGGCCCAAAGCAGTTGGACCGCCCGCTATTTGCCGCCTCCGGACCATTCCAGCAGCCGATCCAGCGGCCAGGTGGTGACGATCCGCTCGGCGGGCACGCCGTTCGAGGCCGCCCGCTCGGCACCGTACTGCAGGAAATCCAGCTGGCCCGGCGCATGGGCGTCACTGTCGATGCTGAACAGGCAGCCGGCATCGAGGGCCAGCCGAATCAGTTCGTCAGGCGGATCCTGCCGTTCGGGGCGGGAATTGATTTCGACCGCCACATTATTCTCGGCGCACGCCGCGAACACGCGCCCCGCGTCGAACTCGGACTGCGGCCGGGTTCCCCTCGACCCCTGCAGCAGCCGGCCGGTGCAGTGACCGAGGACGTTCATGTGCGGATCATTGATGGCGCCCAACATCCTCTCGGTCATGGTGCGCCGGTCGGAACGGAGCTTCGAGTGCACGCTCGCCACCACGATGTCCAAGCGGTCCAGCATCTCCGGGGACTGGTCAAGGGTGCCGTCCTCCAGGATGTCCACCTCGATCCCGGCCAGGAGGCGGAAGACCCCGCCGTCCCCGTTGATGTCCGCTACAACGTCCAGCTGTTCCCGAAGCCGTTCGGCGCTCAGTCCGTTGGCGATCTTGAGACTGGGGGAGTGGTCCGTCAGGGCGAGGTAGTCCCGGCCCAGCGTCCGGGCGGCGTCAGCCATGAGCCCGATCGGGGACCCGCCGTCGGACCAGTCGCTGTGGCTGTGCAGGTCCCCGCGGAGGGCGGAGCGCAGTTCGGTGCCGCCGGTCGCCAGAGGCTGCTGCCCGCGTTGCCGCAAGCCCTCAAGGTAGTCGGGCACGCCGCCGTCGACCGCCTGCCGGATGACTTCGAACGTTCTGTCCCCGATGCCCTTCATGCTCTTGAGCCTGCCGTTGCGTGCCCGCGCTGCGACCTCGTCCGGGTCCAGGGCGCCGATAATCCCCGCTGCCTTTCGGAACGCCTGAATCTTGAAGGTGGGGGCCAGCTCGCGTTCCAGCCAGAACGCGATCTCATTGAGGGCATCGATGGCATCCATCAGTCCATCTTGCACCCACTTTGCCCGGGTCTTGCCCCTGCGGAGGAGGCGATTTTGGATATTCCGGGGGTCTGCCCTTATAGTTTTATAGTCCAGTTCGGAGGAACCCGAAAGGACAAAAACGACAGGCTTCGGCCCTTAATTTTTGCCCTGATATGTTTCACCGGATGGCGTCCTGGCCCCCATCGTCTAGCGGCCTAGGACACCGCCCTTTCACGGCGGCGGCACGGGTTCGAATCCCGTTGGGGGTACGCAAGGAACTGGTCAAACCGGATGAAAAAGTCTGGTAGGCTAAAGGCCTTGAAAATTTGCGGTAGCGATACCGCAGAGAGCAAGAACAAGCAGTAAACAAGCAAGGCCCTGTAGCGCAGTTGGTTAGCGCGCCGCCCTGTCACGGCGGAGGTCGCGGGTTCAAGTCCCGTCAGGGTCGCTCTGATTGCCGGAAGAAATTTCGGCCTTCAAGGTGACGTGTCACCTAGGCTCTGTAGCTCAGTTGGTAGAGCGTTCGACTGAAAATCGAAAGGTCACCGGATCGACGCCGGTCGGAGCCACCACTGGGAAGCATCAGTTCTTTGAGAACTGGTGCTTTTCTTCTTTAACGCCATCGGCTGCTCCGCCTTAACTCCATCGACTGCTCCGTAACTGCCGTTCTGACGGGTCAAAAGGGCAGTTACGGAGCAATCGACGGGGGCCCACCCCTTGGATCACCCACTGGCCCCTGCTCTCGAAGGGTTCGTCTGCGGCTTCTGGATGGATGCGGATTCGGCGGCCAGGTTGTTAGGATCGGGCCGACCGTCCTGACCATGAGCGTTCTCCGGAGAGCGAGGATCCGTGAAAGCCGACCACTATGACAGGTTCGCCGAGAGCTATTCGGCGGAGAACGAGTCCAGCCTCCTCAACGCCTACTACGAGCGGCCGGCGATGATTGGCCTCGCCGGCGACGTTGACGGCCACCGGGTCCTGGACGCAGGGTGCGGCTCCGGGCCCCTGTCCGCGGCACTGAGCGCGAGAGGCGCAATCATGACCGGCTTCGATTCCAGTCCTGCCATGCTCGAGTTGGCAAGACAGCGCTTGGGCGCGACCGCGGACCTGTACGTGGCCGACCTCAGCAGGCCTCTCCCTTTCGCCGATGGCTCCTTCGACGACGTTGTCTCGTCCCTGGTCCTGCACTATCTGGAGGACTGGTCGGCACCACTTGCCGAACTTCGGCGCGTGCTGAAGCCCGGCGGTCGCCTGATCCTCTCGGTCAACCACCCCACGGTCAGCGTGATCACCCAACCAACCGAGGACTACTTCGCGATCCGGCAGTACTCGGAGGATTACGAGTTCGCTGGCGAGCCTGCGGTCCTGACCTTCTGGCACCGGCCACTTCACGCGATGATCAACGCCTTCACGTCGGCGGGATACCGCGTAGCCACCGTGAGCGAGCCAGCGCCATCTCCAGACACACCGCACGAACTCCTTCCGCCGCGCATCCTCAACGGCGAGAAGACAGCGTTCCTGTCCTTCATCTTCTTCGTCCTCGAAGCCGGCTGAGGTTAAACAGGGACCGTTCCTGCCTCTCGTAGCGATGCTGATACCCGCAGAAACCACTGGCAGAGCCGTAAACACTATCGACTGCTCCGCAAGTGCCGTTTTGACGGGCCAAAAGGGCAGTTGCGGAGCTATCGACGGGGCGGACGACGGCGGCGGGTTCCGGCGACCGGTTGGGGGCCGTCCAGCTGGCCCGGCTAGACTCGCACGCTGGGGAAAGAACACCAAGGCCGCCGGCAGCCCGGTCCGGGCGGGCGGCGCAATCTCAACCGAAAAGTGATTCTGCAACGTGACTTCGAAGAATATTGCCCGCCCTCTCGCCGCAACCGCCGTCCTCGCCGCCCTGGCACTCACCGGCTGTTCGGGCCCGCAGGCCGGCAGCGCGACGTCGTCCGCCACTGGCTCGTCCACTGCTTCCGCGTCCGCTGCGCCGAGCCCCAGCAAGACCTCGGGACCGTTCGGCGGCTTCACCAGCGCCGCCGAGGCGTGCTCCAAGATCTCGGAGCAGGCAACCGGCGCCACGCTCCTTCCGCTGTCGGCCGCCCAGGGCAAGACGGCGGAACTGGAACAGTTCAAAACGGAGCTGGCCGAGACGGCCGAGCGCGTCCCGGACAGCCTCAAGGCCGACTTCGCCAACCTCAAGGAGGTGGCCGTTGCCGGCGTCACCGACCAGACGGTCTTCTCCAGCGGAAAGCTCCAGGCCGCCATGGCGCCGGTCACGACCTGGATCGCCACCAACTGCAAGTAGGGCGTTCGGCCAGGCCATCGCCCGCGTCGGCTCCCGGCTGGCATCCCGCAGCTGACACACGGCCGGCCCTGCCCCCGCAGCAGGTCGCCCGTTCCCGCCCCCACCTGCATGGACTGTGGGAACGGGCGCCGCAAGATTCCCCCACGCGCCCCAAGGCAGGGACTAGGGTTGTGTCAAAGAGAAGGGGGAGTGCGTTATGGAATACCAGAATTCTCAACCCGTCGCCGGTCCCGCGGCCGGTCAGCACGTTGCCGGCCTCGCGGCCGGTCAGCCCGTGGCTGGTGCTCTGGCCAGTCCCGCGGACGGTCTGTCCGCACCGGCCGGCACCGGCCGCACGGTCATAGCGGAAACCGCCGTCGCCAAGGTCGCGGGCATCGCCGCCCGATCGGTACCCGGCGTCTACTCGTTGGGATCAGGACCCTCACGCGCCCTCGGGGCCATCCGCGACGCCGTCGGCAACGCCGATCACGCCGCGGGCGTCCGCGTGGAAGTCGGCGAAACGCAGGTCGCCGTGGACATCGATCTTGTTGCGGTGTACGGCACCCCCCTTCAGGCCCTCGCGGACCAGGTCCGCGCCGCCGTCTACGCCGCCGTCGGGGAACTCGTGGGGCTCGAGGTGATCGAGGTAAATATCGAGATCAATGACGTTTATGTGCCCGGCCCGGCCAAACCGGCCGCGTCCGCTGAGGCCCGGCCGGTCAGGGAGGCTATCCAATGAGTCTGACGGTAGTGGGAATCGCCATGGGGGCCTTCGTGGCTTTCATGTCCTTCCAGTTCGGTGTCTGGGGTTTCCTCGGCGCCCTGTTCTTCATGGCCATCGGCGCCCTCCTGGGCCGGGCCGCAGAGGGGAAGCTGGACCTGCGCAGCGTGTTTGACGCCCTCACAGGCCGGCGTTCCTCCTCATGAGCATCACGGCTGAAGCGCCGATCGCCGGCGCCGCGATGGCCGGGCACAACCGCATCAGCACCCAGGCCCTGACGAGCGTGGCCCGGGCGGCCGCGGGGGAGGCCCTCGGTGTCCCGGCGCACGACGTGCGCGCCAACTGGTCGGACGATGACGGACTGCTCGCGCTGTCGCTTGTCATGCCCGTCGCGGTCCCGAACCTCACCGCTGTGGTCCGGGACCCCGGCCGCGTCGCCGGATTCGGCGGTTCCATCTGGGAACGTGCCGTCGCCGCCAAGGCCCAGATCCTGCGCCGCGTAACGGAACTGACCGGGGCGCAGCTGAGCCGGGTGGACATCCGCATCAGCGGAGCCGCAGTGCGCGGGGGAGGCCGGGTACATTGAGCCAGGACATCCAACACACCGGAACGGGCTCCGGCGGGCACGACGCCGATGCGGTGCCGGGGAGCGCGCCGCTGGGTTCCGGCGCCGCGGGCATGGGCCGGATTTTGAAACGGGAGACGCACACCTCGCGCGCCGTTGTGTCCGTGATCGCGGCCTGCCTGGTCATGGCCGTGTTCGGCTATGCGCTGCTTGAGACCGGGGTCCGTGCGATCGGGCAGCCGCCGTGGCTCGTGGATCCGCAGACCGCGGCCGAGCGGGTGGTCGCGCTCCCGGCGGGAATCCCGCCGCTCCTGCTGGGCGTCACGGGCGCCGTGGTCGCGATGGCCGGATTGTTCTTCTTCCTCAACGCCGTGCTGCCCGGCCGGCGGGCACGCCACCTGCTCCCGGACCGCCGGGCCGGCGTCGTGGTGGACGATGAGGTGATCGCCGCTGCCCTGGCGCGCCGGGCCCGGCTGGCCGCCAACGTGGCCAAGGAACAAGTGATGGTGGTCGTGTCGCGGAACCGGATCACGGTCAACGTCCGGCCGACCTCCGGTGTGCCGCTGCGCCCGGACGCCGTCCTGGAGGCTGTGCGCCGGGAAGTCGAGGAAATGCGCCCCTGGCCGATGCCGGAAGTGCGGATCCAGGTATCCACGGCAGGGGTGGTGGGGGCATGAACAACACTCCCCGGGTGCTGAACCGCGTACTGATTGGCATCCTTGGCATCATCCTCCTCGCCATCGGCGTCCTCCTGATTTTGCTTGCAACCGTCCCGATCGTCGGTGTGTGGTGGCATGAGTGGGCAGGCGGCGTCCTGAGCTTCTGGCTCGATTTGTTCGAACGGACGCAGTTCCCGCGCCGCCAAGGGAGCTGGCTGTGGCTCGCCATCTGCCTGGCGCTGCTGGTGGTGCTTGGCCTAATGATCGCCTGGATTGCCCAACAGGGTAAGGGCCGGACCAGCCTGCTCGTGGCAGAGGAGGACCCGGGGGAGGTGCCCGGCAACGTCGGAATCAGCGGCGGCGTGGCGGAGCAGACGCTCCGCGCGGCGCTCGCGGACCGGCCCGACCTGGCCGGCGTCACGGTAGCCGCCTACGAAATCAGCGGGGAGCCGGCCCTCAAGATCCGGGTGGAACCGCGCCAGGGCGTTGCCCCGCACCGGCTCGCCGCCGAAGTTTCCGCCCTGGTGGAGGCGCTCGACGCGGTGATCGGCAAACGCACCCCGGTGCTGATCCACATCGGATCCGGCGCACGGTCGCGGTTCGGCCGGTCCGAGCGGGTCCGCTGAGCCGGCGGTGAGGCTGAGGCAGCCTTCCCAGTAGGCGCCACGGGGCCGGTCGGCGGCCAAAGCGCCCGGAATGGCGGCTGAATCGTCTGGAATGACGCCCGGGGTGGCGGCATGGCCGCGCGGGCTGGACGGCCGGCCCCGGAATCTCCTTTGCATAAAGGTTTCATGTAAACGCTTGCATTCCGGGCTGCCTGTTGATTACTGTGATGGTCGGCACGCCAACACTACGGCCGTTTTTCACAGGTACTCAGCGAGGAGCACTCCAGTATGAAAACCCGCAATTTCCTACTTCCCGTCGCCACGGCAGGCATTTTGGCTATCACTCTTTCGGCGTGTGGCGGAGGAGGTGGCGGCACTACCAGCGGCAGCGACGCCGCCTCGCAGGGCCTGGACGGGCGCGGCCCCATCACTTACGTTCAGGGCAAGGACAACAGCAACGTGGTCCGCCCGCTGATCGAGAAGTGGAACGCCGCCCACCCGAACGAGAAGGTCACCTTCAAGGAGCAGACGGACCAGGCCGACCAGCAGCACGACGACCTCGTCCAGCACTTCCAGGCCAAGGACGCCGGCTACGACGTCGCGAGCGTCGACGTCGTCTGGACCGCCGAGTTCGCCGCCAAGGGCTGGCTGCAGCCGCTCAAGGACAAGATGGCGCTGGACACCTCGGCCATGCTGAAGCCGACCGTTGATGCCGCTTCCTACAAGGGCACGCTGTACGCGGCACCGGAATCATCCGACGGCGGCATCCTGTACTACCGCAAGGACCTGGTCCCCACGCCCCCGAAGACCTGGGACGAGATGATGAGCATGTGCTCCATCGCCAAGACCAATAACATCGGCTGCTACTCGGGCCAGTTCAAGAAGTACGAGGGACTGACCGTCAACGCCTCCGAGGCAATCAACTCCGCCGGCGGAGCCGTGCTGGACGAGAACGGCAAGCCCAACCTGCTCACCGCGGAAGCAAAGGCCGGCATGGCCAACCTGACCAAGGCCTACGCAGACGGCGCAATCCCCAAGGAAGCCATCACGTTCCAGGAAGAGGAAAGCCGCCAGGCGTTCCAGGACGGCAAGCTGCTGTTCCTGCGCAACTGGCCCTACGTCTACAACCTGGCCACCACCGAAGGCTCCTCGAAGGTCAAGGACGTCCTGGGCATGACCGCACTCCCCGGCAAGGACGGTCCGGGCGCTTCCTCCCTCGGCGGCCACAGCGCCGCGATCAGCGTCTACTCCAAGAACAAGGCCACCGCGGTGGACTTCCTGAAGTTCCTCACCACCGAAGAGACCCAGAAGTTCTTCGCCACGCAGGGTTCGCTCGCACCGGTGCTCGGCAAGCTCTACGACGACAAGGAACTCGTCGCCAAGCTGCCGTACCTGCCGGTCCTGAAGACCTCGATCGAGAACGCCGTGCCGCGCCCGGTCACCCCGTTCTACCCGGCCGTCACCAAGGCTATCCAGGAAAACGCGTACTCGGCCATCAAGGGCGAGAAGACCGTAGACGCGGCCCTCTCCGACATGCAGAAGTCCATCGAGTCCGCTAGCGCGGGACAGTAGGTCCATCATGGCAACTGAAGTAGGCCCGACGTCGGTCAAGGCACCGGCGTCGGGCGGGGCTCCGATCCACCACGCACCCAAGGGTGTTGGAGAGGACAACCGCATCGCGACGCAGGGGCGCTGGGCAGCATGGCTGCTGGCGCCGACCATCCTCGCATTGTCGGTCGTGATCGTGTACCCGATCATCACCGCCATTGTGATGTCATTCCAGAAGGATGCCGGTCTGGACCCCGCCACGGGTCTCTTCGTTGAGGGTGGCCCGGCCGGCTTCTCGAACTACTACAACTGGATTTTCCAGCAATGCCCGGCACCGTCCGGCGGAACCGTTGACTGCCCGCCGGGAACCCTGGGCGCGCAGTTCTGGTCCGCCACCGGAACCACATTCTTCTTCACCATCGTCACGGTGGCACTTGAGACTGTGCTCGGCTTCTGGATGGCCGTCATCATGGCGCGTGCCTTCAAGGGCCGCAGCCTGGTCCGCGCCGCTGTCCTGGTGCCCTGGGCCATCCCCACCGCCGTGACGGCCAAGCTGTGGCTGTTCATCTTCGCCTTCGAAGGCATCGGCAACAAGCTCTTCAACACCACCGTCCTGTGGACCGGCAGCGAATGGCCGGCCAGGTGGGCCGTGATCATCGCGGATGTCTGGAAGACCACTCCCTTCATGGCGCTGTTGATTCTTGCCGGCCTGCAGATGATTCCCGCTGAAGTGTATGAGGCGGCCAAGGTCGACGGCGCCAGCGCCTGGCAGCGGTTCCGGATGATCACCCTGCCGCTGGTCAAGCCCGCGCTCATGGTGGCCATCCTGTTCCGCACCCTGGATGCACTGCGCATGTTCGACCTCCCGTACATCCTGACGGGCGGAGCGAACAACACCACGACGCTGTCCATCCTGGTGATCAACCAGATCAGGCAGGGCTTCAACGCGGCGGCGGCTTTGTCCACCATCACGTTCATCATCATCTTTCTGGTGGCTTTCATCTTCGTGCGCTTCCTCGGGGCGAACGTCGTGGAACAGCAGACCGGCGCAGGTAAGGGGAAGAAATGACCGCCGCGACGAGCGCCGCAACCGAGTTGCGCGCAGAGCAGGACCGGGGGCGGAAGGCCGCGCAGAACCGCGAGAAGTGGGCCCAGAGCCGCACGTACATCAGCGCGGCCGTGATTCTCTTCTGGTGCCTGGCTCCGGCCTACTGGATGGTGGTGACCGCGTTCCGCGACGTCGGCTACACCTACGACACCTCGATCCTGCCGACCCACGTGACGCTGGACAACTTCAAGACGGCGTTCGACACGTCCTTCGGCAACCACTTCGGCCAGGCTCTGCTCAACAGCCTGTTCATCGGCACCGTCGTCACCCTGGTGTCGCTGGTGATCGGCGTGTTTGCCGCCTACGCCCTGGCCCGCTTGAACTTCAAGTTCAAGTACCTGGTGCTGGGCTTCATCCTGGGGGCTTCCATGTTCCCCGGCGTCGCCCTCATCACCCCGCTGTTCCAGCTCTTCACGAACATCGGCTGGATGGGCACCTACCAGGCCCTGATCATCCCGAACATCTCGTTCGTGCTGCCGCTGACCGTCTACACCATGACGTCCTTCTTCCGGGAGATGCCGTGGGAGCTCGAGGAATCGGCGCGGGTGGACGGGTGCACGCAGGGACAGGCGTTCCGGAAGGTCATCATGCCGCTGGCCGCCCCGGCCATCTTCACGACCGCCATCCTGGCCTTCATCTCCTCGTGGAATGAATTCCTGATCGCCAGCCAGCTCTCGTCCGACGCAACGCAGCCGGTCACAGTGGCCATTGCAAGCTTCGCGGGTGCGCAGCCGAACCAGATTCCGTACACCGCCATCATGGCTGCAGGCACCATCGTGACCATTCCCTTGGTCATTCTGGTGCTGGTGTTCCAGCGTAAGATTGTCGCGGGCCTCACGGCCGGCGCGGTTAAGTGACTGAGGGATGATGACTGACGAGCAGAACCAGGGCCACGTGCCGGCGACGCGTCGAAAGGTGCGCTCCGGCGAGGACTTCGACATCATCATCGGGTTCCTCGGCTTCTGGGCCGTGGTGCTGCTGGTGGTCACCGTCTGGATGGAAGTGACCGCCCAGGACGCCCTCGGCTGGGCCCTGGGTCTGCTCGCCATGCTGCTGGCCCTCTATGGGATGATCCGGTTGCGCCGGCGGTTGCCGCGCCGGACGGCCAGCCGGCGCGCCTAGCAAGGGCCAGCCGCCAGGGACAGGATTATTCAGCCGCCGGGGGAGGCGGACGCAACAGGTCTGCGGGCAGCCGCCAGGCTTCCACGGACCGTTTACAAGGGGGCACAGGTGGCACGGATAGAAAGGGCGCAGCGCGGCGGCCACTCCGGCGTCAGCATTGAGGATGTAGCCGCCGCCGCGGGCGTGTCCACTGCCACCGTCTCCCGGGCCGTCCGCGGACTGCCCCGTGTTTCCCCGGCGACCCGGGAAAAGATCCTCGGCATTGCCGAATCCCTGGGCTACGTCGCGTCGTCCTCGGCGTCCGGCCTGGCGACGGGCCGGACCAAGACCATCGGTGTACTGGCCCCGTTCGTCAGCCGCTGGTTCTTCTCCAAGGCCATCGAGGGCGCCGACCGGGAACTGCACTCCCGGCAGTACAACCTGTCGCTCTTCAACCTCGGCGGGCACGGCAGCCACCGTGAGCGGCTCTTCAGCAAGACCATGGTCTACAAGCAGATCGACGCCCTGCTGGTCCTCTGCATGGCGCTCACCCACGAGGAAATCGAGCATCTGCAGAAAATCGACATCCCGCTGGTGGTGGTGGGAGGCCATGTCGAGGAGTGCCCCTACATTGGCATCGACGACTACGCCGCGGCCGCCACCGCAGTGCGCCACCTGATCGGGCTGGGCCACACTGACATCGCGCTCCTGCACGGCGACGACGAAACCGATCTCAACTTCGACGTCCCCAGGGTCCGGATCCAGGCCTTCCACGACATCATGGGCGAGGCGCGGCTGCCCGTCCGGACCGAATGGGACCTCTGGGGGGACTTCACCGTGCGCAGCGGGCAGGAGGCATTCCGCCGCCTCTGGGCCGCCGACGGTCCCAAGCCCACCGCAATCTTCTGCGCCTCCGATGAGATGGCCATGGGCATCATCTTCGAGGCCAACAAAGCCGGTGTGCGCGTCCCGGAGGACCTGTCGGTCATCGGCATCGACGACCACGACTTCGCCGAGGCCATGGGCCTGACCACGGTCGGGCAGCGCCCGGACCAGCAGGCCGAACTTGGCACCAAAATGCTGCTGGACGAGCTCGACGGCATCGCCGGTTCCGTGCAGTCCGCGGTGGCGCCGCACCGGCTGATCGTCCGGACGACGACGGCGCCGCCGCTGCGCCAGTCCGCGCGGCTCCGCTAGCGGCTAGGACGCGCGGGCGAGCTGGCGGATCGGCACCCAGCGCGAGGCCAGCCGGCGGTAGGCCGCGGCGGCGCCGGTCATGTCCCCCTCCGCCAGGCACTCGATGCCGAGGCGCACATCCAGCGGCGAATCATCCGGATAGACCTTGTCCGCCACCCCGCCGTAATCGAGTTCCACAGCCGAATCCGGGTGGAAGAGTTCAAGCCATTCCGTGAGCTGGGTCAGGTCCTCGAGCATGTCCAGATCGGGCGCGGCGAGGGCCAGGTGCGCCACCGCGTAGCTCACCCGTTCCAGTGCCTTGCCGATGCCCGTACGGATGCGGACCGTGACAATGTGGCCCTCGGCTTCGACGACGTCGGTGGGATCCGATTCCTGGAAGAGGCAGAACCAGCTGAAGGGAATGCCCCACGTGGACGCCCTTGTGTGGACCCGGCTCAGGCCATCGTGGGCCCGCACCTCATCAATGCGTTCCTGGTGCTTGTCCCGCTGCTCTTCCGGGATCAGCAGCTGGGCCAGGGGCCCGTGGATGCCTTCCATCAGCGCATTGGCCGCCAGCCCGGCGCGGAGGACCAGCTGGCTGGGACAGTACAGCAACCGGTCGGCCGGCGCGGCGGCGGCAGTCCCGGTCTCGGCGCCCTCGTGCGCTGCGCCGGACGACGCCCGCCTGGCCGGAGCCGGGACAACGCGCACCAGATCGGTCCGGCCGGTGGGAAACGGGTCCCCGTCGGGCCGGGTGATGCGGCCCAGGGACGCCAGCAGCTCGGCGTTCTCCACAGCCGCGCGGGACGCCTGGCCGGCGCCGGCGGCCCTCAGGGTTTCCTGCTGCTGCTCGGGGAACGCCTCGAGGGGCTCGTAGATCCGGAGCGCGGAAGAGAACGGCAGCCCGGCCTGTCCGTGGTAGATGCTCCCCGTCATTGGATCACGACGCTTCTCTGGGCGGCAGCCATCAGTCCGCCAGTTCCGCAATCACCGGGGCATGGTCCGAGGCGCCCTTGCCCTTGCGCTCCTCGCGGTCGATCATCGCACCGGTGACCCGTGCCGCCAGGGCCGGGGAGGCGAGGATGAAGTCGATCCGCATTCCCTCCTTTTTCGGGAAGCGGAGCTGCGTGTAATCCCAGTAGGTGTAGACGCCGGGCCCCGGGGTGTGCGGGCGGACGACATCCTGGAAGCCGGCCTCCTCAAAGGCGTGGAAGGCGGCCCGCTCAGGCTCGCTGACGTGGGTCATGGCGTTGGCGCGGAAGAAGTCGATGTCCCAGACGTCGTCATCCAGGGGTGCGATATTGAAATCGCCCATCAGCGCAATCTGCGCCTGGGGGTCCTCCTTGACCCAGGTGCCGGCGTGGGTTTTCAGGGTGTCCAGCCAGTTGAGCTTGTAGGGCATGTGTTCATCGTCGAGGGCGCGGCCGTTGGGGACGTAGAGGCTCCAGACCCGGACGCCGCCGCACGTGGCGCCGATGGCGCGGGCCTCCTGGACGGCGTCCTTGCCGCTCTTGCCGAACACGGGCTGGTCCAGGAAGGTGCGTTCGACGTCGTCGAGCCCCACCCGGGAGGCGATCGCGACGCCGTTCCACTGGCTCAGGCCGAAGTGCGCCACCTCGTAGCCCATGCTCTCGAAGAGCTCCCAGGGGAAGTTCTCGTCCTTGCACTTGGTTTCCTGGATAGCCAGGACGTCGCAGTCCGTGCGCTGAAGCCAGGCCTCCACACGGTCGGCGCGGGCACGGAGCGAGTTCACATTCCAGGTAGCAATCTTCACAGTCCCTAACTTACCGAACTTGGCCCCCGGACGAAGCAGCCAGCCGGCTCCGTCCTCTGGAAATTAGTAGGAAGTCCGAGTATATTCGGCTGCAGAGATGATCTAGGTCACATGCAAAGGAGCATTCGGTCATGGTTCGAGAACTATCCCATTACATTGACGGGCAGCGGGTTGACGGCACCTCCGGCCGGTTCAGCGATGTCTATGATCCCTGCACCGGCGAGGTCCAGGCCCGGCTGCCGCTGGCCAGCACGGAGGAAGTGCGCAATGTGATTGCCAGCGCCGAAAAGGGGCAGGTGGAATGGGCTGCGATGAATCCGCAGCGCCGCGGCCGGATCCTGCTCAAGTTCGTGGACCTCGTCAACGAGCACATGGACGAGCTCGCCACGCTGCTGTCCTCCGAGCACGGCAAGACCTTCCCCGACGCCAAGGGCGACATCCAGCGCGGCATCGAAGTCGTCGAATTCGCCGCCGGCGCCCCGCACCTGCTCAAGGGCGAGTTCTCGGACAACGCCGGAACCGGCGTCGACGTGCACTCGATGCGCCAGCCCCTCGGCGTCGTCGCTGGCATCACGCCGTTCAACTTCCCGGCCATGATCCCGCTCTGGAAGTCCGGGCCCGCGCTCGCCGCCGGCAACTCCTTCATCCTCAAGCCCTCCGAACGGGACCCCTCCGTGCCGCTGCGGCTGGCCGAGCTCTTCACCGAGGCGGGCCTCCCCGACGGCGTGTTCAACGTGGTCAACGGGGACAAGGAAGCGGTGGACGCGCTGCTGGAGGATCCCCGGGTCCAGGCCATCGGGTTCGTCGGCTCCACGCCCATCGCCCAGTACATCTATGCCACCGCCGCGGCGAACGGCAAGCGCGCGCAGTGCTTCGGCGGCGCCAAGAACCACATGGTGATCATGCCCGACGCGGACCTGGACATGGCCGCGGACGCCCTCATCGGGGCAGGCTTCGGCTCCGCTGGCGAGCGCTGCATGGCGATTTCGGTGGCCGTTCCGGTCGGCCGGAAGACCGCGGACGTCCTCGTGGAGAAGCTGCAGGAGCGGATCGCCGGCCTCAAGGTCGGCCACAGCCTCGCCAAGGATTCCGACTTCGGCCCGGTAGTGGCGGCCTCTGCGAAGGCCCGGATCGAAGGCTACATCGCCTCCGGCGTCGACGAAGGCGCCAGCCTGGTGACCGATGGCCGCGGCCTGAAGGTGGAAGGCTATGACGGCGGCTTCTGGGTCGGGCCCACGCTCTTCGACAACGTCACGAAAGACATGAAGATCTATAAGGAGGAAATCTTCGGCCCGGTCCTCAGCGTGCTCCGCGCCGAAGACTACGACGAGGCGCTCCGGCTCTGCAGCGAACACGAGTTCGGCAACGGCGTGGCCATCTTCACCCGCGACGGCGACGCCGCCCGCGACTTCGCCAGCCGGGTCCAGGTGGGCATGGTGGGGATCAACGTCCCCATCCCCGTGCCGATCGCGTACTACACCTTCGGCGGCTGGAAGGCCTCCGGATTCGGCGATCTCAACCAGCACGGGGCCGACGCCTTCCGCTTCTACACGAAGACCAAGACGGTCACGAGCCGCTGGCCTTCCGGCATCCGTTCCGGCAGCAGCTTCGTCATGCCGGAAGGCAGCTGATGGCGGCGGAAGTTCCGCGGGAAGCGGACAGCGGAGCAGCGGCCGGCGAACCCTTGACCGGGGACGTGACGTTTGAACGGCGCGGCCGCCTCGGCGTCGTGACCCTCAACCGGCCCGCGGCCGTCAACGCCCTGACAGCCGGCATGGCCGCCGCGATGCTCGAACAGCTCACGCTCTGGGCCGACGACGACGCCGTCGCCGCGGTGCTGGTCCGCGGCGCCGGCGACCGGGGCCTCTGCGCCGGCGGCGACATCGTGGCCATTTACCGGGACATGCTCGACGGCGGGGATGCCACCGCGGACTTCTGGGCGGTCGAGTACCGGCTGAACCTGCTCATCTCCGAGTACCCCAAGCCGTACGTCGCGTTCATGGACGGGCTGGTTCTGGGCGGCGGCGTCGGGATCTCGGCGCACGGGTCCCTGCGGATCGTCACCGAACGTACCCGCACGGGCATGCCCGAAACGACGATCGGGTTTGTTCCCGACGTCGGCGGCACCCTGCTGCTCTCCGGCTCGCCGGGGGAGACCGGCACCCATGCGGCCCTGACCGGTGCCCACCTGAGCGGCGCGGACGCGCTTTTCCTGGGCCTCGCCGACTTCTTCGTGCCCTCCGGCCGTTTGCCGGAACTGGCGGCCGCGCTCGAAACCGAGGCGGCGGAGGCCGCCGTCGCCCGTTTCGCCGAACCGGCACCGACGTCAGTACTGGCCGGACAGCAGGAATGGATTGACGCCTGCTACTCCAGCGACGACGCCGAGGAGATCCTGCGCCGGCTGCGGGCCTTTGGCGGAGAGCGGGGCGGGGAGGCCGCCGCAGCCGCGGACACCATCGAGGCCAAGTCGCCGACGGCGGTCAAGGTGGCGCTGGAATCCTTGCGCCGGGTCCGCGGACTGAGCCTGGAGCAGGCGCTGGAGCAGGAGTACCGCGTCGGCCTGCGCTTCCTCGCCGGCCCCGACTTCCGCGAAGGCATCCGGGCCCAGGTGGTGGACAAGGACCGCAATCCCCGCTGGAAGCCCGCCACCCTCGCCGAGGTGACCGGGACGGACGTCGCGGCCTACTTCGCCCCGCTGGGCGGGAGCGAACTGATGCTCTCTCCGAAAGAGAAGAACAAGGAGAAGAACAATGTCTGACGCAGGAGCCCCTGAAACCGGCACCATCGCCTTCCTCGGCCTGGGCCACATGGGCGGCCCCATGGCCGTCAACCTGGTCAAGGCCGGCTACCGGGTGACCGGCTTCGACGTCGTGCCCGCGGCCCTGGACGCCGCCCGGGAGCACGGTATTCCCACTGCCGGGACGGCTGGCGAGGCGGCGGCGGGCGCCGCCGTCGTGCTGACCATGCTGCCCAGCGGCAAGCACCTCCTTGACGCCTACCGCGGCACGGGCGGTGCGCCCGGCCTGCTCGAAGCGGCCGCCCCGGGCACCATGTTCCTGGACTGTTCCACGATTAACGTGGACGAGGCCCGCGAGGCCGCAGAACTCGCGGTCGCGGCCGGTCACCGCGCCGTCGACGCCCCCGTGTCCGGAGGCGTGGTGGGCGCCGAGGCCGGCACGCTCACGTTCATGGTCGGGGCCCTCCCCGAGGACTTCGAGGCCGTCCACCCGCTGCTGGAAGTCATGGGCAAGCGGGTGGTCCACTGCGGCGCGCACGGTGCCGGCCAGGCGGCCAAGATCTGCAACAACATGATCCTGGGCGTCTCGATGATCGCCGTCAGCGAGGCGTTCGTGCTGGGCGAGAAGCTCGGCCTGACGCACCAGGCACTGTTCGACGTGGCCTCCGCCGCCTCGGGACAGTGCTGGGCGCTGACCACCAACTGCCCCGTGCCCGGTCCCGTCCCGACGAGCCCCGCCAACCGGGACTACCAGCCGGGCTTCGCCGGGGCGCTCATGGCCAAGGACCTCAACCTGGCCCTCAACGCGCTGCAGAGCACCGGCGTCGCGGCCCGGCTCGGCCCCCTCGCGGCCGAAATTTACGATACCTTTGCCGCGGAAGGCGGTGCCGGCCGGGACTTCTCCGGCATCATCACCGACATCCGTGAAAAGTCGGAAGCAGGCACATCTGAAGCCGGCACGGCAGGGCACTAGCCCCGGACCGGGGCTCTACCCGCAGCAACAGAACCAGAACCAGACGAGCACCACCTAAGGGGACCACCCATGACGGAACAGTACGCAAACATCCTGGTGGAGCGCCGCGGCCGCGTGGGCCTCGTGACGCTCAACCGGCCCGAAGCCCTCAACGCCCTGAACAAGGCCACGATGGACGAACTCGTGAAGGCCGTCGCCGGGATGGACGCGGACCCGGGGGTCGGTGCCGTGGTGGTGACCGGTTCGGCGAAGGCCTTCGCCGCCGGCGCGGACATCAAGGAAATGCAGTCCAAGGGCTACATGGACATGTACGCGGCGGACTGGTTCCGCGGCTGGGAGGACTTCACCCGGCTCCGCATCCCCGTCGTGGCAGCCGTGTCCGGCTTCGCGCTCGGCGGCGGCTGCGAGCTGGCGATGATGTGCGACTTCATCATCGCCGGGGACAACGCCAAGTTCGGCCAGCCGGAAATCAACCTTGGCGTGCTCCCCGGCATGGGCGGCTCGCAGCGCCTGACCCGCGCGGTGGGCAAGTCCAAGGCGATGGACATGATCCTGACCGGCCGCTTCATGGACGCCGAGGAGGCCGAACGCGCGGGCCTGGTCTCCCGGGTGGTCCCCGCCGCGGACGTCGTCGCGGAGGCGCTGAAGGCAGCCGAGGTGATCGCGTCCAAATCCAAGCCGGTGGCGATGGTGGCCAAGGAAGCGGTGAACGCCGCGTTTGAGACCGGGCTTGCCCAGGGCGTGCTGTTTGAGCGGCGCGTGTTCCACTCGCTGTTCGCCACCGAGGACCAGAAGGAAGGCATGGCCGCCTTCACCGAGAAGCGGCAGCCGGAGTTCAACCACCGCTAAGCGGTGCCGGCCGGCCGGCATCAGGTGAAGATATCGGCCACGTACCTGCCGTGGGTGCGCTCCACTTCATCCATCCAGGCCTCGGCCTCCGCCTTGGAGGCGCCGGTCGCTTCCTGGTAAATGAGGGCGCACGTCTCCCGGACTTGAGGCGCCATGTGCTTGCCGTCGCCGCAGACGTAGACCGTGGCGCCTTGCCGGACCAGCTCGACGACGTCGGCCCGGTCTGCCCACAGCCGGTCCTGGACGTATTTCAGGCCGTCCTCGGGTGCGGTGGAAAAGACCGGCCGCAGATCGAGGTTGGCTTGGTCCGCCCACGACGCAAGTTCCGCGCGGTAGAGGAAATCGGTGTCCGGGGCGCGGCAGCCGAAGAACAGCAGGGCGGGCGCCGGCGTCGTGTCCTCGGCCTCGGCCCGCAGCGCCCGGTCCTGGACGAACCCGCGGAACGGGGCCAGCCCCGTCCCCGCACAGACCATGATGAGCGGGACCGCCAGCGACGGCGGCGGGTGGAAGGCAGCGTTCGAGGGCCGGACAGTAACCGCGACCCTTGACCCGGGCCTGGCCTGGGCGAGGTAGGTGGACGAGGCCCCTTCGAAGACGCCGCGGCCGGACCACGCCGGAGCCTGGATGACGGCGAAGGTCAGGGTCACGTGGTCGGGGCTCCAGAGCGGGGACGAGGAGATGGAGTACCGCCGGGGGGTCAGCTGGGTGAGCAGTTGCAGGAACGAGGTGAACGACAGCTGGCATGACGGATACGTCTCCAGCAGGTCAAGGATGGAAACGCGCTTGTCGAGGATCTCGGCCGCGTACCGCACGCGGTCCTGCGCCAGGGCCTCAAGTTCGGCGCGGTGGGCAGGATCCGCCGCGACATCGGCCAGGTCCTCGAGCTGGGTGCGGGTGGCGGGGACGGCGAGCTCCACGTAGCTGCTCAACAGTTCGCCCACGGCCACCGGTGCGCCCGTGGGCAGGAACGTGTCCCCGCGCTCCATGGTCAGCTGGACGTGCGAGTCGTAGTCGAGGTTGAAGCGGGCCAGGGCCCGCTGCACGAGTTCGCTGGGATTCAGCGGCAGCACGGCCAGATAGTCCCCGGTCCGGTAACTCATCCCCTCGGGCAGGGCGATCTCGACGTGCCGCTTGGACCGGGCGTCGGGTTTGGCCAGGTCGACCAGTTCCCGGTTCGCGACGACGGTACCCAGCGCCAGCCCGTTCTGGCGCAGCATCGGGTCCCTGACGTTGCCGACGAACTGCAGTTCCAGTTCGGGCTGCGCTGTCGGCGGGCTGGTCCGCTGCCCCAGGGCGGCGTCCACCGCGGGCCAGAATCCCGCGTACCACTCTTCGAAATCGCCGAAGAAGTCGCCGCGGGCGTTGGCTTCGCCCCGGGCATAGATCCGCGTGGCACCGGCGTCCTCGAGCCGTGCGTCGATGGCCTTGGGCACCTCCTGGTAGGTTCGCGCCCAGTCCTTGTTGCCGTTGCCGAAGACCGTGTACCGCACCCCGGCGAGGGCGCCCGGCCGCAGGCCCTCGGTCCAGGCCACGAATTTTCGGGCGTTGTCCGGCGGCTGCCCCTCGTAGGAGGACGTCACGATCGCGACGAGCCCCTCCGTTGGCAACCCGCCGGCGGCCTCATCGAGCGGACCGATGGTGGGGCTGTAGCCGCGCCGTCCGGCGTCGTTGGCGAGGCGCTGGGCGAAGTCCTTCGACGTGCCCGCATTGGAACCGTAGAGCACGCGGATCGGGACGCCGTTGGGCGCGGCCGCCGCCGCTGCGGCTTCGGCCTGCCGCGCTTCGACGGCGGCAGTGGGGCCGGCCGCGATGGTGACGTCCCGCCTGCGCACGTGGATGAACAGCCCCTCAGGCTTCATGGTCAGCGTGTGTTTGATCTGCAGCTCATAGCCCGGGTCCGCCGCCGTGACCTCGAAACGCTGCAGGAGCTTGGCCAGGAAGAGCATGGCCTCCTGCAGGGCAAATCCCCGGCCGATGCAGGAGCGCTGCCCGTTGCCGAAGGGCTTCCAGGCATTGGCAGGGATTTCGGCGGCCCGAACGGGGGAGAACCGGTCCGGATCGAAGATCCCGGCGTCCTCGCCCCACGCCGCCTTGTCCCGGTGCAGCTGCGGGATCAGGACCAGGATCGGCTGGCCTGCCGGGACCTCGTAGCGGCCGCCAAGTGTCGTGTCCTCATACGGGGCGACGTTGAACGCCGGGGCGGTGGGCCACAGCCGGAGGGTCTCCTTGAGGATCTGGTCCAGGTACCCCAGCCGGGGCAGGTGCTCGAACCGGGCGCTTTCGGTGCCGAGGACCTCGTCCACCTGGGCGCGCGCCTTGGCGAGGACCTCCGGGTGGCGCAGTAGTTCGTACAGCGCAAAGGAGAGCAGGCCGCTGGTGGTCTCATGTCCGGCCACCAGGAAGGTGACCATCTGGTAGCGGACGTTTTCCTCGCCCAAGCGCTCGCCGGTCACCGGATCCGCGGCGTTGAGCATGGTGTCCAGGATGTCTTCGCTGCCTGCCGGGCTGGGGTTGCGCCGCCGGTCTCTGATCATCTGGTCGGCGACCTCGAACATCAGCGCGTGGTCTTCCTCGAGCTGGTGCCGTCGGCGCAGCATGATTTTGTTCTGGACCGGCAGCCGGCGGGCCCGTTCCCCGGATTCGACGAGGGAGCGGACCATGGCTCCGACGAAGGGATGCATCTCTTCGCGGTAGAGGCTGTTGAAACGGTAGCTGAACGAGCACAGGGCAATGGTGTCCAGGGTCAGCCGGGTGGTGTTGTCCGGAACGTCGATCCGGGCCGCGGGGCCGAGCCTCTCCCATTTCAGGAGCAGCTGCTCGGCGATGTCGTCCATGCCGGTGAACATCCGTTTCAGCGCGGCGGGCCCGAATGCGGGCATCAGGATCCGGTGGGCCTTTTGCCAGTTTGGTTCTTCGGTTCTTGCCGTGAAAAGGCCGTCGCCAATGAAGTCGCGTACCTGCCGCAGGGAGACGCCCAGCACCTTGCCGAACCGGGACTCGTCGCACACCTCGTTGACGAGTTCCTGGGAGGAGATGGCGATGACGCTGCGGTTGAAGAACTGGATCCGCACAATGGGGCCGTACCGCTCGGCCACCTCGACTATTCCCAGGATTCCCTTGCTGGAGTCGATGTCGGCCAAATTGCCGACCACCGGCTTCGTGGGAGGCTGCGGTATGGGGACGCTGGGCGAAGTCATGGCCACTCCTGGGCGATCGCCAATGGACGCGCTGTGAGCACTGCTTGCTGCGTGGCCGGACGGCACTGTCCGGCTCCGCACCACGATACTCCGGTCCGATCCCGCGCAGAATAGCTCCGGCCCGGCCTCCTGCCGCCTGCCCGGACGCCTAGGCACCTTCGTTGTCAGCGGGCGGGGCGTTCCTTAGCCGGCGGCCGTCGCGGCGGTGCGCAGCCCGTGGACGAACTCAAGCTTGTCGATAACTGCGCCGGAAAGGACGAAGGGGTAGAGATCATCTTTCCCCATGCTGCGGTTGACCTGGTTCAGGGCAAGGGAGAGCGGCAGCCATTCGGTTTCCACACGTTCCTGGAAAGAGGTCCCCCGGGAACTGCTGGGGATGAGCCCGAATTCCCGGGCGGTGTCGAGGGTGTCGCAGATGTGAAGGTAATGGGCGAACGACTCCGCAAAGTCCTCGTAGGGGTGCATGGTTGCGTACTTTGAGATGAACCGTTCATTCCAGTCCGCCGGGGCGCCTTCGCTGTAGTGGCGGTCTACCTCTGCCTGGTAGTCCTTGGTGTCGTCGCCAAAGAGATGACGGGCCTCGCGCGTCCGTCCGTCATCGCTGAACACCAGCACCGTCTCAAAATAGTGCCCCACTTCATGCCGGAAATGCCCGAGCATCGTCCGGTACGGCTCATCGAGTTGGGTACGCATCCGTTCCCGATAGGCATCGTCGCTTTCGGCCAGATTGATGGTGATCACACCGTCAGCATGACCGATCACCACATTTTCCTTGACGCTGGACAACAGGTCGAAAGCCAGTCCCCCGTCAGGGTCTTCTGCGCGCGTGATGACCGGCAGGCCCAGCCCATCGAGCTCAGCAATGAGATGACGCTTGGCCCGCTCAGCCGCAACGAACTGCGATAGGCCTTTGGCGTCGCTGTCGTTGGGTCGAGTCCGCGTGAGTTCACAGCTGAAGCATTGACCGCCGCCCTCCGGGGCAAGCCAAGTGCAACCGGAAAGCAAAGAATTGGCGCACCGGTACCAGGTTGCTCCCGAATCATCGGTGTACTGTCCCTGATTGCCTGTCGCGACTATGGCGCGGGCGTTCCGCAGGTAGGCCAAGTCAGTTCCGCAGTGCAGGCAGACCGAATTTTCAAAGTACACACTCGAACCGCAGACACCGCAGGATTGTTTTTTCACTTCATGATCTTAGCCGCGGCCACCGGGCTTCACCCGTTGCCCGCCATGGCCCGGGCGTTAGCCGCTGAAATCACCGGCGTTCCGGCGGAAGGTGCCCAGGATCCGGATCAGCTGGTCCACGTCCTGGTCGCCGAAGCCGGACTGGCCGAAGACCTCGGAGTTCAGCACCGCCGTCGCCCGTTTGGCCAGGGCGCGCCCGTCGGAGGTGAGCTCGATCAAGGTGGTGCGGCCGTCTGTCGGGTGCGGCGAGCGGATCACCAGCCCGGCCTCCTGGAGCCGGTCCACGGCGTTGGTGACCGAGGTGGGATGGACCTGCAGCAGCGCGCTCGCCTTGTTCATGGGGAGCGCCCCGCTGCGGGCGAAGCTGAGCAACGCGAGCAGCTCGTACCGGGCAAAGGTGAGCCCGAACGGCTTGAGCACCGCCTCGATCCGGCCGAGCAGGATCTGCTGGGTCCGCATGATGGCGGTGATGGCGGCCATCGGGGCGGCGACGTCGGACCAGCCGTGGCGTTCCCAGTTCAGCCGGGCGTCGGCGATCGGATCTCGCGGCAGCGGTGTTCCCATCTTCAGCCCTGACCCTTGAGCCCGGGGAAATCGGAGTCGGAGTACTCGACGCCGAGGCCTTCCGGGACGGCCCCGCCGCCGTGGCGCACTTCCTCGCTGTGCCGCAGCTCCACGCGCCGGATCTTGCCGGAGATCGTCTTCGGGAGCTCGGCAAACTCCAGCCGGCGGATCCGCTTGAACGGCGCCAGGTGCTCCCGGCAGTACCGCAGGATGTCTTCCGCCAGCTCAGGTCCCGGCTGGTGCCCGGCCGCCAGGACCACAAACGCCTTCGGCACCGACAGTTTGAGCGGGTCAGGGGAGGGAACGACGGCGGCCTCCGCCACCGCCGGGTGCTCAATCAGCACGCTCTCCAGCTCGAACGGGGACAGCCGGTAGTCGGAGGACTTGAAGACGTCGTCGCCGCGGCCCACATACGTGATGATGCCGCGCTCGTCCCGGCTCGCAATGTCCCCTGTGTGGTAGTAGCCGTCACGGAACGCCTCCGCCGTCTTGTCCGGGTCGCCGTGGTACGCCTTCATGAGCCCCACGGGGCGGGGGTCGAGGCGCAGGCAGAGCTCGCCGTCGTCGGCCTCCTCACCAGTGGCGGGGTCCACAAGCACGACGTCGTAGCCGGGCAGCGGCCTGCCCATGGCGCCGATCTTGATCGGCTGTCCCGGTGTGTTCGCGATCTGCACGGTGGATTCGGTCTGCCCGAAGCCGTCCCGGATGGTCTGGCCCCACGCGCGGTGGACCTGGTCGATCACCTCGGCGTTGAGCGGCTCGCCGGCGGACACCACCTTGGTGGGCGGATTCTTCAGCAGGGTCAGGTCGGCCTGGATCAGCATCCGCCAGACCGTGGGCGGGGCGCAGAAACTCGTGACCCGCTCGCGGTCCATCTGCTCCATGAGCGCCCTGGCGTCGAAGCGTTCGTAGTTGTAGATGAACACGCACGCCTCGGCGATCCAGGGGGTGAACACATTGGACCAGGCGTGCTTGGCCCAGCCCGGCGAGGCCACGTTGAGGTGCACGTCGCCCGGTTCCATCCCGATCCAGAACATCGTGGACAGGTGTCCCACCGGGTAGGAGGTGTGCGTGTGTTCCACGAGTTTGGCCTTGGACGTGGTGCCCGAGGTGAAGTAGAGCAGGAGCGTCTCGTCGGCCAGGGTGGGGGCGTCCGGGGTGAAGTCCGCACCGGCCGCGGCCGCGTCGGCCCCGTAGTACTGCAAGGCATTGTCCTGGTCATTCTCCTGGGCAGCGGCGGCGGGGTCCCCGGCGCTGCCGCCGATTTCAATCAGCGTGTAGTCGCCGGCGACGTCGGCGAACTTCGCAATGTTGGCACTGCCGACGGCGGCCCAGGCCGCGCCGCCGCGCTCCACCCGGTCCTGGAGGTCGGCAGGTCCCATCAGTGTGGTGGTGGGAATCATGACGATGCCCAGCTTGATGCCGGCCAGCATGAGTTCCCAGAGTTCCACCTGGTTGCCGAGCATGATGATCATCCGGTCCCCGCGCCGCACACCCGCCCCGCGCAGCCAGTTGGCCACCTGGGACGAGCGCCGGGAGAGGTCCGCGAAGCTGCGCCGGGTCGCGGACCCGTCCTGTTCGACGATCACCAGCGCAGGCTTGTCGGCCTTGGCAGGGTCTGCGGCGAGCTGGTCGAACCAGTCGAGTGCGAAGTTGAACTCCTCGAAGCGGGGCCACTGGAATTCGCTGCGGGCGCCGTCGTAGTCCCCGCGCAGGGCCAGCAGCCGGTCCCGCGCGGCCCGGAATTCCTCAGTCACGGTCATGGTGCACCTTTCGAAGTCCTCTGGCGCTGCCGTTCCGGGCGGTCGGTGGCACGGCGCCGTTGCCTGGGATCCACCGGCCGGCAGTGCCTGCCTAGTGATCCCCGTCACTGTGCAATATACTAGGACATCCAAGGGTTTGGAAGGGCGGCGCTGCTCTGCAGGCGTTGCATGACGAAGGGATACGTGCCCGTGCAGCCACAAGGACGTGCCAGCGGACCGGTCGCGAGAGCGGAAAAAACAGCCGAAACAAACACGGAATCGGACACAGCCGTAAAAACAGCGGAAACAAACACCGGATCGAACGCCGCCGTTGCCGCACCGCAGCCGCCGTTTCCCGACGCCGACCTCATGTACATCGTGGACCTGCTGCCGCCGGACGAACAGCTCCGCTACCAGGAGGTCCGGGAATTCCTCCAGTCCCGGATCCGGGCCGCGTCGATCGACTACTGGAACCGCGAAGAGTTTCCCTTCGGACTGCTCGCCGAACTCGGCAAATACGGTCTGGGCGGGCTGCAAACGGACGGCACGTCCAAGCTCTTCAAGGGGCTCATGTACGTCGAGGTGGCCCGCGCCGACGTCTCCCTCTC
Source organism: Arthrobacter sp. MW3 TE3886 (assembly GCF_041262145.1). NCBI lineage: Bacteria > Bacillati > Actinomycetota > Actinomycetes > Micrococcales > Micrococcaceae > Arthrobacter > Arthrobacter sp. MW3 TE3886. The sequence goes on from NZ_JBGCAN010000001.1 coordinate 598,190, forward strand.
GGCGCTCGTCGGCATCCACAACGAGCTGATCGTCGGCATGATCGACGAGCTGGGCTCGGCGGAACAGAAGGCACGCTGGCTCCCCGGCCTCACCGCGTTCACCCAGCTCGGGGCGTTCGCCCTGACGGAGCCGGACCACGGCTCGGACATCGCCGGCGGCCTGGAAACCACCGCACGGCTGGACGGCGACGAGTGGGTCATCAACGGCGCCAAGCGTTGGATCGGCGCCGGCACCATCGCGGACTTCGCCCTCGTTTGGGCCCGGGACGTCGCCGACCAGCACATCAAGGGCTTCATCGTGGAGACGGACCGGCCGGGCTACACCGCCACGAAGATCGCCAACAAGATCGGCCTGCGCATCATGCAGAACGCGGACATCGTCCTCGACGAGGTCCGCATCCCGGCGGCCAACCTGCTCCCCGGCGCCACCAGCTTCTCCAAGGCCAACGAGCTCCTGCGCGATTCGCGGGCCTGGGTGGGCTGGCAGGGTGCCGGCATCCAGCTGGCCGCGTTCGACGTCGCGCGCGCCTATTCGCTGCAGCGCCGCCAGTTCGGCAAGGAACTGGCCCGCTTCCAGCTCATCCAGCAGCAGCTCGCCGAGATCCTGGGCAACGCGACCGCCTCCCTGGCCCTGATGGCCCAGCTGGCGCGCATCCAGGAGGAGGGCAAGCTCGAGATGGTCCAGGCCGCCATGGCCAAAGCGACCACCACGCGGCTGGCGCGTGCCTCGGTGGCGATGGGCCGGTCCCTCATGGGCGGCAACGGCATCAGCAGCGACTACGAGATGGGCAAGCTCTTCGGCGACGCCGAGATCCTCTATACCTATGAGGGCAGCTACGAAATCAATTCACTGATCGTGGCGCGGGCCGTGACGGGAAAGTCCGCGTTCGTCTAGGCTCCCCGCGTCTGAGTGCCGTCCTGCGCCTGGCCTGCCTGGGTCTGCGCGGCCGGGCTGGCGTGGCCGTAGCGGGACGTGCGGTTGCGGCCGCCGTTCTTGGCCTCGTACAAGGCCCGGTCCGCGCAGTCCAGGAGCGAGCCGGCCGCGGCGTCGCTTTGCTCGCAGACTCCGGCGGAGATCGTCAGGAAACCAACGTCGCCGAACGGTTCTGACGCGATGGCCTCGCGGGCGCGTTCGGCGGCGCGCAGGGCCTCGGTGCCGTCCGTCTCCGGAAGCAGCCACACGAACTCCTCGCCGCCGAATCGGGCCACGATCTCCTCGGCGCGGGCGACCATCCGGAGCCTGGCCGCGACCTCCGCCAGGACCACGTCGCCCGTCAGGTGGCCGTGGGTGTCGTTGACCCTCTTGAAGTGGTCGATATCCAGGACGACGGCACTCAGGCGCGTGCCGCGGCTCGCGGCCTGCGCAACGTGTTCGGCGAGGTGCCGTTCCAGGGCCCGCCGGTTGGGCAGGCCGCTGAGGGCATCGGTGGTGGCCTGCTGCTCCAGGTCGGTCCGTGCCTCCGTGTTGCCGATGGCGATCTCGACGAGCTCCGCGAACTGGGCCAGCCGCTCCGTCATCGCTTCCGTGACCCCGGTGCGCGACTTCGAGGTCAGGCTCACCGCGCCCCACAGGCTGCCGCGGACCCTGATCGGTGCCGCCGCCGCGGACTGGAAGCCTCCGGCGCGCATCTGCTCCGCGGCCTGTCCGCCTTCCGCCCCGTAGACAACCAGGGCCGGTTTGCCGGTCACAGCCACCCGGACGGTGGCGGACTCGTCCGTCGGTGCGAAGATCTGCCGCCGGCTCAGCGTCGGCGGAAGCGTCGGCGCCATGGCGACGATTTCCGCCGAGGACGCGCCCGTGAACCGGACGACGGCGGCGGAATCGACGTTGAACAGGTCGCGGACAATCGCGGCCACCCTCTCGGAGATGGCTGCGGGGGCGGCGTTGCGGGCGACCTCGGTGGCTATCTCATGCAAAGCCTCCCAAACCTTTTGCTGCTGCAGGCGCTCGGTGATATCAACCGCCACCACCATGCCGGCCGCGGCCGCGTCGTCGGAGAAGACCGGCCCGGCGTTCAGCCGGTACGTGCGGTGGCCGATCTGCCGGTTCCATGACACGTCGCGGCCGGCGAGGGCCTCACGGTAGCGCGGCTCGAGCTCGCTGGCGAGATCGCCCTTGAGCACGTCCTGGATGCGCTGGCCTTCGAGTTCTTCCCTGCGGTAGCCGAACGTCTCCAGCTCCTGGCCTTCGGCGATCAGGTAGCGCAGCTCGGCGTCGAAGAGGAGGACGAAGACGCCGGGGACGCTTCGCGCCAGGGCACGGTACCGGTCCATGTCCTGTTGCCGGCGCCGGTCGGCCAGCACCCGCCCGGTGATGTCCGTGACCACGACGAAGAAGCCCTGCACCGCGCCGTCCTGGGAATCGGGGGTGTAAGTCACCTCGGTGAACCGGGACTGGCCCGCGGCATCCACCAGGGTCCGGTCAAACTGCTGCGGCTCCCCGGCGAGCGCCCCTTCGATGTGCGGCCGGTTGGCCTCGAAAACGGTCTCGCCGAGCACGTCCCGGACGTGCATGCCGTGAAGCTGCCGGGGCGCGAACCCGAACCACTCGCAGTAGGCGTCATTGGCCAGGCGGTTGCGGAGTCCCGTGTCCCAATAGCCCACCATGGCCGGGATCCCGTTGAGGACGGCGCGCAGCTGCGCCGGAATCTCCGGCAACGGCGATGTGCCGGCATCGTCCCTGTTGAGCGGGCTACGTTTAGTCATTGCCCCAGTATCCATGCCGTACGCGGCATACGAAAACCATCAGGGCATGAACCGGTAGCCGATGCCGGCCTCGGTGAGCAAATGCCGCGGGCTGGCGGTGTCCGGCTCCAGTTTGCGTCGCAGCTGAGCTATGTAGACCCTGAGGTAGTTGGTCTCTTTCGCGTAGGCCGGACCCCAGACCCTGGAGAGCAACTGCTGCTGGGTGATGAGTTTTTCCGGATTCCGGACCAGAACCTCCAGAATCTTCCATTCCGTGGGGGTCAGGCGGACATCCGCGCCGTCCCTGGTCACCCGGTGCTTGGCCAGGTCCACGGTGAAGGCATCGGTCCGGACCACGGCTTCGAGCTCCGGTTCGACGCTGCGGCGCAGCAGGGCCCTGAGCCGGGCCAGGAGCTCGTCCAGGCCGAACGGTTTGGTGATGTAGTCATCCGCGCCGGCGTCGAGAGCTTCGACTTTGTCTTCGGAGCCGTGCCTTGCGGACAGCACCAGGACGGGCACGCTGCTGAATCCGCGGAGCTCCTTGATCACAGCCGTGCCGTCCAGATCCGGCAGGCCGAGGTCCAGGATCACCACCGAAGGCGGCCCCTGCCTGGCCTGCAGCAGCGCAGACCGGCCGTCCGCCGATGTGGCGACCTCATAGCCATGGGCCTGCAGGGTGATGCGCAGTGCACGCAGCAGGTGCGGGTCGTCGTCAACCACCAGGACGGCGGTCATGTTGCGTCCGGCGAGGAAACCGACGACGCCGACGGCGACGCCGGCGCTGGCAGGTGGCGGCGACCGGTCAGCGCCGCTTGGGGCTCCAACAGGTCCCCGCCGGGACGGGCATCGAAGGGCTCTCCGGTGGAGAGCGGGAGGGTAATCACCATGGTCAGGCCGCCGCCTGGCGTCGGCTCCGCCGCGAGCCGTCCGGTCATCGCCTCGGTGAATCCCTTTGCCACGGCCAATCCCAGCCCGACGCCGGCGGCCTGGGCGGAGTCGTCGAGGCGCTGGAACGGGCGGAACATGTCCAGGACCCGTTCCGCGGGGATGCCCCGGCCGTGGTCGATGATGCGCAGCTCTCCGGCGGGCCGCCCGTCGAGCACGGCCGGACTGAGCCCGCCAGCGGCCCCGGCCACCACAATGTCTGAATCCGGGGCGTACTTGACTGCGTTCTCGACGATGTTCGCGACGACGCGCTCCAGCATGCCCTGATCGGCATCAATCTCGGGCATGTTGGCCGGAAGCTCCACCCGCACCCGGCCCGGAGGGATGCCGTGCAGTGCGCCGGGGATGACTTCATACCAGCGGAGGGGGTGTAGCTGGGGACTGACTGACTCGGACGTGAGACGGGACATGTCCAGCAGATTGCCGACCAGCACTTCGAGCCGGTCGGAGCATTCCTCGATCGTGGCCAGCAGTTCCTGCTCTTCCTGCGGGGTATAGGGGACACCGTTCTGCCGGAGACCGCCGACGGCGAGCTTGATCCCGGCCAGCGGCGTCCGGAGATCGTGCGAGACTGCGCGGAGGATGGAGGTGCGCATGCTGTTGCTCTCGGCCAGGCGCATCATTTCGCGCCTGCTGGCCACGAGGTGCTGGCGCTCCAGCTGAGCGGCCAGGTGCACACCGAAAGCCGCGAGGAGCCGCCGGTCACTGGCCGGGAGGATCCGTCCGTAGAGAACCAGCCGGGTGGCGGAGTCGATCTCCTCGACGTTTTCGCGGTCGGGACTTTCTCCGGTTGCCGGGTCGGGCCCCTCCGGGTCGGGCGCCTCCGGGGCCGGCCGCAGTGTCGGAGCCGGAACCTCGCCCGCGGACGCCAGGACCCGCCAGGTTCCGTCGCCGTCATCGCCCCGGCGGAGAAGAGCCGTCCCGCGGACCTGGAAGACTGTCCTGGCCTGGTTGAGCAGCGATTGGACGGTGTCCTCGGAGCCGGCCGCCCCGCGGGTGAGATCACTGAGTGTGGTGGCCTCGGCCGTGGCCCGGGCGGCCTCCTTCGAACGGCGGGCGGACAGGTCCACCACCATTGCTACCGCCGACGACACCCCGAGGAAAACGAAGAGCGCCAGGACGTTCTGCGGATCGCTGATGATCAGGTTGCCGGTCGGTGGCGTGGAGAAATAGTTCACCAGCAGGCTGCTCCACAGGGCTGCCAGGACCGCCGGCCACAGCCCGCCCACCAGCGCGACCGCCACGGAGCCGCTCAGCTGGACGAGCATGGCGGTGGCGACGCTGTGCTCCGGATTCACGAAGACCAGCAGCAGTTGCAGCAGCGCAGGCAGGAGCACCGCCAGGATCAGGCCCACCGCGATCCGGACCCGGCCAAGGTCGCCGGGACGCGGCCATCCCGTGCCCCGGGCCCCGAGCGGGTGGGAGACCATATGGACATCGATGTCCCCGGAGTCCCGGACCACCCGGGTGCCCACTCCGCCGCCCAGGAGGCCGCCCAGCAGGCCCGCGAGGTTTTTGTGCCGCGAGATGCCGACCACGATTTGGGTGGCGTTGACGCTGCGGGCAAAGTCCAGCAGCGCGGCCGCCGGGTCTTCTCCGGCCACAATGTGGTAGCTGCCGCCCAGGTCCTGGATCAGCCGCCGTTGCTGTTCGAGCGCCTGCGGTGATTCCGAGGCAACCTGATCGGCGGCCCGGACATGGACGGCCAGGAGATCTCCCCCGCTGACGCGGGTCAGGATGCGTGCCCCACGCCGGATGAGTGCCTCGCCCTCAGGGCCCCCAGCCAGGCCCACGACGATGCGCTCGCGGGCCGGCCAGCTGTCCTGGATCCCGTTCTCGGCGCGGTATTTTGCCAGCCCTTCGTCCACCCGGTCAGCGAGCCACAGCAGGGTGAGCTCGCGGAGCGCGCCCAGGTTGCCCAGCCGGAAATAGTTGGACAGGTTCGCATCGATCTTGTCCGCGGCGTAAATCTTGCCCTCGCTCAACCGCTGGCGCAACAGGTCAGGCGGTATATCGACCAGATCGATCTGGTCGGCGCGGCGCACGATGTCATCCGGCACCGTCTCCGCCTGCCGGACGTCGGTGACGGCTCGGACCACGTCGCCAAGGGACGCCAGATCATGGATGTTGACCGTGGACAGGACATTGATCCCGGCGCTGAGGAGTTCGTCGACGTCCTGCCAGCGCTTCTGGTTGCGGCCGCCGGGGACGTTGGAGTGGGCGTATTCGTCCACTACCGCAGTCTCGGGGGCCCGGGCCAGGACCGCGTCCAGATCCATTTCCTCGTACTCGTAACCCCCGTGCCTCAGGCGGCGGGGCGGAATGACTTCGAGTCCCGCCAGGAGCGCCTGCGTTTCGCTGCGACCGTGGTCCGTCGCCAGCGCCACGGCAACGTCCTCGCCGCGCCCGCCGAGGCGGTGGGCTTCCTCCAGCATTTCGTAGGTCTTGCCCACTCCGGGCGCGGCCCCCAGGAAGATCCGCAACGTTCCACGTGCCATGCCGTCATTCTGTCACTTGGAGGCGACGACGGCGACGCGGCGGGAACCCGGACCGGCACCAGAAACGCCGGGATTGAGGGCCGCGTTAAGGAAGCATCAGGATTGTTCGCCGGACGGCCGCAGCGGCTGCGGAGACTGGTACTGTCGCGGACGGAAGCGGCGCGGTGCGCCGCGTGGAAAGGACATCATGACCACCCTCAGCCGGCCTCCGGCAGACCCGTCAGCGCCCCGGCCCGGAGCCGGGGAGCACTTCAGGAACTGGCTCCTGTTCGGCCTGCAGGACGCCAAGGGAATCCACCAGGGGCCCGGGGCCGTGAGCGACAGCCACCTGAAAAAGCACACGTGGTGGCAGGTCATGTGCCTGACCGGCGTGGACTACTTCTCCACCCTCGGCTACCAGCCCGCCATCGCCGCGCTCGCGGCCGGGGTGATTTCGCCGCTGGCCACCCTGGTCCTGGTCGCCGTGACCCTGTTGGGCGCGCTGCCGGTGTACCGCCGGGTGGCCGGCGAGAGCCCTCGCGGCGAAGGGTCCATCGCCATGCTGGAGCGGCTGTTGCCGCGCTGGGGCGGGAAACTGCTCGTCCTGGTGCTGCTGGGTTTCGCGGCCACCGACTTCATGATCACCATGACGCTTTCCGCCGCGGACGCTACAGCGCACGCGATCGAGAATCCGTTCGCCCCCGCCTGGATGCAGGGCCAGAACGTCGCGGTCACGCTGTTCCTGCTGGCCCTGCTTGCCGCCGTGTTCCTGCGCGGCTTCAAGGAGGCGATCGGCGTCGCCGTCGTCCTGGTGGGCATTTACCTCGGGCTGAACGTCGTCGTGGTCATCACAACGATCATCGAGGTCCTGCAGCACCCGGTGGCGGTCGACAACTGGTGGCTTGCCCTGACCACCCAGCACGGGAGCCCGCTGATGGTGGTGGGCATCGCGCTGCTCGTCTTCCCCAAGCTGGCCCTGGGCCTGTCCGGGTTCGAGACCGGCGTCGCTGTGATGCCGCAGATCCGCGGCCACGCCACGGACACCGAGGAGAACCCCCAGGGCCGGATCAAGGGTGCCCGCCGGCTGCTGACGACGGCGGCCCTCATCATGAGCGCGTTCCTCGTCACCACGAGCTTCACCACGGTGGTCCTGATCCCGGCGCAGGAATTCCAGCCCGGCGGGCAGGCGAACGGGCGCGCCCTGGCTTACCTCGCGCACGAATACCTGGGAAACGGATTCGGCACTGTCTATGACCTGAGCACCATCGGCATCCTGTGGTTCGCGGGCGCCTCCGCCATGGCCGGGCTGCTGAACCTCGTACCGCGCTATCTGCCCCGGTATGGCATGGCTCCAGAATGGGCCCGTGCGGTCAGGCCGCTGGTCCTGGTGTTCACGCTGGTGGGGTTCCTGATCACCTGGCTGTTCGACGCCGACGTCGATGCCCAGGGCGGTGCCTACGCCACCGGCGTCCTGGTCCTGATGACGTCGGCGGCGATTGCCGTGACGCTGTCGGCGCGCAGCCACCGGCAGCGCAAGCGCAGCGTCGGCTTCGGCATCATCGCCGTCGTGTTCATCTACACCACGGTGGCCAACATCTTCGAGCGGCCCGAAGGCATCCGGATCGCCGCGTTCTTTATCCTCGGGATCATCGTGATCTCCCTGCTCTCGCGCGTCCGGCGCTCCTTCGAACTCCACGCCACCCATGTCCACATGGACCGGAAGGCTCTGGAGTTCATGTCCGCCAACGTGGACGGCCCGATCGCGATCATCGCCCACGAACCGCTCCGGCTGAGCCCTGAGGCATACCGGGACAAGCTGACGTCCGCGATCGAGGTCAGCCACCTTCCGGTCGACTACCAGGCCTTGTTCCTGGAGGTCGTGGTGGATGACTCCTCGGACTTCGAGACCGCGCTGGAGGTCCGCGGGGTCACCCGGCACGGGTACCAGATCCTGGAGGTCCACGGCCCTGTCGTTCCGAACACGATCGCCTCGGTGCTGCTGCACATCCGCGACGTCACAGGGCTGATGCCGCACATCTACTTCCGCTGGACGGAGGGAAATCCGTTCACCAACCTCCTGCGGTTCCTGGCCTTCGGCGAGGGCGAGATCGCCCCGGTGACGCGCGAAGTACTGCGCGAGGCGGAGCCGGACGTCACGCGGCGTCCGTGGGTGCACGTCGGCTGACACCGCGCCCGGCAGCAGGGCCGGCAAACACAAACGTCCCGAACACAAACGCCTAGAGCACAAACGCCCCTCCGGAGGAATCCTCCGGAGGGGCGTTGTGGTCTTCGGGGAAAGTGTCCCGGCCAAGCGGCCGGGGCTTTTTCCGGAGTACTTAGAGCGGGCGGATGTTCTCAGCCTGCGGACCCTTCGGGCCCTGCGTGACGTCGAATTCAACCTTCTGGTTCTCGTCCAGCGAGCGGTAGCCGCTGGTAGCGATTGCCGAGTAGTGGGCGAAAACGTCGGCCGACCCGTCATCCGGGGCAATGAAGCCAAAACCCTTTTCGGCGTTGAACCATTTAACTGTGCCTGTAGCCATGCCTTTATCCTTCTGAAATGCTGCTGATCTCCGGCGGCCATAAGGCCAACGGCTGCGGAGACATTCGTCCGCTGTCCCCAACGTACGGTGCGACGGGCCGCGGTGCAAGGGTCTGACGGGGGTCTTCGTCCCGAACCGGCCGCTTTCGTCAGGCCGAGACGGTGGCGTCGAACAGCGCAATCAGGTCCCGGCTGATCTGGTACGGCGAGGTCTCGGACGGGCTGTGGCCCCCGCGGTAGACCGAAATCCGCGCACCGATCGACTGCGCGAAGCTCCGATGCAACGCCAGCGGCCAGAGGTCATGTTCGCCGACTGCGACAAGCTTCGGCAGTGTCGCGGCCGCCAGCACCCGCCGCAGATCCGGGGTGCGCTTCATAAGGCCGATGATGTCTACCACCGAGGCGCGGCGCGTGAACGCGAACCGGCTCCTGACGAACCGCAGCCGCTGCGGCGCCACCCGCGCAATATTCCTGCGGATACCCCAAATCATTAAAGCGGTGCCGACCCTGGAGTTGACCCAACAGCTGATCCAGCCTGCCAGGCGCACGTAGCGGAGGCTCTGGCCCGGCTCCGGCGGGCAGCTGATCAAGGTCAGGCTGCGGAACTTTTCTGGCCGCTGGGCGAACGCCAGTTGGGCAACTACCGCCGCGAAGGAGTACCCCACGACGTGCACCGCGCCTTCTGCGGTGTCCAGCATGGCCAGGAGATCGTCGCGGAACAGCTCGTAGTCGTAGCAGTTCCGGGGCGGAACGAGGTTTTCGGGCCCGGCCTGGGCGGATTCATACTGCCCGGCGATGTCGCAGCTGAGGACGAAATAGCCGGCCGCGGCGAGCTCGGGCAGCATGAGAATGAAGTCTTCCTTGGAGCCGGTTGCGCCCGGGACGAGCACGACGCGCGGCTTCCCGGGATCTCCTGCAGCGATCGTCGCCAGGGTCCCGCTCGGTGCCTCGAACACACCGCGCATCACGCCTTCCGGAAGGACGGCCCAATCGAAGTCGGGCAACGCGGCGTCCCGGCGGGCGGCATCGTCCACCAGCCCCGAACCAAAGCCCTCGGGAACCTGGCCGCCCTGTGCGTTACTGCCGGCAGACACCATCTATCTAACATAGCCCCCTGCTGGCGGCGTGGCGGAGGTCCCGCCGCAATTGGACGGCCGGCACCGGCACAGCACCGGCACAGTCCGGAGGTTCAGGCTCAGCCAGCCAGGCTGCCGGCGGCCGTCGCGGGGGAGAGCGGGGCATCCACCTGCCGCACCGTTCCGGCCGATCCGTCCACGGTCACGGTCTCTCCGGTCCGTAAACGGGTGGTCGCGTCCGGCACGCCCACCACCGCCGGGATGCCGTATTCGCGGGCCACCACGGCGCCATGCGAGATCACCCCGCCCATTTCCATCACCAGGGCGCCGGCTGTCATGAACAGCGGCGTCCAGCCGGGGTCGGTGGAGGGGGCCACGAGGATTTCCCCGGGCTCGAGGTGCGCGCCCACCGGATCCAGGATGACCCGGACCGTTCCGGTGGCGCTGCCGGCCGACGCCGGAGTCCCGGTGAGGGCGTCGGAAGCGGGGGACTTGGCCATTACCGCGGCCTCCACATCCGTGCCATCGGAGAGCAGTACCCGGGGAATCCGGCGCCGGCGCAGTTCGACGTCGTAGAGCCGGCGGCGATCCGCCACGACACCTCTGAGATCCGCACCCCGCAGACCCACGCGGACCTCGTCGAATTCCAGGAAAAACACGTCGTCCACGGCGGCGATCGCTCCGGACCGGGCCAGTTCGGCGCCGACTACTTTGAGTTGGCGGCGCATTTCCGCGAGCGTGAGGATGATGTAGAACTTGGGCAGTTCGCGCAGTCCGGACAACTCGCGGGTCCGGCGCAGGCAGAACTCCACCAGCCGGGCGCGGATCCGGCTCCGGACCCTGGTCCGTTCCACCAGGCTGCGGATCCTGGCCTCGGCATGTTCCTCCGCGCGGGCAAACTGCCGGTCGGGCGCCTGCTCTGGATCCTCGACATGGAGATAGTTGGAAATCATGCCGAGGATGTGGTCCGGCTTCTCCGACCACCGTGGCATGCCAAGGTCTATCTCCGCCACGGCGCGGTGGCCGTAGCGGTCCAGGAATCCATGCAGACCGGTCTGCGCCACCGCCGGCAGCGCGCCGGCGGCGTACATGGCGGCCAGTTCGCCGGGTCCGTGGGCCAGGAACACCTCGCGGGACGCGTCATTCGCGCGGATCGTGACGGCCAGTTGCCAGAGCTCGAGGTCCATCTCGGTGGTGACGTTGTTGGGCAGCCCCCGCAATACCGCCTCGAGTTCCCGCGGTTCCGCGATGCCCCGCAGCAGCCGGCGGGCGGCGGCAAGGAGCAGGTAACCAACGGACGGCCCGGGCAGTGTTGCCGGGATCAGCTCGTCCGTGGTGCGCGCCAGGATGCGCACGACGTGGTCCAGCCGGCCGAAGGCGGTGGCGGGTTCGGGCAGGACCAGCTGCGCCTCGAGCCGCTTGCCGTAGTCGAAGGCGTGGCGCAGTTCGGCGGAGGGCCGTACCGCGGCCCGCAGCATGGACGGAATCACCCGGACGATCAGAGCCAGATTGGCTATGTTGTCCGTACGGCGGGCTGCAGCGGGGCCCATCCCCGTCTTTGCCGGGGCTGGCGTTCCCGCGCCGCCGGCACGCGCCGTGCGCCGCGGCCGTTCTCGGACGCCGAACCGTGGATCGTCGAGGAGTGCCGGAAAAACCGCGCCCGACCGCCCGTCCGCCAGCGGGAGCATCCGCAGCAGATAGCGGCGGCCGTATTTATTGCGCACCATGGGTGTCATGTCGACATACATGCGCAGCCCCGGGTTGACGTACAGCCACGGCCCCTTGCCGTTCCGCATTGAGCCCAGTACGTAAAGCCCCATCGGGGTGAGCGGCCGGGTCAGGCCTTGGAGCAAGGTGCCGCACAGGTACACGCGGGTGTCTGTGGCGGCCCCTGCCTCCGCGCCCAGGGGTTCGGGCGCGGCGGGGTCCGGCAACGGATACAACGTGGTGATGGGCCGCGACTGGGTCACCCAGATCCTGCCCGCGACGTCGATCACCCATTCCACATCCTGGGGTGCACCGAACAGCTGCTGGACGGTATCGCCCAGGGCCGTGAGTTCGCGGATCCGGGCGTCGTCCAGGCTCGGCCGCCGCCGGCCCGCGGTCCCCTTCGGTGAACGGAGGAGGATGCGTCCCGTGGCCGTATCCACGACGAAATGGTCCGGGTTCACGCTGCCGGAGACCACCGCCTGGCCGGGCCCGGCGCTCGCATCGATGACCGTTTCGGTCCGGGTGCCTGTCACGGGATTGGCGGTGAAGAGCACGCCGGCGCTGGTGGCGGTGATCAGGTCCTGGACGACGACGGCGAGCCCCACCTCACGGTGGCTGATCCCGTTGGCGGCGCGGTAGGCCACGGCCCGTTCGGTCCAGAGCGAGGCCCAGCAGCGCCGGGCAGACTCGACGACGGCGTCTGCTCCGGAGATGTTGAGGAAGGAATCCTGCTGGCCGGCGAAGCTGGCGAAGGGCAGGTCCTCGGCGGTGGCGGAGGATCTGACTGCCACTGTGGCCCGGCTGCCCAGCGCGGCATACGCGCCGCGGAGGGCGGCATCGACGTCGGCGGGAATCGGCGCGGTCACGATCATTTCCCGCGCCTGCCGGGCCAGTTCGCCCAAGTCTGGTCCGGGCTGGGCCGACCCGGGGCGGCCTGGTTCGCCGTCGTCTGGTTCGCCGTCGTTCGACGAGCCGTACTGCGCAGTGTCCAGCCGGGCTGCCAGCGCGTCCAGTTCGGCCGGGGCCGCCTTTCGGTAGGCAACCGTGGTGAGGCAGAATCCGCGGGGTACGCGGAACCCTGCGGCCGTGAGCTTGCCGAGGTTCAGGGCCTTTCCGCCCACGAGCGGCAGGGGAGCGGAGCCCAGTTCGCTGAGATCCATGACGAGACTTTCCGGCGCCCTGCCATCTGCAGAACCCATTTCCCTGCTCCCACGTCCTGTCCGCGTCTTCAAGCCACGTGGTCAAGCCACGTATTCAAGCCGCGGGCGGCCGCCGGCCCTGAGTCCGGCGGTGCAGCGGCACCTCTGCCAAGCGAGCCTGCCGGCTTACTGGCCGGCGTCGGCCTCGCCGGTGTCCTCCCACATCAGATCCAGGTTGCGGAAGACCGGAGGGCCGTCACACAGGGCGGCCATCTTCGCGGCGAATTCGGAGGTCTCGGGCCGGTTGGAGTTCTCCATGGCCGACTCGTAGGAGTCGAATTCCACGATCGTGTAGTAGGTTCCGGGGCGGTCGCGGTCTGCGGTGGCCATGATGCGGCGGAAGGTCGGGGCAGTGGATCCCTCCGTCCTGGAGGGCCGGCCGAGCTGCTCGATCTCCTCAATGCGGGAGGACTGAAATTCGATGATCTGCACGAACCTGGCCATGACGGCTCCTTGACGGCGGCGGATGCTGATGCGCTTCACGCTAGACCCTCGTCCTTGCCCGTGCAAGGGCGGGAGCCAGAGCCCGGCGCAGGCGGCCGCGCGGCTGCAGGCGCGGCCGCCGTCGAGACACTGTTACGGGGTCAGGAGGACCTTGATGGCGCGCCTTTCGTCCATCGCGCGGTAGGCCTCCGGCGCCTCCTCCAGCGGCATGACCGAGTCGAACACGCGGCCCGGATTGATGGTGCCGTCCAGCACGTCGGCCAGCAGTTCCGGGATGTACGTCCGGGCCGGGGCCATGCCGCCGCCGATCGAGATGTTGGTGTCGAACAGGAAGCGCAGCGGGGCCTCGGCGCCGCCGGTGGGGACGCCGACAAAGCCGAGCGCGCCGCCCGGGCGGACGCTGTGCAGGGCCTGCTCCATGGATTCCTTGGTCCCCACGCACTCCAGCACGGAGTCGGCCAGCACACCGCCGAGCAGTTCGCGGACCTTGGCGACGCCGTCGTCCCCGCGTTCGGCGACGATGTCCGTGGCTCCGAATTCGCGGGCGATCGCCTGGCGGTCGGCGTGCCGCGACATGGCGATGATCCGCTCCGCGCCGAGGCGCTTGGCGGCCAGGACGCCGCAGAGCCCGACGGCGCCGTCGCCGACCACCACGACCGTCCGGCCGGGACCGGCCTTGGCGGCGAGGGCCGCGTGGTGGCCGGTGGCCATGACGTCGGAGAGCGTGAGCAGGCTGGCGCGGAGGGCGTCGTCCGGGTCGGTGACGCCCGGTACCTTGACCAGCGTGGACTCGGCGAGTGGTACGCGGACGGCCTGGCCCTGGCCGCCGTCGATCCCGTGACCGGTGTCATCCTTGCCGCCCCAGCCGGCGAGGTGGTCGCAGGCCACCGTGATGCCGTCGAGGCACTGCGGGCACTTCCCGCAGCTGACCACGAACGGAGCGATCACGAAGTCGCCCACGGCGAGGTCCTTGACATCCGCGCCGACGCTTTCGACCGTCCCGATGAACTCGTGCCCGATCGCGGACGGCTTGTGGGTGGGCTTGACCCCGCGGTACGGCCAGAGATCCGAGCCGCAGACGCAGGAGGCGGTGACCTTCACGATCACGTCGGTGGGCAGCTGGATCGTGGGGTAGTCGCGGTCTTCGACTCGGATGTCGCCGGGGCCGTGGATGATGGTGGCGCGCATGGGTGCTCCTCGCATTTGTGGTGGATGGGCTGCGAACGAGTTTAGTCCCGAGCAATGCCGGCCACCCAGGCGAGGACAAGCAAGGCGGGGTCAGATACGGCCCATGCCGGATGCGCTGATGGGCCGTATCTGACCCCGCGTTGCCTTAGACGGCTTCGAGCACGCTGACGTAGTTGGCGATGCCCACGCCGCCCATGTTCTGCACCGCGGCCCGGCGCGGGCCGGCCAGCTGCATGTCGCCGGCCGTGCCGGTGAGCTGCATCGCGGCGATGACGTGCTGGGAGACGCCGGTGGCGCCGACGGGGTGGCCCTTGGCCTTGAGCCCGCCGGAGACGTTGACCGGCAGCTTGCCATCCTTGAAGACCCAGCCTTCCTCGAGCGCCCGGGCACCCTGGCCGCGTTCGGTCAGCCCCATGGCCTCATACATCAGCAGTTCGGCGATGGTGAAGCAGTCGTGGACTTCCGCGAAGTCGAGCTCCTCCAGCCCGACGCCGGCCATCCCCAGGGCCCGCTGCCAGGAGGCGCGCGTGGCGGCGAATTCGGTGGGGTCCCGGCGCTCGGGCCGGGAAGAAGTCGTTCGCCTGGCCGAAGCCGGCGAGCCGCACCGGAGCGGTGGCGCCGCCGGTCGGGGCGACGGAGAGGACGACGGCGGCGGCGCCGTCGGACACGGGGGAGCAGTCGGTGCGGCGCAGCGGATCGGCCACCATCGGGTTCTTGTCCGAGACGGTGCGGCAGAAGTCCTCGCCGAGGTCCTTGCGGAGCTGGGCGTAGGGGTTGTCGACGCCGTTGCGGTGGTTCTTCGCCGCGATGGTGCCCAGGACATCGCCGAGACTGCCGAGAGTAGACCCATCGCCGTAGCGCTTGCCGTAGTGCTTCGCGACCTCCGCGAAGAGCCCGGTGAACCCGGTGGTGGAGGCCTTGCCTGCCATGTCATAGTCCGCGCCGAGCAGGGCCGCGCCCACAACGTCGGCCCCGGCCTGCGTCATCTTCTCGGCGCCGATCACCAGGACGGTCTTCGCGGTGCCGGCCAGGAGGGACTTGGTGCCCTGCTGGAACGCGGCCGAGCCGGAGGCACACGCGTTCTCCACCCGGGTGGAGGGGACGTTGGCCAGCTGGTCCGAGACCTGCAGTGCGAGGGAGGACGGGAAAGCCAGCGGCATCATGCCGGAGTTGAACTGGCCGAGGTAGATCTCATCGATCTGGCCCGGCTCGATCCCGGCGTTGCCGATCGCCTCGGTGGCGACCTGCACAATCAGGGACTCGAGGGTCTCATCGGTGAGCTTGCCGAAGCGGCTGTGGCCCCAACCGGTGAGCAGGATGTCCTTGCCGAACTGGTCTTTGAGGCTCATGCCGGGGCTCCTTCAAGTTCGAGCGCGACGTCGAAGTCGGCCTCGGTCTTTTCGCGGATCTCCTCCACGGTGACGCCGGGCGCGAGGCGCGTGAGCGTGAGCTTGCGCCCGCCGCCTGTTGCGTTTTCCTGCTTATCCAGATCGAAGACCGCGAGGTCGCTGATGATGCGGTCCACGCAGCTGAGCCCGGTGAGCGGCAGCGTGCATTCCTTGACGATCTTGGCGGTGCCGTCCTTGGCGTTGTGCTCGGTGAGGACCACGACGCGCGGGGTGCCGGCCACGAGGTCCATGGCGCCTCCCATGCCCTTGACCATCTTGCCGGGGATGGTCCAGTTGGCGAGGTCGCCGTTCCCGGAGACCTGCATGGCGCCCAGGATCGCGACCTTCACGTGGCCGCCGCGGATCATGCCGAAGGACGTCGCGGAGTCGAAGATGCTGCCGCCGGGCAGGACCGTGACGGTCTGCTTGCCGGCGTTGATCAGGTCCGCGTCTTCCTCGCCCTCGTAGGGGAACGGGCCCATGCCGAGCAGGCCGTTCTCGCTCTGCAGGACAACGCGGACGCCGTCGGGCAGGTTGTTGGCCACCAGCGTGGGGATGCCGATGCCAAGGTTGACGTAGTCGCCGTCGTTCAGTTCTTCGGCCGCGATTGCGGCCATTTCATCTCGGGTCCAGGCCATGGTGGTTCTCCTCGGAAAGTCAGGGTGGTAAGGGTGGGGCGCCAATGCCGGCGCGCCCGGGGCGGACGGCGCCCGGGGCCGGATTAGCGCTCGGGCCGAATTAGATGGTGGAGCCGGCGTTCGCCGCTTCTGCTTCGAGCCGGGGGCGGACGGTCCGCTGTTCGATGTCCTTGACGCGGCCGCTGGCCTGGACCAGACGCTGGACGAACACGCCGGGGGTGATGATGTGGTTCGGGTCCAGCTGGCCGGGCTCGACGATCACCTCGGCCTCGGCGACCGTCACGGCTCCGGCGGTAGCCACCACCGGATTGAAGTTCTGCGCGGTGTACCGGTAGATCAGGTTGCCGTCGGTGTCGGCCGTGTGGGCGTGGACCAGGGCGACGTCGGCCTTGATGGCGCGTTCCTGGACATAGGTCTCGCCGTCGAACTCCGCCAGCGGCTTGCCTTCGGCCACGAGGGTGCCCACGCCGGTCTTTGTGTAGAACGCCGGGATGCCGGCGCCGCCGGCGCGCAGCCGCTCGGCAAGCGTGCCCTGCGGGGGTGAACTCCACCTCCAGCTGGCCGGCGAGGTACTGCTCGGCGAAGAGCTTGTTTTCCCCGACGTAGGACGCGATGACCTTGCGGACCTGGCCTCCTTCGATCAGGACGCCCAGGCCCTTGCCGTCCACGCCCATGTTGTTGGAGACCACCGTCAGGTTCTTCACCCCGGAGTCCCGCACTGCCTCGATCAGGTCAGCGGGGATCCCGCTGAGCCCGAAACCGCCGACGGCGAGCGTCATGCCGTCCCGCAGTACGTCCTGCAAAGCGGCCGCTGCCCCGGATTTCACCTTTGACATTGCATCTCCTCATTGAGCTGATCTTGCTATCCACTCCGGCAATCCACTTTGTGGACTCCATGTCTGAAGAAGGAGCCTATGGTGTGTCGCAGACCACTGTCAATGCGAAGTTTCCTCGCGAACTGGCGGAGTTTATAGTGTGGACGCTATCCTTGGGACTATCCATTATGTGGATAGTCGATGCGAGAATGTGGGTAAAAGCAACTTGGCAAAGGCATCGTTCACTTCCGGGCCGACGTGAGGCAAGCAATGTCTACAACACCTGTTCAGGGCGCCCAGGTGGTCAGCCGGGCAGCCAGCCTGCTGCGCCTGGTCGGCCGGAAGCCCGAGGGCTGCCCGCTGGTGGAGCTCGTGCGCGAATCGGGGCTGACCCGCCCCACCGTTCACCGGCTGCTGAGCTCGCTCGCGGCCGAGGGGCTGCTGGACCAGGACCCGGGTAGCGGCAACTGGGTCCTGGGCCCGGAGATCCTGCTGCTGGGGTCTGTGGCCTCGGCGCGCTTCCCCATGGAGGACCTCGCGAGGCCGAGCCTGCGCCGCCTCGCCGAAGAGACCGGCGAAAGCGCGTTCTTCTCCATCCGCCGCGGCAACGAGACCGTGTGCCTGCTCCGGGAGGAAGGCAGCTTCCCGGTCCGTTCCTTCGTGCTGCACGAGGGAGTGCGGTTCCCGCTGGGCGTCGCTTCCGCCGGCACCGCCATCATGGCCTTCCTGCCGGCACAAGAGCAGGATGAGCTCCTCGCCAACTGGGCAGCCCACGCCGGCAGCTTCGCGGCCGCGCACACCGAAGCCCTTGTCAGGGAGAACCTCGAAGCGACGCGGCAGGCCGGCTATTCGGTCAATCCGGGGCTGGTCCTGGAAGGCAGCTGGGGGATGGGTGCGGCGGTCTTCGACCAGCGGGGGCGCCCGGCCTGGGCACTGTCCCTGACCGGCATCGAGCCGCGCTTTCGGGAGGACCGGCGCCCGCAGCTGGGGCGGCTGCTCATGGATGAGGCCCACCGGATCTCGACGCTGCTGCAGGGCGCCTGACCCTGGTCAAGGGCCTGGACCTCGACGGCGGCGCCCCGGTGCCCGGCCATCGTGGGGCACTTTGCCACGGACACGCCGGCAATTGAAGCCGAAACGGTCCATCCAGGGCTCAAAGTGCCCCGATTCGGCTCAGGCCACCTCGGAAGTTCATCTTGTCGGGAGACTCTTGCGCGGCCGCCGCTGGTGCCAGAAGCTGGCAGCACAGGCCGCATCGGGTCGAGCCGAAGGAGCAAAGCCTCATGAAAAACATCAAGATCTCCTTCGATCACTATGGCCACCCGGACGTCGTCACCGTTGGCGAAGAGGAACTGCCGGTTCCGGGGGAGAACGAGGTCCAGGTGGGAATCCGCGCCGTCGGCGTCAATCCGATGGACTGGAAAGTCGTGGCCGGCTACCTGGAGCGGTACCTTCCCCTGGACTTCCCGGCAGTTCCCGGCTGTGAGGCGGCGGGAATCGTGACCGCCGTCGGCCCCGGCGTGACCGGCCACGAGGTAGGCGACGAAGTCATCTGGAATGGCATTTCCGGGGGCTACCGTGCCGTGGCCAATCTTCCGGCCAACCAGCTGACGCCTAAGCCCGCGGGCATCGATTTTGAGCAGGCGGCGTGCGTCGCGATAGTTGGCGGCACAGCGTATTCGGCGCTGGTTCAGCTTGGCATTGGCGCCGGGGACACGGTCCTCATCCACGGCGCAGCGGGCGGGGTCGGCTCGGCGGCAGTCCAGATCGCGCGGCACCTCGGCGCCCAGGTCATCGGCACCGCTTCAGAGCAGAACCACGACTATTTGCGCGGCCTCGGCGCCGAGCCTGTGGCCTATGTCGAAGGGCTCGTCGAACGCGTCCGCGCACTGGGCACCATCACCGCCGTCGTGGACACCTTTGGCGGGGAGGAGACGACGACGGCGACGGTCCAGTTGCTCGGCGGCCACGGCGCCGCGGTGACTACTGTGCCTGGAACGGAGGCCAACGCCGCCGGAATTGCACCGGTCAGGCTGCTGGACGGACGGGTAGCGGAGGCGGCCCGGCTGTCGGCCGATGGAAAGCTCCGCTTCAGCATCCAGGAGCGGATTCCCCTCACCGATGCGGCCCGGGCACTGGGCATCAGCCGCGCAGGCCATGTCCGGGGCAAACTCGTGCTGATCCCGTAATTGGAACCCAGCAGGGCCAGAACACAAAGAAGCCTGTCGTGGGGCACTTTGACACGGACACGCCGGCCGTTGAGGTCAAAAAGGGCCCGGCCACTGTTCAAAGTGCCCCGTTTCGGCCTGCAGCCCCGGCCCGCGATCCCGGCCCGGGGCTCTCGGCTCAGGCTATTTCCACCAGGTGTCGAAAATCGTCACCGGAACCGTGCGCTTGTGGCGGGTCCGCAGGTACATCGCCTCGATCCGTTCGGCAGCGGCATCGGGTACGTCGCGGCCCTCGAGGTAGTCATCGATCAGGTCATAGCCCAGGCCGAGTTCGTCCTCGTCGGTGCGGCCCGGCTTGCCGTCCAGCAGATCCGCCGTCGGAACCTTTTCCCAGATCCGGGCCGGCGCGCCGAGTTCCGCCAGCAGCGCGCGGTTCTGGCGCTTGTTGAGGCCGAACAGCGGCAGGATGTCCGCGCCGCCGTCGCCGAACTTGGTGAAGAATCCCGTGACGGACTCGGCGCCGTGATCCGTGCCGATCACCAGGTAGTTGTGCTCGCCGGCCAGGGCGTACTGGGCAATCATCCTGGTCCGGGCCTTGGTGTTGCCCTTGTGGAAATCGGAGATCTCCGTGCCCACGGTCTTCTCGAACTCGTCCTCGAAGCCATCCACCGCGGCTGAGATGTTGAACGTCCATTCGGTCTTGGCGCGCACGAAGTCAAGGGCGGCCTGGGCGTCGTCCTCGTCGTGCTGGACGCCGTAGGGGAGCCGCACGGCCACGAAGTTCGCCTCGGTGCCCTCGGCCTCGAGTTCCTCGACCGCCAGCTGGGCCAGCCGCCCGGCCAGGGACGAGTCCAGGCCGCCCGAGATGCCCAGGACGAAGCCCTTGGTGTGGGTGGCCGTCAAGTATTCCTTCAGGAACGTCACGCGTTTGCGCACCTCCCCGGCAGGGTCGATCCGGGGCTGCACGCCCATTTCCTCGATGATCTTCGCCTGGAGTTCACGCATGCCTCACAGCCTAGTCAGCACTGTCAACCACGCTCAACTGTTGCGGCCGGACCGGCGCTCCGGCGAGCGCTCCAGCCGCGCCGGCCGGCCGCGATCTGGCCTAGCGCTCCTGCCGCACGGGGCCGGTGGAGCCGCGGACCGTGAGGTGGGTGGGCATCACGGACCGGTTTCGGGTGCCGCCGCCGGCGAGCGGGTTCAGCTGGGCCAGCAGCATGGACACCGCCACGCGGCCGGCCTGCTCGATCGGGGAGGCCATGGTGGACAGCGGCGGATTGCAGAAGTCGGCGCCAAAGATGTCGTCGCAGCCCACAATGCTCATGTCCTGCGGGACGCGGATGCCGCGTTCGCGAAGGCGCTGGAGCATGCCGATGGCGATGAGGTCGTTGAACGCGAGGCAGGCGGTGACTCCACTGTGGACGGCGGCGTCCGCGGCTGCAGCGCCGGACTGTGTCTTGGGGGCGAACGGACCGAGCCGGCGCACGTCCACGCCGCGCTCCTCGGCTGCCACGGACAATGCGGTCCACCGCCGCTCGCTGGACTGCGACGTCGTCGGGCCGGCGACGTAGGCCACCCGGGTGTGTCCCAGCGAGATCAGGTGGTCCAGTGCCTGGCTGGTGCCGGACGGGGTGTCGATCAGGACCGCGGGAACGCCGGGCACGTCACGGTTGATGGCGACCATGGGCATCTTCGCCGCCGCGTCCAGCAGGGCTTCGTCGCTGAGCCGGGATGCGGCCACGATGATGCCGTCGGCGCTCTTGCGCAGCTGCTCCACGGTGCTGGCCTCCACCTCGTCGGATTCTTCCGTGTCCACCAGCAATTGGGTGTACCCGGCCGCCTTGAGCTGGAGCTGGGTGCCCCTGATGAGGTCGAAGTAATAGGGGTTGGTGATATCCGGAACCAGGACTCCCACCGCGCCCGTGCGCCCGGAACTCAGCGCCTTCGCCTGGCTGTTGGGTGTGTAGTGCAGCTGGGCCGCGGCCGCCTCGATCCGCTGCCGCGTCCTGATGTTGACGCGGTCCGGCGTGGAGAGGGCGCGGGAAACCGTGGAGGCCGCCACGCCGCAGAGCGCGGCGATGTCGTGGATGGTGGCCGGGCGGTCCACTGCTGCTGGTTGCGTCGTCGCCACGGCGCTCCTCTCTGAACGTGGTGGCCGGGCTGTGATTGCCGCCACAGGACCGGTCAGCAAAGAATGCCACAGATTGTCAAAGTTTGGCAACCGGTTGTCATTAAACGCAAGCGCTGGTTAGACTGGGGCCCCACACCGTTTGTGAACTGCGTCACCGCGCCGGAGCCGGAAGCTGCCCGCGGCGGCCGCGAAACCCAGGAGATCCGCGTGAGCAAAACACCACCCGCAGTCTGGTCGCTGTCAGGCTTCGGCGACGAAATAGATCCGGACCCGGCAGTTCAGGCCGCCGTGCTCCTGGCGCTGGGCGCAAGCCACATCGAGGTTCGCAGTGCCTGGGGCACCAACGTCTCCGAGCTGGAGCCCGAGCAGGTTGCCCGGCTCAAGGACATCCTGGATGAAAAGGGCCTCAAGGTCTCGGCCGTGGCCAGCCCCATCGGCAAGGTGGACGTGAGCCTGCCGGTGGAGCACGAGCTGGCACGGCTCCGCCAGATCATCTCGGTGGCCAAGGGGCTGGATACACAATACGTCCGCATCTTCTCCTTCTTCCGGGCCGAAGGACGCAGCGCGGAAGACATCCGCGAGGACGTCCTGGACCGCATGGGCGCCCTTGCGGCACTCGCCGCGGAAGCCGGCGTCGTGCTCCTGCACGAAAACGAAAAGGGCATCTATGGCGATACGCCGCAGTGCGTGCTGGACATCATGGAATCCGTGAATTCGCCCGCGCTCCGCGTCGCGTGGGACAACGCCAACTTCGTCCAGGTGGGCGTCAAGCCCTACACCGAGGGCTACGCCCTGCTGCGCCCCTACCTCGAGTACTTCCAGGTCAAGGACGCGCTCGCCACCACCGGGGAAGTGGTCCCCTCCGGCGAGGGCGACGGCGAACTCGACGCCACCGTCGCCGCCCTCAAGGCGGATGGTTTCGCCGGTTTCGCCTCGCTGGAACCCCACCTGGCCAGCGCCCACGAACTCGGCGGCTTCTCGGGCCCGGCGGCCTTCGGCGCCGCGGCCCGTGCCTTCGCCGCGCTGGCCGCGAAGAACCAGATCGAACTCGTTTAGCAGGAACGCACCACCACTACGGAAAGAGGGAGCTCCGGATGCCAAAGGCGGCAATCATCGGCTGCGGCGACGTGTCGGTCGTTCACTTTGAAGCACTTGCAGGGATGGACGACGCCGGGTTGGTGGCTGTCTGTGACACGGATCCGGGCCGCCGCGCCGCGGCGCAGGAAGCCCACGGCGTCCGCGGCTTCGAGGACTACCGCGACATGCTCGAGGCGGCCGCTCCCGACGTCGTGCACATCACCACCCCGCATCATGAACACGCGGCGATCGCGATCGAATGCCTGCGCCGCGGCGTCAACGTGGTGCTGGAAAAACCCCTGGCGCACACCCTGGCCGAGGGTGAAAGGCTGCTGGCCGCGGCAGCCGAAAGCACGGCGAAAATTGGCCTGTGTTTCCAGAACCGCTACAACGCCCCGGTGCAGGAAATGCGCCGGCTGCTGGACTCGGGCGACCTGGGCCAGGTGCTGGGGGCCTCGGCCACGGTCATGTGGCACCGGCAACCCGACTACTATCTCAGCCGGCCCTGGCGCGGAAGCTGGGGCGAGGGCGGCGGCGGCCTGATGATGAACCAGGCCATCCACACCGTGGACCTGCTGCAATGGCTGGTGGGCGACGTCGTTTCGCTTGCCGGCAGCGCCTCGACCCACGCGCTGGCAGAGGCCATCGAGGTGGAGGATACGGCGGAGTTCGCCGCGCTGCACAGCAACGGCGCGCGCAGCATCTTCTACGCCACCCTCGCCAACACCCGCAACGCGCCCGTCACGCTGGACATCAGTACCGAGGCGGCAACACTGAGCCTGCGCGGGGACCTGACGGTCACTTACGACGGCGGGCGCAGCGAGGTGGTGCGTGAACGCGCCGCCGGATCGGGCGGCCGCTCCTACTGGGGTGTTTCGCATGCCCTGCTGATCGCAGACTTCTATGCCGGGCTGGCGCAACCGGGCCCGTTCTGGATTGACGCCGCCGAAGGGGCGAAGTCGCTGCGGATCGTGAAGGAGCTCTACCGGCAGTCCTACCCCGGGTCTGAGGAAAAGGTGTCCTAACCGAAGCCGCCTCCACGGCCCCGCGCACTGCCCCTGCGGCCGAGAGCGGGCTCCCTCCCGCTTTCCGCTGCGAACGTCGTGCCTGCGAACGTCGTGCCTGCGAACGTCGTGCCTGCGAACGTCGTGCCTTCGCACTGCGTGCGCGCCTCGGGCGCGCCGTCTTGCGCCGTCGTGCCGCCCGGCCATGCCCCGGCCGCAATAATTCAGAAAGGTAATGACAACCGGTTGCCAGAAGTGGCAACCCAACGTACGCTGAACCCACAAGCGGCAGTGTGGCTCAGGCCACATTGCCGCCACCATCGTCCGGGTAACGGACCTCGAGAAGCGATCCAAAGGAGCCAACAATGAAGTTCGGTCCCAAGGCAGCAGCTGCTGCCCTCATCCTCAGCGCGTCCCTCGCGCTCACCGCCTGTGGCGGCACCGCAGCCGGCGGCGCGGCCGCAGGCTCCACGGCCACGTCCCTGACGCTGGGCACCATCCAGGACGTCCGGTCCTGGGACCCGGCCCAGGCGCACGTGGGCCACGTCCTCCAGCCGTACCAGGCCGTCTACGACACCCTGATCCTGCGCGAGCCGGACGGCAAGCTCAGCCCGATGCTGGCCACGGCATGGAAGTACAACGCAGCCAACACCAAGCTGACGGTGGACCTGCGCTCTGATGTCACGTTCAGTGACGGCGCCACGTTCGACGCCGCGGCGGCCAAGGCCAACATGGACCACTTCAAGAAAGCCAATGGGCCGCAGATGGCCCAGCTCAGTGCGGTCAAAGACGTGGCCGTTGTGGACGCCGACACCATCGACATCAACCTCAGCACCCCGGACCCGGCCCTGGAATACTTCCTCAGCCAGGCGGCCGGCCTGATGGGCAGCCCGAAGGCGCTGGGAACCGAAGGCATCAAGACAGAACCGGTCGGCTCCGGCCCGTACGTGATGGACAAGGCCGCGTCCGTCAAGGATTCCCAGACGGTGTTCACGGCGCGCAAGGACTACTGGAACAAGGACCTGCAGAAGTTCCAGAAGCTCACCTTCAAGATCCTGACCGATCTCACCGCCCGCACCAACGCCCTCGTCTCCGGCCAGGTGGATGCGACGATCCTGGACCCCAAGAACGGCAAGCAGGCCGAGGGCGCCAAGATGAAGCTGGCCGCCAACGAGGTTGACTGGCAGGGCCTGCTCCTCCTGGACCGCGACGGTGCCAAGAACCCGGCCCTGCAAAACGTCAAGGTCCGCCAGGCCATCAACTACGCCTTTGACCGCAAGACCATCCTGGACCAGGTCATGCTGGGGCAGGGCACGCCGACGTCCCAGCCGTTCGGTAAGGCCAGCGGGGCCTGGACCGAAGAGCTGGAGAACTACTACAGCTACGATCCTGCCAAGGCCAAGCAGCTCCTCAAGGAAGCCGGCTATGAAACAGGCGTAACCCTGGAAATCCCCAGCGTCCCCGGTTTCGAAACCCAGATTTCCGTTGTCCAGCAGCAGCTGGCCGACGTCGGCATCACCCTCAAGGTGGGCGCCGCGCTGACCAACACCTTCACATCCGATGTCGCCGCCCAGAAGTACACCACCATGTACTTCTCCCTCTTCCAGGGTGAACCGACGGTTGCGGTCAACCAGATCATCTCCACCAAGGCGCTCTACAACCCGTTCAAGAACGCGACGCCCGAGCTGGACGCCAAGATTGAGGCCGTGCGCGCCGGCGGAGCCGACGCGGGCAAGCTGGCCCGGGAAGTGAACAAGTACGTGGTGGAGCAGGCCTGGTTCGCGCCGCTGTTCCGCGTCAACCAGATGTACTACCACAACGCCAAGGTCAACGTCACGCCCCAGATCCAGCAGGCCGTTCCGTCCATCTACAACTACTCACCCGCCAAGTAGGACACCATGATCAGGTTCATTGCGAAACGACTGGGCAGCGGGCTGGTGGTGCTGCTTGTTGTCTCGGCGCTCACCTTCTTCCTGCTGTATATGTCCAGCGGGAGCATCGCCCGGAACATCCTGGGCGATCAGGCCACCGCTGAGCAGGTGGCGATGAAGGAACACGAGCTGGGGCTGGACCAGCCCCTGCTGACCCGCTACTTTGCCTGGGTGGCCGATGCCCTCAGCGGAAACCTGGGTGCTTCCTGGTTCTCCTCGGAACCGGTGGCCAACTCCCTGGCCACCCGGATTCCGGTGACCATGACCATGGTTTTCGCCGCAATGATCCTGATCGCAATTTGTGCGGCACTCATTGGTGTCATCGCCGCGGTCAAGCGCGGCTGGGTGGACAGGGTGGTCCAGGTTGGCGCCATCGTCGGCGACTCCGTTCCCGGGTTCGTGATCGGCGTCATCCTGGTCACCATCCTGGCCATCCAGCTGGGCCTCTTCCCGGCCACGAGCACCATTTCCCCGGATTCCGGGGCCGACGCGTGGGTCTATTCCATGTCCCTTCCGGTAATCGCCCTGCTGATCAACGGCGTCACCGGGGGCGCGCAGCAGATCCGCAGCGCCGTCATCAAACAACTCGAGCGGGACTACGTCCGCACCCTGCGCAGCCGCGGGATCGGCGAGCGCGAGATCCTGTTCAAGCATGTCCTGCGCAGTGCCGCGCCGGCCGGCCTGACCGTGCTGAGCCTGCAGCTGATCGGCATGCTTGGCGGCGTGGTGATCATCGAGCAGATCTTCGCCCTTCCCGGCATGGGTCCGCTGGCGGTCGCCGCTACCGGGCAGTCGGATCTTCCCGTGGTGATGGGCGTCGTGATGTACACGGTGGTCGTGGTCATTGTGGTGAACCTGCTGGTGGACATTCTCAACGGCTGGCTCAACCCGAAAGTACGTGTGTCATGAACAATTCTTCCGAAGAAGCCGCCGCAACCGCGGCAGCCGCCGCCCCCGCCACGGCGACTCCCGCCGGGCAAAGCGGCACGGTGGTCCGGTCCACCGTCATCCGGCGCCTGTTCAAGAACCCGCTGGGCATCGTTGCCATGACCATCCTGCTGGCGGTCTCGCTCCTGGCGGTACTGGCCCCGGTCCTGGCGCCCTTCGACCAGAACTACGCCAACATCGCCAAGACCCTCGCCGCCCCGGACTCCGTGAACATCCTCGGAACGGACAGCGCCGGGCGCGACGTCTTCAGCCGGCTGCTGTACGGCGCGCAGCTGACGCTGCTTTCCGCCCTGCTCTGCGCGGGCGTGGCCATTGCCATCGGCCTGCCGGCCGGCCTGATCGCCGGGTACTACGCCGGCAAATTCGAGGCAGTCTCCAACTGGGTGGTCGGCATCCTCATGAGCCTCCCGGGCCTGATCGTGCTGCTGACCATCCGGGCGGCCTTCGGCCCCTCGGTCTGGATGTCCATGATCGCCTTCGGCATCCTGATCAGCCCGTCCTACTTCCGGCTGACCCGCACGGCCGTCCAGTCGGTGCGCAACGAGCTCTATGTCGACGCCGCACGGGTCTCCGGGCTGTCCGACCTCAGCATCATCGCCCGGCACATCTTCTCCGTGGTCCGCGCCCCCATCATCATCCAGACCGCGGCGATCGCCGGCGTGGCCATCGCCATCCAGTCCGGCCTGGAATTCCTCGGTCTGGGCGACCCCACCAAGTCCACCTGGGGCGTCATGCTCTCGGAGGGCTTCAAGAACGTCTACCTGAACCCGACGCTGCTGTTCTGGCCGGCACTGGCCATGGCGCTGACCATCGGCGGCCTGGTCCTGCTGGGCAACGCCATCCGCGACGCCCTCGAGGACGGCGAAAAGATCAAGCCCCGCCGCACCAAGGCGCCGGTCACGGTCCCGGTTACAGGCCGGGCGGCGGCGCCCGCCGCCCGCCCGTCGCGGAAGTCCGTGGCCGCCGTCGACCCCGGAACCGAACACCACCTGGTCAAGGTGACCAATCTCGGCGTCGGCTATCCGCAGGCGGACGGCTCCATCAAGAAGGTCGTCGACGACGTCTCCTTCCACGTGGACCGCGGCGAGATCCTGGGCATCGTGGGCGAATCCGGTTCGGGCAAGTCCCAGACCGCCTTCTCCATCCTGGGGCTGCTGCCGGACAACGCCCGCATCGTGGCCGGCTCCATCCAGTTCGACGGCAGCTACACCGTGGCCCCCGGCGAGGAACACGTCAGCCAGGAGCGCCTGTCCAAACTCCGCGGCAGACGGATTTCCTACATCCCGCAGGAGCCCATGAGCAACCTGGACCCGGCCTTCACCATCGGCTACCAGCTGGTCACTCCCATGGTGCGCGTCCTCGGCATCTCCAAGGCCGAGGCCAGGAAGCGGGCGCTGAAGCTGCTCACCGACGTCGGAATCGTCAGCCCGGAACGGACCTTCAACGCCTACCCGCACGAAGTCTCCGGCGGCATGGCCCAGCGCGTCCTGATCGCCGGCGCCATCAGCTGCGAACCGGACCTGGTGATCGCCGATGAGCCCACCACGGCCCTGGATGTCACGGTGCAGGCGGACGTGCTGGACCTGCTGCGCGAGCTCCAGCAGCGCCTGAACATCGGCGTCATCCTCGTGACGCACAACTTCGGGGTGGTGGCAGACCTCTGCGACCGTGTGGCTGTCATGCAGAACGGCCGGCTCGTAGAGGAAGGATCCGTCCGCGACATCCTGCGCAATCCGCAGGAACCCTACACGCAAACACTCCTTGCATCGATGCTTGAAGGCAAGGAACCCCTGTCCATGCTCGTTTCCACCGGCCAGAAGGAGCCAGTCGCATGAGCCCCGCCGAAAGCGCTCCGCTGCTCACAGTGGACCAGCTGGTGGTCGAGTACCCCAGCAAGAAGTTCCGGACCAAACCCTTCCGCGCCCTGACGGACATCAACATCAGCATCGGCCGCGGCGAAACCCTCGGCCTGGTGGGGGAATCCGGTTCCGGCAAGACCACCCTGGGCCGCGCCATCCTGGGGCTCGCCCCCGTGACCGGCGGGAAGATCAGCTTCGACGGCAAGGACATCAGCCACGCCACCCGCAAAGACCGGCGGGTCCTGAGCCGGGACCTGCAGGTGGTGTTCCAGGATCCCTACACCTCGCTGAACCCCGCCCTGGAAATCGGCGACATCCTCGCCGAACCACTGGGCGTGCAGGGCATGGAGCCAGCGGCGGCCAAGAAGCGCGTCAAGGAACTGCTGGACCAGGTGGGCCTGCCCGCCGACGCCATCCACCGGCTGCCGCGCGAATTCAGCGGCGGACAGCGCCAGCGCGTGGCGATCGCCCGCGCCCTGGCCCTCTCGCCCAAGCTGATCGTCTGTGACGAGCCGGTCAGTGCCCTGGACCTCTCCACCCAGGCCCGGGTGCTGGACCTTTTCCTGCAGATCCAGAAGGACACCGGTGTCTCCTACCTCTTCGTCTCCCACGACCTCGACGTCGTCCGGCACATCAGCCATCGCGTCGCCGTGATGTACCACGGGGAGATTGTCGAACAAGGCCCGTCCGGCGTCGTCACCACCGACCCCGACCACCCCTACACCCAGCGGCTGCTGCTCGCCTCCCCGGTCCCGGACCCGGACCGGCAGGAACAACGCCGCGCAGACCGGCACCGCCTGCTCGAAACGCAGCGGATGCAGCACGAACAAGCGGGTGCCCTCGCCTGAGGAAACCCGCGCCGCCAGATAGAACGGCCGGCTACAACGGCCGGCGCCCTGGCGGCAGCACCTAACCGGCAACGAGGGCCCTAAGGGTCCGGAACACCACGGAGGAATACAGTGGCCAAGATTGGCGTACAAGCGATGATGCTGAGAGAGAGCTTCGCCGAAGTGGGGGCGTTCGAGACGCTCCGCAAGGTGAGCGCGATCGGATACAACGCCGTCGAGATCTCCCAGATCCCGATGACCCCGGAGAACGTCGCCGAGCTGGACCGCTCCCGGAGGGAACTGGGCATGGACATCGCGGCACTGTCCGTCGCGGT
Source organism: Arthrobacter sp. MW3 TE3886 (assembly GCF_041262145.1). Lineage (NCBI taxonomy): Bacteria > Bacillati > Actinomycetota > Actinomycetes > Micrococcales > Micrococcaceae > Arthrobacter > Arthrobacter sp. MW3 TE3886. The sequence goes on from NZ_JBGCAN010000001.1 coordinate 627,574, forward strand.
GGAGACCCCCAAGGGCCGTCCCGGAGATTCGCTGGCGGAACACTTCGACAAGATCGTGGAGGAGGCCAAGCGCCTGGACTCCAACCTCCTGCGGATCGGCATGCTGCCGTTCCCGGCCATGAAATCGATCGCGGCGGTCGTTGATTTCGCCAAGCAGGCCAACGAGTACGCGGAGCGCCTGCAGGAACACGGCCTGAGCCTGTACTACCACAACCACCACATCGAGTTCGCGAAGTTCGACGGCACCTACATGCTGGACATCATCGCCGCGAACTCCCCGGCCATGGGCCTGGAAATCGACGTGCACTGGGTGCAGCGCGGCGGCCTGGACCCCGTCCGGACGCTGCAGAAGTACGCCGGCCGCACGGCCATGGTCCACCTGAAGGACTACCGGATCGGCCAGCTCCCCGAACGCGCCTTCGGGCTCCTGGAAACCGGGGACATCAAGGGCTTCATGGCCGAGTTCAAGGACGTGGTCCAGTTCGCCGAAGTGGGCGAAGGCAACCTGGACTTCGCCTCCATCATTCCGGCCGCCCAGGCCGCCGGTGCCGAGTACCTGCTGGTGGAGCAGGACGAACTCTACGGGCGCACCGTGTGGGACGCGCTGCAGACCTCCTACGACAACCTGGTGGCGCTCGGCCACGCCGACCTTTTCTAACCCCCTGACTATGGAGAATTCACTCATGAGCAAGAAAGTACGCCTCGGCATCATCGGCCTGGGCCAGCAGGGCGGCGCCTACGCCCAGTTCATCACCGACGGCCTGGTCCCGAACATGGTGATCGGTGCCATTTGCGACACCGACCCCGCGAAAAAGGAACTGGCGGCCGCCAGGTACCCCGACGCACCCTTCTACGACGACTACATCGCCATGCTGGAAAGCGGCGACGTCGACGCGGTCGTGACTTGCGTGCCGCACTTCCTGCACCCGGAAATGGGGATCGAGACCCTCAAGCGCAACCTCCACGCCCTCGTGGAGAAGCCGGCCGGCGTGTACACCAAGCAGGTCAGGGAGCTCAACGAATTTGCCGCCAGCAAGCCCGAGCTGTCCTTCGCCATCATGTTCAACCAGCGCAACAACCCGCTGTACCAGAAGCTGAAAGAGATCGTCGACGGCGGCGAGATCGGCGGCATCCGCCGCACCAACTGGATCATCACCAACTGGTGGCGCCCGCAGGGCTATTACAACTCCAGCGAATGGCGCGCCACCTGGGGCGGCGAGGGCGGCGGCGTCCTGGTCAACCAGGCCCCGCACCAGCTGGACCTGTGGCAGTGGATCTGCGGCGTGCCGAAGTCCGTGTACGCCAAGGTTGCCTACGGCTTCCGCCGCGACATCGCCGTGGAGGACGAAGTCACGGCCGTCGTGGACTACGGCAACGGCGCCACCGGCGTCTTCGTCACCGCGACGCACGACCTCGTGGGTACCGACCGCTTCGAGATCCTGGGCGAGAAGGGCAAGATCGTGGTGGAGAACAGCAAGACCGCCACCGTGACCCGGCTGAAGAAGCCCGAGCGTGAACTCAGCGACGGCATGGGCATGGACGATGTCCGCAAGCTCTTCATGGGCGAGCTGAACCCCGGGGAGTACTACACCACCGAGGTCATCGAGTTCGAGTCCGCCTGGGGCGCGCAGCACTCCGGCGTCCTGGCGAACTTCGCCGCCAACATCCTGGACGGGACGCCGCTGCTGGCCCCGGGATCGGACGGCATCAAGGGCGTCCGCCTGGCCAACGCCATCCACCTCTCCAGCTGGACCGGCACCGAGGTGGCGCTGGACTTCGACGAGGACGAGTTCCTCGCCGAGCTGAACAAGCGCATCGCGGAGGAAGGCAAGTTCCCCGAGCGCTCCTAGCCCACCCGCCCCAGTCGCGGCAGGGGCCGTTTTGAGCGCTCAAAACGGCCCCTGCCGCGAGCCGGTTGGGTTGTTTCCTCGTTAGGATGGGGCGGTGACTGAACCCAAGACGCCGGACGCTGCCGCAACAACAGAGCCGGCCAAGAAGCATTCCCGGTCCGGAAAGTCCCACGCCACCATCTACGACATTGCCAAGGTTGCCGGCGTCAATCCTTCCACCGTCTCACGGGCGCTCAGCAAGCCCGGCCGGGTCAGCGCCAAGACGCAGAAACTCATCGAGGACGCCGCCGCCGAGCTGAACTACCAGGTCAATCCGTTCGCCCGCGCGCTGCCCACGGGCCGCACCAACACCTTCGGCCTGATCGTCGCGGACATCACCAACCCCACGTTTTTCGACATCATCCGCGGGGCGGAAACGACGGCCACCCTGAGGGACTACACCCTGGTGCTGGCCGAGTCGGCCGAGTCCGGCGTCACCGAACTGACGGCAGCACGCCGGATGATGGCCACCGTGGACGGACTCATCCTTGCCAGCCCCCGCATGGACGACGACGATATCCGCGCCATCGCCCGGGACAAGCCGGTGGTGGTCATCAACCGCGAGGTCGACGGCGTGCCGTGCGTTGTTCCCGACGTCAACAAGGGCATCAGCGAGGCCGTCCGCAGCCTGGCCGCCAACGGGCACCACAAGGTTGCCTTTGTTGCCGGGCCGCCGCAGTCCTGGATGTCCGCGCGCCGCTGGGAAGGCGTGCAGGCGGCCTGCGAATGGTCCCGGCTCGAGGCCGTGCGGCTGGAATCCGCCAAACCCACCGTCGACGGCGGCCGCCAGGTGGCGCGCGACGTCCGTGCCAGCGGGGCCACAGCCGTGCTGACCTACAACGACCTCCTGGCCATCGGGCTCATGCAGGAACTCCAGGCCGCCGGCATGGTAGTCCCGGACCAGATCAGCATCGTGGGCTTTGACGACATCTTCGGGGCGGATTTCACCACGCCTCCGCTCACCACCGTGCGCTCGCAGCTGGGGGAGTGCGGCTCGGGCGCCGCCACGCTGCTCCTGGATCTGCTGCACGGCGATCTCCCGCGCAGTGATCTCCCGCGCAGCGCGGGGGAACCTGCCGCCACCCTGCGCGTCGAGACGGAGCTGGTGCTGCGCGGCTCGAGCGGGCGGCTGCTGCCCGCGGGCTAGCCACGCCTGGAGGGCCACCCGCAACTTGGTGGCAATTTTTGGCAACCGGTTGACAAATGCCGGAGGCAAGCCGGACCATTGATCTATGTCACAGTCGATTGCCGCCAACCCAGACCGGCTCCTGCCCGCGGATCCCGGAACGCGCAGCATTGCGCGCGACCTCCTGCAGCGCGTCCAGGACCTCCCCATCATTTCCCCGCACGGGCACGTTGACGCCGCGGTCATCGAGCACAACAGCCCCTTCCCGGACCCGGCAGCGCTGCTGGTCAGCCCGGACCACTACGTCACCCGGCTGATCCACGCCAGCGGCGTCCCGCTGGACCGGCTGCGGGGCTCGGCCGCGGCGGAGCCGGACTCCCGCACGGTCTGGCGCGAGTTCTGCAAGGCGTGGCCGCTGTTCGAAGGCACGGCCTCCGGCTACTGGCTCCGCACCCAGTTCAGCGGCGTCTTCGGCCTCCGGCAGGAGATCAGCGCCGAGACCGCCGATGCCAGCTACGATGCGATCTCCGCCAAGCTGCTGGAGCCCGGCTTCCGTCCCCGCCAGCTCTTCAAGGACTTCAACATCGAGGTGCTGGCCACCACGGACGACCCCCTGGACAGCCTCGCCAGCCACGCGGCGATCGCCGAGGACCCCACGTTCCACGGCCGCGTCCTGCCCACCTTCCGCCCCGACGCCTACCTCAACATCGCGCACCCCACATGGTCCGCGAACGTGGACCGGCTCGTCGCGGCAGCGGGCGACGGCGCCACCGGCTATGCCGGCTACATCACCGCCCTGGAAAACCGGCGTCGCTACTTCGTGGACCATGGCGCAGTCTCGGCCGACCACGGCGTCCGGACCCCGGCAACGCTCAAGCTCGACGCCGGCGACGCTGCCAGGCTGTTCGACCGCGCCCGCTCGGGCCAGGCCACGGCGGCCGACCGCGACGACTTCGAAGCCCACATGATGTACCAGATGGCCCGGATGTCCGTGGAGGACGGCCTGGTCATGACCATCCACCCGGGGTCCTACCGCAACCACCACGAACCCACGTTCAACGCCTTCGGCGCCGACACCGGCCACGACATCCCGTTCGCCGTCAACTACACCGAGGCGATCCGTCCGCTGCTGCAGGACTTCGGCACCGCCAAGGACTTCCACCTGGTGCTCTTCACCCTCGATGAGACCGTGTTCTCCCGCGAACTCGCGCCGTTGGCAGGCTTCTACCCCTCCGTCTACCTCGGCGCCCCGTGGTGGTTCCTGGACGCACCCGACGCGATGCTGCGCTTCCGCTCGGCCGTGACCGAAACCGCAGGATTCTCCCGCTCGTCCGGCTTCATCGATGACACCCGCGCCTTCTGTTCCATCCCCGCGCGCCACGACGCCTCCCGCCGGATCGAGGCCTCCTTCCTGGCGCGGCTGGTCGCGGAACACCGCGTCAGCGAGGACCGCGCCCATGAACTGATCGTCGACATCGTGGACGGCTCACCCCGACGGGTGTTCAAACTGTGAGCGTCGAACAGCACACCGGGGCCCCGGCCGGCGTGGAACTTCCCCAACTGAGCCGCCGCCTGCGCCCCGGCGCCAAGGCACCCGTGCGGATCATCCACCTGGGCCTGGGCGCCTTCCACCGCTCGCACCAGGGGTGGTACACCCACCAGGCGTCCGACGCCGCGGACTGGGGCATCGCGGCCTTCACCGGCCGCCGCCCCGACGCCGCCCTGGCGCTGGCCGAACAGGACGGGCTCTACACGATCGTGAACCGGGCCGACGGCGGCGACTCCTTCACCGTTGTCAGCAGCATCGTCGAAGCCGTGGACGGGGCGGATGTGCAGCGGCTCGCGGAGCTGGTCGCCGCGCCGGCCACAGCGGTGATCACCCTGACCATCACCGAGGCGGCCTACCGGCTCCGCGCGGACGGGCAGCTTGACCGCACCGCGCCCGACGTCGCCGCCGACCTTGCGCTGCTGGCGTCCGGCAGCGGAAGCCCGGCGACGCCGCTGGGCCGGCTGGTGCTGGCCCTCGCGGCCCGCCGGGCTGCCGGGTCGGGACCGCTCGCCGTCGTCTGCTGCGACAACCTTTCCAACAACGGCACCGTCGCGCACAACGCCGTGGCAGGCATGGCCGGGGCCTGGGACGCAGGCCTGGCCGGATGGATCGACGCCAACGTCAGCTTCGTCAGCACCTCGGTGGACCGCATCACTCCCCGCACGACGGCCGCGGACATCGCCGCCGTCCAGGCCGCGTGCGGCTACCGCGACAATTCGCCCGTGGTGGCCGAGCCCTTCTCCAACTGGGTGCTCAGCGGGGAGTTCCCCGCCGGGCGGCCGCGCTGGGAAGACGCCGGTGCCGTGTTCGTCGCCGAGATCGAGCCGTACGAGAACCGCAAACTCTGGCTCCTGAACGGCGCACACTCCCTGCTGGCCTACGCCGGGCAGCTGCGCGGCCACACCACCGTGGCTCAGGCCCTGGCGGACCCGCTGTGCCTGCGGGCCGTTGAGAAGTTCTGGGACGAGGCGGAGGCAAACCTGTCCGGACCGGAGGGACATGCCGCGGACCTGCAGATCCCGGCCTACCGCGCCGCCCTGCTGGAGCGATTCGGCAACGCCCGGATTGCCCACCACCTCGCACAGATCGCGGTGGACGGCAGCACGAAGCTGCGGATGCGCGCCATTCCGGTGCTGCGGGCCGAGCGTGCCGCGGGCAGGCCCGGCGCGGCGGCCGCGCTCATGATTGCCGCCTGGATGGACTACAGCGCCGCCTCCGCCGCGTTCCTGGATCCGCTGGCCGACGAGGTGGCCGCAGCCAACCGGCTCGCGGGCGCCGAGCGGACCCGTGCCTTGCTGGCCCTGGTGGATCCTGCCCTGGCCGGAGACAGTTCCGCCGTGGACCTCATTGAAGGCTTGCGCGGAACGTTCGGGGAGCAGGCTGTCTCCCCGTAACGCCCTGCGTGCGAGGACTGCTGCCCGGCCCCCGACCATGGGGAGCCGGGCAGCAGTGTTTGGATGAACTTTCACTAAAATTATGGCAACCGCTTGCCATTTGATTGCCAAGTGATTAGGATTACAGCAAGAGCACAAACCGGCCCCGCGGCCGGACCCCAAAAAACACTCCCCGGCACTGCCCGCAAAGACGCGATAGGACCTCCCAATGCTCAAGCCCCAGGCCAGCGAAACCCGCGAGATCGTCAATCTCGACGGCCTGTACCGCTTCAAGGTCGACTTTGACCGCTCAGGCCACCGGGACGAATGGTTCAAGGCGCCCCTGGAAACCGGGCTGGAAATGGGCGTCCCGGCCAGCTACAACGATGTCTTCCCCGACAAGGCCGTCCGGGACCACGTGGGCTACGTCTGGTACCAGCGCGACGTCCGGGTCCCGCGCGGCTGGGCGGGGGAGCGGATCCACGTCCGCCTCGACTCGGCCACCCACGAGGGCATGGTGTGGGTGGATGACACCCTGGTGGCCCAGCACACCGGCGGCTACATGCCTTTCAGCGCGGACATCACGGACCACGTGACACCGGGGCAGGTCTTCCGCCTGACGGTCTCGGTCAACAACGAGCTCACGCAGGCCACCATCCCGCCCGGCACCATCACCGTCACCGGGGACGGCCGCCGCCAGCAGAGCTACCTCCACGATTTCTACAACTACGCCGGCCTGCACCGCAGCCTCTGGCTCTTCAGCACCCCCGCGGTCACGGTCGATGACATCACCGTCGTCACCGGCTTCGAGGGAACCACCGGCAGCCTCGGCTACACGATTGCCACCGCCGGCGGGACCGGCAGCGAAACGGTCACCGTTTCCCTCCGCGACGCCGACGGCGCCGAGGTCGCCCGCGCCGACGTCGTGCTCTGGAAGCCCGGCGCCGCCTACCTGTACAGCCTCACCGCGCAGATCCGCGACGGCGGCCGGCTGCTGGACAGCTACACCCTGCCGGTCGGCGTCCGCACCGTGGAAGTCAGCGGCAAGGAATTCCTCATCAACGGCGAACCGTTCTACTTCACCGGCTTCGGCATGCACGAGGACCACGTGGCCATCGGCAAGGGCCACAGCAACGCCCAGATGGTCAACGACTTCCAGCTCCTGGACTGGGTGGGCGCCAACTCGTTCCGGACCTCGCACTACCCCTACGCCGAGGAAGTCATGGAGTTCGCGGACCGGCACGGCATTGTGGTGATCGACGAAACCGCCGCCGTCGGGCTGCACCTGGGCTTCGGCGCCGTCTTCGGCGGCATCGCCAAGAAGACCTACGTCGACGGCGGCGTGGACGCCAACACCGGCGCCAACCACCGGCAGGCGATTACCGAACTCGTCGCCCGCGACAAGAACCACCCCTCGGTCGTGATCTGGTCGATCGCCAACGAACCGAACGGTTCCGAGGAGGGCGCCCGCGAGTACTTCGCACCCCTCGTGGAGCTGACCCGCAGTCTGGACCCCACCCGGCCCGTCGGCTACGTCAACGTCCTGTTCGACACCCCGGACAAGGAACTGCTCGGGGAGCTGTTCGACGTGATCATGCTCAACCGCTACTACGGCTGGTACGTCGACAACGGCGACCTCGAAACCGCCGAACAGCACCTCGAGAAGGAGCTGCGCGAATGGGAAGCCAAGTACGGCAAGCCCATGATCATGACCGAGTACGGACCGGACACCATGCCCGGCTTCCACTCCATCTATGAACAGCCCTGGAGCGAGGAATACCAGGCAGCGTTCCTGGCCATGTACCACCGGGTCTTCGACCGGGTGGACGCCATGGCCGGTGAACAGGTCTGGAACTTCGCGGACTTCCAGACCTCCAACGGCATCATGCGCGTGGACGGCAACAAGAAGGGCGTCTTCACCCGGGACAGGCGGCCCAAACCCGCCGCCTATGCCCTGCGCCAACGGTGGACGGCACTGGCCGGCACCAAGAACAGCACCTCCAAGGCGTAGGCCTTACCGCACATTTTTCGCCGGACCCAGGTCCGGCAACGGGTAAAGGAGCCCAATCATGAAAAAGCTGAACAAGCTCAGCATCGTCGGCTATGGCGCCGGCGACGCCGCAAACAATCTGGCCTTCACCACCGCCACCATGTTCCTGCTCGTGTACTACACGGATGTGGCCGGAATCTCCGCCGCGGCCGCCGGCACCCTGCTGCTGGTGGTGCGGATCTTCGATGCCTTCGCGGACGTCTTCGCCGGCCGCGTGGTGGACCGGACCTACAGCAAGCGGTTCGGCAAGTTCCGTCCGTTCATCATGTTCGGCTCCATCCCGTTGCTGCTGCTGAGCGTGGCCACCTTCTCCATCCCTGAGCTCGGCGAATCCGGCACCCTGCTCTACGCCTACGTCACGTACGCCGCCCTGGGCCTGGCCTACAGCCTGGTCAACATCCCCTACGGCTCCCTCGCCAGCGCCATGACCCAGGACCCGGCGGAACGCGCCAAGCTCGGCTCCGCCCGGATGATCGGCGCGCTGCTGGTCGGCTCCGCCCTGGGCATCTTCGTGGCCCCGCTGATCAAGCCCGGCGCCGACCTGCAGGCAACCTTCACCACCATCACCCTGTCCTTCGTCGTCATCGGCGCGGCCCTGTACTTCTTCACCGTCCTGACCGCCAAGGAGCGGGTCTACCGCGCCGTCCCCAACGTCACGTTCAAGCAGAGCATGGACACCCTCAAGGGCAACCGGCCGCTGCTGATGCTGTGCCTGAGCTCCTTCTTCTTCCTGACCGGCTACCTGGCCCTCACCTCGGTCCAGCTCTACTACCTCCGCGATGTCCTCGGACGGCTGGACCTGTACCCGGTGCTGTCCATCATCCAGCTCGTCCTCACCTTCGTGCTGGCCGCCTTCATGCCCAGGCTGGTCCGCAAGCTCGGCAAGAAGCGGGTCTACATCCTCTCGTCGCTGCTCACCGTGATTGGCGGCGCCGTCGTCTTCTTCACCCCGGCCCAGCCAGGTCTGGATCGGTTTCACCGGCCTGGTGGTCAGCCTCGTGGGCGTCCTCGCAGTCAACATCGTGGTGTGGGCCCTCGAAGCCGACACGGTCGAATACGGCGAATGGAAGACCGGCGTCCGCACCGAGGGCATCACATACGCGCTGTTCTCCTTCACCCGCAAGACCGGCCAGGCAGTCGGCGGCGCGCTCGCGGCCTACGCCCTGGCCCTCGGCGGCTACAAGTCCGGCGCCGTCCAGACGCCCGACGCCGTCTTCGGCATCCAGCTCGCCGCCGGCGCCCTGCCGGCGGTCATGACCATCCTGGCCGTGATCGTCATGGCCAAGTACACGCTCACCGACACCATGCACGCCCGGATCCTCACCGAGATCCAGGCCCGCCGCACCGGCGGCGACGGATCGTCGGCCGGCGACCGGCCCTCCGATTCCGACGGCGCCGCCCCCGCCGTTTCGCCCGGCGCGGCGCCGTTGGTGCCGGGCAATTAAGACATCCCCGTTAGAGCAGATAAGGACCTGTTGTGAAAATCATTGCCGCTGAAGTGTTCGTCACCAGCCCCTCCCGGAACTTCGTGACCTTGCGGATCACCACCGAGGACGGTGTGACCGGGATCGGGGACGCGACCCTGAACGGGCGCGAGCTGGCCGTGGCCGCGTATTTGAAGGAGCACGTCGCGCAGCTGCTGATCGGCAAGGACCCGCACCGGATCGAGGACACCTGGCAGTTCCTGTACCGGTCCTCGTACTGGCGCCGCGGGCCGGTCACGATGGCCGCGATCGCCGCGGTGGACATGGCGTTGTGGGACATCAAGGGCAAGCTCGCCGGGATGCCGGTCTACCAGCTCCTGGGCGGGGCGTCCCGGAACGGGCTGCGCGCCTACGGGCACGCCTCCGGCGCGGACCTGCCCTCGCTCTTCGACTCGGTCCGCGAACACCTGGAGCTCGGGTACAAGTCGATCCGGATCCAGACCGCGGTCCCCGGGATCAAGGCCGTCTACGGCGTCGCGGCCCAGGCCCAGGCCTCCGGGGAGCGGTACGACTACGAACCGGCCGGGCGCGGCGCGTTCCCGCAGGAAGAGGACTGGGACACCCGCGCCTACCTCCGCCACCTGCCGGGCGTGTTCGAGGCGGTCCGGAACGAGTTCGGCCCGGAAATCCCGTTGCTGCACGACGGGCACCACCGGATGACCCCGATCCAGGCCGCGAAGCTGGGCAAGGCGCTGGAACCCTACGACCTGTTCTGGCTCGAGGACTGCACCCCGGCCGAGAACCAGGAAGCCCTCCGCCTGGTCCGGGCGCACACCACCACCCCGCTGGCGATCGGGGAGATCTTCAACACCGTCTACGACTACCAGGCCCTGATCAAGGAACAGCTGATCGACTACGTCCGGGCCGCGTCCACGCACTTCGGCGGGATCAGCCCGCTGAAGAAGGTCATGGACTACGCCGCGCAGTACCAGATCAAGTCCGGCTTCCACGGCCCCACCGACATCTCCCCGGTCGGGTTCGCCGCGCAGCTGCACGTGGGCCTGGCGATCCACAACTACGGGATCCAGGAATACATGCAGCACTCGGAGGCGACCAACGAGGTCTTCGAACAATCCATGACGTTCACCGACGGCTACCTGCACCCGGGCGACAAGCCCGGCATCGGCGTCGAATTCAACGAAGAAGCCGCCGCCGCGTTCCCCTACCAGCAGGCCTACCTGCCCTACAACCGCCTCGTCGACGGCACCGTCCATGACTGGTGATCCGGCCATGAAAAGTACCCCGGCCACGACCGGTGACCCGGCCACGACCGGTGAGCTAAAGCCCGCCGGTCCCGGCCGCCGCCACCTCGTGGTGATGGGCGTGACCAGCTGCGGCAAAAGCACCGTGGGCGCGGCCATCGCCGACCGTCTCGGCGCGGAATTCCTCGACGGCGACTCGCTGCACCCGCAGTCGAACATCGACAAGATGGCCTCGGGTACCCCGCTGGACGACGACGACCGGGCACCCTGGCTGGCCGAGATCGGCAGGCGCTTCGCGGCGTCGGACTCCGGCCTGGTCATCGCGTGCAGCGCGCTCAAGCGTTCCTACCGCGACATCATCCGCAGCGGGGACTCCTCCGTGGTGTTCGTGCACCTGCACGGGACCCGGGAACTGCTCAGCAGCCGTATGGCCGCGCGTCCCGGGCACTTTATGCCGCTCTCGCTGCTGGATTCGCAGCTGGAAACCCTGGAAGAACTCCAAACCGACGAAGCGAGTGTTGTAGTGGATATCGCCAGGCCAGTGAACCAGATCGTTGACGACACCGTTGCGGCCCTTGACGGGCTGCAGGACGGGGCCACCCGGTTCCTGGTGGACCTGAAGGCCGCACCGTTCAACCTCGACGATGCCGCGATTGCGTGGGTGGAGTCCACCATCGGCTCCATGTCGGACGAGGAAAAGATCGGCCAGCTGTTCATCAACCACAACAACGACTACTCCCCGGAATACCTCGACGGTGTCCTGGAGCAGTACCACGTGGGCGGCATGCGGTACCGGCCGGGGCCGTCGGCCGAGGTACAGGAACACATCCGCTACGCGCAGTCCAAGACACGGGTGCCGCTGCTGATCGCGTCGAACCCCGAAATGGGCGGCGCCGGCAGTTGCGACGACGGGACGTTCGTCTCGACCCACCTGCAGGCTGGCTCGCACCCGGACAAAGGCATCGCCCGCCAGATGGGACGCGTTGCCGGGGTGGAGACAGCCGCGCTGGGCTGCAACTGGGCCTTCGCGCCCATCGTGGACATCCACTACAACTGGCGCAACACCGTCATCTCCACCCGGGCCTTCGGCAACACCCCGGAAATCGTGGTGGAACGGGCCAAGGAGTACTTCGACGGCATCAGCGAATCGCCCACAGTGTGCGCCATGAAGCACTTCCCCGGTGACGGCCTGGACGAACGCGACCAGCACGTGGTCACGTCCTACAACACGTTCGGCTACGAGCAGTGGAACCAGACCTACGGGCACGTGTACCGGGAGATGATCGGGCACGGCGTGCAGTCCATCATGGTCGGGCACATCGGTGCGCCGGACCTGTCACGGCATTTCCGCCCCGGCCTTGCGGCGCAGGACATCCTGCCCGCGACCCTGGCGCCGGAACTCCTCCAGGACCTGCTGCGCGGCGAGCTCGGCTTCAACGGGCTGATCCTCACCGACGCGTCCCAGATGATCGGCCTCACCCAGGCCATGAAGCGCAGCGAGCTGGTCCCGGCCACCATTGCGGCCGGGTGCGATATGTTCCTGTTCTTCCGGAACCCGGCCGAGGACTTCGGGTACATGCTGGACGGCTACAAGTCCGGGATCATCACCGAGGCGCGGCTGAATGACGCCCTGCGCCGGATCCTGGCCCTCAAGGCCTCGCTCGGACTGCACCTCAAGTCCCGGGAGGCCCTGGTTCCGCCGGCGGAGGCGCTGGCACGGATCGGCAGCGAGGCGCATTTGGCCATCGCCGCCGAGGTTGCGGACAAGACCGTCACCCTGGTGAAGGACACTGCGCAGAACCTGCCCATCACCCCGCAGACGCACAAGCGGATCCGGCTGTACGGCATTTCCGGCGGCGCGGACTTCACCATGGCGGATCCTCTGGCCTACCTCGATGTGGTGGCCGGGGAACTGGAACGGGCCGGTTTTGAGGTGCACCTCTTCAAGACGGCGGCGCAGCGCAAGGCGGCAGGGGAGGAAGGCGTGAATTTCATGTCCGTCATCTCCGAGGAAGCCACCGGGGACTACGCGGACAAGTATGATGCCGCGTTCGTGTTCGCCAATGTGAAGGGCTTCGCGCAGGAGGCCGCGATCCGGATCAAGTGGTCCACGCCGATGGCCGCCGAGATCCCCTGGTACACCACCGAGGTCCCCACGGTGTTCGTCTCGCTCAACCAGCCGAACCACCTCATTGACGTGCCGATGGTCAAGACCGCCATCCACGCCCACGCGGGCACGCCGGCAGCCATCCGGGCCGCGATCGAGAAGATCCAGGGCAAGTCGGAGTTCCAGGGCACGTTCAACGAGAACGTCTTCTGCGACTCCTTCGACACCCGGCTCTGAACCACGCTGCGTTCCTGACCTGACGCGGCGCAAAATACCCTGCGCTACGGGGATTCCGGTAGCGCAGGGTATTTTGCGCCGCGGACGCCCGAAACCGGCGCGAAAACCCCCTCCCGCGGCACCCCTCGCAGGCGTAGCGTGGGGCCATGGAGAAGACCGGATGCGCGGTGGTGGGCGGTGGACCTGCGGGGATGATGCTGGGCTTGCTCCTGGCACGGGCCGGGGTGCGGGTGACGGTGTTGGAGAAGCACGCCGATTTTCTGCGCGACTTCCGCGGCGACACCGTGCACCCGTCCACCATCCGGCTCATTGACGAACTCGGACTCGGCCAGGAGTTCCGCCGGCTGCCGCAGAGCCGCCTGAAGAATGTCGTTTTCCCGGTCCCGGGCGGGGCGGCCGTGACCATGGGCGACTTTGACGCCCTGCCGCCGCCGTACAACTACATCGCCATGATGCCGCAATGGGATTTCCTGAGCTTCCTCGCCGACGCCGCGGCCCAGGAGCCGGGGTTCACGCTACTCATGAGCCACACCGCCACGGGCCTGGTTCGCAACGGAGGCCGCGTCCGCGGAGTCCGCTTCCGGACCGCCGACGGCACGCAGGACGAACTCCTGGCCGACCTGGTGGTTGCCACGGACGGCCGCCATTCCGTGCTGCGCACCGCGGCCGGGCTGGCGCCAAAGGAGTTCCCGGTGCCCTTCGACACCTGGTGGTTCAGGCTGCCCCGTTATCCCTCCGAAACGGGTGAGGTGGCCGGGCTCGTGCCGGCGTTCGGCCCCGGCGAGGCGCTGCTGGCCCTGTTCCGCAACGACTACTACCAAATGGGCTACCTCGCCGCCAAGGGCGCCGACGCCCGGATCCGGGCAGAAGGCGTCGAGGGCTTCCGACGGCGGGTCGCGGCCCTCCGCCCGGACCTTGCGGACCGGGTTGACGCCATCGCATCCCTCGATGACCTCCACTGGCTGGACGTGCGCCTGAACCGGCTGCACTCGTGGCACATCAACGGGCTGCTGTTCATCGGGGACGCCGCGCACGCGATGTCCCCGGCCGGAGGCGTCGGAATCAACCTCGCCATCCAGGACGCGGCAGCCGCCGCCGAGTACCTTGCCCCCGCGCTGCTCCGGGGCCGGGTGACCACGGCAGACCTGGAGAAAGTCGAACGACGGCGCCGGCTGCCCACCGTCATTGTGCAGAGCGTCCAACGGCTCATGCAACACGCGATCTTCGGCCCGATCCTGACCGGGAAGCGGACAAAATTTCCGGCCGCGGCACTCTTCTTCGCCCGGCACGTTCCGGCGTTCCGCACGATCATTCCCCGCTTCATCGCCTTTGGTCCGCGCCCCGAGCACGCACCGGCCTTCGCGCGGCGTGCCGAACCCCAGCCGCAGCCCTAGCCGCACAGGGCGCCGGCCTCACCCCGTCGATTGCTCCGTAACCGCCCTTTCGAGCCTCCAATAGGGCGTCTACGGAGCAGCGGATAGGGGTCAGCCGTGCTGCGTGAGGTAGCCGATCAGGCCCTTGACGGTGGCGACCGCAGGGTAGTCGCGCTCGGGAATGTCCACGCCGGTGGCTTTGTCGATGGTTTCCACGAGCCGCAGGAAATCCAGCGAATCGAGTTCCAGGTCCTGGCGCAGCCGGGCGTCCTCGTCGACGTCGTCAAACTCGACGTCGGGTGCCACCTCGCCGATCGCGGCGTGCACCGCCGCCCGGGCGTCCTGTTCGTTCATGGTTCCTCCGGTCTCATAAGTGCTCAGGTTCCTGTAACAGCTCGTTGATCCGGGCGAGGTAGCGGGCGCCGCGCAGTCCGTCGCTGACCCGGTGGTCTGCCGAGAGCGTGGCGATGGCAGCGTACCGGACCCCGAGCAGCCCGTTCTCGGCCCAAGGCTGTTCCATCACGCGGCCGAGGCCCACCATGGCCACCTGGGGCGGGTAGATTACGCCGTAGACACTGTCCACGCCGAGATCTCCGAGGTTGGTCACGGTCAGAGTCGGGTCGGCCATCTCGGCGCGCTGCAGTCGCCCGGCTCGGGCCCGGCTGACGAGATCCCGCAGCTGCTCCATCAGTACGTCCAGGGGCAGGGTCTCGGCGTCGTGGATCGCGGGGGCCACCAGGCCGCCCCGGCGCAGGGCCACCGCGACGCCCAAGTGCACCGCCGCGCTGGGCCGGAACCCGCCGTCGTCATAGAAGCCGTTGACCTCGGGCACATCCCTTGCCGCGAGTGCCGCGGCCTTGAGCAGGAGCGCCGATGGGACCAGCCGGGCGGCCACGGGCCGGTGCGCGTTGACGGACTGCATCCATGCAACGGCGGCCCGCAGGTCCAGCGTGGTGCTGAGGTAGTAGTGCGGGATGGTCTGCTTCGAGCGCGTCATCAGGGCGCCGATGGCGCGGCGCAGGCTGGTCACCCGCTCGCGGGCCTCCTCTGCCGGCGCCCTCCCCTTGGCCGGCGATTCCGGCGCGGATGCGACCGGACCGGGCTCCGGGGGACCGGGCTCCGGGGGACCCGGCGTTGGAACATTGGCTGCAGCGCCCTGCACGTCGGCCACTGTCACGGCACCGTCCGGACCGGTGCCGGTCACGGTCGAAAGCCCGATCCCGAGCTCCGCCGCGAGCCGCCGGGCCCGCGGTGAGGAACGCACCCTGCTTGTGCCACCGGCCGCCATTGCGTGTTCCACGTCCGCTCGGGTGATGGCGCCGTCTTTGCCGGTGCCTTGGATCTTTCCGGTGTCCACGCCCAGCCGGTGTGCCAAATGCCGCACCGGTGGCGCGATCGGGGGGCCTAGGGCAGGGCCGGGCGCTTCCGGATGTTGCGGTTTGACCGCGTGGGCCTTCGTGGGCGCCCGCGGTGTGGGCGCCTCGTGCGCCGGAGACCCGACCTCCGCAGGGGTCTGGGTGATCCGGGCCAGCGGGGTTCCCACCGGAACGGTTTTCACCGATGCCCACCAAAAGGTCTGCCACGACGCCCTCTTGGAAGGACTCCACGTCCATGACGGTCTTGTCCGTGTCCACGACCGCCACGAGGTCGCCGCGGCGCACGTAATCGCCGGGCTTGACGAGCCATTCGACCAGCTTGCCGTGCTGCATGTCCGCCCCGAGCGAGGGCATGAGGAAGTCACCCACCGGCGGCCACCGCCGTCTTGGCCGCGGCCACGACCCTTGCCGCGGAAGGCAGCGCAGCCAGCTCGAGGTGCTTGGCATAGGGGATTGGCACCTCGGCGCTGCAGACCCGGCCCACCGGCGCATCGAGGTCGAAAAACGCCTGCTCGGTGATCCGTGCGCTTACCTCGGCCGACAGGCTGCCGCTGCGCCAGCCTTCGTCGACCACGACGGCCCGGTGCGTCCGGGCGACGGAAGCCAGGATGGCGGCGTCATCGAGCGGCCGGAGCGTGCGCAGGTCCAGTACCTCGGCGTCGATCCCCTCCGCCGCGAGCTGCTCTGCGGCGTCGAGCACGATGGGAAGGGTCCCGCCGTAGGTGATCAGCGAGATGTCGTTGCCAGGGCGCCGGATGGCAGCCGTGACGATGTCCACCGGGCCGGCGTCGTTGGCCAGTTCACCGGGGACGTTGTATAGCGAGCCGTGCTCGAAGATCAGCACGGGATCCGGGTCCTGGAGGGCCGTCCACAGCATGCCGCGGGCGTCTTCGAGGGTAGCCGGGGCGAGGATCCGCAGGCCCGGGATATGCGCATACCAGCCCTCGAGGCTGTGCGAGTGCTGGGCGCCGAGCTGGCGGCCCGCCCCCGTGGTCATCCGGATCACGAGCGGTACGTGGAACTGCCCGCCGGACATGTGCAGCAAGGTGGCGGCGTTGTTCACTATCTGGTCCAGGGCCAGAAGGCTGAAATTGACGGTCATGATTTCCACGATCGGGCGCATGCCGCCAAGCGCGGCCCCGATCCCGGCGCCGACAAATCCCGATTCCGACAGCGGGGTATCGCGGATCCGGCCCGGGCCGAACTCCTCCAGCAGGCCCAGGCTGACCGCGAACGAGCCGCCGTAGGCGCCCACGTCCTCGCCCATCAGGAACACGCGTTCGTCGCGGATCAAAGCGTCGCGGATGCCCGCCCGGAGTGCTTCGCGGTAGCTGGATTTCATGGCGCCCCGGCTGCCTTCCCCGCAGGCTGCCCGGCTGCGTCCGCGCCAGTGGCTTCGTCCGCGCCGTCTCCGGTCCCGCGCTCGCTGTAGACAAAGCGGGTCAGTTCCTCCACCGGTTCCGGGGTTCCGGCCTCGGCGAACTCGACGGCGGCCGCGATCTCCGCCTGCGCGTCCGCCTGTAGCTGCTCCCACTCGGCGGGTGAGAGGTGGCCCGCGGACTCCAGCGCGGTCCGCAGCAGCGTGATCGGGTCCCGTTCCATCCACCGCGCCACCTCGTCCTTCGTCCGGTAGCGTTCGGGATCGAACATCGAGTGGGCCCGGAAACGGTAGGTCCGCAGCTCCAGGAAGTGCGGTCCGCCGCCGGAGCGGACGGCGTCCACCGCGCGGCGTGCACCCTCCTCGACGGCCAGGACGTCCATGCCGTCCACGGCCCACGCGGCGATCTCGTACCCGGCAGCCTTGAGGGCGATGTCCGTCTGCGATTCGGAACGGGCCAGCGCGGTACCCATGGCATAGAGGTTGTTCTCGCAGCAGAACAGCACGGGCAGTTGCCACAGGGCCGCCAGATTCATGCTCTCGTGGAATGCGCCTTCGGCCACCGCGCCTTCGCCGAAGAAGCACACCGTGACATTGGAGCGCCCCGCCATCTTGTCGGCCAGTGCCAGGCCGATGGCGAGCGGCAGGCCCCCGGCGACGATCGCGTTGCCGCCGAAGAAGCGGGTGGCGGCATCGAACAGGTGCATCGACCCGCCCCGGCCGCGGCAGCACCCTTCAACGTAGCCGTACATTTCGGCGAGGATCGCCCCGGCCGATACGCCCCGCAACAGCGCATGCCCATGCTCCCGGTACGTCGCGACCACGGCGTCCTCCGGTCCCAACGACGCGAGGACGCCGGCGGCGACGGCCTCCTCGCCAATGTAGACGTGCAGGAAGCCGCGGATCTTGGCCGCACTGTACAGCTCGACGCATTTCTCTTCGAGCTGGCGGACGCGCACCATCTGCAGCAGCAGGTGCCGGCCGTGGGCCGCGTCCACAGTGCCTCCGCGCGCGCCTGCAGGGCCGGTCATTTCGCCGCCTGTTCGGTGCCGGCGTGCCCCGTGCTGGCGTGTTCTGGGCTGGCCTGATCCGGGCTGGTCTGTTCGACGTGGGGCGGGCTTGGGTTTGGTGGGGCCGGGGGCGTCTCGATGGTGGAGGTGTCACCCTCGGGCAGGCCGAGCTCGCGGGCCTTGAGCAGGCGCCGGAGGATCTTTCCGCTGCGGGTCTTGGGCAGCGCGGTCGTGAAGTCGAGCAGCCGCGGCGCGACGGCGGGGCCCAGCCGCTTGCGGGCGAAGCCGATGATCTCCAGCGCCAGTTCCCCGGACGGTTCCCAACCGGTGCGGAGCTCGACGAAGGCCTTGACCACCTCGCCGGCCACCGGGTCCGGAACCCCGATCACGCCGGCCTCGGCCACGGCCGGGTGCTCCATGAGGGAACTCTCCACTTCGAACGGCCCGATCAGGTGCCCCGAGGACTTGATGACGTCGTCGCCCCGGCCGACAAACCAGTAGTAGCCGTCGGCGTCGCGTTTGGCGAGGTCCCCGGTCAGGTACCAGCCGCCCGCGAAGCAGCGGCGGTAGCGCTCCTCCTCGTGCAGATAGCCGCGGAACATGGAGGGCCAGCCGGGCCGGAGGGCCAGTTCACCCATCGTGTCCGGCGCCGTGACCAGCACCGCTTCGCCGTCGCGGATGACCGGCGTGCCGTCCGCCGCCCGGGCCACGAGGGCCGCCTCGACGCCGGGGAGCGGCCGGCCCATGGAACCGGGCCGGATCTCGGTGGCGGCATAGTTCGAAATCATGATGCCGCCGGTTTCGGTCTGCCACCAGTTGTCGTGCACCGGCTGGCCGAAAGCCTCCTGCCCCCACACCACCACCTCCGGGTTGAGCGGTTCGCCGACGCTGGCGACGAAGCGCAGGGCGGACAGGTCGTGGCCCGCGGCGCGGTCGGCCCCGGCCTTCATCAGCATGCGCAAGGCCGTCGGTGCCGTGTACCAGACGGTGACCCGCTGTTCGTCGAGGATCCGGTACCACCGGTCGGCGTCCATTTCCTCCTCGTCCACGATGGCCGTCACGCCGTGGCTCAGGGGTGCGATCACGCCGTACGAGGTGCCCGTGACCCAGCCCGGGTCGGCCGTGCACCAGTAGACGTCTCCGGGGTGCAGGTCCAGGGCGAAGGTGCCGGTCGCGTGGTGGGCGGTCACGGCGTCGTGCACGTGTATCGCGCCCTTCGGAGTGCCGGTGGTGCCGGACGTGAAGTGCAGCAGGGCCATGTCCTCCGGCTGGGTGGCCGCGATCTCCCCGTCCGGCGGGGCTTGGCGCATGAGGGCGGCCAGGTCCAGAGTTCCGGGCTCGGGATCGCCGTCGGCGTCGATGAGCAGGACGTGGCGCAACTCCGGGAGCTGCCCGCGCAGCTGGGCGATCTTCTTGCGGTACAGCGCCCGCGTGGTGACCAGCGCCCGGCCGGAGCCCAGCATGAGGCGCTGCCGCACCGGCTCGGGACCGAACGCGGAGAACAGCGGGCAGAACACGCTCGCGTTCTTGAACGTGCCAAGCACCGCGACGTACAGGGCGGGGCCGCGGCCGGTGAGGGAGAAGACGCGTTCCCCGCGGCCGACGCCGAGACCGCGCAGGACCCCGGCGAAGCGGTTGGTCTGTTCGGCGAGTTCGGCGTAGCCCAGGGAATGGGTGCTGCCATCGGCCCGGACAAACCGCAACGCCTCGCGGCCGGCGCCGCTGCCGGCCGCGTGCCGGTCCACCGCCTCGTAGGCGATGTTCAGTCCACGGCCTCCGGGGAGTCCGGACAGGGCCCGCCGGCCCTCATCCCAGGTGAAGTCCGCGCACATCGCGTCGTAGTCCACCAGATTCGGCTGCACCCGGAACCTGCCGATGTCTTTGTTGATCGCAGGCCAGCGGATGGAGGGTTCGGTTCCTGCCGTCATGGTTCCATCGGACTCCCGTCTGCCGGCGCCGCCCAGAGCAAAAGGTCCCGGGACCGACATACACGGTTCCGGCTTAGAATCCGCGGCGGACCAGCCACTAAACTGGGAGCCATGACTGCCACCCGTGACTTCGCAGCCGACGCTGCCGCTGCCCGTGCCCGACTCCTGGAACTGATCAAGGAACTGGCCGTAGTCCGCGGCAAGGTCATCCTCTCCAGCGGCGCCGAGGCCGACTACTACATCGACCTGCGCCGCATCACCCTGCACCACGAGGCGTCCAAACTCGTCGGACAGGTCATGCTCTCCCTGATGGAGGACGCCGGGATCGATTTCGAGTGCGCCGGGGGACTCACCATGGGGGCGGACCCGGTGGGCACCGCCGTCATGCATGCCGCCGTCGACGCCGGCCGCCCGGTGGACGCTTTCGTGGTCCGCAAGGCGCAGAAGTCCTACGGCATGGGCCGCCAGGTGGAAGGCCCCTCGGTCGAGGGCCGCAAGGTCCTGGTCCTGGAGGACACGTCAACCACCGGCGGATCCGCGCTGACCGCCGTCGAAGGCGTCCGCAAGGCCGGCGGCAACGTGGTGGCCGTCGCCGTGATCGTGGACCGCGACACCGGGGCCAAGGAAAAGATCGAGGCCGAAGCCGGTGTTCCGTATCTCTTCGCCTTCGGCAAGGACGAACTGGGCCTTAGCTAGACTTTCGGCGCCCGACGCCAAAGGTGGACTGGGTATGGGCCGTGACCTATCATTTGTCCCATACCCGTCCATCCTTTTATCTGGAGAACACGCGCCATGCTCCCGTCCGAAAAGTCCCTGAACAGCGGTGTGAATCGCGGCCCTGAAGGGCAGGGCGCCGACATCTCGGTGGGCACGGTCGACCAGATCCAGAACCTGATCCTGGACAGCGCGGACTTCGAAGAGTTCCTGAACGAGCTCGCGCGTTTTTCCGCGCACCAGGTGGCCGGCTCCGGCGACGACGCGCTGTGCGGAATTACGCTGCTCCGGGACCGTAAGGCTGCCACGATCGGGTGGAGCAGCGACTCCGCCCGCGAAGTGGATGAGATCCAGTACTCCCTGTCCCAGGGCCCCTGCCTGACCGCCGCCAAGGAAGAACGGGAAGTCTACGTCCCGGACCTCTTCGACGAGGACCGCTGGGGCCCTGACTACGCCTCCGCCGTCGCCTCGCATGGCCTGCGCTCGGTGTTGTCGGTGCCGTTCCACCTCCAGGGCGAGGCCCAGGCGGCGCTGAACCTGTACTCCGATGTCCCGCACAAATTCGACGGCGACGTCGCGGTCCGGGCCCGCGGCTACACCCGTGAAATCTCGCAGGCGCTGCGGCTGGCAGTGAGGTTCTCGCTGCACACGGACAGTGCCACGAACCTGCGCGCCACACTCGAATCCCGGACCGTGATCGACATGGCGATCGGGATCGTCATGGCGCAGAACCGCTGCGACCAGGAAACCGCGGTCCGGATCCTCACCGATGCCTCCAGCAACGGCAACGTCAAACTCCGCGACATCGCCGCCTCACTGGTGCAATCCGTCGGCGGAACGGCTACCCGGACGCACTACGAAGAGCCGAGCCGGCGACAGGCTGGCTGAACCGGCAGCGGCCTATGACTTGTGTGCGACCACTAGCGCGGATACGCTGAATGCGGTTGAGCCGTCGGCCATAGTCATCCTTCTTTGGAGTACCTATGGACCAAACACTGCAAGCCCACGTCAAACTCGATGTCGTCTCCGACGTCGTCCGGATTAGTGTCCGGGGGAGCCTCACGCAAGCCTCCCGCCCCGCCCTGATGCAAATTATCCAGCGCGTTCGCCGCATGGGGATCATCTCGCACATCCGCGTCGATCTCGGCCTGGCCGCCTTTGTGGAATCTTCGGCGCTGGCCGGCCTGCGCAACGACCTCAACGCGATCGACGGCGGGACCCCCGGCTCGGAGGTCGCCGGCATGCCGGCCCCGGGCGGCGTCTCCCTGGAACTGGCCGCGCACCGCGACGATTCCGCCGGATTGCCCACACTGGACATGGCCGGGGAATTCATGGCTTCGATCGATCCCTCAGGCACCGGGAAGCTGACCCGGTTCTCCGACGACGAACTCTTCGCCGCGAGCGACTCGGTGTTCGGCCTCCTCGATGATCCCGCTGACATGGCCCGCTCGGAACTCCTGGCGACCTATGACGAGATCGGCATGGAGATCAGCCGCCGCGAGGTTGGCCGCGAGTCCGAACCCGCGTAGCCGGCAACGGCGCCACGCGCGCCAACCGCGCTCCAGCGGCCTTCCAACCGCGCTTCCAGGCTGACCTGCGGGACCGCGGATGGTCCGGTTTCTCATCCCCGCCGAACCGTGGATACGGTAGAGATGTGCCGGCCGAGATGGATCCGAACCATCCGCGAGGCCCCGGTGCGTCCGAGGCCCGCATGCTCCGCCGCGCCGTCGAGCTTAAGCGGGTTTCCCGGCGATCGTTCCTGATCGGCGCCGGGTCCGCGTCGCTGCTGGCGGCGGACATGCTGTTCACGCAGCGCGTGCAGGCCGAGCGGCGTGCCAGCCGGATCCTCGAAGTACCCGATGACGTTGCCGAACGGTATTACCCCCACGCCAGCTGGATCCTGTTCCCCGGCTACAAAACGAGCTGGGAAGAAGCCCTGTGGATCCTGAACGCCCTGCGCGGCTCCCTGAACAAGAGGGGCCAGCTTGCCGCCGTCGGGTATTCCAACGAAGGCCTGGACATCGACGAGGTGGTCATCGCCGTGATCGAGCACGTCCGGGCCCACAATCTCACCACCCTCTACTTCTACGGCCATAGCTTCGGCGGCATGGTGGCAACCCAGGTGGCGGCCCGGCTGCGCGAACTGCACGGCGTCGAAGTGGCGTTCATCCTCCTCGACTCCAGCCCGTCGAGCCGCCACGACGTGCTGGACCAGAGCTGGTTCGAGGGCGTGGTGCTGCTCTACGAAAGCGGGTTCCGGTTCCCCACAGTGCTGCGCGGCGGCTACGAGCTCGGCGAGCGGATGCTGCACAAGAATGAGCGCAGTTGGGGCCAGGTGGTGGACCAGACGCTGGAGCAGCTGTCCCCGATCGCGCCATCCAGCGTGCTGATCCAGTCCGAATCCGCCTACATCTATCACTTTGAGGCCAGCCGTTTCATCGGGAAGCTGGGCGAAACGAAGATGGCGTTCATCGGCAACCCCCGGGACAAGACGGTGGATTACGAGACCGCCCGGGACACCTGGTCACTGTCCTTCAAAGCCAACATGGCCTCGGATGACCTGCGCACTGACGGGGCGAGGCCGGAGCACGCGAGCCCGGGCTGGAGCCCGTTCATCTACCGGCCCATCATCGAAAACCTCCAGGACGGCCTCTTCCCGCTGCCGGGCGGCGGCGGGAAGAAGACCGCGTTCTGAGGTATTGGGTTCCGGGGGTTTTGCTCAGATCTGGTTCTTGAGGTCCGCCACGGAATTCAGGATCTGGTTCGGCCGGAACGGGTACGCGGCGATGTCGTCCCGGTGGGTGATGCCGCTGAGCACCAGCACCGTGTGCAGGCCCGCCTCCATGCCGGCAATGATGTCCGTGTCCATGCGGTCGCCGATCATGGCCGTGGTTTCCGAGTGCGCGTCGATCTGGTTCATTGCCGACCGGAACATCATCGGGTTGGGCTTGCCCACAATGTACGGTTCCCGGCCCGTGGCCTTGGTGATGAGGGCCGCGATGGCCCCGGTGGCAGGCATGGGGCCGTCCTTCGAGGGCCCGGTGGCGTCCGGGTTGGTGGCGATGAAACGCGCGCCGGCGAGGATCAGGCGGATGGCCATGGTGATGGCTTCAAACGAATAGGTGCGGGTCTCGCCGAGCACCACGAAGTCGGGGTTCTGGTCGGTGAGGATGAAGCCGGCCTCGTGGAGCGCCGTCGTGAGTCCTGCTTCGCCGATCGTGTAGGCGCGATTCCCCGATTCCGACCCGCGGACCTGGTCTTTGAGGAACTGGGCCGTGGCCAGGGCCGAGGTCCAGATGTTCTCCTCCGGGATTTCCAGGCCGGAGGAACTCAGCCGGGCCGCGAGGTCCCGGGGCGTGAAAATCGAGTTGTTGGTCAGCACGAGGAACCGCTTGGAGGTGTCCACCCAGCGCTGGATCAGCTCCGATGCGCCCGGGATGGGCTGGTTCTCGTGGACCAAAACGCCGTCCATGTCCGTGAGCCAGCATTCGATTTCCTGGCCGCTGCGGTACATCGAGGCGTATGAACGGCCTTCGTCTGAATCGGTACCCTGCTCTTCGCGCTGATCTGCCATGCTGTCCTCCGCCTAAGTGTGCCGCTTCCTGTCACCCAGTCTAATGTTGAGGCGTGACTGAACCCGAGATCCCCGCCCCTTCCCTTCCCGCCGCAGAGGAAGGGCCGGAACCGAAGGCGGAGGTCGGCGTCGGACCCTGGGAAGGCGAAGTTCCCCAGGGCGAGCACTGGGACCCGGACCTGCTGGCGGACGGCGACCGGCGCAACGTGGTGGACAAATACCGCTACTGGAAGCACGAGGCGATCGTGGCCGACCTGGACTCCAAGCGGCACAACTTCCACATAGCGATCGAGAACTGGCAGCACGACCTCAACATCGGCACCGTGGTCCGGACCGCCAACGCGTTCCTCGCCAAGGAAGTCCACATCATCGGACGACGCCGGTGGAACCGCCGCGGAGCCATGGTCACCGACCGCTACCAGCACGTCCGCCACCACCCCACCGTTGAGGACTTCGTGGCCTGGGCGCAGGGGGAGGGGCTGGCGATCATCGGGATCGACATCTTCCCGGACTCGGTGCCGCTCGAGACCTACGAACTGCCCAGGGACTGCGTCCTGGTCTTTGGCCAGGAAGGGCCCGGGCCTGACCCCTGAAGTCCACGAAGCGGCGCTGGACACCCTGTCGATCGAGCAGTTCGGCTCCACCCGCTCCATCAACGCCGCCTCCGCCGCCGCGATCGCGATGCACGCCTGGATCCGCCGCCACGTGTTCGGCCAACTCCCGGGCTAAAGCCACTCCTAGGCGTCCGTGGCCCCGGGGGTTCCGTACCGACAGGCGAGCCGTTGACTTGGGTCGCAAACCAGCAGACGCTGTCGGTGCAAGGCGAACGCGCGAGGAGAAGGATGTGGACCAGAAACGAGGACATCACCGTTGCACGTCGGATGAGGCCGTCCCGTCCGGCAGGGGAGCGGAAACCCGGTGAGCGGGTTTGCGGACACCGTCCTGAATGTCGACCCGCGGCTGGCCCTGATCATCGTGGGCCTGCTGGTCTTCGCCGAGGACGCCCTCTTCGTCGGCTTCGTTGTCCCCGGGGAGACCGCCGCGGTTCTGGGCGGGGTCGTGGCCAGCCGCGGGGTCCTGCCCTTGTGGTCCGTGATGGTCGTGGTCGTGCTGGCCGCAATCTTCGGGGACTCAGCCGGATACGAGGTCGGCAGACACCTGGGACCGAGACTTCTGAGTCTGAACGTCATGAACAGGCGTCTGGCCAGACTTGAAAAGGCCCAGGAATTCCTGCGCCTCCGAGGCGGGTCGGCGGTGTTCCTGGGCCGGTTTGTGGCATTTTTCCGCGCCGTCATGCCCGCACTGGCTGGCAGTTCACGGATGCCCTACCTGAAGTTTCTGGCCTTCAACGCCGCCGGCGGCCTGGTGTGGGGTGCAGGATTTGTCCTGCTCGGTTACCTGGCCGGGAACTCCTACGACGCGGCAGCCACGTCTGCCGGACGCGGCGTCACCGCGGTGGTCGCGGTAGTCGTCGTGGCCGCCGTGATCACGTGGCGGATCCGGAAAGCCCGTGCCACGCGTAACGCCAGCGCCCGGCGCAACGCCAGCGGCGAGGCCGGCGCCGGCCAGTCCGCTGGCGGGCCGGAACCATGACCGAAGTGCCAGCCCGCGAGTGTTACAGGGCCCACGTGACCGGAGACACGGCCCCGGCGCAGGAATGGCTAGGATGGTTCCTAGCCGACGAGGTTCCCTCCAGGATCACCAGCCCGTAGACGAAATTCACATTAGGAGTCAGCATGCCCATTGCAACCCCAGAGATCTACTCCGAGATGATCGACCGCGCAAAGACGGGCGGCTTCGCCTTCCCGGCGGTCAACGTCACGTCCTCCCAGACCCTGAACGCCGCCCTCCGCGGCTTCGCCGAGGCCGAGTCCGACGGCATCGTCCAGGTCTCCACCGGCGGTGCGGCCTACTGGTCCGGCGCCGCCACCAAGGACATGGTTGCCGGTTCCCTCGGCTTTGCCGCGTTCGCCCGCGAGGTCGCGAAGAACTACGGCGTGAACATCGCCCTGCACACGGACCACTGCCCCAAGGACAAGCTGGACGGCTTCGTGCTCCCGCTGCTCGCCGCCTCCGAGGCCGAGGTCAAGGCAGGCCGCAACCCCCTCTTCAACTCGCACATGTGGGACGGCTCCGCCGAGACCCTGCAGGAAAACCTGCGGATCGCCCGTGAACTGCTCGAGCGCACCGCGGCCGCCAAGATGATCCTCGAAGTCGAGATCGGCACCGTGGGCGGCGAGGAAGACGGCGTCGAGAACGCCATCAACGACAAGCTCTACACCACTGTCGAGGACGCCCTGGCCACCATCGACGCGCTCGGTTCCGGCGAAAACGGCCGCTACATCACGGCGCTGACCTTCGGCAACGTGCACGGCGTCTACAAGCCCGGCGGCGTCAAGCTCCGCCCGGAGATCCTCAAGGACATCCAGGAGCAGGTCGGCGCCAAGATCGGCAAGGCCAACCCGTTCGACCTCGTGTTCCACGGCGGCTCCGGCTCCTCGGACAAGGAAATCGCGGACGCCGTCTCCTACGGCGTCATCAAGATGAACATCGACACCGACACCCAGTACGCCTACACCCGCCCGGTGGTGGACCACATGCTCCGCAACTACGACGGCGTGCTGAAGGTCGACGGCGAGGTCGGCAACAAGAAGCTCTACGATCCCCGCGTCTGGGGCGCTTCGGCCGAGGCCGGCCTGGCCGCCCGCGTGGTCGAGGCCGCCCAGCAGCTGGGCTCCACCGGCAAGACCTTCTAGCCATGTCCGACGAGTTCCGCAAAAACCTGATGGGTCCCGAACCCACGCTCCTGCCTGCCGAGAGCGAGATCTACCAGCATCTCGCGCTCGGCCAGGAAGCCGTGGACCTCGTGGCGAAGCACCCCACGTCCTCGCTCCTGTGGGCCATCCTCGCCGAGGAGGCCTGGAACGAGGGCCGCACCATCGATTCCTACGCGTACTCGCGGGTCGGCTACCACCGCGGCCTGGATTCGCTGCGCCGCAACGGCTGGCGCGGGGTCGGGCCGATCCCGTGGGAGCACGAACCCAACCGCGGCTTCCTGCGCTCCCTCTACTCGCTTGGCCGTGCATCCGCGGCGATCGGCGAGGCCGAGGAGCCGGAGCGGATTGAAAAGTTCCTGAAGGATTCCGATCCCGGCGCGAAGGCGGCCATCGAAGCCGAAGGCTGAGGCGGGCAATCAACCCCAACGCGGGGTCACTTACGGCCCATTCCACCCCGGTGGATGGGCCGTAAGTGACCCCGCGTTGGGGTTTAAGCGGCGACGGCGGGCTCCCACCCTGAGGTGGAAGCCCGCCGTCGTTCGTAATGGGTGGTGCGGGTGGGGACTAGCTGGCTTTGGCCAGGCCCGTGCGGGCCATGGCATCGGCGTACGCGGTGTGCATCTCCGCCAGGTACTCTTCCTGCCGGGCCGGGGTGCCGGCGAACGCCCGGCCGCTGAGCGAGCGGACCTTGTAGGTCTTCAGGCCGCGGCGCCAGATCATGGGCACTTCGGTCTTGAGCAGAAGGTTGGCCAGGCGGTTGGCCTCGGTGCCGTGGGCCACGATCACGGAGGCGCGGGGCACGAGGGCCAGGAACTTCAGCAGCGGCTTCAGGCCCGCCGAAATCTGGTCCGGCGTGAACTTGCCGTTCGGCTCGCCGGGGACGTGCCACGGGTGGACGTTCCACGGCATGACGAATTCGGGGCGCAGGCCCAGCTTCCACTGGATGCCCAGCATGCGGGTGGCGGCCTCGTCGTCGCCGGCGGTGATGAAGCCTGACGCGTCCGCGGTGCCGATGTTGGAGTACAGGCTGATGATCCGGCACTCGTCGACGTCGTGCATGGGGTCCACGTAGGGGACAGCGGTGCCAGCTTTGGTTGCCTGGAGGACGTCAAGGAGCTCGTTGACGGGGGCGACGTTAGGTTCGTACCGGCGGCTCAGAAGCTCTTCGCGGAAATTTTCGGTGGCCAGGGCTGTCATATGTTGCTGGGTCTCCTGCGGGATTGGCAAAGCAGCCACACCGGATGCAGGCACGCCGAATATGGGCATGCGGAGCAATGGTGTGGTTTGAAAATGTGGTGTGGACCGATTCCTGGTCGATCCTTATCAGTCTATCAAGCCCCGCGAAATGCAGCGCCGGACGGGACCCTGCCGCCCCCGCGCTGCTACCAGAGCCGCTTGGTGGCGCGGCGTGCCCCTTCGCCGAGGGCCTCCAGCTTGGCGTACGCGATTTGGGGATGCACCCTGCCGCCCAGCCCGCAATCGGTGGACGCAATCACGTTTTCACGTCCCACGAGCTCGGTGAAGCGCACGATCCGGTCGGCCACGAGGTCCGGATGCTCCACGACGTTGGTGGCATGGGAGACGACGCCGGGGATGATGACCTTCCCCTCGGGAAGCTTCGCATCCTCCCAGACGCGCCATTCGTGCTCGTGCCGGACGTTGGCCGCCTCGAAGGAGTAACCGCCGGCATTGATCTGCAGGACTGAGTCGACGATGTCCGCGAAGGGGATGTCCGTGGTGTGCGGGCCGTGCCAGGAACCCCAGCAGACATGCAGCCGGATCTGCTCCTGGGGAAGGCCGCGCAGCGCCCAGTTGGTAGCTTCGACCCGGAGCTGGATGAACTTCAGGTAGTCCGCCAGGCTCGGCTCGGGGTTGATCTGGTCCCAGCTCTCGGCCAGGGAGGGGTCGTCGAGCTGGACCGTCAGGCCCGCGTCGATGATGGCCTGGTATTCCTCGCGCATCGCGTCGGCGCAGGCGTAGAGGAGTTCTTCGTCGCTGCCGTAGTAATCGTTGGCCACCCGGGCGCACGAACCGGGGGAGAGGGAGGCGATGAACCCCTCGGCGAGCCCGGCCGCGGCCAGGCCTGTCTTGAGGTTGGCAACGTCCGAGGCGACGAGCTCCTGGCCCGTGTACGTCAGCGGCCCGGCGATCTTCGGCTGCGTGACGGCCTTGCGGTGGGCCAGGATCCCGGAGGAAGGGTCGTCGTAGGCGTCTTCGAACTTCAGCCGGTCCCGCCGGTCGGTGAAGGAGGTCAGGACGATGTGGCCGGGAGAGGAGCGGTGCACCCTGGCGTCGGCCCAGCGGTCCACGTCGGTCGGTTCCAGGCCGCCGAGCCTTGAAAAGGAGTAATTCCACCAGGCGCCGTAGTCCACGGAACTGGACATCGTGTGCCCGTACTCGCCGTCATTGGGGATGTCGATGCCCAGGTCCTTCTGGTGCTGGACGACGTCCACCACCGAAGTTTCGAGCAGGTCCAGGAATTCGGGCGTGATGCCGTCAGTTTCCTTGGCCTCGTTCGCGGCGATCAGCTCCGGCGTGCGGGGCAACGAGCCAGCATGGGTCACACGGATGTGGTCGGTGGTCCGGGACATGGCGCGGTTTCCTTTCAGCCGCTCGGGATTCTCACTCCCACTCAATTCCACACCGCGCGGTCCCGCAAGTGGTGCATGCTATGTGTCGGGACGCGTCGCCCGCCCTCGCGGAAGCCGCCCTGGCGTTCACCACCGGCCAGGCGGCGCGTCCAAGCAAGGACCCAAAGCGATGCCGGCCACCGATTTCGGCTAAACTTGGGTGGTAAGAGCCCCGGAACTCTGGCGTTGGATACGAACACAGCGATAGATTCGGGGCATTCTCATGAACGGCGCTGAGCTGCCGTGACCGCCTGGTCATTAAACGCAGCTCGGCCCGAACGAATGGGGGAGGATCCCATGCCAGCAATCGTGATCGTCGGAGCCCAATGGGGCGACGAAGGCAAAGGTAAGGCCACTGACCTGCTTGGCGGCCGCGTTGACTATGTCGTCAAGCCCAACGGCGGCAACAACGCCGGGCACACCGTCGTCGTAGGCGGTGAGAAGTATGAGCTCAAGCTCCTTCCGGCCGGCATCCTGAGCCCGAACGCGATTCCGATCATCGGCAACGGCTGCGTAGTGAACCTGGAAGCCCTGTTCCAGGAGATCGACGGACTGGAGGCCCGCGGCGCGGACACCTCCAAGCTGCGCGTCTCCGCCAACGCGCACCTCGTGGCGCCCTACCACCAGGTCCTGGACAAGGTCACCGAGCGGTTCCTCGGCAGCCGCGCCATCGGCACCACCGGCCGCGGCATCGGCCCTGCCTACATGGACAAGGTGGCCCGCCTCGGCATCCGGGTCCAGGACGTCTTTGACGCCTCTATCCTGCGCCAGAAGGTAGAGGGATCGCTGCGCCAGAAGAACGAGCTCCTGGTCAAGGTCTACAACCGCCGCGACATCGAGGTGGACGAGATCGTGGAGTACTTCCTGTCCTTCGCCGAGCGCCTCCGCCCTCTGGTGATCGACAGCACCTACGTCCTGAACACCGCCCTGGACGAGGGCAAGGTGGTCCTCATGGAGGGCGGCCAGGCCACCTTCCTGGACGTTGACCACGGCACCTACCCCTTCGTGACGTCCTCGAACCCGACCGCGGGCGGCGCCTCTGTGGGCTCCGGCATCGGCCCCACCCGGATCTCGCGCTCCATCGGCATCATCAAGGCCTACACCACGCGCGTGGGCGCAGGTCCGTTCCCGACGGAACTGTTCGATGAGATGGGCATGTACCTGCAGAAGACCGGCGGCGAGTTCGGCGTCAACACCGGCCGTCCCCGCCGCTGCGGCTGGTACGACGCCGTGCTGGCGCGGCACGCCTCCCGGGTCAACGGCTTCACGGACTACTTCGTCACCAAGCTGGACGTGCTGACCGGCATCGAGCAGATCCCGGTCTGCGTGGCCTACGACGTCGACGGCATGCGGCACGACGAAATGCCCATGACCCAGACCGAGTTCCACCACGCCAAGCCGATCTTCGAATACTTCGAAGGCTGGACCGAGGACATCACCGGCGCCCGCACCCTGGACGACCTGCCGGAAAACGCCCGGAACTACGTCCTGGCCCTCGAAAAGCTCTCCGGCACGCGGTTCTCCGCGATCGGCGTCGGCCCGGACCGCGACCAGACAATCGTGGTCAACGACCTCATCAACGATTAGCGCCGACTGACACCAACTGACGCGTCACCAGCTGGCGCACGACGGCGGCGGGTCACCTGACAAAGGCGGCCCGCCGCCGTCGCAGTTAAGGCCGGGTCTCAGCGGGGTCCTCCGCGGACGTGAACTGCAGCGAGAGCCAGTTCTCCCGGCATGCCCTGGCGGCGGCCTCGGCGTCGCCGAGGCGGGCGAGCCGGATGATTTCGGCGTGTTGCGCCACCGATTCCCGGGCGGCAAAGGAACCGAAGCGCATCCGCTCCACCCGGCGCAGCACGGGGGTGGTTTGTTCCAGGAGTTCCTGGAGCACCGGGTTGCCGCTGACCGTGACAAAGACGGCGTGGAAATCGTCATCGGCCTGCAGCGCCGACTCGACCTCCGCGGCCTGCAGGGCCTGTTCGAAGCGCGCATTGGCCTCGCCCATGGCGGAGAGGTGCTCCGCCGACAGGAGCGGGACGGCCAGGCGGGCGGCCAGTTCGTGCAGTCCTGCCACCACCTGCTGCGTGCTCAGCGTCGACGCCTGGTCGCAGGGGGCGACGATTGTCGCCTTGCCCGGCAGTGCAACGATCAGTCCGGCGCGTTCCAGCCGCAACAGCGCCTCCCGGATGGGTGTCCGGCTCACGCCCAGCCAGGCTTCCAGTTCTGTGTCTTTTAGCCGTTCGCCGGGCTCGAAAGTGCCGTCGACGATCGCGTTCCGGATCGATTCAAAGACGTTGTCCCGCAGCAGCGGCCGCTTGTGGACTCCGGCGAGCGAGGGAACGGGCATGCAACATATCGTATATTGCCCTTGCCCCTCCCGGGGCAGGTATCCGACAATGCAATATATTGCATATTTGTTGTTCACCCAGCCGTTTCCCACCGCGAGCGAAAGACCGACGATGGCCATCACCGATTTTGAGCGCTACCCCCTGATGTTTGGACCGAGCCCCATCCACCCGCTGCCGCGGCTCAGCGCGCACCTGGGCGGGGCGCAAATCTGGGCGAAACGGGAGGACGTCAACAGCGGCCTCGCGTTTGGCGGGAACAAGACGCGCAAGCTTGAATACTTCGTCCCGGATGCCTTGGCGCAGGGTGCGGACACCCTCGTCTCGATTGGCGGCTACCAGTCCAACCACACCCGCCAGGTCGCGGCGGTGGCCGCGAAACTTGGCCTCAAAGCCCGCCTGGTTCAGGAAAACTGGGTCGACTGGCCGGATCCGCTGTCCGACCGGGTAGGCAACATCCTGCTCTCGCGCATCATGGGCGCCGACGTCCGGCTGGACAGTGCGGGCTTCGACATCGGCATTCGCAGCAGCTGGGAGACCGCGATCGAGGAGGTTGAGGCTGCCGGTGGCAAGCCGTACGCGATCCCGGCCGGCGCGTCCGACCACAGGCTGGGCGGGCTGGGCTTCGCCAACTGGGCCTACGAGGTGGAAGAGCAGGAGCGCGAGCTCGGCATCTTCTTCGACACGATCATCGTCTGCACCGTCACCGGCTCCACCCACGCCGGGATGATCGCGGGTTTCGCCGGCCAGGACAAGCCGCGCCGCGTGATCGGCATCGATGCTTCCGCGACGCTGGCGAAGACCCGCGACCAGGTTGAACGCATCGCCCGGAACACCGCCGAGCTGATCGGCCTGGGCCGGGAACTCCGCGACGACGAAATCAACGTCATGGAGGGTTGGGCCGGGGACCGTTATGGAATTCCCGTCGAGTCCACCCTGGAGGCCATCCGCCTTGGCGCCTCGCTCGAGGCCATGATCACCGACCCCGTCTATGAAGGAAAGTCCCTCGCCGGGCTAATCGACCTCGTGAAGAGCCGGGAGATTCGGGCCGGCAGCAATGTCCTCTACGCCCACCTCGGCGGCCAGATCGCCCTCAACGCCTACAGCGGGCTCTTCCGGTCCTGACACGGCGCACGACGGCGGCGGGTTCCCTGGCGGGACCGCGGTCGTCTTTATGCCCCGCCAGCGCCGGCTAAAAAAGAAGTCAAGAAAATTCCGATCGGTGCGTAACCTTTCGGGCCCGCCCAGCGATTACCTCTTTGTAAGCGCCGCCGGAGTTCGGACCCCCCACCAGACACCGGCTGGCCTTCCACCGTAAGCGCCGACCGGCGCCTTCCCCCCATCTGGTCTCCGGTCGGCCCTTTACCGTAAGCGCTTGCCGGCGCCTGCCCCCATGGGCGCCGGCAAGCCTTCCACGGCGAGAGCGGGCTGTCGACTGCCCCCGAGGCATCAGCCCGCCTCCACCAAAAAACAAAGGATGTATGTCTGTTATGAAGAGTGTTAGCAAGACCACCAAGATTGCCGTCGGCGCCGCCATCCTGGCAGTCGGAGGGTTCTCCGGCATCGGACTGGCCAACGCGGCCCAGGTTTCCAGCACCCAGCAGTCCGACGTGAACCACGCTACGCCCGCCACGCCGGCTGTCCCGGCAGTTCCGGCCACTCCGACGCTCCCGGCGAAGCCCGCCGTCCCCGCCGTTCCGGCCACTCCGGCCGCTGACGGCTCCGCCAAGGGCCAGACCGAGGCCGACGCCGAGGTTGATGGCACCGAGGGCTCCGTCGACGGCTCCGTGGACTCGAAGGAGGGTGCCACCGTCAAGGGCGGTGCCAGTGTCAAGGGGGCTGCCGGCGAGGCGCACGCCAACGCCAACGTGAACGCCGCAGTTCCGGCAACCCCGGCCGTCCCCGCGGTTCCGGGCGCCGACGGCGTTCCGGCAACTCCGGCCGTGCCGGCCGTTCCGGCCCAGCCGTCCGTCGAGTTGCCCCAGCACGACAAGTAATATCCGGCTGTATTGCCTGGACCCGGCACGGGTCTGACAGCAAGGAGGGAGCCCTCACTTTGAAGGGCTCGGGGGTGCGGCCGCTAGAATTGCGGGGGGCCGCACCCCAGCAGTAACGGAAGGACAGCCTCTTGGCACAGCAGCTAAGCGACGACGAATTGTCAGCCGCTTTAGCTGGTGACCCTTCTGGTTTCAGCGCGGTGTACGCGGTCATTTCCCCGGCCGTGCTGGGCTACTTCCGGGCCCGGGGCGTGGACGACGCCGAGGCCCTCACCCAGGACGTGTTCGTGGACGTGCTGCCGAAACTGGCCGGCGTCCGCGGCGGCCACACGGGTTTGCGGACGTTCATTTTCTCCGTCGCCCACGCCCGGCTGGTCGACTACAGGCGGCGGGCAGAACGCACGCCGCACCTGACCGAATACGACCCCCTGAACGACGCACGGTACTCGGCATCGGCCGAGGACGAAGCGCTCGGATCCCTGGGCGGTATCTCGGACACTCTCGCGAGGCTCAATGAGGAGCAGCGCGAAGTTCTGGTCCTGCGGATCGTCGCGGACCTTTCCATCGAACAGGTGGCCGGCATCATGGACAAGACGCCGGGTGCCATCAAGCAGCTTCAGCGCCGCGGGCTCAGTGCCCTGCGCGAACTCGTAACCGAAAAGGACCACGCAGCATCATGACCGGCACCCGCGACCCCCAGCAGGATGACACCATCCAGGCGATGCTGGGCGACTCCGGCCTCGAATCCGCGGCCGAGCTTCGGAGCGCCCTGGAACAGCTCCGCGCCGTGGTCCCGGATGCGGCTCCCGCACCCCGCGCCGACCTCGAGGCCTTGTTCGCCGCCGGAACGGCCGGAGCAGCCGGTCCAGCCGCCCCTGACTCAGCCACGACGATGGCGCTGGCCACGGTCGCGTCCGCGAAGAATGACGCCGATGCATCGCTGCCAGCCGGGGTCACGAGCCTCGCCGAGCGCCGCGGCCGGAAGCGTCGGCTGGCCATCGTCGGCGGCGCCGTCGTGGGTGCCATGACCCTTGGTGCCGGCGCCGTGGCGGCATCCAGCGAGGACTTCCGGCACAGCGTCAGCCACACCGTCGGGGTTATCTTCCAGCCCGCGGGCCACGGCGCGCCGGCCCCGGAGCATGTCGCGCCCTCGCCGTCCACCATCCCCGCCCTTCCCGTGCCCGGCGCCACGCCGGGTCCCGGCACGCCCGGCGCTGCCCCGTCCGGAGCATCGGCGCGCAGCAACTCGAGCACTCCGGGCTCCCCGGCGGCCGGACACGCCCCGCCCGCCATGCCGCCCGCCGTCGGCCGCGACGGCATCCTGCCGACCCCCGGCCAGCGGCCCGGGGCGCCGGGACTGCCAGAGTCACCCGGCCTTCCGGGCGGCGGCGGAAACGCAGGCAAGGACCTGCCGCGCGTTCCGGGCCACATCACGCCAACCCTGCCCGGCGTCGTTCCGACCAAGGCCCCCGGCCAGCCATAGGCCGCCCTTTAAAGCCCTTTGTTAACCCGGTTGCGCTATCACCTAGGGCGGTCACGAGCGCCGGCAAATTCTTATGGTCGTAGCAACGCTCTCATTGATGGAGCGTTTGATGGTCAATGTATTTTCCCTGGAAGCGCGCACTGAGTTCTTTGATCTGGTGTGCTCGGGGAGGTCGATTCTTGCTGCCGCCCGGTGTGTCGGGGCCACGCATGGGACCGGGAGGAACTGGTGGGCCCAGTCTGGCCGGATGATGACTATGGACATGGGGCCAGTCGGGGGCCTGGCGGATCCGGCGCCCTCGCCCGGGGGCCCGGGCCGGGCGCTGGACCTGGCTGAGCGGGGGATGATCCAGATGGGCCAGCGCAGCGGGCTCAGTTACGCCAAGATCGCCGAGCTGATCGGCCGGGACAGATCCGTGGTCTGGCGTGAGGTCAACCGCAACACCGGCGACGACGGGGTGTATTACGCCTCGGTCGCCCACACGAGGGCCCACCAGGCCAGGCGCCGGCCCAAACCGCTGAAACTGGTCCAGGACGAGGCGTTGTGCCGGCTGATCGGGGTATGGATGGATGACGGGTGGAGCCCGAAACTGATCTCGGAGATGTTGGCCTTCTACTTCGCCGACGATCAGACTATGCAGGTGAGCCACGAAACGATCTACCAGGCGCTGTACGTCCAAACCCGCGGAAGTCTGCGGGCGGACCTGGCGGAAAAGCTCAGCCTGAAACGGAAGCAGCGCGTCCCGCATGCCGCGGACCGGCACAAGAACAGCCCCTACAAGGAGGCCTTCAAGATCAGCGAACGCCCGGCCGAAGTCCAGGACCGGGCCGTGCCCGGGCATTGGGAGGGAGACCTGATCATCGGCTCTAACGGGACCGCGATCGGCACCCTCGTGGAACGCTCGACCCGGTTCACGATCCTCCTCCACCTCCCCGGGGACCACACCGCCGACACCGTCGCTGCCGCGATGATCCGGGAGATGGGCCACCTCCCGGATCACCTGCGACGCTCGATCACCTGGGACCGCGGAACCGAACTCGCCGAGTATGACCGGATCCAGACCGCCCTGGACACCACGCTCTACTTCTGCGACCCGCACTCGCCCTGGCAGCGCGGCACCAACGAGAACACCAACCGGCTGCTGAGATTCTGGTTCGAGAAAGGCTCGGACCTCTCCGTCCACACCCCCGAAGACCTCCGCCAGGTCGCAGCGAAACTCAACCGCCGGCCCCGTCCCACCCTCAACCTGCAGACCCCAGCCAACCGGCTGAACCAGCTGCTGCAAACAGCAGCCTAAACACCCGCGTTGCACCGACCAGTTGACTTTGCCCGCTGAGAACGACCGTAAGTGATAGCGCAACGGGTGGGTTGGCAGGTGGGCTGGACTTAGGCCAGGACCTGCCGCTTGGAAGAGATGACGCCGGTGTCGAACCCGGCCAGGTGCAGGCCGCCGTGGAACCGGGCATGCTCAATCTTCACGCAGCGGTCCATCACGACGTCGAGCCCGGCGGCCTCGGCCTCCTTGGCAACGTCCTCATGCCAGGAACCCAGTTGCAGCCAGAGAGTCTTGGCGCCGGCGGCGATGGCCTCGTCCAGCACCCCCGGCAAATCGCCGTGCTTGCGGAACACGTCCACAATGTCCGGGCTCTCCGGCAGGTCCGCGAGCGACGCATACGTCGGCTGACCCAGGATTTCCTTCACCACCGGGTTCACGAAATAGACCTTGTACCGGGTGGAGGACTGCAGATAGGTGGCCACGAAATAGCTCGCCCGCGACGGCTTGTCCGAGGCGCCCACAATCGCGATCGACTTCGCCTGCCGCAGCAGGTTCAGGCGCTCCGGCGCCGACGGTCCGGTCCAAGTCCTGGCATCTTCCGTGCTCATGCGTTCACTCCGATCGTGCAGGCGGCGGCTTCATCCGGCCCGGCATTCAGCTCCTCCGGGGCGGGCTCAACGGCCGCCTGGGACGCCGCGTCCAGCGCTTGGTCCAGGTCCCAGAGGATGTCGTCGATGTCCTCGAGGCCAACGGAGATGCGGACCAGGTCCTCGGGGACACCTGCTGACTCGAGCTGTTCGGGGCTCAGTTGCTGGTGGGTGGTGGACCCGGGGTGGATGACCAGGGTCCGGGAGTCGCCCACATTGGCCAGGTGCGAGGCCAGCTGCAGGGACTCGATGAACTTCTGGCCCGCGGCCCGGCCGCCCTTGACGCCGAAGGAGAACACCGAGCCCGGACCCAGCGGCAGGTACTTCTTCGCCCGCTCGAAGTGCGGGTGCGAGGGCAGGCCGGAGAAGTTCACGTAGGCCACGCGCTCGTCCGCTTCCAGCCATTCGGCCACGGCCTGGGCGTTCTTCAGGTGCTCGTCGAGGCGCTGGGGGAGCGTCTCCACGCCCTGCAGCAGCTGGAACGCCGACTGTGGGGACAGCGCCGGGCCGATGTCGCGCAACTGTTCGCAGCGCAGCTTGGTGAGGAACCCGTACTCGCCGAAGTTGCCCCACCAGGACACGTCTCCGTAGGAGGCCACGGGCTCGGTCATGGTCGGGAAATTGCCGTTGCCCCAATCGAAGCGGCCGCTTTCGACGATCACGCCGCCCAGGGTGGTGCCGTGGCCGCCGAGGAACTTGGTGGCGGAGTGGATCACGATGTCCGCCCCGTGCTCGATCGGCCGCACGAGGTAGGGCGTGCTCAAGGTGGCGTCGACGACGAGCGGGACGCCGGCGTCGTGCGCCACCTTCGCGAGGGCCGCGAGGTCCTGGACCTCCGAGGACGGGTTGGCCACCACCTCCACGAAGATCGCCTTGGTGTTCTCCCGCACGGCGGCGGCGTAGTCCGCCGGATCGGTGCCGGCGACGAAGGTGGTGTCCACGCCAAAGCGGCGCAGGGTGACGTCCAGCTGGGTCACCGTGCCGCCGTAGAGCTGGGAGGCGGCCACGATGTGGTCCCCGGCCTGGGTCAGGGCGGCAAAGGTGATGAACTCCGCCGCCATCCCCGAGGACGTCGCCACCGCGCCGATGCCGCCCTCCAGGGAGGCGATGCGCTCCTCGAACGCGGCCACGGTGGGGTTGCCGATCCGGGAATAGATGTTGCCGTATTTCTGCAGCGCGAAGAGGTTCGCGGCGTCCTGGGTGTCCTTGAACACGAAGGAGGTGGTCTGGTAGATCGGCACGGCCCGGGCGCCGTGCTCGGCGTCGGGGGTGCCGCCGGCGTGCAGCGCGCGGGTGCGGAATCCGTACTTGCGGTCAGCCATTACGCGTTCACCAGCTTGCTGGTAGTGCCGGTTGCCGCCGGGGTCCGGGACAGGTCCAGCTCGACGCCGTTCTTCCGTGCGAGGTCGGCCTCGAGTTCGCGGACAATCGGCAGGACGTCCGCGCCGAACGCGGCGACTTCCTCCTGGAAGTGCAGGTAGCCGGTCAGGAACAGGTTCACGCCGATCTTCTTGTACTCCACGATCCGCTCGGCGATCTGCTCCGGGGTGCCGATCAGCTGGGTCTTGAAGCCGTCGTTGTACTGGACCAGGTCCTCGAAGCTCGAGTCGGCCCACATGCCCTTGCCGTCCTTGGTGGACGCCCCGGCTTCCTGGACGGCGGCGCGGAACCCCTCCACGGCGGGCTTGTGCGCCTTCTCGACGATCTCGCGGAGGGTGTCGCGGGCTTCCTTCTCGGAATCCCGGGCGATCACGAAGCCGTTGAGGCCAAACCTGGGAGAGGGGAGTGTGGGCAGGGCGTTCCCGGCCCCGCGTCCGCTGTCGCCGGCGGCGGCGACGACGCCGGCGATGTTCTCCTTGAACCCCTCGAGGTCCTTGCCGTTGGAGAAGTACCAGTCAGCCACCCGGCCGGCGGTGGCCTGCGCGGCCGTGGAGTTGCCGCCGAAGAAGATCTCCGGGTGTGCCCGGCCCGGCACGTCCACCGGTGCCGGGTTCAGGGTGAAGTCGGTGATGTTGTAGTACTTGCCGGACTGGCTGTAGTCCTGCTCGGTCCAGAGCCCGCGGAGGACCTTGATGAACTCCTCGGTGCGGACGTAGCGCTCGTCGTGTTCGAGCCATTCGAGGCCGAAGTTGGTGAATTCATCCTTGAGCCAGCCGGAGACGATGTTCACGGCGGCGCGGCCGTTGGAGATGTGGTCCGCGGTGATGATGTACTTCGCCAGCACGCCGGGGTGCCACATGCCTGGGTGGACGGCGGAGATCACCTTGAGGCGCTCGGTGGCGGCCAGCAGCGCCAGGCTGAACGAGGTGGCCTCGTGCTGCTTGTCCGCGCCGTAGGAGGCGGCGTACCGGGTCTGGGTCAGGGCGTATTCGAAGCCGGAGTTTTCCGCGATCCTGGCCAGCTTCTTGTTGTACTCGAAGTCCCAGCCGGTGCGCTGTTCGATGGTGGACACCACCAGGCCGCCGGAGACGTTGGGGACCCAGTAGGCGAACTTGAGCGGTTCGGAAGGACGGGCGACGTTGCTGATCTCAGTCATGGGTGTTCCTTTACTTCCGGGTGGGGCTTGCTGTTGCCAGGGATTCCGCCGCGCGGTCGCGCAGCACATCCTGGATGCCCGCGATGGATGGTTCGTTCTGCAGCGAGGTGGTGTCACCGAGCGTTGTGCCTTCGAACAGCTGGGTCAGCAGCCGGCGCATGATCTTGCCGCTGCGGGTCTTCGGCACATCGGGAACGACGACGACGTCCCGCGGCTTCGCGATCGGCCCGATCTGCTGCGCGACGTGCGCCTTCAGGACACCCTGGATGTCGGGGGTGGCCGCCGAATCCTTCAGCACCACGAACGCGACGATCGCGTGGCCGGTCTTCGGGTCCGCGACCGGGCAGACGCCGGCCTCCACCACGTCCGGGTGGGAGACGAGCGCCGATTCGACCTCGATGGTGGAGAGCAGGTGTCCGGAGACGTTGAGGGTGTCATCCACCCGCCCGAGGATCCAGATGTCGCCGTCGTCGTCGTACTTGGCGCCGTCACCGGCGAGGAACCAGCCCTGCTCGGCGTATTGGCGCCAGTACGAGTCGAAGTAGCGGCGCGGGTTGCCCCAGACCGTCCGGGCGATCGCGGGGCCGGGGGAGTCCACCACGATGAAACCCTGGACGCCTGGCGGTACCGTGTTGCCGGCGTCGTCCACGATCCGTGTGCTGACGCCGGGCAGCGGGCGGGCCGCGCAGCCGGGTTTGAACCCGGGGTCCGTCGGCGCGGGGGAGAGGATGGTGGCGCCGGTTTCGGACTGCCACCAGGTGTCCACCACCGGGGCGGTGCCGGCGCCGATGTTGGCCCGGAACCAGCGCCAGGCCTCGGGGTTGATGGCCTCGCCCACCGTGCCGAGCAGACGGATGGAGGAGAGGTCGTACGTGTCCGGGACGCCGTCCGGGAACCAGCCCATGAGGGAGCGGACCAGGGTGGGCGCGGTGTAGTACTGCGTGACCGCGTAGCGTTCGATGATCTCGAAGTGCCGGCCCGGGTGCGGGGTGTTGGGTGTGCCCTCGAAGATGACCTGCGTGGCGCCGTTGGAGAGCGGGCCGTAGAGCTCGTAGGTGTGCGCGGTGACCCAGGCGAGGTCGGCCGTGCACCAGTGCACGTCCTTCTCCCGCAGCGCCGGGTCCGGGTTGCTGAACAGGTGCTCGAAGCTCCAGGACGCCTGCGTGAGGTAGCCGCCGGAGGTGTGGACCAGGCCCTTTGGCTTGCCGGTGGTGCCGGAGGTGTACATGATGAACAGCGGCGTCTCGGCGTCGAACGCCTCGGCCTCGTGAGTCTCGGAGGCGGACCCGACGGCGTCGTGCCACCACACATCGCGGCCCGCGGTCATCGGGACGGTGTCCAGCTCGCCCGCGGGAGTGGTCCGGTTGACCACCAGGACGTGTTCGATGGCGTTGTCGCCGGAGACGGCGGCGTCCGCGTTGTCCTTGACCGGCACGGCGGTGCCGCGGCGGAACTGGCCGTCGGTGGTGACCAGGAGCTTGGCGCCGGTGTCCTCGACCCGGAACTTCAGGGCCTCCGCGGAGAACCCGCCGAAGACCAGGGAATGGATGGCGCCGATGCGGGCCACGGCGAGGGTGATGATGACGGTTTCGGGGATGACGGGGAGGTAGATGACCACCCGGTCGCCCTTGGTGATGCCCAGGTCCAGGAGGGCGTTGGCGGCTTTGGAGACCTCGCGCTGGAGGTCGGCGTAGGTGACGGCACGGCGGTCACCGGGCTCGCCCTCGAAGTGCAGGGCCACCTTGTCCCCGCGCCCCGCCGCTACGTGGCGGTCGACGCAGTTGTGGGCGACATTGAGTCTGCCCCCTTCGAACCAGGTGATCTGCGGTCCGACGCCGTCCTCGACGTC
Organism: Arthrobacter sp. MW3 TE3886; assembly: GCF_041262145.1. NCBI lineage: Bacteria > Bacillati > Actinomycetota > Actinomycetes > Micrococcales > Micrococcaceae > Arthrobacter > Arthrobacter sp. MW3 TE3886. The sequence continues at coordinate 669,484 of NZ_JBGCAN010000001.1, forward strand.
GGCCGGGACCCGGCGGTGCGCGGTGTGCCAGGGTTTGGCACGCTCCGTTGTGCCGCCGGGCACGTCCGCCCAGTCGAGGCGGAGAGCCTGGGTTTCCCAGAACGCAACCGTCTCTGCCTGGGCAGTTCCCGCCGTCGCGGCGGCGCCGTGCCGGGGAAGGTAGTTTCCGGGGGTGGTGCTGCGGTGACGCGCCGGCCCGTCGGTGGGGACGCCGTGCACTGCGTCGTCCGTGGGCTCGTTCAGGGACCATCCCGAAGAGCCGCGAGAGGAGCCGGGCGCGTCACGCGGCCCTGCTTCGTTCGCCGTCGCGTCCGAAGTGGTTTGTGGGAATGCCTCGGACGCGGTCCGGGCAAAGGTGGGCAGGGCGGAATAATTCTCAGGGGTCATTGCTGCACTCCATCGGTCCTGGCAGTAGCACCCTTGGTCCCTCCGGTTCCCTCGAATTTCCTCGAAGGAGGGCGGAACAGTTCCGTGGGAATGGTCGTCTCACGTCACCGGGGGTTGCTGCGGCGTCATCGATCCAGGTCTCTCGGCCGCTCGGGATGGTCATTACCTACTAGAGCCGAGATGCAGGATTCCACAAAATCGGCGCCCGGGAGCGCTGTAATATTCGTTCACCCGGCCTGCGTCCGGTCGAAATCATTCATTTATTCGACGATTGCCCGGAAAGGCCGCAGGAGTAAGGTTGACGCATGGCCCATGTTAACGATCCGGCAGTCATTGACCGCCTCATGCGAACCAAAGGCACGTGGGCGGTGGTCGGCCTCAGCACCAACGAATGGCGCTCGGCGTACGAAGTCTCCCTCTATGTCCGGGACCGGATGGGCATGACCATCATTCCGGTCAACCTTCCCGGCGACGACGTCCACGGGGAGAAGGGGTACCGTTCCCTCGCGGACATCCCGGCGGAGAAGCACCCGATCGACGTCGTGGACTGCTTCGTCAACTCCCACAGGGTGGGGGCAGTCATAGACGAGGCCATCGCCGTAGGCGCCAAGGCCGTCTGGCTGCAGCTGGGCGTCTTCGACGACGCCGCGGCGGACCGCGCCAAGGCCGCCGGGCTGGACGTCGTCGTGGACGCGTGCCCGGCCCGCGAAGGCTGGCGCGTGGGCATCTAACGGCCCGGGAATGACGATCAACAGGTTGGGAAGAGTCGGTTACAAAATGTGACCGGCTTTTTCCGTATTCGCCGCATTGCCGTGTGAGATGGACTCGTAACCATCCCGAGCGGCTGAGAGATCTGGCTCTGTGACGCCGCAGCAACCCCCTCTTTGAGGACGGTGCTACCGCCAGGACCGATGGAGAACCACTGTGTTCTTAGGCTCCGCGGCTTCGCTCAGCGCTGCCCGGAAGCCAGGACCCAGGGCTTTCCTCGGGCGAGCCCGGAGGAAATCATGAACACGCAGACAGCGGCAGCGCCGCGGCCCCGAGCAGGTGGGGGCCTGTGATCGAGATCCAGAATGTCAGCACGTCCTTCGCTTCGGCCGCAGGCCCCTTCACGGCCGTCGACGATGTCAGCCTGCACATCAGGCGGGGCACCATCCAGGGCATCATCGGGTTCTCCGGCGCCGGCAAATCCACGCTGCTGCGCAACATCAACCTCCTCGAGCGCCCGACGTCGGGACGCGTCCTGGTGGACGGCGTGGACCTGGTGACCCTCTCCGACGCCGAGCTCCGGACCAAGCGGCACGACATCGGCATGATTTTCCAGCACTTCAATCTCCTCAACAACCTCACGGCCCAGGAAAATGTGGAGCTGTCCCTGAAGTTCGCCGGCGTCGGGAAGGCAGAACGCCGCCGGCGGGCCGCCGAAACCCTGGAAATCGTGGACCTCGCCGACAAAGCGGGGACATATCCGGCCAAACTCTCGGGGGGCCAGAAACAGCGGGTGGCGATCGCCCGCGCCCTCGCCACCGGTCCCAAGGTGCTGCTCTGCGACGAGCCGACGTCGGCTGTCGATCCCCGGACGACGTCATCGGTCCTGCAGTACCTGGCCGATGTCAACGCCGAATTCGGCATCACGATCGTGGTGGTCACCCACGAGATGAACGTCATCAAGGCCATCGCGGACAACGTCGCGGTCATGGAAGAGGGCCGGGTGGTGGAGCAGTTCGATCTCACCGAACTCCAGCGCCCCGGCTTCCACCCGGCGACGTCGATCGGCCGCTACCTGGTCTCCGATGAGATCCAGTTGGACCGCTCCGGGAGGGGCACCCACACCACAGCCGCGTCGGAGGGCCTGATCAATGTTTGACCGCATCCTGGAAGTCCTGCCCGAAATCGGCGTCGCCATGGGCCAGACCCTCACCATGCTGCTGGTGGCCATCCCGCTGGCGGTGCTCCTCGGGACACCACTGGGTGTCCTGCTCTACACCATCGGTCCCAACGGGCTCAAGCACCGGCCAAAGCTGCACCGCGTCCTGGACGGACTGGTCAACCTGCTCCGCTCGTTCCCGTTCCTGATCCTGCTGATCGCGATCATTCCCGTGACCAGGTTCATTGTCGGCACGACCATCGGCACGGCCGCCGTCATTGTCCCGCTGACTCTCAACGCCATCCCCTATTTCGCCCGCTTTGTGGAACAGAACCTGAGCCAGCTCGGCGGCGGAGTGGTCGAAGCGGCACGGTCCATGGGCGCCAGCCGGTCCCAGATCGTCCGGGACGTCCTGATTGTGGAGGCGAAGCCCGGACTCGTCAGCTCCATCACCATCATGACCGTCAGCTTCATCTCCTACTCGGCGATGGCCGGCCTGGTGGGTGGCGGCGGAATCGGCGACTTCGCCATCCGGTACGGCTACTACCGCTACGAAACTCCGCTCATGATCACCGCGATTGTCCTGATGATCCTGCTGGTCACCATCGTTCAGCTGGGCGGGTCCTATGTTGCCCGGCGCCTGGACAAGCGCCTCTGAGCGCCCGCAGCACCCTCTTCCCACCTCCCCAGCGGAAAGCACCCCATGACTTCAACACCCAGTACCCGCTTCGACGGACCCCGCCCCCGCCTGCTGATCAGCGCCTTCGTGATGAACACGTCCAGCCACATCATGGGCGGCCAGTGGCGGCGCCCGGAGGCCCAGCAGCACCGGTTCAACGAACTCCAGCTCTGGGTCGACCTGGCCCGCCAGCTTGAGGACGCCAAGTTTGACGCGATCTTCTTCGCCGACGTCGTCGGTCTCTACGGCGACTACGACGGCGGCTGGGCGTCGCTGCTGAAAAAGGGCCTGCAGGTGCCCTCCAACGACCCCCTCATCCTGCTGTCCGCGCTCGCCACCGGAACGCGGGAGATCGGACTGGCCGCGACGTCGTCGGTGATCCAGAGCCACCCGTTCCAGTTCGCCCGGCAGATGTCCACGCTGGACCACATCAGCGGCGGCCGCGTGGCCTGGAACATCGTCACCAGCGTGCTGGAAAACGCGCACCGGAACTTCAACGCCACCGAGCTGACCAAGCATGACGAACGCTACGACTGGGCGGACGAATACGTCGAGGCTGCCTACAAATTGTGGGAAGGGTCCTGGGCAGACGATGCGCTGGTCCGGGACAAGGAGACCGGAGTCCACGCGGACCCGGAGAAAGTCAGCAAGATCTACCACCGCGGACCCCGGTACTCGATCGACGGGCCCCACCTCGCGGCCCCGTCGCCGCAACGCACCCCGGTGCTTTTCCAGGCCGGGAGCTCCGGCCGCGGCCAGCAGTTCTGCGCCGCCAACGCCGAGGCCACCTTCACCCTCGCGCCGAGCACCGAGGTGGCCGCGAAGTACACCGCGGCCGTCCGGGAACAGGCCGTTGCCGCCGGCCGCCATCCGGATGACGTGAAGTTCCTGCAGGGCATGCACTTCGTGGTGGGCGGCACCGAGGCCGAGGCGAACCGCAAGGCCGACGAACTCGAGGACAGCCTGGACATTGAGGCCCTGCTGGCCCACGTGGGCGGCGGGTTCGGCGTTGACCTCGGCGGCCTGCCGCTGGACACCCCGCTCGGTGACTTGGAGACCGAAGGCAGCCAGGGCCATCTCACGGCCATCCGTGCCTCCGTCCGCGGCGGCAACCCCACCCTCCGCGACATTGCGCTCTACCGCAGCCGGGCCAACCGGGTGGTGGGAACGCCGGACCAGATAGCCGACCGCCTCGAGCAGTGGCAGGACGCCGGAATCGACGGCATCAACATCATCAACCAGACCATCCCCGGCTCCTACACCGACTTCATCGACGGGGTGCTGCCGGAACTGCGCAGCCGTGGCCTGGCCCAGACCGGCTACGCGCCGGGAACCCTGCGCGAGAAGCTCTTCGGCGCCGGGCCGCGCCTCAACGGCCGCCACCCCGCCGCCGCCTTCCGGGGAGCCTTCGCCGAATTCTCCGCGGCGGCCGAAAACCAGCCCGCGACCGTCACCGCCCAGTCATAGCTCAGCGCGAACCACCACAAAGGACCAAGACCATGCAGCGTAGAAATTTCCTCAAGTATGCCCTCGCCGGCGCTGGCGCAGTGTCCGCCGCGGCACTGACCGGCTGCGGCCTCACCAACCCCGGCGGTGCCGGCGCCAGCGGCGGCAAGACGATCAAGATCATCGTCACCGAGTCCGCCCCGTACCAGGAACCGACCAAGCTGGCCCAGAAGCTGCTCGCGGCCCAGGGCTGGACCCTGGAGCCCACGTACGTCACGGACATCATCCAGCCCAACCTGGCCGTGGCCAACGGCGAATTCGACGCCAACTTCTTCCAGCACAATGCCTACCTGAAGCAGTTCAACCAGGACAAGGGCCTGGAGAACGTGGGACTGTTCTACGTCTACAGCGCGCCGGGCGGCATCTGGTCTGACAAGTACAAGTCCCTGGACGAGCTCCCGGACGGCGCCAAGATCGGCATCCCCGTAGACCCGGCGAACAACGGCCGGGCCCTGTTCATGCTGCGCGATGCCGGCCTGCTGGGGCTGTCCGACGCAACCGTGATCCACACCTCGCAGAAGAACATCACCGCCAACCCGAAGAAGCTGCAGTTCGTGGAAGTGGACCAGCAGTCCCTCGCCAAGACCCTTCCCGACGTCGACGCCGGCTTCCTCGTCGCCCGGATGGCCGCCGACGCCGGGCACAGCAAAGACGACGCGCTGGCCTTCGAAACGGATGCGGACCAGGTCCCGTTCCGGATCGTGGTTGCCGGGCGGAAGGATTTCGCCGGGTCGGAGAAGGCCGCGGCACTCAAGGCCGCCTTCCAGTCCCCGGAGGTCAAAGCCTGGTTTGCCAGCTACCAGAAGGGCATCCTGCCCACCCCTTGGGACCAGGATCCCGCCGCCGACGTCGCCAAGTTCTAGTCCGGCCACCAGCAACCGAGGGAACGCATGTCCTACGCACCAGAGACCACAGCCCCCGCAGCGCCATCGGCCGGAGCACCTTCGGCTGAAGCTGCCTACGAGACGCTCGCGCAGCGTTTCCGGCCCGTGTTTGCCCGGATCGCGGAGGGCGCGCTGGCCCGCGAGCAGGACCGGGTCCTGCCCTTCGAACAGGTCCGCTGGCTGAACGAGGAAGGCTTCGGCCGGCTGCGGGTGCCCACGGAACACGGCGGCGACGGCATCGGCTTCGAGCCCTTCTTCCGGCTGCTCATCGAACTCGCCGCGGCGGATTCCTCCGTGGCCCACCTCTACCGCTCGCACTTCGCCTTCGTGGAAACCGTCGGGCTGGAATCAGTGGCTTTCCGGAACCGCTGGTACCCGAAGGTGGTGGCCGGGGAGATCTTTGGAAACGCCGCCACGGAGAAGTCCGGAAATGTCCTCGGCACCACCGGAACGAAGCTGACGCGCCACGGCGGGGACTGGCTGCTCAACGGCAGGAAGTACTACACCACGGGCACCATCTTCGCCGAGTGGATTGCCGTCATGGCCAGCACCGAGGGCGTGGAGGGCCGGCAGTACGCCGTGGTCAGCACCACCCAGCCGGGGGTTGAGATCCTCGACGACTGGGACGGGTTCGGCCAGCAGCTGACCGGCACCGGCACCACGATTTTCCGCGACGCCGTGGTGCCGGACGCCAATATCATCCGGCGCTCGGAATCCACCACGCACGAGCCGGCCTTCTTCCAGCTGGTCCTGCTCGCCGTCCTGGCGGGCATCGGCCGGGCGGCGCTGTCCGATGCGAGGGCACTCGTGCGCGACCGCAAGCGCACGTTCAACACCGGGTCCGGCGACCTGTTCCGCAGCGACCCGCTGATCCTGCAGCTCGTGGGCCAGCTCTCGGCCAAAGTCTTCGCGGCGGAGTCCGTGGTGCTGGCCGCCGCCCGGGAGCTCGACGCCGGTGCCGACCAGGGCCTGGACCTCACCGCGGGGGAGCGCTACGTCCGCGGCGAGATCGCGGTGGAAAAGGCGCAGCTGCTGGTGCCCGAACTTGTCCAGTCCGCGGCCCAGCAGCTCTTCGACGTGACCGGAGCGTCCGCCACGTCGAAGTCGAAATCGCTGGACCGGCACTGGCGCAACGCCCGGACCGTGGCCACCCACAACCCCGCCGTGTTCAAGGCGCGCACCGTGGGCGACTACGAAGTCAACGGCACCACTCCCGAAGGGCTGCACAGCATCGGCGACGCCCGCACTGCCGGATAGCCCGCAGCCGGATAGGCTCGTGCCATGGACGTTGCCACCCTCCGCGAGATCTGCCTGAGCTTCCCCGGCGCCTTTGAGGACTTTCCCTTCGGGCCGGAGACATCCGTCTTCAAAGTGCGGGCTGCCGTCGCAGGCGGCGCGCGGCAGGATGCCAAGATGTTCGCGGCGTCGGCTATGGACCCGGCCGACTGGTCCGTGAGCCTCAAATGCGAGCCGGCCCTGGCCGAACAGCTGCGCGCCCTCCACCCGGAAATCACCGGTGCCTGGCACATGAACAAAACGCACTGGAACGGGGTCCGGCTGGACGGCTCGCTGCCGGATGACATGATCCGGGACATGGTGGAGGACTCCTACGACCTGGTGGTGGCATCCCTCAGCCAAAAGCAGCGGGAGCAACTGGGCTGGGCGGGCCTCACCCGGGGCGACGGCGCATGAGCGGCAACCCCGCCGGCCGCATCGCGCGGGGCGCGCTGAACTATCCGGGCATTGGCTCCACCGAGCACGGCCAGGCCCCTCCGGGATACCCGTCCCTAGTGTCCCGGACCTACCTCGGCGACGGGCCGGAAACCTATCGGAGGGTGGCGCAGGGAATCCTTGCCTGGGAGCTTCAGAAGCGGTCCGGGCTGCGCGTCCGCACCACCTCCGACGCCGTGGTGCCCGGAGCGCGGGTGGTGAGCGGATTCGGCGTCAGACCCTTCCGGATCAACGCGCCCTGCGAGGTGGTGTGGGTGCGCCGGCCGGTGCCCGGCGGCGGGCCGCAAAGCGCGGGCTTCGGGTACGGCACACTGCCGGGTCATCCGGAGCGCGGCGAAGAGGCGTTTGAAGTGGAGATCGATGCTGCGGGGCTTGTTTTCCTGACCATCACCGCCTTCAGCCGGCACTCCAACTGGTTCTACGCAGCCGGCGGCCTCCTGGCCCGGTCGGCGCAGCGGCGCATCACTTCCCGATACATTGAAGGGGCACGTCAACTCGCCGCAGGTGAAAGCTGATCAGGAGCAGATGGATGCTGGAACAGAAAACCCTTGACCAATTGTGGAACTTCGAGGACCCCGCCGGATCCGAAGCCCGGTTCCGGGCCGCCGCGGCGGATGACAGCTACGACGCCGACGAACGCGCCGAACTCACCACCCAGCTGGGGCGGGCCATCGGGCTGCAGGGCCGCTTCGAGGAAGCCGACGCCCTGCTGGATTCGGTCGACGCCGACGAGCCCACCGTGGCCGTGCGGGTGCTGCTGGAACGCGGCCGGGTGCTCAATTCCAGCGGCCATCCGGAGATGGCTGTGCCGCTCTTTGAGCAAGCGGCCGAACTGGCAGACCACCTGGGCGAGGAATTCCTGGCCGTGGACGCGCTGCACATGCTCGCCATCGCCGACTCCGCCCACGCCGAGACCTGGACCCGGAGCGCCCTGGAGTATGCCTCCACGGTCCACGACGAGCGGACCAAACGGTGGGTGGTCTCGCTGCACAACAACCTCGGCTGGACGCTGCACGACGCCGGCCGCTGCACCGAGGCCATGGTGGAGTTCCAGCTCGCGGAACAGTGGGCCGACCGGATCGGCACCCCGCGGCAGCAGGAACTCGCCCGCGAGGCCATCAAGGCCTGCTGATCCGCCCTTCAACTGCAACGCGGGGTCACTTACGGCCCATAGATGCCCCCGGAATGGGCCGGAAGTGACCCCGCGTTGGGTTGTTGCAAGAATGGAAGACCGTCCCGCCGCACCGAAAGGCACTTTCCAATGATCTTCATCGTCGTCAAATTCAAGGTCAAGCCGGACTGGTCGGAGCGCTGGCTGGGACTCGTGGACGGTTTCACCCAGGCCACCCGCCAGGAGCCCGGCAACCTGTGGTTCGACTGGTCCCGCAGTGTGGAGGACCCCAATGAATTCGTCCTCGTAGAAGCCTTCAAGGACGACGCCGCCGGGGACCACGTGAACAGCGCCCACTTCAAGCAGGCCATGGCGGACATGCCGCAGGCGCTGGCCGAGACGCCCCGGATCATCAGCCGGCAGCTCGACGGCGACGGCTGGGACCGGATGGGCGAGCTCACCATCTGACCCCGGCTCACCCATCTCGCCCGTCTCACCCCGTCGATTGCTCCGTAACCGCCCTTTTGAGGCCTGAAAACGGCGTTTGCGGAGCAACCGACGGCAGGGTTCCCTGGCCGAGCTTGCGAGGCGAGGGGGCCGGTGGGGAGTAATCGATGGGAAAATTCAGGCATGTGGATCGGCTGGATTGAATTCGACATCCTTCTGGGCGACGTTCACAGCCTGAAGGAGAAGCGCTCCGTGGTGCGGCCGCTCCTGGCCGAGCTGAAGCGCCGCTTTGATGTCTCCGTGGCCGAGGTCGGGGACCATGAGCAGCACCGGCGCACGCAGTTGGGCGCCGGCCTGGTGGCAGCAGACCGGGCACACGTCGTGGAGGTGCTGACCGCCGTCGAACGCTTCGTGGCAGCCCGGCCCGAACTCGAACTCCTCAGCACACGGCAACGGGAGCTCCGCAGCGACGACTGATCCCCGCGGATTGCTCCGCCAACCCCCGTCGACTGCTCCGTAGTCGCCCTTTTGAGGCCTCATAACGGCACTTATGGAGCAGTCGATGGGCGTTGTGGATAACTCCTGCGGCGTACGCGCCGAACTGGTCTGATGAAGCCATGAAGACCGCGCGCCCGCTGCCGGACGATTTCCGGCGACGCCCCTTTACCGTCGTCGAAGCGGCAGCGGCCGGTGTGTCCCCGAAAAGGCTCCGCCACCGGTCCCTGGCCGCGCTGGGCCGGGGAATCCGGGTGCAAAGCCCGACGCCGGGGCTTCCCCTGTGCGTGCGGGTGCGGCCATTCATTGAGGTCAATGAGCGATGCGCCGCGTCGCACTTCACCGCGGCGGAGCTTGGTTCGCTTCCCGTGCGGCAGCAGAAGGAGGCAGCACCGATGTACCACGTGATCAGGCCCGAGGGCGCGGCCCATCTCAACCGGCCACACGTAATCGTCCACCGCATGAAGCTCTACGACGACGAGATCACGCTGCTGGACGGGATTCCCATCACCACCCCGGAGCGGACCTGGCTGGATCTGGCCGAAATGCTGACCGTAGACCAACTCGTCGTGGCCGGCGACAGCTGCGTCCGGATGCCCCGGCCTGAGCTCGACGGCAGGGATGTGCCGCTCTGCAGCCTGCAGGATCTGCAGCGGATGATCGACCGCCACAAGGGAAAACGCGGGCTCCGCAAGGCGAAGGAAGCCATCGCCCTCATCCGCGTGGGCTCGGATTCGCCGCAGGAGTCCTTGCTGAGGCTGGCCATAGTCCGGGCCGGTCTTCCCGAACCAGAGCTGAACGTGCCGATCATCGACGATGCAGGAACCCGGCACCACGAACCCGACCTGTCCTACCGGAAATACAGAATCGGCGTCGAGTACGAGGGCGAACTCCACGGTGAGGAGGGCCAGATCGTCCGGGACATCGCCCGTTCGGAGAAGTACACGGCCCTCAGCTGGACCGAGGTCCGGATCTCCAAGCGGCACATGCACGATGATGCCAAGGCCGCGGTGGCCAAGGTCCGTGCCGCGCTCCTGCAGGCGGGCTGGCGGCCCGGCCGTTAACGAACGATTGCTCCGCAACTGCCGTTTTGAGGGTTCAAAAGGGCAGCTGCGGAGCAATCGATGGATCTTGTTAGCCGAAGTACTTCGGCAGGGTCGCCTCGTGGGCTTCGCGGAGCGCGTCGAGGCTCATGGTCTCGACGCCGTTGATCTCCAGCGTGCCGCCCTCGGCGTCCACCACACCGATCCGGACGTGCGCGAAGCCGCGGGCGGTGCACATGTCCGTGAATCGGATTTCCTCCGAGCGGGGCACAGCGACGACGGCGCGGCCCTGGGTTTCGGAGAACAGCGCCGTGAACAGGTCCACGCCGTCGCGGTCCAGGACGTCCTGCAGGGCGATCCGGGCGCCCACGCCGTAGCGCAGGGACGACTCCACGAGGGCCGCGGCAAGGCCACCTTCGGAGAGGTCGTGGGCCGAATCCACCATGCCGTCGCGGGAGGCGTTGATCAGGATCTGACCGAGTTCACGCTCGGCATCGAGGTCAACCTTCGGCGGCAGGCCGCCCAGGTGTCCGCGCATGTTGGACCATTCCGAGCCGTCCAGCTCAGCCGCCGTCGTGCCCAGCAGGTAGATGGCCTGGCCGTCTTCCTTCCAGCCCGACGGGGTGCGGCGGGCGACGTCGTCGAACTTGCCCAGTACAGCCACCACGGGGGAGGGGTGGATGGGGGTGGTCCCGGTCTGGTTGTACAGCGAGACGTTGCCGCCGGTGACCGGGATGCCGAGGACCATGCAGGCGTCGGACAGGCCGCGGATGGCTTCGGCCAGCTGCCACATGACGTCGGGGTCCTCCGGGGAGCCGAAGTTCAGGCAGTCGCTGACGGCCATCGGCACGGCGCCGGAGGTGGCGACGTTGCGGTAGGCCTCGGCCAGGGCCAGCTGCGCGCCGTGGTACGGGTCCAGGTAGGTGTAGCGGCCGTTGGCGTCGGTGGCCAGGGCCACGCCCAGGCCGGTTTCCTCGTCCACCCGGACCACGCCGGCGTCGTCCGGGAACGCCATGGCGGTGTTGCCGCCGACGTAGCGGTCGTACTGCTTGGTGATCCAGGACTTGTCGCACATGTTCGGCGAGGCGACGAGTTCGGTGATGGCGGCGGCCAGCTCCGCGGGGGCGGAGGGGCGTCCGGCGTCCTGCACGGACCCGGTGAAGGAGTCGGCCTGGACGGCGTCCTGCCATTCGGGGCGGGCGTACGGGCGGTCGTAGACCGGACCGTCGTGGGCCACGGTGCGCGGGTCGACGTCGACAATGACTTCGCCTTCCCACGTGATGATGAGGCGGCCGGTATCGGTCACCTCGCCCAGCCAGGAGTACTCCACCGCCCACTTGTCCATGACCGCTTCGAACGCGGCGATGTTCTCCGGGGTGACCACGGCCATCATGCGTTCCTGCGACTCGGACATCAGGATTTCGCCCGGGGTCAGGGTGGGGTCGCGGAGCAGCACGGAGGTCAGCTCGACTTCCATGCCGCCGTCGCCGTTGGAGGCGAGCTCGGAGGTGGCGCAGGAGATGCCTGCGGCGCCGAGGTCCTGGATGCCTTCGACCAGGGATCCCTTGAACAGCTCCAGGCAGCACTCGATCAGGACCTTCTCGGCGAACGGGTCGCCCACCTGGACCGCGGGGCGCTTGGACGGCTTGCTGTCATCGAAGGACTCCGAGGCCAGCACGGAGGCGCCGCCGATGCCGTCGCCGCCGGTGCGGGCACCGAACAGCACCACCTTGTTGCCCTTGCCGGAGGCGTTGGCGAGGCGGATGTCCTCGTGGCGCATCACGCCGACGGCCAGCGCGTTCACCAGCGGGTTGCCTTGGTAGACGGAGTCGAAGACCATTTCGCCGCCGATGTTGGGCAGGCCCAGCGAGTTGCCGTAGCCGCCGATCCCTGCCACGGCGCCGTGCATGACGCGGGCGGTGTCCGGGTGGTCAATGGCGCCGAAGCGCAGCGGATCCATCACCGCGACCGGGCGGGCGCCCATGGAGATGATGTCGCGGACAATGCCGCCAATGCCGGTTGCGGCACCCTGGTAGGGCTCCACGAACGACGGCGAGTTGTGGGACTCGATCTTGAACGTCACGGCCCAGCCGTCGCCCAGGTTGGTGACACCGGCGTTTTCGCCGATACCCACGAGCATGTCCTTCTTCATTTCCTCGGTCACCTTGTCGCCGAACTGGCGCAGGTGGTTCTTCGAGGACTTGTAGGAGCAGTGTTCGCTCCACATCACCGAGTACATGGCGAGTTCCGCGCCGGTGGGGCGGCGGCCCAGGACCTTCACGACCTCGTCGAACTCGTTCTGCTTCAGGCCCAGTTCGGCCCAGGGGAGTTCGGTGTCCGGGGTCTTGGCCGCGTTCTCGACGGTGTCGATGTTGAACTTCCGGGCGGTCTCCGCGGGCGCCGCCACTGCGGGTGTCTCCGTCATTTGTTGTCTCCCACGATCTTGTTCAGGACAGAGGTGAAGAACCCGAGGCCCTCGGTGCCGGAGCCGAGCTCGGGGCCGAATCCGGCCTCCACGGCGTGCTCGGGGTGCGGCATGAGGCCCACCACGTTGCCGGCGGCGTTGGAAATGCCGGCGATGTCGCGGCGGGAGCCGTTCGGGTTGAAACCGACGTAACGGAACACCACGCGGCCTTCGGCCTCAAGCGCATCCAGGGTCTTCTCGTCGGCGATGTACTGGCCGTCCTGGTTCTTCAGCGGCACGGTGATTTCCTGGCCGTCGGCATAGTCCCCGGTCCAGGCCGTCGTGTTGTTCTCCACGCGCAGCACCTGGTCGCGGCACATGAACTTCAGGTGGTCGTTCTTGATCATGGAACCGGGCAGCAGGTGCGACTCGGTCAGGATCTGGAAGCCGTTGCAGATGCCCAAAACGGGCAGCCTGGCCTCGGAATTGGCGGCGTCGATGATCTTGGACATCAGCGGCGCGAAGCGGGCGATCGCGCCGGCGCGGAGGTAGTCGCCGTACGAGAACCCGCCGGGAATCACGACGGCGTCAACGTCACCCAGGGTGGTGCCGGCGTGCCAGAGCTCCACCGGGGTGGCGCCGGCCAGACGGACCGCTCGGGCGGCGTCGCGGTCGTCGAGGGTGCCGGGGAAGGTGACGACGCCGATCTTCGCACCGGCCAGCCGGGGGTTGGCGGCGACGGCGACGGCCTCGCCGATCAGGGGGAGTTCAGTCATTTCAGGCCTCAACGACCTCGACGTTGACGACGTCCTCGATGACCGGGTTGGACAGCAGGGTCTCCGCGGCGTCGCGGGCCTGGGCCAGGATCTCCTCGGTCACCTCGCCGTCGACCGTGAGTTCAAAGCGCTTGCCCTGGCGGACAGAGCTGAAAGCGGTGAAGCCCAGCCGGGGCAGAGCACCGACGATGGCCTTCCCCTGCGGGTCCAGAATCTCGGGCTTGGGCATGACGTCGACAACGATCCGGGGCATCCGGCAACTCCTGTGCGTGAGCGTTGGGTAAGGGCGCAGCGGAGTGGTGCCGTCTCACGCCGATCCGCTGTGTGTTGAGGACTGCCTGGTGAATGCAGCGTGAAAGGGCGCTCCGCGAGCTTGCATGCCCATTCTACCGGCCACGGCGCGTCCGGCCGTATTCGGGCTGGGAGTGTGAACGCGGCCTCCCCGGCGGGTCCTTGAACTGGAGAAATGGCGCCGCGGGGGCGGCTGCGTCCTATGGTCGGGCTTGCCGCGGGTCAGTAGGATGTGCGCATGGCTGAGAATCCGAAATCCGTGGTGTTGTCTGTTGTGGCCGTCGCAGTGTTCGCCGGGCTGGGCCGGATGGTCCTGCAGAAGATCAAGGCCGACCGTGCGGCGAAGGCTACCAAGGTGGCCGGGCCCCTGGATGAGAAGACCCGCGCATGGATCAGCGACGTGGTCCGGACTCCCCGAAAATAGGCCAGCGGGTCACGAGCGGGCCACGAGAGGTCACGAGCCGGCCGGCGGCGGGCCCCGGGACCATGACGGGCCGGCTCCCTGCGCGCCGAGGTGCCGCCGGGGTGCGGCCGCACGCGGCCGGAACTTCCAATTGACGCAGTTCAGCGACGTCGCCGTCGCGTCGTGTCGCATTGCGTGACAAATTTTAAATACCCCCTTGTGGTCTATGTCATATCTCGCTCTCAGTCTGTACTGTATGAATCGGCTGGTATCCGTGGGGGCGGGCCGGGCGACCGCCCGGTGAGTTCCCGCCAGTCCGTTGGGCCCGGTGTTGCAGCCGGGCCGTTCCTTTACGAAAGGTTCAAACACTCGTGACATCACCAGGAAAGAGCTTCCTTCGAAGCGGGGGACTCCGGAGGGCCGCGGCACTGACCCTGGGCTTGCCGGTTCTTCTGTCCAGCATCGCGATCGCCCCGGCCAACGCGGCCCCGGCGCAAGGCCAGACCGTGGCCGGCGTCGCGCAGAAGAATGTTGATCCCAACAACTACAAGGACGGCCGCTACATCGTTGTCCTGACCGAAAAACCGGCTGCGACGTATGCCGGCGGGACGGCAGGCATGCCGGCCACCAAGCCCGCGCCCGGGAAGAAGCTGGATGCCAACAGGGCTGAGGTGAAGAGGTACGAGGCGCACCTCGAAAAGAAGCAGGCCGACGTAGCAGGCAAGCAGAACGTCAAGATCAATCGGCAGTTCACCGCTGCCCTCAACGGATTCAGCGCAAATCTCACCGCGGATCAGGCCATCAAACTGGCCAAGGACCCCAGCGTGCTGACAGTTGCCCCTGACACGGAAAACGCTCCGGACTACTCCAGCACCGATTTCCTGAAGCTCAGCGGGCCCAACGGAACCTGGAACACGAAGTTCGGCGGCCAGGACGGCGCCGGCAAGGGCGTCGTCGTCGGCGTCATCGACACCGGCTACACCCCGTCCAGTGCGTTTTTCGCCGGGGAAGAGGTCAAGCCCCTCGTCGGGAAGCCCGTCGTCGGTGTGCCGTACAGGATGGCGGACGGCAAAATCGCAATGCTCAAGTCCGACGGCGACACCTTTATCGGTGAGTGCCAGAAGGGCCAGGACTTCGACGGATCTGCCTGCAACTCCAAGGTCCTGAGCGCGCACTACTTCGCCGAGGACTTCCTGAAGTACGTACCCCCGGGCGACCGTGCTCCGGAAGAACTGCTGTCCCCGGTCGATGTCGCCAGCCACGGCACCCACACGGCCAGCACCTCGGCGGGCAACGCCAATGTCGAGACCTTCGTCGACGGGCGCAGCTTCGGCCTGACCAGCGGCATCGCGCCGGCCGCCAAGCTCTCCGTGTACAAGGTCTGCTGGGAAGACACCGACCCCGACACGGGCGGCTGCTATAGCTCCTCGTCCGTTGCCGCCGTCGACCAGGCCGTCAAGGACGGCGTCGACGTGCTGAACTACTCGATCTCCGGTTCTGCGACGTCAGTCATCGACCCGGTCTCGATTGCCTTCCTGAATGCTGCTTCCGCAGGCATCTTCGTCGCAGCATCGGCCGGAAACTCCGGTCCGACGGCGAGCACCGTCAACCACGGGGGCCCCTGGGTCACCACGGTTGCGGCCAGCAGCTTCTCCCAGGAGCTTCAGGGCACTGTTGAATTCGCGGACGGCACCAAGTTCCGCGGCGCCAGCATCATGAACAAGGAAGTCAAGGACGCCGGCGTGGTGCTTGCTGCCAACGCTGCCGTGGCGACCCCGCCGTCGAGCCCCGCACTGTGCGGGCCCGGCACCCTGGACCCGGCGAAGGTCGCCGGCAAGGTCGTCGTTTGCGACCGCGGCGTTGTCGACCGCGTCGCCAAGAGCGCCGAGGTTGCCCGTGGCGGCGGCGTCGGCATGATCCTGGTGAACCTGAGCAATTCCTCGCTGGACACCGATCAGCACGCGGTCCCGACCGTGCACGTGAACCCGCCGGCCACCGAGGCCATCAAGGCCAAGGTAACCGCCACCCCGGATATCAAGGTGTCCCTTGTCAACAAGGACACGACCGGACTGCCTCTGGAGGCGCAGCCGCAGATTGCTGGGTTCTCCTCCCGGGGCCCGCTGCTGGCCACCGATTCGGACCTGCTGAAGCCGGACGTTACCGCGCCGGGCGTTGCAGTCCTGGCCGGTGTGTCGCCGATTGGCGCTGATGGTGCAAAGTTCGGATTCTTGTCCGGCACCTCCATGGCGGCACCGCACGTTGCCGGTTTCGGCGCGTTGCTCCTGGGCAAGAACCCGAGCTGGTCCCCGGCTGCGGTCAAGTCCGCCATGATGACCACGGCAGGCAATGTGGTGAACGCCGACGGCTCCAAGAACACCGACGTCCACGCCACCGGCGCCGGCCAGGTGGATCCGGCACGCATGGTCGACCCGGGTCTTGTCTACGACGCTAACGAGGAGGACTACTGGAAGTTCATTCAGGGCACGGGGATCAACCTCGGCCTGGCGTCCAGCACCCTGCCGCGGGACATGAACGTCCCGTCCTTCTCGCTGGGCAACCTCACCGGCAAGATCACCGTGACCCGGACCCTGACCGCCCTGACTCCGGGCGTCTACAAGGTCAAAGCCAATGTACCCGGAATTCAGGTCAACGTGGCTCCGGCGGCCCTGAACTTCAAGGCCGCCGGCGAGAAGAAGACCTTCAAGGTCAGCTTTGAGAACAAGAGCGCGGCCCTGGGCAAGTTCGCCATGGGTTCACTGAGCTGGGAGGGTGCAGGCAAGACCGTCACCTCGCCGATCGCAGTCCGGCCGCAGTCTGTCGTCGCCGCGAAGGATGTCTTCCTGAGCACCGAATCCGGCACCGGTTCGGGCGACATCAGCGTTGTGTCCGGCACCAACTTGCCCGTAAACATGACGCTGGACGGCCTGTCCAAGGCGGATTCTTCTGCCGTGGAGCTGGTTCCCGGTCCCTTCGCGGGCCGCGCCGACGCCTCGACGTTCGTCAAAACCGTGAACGTCCCGGCGGGTGCTCCGCTGGCCAAGTTCTCGGTCATCTCCTCTGACCCGAACGCGGACTTCGACATGTGGGTCGTCACGCCACAGGGCGTCGAACAGGTGGCGACGTCGTCGTCCAGCGAGACGCTCTCGATTGCGAATCCCGCTGCCGGCACGTACACGATCTACGCGAACCTGTACTCCAGCCCGGGCGGCCAGGCCACGAAGGCAAGCGTTGATGCCGCGATTCTCGGTGCCAACGAGAACAATGCGACCATCTCGCCGAACCCTCTGGTGCTGCCGAACGGTGCAACGGGCAAGATTACGCTGAACTGGACCGGTCTTAAGCCTGGCTCCTACATTGGACGGATCACCTTTGCCGGTGCCAGCGAGCCGACGTTCGTCAGCGTCGTCGTGAACGCTGCAGGGGTTGCCTCGGTGGCGCCGACCTCGGAAGGCGCGGCCGCGCAGTCCAAGTTCCAGAACCAGGAGCTTGAGCGTCCCAACAACGCCATCTAGGCGCAGCTCAACCTGACAACAAAGGCAATGGCCGGCGGTTCGCACCGCCGGCCATTGCTGTTTCGTGACGCCTGTGAGGTTACGTGTGGCTCAGATTGCCCCGGTGGAACCTGTAACCCCGCCCAGCAGCGGCGCCATCGCCCGCCAGCGGGCGATCTCGCAGCCATCGGTGCGGCTGAACGTGCTGTGGACTTCCCGGCCCATGAACCAGCCGGTCACCACGGCGACCTGCGGACCGCCGTACTGCTGCGTGCACATCTTCGGTGGTCCCGGCTTGGGAAAGAAGATGGCCTCGCCGTGCTGCGTTACCGCCGCGAGGGCGGCCGCCGAATCCGGCAGCGTGGACGCCGGGGCGACGCTGCCGCCGTCGGCCGCCAAGCGGAAGGTGTACTCAGGCGCTTCCGGGGCCTCCGTCAACCGGACGGTGAGATCGATGTCGTGGCGGCTGTGACGCTCGTGCGTAGCGTTCATTGCTGTCCTTCCGTGCGTTCGGGGGCAGGGCCGGAACCCAGCGACTGGAGCAGGGGAGAAAGCTCCTGCAACAGCCGCTGCCGCAGTTCTTGTGATTCGGCGGAAAAAGCCCGCTGGTGCTCAACGTACGCAGCTTTGCCCTCCGGTGTCTCGATCCGGATCGCCGGATACCCCCACTCTTGTAAGTCATAGGGCGAGGCCTGCATGTCCATGGCGCGGATCCGCCACGACAGTTCGAAACAGGCCATGACGAGCTCGCTGGGCAGCAGCGGGGACAGCTTGTAGGCCCACTTGTAAAGGTCCATGTTGGCGTGCAGGCAGCCCGGCTGCTCCATGGCGCGCTGGTTCTCCCGGCTGGGAACCATGCTGTTCAGCGGAACGGCGTCCGGGGTGTAGAAGCGGAAGGCGTCGAAGTGCGAGCACCGGATCCGGTTCTCCTCCACCACCTCGTCGGTGCGCCCGGACCCCAGCCGCAGCTGCAGGTACTCGTGCCGGAGATCGAACTTGTCCTGCCGGTAGACCATGGCCCACTCGTGCAGCCCGAAGCAGCCGAACTGGGCCGGCCGCGCGGCGGTCCCGGCCAGGATGATCCCTGCGAACTGCAGTGCCTCCCGGCGCTCCCTCAGGAAGGCGTCGACGTCGACCGTCACGGCCGACGACTCCGCCGGCAGCCCGGCGGCCGCGAGTTCCGCGGCGCCGGCCGCGCGGTAATACTTCCACCCGGTCCGCGCCGCAGCCTCGGGGCCGGAGAGCACGACGCCGGCGCCCGGGTGCCAGCGCAGCAGCTGTCCGGGCTTCTGGGTGTAGTAGGTGAAGAGGAAATCCTCCACCGGGTGCTTCCGGCCGGCGGAGCGCCGCTCGAGGTAGGGGTCGGCGTAGCGGCGGACACGTTGGACGTGGGCGGCCTGGCGCGGCAGCCACTCTTCCTGCTGGAGGTGCAAGGGCTTAGCTCGCCCCGCCGGATGAGCCCAGAACATCTTTGGCGGCGTTCCACGCGGCGATTTCACAACCGTTTGTCAGGCTGAAGCTCGCCTGAACCGCCCTGCCATCCACGACGCCGGTGACGGTGGCCACCTGCGGGCCGCCGTACTGCTGGGTGCAGGTCTGGTTCTTGGCGGGCGGGGCGGGGCTGAGGATGGCCGGGTTGTTCTTGATGGCGATGCACGCGGCGGCGGGGTTGGGATGCTGGCTTTCGGCCGCCGGAACCCCGTTCTGGCAGACCAGCGTGAGGTTGGCCGCGGTGCCGGTTTCGGACGGCTTGACCATGATGGCGAGCTCGGCGTTGCCCTGGCCCGGGCCGGACGGCAGCGGGACCGCGGAGGGGGACGGGGCCGGCGAGGTCGTCTCCGTCTCCGGGGACGGGGAACCGGACGGTGCTGTGGGTGACGGGCTGGAGGGGGTGCCCGTTGTGGTGCCGGAGGAGGGAGAAGGGGTGGGTCCGCCGTTCGGCGTGCAGGCGGTCAATCCGGCCACGGCCATCAGGACGGTCGCCAGAACAAGTGCCGGGCGGCCCGATTGCGTGCGCATCAGCAGTCCTCCTCTGTTTTGCCCAGTCTACCGCCGGGGCGCGTCGTCCGGGCCTGGCCGCGTGGCAGCGATGAGGTCCATCATGGACGCATGCAGCTGCCCGACCTGTTCGCGGGTCAGGCCGAGCCGGGCCATCATGATGCCAGGGACTTCGGTGGCCTGCTCCCGAAGGGCGGTTCCGCGCGGCGTCAGCCGGACATCCAGGGTGCGCTCGTTGCCTTCCATCCGCTGGCGGGTGATGAAACCGGCAGCCTCGAGCCGGCGCAGCAGGGGCGAGATGGTTGCCGGTTCCTGGGCCAGGGCCTCGCTGATGTCCCGGACCGACCGCGGGCTCGCTTCCCACAGGCACAACATGACGAGGTACTGCGGGTGGGTCAGGCCGAGCCTGTCCAGGACGGGTTTGTAAGCGCCCACGACGCTTCGGGAGGCCACCGTCAGGGCGAAGCAAAGCTGTTGTTCCAGCAGGAGATCGTCCAGTGCAGCCTGTGCTTCCTGTGCTTCCTGTGCGGCCGGGGAGTCCGGTGCTCCCGACCTCACTCGCTTGTCCTGGATTGCTGGGGTTCCCTCGGTCACACCGACTCCTTCGAATGATTAGTGCACTAATGATTAGCGTACACTGGGAGCATTGTCTTGTTCCCAGGAAAGGATAGCCATGGCCAAGGAGAATGCCGCCGAGAGGTTCATGCGGGCAACCGGTAAGTTGCGGGCGGTGTTCGGGCCGGCCAACCGCAGTTCACTCGGCCACGAGATGACCGACCAGAACCAGCGGCTGCTGGCGATGCGGCAGGCCGAGACGGAACAGTGGGAGACGCTGCACCGGCCCGATGGCAGCACCTATGTGGTGCCCCGGAACCCTGACGACAAATCCCTGCGCTAGATCCCTGCGCTGGATCCCTTTTGGCGGCACCCCACCCGGGCCATTTCCCGCCGTCGGGCGTAAAATGAGGGCACTGACACACCGCAGTGCAGCATCCTGAACCACCCGGGACGAGGAAAGGGGGTGGGACTAGTGACACGTGCTGTTAGGGCTTTCATGGACAAGACCGACAAGTTGAGGCTCCTGTTCGGGCCGGCAAATAGGGGCGACACCGCGGCGCCTGTAGTTCACCGGCATGACGACTTCGAGCACGCCTCGGAAGACGATCTGGCTGGCTTCGAGGTCGAGACGGACGCGCAGGGACACCACTACGCAGTCCGGAAGACGGATCTCTGGAAAGAAGAGGTCTGACGGGACCCGCTTCGCCGATTCCGGCGGTTCCGGGGGACCCGGGGGCGTTCTGGGCGGCCGCGTGGTAAGCGGCCGGGAACGTGGGAATTCGGCCAGGAGATGTGGGGACGCGGCCGACGACGTGCGGAGATGGGGAAGGGAGCGGCACCTGCCGCTCCCTTCCCCATTCCTGTTTGCTGCCTGTTTGCTGCCTGTGCGGTCCGGATTCCGCCCAGGTTGAGGTGCGCCTTAGCGGCCCGTGCCGCCGTAGACCGTGGCCTCGTCCTCGCTGTCGAGGTCAAACGCCCTGTGGATAGCGCGGACGGCATCGTCGAGCAGATCCGCGTGGGTCACCACGGAGATGCGGATCTCCGAGGTGGAGATCATGTTGATGTTAATGCCGGCCTCGGAGAGGGCCGCGAAGAAGCGGGCGGACACGCCCGGGTGCGAGCGCATGCCGGCGCCGATCAGCGAAAGCTTGCCGATCTTCTCGTTGTATTCGATGCTCTCAAAGCCGATCCGGTCCTGGGCGGCGTGCAGCGCGGCCAGGGCCTCGGCCCCCTCGACGATCGGGAGGGTGAAGGAGATATCGGTCCGGCCCGTGCCGTGGGTGGAGACGTTCTGGACGATCATGTCGATGTTCGAGTGCGCGTCCGCGATGACCTGGAAGATCGCCGCTGCCTTGCCGGGGATGTCAGGTACGCCGACAACCGTGACCTTGGCTTCGGACCGATCGTGTGCAACACCGGAGATGATTGGCTGCTCCAAGGCAACTCCCTCTTGAGTCGTGATCTTGTCGTCGGCGCCGGGCAGGACCCAGGTGCCTTCGTTCTGGCTGAATGAGGAACGGACGTGCAGGGGCACCCCAAAGCGGCGGGCGTATTCGACACAGCGCAGGTGCAGAATCTTAGCGCCGGACGCGGCCAGTTCCAGCATTTCCTCGCTGGAGATGCGGTCGATCTTCCGGGCCGACGCGACCACGCGCGGATCGGCCGTGTAGACGCCGTCGACGTCGGTGAAGATCTCGCACACGTCGGCGTCGAGCGCCGCGGCGAGGGCCACCGCCGTCGTGTCCGAACCGCCGCGCCCGAGCGTCGTGATCTCGTTCGTCGTGTGGCTCATGCCCTGGAACCCGGCCACAATCGCGATGTGCCCCTTGTCCAGGGCGGTGCGGATGCGGTGCGGGTCGACGTCGATGATCCGGGCCTTGCCGTGGATGCCGTCGGTGATCATGCCGGCCTGGGACCCGGTGAAGGACTGGGCCGAGGCGCCGAACTTGTTAATGGCCATGGCCAGCAGCGCCATGGAGATTCGTTCGCCGGCGGAGAGGAGCATGTCCATCTCGCGGGCGGGCGCGGAATCGGTGACCTGGCCGGCGAGGTCAAGGAGCTCATCAGTGGTGTCACCCATGGCGGAAACCACCACCACCACCTCGTCGCCGGCGTTTTGGGCGTCCACCACCCTCCGGGCGACGCGCTTGATGCCTTCTGCGTCCGCCACCGAGGACCCGCCAAATTTCTTCACGACAAGGTGCTTGGTGGCGGCGGCCGAGACGGGCAGCGTCTGCGATCCGGGCTGGACTTCGGTAGTGGGCAAACTCATTCGCGCACCCTCACTGGATCATCGGGGTTCTGGGCCAGGCAACCAAACGGCGCGACGGCGTAACTTCTCACCCCAGTTTATCGCCGTGCTGCCCGCGCCGTTGAATTGTGACCGAATGGCAGACACGCCCGGTCTGTCTCCACGGGACATGCCCAGTGCTGGGGGCAAAGGGTGGGCATGTTCACTGGTTCCGTGGGACATGCTCATTCTTGGCGGCCTGGAGTGGACACGAGGGCATTGTGTCCACTCCTGGGCGCGGGCGCTGGACATGTCCGCCGGGCCGGGTGGGGGAGTGCGGGCCAGGGGGCGGGCAGGTTCACCGTCGCCCGTGGGACATGCCCATTCTTGGCGGGCGGGAGTGGACATGAGGGCATTATGTCCATTGCCGGGCGCGGGCGCTGGACATGTCCATCGGGCCGGGTGGGCCGGGGTGTCGCTGCCGGTGGCTGCCACGAGTCCGTCAGCTCAGGGCGTTGCGGCGGCCCTCGAAGGCCCTGCCGAGCGTTACTTCGTCGGCGTATTCCAGGTCCCCGCCGACGGGCAGGCCGGACGCCAGCCGGGTGACGGCGATGCCGATCGACTTGAGCATCCGGGCCAGATAGGTCGCCGTGGCCTCGCCCTCGAGGTTGGGGTCGGTGGCGATGATGATTTCCTGGATGGCGCCGTCGTTGAGCCGGGTCAGCAGTTCACGGATCCGGAGCTGTTCCGGACCGATCCCGGCGATCGGATTAATCGCGCCGCCGAGTACGTGGTACCTGCCGCGGAAGGACCGCGTGCGCTCGACCGCCAGAACGTCCTTGGATTCTTCGACGACGCAGATCACCGTCGGATCCCGGCGCGGGTCGCGGCAGATGTTGCACAGTTCCTGCTCCGTCACGTTTCCGCAAACGGTGCAGAACTTGACCCGTTCCTTCACGGTGGTGATGGCATCGACAAGCCGTTTCATGTCCTGGGGATCGGCCTCGAGGATGTGGAAGGCCAGCCGCTGGGCTGACTTGGGCCCCACCCCGGGAAGGCGTCCGAGCTCGTCGATCAGCTCTTGAACTGCGCCTTCGTACACAATGTCCTCGTTCGTTTGGAGTGGGGCCGGTGCCAGCCGGCTGGGGGTCTGCTAGAAGCGGGGCGGCAGGGGGCTTCCGTCCAGGGAGCGTTCCTCCACCAGTTTCCCGCCCAGAATGCGTTCGACGGCGGCCCGGCCGAAGACGCCCGACTCCTCGATCGTTTCGTCGTCGGCGCTCGGGATGTCCTGTACGTAGACGGTGGTCGCGGCAGCAGCGCGGGCGGGGGCTTTCGCCCGCCCGGCCTCGGCCTCGGGGCTGTTCGACAGCCGCTGGTACAGGCTTTGCCGGCTCGTCGGGGCAGCAGCCTCCGGAACGGCGACCACCGCAACAGCCTCCGCAACGGCAGCGGGGGCCATCCGCGGCGCAGCAGGCTCGGCCACGGCCGCAGCCGCTTCGGCCCGGGCAGGGTGTTCCGAGGACAGTCCCGATGGCGCGGACACGACGCCGGCATACTCCGGGATCTGTGCCGCCGCCGGCTCGTAGTGCACCGGAGCCGGTTCGGGCTCGGGTGCCGCGGGCTCGACTTCCGGCGTCGGGTACCGGCCGAGGTTCGAATCTGTGCCGACCGTCCAGACGCCGGGTGACTGCTCGACGGCGCGGGCCCACGCGTCAGCCGACGCGTCAGCGCCTGCGGGCGAGGTCCCGGCCAGGGAGCGGGCAGGGTTGGATGCCTGCGCGGCCGGGGACTTGCGGGCAGGAGCCGCGGGCGCAGCCGCGGACTCGGCGCGGCGCGGCGGGGCGGCGGGTGACGGGTCCCAATCCAGCGGCGGTTCTTCGTCGAGCGGAGGTGCGTCCTCGTCCCGGGGCGGTCCCCAGTCGTCATCAGGGTCGGCATAGGACCCGGAAGGCTCCGAAGGGCCGTCCGATTCGGCTGCCGGCACGGCAGCGCGGACCTGGACCGCGGGGGCGGGCGCCTGCGGCTCCGCTGCCGGCCCGGCTGCGCGGACCCGGGCCGCGGGGGCGGGCGCGTGCGGTTCCGCTGCCGGCGCGGCTCCCCTGGGGGCCGGAGTGGGTTGCGCCGATGGCACCGGGGCGGCGGGAACGTGGGCCTGGGCAACCCCCGAGGGGACGGCTTCAGCAGTTTCGTTGTTCGGGGATGCCGGCTGCTGGGGTGCCGGGCTCAGGCCCCAGGCGACGTCGGCCGATGTTGCCTGCGTCGCAGACGATGCCGGGGTGTCCGGGCTAGCCGGCGCTTTTGGGTTTGGCTCAGAGCTCGCTGGGCTGTTGCTGCCGCCGGCCACGGCCCGGATCTGGCAATCGATGCCGATCGTCTTGTGGATCGCCTGCCGGAGGTTCTCAGCGTGGTCGGCCCGGCCGAAGGCACCCGCCAGCCCGGTGGTGGTGAACGCGAGGGTCAGGACGTGGTCTTCGAAATGGCCCACCTGGGCGTTGGGTTCCACCAGCGCCCAGGTGCTGCGTTTGATCTTGGTCAGCGTTTGCAGGATTTCGGGCCAGGCACGGCGCAAAACCTCCACGTCTGCTCCGGGGCCGGCGGCAGGGCCGGGAGCAGCGGCAGGCGCACTGCCCGGCTCGGCAGGTTCGGGCCGCGCAGGGATGGCGGGCGTGGGGGCAGGTGCCGTGGCGGCGGAAGATGCGGCGGCGGACGGGGCCGCCTCCGGTGTAGCCATACGTGCGGGCTCGGCTGCCGGGGCGGCAGCCACCGGGGCAGTCCCTGACGCGGGCAGGGACGGAGCCGCGGCTGCGGGACCTGCAGCGGGGGCGAGCCGGCTGGCCGCCGCGGGTTCGTCCACCGGCCAGTCGCTGGTGCTGACCCGTGGTGCCGTCAGCGGTTCACGGACGGGCTCGTCCCGCCGAGCGGGCGCGGTGGCCGCGGCTGGCGTCTGCTCGCCCCGGGGCAGGGCGGGTGGGGCGGTGGTGGCTGCGGCAGCCGGTGCCGCGTGTGACGGCGCGGCGGCCACGTGCGCTGCAGGCAGCTGTGGTGCGGCTGCCTGCTCCGTGGGTGCAGGCGAAACGGCGGCAGGTGCGGGGGCGCCGGCGAGGGGAGCTCCGACGTCGTTCCCGGCGTAGTTCAAACGACGCTCGACGCGGTCGATCCGGGCCGCGATGCCGCGCTCGGTCTGTTCGGAGCTGGGCAGCAGGATGCGGGCGCACAGCAGTTCCAGGTGCAGGCGCGGCGAGGTGGCCCCGGTCATGTCAGTGAGAGCGGTATTGGTGACGTCCGCGGCGCGGGAGAGCTCGGCCGCCCCGAGGTTGTGCGCCTGGTTCTGCAGCCGGGCGATCTGGTCCGCGGGCATGCCGCGGAGGATGGACTGGGCGCTTTCGGGCATGGCCTGGACGATGATGAGGTCGCGGAAGCGTTCCAGCAGGTCCTCGACGAAGCGCCGCGGATCGTGCCCGGTCTGGATGACGCGGTCCACGGCGCGGAACACCGTGGCGGAATCCGACGCGGCGACGGCCTCCACGACGTCATCCAGCAGGGACGCGTGCGTGTAGCCCAGAAGGGCGACCGCAAGTTCGTAGTCCAGTCCGTTTGGTCCGGCGCCGGCCATGAGCTGGTCCAGCACGGAGAGGGAGTCGCGAACCGAACCGCCGCCCGCGCGGATGACGAGCGAGAGCACTCCGGGCGCCACGGGGACGTTCTCCTGGGTGCAGAGCAGCTCCAGATATGCCATGAGTGGCTCCGGCGGCACCAGCCGGAAGGGGTAGTGGTGCGTGCGGGAGCGGATGGTGCCGATGACCTTGTCCGGCTCCGTGGTGGCGAAGATGAACTTGATGTGTTCCGGCGGCTCTTCGACGATCTTGAGCAGGGCGTTGAATCCGGCCGACGTGACCATGTGGGCTTCGTCAATGATGAAGATCTTGTAGCGGTCCCGGACGGGGGCGTAGGTGGCCCGTTCCCGGAGGTCGCGGGCGTCGTCCACGCCGCCGTGGCTGGCGGCGTCGATCTCAATGACGTCCAGGGAGCCCGAGCCGCCGCGGGCGAGTTCCACGCAGCTGGGGCACTTGCCGCAGGGGGTGTCCGTGGGGCCCTCGGCGCAGTTCAGGCAGCGGGCCAGGATGCGGGCCGAGGTGGTTTTGCCACAGCCGCGGGGGCCGGAAAAGAGGTAGGCGTGGTTGACGCGGTTCTTGCGCAGGGCCGTCATGAGGGGGTCAGTGACGTGCTCCTGCCCGATAACGTCCGCGAACGAATCGGGGCGGTATCGACGGTAGAGGGCGGTAGTAACAGTCACAGATAAACCCTACCAATCGGCACAGACATAAAAGACCCCTCATGCACCCGCCAGAGCCCGTTTACCCTTGCTACCTTCCGGTCCTGGGGGAGTTCAACAGGATGACGCCACATGAGGGGCCGTCAGCAATATTACCTGACGATTGGGTGTGCCTCGAATTGGCCCGGTTTGGCTCCTCATCCCTGGCGGGACATGCCCATTTTTTGTGGGCAGGAACGGGCTGGTTGGGGCTATGTCCAGCGCTCGGGCGGGCCGGTGGACATGTCCGGTGGTGGGAGTGGGCAGCGAGGGGCATGCCCATCTTTGGCGGGCAAGAACGGGGATGGGACAGGGCAGTGCGGGTAGGTGTGGGCTGGTTGGGCCATGTCCAGCCCTGGAGGGAGCTGTGGGGCATGTCCGGTGGTGGGAGGGAGCAGCGAGGGGCATGCCCATTCTTGGGCGGGAAGGAACGGGCTGGTTGGGGCTATGTCCAGCGCTCGGGCGGGCCGGTGGACATGTCCGGTGGTGGGAGTGGGCAGCGAGGGGCATGCCCATCTTTGGCGGGAAGGAACGGGCTGGTTGGGGCTATGTCCAGCGCTCGGGCGGGCCGTGGGGCATGCCCATTTTTGGCGGGCAGGAGTGGAGGTGGGACAGGGCAGTGCGGGTAGGTGTGGGCTGGTTGGGGCCCTGTCCAGCCCTGGAGGGGGCTGTGGGGCATGTCCAGTGGCGGGAGGGGGCAGCGAGGAGCATGCCCATTTTTCGCGCGAAGGTGTGGGCTGGTTGGGGCCCTGTACAGCCCTCGAGGGGGCTGTGGGGCATGTCCAGTGGCGGGAGGGGGCAGCGAGGAGCATGCCCATTTTTCGCGCGAAAGAGCGGGCTATTTGGCGCTATGTCCAGCCCTCAAACGGGCCGTGGGGCATGTCCCGCGGAGGAGCCGCAGGCGGGGGCGGGGAGGCTCAATTGGGCGAAGCTGGAAAGTTCAGGTATTCTAGTATCTGCTTTTGATTCAGAAGCAACTGGAGAATTCGCCTAGCGGCCTATGGCGCACGCCTGGAACGCGTGTTGGGTTAACGCCCTCGGGGGTTCAAATCCCCCATTCTCCGCGGTTGGCCCCGGTCCTCGGACCGGGGCCTTTTTGCGTTCCCGGGCCACCGCTGGCTCAGGCCCGGTAGCCCAGCCGGCGGAGCCGGGCCCGGGCAGCTTGCTCGCTCGGACCCGTCCGGCCCAGCGCCACATGCACCACGCCGAGCGTGACCCGGGTGGCCAGGGTTACCGGCAGCGGAATCGGGCCCAGCCGCGCGGTCCGCAGACCTAGAAGCTCGCGGTACTTGGGCTCGAGGCTTGCCACGGCGGCCGCGAACAGCACCCGGTAGCCAGGCTTGAGCGCGGGGTGCAGGGGTGGGTCGCGAATGAACGCCACCGTCTCGGTGACCCGTTCGTCACAGCGGAGCTCGCCGTCGTCGTACCAGCGGTCCAACTGCTGCCGCATTTCCGCTTCGCTTAGCGGCGGGGCCTCGACGCCCATCAGCCGGCCGGCCTGGGCCCACTCTCGGACGTAGGCATCCGGTCCGCCAGGAATCGGCCGTCCCCATAGCTTGTGGGCAGAGAGGAAAGCGTCTGTGAAGGCAATGTGAACCCACCGGAGCAGTTCGGGATCGTTGGCCGCGTAACTGCGCCTGATGCCGTGGCCGTCCACGAATTCTCCCCGCACCGTCCGGTGCAGCCGAAGGACCCAGTCCGACGCCGCCTTGGCCGTACCGGTGGAGCCATAGGTCACGGTGAAGATCCAACGGATCGTGCCAGCCAGCCGGCCCAGCGGGTCTTCGCGGAAACGGGAATGATCGTGGACTCCGGCCAGCGCGCCGGGATGGAGCGCCTGCATCAGTAGTGCCCGGATTCCCGCCACAATGGTGGGCATGTCCCCGTGCACGGCCCACACGGCCGAGCCGGGCAAGTGGTAACCGGCGTCGTCCCCCGCGGCGAGGCTTGGCACCCACTCGGGCACGGAATCGCGCGTCCCCGTGAACGTTTGTTTGAGTTCGGCCTGCCATTCCCTGAGGACATTGCGCATCCTCTATTCTTACCCGGCCCGGCGGCGCGCGGCACCTGCAACGGTGCGGAGAACTACTGGGCCGCCGCCGGCAAGCTACTGGGGACATCCGCGGATCGCCGGTTGGTCCCGCAAAAGGAGCGCGCTGACGGTTCACAGACCCGGCCGTCTGTGGTCACATAGGGAGGTAAGTCCGTGAAGATTGGGGTCTGGCGGACATATTGCGGGAGTCACGTCGTGGGAAAACACTGGGGAAACTCATCGAGTGAGCAGTCAGCGAGGGCACGGACGATTGCCGTGCGCTGCGTGTCCGGAGGCCTGTGCCTGTCCCTGGCCGTGCTGGCGTTCGGTGGCTTTCAGGGACTGAGCGCCTTTGCGTCCTACGGCGCGCCCACCGCTGTCCCGACGGCCGCCATGCCGCCCGTCGGGGACGTGGGACCGGAAGCCCTGGACCCGCTGGCCCACTCCGCGGCGACCGCGCCCGCGGGGACTCCCGGCACCGTCACCGCCGACGCCCAGGCGCTCGTGGCCTTCAGCCGGAGCACGGTGGACACGGCCACCCGGGAAGGGGTGCGCGGCGAGCTCAATGTGGCCTCGGCGGCCCTGAGCCGGCCCGCGCCGGGTTTCCTCATGGCTCCGCTGGAATCGCTGGTGCCATCGTCCCCGTTCGGGCTGCGCACCAGCCCCCTGACGGGATTTGCGGGCGAATTCCACTGGGGCCAGGACTTCGCGGCTCCCTGCGGCACGCGCGTGTACTCCGCCGACGCCGGTGTGGTGCGGGCCGTTGGGTGGCACCCATGGGGCGGCGGAAACCGGGTGGAAATCGATCACGGCAACGGTCTCATCACCACGTACAACCATCTGGAGGCGATCGCGGTCAAGAAGGGCGACTCAGTACGGGTGGGGGAAGTTATTGCCCGGGTAGGTACCACCGGATCTTCCACCGGCTGCCACCTTCACTTCGAAACCATCCTCAACGGCTCCCACACTGATCCGCGCGATTGGACATTGCTCCCCATCAAGCAGGTGGATCAACTCGGGCCCATCGAAATGACCAGCTACTCACCCGACGCCGATAAGGCCACCAATGCGGGGATTGGCTGGGCGATTCCTGTCCGGGAGGACCTGACCCACGTGGTGGCTGGCGGCGTTCAGGAACAGCCTGCCGC
This sequence comes from Arthrobacter sp. MW3 TE3886, assembly GCF_041262145.1. Lineage (NCBI taxonomy): Bacteria > Bacillati > Actinomycetota > Actinomycetes > Micrococcales > Micrococcaceae > Arthrobacter > Arthrobacter sp. MW3 TE3886. Next base: position 699,277 of record NZ_JBGCAN010000001.1, read on the forward strand.
GGTGGCCGCCAAGCCAACGGCGAGTGCCTCACCTGCTGCTACCGAAGCCGCCGCCGACAAACCGTCGGCGACTCCTTCCGCCACCGCGACCCCGACCGGGAGTGCATCAGCGACGCCGTCGCCGTCGGCGACTGCAACCCCAACTCCGACGCCGACCGGGACTGCCACGACGACGGCACCTGCCCCGCCGACCGGGACGCCGACGACGCCCGCCGCACCCGCCCCGACGCCGTCGGCAACTGCCACGCCAACGCCGTCGGCAACTGCCACGCCAACGCCGTCGGCAACTGCCACCCCGACGCCGACGCCGACGTCGACGGGCACAGCCTCCGCCAAGCCATCAGCACCGTTGTCGGTCCCGCCGCCGGTGGCACCGCCGCCCTCCGCGCCTGCGTCGGCCTCCGCAACCGCGACGGAGGCTGCCGCCAAGACGGCCACCCCGGTGCCGGCCCCGATCACTGTGGAGCCGGACCCGGTCACCGCGCCAGCCGAAACGCCGAAGCCAAGGACGGCCACGCAGTCGGCCACCACGGCAGTGACAACAAAACCCTCGACGACGCCCAGCGGCTAGCCCCCGCCGCGCCCCCAGGCCGCCGTTCCGGCGCCCTGTCCGGGAGGCACACCCATACCCGCACGCCCCGGTGCCGAATAATGGAGTGACCAGTTCAGATTCCCTGCTCCGGACCATCGACACCGCAAGGACGCGCCCCATGACAGCTCTGCACTCCATTCCCCTGACCCTCATCGACGGAACCGAGACCGATTTTGGCCGTTTCAAGGGCGAGGTGGTCCTGGTGGTCAACGTGGCGTCCGAGTGCGGTTTCACACCCCAGTACGCTGGACTCGAGGCGCTGCACAACAAGTTCCGGGGCCAAGGCTTCCAGGTCCTCGGCGTCCCCTGCAACCAGTTCGCCGGGCAGGAGCCCGGCGGCGACGCCGAGATTGCCGAGTTCTGCCAGCGCAATTTCGGTGTGACCTTCCCGCTGACGGTCAAGGCCAACGTCCGGGGAAAGAACCAGCACCCGCTCTACGCCGAGCTCACCAAGTTCAAAACCGGAATCCTGCCCGGCCTCGTGAAGTGGAACTTCGAGAAGTTCCTCGTGAACCGCGACGGCGAGGTCATCGCCCGCTTTGCGCCCACCGTTGAGCCGGACGCGCCGGAGATCATCGAAGCTGTTCAGTCCGCCCTCGACTGACCCGACCGGCCCGGGGTCCAGAGGAACTCAGCCCTATCCCTAAGCATGCTTAGCGCCTAGACTGGCCGGACCCTCCAAACATTCCGGGCATCCCACGGCGCAATCAACTCTGGCCGCCGTCGGCAGTGTGGCCGGGTGTTCCTGCGGAGGGCGCATCAAAGAACTTCGTGAATCACACTAGGGCGCCCACCACGGGACCCGTGAAAGCAGGAGGAAATAGATGACAGGGAACAAAGCCGTTGCCTACAAGGGGCCGGGCAAGGTCGAACTGATCGACATTGACTACCCCACCTTCGAACTCAAGGACGGGCCGGGGGTCAACCCCGCCAACGTGGGCCGGCAGGTGCGCCACGGCGTAATCCTCAAAACCGTGGCCACGAATATTTGCGGCTCGGACCAGCACATGGTCCGGGGGCGCACCACGGCTCCCGCCGACCTGGTCCTCGGCCACGAGATCACCGGCGAGGTGGTCGAAGCGGGCCCGGATGTTGAATTCATCAAAGTGGGGGACATCTGTTCGGTCCCCTTCAATATCGCCTGCGGGCGCTGCCGGAACTGCAAGGAGCGCAAGACCGGCATCTGCCTCAACGTCAACCCCGACCGGCCAGGCAGCGCCTACGGCTACGTGGACATGGGCGGCTGGGTAGGCGGCCAGGCCAACTACGTCCTTGTGCCGTACGCCGACTGGAACCTGTTGAAGTTCCCGGACAAAGACCAGGCCCTCGAAAAGATGATGGACCTGACGATGCTCTCGGACATCTTCCCGACCGGATTCCATGGTGCGGTCACCGCAGGCGTCGGCGTCGGGTCCACCGTCTACGTGGCAGGCGCAGGGCCTGTGGGCCTGGCCGCGGCGACCAGCGCCCAACTCCTGGGTGCCGCCGTCGTGATTGTCGGTGACATGAACGCGGACCGCCTGGCACAGGCACGCAGCTTCGGCTGCGAGACCATCGACCTGAGTAAGGGCGGCCCTGCCGAGCAAATCGAGCAGCTCCTCGGCGTCCCGGAAGTCGATTGCGGCGTGGATGCGGTGGGATTTGAGGCCAAGGGCCACGGGGCCGGAGCACACGAAGCCCCCGCTACTGTCCTGAACTCGCTGATGGAAGTAACGGCCGCCGGCGGTGCCCTGGGCATCCCCGGGCTCTACGTCACCGGGGACCCGGGCGGCGTGGACGAGGCCGCGAAGAAGGGCTCGCTCTCGCTCAGCCTCGGAACAGGCTGGGCCAAGTCGCTCAGCTTCACTACGGGACAGTGTCCGGTCATGAAATACAACCGGCAGCTGATGATGGCGATCCTGCACGACAGGGTGCACATCGCCAAGAACGTCAACGCGAAGGCGATTTCCCTGGAGGACGCGCCGAAGGGCTACGCGGAATTCGACGCCGGCGCGGCGACGAAGTTCGTGCTTAACCCCAACGGGTACCTGAGCTAGCGGAAACCGTGAACCCGGCGGCACTGTCCGTCCCGCCCCGTTGACCCGGGGAATCGGGAGTGCCGCCGGGCGGCCGGGCCTTATATATGCCGACAAGTGCATGTGAGGGTGGGCCCACCTGTTAACGCCCACTTTTCCAATATGCCTGTCGCAGTTTTTACATTGTTTGCCTAATGTCTGGTTGGATAGTTGTTACTGAGAGGGACACTGGAGGCACCGCTTCCACCCAACCAAGAAGGCAGCAATGGAGCGCATCGAGGCCGAGCACCCCCGGCCACGTCATTTCCTACTTCACCTGAGCGACCCCCACTTGCTGGGGGGTCCGCAACCCCTGCACGGCGTCGTGGACAGCGAAGCCCTGCTCAGGCAACTCTTCGAGGAGGTCCATGCCTCGGGGGCACGCCCCGAAGCCGTGATCTTCACGGGCGACCTGGCTGACCTGGGGGAACCCGAAGCGTATGCCAAGCTCCGCGCCATCGTGGATCCGGCGTGCGAGGCCTTGGGGGCCAAGGTCATCTGGGCGATGGGCAACCACGACGACCGGGCCAATTTCCGGGCCGGGCTCCTGGACCAGGCCGACAATGACGCGCCACTGGACCACAGCTACTTCGTCAACGGGCTGCGCATCATCACCCTGGACACCTCGGTGCCCGGCTTCCACCATGGCGAATTGAGCCACGACCAGCTGGACTGGCTCGCTGCTGAGCTGGCCACACCGGCCCCGGACGGGACCATCCTTGCCCTGCACCACCCGCCGGTCCCGTCCGTGCTGGATCTTGCCGTGCTCGTGGAGCTCCGGGGCCAGTCGGCGCTTGCCGGCGTCCTGCGCAATTCCGATGTCCGCGCCATCCTGGGCGGCCACCTGCACTATTCGACGACGGCAACGTTCGCGGGCATCCCCGTGTCCGTGGCTTCAGCCACCTGCTACACCCAGGACCTGAACGTTCCTGTCGGCGGCACCCGAGGCCGCGACGGCGGGCAGGCGTTCAACCTGGTCCACGTCTACGAACACACGATCGTGCATTCCGTGGTGCTGCTCGGCGACACCCCGGCGGTGGGGGAGCTGGTCTCTCCCGAGGAAGTCCAGCGCCGGCTCGCGGCCGCAGGGATCTATATTCCTGAAAAGGCCAAGCTTGAGGCCCCGTCCCGGACGCCGGCGCACCGCAGGTACACCACCCTGAACTGATTCACTCCCTGGCTGACGCGGCGCCCGCTTTGGTCACGGTTCGTTACTTCTCCCAGGGTGCCTTGATGGGGTAGTACTTCTCCAGGAAGTCCGTGACCAGTTCGGCCCGCTCTTCCGCCGGGACCTCGGGGAAGCTTCCGTCGTTGAGGCAGAAGAAGTCCATGTTCCGCTTGGCCAGGAGCTTGGGCAGGTAGTTCAGGCCGGCCCGCGCCGTCGTGTCTACATATCTCACCTTGGCGGCCGTCTGGGTCACGGCCCGGCCAGTGAGCAGCGCGTAGTAGTGGTAGAACGAGTTGGTCACGGAGATGTTGTCCGCTGCCCGGAAGGTGCTCGCGGCGGTCTTGGCAAACTCGGCCGGGAACTCCTGCTCCATCTGCTCGACCACGCTGCGCCGCAGCGGGGCCGCCGTGTGCTCCAGGTGGCGGGTGGTGATGCGGCCGAAGCGGTTCCAGAGCAGCTTGCGGTTCACCCGGGCGGCGTTCTCAAAGCCGCTGCGTTCGGCGTCGTTGTCGCCCAGCCCGATCCGGGTCTCGGCCTCGATGAACTTCGTGATTCCGCCCGGGGTGAAGAACATGTCCGGGCCCACGGCACGGCCGAAGAACATGTCGTCGTTCGAATAGAGGAAGTGCTCGGAGAGCCCCTCGATGTGGTGCAGCTGACACTCCACGGCCTGCGAATTGTGCGTGGGCAGAACCGACGTGTCGGCGAAAAACTCTTCGCTCCGGACGATCGTCACACTCGGGTGGTCGGCCAGCCATGACGGTGCGGGGGAGTCCGTGGCGATGAAGATCCGGCGGACCCACGGCGCAAACATGTACACCGAGCGCAGGGCGTACTTGAGCTCATCGATCTGGCGGAAGCGGGCCTCGTGGTCATCCCCCTCGCCCACCACCACGCCGGCCATGCGGGCGCGGCGGGCCGCGATGTACTCGGGGGAGCTGCCGTCCACCCATGAGAACACCAGGTCGATGTCGAAGCTGATGTCGCTGGCGTGGTCCGCGAACATGTTCTCGATGGTGGGCCACGTGTGGCCGTAGCGTTCCACGGTGCCGCGCACTGCGTCCTGGGCCAGCATGGTGCGGCGCGTCAGGGAGTTCTCGATCGGCAGGATCAGCTGATCGCCTTCGAAGCTCCACAGCTCCAGCTGGACGCCGGCGGACGCCCCGAATTCAAAACCGCCTTCGGGTTCCACCCGGGGCCGGTAGAGCCGGAAGATCCGGGCCTGGCGGTTCGGCGACAGCTCGCCGTCGGCCACCAGCACGGAGGACTTCTTCTTGGCGTCCACGCTCATGGAATACAACGGCTCGTCGCGGCACGCCTCCACGAGGGCGTCGCGGAGTTCCTTGCGGTCTTTCCAGTCGACGGCGACCACAGGGCGGTGGTTGTTGCCGCGGACCAGCAGGTAGCCGATGCCGGCGCCGGCCAGGACGGAACGCAAGAACATCAGGTCCTCGACCATGGCCTGGTACGGCGTGCGGTTTTCGTTGATCAGCGCATAGCGGCCGCGGTGGCGGACAACGTCGGAGCGGGTCCTGAATCTGGCGACCGCGGCCGCCGACGTGACCTCGGCGTGGGCGTCCACAGATGCCTGGCTGCCATAGTAAATCTCGTCTTGGATCGCTGCTTCGGTAATGTCTGAGCTCCCGCTTCTATCAGTGCGTTGGTGTCTACTTGCATGATAACGCGGGCCTCAAAATTGCCGCGGAAAACCGGCCGCCACGCGGCGGACGTGCCAGCGAAACGCCAAGGGCAAAAACGGCGGAGCGGGGCCTTAGCCGGTGACGACGGCCAGCCAGTGGTGCAGGAAGGCGGCACCGGCGTCGTCGTGGATCACGTCTTCGCCGAGCCCCAGATCGGCGGCGGTGAGAACCTCGTAGGGTTTGACCGGGATGCCGTCCGCGGGCCGGACGTCGACGTGCTTCACGGCGTGGTCGTTGTGGTGCAGCCAGTCGGCCATGGCGTAGTCCGTGCGGGAATCGCCCACCGTGCGCCAGGCCCGCGGCGTGATGCCCTGCGCGGCCAGGAACTCCACGGCCCGGCTCGCGCCCAGGTCCTTGCCCAGCCGGACCGATTCGATATCGGTGGAAATGATGGTCGGATCGACGCGGAAGTCGATCTGGTCATCCGAATCGGGGACGTGGTGGTCCAGCCGCACCACGCCGAGCCCGTGCCGGGCCATGATGCCCATGGCGTCGGCGTCGAAGAGTTCCTGCTCGGCCCGGTAGTCCGGGTTGGCGACGGCAATGTGCTGCTCCACGGAGACCATGGCCCGCTTGGTTTCGTCGTAGAACATGTGGGCGGAGTAGTCCTCGGCCACCAGGCGGCGGACGTCGTCGCCGAAGGCCTGCGGAATGGCGAGCTCGTGGTCCACGTGGACGGGGCCGGGTCCTTCCGCGGTGTAGCTGAACCAGACGGCGCCCTTCTCGCAAATGGCGTGGATCAGGGTTCCGGGGGGCATCCCCGCAGCGATCATCGGTTCCATGACCTGCTCGCGGATGAACGCGTCCGACCGGCCGGTGTTGAAGATGACCGGCACGCCGGCGGCGGCCAGGGCCACCAGGTCGGCGATGATGCCGGGCTGCACCTCGCGGGTGACCGGGCTCGCGACCGGACCGTCGACGTCGAGCAGCAGCGCCAGCACGGGGGCCGACGACGACGGAACAGGGACAGTCTCGGGTGAAGTCATATGGCCATTCTGTCAGCCGCACGGGTCGTTTGGGCGAACCGTGCGTCAGATCGACGGCCCGGCGCCGGATGTGACAAGCGGCAGGGCGTCGTGTGACAAATGGTTACCGTTTGGCCACAACCTCACGCCGCCCGGGGACATTCATTCCTTCGGGCGTCGAAGTTCCCTAGGCTGGCATGGTGATATTCAAAGCTGTGGGCGAGGGACGCCCGTACCCCGACCATGGTTACACCACGCCCAAGGACTGGGCGGCCCTGCCGCCGCGTCCTGTCCGGCTTGATGAACTGGTGACCACGAAGCGCACACTGGACCTTGAAGCCCTGCTGGCCGAGGACTCCACGTTTTTCGGCGACCTCTTTCCGCACGTCGTGGAATATCGCGGCGTCCTCTACCTTGAAGACGGCCTGCACCGGGCAGTCCGCACCGCGTTGCACCAGCGCACCGCAATCCACGCGCGGGTCCTCGTGATAAATGGCTAGGAAGCCGCCAGACGTCAGAGTCCTGCACGGGCACCGCGTCATCAGTGGCTCCGAGCTGCGGGCCACGTTCGTGGAGCAGGACAATACGGCAGAGAACCCCATTCGGCTGCGGCGCAGGATCCTGCACGGCGTTGTCCTGGTGATGCTTGTCGGCCTCATCGTGGCCGCGATCGTGGTGGCCCTGGCCATCATGAATGGCCAGATCAAGATCCCCGGGGCGGAGCGGAGCAAGGCGGCTGTGTCGGTATGCCCGGCGGCCACCCACGACTACGCGCCGCCGGAGAAGGTCCACGTCAACATCTACAATTCCACGAGCCGGCCGGGACTGGCCCGGAGCGTGGCCGACCAGCTTGCCGCCCGGAAGTTCCTGGTGGGTGCCGTGGGGAACACGACGTCGAGCTACCGCGGCGTGGCGCTGGTGGTCTCCGGTGCTGCCGGCCAGTCGGCCGCCTTCAGTGTCCAGCGCCACGTGCCCGGCTCGGACTATGTCCAGGACGGCCGCGCGGACCCGAGTGTGGACGTGATCATTACGGGCGACTTCAAGGAACTGGCCAAGCCGGAACTCGTGGACCAGACGCCGGGCCAGCTCAGCTGCCCCCGCGAGAACCGGCGCATCGTGGATGAGGCCACGTTGCCCGCCGTACCGACGGCGACGCCCGGCACGGGCTAGGCGCGGACTTCCGGCGCCGCAGCCTAGCGGATGGTGCGGACCGGCCGGCCAGCGTCGTCAAACCTGGCCCCGGCCCCCAGCTGGACAAACCGCACCGTCCGGGCGAGCCGAGCCTCGGCCTCGGCGTCCTGGCCCGCACCGTCGCCACGCGCAGCGCTAGAAGAGAGCGTGCCGTGGATGAGCTGGGCCAGCTGGCCAATGTCCGACTCGGGCAGGTACCCCTGGGCCATGCCGTCGCGCAGGATGCCCCGCAGGAGCACGCTGAGCTCACCCACGTGGTCGGCGAGTTTGGCGAACGACGACGGCGAGAGCACCGCCGCCATGGCCGGCCCCGGCGGCAGGTGGCGCCGGCTCAGGTCCTCCACCTGGGCCCGGACGTAGACGGCCAGGCGCTCCACCGGGTTCTCCAGTGCATCGAGGGATTCGCGCAGATCGAGCAGGAACCGCTCGGTCTCATCCAGGGCGTAGGCGATGAGGAGCTCTTCGATGTCCGCATAGTAGTTGTAGACGGCGGTCCGGCCGATCTGGGCGTGGCGCGCGACGTCCGTCATGGTCAGGCCGGGGAGCCCGTGGGTGAAGAGGAGTTCCCCGAATGCGGTCAGAATGCGGCGCTGGGTCTCGGCACGTTGGGCGGCGTTGCTCGCGGCCGAAATCCTAGGCATACGGACACTTTAGCGCGATCTGTCACCAAAGCAGCCGGGTGGCGGACTATGACACGGCCGGCCATAAAACGGCGACCGGTTCTGAGGGGCCACGGCTGTATCCACCACCTTAACTGGGGGTGTCTGATAGACACTGCCACCGCCCGTCCGGCCTGCGTAGCGTGGTGGATGTGGAAAGAAAAGACGAAATCCGAGACTTCCTGATCTCGCGACGGGCGAAGATCACCCCAGAGCTGGCCGGCCTGCCCAGCTACGGCGAGCTGCGCCGCGTGCCGGGACTGCGTCGGGAGGAAGTGGCACAGCTCGCCGGGGTAAGTACGGACTACTACACGCGGCTGGAACGCGGCAGCATCCGCGGCGTCTCGGACTCGGTCCTCGACGCTGTGGCCTCCGCCCTTCAGCTGGATGAGGCAGAGCGGACGCACCTGATGGACCTGGCGAGGACGGCCAACACGCCATCATCGCGGCGTCCGGCGCGCCGGCCACCGCAGCAGCGGGTCCGTCCGGGAGTTCTGCGTTTGCTGGACGGGATGACCGGAGCGGTCGCCCTGGTGCAAAACGGACGCTCGGACGTGCTGGCCGCCAATGCCTTGGGCCGCGCGCTGTACGGGCCGGTGTTCGCGTCCACAGCAGCCGCCCGTCCGGAGGTCCCGGGCCAGTTGCCGAACCAGGCACGTTATCTCTTCCTCGATCCGGGCGCCGGGGACTTTTACCCCGATTGGCGCGCAATCGCCGCCACCACAGTGGCGATGCTCCGCTCGGAAGCGGGGCGGAATCCCCATGACCGCGAATTGAACGAGCTGGTCGGCGAGCTGACCACACGCAGCGGGCACTTCGCCGCATTGTGGGCAGGCCATGACGTACGGATCCACACCACGGGAACCAAGCGCTTCCACCATCCGGTCGCAGGGGACGTGTCGCTGCAGTTCGAGACGCTTCACCTTCCCGGCGACGAGGGACAGACCCTGTTCACCTTCACCGCGGAGCCCGGCTCCGCGTCCGAAAACGCGCTGGCGTTCCTTGCCAGCTGGGCGGCATCGCCCCCAACCACCACCAGCGACTCTTCCATCCCGGATCTGCGCTCCCTCGCACGACCCGGAACCCCTAACCCAGGAAAGACAGAACATGACTGAGCAAAACGACGCCAAAGCCGAGCAGAAAGTCTGGTTCATCACCGGGGCAGGCCGCGGTATGGGCACCGACATCGCCAAGGCGGCCCTGGCCGCCGGCCATGCGGTGGTCGCCACCGGCCGCAACCCCGACAAGGTGATCCGGGCCATCGGCGACAGCGAGGACCTGCTGGGCGTAAAACTCGACGTCACCGACCCCGCCGACGCCACCGCAGCCATCCAGGCCGCCGTCGACCGGTTCGGCCGGATCGACGTCCTCGTGAACAACGCCGGCAACTTCTACGCCGGGTTCTTCGAAGAAATCACCCCGGAAGACTTCCGGAAACAGATCGAAACCACCATGTTCGGGCCCATGAACGTCACCCGCGCGGCCCTGCCCGTCCTGCGTGCCCAGCGCACGGGCCTGCTGGTCACGATCTCCTCGACCGCCGGCATCGCCGGCGGGGAGTTCCTCTCTGCCTACGCCGCCTCGAAGTTCGGCGTCGAAGGCTGGGCCGAGTCCCTGGCCCCCGAAGTCGCCCCGTTCGGCATCCGCACCATGATCGTGGAGCCGGGATTCTTCCGCACCGAGCTGCTCACCCCGGAATCCACCAGCTACGCAGCATCCACCATCGAGGACTACGCCGCGCGCACCGAGCAGACGGTCACCGCGTGGAAGGGCATGAACGGCCAGCAAGGCGGGGACCCGGCCAAACTCGCCAACGCCCTCATTCAACTGGCCGAACTGGATGAACCGCCGCTGCGCTTCGCCGCCGGAGTCGACGCCGTCGGACTCTTCGAGACCCGGGCCAAGGACCTCCAGGCCCAGGCCGACGCCCACCGCGAACTCTCCAGCAACCTCGCCCACGACGACGCCTAACACCGACGACTGACCCCTACGCAAGCGGACGACGGCGGGAGCCTCCCGCCGTCGTCCACCAGGTCCGCACATACCCGCTGGACGCTGATGCCCGCCCACTTCGTGGTCCTGACCTACATCGACGCCTATCTCGAGGACCTGGGCGTCCCGAAGTACGTCACCAGCGTCACCTTGTTCCTGATCGGGGCCAGCGGACTCGTCGGCACGATCCTGATCGGCCGGCTCTCCTCCCGTTCGGTGTACGCCGCCCTCCTAGCGGCGTCCATCACCGTCGTCGTCGGGTTCGCCGTGCATCGCAACGACGCTTCGAAACACCATCCGCAACTCGCCTTCACAAGCTGCTGGCGCAGGAACCGTCCTGCCCCAGACCTCTCCGGAAGGCAGCAACTCAGGATTCGCCGTCGGCCGCGGCAATTGCCTTGTCCGTGAGGACGGGCATCATCCCCAGCAGCGCCAGGGTCAGCACTCCCATGATGCCGAACATGACCTGCAGGCCGAGCCATTGGGCCAGCAGGCCGCCGGCTGCCGCACCGAGCGGCATGGTGCCCCAGGCCAGCAGGCGGTAGGCGCTGTTGACTCGGCCCAGCAAGCGGTTGGGAGTAATGCGCTGGCGCAGGGATACCGTGATGACGTTCCAAAGCACGATCAGCATGCCGCCCACAAAGAAAATTGGGCCAAGAACATAGGGATTGTCGGTCATGGCGGGCGCACCAACGAACAGCGCGGCCCCGAAGATCGTGAGCATCAGGGACTTCGACCGGCCCAGCCTGGCCTCCACCCGCTCGGAGATGAAGGAGCCAACGAAGGCGCCGAGCGCGGAGGTGGTCAAGAGCAGGCCGAACCCCACTTCGGACAGCCCCATCTGTGAAGCCGGGCCCACGGCAAACAGCACCAAGACCGCGAATGACGCGCTGGATGCGAAGTTGAACACCCCGGTCATCACCGCGAGTGTGCGCAGGATCTTCTGGTTCCAGAGGAACCGCAGACCCTCACCAATGTCGAATCGCAGTGTCGTCTTCTGCTCACGCTCTGTGCGAAAAGCCCCGGGGACCAGGAGCAGGCCGCCGACGGCTGCAAGCCACAATGCCGCCGGCACGGCAACGCCCGCAACGGCGCCGACGGCCACCAGCAGCCCGCCCAGCGGGGGACCAATGAACTGGTTGGTGGTGAGTTCGACGGCGTAGAGCCGGCCGTTGGCACGCGACAGCTGATCCCTGTGCACCAGCTGGGGCATGATCGACTGCGCGGAGGTGTCGTAGAGCGTTTCAGCCACACCCACCATCAGTGCCACAACGTACAGATCCCACATGGAGCCCAAATCCAGCACAACGACGGCGGCCAGCAAGGCGGGCAGCATCGCCCGGCTGAGGTTGGCCCATAACATGAGCTTGCGCCGGTCCAGCCGGTCGGCCAGCGCGCCGGCAGTGAGGGCGAACAGGAGCCAGGGAAGCGTCGCTGCGACGCTCAGTCCGGCAACGAGGGTGGGTGACTGGGTGAACTGAATGGCCAGCAGCGGCAGCGCGATCTTGAAGACGCCGTCCGCGAGGTTGGAGAGCCCGGATGAGGTCCACAGCTTCCAGTAGGACGCACCCAGCGGCGCACGATGCCGTTCCTTCGCCTGCACAGCGTGATTGGTCATACGTGGACCATTCCATAGCGATTGAGAAAATTCAAGGTGGTTGAATCTAGTACATCCGATTGTAGGATGGGGGCATGACGGACGCAGAGCAGGCGAGCGCGGACCAGCAAAGACCCGTCGCGAGCGCCCGGGAGATCAAGGCGTTGGCCCATCCGCTGCGCCTGAGGATCCTGCGCCTGTGCGGGCTCCACGAACTGACCAACAAACAACTCGCCGACCGGCTGGGCCAGGATCCGGGGACGGTGCTCTATCACGTGCGGCAATTGCTCTCAACGGGATTCCTTGAACCCGCGGGGGTCCGCACCGGAGAGAGCGGCGCGCTGGAGAAGCCGTATCGTTCCACGGGGCGGTCCTGGAAGCTGGACACCGCACTGGGTGAAGCCGGTCCCGCCGGTCCGCTGGCACCGCTCGAGGCGTTCCGGGAAGAGCTGACGGAAGCAGGGCCGGATGCACTCGCCAGCCTCTCACGCTTCGTCCTGCACCTCTCCGAGGAAGATGTTGAGGACCTCACCACGCGTATCCACGCTGTGCTGAGCGAATACACCGACAGCGATCGGCAGCGATCGGACCAGCCCGCATACGGCGGCATCTTTGTCCTGCACCGGACGACAGACTAGGTCCCGGTCCTTTCGGAACGGGATTTGGGTCTTGCGTCGCCTTAGCGGGCTCTATTCGTAGATGGTGGGGATGGCCGGCTCGCCGGGCTGCAGTCTGTCCACCACCCGGGGCAGCTCCGCCATGGAAGCCGTGTGCCGGTCCCGCGCCCGCCCCACCGCGTCCGGGCCGGTCCAGCCGGGCAGGATTTCGCCGTCTTTCATGAACTGCTGCAGGAGGGGACGTCCGTTTCTTCCGGCGGCCGGCGGGTGGCCCACGCCGAGGACCTCGTGGGTGGCGGTGCCCCGGTCGTCGAGGCGGCGCACGGCGAACTTGCGTCCGCCCACGTTGAGCTTGTCCTTCGAGGTCTTCGCCACGGCAGTCAGCTCGCCGGAGTCCCCGGCCCGGCTCACCAGCTTGTAGACCATCCCGGCCGTGGGCGCCCCGGATCCGGTCACCAGCGACGTGCCGATGCCATAGGAGTCGGCCGGGGCAGAACGGAGCGCGGCGACGGAGAATTCGTCCAGGTCCGAGGTCACCACGATCCTGGTGTGTACGTTGCCGAGGCTGTCCAGGAGTTCGCGGACCCACCGCGCCTGGGCCACGAGGTCTCCGGAGTCCAGCCGGATGGCGCCGAGTTTGTCTCCGGCGAGGTCGACGGCGGTGCGGACCGCCGCCTCGACGTCGTACGTGTCCACGAGCAGCGTGGTGCCGGACCCGAGGGAGGCCAGCTGCGCCGCGAAGGCCTCGCGCTCGGAATCGTGGACCAGCGTAAAGGAGTGGGCCGCGGTGCCGATGGTCCGCAGGCCGTAGCGCCGCCCGGCGGCCAGGTTGGACGTGCCGGAAAAGCCGGCGATCACGGCCGCGCGGGCCGCCGCGGCGGCCGCTTCCTCATGCGTGCGGCGGGAGCCCATCTCAATGCAGGGTCTGCCGCCGGCGGCATTGATCATCCGGGAAGCGGCCGAGGCGATGGCGCTGTCATGGTTCAGCACCGACAGGACGTAGGTCTCCAGGACACAGGCCTCGGCGAACGTCGATTCCACGATCAGGACGGGGGAGTGCGGGAAATAGGCTTCCCCTTCCGGATAGCCCCAGATGTCGCCGGAGAACCGGAAGGCGGCCAGGTGCTCCAGCGTGTCCTCATGGACTACCCCGGCCCCGGCCAGAAAATCGAGGTCGTCCGCCTCGAAACGGAAGCCCGCGATCCCCTCCAGGAGCCGGCCGGTGCCGGCCACGATCCCGTACCGGCGCCCGCCCGGCAGCCCCCGGGCGAAGGCTTGGAAGACGGACCGGCGGTTTGCCGCACCGGAGTGCAGCGCCGCCTGGAACATCGTCAGCTCATAGTGGTCCGTAAACAGGGAGGTCCGGGGCCCGTCCGGTCCGGCCGAAGTGTTCATGATTCACTCTAGGCCGGGCCGTCCGAAGCCGCAGGATGCCGCCAGTGCCGGGAGTTCGCCGGAATCGCCCCGAGTCGCCGGAAATTTCCGGCGAATCCGGGAGTTTCCGGCGACTTCGACGATGCCGGGCTCAGACGGGGCAGCCGTCCGGGCCGCAGGCGCCCGCGGCACTATCCGTTCCGGCGGCGGCACTATCCGTCCCGCCGGCGGCACCCGCGGCGGCGCTCACCATGACCAGCGGGTGGCTGTCCTGCCACGCCTGTTCGAGGGCCGCGCTGAAGGTCTCCGCGGGCTGGGCTCCGGAGAGCCCGAACTTCCGGTCAATCACGAAGAACGGGACGCCGCTGATCCCCAGGGCGCGGGCCTCGGCGATGTCGTGGCGGACGTCGTCGGCGTAGGCGTCCGTGCTGAACAGCTCCGCCAGGTCGCCGGCGTCGAGTCCGAGGTCCAGGCCCAGGGCGGTCAGGTAGTCCTGGCTGCCGATGTCTTGGCCGTGTTCGAAGTGGTCGCTGAGCAGGCGTTCCTTCGCGGCGTCCTGCTGGCCGTGGGCGGCGGCGAGGTGGATCAGCCGGTGGGCCGTGAAGCTGTTGGCCACCACGACGGCGTCGAACCGGTAGTTCAGCCCCTCGCCCTTGGCCTGGCCCGCCACGTGCTCGAACATCTGCGACACCTGCGCCGGCGCCATGCCCTTGCGGGTGCTGAGGTAGTCCAGTTCGGTGCCGTCGTAGTGCTCCGGGAGCGAGGGGTCCAGCTGGTAGCTGCGCCACTGCACCTCCACGGAATCGCGGTGCGGGAAGGCCGCGAGGGCGGTTTCGAATCGGCGTTTGCCGATGTAGCACCAGGGGCAGGCGACGTCGGACCAGATCTCAATCTTCATGCCCGCCACAACCGTGCCGCCGCCGGGTCCATTCCCCGGCGGCCTGTCGGCTTCGTCACGGTGTGACCGGGCGCTCCATCACGAAGTCGTGTTCCACGGTGTCGCCCAGCCGGAAGGACTTGGTGCCGACCTTGCGGAAACCGGACTTCTCGTAGAACCGGATGGCCCGGGCGTTTTGGCTGTTCACGCCGAGCCAGATCCCGCGGGCGCCGGCCGCCGCTGCCGAACCGATGCTGGCGTGCATCAGTTCGGCCGAGACGCCGAGCCCGTGGTGCTCCGGGTGGACGTAGCACTTGCTGAGCTCGGTGCACGGCAGTTCGCTCAGGACAGCGGCCACCTCCGGGTCCTGGGCGGGGCGGGCCACCAGCAGGCTGTAGCCGCGGAGCTCGCCGTCGGCGTCGATCACCAGCACGGTTACCTCGGGATCGGCCAGATAGGCCCGGAAATTGGCCTCGCTCAGGGTGCTGGCCAGGTGGGCCGCGATGTCCTCCGGCCGGGACTCCGGCGGGCACGCCAGCGGGAAGGTGACGGCCGCGAGCGCAGCCAGCCTCCCGGCGTCGTCCGCGGTGGCTGTCCGGAGTATGTGGGTCATAACTAAACCCTAGCCCCGGCGGCCGGGTCAGCCGACGGGGTAGGCGACGTAGGCGAACCGGGTGGAGTCCGGTGACCAGCTGTTGACGTTGAGGGTGCCCTGGCCGCCAAAGAGGGGCCAGCAGTGCAGCGGTGTGGTCCAGTCTCCGGTTGAGACCAGCACGACGTCGACCGGCAGGTCCGCGGGGTGGCCCACCGTGCCGCCGGGGAACCGGATGTAGCTGGCCCAACGCCCGTCCGGGGCGAGGTGCGGGAACCAGTCGACCGTGTCGCTCGTCAGTAGCTGTTCCAGCGCGGGTTGGTCCGGGGCGCCTCCGTCGGAGGTGCGGAGCCTGGAAAGTTGGGCGTGGCCGGGGGAACTCGTGAAGGCTTCGGTGTTGAAGTAGAGCCAGTCGCCGTCCGGAGCGTACTCCGGCCCGTCACAGTGGCCGTCCACGTTCAGCAGGGTGGCGTCGCCACCGCCAGCCGGGATGATCATGAGCCTGCCTGGCTGCGCGAAATCGCCGGCCTCGATGCCCACGTAGGCCAGCTCGTCACCGTCCGGGCTCACACCGTGGAGGAAGTGGAAGTACCCGTCGTCGTCGGTCAGGCGGGTTGCCGCGCCGCCGCCAAGCGCCGCACGGTAAATGTGGCCGTCGTTCGCCGAGAGGTAGATGCCGGTGCCGTCCGGCGCCAGCACGTGGTCGTTGTTCAGGTCAGGGACCCCGGTGAGGGGTACCTGACTGATCGTCCGGCTCCCGACCTCGAAGCGCCACAGTTTCCCGGCGCCGTTCAGGATGAATGCGGCGCCGTCACGTGTCCAGTTCGGCGCCTCCAGGAGCACGTCCCGGGTGGTGAACACGAGCTCGCGCTCACCTGTGACGGATGCGATCCAGACCTCGCAGCGCTGGCCCGGCTGCAGTTCCCGCGGTGCCATGGTGTTTTCCGGGATTTTCGGCACTCGAAGCTCCTGACGATGACAACTTTGTGGACGGTTGGGTTTTCGCTGCGACATCGGACCAGGGCCACGCAATCGGTCCGGCGCAGCGCGGATCCGCGGTGCGCCGGACCGGTTTCGCCGCGGCTGTCCTGAAACGTAGCGGATCCGGACCTGCTACTGCTTGAAGGCGGCGTCGAAGGAGGTGCTCGAGGCCGGGAAGTCGAACTTCTTGAGCGCGGCGAGGGCTTCGGGGGCGCCGTGGAGCCGGTCCATGCCCGCGTCCTCCCATTCGATCGAGATGGGGCCGTCGTAGCCGATCGCGGTCAGGGCGCGGAAGGACGATTCCCAGGGCACGTCCCCGCGGCCGGCCGAGACGAAGTCCCAGCCGCGGCGCGGGTCGCCCCAGGGCAGGTGCGAGCCCAGAACGGTGTTCCGGCCGGTGGGACGGAGCTTCGTGTCCTTGCAGTCCACGTGGTAGATCCGGTCCTTGAAGTCCCAGATGAAGGAGACGGGGTCGATGCCCTGCCACATGAAGTGGGACGGGTCCCAGTTCAGGCCGAAGGCCTCGCGGTGCCCGATCGCCTCGAGGGTGCGGACGGTGGTCCAGTAGTCGTAGGCGATCTCGGAGGGGTGGACCTCGTGCGCGAAGCGGACACCGCAGTCGTCGAAGACGTCCAGGATGGGGTTCCAGCGGTCCGCGAAGTCCTGGTAGCCGGCCTCGATGACCTTCTCCGGCACGGGCGGGAACATCGCGACGTACTGCCAGATGGAGGATCCGGTGAACCCGACCACGGTGTCGACGCCCAGGGCCTTGGCGAGCCGCGCGGTGTGCTTCATTTCCTCGGCGGCGCGTGCCCGGACGCCCTCAGGCTCGCCGTCGCCCCAGACCCTGGCCCCGACGATCGCCTCGTGCCGGAAGTCGATCGGGTCATCGCACACGGCCTGGCCCTTGAGGTGGTTGGAGATGGCCCAGACCTTGAGGTTGTACTTCTCCAGGATGGCGAGCTTGGAGTCGACGTAGCCGGGTTCGTCCCAGCGCCAGGCGTCCAGATGGTCGCCGGAGACGGCGATTTCCAGGCCGTCGTAGCCCCAGCCGGAGGCCAGGCGCGCGACTTCCTCGAAGGGCAGGTCGGCCCACTGGCCGGTGAACAGGGTGTAGGGGCGGGGCATGTCAGGCCCTTTCGGTAGCTGTTTGTGTCGTTGGTGCGGACGGGGTGAGCTGGATGAGCGAACTCTTGGCCGCGGCGCTTTCTTCCACCGCGGCGAGGATCCGCTGGACGTTCAGGCCGTCCTCGAACGACGGCGAAGGCTGGGTTCCGTTGCCGACCGCGACGAGGAAGTCGCGGATCTCGTGCGTGAACGTGTGCTCCCAGCCGAGCACGTGGCCCTGCGGCCACCATGCTTCCAGGTAGGGGTGCCCGGGTTCGTTGACCAGTATCCGGCGGAAGCCTTGTTCGCGGACCGGCAGTGTGGCGTCGAGGAAGCCGAGCTCGTTCAGGTCCTCCAGATCGAACAGCAGGGCTCCCTTCTCGCCGTAGATTTCCAGTGTGAGCGAGTTCTTCCGCCCGGTGGCCACCCGGGAGACCTCGACGGAGGCGATGGCCCCGGAGGCGAGGGTCAGCGTGGCCCAGGCGGCGTCGTCGACCGTCACGTCCTCCAGCCCGGCAGCGCCGGGACGCTGCGGGGTGAAGGTGCGCAGCCGGCCGGAGACCTCGGTGACCTGCTCGCCCAGGAGGAACAGCACCTGATCGATCGCGTGGGAGGCGATGTCCCCGAGGGCCCCGGAGCCGGCGGTTTTCTTGTTCAGCCGCCAGGTCATGGGCGAGTCCGGGTCCACGAGCCAGTCCTGCAGGTAGGCCGCGCGGACGTGCCGGACGGTGCCGAGCCGGCCCTCCGTGATCAGCTCACGGGCTAGCGCCAGGGCCGGGGACCCGCCGGTAGTTGAAGCCGATCATGGACTGCACTCCGTTGTCCTGGGCGGCACGGGCCGCCGCCGCCATGGCCTCGGCCTCGGCCAGGGTGTTGGCCAGCGGCTTTTCGACCAGGACGTGCTTGCCGGCGGCCAGGGCGGCGATGGCGATTTCCGCGTGCATGAACCCCGGCGCGCAGATGTCGACGATGTGGATGTCATCGCGGGCGATCACCGCACGCCAGTCCGTGGCGGACTCGGCCCAGCCGTACTTTGCGGCCGCCTCGGCGACCCCCTCGGGATCGCGGCCGACCAGGACGCGCCGTTCGAAGGCCGGGACATCGAAGTAGCTGGCAACATTCCGCCAGGCGTTGGAGTGGGCCTTGCCCATGAACGCGTACCCGATCATGGCCACACCCAAAGGGGGAGGGCCGGGGCTGGTTTCTTGGGAGTTCATTGCTGGTTCCTAGAGTGTGGAAGCGGTGGGGTCCCAGTCCTCGGGGAGGGCTGCGGAGGTGGGGGCGGAGCTTTCCACATCGATGAACGTGCCGGAATCGACCGACTCGGAGATCGAGACCATGGTGTCCAGGACGTGGTAGGCGAGGTTGCCGGTGGCGCGGTGCGGGACGCCGGCGCGGATGGAGCGGGCCATGTCCAGCACGCCCATGCCGCGGCCCTGGCTGGGGCCGGTGGCCGGGATGACGGTCCATTCCTCGTCGCCGGCGCGCCAGAGCCTGATGTCGCCGTCGAAGTAGTTCGGATCCGGCAGCGAGATGGTGGCCTCGGTCCCGGTGATCTCCACGAAGCCCATCCGCAGCCGCGGGGACTCGAAGCTGAACACGCTGTGGGAGGACGCGCCGGACTCGAACTGGGCCATGGCGGAGACGTGGGTGGGGACCTCGACCGTGAATTCCTCGCCCGCCTTGGGCCCGGAACCGATGACCCGGACCTCCTTGGCCTTGGACCCGGTCGCGGCCACGCGGCGCACGGAGCCGAACGTCTGCACCAGGGCCGTGAGGTAGTACGGGCCCATGTCGAACAGGGGCCCGGCGCCGTGCTGGAAGAGGAACGCGGGGTTGGGGTGCCAGGATTCCGGCCCGGGCGTCTGGAACGTGGTCATGGCCGTCAGCGGGGTGCCGATGTCGCCGCGTTCGATCAGCCGCCGGGCGGTCTGCAGCCCGGCGCCCAGGAACGTGTCCGGAGCGCAGCCGAGCCGCAGCCCGGCGGCGTCGGCCGTTTTCAGCAGGCCCAGACCCGATTCGCGGTCCAGCGAGAACGGCTTTTCCGTCCAGACGTGTTTGCCGGCGTTGACGGCGGCCGTGGCCACCTCCACGTGCGCGGCTGGGATGGTCAGGTTGACGATGATTTCGACGTCGGGGTGGTTCAGGGCCGCGTCCACCCCGCCCCATTCCGGGATGCCGTATTCCTTGGCCCGCGCCTCGGCGGCCTCTTCGAAGAGGTCGGCGATCACGTGGACCTTAAGGTCGGGGAAGACGGTCAGGTTGTCCAGGTACTGCTTGCTGATGTTGCCGGCGCCGATGACGGCGACGCCCACCGGGCCGCGGCCGGTCACACGGGTTGCCGGTCCACGGTTCGCTGCGGCGCTCATGCGTTCACGCCCTGCGCGCTGGCGGAACCGCTCTGCAGGTAGCCCAGGGACTGGGCGATGCCCTCGAAGATGTCGCCGGAGTAGTCGTCGAATTCCACGACGCCGACTTCGAGGGACTGCGCCGCGGCGATGACGTCCCACACGGCGATCTTGCCCTGCCCGGCCGGCTGCTGCGCCTTGGTGTCCGTGGAGACCGGGCCGTCCTTGATGTGGATGAACCTGACCCTGTCGCCGAGGCGCTGCAGCAGCTGCACCGGGTCCTGGCCGCCGACGGCTGCCCAGTAGGTGTCCACTTCCAGGACCAGTTCCGGGTCCAGGAGTCCGGCGAAGTACTCCAGGGCGGTCTGTCCCTCAATGCTGGACTCCAGCTCCCAGGCGTGGTTGTGGTAGCCGACGCGGATGCCGTACCCGGCGCCCTTCTTGGCGGCGGCGTTGAGCTTCGCGGCGGTGGCCTGGATGTCCCCGGCGGACTGCCAGTGCTCGGCCGGGAGGTAGGGATCGATCACCGTGCTGATGCCGAGTTCCTTGGCCGCGGCGAAGATTCCGTCCTGGTCCTGGCTCAGCAGCGGGGCGTGGCCGGACGGGGCGGTCAGGCCGTTTTCCTTCAGGGCGGCGCCGAGCTCGGCGGCCGTGGCCACGAAGTTGTAGGGCTCAACCTGGGTGAAGCCGAGCTCGGCGACTCGCCTGATGGTGCCGGGCAGGTCTTCCTGGAGGGCGTTGCGCAGGGTGTACAGCTGGATTGAGTAGGACATTTCGTTCCTTTGCGGGGAGTCAGTAGTTCTCAAGGAGGTGGGCCGCCCGGCGGTCAGCCGGCCGGCGTCGGGGTTCAGTGCCTAGCGGCCGGCGAGGGATCCGCCGATGCCGCCGACGCTGAAGTACTTGTTCAGGGCGGCGAAAACGATGATGGGCGGGAGCATCATGATCACAGCCAGGGCCATGACGGATGTCCAGTCAGTCTGATTCTGCTGGAAGAAGGACTGCACGCCCATGGGCAGGGTGAAGATTTCTGTGGAGCGCAGGAACACGATCGCAACCAGGTAGTCGTTCCAGGCCAGCAGGAAGGCGAAGATCGCGGTGGACAGAACGCCCGGGAGCGAGTTCCGCAGCACCACCTTCGTGAAGCTGCCGAACACCGAACAGCCATCGATCCAGGAGGCTTCCTCCAGGCTGATGGGGATGGAATCGAAGTAGGCGGCCATCATCCACGTGGCCACGGTCATGGTCGAACCGACGTAGATGATGGTCAGGCCCATCAGGTTGTCCACCAGGCCCATCCCGGCGAACAGGATGAACAGCGGCACCACCGAGGTGATGATGGGCAGCGACTGCATGACGAACAGGAGCAGCGAGTAGCCGGAGACTGCCTTGCTGCGGCCGCGGGAGAGGACATAGCCTGCCGGGGCGGCGACCGCCACCGCGACCACCACCGTGCTGAGCGTGGTGATGAGGCTGTTCTGCAGCCAGGTCGACGCGAGCGTCTCGGAGAACACGGAGCCGAAGTTCTCCAGCGTGAAGCCCGTGGCTGTGCTGGTGGGTCCGGGGGTGAAGGCGAGTACGACGGTGACCATGATGGGGACGAGTACGACGGCGGTGATGGCCAGGATCAGGACGAAGCGCCACCAGCGGCCGCGCAGGCCGGCGTCGGACAGGGAGCGGTTGGGCTTGCCGGCATCGGCGACGCCGAGGACAGGGCCGGACTGGGGGTGGGCGTGGACTACTGCGCTCATTATTCGACGCTCGACTTTCGGATCTGGCGGTACAGGATGACCGAGACCACCACGAGGGTAATTGTCATAAGGAAGGCGATTGCGACGCCGGGTCCGGTCTGGAAGTCCTGGAACACGGTCCGGTAGGCCAGCACGACGAGGGAAGTGGTGGCGTCCACGGGTCCGCCGCCGGTGAGCAGATAGATGGTGGGGAAGTCGTTCACACAGAAGATCGTCATGAGGATCCAGCTGATGTACGTGGACCGGGCGATCAGGGGCAGCGTGATCTGGCTGAACTGCTGCCAGCGGCTGGCGCCGTCCATGCTGGCGGCCTCGTAGACGGTGGTGTCCACGGACGCCAGGGCCGCCGAGGTCATCATCATCATGAACGGGAAGCTGATCCAGACCTTGAACACCATGACGGTGATGCCCGCGAGGGTCGGGTCCGCCAGGAAGAGCGGGGTTCCCAGCCCGAGGTTCCGGAACATGCTCGGGACGAGACTGTCGGGCGTGCCCACCAGCCAGTTCCAGGCGGTGGAGGACACCACGATCGGGACCACCCACGGCAGGAGCAGGAGGACCTTGAAGAGTCCGCCGGCCGGGATTTTGGTGCGCAGCAGCAGGGCCAGGCCCAGCCCGAGGAGCCAGGAGCCGAAGACTCCCACGATCGTGAACAGGAGCGTGAAGCGGGCCGCCTTCCAGAAGGCGTCGGAGGCCAGGACGTTGGCGAAGTTTTCCAGGCCGACGAATTCGCCGGTCTCGATCAGGGACCCGTCATGTGTGGCCTGCACCCCGGCGTACACGAGCGGGTAGCCGTGGATCAGGACGAGCAGGATGACGGAGGGCAGCAGGAGCCAGAAGAAGGTCTTGCGGGTCTGCGAGCTGAGCTTGCTCTTGCGGTTTGCGGGCTTGCCGGGGCCGCCGGGGGCAACGCCCCGGCGGGCCCGGCTCAGGCCGGTCTGGGCTGTGGTCAATGCCATGGAAGGCCCGCTTACTTCTTCAGGACGGATTGCAGTCCGGACTGGAACGTCTGCAGTGCGGACTTGGCGTCGGTCTTGCCCGTGAGGATGGTCTGCGTGAACTGGTTGAGGGCCTGGCCGCCGTCGAGCACGGCAAGGTTGGCATTGAGCGTGTTGCCCTGCGAGGCGAACGTCTTGGCGATGGGCTGCCATTCTTTGACGATCTTGACGTTGTTGGGGTCGTTGGCAAACTCGGGGAGCTCGGTGATGGACTTGAACACAGGCAGGGCAGACATCAGCTTCTGCTGCCACAGCTGCTTCAACTGCCCCAGGTAGGCGACCAGGAAGGCCTCGGACGATGCCTGCGAGGGCGTGTTTGTGTACATCATGATGTTGTTGGGGAAGACAATCGTGGCCTTGTCCCCGTGCGGGCCCGTGATGGGGTCCGCGACAAGAAGGTCTCCCGAGGTGTCGCCGACGCGCTGCGGGACGTTGACCTGGAACAGGCCGAAGCCTGCCTTCTTGTCCTTCCACTGGGCGGACATGTTGTCGGTGGTGTAGCTGACCGCGGCGGGGTCCACGATGCCGTTGGAGACGAGTTCCGAGACGAACTCGATGGCCTCGACGTTGCGGTCGTTCATGACGTCCAGTTCGCCGTCCTTATTGAACACGCCGCCGCCGTTGTTCACCATCATCATGATCATGGAGTGGTTGCCGTAGTTGTTGCCGGCACCGGAGCCGGTGGTGAAGCCGAAGGCGCCGATCTTCTTCAGTGCCTTGCCCGCCTCCAGCAGGGTCGGCCAGTCGGTGGGGAGGGCCACTCCGGCCTTCTCGAACAGCGACTTCCGGTACCAGAACACGCGCATGTCCAGCTGCCATGGGACTGCCACGTAGCCCTTGTCCGACTTGAAGGGATCCAGGACGCCCGGCAGGAAGTCGTCGTACATGCCGTTCTTCTTCAGTTCCTCCACGACCTTGTCCGCGTAGGCGATCTGGCCCTGCTGCTCAAACTGGAAGGCCTGGAAGCCGCCGCCGGTGGACACCGCCGGTCCGGTCTTGGAGGCGATGGCCGAGGAGAACGTCTGGTAGAAGTTGTTCCACTGGATGGTCTGGTAGCTGGCCTTGAGGTTGCCCGACGCCGGCGCGTAGCCCTCTGCGATCTTCTTGGCGGCGTCGTTGTAGGCCGGCGTGGCCCACGGCATGTCCCAGAACTTGATGACGCCGCTGCCGCCCCCGGACTGGGATGCGGAGCCGCCGCCGCACGCTGCGAGGAGCGGGGCGCTGGCCGCGGCTGCGGCGAAGCCCAGGAATCCCCGGCGGGAGAATGCGGTGGAAGTAACAGAGGACTTGATCGTCACGATGATTTCCTTTCATGACCGGGCCGCGGCGTCGCGGACGGTCTTCTCGACAGTGAGTTGATGCGGAAGGACTTGCTGGCAGTGCAGGTGAGGCTGGCAGTGCAGATGGGGCAGTTAGTGCGGTTGTTGCGGTGAACGCGGTGAACGCGGTGAACGCGGTGAGTCGTGGAGCTGCCCGACGAGTTCCGTCAAGGCGGCAAACCGTTCCAGGTCGGCCTCCGGGGCGCCGGAGTCGACGGCGGCGCGGAGCCGCCTCCAGCTGTGCCGGTGGGCCGATTCGTAGGTGGTGGGGAACGTGGCGGCCCCGGCGGCGGTGACTGACCGGACCTCCGCCGGCCAGCCTGCGGAGGCGTCCGGGAGGGTGATGTCCGCCCGTCCGGTCGAGGTCAGGACCGAAACTGTGGCCGTCGCGGGGAGCGAGGACGTGGTGATGCCCTGCAGGGCCGCCGGCGCCCCGCCCGGGAGGCTGCCGATCACGGTGTAGCCGTTGGAGTTGCGCTGGATGACCCGAAGGTCTTTCAGCTCGACACCGACGGCCAGGACCGTGCCAAGATGCCGGGTGAGCAGCACCTCGGGGTCGGTTCCGGGGACGCCCCACGCCACGGAGTCCAGCAGCACGGCGTCGGCCAGGGCGTCGGCGATGGCCGTCCGGACCGCGACCTGGGACTCCGCGAGGATGGGGTTTGACGCCCATGTCTGGTCAAGGACCACCGCGGTGCCCGCCCCGGCGGCTGCCGCGGCCAGCGCCGCGGGATCTTCCGCCACAGGATCAACGACGACGACGCCGCGGACTCCGCTGCGGACCGCTTCGGTGGCGGCAGCGGTCCAGCCGGCGGTGCCGGCGAGGGCGACGACGTCCGGCCCGCCGTCGGCAGGGGCGAAGGAAACCGGCAGGGATGCGATGACGGGGCCGACGGTGCCGGCCCGTTCGGCGTCCGGTCCGGCCTGGACCAGGAGCGGGGCGCTCATGCGCTGGCCACCTGGTAGGCGGCGTCGCCGGCATCGACGCATGCGGCGGCGGCGTCGGCGATCGCGAGGGCGAATTCCAGATCGTGGATCAGCGTCTCCGGGCGGGGGGCCGTTCCGGTGCCGTTGGCGATTTCGGCGAGTTTGCGCCATTCGCCCTCGTAACCGTTGTGGCCGAAGGGGCCAAGGACCGTGGTGCTGGCGGCGGTCCGGATCCGGGCGGTCGCCGAGCCGGCGTGGACGTAGGACGGAGTGAAGTCGATAGACAGGGAGGCGTCGTCACCGATGGCCTCGAACGTCCAGGACGGTTCCCAGGTGCCGTTCATCGCGGCGCGGAGTTCGATGGTCACCGCGCCGGCCCGCAGTGAGATGACGTAGCCGAACGGCAGGACGGTCTGCGCGTGCAGGACCTCGACATCCCGGAAATCCGGGGCGAACCGGCGGACCAGGGGCAGGTCGTGGATGGCCAGGCCCATGACGCCGCCGGTCAGCATGGCCTTCACGGCGGCCGAATCAGTGCCGGAAGCCTTGCCGGCGGCGGAGGGCGCCGCGGGGCCGCGGCCCACGATCTCGGTCGCAAAGTCCTCGAAGCGGGGGTTGGGCGGCAGGACGATCGAGGACCGGACGGTGTGGACCTGTTCCGGCAGGTTGCCCCACGCCGCTTCCGCCGCCAGCCAGCCCGGGTCAAAGGTGTGCATGGCGCCGACGACGATCGGCACCCCCGATTCGGCGGACACGGCGGCGATGGCCACGGCTTCCTCGCCGTTCATGGCGAAGGGCTTTTCGCACAGGACAGCCTTCTTGCCGGCACGGCAGGCGGCGATCACCTGGACGGCGTGGAACTGGTGCGGGCTGCAGATCGCGACGATTTCGACCGCGGGATCCGCCAGAAGCTCCTCCGTGCTGGTACTGAAGCGGGCCCCGACCCGGGCGGCCACGGATTCGGCGACCGCCGGGTCGACGTCCATGATGTGACGGACTTCCAGGATGTCCCGCAGCCTGGCGAGGGACGGGAGGTGGATCGCCTGCGTGACGGGGCCGGCACCCAGGATCCCCACGCCCAGCGGCCCCGGCGACGCATGTTCTTGGCTCGACAAGTTCGTTCATACCCCTTCGTAGTCCCGGAACCGTCCACTGGCAGCCAGGCTGCCCAGGCCGGTGATCTGGCTCACAGCCAAAGCTAGAGACACTTTTGCCGGGCGTCAAGCAAAAGTTGGAAACTACGTGTCAAACTTTGTGAAGCGTGACATGCAGAAGGTCTTCGTGCTATCACTTACTCATGAGTACGCCCCCCGGCACCGAACCCCCAGCCCCCGAAGCCGGCGGCAGCCTGTCCCGCGCCGGCGACCTCTTCCAACTCCTGCGCGACGGCAAGGCCCGGACCCGCGCGGAACTGGCCCTGACCACCGGGCTGGCCCGGTCCACCGTTGCGTCCCGCATCGACGCGCTGATGGTCTCCGGACTCGTTGGCCCCGCGGGGGAGGCGAGCTCCAGCGGCGGCCGCCCGCCGTCGCGCTTTGCCTTCAACCCCGCCGCCCGCGTCGTCCTGGCGGTCGACGTCGGCGCCACCCATGTGATCATCGCCGTCACCGATCTCAACGGAAAAGTGCTCGCGGAACGCCGGCTGGCACAGGACGTCGCCGACGGCCCGGTGGTTGTCCTGGACCGAGTGATCGAGGAAGGGCTACGGCTGCTCGGCGGGGCCGGCCGCGGCACCGCGGACCTGGCCGGCGCCGGGATCGGGCTACCCGGACCCGTGGAACACGCCACCGGCATGCCGGTGAAGCCGCCGATCATGCCCGGCTGGGACGGGTTCGACGTCGTGCGCCATGTCCAGCGGTCCCTTCCGGTGCCGGTCCTGGTGGACAACGATGTGAACATCATGGCGCTGGGGGAGCGCACGGCGCACTGGCCCGACGACGAAAACTTCCTGTTCATCAAGGTGGCCACCGGCATCGGGGCGGGCATCATCAGCAGCGGCCAGCTCCAGCGCGGAGCGAACGGGACGGCGGGCGACCTCGGACACGTCCGGGTTCCGCGCGGCGATGACGTGCTGTGCCGTTGCGGGAACTACGGGTGCCTCGAAGCCCTGGCGTCCGGGCCCGCCGTCGCCAAGACGCTGACGCAGCAGGGCCTGCAGGCGCACGACGGCGGCGACGTGCTGCGCCTCGTCGCGGAGGGCAACCTGCAGGCCATCCAGGCGCTGCGGCAGGCCGGCCGGGACCTCGGCGACGTCCTCTCCACGGTCGTGAACCTCCTGAACCCCTCGGTGATTGTGATCGGCGGCAGCCTCGGCCAGGCCGGAGAGCATCTGATGGCCGGCGTCCGCGAAGTGGTTTACCGGCGCTCGCTGCCGCTCGCCACGACGCATCTTCGGATCGGCGTGTCCCGGGCCGGCGACCAGGCCGCCATCCTCGGCGCCAGCCAGATGGTCACGCAGCACGTGCTTTCACCCGCCGTCATTGAAGCGACCCTGCAAGCCACGGGCTAGGGGTGTTCCGGGAAGCAGCGCGCCCGGCAGGGGTGTCCCGGGCAGCGTCACCTACGGCAGCGTCACATTCCGCAGGCGCGGCAGGTGCCCGTGATAGCAATGGGACTGATGAAATCATATTTCAGCCCGCCCGCCGTGCACCGGCCCACCCCATGAGCAGTCTGGCCCGGGAACCGCGCGGCTGGCTCCTCATGCTCGCGATCGGACTCATCGCGCTGAACATGCGCGGCCCGTTGGTGGCCGTCGCCCCGGTGATCGCCCAACTGGAGGACGATCTCGGGTTCACCCCGGTGGAATTGGGATTCCTGACCGGCATCCCGGTGCTGTGCTTTGCCCTGGCCGCGCCGCTGGCCTCGCTGGCCGGGCGCAAGCTGGGGCCCGAGTTCGCCATCACCCTGACCCTGCTCGGCGTGCTCTTCGGCGTCGTGGTCCGCTCGGCCGGCGGGGGAGCCCTGGTCATGCTGGGCACCGTGATCCTCGGCGTCGCCATCACGATCGGCAACATCGTGGTCCCGCTGATCATCCGGCGTGACTTCACCCCCGCCCGGCAGGGCGCGGCAATGGGCACCTACACCGCTGCGCTGAATATCGGCTCGTTCCTGACCTCCATGGTGTCGGCGCCGCTGGCTGAACTCCTGGGCTGGCGGCCCGCGATTGCCGCGAGTGGCCTCTTCGCGGTCGCGGCCGCCGCCGTCTGGGCGATCGCGGTTGGCCGGCGGGCCTTCATTCCTGCCGCCGTCCCCGCGGCGGACCCGCGGCGTCCCGGCAAGCTCACCTCCCGGTGGATCACGGCGGCGCTGACCTTCGGGTTCGCCGGGCAGGCGTTCTCCTACTACGGAGTGACCGCCTGGCTGCCGAGCCTGCTCTCGGACGAACTCGGCATGGCGCCCGCGGCCGCCGGGGCAGGGTCCTCGCTCTTCCAGATCCTGGCCATTGTGGGCGGACTGGGCGTGCCGCTGGCGGCCCGGTTCGCCAGTACGACGGCGGTAGGCCTCGCCCTGGGGCTGCTCTGGCTCACCGTACCCGTGGGCCTGCTGCTCGCACCGGAGCTGTGGTGGCTGTGGTGCTCCTTCGGAGGTGTGGCCCAGGGCGGCGGCATCACCCTGATCTTCCTGGCCATTATCCGGCTGGCGCGGGACCAGGCCTCGGCGGCCCGGATGTCCGCCGTCGTCCAGGGCACGGGATACTCCTTCGGGGCAGTGGCTCCGACCCTGCTGGGCTATGTCCATGGGACCACCGGCGCCTGGACCGGACCGCTGCTGATGATCCTGTGCTCCGTGGCCGCGTTCATCCTGGGCACCTCGCTGTCCCTGCGCCGGGTGCCGAAGCCACACTAATTCGCTGTCGAGCGCCGGGGTGATTTCAATCGAGACGACAGATGAGGCCCATGTTCGCGAGGAACATGGGCCTTACCTGTCGTCTCGACGCCGTTGTCGAGTACGCGGGGATATTCCGTAGCCGGACTGCCACCCGGATTTCGGGGTGCCTGTTGCGAAGGGCCTGGCAGCCCAGCCAACGGAAATCTGTGCGGACCCGGTTGCCCGGGACGCGGAGTCCTACGCCGGAACCAGCGCGGTGTCCCCGGCGGCGACGTCGGCGCCGTCGCGCCCTTCATGCAGGAAGCGGTCGTAGGCCGGCAGCGTCAGGAACGCCGGGAACTCGCTGCTGAGGGTGACTTCCTCGAAGATGTCCCGTGCGTCGGCGAAACGGTCCCCCTCGAAGCGCTCCAGCTTGGCGAATTCCTCGTCCAGCATGTCCTCCACCCACTCCCGGGTGACCACATCGCCGTGGTCCGTGATGGCCCGGGCGAAGATCCACTGCCACAGCTGCGAGCGGGAGATCTCCGCGGTGGCGGCGTCCTCCATCAGGTTGTGGATGGCCACTGCGCCGTTGCCGCGCAGCCACGACTCGATGTAGCGGATCCCCACTTCGATGTTGTTCCGGATGCCCTGTTCGGTGATGGTTCCGGTGGTAGCGGAGATGTCCAGGAGCGCGCGGTCGTCCGGCGTGACGTCCTCGCGGAGTCGCTCGAGCTGGTTCGGGCGCTCGCCGAGGACGGCGTCGAACACCTCGCGGCAGACCGGCACCAGGTCCGGGTGCGCCACCCAGGAGCCGTCGAAGCCGTCGCCGGCCTCGCGGGTCTTGTCCGCGCGGACCTTCTCGAAGGCGATCGCGTTGGCAGCCTGGTCTTTGCGGTTGGGGACAGCCGCGGCCATGCCGCCGATCGCCATGGCACCGCGCTTGTGGCAGGCCCGGACGAGCTGTTCGGTGTAGGCGCGCATGAACGGCTGGGTCATGGTGACCTGGCCGCGGTCCGGGAGCACGAAGCGCGGTCCCCGGGTGCGGAAGTTCTTGATCAGGGAGAAGATGTAGTCCCAGCGGCCGGCGTTCAGGCCCGCGGCATGGTCCCGGAGCTCGTAGAGGATCTCCTCCATTTCGAACGCCGCAGTGATGGTCTCGATCAGCACTGTGGCGCGGATAGTGCCCTGCGGGATGCCCAGCAGGTCCTGCGCCAGGACGAAGATGTCGTTCCACAGCCGTGCCTCGAGGTGGCTCTCGATCTTCGGCAGGTAGAAGTACGGACCCTTGCCCTGGGCGATCAGGCGGCGGGCGTTGTGGAAGAAATACAGGCCGAAGTCCACGAGCCCGCCGGCAACTGGCGTGCCGTCGATGAGCATGTGCTTTTCCGGCAGGTGCCAGCCGCGGGGACGGACCACCACTGTGGGCAATTCCCCGGCCGGGCGCAGCTTGTACTCCTTGCCCTCCGGAGAAGTGAAGTCGATCCGGCGTTCCAGCGCGTCCGTCAGGTTCAGCTGGCCCTGGATCACGTTGCGCCAGGACGGGGTGGAGGAGTCCTCCATGTCCGCGAGCCACACCTTGGCGCCGGAGTTCAGCGCGTTGATGGTCATCTTCTTATCGACCGGGCCGGTGATTTCCACGCGGCGGTCCTCCAGGCCCGGGGCCGGGGGAGCGACGCGCCAGTTCGGGTCGTTGCGGACGGACTCGGTCTCGCGCAGGAACCGAGGGTCCTGGCCCTTGGAGATCTGCTGGCGGCGTTCCTGCCGTGCCTGCAGCAGCTCCCGACGGCGCCCGGCCGTGGCCTTGTGCAGCTTGGCAACAAACGCCAGCGCGTCCGGCGTCAGGACCTCGCTCTGCCGGCAAATCGGCTGCGCGGTCAACGTGATCCCGTTGATAGTGAAGTTGTCAGTGAAGCTGTTCATTTCAAATCTCTCCTCGGAGAAGCAAGGTCGACGGCGATCGGGGCTGGTTGGGGCCGAAAAAGGCAATCCTCCGCGTGCTATTCCCCATCCCCGCCCCAGGCCTCGCAGAGCTCGGCCGGGCGGGGACAGGGCCCCTTTTACGCACGCTTCCGGATTACCTTTCCCGGCCCCCGGTGGCAGCGGCGCCATGGGTGCCGGCCGCCGTCGTGCCTTCGGGTGAGCGGAATCAACAGCTCACCGTGGGCGGGGATTAGTGGAACTGGCCTTCTTCGGTGGATCCCACCAGGGCCAGGGTGGACGCGTTCGGGTTGAGCGCGGTGGCGATGTCGTCGAAGTAGCCGGTGCCGACTTCGCGCTGGTGCTTGGTTGCGGTGTAGCCGCGGGACTCGGAGGCGAATTCCTTCTCCTGCAGCTCGACGTACGCGCTCATGCCTTCCCGGGCGTAGCCGTGGGCGAGGTCGAACATCGAGTAGTTCAGGGCGTGGAAGCCGGCCAGGGTGATGAACTGGAACGTGAAGCCCATGGCGCCGAGTTCGCGCTGGAACTTCGCGATCGTGGCGTCGTCCAGGTGCTTGCGCCAGTTGAACGACGGCGAGCAGTTGTAGGAGAGCATCTGGTCCGGGAACTCGGCCTTGACGGATTCGGCGAACTTGCGGGCCAGCTCGAGGTCCGGGGTGCCGGTCTCCATCCAGATGAGGTCGGAGTACGGGGCGTAGGCCTTGGCGCGGGCGATGCAGGGTTCGATCCCGTTGCGGACCTTGTAGAAGCCTTCCGGAGTGCGGACCGGCTGGCCGCCTTCGCGGAGGATGAATTCCTGGTCACGCTCATCGACGTCGGAGGTGATCAGGGTGGCGGCCTCGGCGTCGGTGCGGGCGATGATGACGGACGGGGTGCCGGCGACGTCGGCGGCGAGCCGGGCGGCGTTCAGCGTCCGGACGTGCTGCTGGGTGGGGATCAGGACCTTGCCGCCGAGGTGGCCGCACTTCTTTTCCGAAGCGAGCTGGTCCTCCCAGTGCACGCCCGCGGCGCCGGCCTGGATCATGGACTTCATCAGCTCGTAGGCGTTCAGCGGGCCGCCGAAGCCAGCCTCGGCGTCGGCCACGATCGGCACCATCCAGTCCTCGACGGTCTGGATGCCCTCGGAGAACTCGATCTGGTCGGCGCGGAGCAGGGCGTTGTTGATGCGGCGGACCACGGTGGGGACCGAGTTGGCGGGGTAGAGCGACTGGTCCGGGTAGGTGTGGCCGGAGTTGTTGGCATCCGCGGCGACCTGCCAGCCGGAGAGGTAGATGGCGCGGAGGCCGGCCTTGACCTGCTGCACGGCCTGGTTGCCGGTCAGGGCGCCCAGGGCGTTGGTGTAGCCGCCGGTCTTGTGCTCTTCGGTGAGCTGCTTCCACAGCTTTTCGGAGCCTCGGCGGGCGAGGGTGTGTTCTTCGGAGACGCGGCCGCGGAGGCGGATGACATCCGTTGCCTTGTAGTCCCGGGTCACACCTTCCCAGCGCGGGTTGGCGGCCCACTCGAGCTCCAGTGCGGCGGCCTGCTCTGTTGTGTCCTGGCCGGACGGCTGCTGGGTGGGCTCAAATGCTGCAGTCATCTTTGTCTCCTTGGTGGGGGCCGGGCCCGGCCAGTCTGCGTCTCTGCAGAGCCTGGCCGGTTGTTCCGGTTGCGAATCTTTCCGTGAGATCTACTTTTCTTCACTTTTCAAGGGGTTACTAGACCAAAACCATGGAAAGAAACGCACTTCTTCGCGTATTCTCAAGAAATGCACTCAGCCAGCTGGAACCGCCAAGCTCTCTCTCCGTCCGTGCCCGCAGCGCCGGAGGTGGATGTCATCAGCATGGGCCGCCGGGTCCGGCACCTGCGCAAGGCCGCCGGACTCACGCTCGATGACCTGAGCGCCGCCGTCGGAACCGCCCCGAGCCAGCTGAGCCTGATCGAAAACGGCAAGCGCGAGCCCAAGCTCGGCCTGCTCCAGCAGCTCGCCGCGGCCCTTGGGGTCAGCATCGACGAGCTCCTCGGCGCCGAGCCGCCCAACCGCCGCGCGGCACTGGAAATCGAGCTGGAACGGTACCAGCGCAGCCCCATCTACGAGTCCCTGAACCTGCCGAAAATCCGCATCAGCTCGCGGCTTCCGATGGATGTGCTGGAGTCGATGGTGGGGCTGCAGCATGAGCTGGAACGCCGGCTCAACGAGCAGGTGGCGACGCCGGAGGAGGCCCGCCGCGCGAACGGTGAACTGCGGGCGATGATGCGTGAGCGGAACAACTATTTCCCCGAGTACGAGGCTGAAGCGCAGAAGGTCCTGGCCTCGGTGGGCCACACGAGCGGTCCGCTGTC
The DNA here is from genome assembly GCF_041262145.1 of Arthrobacter sp. MW3 TE3886. NCBI lineage: Bacteria > Bacillati > Actinomycetota > Actinomycetes > Micrococcales > Micrococcaceae > Arthrobacter > Arthrobacter sp. MW3 TE3886. The sequence continues at coordinate 732,150 of NZ_JBGCAN010000001.1, forward strand.
GCATCATGTCATCTCGGACATTGCCGGGCACCTCGGATTCAGCCTCCACCATGTGGGGGACCTCCCCCATTCCACGCGTTCGGTGACGGATCTTAAGAACCGCCGAATTTATCTCACGCAGAACGCACGCAGCGACCACGACCCCCGTTCGGTGCTGCTGCAGGCGCTGGGCCACTACGTCCTGGGCCACCAGACCCCCAACAACTACGGGGACTTCCTGATGCAGCGGGTGGCCACAAACTACTTCGCCGCCGCACTGATGCTGCCCGAGCAGGCTACCGTGGCATTCCTGCAGGAGGCCAAGCAGGCCAAGGAAATCGCGGTCGAGGACATCCGGGACGCCTTTGCCGTGTCCTACGAGACCGCCGCCCACCGGTTCACCAACCTCGCCACGCAGCATCTGGGCATCCGCACCCACTTCCAGAAGACGCACAAGAGCGGCATCATCTACAAGGCCTACGAGAACGACGGCGTGACGTTCCCGCAGGACCACACCGGCGCGATCGAGGGCCAGTTCTCGTGCCGGAACTGGACGTCCCGGGTGGTGTTCGACGTCGCGGACAAATTCAGCGCCTACAACCAGTACACCGACACCCCGGCCGGGACGTACTGGTGCACGGCCCGGACGGAACGCTCCGCGAACGGGGAGTTCTCGCTCTCCGTGGGTGTCCCGTATGCGCATGTGAAGTGGTTCCGCGGCCGGGACACGACGGAGCGGTCCAAGTCCACCTGCCCGGACGAAAGCTGCTGCCGCCGCCCGCCGGCATCGCTGACCGCCGAATGGGCCGGGAACGCCTGGCCCTCCGCCCGGGCCCACTCCCACCTGCTGGCCGCCATGCCGCCGGGCGCTTTCCCGGGCGTGGACGAGACTGAGGTCTACTCCTTCCTGCAGGCGCACTCGGGGAACTGACCTCCCTTGGGGCCCGCCCGGGATCCGTAGCCGGAGTTGGGGCGGCGTTCCCTGGGCGTGGCTGAGCGCAGGGCGGACTATATTGGCCTGTGTCAGCTCATCGATCCATCTCGCGGGAGCGTGCGCCCATGGCCAAGGAACTTGCCACCCAGCTCATCGAACAACTCCAGGCTGCCGGCGTGCAGCGGATCTACGGGATTGTGGGGGACAGCCTCAACCCGATCGTCGACGCCGTCCGCAAGACCGGCGGCTCGCAACAGGGCGGCATCGACTGGATCCATGTCCGGCATGAGGAAGCGGCCGCGTTCGCCGCGGCGGCGGAAGCCCAGCTGACCGGCCGGCTCGCGGTGTGCGCCGGCTCCTGCGGACCCGGCAACCTGCACCTGATCAACGGCCTGTACGACGCCAACCGCTCCGGCGCGCCGGTGCTGGCCATCGCCTCGCACATCCCCAGCAAGCAGATCGGCAGCAGTTTCTTCCAGGAAACCCACCCTGACCGGCTCTTCAACGAGTGCTCGGTCTATTCCGAGCTGATCAGCACCGCGGAGCAGGCGCCCCGGGTCATGCACAGTGCCATCCAGCACGCCGTCGGCCTCAGGGGCGTCGCCGTCGTGACCCTTCCCGGTGACATCGCCGGCCTGGAGGCGACGGCCGAGACGCCGGCGCCGGCGACCTTCCGGCCGGCGACGCTGATGCCGGACCCCGCGAGTGTGCAGGAACTGGCCGACGCCATCAACGCCGCCGGCAAGGTGGCCATCTTTGCCGGTGCCGGCGTCGAGGGCGCGCACGACGAGGTGATTGCGCTCGCCGGGCTGATCGCGGCGCCGATCGGCCACTCGCTTCGGGGCAAAGACTTCATGCAGTACGACAACGCCTACGACATCGGCATGACCGGGCTGCTGGGCTACGGCGCCGCGGCCGAGGGCATCGAGGACGCGGACCTGCTGATCCTGCTGGGCACCGACTTCCCGTACGACCAGTTCCTCCCCGGAACCCGGACGGCGCAGGTGGACCGGGCCGCGCACAAACTCGGGCGGCGGACCGACGTCGACATTGCAGTGCACGGCGACGTCCTCCCCACCCTTGCCGCCCTCATGCCGTTGGTCAAGGCCAAGAAGAGCCGCCGTTTCCTGGATGCGATGCTGAAGAAGCACGACCGGCTCATGAACAAGGCCGTGGGAGCGTACACCCGGAACGTCGGGACGAAACAGCCGATCCACCCGGAATACGCGGCCTCGCTGCTGGACCAGGTGGCGGCGAGGGACGCGATCTTCACGGCGGACACCGGCATGTGCAATGTCTGGACCGCCCGGTACATCAACCCGCTGGGCACCCGCCGGCTGATCGGCTCGTACCTGCACGGGTCCATGGCCAATGCGCTGCCGCACGCGATCGGCGCCCAACTGGCCTACCCCGGCCGGCAGGTGGTCTCGGTCTCCGGCGACGGCGGCCTGTCCATGCTGCTGGGCGAGCTCATCACCGTCGCCGCACACCGGCTGCCCGTCAACGTGGTGGTCTTCAACAACTCCACCCTGGGCATGGTGAAACTCGAAATGCTGGTGGACGGGCTCCCCGACTTCGGCGTCGACGTCCCTGACGCCAACTACGCGGACGTTGCCCGTGCCCTGGGCTTCCACGCCGAGCGCGTCACGGATCCGTCCCGCATCGAGGCCGCGTACCGGGAAGCCTTCGCCCACCCCGGCCCGTCGCTCGTGGAACTCATCACGGACCCTAAAGCGCTGTCCCTCCCGCCGAAGATCAAGGGCGCGCAGGTCCTGGGCTTCGCCACGGCCATGTCCAAGGTGGTCCTGAACCGGGGCGCCGGCGAGGCCGTCAGCATGGCACGGAGCAACCTGCGGAACGTCCCCCGGCGCTGACGCGGGTCGAACTGGGCACCGCGACGCAGGTGGACGGGCCGGGACTGGCGTTTTATGAGAAACGCCGTCAAATCGTGACTCATGCGTGGTCGCGCTTTGCCGGGCCCGGTGCTTGACTGGCCCTAGGCGGACCCCCGCTGTTTTATTTTCGCTGTTGTGCGGGCCTTGGGGAGCGGGATGAAACAGAAGTCTTCGGCACGGATTGTTGCGGCCGTTGCCGCAGCGGCGCTGTCCTTGACGGCCTGCTCGGCATCGCCGCCGGCGCTGTTGAAGGCCGACGGCGTCGAACGAGTTTCGGTGGAACGGTCCGCCTACCCGGCAGAGCTGGCCAAGCTTCGGGTGTCGGCGCGGAAGCTGGGCGCCGCCCTCCTGGCAGACGGCGGCGACCCCGGAATCGGCAACGTGGTTGCGTCCCCGGGCAGTCTGCTGGTTGCCCTGGCCATGCTGCGGGCCGGGGCGACCGGGAAGACGGCTGCTGAGATGGACAAGGTGCTGGGGCTCCCCGCGGACCACCGCGACGAAGCCATGAACGCGATGCTCGCATCCTTCAACGCTTTCGACGGCGATCCCGGCGCGGTGGACGAAAAGGACCCTCCGCGCAGGCCGGTCCTGCGCAGTGCAAACGGCCTGTTCGTGGACAAGGGTGTGCCCACCGGGCAGAGCTATCTGCGCTCCCTCGCCCGGTATTACGGGACCGGCGTCTACCCGGTGGATTTCATGGACGAGGCCACCACCAAACCCGCGATCGACGCCTGGGTAAACAAGAACACCGGCGGACGGATCAAGAAAGCGCCCGCGGAGTACGATCGCAAAAATACCTTCAGCGTGCTTAATGCGGTGTATTTCGCCTCGGCCTGGGAGGTCCCCTTCGACCCGGCCGACACCGCCGAGTTGCCCTTCACAACGGCGGACGGCAGGCAGGTTTCCGTCCCCACCATGTCCGGCGTTCAGGACGTTGTCTCAGTTCAGGGTGCGGGCTGGCAGGCGGTTCAGCTGCCCTACGCCGAGGGTTTCGTGATGCGGCTCGTGCTGCCGGATTCCGGGGCTGCCGCGCCCGGGGCAGAGGTCTTGGCGGATGCTGCCAGGGCCGTTGACTCCGCGGCCCCGTCGCCGACGCAGCTCTACTTGCCGAGGTGGGACCAGAAGAGCAACTTTGAGCTGCGAAAGGTCTTCGGTTCCCTGGGGCTGCGGGAAATGCTCCAAACCGAGTCCGACTTCGATTCGATCCAGTCCGGCCTCATGATCACGCAGGCCGGGCAGTCCGCCAGCATCACCGTCGCGGAGAAGGGCACCGTTGCCGCCGCCGTGACCCAGATCAACGCGCAGGCGGTGAGCGGCACGGTCCCGATGAAGATGATCCGTTTCGACCGGCCGTTCCTATACGAAATCGTCCACGTCGAGACCGGGCTCCCGCTCTTCATGGGGAAGGTCTCGGACCCGCGCTGACGGGCGGCCCACGGGGGCCCAGATCGCCGGAAGCCCTCCAATTCGCCGCAATATTCCGGCGAATTGGAGGGACTCCGGCGAACTCGGCGGTTTGGAGAGTTAGCGCGGGCCGCCCTGCCACAAGGCATCGAACGGGGCGCCCGAGGCCACCCGGTTCCGGATGCCGGCGGTCACAAACGCCTTCGCAGTCCGGGCGGCGGCCGGCGGCGTCGCACCCTTGGCGAGCTCGGCCGTCACCGCCGCGGCCAGCGAGCACCCGGCGCCCGAGACGGCCACCTCACCCACCTTCGGGGCTGAGAGGACTTCCAGGGTTTCGCCGTCGTAGTAAACGTCGACGGCGTCGGGGCCAACCAGGCGCACGCCGCCCTTGGCGAGCACCGCGGCGCCGCTGATCTCGTGGATGCGGACCGCGGCCGCCTTGAGGGACTCGACGTCGGTGATCTCCAGCCCGGAGAGCGACTCGGCCTCGAAGTGGTTCGGCGTGACGAAGGTGGCCAGCGGCAGGATGTGGGCCTTCAGCGCCTGGTCGGTGTCCAGAGCGTGGCCCGGCTCCTGGCCCTTGCAGATCAGCACCGGATCCAGCACCACGTTGGCGAACTGCCCGTCCGCCAGCGCCGCGGCCACGGTCGAAATCGTCGCGGGGCTGCCCAGCATGCCGATCTTGACGGTGTCCAGCACAGCGGCCGCGCCGGACGCGGCACCGTAGGCCGCCGTCGTTGCTTCCAGCTGGTCCGCGATGACCTGCTGGTCCACCGGGACGAAACGGTGGTTCCAGTTGTCCTTGGGGTCAAAGGACACGATGCAGGTCAGGTTCGCTATCCCGAAGACGCCGAGTTCCTGGAACGTCTTCAGGTCAGCCTGCGCGCCGGCGCCGCCGGTCGCTTCGGAGCCTGCGATGGTCAGCGCGACGGCGGGGGAGGAGGCGGGGTCGGCAACTGCCAGGGCGGCGGAATCGAATGCGGTAGAAGTCATGGTCCCATCCTGCCATTCCGTCGAAACCGCCCGCATTGTGCTCATGAACAAGCATTCCATGAACAGTATGAACAAAACCTGAGTGTTCCGGATCACGCGGACTAGGGTGGCGGACGGTGTTGCTTACAGGCGGCGCCGGATCCAGGAAGGTTCATTGATGAGCACCCAACTGACCGAAGCGGCCCAAACCCGGAAAGCCGTCGGCAACATCCTCAAAGGCTCGGCCGGCAACCTTGTCGAGTGGTACGACCTCTACGTCTACACCGTCTTCGCGGCCTACTTCCAGGCGCACTTCTTCAACTCCAAGGACGAGCTCCAGGCCGGCCTCGAGGCGATGGCCGTGTTCTCGACGTCGTTCCTGATGCGCCCGATCGGTGCCTGGTTCTTCGGCCGGTACGCCGACCGCAAGGGCCGCAAGGCCGCGCTGACGCTGAGCGTGACCATGATGTCCGCGGGCTCCTTCGCCATTGCGGTGCTCCCCACCCAGGACGTGATCGGCCTGTGGGCCATGATCCTGCTGGTCCTCATCCGCGTGATCCAGGGCTTCTCCGTGGGCGGCGAGTACGGCACCAGCGCCACGTACATGTCCGAGGCTGCCACCTCCAAGCGCCGCGGCTTCTTCTCCAGCTTCCAGTACGTCACCCTGATCGGCGGACAGATGCTGGCGCTGCTGGTCCTCGTGGTCCTGCAGAACGCCATGCCCAAGGCAGACCTGGGCGAATGGGGCTGGCGGATCCCGTTCGCGATCGGCGGCGTCGCGGCCCTTGTGGTCCTGTGGCTGCGTCGCTCCATGGAAGAAACGGTCTCGGCCGAACAGATCGAGGCCGCCAAGGCCCCTGCCGTTGCGGGCCAGGCCCAGCCCGGAACCATGAAGCTGCTGTTCACCAGCTACTGGAAGCCGCTCATGATCTGCATCGGAATCACGTTGGGCGGCACGGTGGCGTTCTACACGTACACCAACTTCATCCTGAAGTTCATGAATGACACCTCGGGCATCGCCAAGACCGACACCTCGGTGATCAACTTCTGGGCACTGTTCATCTTCATGCTGCTCCAGCCGGTCTACGGCATCATCTCGGACAAGGTGGGCCGCAAACCATTGCTGCTGTGGTTCGGCATCACCGGCGTCCTGTTCACCTGGCCGCTCCTTTCCGCTCTTGCCGGGACCAAGGATCCGATGACCGCGTTCCTGCTCATGATGGGCGGTCTGCTGATCGTGGGCGGCTATACCTCCATCAACGCCCTGGTGAAGGCCGAACTCTTCCCCGCATCCATCCGCGCCCTCGGCGTGGGCCTGGGCTACGCGATCGCCAACTCGCTCTTCGGCGGCACCGTCCCGCTCATCGGCGCGGCCCTGCAGAAGGCCGGGCAGGAAGAGCTGTTCTTCACCTACGTCACCGTCGCCATCGGCATCTCCCTGCTGGTCTACATCTTCGCGCTGAAGAACAAGAAGTCCACGCACCTGGACCACGAGCAGGGCCACGCCTGGGCGCCAGGTGCGGCTGCGGCTGCTCGTCCGGGCGCGGCTGCTCGTCCGGGCGACGGCGGCAGGGACGAGGACAAGGACCTCATCGACGCCTCTCGCCGGTAGGGCCTCGGCCGCGGCGCTGTCAGGGCCTCGTCCTCGAATTCGCCGGAAGCGCGCCGGGTCGCCGTATATTTACGGCGACCCGGCGCGTTTGCGGCGAACCCGCGGCTTACCCTGCCCCAGACCACCGGCGCCCTGTCCGCCGGGCACGCACCGCCGGGTGCGAGAATGGAGGCGGTTCCGGCGGCTTGTGTCACCGGGGCCGTCCAGTGCTAATACAGCCGGCCGCCCAGCGTGTTCCCCTTGCGGGTGCGGGCCGCCGAGCGAACCACTATGAATGGAATGCCCATGACTTCCGCCAAGACCTTCCCGGCGTCAGCCGCGCCGAGGTTCGCCTCGATCGGCTCCCCATATTTCGGCATCATGCTCGCCGTCATGGCCGTGGTGCTGATCCTGTCCAACATCGGTGCGTCCAAGGGCGTGGCGATCGGCCCCATCATTACCGACGGCGGCTTCTTCCTCTTTCCGCTGGCCTACATCCTGGGCGACGTCATCAGCGAGGTCTACGGCTTCAAGGTGGCCCGCAAGGCCATCATCACCAGCTTTGCGCTGTCCGGCTTCGCGTCGCTCTGCTACTGGGTCATCATCGCCCTGCCGGGGTTCGACGACGAATACGGTTCGTCCAAGCAGGCAGCCCTGGAAGGCGCACTTGGACCGGTCCCGCAGATTGTGCTGGCATCGCTGCTGGCCTTCCTCGCCGGCCAGACCATCAACTCGTGGATCCTCGTGAAGATGAAGGCGCGGACCGGGGAAAGGTCTCTGTGGGCGCGCATCATGGGCTCCTCTGTGGCGGGTGAGTTCGTGGACACCCTGATTTTCTGCAGCATCGCCGCATCCGTGATCGGAATTACCGACGCCGCGATGTTCGTGAACTACGTCCTCGTGGGCTTCCTCTACAAGACCCTCGTGGAGTTCGCCTTCGTGCCGCTGACCACGCTCGCCATCGGCTGGGTCAAGAAGCGCGAACCGAGCTACGGCGCCTAGGACTCATCCTCCTCCGTCGCCGGAAGCGTCCGTATCCAAGCAGCAGCCCGCCCAATTCGCCGGAAGCCTGCGCGGTCGCCGTAAGTTTCAGACGACGTGGCAGCCTACCGACGAATTCGACGCGGGGGTCCGGGTGCGGGGTGTGGGGTCGGGGGTGCCGGCCGCCGCAGCGCATTCGACGCTCAGGGGTGCCGGCGGCCGGCCAGTGCACGAAGCAGGCGGCTTTTGAATTCCTGCTCGCGGAAGAGGTCCTTCCACTCCACGCGGACGAACCGCCAGCCCTCTTCAACCAAGGCCTTCTCCCGGCGCCGTTCCTCGAAGAGCACCTCGGCCGTGGGACTGTAGTCGAAGTACTTGATTTTGCCGTCGAACTCGAGGGCGACCTTCTCCTCCTTCCATGCAAAGTCCAGGCGATGGCGCCCGGCGCGGCTGGACACCTCCACCTGCGGCTCAGGGGGTCGGATCCGCAGCCGCAGGATCAGGTCGCGGGCCAAGGTCTCGCCGGGAGATTCGGAGCGCGGATCGGCCGCGGCAAGGACGCGGCGGAAAGTCCGAATGCCCCGGCGGCCGTCCAGACCATCTGCCAATGCCTGCAGGGCGACCGCGTCCGCGCCGAGCCGAAGCGCGTGGTCGGTGAGGATCAACGCCTGCCTGTAGGGCAGCAGCATGGCGCAGTCGGCCGTCGTGCGCTCCAGGGAAGTGGTCCGGAGACCGTTCACCACGGCGACGTCGTGGTCGGCGAAGGGACGCGTGTGGCAGCGGACGTCCCTGCCGTGACGCTCGTTCGAGGGGCGCACCTTCTGGAGGACATGAATCGTGTCATCCACATCCCACAGGTAGAGGAGGCGGAGGCGCGCTGCGGAGGTGTGGCTGTAGTGGAAGGCGGCTGTCGACGTCGTAAGTGTTCCGTGGGCATGCGCGTAGATGAGCTGCCTGCTCCGGACGGTGGCGGATTGGGCGTTCCAGAGGCTGGCGCGGATGTAGCAGCCATGGCGGAGCCGGACGAGGGTGCCTGAATCGAGGAGCGAGCGGATGGCGCGCGAGCCGAAGCCGAGATCCAGGAGCTGTTCGGTGCGCCAGAGGTTACCGGTCGGCGGCAGCTGCAGCGGGGGGTTATGCGTCATGCCACCAGCTTCGGCCCCCGTAGGAGCGGGCGGGAGGCCCCGCCGTCGCCATGTGGAAAACACGAGGGCGCTGCACCTAGGCTTTTTCGGGGACGGCTGCCTTGGACAGCGCCCACTTCGCCGGACAGCGGCGGAATCGCCGCAAACTTACGGCGAACTCGGTGGTTTCCCGCGATTTCGACGGTAGGAGTGGGCGGGGCGTCAGCCGGAAACGCGGGCGGTGGTGCCGCGGACGATGAGGTCCGGCTCGATCAGCTTGCGCTCAGGTTCGAGGGTGGGGTCCTGGATCCGTGCCAGCAGGGCGCTTGCGACGCCGGAGCCGACAATGTCGCTCCGGTTGTCCACCGAGGTCATGTCCAGGTACCGCGACTTGGCCAGCGGGGAGTTGTCGTAGCCGATCACGGAGAGCTCTTCCGGGACGGACAGGCCCCGGGCCTTGGCTGCGGCTAAGGCACCCAGGGCCATGGTGTCGTTGGCGGCGAACAGGGCGGTCGTGTCGGGGTGGTGGTCAAGGACCCAGCAGGCTGCCGCGTAGCCGTCCTCCTCGGAGGTCCCGTGGGACTCGCCGGCGATCCGGACCTCGACGCCGGCCTCCAGGATGCGGCCGCGGAAGCCCTCCCGCCGGTGGGCTGCGGCGCCGCCGGAGCCCGAGAGGTGTCCGATGCGCGTGTGGCCGAGCCCGATCAGGTGCTCCGCCGCCATGCGGCCGCCACCGTCGTCGTCGTTCGTGATGAGCCCGGCGCCGGCGGGAACCCCGTTCCGCCAGCCTGCAACGACGGCGGGAACCCAGGTCCCGGCCATCATCGACTCGCTCGGCTCGGCGGCGATGACCAGGCCCTCCACGTGCATGGACAGCAGGCCGTCCACGGCCTCCGTGATGCGGTTCTCGCCCGGGCGGGAATCGGCCAGGGTGACCTGGTAGCCGTGGGGTGAGAGCACGGATTCGATGCCGCGCAGGAGGTCCACAAACCAGGGGTTCCGGAAGTCGTCAATGACCAGCCCGATGCTTTTCGTCTGGCTGCTGGCCAGCGTGGTCGCCGCCCGGCTGGGACGGTACCCCAGCTCCGACATGGCCGCCCGGACGGCCTCCCGGCGCTTCTCGCTGACCTTGGACGGGTTTTGGAGCACGAGCGAGACCAGCGACGGGGAGACGCCGGCGCTCTTGGCGACGTCGTAGATCGTCGGGCGGCGGGTTCTGGGGGTATTCAACGACATCTGGAGGGCCTTTCACGTCTCATCCGAGGATAACCGGTCAACCATTGACAGGACATATGCACATAGCTACGCTTTTGTTCAGCGCCAGTTTTTGTAGCGCTCCAATTTTCTAGCGTCGGGCCGTCGGCCTGGCCGAATTTCAAAGGAGAAATCGATGGCTGACAGTTTGGGAGTTGCCGTAATCGGCGCCGGAATGGCAGGAAAAGCGCATGCGGCCGCGTACCGCACGGCATCGGCGCTCTACAGCCCGGTTCTTCCTCCTATCCGGCTGGTCTCCATCGGCGACGTCAACGCCGAGTTCGGTTCCCTGGCCGCGAAGCGTTTCGGCTACGAACGCAATGACACCTCGTGGCAGGCGATCGCCGAGGCCGATGACATCGACGTCGTGAGCGTCGTGATCGCGAACTCCCTCCACCGCGAAGTCGTGGAAGGCCTGCTGGCCGCCGGCAAGCACGTGCTGTGTGAGAAGCCGCTGAGTGACTCGATCGAGGACGCCCGCGCCATGGCCGAGGCGGCCCGCAACGCCAGCTCGATTGCCCGCATCGGGTTCACCTTCCGCCGCACGCCGGGCATCGCCTACATCCGCGACCTCATCCGCACCGGCGTGCTGGGGAACGTCCTGCACTTCAGCGGCCGCTACTGGACCGACTACGGATTCAGCCCCTCGGCGCCGATGAGCTGGCGCTACAAGGGCGGCCCCGGTTCCGGTGCGCTGGCCGACGTCGGCAGCCACCTGACGTACGTCGCCGAGTTCCTCTGCGGCGACATCAAGTCCATCAGCGGCGGACGGCTCAGCACCGTGATCGGCAAGCGCCCGCTGCCGCTGGGCGCCGTCATGGGCCACGACCATGCCGCGGTCAGCGACACCTTCGAGCCGGTCGAAAACGACGACTACGCGGTGTTCTCCGCCGAATTCGAGAACGGCGCCGGCGGCTTCGAGGTCTCGCGGGTCGCGGCAGGGCACGCCAACAGCCTCATCTTCGAGGTCTTCTGCGAGAACGGCGCCGCCCGGTTCGACCAGCGCCGCCCCGCGGAGATCGAGCTGTTCCTCAACGACGGCCCGGCCAACGAAAACGGCTACCGCCAGGTCATCCTCGGCCCCGGACACCCCTATATCGCGGGCGGGCTGGCCATGGACGCGCCCAGCGTCGGCTTCGGCCAGAACGACGCTTTCGGCTACCAGGCCCGGGCCTTCCTCGAGGAGGTCGCCGGCCTCAGTGAGGCGGACTCCCTGCCCCGCTGCGCCACGTTCGAGGAGGGCGTGCGCAACATGGAGCTGCTCGGCGCAGTCACCGAATCCGCCCTCAACAACGGAAAGAAAATCACGCTATGAAACTCGGCGTCTACAACGCAATCCTGCACGACCGGCCCCTTCCCGAGGCCCTCAAGGTCATCGCCAACCTGGGACTGACCGGCATCGAAATCAACACGGGCGGGTTCTTGCCGGCCGTCCATGTCCCCACCATGGACCAGATCCTTCAAAGCGATGCGGCCCGCGATGACTACCTCGGGATTTTCGAGGGCACCGGCGTCTCGATTGCCGGCCTGAACTGCAATGGCAACCCGCTGCACCCCAAGCGTGAGATCGGCGAGAAGCATGCCGAGGACATCCGCCGCTCCATCCGGCTGGCGCAGCGGCTGGGACAGGACCGTGTGGTGACCATGTCCGGCCTGCCCGGCGGCGAACCCGGGGCCACCACGGTCAACTGGGTCGTCAACGCCTGGAACTCGGCGGCCCTGGACGTTCTCGACTACCAGTGGGGCATCGCGGCGGACTTCTGGAAGGAAACCGACCGCCTGGCCGCCGACCATGGCGTGAAGGTGGCCCTCGAGCTGCACCCGCAGAACATCGTGTTCAACACCGCCGATGTCCGCAAGCTCATCGAGCTCACCGGCGCGACCCACGTCGGCGTCGAGCTGGACGCCTCGCACTTGTTCTGGCAGCAGATGGATCCGGTCGCGGTGGTCCGCGAACTCGGCCCGCTGGTCTTCCAGGCGGCCGCGAAGGACGTCCGCGTCAACACCGCGAACGCAGCGCTCTACGGTGTCCTCGACAACAGCTTCCGGCGGCTCTCCCCGGACGAAAACCGCACGAACCTCGGCGGCGACGAGTGGGCCAATGAATGGCCCAAGGACTCTGCCTGGGACTTTGTGGCCCTGGGCCGAGGGCACGACACCACCTACTGGACCGAGTTCCTGCGAGCGCTCTACGAGGTGGACCCGGACATGCTGGTCAATATCGAGCACGAGGACGTCTCCCTGGGCCGGATCGAGGGCCTCCAGGTGGCGGCCAAGGTCCTGCGGGACGCCGATTCGGCACTCGCGGCGTCGCTGCACCTCACAAACTGACGGCCCGGCGACCCGGCAACCGACTTCTGCGCCGTCGTACCTTGGAAATTCGAGGTCGCCGGAAAGCTGCCAGATCGCCGGAAACTTCCGGCGATCTGGCACGGTTCCGGCGACCCCGACGCCCCCACGCCGGGACGCCCCGACGCCGGGTCGCCCTACGAGTAGTAGTTCGCCAGGGTTTCGGCCTTGAATTCGAAGAAGTTTCCGGCCTCGATGGCGAGCCGGGCGTCGTCGACCATCTTCACCACGAAGCGTTCGTTGTGGATCGAGATCAGGGTGGCCGAGACCATCTCCTTGGCCTTGAACAGGTGATGGATGTAGGCCCGCGAATAGTTCAGGCAGGCGTAGCAGTCGCAGCCTTCCTGCAGCGGGCCGAAGTCGCGTTTGTACTTGGCGCCGGAGAGGTTGTACCGGCCGGTGGGGTGGTAGAACGCCGAGTTCCGGGCCACCCGGGTGGGGGAGACGCAGTCGAAGGTGTCCGCGCCGTTCTCAATGGCCGTGAAGATGTCGTCCGGTTCGGAGATGCCCAGCAGGTGCCGCGGCTTGTTCTCCGGCAGCTCCTCGTTGCACCAGCGCACGATCGTGCCGAGGTTCTCTTTCTCCAGCGCTCCGCCGATGCCGAAGCCGTCGAAGTTCATGGCGCCGAGGTCGCGGCAGGCCTTGCGCCGCAGGTCCTCGTACTGGGCGCCCTGGATCACCCCGAACAGGGCCTGGTAGGGCTTGCCGGCGCGCTCCTCCGTGAGCCGGAAGTGCTCGGTGATGCACCGTTCGGCCCAGCGCCGGGTCCGCTCCAGGGACTCCTCCTGGTAGCCGCGGGAGTTCTGCAGCGTGGTGAGCTCGTCGAACGCGAACATGATGTCCGCGCCAATCTGGTGCTGGACGTTCATGGAGATCTCGGGGCTGAAGCGGTGCCGGTCGCCGTTGAGGTGGCTCTTGAACCACACGCCTTCCTCGTCCACGTGGGCCAGGCGTTCTTTGCCGGGGGCGACGGCGTCGTCCGGCCCCGAATTGTCGATCGACTTCATGTCGATGACCTTCTTGAACCCGGAGCCCAGGCTCATCACCTGGAAACCGCCGGAATCGGTGAACGTGGGACCGCGCCAGTTCATGAAGGCACCCAGGCCCCCGGCCTCGTCCAGGATGTCCGCGCCCGGCTGCAGGTATAGGTGGTAGGCGTTGGCCAGCACCGCCTGCGCGCCGAGTTCGGCAATGGATTCCGGCAGCACGGACTTGACCGTGGCCTTGGTGCCGACGGCGATGAACGCCGGAGTCTGGATCTCCCCGTGCGGGGTGGCGATGGTGCCGGTCCGGCCCAGGAACTCACCGCCGTTGGCGGCAATCTGCCCGGCCGACGGCGGGCACGCCTCGCTCAGGCGTTTGCCCACGCGGAAGGAGAACTCGGACTGCCGGGCAGGCGCGGGGGACGAAGACGGGAAGTCAGGATTGGCTGGCACGGTTCAAGTGTGCCAGCTAACCCTGCCCAAGACTCAGTGGACGGGATCCGATGTGGGGTAGTTCTCAGCCCGCCACTTGTCCCAGTAATTGCGGACCGCCTCCAGCTGGTGGGCCCCGAGGTCGTAGGTGGAGACGATCGCGAGGGATCCGCCGTCGGGCCGGACGTCGGCGATGGCGGGCTGGTCCGCCACGATCAGCAGGCCGTCCCCGTGCTCGGCGTAGTTGTGGACGGTCAGACCCACCTGGTGGTTGCTGCGGAACCACACTTTGCCGGAGATTTCCTCGCCGGTGGGCAGGGTGAGCGAATACGGGTCCCCCGGCGACGGGACATCGCTGAGCCCCAGTTTCTCTATCGCGGACCCGCCGGAGCCGGGCACGGAGAAGAAGAAAGTCCGGCGCTTGCCGTGCGGGTGCCGTTCCAGGGCGAACCGCAACTGGTGGAGGAACGTCAGCCAGCCCTGGGTGATGTCCTCGTCCCAGGCCGCCCACTCGGAATTGTGGTCGATTGCCGCCCGGGTGACGCTGACCTCCGTGCCCGTGGGGACAGGTTTCAAGGTGAAGACGTCGCCGCCGTCGACCACCAGGGAGGTGTGGTCGGCGCCTTCGACCACATTGGGGCCGAAGTAGATTTCGTTGATTTCGGCCTCTTGGTCATCGGCCACCCAGCCGTGCCATTGGGCGATTTTGGCGGGTTCGCGCAGCATGGTCCAAACTTGCTGCGCGTCGGAATTGATCACAACGCTCAGATTGTTCGTCATGGGGTGAATCTACAACTCCGTGCCCGCCACGGGTAGGGCCCAACGCAAGACCTCAGGCGCGGACTGATTCGAGTTCGTTGCCGATCCGGCGTTCCAGCTCGGCCGCACCAATCGTTTCGGAGCCGCCGTGCGCGCGCAGGAACAGGAGCGCCTCCAGCCGCAGCAGGCGCCAGTCGCGTTCCGCGTCCGGGTTCGCGTTGTCGATCGAGCGGAAGATTTCCTTGTCGTACAGGTTGGGCTCGTTGAGCGAGCGCTGGCGCACTTTGGCGTTGATCCTGGCCTTGAACGGGTCCGTTTCCATGGCCTCGGGCGCCCGGAGCAGTTTCTCGTAGATCCCGGCGCGCTGGTCCTGCCCCAGCTGGCGGCAGATGTAGCTGGAGAGCGCCAGGGCTGCCTCCACCGAAGCCCAGCGGTCGGGGTTGCCGTCGAACGGCAGGACGTTGAGCAGGTCCGCGACCGCCAGGGCGTTGTCGGGGTCCTTGAGGGTGACGAAGAGTTCATGTGCGAGGTCGCTGAGGTCCTTCAGGCAGCTCCCGGACTTGGTGTTGATGCCCTTGGCGAGCCGTTCACTGAGCAGGAGCACTCCGACGGCGCCCGGATGGGCCTCGGCCGCGGCCTCCACCACAGACTCCGGCGTGCCGTCGGGGGCCGGGATGAGTGCCAGGTCCGCTTCGCTGGGTCCGCTCACCGCGGGCGGCGCAACAGGCTGGGGAGGGACGACGACGGCGGCGGCCGCCGTGTTGTCGGGCTCAGTTTTTGCGGACCCAATTGCGTCGGACCCAGTTGTGTCGGAGGCAGCCTCGTCCGGTTCGGGAGACGGGCCGGACGCTGGAAGTTCGGGGGCGCCAGGCGCCGGGGGTTCGGGGGCGACGGGGCCGGGCGCGCCGCCGTCGGAAGCTGGGGTGCCGGGCTCGGCGTCGTCGGTGACGCGGACCAGTGATCCCGCCGCGATCCGCAGCACACCGCCGCCGCTGAGGGTCGCCAAGACCATGGCGGGAGTACCAAAATCGTCGGTTTCGACATCCACGCGATGGATCTCGGCGGAGCGGTTTCCGTCGGGCAGGATCAGGTGGTCGCCGGCCCGCAGAGATCCAGCCTGCTGTTCACTGTAGTTCCGGGAGGCTGGGGGGTGGGTCATCGGGAGTCCTTAAAGTTCTCTTGCGGTCCGCCCAACAGTCTACAAAATCGGGTGCATGAAGTCGGGGACGCCGGGGACGCCGCGAGCGTCCCCGGACGGCCCGGGACCCCAGGGTGCCGGCTAGTTGCCGACTCCCGCGAAAGCCAGCGCCTGCCGGATCAGGGCCCCCCGGCCGCCGCTGAATTCCAGCTGCACGTCCGTGCTCATGACCTCCTGCGGGGTCATCCAGGTCAGCTCGAGGGCGTCCTGCCGCGGGGAGCATTCGCCGGTCACAGGAATGATGTACGCCAGGGCAACGGCGTGCTGGCGGTCGTCCGTGAAGCCGGTATGGGACGGGGACGGGAAGTACTCGGCCACGGTGAACGGCACCGGGCTGACCGGAAGCTGCGGGAAGGCGAGCGGGCCCAGGTCCTTCTCCATGTGGCGGAGCAGCGCGGCGCGGATGGTCTCGCGGTAGAGCACGCGGCCGGAGACCAGGGACCGGACCATGGTGCCGTCCTCGTCGGCCTGCAGGAGGGTGCCGACCTCGTTCACGAATCCGAGGGGGTCCAGCCGGACCGGTACGGCCTCGACGTAGACCATCGGCAGCCTGCCCCGCGCTTCGAACAGGTCGTCGTCGGAGAGCCAGCCGGGATTCGGGTCAGGGGTGCGCACATTCATGGTTAAGTTCTACCCCATCCCGTCCCCGAACCCCGCGCCGTCACTCAGATCGCCAGCACCGATTCCAGCGGCTCGCTGGCGGCAATCCGTGCCAGCAGCGCCGGCTCGGCGGCGTCCGAGGCCAGGGCCTGGCCCAGGACATCGGCTGCCGCCTCCGCGGACAGGACGATCACGCCGTTGTCGTCACCGAGCACCCAGTCGCCCGGATTGACCTGGACGCCGCCGCACCGCACCGGAACATTGACGGCGGAGCCGGCGCTGCGGACCCGCTTCGTGGTCAGGCACGAGGTCCCGCGGGCAAAGACCGGCAGGCCGGTCGCGCGGAGTTCCAGGATGTCGGTGGCCACGCCGTCGACGACGACGCCGGCGGCGCCTTGCGCGGTGGCCGCTGCGGGCGGTGACTGCGCCCACCGGCGCGTGCCGGTGGTCACCGGACATGTCCACCACCAGCACCGCGCCGGGGTACAGCTGCAGCAGGGCACGGTTCATGGCGTAGGCGTCGTGGTCCGCGATGCGAACCGTGACCGCGGGGCCGGCCACCTTGACGCCGTCGAGCAGCGACCGGATGGCAGGCTCCACGAATCCGTCCTCCAGGAAGTGCCCGATCGTGGGATAACTGACGGCGGCGAGCCGCTCGCGGAGCCCGCCGGCAAGCCCGGCGTTCACCGCGTTCACGGAGCGTCCGGCGCCGTGGCGCCGGCAACCACGGCCACGCACTCGATCTCCAGCGCCACGCCCCACAGGCTCACGCAGACGGTGGTCCGCGCCGGCTTGGCCGCGCCAAAGAACTCCGAGTAGACCCGGTTGTAAGCCTCGAGCTGGCTGGGATCCGTGAGGTAGCCGTTGACCTTGACCACGTGCTCCAGGCCGGACCCGGCCGCCTCAAGCACGGACCGGAGGTTGATGATGGTCTGGCGGACCTGGTCCTCGAACGTGTCCGGCTGGTCATCCAGCCCGCTGATCGCGGGGATCTGGCCGGCGGTGAACACAAACCCGTTGGCGACGACCGCCTGGGAGAAGGGGCCGACGGCGGCCGCGCCGCCCGGGATCTGCGCGATCCGGCGGACCGCCCCGTTTACGGGATGAACCGCGGGATCGACAGTGGGGAGCACGGCCTGCGGCGCTGTCATTTGGCGGCCACCGCTTCGGCGGACGGGCCCGTGCTCGCGTCGGTAGCCGCGTCGGTGGGGGCGGAGTCGACGGCGTCAATGTTGCCGTGCCGGGTCTCGGTCAGGACGAACAAGGCGCCGAGCGAGACGAGGGCGGCGGCCATGATGTACCACGCGATGGAGGAACTCTGGTGGGTCATGCCCAGCAGCCAGGTGGTGATGAACGGCGTGGCGGCGCTGCCGAGGAGCCCGGAGAGCATGTAGGCCACGGACAGTCCCGAGTAGCGGACCTTGGAACCGAAGAGCTCGGCGAGGAACGTGGCGATCGGGCCGTAGTTCGCGGCGAAGGCCGTCATCATGGCGAGGTACGCGACGAAGAGCAGCGGCACGGACTTGGTGTCCATGAGCCAGAACATCGGGAACGCCAGGGCTGCCTCGGCGGCAACACCTGCGTAGATGATCGGCTTGCGGCCGTGCTTGTCGGAGAGCCGGCCGAAGAAGGGGATCAGGACAAAGCACAGGGCGCAGGCGGCCAGCACGACCCACAGCATCAGGGCCTCCGAGTGGCCCAGTTCCTTCTTGCCGTAGGAGACGCCGGAGGCGACGAGCAGGGTGAAGGTGCTGCCGGTGGACAGGGTGGCAACGCCGCCGAGGATGACCTGCTTCCAGTACTTGGCCATGAGGGCCGCGAACGGCAGCTTGGCCTTGGCGCCGGCTTCCTTGACCGCCTGGAAGGACGGGGTTTCCTCGATGTGCAGCCGGATGTAGATGCCCACGGCCACGAGCAGCGCGGAGGCCAGGAACGGGATGCGCCAGCCCCAGGCCAGGAGCTCTTCGGTGCTGACGCTCGAGGCGACAATGAGGAACGCCACGTTGGCGATCAGGGTCCCGGCGGGCACGCCCACCTGGACCAGCGAGCCGTAGAACCCGCGCTTGGACGCGGGAGCGTGTTCCACCGTCATCAGGACGGCGCCGCCCCATTCGCCGCCCAGGGCCAGGCCCTGGATGACGCGCAGGAAGAGCAGCAGCAGCGGCGCCATGATCCCGATGCTGTTGTAGTCCGGCAGCAGGCCGATGGCGAACGTGGCGGCGCCCATGGTCAGCAGTGAAATCAGGAGCATGGATTTGCGGCCCAGGCGGTCGCCGAAGTGGCCGAAGATGATGGCGCCGACCATGCGTGCAATGTATGCGGAGGCGAAGGTTCCGAAGGCGAGCATGGTGCCCACGATGGGGTCGAAGCTGGGGAAGAAGATCTTATTGAACACGAGCGCGGACGCTGTGCCGAAAACAAAGAGGTCGTACCACTCGACGGTGGTGCCGATGACGCTGGCAAGGGCGATCTTACGCATCTTGGCCAAGTCCAGACGGGCAGCCGCGTGGGAGGTGGTTTCTACCGATTGAGCCATCAATATCTCCAGATGGGGGTGCGGGGACGAATGTCCAGTGCAAGGTAGTAGCCCACTATTCTGTGTTGGTGATCACAGCTCAATGGCGAAAACCCCACCAAAAAAGGCCCCGCAGTGTGTGTTCACACAACTTTCAGGCCCAGGCAACCACCAGCCGCGCGGCCTGGGCCGGAATGGTCAGGTCGATCCCGGTCAGTTCCTGGAAGCGGTTGAGCCGGTTCAGGATGGTGTTCCGGTGGCAGAACAGCTGTTCCGCCGTGGCCGTGATGTTGCCGGTGGAGAGATAGTGCTGCACCGTTTCCCGGAGGCGCTCCCGTTCCCCGCCGCGGCATTCCTCCATGGCTTCCTCCAGTTGGGCGGCGAGGTCGAGTCCGGCGTCCTGGAGGTTTTGCTGGGCAAACCGGGCCCATGCGGCATCCGCGGACAGGGGACCGGCGTCGCTGGGGCGCAACAGGGCCGCGAGGCTCTCTGCGGTCCGGGCGGCGGCGGGCAGGCCGCGCAGCCCGTGCACCTCCGGGACATAGCCGGATGGAATATCCGCCACGAGCGGCGGCGGCTGGGGCGCGTTCCGCGTGTCCCCGGGCCTCCCCGACGGTGTCCACAACAGGAGCGGCCAGAACAGGTACGTGTTTCCACCGGATTCGTGCAGGAAGATCTTTTGCCGGCGCTGGGCGGCGCCGAACTGGGTTGCGGCCGCACGGAGGCGGGCGCCGGCGTCGCCGCTGGCAGCCACGAGGCCGCAGCGGGCATCCGGCCCGATGCCCAGGGCGGAGCCAACCTGCGCGGACGTCTCGGCCGAGGGCGTGCTCTGGTTGAACAGCCGGGCGATGAATTCGTGCTGGATGCTGGACTCCTCCTGGGCCATGCGCACGCGCTCGGTCAGGTAGCTCATGTGGGTGCGGGTGGCGAACTCGTCGACGACCCGCCAGACCTGGTCCACCCGGGAGGCCAGCAGCCCGGCATCCTCGGGTGCGGCGATCTCCAAGAGGTCTGCCCACAGGATGCTGAAGTCCAGCCGCACCGCCGACGTCAGGGACTCCGGCGGTATCCCGGCCCTCGCCCGTTTGGACCCGAGGTCCGAGGCAAAGGCGAGCAGCCCGTCCCGTGCTGTGTCCGCCGGGCCGCCCCGGAGCCCATGGATGAGCCGGCGGAACGTTTCCCGCGCAGTGTCCCGGATTTCCAAGACAGTCACCTGGCTGTCGCCGTATTCCGGGATTTGCCGGACCCGGGCGGTGAACGCCTGGGCCAGGAGGTCCAGCCGGCCTTCGAGCTGGTCCACCAGCTCACTCCAGCGGAAAGCGTCGCCCGGCGATTCAAAATTGTGCATTCTCACATTCTAGGGTCGACAAAGCGTGGCGCACTGCTAGTTATTTTGGAAAAAGCTACTGGCAGAATGGAATGAAGCACCAGGCGTGAGCCCACTCACACCCGCCGGAAGCGTCGGCTCCCGAATCGTCTCGGCCCGAATCGCCACGGACGGAACTGTCCCCGGATGGGGGTGACCGCACAGGGGCCGCCGTCAAGACCAGTCACATTTCTTTGGAGTAATCATGGCAAGCAGCGCAAGCAACGCCACTACCACCGCCAGTCCGCAGTTGCCCGGGGTTGTCGATGAGAGCGTGGCCAAGAAAGTCGCCCTCGCGGCCCTCGTCGGCACCGCGCTGGAGTGGTACGACTTCTTCCTGTTCACCACCGCCGCGGCGCTCGTCTTCAACGCGCAGTACTTCGTGTCCCAGGACCCCTTCGTCTCGGCCATGAGCTCCTTCGCCACCCTGGCCGTGGGCTTCGTGGCCCGTCCGATCGGCGGCTTCATCTTCGGCGCCCTGGGCGACAAGGTGGGGCGCAAGAAGATCCTGATGGTCACCATCGTGGGCATCGGCCTCGTGACCGGTCTCATCGGCCTGCTGCCGAACTACATGACGATCGGCGTCGCAGCGCCCATCCTGCTGGTCGCGCTGCGCATCCTGCAGGGCCTCGCCGTCGGCGGCGAGTGGAGCGGCGCGGTGATTATCGCCGTCGAAAACGCCCCGGTCGCCAAACGCGCCCGCTACGCCGCCCTCCCGCAGCTCGGCTCGCCGATCGGCACCATCCTGTCCTCCGGCGGGTTCTTCGGAATGCTGTATCTGGTGGGCCAGGCCAACTTCGACGCGTGGGGCTGGCGCATCCCGTTCATCGCGGCGATCCCGCTGCTGGCCGTCTCGATGTGGATCCGCAGCAAGCTCAGCGAGTCCCCGGAGTTCGAAGCACTCATGGAGTCCGGCGAGACCGAGCACGCCCCCATCCGCGGCGTCCTGACGAAGAGCTGGCGCCAGATCCTGGTGGGCATGTGCTCCGCGCTGCTGGGCATCGGCGGTTTCTACCTCATCACCAGCTTCGTGGTCTTCTACGGCACCAAGGTGCTCAAGATGCCCTACGAAACGCTGCTGCTCGGCTCGCTGCTGGCCGCCGTCGTGGAAATCTTCGCGCTGGTCTGGGCCGGACGCATGGGCGAGAAGTTCGGCGCCAGCAAGGTCATCCTCTGGGGCGGCGTCGCCTCCGCCGTCATCGCCGTACCCGTCTTCCTGGCCATCGACACCGCCAACCCCGGCCTGGTCATCCTGGCCATGATCGTCGGAGTGTCCACCCTGTCCGTCCCGTACGCCGTGTCCGGAACGGCCCTGACCGCACTGTTCGCCACGAAGGTCCGGTACACCGGCGTCGCCATCACCTCCAACAGCGCCGGCGTCATCTCCGGCTTCGTGCCGCTGATCGCGACGGCCCTCGTGGCCGCCAACGGCAATTCGTTCTGGCCCGGCGCCATCATCTTGCTGGTGGTCTCCGCGCTGACCGCGCTGTCCGGCCTGTTCCTCCCCGCACTGAGCATCGAAGAAAAGGGAATGAAGCATTGAGCACCACAACCACCGCCGGGCACCTGATTGTTGCCCAGCTGGAACGAGCCGGCATCCAGCGCGTCTACGGCGTACCCGGGGAGAGCTTCCTGGATGTGCTGGACGGACTGCACGGATCCTCCATTGAAACCGTGGTGACCCGCCACGAGGGCGGCGCCGGATTCATGGCCCTCACCGAAGGCCGGCTCACGGAGCTTCCGGGCGTGGCCATGGTGACCCGGGGTCCGGGCGCGGCCAACGCCTTCATCGCCATCCACACCGCGCACCAGGACGCCACCCCGATGATCCTGTTCGTGGGCCTCATCCCGGTCGCGGACCGCGGCCGCGAGTCGTTCCAGGAATTCGACATCAACGCCTGGTTCGGCAGCACCGCCAAGAAGGTCGTGACGCTCGACGACGCCGCCTCCGCCGCCCGCGTGGTGGACGACGCCATCTTCACAGCCCTCAGCGGCCGGCCGGGTCCCGTGGTGATCGGCCTCCCCGAGGACGTGCTGGTCCACGCCATCGAATCCGCCACGGTGGAGCCCCGGACCGTCGCCCGCCCGGCACCTGCAGCAGCCGATCTCGCCGGCCTCGAGAAACGCCTGGCCGCGTCCAGGAAGCCCCTGATCGTGGTGGGCGGCGAAGGCTGGGACCAGGCATCCTCCGACGCGCTGGCCGGCTGGGCCGCCCGCCACGGAGTCCCCGTGCTCGCGGATTTCCGCGCCTACGACGCCGTCCCGCACAACAGCGACGCCTACGCCGGCTACCTCGGCTACGCCCGCAGCGACGCCAACGCCCGCCGCCTCGACGAGGCCGACCTGCTGGTCTTCGTCGGCTGCGTCCGCGCCGACGTGCTCTCCGACGGCTACAAGCGCGGACTGGATGCCGTCACCGTCGTCGTCCACCCCGGCGCCGATCTGCTGGGCCACTTCGGCCGGCTGGACCAGCACATCCCGGCCCACGTCGCGTCCTTCGCCACGGCACTCGCCGCCGCCGATTCCGCGGTGGATCCCGCGGCCGGCTGGCTGGCCGGGGCCCGCGCCGACTACGAGAAGTTTTCCACCGCGCAGCCGGACAGCGGCAACGGAGTGGACTCGAAATATGTGGACCTCGACGTCGTCATGGAAATCCTCAAACAGGAAATGGACGACGACGCCGTCATCACCTACGGGGCCGGGAACCACTCGCTGTGGCCGGCCCGCTACCTGAGGCACAACACCGCGAACTCACTCGCGGCACCCCGCAACGGGGCCATGGGCATGGGGATCCCGGCGGCGGTGGCTGCCTCACTGGCCTACCCCGGCCGGCAGGTGATTTCCATCGCCGGCGACGGCTGCTTCATGATGAACGGCCAGGAAATGGCCACCGCCATGGGCCACGGCGGGAAATTCATCGCCCTCGTGGTGGACAACGGCATCTTCGCCACGATCCGTGAGCACCAGGAAGGCCACTACCCGGGCCGGCCCTCGGGCACCCACATGACCAACCCGGACTTCGCCGCACTGGCCCGGTCCTACGGCGGCTACGGCGAACGCGTCGAGAAGGCAGAGGACTTCGGTGCCGCTTTCCGCCGCGCCGTCGACTCCGGCCTGCCGGCTGTCCTGCACCTGCCGCAGGACCCCGCCACCCGCTCACCCAAGACCGCCAGCAACTGACCGGAGCCCGTCATGATCACCCTGCACAACATCATCAACGGTGAGATCGTCCCAGGCAGTGCCGCCGACGGTTCGGACGCGGCCACCCTGCCGTTCTTCGACCCCGCCACCGGAGTCCAGCTCGGCACCGCCCCGGACAGCGATGCCGCCACCGTGGACCGCGCCTTCCAGGCCGCCCACACCGCCTTCCAGAGCTACAAGCGGACCACCCCGGCCGAACGCCAGGCCATGATGCTCAAACTCGCCGACCTCATCGAGGCCAACGTCGACAGGCTCCTGGACGCCGAGGTGGCCTGCACCGGCAAGCCCCGCCAGATCACCCGCGAGATCGAGATCCTCCGCGGCGCCGACCAGCTGCGCTTCTTCGCCGGCGCCTGCCGCGTGGTGTCCGGGACCGCGCAGACCGAATATGTCCGCGGTTTTTCCTCCACCGTCCGGCGCGAACCCCTCGGCGTGGTCGCCCAGATCACCCCGTGGAACTACCCGTTCATGATGGCCATCTGGAAGATCGGACCTGCGCTCGCCGCCGGCAACACGCTCGTCCTGAAGCCGGCCGACACCACGCCCTGGTCAACCCTGGTGCTGGGCGAGCTGGCACAGGAGGCCTACCCGGCGGGCGTCGTCAACGTCATCTGCGGCGGCCGGGGGACCGGCGCCGCCATGGTGGATCACGAGATCCCGGAAATGGTGTCCATCACCGGCTCCACCCGGGCCGGGGCGCAGGTGATGTCCGCGGCGTCGAAGACCCTCAAGGACGTCCACCTGGAACTCGGCGGCAAGGCGCCGGCAATCGTGTTCGCCGACACCGACATTGACCTGGCCGCCAGGGAGATTGCGCTCGGTGCGTTCTTCAATGCCGGGCAGGACTGCACCGCCGTGACCCGTGTGCTCGTGGAGGAATCCATCCACCAGGAATTCGGTGCCGCGCTCGCCGCAGCGGCCGCAGCGCTGCAGGTCGGCGGCGACGCCGCGGACCTCGGTCCGCTGAACAGCGCCGCCCAGCTGGACCGGGTGGAAGGCTTCATGTCCCGGTTGCCCGCGAACGCCAGGGTCCTGGCCGGAGGCAAGCGGACGGGCGCCGGCTTCCACTTCGAACCCACCGTGATCGACGGCGTGTTCCAGGCCGACGAGGTGGTCTGCGAGGAAATCTTCGGACCCGTCGTCACCATCCAGCCCTTCCGGGACGAGGCCGAAGCCGTGGGGCTCGCCAACGGGACCAAGTACGCGCTGGCCTCCAGCGTCTGGTCCAACAACCACGGAGTGGTCACCCGGGTCTCCAACGAACTGGACTTCGGCGCCGTCTGGATCAATTGCCACCAGGTGATCCCGGCCGAGGCCCCGCACGGAGGTTTCAAGCACTCCGGCACCGGCAAGGACCTCTCCGTCTTCGGCCTGGAGGACTACACCCGGATCAAGTCGGTCACCACCTCCCACCGCTAAAGAACCACGCTAGGTAACCAATGAAACTCGATCTGCTGCTGCGCAACGCGGACATCATCACCATGGACGCCCGCCGCCCGCATGCCACGTCGCTGGGGGTCTGGCAGGGCCGGATTGTGGGCCTCGACGATGACCTGGACGGGCTGGAGGCCGCCGAGGTCCTGGACCTCGGCGGCGCCACCGTGACCCCCGGCTTCATCGACGCCCACTGCCACACCACCTGGTTCGGGCTGGGCCTTGGTGAACTGGACGTCTCCGGGGCGCGCGGACTGAACCAGCTCTACGCCCTGCTGGAGGCCGGCATGGCGGCAGACAGCAATGCAGAGCCAGAGGCACAGGCTGAGGCAGGGGCTGAGCCGGAGCCCGGGGACGGCCAGGCGCCGGGCTGGCTGCTGGCCACCGGCTTCAGCCAGACCCAGCACGGCGGCGAGTTTCCGGACATCACCGTCCTGGACCGGATCACGGGGAGCCGGCCGCTGTTCATACGGCACAACTCCGGCCACATGGCCGTGGTCAACACTGCCGCGCTCCGGCTGGCCGGCGCGGAACCGGCGTCGTTTCCGGATCCCGACGGCGGCGTCATAGTCCGCGACGCCGACGGCCGCCCCACCGGGCTGGTCCAGGAAACCGCGCAACAGCTGATCCAGCAGCTGATCCTGCCGTACCCGTCCGAGGCGATCGAAGCCGCACTGGACCGGGCCACCCGCCACTACGCCGCAGAGGGCATCACGAGCTTCACCGAGGCCGGGATCGGCGGCGGCTGGATCGGCCACAGCCCCGTCGAGCTGGCCGCCTACCAGCGGGCGGCGGCCGCGGGCAGGCTCCACGCCCGGGCGCAGCTGATGCCCGTCCTGGACGTGCTGCACCCGCTCGGCGGGCAGCACCCGCCGGGCACCGCGCCGGCCGGACTGGACCTGGGCATCGCCAGCGGCTTCGGCGGCGACTTCCTGTCCCTGGGCCCGGCGAAGGTGTTCCTGGACGGGTCACTGCTCGGCGAAACAGCGGCGGTCAGCCAGGACTACTGCAGCCACGGCGGGACGGACAACACCGGGAACACCGGCTACTTCCAGGCCGAGCCGGACGCGCTGCGGACAAAGATCGAGGCCGCCTACGCGGCCGGCTGGTCGATCGCGGCGCACGCCATCGGCGACCGCGCCGTTGACCTCGCGATCGACATCATCACCGCCTGCGCCGCCAAATACGGCCCCCGGGCCGTGCCCAACAGGATCGAACATGCCTCGATGACCCGGCCGGAACAGCTGCAACGGCTGGCCGCTGCGGACATCGCCGTCACCCCGCAGGCGAGCTTCTTCGCCGGAGGCGGGGACGGCATGACGCTGTCCCTCGGCCCGGAACGGCTCGGCTGGGCCTACCGGGCGGCGTCGTTCCTGTCCGCCGGGGTGACCCTCGCCGGCAGCTCCGACCGGCCCGTGGCGGACGGAAACGTGCTCCGCGGGATGCAGGCCTTCGTGGACCGGCGCACCGCCTCCGGGGCCGTGTTCGGGAACCCGGACGAGCGGCTGGGCCCGCTCCAGGCCCTGGCGGCCTACACCACCGGCGCCGCAGCAGCCACCGGCGCCTCCGGCGTCAAGGGTTCACTGACCGCCGGGAAGCTCGCCGACTTCGCCGTCCTGTCCGGGTCCCCGCTCACCGCGGCCAGCATCGCCGAACTCCAGGTGCTGGCCACCGCCGTCGGGGGGAACTTCACGTTCCGGAGCCCCGGCCTCACGTCCCCGGTTGCGGTCGATTCGGCCGCAACCGGTCCATTCTTCAGCGCAGCCACCAACCGTTCATAGGGGAACACCGTGACCACTCAGACCTCTTTCAGCACCCGCGACGCCGCGTTCGTGCGGGACTTCCACATCATGAGCGAATTCGGCGCCACCGAGAACGGCGGCGTGGAACGCCAGGCCGCCAGCGTGCCGGACGGCCAGCAGCGGCAATGGCTCACCGGCCTGCTGGAGGCCAACGGCTTCACCGTCCGGTTCGACCGGGCCGGCAACCAGTGGGGCCTGTACGAGGCCGTGCCGGGTGCCCCGTTCGTCGTGGTGGGTTCCCACATGGATTCCCAGCCGACGGCGGGACGCTACGACGGCGCGTACGGCGTGCTCGCCGCAGCCCACGCGGCGTTCCGGCTCGTGGAGCAGTGGGCCGCGGCCGGAGACGCCGGGCAGCCCCGGTTCAACATCGCGGTGGTCAACTGGTTCAACGAGGAGGGCTCCCGCTTCAAGCCGTCCATGATGGGCTCCTCCGTCTACACCGGAAAGCTCGAACTCGAAACCGCGCTGGCCACCACGGACGCGGCCGGAGTCTCGGTCCGCGAGGCACTGGACGCCATCGGCTGCCGGGGCACCTACGAGGGCCCCGAAGCCGCGTACTGCGCCGAAATCCACATTGAACAGGGCCGGAGCATGGAACGCGAAGGCATCACCATCGGCCTGGTGAACTCCAACTGGGCGGCCAATAAATACGAGTTCGTGGTCCACGGCGAGCAGGCCCACACCGGCTCCACCGTGATTGCCGACCGGAAGGACGCACTGCTGGGCGCGTCCATGATGGTGGTCGCCGCCCGGGAACTCGCCGACACCTTCCCCGGCGTGCTGCACACCTCCGTGGGGCAACTGAACGTCTACCCCAACTCGCCCGTGGTGGTGCCGTCCCGGGTGAGCCTGCTGCTGGACCTGCGCAGCGCCGACGAAGCCGTCCTTGCCGAGGCCGACGCCCTGCTGGACGAGCGGATCGCCGGGATCGAACGGCTGGCGAACGTCACAGTGGAGCGCAACCACGCCCACACCTGGCCCGTCACCCCCTACCAGCCCGAGGGCGTGGAACTCGCGGCCAAGGTGGCGGCGGACCTGGGCCTGGCCAACAAGCAGGTCATGACCCTGGCCGGGCACGATTCGACCAACATGAAGGACCTCGTCCCGACGGTCATGCTGTTTGTGCCCAGCGTGGACGGGATCTCCCACAACGAGCACGAATACACCACGGACGAGGACATCGTGGCTGGCCTGGCGATGCTCACCGAGGTAGTGAACCGGCTCTGCAACGGGGCGCTGGAGGACTGACCGAGGACCCGGGGTTCCTCCGCTGCCGCAGCGGCGGAACCCCCAGGCGCCTGACCAGGACCGCCTCAAGCGCCTTCGGGCTTATGCGAGATCCAGAGCATCGCCCCGTGGGGGTTCTCCGGCAGGTCGGCCGCGTCCGGGTTGGCCACGTGCAGGGTCCGCCCGAAGGCCTCTTCCGTCAGGCTGACCCGGTGGCCGGCGGCCGCGAGGCGGTCCCGCAGGCCGGCGAGATCGCCGGTGTATTCAAACCCCAGGCCGGTCCGGGCGGCGCCGCTGGCGGGCCGGACCATCAGCACACCGCCGTTCTTCGCAGTGAAATCCGCCGTTTCGTCATCGTCCGGGGCCGGCCGCAGCCGGGCGCCCATGTTCCGCAGGGTTTGCGCGG
Source organism: Arthrobacter sp. MW3 TE3886 (assembly GCF_041262145.1). Taxonomy (NCBI): domain Bacteria; kingdom Bacillati; phylum Actinomycetota; class Actinomycetes; order Micrococcales; family Micrococcaceae; genus Arthrobacter; species Arthrobacter sp. MW3 TE3886. The sequence goes on from NZ_JBGCAN010000001.1 coordinate 760,559, forward strand.
CGGCGGCCGCGTCCGGCGTGAACCAGACTTCGACGACGGCGAGGGCAGGATCGGCGTCCGCACACTGCGCGCCGTGGGCGGCCTTGTCCGCGAAGAAAGCGAAGCCGTCCCCGCCCGTGATGCGGCAGGTATCGCCGTGGCGGGCGCTGACCAGCTCGGCCGGGGCGGTCCCGTCCTCCCCGCCGGCGGCGTTGGTGCGGCGTGCGAACTCCGCCAGATCCCCGACCTCGACGCCGAAGTCCGTCTTTCCATCCAGGGCAGTGCCGTCCTGACCGGCTCCGTCCCCGGCATCCGCCCCGGCGGCGACCGCCGCCACCCGGTGCAGCGCGAGGCGGCCCGAGCCGGCGTCGAACTCCTGCCAGTCGCCGTCGTCGACCGTCCGGACCATGCCGAGGGCGGACAGCAGGCCCTCCCACTGGTCCATGCGGGAGGTGTAGTGGATCGGGCGGACGCGCAGCATGGGATCTCCTTGCGAGGGACGGTTTTTGGCTCCTCCTGACATGGTGCCACCAAAGCACCCCTCCGGTCAGCACAGCAGGGCACAATGGGCCCATGGCTGTTGAACTGGAGGAACTGCTGGTGAAGGACGCCGCCGAGTGGCGCGCCTGGCTGGAGCAACACCACGCGCAGAGTCCCGGCGTGTGGCTCGTGCTGCACAAGAAGGGCGGATCGGTGACGGAGCTCGACTACGAGGCCGCGCTGCAGGAGGCGCTGTGTTTCGGCTGGATCGACGGGCAGGGGCGGCGCCGGGACGAGGAAAGCTCGTTCCAGCGGATGACCCGGCGGGGACCCAAGAGCGTGTGGTCGGCCCGGAACGTGGAGCGGATTGACCGCCTGGAGGCGGCGGGGCGGATGGCACCCGCCGGGCAGGCGGCCGTCGCCGCCGCCAAGGCGGACGGGCGCTGGGAGGCCGCCTATTCGGGCTCGGCGACGGCGGAAGTCCCGGATGACCTCGCCGCCGCCATCGCGGCGGACCCGCGGGCGCAGGCGATGTTCGAGGTCCTGACGTCCGTGAACCGGTTTGCCCTGATCTACCGCACCAACTCGGTCAAGCAGGCCTCGACCCGGGAGCGGAAGATCGCCGGGTTCGTGGAGATGCTGGCCCGGTTCGAAACGCCGTACCCACAGACCAGGCGGCCCGGAAAACCGTAGCAGAGAACGGTAGCCGCCCCGGGGCGCATCCCAGAGAATTCCCAGCAGCCCTCCGGGCTGCAGGGAGTTGAAGCTGGAAGGATTGGGCGATGCTCCTTGCCCAGCGTGCCCCGCGACCCACTGCACCCCTGCCGCTGCCGTCCCAGCGGCGGCTCTTCTTCGTGGCTGCGGGCCTGCTGATCGCCGGGGAGGCGATCTTCTGGACCGTGCTCGCCGCCGTGCAGTCGAACAGCGGCCTGGCCGACCTGGACGCGCCGGTACACGACGGACTCGTGGCGTCCCGGAACCCCCTCGCCACCGCCGTCCTGGCGGCCGTGACCACGGTGGCGTCGCCGCTGTGGATGACGGTGATCGGCTGCGCCGTGGCACTGGCCTGGGCGGTCTTCAAGCGTGAAGTCTGGCGTCCCGCCCTGCTGGTCGGCGCCATGGCGGCCACCTTCGCGGTGTCCACGCTGGTGAAGCACGACGTCGGCCGGAGCCGGCCCGCCGCCAGCGGCTTCATGCTGGGACCGGACGACGCCCTGTCCTTTCCCTCCGGCCATACTTTCGGGGCCGGCGTCTTCCTGTGCGTCCTCAGCTACTTGCTGCTGGCGGCCCGCGGCACGCGGACAGGCAAAAGGTCGACGTCGGTGCTCGGCTTCGCGGCAGCGGCTGCCGGGACACTGGTGGTCGCCTTCAGCTGCCTGTACCTGGGGTACCACTGGCTGACCGACGTGCTCGCCTCCATGGGCCTGGCGCTCGCCGTGACCGGCGCCGTCATCCTGGCCGACGGGCTGCGCGCCGCCGCGGCCCCGTCCGGGGAACATCCAGCGGCAGCGGGACCGTCAGAGCCCGACACCCATCGCCTGGGCGATCACCACCGCCGAGGCTGAGGACCACGCCTGCGGGTGACACGACGCCGGATACGGCACCGCGACGCCCGAGTCCTCGGCCCGCACCCCGGCGAACACCTCCGGCAACCGGTGCCCGAAGGAGGCCGCCGCCGCGAGCAGACCGTCGGCGAGGATCCGTGCCTCGGCGATGAAACCGTCGGCCAGGAGGCCGCGGATCGCGATGGCGGTGTCGTGGCTCCAGACCGAGCCGCAGTGGTAGCTGAAGGGCCAGAACCCTGCGGCCCGCCGCGAAATCGTGTGCACGCCGTAACCGGAGAACAGCTCGGGGCTCACCAGCCGGTCCGCGACGATCCGGGCTTCGGCCGCGTCCAGGATGCCCGTGCCCAGCAGGTGCCCCATGTTCGAGCCCGGGATGTCCAGGGGGACCCCGTGCCCGTCCAGGGCCATGGCGGGGAACGGCCCGCCGTCGTCCTCAACCCAGAAGCGCTCCCGGAACCGGAGCCGGAGGGCTGCGGCGAAGTCGCGCAGCGCCTGGGCGCCCGGTTCCCCGAACGCGTCGAACAGGTCGGCCGTTTCCATGGCTGCCTGGTACGCGTAGGCCTGCACCTCGGACAGGGCGATGGGCCCCTCCGCCTGCCGGCCGTCGCGGAACTGCATGGCGTCCCGGGAATCCTTCCAGCCCTGGTTGCTCAGGCCGTGGCCCGTGGAGTCACGGTAGCTGAGGAACCCGCCGTTGCCGGCTGCGCCGTCCGCTGCGTCGTCCGTTCCGGGGGCGCCGGCGGCGAGCAGCCATTCCGCGGCGCGTGCCGCGTTCGGCAGCAGCGACCGGACGGCGTCCTCGTCCCGGCCGGTGCGCCAGAGTTCCCCGAGCAGGCACAGCCACAGCGGGGTGGAATCCACGGCCCCGAAGTACACCGGCGGCAGGCGCAGGTTCTGGCTCTCCAGCACCAGTTCCTTGGACCGCAGCTCGTGCAGGATCTTGCCGGGCTCCTCGGCGGCCGCCGCGTCCGTCCGGGTGCCCTGGAAAGCCGCCAGCGCGCGCAGTGTGCCCGCCGCCAGCCCGTTGTCCGGGCCGCTGTCCAAGGGCAGCAGCAGCCGCGCCGCCCACAGCGAATCCCGCCCGAACAGCGTGAAGTACCACGGCGCCCCGGCGGCGATGAACGGGGCGTCCGGCAGCTGGCGGGTCGCCAGCCGGAGCCCGGCCACGTCATCGAGGGAGTTATCCAGGAGCAGGCCCAGGGCCCCCACCGGCCCGGTCCGCGTGGGCCGGGCCGCGGGCGGACGGGCAGCCACGACGGCGTCCTCATGATCGGTCAGGACGGCCTGCCATTCGGCCTCGAACGGCCGGCCCCGGCCCAGGGTTCCGCGCCAGGCGAGGTGGCCTTCCGGGGTGACGGCGCCGGCGGCCGCGACCGCCAGGGTCTTGCCGCCCTCCTGCCAGCGCAGCGTGGACTCATCGGCAGAGACCGGCCCGGACACGTCACGGAAGCGGCTGAGGCGGATCTGGGCCATGTCGGTGAAGTCGGCGGCGAGCTCGACGTCGACTTCGACGTCGAGGGAATCCAGGGAGGTGCGCAGCTGCAGGGTGTGCCGCACCAGGCCCGGCGTCACGGTCCAGGTCTGGAGGAGCTCGACGGCGGGATCCTCCGTGGGTCCCGGGATGCCCCGGACCAGTCCCCGGACGCGCAGGACGCCGCCGGGCTCCGTCTCGACGGCCGCCGGTTCGGGCTCCAGGCCGTTGACGCGCACGAGCGCCCGGCACAGCATCCGGGTGTCGCCGTGGAGCAGCCCGGTGAACCCGGCCGGCTCAGCAGGGTCGCCGGCGCCGGGCGGTTTGACCTCGCCGGCCAGGCGGCCGTCAGGATCGAGCCACAGCTGGGTGGGGGCGGCAACGGAGCAGTGTTGGCGGTGCAGGCCTGGCTGAACAGTCATCCGCCTACCCTATGCCGGGCACCGGGCGGTCTCAATGCGAGGGGTTAGCGCCAGCCCAGCTGCGGCGCCACATACTTCAGGATCGACTCGATGACGTGGGCGTTGTAGTCGACACCGAGCTGGTTCGGGACCGTGAGCAGCAGGGTGTCTGCCGCGGCGATCGCCTCGTCCTCGGCCAGCTTCGCGGCCAGCTCGTCCGGGGCACCGGCGTAGGAGCGGCCAAAGACCGCGCGCGTTTTCTCGTCGATGTTGCCCACCTGGTCGGAGCTGTGGCGGTCGCGGCCGAAGTAGTGCCAGTCGCGCTCGTCCGTCAGCGCGAAGATGCTGCGGCTGACCGAGACGCGCGGCGCTCGCTCGTGCCCCGCCTCCTTCCAGGCCTGCCGGTAGTGCTCGATTTGCTCGGCCTGCTGGACGTGGAAGGGCTTGCCGGTCTCATCATCCTTCAGCGTGGAGCTCTGCAGGTTCATGCCGAGCTTCGCCGCCCAGATGGCCGTGGCGTTCGAGCCGGAGCCCCACCAGATGCGCTCGCGCAGGCCCTCCGAGTGCGGCTCCACGCGCAGCAGGCCCGGAGGGTTCGGGAACATCGGGCGGGGGCTCGGCGCAGCGAAGCCCTTGCCAGTGAGCACCTCGAGCAGCCGCTCGGTGTGCCTGCGGCCCATGTCGGCGTCCGACTCGCCCTCGGCGGGGGCGAAGCCGAAATGACGCCACCCGTCGATGACCTGCTCGGGTGAACCCCTGCTGATGCCCAGCTGCAGCCGGCCGCCCGAGATCAGGTCGGCCGCGCCGGCGTCCTCCGCCATGTAGAGCGGGTTCTCGTAGCGCATGTCGATCACGCCGGTGCCGATCTCGATGCGGTTTGTCCGGGCCCCGATCGCAGCGAGCAGCGGGAACGGTGAGGCGTATTGCTGCGCGAAGTGGTGGACTCGGAAGTAGGCGCCGTCCGCACCCAGCTCCTCGGCCGCGACCGCGAGGTCGATCGCCTGCAACAGCGCGTCCGACGCGGTGCGCGTGCCGGAATCCGGGTGGTCGGTCCAATGGCCGAAGGACAGGAATCCGATGTTCTTCACACCGGAAACGAACATGGTGGCCGCGGTTCTTATTCCCGCGGGGCCTCAGCCTCGCCCCATCCCGTTTCGGGTACCTTGACCGGGCAGTTTTTCGGGCGGGGCATATTTTCGAGCGGGTCACACGGGAACAGAGAGCCCCTGCATTACGGCTTTCTATGGCTCCCCGCCAGACGACAGGCTCGATCTGAGTTCTTCCGCTTCAGCAGCCAAAGCCAGGCGCTGTTCGCGTGTGAATCTTCTGACTTGCAGGTACAGGGTTCTCCGGCAGGACTGTTCGTCCAGCTCCAAGAGTTCCACCAGACGACGGATCGCTTCGTCTGGGTCCTTTGAGTCCTCGACCACGTGGAAGACTTCCTCCCGCCGATCCATCGCCTTCACGAGGGCGTCCACGAAACTCAGGGTGTCCTCAACACGCCTCCGCTGCTCCGCATCCATGGTGCGATTCTTCCATGCACGGCTATTGCCGGCGGCGGGGACCTCCGAGGGCGGCGCAGCGCACGTGATGTGCAGGCCGATCGACTATCGGACGCACGCTCCGGATGTATGTCGCTCGTGGGTTGGGTCCAGCTGTGAGCGATTACGATGCCAGGCTCGTTGACCACTACGACCACGTCTCCCTAAAGCAGCGGACTATTGGGACTGCTGCTCATCCATCGGGAACGCGACGGCCTCGCCCACCACGCGAAGCCGCAGCTCCGTGCCGGGGCGGGCGATCGAGGCGTTCCAGTGCCGGATGGTGATGATTTCCCCGCCGCCGGGGTAGCGGTGGTCCGGGACGGCGCCGGCGGCAAGGACCGGCGGGACGGGGAGTTGGAGCCGCACCGTGGTCTCGGGGCCGAAGTAGTCCGTGTCCACCACCGTGCCGCGGATGGGGCCGTCCTCGGAAATGCGGATCTGCTCGGGCCGCAGCATCAGCTGGACCCGGCCCTGGGCCGGCGGGCGGCGCACGGGGATCCCGCCGAGCGAACACGTGGCCAGGGAGCCTTCCATCCAGGCATCCAGGATCACGGCGTCGCCCAGGAACTCGGCGGTGGCACGGTCCGCCGGGCGCGTGTAGACGACGAACGGGTTGCCGATCTGGGCCAGCTTGCCGCCGCGCATGACGGCCACCTGGTCGGCGAAGGACAGCGCCTCGGCCTGGTCATGCGTGACGAGGATCGTGGTGACGCCGGCGTCCTTCAGGACCTGGGCCACGGCGCGGCGGGTGGCCACACGCAGGCCGGCGTCCAGGGCGGAGAAGGGCTCGTCCAGCAGCATGAGCGCGGGCTTGCGGGCCAGCGCCCGGGCCAGGGCGACCCGCTGCTGCTGCCCGCCGGAGAGCTGGTGGGGACGGCGCTTGGCCATCGCCGGGTCCAGGGAAACCATTTCCAGCAGCTCGCCCACCCGCGCCTTGACCCCGCGGCGCCCGCCGGGGAGCTGCGCGGCGTCCAGCCCGAAGGAGATGTTCTGTCCGACCGTCAGATGCGGGAACAAGGCGCCGTCCTGGGCGACGTAGCCGACGTGCCGCTTGTGGGCCGGGACCCAGGCGTTCTCCCCGGCCACCTTGATCCCGTTGAGCGAGATGCTGCCGGTGTCCGGGTGTTCGAAGCCGGCAATCAGGCGCAGGAGCGTGGTCTTGCCGGAGCCGGAGGGTCCCACGATCGCCGTCGTTCCGCCCTTGGCGACGGAAAGGTTGACGCCCTTGAGGACGGCCTGGGGCCCAAAGTTTTTGGTGACCGCGTCGATTTCCAGGTGGCTGTTGGTGCTGGTGGCCACGGAAGCCGCGACCCGCGGCTCGGGGAGACGCGAGGGGGCCTCACGCGACGGGTAAATATCGGTCACTGTCCGGCTACTTTCTTGGACTGCTGGAAGAGGAGATAGGTCATGGGCGCCGAGATCAGGATCATCAGCAGCGCATAGGGGGCGGCGCCAGCGTAGTCGATCTCGCTGCTCTTGCTCCAGAACTCCGTGGCGAGTGTGCGGGTCCCGTTGGGTGAGAGCAGGAGGGTGGCCGTGAGCTCGTTGACAATCCCCAGGAACACCAGGGCCGCGCCGCCTGCCGCGGCGGGGGCCGTGAGGCGCAGCGTCACGCGCAGGAAGGCCAGCAGCGGCGGCTTGCCGAGCACCTGGGCGGCCTCGTCGAGTTCCTTCGGTGCCTGGGAAAGCCCCGAGCGGATGTTCACGAGGGCCCGGGGGAGGAACAGCAGCACGTAGGCCGCGATGAGCAGCGCCGAGGTCTGGTACATGCTGGGCACCATCCGGATGCTCACGGTCACGAAGGCCAGGCCCACCACGATCCCGGGCATGGAGCTGGTGATGTAGTTGGACAGCTCCAGGGACTTGCTGAACCAGCCGGGCCGCCTTACGGCCAGGTAGGCCATGGGGAACGCGACCACGGTGGTGGCGACGGCCGCCGCAAGGCCGTAGGCCAAGGTCTGCAGGAGGGCCGGCATGAATTCCTCGGCAGCCCAGATTTCCGGGCCGCCGGCGACGATCCAGCGCAGCACAAACGTCAGCGGCAGCCCGAAAGCCAGCGCGGTGAGGGCGATCAGGGACAGCTGGGCGGGGAGCTGGTAGGCGTGCAGGGGCAGGCGCAAGGCGCGCGCCTGGGCCCCGGAGCCGATCCTGGCGTAGCGGGCGCTGCCGCGGCTGCGGACCTCCACGAGCAGCAGGATCAGGCAGAGGAACACCAGGACACTGGCCAGCATGTTCCCGGCGGTGCCGTTGAACGTGGACTGGTACTGCACCATGATCGCGGTGGTGAAGGTGTCGAAGCGGATCATCGCGAAGGCCCCGTATTCGGCCAGCAGATGCAGGGCGACCAGCAGCCCGCCGCCGGTCATGGCGATGCGCAACTGCGGGAGCACCACGCGGAAGAACGCGCGCCAGGCGCCGAGGCCGAGGGAGGCGGCGGACTGCTCGATCGCCGGATCCAGGCGGCTGAGCGTCGCGGCGGCCGGGATGTACACGAGGGGGAAATAGGACAGGATGGCGATCAGGACCCCAGACCACAGCCCGCCGAGGGACGGCACGGCGGAAACCCACGCGTAGCTGTTGACGAACGCGGGGATGGCCAGCGGGGCGGCAAGCAGCACGGCCCACCATTTCCGGCCCACAAGGCTGGTGCGTTCGACGAGCCACGCGCCGCCGACGCCCAGGACCAGGCACAGCGGCACCGTCACCACGGTCAGCAGCACCGTGTTCAGCAGGAGCTCGCCCACGCGCGGCCGGAAGATCAGGGCCATGGCGGTGTCCCAGCCGGTGGAGGCTGTCATGAAGACCACGTAGGCCAGGGGCACCAGGGAAAACAGGGCGATAAGGACCGCGATGATGGACACAACGGAGACGCCGAAAGGCGGGCGGGGGCGTTTGCCCCTGCCCGCCGTCGTCGTGTCAGTCGTCAAATCCGCAGAGGGACCGGAGACCGCCAGCTTGTTAGTCACTGCTGCTACAGCAGTCCTGCCTGGGTCATCAGTTCGGTGACCTTGGCGGAATTGAGTTTGGCGGGATCCACGGTGGGGGCCTGCAACTCCTTGAGCGGAACCAGCTTGTCGTTGGACGGGACGTCCGAAGCGACGGCGTATTCGAAGGAGGTGCCCTTCTGGAGCACTTCCTGGCCCTTCTTGCCGGTGATGAACTTCAGGAAGGACTGGGCCGCTGCGGCGTTCTTCGAGGACTTCAGCACGCCGCCGCCGGAGATGGAGACGAAGGCGCCCGGGTCCTGGTTCTTGAAGTAGAACGGCGTGACGTTGTTGGAGTTCTCGCCGGTCTTGGCCTGGTCGCCGTAGTAGTAGTAGTGGTAAATCAGGGCGGCGTCGACCTCGCCGGCGTTGACGGCCTTCATGGCCGTGCTGTTGCCCTTGTACGGCTTGGAGTTTTCCTTCATCCCCTTGAGCCATGCCTCAGTGGCGGCTTCGCCCTTGAGTTCCAGCAGGGCCGAGACGATCGCCTGGAAGTCGGCGCCGGACGGTGAGGCGGCCCATTTGCCCTTCCACTCGGGGTTGGCCAGGTCCAGCATGGACTTGGGCAGCTTGTCGTCGCTGATCTTGTTCTTGTCGTAGACCAGCACGGTGGAGCGGGCCGCGATGCCGGTCCACTTGTTGGTGGAGGGGCGGAATTCGGCGGGGACCTGGTCCACGGTGGCCTTGTCCACATCCGCGAAGAGGCCGGCGTTTTCCACCTGGGCCATGGCGGGGGAGTTCTCGGTGAGGAAGACGTCCGCCGGTGAGGCCTGGCCTTCCTGGACGATCTGGTTGGACATCTCGGTGTCGTCGCCCTGGCGCACGGTCACCTTGATGCCGGTTTCGGCGGTGAAGGCGTCGATCCACTCTTTGGTCAGGGATTCGTGCTGGGCGTTATAGACCGTGATCTCGCCGGCGGAGGAGCCGTTGCCGGCTGCGCTGCTGCCGGCCGGGGCGGAGGAACCGGAGCCGCAGGCGGCCAGGCCCAGGGCGGCAGTGGCGGCCAGGGCGATGCCCGCCAGCGCGTTGGTGCGGATCTTCATGGGGCTACTTTCTTCAAGGAAGTCGTCGTAGTGCCCTGCCCCCCGTGAGCGGGGAAGTTAGGGCATGCTCACTAAGAAAGACTGTAGGTTAGCCAAACCTAAGCGACCAACCTGAGGCTGGTTTAAGTGATGAGGATCACATGAATTACGATACTGTTGCGTGACGTAATTGTCGCCCGGTTACGGGGCGGGCGCCGGGGCGATCGATGCGGCCGCCTCCAGCACCATCCAGGCCTGGAGCTGCGTGGAGAGTTCGACGGCGGCGCCTTCCGGGTAGCTGCGGCGTGCCGGCGCGTCGGTGCGGTCGGAGAAGACCAGGTGGCTGCCGGGGCGGGCGAGGCGGTCGTGCGCGGGGAGGATCCGGCGGCCTTCCCAGAGGGCCTCGGCCGTATCGTTCACGAGTGCCGCCGCCGTGGCCCGGGTTTCGGCCGGGAGGCGTTCGGCGACGGCGGCCAGGGCCAGGTAGCGGACGAGTATCCCGGTGAAGAGTCCGCCGTCGCCGGTTCCCTCGCAGCGCAGCACGGCGGCGGTGCGGCCCAGCAGCGGTGCCGGCTGCGTCAGGTTGCGCGCCACGGCGTCGACCAGTGCCGCCGCACGCCCGAGGTTGGACTCGCCCCCGAGTTCGAGCAGGGCGCCGAGGACGGGCCCCTGGTTATAGGTGTAGATGGTCTCTTCCAGCACGGCGTCGCCCGTCCCGGAAATCCGCAGGCCGTCGCGGTAGAGGCCCTGTTCGGGCTCGTAGAGCCTGGCGTCCAGCCAGTCCAGCAGGGACTGCGCTTTGGCCCGGTTGCCGGTCCGCGCGTAGTAGAGGGCCACGGGTGCGGTGGCGGGTGTGTTCTTGAAGTCGCGCTTCGTGCTCCAAAACGTACCGCCGCCCAGGTCGTCCGTGGAGGCGGAGTCGAACTGCAGGGTCAGGCTCTGCAGGACCTTGGCGTTGCGTTCCCGGCCGGTGTGCTTGCGGGTGTCCTCGGCGAGCTTGTCCAGCCGGAGCGTGGCAAGGGCCAGCCAGGCCATGTCGTCGTAGTAGTTGTTGACTACCGTGAGGAAATTGCGCAGCCGGATGCCCGTGACGAGCCGGGAGGCGAGCCGGCCGGCGCTGGGCCGGTTCTCGCCGTCGAACTTGGCTCCCGGATTCCCGGGGGATCCCAGTTCCCGGCGGCCGGCGTCCACGAGGCAGTCCAGGTAGTGTGCCTGCCACCAGTAGTGCCAGGGCCGGGAGAGGTTCTTCAGCCGGCCCGAGGGCCGGAGGATCGCGGCGATGTGGGTGCCGGGCAGGAAGAAGAGCCGCTGCCCGAAGAGCCTGGTCACCGAGCGGGCGGCCTCGTCCGCGCGGAAGGACCAGTTGGGGGCGGAGGCGTCGGCTCGGGTCATGGCTCAAGCCTAATCGCGGGAGCCCGTCCGGACCGCGACCGTGACCGCGCCCCGGCGGGTGCGGCCCAAAGGTGCGCATTGGCCGCATTCCAGTTAACATTCACTAACTAATGTTCCCCGCGGGCCGCCTCTGCAGGCGCCCGCCCGCGTCGAGGCTTCGCGGCCGGGGTTCGGTTCCACATCAAGGAGGATGGATGGACATCAAGGGTACTGTCGCGCTGATCACGGGCGGGGCCTCCGGTCTCGGAGCGGCCACGGCCAGGCGCCTGTTCGACGCCGGCGCGTCGGTGGTCCTCGTGGACCTGCCGGGTTCCGCCGGGGACGCCTTTGCCGCCGAACTGGCCGCATCAGCCGCTGCCGGCGCTGCCGCCGGGGACGGGCGCAGCGCCGTCTTTGTCCCTGCCGACGTCACGGACGAGGCGCAGGTGCAGGCCGCCGTCGACGCCGCTGCCGCCCTCGGCGCGCTGCGCATCGTGGTCAACTGCGCCGGGATCGCGACCCCCGGCAAGGTCCTGGGCCGCGACGGCGTGCTCCCGCTGGAGGCCTTCAACCGCGTCATCCAGATCAACCTGGTGGGCACCTTCAACGTGATCCGCCTCGCCGCGGCCGCCATGGCAGCCACCGAGCCCGCCGCCACGGAACTCGGCGGCCCCGAACGCGGCGTCATCATCAATACCGCCTCCGTTGCCGCGTTCGACGGCCAGATCGGCCAGCCCGCCTACGCCGCCTCCAAGGGGGCCGTCGCCGCCATGACGCTGCCGATTGCCCGCGAACTCGCGCGCTCGCTGATCCGGGTGGTCACCATCGCGCCGGGCATCTTCGAGACCCCCATGATGGCCGGCCTGCCGCAGGAGGCGCAGGACTCCCTCGGCCAGCAGGTGCCGCACCCCTCGCGGCTGGGCCGGCCGGCCGAATACGCGAACCTCGCCGCGCACATTGTGGAGAACGCCATGCTCAACGGCGAGACGATCCGCCTCGACGGTGCCATCCGGATGGGCCCGAAATGACCGGGTCGGGGATGACCGCTGCCGGGCCGGCCGCCGCGGCCGCGGCCGCGCCGTCTGTGTCCGCGCCGTCTGTATCTGCACCGTCTGTGGCGGGGCTGCCCACGGCGGACTTCTTCGATTACGAAGCACTGCTCAGTACGGCGGAACGGGCCAAACTGGCGCAGTTGCGCGAGTTCCTGGCCGCCGAGGTCGCCCCTTTCGCCACGGACTGGTGGAACAAGGCCGAATTCCCGGCCCACATCCTGCCCAAGCTGGCCGCCCTGGAGCTCAGCGCCCCGGCCCAGCGCGGCTACAGCAACCTGTTCGCCGGGATCGTCATCGCCGAGATGACCCGGGTGGACACCTCGCTAGCCACCTTCTTCCTGGTCCACCATGACCTCTTCGTGGAATCGCTCTACGGCTTCGGCTCCGAGGAGCAAAAGGCGCGCCTGCTCGAGGACGCGGCAAGCCTGCGCACCACCGGCGCCTTTGCCCTCACCGAACCGGACCACGGCTCGGACGTTGCCGGCGGGATGGAAACCCGGGCCCGGCGGGTCCCCGGCGGCGCGGCCGGCGGCGGCGACGCCTGGGTGCTCAACGGCGCCAAGCGCTGGATCGGCAACGGGACGTTCTGCGACTACATGCTGGTCTGGGCCCGGGACGAGGCCGACGGCGGCATCCGCGGCTTCATCGTCGACGCCACCTTGCCGGGCGTGAGCCGGCGCCGGATCGAGAACAAGATTGCCCTGCGTACGGTGCAGAACGCGGACATCGTCTTCACCGACGTCCGGGTGGCCGAAACGGACCGCTTCGCCGGGATCAGCAGCTTCGAGGACACCAACGAGCTCCTGCGCGGTTCCCGGATCATGGTGGCCTGGCAGGGCGTGGGGCAGCAGCTCGCGGCGTTCGACGTCGCCCGGCAGTACGCCGTCGAACGCCAGCAGTTCGGCCGCCCGCTGGCGAAGTTCCAGCTGGTCCAGCAGCAGCTGGTGACCATGCTCGGCAACGCCGTGGCCAGCATGGGCATGATGGTCCGGATCGCCCAGCTGCAGGACGCCGGCGCCGCGGACATGCCGCAGGTGGCCCTCGCAAAGTCCTATGTCAGCGCCCGGATGCGCGAAACCGTGGCGATGGGCCCGGTCCCTGCTGGGCGGCAACGGGATCGTCACCGACTACCGGATGGCCAAGATCTTCTCTGACGCCGAGGCGATCTACACCTACGAGGGCTCGTTCGAGATCAACACCCTGATCACGGGACGCGCCGTCACCGGCGTGTCCGCGATCGTCTAGAAGGCCGCCTAGAAGACCGTTTAGAAGAGGCCGGGTTCCTTCTCGCCGGCCTCGATCTTCGCGTCGAGGCTGTTGTTCCGCACCGGCATGGGGCAGGTGCCGTACGGGGTGAAGGCGCTGGGGTAGTTGATGGCCCGGTTGAAGTCCAGGATGACGGAGCCGTCTGGCCGCGGCCTTGCAGTGGACACCTTCCGCCACTCGTCCGTACTTTCCCCGTTGGTCTCGTCGTGGAACGTCACCGTCAGGGCACCGAGCTTCTCCTCCTCGGCCTGCAGGTGGAACTCGTGGTCCGTGCCGGGCAGCCGGAAGACCAGCTCGCCGACCGAGCGGTGGACCCCGTCCACGAGCGGGTTGGCCGTGCCGATCGGGACATCCACGGGCTCGGGATAGGGCACGAACCGGGCCTCGATGACCATGTCCGGGCGGAAGTCGAAGGTGGGCACGCCGTCGAACTCCGTGAACACTGGCGACTGGGAGTCGCGCGTGCGGATGGCGTACTTGTCCGCCCGCATGGCGAGCTCCACCACCACCTGGCGGCCGTCGTCGCCGCCGTACTGGACCCACATCAGTGATTCCTCGTCGGCGAGCACGGCGCTGATGGTCCCGTCCACGGGTTCGCCGGTTTCCACGAGGGCCAGACCGTCGGACGCGGCGGCGGTGAGGAAGGCAGCGGTGCCGTCCGTGGACCAGAGGCCGGGGGCGAGCTCGACGGCGGCCGGCTCGCCTTCGAGCCACTGGAAGGAGGTCAGCGTGAGCCAGCCGTGCTCGCTGGCGAGGGCCGTGTTGCGGCTGTTCCGGAAGCGCTGCCAGCGGGCCAGCTGCGGGTTCTGCGCTGCATCGGGTGTGGGCTTCGAGCCAGTGCCAGGTTCAGACGTAGTCATGGGCACCTCCAGGGGATCAGTTGGGGGTGGGCGGTGTGTTGAGGCTGGCCGCCACGAGTTGGGCCGCGGTCGTTCCGGCTGCGGCGGCCGCGTCCGGGTCGCCGTCGAGCACCCCGCTGGCCAGGCCGCCGTCGAGCAGCAGGGTCAGGCTGCGGGCGAGCTGGTCCGGGTCCCGGGCACCGGCGCGTGCGGCCAGGTCCCGGATCCAGGCGCGGATCTGCCGCTTGTGGGCCACGGTCCGGTCGTGGACGCGGGTGCCGGCAGTCGACTCGGCGGCCGCGTTGATGAAGGCGCAGCCGCGGTAGCCGTCGCGCCGGCAGGCAGCTGTCAGGGCATCGAACAGACCCACGAGCTGCGCGGCCGGGTCCTCGCCGGCTGCCTCGGCGGCGGCGTGCAGCTGCCCGGTCCAGACGCCGTCCACCTTCTCCAGGTAGGCCAGGATGAGGTCGTCCTTGGCCGGAAAGTACTTGTAGAACGTGGCTTTCGCGACGCCGGACTCCGCGATGATGGTGTCGATGCCGGCCGCCCGGAAGCCCTGCGCGTAGAAGAGCCGGAAGGCAGTGGCCAGGATCTTCTCCCGGGCGTGCCCGGCGGGCGTGCGGGCAGCCGGCGGGGCGGTTGCTGCTGGCGAGGTCATGGCTCAATCGTACACAGACAAGTCTGTCTATGCCGCTTTGTCGTTCGCTTCGTACCCCGTGAATGACGCACCTCCGGCCCGCCCCCGGCTGATCAGGCGGCTACGGGCGGGCGGCCAAGCCCCGCACGAGCAGCCGCCAGACCTCCCGCAGCTCGGACCCGATGGCCGGGTCCGCCCATTCCGCCGCGTGCAGCGGGTGGTGGAACCGCGCCGTGGCGTGCAGGACGGCACGGCCGGCCGGCACCGGATCCGGGACGGCGAATTCGCCGCTGCTGACGCCGTCGGCGATGATCTCCGTGAGCGCTGCGGCCAGGTGGTCAACGTGGGCCGCCACCACTTCCCGCGCCTCGGCGGTCAGCTGGCCGAACGTGGCAAACAGCTCGGGATCGTTCAGTGCCAGGCCCTGCTTGATGGCCGCGAGGCGTTCGAGCCAGCGGAGCAGGCGTTCCGCGGCCGGGCCGTCCGGATCGCGGGCAGGATCCAGCGGCTCCGCGAGGCGGTCCAGCCAGCGCCGGGCCACCGCGTCCCGCAGCGCCACCTTTGTGGGGAAGTGCCGATAGACGCTGCCGTGGCTGACGCCCAAGGCCTTCGCGACGTCCACCACCGTGGCCTTGGCCGGTCCGAAGCGCCGCAGCACATCCTCGGCGGCATCAAGGATGCGCTCCTCGGTCAGGACGACGGCCACAGGGGTCACCGGCGTTCGCTGTCGAGCATGGCCATCTGGCCGGCGTCGTAGCGGGCGCCCGCGGCCGCGTCGGCGGGGACGGCGGCCTCGATTGCTGCCAGGTCCTCGGCGGAGAGGAGCAGGTCGACCGCGCCCAGGGACTCGGCAAGCCGTTCGCGCCGGCGGGCGCCAACGAGGGGGACGATGTCCTCGCCGCGGGACAGGACCCAGGCGATGGCGAGCTGGGCGACGGTCGCGCCCTTGCGGTCGGCAATCGCGCGGAGCCGTTCGACGAGCTCGAGGTTCCGCTGCAGGTTCTCGCCGGAGAAGCGGGGCAGGTGGGCCCGGAAGTCGCGCCGGTTCCCAGTGCCGGCGGCCGGCCAGTGGCCGGACACCAGGCCGCGCGACAGCACACCATACGCCGTGATGCCGATGCCCAGTTCGCGGGCCGCCGGCAGGATGTCCTGCTCGATGCCACGGGAGAGGAGGGAGTACTCGATCTGGAGGTCGGAGACCGGGTGGGCGGCGTTGGCGCGGCGCAGCGTGTCGGCGCCGACCTCCGAGAGGCCGATGTGGCGGATCAGGCCCTGCTGCACGAGCTCGGCCAGCGCTCCCACGGTTTCTTCCACCGGGACGGACGGATCCAGGCGGGCCGGCCGGTAGATGTCCACGTAGTCGGTGCCGAGGCGGCGGAGGGTGTAGGCCAGGAAGTTCTTGATGGCCGCGGGTCGGGTGTCCACGCCGTTCCATCCGCCCCGGGCATCGCGCAGGACCCCGAATTTCACGCTGATCTGGGCGTTCTCGCGCCGCCGGCCGCGGATCGCGTCGCGCAGCAGCATTTCGTTGTGGCCCATGCCGTAGAAGTCCCCGGTGTCCAGCAGGGTCACGCCGGCGTCGAGGGCGGCCTGGATCGTGGCGACGCTCTCGGCGTCGTCGGCGGGGCCGTAAAGATCGGACATGCCCATCAGGCCGAGGCCGATGGCGGCGGTGCTGGGACCGGTGGAGCCCAGGGTGCGGGTGGTGCCGAGAGTGGAAGTTGTCATGGAATGACGATACAACAATCAGATGACAGATTTCAATCTTTGTCAGTCGCTGGTGTCCGAGAGGTCGCGGAACTGCGCTTATTGCCGTAGACAGATCTGTCTGATAGCGTCGAGGCCACACGTAGACGAACCTGTCTACTCCACGACTTCAGAACGAGGACACGATGAAGATTGCAGTACTGGGAACCGGCATGGTCGGGCGCACAATTGCCGGCGCACTGGCGGGTCTGGGTCACGACGTCGTGATCGGTACCCGCGACCCGCAGGCAACGCTGGCCCGGACCGAGCCGGACATGATGGGCACCGGGCCGTTCGCCCAGTGGCACGCCGCCAACACCGGAGTCGGTGTCGCCGCCTTTGCCGACGCCGCGGCCGGCGCCGAGCTGATCGTCAACGCCACCAACGGCGGCGGCTCGCTGGCGGCCCTGTCCGCCGCTGGTACCGAAAACCTGGCCGGTAAGGTCATCATGGACATCTCCAACCCGCTGGACTTCTCGCAGGGGATGCCGCCGTCGCTGAACCCGGTGAACACGGACAGCCTGGGCGAGCAGATCCAGCGGACCTTCCCGGAGGCCAAGGTGGTGAAGACGCTGAACACCATGACGGCGTCAGTGATGGTGGATCCGGCGCGCGTGGCCGGCGGCGAGCACTCGGTGTTCGTCTCCGGGAATGACGCCGACGCCAAGGCGGCCGTGACCGATATCCTCAAGGGCTTCGGCCACCGCGACGTGATCGACCTCGGCGACATCACGAGTGCCCGCGGCGCGGAAATGATCCTGCCGATCTGGCTGCGGCTCTGGGGCGCGCTGGGCACCGGCGAGTTCAACTTCAAGATCGCGCGCTAACCGCTTCACCCGCCAAGCCCGCAGCAGGGACCGTTCTGAGTGTTCAGAACGGCCCCTGCTGCGGGCTGGTTGGGGTCGGGGGAAAAGACGTCGGGGCGCCGCGGCGGGGCCCGACACTATCTGAGACGGAATTCCGGCCGGGAGTGCCTGCGGGTAACATCCCATGGGAAGAAGTAATCAGGCTCACAGTATCCAGCGCAGTGTACGAGCCACGTCGAACCCTCGAAAGATAGTTTCCATGGCTGACACTGCAATGCATTCCGACACCGATCTTGCCGCCGAACTCCGGGCCGATGTCCGCCGGGTCTCCACCCTCCTCGGCGAATCCCTGGTCCGCCAGCACGGCCCCGAACTCCTGGACCTGGTGGAGCAGGTGCGCCTGCTGACCAAGGAATCCAAGGAAGCCGCCCGCGGCGGCGCCGACGCCACCGGGCCCTGGAGCTCGTACGACGTCGTCGCCCAGGTCCGCGAACTGCTCGGTTCCCTGCCGCTGGAGCAGGCCACCGACCTGGTCCGCGCCTTTGCGTTCTACTTCCACCTGGCGAACGCCGCCGAGCAGGTCCACCGGGTCCGCGGGCTGCGCACCCGGCAGGAGAAGGACGGCTGGCTCGCCAAAGCCGTGGAGGAGATCGCGGACCAGGCCGGCAACTCCGTGCTGCAGGAAGTCGTCAACGAGCTCGACGTCCGGCCCATCTTCACCGCGCACCCCACCGAGGCCTCTCGCCGGTCCGTGCTGGATAAGATCCGCCGGCTCTCGGACATCCTGTCGGAGTCCACGGGCGAGGGCACGTCCGCCCGCCGCCGCCAGGACCGCCACCTGTCCGAAGTGATCGACCAGATGTGGCAGACGGACGAGCTGCGCCAGGTCAGGCCCACCCCCGTGGACGAGGCCCGGAACGCCATCTATTACCTCACCGGGATCCTCAGCGACGCCATGCCGGAAATGCTTTCGGACCTCTCCGAGCTGCTCGCCGAGCACGGCGTCACGCTGCCGCCGCAGAAAGCCCCGATCCGCTTCGGCTCCTGGATCGGCGGGGACCGGGACGGCAACCCCAACGTCACGGCCGCCGTCACCCGCGAAATCCTCCAGATCCAGAACCAGCACGCCGTACGGATCAGCATCGGCCTGATCGACGGGCTCATCTCCATCCTGTCGAACTCGACCGCGCTGGCGGGGGCCGACCAGGAGCTCCTGGACTCGATCGACGTCGACCTGGGGAACCTGCCTGGCCTGGACCGCCGCGTCCTCGAGCTGAACGCGCAGGAGCCCTACCGGCTCAAACTCACCTGCATCAAGGCCAAGCTGATCAACACCGGCCGCCGGGTCGCGGCCGGATCCGCGCACGAGCCCGGCCGCGACTACACCGCCACCGCGGAGCTCCTCGCCGAGCTCGGCCTGCTGGAACGGTCGCTGCGGAACCACCACGCGGCCCTCGCCGCCGACGGCGCCCTGTCCCGGGTCCGCCGCGCCATCGCCTCCTTCGGCCTGCACCTGGCCACCCTCGACATCCGCGAGCATGCCGACCACCACCACGACGCCGTCGGGCAGCTCATGGACCGCCTAGGCGGGCCCGGTGTCCGGTACGCGGAACTCAGCCGCGCCGAGCGGCTCGAGGTGCTGGGCTCCGAACTCGCGTCCCGGCGCCCGCTCTCCGGCCACCCGATCAAGCTCGACGGCGTCGCCGACGGCACCTACGACGTCTTCCGGGAGATCCGGCGGGCCCTGCGCACCTACGGTCCCGACGTGATCGAGACCTACATCATCTCCATGACCCGCGGGCGCGGACGACGTCCTGGCCGCGGCCGTGCTGGCCCGCGAGGCCGGCCTGGTCAGCCTCTTCGGCGAGGCGCCCTACGCCAAGATCGGCTTCGCACCGCTGCTGGAGACCGTGGACGAGCTCCGCGCCTCGGCCGAGATCGTGGACCGGCTGCTCTCTGATGCGTCCTACCGCGAACTCGTCCGGCTCCGCGGCGACGTGCAGGAGATCATGCTCGGCTACTCGGACTCCAACAAGGAATCCGGCGTCATGACGAGCCAGTGGGAAATCTACAAGACCCAGCGCAAGCTCCGCGACGTGGCCGCCAAGCACGGCGTCCGCGTGCGCCTCTTCCACGGCCGCGGCGGCTCGGTGGGCCGCGGCGGCGGGCCGACCTACGATGCCATCATGGCCCAGCCCAACGGCGTGCTCGAGGGCGAGATCAAGTTCACCGAGCAGGGCGAGGTCATCTCGGACAAGTACTCCCTGCCGGAGCTGGCCCGGGAAAACCTCGAACTCTCCCTGGCCGCGGTGCTGCAGGGCTCGGCCCTGCACCGCACGCCGCGCACCTCGGAGGACCAGCGGGTGCGCTACGGCCACGTCATGGAAACCGTCTCCGACGCCGCGTTTGCGCGCTACCGCACCCTGATTGATGACCCCGACCTGCCCGCCTACTTCATGGCTTCCACCCCGGTGGAGCAGCTGGGGTCCCTGAACATCGGGTCCCGCCCGTCCAAGCGGCCCGATTCGGGCGCCGGCCTCGAGGGCCTGCGGGCCATCCCGTGGGTGTTCGGCTGGACGCAGTCGCGGCAGATCGTGCCGGGCTGGTTCGGTGTGGGCTCCGGCCTCAAAGCCGCGCGCGAGGCCGGCAACTCGGCCCAGCTCAAGGAGATGATCGAGGGCTGGCACTTCTTCCGCTCGGTGCTTTCCAACGTTGAGATGACCCTGGCGAAGACGGACATGGACATTGCCGGCTACTACGTCTCCACCCTGGTGCCGGCGGAACTGCACCACCTGTTCCGCGCCATCCGGGCCGAATACGAGCTCACCGTCGAGGAAATCCAGAACCTCACCGGCGAGCACGTGATCCTCGATGCCCAGCCCACCCTGAAGCGCTCCCTCGAGATCCGGGACCAGTACCTCGACCCGATCAGCTACCTGCAGGTGGAACTGCTGCGCCGCGTCCGGGCCGAGGCCGCGGAGGGCATGACCGGGGCCGAGATCGACGAACGGCTCCAGCGCGCCATGCTGATCACGGTCAACGGAGTCGCCGCCGGGCTGCGCAACACGGGGTAACCTGCGCCCTGGCTCCCGCGCGCCCAGCCTCTGCCCACCCCTCCGTTGCCCTATCATCTGTGGCGGCCATTTCGGCCTTTTGGCAGCCAAGAATGATAGCGCAACGGGAGGGTGTGGCGGCGGCTAGGGTTGTTCCATGCCGTCGTTCCAGACCAGACTGAAGATCACCGGGCTCAAGCCGGGGACCGCTCCTGAAGCCGTCATGGCCGCGGCCATCGAGGCGCTCGGGACGCGGCACCACGTCGAGTCGCACCAGCTGGAGCTCGCCGGGGGCGTACCCCAGCTGAACCTGCGCTTCCTGGTCGATGCCACCGCCTACAGCGCCGAAAACAGCCAGGCGCTGGAGTCGGCAGCCATGATGCGCGACGCCGTCGAACGCGTTGCGCTCACCGGTGCGCTCACCGTGCTGCGCCGCAGCCGCGGCCGCTGGGCGCCTGTATAAGAAGTCGGGCGTCTAGAAGTCCAGTTCCTCGTCCGGGTCGACCGCGGCGGACTCCACGGGGGAGGGGCTGCCCCGGCGCCGCGTCACGATCACGCCCACGACCGCACCGACCAACAGCCCGACGCCGACGCCGATCAGGGAGCTCGCCCAGAACGGCAGCCCGGTGGCGGAGCCCATGAAATAGCCCAATGCCACGGACCAGACTGCCCAGAGCAGGCCGCCGAGGGCCGCGCAGAGGCTGAACCCGCGGGTCGAGACGTTGGCGATGCCTGCCGCGGCCGTCGTGGCCAGCCGCCCGCCGGGGATGAAGCGGAGGCCGATGATCGCACCGTAGGTGGAGGACCGGCCGGCCTTCGCGATCGCCGCGTGCACGGCCGCGTGGAACCCCAGACCCCATTTCCAGCGGTCGAGCACGTGGCTCAGCCGGCGCTTGAAGAGCTGGAATACGAGAAGGTCACCAAGCCAGGAGGACGCGGCGGCGAGGAGCACGACGAGGAAACCGTTGATGCGGCCCTCCGCGGACAGTGCGCCGCCGGTGATGACCAGCATTTCCGAGGGGACGGGCGGGAAAATCGCATCGCCGATCACGAAGGGGAAGATCCAGAAATAGATCGCGGCGCCCCAGCTGTCCGCATTTCCGAAGTCCATGGGCACAAGGTACCGCACTTCCAGCTGCTAGCGTGCCTCGCTGAGTTCCAGCCTGCTGCGGTATTCCACCGGGCTCCCGGAGATGGGGTCCACGAAGCGGATCCCGCGGGCCAGGAGCTGCAGCGGCTTGGCGTAGTTGTCCGGGGCCTTGTCCAGCAGCTCCGGGTAGAACGCATCGTTGACGATCCCGAGGCCCAGTGAGGCCATGTGCACGCGGAGCTGGTGGGTCTTCCCGGAGTGCGGCTCCAGCCGGTACAGCGCGCGGCGGTGGGGGCCGCCGTCGACGCCGGGCGCGCCGGAACCGTCGAAGGTGTGCAGCCGCTCGATCCGGGTTTCCGCGTTGGGTTCGCCGTCGACCACCTCGGCCAGCAGGTAGCTGCGGGACTTGGTCATCCGGTTCCGCACCACCACGGGGAAGTCCACCGCGGGATGGCCCGGTGCGGGCACCGCGGCGGACACGCACTCATATTCCTTCTGGACCTGGCGCTTTTCGAAGAGCACCTGGTACTTGCCCCGGGTTTCGGGGTTCGTGGAGAGCAGCAGGATGCCGGCGGTCATGCGGTCCAGGCGATGCATGGGGATCAGGTCCGGGAGGCCGAGCTGGTTCCGGAGCCGGACCAGGGCCGATTCCTGGATGTACGTCCCGCCGGGGGTGGTGGGCAGGAAGTGCGGCTTGTCCACCACCAGCAGGTGATCGTCCTGGTGCAGGATGTCCAGCTCCACCGGGATCCGGGTCTCCGGCGGCAGGGTGCGGTAGTACCAGATGAACGTGTGGTCCTGCATCGGCGTGCTGCGGTCCAGGGCGATCCCCGCCTCGCCGACGATCTCGCCGGCGTCGAACCGGTCCTCGATGCCCTGCGGATCAATGTGACCCCAGCGGTGCATCATGTAGTCCAGTGCGGTTTCCCAGGGGCCCTCGTCCGGCAGGCGCAGGCGCGTCGCGTTGACGCCGTCGCGCACGGGAAGGGGGGATTGCATCACCCGACCATTCTACGGGCCCGGCCTCTTCCGCCCCGCCCCCGAGCCCGTCCCCCCGCGCCCCCGCGCCCTCGCGAGCTCCAGGTCGCCGGACGCGTGCCAGATCGCCGGAAAGGTCCGGCGAGTTCGGTGGCTTCCGGCGAACTCGCGAGGCGGCACCCCTGCCCACGCCCCGCCCCGCCCCACCCCTGCCCTGCGCCCGCCCCGCACCTCGCTCCCCGCACATCGCGGCCCAGTTCGCCGGACGCGTGCCAGGTCGCCGGAAACGTCCGGCGAATTCGGAGGCTTCCGGCGAACTCGCGAGGCCTCACCCACCCGCCACCCAGAGAGCCGACGAGAAAAAAGTTCTTGACAAATAAAATTGTCGGCGGGCAAACTTGAAGCATGTTGGACATCGGAGTGATTGAGGATCCGGCCGCAGCTGAGGCCTCGCTGGATCCTATCCGGACGCGGATCCTGCGCGAGTTGGCCGAGCCCGGCTCCGCAACGCAGCTCGCCGCGAAGGTGGGCCTGCCGCGGCAGAAGGTGAACTACCACCTCAAAGCACTTGAGCGGCATGGGCTCGTCGAGCTCGTCGAGGAGCGGCGGCGCGGCAACATGACCGAACGCATCCTGCAGGCGACGGCGGCGTCGTATCTGATTTCGCCGGCGGCGCTGGCCTCGGTGGCGCCGGACCCGCACCGGTTCTCGGACCGTTTTTCCGCCTTCTGGCTGCTGGCGCTCGCCGCCCGCATGGTCCAGGAGATGGGGCAGCTGATCGCCGGGGCGGCAGCGGCAAGGCAGAAACTCGCCACGTTTGCCATCGACGGCGAGATCACCTTCCGTTCAGCGGCGGACCGGGCAGCCTTCGCCGAGGAGCTCGGCGTCGCCGTGACCCGGCTCGTGGACAAGTACCACGACGGCGGACGCGACCTCCCGGCAACTCCGGCTGGTTCCCCGGCAGATTCGCCGGGGGCGCCGCACGGTCGCCGGCCGGAGGGACGCAAGCACCGGCTGGTCGTCGCGCTGCACCCGTCGCTGAAGGCGCCGCAACGCAAGGAAGCGCACGCAGACCCACAAACAGCCAGTCCACAAGCAAACCCACAAACAGACCCACAAACAAACCGACAAGCCAAGGAGCAGGACAATGACTGACCAACGGAAATTTGAAATCGTCTACGACACCGAACTGCCCGGCACCCCGGAACGGGTATGGGAGGCCGTCACCAAGGACACCCCGGCCTGGATGTTCCCCACGGACCAATGGCCGGCGGTCAGGACCGTGGACGAATACCCCTCCCACTTGGTGTCCCGGATGGACGGTCCGGACGGCTGGTTCAACCAGCTGGAGCACGTCCTGGAACCGCTCGACGGCGGCCGGGCCCGGCTGCACTATGTGCACAGCGGCATCTTCGCGGACAACTGGGATGAACAGTACGACGGCGCCAGCAAGCACACGGCCTTCTACCTGCACACCCTGGGCCAGTACCTGAAGTACTTCGACGGCAAGTCCGTGGTCTTCACGGACATCCAGGCACCCGCGGCGTCGCAGACCCCGGACGGCTTCGACCGGCTGAAGAGGGCCCTTGGCGTCGACGCTGCCGCCCAGGGGGAGACGGTGGAGCTGGAGCTCGACGGCGTCGGGCCGCTGGCCGGCGAGGTCGACTTCGCCAACGAGAACTTCCTCGGCCTGCGGACTGCGGACACGATGTACCGCTTCTTCGGGCGCAACGCCTTTGGCGCGCCGGTGGGCATGACCGTGCACGACTTCAGCGGCAGCGGGGACGCCGGGGCGACGGCCCAGGCCTGGTCCGGCTTCCTGGCGAAGGTCTACGCCTAGGTCCTGCGACGCGGATCCCATCTGGCGACGCGCATGCGCCCTGGCGACACCCGAAACCGGGCGTCGCCAGGGCCTATGCGTGTCGCAGGATTCAACGCGCGTCGCAGGAAACGTTGCGCGTCGCAGGATTCAACGGGCGTCGCCAGGGCACATGCGCGTCGCGGGAATCAACGGGCGTCGCCAGGGCCTATGCGTGCCGCAGGTCGGGCCCGCGGGCGCCCAGTCTCAGGCGATGGCCGCGGCCGGCGGGGCCGACAGGTTGCGGCGAAGCTGCGGCGCGGCCTCCAGCCGGTCCTGCGCCGCACGCAATGCCAGTACGGCCGTCTCCAGCTGCTCCGGGGGCAGGGTGAATGGCAACCTCAAGTACTGCTCAAACGCGCCGCCGACGCCGAACCGTGGCCCCGCGGCGAGGCGGATCCCGACGTCGGGGGCCACTACTGCCAGGGCCGTGCTGATCGGCGCCGGGAGTCGGCACCAGACGGACAGGCCGCCGTCGGGCCATTCGGGCTCCCAGCCCGGCAGGTGCGTCCGCATCAGTTCCACCAGTGCGTCCCGGTTCTCGCGCAGCGCGGCCAGCCGGGCGGGGAGCGGCTCCGTCATGGCATTGACCAGATGTGCCGCGGCGAGCTGTTCCACCACCGGCCCGCCCAGGTCCAGGGTGGTGCGGGCAGCGGCGAAGCGCTGGATGAGGGGCTCGCTGGCGCGGATCCAGCCGGTGCGCAGCCCTGCCCAGTGCGACTTGCTGAGGGACCCGAGGGAGACCACCGCCGGGCTGAAAGCGGCCATGGGGGTCGATGCGGCGCCGTCGAGGTTCAACTCCCGCAGCGTCTCATCCGCCACCAGCACAGTGCCCGACGCGGCGGCCGCCTTCACGAGCCGGCGCCGCTCGGAATCGGGCATCAGCCGGCCGGTGGGGTTGTGGAAGTCCGGGACCACGTAGGCCATCGCGGGCCGCTGCTGCAGCAGCGCCGTTTCCATGGCCTCGAGGTCCCAGCCGCCCGTGCCGCTGCGGGCAGGGGCGCTGTGGACTCTGCCGCCTTGGCTTCTGCCGCTGGGGCGTGCGCCGCTGGCGGTTGCGGCAGGCATGGCCACCGGGACCGGGCGGCAGCCCGCAGCCCGGATCGCGTCGAGGGCATTCGGGTAGCTCGGATGTTCCACCAGCACCTTGGTCCCGGACCGCCCGGCCAACGTGCGGAGCACAATGTTCAGGGCATGCTGGGCGCCGGAGGTGACCAGGATCTGTGCGGCCGTTGTCGGGACCCCGGCGGCGGTGTACCGGGCCGCTATGGCTTCCCGGAGCGGGCCCACGCCCAGGGCGTCGTAGCCGAAGCCCGGCAGCAGGGCCGGCAATTCGGTCAGGGCCGCGGCAAAGGCCCGGTGCACCACTTCGCCGCTGGCGGGCAGGGAGGCGTAGGCCAGGTCCAGGATGCCCTCCGGCACGGCCAGTCCGGGCGCGCCGCTCAGCCGCAGGGCGCCGTCGTGGCCGCCGGCATGCCCGGGCCCCTGGCTCGGGATGCAGCTCCGGCTCCGGCTGCCCTGGCCGCTGCTGAGGAAACCCTGCTCGCGCAGCAGGGCGTAGGCCGCTGTCACCGTGGTGCGGCTGATGCCAAGAGCCGCCGCCAGCGAGCGCTCGCTCGGCAGGGCGACGTCGAGCCCGACGCGGCCGTCGAGGATGAGCAGGCGGACGACGTCGGCCAGCTCGCGGTAAGCGGGGGCGGCGCCGACGTTCCACTCGCCCAGCAGGCGGGCCAGCGACCCCGGAGTCAGTGAGACGGACATAGAGCCAGTATTTCAAACTGGCTATGGATTGCAAGGCCAGTTTTCGTGGAGGATGGAGACCATGTTGACCCGCAGACTCCTCCAGCTCCTGATCGGCCTCGCCCTGTACGGCATCTCCCTCGCCATGGTCATCCGTGCCAGCCTCGGCACGGCGCCGTGGGACGTGCTCCATCAGGGGCTGGCGGCCAGGACCGGGCTCAGCCTCGGAACGGTGGTGGTTGTGGTCAGCTTCCTGGTGCTGCTGCTGTGGATCCCGCTCCGGCAGTGGCCCGGCGTTGGAACCCTGTGCAACGCCGTGCTGGTGGGGGTCTTCGCGGACGTCGGGCTGGCCCTGATTCCGCAGTTTTCGCATCTTGGCGGCCAGATCGGCCTGCTCGTCGGTGCCGTGCTGCTCAACGGCGTCGCCTCCGCCTGCTACATCGGCGCCCGCCTGGGCCCGGGCGCACGGGACGGGCTCATGACGGGCCTCGCCCGGCGGACGGGCTGGCCGGTCCGGGTCTGCCGCACCGGCATTGAAGTGGTTGTCCTGGGCGCGGGCTGGCTGCTGGGCGGCTCGGTCGGTGTGGGCACGGTGCTCTACGCGCTGGCCATCGGCCCCCTGGTGCAGTTGCTGCTGCCCCGGTTCACCGTTCCGGAAGCGCGTCCCGTCCCGGCGTGCGGAACTGAGGCGGCCGGAACTGAAGCGGCCGGTGCTGAAACGGAAGCCGCCGTTGCCCGGACGGCCGTCCCCGCGGCGGCAGCCAGCGGCCCGGCCGATTGATTCCAGCGGGCCCCGTCAGCTGGCGCCTTCTGTTCCCGGGCCGAGCAGGGGCTGGCAGGTGGGGCAGTAGTAGATGTCCCGTTCCTCGGTGAAGGTGCCGGCGCCGTTGTCCTTGCCAAGGACGCCGCGGCGGATCGGGGTGCCGCATTTGAGGCACGGCTGGTGCTCGCGGCGGTAAACCCAGTAACCGGGCCGCCCGGCGGTGCGGCCCACCGGCACGCCGCGCGCGTTGAGCACGGTGGTCCGGCGGCCCGGCCCGAGGTTGGCGGAGAGCAGGACCTGGGCGTCGGTGATGATGGCGGCCAGATCCTGCACCGCCGAGACGGGCGACGCCGGATGGACCCCCGCGAGGAAGCAGGCCTCGCACCGGTAGATGTTTCCGATGCCCGCCAGCTTGCTCTGGTCCAGCAGGGCCACGCCGATCGGAACGTCCGGGGCCGCGAGCAGCCGGCGTTCGGCCTCGGCAGCATCCCAGTCCGGGCCCAGCAGGTCCGGGCCGAGGTGCCCCACAATGGTGTCTTCCTGGTCGGTGCGGACCACCTCAAGGATGCCCAGGGAGAACCCGACGGCGTCGGCCGTGGCGGTCCGCAGCACGCAGCGGGCCGTGAAGCCGGGCTTCCGCCAGCGGCCCCCCGGCGGGTAGACCTGCCAGCTGCCCTCCATCTTCAGGTGCGAATGGATGGTGAGCCGGTCTCTCGGCGTCGGGCCCTGGACGCGCATCAGCAGGTGTTTGCCGCGGGGCACCACCTCGGCCACGGTCCAGCCGCCGAGCTTCAAGGTGGCGAAGCGCGGGACCCGGAAGTCGGACGAGACCAGTTCCTTCCCGGCCAGTGCTGCGTGCAGCTGGGCGGCGGCGCGGAAGACCGAATCGCCCTCAGGCACGGATCCTCAGTCCCTTTGGAGTGGAATAGGCTCCGGCCTGGGCGAGGGCGGCCGCCACGGGGGTGTCCAGGATGCCGTGGCCGTTGACCTTTTCCATGATCAGTTTGTCCACCGCGCCGCGGGTCACCACGCCCACCAGGGCCGAACCGGCCGCGGCCAGGATTTCGGGGTCGTCGCTGAACGCGAGCAGGGTCTTGCCGCCCCGCTCGACGTACAGCGCCAGGGCGCCGTCGACGAGGACCACGAGGGCCCCGGCCTTCCGGCCCGGGCGGTGGCCGGTGCCGGCGTCGACGTTGAGCGCAGGCCACGGCAGCGCGGCGCCGTACGGGTTGGCGGGGTCGGTGGCGGCGAGGGCCAGGGCCACCGGCTCGGCTTTGTGCAGCTCGGCGTCCTCGACGTAGGACCGCAGCCGGTCCACCGTGGCCGGGACGGCGAACTGCGCCGCGCCGAGGTGTTCGATGAAGTAGCCGCGGCGGCAGCGTCCGGCTTCCTCGAGCCGGGCCAGGACCTTGTACATGAGGCCGAAGCCGCCGAGGATGTTTTCTGCCATGACCGAGCCGCGGGTGACTACGCCGTAGCGGTCCAGGAGCAGCTCCGCGGTGGCCCGGGCGTGGATGGTGGGATCGAGCTCCGGGGCCGGCAGCGCGGACCAGCGCCCCGCGGCGAGCGGGGGAGCGGGCGCGGTGCCGGTCACGGACCCATACCGGCCGCCGGTGAGTCCCGGTGATCCGAGCAGGCCGGTGCCGTGCGCCCGTCCGAGCCGGCTGAGCCTCGGCGCGCGGGCCCGCGGGGCGCGCCCCACCTGCCGGTGCGCGGTGTGGCCGCCGGCGATCAGGGCCCTGACGGGGGCAAACGTGTCGCCGGTAATCCGGCCCGCCCAGGCGAGATCCCAGAGCGCGGCCACCACATCCTGGTCGCTCAGCACCGAATCCATGCCACCGGCAACCTCGGTCAGCTGCCGGAAGAAGTAGCCGCCGCCGTTGTTCTGCAGGTGCTCGAGGAGCCGTCGCTGCGCGTCGCCCGGTTCGAAGTCGATGGACGGGTTCAGCGTCAGTTCGGCCGAATCGGCGAGGTGCAGGCTCACCCAGCCGTCGTTGCCGGGCAGCGAGCCGGCACCGGACCAGAGGACCTCGCCGGCGGCCATGAGCTCGTCCAGCATGGCCGGCTGGTAATTGGAGACGCGGCTGGCCAGGACAAGCGGCTCCCATGCCGAGGCCGGAATGGGCACGCCGGAGAGCTGGTCGATGGCCGTGATGATGCCGTCCAGGCCGCGGAGCGCGGACTGCCCGCGGCCGCCCGGGGTCCGCACGTTCTGCCAGGCGGGTAGGAACCGGCCGTACGCGGCCGCGTCCACCGGCTCGACTTCGGCGCGGAGCGCGGCGAGCGAGCGGCGGCGCAGCTTGCGGAGGACCTCGGCGTCGCACCATTCGCTCACGGCGGCCGAAGGCAAAACGACAGGCAGAACAACAGGCAAAACAGCGGGCTGGAACGCCTCAACGCCGGCCTCTTCAACCCCGGATTCTTCAACACCGGCCTCTTCAACGCCGGCTGCCGTGCTGCCCGCCGTGACTGCCGGTGGCGCAGCGTGCGGGCGGAACTCTCCTTCCACCACGCGGCCGTCCGCGGCCAGCCGCTTCAGTGCCGTGCCGACGACGGCGACGCCGAGTCCCAGCCGCGCGGCGGCCTCGGCGGCGGTGAAGGGCCCGTGTGTGCGGGCGTAGCGCGAGACGAGGTCGCCGAGCGGGTCCGCGACCGGTTCGATGAAGGCCAGCGGCACACCCATGGGCAACGGTACGCCGAGGGCATCCCGGAGCCGGGCGGCATCCTCGACGGCCGCGAACCGTTCGATGCCGCCGATGTTGACCTTGATCGCCCGGTTGGCCCGCTGCAGCGCGGTGAGGTGGGCGGCGGCGT
This sequence comes from Arthrobacter sp. MW3 TE3886, assembly GCF_041262145.1. Classification (NCBI taxonomy): domain Bacteria; kingdom Bacillati; phylum Actinomycetota; class Actinomycetes; order Micrococcales; family Micrococcaceae; genus Arthrobacter; species Arthrobacter sp. MW3 TE3886. The sequence goes on from NZ_JBGCAN010000001.1 coordinate 790,018, forward strand.
CGGCCTCCGTCGCCGGGGTTTCGACAGGCAGGCTCCCTTGGGCGGTCTCAATGGTCCCGGCGGTCTCGGCGGTTTCGCTGGCCTGGGCCGGGCCCGCCACCGGCTCCAGGCGGGCCGCGACCTCGTCCGGCGCGAGCGGACCCAGGAGGCGCAGGAGGTCCGCGACGCCTTCCAGCCCGCGCACCTGGCGGTCGCGGGCCAGCCGTTGCAGTTCGCGCTCGGTGGCCTCGATGACCTTCACGTCCAGCAGTTCGCGCAGCTCCACGCGGCCCATGAGCTCATTGAGCAGGGTGGAATCGAGGGCCAGGGCGGCGGCCCGGCGCTCCGCCAGCGGGGAGTCGCCTTCGTAGAGGAACTGGGCCACGTAGCCGAAGAGCAGGGACTTCGCGAACGGGGAGGGCTGCTGGGTGGTGGTCTGGACGATCCTGAGCTCGCGGCGCTCCACCGACGCGGCGATGTCCTTCAGCGCCGGCAGGTCGTAGACATCCTGCAGGCACTCGCGGACCGTCTCGAGGACAATCGGGAACGTCGGGTACTTCCGGGCAACATCCAGCAGCTGCGCCGAGCGCTGCCGCTGCTGCCACAAGGGCTGCCGCTTGCCGGGATTCTGCCGGGGCAGCAGCAACGCGCGGGCCGCGCACTCGCGGAACCGGGAGGCGAACAAGGCGCTGCCGCCGACCTCCGCCGTCACGATCTGCTCGATTTCCTCCGGGTCAAACAGGAACAACTCGGCGCCCGGCGGCTCATCCTCCATCATGGGCACGCGCAGCACGATGCCGTCGTCGGCGGCCATGGCCGAGCCGTCCATCCCGTAGCGCTGCTGCAGGCGCTGGCCCACGGCCAGGGCCCACGGTGCGTGCACGGGCATGCCGAAGGGGCTGTGCAGCACCACGCGCCAGTCGCCGAGCTCGTCGTGGAAGCGCTCCACCACGAGGGTGGTGTCGCTGGGGACCACCTCGGTGGCGAGCCGTTGTTCGGCGAGGTACTGGATCAGGTTGTTCGCGGCGTAGTCGTCCAGTCCGCTGGCCTTGCACCGCTCAGTTGCCGGCCCGACGTCGGACGCCGCCAGTTCGCGCATGAACGCGCCGAGGGCGCGGCCCAGGTCCACCGGCCGGCCCAGGGAGTCGCCCTTCCAGAAGGGGAGCTTGCCGGGCTGGCCGAACGCCGGCGAGACCAGGACACGGTCGTGCGTGATGTCCTCGATCTTCCAGCTAGTGGCGCCGAGGGCGAAGACATCGCCAACCCGGGATTCATAGACCATTTCCTCGTCGAGTTCGCCCACCCGGCGCCCGCCCTTGGCCGCGGCGGCGGCCGGGCTGGCTGCCCTGCCGTCCGCACTGGCACCGCCGGAAGAGCCGCCACCGCCGGTGCCCTCGACTTCGGTGCCGATGATGTAGACGCCGAACAGCCCGCGGTCCGGGATGGTGCCGCCGGAAGTGACGGCGAGCCGCTGCGCGCCGGGCCTGCCCTCGATGGTCCCGGCGTTCCGGTCCCAGATGACCCGGGGGCGCAGTTCGGCGAATTCGTCCGAGGGGTACCGTCCGGCCAGGAGGTCCAGGGTGGCCTCGAACGCGGAGCGGGGGAGCGAGGCGAACGGCGCCGACCGCCGGACCGTGCTGAACCAGTCCTCCACGTCGATGGCGCCCAGGGCGGTGGCGGCGACGGTCTGCTGGGCCAGGATGTCCAGCGGGTTGGCCGGCACGCTCAGCCGTTCGATCTTGCCGGCGAGCATCCGCTCCACGGTGATGGCTGTGTGGACGAGGTCTGCCCGGTGCTTCGGGAACAGGACGCCCTGGGAGATTTCGCCGACCTGGTGGCCGGCACGGCCCACCCGCTGCAGGCCGCTGGCCACCGAGGGCGGCGACTCGACCTGCACCACCAGGTCCACGGCACCCATGTCGATGCCAAGCTCGAGTGAGGACGTGGCCACGACGCAGCGCAGCCGCCCGGATTTCAGGTCGTCCTCGATCAGCGCCCGCTGGTCCTTGGACACGGAGCCGTGGTGGGCGCGGGCCAGCACGGGATCGGCGCCGGCGGTGCTCCCGGCCTGGGCCATCATGTGGGCCGGTGTGGCGGTGGATGTGGGCTGCGCGGCAGCACCGCCGGATGGCACTGCGACGCCGCCGGACGGCACGGCGTTGAAGTCCGGGGCGCCGGCGCCAAAATCCGTCCAGCCGCCGCCGGCTGCCAGGAGCTGGCGTTCGGCGTAGATCTCATTGAGCCGGGCGGTGAGCCGTTCGGCGAGACGGCGGGAATTCGCGAACACGATGGTGGACTGGTTGGCGAGCACCAGGTCCACGATCTTTTCCTCCACATGCGGCCAGATGGAGGCCTGCGGCTGCAGCCCGGAGGCCGGGCCGGAGTCGAAGGCCCCGGCGGCACCCTGGAGGTCGGACATGTCCTCCACCGGGACGGAGACGGTCAGGTCCCAGTTCTTCCGTGACGGTGGGGCGACAATTTCCACCGGCGCCGAACCGGCGAGGAACTGCGCCACCAGCTCCTTGGGGTTCCACGGTGGCCGACAGCCCGATCCGCTGGGCGGGCTTGGGCAGCAGCGCGTCCAGCCGTTCCAGCGACACCGCCAGATGCGCGCCGCGCTTGGTTCCGGCGACGGCGTGGACCTCGTCGACAATGATCGTGTCCACCTCGCTGAGCGTCTCGCGGGCCTTGGACGTCAGCATCAGGAAGAGCGATTCCGGGGTGGTGATGAGGATATCGGGCGGGTGGCTGAGCAGCGAGCGGCGGTCGGACGCCGTCGTGTCCCCGGACCGGACGCCCACGGTAATGAGCGGGGCGGGCAGGTCCAGGCGTTTGGCGGTCTGCGTGATGCCGATCAGCGGCGCGCGGAGGTTCCGTTCGACGTCGACGCCAAGAGCCTTGAGCGGGGAAATGTACAGCACCCGCGTCTTGCGCTTTGGCGCCTTGCCCTGGGCAGTTTTCCGGCGCCCGCCCTTTGCCGCCGGGTCCAGACCGGGCAGGGCCTCGGGCTCTGCGGGGGCGGAGACGAGCAGCCGGTCCAGCGCCCAGAGGAACGCGGCGAGCGTCTTGCCGGAGCCCGTAGGTGCGACGACCAGGGCGTGCGCACCGGAGGAGATGGCATTCCAGGCGCCGTTCTGGGCCGGGGTGGGCGCGGAAAAAGCGCCCAGGAACCAGTCCCGGGTCGGCCGGCTGAACCGGTCCATGGCGTCGGCCGCGAGTGTGCCTCCGGTCAGCTCCTGCCCCTTCATTCCTCCATCATGCCCTACCCCGCCGACACTATTAGCCGGGCCCGATCCTCGGCCCCGGCGGGTCCCGTAGCGGCCGGGTGCCCCGGGACGGACGGGCGCGCAGACGCCCGAGCAGAGACGCCGGGACCGGCGTTACTTGGGCTGGAAGGCACCGACGGTCAACAGGTTGATCTCCGTGTTGGTGCAGGCGTCCAGTGGCTGCGGGATGAACAGCGACGCTGTGTCGTTGGGCGGGTAGACCCGGAATCCTGCCGCCGGCGTCTGGGTGCAGTCCGGGTAGTTGGCGGCCTGGGTGTAGCGCAAGGTGGCAGTGCCGGCCTTGCCCGGGGCAAGCGTGACGTCGGTGACCGGGCCCGAATCGTCGCGCGTGGCGGCGGCGCCGATCGGCTCACCGTCGGCCCCTGCTGTGAGGGAGACGCCCGCGAAGCCCTTCAGCAGGCACGGTGCGGTGCCGGAGTTGGTCAGGATCAGCTGCATGTAAATGCTGCCGGCCGCGCCGCCGCCCGTGGCGTCGGTGGTGCCGGTCAGGCTTGCGGCCTTGCACAGCTCGGGACCGCCCTTGGCGGTGGACGGTGCGGCGGCCGCAGGGGATTCCGGCGCGGCGTCAGACGTCGCGGGCGGCTGGCTTGTTTCGGTGGCAGACGGGCTGGGCGGGGACGTGGCCGACTGGACCTGCGTCGAGCTGCCCCCGCAACCGCTGAGGAGTAGGGCCACCGCGGCAGCCGTTGTCACAACCAGTGCATGCTTCATTCGTTGAGACCTCATGGCTCAACCATTATGCCCGCCGTTGCCTTAGTCAACGATGCCACTGCGACGGAGCCCGAATGATGTCCGGATTGTGATTTCCCGGGCGTCGGCCGAGGTCAACTGCGTTGCGTGCTGTTTCCCGGAGCCGGAGAGCCGCTGCCTTAGTCGGTCTCGGGTCCCGAGCAGTAGTGGCAGTCGTCGGGGCAGGAAGCGGCCCAGGGGTCCGTCCCGGCCGCGGAGCCGGACAGGATTTCCGGCTGCCGCGCCAGGGCCGTCGGCCGGTCAGTTGCCAGCATGGCCGGCTCCTTCGGGGTCTGCCACGCTCAGTTCGAAGCCGTCGGCAACGTGGAACAGCTGCCGGTGCCCGCCGTCGGAGAGCACCCATACGACGTCGCCGTCGGGCGTGCGGTTGTCGACGAGGCCCGCGTGCTCAAGGCGCCCGCCCCGGTGGAGGTGGACGGCGTCGCCGATCTCGACGTCGTCCCAGTGGGTGGTGCTGCCGGAAGGCCGGTTTTTCTGCAAGGTCATGAGGAGTCCTGAACGGTCACGGGAAACGAGGATGTGACTTAGCTAACCGTGGAATGCCCTCTGGCCTCAATGGTCAATTGTATGAGACACCCCCGTCCCGTTGTGCACAAGTCCAAGGGCGGAGGGCCCGGGCAGACGTCCGGACGCTAGGCGGCCGGCTACGTATCTGTGCGGGCTGCGCGCCGGGTCAGCCAGGCAAAGGTGGGCGGCGGCGGCGGTGGAACAGCCGGCGCCCCGGGCGCCGTGCTCCCCGCCGCGCTCCCCGCGGTGCTCCGCGCTGCCGCGCGGCGCCGGCGCAGCTCCAGTGCGAGGCTCTCCTGGCCGCGGGCCATCGCCCAGCGGTGGTTAGCGGCGAAGGCCGGCTTCAGCAGCCAGCTCAGCCGCCGCAGCAGGGGCTTCGCGGCACGGACGTGCCAGTCGTAGGTGATGACCGTTTCCGGTCCGTCCGCTTCAAAGCTCCAGCGGCCGGTGCCGTTGAGGTCGCCGGCCGCGGTGAGGGCGAAGCCGCGGGGCGTGACTGGCTCCTTGACCGTCAGGGTCCAGCGGAGCGTATAGGGCAGCCAGCCTTTCGTGTGCAGGCGCGTGGGGCGCGGAATGCCGGGCAGGGGTTCGGGGCTGCCGGCCACCGGCTCGGCGCTGAGGTACACGGACGGCCACCACAGGGGCAGGGTGGTGGCGTCGCCCAGGGCGGCCGCGACCTCCTCCGGCGTACCCGCCACCCGCCAGACGGTCCGGAACTCGTAATCTGTGCTGCCCATCGGGGCCTCCTTTCAGCCCTGCTTGTCAACCCTGCGTGGAGGCCCTCACTATCAATTCGGGCGGGAAGACCACCTGGCTGGGTGCAAAGCCATCCTCGGACTCCGCTTCCCGGAGCAGCAGTTCCAGGGCGGTGGAGCCGATGAGGGCGCTGGGCTGCCGGATCGAGGACAGCGGTACGACGGCGGCGGCGGCGAACTCGATGTCGTCGTAGCCGATCAGCGCAATCTCCTGCGGCACTTTGACGCCGCCCATGAGCATCAGCCCCTGCAGGGCACCCACGGCAAGGAGGTCATTGGCCGCAAATATCGCATCCGGGCGTTCGGCTTCCGGGCGGGACCGGATGGACTCGCCGGCCGCCCGGCCCGAAAGCACGGTCAGGGATTCGGTGGCGATGACCTCGAGGGTTGCACCCGCAACGGCATCGATGGCCTTCCGCGCCCCTGCCAAACGGTCCGCGACCTGCCGGATGCTGGCCGGTCCGCCGACGAACGCGATCCGCCGCCGGCCCAGCGACAACAGGTGGGCCGCAGCCATCTCCCCGCCCGCCAGGTCATCCACGGCCACGGAGGAGAAGCTCTTGTTCTCGGTCTGCCGGTCTACGAGCACCGTCGGGATGCCCCGGCGCCGGAGCTGCTCCAGCCGGGGAATCACATTGCCTACCGGGGACAGCAGCACGCCCCGCACGCGCTGCTGCTCGAAGAGATCCAGATAGGCCGATTCCCGGCCCTCGTCCTCGTTGCTGTTGCCGACGAGGACGGTGAAGTTCTCCGCGGCGGCGCGGTCCTCCGCGCCCCTGGCCAGATCCGAGAAGAAGGGGTTGGCAGCGTCCAGGACCACCAGGCCGATGCTGTGGCTCATGCCCGCGCGCAACTGGCGCGCGGCGTCGTTCCGGACGAAGCCGAGCTTGTCGATGGCGGACTGGACCCTGAGGGTGACTTCCGCGGAAACTTTCTGCGGCCGGTTCAGCACGTTGGAGACCGTCCCCACCGAGACGCCGGCCAGTGCCGCGACGTCTTTGACGCTCGCTGAAACCATTTTCCTGTGCTCCTGGAGTGGGCGCCGCAGCCTGTGGGGCGGGCGCCCGTTGGCGAAACTACTGTCCTCAGGATACCCGTTCGGGCCTGTTTTGAACCCTTTTATTGAAACGAATCAAAAGCCGCGCCGGGAACGCCTGGCGCCAGTTGACGTGTTGATTTGAAGACCCTATGATTCAAATCACAACTCGTTATGAAACGATTCATTGCGTGTTCACTAGGCACAGTTCACTAAGCCCCAAAGGTGCGGTTAATTTTATGCAGCAGACACACAGTTCCCGGTCCGGCCCCTCCGAGGGGGAGCAGGTTCCGGTTCTCTCGCTCTCCCACGCAGCCAAGACCTTTGGCCCGGTGGTCGCCTTGGCCGACGGCACCATCCACATCGAGGCGGGCGAGATCCACGCACTGGTCGGGGAGAACGGCGCCGGCAAGTCCACGCTCGTGAAAATCCTCGCCGGCCTGCACCACCCCGATTCCGGCGATTTCCAGGTGGCTGGGCACACCGTCCAGTTCCGCAACGTTGCCGAGAGCAAGGACGCCGGAATCTCCGTCATCTACCAAGAGCCGACGCTCTTCCCGGACCTGAGCGTCGCGGAGAACATTTTCATCGGCCGCCAGCCCAAGGGCCGCTTCGGGCTCATCAGCAAGGCGACCATGGTCAGGGAGGCGCACAGGCTGTTCGAGCGGCTTGGGGTGCCGATCGACCCGACCCGCATCGCCGAGGGCCTGTCCATCGCGGACCAGCAGATCATTGAAATCGCCAAAGCCATTTCGCTGGACGCCAAAGTCCTGGTGATGGACGAGCCCACGGCAGCCCTTAGCGGCGTCGAGGTGGACCGGCTGTTCTCCGTGGCCCGGAGCCTCCGGGACCGCGGGACCGGCATCCTCTTTATTTCGCACCGTTTCGACGAGGTCTTTGACCTGTGCGACCGCATTACCGTCATGAGGGACGGCCGGTACATCTCCACCCACCGCACGGCCGACGTCACCGTCGACCAGATCGTCCGCGAGATGGTGGGCCGCGACATTGGCGCCCTGTTCCCCAAGACCCCGGCCGAGATCGGCGGCGTCGTCCTGAAAGTGGACGGTCTCAGCCGCGCCGGAGTGTTCCGCGATATCAGCTTCGAGGTCCGCGCCGGGGAGATCGTTGCCCTGGCCGGCCTCGTCGGCGCCGGCCGCACCGAGGTGGCCCGCGCCGTGTTCGGAATCGACCCCTACGACGCCGGCGCCATCACCTTCGACGGACGCACGCTCAAGCCGCGCAATCCCCAGGTGGCCATCACCGCCGGCATGGGCTTCGTCCCGGAGGACCGCCGCAAGCAGGGCCTGGTGATGGACCTGTCCGTGGCCCGGAACGTCACGCTCACGCTGCGCAACAAGTACACGACGGCGGGGCTGATCAACGGGGCGGCCGAGCGGCGCGCCGCCCAAGAGTGGAGCAAACGGCTCCAGGTGAAGACCGGCTCGCAGGAATACGCCGTCTCCACACTCTCCGGCGGCAACCAGCAAAAAGTGGTGCTCGCGAAATGGCTGGCCACGGACCCCCGGCTGCTGATCATCGACGAGCCCACCCGCGGCATCGACGTCGGCACCAAGAGCGAGGTCCACCGGCTCATTTCGGACCTCGCCGGGCGTGGGATCGCGATCCTGATGATCTCCTCCGAACTGCCCGAGGTCCTCGGCATGGCGGACCGCGTCCTGGTCATGCGCGAAGGCCGGATCACCGCCGAACTCGACCGCGCCGATGCGAACCCCGAATCGGTCATGCACGCCGCCACGTCTTCCGCAGGAGGAACCCTGTGAGCTCAGCTCTGGACCACAAGAACGCACCGGCGCCGGCACCCGCCGCCGGCGCCCGGAGCGCCGTCGCCTCGGTTCTGCGGATGCGCGAACTCCCTGTGCTGATCGCGCTGGCGCTTCTGGTGCTCGTCACGTACCTGATCAACCCGCTGTTCCTCACCGCCCAGGGCGTGAAGGACCTGCTGCTCAACGCCACCATCATCATGATTCTGGCGGTGGGGCAGACCCTGCTGATCATCACCAGGAACATCGACCTCTCCGTCGGCTCCATGCTGGGGCTGGTCGCCTTCGGCACCGGCTCCCTTTTCTCGGCCGTGCCCGACATGCCGATCATCGCCGTCTTTGCGATCGGCATGACATTCGGGGCACTGCTGGGCGCCTTCAACGGCGCCCTGGTCACCCTGGCCAAAGTGCCTGCCCTGGTCATCACGCTCGGAACGCTGTACGTGTTCCGCGGCCTGAACAACGCCTGGGCCGGCGGCAAGCAGTTCTTCGCCGGCGACCGCCCGGAGGAGTTCGGCGCCCTCTCGGTGAACACGGTGCTGGGGTTCCCCGTGATCACCCTGCTGGCCATCGTCGTTGTGATCGCCGTCGCCATCTACATGTCCGGCACCCGCCCGGGCCGTGACCTGTACGCCATCGGCTCGGACCCGGACGCGGCCACCGCCTTCGGCATCAAGGTCTCCAAGCGCGTGTTCCTGGCCTTCCTGGCCAACGGCGCGCTCGCAGGCCTGGCCGGCGTGCTCTACGCCAGCCGCTTCAACTCCGTGGGCGCCACCACCGGCACCGGCATGGAACTGACTGTCGTGGCGGCCGCCGTCGTCGGTGGCGTGGCCATCTTCGGCGGCAGCGGATCGGTGACCGGGGCCGCCCTCGGCGCCGTCCTCCTGACCACCATCACCAGCTCCCTGACCGCCCTGCGGGTGGACAAATTCTGGCAGCAGGCGATCGTGGGCGTGCTGATCCTCACCGCCATCATCATCGACCGCGTGGCCAGCCTGCGCACAGCCAAGAAACTGCGGATTAGCGAGGCTCGCAATGTCTGAAACCACCTCCACCACCAGCACGGCGCCGGCTCCCGTGGCCGACAGCACCAAGCCGCTGGCCAGCGAGCCGAAGGGCCGGACCGGCGCCGCACGGATCCTGACCGGCCGGGACGCGATCACCATCTACGCCCTGGTTGCATTCCTGATCTACGCGGCCATCGCCATCCCGCGCTTCGCCTCGCCGGTCACCACCGGCTTCCTGCTCCTGGACGTCATCCCTGTCCTGCTGATTGCCATGCCGATGACGCTGATCATCATCACGGGCGAAATCGACCTGTCCGTGGCCAGCACCGCCGGCCTGACCAGCGCCCTGATGGGCGTCCTCTGGGCCGGCGGGATGGACATCTGGTTGGTCCTGGCGATCAGCCTGCTGGCCGGAATTACCGCCGGCATGTTCAACGGCTTCCTGATTGCCGTCTTGGGCCTGCCCTCCCTGGCCGTGACCATCGGCACCCTGGCGCTGTTCCGCGGCCTGGCCCTGGTCATCATCGGTGACAACGCCGTGGCCAACTTCCCGAAGGCGCTGACCGCGTTCTTCACCTCCAAACTCGGCGGCACCGGCATCCCCACGGTGATGATCGGCGTCGTCGTGGTGATGGTCTTCTTCGGCGTGCTGCTGCACCTCACGCCGTTCGGACGCGGCCTCTACGCGATGGGCTACAGCAAGGAAGCCGCCAGCTTCGTCGGGATCAACGTGGCCCGCAGCAAGTTCTGGCTCTACGTCGGATCCGGCGCCGTCTCGGCCCTGGCCGGCATCTACTGGACGCTGCGCTACACGAGCGCCCGCAGCGACAACGCCTCCGGCCTGGAACTGGCCGTCATCGCAGCCGTCCTGCTCGGCGGCGTGTCGATCTTCGGCGGCAAGGGCTCCATCCCCGGCGTCATCGCCGGCGTCCTGCTGATCGGGACGCTCAACTACGCCCTTCGCCTGGCCCGGGTGTCCGACGTCGTCCTCATCACGGTGACCGGCCTGCTGCTGATCCTCTCCGTGGTGGCGCCGAGCATCGGCTCCGCCATCAAGCAATGGCGGCACACCCGTCGCGTCCGCCGAAGTTTCACCCGCAAGGCCACCTGAAATTTGCCCACCAACACCACCACAAACCGCGCCCGAATGGGACCGGCTGTACCGACCGCACGAAGGAAAAGGGAAGAACAATGATGTTGAACCGCAAGAACAAGGGCCGGACCGGCCGACTGGGAAGCATGGTGGCCATCACCGCCGTGGCCGCACTGGCGCTGACAGCCTGTAACAGCGGCTCGGCATCCTCCACCGATACCAGCAGCCCCTCGGCAGGCGGCGGGGACCAGAAGATCACCTTCATCCCCAAGCAGCTGAACAACCCCTATACGGACGTTGTCCTCGGCGGCGGCAAGAAGGGCGCCACCGAGGCAGGATTCGCCTCCTCACAGGTCGTCGGCCCGCTGGAAGCCTCCGCCTCCAGCCAGGTCTCGTTCATCAACGCCGAGACGCAGGCCGGCACGAATGTGATCGCGATTGCCGCCAATGACCCCGACGCCGTCTGCACGGCCCTCGGCGAAGCCCGCTCCGCCGGCGCCAAGATCGTCGCGTTCGACTCGGACACCAACCCCGACTGCCGCGACGTCTTCATCAGCCAGGTCGTCGCCAAGGACGTTGCCCTGATCCAGACCAAGCTGATTTCCGAGCAGATCGGCGGCAGCGGCGAGATCGCCATCCTGTCCGCCACCGCCAACGCCACCAACCAGAACGAATGGATCAAGTACATGGAGGAGGAGCTCGCCTCCAATCCCGCGTACAAGGACATCAAGCTTGTGGCCAAGGTCTACGGCGATGACAACGACACCAAGTCCTTCCAGGAAGCCCAGGGCCTCATGCAGGCCCACCCGAACCTGAAGGGCATCATCTCCCCGACCACCGTGGGCATCGCCGCCACCGCCCGGTACCTCTCAACGTCCGCGTACAAGGGCAAGGTGGCCCTCACCGGGCTGGGGCTCCCGAATGAAATGCGGCCCTTCGTGAAGGACGGCACCGTCAAGGAGTTCGCCCTCTGGGATCCGGCACAGCTTGGCTACGTTGCCGCGTTCGCCGGCAAGGCCCTCCAGGAGGGCAAGATCACCGGCGCCGAAGGGGATACCTTCACCGCCGGCGAGCTTGGCGAACGCAAAGTCGAAAAGGGCGGCCTGGTGATCGTCGGCCCGCCGACGGTCTTCAACGCCGAGAACATCGACAAGTACAACTTCTGATCCGTTCCTGACCCATCCCGAGCGGCCGGGCGGGCCGCCGACAGCCTGCCCGGCACCTCGTCCCTTCCACCCACCCCGTTCCACTTCGCCGGTGCCGCAGCACCGGGCCCACGGCGCCTTCTCCACAGCCGTGCCCGGAAACCGCATTCCGGAGCCCCAGATCCCCATTTCATGCCGGAAGGCCCCCCCCATGAACCAGAAACAACCGGCAGACCGGCTGCTGCAACCGCACCGGCGCCGCCCCACCCGCATCGGGCTGGTCTCCGGCGGTCTCGGCGCCTACTGGCCCCAGTTCCCGGAGCTGCTGCCGCAGCTGCGGGAGTCCGTCCGCTACGTCACCGGCCGCTTCCGGGAGCTCGACGCCGACGTCGTCGACACCGGCTTCATCTCCGATGCGCAGGAAGCTGCCGCGGCCGGCGAAAAGCTCCGCGTCGCCGACTGCGATCTCATCGTCATCTTCCTCACCACGTACCTGACGTCCTCCATGGTCCTGCCCATCGCCCAGCGCGCGAAGACCCCCGTCCTGGTGATCGACCTGCAGCCAACCGAAGCGATGGACCACGCCAACTTTGACACCGGCAAGTGGCTGGCCTACTGCGGCCAGTGCCCGGTGCCGGAGGTCGCCAACGTCTTCCGCCGGGCCGGGATCGAGTTCCGCTCAGTCTCGGGGCACCTCAAGCAGGAGTCCGCCTGGGAGCGGATCACCGCGTGGGTCCACGCCGCCGGCGTCCGCGCCCGGCTCCGCAATGCCCGGCACGGGCTCATGGGCCACCTCTATCCGGGCATGCTGGATGTCGCCACCGACCTCACCACCGTGTCCACCACCTTCGGCTCCCACGTGGAGGTGCTGGAATTCGACGACCTCCGCGAACGGGTCAACGCCGTCACGGAGGCGGAGGTGACCGAACGGCTGGGGCTCGCCCGCGAACTTTTCGTTGTGGATGACTCCGTGAACGACGACGACTTCGCGTGGGGCGCGAAGGTGTCCGTCGGCCTGGACCGCCTGGTGGAGGACTTCGACCTCGACTCCGTGGCCTACTATCACCGCGGACTGGCGGGCGAACAGCACGAACGGCTCGGCGCCGGGATGATCCTGGGCTCCTCCATCCTGACGGCCCGGGGCATCCCGATGGCCGGCGAGTTCGAGCTGCGGACCTCCATTGCCATGCTGGCGGCCCAGGCGATCGGCGCCGGGGGGTCATTTACCGAGATCCAGGCCCTGAACTTCCTGGACAACGTGGTCGAAATGGGACACGACGGCCCGGCCCACCTCGCCGTGTCCGCCCAGGACCCGCTCCTGCGCGGACTCGGCATCTACCACGGCAAACGCGGCTGGGGCGTCTCGGTCGAATTCGATGTTCGCCACGGCCCCGTCACCACCTTCGGCCTCGGCCAGGATCCGGACGGAAGCTACGTGTTCGTCACGTCCGAAGGCGAGGTGGTTCCCGGCCCGCACCTGCAGATCGGCAACACGACCTCCCGGGTGGACTTCGGCGGGGACCCCGGGCTCTGGGTGGACGTCTGGAGCCAGACCGGAATCGGCCACCACTGGGCCCTGTGCGTCGGCCACCGCGCCGCCGACATCAAGGCCGCAGCATCCCTGCTGGGCATCGAACACCGCCACGTGGTGCTCTCATGAGCACGCAACGCGTCTGCTTCCAGCTCCAGGTCAAGCCCGCGCTGATCGGGGAATACACCCGCCGGCACGCCGCCGTGTGGCCGGAGATGCTCCGGGCCCTCAAGGCCTCGGGCTGGAACAACTACTCACTCTTCCTCCGGCCCGACGGGCTCCTGATCGGCTATTTCGAAACGGACAGCCTGACCGAAGCCCAGGCCCGGATGGCAGCCACTGACGTCAACGCCCGCTGGCAGGCCGACATGGGCGGCTTCTTCGACGACCTCGCCGGAGCGCCGGACCAGGGCTTCCTCCAGCTCACCGAAATCTTCAATCTCGAGGACCAGTTGTCCGCAGCCAACGCCGCCGGGGACAACCACCAACCGCAAAAGGAACAATCATGAACACCACAGAAACGGCCCTCGGCCGCCTCGGGGAACTCGCCATCGAGGTCCCGTCCTGGGCCTACGGCAACTCCGGCACCCGCTTCAAGGTCTTCGGCACCCCCGGCACCCCGCGCACGGTCCACGAGAAGCTGGCCGACGCCGCGAAAGTCCACGAACTCACCGGCCTGGCGCCCACCGTGGCGCTGCACATCCCCTGGGACAAGGTGGATGACTACGCGGCCCTGAAAGAGTACGCGGCGGACCTCGGAGTGGGACTCGGCACCATCAACTCCAACACCTTCCAGGACGACGAGTACAAGTTCGGCTCCCTGACCTCCTCCAACCCGGCCGTCCGCCGCCGCGCGATCGACCACCACCTCGAGTGCCTTGAGATCATGAACGCCACGGGCTCGCGGGATCTGAAAATCTGGCTCGCGGACGGCACCAACTACCCGGGCCAGGACGACATGCGCGGCCGGCAGGACCGCCTGGCCGAGTCGCTGCAGGAAATCTACGCCGCCCTGGGCGAGGAGCAGCGCCTGGTGCTGGAGTACAAGTTCTTCGAGCCGGCGTTCTATCACACCGATGTTCCGGACTGGGGTACCTCCTACGCCCAGACCCTGGCCCTGGGCGAGAAAAGCCTTTGTCTGCCTGGACACCGGCCACCACGCCCCCGGCACCAACATCGAATTCATCGTCATGCAGCTGCTGCGCCTGGGCAAGCTCGGCTCCTTCGACTTCAACTCCCGCTTCTACGCAGACGACGACCTGATCGTCGGCGCGGCGGATCCCTTCCAGCTCTTCCGGATCATGCACGAGGTCATCCGCGGCGGCGGGTTCGGTGACGGGTCAAACGTCGCCCTGATGCTGGACCAGTGCCACAACCTGGAGGAAAAGATCCCGGGCCAGATCCGGTCCGTGCTCAATGTCCAGGAAATGACCGCCCGCGCCCTGCTGATCGACACCGACGCGCTGGCCGAGGCCCAGCGCAGCGGCGACGTCCTGGCCGCCAACGGCATCTTCAACGATGCCTTTTACACCGATGTCCGCCCCGCCCTGGCGCAGTGGCGTGAATCCCGCGGCCTGCCCGCGGACCCGATGGCCGCCTTCAAGGCCAGCGGTTACCAGAAGAAGATCAACGAGGACCGCGTCGGCGGCCACCAGGCCGGATGGGGCGCATGAGCATGAATATGCAGAACACCACCAACACGACTGTTGAAGAACTGATCTCCCGTTCCAACCGCCTCGGCGCGGACAAGCGGAACACCAACTTCGCCGGCGGCAACACCTCCGCCAAGGGCACCGAAAAGGACCCCGTGACCGGCGACGACGTCGAGCTCCTGTGGGTCAAGGGCTCCGGCGGGGACCTGGGCACGCTGAAGGCCGAGGGCCTGGCCGTGTTGCGGCTGGACCGGCTGCAGGCGCTCAAAAACGTGTACCCCGGCGTCGAGCGTGAAGACGACATGGTGGCCGCGTTCGATTACTGCCTGCACGGCAAAGGCGGCGCCGCGCCGTCGATCGACACCGCCATGCACGGCCTGGTCGGCGCCGCGCACGTGGACCACCTCCACCCGGACTCCGGGATCGCCATCGCCACGGCCGCCGACGGCGAGGCCCTGACCAAGGAGATCTTCGGCGAGAAAGTGGCCTGGGTGCCGTGGCGGCGCCCCGGCTTCCAGCTCGGCCTGGACATCGCCGCGATCAAGGACGCCAATCCGCAGGCCGTCGGCACCATCCTGGGCGGCCACGGCATCACCGCCTGGGGCGCCACCAGCGAGGAAGCCGAAGCCAACTCGCTGTGGATCATCGAACAGGCCGAGCAGTACCTCAAGGACCACGGCAAGAACGAACCGTTCGGTCCCAAGCTGCCCGGCTACGGCGCCCTCCCGGAGACCGAGCGCCGCGCGAAGGCCGCCGCCCTGGCCCCCGTGATCCGCGGACTCGCCTCCACCGACAAGCCGCAGCTCGGGCACTTCAGCGACCACCCCGCCGTCCTGGAGTTCCTGGAAAGCGCCGAACACCCGCGGCTCGGGGCCCTGGGCACGTCCTGCCCGGACCACTTCCTGCGCACCAAGGTCAAGCCGCTGGTGCTGGACCTGCCCGCCGACGCCCCGGTTGAAGACTCCGTGGCCCGGCTGAAGGAACTCCACGCTGCCTACCGCGAGGACTACCAGGGGTATTACGACCGGCACGCAACCCCGGACAGCCCGGCCCTCCGCGGCGCGGACCCGGCGATCGTGCTGGTGCCCGGCGTCGGCATGTTCTCCTTCGGCGCGAACAAGCAGACCGCCCGGGTGGCGGGGGAGTTCTACCTCAACGCCATCAACGTCATGCGCGGCGCCGAAGCCGTCTCCACCTATGCCCCGATCGAGGAAGCCGAGAAGTTCCGGATCGAATACTGGGCCCTGGAGGAAGCCAAGCTGGCCCGGATGCCCAAGCCGAAATCCCACGCAGGCCGGATCGCCCTGGTGACCGGGGCGGCGTCGGGCATCGGCAAGGCGATCGCCACCCGCTTCGCCGCCGACGGCGCGTGCGTGGTCATCGCAGACCTGAACCTGGACAACGCCCGGGCCGTGGCCGCGGAACTCGGCGGCGCCGACGTCGCGATCGGGGTCCAGGCCGACGTCACCGACGAAGCCCAGATCGCCGCCGCCATCCAGGAAGCCGTCCTGGCCTTCGGCGGACTGGACCTGGTGGTCAACAACGCCGGGCTCTCCATCTCCAAGCCGCTCCTGGAAACCACGGAAAAGGACTGGGACCTGCAGCACAACGTCATGGCCAAGGGCTCCTTCCTGGTGGCGAAGGCCGCCGCGCAGGTGATGATCGGCCAGGAGATGGGCGGGGATATCATCTACATCTCCTCCAAGAACTCCGTCTTCGCCGGCCCGAACAACATCGCCTACTCCGCCACCAAGGCAGACCAGGCCCATCAGGTCCGGCTCCTCGCCGCGGAACTGGGCGAGTACGGGATCCGGGTCAACGGCATCAACCCCGACGGCGTGGTCCGCGGCTCCGGGATCTTCGCCGGCGGCTGGGGCGCCAAGCGCGCCGCCGTCTACGGGGTGCAGGAAGAGGAGCTGGGCAAGTACTACGCCCAGCGCACACTGCTCAAGCGCGAGGTCCTGCCCGAAAACGTGGCCAACGCCGCCGCCGTGCTCACCGGCAGCGAGCTTTCCCACACCACCGGGCTCCACATCCCCGTGGACGCCGGCGTGGCCGCGGCCTTCCTGCGATGAGCACCGCAGCACCAGCGGATACCGCGCCCAGCGGCGGCCTGTCCGGCGGCAGTGCTTTTGTCGCAATCGACATTGGCGCGTCCTCCGGCCGGGTCATCCTGGGCCGGGTCGCGGGCAGTCCCGGTGGGGCGAGGGCCGAGCTGGAGACCGTGCACCGGTTCCCCAACGGGGTCAAGGAGCTCGACGGCGGCCTCCGCTGGGACTTCGACGCGCTGTTCGCCGAGGTCCTCGCCGGGCTCGCGGCGGCCGCCACGGCGGCCGAGGCCCGCGGCGAGAGCATCGCCAGCATCGGGATCGACACCTGGGCGGTGGACTACGGGCTGGTCAACGACGCCGGTGAACTCATCGCGGCGCCGTTCAGCTACCGCGACGACCGGTCCCGTGCCGCCATCTCCCGGGTCCACGAAAAGCTCGATCCGGCCCGGCTCTACGCCACCACCGGGCTGCAGTTCCTGCCCTTCAACACCATCTACCAGCTCGCCACGGAGCCGGCGCTGGAGGGGCTGCAGGCGCTGCTGATCCCGGACCTCATCGGGTTCCTGCTGACCGGCCAGCGCCGCACCGAGGCCACCAACGCCTCCACCACAGGGCTCTTCGACGCCGTCGCGGGGGAGTGGGCCACGGAGTTCCTCGCCGCCCTGGACCTGCCCCGGAACCTGTTCCCGCCGCTGATCCAGCCCGGCGAGATCCTCGGCACCCTGCTGCCGGAGACCGCGGCACGGACCGGCCTGCCCGCCGCCACGAAGGTGGTGGCCGCCGGCTCGCACGACACCGCCTCGGCCGTCGCCGCCGTGCCCGCGGACCGGCCCGACTTCGCCTACGTCTCCTCCGGCACGTGGTCCCTGGTCGGCGTCGAACTGTCCCACCCGGTCCTGACCGAGGCCAGCCGGGCCGCGAACTTCACCAACGAACGCGGCGTGGACGGCACCATCCGCTACCTGCGCAACGTCGGCGGCCTCTGGCTGCTCAGCGAATGCCAGCGCACCTGGGCCGCCGAAGGCTACCGGCCGGGGCTGGTGGAACTGCTCGACGCGGCCGCGAGTCTTCCGCCCGGCGGGCCGGTCATCAACGCCGACGACCCTTATTTCATCGCCCCGGACAACATGCCCGAACGGATCCGGGCCGCGGTCCGCAGCACCGGCACTGTCCTGCCGGAGCATCCCGCGCACATCGTGCGGTGCATCCTGGACAGCCTTGCCGCCGGCTACGCCCGGACCATCGCCGACGCCGAACGGCTCGCTGACGTCCGGGCCGGCGTCGTGCACATTGTGGGCGGCGGATCCCAGAACCGGCTCCTGTGCCAGCTCACCGCCGACGCCACCGGCAAACGCGTGATCGCCGGACCCGTGGAAGCCACGGCGCTGGGCAACGTCCTGGTCCAGGCCCGCGCCGCCGGCGTGCTCAGCGGCGGGCTGGCCGAGCTGCGCGCCGTGGTGCGTGCCTCCCAGCACCCGGCGGAGTACGTGCCCTCAGCCCGGGCCGCCGCCAGCCCTGTCACCAGCGGAGGTGCCCTGTGAGAATCGCACTGTTCGCCACGTGCATCGTGGACGCCATGTACCCGGCCACGGCCCGCGCCACGGTGTCCATCCTGGAACGCCTCGGCCACGAGGTGATCTTCCCCGCCGGGCAGGCCTGCTGCGGGCAGATGCACGTCAACAGCGGCTACTTCAAGGAGGCGCTGCCCGTCGTCGCCAACCATGTGAAGGCTTTCGAAGAAGATGAGTACGACGTCGCCGTCGCACCGTCCGGCTCCTGTGTCGCCTCCGTGCAGCACCAGCACCCCATGGTCGCCCGCCGCTGCGGGGACGCCGGGCTGGAAGCCCGGGCGGCCGCCGTCGGGCACAAAACCTACGAGCTCTCCCAGCTCCTGGTGGATGTCCTGGGCGTCACGGACGCCGCCGCGCAGCTGGGCTCCTACTTCCCGCACCGGATCACCTACCACCCCAGCTGCCACGGCATGCGCCTGCTCCGGCTCGGCGACCGGCAACTGGACCTGCTGCGCTCGGTCGGCGGCATCGAACTGGCCGAGCTGCCCGAGGCCGAGCAGTGCTGCGGCTTCGGCGGCACCTTCTCGATGAAGAACGCGGACGTGTCCTCGGCGATGCTGGCGGACAAGACCGCCAACATCTGCGGCACGGGCGCCGACCTTTGCGCCGGCGGCGATGCGTCCTGCCTGATGCATATCGGCGGCGGACTGTCCCGGCAGGGCAGCGGCGTCACCACGATGCACTTCGCCGAGATCCTGGCCAGCACCCTCGAGAATCCCGCCGCCGTCTCCGGCGACGTCCGCCTCACCACCGGAAGGACCGCACGATGAGCGGCACATTCCTGGGGATGCCGTCCCTGCCGGTCTTCGGCATCGGCAACCTGCACGAACACGAACCGTTTCCGAAGGCCGCCCGCCGCGAGCTCGGCAACCCCCAGCTGCGGGCCAACCTCGGCCACGCCACCCGGACCATCCGGGACAAGCGGCTGGCCGTCGTGTCCGAACTCCCCGACTGGGAGGAGCTGCGCGAGGCCGGCCGGGCGATCAAGGAATCCGTCATGGCTCGGCTGCCGGAGCTGCTCGAGGCGTTCGAGGCGAACTTCACCGCCCGGGGCGGGACCATCCACTGGGCCCGGGACGCCGGCGAAGCCAACCGGATTGTGGCCGCCCTCATCCGCGACCAGGGCGCCACCGAGGTGGTCAAGGTCAAGTCGATGGCCACCCAGGAAATCGGCCTCAACGAATACCTCGAGGAACAAGGCATCGCGGCGTTCGAGACCGACCTCGCCGAGCTCATCGTCCAGCTGGACCACGACAAGCCCAGCCACATCCTGGTCCCGGCCATCCACAAGAACCGCAGCCAGGTCCGGGACATCTTCCTGCGCGAAATGGAGGGCGTGGATCCGGAGCTGACCAACGAGCCGGCACGCCTCGCCGCGGCCGCCCGGGCACACCTGCGTCGCAAGTTCCTCAGCGCCAAGGTGGCCGTGTCCGGCGCGAACTTCGCCCTCGCGGACTCCGGGACCCTCGCCGTCGTCGAATCCGAAGGCAACGGACGCATGTGCCTGACGCTGCCGGAAACGCTCATCACCGTCATGGGCGTCGAAAAACTGCTGCCGGGCTGGGAGGACCTCGAAGTCTTCATGCAGCTGCTCCCGCGGTCCTCCACCGGGGAGCGGATGAACCCGTACACGTCGCTGTGGACCGGCGTAACGCCCGACGACGGGCCGCAGAACGTCCACCTGGTCCTGCTGGACAACGGGCGCAGCGCCGCCCTGGCCGACGAGATGGGCCGCTCCGCGCTGCACTGCATCCGCTGCAGCGCCTGCATGAACGTCTGCCCCGTCTACGAACGCACCGGCGGGCACGCCTACGGCTCCACCTACCCGGGACCGATCGGCGCGATCCTGTCCCCGCTGCTGACCGGGATCACGGCCGAGGAAAACAACTCCCTGCCCTACGCCTCCTCCCTGTGCGGGGCGTGCTACGACGCCTGCCCGGTGAAGATCAACATCCCGGACATCCTGGTGCACCTGCGCGGCGAGGACGTGGACAGCAAACGCGGAAAGAAGCGACTGCCGAGCCAGATGGACGTTGGGATGAAGGCGGCCTCCTGGGCGCTGTCCTCCGGCAGGAACCTTGGTCTCGTCGAAAAAGCGCTGCCACTGGGCAGGCTTGCCGCCGGACCGGACCGGAAAATCACCAAGCTGCCGGGCATCGCCGCCGGCTGGACCCAGAGCCGGGACATCCCCGCACCGCCGGGGCAGTCCTTCCGGCAATGGTGGGACAAGGAACACCGAGCCCCGGCTGCCGGACCTGGTGCAGGGGCCGCCCCGGCTGCCGGCACCGAGGCCCCCGGCCCGAAGGAGAACCCGTGAACGCGCGCGCAGAAATACTGGACCGGATCCGTTCGGCCCTCCGGGACGCACCGGCGGTACCGGAGGTGCCCCGCGACTACCGGCGCGCCTCCGAGCTGGGCGAGGAAGAGCTCATCGAACTGCTGACGGACCGGCTCCTGGATTACAAGGCGAACGTCTTCGTCGAAGATGCCACCGCGGTGCCGCAGCGGCTCGCGGTCCTCCTCGAGGGAACCGGCCGCTACGCCGTGCCCCACGGTCTGGACCAGGCGCTGTTCGCGGAGACGGACGCGCACGACGCCGGCTCCGGCCGCCGCGTCACCGACGGCCCGGGGCACCGGCTGAGTGTCGAGGAGCTCGACGGGATCGACGCCGTCGTCACCGGCAGCGCCGTCGCGGTCGCCGAAACCGGCACCATCATCCTCGACGCGGGCCCGGACCAGGGCCGCAGGGTCATCAGCCTCGTCCCGGACCGCCACATCTGCATCGTCAGCGCCGGGGACATCACCGCCATCCTGCCGGAGGCCCTCCGCCGGCTCGACGGCACCCGCCCGCAGACCTGGATCAGCGGCCCCAGCGCCACGAGCGACATCGAACTCGAACGCGTCGAAGGAGTCCACGGCCCGCGGACCCTGGACGTGGTGATTGTTCGCGGGTAGGCGGGAGACTGGGTCCTGCTTCCCTTGTGCTCAGGGGAGCAGGGCCTCCCGGTTTGTCTGTGACCGCACCGGGAAGTCGTTTGCCCAGATCACCCAGAAGAAACTCATGGTCTTCTCAGCGGGGAGATGAACCATGGAGGCATGTACTTAGTCGATCCCAGAGCCTACGCATATCGCTTGATGCACCCTGGCGTTTGGTTCCGCACTGCGATCTGCCGGCACCTGGTCGCCCAAGGCCACCGGCCCACGCACGCGCGCCTGGACTATCTGGAGGCCGGCATCACGGGCAGGCTGGGCGCGGCCTATTCACGCAGCAGGGCCAAAGAACTCGAGCAGGCATTCCGCAACGGCGATGTGTCCTACGAGGACGCGTGCCTGGAGATGGAGCAGATCGACGAGGAGACCTGAGCGCTTGTCCGCGCTCGCCGGAACCTCGAACACAAAAACCAGGATCAGTAGCCGTACTTGTTGACCACGATCTGCACAATGTTGGTGTCGTCCTGACCGTAGTCAGTGACCGTAATGCGTATGTTCCAGCCGTCGACGACTCCAATGCCCCGGCAGTCCAGTCCGCCTGCATTGATCCTCTGCTCACGGACGCATGGCTTGTACTCCTGTGGCATCAAACCCACCTGCTGGATGTACTTCTCCAGGTCACCCTCCCGGTACTTCTGGTGAGTGTCCCAACGGTATGCGTACTGGGAACAAGGTCCATCGAGCGGGATGCACAGCGCGCTGCCCACCGGCTTCTGGGTCCTCAAAGGCTCCCATCCCAGCTCTGGTTGGAGGCGGTCGGCAATCGACTTGAGCTCAGCGACGATCTGATCACTCTTCCACGATGCCCAGAGGAAGAAAGCGATGACAGTGGCGACCGTTCCTACCAGCACGCCGAGCCATACCTTGCGGCCCCTGCTCATTCCCTTCCTGCTCTGCACGGCGCACCTCTCTGGTAGTGAGGCCCGAGGTCCACCCGCCACAGCACGGGGCTGGTCCGCCGACCGTCTCGCCGTCGCCACCTACTACCCCAAGCCGGGTGAACGACCGTCCTGCTGCGCGGGAGGCCGGCAGCGCGGACAGAGCTAGCCGACGCGGCGATAGCGGATATGGGTGGCCAGCGGTGAGTGAAGCACCTCGGCCGGTTCGAAACCGAAGGATTCAACCCCGTCGAAGATGCGCTCCCCCGAACCGAGCAGAACCGGTGCGATATCGAGGGTGAGCTCGTCGATCACGCCGGCGATCAGTGCCTGCCGGACGGTCGAGGCCCCACCGGCGATGTCCACGCCGTTGTCCCCGGCGGCCTGGCGCGCTGCGGAGTAGGCCGCGTCGAAGCCCTCGGTGACGAAGTGGAAGGTGGTCCCGCCGTCCATCTGGATCGGGTCATGTCCGTGATGGGTCAGCACGAACACCGGCGCGTGGTACGGCGGTTCGGCTCCCCACCACCCGGTCCATTCCTCATCCCAGTCCCCGCGGATCGGGCCGAACATGTTCCGACCCATCACATAGGCGCCCCGCGGTCGCATGAGCCAGTCGTTCGCGACCTTGTCGGCATCGTTGGCTCGCGGGTCGCCGATGTGCCAGCCGTGCAGCTCCAGCCCCCGCTTGCCCAGAGGGTTCTCGCGGCTCTGGTCCGGCCCGGCGACGAAGCCGTCCAGCGAGATCGACATGTGGCAGGTGGTGTCCGGCACCGCGAACCTCCTGAGTGATTGCGACGTGCGTGCGGTCGAGTGGGGATTCTGGGGAGCCTAGCAGGTGATGGCATCCCCGCCAATGCCTCCGGCGGTTGGTCCCCGAGGGTCTCCTCACCGGGGCGCATGGGCCGGATTGTGGGTCTCAATGTCGGTCTCGGCCTGGTTGACCAGAATCTCAGCCGCCTCGATTCCGGGTATTTGCAGCACTCGACGTCAGCCACTTCACAGCCGCTGTGCCCAAAATGTGCCCAGAATGTGCCCACGGTCAGGTTGATGGCGGGCTATAGGCGAGTCACTGCATCCAGGAATTCGTAATCGGGCTCCAGCTCCTCGAATGGCGAGCGGCTGGGGACCGCCAGCATCTCATCGAGCATCGCGCCAACCGCTTCAACATCTATCTTCACCACGGACCGGACAGTAGCCCCTTGGAACGACAAAACCCCCGCCAGCCGTGGTGACTGACGGGGGTTCTCTGTGTGTGGTCGTTAGTAGCGGACGACGTACGTCCTGCTGAACCGATAGCTGATCTTTCCCCCATATGTGCCCTTGACGCGGACGACGAACTTATCGCCTTTGCTGTCCACGGCCGGCGGCCCCCAGACCTTAGTGGTTGCATGCCAGCCGCCCGCGAAGATTTTGCCGTTCAAGAACCAGCGGTATTCCAGCTTGGTGCCCTTGGGCCAGCCGTACGTGTTCGCCCCCAGGATTGTTCCTGGGGTGACGTACACGGTGGACACGCCGGCTGTGCAAGGCGCTGTAGTTTGGGCACAGGAGGCGGGCGTGCCTCCGTTGGCGCTGGCAGGGGCCGCCGCGGCGAGCGCTCCTGCTCCCAGGGCAACGGATAGGGCGGCAGCGGCCGCCGCTTTACGGAAGATCGATCGTTTCAATACTGGCACGGTTCCCCGCACCTCCTGTCGGTGGTTGGCAGATACTTTGTGGCTGCTGAACGCTTCCGACATACACCGTCTAAGGCGCCCCCAAGCCATGAGTATAACCACACGGGTCACACTGGCATCAAGAGCGCCCTGCCTACGCGGGCAGGAATCCGGGCAGACGGGTTCCCCAGCGGATTCCGCGCAGATGTTCGGGGCACCGCCGATACTCCTCAATAACCCAGTCCGAATCGGTCACGCGCTCCACGTTGCCGGCAGGGATCCAGGCCCAATGCCCGTGCCGCGCTTCATCAGCCCACCCCACGAGGACGTAAGAGGGGTTCCAGCGTTCCGCGACGGCGTAGACACTGACCGTGCCGCCGTCAGCTAGGGGCAAGTTCGCTAGGACTTTCGGGTAGTTTACGGTTAACCCTGAAACCCCCGCCAGCTTGGTTAGCTGACGGGGGCCCTCTGTGCGTGGAGGTTAGCGGACGGTGTACGTCCTGCTGAACCGGTAGCTGACCTGGCCGTTCAACGTGCCCTTGACGCGGACGACGTACTTATCGCCTTTGCCTGGCCAGACCTTGGTGGTGTCATGCCAACCGCCCGCGAAGACTTCGCCGTTCCTGAACCAGCGGTATTCCAGTTTGGTGCCCGTGGGCCAGCCGTACTTGTTCGCCCCCAGGATTGTTCCTGCGGTGACGTACACGGTGGACACGCCGGCTGTGCAACTCGCGGTAGTGTCGGCACATGAGGCGGGACAGCGATTGAATTCCGTTGGACAGGTCGCGGCGCTGGCCGGGGCCGCCGCGGTGAGCGCTCCGGCTCCCAGGGCAACGGATAGGGCGGCAGCGGCTGCCGCTTTACGGAAGATCGATCGTTTCAATGCTGGCACGGTTCCCCGCACCTCCTGTCGGTGGTTGGCAGATAGTTTTTGGCTGCTGAACGCTTCCGACATACACCGTCTAAGGCGCCCCCAAGCCATGAGTATAACCACACGGGCCACACTGCCATCAAGGGCGCCCGGCCAAGGCGGGCAGGAATCCCGGCAGCCGTTTCCCCAACGGATTCCGCGCAGATGTTCTGGGCACCGCCGACACCAGGGGCAGGTTCGCTAGGCAAGATTGGTATGCGCCCACACGCTCACCGATGAGTGAGATTGAAGCCCCAAAGCGCCCAAGGTTCTTGACCATTGAACAGGTGCCCGAGGAGCTAAACGTTGGCCTGCCAACTGTGCGGATGTTGTTGAAGACGCGCGATCTGCGCGGGCTACAGATTGGCGGCAAGGGGCTGCGTTTGCTGCCGGCGGCGGTCAGGTGTGCCGCCTCATCGTCAACCAAATCAGCGCCGCCCTGAGACACTCCCTGTCCCCAAATTATTGCCCCTTATACCGAGTACTTGGCGGTTCTAGGGAAAAACCTAGAACCGCCAAGTACTCGGTATAACTGCGGGGTTGAACCCGGCGGAACCCCTACGGCTCAAGCCAGGTGAATATGGCAGTTTGATTCAGAACCGGTGTGACGGCTGGAAAGACCGATGCCACCCCTTCGTCTGGACCAAAACCCAGGAACGCGACACCAGATCCGAAGGACACCTACTGTCGGCCTAATGTAGATCATCCGGGACGCCGAATCGCCTTCCAACGAGTACGCGAATGGCCGCGAGTAGAGGCTGATCTTCCAGCGCAACGCCCTCGCCCCCGTAATGCACACCCGTTTCGTCACCCACTGCCTCGATGTCAAAAAGGTTGAGGACCTCGGCCACGCGCACCTGATACTCGGTGGGGGTCATTTGGCGAGACACACGAACTGGAATTGTGCTGAGTTTTCGCGCGACCTTGGCAGCGGATTCATTCATGGGCGCACTGTTGCATGACGTTCGCCATTGCACAAGGAACTCCAACTCCGTGTCACCCTAGACGAGATCCGTGGGCGAGAGACTGCGGAAGCAGTGGCGCGACTGGCGCAGCTGAGGCCGCCGAGGCTGCCGTCCCCATTCGATACTTTGAGAACCCCGGAAGGGAAGCTCCGGACGGATCCGGCGTCTCTGAGAGAAATGGCTCTCCATGTGCGGCGCAACATTCTGGCCGCGCAGTTGAGGGTGGCCTTGGATAAGGAACGGGGCCGGGTGACTCCCGAAGCCGTGACGAGGCTGGCCCAGATGGAGCTTCCATCTCTGAGGTGAAGGATCTTGCCGCCGCCGCTGGGACAGTCGCCACGGCTCATGCGCGTGCATTGGCATCCCGTCGCGACCGCAATTCCTCGAAACATGCACCAAAAATGCACCACGAAGCTCCTGAGAATGCAGAAAACCCCCGGTTTCCCGGGGGTTTTCATTGGCGGTGACGGTGGGATTTGAACCCACGTTGGCTTTTACACCAAACAACATTTCGAGTGTTGCACCTTCGGCCGCTCGGACACGTCACCAACCTGACTAGGGTACCGGAGCAAGGCACCCATCCACAAAACGAGCCCCAACGGCACCGGCCCGCCGACTCGCCGGAACCCCGCACCCTTCCCGGCGAACAGTGCGGGCACTAGATTCGTAAGCACAATGACTACTTCTGAACGGCACACCACCGCCACCGCCTATTGGACCGTCGGCCCGGAACAAGGCGAGCTCCGGGGCGAGGACCTGCCCGCCCCCGGACCAGGCGAGGCGCTGGTCCGGACCCTGTATTCGGGGATCAGCAAGGGCACCGAGCTGGTGGTCCACCACGCGAGCGTCCCGGAATGCGTCGCCGGTGCCATGGCCGCCCCCAACCAGGCGGGGGAGTTCCCGTACCCGGTGAAGTTCGGCTACCTCACCGTGGGGGTGGTCGAGGCCGGACCGGAGGGCTGGGGCCGGGAAGACTGTCTTCTGCCTCTACCCGCATCAGGACCGCTTCATCGTCCCGGTCGAATCCCTCACGGTGATCCCCGACGGCGTCCCGGCCCGCCGCGCGGTGCTCACCGGCACCGTGGAAACCGCGATCAACGGCCTTTGGGAGGCCGGGCCCCGCCTGGGCGACCGCGTCGCCGTGATCGGGGCCGGACTCGTCGGCGGCATGGTGGCCAGGCTCCTGGCCGGCTTTCCGCTCGCACGGCTGCAGCTGATCGACGTCGACCCGGCCAAGCGCGCGTTCGCCGCCGCCCTCGGCGTCGACTTCAGCCACCCCGAGGACGCCCTCCCGGACTGCGACATCGTGATCCACTGCTCCGCGTCCCAGGAAGGCCTGCAACGGAGCCTGCAGCTGGTGGGCGACGAAGGCGACATCATCGAAATGTCCTGGTACGCCGACCGGCTGGTCACCCTCCCGCTGGGGGAGGACTTCCATGCCCGCCGCCTGTCCATCCGGGCCAGCCAGGTGGGGATGGTGGCCCGCGCCCGCAGGCACCGCCGCACCAACGCCGAGCGCCTCGCGCTCGCCGTGTCCCTGCTGCAGGACCCGGTCTTTGACGTCTTCCTCACCGGATCCTCGTCGTTCGCGCAGCTCCCCGGCACCGTCCAGCGGCTCGCCGACGGGACCCTGGATGCCCTCTGCCACGTCATCGAATACCCGTCCACCGAAGCCCAATCCAGCGTCGCGCAATCCGTCGAAACCCAGCCCACCGAATTCAAATCCACCGACCAGCCCACCGAAGCCACGAGGTAGCCCGTGTTTAGTCTGACCGTCCGCCGCAACTTCATGATCGCCCACAGCCTTCCGCGCGAAGTCTTCGGCCCGGCCCAGGGCCTGCACGGGGCCACGTTCGTCACGGAGGTGACGTTCCGCCGTCGTGAACTCAACGACGACGCGATCGTGCTGGACATCGGCGCGGCGGGGGACGCAGTGGACGAGGTCCTGGACGAGCTGAACTACAAAAACCTCGACGAGCACCCGGACTTCTCCGGCAAGCTGAGCACCACCGAAGCCCTCGCCCGGTACATCGCCGACGCCGTCGCCGCCCAGATCCGCGTCGGCACGGACGGGAGCGACCTCGCCGGGCTGGACGTCACCCTGCGCGAGACCCCCGATGCCTGGGCCAGCTACTCGCTGGACTTCGACGCCCGCTAGGCACCGCAGATGCCGCCGGCCAGCCTTCGCATCCGTCTGGTGGTGCCCGGCAACGTCCGGCACAACTCCGGCGGCAACGTCTACAACGCGGCGCTCGCCGCCGAATTGACGGCCCTCGGTGCCGCGGTGGAAACCTGTCCGCTCGACGGCGACTGGCCGGGAGGCAGCGCGGGGGACCGGCGGCGCCTGGCCGGGCTGCTGCACGCGGAGCCCGACGGCGGCCCGGCCAGGACCGGGGCCCCCGCATCTGCCGGTGCCGCAACTGCCGGTTCCGCAGCCCTGGGCACAGTGACGGTGGTCGATAGCCTCCTGGCCTGCGGCGCGCCCGACGAACTGGAAGCGGCCGCTGCGGCCGGGAACAGGGTGTGGATCCTGCTGCATATGCCCCTGCCGGACCACCCGGAGCGCGAACGCAGGGCTCTGCGGGCCGCCGCCGGCGTCATCTGCACGAGCAGTTCGGCCGCGGCGGGCATCCGCGCCCGCCACGGGCTCGACGGCTTACGGGTGGCCCTGCCCGGGACGGCGCCCGCCCCGCTGGCGGCCGGCAGTCTGTCCGCCGGCGTACCGCACCTCGTCGCCGTGGCGGCATTGCTGGAGAACAAGGACCAGTCGCTCCTGCTGGACGCGCTCGCCCGGCTCACGGATGTGCCCTGGACGGCGTCCCTCATCGGCTCGGACACCGCCGATTCTGCCTACGCCGCGCAGCTCCGGAACTCCGTGGAACGCCTCGGCCTGGCCGGGAGGGTCCGCATCCCGGGCGAGCTCCGGGGCCCGGCACTGGATGCTGAATGGGATGCGGCCGATCTCAGCCTGCTGATTTCCCGGGCCGAAACTTACGGCCTGGTGGTCACCGAATCGCTGGCCCGCGGCATTCCCGTGGTGGTGCGCGAGGGCACCGGAGCCGTCGAGGCGCTCGCCGCCGGCGCCCTGTCCGGCACTGCCGCGCCGGACTCGCCGGCGCCTGACACTCCGCCCGGCACTCCGGGGCCCGGGTTGCCGGGAGCCGCCGTCGGGCTCGGAACGGACCCCGCCCCGCTGGCGGACCTGCTCCGCCGCTGGCTGGACGATCCCGGTCTCAGGGACCGCTGGCGGGAGGCGGCAGCGGCCGCCCGGGGCCGGCTGCCCGGCTGGGATGCCGCCGCCCGGACCGTTCTGGGCTTCCTGTCGACGGAACCCACGGAGCCCACGGAACCCGCGGAAGCAGTGGAAACCACAGAAACCGATGAAACGGGGCCACCGAGAAACCAGACGGCGCGGGTTGATACGGCTTCTTGATACCGCTGACAGAGAAGCTGTTGGAGAATGAGCCCATGAGCACCCACCCTGTCGCCACGCAATCGCCGTCGGTAGAAAAGCCCGTGAATCTGCCGGAGCCGCAGAGCCTGACCGCGGAGCGGCTCCGGGCATGGTCCTGGCACCGGCAGGGCCTGGACGGCTCGCTGGCCGGCTGCACGGCGGAGCAGGTCCTCGCCCGGGCAGGCTGGGCTCGGTCCGTGGGCGGCGCCAACCCCTACCTCACGCTCTTCGCCCGCGCCGGCATCCGTCGCGAACAGGTGGACGCCGACGTCCTCGCCCACCGGATCCTTGAACTTCCCGTCGCCCGCGGCTGCACGTACGTCCTGGGCCGGGAGGACTTTGCCTGGGCGCTTCAGCTGGGCCGGGATGCGGCCGAGTCGGCATTCAAGGTGGTCGGCCGGCTCGGCGTGGACCGCGGTGAGATCACGCTTCTGGAAGAGCAGGTGCTGCACACCCTCGCCGAAGCGGACGGGCCCATGGATCCGCGGCAGCTCAAGGACGAGCTCGGCGATTCAGTGCGCAACCTGGGGGAGGAAGGCAAGAAGAAGGGCGCCACCACCACGCTGCCTACCGCCCTGGGGATCCTGCAGTCGGACGGTCGGATCCGCCGGATCCCGGCGAACGGGCGGCTGGACCAGCAGCGTTACGCCTACCAGCCTTGGGGCCTGCCGCCCAGCGATCTTGACGACGACGACGCGCGCACCGAGCTGATCCGCCGCTACCTGGGCTGGACCGGCGGAGCCACGTTCAAACAGTCGCAGTGGTTCACGGGATTCACCGTGGCGCAAAGCAAGGCGGCGCTCGCCGCCGTCGGCGCCGTCGAGGTGCCCACCGCACTGGCCACCGCCGGCGGCGACCCGCTGTGGATGCTGCCGGAGGACGTCGGCAGCCTCGCCGCCTTCGAGGAGCCGGCGGGGGAACAGATCCAGCTGCTGGCCGGAACGGACTCCCTATTCCTGCTACGCCGCAACGCGGCGGACCTGCTGGCCGAAGAGGACCTGCACAAGCCGGCGCTGGGGTCGCTCGCGCTGCAGGCCGATCTCCCGGACCACCCGATCCTGGACCGCGGCCGGATCATCGGACTCTGGCAGTACGATCCCGCCAAGGAGAGGATCGTGCCCTGGCTGTTTCACGGCCCGACGCCCGCCGTGACGCAGCGGATCGCCGAGGTGGAAGCCTGGATCCGCGAGGACCTCGGTGATTTCCGGGCCTTCAGCCTGGACTCGCCGGTCTCCCGGCAGAAGCGGATCGATGGACTCGCGGCAGCTGCAGAAGCCGCCGAGGCAGGGTCCCCGGCTGCCGGTACGGCTAGCTAGCGGCGTGAGTTAGCCGGAACGGATCAGGCGCGGTGCCCGGCGAAGAACTCCCGCAGGAGCGCGGCGCACTCCTGCTCCCGGACGCCCGCAATGACTTCCACCCAGTGGTTGAGCCGGCGCTCGCGGAGGATGTCGAACACGGAACCGGCGGCGCCGGCCTTCTCATCCCAGGCCCCGAACACCACCCGCGGAATCCTGGCGAGGACGATCGCTCCCGCGCACATCGCGCAGGGTTCCAGCGTCACTACCAGGGTGCAATCCTCCAGCCGCCAGCCGTCGTCGCCCTTGCCTTCCAACGCCCGGTGCGCCCGCAACCGCGCGGCGGCCTCCCGGATGGCGACCATCTCGGCGTGCGCCGTCGGGTCCCCCAAGGCCTCGCGTTCGTTTCGCCCGGCGCCCAACACGGAACCGTCCGGTCCGATCACGACGGCGCCGATCGGCACGTCCGCGGTGGCCAGTGCGTTCCGGGCCTCGGCCAGGGCAAGGCTCATCCATTCGGCATGGCGGGGCTCAGGGGCAGTCATGGGTCAATGATAGTTTCGACCCTAAGCATGCTGTGCAGCTCGGCTGTGCGGCCAGGTAGTTAATGTAGGCAAGTAGTTAATGTAGACAAGTAGTCGGGAGACGGCCGTGACCACCGGAACAGAGAACTGGTTGGCGCATCGCTGGGGCAAATGGGTGGTGCCGTACGCGGCCCTCTGGATCACCATGCTGGTGGGCGGCGTGGTGGTGGTGATCCTGGTGCTGGTGAGTGCCGAGGTCTACGACAACGTGGTGGACGACGCCGGCCTCGCGAACCTGGACAAGCCGGCCCTGGCGTTCATGGAACAGTTGCGCAGCCCCGGCCTGGACGCCTTTATCACCGGGTTCACCAACATCGGCGGGGGCATCGGGATGCCCATCCTGGGCAGCATCCTGACGGCCCTGCTGATCTTCACCTCCCGAAGCTGGCGGCCGCTGATCCTGATAGGTGGCGCGGCCGCCGCGTCGGTGACTGCCACAACCCTGGGCAAGAAAATGATCGGCCGCGTCCGCCCGGACCATGCCGACGCCGTGCCGCCCTACGAGACCTCGCCGTCGTTCCCGAGCGGTCACACGCTGAACACCACAGTGGTAATCGCCCTCGTGGTGTACCTGGCCTGCCTGCAGATCAAACGGACCAGCGCCCGGATCGGCCTGATCGCCGCGGGTGTGATCTTCATCGTTGCGATGGGCCTCAGCCGGGTCTATCTGGGCCATCACTGGCTGACCGACGTGATCGTCGGCTGGGTCATCGGGCTGGCCTGGGTGGGGATTGTGATCATGGCGCACCGGTTCTTCCATGCGCTGCGGCGCCGGGAGCACGCGGGCGACGCGCCGACCTTCGAGCATCCCGCGCACCTCCATGACGGCGCCGTCGGCGCCACTGCCGGCGGCCCCGCCGGCGGCACGGTACAGACCGACGCGAACGACGCCGATACCCCCGGCCCAGCGGGACGGTCCTCATCATCCGGGTGATAGTTTTGACCCATGCGCACTCTCGTTGTGGACCACCCGCTGGTCGCCCATAAGCTCACCGTTCTGCGGGACAAGAACACCCCGTCCCCGGTCTTCCGCCAGCTCACCGAGGAACTCGTCACGCTCCTGGCCTACGAGGCCACGCGTGACGTCCGTACCGAACCGGTGACCATCGAGACGCCCGTCAGCACCACCGTCGGCACCGCCTTCACCAAGCCGACTCCTCTGGTGGTCCCGATTCTCCGGGCCGGGCTAGGCATGCTCGAGGGCATGACCAAGCTGGTCCCCACCGCCGAGGTCGGCTTCCTGGGCATGGCCCGCGACGAAGAGACCCTGGACATCATCACCTACGCCGAGCGCCTCCCGGAGGACCTCACGGACCGGCAGATCTTCGTCCTCGATCCCATGCTGGCCACCGGCGGAACCCTGCGCGAGGCCATCAAGTTCCTCTTCAAGCGCGGCGCCTCCGACGTCACCTGCATCTGCCTCCTCGCCGCCCCGGAGGGCCTGGCCAAGCTGGAGGAAGAACTGTCCGAAGCCAACGTGACGATCGTCCTGGCCTCGATCGACGAGAAGCTCAACGAGAAGTCCTACATCGTGCCCGGCCTGGGCGACGCCGGAGACCGCCTGTACGGCATCGCCGGCTAGGGGCGGCGCCGCCGAGGCGCAACACGGAGAATCCCTTCCGCGTCGCCGCGGACCGCGCTAGCCTGTGCGCCATGGATTGGAAACTTGAACTCGTGTTTGTGCCGGTGTCCGATGTGGACCGGGCCAAGGATTTCTACGTCAACAAGGTGGGCTTCAACGCCGACTACGACGAACGGCCCATGGAGGGCCTCCGGTTCGTCCAGCTGACCCCGCCGGGCTCCGGCTGCTCGATTGCGATCGGCGAGGGCCTCAACGACGCCCCGCCCGGGACCGCCCCCAGCCTGCAGCTTGTGGTCAGCGACATCCAGGCCGCGCACAAGCAGCTCAAGGACAACGGCGTGGACGTCAGCGACGTCGACGTCCAGGACTGGGGGCACTTTGTCCACTTCGCCGACCCCGACGGCAACAAATGGGCGGTGCAGTACATCCCCCACCGGCCCAACGGCTGACCCCGGCAGGCTGCACGCGGCAGGCCGCCGGCCAACGGGTTGGGCGGGGCCATGCGGCAGGATGGAGGCATGAGCTTTCCATCCCGTTCCAGCACCACCACCCTGACCGCGCGCGCCGTCCTGTTCGACATGGACGGCACGCTGGTGGATTCCACCAGCATCGTGGAGCAGGTTTGGACCACGTTCGCGGCCCGCTACAGCTTGGACATCGGCGAGATCCTGCGCTCCTCCCACGGCGTCCAGGCCATGGACACGGTCCGCAGGTTTGCCCCGGCCGGTTCCGACATCCTGGCCCTCGCGGCCGAGCTCGGCCGGATGGAGCTGGCCGAGACCCGGGGCATTGTTCCGGTGCCGGGCGCCCCGGAGCTGCTGGCGAGCCTGCCGCCGGATGCCGTGGCGCTGGTGACGAGCGCGTCACGGGACCTGGCCGAGGTCCGGATGGCAGCCGCGGGGATCGGCGTCCCGGCCGTCTCGGTCACATCGGAGGATGTCATGCGGGGCAAACCCCACCCCGAGGGATACCTCCGGGCGGCCTCCCTGCTGGGTGTCGCCCCGGCCGACGCGGTGGTGTTCGAGGACGCCCCGGCCGGCATCGCCGCGGGCGTCGCCGCCGGCGTCCGGACCGTGGCGGTGGGACCCAACGCCGGCGAATTGCCGGACGGTGTCCTCCACATTCCCGACTACTCCGCGGTCACCGTGACCACGCACGTCACCGGCGCCGGCCTGCGCACCCTGTCCTTCACCTTCTAGCGACGGCGACGCCGTTCTAGCGACGACGACGACGCCGCCCGGCCGGACACGGCGCCGCCGGTCTAGCCTGCCAGCAGGTACACGCTGGTCCCACCCACGGTCTGGGCCGTGAAATTGTCCTGCACCCAGGCGGCAATCTGTGCGGCATCGTTGGCTCCGCTTTCGCCCTGCATGAGGCGCCCGGCGATGAAGTAGTGGATCTTGCCGTCGGCCACGTACTGCTGGAACTGCGCCAGGGTCGGCGCGGGGTCCGTGCCGTTGAACCCTCCCACGGCCATCACCGGGAGCTGCGTCGCCAGCTGGTAGCCGGCGGCGTTGTTGGATCCGACGACGGCGGCGGCCCACGTATAAGCCCCGGCGTCTGTCTGCAGCGCGGTCACGAGCGCCGCCGACGGCGTGCTGGCCCCGAGCAGGCCGCCCATTCCGCCCGCTCCTTGGCCGCGGCCGATGCCCGTGCCGGTGCCAGTCCCGTTGCCGTTTGCCGCTGTGGCACCGCCGAAGCCGCCTCCCGCCGCACCGCCGAGGGCCGGCGGCATCCCGGCCCCGCCCCGGCCGGACACGGCCGGCCCGGCGCTGACAATCGAGCCGCTGTGGGCCGTGGACGCGGTGGACAGCGAGTAGGCCAGCGGCCCGGCGAGGGCGGCGGCGACGGCGAGCGCCGCCGTCGTACGCGCCACCGTCCTGGATGCCATCATGCCCCTGCCCTTCACCCCCGCGACCCCCGTGGCCCCCGTGGCCCCCGGGGCCCCCGGGGCCGCAGCGGCCAGCACCAGGCCGGCGGCGGCGAGCGCGCCCAGGAGCGCCACCCAGCGCAGCCACGGCATGTACGCCGCCGTGCGGACCAGGAGTTCGGCGGCCATGGCCCCGGCCGCCACGATCGCCACCGCGAGGACGGCCGCCGCCACGGGCTGGTTCCGCCGCTGCCAGAGCAGGACGCCGCCGAGCCCGGCGAGCCCGGCGATCCCGGGCGCCAGCGCCACCATGTAGTACGGGTGGATGATCCCGGCCATGAAACTGAACGTCAGCCCGGTGACGGCAACCCAAGAGCCCCAGATGATCACTGAAGCCCGTACCGGGTCGGTGCGCGGCGCGCGGCGGCCCAGCCAGAGCAGGCCCGCTCCGAGCAGCAGCACCGAGGGCAGCAGCCAGGCGATCTGGCCGCCGAACTCGCTGTTGAAGAGCCGGAACAGCCCGGGCGTGCCCCAGCCGTTGCTGCCGCCCACACTCCCGGTTTCATCCCCGTTCAGCCGGCCCAGGCCGTTGTAGCCCAGCGTCAGCTCCAGGATGGAGTTGTTCTGCGAGCCGCCGATGTACGGGCGGTCCGCCGCCGGAATGAGTTCGACGGCGGCCAGCCACCAACCGGCGGCGACGGCCATCGCCGCCCCGGCGCCGAGCAGGTGCAGAACGCGCCTGCCCGCCGCTGCCGGCGCCGCGAGCAGGTAGGCCACGGCAAAGCCGGGGACAACCAGCAGGACCTGCAGCTGCTTGGTGAGGAACCCGAAGCCCAGCAGCACCCCGGCGAACAGCAGCCAGCGCACGCGCGCGTCTTGGATGGACCGCAACACGGCGTAGGCGGCCGCGGTCATCAAAAGCACCAGCAGGGCGTCGGGGTTGTTGAACCGGAACATCAGCACGGCCACTGGCGTCAGCGCCATGACCGCACCGGCGAGGAGCCCCGCGCGGTGGGCCAGACCGGCGTCGGCCGTGGCGGGGGCCGCGGCCCGGCGGATGGCCAGATAGAGGAGCCAGACCGTGCCGATCCCCATGAGCGCCTGCGGCACCAGGACGCTCCAGGAGCTCAGCCCGAAGATCCGCACCGACAGCCCCATCACCCACAGCGACGCCGGCGGCTTGTCCACGGTGATGGAGTTGGCGGCGTCGGACGAGCCAAAGAACCAGGCCGTCCAATCCTGGGACCCGGCCTGGGCCGCCGCGGAGTAGAACGCGTTCGCCCAGCCGGAGGCGCCGAGGTTCCACAGGTACAGCACGGCCGTGGCCAGCAGCAGCGCCGCCAGTTCCAGCCGCTGCCGCAGCGCCCGGGCGCGAGGGACGGCGCGGGTGCCGCCGGCGGCCGGGCGCTCCAGTCGCCGACGGCCTTCCGGGACTTGCGGCTGCGGCGGCCCCGGCGTGCCGGCCGGCGCCGTGCCGGGGCCCGGGCTCAGGGTGTCAGTCATGGCGGCCTACGCTCCCAGTTTGTAGACCGTGGCGTTGCTCACGGTCTGGGCCTGGTAGTTGGCCGCGACCCAGGTGGCGACCTCGGAGTTGCCTCCGCGGCCCCCGCCCATGCCGCCCATGCCGCCGGAAATGAAGTAGCCGATCTCGCCGCGGTCCACCATCGCCTGGAACTGTGCGAGCGTCGGGTAGGGGTCGCCGCCGTTCCAGCCGCCGAGCGCGATCACGCTGGTGCCGGTGGCGAGTTCCAGGCTCGCGGCCTGGGTGGCGCCGGAGACAATCGCGGACCACTTGGCGCCGGAGGACTGCAGCAGCGCGGTCAGCTCCGCCGAGGACGTTTCCCCGCCGGGGCCGCCGCCCATGCCGTCACTGCCCGCGCCGTCACTGCCGGCCCGGCCGGCCCCGAAGCCGCCGCCCATCGCGGACGCGGTGGGGCCGGAGGTCGGGATCGAACCGGAATGCGGCTGGGCGACGGTCGCCAGCGTCCACGCGGTGCTTCCGAGCCCGCCGGCGAGCAGGCAGAGGATCACGACGCCGGCCGTGGCGGCCTTGCGGAACCGTGCCGGGAGAGCCGCCATGCCGTCCGCCCGCAGGAGCAGGGCCGCGGCGGCGAGGACGCCTAGGACCACGATGATCACCCGGAGCCCCGGCAGCCAGGCCGGATCGCGGCCCAGGAGCACGGCGGACCAGACCGAGGTGGCCAGCACCGTCACGGCCAGGACAACCCGGGCCGGCCAGTAGGCCCGGCCCCGCCACAGTGCCAGGGAACCGATGCCGGCCAGCGCCGCGATGGCGGGGGCCAGCGCCACGGCATAGTACGGGTGCACGGTGCCGCTCATGAAGCTGAAGATTCCGGCCGTGATGACCAGCCAGCCGCCCCACAGCAGGAGCGCCGCACGGGTTTTTGAGGTCCGGGCCTCGCGCCGGGTGAACCACAGCCCGGCCACCAGCAGGATCAGGGCCGCCGGCAGCAGCCAGGACACCTCGCCGCCGAAGCTGGTCCCGAACATCCGGGTGATCCCGGCGGCGCCGCCGAAGCCGACGTTGCCGGTGCCGCCGGGACCCCCCGCGTTGCCGCCCGGCATCCCGCCGCCGGATCCGGTGATCCGGCCCAGGCCGTTGTAGCCGAACGTCAGTTCCAGGAAGCTGTTGGTCTCCGACCCCGCCATGTAAGGCCGGACCGAGGCCGGGGTCAGCTGGAACAGCACAATGTAGCTTCCGGCCACGACGGCGATCCCGGCGGCGGCGGCCAGCAGGTGCAGGAGCCGGCGGCCGAGGGTGGTGGGCGCCGCCCACAGGTAGGCCAGGGCCAGCCCGGGAACGATCAGGAAGCCCTGCAGCATCTTGCTCAGGAACGCCAGGCCGATCACCGCGCCGGCCGCGGCGAGCCACTTCCAGCCGGCCTTCTCGATGGCGCGGGTGGTGAGGTAAGCCGCCAGCACCAGGCACAGGGTGAGCATCGCGTCCGGGTTGTTGAACCGGAACATGAGGGCGGCCACCGGGGTCAGCGCCAGGGCGCCGCCGGCGAGCAGGCCAGCGGCCGGCCCGGACACCCGCTTGACGGTCAGGTAGAGAAGCCCGACGGCGGCCACCCCCATGAGCGCCTGGGGAATGAGCATGCTCAGGGCCGAGAAACCAAAGATCCGTCCCGCGAGGGCCGGGATCCAGAGGGCGGCCGGCGGTTTATCCACTGTGATGGCGTTGCCGGCGTCGAGGGAGCCGAAGAGCAGTGCCGTCCAGTCCTTGGTCCCGGCCTGGATCGCCGCGGCATAGAAGGAGTTGGCGTAGCCGGTGGCCTCAAGATTCCACAGGTACAACGCCGCGGTGACCACCAGGAGCAGCGCTGCCGAGGGCCGCACCCAGCGGGGCTGCGGTCCGAACAGCAGCCGGTCCCGGCGCCCCTGCGCTGCCGGGGCCTGGGACGCGGGCGGCTGGGGCGCCGTCCCGCCGTCTCCGGGAACCGGGTGTGGCTGCGCCTCGGCGGCGGGTGGCGTGCCGGCCTGGGAGCCGCTCTCGGCTCCGGTGGTGGGGCTGACGGTTGCCGTCATTTACTTGGCCTTTTCTGTGCGGGGGAGGGAAGGATCGGGGGCGCCGGGCGCAGGAACGGCAGTGGTGGGCCTGTGGCGGAAAACCACCAGCCGGAACAGCAGGAACTTCACGGCTGTGGCGGCCAGGTTGGCGGCGGTGACCGTGAGCAGTTCAAGCCAGCGGTCCGGTGCTGCTCCCGACTCGGCGTGAACGAGGGCGAGTGCGCCAGAGGTCAGGGCCAGCCCGATGCCGAAGACCAGCAGTCCCTCGAAGTGGTGGCGTGCGGCCTGGCTGCTGCCCTGGATGCCGAACGTGAAGCGCCGGTTGGCGGCGGTGTTGGCCACGGCGGTGGTGAGCAACGCGAGGAAATTTGCCAGCTGCGGGTCCATGAACCCGCGGCAGAGCAGGAAAATCGCCAGGTAGGCCAGGGTGGAGGCCACCCCGATGCTGCCGAAGCGGACGAGTTGTCCGAAGAGGCTTCCACCGGGGCTTTGTTCCTGGGCCCGGGCGGCGGCCGGCAGCGGTCCGCGGGCCAGGGCGGCGCGCAGGTCGGGAACCGGGATCCGGCCCGAGACCAGGTCCCGGCTCAACCGTGCCATGCCGCGCAAGTCCGCGAGGGCGGTCTGGACGATGTCCACGCTGGAATCCGGGGTCGTCGGTCCAGTCCACCGGGACTTCGTGGACGCGCAGGCCGCACTTTTCTGCCAGGACCAGCAGCTCGGTGTCGAAGAACCAGGCGTTGTCCAGCGTGTGGGGGAGCAGTTGCCGGGCCACGTCCGACCGGATCGCCTTGAAGCCGCACTGTGCATCGCTGAAGTGGGCGCCCATGAGGGCCTGGAGCAGGAAGTTGTAGCTGCGCGAGATGAATTCCCGCTTGGGACCGCGGACCACGCGGGAGTTGCGGGTCAGCCGCGTCCCGATCGCCAGGTCGGAGTGCCCCGAGATGAGCGGGGCAAGGAGCGGTCCGAGGGCCGCCAGATCAGTGGAAAGATCCACATCCATGTACGCCAGGACCGGCGACGGCGAGGCCAGCCACACCTTGCGAAGTGCGTTTCCGCGGCCCTTTTCCGCCATATGGACCACCTTCACTTCGCGCAGCTCGCGGGCTACGCGTTCCGCGGCCTTGAGCGTTCCGTCGGTGCTGGCGTTGTCCGCCACGGTGATCCGGAAGGAGTGCGGGAAGGCGCCGAGCAGGTAGGCGTGGAGCCGGCGCAGGCAGGCTTCGAGGTCCCGCTCCTCGTTGAAGACCGGGATAGTGACGTCCAGCAGGGGCGTGCTGGCGCGCGTATCGATGGCTGTGCGCCGGGCGCCGGGGCCGGTAAGCGCCCCGGCGAACGGGTCCGGAGCGGGCGCGTCGGCCAGCGCAAGCCCCGGGGATGTCTCGGGTGCCGCCGGGCCGGCCGGCGTCCCCGCGGTGCGGGGCAGGGTTCCTGTGGCCTGGTCTGTGAATGTCATGGCTCAACTTTCCCGGCGGCCCATATGAGGGCTTTAGGGTCAAGCTGTGCTGGGGCTGTGGAAGTCTGGGCTGTCGGGCTGCTCCGGCCGTGGAGACGCAAGGAGGCCCCGGATCCGTGTGGATCCGGGGCCTCCTTGGCGGGGCCGGTTAGTGCCGGTTTAGTACCAGTTGTGTGCGTAGTGGAAGTTCAGGGCGCCGCAGGGGGAGCCATAGCGCGACTTGACGTAGTTCAGGCCCCAGTTGATCTGGGTCCGGTAGTTGGTCATGTAGTCGGCGCCGGCGCTCGCCATCTTCGTGGCGGGCAGGGACTGGACCACGCCGTAGGCGCCGCTGCTGGCGTTCGTCGCGGTGGTCTTCCAGTCAGATTCCTTGGTCCACAGCTTGTGCAGGCACTGCATCTGGCCAGGTGCCCAGCCATAGCGGCCCAGCTGGGACGCGGCGTAGGCCTGGGCCCCGGCAGGGTCGTCAATTGCGACCGGTGCCGGTGCGGGGGCAGGAGCGGCTGCCGGTGCGGGTGCCGGTGCGGGTGCGGGTGCGGGAGCGGGAGCGGGAGCTGCCGCGGGAGCCGGAGCAGGTGCGGGAGCAGCGGGGGCGGGGATCAGCGCTTCGGCTGCCTTAACCTCGGAGATCTGGGGAGCCACGTTCTTTTCCGCCGGAGCGGTCGGCCCAGCCACCTGGACCCGCTCGAAGTTGAGCTTGGCCAGCGGGTCGGCGATCGTGGCCGTCTGGCTCGCAACGTTCGCCGTGTGGGCGCCCGGCTCTGCCGCCTGGCTGGCGGCGCCGCCACCCAGCAGCAGCGCGCACGCGGCGGTGACGACGGCGGCACGGCGGCCGGTTGTACCGAGTCCGGCGGCGAACCGCGACAGGGCGGATGCCCGTTTGGCCGGTTCGGCGCGGTGGCGCGACTTAGCTGCGCCAACTGAGCGGGAATGCGAATCGCCGTCAGGGCGCGTTTGTACCTGGAATTCAGTCATGGTGGCCTCTCAACGCCGGCGGAGTTAGCTGTCGGGTTCGGATGAGGTCATCCGGCCGCACGGAATATCACGTGTCGGCTTCACCCCGAGGGCGCATGAATGCAGAATGCCCGGGAACTCTGGGTCCCCCGCCTCTGCCTGGTCCAGCGGAATCCGGGAAGCGGCAGAGTTTGGCGTCCGTCCGGATATGCGGCACCGATGGCGGCGCACTCTAAAGACGCTACAGGACCCAACCGCTTAAGTCACATTTTGGTAACAGGAATCACAGGGCCGGGGTGGCGGGTTGCGCCGGATTGACCAGACGTCCGGTCCCGGGTCCTTGCGGCGCCGGCCGCGCCGTCTATGCCGACGGCGGCGCGGCGGGCAGCCGCACGGCGAACTCAGTGCGCCCTGGCCGGGACGTGACCTCGACGGTTCCTCCGTGGGCCTCCACGATCGACTGGACGATGGACAGGCCCAACCCGCTGGTGCCTTCGGAAGTCGGCGCAGCGGTCGCCGTGCCCTGGCCGCCGCGGCTGCCGGAAACGGCGCCGGAAGGCGGGCGTGCGGCGGCCCCGGACCCGACCCCCGCCGTCGCGACCACCGAACTGGCGGGGAGGGCTGCGGGACTCGACGCCGGATTGGTGCGTGAGGCGTCGGCCCGGGCGAAGCGGGCGAAGACCCGGCCGATAAATTCCGGGGCGATGCCGCTGCCATTGTCTGTCACGGTGACCACGGCACTGCCGTCAGCCGAGCGCATGACGCCCGTGACCACCTTGGTCCCGGGTTCGGTGTGCTTGCGCGCATTGGACAGGAGGTTGGCGAGGACCTGGTGAAGCTGGGTCGCATCACCGCGCACCACCAAGGGCTCGTCCGGAAGTTCGAGCTGCCAGATGCGGTCCGGGGCCATGACTTTCTCATCGCTGACCGTCTCGATGGCCAGTTGGGTGAGGTCGACGTCGGAGATCTTGAGCGGCTGCCCCTCGTCCAGACGCGCCAACAGCAGCAGGTCCTCCACGAGCGTGGTCATCCGCTCGGACTGGCTTTGCACACGGGCGAGGGACCTCTCGCCGTCGGGGGTGAAATGCTCGGTCATTCGCATCAGCTCCGTGTAGCCGCGGATGGCCGTAAGCGGGGTGCGGAGTTCGTGCGAGGCGTCGGCGACGAACTGCCGGACCTTCATCTCGCTCTCCTGCCGCGCTTCGAGGGCGTTGGAGACGTTGTCCAGCATCTTGTTCAGCGCGTAGCCCACGCTGCCCACTTCCGTTCCGGGATGGGCCGCCGACGTCGGGACGCGCACCCCTAGCGCCACCTCGCCGGCGTCCAGCGGGAGGCGGGAGACCTTGGTGGCCACCTCGGAGAGCTGTTCCAGCGGCTTCATGGTCCGCCGGATCAGGGCCGTGCCGGCGAGCCCGATCAACACGAGCCCGCCTGCGGACACCACCACCATGGTCCAGACCAGGGAGGTCAGGGTGTTTTGCTTTTCTGCCAGCGGGAGTCCGGTCACAATCACGTCGCCGTATGGCGCACGCGCGGCCGTGAGCCGGTAGGCGCCGGCCGAAAGGGTCCGGTCCACGGGCACACCGTTTGGGGTGAGGGTCAGGAGAACCTTGTTGTCGGCGGGGGAGAGGCTCTTGACCGCGCCGTCCCCGGCCAGGAAGCCGGCCCTACTGACTTCGTCGTCCAGTATCCGGGCGTTAAGCGTCCCGACGCCCTGTCCCCGGGCTTCGAGGGGGTCGGGGCGCCTGCCCGAATCGTCCGAGGAGGGCCGGCCGAACTCGCTCGAACGGTGGGAGGCCTGGTCCAGCTGGGTGTCGAGTTGCCGGGTGAGGAAGAGGTCCATGGAGGCGTAGCTGAACAAGCCCACAGCGCCGCAGATGGCCACGAGCAGCGCCATGGCAACCAGGACCAGCCTGGTGCGCAAATGCCACGTGGACGGGTTGCGCCAGTCGCGTCCGGGGACGCGGGTCATGCCAGAAAGTGAGGGCACGGATCAGTCCGCCGGTTTCAGGACGTACCCGGCTCCGCGCACCGTGTGGATCATGGGAGCGTGGTTGGCGTCGACCTTCTTGCGGAGGTAGGAAATATACAGTTCCACGATGTTCGCCTGCCCGCCGAAGTCGTAGTCCCAGACGCGGTCCAGGATCTGGGCCTTGCTGATGACCCGTTTCGGGTTTTCCATGAGGTAGCGCAGCAGCTCGAACTGCGTGGCGGTCAGGTGCAGTTCCTCCCCGGCCCGGGTGACTTCGCGGGTGTCGACATTGAGCACGAGGTCTCCCACCACGAGCTCGGCGGTGTCCATGGCGGCCACCCCGGAGCGCTGGACCAGCCGGTGCAGGCGCAGCAGCACCTCTTCCATGCTGAACGGCTTGGTGACGTAGTCATCGCCGCCGGCTGCCAGCCCGGTGATGCGGTCCTGGACGGCATCCTTGGCCGTCAGGAACAGCGCCGGCACCTCCGGCGCGAACGCGCGGATCCTGCTCAGCAGTTCGACGCCGTCGAACCCGGGCAGCATCACATCCAGCACCAGCACATCCGGGCGGAACTCCTTGGCCAGCCGGACGGCGCCGGGCCCGTCCTCGGCCACGGCCACGGACCATCCGGCCATCCGCAGGCCCATGCTCATGAGTTCGGAGAGGCTGGGCTCGTCATCCACCACGAGGGCGCGGATGGGGGAGCCGTCCGGATGCGTGAGCTGGGGAAGGTTGTTGGTCATGGAGTGCGAAGTGGCCATGGGACAACTCTCCGATCTGCCGGTTAGGCGCGGCTTTGGGGACCCTGTGCGGCACCTGTGAATCCCAGCCTAGCGAGCTGGACGCCGTTGCGGGACCGTACAGGCGGCGACGGCCGCGCTCAATCCGCCCTTTCCCGTCAGGCCCGAACGTCACAGGCCGGGCTGTCGGCCCGCACAGCCCAGGCACAGGATCGCTCACCACTCTGGGGTGAACACCGATCCGCACCCGAAGGAGAAACACCATGAGCGGTCAGCGTCCCGGAGCCGGTTCCGGACCAGCCCCCGTACCCGCCCCCGCGCCCACAACCGGCGCAACAACGGCGCCCGCGCCCGTGACGGCGCCCCGCGCTGCCTGGCAGCACGACGCCGGGCACTCCGACGCCGGGCACTCCGACGCCGGGCACTCCGACACAGGGCAGCCGGCAGTGGGCCCAGCTGCCGGCTGGGGCGCGCCCCCGGTCTGGACGGTTCCAGCGTCGGAACCGGCCTGGGGCATGCCCCGGCAGGAGCCTCCTGCGACTGCGGCGGCCACAGGCTGGGGCGCGCCGGGAACTTCCGCCAAGACAGCCTCGGCGTCGAAGCCCTGGACCCTCAAGCGGGGGCTCGCCGTCGCCGGGGCCGCGGCTGTCCTGGCTGTCGGCGCCGGGGCGGGCGTCTATGCCCTGACCTCAAGTGCCACGGCAGCCACTGGTGCCGCCGGCGGGGCGGCGGCCGGGGGAGCCGGCGGCCAGGGTTTCGCCCCGGGCGTGCCCGGCTCCGCACAAGACGGTTCCCCACAAGACGGTTCCGCGCAAGGCGGTTTCGGGGGAGGGGGCATGCCGGGACAGGGCGGTCCCGGCGATTTCGCTGCCGGCGGGATGGGCAGCGGGCTTTCGGCGGCCGTGCATGCCGAATACGTGGTGCTGCAAGGAAGCGCCTACACGACGATGGCCGAGCAGCTGGGCACAGTGAGCGAAGTCAGCTCTTCCTCCGTGACGGTCAAGAGCAGCGACGGTTTCACGCGCAGCTATGCGTTGGGCAGCGACGTGGTGGTGAGTAATCTGCAACAGCGGCGCCAGCAGGCAGGCGGCACGGGCA
Organism: Arthrobacter sp. MW3 TE3886; assembly: GCF_041262145.1. Taxonomy (NCBI): domain Bacteria; kingdom Bacillati; phylum Actinomycetota; class Actinomycetes; order Micrococcales; family Micrococcaceae; genus Arthrobacter; species Arthrobacter sp. MW3 TE3886. The sequence goes on from NZ_JBGCAN010000001.1 coordinate 834,093, forward strand.
CCCAGCTGAGCGTGGCGGACATCGTCGCGGGCGGGACGGTGCGGATCGTGTCGGCCAAGGAAGGTTCCGGCTACACGGCGGCCTCCGTCATGGTGGTGGCGGCGACGGCCACCGGCCAGTCGAACTGATCGCCGCAGCCGGCATTGCCGCCGTGCCTGGCCGGCGGCAATGCCGGCTGCCCACTTCGTGGACCCCCGCGCAGGGAACGGTGGGCAGACCCGGTTTGCCCAACTTGCCGTGCTGTGAATGATTTCCGCGGCTTTGCGCCTTGAGGCCGAATAACATTCGGCAAAGAACACTTCCTGACCTCCCGGTCGGTAAAACACTTGTTATTTTATTGCCGCTGCAGAATTGTGACTTGCGCTACAAATCCTTGATCTGTCTCACTATGTGGAATCCGGGGTCCATTGTTACTTGCACGTTTACATTGTTACGTTGCACACTTCAATTGTGAACAAGAACTCAACAGCACCTGCAGCCGCAGCTTCCTGGATCAGCACACCCGCTGGTACCGAGATGCGCTGTTGTCGAATGCACGCCTAACTTTTACACCCCTAAAGGTTTCTAGGCATTCGCCCCCAGCCCAGAGTCGGGCGCCCCTCCCCAATTTCATTGCGGGGAAAGAAGCATTCGAGCCGCGATGACGGCCATTCACATTGAGGTAAGCATTCCATGTCAGTTGCATCCGGATACGTCCACATCTCCGTCCGTAACGCCAGCAAGGCCGGCCAGGCCTCCGGGATCCGCCAGGGCTTTGGCGGCCGCTCCGCGTTCGCCCCCGCCGGATCCACGGGCAGCTTCCCCGCCCCCGGATATGCAGCGCAGGGCTACAACCCTGACTCCTACGGCCAGCTCCGTGCCGTTCCGCCCGCCCCCGCCACGGCGCCCACCCCCGTGATCGCCCCGGGTGCCGGCAGCCCGGTCCGTCCGGCTCCCAGTGACAATGTCGCCCGCGGCTTCGTGCTGTACATGGGCATCGACGAGGAAACCGCGGCTGCGGCCGGCACCTCCATCGCCAAGCTTGCCCAGGAAATCCGGGCCTACGCACAGTCGCTCGTGGCCGGCGCCGAAAGCTACGCCGCCGTCGCCGTCGCGCCGGCCAGTGCACCGGGTTCCGCCCTCGACGTCGTCCGCTCGACCTTCGGCGACCCCACCGCAGGGGCCCGCCAGCGCACCGAGACCGCCCGCCTGCAGCAGCCGCAGGATCCGCGGCCTTCCGGCGTGCTGATCGACCTCGCCCGCCGCGAGGTGCACCTCGACGGCGAATCCCTGAACCTGACGTTCAAGGAATTCGAGCTCCTGAACTACCTCGTGGAGAACGGCACCCGCACCGTTGGCCGCGACGAGCTCCTCGAAGGCCTGTGGCGGAACGCCGAAGAGGTCCCGAACGAGCGGACCATCGACGTCCACATCCGCCGCCTGCGTTCCAAGCTCGGCCGCCTCGCCAACACCGTGCGCACCGTGCGCGGCCAGGGCTACCGGTTCTACGAGCACCCCGAAGTGGTTGTCTGGGCCGCTCCGGAATACTCGATCTAGCTTCTTCCTTGCCGTAAAGCGTCCGTTCCCTACTTGTAGGGGGCGGGCGCTTTCGCTTTCGCGGTGCCCGTTTGACGCGCGCAGCACGGCATTTTGCCGTGCCTTAGACACCTCCTTCGTTCCTCAGTCGGCGATGCGGCACTACGCAAAACACCGTCCTGCGCGCTTTCGGGATGTGCCGCTGCGCTACAGCGCCCTCACTCTCCGGAACGGGACTTTGGGTGGGCTCGCTGACGGGTATGTGCCTCCGCGGCTGGGTTGTCCTTTACTGCCTCCGAGGCCGCCGCGGGTGGTTTTGGGTGGACTCTGTTGCCTTTCGGGGGTCCGGCGTAGTCTCGGACCGTTGAGCCGACTATTGGGAGGAAAACATGTCTGTTGCACGGATTACTACCCTGAGCGCGAACTCCAAGACCTCGTTTGATGCTGCCATCAAGGAGGGCATCGACCGGGCAAACAAGACCCTTCGCAATGTCACGGGGGCATGGGTGAAGGAACAAAAGGTCGAAATCAGCGACGGCGCCGTCGTTGCCTGGCACGTCGTGCTGGAAGTGACCTTTGTCCTTGAAGACTGAGCGAACGCTGGTGGGATGCGCGCCCGTGGGCCAGCCACCGCACTAGGATTGGGGCATGAGCGCGCATCACATCAAACGGCTGGTGATCATGCGGCACGCCAAGTCCGATTGGCCCGGCGGGGTTGCCGACCACGAAAGGCCGCTCGAAGAACGCGGCCACAAGGACGCCCCCGTCGCCGGAAAGTGGCTGCTCAAGCACGGCGTGGTCCCTGATTTCATCCTCTGCTCCAGCGCTTTGCGGACCCGCCAGACCTGCACGTGGGTGTGCCACGCCCTCGGGGACAAGGCGCCGACGCCCAAGCTCGAGGACGGCCTGTACGCCGCCTCCGCCTTGCGCATGCTGGCCGTCATCAACCACGTCCCGGACACCGTGACCACCCTCATGGTGATTTCACACATGCCCGGTGTGCAGGACCTTGCCATGCATCTGGCGTCGCGAGACTCCGACCACGATGCCTACATGGATGCCGCCACGCGCTATCCGACCAGCGGACTGACCATCCTGGAAACGGAAAAGTCCTGGGCGGAACTGGACGGCCAGGACGCCAAGCTGACCCACTTCAAGGTCCCCCGCGCCAAATAACCGCAGGTCCGCCCGGTGAGGGCTGCGGAATCCATAGCAACCGGCGCCGATCTGCGCTTTACTGATGCTGTTTAGTCATGTGGTTTTTCCAGTGGTTTTGGGGCATCTGTTGCAACCCGGAGAAAAGGTGATCAACGTGGATTCAGGGCAGCTCATAGGAATTATTGTCGGCATCGTCGTGGTGCTAGCGATCGTGGCGGTGGCGGTCATGGTCAGCCGCAAGCGCAAGGTGGCCGCGGACCGGAACCGCGCCGCCGAGATGCGTGAACAGGCCAAGGCCGACGAATTCGCTGCGCGGGAACGCGAGGCCAAGGCGGCCCGTGCCGAGGCCGACGCCCAAGAGGCCGACCTCGAGGCCGAGCGGCTGCGGCAGGAAGCCCGCAACCGCAAGGAGGAGGCCGAAAGCGTCCGCTCCGGCGCGCAGGAGCAACTGCGCAAAGCCGACGAAGTGGACCCTGACGTGGTCACCTCCGAACGCGAAGCCGAAAGCGCGCAAATGCCGACCCGTGGGGATTTGCGCGCCGAGCGGGCCACCGCCGAGCCAGCAGCGGGCACCCCCGTCCCCGGCCAGCAAGCGTCCGGCGAGCAAGCGTCGGCCGACCAGCGCAGCCGCGAGGACGTCACCCGGACCGACACCACCCCGGGCCCGGATGCGGCCCCCCGGGAAGACAGGCCGCGAAACCTCTGAGCCGAACCTCTGAGCCGAACCTCTGAGCCGAACCCCTGAGCTGCCTCCGGGCGGAAACTCCTGAGCTGAGCCGCTCCGCGGTCAGGGTGGCGGTGCGCGGAACTCAGCGGCGGGCGGAGGCCCGGGCCGGTGATTTGGGGGCAGGTGCCTTGGCCGGAGTCTTCGCCGCGGGCTTGACTGGCGCCTTCGCCGCGGGCTTGGCCGGCGACTTGGCCGCGGGCCGGGCAGCCGCCCGCGGAATCGCCGGACGGGCGGCGGTGCCTCTCGGCGTCGGACGCGGCGCGGAAGGCCGCGGGTTCGCGGACCTGGACCCCGCGCCTCGCGCGACGGGCGCCGGGCGGCGCCGCGGAGCCCGGCCCGGGGAACGCCGGCCGTGGCTCCTGCCGGGCAGGACAGTGCCGGCGAACAGCAACAGTAAGGTGACGGCTCCGGCGGCCGCGGCCAGATAGAAGTACAAATCCGGATGCTCGGAATCGACGCGCGTGGACAGGGCATCGGGATCGGGGTTGAAGGCCAGCCCCCACTGGCGCAGGAAGGCGACCCCGAACGCGATGAAGAGGATGCTGCCGACCCCGCTCGCGGCCAAAGTCTTGTGCCGGCGCCTGACCACCACCTCCGCCACGCAGGCCACATAGGCCGTGGCGGCAGCCCCGACGAACCACACCAGCACCCACTCGTGCAGGGTGATTCCGGTCAGGACCAGAAGTGCCAGGGCAGTGAGGAACGCTCCGATGGCGACTTTCCCACTGGTACCCATGTGACGCATGTGAACAATCATGCCTGAGTGGGCGGCTGCTTCACGACGTAGCCGCGCATGGAGGCCATGATTGCGGCCACACTTTGCTCCCTGGTCCGCTCCGGGTTGTACGTCTGGCGGTCCAGGCCCACCACGAAGCAGGCCCCAAAGATTGCCGTTTCCAGGCTGCCCCGGGATACGCCGGAATCCACGGGATAGACGGCGGCGACGCTGTCGATGGCAGAGCCGATCACCGCGAGCAGGCGCCCGCGGAGCTCGGCGAAGGTGTCCTGCCATTCGCTGGGGGTGCGCCAGTTTTCGCTGACCCAAAGCCGGGCGAACGACGGGTACTCGGCCATGAAGTCCATGGCCTGGCCGATCACCTCCTCCATGGCGGCGAGGGGATCGGCGGAGTCGTCGCGGACACTCAAGAGCCGTGCCAGGAGGATGTCCACGCCGTGGCGCAGCAGCTGGGCGATCAGGTCCGACTTGCTGCCAAAGTTGTAATACACGGTGCCCTTGGACACCCCGGCCGCCGTGGCGATCTCGTCCACTGTCACGCCCGCCGCGCCGCGCTCGCCGATCAGTTCCATGGACGCCTCGAACAGTTTCTGTTTTGTGGCGTTCGTGCGGGCAGGGCGGAGCTTCTTCCCGGCGTCCCCGGAACCTGTCAGGCTGCCGCCGCTGGGGCTGGTGGTCATACGGCGATCTCCGGTTTCAGCGTCTTGAGCGTCCAGAATTTGTTCTTTCGGACGGCAACGGTCGACATTGCCAGTCCCAGCAAAGTGTAGCCAACCAGACCCAGCATGGTGGGCAGGATCAGTGCCAGGTCAGCACCGTAAATCAGGTGCCGCATGCCGCTGACCACGTAGCCCATCGGCAGGATCTGGTGGACCACGTGCAGCGGTTCGGGCGTGGTCTGCCACGGGAAAGTGCCGCCGGAGGACACCAGCTGCAACACCAGCAGGATGAGCACCACGAGCTTGCCGGGCGAGCCCAAAAGCGCCACCACGCCCTGGATGATTGCGCTGAACGCCATCGCAGCCGCCAGCATGAGGAACCACATGAGCACCGGGTGGGCGGGGTCCAGTCCGAGCCCCACGTCCACCACCAGGGTCAGCAGGCTTGCCTGCACGGCGGAGACCGCGAGGAAGGGGAGCCACCCGCCTGCGGCAATCTTCCAGGCCGGTGCATTGGAGGCCAGCGCCCGCTGGGTGACCGGGCGCATCGCCTGCACCAGCATGAAGATGCCGATCCACAGGGCCAGTGTCAGGAAGAACGGTGCCAGCCCGGCGCCGTAGGACCCGGCCTTGGCCTGCGAGACATTGCTGACGGCCACCGGATCGGCCATGACCTTGGAGAGGCTGTTCTTCTGGGCATCGTCGGGGTTGGGGACCTTGCCGGCGCCCTTGGCGAGTTCCGCGGCGAGTGTTCCCGCGCCGTCGGAGGCGGTCGCCGCACCGCTCTCCAGCTGCGCCGCGCCGTCGTCGAGTTTCTGCGCACCCTGCACGAGCCTGCCCGCACCGTCGACGGCGTTCTGCTGGCCGGCGGCGAGGGCCGCAGAACCGTCGGCGAGCTGGTCCGCCCCGGCGGAGGCCTTGGCGACGGCGTCGCTGAGGGCGGGCGCGGCGCCCGCCAGCTGAGCCGCGCCGGCGCTGACGGCGGCGGAACCGTCGGCCAGCTTCTGGACCTGCGCCGCGGCGGCCTGCAGCTTGGCGCCGGAGGCAGCCGCCGCAGCTGAAGCTGCGGAAGCCGCGGGCGGCGCGGGCGGCGCGGGGGTGGCGTCGACGTCGGCCACTACCTTGTCGGCCTGCTCCTGGGTGAGGACGCCGGCGGCGACCAGGCGGGAGGTGGAGGCCACCACCCTGCTGCGCTGGGCCTGCGCGGCGGCTTGCTGCGCGGACTCTTGCGCGGCGGCAAGCTGCCCGGGGATGGCCTGCACTGTGTTGTTAAACGCGGTGTTGAGCGCGGCGTTGCCGGCCGCCACCTGCGCGGCGCCGTCGGCCAGCCGCTGTGCGTCGGCGGGCAGGGCCGCAGTCTTGTCCTTGAGTTGGGTGAGGCCGCTGCTGAGCTGGCCGGCCCCGGCGCTGAGCGAAGCGGCGCCGTCGCGGAGCTTGAGCTCGCCGTTGTAGAGCTCGGTGGCACCGGTTTTGAGCTCGCCGGTGCCCTGGTGCAGTGTCACGGTGCCCTCGTGGAGCCGGGCGACGCCGTCGGCGAGCTGGCCCGCGCCGTCGGAGGCCTTGAGCATCTGCGTGTGGATGGTGCCGAATCCGGTGAGGAGCTGGTTGGCGGTCTCCTCGCCCACCTCCTTGGCGACCGTGGTGTGCACCGCGGTGGTCAGCTTGTCCACGATGGTGCTCAGGAGATAGTTGTTGGCATCGTTGGTGGTGACGTTGAGCATGGCCTGGTTGGCGGCGTCGAAGCTGCCGGGGGAGACCAGGTTCGCGGAGAAGTCCTGCGGGATTTTCAGGGCGAACGCGTACGTTCCGTTACTGACGCCCTGGTCCGCTTCCTCGGTGCTGGCGACCGTCTTCCAGTTGAAGACGTGGCCATCCACCAGGGACTCGGCGACCTTCCGGCCGGCCTCCAGCCGCGTGCCGTCGGCGGCCGTGGCACCGGAGTCCTGGACCACCAGGGCGGCATCGATCTGGTTCAGCTTGCCGTACGGATCCCAGTTGGCGTAGAGGTACACGGCGCCGTAAAGCAGCGGGACCAGGGCCAGGGCCAGGATGGTCAGCTTGGGCAGCAGCCCGCCGGTCATTCGTTTGAGCTCGGAGCGGGCCAGCCGCAGCACAGTCACTTTGCGTCCTCGGTTTCGGGGGAGAGGGGTTCTGTTCGGAGGGTTTCGGATGCGAGCTTTTCGTGCGCGAGCTTTTGGTGCTCGAGTGCATTGCCGATCATGGCGGCGGGCCCGGACCAGCGCTCCGGGATCCGGGTGACGGTGGCGACGACGGCGAGCGGCCGCCCGGCGTCGTGCGCCAGTTCCTGCAGCCGCGGCAGCCAGTCGGCAGTGTCGCCGCTGTGCCGATCGGGGGAGTCGACCACGAGGAGGCCGGTGTCCGGATTGGCGAGGGCAAGCGCCGTGAGCAGCTCGATCCGCCGGCCCGCCGGCAGCTGCTCGGTCCACAGCGAGGCGATGTCTTCGAACCCGTTGAGCCTGAGCCAGGGTGTGCTGCGCGCGGCGCCCCGGTGGCGGCGCGGCACCAGGGCCAGGTCCTCGGTGACGAGGTCGCGGACGCTCAGGTGCTGTTCGGGCTCGTTGACGCCGGGGGAGTCGACCACGCTGCTTGCCTGCCGGAGGTCCTTGATCCGGGCACTTCCGTCCCAGCCCACGGTTCCGGCGGACGGCTTCATGCGCCCGCTCAGGGCCAGGGCCAGGGCGGTGCGCTGGTCCTGGCGGACACCTTCGACGAGCAGGAGGCCACCGCGTGCGGCCTCCAGCGAGGTGGGCGGCAGCAGGTCATCCCGCCGGCCGGTCACGGAGAGCTGGTGTACGCAGAGCAAAGCGGGCCTTTCGCAGAAACGATGTCCACTCAAGGCTAACTAAACTGACCAGTCAGTTCAAATAGAATGCGGGCGGTGTGATGAAGGAGACGTGCCGCCGCCTGCGGCCGCAGCCTCAGCCGGTGCCGCGGGGCCGCGGCGCCGGCGGCTCATCCCCGGCCGGTCAGAGGCCGTACTCCTCCAGCAGGCGGAGCCAGACCTCGCTGATGGTCGGATAGGAGGGCACGGCGTGCCACAGCCGGTCCAGCGGCACTTCCCCCACCACCGCAATGGTGGCTGCGTGCAGGAGTTCAGCCACATCCGGGCCGGCCGAACGTGGCGCCCAGCAGCACCTTGCGGTCCTCGTCGATGACAAGCTGCGCCCACCCCCCGTAGTGTTCGGCGTGCAGGGAGGAGCCGGCCACCTGGATGGGGAGTTCCACGGCGGAGGCCCGGAAGCCGTCCTTCTCCGCCTGCGCCATGGTCCGGCCGACGTTCGCCAGTTCCGGATCGGTAAACACCACGTTCGGCACCGCGTGCTCATAGGCCGTCTGGGCAAAGCGGCTCCACGGTGCCGGCTCGCCGCTGAGTTCCCCCTTGGCCCGGGCGGCAATGGCGTCTCCGGTGGCCCGCGCCCCGTACTTGCCCTGGTGCGTCAGCATCGCCCGTCCGGCGGCGTCGCCCGCAGCATAGAGCCACGGGGAACCGGACACATCGTTCCCGGTGGCGTGGTGGACTAGTCCGGTGGAATCGGTGGTGAGCCGCAGGGTCCCGCCCTCCGGTGCCGTGAGGCCGACGCTGTCCAGGCCGAGCCCCTCAAGGGCGGGGTGCCGGCCCGTGGAGACAAGCAGCTTGTCCGCCGTGATAGTCGCGCCGGGGGCCGCGCCGGCAGCGGGGCCGGCGCCCGGGCCGTCCTTGGGGCTGCCGTCGAGCACGACGGTGAGGGAGCCGTCGTCGTTCTCATGCACACTCCGCGTACCCGTGTGCAGGCGGAGGTCGACGCCATCGGCGCGCAGGCCGGCAGCGACCAGGTCTGCGGCCTGCTTCGGGAAAACGCCCAGGAGCCCGCCGCGGGCCACGAGAGTCACGGACGAGCCAAGGCGGGCATAGGCCTGGGCGAGTTCGACGCCGGCAACGCCGCCGCCGAGGACCGCAAGCCGCGCGGGGACCGCGCGTGCCGAGGTCGCCTCCCTGGTGGTCCAGTACTCGACGTCGTGAAGCCCCTCGACCGGCGGCTGGTTGGGGGCGGAGCCTGTGGCGACCACCACGGCGTGCCGGGCCGTGAGCGCGTAGCCGTTGCCGTCCAGCCCGGCCACCTCGACCTGCCGCGGAGCGGTGATCCAGCCGTGGCCGCGGATCAGTTCGATGCCTGTGTCCTCCACCCACTTGACCTGGCTGTCGTCCTGCCAGTTCGAGGTGAAGTAGTCCCGCCGCTTGAGCACGGCTGCCGGATCCAGGGTGCGGGTGACTGCTTCCTGGGCGCCGGGGACCGTTTGCGCGCCATGCAGCGCAGTGCCCGGCCGCAGGAGCGCCTTTGACGGCATGCAGGCCCAGTAGGAGCACTCGCCGCCGACCAGCTCCGCCTCGATGAGCACTGCTGTCAGGCCGCCGCGGACCACGCGGTCCGCCACATTCTCGCCCACAGCCCCGGCGCCGATCACAATGACATCGAATTCCCGCTCAATCTGTGCCGTCATGGCACCAGCCTACGCCGGGGCCATGGCCGGATCCGGGGGAGCGCCGGGCTCCGGCGGTGCGGGGTTCCGGCGTAATGTGCCGGGCCGAACCCTTTGCAGGACGGGGTACGGTCGATACTGTTGGGACCATATTTGGGGGAGGAGGCGGCCATGGCCGCACGCAACATGACAACAGGCCCGGCCATACCGCTGGCGAGGTTCAGCGCCCAGGCCCGGCTCCGGGCGCTCCAGTCGGACATCCTGGACCTGATCCTGGAACGCGACCTGGTTCCCGGCGACCCGTTGCCGACCGAGAACGAACTTACGGCGGCACTCGGCGTCGGCCGCAACACCCTGCGCGAGTCCTTGAAGGCGCTCCAGGCGCTGGGTGTCATTGAGATCCGCCACGGGTTCGGCATGTTCGTGGCGCCGAGCAATTTCGAGGCCCTGACCGACGGGCTCACCTTCCGGGCCCGGCTGTCGCTGCGCCATCAGGGCGAGGAAGCCCTGCAGCTCGTGGAGGTCCGGCAAGCACTTGAATCGGGCCTGGTCGGCGCCGCCATGGACCGGATCAGCGCCGAACAGCTGGCCGCCGTGGAGGAGTCCGTGAACCGGATGGAAGCCCTGGCTGCCGCGGGGGAGCCCTTCATAGAGGCCGACGCGGAGTTCCACCGCAGGCTTTTCGAGCCGTTGAACAACGACCTGCTGATCAGCCTGATGGACGTCTTCTGGAAGGTCTACCGCCGGATCCACCTCGAACTCGGCGGACCGTACGCCGTCGACCTGCAGGCAACGGCCGCAGTGCACCGGGGGATCTATGAGGCTGTCGCAACGGCGGACAAGGCCCTCGCCTCCGAGCGGCTCAGCACGCATTTCGACGACATCCGCAACATCATCGTCCGGACCACGTCCTGATCCCTGCTGCTGGGCCGCTCCGGCCCAGCAACCGGCGGAGCCTAACCCGGTGCCGTGGCGCCTAAGGCACCCGGTGGTTAAAGCAAAAGATCCGCCCCGGCGAACCGGGGCGGATCTTTATCTGTGCGCCCAAAGGGATTCGAACCCCTGACCTTCTGTTCCGTAGACAGACGCTCTATCCAGCTGAGCTATGGGCGCATTCTCGGCTCTTGGAGAACTTCTCGCTCCCCGAACCTCGAATTACTTTACGCGAGGCCGGGCCCAGTTACAAATCGAAGCGGGTGTAATTTAGCCGACTAGACCGGTCTACGTGACCTTAGTCACAAAAAGGAGGGATGGTGGCCGGCCAGTTCCTTGAATTTCCGCGGTTTTTGATTTATTCCGCCCTGGTCATCCCATGTCCGGGCCCGGAATGGGCCCCCTGCCGAGCCCTAGCATTTAGGACACACCACTGAACCCGAGGAAGGGAACCGTAATGGGAGATCTGGCGCGACTGCCGTTGCTTGAAAAGGCACCCACCACACATGCCGGTCTGCTGGCATGGGTAGAAGAGGTGGCTGAACTGACACAGCCGGACCGGATCTACTGGGTTGATGGGTCGGAAGCGGAGAACACGCGGCTCACCGACGAGCTCGTTGCCGCCGGCACCCTGACCCGGCTGAACGAGGAACTCTTCCCCAAGTCCTTCGCGGCGTTCTCCGACCCCGCCGACGTGGCCCGCGTCGAAGAGCAGACCTTCATCTGCTCCGAGAAGGAACACGACGCCGGCTTCACCAACAACTGGATGGCCCCGGCGCAGATGAAGGAAAAGCTGCGCGGCCTGTTTTCCGGTTGCATGCGCGGCCGCACCATGTACGTGATCCCCTTCGTGATGGGCCACCTGGACGCCGAGGACCCGAAGTTCGGCGTCGAGATCACGGACAGTGCCTACGTCGTCGCCTCCATGCGCATCATGGCCACCATCGGCACCAAGGTCCTGGACAAGATCACCGCGACCAACGCGTTCTTTGTCCCCGCACTGCACTCCCTGGGCGCCCCGCTGGCCCCCGGCCAGGCCGATGTCCCGTGGCCCTGCAACCCGGACAAGTGGATTGTCCACTTCCCGGAGGAGCGCTCCATCTGGTCCTTCGGCTCCGGCTACGGCGGCAACGCCCTGCTCGGCAAGAAGTGCTACGCCCTGCGCATCGCCTCGGTGATGGCACGCGACGAAGGCTGGCTGGCCGAGCACATGCTCATCCTCAAGCTGACCTCGCCGGAGCAGAAGAACTACTACATCTCCGCCGCCTTCCCGTCGGCCTGCGGCAAGACCAACCTCGCCCTGCTGGATCCGACCATTGAGGGCTGGAAGGTCGAAACCCTCGGCGACGACATCACCTGGATGCGGTTCGGCAAGGAAGGCGAGCTCCGCGCCGTCAACCCCGAGGCCGGCCTGTTCGGCGTGGCGCCGGGCACCGGCTGGGGCACCAACCCCAACGCGATGCGCGCCATCGCCAAGGGCCACAGCATCTTCACCAATGTCGCCCTGACGGACGACGGCGGCGTGTGGTGGGAGGGCATGACCGACGAGGTGCCCGCGCACCTGACCGACTGGCAGGGTAACTCCTGGACCCCGGATTCGGACACGCCCGCCGCCCACCCGAACTCCCGCTTCTGCACGCCGATCGACCAGATCGACATGCTGGCCGAGGAGTACTACAACCCGGACGGCGTGGAGCTTTCCGCGATCCTGTTCGGCGGCCGCCGCAAGACCACCATCCCGCTGGTCACCGAGGCGCGCAGCTGGTCCAACGGCATCTTCATGGGCTCCACCCTGTCCTCGGAGACCACTGCCGCGGCAGCGGGTGCCGTCGGCGTTGTCCGCCGTGATCCGATGGCCATGCTGCCCTTCATCGGCTACGACGCAGGCGATTACCTGAACCACTGGGTGAACCTGTCCGCGAAGGCCAACCCGGAGCGGTTGCCCAAGATCTTCCTGGTCAACTGGTTCCGCCGCAATTCCGAGGGCGGCTTCGCCTGGCCCGGATTCGGCGACAACGCCCGGGTCCTGAAGTGGGCCATCGAACGCCTCGAGGGCAAGGCCGACGCCGTGGAGACCCCCATCGGGTTCGTCCCCACCGCTGACGCGATCGACCTCAAGGGCCTGGACATGACCCCGGCCCAGGTTGAAGAGGCCGTCCGTGTCGACCCCGCGGAGTGGACCACCGAGCTGGCCTCGATCGAGGAGTGGTTCGCCAACTTCGGCAGCTCGCTGCCCGAGGCACTGCGCGCCGAACTCGCAGGACTCAAGGAGCGCATGGCCGCCGAGCAGTAGCAGCCGGTCCAACAGCACCTATAACAGCGCCCTAACGACGGCGGCCCCTCATCTTCCCGGAAGATGCGGGGCCGCCGTTTTCGTTGCCGTCCGTGACGCCGGGACTTAGGTCCCTAGGCCGCGTCCGGCCAGATCCCTAGGCTTGTCCGCATTCCATCAGCCGGGCCGGCCGCCGGTTGGAGCGTGCGCTGGGGGCATTCCGGGCGGGTGCGGCCGCGCCCCCGACCTGCTCGCGGTCAGCGAGATTTCAGGAGTTCCTCATGCTTGTCAATGACGACATCGATGCTTTGTCCAGGGCTGTCAGCGGTCCGGTCGCGTTGCCGGACAGCCCCGCATTCGCGGAGGAGACGTTCGCCTTCAACGTCGCGACGGTGCACCGGCCCGACGTCGTTCTGGGTGCCGCAGATGTCCGGGACGTCGCGGCCGCGGTGAAATGGGCGGCGGAGCGCCGGCTTCCCGTGTCCGTCCAGTCCACCGGGCACGGCGCCGAATCGGCGATCGATGGCGGCCTGCTCATCAACACGCGCCGGCTGCAGGACCTGCAGATCGATCCGGGTGAACGCACCGCACGCGTCGGCGCGGGGGTGAAGTGGCGCACTGTCCTGGAGGCCAGCGTGCCGCACGGGCTCCTCGGATTGCATGGCTCCAGCACCGACGTCGGCGTCGTCGGCTACACGCTCGGCGGCGGGCTGCCCGTGCTCGGCCGCGCCCACGGCTTCGCGGCGGACCACGTCCGCAGCATGGAAATTGTCACCGCCGACGGCGCGCTGCGGCGGATCGACGCCGACGCCGAGGCCGAGCTGTTTGCACTGATGCGCGGCGGCAAGGGCAACCTCGGGATCGTGACCGCCCTTGAGTTCAGCCTCTTTCCGTTCAGTGACTTCTACGGCGGCGGCATCATTTATCCCGGAGCGGATGCGGCCACCGTCCTGGCTGCCTTCCGTCACTGGCTGCCCACGCTGCCTGAAGATGCCTCACCCTCGGTCTCCCTGCTGCGGCTTCCGGACATGGACTTCGTTCCCGAGCCGCTGCGCAACCAGTTCGTCGTGCACCTGCGCTTTGCCTTCCTGGGGAACCGCGAGGCCGGCGACGCGCTGCTTGCCCCGATGCGGGCGGTCTCGACCCCGCTGATGGACACGGCCGGGCCCATGAGCTACCTCGACGTCGACCAGATCCACATGGACCCGGCGGACCCGCTGCCCTTCATGGACGGCGGTGCGCTCCTGAAGGATTTCGGCGAAGAGACTGTGGCTGACCTGCTCGAGCTCACCGGGGAAGGCTCGGACTGCCCGCTGCTGCTGGTGGAGGTCCGGCCGCTCGGCGGCGCGCTGGCCCGGACTGCTGCCGTGCCGGATGCGTTGCCGGATGCGGTGTCGGGGCGGGACGCGGCTTTCCTGCTCTTCCTCGTCGGGTTCAACATCCCGCCCCTTGCCGAGGCCGTATCGGCCTCCATCGGCGGGATTCTGGCCGCGATGGCTCCCCACTCCACCGGCTATACCCTGGTCAACTTCCATGGCGCACCGGGCGACGAGGCCGACCGGGCCCGGGCCTGGTCCCCTGCGGTCTATGAGCGGATGCGGTCCGCGAAGTCCACGTACGACCCCGGGAACCTCCTGCGCTTCGGCCACGCGATCACCGGGGCGCCCGCCGCGGGGTGACGCGCCCTGCGACGGCTGCGCGGGCACCGCTTGACGACGGCGGCCCCCCACCTTCACGAGGTGCGGGGCCGCCGTCGAACTCCAACCGATGAGTGTTTTAGCTGGCGAGCCAGATGTCCGGGCCGAAGACCTCGTAGTGGATCTTCGTGGCCGGGATGCCGGCGCTGATGGCCTCGTTGCGGATGTTCTTCATGAACGGCAGCGGGCCGCACAGGTACAGCGAGGCGTTGGCCGGGAGGTCCACCTCGCGCAGGGTCATGAAGCCCGCGTTGGAACCGGCTTCGGGCTGCTCGAGCCAGAGCTGCAGATCGGCGCCGTCCAGGCGTTCGACGTCGTCGGTCATCTGGGAGCGCAGCGCCCAGCTGTCCAGGGTGCTTTCGGCGTGCAGGACCAGGACCTGGCGGTCCGAGCCGGACTCGGCCAGGGAGCGCAGGATGGATGCCGTGGGCGTGCAGCCGATGCCGGCCGAGGCCAGGACCACGGGGCCGTCGCCCTCCTTGAGCGTGATTTCGCCGTAGGGGTTGGAGATTTCGATGACGTCGCCCACGGCCACGCTGTTGTGCAGCACGGGGGAGACCTCGCCGCCGTCGTCGAGCTTGGTGGTGAAGCTGCGGCTGGTGCCGGCGTCGCCGGAGAGGGAGTACTGGCGGACCTGGCGGAGCCCGTCCGGAAGGGTGACCTTGACGCTGACGTACTGGCCCGGCAGCGCCGCGGTGATGGGGGTGTCGTCTGCCGGTTCCAGGGTGAAGGTCATGGAGCCGGTGCCGGCCGGGGTCTTGGCGGCAACCTTCCAGGGGGTCCACATCTTGGCGTTCGCCTGGGCCGCGTAGAGGCCCTTCTCGAGCTTGATGAGGGCGTCGGCCATGAGCCAGTAGACCTCGGTCCAGGCCTCGGCGATTTCCGGGGTGATGACCTCGGCCAGGTCCTCGGCGATGGCGGCGAAGAGGTGCTCGTAGACCACCTGGTACTGCGGTTCGGTGATGCCGAGGGAAGCGTGGCGGTGCGCGATCCGGGACAGCACGGTCTCCGGCAGGGTGTCCGGGTTGTTCACCAGGTGGCTGGCGAAGGCGGCGATGCTTCCGGCCAGGGCCTGCTGCTGATTGCCCGAGCGCTGGTTGGAGCGGCTGAACAGGCCGTCCAGCAGCTCGGGGTGGGCGGCGAAGAGGCGGGCATAGAACTTGGGGGTGATCTCCCCGATCCGGGAACCGACCAGCGGCAGGGTGGCCTCGATGACCGGGAAGGACTTGTCCGAGAGCATGTTGACTCCTGAGGTAGTGGCCCGGCGTCTTCAACCGGGCCCGCGGCGATACTTGCATTTGAAATACAAATATCTATGCCTCAGTTCTACACTGCGTAGAAATCTGTGCCAAATCGGCGGGATCCCGGGCGTGGCGGCCGGTGTGAATGGGCGGTGTCAGTGGCACGTGTCGCTGCCGGAGAAGGAACCGGTTGTGCCCATGTTCGTGAACGTCATGCCGGGAAGCGGGAGGAACTGCCAGGAGTAGGACGTCTCGTTCAGGGTCAATTTGAGCGGCCCGAAGGCGCTCCGGCTCCGGGCCACCATGGCGGTCAGGAGGGGATCGGTGTTCGCCGACAACGCCTGGAGATCCGCCCCGCCGGCGCCTGCGGTAAAGGACCGGATCCCGGTCGGGGAGAGCGCCGGAACCGTGCCTGAGCCGGACGCGCCGATCGGCTTGAAGATCTCACTGACGTGGTTGTGCCCGGAGATCATGACGTCGACACCGTGGCTGGCCATGAGGTCCCACATCGGTCCCAGTTCCGGGTAGGAGCCGTGGTTCACGCCCGTTGACCAGCGCGGATGGTGCGCCGCCACCAAGGTGCACGCGGTCGGGGAATTCGTGAGACGGTCCTGCAGCCACAAATATTCCGGGCTGCCGACCCCGCATCCACCCGCCACCCCGCCGGGCCCGCACTCACTGTTCAGGGCGATGAAGGTCCAGGCCCCGATCGTCGTCGAGTAGTAGCCGTCCGGCCGGGACCCGAAGCCGCCCGTGGTGACGCCGGGGCCATAGAAGTAGTCGAAATAGCCGCGGGTGTTGTCAAGATATTCATGGTTGCCGAGCACCGGAGAAGTGATGCCCTTAAGGGCGCCGAACGAGTCGTTGTAGCCGCCGGCCCCCATGAACTCGGCAAGAGTGGCGTTCTGGTACTGCAGATCCCCAAGGGCGATGAACCTGTCGGGCGACTGGGCCGTGACCACCGCGGCGACGTCGCCATGGCGGCACGCCGACGTGGTGACAACTGCGCCGGGGGCACAGGCGATGTCGCCGACAGCCAGCACGGTCGCCGTCCCAGCGGCACCGGGTTGGATGGTGGCGGTGGCTTCGTTGGAGCCGGTGCCGGTGTTTCCGGCGGCGTCGGTGGCGGTGACGCGGTAGTACCAGGTTCCGGCGGGCCGGTTGGTGTCGGTGTAGCTGAGTCCGGTGGTGTCGGCGATCCTGGTGGTGGTGGCTGGGGTGAAGCCTGCCGTGGTGGAGCGGTGGATGGTGTAGCCGGTGACGGCGGTGTTGTCGGTTGCTGCGGTCCAGGACAGGGCGACGGCGGTTCCGGTGACTGTGGCGGCGAGGGCACCGGGCGCGCCCGGGGCGGTGGTGTCGGGCGGGGCCGCGTCCGTGTAGGTGAGGGTGAGGGTGGGGCGCAGCGTGGCGGAGGCCTGGCGTGACCAGAACCAGGAGCTGTCGGTGCCGGTGCCGGTCAGGGCCAGGGTCCGGGATCCGGTCCAGCCGGCCATCAGGCTGGTGTCCAGGGTGATGTCGTAGGCCGTGTTGGCGGCCGTGCCGCCGGGCAGGGATCCGAGGGTGGGTCCGGATACCGCGGGGCGGTTGGCGTAGAGGGTGCCGGTTTCGGACCAGGAGTCGGCCGCTGAGCGGATGTTGAGGGTGTTGGCGGAGCCGGCGGAGGCCAGGCTGGTGGTGCGGAGGCGCAGGATCGCGCGGGTCAGGGTTTGCCCGGCCGGGGCTGGCGGGAACTGGAACCGGAGCACCGCCGTGGCATCCGGTGAGCCGTAGACCGCCAGCGAGCCGCTGGTGCCGAAGTCTGTGGTGGGCGCCGACGAGGAGGTGTAGGTATCGGCCGCACTCTCCACCGCCAGCACCGTCGGCGGAGCGGCCGGTTGGATGGTGGCGGTGGTTTCGTTGGAGCCGGTGCCGGTGTTTCCGGCGGCGTCGGTGGCGGTGACGCGGTAGTACCAGGTTCCGGCGGGCCGGTTGGTGTCGGTGTAGCTGAGTCCGGTGGTGTCGGCGATCCTGCTGGTGGTGGCTGGGGTGAAGCCTGCCGTGGCGGAGCGGTGGACGGTGTAGCCGGTGACACCGGTGTTGTCGGTTGCTGCGGTCCAGGACAGGGCGACGGCGGTTCCGGTGACTGTGGCGGCCAGGGCCCCGGGCGCGCCCGGGGCGGTGGTGTCGGGCGGGGGTTGGATGGTGGCGGTGGCTTCGTTGGAGCCGGTGCCGGTGTTTCCGGCGGCGTCGGTGGCGGTGACGCGGTAGTACCAGGTTCCGGCGGGCCGGTTGGTGTCGGTGTAGCTGAGTCCGGTGGTGTCGGCGATCCTGGTGGTGGTGGCTGGGGTGAAGCCTGCCGTGGTGGAGCGGTGGATGGTGTAGCCGGTGACGGCGGTGTTGTCGGTTGCTGCGGTCCAGGACAGGGCGACGGCGGTTCCGGTGACTGTGGCGGCGAGGGCACCGGGCGCGCCCGGGGCGGTGGTGTCGGGCGGGGCCGCGTCCGTGTAGGTGAGGGTGAGGGTGGGGCGCAGCGTGGCGGAGGCCTGGCGTGACCAGAACCAGGAGCTGTCGGTGCCGGTGCCGGTCAGGGCCAGGGTCCGGGATCCGGTCCAGCCGGCCATCAGGCTGGTGTCCAGGGTGATGTCGTAGGCCGTGTTGGCGGCCGTGCCGCCGGGCAGGGATCCGAGGGTGGGTCCGGATACCGCGGGGCGGTTGGCGTAGAGGGTGCCGGTTTCGGACCAGGAGTCGGCCGCTGAGCGGATGTTGAGGGTGTTGGCGGAGCCGGCGGAGGCCAGGCTGGTGGTGCGGAGGCGCAGGATCGCGCGGGTCAGGGTTTGCCCGGCCGGGGCTGGCGGGAACTGGAACCGGAGCACCGCCGTGGCATCCGGTGAGCCGTAGACCGCGAGCGAGCCGCTCGTGCCGAAGTCCGTGGTGGGCGCCGACGAGGACGTGTAGGTATCGGCCGCACTCTCCACCGCCAGCACAGTCGGCACCGCGAGGGCGGTGGGGGCCGTGATGAACGTGAGCAGGAGCGCCGCGGCGCCGACAGAGCTAAACCAGCGGATACTTTTCATCAGCGGCCCTTCGACTGGCCGGAAAGACAAAAAATACCGGCTTGGTGACGTTCCCTAGGGGTACTTTGTCATCTCATGCCTGCTTGACGTCAATGGGCAGGCTCGCCAGGACGGGCATTTGGACGCCAAACCAAAGGTTTTCCCCAGATTGGGCCGGATTTCCGCGGGATGCGGGCCGGACTGCTGGGCCGCTCAGAGCCCCGGGCGCAGCCCGATCGCCGCAAAAACGGGCGCCATCTGCCGGGAGGTCGGCAGCGACGCGATCACGATCCCGTCGAGTTCGCCATAAAAGGCTTCCCGGGCCCGGGCCAGCGCGGCCCGGAGCCGGCATTCGGTGATGAGCGGGCACGTACCGCCCGTAGCGATGCAGTCGGCCGGGTCCAGGCGGGTGTCGAGTTGCCGCAGCAGCTGGCCGACCGTTGCGGTCCGGCCGGCGCTGCTCAGCCGGGATCCGCCGTTGCGGCCGCGTTCGACGTCGATCAGGCCCAGTGCGCGCAGTTTCGCCATCGCCTTGCTGACGTGGTTGTACGGCGTGCCGACGGCGTCGGCGATGCTCTGGGTGGTCAGGCGGCCGCCGTCCGGAGCGGCCGCCAGTACCAGCAGAGCGCGCAGGCTCACATCGGCGAACGCATTGATCTTCATATCCCCAGCCTTAGGGCGGTCTAGTCCACCCAGACGGCGGGCTCGTTGGTATCGGCGGCCAGCTGGCCGAACTCGAGTTCGTGCGTCCCGGCGTTCGCGGCGTAGGGCAGCACGGCGGCGAACAGGGAGCCGTCCTGGTGCTCTGCCGCGACGTGGATGGCGTCCGAGTCTTCCTCGAGCAGCGTGATGTCGCAGACGACGGCGGCGGCCCGGAATTCCTCCCGGTGCTGCCGGAGCAGCTCATGCAGGTCCCGGATCATGGCGTCCGCGTCGAAGTCGGCGTCCGATCCGTCGCTCGCGTCCGCGGGTGTCACGGCCACCAGCCGGACTTCGCCGTCGTTCTGCACCACCAGGGCGAACGGCAGGAAGCCGCCGTTGCGTTCCAGCTGCTCCTGCGCGGCGCCGACGCCGGTGCCGAGCAGGTTCTCCAGGTCCGTGGCGCTGGCGTCCGGCACGGACTCGCGCCAGGACCCGGTGTTGGCGGATTCTTCCGGGTGGGCTGCCACGGCTAGCCCCGGACCAGCGCCAGGACGCGGTCGCGGACGCGTTCCATGGTGGCGGTGTCCGTGGCTTCGACGTTGAGGCGCAGGAACGGTTCGGTGTTGGACGGGCGCAGATTGAACCAGTAGCTGCCGTCGGTGGCGATGAAGGTGCTGCCGTCGAGGTAGTCGACCTCGACGTCCTCGTCGTGGAAGTCCTTCCGGACCCGCTCGACGGCGGCGGCCTTGTCCTCGATTTCCGAGTTGATCTCGCCGGATGACCGGTACGGCTCGTATTCGCGGCCGAGCTCGGAGAGCGGGCCCTCCTGTTCGCCCAGGGCAGCCAGGACGTGCATGGCGGCCAGCATGCCGGTGTCCGCATTCCAGAAGTCGCGGAAGTAGAAGTGGGCCGAGTGCTCCCCGCCGAAGATGGCCCCTTCCGCGGCCATGACGGCCTTGATGAAGGAGTGCCCGACGCGGGTGCGGACGGGCCGGCCGCCGTGGCGTTCGACGAGTTCGGGAACCGCGCGGGAGGTCAGCAGGTTGTGGATGACGGTGGGCGTGTCTTCACCAAGGCCCTGGGCGCGGGCGATTTCGCGGCGGGCCACCATGCCCGTGATGGCCGACGGCGAGACGGGCTCGCCCTTTTCGTCGATCACGAAGCAGCGGTCGGCGTCGCCGTCGAAGGCCAGCCCGATGTCCGCGCCGTGTTCGATCACGGCGGCCTGCAGGTCGCGCAGGTTTTCCGGCTCCAGCGGGTTGGCCGGGTGGTTCGGGAAGGACCCGTCGAGCTCGAAGTACAGCGGCACGATCTCCAGGGGAAGCTTGGGCAGCAGGGCATCGCCAAGCACGGCCGGGGTGGTGAGGCCGGCCATGCCGTTGCCGGCATCCACCACAACATTCAGCGGCCGGGAACCGCGCAGGTCCACCAGGCTGCGAAGGTACTCCGCGTAGCCCTTGAGGACGTCCTGCACGCCAATCAGGCCAGTGCTGCCGGCCGCGGGGATGGCGCCGGCGTTGAGGTACTCCTCGGCGCGGGCCTGGATTTCCATGAGCCCGGTTTCGGAGGAGATCGGCACGGCGCCGGCCTTGGCCATCTTGATGCCGTTGTATTCGGCCGGGTTGTGGCTCGCAGTGAACGTGGCGCCGGCGGCGTTGAGGGCCCCGCACGCGTAGTAGAGCTCGTCGGTGGAGATCAGGTCCAGCAGCTGGACGTTGGCGCCGCGGGTGGCTGCGCCGTTGGCGAAGGCTTTGGCGAACTCGGGGGAGGAGGGGCGCATGTCCCCGCCCACCAGCACGGTCTGCCCGGTGAGTTCCAGGACGTCGACGAAGGCGGCGCCGACGGCTTCGACGATCTCCGCGGTGATGGATTGCCCCACGATTCCGCGCACATCGTAGGCCTTGAACGAGGTCGAGAGGTCAAAAGTCTTTGTCTTGTCCGTAGTCACGCGTCTTATCTTACGTTGCGGCCCTGACGTGCCGGCCTGTCCGCACCCGGAATTGTGCACATTGCGGGAACCGGCTTCATGGCTGTCGGAGGGGGCTGGGATACTGAAGCAATGGCCAGTAACCAGAACGCCCTTTCCAGCACCGCCCCAGCCGGCACCACATCCTCGACCCGGGAACAGGCCCAGAATGTACTGCGGGAACTCGTGGGCCATCCTGAAGCCGAGTTCCATGACGGCCAGTTCGAGGCCATTGAGGCCCTGGTCGACGGCGGCAGGCGGGCCCTGGTGGTGCAACGCACCGGCTGGGGGAAATCGGCCGTGTACTTCGTCGCCTCCCTGCTGCTGCGCCGCCGCGGCGCCGGGCCCACCCTGATCGTGTCCCCGCTCCTGGCCCTCATGCGGGACCAGGTCGCCGCCGCGGCGCGGGCCGGGGTGCGGGCGGTGGCGATCAACTCCGCGAACCAGCTGGACTGGGACACCGTCCGCGAGCAGCTCGCCGCCGACGAAGTGGACGTCCTGCTGGTCTCGCCGGAACGCCTCACCAACCCGTCCTTCCGGGAAAACCAGCTCCCCGAGCTCGTGCGCCGGACCGGGCTGCTGGTGATTGACGAGGCCCACTGCATCTCGGACTGGGGCCACGACTTCCGGCCCGACTACCGGCGCATCGCTGACCTCATCACGCAGCTCCCGGACACCGTCCCGGTGCTCGCCACCACCGCCACGGCCAATTCCCGGGTGGTGCACGACATCGAGGAACAGCTCGGCAAGGACGTGCTCACCATCCGGGGCGCCCTGGGCCGGGACTCGCTCCGGCTCGGTGTCCTGACCCTGCCCGATTCCCGCGAACGGCTGGGCTGGCTGCTGACCCACCTGCAGGATCTGCAGGGCAGCGGCATCATCTACACGCTCACCGTCTCGGCCGCCGAGGACACCGCACGCCTGCTGGCCGAGGCGGGACACGAGGTGCTCGCCTACACCGGCCGCACGGACCCCGCAGACCGGGAACGCGCCGAGCAGCTCCTGAAGGACAACCAGGTCAAGGCGCTCGTGGCCACCTCGGCCCTCGGCATGGGCTTCGACAAGCCGGACCTCGGCTTCGTGGTGCACCTTGGCGCGCCGTCGTCCCCGGTGGCGTACTACCAGCAGGTGGGCCGCGCCGGGCGTGGCGCGGCGAACGCCGACGTGCTGCTGCTGCCGGGTTCCGAGGACCGCGACATCTGGCAGTATTTCGCCACCGCATCCATGCCGTCCGAGGAGAAGGCCGCCGCGGTCCTGACCGCCCTCGCCGAAGCAGGCACGGCGGTGTCCACAGTGGCGCTCGAGGCCCGGGTGGACCTGCGCCGCACCCCGCTGGAGCTGCTGCTGAAGGTCCTGGCGGTGGACGGCGCCGTCGAACGCGTCGGCGGAGGCTGGCGCTCCACGGGACAGCCGTGGAACTACGACGCCGAGCGGTACGGCCGGATCGCCGAGGCCCGGGTGGATGAACAGGACTCCATGGTCATCTACCAGGACACGGCCGGGTGCCGGATGGAATACATCACCTCGGTGCTGGACGATGAAACAGCCCGCGCCTGCGGCCGCTGCGACAACTGCGCGGGCCGCTGGTTCCGGGCCGATATCGCCGAGGACGCCACGGAGACCGCCGGGCAGACGCTGCGCCGGGCCGGCGTCGTCCTGGAACCGCGGCTGCAGTGGCCCAGCGGCATGGACCGCCTGGGCGTGCCGGTCAAGGGCAAGATCAAACCGGAAGAGGCCCTCGCCGACGGCCGGGTGCTGGCGCGCCTGACGGACCTAGGCTGGGGCGGGGCCCTGCGGGAGGCCTTCGCCGCCGGCGCGCCCGACCGGCCCGTGGACCCCGGCATGCTGCAGGCCTGCGTCCAGGTGCTCCGGGAGTGGGGCACGGGAGATGCCCGCACCCCGGGCTGGAGCGGGGCCGGCCGGCCTGCCGCGATCATCAGCCTGCCCTCCCGCGGGAAGCCGTTGCTGGTGGATTCCCTGGCCCGAGGGATCTCCGAGATCGGCCGCATCCCGTATCTTGGCCAGCTGCAGCTCAGTCACGGCGGGCCCACCGGCGGCCGCGGCGGGAACAGCGCGTACCGGCTCGCCGGCGTCTGGGAGCGCCTGGTGGTGGGGCCGGAGCTGGAGGAGGCCCTGGCCGGAATCCGTGGCCAGAGCGTCATGCTCGTGGACGACCTCGTGGACAGCCGCTGGACCCTGACCGTGTCAGGGCGGGCCCTCAGGCTCGCGGGCGCCGGCGCCGTTCTGCCCCTGGTGCTGGGCCAGGCCGGCTGACCTCCGCGCCGGCGTTGCGGGGGAGGGCCAGGCTGTCCAGGGTGCTCAGGAGCATCAGGACGGCGATGGCCAGGAACGCCGCCCGGTACGGTGCCGCCGGATCCCCGGCGACCCCGGTGGATGCTGCCTCACTGCCGGCCTCGAAAACCCGCAGCAGGAGCGCCCCGACCGCGATCCCGGCCGCGGTGGCGAGCTGCACGAGCGTCGCGGAGACGGCGTTGGCGGACGGCAGTTGTGCCGGGAGGACGTCGGCGTACTGGACGGACGCGTAGGCCGAGAACCCGATCGAACGGAACGCCCCGCTGGCCACCAGCACGGCGACAATCAGCGGCTCCGGCGTGCCGGCGTCGAGCAGCGCGCACAGCCCAAAGGTGGCTGCGGAGGCCAGTGAGGCGAACACCAGGACGGGTTTGAACCCGAAACGCCGGATCAGGGGCGTCGTGGCGGGCTTGATCCCGATGTTCCCCATGAACACGGCCGACACCATCGCCCCGGCCTGCAGCGGGTCCCAGCCGAAACCGGCCTGGAACATCAGCGGCAGCAGGAACGGCACCGCGCTGATGGTCAGGCGGTACACAAAGCCTCCCGTCGCCGTCGCACGGAACGTCCGCGCGCCGAAGACGGACAGATTGAACAACGGCGTGCTGGTCCGCCGCATCCAGGCAGCGGCGGCGGCCAGGAACAGCAGGCCCGCCCCGATGCCGGCGGCCGCCAGCAGCCCGGCGTCCCGGCCCCCGATGAGTTCCAGCCCGACCAGCAGCGAGCCCACCCCGAGCGTTGTCAGGGCCAGGCCGAGCCAGTCGAGGCGCCGCGTGCTGTCCCCGCCCACTGCGGGGACCAGGCGCAGCGCGGCCAGGAAGGCCGCCAGGCCCAGGGGGAGGTTGACCAGGAAGATCCAGTGCCAGGACAGGTAGGTCGTCAGCGCCCCGCCCACCAGCGGGGCGAGGACCGGGGCCAGCAGCCCGGGCCACACCAGGAAGGCCGTCGCCCGCAGCAGGTCCTTCTTCGGGGTGCCGCGGAGCACCACCAGCGTGCCCACGGGGACCATCATGGCGCCGCCGGCACCCTGCAGGACACGGCTCAGGGTCAGCATGGTCAGGTCCTGGCTGAGCGCGCACAGCAGGGACGCCGCCGTGAAGATGGCGATGGCGAGACAGAACACCCGGCGGGCACCGAGCCGCTCCGCGAGCCAGCTGCTGAGCGGGATGCCCATCGCCACCGTCATCAGGTAGGCCGTCATGGTGATGTTCACGTCGGCGGGCGGCACCGAGAAATCGGCGGCGATACTGGGTATGGCCGTGGTCAGGACGGTCCCGTCGAGGAATTCCATGAAGAACGTCGCGGCCACCAGCAGGGCCAGCCGCGGGCTCCAGCCGACCCCGGCCGGGTCCGCCCCGCGCGGGGCGGCGTTCATGCGCGTTTCTCCACGGTCCGGTTCACCCATTGCGCAGGATCACCCATTGCGGAGGGGCGGTTCCGATTCCAGCACGGCCATGGCGGCGTTGTGTCCGCCGATGGCACTGACGGCGCCGCCGCGGCGGGCGCCGGAGCCGCAGAGCAGGATCTGCGGATCGTCCGTCGCCACGCCCCAGCGGCGCGCCGGGGTGTCCAGCGGTTCGCCGTCCTCCACGAACGGCCAGTCGAGGCCGCCGTGGAAGATGTTGCCCCGGGGCATCCCGACCGCGCGTTCAATGTCCAGGGTGGTCTTGGTTTCGATGCAGGGCCGCCCGTCCGGATCCGTCAGGAGCAGATCCTCAATGGGTTCGGCCAGGACGGAGTTCAGGGAGGCCAGCACAGCCGCCTGCAGTTCGGCGCGGCGGTCCTCGTTGTTCTCCGCCGTGACCAGCCGGTCCGGGACGTGCAGGCCAAAGACCGTCAACGTCTGGGCGCCGGCGGCCTGCAGCTCCGGGGACAGGATGCTGGGGTCGGTCAGCGAATGGCAGTAGATTTCGCACGGCAGCGGCGAGGGCACGAACCCGGCGGCCGCGGCGCGGTAGGCGGCGGCGAGCTGGGACCAGGTCTCGTTGATGTGGAACGTCCCGCCGAACGCGGCCTCGGGGCTGACGGATCCGTCCAGGAGCCGGGGGAGGCGTTTGAGGAGGAGGTTGACCTTGACCTGCGCGCCCTCGCGGCGATGATTCGGGTTGGGGCCGGCAGCGGCGCCCGCGGAAGTGACGGCGCCCGCGGAAGTGACGGCGCCCGCGGAACTGACGGTGGCGGGCCGGCTGCGTAGCCGGTCGAGGACCGCCGGTGCCACATTGGACAACACCCACCGGGCCGAAGACGAGTGGTCCTGCCCTCCGTGGCGGTAGTCCACGGTGCCGCCGGGCCGGACGGCCGTGACGTCCGCGGAGGTCAGGATGGTCGCGCCGGCGTCGCGCGCGGCCCGTTCCAGCTCGCCGGAGACCGCGCCCATGCCGCCGACGGGCACGTCCCAGTCCCCAGTCCCGCCGCCGATCAGGTGGTAGAGGAAGCAGATGTTCTGCTGCAGGTCCTCATCGTCAGCCCGGGCGAAGGTCCCGATCAGCGCATCCGTCAGGACCACACCGCGGACCAGGTCGCTGCCCAGTTCCCGGCTGATCGCCTGTCCGATGGGATGTTCGATCATGGCCTCCCACGCCGCGTCGGCCCCGGCCCGGGCGGCGAGGGCCCGCGCGTCGGACCGCGCCAGCAGCGGCGCGGTCATGGTGGGCCAGAGAGCCTCCGTGAGCTTCCGGCAGGCGGCGTAGAACGCGGTGAAGGCGCCGAAATCGCCGTCGGGAGCGCCGACGGCGGCGAACGACGCGGCCGTGGCGGCCTCGTCCCCGTTGTCCACCAGCAGGGCCCGGCTGCCGTCCGCGGGGTCCGGGGTGTAGGAGGAATAGCGCCGCCGCGCCAGCGTGATGCGCAGGCCGAGGTCGTCGATGATCTGCCGGGGCAGGAGGCTGACGAGGTACGAATAGCGCGAGAGGCGGGCGTCGACGCCGTCGAACGCGTGCGCGGATACCGCGGCGCCGCCGGGGTGTTCCAGCTTTTCCAGGACCAGGACGTCGCGCCCGGCCTTGGCCAGGTACGCGGCCGCGGCCAGGCCGTTGTGGCCGCCGCCGACGATGATGGCGTCAAACGCACTGATGCTCATGGGGTTGCTCGACATGGGCCTATCCTGCCATCCGGATCCGCCGGCGGGCGTGAGGCGTCCGGCCACCGGACGGGCTGGGCTGCGGGACGTGACTGCCGGGGGCAGACCAAGGCGAACGAACGACGTCTTAACTGCGTCGAGTCGTCGTGGCCTGCCCGGGAACGCAAAAGGCCCCGGTCCGAGGACCGGGGCCAAACGCGGAGACGGGGGGATTTGAACCCCCGGTGGAGTTGTGCCCCACACTTCATTAGCAGTGAAGCCCATTCGGCCGCTCTGGCACGTCTCCAATTGCTATTAACTAGCCAACCAAGGATACGCAGAAGGTGCCACGCAGTGCAAAACGGCCGCTCCAGAACAACACGGGGTCACTTCCGGTCCATGACGGGGCGCCGGATCGGCCGGATATGACCCCGCGTTGCCGTCGGCGGCAGGGGCGGGGATCAGGCCTCCCGGCCGGCCAGGGCACGCCACAGGAAATGCTGGCTGCGGCTCTGCAGGGCCGCGGCCTGCCGGTTGTCCGAGGCCCCCGCGTGGCCGCCCTCGAGGGCTTCGTGGAACCAGACATTGGGGATGCCCATGGCCTGCATGCGGGCCGCCATCTTCCGGGCCTGGACCGGGCCCACCCGGTCATCCGAGGTCGCCGTCCAGATAAACGTCTCCGGGTAGTCCACACCGTCCTTGAGCAGGTGGTACGGGGAGAACGTCTTCAGGAACTCCCACTGCTCCGGCACGTCGGGGTCGCCGTATTCGCCGATCCACGAATAGCCCGCGGACAGCTTGGTGTACCGGCGCATGTCCAGGAGCGGGACCCCGCAGGACACGGCGCCGAACAGCTCCGGGTACTGCGTGAGCATGTTGCCCACCAGCAGCCCGCCGTTGGAGCCGCCCACGCAGCCGAGCCGCTGACGGGACGTGACGCCGCGGGAGATCAGGTCCTTCGCGACGGCGGCGAAGTCCTCGTACGCCCGGTGGCGGTTGCCCTGCAGGGCGGCGCGGTGCCAGTCCGGCCCGTACTCGCCGCCGCCGCGGATGTTCGCCACCACGTAGACGCCGCCGCGGCGGTGCGTGCCCTCGCCCTCGGCGCCGCCGGACTCAGCGGTGCGCCGCTCCAGCCACGCCCGGCCGATCGCGCCGCTGTACGCCGGCGTCCGCGAAATCTCGAAGCCGCCGTAGCCGGAAAGCTGGGTCGGGTTCTGGCCGTCCAGCACCAGGTCCTTCGCGGCCACCTGGAAGTACGGAATCTTCGTGCCGTCGCTGGAGGCGGCGAAGTGTTGCTGGACTTCGTAGTCGTCCTCGTTGAAGAACGACGGCGAGGTCCGGATTACCTCGTGCGTGCTGGTTACCGATCCGCCGTCGCGGGTGAGTGTCCCGCGGGTCAGGGTGGTCGGCGTCGTGAAGCCGGTGGCCACCAGCCAGAAGTCGTTCCCGGCGCCCGGCGCCTCGCCCTCGGCGACCGAGGCGGCGCCGCCGGTACCGTCGTCGTCCGTGCCCTCGGCGTCGTCCTCGTCATCCACCGCGAAGGCATTGACGTCGTGCAGCGGCGGGCAGGCGTCCAGCACGGTGGCCGCCCATGCGGCGTCCGTGCCCGGACGCCGCGGATCCAGGACGTGGATTTCCGAGGACACGTCCCGGAGCAGGTTCAGCAGCAGGAAGTCCCGCGTCCAGCTCCAGGACTGCAGGGAGGTGTGCCGATCGGGCGTGAAGAGCACGGCGAGGTCCCGGGAGCCGGCGAGGAAGTCCTCGAACCCGGCCGCGAGCAGGGAGCCCGCCGGGTGGGTGGTGCCGTTGACGGTCCAGTCACGCTGCGGGCGGAACAGCAGCCATTCGCGGTGCGAGCTCAGGTTCACGTCTGCCGGCACGTCGAGCTGCACCCACGCACCATCGCGCAGCACCGAGGTGTTCTTCTCGAAAAAACTGATCCAGTCGACGGCGAACGTGCGTTCGAAGCCCGGAGTGGAGTCGTGGGCCACGATCGCCATCATGTGGTCCTCGGGAATGTCGAAGATCTGCTCGGCCTGCGCCAGGGAGCCGCCGCGGCGCAGCTTTACCCCGGTGCGGGCATAGGACGAGGTGGTCCGCGGCAGGTCCTGGGCGGTGGTGGCGACCAGCAGGGTGTCCCCGTCCAGCCAGGACGCGTTGCCCTTGCCGGTCGGGAGGTCGAAGCCGCCGTCGGCCGGGTCCACGAAGCCGCGGGCCTCGACGTCGAACTCCCGGTGGCGGTTCGCGTCCCCGCCGTCGGGGGAGAAGGCCAGCAGGGCCCGCCGGTGGGGTTCACCCGGGGCCGGGCGGAGGAAGTTGGCGCCGTGGAAGACCCAGTCCTGGCCTTCGGCGGCGGCGAGGGCGTCGACATCCAGCAGGACATCCCACGCGGGGGTCCCGGCCCGGTAGCTGTCCCAGCTGGTGCGCCGCCACAAGCCCCTCGGGTTGTCCCGGTCCTTCCAGAAGTTGTAGTACCACTCGCCGTGCTTGCCCACCATGGGGATCCGGTCGGTGGAATCGAGGACCTCCAGGATCCGGCCTTCGAGGTCGGCGTAGTCGGCATCCTCGAGGAGCTCCTCGGTGCGCGCGTTCTGTTCACGGACCCACGCCAGCTGCTCCTGGCCGTAGATGTCCTCCAGCCAGATGTTCTCGTCGACGGGTTCGGGGGAAGTCCCTCCAGCCGGGAGGGCGCCGGTGGTCTCGCCGGACGCGGACGGGTGGTCAGCTTCTGTGGTGGTCATTTTCCCATCCAAGAACATCGGTGCGGCAGTGGCAAGTCACACGGAGGGCAAGCCGGCGGCCGGGTTGCCGATACGCTGGATGCCGTGGGCATATCTCGAAGCATCCGGACGGCAGTGATAGGCGCCGGTCCCCGGGGCACGAGCGTGCTGGAACGGCTCCTCGCCAACTGGGCCTCCGCCGGCTCCGCGGGCACCCTGCACATCGACGTGGTCGACCCTTATCCGGCGGGCCCGGGGCACGTCTGGCAGCCCGGACAGTCGCGGCTGTACCTGATGAACACGCAGTCCTTCTATCCCACCGTGGTCCCCGAGGACCCCGAACTCGCGCCGCCCCTGGCCGGGCACACGTTCGACCAGTGGCGCGAACGCCAGCAGGCCCACCCGCACCCTTCGCTCACAGACGAGGAACGGGCCGAGGTCTCCCGGCTCGGCGAGGCGGACTTCCCCAGCCGGGCCCTTTACGGCCGTTACCTGCGGTCCACCCTCGAGGAACTGCTCACCGTGCTGCCGGCCGGCGTCAGCGTGGATTTCCACGCGGCCACGGCGACGTCCGTCCGCCACGCCGCCGGGGGGCCGGCCGCCGCCTCCGTGCTTGCGGCCGCCTCCGGGCCGGCCGCTGCGGCGGAAGCTTCGGTGCGGTTCGACGTCGTGCTCGTCGACGGCACCGTGCTTACCGTCGACTCCGTGGTGCTGGCCGTGGGCCACCTCGACGCGCGGTTGAACCCTGAACAGCGGGAGCTGCTTTCCGCGGCGGAAGAACTCGGCCTCCTGTACGTGCCGCCGGCGGCGCCCGCCGACGTCGACTGGTCCCGGGTGCCGGCCGGCAAACCGGTCCTGGTGCGCGGCATGGGCCTGAACTTCTTTGACGTGATGGGACAGCTGACGGAAGGGCGCGGCGGCCGGTTCGTTGCCGGCGAGGACAACGGTGAACTGACGTATCTGCCGTCCGGCCGCGAACCGCTCATCATCGCCGCCTCACGCCGCGGCACCCCCTACCGGGCGAAGGCGACACTCACCGGCTACTACCCGGGGACGGTACGGCTGCGCTACTGCACCGAGGACGCGGTCGCGAAGTTCGCCGGCTCCGGAATCCGGCCCTCCTTCGACTACGACCTCTGGCCGCTCCTGCACCGGGACGCGGTCTGGGCCTACTACTCCACGCTCGCGCGCTCGCAGCCCGATGCCATCCTGACCGAACCGGCCGAGTTCCTGCGCGCCCTGGACGAGTCCTTGCGGCCGCACGCGCATTCGACCGCCAAGTGGGAGCACACCGCGGAATCGGTGATTGCCGTCCATGTCCGGGCCGCCCACCGCCTGGACCTGCTCGGCCTCGCGGCGCCCCTGGCCGGGCGCTCGTTCGACTCCAGAGCCGAACTGGACGCCGCCGTCGTCGATTACCTGCTCGACGACGCCCGGCGCTCGGCCCTTGGCGAGGACGACCCCGTGAAAATGGCGATCGGCGCGCTGCACCACGGCCGGGCAGTCCTCAAGACCGCCGTGGCCGATAGCGGCATCACGGACGAATCCTGGGTCGCGGGCCTCCGGGGCTGGTTCGAATCATTCGTGGAAGGCCTGGCGAGCGGGCCGCCGGCGCTGCGCTCCGCGCAGCTCGCGGCACTGGCACGGGCGGGAATCGTGCGTTTCGTGGGCCCGGACCCCAAGTTCGGCGTGAATCGCCGGGCCCGGACATTCACCGCGGCCTCGCCGTGGGTGGGCGGCGGAACGGATGAAAGCGCCGACGGCGGGGCCGAAGGTGCCGCAATGGAGCCTGCCGGCGTCGGTGGTACCGCCGCGGGCGGTGCTGGTGTCCGCGGTTTTGTGGGCAGTGCCGGCGTGATCGGTGCCGCCTCGGGGACGGCGAATGCCGGTGCAGTGAGGGCGCGGATGGAGAACGCAGTGGCGGGCGCCGTGTCCGCGTCAGCGATGATCGAGGCGCTGGCCCCGGCCAACCGCGTGGCCGTCAACTCCTCGCCCCTGTTGGAACAGTTGCTCGCCGAGGGGCTGGTGCGGCCGCGCCTCATGATGACCGTGGAGGGGACCCCGGTGCAGACCACCGGGCTCGACGTCGTCCCGCATCCCTACCGCCCGCTGGGTGCCAACGGGTCCGTTACACCAGGGCTTTACGTGCTCGGGCTCCAGCTCTCCGCCACGCAATGGGGCACGGCCATCGCCGCCGAGGCCCGGCCGAAGACCGGCCCGGTCTACCGCAGCGGCCAGCGCACCCTGCGCGACGCCGACGAGATCGCCCGCGACATCCTGGACCACTAGCCCGCCCCGCACGCCGCTCAGAAAATGGGCATGGGAGGGCATGCCCTCCGCTCGCCCGACCATCAAGAATGGACATGCCCTCCCGTGGGGCCGGGCAGTGGACACTTGGTGCATATGTCCAGTGCTGCGGGCCAGGGGTGGGCATGCCCTGTGGCCCGTATGTCTCCACGAGTGGACATGCCCTCCCGTGGGGCCGGGCAGTGGACACTTGGTGCATATGTCCAGTGCTGCGGGCCAGGGGAGGGCATGTGCCGTGGTGCGGGACCAGGACGTCCGGGCTAAGGCATCAGCCCTTGAGGCACTTCCGGTAGGCGGCCATGGCTGTCCCGTAGTTCACCTGGCCCACGACATCCCCGGGCCTGGTCGGCTTGACCGGCGGCGTGCACTTCGGCGGGACGGGGACGCTGGCCGCGACCTTCACCGCCGTTTTCACCACCGTGCCGGATTCGACGGCGGTGAGCACCAGGGTGCCCGTGCCTGCGGCGGCGCCGGCGGGAACCGACACGCTCACCGTGGCGGCGCCGGCGGTCACCGGTACCGTGCCCAGGGCCGTCACGGTGCCGGCAGCATCCGTGAATTCGGCGCGCAGCGAGGCATTCACCGGGCTGCCCAGCGAGGTGAGGTCCAGCTTCGAAACCGCCAGGGTGATGGGTTCGCCGCCCTTGACCTCGGCCGCCGTCGTGTTCACAACGGCCACGGAGCGGCGGGCGAAGTCCGGCGAGACCGGGTTGTGGCCCTGCAGGTACTTGATCCACGCGTCGCGGTCCACGAGTCCGGAGTCCTTGGTACCGGCGCCTTCCTTGAAGATGCGGAAGTTGTCGCCGCCGGTGGCCAGGAAGTTGAACGTCCCGATCCGGTAGGACTTCGCCGGGTCGATCAGTGCACCGTTGACCCGGATCGAGGTGATCCGGTCACCGGCGGCACGGGCGGCGTCGTAGGTGTAGTTCACGTTCTTCGACAGGCCCAGCTGCTGGTAGGCGCGGCTGGGGACGGTGCCGTCCGGGTTGGTCTGCCACTGCTGCTCCAGCAGGGTCTTGAACTGCGCGCCCGTGAGGGACGTGGTCCACAGATTGTTCACGAACGGCAGCACCGCGTTGGCCTCGGCGTACGTGATCGTGCCGTCGGGTGCGTAGTACAGCTCGTTGCGCAGGCCGCCCGGGTTGACGACGCCGATTTCGGCGGCGCCGAGGTCCGGCGCCTTCAGCGCATCAACCAGGGAGTCCGCCACCAGGTTGCCGAGGGTGGACTCGCTGGACCGGTCATCGCGCACGGCCGGGGAACCGGCGAACGCCGTCGTGATGTCCGCGGTGACCTTGCCGACCGGCTGGTTGCCCACCACGGCGGCGTCGGCCAGGGCCTTGTCCACGATGGCCTTGACGGCCGCGACCCGCGGGTAGGCGGCCACGAGATCGGCCGCGGGCTGCGCGGCACTCGTGGTGCGCTGGACGTTGCCGGACTTGTACCCGGTCACCGCCATGGTCTTGGTGTCGATGGTCAGCTGGATCTGGCCGATGAACTCGCCGTAGTTTCCGGTCTGGACGATCGGGCGGGTCTTGCCCGTGGGCTGGCCCGCCGCGTCCAGGACGGGGGCGTCCCAGGCGTACTGCTTGTGGGTGTGGCCGTTGAAGATCGCCGCCACATCCGGGGTGACCTTCTGGACCATCTTGGCGAAGGGGCCGCCGGCGGCAATTTCCTGCTCCAAAGTGGCGCCGTCGGGTGCGCCTGATCCGGCGCCGTCGTGGTTCTCCACGATGATGACGTCGGCGAGCTTGTCCGCCTTGATCTTTGCCGCGACCCGGTTGATCGCGTCAACGGGGTCACCGAACTCAAGGTCCGCGATGCCCGACGGCGTGACCAGGGACGGCACTTCCTGCGTGACCGTGCCGATCACGGCGACCTTGACGCCGTTCATGTCCAGGACCGTGTATTCCGGCAGGGCCGGGGTGGTCGTGCCCTTCGCATAGACATTGGCGCCCAGGTACGGGAATTTGGCGTTGGTCCCGCCGGCGGTGACGCGGTCGCGCAGGTCAGCCCAGCCGCCGTCGAACTCGTGGTTGCCCACCGCGGAAGTGCGCAGCTCCAGCGCGTTCAGCACGTCGATGGTCGGCTGGTCCTTGGCGATGGCCGAGGCGAACAGGGAGGCGCCGATGTTGTCGCCGGCCGAAATGAACGCCGTGGCGCCCGGGGCGGCAGCGGCGCGCAGCTTCTCGATGGTCCCCGCGAAGAACACGGTGTTGGAGTCGATGCGGCCGTGGAAGTCGTTGATGCCCAGGAAGTTCAGCTCCATGCTGGCCGGGGTGACGGGCAAGTCCAGGCCCACCACCACCGGATCGTGGTCGCTGGCGCGGAACTGGTCCGGAGCGTAGTAATCGGTGACGTTGTTGTTGTAGCGGCTGTACTCCAGGGCCACGGACTCCACGGAGTTGATGTTCCAGATGTCCGCGCCGGTGACGGCGGCGTTGGCCGCCGGCGAGGCGAGGACGTGGTCCAGTGAGCCCACGAGGCCGCCGAACAGGTAGGAATGCTTGGCGGAACCGTCGGCGTTTGTCGCCTTCTCGTCCTGGTTGACGTACCCGGCGCCCGTGAGGACGTTGATCGGGTCCTCCTTGGCGTAGGAGTTGAAGTCGCCGATCAGGAAGACCTTGTCGGTGCCCTTGGACTTCTGCAGATCGTCGGAAAACGCCAGCAGGGACTTGGCCTGGGCGGTGCGGGCGAGGTTAGAGGCGCCCTGGCCCTTGTCGGTGTCCTCCGGTGTGGCGGCGGAACCCTTGGACTTGAAGTGGTTGGCGATCGCGATGAATTTCTTGTCATCCGCGGCGCCCACGGGCTTGAAGACCTGGGCCATCGGCTTGCGGGCGCTGGCGAAAGCGACCGTGTCGTTGTGGATGATGGACTCGCCGATTGGTTCGGCGGCGGCCAACTTGTAGATGAACGCGGTGCGGATCATGTCCTCGTCGGCCAGCGGGGGTGCGTTGGCGGGCGTGCGGACGTAGTCCCAGATCCCCGGTGTGGCGATGTTCAGGGCGTCCACCAGCTTGGCGAGCGCGTCGTCCCGGGTTTTGCCGAACTGGGCCGAGTTTTCGACCTCCATCAGGGTGACGACGTCGGCCCCGGACTTGGAGATGGCGGCGACGATCTTGTCCTGCTGCCGCTTGAGGTTCTCGGCGTTCGCGGCGCCGCGGACATCGCAGCCGCCCTTGACTGTGATGGGGTTGCCGTCCCGGTCCGGGTAGAAGGTGCAGCCGGCCACCTGGTCGCCGGTGGTGGGGAAGTAGTTCAGTACGTTGAAGGAGGCGAGCTTGAGGTTGCCGCCCACGGCGGCGGGGGTCTCGGCCCGGGTGGCGCCGAAGCTGGCCGGCTGCACGGTGTCCGCGTTGGCCGCCGTCAGCTGGGTCAGGGGCTGGAACTTCCAGGCGCTGTTCGCGTAGCTGAGCACCACGTTGGTTTTGAACGTCACCGGCGCGCCGACCCGGACGTGATCGGCCGTGGTCAGGTATGGGAGCACCTGGGCCTTGGTGGCGGCGTCCTTGAGGAAGTTCGTGGTGGCGCCGTCGTCGAGCTTGATGCCGCGGGCGGCATTCGCCGCGACCGTGGCGGTGTACTCCGCGGAGCCGAAGGCCGCGACGGCGGTGGGCTGTTCCAGCGCGGTGGTGCCGCCGGCCAGGCCGATCTCGCCGTACTGGTTCAGTGAGAAGTTGTCCGCGACGGTAACCGGGCCCTGCGGCGTCAGCAGCATGCCCTCCAGGGATTCGCGGAACGCTTCGTCGGCGGGGAGGGCGAAGCCGGTGGCCTTGACCTCGGGGGCGGCCTCGGTGAGCTTCTTCAGATCGGCCGCCGCGGCGACGGTCAGCTGCGTCATGCCGAAGAATTCACTGACGGCACCGGTGAGTTCGACGTAGTCGCCGATCCGGACGGAGTCGACCGTGGACGGCGAGTAGACGAACACCGCGTCCGACGCCGCGTGGTTGGCGGGCGTGAGATCGCCGCCGGTGCCGGGGGTCTGGACGTAGTAGCCGGCGAAGCCGCCGGTGGGGAACGTCGCGGTGACGCGGCCGCGCGTGGTGAAGGAGGATCCTGCCAGCGGGCTCGCGGCACCGGTGCCCTGGATTTCGGCGATGGTCTTGCTGGCGGGGGGAGTGCCCGGGTCCACGGGTGGGTCCACCGGCGGGTCCACGGGGCCCGCGGCTCCATTGGCGGTCTTCGGCGTGATGGCTGCGTTGAGGGTGACGTCAGCGGCGTTGTTGTTGGTGTCCGCGCCGCTGCTGCGGTTCAGGCTCTTGACGTCGGTGTTGCCCGACGGCGCAGCGGCTGCCTGGGCCTCAAAGGTGTTGGAGGTGCCGTAGCCGAGGAGGTCCGCGACGTTGGCCGGTTCGATCACCGAGCCCGTGGGCAGCGGGTTGAGCGCGGCGGCCTGTTTGGCCAGCACGATCGTGCCGCCGCCGCCGGCAGGGTTGAAGCCGGTGGCGGTGGCGTCGGCAGCCGGCAGGTCGGCGCCGGCCGTGCCGTTGCTGCCGCCCTTGAGCAGGTAGTAGCCCTTGGCGGGAATGCTGCCGGCCAGGGCTGCCACCGAACTCGGTGCCCCGGTGCCTGGGGCTGAGCGGTACTGGAGACTCCAGCCCTCCAGCGAGACCGGCGCGTCGGAGCCGTTGTACAGCTCGACAAACTTGTTCTTGAAGGCCGCGCCGGCGCTGCCGCCGCTGAGGTAGGCCTCGTTGATGACCACCGGCGAGGTTCCGGTCGCCGCCGGCGAGGGTTCCGTGGCATTAGCCGGCACGGCCGCCAGTGGGGCTGCGATCAGCGCCGCCGACAGTGCTGTGCCCAGCGCTGTTTTCCAGGGTGTTTGTTTCATCCGCTCTGACTCTCATTAGGGTGCCCCGGGTAAAGGGCAGGGTGCAGGGCGTCCGCAGGGTGCAGCGGACAGTGGCCGGCCAGAACTCCTGGTCAAGTCGTGCCGGGCCCATCCAAACAGGGGTGAATGAACAACGTATGGACTACACGTGCATTCGGCGGGACGTCCCCCAGCGGGACGCGCCGCAGCCTTCCCGGAGCGGCTCGAAAGCCCCGGGCAATGGTGACTGGTGATGCGGGTGAGCGGTGTCCGGGTGCCTCCACCGGACGCTCCACAGCAGAATACCGGCCAGTAGCCCTTGGGGAAGGGTCCGGCCGGTATTTCCTACAACAATTTTTGTAATTAGGTGGGAAGAGCTTCGGGGTCTTTGCCGGTTAGGCAGTTAGGCGTCCGTGGCGGACTGCCCACCCCGTCCGGTGTCAGCCACGATCTTGAACATCGCGCCGGTGGGGTCAGCCAGCGTCGCGAGCCTGCCGAACGGGGTGTCGTCCGGCCCGTCAATCACTTTGGCGCCGAGGGACACTGCCGTCTCGATGGAGGCATCGGCGTCGTCCACGGCGAAGTAGACCTGCCAGTTGGACGGGACCTCGGCGGGGAGGTAGGCCGACGCGTCCATGATCCCGGCCTTGGCCGCCGGGCCCGCGCCCAGGGTGGTGTAGCGGAACTCCGGGGTGTCACTCATGACGTCGGTGTCCCAGCCGAACACGTCCTGGTAGAACTTGACGGCGCCGGCGTAGTCCTTGGCGTGGAGCTCGTGCCACGCCGGGGCGCCGGGCTCGGCCTCCAGCTCATAGCCCTTCATCTCAGCCGGCTGCCACACGCCGACCGACGCGCCCGTGGCGTCGGCGATCATGGCCATGCTGCCCTGTTCGGGGACGTCCATGGGCGCCATGTAGACCTGGCCGCCGTGTTCCGTTGCAGCCTTGACGGTGGCAGCGGCGTCCTCCGAGCGCAGGTACGTGGACCACATGTCCGGCCACGCGGCCTGATCTTCCTGCTTCTGCATCAGGCCGGCGACGGACTTGCCGTCCTTCCAGGCAGTGATGTAGCCACCGTATTTTGCTTCGTCGCCGGTCTGGTACGTCCAGCCGAACAGCGCACCGTAGAACGACTTGGCCTTTTCAGCATCGGATGTCATGAGGTCGATCCAACATGGCGCGCCGTTGGAGTGCTCGGGTGTGGGCATGGAAGCTCCTGCTCTCTGTGGCGGCCGTTGACGTGCGGCCGCCGGACTCTGGTTTGTGGTGGCGACGGGGTGGAGACACAGAGAGACTATGACGGGGCACCGACAGTTTCAATGCATAGCCGGTCAGAGCCGGCGCGGGAATGCCGAGCGCCGGCCGTACAGGGTGAGCAGCAGGGCAGTGATGCCGAGGGCGATCATGACGACCGGGAGCACCAGCCCGTCGAATGGCGTCAGGAGGAGCGCACCGAGAATGCCCGCGCCGAAGATGGCCAGGTTGAAGGCTACCGGGAGGAATGCATTCGCGACGTCGGCGTTGTCGCCTCCGGCGGTGGTGAGGGGTCCCTGGACTTGGGCTGAAGCGCCGCCGAAGGTAAGGCCCCAGAGCGCGGCGGCGATCAGGATGGCCATTGCCGATGCATGTCCGATCAGCAGAATGAGTCCGGAAGCGACGAACACGGTGACGCTGAGGTGAAGGAGGGGCCTCGGATGGCGGTCCAGCAGCGCGCCGGTGACGGCGACCCCGACGACGGACGCAATGCCGTAGACCAGCAGGACCAGGCTGGCGGAGAGGCCGGTGTCGGTGGCCCGGAGGTAGGGGGCGATGTAGGTGTAGATGGTGCTGTGGGCGATCATCCAGGCGACGATGACGGCCAGGATGATGGCGACGCCGGGGATTCTGAACACCCGGCCCAGCGGGAGCCGTGACGCTGGCGGTTGGCCGGCGGCGTCGGGGACGCATCCGAGGATCAGCGCAGCCACGATGACCCCGAGGACGGACAGGGCACCGAAAGACCAGCGCCAATCGAAAGCTGTTCCGATCCAGGCGCCGAGTGGGGTGCCGAACGCGAATCCGAGGGGCGCACCGGTGGACACGATGGCCAAGGACAGCCCTGCGTACCGGGGCGGGCTGATGCGGCGCCCGTAAGCGGCGAGCATTCCCCAGATGATTCCCGAGAACGCGCCCGCAACGAATCGTGACACGAGTGACAACGTCACATCGGGTGAGACTGCGGTGACCGTGGTGGCAAGCACGAGACCGGCGATACCGCCAAGCAGGAGCGGCTTTCGTCGCATGCCACGCGTCAGCATGATCGCGGGGATGGTGACAACGACCGTTCCAAGGGCGTACGCGCTGACCAGCAGACCCACCGTGCCTTCGCCCGTGTGGAGGCCGGCGGCAATGACAGGAAGCAGGCCGGCCGGCATCGTCTCGGTGGCGACGAGGATAAATCCCATGGCGGCCAGGACCACGAGTGCGGTCAGGGGCAGTCTTTGCCGTGCATGGTCTTCTCGTGAGCTGTCCTCTCGTATGCCGTCGCCTAATGCACTGGCTTCCTGTGCCGGTGTCCGGGTGGGGGCGGTCGTCATGCGGTTCCTTTCGTGCGTGGCGGTAATGCCTCAGCGTTGGGGTTGGTCAAGCGCGGCTGCGCAGCCACAGGAAGTGGCGCCCCGCCCGACGGCGTCAACCGTTCCGCAGGCCGGGAAGCACTGCTCAACCCTCCGGCCAGTCAAGCCCGATTTTCGCGGGCGGGGGAGTCCCCGGTGAGACGTGTACCGGGAGGGAACCCCTTGTGCGGCCGCAGCGATTTACCCTTGATGCATGGATAACCGGGGTGAAGTGCGTGAGTTCCTGATGTCGCGCCGTGCACGACTCACGCCGGCAGAAGCGGGCCTTGTGGCAGGCTCGAACCGACGGGTGGCTGGATTGAGGCGCAGCGAGGTTGCGGTCCTCGCCGACGTCAGCGTGGAGTATTACGCCAAGCTGGAGCGCGGTTCGATCGCCGGTGCGTCCTCGTCCGTGCTCGAATCCATCGCCCGTGCCCTCCGGCTTGACGACACCGAGCGTGCGCACTTGTTCGACCTGGCCCGCGCCGCAGACGGCATCCCGGCCCCTGGACGGTCGCGCAGGCGCGCGACCGTCCAGGCCGGGTCGCGTCTGAGCCTGCAGTGGGCGCTGGAAGCGATCACCGAGGGCGTCGCATTCGTCCGCGACCCGTACCAGAACCTGCTCGCGACGAACGCGTTGGGCCGGGCGTTCTACTCCCCGGTGCTCGGGGACGGCGGCCGAACCCCGAACCTGGCGCGGTTCCAGTTCCTCGACCCCGCCTCGCGCGACTTCTACCCCGACTGGGACTTGTTCGCTGAGATGTGCGTCGGCATCATGCGCGCTGAAGCCGGCCGCGACCCCCACGACCGCACCATGCAGGACCTGGTCGGCGAACTGTCGACCCGCAGTGAGACGTTTCGGACACTGTGGGGCGCCCATAATGTGCGCACCCACGGTTCCGGCACCAAACGCTTTCACCACCCCGTGGCCGGCGAACTCACGCTGGCCTACGAGGAACTTGCGATCACCGCGGAGCCGGGACTGGTCCTCTTGGTCTACACCGCCGAGCCGGGCTCGCCCTCAGCGGAACGGCTGCACCTCCTGGCCAGCTGGAGTGTAGGCGAAGACGCCACCATCGAACGGCGCCGGGCAACCAGCTGACGGGAGGGCACGTTCCGTGCCCGCCAGGGAGCATGTTACCCGGCGCCAGAGTTGCCTTAAACGTAGTTCAGGCTGATGAGCAGCGCCTTAAGAGCCCGCCGTTCCCCGTTGCCAGGCTGATGATTCTGAGCCCGGTGAGGAGGTTCACGCCGCGCCCGTGAGACGAGTAAGGCCGGCCGGAACGATCTTTCGATCGCCCCGGGCCGGCCTCTAGAACCGCGCAAGATCTGCGCTCCCGCGGAAGGTAAGAGATTCGAACTCTTGGTACGGGGTTACCGCACACTGGTTTTCAAGACCAGCTCCATCGGCCGCTCGGACAACCTTCCCTAACGAGTAGTCTTTCATAGGCAGTCGGCTGCCACAAAAACCATAAACACGGTGCGCTTGCGGCCGTGTGCAGCTCCCCGCCATATTCTGGGGAGTGATGTTGATCGGACCTGGCGATCGCGGCGAACGTGCGCGGAGCCAGTTAGGAATCGGGAGTGCTCCATGAAGGCTGTCTATATCTCAGAGCCCGGCGGACCCGAGGTCCTGGAGGTCCGTGAGGTCCAGGCCCCGGTGGCCGGCCCCGGCGAGGTGCTGATCGACGTCGTGGCCGCGGGCCTTAACCGTGCCGACGTCCAGCAGCGCAGGGGCTTCTACCCGCCGCCCCCGGGCGCCTCCGAGATCCCCGGGTTGGAGGTCTCCGGCCGGATTGCAGGGTTCGGTCCGGGCGTGACCAAGGCGTTTTCCGTGGGGGACAAGGTGGTGGCGCTGCTCGCCGGCGGCGGCTACGCCCAGCAGGTGGCCGTGCCCGCGGGCCAGGTCCTGAGGATCCCCGACGGCGTGGATCTGGTCACGGCGGCATCGTTGCCCGAGGTCGCGGCGACGGTCTATTCCAACTTGATCATGACGGCGCAGCTGCAGCCGGGCGAAACTGTCCTCATCCACGGAGCCACGGGCGGCATCGGCACCATGGCCATCCAGCTTGCCAAGGCCATGGGCGCCCGGGTTGCCACGACGGCCGGGAACGCGGAAAAAGTCGGTACCGCCAAGGCCTTCCTCGGGGCGGACATCGCCATCAACTACGCGGAGGAGAGTTTCCCGGCGAGCCTGCGCGCGCAAAACGGCGGCAAAGGCGCGGACGTCATCCTCGACGTCGTCGGGGCCAAGTACCTCGAACAGAACATCGACGCGCTCGCCGACTACGGACGCCTCGTGGTGATCGGGCTGCAGGGCGGCGCGAAGGCGGAACTGGACCTTGGCCAGCTGCTGCGGAAGCGGGCCGCCATCATCGCCACCGCGCTGCGTCCCCGCCCGGTCGAGGAAAAGACCGTGATCATGAACGCCGTCCGTGACGCCGTGTGGCCGATGCT
Organism: Arthrobacter sp. MW3 TE3886; assembly: GCF_041262145.1. Classification (NCBI taxonomy): domain Bacteria; kingdom Bacillati; phylum Actinomycetota; class Actinomycetes; order Micrococcales; family Micrococcaceae; genus Arthrobacter; species Arthrobacter sp. MW3 TE3886. Next base: position 875,408 of record NZ_JBGCAN010000001.1, read on the forward strand.
GACCGACGGCAGGATCAGGCCCCTCGTGGCCAAGACCTTCCCGCTGGACCAGGTCGCCGCCGCACACGCCTATTTCGATTCCGGCGACCACGTGGGCAAGGTCCTGCTGGTCATGTAGCGGGAAGCCGGATCCGGCTTAAACCGCAGGTCGGGGCCTACTTATTCCGGTCGGAGCATGCAATGTTTTGCGGCCGGGGCAACAATGACGATAACGTAGGTCCATACGCGGTATACACGCGTCTTGGGGCGCGTGTATGCTGTGTGATTTTCGTGACTTCGCGATTCCGGGGGCGCCATGTCTATCCGTCACAGTCTCCTCGCCCTCTTGCAGGACCGCCCGCGCTACGGCTACCAGCTCAGGACCGAATTCGAGGACCGCACCGGATCCTCCTGGCCGCTGAACATCGGGCAGGTCTACACCACCCTGGACCGGCTGGAACGCGACGGGCTGGTCCGCAAAGACGGCGGCGACGGCGACGGCCACGTCATCTACAGCATCACGACGGCCGGCCGTACTGAAGTCGGCGCCTGGTTCATGGCCCCGGTGTCCCGCGCGAATCCGCCCCGCAACGAGTTGGCCATCAAGCTCGCCCTCGGCCTGACGATTCCCGGGACCGACGTCGGCGCCATCATCCAGGCACAGCGGGCGGTATCCATCCGGGCGCTGCAGGACTACACCAAGTCCCGCCGCGACACGGCCGCACTCCAGCGCCCGGCCGACACCGCCCGGCTCCTGGTGCTGGACTCCCTCATCTTCCAGACCGAAGCCGAAGTGCGCTGGCTGGACCTCTGCGAGGCCCGCCTCTTGCAGCTCAGCAACCTCCAGGCGTAGCCCGGCCGACCGCTCGTCGCGCAATCCCCACCGCCGGGCGCAGGACTGCCGCCCGGGGCCGCCCGCATTGGTAGGGTGCGGGGGGCAGTTCTGTACCGGTGGACTGCCCGTTGGGTTTCTCAAGGAGGAGACATGGGCACAATGCCAGATGGCACACAAGGCGACAGCACGCACGGGAGCATGCGAGGCGCCAGCACGCACGGCACCGCACAACTCGACGACGGGGTCGTTCCGGACCCGTCCCTCCCGCCGACGTCGGTGGATGAGTCCGTCCGCGACGCTGCGGACCGCACCTGGACGCCCGCCAAGATCGCGCTGTGGGCGGCCATCGCGCTGCTGGGCGGCGTCGCCTGGTTCATGCTCGCAATCGTCCGCGGCGAGACCGTCAACGCCATCTGGTTTGTTTTTGCGTCGGTCTGCACCTACCTGATCGGCTACCGCTTCTACTCCAAGGTCATAGAGCGTTACCTGACCAAGCCCAATGACCGCCGGGCCACCCCGGCCGAATACAAGGCCGACGGCAAGGACTACGTCCGCACGGACCGCAACGTCCTCTTCGGCCACCACTTCGCCGCCATCGCCGGCGCCGGCCCCCTGGTGGGCCCGGTCATCGCGGCCCAGATGGGCTACCTCCCCGGCACGATCTGGATCATCATCGGCGTCGTCCTTGCCGGTGCCGTCCAGGATTACCTCGTCCTGTTCTTCTCCATGCGCCGCGGCGGCCGTTCCCTGGGCCAGATGGCCCGCGAGGAACTCGGCGTCATCGGCGGCACGGCCGCCCTCGTCGCGACCCTGCTCATCATGGTGATCATCGTCGCCATCCTGGCCCTTGTGGTTGTCAACGCCCTCGGCGAGAGCCCCTGGGGCGTCTTCTCGGTGGGCATGACCATCCCGATCGCCCTCTTCATGGGCGTGTACTTGCGCTTCATCCGGCCGGGCAAGGTCATGGAGGTGTCCCTGATCGGTTTCGTGCTGCTCATGGCCGCCATCATCGGCGGCGGTGCCGTGGCGGGCACCGAATGGGGTGCCGCGTTCTTCCACCTGGACAAGGTCACCATCGCGTGGGGCCTCATCGTCTACGGCTTCATCGCAGCCATCCTGCCCGTGTGGCTGCTCCTGGCCCCCCGCGACTATCTCTCCACGTTCATGAAGATCGGCGTGATCGTGATGCTGGCCCTGGCCATCATCGTGGTCCGCCCCGAAATTACCGTGCCGGCCTTCAGCGAGTTCGCCGGCCGGGACAACGGTCCGGTGTTCTCCGGCGCCCTCTTCCCGTTCCTGTTCGTCACAATCGCCTGCGGCGCACTGTCCGGGTTCCACGCGCTGATCGCCTCCGGCACCACGCCGAAGCTGATCGAGAAGGAGCGCCAGACGCGCCTGATCGGCTACGGCGGCATGCTCATGGAGTCCTTCGTGGCCATCATGGCCCTCGTGGCCGCAATCTCCATTGACCGCGGCATCTACTTCGCCATGAACGCCCCTGTGGCGCTTACCGGCGGGACCGTCGAGACCGCGGCCGCGTGGGTCAACGGCCTGGGCCTGTCCGGCGTCAACATCACGGCCGGTGATCTCGCGCAGACGGCCAAGGACGTGGGGGAGCAAAGCATCGTGTCGCGCTCGGGCGGGGCGCCCACCCTCGCCGTCGGCCTTGCCCACATCATGCAGCAGTTCATCGGCGGCACCGCGATGATGGCTTTCTGGTACCACTTCGCCATCATGTTCGAGGCCCTCTTCATCCTCACGGCCGTCGACGCCGGCACCCGCGTTGCCCGCTTCATGCTCCAGGACTCGATCGGCAACTTCGTTCCGAAGTTCAAGGAGCACTCCTGGCGCCCGGGCGCCTGGCTCTGCACTGCCATCATGGTGGCCGCCTGGGGCGCGGTCCTGCTGATGGGCGTCACCGACCCGCTGGGCGGCATTAACACCCTGTTCCCGCTGTTCGGGATCGCCAACCAGCTGCTCGCGGCCATCGCCCTCTCGGTCTGCCTGGCCATTGCTGCCAAACGCACCGCCCCGAAGTACCTGTGGATCGTGGCGGCGCCGCTGGCGTTCGCCGCCGTCGTGACCATCACGGCGAGCTTCTACAAGATCTTCTCGCCCGTTCCGGCGGTGGGCTACTTCGCCAACAATGCTGCCTTCACCAAGGCGCTGGCGGACGGCAAGACCTCCTTCGGCACCGCCAAGACCCAGGCCGCCATGGAGGCCGTGGTCCGCAACACGATGATCCAGGGATGGCTCTCGATCGTCTTCGTGGTGCTGAGCATCATCGTCATCATCACTGCAGTAATGGCAACCATCAAGGCCCTGCGGAACACGGCCGCGGGGCTGCCCAACGCCGAGCACGAAGACCCCGCGCAGGCTTCCCGTGTCTTCGCCCCGGCAGGGTTTGTCCCCACGGCGGCGGAGCGTGACCTCGCGGCCGCGTGGAACCAGCTCCCGGCCGGAGAGCGGCTCGAAAAGTCCGGACACCACTGATGCGGAGCCGGGCGTGAACGCGGTCCTCGCCGGCTTCCGCGGGTTTGCCGGGTACCTCGGCGGGGTGCTGGGCGCCGACGCCTACGAGAAGTACCTGGAGCACCATGAGGCCTCTGGACACACCGGCCCTCCCCTCACCGAGCGGGAGTTTTGGCGTGAGAAGACCGACCGGCAGGACACCAACCCGCAAGGGCGGTGCTGCTGAACTGTGTTGCGGAGCGGGTGCCGCTCGGGCCGGGGGAGGGGGCGGTGTTGGGCACGAGAGTGTCCGGCGCCGCCCCTTCCGCTTCCGGCGGACGCCGGGTCCGCGCCGCCGGGCGCGTGAGAGTATGAAGCCATGAGCGATCAGCACGACACTCAGTCCGGCGCCCAAACTGCGGACGACGTGCCCGTCGAAGGCACGCCCCTGGATGACGCCCTGCCCGGTACGCCCTTGGCCTCACCGGCTGCAGTGCCGTCCGGCCGCGCCGATGGATCCAGTGCCGGGCCCAGGCCGCCCCGGGGCAGCGAACTTCAGGACCTCGTGGACCAACCCGCGAAGGTCATGCGGATCGGCACGATGGTCAAGCAGCTGCTGGACGAGGTGAGGTCCGCGCCGCTGGACGACGCGGCCCGCGTCCGGCTGGCTGAAATCCACGACCGTTCCATCAAGGAACTCGAGGACGGCCTGGCCCCGGAGCTCGTTGAGGAGCTCGAACGGATTAACCTTCCCTTTCCGGAGAACGCAACCCCCTCCGACGCGGAACTGAGGATAGCCCAGGCCCAGCTGGTCGGCTGGCTTGAGGGACTCTTCCACGGCATCCAGACGGCCATCGCGGCGCAGCACGCCGCCAGGGAGCACGCCTACGCCCAGATGCAGCTGCGCCAGCTGCCCCCCGGAACAGTGATCGCGCCGGGCGTCATCATCGGGGAGAACGGCGAACCGGTCCGGGCCGCAGCACCGCGTCGCGGTGCTGATCCCTCGGAGCCGCCCGAACCCATGGACTCGGACCACGGTCCGGGCCAGTACCTTTAGCGCGACCTTGGGCTTCTTCAGCGCAGCACTGCAGGGCCGCAGGGACGACGCCGAACTCGGCAAAGGGCTCTGGCGGCGCGCCCATGACCGGTTCAACCGCGGACTTGACCGCTACCACCAGGTCCTCGAGGGGGTCGAGGACGAGGCGCTGTACGGCGAACTCGTCGAGATCGCCAACCAACTCTCCGCGCTCGCGCCCCGGGTCAGGGTGGTCTGCGTGGAGGCCCAGCGACGGTTTCCCAGCAACGGGTTGGATATTCCGGGACCACTGGCAGGCGTTCACCGGGCCTTGTCGACGGCAGGCAATTCGCTGGCCATGACGGCCGAGGCGGCCGCGATGCTCCGGCTCGCCGTGGGGCGGGTCCCGGCGGGTGCCGCGTCGGTGCGCCGGCGCGCCGATTCCGTGCTGGAACAGGTCCACGACGCCGAGCGGCGGCTTGCCGAGGCCGACGGCAGCGGACCGACGCCGGCCTGAGCCGCTTCGCGGATTGGTCTTTGCGCAGGACCGTCCCGGCGTGGCCGGCGTTCCCGATATTCCCTGTATTTCCCTGAAATCCAGGGTATTCCCGGTTACGCGCCTAGCTTAGCGGCGCCCTGCCGCTGGCCGGAGGGCGCCGAAGTTGGCAGGATACTTATATGACTTTTTCACCGGAACTGACTTTCAATGACGGCAACACCATCCCCCAGCTTGGCTACGGGGTGTGGCAGGTTGAAGATGACGTGGCCGAAAAGGTGGTTGTCCAGGCGTTTGAGGCCGGCTTCCGCCACATCGACACGGCAAAGATCTACGGCAACGAAGCAGGCGTGGGCCGCGCCATTGAGCGTTCCGGCCTTAAGCCCGAGGAAATTTTCATCACCACCAAGCTGTGGAACGCGGATCAGGGCTACGAGTCCACTCTGAAGGCGTTCGAGGAATCCATGGAGCGCCTCGGCCTCGAAACCCTGGACCTGTACCTGATCCACTGGATGCAGCCCAAGCAGGACAAATACGTTGACACCTGGAAGGCCCTCATCGAGCTGCAGAAGCAGGGCCGGGTCAAGACCATCGGCGTCTCCAACTTCACCAAGGAGGGGCTGCAGCGCCTGATCGATGAGACCGGCGTGGTTCCGGCCATCAACCAGGTCGAACTGCACCCGTTCTTCAGCCAGGCCGACCTGCGCGAATTCAACGCGTCCAAGGGCATCCTCACCCAGGCGTGGTCGCCGCTGGGCCAGGGCGGCGAGCTCCTCGAGAGCCCTGTCATTGCCGAGATTGCCGCCAAGCACGGCGCCACCCCGGCCCAGGTTGTCATCGCGTGGCACTTGGCCATCGGCAACGTGGTTATTCCGAAGTCGGTGACCGAGTCCCGGATCCGCGAGAACTACGCGGCCCTGGACGTTAGCCTCGACGAGACCGACATCCAGGCCATCAACGGGCTTGACCGCTCCGCCGAAGACGCCGGCCGGATCGGTCCGGATCCGGCCGTCTCCGACTTCGCCTAAGTAACTCCCGCGACGCCGGCTGCCAGCCGGCGTTTGCGCAGGGCCTTCACCCCGCACGGGGTGGAGGCCCTTCGAGCGTCCGGCCCCCTACCGCCATCCGGGACAGTGACCGTGACCGGCCAACCCCGCGCGCTCGGAGACTGAGGGCCCGGACCCAGGCGCCGGCCTGGAAGGACTACCGAGTCAGGCGGCGGCCCGGCGCTCTTTCGCCGGGATCGCATCGACCACGGCCCAGCCGTCTTCGCCGGCAACGCACCGGCTGGCGAAGCGGTCCGCGGCGGCAGCGTCATCGAAGCTCTCGGTGCGGATCCGGCCGCAATCGGTGTCCAGGTAGGTGACCGCGAAATACAGAACGCCGTCCTGTGCGTCGTTGAAATCCGCCTCTTGGTGGAAACTCTGCTGGAAATTCTGGTTGTTCTCCATGATTCCAGTGTGCAACCGACCCCCGACACTAAGACTTCACTCCTCCGGCGTGTTGCCGAGCCGCAGCACCCGCTCCCGCGCCAGGACTTCCTTGCGGCGCTGCCGGTCGGCGGCCCGTGCCGTCTGCTGCGCCAGGGCCGCTGCCAGCTCGTGACGCTTCCGGGCCGTTTTGAGCCCGGCTTCTGCCGTGTCCAGACGCCGCCTGAGTCCGCGCACCTCATCGGCCAGCAGCGTGGTTTCCGCCGTCGCCTCGGCCAGCTCCGCGGCCGCGCGGCCTGCTTCCTCGTCGGCCTCCGCGGCGGCCACTTTGGCTGCCTCCAGGCCGGCCCGTGCCCGTTCCACCGCCGACGGCGTGGGCGTCACCCGGGCTGTCCCGACGGCCCGGAGGCGGGGCTGTTCCGTTGGCGGTTTTCCGCCGGCAGTTCCGCCGCCCTGTGCGGTCCGGTGCGCCGGTTCGGTCCCGCGGCCGGCGGACGCCGGTTCGGTCCCGCGGACGCCGGCCGTTGCCGGCACGGCTCCAGTACCGGCCGCCGCGGCGGCATGGCTCCCCGGGACAGCCACGGCGCCGGTGAGATCAACGACGTCGACCCCGTCCGCCGAGAGCCCCCGGAGCAGACAGCCGCTTTGCACAGCGGCTGCGGCGCCCGGGTCGGCGGTGGCGGCCCGCAGGGTCTGCTCCACTTCCGTCGCGACGGTGGCGCTGATGGCCCGTCCGTGCTGGGCCGCCAGGGCGTGCGCCGCCTTTACCGCGCTGGCGAGGAGCTGGCGCCGCTGCTGGGCGAGGAGGCGGAGGTCCGCTGCATTCAGGGCGTCCTGCGCCTCCTGCATCGACGTTCCCAGTCCAGCGACCTCGCGCAGGATTTCGGGGCTGTGCGCGGCCAGCATGTTCACCGCCCATGCCGCCACCGACGGCTTGGGCAGGGCACGGACTTCGGCCGCCAAGGCACGCTGCTCGGCGGCGGTGACGCCCACGGAACTGACCTCTTTGGCCGCGGCCGTCCTTGCAGCCACGAACTCCCCGTAGGGCAATGCATAGAGCGGCCCGGCAATGCCCGCTAGTTCCCGCGATCCCATGCAAGAATCATAGGAGTCCGGCCCCGCCACGGGTTCGCGGCCCCGTCATCAGACCCGGTGCCCTCACGTTCTGGAGGAGATTCACGTGATCGAAATTGGTGGGCTCCCGGCCCATGTCCTGCTGGTCCACGCCGTAGTGGTCCTTGCGCCGATCGCAGGTCTCGGTGCCATCATTTATGCCGTGGCTCGGCGCTGGTGGGCTTACCTGGCCTGGCCCCTGGGCGTGTTGTCACTGGGGCTGGTGCCAGTGACACTCCTGACCGCACAGGCAGGGGAGCAGTTGGAGAAAATCCGTCCGGCGTCGGCGCTGGCCCACGAGCACGCCCAGCAAGGCGACGTGCTCAAAGTGGTTTCCGTGATCTTTTTCATCCTGGTCGCGGCAATGTTGATAGTCACTTACGAGCCCTTTGGACGGCGCTTGGCGTTCCTCGGCGGACTTCGGAGCAACCGGATTGTCCGGGGAGTCGTCCTGGTTGCCGGCGCCCTGGCGGGGGCCTTCTTCATTTACCAGAGCATCATCACGGGACATTCCGGCGCGGCCTCGGTCTGGGCGCGTTAGCTCCGCCCATCCGCGGGCCCAAGGCCAGGTGACGCGTGCCGGACCCGGTGCAGCGTGACGAACAGCAGGACAAGGGCCGTCGCCTGGAGTGCGGCCACGGCAGCGATAAGCGCCGGTCGCGCGCCGTAGAGTGACCCGTACAGGGCCCCGCCCGCCAACGCGCCGGCCCCCTCGAACGCCGCGAACACCCCGTACGCCGTGCCCTGCCGGGGCTGGGGCACCAGATCGGCGACCAGCGCCTTGACCGTGGAGTCCTGGATGCCCGTGGCGGCGCCCCAGACCAGGACGCCAGCGAACACGAGTCCGGCGCTCGGTGCCAGGGCCAGCACCGGCACCGCCATAATCAGCACGGGCAGCGCCAGGAGCACGGCCGCACCGGCGCGGTCGTAAATGACGCCACTGGCGAGCGCCCCGACGGCGGCGGTCCCCATGGCGCCGGCGTACAGCAGCGGAACCACCGAGACGGGGACCGCCACGTCGGTCGTCAGGTGATAGGAGATGACGCCGAAGGCCACCAGCCCGGCGCTCCAGAAGAATGCGGCCACGGCGAACAAGATGAAGACGCTGGAGAACGCCGACGGCGGCCGCCCGGCGGGCTTCCCGCGGGACGCCTCCGGCACGCCGGAGGCGTCGGGCGCGGGCTTGTCCGCGCCGGGATCCCGGACGCGGCGACGCAGCCAAACGAGAATCGCCACCGCCGCCGCCGCCGGAATGACAAGCACCGCAAAGGCTGCCGACAGTGAGCCGGTGGCAACCAGCACCGCCGAGACGAGCAGCGGGCCCAAAAGCGCCCCGGCCAGATCGAGGGACTTGTGGACGGCGAAGCCGCGGCCCCGGCCAACCGGCCCGGCGACGGCGGCGAGCAGCACGGTTTTCGCCGGGCTGCGGACGGCTTTGCCAACCCTGTCCCCGATGATGAGCACGGCCGCCAGGGCCATCCCGGCGGTCCCGGCGAACGGCGTCAACGCGAGCAGCGGGATGCACACCGCTGTGAGCACATAGCCGGCCATCGTGAAAGTCCAGTACTTCCCGGTGCGGTCCGCCCAGGGGCCGAACACCAGCCGGAGCCCCTGGGACGCGGCCTCCGCGGCGCCGGTCACGAGGCCGACGAAAAGCGCGGACGCACCGAGCTGGGCCAGCAGGGGACCCCCCAGCGGGCGGGCGCCGTCGGACACCATGTCCGCGGCCAGGCTGACCAGGCCGAAGCCGACAACCGGGCCCCACAGCCGGTGCCGCCAATTCTCGGTTTGGACTCCTGGCGGCGGCGCCGGGAGTTGCTGGCTGGCTGGCCGCCTGCGCCCGGGCCGTTCCATTCCCTAAGGCTGACGGACGGCCCGGAAAAAGACAATACGCAGGTCAGGGCCCTGCAGTCGCGTCGAGGCGCAGAAGGAAATATTGGCCAAAGGGGTTCTTTCTTGGCGGCAGCTTGGTACTTTTTGAGAGCCGATCCGCATTGTGCGGGACGGGGGGACCCACATTGACGGACTGAAAGGCAACACACCCATGAGCTCACCCCAGTACCAGGGCTACGCGCCCGCACCCGCTGCCGCGAAGACAAATGGACTTGCAATCGCAGCGCTGGTCTCATCCTTTTTCATCAGCCTGCTCGGCATCATCCTGGGTCACGTCGCCCTGAACCAGATCAAGACCACCGGTGAGGGCGGCCGCGGCCTGGCCATCGCCGCACTGGTCATCGGCTATGTGTCGATCGCCTTGGCCGTCATCCTGATCGTTGTCATCATGGGCTCGGCGGCCGCGAACCGCTAAGACCCGGCCAGAGGGCACCTTCCGGCACCGGCCGGAAGGTGCCCTCTGCATCCTTGCTGCAGCCCCACGCGCCAAGAGCCGCACCAATACCAGGCCGCACCCGCACGCCACTCTCACGGAGGAACTGTGAAACCGTTTTCGAATCCGCCACTCCACGTCGGGGGAAGACGCCCGAGCGTGACTGCCACACTTATGGGCATCGCTGTGGCTGCCGGACTGGCCCTCACCGGCGTCGCCGCGGCCTCGCTTCCCCTGGCCACCGCCGCCACTACGCCGCCGCCCACCGGCTGGCTGCACACCTCCGGCGGCAGGATCCTGGACTCGAACAACGCCCCGCACACCATCAAGGCCGCGTCCTGGTTTGGCATGGAAACTCCGGACTGCATGCCGCACGGGCTCTGGGGGACCCTGACCATCGACGACGCCTTGGCCAACATCAAATCGATGGGATTCAACACCGTCCGCCTGCCGTTCTCCAACGAGTGCCTGGCCGCGACATCCATCAAGGGCAACCTGAACTACTGGGCCAACCGCGCCTACGCGCTGGAGGGCAAGACGCCCCTGGTCCTGATGGACACGGTGATCGCCCGCGCGAAGGCCAACGGCCTGCAGATCATCCTGGACCGGCACCGGCCGTCCTCTGCCGACCAGTCCCCGCTCTGGTACACCTCCGCCTACCCTGAGTCGAGGTGGATTGCTGACTGGAAGATGCTCGCCGCCCGCTACAAGAACGATCCCACTGTCATTGGCGCCGACCTTCACAATGAGCCGGCCGGGGCGGCGACGTGGGGCGGCGCCGCCGCCACCGACTGGCAGGCTGCGGCCACCCGCGGCGGCAACGCCGTCTTGGCCTCCAACCCCAACCTACTGATCATCGTTGAGGGCATCGAGAACCAGAGCAACGGCACCTCCACCTGGTGGGGCGGCGGCCTGGCCGACGTCAAGAACAAGCCGGTCACGCTGGCCACGCCCAACCGGGTGGTCTATTCCCCGCACGACTACCCGGCGTCGTTGTTTGCGCAGAAGTGGTTCAGCGACCCCAGCTATCCCAACAACCTGCCGGCCGTGTGGGATGCCAACTGGGGTTACATCCAGAAGCAGGGCATCGCCCCGGTACTGCTCGGGGAGTTCGGGACGGCGCTGCAAACCACCTCGGACAAGCAGTGGATGGAGAAAATCGTCTCCTACCTGGGGACCAATTCCATGAGCTTCGCGTATTGGTCGTTCAACCCGAACAGCGGCATCACCGGCGGACTTGTCCAGGCGGACTGGCGCACCCCGGAGGCCGCCAAACTCGCCGCGCTCGCGCCCATCCTGACGGGCACGCCGACGCCGACCGTGACGCCGTCGCCGACTGCCACTGCGACCGCCACTGCCACTGCGACCGCCACTGCCACTGCGACCGCCACCGCCACTGCGACGCCGACGCCGACGCCGACCCCGACGCCGTCGCCAACGGCATCTCCCGCGCCGACGTCGGGCGCGCCGATCAGCGCGGTCTGGAAGCTCGGCAGTTCGTGGACCGGCGGCTACGTGGCCAATATTGAGGTCACAGGCCTCCGGGCGGCGTCCGGTTGGAGCGTGAGCTGGCCCGATCCGAACGTCACCCGGGTGGCCAACTCCTGGGGCATCACGTGCACGGTCCTCCCCAAGGTGTCGGTAACCTGCAGCGGCTCGGACTGGGCCACCAAGGTGGCCGCCGGCCAGAAACTGTCCGTGGGCCTGCAGGTGGATTCGCTGAAGGCTCCAGTCAACCCGGTGCTCACCCTGAAGTAGCCGGGCACGCGAGGACGTTCGGCGTACCAGTCCCGGCGCCTGATCCAAGGGGACCCGCGGAAATCGTTGACTTCCGGGGGTCCCCTTTTTGTGCCGTCTGAGCGACTCCATGCTCGGCCTGCGCGGCCGCGAAACGGAGTACGGGTAATCTGGTCATTTTCGCCGCACTCATGATTGGCATTAACATCTCCCGCTCCGCCGCCACGAAGTCCCTGACCGTCCTTACCGGATTGCTCCTCGCAGGCTCCCTCGCCGGCTGTGATGCCGCAGCCCACGCTGGCGCCAAAGTCGCAGACGCCGTGCACAGCGCAGCGGCGTCCCAAGCTCCCGCCATTGGTTCCGCGCACCCGGGCGAGGCCGCCGCGGCCGTAGCCCAGCTGGCGTCCATTCCGGTGAAGGGCAAGGCCCCGAAGACCGGTTACAGCCGCGGGCAGTTCGGTCCCGCCTGGTCAGATGTGGACCACAACGGCTGCGACACGCGCAACGACATGCTCCGCCGTGACCTCACCGAGGTGACGACCAAGCCGGGCACCAGGGATTGCGTCATCGCCTCCGGCAAGCTTGCCGACAAATACACCGGCAAGACCATCAACTTCACCCGCGGCGAGAACTCCGCCGACGTCCAGATTGACCACCTCATCCCACTGTCCCTGGCCTGGCAGACCGGCGCCCAGCAGATCAGCGCAAGCCAGCGCCTCCAGCTCGCCAACGATCCGCTGAACCTGATGGCCGCCGACGGCCCCGCGAACCAGCAGAAGTCAGATTCCTCGGCCGATGCCTGGCTCCCCGCCAACAAGGCGTTCCGGTGTGAATACGTCGCCCGCCAGACGGCTGTGAAGGCCAAGTACAGGTTGTGGATGACCCGTCCCGAGCACGAGGCCATCGCCGGGATCCTCGCCGCTTGCAAGTAGCGAAGGCGCCCGCGCCCTAACTTCACACGGCCATCTAGCCGAAACCAATAAAAAACCCCGTATCACCGCTGAGTCAGCGGTGATACGGGGTTCTTCCCGAGCTTCCTGCCAGAATCGAACTGGCGACCTTCTCATTACGAGTGAGACGCTCTACCAACTGAGCTAAGGAAGCAACCACATGAATGCCCGGCGAACCGGGCGGATCATGCAAGAGACAACTGTAATAGAGTCCCGGCGTCCGGGTCAAAATGAGCGACGGAAGCCGCCTTGCGGCGCCGTCGGGGACCTAGCAGACGGTGTTGTCCGCCGGGACCTTTCCGTCCACCAGATAGTCATCGACGGCGGTGCCGATGCAGCTGTTGGAGCGGCCGTAAGCCGTGTGGCCCTCGCCCTTCCAGGTCAGCAGCGAGGCGTTCCCAAGCTGCTTGCGCAGGGAGCTGGCCGATTCCACGGGGGTAGCCGGATCGCCGGTGGTTCCAATGACGACAATCGGGGCCGAGCCCTTGTACTCGACTGGGGCAGGGGTCCGGACGTTCTTGTACGGCCAGTCCTTGCAATTGCTGCCGCCATAGGCGAAGTAGTAACCAAACGTGGGCGACAGCTGGCGCAGCTTCTGGTCTTCGGCCCGCATGGACGCGGTGTCGGACACCATAGGGTAGTCCAGGCAGTTGATGGCATTGAAGGCGAAGGTGCTGTTTGACGTGTAGGTGCCGCTGGGATCGCGGTCGGCGCCGAAGTCGGCAAGTTGCAGCATGCCGGTCCCGTCGCCAGCTAGGGCTGTCGCGAGCGCCCGGGTGAGAATCGGCCAGTTGTCATCGTTGTAGAGCGGGATGATGAGGCCGCTGACGAACGTCGACCCCGAGACCTTCCGGCCGTCCTGGGCCGGCAACGGGTTGGCTTCCGCGGCAGCGATGGCATTGCGGATCTGCTGGATGCCTTCCTCGGTGCTTCCCGTGAGCGGGCATCCGGACGTCTGCTGGCATTTGGCGACGTAGGCGTGCAGGGCCTTTTCGAAGGCCACGGCCTGGCCGCTGGTCTGTTCCTCGGCGCTCAACGACGGGTCAACGGCACCGTCGAGGACCAGCCGGCCCACATTGTCCGGAAACAGCGACGCGTAGGTGGAGCCCAGCAGAGTTCCGTAGGAGTAGCCGAGGTAGTTCAGCTTCGAGTCGTTGGCCACCCCGCGCAGGATATCGAGGTCCTTCGCGGCACTGGCGGTGTCGATGTGGGCCAGAACCGGGCCGGTCTTCTCCACGCACTTGGCGGCGATGGCCTTGTTGTCGGCCAGGGCCGCGTCCAGTCCGGCGTCGGTATCCAAGGCGTAGGTCTTGGCGCGGGACGCGTCGCGTTCCTTGTCCGTCAGGCAGGTGACCGGGGCGGAGCGCTTCACCCCGCGGGGGTCGAAGCCCACGATGTCGTAGGCGGACCGGACCTTGTCCGAAATGTTGGTGTTGGCCGCGTCCCTGACGAAGTCGTACCCCGAGCCGCCCGGGCCGCCCGGATTGACCATCAGGGTGCCCTTCTTGTCACCTGTCGTGGCGAGCTTGATGGCGGCCAGCTCGATGCGCTCGCCGTCGGGCTTGCTGTAGTCCAGCGGGACCTTGATCTTGGAACACTCGAAGCTGCCCTCACACGGTTTCCAGTCGACCTGCTGGGAGTAGTAGCTGCGCAGTTCGGCCGGCGCCGCCGCCACTATCGACGGGTCCGCCTGCCCCGCTGCCCCCGAGGTCGGTGCACTGGACCCGCTCTCGCCCCCGCCGCCGAAAAGGGTGCACGAGGCCAGCGTTAGGACCAGGGCCACGGCGCCGACGGCCCGCATGCCGATCGCCAGGGATCGGGATCTAGCGGGCTGGGGTCGAGCAGGCTTCATGCGGTTCTCCTTGGAGGCTAGGAACGAAAGCGTTGATGTCGTTGAGCGGCAGGGACCATCAAATAAGGCTGGAAGCCATGGACTCGATCGTCAGCAGCGGGGCCACGTTGGTGGTGGTGATTCGCGTGCGGGCCTTGTTGATGGCGTCCATGCGGGCAAGGGTCACTTCGGCGGTGGAACGGGAGGCGAAGTCTTCGAGTTCGCTTCTGAGTTCAACGTTGACGAGTTCCACAGCGTTCCCCATCTGGATGATCAGGACATCCCGGTAAAAGGACAACAGGTCCGTCAGGGTGCGGTCAAGGGAATCGGTGACGGAACGCTTGGCGCGGCGCTTCTGGTCGTCCTCGAGTTGCTTGACCTGGCTCCGCATGGCCGGCGGCAGTGTGCCGCTTTCGGGCGCCCCGAGGGTGGCCAGAAGCGCGGTTTTCTCGGCGGCGTCGCGCTCGTCGTTGGAGCTGTTGGCTTCCTCGGTGGCGATCTTGACCAGTTTCTCGGCCATCATGACCGCCGCCGTGACGCCGCGAAGGGACAGCGGGAACCGCACCGTCTCGAGCCGGCGCTCCCGGGCCTCCGGGTCCCGGGCCAGGCGGCGGGCGATCCCGACGTGGCTTTGCGCCGCACGGGCGGCACGCTCGGCAACCGCCGGGTCCACGCCGTCGCGCTTGACCAGCAGGGCCGCTACGGCTGCGGCGGGCGGAAGCCGCAACGCGACCGGGCGGCAGCGGGAGCGGATGGTCACGAGGACATCGGCGGGGGAGGGCGCGCAGAGCATCCAGACGGTGCGGGGCGTGGGTTCCTCGATGGCCTTGAGCAGCACGTTGGTGGTCCGCTCGGCCATCCGGTCCGCGTCCTCTACCACGATGATCCGCCACCGGCCCGACGACGGCCGGTTCCCTGCGGTGGAAACGAGCTCGCGGGCCTCATCGATCGTGATGGTGACCTTCTCCGTGCGCACGAACGCGACGTCGGAGTGGGTTTCTCCGAGGATGGTCAGGCACGCCGGGCACTCGCCGCAGCCGCGCAGGCTGACGTCCTCCTGGTCGCAGTTCAAGGCCGCGGCGAACGCCTTCGCGGCGTTGGAACGGCCGGAGCCGGGCGGGCCGGTGAAAAGCCACGCGTGCGTGAGCCCTTCGTTCTGGGCCGCCTGGCGCAGCTGGGCCACGACGGCGTCCTGGCCCTGGAGGTCGTCCCAGACGCTCATGCTGTGCTGCTTTGGGTGACGGCCAGCAGGGATTCGACGCGCTCGAGGATCCGGGCGGCGAGTTCGGCGACGGGCAGGCGGGCGGGCAGCACCAGATACGCCTCGGGCCGGGCCGAGGCAAGGTCCAGGAAGGCCGTCCGGATCTTGGCGTGGAATTCGTCGGCCTCGGACTCGAGGCGGTCTTCGGCGGCCTCGCCGGCGGTGCGCCGTTGCCGGCCAACGGCGGGTTCGACGTCGAGGAGTACGGTCAGGTCCGGCTGCAGGTCCGATGTTGCCCAGGCGTTGATGTCCCGGACCGCCTGCGTTCCGAGGCCTCGGCCGGCGCCCTGGTACGCGACCGAGGAGTCGATGTACCGGTCCGTGAGGACGATCTCGCCGCGTTCCAGGGCGGGCCGGATGACCTGGCTCGCGTGCGCGGCACGGGATGCCGCGAAAATCAGGGCCTCGGTATGGGCATCGATGTGGCCGTGGCCGTGATCGAGCACGAGGGAACGCAGCTTCTCGCCGATCGCCGTGCCGCCCGGTTCGCGGGTCCGCAGCACTGTGAAGCCGCCGGATTCCAGCGCTTTGGCGAGTTCAGCCGCCTGCGTGGACTTGCCGGCGCCGTCGCCGCCCTCGAAGGCAATAAACAGTCCGGGCAACTGACCGGACAACTGTCGAGGGGACGCTCCGGGGCTCTGGGTAGTCACGGTTCTAGACTACCGACAATCCCCGACACTCTAGTCTGCGCATCGTCTGCGGCGTAACGGCTTGGGTACCCTGCCGGGCGCCCACGTACCCTGTCCTCATGAGTCTTACTGAAGAACAGGCCGCCACGCTTTCGCCGGATTCCCTGGTTGTGGCGGCAGGGCGCCCGCCGCGCACCCGCGACGAACCGGTCAACCCGCCGCTGGTGCTGTCCTCGACCTACTTCGGCACGGGACCGCTGGGCGACGGCGACCGCGGCTACGGCCGGTATTCCAACCCCACGTGGGACCCCTTTGAAGAGGCTTTGGGCCAGTTGGAAGGCGCGGAACTGCCGGGCCTGCTCTACGCCTCGGGACTCGCCGCCGTGAGTTCGGCCCTGTCCCTGGTGCCCGCCCAGGGCGTGCTCGTGATGCCGTCGCACAGCTACGCGGGATCGGTCACGATGGCCACCGAACTGGCGGCCAAGGGGTTCCTCGAGCTGCGGACGGTGGACATCGCGGACACCGACGCCGTACTTGCGGCGGTTGCCCCGGCCGGCGGGCGCGCCGCCAGCATGCTCTGGCTGGAGAGCCCCACGAACCCCATGCTCGGCGTCGCGGACATGCGGGCCCTGACCGCCGCGGCCCACGAGGCCGGCGCCATCGTCGTCACGGACAACACCTTTTCCACGCCCCTGGTGCAGCAGCCCCTGAGCCTGGGCTCCGACGTCGTGCTGCATTCGGTGACCAAATACCTCTCTGGCCACTCCGACGTCGTGCTCGGTGCGCTGGTGACCTCCGACGCCGGTCTCCGCGCAGCCCTGCTGCACCACCGCACGATCCACGGCGGGATCGCCGGGCCGTTCGAGGCGTGGCTGGCGCTGCGCGGCCTGCGTACCCTGGCGCTGCGGATCGAGCGTTCGCAGGCCTCGGCCCAGATCCTGGCCGAGCGGCTCGACGGCCATCCGAAGGTAGCCGGCGTCCGCTTCCCCGGGCTGGCCTCGGACCCCGGCCACGCGCGGGCTAAGGCGCAGATGAAGGGGTTCGGTTCTGTGCTGTGCATCGAGGTGGCTCCGGTAGCGGGGCAGGACGGTGGCCTCAGCGGCGCGGAAGCCGCGGACCGCATGATCCGGGCCCTGCAGCTTTGGCTCCCCGCGACGTCCCTGGGTGGGGTGGAATCCCTGATCGAACGCCGGCGCCGGCACGCCGCCGAGCCGGAGAGCGTGCCGGACAACCTGGTCCGGATGAGCGTGGGTATTGAGAACGTCGAAGACCTTTGGGCCGATTTGGAGCAGGCATTGGGCACTCTGGACGGCTAGGCTGGGGGAGTGGACGGACGCATACTCATTTACTTTGTCGAATCCGGGGTTTACCTGGTCCTGGCTGTCGTGGCCTTTGCCCTGGAGGCATGGGCGTTTTTCGACTGCCTCCGGCACAAGGCCAACGCGTTCGAGGCCGTATCGAAGCGGACCAAGACCTTCTGGCTGGCCCTGACCGGCGGCGCGTTCGCCGTGGGCCTGTTCTCCCTGCTCGCGCAGCTGGGCAGCGGCGGTGGTGCCAGTTCGCTCGGGATTTTCGGCCTTGCAGCCGTGACGGCCGCGTCCGTGTACCTCGCCGACGTCCGTCCCGCGGTCAAAGACGCCGGCCGGGGTCGCAACATGGGCCCCTACGGCCCCTGGTAATCCCCACCGGCCCCCTAAGCTCGCAAGCTCGCTCAGGGAACCCCGCCGGCGTGGGCCCACCGGCCTGACCGCCTAAGGTCCCGGGGCCACGGCTTCCCAGTCGACCGTCACTTCGCCCATTCGCCAGCGGGACGGGCCGTCCTGGATCGGCCAGCCGGCGTCGAGCAGTGCGCGGCACATCGCCCCGAAGCGCTGCCGGTTTCCGAAGGCCGCCAGCGGCGCCGCTTCCAGCCAGGCTTTGTCCATCGCCTGCAGGTAGGCGTGGATTTTCTCGCCGGGGACGTTGCGGTGGATCAGGGCCTTCGGCAGCCTTTCGGCAACGTCGGAGGGCAGCGCGAAGGCGCCAAACCGCAAGGACAGGCTCAGGCTCAGCGGCCGCTCGACGTCGAGCGCCACCCAGGCGGCGCGCCGCCCGATTTCATCGCACGTGCCGTCGATGAACAGCCCGCCCGGGGCCAGCCGGTCCTGCACCAGCCGCCAGATGCCCGCCACGTCGGCTTCCTCGTATTGCCGCAGCACGTTGAAGGCGCGGACCAACACGGGTTTTCCGGTCACGGGCAGCTCGAAGCCGCCCAGCTGGAACTTCAGGCCCGGGCGCTCCAGGGCGTGGGCCTGCCGGACGCGCTCCGGTTCGATTTCGATCCCCACCATCTGTACGTCCGCGCGGACCGCGGCGAGGCGTTCGAAGAGTTCGACGGCGGTGGCCGGCGAGGCGCCGTAACCGAGGTCAACGGCGAGGGGATCGGCCGCGGCCCGCAGCCGCCAGCCCTGCGGCCCGGTCAGCCAGCGGTCCACGCGGCGCATCCGGTTGGGGTTCGTGGTTCCGCGGGTCACGTTGCCCACGGGCCTGCCGCCGCGCGCGCCGCTTCTCGTTCCGCCCTGGTTTCGGGGGGCCAGCACCCGTTCAGCCTTCTGCACCACCGCCCAAGCCTATCCTCCAACGCGGGGTCACTTGTGTCCCGTAGTGGGCCGCGGGATGGGCCGGAAGTGACCCCGCGTTGCCCTGAAGCACGCTTTGAAACGCGCACGGTGTAACGCTCGGCGCCGCCGCCAACCGCTCGGCTAGGATGAAAACCATGACTTACAAGCTGATTCTGCTGCGCCACGGCCACAGCGACTGGAATGCCAAGAACCTGTTCACCGGCTGGGTGGACGTTGACCTCAATGACCAGGGCCGTGCCGAGGCGGTGCGCGGCGGCGAGCTGCTCGTGGAAAACAACATCCTCCCCGACATCCTCTACACCTCGCGGTTGAAGCGGGCCATCAACACTGCAAACCTGGCCCTGGATAAAGCCGACCGCGGCTGGATCGACGTCAAGCGCGACTGGCGGCTCAACGAGCGCCACTACGGCGCGCTGCAGGGCAAGGACAAGGCCCAGACGCTCGCCGAATTCGGCGAGGAGCAGTTCATGCTGTGGCGCCGGTCCTACGACACCCCGCCGCCGCCCCTGGCCGACGATTCCGAGTTCTCCCAGGTGGGGGACCCGCGCTACGCGGACCTCGGCGACGCCGTCCCGCGCACCGAATGCCTCAAGGATGTCCTGATCCGGCTCATGCCGTACTGGGAATCTGACATCAAGGAAGACCTCAGGGCCGGGAAGACCGTCCTGGTCACCGCCCACGGCAACTCGCTCCGCGCCCTCGTCAAACACCTTGACGGGATCAGCGACGAGGACATCGCCGGCCTGAACATCCCCACCGGCATCCCGTTGGTCTACGAGCTGGATGAGGACTTCAAGCCGCTGAACCCGGGCGGCACCTACCTCGATCCCGAGGCCGCCGCCGAGGCCATCAAGGCAGTAGCCAACCAGGGCAAGAAGTAACCGGCTCCCGCCTGATTAGGCACTGAGCAGGGCACTGAGCACAAACGACGGCGTCCGGCCACCCCCAAGGTGACCGGACGCCGTCGTTTTGTATCAGCGCAGTTGGGCCAGTGCGGTTGCTATCAGCGCAGTCGTACCGGCGGCTGGATCAGGCGCGGTTGGCCGGAGTTAGTTGTGTTCGATGGTGCTCGGCTGCCACGCGCCGGTCACCAGGTACGTGACCTTCTGGGCCACGGAGACGCCGTGGTCCGCGAAGCGCTCGAAGTAGCGGCTGGCCAAGGCAACGTCCACCGTAGTGGCCGGCGACTCCTGCCAGTCGCTGCGGGCGATCGCCTGGAAAACGCTCAGGTGAAGGTCGTTGACGGCGCCGTTGGCCTTCATGATCTCCCGGGCCACGCCGAGGTCGCGGGTTGCCAGCAGCTCCGTGAGCTTCTGGGCGATCAGCAGGTCCTGTTCGGCGAAAGCCTTGAAGGTCTCCCGCAGCTGGTCCGGGACCACCGACGCCGGATAGCGCAGACGCGCCAGCTGCGCCAAGTGGCGGGCGAGGTCGCCCATGCGTTCGAGCGAGGCGCTCATCCGGAGCGAACCAACCAGCATGCGCAGATCGCTCGCCACCGGGCCCTGGAGGGCGAGGATGTCGATGGCACGCTCGTCGAGGCTGTTCTGCAGGAAGTCGATGCGGGCATCGGCGGCAATCACGTCCTCGGCGAGGTCGATATCGGCGCCCTGGAAAGCTGTCGTGGCCTTGTCGATGGCCTCTGTGACCAGCGTTGAGATCTCGACGAGCTGTTCCCTTACCTGGGCGAGCTCCTCCTGAAAAACCTTACGCACGTGTGCGTCCTTTCCTCGGAAATATTGCCTGCAATCGAAGTGGCGGGCCTATTTCGGTTCACCTACCGGCGCTCCAACTGTCAACTCTTGCAGTGTCCGGTGAACTGTTACGCCCCAATAGGTGAACGTTAGCTGAACCGGCGCCCGAATCGCAGAAGATTTCGGTTTCGGCCACGTGGCAGAGCATAAGCTGGAGCCGTGGATCCAATGCTCATCGGCGTGATCGCCGGCCTGATCGGCCTCTCGTTTGGCATGTTCGGCGTACTCGCGTTCCGGGTGAGTGAGCAGCAGCGGCACATTGTCGACGTCGACGTCGAGGATCCCTCGCTGCCCGAGGGCGCCGCGGAGGTGCTCGCCGTCCTCGGCCGCGCTTTCGTTGTGGTGGATGCGATCGACGGCGTGGTCCGTGCCAGCCCGGCCGCCTACGCCTACGGCCTGGTCCGCGGGCACACGGTGGTGCACCAGCAGCTGCTGGACCTGACGGCCAAGGTGCGGCGGGACGGCGTCATCCTCGAAGAGCAGTTGGAGCTGCCGCGTGGCCCGCTCGGCCAGGGAACGATCGTTGTCCAGGTCCGGGCCGCCGTCATCACGGAGGAATATGTCCTCCTGCTGGCCGATGACCGGACGGAATTCACCCGCACCGAGGAAGTCCGCAACGACTTCGTCGCGAACGTGTCCCACGAGCTGAAGACCCCGGTCGGGGCGATCTCCCTCCTGGCCGAGGCCCTCGAGTCGTCCGCTGACGACCCCGAGGCGGTCAAGCGGTTCGCCAAGCGCATGCACAAGGAATCGACCCGGCTCGCGGCCCTGGTCCAGGACATCATCGAACTCTCCCGGCTCCAGGGCGCCAACGTCGCGCAGCAGGGCCGCCCGGTGGACATCAACACAGTCGTCAGCGAGGCCGTGGACCGGTCCCAGCTGCCGGCCGAGAGCAAGAACATCCAGCTCGTGGTCGGCGGACACGCCGATGCCATGGTCTACGGCGACCAGGACCTCCTCGTGACCGCCCTGCGCAACCTGATCGACAACGCCATCCGCTACTCCCCGGAGAACACCAAGGTGGGTGTGGGCATCCGGGCCAAGGACGGCCTCGTGGCGGTCTCGGTGACGGACCAGGGCGATGGGCTCAGCGCCGAGGACCAGGAACGTGTCTTCGAACGCTTCTACCGTGTGGATGCTGCCCGTTCGCGGCAGACCGGAGGCACCGGACTTGGCCTGAGCATCGTCAAGCACGTCATTTCCAACCACGGCGGCGAGGTGACCCTGTGGTCCCGGCTCGGGCAGGGTTCCACGTTCACCATTCGGCTTCCCGAGATAGAAGGGCAGGACGACGCCGACGCCCCCGAAGCGGGCAAGCCCGCTGCCCAAAAGCCCAGCCGGGACCTCAGACCGCAACGACGTGACGCCGCAGGCGTCCATGAGCAAGGAGCTACCGCTTGAGCAGGATTCTGATTGTCGAGGACGAGGAGTCCTTCAGCGACCCCCTGTCCTACCTGTTGGGTAAAGAAGGGTTCGAGGTCGAGGTGGTGGACAACGGACTGGACGCCATCACCGAATTCGACCGCAACGGCGCCGACCTCGTGCTCCTGGACCTGCAGCTGCCCGGCCAGTCCGGCACGGAGGTCTGCCGCCAACTCCGGCAGCGCTCCGGGGTGCCCGTGATCATGCTGACGGCCAAGGACTCGGAAATCGACAAGGTGGTGGGGCTGGAACTGGGCGCCGACGACTATGTCACCAAGCCCTACTCCTCGCGGGAGCTCGTGGCCCGGGTCCGGGCCGTCCTGCGGCGCCAGAGCGAGCCGGAGGAACTTGTCTCCACCACGGTGCAGGCCGGTCCCGTGCGGATGGACATCGAACGCCACGTGGTCAGCGTCGGGGGCGAGCAGATCGCCTTGCCGCTCAAAGAGTTTGAGCTGCTGGAAATGCTGCTGCGGAACTCCGGCCGGGTCCTGACCCGCGGCCAGCTGATCGACAGGGTCTGGGGCTCCGACTATGTGGGGGACACCAAGACCCTCGACGTCCACGTTAAGCGGCTGCGCAGCAAGATCGAGCCGGATGCCTCCGCGCCGCGGTACCTGATCACCGTCCGTGGGCTGGGCTACAAGTTCGAGCCCTAAAGGGAGCCCTAAAGGGTCTGAAGAAGCTGCCCGGCCGCCAGTGCGCCGGGCAGCTGGAAGACCGGCGCAGTTGAACATCAGGGGACACGCAAAAGGAGGGGCACCTGCAGGTGCCCCTCCTTTTGCGTGTCCTCAGGCCTTGAGGCTAGTGGCCGTCGGTGCTGCTTGGCGTCGGCGTGGCCGTCTCAGTCGAGGTTGCCGTCTCGGTGGACGTGGCCGTGCTGGAGTCGGTGGGCTCCGGCGTCGGCAGGTACGTCTTGTAGTCGACGATCGTGCCGTCCATGACCGGAACCGTGAACTTGGCGTCCTTGTTGGTGCCGTTCTCGGAGATGGTGACGTCGATGACGGCGCCCGGCTTGGCGCCGGCCGGGTCCAGGATCACCGCGTCGGAGGAGTCGTTGAGCATGGTGTAGGAGTTCTTCTTGACCGGAACCTGGGTCTGCGAGCCCTCCGCACCCTTGATGGTCAGCACCACGTCGTTGGAGGACGTGTTGTACACGGCGCCGATCACGCGGCCCGGCTTGTCCTCGCCATCGGAGACGATGATGAAGTTGCGCAGCTGCAGCGCCCCGAGATCAGTCCGGGTTCCGTCCGAGGCCGAGTACTGCTCCGTGGTCTGCTGGGCGTTGATGTAGCCGCAGCCGGTCAGGGACAACAGGCCGATGCCAAGTGCAACCGTTGCCATTGCCAGCTTGCCGCGCTGGCCCCGGTTCATCGCAGTGAAACGCACGTCACGCACTCCTTGAGAGTCTTGGAACATTATTCAGCCATAGCCTAGCCGCAATCGGCCGCAAACAAGGATTCGGCGACTACACACAAGTGCCGCCAAGACTGCCCCTCCGGCGACGGGACCCGGCTTGGCGGGGGCCGGAAACCTCTTGGCAGTTAGGGCCGCAGGCACTATTATCCGCATTCGTCAAGGGGTTTGAGGGGGTGGATTGAGGCCATTTTCCCCGGATTCATGCGGTTCCGGGCACCTTTTGATGCCAGTTGTATGCCTTAATCGTGATAAACTGGTCTGCGGGAAAGGGGAATGTCCACATGGTTTTTGAGGTCGGCGAGACAGTAGTTTACCCTCACCACGGTGCAGCCAAAATTGAAGAAATCAAGATGCGTACCGTCAAGGGCGAAGAGAAGATGTATCTCAAGCTCAAGGTGGCTCAGGGTGATCTGACCATTGAAGTTCCAGCAGAAAACGTTGACCTGGTAGGGGTTCGGGACGTAGTGGGCAAGGAAGGCTTGGAGCACGTGTTCGACGTGCTGCGGGCCGAGTTCACTGAAGAACCCACCAACTGGTCGCGTCGTTACAAGGCAAACCTGGAAAAGCTTGCTTCCGGTGACGTCATCAAGGTAGCAGAGGTCGTCCGCGACCTCTGGCGCCGTGATCACGACCGGGGTCTCTCCGCGGGAGAGAAGCGCATGCTGGCCAAGGCCCGTCAGATCCTGATTTCGGAACTGGCACTGGCTGAAAAGACTGATGAAGAGAAGGCTGCAAGCGTTCTCGACGAGGTCCTGGCTTCCTAGCACAGGGCCGGCCCCCAGCAGGGCCGGCGCAGATAAGAATCGAACCCCGGTGGCGTCAGCCGCCGGGGCTTCTTTTTGCCCTCTTTCAGCCGCCGCCCCTCGGTTGCACTGTCACTTGGGGTCCCCTGAGTTCCAAGACAGCCACGACTGATAGCGCAACGGGATGGTCTGAGGCGCGGGGACGTAGTCTTGTGCCCATGGATACTGCACCGACGAATACGTCACCGGCCGGTCCCGCCACAGCGGTCATTGTTGTGGCCGCCGGCTCCGGCCAGCGCCTGGGCTACGGCATGCCGAAAGCAAAAGTTCCCCTCGGCGGGGACAGCATCCTCACCCACGCCCTTCGCGGCGTGGCGGCAGCCGGGATCGCACGGCAGATTTGCATTGCGCTCCCTCCGGGAGACGCCGAGTTGCGGGCGCTGTGCGAGGCCTTCACGCAGGAACTCGCGGCCGGGCACGCCGGCGCGGCGTCGGGCCACGGCGTCCTGATTCCCGTCGTGACGGTCGTCGACGGCGGTGCGGACCGCGCCGATTCAGTCCGCGCCGCGATGGCGGCCCTCCTGCCCGATACCGAATCGGTGCTGGTCCACGACGCCGCCCGGGCACTGACGCCTGAGGCCGTCTTCCACCGCGTGGCAGCGGCGCTCGGCGCCGGCGCCTCGGCCGTCATTCCGGTGATACCGGTCGTCGATACCGTCAAGACCGTCGAACCGACCACCGGCGACGGCGCCGCGGTGGCCCCCGAACTGGTCACCGGGACGGCGCCCCGGGATTCGCTCCGCGCCGTGCAGACACCGCAGGGATTCGCCTTGAGCACCCTCAAGCGCGCCCACGAGGCTGCCGCCGGGTTCGACGCCGGCCAGGCCGCCCTCGTCACGGATGACGCGATGCTCGTGGAGCTCATCGGTGTCCCCGTCCACGCGGTGCGCGGCGCCAGCCAGTCCCTGAAGATCACCACGCCCCTGGACCTGATCCTGGCCGAAGGCCTCCTCGAAGGCCCCCTGGGCGCACGCTGGGTGGAGGGATGAGCATGTCCACCAACCCGCCGGCCTTTCCCCCGGTCATTCCCAGGACCGGGATCGGAATCGATGTCCATGCCTTCGCCGCCGAGGACGAGCCGCAGCCGCTATGGCTCGGCGGCCTCTTCTGGGAGGGGGAACGGGGGCTGTCCGGCCATTCAGACGGCGACCCCGTGGCGCACGCCGCCGCCGACGCGCTCTTCTCGGCCTGCGGGATCGGGGATCTGGGCACACACTTCGGTACGGACCGGCCCGAATATGCCGGGGCGTCCGGCGTGACCCTGCTGGCCGAGGCCGCCCGGATAGTTCGCGCCCACGGATTCGAAATCGGCAACATCGCCGTCCAGTTCGTGGCCAACCGGCCAAAGTTCGGCCCGCGGCGGGAGGAATCCCAGCAGGTCCTTAGCGCCGCTGCCGCGGCGCCGGTGAGCGTCACGGCCACCACGAGCGACGGGCTCGGGTTCACCGGCCGCGGCGAGGGGATCTCGGCCGTGGCAACAGCGCTCGTCTACCCGGCAGGCTAAGCACCGCAGGCCGCGTTCCCCTACGCTTGAGGGGAAGGCCAAACCGAGACACCCGTTCCGAACCGCCAGGAGACCTCCCGTGAAGAAGCTGCTGACCGCCGTCGTACTCGTGGCAGGGACCATGCTGAGCGGCTGTGCCGCCTCCACGACGACGCCCCAGACGCCTAGCCCCACTCCGAGGCTCAGTGTCGAGGAAAGCTGTAAGTTCCTCAACACCGACACCTTTGTGCCCTCCGGGAGCGCGAAGGAGCAGGCAGGGCAGATAGGCCAGCACTACCAGGAGGTCGCGGACAAGGTGGCGCCGGAGGTGGGCGCCCCGATCCAGCAGATGGCCGAGATCATGAAGCAGGTTGCGGCGAGCCCCACGGGAACCAAGACGGACGAACAGACAGCCCAGCTCACCGAGCAGATCAACAAGATCGGGCAATACTGCAAGTAGGTCGCCAAGTAGGTCGCCGGGCCGGTGGTCCCCGGCGGCCGGCCCGCCGGCAACGCCTCGGGTCAGGCCGCGGAGCGCCATCAGCTAATCTGGAGCGGTGACCCTGCGCTTTTACGACACTGCATCCGCCGAAGTCCGCGACTTCGTCCCCCTGGTACCCGGCAAGGTGAGCCTGTACTACTGCGGAGCCACCGTGCAGGGCATGCCGCACGTCGGCCACATCCGCTCGGCCATCGCATTCGACCAGCTGACCCGCTGGCTGCAGTACCGCGGCTTCCGGGTGACGGCCGTCCGTAACGTCACGGACATTGATGACAAGATCCTGGCCAAGTCCGCCGCGTCCTTCGGCCCCGACTTCGAAGACGAGCCCGGGGCTCTCCGCAACGAGGAATGGTGGGCCCTGGCCTACCGCTACGAGCAGGAATTCCTGAAGGCCTACGACACCCTGGGCGTCTCCCGCCCCACCTATGAGCCCCGCGCCACCGGCCACATCCCGGAAATGCACGCCCTCATCCAGCAGCTGATCGACCGCGGCCACGCCTACCCGGCCCTCGACGACTCCGGCGACGTCTACTTCGACGTGCGTTCGTGGTCCAAGTACGGCTCGCTGACGCGCCAACGACTCGACGACATGCAGGGCGCCGCGGACGTCGAACCTCAGTTCAGCAACAGGAAGCGGGACCCCCGCGACTTCGCGCTGTGGAAGGGCTACAAGGATGGGGAGCCGACGACGGCGAGCTGGGCTTCGCCGTGGGGCGCCGGACGCCCGGGCTGGCACCTCGAATGCTCCGCGATGGTCACCAAATACCTCGGCACCGAGTTCGACATCCACGGCGGCGGCCTGGACCTGCGCTTCCCGCACCACGAAAACGAGATGGCGCAGTCCCAGGCGGCGGGCCACGGCTTCGCCAACTTCTGGATGCACAACGGCATGGTCACCTACGCCGGCGAGAAGATGTCCAAGTCCATCGGCAACACCGTCAGCCCGACGGAAATGCTCGAGATCGCCCCGCCGCGCGTTGTCCGGTACTACCTCGGACAGGCGCAGTACCGCTCGGTCCTGGACTACCAGCCGACGTCGCTGCAGGAAGCAGCCGCCGCCGTCGAGCGGATCGACGGCTTCCTCAGCCGCGCAAGCCGCGTCCTCCCTGACCCGGGGCCGGATGCATCCGCTGGTTCTGTCCCGGAGCCTTTTGGGGTGGCCATGGACGATGACCTTAACGTCCCGCAGGCACTGGCAGTGCTCCACGAGACCGTCCGGGCCGGCAACACGGCGCTCACCGACGGCGACCTCGACGCCGCGGGTCAGGCGCTGGCCAGCGTCACCGCCATGCTGGATGTCCTCGGCCTCAACGCCACCGCAACGCCGGCGGCCGACGAACAAGCCAACACCGCCCTTGGCGTCCTGGTCGAGGCTCAGCTGGAGGCGCGGGCCCACGCCCGGGCCGCCAAGGACTGGGCGGCGTCGGACGCCATCCGGGACACCCTCGCCGCGGCCGGCGTCGTCGTCGAGGACGGCCCGGACGGGGCGAGCTGGAGCCTCAAGCGCGGCTGAACGGAGCCTCCCACCCCGCCTGACGTCCCTCCCGGGCCACCCCGAAATCGTGGATTTTACTCGAGTCAGTAGACTGGAGGTCAGACTTATCAACGAAGTACGTAACAAGCAGGGGTGGAAATCATGGCCAACAACGGTCGCCGGTCGGTCAAATTGAAGAAGGGCCCCACCGTCGGAACCGGCGGTCACGGCCGCAAGGCTCTGGAGGGCAAGGGCCCCACGCCGAAGGCGGAGGACCGCCCCTACCACAAGGCGTTCAAGAACAAGCAGCTCTCGGAACGCTCCGAGGCCAAGCGCGCCAGCGGAAGCCGCACCACCAGCGCCGCCGCCCGGACGGGCCGCTCCGGTCCCAAGGGCCGCGCCACCGAAGAGGTCGTCACCGGACGCAACTCGGTGGTCGAAGCCCTGCGCGCCGGCATCCCGGCCAAGGCCCTGCACGTCGCCGTCCGCATCGAAATGGACGACCGTGTCAAGGAATCCCTGAAGCTGGCCGCCGAACGCGGCATCCCGCTGATGGAAACCGGCAAGCCCGAGCTCGACCGGATGACCGACGACGCCATCCACCAGGGCCTCGTGCTGCAGATCCCGCCGTACGAATACCAGGACGCGTACGAGCTCGCCGAAGAAACCCTCGCGGCCTGGAAGAAGGGCCACGTAGCCAACGCCCCGCTCTTCGTCGCGCTCGACGGCATCACCGATCCCCGCAACCTCGGCGCGATCATCCGCTCCGTCTCGGCCTTCAGCGGCCACGGCGTCGTCGTCCCGGAGCGCCGCTCCGTGGGCGTCACCGCCTCGGCCTGGAAGACCAGCGCCGGTGCAGCCGTCCGCGTCCCCGTCGCCCGCGCGGCCAACTTGAACAACACGCTCAAGGCGTTCAAGAACATGGGCATCTACGTCCTGGGGCTCGACGGCGACGGCGACGTCTCGCTGCCCGAGCTGACCCTGGCCACCGAACCGGTGTGCATCGTCGTCGGTTCCGAGGGCAAGGGCCTGAGCCGCCTGGTCCGCGAAAACTGCGACCAGATCGTCTCCATCCCGATCGACTCCGCCATGGAATCCCTCAACGCCTCCATGGCCGTCGGCATCTCCCTCTACGAAATCTCCCGCCAGCGCGCAGCCAAGTAAAACCCCGGTTCCGGCGATGAACCTCGCTCACCTTTATTAGTAAACGACAAGCGCTTCCTCACATCTTGTGGGGGAGCGTTTCCGTTTAAGGCGAGAACGACCACAGCAACGCGGGGTCACTTCGCGCCCATCCGAGGCCCCAAGATGGGCGCGAAGTGACCCCGCGTTGCTGTTGCTGAAGTAGGCGGCGGGAGGTGTCTAAGCGACGGCAGGGCGCCGGTGCCCGCGGAGGTGACCATGGAAACGGCGCCGGTGAACGCGGAAGGTGACCTCGGCGAAGGTAACCACGAACGGCTGGTGCCGCCTAGAACTTGCGCCGGTTGGCCAGGACCGGGAGTTTGGTGCGGGCTTCCTGGACGGCGGCGGTGTCCAGGTCGGCGAAGAGGAGGCCGGGGGCGCCGTCGAGCTCTTCGAGGACGTCGCCCATGGGGGAGACCACCACGGAGTGCCCGACGCCAGTGGGGGCGGACCCCTTGACCGGGTGACCCACGCTGACGGGGTCGCCCTGGCCGCAGGCGAGGACCACAGTGGTGGAGTCCAGGGCGCGGGCGCGGGCCAGGAGCTTCCATTGCTCGGCCTTGCCGGGGCCCGAGCCCCAGGAGGCGCACACAATGTTGACTTCGGCGCCGCGGTCCGCGTTTTCCGTGAACAGGTCCGGGAAACGGACGTCGTAGCACGTGGCAAGGCCGAACGTCACGCCGTCGAGCTCGAAGGTGACGGGGGCCGTACCGGCGTCAACCGTGTCCGACTCGGCGAAACCGAAAGCATCGAACAGGTGGATCTTGTCGTAGCTGGCCTCGAGGCCGCGGCCGGTGACCAGCAGGGTGTTTCGCACCTTGGCGCCGTTGCCGGCGGTGCCGGGAGTGAACATGCCGGCGACGATCACGAGGCCGAGCTCCGCGGCGAGGGCGCGGACGCGGGATGCCCACGGGCCGTCCAGCGGCTCGGCGATATCCAGGAGCGAATTGCCGAAGGCCCGCATGGTGGCTTCCGGGAACACCACCAGGTCCGCGCCGCCGGCCTTGGCCTGGCGCGCGTAGGCGTCCACGAGGTCCAGGTTTGCGGCCAAGTCACGGCCGGTAATGATTTGGGCTAGTGCAACGCGCACAATTACCTCCAACTCGGCGCTCCATTACAGTATGCAGTGCGGCGGTCCGTACACTGCAAAACGTCATGAAAACGAAAACGGGGGCCATTTGTCTGGCCCGGCTAAGCTTTAAGCAATGGTTATGTCTTACATAGATACCGCTTCCACCGTAGACGCTTCGCGGGCGTTTCCGCTGGGGATCAGCGTTCCACATACCGGGTCGCCGGCAGTGGACGATCCCCGGGGCGCGTTCGCCAACGTGGCCGTCTACGCGCCCGGCGTGACCACCCTGGAGATCGCATATCAGCCGCCCGGTGGAACCTGGCAGGTGAAGACCCTGCCCAACTTCACGGACGGCGTCCACCACGGAATTGTTGAGGGCATCCCCGCCGGTTCGCGCTACGGCTTCCGGGCATCCCCTGAACATGAGGCCCTCCCGCTGTCCATGCCCGGCACGGACTTCGATGCCGTCGGCGAGCAGCCGTTGCTGATGGACCCCTACGGCCGGGCCGTCGACGAACGCGAGGGTCTGATCACCAGCGTCCGGGTCGGCAACGATTTTGACTGGGGCCTGGACCGCAGCCCGCGGGTTCCGTGGCGCAACACCATCGTCTACGAGGCCCACGTGCGGGGGCAGACGAAGCTGCATCCGGATATTCCGGAGGACCTGCAGGGGACCTACGCCGGGATGGCCCACCCGGCCATGATCGAGCACCTGATCTCGCTGGGCGTCACGGCGGTCCAGCTCCTGCCCGTGCATTTCCACGTGGACGAGCCGCACCTGCAGCAGCTCGGGCTGACGAATTACTGGGGCTACAACACGGCCGCGTTCTTCGCCCCGCATCCCGGCTACGCCACCGAGGCAGCCCAGGCCGCCGGCGCCCACGCGGTCCAGGACGAGTTCAAGGGCATGGTCAAGCTGCTGCATGCCGCCGGGCTCGAGGTCATCCTCGACGTCGTCTACAACCACACCGCCGAGGGCGGCACGGACGGTCCCACCCTGAGCTTCCGCGGCCTGGGCGAGATGCAGTACTACCGCAACGACGGCCACGGCAGGTACGTGGACACCACGGGCTGCGGCAACAGCCTGAACTTCGGCGAACCGCGCGTGGTGCAGCTGGTGCTGGATTCCCTGCGCTACTGGGTGAGCGAGTTCCACATCGACGGGTTCCGCTTCGACCTTGCCGTCACGCTCTGCCGCAACAGCGCCAACGAATTCGATCCGCGGCACCCCTTCCTCGTCGCCGTGGGAGCCGATCCGGTCCTGTCCGGCGTCAAGCTGATTTCCGAACCCTGGGACGTGGGCTACGGCGGCTGGCAGACCGGCCGGTTTCCCGCCGGGTGGGTGGACTGGAACGATCATTTCCGCGATGCCGTCCGCAGCTTCTGGCTCGCCGACCGCGCCGCGATCGACGGCGGCGGCAGCGGCGGCCCGGTGGCCCGCCTCGCGGACGCCCTCTCCGGTTCCGCCCGGCTGTTCGAGTCCTCGGGCCGGTCCCGGCTGGCCTCGCTGAACCTGATCACGGCCCACGATGGCTTCACCCTGGCCGACCTGACGGCCTACGACCGCAAGCACAACGAGGCCAACGGCGAGCAGAACCGGGACGGCCACGGCGACAACCGCAGCTACAACCACGGCTTCGAGGGCCCCACCGAAGACGGCGACATCCTCGCCCGGCGCGCCCAAAGCAGGCGGAACCTGATGGCCTGCCTGATGATTTCCCAGGGCGTACCCATGATCACCGCCGGGGACGAGATCTGCCGGACCCAGCAGGGCAACAACAACGCCTACTGCCAGGACAATGCGCTCGCCTGGATCGACTGGACCAGCACCACGGAATCCCATGCGATGCTGCGCACCACCAAGCGCGTCATCCGGCTGCGTAAGGAGTTTCTGGCCAGCCAGCCGCATGATTACCCGGCGCGTGACAACCAGTCCTACTTCCACTGGTTCGATGTGGACGGCAAGCCCATGTCAGCAGACACGTGGCATGACCCCGGCCACCGGGTGATCCAGCTCCTGCTCGGGTCCGACGACGGGCACGTCGACGGCCTCGTGGTGGTCAACGGCGGCGCCGACGACGTCAAGGTCACCTTGCCGCGGCTGAGCAACGAGGACGGCACCGGGCACCGGCTCTTCGAACTCCGGGTGACCACGTCCGAACTCCATGACCGGCGTCAGGGCGCCCGCGTCGCCTCCGGTGAGCGCGACCTCGTCCAGGCCAACACGATCAATATCTACCGCACCTAATTAATTCGAGACTAAGGACCCCATGAAGATTTACTCGGCAGAGACCTGGACCATCGACGAACTCACGGCGCAAATCGGAGACGCCGGCCGGCGCGCCCTGGTGGTCCCCGCCGCCGACACCAAGCAGGCGGTCCTGGACACGTTCGGCGAACTCCTGGACGTCCCCGAGGACTACGGCACGGACCTGGATGCCCTGCACGATTCGCTGCACGACGTCGCGGATGCCGTCACGGACGACGGCGAGGCTCCCGTCACCTTTATCTGGCAGGTGCCTGCCGCGCTCCGGGCGGACCGCTCCTTCGCCGTGATCTGCGAAACGCTGCAGGACGCCGAAGGCTACGCCGGCAAGAGCCTGGACGTCATTGCCGTCTGCCTCTAAAAAGGCGCTGGAACATGACGGCAGGCGTTGACGGTCAGGCGTTGACGATCAGGCCCAGTTCCGCCTTGGAGGCCAGCGCCTCGTTCTTGGGGAGCACGCGCACGGTGTAGCCGAAGGACCCCGAACGGTCGATCACCAGCGTGCCGCTGAAGAGGTGCCGGCCCTTGCCGAGGTCTTCGGCGGCTTTCAGCTCCGCGACCGTGATGTCCGTCAGTTCGTCGGTGTCCTCGGCCCGGCCGTAGGCCACCTCAACATAGACGTCCTCCGGTGAGAGCTCACGCAGCGCCACATACGCGTTGACCTGGAGCAGATCGCCGATCTGCGGATCCTCGGAGACCCCCACCGAGTCGACGTGTTCGACCTGGATATGCGGCCACGCGGCCCGGACCCGTGAGCTCCACGCTGCCAGGGCCTTGGCCTGTGCATAGTTGTCCGCCACAGCGCGGCGTCCCGCGATCGCGGCGGGCCGGTACAGGACGTTGACGTAGTCCCGGAGCATCCGTTCCGCGGAAACCGCCGGGCCCAGGTGGGACATGGTGTGCTTGATCATCGAGACCCAGTGCGTGGGAACCGCCTGCGGGCCGGGCTGGGACGGTCCGGCAGCGCCGGCGGCGTCGGACACGGTCAGGCCGTAGAAGCGCGGTGCCACCTGCGTTTCGAGCAGCTCGTACAGTGCCGCCGCCTCGATGTCGTCGCGTTCTTCCGGGGAGGCATCGTTGTTGGCGGTCGGGATCGCCCAGCCGTTCTCGCCGTCGTACATCTCATCCCACCAGCCGTCCATGACCGAGAGGTTCAGCGAACCGTTCAGGGCGGCCTTCATGCCGGACGTGCCGCAGGCCTCCAGCGGGCGCAGCGGGTTGTTCAGCCACACATCGCAGCCGGGGAACAGGGTCCGGGCCATGGCGATGTCGTAGTTGGGCAGGAACGCGATCCGGTGCCGGACGGCGGGGTCGTCGGTGAACCGGACGAGGTCCTGGATCATCTTCTTGCCGGCGTCGTCCGCCGGGTGCGACTTCCCGGCGATGACCAGCTGGATGGGGTGCGTCTTGTGCAGCAGCAGCGCCTTGAGCCGTTCCGGGTCGCGCAGCATCAGGGTCAGCCGCTTGTAGGTCGGCACGCGGCGGGCAAAGCCGATCGTCAGGATGTCCGGGTCCAGGACGGAGTCCGTCCACGCCAGCTCGGCGTCGGCCGCGCCGCGCTTCTTCCACGCGGCCCGGAGCCGGCGCCGGACATCCTCCACCAGGGACACCCGCATCTCGCGCCGCAACGCCCAGAGGTCCTCGTCGGTGACGTTGTAGGCCAGGTCCCACCGGCCCTGCGCCTCCGCCTCGGCGCCGAACTGGTCCCGCGCCAGCGCGGAGATGCGGGGGTCCACCCAGGTGGGGACGTGCACGCCGTTGGTGACGGAGGTGATGGGGATTTCGGAGTGGTCGAAGCCCGGCCAGAGGGCGGAGAACATCCCGCGTGAGACCACGCCGTGCAGTTTGGCCACACCGTTGGCCCGCTGGGCCAGCCGCAGCCCCATCACGGCCATGTTGAACACGAACGGGTTGCCGTCGGCGAAGTCCTCGCGGCCCAGGTCCAGGATCTTGGCCACCGGGACGTCCGGGGCGAGGCCGGCTTCGAAGAAGTGCTGAATCTGGGAGATTTCGAAGCGGTCGATCCCTGCCGGCACCGGCGTGTGGGTGGTGAACACCGTGGACGCCCGCCCGGCGGCCAGGGCTTCGTCCCAGCTCAGCGGCGCCGCGCCGGACATCAGTTCCTGGATCCGCTCGACGCCGAGGAACCCTGCGTGGCCCTCGTTGGTGTGGAAGACCTCCGGCGCGGGGACGCCCGTGAGCCGCTGGAATTCCCGCAGCGCCTTGACCCCGCCCATGCCGAGCAGGAGTTCCTGCTGCAACCGGTGGTCGCCGCCGCCGCCGTAGAGGCGGTCGGTGATGCCGCGGGCGGCTTCGTCGTTGCCCGGAACGTTGGAATCCAGCAGCAGCAGCGGCACGCGTCCGACGTCGGCCCGCCACACGTGCGCCAGCAGGCGCCGGCCCTGGGGAAGCGGCAGCGAGATCTGGACCGGTTTGCCGTTGCCGTCCGGGGAGGCCTCGCGCAGCAGCGTCAGGGGCAGCCCGTCGGGGTCGAGGACAGGGTACGTTTCCTGCTGCCAGGCGTCCCGGGAGAGCGACTGCTTGAAGTAGCCGGCCTGGTACAGGAGGCCGACGCCGATCAGCGGCACGCCAAGGTCCGAGGCTGCTTTCAGGTGGTCCCCGGCCAGGATGCCCAGGCCGCCCGAGTATTGGGGCAGGACCTCGGTGATGCCGAATTCGGGCGAGAAGTACGCGATGCACGCCGGCGCGCCGTCGCCCAGGCTCTGGTACCAGCGCGGCTGTTCCAGGTACCGGTCGAGGTCGTCGGCTGCCGCGTGCACACGCCGCACCACGTCCTGGTCCGCGGCGAGGCGCTGCAGCTCTTCCCGGCTGACCAGGCCTAGGAAAGTCACGGGGTCGTGGGCGCTCTCCGCCCAGATCCCGGGGTTGAGCCCCTCAAAAAGCTCCCGGGTAGGCCGATGCCAGGACCACCGGAGATTGGTGGCGAGCCGGGCCAGCGGCCGGATCGACTCCGGAAGAACGGTTCGGACAGTAAATCTGCGGATTGCCTTCACCAGCGAAACACTAACGGACAAGTCGGTGCCCCGGAACCGCTTTAAGATTCTTTCCGGTAAATGACGAATATCGGTCCGCCAGAACCGGAAACCTCCGCAAAACGTTCGAGGCCTTAGCATTCTGGCCGTTTTGTAGATAACGTCGAGGCTGTGACGAATAACTCGCGAACCAGCGCCGTGTCCAAGCAAAAGCCCAAGGCCCTGATCACGGATGGCCTTCGATTTGGCCGCTTTCCGATCACCGCCGTGCAGCCTTCGGTGGAGGGCGGAAAGTTTCCCGCCAAAGCAGTCGAGGGCCAAACCATAGTCGTAGGAGCCACTGCGTTCCGGGAGGGACACGACCAGCTCGGCGTCAGCGCCGTCCTGCTCGACCCCCGCGGCAAAGAGCGGCAGCGGGTCCGCCTCGCCCCGCCGCGCGGACCCCGGGGAATGGGCACGGACCGCTGGGAAGGCCTCCTGACCCCGCCCGCCACCGGCAACTGGTCCTTCGTCATCGAGGCCTGGCACGACCGCTACGGCACATGGCACCACAACGCCGAGGTCAAGGTGGAGGCCGGCATCGACGTCGAGCTCATGCTGTCCGAAGGTGCCGCCCTGCTGGCGGAGGCCTCCGAAGACGCCTCCCGCCCCTCCGGTGACCGCAGGACGCTGCGGATGGCCGTCGTCGTCCTCTCAGACACCTCCCGGACACCCGAGGAACGCCTCGCCGCCGGCTTCGGCGCCGACGTCGCCGCCGTCGTCGAACGCCAGCCCATCCGCGAACTTGTGACGGTGTCCGAGCCCTACCCGCTGCTGGTGGAGCGAAAGCTTGCCGGGTCCGGCGCCTGGTACGAATTCTTCCCGCGCTCCGAAGGCGCCGTGCGCAACCACGACACGGGGGAATGGACCTCCGGCACCTTCCGCACCGCCGCTCAGCGCCTCGACGCCGTCGCCGCCATGGGCTTTGACATCATCTACATGCCGCCGATCCACCCGATCGGCGTCCAGCACCGCAAGGGACCGAACAACACCCTGATCGCCGGACCCCACGATCCCGGTTCGCCGTGGGCCATCGGATCCCACGAGGGCGGCCACGACGCCATCCACCCGGACCTGGGCACATTCGAGGACTTCGACGCCTTCGTGGCGCGGGCCGGCGAACTGGGACTCGAGGTGGCCTTGGACCTGGCCCTGCAGGCTGCGCCGGACCACCCGTGGGTGCAAAGCCACCCGGAATGGTTCACCACGCGCGTCGACGGCAGTATTGCCTACGCGGAGAATCCGCCAAAGAAATACCAGGATATTTTCCCGCTGAATTTCGACAACGACCCCGCGGGGCTGTCCAACGAAATTCTCCGGGTTGTGATGCTTTGGGTCAGCCACGGGGTCAAGGTGTTTCGGGTGGACAATCCGCACACCAAACCCGTGTGGTTCTGGGAGTGGCTGATCGGCAAGGTTAACAAGAAGCACCCCGACGTCGTCTTCCTCGCCGAGGCGTTCACCCGCCCGGCCATGATGCACGCCCTTGGCCGGGCCGGCTTCCAGCAGTCCTACACCTACTTCACCTGGCGGAACACCAAGGAAGAACTGGAGAAGTACTTCCAGGAGGTCAGCCACGAATCGGCGGCCTACTTCCGGCCGAACTTCTTCGTCAACACCCCGGACATCCTTACCGAATACCTGCAGTTCGGCGGCCCGGCGGCCTTCAAAATCCGTGCCGCCCTGGCCGCGACGGCAAGCCCCATCTGGGGCGTCTACGCCGGCTTTGAGCTCTACGAACACGTGGCGCGTCCCGGCGCCGAGGAATACATCGACAACGAGAAGTTTGAGTACAAATCCCGCGACTGGGACGCGGCGGCAGAATCGGGCCGTAGCCTGGCCCCGTACCTGACCCGGCTCAACGGGATCCGGCGCGCGCACCCGGCCCTGGGGGACCTGCAGAACCTGACGGTGCACCAGAGCTCGGACAGCTCCACCGTGGTGTACTCCAAGCACAAGAACCTCGCGGACGGGACCAAGGACACCCTGATCATCGTCGTCAACGTGGACCCGCACGGCACCCGGGAGAGCACGGTGTCCCTGGACCTGCCGGCGCTGGAACTGGACCCCGAGAACTTCACGCACAACGGCCGTTTCATGGTTGATGACCTGCTGACCGGCGAGAGTTGGGAATGGGGGGAATACAACTACGTCCGCCTGGACCCGCACGTCGAGCCCGTTCACATTCTTAGCATCCGGAGGTAGTGCCAGTGAGTTTCAGCCCGCAGAACCCGAGCCAGCACTTCAGCCCGAGGGGGAGCTTCGAACTGAATGCCCCGGGCCTCCAGCACGATCCCCTCTGGTACCGCAAGGCGGTCTTCTACGAGGTCCTCGTCCGGGGCTTCGCCGACGGCAACGGAGATGGCTCGGGCGACTTCCACGGCCTGATCGAGAAACTGGACTACCTGCAGTGGCTCGGGGTGGACTGCCTCTGGCTCCCGCCGTTCTTCCAGTCACCGCTGCGCGACGGCGGTTACGACATCTCGGACTACAATTCCGTGCTGGACGAGTTCGGCACCATCAGCGACTTCAAACGGCTCGTGGCCGAGGCCCATGCCAGGGGCGTCCGGGTGATCATCGACCTTCCGCTGAACCACACGTCCGATCAGCACCCGTGGTTCCAGGAGTCGCGGAAGGACCCCGACGGTCCGTTCGGCGACTTCTACGTGTGGAGCGACACGGACGAGAAGTACGAAGACGCCCGCATCATCTTCGTGGACACGGAGGAATCCAACTGGACCTTCGACCCCATCCGCCGGCAGTTCTTCTGGCACCGGTTCTTCAGCCACCAGCCCGACCTCAACTTCGAGAACCCCAAGGTCATCGACGCGCTCTTCGACGTCGTGCGGTTCTGGCTGGACCAGGGCATCGACGGCTTCCGGGCCGACGCCATCCCGTACCTGTTCGAGGAGGAGGGCACCAACTGCGAGAACCTGCCGCAGACCCACGAATTCCTCCGCCAGCTGCGCCGGATGGTCGATGAAAGCTACCCGGGCCGCGTGATCATCGCCGAGGCCAACCAGCCGCCCGCCGAAGTGGTGGAGTACTTCGGCACCGAAGAGGAACCCGAGTGCCACATGGCGTTCCACTTCCCGATCATGCCGCGCCTGTACTACGCGCTGCGGGACCAGAAGGCGTCCCCCATCATCGAGACGATGAAGGACACGCCTGATATTCCCGAGGGCGCCCAGTGGGGCACGTTCCTGCGCAACCACGACGAACTGACGCTGGAAATGGTCACCTCCGACGAACGCGCCGCGATGCTCGGCTGGTACGCGCCGGATCCGCGCATGCGCGCCAACATCGGCATCCGCCGCCGGCTGGCCCCGCTGCTGGATAACTCCCGCTCCGAGATCGAGCTGATCAACGCCCTGCTGCTGTCCCTGCCAGGCAGCCCGTTCCTGTACTACGGGGACGAGATCGGCATGGGGGACAATATCTGGCTCGAGGACCGTGACGCGGTCCGCACCCCGATGCAATGGAACCCGGACCGGAACGCCGGGTTCTCCAGCGCTGACCCGGGCAAGCTGTACCTGCCGGTGATCCAGTCGCTGGTCTACAACTACAGCATGGCGAACGTGGAGGCCGAGGCCGCACATTCGGGGTCCCTGCTGCGCTGGACCCGCCAGATCCTGAGCGTCCGCAAGAACCACCCCGCCTTCGGGCTTGGCGGATTCAAGCATGTGGAGGCTGACCACGACGTCGTTCTCGCTTACCTGCGTGAACTCCCGGAAGGCAACGCCGCCGGCGAGGACGCCGAGACCATCCTCTGCGCCTTCAACCTCTCACAGCACCCCGTGGCGGCCACGCTGCGGGTGCCGAACTTCGCCGGCCGTGGCCTCCGGGACGTCTTTGGCGGCCAGGCCTTCCCGGCCATCGGCGATGACGGAACGCTGACGCTGACCCTGGGCAGCCACGATTTCTTCTGGTTGCGGATCCGTTCCGCCGCCTCCAACCCGGCATCCCCGTTCACGCAGGCGATGCCCGTCCTGTCCATCGAGGGCTGAGATGACTCGACCAGCCCTTGCCCCGGCCTTGAGCGGACTGCTCGGCGCATGGCTGCCGCGCCAGCGGTGGTTCCCTGTCAAGACCGCCGAGTTCACCTTCGAACCAGCGGGCGGCCTGCGCCTGGAACCCGCCGGCGGGGCAGCCGGTGCGGCCACGTTCGAGGTGTTGCTGCTCGCGGTGTCCTACCCCACGCCCGGCGGCAGCCGCACCGACGTCGTCCAGGTGCCGCTCAGTTTCCGGCCAGAACCCCTGCCGGGGGCAGAGCGCGCGCTGATCGGCGAACTGCCCGGCA
Source organism: Arthrobacter sp. MW3 TE3886 (assembly GCF_041262145.1). Classification (NCBI taxonomy): domain Bacteria; kingdom Bacillati; phylum Actinomycetota; class Actinomycetes; order Micrococcales; family Micrococcaceae; genus Arthrobacter; species Arthrobacter sp. MW3 TE3886. Next base: position 914,785 of record NZ_JBGCAN010000001.1, read on the forward strand.
CCCGCGCTGATGCCGCCCACCAGTGGGTCTACGACGGCGTCCATGACGCCTCATTCGTCGCCGCCTGGCTGGAGCTCATGCGACACGGCGGAACGACGCCCTCCGGCAACGCCACCGGCCACCTGGTGGAGTCCGGCTACCGCCTGCCGTCCGGAACAGGCAAGGTCAAGGTCCTCTCCGGCGAGCAATCGAACAGCTCGGTGATCGTGGACGACGACGACGGCGGCACAGTCGCCATCGTGAAGTTCTTCCGGGTGCTGTCCGAGGGCCACAATCCCGAGGTTGAAATCGGCGCGGCGCTGACTGCAGGGCACACCTCGGAGGTTCCGGCCACCCTGGGCTGGGTGTCCGGCGAGTGGGAGACGCCGGCGGCTGCAGCCGGAGCGGGCCAGCCCGGTACCGCCGGTCCTGCCACTGTCCGTCCCGCCACTGTCCGTCTCGCCTCCGGCGAGCTTGCTGTGGCGCACGAATTCCTCGCCGGCGGACTCGATGCCTGGCGGCTCGCCGTGGACGCGGCCAGCCGGGGGATCGGGTTCACTGCCGAAGCCCACGCGCTGGGCGCGGCGACGGCCACCGTGCACCGCAGGCTCGCCGAGGCCCTGGGCACAGCCGCCGAATCTGCGCCGGGGCAGGACATCGCGCCGGGAGTAGCCGAGCGCGTCCGCCAGTCCTGGGCCCAGGCCGGCCAGGCCGTCGGGCCTTACGAGGAAGCGCTGGACGGTCTCCTCGGCCGGCTCGAGGGCACCAGTGCAGGGCCGCTCCAGCGTATCCACGGCGACCTCCATCTCGGGCAGATCCTGCAGGTTCCCGGCAGCATGGTCCCGGGCGAGCCGGGGGTCCCCCCGCGCTGGGCCATCCTCGACTTCGAGGGCGAGCCCCTGCGCCCCATCTCCGAGCGCAACTTCCCCGACGTCGCCCTTCGCGACGTTGTTGGAATGCTGCGGTCCTTCGACTACGCCGCCGGCGCCGCCGTGCGCGAAAACCCCGGTGCCGTGGTGCCCGGAACCTGGGTGGACGACTGCGCTGAGGCCTTCCTGGCCGGCTACGCCGACGTCATTCCCGGCAGCATCGACCGGGACTCGCCGCTCTTTGTGGCGCTGTGGCTCGACAAAGCCCTCTACGAAGTCATCTACGAACTACGGAACAGGCCGGACTGGCTCTCCATCCCGGTGAACGCATCGCGTCGTCTCCTCGGCAGTACAGGTTCCGGCGTCGCCGCCGAAGCCGCAGCGGAAGGTATAAAAATGACAGGATCAGCACGTATCGATCGGCCGGGCACGCCACTGCCTGTGGATGGCGAGACCCTTGCGAGGGTCTCCAGCGGCGAACACCACGCGCCCCACTCGGTCCTGGGCGCCCACCTTGATGACCACGGCCACGTCACCATCCGGACGGTCAAGCACCTGGCGGAAGCGGTGTCGGTCGTGACGACCGCAGGCTCGACGCCCATGACGCACGAAGCGAGCGGCGTCTGGGTGGCCGTGATGGAGCCGCTCGAGCGCGGCCATGTGCCGGACTACCGGCTCGAGGTGACCTACAAGGACCACGAGCCCCAGGTCATGGACGACCCCTACCGTTACCTGCCGACCGTCGGTGAAGTGGACCTGCACCTGATCGGTGAGGGCCGGCACGAGCGCCTGTGGGATGTGCTGGGCGCGCATGTGCAGCACTACAAGTCCTCGCTGGGCGACGTCGACGGCGTGTCCTTCGCCGTCTGGGCCCCGAATGCGCAGGCAGTGCGCGTCAAGGGTGACTTCAACGGCTGGGACGGCCGCGAACACTCCATGCGCTCCCTCGGTTCCACCGGTGTGTGGGAAGTCTTCATCCCAGGGGTTGTAGCAGGGGCGTGCTACAAGTTTGAACTCAGGACCCGGCACGGATACTGGGTGGAAAAGGCGGACCCGCTGGCCTTCGGCACCGAGGTCCCGCCGCTGACGGCATCCCGGGTGGTGGAGCCCTCGTATGTCTTCAAGGATGCCGAGTGGATGCAGGCCCGCGCCGCCCGCGATCCGCACAACTCGGCCATGAGCGTCTACGAGGTCCACCTCGGCTCCTGGAAGGTGGGGCTGGGTTACCGCGAACTGGCCAAGGAACTCGTGGAATACGTCAAGTGGCTCGGCTTCACCCACGTGGAGTTCATGCCCGTGGCCGAGCACCCCTTCGGCGGCTCGTGGGGCTACCAGGTCACCTCGTACTTCGCGCCGACCTCGCGCTTCGGGCACCCGGACGAATTCCGCCACCTCGTCGACGAACTCCACCAAGCCGGGATCGGCGTCCTCCTGGACTGGGTCCCGGCGCACTTCCCCAAGGACGAGTGGGCCCTGGCCCGGTTTGACGGCGAAGCCCTGTACGAGCACGCCGATCCGAACCTGGGCGAACACCCGGACTGGGGAACACTGATCTTCGACTTCGGCCGCAGGGAGGTGCGCAACTTTCTGGTTGCCAACGCGCTGTACTGGCTCGATGAGTTCCACATCGACGGGCTCCGCGTGGACGCGGTCGCCTCCATGCTCTACCTCGACTACTCCCGCGAAGAGGGCCAGTGGCAGCCAAACCGTTTTGGCGGCCGCGAAAACCTCGAAGCGATCTCCTTCCTCCAGGAGGTCAACGCCACGGTCTACAAAACCCACCCCGGCGCGGTCATGATCGCCGAGGAATCCACCGCATTCCCGGGCGTCACGGCGCCCACGAGCGGCGGCGGCCTGGGCTTCGGCCTCAAATGGAACATGGGCTGGATGCACGACTCGCTCAAGTACATGGCCGAGGACCCGTACAACCGGCGGTGGCACCACGGCACCATCACGTTCTCCATGGTCTACGCCTTCACCGAAAACTTCCTGCTGCCGATCAGCCACGATGAAGTTGTGCACGGCAAGGGCTCCATGCTGCGCAAGATGCCCGGGGACCGGTGGCAGCAACTGGCAAACCTACGCGCGTTCCTGGGATATCAGTGGGCCCACCCGGGCAAGCAGCTGATCTTCATGGGCACCGAATTCGGCCAGGAAGCGGAGTGGTCGGAGCAGTATGGCCTGGACTGGTGGCTCGCGGACATCCCGGCGCACAACGGCATGCAGCTCCTGACCAAGGACCTCAATGAGCTGTACCGTTCCACGCCGGCGCTGTACGAGCAGGACAACCAGCCCGAAGGTTTCCAATGGATCAACGGGGGAGACTCCGACCGCAACGTGCTGACGTTCATCCGCCGCGACGCCGACGGCAACCCGCTGGTCTGCGCCGTGAACTTCTCCGGCGGCCCGCACACGGACTACCTCCTCGGTGTCCCGTCGGCCGGTGAGTGGCAGGAAGTGCTCAACACCGACGCCGCCACCTACGGCGGTTCCGGGGTGGAGAACACCGGAACCCTGATCGCGACGAAGGAAGGCCTGGACGGACAGCCGGCCATGCTTACCGTCACCCTGCCTCCGCTCGGGGCCGCGTACTTCAAGCCGCTGGGCTAGGCGCAACGCCCGGACACCTCACCGGGCGCGCGTCGAGGGGTGTCTGCGAGAGGCCCGGAATCCCCTTGATTCCGGGCTTTTCTGCACCGCCTTCAGGGCGGCTTTGTCAGCCGGGCCAAGTGGTGGTAGAGTTTATTTCCGCGCTGCTCCCCGGAGTTGAACGGCCACCAAGACCCAGAAGCCAATGGCAAGACTGAGTTTGGATCGCCGATTTGACTAGGGTGAAGCGGCCGGGTAAGTTTGAAAAGTTGCTCCGGAGCGATCCTCGACCGAAATGGTTGTGGTGGTGCCGGGTGTGTCTGTTGTTTGAGAACTCAATAGTGTGCCAAGTTTGTTGATACCAATTTATTGTATTGAATTGGTTGAATTTGCCGGGCCCGCCACCCCGTGGTGTGGTCTGGTGTTATTTGGCTGGTTTCAAATTTTGTGCAGCGTGTGTGTCCCGTTTTCCCGGGGGCGCATGTTGTGTCTGTTTTACTTCAACGGAGAGTTTGATCCTGGCTCAGGATGAACGCTGGCGGCGTGCTTAACACATGCAAGTCGAACGATGATCCGGTGCTTGCACCGGGGATTAGTGGCGAACGGGTGAGTAACACGTGAGTAACCTGCCCTTAACTCTGGGATAAGCCTGGGAAACTGGGTCTAATACCGGATATGACTCCTCATCGCATGGTGGGGGGTGGAAAGCTTTATTGTGGTTTTGGATGGACTCGCGGCCTATCAGCTTGTTGGTGAGGTAATGGCTCACCAAGGCGACGACGGGTAGCCGGCCTGAGAGGGTGACCGGCCACACTGGGACTGAGACACGGCCCAGACTCCTACGGGAGGCAGCAGTGGGGAATATTGCACAATGGGCGCAAGCCTGATGCAGCGACGCCGCGTGAGGGATGACGGCCTTCGGGTTGTAAACCTCTTTCAGTAGGGAAGAAGCGAAAGTGACGGTACCTGCAGAAGAAGCGCCGGCTAACTACGTGCCAGCAGCCGCGGTAATACGTAGGGCGCAAGCGTTATCCGGAATTATTGGGCGTAAAGAGCTCGTAGGCGGTTTGTCGCGTCTGCCGTGAAAGTCCGGGGCTCAACTCCGGATCTGCGGTGGGTACGGGCAGACTAGAGTGATGTAGGGGAGACTGGAATTCCTGGTGTAGCGGTGAAATGCGCAGATATCAGGAGGAACACCGATGGCGAAGGCAGGTCTCTGGGCATTAACTGACGCTGAGGAGCGAAAGCATGGGGAGCGAACAGGATTAGATACCCTGGTAGTCCATGCCGTAAACGTTGGGCACTAGGTGTGGGGGACATTCCACGTTTTCCGCGCCGTAGCTAACGCATTAAGTGCCCCGCCTGGGGAGTACGGCCGCAAGGCTAAAACTCAAAGGAATTGACGGGGGCCCGCACAAGCGGCGGAGCATGCGGATTAATTCGATGCAACGCGAAGAACCTTACCAAGGCTTGACATGGGCCGGACCGGGCTGGAAACAGTCCTTCCCCTTTGGGGCCGGTTCACAGGTGGTGCATGGTTGTCGTCAGCTCGTGTCGTGAGATGTTGGGTTAAGTCCCGCAACGAGCGCAACCCTCGTTCCATGTTGCCAGCGCGTAATGGCGGGGACTCATGGGAGACTGCCGGGGTCAACTCGGAGGAAGGTGGGGACGACGTCAAATCATCATGCCCCTTATGTCTTGGGCTTCACGCATGCTACAATGGCCGGTACAAAGGGTTGCGATACTGTGAGGTGGAGCTAATCCCAAAAAGCCGGTCTCAGTTCGGATTGGGGTCTGCAACTCGACCCCATGAAGTCGGAGTCGCTAGTAATCGCAGATCAGCAACGCTGCGGTGAATACGTTCCCGGGCCTTGTACACACCGCCCGTCAAGTCACGAAAGTTGGTAACACCCGAAGCCGGTGGCCTAACCCCTTGTGGGAGGGAGCTGTCGAAGGTGGGACTGGCGATTGGGACTAAGTCGTAACAAGGTAGCCGTACCGGAAGGTGCGGCTGGATCACCTCCTTTCTAAGGAGCACCTACAACCACCTCGCCGGGCGTTATGTCCGTGTGGTGGGGTTGTCAGGAGTACGCCCGTTGCGCAGACGCTAGTTCTGCGGCGGGTGCTCACGGGTGGAATATCAACAAATAGCGGCCGCCGGTTCTTCGCCGGCACCCAGTACGGACACCCGCCCTTTGCGGCGGTGGTCCTGGAACGGTGCGGGAGAGGGGATCAGCGGTTTAGTGTTTGGCACACTGTTGGGTCCTGAGACAACAGGACCATGGCCTGCGGGCCGCGTTCTCTTCCCTTCGGGGAGGGTGCGCGGGGTGCGGGGTGTGGGACTTGTGTTTCTGGTTTCCTGGCTGCACCGAGCATGCATGTTTCGGCCCCTTGGGGTTGTGTGTGTGGGGTGTGTGGTACGGGGTTGTTGTTTGAGAACTACATAGTGGACGCGAGCATCTTTTATAAGAAGCAATTTCCAAGAATATGAACCTGGATCTGTGCTGTTGCTGCGGTGGTGCCCTTTTGGGTGTTGCTGTGGTGATGGTGTGGTTTCTGTGGTTCTCTCGAAAATTACTCCTTGATCTTTTGTGGTCAAGTTTTTAAGAGCACACGGTGGATGCCTTGGCATTAGGAGCCGAAGAAGGACGTAGGAATCTGCGATAAGCCTGGGGGAGTCGATAACCGGACTGTGATCCCAGGGTGTCCGAATGGGGAAACCCCGCCAGGGGCGCGAGCTGCCTGGTGACCCGCATCTGAACACATAGGGTGCGTGGAGGGAACGCGGGGAAGTGAAACATCTCAGTACCCGCAGGAAGAGAAAACAATAGTGATTCCGTCAGTAGTGGCGAGCGAACGCGGATCAGGCTAAACCGTTCCATGTGTGATAGCCGGCGGGCGTTGCATGGTCGGGGTTGTGGGACTTCCCACTCCAGCTCTGCCGGGCTGGGAAGGTGAGAGTGCTGGCATAGGTGAACGGTCTTGAAAGGCCGGCCGTAGAGGGTGTGAGCCCCGTAACCGAAATGTTGTGCACCGCCTGGTGAAGTATCCCAAGTAGCACGGGGCCCGAGAAATCCCGTGCGAATCTGTCAGGACCACCTGATAAGCCTAAATACTCCCTAATGACCGATAGCGGACCAGTACCGTGAGGGAAAGGTGAAAAGTACCCCGGGAGGGGAGTGAAACAGTACCTGAAACCGTGTGCTTACAATCCGTCGGAGCCTCCGCAGCTTGCTGTGTAGGGGTGACGGCGTGCCTTTTGAAGAATGAGCCTGCGAGTTAGTGTTACGTCGCGAGGTTAACCCGTGTGGGGAAGCCGTAGCGAAAGCGAGTCTGAATAGGGCGTTGCAGTGGCGTGATCTAGACCCGAAGCGAAGTGATCTACCCATGGCCAGGTTGAAGCGACGGTAAGACGTCGTGGAGGACCGAACCCACTTCAGTTGAAAATGGAGGGGATGAGCTGTGGGTAGGGGTGAAAGGCCAATCAAACTTCGTGATAGCTGGTTCTCCCCGAAATGCATTTAGGTGCAGCGTTGCGTGTTTCTTACCGGAGGTAGAGCTACTGGATGGCTAATGGGCCCTACAAGGTTACTGACGTCAGCCAAACTCCGAATGCCGGTAAGTGAGAGCGCAGCAGTGAGACTGTGGGGGATAAGCTTCATAGTCGAGAGGGAAACAGCCCAGACCACCAACTAAGGCCCCTAAGCGTGTGCTAAGTGGGAAAGGATGTGGAGTTGCGAAGACAACCAGGAGGTTGGCTTAGAAGCAGCCATCCTTAAAAGAGTGCGTAATAGCTCACTGGTCAAGTGATTCCGCGCCGACAATGTAGCGGGGCTCAAGTACACCGCCGAAGTTGTGGATTTCAGACAATAGCCCAGCCGCTCCCTTGTGGGGTTGGTTCAGGCGTCTGGAGTGGTAGGGGAGCGTCGTGTGGGCAGTGAAGTCGCGGTGGAAACCAGCGGTGGAGCCTACACGAGTGAGAATGCAGGCATGAGTAGCGAAAGACGGGTGAGAAACCCGTCCGCCGGATGATCAAGGGTTCCAGGGTCAAGCTAATCTGCCCTGGGTAAGTCGGGACCTAAGGCGAGGCCGACAGGCGTAGTCGATGGACAACGGGTTGATATTCCCGTACCGGCGAAAAACCGCCCATGCTGAACAGGGGATACTAACCGCCCGAAACCTGCCTGACCGCCCTTGTGGTGGAAGGGTTTTGGTGGAGCGCGGGACCTGATCCTGGGAGGCAAGCGTATTAACAGGTGTGACGCAGGAAGGTAGCCGAGCCGGGCGATGGTTGTCCCGGTCTAAGGATGTAGGGCGAACGGTAGGCAAATCCGCCGTTCATGATGCCTGAGATCTGACGGGACCCCCGTATGGGGGGATTCGGTGATCCTATGCTGCCGAGAAAAGCATCGACGCGAGGTTTTAGCCGCCCGTACCCCAAACCGACACAGGTGATCAGGTAGAGAATACTAAGGCGATCGAGAGAATTATGGTTAAGGAACTCGGCAAAATGCCCCCGTAACTTCGGGAGAAGGGGGGCCCCAACCTTGAACACCACTTGCTGGTGGGAGGGGATCGGGGCCGCAGAGACCAGGGGGAAGCGACTGTTTACTAAAAACACAGGTCCGTGCGAAGTCGCAAGACGATGTATACGGACTGACTCCTGCCCGGTGCTGGAAGGTTAAGAGGACCGGTTAGCCGCAAGGCGAAGCTGAGAATTTAAGCCCCAGTAAACGGCGGTGGTAACTATAACCATCCTAAGGTAGCGAAATTCCTTGTCGGGTAAGTTCCGACCTGCACGAATGGAGTAACGACTTCCCCGCTGTCTCAACCATAAACTCGGCGAAATTGCAGTACGAGTAAAGATGCTCGTTACGCGCAGCAGGACGGAAAGACCCCGAGACCTTTACTATAGTTTGGTATTGGTGTTCGGAGTGGCTTGTGTAGGATAGGTGGGAGACGTTGAAGCCCGGACGCCAGTTCGGGTGGAGTCATCGTTGAAATACCACTCTGGTCACTTTGGACATCTAACTTCGGCCCGTAATCCGGGTCAGGGACAGTGCCTGATGGGTAGTTTAACTGGGGCGGTTGCCTCCTAAAAAGTAACGGAGGCGCCCAAAGGTTCCCTCAGCCTGGTTGGCAATCAGGTGTCGAGTGTAAGTGCACAAGGGAGCTTGACTGTGAGAGAGACATCTCGAGCAGGGACGAAAGTCGGGACTAGTGATCCGGCGGTACATTGTGGAATGGCCGTCGCTCAACGGATAAAAGGTACCTCGGGGATAACAGGCTGATCTTGCCCAAGAGTCCATATCGACGGCATGGTTTGGCACCTCGATGTCGGCTCGTCGCATCCTGGGGCTGGAGTAGGTCCCAAGGGTTGGGCTGTTCGCCCATTAAAGCGGTACGCGAGCTGGGTTTAGAACGTCGTGAGACAGTTCGGTCCCTATCCGCTGCGCGCGCAGGAAATTTGAGAAGGGCTGTCCTTAGTACGAGAGGACCGGGACGGACGAACCTCTGGTGTGTCAGTTGTACTGCCAAGTGCACCGCTGATTAGCTACGTTCGGATGGGATAACCGCTGAAAGCATCTAAGCGGGAAGCTCGCTTCGAGATGAGATTTCCATACACCTTGCGTGTGAGAGGCCCCCAGCCAGACCACTGGGTTGATAGGCCGGATGTGGAAGCGAGGACTAACGACTCGTGAAGCTGACCGGTACTAATAGGCCGATAACTTACACCACACACCACCCCGCAAACCCACCTTCAAAAGGGGTTTGCACCCAGGGGTGGTACAAAGAAACAAGACTGCTTGCGTCCACTATGTGGTTCCCAAACAACAAACCCGTTGCTTGAGGAACAAAACCACAACCAAATAACAACACCACAGATGTTGTAACCACTAGTTTTCCCCACCCCCAACACACGGGTGCGTGGCGGAGCAAGGGTTACGGCGGTCATAGCGTGGGGGAAACGCCCGGTCCCATCCCGAACCCGGAAGCTAAGACCCACAGCGCCGATGGTACTGCACCCGGGAGGGTGTGGGAGAGTAGGTCACCGCCGGAACACCATTCAGGTCGAGGACCCCAACCACCAGGTTGGGGTCCTCCCGCATTTAAACCCCCTTTAGGCCGCTGCCGAGTCCAGGCCAGGATCCGGGGAAGAAGGCCACGCGGGTAGAGTTGTTGCCCATGGATAACCTCTTCAGCCATGCCCCGTCCGGCGCACCGGAGCCCGCAGCGGCGGACGAACTCGATCCCGTCGTCGTCAGCGTCGTGGTGCCGGGCGCAGTCGCCCGGGCCTTCATGGGATTTACGGAACACACGCACCTCTGGTGGCCGCTCGAGGACCACAGCGTCTACGGCGCGGGCTCCTATGTCGAGTTCGAGGAGAACCTGATCATGGAGTCCTCGGATGACGGCAGGACGGCGGTGTGGGGATCGATTGACGACTGGCAGCCGCCGCTCTCCTTCCACGCCAGCTGGCACCCCGGAACCACTGCCATGTGGTCCACCGAACTCCGGGTGGCGTTCAGGGCGGTGGGCGAAGGGACAGAGCTCCGCCTGGTTCACAGCGGTTGGGAAGGCGCCGAGGACCCCGCTGCGGCCCGGGCAGAGTACGCGGCAGGCTGGCCCGCCGTCCTGGACCGCTTCGTTCGGTTCATGGGTGGTGCCGGCGCGGTCGGCCCCAACCCCTGAACGTCCTGAGACCGGCGCGCCCGTACCATCAGGCATTAAGGCTGGCGCTCAGGCTGGCGCTCAGGCCGGCGGCCGTTCCGGGACGGCTGGCGCGGACCTTAGCCCCGCAGTGGTGCCTGGTCTACCGGCGGAACGGCAGTGCTGGAACGGATCACGAACTGTGTAGGGTATTCGGAGTCCGCCGCCGATGAGTCAGCGTCGCCGTTGAGTCCCGCCAGCAGACGCCTGACGGCCAACGCGCCCTGCCCCCGAGCGTCCTGGTCGATCGTGGTCAGTCCGAAGACCTCACCCAGCTCGTGGCCGTCGATGCCGATGACAGAGAGATCCTGCGGCACCCGCAGGCCGAAGTCCCGGGCGGCGAGGATCGTGCCGATCGCCATTTCGTCCGAGGCGGCAAAGACGGCCGTCGGACGCTCCGGCGATCCACCGAGCAGTTGGCGGGCACTGGCATATGCGCCTTGAATCGTGAAATCGGCGGAGACCTGCCACTCCGGCCGGACCGCCAGTCCCGCATCGCGCATGGCTTTCTTGAAGCCGGCCTGACGCGTCCCGGGCAGGCGGAAGTCTTGTTCGTAGGCGGCGTCCCCGGTCATGTGGGCGATCCGGCTGTGACCAAGCTGGATCAGGTGCCGGGCCGCGGCCTCCGCGATGCCGGAATCATTGATGCGGATTGTCGACGCCCCGGGCAACGGACCGCCGATTCCCACGATTGGGCGGTGGATGGCCAGCAGTTGGTCAATCTCCGCTTCGGAGAGCTCCAAAGACACCGCGATGACGGCATCCACGCGTTTGCGGAGCAGGAAGTCGTTCAGCACGCTGTGACGGCGCTCCTGCCCCTCGCTGACGTTGTACAGCGTGAGGTCGTAGCCGGCATCCAGCAGCGTCGCCGAGACGCCTTCGACGACCGAGGAAAAGAACCACCGGTGGACCGAGGGCACAACGACGCCGACGTTGTGGTTGCGTCCAGAGGCCAGGCTCGAGGCGTGGTAGGACAGGACGAATCCGAGCTCGGCGGCGGCGGCCCGGGCACGCTCCCGGCTCCTCGGCGAGACGTTGCCCTTGCCGCTCAAGGCGCGCGAAACGGTAGCGATGGAGAGGCCGGCCCGTTCCGCGACGTCCTTGATGCCGGGCATTTCTACCCCTCCGTGTCCTCTATGTAGGTTTCCAGCCAAACTGTTTCACCTGAGCTTAACTGATCACCGGTGCTGGACATGTCCTCCGTGGCGTAGCCGGACCCGGGCCTCGTCGAGCTTCGCAACAGCACCCGTCCGGCCGGCATGTCCAGGGGTTCGGATCCCGTGTTGAGCAGCACCAGCGTGGTCCCGTTGAGGAAGGCCAGGCTCGTGTCCGTGCAGAGGTCCTCGTACCAGGACAGCGAGCCGTGGCCGAGTTCCAGCCCGCGCCGGAGATCCAGCATCCGCTTGTAGAGGCTCAGATGCGACGATGGCGACGCGGCCTGCAGATCACGCGCAAGTCCGGCAAAGCTGTCCGGCTGCGGCAGCCAGGGGTCCTGCCCGTCGCCGAACCCGGCATGGAGCTCGCCAGCCCGCCAGGGCAGCGGGACCCGGCAGCCGTCGCGGCCAAGCCGCTCACCGCCGGTGCGGGCAAAGGTGGGGTCCTGCCGCCGGGTGTCCGGGATGTCGATCCCGTCTGGGAGACCGAGTTCCTCGCCCTGGTAGAGGTAGGCGCCGCCGGGCAGTCCCAGCATGAACATGGACGCGGCAGCCGCCCGGGACCGTCCGAGGTCCTCATCCGGCTGCGGATCCCAGGTGCCGATTCCGTCGCCGTCACGCGGCGCCTGACCCGTGTACCCGAAACGGGTGGCGTGGCGGACGACGTCGTGGTTGGAGAGCACCCAGGTGCTGGGGGCACCGACGGCGTCCAGCGCCGTCAGCGACTCGGTGATGACGTTGCGCATGCGGTGCACGTCAAGTCCTGCGTGAAGGTAGGGGAAGTTGAAGGCCTGGTGCATTTCATCCGGACGGACCCAATCGGCCAGCCGGGGAAGCGGGTCCACATTAGCCTCGGCACAGAGGATCCGGTCGGGGCCGTACTCCGCAAGAATCCGCCGCCACTGGCGGTAGATCTCATGAAGTGCGGGCTGTCCGAACATCGGTGCGTCGTGTCCGGGGAATCCGTCGCAGCTGTTGCCGTCGGCGCGGCCGCCCCACTCGGGCAGGCCGGGGGCCTTGACGAGGGCATGCGCCACGTCCACCCGGAACCCGGAGACCCCGCGTTCGAGCCAGAAGCGCAGGACGCGCTCGAATTCCTCGTGAACGGCGCGGTTGTCCCAGTTGAAGTCCGGCTGGGAGGAATCGAACAGGTGCAGGTACCACTGGCCCGGCGCGCCGTCGGGTTCGGTGATCCGGGTCCAGGCCGAACCGCCAAAGTGGGACTGCCAGTTGTTCGGCGGCTCCTCGCCGAACGTGCCGCGGCCGTCGCGGAAAATGAACATGTCCCGTTCGGGACTGCCGGCCGGCGCGGCGAGGGCGGCCTGGAAAGCCGGGTGCTGGTCCGAGCAGTGGTTGGGCACCAGGTCAACGATCATCCGCAGCCCCAGCCGGATGGCCTCGGCCATCATGGTGTCGAAATCGTCCAGCGTGCCGAACAGGGGGTCGACGTCGCAGTAGTCGCTGACGTCGTAGCCGGCGTCACGCTGGGGTGACCGGTAGAACGGGGACAGCCAGACGGCGTCGATGTCGAGTTCGGCGAGGCGAGGCAGCTCGGCCGTGATACCGGCGAGGTCGCCGACGCCGTCGCCGTTCAGGTCCCGGAACGAACGCGGATACACCTGGTAAATGACGGCGGAACGCCACCAGCCGGGAAGGTGGTCAGCGGCGTGCACCGGGGTCAACGGGCCCGTCAGGGGACCGGTGGGGGTGCCGGCCATCGCGGCGGGGGAGAAGAGAGCTGCATCTACGGACATGACCGTAATGGTAAGTCCCGCGCACCCAAAATGAAAACGCTTCCAGCCACATTCCAGCCCGCGTGTTTGGCCAGCAATTGGATTATCGCGGGAGGGGAGTGCGGCCTGACGGCCGACGACAGCTAGAAACCTGAGCGACGGATCGTGGCGCGTCGCACCCCAGCCGCAGGAGGCTGGTCCCACTACCGGCCGGTAGCCTGACTTTTCAAAGCGCCGCCGAGCATGTACTTTGGAAGCGCTTGCAGCTGTGAGCCACATCACCGACGATGCCACGGGGCTCTGGAATGGAATTCCAGGGCCTTACGCGTGGATGCAGGATTTTATGAAAGGGACACCAATGAAGGTGCAGAACACCCTCACGAACGGGACGAGCCGGCGGGTATTCACCGCAGGCGCGATCTCCGTAGTGGCCGCGCTGGCCCTCAGCGCTTGCGGCGGCGCCGCAGCCACCGCGCCGGCCACCGCGACGGCCAAGCCGGACCTGAAGGCTTCCGGGGCCAGCACGATCACCATGTGGGTCGATGCCGAGCGTTCACCCGCGCTGAAGGACATCACGGCCAAATTCCAGGCCGATACCGGCATCGCGGTCAAGCTCGTGGTCAAGGACTTCGCCGCAGTCCGCGACGACTTCATCACCCAGGTCCCCACCGGCAAGGGCCCGGACCTTATCGTCGGTCCGCACGACTGGGTCGGCAAGTTCGTCCAGAACGGCGTGATCGCGCCCGTGGAGCTCGGTGACAAGAAGGCCGGGTTCCAGGACTCCGCCGTCAAGGCCATGACCTACAACGGCTCCGTCTACGGTGTTCCGTACGCGATCGAGAACATCGCCCTGCTGCGCAACACGGACCTCGTGCCCCAGAGTGCCAAGACCCTGGATGAGGTCATCGCCAACGGCAAGAAGGCCGTGGCCGACGGCAAAGCGAAATTCCCGTTCCTGGTGGGCATGGACCCGAAGCAGGGCGACCCCTACCACCTGTACCCGCTGCAGTCCTCCATGGGCTCGGAGGTCTTCGGCAAGGCTGCCGACGGCGGCTACGATCCCAAGCAGCTCCTGATCGGCGACGCCGCCGGCGTCGCGTTCGCCAAGAAGCTGGCCGCCTGGGGCGACGCCGGAGAGAAGATCATCAACTCCAACATCACCGGCGACATCGCCAAGGAGAAGTTCCTGGCCGGCGAGTCCCCGTACTACCTGACCGGCCCGTGGAACGTGCCGGACGTGCAGAAGAAGGGCATCAAGTTCGCTGTCGACGAGCTGCCCACCGCCGGCGACAAGCCCGCCCAGCCGTTCATCGGCGTCAACGGCTTCTTCATCAGCGCCAAGAGCGCCAACGCCCTGGCCACCAACGAGTTCGTCACCAACTACCTCACCACCGAGGCAGCACAGGACTCCATGTACAAGGCCGGAGGCCGTCCGCCGGCCCTGAAGGCCTCGTTCGAGAAGGCCGCCAGCGATCCGGTCGTGGCAGCCTTCGGCAAGATCGGCGCCGCCGGCGTCCCGATGCCGGCCATCCCGGAAATGAGTGCCGTCTGGGCTGACTGGGGAGCCACCGAGCTCGCCCTCATCAAGGGCCAGGGCGATCCCGCCGCTGACTGGGCCAAGATGGCCGCCAGCATCAAGGCCAAGATCGCGGGTTAGCCCTCGCGCGGTTCCAGCGGATCCCGTTGAGGGTCCGCGGCACCGCACAGCCCGGGCCGGGCGGCAGAGCATGCCGCCCGGCCCGTTCCTGCACCACCCCAGCTTTCTTCCGAGGACCGAACACATCCATGACAGACACCGAACTCCGCCAGGCCGGCGATTCCGCCCCTGCAGCTCCCGGCGGCCCCGCCAGGACCCCCTCCCGGAAACGAAACGGCTCCCGCCGCCGAACCTTCGGCCCCGATACCACCAAGGGAACGATCGCCAAGATCGTCCTGCTGGGCATCGTGGATGCCGTCGCCGTCTACGTGCTCATGATGCTGTTCCTCAGCCAGTCCTGGGGCGCGCTGGCTGTTTCCGCCGTCGTCGTGGCAGCGATCAACTGGATCTACCTGCGCAAGGGCGGGCTGCCGGCGAAGTATCTCGCGCCCGGCGTGCTGTTCCTGCTCGTGTTCCAGGTGTTCGTGGTGCTCTTCAGCGGCTACATTGCCTTCACCAACTACGGCGACGGGCACAACAGCACCAAGGATGACGCGATCGCGGCCATCCAGCTCACGGCGCAGAAGCGGGTCCCTGACTCGCCGGCCTACAAGGCAGCCGTGCTGTCCAAGGACGGCTCCTTCTACCTGCTGTTCACGGACCCGGACGGCAAGACCTCACTGGGGAGCACCGGCACGCCGTTGGAACAGGTCTCCGGCGCGGGAACGGACTCCACCGGCAAGGCCAACGCCCTGGCAGGCTACCGGACCCTGAACTTCCAGGAGATCGTCGCAAACCAGCAGCAGATCCTGGGCATCACCGTTCCGGTCTCCGCCGATCCCGCTGACGGTACCCTGCGGACCGCTGACGGCAGCTCCGCTTACCAGTTCAAGCCGGCCCTGAAGTACGACGCCGACGCCGGCACCTTCACGGACACGGACACCGGTTCCGTCTACCGGGACAACGGCAAGGGAGCGTTCGCCACGGACAGCGGAGAGACGCTGACTACGGGCTGGAAGATCGACGTCGGCATGGAGAACTTCGCGCGCGCCTTCACCGATCCGAGCCTCCGCGGCCCGCTGCTGGGCGTCATCCTGTGGACCTTCACCTTCGCCGTCGCCTCGGTGGCGCTGACCTTCGCCCTGGGACTGTTCCTGGCGATCACGTTCAACCGCGAGGACCTGCGAGGCAAGAAGATCTACCGGATCCTCATGATCCTGCCCTACGCCTTCCCGGCATTCCTGTCCGGACTGGTGTGGTCCGGCATCCTGAACCCGCAGTTCGGCTGGCTCAACCAGACCCTGCTGGGCGGGGCCACGATCGGCTGGCTGACGGACCCGGTCCTGGCCAAGATCAGCGTGCTGGTGGTCAACCTCTGGCTCGGCTTCCCGTACATGTTCCTCGTCTGCACCGGGGCCCTGCAGTCCCTGCCCACGGAGTTGGACGAGGCGGCCAGGATGGACGGCGCCGGCCCCTGGCGGGTGTTCCGCTCCATCAAACTGCCGCTCCTGCTGGTCTCGATCGCGCCGCTGCTGATCTCATCCTTCGCCTTCAACTTCAACAACTTCAATGTGATCTTCATGCTCACCGGCGGCGGCCCGCGGTTCGCGGACACGGACCGGGACATCGGGGCCACAGACATCCTGATCACGCTCGTCTACAAGGTGGCGTTCGGGCAGGGCACCGGCCGTGACTACGGCCTGGCCAGCGCCCTGGCGATCATCATCTTCATCATCGTGGCCACTGTTTCGGCCATCAGCTTCAAGCAGACCAAGGCACTTGAGGAAGTGAACTCATGAACGGGCCCGCAGCACGCGTCGTCTCCACCACTGACCAGCCGCAGCGCCTTGCCTCCGGCGACCGGACGGCCGAAGAAGCACGCGACAGGGACGGTGCCGGACCCCGCAACGGCACCGGCGACACCGCCGGCGGGCCCAAGGTCCTCCGGCGGCGCAAGTCCTTCGGCGCCTGGCTCAAGGACAAGGGCTGGCGGCACCTGGTGGGGATCGTCGTCACCATCTTTGCGGTCTTCCCGCTGCTGTATGTGCTTTCCGCGGCCTTCAACTCCACCGGCACATTGGTGGGATCCAACGCCTTGTTCAGCCGGATCGACTTCGGCAACTTCACCGAACTGCTGAACAACCCCTCGCGCCCCTTCGCGCGCTGGTTCGTCAACACCATGGTGGTGGGCGGCGTGACCTCTGCGTCCACCGTGTTCCTGGGCGCCATGGCGGCGTACGCGTTCTCCCGAATGCGCTTCACCGGGCGCCGGATTGGCCTGCTGAGCCTGCTGCTGCTGCAGATGTTCCCGCAACTGCTCGCCGTTGTGGCCATCTTCCTGCTGCTGAGCGGGATTTCCGAGGTCATCCCGGCCCTTGGGCTGGGCAGCCAGCTGGGCCTGATCATGGTGTACCTCGGCGGGGCCCTGGGCGTGAACACCTACCTCATGTACGGCTTCTTCAACACCGTGCCGCAGTCCCTGGACGAGGCGGCCAAGATCGACGGCGCCAGCCACGCGCAGATCTTCTTCGGCATCATCATGCGGCTCGTCACCCCGATCCTGGCCGTGGTGGGCCTGCTGACGTTCATCGCCATCTCCGGCGAGTTCGTAATCGCTTCCGTTGTGCTCACGGACCCGGACAGCCAGACCCTCGCCGTCGGGCTGTACTCCTTTGTAGCGCAGCAGCGCTCGGAAAACTGGGGCGTCTTTGCCGCCGGGGCGGTGCTGTCCGCCGTCCCCGTGATGGCTTTGTTCCTGTACTTGCAACGCTATATCGTCAGCGGCCTCACCCAGGGCTCGGTGAAGGGCTAGGCATGGAGCTGCCGGGCAGCGCGGGCCCGCTTCCGCACCATGACGGCTCGGCCCTTTACGCGCCCGGGCACGTCGAGCAGGGGGCGGAGCTCCGCCTGCGGCTCCGCGTCCCCGCCGTCTGGGGGCGGGCCGCCCGGGTCTGGCTGCGGTCCATCCACGACGGCGAACCCCGCTACGACCCCGCCCGGCCCCTGGGCGAGGCCGACGGCTGGGCCTGGTGGGAGGCTGCCACCGTGGCGACCAACCCGGTGGCCCGGTACCGGTTCCTGCTGGAAGTCCCGGACGCCAGCGGTGCCGCCACGGGCGGGGCCGCAAACGGCGGGGCCACGGCAGCCGGCGGGGTCGGGGCAGCCGGGACCGCCGGCAGCCTGCGGTACTGGAGCCTGAACGCGCAGGGGTTATTCAGCCGGGATGTGTCCGACTACGCCGACTTCCGGATCACGACCTTCCGGCCCGCACCTGAATGGCTGCGCCGGGGAACGATGTACCAGATCTTCCCGGACCGCTTCGCCCGCTCCGCGCTTTCGGCGCAAGACCTGCCGTCGCAAAACCTGCCGGCGCAAAACCTGCCGGCGCAAAACCTGTCCGCAGAAAACCTGTCCGCGTCAGGTCCGGTCCCGGAGCGCCCCGCTCCGGACTGGGCCGTGCCGTGCAACTGGGACTCCACTGAGGTGGACGGCTCCGGCCCGCAGACCCCGTACCAGTACTACGGCGGGGACCTCCGCGGCATCACCGAGCGGCTGGACCACATCCAGCAGCTCGGGGCCGATGTCATCTACCTGACGCCGTTCTTCCCGGCCCGTTCCAACCACCGCTACGACGCCGCCACCTTCAGTTGCGTGGATCCGCTGCTGGGCGGGGACGAGGCCCTCGTGGAACTCGTCGAAGCCGCCCACGCGCGCGGCCTGCGCGTGATGGGCGACCTCACGGCCAACCATTCCGGCGATGCCCACGAATGGTTCCGACGGGCCCTGGCCGACCCGGCCTCTGAGGAGTCCGGATACTACTACTTCAACGCGGAGCACACGGAATACGAGTCCTGGTACGGCGTCAGATCCCTGCCCAAACTGAACTGGTCGTCTCAGGGCCTGCGCGAGAAATTCGTCCTGGACGACGATTCCCCCGTGGCACGCTGGCTCCGGCCGCCGTTCAACCTCGACGGATGGCGGATCGACGTCGGCAATATGACCGGCCGGCTCGGCGGCACCGATCTCAACCAGGACGTCGCCCGCCTGATCGCGGGCCGGGTCCGTTCGATCAACCCGGACGCGGCGCTGCTCGCCGAGGCCACCAACGATGCCGCCCCTGACTTCAGCGGCGAGCACTGGCACGGCGCCATGACCTACTCCAACTTCACCCGGCCACTGTGGTCCTGGCTGGCCGGCGACGCCGGACACGTCAACTTCTTCGGAACCCCGCTGCCGGGGCCGAACCGGACCGCCGCCGAGGATTTCCTGGCCACCCATCTGGACCTCGCCGCCGCGTTCAGCTGGGACGTCCGGCAGCAGAACATGAACGCCCTGAACAGTCACGACACCGCACGCGCCGCCACGGTGATGATCGACGGCGGCCAGCGGCTCGGCGCGCTGCTGATGTTCACCCTGCCGGGGGTTCCCGTGGTGTTCGCCGGGGACGAGTTCGGCCTCAAAGGCGACAACGGGGAGTCCTCCCGCACGCCCATGCCCTGGAACGACCCCGGCCGCATCCTCAGCGACCTCCGGGCGGATTACACGGCGCTCAGCACACTGCGCCGGGAACAGCCCGCGCTCACCGGCGGCGGTGTGCGGTGGCTGCACGCCCGCGGGGATGCCCTGGCGTTTGTTCGCGAAACCGCGCGGAGCTCCGTGCTGGTGGTAGTGGCCCGGGCGGCCGCCGAAGTGAAACTGGAGCCCGGAACACTCGCGGCGGCCCAGCTGGCTGCCCTTGCCGGGCGGCCGGCCTACGCGACGGCCGACGTCGACGTGGCACTGATCCCGTCGCCGGGGCAACCGGGCGGGCAGATCAGGTCGGAGGACGCCGGCGGAACCGCCCTGATCTGCACCCGAGGGCCGGCGGCCGCCGCGTGGGTGTTGCCCGGGACCCGCGTGCCCGTCCCGCGGACATAGACTGGGATCCGGATTCGACCGAACTGGAGACCGCATGCGCAGCATCATCGATGAGCTGACCTCTTCCCTGGGCGCGGCGAAAATTGCCGTGGACGCGACCACGCTGGCCGCCTATGCCGTGGACCAGGCCCCCGTCCTGGACTATCAGCTCCCGCAGGCCGTGGTCCGCGCCGAATCGGTCGCCGACGTGCAGGCAACGGTGCGTGCCTGCGCCGCCCTCGGCGTCGCGCTCGTGGCGCGCGGAGCCGGGACCGGGGTCTCCGGGGGCGCCCACGCGAGCGCGGGCTGCGTGGTGCTCACGCTCCAGGGGATGAACCGCATCCTGGACCTGAACCCGGACGACGAGACCGCCGTCGTGGAACCCGGCGTCATCAACGCCGACCTGAACGCGGCCGCCGCCGTGCACGGGCTCATGTACGCCCCGGATCCTGCGAGCTTCAAGATGTCCACCATCGGCGGCAACGTGGCCACCAACGCCGGCGGGCTGCGCTGCGCGAAGTACGGGGTGACCCGGGACTCGGTCCTGGCGCTCGACGTCGTCCTCGCGGACGGCTCCCTCATCCACACGGGCCACCAGACCTTCAAGGGCGTCGCCGGCTATGACCTCACGGGGCTGTTCGTCGGCTCGGAGGGGACCCTGGGGATCGTGGTCGGTGTCACCGTGCGGCTGAAGTACCTGCCGCGGGACGTGCACACCATCGCCGCCTTCTACCCGGACTTCCGCAGCGCCGCGGCCGGGGTCCTCGCCGTGGGCCGGGCCCGCGTGCAGCCGGCCATCATGGAACTGCTCGACGGCGGCTCGCTCGCCCAGCTCGATGACCTCCACGGCTCGGACCTGGCCGCGCGCGGGGCAGCCCTGCTGCTGATCCAGACCGACGGTTTCGGCGCGGCGGCGGAAGCCGCGGCCATCCGCCCGGTCCTGGTCGCGGGAGGAGCGGTGGTGACCATGGAGGCGGACGCGGAGGCCGAACAGCTCGTCGAACTGCGCCGCAACAGCCGCGGGACCGAGGTGGACGACGAATACCGGGTGGGCGAGGACGTGGCCGTGCCGCGCTCACGCCTGGTGGATTACGTCGCCGAGCTCGAAGCCATGGCGGCGGAGCACCGGGTCCAGCTCAAGGTCGTGGCACACGCCGGCGACGGCAATCTGCACCCCACCTTCTGGGTCGACCGGGTGGACAACACCGTGGACCCCGATGCCATGGCCCGCCTCGGCGCCGCCCTGGACCGGTCGATTGCCGTGGCCCTGGCCATGGGCGGCACCATCACCGGCGAACACGGGATCGGGCAGTACAAGCTGCGTTGGCTTGGCCTGGAGCAGAAGGAACCCGTGCGGGAACTGCAGCGCCGGATCAAGGAACTCTTCGACCCGGCCGGGATCCTGAACCCGGGCAAGGCGATTTAGCTGACGCGATTTAAACCGGGCGTGCCACAACCTGCCCGGCGCGCGGCCTAGTCGTCGGAGTCCGGGTATTCGTCCACGGATTCGTCGGCGCCGTACCGCGATTCCTCGGTTTCCACCTCAAGGATCTTGAGCAATCCCGTGTCCGGGTTGAGCATGATCGCAGCCTCGTCCCGGCGGTGACGGAGTTCGTTGTCGATGTAGGACTGGACGGCCTCCGCCAGGGGGATGTGCCGGTTCTCCTTCTCGGACATGTACCAGCGGTGCTCCAGGACCTCGTGCACCGCCTCGGCCGGCTCAAGCTTGCCGGAGAGGTCGCGGGGGATGGCCCGGACGATCGGCTCGAAGATCTGGCTGACCCACAGGTGCGCGCTGTATTCCTCGTCCATGCCCGGGTTGTTGTCGGCCCGGAATGAATCCATGTCGTTCAGGAGCCGGCGGGCCTGGTTTTCCTGGGCGTCCAGGCCGGTCAGGCGCAGCAGCCGGCGCTGGTGGTGCCCGGCGTCGACGACCTTCGGCTGGAGCTGGATGGTGGAGCCGTTCTGCGTGGTCTTGATCGCGTATTCCTCGACGTCGAACCCCAGCTCGTTGAGCCGCCGGATCCGGGCGGCCACGCGCCAGCGTTCCCCGATCTCAAACGACTCCTTCGCCGTCAGCTCGGTCCACAGCCGCCGGTAGCTGTCCATGATCAGCTCGCTGGTGGCCACCGGATCCACTTTCTCCTCGATCAGGCCGCCGTCGAGCAGGTCCATGAGCTCCCCGGCGATGTTGACGCGGGCGATTTCGAGGTCGTACTCGCGCTGGCCGGTGGACAAATCCGGGTACAGTTCGCCGGTCTCGGCATCGACGAGGTAGGCGGCGAACGCGCCGGCGTCGCGGCGGAACAAGGTGTTCGAGAGCGAGACGTCGCCCCAGTAGAAGCCGATCAGGTGCAGCCGGACCAGCAGCAGCGCCTGGGCGTCGATGAGCCGGGTCAGGGTGTCTTTGCGCAGCATCTGGGAGAAGAGCGCGCGGTAGGGCATGGAGAACTTCAGGTGCCGGGTCACCAGCACGGGGTTCAGCGGCCGGCCCTCGGGGGTGGTGCGTCCGGTGATGACGGCCACCGGCTCCACGCCGGGAACGTCCAGCCGGGCGAGCTTGCGGAGCATATGGTACTCGTGGCGGGCCACGTGCTCGGAGGTTTCCTTGATGGCGATCACGGAGCCGCCGAGGTGGGCGAAACGCACAATGTGCCGGGAGATGCCGCGGGGGAGCGCTGCCAGATACTCTGCCGGCCAGTCCTCGAGGGCAATGTGCCAGGGCAGGTCCAGCAGCTCGGGCTCGGTGGCGGCGGCCGTGATGCTCAGCGAGCTGGACACCATCGAGGCCTTGTCGTCATTGGCGCTGGCGGCCTCATACCGGGGCAGTTTCCCGATCTGACCATAGTCGGTGGGCTCGTCGTGCCACTGGGCACTGTTTTCCTCGCTCATATATCAATTCTTCCGTATTTGGCGGGCCGCACCTAAAGTGGGGCAGTTAACGCCCGACGGCGGCCCTCCAGTGGGGAGGACCGCCGTCATTCGAACCGGTGGGTGGGCCCACGCCGGTAGGGTTCCCTAACCGAAGCGAAGCGAGGTTAGGGAACCGGTGGGGCTAGTCGCCGAGGCGCAGGCCGGTCTTGGTGTCGAACAGGTGTACGTGGCCTGACTGGGGGCGGACCCAGATGGACTCGCCCTTCATCGGGGGGCGGCGGCCGTCAACGCGGGCCACGATGTCGTGGCTCTGGCCGTCGAGCGTGGTGTGGCCGTAGACGTAGGCGTCGGCGCCGAGTTCTTCGACGACGTCGACCTCGACCTGGAGGCCTTCACCCTGGGCAACAGTCTCCAGGTCTTCCGGGCGGGAACCGAGGGTCACGGTCTGGCCGTGGGCTTCCTCGAGGACGTCGCGCGGTACCGGGTAAACGGTTCCGCCGAACTGCACGCCGCCGTCGACGACGGGGAGTTCGAGCAGGTTCATGGCGGGGGAGCCGATGAAGCCGGCCACGAAGACGTTCTTGGGCTTGTCGTAGAGGTTGCGCGGGGTGTCGACCTGCATCAGCAGGCCGTCCTTCAGCACGGCGACGCGGTCACCCATGGTCATGGCCTCGACCTGGTCGTGGGTCACGTAGACCGTGGTGACGCCGAGGCGGCGGGTCAGGGACGCGATCTGGGTGCGGGTCTGCACGCGCAGCTTGGCATCCAGGTTGGACAGCGGCTCATCCATCAGGAAGACCTGCGGGTTACGCACAATGGCGCGGCCCATGGCAACACGCTGACGCTGGCCGCCGGAGAGGGCCTTCGGCTTGCGGTCCAGGTACGGTTCGAGGTCGAGCAGCTTGGCGGCCTCACGGACGCGCTCGGCGCGCTCTTCCTTGCTGACGCCGGCGATCTTCAGCGCGAAGCCCATGTTGTCCGCCACGGTCATGTGCGGGTACAGGGCGTAGTTCTGGAACACCATGGCGATGTCGCGATCCTTCGGCGGGACGTCCGTGACGTCGCGGTCGCCGATGAGGATGCGGCCGGAGTTGACGTCCTCGAGACCTGCGAGCATGCGCAGGGAGGTCGACTTTCCGCAGCCGGAGGGTCCAACGAGGACCAGGAATTCGCCATCGGCGATATCAATGTTGAGCTTGTCAACAGCGGGCTTCTCGGTGCCCGGGTACAAGCGTGTTGCGTTGTCAAAAGTAACTGTAGCCACAGTTATCAATCCCTTCACCGGCAGGTACGTGCCGGACGATCCGTAGTGAATGGTCGTTTTATGCAGTTGTTAATTCAATTTTGGGTTATCGTGCGCATACTCCTCGGCCGAAGCCGAGGAGTATCCAATGACGCCGCACGGTAGTTGTGCGCCACATCACATACAGAGTATGTCAGATTTATGGCATTTGGGCCAAAATGTTACGGATGTCACACGTGGGGTCCGTCACGTGGCGCCAGAAATGGGTGTGTAGGCTGTGCGCATGACGGCACTGCAGATCTATGTCAGTTTCCCGGGCACGGCGCGTGAAGCACTGGGCTTCTACGCCGACCTCTTCGGCGGAGAGCTTGCCTTGTTCACGTACGAAGAGTTCAACCGCAGCGACGGCCCGCCGGACGCCATTGCCCACGGACAGCTGAACGGCGCAGTCGCTTTGGCGGGCTCGGATGCGGCAGCGGGAGAGAAAAGCGTCCGGTTCGAGGGCCTCATGCTCTCGCTGCTAGGTACCGCCGAACCGGCAGTTCTCCACGAGTGGTTCGACACGCTCGCCGTTGACGGCAGGGTGATCGACCCCCTGGCCCCGAAGCCCTGGGGCGCAACAGATGGCCAGGTCGTCGACCGTTACGGACTGCACTGGCTGATCGGCTACGAACTTCAGTCGTGACCGACGCCCGGTTGACCGCTCGGTGAGCCCGCTTTAGCTCCCAGAGTCGACGGACTTCTTCCGCTCACGCAGCAGTGCCTCCAGCAGTTCGCAGATGTGGACCGGCGCCTCCACCCGGAACTCGGCCTGCGTGAAATCGAGCCCCACTTTTACGCCGAGATCGCCGGGGACGAGGCTGGCCAGGGCGTCCTCGTCGGTGGTGTCGTCTCCGGCGAAGGCCACAGCCGTGGCTCCGGTGGCCTGCCGCAGGAAGGCAATGCCCTCGCCCTTGGAGGCGTTCACCACTGAGGTCTCCAGGACGCGGTTGCCCGTCTTGAGGAAGACGCCGCTGCGGTCCTGCAGGACCGCCCGCGCCGCGGCGACGGCGTCCTCGGCGACGTCGTCTGCCGCGAGCCGCGTGTGCAGCACGACGCCGGCCGGCTTGTCCTCCAAAAGGGTCCCCGGGGCCTGTTCCACGATTCCCTCAAGCTCCTTGCGGACCTCGGCCAGGAGTTCGCGTTGAGCCTCGTCGAGCATGAGCTGCGAGGAGCCGGGCCCCATCCAGACCTCTGCGCCGTGGCTGCCGATCAGCAGCGTCTCCTCCGGCGGGGAGGCGACGGCCCGCAGGCTGTCCAGCGCCCGGCCGGAGATGAGCGCCGTCGTCGTCCGGGGGAGTTCCGTCAGCGCCGCGAAGGCGGCCGCGGAGCGCGGGAGCGCCCGGGCGTCGCCGGCATGGTCCACGAGCGGCGCCATGGTGCCGTCGAAGTCCATCGCCACGAGCAGGTGCTCGGTGCCGGCGACGCGGCGCACGGCCGCCAGCAGCTCAGGGGCGAGCGAGAGCCGGGCGGTGTCTGGGGTGTTGGTGTCTGGGTCGTTGGTACCGGCGGCGTCAGGAGTCATCGCGTACAACCTTTTCGGCGAGGGCTTTCAGGAAGTCGGAGGACCAGAGGTCGACGTCGTGGTCCAGAATCTGCTTGCGCATGGCCCGCATGCGGCGCGATGCCTCGGCCGGCTGCATGTTGACGGCCCTCATGATCGTGTCCTTGAGCCCGTCAATGTCGTGCGGGTTCATCAGCAGGGCCTGCTTGAGCTGGTCGGCGGCGCCGGCGAACTCACTCAGTACCAGGGCGCCGTCGTTGTTTGTCCGGGCCGTGACGTATTCCTTGGCGACGAGGTTCATGCCGTCGCGCAAGGCGGTGACCAGCATGACGTCCGCGGCCAGGTACAGGGAGACCATCTCTTCGATGGGGTAGCTGTGGTGCAGGTAGCGGACTGCCGTGCTCTCCATGGTGTCGAAGGTGCCGTTGATGTGGCCCACTGTGCCCTCGACCTCCTCGCGGAGCAGGCGGTACTGCTCCACGCGCTCCCGGCTGGGGCTGGCCACCTGGATCAGGGTCGCGTCCTCGACGGTGACCTTGGCGTCCTGCAGCAGTTCCTCGTACGCCTTGAGCCGGTGCCGGATGCCCTTGGTGTAGTCGAGGCGGTCGACGCCGAGCAGGATGGTCTTGGGGTTGCCGAGGTCCCGGCGGATCTGCTGCGCCCGCTCGATAACCTCCGGCTTCTTCGCCAGCTCGCTGATCTGCTTGACGTCAATGGAGATAGGGAACGCCTGGGCCCTCGCGATGTGGGTGGTCTCGCCGTCGGCGCCCCTGACATGGACCTGCTGCTGCTTGACGCTCGCGCCCAGGAAGCGCCGCGCGGAGCGCATGAAGTTTCCGGCATCGCTGCTGCGCTGGAAGCCCACCAGGTCCGCGCCCAGCAGGCCGTCGATGATCGCGCGGCGCCACGGGAGCTGGGCAAAGATCTCCGGCGGCGGGAACGGGATGTGGTTGAAGAATCCGATCTTCAGATCAGGCCGGGCCTCCCGGAGCAGCTTGGGAACCAGCTGGAGCTGGTAGTCCTGCACCCAGACGGTGGCACCCTCCGCCGCATGGCGGATGACGGCGTCGGCGAACCTGCGGTTGACCTTCCGGTAGGAATCCCACCAGGTCCGGTGGAATTCCGGCGGGGCGATCACGTCATGGTAGAGCGGCCACAGCGTGGCGTTCGAAAAGCCCTCGTAGAAGAGCTCAATGTCCTCGGTGCTCAGCTGGACGGGGATCAGGTCAATGCCGCCGTGGCTGAAAGGCTTGACCGTCTCATCGGGGGCGCCGTGCCAGCCCACCCACGCGCCGTCGGTCTTGGTCATCATTGGGGCCAGCGCTGTGACGAGTCCGCCGGGGGAGCGGCGCCAGCCGTCCTCGCAGCCGGTTTCGTCGGACGAGCAGCGGTCGACGGGCAGCCGGTTGGACACCACCATGAAGTCGAACTGATCCCCCGCCGCGGCGCCGGTGGTGGCGCCGTCGGCTGCCGGCCGCGTCGCTTCAGTGGTGCTCTGTGTGCCGTGGCCGGCGCTGTCCGTTGCTTGCATTGGTGCCCCCTGGGGTCCGCTCGTGGCTCTCCATCAACCCTAGCCGCCCGGAATCTTCCGGGCTATTCGTCCGTTGGGCAGGCGGAAGGAAACTTGAAAGCGCAAGTTCTCGGGTTTCTCCCCTAAAATGATGACGTTGCCACTGAGTGGACCGTCCCTGGCCGAACGACCCGAGGAACAAATGAGCCCCGCAAACGAACCCCGACTGTCTAAGGCAGAGCGCACTGCCGCGGCGCGCGAGAAAGCCCGCGAGATCCGCGAGGCGCAGCTGAAGAAGGAGAAGCGCAACAAGCTGCTGATCGGCTGGGGCATCGTTGCCGCCGTCGTCGCCATCATCGTGATTGTCGCGCTGGTTGTCACCTCCAACATCAAGAACAACGCCCCGGTTGCCGATGAGGGACCCACTCCGGCCAACGGCAACATCCACGGCGGTGTCACCCTGCTGGCGAACACCGAGGTTGCGAAGACCGATCCCGCAACCGTGAAGCTGTCCGATCTTCCGTCCGCTCCGGCCACGCCGCCGTCCCCGGTCACGGCCCCGGGCGCCGAGGCTGAGGCCGGCAAGCCGGTCAAGGTGGTCCTCTACATCGACTTCATCTGCCCCGTCTGCAAGAACTTCGAGGCGCAGTACAACGAGACGCTCACCAAGCTGCGTAACGAGGGCAAGATCAGCGTGGAGTACCGGCCGCTCGGATTCCTTGACAGCCGGTCCACCACGAACTACTCCTCCCGCGCGGCCAACGCCGCAGCCTGCGTGGTCAACGAATCCCCGGAGAAGTACTCGGCCTTCGTCGACCTGCTGTTCGCCAAGCAGCCGGCCGAAGGCAGCGCCGGACTCTCCGACAACGAGCTGAAGACGCTGGCCACCGACGTCGGGGCCAAGAGCATCGACCAGTGCGTGGATGGCAAGACCTACCGCCCGTGGGTGAAGCACACTACCCAGGAGGCAACGGTGATCGGCATAACCGGCACGCCCACTGTGTTCGTTGAAGGCAAGCAGTGGGGCGTCGGCGACAGCGCGCAGACCCCGTTCGACCAGTACCTGCAGGCCGCAGTCGACGCCAAGAAGTAACCGTCCACGGCACATGCCGTTGAAGGCCGCAGTAGGTGGCCGTGGTTGAATGCCCGGCCCCGGATCGTTCCGGGGCCGGGCCTTCGCTTTTGGCCTTCGCTTTTGGTCTTTGCTGTGGCCGTCGCTTTGGCCTTCGCTGTGCGGGAGGGGCGTTGCGCGTTTTCTCTGGGTTTTTCTCACCGGGCGTCGGTGGGCTAATCTTGTCTAGCGTCCTGACATCCGCGCCATTTTGTGGCCCGGAGTTGTGTCAGGAAGCAGGAATGCCTCCTTAGCTCAGTTGGCCAGAGCACCGCTCTTGTAAAGCGGGGGTCGTCGGTTCGAATCCGACAGGGGGCCCCACGAACCCCTCCTTTCCGGTGATTTTTCCCGGAACGGAGGGGTTTCTTGTGCGCGAAAACGGGGCGCGACACGCTTACAACACGCTTTGGAAAAGTACCGATGACCCCCGTCGCCATCGTGGCCGCATAGAAGAAAATATGCAGATAAGCAGCAAGTCCTTGGGACCGAATACGGACCAAGGCAAGCCGGTTCAATACATGACCACCGAGGAAGTGGCCGACTGGCTCCGGGTCGCACAGAAAACCCTCCGGAACTGGCGGTCTTCAGGACTCGGCCCCCCAACCGTCAAGTTCTATAGTGCCGTCCGTTACGAACGTGCGGCGGTCGAGGCATGGATCGACCAAATCTCGAAGGCGGCAGCCTGATGGGCAGGTCTAGCTTGCCCGTGGGGGCATGGGGCAGTGTGAGCGCCAAGAAGGACGCTTCATCGAGGTCCCGCCAGTAGTCGTCGATGCCAACGGAAATATGGTCACACCTGCCTTTAGCGGCGGAATTCGCCGGCAGACGTGGGACCAGTACGGAGGCGTCGTCCAACGTCTCATTCAGCCTCACCTTGGTGCCCTGAAAGTCAATGAAATCAGAACGTCTACTTGCGACCACTTTTTTCCCTCGCTCGTCGTGGATGGGAAGGGTTACACGAACGCTCGCTTGGCCAAGACGGTGCTGAAGCAGATCATGTCGTATGCCATTCGGCACGATTTTTATGCCGGAGGGAACCCAGTGGCCGAGGTCGACCGCTTGGGCAGACGCCGTAAGAAGCCCGTCGGGCTGAACGACTCTGAAATGGAGGAAGTACGTCAAGCGGTGCGAAGCTGGCGGCACGAGCCCGGACTGCCTGGTCCCCGTCCGACCAAGGCCCTGGCCGACATGGGCAAGGAATACGACAGGGTCACCGAGATCGTCATGATGGGCATGGAGTCGCTCTTGACGGGCACGAACGGTGGCCTGATCGGCGTCGGTAAGTCCGACCCGGACCGGGAATTCCGCGACTTTGTCTTGGGCGCCGTCGCGACCGCCGGCGGCCGGAACTCGCACGAGCGGCCCCGCCCGGCCTACCTGCAGTAGGACATCCGGGTGCGGACGCAGAAAGGCCCCGCCGTCAACTGACAGCGGGGCCTTCCTACTGAGAAATCTACCGGGGTTCGACTATCGGAGGACCCGGTTCAATGACACCGGCCTGCAGCGACAGCAGAGTGATGCCGACTGCCGCCGCCAGCAGAACCGATGCCAGCACGATGGCGATGATCCGGTTCCGGCCCGGTGTCTCACGGATAGCCAGGATCAGGCCGGTCGCAGACAGCGCCGCCGACACACCTGTTATGGGAAACACCGGGATGAGCATGAGGGCTGCTGCGGCGACCAGGAAATACGTCCATGCCGGGATGCGGCCGGCTTTAGGGGTTACCAGGGGTTGCATGATGTATCCGCTCCCGTTGATCCGTTCCAGTAGCCGAACAACCTCACACAGGGGTATGAGGACTGAACGTCCCAGCCGCCCACGCCGTAGATGAAGACGCGTTGTCCGACGATTCTAGCCGACCCGCCTGCAATGACGGAGTTGCTGTACGTCTGTCCGCCGTCGCGCCAACCAATCCAGAACGTCTCGCCCCAGGACCCGTTGAACCACTTGGAGTAGACGTATGACCCGTTGGTGCAGAAGCCGCCGCTGACCGTCAGCGTGTACAGCCAGGATCCGAAGACATTCCTCGCGACGGAGGACCGCGAGACGTTCCAGCAGCCGCTGGCCGCCATAAGCGTCATGGTCGGTCCGGTGCCGGCCGTGACCGGCGTCGAACCTGCTCCGGGTCCGGCCGCGGGTGTCGTGACTTCTGGCAGGACTTCGGTGCGGGTGACGGTATTGAAGGCTTTGAGGAGGGCCCGGTCTGAAGCGTTGAGCGCCTTTTCGGCAGCCTTGGGGTTGGCCGAGGACCCGACCTCACGCGAAATGCGCTCGGCCTTCTTGGCGTTCTCCGGAGTGGGGGCGACCGCCGTGTCCGTCGGTGCCGGCGGCGCCGCGGTTGCCGATGTCAGGCCACCGCCGAAGACCAACAGCGCGACCGCAAGCACTCGGGCGCAGGGTTTCTGGCCGGTGAGAACGTTCGGTGCCGGCGCGATGCGCCGCGGCCTCGACTGACCCCTCATCGACTGACCCCTCATCGACTGCTCCGTAGACGCCCTTTTGAACGCTCAAAAGGGCGTCTACGGAGCAGCCGACGGGGAAAACCAACGACGCCGGGCGGCCACCCAAGAAGGTGACCGCCCGGCGTCGTCAATCAGGAGCGTCCAGCGAAGGGCGGTGTGATCCGGCAGCGTGCGTAAAAGGGGCCCCGCGCCCCGAGCAGCCTCTTAGCCGCCAACAAGGCGCGGGGAATAGCACGCCGAGGATCAGCGCCGTCCGCGTTCGGCTGCTTCTCCACAAACTCGGCGCCAGGGCGCCTCGTTTCTGGAGCCTCTGCAGTCTCTCTTATTAAGCCAAGAGGGTTAGGCGCGGACGTCGCCGATGTTCGCCCGAACGCTACCAGCCGCTCTCGGCGAGGCGGTGCAGCTGTGGGATCTCGTCGACGTTGATGCCGACCATGGCCTCGCCCATGCCGCGCTTGACGCGCCTGCTGCCCTTAACGTTGTTGGCGGTTGCGGGCCGGAACGGCGTATCACACATGCGTGTTTCCGTGGCTGGTCGTGGCGGAGAGTTCCGTCGACGAAGCGGCGACCGTACCGGGTAACTCGTCAAAACAATTGAAGCTATAGAGATGGATGCCGTCGACAACGGGCTGGGCGGTCAGCTCGTTGATGAGTGTGCCGGGCGAGTAGCGTTCGCCGCTCAGGAGGCGGCGGGCGAGCGGTCGTTTCCCGCTAAGGAACCGCACGGACGTTCCGACGCCGATCTTCGTTGCCAGTGCAATCAGCCTGGTTCTCTGCACGGCCCCGGCAACCCCAGCCAGGACCGGAAGCGTGACCCCCTCGCGCCGCAGCATCGCCGTGTAGCTATGGATACTCTCCGCCGAGAAGCACATCTGGGTGACGACGTTAGAGGCAAGTTCCTGTTTGGCCAACAGCGATTCGAGCAGCTGCAGCGGGCCGATGCCGGCATGACCCTCCGGATACCCGGCGATCCCAACGGCCATCTGGCCGCCGCTGATGTCCGCGATCTCGCGCAGCAGCTCGCCGCCATTGGCGAAGGGACCCGCGGGCTGCGGGGCGTCACCGCCAACCGCGAACACTTCCGAGATGCCGGACCCACCACATTCCCGGATGATGCCGGCCAGCTGGGAGCGGCCCGCCAGGCTGCGGGCCGCGATGTGCGGCACCACGGTGTAGCCGAGCGAACTGAGCTGGGCGGCCGTGCGCATGGTCCGCCCGGTCCCGTGGTGAGGCAGACACGTGATGGTGAGCGTCGTGGTCAGCGGCACTGCCGCCTGGATCTTTTCGGCGATTCCCTCGGAAGGAATGATTTCAAGTCGTGTGGGAAACATTCTTGATCCTCTATGGATGTCAGGCGCCGGCGTGGGCGCCGATCAGCGAGCTGGCTTCCTGGCGGGTGCTTCCGGAGCTTTCGATGTGGGCGAGTTCGGCCGGGATTTCCCGGCCCTTCTTGCGCATCGCGGTGGCCCAGAGCCGGCCGGCGCGGTAGGAGGAACGCACCAGGGGTCCGGACATGACGCCCAGGAAGCCGATCTCGTCGGCTTCATTTTGCAGGTCCACGAATTCCTGCGGCTTGACCCAGCGGTCCACCGGCAGGTGCCGCTCGGAGGGGCGGAGGTACTGGGTGATGGTGATCAGGTCACAGCCGGCCTCGTGCAGGTCCCGCAGCGCCTCGGAGATTTCCTCGCGGGTCTCGCCCATGCCGAGGATCAGGTTGGACTTGGTCACCATGCCGAGCTTGCGGCCCTGGGTGATGACGTCCAGGGAGCGGTCGTAGCGGAACGCCGGGCGGATCCGCTTGAAGATCCGGGGCACGGTTTCGACGTTGTGGGCGAAGACCTCGGGCTTGGAGTCGCAGATCGCCTCGATGTGCTCGGGCTTGCCGGAGAAATCGGGGATCAGCAGTTCGACGCCGGTGCCCGGGTTGAGTTCGTGGATCTTGCGGACCGTCTCGGCGTACAGCCAGACGCCCTCGTCGGCGAGGTCGTCGCGGGCCACGCCGGTGACGGTGGCGTAGCGCAGCTGCATGGCCTGGACCGAGCGGGCCACCTTGGTGGGCTCGAACATGTCCACGGGGGAGGGCTTGCCGGTGTCGATCTGGCAGAAGTCGCAGCGCCGGGTGCATTCGGAGCCGCCAATCAGGAAGGTGGCTTCCTTGTCTTCCCAGCATTCGAAGATATTGGGGCAGCCGGCCTCCTCACACACCGTGTGGAGGCCCTCCTTCTTGACGAGGTTCTTGAGCTGGACGAACTCGGGGCCCATCTGGACCTTGGCCTTGATCCATTCCGGCTTCCGTTCCACCGGTGTGGCCGCGTTTCGCTGCTCAATGCGCAGCATCTTCCGGCCTTCTGGTGCCAGTGTCACAGTAGAGCTCCTTCTGGGCTGGACGGGCGGGGTGTTTCCGGGCAACTCCATGGTCGAGGCTTGGCCCCGGTCCCGTCTACGAATGAACTGTGCGGTTTTGCCAGTGTGTCTAGACAATCGTCCAAAGTCCGCCCACCGGAGCGGCTTTCATACATATGGATAAAGGGTATCGACAAAATTAACCAGGTTGCTGTAGTCAGCCGTTCAGGCCCTGCCGGATGATGAAGGACAACATCGCTGTGACCCCGGTCACGGCACAAGCGACACGCTTTTGATCTGCGGCGGGAGAGTCCTGCAAGCAAACTGATGCGGGCGCCGTAGGAGCAAATCCTCCCCAGGAATCTCTCAGGCCCACGTACCGCCGCGACGAGGCAACTCTGGAAAGTAGCTCGCTCTTCACCACGAAGGGCGAACTCACCGACGGTGCAAGCAGGCCCGTGTCTGCGGAATCTCTCAGGTCCACGACAGAGCGGGGAGGAACGTGATCCACAGCCGTGTCCTGCGGGCCGGCCCGACCCTGGAGTTCCATATGACCGTTCACTCCCATCCCTCTGCCTTCGCAGACCGTCACATCGGCGCTCGCCGCCAGACCGACATCGACACCATGCTCAAGGCGATCGGCTACGACAGCGTTGATGGCCTCGTGGACACTGCCGTGCCCGACTCCATCCGCCAGCAAAGGCCGCTCAACCTGGGCGGCGCGCTGAGCGAGGTCGAGGTGCTGGCGGAGCTGCGCCGCCTGGCGTCCAAGAACAAGACGGCGGTGCAGATGATCGGCCAGGGCTATTACGACACGGTGACGCCGCCGGTGATCCGCCGCAACATCCTTGAGGCCCCGGCCTGGTACACCGCGTACACCCCATACCAGCCGGAGATCTCCCAGGGCCGGCTTGAGGCGCTGCTGAACTTCCAGACCATGGTCCAGGACCTCGTCGGCCTTCCGGTCGCGAATGCTTCCCTGCTGGATGAAGCCACTGCGGTTGCCGAGGCCGTGCTGCTGATGCGCAGGGCAAATAAGGCCGCAGGACAGAACGCAGGTGCCCGCGACGGCAAGACCGTCCTCGACGCCGACTGCCTGCCGCAGACCATCGCGATCGTCAAGGGCCGCGCCGAGGCCCTCGGCTTCGAGGTCGAGGTCGCTGACCTCTCCAAGGGCCTGCCCGAGGGCGTCATCAACGGCGTCGTGCTGCAGCAGCCGGGCGTCTCCGGCCGCGTGTTCGACCACACCGCCGTGATCGCCGACGCCAAGGAACGCGGTGCCCTGGTCACCGTGGCAGCGGACTTGTTGGCCCTGACCCTGATTACTCCTCCGGGCGAGCAGGGCGCGGACATCGCCGTCGGCTCCGCCCAGCGCTTCGGCGTGCCGCTGTTCTTCGGCGGCCCGCACGCGGCCTACATGGCCGTGCGTCAAGGCATGGAACGCACGCTCCCGGGCCGCATCGTCGGTGTCTCCAAGGACTCCGCCGGCGTTCCCGCCTACCGCCTGGCCCTGCAGACCCGCGAGCAGCACATCCGCCGCGAGAAGGCCACCTCCAACATCTGCACCGCCCAGGCCCTGCTGGCCATCGTCTCCTCGATGTACGCCGTTTACCACGGCCCCGACGGGCTGAAGGCGATCGCGGAAACGGCACACAGCCATGCCCGTTGGCTTGCCGTGTCCCTCCAGGCTGCGGGTATTGAGGTGCTGCACAAGAGCTTCTTCGATACCGTGACAGTTTCGGTGCCGGGGAAAGCCAACCAGGTGATCGCAGCCGCCGCGGCCAAGGGCATTAACCTGCGCTTGATCGACAACGATCTCGTCGGGGTTTCCATCGACGAAAGAACGACAACCGAGACCATGCAGGCGGTCATGTCGTCCTTTTCCATTGTCGCCGCCTACGGCGCGAGGCTGATCGGAGATGCGGGCAGCTCTACGGGCAGTTTTGGCCTGGACCCTGCCGTGGAGCGCACCTCCGACTACCTCCAGCACCCGGTGTTCAACACCCACCGTTCCGAAACCCAGCTGCTGCGCTACATCCGCCGCCTTTCGGACCGTGACCTGGCCCTGGACCGCACCATGATCCCGCTGGGTTCGTGCACCATGAAGCTGAACGCCACGGCCGAGATGGAAGCCATCTCCTGGCCGGAGTTCGCCTCCATCCACCCCTTCGCCCCGGAATCCCAGACCGCCGGCTGGCGTGAACTGATCGAGGACCTCGAGGCCCAGCTGACCGAGATCACGGGCTACGACCAGGTCTCCATCCAGCCCAACGCCGGCTCCCAGGGCGAGCTCGCCGGGCTGCTGGCGATCCGCGGCTACCACCTCTCCCGCGGTGACGTGCAGCGCAACATCTGCCTGATCCCGGCCTCGGCCCACGGCACGAACGCGGCCTCCGCGGTGCTGGCCGGCATGAAGGTCGTGGTCGTGGCCACCGCCTCCGACGGCACGATCGACCACGCGGACCTGACCGCCAAGATCGAGCTGCACAAGGACGCCCTGTCCTGCATCATGATCACCTACCCCTCCACGCACGGGGTGTACGACGCCGACGTCCGCGAGGTCTGCGACGCGGTCCACGCCGCCCGGCGGCCAGGTCTACATCGACGGCGCCAACCTCAACGCCCTGGTCGGACTGGCCCAGCCGGGCATGTTCGGCGGCGACGTCTCGCACCTGAACCTGCACAAGACCTTCTGCATCCCGCACGGCGGCGGCGGACCCGGCGTCGGCCCGGTCGCAGCCAAGGCGCACCTGGCACCGTTCATGCCGGGCAACGCGGCGGACCCGGCCAACGGCGCCGACGGCACCCCGATCTCCGCCTCCCGCTACGGCTCGGCCGGCGTCCTGCCGATCTCCTGGGCCTACGTGAAGCTCATGGGCGGCCGCGGACTCACCGAGGCCACCAAGTCGGCCCTGCTGGCGGCGAACTACATCGCGGCCCGCCTGAACGACTCCTTCCCGGTGCTCTACATGGGCGCGGGTGGCCTGGTGGCGCACGAGTGCATCCTGGACCTGCGCGAACTCACGGCCAAGACCGGCGTGACCGCCGAGGATGTGGCCAAGCGCCTGATCGACTACGGCTTCCACGCCCCCACGCTGGCGTTCCCGGTGGCCGGCACCCTGATGGTGGAGCCCACCGAATCCGAGGACCTGGTGGAGATCGACCGTTTCATTGAAGCGATGATCACCATCCGGAAGGAAATCGACCAGGTGGCCCACGGCGACTTCACCGTGGAGCACAGCCCGCTGCGCAACGCACCGCACACCGCTGCCGCCGTCGTCGGCTCTGACTGGAACCGCGCATACCCGCGCGAGCAGGCGGCGTTCCCGGTCCTCCACCTGAAGCAGGACAAATACTTCCCGCCCGTCGGCCGCATCGACGGCGCCGCCGGCGACCGCAACCTGATCTGCTCCTGCCCACCCCTCGAGGCCTTCGAGGAAAGCCCAGCAGCTTTCCAAGACAACACCGCAGCGTTCGAAAACTAGAGGATTGAACCAATGACTGAGAACTACACCGCTCTCTACGAGCAGCACAAAAAAGCCGGCGCCGCCTTCACGGACTTCGGTGGCTGGCAGATGCCGCTCAAGTACGAGTCGGAACTTGCAGAGCACCACGCCGTCCGCAACTCCGCTGGCCTGTTCGACCTCTCCCACATGGGCGAAGTCTGGGTCACTGGCCCCGACGCCGCAGCCTTCCTGGACTACGCCCTCGTGGGCAAGATCTCCGCGATGGCCATCGGCAAGGCCAAGTACTCGCTGATCTGCAACACCGACGGTGGCATTATCGACGACCTCATCACCTACCGCCGTGGCGAGCAAAAGTTCCTCGTGGTCCCCAACGCGGGCAACGCCAAGATAGTCGCCGCGGCCCTCGCTGAGCGGGCCGGTTCCGGCAAAGAAGGCGGGTTCGACGTCACCGTTCAGGACGCGTCCGCAGAGACCTCACTGATCGCGGTCCAGGGACCCAAGGCGCAGGAAATCCTGCTCCGCCTGGTCCCCGCCGCGCAGCACGAACTCGTCACCGACCTGAAGTACTACGCCGCAGTGGACGTCCCGTTCATGTT
Organism: Arthrobacter sp. MW3 TE3886; assembly: GCF_041262145.1. NCBI lineage: Bacteria > Bacillati > Actinomycetota > Actinomycetes > Micrococcales > Micrococcaceae > Arthrobacter > Arthrobacter sp. MW3 TE3886. The sequence continues at coordinate 951,502 of NZ_JBGCAN010000001.1, forward strand.
CGGCGGCGCCAGCCAGGACCTCCTGCTGGCCCGCACCGGCTACACCGGTGAAGACGGCTTCGAGATCTTCGTCGCGAACGACGACGCCGCCGCCCTCTGGCAGGCACTCGTCGCCATCGCCGAGGACGGCGAGCTGACCCCCGCCGGGCTCGCGTCCCGCGACTCGCTGCGCCTCGAGGCCGGCATGCCGCTCTACGGCAACGAGCTCTCCCTCGAAGGCGAACCGTTCGCCGCCGGCCTGGGCCCCGTCGTCGCGCTGTCCAAGGAAGGCGACTTCATCGGCAAGGCCGCCCTCGCCGCCAAGAAAGAAGCCGGCGCCGGCACCACCACGGGCCGCAAGCTCGTCGGGCTCAAGGGCCTCGGACGCCGGGCCGGCCGCGGCCACTACCCGGTCCTCAAGGACGGCAACGTCGTCGGCGAAGTCACCTCCGGCCAGCCCAGCCCGAGCCTCGGTTACCCGGTCGCGATGGCCTACGTCGACGTCGAATTCACCGAACCCGGCACCGCACTGGACATCGACCTCCGCGGCAAGGCCGAGCCCTTCGAAGTGGTCGCACTGCCTTTCTACAAGCGCCAAAAGTAGGTCCCCTCGGGTCGCCTTTTTGGCCCTTCGGGGCCGACGGCAAACAAGCTTTACGAACCAGCAGAAAGAAGGATTTGAGATGAGCAAAGTAGTTGCTGAACTGAAGTATTCGGCCGAGCATGAGTGGGTTGCCACAGATGGGGCGGGCCCCGCGGGTATTGGTATTTCCGCCGTGGCCGCGGACGCCCTCGGGGACATTGTGTACGTGGACCTGCCGGAGGTCGGGTCGACGGTGACCGCGGGGGAGACCTGCGGCGAGGTTGAGTCGACTAAGTCCGTTTCGGACCTGTACGCTCCGGTGACGGGCGAGGTCACCGAAATCAACCCGGCGGTCGTCGATGATCCCTCCCTGATCAACAGCGATCCGTACGGCGCCGGGTGGCTCTTCAAGGTGGCGGTCGCTGAAGAGGGCCCGCTGCTCTCGGCCCAGGAGTACGCTTCCAAGAACGGCGGCGAACTGTGAGCGCGGCGCAGGTAACCACGTTTGAGCAGGTTGTTTCCCCGAGTCTGGACGCGGACCTGTCGGCGCTGGATCCGGAGATCGCCGCGAAGATCGACGCCGAACTGTCCCGTCAGCGGGACGGGCTGGAGATGATCGCCTCGGAGAACCACACCGCCAGGGCTGTCATGCAGGCGCAGGGTTCGGTGCTGACGAACAAGTACGCCGAGGGTTACCCGGGCAAGCGCTATTACGGCGGCTGCGAGCACGTTGATGTGATCGAGCAGCTCGCGATCGACCGGGTCAAGGCCCTGTTCGGCGCCGGGTACGCGAACGTCCAGCCGCACTCGGGCGCGCAGGCCAACGCCTCGGTGATGCATGCCCTGATCCGGCCGGGCGACACGATTATGGGCCTGAACCTGGCGCACGGCGGGCACCTGACGCACGGCATGAGGATTAACTTCTCCGGCCGGCTCTACAACGTGATCCCGTACCAGGTCCGTGAAGAGGACCACCGGATCGACATGGCCGAGGTCGAGCGCCTGGCCCTGGAGCACAAGCCGGCGCTGATCGTGGCCGGCTGGTCGGCGTATGCCCGCCAGCTCGACTTCGCGGAGTTCCGCCGGATCGCGGACTCGGTGGGCGCCTACCTGATGGTGGACATGGCCCACTTCGCCGGGCTCGTCGCGGCCGGGTTGCACCCCTCACCGGTGCCGCACGCGCACGTGACGACCTCCACGACGCACAAGACCCTCGCCGGTCCGCGCGGCGGCATCATCCTGTCCAACGACGCCGAGATCGCCAAGAAGATCAACTCGGCGGTGTTCCCCGGCCAGCAGGGCGGACCGCTCGAGCACGTCATCGCCGGGAAGGCGGTGGCGTTCAAGATCGCCGCGTCCGCGGAGTTCAGGGAACGCCAGGAACGTGTCCTCGCCGGCGCCCGGATCCTCGCCGAGCGCCTGGTCCAGCCCGACGTGACCGCGAAGGGAATCAACGTGATCTCCGGCGGCACCGACGTCCACCTGGTCCTCGTGGACCTGCGCCACTGCGAGCTCAACGGTCAGGAAGCCGAGGACCGCCTCGCGGCGATCGACATCACCGTCAACCGCAACGCGGTCCCGTTCGACCCGCGCCCGCCGATGGTGACCTCGGGGCTGCGGATCGGCACCCCCGCGCTGGCCACCCGCGGTTTCGGCGGGGCGGCCTTCGCCGAGGTTGCCGATATCATCGCCGAGGCGTTGACCGCCGACGCCGGCGCCGACCTGTCCGGTCTGCGCTCGAGGGTTCAGGCCCTCGCCGCCGCCCACCCGCTCTACCCCTCGGTTGATAACCTCGCCTAAGGGACGTATGACAGAAGTAGACGCAGTACAGACGTAGACGCAGTGCAGCAGTAGACGCAGTGCAGATCACGACGCCGGGCCGCCGCCACAAGCTGCCGCCCGGCGTCGTGACTCCGGCGGCACTGCCGCTTACCGGCGGCCGCACCGCCTTCCGGCAGGACCCTCTGCCGGGCCACAGCAAGACCTAGTTAGGAACCGACAATGGCTGTTGGAGTCTTCGACCTCTTTTCCATCGGAATAGGGCCGTCCAGCTCGCACACGGTGGGGCCCATGCGGGCCGCCGCCGTCTTCGCCGAGGAACTCAAAGCCTCCGGAGACCTGGAGAAGGTGGCGTCGCTGCGCGTGGACCTGTACGGTTCCCTGGCCGCCACCGGGCACGGCCACGGCACCATGACCGCGATCCTGCTCGGCCTGGAGGGCTTCCACCCCGAGCTGATCCTGCCCGAGGAAGTCGAGGAACGGCTCGCCGCGATCGCCGAAACCGGGAAACTGCAGCTGGCCGGCTCCGTGCAGCTGCCCTACGGGGTGAAGGACATGATCCTGCGCCCCCTGACCATCCTGCCCCGGCACACCAACGGCATGACGTTCACGGTTTCCGGCGCCGACGGCGAAGTCCTGCACACCGCCACGTTCTTCTCCGTCGGCGGCGGCTTCATCGTCCGCGAGGGCGAGGAGGACGCGGCGCTGAAGGAACTCGACGAATCGAAGAAGGAACTGCCCCTGCCGTTCCGCACCGCCGCGGAACTGCTGGGCCGCTGCCAGTCCAAGGGCCTCTCGATCGGCGAGATCATGTTCGTCAACGAGCGCGCCTCCCGGACCGAGGAAGAGATCCGCGACGGGCTGCTGCACATCTACTCCGTGATGGAGGGCTGCGTCGAGGTCAGCCTCAAACGCGAGGGGCTGCTGCCCGGCGGGCTCAAGGTCCGCCGCCGGGCCCCGGACTGGCACAAACGCCTCATGAAGGAAACCCTCGGCCAGGACCCCGACTTCCGGGACCCGAAGTACTGGCAGGAATGGGTCAACCTGATCGCGCTGGCCGTGAACGAGGAAAACGCCTCCGGCGGGCGCGTGGTCACCGCCCCCACCAACGGCGCCGCCGGCATCATCCCGGCCGTGCTCTACTACGCCCTGCACTTCGCCCCCGGCATGGACAAGGCCACCCAGGCCGACCGCGACGAGACGATCGTCAAGTTCCTGCTGACCGCGGGCGCGATCGGGGTGCTCTACAAGGAACAGGCCTCCATCTCCGGTGCGGAGGTCGGCTGCCAGGGCGAGGTGGGCTCGGCGTCCTCGATGGCGGCCGCCGGCCTGGCCGAGGTCATGGGCGGCACGCCCCAGCAGGTGGAGAACGCCGCGGAAATCGCGATGGAACACAACCTGGGCCTGACCTGCGACCCGATCGGCGGGCTCGTGCAGGTCCCCTGCATCGAACGCAACGCGATCGCCGCCGCCAAGGCCATCAACGCCGCCAAGATGGCGCTCTGGGGCGACGGCACACACCGGGTCTCCCTCGACGAGGTCATCGTCACCATGCGCGAAACCGGCAAGGACATGAGCTCCAAATACAAGGAAACCGCCATGGGCGGCCTCGCCGTCAACGTCGTGGAGTGCTGACCTCAGCCGACGGCAGGCGCCGCGGATTGTCGTGCAGGTCCATGGCTTCATGGATCTGCAGGGCAAACCACAGTTGCGCCAGCGTGGAGGTTTCGGTCATATCAAGGCCTGTCAGCTCACTGATCTTTCGGATGCGATAGATGATGGTCTGCCGATGCGCGAACAGGGCGGCCGCCGTCTTCTGCCAGGACCGTTGCGTGTCGAGGAACGTCTTGAGCGTGACGATCAGGTCCCCGTTTTCCCGCTGTTCGTACTCGAAAATGGGTCCGAGGAGCCGCTGGACCAGGGCGTTGCCTTCCTCAAAGCTGGTAAGCCCTAGCCACGAAGGTCCCTCGGCATAGCGGACCAACGGCTCGCCGGTGCTTGATGCGGTCCCAAGTGCCCACATTGATTCCTGAAGTGCTCTCTGCACACCAGCGGCCGTGGACGGCCGGCTGATTCCGATCCTGACGTCCAAGGGAACCGTGTGTCGCAGCAGATCATCGGTGCAGTCTGTTGCGACGGCCAAATGGATTGTGTCGAATCTGCGCTGGCACGCCGTCGGGTAGCCGTGTCGCCAAAGATCAACGTGGATCCCTGCCAGGCGCTCACCGTCGTCGCTGGACATGGAGATGATGAGGAATTCCCGTGACGGAATTCCGAACTCAGGCAGCCGGCTTTCAATGTCGGCTATGCCCAGGCGCCCGTCAAAGGCCTGCAAAAGGAACTCCGCACCCAGCCGGCGCTGGTTCTCGAGGGACAGCACCGTCCGCGACAGCTCGAGTCCCAGGACTGTGGCCGCATGGAGCAGGACTACCGCGTCCGGGAGCGGTTCGGATTTCGGCAGCACCACCAGAAGCGCATTGGCGTGAGTCGGAATATCCATCATCAGAAGGTGGCCTTCCCCCAAGCGATGCCACTGGAACTTCTTGCTTGCCACCGGTGACTTGCTGGTCAGCGGTTCCAGCTGCCGCCTGAGGCCCGGCGGCAGCGGCTGGCCTCCGGGGTGCCAGGCGTGCAGGCACCGTCGATCAATGACGAAGAGGCTGGCGTCGAGTTCAGCTTCGATACCCAGGATCAGTCCCAGCCAGTTGTCCTCAGATGGACCCGCCAGCCGCAGCAGGTCATAAATACGGGCCGTCTGGCGCAGCCTGCGGGACTCCTCAAGCAACGAAGACTCAGCGACCGAACGTGCGATGGCGATGAACGGAAGCGGGTAGGGGATGCTGATGACCGGCAACGGCAAGCGGTCACAGGCTTCGAGGAACTCGGGACAGAGTTCAGGGGCATGCATCTGCTCGCCGATCGCCAGGGCACTCGCACCTGCGTTGACCAGTGCCTCGGCAAGCTCAACCTGCCCCTCGGGATCGGCCGGAATGGAGAGCCCGTTAGTCATCATGAGCTCGCCGCCGGTGACCCATTCCCACAGGCGCGGGAGGTCCGAGGTGTGGGCCCAGGTGACCCGGTTGCCCAGGCCGGCGGAGCCCGCCAGAAGGCTCAATCCCAGCTGGGGTTCGGCAAGCAGTTCGGCCACGGTGATCGCCATGCGCGGTTCCTGTTCATGAGTCCGGAGGCCGTCCCCAGGCCGCTTATACATATGTATAAGCCTCTCGGCTGTTTGTAGTCAATCGGCGGATATACCGCGTGACGCCGATCACTAATAGTTAAGGCATAGACCTCAACCGGCGCAGGAAGAAATTGCCAGGCCGACTGAAACCAGAGCAACCGGAGGACCCCAGTCATGACCACGCACAAGCCAATCGGCCCCGTCGACGCAACAAAAGTTCCCCGCTACGCGGGCCTGGGCACCTTTGCCCGGCTTCCTCAGATTGACCGCGTCCCGGACTATGACATTGCGATCGTTGGTGTCCCGTTCGACGGCGGTACCTCCTACCGTCCAGGGGCCCGCTTCGGTCCGGCTGCTGTCCGTGAAGCGTCGCGGCTCCTGCGCCCCGGCTACCACCCGGAGCTCGACGTCGAGCCCGTCTACGAAGCCCAGGTTGTGGACGCCGGCGACATCGCCTGCACCCCCTACGACATCGCCCGCGCAGTCCGCGAGATCGAGGAGCAGGCCCTCCCGCTCCTTGGCGACGCCGGCTCCGGCAAGAGGCTCATCTCCATCGGCGGCGACCACACCATTGCGCTCCCGATGCTGCGGGCCTTGAACAAGGTCCACGGCCCCGTGGCACTGCTCCACTTCGACGCACATCTGGACACCTGGGACACCTATTTCGACCAGCCGGTCACGCACGGAACCATCTTCCGCCGGGCCTTCGAGGAAGGCCTCCTGGTCGAGGACAAGTCGATGCACGTCGGCATCCGCGGCCCGGTTTACGACCGCAACGATTTCCTTCGCGACCACGAGTTCGGCTTCCAGATCATCCGCTGCTCGGACCTGGACGTCATCGGGGTTCCGGCCGCGATCCAGCGGGTCAAGGAGCGGCTGGGCGACACCCCGGTCTATGTCTCCATCGACATCGATGTCCTGGATCCGGCCTACGCCCCGGGGACCGGCACTCCGGAAATGGGCGGGCTCCACTCCCGCGAACTGCTGGCGCTGCTCCGCGGACTGAATGGCATCAACATCGTGGGCGCCGACGTCGTCGAGGTCGCTCCGGCCTATGACCACGCAGACATCACCACAGTCGCCGCGGCGACGCTCGTCTTTGACCTCCTCGCACTGATGGTGAACCGCAGCAAGGCCACCGCCAACGTCACCGAGGAGCTGCAAGCGGCCACCGTCTGAACCATAACTGCTGGGCTCTCGCACCTGATTTATACATATGTATGAACAGGTCTACGGCAACTATTCAATCGCCGGATTACCACTGTGACAAAAGTCACGAATGATTGATACATCAGATCCCGTGCTCGACGAAGCGCCGGGACAGAACAAAGAGGTTCCCATGAACTCCAGGAACGCATCATGAACGCTCGACCCACCCACGCCGTCACAGCCGAAGTACCCCGGCTCGAGGACAAGACCATTCAACCCATCCCGGCCCACGAACGCCACGGAAAAGCACGGGACCTCTTCACCATCTGGTTCGGTTCCAACATCATGATCATGACAATCGTGACCGGGGGACTCGCGACGACGGTGTTCGGGCTCAGCTTTGTGCCGGCAATCGTCGGAATCATCGTTGGGAACCTCGTCGGTGGCATTTTCATGGCACTGCATTCGGCCCAGGGCCCGCAGCTGGGCGTGGCGCAGATGATTCAGACCCGCGGCCAGTTCGGTTCGTACGGGGCGCTGCTGATCGTGGTCATCGTGGTGATCATGTACGTCGGTTTCTTCGCGGCGAACCTCGTCTTTGGCGGCCAAGCACTGGCCGCCGTCACCCCGGGCATCAGCGTTGATGCGGGCATCATTGTCATTGGCGTCGTGAGCGTCGTGGCCACCATCTTCGGCTACCGGCTCATCCACGCCTATGCACGCTTCTTGAGCGTCGTGGCCGGTCTGGCGCTGGTGCTGGCCTTCGTCTGGATCCTGGCGGTCTACGGATTGCCGGCCAGCTTCATGGACCAGGGAAACTTCAACTGGGTCGGCTTCATGGCCACCATCTCGGTCTCCGCGCTATGGCAGCTCGCCTACGCTCCCTACGTCTCTGACTACTCCCGCTACATGCCCCAGGGCACCGGTTCGGCCCCGGCGTTCTGGGCCTCCTACTCAGGCTGCGTCTTGGGAACACTCTTCCCGATGGTCTTGGGAGCCCTGGTGGGAACGCTCGCACTGGCCCTGATCAACGATGGCAGCAGCGTCGAAATAGTCGGGAGCCTGGGAGCCATGCTCGGGCCCTGGACCATGGTGATCATCGGAATCTTCTGCCTCGGCGTTGCGGCGTCAAACGCGATGAACCTCTATTGCGGGGTCCTGTGCACCCTCACCATTGGGCAGACGTTCAGGCCGGCCTGGTTGCCCCACGCCAAGACCCGAACCATAGCGGCGATCCTCATCTTCACCCTCGCCCTCTTGATCGCGCTGTTCGCCCGCGACAATTTCATCTTCTTCTACACGAACTTCCTCTCCTTCCTGATGTACGTCCTGGTTCCCTGGACGGCCATCAACCTGGTCGATTACTACCTCCTGCGGCACGGCGAGTACCGGGTTGAAGACTTCTTCAAGCGCGACGGCGGGGTTTACGGAAGGTTCAACTGGGTTGCGATCGGAGCCTACGTTGCCGGCGCACTGATCCAGGTTCCGTTCTCGGCCACGGCGATGTTCACAGGACCCGCCGCCGCAGCGATGAACGGCGTGGACCTCTCCTGGATTGTCGGTCTGGTGGTTGTTGCACCTCTGTACTACTTCGCGGCACGTGTGTTCCGGAAAACGCCGGAAGCCGCCCCCTTTCAGTCTCCCGCATTCGCAACTGACCTGATTGAGGCGGAGCGGGCGTAACGCACGCTCCGCGCATCCCGGGCACGTACCGCCCACCCCCACACCAGACTCCCGGCGCCGCGATCGGCGCAGAAACAAAGGCAAAAAATCATGACACTCACTGACCTCGAGCGGTTCACAGTCCGACGCTCTGCAGCGGAGCAAAGCAGCACCAGTTTCTTGCCACCCGTTTTGCCTCCGACGGGGCACTTCATCGGTGGATCGTTTGTCCTCGGTTCCGCGACCCGGCTGATCGACGTCGTGGACCCCACCACGGAACAGGTCATCGCGTCGGTTCAGGCCGGCACGGCCGCGGATGTGGACGTTGCGGTTGAAGCAGCCGTGGCGGCCCAAAAGTCCTGGGGTACCACGACACCGAAGGAACGCTCCGAGGTGCTCTCCCTGATCGCCAACATCATTGAAGCCAACCGTGAAGCCTTCGAAATCATCGAGTCCGCCAACACCGGTAAGCCGCGAACCGTCGCGGAGGACGATGTCTCCAGCACCATCGATACGTTCCGATTCATGGCCGGTGCTTCCCGCACACTGACCTCCATGGCAGGCGGCGACTACGCCACCGGACACACCTCGGTCATCCTCAGGGAACCCGTCGGCGTCGTCGGCGTCATCACCCCTTGGAACTACCCGCTGCTGATGGCTGCCTGGAAGATCGCGCCCATCCTCGCCGCCGGAAACAGCATCGTCCTCAAGCCCTCGGAACAGACGCCGCTCTCGACGCTGAAGCTGGCAGAGCTTGTCGCCGGACGCATCCCCGATGGAATCCTCAACGTCGTGACAGGAAAAGGCCGAACCGTCGGGCAGCGACTCTCCGAACACCCTGATGTGGCGCTCATTGCGTTGACGGGTAGCGTCGTCAGCGGACAGGCAGTGGCGGAGACCGCGGCCAAGTCTGTCAAGCGCGTCCACCTGGAACTCGGCGGCAAAGCCCCGGTTGTCGTCTTCCCCGACGCCGACCTCCGCGCGGCCGCCGCCGGCGTGCGAAACGCCGGCTTCTGGAATGCGGGCCAGGACTGCGGCGCCGCCTGCCGGGTGCTCGTGCACGAGTCCGTGGCCGAGGAGTTCACCGCACACCTGGTAGGCGAAGTCAGCACGCTCGTCGTCGGCGCTCCGGGCGCAGGGGAGGACGTGGAAATCGGTCCCATGATTTCGCGCCCGCACTTCGAACGCGTCAAGGAAGCTCTTGCCGAGGCAAAGGCTGCGGGGCTTCAGGTGGCCATCGGCGGCTCGGCCTTGGACGGCCCCGGTTACTTCATTGAACCCACCGTAATCAGCAACGTCCCGGCCGGGGCGCATATTGCTACCCACGAAATCTTTGGCCCCGTGGTCACCGTGGAGTCCTTCCGCTCCACTGAAGAGGCCATCACCCGGGCAAACGAGAGTCCCTACGGCCTTTCCGCCTCGGTATGGACGCGGGATTCGAGCCTCTCGCTCAGGGTTCCGAAGCAACTCGATTTCGGCACCGTCTGGGTCAATTCGCACCTGGTGTTGGCCTGCGAGGTTCCCTGGGGCGGATTCAAGGGATCCGGCTACGGCCGCGACCTCTCGCTGTATGCCTTGGACGATTACTCCCGCACCAAGCACGTCATGATCAACCACGGCGCATGAGCCTTAAGACCAGCATCGGAGCTCAGCAATGACCACCACGAATCATCACCACACCGCGTCGTCCGCCCGTGCCGCAACGCCGTCCGCTCCCTTCGGAACCGACGTAACGTGGACCAATTGGGGCGGAAACCAGAGCGCCACGCCAGCCTTCACCGTCCGGCCGCGGAATGAACAGGAGGCCCTCGACGCCGTCCGGTTCGCCATCCGGGAAGGCCTGCCAGTACGCGCGGTCGGCTCAGGGCATTCGTCCTCTCCGCTTGTTCAGACGGGCGGCGTCCTGATGGACATGTCCGCACTCTCGGCAATCACCGGAACCGACCTCGTGCGGCGCCGCGCACGGGCCCTGGCCGGCACCACCATCAACGCCTTTGGCGATCCGCTGTGGGAGCAGGGGCTGGCACTGGGCAACCAGGGCGACATCGACAAGCAGCAGATCGCCGGGGCACTGGCGACCAGCACGCACGGCTCCGGAAAGAACCTGGGCAGCTTCTCATCAGCCCTTCGCTGGGTCCGGCTGATCAACGGCTACGGCGAAATCGTCGAAATCGGTGAGGGGCAACTCCCGCGAACTCAGGGCAGCCCAGGTCGCCCTCGGGACCCTCGGAATTTTCCTGGAGGTCGAACTGGCGGTCGAGGACCGCTATTACCTGCAGGAGCAGATCACGTATCCCACCTGGGCAGAGACCGCGGCAACCTGGCAGGCCGATATCGACGGGAACAGGCACTACTCGTTCCTCTGGTGCCCGGACAACGGTTCCTGTGAGCTCCTGGACCTGCCCGGATCGCCGGGCCAGAGCATGGCAAACCGCAGCTACACCAAGCGGTACAACATCGCCGACGTCCAGGACGAGCGCGAAATTTCCGGCACGGAGGGCGCCCGGCTGGACCGGTCGTACCGCATCTACCCGGGCGGATTCACCACACCGTTCCACGAACTCGAGTACTTCGTTCCCAGCGAACACGGCCTGGCGGCCGTCGAGGCTGTCCAGGACCTGATCCGCACCAAGCACTCCGATCAGAAGTACCCCGTTGAGGTCCGCTGGGTGAAAGCCGACGAGGGCTATATGTCACAGTTCCAGGGACGCGACACCACCGTCATCACGCTGACCACCGAACCTGGGACCGACTACTGGCCCTTTTTCCGGGACGCCGATGCGGTGCTGCAGGAATTCGAGCCACGTGCACACTGGGGCAAGATCCACTTCATGACCAGAAGCCGCCTGGAGCGTCTCTACCCGGAGCTCGACACCTTCATCCAAATCCGCCGGGAATTCGACCCCCGCGGGATGTTCCTCAACGACCACACGCGGGCCCTCGTGGGCTAACCACCAATTCGACGCGGGAAGAGACGACATGAGCCATTTTCAGGACAGGGCCTACCTTGTCGCCGGAGCCAGCTCCGGCATCGGTCTCGCGACCACTCGAGCCCTTCTGGCGCACGGTGCCAAAGTTGCGGCAGTAGGGCTGCCTGACCGGTTGCTTGATGATGCAAAACGCCAGCTGACGGGCGCTGTGATCTTCATCGAAGCCAACGTGGCTGAGTCCGTGCAGGTCGATACCGCCTTCGCCCAGGCCGAAGCTGAACTCGGACCACTGAGCGGTGCCTTCAACGCTGCAGGGATCTCCAGCGTGGCGCCGATCGCCGAAACGTCCGACGAGCTGTGGCAAAGGCTGATCCAGGTGAATTTGACCGGCACTTTCCACTTCGCCAGGGCAGCGGCGCGAACGCTCACATCCAGCGGCGGCGGATCGCTGGTCTGCACTGCCAGCGAGCTGTCACTGGTCGGCCAGACGGGCTACTCCGCGTACACCGCCACCAAGGGCGGCGTGCTTTCGATGATGCGGTCCTTGGCCGCCGAACTAGCTCCCGCCGGCGTCCGGGTCAACGCACTCTCGCCGGGCACGACGGATACGCCTATGCTCGCGGCCGAGTTCGCGAACGAAGAAGAGAGAGCTCGAGACGAAGCTTCAGTACCGCTTGGCCGATTCGCCCTGCCGGAGGAGATTGCAGCCGCGGCGCTGTGGCTACTGGGTCCTGAGTCCTCGTATGTCACGGGAACAAACCTGGTGGTCGACGGTGGTCGAACGACAACCTTCCCGCTTGGGCATTGACCCCCATCCAACACATGTGCTGAAAGGCAAAATCACATGAGCTCTGTCCTGGTCACAGGTGGTGCCGGATTCACCGGCCGCCACATAGTCAACGAACTCTCCGACGCCGGTCATCAAACCGTCAGCTACAACCGGGACTTCCTCGAGGCGCCGCGCCCAGATGTCATGTCCGTTCAGGGCGAGCTCTTCGATATCCCTCGTCTCCTCGAGGTTCTCAAGGAGCACGACGTGGACACCATCGTCCATACCGCCGCAATATCCCACCCGACGTATTCGCTGAGCTTTCCCTTGGCAACCTTTGCTGCCAACGTCGAGGGAACTGTGGCGGTTTTCGAGGCGGCACGGCTCCACGGCGTCAAACGGATCGTTTTCTTCTCTTCCGAGTGCGTGTACGGAAAAACCTCAGCGCCAGTGGTTCTCGAATCGGAGCCCGTAAATCCCACGACGCCGTACGCCGTAACGAAGGTTACCGGGGAATGGCTCGGCCAGGTCTACGGCTACAGGTTTGGCATCGACGTTATCTCCCTGCGCATCGGCCAGGTTTACGGACCCGGAAACCGGATGGACGAAGTCATGCGGGACATCATGCGCGGCGTGGTCCGTGACGGTTCATTCTCGCTCGACCACGGTGCCGATCACCGCTACAACCTGGTCTACGTCCGCGACGTCGCTCTTGCCGCGCTGGCAGCAGTCCAGGCACCGCAAACAGCCTCAGCCAGGCCCCTGGCTTACAACATCTCCGGCAGCGAATACTGGACACTGAGCGACGTCGTCAAAGAAGTCCGATTGGCGTTCCCGGACGCCACCGTGGAGATCGGGCCCGGGACGGATCCAACCTTGGACTTGCAGGGCCACTTCAGCATCGCTTCCGCGGCCACGGACCTAGGCTACGAATCGGCCTGGCCGCTGCAGCGGGCCCTCGGCGATTATGCAGACTGGCTCTCCGGCCATGACTTCTGACCTTGTAAAGGGAGGATGGAGGCAGGGGGCGGCGTGCGTTGCCGCGTTGACGTTCGACGTCGACGCCGAGTCCCCCATCCTGGCGGCCGGCCGCCGCTATGCCGGGAACGCGATGGCGATGACGCACCAGGCGTTTGGACCCAAAGTGGGGGTTCCCCGGATTCTCCAAATGTTGGAAGAGGTCCAGCAGCCGGCGACATTCTTCATTCCAGGGGTAACTGCGGAACGATATCCCCGCATGGTTGAACAGGTCCTGGAATCGGGGCACGAGATCGCGCACCACTCACACACTCACCGGACCGCGGTGAACATGAGTTTCGACGATGAACGCGCCGACTTCGACCTGGCGCTTGCCTCACTCGGGCGCTTCGGCATTACTCCAAAGGGGCACCGCGCCGCGCTGTGGGAGCCCTCTTGGCAGACGCCGACGCTCGTAGCTGAGTACGGGCTCAAATACGATTCCAGCCTGATGGACGCGGACGTGCCGTATCTCATTGAAACCCCCGCAGGAACGGTTGCGGAGCTTCCCCCGCATTGGAGCCTGGACGACTGGGAGCAGTATGCCTTCCTTCCTGAACCCAGGATCGGTGAAATCATCCAGTCGCCTCTGGTGGTCGCTGATATGTGGATTCACGAGATCGACGCAATGCGACGTCACGGAGCGCTATTCATGCTCACGTGCCACCCGTTTCTCACTGGACGGGCAGGACGGCTGGAAGCCCTGCGGACGGTTATCGAAACGGCGCTGGAACGCGGCGACGTCCGCTTCTCGACGTGCGAAGCGCTCGCGGACGCGGCCCTCGGCGACCCGGAAATGATTGCCGAGCCCCTCAACCCCGTTACCGCATCCGCGGAGCTCTACCCGGACTACTGAACTGGCCAGTAGTCCCATCAATACCAGTAGTCCCATCAATAGGTGCAGGGCCCCACCGGCTTAGAGCGATGCGTAGATCCTGCCGGCTACTGTCAGTTGGCCGTTCGTTTGGTAGAGGGCCGAAGGGCCCAAACACGGATCGGAGGGCCCCTTGGCATACCACGCGAACCGTTCAACGAACGGCATCGCCCGCATCCCGGCGACAGCAGCCCGCATGAAACTGTGCACTTCGCTTCGGGTGTACCGGGAGGGGCGCGAGGGGGTCGCAGACCAGTCCGCGACGGAAAATTCGGTAACCCACACGGGCCTTTCATACTTGTCGTGCAGATTCCGGACCTTCGAAAGGAAGCTCTCAGCATTTGGCCAGCCGTAGCTGTGCATCGTCATGAAGTCCACGCGCAGGTTGGCCCTGGCCGCCTTGGTCATGAACTTATCCAGCCACGGGCTGGTCGCGCTGACGGTGCACGGGGACCCCAGTCTCAGGCCGGTGGACTGGAGCAGGGGCCATAGACGGATGGCCTCGTCAACGGACATGTTGGCCTGGCTGGAATAGTCAGGCTCGTTGAAGCCGAGAAGGTTCTTGGTCCTCGTCACGGGAAGCTGGCGGATCACCTCGCCGACAGAATCATTCCGGATCAGGGCTTTTCCGCTCCAGACCATCGGGACGAATCCTGGGTTGGTGGTGACGGTATATGTCGATCCCCACGAGTAGTACCAGCTGGCGTTGAGGTCCCGGATCTGCCGAAGCGCCAGTGCGTCTGTGCCTCCGCGGGCTGCGCCCTTGAGCGCCAGGGGCCGGGGAACCACCGCGGAGGCAGGGGCCGCGGAAAGGACGCCCGGAAGAGTCAGGGCGGCCAGCGGTAAGGCGAGAAATGTCCGGCGTTCCATTGTATTCCTTCTCTCGATGCGAAGCGGGTCGAGACCAGGATCTGACGCGAGTCACGCTACGCCGTCGTATCGGTGTTAGGAAGATTCGTTCGGCCCTATTCGCAGCAAACGCACGGCTTTGCCCCCGCAACAGGGGGCAAAGCCGTGCGCCGTCCATTGCCGCTGGGAGGCTACTCCGGAACCACCAGCGCGGGCGTGTCCTTCCGGATCGTCTCGCCCCGGAAGAAGCCCGGATGCAGTTTCGCGGCGACCAGCATGATCACGACGCCGAGGGCGAGGATGCCGATCCCCAGGATGAACACCAGGCCCACCCCGAAGACCTCCGAGCCGCTGCCGAATTCCGGTGCCCAGCTGTCCACGGCGGTCTGGAAGAAGACCACGGTGAGGACCAGGCCGCCCAGCACCGGGAACAGCAGCCGCATGAAGAAGTTGCGGACGCTGGAGAACAGGCTGTGCCGGAAGTACCAGGTGCAGGCGAACGCCGTGAGGCCGTAGTAGAAGCAGATCATCAGGCCCAGGGCCATGATGGTGTCGTTCAGGACGTTCTCGCTGACCACCTTCATGACGGCATAGAAGCCGCCGGAGATCACACCGGCAATCACCGTGGCGAAACCGGGGGATCCGAACCGCTTGCTGACGGAAGCGAAGCGCGGCGGCAGCGCCCCGTAGTGGCCCATCGCCAGCAGGCTGCGGGCGGGGGAGGCCATGGTGGACTGCAGGGACGACGCGGTGCCGGAGAGCACGGCCAGGGACATCAGGATGGCCAGCGGGCCCATGACGGGAGAAGCCAGCGCTGCAAAGATATTCGACTGGTTGTCCGGGTTGTTCAGGCCGATGCCGTCGGTTCCGGTGCCGGCAACCATCATGGTGGCCACGATCGCGACGAGGTACAGGGCCAGGACGGCGACCGCCGTCGTGGTTCCTGCCCGGCCGGCGGTGCCCTTGCCGCCCTTGGTTTCCTCGTTCACGGTGAGGCAGACGTCCCAGCCCCAGTAGACGAAGACGGCCAGTGACATGCCGGCGGCGAACTGCTCGAAGCTGCCGATCTTCATCGGGTTGAACCAGTCCCAGCTGAAGGCGATCGCGGTGCCCGAGTCGCCCGAGGCAGCGTGGGTGAGTGCCATGACGACGAAGATGCCCAGGACGAGGACCTGGAATCCGACCATGGTGTACTGCACCAGCTTGGTGGCGTGCAGGCCACGGTAGCTGACCCAGACGGCCAGTGCCACGAACACCAGGCACGTCACGATGTTTAAGGCCGTGTTGGAGGTCAGGTCCGCGAGTTCGGGATTGTTGAACATCTGGGCCAGGAAGAGATAGAAGAAGTCCACCGCGACGCCGGCCAGGTTGGACAGGACGATGATGTTGGCGGCCAGCAGGCCCCAGCCGCCCAGCCAGCCGACGAACGGGCCGAACGCCTTCGTGGCCCACGTGAAGGTGGTGCCGCTGTCCGGTGAATCGGCGTTGAGCTCACGGTAGGCGAACGCCACCAGGATCATCGGGATGAACGCGACAATGAAGATCGCCGGCAGCTGCAGGCCCACGGCCCCGACGGCGGGTCCCAGCGAACTGGTCAGGCTGTAGGCGGGGGCCACGGAGGAGATGCCGAGGACGACGACGGCGAGCAGGCCCAGCTGGCCGCCCCTGAGTCCCTTGCCCGTGATGCCGTGCTTGGAACCGGCCGGATCGACGACGTCGGGCGCGGTAGTGATGCCGTCTTCGCGGCCGATAGTTTGACTCATGGCTGACCTGTCTTCTGGGGGACGGACGGTTGCTGTTGGGTGATGCAGTGGATGCCGCCGCCGCGGGCGAAGAGCTCGCGGGCGTCGATGCCGACTACCCTGCGGCCGGGGTAGGCGTCGCCAAGGATGCGCAAGGCCTTTTCGTCCATCGGGTCGCCGAAGGTGCAGGCGATGACGCCGCCGTTGACCACGAGATGGTTGATGTAGCTGTAGTCGACGAAACCCTCCTCGTCCGTCAGGGTTTCCGGGGCGGGGACCTCGATGATGTTCCATTCGCGGCCGGCCGCGTCCCGGGTGGTGGCGAGGTGGCTGATGATGTCCCGGCTGACCTCGAAATCGGGGTGTGCCGGGTTCTGCTGGGAATGGACCAACACGGTGCCGGGGGACGGGATGGCCGCGACGATGTCGACGTGGCCTCGGGTGCCGAACCGTTCCGAATCCCGGGTCAGCCCGCGGGGAAGCCAGACGACGTGGCTGACACCGAGGGTCCGGGCCAGCTCGGCCTCGACGTCGGCCTTGCCGAGCCCGGGGTTGCGGCCCGGGTCGAGCTGGACCGTCTCGGTGACGAGGACCGTGCCTTCCCCGTCGACGTGGATGCCGCCGCCCTCGTTCACCAGCGCGGAGACGAGGTGGCTGGCTCCCGAGCGGGCCGCGACGTCCGCCGCCACGAGCGAATCCCTGTCCCAGGCGGCCCAGTCCTGGCCGCCCCAGCCGTTGAAGACCCAGTCGACGGCGCCGAGCCGGCCGCCGTCGTCGAGGACGAACGTGGGGCCGATGTCCCGCATCCAGGCGTCGTTCAGGGCGGCGGGGACCACCTCGATGTCCGGGTGGAGGTAGTCCGCCGCGGTCTGCACATCCGCCGGCGCCACCAGCATGGTGACCGGTTCGAATTCCACGACGGCGTTCGCGACGGCGGCCCAGACGGAGCGGGCGGCGTGGGCTTCTGCCTCTGTGTCGCCCAGGGTGTAGCCGCCGGTGGGGAACGCCATCCAGACCCGGTCCTGGGGTGCCGTTTCGGACGGCATCCGCCAGGCGCTCATGCGTTGGCCTTGCTGGTGTCGGAGCCGAGCGGGGCGTCGGCGCGTACCGGTTCGGTCAGGCGCCCGTACGTGTCCGGGCGGCGGGTGGCCAGGAAGGGGAAGAGCGTCAGCCAGTCCCGGCGCTGGTCGAGATCGAGGTCCGCGACAATCACTGCGGATTCGTCCCGCGGTGCCTGGGCGAGGATACGGCCGTAGGGGTCGGAGACGAAGGAGGAACCGTAGAAGTTCAGCGTGCCTTCGCTGCCCCAGCGGTTGGGGACCACCATGAACAGCCCGTTGGCGATGCCGTTGCCCACAATGACCTGCTGCCACAGCGGCTGGGTGTCGAAGTCCGGGTGGTCCGGCTCGGAGCCGATGGCGGTGGGGTAGACCAGGAGCTCCGCCCCGCCGAGGGAGTAAATCCGCGCCAGCTCCGGGAACCACTCGTCCCAGCAGGTGGGCATGCCCAACCGTGCGCCGCCGAGTTCGTCGGGGGCATGGACCTCGTAGGCGTCGTCGCCGTCCGGGCCCTGGCGGAAGAATTTGTCCTCGTAGTAGCCGGCCGTGACGGGAATGTGGAGCTTGTGGGTGCGGGCCAGGAGTTCGCCCCCGGGGGACACCAGGATGGCGGTGTTCAGGCCCAGGCCGTCGTCAGTGCCGTCCGGATTCTCCGCCTTCTGGTAGAGCGAGGCGTGGACGCAGATTCCGTGTTTCCGGGCCGCGTCCGCCGCGAAGCGGAACGTGGGGCCGGTGAAAAGGTCCTCGGCGATGTCCGAGGGCCGCGGGCGCGTGGTCCCGCCCCGGGCGGCGTCATTTTCGGGAAGCGTGTCCGCGGGGTAGCGGGACAGTGTGAGCTCGGGGAGGAAGACGACGGCGGCTCCCAGCCGGGCCGCCCGCCCGATGCCTTCGTCCAGTTCTGCGTGCAGGGCTTCGGCGTCAGGATGCCAGCGATGCTGCACGACGCCGACCCCGCAGCGCGGGCCGGCTGGACTGCGTTGTGCTGGACGGCGCGGTAGGGGACGAGGCGGTGCGGGCCAGGGAGGGCGGGGTGTCGAGGGACGTGATTTCGATCATGGCTACTCCAGTGAGACGGGCGTCACATTAATGAACAGTGTTCATTTAGTTTGAGGGTGACGGGCGCGCGGGGCAAGACCTAATATGAATAAAGTTCATTTATTTATTCGCGGTGCAACCTGCGGCGTCCCGGGACCGGCGGCCGGACCGCTGCCAACCCGCGGCGCGGACCTCCCCGGGGGTGCGGGCCGTAAGGCCCTAGACCGTGGATTGGACCCGGCAGAGTCTGGGGTATGACTCAAACGAACCCGGGGTCGGCTCCGGACATCAGGGCCGCCCAACTCAAGGAACAGCCCACTGCGGTGGTGCGTGAGACAGTCCCGATGGATGCATTGCGGGAATTTTTCGGCCGTGCCTTCTCCGCCGTCATGGGTGCGGTGCAGGAGCAGCACGTCCAGTTGGCCGGACCGCCGTTCGCGCTGTACCGCGGCACGCCGACCGACGTCGTCGACGTCGAGGCGGGGTTTCCGCTCGCCGCACCTTTCACGAATCCCGGCGGCGCGGACACTGCGGTCATCGCCGGGATCCTCCCCGCAGGCCAGGGCTACGAGGCGATGCACATCGGCCCTTACGAATCACTGCAGCACACCTACAGCGCGATCATGGCGCGGATGCGGCAGGACGGCGCGAACCCGGGGGTGGCGATGTGGGAGTACTACCTCACCGATCCCGGCGTCGAACCCGACCCGGCGAAATGGCAGACCCTGGTGGTCTGGCCGGTTGCCTGAACTGCCGCACCTGAACTGCCCGTTCGAAGCTCGGAGACTCGCCGCAGGGGTCCGCTGCACCGGTTTTCCAGGGCCTGTCCGACTCATTGTGTCTGATAGGCCACACTATTGCTCAACTCCATGCATAATGTCCTAAACTGCTTCACTGAGGTGCCTGAAATGGCGCTGCGCAGCAACGAAAGTGAACCCCGATATGGCTACCGATTACGACGCCCCACGCAAGACAGAAGAAGAATCTCCCGCTGAGTCGCTGGAGGCGCTTCAGGCGTCCCGCGGCGGCGGCGCGCAGACCGCCGTGATCGACGTCGATGAGAATGACACCGCTGAGGGCATCGATCTTCCCGGTGCGGATCTGTCCGGCGAAGAGCTGACGGTCATTGTTGTTCCGGAGCAGTCCGATGAATTCACCTGCTCCTCCTGCTTCCTGGTCCGTCACAGGTCCCAGGTGGCCCTTGAGAAGAACGGCATGAAGTACTGCCGCGACTGCGAAGGCTAAAACCTTCCAAGCAACAGCCAGGCCGTAAGAAGCGCCGGACCCGCGAGGGTGCCGGCGCTTCGCCGTTCCCGGCCTGGCCCGGGGCTGGCGGCGTTATCTGTTCGTGAACGATATTCACTGGTTGTGTCCGTGAAATCCGTCTGTGATCAGCAACGGGCCACGCTAACGGTTGGGCGCCGAAACCGTGGAGGACCTCGCCCGCCGGGTCGGGGCCGCCTACGCTGGAAGCGTCTGACCTGCGCTGACCGTTCCGCCAGCCCAAGGGCCCAGGCAGTACGAGGGGGTGGCGGGGTTGCAGAAGACCCAGTTGCAGAAGACCCAGTCGCGGAAGTTCCGCGCGTTGCTCGCATCAGTGCTGATGGCCGTCGGTCTCGGGATTCTTGCGCCGGCGCCTGCCGCCGCGGACCCCTACTGCGGACAGGCCTGGGGGTCGCTGGCCAAAGCGGATCCCGCCATGAGCCAGGCCAAGGTGGTGAACGTCCGGACCGGTCAGCACTACTGTTTTGACCGGCTGGTCATTGACCTCAACGGCCCCGTGGCCGGCTACAGCGTCCGCTACGTACCCGGGGTAGTGCAGGACGGGTCCGGCCTGCCGGTCCCGCTGCGGGGCCAGGCCTTCATTCAGCTCACGGTCAATGCACCCGCATATGACGACGCCGGCAATCCCACCTACAACCCGCCGAACAAGAATGAACTGGCTGACGTGGCCGGCTACCAGACCTTCCGGCAGGTGGCGTGGGCGGGCAGCTTCGAGGGCTATTCGACCATTGGCCTGGGGGTACGCGCCCGGCTGCCGTTCCGGGTCCTGACCCTGCCCGGGCCGGACGCCGGGTCGCGGCTCGTAGTGGACGTGGCGCACTTCTGGTGAAGCCGGTGAAGCTCGTGAAGCTGGAGAGGCGCAGGGCAGGGCCGCGCGCTTGCCGGGCGGCCGACTAGAGGGAGTTGAGTTCGGCGCGGAGCGGGAAGTCCCGGCCGTCCAGCACAAGCTGCGTGCAGCGTCCTGTGGCGCGGTTCAGAATGATCGGAGCCATGAGGTTGACGGTCGTGGAACCGGGGGAGTGGTTGACCACGACCAGGACCTGGGCGGCCTCCCGCTCGTCGAGTTCCAGGGCCTCCAGCGATGCCGCCGGGACCGGCGGAGCGTAGCTGGGTGCAAACACGGCGGCGTCGGCCAGGAACAGCCGCACCGGGCTCGAACCTGCCTCCAGGGCGTACAGGCCGGCCGCGCCCTCGACGCTCCGCAACGCGAAATCGTGCAGCTCCTCGAATCCCGGCATGGGTGCGGTGAAAGAGAGGGGCAGGCTGGCGACCGGAGTGTCCATGACCGGGGTGCTCACCGCAGGAAGTCCATCAGGGTGGGCTGAAGCACCCGGGCCGTCGCCGCGAGGGCCACCTGGTAGTTGGTTTCCTGAAGCTTCAGGTCCATGATGACGCTGCCGAGATCTGCCTTTTCAATGCCCATCTTCTGTGCATCCAAGGTGGCCTCCAGTTCGGTGTTGACGTTGCCGGCGCGTTCCAGCTGCACCTGCCGTGTTCCTATTTCAGCACGCCCGCTGACGATGTTCTTGAAAGACGCTTGCAGGTTTGTGAGGTTCACAGTGGCATCCTCACCTTTGCGCAGGGACTCGATGGTCTTGGTGACGGCGTCGAAGACGGAGCCGGAGCCGCTGCCGAAGATCGCGGCGCCGTCCGCGTCGACCTGGACGGTTCTGTCGGCACTGATGCGCCGTTCCACTGAACCGCCGGCGACGCCGTTGAAGACCGGGGGAGTCCCGGTGTCACCCGGAACCGTCGGGTCGGCCGGGATGGCCGGGCTGAAGGCCGTGGCCGCGTCAGAACTTCCAGCAAAAATGTTGCGGCCAAGGTGCTTGCTGTTGGCGGTTGACAGCAGATCCTTGTTCAGCCCTTCGAGCTCGACGGCGATCGCGTCCTTGCCCGCCTGGTTGAGTGCCCCGTTGCCGGCCTGGACCGTGAGGTCGAGGATGCGGTTCATGACGTTGGTGGCCTGGCTGAGGGCGGAGTCGGCCGCGTTGAGCCAGCCGGCGCCGTCGTCGATGTTCCTGCCGTACTGGGCGTTGGCGGCGAGCCGTGCGCGCGTATCGAGAGCCTGCGCGGTGGCGGCAGGATCGTCGGAAGGACGCGAAATCTTGTCCAGCGTGGTGGCCTTTTCCTGCAGCTGGGCCAGCTTGGACTGCTGGGCCTGCAGGGTCCGCTGGGCGGTTGTGCTCATGGTCAGGTTTGTTACCCGGTTCAGCATGTCTACCTTCCTACCAGTCCGGTGCGGTTGATCAGGACGTCCAGGGCTTCATCCACAGCCGTCATGACGCGGGCCGCGGCCTGGTACGCGTGCTGGTTGGTGAGCAGGCTGACGTTTTCCTCGTCCAGGCTGACGGACGCCTGCGAGGCGCGGTTGGACTGCGCGGAGATCTCCGCTGCCAAGCTCAACGCTTCATGCTGCTGGGCGCCGCGGGACTGCACACCGATCCCGGTGACGATGTTTGCCCAGGCGCTGTCCGGAGACCCCGGCCCAGTGCCAAGCTGTGAGATCTTGTCGGCGAGGCTGCCGTCCAGGTTCCCCGCACCCGCCACGCCGACCGCGACTTCCGCGGCGGCCTTGGGCACAACGGCCAGGGCGAGGGCAGCAGGGCCCGCGGCCGCCGGGTCGAAAAAGTTGCCCGATGAAGTACCGTCTGAGGTCCGTCCGCCGAAGTGAAGGGCGTTGACCGCGTCCCGCAGGTCGCCGGCGAACTTGTTCAGTGACTGCGCGGCCGAATCGATGGCACCGCCGTTCGCTGCAGGGGCCAGGACGGACAACGCGCCGGCGATCTCGCCGTCGGCGACGGCGATTGCCGCGCCCGGCCGGTCCGCCCACTCAAGCTGCACGGCGGTGCCGAGCTTGTCCGACGTCTGGCTTCCGGAGAGGGCGAGGGCCCGGACGGAGCTGCCCATCACGAGGGCGTTTCCGCCGACGTGGACATCCACAGTGCCGTCGGCCTGTTCCCTGACGGTGCCGCCGGTCAGCCGGGAGATGGTCTCGGTGAGCTTGGCCCGGGCGTCGATCAGCTCGTTGGCGGATCCTCCTGCGGCGAGGGTTGAGCGGATGCTGGTGTTGAAGGCGGCCACCTGCGTGGCGGCGGCATTGACGGCGTCTACGGCGCCCTGGGCCTGGCCACGGACGCTGCTCCACTGGTCCTCAAGGGAGCGGTAGGAAGAGGAGACCTTGGTGGCGAGGTCGTTGCCGGCCTGCAGGACCAGTCCCTTGGCGGCGGAGTCGTTGGGCTGGTTGGCGGCGCCTTGCCAGGCCGACCAGAAGCCCTGGAGCGCGGTGGAGATGCCGTTTTCGCCGGGTTCCTGCAGCATGCCTTCGATCCCCTGGAGCGCCGAGGACCGGGCGCTGGCGTAGCCGGACTGGGCCGCCGTCGATCGGACGCCCGAGTCAAGGAAGCTGCTGCCCAAGCGTGCGATGCCGTCCACGGAGACGCCGTTCCCGGCCTCGGGGCGGCCCGAGCCGAACAGGCCCTGCGCGGGAGCCGCGATTGACGACTGCTGAACGCGCTGCCGGGTGTAACCCTCGGTGGCGGCGTTGGCAATGTTCTGCCCGGCCACGTTCATGCCCTGCTGGGCGGCGGTCAAGCCACGGTAGGCGGTGTTCAGGGCGCCGAAGGTACTCATGGTCGCTTCCTTAGAATTGCTTGTCGAAAATACGCGAGGCTGCAGTTTCCCCGGTCTTACCCTGGGCGTCATAGGTGCCGGCCGCAGCGGTGGGCCGCAGATCGGCGAGGGATTCCTGGGTGGAACGGACTGCGGTGCGCAGATACTGCTCGTTGGAGTCGCGCAGTTCCTTGATCAGTGTCGTTTGGTGGGTCAATGCCGTCAGATGAGCCGTGAGGATCTCGGACCAGGCGCCTTCCGGCGCGGCAGCGGCGAGTTCGCCGAGGGACGCGTCAGTGGGCAGCCCCCAGGTTTCGGCCACAACGGCGGCTTCGATGGTGCGGGCCAGGCTCGCCTTGGAGAGGTGTTCCAGGACCTGCTCGACTTCCTTGGTGCCGTGGGGCAGCCAGCGGGATTTCCCGGCGGTGAGCAGCAACTGCTCTTCCTCCAGCTTGAAGGTGAGAACGTCCAGGAGTTCACGCTCCCGCCACAGCAGGGCTGAAAGTTCGTGGATGGCCATGGTCCGGACGGCTCCCTCATCTGTGAATGGTGCGAATGGCTGGTGCGGTGGTGCCGGGGCGTCGATTTCATCGTGCGGACGATTCAGCCTCCAGCAGGGTTCGTAGAAACTATCGGCAGGGGCGCGGGATTCGTTAGCGGCAATAAGGCTGATAACAGTCAGGAGTGGCCCGGCGTTGAACTGGAAACTCTTTTTGGAATCTTCCTTACGCGTGCTGGCCAAATGGCGATAACTACTCCTGAAGGCCCACGGATGGGCCATCGCACATCGTCCCAATCATGGAGGAAACATCATGGGAATGCAGATCAACACCAACATGGCTGCGAACAACGCTTACCGCAGCCTCAGCAACACCCAGACCGACCTGTCCAAGTCGCTGGAAAAGCTTTCCAGCGGCCTGCGCATCAACCGCGCCGGTGACGACGCGGCCGGCCTGGCAATCTCCGAGGGCCTGAAGTCCCAGATCGGTGGCCTCACGGTCGCCGCTCGCAACGCCCAGGACGGCATCGGTGCAGTCCAGACCGCCGAAGGCGGCCTGAACCAGGCACACTCCATCCTGCAGCGCCTCCGCGACCTGAGTGTCCAGGCCGCGAACGACACCAACAGCTCCGAGTCCCGCGGTGCCATCAAAACCGAAGCTGACAGCCTCGTGAAGGAACTGGACCGCATCGCCGGTTCGACGAACTTCAACGGCGCACAGTTGCTGGACGGCTCCAAGGCGAAGATGTCCCTGCAGGTTGGCGCCAACTCGGACGCCAACAGCCAGATCGACGTCAACCTCGGCGGCGCCAACGTCAAGACCATCGCCAACGCGCTCGCGGGCGGAAGCCTGACCACCACGGGCTCCTCCTTCGCCGCTACAGTCGGTTCGCTGACCACGGCTGCTGCAACGTTCGAGAGCACCACTGCGGCCGGCGTGAAGACCACGGTCACCACCGCGGTGCTCGCCGATACTGCCGACGGATCCGCCGCTAGCTTCCAGAGTGTGGAAGAGTACGCCGGCGCCCTGCGCAGTGACGCCAACTTCGCTGCCAACTTCACCGTTGCAGTGACCAAGGACGCCAACGGTGCGGGCACCGGCATCGTCGTCACCGCCCTGGACGGCGGCACCGTCTCCACGACGGCGGCACCGGCAGCGGGTCTGGCGACGGGTGGCTCCACCGGCACCGCCCTTACCGGTGGTCTGAAGTTCGACAGCGCGGCCAACGCGCAGGCTTCCATCACCCTGATCGATGCCCAGATCAAGTCCGTTTCGACGGCTCGTGCAGACCTGGGTGCCACCCAGAACCGCCTCGAGTCCGCCGTACAGACCATCAACGTGGCCAAGGAAAACCTGACGGCTTCCAACTCCCGTATCCGCGACACGGACATGGCTGAGGAAATGGTCAAGTTCACCCGCAACAACATCCTGTCCCAGGCCGGCACCGCAATGCTGGCCCAGGCAAACCAGTCCAACCAGGGTGTACTGCAGCTCCTGCGCTAAACCCCTGCGGGAAGCGATCACTCCGGTGACTTCCGCTAGGTAGTTCAGACTGCACGTGGCGCCCGGGGAGAGAATTCTTCTCCCCGGGCGCTGTGCAGTACCACCAGCCATTACTGATTCAGCCAGCCATTGTTCTAAGGAGTTGTAGGCATGGGACTTTCTATTGACGGACTTTCCAGCGGTTTGGACACCACAGCCCTGATCAATTCCCTCATGGCCGTGGAAGCAATCCCGCAAAGCCTCATCAAGAACAAGGCCGCAACTGTCCAAACCCGCATCTCGGCCCTGCAAGGACTCAATACCGCCGTCGCGGACCTCGCAACCAAAGCCGGCAAGCTCTCCGACCCCAAGAGCCTGGAACTGTATTCCGCCTCGAGCAGCTCCGCCAAAGTCACCACCACGGTCGGTACCGGGGCGAAACCCGGTGCGGTTGATTTCACGGTCTCGCAGCTGGCCCAGACGCAGGTCTCCGTCAGCAAGAACCTCGCCGCGTGGCCTTACACCACAATGACGGTCACCGGTGAAGGCGGCCAGGCCATCACAGTCACCCCGCTCACCTCCTCCCTGGACGACGTCGTTTCCGCCGTGAACCTCTCCGGCGCCGGCATTGTCGCATCGAAAGTTTCCGTGGGCGGCGGCGAGTACAGACTGCAGTTTGCCTCGTCCAAGACCGGCGTCGCCGGCGGGTTCAGCATCGCCGATCCGGACGGCACCGCCGGCCTGACCAAAGTGCAGCCTGCGCAGGACGCGCAGATCAAGCTGTGGGCGGGAACAGCTGCCGAAGCGACGCTCAGCTCCGCCACCAACACCTTCGCGGATGTCCTCAGCGGGGTCTCGATCACCGTCTCCGAGGTCTCTACCACTCCGACACGGGTCACAGTTGCCCGTGACAACGCCCAGATCAGCAAGGCCGCCTCTGATCTGGTCAGCTCCGTCAACGCAGTCCTGGCACAGATCGGCACCAAGAGCGCCGTGGTCAGCAGCACCGACGCCGCCGGCAACCCCGTCACCTCAGGCGGCGTGTTCACCGGAGACAGCACCATCCGCAATGTCAACGCCGCGATCCTCGCCGCGGCGTCCCAGCCGTTGAACGGAAAGTCGCCGTCTGAGCTTGGCATCAGCGTCACCAAGACCGGGTCGATGGAATTCGACGCCACCAAGTTCGGCGATGCCTTGGCGAAGGACCCGGCCGGAACGATGGCGGCCGTGGCCACCATTGCCGGTCGCGTGGCGGACGCTGCCAGGCAGGCCTCCGATCCCGCCACTGGACTGCTCAGCACCAAGATCAAGGGACAGCAGACCGCCGCGAAGGACTACACCGAGCAGATCGCCGACTGGGACGACCGCCTGGAGATGCGCCGGACCACCCTGCAGCGGACCTACTCCGCGCTGGAGGTCGCTCTCAGCGGCATGAAAGCGCAGTCGTCCTGGCTGTCCTCCCAACTCGCAGGACTCTCTTCAGGAAGCTCTTCATCATGACTCTGACCTCCTTCGGCGGCGGATACGGCAGTGCCGGCCAGCGGAACCAGTACCTCGCGGACTCGGTCCTGTCGGCTCCGCCGGCACGCCTGCTCACCATGCTCTACGACCGGCTCCTGCTGGACTTGGGCCGGGCGGAAACGGCGCAGCACGCTGCCGACTGGGCCACCGCATCGGAAAACCTGCTGCACGCCCAGGCCATCGTGTCCGAGCTGTCCTCCTCCCTCAAGGTCGACGCATGGGACGGCGCCAGCGGGCTGCTGGGGGTCTACAACTACGTCTCCACGGCACTGATCAACGCGAACATCCAGCGGGACGCGGCCCTGACCCGGGAAGCGATCGAACTCTTGGAGCCCCTGCGGCAGACCTGGCACGAGGCCGCTGCCGCGGCACCCGTGCCCGCAACCCCCGCGGCGTTTCCCGCCGCAGCTCCAGCCGGTTTCCCGGCAGCAGGGGCCTGGAACGCCGGGCCCGGAACAGGCGGCGGGAGTCTCGGCTTTGGCTGAACAGGCATACTCGGATATCGGCCTAGGGGGAGCCGGATCCAACGACGCCGCTTCATCCCTTCCCGGCAAGATCCCTGAAGACACCACCCTGGCAGCTTGGATGGCCGTCCTGGATGTACTTGAAATGGCGGTGCAGGCCGCCGAGCGGACCCTGAAAGATCCGCTGGGCCCGCTGTCCGCGCCCGCGGGATCGGTGGCGGAACCCCGGCCGGAAAAGCGCTGGTCTCCGCCGTCGATGACCGGGCCGTTGCCCGCGACCGCCCGGCGCCGCGCCGTCGCCCTGGCAGCGGCCCAGGAACGCGTTGCCCTCCGGCTGGAAGAGGCGCGGCTGGGCGTCGCCCGGCAGCTGCAGGCGGTCTCGTCCGTGCCCGGTGTGGGGGAGTCCGCCGGGGCCCTGTACCTGGATGTCAACGGCTAGGAATCCCGGGTTCCAAAACATCTGAAATCCTCTCCTGATTTCACCTAACGCGGCGCTGAGCAGTGCCGATAACCACTGTAAGAGCACGGATCGCTCGATTACCGGCCACGGATCGGCCACCCCCACCTTTCCCAGGCAGGACTCTGTGCTCGAATCCGTGACTTCCGCCGCCCTGGCCAGCGCCATGGACGGGCTGGCACTGCGCCAGCGGACCATCGCGAACAACATCGCGAACGTCAACACGCCGAATTACCACGCGAAGCGGGTCAGCTTCGAGGACGCCCTCGCTGCGTCGGTGCAGTCCGGGAGCGGCCGCGTCCAGGCAACCACGGCGGAATCCCTGGAGCCCACCCAGCTGAACGGCAACAACGTCAACCTGGACACCGAGACCCTGTCCAACATCGACACCGTGCTGCGGTTCCAGTTCGCTGCCCGCGCCGTCAACACCGAATTCACCGCCGTGCGCTCCGCCCTGAGGACCAGCTGATGACCTTCGACGCAATCGGCATCGCCGGCTCCGCCCTCACCGTCCACCGCAAGTGGCTCGATGCCGTCTCGGACAACCTCGCCAACATGAACAACGCCTCCGCCACCTCCGGCCCCGCCTTCCAGGCCCGGTATGTTGAGGCCGCAGAGGGCTCGCAGGGCTCGGGCGTGTACGTCAAGAGCACCCAGCTCGGCAACGCCGAGGGCAGGATCGTCTACCAGCCGGACCACCCGCTGGCGGACGCCAACGGCAACGTGAAGTACCCGGACATCGACATGGCCGAACAGATGGGTGCGCTCATCATTGCCCAGCGCGGCTACCAGGCCAACGCGCAGGTGGTGGATCGCGCCCGCGAGACCTACATGGCCGCCCTTGAGATTGGACGCTCCTAATGACTGTCGCCCCCCTCGCACCCGTCCAGGGCGTCCTGCCGACAAACTATGTGACAGGCGCCGGAGCGGCCCCCGTTGCCGGCACTGACGGCTCCGCCTTTGCCGCTTCCCTCACCGGCGCGGTGGATAACCTCCAGCAGCTGCAGTCGACGTCGAACCAGCTGGCTGTCTCCGCCGTGACCGGCAACCTGGATGACATCCACAACGCCACGCTTGCCGCGACCCGCGCCCAGGTGACGCTCGAGCTCATGGCCACCGTGCGCAACAAGGGCGTTGACGCGTTCAACGAGATCATGAGGATGCAGGCCTGATGCCTCCGCAGATTACCGCTTTCTTCCAGCGCTTCGGCGCGGGCTTGAAGAGCTTCACCGCCGGCCAGCGCACCATCGCCGTGATTGGCGCCGCCCTGCTGGTGGTGGGCATTGTGGCCCTGTCCGCCTGGCTTACCCGCCCCGTGCTGACCCCGCTGTTCTCCGGCCTCCAGACCACCGACGCCAACGGCATCGTCGAACAGCTCCGCAAGGACAACGTTCCGTACGAGCTCAGCGACGGCGGATCCACCATTCTGGTGCCGCAGGACAAGGTCTACGACGAGCGCCTCAAGGCAGCGGCCGCGGGCCTGCCGACTGCCGCCGCCACCGGGTACTCCCTGCTGGACAAGATGGGCGTGACGTCCTCGGAGTTCCAGCAGTCCGTCACCTACAAGCGCGCCCTCGAAGGCGAACTTGCCAGCACCATCTCCGCCATGGACGGCGTGAAGACCGCCGCCGTCCGGCTCGCCATCCCCGAGAAGACAGTGTTTGTGTCCAAGGCCCCGGACACCACCGCCTCGGTGTTCATCGAGACCGACGCCGGCGCCACCCTGTCCAGCGACAGGGTGCAGGCAATCGTCCACCTGACCTCCGCCGCCATCGAAAACCTCAAGCCCTCCAACGTCTCCGTGGTCGATTCCCAGGGCAACGTGCTCTCCACCGTCGGCGGCGGGACCGCGGGATCGTCCACCAAGCAGGCCAGCGACTACCAGCAGCGGACCTCCGACGCCGTCCGGGCCGTCATGGACCGTGTGGTGGGTCCGGGCAACTCCACGGTCGCCGTTGCCGCCGACGTGACGGGCGAATCGGCCCAGCAGAAGAGCGAGACCTTCTCCAACGCCGAGGGTGCCCTGCCGCTCAGTGAATCGTCCAAGACCGAGACCTACACCGGAACCGGGGGAGGCGCCGCGGGCGTCCTCGGCCCCGGACAACATCGCTGTTCCCGGCGGCACGAGCGGCAACGGCAACTTCGATTCCTCCACCGAGACCAAGAACAACGCGGTCAACAAGGTCACCGAGGACCGGGTCATCCCGGCCGGTGCCATCAAGCGGCAGACCATTTCGGTGGCCGTCAGCCAGGCTGCCGCCGGCGGCCTGAACCTGGCCTCGCTGAAGAACCTCGTCACCTCCGCCGCCGGGGCCGACACCGCGCGCGGCGATGTGGTCACGGTCGAGGTTGTGCCGTTCAGCACCGCCGCCGCCGACGACGCCGCCAAGGCGCTCGCCGAGGCCCAGGCCAACGCCGAAGCCGAAAAGCAGGCCGCGTTCTTCGGAACCCTCGTCACCGCAGGCAGCATCCTGCTCGGCCTGCTGATCCTGGCCCTGGTGGTCACCATCATCCTGCGGCGCCGCCAGAAGCGCGAGCCCGTGGACCTCGGCGAACGCCTGGACCTGGAGATCATGCCGGTGGCCCCGCCCGTGGTGGCCCTTCCGCCGGCGACGTCGGCGATCCCGATCACCGCCCTGCCCCCGCTTCCGGGCCCGAGCACCGAGCAGCTGGAATCCGAGCGCCGCCGGTTTGAAATCGACAACATGGTCGCCGCCAACCCGGAACGGGCCGCCGACTACCTGCGCAGCCTCATGGATGACAGGCAACCGGCATGAAAGCAACCGATACGCCCCTGACCGGCACCCAGCGCGCCGCCGTCGTCCTGATGCAGATGAGCCCCGAGAACGCCGCCAAGGTCATGGCCCAGCTCACGGACACCGAGGCGGAGGAGATTGCCGGCGAGATCGTCAAGCTCCGGAAAGTGGACTCGGACGTCACCGAGCAGATCATGAAGGACTTCCACCAGGCCGCGCTGACAACCACGCGCCAGGCCCGGGGCGGGCGGGAACTCGCCGAGGGCCTGCTGGAGGCCTCCTTCGGCTCGGAGAAGGCCGCCGGGCTCATCAACCGCCTGACCGTCAACATGGCCGGCAAGTCCTTCGAGTTCCTCGAGGACATCGAACCCGTGCAGATCCTGGCCCTGATCGACGGCGAACTGCCGCAGACCATCGCCCTGGTCCTCGCCCACCTCAGCCCGCGCAAGGCCTCGGCCGTGATGTCCGGGCTGCCCGGCTCGCTGCGGGCCGACGTCGCCCTCAGCATCGCCACCATGGGATCCGGCGCGCCTGAGGCGATCGGGATTGTCGCCGACACCCTCAAACTCCGCGGCGGCGCCGCCGTATCCCAGCAGGCCTCGAAGGTGGTGGGCGGCATCCAGCCGCTGCTGGAGATCATCAACCGGACCGACGCCGGCACGGAACGATCCGTGCTGGACGGCCTGGACCTGCTCGATCCCGACCTCGCGGTGGAGATCCGGGCCCAGATGGTGACGTTCGACGACATCGTGAAGCTGGAACGCCGCGACGTGCAGCTGGTGCTGCGCGGACTCGACGCGGCCGTCCTGGCGATGGCGATGAAGGGCGCCTCCGAGCCGGTCCTGGAAACCATCACCACGAACGTCTCCGGGCGCAACCTGGAAATCCTCGAATCCGAGATCGCCGCCCTGGGACCGCTGCGGGCCTCGCAGATCGAAGAGGCCCGTGCCGCCGTCGTCCGGTCCATCCGCGAACTCGAGGCCGAAGGCCAGATCACCATCCAGCGCGGGGACGAAGAAGACTATGTCTACTGACAACGCCCCGGCGCGCGTCGTCTTCCCGTCGCTGCGGGCCAACGGCCCGGCCGCCGAGCAGGCTGGCTACACCGAAGGCCACGCCGCGGGCTACGCCGCCGGGGTGCGCGCCGCCGCGAAGGAACAGCGCCGTTGGCGGGACCGGATGTCCGCCGAACAGGCTGCGTCCCTGGCCGCCGGACAGCAGGACCTGGACCGTGCCGTGCGCGCCCTCGCCGTCGCCAGGACAGACTTTGCGCACCGCAACGTGCAGGCGCTGCAGGATGCCGAAGAAATCCTGGCCCGCACGGCGCTGGAACTGGCCGAGGCCATCCTCGGCTACGAACTGTCCGAAGGCACCCGGACCGCCCGGGCCGCCCTGGCCCGCGCCCTCTCCGGGAATGACTCCGCCACGGTGCTGGCAATCCGGCTGCACCCGGCGGACATTGACGTCCTCAGCCGGGAAGGCCAGGAACTGCCCGCCGGTCTGCCGCTCATCGCGGACCCCTCCCTCGGCCGCGGCGACGCGAAGGTCGAATACCAGCAGGGCTGGTTCGACGCCAGCCTCCGCACAGCCCTGGGGCGTGCCCGCGCGGCGCTGCTGGGAGAGGCAGCGTCGGCAGAAGCCCTGCCGGGAGACGCCTTGTTGGGAGACACAGTGTTGGGAGACACAGTGCTGGGAGAGTCCGGCCACGCAGAATTCGACGCCGGCGCCTACCGGGGCCAGGCATGATCGCCGAGTGGCGGCCCACGGGCGCCGACTATGCCGCCGCGCTGGCCGCGGCCGCCCCGCAACGGGTCGGCGTCGTCACCTCGGTCATCGGGCTGGGCCTGGAAGTGTCGGGTCTGGACTGCGCCCTGGGTGACCTCGTGACCGTGGGAGAGAACCCGGGCCTCGACGCCGAAGTCGTCGCGGCGCTGGACGGCTCCGTGCGCTGCATGCCGCTGGGCCGGCTGGCCGGCGTGGCTGCCGGTGACCCGGTTCGCGCCAAAGGCAGCGCGGTATTGGTTCCCACCGGGCAGGGCCTGTTTGGCCGGGTCCTGGACGGCCTGGGACGCCCGATCGACGGCAAGGGTCCGCTGCTCAGCGGGCCGCGCGTGCCGATCGACAACGAGGCACCGAACGCCATGAAACGCGCCCGCATCGACACCGCGCTGCAGACCGGCGTGCGCGTCCTGGACACCATGACCACGCTCGGGAAGGGCCAGCGCATGGGCCTGTTTGCCGGCTCCGGGGTCGGCAAATCCTCCCTGCTCTCGATGATTGCCCGCGGTACCGACGCCGAGGTCTCGGTGATCGCCCTCGTTGGCGAACGCGGCCGCGAAGTCCGCGAGTTCCTCGAAGACGACCTCGGCGCCGCCGGCCTGGCCCGCTCCGTGGTGGTGGTCGCCACCTCCGACGAACCCGCCCTCATGCGCATGCGCGCAGCCTTCACCGCCACCCGCATCGCCGAGTCCTTCCGCGACCAGGGCCAGGATGTGGTCCTCATGATGGACTCCCTGACCCGGGTGGCCATGGCGCAGCGCGAGATTGGCCTCTCGGCCGGCGAGCCCCCTGCCACCCGCGGCTACCCGCCGTCGACCTTTTCCATCCTGGCGCGGCTGCTGGAGCGCGCCGGCACGGCCGAAACCGGCTCCGTCACCGGCATTTACACCGTGCTGGTGGACGGCGATGACCACAACGAGCCCATCGCCGACGCCGCCCGTTCCATCCTGGACGGCCACGTGGTGCTGGACCGCAAACTCGCCGTCACCGGGCACTTCCCGTCCGTGGACGTGCTCGGATCCGTGTCCCGGGTGGCCAGCAAGGTCAATTCCCGGCCGCACCTCGACGCCGCCGCCACACTCCGCCGGGTCCTCGCGGCTCGCAAGGCGGCACAGGACCTGATCGACGTCGGCGCCTACCAGGCCGGGACCAACCCGCTGGTGGACGCAGCGCTGAACCACGAGCACGCCGTCAGCGGATTCCTCCAGCAGCCGATGGACGAATCCACGGCCCACCCCGAGTCCTGGCAACGGCTCGGCCACCTCACTTCGATCCTGGGAGCAGCAGCATGAACCGCGAATTCTCACTGGCCGGCCTCCTGCGCCTTCGCCAGCTCCAGCAGGACCAGGCGGCAACCGGGCTGGCGCGCGCCCGCTCACGTTCCAGCTCCGTCCGGGTCCGCGAAGCCGCCGCCCGCCGCGAACTTGCCGCCACGGATGACCCCATCTCCAGCTCGGCCTCCCTGCGCGCCGTCGCCGCGGCCCGGTCGTCCGCGCACAGCATGCTCGCGGACCTGCAAAACCTCACCCACCTGGCCGAGGCCGACGAAGCCAACGCCCGCGCCGAGTTCATCGCTGCCCGCACGCGGTCCGTGGGCCTGGAAAAACTGCAAGCCCGGCACGACGCCGAGGTCAACTCCGCGGACCTGCGCGCCGAACAGTCGGCCCTGGACGAGATTGCCTCGACGCTCTGGCACCGCGATGAGCAGCAGGTGAAGCCATGAGCATGACCGAGGCGATCGGCCGGATGCAGGGCATCCAGTCGATGATCGCGGAATTGAGCCGGCCCGCGGCCACCGAAACCAGCGCCGCCGCGGCCAAGGCTGCGGCTGCGGCCTCGCTCGCGACCGCAACCGGCACCGGCGACTCCGCCACGTTCACCCAGGCACTGGCCGCGGCACTGGGCGGCAGCGGCGCAACGGACACCGCCTCCCTCACGGACAGCCTCGGCCTGGGCGCCTCTCTGGGCGCCTCTCTGGGCACCTCATTGGGTCTTGGCGGCACATCGGGACTGGGTAGCGCTGCGGCGGCCGGGACCGCGGCGCTGACCGGCGCCCAGGCAGCCGGATCCGTACACACCGGTGGGTCAGCGACGGGCAATGACGTGGTGGCCGTGGCGAAGAAGTACATCGGTGTTCCCTACGTGTGGGGCGGCACCAACCCGGCCACCGGCATGGACTGCTCCGGCTTCACCCAGCGGGTCTTCAAGGACCTCGGCGTGGAGCTTCCCCGTGTGGTGAGCGACCAGATGCGCCAGGGCACCCCGGTGGCGTCCCTCGCCGAAGCGAAACCCGGGGACCTCCTGGTGAGCTTCGGCGGCAACCACATTTCCATCTACCTGGGCAACGGCAAGGCGATCGACGCGCCCGTGCCCGGCAAAACCGTCCAGATCCGCGATGCCTGGGAGCAGCAGTCCAACCTGACCTCCATCCGGCGCATCGTTCCCGCAGGGGCGGCATCATGAAGGCGGCATCGACGGAGCTTGCGGCCGCGCTGGCGGCGCCGGTCCGGGCGGCCCGGCAGGGCGCGGACCCGCGGCCCGGCAACGACAACGCAAACACAGCCGCCGCGTCCTTCGACTCGGTCCTCAATGACGTCCAGGGTGCAGCAGGCAACAGCACCGCGGCAGAGCCCGGCGCCGCGAAGGCCGTGCCGGCGCCCGACGACGCGGCGGCCGAAACGCCGCAGCACGACGGCGACACGGACAGTGCTTCTAAGACCGGCACCGCCGCGACCCCTGCTCCGCCGGCCGATGCTGCTTCCGCGGCCGTACCGGGGACCGACGCCGTTTCGTCCGGCAGCGCCAGCCTTGCGGCCCAGTTCGCCCCTGCCGAATTCCAGCCAGCCCAGTACGGCACGGCCGAATTCCTCCCGGCCCAGTTCGCCCCGGCCGACTTCCCGCCGGCCCAGTTTGTCTCGTTTGGGCAGGTTGGCCAGGTTGCGCAACTTGGTCAGACTGCGCTGCCCGGACAGTCGGCACCTGCCGTTGCCCCGGCGGCGGACAGCAACGACGGCTCCCGCACTGCCGCACCGGACGCCACTGCGTCCGCGACCTCGGCGGTTCTTCCCGACGAAGTGCCGGCCGCCGCCGCGCACACCCTAGCCGCCGCTGCGCAGGCCCCGGCCGTCGCGACCCCGGGATTGGCCGCCTGGCGGCGCCACACTCCGGCCGCCGTGCCCGCTGCGACCATGCCGGACGGTAAGCCGAGCGCCGTTGTGGCCTCGCAGACCGCGGGCGCAGACGCCTTTGCCGACACATCCGACGGGTCCAATGCGGCCGCCGGCCGGACTGGGCAGGATCCTGCCCTGACGGCTGCGCCCGTCAATGCCGTGAACACCGCACCGGCTACAGTTGCCGCAGCGCCGCTGTCCGCGGTACCGCCCAAGGCTGCACCGGCAGGGCAAACCCCGGCAGCGCCGGCGCAGGCCACCGCCACAGCGTCGGCCGCGTCGGCAGCACCGAGCGGGGCAGCGGCGGCACAGACCGCCCAGGGACTTGGTCCCGTGCTTGACGCTTCGCCGGCGGCCACCGCCGCGGCCGTGCCCGCGCCGGCGCTCAACGACGCGGGCGTCGCCGCCGTCGCCGCCGTCGCCGCGTCCGCGCGCGGACAAGCGCCGTCGGCGCCGACCCCCGCCCCCGGTACTGCCCCGTCCAGCAGCGCCCAGGCCGGCACCACACCCTCCGGCAGCACGTCTCCCGGCACCGCACCCGAAACCGCATCCACACCGGCAGCCACACCTGCACCCGCACCTGCGCCGGTGCACGCCGGCGTCCTGGCGGACCCCGCCGCGGCACCCGGGCCCACCGCCGCACAGGCTCCGTCCGATCCGGAAAGCGGAGCCCCTGCGGCCGCCGCAATACCCGTCCAGCAAACTGTGGCGGCGCCAACCGTCGCCCAGGCCGTGCCCCAGCCGGCTGCCCAGATTGCTGCCCAGCCGGCGTTCCAGCCGGTGTCCGCGCCGGCACCCCAAGCCGCGGCACCCCTCCAGCCCCAACTGGCCAAACCGCTTTTCACCCTCGTGGGGGCACCCCATGGCCAGCACATCATGACGCTCAAGGTCAGCCCGGAAGATCTCGGTCCGCTGACGGTCCGGGCCCAGATCGACGCCGCGGGCGTGCGGATTGAGCTGTTCGCCCCGGGGGAGGCGGGACGTGAAGCGGTCCGCGGAATCCTGCCCGAACTCCGCAGGGAACTCCACGGCGCCGGATTCGGGGCCAGCCTTGACCTCTCCGATCACAGCGGCCCCGGGTTCGGACAGCACGGTGCCCAGCACGGCACGGGCCAGGACCGGGCCGGTACCGGCGGCCAGTTCGCCGCCGGCCGGGACCCCGGCGGCAGCGGCTCCGGCCCGGGCGGCCGGAACGGGCCGGCCGAGCCGCGGCCCGGAAACCGCTGGGATGCGCTGGCCGATGATCAGGCCATCCGCACCGCCAGGCTGTTGAACGGCCCCCAGACCACCCTCGACATTCTTGTCTGACACGAAGGAACGCGACTTATGACCATTCAGCCGATCGCATCCCAGCCGGTAACAGCGGCGGGGGAGGCCACCCAGGCTTCTGCCGTGCGGACGCCCTCGCAGACCATGGATGCCAACGTGTTCATGTCCCTGCTCGTGACGCAGCTCAAGAACCAGAACCCGAGCGCGCCCATGGACACCAACCAGATGATGAGCCAGACCCTCCAGCTCTCCATGATGGAAAAAATGACCGAACTGACCACCAACAGCAAGGAGGGCTTCTCCCTCCAGATGCGGACGGCGGCGGCCCAGCTGATCGGACACTCGGTCGGCTACACCCTCGCGGACGGCACCACCGGGACCGGCGTCGCCAGTTCCGTCAGCTATGCGGGATCGGTCCCGTCCGTCACGATCGGCGATCTTTCCGTTCCCCTCGACTCCATCACCGGGCTTACTGCTCCGGCCGCTTCCTAACCACTTCTTCACCCGTAGAAAGGCAGTTCCCATGCTCCGCTCGCTGTACTCCGGAATCTCGGGCCTCCGCGCCCACCAGACCATGCTGGATGTCACCGGCAACAACATCGCCAACGTCAACACCGCCGGCTTCAAGGCCTCCTCCACCCAGTTCCAGGACACCCTGTCCCAGTTGCAGCAGGGCGCCACCGGCCCGCAGGCTGAGACCGGCGGCAGCAACCCCGCCCAGATCGGTCTCGGCGTCCGGGTTGCCGGTGTCACCACCAACTTCTCCCAGGGCTCTTCGCAGAGCACCGGCCGGGCCACCGACCTGATGATTTCCGGCGACGGCTTCTTCGTCACCAGCAAGGGCGGCAGCCAGCTCTTCACCCGCGCCGGCGCGTTCAGCCCGGACGCGGCCAACCAGCTGGTAAGCCCCGACGGCGGCATACTCCAGGGCTGGACCGCCACCAACGGTGTGATCAACGCGGGTGGCCCCGTCGGCGACATCACGCTGAACCCCAACACCATGGTGGCCAAGAGGACCGACACGGTGACGCTGGACGGAAACCTGCCCAGCGACGCCGCCGACGGCACCAAGCTGGACCGCCTCGTCAAGGTTTACGACGCCGCCGGCACCGAACGCAGCGTGTCAATGACTTTCACCAAGGCCGGAAGCACCTGGAACATCGCCGCTGACGACAACGGCACCACAGCCACCGGATCCGTGACCTACACGAACGGCAAGCCCACCGCCGGCGGCAACTTCACCG
This sequence comes from Arthrobacter sp. MW3 TE3886, assembly GCF_041262145.1. Lineage (NCBI taxonomy): Bacteria > Bacillati > Actinomycetota > Actinomycetes > Micrococcales > Micrococcaceae > Arthrobacter > Arthrobacter sp. MW3 TE3886. Next base: position 989,647 of record NZ_JBGCAN010000001.1, read on the forward strand.
TCAACGGCATCACCATCGACGTCTCCAAGGTCTCCGGCTACGCCGCCATGAGCTCGCTGACCATCAGCGGCCAGAACGGTGCCCCCGTCGGCAAGCTCGAGTCCTACACGCTGGGAAGCGACGGCTCCCTGATCGGGTCGTTCAGCAACGGCATCAAGCAGGTCCTCGCCAAGATCGCCCTCGCCAAGTTCACCAACCCGGGCGGCCTGGAGAAGGCCGGCGGCTCCTCTTACGTCGCGACCGGCAACTCCGGCGGAGTGCAGCTCGGTGCTGCGGGCGATCCCGGCCTTGGCAGCCTGACCGGCGGCTCGCTGGAAATGTCGAACGTGGACCTGTCCCAGGAATTCACCAACCTGATCGTCGCCCAGCGTGGCTTCCAGGCCAACGCCCGCATCATCACCACCTCGGACGAGGTCCTCCAGGAACTGACCCAGCTCAAGCGCTGATCAGGGAAGTCTTGATCGCCCCTTCAGGATTCGGGGGACAGCTTTGGGTTTCAGGTATTGCCGGACCCGGAGCTGTCTCCTTGGATCACACCCACAAAAGGGCACGTACGTTCCGTCATCCGTGCAGCACGTCGTCGCGTTAGCATTGGTCCCAACACGTCTGTCCAGGAGGGTACATGCCGTACGTCGTTGACTTCGAGGCCGTTTCTACTGTCGGATTGGAAGCGTCTCCGGTCGCCGAGGCCCTCGCCGGGTTGCGCGCCAACGAGGCCCGCTATTACCGGAATAAGTACGGCCACGTCTTCACGATGAGCCCTGCAAGCGAAGTTCCTGACGTGGTTGACCGGGTGAGCCGGATCCTCCGGGACGAACGTGACATCGTGATCGGATCCAACCCGCTGGAAGCGACCGCCTTCGAAGTCGACGGTTTGCGGATGGCCTACGTTTTCTACGAATCGGGACTGTCGGTCAACGTCATGTACAGCATCGAGAGCGGCGGGAAGAGAGCGGTCGGGTTCAAACTTGCCGACGGCATGGAAATTCCGGAGGAATTGGCGCCCCGCTTCAAGTTCGCCCGCCAAAAATCGAAGCTGGCGGGCGTTATCCGCGGCTCCTACTTCGTGATCAAGGGCGAGTACTGATCGGGCTCACCCCCGCATTTCAGGGGCGGGGCGCAGCCGGGCAATCCGGTAAGTGAGTTTCTGGGATTGGGGTTCCACATTTTCGACGTGATCATCAGCGGCGGCGGCCCGACGGGGATGATGCTGGCCAGCGAGTTGCGGCTGCACGACGTGGACGTGCTCGTGCTGGAGAGGGACGCGGAGCCGAGCCAGGCGGTCCGCTCGCTCGGCCTGCACCCGCGCAGCATCGAGATCATGGACCAGCGCGGGCTGCTGGACCGGTTCCTCGCCCACGGGCAGCAGTATCCCGGCGGCGTCGGACGCTTCGCCGGGATCGACAAGCCCCCGCCGGCGAACCTGGACACCGCACACGGCTACGTCCTTGGCATCCCCCAGCCGGTCACCGATCGCCTGCTGGCCGAGCGCGCCGGGGAGCTCGGCGCCCAGATCCGCCGCGGCTGCGAGGTGACAGGGGTCGAACAGGACCAGGACGCGGTGAGCGTCGAGCTCGCTGACGGCTCACGGCTGCGCTCGCGCTGGCTGGTCGGCTGCGACGGCGGACGCAGCCTGGTGCGCAGACTGCTCGGCATCGGCTTCCCCGGCGAGCCGGCCACGACCGAGTGGCTCCTGGGCGAGGTGGAGGTGACCGCGCCGCCGGACGAGCTGGCCAAGGTAGCGGACGAGGTGCGCAAGACCCACAAGGGGTTCGGCATCGGCCCCGCCGGAAACGGCCTGTACCGCGCCGTCGTGCCCGCGGCGGCCGTGGCCGAAGACCGCTCCGTGCCGCCGACCCTGGAGGAGTTCCGGACGCAGCTGCGGGCGTTCACGGGCACCGACTTCGGCGTCCACTCACCACGCTCCCTGTCCCGTTTCAGCGACGCCACCCGGCTTGCCGAACGATACCGGGTGGGCCGGGTTCTTCTCGCCGGCGACGCGGCGCACGTCCACCCGCCGCTGGGAGGGCAGGGACTGAACCTCGGCATCCAGGACGCCTTCAACCTCGGCTGGAAGCTCGCCGCCGAGCTCAACGGGTGGGCACCGGACGGGCTGCTGGAGAGTTACTACGCCGAGCGTCACCCGGTCGCCGAGAGCGTGCTGACCGTCACCCGCGCCCAGAGCGAGCTGCTGTCCACCGAGCCCGGCCCGCAGGCCGTGCGCCGGCTGCTGACCGAGCTGATGGACTTCGAGGACGTCAGCCGTTTCCTGGCCGAGAAGATCACCGCGATCGGGATCCGCTACGACTTCGGCGAAGGACCCGAGCTGCTCGGCAGACGACTGCGCGACATCCCTCTGTCGCGGGGCCGTCTCTACGAGCTCACCCGAAAAGGCCGCGGACTCCTGCTGGACCAGACCGGCGAACTCTCCGTCACAGGATGGGCGGATCGGATCGACCACGTCGCGGACGTCAGCGGGGAACTGGACGCGCCCGCGGTCCTGCTCCGACCGGACGGCCACGTCGCATGGATCGGCGCGGACCAGAAGGACCTGGTCCACCACCTGCCGACATGGTTCGGGGCCGCCCTCGAGGGCGCTGACGACAGTCACGATCGCCCCTGACGCCGCGCTCGGCGTCAGGCAGCCTGCCAGGTCACGGGGAGCTGTTTCGCCCCGTAGACGATCATGCTTTCCATCCGCTCCAACTGCGCGTCGGGTTCAACCGCAAGCCCCGGCAGCCGTGAGAGCACGGCCTCCAGCGCGATCCTGGCCTCCAGCCGTGCCAGGGGCGCCCCGAGGCAGAAATGGATGCCCAGCCCGAAGGCGAGGTGACGGTTGGGTGAGCGTTCGACGTCGAACTCGTCCGGGCGCGGGAACTGCTCCCCGTCGCGGTTCGCCGAGCCGATCCAGGCAACGATCGGCGAGCCTGCCGGAATGGTGCGGCCGCGCACGGTCGTGTCGACGGCTGAGAGCCGGTACATGGACTGGACGGGGGAGCGGTAGCGCAGCACCTCTTCGATGGCGTGCGGGAGCAGGGCCGGCTCGGCGACGAGGCGTTCCGCTGTGCCCGGCGATTCGGTGAAGCACAGCACCGCATTGCCGATCAGGTTGGTGGTGGTCTCGTTTCCCGCCACGAGCAGCAGGCTGCAGAATCCCAGCAACTCGATGGGACTGAGTTTCTGCCCGTCGATCTCGGCCGCGAGGAGCGCGCTGATCAGATCATTGCCCGGCCGGTGCCGCCGCTCCTCGATCATGCCCATGAAGTACTCCGCCATTTCACGGTTGGCTGCCGTGTGGACGGACTCATCGGCGCCCGGGCGGGTTTGGCTCACGATCACGTCGGACCACTGCTTGAACCGGTCCCGGTCTGAGGACGGAATGCCCATGAGCTCGGCGATCACGATCACCGGAAGCGGATAGGCGAGCTGTTCGATCAGGTCGGTGGCGCCGCGGGCAACCACCGGGTCCAGCAACTCGTCGGTCAGTTCCGAGATGCGCGGGGCGAGCGCTTCGACTGCCCGCGGCGTGAACGCCTGCGTCACGAGCGAACGCAGCTGGCGGTGCCGCGGCGGGTCCGTGTTGACCAGGCTGGCGGCGAAGAGCTGGCCCGTTTCGGAGGGGTTGTCCCCGCCGATCCGGGAAGAAAACGTGGCGTGCTCGGACAGGACCCGCTGCACGTCGTCGTAGCGGAACACGTGCCACACGCCGGTCTCCTGGTCCTGGAAAACGGGTTCACTGTCCCGCATGGCTGCGTAGCGGGGAAACGGGTTCAACGGCTGCTCAAAATCCGGAAATGGCGCCATGGCTGGCCTTCCTGATGAGGCGGGCGGCCGTCGTTTCCTGGCACTGGACCAACTGCAAGGGACGAACCGCACCGGGCAAATTGCAACAGGGCAGGCGTCCAACGGGGCGGGCCGGGTGGCCCCGTCAGCTCCCACCCTAATACCGGGCGGCGGCCTTGGCACGGGGAATCTTGCCGCGGCGGCCGCGCCGGGGAACCGGCACTCTGCTACAGCGCCTGACGACGGCGCCTAACGAAGGGGCCCGGCCTGCCGACAGTACGGAGGAGAACACCCTTCCCCTCACAGAGCAGAATCGGCCCATGATCGTCGTCACACGCCTCAACGGAACGCGCTTCGCGGTCAATCCGGACCTCATTGAACGCATCCACGAGAGCCCGGATACGCACTTGGTGACGCTCGACGGCGCCGCCTATGTGGTGCTCGAAAGCCTCGCCGAAGTGGTCGAGCTCATCGCGGAGTACCGGGCGTACATCCTGAGCAAAGCCCGGGACTTTCCGGCCATCACCGGCTATCCGCTCAGCCTGGTCCGGACTGAAGACCCGGACGATGACCCCTACGACGACGGCGCCGGCCCCACGGCGCCCGCACAACCCAGAAAGTAACGATGGATCCCGCAACAGTCATCGGACTGCTCCTCGCCTTCGGCTCCGTTATCGCCATGGTGTCGCTCGAGGGCGCCAGCCTGTCGGCGTTACTCCTCCCGGCCCCCATGATCCTGGTCTTCGGCGCCACGCTCGCCGTCGGGATCGCCGGAAACACCCTCAAAGACGTCGTCCAGGCCTTCAAAGCCCTCCCCAAGATGTTCCTCGGCAAAACCGCCAAGCCGCAGGAAAGCATTGACCAGATGGTCCGCTTCGCCGAAAAGGCCCGCAGCGAGGGCCTGCTGTCCCTCGAAGAGGAAGCGGCCAGCGTCAAGGACCCCTTCCTGGCCCGTGCCCTGCAGAACATCGCCGACGGCACCGACGCCGAGGACCTCCGGATGCTCATGGAGGACGAGATCGACTCCAAGTCCCGGAGCGATCACGCCAACTCCAAATTCTTCGCGAGCCTCGGCGGATACGCCCCCACCGTGGGCATCATCGGCACCGTGGTGTCCCTGACCCACGTCCTGGAAAACCTGTCCACCCCGGACCACCTCGGCCCAATGATCGCGGCAGCCTTCGTCGCCACCCTGTGGGGCCTGCTGTCCGCCAACTTCATCTGGCTTCCCTTCAGCGCCCGGATGGCCCGGCTCTCGGAACTGGACATCGAACGGATGACGCTGCTCATGGAAGGCATGCTGTCGGTCCAGTCCGGCGCCCAGCCGCTCCTGCTGGCCGAACGGCTCCGCGCCATGGTCCCCGAGCACCAGCTCAAGAGCACCGGCAAGAAGACCGGCGCTGACAAGTCCGACAGGATGGACGAGGCCGCGTGAGCCCCAGGCGGCGCGGGCGGAAGAAGCCGGAAGAACACCACGTCGACGAACGCTGGATGGCGTCCTACATGGACATGGTCACCGTGCTGATGTGCATGTTCATCGTCCTCTTCGCGATGTCCACGGTGGACGCCAACAAGTTTGAAAAACTCCGCAACTCCCTGGCCACGGGATTCGGCGCGGTCGCGACGGAAACGGTGGACACGGCGTCGGGCACAGTGGTGCCGCCGGAACTCGTGAAGGAGGACCTTGAGGCGTTCGCCGCCGTCAAGGGCGCGGCCACCGCATCCCCCGAGAACATGGCTGAAGCGATCAAGGAAGTGGATAAGCTCAAGGCGCTGCAGCAGAAAATGCAGGCCGGCCTGGCGGCCGCCGGGCTGAGCGAGAACGTCGAGTTCCAGATCGACCAGCGCGGCCTGACGGTCAAACTCGTCGGATCGCAGGCATTCTTCGAACCGGACCGGCCCGAGCTCACCTCCCGGGCCTCCCGGGTGCTGCAGGTCATCTCACCGGTGCTCAAGCCGGCCGGCATGGAAATCATGGTCGAGGGCCATGCCGCGAACGGCATCACGGCCTACCCCTCGACGTGGGAACTGTCCTCGGCGCGCGCCGTCAACGTCCTGCGGTACATGGTGGACCGCGGCGGCATAGCCCCCGCCACCATCGGTGCCGTTGCGTTCGGTTCCGCCCGCCAGGTCAACGACGACTCCACACCGGCGCTGATGGAGCGGAACCGCCGGGTGGACATCGTGGTCGTTTCCGACAAGCCCGACGTCGTCCGGGCACTGATTCCGGAGGCCTTGAAACTCAGCGGTAAATAGCCGTTCCCGGCTACGGCGGACTGCCGCGTTCTTTGCCTGTGTTTTTGCCTGCAGTATTTTGCCTGAGTTTTTGCCTGCGGCGGATGGCTTACGCCGCGGCTTCCCTTGCCGATAGTGGCAACCGTGAGTGTTCTGGATGAGCGGGAAGTGGCACGGGAGCGGACCGTCAGCGTCTATGACTTCCGCCGTCCCGCGACGCTCGCGCGCGAACACAGCCGGGTGCTGGAGCTCGCCTTCGAAACCTTCGCCCGCCAGTGGGGGACCCAGCTCACCGCCAAGGTCCGGGTCAAGTCCGTGGTGCGCCTGGAAGACGTCAGCATGCTCAGCTACGACGAGTACGCCGCCTCGCTGCCCGCCGTCACCGCCATGGTCCTGTGCACCGTGGAGGCCCACGATTCCAAGCTCGTGGTGCAGTTCCCCGGCCCGGCCGCCCTCGGCTGGGTCAACCGCATGCTCGGCGCCTCCAACGATTCGCCCATGCCGGACCGCAAGTTCACCCAGATCGAGCAGGCGCTGATCAAGGGCCTCATGGACGAGGCCCTCGAAGACCTCGGCTATTCCCTGGGCCCGCTGCTCAGCGAGGCCGTCCGGGTGGACACCATCCAATACAACTCCCAGTTCGCCCAGGCCGCCGCACCCAGCGAACTGATGATCGTCGCCTCCTTCACCATGAGCGTCGGCGACGTCAACGCCCCCGCCACCCTGGCCGTTCCGGCCGGCATCCTGTTGGGGCGGCTGAAGAAGGTCAACCCGACCGACTCCCGCGAAGACGCGGCCGCCCGCGTCAGCGCCCAACTGGAGCAGGTCCCGGTGGAACTCTCGGTGCGGCTCTCGACGTCGTTCGTTACCCCGAGCCAGGTCCTGGGCCTCGCCGTCGGTGACGTCCTGACCCTTCCGCACCTGGAAAACCGGCCCTTTGACCTCACCCTGGACGGAACCCGGCTGGCCACTGCCGCCCCGGCCCGCAACGGCTCCCGCGCGGCCGCAGTAATTGTCACAATCGAGGAGAACCAACGATGAGCATCACCCTGACCAAGCACGAAATGTCGGCGGAGCGGCTCGTCGAGGAGCTGCCGAGCCCGGTGGCCCTGAAGGTTGTCGCCCTGGTTCCCGCCCGGTCCGCGGCGGCCTACGCACGGCAGGCGGTCACGGCGACCTTCGTCGGCGCGGTGACCGCCGACCTCGCCCTCATGCTCAGCGACCGCACCTTCCTTGACGAGGCCGCCGGCGCAGGCTCCCAGCTGGGACACGTCTCCGTGACCGACGTGCTGCGCCCCGCGATGGAAAGCGCCAGCTCAGTCTTCGGGGCCGGTGTCCTGTCCGACCTGCGTGAATCCGACGTCTCCGGGCTCCTCTCGGATCCCGACACGGCCGTCTTTGAACTCTCCGACGGCAGCAACGCCGCGGCCTGGTTTGCCGTCCGGCTCCGCGAGCACGGCAACAGCCAGGAACGCGGCGGAGACCTGTTCGCCGGCGGAGACACCGTGGCCGGCCGGCTCGGCCGGATCAACAACATCGAAATGGCCCTGACCGTGGAGATCGGACGCACCCGGATGTCGGTGCGGGACGTGCTGTCGCTGGAACCGGGCAAGATCATCGAACTGGACCGCTCCGCCGGCGCCCCGGCCGATGTCCTGCTCAACGGCCGCCTGATCGCGCACGGCGAAGTTGTGGTCCTCGACCAGGACTACGCGGTGCGGATCACCCGGATCCTCGACGTCGCCGAGGGGCTCAGCTGAATGGATGCACTGATCCTCGGGCTGCGGGTAGTCGTGGCCCTGGGCGCGGTGCTTGGCCTCATGTGGTTCCTGCAGCGCCGGCTGGGCAAGGGCACCGGACGGCGCCGGGCCGACCGCGCCTTGACCATCGTCAGCCGGCAGAGCCTGGGACAAAAAGCCTCCGTGGTGGTGGTCGACGCCGCCGGGCAGCGCTTCCTACTGGGCGTCACCGAGCACGCCGTCAACGTCCTGCACACCGGCGACATCCCGCCCGAACCCGAAGAAGTCCCGGTCCCCGGCACCAGCCGCGGCCTCGGGGATTTCGCCCGGATACTCGCTGACGCCAGCCCGCTCGCCGGCAATCACTTCAGCGGCCAGGCCAGGGCCGCCGTCGACGGTTCGGGCGACGCCGGCGACGCCGACGATTTCGCCGACGGTCCGGACGGTGTCCGGGACCTGCCGCCGTCCCGCCGCAGCTCCCTTCACCGGAACCCGCCGGCCGCCGGCCACGCCGGCCGTGGCAGCGCCGGCGGCGCCGCGGGCCATCCGCCGCTGCACGGCTCCATCCTGGCCGGCTCCACCTGGAAGCAGGCTGCCGCCGCGCTCAGGAGCGGACGCCGCAATTGATCTTCCCGCTCCCCACCAGCACCACCCGCCCGCGAACAGCTGGCGCAAGGCCCCTCAGGCTCCTGGCCCTGGGGCTCGCCGCCGTGCTCTTTGCCGTCCTCCTGCTGTGGCTCAATGCCTCGGCAGGCCACGCCGCACCCATCGACCCTGTTGCGCCGGTGCCGCCGACCGACCCCGCCACTCCCGACGGCGGGAACGTCAACATCCAGATCAACGGGATGGACGGGAAACCTTCCACCGCCGTCCTGACCCTGATCGGCATCACCCTCCTGGCCGTTGCGCCCTCGCTGCTGCTGATGATGACGTCCTTCACCAAGATCTTTGTGGTCCTGGCAATGACCCGCAACGCGCTGTCCCTGCCCTCCATCCCGCCGAACCAGGTCCTGGCCGGGCTGGCCCTGTTCCTCTCGATCTTTGTGATGTGGCCCGTCATCAACGAGATGAACACCCTCGGCATCCAGCCCTACCTCAACGGCACACTGGACTTCAACGGGGCGGTCAGCGCCGCGTCGGGTCCGTTGCAGCACTTCATGCTCGCCCACACACGCGAGGAGGACATCGCCCTGATGTCCCGCGCCGCCGGAGCCGAGAACCCGGCCACTCCTGAGGCCGTCCCGCTGCAGACCCTCATCCCGGCGTTCATGATCTCCGAACTCCGCGCCGCGTTCATCATCGGCTTCGTCATCTTCATCCCGTTCCTCGTGATCGACCTCGTGGTGTCCGCGGCCCTGATGTCCATGGGCATGATGATGCTCCCGCCGGTCATGATCTCGCTGCCCTTCAAAATCCTGCTCTTCGTGCTCGTCGACGGCTGGGGCCTGATCATCACCGCGCTCGTCCAGAGCTATGCGGGTTCAGGATGAACGCCAACGCGGTCCTGGACATCTGCCTCCAGGCCATGATCGTGGCCGCCAAACTCTCCGCCCCCGTGCTGGTCACGGCGCTGGTGGTGGGCCTGGCCATCTCCCTGCTGCAGTCCATCACGCAGCTGCAGGAAGCGACCCTGTCCTTCGTGCCGAAGGCGGCCGCGGTGGCCGTGGCCCTGATTGTCTGCGGACACTGGATGATTTCGGAGATGGTCGCCTTCACCAACGACCTCTTCGCGAAGATTCCGTCCCTGCTCGGAGGCCTGTGAGGTGGGCATCCCGATCGACCCGGCCTGGCTTGAAGTCCTGCTGCTGGCCACGGTCCGGATGACCGCCTTCCTGGTCGTGGCACCGCCCTTCTCGCACCAAGCCATTCCCGGGCGCGTCAAGGCCATGCTGGGCCTGGGCCTGGGCCTGGCGGTGACGCAGCGCCTGGCCGGCGGCTACACACCCCGGGACACCGCCGGGTTCCTCACCGGTGTGGTCCTGGAGCTGGTCACCGGGCTGGTCCTGGGCTTCCTGGTCCTCGTCGTCTTCTCCGCCATCCAGTCCGCCGGCAGCCTGATCGACCTGTTCAGCGGGTTCCAGATGGCCCAGGCCTACGACCCCCAAATGATGGTCAACGGCGCACAGTTCACCCGGCTCCTGCAGATGGCGGCGCTGGCCCTGCTCTTCGCCTCCGACGGCTACCAGCTGGTCATCACCGGCCTCACCGGCAGCTTTGCTGCCTTGCCGCTGGCCGGGGGGATCGACCTTTCCCAGCCGGTACAGGCCATGATCGCGGCAGTGTCCGGCATGTTCCTCGCCGCCGTGCAGATCGCCGGCCCCCTCCTGGTGGTGCTGTTCCTTGCCGACGTCGGGCTCGGCCTGCTGACCCGTGTGGCGCCGGCGCTGAACGCCTTCTCCCTCGGCTTCCCGCTGAAGATCCTGCTCACCCTGACGCTGGCCGGCTTCATGTTCCTGGCCCTGCCGCGGATCGTTTCCAGCCTCGCCGGGCAGGCGGCCAAAGCCGTGCTGGGGGTGGGCTGATGGCGGATTCACAGGAAAAGACCGAGCAAGCCACCGAGAAACGGATGCGGGAGGTCCGCTCCAAGGGCCAGCTGTCCCGTTCCCAGGACCTCACCGCTTGGCTTGGCGTCGGCGCCGCGGCGCTGATGCTGCCCAGCACGGTGGACCGGGCCGCCAACGCCGCCACGGACCAGCTCTTCAGCATCCGCGGGATCGTGTCCGCCCCCGACCCCGGCAAAGCCGTCCGGGCGCTGGAAGCCGGCTTCGCGTCCATTGCCGGGATCGTTGGACCCCTGCTGATCGTCGTGTTCCTGGCCGTCCTCGCCGGCTCGGCCCTCCAGGGCGGTGTGCACCTGAAGAAATTCAGGCTCGAATTCGAACACTTCAACCTGCTCGGCGGGATCAAGCGGCTGTTCGGCGCCCAGGCCGTGTGGGGCGGGCTCAAGGCGCTGCTCAAGGCAAGCGTCGTGGGGCTGGTGCTCTACACCGTCGTCCAGGGACTGGTTCCGGTGCTGCTGACCGCCGGCGGGCTGCCCGTCGCCGGGGTGGTGCAGGCCGCCGCCGGCGGGATAGCCGCCCTGGTCCAGTTCGCGGTGGCCGCCGGAATCGTTCTGGCCGCGGCCGACTTCTTCGTCGTCATGCGGCGCAACCGCAAGAAGACCCGGATGTCCAAGAAGGAAGTCCAGGACGAGAACAAGAACAGCGAGGGCGATCCGCTTATCCGGTCCCAACGCCGGGCGCGCCAGATGGCCATGAGCCGCAACCGCATGATCGCTGCGATCGGGGACGCCGACGTCGTCCTGGTCAACCCGACGCACGTGGCGGTGGCCCTCAAATACGAGCCCGGCAAGTCCGCGCCCCGCGTGGTGGCCAAGGGCGCCGGCCACGTGGCTGCGAGGATCAGGGAAGAGGCCGAGGAAAAGAACGTGCCCATGGTCCAGGACATCCCGCTGACCAGGGCTCTCCACGGGGCCTGTGAGCTGGGGGACGAGATCCCGGTGGACTTCTACCGGGCGGTGGCCGGCGTCCTCGCGTTCGTCATGGCGCTCAAGGCCCGGGGCGCCGCCGCCGGGATGCACCGCATGGCCGCCACGGTGGCCACCGTATGAAACACGGCAGGCACCAGAGCGTGAAACACGGCACGAAAACTTCGGGAATCAGCGTCTGTGAAAGGACAGCACCATGAACAACAGGCTGAACCGGCTGGTGGTGCCCATCGGCATCGTGGGGATCGTGCTCCTGCTGGTGGTTCCCGTACCCGCGCCGCTGCTCGACTTCCTCATCGTCTGCAACATCCTGCTGGCGCTGCTGGTCCTGCTGACCAGCATGTTCGTCAAAAAGCCGCTGGACTTCTCGGTGTTCCCGTCCCTGCTGCTGGTGGCGACGCTGTTCCGGCTCGGCCTCAACGTCGCGTCCACCCGCCTGGTCCTGGGCAACGGCTACGCCGGGCAGGTCATTGAAGCCTTCGGCAAGGTGACGGTCGGCGGCTCCATGATCATCGGCGCCGTCGTGTTCCTCATCCTCGTGGTGATCCAGTTCGTCGTGGTCACCAAGGGCGCCGAGCGCGTGGCCGAGGTGGGCGCGCGCTTCACCCTCGACGCCATGCCCGGCAAGCAGATGGCGATCGACGCCGACCTCAACGCCGGACTCCTCACCGACACCCAGGCCCGGGAGAGGCGCGCCGAAGTCTCTGCCGAGGCCGACTTCTACGGTGCCATGGACGGCGCCTCGAAGTTCGTCAAGGGCGACGCGATCGCGGGCATCATCATTATCATCATCAACTTCGTCGGCGGCATCGCCATCGGCATGGTCCAGCGCGGCCTGGAAATCGGCGACGCCCTGAACACGTACGGCCTGCTGACCATGGGCGACGGGCTCGTCACCCAGATCCCGGCATTGCTCATGGCCGTCTCCACGGGCATGATCGTGACCCGGTCCAACGCCGAGTCGGACATGGGCCGGACTGCCTCCACGCAACTGCTGCAGTCACCGAACGCGCTCATGATCGCCGGCGTCGCCGCCGTCGCCATGGCACTGATCCCCGGCATGCCGCCGATCCCGTTCGTCGTCGTCGGGGCCGGCCTGTTCATCGCCTCCCGCCGGACCGCGGCAAGCCAACAGCTTGCGGAAACGGCCCGGGAGGCTGAGTCGACCGCGCTGAACTTCCCGGAACAGGATCCCAACGAGAAGCTGCTGGAAGACATGCGCATCCACCCCGTGGAGATCCTGCTGGCACCTGACCTGGTGGACATGGTCTCCGGCGCCTCCGATGACCTCCTGGCCCGGGTCCGGTCCCTGCGGCACAAGATCGCCATGGAACTGGGCCTGGTCATCCCGCCGGTGCGCACCCGGGACAGTGTGGACCTGCCGCCGGCGACGTACGCCATCCGGATTGCCGGCGTGGAAGCCGGCCGCGGCACGGCCCCCAGCGGCCAGATGCTGGCCCTGGGCGAGAACCTGGACTCGCTCCCGGGCCCGGCGATGATCGAGCCCGTGTTTGGGCTCGCCGGGAAATGGATTCCGGGGGAGATGCGCCACAACGCCGAAATGACCGGGGCCACGGTCATCGACCGGGTCTCCGTCCTGGTCACCCACCTTTCCTCGATCGTCGCGTCGAACGCTGCCCGGCTGCTGTCCCGCGAGGACGTCCGCGTGCTGACCGAGGGCGTGCGCAAGCAGAGCCCCTCCGCCGTCGACGAACTGACCCCGGCGCTACTCTCCCTCGCCGAGCTGCAGCGCGTCCTCCAGGGCCTGCTGGATGAGCAGGTGCCCATCAATGACCTCGCCCGGATCTACGAGGCACTCACGCTCCGCGCCAAGATTTCCACGGATCCGGAATCGCTCGTGGAAGCGGCCCGGCAGGCCCTGGGCCCCGCCCTCACGGCCAAGTTCATGGACGGCCCGGTGCTCAACGTCATCATGATCGACCCCGTCCTGGAACAACACATGCTCGAGGACATGCGGCCCGCCGAGGGCGGCAGCCAGATCGTCATGGGCCAGGAACGGCTCGACGCCGTGCTGCGCTCGGTGCGGTCCGCCGTCGACGCCGCGGCCGCCGCCAACCGCCAGGCCGTGCTGGTCTGCGCCCCCGCGCTCCGGCCCGCCATCTACCGCCTCGTCGGCGCGCAGCCGGGATCCGTGCCCGTGTTGTCCTACCGCGAGGTGACCTCCGCCAACGTCCGGATCGAAACAGTAGGAGTGGTGCGCCATGCCGAACCGCTATCGGCTTAAGGGAGCCTCGCTCGAGGAAATCCGCCGCAAAGCAGAACAGCTGTACGGTCCGGCGGCCCGGATCGTGTCCGCCGAACGCGTCAGCAGCCCCGGAATCGCCGGGCTCTTCGCCCAGGACCGCTACGAGGCCATGATCGAGATCCAGTCCAAGCACGAGGTCGTCACCGGTGAGGTAGTGCCCGACGCCGACATCCTGGCCGGGACCGATTCCGGCCCGGTAACTGGTGGTCCCGCCAGGGAGGCCGCCGCCGGAGCGGCTTCCGCGGGCACTGTTACGGGCGGCGTGCCCCCCGCCGGGAAGTACGACGCCGGAGCCGCGGCGGCAGCATCGGCCCCGCCGGCAGCCCCGCCGGCGGCACGGAGCTCAGCGCCGGCCGGCCTCGACGGAGGGCCGGCACGGCCCGCCGCCCCGTCCCATCACCTGCAGGGCGCCGCCATCGCCGCACTCCTGGAAGAAGCGGACGCCGCTGAGCGGAGCCTGCACCGGCCCGCTCCTGCCGGTGTGTCCACCGAATCGCCGGACTTCGCCGAGCTGCTGGAACAGCTCGGCGCCGGGCTCCGGACCCCGGCGGAACCGGCGCCCGCCGCCGGGCCGGCCGCCGTCGGGACCCCCGTGCACCCGGCCCCCGCCGCCGGTAACTCGGCGGAACCGGCGCCCGCCACCGGGCGGGGCAGGGCTGCGGATGCCCCGGTTCCGGCTCCGCTGACCGGCGTCGGCGATCTCGTGGTCCTGGTCGGGCTGGGGGAGGACGCGATGGATGCCGCCCTGGCCATGTCCATGGCGTCCGGGGGTGCCGATGTGCGGACCGCCGGCGAGCTCTCCGCCTATGGCCACCTGCACGTCGACGGACGTCAAAGCGCCACGGCCGCGCGCGCCCACGCCGTGGTGACGGAGCGCACCGTCCTGGTCGCGTTCGGACTGGGCAAAGCCCGCAACGCCCTGGCCCGGGTGCAGTCCGTGGCGGCGCTCTCCGCCGACCAGGTCTGGGTAGTAGTCGACGCCGGACGCAAGCACGAGGACACGGCGCGCTGGGTCGGTGTGCTGTCCGCCCGGCTCAACGTGACCGCTGTGGCGGTGGTGGGTGCGTCGGAGACCGGGTCACCTGAAAGCGTCAACGGACTGGCACTGCCCGTGGGCTGGATCGACGGGCGCCCCGCCGGGCCGGCACCGACATGGCAGAACCGGCGGGAATCGTACGATGCTCCCCGGGCTGAAGGGTAGATTGAGAGGATGCTGGTACTTACACGCAAGCCGGGCGAACAGATCATGATCGGCGACGGCATCGTCATCACTGTTCTGGAAGGCCGCGGCGACGGTGTTCGGATAGGCATTGAGGCGCCCCGGGGTGTGCCGATCCAGCGCCGGGAAGTCATTGAAGCCATCGCGGCGGCGAACCTCGCGGCGGCGGAAGCGGGCCCGGACGCCGAGGATGCGCTGCGCGGACTCATGCCGCCGCGCGCAACTCCCGCCGACGGCTGAGGACCCGCTCCGGATCAGACGTGGTCCCCGCCGAGATACTGGGCCAGGAGCGGCTGGGCTGAACGCCTGACCACAGCCAAGGACCGCTCCAGGTTTCCGCCCGTGGTCAACTGGTCCAGCAGCCCGGCCGCGCCCGCCGGGCCGGGGCGTCCCGGCATCGGGAGGCTCCGCAGTGCCTCCTCGTTCACGCTGGAAGCCTCGCTGAGCCGGTCCAGGAGTGTGTGCAGGGCGTCCAGATGCTCGCGCAGGATCTCGGGCCAGGGCCCGGCGGGCGCGGCCGCAACCAGTTCGACGAGCGTGGTCTGTGCCGGCAAACCCCATTCGGCCGCCACGGTAGCAGATTCGACGCTCCGGGCCAGGGCCTCGAAGCGCAGGCGGTCCAGCACGGTTTCAATCTCGGAGGCCATGAAGTTGAGCCATTCCAGATTCCCGGCCACGACATGCAGACGCTGCGTTTCCAGCCTGAAGAGGAGCAGCTCCAGCTGCCGCCGCTCCTGCCACAGTGCCGCGGAGAGATCACTTGCGCTCATGGGCCCCATTCTCTTTCCGCCCTGTGAATCACAGCTTCGGGGCGGTCACCGCATTTTTCGCACAGCTTTTCCCTGAGGGTACACGCAGATCTTGGAACAGGTGATAGGTTTCCTCCATGGGTGCTGCGCCCTACTTGCGAACGCTGACTCCTATGGGGGGAGCACCGGTCGGTTTTGGGTGCGGCTCTCGGCGTTTTAAGGGTCGAGGACCCTTCGGATCCGGTCTCATGGGGGGACACAGTATTGAATCGCGTGGAACGCAACGAGATGGTCACGCAGCACCTTCCGCTGGTGGGGTATCTCGTCTCAGATTTGTGCTCGAAGGCGTCACACCTTTCTCGCGATGATTTGGCTTCAGCCGGCGCTATTGCCCTGATCACCTCGGCCGATTCGTTCGATCCAGGCCTCGGGGTGCCGTTCGGCGCTTTCGCGCGCCGGCGCATCCTTGGTGCCTTCGCGGACGAGATGCGGGCCAGCGACTGGGCCACCCGATCCGCCCGCCGGCGGATCAAGGAAACCATGTCCGTGCAGGAAACCCTGGCGTCCGCCTTGGGCCGCACCCCCACTGTGGACGAGATCGCCTCTGCCCTGGGTGTCCAGCAGAGCGTTGTGGAGGCCGCGCTCGCGGATGCCTCACGCACCTTGACGCCCCTCGACGAGGCAGTCGTGGATACCCTGGCCGCCGAAACCCTGACGCCGGAACACTCCGTGCTCGCGGATGAACGGCTCCAGTACCTGCGGGCCGCCGTGAAGTCCCTCCCGGAACGGATGCGCTACGTGGTGGAGGAGATTTACTTCGGCGACCGCACGGTCAAAGACCTCGCCGCGGAACTCGGATCCACGCACGCAGCGGTGTCCCAGCAGCGTTCGGAGGCCATCCGGCTCATGCGTGACGGCCTGACCGCCCACTACGCCGACGACCCCGAGCAGCCGTTCCAGCCCCAGTCCAGGATCACCCCGAGGCGGCGCAACGACTACCTCACCCAGCTGTCCGAATCCACCTCCGGCGGCATCACGCGGGCCGTGTTCCCCCGGGGGCCCATCCTCAACGAGGCCGTCTAAACCGCCCCAAGAACGGTTAGTAAGCCGACTTAGTAAGCTGACCGAGAAATTCCTCCCTGAACCGTCGCGGCCCGGCGCCGCCCTGCGGTAGCGTCGAAAGCATCGGCCGGGGTGCCAGCAAGCGGCACGCGCGGCCCCGCACGGCACCGGTTCTATCGAGGAGGATTCATGAAAGCATCACCGACATTGACGACCAACCTGCAGGCAGTCCTGGTGGACCTGATCGAACTCCACGTTCAGGGCAAGCAGGCGCACTGGAACATCGTCGGGACCAACTTCCGGGACCTTCACCTCCAGCTGGACGAGATCATCGACGCCGCCCGGGGATTCGCGGACGACCTCGCCGAGCGCATGCGTGCCCTCCACGCCCTCCCGGACGGCCGAAGCTCCACGGTTTCCAAGTCCACCGCACTGGCCGAGTTCCCGGCGGGCCTGATCAACACGAAGGACGCCATCGAGCGGATTGTCGCCGCGCTTGAGGCGGCCGTCGGCACCATGCGCAAGGTCCATGACGAAGTGGACGAGGAAGATCCCACCACCGCGGATCTGCTGCACGAGTTCATCGCCAAGTTTGAGCAGTATGCCTGGATGGTGAATGCCGAGACCATGCGGGCCACGGCCAGCGTGACTACTCCGGACAGCAAGTAGGGACCGGCTCCCACCAGGCCGACCCTAAAACACGAGCGTCCGGCGCCGGGTATCCTCCCGGCGCCGGACGCTCGTGTTTAACCGGCGGAAACCCGTGACGCTGACGCCGGCCGCTGAGCCCTATTTGGCCTTCGGCACCGACCGTAGGACGACGGCGGCCAGGACGCAGGCCCCGGACATCAGGACCAGCGCAATTGACGCCGTGACGTGCACGCCCGAGTCGAAGGCGGTGCGCGCGGCCGCCGTCACGGCCTCCGCCAGGGGCGCCGGCAGCATCCGGGCCAGATCCACAGCGCCGGCCAGGGTTTCACCGGCCTGGCTGGTGGCCGCGGCCGGGGCGAGCTCGGACACGCCCGCGGGGAGCCGGAGATTGCCCTGGTAGGAGGCAGTCAGGATTGAGCCGAGGATCGCCGTTCCCAGCAGGGACCCCACTTCGTAGCCGGTCTCGGAGATGGCGGCCGCGGCCCCCGACTTGTCGGCGGGCGCGGCGCCCAGGATCAGGTCATTGGAGATCGTCTCCGCGGCGCCCACCCCCAGGCAGAGCACCAGCAGGGCGGCAAGGAGCAGCGAGGGGCCCTGGCTGTGGTCGCCGAATGCCACCAGGAAATAGCCCGCCGCGCTCAGCAGCAGGCCGCCGGCCACCACAAAGCCGGGCCGCACCTTGCGCACCAGCGGGACCACGAGCAGCCCCGCTGCGACCGTGGCGATGAGGGCCGGGACCATGGCGACGCCGGACGCCGAGGGGGACTGGCCTTCCAGCAGCTGCAGGTGCTGGGCCAGGAAGAGAATGAAGCCATTGAAGGAGAACAGCGCCAGGACGTTGGCCACGATGGCCGTACTGAAGATCCGGTTGCCAAACAGGCTGACATCGAGCATTGGCGCGGTGCTGCGGTCTGTCCTGTGGACTGTGCTGTGGCCTCTGGCCAGGTTACGCTGCCGCCGGATGAACACGTACCCCATGAGCAGGCCGGTTCCGATGCTCGCGAAGGCCTCGGGAGCAGGCCCGTGGGTGGCGAGGGACTTGATCCCGTAGACCACCGGCACCATGACCAGCAGGGACAGGACAATGCTGGGCACGTCCACCCGGCCCGGCTGCGGGTCGCGGGATTCCGGGATCAGCGCCGGGCCGAGCAGCAGCAGGGGCAGGATGATCGGCACCGCAACCAGCAGGACGGCGCCCCACCAGAAGTGTTCCACCAGCCAGCCGCCGGCAATCGGGCCGAGGGCAGCGCCGCCGGAGAAGCCTGCGGCCCAGATCGCCACCGCCAGCCTGCGCCGGTTGGGCTGCGGAAAGATGTTCCGGATCAGCGACAGTGTGGACGGCATGAGCATGGCGCCGAACAGGCCAAGCCCGGCGCGGCCGGCGATCAGCCATTCGGCGCTCGGCGCGAACGCCGTCACTGCCGACACGGCGGCGAAACCCGCGCTGCCGACGAAAAGCAGCCGGCGCCGGCCGATCCTGTCGCCCAGGGAGCCCATCGCAACCAGGAGTCCGGCCAGGACCAGGGGATAGGCGTCGACGATCCAGAGCAGTTCGACGCCGGAAGCGGTCAGGCTGCTGGCGATGGCCGGCAGGGCGAACGTGAGCGCGGTGTTGTCCACGGCCACGAGCAGGACGGGGAACATCAGCAGGGCCAGGGCCACCCAGTCACGCCACGGTGCCCGGGGCGCGGTGGTCGCCGGAGTGCTGGTGGCTGCGGTGATCGATGTGATGCTCATGAACGTAACTATACCGTCTGGACGGTACAGTTAAGAAATGCGCGGTCGGACAGGCATGATGGGAGGCATGCCCAGGAAACCCGTCGCCCGCGAGGCCGTACTCGATGCCTTTGAATCCCTGCTCATCGAAGTCGGCGAACGCGCCGCGACGCTCGACGCCGTCGCGCGCCGGGCCGGCGTCTCCAAGGGCGGCCTGCTCTACCACTTCCCGACCAAGGAGGCGATGATCGCGGTCCTGCTGGAACGGCTGGACCGGCTTCTGGCCGCGGATGTTGCGGCCATGGCGGCAGCCCCCGAGGGGGCGGCGGCATACTTCATCAAGTCCTCGGTGTGGGCGGACACGCCCATGGACCGGGTCTTCGTGGCGGCCACGCGGCTCGCCGAGGTGGCACACGGGGAAACTCTCCGCCGCTTCGCCGCCGGCCAGGCGAGCTGGCTGGAACTGCTGGCCGCCGACGTCGGGCCCGCCATGGCGAAGGCCGTCCTGTATATGGGGGACGGGCTGTATTTCAACGCGATGCTGACCCGGGGCCCCGGCGGGCCCCTGCCGGAAGTCGAGGCGGACGTCCAGGGCCTGCTGGCCGCCGTCGAGCGCCTGCGCGGCTGACGCCCCCGCCGAGGTCGCCGGAAGGTTGCCGCGACCCCGGACGTTTCCGGCGAATTCGCGCCGCCGGATTTCCCGGCGGGCGGCTCGATGGCCGTAACCTGGGTCCGCCGCCGGGAGGGAGTTTGCGGACGCGCGCCCGGCATAGGACAATGAGAGCTGTGACTGTTGTCACCCCCAATTGAATACGCCTTTGATCTGCGGCGGGAGAGTCCTGCAAGTAGGTACAAGCAGGCGCCGTAGGAGCAAACCCTCCCCAGGAATCTCTCAGGCCCACGTACCGCCGCGGCAAGGCATCTCTGGAAAGTAGCAGGCGTGTCCCGGACATGCTGTGCTCACCGACGGTGCAAGCGGAGCCTTGAAACGCAGGCTGCGCGGAAACTCTCAGGTCCAATACAGAGCGGGGAGGAACCCGAATCAATGTGGCGTACCCTGCGCCGCCTGAGTTATGGAGTTCCTTGTGACTGTTACCCCAGCCTCCACGTCCTTCGTTGACCGGCACATCGGCGCGCGCCGCCAGGCCGACGTCGACGCCATGCTGAAGGCTGTCGGCTACGACACCGTCGACGCCCTGGTGGACACCGCCGTTCCGAAGGACATCCGTCAGGACGCCGACCTCGCGCTCGCCGCGGCCTTGAGCGAGGTCGAAGTCCTCGCCGAGCTGCGCAAGCTGGCGTCGAAGAACAAGACCGCCGTGCAGATGATCGGGCAGGGCTACTACGACACCCTCACCCCGCCGGTGATCCGCCGCAACATCCTTGAGGCCCCGGCCTGGTACACCGCGTATACGCCCTACCAGCCGGAGATCTCCCAGGGCCGGCTCGAGGCGCTGCTGAACTTCCAGACCATGGTCCAGGACCTCGTCGGCCTGCCGATCGCCAACGCCTCCCTGCTGGACGAAGCCACCGCCGTCGCCGAGGCCGTGCTGATGATGCGCCGCGCCAACAAGAACAAGGCCGCCCACGACGGCAAGACCGTCCTCGACGCCGACTGCCTGCCGCAGACCATCGCGATCGTCAAGGGCCGCGCCGAGGCGCTCGGCTTCGAGGTCGAGGTCGCTGACCTCTCCAAGGGCCTGCCCGACGGCGTCATCAACGGCGTCGTCCTGCAGCAGCCGGGCGTCTCCGGCCGCGTGTTCGACCACACCGCCGTGATCGCCGATGCCAAGGAACGCGGTGCCCTGGTCACCGTGGCAGCGGACTTGTTGGCCCTGACCCTGATCACGTCCCCGGGCGAGCAGGGCGCGGACATCGCCGTCGGCTCCGCCCAGCGCTTCGGCGTGCCGCTGTTCTTCGGCGGCCCGCACGCGGCCTACATGGCCGTGCAGAAGGGGCTCGAGCGCTCTATGCCCGGCCGCCTCGTGGGTGTCTCCAAGGACTCCGCCGGCGTTCCCGCCTACCGCCTGGCCCTGCAGACCCGTGAGCAGCACATCCGCCGCGAGAAGGCCACCTCCAACATCTGCACCGCCCAGGCCCTGCTGGCCATCGTGGCTTCCTTCTACGCCGTCTACCACGGCCCGGACGGGCTGAAGGCAATCGCAGAGTCGGTCCACGTCCACGCCAAGACCATCGCCGCCTCCCTGAAGGCCGCCGGCCTGGACGTGCTGCACACCTCCTTCTTCGACACCATCACCGTTTCCGTGCCGGGCCGGGCAGCTGAGATCATCGCGGCCGCTGACGCCAAGGGCGTCAACCTGCGCGCCATCGACGCCGACACCGTCGGCATCTCCGCCGACGAGGCCACGACCGTGGAAGTCGTCGCCGACGTCATTGCCGCGTTCGGCGCGTCCGTGACTGACTCGACTGATGGCTTCGGCCTGGACCCCGCCGTGGCGCGCACCTCCGACTACCTCCAGCACCCGGTGTTCAACACCCACCGTTCCGAAACCCAGCTGCTGCGCTACATCCGCCGCCTCTCGGACCGTGACCTGGCCCTGGACCGCACCATGATCCCGCTGGGTTCGTGCACCATGAAGCTGAACGCCACGGCCGAGATGGAAGCCATCTCCTGGCCGGAGTTCGCCTCGATCCACCCCTTCGCCCCGGAATCCCAGACCGCCGGCTGGCGTGAACTGATCGAGGACCTCGAGGCCCAGCTGACCGAGATCACCGGCTACGACCAGGTCTCCATCCAGCCCAACGCCGGCTCCCAGGGCGAGCTCGCCGGGCTGCTGGCGATCCGCGGCTACCACCTCTCCCGCGGCGATGAGCAGCGCACCGTCTGCCTGATCCCGGCGTCCGCGCACGGCACGAACGCGGCCTCCGCGGTGCTCGCGGGCATGAAGGTCGTGGTCGTGGCCACCGCCTCCGACGGCACGATCGACCACGCGGACCTGACCGCCAAGATCGAGCTGCACAAGGACGCCCTGTCCTGCATCATGATCACCTACCCCTCCACGCACGGGGTGTACGACGCCGACGTCCGCGAGGTCTGCGACGCGGTCCACGCCGCCGGCGGCCAGGTCTACATCGACGGCGCCAACCTCAACGCCCTGGTCGGACTGGCCCAGCCGGGCATGTTCGGCGGCGACGTCTCGCACCTGAACCTGCACAAGACCTTCTGCATCCCGCACGGCGGCGGCGGACCCGGCGTCGGCCCGGTCGCAGCCAAGGCGCACCTGGCACCGTTCATGCCGGGCAACGCGGCGGACCCGGCCAACGGCGCCGACGGCACCCCGATCTCCGCCTCCCGCTACGGCTCGGCCGGCGTCCTGCCGATCTCCTGGGCCTACGTGAAGCTCATGGGCGGCCGCGGACTCACCGAGGCCACCAAGTCGGCCCTGCTGGCGGCGAACTACATCGCGGCCCGCCTGAACGACTCCTTCCCGGTGCTCTACACCGGCGAAGGCGGCCTGGTGGCGCACGAGTGCATCCTGGACCTGCGCGAACTCACGGCCAAGACCGGCGTGACCGCCGAGGACGTGGCCAAGCGCCTGATCGACTACGGCTTCCACGCCCCCACGCTGGCGTTCCCGGTGGCCGGCACCCTGATGGTGGAGCCCACCGAATCCGAGGACCTCGGCGAGATCGACCGCTTCATCACGGCCATGGTCGCCATCCGCGCCGAGATCGACCAGGTGGCCCACGGCGACTTCACCGTGGAGCACAGCCCGCTGCGCAACGCCCCGCACACCGCTGCCGCCGTGATCAGCACCGACTGGACCCGCGAGTACCCGCGCGAACAGGCCGTCTTCCCGGTCCACACGCTCAGGCAGGACAAGTACTTCCCTCCGGTCGGCCGGATCGACGGCGCTGCCGGTGACCGCAACCTGATCTGCTCCTGCCCACCCCTCGAAGCCTTCGAAGAAGACACAGCAGCCCACTCCGACGACTCCGCCAACTCCGCCTCTAACAACTAGGGACAGCCAACGATGACTGAGAACTACACGGCACTTTACGAAGAGCACAAGAAGCTCGGCGCCTCCTTCACGGACTTCGGCGGCTGGCAGATGCCCCTGAAGTACAGCTCCGAACTCGCCGAGCACCACGCCGTCCGCAAGTCCGCGGGCCTGTTCGACCTCTCCCACATGGGCGAAGTCTGGGTCACCGGCCCCGACGCCGCAGCCTTCCTGGACTACGCCCTCGTCGGCAAGATCTCCGCGATGGCGATCGGCAAGGCCAAGTACTCGCTGATCTGCAACGAGGACGGCGGCATCATCGACGACCTCATCACGTACCGCCGGGGCGACCAGAAGTTCCTCGTGGTCCCCAACGCCGGCAACGCCAAGGTAGTCGCCGAGGCCCTCGCCGAGCGGGCCGGATCCGGAAAAAACGGCGGATTCGACGTCACCGTCCGTGACGCGTCCGCCGAAACCTCGCTGATCGCCGTGCAGGGACCCAAGGCCCAGGAAATCCTGCTCCGCCTGGTCCCCGCCGCGCAGCACGAACTCGTCACCGACCTGAAGTACTACGCCGCAGTGGACGTCCCGTTCATGTTCGGCGGCGCCAGCCAGGACCTCCTGCTGGCCCGCACCGGCTACACCGGTGAAGACGGCTTCGAGATCTTCGTCGCGAACGACGACGCCGCCGCCCTCTGGCAGGCACTCGTCGCCATCGCCGAGGACGGCGAGCTGACCCCCGCCGGGCTCGCGTCCCGCGACTCGCTGCGCCTCGAGGCCGGCATGCCGCTCTACGGCAACGAGCTCTCGCTCGAAGGCGACCCGTTCGCCGCCGGTCTGGGCCCCGTCGTGGCGCTGTCCAAGGAAGGCGACTTCATCGGCAAGGCCGCCCTCGCCGCCAAGAAAGAAGCCGGCGCCGGCACCACCACGGGCCGCAAGCTCGTCGGGCTCAAGGGCCTCGGGCGCCGGGCCGGCCGCGGCCACTACCCGGTCCTCAAGGACGGCAACGTCGTCGGCGAAGTCACCTCCGGCCAGCCCAGCCCGAGCCTCGGTTACCCGGTCGCGATGGCCTACGTCGACGTCGAATTCACCGAACCCGGCACCGCACTGGACATCGACCTCCGCGGCAAGGCCGAGCCCTTCGAAGTGGTCGCACTGCCGTTCTACAAGCGCCAAAAGTAGCCGAAGCTGTCCCGGGGGCTGCGTGACTGTGGTTGCGTCAGCCCGTCGGACCCGGCATCCTCTGCATGCTCGGTCGCGAAGACGCCCGCTGAGCGGACGTAACGCTCCCTTAGACGCATGCTCCCGGATGTCGGGCCCGAAGGGGCCCTGCAGCTCACCTCGGGTTCAACTCACCTCGAGTTCCAAGCGTCGTTGCGGGCGCCTTCGAAAGCCAAAGGTGCTGGGGGATGAACCGCCTGCCGCGGGTTGGCTTGTCCCAACGGTGTGCCACGCAAGCTCGATCATTGGGGGTTGAGCTTGATGACACCCTTGAGGCCAAGGAGCAGCCCGGCTCTGGAAGATATCGAAAGGCCACAGTTTCTTCCGAGGAACCGTTGGCCCTGAAAACTGAACTGAATAGCGGCGGGTGAGGGGATTCCGGAAGCGTGCGTCTAAGGGAGCGTCGCGTCCGCTCAGCGGGCGCCCTCGCGACCGAGCACGCGTGGGCCCACGCCATCAGGGTTCCCTGACCGAGCTTGCGAGGTTAGGGAGATGGTGGGGAGGAATTCGCTCATCCGCCACCCAACCCGGCCACGGTCGGTAGGCATCCCAGCCACAATTGATTTAGCCCACGACTTTTCAAACGTAAAGGAAAAACACATGGCAAAAGTTGCCCCTGAACTGCAGTACTCCGACGAGCACGAGTGGGTTGCGCGGGATTCCGGCAACGCCGGATCAAACGTTGTGTCCATCGGCATCTCCGCTGTCGCCACTGATGCCCTGGGCGACATTGTGTACGTGGACCTGCCGGAGGTCGGGTCGACGGTGACCGCGGGGGAGACCTGTGGCGAGGTTGAGTCGACTAAGTCCGTTTCGGACCTGTACGCTCCGGTGACGGGCGAGGTCACCGAAATCAACGCGGCGGTCGTCGATGATCCCGCGTTGATCAACAGCGATCCGTACGGTGCCGGCTGGCTCTTCAAAGTGGCCGCCGAATCGGACGGCCCGCTGCTCTCGGCCCAGGAGTACGCGTCCAAGAACGGTGGCGAACTGTGAGCGCGGCGCAGGTAACCACGTTTGAGCAGGTTGTTTCCCCGAGTCTGGACGCGGACCTGTCGGCGCTGGATCCGGAGATCGCCGCGAGGATCGACGCCGAGCTGACCCGCCAGCGCGACGGGCTGGAGATGATCGCGTCGGAGAACCACACGGCCAGGGCGGTGATGCAGGCGCAGGGTTCGGTGCTGACGAACAAGTACGCCGAGGGTTACCCGGGCAAGCGCTATTACGGCGGCTGCGAGCACGTTGATGTGATCGAGCAGCTCGCGATTGACCGGGTCAAGGCCCTGTTCGGCGCCGGGTACGCGAACGTCCAGCCGCACTCCGGGGCGCAGGCCAACGCCTCGGTGATGCATGCCCTGATCCGGCCCGGGGACACCATCATGGGCCTGAACCTGGCGCACGGCGGGCACCTGACGCACGGCATGAGGATTAACTTCTCCGGCCGGCTCTACAACGTCATTCCGTACCAGGTCCGGGAAGAGGACCACCGGATCGACATGGCCGAGGTCGAGCGCCTGGCCCTGGAGCACAAGCCGGCGCTGATCGTGGCCGGCTGGTCGGCGTATGCCCGCCAGCTCGACTTCGCGGAGTTCCGCCGGATCGCGGACTCGGTGGGCGCCTACCTGATGGTGGACATGGCGCACTTCGCCGGGCTGGTGGCGGCCGGGCTGCACCCGTCCCCGGTGCCGCACGCGCATGTGACCACCTCCACGACGCACAAGACCCTGGCCGGTCCGCGCGGCGGCATTATCCTCTCCAACGATGCCGACATCGCCAAGAAGATCAACTCGGCGGTGTTCCCCGGCCAGCAGGGCGGCCCGCTGGAGCACGTGATCGCCGGGAAGGCCGTGGCCTTCAAGATCGCCGCGTCCGCGGAGTTCAGGGAGCGCCAGGAGCGGGTCCTGGCCGGCGCCAGGATCCTCGCCGGCCGCCTGGTCCAGCCGGACGTGACCGCGAAGGGGATCAACGTGATCTCCGGCGGCACCGACGTGCACCTGGTCCTGGTGGACCTGCGCGACTGCGAGCTCAACGGGCAGGAGGCCGAGGACCGCCTCGCGGCGATCGACATCACGGTCAACCGCAACGCGGTGCCGTTCGACCCGCGGCCGCCGATGGTGACCTCGGGGCTGCGGATCGGCACGCCCGCGCTGGCCACCCGCGGTTTCGGCGGGGCGGCTTTCGCCGAGGTTGCCGATATCATCGCTGAGGCGTTGACCGCCGACGCCGGCGCGGACCTGTCCGGTCTGCGCTCGAGGGTTCAGGCCCTCGCCGCCGCCCACCCGCTCTACCCCTCGGTTGATAACCTCGCCTAAGCGACGTATGACAGAAGTAGACGCAGTGCAGAAGTAGACGCAGTGCAGAAGTAGACGCAGTGCAGATCACGACGCCGGGCCGCCGCCACAAGCTGCCGCCCGGCGTCGTGCCTCCGGCGGCACGCACCGCCTACCGGCGGAACGCACCGCCTACCGGTGGAACGCACCGCCTACCGGCGCCCGTACCGCCTTCCGGCAGGACCCTCTGCCGGGCCACAGAAAGACCTAGTTAGGAACCGACAATGGCTGTTGGAGTCTTCGATCTCTTTTCCATCGGAATTGGGCCGTCCAGCTCGCACACCGTGGGCCCCATGCGGGCCGCCGCCGTCTTCGCCGAAGAACTCAAGTCCCTCGGCAAGCTGGCAGAGGTGGCGTCGCTGCGGGTGGACCTTTACGGCTCCCTCGCTGCCACGGGCCACGGCCACGGCACCATGACGGCCATCCTGCTCGGACTTGAAGGCTTCCATCCCGAGCAGATCCTGCCCGAGGAAGTGGAGGACCGGCTGGCCGCGATCGCCGAGACCGGCACGCTGCAGCTGGCCGGATCCGTCGCCCTGCCGTACGGGGTGAAGGACATGGTCCTGCGGCCGCTGACCATCCTGCCCCGGCACACCAACGGGTTGACGTTCACTGTCTCCGACGCCGCGGGCGAAACCCTGCACCGGGCCACGTTCTTCTCCGTGGGCGGCGGCTTCATTGTCCGCGAGGGCGAGGAGGACGCGGCGCTGAAGGAGCTCGACGAATCCAAGAAGGAACTGCCGCTGCCCTTCCGCACGGCCGCGGAACTGCTGGGCCGCTGCCAGTCCAAGGGCCTCTCGATCGGCGAGATCATGTTCGTCAACGAGCGCGCCTCCCGCACCGAGGCCGAGATCCGCGAAGGGCTGCTGCACATCTACTCCGTGATGGAGGGCTGCGTCGAGGTCAGCCTCAAACGCACCGGGCTGCTGCCGGGCGGGCTGAAGGTCCGGCGCCGCGCCCCGGACTGGCACGAGCGGCTGATGAAGGAAACCCGCGGTCAGGACCCCGACTTCCGGGACCCGAAGTACTGGCAGGAATGGGTCAACCTGATCGCCCTGGCCGTGAACGAGGAAAACGCCTCCGGCGGCCGGGTGGTCACCGCCCCCACCAACGGCGCCGCCGGCATCATCCCGGCCGTGCTCTACTACGCGCTGCATTTCGCCCCCGGCATGGACAAGGCCACCCAGGCCGACCGCGACGAGACGATCGTCAAGTTCCTGCTGACCGCCGGCGCCATCGGGGTGCTCTACAAGGAGCAGGCCTCGATCTCCGGTGCCGAGGTCGGCTGCCAGGGCGAGGTCGGCTCGGCGTCCTCGATGGCGGCCGCCGGCCTGGCCGAAGTCATGGGCGGCACCCCCCAACAGGTGGAGAACGCCGCGGAAATCGCGATGGAACACAACCTGGGCCTGACCTGCGATCCGATCGGCGGGCTCGTGCAGGTCCCGTGCATCGAACGCAACGCGATCGCCGCCGCCAAGGCCATCAACGCCGCCAAGATGGCGCTCTGGGGTGACGGCACGCACCGGGTCTCCCTGGACGAGGTCATTGTGACCATGCGCGAAACCGGCCGCGACATGAGCTCCAAGTACAAGGAAACCGCGATGGGCGGCCTCGCCGTCAACGTCGTGGAGTGCTAGGAAGCTGACCGCCGCCGGCCGGGGCTGAGTTGGCGCTGGCCGGCTGCTCCGGCTGTGCGGCCCAGCTGTGCAGGCGTTAGTTGTGCAGCGCCGCCCAGAGGTTCAGCGAGGACGCGTACACGATCCACGACAGGTAGGGCAGCATCAGCAGTCCTGCCGTCCGGCTGATCGGCCCGAAGAGCACCACCGTCACGGCCACGGCCACGGCCAAAGCCACGATGATCCCGAACGCGATCCACAGCGCCGTCGTCCCTAGAGCCGGATACAGGGCAAAGAAAACCGGCGTCCAGAGCAGGTTCAGCCCCAACTGCACGCCGTAGGCTGTCAGGGCCGCTTTGGACCCCGGGGCGCGGCTGCGCCAGACGAGCCACGCCGCAACGGCCATGGCGGCGTACAGTACCGTCCAGACGGGCCCGAAAACCCAGTTCGGCGGGGACCAAGGGGCCTTGTCGGCGGTCGCGTACCAGCCGTTGACGTGGTTGGCCGTGGCCAGGCCGCCGAGGCCCGCAACGAGCGCCGACGCGCCGAGGAACAGCAGCAGCGCGACCACCTGGGAGAAGCCGCTGCCCGCGCCCCGCGAGGAGCGGCGGCCTGGCGTCCCGGGACGTCCTTCCAGCGGTTGTTGCTGAGCCTGCATGAGACCAGCGTAACCGCCTGAACCGGCCCGGCGGCAGGGTGCGGACCGATAGACTTGGGGCTGCATGTCCGCATGCCGCCGAAGCTCGTACCGCAATGATTGGATACCGCACCCTTGCGAGAATTCACTGCCCGCTTTGCCTCTGCCGAAGAGATTGCCAACTGGGATGCCCACGTCACCGCGAACCCCAACGGCGGCAATCTCCTGCAATCGGAAGCCTTCGCCGAGGTCAAGCAGCACTTTGGCTGGAAGCCCTTGCACCTGGTGTACGAGTCTGCCGATTACACGAGCTACAACCTGGTCCTGGAGAAGTCCTTTCCGGTGCTCGGCAAGCTCTGGTACCTGATCAAGGGACCCGACGTGGCGTCCGTCGAGGACATCCCCGGGATCGTCGCGGCGAACGCGGACTTCGTCAAACGGGCCAAGCTGGGCGTGTTCGCGATCAAGATCGAACCGGACGTTGTCTTGTCCGACGACGCCGCGCGGATCCTTGAGGGGGCCGGCCTGGTCAAGACCCACAACCTGCAGCCGAACGACTCCACGGCGCTGCTCGATATTGCGCCCGAGGAAAACCAGCTGCTGCGCAACCTGCACTCCCGGGGCCGCAACGCCGTGCGCCGCGCCATCCGCGAGGGCGTGGAAGTCCACAATGTCGAGCCCACGGAAGAGAACTTCCGGGCCATGTATGCCCTGATGACCACCACGGTGGAAGCCAAGTCCCAGGTCCGGGTGCGCGAGTACGAGTACTACCGCCAGTTCTGGACCAACTTCCTGGCCCGGGACCAGGGCAGGCTGCTCTTCGTGTACGAAAACGGCGTGCCCTCGGTGGGCGCGTTCGTGATCAACTACGGCCGCAAGGGAACGTACAAGGACGGCGGCTCCCTGCAGAAACGTGGCCAGTACGGTGACTCGCACCTTGTGCAGTGGACCGCGATCAACCAGGTCAAGGACCTCGGCTGCACCGAATACGACTTCTGCGGCACGCCGCCGAGCGACAAGCTCAAGGACACGTCGAACCCGTTCCATGGGCTGGGGCTTTTCAAAACCAGCTTCAGCAAGACGGTGACCGACTTTGTCGGCTGCTATGACCAGGTCCTGAGCCCGCTGAAGTACAAGGCCTGGATGGCGGCGGGGGAGCGCGTGGCACGCCAGGTCTACACCCGGCGCACGGGCCAGCAGTTTTACTAAACCGAGCCAAAGACAATCAAGGTCAGTCAAGGACAGTGAGGAGGCCGGAATGAACAACGGAAACGACGGCCACCGCAGGCCATCCACGGACGGCCTGCCCCGGACGCAGCCAATGTCGGCCATGCAGGTTCGCCAGAACGCCGCCGCCAAGAGGATGCTGCGCCGCCTGGTCCAAGGCGAAAACCCGCCCACTGCGCCGATGAGCATTGTGGACCGGCTCGCCGGCAGCCCCTACGCCAACCCGATGATCCAGGTCGGCGGGGTGGACGCCGCTGCCCGCAAGACCATCGACTTCGCCCTGAAGCTGGCAGAGTCCATGTTCCGGTACGGGGCAGGCGCCCTGGAAGTCGAGACCAGCATCATTGCCATCACTGCCGCGCTGGGGCTCAAGAACATCGAAGTGGACATCACCAACCAGTCGGTGGCCATCAACTATGCCCCGAAGGACCAGACGCCCATCTCACTGCTGCGCGTGGTGCGGTCCTGGACCAACAACTACGCCGGCCTCTCGCAAGTGCACCAGCTGGTCACGGACATTGTGGCGGGCGGCGTCGGCCGCGAGGAAGCCGCGCGACGGCTCGATGACATCACCCGCAGCCCCAAGCCGTTCCCGCGGTGGATGGTCACGGTGGCATTCGGCGTGTTCTCCGCCGTCTTCGTCGGTGTCTTGGGCGGCGGGCCGGGCGCCTCAATCGTCGCGTTCCTCTCCAATCTGCTGGTCAGCCTGCTGGCCCGCCAGCTGGGCCGCTGGCGTACGCCGGACTTCTTCATCACTGCCTCGTGTTCGTTCCTGGTGACCATCATCGCCCTGCTCTTGTGGCGCTTCGGCACCCCGCTGGGGGTGCAGATTGCCCCCGAGATCGTGGTGGTCGGCGGGATCCTGCTGCTCCTGCCGACGGGACGCCTCGTGTCCTCGGTGCAGGATGCGATCAACGGCTTCCCGGTCACGGCGGCCGGCCGGTTTTTGTCCACCATGCTGACTTTCGGGGCGCTGGTAGCCGGCATCGCCGTCGGGTTCGTCGTGGGGGACATGACCGGCATGGATCCCATAGACGTCACCAAGACATTCCCGCCCAAGTATGACTTGTGGGTGATCGTCATCCTGATCGCCATCGCGGTGCTGATGATCGGCATTACGGAACAGACCAGCTGGAAGCTGCTGCTGCCGACGGCGGCCGTGGGCGTGGTGGGCTATCTGGTCCTCATCGGCGGCGACGCCCTGGGCATCGGGTCCCGCTTCGCCCCCGCCCTGGCCGCCGTGGTGATCGGCCTGCTGGCCCGCGTCGTGGCCCTCCGGATGGGCGCCCCGCAGCTGGTGGTGGCCGTCCCCGCAGCCCTGATTCTGCTCCCCGGGCTCACTATATTCCGGTCCATGTATGTATTGACCATCGAGGAATCGGAGATTCTCATGGGCGCCGGCGGGATGCTCAACGCCGGGGCGATCGTGCTCGGTGTCGCAGCCGGTATCGTGCTCGGCGACACTCTGGCGCGGCCCCTGACGCGGAGCCTGGCGAGCAACGAACGGCGCAGGGCCCGCCGCCGCTAGCTCTTGCGGCGTCAGACGTTGCAGCTTAGATCTTGCAGCTTAGATCTTGCCGATGGGGAGCTTCTTCTCCGCCTGGAAGTCGTCCTCCACCCGGCCCCTGGCCCAGTAGCCCGAGAGCGACACCTGGGCCCGCTCCAGCCCGCGCTGCACGTAGAAGACGTCCCGCAGGCCCTTCATGTAGCCCCGCTCGCCGTGGGCAAAGACGTGCACCTGGCCCTCGGGCCACTCGGCGTCGCGCACCGCCGTGACCAGCAGTCCGCTCTCACCGGCGGGGGCGCCGCCGCGCAGCAGCCAGCGCAGTTCGACGCCGGCCGGCCCGGCGATGTCCTGGACGTCGGCCTCGCTGTCCACTTCGAGCAGGGCCAGGCCGCGGGCATCCTCCGGCAGGGATTCGATCGCTGCGCCGATGGCCGGCAACGCTGATTCATCGCCGGCGAACAGGTACCAGTCCGCGGCCGGATCCGGGTTATACCCGCCGCCCGGGCCGGTGAAAGTCAGGCGATCGCCGGGCTGGGCCGAGGCCGCCCAGGGGCCGGCGAGGCCCTCGTCGCCGTGGATCACAAAGTCAATGGCCAGTTCCTGCGCCGCCGCGTCCACCCAGCGGACCGTGTAGGTCCGGGTGTGCGGCCACTGACTGCGCGGCATGGTTTCCCGGATGGCCCACAAGTCCAGCGGTTCCGGGTATTCGACGCCGGGTTGCGGAAACACGATCTTGACGTACCGGTCCACGTAGTCGTTGTTGACGAACCCGGCGAAGCCAGGGCCGCCGGCGATAATCCGGACCATGTGCGGGGAGAGCTGCTCCCTGCGCAGGACCGTCAGGTCGGTCTGGGGGCGCGAATTCCGGGTGGCGGTGGTGGCAGCGGGGACGGATGTCATGCAGCTAAGCCTAACCAAGAACCCCCGCCGGGAGCTTTGCGCGGAGGCCTGTTACGGCAGCGGCGGCAGTTCCCAGTCGACCGTCCCGTTGCCCTGTTCCAGCAGCAGGGCGTTGGCCCGGCTGAACGGCCGGGACCCGAAGAAGCCCCGCGAGGCCGAGAGCGGGCTGGGGTGGGCACTGGTGATCACGGCGGCGGACCCCAGCAGCGGCCGCACCGACTCGGCATCCTTCCCCCACAGGATCGCCACCAGTGGGGCATGGCCCGTACCAGAGGCGGAGGCGCGGTCGGCGACTGCCCGGATGGCCGCCGCCGTGACGGCCTCCCAGCCCTTGTTCCGGTGCGAGCCTGCCGCCCCGGCACGGACGCTGAGCACCCTGTTGAGCAGCAGTACGCCCTGCTCCGCCCAGCGGCTGAGGTCCCCGTGGACTCGCGGGGGGAAGCCGAGATCGGCCTGAAGTTCCTTGTAGATGTTTGCCAGGCTGCGGGGGATCGGCCGGGTGGCGCCGTCCACGGCGAAGGACAGCCCCACGGCGTGCCCCGGCGTCGGGTACGGGTCCTGGCCCACCACCAGCACCCGGACTCCGGCCAGCGGCTGCCGGAAAGCCCGCAGCAGGTTCGCCGGCGAGGGCAACACGCCATGCCCGGCGGCCACTTCACCCGCGACAAAGGCCAGGGCTTCGCGCAACTGCGCCTCCACCGGCGCCAGCGTCTCCGCCCAGTCCGGAGCAACCAGCGCGTCCAGCGGCCGGCGGGCCAGGTCCGCGAAGCTCAGGGCGTCGGCGGCTGCGGGCTCCAGCTCGAACAAAGCGTCGGGTTCACTGGCGGAGTCAAACTCGGAATCAAACACAGCACCCATTCTTCCCCAGCTGCCGTCCGTTTCGGCGCCAGCCCGAATGACAACCCTGTCATTCGGCCGTAGCATGGGGACTGACTTTTTACCGGATCCAGCCAGGGAGTGTGTCGTGGCCGAAACAGCGCAAGAGTACGTGCTCGCGGGGGATTCTGCTGTCTTCCCCACCGCCGGTGCGGGCCTGGACGGGGTGTCCGCGGAGTCTGCGCTGAGCGCCCGCGACCAACAGATGCTGGCCTTGGAGCGGCAATGGTGGAAGTACGCCGGGGCCAAGGAACAGGCCATCCGCGAGCTGTTCGATCTGTCCGCCACGCACTACTACCAGATCCTCAATGCCCTCATCGATACCGAGGATGCGCTGGCCCACGATCCCATGCTGGTCAAGAGATTGCGTAGACTACGTACATCACGCCAACGTGCCCGCACTGCCCGTCGTCTGGGAACAGATTCGTAAAGTCGCGTCACGAGCAGCCGGATGCGCACGTCCTGTTGCGTCCATTCCGGCCTCGGGCACCCCGTATGAAATCAGCAAGGACGTCGTTTTACCATGACCAAATACGCTCGGGATGAATTTGATCGGGTCCCGGAGACCTCTACCCGGCAGGGAGTCCACCGGGCCGTCGCAGCATCACGGCGCCGGAGCCTGGCGCCCATCTTGGCAGCCGGCTGCGTAGCCCTGGCGATCGGCCTGGTGGCCTTCCTGATCCTGCCGAAGCTCGGCTTCTCCGCAGGCCAGGCCGCGGCCGTGACTGCCGGAGACAGCGCGTCCGCCTCTGCCGGAAGCAGCGCGTCCGCCTCGAGCCCCGTGAGCCCCAGCCCCGCGCCGACGAGCCCGGAGCCGGCCGGCACGGAATCCGCCGCGGCGCCGGCGGCATCGCCTTCAGCGACGCCCAGCGCCACAGCCGCCGCCGTGGACAAGACGCAGCCGGTGACGGTCTACAACGCGACCACCACCGCTGGCCTGGCCACCCGGGTCGGCGGCACCGTCACCTCCGACGGCTGGGTCCTGGGCGAGGCAGGCAACTGGGGCGGTGTGCCGCAGCAGACGTCGGTGATCTTCTACAGCGGCGTCGAGCAGAAGGACAACGCGGAGGCACTCGGAACCCTCCTCGGCATCGACACCCTCGTGGACTCCGCTGAGTTCAACATGCCCCTTGTCGTCGTGCTCGGACCGGGCTACCAGTAGCCAAATCCGGTTACGCCTCAATAACTATTAGGCGGCGGCCCTGCCCGCCGCCGGCGTTCCTGGGGGACGCTGTGGGTACAGTATCTGCGGATTTCTCTTCGCAGTCCGCGGCGCACATCGAGGTGGGCCGCACGCAAGCTAGCTGAAAGTGTGGACACCATGGCACTGGGAACCGTCAAATGGTTCAACGCCGAAAAGGGCTACGGCTTCATCACCGTGGACGGTTCCGAGAACGACGTCTTCGTGCACTGGTCCGCGATCGTCGGGGAAGGCTACCGCGCCCTGGACGAGGGCCAGCGGGTGGAACTGGAAGTCGGCGAGGGCGAAAAGGGCCCGCAGGCTGAAAGCGTCCGGCCGGCCTAGTGGCACTGGCTGCCGTCACGAACGCCCCGCGGAACGCGGCGAGGCGCCCGGGAGGAACTTTGCCGCTGGGCCGCGCCCTGGTGGCGGCCACAGTAGCGGCCCTGGCCCTGACGGGCTGCCTGGGCCCGGCGGGCAGTGCCCGTGTGGCCAGCGCCGACGCGAGCGGTGACGGCACCCTGCGCATCGGCCTGGTCCTGGACAACACGGGCAAGCAGAACTTCCTCAACGCCTCGCAGCTCGCAGCGGCCAAACTTGCCGTCAAGGAGATCAACGCTGCCGGCGGGCACAAAGGCAAACCGGTGGAGCTGCTGCCGGAAACCATCAGCACGGACACCGCCGCCCAGGCGAAGGCGCTGGTTGCCGCCAAGGCCGACGTCGTGATCGGCCCGACCGATTCCAGCCGTGCCCCGGCCGCCGTCGACGTGCTGGCCAACGCCAAGGTAGCTGTCATCTCCCCGGCCAACACCGCCGCCGCGCTCAGCAACTACAAGAGCGGCGGCTACTATTTCCGCACCTCGGCGGCCGACATCGCCCAGGCATCCGTCCTCGCCAAGCTGGTCAAAGACGGCGGCGCCAAGACCTTGGCGGTGGTCCACGAGGAAGGCGACTACGGCAAAGACGTCGCCGCCGCCGTCGGCGGTGCGGCGAAACAGTCCGGGCTGGAAGTCGTGGCGGACGCGGAGTTCACTCCCGGACAGGCGCAGCAGGCTGCCGCCGCCGCGAGGGCCGCCAACCCCGATGCCGTCGTCCTGGTCGCGCGCGACGGCGCCCAGGGCGCCATCGCCGAGCTGAACAACGCCGGCCTCGCCGGCAAGAAACTGGTCCTCAGCGACGGAGCAGTCAACAAGTATGGCTCCGGCCTGGGCGCCCGGGCGCTTGAGGGCGCACGCGGGATCCTGCCCGGAGTGTTCCCCTCCGCCACCTTCCAGGCGGACCTCGTGGCCGTTGATCCCGGGCTGAAGGACATGGTGTTTGCCGCCGA
This sequence comes from Arthrobacter sp. MW3 TE3886, assembly GCF_041262145.1. Lineage (NCBI taxonomy): Bacteria > Bacillati > Actinomycetota > Actinomycetes > Micrococcales > Micrococcaceae > Arthrobacter > Arthrobacter sp. MW3 TE3886. The sequence continues at coordinate 1,025,337 of NZ_JBGCAN010000001.1, forward strand.
GACGTACGACGCCGTCGTCCTGGCCGCCGTCGCCGCCGCCGAGGCAGAGGACGACGCCGGAACCTCCATCGCGGCGTCCCTCGTCGCGGTCTCCGGCGGAACCCCGGCAGCCGGCGGACCGGGCGCGGCCGGCAGCCAGCCGCCCGGCAAGTCGTGCACCAGCTACCAGGACTGCATCGGGGTCCTCCGGGCGGGGCAGCGTCCGGACTATGACGGCCAGTCCGGACGGATCAACTTTGATTCCCACGGCGACATCACCGAAGCGAACTACATGGTCTCCACCTACGGCGAGGACAACCTGCCCACGGTGAGCGGCACGGAAGCCGCGAGCAGCAGCGGCGGCTGATCGCTCGTAGCGTATTGTGCCCGCGTGGCGTGCGGTTCGGGCCGGGCACTGCTTGCACTCTCCCCGGGGGAGTGCTAATTATTGTGTTAGCACTCCAGCGCACTGACTGCTAACACGACGCCCGGTCCGTCCGGCCGCGAAGTGGGGCAGCCGGTCCAGGAGCTAAAGAAACACCTTGCTGGGGTGAGATCCCGGACCTGGCGGCATACAGAGGCCGCGGGGTAGGGATCGTCCGTCGCGGGCACCACAGCGAAGGTTCATTCTTAACGACTGTCCCGAAAGGACTACTGCCGTTATGGCCAAGATCATTGCATTTGATGAAGAGGCACGCCGCGGTCTTGAGCGGGGCCTGAACATCCTCGCCGACGCCGTCAAGGTCACCCTCGGCCCGCGGGGACGCAACGTCGTCCTCGAAAAGAAGTGGGGCGCCCCCACGATCACCAACGATGGTGTTTCCATCGCCAAGGAGATCGAGCTGGACGATCCTTACGAGAAGATCGGCGCCGAGCTGGTCAAGGAAGTTGCCAAGAAGACGGATGACGTCGCAGGCGACGGCACCACCACGGCAACCGTGCTGGCACAGGCCCTGGTCAAGGAAGGCCTGCGCAACGTCGCGGCCGGCGCTGACCCGCTGTCCCTCAAGCGCGGCATCGAGAAGGCTGTTGACGCCGTCACCGTCGAGCTCCTGGCCTCCGCCAAGGAAATCGAGACCAAGGAAGAGATCGCCGCGACCGCGTCCATCTCCGCCGGCGACAACGAGATCGGCGCCCTGATCGCCGAAGCCCTCGACAAGGTCGGCAAGGAAGGCGTCATCACGGTCGAGGAGTCGAACACGTTCGGCCTTGAGCTGGAGCTGACCGAAGGCATGCGCTTCGACAAGGGCTACATCTCCGCCTACTTCGTCACCGACGCCGAGCGCCAGGAAACGGTCCTTGAGGATCCGTACATCCTGATCGTCAACTCCAAGATCTCCAACGTCAAGGAACTGGTTGCTGTCCTGGAAAAGGTCATGCAGTCCAACAAGCCGCTGCTGATCATTGCCGAAGACATCGAGGGCGAGGCCCTGGCCACCCTGATCGTCAACAAGATCCGCGGCACCTTCAAGTCCGTCGCCGTCAAGGCTCCGGGCTTCGGCGACCGCCGCAAGGCGCAGCTGGCCGACATCGCCATCCTCACCGGTGGCCAGGTCATCTCCGAGGAAGTCGGCCTCAAGCTTGAGACCGCCGGACTCGAACTGCTTGGCAAGGCCCGCAAGGTTGTTGTCACCAAGGATGAGACCACGATCGTCGAGGGTGCAGGCGACGCCGACCAGATCGCCGGCCGCGTGTCCCAGATCCGCGCCGAGATCGAGAACTCCGATTCCGACTACGACCGCGAGAAGCTGCAGGAGCGCCTGGCCAAGCTGGCCGGCGGCGTTGCAGTCATCAAAGCCGGCGCCGCAACCGAGGTCGAGCTCAAGGAACGCAAGCACCGCATTGAGGACGCCGTCCGCAACGCCAAGGCAGCTGTCGAAGAGGGCATCGTCGCCGGCGGTGGCGTTGCCCTGATCCAGGCCGGCGCCAAGGCATTCGCGAACCTGCAGCTCTCCGGTGACGAGGCAACGGGCGCGAACATCGTCCGCGTTGCCATCGACGCCCCGCTGAAGCAGATCGCCTTCAACGCCGGCCTCGAGCCCGGCGTCGTCGTGGACAAGGTCCGCGGCCTGCCCGCAGGCCACGGCCTCAACGCCGCCACCGGCGAGTACGTCGACCTGCTGGCCGCCGGCATCAACGACCCGGTCAAGGTAACCCGCTCTGCCCTGCAGAACGCGGCTTCCATCGCCGGCCTGTTCCTCACCACCGAGGCCGTTGTAGCCGACAAGCCCGAAAAGGCTGGCGCCCCGATGGGCGGCGGCGACGACATGGGCGGCATGGGCGGCATGGGCGGTTTCTAACCACCCGCGCCAGCCATCACCGGCTGTTCGACGACGGCGGTCCCACCTTCGGGTGGGGCCGCCGTTGCCCGTTAAGCGCGGTCCCCGTCCAAGGGAGCGTCGGTGGGCGTCGGCGGGTTCTGGCAGGATAGGTCAGTGACGATTACAGCAGCGGCCGACGGTTCGGCCTTAGGAAATCCTGGCCCGGCCGGCTGGGCCTGGTACGTAAACGACGACTGCTGGCGGGCCGGCGGATGGCCCCACGGCACGAACAACCAGGGCGAACTGATGGCGGTGCTGGACCTGTTCCGGGCAACGGCGCACATGCCCGGGGAAGACCTGCTGATCCTCTGCGACAGCCAGTACGTCATCAACGCCGTGACCAAATGGATGCCCGGCTGGAAACGCAAGGGCTGGCGCAAAGCCGACGGCAAACCGGTGCTGAACGTGGACCTCCTCAAGGACATCGACCAGGCGCTCGTGGGCCGCAAGTACACCTTCGAGTGGGTGCGGGGCCACGCGGGCCACGAGCTCAACGAGGCGGCAGACGTCCGCGCCCGGGCAGCGGCCACGGCGTACCAGCAGGGCGTGGCCGTCCGCCAGGGCCCCGGGTTCGGGCCGCAGCAGGGCGGGACACAGCCGGCAGGCCAGCCGGCCTCCACGGAGCCGCCGGCAGCCCAGCCGGCCGCACCGGCCGCGCAGGCCGCCAAGACCCCCGCACCACAGCCCGCCGCCCCGCAGGCCGCGACCCGGCCGCAGGCAGCCCCGGCGCCTTCCGGCCAGCAGGAACTCTTTGGCGCGCCAGGGACCTACGACGAGCCGGACCTCTTCAGCGAACTCGAAGAAGAACCTGCCGTGGACCTGGCGGAGGCCAGCGCCGAAGCCGTCGTCGAGTCCCTCGAACGGGAACTGCTCCGCCCCGAAACCCGGGCGGACCTGGGCCGCACGGGCGTCCTGCTCCATCCGGACTTCACCGAAATCGGCAGCTCCGGCCGGATCTGGACCCGCGACGCCATGATGATGTCACTCGAGGACAACCCGGGCGGAGCCGGGGAGCTGGAGCTGCTGGGCGCGGACCGGCTGGGTGAGAAGACCATGCTCTTGACCTACCGCAGCCACACGCGCGAGGGATCAGCCCTGCGCAGCTCCCTGTGGGTCCTTGAAGGCGCCCAATGGCGTCTGCGCTTCCACCAGGGCACACCCGAGGCCTGAGGGCGCGTGCGGCTCACGTGAAGCGCTGCGCGTTGCCCAGTTCCGCCTGCGCATAGGTGGCGGCAGCGGAATTCAGTGCGAGGTTGATGGACGCCAGGGAAGCCTCGACCCTGCCCTGGGTCAGCGTCCACTCGGCCACCAGGGTTTGGAAATTGGTCGCCGCGGAGCCCCGCCAGCTGCCCTGGAGCTCGTCCAGCCCCCGTTTCATGGCGTGGACGTCCGCGCTGATCCGCTCCACCGTGGCCTGCACGTTGGCGGACTTCAGCTGGAGGAGTTCCGTATCGACGGAGATGATGCTCATGGAAATGCCTCTCGAAATGTTCGGGAGGCGGCCGCGGCCCGGCGGAGCACGGTGACCGTCAGCGGTGGGCCTGCGGTGAGGGCTGGCGGGGAGCGGCTGCCTCGTCCGGATCTTCCGGACACCTCGAGCGTAGGCGGGCGGCGCGCCGGCCGGACACCGCCGTCGGCTCCTATGTGGATAAGTCTGCTGTGGACCGTTCCGTGGCGTTTTCGTCCAGGAACGGGATGCTGACCACCAGCGTGGCACCGCCGCCGTCGGTCTTCCCGACCCGCACGGAACCGGAATGCGAGCCGACGATGGCGGCCACGATCGCCAGGCCAAGTCCGCTGCCGCCGGTCTCCCTGGTCCGGGAGGTGTCGGCCCGGTAGAAGCGCTCGAAAATCCTGGCCGCCTCATCATCCGGGACGCCCGGCCCGTGGTCCCGGACCTCGATCACGGACTGCCGTGTTCCGTCCGGTGCGGTCCGGACCCCGACGCCAATTTCGACCGGGGTGCCCTCCGGCGTGTAGCGCAGGGCATTGCCGACCAGGTTGCTGACCACCTGGCGCAGTTTGGCTTCGTCGCCCAGCACCGGGGCGGCGGCGGGGGCCGCGCCGTCAAGTCCGGTGAGGGTGATGGTGCGGCTGCGGTCGCTGGCCTGGGTGTCCACCACGGCGTCGTTGGCCAGCAGCAGCAGGTCTGCGGGTTTTTGCTGCAGCGGGCGCTGTTCATCGATCCTGGCCAGCAGCAGCAGGTCTTCCACCATGGCACCCATGCGTTTGGCTTCGCTTTCGATCCGCCCCATCGCAGTGGCCACGTCTTCCGGAGTGGACAGCGCCCCATGCCGGTACAGCTCGGAGAACCCGCGGATGGTCACCAGCGGGGTGCGCAGTTCGTGCGAGGCGTCGGCGGCGAAGCGCCGCATCCGCGCCTCGGACGCCATCCGGGCGGCGAAGGCGGTCTCAATGTGCGCGAGCATGGCGTTGAGCGAGCTCCCGAGCCGGCCCACTTCCGTGCCCGGGTTCTCCACTTCCACTCGCTGGGACAGGTCTCCGGCGGCGATCGCGGCGGCCGTCTTCTCCACCCGCGCCAGCGGCCGGAAGGACCGCGAGACGGTCCACGTGGCGATGAAGAACGCCAGTACGAGCGTCAGCAGGCCCACGCCCACCACCACCAGGGCCGCATGTTCCATCACCGAGTCCACGGGGTCCAGCGGCAGCCCGATCACGACGACGGCGCCGCGGTTGTTGTTGTCCACCACGCTGACGGCCACGACCCGCCAGTTGCCGCCCTCGGATCCGCGGACCTGGAAGGGCATCTGCTGGCGTTCCCGGGCCTCGACCGAGGAAAAGGTGCTGATGGCGGGGTGGGATTCCTTGTCGCCCCCGAATGTGTAGGGCGGAAGACCGGGGCTGAAGAGCATCAGCGAGTAGTCGGTGGGGACGGTGGAGTTGGTCTCCTGCAGCTGGCTGAAAGACTGCTGCTGGCGCGCGGATTCGACGGCGGCCCGGAGCTTGTCATCCACCTGGCCCTGCAGGAAGCTGTGCAGCAGCGTCAGTGTGCCCGCCCCGGTGGCCGTGAGGGCCACCAGCATGAGTGCCATCATGATGGCCACGAGCTGAGAGCGCAGCGACGCCGATTTCCAGCGGTACAGCAAGGTCAGCGCTTCTCGGCAGTCCGCAGAACGTAGCCGACGCCGCGCTTGGTCTGGATCAGTGCCGGGGCGTCGGGATCGATATCCACCTTGCGGCGCAGGTAGGAGATGTAGGACTCCACGATCGAGGCGTCACCGTTGAAGTCGTACTCCCACACATGGTCGAGGATCTGGGCCTTGGACAGGACCCGGTTCGGATTGAGCATGAGGTAGCGCAGGAGCTTGAATTCCGTGGGCGAGAGCTCGATCACGGTGCCGCCGCGGCGGACTTCGTGGGCGTCGTCGTCGAGCTGGAGGTCATCGACCCGGATCACGGCGTCGTCGTCGACCTGGGGCTGCGTGCGCCGGAGTACGGCGCGGATGCGGGCCACCACCTCGTCGAGGCTGAAGGGCTTGGTGACGTAATCGTCTCCGCCCACGGTCAAGCCGGTGACTTTGTCTTCGGTGTCGTCCTTGGCCGTGAGGAACAGGACGGGGAAGTGCTTGCCGGCGGCGCGCAGGCGGCGGGTGACGGTGAAGCCGTCCATGTCCGGCAGCATGACGTCCAGCACCGCCAGATCGGGGGAGTGCAACTCAGCAGCAGCCAGTGCCTCGCGTCCGCTGCCGGCCGAGACGACTTCGAAACCAGCAAAGCGCAGGGACGTGGAGAGCAGCTCGCGGATGTTCGGTTCGTCATCGACGACGAGCAGCTTGGCTTCGGGACCGTTCTTCTTCATGTTCCCATGATGCTCCCAGACTCTGGGAGTTTTCTGAATGGACGTTGTGTGTTGCATGGCCGCGCCCCGCACCCGCTAGCCCGCGGTGCCGACGTCCTTGGCGTCCATGATCCGGTAGGCGTAGCCCTGCTCGGCGAGGAACCGCTGCCGCTTCGCGGCGAAATCCTGGTCCAGGGTGTCCCGGGCCACGAGCGAGTAGAACCGGGCGGAGCGGCCGTCCTTCTTCGGGCGCAGCAGCCGGCCCAGGCGCTGGGCTTCCTCCTGGCGGGAACCGAACGAACCGGAGACCTGGATCGCGACCGACGCCTCGGGCAGGTCGATGGAGAAGTTGGCGACCTTGGAAACCACCAGGGTCTGCACCTCGCCGGCTCGGAAGGCGTCGAAGAGCCGCTGGCGTTCCTTCACCGACGTGTCGCCCTTGATCACCGGCGCGCCCAGGCGCTCGCCGATCTCGTCGAGCTGGTCGATGTACTGCCCGATCACCAGGAGCTGCTCCCCGGCATGTTCGGCGACGAGTTCTTCGACCACCCGGGTCTTCGTCTCGGAGGTGGCGCACAGGCGGTATTTGTCGGCGTCCTCCGCCATGGCATAGGCCACCCGCTCGTCCCGAGGCAGGTCCACCCGGACTTCCACGCAATCGGCCGGGGCGATGTAGCCCTGGGCCTCGATGTCCTTCCACGGCGCGTCGTAGCGTTTCGGACCGATCAGGCTGAAGACTTCGCCCTCCCGGCCGTCCTCGCGCACCAACGTGGCGGTCAGCCCGAGCCGGCGGCGGGCCTGCAGGTCTGCCGTCATCCGGAAGATCGGCGCGGGCAGCAGGTGGACCTCGTCGTAGATGATCAGGCCCCAATCGTTGCCGTCCACGAGCTCCAGGTGCGGGTACAGCCCGCCGCGCTTCGTGGTCAGGACCTGGTAGGTGGCGATCGTGACCGGCCGGACTTCCTTGACGGAGCCGGAGTACTCGCCGATCTCTTCCTCGGTCAGCGACGTGCGTTTGAGCAGCTCGTCCTTCCACTGCCGCGCGGCGACGGTGTTGGTCACCAGGATCAGCGTGGTGGTGGAGCTGGTGGCCATGGCGGCCGCCCCGACCAGCGTCTTGCCGGCACCGCAGGGAAGGACGACGACGCCGCTGCCGCCGGCCCAGAAGTTCTCCGCGGCCAGTTGCTGGTAGGGCCGCAGCTTCCAGCCGGATTCGTTGAGCATGATGGGGTGGGGGGTGCCGTCCACGTAGCCGGCCAGGTCCTCGGCCGGCCAGCCCAGCTTGAGCAGCAGCTGCTTGAGCTGCCCGCGCTGGGAGGAATGCACCACCACCGTTTCGCCGTCGATCCGTGGCCCGAGCAGCGGGGCGATCTTCTTGGCGCGGCTGACTTCTTCGAGCACCGGGTAGTCGGAGGTGCGCATGACCAGGCCGTGCTGCGGGTCCTTCTCCAGCCGGAGCCGGCCGTACCGGGACATGGTCTCTTCGATGTCGATCAGCAGGGAGTGGGGCACGGGGAACCGGGAGTACGTGAGCAGGGTGTCCAGCACCTTTTCGGCGTCCAGCCCGGCCGCCCGGGCATTCCAGAGCCCCAGCGGCGTCAACCGGTAGCTGTGCACATGCTCGGGGGCCCGTTCCAGTTCGGCGAACGCCGCGATGGCGTGCCGGGCCTCCGTTGCGAGTTCGTGGTCGACCTCCAGCAGGATGGTCTTGTCACTCTGGACGATCAGGGGCCCGTCATTCACTGGAACAATTCCTCTGTAGCTTCAACGTCGATAATCCGGTGGATGGACAGGACCCGCTCGATCTCCTTGTCCGGATCGAACACCCGCACCCGCCCGCCATTCACTGCTACCGGAACAACGGTCTCGCGGGTGGCATTCCCCATGCTGTCCACGACGTTCATGATGACCCGCTGCCTGAGGCGGATCGCCTTCAGCAGGGTTTCGAGCCCCAGCTGGGTCGCCTCCTCGCTGCCCGGGGCCGCCGGCGGGTTGGCGCCGGAGCCGGGCGCCCGGGACCCGTTGGCGCGCAGCACGGCCAGTTGGGCCTCGATGTCGGCCTCCGGCGGGGCGGTCCGCGGGGCGGTGTAGACCGGCCGGCCGCTGCCGGGCGCAGGGGTGCTGCGGCGCAGCCGGACGACGGCGGAGGCAGCTTCCTCAAGGACGGGGGCGAGGCCCAGGCCCCGGAGGACCTGGGCGGTTTCCCGGGGCGCGGCGTGGGAGACGACCACGGTGGGCGCGATGCGCACCAGCCCGAGGCCGGCGGCGGCCGGGGCGTTGAGCAGCTCCAGCAGGGCGGCCTCGTCCTCGCTCTGGACGAAGCTGGCAGCGGCCCCCACCCGGAGCCGGGAATGGCGCGCGGCGGTGTCTTCGATGAGGTACTGGAGGGGCTGCGGGATGGCGGTGGCCGAATGCTGGCGCAGGAAGTCCAGCATCGCCGCGGCGTCCTGGCCGGCGTCGAGGGCCCGGCGCACGGAGGTGACGGAGAAACGGTAAATGGTGGCCGGTCCCTGCCCTTCGGCCGCGGCCATGGTCAGGAGCCGTTCGCTCAGTTCGGGGTCGAGGTAGCCCGGCGCCACCGCCGTCAGGTCCGCCTGCAGCAACACATGCTGCAGGGCCGCGGGCAGGTGTTCGCCCAGGATCCCCAGGGCATCATCCGGCTGCTCGGCGGCGATTGCGGCGCCCAGCTGGCTGAGCGCCCCGGAGCCGATGAGGCCGAGCATCTCGGCCTCAGCGAGGATGCCGCGGATCAGCGAGCTGAAGCGCCTGGCCATCCGGGGCTGCGTCCACTCGGCACGCTCCAGCACTGCGGCGGCATCGAGGACGGGGGCCTGCCCGTCGGGCGCCGCGGCCTCGAGGGTGAGTTCGTGCAGAATTTCCAGGACCCGTTTGCGGACCACCGGGGCGTCCGGCCGCTGCGCCTCGGCAGAGAGCGCATTGATGGTGGTCCCGGCCGGGCCCCGGTGCCCGGCCGGGCCCGGCGCGGCAGCATTCACCGGCTGGCCCACGAGGGACGGCGCGCGCTCGCTGGCCAGCCAGGCGTTGACCAGCCACAGCCATTGCTCCTGGCGCGGCAGCGACAGCCACTCCAGCTGCGGCGGCTGCACCCACGCAGAACTGTCGACGTCCAGCCGCAGCAGACCCGCCATTCCGCAGAGCTCCGCGAGGACGCCCGTCTCGTGCACGTCTATCCGCAGCGAATCCGCCAGCCGCTTCATCTCCCGGACCCCGACGCCCCCGCTGCGCAGCGTCGCCAGCGGCTGTTCGCGCACGGTGTAGAGCACTTCGCCCACGAGCCGCAGCGTCTCGGCGATAGCACCCAACGCGGCGTTCCGGCGCAGCCCCGCGCTTGTGTGGCCCAGCCGGGGGACGGGCGGCGCGAGCGAAAAGTTCTCGATGACATACCCGCCGCGCAGCGACACCCCGACGCTGTGCGGCAGTTCGACGTGGGCGGCGTCCAGCGGCACCAGCAGCCCGCGCGCCAGCAGCCAGTCCACGGGGCCGACGTCGGCGCTTTCGTGCAGCACGGACGCCCGGCGCTGCGCCTGCGGAACGGCGCCCATGGCCCAGTTCCCGAAGCGGGCCAGAAGGGCTGCGGTCCGATCCGGTGCGGTGGCCAGGATTTGCTGGAGCGATTCCGGTGTTGCCGTCCAGTGCTGCAGGGACAGGGCGGCTTCCATCGGCGTCGTGGCGGGGGAGATGGTCGCCCCGCCGCGGTGCAGTTCCCCCACCAGCTGCACCACGCGCTGCGCAAAAGCCGGCTGGAGCCGCACAAGTTCGGTGTAGCTGCGGCCCAGCCCCGCAGGGTAAATGCCGATCACGTCCTTGAGGCTGCCGACCGGAAGGTAGTGGCGCTGCTTGGCGGCGGCGGGAGTCGCGCCGTGCGGCGGATCGGCGCGGTGGACGAGGGCCAGTTCCTGCAGGGAATGGAGGATCCGGTCGACGGCGGCAACCGAGGAGCCGTTGATCAGTTTCTTCAGCATCGCCGCCGACGCGCTGTGCCCGGTATCGGCGTTGGTGCACAGGTGCAGGGTTTCCAAGACCTGCATCTGCGGGCGGTTGAGCCGTTCGAGTGCCCGCTGCACGCTGACACGTCCGCTGGCACGGGCGGCGAGGGCGGCGAAGTCCGGAACGCCCGGAGAAATCAGGTCCGGCCGCGCGGAGAACAGGGCCCGCAACGATTCGTCGCTTCGTGCCTGAAGTTCCTTGCTGAGCGCGCGGATGAGGGACATCGCTCCAACGTTACCTTTCGCCGGGCCCGCGCGGGCGGCGACGTGCTGCCACCGCGTCTACAACGAGCGCCAGCATGAGCAGGAAGGCCACCGGGAGGCCGTAGAGGGCCGTCGAAGTAATCCAGGCGGGCGCCACGGCATTGTTGAAGGCCATGGCCATGACAGCGGCGACGGCAACCAGGGACAGCACAGCAAGGGTGGCCGCTGCGATCATCAGGGGCCGCCGGTAACGCGTCAGTGTCATGTGGGCAACGCTAACAGTCCGGCATCGCCCGCGCCTCAAGCCGCTAAAGTGAACCAGGCAGGATAACCTTGAAAGATACAGACCAACACGGTCCGGGCAGTCATACCCTGAACCCGCGTATCCATGCGGATGCGGTGACCGCCGGCCGTGTCCCCGCAGAACGAAGAAGGTTGATTACGTGCCTACCGGCAAGGTCAAGTGGTATGACAAGGAAAAAGGCTTCGGATTCCTCGCGGGCGAGGACGGCCAGGAAGTCTTCCTGCCCAAGTCCGCGCTGCCCGAAGGCATCACGGAGCTCAAGGCCGGCACGCGTGTTGAATTTGGTGTAGCCGACGGGCGCAAGGGTGCCCAGGCGCTGGGCCTGCGCGTGCTGGACAAGACGCCGTCCATCGCCAAGGCAAAGCGGCCCAGTGCCCGGGACCTTGCCCCGCTGGTCCAGGACCTCGTCAGCGTGCTGGACAACCTCTCAGGGACCCTGTCTGCGGGCAAGTACCCGGAAGGCAACAAGGGCAAGGCGATCGCAGCGGCCCTCCGTAAGGTTGCCGACGAGCTGGACGTATAAGGCTTTTGATGACTCAGGAACCTGATCAGTTGCCGGCGCCGGATGCCGGATCCACAGCGCCCGCCGGGGCCAAAGCAACCGGCCCCAAGCAGGGAATCCGCCCGCGCGCCGGCGTGCCCGTCTGGCGCACCGGCAAGCCTGACGCTTTCCTGGCCGCCGCCGTCGACGTCGCCCGCGCCGCGGTGGAGGGCATTGCCCCCGCCGAGCAGATCGGCGAGCACATCGGTGCCCGCAGCGAGGGCGACCGCCTGGTGACCCACCTCTTCGAATCCAGGCTGCCCGGCTACGGCGGCTGGCAGTGGTACGCCGTGCTGACCCGCAACTCGCGGTCCAAGGTGGTCACGGTGGACGAACTCGGTCTCCTGCCCTCCGAGGACTCCATCCTGGCGCCGGCCTGGGTTCCCTGGGCCGAGCGGGTCCGCCCGGAAGACGCGCAGGCTGACGAGGCCGAGACGCCGTCCGGTTCCGAGGCGCCGTCGCAGGTGTCCGACGCCGACCAGCCGGATGCTGCCGACGCCGACGCCGACGCAGCTGCGATGAACGACGACGACGCCAACGACGACGAACCGAACGACGACGAGCGGGAACGCTCCGCGGGCGAGGCCGACTAGCGGTTGGAAGCGTCCGGGAGAGTGTCTGGGGAGGGCTGGGGCTGATGTCCACGTTCAAATCCCTGCACATCCTGAACTACCGGATCTGGTTCGTCGGCGCCCTTATTTCCAACGTTGGCACCTGGATGCAGCGCACCGCCCAGGACTGGCTGGTGTTCGCCCACCTGACGGCGCACGATGCCGGGGCGGTGGGGATCACGATGGCCCTGCAGCTGGGTCCGCAGCTCTTCCTGGCACCCGTGGCCGGGCTGGTCGCCGATCGGTTCAACCGCAAGCGGCTCCTGGTGCTGACCCAGTCCGCCATGGCGCTGCTGAGCGCGGGGCTGGGCATCCTGGTGGTCACAGGTGCGGCGCAGCTCTGGCAGGTCTACGCGTTCGCCCTGATGCTCGGGGTGGTCTCGGCCCTGGACGCCCCCGTCCGGCAGACCTTCGTCTCGGAGCTGGTCCAGGACGACTACCTGCCCAATGCGGTGGCCCTGAACAGCGCGTCCTTCAACGTTGCCCGGATGATCGGCCCGGCCGTCGCCGGCGTGCTCACGGCCGCCGTCGGGCCCGGCTGGGTTTTCCTCATCAATACACTCACCTTCGTGCCCCTGTTGCTCAGCCTGGCGAAAATCCCGTCGTCGTCGCTGCGCCGGCTGCCGCGTGCACCTGCGGGCAAGGGCAGGATCCGGGAGGGGCTGCGCTATGTGAGGTACCGTCCGGACCTGGTCGTGGTGCTGGTGGCGATCTTCATCGTGGGAACCCTGGGGCTGAATTTCGCCCTGTTCATCGCGGCCATGGTGGGGACGGAATTCGGCCTCGATGCGGGGGCCTTCGGCTTGATGAATTCGATCATGGCCATCGGTTCCGTCGCCGGGGCACTGTTGTCCGCCGGCCGCGGCAAGCCACGGCTGCGGGTCATTTTCGGGGCGGCCGCCGCCTTCGGCGTGACCTCGGGCATCGCAGCGATGGCCCCGAGCTACTTCTGGTACGGGGTCGCGCTTGTGCCCGTGGGGCTGTTCGCGATCACCATGATGACCAGCGCCAACGGGTACGTCCAGACCACCACGGAGCCCGTGATGCGGGGCCGGGTGATGGCCCTCTACATGGCGATCTTCATGGGCGGAACTCCCCTTGGTGCGCCGCTCGTCGGCTGGGTGGCAAACACCGCGGGCCCCCGCTGGTCCATGGCGGTCGCGGCCGGCGCCGGCCTGCTGGCGGCCCTGATCGGGCTGGTGTGGATCATCCGCGCGAAGCACCTGCGGCTCCACTTCAACCGCCGCGCCCGCGGGCTGCGGTACTTCCGCGTCGAAAGCGGGACGGGCGCGGCCGGTGCCGGCCGGGACGCGCGGCCGGAGGCACAGCCGGGCGGACGGGCCTGAAACGACGACGGCGCCGTCACGGTTTGGGTTCTGTGCGGCCGTGACGACGCCGGACGCAGGGCTACTTCTTCAGTTCCGCCACGACGAAGTCGATGCACTCGAGCAGTGCCGAGACATCGTCGGGCTCGATCGCCACGAAGGTGGCGATGCGCAGCTGGTTTCGGCCCAGCTTGCGGTACGGCTCGGTATCGACGACGCCGTTGGCGCGGAGCACCTTGGCGATGGCCGAGGCGTCGATTGATTCGTCGAAGTCGATCGTGGCGATCACGTTGGAACGGTCCTCAGCCTTGGCCACGAACGGCGTGGCGTATCCGGACGCCTCGGCCCAGCGGTAGATGCGGCCGGCAGAGTCCGCGGTCCGGCCGGCGGCGAAGTCCAGGCCGCCGTTGGCGTTGAGCCACTGCACCTGGGCATCGAGCGTCACCAGGGTGGCCAGCGCGGGGGTGTTGTAGGTCTGGTTCAGCCGGGAGTTGTCGATCGCCGTCTGGAGGTCCAGGAAATCGGGGATCCAGCGGCCGCCGGCCTTGATCCGTGCCGCCCGCTCAAGCGCAGCCGGGGAGAACAGGCCCAGCCACAGGCCGCCGTCGGATGCGAAGTTCTTCTGCGGCGCAAAGTAGTACACGTCCGCCTCCGCCACGTCCACGTCCAGCCCGCCCGCGGCCGAGGTCGCGTCCACCAGCACCAGCGAGCCCTCGTCGGCGCCGGCCACGCGCTGGACGGGTGCGGCAACGCCGGTTGAGGTCTCGTTCTGCGGCCACGCGTAGACGTCGACGCCGGCCTCCGCCCGGGCGGTGGGGCGGGTGCCGGGTTCTGCCTTGATGATGGAGGACTCGGCAAGGAAGGGTGCCTTGTTGGTGGCGGAGGCGAACTTCGAGCCGAACTCGCCGAAGGACAGGTGCTGCGCCTTGTTCTCCACGAGCCCGAAGCTGGCAATGTCCCAGAACGCGGTGGATCCGCCGACGCCCAGCACCACTTCATAGCCTTCCGGTGCCCGGAAGAATTCGCTGAGGCCGTTGCGGACCGAGCCGACCAGGTTCTTCACGGGTGCCTGGCGGTGCGAGGTCCCCAACAGCTTCGACGAGGCCGCGGCCAGGGCATCCATCTGTTCCGGCCGGACTTTCGACGGGCCGGCGCCGAACCGTCCGTCCTTGGGCAGGAGGTTGGCGGGGATCGTGATGCTGGTGTCGCTCACAGTGGCTCCAATTTTCGGCTGGTTCGTAGCGTGGCTGGGAGGTGGCGGGAGGGATGGCCACCACGGACACCCCTTTTCATACTGCCTGTTCTATTTTGCCTGACAGCTCCCGGCGATACGGAAAAAGGCCTGTCATAGTCCGGTCATTGAGACACCAGGGGACGGCTGGCCGGCTGGGGCTGAGGCAATAGCTCCAGCCCGATCGAAAGATTATCCGGAGTAATTCAAAATAGGCTAGGCTGGCATGCGAACGTACGGCGGTTCCCGCCAGGGCGCATCCTGCATGCAGCCCGCACGCGGTACGGTGGGAATGACGCTAGGACTGCGCTCGAGGAGCTGAGCTGAATGACGGATCTGATCGATACCACGGAGATGTATCTTCGGACCATTCTGGAACTTGAAGAAGAAAACATCGTTGCCCTCCGCGCCCGCATCGCCGAACGGCTCCGCCACTCCGGTCCCACTGTGTCCCAGACCATCGGCCGGATGGAGCGCGACGGGCTGGTGGTTGTTTCCGGCGACCGGCACCTTGAGCTGACGGAAACCGGACGGAAACGCGCAATCGGCGTCATGCGCAAGCACCGTCTGGCCGAACGCCTCCTCGCGGACGTGATCGGGCTCGACTGGGCCTACGTCCATGAGGAAGCGTGCCGCTGGGAGCATGTCATGAGCGAACGCGTCGAGCGCAGAATCTTCGAGATGCTCGACCACCCGACAGTCTCACCCTACGGAAACCCGATTCCAGGGCTTGCGGATCTTGGCGGCGTGCCCAACGGCGCCCCCGTGGACAGGGCCGTGAACCTGCTGGAGGCCATGGCCGGCTACGGTGTGAGCTCCCGGGTTACGGTCAACCGGCTCGCGGAGCCGATCCAGGTGGAACCGGAGCTTCTGGCCCAGCTCGACGAGGGCGGAATCAGGCCAGGCGCGCTGGTCTCGCTGGAGCGGGTGGGGGAGTACATCTCGGTCCGCGTCCCCGATATCGAAGGTGCCCTGGAGCTGCCGCCCGAGGTAGCCGCACACGTCTTTGTAACAGTCGCCTGACCCGCCACTCCGCGCCGGTCATGGGACGACCCATGAGTTGTGCACAATTGCGATTACGGATTTATTACCGGGCGGCTTAATCACCTATAGTTAGTGGCCAGTACCGATACCAAAGCGTTACCTGATCCGAAGCCGAGCCCTGCCAGCGGATCAGTCGCAGAACCACCTCCTGGCAGGGGCGGGGGAACCACTTTCGGCTGCTACTTCGGCAGCCTTGGGGTGAAGTCCGTCAGCGGCAAGCAGCTTCCACCGAAGGATCCCATGGGGATGCCTCTGTGCCTGGCCGCTTGCAACGGCGGACCGGGTCTTTGATCTCTCTGACCCGAATCCGACAGCTAACTCCGCAGGCCATCCAGAGAGGAACCGTTCTTGACCACCCAGACCGCCAGGGGCCGTCGCCGCGCGACCGGTCCCGCTCCGGAGCCGCGGCCCGTCGTCGCTCACACGGCCGAACGCCCGCGTGACGTGCACCGCGATGAACGGCGTCACCGGCGCAGCCCGTTCCGCCAGGTTACGGACTTTGCCGCGGCCAGCGGAGTCGGGCAGAAAGCCGGGATCGCGCTGGCCGCGACTGGTCTGGTTCTCACCGTGACGGTTCCCGTCACGAGCCCGGTGATGGCTTCGAATCCGAGCGGATCCGGCGCGCTCACCGCTGCCGTGCAGCCGGATGTCACGGCTGCCGCCGCCGCAAAGGTTGACTTCAACCGCACGGCCGTCACCACGAAGGGTGATCCGGACGGGAAGCTCAAGCAGTTGCTGAGCGCCCAGTCTGTGGGCACCATCACCCGCGCGGCATCGGCGGGCACCCTTGGTGCGCCGCTGGACCAGCTGGTCACGGCCTCACCCTTCGGCTACCGCGTCAGCCCCATCACTGGGGGCGCGGGGGAGTTCCACCGCGGCCAGGATTTCGCCGCCCAGTGCGGCACGGCGGTCCACGCGGCCGCCAGCGGCACCGTGACCTTCAACGGTTGGCATCCCTTCGGCGGCGGAAACCGCGTGGTCATCGATCACGGCAACGGCCTGGAGACCACGTACAACCACCTGTCCTCGGCCTCGGTCCAGGTTGGCCAGAAGGTTTCCCGCGGTGACGTCGTCGCCATGAGTGGGACCACCGGCGCCTCCACGGGCTGCCACCTTCACTTTGAAGTGATGGTCAACGGCGACGTCGTTGATCCGCTCGGCTGGCTCTAGACAAGACGATGGGCTGCTCTCAAGTTCCCGTGACACGCCGTGATCTGAATGTGACATTGAATCCGGACTGCTGTAGGGTTTGAAGCACGCCAACTTTTCCGAAGTTGGCGCTCTTGAGTGGATTGCCTAGCTCTGCCACCGCTCAAGGTCCGTTCGCATTACATCGTCTGGCAGGGGCGGGGGAACCAATTTTGGCCTTCGAAAGAAGGCCTTGGGGTTAAGTCGCAAAGCTTCCCAGGAAGCAGCGCGGCCGGGTGACTCCCATCCGAATCCGACAGCTCACCTCGTAGGCATTGGGAGAGGCTACTTTCGTGTCTTCACGCCACAATTCTGCGCGCATGCGCACCGGCGAGGCTCTGTCGAGCCCGCTGGAATCCACATCACGTGACGCCCTTGCCGGCGTCCGGATTGGATCACGTTCCGCAGGCTCAATCTCTACCGAGCCCGGACAGCATGCAGTTTCCGCTTTTGGCGCGTCTTCGCAGTACACCCTTCGCTAAGTAACCCATTTCGGGGCGATCCGGCGTACCCCCAAGATGCCGGAGCGTCCTCAGCCCGTGCCCGAAAGCGCGCGGTCCAAGGATCACGAAAGAGAGAACTTAATGACTACTCGTGCAAACGTTGCACGGCACCGCGCCGAGGTCACCAAGACCAACTCGCTGGCTGTTATTGCTAAGGCTGTCGGCGACAACGCCGGCGGCGTGGGCCGTCAGGCCGCGGTCATCGCCGCAGCTTCCGGTCTGGTCCTGACCAGCGGAATCGCAGCCAACGCTGCTGAAACCAATGTTCAGCGCGAATCCACCTCCGCTTCGGCCCTGGAAGTCCAGTCCGCAGCTCCGGCCACCATCTCGGCCGCTTCCACCATCGCGATCTCCTACGAGAAGCCCGCAGTGACCACCACGCCGGCTCCCGTAGTCGAGGCACCCAAGCCCGTCGTGAAGGTCCAGGACGCTACGGCCTCCCGCGCCGGCGGCACCGAGCTTGGCGTCAGCGGCGGCGTCGCTGCCCAGGCTCCGGCCGGCATCGGAAGCGGCGCTGGCGCGACCATCGCCGCCGCTGCCTACGCACAGATCGGCGTGGCGCAGGACTGCACCGCCCTCGCCACCAACGCACTGGCCGCGGCCGGCATCCACTACCACGGCTGGCCGGCAGGTTACCTGTCCCTGGGCCGCACCGTGAGCGCCGGCGAGGCACGCCCGGGCGACCTCGCCTACTACCAGAACGGCGGCGTGGGCATGGCTCACATCGCGGTCTACGTCGGCAACGGCATGGCAGTGCACGGCGGCTGGAACGGCGGCACCACCGCGCTGTACAGCGTAAACGTCGGCTCCGGCCCGGTATTCATCCGCGTCGGCGCCTAAGCACGAACCCCAGCTTTTCGAAAGACCCCCGCCTGCAGGCGGGGGTCTTTTGCGTTGCCGCGCAGTGAACTTTCCGCGCCGGGGACTGCGCCGGCGAAAAAATATTCGGTGATCCGGCACTTGAGTGTTTACTCTTGTGTTGTCGATCCATAGCCCGACCATGCAGAGGGCAGCCGGCCCTCGTGCCGCTGGCGGGTGCGGCCGTGAAGAGGTATGCGGATGCGCACTCTCGTTCTGAATGCTGGATATGAACCGCTGGCGGTCATCACCTTCCGCCGGGCGCTCGTCCTTGTCCTGACCGGAAAGGCCAGCGTGGTGGCCGAAGGGGACGACCCTGTGGTCGGCCCCCAGGACATTTTGGGCCGCCCGTCCGTGATCCTGCTGAACCGCTACATCCGGCCCAGGTACAACACGATGACTGCGGTGAGCCGCCGCGGCGTGCTGCGCCGGGATGCCCACCGCTGCGCGTACTGCGGCAAGGCTGCCCACACCATCGACCACATCCAGCCCAAGTCGCGGGGCGGAGCCGACTCCTGGGAGAACCTGGTGGCGGCCTGCCTGCGGTGCAACAACGCCAAGAGCGACCATACGCCGGCGGAGATGGGCTGGAAGATCGGTTTTGTTCCGGGCCCGCCAAAGGGCGCCATCTGGCAGATCAAGGAACTCGAGAAGCCGACGCCGGCCTGGGATCCGTTCCTGCTGCCTGAATCGGCTGCCTGACCCGCCTCCTGGCCTGCTGCCTGGTCAACTGGTGGGATTGCTGCCGGCGCACGTCACGGCTTGCTCGGCGGCGGCCGGCGCCGCGCTACGCTGAAGCGATGGAGTTCGATGCCATCATTCTCGCCGGGGGACGGGCCTCCCGCCTAGGCGGCGTGCCCAAATCCGGGCTTATCTTCGACGGCGCCACCCTCCTGGAGCGGTCACTGCGGGCAGCGGGCGCGGCGGTGCGCACCGTCGTCGTCGGACCCGACCCCGGGGGCCTGCCCGGCGGCGTCCTGACCTGCCGTGAGGACCCGCCCTTCGCGGGGCCGGCCGCAGCCATCGCCGCGGGCCTGGCTGCCCTGGCCGCCGACCGCGCAGGCCGTCGCGCAGCCGCCGCGCCCTTTACCCTGGTTCTGGCGTGCGACATGCCGCGGTCCGCCGACGCGGTCCGCGCCCTGGCCGAGGCGCTGGCCGCGCCTGCCGCAGGTACTCCGGAACGGGACGGGCCCGACGGCGTCATGGCAGTCTCGGCCGACGGCCGGAAGCAGCCGCTCGCGGGCTTTTATAGCACGGCCGTGCTACAACGTTCCGTCGCCGACGCCGCGTCCCGGAACAGGCTGGAAAACGCGTCGGTCTTCGCCCTTCTTGCTAGGCTGGACGTGCGGGAAGTTCGCGTTCCCCCGGGTTCCACCGACGACGTCGATACCTGGGATGACGCGTCCGCACTAGGGGTATCCGGCAGGATTCCCGACGGCGGTCCGGGCTCCGGCCCGGCTCTGCGCAGCTGAACTCGACCATGGAGGCAAACGGTGAAAAGCCAGGATGAAACGCTGGAAGACTGGTGCCGTGCCCTGCTCCAGGCCCTGGAGCTGGACGACGTTGAGATTGACGTGAATGAGGTCCTCGCCCTGGCCGGCGTGGCCGCCCATTCCGTGGTGCGCCCGGCGGCGCCGCTGACTACGTTCATTGCCGGCTTTGCCGCCGGACTGGCCTCGGGCTCCGGGCAGGCCACGGACTCCGTGTCCATGGAGGCCGCGATGGCCGTGGCCCGCCGGCTCGCCAAGGACTACGCAGCCGCCGAAACTTCCGGGGCATGACGGCTGCGGCCCCGGACGGCAGCGGACCCACTGCCCCTGGCAGAGATGGCGGTGGAGACGGAGTCAGAAACGGCGGTGGAGATGGGGTCAGAGATGGCGGTGGAGGCGGAGTCCGAGATGACTTCGGCGATCCCCGCATCACTGCGGGCGAGGATGCAGGGGGCCGGGACACCGCTGACCAGGATGTAGCGGACCAGGACACCGCGGACCAAGATGCAGCGGGCCAGGATGCGGCGGACGAGGACACCGCGGCGGAGCCGCACAGACACCTGGCCCACACGTGGCAGGAGGCCCGGCAACTCGCGTTCGACTGCGCCGTTCCCATCCCGGCCGCCCCTGTCCCGCTGCGGCACGCGCTGGGCCGGACCCTCGCGGCGGACGTCGTTGCTCAGCAGGACATGCCCCATTACGCTTCTTCCGCCATGGACGGCTGGGCCGTCAACGGCAGCGGCCCCTGGATCCTGGCCGAACCTGGCCAGCGGCTGGCACCGCATCAGGCCAGCCCGATTGCCACCGGCGGGCTCATCCCGCCCGGGGCCAGGGCGGTGTTGCGCAGCGAAAGCGGCATCATCGGTGCCGACGAGGACGGCCTGCCCGTCCTGAAGCTGGGCGGCACCGCGAAACCAGGGGACCCACGCAACGGCGACCACATCAGGAAGGCCGGAGAGGAAGCCGCCGCCGGGGACGTCCTGATCAAGCGCGGCACGGTCCTGAACCCCGCACATCTTGCCCTCGCCGCGCTGGCCGGAAGCGATACCCTTCCCGTGCTCGGCAAGGCCGTGGTGCGCCTCGTCTTCACTGGCTCCGAGGTCGTGACGAGCGGGATGCCGGCACCAGGGCAGGTCCGTGACACCTTCGGACCCCAACTGGCCGCCGTGGTGGGAATGCTCGGCGGGATCTGCACCGAAGAAGTGAAAGTTGGCGACACCTACGCCGAATGGCTCGCGGCGCTGGAGGACACCGATCCGGCCGGTGAAAACCTGCCCGCCGACGTCGTGATCACCACCGGCGGCACGGGACGCTCCGGAACGGACCACCTCCGGCGCTCGGTCGCCGAACTCGGCGGCCGCCTGCTGATCGACGGAATCGCCATGCGGCCGGGCCACCCCGCCGTGCTGGCCGAGCTGCCGGACGGCCGTTACATCCTGGGCCTGCCTGGAAACCCGCTCGCGGCCATGATGGCGCTGTCCACGATCGGGGCCCCACTGCTCGCAGCCCTGGGGCACGGCGCGGTCCCCCCGCTGAGCGAGGTGCCCTGCGGCTCGACCATTGACGCCGATCCGGGCCGGACCCGGCTCATGCCCTTCCGGTTGCTCTATGGCATGGCATCGCCGGCGCAGCACACCGGTCCGGGAATGATGCGGGGCCTGGCCGCCGCCGACGGTGTGCTGGTGGTCCCGCCCCATGGCGTGCAGCTGGGGGAATTGGTCCCCGCCTTCGCCCTCCCGTGGGGTGCGCCGCTGCCTGACGCTTCGGCAGCGGCCGCCGCGCAGAAGCCGGCGGCGAAGCGGACCGCCAGGAAGACCGCGGCCAGCGACGGGCCGGTGGACTGGAGTGCCCTTTTGGGCTGAGTCCTGGCCCGCAGCGCCGGCGTCAGGGCGGGACACGCCATCAGGATCAGACACTTACAATGATGGAACCAGCCAAAGATTCAAACTGCCGCAAGATTCAAACAGCGGCACAACATGTTGCTTAGGAGCACCGGATGGGTCGTGTGACACAGCGCCGCAAGGTGCACAAGATCGTCCTGGACGGGTCCCCGCAGGCCCTCGAATTCCCGGTCCGGCACCGGGAGGACGTCCTTGCCGTCGAGGAACCGCTGGAAATCCGGCTCGGCAACATGTCGTTCTCCGTCACCATGCGAACACCGGGAAATGACTTCGACCTCGTCGCCGGCTTCCTCGTCTCGGAGGGGATCATCTGGGCTCCCGAACAGCTGGTCTCGCTCAGGTTCTGCGCCGGCGAAGACGCCGACGGCATGCAGACGTTCAACGTGGTGGAGGCGCAGCTCCGGCCCGACGTCGTACGGCCCGAGACGGGACGCAACGTCTTCACCTCCAGTTCCTGCGGCATCTGCGGGACGGACTCGATCGATGCCGTGCGGAAGTCCTCGCACTACAGCCCGGCACAGGATCCGCTGACCGTCCCCGTGGAAACGCTGGCGGCCCTCCCGGATGCCCTCCGGTCCGCCCAGGAGGTCTTCGAGGTCACCGGCGGCGTGCACGCCGCAGGACTCTTCAGGATCTCCGACGACGGCTCGGCCGAGTTGCTGTGCCTGCGCGAAGACGTGGGCCGGCACAACGCGGTGGACAAGGTGGTGGGCTGGGCGCTCCGCGAAGGCCTGCTCCCGCTCCGGGGCACCGTGTTGCAGGTGTCCGGCAGGGCATCGTTCGAGCTGGTCCAAAAGGCTGCCCTCGCCGGAATCCCGGTCCTCGCCGCGGTCAGTGCCCCCTCCAGCCTGGCCGTCGAGCTCGCCGAGGCCAGCGGGATGACCCTGGCCGGATTCAGCCGCGGGACCAGCCTGAACGTGTACGCGGGCCAGCAGCGCGTCGCGGTTCCGGCTCCCGCGGCCGGCTAGCGGCAACAGTTGGCCAACAGGTTCTCCGCGGCGTAAGTTTTATCCATCGATTGGAAATCGATCGGACCCCCCAGCGCTGAAGAGGATCACATTGCACGACGACCGCCGTCTTACGGAAGTCCGGCTGGACCGCTTTCTGCGTGACCGGATCGGCCCGGCCGTCTACCCGCGCAGCGTGCCGCTGACACTGAGCAGCTGGGACGCGCCGGACGAACCCGTACCGGTGCTCGAGGCCCTGCGGCAGGAGTTCACACCCCAGGAACACGGCGCGGCCTGGGGCCGGCCCTGGAGCACCAAGTGGCTCCGGCTCCGGGGTGAAGTGCCGGACGCCTGGGGAACCTCGGCCGGCACCTCGGTGGAGATCCTCGTGGACCTCGGCTTCAGCGGCGACCTCCCGGGCTTCCAGTGCGAAGGCATTGCCTGGCGGTCCGACGGGACCATCATCAAGGCGATCTCGCCACGGAACCAGTACATCCCGCTCAAGCTCCTGGGCAGTGGCATGGCCGTCGACTTCTACGTCGAAGCCGCGGCCAACCCGGACTTGTCCCAGAACTGGACATTCGCCGCCACCCCCTACGGCGACAAAGCGACGTCGGGCAGCGAGCCGAAGTACCGCCTCGGCAGGATCGCCATCGCCGAACGCAACCAGGCAGTCTGGGAACTGCAGCAGGACATCCTCACGCTCAGCGGGCTCATGCACGAGCTGCCCATGGACCTGCCACGCCGCCACGACATCCTGCGGGCGCTCGAACGCATGCTGGACATCATGGACCCCGACGACGTTGCCGGGACCGCGGTGGCCGGACGGGCCGCCCTGGCTGATGTCCTGTCCCGGCCGGCCTATGCCTCGGCGCACCAGCTCGTGGCCACGGGCCACGCCCACATCGATTCGGCCTGGTTGTGGCCGGTCCGGGGAAACCATCCGCAAGTGCGCCCGGACGTTCTCCAACGTCGTCGCGCTGATGGACGAGAATCCAGAGTTCGTCTTTTCGTGCTCCTCCGCCCAGCAGCTCGCGTGGATGAAGGAGTACTATCCGGAGCTCTTCGGGCGTATCAGGGACAAGGTCCGGGCCGGCAGGTTCGTTCCCGTCGGCGGGATGTGGGTCGAATCCGACTCCAACATGCCCGGCGGCGAGGCCATGGCACGGCAGTTCCTCGAGGGCAAGAGCTTCTTCCTGGCCGAATTCGGCGTCGATTGCCAGGAGGCGTGGCTTCCGGACACCTTCGGGTATTCCGCGGCCCTGCCGCAGATCATCAAGGCCGCAGGCAGCCGCTGGTTCCTGACCCAAAAGATCTCCTGGAACCAGGTCAACAGGATGCCCCACCACACCTTCAACTGGGAGGGAATCGACGGCACCAGGGTGTTCACCCATTTCCCGCCGGTGGACAGCTACAACTCCGACCTCAGCGCCCGGGACCTGGCGCACGCTGAACGGAACTACCGGGACCACGGACGCGGAGGCACGTCGCTGGTTCCGTTCGGGTACGGCGACGGCGGTGGGGGCCCAACCCGCGAGATGCTGGCCGCAGCGGAGCGCACGGCGGACCTGGAAGGATCCCCGAAGGTGCGGATCGGCTCGGCTGCCAGCTTCTTTAGCCAGGCCCAGGCCGAGTATGAGCCCCTGCCGGTCTGGGTGGGGGAGATGTACCTGGAACTGCACCGCGGGACCTACACCAGCCAGGCCAAGACCAAGCTGGGGAACAGGCGCAGCGAGCACCTGCTCCGGGAAGCCGAGCTCTGGAGTGCCACCGCGGCTGTGCGGACCGGGCACAGCTACCCGGCTGCGGAGCTCAAACGCCTCTGGCGGCTGGTCCTGCTGCAGCAGTTTCACGACATCCTGCCGGGGAGCTCCATCGCGTGGGTCCACCAGGACGCCGAACGGAACTACGCCGCCGTCGAACGGGGGCTGGAAGCGATCATCACGAACGCCGCGGCGGCGGCCCTCGGCGCCGGCAGCCGGGAATTCCTGCTCAACGCGGCCCCGCACGAGCGCCTGGGCGTGCCGGCCCTGGCCGCTGCCGAACCGGTCCGGCCCGGGCGGCCGGTAGAGGTCACCGAGGCCGGCGGCGGCTACATCCTGGACAATGGCATCATCCGGGCCGTGGTGGATGCCAACGGACTGCTGGTCTCCCTCGCGGACCGCGCCACCGGACGCGAGGCGATTGCTCCCGGCGAGGCCGGCAACCTCCTGGAGCTGCACCGGGACACGCCCAATGAGTGGGACGCGTGGGACATCGACGCCTTCTACCGCAGGAACGTCGTCCGTCTGGTTGAGGCGCGGTCGGTGACACTGGAGCGCGGCCTCCAGGGCGAAAGCCCGGACGCCGTCGTGGTGGTGGAGCGGATGGCCGGGTCCTCTGCCGTGACCCAACAGATTACGCTCGCGGCGGGTGCAGACTCGCTTGCGATCACCACAGTCGTGGACTGGCAGGAGAGCGAGAAGCTCCTCAAGCTGGGCTTTGCGCTGGATGTCAGGGCGGACCGGTCGGCGGCGGAGACGCAGTTCGGGCACGTGTTCCGCCCCACCCATGTCAACACGTCCTGGGAGGCCGCGAAATTCGAAATCTGCGCCCACCGCTGGATCCACGTCGCCGAGCCGGGCTACGGGGTGGCGATCTCCAACGCTTCCAGCTACGGCCACGACGTCACCCGCAACGTCCGGGAGGGCGACGGCGGCACCACCACCACCGTGCGGCTCTCACTCCTGCGGGCACCGAAGTTTCCGGATCCCGGCGCGGACCAGGGCAGGCACGAGTTGCACGTCACGGTCCGTCCGGGTGCCACGATTGCGGACGCCGTCGAAGAGGGCTACCGCACCAACCTGGCGCCGCGGGTGGTGCGCGGGGCGCACGGGGTGGAACCGCTGGTCACCATCGTCAACCAGGCCCTTGTCATTGAAGCGGTCAAACTCGCTGAAGACGGCTCCGGAGATGTGATTGTCCGGCTGTACGAAGCGCTGGGGGAGCGGTCCAACGGCGCGGTGAAGGCCAATTTCCCGGTCCGCGGGCTGCACGCCGTGGATCTGTTGGAACGGCCCGTCGACGCCCCGGGAGTGACGGCAGGCCGCGATTCGGCCGAGCTTACCCTGCGGCCCTTCCAGCTGGTCACGCTGAGGTTTGTGCGCTGAAAGACCGGGCCGCCTGACACGCCTTTCCCGCGGGGCATCCGGCCGGCGCTGTCGGGGCATCCGGACGACACTGTCCGGAACACCCGGAAATACCCTTAAACAGGCTGAGTGGGAGCGGTCCTTCCGGACCGCTACCACTCATCCCCCCAATGGCGCTTGGACGACTGCCTCTGCTTCGCACGGCTGACTTCCGTACACGAAGCGGTTGCCGCTTTCACACATTCATGATTCTTTCACGATCTAATGATTTTGTGAATGCCCTAGGTTTCGTTCTTACGGAATGTTGCGCGAATGTCACCAGATTTCTTCGCAACGAGCCCCGACGCCCAGAACAGGCCCAGGCCCAGGACGTAGCCCACGACGGCCAGATAGTTGACCGTCTGCTGCGCGAGGAGCCAGTCTTCCGGGGCGAAGGAGGCGGGCACGGTGAACGCGGTGGCGAGGGCGCCGAGGCAGGTCAGGAGGGCCCCCGCACGCACGAGCCGCGGCAATTGGCTCCTGGCGGTGGCCAGCAACGCGGGCAGCAGGGCGAGGGAGACAAAGGCAGGATAGGTGCGGCCGGCCGCGGCGTAGAACGGCGCCAGGACTGCATTCTGCCCGCCCTTGTCCTCGATGCCCAGCAGGCCCGACGAGGACCCGCGGGTGTCCATGAGGAAGAAGGTCACCGCCACGACGACGGCGCTGAGCGCCAGGGCCCAGCGGCCGGCCGGGCCCGCAATGAAGCGGTAGCCGCGCCCATCCTCCAGGCCCGTCGCCACGCGCAGACCCACCAGCAGGACGGCCGCGAACACGAGGAACCGCAGGAGGAGATGGGTGAGGTTCCAACCCCCCAGCGCCCCGTCGATCGCCTCATAGGGGCCGGTCACGGAGAGCAGGCTGCACAGGGTTGCGAGCACCAGGATCCAGAAAACGGCCCTGTTCCGGCCCCGGATCGCATCCGGAACGCGGAGAAGGAGCACCACGGTGCAAGTGATCAGCGTGCCCCACTGGAGGATTGCAATCATTCCGGGTTCCCCCACGTCGCTTTCCTGCTCATCCCCAAGATGGTCAGGCCATGCCAGCTTGCTTCTTCGGCGCCCGCTTCGCAAGTGTCTTGGCCAGCCGGATCAGGGACAGTCCCAGGACCAGGCACAGGACCGCCGAGTAGTTGAAGACGAACTTCATGAATCCCAGGGACGAAGGAATGACCGGGGAAAGCAGGCTGAGGCAGATGGCCACGGTGCCCAGGGCCAGCAACGCGGCGCTGGAGCGCACAAGGGCCGGGAGTCCGCTGCGCAGGGTCCGCAGCATGGCCGGAAACAGGGCCGCGGTGATGAATGCCGGGTACAGGCGGCCGGCGGCCCCGTAATACTCCACCAGGGCGGCATTGTGGCCGTCCTTGGCGAACACGGCGACCAGCCCCGCCGAGGAACCGGCCGTGTCCATCATGAGGAAGACCGCCACCACCGCAAGGGAGGCGGCCGCGGCGATCGCGATTCCAATGGGGCCGGTGATGAGCTTCAGGGCGTCGCACGCGCTGAAGCCCCGGGCCAACCGGATTCCAAGAAAGAAGATGCCGCCGAAGATGACGAAGCGCAGCACCAGGTTGGCGAAGTTCATGCCTCCCAGGACCTGGTCCACGGCCAGATAAGGGGCATCGATGCTGAGCAGGATCGCCAGGGTCATGAGCGCAAAGATCCAGAACAGGGACCGGTTTTCACCGCGGAGAACGCTGGGCACGCGGACAAGCGTGACGACGCAGCACAGCGCCAGCGTGGTCCACTGCAGGATCGCGATCATCCGAGGTTCTCCCAAATCTTTTCTGTTTGTGCCTGCTCCTGCTCGTGGCGCCGCAGCGATTTCCCGAGCGCCTGAAGTCGCTCCCCGGCCAGGGAACTAAGTTCACCGTCGGAAAGGGCATCCAAGGCTGCCTGCTTCGCCCCTGGCGTCCAGCCGGCCTCGGCCTCGGTGAGCAGGCCCGTGGCGACGAGCCCGCCCGTGAAGCCTACGCCCGCCGCGCGGGCGGTCGCGACCGCCAGCTCCGGGGAGAGCCGGTTGGCCGTGAGCTGGGCCGAATAATTTTGCGGGGCCACGCCGGTGGCAGCCGAAACCCGGTGACGCAACTCACCGTCGTCAATCGCATCCACCCAGTTCCGGACAGACGTGGCGTGCGGGGCGGGGCTCAACGCCGGAGTCATTGAGCTGCCCTGGTCGCCATAGCCGCCGTAGGCAGGGGAGGACCGGGAAATGACTGCGCGCAACAGGTCCATGGTGGCAACCTGGCTGACGAGTTCGGCCGGAGTGGGCGGCTGCGGCGGGGCGGCCAGCTCCACGTAGTGCTCGAAGGACGCGAGCTCCGCCAGCGGGCTCAAGCCAAGGGCCCGGCTGATGCTGACCAGAGTGGTTTCGGCTACCTTTCCGCGCACCAGCTGCTGCGCGAAGGTGGTGCGCTTGATCCCCGAGATTCTGCAGAGATCGGCCGTGCTCGCGGACGGGGCAACGCGGTGAAGCCAGAGTTGGAACGCCTTTGCGGGTAGTGGCATCTAGGGCTTCCTGCGGAGTCGGCGGGCAGTATGGCTACTGGCATGCGGTCGGGCAGCGTCGATCGGGGCGGGCGGTGAC
This sequence comes from Arthrobacter sp. MW3 TE3886, assembly GCF_041262145.1. Taxonomy (NCBI): domain Bacteria; kingdom Bacillati; phylum Actinomycetota; class Actinomycetes; order Micrococcales; family Micrococcaceae; genus Arthrobacter; species Arthrobacter sp. MW3 TE3886. Next base: position 1,053,340 of record NZ_JBGCAN010000001.1, read on the forward strand.
GGGGGCGTCACGGAGTGGGCTGGGATTTTACGTGAGGTGCTAATTCAACTATGCTAAATGGTCGAACCCGCTGGTCCGTACACCCCCCAAGTCCGGACCGGCGGGTTCTTCTATGCCCGGCTGGTTTCGGTCCCGTCGGGACGCGCAGTTTCTCCCCAGTCGGGACGGTCCGTTTTGGGCCGCAGTGAGAGGATGAAGTAATGACTGCAACCCTTGTTGCCAAGGACCTTTCCGGTGGACACGATCACCGCACACTCTTCTCGAAGCTGTCCCTGACCGTAGCGCCCGGTGACGTCGTCGGCGTGGTCGGCGCCAATGGTGCCGGCAAATCAACCCTGCTGCGGCTGTTGGCCGGCGTCGACGGTCCGCAGGAAGGCACAGTGAGCCTGGCCCCCGCCGACGCCTTTGTCGGCTGGCTGCCGCAGGAGCACGAACGGATTGCCGGCGAAACGGTCGCGGGCTATATCGCCCGGCGCACCGGCTGCGCCCAGGCGACCCTGGAGATGGAATCCACCGCGGAGGCGCTGGGCTCCGGCGCTCCGGGCTCCGACGACGCCTACTCCCTGGCCTTCGACCGCTGGATGGCCTCTGGTGCCGCCGACCTGGAGGACCGGATCCCGTCCGTCCTGGCGGACCTTGGCCTCGATGTGGGCCCGGACGCCGGAATGACTGGCCTGTCCGGTGGCCAGGCGGCCCGCGTGGCGCTCGCCGCCCTGCTGCTGAGCCGGTTCGACATCGTGCTCCTGGACGAACCCACCAACGACCTGGACCTCAACGGCCTGGCCAAGCTCGAGGCCTTCGTGCAGGGCCTGCGCGGCGGCGCCGTCCTGGTCTCGCATGACCGCGAGTTCCTGGCCCGCTGCGTCACCACCATCGTGGAACTGGATCTGGCCCAGAACTCGGTGGCGGTGTACGACGGCGGCTACGAGGCCTACCTGGAGGAACGCGCCGTCGCCCGCCGGCACGCCCGGGAACGTTTCGAGGAGTACGCGAACACCAAGGCGGACCTCGTCTCCCGCGCCCGCACCCAGCGCGAGTGGAGCTCCCAGGGTGTCCGCAATGCCATGAAGAAGAACCCGGACAATGACAAGATCCGCCGGGCGGCCAGCACAGAGTCCTCCGAGAAGCAGGGCCAGAAGGTCCGGCAGATGGAGTCCCGCATTGCCCGGCTCGAAGAAGTTGAAGAGCCGCGCAAGGAATGGCAGCTGCAGTTCAGCATCGGGGCGGCACCCCGCTCCAGTGCCGTCGTCGCCACCCTGCGCGACGCCGTCGCGGTGCAGGGCGACTTCACCCTGGGGCCGGTGAATCTTCAGCTGAACGCGGGCGAGCGGATCGGGATCACGGGTCCCAACGGCGCCGGCAAGTCCACCCTGCTCCGGCTCCTGCTCGGCGTCCAGCAGCCCGACTCCGGTGACGCCTCCATGGGCGCGTCCGTGGCCGTCGGGGAGATCGACCAGGCGCGCGGCCTCTTGGCCGGCGACCTGTTGCTCGCAGACGCCGTCGAGGCCGTCCTGACGGACCAGACCCCGGCCGAGGTGCGCACCCTGCTGGCCAAATTCGGCCTCAAAGCCGATCACACCAACCGGGCCGTGGACTCCCTTTCCCCGGGGGAACGGACCCGGGCCGCCCTGGCGCTGCTGCAGGCCCGCGGCGCGAACCTGCTGGTGCTGGACGAACCCACCAACCACCTTGACCTGCCCGCCATCGAACAGCTCGAGGAAGCCCTCGACAGCTATGACGGCGCGCTGCTGCTGGTCACACACGACCGCCGGCTGCTGGAAAACGTCCGCCTGGACGTGCGCTGGAACGTCGAGAACGGCGTCGTCACCGAGCTGCACGCCGATGCCCCGAAAGGCAACACCAAATGAGCATGGACCGGGTCGCCTGGAGCTCCCTCTACAACATCACCCGCGCCTCCAACGGGTCCAAGCCGTTCTCGAAAGAGACCCTGAAGCGCGTCTTCAGTTTTGCCCGCCCCCACCGCGGCAAGCTGATCGCCTTCGTACTGCTGTCCATCGTGATGGCCTTCCTGGCTGTCGCCACCCCGGTCCTCGCCGGGCAGGTGGTTGACGAGATCATCGCCCACGCGGAGGCCTCAACCGTGATCTGGCTGGCCATCCTGATCGCCATTGTCGCGGTGGCGGAGGCGGGCCTGGGCCTCGTGACGCGCTGGCTGTCCTCGACGATCGGCGAAGGCGTGATCGTGGACCTGCGCACGAAGGTCTTCGACCACGTCCAGAAAATGCCGATCGCCTTCTTCACCAGGACCCGGACCGGGGCCCTGGTCAGCCGGCTGAACAACGATGTCATTGGCGCGCAGTCGGCCTTCGCCGGCACGCTCTCCGGCGTGGTCAGCAATGTCGTGGCCCTGGCGCTGACCCTCGCGGTGATGCTGAACAAATCGTGGCTTGTGACGGTGCTCGCCATGATCCTGCTGCCGATCTTCCTGATCCCGGCCCGCCGGATGGGCTCCAAACTGGCCGATCTGCGGCGCGAAGCCGCCGAACACAACGCCACCATGGGCACCCAGATGACCGAGCGCTTCTCCGCGCCCGGTGCCACGCTGGTCAAGCTCTTCGGCCGCCCCGACGAGGAATCCCGCGAGTTCGCCCTCCGGGCCGGCCGCGTCCGGGACATCGGCGTCCGCACCGCCATGCTGCAGTTCACCTTCGTCACGGCGCTGACGCTGGTCTCTGCCTTGGCCCTGGCACTGGTCTACGGACTGGGCGGCTGGCTCGCGCTCGAGGGGCAGCTGGCCGCGGGCGACGTCGTCGTGCTCGCGCTGCTGCTCACCCGCCTGTACGCGCCGCTCACGGCACTTTCGAGCGCGCGGGTGGAGGTCATGAGCGCCCTGGTCAGCTTCGAGCGCGTCTTTGAGATCCTGGACCTCAAGCCGCTCATCCAGCAGAAGCCGGATGCGGTGGCCTCCCCGCCGGGTCCGCTCTCGGTGGAGTTCGACGACGTCCGCTTCGCCTACCCCTCGGCGGAGAAGGTCTCGCTGGCCTCCCTGGAGGACGTGCTGACCCTGGACACCCGCGGTGGCGAGGAAGTGCTGCACGGCATCAGCTTCCGGGTGGAACCGGGCCAGACAGTGGCCCTCGTCGGCTCCTCCGGAGCGGGCAAGTCCACCATTGCGCAGCTCCTGTCGCGCCTGTACGACGTCGACTCCGGCGCCATCCGCTTCGGCGGCACCACACCCGGCACCGGCGTGGACGTCCGCGACCTCACGTTCGACTCGATGCGCGCGACCCTCGGCATGGTGACGCAGGACGGTCACCTGTTTCACGAGAGCATCGCCTCCAACCTGCGCCTGGCCCGCCCGGAGGCCACCGAAGAGCAGATGTGGGATGCGTTGCGGCGTGCCCGGCTCGAAGACATGATCCGGTCCCTGCCCGATGGGCTGGACACCGTGGTGGGGGAGCGCGGCTACCGGCTCTCCGGCGGCGAGCGGCAACGCCTGACAATCGCCCGCCTGCTGATCGCGCAGCCGCGGGTGGTCATCCTCGACGAAGCCACCGCCGCGCTGGATTCGACCAACGAGGCCGCCGTCCAGGAGGCGCTGGGCGCCGCGCTCGAAGGCCGTACCGCCGTCGTGATCGCCCACCGTCTCTCGACGATCCGTGCGGCGGACGCGATCCTGGTGGTGGAGGACGGCTCGATCGTGGAGCGCGGTACCCACCGGGAGCTCCTCGCCGCCGAGGGCCGCTATGCGGAGCTGTACCGGACGCAGTTCTCTGAGGCCAGCGCGGTCGCCCAGGAGGCCGTGCCCGGCTACTGAGCCGGTGTTGGTGGCCGGTGTTGGAGGCTGGTGTTGGAGGCCTCTGGCCGGTACGGTCCTAGCCCGCGGACGGCTTGGCGGACAGGGCCGGCAGCACATGGTCCGTCAGCAGCGGGGCGAGGTCGGCCGGCAGTTCGGCGGACAGGTCCAGCCAGCGGATCTCGGCGATTTCCGCCGACGGCCGGGCGCTCCACACCCCGGGCGCCGTGAAGACCGTGGCCTCGATCTGGGTGGCCGCCTCGTTAGCGGCATCCGCCAGCCAGCAGCCCAGCAGGTCCAGCCGGTCCGGGGCCAGCACGATCCCCACTTCTTCCTGGAGCTCGCGCGCCGCCGCCTGGGCCGCCGTTTCGCCGGCCTCGGGTTTGCCGCCGGGGTGCATGAACTTGTCCGTGCCCCGTTTCCGGACGGTCAGGAGACGTCCGGAGCGATCGAAAACGCAGACCGCGGAGACGACGATGCGCGGGTTCATCCGGCGCGCCCTGCATCGGGCGCCGCGTCCGGCGTTACGCCTGGCCTTGGATCCGGAACTGGGCCTGGTCCTGCTCCTGGTGTTGCTTCCAGCCTGTGCAGGACGGACTCCAGCAGCTGGTCCTTGGCGGGGCCGGTGACATCCCAGCGGTAGCCGCATTGGTCCGGTCCGCGGAACGTGTACGTCACGCGGTAGGTGTCTGGGTCGCACCAGTGCTCGTCCTGGTTGGCCTGCCCGGCGAAGCCCATGCGGTGGAAGGGGCGGCCGTCCGGGAAGTACACGTCCAGGACCTCGGGAGTGTCCGCGGGCCGCAGCAGATATTCCCGGCTCGCCGGGCCGGTGAACGGTGCGCCGTCCACGGGTGCCCAGCGCACGGTGCCTTCTTCACGCCACCACAGGCCGCCGTCGTCGTGGGCGGTGAAGCGGACGACGCCGGTGAAGGTTCCGCTGATCCCGGTTTTGCGGTCCAGCAGGGTGCGGTCGACGGACCAGGAGCCGCGCAGGTAGGCGCGGAGGTCAAAGTCCGGACCCGTGTCCGGGGTTTCGTCCGGGGCAGGAATGTTCAAGTGCCCTCGATTGGAATCGAACCAACGACACCGGCTTTAGGAGAGCCGTGCTCTATCCACTGAGCTACGAGGGCGGGTATCCGCGGGCGGCCGGGGCCGGTCCGGTCGGACACGGATATAAGCATACAAGGTGAGCGCGCGTACTACGCTCTTGGCATGACTGCAGGAACCGCCGAGCTGTCCGCCGGAGCCCTCTACTACCCCGATGTGGCCGCGACCAGGTTTTACGTCGGGGCCCTGGCGAAGCTGAGCGTGCTGCAGTATTTCGTGGCCGAGGCGGCTGTGATCGGCGCCTGGGCGGGAGCGGAGCCATACAGCCGCCGCACGGGCTACATCAGCGACCTCGGCGCCGTGGCGTGTGGAGAGTTCTCCGGCCGGGACGTCTGCTCGCCGGCGCACCTGCTGATGAACGCGTCGTTTGTGGTCCAAGGCCTTGGCATGATGGTCGGCGCGCTGCTGCTCGGCTCGGCGCTCCTGTGCTGCGCCGCGCGGACCGGAGTGCCCCTCAGGCGCGGCCGGGTGCCGGGGCGGGCGCACGGCCGCGCGCGCTGGGGCGCGGGGGTGGTGGCAGCGGTCGCCGCCCGGCTGCTGACCGGCACGGCCGGGGCAGGAACGGTCATCGTGGGGCTGGTGCCCGAGGACGCGGGATCGGCCTGGCACGTGGCCGGTGCCCTGATGTACTTCGCCGCCGGGGCACTGGCACTCCTGGTCCTCGGTTGGCTTTGGCTCCGGCAGACGCCGCTCGGGTGGTTCATCCTGGGCTGCGGGGTTGTGTCCCTGGCGGCGCTCATTGCAGGCGGGCTGACGGACATGCACGTGCCGGAACCCGGCACCCTGGAGCGGCTCATGGGCTATCCCATCACCGTCGGCGTCGCCGCGGCCGGTCTTGTCATCGCCCAGCGGGTCCAGCATGAACGCACGGTGCGCAAGCTCGCCCGGGCCCGGGCCAAGGCCCAGGCCCAGGCCCGCTGAGGCGGGCCGGCTGTCGCGGGCTGGCGGTGGCGGGCCGGCTGTGGCGGGCCGGTGGGGCAGGCCGGCGGTTCAGGCCCCAGGGCCGCGCGACAGGGGCCGGGCCAGGGCCCGGGCCCTCTGGCCCGTCGGGGAGTGCCCTTAGGGCGCCGGCGCCGTCGCGCTGGGAGCCGGGGCGGCGGTCGCCGTCGCCTGGGCCATGATCTTCATCAGTTCCTCGTCCCGCAGCTTTGACCACGGCGACTCCGGCGATCCCTGCAGTGCAGCTTCGGGGCTGTCGGTCTGGGTCCACCATTTTGCTTCGAACACCCGGCCTTCGAAGAGCACCCGGGCGCCCTTGCGGTAGACGGTGGCCGGCTGCCAGGCCGGGGCAGTCCCGGCCGGTGCCGTCAACTGCGGCGTCGGCCGGTCAGCGGCCAGGACCGGACCGATAATGCGCCAGGGGGTCGCGGTGCCCTGCAGGACGGGGTTATCCGGGGTGTCGGCGCGGGTCCACCATTTGGCCTCGTAAACGTTCGAATGCCACACGATCCGCTCCCCGGCGGTGTAGGCAGTGGCCTCGGACCACACCGGGTACGGGCTGGTGGAGGGGTTGTCGCTGACGGCCGGGACCGGCGTCTGCGCCGCCGCGGCGGACGGCGCAGCCGACGGGCTGGCCATGACGCCCGCGCCAAGGATCGTGGCGAAGGATGAGCTTCCCTGGTCCACGCCGCTGCAGCCATCGGAAACCTTCGTGACGTCCGGGAAATTCTGGCTGCAGGTGCGGTCACGGTTCAGGGACCACATGGAAAGCCGGCCGATGCCGCGGGCACTGGCGTAGGCGCTGAGTTCCTGCGCGTCCTTGAGCGTGAAGATCTCGCCGGCGACGTCGTTCTGGCCGATCATCGGCGTCAGGCCGACCTTGCGCCACACCGTTCCGCTGCCGAGTTCGGTGCCGGCGGCCCGGTACAGGCCGGTCAGTTGCTGATGGGTGGCTTCCGCGGCGGACACAGCGTTCTCGTACATGGACCGGCCCGGCAGCATGCTCCCGCCGTAATCCATGGTCATGGCGTTCACCCCGGCAAGGTCGACCCCCGCGGTGATCATCTTCTGGACGGCGTCGCTGCCCGCCGCCGTGACGCCGTTGGGATCCGCCGGCAGCGTCAGCCAGACGCTCAGGGACTTGCCCTCGCGCTGGCGGTCCTGCTGGAGCGCGGCGATGGCCACCGAGCGCCGCTGAAGGGCCGCGGGGTCGGACAGGGCCTCGCCTTCCACGTCGAGGTCGATGCTGTTGACCTGATAGCGGTCGACGACGGTCCGGTAAGCCGACTTGAGCTGTGCGGGATCGGTGCACGCAACGGCCAGCTCCTGGTTGGCCAGCCCGCCGAAGGACACCGCCACGGTGCCGCCGAGCTGCTGAAGCCGGGCCACCCGCCGGTCCAGGTCCAGCGAAGCGGCGGCGTCCGAGAGGGAGTAGGCGGCCCCCCAGGAAGGCGAGCACGGATCCTTGGGATCAGCCACCACGAAGGACAGCACGACCTTTTCAGCTTCCTTGGACGCCGGGTCCTCGAATGCGTACCGGGGCGTCGCCGTGACATCGACGTATCCCGAGAAAACGGACGGGATGGCCTCGGCCGCCCGGACGTCCTGGAAGTTGCCCCATGCGGCAACGCCGCCGGCGGCGGCCGCCACCACGGCGCCGATGAGTACACCCAGCCGGACCACTGATAGTTTGCGGCCTGGGAATCGTTCGGACACGGGGTCCCCCTTGTGCGTCTTTCGTTGGGCAGCCGGGCACGCGCCGGCAGCCGGCATCAGCTCGTGAAATTTCCGGGGTGTCTGATGTCCGGCAAGCCTCTGACCTTGCATTATCATAAGGGCACTCACCGGAACATTCCGGTGCGGCGTGCGGGTTTTGCCGTAGGCGCGCGCCAATATGCCGACTTTGCAGTCTTATGGGGACTAATGCCAGATCAGCTTGTCTTGCCGCGCTTGGATTCGGAAAGCGCGACCACCGAACAAAAAGGTGCGGTCCGGCGCCGTCAATGGGGGGCAGAGCGGCGTTCCGAGCCGCTGTCAATTGTTCATCCGAGACCATCCCGGCGCAAAATAATCCTTGGCCGCCTGGGAATTCTCACGACGCTGGCGGCTTGGGTAACGTACGTCATTTCCACTATTCTGAAAGAACTCGCTGACAATCCCAATGCGGGTTTCAGGTTTCAGTTTGAGACGGTTTCCTACCTCATTGTCGTAACATTTCTGACGTTTTCCGCCCTCATGTACCTGATGGCCCGGCAGGGCGCCCTGTACCGGTTCCGCGACCATGCCAGGGTGCCGCGCGGCGAGCTGGACCGGCACTTCGCCGAGTACTCCGAGGGCGTCACCGTGCTGGTGCCCTCCTATGCCGAAGAGCCCCAGGTGGTGCGGGCGACGCTGTGGTCCGCGGCGCTGCAGGAGTTCCCGGATCTCAAAGTGGTGCTGCTGCTCGATGACCCGCCGCATCCCTCGGACCTGGGTGACCGGGTCCGGCTGGACAAGACCCGAGCGCTGACCGACGAGATCGCCGCAGAGCTCAGCGTCCCGGCCGCGCGCTTCAACACTGCCCTGGCCGATTTCCGCAGCCGGGCAAAGGCGCACGGGCGCGGTACTGCGGCCGAGGTGGCCCTGCTGATCGCCGAATATGAGGCAGCCGCCGAATGGCTCGAAGCGATGGCCGCTGCCGAAACAGTGGAGGACCACGTCGACGAGTTCTTCGTCGACCTCGTCCTGATGGGCCTGGCCCGCGAGCTGAGGCTGGTGCTCCTGGGACTGAACGCTGCGCTGGCCCAGCAGACCTCGCCGCCGCGCACGCGGATCGAAGAGCTGTACCTCCGGCTGACCTGGATCTTCAACGTCTCCACCGAAACGTTTGAACGCAAAAAGTACGCGAGCCTTTCCCACGAGGCGAACAAGGCCATGAACCTCAACGCCTACATTTCGCTGATGGGCCACACCTGGCAGAAGGAAACCACCGCCGACGGCGTGGTCCTGCGCAAGGTGGGCGCCGGCGTCGTTCCTGACCTGGACGGCGAGATCATGGACGTCCCGGACACGACCTATCTGTTGACGCTCGACGCCGACTCGCTGCTTTTGCGCGACTACTGCCTCCGGCTGGTCTACTTCCTGGAATCGGCGGGCAACGAGCGCGTCGCGGTCACCCAGACGCCGTACTCCTCCTTCCGTGGGGCCCCCACCCGCATCGAGCGGGTCGCCGGAGCCACCACTGACCTCCAGCACATCCTCCACCAGGGCATGACCTACTACGGTGCGACCTTCTGGGTGGGCGCCAACGCCGTCATCCGCAAACGCGCCCTGGAGGACATCGTCGAGGTGGAGACCTCCGGCGGCTTCGAGGTCCGGACTTACATCCAGGACCGAACCGTCATCGAAGATACCGAATCCAGCATCGATCTCGGCCAGCACGGCTGGACCCTGGTGAACTATCCGGAACGGCTCAGCTACAGCGCCACACCCCCGGATTTCGGCTCCCTCGTGGTCCAGCGCCGGCGCTGGGCGAACGGCGGCTTGCTGATCCTGCCCAAACTGTGGGTCCAGCTCCGCCAGCACCGGTCCGAGCGCCGCGCGATCCTGTTCCGGGAGGTGCTGCTGCGGGTGAACTACATGGCGTCCATCGCGTGGGCCAGCTTTGGCCTCGTCTTCCTCCTGGCGTACCCCTACGACAGCCGGCTGCTGAGCCCGATCGTGTTCATCGCCGCCCTGCCGTACTTCCTGGCCATGGGCAGCGACCTGCGCGACTGCGGGCACCGCTTCAGTGACATCCTCCGGATCTACGGCTTCAACCTCGTGCTGCTGCCGGTCAACCTGGCGGGCGTGCTGAAATCGCTGCAGCAGGCCGTCACAGGCGACAAGATTCCCTTCGCCCGCACGCCCAAGGTCAAGGACCGCACCGCCGCCCCGGCGATCTACGTCCTGACGCCGTACGCGATCGTCGCCTTCTCGCTGCTGACCGTATGGCGGGACGCGCAAGTGGGGAACTGGGGCAACGTGGCCTTCGCCTCCGTCAACGCCATCCTGGCTGCGGGCGCGATCCGCGCTTACATCGGAGTCTTCAACTCCGCCGTGGATGTCTTCCTCGGGGTGGTTAACTGGCTGTATGTCAGTCCCAGGCCCAAGAAAGAGAAGGAGAGCCCCGTGATAGCCAAGACAGCTGAGGAAGTCGACTGGGAAACGATTCTCTATCACGGCGACCGACGGCTGAACCGTGACCTCCGGGGCTCCGCCGACCGCCGCCGTCGAATTGCGGTCCGATGACGCTCGAGGCCCTGGCCGGGCCCGAAGGACGGCTTCCGGAGGGGCTGCCGGACACGGCAGCGGCAGCCGGCGCCCTCCTGGGGGCGGCGGCGGTGGCCGCGGCCCGGGCAACCGACGGGGCGCCTGCCGACGGCGGTGCCGCCCGGAGCATCGGCGTGCGGATGATCGACGGCGGAATCATCGAGGTCCTGCTGCCCGCCAACCAGGAGATCGAGGGTCCGGAGGCACGCATCGCCGGTGATATCGTCCGCACGCTCGCCGCGGGTCGGCGTTTGCCGGTGCTCCTGGTGATCACCGGCGTCGTCGGTGTCAGCATGGAGGCCCGCCAGGTTTACAGCGGTTCCATAGCGGCGACGGCGTTCGCCCTGGTGGGGGAGAGCCCGGTGGACCGGGTCATTGCCCACTACCTGCTGCGGTCCCGAAGCGAGACCATCCCGGCCCAGTTCTTCACCTCAGAATCCGCGGCTGTCGAGTGGCTAAGGCAGTACACCCGTGAAGAATGAAGCACCGGACCCCAGGCTGCACGCCCTCGTGGAGGGCATCGTGCGGATCGCCGGAGGCGATCTGAGCACCCGGATCCCGCATTCGGGAGCCCGCGACGACGTCGCCGCCGTCATCGCCGGCATCAACCTGATGGCCGATGACCTGCAGACCATTTACCAGGAGCTGGAGGAGCGGGTCGAAAGCCGGACGGCCATGCTGCGCGAGGCGCAGGTGGAGCTCGAACGCATGGCGCTGACCGACCCCCTGACCCAGCTCGCCAACCGGACGGCACTGAACTCGGTCCTGAGCCATGCCCTGGCGGAATCCTCGCGCGGCGAGATGCCGCCGGCCCTCCTGATTCTGGATCTCGATTCCTTCAAGGGCATTAACGACACCCTGGGGCACAGCGCCGGCGACGACGTCCTGCGGGCCATCGCACGCCGGCTCCAGGACGCCGTCCGCGAAACGGATACCGTGGCGCGCCTTGGCGGCGACGAATTCGCCGTCATGCTGCCGAAGTCCAATCTGGTCCGGGCACGCCGGGTGGCGAACAGGATCCTCAAGGCCCTCAGCGAGAGCCTCGACGTCGGGGACCTGAAAGTCACGTGCGGAACGAGCATCGGCCTGCGGATCGCGGAACCCGGCCAGTCCGTCGATGACCTGGTCATGGAGGCCGACACGGCCATGTACGCGGCCAAGGCGCAGCAGCACAGCAGCATCAAAGTCTTCGAACCCGCCCTCCTGTACGCGCGCCGGCTGCAGAGCGTCATGATTACGGAAATGCGCGAGGCCATCCGGCAGGACCAGCTGACCCTGCACTACCAGCCGGTGGTGGACCTCGCGACCGGCAGGATCGAGGGCGTGGAGGCGCTGGTCCGGTGGAACCACCCCGAGCGCGGTCTGCTCATGCCGGACCAGTTCATTCCCCTGGCCGAGGAAACCGGCATGATCGTGGACCTGGGCCACTGGGTGCTGCGCAATGCCGTGCGCCAATTGCGGAAATGGCAGCAGGACCTGCAGGTGGACAGCAGCTTTAACGTCCGGGTCAACATCTCCACCACCGAACTGCAAAACCTCGAGCTGATCGAACATGTGCGGGACATCCTCAGGGAGACCGGCGTGGATGCATCAAACCTGATCGTGGAGCTGACCGAGTCCATGGCGGTCAACGGCGGCGACGTCGACCAGTATTCGCTCAACGGCCTCCGCCGGCTCGGCGTGCAGCTTGAGATCGATGACTTCGGGACCGGCTATTCCTCCATCAGCTACCTGCGGAAGCTGCCAGTGAACGTGGTCAAGATCGACCGCAGCCTGATCAGCGGCCTTGGCGACGACGAGCAGCAGCGGGACTTCGTCGCCGCGGTGCTGCACCTCATCCACGCCTGCGGCCTGAAGGCGCTGGCCGAGGGGATAGAGACGGCGGAACAGGCGGAAGTCTTGCGAGAGATGGGCTGCGGCAGCGGCCAGGGCTATTACTTTGGCAGGCCTGCGCCGGCGGGCGAGATCGTGGCGTTGTTTGCGGGGAATGGAAAGCTGTTGTAGCTCCGGCCCCGGTGGATGTTGGGCGGGGTGAACGAAGATTAAACACTGACGGCGGGCGCCGGAATCACTTCCGACACCCGCCGCCTGTCAATGCAGTCTCCGTTACTTCTTGGTGGAGTCCGGCCACCAGCCGATAGCGGCGACTGAGCTGTGTCCGGAGGTGTCAGCTGCAGCAGAAATCGCTGCGGAGGCGGACATTCCCGCGACAGCCAGCGCACCGGCGACGAGGAGTGTTGCGAGGGTCTTCTTCATTAGGACTCCTGATACGTAAGAGGCTGATGTGACTCATGTGACTTGTGGTGCAGATTTAGTATAGGGCCAAACGACACGCCGCTGTATAACGATTCGCTCCGCAACGAGTGGTTTCGTGTTATTCGCGCGAAGCTTCGGAAGTCCTGAGGCAATATTGCGCAGGTCTTGCTTGCGCGGTTTGTTCGTTTCCGCTCCCGCGGCAACGGATAATTGAGGCATGCAACAAAGTTCCGTTTCACCCTCGTACGCCGCTGCAGAGCTGCAGGCGCGCGAGTTCCGGTCCAGTCACGACTTCAGCGAGGCCGCGAACGCCGCGCAGGCGGCCGCGGATATTGCCAGTGCCGAAGGTGATACGTCGTCGTGGTGGCACATGACGTTGTTCCGGGCCGAAAGCCTCATTGCCGCCGGAGAAATCGAAGCTTGCGCAGAACTCGCCAGCACATTGATTGCTGAACCCTGGGAGGGGAACCGGCAGCTTCAGGCCCAGGTACACATCCTTCTGGCCCTGACCCGACGGGGCATGGGTCTGCTCGAAGAGGCCGCCGATGAGGCGAGAATCGCAGCGGACCTCATGGACGGCGAAGACGACGTCGAAATTGCGGTCAAGGCCCGGCAGGCTCTCATTGCGGCACTTGCTGATAGCGGGAGGCTTGACGAAGCGTGGGCGGAAAGCCTTGTCATGGCCGACATTATTTCGGGCGAAGTCGATGACCAGTTGGTGGGCAAGGCCTATTGGGTCATTGGAAACGTCGCGTTCCTTTGCAGCAAAGTCGCCGAGGGGCTGCACTATCACGAGCTCGCCGCTGCCACCTTTTCACCGGCCCGGAACCTGACCGTCTGGGCAAAGTTCAATAAGGCTTCAGCTGCCATGCGGCTCGCCGCCGATGTCGCGGATGCGGACACCCTACGCTGCATTGAACGCGCGGAACTAGCCACAGATGTTATTGGCGGCACTGAGGAAGATCACATATTGCTCAAGCTGAACCGCGGCCACTGGAATTTCCTGGCAGGGGATCAGAAATCGGCGGTCGATACTCTCGACGACATCTTCCCGGTCCCCGAAAAGACGTCGCCGCAAATACTGGGCGAGGCCTATCTGCTTCTAGGACGGTCGCATGCCGCTTTGGGGAACGGGGTCGAAGCGCGCAAATACTTACTGCAAGCCGCCGACTACTTTGAGAAGGCGGGAGCCTCGCAACGTGCGGAGCAAGCCCTTGAGTTCCTGAACGAAGTACCCTGACTTCGCGCTGAAGAGGACATGCCCTCCGCTGGACTTGAGGGCTGGACATAATGGCAAGATGTCCTCCGGCCGGGCCGGACGCTGGACATGTCCCGCGTCCGAAGCCGGGAATAGAGAACTAGCCCCGCCGCCGCGGCCAAGTATGGACATGTCCCTGGTTCAAAGCCGGGTGCAGGGAAATAGCCCTGCCGCGCGGATCAGGGCTGGACATGTCCCGGGGTGGGGGAAGCTGCGGCTGCCTTGCGGCCAACTATTACGGCGGCGACGCCGGCCACGACGCTCAGCGCCAGAAGTACCCAGCCGGCCACGGTGAGACCGGAGGCCAGGGCGACCTGACCGCCGTCGAGGGTGTCGGCGGACATCATTTCGTCGATCACCGAGTTGCCCCACAGCCGGACCGCTGCAAAGAGTAGCGGCAGCGACCACAGCGCCCAGCGCAGGGATTTCCGGGCCACGTTGGTTCCGATCAGCAGCAGCCAGGTGAAGCCAAAGATCAGCGGGAAGAGCATGCCGGCCGTCTTGTGGACATAGTTCAGCTGGCCCCGGGCATCGGCGTCCATGGCCGCGCGCAGTTGCTCCACGAATCCCAGGTCAAAGCCGCCGACCAACGAGTCGGGCATTGCCTGGCCGCCCGACAACTGCATGAGTTGGTTGAGGGTGAGCAGGTGCAGATACCAGAACAGGAACAGGCTGGCCACGACTCCGGCGATGACAATCAGGTTGCTGTTGCTCTGTGCCTTCTGCGGTGTCCGGCTGGTGGTCGGATTGATCACCGGAGGGAGATGGTGCTGGGGGACCGCCGCGTTGGCGCCGTGCTTTTTGATCCGCTGCGCGGGTGTCTTGGCCATGACTCCATTATCGCCCGCCCTGCACGCCCCTCCGCGCCGCCGTCAGCCCGGCTGTCCGCACCGGCTGTTCACTGCCAACGGGCGCCGATAGTCTGGGACGCGTGACCGAACTAGGAAAACACCGGCTCGGCCGGCACAGCACCGCAGAACTCGACCCGTCACTGGATGACTACCAACTGGCCGAGGCCCTGGTCCGCGAGGCCGGCACGCTGGCGCTGTTGATGCGGCAGGCGGGGCTTGAGGGCCGGCAGAAGACCTCTGTCTCGGACGTGGTCACGGCCGCTGACCACGCCGCCGAGTCTTATGTCCTGGAACAGCTTCGGCGGTGCCGGCCCGATGACGCCGTCCTGGGCGAGGAGGGCGCCTCCGTGGCGGGCAGCAGTGGCCGGACCTGGGTCATTGACCCCGTCGACGGGACCTTCAACTTCCTGCATGGATCCACGTACTGGTGCTCGGCCATTGCCCTCAAGGATTCCTCCGGTGCAGGGCTCGGCGCCATCTTCCAGCCGGAGGAGGACAAACTCTGGCTGGGCGGGACGTCCCGGGCGGCGACGCTCAACGGCGAAAAACTGGTGGCCTTTCTGCCCGCTGCGTCCGGTGGCACCGGACGCTCCGACACGCCGCTGTCCGACCTCGGCGCGGCAACCTATATCCACCCGACGTGGCTGGCCGATCCGATGTGTGCCATGCCCTGGCACGCGGCAGCGACGTCGGCCGCCGCGCTGCGCATGTTCGGGTCCGGCTCCTGCGACCTCGGCCGGGTCGCGGACGGAGAGCTCGGCTGCTGGTTCCAGCACAGCTGCCCCGAGTGGGACTGGCTGCCCGGCAAGGCGATCGTAGAGGCGGCCGGCGGCGCGACCGACGTCGTGCGCGTCAACGGGCTGGACTGGTTCATCGCGGGAGGCGCGACGGCGGTCCAGCAACTGCGCGCCGCGCTCAGCTCCGGGGGCGTCGGCTAGCTTCCCGCCTGCCGGAACTCCCGGGGGACATGCTCATTTTTCACTGCGGTGACCGTGGGACATGCTCATTGTTCGCGGCTAGGACTGGGCACAAGGGGAGTATGTCCATTGGCCACGGGTAGCGGAGGACATGCTCGTTCCGCTGGGCCGTGTCCGTGGGACATGCCCCTTCTTCAGAACAACCTCGGCGGTCTTCAGAACAACCCGGGTCTTCTCCAGGGCTGCTTCCGTGGGGCATGCTCATTCTTCGCGGCTAGGACTGGGCACAAGGGGAGTATGTCCATTGGCCACGGGTGGCGGAGGGCATGCTCGTTCCGCGCGGCCGTGTCCGTGGGACATGCCCATTCTTCAGAACAACCTCGGCGGTCTTCAGAACAACCCGGGTCTTCTCCAGGGCAGCTTCCGCGGGGCATGTCCATTCTTCGCGGCCAGGAGTGGGCACAAGGGGATTATGTCCACTGGGCGCGGGCAGGGGAGGGCATGTCCCGGAGGGCGGACACGGCTGTCAGCGCCACCGCCTAGACTTAGATACACCATGGATATGTTGTTTGACCCTTACGCCGACGGACCCTTCCAAGCTGCCTCCAAGGCGGCGGCAGGCACTAAAGCGCGGGCCGGGTCCGGTCTGGCGGGCCTGGATTCAGGGCCGGATTTCGCTCCGCACGGAGGCCCGCACGGCGCCCCGCACAGCGGAAGCGCACACGGCGACGGGCCCGACGGCGGCTGGGACCGCCCGCAGCTTCCGAACGCCGGCGAACTCCTCGAGGGGCTGAACCCCCAGCAGGAAGAAGCAGTCAAGCACGCCGGCAGCGCCCTGCTGATTGTGGCCGGGGCCGGCTCGGGCAAAACCCGTGTGCTCAGTAACCGGATCGCCTACCTGATCGCCACGAGGCGGGCGCACCACGGCGAGATCCTGGCCATCACCTTCACCAACAAGGCCGCGGCCGAAATGCGGGAACGGATCGAGGCGCTGGTCGGCGGCCGGGCCAAGACCATGTGGATCTCCACCTTCCACTCCTCCTGCGTCCGGATCCTGCGCCGCGAGGCCAAGAACGTCGGGCTGAACTCCAACTTCTCGATCTACGACTCCGCCGACTCGCTGCGCCTGATCACCCTTGTCGCCAAGAACCTGGACCTCGACCCCAAGCGCTTCGCGCCCAAGGCCATCCAGCACAAGATTTCCGCGCTCAAGAACGAGCTGATCGACGCCGACAGCTACTCCTCCAGCGCCAACTACAACGACCCCTTCGAGCAGGCCGTCGCCGAGGTCTTCAAGGGCTACACCCAGCGGCTGCGCCAGGCCAACGCCATGGACTTCGATGACCTGATCGCCGAGACCGTCTACATGTTCCGGGCCTTCCCGGCGCTCGCCGACTCCTACCGGCGCCGCTTCCGGCACGTCCTCGTGGACGAATACCAGGACACCAACCACGCCCAGTACGCCCTGGTGCGCGAGATCGTCGGCGAAGGCCCCGACGCCGCCGAGCTCACCGTCGTCGGCGATTCAGACCAGTCCATCTACGCCTTCCGCGGCGCGGACATCCGCAACATCGTGGAGTTCGAGAAGGACTACCCGGACGCCCGCACCATCAAGCTCGAGCAGAACTACCGCTCCACCCAGACCATCCTCAGCGCCGCCAACTCGGTGATCTCCCGCAACCCCAACCGGCCGGAGAAACGGCTCTGGACGGCCGAGGGCGACGGCGAGAAGATCGTCGGCTACGTCGGCGAGAACGAACACGACGAGGCCCAGTTCATCGCGAAGGAAATCGACCGGCTCCAGGACGAGGGCGATCTGCGCCCCGGCGACGTCGCCATTTTCTACCGCACCAACGCCCAGTCCCGCTCGATCGAGGACGTCCTGGTCCGCGTGGGGCTGCCCTACAAGGTGGTCGGCGGCACCCGCTTCTACGAGCGCAAGGAGATCAAGGACGCCCTCGCCTACTTGCGCGTCCTGGTCAACCCGGACGACGACGTCAACCTCCGCCGCATCCTCAACGAACCCAAGCGCGGGATCGGTGACCGTGCCGAGGGTGCCGTCGCCGCCCTCGCCGAGCGTGAGCGCACCTCGTTCATGGCCGCCGCGAGGCGCGCCGACGAGGCCCCGGGCATGGCGACCCGGTCGGTCAACGCCGTGCTGGGCTTCGTGAAACTCCTCGACGACCTCGCCGAGGTCGCTTCCGGCTCCGGCGCCGCCGCGGCCCTCGAAGCCGTGCTCGAACAGACCGGCTACCTTGCCGGGCTGCGGTCCAGCACCGACCCGCAGGACGAGTCCAGGGTGGAGAACCTCGCCGAACTGGTCGCCGTCGTCCGGGAATACGAACGGGACAACCCCGAAGGCTCGCTCGGCGCCTTCCTGGAGCAGGTCTCCCTCGTGGCCGACGCCGACCAGATCCCGGACGCCCCCGGCGGTGACGCCCAAGACACAGCCGCCGCCGTCGCAGAAGCCAAGCGGCTCGGCGTCGTCACCCTCATGACGCTGCACACCGCCAAGGGCCTGGAATTCCCGGTGGTGTTCCTCACCGGCATGGAACACGGGCTGTTCCCGCACCAGCGCTCCGCCACGGATCCCAAGGAACTGGCCGAGGAACGCCGGCTGGCCTACGTCGGCCTGACCCGCGCCCGCAAGCGGCTGTACCTGACCCGCTCCGAAGTCCGCAGCATGTGGGGCCAGAGCCAGTACAACCCCGCGAGCCAGTTCATTGAGGAGATCCCGGCCGAGCTTGTCGAGTGGAAGCGGGAGGGCGCCAGCCGCCAGAGCGGAGGCTGGGGGAGCGGTGCCGGGATCGGGTCCAGCCGCTACGGCGGATCGTTCTGGGGTGCCGGAACCGCCCGCGGTGCCGCGGCCAGCCCGTCCGCCGGATTCAACGCCGATGTTCCCGCCGCCGTGGCCAAGAACAGGGTCCAGCCGCAGAAGGAAGTCGTCGCCGTCAGCGTCGGGGACAAGGTCAACCACACCAGCTTCGGCAACGGGACCGTCCTGGCGGTCGAGGGTGCCGGGGACAAGACGGTCGCCAAGGTCAAGTTCGACGTCGGCGAGAAGCGGCTGCTGCTGCGCTATGCGCCGCTGACCAAGCTGGACGCCTAGCTGACCGCACAGCTGGACGTTCGGCCGAAGACCTGGCGGGAGCCGGGAGCGGAACCCGGAGACCGGTCCGCCGGCACCCCACGCTGCCGGATGCACGGGCGTTCGCCGTACGTTACGAACGCGCGTCTGGCAGGGCCGCGCCGGCCTTCGGAGCGCCGTCGAACACCCCAAAAACCCCGTAATCTAGCGGTTTTTCTACGCTCCATAGAATAGTGTCCTTACTCACATAACCGGTACTCTGGAACGGGCTGGTCCGATCGAAGGACTAGAGTTCCCAAAGGAGCATTGCGCCGTGTGGCTCGTTTCCAAGCTTGTCGCAGGGTGCGTTTATTCCGCAGCCCGGTAACCGCGAGTACGTGGGGTCCGGCTGTACAGAAACTACTTCGACGTAGAAGGACACTAAACCGTGGACCTGTTTGAATATCAGGCGCGCGATATGTTCGAGGCGCACGGTGTACCCGTGCTTGCTGGCATCGTGGCGCACACCCCTGAAGAAGCAAAGGCAGCTGCCGAGAAAATCGGCGGCGTAACTGTCGTAAAGGCGCAGGTCAAGGCCGGAGGCCGCGGCAAGGCCGGCGGCGTCAAGGTCGCGAAGACCGCTGACGAAGCGTTTGAACACTCCACCAACATCCTCGGGATGGACATCAAGGGCCACACCGTCCACCGGGTGATGATCGCCCAGGGCGCAGACATCGCCGAGGAATACTACTTCTCCGTCCTTCTGGATCGGGCCAACCGCAACTACCTGGCCATGTGCTCGGTTGAAGGCGGCATGGAAATCGAGCAGCTCGCCGTTGAGCGCCCCGAAGCCCTGGCCAAGATCTCGATCGACCCGGCCGTGGGCATCGACCAGGCCAAGGCCGACGAAATCGTCGCCGCTGCAGGCTTCGCCGAGGAACTGCGTGGCAAGGTCGCCAGCGTAATCCTGAAGCTCTGGGACGTTTTCAAGAAGGAAGACGCCACCCTCGTGGAGGTCAACCCGCTGGTCCTGACCGGCGCCGGCGACATCGTTGCCCTCGACGGCAAGGTCTCCCTCGACGAGAACGCCGACTTCCGCCACCCCAAGCACGCTCACCTTGAAGACAAGGACGCTGCTGACCCGCTCGAGGCCAAGGCCAAGGCGCAGGACCTCAACTACGTCAAGCTGGACGGCGAAGTCGGCATCATCGGTAACGGTGCCGGCCTGGTCATGTCCACCCTCGACGTCGTTGCCTACGCCGGCGAGAACCACGGCAACGTCAAGCCCGCCAACTTCCTGGACATCGGCGGCGGAGCGTCCGCCGAGGTCATGGCAGCGGGCCTCGACGTCATCCTGGGCGACCCGCAGGTCAAGTCCGTCTTCGTCAACGTCTTCGGCGGCATCACCGCCTGTGACGCCGTCGCCAAGGGCATCGTCGGTGCACTGGCCGAGTTGGGCCACTCCGCGAACAAGCCGCTGGTCGTCCGCCTCGACGGCAACAACGTTGAGGAAGGCCGCCGCATCCTGGCCGAGGCCAACCACCCGCTGGTTACCCTGGCCGCCACCATGGACGAGGGCGCCGACAAGGCTGCCGAGCTCGCCAACGCAGCGAAGTAGAAGGACTCGACTATGTCTATTTATCTGAACAAGGACTCCAAAGTCATCGTCCAGGGCATCACCGGCGGCGAAGGCACCAAGCACACCGCCCTGATGCTCAAGGCCGGCACCAACGTTGTTGGCGGGCGTCAACGCCCGCAAGGCCGGCACCACGGTCCTGCACGGCGACACCGAGATCACCGTTTTCGGCACCGTCAAGGAAGCCATGGCCGAGACCGGCGCTGACGTTTCCATCGTCTTCGTACCGCCGGCCTTCACCAAGGACGCCGTCGTTGAAGCCATCGAGGCCGGCATCGGCCTGGTTGTCGTCATCACCGAAGGCGTGCCGGTCCAGGACTCCGCTGAGTTCTGGGCACTGGCCCAGTCCAAGGTTGACGCCAACGGCAAGCAGGTCACGCGCATCATCGGACCGAACTGCCCCGGCATCATCACCCCGGGTGAGGCCCTCGTCGGCATCACCCCGGCCAACATCACGGGCAAGGGCCCCATCGGCCTGGTCTCCAAGTCGGGCACCCTGACCTACCAGATGATGTACGAGCTGCGCGACCTCGGCTTCTCCACCGCCATCGGCATCGGCGGCGACCCGGTCATCGGCACCACGCACATCGACGCCCTCGAAGCCTTCGAGGCCGACCCGGAGACCAAGGCGATCGTCATGATCGGCGAAATCGGTGGCGACGCCGAAGAGCGTGCCGCGGACTACATCAAGGCCCACGTCACGAAGCCGGTTGTCGGCTACGTGGCCGGCTTCACCGCTCCGGAAGGCAAGACCATGGGCCACGCAGGCGCCATCGTCTCGGGTTCCGCGGGCACCGCCCAGGCCAAGAAGGAAGCCCTCGAGGCTGCCGGCGTCAAGGTCGGCAAGACCCCGTCCGAGACCGCCAAGCTCCTGCGCGAAGTCTTCGCGACCCTCTAGGTCCGAAGCACCACAGCACCACAGCAACGCGGGGTCACTCACGGCCCATTCCACTCGGTGGGATGGGCGCGGAGTGACCCCGCGTTGCTTGTTTAAGGCTGCGTCCTAGACCTTGGCCCCGCTGATGACTTCCTCGAGCCGCTCGTAGGCTTCGATCATGCCGCCCTCCATTCCGGACTGCGCCATGCCATCGCGAGCCTCCATGCTGGGGTAGACCGCCCGGGCGCGGAGGCGGCAACGGCCGCCGCCGAGATCTTCGAAGGTCAGGAACTCAATGCTCACCACATCCGGGTAGCCGTCGAATTCGAAGGTTTGGATGGCGAAGTCGTTCTCGCGGACAGTGTGGAAGACGCCGCTGAAGACATACGCGCTGCCGTCCGGTGCGGTGTGGGTGTAACGGTAGCTGCCGCCGGTCCGGAAGTCGTAGTGGTCAATGGCCATGGTCATCCGCCGCGGACCGAGCCACTGGGCGACGAGCTCGGGGTCCTTGTGCGCCCTGAAGACCTCGGAAACGGGAAAGTCGAAGTCGCGCTCAAAGTCGATGAAGGGCAGCCCTTCGGGGACTGTCAGTTTCAGTGCGTTGCTCATGATGCATCCTTTGCCTGAGTGCCGCTCTGGGCGGCGCGGATTTCAAGCACGGCGTCAAGGCTGCGGAATTGCCCCTCGCGGACCAGCCGGTACTGGTCGATCCAGGCAGTGAGCGCTTCCAGCCGTGCAGGGTTCAGGTGCACGGGCCGGCGCTGGGCGTCACGGGTGCGCGTGACAAGTTGCGCCTGCTCGAGGACCTGGATGTGTTTCGAGACCGCCTGCTTGGTGATCGCGAAGGGCTCCGCCAGTTCGTTGACGGTAGCCGGGCCCCGGCTGAGCCGGGCAATGATGCGGCGGCGGACCGGATCGGCGAGGGCCAGGAAGGCCGCGTCGAGCTCACCGTCGTCGCTGGAATCCATGGGGTGGGACCTCCTCGTCGCTCGGCTAATCAATCCATAGATTGATCAACCATTTGATTGTTTAAGGATAAGACGGGACCCGCGGCAAGGCAAGGACGGTATCGCTCCCGTGGCGAAAGGGGGCACCGCGCCGCGGTGAACTCTCGGCGAACGTCCGGCCAATGGGGCGCAAAAATCGATTTTTGGCCGGCCGGGCGTGGACATACTGGAACGCATGACTACCTTTTCTCGTCGTCAAGTATTGCGTTCAGCGGGGGTCGCCGCCGTTGCCGGGGCCATGGCCGCCAGCACCTCCGAGAACGCATTTTCAGCCTCCCCAATCGGCCTCTTTGGCCACGGGATCGCGTCAGGAGATCCCATGCCGGGCAGCGTGCTGCTGTGGACCCGCGTCACGCCCACCCCGGAATCGCTCCCCGGCAGCGGTTCCGGTCCGGACGTCTCTGTCCGCTGGGAGATATCCGCCGATCAAGCGTTTACGAAAGTAGCTGCCAGCGGTACTGCCTCCACCGGCCCGGCCCGCGACCATACCGTCAAGGTCGTTGCGGGCCGGCTGTTGCCCGCCACGAACTACTGGTATCGGTTCACCCTGGGGCAGGAGACCTCACCCGTGGGCCGCACGCGAACCGCGCCGGCCGCGGGGGCAGCGGTGGACCGGCTGACATTCGGGGTGGTTTCCTGCGCGAACTGGCAGGCTGGCTACTTCTCCTCCTACCGCCATCTGGCCGCGCGCGGCGACCTCGACGCCGTCCTCCACCTGGGTGACTACCTCTACGAATACGCACCCGGCGACTACCAGGCCCGCGACGTCGTGGTCCGGCCGCACGAGCCGGCCGTCGAGATGACCCGCCTGGAGCACTACCGCCGACGCCACGCCCAGTACAAGACCGACCCGGACCTCCAGGCCCTGCACGCTGCGGCCCCGTTTATCGTTACCTGGGACGACCACGAATCGGCCAACGACGCCTGGCAGGGCGGCGCCGAAAACCACACTCCAGGCGTCGAAGGCGCCTGGAGCGAGCGCTTCGCCGCCGCGCACCAGGCCTACGCCGAGTGGATGCCCGTCCGCTACGAGCCCGGTGGCCAAATCTACCGCCGCCTGGAGTTCGGCTCGCTGGCTAGCCTGGCCATGCTTGACCTGCGCTCCTACCGTGACCAGCAGGCGGCCAGCGGCGCGGACTCCTCAATCAGCAACCCCGCCCGCACCATCACCGGCACCGCCCAGATGGACTGGCTGCTGGGCAACCTTAAGTCCGATGGTCCGCAATGGAAGCTCGTCGGCAACCCCGTCATGATTGCCCCGGTCCGGGTTCCCTCGACCCTGAGCACCGCTGAATTGGCTGGTGTGCAGAAGCTGATGGGCGGGACAAGCATCAATGGCGTGCCCTACAACGTGGACCAGTGGGACGGTTACGAGGCCGACCGCAACCGCGTGGTCCGCCACCTGCGCGACAACGCCGTCAAGGACACCGTGTTCCTCACCGGCGACATCCATTCCGGCTGGGCCTGCGACATCCCCGCGGATCCGGCCAGCTACCCGGCCACCGGCGATTCCGTGGCCGCGGAACTGGTCTGCACCTCCGTCACGAGCGACAACCTCGATGACATCCTCAACGTTCCGCCCCGGACCGGATCCGTCGGCGTTGAGAACGCCATCAAGGCAGCCAACCCGCACGTGAAGTATCTGGACTTCGACTCGCACGGCTTCTCAGTCCTCGAGGTGACGCCCGCCGGCGTCCGGATGGACTGGTACGTCCTCGCGGAGCGAACGGACCCGGGGTCCCAGGCCGCGCGATCCACGTCATTCCAAGTGCAGTCCACCTCCGGCAAAGTCACTCGGATGCAAGGAGGCCTTCAGTGAGTCGCTCCGCCACTTACCGCCTGACACCGGGCCGCCGGCAGTTCCTGCAACTCGCCGCCGCCGGCGGTGCCGCCGTCGTCCTTTCCGCAGCGCCGGGCACCACCTGGGCCGCCCCTGCCGCAGTCCGGACCAGGAGCTACGTACTCGTGGTGGACGGCTGCCGCCCGGACGAGATCACACCCGCCCTGACGCCGAGGCTCGCCGCTCTGCGGGCCGCAGGGTGCAATTTCCCGGCGGCACGCTCCCTGCCGGTCATGGAGACCATACCCAACCATGTCATGATGATGACCGGGGTCCGCCCGGACCGCTCGGGAGTTCCGGCCAACGCCATCTTCGACCGCGCCGAAGGCGTGGTCCGAGACCTCGACCGCTCTACCGACCTGCACTTCCCGACTCTCTTGGAGCGGCTGCAGGAACGCGGGCTTACCACCGGGTCGGTGCTCAGCAAGAAGTACCTGTACGGCGTCTTCGGTGCCCGGGCCAGCTACCGCTGGGAACCCCAGCCAGTGCTTCCGGTAACCGGACACGCGCCGGACGCCGCCACAATGGACGCCCTTCTGGCGATGGTGAGCGGGCCCGACCCCGACTTCGTTTTCACTAACTTGGGTGACATTGACCGCGTCGGCCACTCCGACCTTTCGGGAACCACGCTGCGGGCAGCACGTGAAACTGCCCTCGCGGACACCGACGTGCAGGTGGGGCGCTTTATCGACCACCTCAAGAGCGCCGGTAAATGGGACTCCAGCGTAGTGATGGTGCTGGCCGACCACTCGATGGACTGGTCGGTCCCGAGCAATGTCATTTCCATCGACCTGATCCTCCAGTCCCGTCCGGAACTGCAGTCCAACGTCAAAATCGCCCAGAACGGCGGGGCGGACCTGCTCTACTGGACCGGCGCCGACGCCGACCGTGCGGCCGGACTGGCCGCCGTCGAACAGTTGGTCGGCGCCCATGAGGGGGTGTTCTCGGTGAACAGGCCGGGGGAGCTGCGCCTGGGGGCCGAAGCCGGCGACCTGGTGGCCTACTGCCGCGCGGGCTGGCGTTTCTCCGACCCCTACGTTGCCTCTAACCCCATCCCGGGCAACCACGGACACCCGGCCACGGAGCCGATTCCGTTCTTCGTCTCCGGAGGCAGCCCGCTGGTGGCCAAGAGTGTTGTGTCCTCCGAGGCCGCCAGGACAGTGGACGTCGCACCGACCATCGGCGGAATTTACGGGCTGAAACCGCCCGCCGGCGGCTACGACGGCACGGCCCGGAGTTCTGCTTTTACCGGCTAGTCCGGCCTGCCGCTCCGGCAAGCGCAATACCCCAGCGCGGGGTCACCTGGCGCCGTCCCGAACCCCGGGATGGGCGCCAGGTGACCCCGCGCTGCTGTGTCCACGCGGAAAATCCTTGCACCGCCTAAATTTAGTTTGTTAGTATGTCAGGACAAACTACTGAAGGAGATGCGAGTGCCTCTCGTGCGAATCGACGTCAATCAAGGCCGCACCCCGGAGCAGCTCCGCGGGCTCAGCCAGGGAATCCATGCCGCCATCGTGGCCGAATACGGCATCCCGGAGCGGGACTACTTCCACGTGCTGACCGAGCATCCCGCGGGGCAGATTGTCGCCCAGGATGCCGGGCTCGGCTTCGAGCGGACGCCGGACGTGGTGATGATCCAGATTTTCACCCAGGCCGGGCGCAGCCAGCCCGCCAAGCAGTCCCTGTTTGCCGCCATTGCGGACAAGCTGGCCGCCGCGGGGGTCGCCGGCGAGGACGTCTTTATCGGATATGTCGAGAACACGGCGGGGGACTGGTCCTTCGGTTTTGGCCAGGCCCAGTACATAACGGGTGAGCTCGGCATTCCCGCCAAGTAACTACCGGGGTGGTTCCGGCGCTTGCGCCGCAGCGACACCCGCGCGGGGCGGCATTTGGTGCTCCTGTGTCATGTTGTAAATATGTCAGTACAAACCTTTGACAGTACATGGATTCTGAGGCAAAGTAGTGGTTGTGGCCCGGCTCACGCCGGCCCCCTAAGCACCGAAGCTCAGGCTGCGCAAAGGTACCGAGTTCACACCAGAAAGGTCCGCGATCACCGTGACCCACGAACTGCTCACGATCGGGCGCATCAGCGTTGATATCTACCCGAATGACATCGGGGTGGATCTGGAGGATGTCACGTCCTTCGGAAAGTACCTTGGCGGATCACCGTCCAACGTGGCGGTCGCCGCTGCCCGCCACGGCCGCCGCACCGCCGTCATCACCCGCACCGGCGACGACGCCTTCGGCAAATACCTGCACCGCGAACTGCGCAAGTTCAACGTGGACGACTCCTTCGTCACCCCGGTCAAGGAATGGCCCACCGCGGTCACGTTCTGCGCGATCAAGCCGCCGGAGGACTTTCCGCTCTACTTCTACGGACGCTTCCCCACGGCCCCGGATCTGCAGATCAAGGCCGAGGAGTTGGACCTGGGCGCCATCAGGGACGCGGGCATCTTCTGGTCCACCGTCACCGGTCTCTGCCAGGAGCCGAGCCGCGCCGCGCACCTCAAGGCCCACGAGGCGCGGCCCCGCACCGGGCTGAAGCCCGGCCAGTTCACCATTCTGGACCTCGACTACCGGCCGATGTTCTGGGCCTCCGAGGAGGAAGCCCGGGAGCAGGTCGCCAAGATCCTGCCGCACGTCACCGTGGCGATCGGCAATGACAAGGAATGCGCCGTCGCCGTCGGCGAGGGCACCCCGGACGAACAGGCGGACCGGCTGCTTGCCGCCGGCGTCGAAATCGCCGTCGTGAAGCTGGGCCCGGAAGGGGTCATGGCCAAGACCCGCACCGAGCGTGTGGTCTCCGCCCCGGTGCCCGTGGAAACCGTCAACGGCCTCGGTGCCGGCGACTCGTTCGGCGGGGCCTTCTGCCACGGCCTGCTCTCGGGCTGGCCGCTCGCCCAGGTCCTCGACTTCGCCAACGCCGCCGGCGCCCTCGTCGCGTCCCGCCTGTCCTGCGCGGACGCGATGCCGACGCCGGACGAAGTCACGGGCCTGCTCGCCGAACGCGGCCGCCTGCTGCCGGGTACCTACGCCACCGAAGGAGCAGCACTGTGAGTGCAAACCCAGCCGTCGCCGCCCGTGCGGTGAACGATGATCCCCGCCGCTACGAGCACCTGAGCATTATCCGGCTCGAAGACCCGGAAGCGATCGCCCGCGCCGCCAAGGCACGGCGCCGCCACCCCGGTGTCCGGGCCCACCGGCAGAACTTCATTGTGGCCGCCGACCACCCGGCCCGCGGCGCGCTCGCCGTCGGGAATGATCCCGTGGCCATGGCCGACCGCCGCCAGCTCCTGGACCGCCTGCAGATCGCGCTGGCCAACCCGGACGTCGACGGCGTCCTCGCCTCGCCGGACATCATGGACGATCTGCTCCTGCTCGGCGCGCTCGAGGGCAAGCTGCTCTTCGGCTCCATGAACCGCGGCGGCCTCTCCGGCCTCGTGAACGAATTCGATGACCGCTTCACCGGCCACACCGCGGCCGCGCTCGAGGCCCTGGGCGCCGACGGCGGAAAGATGCTCACCCGCATCTGCCTCGGCGACCCGGACACGGTGGTGACCCTCGAAGCAACCGCGCGGGCGATCGATTCCCTCGCCGAGCGCAGGCTGATCGCCATGGTGGAACCGTTCCTCTCCGTCCGCGAGAACGGCAAGGTCCGCAACGACCTCTCCACCAACGCCGTCATCAAGTCAGTCGCCATCGCCGAAGGCCTCGGCGCGAGCAGCGCCTACACCTGGATGAAGCTGCCCGTCGTGGCCGAGATGGAACGCGTCATGGCGTCCACCACCATGCCCACCGTGCTCCTCGGCGGAGACCCGGACGCCGGCCAGGACGAGGTGTTCGCCAGCTGGCAGGCCGCCCTGGCCCTGCCGGGCGTCCAGGGCCTCACCGTCGGCCGGACCCTGCTCTACCCGCAGGACGGCGACGTCGCCGGCGCCGTGGCGACCGCCGCGTCGCTGCTGCACCACGCCGCCTCAGAATCCACCCGCACCACAGAAGTATCGGAGTAGTTTCCCATGGGAATGAGCACTGCATCAGGAACACGCAGAATGACCGTCGCCCAGGCCGTCGTCGAATACCTGTCCAAGCAGTACACCGTCGATTCGATCGGCGGCCAGGACTTCCGGGAACGCCTGATTCCGGGCACGTTCGGCATCTTCGGCCACGGCAACGTTGCCGGCGTCGGCCAGGCCCTGAAGCAGTACCAGCAGCTCGATCCGACGATCATGCCGTACTACCAGGGCCGCAACGAACAGGCCCAGGCGCACCAGGCCGTCGGCTATGCCCGGCACACCCGGCGCCGCCAGACCTTCGCGATCAGCACCTCGATCGGCCCGGGTTCCTCGAACCTGCTCACCGGCGCGGCGCTGGCCACCACCAACCGGCTCCCCGTGCTGCTGCTGCCCAGCGACACCTTCGCCACCCGCGCCGCCGACCCGGTGCTGCAGCAGCTCGAACGCCCGGAAGCCTACGACATCACCGTCAACGACGCTTTCCGGCCGCTGTCCAAGTTCTTCGACCGGGTCTCCCGGCCCGAGCAGCTGTTCTCCGCGTTCCACCACGGCCTGCGGGTCCTGACCGACCCGGCCGAGACCGGCGCGGTCACGATCTCGCTGCCCCAGGACGTCCAGGCCGAGGCCTTCGACGTGCCCGAGGAGTTCCTCGCCGAGCGCGAGTGGCGGATCCGCCGTCCCGACGCCGACGACGAGGACATCCGCCGCGCCGCCGAGGCGATCCGCGCCGCCAAGCGCCCGCTGATCATAGCCGGCGGCGGCGTGCTCTACGCCTACGCCAACGAGGAACTCGCGAAGTTCGTCGAGCTCACCGGGATCCCGGTGGGCAACACCCAGGCGGGCGTCGGCGTGCTGCCGTGGGACCACAAGTTCTCGCTCGGCGCGATCGGCTCAACAGGCACGACGGCGGCCAACGCCATCGCCGCCGGGGCGGACCTCATCATCGGCATCGGCACCCGCTACGAGGACTTCACCACCGCGTCCCGGACCGCGTTCCAGAACCCGGACGTGAAATTCATCAACATCAACGTCGCCGCCATCGACGCCTACAAGCACGGCACTTCACTGCCGATCGTGGCGGACGCCCGCAAGGCCCTGGTCAAGCTGAACCAGGCCCTCGGCGGCTACCGGATCGGCGCGGACCTCGAGCAGCGGATCGCGAACGAGAAGACCCGCTGGAACGCCACGGTGGACGCGGCCTTCGACACGCGCTTCACCCCGCTGCCGGCGCAGAACGAAATCATCGGTGCCACCAGCCGCGCCATGGACGCCCAGGACGTCGTCATCTGCGCCGCCGGGTCCCTGCCCGGTGACCTGCACAAGATGTGGCGCGTCCGGGATCCGTTCGGCTACCACGTCGAATACGCCTACTCCTGCATGGGCTACGAAATCCCCGGCGGCCTCGGCGTCAAGCGGGCCGCCCTCGCCGAAGCCGCGAAGGGCGGGGCGCAGCGCGACGTCGTCGTGATGGTGGGGGACGGCTCCTACCTGATGATGCACACCGAACTCGTCACCGCCGTCGCCGAGCGGATCAAGCTGATCGTGGTCCTGATCCAGAACCACGGCTACGCCTCGATCGGCTCGCTCTCCGAGTCCCTCGGCTCGCAGCGCTTCGGCACCCAGTACCGGGCCCTGGATGAGGAGCACCACAGCTTCGACGACGGCGACCGGCTCCCGGTCGACCTGGCCCTGAACGCCGAAAGCCTCGGCGTGAAGGTGATCCGGATCGAACCGGGGGAGAAGGTCATCGCCGAGCTCGAGCAGGCCATCCGCGACGCCAAGGCTGCCCCCGAACGCGGCGGCCCGATCGTCATCCACGTTGAATCCGACCCGCTGCTGGATGCCCCCAGCTCCGAGTCGTGGTGGGACGTTCCGGTCTCCCAGGTCTCCGAGCTCGACTCCACGAAGCAGGCCTTCCAGACCTACGCCGACCACAAGAGCCGCCAGCGCAAGCTGCTCGGCTGACCCCCTTCATCACCAGCAAACGAACAAGCCACAGACCAAGGAAGTCCATCACCATGTCAACGACGACCGTCTCGACCATCAGCCACTTCATCAACGGCGCCGAAACCGCAGGCGTCGGCACCCGCACCCAGCCCGTCTACAACCCCGCCACCGGCGCCGTCTCCGCAGAGCTGCGGCTGGCCAACCGGGAGGACCTGGACGCCACGGTCGCCGCCGCCCGCGCCGCCGCCGACACCTGGGGCGACATTTCCCTGGCCAAGCGCACCGCCGTGCTGTTCAAGTTCCGCGAACTCGTCGCCTCCCACATCGACGAGCTTGCCGAGCTGATCACGGCCGAACACGGCAAGGTCCTCTCCGACGCGAAGGGCGAGATCGGCCGCGGCCTCGAGGTCATCGAGTTCGCCTGCGGCATCCCGCAGCTGCTCAAGGGCGACTACTCGGACCAGGTCTCCACCGGCATTGACGTGTTCTCCTTCCGCGAGCCGCTCGGCGTGGTCGCCGGCATCACGCCGTTCAACTTCCCGGTCATGGTGCCGCTGTGGATGGCGCCGATGGCGATCGCCACCGGCAACGCCTTCATTCTCAAGCCCTCCGAGCGCGACCCCTCCGCCTCGATGCTGCTCGCCAAGCTGTGGAAGCAGGCCGGGCTGCCCGACGGCGTCTTCCAGGTCCTGCACGGCGACAAGGAAACGGTCGACGGACTCCTGACCCACCCGGACGTGGACGGCATCTCCTTCGTCGGTTCCACCCCGATCGCCCGGTACGTTCACGAGACCGCCACCGCGCACGGCAAGCGCGTCCAGGCCTTGGGCGGGGCGAAGAACCACGCGATCATCCTGCCCGACGCCGACCTCGACAACGCCGCCGACCACCTCGCCGCCGCCGCCTTCGGCTCCGCCGGGGAACGCTGCATGGCCATCTCCGTCGCCGTCGCCGTCGGCGAAGCCGCCGACCTGCTGGTCAAAAAGGTCGAGGAGCGTGCCCTGGCCGTCAAGGTCAACAACGGCACCGTGCCCGACGCCGAAATGGGCCCGGTCATCACGCCGGCGTCGAAGGAACGCATCGTGAAGATCGTCACCGAGGCCGAAACCGCCGGCGCCGCCATGGTGGTGGACGGCCGCGACCTCGTGGTCCCCGGCCACGAGGACGGGTTCTGGGTCGGCCCCACCGTCCTGGACCACGTCAAGACCGAAATGACCGCCTACACCGAGGAAATCTTCGGCCCCGTCCTGGTTGTGGTCCGGGTGGAGGACCTCGACGCCGGCATCGCCCTGATCAACTCCAACCCCTACGGCAACGGCACCGCCATCTTCACCTCCTCCGGCGCCGCGGCCCGGAAGTTCCAGCGCAGCGTCACGGTGGGCATGATCGGCATCAACGTGCCGCTGCCCGTGCCGGTGGCCTACCACTCCTTCGGCGGCTGGAAGGCCTCGCTGTTCGGCGACAAGCACATCTACGGCCCCGAAGGCGTCTCCTTCTACACCCGCGGCAAGGTGGTCACCTCCCGCTGGCCCGAACCCACGCACGCCTCAGGAGCCTCCTACAACTTCCCGTCCAACTAGTCCCCACCGGCACCCTCGCCTCGCAAGCTCGGCCAGGGAACCCTGGCGGCGTGGGCCCACCCACCGGCACCCAACAACCACGATCGACTGCTCCGCAACCGCCGTTTTGAGCGTCCAAAAGGGCACCTGCGGAGCAATCGATGAGAAGGAATGGAAATGACAGAGAACAAGCTGATCATCGGCACCGCGCCGGACTCCTGGGGCGTCTGGTTCCCGGATGACCCGCAGCAGACCCCGTGGGAACGCTTCCTGGACGAAGTGGCCGAATCCGGCTACAAGTGGATCGAGCTGGGCCCCTACGGCTACCTCCCCACCGACCCGGCCCGCCTCGCCGAAGAGCTCAAGCAGCGTGACCTGCAGATCTCGGCCGGCACCGTGTTCACCGCCTTTCACCGCGGCCTGGACCAGTGGGAAACCGCGTGGGAACCTGCCCGCAAGGTTGCCGAACTCACCGCCGCGATGGGCGGGGAACACATCGTGGTCATCCCGGCCATGTGGCGAGACGACGTCACCGGCGAGGCCGTGGAAAGCGGCACGCTCACCGAAAAGGCCTGGAGTGACCTCTTCACGGGCCACAACCGCCTGGGCAAGACCCTGCTGGAGGACTTCGGCCTGAAGCAGCAGTTCCACTCGCACGCCGACTCCCATGTCGGCGCCCAGGCGGACATCGAGACTCTCCTCGCCGCCACGGACGCCCAGTACCTCAACCTCTGCCTGGACACCGGCCACGCCGAATACTGCGGCGCCTCCAGCCTCGACCTGATCAAGAACTACCCGGACCGGATCGGCTACCTGCACCTCAAGCAGATCAACCCGGACATCCTCAAAAAGGTCAACGAGGAAAACATGACCTGGGCGGCCGCCAACCTGGCCGGCGTCATGACCGAACCGCCAAACGGCCTGCCGGACCTGCGCGCCGTCATCGAAGCCGTGGAGGCGCTCAACCGGCCGATCTTTGGCATTGTGGAACAGGACATGTACCCGGTGGCCTTCGACGTCCCGATGCCGATCGCCAAGCGCACCCGGAACTACCTGCTCTCCTGCGGCTCCCGCACCGCCGTCAACTAGAACTGAGGACAAGATCATGACCAAGACCCTCCGCGTAGCTGTCATCGGCGCCGGCCGTATGGGCGCAGACCACATCCAGCGGCTCAACACCCGCATCCACGGCGCCGAAGTGGCCGCCGTCGTCGACGTCGACCTCGCCCGCGCCCAGGCCGCCATCGAGGGCATCCCCGGCGCCGTCGCCCTGGCCGACGCCGAGGAAGCCCTCAACAACGGCGACGTGAACGCCGTGCTGATCGCCACTCCCGGCTTCCTGCACGAGGACATCCTGCTCAAGGCGATCGCCAAGGACATCCCGATCCTCTGCGAGAAGCCGCTCACCCCGGATGCCGAATCCTCCTGGAAGATCGTCGAAGCCGAAGAAAAGCTCGGCCACAAGCGCATCCAGGTCGGCTTCATGCGCCGCTTCGACGCCGAATACGCCGCCCTGGGCAACATCATCCGCGACTCCGAACTCGGCGAGCTGCTCATGCTCCACCACCAGCACCGGAACCCCACCACCCCGCCGGGCTTCACCAACGAGATGCTGATCAACGACTCCGTGGTCCACGAGTTCGACGCCATCCGGTACTTCACCGGCGAGGAAATCACCTCGGTCCAGGTCCGCCTCGGTAAAGCCACGCGGAACGCCCCGGCCGGGCAGCACGACCCGCAGCACGTCCTGATCGAGACCGAGTCCGGCGTGCTGGCCGACGTCGAGATCTACGTCAACGCCAAGTTCGGCTACGAAGTGGCCACCCAGGCCTCCTTCGAGGACGGCATCGTCAGCATCGGCGGGGACAAGGGCCCCTACACCCGCAGCAATGGCCACTGGGGCGGCAACGTCACCCCCGGCTTCGAGGAGCGTTTCGGGGCAGCGTACGACGTCGAAATCCAGTCCTGGGTGGACGCGGCCCTGCGCGGTGAGATCGGCGGCCCCACCGCCTGGGACGGCTACGCCACGGCCGCCTGCTGCGAGGCCGGCGTCGAGGCGCAGAAGAACGGCGAAAAGGTCGCCGTGAAGCTCAACGCCAAGCCCGCCCTCTACCGCTAGGGACCCTGCCGGCCGGCGCCCCCTCCTGACAAGTTCGGGGCGCCGGCCGCCCGCACGCCCACCAGATCCACAATGGAGTGTTCAACGTGAAAATCGCCCTTGACCCCACGCCGTTCCACCACAGCCACGGACTTTTGGAGTTCCCGCGCGTGGTGGCCGACCTCGGCTACAAGTACATGCAGATGACCCCGCACGCCGATTTCATCCCCTTCTACAACCACCCGAAGGCCGACGACGCACTGGTGGGCCAGCTGAAGGCGGCCTGCAAGGATGCCGGGATCGAAATCGCCTCGGTGCTGCCCGTGCTGCGCTGGTCCGGGCCGGACGAGGACGCCCGCGAGGCCGCCGTCCGCTACTGGAAGCGCGCCATCCAGATCACCGTGGACCTGGGCGTAGGCACCATGAACACCGAGTTCAGCGGCCGGCCGGAGAAGGCCGAGGAATCCGAACGGGCCTTCTACCGCTCCATGGAGGAGCTGCTCCCCATCATCGAGCGGGAGGGGATCGACCTGCTGATCGATCCGCACCCGGATGACTTCGTTGAGGAGGGCCTGGCCGCGATCCGGGTGATCCGCGGGCTGAACTCGAATAACGTGGGCCTGGTTTATGTGGCCTCGCACAGCTTCCACATGAAGAACGCCCCTCTGGAGATCATGCGGGCCGCGGGGGACAAGCTGCGCCTGGTCCATGTCGCCGACACCATGGACCACCACGCCTCACACGGCCTGCGCTACATCACCAACCCGCCCGGCAACCCCGTCCGCGTGCACCAGCACCTGAAGATCGGCGACGGCGACGTCAACTGGGACGAGTTCTTCGGCGGCCTGAAGGAAATCGGTTTCCTGGACCGCGACGACACGGTGATGGTCTCGAGCGTATTCGCCGAGGACGACAACGCCGCGGAGGTCTCCCGCTACCAGCTGGAGACCATGACGCAGCGCATCGAGAAGGCGAGCCTATGACGAAGCCTGACGGCACACTGACCAGCTCAGCTCCGTCCGAGGCCGACTCCACGGCCCGGGAAGCCGCGGCCCGGGTACCCACGGCCGGGGAAACCGCGGCCCGAACCGCCGGCGCCTCGAATCCCAAGGGTTTCATGCGGCGCGTGGCGTTCTTCTCCACGTTTGGCGGCCTCCTCTTCGGCTATGACACCGGCGTCATCAACGGCGCCCTGCCGTTCATGCAGCGGGACCTCGGCCTCACCCCGCTGACCGAGGGGCTCGTGACCTCCACCCTGCTCTTCGGCGCGGCGTTCGGCGCCATCTCGGCGGGCCGGCTCTCGGACCGTTTCGGCCGGCGCAGGACCATTATGGGGCTCGCGCTGATCTTTGCCGTGGCCACCATCGCCTGCTCCGTCTCGCCGAGCACCGAGATGCTCATAGCCTCCCGCACCCTGCTGGGCCTCGCCGTCGGCGGGGCATCGGTGATCGTTCCGGTCTACCTCGCGGAGATGTCCCCGGCAGCCCAGCGCGGACGAATCGTGACGCAGAACGAGCTCATGATTGTCACGGGACAGTTTCTGGCCTTCACGTTTAACGCCGTGCTGGGCAACGCCTTCCCGGAGGCCTCCCACGTCTGGCGGTGGATGCTCGTCATTGCCACGCTGCCGGCCGTCGTCCTGTGGTTCGGCATGCTGCTGCTGCCTGAAAGCCCACGCTGGCTGGCGTCGGCCGGCCGCTTCGGTGAAGTCCTTGAGGTGCTGCGCCGGACACGCGCCACGGAGGATATTTCCGCCGAGTTCGACGAAGTCCGGCAGGCCGCGCGGGAAGACTACCAATCCAAGCTCGGCACCTTCCGCGACCTCACGGTTCCGTGGATCCGCCGCATCTTCGTCGTCGGACTCGGCATGGCCGTGATCAACCAGATCAGCGGCGTCAACGCCATCATGTACTACGGCACGTCCATCCTCTCCAGCTCGGGCTTCGGCGACCAGGGCGCCCTCATTGCCAACGTCGTCAACGGTGTCACCTCGGTGGTCGCCGTCGTCGTCGGGATGTCCCTCATGTCGCGGCTGCCGCGCAAGTCCATGCTGATCGCCGGCCTGACCGGCACGGCGGCGTCCCTGCTGGCCATCGGCGTCATCTCCATGCTCATCCCGGAGGGCACCCTCCGCGGCTATCTCGTTTTGCTATTCATGGTGACGTTCCTGGCCTCGATGCAGTCCTGCATTGGCACGGTGACGTGGCTGACGATGGCCGAAATTTTCCCGCTGCACGTCCGCGGCATCGGCATGGGCATCTGTGTCTTCGTGCTCTGGATGATCAACTTCCTGATCGGGTTCTTCTTCCCGCAGATGGTGTCCTGGATTGGCGTCTCGGTGACGTTCTTCATCTTCGTCGCGATCCAGCTGGCAGCCATCGTCTGGGTGAAGCGCGTGGTTCCGGAGACCCAGGGAAAGAGCCTGGAGGACCTGGAACACTTCTTCAAACAGGCGGCCGTCAAGCAGCCTGTCAACGCTTAGTCGTTCCACCACAAAGCCCCGCCCGCGACGTCATCGGGCGGGGCTTTCGTGCGTTAGCGCTTTTCCGTTGTGGCCTCAGACTCCGGCATGCAGCCGGGGGAGGGCGTCAACCAGCGGTGCCAGTTCGGGGACTTCCTGGGCCTCGGCCAGCGCCCGCTCCAGCGTGGCGTCGTGAACCGGCCGGGTCTGCTCGAGCAGTGCGATGCCGCTGGGCGTGAGCTCGGTGTAGATCCCGCGGCGGTCATCCGCGCAGAGGATCCGGGTCAGCAGCCCGCGGTCCTCGAGCCGGTTGACCAGGCGCGTGGTGGCGCTGGCGCTCAGCGCCGTGGCGCGGGCCAGCTGCTGCATCCGCATGTGCCAGCCGTCCTGCCGGCTCAGCGCATCCAGCACGGTGTACTCCACGACGGAGAGCTGGGCCTCGGCCTGCAGGGAACGCTCCAGCTCGGCCTCGATCAGCCCGTGCAGGGCCGCCAGGGTCCGCCAGCCTTGCGCCCGGACCTCGACGGCGTCGTCCTTGATGCCCATCAGGTGTTTCCCTTCAACTCGCGTGCCCGGCGGGGTGGTGACGGGCACATTAAATAATAGTTGCTTGCGCGCTGTATCTGCTTGTGCAACAATAAATAACGCGTCTGCAACTACTAGCTTACGCGCCATACCCCCATCCCGTACAGCTTTGTAAGGAGCACCTCCATGCCTGTTGGCCTGATAGCCCTCGCCCTCGGCGGGTTCGGCATCGGACTCACCGAGTTCGTCATCATGGGCCTGCTGCCGCAAGTGGCCGCAGACTTCCACGTCACCGAGGCCACCGCGGGCTGGCTCATCTCCGGCTACGCGCTCGCCGTCGTGGTCGGGGCGCTGGGCCTCACCGCGGCCGTGACTCGCTTCGAACGCAAGCCCGTGCTGGCCGTGCTGATGGTGCTCTTCATCGCCGGCAACCTCGTCTCGGCGCTCGCGCCGGATTACCCGGTCATAATGATCGGCCGCATCATTGCCGCTCTGTCGCACGGCGCGTTCTTCGGCATCGGCGCCGTGGTGGCCGCCAGCATGGTGGCGCCCAACAAGAAAGCCGGCGCGATCGCGATCATGTTCACCGGCCTGACGGCGGCAAATGTGCTGGGCGTCCCGTTCGGCACCATGCTGGGTCAAGCTGCGGGCTGGCGCTCCACATTCTGGGCCATCACGGTGATCGGTGTCCTCGCCCTGGCCGGCATTCTGGCCCTTGTGCCGAAGACGGGATCAGGCGAATCTGACGGTCGTTCTGCCGCTGGCTCTGCCTCTGGCGGGCTGCGCGGCGAACTCCGCGCCTTCCGGTCCGGGCAGGTCTGGCTCTCCATCCTCGTGACCATCCTCGGCTACGGCGGCATGTTCGGCGCCTTCACCTACATCGCCTTCACCCTCACCGAGGTCACCGGTTTCTCCGCCACCACGGTCCCGTGGCTGCTGATCCTCTTCGGCGTCGGGCTCTTCATCGGCAATACCCTCGGCGGCAAGGCTGCGGACAAGAATGTGGACCGCACCCTGGTGGTGGTCCTCGCCATCCTGGTGCTGGTGCTCGTGCTCTTCGCCCTGACCGCGGGCAACCAGCCGGTGACCATCGCCTCCATGGTGCTGCTGGGCGGCTTCGGCTTCGCCACCGTTCCGGGGCTGCAGATGCGCGTCATGAAGTACGCCAGCAGCGCTCCCACCCTGGCCTCCGGCGCCAACATCGGCGCCTTCAACGTCGGCAACGCCCTGGGGGCGTGGATGGGCGGCGTCACGATCACCGCGGGCCTGGGTTACACCTCGCCGATCTGGGCCGGTGCCGGGATCACCCTGCTGGGCCTGGTGGTGATGGCGTTCGCCGCAGCTGCTGCGAAGAAGCACGACGCCGGCCGGCCGGCCGACGTCGACAGCCCCGAGAAGGACAGCGAGTCTGAGCTGCAGCCGGCCTAGCGGCCGAACGGCAGCCGGCCTACCGGCCGAACGGCAGCCGGCCTACCGGCCTACCGGCCGAACGGCAGCCGCGGGTCCAGGTCCTGGCCCTCCCAGGTCTGGCGGATCCAGCCATGGTGCGGGTCGTCGCTGATGAGCCAGTCGCGGACGGGGCCCGGGCCGGCCATGACGTTGAGGTAGTACAAGTCGTAACCGGGGGCGGCCATGGCGGGCCCGTGCCAGCCGTACGGCACCAGGACGACGTCGCCGGTCCGGACCTCGGCCGCAACATCGATGGGCCGCTCGTCGGAGGCATAGACGCGCTGGTAGCCGATGGCGTCGTCGGCGCCCGGGCGTTGCGGGGCCCCGGGCGTCACGCGGGTTTCGAAGTAGTAGATCTCCTCGAGGTTGGTCTCGCCGTCTTTTTCCTCATCGTGCTTGTGCGGGGGATAGGAGGACCAGTTGCCGCCCGGGGTGAGGACCTCGCAGACGATGAACCGGTCCGCCTCCAGCGCGGCGGGGGTGCCGAAGTTGTGGACCTGGCGGGAGCAGTTGCCCGCCCCGCGCAGCTCCACCGGCGTCTCGGCCGCCGTGATGAGCCGGGTCGGGTAGGCGGCCTTGGCCGGGGCGGTGGCGACTGCCACGCGTCCGCCGGCGGCCGAGGTGATGGCCACCGCCCTGCCGGCTCCCGTGTACAGCACATCACTGGGGCCGCTGAAGACGCTGTCCCGGCCGGCCAAGGGATAGTCCTGCCCGTCCACGGTCGCCACGAACGAACCGTTGAGCGGGATTACGATGCGTTCCTCCGCCGCGGCGTCCAGCACTACGCCGCCGCCGGCCGCCAGCGTGGCAACCTTCAGCCCGGTATGTGCCCACCCGTCCACCTCCAGCCCGGAATCGGACGTCCCAATGGAAATGTCCCACTTGCCTTCGGCTGCGGTGCCGAGCGGATAGACCCAGTTGGCCATGGAAGCTGCCCTTTCGTTGTCGCGCCGGAGAGGCGCGCATGTGTGCGTTGTTGGAGCCGGTGGCGCTCGTTGGTGAGCGCTCGTCGGTGGACGCCTTGCGCGAGGCGCCTAGTTCTGGACGCCCGCTGATGCCGTGGTGTGAACGCCTATCGTTGAACCAGCGTCATCTCAAAGCTGTAAGAATCTGCCCGGTAGACGTGGTGGCCGGTTTCCACCATGCGCCCGGTGTCATCCACGGCTGTGCGCTCCATGGTGACGAGCGCGGAGCCCGGGGTGGTTTCGAGCAGCGGTGCCTGGTAGTCGTTGGCGATCATGGCGCCGATCCGCTGTGAGGCGAGGCGGAAGTTCACGCCGCCGTTGCGCAGGATGCCGTAGAGGCCCTGCGACGCAAGGCTTGCCTCGTCAAGGGCGGTGATGTCGTCGCGCACCCAGTTCTCCATCAGGGCCAGCGGTTTGCCGCCCACTTTCCGGAGCCTGGTGAAGTGGTAGACCTTGGCGCCGGCGGGAAGCTGGAGCGCCTTCCGGATCGAGGCGTCCGCCTCCTCATGAGAGAAGCTCAGCACATCGGTGGTGGGCTTGCTGCCGTTGTTGCTCAAGTCGTCATAGAGGCTCGAGAGTTCCAGCGGTCGGCGGACCTGGCTGGACACCACTTGGGTGCCCACGCCGCGCTTGCGGACCAGGAGGCCGGAGCGGACCAGCTCATCCATGGCCTTGCGCATCGTGGGGCGGGACAGGTTGAGCTGGGCGGCCAGGTCGATCTCATTTTCCAGCCGGCTGCCAGGTTCCAGCAGCCCGGTGTGGATGGCGGCCTCGATGCCCTGTACCACTTGGTGGTACAGGGGTATCGGTGACGAGCGGTCGATCTGCAGATTCAGTTGATTCGCCACTGGGCGTGCTCCCTTGTGCTCCGCGGTGGCCGAGGTGCCGGTCTTTCCGCGTATGTCAGGCGCATGTTCGCTTGATAGGACATACTGCCTTTTTCTGATGGTAGCAGGGCTGCCGAAGGGAGCCAAGGGGTGTTGTCTGGGGCCGCGGGGGTGGGAGTCGGGCTGACCGCTTTGCGCAGGTGGAGCCCGCGAATTCGGTCATTTCATCGCGTAGCGCTACGTCAAAACATCCTAATGTCAGGACAAACTATTGACAACTGTGATTGGAGTCACCATGATCGGTTGTAGATGGCTCATGGACCGACGCGATGAAGCGGCCGGCGTGGCCCGGAATCAAAGGAGATTGATCGTGACCAAGTTCTCGTGGCGGAAGGCAACCCTCGTGGCTGCCGTTGTACCCATGCTGGCCCTGAGCGCGTGTTCCAGCACCGGCGGCAAGCCCGCAGACTCAGGCAATGCGGCTGGCGGAGGCCAAGTCGCCTCGACGCCCCGGATTAAGGTCGCCTTGATCACCCACGCTCCAGCCGGTGACACGTTCTGGGACACCGTCCGCAAGGGTGCCGAGGAAGCGGCGGCTAAGGACAACGTGGAACTGCTGTACACCGGCGATCCGGAAGCCGGCCGGCAGGCACAGCTGATCCAGCAGGCCATAGACCAGAAGGTGGACGGCATCGCTGTCACCCTGGCCACTCCGGACGCGCTGAAAGACTCGCTGAAGAAGGCCGCTGACGCGGGCATCCCGATTGTCAGCCTGAACGCCGGAGAAGGGGTCTCCCAGGCACTCGGAGCCTTCACCCACTTCGGCTCCAACGAGCAGCTCGCCGGTCAGGCCGTGGGCACAAGGCTCGCTGCCGAGGGTTACAAGCACCCCGTCTGCGTCATCCAGGCACAGGGCCACGTAGGCCTGGAAGCCCGGTGTGCCGGTGTGAAGGCCAAGGTGCCCGGAACGGAGATCCTTTACGTCAACGGTGCGGACATGACGTCGGTCGAGTCGACGGCGACCGCAAAGCTGCAGGCATCCAAGGATGCTGATGTCATCATCGGGCTGGGCGCTCCCATCACCCTGACCCTCCTGAAGTCCGTGGCGACCGCCGGAAGTTCGGCCAAGGTTGCCAGTTTCGACCTGAATAAGGAACTAGCCCAGAAGATCGACGACGGCAGCGTGCTGTTCACGGTGGACCAGCAGCCATGGCTGCAGGGCTACGGAGCCGTTGACGCCATCTGGCAGACCAAGCGCGGCGGATTCAAGATCGGCGGCGGCCAGCCCGTCCTGACGGGACCCGCGATCGTTGACAAGTCCAATGCGGCTGATGTTCTGAAGTTCGCCGAGCAGGGTATCCGCTAACAGTCCGCTGGCCGGGCCGGCCCTGGCCGGCCCGGCAGCTAGGAGAATTATCATGACCGTCACCCAGACCAAGACAGAGTCAGCGGCGCCCGATGAGCGCGTCGCCAAGCGCAGTCCGTTCCAGAAGTTGCTCGGACGTCCCGAGGTCGGTGCCCTGGTGGGCGCGATCGTCCTCTTCATTTTCTTCGCGTTGGTGTCCCCGACCTTCACCCAGCCCGGTGCCCTGGCGACCATCCTGTACGGTTCCTCCACGATCGGGATCATGGCCGTGGGGGTGTCGTTGCTGATGATCGGCGGGGAGTTTGACCTTTCCACCGGCGTCGCCGTGATCACCTCGGCGCTGACCGCGTCGCTGTTCAGCTGGTACTTCACCACGAACGTCTGGGTCGGCGTCGGCCTGGCCCTGGTGGTGTCCTTGTCCGTCGGGTTCATCAACGGCTGGATCCTGATCAAGACCAAGCTGCCGTCCTTCATCGTGACCCTCGCGACGTTCCTGATGCTGACCGGCCTGAACCTGGGCCTGACCCGGCTGATCGGCGGCTCGGTGTCCTCGCCCTCGATCTCGAACATGGACGGCTTCGCCTCTGCCCGGGCGGTCTTCGCGTCCTCGGTGACCATCGGCAACGTCGACATCAAAATCACCGTGTTCTACTGGTTTGCGCTCGTCGCGGTCGCGACCTGGGTGCTGATGCGGACCCGGGTGGGGAACTGGATCTTCGCCGTCGGCGGGGACGCGAACGCGGCCCGCGCCGTGGGCGTGCCGGTCAAGGCCACCAAGATCGGCCTGTTCATGGCCGTGGGGTTCTGCGCCTGGATCCTGGGCATGCACAACCTCTTCGCCTTCGACACCGTGCAGTCCGGTGAGGGCGTGGGCAACGAGTTCCTCTACATCATCGCCGCGGTGATCGGCGGCTGCCTCCTCACCGGCGGCTACGGCTCGGCGATCGGCGGCGCGATCGGCGCGTTTATCTTCGGCATGGCCAACAAGGGCATCGTCTACGCGCAGTGGAACCCGGACTGGTTCAAGTTCTTCCTGGGCCTGATGCTGCTGCTGGCCACCATCGTCAACCTCATCGTCAAGCGCCGCGCGGAACTGAAGTAAAAGGGGCCCGGAACCATGAATGCCAAAGAGATCGACCAGCAGACCCTGCTGCAGAACGAAAAAGACCCGCTCACCCACACCCCGGTGCACCTGCTCTCCCTCGACGGGGTCGGGAAGCACTACGGGAACATCATCGCCCTCTCCGAGGTCACCATGGCCGTGGACAACGGCCGCGTCACCTGCGTCCTGGGCGACAACGGCGCGGGCAAGTCCACCCTGATCAAGATCATTGCCGGCCTGCACCAGCACGACGCCGGGGTCCTGAAAGTCATGGGCGAGGAACGGAAGTTCAGCTCCCCCCGGGACGCCCTCGACGTCGGCATCGCGACCGTCTACCAGGACCTCGCGGTGGTGCCCCTGATGCCGATCTGGCGGAACTTCTTCCTCGGCTCGGAACTGACGAGCGGGTTCGGCCCGTTCAAGAGCATGGACGTCGAGAAGATGAAGGACATCACGCTCAAGGAACTCGCCGCGATGGGCATCGACCTGCGCGACGTCGAACAGCCCATCGGCCAGCTCTCCGGCGGTGAACGCCAGTGCGTCGCGATCGCCCGGGCCGTGTACTTCGGCGCGAAGGTCCTGATCCTGGACGAGCCCACCGCGGCCCTGGGCGTGAAGCAGTCCGGCGTGGTGCTCCGCTACATCCTGCAGGCCCGCGATCGCGGCCTCGGGGTCATCTTCATCACCCACAACCCGCACCACGCCTTCCCCGTCGGGGACCGGTTCCTGCTGCTCAAACGCGGCAAATCAATCGGCTACTACGACAAAAAAGACATCACCCTGGACGAACTCACCGCCCAGATGGCCGGCGGCGCCGAACTCGCCGAACTCGCCCACGAACTCGAACAACTCGGCGGCCACGGCGACATCGTCAAGGAAGTCCAGGGAGAAGTCGCCGACGTCGCCCAGACCACCGGCACGACCTACCAGTAACGGCCGCCCCACTCCTGAAAGGACAAGCCTTTGGCTTACCTCAACCGCACCCCGTCCGACGCCGCCCTGCCGGTGCGGATCGGACTCATCGGCTCGGGCTGGATGGGCGCCTTCCACGCCGAGAGCATTGCCCGCCGGGTCCCCGGCGCCGTCCTTGCCGCCATCGCGGATCCGAACCTGGAATCCGCCGGGGCGCTGGCCGACGCCCTGGGCACCACGAAGGTGACCGCCGACGCCGCCGACCTCCTGGCCGACCCGGCGATTGACGCCGTCGTCATCGCCAGCCCCGCGCGTTTCCATTCCTCCCTGATCGGCCAGGCCGCAGCGGCCGGAAAGCACGTCTTCTGCGAGAAGCCCGCCGGTCAGGGGCTCCAGGAGCTCGGCGCCGCCCTTGACGCCGTCGCCGCCGCCGGGGTGCACTTCCAGATCGGCTTCAACCGCCGGTACGCCGCAGACTTCCAGGCGGCCAAGAAGGACCTCGCCGCCGGAATCGTGGGGCAGCCGCAACTGCTGCGTTCGCTGACCCGGGACCCGGGCACCGGGAGCATCGGCCACGCCGCAAGGATCCCTGCGTGGACCATCTTCCTCGAAACCCTGATCCACGACTTCGACACCCTGAACTGGTTCAACGAAGGCGCCGAACCTGTGGAGGTCTATGCGGTTGCCGACGCGCTTGTGGAGCCGGGACTGCGGGACCATGGGTTCCTGGACACCGCCATCGTAACCATCCGCTACAGCAACGGCGCGATCGCCGTCGCCGAGGCAAACTTCAGTGCACTGTACGGCTACGACATCCGCGGCGAGGTCTTCGGCTCCAAGGGCATGGTCCAGGCCGGCCGCGCCACCGAAACCGCCGCCCGCCGGTTCACCGCCGAGGGGATGTCCGCCGACACCCCACGGCTGAACGTCGAGCTCTTCCGGCAGGCCTACACGGACGAGCTGGTGGACTTCGCCGACGCCGTGCGCGCCCGGCGTGACCGTACCGCGCCCGAGCCGAAGCCCTTCACTCTCACTCCGGGAGCCAGTGACGCCCGGCGCGCACTGGCCATGGCGCTGGCCTGCATCGAGTCCGTCAAGCAGGGGACCCCGGCAACGGTCAACACGGTGGCCGTCAACGAGAGCGTGGTCCTCTGATGCGGCTCGCCGTGTGCGCTGAGATGGTCTTTACGGACCTGCCGTTCACGGAGCGGGTGCG
This sequence comes from Arthrobacter sp. MW3 TE3886, assembly GCF_041262145.1. Taxonomy (NCBI): domain Bacteria; kingdom Bacillati; phylum Actinomycetota; class Actinomycetes; order Micrococcales; family Micrococcaceae; genus Arthrobacter; species Arthrobacter sp. MW3 TE3886. The sequence continues at coordinate 1,097,582 of NZ_JBGCAN010000001.1, forward strand.
CCGGCTCCACGAGGCCGGCTTCGACGTCGAACTCTGGGACTCGCGGCCCAAGGACATCGGCGCGCTCAAGGCCACCGGGGCGGTGTTCTCCTCCATGACCGGATACAGCTCCGGCAGCCTCGTGGACCCGGACACGGCGGACGAGGTAGTGCGGACCGCCGAGTCCCTGATCCCCACCGCCCTGGAACTTGGCGTCAGCCGGCTGGTGGTCCACCCGGCGGAACTCATCGACGGCCACGCGGCCCGCCCGGTCTACCGGGCCACCGGCCAGATGTGGGCCACCGGCGCCCGGACCCTGGAACGGCTCGGGAAGCTCGGTGAGAAGTACGGGGTGACGTTCTGCCTCGAGAACCTCAACACCATCCTGGACCACCCCGGCATCCCGCTGGCACGGGCCAAGGACACCCTGGCGCTCGTGCAGGCCGCCGGACACCCGAACGCCAGGCTCATGCTGGACCTCTACCACGCCCAAATGGGGGAGGGGAACCTGGTCGAGCTCGTCCGGACCGCCCTGCCATACATCGGCGAGATCCAGGTGGCGGACGTTCCGGGCCGCTGCGAACCCGGAACCGGGGAAATCAACTACGCGGCCGTCGCCAGGGCGCTCGCGGACGCAGGCTACGAAGGGACCGTGGGCATGGAAGCGTGGGCCAGTGGCGACAGTTATGCGGCCCTGGAGGCCTTCCGTGCGGCGTTCACCGTGCCCGCACCAAACCTGAGAGTGGAAGTATGAAAGACGTAATCCTTGGACTCGTCGGCGTCGGGCGGATCGGGGTCATGCACGCCAACAACATCGCCGCCCTCAACGAGGTCCTGAACCCGCAGGGGATCCGTGTCCGGCTCCGCCTCACCGACGTCGCCGAAGAGCACGCCCGGACGGTGGCAAGCGGTCTCGGTGCCGAATTCCTGCCCTCGGTCGAGGCGCTGCTGGCCTCGGGGCTGGACGGCCTGGTCATCGCCACCGGAACCGGGACCCACCCCGAGCTCATCAAGGCCGGCGTGGACGCCGGGATCCCGGTCTTCTGCGAAAAGCCCGTGGCCCTGAACGTGGCCGACGCCCTGCCGGTGCTCGACTACATCCGGGACCGGAACGGCGTGGTGCAGATCGGGCATCAGCGCCGGTTCGATGCCGGGTACCTGGAAGCCCGCCGCGCCTTTCAGGCCGGCGAGCTGGGCTGGATCCATTCCCTGCGTGCCGTCACGTGCGACATGACGCCGCCCCCGGTCGAGTTCCTGGCCAGCTCCGGCGGGCTCTTCCGGGACTGCTCGGTCCACGATTTCGACATCCTGCGCTGGCTCACAGGCCGCGAAATCGTCGAGGTCTTCGCCAAGGGCTCCAACAACGGGGATCCGGCGATCGGTGAAGCCGGCGATGTGGACACGGCCCTCGCGCTGGTGACGTTCGACGACGGCACCGTGGGAACGGTTTCGGCCACCCGCTACAACGGGGCGGGCCATGATGTCCGGCTGGAAATCCAGGGCTCCCGCGGCTCCCTGATAGTGGGCCTGGACGACAAGACGGCGCTGGCCTCCGCCGAGGCCGGGATCACGTTCCCCGCGGGGAAGCCGCATCGGACGTTTGCCGAGCGGTTCGAGACGGCGTACCGCTCCGAGATGGAGGCGTTCGTCGAACTGATCCTTGGCCGCCGGGAGAATCCCTGCACCCCGGAAGACGCCGTCGCGGCCTCCCGGGTTGCCGATGCCGCCCAGGAATCGCTGGCCACCGGTGCCCCGGTCAAGGTGACGGTGAGCGTCGCCAGCTGACCACGGCCCGGGGGTTGCCGGTCCTGAGCGGTCAGGGCCGGGCCCGGCACACCTCGACGAAGGCCCGGAACGGCGCGAGCCGCTCCCCGGCCGGGAGTTCCAGGGCCTCGGGGTGCCACTGGACCGAGGCCACCCAGCGCTCCGGATCCTCGAGCGCCTCGACAGTCCCGTCCTCGGCCACGGCCGTCACCCGCAACCCTCCGGCCACCCGGGCCACGGCCTGATGGTGGCCGGAGGCGATCTTCACGTTCACGGCACTCGAACCGCCGCCGTAGAGGGCGGCCACCCTGGAGCCGGCCCGCACCCCCACCTCGTGCCAGGCCCACGGTCCGGCCCCGTGCACCGGCGCGGGCTCGCGGTGCGCCACCGTCCCCGGTGCCATGTCCTGGATGAGCGTCCCGCCGTAGAGCACATTGAGCAGCTGATGCCCGCGGCAGATGCCGAACACAGGCAGCCCGGCGTCGATCGCAAGACGCGCCACGGCGAGATCCAGGGCGTCCTGGGCAGGGCTGACGTCGTAGCAGACGTCGCCGCGCAGCTCGCCATAGAGGGCGGGGTCGAGATCGCCGCCGCCGGGAAGGACGACGCCGTCAAGGGAGGCCAGCGCCGCGGCGAGGCCGCCGTCGTCGGGCCCCAAAGCGTCGAGCAGCACCGGTTCGCCGCCGCCCTCGCGCAGCAGCTCCACGATGTACTCGAACAATGCGTTGGCTTCCGCCACGCGCGGGTCGGGATCGGCGGAACTGCTGAGGCGGACGGGAACGCCGATGCGCGGCCGGCCGCGGAGGGGGTTGCGGGAAGTCTGCATGCCTCATTCTGCAACACGATCGCGGACTAGGATTACTAGATGAATCCCCGCTATCTCGTGTCCCGCAGCCGGTACATTGCCGCCGCCCCCGAGGCCATCTTCGAGGTGCTCGCCACGCCTGCCCTGCACAGCGTGATCGACGGCTCGGACACGGTGAAGGGCGCCCAGCCGCGCGGGCCACGGCGGCTGTACCTCCGCGCGAGGTTCGGCATGCAAATGAACATGCGGGTGAACTACAAGATCCTCAATACCGTCTGCGAATTCGAGGAAGGCCACCGGATTGCGTGGCGGCACTTCTACGGCCATGTGTGGCGCTATCTGCTCGAACCATCCACGGGCAAGGACGGCACCGCGGGCACGCTGGTCACCGAGCAATGGGACGCGCGCCGGGTCCGCGGCAAGAGCCTGCTCCGGCTGGCCGGCTACCTGCGCCGCCATCCGGCCAACCTGGAACAGACGCTGGCCAAGCTCGACGCCTACATGGCTGCGCACCCGGACATGGGTAATGTGGATGGCAGCACGAAACGAGACTGAAGGTGGGAACTGGGATGGGCCGCAGGACACTGGTCGACGATCTCGTCGACGGCCTGCTGACCGAAATCCTTGACGGCAAGCTCCAGCCCCATAACCCGATTCCGCCCGAGGCCGACATCGCCAAGGCCTACGGCGTCAGCCGGCTCACCGTGCGTGAGGCCCTCAAAGCGCTCCGCGCGCAAAACATCCTCTATGTGAAGGCCGGCCGGGGAACCTTCGTCAATCCCACGGACAACTGGACCGGCCTGGACGCGATTTTCAAGGCGGCCTCGCATGGCAATGCGGCCGACCAGGTCTCGGTGGGACTGATCGAGATGCGCCGGATGGTGGAGACCGGGGCGGCCGCGCTCGCCGCCAAACGCTATACCCCGGAGCAGGCCGAGCGCATGCGCGAGTGCATCGCGGACATGAAGCGCTTCCACGACTCCGGGGACCTGGACCGCTTCGTGGAGGCGGACATTGGCTTCCACGACGCCGTCCTGAAGGCGTCCGGCAACCCCTTTGTGCGGGCCCTGTTCGCCCAGTTGGGCCAGCTGCTGTACGTGACCCGACGCGAAACATCGGCCGTCGAGGTGATCCAGCAGCATGCCATCGATTACCACCAGCGGGTCCTGGACAGCATCCTGAGCGGCGACGCCGAGCGCTCGCGGCAGGCGATGGATGAGCACATGGACCAGACCAATGCGGACTACGAACGCTACGTCCGGGGCGCCAAGTCCTGACGTCCACCTCCTTACTCTTGACGTAATCCGAATCACATCCTAAGATTTTGCCTAGTTCCTGAATCAGATGTCTGACATCTGACTCAACAAGTATCCTGCAGCACGCGCTTCCAAGCGGGCAGGATGACCACCCCAATCCACCGATTTCCTCACCCGGCACAGCCGCAGGGCAGGAAAACACATAAGAAGGTCGATGATGACTTCATTAGCCCCCAAGTCCTTCGGACTCGGCGAACTGGGCGACCGCACGCTCCGCAAGGTCCGCCGCCGCGTCATGCCCCTGATTGTCCTGCTCTACTTCGTTGCCTACCTGGACCGCAACAACGTCGGATTCGCCAAACTCACCATGAGCGAGGACATCGGCCTGAACTCCGCTGCCTACGGACTGGGCGCCGGCATCTTCTTCCTTGGCTACGCCCTCCTGGAGGTTCCCAGCAACGCCGGCATGTACCGGTTCGGAGCCCGGAAATGGCTGGCCCGCATCCTGATCACGTGGGGCATCTTCGCCACCGCCATGTGCCTGGTGAACGGTGAAACCACCTACTACATCATCCGGTTCCTGCTCGGTGCCGCCGAGGCCGGATTCTTCCCGGCGATCCTGTTCTACCTGACGCTGTGGTTCCCCGCCGCGCAGCGCGTCACCGTGCTGGGCATCTTCATCCTTGCCCAGCCTGTATCCAACGCGCTCGGCGCCCCGGTATCCGGGCTCCTGCTCCAGATGGACGGCATCATGGGACTCCAGGGCTGGCAGTGGCTCTACATCATCGAAGGCATCCCGGCGATCGCCCTCGGCCTGCTGACGCCCATCCTCATGACGGACCGGCCGCGGGACGCCAAATGGCTCGAGCCCGACGAGCGCAACTGGCTCACGGCCACCATGGACGCCGAACTGGCGGCCAAGTCCCAGTCGGGCAAGCACAACTTCCTGGCCGGGCTCAAGGACAAGCGCACCCTGGTCTACTCCGCCCTCTATTTCGGCCTCGTGTGCGGAATCTACGGCCTGGGCCTGTGGATGCCCACCATCGTCGCGGCCCTCGGCAAGTTCTCCACGGCCGAGATCGGTTTCATCGTCTTCATCCCCTATGCCGTGGCCGCAGTATTCGTCTACTTCTGGAGCAAGCGCGCGGACCGGACCGGCAAGCGTGCCTGGCACGCCTCGGTCAGCATGGTGCTCGCGGGCGTCGGACTCCTGGCCGCCGGCTACCTGCTGCCGGTCAACCCCTTCCTCGCGATGATCGGCCTGACGGTCTCGGCCATGGGGATCTACGGGGCCATCGCCCCGTTCCTCTCGATGCCCTCCGCGGCACTGACCGGTGCGGCTGCCGCTTCCGGACTGGCCCTGGTGAACTCCCTCGGAAACCTCGGCGGCTTCATCTCCCCGTACGCCGTCGGCCTCCTCAAGGACGCCACCGGAAGCAACCAGAGCGGGCTGCTGTTCCTGTCCCTCTGCCTGTGCCTCACCGCCGTGGCCACCTACCTCTACGCCCGCCGGCGCCCCGAAGGCGACGCCGGCCTTGACCCCGCGGTCGCAGCGGCTGCCGCCGTCGACCCGGCCAAAGTATCCTGATCCGAACCCCTGAAGGAATCTTCACCATGACATCAACTACCCCGTTCCCCACTGAACGCACTGTGGTCCTGACCGGAGCCGCGTCAGCCCGCGGCATCGGCCGTGCCGCCGCGGACCGCCTGGCCAGCGAGGGCTGGTCCATCGCAATCCTGGACATCAATGCCGAGGACGCCAGCGCCGCTGCCGCCGAGATCGGTTCCAACCGTGCGGTCAAGGCCATCGGCGTCGGTGCGGACGTCTCCGACGCCGCGTCCGTTGACCGGGCCATCACCGAGATCGAGGGCTCGCTGCCCCCGATCGTCGCGCTGGCCAACCTGGCCGGCATCAGTTCCCCGACGCCGTTCATGGACACCACGGTCGAGGAATGGGACAAGGTCTTCGCCATCAACATGCGCGGATCCTTCATCGTTTCCCAGCGCGTGCTCAAGGGCATGATCGAGCGCAAGCTCGGCCGGATCGTGAGCATCTCCTCGATTTCGGCACAGCGGGGCGGCGGCACCTACTCCAAGGTTGCCTACAGCGCCTCCAAGGCCGGGATCATCGGATTCACCCGCGCCCTGGCCCGCGAGGTAGGCGAGTTCGGGGTCACGGTCAACGCGATCGCCCCCGGCCCCATCGACACCGACATCATGGGCGGCACTCTGAGCGAGGAACGCAAGGCGCAGATGTCGGAGGGCATCATGATGGGGCGGGTCGGCAGCCGCGAGGAAGTGGCGGCCCTGATCGCCTTCCTGCTCGGCCCGGACGCCGGTTACATCACCGCGGCCACCTACGACATCAACGGCGGCCTCCAGGTCTCCTAATCTGCACGCACCCTCCCACCCTCCCCGTTGCGCTATCATCTTTGGCCCTGGAATGGCCGCCACCAGTGATAGCGCAACGGGGAGCTCCTGTTTTTTTGGCCGAGCCCTCGGGCCGGGTCAGGGGCGTCCGGGTTGGGGAGGGGTCGACGAGGGTGGCGATGGTTTTCTGGACGGTATCGCGGAAATCCGGGCTCGCCACGGCCGCCGTTGCGCCGGCTCCCAGTGAAAGGGAGAGGGCCGCCGCGGCGATAACCAACCGCGTGTGCCGTTTCCCGCGGTGTGCTGCGAGGCTGGAGACGGTGCCGCTGTCCGTCGGCTTTCCGCTCGCCACGGCCGCGAGGAGGTCGGCGAGTTCGCCCGAGGGCGTCGGCTGCGGCCCGTGGGCGGTACTTCGGACATGCATCAGTGCCGGCCCGAGAAGCTCCACATCGGCCGGGTGGTTCATTCCGCTTCCCCGGCGTTGCGGTTGCTTGATGGCGCCGGGTGATTTGTTCATAATCCGGGCGGTGGACTCAATGGACAATTCGCCGATGACACGCAGCCCGAACGGGCCGCCGCGGACGTCCCCAGGCCGTGGGTAGAGGGCGACGAACACGTCCTGGGTCACGGCCTCTGGATCTTGCATCCCGCGGGTTCGCAAATAGTCGCAGACACCAGGTGAGTACTCCCGGTATGCATCGCTAAACAGCGAAGACCGGTCTGTGGGTGCCAGATCGGCTGTGTCTGTCGCCGATGCCTTCACGAACGACCCCCGGCAGCTAACTTATCCGATCGGCACAAGAGCCTGTTGGTCGGGCTCTTCTGTCTTCATGCGCCCCGCTACTGCCAGGGAAATGCCCCGACGCACTTCTCGAACTGCAACAAGGTAGGTAGTACCTTGCTACGGGCGGCCAGCCGCAGCGGGCTTGTGCGCCGTGCCGGTCGCAGCCTGCTGCGGTGCGGACGGAACGACGGCCTGGACGGGCAGTTGGGGGCGAACGGAATGACGGCCTGCCCATCGGCTGCTACCGCGAGGGACTTGTAGGCCGTGGATGAGGTGTCCAGTTCGCCGTGGGTGAGGACTGGCAGAGCCCGTCAGCGGCCGGTCCCGTCGCGTCCGGCCCCACTGGGGTTGCCGACGAGCTGTCCGTGGCAGTCGTCTTCTCTGCGGTATCGGCCGTTGCCTCGGCTGTGGGCGTGGCTTCGTTAGTGGCGGCTGTCTGGGTGGTCACCGCGGCGGAAGCAGCGGGCACGCCGGTGATGATCTGGGCGGCCTTCTGCACGGGCGCGGGCAGGGTTCCCGTGTACGCGGCGGCGGCGGTGCCGCGACGGCTCCAAGTAACCGACCCTAGGGGTTAGCCGTGTGCTACCTGCGTTTCAGGGCCTCGCCGGCTTCCGTGGGAGTAGCCGCGGGCCCGAAATAGGTGTCACCACCAAACCGTGGCGCCCAGGCGAAGTTACGTGGCGGGTAGTTGAAGCAAATTTTTCGAGTAGTCGCTACTCGTGTGGGCGTGACCTCGGCGTCCGTAGGGTCGAGGCATTGAGGAAGCGGCCGGCTAACAGAGTCGGAGCGAGTCCCGATACTAGGTTCCCGGTCGAGACCTCCGGGGTCCAAAGTTGTCGGGCCGCTCTCTTGTTTCTGGCGTTCATCGATTCCCCGTGCGATATCGATCCCCGCGGACCGGCGGCCATCCGGTAGCGGTGCATCTGAGCGTCTTCCTCATTCCCCTGCAATGCTGCCAACTCACTGGAACGGTGCCCCATGCCCGATTCGATTAGCCCTGTCCTGTCCATCCTCGGCCCTGTCGTGTTCGTCGGTGTTTCGATCATCGGAGTGCGGATGGCCTTCTACTGGTGGAGTTTCCTCTTCCGCTGGAGGCGCTACCGGCGCGGCGACTCAGTGTCAACCGGCGCCCTCCGCACCCTCGATGTGCCCTTTGTCAAAATTCAGATCACCACGCGTGGGTCGGAGGGTAGCACTGAGGTGATTGCGCGGGGAATCCGGAACGTCGTCGCGCTGGCTCTGGAGGACCCGGCATTCTATGGCCGGTTCCTTTCTGTTGAAGTGGTGACCGAATCGGCGGACCAGTCCGAAAGCCTCCGGACGGCCTTTCACGGTTCCCCGGTCACCGTGGATGTCCTGGTGGTGCCGCGGGACTACGAAACTCCTAACGGAACCATGATGAAGGCCCGAGGCATGCACTATGTCGTGGAGAAGCGACGCGCCCTATGGAACCGGAAGCCGGGACGGACATTCATCGTCCACTATGACGAGGAATCCGTCATGGTTCCGTCGGAGCTGCGCAAGCTCATCGACTGCTTGGCCACGACCGACAAGTCAATCCTCGAAGGCCCCATCTACTACCCCCTCGAGTACATGCGGGCTTCCGCGCTCTGCCGTGCGATGGAAGCCAACCGGCCGATCGGATGCTACGAGTGTCGGCATGTCATGGAATCCGGGGCACCCCTGCATCTGCATGGGTCCAACCTGGTGATCGAGGAGTCGCTGGAGAATGCTATCGGCTGGGACATCGGGCGTTTGGACGGGCAGCCGTTCATCGCCGAGGACTACGTGTTCGGCATGAAAGCGTTCACCGGGTACGGGAAGGACGTGTTCGGCTGGCATGGATGCGTCATGCTCGAACAACCTCCCTTCTCCGTCCACAGCGCCTTCAAGCAGCGCTACCGCTGGATATTCGGTGTTCTGCAGGGCTTGACTGCCACGAGCCGCAACCCGCTGTTCGCGTCGCTGCCCTGGAGAACCCGAACGGGCCTGGTGTGGGGGACCCGCTACCGGATCGGCACCTTCGCGCTCGGGGCCGTCGTCGGCGGCCTGTCCGCGCTCATCTTTCCGATGTTTCTGGTTCTCGCCATGAAGTCGCTGCTGCTGGACGATGAGGCGCCCTTGCCGGCCGGGGGCAGCGTCTGGCTCTCCCTGGTGGGCATCATGTGGATGGGCTCGGTCTTCATCGGGGCCTGGCACAACGTCGCCGACGCGGGCCTGGACCGGTGGACCCGCGCCGCGGAGATAGCCCGCGCCCTCGTCATCGCCCCCGTCGCGGGATTCATTGAAAGTTCCGCCGCGCTCTGGGCCGTGCTCGAGTGGACCGGCGGAAAACGGGAAGTCAATTGGGTTCCCACCCCCAAGACCAAGACAGCAGACCTTCAAAGCATCAGGAGCGGTGTATAGCCATGGAACACAGCACATCAGTCCTCATGAGCAGCGCGCAGACAGGTGTCGAGAATAACTTCCTGTTAGAGACGCACCTCCACTCACCCCTGGAAGTGGTCCATCTGCTGGCACCGATGGCCCGGCGCCGGGCCGTCCTCAGGGCACAGGTCAGCTGTGCCGCCTTACTCTTCGCCGCGCTGGCGGTCGCGGCAGCGTACATCCTCGTGCCCCTCGCGATGGCCGTGCACGTCGCCATGCACCCGGTCTTCCTGTCAGTCGTGATCGCCGCAGCGATCCTGACCGAAGTTGCCCTGATGGTGACGTTCATCATCCTGAAAACCGAAGGCCCAGAGGAGTAAGCAATGGTTCAGCCCACAATCTTCAGACAGCTCACACTCCTGATGTCAGCGATCGCATTGAGCGCGGGCGGACTCACAGCAATCTTCAATGAGACATCCGCCGGGTTCCCCGTTCCCGTGGATGGCCGGACCGACTTCGGCATCCAGTTGGATTCCGAATTCGACACGGTGGGAGATTACGCGGCCCGCCTGGGAGCCACACCCGCGCTTTACGGGAGCTACGTGAACTTTCCGCTCGGGGCCTCCGACGAGGCATCAATCGGCAACGAGGTCCAAGACCTCGCCGACTACCATTCGTCGCTCATGCTCACCCTCGAACCGAGGAAGGACCTCAGCGCCGTCACCCCGCAGTCCCTGACGGACCTGACCCGAGACCTCCAAGCCTGGAACCGCAAGGGCGTGCCGGTCATGGTCCGGTTCGGACATGAGATGAACGGCTCCTGGTATCCGTGGGCCCAGCAGCCCACGGCCTATATCGAGAAGTTCCGCCAGGTCGCCGCCGCCGTCCACAAGGCCCCCGCTTCGGGGATGCTCTGGTCCCCGAACGAGGCCGGCGGCTACCCCTTCGAAGGTGGATCGCACGGAGTCCAGCCCGGCAGCCCGGACTTCCAGGTCCTGGACACCAACCACGACGGGAAACTCACTATGGACGATGACCCCTACGCCCCGTACTGGCCAGGGGACGACGCCGTGGACTGGGTCGGGCTGTCCGTCTATCACTTCGGCAACGCCTATCCTTGGGGAGAGAACACCATCCCGGAACCGGGAAAGCTCGCCGCCAAGATTTCCGGGACGTACAAGAGCGGCCGTGTGGACGAAACCGCTCTGCCGGACTTCTACGCCACGTACGCGGCCGGGCACGACAAGCCGTTCGCGATCTCCGAGACGGGAGCCTTTTACAACACCTCGCGCAGCGACGGCGCACCGGCCCTGGCGATCAAGGAAACCTGGTGGAACCAGCTCTTTGACCCAGGACTGCGGGCCAAGTTCCCCCAGCTCAAACTTGCCGTCTGGTTCGAATTCTCCAAACAGGAAAACCAGCCCGGAAATCCCGTGGTCGACTGGAGAACCACGACAGATCCGCAGATCAGGAACGCCTTCACGCGGGCGCTCCCCAACCGGTTCGTCATGGCGCCGCTGAAATAAACGAAAATCGTCCGGCGGCATGGCCGCCGCCGGCGGGCCGCCGGATCATGGACCGGCTGGCAGCAGGGGGGGCCGGCGGAGCCGCACACCGGTACACCCGGAAAGCAGGCACCGCCGGTCCTTCCGGGTGTATCGGACATGACGAGAGCCACTTTCATTCCCGCGATGAGGCCGCCGGAGCGCCAGGTGACGGGGGAGGGATCCGGGGTTAGGGCGGCGGCGAGGTCTATCCGCAGCGGCGGCCCGGCCACGGTCTAGGCTGGCTCCATGAGCGCCGCCCGCAGCCTTTACCCCAGCCCCCGCACGTTGGAGGTCGAGAGCGTTGCCGGTTTCGACCGGCTGGTCGCGGCGGGGGCGCGCAGCATGCACGGCTGGCATGTCCAGTCCCTGGATCTGCGGGGCCGCCGGACACAGTTGGAGGCGCTGGAGGCCCAGGGCGCGGTCTTCCTGGGCTGCAGGTTCGATCAGGGTGTGGAGGATTTGCTGCGCGGCCGGGGCGCCCTCATCTTTCCCCGGCTCACGGCGGTGCCGTTCAACCCCTACCGCGGGCAGCTGTACACGCCGCAGGAACTTTATGCCGGGATCGCCGCGTCGCCCTATGAGGACACGCTCGACGCGCGGGTGTACCAGTGGAGCATCCGGCCGGGTCAGCGCCGCCGGCTCGATGCGACACTGGCCGCCGCCCTGCATGACCATTCGATCGGCGTGGCCCTCGACGAGCTGGCCGGCACCTATCTCCGCGCCGGCCGCACGATGGTGGGGGTCATGGGCGGCCATATTGCCCGCCGCGGCACCGCCGTATTTGAGGAAGCCGCACTGCTGGGCCGGATGCTGGCCCGGAGCGGACGGGTGGTAGCCACGGGCGGCGGCCCCGGGGCCATGGAGGCCGCGAACCTGGGCGCCTTCCTCAGCGAAGCCCCCGAGCCGGACTTCCGGCGGGCCCTGGCCGACCTCGCGGCGGTGCCGTCCTTCCGCCCCTCGGTGTCCGCCTGGGCGCGGGCGGCTGCGGCGGTCGCCCAACGCCACCCGGAGGGTATGCCGTCGCTGGGGATTCCCACGTGGTTCTACGGTCATGAACCACCGAACTTCTTCGCCACCCACGTGGCCAAATACTTCGCGAATGCCATCCGGGAAGCCATCCTGCTGGAACTGTGCAACGGCGGCATCTTCTTTTTGCCGGGTTCCGGCGGCACCGTCCAGGAGATCTTCCAGGACGCCTGCGAGAACTACTACGCCGCTCCGGAAACCGTCACCCCCATGGTCCTGGTGGGGTACGAGCACTGGCTGCGGCGGTTCCCGGCGTGGCCCCTCTTACAGAGCCTGGCGTCAGGGCGCCGGATGGAGGGAAGGATCTTCCTGGTCGATTCGGTCGCGGAAGCCCTTGAGGCGCTGGAGCGCTAGCGGGTCAGAGATCCTTGCGGCACTGGGCGTGGCCGAGCTCGTAGAGTCCGTTCAGGTCGCCGTCGGCAAGCCCGTCCGGGGCTCCGATCTCGGGGTACATCAGCTGGGCCGGGTCATCGACATGTTCCAGGCCCATCACATGGCCGAGCTCGTGCAGGATCACGGCCGTGGCATAGGCCGCGCCCTCGGCGCGGTCCAGGTCTTCCGCGATTTGCGGCGCATCCAGTTCCAGGCTGCCCGTGACGAAGCTCTTGGGACCGTCGCCGAAACTGAAGTGTGTGCTCCCGCCCGTGCCGATCACCGGGCCTTTGAGCTGCGGTGCCTGCTCCGGTGTGGTCCAGGCGATTAGCAGCGGCGCCCACCGGTCCCCGTAGCGGTCCTTCTGGTAGGGCGCCCGGGTGGGCGAGGGGGCCTCGGACGTGGGGCCGTCATTGATGAACGTGATTCCGGTGGCCTCCGAGATCGTCCGGATCGAGTCCTCAACGAGCCGCTCGGCACCCTGCGGGGCCAGGGCGGCATTGATGACATAGTGCAGCGGGCGGCACGGCGAGTAACCCACCGGAGTCCCGTCGTCATTCGTTGCGAGGAACTTGTACGAAGTGCTGGCGGCCTCCGGTTTCCGGGGCACGCCGAGGGGCTGGTCCTGCTCCTCGAGCCCGGGCGGGGGAGTATCCGTCCGGTCTCCTCCGGCCGGCACGGCAGGCTGGCCGGAAGCCTGGCCAGCCTGCGGCTGTGCGTGCACGTCACTTCCTGAATTGTGCCCCGCGTTGTTCCCCGTTCCGCGGGTGACCTCGAAGAGACCCGTGAACCGGGGATCGCCGTATACGAGTCCCGCGGTGAGGAAGGCTCCGCCGGCGATCACCGCGGCGGCGGCCAGGTTCCTGACGATCCGCAGCGCGGTGGCTGGCCGGCTGTGCCGTGATCCGCGGTCCCGAAACTCAGGACCGTCCACTAGCCAACCACGGCGCCAAAGGCCATGCCCAGCAGGTACGTCACGCCGGCGGCACCCATGCCGATGGCCAGCTGGCGCAGGCCACGGGTGGCAGGCGACGTGCCGGAGAGCAGGCCCACGACGCCGCCGGTGAGCAGCAGCGCCACGCCGACGAGGGCCGCGGAAACCACCAGTGCGGCGAGCCCTGTCATGCCCAGCAGGAAAGGAATGATGGGCACGATCGCGCCGGAGGCGAAGAAGCAGAAGCTCGACGCCGCCGCGCCCCAGGCGGTGCCGACCGCCTCGTGCTGGTCCTCGCTTTCGGGCAGTTCCGGCCGCAGGGACAGGCTGGGATCGCAGTCGCAGTCCAGCAGGCCCATCCGCTCCGCGACGCGGTGCTCAGCGGCCTCCCGGGACATGCCGCGGGCCAGATAGACGAGCAGGAGTTCGTTGTGCTCGATATCGAGCAGCGGCGCCGCCGCCAACGTGATCTGGGTGGGACGGGTCGCGGCGAGGAGCTCCCGCTGCGACCGGACGGAAATAAACTCCCCGGCCCCCATGGACAATGCGCCCGCCAGCAGCCCGGCGACGCCGCTGAGGAGCACTACCTGGCTTCCCACGCCCGAGGCCGCCATGCCCATGACGAGGGACAGGTTGCTGACCAGGCCGTCGTTGGCGCCGAAGACGGCGGCGCGGAACGTTCCGGCCAGCCGGTTGCGGCCCCGGGTGGCCAGCCCGCGGACCACTTCCTCATGGATCTGCTCGTCGGCGACCATGGCTGGGGTGGCGAACGATTCGGTGGCGTACGGGGAGCGGCTCTCCGCCCGCTGGGCCAGGGCCAGGACGAAGACCGAGCCGAAATGCCGGGCCAGGAAGCCCAACAACCGGCTCCGGAGTGAGGCATGCCGGTCCTTGCCGGCATGATCGCCCAGCAACTGGAGCCAGTGCGCCTCATGGCGTCCCTCGGCCTCGGCCAGCGCCAGCAGGATGGCGCGTTCCTCGCCGGCACGGTTCTGCGCCAGGTCCCGGTAGACGGCCGCCTCGGCACGTTCATCGGCCAGATACTGGCGCCAGCGCTTGATGTCCGCTGCGCTGGGCGCCGCGCTCGCGTCTGTTCCGGCGGCCGCGCTGGGCGCCGCGCTCGGGTCTGTTCCGGGCTCCGGGCTGGGCGCGCTGACGGCGGGTGCGGTACGGGGAGCCTCGCCCGGGGCAGGGGAGGCGTGCGGCGGGGCGGGGCGCGGGTCCGTCTCGGGGACCGGGGAGGGCTGTGTCGGGTGGTGCTGCGAAGAATCGTTGCGGTCCGATTCGGTGTGCTGAGACACGAAGAACTCCTGGGTTTGGTCGGGCATGGTCCGGCCCCATTGCGACTCCAGAGTACCCGGTATTTCCGCGCCTTTCCGGCTGGCCATCCTCAGCGGAAAGTTTAGGGAGGCCGTAACTGCCCTGCGTGGCGGGGCCGCCCGCAGCCGCTTTCCGGCCGCAATTGTGAGCCCTTGACCGCCCGGGTCCGCGGTGTTCGAATGAAACCCAGGGCGGGCTCCCCGGGGCCCTGCCGCCGCCGAAGCCGCATGGAGGTTGCACCATGGACAGCACCGCATCACATCCCATCCAGCCGGCCCGGGACTCCCTCGAGTCCGATCCCGCCTACGACTACGCCGAGGACGCGCCCGTCAGTGATGCCGCGGAGACCGAGGACGAGGAGCTTCTCGAAGAGGCCGATCGGCTCGTTCCCCTGGACGCGGACGACTTCCTGGGCGACGAGACGCCGGTGGTGCCCCTGGAGGGGGAAGAATTCCTTGCCACTGAGGAAAACGAGTGATTCTCCCGCGGCCCGTTAGATAGCCCGAAGCCGAATAAATGGCCCAAAGGCCGACGGCGGGGCCCCCGCGTGGGGAGCGCCGCCGTCGACCTGCAACTCGCGGTCAGGACCCGGACCGGTCAAGACCCTAGTGCGTGAGGGCCCTAGTGCGTGAGGGCCCTAGTGCGTGAGGGCCGGGGCCTTGTCTTCCTCGGCCGCGCCGCCGGCGACACGCCGGCGCCAGTTCTGCATGACCGCGGGATCCGTCGGCTTGGTCAGCAGCGACACGGCGATGTAGACGGCCGCGGAAGCCGCCAGGCCGTAGTAGATCGGCTCGTTGGCGTAGATGCCGTCCAGCGGAACCTCGGCGTTGACTTCCAGGATGATCATGGTGCCGAGCGTGATGACCGAGCCGACCGCCATGGACGCCGCGGCGGCGACGCCGGTGCCGCGCTTCCAGACCAGACCGCCGAGGATGGCCACCAGCAGGCCGCCGACAAGGATGTCGTAGGCAATGGTCAGGGCCGCGACAACGTCCTTGGTGACGATGGCGATCACGATTGCCACGATGCCCAGGCCCAGGACCCACATGCGGTTGGCCTTGACGTCGTGTTCCGGGTTGTCGGTGTCATCGGTGTTGACGGTCTTGCCGAACCAGCCGGCAACGAACGGCAGCACATCGGCGCGGGCCACGGTGGCGGCTGCGATCAGGGCACCGGAGGCGGTGGACATCATGGCAGCGACGGCGGCGGCCAGCACGAGGCCGCCGATGCCGATGGGCAACAGGTGGGTGGCGACCTCGGCGTAGACAACGTCCTTGCCCAGGGCCTTGACGTCGATCTGCGGCAGGGCCACCCGGGCGCCGAGGCCGATCAGGGCGCCGGCTGCGCCGTAGAGGATGCAGTAGATGCCGGCTGTCGCGCCGCCCCAGCGCGCAACTTCAGGCGTCTTGGCGGTGAACACACGCTGCCAGATGTCCTGGCCGATCAGCAGGCCGAGGGTGTAGACCACAAAGTACGTGATGATCGTCTGGGCGCCGATGCCGTCGATCTGGAAAAACGTGGCGTCCACCCGGCTGCGGATCCCGTCGAGGCCGCCGGCGGCGTTGAGCGTGAACGGCAGCATCAGGAAGAAGATGCCGACCGTCTTGATGACGAACTGGACCTGGTCGGCCAGCGTGATGGACCACATGCCGCCGATGGTCGAGTACACCAGCACGATTGCCCCGCCGACGGCGATCGCGACGGCGCGGTCCCAGCCGAAGAGCACCACGAAAATGGTGGCGTAGGCGCCCGTGGAGGTGGCGCAGAGCATCAGCGTGTAGGCGAGCATGACGATGCCCGAGGTCTGCGTGGCGTTGCTGCCGTAGCGCAGGGTCAGCATCTGGGAGACGGTGTAGATCTTCAGCTTCTGGATGGTGCTGGCGAAGAGCAGGCTCAGCAGCAGGACGCCGGCGCCGATTGCGACGACGAGCCACATGCCGGAGATGCCGAACTTGTAGCCCAGGCCCACACCGCCGACGGTCGACGCGCCGCCCAGGACGACGGCGGCCATGGTGCCGGTGTAGAGGAACGGGCCGAGGCGGCGGCCGGCGACGAGGAAGTCGCTATTGTTCTTGGTGCGGGACTTGCCCCACCACCCGAACGCCAGCATGGCGGCCAGGTACACCACCACGATTGCGATGTTGACGAAAGTTGCGTCCATTAAAGGCTCCTTGGAGCGGGTTGGCAGCGGATGCGGGCTTGCCGGGCCTCAACAGAATGGTCGGCAAGGCTGCTGCTGCGTGACGTGGATAGAGGAGGATTTCCGTCGGAACCTCCGGTTTTGCCCTATAGGCAACACATGTTGCCCAGAAGAGTATGCTGTGACTCCGGTAACAGTCAAGGCGCAGGGCGTGGTGCCGCCGCCTCCGCGTCACGAAGGCCCGCTCCCGCTAGGATTGCTCCAATAATGGGGCCAAGCGGCCGGCCGTGAAAGGTTCCTAAATGAAGGCACTACCAGTTGAACCGAGCAATGTTCCCGTTGCCATCGGTTCGCGGATCCGCGCCGCCCGGCAGTCCCAGCGGCTCACCATTGAACAGGTCGCAGACGCCACCGGGCTCACCAAGGGATTCCTCAGCCGGGTCGAGCGGGACCTGACCTCGCCCTCGGTTGCCTCCCTGGTAACGCTGTGCCAGGTTCTTTCCATCTCCATTGGCGACCTCTTTGCCGCCCCCGAAACGCACCTCACGAAGCAGAATGAGGGTCCTCGAATCTCCCTCGGCGGCGAGGGGATCGTCGAGCGGCTGCTGACCGCCCGGTCCGAGCGCCGCGTCCAGATCATCCAGGCCGTGATCGAGCCGCGCGGGCGCGGCGAGTCCGAACTCTATGCTGTGGACTGCGATGTCGACGTCCTGCATGTGGTCAAGGGAAGCATCCGCCTGATCCTCACGAATGAGGAATTCGAGCTCAGCACCGGAGACACTGTAACGTTCCCCGGCCGGGAACCCCACACCTGGGTCAATCCCACCGACGACGCCGTCGAGGTGCTGTGGGTGCTGGTACCCGCCGCCAGCCGCTGAGGGCAGGACCGCAACAATAACCACCATGAACGTATCCACACGGCGCAATCCGGCACCACAGGACGGGCGCAAGCCGCTCGCGTCATCAACTGGGGGATCCATGAACCGCAACAACAACGTCTTTCTGTCCCTGGCCCTGGCCGCCGCGCTCGCGGTTGCCCTTGGCCTTAGCTCCTGCGCCGCAGCGGGCCAGCGTGCCGGCGAAACGGCAAGCGGCCCCGCCAGCGAAACTGCGGCCCCGGCGCAGCAGGAATCCGGCCCGGCCGCCACAGCCGCGTCCACCGCCGCTTCGGCCACGCCCGCGCCGACCTCCAGCGCCTCCGGCACCCCCGCCGCGGCCACGCCGACGGCCAGTGCCGTGGCCGGCGTGAAAACCTTCACTTTCCCGGACGGGCACCTTTCCTTCTCCTACCCGAACGGCTGGTCCATCCGGTTGGTGGGCTCACCCGAGGACGCCACCAAGCTGCGGGGCGTGCAGGCGGTCATCGCCGACGCCACCGGCAACGAACTGGCTTCCATCATCAGCAGCACCAGTGCCAGCAACGCCTCCGGCCCGGTGGCCCGTACCGTGCTGGACACCGCTCCGGTGCCGGGGCTAAAGGATGTGGACGGTGAACAGCTGGCCTTCGGCTTCGCATTCGATTCCATTGCTGACCAGTCCGATTTCCACATGAGCGTCCGCAAGGAACGTGACTTCGCGCCCGGGGTCGCTGACTCCGGCTCCGCCTATGTCAGCTTCGCAAACGGCGGGGCGGAAGCCAAGGTGCTCTTCGGCAGCCCGGCGTTTGCCTCCGTCGACGCTGCCAAGGCCTGGATGACCACGGAGCAGTACATCCAGCTCAAGCGCCTGCTGCTCACTCTCAAGTACAACTGACCCCCGGGCCCTTGGTGAGATGTACGTCACATTCCGGCAATCTGCCGGAAACGGCAAATTAATGCCCAGAGCCACCGCGTAACGTGCCGGCAAGAATCGGAAAGCCTTCCCGAAACACGCCGTGGGTAGCGTCATCCGCGGGGGGACGTACAACTGTCCCAAGGTGACATGGTCTCGCCGAATCGGCGCCCTCGGAGCGCCGGCACTCGAGGAAGGCTCCCGCTATGAAGTTCTCTGTGCTTGCAGTAGGAATGGCAGTAGATCCGCAGGTCCTTGACCCCGGATCGACCGCGTGGATGCTCACGGCGTCCGCCCTGGTCCTCCTGATGACCCCCGGACTTGCGTTCTTCTACGGCGGGCTCGTCAGGATGAAGTCCGTCCTCAACATCATGATGATGAGCTTCGGCGCCATGGGCGTGGTGGGCGTCGTCTGGGCCCTGTGGGGCTACGGACTGGCCTTCGGCCCGGATGCGCTGGGCGGATTCGTTGGGGATCCCTTCACTAATTTCGGCCTGAGCGGGCTGACCACCAGCATCGGCACCAAAGCGCCAGGACTGCCGGACATGATATTTGTCGGCTTCCAGGCCACGTTCGCCATCATCACTGTCGCGCTGATCAGTGGGGCGGTGGCCGAGCGCGTCAGGTTTGGACCCTGGCTGCTCTTTGCCGCCCTCTGGGTCACGCTCGTCTACGCGCCGATCGCGCACTGGGTCTGGGGCGGCGGCCTGTTCGGGCCCACCGGCATCATTGGCAGCAAGATCTCAGCCCTCGACTTCGCCGGTGGCACGGTGGTCCACATGAACGCCGGCATAGCCGGGCTCATGCTGGCGGTGGTTCTGGGCAAGCGGCTCGGCTTCATGAAAGACCCCAACATCCGCCCGCACAACCTGCCTTTCGTCATGCTCGGCGCAGGGCTGCTCTGGTTCGGCTGGTTCGGGTTCAATGCGGGCTCGGAACTCGCTGCCGACGCCACGGCCGCCCTGGCCTGGATGAACACGCTGCTTGCCACCTGCGCCGCCCTGCTGGGTTGGTTGCTCGTGGAGCGGTTGCGCGACGGGCATGCCACCTCGCTCGGAGCCGCCTCGGGTGCCGTCGCGGGACTCGTGGCAGTGACCCCGGCCTGTGGGTTCGTCGACCCTGTCGGGGCAATCCTGATCGGCACAATCGCCGGAGCCGTCTGCGCGCTCGCCGTCGGGCTGAAGTTCAAGATCGGGCTCGACGACTCCCTGGACGTCGTGGCTGTGCACTTCGTGGGCGGCCTGTGGGGGACCCTGGCCCTCGGATTCTTCGCGCTGCCGTCCGCCAAGACGGCCGGCGGCCTCTTCTACGGCGGTGGCCTGGCGCAGTTCTGGCCACAGATTCTCACCGCCCTGATTGTCACGGCATGGAGCGCCGCCATGACCACGCTGATTGGTTTCGCGATCCACAAGAGCATCGGCATGCGCGTTTCCGAGGCCGACGAGCTCTCCGGCATTGACGTGACGGAGCACGCCGAAACAGCCTACGAACTCCTCATGGTCGGCGGCAGCTTCCACCCCGGTGACCCGCATGCCCGGACTGATGGTGCCGCGGCCCACGCCCACGCCGGGACCCAGGCCGAAGCCCAGGCCGAGACCCAGGCCGGGGCCGAAGGTGAGGCCGTCCGCGGCAGGGTGTCGTCATGAAGCTCGTCACGGCCATTGTTCGGCCGGAGCGGGTCGCCGCCGTCAGCGCGGCCCTGGAACGGGCCGGAGTCAACGGCCTGACCGTGAGCCAGGCCAGCGGCTACGGCCGGCAGCGGGGCCATACCGAGGTGTACCGGGGCGCCGAATACAGTTCGGACCTGTTGCCCAAAGTGCGGCTGGAAGTCCTGGTCGAAGAGGACGCCCTCGGCGCCGTCATGGCGGCCGTTGAAGAGGGCGGGCGCACGGGCCGCTTCGGCGACGGCAAGATCTGGATTATCGAGGTGCGCGACGCCGTCCGCGTCCGGACAGGGGAGCGGGGCGCCTCGGCCATCGCGTGAAGCGGTTGGTAAACAAATGATGCGCAATACGAAACTTCGAGTGTATGATGGGTGTCACAACCGTCGGTCAATCCTCGAAGGAGAGGCTTCTTTTGGAAGAGCTGCGCATCGAGGCCAATGGCAACCTTGGCCCCATCGATTCATCCCGCGTCCCACGCTACGCCGGGGCTGCCACCTATGCCCGCCTGCCGCGCCTGGACCAGGTGGCCAAGGCAGACGTCACGGTGGTCGGCGTGCCGTTCGACACCGGCGTCTCCTACCGCCCCGGCGCCCGCTTCGGGGCCAACCACATCCGCGAGGCCAGCCGCCTGCTGCGCCCGTACAACCCGGCGTGGGACGTCAGCCCCTTCGAGAACATCCAGGTTGCCGACGCCGGCGACATGGCGGTCAACCCCTTCAACATCAACGACGCCATCGAAACCATCCAGCAGAACGCCCTGGACCTGACGGCGACCGGCAGCAAGCTGGTGACCCTCGGCGGCGACCACACCATCGCCCTGCCGCTGCTGCGCGCCGCCGCCGAGCGCGCCGGCGGGCCCATCGCCATGTTGCACTTCGACGCGCACCTGGACACCTGGGACACTTACTTCGGCGCCGAGTACACCCACGGCACACCCTTCCGCCGCGCCGTCGAGGAAGGCATCCTGGATACCGAGGCCATCAGCCACATCGGCACCCGCGGCCCGCTCTACGGCAAGAAGGACCTCGACGACGACCACCGCTTCGGCTTCGGCATCGTCACCTCCGCCGACGTCTACTACCAGGGCGTCCTGGAGACGGTCGCCAAGGTCCGGGATCGGATCGGCAACCGCCCGCTCTATATTTCGGTGGACATCGACGTCCTTGACCCCGCGCACGCCCCCGGCACCGGCACGCCGGAAGCCGGCGGCATCACGAGCCGCGAGCTGCTGGAAATCATCCGCGGGTTCCGCGGCATGAACCTCGTCGGTGCCGACGTCGTCGAGGTTGCCCCGGCGTACGACCACGCCGAGATCACCGGCGTGGCGGCAAGCCACGTCGCCTACGAACTCGTGACGCTGATGGCGGACCGCGCCGTCGAAGGGGACCGCTTCGGCGCCCCGAACGGCTACGCGGCCCAGGCCCTCGGCCAGGAATCGCGCCGCACCGCCGGCTTCGGCTCCCCGGTGGCTTCGCCGGTGGCATCACGATGACCGGCGTGCGCAACGGCGGGGACCTCGTCGTCGAGACCCTTGAGGCGCTCGGCGCCAAGACGGTCTTCGGCATCCCGGGCCAGCACGCCCTGGGCCTGTTCGATGCGATGGGCCGCGGGAACCTGCACTTCGTCTCCTCCCGGGTCGAGAACAACTCGGCGTTCGCCGCGGACGGCTACTCCCGCGCCACCGGCGAGGTCGGCGTGCTGTTCCTGTCCACCGGTCCGGGCGCGCTGACGTCCCTGGCCGGGCTGCAGGAGGCCTACGCCACCGGCGTTCCCATGGTGGTCGTGGCCAGCCAGATCCCGCTCGAGGGCCTCGGCGCCCGGCGCAAGGGCATGCTGCACCAGCTCGATGACCAGAAGGCCTCGGCCGCGAACGTCACCAAATCCCAGCGGCTGATCCAGCACGCCTCCGGCATCCCCTCGGCCATCCAGGATGCCTGGACCGAGGCGATCTCCTCGCCGCAGGGCCCCGTGTGGCTCGAAATCCCGCAGAACGTCCTGCTGGACCCCATCATGGTGCCTCCCGTGGAGGACGCCCTCGCCGAAGCGGCCGACAACCCGCCCCGCGTGGAACTGGTCCGCGAAGCCGTGAAATGGCTCTCGACGGCGGAACGTCCCGCCATCATCGCCGGCGGCGGCACCCGCCGCGGCCGGGCCGAAAAGTCGCTGCTCTCGATTGCGGAGAAGCTGCGGGCGCCGGTGATCTGCACCCCGGGCGGCAACGGCGCGTTCCCCTGGAACCATGAGCTCTCGCTGCAGTCCTGGATCGAGGACCAGTACATGACGGAGGTGCTCGAGGACGCCGACGTGCTGATCGTCATCGGTTCCTCCCTGGGCGAGGTCACCTCCAACTACTTCACCTTTGAACCGCGCGGCCGGATCATCCAGATCGACGCCGAACCCCGCGTCCTGGAGTCCAACCGTCCGGGTCTGGGCATCCGGGCGGACGCCGGCCAGGCCCTGGCCGCCCTCGACGCCGCCCTGACCGAACCGCACGGCGAACGCGCGGACTGGCACGGCACGGCTCCCGAGGTGCTCGTCAAGGACACCCTGGCCAAGGTCAAGGCCCGCCTCGAGTCCCAGGACCTCGGCAAGGAACTGAAGTTCATGGCCGACATCCGTGAGGCCGTTCCCGCGGCCATGCAGACGTTCTGGGACATGACCATCTCGGCCTACTGGGGCTGGAGCTGCTGGGATGCGCGCGAGGGCCAGTTCCACTCTGCGCAGGGCGCCGGCGGGCTGGGCTTCGGCTTCCCCGCGGCGATCGGCGGCGCCGTCGGGCTCGAAACCACCGGCACTTCCGCCGGCGCAGCTGCCGGACACGCCAGAGTGCTGGCCGTCTCCGGCGACGGCTCGGCGATGTACTCCATCTCCGAGCTCGCCACCGCCAAGCAGCACAACGTCCCGGTCACCTGGCTGATTGTGGACGACGGCGGCTACGGCATCCTGCGCGAATACATGGTGGGCGCCTTCGGCAAGGCCACGGCCACCGAGCTCGCCCGGCCCGACTTCGTCAAACTGGCAGAGTCCTTCGGCGTCCCGGCCGTCCGGGTGGCCCCGGAGGGCGTCGGGGACGCCCTGAGGGCGGGCTTCGCCGCGGACGGCCCCAACGTCGTCGTCGTCGAAACCCTGCTCCACATGTTCGGCCCCACCCACCTGGCAACCTAGCCGGGACCTCAACAACACAGCAGCATTGCAGTAACAGCACTTCAGTAGCAGCACTTCAGAATCAGCAGTGCACAGCGCGGACCCGGCCGGGTCTGCCCCTCACGCGAGGGGCAGGCCCGGCCGGTCCGCGTTCGGCATTTAAGCGCCCTTTCGGGGCCGCGCGGCACCTCCCACGAGAGAGTTAGTTTCCCGAAGTAACCAATTTCGTATATAGTTGCCTTGGGCAAACAAAAGAGGGGTGTCCATCATGTCAGTTGAATCCAACGCTGCAGCCAAACTCGTGTACCAGATCTTCGACCTCCAGCGCGCGGTCCGCTGCGTTGCCGCCGCCAGCCTGCGCGGGCAGGACACCGGAGTGGCGCTGCAGGGCGTTCTGCGCTTTGTGGGGGAGGGCGAATCCCGTGCCACGCATCTTGCGGAGCGGCTCGGCGTCAGCGCCCCGGTCCTCAGCCGGCACATCGCCGACCTCGAAGAGCACGGCTATGTGGTCCGCCGGCCGGACCCGGAAGACGGCCGCGCGCAGCTGATCGCCCTGTCCGCCGCCGGCACGGAGAAGCTGCGTGTCATCGAGGACCAGCGGACGGCCACCATCCAGGACCTGTTGCGGGACTGGAGCCAGGACGACGTCGAACTGACGGCGCGCACCCTCGAAAAACTTGCTGAGTCCCTCAGGACCTCAGCCCGGGCAACGACGGCCGGACCCACGAAGACGACCGAAATTGTTGAGGAGTAGATATATGGCTAGCCACGCCGCCGCCACAGGGCCGTCCCCGGCCCCGTCCGACCTTGCGCAGGGGGCATCCCGCGCATCCCAGACCGCCGCAGAACCTGTGGCGATGACCCACCGCCAGATCATGGAGGCCCTCACCGGGCTGCTGGCAGCGTTCTTCACCGCCATCCTGAGCAGCACGATCGTCGCCAACGCGCTGCCCACCATCATGTCCGAGCTCAAGGGCACCCAGACGGACTTCGCCTGGGTGATCACCGCCGCGCTCCTGGCCAACGCGGCAACCACCCCGATCTGGGGCAAGCTCGCGGACCTCTTCAACAAGAAGGTCCTCGTCCAGCTGAGCATCGTGATCTTCGTGGCCGGCTCCGTCATGGCCGGCCTGTCCGAGACCATCCCGCTGCTGCTGACCGCCCGTGTCATCCAGGGCATCGCCATGGGCGGGCTCACCGCCCTTGCCCAGGCCATCATCGGCTCCATGATCCCGCCGCGTGACCGTGGAAAGTACTCCGGCTACATGGGCGGCGTCATGGCCGTGGGCACGGCAGGCGGCCCGCTGCTTGGCGGCTTCATTGTCGACAGCCCGCTGGGATGGCGCTGGACCTTCTTCGTCTGCGTCCCGCTCGCGGTGGTCGCGCTGATCCTGCTGCAGGTCACCCTGAAGATCCAGCACGTCAAGCGCCCCGCCAAGATCGACTGGCTCGGCTCCATCCTGTTGACCTCCGGTGTCAGCCTGCTGCTTATCTGGGTCTCCTTCGCCGGCAACCCCGACTACTACGACTGGTGGTCGTGGCAGACGGTGGCCATGGTGGGCGGCGGCGTCCTGCTCCTGGGCCTGCTGGTGCTGGTGGAATCCCGGGTAGCCCAGCCGATCATCCCGCTCAAGATCATCTCGGAGCGGACCACCGCCCTCGCGATCCTCGCCTCGGTGGCCGTCGGCGTGGGCATGTTCGGCTCCTCGACCTTCCTTGGCCAGTACTTCCAGGTGGCACGCGGCGCCACCCCCACCGAGGCCGGGCTGCTCACGCTGCCCATGATCGCCGGCAACCTGATCGGGTCGGTTGCCTCCGGCATGCTGATCAGCCGCACCGGCAAGTGGAAGCGGTACCTCGTGGCCGGTGCCATCTTGCTGATCGGCGGCCTGGGCCTGGCCGGCAGTATGGACCACACCACTGACCTGTGGCTGACCGGTATCTACACCGCCATCCTCGGCGTCGGCCTGGGCCTGCTGATGCAGAACCTCGTCCTCGCCGTCCAGAACACCGTCCAGGCCAAGGACATCGGCACGGCCAGTGCCTCTGTTGCCTTCTTCCGGTCCGTCGGCGGGGCGATCGGCGTCTCGGTCCTCGGCGCAGTGCTGGGCAACCGGGTCAAGGAGCTCGTCGTGGAGGGGCTCGCGTCCGCCGGGATCCAGGTTCCCGCCGGGTCCGCGGGGGCCAGCATGGACCTCAAAGACATGCCGGCACCGATCCGCGACATCATGCGGGCCGCCTACGGTGACGCGATCGCCGAGGTCTTCCTGATCTCTGCGGTTGTCGGCCTCGTGGCGTTGGTGGCCATCCTGTTCATCAAGGAACGCCCGCTGCGCCGCACCGTCGACGTCCGGCCGGAACCCGCCGAACTCACAGCGGACGCCCCGGATCTCGCTATGGCCGGTGCCGCGGCGACGACGCCGGGCAACACGGGGAACACCGGAACCACCGGGAAAACCCGTGACACCGGGAACACGGGGACCGATGCCGCCGTGGCAGCTCCGTCCGCCGGCGGAACCGGCATCGTGGACCTGGACCGGGAATTCATCGAGGTGCTCAGCCGGGAGCGCGCCGAATCCCGCTTCCCCGACGCCGCCCGCCAGCGGACCCGGACCTTGGTGGCCGAGGACCGGCCCGAGGCCGCCGACGTCGTACCTGTGATGCTCCAGACCCAGCAGCTGCTCGCGGAGCAGCAGCTGCTGCTGGCGGACGCGCTGCGCGCCGTGCACGAGCAGGCCGCCGAGCAGCGTGCCGTCGCCGCCGAACAGGCCCGGGTTGCCGAGGAGCTCACGGCACTGCGCCGGCAGCTCGCCAAGCAGCGTAAGATGCAGCGCGCGGCTGCCGACTACATCGCCACCCACGGCCGGCACCGCACCCAATAGCGCCGGCTCGCAGCACCGGACCGCAGAGGCCCCGCGGCTGCCCCCAGGGGCGGCAGCGGGGCCCTTTGCGCGGCAAGACGGTTGCGTGCGAGGCAGCGGCCGCCGCTAAACTACACCGTTTGGATGATCTTCAGCGTCCCGTGTTCCACCCGGGCAGGGGATTTCGTAGAGTTGGGTGGCCAAGGCTGTCGGCCCCAACGGATAGTCTTCAATCAGCTTTTCAACTCACTTCATTTCCGGTCTTCGTATCGTCCGGCCTTCCTAAAGGACTCGTGGGCATGCTCGTTACCCTCATGCGGCGCTATTCCAAGCCGTATCTGCCATACATCGCGGCTGTGGTCATCTTCCAGCTGGCCTCGACCATCGCGGCTCTGTACCTGCCCAGCCTCAATGCCCAGATCATCGACGAGGGCGTCTCCCGCGGCGACACGGACTACATTTGGCGGACCGGCGGCGTCATGCTCGGCGTCGCCCTGATCCAGGTGGCCACCGCGATCGCCGGCGTCTACTTCGGCTCGAAGGCGGCGATGGCGTTCGGCCGGGACCTGCGCCGCGGCGTGTTCCGCAAGGTGAGCAGCTTCTCGGCGCGGGACGTCAACGTCTTCGGCGCCCCCACCCTGATCACCCGGGGCACCAACGATGTGCAGCAGGTCCAGATGCTCATGCTCATGGCGCTGAACTTCATGGTGGCCACGCCCATCATGTGCATCGGCGGAATCTTCATGGCCCTGCGCGAGGACCTCAACCTGTCCTGGCTCGTCTGGGTGTCCGTGCCCCTGCTCGTCGTCGTGGTGGGCTACCTTGTGGTCCGCCTGATGCCCCTCTTCCGTTCCATGCAGGAGAAGATCGACCGGCTCAACGGTGTCCTCCGCGAGCAGATCATCGGCATCCGGGTGGTCCGGGCGTTCGTGCGCGAACCCCACGAGGCCGAGCGCTTCGGCGCGGCCAACAAGGACCTCACCGACGTCTCGCTGAAAATCGGTTCCCTGTTTGTGCTGATGTTCCCCGCCATCGGCATGATCCTGCACATCTCCACGGCCGCCGTGCTCTGGTTCGGTGGCCAGCGCGTCGACGCCGGCGAGATGCAGGTCGGTTCGCTGACTGCCTTCCTCCAGTACCTCCTGCAGATCCTCATGGCCGTCATGATGGGCACCTTCATGGCCATGATGATTCCCCGCGCCTCGGTCTGCGCCGACCGGATCGGTGAAGTACTCGACGTCGAACCCTCCATCCATGAAGCGCTCACCCCGGTGACGCCGGCGGCCAAGGCCGGTCGCGTTGAATTCCGCAACGTGACCTTCGCTTACCCCGGTGCCGAGGCGCCCGTGCTCAGTAACATCAGCTTTACGGCCGAGCCCGGACAGACAGTGGCGATCATCGGCTCCACGGGAGCCGGCAAATCCAGCCTGCTGGCCCTGCTCCCGCGGCTCTACGATGCCGAGTCGGGCGAGGTCCTGCTCGACGGCGTCCCCGTCACCCAGCTGGACCGGGCCGAGATCACGCAGCGCGTGGCCATGGTGCCGCAACGGCCCTACCTGTTCTCCGGAACCATTGAGCACAACCTCCGCTTCGGCAAGCCCGAGGCCACGGACTCGGACCTGTGGGAGGCCCTGACCGTCGCCCAGGCCGCGGACTTCGTGCGCGAAAAGAAGGGCGGCCTCGCAGCGCGGATCGCCCAGGGCGGCACCAACGTCTCCGGCGGCCAGCGGCAGCGGCTGTGCATCGCCCGCGCCCTCGTCACCGAACCCAAGGTCTTCCTGTTCGACGACTCGTTCTCGGCCCTCGACGTCGCCACCGATGCCAGGCTCCGCCGGGCGCTCAAGGCCAAGACGGCCGATGCCACGGTGATCATCGTCGGCCAGCGCGTCTCCACCATCGCCGATGCGGACCAGATCCTCGTGCTGGACAACGGCAGGATCGTGGACCGCGGAACACATGAGGAACTGTTGGAAAGCTCCAGCACCTACCAGGAAATCGTCGAATCCCAGCTGAGCGCGGAGGCAGTGGCATGAGCACCAACGAGAAAGTCTCCACCACTTCGGCCACCGCAGCCGACCAGGCAGCAGCCGGGACGGACGCAACCGACCTGATCGAGGATGACTTCCTCGAGGAGGAGTACACGCCCGGCGAGGCCGACGGCGGCATGTTCGGCGCCGTGCCGGCCAAGAAGGCCCAGCACTTCTGGCCTTCGGCCAAACGGCTCATGGGGCTGCTGAAACCCGAGCGCGCCGGCATCATCGCCGTGCTCGCCATGGTGACGGTCGCCGTCGTCCTCAACGTTATTGCCCCGAGGATCCTGGGCCAGGCGATGGACGTGATCTTCGCCGGAGTGGTCGGCAAGCAGCTCCCGGCCGGGGCCACCAAGGAGCAGTTCATTGAAGGACTGCGCTCCCAGGGCCAGGACAACTTCGCCGACATGCTCTCGAAGATGGATGTCGTGCCGGGCGCGGGCATCGATTTCCAGAAGCTCGCGTTCCTCATCAGCGTGGTGCTGGTGATGTACTTCGTCGCCAACATCTTCCTGTGGCTCCAGGGCTATGTCCTCAACGTGCTGGTCATGCGCGTGGTCCGCACGCTGCGCGATGACACCGAGAAGAAACTCAACAAGCTGCCGCTGAACTACTTCGATACCCGCCAGCGCGGCGACATCCTCTCCCGCGTCACGAACGACGTCGACAACATCCAGCAGGCGCTCCAGCAGGCCTTCGCCCAGCTCGTGAACTCGGCGCTGACGGTCATCGGGATCGTGATCATGATGTTTATCGTGTCCTGGCAGCTGGCCCTGATCGCGCTCGTCGCCCTGCCGCTCTCCGGGGTGGCCGCCGGCATCATTGGCGCCCGCAGCCAGAAGCTCTTCGCCGCCCAGTGGAAGAACACCGGGGAGCTCAACGGCCAGATCGAGGAATCGTTCTCCGGCCACGACCTCGTCCGCGTGTTCGGCCGCGACGCGGACATGCTGGCCCGCTTCGACGAGCGCAACGAGGAACTCTACAAGGCCAGCTTCGGGGCCCAGTTCGTTTCCGGCATGATCATGCCGGTCATGCAGTTTGTCTCCTACCTCAGCTATGTGGGGATCGCCGTCGTCGGTGGGCTGCGGGTGGCCTCGGGCAGCATGAGCCTGGGCGACGCCACGGCGTTCATCCAGTACTCGCGCGAATTCACCCAGCCGCTGGGCCAGATGGCCGGCATGGCCAACATGCTGCAGTCCGGTGTCGCCTCCGCCGAGCGCGTCTTTGAATTCCTCGACGCCGACGAACAGGACGCCGAGACCGCCACCGAGCACCTCCCGGCCAAGACCGACGGACACGTCGAGTTCAAGCACGTCACCTTCAGCTACACGCCGGACAAGCCGCTGATCGAGGACCTGTCCTTCACGGCCGAGCCCGGTCACACGGTCGCGATCGTGGGACCGACCGGGGCGGGCAAGACCACCCTCGTCAACCTCGTGATGCGCTTCTACGAACTCAACGCCGGCGGCATCACCCTGGACGGTGTGGACATCACCCGGCTGAGCCGTTCAGAGCTGCGTGCCAAGGTCGGTATGGTGCTGCAGGACGCCTGGCTGTTCGGCGGAACCATCTACGAGAACATCCGCTACGGCAAGCTGGACGCCACCGAAGAGCAGATCATGGCGGCGGCCAAGGCCACGTTCGTGGACCGCTTCGTCCGGGCGCTGCCGGACGGCTACAACACGGTGATCGACGAAGAGGGCAACAACGTCAGTGCCGGCGAAAAGCAGCTGATCACCATCGCCCGGGCCTTTGTAGCGAACCCGTCGCTGCTGATCCTGGACGAGGCCACGAGTTCCGTGGATACCCGTACCGAAGCCCTGGTCCAGAAGGCCATGGCGGCGTTGCGGACGGAACGCACCAGCTTCGTCATTGCCCACCGCCTCTCCACCATCCGGGACGCGGACACCATCCTTGTCATGGAGGACGGGCAGATCGTCGAACAGGGCCGGCACGCCCAACTGCTGGCCCTGCAGGGCGCGTACTACCGGCTGTACATGTCCCAGTTCGCCGGCGAGGACGCGGACGCCGCCTTGGCGGATTCCGCGGAGGACGCGACGGCGGTGCACAGCTGAGCGCCGCAGGCCCCGCCGGGGAGGGCACAGCCGCCGGGAACGGCCCCGCGGGGGACGGCCCCGCTGGGGACGGCCCCGCTGGGGAGAACACAGCCACGGAGCCTCGGCGCCTTGAGGTGGAGGTGCCGATGCGCTGGAGCGACATGGATGCCTACGGGCATATCAACAACGTGCAGATTGTCCGGATCCTCGAAGAAGCACGGATCGCCGCCTTCGGCCCGCCCAGGGGTCCCGGGCTGCCGGGAACCGAACCCCTGGTGCCGCTCTTCAATGAAATTCCGGAAGGGACGCTGGCACTCGTGGTCGAGCACAAAATCAGGTACGTCAGGACCCTTGAATACCGGAACGTGCCCGCCGTGGTCCAGCTGTGGATCGGGGCGGTCAAGGGCGCCAGCTTCGACATCCACTACCTGGTGCAGGATCCCGTCACGCGGGAGGACTGCGTCCGGGCCACGAGCCATCTTGCCTTCGTGGACGAAGCAACCGGCCGGGTGCTGCGGCTGACGCCGGAGCAGAAGGACCGGATGGCCCCCTACACCCGCGCCCACCCGGTCCAATAGCCTCTACCCCGGTGCTCGGCCCGGCTCCTAGAATGAACAATCCCGACGCATAAGGAGGCGTGGTCGTTGTGAACATGGGCCAGAACATGCACAAGAAGCACACACGCAAGAAGAAGTGGAACGAACTCTCGCCGATGGCACGGTTCGGAACCATCTCGGCTGCCATCGTCCAACTCTCGCTGCTGGTCGCGGCCCAGACGGACATCAGCCGACGCCCGGCTGCGCAGATTCGCGGCAGCAAGGCCATGTGGCGGCTTGCCACTCTGGTGAATTTCATCGGTCCGGCCACGTATTTCACCTTCGGCGTGAAGCGCGGGCCCGGCGCGAAATCGGGTCTGCTGCCCGCCCGACCATAATCTACTGGCCGGTAGTTTAGGGGGCGGCGTTAAATGGGCGCGTTCAGTTTAAGCCTGTAAATTGAACGTATGACCCCAACCAAGAAGCCTGCCCTGCACCGCGCCCTCGGTATCTCCAAGGAGATTGAAGACGCGGCGTGGTTTGTGCTGGGCCCGGGGTTGCTCGGCAAGGCGTCCCCCCTGGACGGCCGAACCAAAACTTGGTCGGTCCAGGCTGCCGCAGAGCTGCTGGAACGCCTCGAACGGGGCGTTCCAGATCCCAAGGCGCCGATGATGACCAACCTGCGCCAGAACCTGGAAGACGCCAGCCGCGGGGCGAAGCAACTGGCCGTGGAGCTGCTCTTCCTCCAGTCCTTGCCGCTGGCCCACGAGGTCAAGTCGCTGAAGGTCAAGCGGGCGCGCGTCGCCGAGGCGGCGTCGTGGCTGGAGCCTGCGCTGGAACTCCCCGACGAGCTTTACGCGGGCATGACGGACCACGGCGTGATCCGGGACCGCACCGCGGAATTCAACTGGACCATCTGGGACCACCTGAAATGGCTTTGCCGCTTCGTGCAGCACGTCGCACAGCGGCCGGCCCACGTCGTCCAGGCCGCGGTCAAGGATCCGCTGGCCTTCCACCGGCTGGTCGCCGGGACCCCAGATGACCAGCCGGCCATCCGCCGCAGCATTGAGTTTTTGGTCTGGCCCAGCTACTTCGAACCTGTGGTGGCCGACGTCGAACGGCAGGAGATCCGCGACGCTTTCGCTTCCCTGGTGGGCGGGGCCAAGGGGGACAGCGACGAGGACATTTCGGCGGACATCCACCGGATCCGCCTGCACCTGGACCAGCAGGCCGGGCAGCGGATCGACTGGTATTCGCGCCAGCTGGTGAGCCAGTGGCGGAAGGTCGGCGACCCCGGCCGCCGCGCCTGGCTCCTGCGCACCCACCACGACAACGCCGAGCTGCTGGGGGAGTGGCGGGACGAGGAAGCGGTGACGCTCGACGTCGAGCACCTCCGCCTGCTGGACCCCGGCGTCACCGCGGGGCTGGTCCAGAACGCGGTTGACGAGGACTACAAGCACCTCGGCTATGTGGAGCGTGAGGACACCAAAACCGCAGTCTTCGCCTTCCTGACCGTCATGAAACCGGGCGACCTCGCGCTCTACCAGAGCTCGGGCAAGGTCCGGATCGGCGTTGTCCTCGGCGAACCTGAGCATGCCAAAGACAACCGCCAGCTCCGCCGCAAGGTCCGCTGGTTCGATGAGGAACATGACGCCACGGGGCTGCCCCGCCACGTGCAGCGCCAGCTGACCACTTCCGGCAACATCGTGGACATCACCCGCGTGATCCAGGCGCTTGAGGCGCTGCTGCCGGCTGAAGCGGAAGCCGAGGACGGCGACGGCGCCGCGCCGGATGCCGCCGTCGAACCGGTCTGTGACGGGTTCCGGCCGCTGACGCAGGAGTTCGCCGCGTCCCTGCACATGGACCTGGAGCCGCTGCAGGAAATCGCCGAACTCCTCGAGGAGAACCGGCAGCTGGTGCTCTACGGTCCGCCGGGGACGGGCAAGACCTACCTCGCCAAACACCTCGCCGCCGAGCTCGCCGGCGACACCACGGACGAGCGGGTCAAGCTGGTCCAATTCCACCCGTCGTACGCCTATGAGGACTTCTTCGAGGGCTTCCGCCCGGACAAGACGGACGAGGGCCAGGTGTCCTTCAAGCTCGTGGCGGGCCCGCTGCGCCGGCTCGCCGAGGAAGCGGCCAAACCCGGCAACGAGAGCAAACCGTACTTCCTGATCATCGACGAGATGAACCGGGCCAACCTCGCCAAGGTGTTCGGCGAGCTGTACTTCCTGCTCGAATACCGCGATGACCGCATTTACCTGCAGTACAGCCCCAACGAGCCCTTCACCCTGCCGGACAACCTGTACATCATCGGCACCATGAACACCGCGGACCGTTCCATCGCGATGATGGACGCGGCCATCCGGCGGCGGTTCTCCTTCATCGAGCTGCACCCGAAGACGGAACCCGTGAAGGGCTCGCTGCTGCGATTCCTCGAGGCCCGCGACCTGGACACGACGCCCGCCCTGCTGCTTGACGCCTTGAACGACGCGATTGATGAATGGGACCGCGACCTCATGATCGGGCCCTCCTACTTCATGAAGAAGTCCGCGCAGACGCCCAAGGGCCTGCGCAGAATCTGGAAGTACGAGCTCATGCCGCTGCTGGAGGAGCACTACCACGGCCAGCTCAACCGCGCCCAGCTCGAGGAACGGTTCGGACTGGAACAACTCCTGGGCCGCCTGGCACATGCCTAGGCTGGCCGGGGACGCCGTAGCGCAGGACCGCAAGGCCTCGGACCGCGGGACGGTCGGGCGCGGTTCATCCGGGCGCGGCTCATCCCGACCCGGTTCATCCGGGCGCGGCGGCGCCGCGGAGAACTGCCGGCACATTGTCCTGGACGAACTCTCCGTCGGCGTCGTGGAGCGGCTTGATCCGGACACTGCCGCCTACGTCAACGCCAGCGGCCTGGCGAAGGCCTCGCCGATGGGCATGGGACTGTACCGGATCGAACCGGTGGGCACCGTCGGGTCGGTGCGCACCCCCGCTGTGCAGCTGGAGGTGCGGCCGAAGGGTCGGCTCGGGCTGAGCCGTTTGCTGTTCCTGCTCGGCTACGCGGGGGACCAAGGGTTCCGGGACGATTCCGTCGCCGCGGTGGAGCATACCGACCTTTGGAGCGCCCTGGCCGAATCCCTGGCGCAGCTCGCGGACCGGGCGCTGAGCCGCGGCGTGCTGCAGGGGTACCTCATGGTGGAAGAATCCCTCCGGACCGTCAAGGGCCGGATCCGGATGTCGGACCAGATTTCCCGCCGTCCCGGCATGCTGGTTCCGCTGGAAGTCTCCTATGACGAGTTCACCGAGGACATCGCGGAGAACCGGATTCTGCGCGCCGCGCTGGAGCGGATGTCCCAGGTGCCGCGGGTGCGGCCGGAGGTCCTGAGCCGCCTGCGCCAGCTCAAGGGAAAGCTCGACGCCGTGACGCGCCTTCAGTCCGGCGCCCCGCTGCCGCAGTGGCGGCCCAGTCGGATGAACACCCGCTACCACGCCGCTCTCCGGCTCGCCGAACTGATCCTGCGGAACGCCTCGGCGGAGGCCGGCGACGGCAAGCAGCAGTCGGCGTCGTTCGTGGTGGACATGGCAAAGGTGTTCGAGGACTTCGTGGGGACGGCCCTCCGCGAAGCCATGGCCGCCTACCCCGGAGAAATGCGGTTGCGTTACAACGCACTGCTGAACGAGGCCGTCCGCGACTCGGACCGCATTGTGGTGCGGCCCGGTGCCGTCCACTTCCTCGGCGGCCGGCCCGTGATGGTGTACGACGCCAAGTACAAGGCCGCGGCCGACGTCGGCGCGTCCCTCTCGGGCGACCACTACCGGATGCTGGCCTACTGCACATCCTTGCGGGTGCCGACGGCGTGGATCGTTTACCCGGGAGCCGGGGAAATCAAGCTGCGCCGGATTCTCAATACCGACATCGACATTGTCGAGTTCCCGCTGGATCTGTCGCTGCCGCCGTCGGAAATCCTGGCCGCCGTGGCAGATCTTGCCCAGCAGTCCTGGGGCGAAGTGCTCCGGCAGGCCAGTATCGACAGGTCCGCCGGCTAGGCGGATTCCTCCTGGTCGGCCACTGTCCGCAAATGCTCCAGGAGCGCCTTTTCCGGCTGGCCGGGGTTGTTAGCGACGTGCCACTGGAGTTTCTCCCGCACTTCAGCTTCTTCCGGGTTGGTACCGGCCAGAACCTCATCAATGATCGAGGCCGCCTGCCGGCGCAGCGGCTCCAGATCCGGGTTCGCTCCGCGGAACTGGCGGGGCCGGACGCCGCGGAGTCTCGTGTGGCCGACGCGACGGAACGGCAGAACTGTGGGATCTGAAACTGCGGGGCTGGAATCTGTGGGACTGGAATCTGTTGGCGCAACAGCCGTTTCGGGCTGGTCGTTGGACATCAGCAAGTGCGGCATCGTGCGCTCTCCCGTGTTTGCAGTACGCGTTGGTACTGACCGAATAATGCCTATCGCCCCCGGAGTCGAATATTAGCGGAGGCTGTTCAGCTTGCACCGGAGGTAAGCCGCGCGACACGCGGGGCGTTGCTGCTCAGCAGGTCCTCAGGAGGGCTCGTCCCGGGCCGGGCCTTGGCGGAAGGGGCCCTGGAGGAGACGGCCTTGAAGGAAAGCATCGAGGCGGAGCTCCAACGCCGATCGATCCTTCAGCTCGCACTCCCACACGGTGAGGACTTCCCAGCCATCGCCTTCGAGCTGAAGCCGCTGGGCGGCGTCGCGGTTCCGGGTGCGCGTGCGCTTGGTTTCCCAGAACTCGGCGTTTGCCTGGGGCGCGTGCTGGCCCACCCGGCAGTCGTGGAAATGCCAGAAGCAGCCGTTGACGAAGATGACTTTGTGCCGGCCGGCGAAGACGAGGTCGGGGTTGCCCGGGAGTTTGCCGCCGGCCGCGGTGCCGTGCAGGCGGTAGCGGTAACCCTTCGCGTGCAGCAGCCTGCGGACCAGCATTTCCGGCTTGGTGTTCTTGCCCCGGATCCGGGACATGTTCCAGCTGCGCCGCTCCGGAGTCAGCTTGTCCGCCATCATTTAAGTCTAGGCGGGTGCAAGGTCTAGGCGCCGGCCGGCACGTAGCCGGGCCGGGCGTCTGGGGTGGACCGGCGTCGGCGGGCCGGGCGTCTGGGGTGGACCGGCGTCGGCGGGCCGGGCGTCTGGGGTGGACCGGCGTCGGCGGGCCGGGCGTCTGGGGTGGACCGGCGTCGGCGGGCCGGTAGTCGCCGTCGGGCGCTAGATCTCCCGCTCCGGGTGTTCGCCGAACTGGAAGTGGCGGCCGCTGAGGGACGTCGGCGTAATTTCCACGTAGAAGTCCTTCAACGTTGGAACCCACGGTTTCAGCCCGAGGGCGTCGGCCTCGGCGATATCGGCTGATTGGTCGAGGACGCGCGCAGTGCCGCGCAGGACTACTGACCATGCTTCCTCGGACAGGATGCCGTCCGTTTCGAAGAGCACCTTCGAATTGATGGTGAGCTCGGCCAGCTTGTTTCCCGGGGCGGTGCGGAGAAACAACTTCCGGCCGCCGACCGCGTAGTTCACCGGGAAGATGTCGGGTTCGCCGGCCACCGTGACCACGAGCCTGCCGTGCTTGGTGCCCTCAATCAATGCCCAGGCTTGATCGTCGTCCAGTTTGAGAATCGGATTGCCATCTTCGTGTTCGAACATCATGGCTTCATTGTTCTGTCCTCCCGAGTGAAATGGCTAGGGGCTAAAGGACTGGCAAAGAACTGCCGGGGTGGTCTGCCGGGGGTCTGCCGGTATGCGGGGCGGGCACATGATGCCTGTGGATAATCTTGACCAGCAAAATGTGATCTCGGTTACCCTTAAGCCACAAATTGGCTTCAATCGTCTTGATTTTCTATCGGGGGAGTAGCTGACCATGACAACGCGCACTTTGCTTTCCGGTCCCTGGCGAGCCTGTGCGGTCGCCTTGTTGTCGATCTCCCTGATGTCGGTCACAGCGTGCAGCGGGGGTTCAACCCCTCCTCCTGGATCTCCACCTACTGCTTCGCAAAACCCCGCCGGGTCGCCCACCCCGAGCGCAACTCCCACACCTACCGCCAGCTACAAGCCCGCCGACGCGACCGGCAAGGCGCGGAACGTGCCAGTGCCGGAGTTGCCGGAGGCTGCGAAGGCGGAGACGAAGGAAGGTGCAATGGCCTTCGCCAGCTATTGGTTCAGCCTTCTCAGCTACGGGTATGAATCAGGCGATCTGAAGATTCTAGGGACTGTGACCTCGTCGGCATGTGAACCATGCGAAAAGGCCAAAGATGTGATCCAAGCATGGCATTCGGAGGGGCGGTGGCTCGTGGGAGGAAAAATATCGACGCCCTCCATAAGTACAGAATTCACTAAGAGCGCTGAGGCCACGTACCAAGTTGTGGTTCAGG
The DNA here is from genome assembly GCF_041262145.1 of Arthrobacter sp. MW3 TE3886. NCBI lineage: Bacteria > Bacillati > Actinomycetota > Actinomycetes > Micrococcales > Micrococcaceae > Arthrobacter > Arthrobacter sp. MW3 TE3886. The sequence continues at coordinate 1,134,681 of NZ_JBGCAN010000001.1, forward strand.
CCCACCAGACGCCATTGACGTATGTGCGGGCGGACGGCTCAATAGCTCGCCGTGATCCGCAACCTGATGACACCGGAAATCTGCTGTTTGTAGCCTTCAAAAACGGCGCATGGAGCCTTGTTGATGTCGGCAGAATCGTGGCGTGAAGGATGCGACTGTCCAAGATGTCGCGAATCGCGCAAATGCTATTGGTCGTGATGGGTTTAGTCGCAGTCTTTGGGGTGAACGCCGCGCGTGCCGATGATCCAGACATCTTCGGAGATTGGCATCCAGACAGTCTCAACGTCAACGGATGGGCATGGGACAGTGCTTTGAAAACGTTCGTCCGGAATAAACCCGGATCTGTATCTGCCGACCCCTTCCAGTACAAATACGAACTCCAGTGCCACCTGGGCGGAGGCGACTTTGACGCCGACTGTCTCGCCGCCGCAGTGGACTGTTCCAGCGGTCCTGACGGAAAGGCCGGCATTCCCGTGGTCTGGCTAAAAGCGCCGGCTGGCGTGCCCAACCCGACATGGTCATTTCACTCCGGCCCAACGTGCCTCTTCGATCCCAGGCCGGCGGACTTGCTGCCCAGAATTGCCGCAATGATCCAGCGGGAGTTCCAGCGGCTTCCAATATCTGCGGGCACGTCCACGGCCCAGCCCAGCCCCAACACACTCCGGGGAGCCGAGACCAACTTCTTCGCCAGCGCCGCGGATCAGGAGTTCGACATCACGATCCTGGCCCAGTCCGTCCATGTCACCGCCAAGCCCGTCCAGTACGCCTGGAGCTATGGCGACGGCACCTCTCTCGGCCCGCAAACGGCGGCCGGCGGGCCGCTGCCGCAGGACCGCTGGGGCGAGAAGACCTTGACGAGTCACGTGTATACCCAGACCGGCGATTTCCCGGTGGTTCTGACCACCCACTTCCAGGGAACCTACTCCGTGAATGGCGGCCCGCCGCTGCCCATCCCCGGCCAAGGACAATTCAGCTCGCCGCCACAGAGAGTCAGTGTCTGGCGGACGATCACAAGGAACTACGCAGACACGTGCCTGCAGAATCCCCAAGGCCAAGGCTGCCCCGGCGTCGCCCCGCCGCCTCCTGCCCCGTAGCTAGGCTCGCAGCTCCCGGTCCACCCGTTCCATCCGGGCATTCACGAGCTGGCAACGCGGGTCGTCCGGCCCTATCAGCGCAGCCACGGCAGCCGCAGTCGCCGCATCGAAGGACCCCATGTCGCTCGTGCACCACTGCAACATCAGCCGGGCATCACCACTTGACCGTATGGACGCTCCCACGGCTGAGTTGAGCTCGTCGCGCATGAACCCGATCGCCAGATTGACCGAACGGGTGAGCAGTTTTGCCGGGTACGCCGCGAACGCCTCGGCAACCCGACCGTCCCGCAGATGACCGGCCACGACGGAAGCGTCCGTCACGACGTTGACGGTTGACGAGAACCGGTAGGGGTTCGCTTCCAGGACATCGCCCAGAATGGCGCGGATCCGGTGCATCTCGGTCCGGATCGCCGCACCGGTGCCCGCATCACCATGGATCTCATACGCCAATTCTTCGGCACTCCAGCCCTGGTCACGCGAGGCCAGCAGGGCCAGGATCTCGGCGCGGCGCACCGTCAGCGGGCGGCTGATGCCGCCGTCGACCGCCGCGGATGGCGCGTCCCCCAAGAGCCGCAGCATGATCTGTGACCGGGCGCCGCCGTCGCGCGCCGTCCGCTCGCCGCCCGGTGCCCGCTGCCCCGAGCGCCCGGCGCCGCCGTCGGGAAACGGGGCCGATTTCAGAAGTTCCTCTGCGAGCCGCACTCCGCAACGCACCAGCCGCAGGCTGTCCGGCGTCACCGATTCGAACGGGCCGGAGACGTCCAGAACGCCGACGACGTGGCCGGTCAAAGGGTCGCGAATGGGGGACGCGGTGCAAGCCCAGTCATGGTGGGTCCGCACGAGGTGCTCGGCCGAGAAGAGCTGCGCCGGCGCACCGGTTACCAAGGCCTCGCTGATGGCGTTGGTGCCGACCCCGGACTCGGACCAGTCGGCGCCCTCCACGAACTCCAGCGAGTCCGCGAGCCGCAAGGCCTGCTTGCTGCCGACGCGCCACAGCACTTCGCCCTCGTGGTCGGTCACGATCAGCAGATGGCGCCCGGTCACGGTCTCATCGGCCAGAAGCTGTGACAGCGCGGGCATCACCGCAGCCAGCCGATGGCCGGCGCTGAGGGATCGTGCCTCGGAGACTTCATGCCGGTGCAGCGGCCGGTGCTGGTCCGGATTGATGCCTAGCGCCAGGGAACGCTGCCAGGACTTGATAAGCGACGGCGAGAGGCGCGGATCCGGAGTGCCCGAAATCGTGGTCTCGTGCGCCGCACGGAGGATTCGGGCATACTCCGCCGGCGCGGAAAACCTGAGGTCCGAGGGATGCGTGATGGAGCCGTTGCCCTGCCGCATGCTCATTCTCTCAACTCGCCCTCGAATCGTCGCACCCGGCTGGGTCCCTGCCGCCGCCGGCCAACCTGCGCGCCTGCCGACAGCTTGAGAGCTCCGTGTAACCCGATTGTAACCCCCAGCGACTTTTACTTGTGATGCGGGTCACTGCGTGGTCTACGCGGCACGCAACGGGAGCGACCCACTGTCAGCAATGAAAAGAGGAATCATGCCTGAGACACCAAACGGCGTCGTCGGGGCGTGGTTGGCGCAGTTCGATGAGGCACTGCGCAGCCACAACACGGACGCCGCACTGGAACTTTTCGACGACGATTCGTACTGGCGCGACTTCGTCTCCTTCACCTGGAACCTCAAGACCCTGGAGGGCAAAGAGGACATCCAGCGCATGCTCGAGGCGACCCTGGACGAGGTGCAGCCCAGCAACTGGACCCTGGCCGAGGACGCCACCGGCGATGTGGCCAACGCCGAGGCCTGGGTGAACTTCGAGACCGCCCAAGCCCGGGGCTACGCCCATCTGCGCCTCAGGAATGGCAAATGCTGGACCCTGCTCACCACCATGCAGGAACTGAAGGGCTTTGAGGAAAGGAAGGGTCCCAACCGGGACAAGGGTGTCGCCCACGAGATCACCAAGGGCCGCAAATCCTGGCTGGAACTGAAGGAAGAGCAGGAGGCGCGGCTCGGCTACGAAGACCAGCCCTACACCGTCATCATCGGCGGCGGCCAGGGCGGGATCGGTCTGGGCGCGCGGCTGCGCAGGCTCGGAGTACCCACCATCATCATCGAAAAGAACGAGCGCGCGGGTGACTCCTGGCGCAACCGCTACAAATCCCTCCACCTGCACGATCCTGTCTGGTACGACCACCTGCCCTACATGAAGTTCCCCGACGACTGGCCGGTTTTCGCTGCCAAGGACAAGATCGGCGACTGGCTGGAAAACTACACCCGGATCATGGAACTGAACTACTGGTCCAAGACCGAGTGCACCAGCGCCCGCTTCGACGAAACGTCCCAGGAGTGGGTGGTGGAGGTGATGCGCGACGGCGAACCGGTCACCCTGCGCCCGAAGCAGCTCGTCTTCGCCTTGGGAGTGTCGGGGTACCCGAGCGTCCCCACGTTCGACGGCGCCGAGTCCTTCCTGGGGGAGCAGTACCACTCGTCCAAGCACCCGGGCGGCGGCGACTGGACGGGCAAGAAGGCCGTGGTCATCGGCTCCAACAATTCGGCTCACGATATCTGCGCCGATCTCTGGGAACACGGCGCCGATGTCACCATGGTCCAGCGGTCCTCGACGCATATTGCCCGCAGTGAATCCCTCATGGATCTGGCCCTCGGCGGTCTGTACTCCGAAGAGGCCCTGGCCAACGGCGTCACCACGGAGAAAGCCGACCTGCTGTTTGCCTCGTTGCCGTACCGGATTCTGCCCGAAGCCCAGATCCCGGTCTATGCGGAGATGGCCCGCCGGGACGCGGACTTCTACTCCCAGCTCGAGGCTGCCGGCTTTGACCTGGACTTCGGCGTTGACGGCTCCGGCCTGTTCCTGAAATACCTGAGGCGCGGCTCCGGCTACTACATCGACGTCGGCGCTTCGCAGCTGATCATCGACGGCCGGGTCAAGCTGGCCAATGGCCAGGTCAGCAAGATCACCGGCAACTCCGTCGTGATGGCCAACGGAACGGAGCTGGATGCCGACGTCATTATTTACGCCACCGGCTATGGGTCGATGAACGGCTGGCTGGCTGATCTGGTCTCGCCCGAGGTGGCGGACGCCGTCGGCAAGTGCTGGGGGTTCGGATCGGATACGCCCAAGGATCCGGGGCCGTGGGAGGGGGAGCTGCGCAACATGTGGAAGCCTACCAACGTGGACAACCTGTGGATCCATGGCGGTAACCTTCACCAGAGCCGGCACTATTCGAACTATCTTGCCCTGCAGCTCAAGGCAAGGATGGAAGGACTGCCGACGCCGGTCTTCGAGCTGCAGCCCACGCACCACGCACGCTAACCGCACGCGCTGACTTACGCGGGTCGTGACAATCTCTGGCACGGCCACCAGACTGGGGCTACGGCCCCCTGTGAAAATCCAACTTTTATTCCGTGGATGCGCCTGACCGGGCGCATCCACGGTCCTGGACTGCGAAGGTGAAACACCATGAAAGCAGCACGATTCCACGCCCGCGAGGATCTCCGGATCGAAGACATTCAAGAGCCGGAGCTGCGTCCGGGAACGGTGAAGATCGCCGTGGCCTGGTGCGGCATCTGCGGCACCGACCTCCATGAATTCCTGGAAGGACCCATCTTCACCCCGCCGCCGGGCCACCCCCACGGGCTCACCCACGAGGCCGCCCCGGTCACCCTCGGCCACGAGTTCTCCGGCACCGTCGAAGAACTGGGGGAAGGCGTCAGCGGTCTGGCCGTCGGAGACAACGTCGTCGTGGAGCCGTACTACGTCTGCAATGAATGCGGTCCCTGCCTCAGCGGCCACTACAACCTGTGTACCAAGTTGGGCTTCATCGGCCTGGCGGGCGGCGGTGGCGGCTTGAGCGAGAAGATCGTCGTCGACACCCGGTGGGTGCACCCCGTCGGCGACATCCCCCTGGACGAGGCCGCACTCATCGAACCCCTTGCGGTGGCTTATCACGCCGTAGGACGGAGCGGCGTCAAAGCCGGGGACGTCGCCGTCGTTGGGGGTGCCGGACCCATCGGCCTGCTCACCGCCGCGGTCCTCAAGGGCGTCGGCGTCACCACGATCGTTACCGAGCTGTCGGCCGCCCGCAAAGACAAGGCGGCTTCCTCCGGGGTCGCGGATCACGTGCTCGACCCGAGTGCCGACGACGTCAAGGCGCGCGTGCTGGAACTGACGAGCGGTGCGGGGGCCGACGCGGCGTTTGAATGTGCCGGCGTGAATGCGGTGCTGGACACCATGCTCGACGTCGTGAGGCCCGCCGGCGTCGTCGTCAACGTCTCGATCTGGGGGCACCCGGCCACGGTCGACATGCAGAAAGTGGTGCTCAAGGAAATCGACCTGCGCGGCACCATCGCCTACTGCGGCGACCACGAAGCCGCCATCAAGCTCGTCCAGGAAGGAAAAGTCGACCTGAAGCCCTTCATCACGGGGCGGATCGCCTTGGACGACTTGGTGGACAAGGGGTTCGACACGCTGATCAACCACAACGACACCGCGGTGAAGATCATCGTCCACCCGTAGTGATCCGAGTCTCACCAGGGAATAGTTGCAGACGCCTCGCAGTTGCCGCCAGTGAACCCATTTACTGCGAAAGGAATTGCGCATGCTGTTTTCCCCGATGACCCTCGGCGAGCTGGAACTGCCCAACCGACTCGTCATGGCGCCGCTGACCCGTCTCCGTTCCGGCCAGGAAGGTATCCCGGGGCCCTTGGTTGCCGAGCACTACCGCCAGCGCGCCTCGCTCGGCCTGATCGTCAGCGAGGGCACCTACCCGAGCCCGGCCGGGCGCTCGTACCCGGGCCAGCCCGGCATCGTCACCCCGGACCAGATTGCCGGCTGGAAGAAGGTCACGGAAGCCGTTCACGCCGAAGGCGGCCGGATCTTCGCGCAGATCATGCACGGTGGCCGGGTTTCGCATGAGGACATCACCGGCGGCCACCAAGTGGTTGCGCCGAGCGCCATCGCCGTCGAGGCAGAGACCCGCACGTCCAAGGGCAAGCAGGCGCACCCCGTGCCGCACGCCCTGACCGCCGACGAACTGCCCGGCATCCTCCAGGAATTTGTCCAGGGATCGCGGAACGCGATCGAGGCAGGGTTCGACGGCGTGGAGCTGCACTCCGCCAACGGTTACCTGCTGCACGAATTCCTGGCGCCGTCATCGAACCAGCGTGACGACCTCTACGGCGGCTCCCCGGAGAACCGGGCGCGCTTCGTGATCGAGGTTGTGAAGGCTGTGGTTGAGGCCGTGGGCGCCGAACGCGTCGGCATCCGGATCTCACCGGAGCACAACGTCCAGGGGGTCACCGAACTGGACGCCGCAGACGTCCGCGAGACGTACCGCCTGCTGGTGGATGCTATTGCGCCGCTGAACCTGGCCTACCTGAGCATCCTGCACAAGGACCCCACCGGCGAACTGGTCCAGGACCTGCGTTCACGCTTCAGCGGAGCCTTCCTCGTCAATACAGGATTCGGCGTCATCACCACCCGGGATGAGGCTATCTCGCTGGTTGCCGACGGCCACGCAGACGCCGTCGTCGTCGGACGCCCGGCCATCGCGAACCCGGACCTCGCCCGCCGCTGGCGCGAAGGCCTGCCGGTCAACGAGCCCGACGCGTCCACGTTCTACGCCGACGGCGCCACGGGCTACACCGACTACCCGGCCTACCAGAACTAGGGCCAACTGCGCGCGGTGGGTCGCGGCGCCGCGCCGCGCCGAGTTGCAGCACCGAGTTGCAGCACCGAGTCGCAGCACCGAGTCGCAGCGCACGCTCGGCTGGACATGCTCAGCCGCAGTCACGATCAGTGGGCAGAATGCCACTCTGCCCACTGATCGCATTTAACAATGAGCATGTCCCTCGCAGGGCAGATCCGAGACGGAACATGCTCAGCGGTGAGGTGCACGAAAGAGCATGTTCCTCGCGGCGCATCATGACCACGGGACATGCCCAGCCGCAGCCATGATCAGTGGGCAGAATGCCATTCTGCCCACTGATCGCGCTTAACAATGAGCATGTCGCTCGCTGGTTTGGCCAGAGGCTGGACAATGTTCCTCGCTGGAATGTGCGGGTGGGCATGTCCCGTCCTGCATAGCGGGGCCACCGGACAGGCTCCTTGGACGAACGGGCCACTGGACATGTCCCGTGGCTGGTGCCGGGATTGGGCATGTCCCCGTGGGCCCATGACGCGCAGCGAGGGGCATGTCCATTGGTGGCGGCGGCAAATGGGCATGTCCCGGAGGGATCTCGCCGCACCCGCTCCTATAGGATCTGAAGATGCAATTCGCTTCCACCGGCAGCCACTCTGAGGGGCGCCCCGCCGGCCGCGCCGTCAGCCGGCAGGTCCTGGCAGACCACGTCTATGAAGAACTTCTGGCGTCTCTGATGGACGGCCGGCTGGAACCCGGGGCTGCGGTCAGCATCGACGGGACCGCCCGGGAACTCGACGTCTCGCCCACCCCCGTGCGGGAGGCACTCGCCAGGCTGGAACACACCGGAATGGTGCGCCGCGTGGCCCTCAAGGGCTACCGGGTTGCTCCGGTGTTCACCCGGGAAGACTTCGCCGAGCTCATGGAAGCCCGCCTCGCGATCGAACCCGTCAACGCCCGCCTGGCGTGTGCCCGGCTGACGCCCGGCCACCTGGCCGAACTGGAACGGGCAGTCGCCGATCTCAAGGACGCCCCGCGCGGGCCGTCCTTTGCCGAATTCCGCGGCTACCTCGAGGCCGATGAACGGTTCCACCGGCTGATCGCGGAGCAGACGGGCAACCAGTTCATGGTGGCCGCCTACGCCGCCCTCGGCGGACAGATTCAGCGGTTCCGCCTGTTCGGGGGAGTGGGCATCACCGACGCCGACCACGCGATCGCCGAGCATCAGGCGGTCCTGGATGCCCTCGCGACGGGCGACCCTGAGAAGGCGGCAGCCGCCATGGCCGAGCACGTGCAAAAGGTGCGCGGCCGCGCCATCGCCGACGCTCCCGCGGAATAGGTCTCCCTCCCAGGCTGACGCACGCGGGCCCAACACCGCGGAACAGCGCAACCGGCTCCTGTGCCATCTTTTTGTGACCCTCTTCACAGCTGATCGAAGACCCTATAGGATCTTCGATTGTGACGGCTACGGTGCCGGCATTGGGAGTCACAAGGGAGTGAAGAGTGCAAACAGAAACTTTGGCCGCAGGGCCCAAGGAATCCGCAACACGCCGCACCATCAAGAATCTGCGGTGGTGGATCCTCGGCTGGGCGCTGGCCGCCGGCATCATCAACTACATGGACCGCAGCGCGATCTCCATCGCCGCGCCGCAGCTGATCAAAGAGTTCGGCATGACCCGGACGGACATTGGCCTCCTGGGCACCGTGTTCTCCTGGACCTACGCATTTGCCCAGCTGCCCGCGGGCTGGCTCGTGGACAAGCTGGGTGCCCGACGGATGTACTTCCTCGCAATCGCGGGCTGGAGCATCGCGACCGCGCTGATGGCCGTCGGCACCAAGATGTGGCAGTTCATCACCTTCCGCTTCCTGCTCGGCATCACCGAAGCCCCCAACGGGCCGGCGTCGGCAAAGCTGACCGCTGACTGGTTCCCGCGGGCCGAGCGCGGGCAGGCCACCGCTATCTGGGACAGCGGTTCCAAATGGGGACCCGCCATCGCGCCGCCCGTCCTGACCGCCATCATGCTCGCGTTCGGCTGGCAGGCCATCTTCCTCTTCCTCGGCGTCGCAGGCCTCGTGCTGGCACTGGCCTTTTTCCTCTACTACCGCGCTCCCGAAGAGCACAAGCGCATCAGCGCGAAGGAACTGGACTACATCGAAAGCCAGCGCACCACCCAGCTCCTGACTGCCAAGAAGGTTTCGTGGCTCGGACTCTTCAAGCACCGCCAAATCTGGGGCATGATGGCCGGATTCTTCTGCGTCATCTGGATCTGGAACATCTTCATCGTCTTCCTGCCGCTCTACCTGCAGGAAGAACGCGGTGCCAGCATCGCCAGCTCCGGCTGGCTCGCGGCTGTCCCGTACCTCGGCGCAGCCATCCTCGGCATCACCGGCGGCTGGGTCATGACGCGCTACTCGAAGAAGGCAGGCCGTGATCCGCTGCTGGCCAAGCGCCACGTGATGTCCGTAGCAGCGATTGCCGCCGGCATCCTGATCTGCCTCATCCCGTTCGTGGATTCCCTCCCGCTCGCCATCGCTGTCATGACCGTGGCACTGGGCTTCGTGGCCACCATGCAGGCGGCCGCCTGGGCCATGCCCGGCGACATCGTGGACAACTCACAGGTTGCCTCCGTCGGTGCCATCCAGAACTTCGGCGGCTACTTCGGCGGCGCCTTTGCCCCGCTGCTGACCGGTGTGATCGCCGATGCCACCGGTTCCTACGCGCCGTCGTTCGTGATCGGAGGCATCATCGCGGCCTTGGCCGCAGTGGCCTACACAGTGCTGGTCCGCGAACCCATCAAGGACAAGACCGCAGCAACGCAGACAGAAAGCCGAACCGACGCATGAGCACAGCAACAAATGCATTGACGACGACGGCGGTCGCCACCACGGCGGCCGCCCCGGCGGCGGGAACCACCACGGCGGGAACCGCCACTGCGGGAACCGCCCGCTCGCCGTTCACCGTGGCCGTCACGGCCGACGCCGCGCGGCCGGACGGAAGCTCCATTCACGGGGATTTAGGGCTGCAGCGGCTCAGCGAGCACGGCATCAGCTGGAGCGTCCTGCCCAGTTACACGGATCCGGTTCCGCTGGCCGACCTCGCCGGGGTCCAGGCCGTGCTGTCCCTGGGACACATTGCCTTCGATTCACGCACCGTGGACCATGCCCCGGACCTGAGGCTGATTGCACGGTTCGGAGCCGGCTACGAAACCATCGACTTGGACGCCTGCACCCGCGCCGGCATCGTTGTCACCAACACCCCGGATGCCATCCGGCGGCCGTTGGCAGTGGCGGGACTGACGCTGCTCCTGGCGCTCTCGCACAAGCTCCTGGCCAAGGACAGGCTGACCCGGACCTCTGACTGGGCGCAACGCGAGCACTACCGCGGCGCGCCGCTCGTGGGCCAGACGGTCGGCATCGTGGGCTTCGGCAGCGTGGGCGCTGAGCTCGCCCGCCTCTTGTCCCCGCTCGGGATGAAAGTCGTGGGCAACAACCGCAGCGGCCGCCACGCGGAGGCCGCCGGACTCGGCGTCGAGTTGCTGGGCCTGAATGAGCTCCTGGAGCGCTCGGATTACGTCGTGCTCTGCGCCGCGCTGACACCGGCGACCGAAAAACTGATCGGCGCCGCTGAGTTGGCCCGGATGAAGCCAAGCGCCTACCTGATCAATATCGGCCGCGGAAAACTCGTGGACACGGATGCCCTCCGGGACGCCCTGCGGGACGGCCGGATCGCCGGCGCCGGCCTCGACGTCTTTGAGCCGGAACCCCTGCTTCCCGACGACGAGCTCCTGACCTTGGACAACGTCGTGCTTTCCCCGCATTCCCTGTGCTGGACCGAGGACTTCACACGGGACGTCGCGGCCAGCGCCATTGCCTCGATCCTGGCGGTCGCGGCGGGGGAGCGCCCTGCCAACGTCCTAAATCCGGAGGTCTTCGCAACCGCGGCCTTCGCCGCGAAAGGGGCGTAATCCGGGATGTGACCTTGACAACATCCCCTCAGATAGTAAATCCTATAGGAAACAGGATTCCACGAAGGAGTGAACCCCATGGCCTATACAGCCGAAAACTGGCCCATCACAGCAGCGCTCCTGCAGTTCCCGGGAACCGATGCGCAGGGCAACCACATCAACGACGCCGACGCCTCCGCCTGGGCCGAGGTCCTCACCGAGGTCAAGGACGCCGGCTTCGCCAATGCCGACCTCACAGACAGCTGGGTCCGCCCCGGCGACCTGAGCTCCGCCCGGCTTGCCGAGTTCAAGCAGACCGCGGACAACGTCGGCATCGGTATCCCTGTCATCTCTGCCATCCGCCGCAGTGTCATCGAGGAAGGAAACTGGGAAGCCAATCTGGCGTACAGCCACCGCACCATCGAGGCCGCCGCCGAGCTGGGCTGCGAGGTTGTCTCGTTCGGACTGCACCAGGCCATCACCGCCGAGCAGCAGAAGCAGCTCTGGTTCTGGACCGTCGAAGGGTACAAGGACCCGGTGGGGGATAAGGAAACCTGGGGCAAGGCCGTAAGCCGCCTGCGCGAACTTGGCCAGCACGCGGCCGAGGTCGGCGTCCTGCTCTCGCTCGAAATGTACGAGGACACGTACCTGGGCACCGCGGATTCCTCGGTCCAGCTGGTCCAGGACATCGGCCTGGCCAACGTCGGCATCAACCCGGACATCGGCAACCTCATCCGGCTGCACCGCCCGATCGAGGACTGGCGCGAAATGGTCGCCAAGACCCTCCCGTACTCCAACTACTGGCACATGAAGAACTACATCCGCGACGAGGACGTAGCCCGGGACACCTACGTCGCGATGCCGGCCCCGATGGAAAGCGGCCTCATCAACTACCGCGAGGCGTTCAAGACCGCACTCTCCGTCGGCTTCCAGGGCATCCTCTGCACCGAGCACTACGGCGGCGACGGCCTCAGCGTCACGGCCAGCAACCAGGACTACCTCCGCCGCCAGGTCTTGCCGAAGACCGACGGTTATGCCCTCGGCACCAGCCAGGTGGCCCAGGGCCGGCAGCTGCCGGCAGCCACGGCACTCGCCAGCGTCTGACCGGGCATCTGAAAAGCCAGCATCTGAACTCAGCGTCTGAACGGGCGCTGAACGGGCGCTGAAGGAGCGCCGGCACCGGTGCGTGGTGCGGCCGTCAAACCATTTGGGGGCGGCCGCACCACTCCAGTTTCACCCCAGCTCTTTACCCACAGCATTAGTTCTCCAACACGGATTCAATGAGGAACCATGACCCAGATCTTCGACAATCCCGCTGATTTCGCGGATGAGGCACTGGACGGCTTCGTTGCGGCCAACCGCGGCTACGTGGCCCGAGTCGACGGCGGCGTCGTCCGCTCCACCGAAGTCCCGGCCGGTCAGGTGGCCCTGGTGGTCGGCGGCGGCTCCGGGCACTACCCGGCATTCGCAGGGCTCGTCGGGCCGGGACTGGCCACCGCCTCGGCCTGCGGCAACATGTTCGCCTCGCCCGCGGCCGGCCAGGTCTACCGAGTGGCCAAGGCGGCCAACGCCGGCGGCGGCGTCCTGCTGAGCTACGGCAACTACGCCGGCGACGTCCTGCACTTCGGCCAGGCGCAGCTGCGCCTCAACGCCGAGGGCATCGAAACCCGCACCGTCCTGGTCACCGACGACATCGCCAGCGCCCCGCTGGACCAGATCGAGAAGCGCCGCGGCATCGCCGGGGACCTGACAGTCTTCAAGATCGCCGGCGCCGCCGCGGAGGCGGGACTGAGCCTGGACGACGTCGAACGGCTGGCCATCCGGACCAACTACCGCACCCGCTCCCTCGGCGTGGCCTTCGACGGCTGCACCCTGCCCGGCGCGGAGGCCCCGCTGTTCTCGGTCCCCGCGGGGCACATGTCCCTGGGCCTGGGCATCCACGGCGAACCGGGGATCTCCGATCACCCCATGCCCACCGCCTCCGAACTGGCCGAACTCCTGGTCACCCGGCTCCTGGCCGACAAACCGGACGACGCCGGCACCCGCGTGGTCGCAATCGTGAACGGCCTCGGCACGGTCAAGTACGACGAACTCTTCCTGCTGTTCGGCAAGATCGAAAAGCTCCTCACCGCCGCCGGGCTCACCGTCGTCGAACCCGAATGCGGCGAGCTCGTCACCAGCCTGGACATGTCCGGACTGTCCCTGACCCTGCTGTGGCTGGACGAGGAACTCGAGCAGTACTGGGCCGCCCCGGCCGACACCCCGGCGTTCCGCAAGGGAAACCTGGCGCCCCGCGCCCGCCGCGAACTCGCCGGTCCGGACGCCGAGGAGACCGCCGACGTCGAACGGCCCACCGCTGCGGCGGCAGCCCTCGGCCAACTGGCCGCCGACTTGCTCGGGCAGGTGCGGGACGTGGTGGTCGAGCATGAGGAAGAACTGGGCCGGCTCGATGCCATCGCCGGCGACGGCGACCACGGGATCGGCATGCGCCGCGGCGTGGACGCGGCAGTCACCGCGGCCGAACAGGCTGCCGCGAACGACGGCGGCGCCTCGCCGTCGAGGGTCCTGACCGCTGCGGGGGAGGCCTGGAGCGAACGCGCCGGCGGCACCTCGGGCGCGCTCTGGGGCTCGGCGATCATCGCCGCCGGACAGGCCCTGGGCAACCAGGACAGCTACAGCGGCGAGGACGCGGCCGCCGCGGTCACGGCCTTCGTGGACGCCATCACCGCGCTCGGCAAGGCCGAGCCGGGGGACAAGACCATGGTGGACGCCCTCCTGCCGTTCCAGGACGCGTTCCTCACCGCGTTCGACGCCGGCACACCGGTGGCCGGCTCCCTCGCCGCGGCGGCGTCCGCCGCCACAGCCGCCGCAGAGCGGACCGCCGGGCTGCGTCCGCTCAAAGGCCGGGCCCGCCCGCTCGCCGAGAAGAGCCTCGGCCACCCCGACCCCGGCGCGGTGTCCTTCGCCCTCATCGCCACCCGGATATCCACCCACACCGACACCGCAGACACAGCATCCCGGCCCGGCAACCCCGAGCCGGCGGAACAAGGAGCACAAGCATGAGCACAGCAACAGGCTGGCGCGTGGTCATCGGCAACGATGAGGCCGGCGTCGAATACAAGAACGCGCTGAAGGCGCTCCTCGAAGCCGACCCCCGCGTGGCGTCCGTCCAGGACGTGGGAGTCGGCGCCAACGACTCCACCGCGTATCCGCACGTCGCCGTCGACGCGGCCCGCAAGATCGCCGACGGCGACGCCGACCGGGCGCTGCTGATCTGCGGCACCGGCCTGGGCGTGGCGATCGCGGCCAACAAGGTCCCCGGCATCCGCGCCGTCACCGCCCACGACAGCTACTCGGTGGAGCGGTCCGTCCTGAGCAACAACGCCCAGGTGCTCACCCTCGGGCAGCGCGTCATCGGGCTGGAACTGGCCAAGAAGCTCGTGGGCGAATGGCTGAGCCACCGCTTCGACGAAAACTCCTCCTCCGCCGCGAAGGTGGACGCCATCTGCTCGTACGAACCCGAATACACGAAGGCAGTCTGAACATGACCGAATCAACAACAACCGCAGCCGCCATTAACGCCGCCCGCAAGATCGCCGTCGTCGGCTCCGGCTACATGGGCGGCGGGATCGCGCAGGTCCTGGCGCTCGGCGGCGCCCGGGTGGCGCTCGCGGATGTGTCCGCGGAAGTGGCCCAGAAGAACTACGAGCGGCTCCTGGCCGAATCCGACGAATTCGTGGCCGCCGGGCTCTTCCCGGAAGGCGCCACCGCCATCCTGAAGGAAAACCTCTGGGCCGCCAAGGACATCGAGGAGGCCGTGGCGGATGCCGACTTCATCGAAGAAGCCGTCCCCGAGGTCATCGAGATCAAGCACCAGACCCTCGCCCGCATTAGCGCGGCCGCCCGCCCGGACGCGATTATCGGGTCCAACACGTCCACGATCTCCATCGCCGACCTGTCCGAGCCGGTCACCAACCCGGAACGCTTCCTGGGCGTGCACTTCTCCAACCCGTCCCCGTTCATCCCCGGTGTGGAAATCATCCCCCACGCCGGCACCTCGGCCGCCACGGTCGGCGCCGTCCGCGATCTCGTGCACGCGGCCAACAAGCAGACCGCCGTCGTCAAGGACGTCACCGGATTCGTGCTCAACCGGCTCCAGTACGCCCTGTTCCACGAGGCCGCCCAGCTGGTGGAGCAGGAGATCGCGACCGCGGAGGACGTCGACACCCTGGTCCGCACGACCTTCGGCTTCCGGCTGCCGTTCTTCGGGCCGTTCGCGATCGCCGACATGGCCGGACTGGACGTCTACAACTTCTGCTACAAGTCGCTGCAGACCGATTTCCCGGAACGGTTCGCCACCCCGAAAATCCTCACCGACCTGGTGGAGGCCGGAAAGCTGGGCACCAAGACCGGTGCGGGCTTCCTGAACGTCCCGGCAGAGCGCACACCGGAACTGATCGCCTACCGGAACAAGGCGTACGTGGCCATGCAGAAGCTCATCGACGAGCTCGGCCCCGCCCCCATCAGCTAATTCCCGTTCCCGTCTTCATCAAGGAGTACCCATGAGCACTTTCCCCACAGAACGCACCGCCATCATCACCGGCGCCGTGTCCGAGCGCGGCATCGGCCGCGCCACCGCCAGCTACCTGGCGGCCCAGGGCTGGAACATCGGCATCATCGACCTCGATGACGCACTCTGCAAGGCGGCGGCCAAGGAACTGGCAGCCGAGCACGGCGTCAAGGCCTTCGGCGCCGGCGCCAATGTTTCCGACGAGGGTTCGGTCCGCGCGGCAATCGACGCCATCGAGGCGGAACTGCCGCAGATCGTCGCGCTCGCCAACGTGGCCGGCGTCAGCTCTCCGGTGCCGTACCTGGAACTCGACGCCGCGGAATGGGACCGGGTGCTGAACATCAACCTCAACGGCGTCCACTACGCCACCCGCCGCGTCGCAGAATCCATGGTGAAGAACAGGATCGGGCGCATCGTGAACATCTCCTCGGTCTCCGCGCAGCGTGGCGGCGGCACGTTCTCCAAGACGCCGTACTCCGTGGCGAAGGCCGGCGTGATCGGCCTGACCCGGGCCACGGCCCGTGAACTGGGCGAATACGACATCACGGTCAACGCCATCTCCCCGGGCCCCATCGACACCGACATCATGGGCGGCACCCTCAGCGAGGAACGCAAGGACGAACTCACCAAAGACCTCGTGGTCAACCGCGTTGGCTCCACCCGGGACATCGCAGCGGCCATCGCCTTCCTCATCAGCGAGGACGCCGGTTACATCTCCGGCCAGACGCTGAATGTGGATGGCGGACTCTACATGCACTAAGGAAGAAGCCTCGTGGCACAACACAGCCAAACCCCCGCCTCCGGATTCGCAGCCTGGAGCAAGGGACGGAAGATCTACCTGGCCGTCGGGATCCTGGCCTGCGTGGCCGGCGTCCTGATGATGGTTTTTTCGCGCTAGCTTTCTCCGACCGGATCCGGCCTGGCCTGCTTTGGCCTGGCCGGATCCGGCGTGGCTGGCCTGGCTGGCTTTGGCTTGATCCGGCCGCTCTCCACGCCACTGATTCACCCCACTGACATACACCACTGAGTTACACCGCTGATTGCTCGACGAGGAGTTTTTATGTCCGTAACAACAACGTCCACCCGGGACCTCCTGGAGACGCCGGTCCTTAAATCGGCCATCTCCAAGGCCTCCCGCCGGCTCATGCCCATGCTGGTGATTCTCTATGTGGTCGCCTTCCTGGACCGCACCAACGTGGGCTTCGCCGAGGCTGCCCTGGGCGTCGACAAAGGCATCACCGCCGGCGCCTACGCGCTGGGCGCCGGGATCTTCTTCATCGGCTACGCACTGTTCGAAATCCCGAGCAACCTGCTCCTGACCAAGTTCGGGGCCAAGGTGTGGCTGGCCCGCATCGCCATCACCTGGGGCATCGTCTCGGCCTGCTTCGCGTTCGTCCAGGGCGAGACGTCCTTCATCATCCTGCGTTTCCTGCTGGGTGTCACCGAGGCCGGGCTGTTCCCCGGCGTCATCATGTTCCTGGCCGCATGGTTCCCCAACAAGGTCCGCGTCAAGATGTTCGCCATCTTCTACCTGGCCCAGCCGTTCTCCCAGATGCTGGGCGCCCCGCTGTCCGGCTGGCTGATCAACATCGGCGACCAGGTCCCCGGAGTCCAGGGCTGGCAGGTCATGTTCTTCGTCGAAGGCATGCTGGCGGTCATCGCCGGCATCGCCGCCTACTTCTTCCTGATCAACAGCCCGCAGGACGCCAAGTTCCTGAACAAGGACGAGAAGAACGCGCTCCTGGAAGTCATGGCCCTGGAAGACACCGTCAAGGAAGAGTCCGGCCCGCACGGCGTCCTGGCCGCCATGAAGAACGGCAAGGTCTGGTACTTCACCATCATCTACTTCTGCCTGCAGATCGCCGTCTACGGCGTCACCTTCTACCTGCCGCAGCAGGTGGCCCAGCTGACCGGCCAGAAGGTGGGCATCGCCGTCGGCCTGATGGCAGCCATCCCGTGGTTCTTCGGCATCTTCGCCTGCTACTTCATCGGCAAGGCCGCGAACACCGTGATCCGCCGCCGGGTCTGGGGCACCGGGCTGTTCATCTCCACCGGACTCTGCATCTTCGGCTCCGCGTGGGCCGGCGCCAACCACATTCCGGCGCTCGGCATCATCTTCATCACCCTCGCCGTGTGCTCGTTCCTCTCCATCGGCCCCATCGCGTGGTCCTACCCGACGGCGTTCCTCACCGGAACGGCCGCGGCCGCGGGGATCGGCCTGATCAACTCGCTCGGAAACCTCGGCGGCTTCGTCGCGCCGATCCTGCGTACCTCGGTCAACCAGATCACCGCCTCGGAGACCGGGACCATGGGCGTCTACGCCCTCGGCGTGCTCCCGTTCCTGGCAGCGGCCATGATGTTCGCGACCCGCCGCTTCAAGAACAAGGCCGACGAGCTGCTGGAGCAGTAAAGGCCCCCGGCCTCCCTTCCAGCGCGACGTCCGGCGCCCATCCACTGGATCCAGCAGAAAGCACCAACACATGCAGCAGAGCCCCGGCAGCCAGACCTCCAGCACCCGCATCCTGGTGGGGGTCAGCACCAAGATGTACCTCGGCTACCGGGACAGCCTGGACTGGCTGGAACGCCTGCAGCACGAAGTGGACACCCGCCCGGCCCTCGCGGCCGGGCGGGTTGTCCCGTTTGTCATTCCGTCCTTCCCCGTCCTGCCCGCGGCGGCCCGGCTCCTGACGGGTTCGCAGCTGCTGCTCGGCGCGCAGAACTGCGGCTGGGCGGACGGGCCCTGGACCGGGGAAGTGGCCCCATCCATGCTCGCGGAACTCGGCGTCCGGCTCGTGGAGATCGGCCACGCCGAGCGCCGGCGGCACTTCAACGAGGACGATGCCATGGTGGCCCGCAAGGTCCGGTCCGCGGCCGAGGCCGGGCTCACCCCGCTGCTGTGCGTGGGGGAGCGCGGCGGCGGGCAGCCGGCGGCCGCAGCGGATTTTGTGTACCGCCAGATCGAGTCGGCCGTCGACGGCGACTGGGACCTCGCCGGGCGCCTGGTGGTGGCGTACGAACCGGTCTGGGCCATCGGCGCGGCCGAGCCCGCCGCCGCCGCGTACGTGTCCGACGTCGTCCAGCAGCTCGGCGACCGGCTCACCGCCGCCGGCGTGCCAGGGCTGCCGGTCATCTACGGCGGATCGGCCAAACCGGGACTGCTGCCAACCCTTGAGGGCGTCTCCGGCTTGTTCCTGGGCAGGTTCGCGCACGATCCGGTGAACTTCGGCCGCGTGCTCGATGAGGCGCTGCTGCTGGCCGAAGGCCTCCCCGCGACGGACCCCGCCACCGTGGGACATGTCCAGCCCTGACCGCGAGTGATGGGCACGATGCCATGATGTCCGTTGCTCGTGGCCAAGAATGAGCATGTCCCGCATGCCACGGAAGAATGAGCATGTCCCACGGGGTGGCTGGCGAGAAATGGGCATGTTCCGTGGGGTGGCTGGCGAAGAGTGGACATGTCCCGCCCTGGCCGCCAGTGATGGGCACGATGCCTTGATGTCCGTTGCCCGAGGCCAAGAATGAGCATGTCCTCTGGGGTGGCTGGCGAAGAGTGGACATGTCCAGCCCTGGCCGCCAGTGATGGGCACGATGCCCTAATGTCCGTTGCTCGAGGCCAAGAATGAGCACGTCCCGCATGCTACGGAAGAATGAGCATGTCCTCTGGGGTGGCTGCCGGGGAATGGGCATGTTCCGTGGGGTGGCTGGCGAAGAGTGGACATGTCCCGCCCTGGCCGCGAGTGATGGGCACGATGCCATGATGTCCGTTGCTCGAGGCCAAGAATGAGCATGTCCCCTTGGGTAGCCACGGAGGAATGAGCATGTCCCCTTACTGGGTGAGGACAGCTACGCGCTGACTGACCTTTGGCACAGGCCGATGAAGCCGCCGAGCTGCTCCAGGCCCTCCGGATGCGTGGGCAGGTAGTTGGTCAGTTCGGGTGCGCGGACGATCACGGCACGCCATTGGCCGCGGGACACCGCCACATTGATCCGGTTCCGCGAGAGCAGGAACTCCATGCCCCGCGGGGCCTCGGCCACCGCAGAACACGCCATGGATACAATAACGACCGCGGCCTCCTGACCCTGGAACTTGTCCACGGTCCCCACCCGCACGCCGGAGAGATTCGCGGCGTCCAGGGCATCGCGGATGACGTTGACCTGGGCGTTGTAGGCGGCCACCACCAGAATGTCGGATGCCTCCAATGGCCGGGCTCCGTCAGCGGTGTGCCAGGAAAGGCCCAAATGGCGGCGCACTTGCCCGACGACCTCGGCAGCCTCCTCGGCCGACGATGTCGTGTTCCCGCTGTGCGGCACCATCACCGTCTCAATCCCCGCGGGCACACCCTCCAGACGGCGCAGGTCCGCGGACGGGGCGGAACGCAACCGGCGTTCGTAGGACAATTCCGAGACGGCCAGGCACAGCTCGGAGTTCATCCGCCATGAGTCGGCCAAAAAATAGCCAAGCTCGGGCGGCAGCGTGGCGTGGCCTGCCGAAATCCAGCCCAGCGCCGACTCGTCGACCGGCTCGGGGTGCCTGCCCTGGCTGACCTGCGGCAACTGCTGCGGGTCGCCGAGTAAAAGCAGCCGGCTGCTCGCCTGAGCCACAGCGAGGGTGTTGGCCAGCGAGAACTGGCCGGCCTCGTCGATCACCAGGAGATCCAGGGAGCCGGCCGGGACGGTGGCGCCGGTCATTGTCCACGCCGTGCCGCCGACGAGGGCGCCTCCAGATGCACCCAGCAGTTCCGCAACGTCCTTGCCGGTACGGCGGGCCCACGGCAGGGCGTCGTTGTGCTTCACGTCTTTGGCCACCAGCGCCGGGTCGACTCCGGCCTTGGTGACGGCGGTCTTCAGCAGGTTTTCCACCACCGCGTGGGACTGGCCGACGACACCGACCTTCCATCCGCGGGCCACGAGCCGGGCGATGACGTGGGACCCCACATGGGTCTTGCCCGTCCCGGGTGGACCCTGCACTGCCAGGTAGGAGTGGTCAAGGGCCAGCACCGCCGCCGTGATGGCTTCAATGAAGCGGTCCGGTCCGACGCCAGGCTGCGGCAGCGAAGCTCCGGCGGCCAGCCTCGGCGGCTGACGCCGGACGAGGTCAAGCGCAGGATGGCGGGGGAGGGATCCGGACCCCAGGCCGGCGACCACCGTGTCAGCGAGGGCTGCCAGTGCTTGCTCGAGGCTCTTGGTGGCGAGGGGTTGGTCTTCCGTCAGCGCAATGGGGAGATCATTGTGGGGCGGGATCTTCCGGTGCAGCCGATCCCGGATGATGACGGTGTCCTTGCCGTCCTCATGCCCCAGCTCCAGGACCTCCGTGCCGAACCATCCGCTCCGTCCGGTGCCGTTCTTGCCGGTACCCTCCAACCCGGCGGGAAGAGGCAGCTCATACATGCGGAACCACTTGCTGCCCTCGCGGAGGTCCGAGCCGGGACTCACGGAGCCGGACAGCTTGACCCGCCGCTCCGGAAGCTTGGTCCCCGTCTGTTGCCAGTCGTCGAGGATTTCCGCGGATTCGACGAGGAAAACGTTCCGGTCCCGTTCGTGTGTGTCCGGACCGTGCTCACACCGGTCGAAGTGCGCCCACCAGAACGACTTGCGCTCCCGGCGGTGGTAGCTCACGGCCGCGGCCAGCATGGCGACGGCCTTACGGTCGTCCTCGGACAAGCCGCTGCCCGGCTCAGCGAATTGCAAAAGTGCCAGCTCAGCCGGGTCAAGCGCGGCATCGGCTCCTGCCGAGCCGCCGCCGTCGGGGCCATCCTCCGCTAATTCCTCCGCGCCGGACGCGGCGCCAGTCCGGACGGGGCCGGACCCGGCGGGGCCCGTCTCCGGGGCGTCCGGCGTCAGCCGGCGTTCCTTGGCCAGCCCGAGCAGCCAGTTCCGGAGCTCTAGGGTGGAGAGGCAGTCGTATTGGTTGTAGTCGGAGATCCCGGCGAGGATTGTGGCCGCTTCGTCGGGCCGCTCATTGTCCCTCGCGTCGCAGAACCGTGCGTAGGCAATCACGGAGGCGCCGGCGTCCTTCACGTCGCCGGTTCGAAGGTTCGTCCCCATGTAGAGCGGCTCGAGCCTCTTGATGCTGTACGAGTTCTCGGAGATCCTGATACTGTTCCGGACCGTTTGGTACAGGTCTACCAGAAGGCCTTCGCGGAGCCACTCGTCCACGATGTCCTCCCCGGCAACATGCATCACCGAGAGTTTTCGAAGCGCCGTCTTTTCATATGGTGCGTAGTGATAGACGTGCATGTCCGGGTGCTCCCGGCGGCGTTTCTCGACATAGTCCAGGAAATCGAGGAACGCCTGCTTCTCCGCCTTCCGGCTGTGGGCCCAGAACGGTTTGAACACGCCTTCGCCGCCGGGCTCGGTGGGCGCCTCGATCACGCCGAACAGGTACTCCAGCCCCCACACCCCCGTGGCGCGATCCTGCCACAGCGGATCGCCCTCGAAGTCGAAGAAGATATCGCCTCGGCTCGGTGGGGGCAGCTCGGCCAGGGTGTTCCCGGGCAGGACGCCGTAGCGGATGGTGTGCTCTTCGCCGTCCTTGAGGTAGCAGACTGCTCCGTCGGCAGGGCCAACGCCGCTCTGCATCCGTGCCTGTTCCTGCAGGCGCAGGAGCGTAGTGGTGGGCTTGGCCAGCGTCGCTTGCGCCAGGTCAGTGACTGTCCAAATCCCACGTTCGTGGAGGTTCTTGCGCTGCACGGAGTTCATTCGGGCCACGAGAAGGAGATCATCGGTGGCTTTGACCTGCTCCTGGCAGTAGTCGCAGCGTCCGCAGGCGGTGAGACCGGGCGCGCCCCAGCCCACTGTTCCCGGCTGCGCGATGTGCTCGGCGGTCAACGCGAGGAAACGATCCCGGCGCTCACGGAAAACCGGCAGGATCTCGGAGAGTTTGTGGTGGCTTCGCACGTAGTCAAATCCGCCGTCGGCCAGCTGCACCGTCGAGCCAAGAACGAGTGTTACCGCCGGATCCACCGGGATTCCGGCCTTCAGCAGCTGCTCGCCGTAGGCGGCCAGCTGCAGCAAGGCGGTGACCTTCGCGTGGCGGGCCAGTTTGGTGTCGAACACCGCATAGCTGCCGTCTGCCCTGCCGCACGAGGAAGTCGGAGCGGCCGTGGAACTGCCCATCGAAGAATGCGGCCTGGAAGACGACGTCGGCCCCCGCGCGCAGCGCTCCGATGGACTCGGCGTGCTTGGCCGCCAACGTGGCGCGGTCCATCGTGGAGGCAGTAGCGACGTCGTACACGCCGTGCCCGGTGGCCGGATCCCAGGGACCGAACTCCGCAACGAAACCGTTAAGGACCTTGCGCTCGTGGAGGTCACCCAACACCGCTGCGTGCTGGAGCATCTCGTCCTCGTCGAAGACCGCCTTGGGGCAGCGGCCCAGCTTCTCGTCGAGTTTCCGCAGCAGCTGAAACTCGCAACTCGCGGCCACCACGAGGTCGCTCGCGGAGTAGACCAGGTCCCGTGATGACCCCGGTACTTCAGGTTCAAGAAAAAACACTGTGCCCCCGTTGTTGGTGCCCCCGTTGTTGTTGACCTCCGCTATTCAAGCTATCAAAGCCCTCTGACAATCAAGCACCAGCCAGGAACCGGGTACCAGGCACCTGTAAAGAGGCTAGGTACCGCTGGTTCCTGTCGTAGGACCGGCGTAGGGTCTGAGGACTATGACCGAACAGCAACCCTATGAGCTGGTCCAGCGCTACGCGCACTTCGAGCTGCGCCGCTATCCTCCGTACGCTGTGGCGGAAATAGAGGTCAACGCGACATTCGACCGCGCCGGAAATGCCGCCTTCCGACACCTGTTCAACTACATCAGCGGCAGCAACACGGCGCAACGGAAGCTGGCGATGACGGCCCCGGTGATCCAGGAACCCGGGCCGTCGCAAAAGGTGGCGATGACCGCCCCGGTTCTGCAAAGCGGCCCGCTGCCGGGAAGCGCAGAGCCCGCTGATTTCGTCGTTGCCTTTGTGCTCCCGGCTGGGGTGACAGCGGAGACGGCGCCGGTCCCGGCGAACCCCGACGTCAGAGTCCGGGCCCTGCCAGGATCCCTGGCGGCCGCCCTTCGGTTCTCGGGCAGCGGGTCGGAGTCGGCCTTTCGACGGCGAAACGACGGCCTCCAAGAGGCACTGAAGCTAGCAGGGCTGAAGGCCGTGGGGCCGCCACGGTTCGCCCGCTTTGATCCGCCGTTCAAGCCGTGGTTCCTGCGCCGCAACGAGGTTGTTCAGGACGTGCAGGAGCCCCTTCTTCCTCCGGGCGAGCCCGGCCGCTGACCGGTGTAAGGCAAAATGGCAGGGTGACCCAACACCCGCAGCGCCCCGCCTCACCCGTCTCGCCCGCCTCCGGCCCGTCCCCAAAGACCGGCTCACCAAAGACCGGCTCACCACAGACCGGCATGCCGCAGGCAGGCACCTCAGAAACGCAGGAGTCCGGCATCGCCGCCCAGATCGCCGGCGAGCTCGGCGTGCAGCCCTGGCAGGTCAAGGCCGCCGTGGAGCTGCTCGACGCCGGGTCCACCGTGCCGTTCATCGCCCGCTACCGCAAGGAAGCCACCGGGACGCTGGACGATACCCAGCTCCGCGAGCTGGAGGAGCGGCTGCGCTATTTGCGCGAGCTCGAGGACCGCCGCCGGACTATCCTCGAAGCGATCGCCGCCCAGGGTGCGCTGACCCCGGAACTGCAGGCCGCCGTCGTCGGCGCCGACACGAAATCGCGGCTGGAGGACATCTACCTCCCGTTCAAAACCAAGCGGCGCACCAAGGCGCAGATCGCCCGTGAAGCCGGGCTGGAGCCGCTCGCCGACGCCCTGCTCAAGCGCCCGGAACTGGACCCGGACCGCGAAGCCGCCAAATTCCTCAACGCCGAACACTCGATCGGGGACGCGGCCGCAGCGCTCGCCGGCGCCCGCTCCATCCTGGTGGAACGCGTCGCCCAGGATGCCGACCTGGCCGCCACGCTCCGGGAGCGGCTGTGGACCCAGGGCCGGATGGTGTCCCGGGTGAAGAAAGGCAAGGAAGCCGAGGGCAAGAAATTCAAGGACTACTTCGAGTTCTCCCAGCAGCCGGCCGGAATGCCTTCGCACCGTGTCCTGGCGCTGCTGCGAGGAGAAAAGGACGGCGCGCTGGAGCTGGACCTCGCCGAGGCTGATCCGAACGACGACGCCGCCCTCACCGCGGCGCGCGGCCGCTACGAAGCCGCCGTGGCCAGGTTCCTTGGGGTTGCCGACCGCGGCCGGCCCGCCGATGCCTGGCTGTTGCAGACCGCTCAGCTGGCCTGGCGCTCGCGGGTCCTGGCCCGGCTGACGGCAGATCTGCGCAGCCGGATGTTCGCCGCCGCCGAGGACGAGGCCGTGCGGGTGTTCGCCGCGAACCTGCGCGATGTGCTGCTCGCCGCGCCAGCCGGGAACCGCGCCACCCTGGGCCTGGACCCGGGACTGCGCACCGGCGTAAAGGTCGCCGTGGTGGACGGCACCGGCAAGGTGGTCGCGACGGACACCGTCTACCCGCACGCCCCGGCCCGGAAATGGGACGAGGCGCTGCGGACCCTCGTGGGCCTCGCCACGAAGCACGGCGTGGAACTCGTCGCGATCGGCAACGGCACCGCCTCAAGGGAGACGGACAAGCTCGCCGCCGAACTGCTCAAGCAACTCTCCGCCGGGTCAGAAAACAAGCCGCAGAAAATTGTGGTGTCCGAGGCCGGGGCGTCGGTGTATTCGGCGTCGGCGCTCGCCGCGGCGGAACTGCCCGGCATGGACGTGTCCCTGCGCGGTGCCGTCTCGATCGCCCGGCGGCTGCAGGACCCGCTCGCGGAGCTTGTAAAAATCGAGCCGAAATCGATCGGCGTCGGGCAGTACCAGCACGACGTCACGGCCGCGAAGCTGGACCGCAGCCTGGACGCGGTGGTCGAAGACTGCGTGAACGCGGTGGGCGTTGACGTCAACACCGCCTCGCCCGCACTGCTGAGCCGGGTGGCCGGCGTCGGGCCGCTGCTGAGCGAGAACATTGTGGCATACCGGAACGAGCACGGGCCCTTCACCAAACGCAGCGAGCTGAAGAAGGTCCCGCGGCTGGGCGCCAAGGCGTTTGAGCAGTGCGCCGGCTTCCTGCGGATCACTGGGGGAGCGGAGCCGCTGGACGCCTCCAGCGTGCACCCGGAGGCCTACCCGGTGGCCCGGAAAATCAAGGCGGCCGCGGGCAAAGCGCCGGCCCCGGGAAGCTATGCGGCGCTGAACCCGCAGGACTTTGTGGACGGCTCCTTCGGTCTGCCCACAGTGCAGGACATCATCGCCGAACTCGAGAAGCCGGGCCGCGACCCGCGCCCGGCCTTCGCGGCGGCAGCGTTCTCGGAAGGCATCGAGAAGATCTCCGACCTCAGGCCCGGCATGGTGCTGGAGGGAACGGTGACCAACGTGGCGGCATTCGGCGCGTTCGTCGACGTCGGGGTGCACCAGGACGGGCTCGTGCACGTGTCGGCACTGGCGAACCGTTTCGTCTCCGACCCCCGCGAGGTGGTGAAATCCGGGCAGGTGGTCCGGGTCAAGGTGCTCGAGGCGGATCCGGAGCGGAAGCGCATCTCGCTCACCCTCAGGCTCGACGACGAACCGGCAGCCTCCGGCGGTCGCGCCGCTGGCGGACGTGCGGCCGGAGATCGCCCGGCGGGCGGTCGTGCGGCTGGCGGTCGTGCGGACTCGCGGCCGGAACGTCCGCGGCAGCCGGCGTCGCAGGCGCCGTCGAAACAGCCGTTGAATCAGCCGGCGAATCAGCCGGCCGGAAAGCAGTCATCCGGGAAACCGGCACCCGACCGGCGGACGCCGGGCA
Organism: Arthrobacter sp. MW3 TE3886; assembly: GCF_041262145.1. NCBI lineage: Bacteria > Bacillati > Actinomycetota > Actinomycetes > Micrococcales > Micrococcaceae > Arthrobacter > Arthrobacter sp. MW3 TE3886. Next base: position 1,160,754 of record NZ_JBGCAN010000001.1, read on the forward strand.
GGCAACCGCAGAAGCCGGCCCCCGCGCCGTCGCCGGTCAACACGGCGATGGCGGAGGCGCTCCGGAAGGCCGGCCTGGCCAAGTAGCGCTCCCAGGGGCGCGGCTGCCGCACCACTCCTACCGTTGGTCGCGGATTCCCTACCGCTTGGCGCATAACTAGTACGTTTGCTGACGATTTGCACCATGATTGCCGGAGGCAACGGCCCTCTGCCGGAAGCTCGGTCAGAGGCCCTGGCAGGGGGCCGTTTCCGCAATGTGCTGGACACCGATGTCGTTGACGAGCAGGGGAGTACTTATGGGCTGGCTGGACCGCGAACGAACCATCGCCCCGCCCGGATTTAACCGGTGGCTCGTACCCCCGGCAGCCCTCGCGGTGCACCTGTGCATCGGCCAGGCCTACGCGACGAGCGTCTACAAGACCGCGCTGGTGAAGCACTTCGGCGCGAGCCTGACCGAGATCGGCGTGATCTTCTCCATCGCGATCGTGATGCTGGGCCTCTCGGCCGCCATCATGGGCACCTGGGTGGACAGGAACGGTCCCCGCAAGGCAATGTTCACCTCCGCCGCGTTCTGGGCGAGCGGCTTCCTGATCGGCTCCCTGGGCATCTTCAGCCACCAGCTCTGGCTCGTCTACCTCGGTTACGGCGTCGTCGGCGGCATTGGCCTGGGGATCGGTTACATCTCCCCGGTCTCCACCCTGATCAAATGGTTCCCGGACCGGCCCGGACTGGCCACAGGCATGGCGATCATGGGGTTCGGCGGTGGCGCCCTGATCGCCAGCCCGGTCTCCACGGCCCTGCTGAAGATGTACGATCCCAACTCCGGGGCCAAGGGCTGGGTGGCCAGTGGCGAATCGGTGGGCAAGCTCTTCCTGACCCTCGCCGTCGTCTATCTGGCCTACATGATGTTCGGCGCGTTCACCATCAAAGTCCCGGCCGAGGGATGGCAACCGGCAGGCTTCGACCCCGCAAAGGTCAAGGCCGCCTCGCTGGTCACCACGGAGAACGTCTCGGCCCGGAATGCGGTCAAGACCAGGCAGTTCTGGCTCGTCTGGATCGCCCTGTTCTGCAATGTCACCGCGGGAATCGGCATCCTTGAACAGGCCGCCCCGATGATCCAGGACTTCTTCCGCCAGCCCGACGGCACGTCCCTGGCCAGCGCCGCGGTGGCCGCCGGCTTCGTGGGGCTCCTCTCGATCGGCAACATGTCCGGCCGCTTTGCCTGGTCCGCCACCTCCGATGTCACCGGCCGCAAGCGCATCTACATGGTCTACCTCGGCGTCGGCGCGCTGCTCTACACCGTGCTGGCGCTGGCCGGCTCGACGTCTACCGTCCTCTACGTGGCCCTCGCGTTCGTCATCATCTCCTTCTACGGCGGCGGGTTCGCGACGGCCCCCGCCTACCTGCGCGACCTCTTCGGCACCTTCCAGGTCGGGGCCATCCACGGCCGGCTCCTGACGGCCTGGTCCGCGGCGGGCGTCGCCGGGCCGCTGATCGTCAATGCTTTCCTGGACGCGCAGGGCAAGCCCGGCGCGCTCAACGCCGCGTCCTACCAGCCCGCCCTGCTGACCATGGTGGGGCTGCTGGTGATCGGCTTCGTGGCGAACCTGCTGGTCTCGCCGGTGGACGCACGATTCCACGAACCACGTCCTGGCCGCGTCCGGTCCGAAGAACCTGCCTTGGAGGGCTGAAATGAGTAGTGCACAGACACCGGTAACACCGTCCACCGGGAAGCTGGTCATCGCCTGGGCGCTTGTCGGCGTGCCGCTCGCCTATGGCGTCTATGAGACCCTCACCCGCGTGGCGGCCCTGTTTGGCTGACACCGTGGTGACAGAAATGTTCGGTGGTCGTCCTAGCGCGGTGAGTGTTCCGTTCACGCGCCCGGAAGCGTTCACCACCCGCCCCACGCTGCAGGGCACCTTCGGGATGAGCGCGTCCACGCATTGGCTTGCGACGGCGGCGGCCCAGTCCGTGTTGGAGCGCGGCGGGAACGCCTTCGACGCCGCGGTGGCGGGAGCGTTTGTACTCCATGTGGTGGAACCGCACCTCAACGGGCCCGGCGGAGACATGACCGGGATCTTCGTCACCGCGGACCGGCCGGAGCAGCCCATAGTCCTGATGGGGCAGGGCCCGGCGCCGGCCGGGGCCACCGTGGAGCACTACCTGGCCGAAGGCCTGGACCTCGTTCCAGGCTCGGGTGCCTTGGCCGCCGCGGTGCCTGCCGCCGTGGACGCCTGGCTCCTGCTGCTCCGCGACCACGGGACGTGGGAGCTGGACGCGGTGCTGGACTTCGCGATCGGCTACGCCCGGGACGGGCACCCGATGCTCGGCCGGGTCGGAACCACCATCGCGGCCGTGTCCGCGCTGTTCGAGGCGCATTGGCCCACGTCGGCTGAGCTGTGGATGCCGGGCGGCCGAATCCCGGTTGAGGGTGAGCTGGTGTGGAACCCGGCCTATGCCCGCACCCTGGAACGGCTCGTGCAGGCCGGAGTTAAGGCATCCACCCGCGAGGCGGGAATTGATGCGGCCCGCCGCGAGTGGCGGGAGGGGTTCGTGGCCCGCGCCATGGTGGATTCGGTTCAGTCCCCGCACCGGCATTCCTCGGGCACGGATCACCGCGGAGTGCTCGCCCTGGACGATCTGGCCGGATTCGAAGCCGGGTATGAGGCCGCCGCCACCGTCGAGTTCCGGGGCCACACGATCGCCAAGACCGGGCCCTGGGGCCAGGGGCCGGCGCTGCTGCAGACCCTGGCCATCCTGTCCGGTTTCGAGGACCGGTTCCTTGATCCGTCCACCGAGATGGGGGCCCACACCATCCTGGAGGCGCAAAAGCTTGCGCTCGCGGACCGGGAGGCGTACTACGGCGACACGGACGTGCCGCTGGACTACCTGCTGTCGGAGGACTACTGTGCCGGCCGCCGGGCCCTGATCACGGAGCGGGCGTCCCACGACTTCCGGCCCGGCACCGTGCCCGGGCGGGAGCCATACAGGCCACCACTGCGCACCGACTACACGCCGCCGGCGCTCGCAGGGGATGCGTCCGCGGCGGGCCTGGGCGTCGGCGAGCCCACCGTGGCGCCGACGGGGGAGACCCGCGGTGATACCTGCCATATCGACGTCGTGGACCGCTGGGGCAACATGGTCTCCGCGACTCCGTCCGGCGGCTGGCTGCAGTCCTCCCCGGCGATCCCGGAGCTGGGTTTCTGCCTGGGCACCCGGTTGCAGATGACCTGGCTGGAGCCCGGCACGCCGTCCACGCTGACGCCCGGCAAACGCCCGCGCACCACGCTGACGCCGACTCTCGTGCTGCGGGACGGCTACGCGGTGGCCGCGCTGGGTTCGCCCGGCGGCGACCAGCAGGACCAGTGGCAGCTGCCGTACCTGCTGCGGACCATCGTGGGCGGGTACTCGCCGCAGCAGGCCATCGACGCGCCGACCTTCCATACGACGTCGATGCCCGGCTCATTCTGGCCGCGCACCTGGGAACCCGGCGGCGCCGTCGTCGAGGACCGGCTCGGGGCGGACGTCATCGAAGGTCTGGAGCGGCGCGGGCATGTGGTCACCCGGGCCGGCGATTGGGCGCTGGGGCGGCTGTCCGCCGTCGTGCGGGATCCCGAGACCGGGGTCCTGCAGGCTGCCGCGAATCCGCGTGGTGCGCAGGGGTACGCGGCGGGCCGGTAGCAGTTGCGGCGCTCACCTGGCGGGTGGGGTGAATGCGTGCGGCTTCGGAGGGGCCGTGGTTTTGCTTCTTCTGTCAGCCGGAAGCCTTGAGCCGGTCCATGAAGCGCAGCGACTCGGCGACGATCTGCTGCTGCGCCTCGTTGCGGCTGATGCCCGCGTCGCCGTCCCCGGGCTGCTCACCGTAGTCACCGAAGAACGCGTGCACGCCGCCCACAACCGTTGCGTAGGTGGTGGTTGGCGGGAGCAGGGACCTCGACGCCGCGATTTTGTCCGGGGTGCTCAGGCCGTCGTTTGAGCCGGAGATGGAGAGCACCGAGAGGCCCTGCGCGTCCGTCATGGTTTCTGCGGGGTACGAAGCAAAGAGCAGCAGCCCGGCGACGTCGTGATTCGACGCCGCGAAGGATGATGCACTCACTCCGCCCAATGAATGGCCACCGACGGCCCAGGAGGCGACTTCGGGATGCCGGTCCATGGCTGCGCGGGCCTGGTTGGTGTCCAACAGGGAGACGCCGAGGGGTACTTTCAGGATGACGACTAGGTGACCCGCGGCCGCGAGCGGCTGCAACAGGTCCTGATAGGCGTGCGCGTCTACCCTGGCGCCGGGGTAGAAGACGAGCCCCGTGGTGGCTGTACCCGCCGGGGCAAGGGTGATCGAAGTGGCGTCTTCTGCAACCCTTGACCCGGCTGGCGCCGTCGCGCTGGATCCATTGGCCGGGACCGTCTTCTCGCGGTCGGGTTGGTGGGGGAACGGGCTGAGCCACATCAGCGCCGCCACCAAACCGAGGACTGTGAGCCTGCCTGCGATCCCGCGGACCAACTGCCAGGTGGAAATATCACCGCTACGCTGCTGTTTGCCGCCGAACAACCAGCGTCTGACCAGAAGCAGCGCCCAAAGGATCCCCAATGCGATGGCGGCCACCAGGAGAGCCGGCAGGGCGGGGTGCCCGCCGAGGACGGCCGGGTTGCTGAGCACCATCCAGAGGGGGATCACTGTCAGGGCGGCGGCCGCGAGAGCGCCGCCCCAGTTCAGGATCGAGGACTTCCAGGAAGCGGGATTGGGCCCTGTGGGGACGGGGCCGGGGGTTTGGGTGGGGTTCGCTGGACGAAAAGGCGGGCCTTCCTTCACGGCTTGATGATATCCCCCGGCAGCGGAACCCTGTGGTGTCCGGGCGGGGGAAAACCCCGTTGCCGGCTCGATCAGAGGCCGCTGCGCCCCACCCACAGCCCATGCAGCAGCGGAAGCACCGACGCGATCATCAGGACATTGCTGAGCACCATGTCATCCGCGCGGACCACGGAGCCGGAAACCAGCAGGGCGCCGAAGATCAGCGCCGATGCCGATCGCTGTGCCGTGCGGTCAAGCCGTCCCAGCTGCCGCTCAAGGCGCGGATTTGCCACCGACAGTGAACCGTCCTCAAGCCGGGTTAGCAGCCCGTCCAGGCGTTTCGGCAGACCCAGCGCCATCCCGGCGGCATCGAGGGCCTGCTGGGCAACGTCCTGCACGATGTTGCCGCGCTCGTCGCGCAGCAGCTGCGCCGCGTAGGGTTCGACCGAGTCCCACAGATTGAACCGGGCGTCCAGCGAGCTGCACACACCCGACGTCAGTGACATCGCCCGGATAATGAGCAGGAAGTTCTCCGGCATCTGGAACGGCAATGAACGGACCACGTCACCGAACTCCACGGCAAAATCACGGAACTCCCGGGGGTCAACCTCGCGAAGCTCGGCGAAGCCCATCCCGCCAAAGCGGGCAAAGAGGTGTGTCATCGCCCGCTCAAGCTCGACCGTGTCGGCCGAGGGCACCAATACCCCCACGTCGCTGATCGCGGACATCAAGCCCTTGCCGTCACGCGAAGCGGCCGCGATGAGCAGTTTCCGCAGACCGCTGCGTGTGCTCGCCGGAACCTCGCCCATCATGCCGAAGTCGATGAAGGTCAGCTTCCAGGGGCGCTCCGTGGATGAATCGGTAACCGGCGTGACAAAGATGTTCCCCGGGTGCGGATCGGCATGAAAAAAGCCGTTCGCAAAAATCTGGTCGAACATGACCGAGGCAAATACAGGGGCAACCTGGGCCGGATCGATGCCCGCCGCCAGCAGTGCCTCCGAGTCCGTGATCTTGATCGCCGTGACGTCTTCCAGGGTGAGAACGCGGCGGGTGCTCCGTTCCCAGACGACGTCGGGCACCTCCACACGGCTGTCGTCGGCGAAATCAGCAGCGAACCGCCCAGAATTCGCGGCCTCATTCAGGTAGTCGATCTCCTCAAGACTGGTCTGCGCAAACTCCTCGACCAGGGCGGGCATGTCGGCACGATCGGACACCAGGCGCACGCGGCTGAGCCATCCGCCCACTTTGCGCAGTGCCGCCAGATCGACGTCGACAATGGCGTTGATGCCCGGCCGCTGCACCTTCACCACCACGCGGTCGAGCCCGGTGTCGGCGGCGTCGCCCGGGCCAAGCCTCGCGCGGTGCGCCTGCCCGAGGGACGCTGCTGCGATCGGTGTCTCCTCGACCGAGGCGAACAACTGCTCCAGCGGCGCACCCAGCTCAGCTTCGGCCAGGGCGCGGATCGCGGAGAACGAAACCGGAGGCACCTCGTCCTGCAGCCCCTCGAGTTCCTTGGTGATCTCGGGCGGCAGGACATCGAGCCTGGAGGACAGGAACTGTCCGACTTTGATCATGAGCCCGCCGAGGTCCACCGCCAGCGCATGGAAGCGCTGCGCGAAGCGCCGCATCCTCTTCGCCCTGGTGCGCTCGGCAATCTTCACCAGCCCGACGCGGGGGAGGAGCAGCTCAAACCACCAGGTAACCGCGAGATGCCATGCGGCGAAGCGCAGGATGCGGCGGTAACGGGCCCGGTAGTCCCGGGCGCCGGGTACCGGAGCTGCCCGGTCCCGGCGAACCGATCTCACCCCCGTCAGCCCTTGGCGAGAATCGCGTACAGCCGGCGGCGTGCTTCATCGAGCACTGCCACGGCTTCCTGCACCTGCTCCGGCGTTCCGGTGCGTCCCACCTGGGCGGCGGCCTGCGCGAGCTCGACGCCTGCCTTGGGCAGCGCCGCGAACCCCGAGCCCGACTCCGGACCAGCCGATTCCCAGGGCGCTGACATGCCGGCACCCGCCATCTCCTCGCGGCCCGCGTCCGTCAGGGAATAAATCTTGCGGCCGTTGGATTCCTCAGCATGGATAAGGCCCTCGTCGGCCAGCAGCTGGAGGGTTGGATAGACGGAGCCAGCGCTGGGCTTCCAAGTGCCGCCGCTGCGCTCCTCGATTTCACGAATAATCTGATAGCCGTGCATCGGCCGCTCAGCGAGCAGTGCCAGCACAGCCGAGCGCACCTCGCCGCGCCCCGCCCTGGAACCCGAGCGCTTCTCGAACCTCGAACGCAACTCCTCTACGGCCTGCCACATGCTGTCTACGTTGCTGCCGCGAAATCCGCCTGCCGGGTAAGAACTGCGCATCATGCTCTCCTCTGGAAAACCGTGAACGATATACAGCGATAGTCAACGATACGCGCGTAAATTTGCGAAGCCAAGAGGGGGCGGCGATCCGCTCACGGGCCTAAAACAGGCCCCTTGCAGCAAATATCAGGGAATGACGCTTCCTGGTGACCCCAGTTGCCCTATCGTGAACCGGCAGCGTCTTTTCCATATGCTTTCCTCGCATGCTGCCAGGCCAGTCCTGCCTGAGTGCCCGAAATAAACCCACCGAACCAGGCGATTCCGGCTGGGCCCAACACCAAACAGAGGACGAGGGACAGCGCCAAAACCAGCATGGCAAGCCATCGCCAGGGCGGCGAGAAACGCAGCAACCACACACCCACGGCCAGACCTGCGAGTAATGCAACGACCTCCTGTGGCACGTGGTCCTGAGGTCCTACCAGCATCACCGCGACCGTGGCGCTCAACAGCACGCCGCTAAGGATCAGGGCATTCCTCACCGGATGCTCAGCGTTTCTTCCCACAACAACCACACTTTCTGGGCTTGTTTTGCTCACCATCCGGGTCTGCTCTGCGGAAGGTCGCCACCGAAGCCGACCGGGCCACCTCCAAAGGCGCCACCGCACAGGCCCGCGGTCTTTGTCTGGTTGAAACTGGCCATGCCGTTCCAGGTCCCGCAAAAGTCGCACCAGAGTCCGCCATCACTCCGGAATCGGAATTCACAGGAACCCGACGTGCACTACCCAGTGAAATATCCACCGTTAGTCAGAATTGATTGGCCCGTCACCACTGGCCAACGCCACAAGCCATGATGATCGCCGGCGCCAGGATGTGGTAGGCGACTCGCGACCCTCTGCCCATATGATGCGCATAAGGTTTCTTCCCAGACCGCCAAAAACCAAAGAGAACAACCAAAATGGGAAGCATTGCGATCTGCATCGGAATCCCATTCCCGCTCCGGTTGTACTTTCCGTCATACGGCATTCGGGTGTCCCATGGAACATTCATAAAAACGAAAATAGCGATCCCGATACAAGCTGCAGCGAGTTGACTCCAGGCGTATGCACCCTTCGGTCCGAGGCATCACCGATCCTCGACCGATATTCAGTCACGAAGCGGCCGCCCATACGGATCCAGCATGCCAAAGCAGACGAGAACCAATTGGGAGGCACGCCCTAGCCGGGAAGATACCCGCCAGAAACCAGAATTGATTGCCCCATGGCCCACTGCCCCAGAATCCCGCCCAGAACGATAGCTGTTCCGAGAGTATATGACACCGCACGAGATGCTTTGTTCATTTCGTGTGAATCAGCTTTTCGCGCCGACCGCCATAGACCTATAATTACAATTGCAATAGGAAGCATGGCAATCTGCATGGGAATCCCTGTGCCAGCTCTATTGTATTTTCCGTCGTAAGGCATTCGAGTGTCCCATGGAACATTTGCGAAAACGAATAGAGCAATGCCGATACAAGCTGCAATGCCAACTGCACAAAGAACATTCATATACTTGGCGGCTTTTCTGCCCAAGAGGAGGTCTTCATCGCTGAGTGCAACCTGCGGCTCATCTTTGCCAGTGCCGGAACTCATTCCATTACTCACCACGGCTTAGCTCCAGTTCCTTGATTTATAAGTTCTCCGCTTACACTTTTCACGCTTTCAACAATAGCTCCAACGTGGGCGCCACCGTAGGCAGCGAACGAATGGGTCATCCAGCCCGGGTTCGGGTTCAGGTCGGAAGCCCCCGGAAAGCGTGAAGTAAGCGAACCCGCAGAGGCATCGAATACCATTTCGGTGAATTGATAGGAATCCCCACTGATCAAACTATCAACAGAGCCGCCAGCCAGAGATCCTCCTCCGCCTACGACGATTTGGACTGCTTTCGACGCTGAACTCGTCAGAGAACCGGTGAGATGACCGCCTTGAGACCCCAAGGCCCCGCTGACGACGCCGTTGGTAAGTGCACCGAGGGCACCCCTTGTTGTCCAGTCTTTCTGGGGATTCGTCACAAAATACATTCCGGTGTTGCCTGCACCCCCGGATATTCCATTGGTGACTGCAGACCTGACCATCTGCTGGCCCGGCAACCCCGACACATAGCTCCCGGCCCCCGAGCTGACGCGGGAAATTCCCGAGGTCACGAAGGATCCGACTCTTGAACTGGCGCTCGACACTGCGGTACCGACCCTACTGGCACCAAATGCGGTCGCCACCCTACCGACCGGCGCCGACGCAGTTAGTGCCTTAGCCGCGAGGGCCGCACCGCCGCCAACAGCACCAGCCGCGCCACCAATAAGGGCATCGCGGCCGACGTGTCCCCAGTCCACTGTTCCAGTCGTGGCCTTCTGCATCCCAATTGACGCACCTGCACTGACCAATGCCCCGGATGCTGCACCGAGGAGGACGAGCCCCACCGGGCCACCCACCCCGGTGCACATCAGCGCAACGCCGGCGGCGACTAATACGGCGGCGGCGATATATTCCTTGTTTTCGTTGATCCAGTTCCCTGCCGCGGCGAACGCTCCTCGGGCGGAGCCGTCGTAGGCCTTCAGCTCGTCATCGGTGAGCGGGCGCAGTCCGGTGGGGTCGGTGGTGTTCAGGGGATTGTTGCCTGCGTAGGCGTAGGGGTTGCCGTCCCATCCCGCACCGAGGACGGGGGAGAGAGGATCGGTGGAGAGGAAACCACGTGTAGCGGGGTCGTACGCACGTGCCCCGAGCCACTCCAGGCCAGCGATGTCCAGGCCGCCGTTGCCGGTCAGGGTGATCCCGGCGGGCAGCACACCGGCAAGCCCGGACACCGCACCCAAACCAGCGGCACCACCACCGGCAGTGCCACCCGGACCCGGGCCAGGGACTGCCGGCGCGCCGAGGACGGCCCAGGGATCGGTCTGGTCGGTGGGCCGGGCGGCGCGCCAGCCCGGCGTTATCCAGGCGTCCGCGATACCGGTGACACCACCTGGCAGCGAAAGGACCTGGTCACCGCCGATGCCGGCGAGGGTGGGGATCGGGTTGGCGGTATCCCACCACAGCTCCGAACCATCGATGGCAGCCAGCTCGCCCAGGGCATCCACCCACAGCTCATGCCGGGAGGTTTCCATGCCGTCGGAAGTGCGGTCGGCAACGCTCTTCAGCTGGCCGCTCTGACCCCACGCGTACTCGGTCCAGGACCCGTCCGGGCGGATCAGCCGGGTACGGCGCCCCAGCCCGTCGTGGACGTACTCCGTCCTAGTGCCGTCAGCATCCGTGACGGCAAGGAGCTGCCCCGCGGCGTCGTACGCATAGGTCCGGGACCCGCCCGGTGCGGATTCCCGGATAAGGCGCCCGCCGGCGTCGTACACCCACTCCGAAACCAAAGCCGGCACCGCAGCCGGAGCGGAAGCCTCCGGGTCTCCATTCCGGGTAGTGGCGGCCGAGACCATCTGCCCGGCCCCGTCGTAGCCGTAGCGGGTCCCGGCACCGGCGCGGGTCAGGGCCGTGATCCGGCCGTCCCCGTCCCGGCCGATCAGGGTGGCATCGGCCGAGAGAGGATCGGCGCGGTCCGTGCGGCTGTGCTCGGACAGGCTCCCGTAGCGGTAGCCCCATTCCTGGACCAGTTCCCCGGCGGTGGCGGAGGTGATACGGCCCGAGGCGTCGTGGGTGAACACGGCCTTCCCGAGCCGTGGGTTGCTGACGGCGGTCACCCGGCCCGCGGCGTCCCGGACGAACGTGGTGGTGGTTCCGTGCGCGTCGGTGAATCCGGTGCGGTTCCCGTCGGCGTCGTACTCCCAGGACATTCCCCGGCTGCCGCGGGTGCGGGAGGTCAGCTGCCCGCGCCGGTCAAACGCCAGCTCGTGCTCCACCGCCAGCCCGTCGGCACCCGTGTAGTCGGTGATGATCATGCGGCGGCGGATCAGGTCACGCTCGACGGCGGCAAGCAGCTTCCCGTCGACCGAGGTGGAGGATTCCCGGCCGGCCGAATCGTAGGTCCAGGTGGTGGTGTGCCCGTCCGGATCGGTCTGGGACAGCTGCCGGCCGGCGGGATCGTAGGTCGCGGTGGTCACCCGGCCGAGCGGGTCGGTGACGGAATCGACCTGGTCCGTGGCCGTGTAGGTCCGGGTGGTCACCCCGCCCAGGGGATCGGTGATCCGGACCAGCCGGCCGCGGAGGTCGTACTCGAACCGGGTCCGTCCGCCGACGCCGTTGACGGTTTCGGTCAGTTCCCCGGCGGTGTTGTATTTGAACCGGCGGGTGCCGTACCAGGGGTCCTGGGAGAAGGTCAGCCGCCCGGCCTTGTCGTAGCCGTACCGGGACACGCCCTGGCCGGGGGAGCGGCGGGACAGGAGCCGCCCGCAACGGTCGTACCCGAACGTCTCCACCTCACCCGTGGGCAGGGTCCGGGCGGTGACGCGCTGGTCCGCGTCGTAGGCCAGTTCCGTGACCGCACCAAGCGGGTCCGTGGTTTTCCAGGGCCGCCCGCAGCCGTCGTACTCATACCTGGTGACGGCGCCGTTAGGGGAGGTGATCGAGGTGATCTTCCCGGCCACGTCCCGGCCCAGGACCGTCAGGCCGCCTTCGCCATCGACGAGCTCCACCGGATTGCCCGCGGCGTCATAGGAGACCAGCTCCGCGGAGCCGTCCCCAGACTCAACCCGGGTGGGGCGCCCGTACTCATCGAAGCTGAACGTTGAGGACGCGAACGCATCCGTCAGGGTCGCCGTCCCGGCCTTGCGGTCCGCGGTCGCGTCTGTGCGGACCCCGGTGGGGTCGACGACGGCGGTCAGGGCGCCGATCTTGTCGTACTCCCGCACCCAGTTGTGACCAGCGGGGTCCGTGATCCCGACCAGCCGGGACAGCGTGTCATGGACAAAGCCCCAGCGGGCGCCGTCGGGCAGTACCGCGCCGGTGACGTTGCCCAGCTCATCGAACACCCGCTCGATGGCCCGGCCCAATGGATCGATTGTCCGGACCAGTTCACCGTTGGCGGCGTATTCGAGTTCGGTCCGCCCGCCGTCCGGGGCGACGAACGCCGTCGTCCGCCCCGCGTGGTCGTGCTCGAAGGTCCAGACCGCGCCGTCCGGGTCTTCACGCCGCACCAGAACGCCCGCAGCGTCATAGCTGCACTGGGTCTCCGCCCCGGACGGGCTGAGCGCCGCAACCGGGCGGCCCGCATGGTCACGGACGATCCGAGCGACGTCCCCTGCAGCATTCCGGGTCGCGACCAGGTCCCCGAACTCGTCGTACTCAAAGTCGACCGCCACCCCGGCCGGGTCCACCACCCGGGCCAGCTGCCCGTTCTGCCACTCCAGCTCGGTGCGCCCGCCCAGCGGGTCCAGGATCACCGAGGGGTCCCGCGACACCTCGTCGGCATACTCATACGAGACGACAGACCCGGACTCCGTCACCAGGGTGGTGATGCGGTCCTGCTCATCCCAGCCGTAGGTGAGGTCCGCGCCTTCCGGGGTAACGGTCCGGATCTTCCGGCCCCGCCCGTCGTAGGCATTGACCGTGACGGTCCCGTCGCGCTCCGTGAAGGAAACCAGGTTTCCGTGGCCGTCATAAGCCATGGACTGCCGCTGGTCGTGAGAATCGAGCACGCCGACCAGGCGGCCCTTCGCATCGGCGATCCACGAGTTCGACCGGGTACCGTCCTCATCCGAAACGACCGTGACCCGGCCCGGCAGATACGCAAACCTGGTCCGGCGCCCATGCTGCGTGACCTGCAGGACCACCCTGCCGTGTTCGTCGTAGGTGTTCTCCGCCTCGAGAACACCCGCGGCCGAGACCACGGCTTCGATCAGGCCCTGCTCATTCCACCGGTATGTGCGCGCCCCCAGTTCGGTAGCGACACGCGTCAGCCTGCCAGCGGCGTCGTACGCGTACTCGACCCGGCGCCCGTCCGAGGCCCGCACAACGGCAACGAGCCCGTCCGCGTACTCGACGTCAAGGAAACGTCCCCGCACGTGTGCCAGCCGCGTCACCAGTCCGGCACTGCCGGCGCCTGTGCCGTCGCCCGGCCTTTCCCGGACTACCGACACCGTCCGCCCGGGCCCTGACCCGGCACCGAGCCACACGCCGGCGAGGCTGTAAGCCCACCAGGCACCCTGATTGTCCCGGACCACCAGGGCCTCGGACGTACCGTCCGGCAGGGAGCTTAACTCCCTGAGGTCAGCCGCGGTCACAGGTTCTGCGGTGAGCCAGTAATTCTCGCCCACCCCGCGGCCCCAGCCGGCGCCCTCTCGGGGGAAATCGACCGCCCGTCCGTCGGCCATCACCCACCGGCAGCCCTCATCCGAGACCGTGAGGTACTGATCCAGAACCGAGGCCCACCCCGGACCGAACACCCCGGGCATCTCCAAACCCGACGCCAGCGAGTTGTACATCCGGGATAAGAACAGATTCGAGGAAACCCCGGCGAAACCCAGATCTGACTCTGGCTCGATGAAGTTTCCGGTCGCGGTGTTCACGGGATCATTCGCGTACCCGCTGGTGGCCATCGCGCCCGCCGCCGTCGGCGGATCGATCACCAGCCCGGACCGGTTCGCGCTCACGCCTGCCGCTGCCAACGCCTCATTCACGGCCGCGTCCGAGAGAGTCGAGATGTTTCCCTCGCCCCCGGCGGCCGCAAACGCGTCCGCGACCGTTACCGCCCACTTCGCGTCGTTCTCGTTGGCCCTCAAATACTCCCGGTAAGCAGCGAGCACCCCTGAAGCATCAAGCGATCCCCAGTAGCAACTGGACCCGAACGAGGCAATGTGATCTTCCAAGGTGCCGGGAGCCGACGACAATCCGTCATCCAGGCCGCGGGAGTTCGCCGCGAAGGACCGCAGAAGAGCCGGACGCGCCGAGGACGTCCCGCCCCCGTACCCGCCGCCGGGTGCCGGGGTATTCCGCGATCCCGTCCTGGCATCGGCCGGGGCGAATGTCGGAGCCTTCCCCGGTGCCGCGTTCGGCCGTTCTTCCTCACCGAACAAAAAATCACCGGCCTGCTCGAGCAGATTCCGGTCATTGTGCCGCCGGACCCACTCGTTGTTTCTGTCGCGCCGGGCGTCCTCCTCATGCCCGGCGTCGATCATTTGCCCTACGTAGCCGGCCACCGTACGCAACGCCGACACCAGCGCGTTCGCATCATTCCTCGCCGTGGCAGCGTTGGCCTCGAAAACCTCCGAGAAGTGCCCCTTGAAGTCTTCCTTCGCCGAGGCGACGTGCGATGCCCGCGAGCCCGACTGCTCCTCAAGCCTTGACGCCGCCGACTCGAACGCCGACCTCACCGACCCGGCCACGGCGTAACTGAACCGCCCACCATCAGAAGCATCCGAAGCCGGCAACAGCGGCATCTCAACGAACTCGGTCACAACCAAAGCCCCCCACAGAACAAGAACCGGAACAGAAAGACAAACCACCAAACCGTGCATCGGCCGGGTGACCGTACCACTCACCAGAGCGGCGCCGTCACCCGGCCTTCACGCAAGCAAATACAGACTCAGGCGCCGCCGCCGGCGGAGAAGATGTCCTGCGAGATCTTCTGCAACTGCCCCCGCAACTGCTCCAGCTCCTCCCGGGCCTTATCCAGAGCAGCCTTCGTCTCCGGCCAGGTCGAACCACGGAACTGCGCAGCCAAAGGACCATCCCAAACGTTCGGATCCGACAAAACCCTTCCCTGCGCATCCAGCGCCGAGATCTGATCCGTGAAACCACCGTTAATGATCGACTGCACCTGCCCAATGGCAGCCTTGGCTTGCTCAGTAGACAACACACGCGACATAGAAATTCCTCCCAAGAGACAACCGCTTCTCCGCCGGACACAGCACCGCCGGCGACCGGACGGTGCCGACGCTACCAACACCAGCCAATAAATCCAACAAAAAGAAAAACTAGGGGGACCGGACATGACAACCCGGGTCACGCGCATGACACGTGCAAATCGCGATTAGTCCATTCGTGAGCCAAACCCCGTATCATGCTGAAGGCACCATGAACGGAAGAGGGGACGATCATGCCCAGACGGACTAACACGCACCAGCACACGCCCGGGCGCCTCATCGCGCCGGGCCGGGCGTTGGGCGTATTCCTTGCGGCCCTGGGGCTGATCGCGACGACGTCGTGCGGCCCGGCCCCCGAGCCGGAGTCGGTGTCCAATCCGGTCAAGCTCCTGCAGAGCGTGCGCGTGGGCATGTCCCCGGCCGCCGGGGTCGAGACGATCGAAGGCACCACCATCTCCGTGTCCGCGGCCGGCGACTCCTCCGCAGCGGACACGAAGTACGACGCCGCGCAGGCCGTGGGCGAACTGCCGGTGCGAGTGAGCCTGCAGTACCGGGCCGGCGAGAAGTCCGGCTCGGACCTCACCGAGCTTCAAGGCCACACCGGGCCGGTCGAGATCGACCTGACACTGGAGAACCTCACGGTCAAGCCGCGGGTCATCGAGTACGATGCCGCGGGCCAAACCCGCTCCGACACCGCCCTGGTGGGCGCCCCGCTGACTATCGCCGCCTCAACGAAGCTAACCGGGGTACGGGCCGACGACGTCACGGCCGGCTCTGCGGACGGCGGAACCGGCACCAACGGCGTCCTGAGCAGCACCGAGGACGGTGCCACCGTGGTGCAGTGGGCAACCGTGCTGGCCCCGCCGCGTTCCGGGGCGAGCACCACGCTGCGCCTCGTTGCCGATGTCAGGGACTTTCAGGTCCCTGCCTTCGACGTGGCGGTCCAGCCGGGCCTCAACACCGACCTCAGCGCGGACGGCGTGCTCGCCGGCGCGTTCTCCTCCGGCACGGGCTCCGAGATGGGGCTGCAACGCCGCACCATCTCGCTGGTCTCGGACGTCAACACCGTGTTAACCAAGGCCGGATCCACCATCACCGAGGTCCGGCGGAACCTGCAGGTGACCTCGCAGACCCTGGGCGCGAAGACCGCGGGCGAGCTGCGCGATAACTCCCAGGCCCTGGCCGCGACCATGGTGGACCTGAAGGAACAGTTGAAGACTCTCGGCGCCGACCTGGAGACCGCGACGAAGTCAACGCAGTCCACGACTGCGTCCCAGCTGAAGGTGACCGTCGCCGCCGTGGACGCGATGCTGGGCGACACTTCGGCCGTGCCCGCGACGGCTCCCATCAACGGTGACGGCTGCACCGCGGAGGTGCCCAAATCGGGGAAGGCGGCCACGGTCTACTCCAGCATCCAGACCATGGCCTCGCAGCTCGACGCCTACGCGAAGGTGAGCGCTGGCTGCCGGGATATCGTGGCGGGCGCCATCAAGGCCACCATGGGCCCCGAGGACCCTACCGCGGAGGAATGTGCGGAGCAGGGCTCGATGACATGCTCCCTCTACGGCTCTGCCGTGACCGTCACCGGTGCCTTGCTGGGCCTGGTGAAGAAGGGCGACGAGCTCGTGGCGGACCTGCAGCCGCAGATGGTCGAGGGCGCAATCAAGGATCAGGAGGCCGCCGCCGTCACCCTGGAGAAGGTGCGCGCCGATTTCGCTGCGGTCCTCGACGGCGCCGAGACCACCGAAGACTACAAGACTGCCCTCGCAAACGTGGATGAGGCGATCAAGTCCGCCCGGGCCTCCGTCGCCGCGACCCGGGACGCTGCCGCTGCGGTCCGCGCCAGCATCGACGGCCTGCGGCAAAAGCTGGGCGACATCAAGAAGACCGCACAGGACGCCCGGGGCGAGTTGGGTGACCGCTCGCTGCTGAACGGCTCGATGACGCAGCAAACCCAGCGGCTCGCCGACGAGCTGTGCAAGATGGCCGACGGCGGCTTGCCCCGCGATGGCCGATTGTCCGCCGAGCAAGCGGAGCGGCTGCGTTCCTACTTGACGTCCGCACCGTGCGAGCCCACGGATGAAAACGGAAACCCGGCACAGGACCTGCGCCCGCCGCTGGGGTTCAAGGACCCGCTGGACGATCGGCTGGAGTCCCAGGCGGCCGCCTGGGACGCGGTCCTGGCGGCCACCGACACCACCGCCCCGGACGAGGAGATCGGCCAGGCGTTCACCACATTGGCGACGACGATCGACGACATCGACGCCAAGCTGGACGAAATCAACAAAGCCACGAAGGCCCTCGACGGCGCCGCCACGGGAGACATCAACAGCAACAAGCGCGAACTTCTTGCCCTGGACGCCGCGCTCGGCGAGGCGATCGACTCCTCCGGCCGGGTCGGCTCGACGCTCGCGAAGCTCAAGGAGCAACAGGACGGGCTCGGCGACAAGATCAAGCAGTCCCTCCGCGATGTCTCGGCCGAGACCGCCGCCGAGGTCTACAAGACCGTGGACGAGCAAGTGCGCCAGGTTGCCGAGATCGGCGACGCGGGCTCCGAAGCTGTAACCACGGCGTTCAACCGGTCCATCTCCGGCTTGAAGTCCACGTCGGACGAGGTCGTGAACGACGCCGAGGGCACGGTGAACAAGCAGCGGGATGAACTGCTGGATCAGAGCGACGCACTGGCCGCGTCCCTGGACAAGAGCACCCAGTCCTCGCTCGCGAACATCGCCTCCAGCACTTCCGGCTCAACCCGCGACGTCGAGGGCGCCAGCGCCCTCCTGTCCTCAAGCCTGACCAAGGTGATGCTCGACCTGGGCGACCGCTCGGTGAACGGATCCGGCCTGCTTGGCTCCATGGCCACCAGCGCCGCCAAGGCCGACACCGCCGACTATCAGCTGGCACTGGCATCACAGAACGCTGAGGGCTATGCCAACATCCGCTCCAGGGACGTGGCGGGGCTGCTGCTGCGCCAGGCACAGTTCAAGGCCTCACTCACCGCGGTCGACGAACTGCCACCGTTCCACCTCGAGGTGCCGGCCGGCGCCACGTCGCAGACCCTGTACACACTGAAGATCGGCGGCGCCGCATGAGCTCCCACACCAGGCTCACGACCCTGATCGTCGCCGGCATCACTGTCGTCCTCGCGGCTGCGATCGCCCTGACGACCCTGGCGCTGAGCCGTCCCAAGGAGGCTTCGCGGCCCGATCCGGTAGCCGCGACGGTTCCCGTTGCGCTGAAAGCCGAGGGCCTGCCGAAGGACTTCTCCATCGGCGTCGTCCTCACGCTGGGCCAGTCCGGCGAGCCCGGCTCCGAGTACAACCGCGCAGCACAGGGCGCAATCGTCGCCGCACAGCGCTTCGCCCAGGGCGGCGCCGCCGTCGCCCTCTCGGCCCAAAACGACCGCGGCACGGAGGACGGCGCGCGCGCCGCCGTCCGCGCGCTCGCCGAGCAGGGGGCGTCGGGTGTCATCGTGGCGACCGCAGGGGCGCAGGCCCGGGCCGCGGCCAAGACCGCCGAGGAGCTCGGCCTCCCGGTGATTCTGCCCTATGCCGAACCGTCGGACCCCGCGCAGGCCACCTGGACCACGGGGCCATCGGGCGCATCCGTCGCGGCCGGGCTTCGCACCGCGCTGAACGGCAAGAACAGGGTGCTGCTCGTCGGGGACGGCGGCGAGGTCCCTGCCTCGGTCGGGATCTCCCAGACGCTGAACCTCGACAGCTTCGACGACGTGACGGGCCTGGCACAGGAGGCCGCCATCCAAACAGGCGCCCAGCTGCGCCCGCCTGCCGAAGACGCCCCCGCAGGCGCCGAGTCCACGAGGGTCGCCGAGCCCGCGGACGCCGTGGTCGTCTCGGCCGCCACCCCGCAGCGGCTGGCCCGGTTGGTTCAGGCCCTACAGTCCCGCGACGTGTCCGTCCCCGTCGTCATACCGGACGGCGCCACCGCCCCGGCCTTCGCCTCCACGCTCGCCGAACTCGACGGCGCCGCCTCCGGGCAGCTGGTCAGCGTTGCCCCGGCCGGCGGCGATGCCACGGCGCTCCAGAAGGACGCCCAAGGGCGGGGGATGTCCGCATTCCTGTCCGCCGTGCGCCTGGCGTCCGGCGACCCGAAGGTCCAGAACCTGACGGGCGATGCCCCGTTCTCCGCCGACGCATGGGCAGCGGACGCACGCAGCCACGACGCCGTCGTCGCCCTCGTCAGGGCGGCCGCGTCGGCTGGAAGCGGCGAGCCGTCCAAAGTCGGCCCGGCGTTGCGCGCCATGTCGTTTGGCCCTGGTGACGGCCTCGCCGGGCCGGAGCTGGATTTCTCGCGCTCCGCGGCGCTGACCGCGGAGGCAATCCCGGTCTACGCTTCCCCTCAGGACCTGGGCCTGCGCCCGCCGGACGAGGCCGCTCCGCGGCTCGTCTGGGTGCCGGCGCCGGCAAACCCCTGACCACCTGCCCCCGGCTCGCCCTTGAGCAGGCCGGGACCATCCACCACTGAAGGAGCGCCCCGGTGCGTGTGCTGATCGACCTGGACGAGCGTCGCTTTGAGTGCGACGTGGCTCACGCCGCGCCCGCCACGACGCTGACAGACCTCGTGGAGGCCGCCGGTGGCCCGCGCCTGGCACCGGATGAGGCCGTGTTCGTGAACGAGGCCGAGGTGCGTGGTTCCACCCCCGTCTCAGAACTGATCTTCCTGGAGGGCAGCCGCGTCTCGCGGGCGCCGTGGCAGATTCCGCAGCGCGTGCGCGGATGGAGCGTGACGCTCGCCGGCGGCCAGCGCACCGGCGGCGTGGTTGACGTTCCGCAAGGGCGAGAGATGCTCATCGGCCGGTCCCCTCACGCCGATCTGAGCCTTCCCACCGAAAGCGCGTCATGGGACCACTGCCGCCTGCGCCGGGAGGAGGACGGGCTGCGGGTGCTCGATGGCGGATCCACGAACGGCACTCTCGTCAATGGCGAGCCGGTGGGGGAGGACGGGGTCCTGGTCACCGAAACCGCCACGATCACGGCGGGCGGCACGGTGCTCCTCCTGCGCCGGTCCCTGGACGAGACGCCCGCCCCGGCACCCGGCAGCCTGCACAACCTCACACCGGCGGCGACAGCGCCCTTCAACCGGCCTCCCCGCCCCGGGCAGGCCCCGGCGGGCGAGCCCCTGGTCCCGCCGAGCCGCAAGGACGTGCCGCCAGCCAGCAAGTTCAGCTACATCACGGTGCTCGCGCCCCTCGTGATGGCGGCGGCGATGGTCTTGATCCTGCGGGATTTGCGCTTCGCGATGTTCGCCATGCTCAGTCCGGTCATGGCTGTGGGCATGTGGTTCGAACAAAAGCGCCGCTACGCCCGGGGCCTCAAGGAAGAGGACGAGCGTTTCGCCGGCGCGCTCCAGGGATTCGAGCAGCAGGTCCGCGCAGCCGCAGCGACGGAGACCGCACGACGCCATCGGATGATCCCCGATCCCGCGACCGTAGTCCGGCGCCCCGCACTCCCCGCCACGTCCTTGTGGCAGCGCCGCGCAGACGCCGACGACTTCCTGGCCCTGCACGCCGGCACCGGTGACGTCCCCTGGAAGCCCGAGGTGGACCGCACAGCCGGATCGCGGCTGGATGAGCAGGTGAAGGACTCCCTCGCGGCCGCGCGCCTGCAGGCCGCGCCCGTGCTCGTAGACCTGACCGACGCCGGCGTCGTGGGTATCGTCGGGCCCCGGGAGGGGACTCTGGCGCTCGCGCGATCGCTCCTGGCCCAGGCCGCGGTGCACGTCGGTCCAGCCGACCTGACCATCGGCGTCTTCTGCGACGCCGGGCGAGCTGACGAGTGGGAGTGGGCCTCGTGGCTGCCGCACACGCGCCAGGCCGGCAGCAGCACGGGCGAGCGGTGGATGTCCGCGCACCGCGAGACGAGCCTGGCCATGCTGCGCACGCTCAAGGACACGGTGCAGGAGCTGCCTACACCAGCGATGCTGGTGGTCTTGGACTCCGAGGTGCTCACGGAGGGTAGGGATGCGCCGGCACGCGCGCTGCTCGGCACGGGCCGCTCCGTACCCGGGGTCCATGTGAACCCGCAGCAGCGCCCTTCACGGGTGGCGGGCATCGTCATCGCGACCTCGGAGGAGCAGTTGCCGGCCACCTGCACCACCATCATCAGGGTCGGGGCAGACGCCGCGGCCACTGTGGACCAGCCGGAGGACCTGACCCGTGTGGAGGACGTCATCCTGGCGGGCCTGGACCAAGAGGAGGCCCTGCGTTGCGCGATGCGGGTGGCGCACTTCGATGATCCGGAGCTGAGCGTGCCCGGGGCCTCGCTGCCCCCGCTCGTGCGGCTGCCCGGACTCCTCGGCTACGACCGCCCGGACTCGACCACGATCCGTCGCCTGTGGCAGGCTCCCACGGGCGTGTCCACGCCGATCGGCACAGGGGAGAACGGCACCCTGACCCTGGACCTGGTCAAGGACGGCCCGCACGGCCTGGTGGGCGGCACCACCGGCTCCGGCAAATCCGAGTTCCTCCGCTCGCTCGTGGCCGGGCTCGCAGCACGCAACGATCCGACCCGCCTGAACTTTATCCTCGTCGACTTCAAAGGCGGAGCCGCCTTCAAGGCATGCGAACGCCTTCCGCACACCATCGGCACAATCTCCAATCTGGACGAGCAGCTCGCCGACCGGGCTCTCCGCGCCCTGGAGGCGGAGATGGAACGCCGCCAGCGGGTCTTCGCCGAGGCCGGCGAGGGCATCGACAACCTGAACGCCTATCTGGCCACGAACCCGGCCGAGCCCATGCCCCGGCTGCTGCTCGTGATCGACGAGTTCGCCATGCTGGCCAAGGACTTCCCGGACGTGCTCAAGGCGCTCGTCAGCGTGGGTGCAGTGGGCCGCACCCTGGGTGTGCACATGATCCTCGCGACGCAGCGCCCCGCGGGCGTCGTCAGCGACGACATCCTCGCGAACACCAACCTTCGGGTGGCCCTGCGCGTGCAGAGCCGCGACGACTCCAACAACGTCATCGGTGTGCCCGCCGCCTCGGCGATCGGCCGGGCCCAGATGGGCCGCGCATTTGTGAAACTGGGCCAGGACGACATCACGCCCGTGCAGACAGCCCTCGTGACCGGACGGGCGCAGCTCGGCGGCGGCCCCGCCGTGGACGTGCGGGAGATCCGCCAGTTCGGCGTCCCCGTGCCCGCGGCGGCGCCGCCACGGTCCGCGGCCGTGGACGACCTCGAACTCCTCATCGACGCCGTTGTCGAAGCCAACGCCGAGGCAGGGTACGCCCAGCCGCGGCAGGTCTGGCCGGAGGCCCTGGGCGAGCGCGTGGAGCTGGAGGGGTATCTTCCCCAGCCGGACGGCGGCCGTCCCGCCGCAGCGTCAGACTCTTCCAACGACACCGCACCCCGGCTGCTGCCGATGGTGGGCGCCGTCCGAGGTTCCACCGTCCAGGTAGCCATCGTGGACGAGCCGGAGCTGCAGCGCCAGTCCGCGGCGGGATGGGACATGTCCGTGGGCAACCTGATGCTCATGGGCGTGGCCGGCTCCGGCACGAGCACCACACTGGCCTCGATCGCGCTGACACTGGCGAAGGACGCCGATCCGGCCGAGCTGGACCTGATGATCCTCGACATGGGCTCCCGTGAGCTCGAAGCCCTGGAACGCCTGCCGCACACCGTGGCGTATGTGGGAACCGGGGCCGGCGCCAAGGAGCAGCAGGCCCGCTTCCTGCGGCACCTGCACACCGAGCTCGAGAGCCGCCGCGCCGCCCCTGGCAGGCACCGCCGCGCCGTCGTGCTCTTGGACGGCCTGGCCTCGCTGCGGGACGAGTTCCAGGACTTCGAAGGGCAGCAGCTGCTGGCTCTGCTTTATCGGGCATACGCGGACGGCCCGGCGCTGGGACTGTCCTTCGCGGTCTCCACCACACGCGCCAAGGCGGTGCCCTCGGCCATGAACGAGGTGACGCTGCAGAAGTGGCTCTTCCGGCTGGCGGACGCCTACGACTACTCCTCGCTCGGTGTCCGGGGCAAGGAAATCCCCGCTGCGCTTCCTGGGCGCTGCGTGGATCCGCGCACGTCGCTCCAGATGCATGTCGCCACCCCCGGCATCGGGATCGAGGCCGCGGTGGATCGCGTGCGGCAAAGCTGGGCGCAGGCGCCCGCGAAGACCCCGGCAATCAGGCGCCTGCCCTCCAGCGTCACGATGCAGGAGCTAGGCGTGGAACCCCGGCTGGAGGCCGAACCTTGGCTCATCCCGGTGGGAATACAGGAGGCGGACCTCTCACCTGCGTTCCTGGAGATCTACGAGGGCGAGCACGCGCTCGTCGCCGGACCCGCCCGTTCGGGCAAGTCCACGCTGTTGCTGGCCCTGGCCGCAGCCCTGCGCGGCGCGGCCACCTCCCGCGGGCCGGCTCAGGTGTGGGGCATCTGCGATCGCCGCTCGCCCCTGGCCCTCGCCGATCTGGATCGCATGGCCGTCGGCACGGATGATGTGCCGGCCCTCCTCGCCTCCCTGCGCCTCGAGCGCGGCCCGGTGTTCCTGCTGATCGACGACGCAGAGCGCTTCGAGGACGCCGATCAATCCATCGCGGGGGCCGTGACCTCCGGGCAGCCGGGGTTGTGCGTCATCGCGGCCGGACGGGCCGGGGATCTCCGCGGGCTATACAGTCACTGGACCAAGACGCTCCGCAAATCCCGCCTGGGCGTGCTGCTGCAACCGGATGTGGATTACGACGGCGAACTGCTGGGCGCCGCACTCCCGCGCAGGGCGCCCGTGGCGCTGACTGCCGGGCGTGGATACATCGGCGTCGGCGGGCAATTGGCACTGATCCAGTCGATGAGCGCTGAGGGCTGAGCCCGGCTACGAGCGCCTACGAGGAACGAGTGGACGGCGGGGGGCCTTGAGGAATCAAATCGATAGCGTTGGAGAGTACGGTATGCAATTCGCACAGACGGGGCAGGCTCTGGGAGCGTCCTACCGCTTCGGCGAACGGGTGGGCTCCGGCGCCGTCGGCGAGGTCTGGACCGTCACCTCGGTCGACGGCCGGACGTTTGCCGCCAAAGTCCTGCGCCCGGAGCACGCCGACGATCCCTCCCTCGTGGAGCGGTTTGTCCGCGAGCGATCCGTCCTGCTTGGCCTGCAGGACTCGCACATCGTCACCGTGCGCGACATGGTGGTGGAGGGCGCGCGGTTGGCCATCGTCATGGACTACGTCGCGGGCGGCTCGCTGCGTGACGCGGTGAAGGAGGCCGGCCCGCTGCGTCCCCTGGACGCGTTCAACGTCGTCGCCGAAGTGTTCGACGCACTGGCTTTCGCGCACTCGCGAGGCGTGACGCATCGCGACATTAAGCCGGACAATGTGCTCCTCGCCCGCCCCTGGCCCGAGTGTGGCGCGGGCGACGTACGGGTCTCCGACTTCGGCATCTCCGACGTCGTGGGCGAGAAGATTCGCCAGACGACCGGTCTCATCGGCACCCCGCACTACATGCCTCCCGAGCTCATCAGCCAGGGCCGGTCCGGCCCTCCGGGCGATGTGTACTCAACGGGCGTCCTGCTCTACGAGCTCCTCGCCGGACGCACTCCTTTCGCCGGGCCGGGGACGGACTTCAGCGTCGCGTATCGTCACGTTTCCTCGCGTCCGCCACGGATCCCCGTTGACGACGAGGTATGGAACGTACTCGACCGGTTGCTGTCCAAAGACCCCGCCCAACGCCCGACGGCGAGTGAGGCCGCGGCGACGCTCCGGCGTCTCGCACCCCGCCTTGCCGGCAGCAGCCCGATCACGCGAACCGAGGCGCCGGAGGACTTCGACGCCGTCGAACGCTCGGCCACCGTCGTCCGGGGCGCCTTCACGGACGAGGACCTCACGGCCTTCGCGTCTGGCTCGCCAGTTGACCACGCCGGGAAGGCTCCCGAGCTCGGGGAGGCGGACAGCGCCACCATCGCCCGTCCAATCCCGCGTCGGGAAGTGCGGCCCCGGGCCGAGGCCCGGCTGGAGGAACAGGTCTCCACCCCGTTCTGGCGCACCCGCAAAGCGCTGCTGCTCGCCGGTGGCGCGGCCCTGCTCGTCGTCGCGATGGTCGTGGGGTTCGTTGTCCTCGCCCCTTCAGGTCAGCAACTGCCGCCCACCGCGGAAGGCGGCCAGATGTCCAAGCAACTGCAGGACGCGGCGCTTCCGACCGGCCTGACAATCTCGCGGGAGGCCTCCTATGAGCCGTCCTCCGGTCAGATCCGCTTGACTGTGTCGTACGCGGCGCAGAAGGCGCCGTTATCCGGTGAATTCCTTGAGGTGATCCCGGGCCTGGCCGATGGGGAAGCGTGCCCGGCGGTCACGTGGGACGGGGCTTCGGTGAGCAGGAATCAGGCCTCGATCACCGGCCTTGATGTCGAATGTGGCTGGAAGGTCTCGGGGTTGGAGGTCCCGGCGGGAGGGGCAGTCCAGGTCACCGCCAAGGTGTCAGTGTCGCCCGCGGACCAGCAGGCCCTCGATGCCTGGCTGCGGGCCGGGTCCGAGGCGACGACGGCCGCGACGCAGGACCCTGCCGTCAAGGGCACGGCCTATCCCGTCCAGCGCCTGAAGGGCGTGGAGGTGCGTACCCCGGCGCGCGTCGTGACTCCCAGCCCGCTGAAGATCACCTTGGTGCCAGTGTGGGCCGGCGGCGCCGACGAGCTGAACCCGCTCTATGTCAGTCCCGCGTCGGGCAAGCCCTCGCAGATGCTCGCCGCGGTGAGCGGCGGCGAGAAGGGGGTACGGTTCTCCGACGGCTGCGGCGGGGCGCTCGCAGTGGACAGCGCGGGACTCACCGTGACGGCCCTGCAGATCACGCCCCAGTGCACCGTGCGCGCCAGCGTCGGGAACTTCACCGAACTGCAGTCTCCGAGCTTCGGAATCACGTCCCGGGAGAACTCGTAAGACCGAGGGCTCGTAGGGCTGAGGGATCGTAGGACTAAGGGCCCCGGGGGTTGCCCCCGGGCCATTACTCTGACGTGGATGTGCGCGCCGCACGGCCCGCCGAGCCGCACGGCCGCCAGGCCGTCCGGGCCGCTGTCACGCGAGCCGCACGGCCCACCCGGCCACCCGGGCCGCTGTCGCCCGAGCCGCACGGCCGCCGGGCCGCTGTCGCCCGAGCCGCACGACTCGCCCGATCGTCGGGGCCGTTGCCGTCCGAGCCGCACGGCCCACCCGGCCACCCGGGCCGCTGTCACGCGGCGACCACGGGATCTGTGGGACGGAAGTATCTGTTCCGGCGGGGTGTCTGGGCGGGGTCGAGGTGGGGTGGTGGGATGAACCAGGGGATGCCGGTCCGCATCTGGATGTTCCAGTGTTCCTTGTGGATCACGTGGTGGTGATGGGAGCAGAGCAGGGTTCCGTTCCCGGTTCCGGTGGTTCCGCCGCGGGACCAGTAGGTGATGTGGTGGGCCTCGCACCAGGGTGCGGGAATGGTGCATTGCGGGAAGGCGCAGCCGCGGTCCCGGGCGGTGATGGCCTTGCGGATGTGCGGCGGGAAGACCCGGGAGGCGCGGCCGATGTCCAGGACCTGGCCCTTCCCGCCGAGGAGGACGGGGATGATGTCGGCGTCGCAGGCGATTTTGCGGATGGTGCCGGCGGTGACGGGGCCGGTGAACAGCAGCGAGCCGGTCTGCTGCGGCGCCCCTGTGCTGTGCGGGGAGCGGGGTCCGAGGCGCGGGGCGCCTGCTGTGGCGCCGGAGGAGTCCTGGAGCCGGGTGAGCAGGTCGCGGTAGTCGATGGTGGCCATGACCTGGGGCCGGAGCCCGCCGGCCGCGGGCAGCCCGCCGGTTGCCAGTGCCGCCTTGCAGGCGCCGACCAGCCCGTCGAGCAGCCGTTGCGGCCGGGAGCGGAGGTCCAGGGACGGCAGCGAGGGGTCCTCTTCCGCGGTGGCGGGCTCACCAGCCGGGCCGGGCTGGTCCGCCGGGCCGGTGCCGGCCCGGACGGCCCCGGGAGTGCCAACGCCGGCAGCACTCGTGCCGCAGGCGGCGTCAGTGCCAGCAGGGCTGTTCCCGGCGGCTTCACCGGCCGCCGCCCCGTCCTCGCCCGCCTCGCCCGGTCCGGCCTGTGCCGTGTGGCCGGAGGCGGTGCCCTCGCCGGTGCGGGGGTTGGTGGCGGTGTTCATCACGGTGATCAGGTGTTCGAACTGGTCCGCGGTGGCGAAGATTTCCAGGTGCTGCAGGCCGTGGCGGGGTTTGCGGAGGAAGGCGCCCTGGAGCTGGCGGAGCAGTTCCTCGGAGGGTTCGGCGCCGTCCTGGTCCAGCGCCTCGGCCCAGCTGCGGCTGACCCGGGCAAGGAAGTCGGCGTCGTTCTCGGCCGCGGTGCGGGTCAGGGCGTGCTCCATCGCCGCCGCGGCCTCGGGGAGGCAGCCGTGCCGGACCCGGTCCAGGGCGAGCGTGATGACTGTCGCGGCCCGGGACGCGACCTCGCCGGCCGCGACGGCGGCTCCGAGCTCCGGGTGCACGGCCGGCATGGGCCCGCCGGAGAGTCCTTGCCGGGGCAGCAGCGTGTCGGCGAGGCAGAGCCGGCGCTTGGCCTCCGCGGCGCCGATCCGCAGCCGCGCCCGCAGGAACTCCACCGTGTTCCGGTACCCGTCATCCAGCACCGATCCCGGCACCGCCGGCACGGACACGCCGGCAGACGCCGCGGTACCGGACCCGCAGGCAGGCTCTAAGGCGCCGGTTGCGCCGGCAGGCCCCGCGGCCAAGGAGGTTCCGGCCGCTCCGGTCTGCCATCCGCCGCCGCTCTCGCGCCAGCCCGTGGTCCACGCCGTGACCGACCCCGCCGCAACCCCGGAGGCCGCGGCGGCGGACTGCTTCCTGGTCCGGTCCACGGCGGCGGCCGCGACGAGCTGCAGATACTCCACCGTGCGGGAGAGTTCCTCCACGCTGCCGGCGAAGTCCGCCGCGGCCCGAAATCCCCACGAGCCCGCCTCCTCCACCGCCGTCGAACTCACCGCCCGCAGCGCGGCCACGGCGGCGTCCATACCGGATTGCCGGACCGTAGCTGCACCCCGGTCCGTGCCCTGCGCCTCGTCCCCGCAAGGGCTGAAATCCCTGATGAAATCCCTGACGGCTTCCATGAAACGAGTCTATTTGCGACCGCCGACAATATTAGGAGGGCACCGTGTTTAGGAGGGCACCGTGCGTCATCACTTTGAGATCGCGGCGCCACCTGCCCGCGGATCGACGGGCGATCAGGCAGGTTTCACGTCGTGCTGGGCAGGACCCGTGGCCGGCCAAACTGCGTGTGAACTCCGGGCGAGAAAAGCACGGATTCGGGTCGACCGGTCACTTCGATTCCCGCGGCGCGCACGAGTTGGTCCTCAAGACCGTCCAACTGTGCGCGGTACAGCGGCCATGGACTGTGCGTGTTGGGAACATAGATGGTCCTGCCCCTGAACCGTGAATGCAGACCGAACCGGGCCGTGAGGTGGATCGACAGCGCGTCGGTGGCTGCGGCGTCGGGGTCCGGGACAACGGAGAAGTCGCTCCGGGCGCCTCCCCGGAAACGCCGGACGGAATACCCAACCGACGCCGGCCCCACAAACCCATCGGCGCCCACGTAGCTCGACCGCGACCACACATAGGGAATCCCGGCCGCCCGCGCGGCCAGGACCACCGCCAAACGTGAAGCATCCAGGCTGCGGAAAACTACACCACGGGTGCCGTCCGGCTCGCGGGAGTAGAGGCGCACATTGATCTCGTTGAAGCTTCCGAAATAGGGGATGCCAGGGCCGCGGCCGACTCCGGCACCCTGCATGCGGAAGCCGATTAACCCCACCCAGGCGGAGCCATCGAACACATCGGGCGCGACGCCCGGTGGCATGAACCGCGCCGCCACTGCCGCAGGAATGCGCCAGTGCAGGAAGACGGCTTCCAGCCACCGCTGGTCCATGATGATTGGCGCCGGAAGCTCGGGTGCAGCCGGCCAAGGATCAACGCCCAATCGGATCAGCCTCCTTCGGTCGGCAGGGTACGAGTCGGTCAGCAGGGTACGAGTCGGTCGGCAGGGTACGAGTCGGTCGGCAGGGTACGAGTCGGTCGTCATCATGAGAATCGAACGCACGGTGAGAGTCAGCTGGCATCGGCTGAAGGTTCGCGGACGCAGGTCAGTTCAGTGCCCGGGTGCCTTCCGGAAGGGCTCCGCCGGCCAGCAGCGCCGCCGTCGCATCGGCCAGGGCTGTCAGCGCCACGCGCTGGGTCCACGGGCCGTAGGAAATGCGCGCCACGCCAAGGTCCTGCAATTTGGCCGGGGCCAGGGATCCGGGCACATTGATGACCGAGACCTTGTTCCACCCAATTCCTTCCACCAACGCGGTGACAGTCGGCTCGTCCAGCAGGCCCGGCACGAACACCGTGGTCGCGCCGACGTCGAGGAAGGCCCGGCCGCGCTCAATGGCGTCGGCAAGCACCGCGGCAGGGTCCCGGTCCTTGCCCTTCAAGAAGGCGTCGGTGCGGGCGTTGAGGACGAAGTCGATGCCCTCGGCCTCGGCGGCGCGGATGACAGCGCTCATCTGTTCAACGGCATCGGCGAGCGGGCGCATCTGGTCTTCGATGTTTGCCCCGACGGCGCCGGCGCCAATGGCCTTGCGTACCGTTTCGCCGGGATTGCCGTAGCCCGCTTCGAGGTCAGCGCTGACGGGCAGCGACGTGGCGGCGGCAATCACCCCGACGGCGGCGATCATTTCGTCCAGCGGGATGTTCTCACCGTCTTCGTAGCCGCGGGACGCAGCGATGGAGTGGCTGGCCGTGGCCAACGCTTTGGTCCCCGGAACATCGGCAACCACTTTCGCGGTGATGGCGTCCCAGACGTTGATGACTTGAAGAATTTCCGGTGCGTGATGGAGACGGAGCAGTTCGGTGGCTTTGGGGGCAAGAGAACGCGCGTTGTCTGTCATGCCCCGAGCCTAACTGGAGCCGCCGACACTCGAAAGGGTTCAGCTGGCCGCCGGCGCGGCAGCGGAACCCTCGCGCTGACTCTGCCAGGGCCAGCGTCCGGAGATTTCCAATTCGAGTGAGAAACTCAGGAACGTCCGAATCAGCACGATAATGGCCAGCACGCCGACGCTCTCGAAGGTTGGTGTGATGGCGACAGACCTGATGATGTCGGCCGCAACCAGCAGCTCCAGCCCGAGGAGGATGGAGCGTCCCAGCAGTTGCCGGTACGAGCGGTAGAAGGACAGCGGTGCGGAACCCGCCGGCAGGCGCCTGGGCTGGAATCCGCGCAGCGCCATAGGAACGGACACTAGGGCGCCGAGCACCATGACGGCCACCCCGGCGAAGTCCATGAGGCTGCCGGCCGTCTCAATGATGTGCTGAATTTCCATGGTTCTCCTCAGAGAAATAGACGGCGACGTTCACAACGAAACTTTATGGGTGCCGGGCGCCTACCCCGGCGAGAACAGCGCGGTAGCCTTCTCGAAAACTCGGGTACTGAAACTCGAAACCGGGTGCTGCGGAGCAGCCCGTTACTGGCCCGCTTATTGCCACCCCGGGAGGGTTCGCCGCCCGCCGCTTTGCCGCCCGACGCCGCAGCGCCGCCCGCCGCTTTGCCGCCCGACGCCGCAGCGCCGCCCGCCGCTTTGCCGCCCGACACCGAAGCGCCGCCCGCCGCTTTGCCGCCCGACGCCGAAGCGCCGTCCGCAGCTGCACCGGCTGCACCAGCCGCAACCGCACCAGCGGACTCCGACGGCGGCCGGGGGAGACCCAGCTCCGTGGCCAGGAAATCCAGCACGTCGCCGAGTTCGGCCGGTTCATTGTCCACGCCCAAATAGACCGGCGCCGGAACCGTGTCCATGGTGCACAAATGGACGATCGCGGCTGCGGCGTCGTCGCGGTGGATCCGGTTGGTGAAACGCGACGCGGCAGGAATGACGGCGGTTCCACTGCGCACCTGGTCGATCAGTCGCGTCCGGCCGGGGCCGTAGATTCCGCCGAGCCGCAGCACTACGGGGGTGATGCCGGTGCCGCGCAGGCGGCTGTGGAGGAGTTCCTCTGCTTCGCGGATGATGCGGCCCGAGAACCCGCCGGGTTCCGGCGTCGTGCGTTCATCAATCCAGCCGCCGCCGGCGTCGCCGTAGACGGCTGTCGAGGACACAAACAGGACCCGGCGGACGCTTGCCCCTGAGGCGAGGACCGCGTCCAGGACGTTCGACAGCCCGTCCACGTAGGCGGCACGGTAAGCCTCTTCGGTCGGGGAATCCGCGGCAATCGCGACGACGACGGCGGTGGTGTCCGCCGGGATGGGCGGCAGCTCGGCGGAGCCCAGGTCAGCGGCGACCCCCTCGATGGCGGCCGGGAGTTTCTCCGGCGAGCGGCGCCACCCCATCACGCGGTGGCCGGCCGCCGCGAAACGCAGCCCGGCCTCGGTGCCTAGATCGCCGCAACCGGCCAGCAGAACAGTCATGAAGCCAGTCTGCCAGCCTTCGGGAAGCGCCACGGACAGGCTTGAGGAAATCTTGAAGTGATCTTGTCGCCCGCTGCAGCCTTGCCTTGAAGGTGTCCGGGCATCGTTGTAAGGGTCAGCCAGGGGGCTGGCGGATGCTACATACGTTGCCCGGCCAGCCACGGCCGGCCCCACGAAACGGAACTCTGATGGGTCTCAACCTCAATTCCACCTCCAGCAAGGTTCTTGCTTCCGCAGCACTCCTCGCCGCAGCCGCCGGCGTGGCCGGGATGGGTACCTACGGTGGCTTCACCGCCAGCACGTCAGCTTCCGCAGCGGTCAATTCCGCCACTGTGAACCTGGCCGGTGGCACCAACGACCGGCTCAACGTGGCTGCCACAGGAACCATTCCGGGCGACTCGATGCAGCGCGCTGTCACCCTGGTCAACAATGGCGACCAGAACCTGACGGGGCTTACCCTCACCACCACCGCCACGACGTCGTCCATCCTGGACACCGACGCCACGAACGGCCTGCAGCTGCTGATTGAGAGCTGTCCGGTGGCGTGGACGGAAGCCGGGGCGTCCCCGTCCTTCACCTACACGTGCTCGGCTGGCGCTCCCACCACTGTCCTGTCCCTTCGCCGGGTGGTCGGGGTCTATGCGCTGCCGAATACGCTGAAGTCCCTGACTGCTGGCAGCACCGACTTCCTTCGCGTCACCATGTCTGTTCCGGCCTCGGCGGACAACACCTTCCAGGGCAAGAACAGCTCCATCAAGTTCAGTTTCGATGCCACCTTCCGCCAGGCGGGCGCCAAGTAGGCCATGCTCGGGGGCTCAGTGCGGCCTGGTCTCGGCCGTACTGAGCCCCCGGTTTTACCCTTACCAGCAACGCCGACAGGAGGTACCGTCCCGTGAGCGCAGCAATCACCGCAGATTCGAGGGACTCCGCCGACCTCCCGTCAGCAGACGGCCCCGTGCAGGGCGGTCCGGTCCAGGACCATTCCGTTTCCAGCCGCGGACGACGTCGAGCCCAACCGGTTCCGCCGGCCCGCGGGCGCCTGTTGTCCAAGGCGGTTGGTGCCGCCGGGAGTGCCTTGCTCACAGTCCTTCTCGTCGCCGCTGCCCTGGTATTCCTCTTCCTCGCCGTCGGGCCGCGTTTCCTGAACTACCAGACGTCCACCATGCTCACGGGGAGCATGTCGCCGGGGATCAACCCGGGGGACGTCGTCGTCAGCGTGAGGACGCCGGTCTCCGATCTGAAGGTCGGCGACGTCATCACCTACAGCATCCCTATTGGCGATCACCGGATTGAAACCCACCGGGTGGCGAGCATCAAGCGGGACAACGCCGGTGCGACGTCGGTGACGACCAAGGGTGACGCCAACCCCGGGCCCGACCCGTGGACTGCGGTGTTGTCTGAGGACTACGTCTACACGCAGGCCGGAGTCGTGCCATATCTGGGCCACGGCATCAGGGCGTTGCGTGAGCCGCTTGCCCAGTCGGTACTCCTCTACGGCGCCTCTGCCCTGTTCGTCGTCGTCGTACTGACGGCGATCTGGCGGAAGCCTCGCTAACCGGCGGAGGCGTGATCCTGAATTCCGCGCAGGTCGGCGGGATTGCCCGCTGCTGCCACCGGCGCCATGCGGTAGCCAACTCCGCGCACGGTGCGGATGAACCGCGGTTCGCGGCCTTTGTCGCCAAGCTTCTTGCGCAGGTTGCCGACGTGCACCTCCACGAGGTGCTCCTCCCGGGGCCATTCGTTGCCCCAGACCTGGGTCAACAGGGCCTTCCGGGTCCACACCCGACGCGGTGCCCCGGCCAAGGCCTCCAGGAGATCAAATTCGGTGCGCGTCAATTCCAGTTCGACACCATGAAGGGACGCCACCCGTCCTTCTGCCTCGACAACCAGCGGGCCGTGCCGGAGGACGCCGTTGGCATCTGAGTGCCGGAAGCCGGAACCTGTGGCTGCGGACGCTGCGGACGCTGCGGGCGCGGCGGCGCCGGCCGGAAAGGACACCGGGGGCACGGCGCCGCCGTCGCTCGCACGACGGCGGGGAGGCGCCCCAGGAACGCCGGGCGCCCCCGGCGTACCGGACGCTGTGTCGCCGTGCGCCGAGTCGCCGGGCGCGGCCGGTGTGAAAGCGGCCGGCATGAAATCCGTTGCGCGGCGCCGCGGCGTGGGGCGTTGCGCGGTTGGCCGGTGGCGCCGCATCACTGCCGTCACACGGGCCTGGACTGAGCGCGGGCTGAACGGCTTGCGAATGAAATCATCTGCTCCGATCTCCAGTCCCATCACCTCGTCGATCTCGTCCGACCGGGCCGTGATCATGACGACGTAGGCGTCGGAGAATTTGCGCAGCCGGCGGCACACCTCCACGCCGTCCAAATCTGGAAGGTCCAGCTCCAGCGTGACAAGGTCCGGGCGGTGTTCCTGGATCTTCAGGAGGCCTTCGGCTCCGGAACCGGCCTCAAAAACAGCGAAGCCCTGCAACTGAAGTGTCCGGCAGATGAGGAGTCGAACGTCGTCGTCGCCATCTACAACCACAGCGCGGAGCTGACTCTGTGAATCCAACATAACCCCAGCTTCTAAGACCAAGAGACCCGTGAGTAGCAACCACCCCATGCGTCACGGGGTGTGACACAAGCCACATGCGTAACACTGGAGGTCAGGCTAACAGGTTTTCTTGAGCAAAAGTTGAAGTTTAACCCGGCCCGGTGTTGAAGCTCGGCTGTCAGAGTTGAAGCAACGATTAACTGCCCGGAGAGAAAGTGCCACCAGTGAACCTCGCCAAGCACTCTGCGGCGGCCCCGCGGGTCTCGTCCGGGTGGTTGGCTCATCGGTCCGGGCTGCTGGCCGCCCCTCTGGCGGTGGCCCTGTTGCTGGGGGCTCCCGGGCTGGCCTCCGCGGCGTTCACGGCCCGAACCACCGCCGCCCTGAACGTGGGCACCTACACGGTCCCGGCCCCGGCATCCATCAACGGCACGCTGGAATGCACCACCATCCAAGGGAAGAAGGGTGCAGCCATCAGTTTCACGGGTTTCGCCGCCGTGGCCCGGGCCACGGCATATACGGCGACGTTGACGTCTCCCACCGGGCCCCAGGCAGTGAGCGAGATCGCCCCCGAGGACACCACGCATGAGGTCAAGGTTCTCAGCAAGGGCAACGGCAAGGGAACCTACACGTTCACTTTCTCCGCCCGGGTAGGCCCTTGGACCGGGCCGGAACTGCAACAATCTGTCACCTGCTGAACCGCGTGCCGGCGAACGACGTGCCGGCGCACTCCACCGGCCTCCGCCGGAGCCATCGCGGCGGTCGCAGCGAACGAAGCGAACTAAGCGAACGACGCCGGGACCCGCCCGGCGTCGTTCGCTGCTGCCTTTTGGCTACCTCGCCGGGATTGGGAAGAAGGCCCGCGGGTCCTGCATCAGTGCAGGGTAATCGAAGGCGGAGCGGTCCACGATCTCGTCGACCTGGAAGTTGCGCGCGAACTGGCCATCAACCGTGATCGGGCGGCCCAGGACCTTGCCGACGGCGAAGGCGGCGCCGTCGTTGACCGGGATGGCAACCACGGAGTTGCCGGGCAGGGTGGTGAACGCCTCTTCCTGCTGCTGGCGCTTGCGGGTGGGCTTCTTGACGAGCTGCTTCGGGGGCAGCTTGCGCACCTTGCCGGGACGGCGGGAGCCCGAGTCGGCGTAGACGAACTGGTAGTCGTCGTCCGCGGGGGCCTTGCTGCGGCCAACCGGCGGCAGGCTGACGGTCTTCAGCTGTGCGGGCTCGGTGTCGCCCAGGGGCAGGCGCAGGACCCACATGCGGTCCCCGGCGGGATCCTCGGGCACCAACTCGTGCTTCGGTTCGGGCCAGATGTACTCCAGGTCCGGGTCCGTTCCCGGAAAGACCTCTGTATAGAACCGCGGATCCTTGGCGATCAACCGGGACCGGTGACTGAGGTGGAAATCCTCATTGCCCAGCCATGGCGGCATCGGGATCTTGGCGGCGTAGTCGGGGTGGGCCGCCTGCGGGGCGAACTCCATGATCTTCTCGCGCGTGGTGTCCTCGCCGCCGCGGGCCGTCCATTCATCCACCATGGCCAGGCCGTACATTGTCAGCGCAGGAACATACCCCATCCACATCCGGATCGCCGGGTGCGACTGCCAGCCGTACTCCGGGATCACCAGCGCACGCAGGATCTGCAGCGCTTCGACGCGCTGCTTGCCGAGCCGCACACGGTCCAAAACCGCGGCGCTCTGCTGGAAATCGGGGAAGGGGAGGAAAGTCTGCATCTTTCCAGTTTGAGGCCACGGGTCAAATGCGCCAATTGCTGGCGCGGGCCGGTGAGCGTGCTCACATGACGGAACAGGGCAGACAGGGGTGCGGGAGAGCCGCTAAAATAACATGAACCACTCCCGCCGCCACGGAAGACACGCCCATGCCTAATTCTGCAGAATCATCGCTTACGGAGCCCATCACAGCACTGCCCTTTACCGCAGCGCCACGAACAGCAAGCGTTGCACCGGCGCCGTTCGTGCCCAAGTACGGACAAATGCTCAGCCCCGACGCCCACGGAATAGTGGTGCTGGAGGAATTCACGCTGGATCCGGTCGCCGCACGCGACGAGCAGCGCGGGTTCCGAGCGGCCATGGCTGCCGTGGCCCTGACCATGCGGCGCCTGGTGGCCCTCCGCCTCTTCATCGCCGCCGTAGCGATCGCCAACCTGCCCCTGTTCCTGCTCTCGAGTGGCTGGGAGATCTACGTAATCTCACTGACCCTGGTGGTAGCCGTCCACGCCGCGGTGTCCTGGCTGAACCGTCACGAGCCAAAGATCAAGCAGCGCAGGATGCTGGAATTGCACCTGCACCGCGAGCGCAGCGCCAACTACCGCAAAGTCCGCGACGCCGTGAAGTACGTCATTGACGCCCCGGCTCGGATGAACGAAAGCCTTTACCTTGAGCTCCTCGCCGCCAAGCGGGTAGCGCTGCACCTGGCCATGGGCACAGTTGCCCTGCTGGACACGAGCGACGACGCCGCCTGGAAGGTGCGGATTATCCGCGAAATCCCACAGGCCGCCTGAGCCCGCAGGGCTCAACGCACGGCTCAACCCACGGCTAACTGAAGCACCACGACGCCGGAGCGTCCCCTTGCGGGATCGCTCCGGCGTCGTGCTGTGTGGCTTGCTGTACGCCACGTGCCGTAAACGCCTTATGCGGGCAGTTGCAGCACTTGGCCCGGGAACACCAGATGGGGGTTGCTGATGGTCGCTGTGTTGGCGTCGGCCAGCGCGTGCCAGCCCCCGGCGATGTTGAGCTTCGCGGCGATCGTGCTCAGGGTTTCGCCGCTCCGGATGGTGTAGGTCTGGCCACTTACGGATACCGGTGCTGCGTGCCGGGGTGCAGGCACGGCTGCCTTGGGGGCGTATCTGGCGGGAGCCTTGGCTGCGACGGGAATCGCGGCGGGCCGCTGTGCTGTGGCCGCGCTCTGCGGGGCCGCGGCGCCGCCGCGCAGGCCGAGCTTGGCGGCGCATGCTGGCCACGCGCCCCAGCCCTGGCTGGCCTGCACTCTCTCGGCGACGGCGATCTGCTGCGCACGGCTTGCATTGGCCGGGGACCCCGTGCCGCCATGGGCCGCCCAGGTGCTGGCGCTGAATTGCAGCCCGCCCGCGTATCCGTTTCCTGTGTTGGTGGCCCAATTCCCGCCACTTTCGCATTGGGCCAGTGAATCCCACGTGGAGGCAGGGGCTGTGGTTGGTACGGCCGCGTTAGCGGCCGAGGCGGACAGTGCGACGGCGGCAATCGAAACAGCCACCAGGGAGATGCCGCGGCGCGCGGCAGTGCCATAGGTTGATTTCTTCATGGTTTAGATGCTCCTGAGGCCCACCAGCGCTCGGTCCGTCCCCGGACGTTTTTACGCCACTGCCCGCCCCTGACAATAGAGGTCATAGCGGTGTCTACCGGTCGGGCAGTATCTGGTGGTGGTAGCACCGGGCATGCAATACCCGGTTGCCGGGCATGGACACTAGGCTAAGTCAGCCCCGGTCCGTTATCAAGACGTTACTTTGGCTGCTTCTGCCGTTATCATCTGGTCCGCGCTGACGCCTGCGACCATGTTCGCGTGAAGCAGCTTCCGAGCATTGCGGCCAGATACGGAGCGGTCCGGCTCGCTGTGGAGCGCGCGACGGCGGCGGGAGTCCCAATCGCCACGATCTCGCCGCCCGCGTCCCCGCCTGCCGGGCCGAGATCGATCACCCAGTCCGCCGCGGCCACCACATCCATGTCGTGTTCCACCACAATGACGGTGTTCCCGGCGTCCACGAGCCGGTGCAGTTGGGCCATGAGGAGCTGGACATCGGCCGGGTGCAGTCCGGTGGTGGGCTCGTCCAGCAGGTAGAGGGAGTGGCCGCGCTGGGCGCGCTGCAGTTCGGTGGCCAGTTTGATGCGCTGGGCCTCACCGCCGGAGAGCTCAGTGGCCGGCTGGCCGAGGCGGAGATAGCCCAGGCCCACCTCGCGCAGCGTTTGCAGGCTGCGCGCCGCTGCCGGCACCCCTTCGAGGAACTCGGCGGCGGCGTTGACCGTCAGGCCCAGCACCTCCGCCACGTTCTTGCCCTGGTACGTCACCTCAAGGGTTTCCGGGTTGTAGCGCGAGCCATCGCACTCGGGGCAAGGGCCGTAGCTGCCGGGCAGGAACAGCAGTTCGACGGCGACGAAGCCCTCGCCTTGGCAGGTCTCGCAGCGGCCGCCGGCAACGTTGAAGGAGAAGCGGCCGGCGCCGAAGCCCCGCGCCTTCGCCTCGTCCGTGGCCGCGAATTCCTTGCGCACTGCGTCGAAGAGGCCGGTGTAGGTGGCGAGGTTGGAGCGCGGTGTGCGGCCGATCGGTTTCTGGTCAACCTTGACGAGCCGGTCCAGCTGGTCGAGGCCTGAGACCGGTCCGACACTGAGCAGCTCGGTGGACTCACCGGCGTCGGCCTCCAGGTCCTCGGGGGCCTTGGCAACGTCTGGCTCCGGGTGCAGCCTGGCGCCGACCACCTCGGCCAGAACCTGGCTAACCAGCGTGGACTTGCCGGAGCCGGAGACGCCCGTGACCGCGGTCAGCACGCCGAGCGGGAAGTCGGCGTCGAGTTCGCGCAGGTTGTGGCGGCTGATGTCGCGCAGTTCCAGCCAGCCGGCAGCTTCCCGGCGCGTGCCGCTGGCGGCGGAAGCGCCGCCGTCGTCCGCGCTGCCGCGGGCATCGCCGTCGTCCGCAGTGCCGGAACCGTCAGACGTACCGGCCGTACCGGCCGAACCGTCCGGGAACAGGAACGGCCGGGTCACGGACGCATCCACCTCGGCGAGGCCGGCCACGGGACCGCTGTAGAGCACCTCGCCGCCGCCTTCACCGGCGCGGGGACCGACATCCACCAGCCAGTCGGCGCGGCGGACGATGTCCATGTTGTGCTCCACCACGAACACCGAGTTGCCGGAGGACTTGAGCTGGTCCAGGACTGCGAGGAGGGGCTCGGCGTCGGCGGGGTGCAGCCCGGCGGAGGGCTCGTCCAGCACGTAGATCACGCCGAACAGCCCGGAGCGGAGCTGGGTGGCGATCCGGAGCCGTTGCATTTCTCCGGGGGAGAGCGTGGGCGTGGACCGGCCCAGAGCCAGGTAGCCTAGGCCGAGGTCCAGCAGCACGGTGACGCGCTGCAGGAGGTCACGGGTGATGGCGACGGCCACCTCGTTGCCCTCGCCGGAGGACTGCTTGCGGGACGCGGTCCCGGCCTCCGTGAGTTCGGTGGTGGGGCGGATGATGTCCGCCAGTTCGGTCATGGGGACGGCGTTGAGTTCGGCGATGGTGTGCCCGGCGAAGGTGACGGCGAGCGCGGCCGGAGTCAGGCCACTGCCGCCGCAGACCGGGCACGGGCCGGTTTCCATGAAGCGCAGCACCTTCTCGCGCATGGTGGTGCTCTTGGAATCGGAGAGCGTATGCAGCACGTAGCTCTTGGCGCTCCAGAACCGGCCCTTGTACGGCTTGGCGACGCGGTCGCGCTGGGGCGTCACTTCCACCACGGGTTGTTCCTCGGTGAACAGGATCCAGTCGCGGTCTTTCTTGGGCAGCTTCCGCCAGGGGGTGTCGACGTCGTGGCCCAGGTGGGTCAGGATGTCGCGCAGGTTCTTGCCCTGCCAGGCCCCGGGCCAGGCGGCGATGGCGCCGTCGCGGATGCTCAGCGAAGTGTCCGGGACCAGCGAGGACTCGGTGACGGTGTGCGCGATCCCCAGGCCGTGGCACTCCGGGCAGGCGCCGGCGGCCGTGTTCGGCGAAAACGCGTCCGAGTCCAGCGGGCTGGCGCCGTCCGGATAGCTGCCGGCGCGGGAGAAGAGCATGCGCAGCGAGTTGGACAGTGTGGTGAGGGTGCCCACCGTGGACCGCGAACTCGGCGTCCCGCGGCGCTGCTGGAGCGCGACGGCGGGCGGCAGCCCGGTGATCATTTCCACCTTGGGGTTGTGCCCCTGCTGGATGAGCCGGCGGGCGTAGGGGGCCACGGATTCGAAGTAGCGGCGCTGCGCCTCGGCATAGATGGTGCCGAAGGCGAGGGAGGACTTGCCGGAGCCGGAGACGCCGGTGAAGGCGACAATCGCGTCGCGGGGCACGTCCACGTCCACGTTGCGCAGGTTGTTCTCCCGGGCGCCGCGCACCCGGACAAAACCGTCCGTCGGATTGCCGGGAGCGAGATCAGGAATGAGGTCCCGGCCGGCCGGGCGCGGCAAATGGGAAGCATGCTGTTTACTTTGCATTGGTTCGACTCTATCCGCTCGGGGGAGCACCGGGCATATCCTTACCGGATGGAAACACACGACGACGGGGCAGGGTTTGCCGAGAAAGAGCCGAACGAACCGGAAGAACCGGACGAGCCGGAGGCCGGCGAACCCCACGCACTCCCGGTCGCCGAGCTGCACCTGCATATCGAGGGAACCCTGGAACCGGAGCTGATCTTCGCGCTGGCGGAACGCAACGGGATCGAACTGCCCTATGCGGACCTGGACGAGTTGCGCTCGCGCTACGAATTCACTGACCTGCAATCCTTTTTGGACCTGTACTACGCCAACATGGCCGTGCTGCAGACGGAGCAGGACTTCGCCGACATGACCCGCGCCTACCTGGCCCGGGCGGCGCTCGCCGGGGTCCGGCATGCCGAGATCATGCTGGACCCGCAGGCCCACCTGTCCCGCGGGATACCGCTGGCGACGTGCGTCAACGGCGTGGCCTCGGTGCTGGCCGGATCCCGCGAAGAGTTCGGCATCTCCACCCTCCTGATCGCGGCCTTCCTGCGCGACCTCACCGAAGAATCCGCCCTCGAGGTGCTGGAGCAGATGCTTGCCATGGGCGCCCCGATCGCCGGCATCGGGCTCGATTCCGCCGAGGTGGGCAACCCGCCGGCCAAGTTCGAGCGGCTCTTCGCCCGGGCCAAGGACGCCGGGCTGCACCGGATCGCGCACGCCGGCGAGGAGGGCCCGCCGTCGTACATCATCGACGCGCTGGACCTCTTGGAAGTCGAGCGGATCGATCACGGCATCCGCTGCATGGAGGACCCGGAGCTCGTGGAACGGCTCGTGGACGAGCTCGTGCCGCTGACCGTGTGCCCGCTGTCCAACGTTCGGCTCCGCGCGGTGGACACCCTGGCCGAGCACCCGCTGCCGGCGATGCTCGCGGCGGGGCTGAACGTCTGCGTGAACTCGGACGACCCGGCGTACTTCGGCGGCTACGTGGACGACAACTTCGCGCAGCTGAAATCGGTGATCGGCCTGTCCGAGTTCGACTGCGTCCGGATGGCCGCGAACTCGATCCGGTCCTCCTTCGCGAGCGAGGAACGCAAGGCCGAGCT
Organism: Arthrobacter sp. MW3 TE3886; assembly: GCF_041262145.1. NCBI lineage: Bacteria > Bacillati > Actinomycetota > Actinomycetes > Micrococcales > Micrococcaceae > Arthrobacter > Arthrobacter sp. MW3 TE3886. Next base: position 1,201,808 of record NZ_JBGCAN010000001.1, read on the forward strand.
GCTGGCCGAGCTCGCCGCGTCCGGACACTAGCCACCAAAGCAACGCGGGGTCACTTACGGCCCATCCGGCGCCCCGGGATGGGCTGTAAGTGACCCCGCGTTGCTTGGTTCCGCTTCGGTCGGCTTAGACGTCGATCGAATCCATGTGCGGGTAGCGCGCCCCGGCGGCCACCCCGGCCGGAGCCAGTTCGTCCAGGCGGTTCAGGTCCTCGGCGGAGAGTTCGACGTCGGCAGCGCCCAAGTTTTCCCGCAGGCGGTCGACCTTCTTGGTGCCCGGGATGGGAACGATGTGCTCGCCCTGGGCCAGCAGCCAGGCTAGCGCCAGTTGCCCCGGGGTGCAGCCCTTCGCGTCCGCGAGCTCTTTGACCCGGTCCACGAGCTGCAGGTTGCGGTCAAAGTTCTCGCCCTGGAAACGCGGGGAGTGCCGGCGGAAATCGTCTGCCGCAAAGTCCTCGGGGCTGCGGAACTGGCCGGTCAGGAAACCGCGGCCCAGCGGGCTGTAGGGCACAAAGCCGATGCCGAGCTCGGCGAGGACCGGGAAGACCTTGGTCTCCGGCTCACGCTCCCACAGCGAGTATTCAGTCTGCAGGGCGGTGATGGGGTGTACCGCGTGGGCCCGGCGCACGGTGTCGGCGCTGGCCTCGGACAGGCCCAGGTGCCGGACCTTGCCAGCCTGCACCAGCTCAGCCATGGCCCCGACGGTGTCCTCGATCGGAACGGTCTTGTCCACCCGGTGCTGGTAGTACAGGTCGATGTGGTCCACGCCCAGCCGCTGCAGGCTGGCATCGCAGGCGGCGCGCACGTAGTCGGGGGAGCCGTTGATGCCCACCCAGGATCCGTCGGGCCGCCGTTCGTTGCCGAATTTGGTGGCCAGGACGACGTCGTCGCGCCGGCCCGCGATGGCCCGGCCCACCAGCTCTTCATTGGTGAAGGGGCCGTACATGTCAGCGGTGTCGAGCAGGCTTCCGCCGGCGTCGAGAAACGCCTGGATGGTGGCGATGGACTCGTTGTCCTCGCCGTGGCCGTAGAACTCGCTCATGCCCATGCAGCCCAATCCCAGGGCCGAGACGGTGAGTGAACCGAGCGTGCGGGTTTCCATAGATATCTCCTCAGTGGGAACAGTGGGAACAGTGGGAACGGTGGGATGCCCAGTCCGGCACCCGATCCGGTGCATGGTCAGCGGCGGGACAGCGCGCGGTGGGCAGACCGCAACTCTAGGCCCATCGGGCCGGGGACACAACGGCCCGCTGGGCCAGGGGGCCGGGTTCCGATTTCCACTTGCCCTGTCACCTGTGGTTGCCAAAACCGGCGGTTGGGCACCATAAGTGATTGGGCATCGGGGACGGCGCCCGGCCGGCGCGGTTCACCCTTGCCGGGGGATGTGCCGGGCGGGGACGGGCGGCAGAGTGCAGCTATGACGAAGACTCGCGAGCGGCGCAAGGGCTGGCTGCGCCGGGCGGCGCCTGGATTCGATGCCGTCGCGACGTACCAGAAGGACTGGTTCGGCAAGGACATCATCGCCGGGGTCGTCCTGACGACGTTGCTCGTTCCGCAAGGCATGGCCTATGCCGAGCTGGCTGGGCTGCCCCCGATCACCGGGCTGTACACCAGCATCCTTTGCTTGCTCGCCTACGCGGTCTTCGGCCCGTCCCGTGTCCTGGTCCTTGGGCCCGACTCTGCACTCGGGCCCATGATCGCCGCGACGGTCCTGCCCCTTGTCGCGTCCGACGGCGACCCGCAGAAGGCGATCGCGCTCGCGTCGATGCTGGCCCTCATGGTCGGCGCCATCATGGTTTTGGCGTCCGTGGCCAAGCTAGGCTTCATCGCCGACCTCATCTCCAAGCCGACGATGATCGGCTACATGAACGGTCTCGCGATCACCATCCTGGTCGGCCAGCTCCCGAAACTCTTCGGGTTCAAGATCGAAAGCGAAAACTTCATTGGTGACCTGGTCGGATTCGTCGAGGGCGTGGCCAACGGCGAGACCGTGGTCGCCGCGGCGGCGGTCGGCATCGGCGGGATTGTGCTGATACTGGTCCTGCAGCGGTGGCTGCCCAAGGTCCCGGCGGTACTTGTCATGGTGGTCGCCGCGATCGCGGCGACGGCGATCTTCGACCTGGCCGCCAAGGGCGTCTCGCTGGTCGGGGAACTCCCGCGGGGCTTCCCGCCGTTCACCATCCCCCGGGTGGACGTCGCGGACCTCGGGCTGATGTTCGCCGGCGCCCTGGGGATTGCGCTGGTTTCGTTGACGGACACGATCTCGACGTCGACGGCGTTCGCCGCACGCACCGGACAGGAAATCCGCGGCAACCAGGAGATGATTGGCATCGGAGCCGCGAACCTGGCCGCGGGCCTCTTCCAGGGCTTCCCGGTCAGCACCAGCGGATCCCGGACCGCCGTCGCAGAACGTTCCGGCTCGAAGTCGCAGCTCACGGGCGTGACGGGCGCCGTGCTGATCCTCCTCATGCTGGTGTTCTTGCCCGGGCTGTTCCGGAACCTGCCACAGCCGGCTCTGGCAGCTGTGGTGATGACGGCGTCGATCTCCCTTGCCGACATTCCCGGAACGATTCGTCTCTTGCGCCAGCGGCGCACCGAGTTCTACCTGTGCATGGCCGCCTTCCTCGGCGTCGCGTTCCTGGGCGTCCTGCCCGGCATCGGCATTGCGGTGGGGCTGTCCATCCTGAACATCTTCCGCCGGGCGTGGTGGCCCTACGAGACCGTGATCGGGCGGGTGCCCGGCTATGACGGCTTTCATGACATCAACGTCCACCCGGACGCCAAACACCTGCCCGGCCTGGTCATCTACCGGTGGGACGCCCCGCTGTTCTTCGCCAACGTCCGGCCCTTCCGCGACAACATCCGGCACCTGGCCCATACCGACCCCAAACCGCGATGGATCGTCATCGCGGCCGAACCGATCACGGACGTGGACACCACCGCCGCGGACGTCTTGCTCGATCTGGACGTCGAGCTGAACGAGCAGGGCATCTCGCTGGTGTTCGCCGAGCTCAAGCACAGGACCCGGGAGAAGATCGAACGCTACGGACTGACCCGCGAAATCGAGCCGGAGCACTTCTATCCCACCACCGAAGCAGCGGTTGCCGCCTACATGGCCCAGACCGGCGCCAAATGGAGCGCCGAGGAGTAACCCCTGAACAACGCGGGGTCACTTACGGCCGGTCCAAGGCCCTTCCATGGGCGGTAAGTGACCCCGCGTTGCTTTTCTACTCGCGGGTAGGGCCGAGTTGGTCCCTCGCGACCCCCGCCCAGCCCTGTCATAGTGGGTCACGACACACAGAGTTAACCGGATCCGCTCGCAAAAACTAACATTTCCTTGGCAAAATGCAGGTGGATCAATTGCTTCTAAAGGAGACCCATGGGCGCGAACACCGCGGAAAACACCAACCTTCGGCTCAAGGCCGTGCTGGATGTCCTGGCAGAGGAGGTATGGACGGGCGAGAAGTTGAACGCCGGAGCCGTCCTGGGCGAGGCAATCGCACGGGTGCCCCTCAACGACCACGAACGCGAACTGCTCAGCGGGGGCATTCCCCGCGGCCACAAGACGCTGACCACCGCCACGGCCAAGCTGGTCAAGGCAGGCTGGCTGGTCAAGGGCCGCTCCGGCTGGTCCATTACCGACGACGGCCAGCGCGCCACTGTGGCGTTCGCCGAGCCCGCCGTTTTCGCTACAGCGCTCGACGCCGGCACTCCCGTTCCGGCGGGCACGCCGCTGCCGACTGCCCCCGTGGCAAAGCCGGCAAAGTCGGAGAAGGCAGCAAAGGCAGCAGCAACGCCGGCCGTCACGGCCGAGGAAGCCCCGTCGAAAACTTCCAAGGTTGCCGGCAAGGCCGCCAAGCTCATCGAGGAGGCCGTGGCCCCCGTGGCCAAGGCGGTGCGCAAGCGCAAGCCCGCAGCGAAGGCCGCGCAGCCTGCTGCAGCAGCGCCGGCAGAAGCCCCGGCGGCTGCGGCCTCTGCTGTCAGCGTCGACACGATCGAGCAGCCGGACGCCGTCGCGGTTGCCGGCGACTTCAGCATTCTGCTGGGCGCGCCCGCCAACTGGGCGCCGCAGTACGACGAAGTCCAGATGGAACTGGACCAGGTGGATCAGCTCTGGAAGATCGCCGCGGACATTCCTGCCGGCTTCTACTCCTTCAAGATCGCGTTGAACCGCTCCTGGGACGAAAACTACGGTGCGTTTGGCGTCTTCGACGGACCCAACCACGAAGTCCACCACGGCGGCGGTCTCCTGGTCATCCAGTACGATCACCGCACTCGGGACATCGTCCTGCCGTAGCACCGACGCGCAACCTTCCTGCCAACGCGCAAATGACCCTGCGACACCCGAATTCGGGTGTCGCAGGGTCATTTGCGCGTCGCGGCGGCTTTGCGCATCCTGAACCTGCCCCGCCTGAACCTGCCCAGCGGCGGCGGTCCGACCTAGCATTGCCTCATGGAGACCGTCGAGGTTGCGGGCCTGCGCATCCGGTACCGGCGTGCGGGCCAGGGTCAGCCGCTGGTCCTGCTGCACGGCGCCTACGAGGACAGCCGCATCTGGCGGCGGCAGTTCGAGGACCTGTCGGCTGACTTCACGGTCTTCGCCTGGGATGCACCGGGGTGCGGCGGCTCGGACGATCCGCCGCCGGGCTTCACCGGACAGGACCTGGGCGACGCCCTGGCAGGATTTCTGCGGGAAGCGGTGCCCGGCAGGCCGCACATCCTCGGGCTGTCCATGGGCTCCGGCATTGCACTGGAGCTCTACCGGACGCACCCGTCAGTGCCCGCCTCGCTGCTGCTGGTCTCGGCGTATGCCGGTTGGGCCGGATCCTTGCCGCCCGAGGAAGTCGAGCGCCGCTACGCCCAGGTCCTCGCCGAACTCGAGCAGCCGGCAGAGCAATTCATCCCCGCGTGGCTGCCCACCTTGTTCACGGAACATGCCGATCCGGCGGCGGTCCAGGAAACCAGCGCGATCATGGCCGACTTCCATCCGGGCGGCATGCGGGCACTGCTGAACGCGAACGCCCACGCCGACTACCGGGACGTCCTGCCCACCATCGCGGTGCCCACCCTGCTGCTGTACGGCACGGAGGACGTCCGTTCGACGCCGAGCGTGGCCCACGAAATGAACCGGCGGATCCCGGGCTCGACGCTGGTGATGATTCCCGACGTCGGGCACATGGCGGCCGTCGAAGCGCCGGTTGCCTTCAACGCAGAAGTTCGCCGGTTCCTGCACGGACTCTCCGCGCGGTGACGGCCGCTAGAACCTGGTCGGGTCCGGCCGTGGCGGAACCGGGCCGGGATCCGGAATCGGGAGGGGACCGGGCGGCGTCGGGAACGGCCCCGGTTCCGGTGACGGCGTGGGCGCGGGGCCCGGTACCGGCTCGGGTCCCGGAACCGGCGGCGGCGTGACCGGACCGGGTTCCGGCGGGAACGGGTCTCCGGGCTCGGGCGGCGGCGTCGTGGGGCCGGGTTCCGGCGGAAACGGATCGGGTCCTGGGGGTGGGGGAATAGTCATGCGTGGCTTCCTTTCTTGGGCTGGCGTTCAGGATCCTCGATCAGGCGCCGCGGCGCCGGCGCAACACCCGCAGTTCCCAGGGCCGCAGGCGCACTCCGCCCGCGGCAAGACCATCGCGCGCCGCACCCACGGCGGAACCCGCGGCAGAGCCGCCGTCGGAGGCGTCGGACGGATAGTTGCCCAAGACCAGCTCCACCAGCTCCGCGTCAGCCCAGACCTGGTCCCCGAGGTCCGCGTCGCGCTCCTCGCCGGAGAAGTTGCCCAGCACCAGCAGCTCCGGGATCCCGGCGCCGGCTGGCTGACTGTCTGAGGGACTGCCGGAAGAAACGGCCGAACCGGACCCGGCCAGCGCCCGGGTGAACGCATAGACGTGCGGGTCATCCGGCAGCAGCATGGTGAAATTCCCGTGCGAGACAACCGGCTCCGCATGCCGCAGCGCTATCACCTGGCGGTAGAAGCTGTAGACCGAATCCGGATCATCCACCTGGGCGGCGGCGTTGATGTGGTTGGCATTCGGGTTCACCGCGATCCACGGCGCCCCGGTGGTGAAGCCGGCATGCCGGGAGGCGTCCCACTGGACCGGGGTGCGCGCGTTGTCCCGGTTCAGCGGCGCGAGGGCGGCGAGGACCTCGGCATCGGTGTGGCCCAGGTGCGTGGTGGCTTCGCGGTGGTGGTTGAGGACCTCGATGTCGCGGTAATCGCTGATCGCGCCGAACGTCATGTTGGTCATGCCCAGTTCTTCGCCCTGGTAGACGTAGGGCGTGCCGCGGTGCAGGTGCAGGATGCCGGCCAGCATTTTGGCCGAGAGCTCGCGGTATCGGGGGCTGTCGTCGCCGAAGCGGGACACGGCGCGGGCCTGGTCGTGGTTGCCCCAGTACAGGCTGTTCCAGCCGGTCTCGGCCAGGCCGTCCTGCCAGCGGCCCAGGGTCTGCTTCAGCTCGGTGAGCAGGAGTTTCTTGGGCCGCCACTTGTCGCCCTCCTCCTGGTCCAGTGCCACGTGCTCGAACTGGAACACCATGTCCACCTCGGCCCGGGCGGGGTCGGTGTACAGGATGGCGTCCGCCACGGTCACGCCGGGCATTTCGCCGACGGTGAGCAGCTCGCCGGTGCGGTTCGCGAAGACTTCCCGGTGCATCTCCTGCAGGAACTCGTGCATGCGGGGGCCGTCGATGTAGAACGGGGAGCCGTCGCCAAAGAGCTTGCCGTCGGCCACCGGCCCGTCCGGGAGCGAGGTGTCCTTGGAGATGAAGTTGATGACGTCCATCCGGAACCCGTCCACGCCCCGGTCCAGCCACCAGTTCATCATCTCGTAGACCGCCGCCCGGACCTCGGGATTCTCCCAGTTCAGGTCCGGCTGCTTCTTCGAAAAGATGTGGAGGTAGTACTCCCCGCTGGCCTGGTCGAACTCCCACGCGGGCCCGGAGAACGCCGATCCCCAGTTGGTCGGCTCCGCCGCCGTGCGCCGTGGGGAGGCCCCGGCGTCGACGTCCCGCGGCGGCCGCCACCAGTACCAGTCGCGCTTCGGGTTATCCTTCGAGGACCGGGATTCCACGAACCAGGGGTGTTCGTCCGAGGTGTGGTTGACCACCAGGTCCATCACCAGCTTCATGCCGCGCGCGTGCAGCCCGTCGGTCAGTTCCCGGAGCTCCTCGAGGGTGCCGAAGAGCGGGTCCACGTTCCGGTAGTCGCTGATGTCATAGCCGTTGTCGTCCTGCGGGGAGGTGTAGATCGGGGAGAGCCAGACGACGTCGACCCCCAGCCGCTGGAGGTAGTCCAGCCTGCCGATGATGCCGCGGAGGTCGCCGATGCCATCGCCGTTGGAGTCGGCAAAGCTGCGCGGATAGATCTGATAGACGACGGCGCGCTGGAACCAGTCGCCGGCAGTCGCCTTCGGTGTTTCCGTGGGGGCTTCTTCGACCGTCATGGGGACTCCTCAGCTGGTCCGGCAGACAATGGGGCAGCGCGTTGCTGACCCGCCAACGTCTGATTATTGACCAGTTGGCGGGGGCTGGGAAGACCTGTCCGGTCGCAGCCGCCGACCTTCGCTAGTTCTGCGAGGCGATGGCGTTGTCCCGGTCCTCGAAGACGTCCTCGCCGGGACCGGAGAAGGCCTTGGAGCGCTGGATCGCCTCGATGGACCCGGTGAACAGCTGGGAGTCGTGCGGGTCCGGGTGCCGGGGGTGCTCGGCCGTAGCAGCAGCCTTGCCGGGGCGCTTGGACCCCGTGGCGGCGTCGGATGCGTTCCCGGAGGTGGAACCCGCCAGTGCCGACGGCAGCGATTCGAGGCGGACGTGGGGGAGCGCCGTCGGGTGGTCCTGCTGCAGGAACAGCACCAGTTCCTCGCGGATCAGGCAGCGGAGGTCGAACAGGGAGGCGCTGTCGGCCGCGCTGACCAGGATGCGCACGCGGACAAAGCCGGCGGTGGCGTCCGTGATCTGCAGGATCCCCACGCGCTTGTCCCACAACGGCGTCTCGGCCAGGACCTTCTTCAACTCGCCGCGCATCGCTTCGACGGGAGCGCGCCAGTCGAGGTCGAACTCCACGGTGCCCATGACCTCGGACTGCCGCCGGGTCCAGTTCTCGAACGGGGTGGTGGTGAAGTACGTCGAGGGCAGGATCAGCCGGCGGTCATCCCAGATGTGGACCACCACGTAGGTCAGGGTGATCTCCTCGATCCGGCCCCATTCCTTCTGGACCACCACCACGTCGTCCACCCGGATCGCGTCCGTGAACGCGAGCTGGATGCCGGCGAAGACGTTGACCAGCGAGGTCTGCGCGGCGAGGCCGGCGACAATGGAGATCACGCCCGCGGACGCAAGAAGCCCGGCGCCGAGCGCCTGGATCGCGGGGAACGTCAGCATCATGCTGCCCAGGGCCACCACCACGATCAGTGCGACGCCGATCCGCCGGGCCAGGATCACCTGGGTGCGCAGCCGCCGGGCGCGGCGGTTGTCCGCCACATCCACCCGGTACCGGGTGAGCACCATTGCCTCGATGATGAGCAGCATGGCGACGGCCAGCCAGGCCAGCGAACCGATGAGCGCAATCAGCAGCAAATGGTCCAGGCCGTGGCGCCATTCGAGCTCCCCGCCGCTGGTGGCCAGCGCGATCCGGACGGCGATCAGGCACAGTGACAAGCGCAACGGCAACCGGGCCACGCGGGACGTCTCGCGCAGTTCGGGCTTGCTGCGGTTGAGCCGGAGCACAATCTTGCGCACCAGCCAGGACAGGACGAGGCCGGCAACCACGGCGAGGGCCATGGCCAGGAACGGCATTGCTTGGGTAAGGAACTCTTGCATTACTTAAGCTCTAGCAAGCTTCCACGGGCAACTGAAATCGCCCGGATGTCAACGTGGGTCTCCTCACGCCGGTGCCGGAGCCGACGAGCCCGGCAGGTTCCGGCAGGTCTCCGGTGCGGTCCGCGCGGTCCGGCCGCGGCCCAGCACAGTCCGCCCGCCACTCCGGGACTTTTGCCTCTTGATTTTGCTGACGAACGCTCCACAATGGTCGAACCACTTGAATCCCAGGGGGAGGGTGACATGCGTCGACTCGCGGCGTTTGGCACGGCAGCATCGGCCGGCTTCTTGGTTGCGGTGCTGCTCGGCGCCTGCGGTGCGCCCGCGGGCCCGGGACCGACGTCGCCGTCGATGCCCACCGTGCCGCCGCTGACGTCCGCGCCGTCCAGCAGCAGCGCCGTCGATGCCCGCGCCGACCGAGCCGCCGTCGGCGCCGGGCACGCAGGAGCCGACGGCGGCGGACTGGCAGATCTTCAAGACCCCGGACGGGAAGCTCGAGTTCGATTACCCCGCCGAATGGACCGTCAAGGACCGCGGCGCCGAGGCCGCACCCGGCGGCGTGTTCCTGGAGGTCCTCAATGCGGGCGGCAAGTCGCTGGCGACCTTGAAGACCAATGTGGCCCCGGGCGCGGAATGCACGCAACGGATCCCCTACTCGGTGCTCGATTTCGTGGAAGTTCCGGCGTTGGCCCAGCAGGGCGTCACACCGCACTTCATCTTTGAATTGCGGCTGTATCCGGCCGAGAAGGACCCCACGAAAGCCAACGTCATGGCCTACGGCATCAGCTCCGCGCCCAAGCCGTCCGGGCCCGATGCCTGCCCGATCTTCCAGTTCTTCACCTGGCCGCCCAGCGGAGCGTCGTTCGGCGGCGTCTACAACCCCTTCGACACCACCCCGGGCAACGAGCCCTTTGTCGACACCCCGGAGGCCTACCTGGAGACCTCCGAATACCAGGACATCAGGAAGATGCTCACCTCCCTGCGCCCGGCGGGGCAGTAGGGCCGGCCCGGGCTCATGGCGAGGCGACGGCTCACACTGGTTGCGGTTCCGGCTCCGGTTGTTTCAGCGCTGGTGCTCGCGGTCCTGCTGCTGGCCGGCTGCGGGTCACCCACGGCGCCCCCTGCGACCTCCGGCGCCGCGGGCGAGGCAACGTCCGCAGGCCCGCCTGCCGGAGGCACCCAGTCGGGGAACACCCAGTCGGGAGACTCTTCGCAGGGAACACAGGGGACCACGCCGTCGGGGTCAGCCACGGACACAGCATCGGGAACGGCTTCGGGGAGCACCGCGGCGGCAACCCCGACAACGACGGCGGCCCCGCCGTCGTCGTCCGGCTGGAAGACATTCACGACGTCGGACGGGACGCTGAGTTTCGACTATCCGGCCGCGTGGGCGATCCGGGACCCTGCGGGGGAGGCGCCGCTGGGCGGTGAGTTCGTGGATGTTGTGAACGCCGCCGGGAAGCAGATGGCTGCGCTGCGCACGAACATCGTCACGGGCGCCGAATGCGGCGATCAACAGCCCTACCTGCTCATCGACTCCCAGCCGATGCAGGCGCTCGCCGAACCCGGTGCGGCGGACCAGAGCCCGCCGCGCTACGTGTTCGAGGCCCGGGGTGACTTCGCTGCGAAGGAGGCTTCGCCGCCCACTTACGCGTCGTATGGCATCACCATGATGCCGGAGGAGACCGGACCCACGTCGTGTCCGATGTTCCAGCTCTTCCTCTGGCCGCCCAGCGGCGCGCTGTTCGGCCAGGCGTACGACCCCGCGAAAAACACGACGCCGGGGGACCCCGGGCTGCCGTACCTGGAGAAGGCGAAGCTCTACGCCAGCACGGCGGAGTACCAGGATGTCCGGAAGATGATCACGTCGCTGCGTCCGACCGGCAACGGCGCGGGCACGGGCACGGGGACTGGCGCCGTGACGGAACCGGCGAAGTAACTGGGCTAGACAGCGGGCAGGTGCCGGTGGAGATGACGGTGTTCACGGACCGCAGATGTCGGCGAGGCGTTCCTACCGCCGCGCTGCCCAGTCCACGGGTTGCTGCTGGCCTCACGGATCAGCCCGGTGCCGGCGCACTCGCGCACGGCCATGATGCCGTTTGCCGCCTGGCGTTTGTCGTCGAATGCTGTGGAAATGGCCAACACGGTCCCGTCGGCGGCGAGAAGCCGGAACCGTACATTGGATTCCGCGTCGGTGAAGATTTCGAACTGTCCAGCCATTGTCTTGTCCTTGTCTGGCAGTGGTGACCGCCGATGGAGGGTAAGAGCACTTCTTTGTGCTGTTGCCGGGTCTTCGACAAATCGCTCCAGTGCCGGAAGCCAGCCTTTCGCGGACGGCCGCCCCGGGAAAGAGGCAAAGGTCCCTTGGTGTCTGGCGGATGAGACTGGGCCGGCAGTCCCACAGCCTGTAAGACGAAAGCGGGCGTGACGAAACCGGGTGCCCGGATGGGCGCTACATTGGGAGCATGGCTGGCAAACATCCTGTGCAGTTTCCGGCGGATTCCGGCGAGCCCGTGCGGCTGAACGCGCGGGTGTCCGGTGTGGTCCAGGCGGTCGGCTTCCGCTACTGGACCGTCCGGAAGGCCGAGGAACTGGGGCTCAGCGGCACAGTCCGGAACAACACCGACGGCTCCGTGGGCATCGTGGCCGAGGGGCCGCAGTCCGTGGTGCTGGAGCTGCGGCGCTGGCTGCGCTCGCCGGAGGCGCCCGGCCGGGTGGAAAGCGTCGAAGAATCGGTCTCGGCCGCGACGGGGGAGTTCGGCGGATTCGACGTGGCGTACTAGGGCTGAAGCTTTCCGGCGGCCTGTATCGTGGCCGGTCCGGGGCGAATGGCCCTCGGCAGCGGCCCGGTTTCTGAGTAGGGTGGCCCCATGCAGAAGATATCGCTCGATGCCCTTGCCCGGCAGCAGTTGGCCGCCGCGGTGGCGGCACCCAGCGGACGGGCAGCGGACACTGCGTTTGGCGGTCACGAGAAGGTTCTGCGCCAGACCGTGATGGCGTTCAGGGCCGGGACGCAGCTGAGCGAGCACCAGAACCCCGGCGAGGCTACCGTGTTTGTGCTCCGCGGCTGTGTGCGCCTGCGGGCCGGCAACGAATCCTGGCAGGGCAAGACCGGCGACTTGCTGATCGTGCCCGAGGGGCTGCACAGCCTTGAGGCCGAGGAAGACTCGGCGATCCTCATGACCGTGGCGAAAATCAAGACCTGACGGCCCAGCCGCAGGCGGGGAGACCGGTTGAAGCGACTGTAGGGGCCGGATTACCGCAAGGAGCAGGACATGACTGTCATCCCTTTCGACGAGGTCCCGCAAACCCGGCGCTGGTGGGCGAGGGCGGCCTATGCCGCGGTCGTCTGCGCGGCGCTCGTCCCGCTGGTGGCTGCGGGTTTGGCGGGCACCATTGCGCTGCTCCTGACCGGTGCCGGCGGCCTCGTGGTGACCGTGGCCGGGATCTACTGGTTCCTCATCAGCCGCGGTGTGATGCGCTGGTGTGCGCTGGGGCTGGCGGTGCTCGCCCCGCTGGTGGTCCTGGTCCTGTTCATTCAGGCCGGCCTGTTGTGGGAGGTCATCCTCACCCTGGCGCTGGGGTTTGTTGCGTTGGTGTGTGCCCGCGCCGCCCTCCGCGAAAGGGGCGAGGGCAAGGCCATGGCCGAGCACCCCGCACCCACCTGGCGGCATGCCTTCCTGGTGATGAACCCGCGTTCCGGCGGGGGCAAAGTGGTGAAGTTCGATCTCCGGCGGAAAGCAGAGGAACTCGGCGCCGAGGTGGCACTTCTTGAGGGGCCGGGCCAGGTGGACGTCGACGCGCTCGCCCGGCAGGCCGTGGAACGCGGGGCCGACCTGCTCGGCGTCGCCGGTGGCGACGGTACCCAGGCACTGGTGGCCGGCATCGCGGCCGAGCACAACCTTCCGTTCCTGGTGATCAGTGCCGGTACCCGCAACCACTTCGCCCTGGATCTCGGACTGGACCGGGAGGACCCCACGGGCTGCTTGGATGCCCTCCGCGACGGGACGGAGCTCCATGTTGACCTCGGCAAGATCAACGGCCGTACCTTTGTGAACAACGCATCCTTCGGCGTCTACGCCGAGGTGGTGCAGAGCCCGGAGTATCGCGACGACAAGACCGGGACCGTGCTGGAGATGCTCCCGGACTTGATCAGGGGCGACAAGGGCGCGCGCCTGCGCGCCCAGATGGACGGCATCACGGTGGACGGCCCGCAGGCGGTGCTGGTGAGCAACGGGCCCTACGGAAGCAACGACGTCGTGGGCTTGGGCCGCCGGACCAGGCTGGACCGCGGCGTGCTCGGTGCGGTGACGATCTCTGCCGCCAGCACGCGGGAAGCTGTGGGCCTGCTGCGCCGGGCGACGAAACACGGCCTGATCCAGCGCACCGCGGCGGAAGTGGTTGTCGGCGCCGACGTGCCCGAGATCCCTGTCGGCGTGGACGGCGAGGCCCTGATCATGACCACCCCGGTGCGGTGCACCATCGAACCGCGCGCGCTGCGGGTCCTGGTGCCGCGGAAGCGGCCGGGCGTCCCGCCGGCCCAGCCGGCGTTGGACCTGGTCCGGCTCCGCGAGCTGGCGTGGGGCCGGCATGTGTCCGCGCCGCCGGTGCCGCCTGAACCCTCCACGCCGTCGTCCGCCGTTCCTCCGCCTGCCGTTCCTCCGCCCGCCGGCGGGGGATCGTAGCCTCGGCAGATCTGGCCTGAAGCGTGAACGACGGCGACTAGTTGTGCCGTGCCCACAACTGCAGCCACACGAGCAGGCGCGTTTCGGCGTCGTCGAGGTCTATGCCGAAGAGCGGCTCTACCCGGGACAGGCGGTATCGGACCGTGTTGACGTGCACGTCCAGCGACTTGGCGGCGTCGATCGCGTTTCCGCCGCAGCTGAGGTAGGCGTAGATGGTCTCCTCGAAGGATTTCTTATGCTGTTCGTCGTACGCCGCGATACTGAGCGCGTGCGATCCGGGCAGCTGGCCGGCGGCCGTCAGCGCCGAGACGAACTGGCGCAGCAGCAGACGCGAGCCGAGGGAGTCGTCGTCGGCCACGATGTCATCGGAATCGGCGGCGATGCGCCCTTCCGCGACGTTGCGCACAAGTTCGGACAGGACCAGTTCCGCGTTGACCCTGGAGTCCTCGAGCCGGTCGATCGTCGCCGCGGCGCCGAGCGCGGCCAGGACCGGGCGTGCGAGCAGCCGGCGCGCATTCTGCACAATTTTCAGAATCGCGGCGCGCTGGAATTGGCGTGAAGTTTCGGTGGTTTGCGGCAGGACGATGTACACGATGTTGTCCGAGAACCCGCAGACGGCCGAGGGCAGCCGGATGGCGCAGGCGGTCCGGATGGTGTCGAAGAGCCGGAGGCGGGACTGCAGCGTTTCGGCCGCGATGGCCTCGGACGGCCAGACGCCCAGGGCCGCAACCCGGATCGACGGCGCCGAGATCCCGAGCCTGATGGCCGCCAGTTCGGCGCGTTTCGGATCGAACAGCAGCGGCTGGACCAGATCGATCTGGCGGGTCAGGTTCGAGACGTAGGTGGTGCGTTTGTGCAGGATATGGAGCGCGGCCACGTTGGCGGCTTCGCGCAGGATCCGGTTGGCGTCCTCGTTGTGGTGGTCCGCCAGTTCAAGGAGCCAGAGCGAGCCCAGAACGGAGTCGCCGGCCCGGATCGCGATGGCCGTGCGCCGGAGCGAGGGATCCTGCGTGGCCACATCCAGCGCATCGGTGGCGGCATGGACCCGGCGGTAATCGTTGTCCGTTTCCACCGAATGCGGCACCTGCAGGCTCAGGATGGAACTCCTGCGCGTCTCATCAATAGGCTGGTCCGGGAGGGTCGAATACGCCAGGATCGTCTGCTCGGGATCGGCGATCGCGATGGCACCGCCGGCCTGGGCCGCCACGGTGTTGGCGAGGTCGAACAGGTCCCCGGGCCGGATGTCCACCAGGGTCCGCCCCGACTGCCGGTGCGGAACCACTGCGGCGTCCATGATCTCCGCGAGCTGGTTCCAGGGCACCGAGTCGGAGGCCCGGAAAAGCGCCATCCCGTTGTCCCGGGCGGCTGCGCGCAGGACTTCGTCTGAGGTGCCGTTGGATTTGTACACGATCGCCACGTACCCGGCGTCGCTGAGCTCCCGCACTTTCGCGCCCAGACGCTTCCCGGAAAGGGACAAACCAATGGCCAGGGCCACGGCACCCGGGAACCTGGCCGGCCGCGCCGTCGAGTCATAGAGAACAGAGCCGGCGACGATCTGCCGGTCATCGGACGGCATTTCCACGAGGCTGAGGATTTCCGAGCCCGCCGAGCGGGCGACGTCGGCCAGCGTGGGCAGCGCGTGCGTCTCCACCTCCGGTGTCGTCACCGGGATGCCGACGATGCTGTTTGGTATTCGCTACTAATGTCTGGCCCCTCAATTTGTCGATAACTCCATGGTGATGCGGAGCTTCATTTCCTACGCTGAACCATAACGCAGGACAGTTCAACGGAAGGCCGTCATTGAAAATCAGCGAAGCCAGGCAACTCGTCCAGGTGAAGGCCCCCGTCCTGTCCCGCCAACGGCGTGTGCTGGCGGGGGCCTACAACGTGGAGGAATTCCGGAAAGCGGCACGCAAGGTCCTGCCGGCCGGGATTTTCGACTATCTCGACGGCGGATCCGAAGACGAAGTGACGCTCCGCCGAAACCGTGCCGTCTTCGATGCCTGGGCCCTCATGCCCAGTTGGGGCCCGGTGTCCGGACCCGATACGACCACGACCCTGCTCGGAAAAGAAAGCGCCTTGCCGCTGACCTTGACCCCCACCGGGGCGACCCGGCTGTTCCATCCCGAGGGCGAGCTGGCCGTCGCGGCCGCCGCGGACCGGGCCCGCATCCCCTATGGGCTGGCCGGGCTGAGTACCGTGCCCATGGAAACCATCGCAGAGCGCCACCCGTCCCTTGACCGCTGGTTCAACTTCGGGCTCACCTCCGACGCCCAGGCGATGAAGAACAAACTGGCCCGCTGCCAGGCAGCCGGATTCAACACCCTGATTGTCGGCGTCGACACGCGGGCACTGGGCTCCCGGGAACGGGACCTCCACAACGGATTCACCGCCCCTCCCGCGCTCACGCTGTCAACCATCGCGGACATCGCCCGGCGCCCTTCCTGGTGGATCAACTTCTTGAAGTCGGACGGCATCAGCTTCCCGAACCTGGATCCGCAGAGCCCCGCCGCTTCCTCCGTGGTGACCCCGACCATGTGGCAGCACATCCTGGGCCACTCGGATGCCAGCAGCGGCTGGAAGGAACTCGAGGCCCTGCGGCAGGCCTGGCACGGCAAAATCGTGCTCAAGGGCTGCGTCAACCCGGCCGACGTCGCGAAGGCTTCCCGTATTGGCCTGGACGCCGTCCAATTGAGCAATCATGGCGGCCGCCAACTCGATCACATGCTGAGCCCCATGGACGTCCTGCAGGAATCGCGCCAGCGGGTGGGCGATTCGATCGAGATCTACGTGGACTCCGGCATCCGCCGGGGGAGCGACGTTCTTAAGGCGCTGGCACTGGGAGCCGATGCCTGTTCGATCGGCCGGGCGTACCTGTACGGACTGGTGGCGGCCGGCTCACCGGGCGTCGGACGCATCATTGACATCTTCGGGGACGAACTGCGGCGTACGATGACGTTAGTGGGCGTCTCCAGCATTTCCGAGTTGAAAACCCGGGGCGGGGAAATTCTTCGGGACATTCGTCATTCCGGAGACCTTCTTGAGACGAGAGCGTCGGAAAACACGAATTCATGAGTTCTGAATAAGCAGTCACGCAGTGCCCTCCCGCAGCGTTGCGGGAGCCTAGAGAATCCCTGAACAGCTAAGGAAACCATGCGCACCCGATACCTTCTTCCCGTTCTGACCATAGCCACGGCGCTCTCGCTCTCGGGCTGTGTCAACAACAGCGAACCCGCCGCCACCGGCTCGGCATCCGGTACCGCTGACGCGATCGATGTGCAAAAGAATGACTCCATTGCCGCCTCGCTCCCGGAAAAAATGAAGAGCTCCGGCGTGCTCAACGTCGGCATGGCCAATAACTACCCGCCCAACGAGTTCAAGGACGATAACGGCGAACCGGCAGGCTGGTCTGTGGACCTCACCAATGCCCTGGGCAAGGTTATGGGGTTGAAAGTCAACTTCGACATCGGCACCTTCGATAACATTCTGCCGGCCGTGAAGGCAGGGAAGGATGACATGGGAATGTCGTCGTTCTCCGACACGCTGGAACGCGAAAAGCAGGTGGATTTCGTGAATTACTACTCGGCCGGCATCCAGTGGGCTTCCCCCAAGGGCAAGAATGTGGACCCGAACAACGCGTGCGGGCTCAAGGTCGCCGTCCAGGCCACCACGTATGAGGACACGCATGAGGTGCCGGCCAAGTCGAAGGCGTGCACGGATGCAGGCAAGCCGGCCATCACCATTTTCAAGTACGACGCGCAGGACCAGGCAACCAACGCCCTCGTGGTGGGACAGGTCGATGCGATGAGCGCCGATTCGCCCGTGACTCTTTATGCGATCTCCAAGACCAAGGACAAGCTGCAGACCGCCGGCGACGCCTTTGAGGTGGCGCCGTACGGGATGCCCGTGGCCAAGGGGAGCGAATTTACCCCGGTCCTGCAGAAGGCGTTGCAGGCTCTGATCGACGACGGCACGTACAACAAGATCCTGTCCAAGTGGGGCGTCGAATCAGGTGGCGTCAAGACAGCAACTCTCAACGTGGCAGCCAAAGGGTGATAGCAAATGAGCGAGCCGGAATCCGACAGGATGATTGAGTCGGAACCTGACAGGAAGCTTCGGGACCGGAGCGGACAGGGCACGGACAACTCGCCGGCGGAGGCGATCGTGGCGATCCCGCTGCGGCACCCGTGGCGGATCGTGATTGCTGTGGTTCTTTTGCTCGGGTTGGCCATCTTTGTCTTGGACGCCGCCCAGCGCCCGGACTATGGCTGGCCGGATGTGGGCAAGTACATTTTTGACCGCCGGATCAGCCAGGCCGCGTGGGTAACGTTGTGGCTGACCATCTACTCGATGATTGGCGCGATCGTCATCGGCCTGCTGCTGGCCATCATGCGGCTCTCACCAAATCCGGTGCTCAAGAGCGTTGCCTGGCTGTACATCTGGATCTTCCGCGGAACCCCTGTCTATGTGCAGTTGGTGTTCTGGGGCATCGTGGCCCTGATCTACCCGGTGTTCACGCTGGGGATTCCGTTCACGACGCCGTGGGTCACCGTCCCGAATGAGATCTTCACAAACCTGTTCATCACCGCCGTGATCGGGCTGGCCTTGAACGAAGCCGCCTACATGTCGGAAATCGTGCGTGCCGGCCTGTTGTCCGTGGACGAGGGCCAGGCGGAGGCTTCCACGGCCCTGGCCATGTCCTGGGGCCAGACCATGCGGTATGTCGTGGTTCCGCAGGCCATGAAGATCATCATTCCGCCAACCGGCAACGAAGTGATTTCAATGCTCAAAACCACCTCGCTGGTGGCCGCGATCCCGTTGAGCATTGACCTGTACGGGGTGTCCCGCGGCATTTCGGCCGTGACGTTCACCCCGGTCCCGCTGCTGATTGTGGCTTCGCTCTGGTACCTGCTCTTCACTTCCGTCCTGATGGTCGGGCAGCACTTCATAGAAAAGCGGTTCTCCCGCGGAACCGGGCGGGCCAAGACAGACAAGGCGCCCACCGCGCCCGAACCGGCGCCGACGGCCGGACCTGGGGCGCCGGGTACACCGCTCGGCACAGATTTTGGAGGTAAGGGATGACGGGCGTGCCAATGGTTCTTGCGGAGAAGGTTTCCAAGAATTTCGGATCCAACAGGGTCCTGCGTGGGATCAGCCTGGAGGTAGACCCCGGGGAGGTCCTCTGCATCGTGGGGCCCAGTGGTTCGGGTAAGTCCACGTTCCTGCGCTGCATCAACCACCTGGAAGTGGTTGACGGCGGAAGGCTTTCGGTCGACGGACAGCTGGTCGGCTACCGACAAAAAGGCGAGAAGCTCTACGAACTCAAGCTCAAGGAAGCCGCTTTCCAGCGCCAGGAAATCGGAATGGTTTTCCAGCGCTTCAACCTGTTCCCGCACCTGACCGCGGTGGAGAACATCATTCTTGCGCCCATGCGGGTGAAGAAGATTTCCAAGGCAGCTGCCACGGCAAGGGCCATGGAACTGCTGGAGCGCGTGGGGCTGGGGGACAAGGGCGACGCCTACCCGGCGCACCTTTCGGGCGGCCAGCAGCAGCGCGTGGCCATCGCCCGTGCCTTGGCCATGGACCCCAAGCTGATGCTCTTCGACGAACCGACCAGTGCCCTGGACCCGGAGCTGGTGGGCGAGGTCCTCGATGTCATGAAGGGACTGGCCAAGAGCGGCATGACCATGATTGTGGTGACCCACGAGATGGGGTTTGCCCGCGAGGTGGCCGACACCCTGGTCTTCATGGACGACGGCGTGGTGGTCGAGGCCGGGGCTCCCCGCCAGATCCTGAACGATCCGCAGCACGACCGGACCAAGGCGTTCCTTTCCAAGGTGCTGTGACATCGCGGGCTGACCGCGCGGCGGTGGGCCGTGGCCTCTCCGGCGGCGGTGGCTTCACCGCCGCGCCGGTGCAACACTGAATCCGTGGAGGGACTCGAGGACAGCAAGATCTGGGCGGACTACAACGCCGCCCAGGCAACCCGAGGGGTGCGCACGCTGTGCCTCGACGCCATGGCCTTCGCCGGCCCGGGAAACGGCCGCCGCGCCATCGATCTGGGCTGCGGCGCGGGCAAGGAAACACTGGCACTGCTCGACGGCGGCTGGCGGGTCCTCGCCGTGGATTCACAGCCGGACACCCGGGACCAGCTGCTCGCAACAGTGCCCGCGGCGCTCGCCGAGCACCTGGACGTCGAGGTGCGCCCGTTCGAGGACCTTCCGCCGCTCCCGGAGGCGGGGCTCATCCTGGCCAGCTATTCGCTGCCCTTCGTTCACCCGGAAAAGTTCGTCCGCGTCTGGCGGATGCTGCTGGGGGCCCTGGGCCCTTCCGGCGTCATTGCCGTGAATCTGTTCGGCGAGCGGGACTCCTGGGCCGCCATTCCAGAATGGAACTTCCACACCGAAGCCGAGGCCAGGGCCTTGTTCGAGGGACTGGATATCCTCACGTTCGAGGTCTACGACGCCGACGGCCAATCCTTCCGCGGTCCCAAGCACTGGCACATCTTCGACGTCATCGCCCGGAAACCCTGACGCCGGAGCCCGGCCGGATCCTGGCCCGGGGCGTCACGCACCAACCGGTCGACGACGGCGGCACGTGACGTCTGGTTCGATTTCGGCTGGCGTCGTAGGACAGACTGTTGCCGTGAGCAACTCTCCCCGTGCAGGCCTGGCCGTCGCCGGACTCAGCCTCGGCACGTCGCTGAACCCGTTGAACTCCTCGATGATCGCCGTCGCCCTGGTGGTGCTGCGCGAGGACTTCGGGCTCGACGTCGCCACGGTCACCTGGGTGATCACGGCGTTCTACCTCACCTCCGCGGCCGGCCAGCCGCTGATGGGCCGGCTCGCGGACCGCTTCGGCCCGCGGCGGCTGTTCCTGCTGGGCATGGGGCTGGTGGCAGTGACCTGTGCGCTCGCGCCCTTTGCGCCGAACTTCGCGTTGCTCTGCGTGGCGCGGGCGTTCATGGCCCTCGGCACCGCGACGGCGTACCCGAGCGCCGTCGTCATGGTCGCCGCGCTGGCACGGGAGGCGAACGTGAAGTCCACCCGGCCGCTGGGCCGGATCCAGATGGCGAACACCTCGGCGGCCGCCGTCGGGCCCGTGGTGGGCGGCCTGCTGGTGAGCCTGGTGGGATGGCAGGCGCTGTTCCTCATCAACGTCCCGCTCTCGCTGCTGGCGATCCTCGTGGGCCGGCGCTTTGCCCCGGCCGACGGTGCCCGGGAACGCGGCCGCGTGTCGGAGCTGCTGCGCGACTCGGACCTGCCCGGGATCGGGGCCTTCATCGGTGCCTTGGTGCTGGTGATGATGGCGATGCTGAATGTGCTGCCCGACTACCGGTGGTGGCTGCTGGGCGGCGGGCTGGTCCTCGCGGCGCTGTTCGCGTGGCGGGAGCTGCGCTTCAGCCCGCCGTTCCTGGACCTGCGGCTGCTGGGCCGCAACCGGCCGCTGCTGCTGGTCTACCTGGGCTTCGCGCTGTTCAACGGCGTCTACTACTTCGCGTTCTTCGGCCTGCCGCAGCTGCTGCAAACCGCCGGCGGCTACAATCCCGGCGTCGTGGGCCTGCTGATGCTGCCGCTCGCCGCGATCTCCGTGGTCGGGACGCCGTTCGCGGTCCGCGCGATCGACCGGTTTGGCGTGCGGCGGGTGCTGATCGCCGGCGTCGTGCTGCTCCTCGTCGCGTCGGCGGCCATGTGGCTCCTGACGGTGTCCCTGGCCGTCCCGCTGGTGCTCGCGCTGACCGCCCTGCTGGGTGTGCCGTATTGCGTGGTCGCCATTGCCTCGAGCCAGGGCATGTACGTGTCCACCCGGCCGGAGGAGCGCGGGGTGGCCGCGGGGATCTTCCAGACCTGCCGCTACCTTGGCGCCATCACGGCCACCGTGCTGATCGGCATCTTCTACGGCAGTGGGGTCACACAAGCGAACTGGGGGCTGATGGTGTTTGTCATGCTGGGGCTGGGTGCGGTGGTGTTTGCGGTGTCGCTGCGGTGGCGGGAGCGGCGGGGCTGAGGTCCGGCGCTGCTGGCGCCAACGACGTCGGCAGCCGGGAGGATCGTCTCGATTCAGGAGCATTTTCGATCAATGCCATGACTCACAGCGCAAAGAAGCGGAATTTCTCAGTAGTTCCGTCAGAATGAATCCGGTTCGTGGATTCTTGGGGGGATGCCGTTTCTTGACGGTGAGCTGCCGCCCGGGCGCGGGCAGCATCTTCACCTCATCGAAAGGCACCAGCATGACCCAGCAGCACTCCGAGCCGAACAGCGGCGAAGCCAAAGCGGCGTATCCCGCCGATAGTGCCGTCCAGGCGACGCAGCCGTATGCGCCGGCTTCTCCGGTTCAATACCCGCCGGTCGCCCCTCCGCAGTACCAGGAGCAGTATCCCGCGCAGTATCAGAATCCCCAGCCGCAGGCGCAGCCGTACCCGGGCCAGCAGAACCAGGGGTACCCGCCCGCTGCCCAGCAGCAGTATCAGATGCAGTACCCCCAGACCTCCCAGCAGCCTCCGATGCCGAATCAGGCTTACGGCTACCCGCAGCCAAAGTCCAGGCTTGTCGCCGGGCTCTTGGGCATCTTCCTGGGCGGACTGGGTATCCACCGCTTCTACTTGGGCTACACCACCATCGGTATTGTCCAAATTCTCCTGACAATCTTCGTCGGCATCTTCACGTTTGGCCTCGTTGCGCTGTGGGGCTTTGTTGAGGGCATCATGATCTTCGCCGGCGCGTCCTATTTCCGGAACGACGCCAGGGGAATCCCGCTGCGCGACTGACCGCGCCTGCGTCATCCACCAATTCTTCGAATACTAGGGGGCAGTACTTTGACTCAGATCATCCGCGACAGACCCCTGATCCTCTGGAACGTGCTCCAGACCAGATAATGCTCACAAGAAGGGCGGCCGGATTATCCGGCCGCCCTTCTTCGTTCGCCGAAGTTGCAACACTTCCGGAAACCATCGAGTCCCGACGTTCAGAACGAGGAGCGTTTCGGGGAAACTCGAGCGTGGCTCCCGCTGTCGAACTGATACTGCCGCAGTGCGTCAGACCGGGACGGGTGTTTGAGCTTCTCCATCGCGGTGACCTCGATCTGGCGGACGCGTTCCCGGGTCATGCCGAGCGCATTCGCGACGGCGTCCAGGGATTTCCCTGCCCCGCCCGTCATGCCGAAGCGCATCGCGATGATCTGGGCTTCCCGGACCTCGAGCGTGCCGAGCACGGCATATACCTGCGCCTTCATCTGTTGATGGAAGAGCGCATCGGTTGCGTCGACGTCGGAGGAATCCAACAGCTGTTCGGCGAGGGCTTCGGTCCCGCCCCGGCCGTCGGGCACCCACGAGTCCAAGGAACAGACCGGCTGGTCCACGGAGAGCAGACACTCAACCTTCCCGATCGGAATTCCGGTCAGTTGGCTGAGATCTTCTTTGCTGCAGACGGTCCCTGTCAAGGCGGCCGTCCGTTGCGCTGACCGCATCTTCTGCAGCTGGTTGACGACGTTCCCCGGCAGCCGGATGAGGCGTGCCTGTTCAGCCAGCGCCCTGAGGATGCCGCCGCGGATGAACAAGGTGGCGTGGGTGGAGAATCTGAAACCCATAGTGAAGTCGAACCTGCGGACTGCTTTGAGCAGTCCCAGGTTTCCTTCCTGGATGAGGTCCTGAAAGTCGAGGCCCCGGTGGGTGTAGTGCTTGGCGATCGACACTACGAGCCGGAGGTTGGCGTGGAGCAGTGCGTCGGCGGCACGCTGGCCCAACGCGACGATGGTCCGAAGCTCCCTTATGTCCTGGCCGGCCCGCGATGTGCCTTCCGCCAAAAGCCGCTCCGCGAAAAGCCCTGCCTCGATTTCTTGCGCCAGTTCCACTTCCTGCTCGGCGGTGAGCAAATCGTATTGGCCCAGCCGGCGCAGGTAGTCCGCGACGGCGTCGTCCGTGACACCGCGGGCGGGCAGTTGTTCCGGCCGGCCGGCGTTCGGATCGGACGCTTCGGGGACCCAAGCACCTGCCGCGGGCAGGGAAGGTGCCCTGCCGATTGCCTCGTGGTTTGGGTCAGCCATGTCATCCCCTGCCGGACGGTTCATGCTCGTGAAGGCAGACTACGTGGCCGGTGTGACAATATTCGGGGCCGGGGCGGGCGCCGCAAACGGGGGTAATCAGCGCATCTTGACACCCTCGAAGTGCCGGAATATCTTCTGCCTTAACGAGGCGATTCGCTCCGTTTCCCATCAATTTCAGCGCTCAGCCCGGGCGCATCTGCCGGGGCCTATGGACAGTGCCGGCGGACAGCCACAACGGTCTCTTGCACCTGAAGGAGCCCACCATGTCCATCACGTTGATCAATCGCTTTTACTCGGAAGTTCTCGCCGGCGGCAACCTCGCCCTCGTCGATGAAATGGTCACGGACGACTTCATCGACCATGAACTGGCGCTTCCCGGACAGCCGCCCGGCAAAGAGGGCGCACGGTTCTTCGCGAGCACCATCCGAACCGCATTCCCCGACATCGCGGTCAAGGAAGCCGAACCGACCCTTTCCGATGGAAACCTCGAGGCTGCCCATGTTGTGATGACCGGTACCCACACGGGCGACCTGCTGGGTTTTGCGGCGACCGGCAAAACGGTCGAATTCGGCGGGACCGACATCGTCCGTGTCCAGGACGGTAAGATCGCCGAGCATTGGGGTAGCACGGACACCATGAGCCTCATGCAGCAGATCGGAGCCCTTCCGGAATAACAGTTGGCACCATGTTTTTGGGACCGGCGCTAGGCGGTCAGTGGTTTGAAGCAGCTGGTTCGATTGCGGCCGGATCCCCAACCTGGGTCCAGGCCGGGGCGAACCCGCCCGCTGCTGCTACCACTAGGGTGAGCGCGGCTGTCAGCAGGACACCAAGACCGGCATGCACGTGGAGCAGGGCTGCGCCCGCCGTTGCGCCGGCCAGGATGAGGACGACGGCCCCCAGCCTCCTGCCCCAGTGCACCCCGGTTCCGCCACCGAGGCGTGAATCCGCGGCCAGGCCCGTGAGCGTGGATGTCACCACCACGGTGGTCACGTCCTTGACGCTGAGGTGACGTGCCGTGGCCGCCTGCAAGCCCATCGCGATGGCCAGGGCTCCGGTAATGATCAGGGTGACTGGGTCGCCGGCGTGCGGGGCATGGGCAAACAGTACGACGGCGACGGCCGCCATCGTGACGCCGACGGCGGTGAGCAGGGCCGTGGTCCGCTTACTCCAGCCAGCGGCCTCGGGCTTGAGGACCCGCCCGGCGATAACGGCGCCGACCACGAATCCGGCCAAGGCTATCGACGGGCCGACGACGGGCAAATTGTCGGCGCCGATCAGCGCCATGCCAAGAATCACGACGTTGCCGGTCATGTTGCCGGTGAAGACCCGGTCGAGGCCCAGGTAGCCGACGGCGTCGATGACGCCGGTGGAGAACGTCAACACGAGCATGAGAACCAAGTGGAGCCGGGCAGGCTCGGCGGACTTGAGGCGGTTAAGCATTCGACGTCTTTCGGTGAGGGAGGAGCGACTCGCTGAGGCGGATCGCCACGGTGATGAGCTCGGTGTCGCGGTGGGCAGGACCAACGATACTCACGCCGCAGGGCAGGCCGGCATCGGTGGATAGCGGCACATTCACCGCAGGAAGCCCGGCGATCCCCGCGATGCACGTCAGTTGCATGGTGGACCGGCGCACCCGCTCGATGGCCTCGCCGCCGAGCGACGCCTCGGCCAGCAGCGGCGCCACGGACGACGCCGACGGCAGTACTAACAGCGCGCCGCCCACCACGGACCGGATATGTTGCCGGGCCGCCCGGAGCGTGTCCCGCGCAGCCTCGGCCTGGTGCCGCTCGATCTGGGAGGCCGTCCTGAACCGGACGGCCACGTCGGCGCCGAGCGCGCTCCAGTGCCCGCTGATCCACGGACCGTGCTGCTGCCAGGCCTCGTACCCCTGCACGGTCTGGAACGCCGCGAGCCAGGCGGGGAGCTCGTCCGTCCGTAGGCCGGCCCAGTCCAAGGCAGGGAGGGCCGCTGCTCCGGCCCACGCGTCGATGGAATCCTCCACGGCGTGGACGACGTCAGGCTCCGCCAAGGCAAGCAGGCCCGGCTCAAACAGCGCCCCCGCAAACGGTGCTCCGTCCAGCGCTGCGGCGGGCTCGTGCTGTGGCAGCAGAACGCTTCCGACGGCGGCCAGCGTGGCGGCGTCGCGGGTCATCCAGCCGACGGTATCGAAGGACGGCGCCAGCAGGAAGCAGACCCTCTCTGGACACCGCGCCGTGGGTGGTGCGGATGCCGAAGAGCCCTTGATACGCGGACGGCACCCGGATGGACCCGCCGGTATCCGTTCCCAGGCCGATGGTGGCCTGGCCCAAAGCCACGGCGCTCGCGGACCCGGACGAGGAGCCGCCGCTAATCCGATCCGGTGCCTTTGGGTTCGGCGGGGTGCCATAGTGCGCGTTCGTGCCGGCCAGGCTGTACGCGAACTCATCGGTGCGGGCGATGCCGGCGACTACGGCGCCGGCCGTCATTAGCGCAGCGGCCGCGGGCGCCGTCGTGGTTTCCGGCGATCTCTGGGCGAGCCATTCCTCGTTGCCGGCGCCGATGGGATGTCCTTCCAGCGTGAACAGGTCCTTGACCGCGACGGACATGCCCGTCAGCGGCCCGGTTCCGTTTGCAGGCAGGAGGGGAGCGCCCACTTCACGCCACACGGTCGCGTCGGCCGGCTGCGGCGGCGTCGGGCACTGGGCCGTCACGGGCGGAAGTCCTCAACCCGGATGCGCGCGTGCACCCCTTTGACGACGTCGACCACCTGGGAGATGTTGAAGTCCGTGGCGGCGCTGAGGTAGGCGTAGGCGAGGCTGGCGTCCATGCCGTAGCGGGCCTGGAGCAGGGCGACGGCGGCGCGGACGCAGTTCTGCACCGCCGTATCGAGGTCCTCGTCCATGCCGGTGGGAACCAGGAACTCCGGGGTTTGCGCCATCGGCCCGGCCAGGACGCCGAAGTTCCGGACGGCCTCGTCCTGCGGGACGACGTCGAACCGGAGCTTGACCCGGAGCGAGGCCTCCATAGCGGTCAGGGAGACCTCCCCGTCGCCTTGGGCGAAGTGGGGATCGCCCACATAGGCCAGGGCGTCGGCCACCTGGACCGGCAGGTAAAGGGAGCTGCCGGTGGTGAGGAGGTTGATGTCGATGTTGCCGCCGTGGGCGCCGGGCGGGACGGAGTGCGGCCGGCGCGCGCCGTCCACCGCGACCCCCATGATGCCCAGGAAGGGCTTGAGCGGAAAATGTACGGTCGGTTCGGCGCCGGGGCGCAGGGGCAGCCAGCCGGACGGCGTTCCGTCGTCGGTGTCCCGGACGGTGGCGAAGGCGCTGTAGGTATCGGGGCCGAGCGGGAATTCGCCGTTGAGCGACCCCCTGCCGTGGCGGCTGGAGATCACGCCGTACGGCACCCGCGGCGTGGTTTCCAGCACCGTAATCTTCAGGAGATCTCCGGGGCGGGCGCCCTTGACGGCGATGGGTCCGGTTACGACGTGCGGGCCCAGGCCGCCGGGAAGCCGCTGAATGTCCGAGGCGGCGAGTTCGACGGCGTCCGCCAGGACCTGGTGCCCGCTGACACCGTGCGATCCGAAGAAGGCGAGGGGGTCCCGGCCCTGGTCTTCGAGGATTCCTTCGTGGCTGATGGTGTCGATGGTGACGTCGGCGCCGGGGTCGATGCTGAGGACCGGGCGGTCGCCGGCGCAGGGGAGGGCTCCCCAGAGGACGTTCTCCTTGGCGGAGGGAAGGTAGTGCGTCCCGTCCCGGATGCCGTCCCACGGCTGCAGGACCGCGGCGCCGGTGGACTGTGGGGAAGTGGACGGCGTGGCTGTGGGGACGGGCGGGATGAAGGATGTGGTCACGGTTGGTCTCCGGTCGGGTTCTTCGGTGTCAGTGCTGGTGGCCGGGGTGTGGTCAGTGCTGGTGGCCGCGGATGAGGATAGCGACGTCCGCCAGGTGGTCACGCATGGCGATGCCTGCGCCGGTGGCGTCCCTGGTCTGGATGGCCTCGAGGATGTGGCGATGGCCCTCGATGGAACTCCGCCGTCCCTCGGGGGTGGAGTGCGAGCGGAGCCGGACCTCGGTGGTCCACGAGGCGGTCAGCGTGAGGACCGTGGCCATGAGCTGGTTGCGGGCGGCCTGCGCCAGGAGGGTGTGGAACTGGATGTCCAGGCGCAGGGCCTCTTCGGGCGAGAGGTGTTCGTTGGAGGCGCTAAGGACGTCCTGGAGCTGGATCAGGTCCGCGGCGCTGGAGCGCAGGGCGGCCAGCTCGGCCACCAGCGGTTCCATTGAGCCGCGCAGCTCCGCCACGTCCTGCTGGGCTTGATCGACGCCGGCGAGACGGGCATAGAGCTCGCTGACAGGAGCCGGCGGAGCTGCCACCCGGGTGCCCCGGCCGGGGGCCCGTTCCAGCAAATGCTTGCTTTCCAGATCCTGCAAGGCAGAACGCACCGTGCCCCGGGATACCGAAAGCTTGGCTGCCAGTTCGCGCTCAGTGGGCAGCTTGTCGCCCGGGAGCAGGCCCCGGGAGGCAATTTCACGTTCGAGGTAGGCGGCCACCTCCGCGCCCATCGGGGCGCTGCGCCGAAGGGTGGGGCGGGGCTCGGTACTCGGGGTCACGGTGCGGCCTTTCAGTGGGAAAACGCTGTGGTTCGGAAAGCGGTGGTGCGGAGAACGCTCAGGCGGGGCCGACGTCGGGCGCTACTTGCCGCCCTGAAGGGCCGGTTCGGGCTCGACGTCGGAGGTGACGGCGGGCTCAAGCACTGCCGCCGGCTTGGTGAAGCAGAAGGCGACCGCACCGACCAGGAGCAGGACGGCGGAGAGGTAGAAGCCGGCTTCCAGGGCCCCGGTCGCGTCGGCGAGGGCGCCAGTGATGTAGGGGGCGAAGATGGAGGACAGCATCCCGGCGAAGTTGAAGTAGCCGTAGGCACGGGAGTACATGGAGCGCGGGGTGTTGTCGGCCAGGAAGGCGATCAGGATCGGGTCCAGGGCGAGTTTGCCGACCAGGCCGTACACCACCAAGCCCACGATCATCAGGGAGTATTCGCCGGTCAACGGGACCAGGATCTGGCACGCGCCGCCGAGGACGGCCAGCAGAACAATCAACGGGCGCGTGTTGCTCAGGCGCCGGGCCAGCATGCTCAGCAGGATGGCGCCGGGGATGGAAGCCCAGGGAACCAGCGAGGCGATGATGCCGGTCTGGGACGGGGCGACGTCGCGGGCCTGCTGTAGGTAGGTAGGCAACCAGGTCAGCATCGAGAAGAAGCCGTAGAGGGAGCAGAAGATCAGCACGTAGGTGAGGAGGTGGTTGCGGGTGAAGAGCGCCTTGTTCGATTCCTTGGCGGCCGGGGCCGCGCCGTTCCGTTCTGACTCGGCGGTCTTGGCAGCCTGGGCCTTGTGCTCCGCGTCGATCGGGGCGAGGAAGTAGTTGATCAGGAAGGCTACAGCCAAGGTGGCGGCACCGAAGATGAGGAATGATGCGTGCCACGGCAGGCCGAGCGTGAAGGTGAAGTAGCTGGAACCGATGAAGCCGAGCGAGATGCCCACGGCCATGCCGCTGTTGATGAGGGCGGCGGAAACCCCGCGCCATTTGTCGGAGATGTAGCTGGAGGAGATGCCGTAGACCGGGCTGTAGAACGTTCCTTCGCCGATCCCGGTGAAGGCGCGCATCAGTAGAAAGACCATGAAGCCGGGGGCGAAGCCGCTGAGGATGGTTCCGATGCCGAAGATCACGTAGCCGGCGACCACCACTTTGACGCGGCCGATCCTGTCCGCGAGGTAGCCGGTGGGAATCTGCATCAGGGCATAGGTCAGGAAGAACACGGTGGACATCAGGCCGAGCTGGCCCTTGTTCAGACCCCACTGTTCCTGGATGACGCTCATCACGGGGGAGAGGATGTTGCGGTCCGCGTACATGAAGACCCAGCCCAGTGAAAACAGGACGGTGACGGCGACCGGGCCGGGGCGTTTGCCGCGGACAGGCAGCAGCCGGCGGCGGGCGGCGGGCGGGGTGGCACCAGACCCCGCCGGCATGACGCCGGCGGTGGCCGGCTTTTCTGCGGTGGAAACGTTCAAGGGATGCTCCTGGAGGCTCTCGGCTGATTGGTTCATTGGTCGAACCAAGTACCAAGCTAGGGGGTCGCCAGGGGCAAAAACCCTTGATTTTCCGGGGGTTAGGAGCATTTTACGGGTGCGAAACGGGGTTTAACATGGCGGTTACACGGACGATTTTTGGCCGACTCACTGGACCATTTATGAGTCGGTTCCGTTGCGTCCGGGAGGTATGTGACGCCCGACGGCGGCGGAAGGGCCCTCTGCCATCGTGGTGTTTGTCGTGTCGCCGCCTGGCCGGGAACGGCGGTAATCGGCGCATCTTGACACCCTCGAAACCCCGGAATATCTTCTGCCTTAACGAGGCGTTTCGCCCGATCCCCACTGGCATCTCCACAGTAATCTCGGCGCTCCGCGCGGGCTTTCCGCCTGCCGAGGCCGCCCGAAGAGGTGGACTTCCTGGGGAATGGTCTGGGGGGATCCAAATCCGGTCTCTCGCCTACAAGGAGTCGGAAATGTCTGAAGGTGTTGGATTGATTGAGCGGTTTTACAAGGAAGTCATTGAGAGCGGAAACCTCGCCCTCGTTGATGAGCTGGCCACGGACAGCTATGTGGATCACGAAGAGGCTATGCCCGGGCAGCCGGCGGGCAAGGATGGCGTGAAGTTCTTCGTGAACGCAATGCGGACGGCGTTCCCGGACATTAAGGTCAAGGAGATCGAGCCGAAGGTGCTCGCCGGAAACCTGGAGGCGTGCCATGTGATTCTCACGGGTACGCATCGCGGGGACCTGGCCGGCATCCCGGCAACGGGCAAGAGCGTCGAGTTCGATTGCACTGACATCATCCGTGTCGAGGACGGAAAAGTGGCCGAGCACTGGGGCACCACGGACAACCTGAGCCTCATGCAGCAGATCGGCGCCGTGGCCGTTGCCTGAACCAGGCGACCAACAACAGGGCCGGCGGGCTCGCGGCCGGACCGCGCAACAAAAACCGCGCAAAAAATGGCTGTCCACGTTCCCCACAGGGAAACGCGGACAGCCGTTCGACGTCGAAAGTCCGGTCAGGCGGCCTGCGCCGGCGCCACGTCAACGAGTTCGACAGTCACGCCGGATTGCCTGAAGAGCTCAACCTGCTCCGGGTCCGCGCGGTTGTCCGTGACGAGGACCCAGGGGGCGGGAAGCCGCACCCAGGCATGGAAGGGGCGTTTGCCGAGCTTTGTGGAATCCGCCAGGACGTAGACGGTGTTGCCGCGGCGTGCCATCAGTTCCTTGAGGCGCGTCTGTGCCTGGTCGGCCTCGCACAGGCCGGCGTCCACCGTGACGGCGTCCGCGCCGAGGAACACCCGGTCGAAGCTCATCCGCTCCAGGGCTGCCTCGGCGATGGGACCCACGAAGGTCTGGCTGAGCCCGCGGAGTCGTCCGCCCAGGCAGTCCACCTGGATGCCCGGGGAATCGGCGAGTTCCTGGAGGGTGTTGATGCCCGGCGTGGTGACCGACAGGTTCTCCCTGTCCCGGAGGGCGTGCGCCATGGCCCCGACGGTCGAACCGCCGTCGAGCAGGATGCTTTCGCCCTCCTTGACCTCGGCGGCCGCCCATGCGGCGATGGCCTGTTTCTGTTCGAAGGCCTCGCCGGTCCGCTGGCGCAGGGACGGCTCGGGGTGTGCGCCCAGCGCCACGGCGCCGCCGTAGGTCCGGGCGAGTTTTCCCTGCTCGTTGAGCTGGGCCAGGTCCCGCCGGATCGTGGAGGCGGTCACGGCAAAATGCCGCGACAGCTCTTCCACGGACGCCAGGCCCGTGGTCACGGCGAGGTGGTAGATCTCTTCGCGCCTGGCTTTCGCGGTAGTCATCGTTGGCTCTCCTTCACCGGGTGCTCGCGCAACCGTAGCTGTACCGAGCGGTACATCGCTGTCCTCATGCTATGCGGACCCGGCGCGCATCCGTTCATAGGGACGCGCCGCCGCAGATCACATAGTTCTGTCCCGTGATGGATTTCCCGTGGCGCCCCAGCAGGAATCCGGCCAGTGCTGCCACGTCTTCCGGGTCCACGAGCCGGCCGAGTGCGGGCAGGATCGGCGGCGTGCCGGACCGGCCCGGGTCGGCGAGCATCGGCGTGTCCGTGGGTCCGGGAGACAGCACGTTTACCGTGATCCCGCGGGGTGCCAGTTCCTGCGCCCACGTCCGTCCCAGGCCGAGCAGCGCGGCCTTGGTGGCCGCGTACTGGCTCTTGCCGGGCGAACCGGTCGAGGTCCGGCTGCCCACCAGCAGCACCCGGCCACCGTCCGGCATCCGGGGAACTAGGGCGTTGGCCAGGCTGCTCGCGGCCGCCACATGGACCGTGAACATCCCGGCCAACGCCTCCGGGTCCAGTTCACCCAGGACGGCGGTCCGCTGGAAGCCGGCGGCGTGGACCAAGGCATTCACCGGGGCCAGACCGTCGAGGCACTCGGCCAGGGACGCCGGGTCCGAGAGGTCCGCCTGCCGCCACTGGAAGCCCGGCCCCAGCGCGGGTTCGCTGCGGCTGAGCCCGGTCACGTGCCAGCCGTCCGCCAGCAGCCGGACGGCAATGGCCTTGCCGATGCCCGAGCTGCAGCCGGTGACGACGGCGTGCGGCGCCGCCGTTGTCAGCTCAGCGGCCGCTGTTGTTTCGGTCATTACTGCGCCCCATCCATTACTGCTCTCCATCCTTTATTACTCTCCGTCGCCTGCCCGGCCGGCTAATTCGGCAGACGTTTCGCCTGGCGTGCCTGCGCCCTCGTAGGCCCACTGGGGATCCACGCGGACGTACTTGATGGCCTGCCGGAAGTACGTGTAGGCGATGTTGAGTGCGCCGTCCGGGCCCTGGTGGATGGAGGGGTAGGAGTATTCGCGGTTCAGGCCGTCGCGGGAGTTGTTGGACAGGCAGTAGCCGTCGCCGACGTCGAGGTTGCGCCGGATGGGCCAGCTGCGGCCGGAATCCTCGGAGATCGCGAGCGTCATGGGGGACCGCGGGGTGCCCCAGAAGGCCTTCCGTTCGCCGGCAGCCGCTCCGGCAGCGGAGCCGGTCTCCGGCCCTGCCGTGATTACGGGTTCGGTGATCTGCCCCTGTTCCTCGGCCAGGCCGTCGTCGTCAATCTCGTCGTAAAGCGAGAGCCGCCGCTCGGTGGCGGCCTCGGCCCGGCTGTGGTTGTAGACCAGCGCCAGCCGGCCGTCCGTCAGGGCAACGAACTGAATGGAGGAGTTGTTGTTCGGCAGCTCGGTGGGAACGGGCTCACTCCAGGTGGTGCCGCCGTCGGTGGACCGGGATTCGTAGATCGAGTCGGCCCAGCGGCTGCGGAACAGGGCCAGCAGGGAGCCGTCGGCCACCGGCTGGATGTTCATGTGCACGCAGCCCAGGCTGCCGGGGAGGACATGCTCACTCCAGCTGGCGCCGGCGTCGTCAGAAATCATGACGGCGCTGTCGTCGCTGTTGCCCACCCATTTCTCGCCCGGGGTGGTGATGCAGCGGAAGATCGGGATGATCCAGCGGCCGGACGGCAGCACCACGGGCAGCTGCCGGACGAACACGCCGCCGGACTCGTTGGCGGGGAACAGGGTCTCCACCGGGCCCCAGGTGCGGCCGCTGTCTGTGGAGATGCGGCGGCGGACCTCGGCGGTGTCCTGGTTGCCGGCCTTCTGCGCGGTGTACAGCAGCCACAGCCGGTTGTCCGGGGCCGCGAACAGGATGGGGTTCTGTTCCGAGCGGGCGGAGTCGTTAGAGAGCTGCTCGGCCGGCGACCACTGGCGGCTGCCCGGGTCCAGGGTGGAGAACCAGATCGAGATGTCCGGCACGCCTTCCTGGGTGCCGCCGAACCAGACGCAGCCGAGCCGGCCGTCCGGGAGGGTCAGGAGGTTCGCGGCGTGGCTCTGCACGGTGGGTGCCGGCAGGTACGCGTACTGGCTGCCGCCGGCTTCCCTGACCTCGCCGTCGGGTGTGATGGTGGAGTAGCCGGGAGCCTGCGTGTTGGGCGAGCCGGTGCGGAGAGCGTCAGTTGCGGGCACATCTGTTGAAGTCACAGGTCAGTCCTTTGCCGTTGCGGCTGCCAGGTGGGCCTTGGCAACCTGCTCCAGGTGGGTCAGGTCGGAGGCGATCGTGGTGAACGTGTAGCCCTGGCGCAGCCGGAGCGCGGCCACCTCACCGGCCGGGGTGTGGATGCCCGCGGCCACCCCTGCGGCCGCTGCCGCGTCCGCGATTGTCTCCAGCGCGGCGTTGAACTCGGCGTCGACCGCGGGGTCGCCCGGGTAGGCGGCGCCGACGGCGATCGCAAGGTCCGAGGGGCCCACGTAGATGCCATCCAGTCCCGGCGTTGCACAGATTTCCTTGACGTTGGCCAGCCCTTCCGGGGTCTCAATCATGGCGAAGACCAGGGTGGCCGCGTTTGCGTCGGCGGGAACCGGGCCGATCCGCAGGGCCGAGCGCATGGGTCCGTAGGACCGGCCGCCTTGCGGCGGGTACTTGGCCGCGGCGACCGCGGCGGCGGCATCGGCCGCAGTGTTCACGAGCGGGACGATCACGCCGACCGCGCCGGCGTCGAGCGCCTTGCCGATCGCGGTGAAGTCGTTGCCCTCCACGCGCACCATGCCGACGGCGGTATGCCCGGCGTCGATCGCCATGAGCCCGTTCAGCACGCCCGAGTAGCCGAGCAGTCCGTGCTGGGCGTCCAGCGCCACGTAGTCATAGCCGAGCCGGCTGATGCGCTCGGTCGCCACGGGCGCGTCCAGGACCGCCCAGTAGCCGACGGCCTGCTCGCGGGCGCGGATCTTGCGGGCAAATTCGGTAGCGAGTTCGGATGTCATGTCGTGTCTTCTGCCTTCAGTCAGGGAGTTCAGTCGGGGGAATGGTTTCGTATGTCAGCGGTTATAGGCGGGCATGGGGCCGCGGAGCCCGGCGCCGACGGCGTCGCACGCGGCGGAGACGTCTTCCGGCAGCGGGCCCTTGGCCACGGCGGAGATATTGGCCTGCAGTTGCTCCACCTTCGATCCGCCGAGCAGCATGGAGCCGACGCCGTTGCGATATGCGAGCCAGCGCAGGGACAGCTCCGCCAGGCTGATGCCAAGTTCCTGCGCAATGAGGGACAGTTCGTTGATGGCCTCGAAGAGCTGCTTGTCCCAGTACCGCTGGGTGTACATGGCGGCCAACTTGGAGTCGCCGAACCGGCCTTCGGAGGGCTTGGCGTCGAAGCTGTGCTTGCCGGTCAGCAGCCCGCCGCCCAAGGGGTTGTAGACCATGGTGTGAACATCGTGGGTGGCGGCGAATTCGAGGTATTCCTCCTCGACGCGGCGGGCCACGAGGTTGTAGAGCTGTTGCGCGACCACCGGACGCGGTGCGCCCACTTCGCCGGCCACGTGGATGACGTCGGCGATCTGCCAGGCGGCGAAGTTGGACACGCCCAGGGCGCCGATTTTGCCCTCGGCGGCGAGCTCGGCCACGGTGCCCAGGGTTTCCTGCAGCGGGGTGGCCCGGTCCGGCTGGTGCAGGTAGAACAGGTCGATGCTGTCCACGCCGAGCCGGCGGAGGCTGCCCTCCACGCTGTTGCGCAACCCTTCCTTGGACAGCGGGGCGTGCTGGCCGTGGTCCGGATGCGGCATGCCCGCTTTGGAGGCGAGGACGACGTCGGCCCGGCGGTCCTTCAGGAGGCGGGACAGCATCTCCTCGGTGGCTCCGCCGACGTAGGCGTTGGCGGTGTCGATGGTGGTGATGCCGGCGGCGAGCGCCTCGTCCACCATCCGCCCCGCGGTGGCTTCATCGGCGGTGTCACCGAACGTCATGGTGCCCAGGACGAGCCTGGAGATGGGTAGCTTCAGGCCGTCTACTGGCGTACCTTCGGACTGGATGCTCATTGGTTGATTCCTCGCGGTTGCATTGACGGAGTTGAGTTGACGGGGGGATCGCTGGCGGTTGGATGAACGGCGTGCTCAGGCGGTCTTCAGCGCCAGCGAGGACACCAGGTGCCGCGGCTTCAGCCCGCTCATGGTGGACGGGTCCAGGGCGGCACGGCGGAGCCTGCGGGTGTAGTCCTCCTTCGGCGCGGTCAGCACCTGCGCCGTCGTTCCGTGCTCCACGAGCTTGCCGCGCTGCATGACCATCACGGTATCGCTGATCTCCTGCACCACGCCGAGGTTGTGCGAAATGAAGACGTAGGTGATGCCGGTTTCCTCCTGGATGGATTTGAGCAGGCGCAGCACCTGGGCCTGCACGGAGACGTCGAGCGCACTCGTGGCCTCATCGCAGACCAGCAGTTCGGGCTTGGACGCCAGCGCCCGGGCAATCCCGATCCGCTGCCGCTGACCGCCCGAGAACTCAGACGGGTGCTTTTCCAGGGAATTGGCCGGCAGGCCCACCTGATCGATCAGCTGGGCGGCCGCCTTGTGCCGCTCGGCCCGCGACCGGACACCCTGGAGCTTCAGCGGTTCGGCCACGATTTCCTGGGCTGTGAGGTGCGGGTCGAGGGAACCGTAAGGGTCCTGGAAGACCATCTGGAATTTGGAGCGCAGGGGCCGGAGCTGGGCTTCGCTCAGCCGCGCCAGGTCCGTGCCGTCCAGTTCGATCCGGCCACTGCTGGGGGTCACCAGGCGCATGAGCGCCTTGGCGATGGTGGACTTCCCGCAACCGGATTCTCCGACGACGGCGATCGTCTTGCCTTTCTCGACCGAGAAGGAGACATCGTCCACGGCCCGGAAGGTTCCCTTCGAGACGTGGTAGTCCACCACGAGGTTTTCGACGGACAGGAACGGCTTAGTCATTGCTGGCTCCAGTGCTGGTCAGGGCGGTGGCCTCCGGCGATTCGTCCCACGGGCCCAGGACGGGCACGGCGGCGAGCAGTTTTTGGGTGTACTCCGTGGCTGGGTTCTCCACGATCTGCTGGACCTCGCCGGACTCGACAAACGCGCCGTCCTTCATGACGTGGATCCGGTCCGAGATGAGCCGGGCCACCCCGAGGTCGTGCGTGATCATCAGGATGCCGATGCCGCGCTGTTCCTGCAGTTCGAGCAGCAGGTCCAGTATGCCGGCCTGGACGGTGACGTCCAGGGCGGAGGTGGGCTCATCGGCCACCAGCAGCTGCGGTTCGCTGGCGAGCGCGATGGCGATCAGGACGCGCTGGAGCATGCCGCCGGAGAGCTGGTGCGGGTATTTCTTCAGCTGCGCATCCGGGGTGGGGATGTGGACCTGTTCCAGCAGCCGGATGGCGCGGGCATGGACGGCGCCCGGGTCTTTGGAGGCGGCTCCCGCGATCCGAATGGCCTCGGAGAGCTGGTTGCCGATCGAATGCACGGGGCTCAGGGCCGTCATGGGGTCCTGCGGGATCAGCGCGAGCGTCCTGCCCCGGACCTTATCTATGGCCTTGGGGTCGGCGATCACGTCCACGCCGTCGATCCGGACCGTTCCCGAGAGTACTGCGAGGTCATCCGGCAGGAGCCTGAGGATGCCCATCGCCGTCGTCGACTTACCGGAACCGGACTCACCGATGATCGTGACCGTCTCGCCCCGGTGGATCGAGAAGCTGACGCAATCCACTGCGCGGACAATGCCGGCGTCGGTGATCAGTTCCACCTGGAAGTCGCGGACCTCCAAAAGCGGCTGTTCAACGTGTTCGTTGAC
Organism: Arthrobacter sp. MW3 TE3886; assembly: GCF_041262145.1. Lineage (NCBI taxonomy): Bacteria > Bacillati > Actinomycetota > Actinomycetes > Micrococcales > Micrococcaceae > Arthrobacter > Arthrobacter sp. MW3 TE3886. Next base: position 1,238,976 of record NZ_JBGCAN010000001.1, read on the forward strand.
AGGCAGTGCGTTCATCTCAAGCACCCTTCTTCTTGCGGCGGGGACGGTCGCGGAGGCCGTCGCCCAGCAGGTTCACGCCCACCACCATGACCGCGATTACCAGGCCGGGCACCGTCACCAGCCACCAGGCGGTGGTGAGGTAGTCCTGGCCGTCGGAGATGATGCGCCCCCACGTGGCGAACGGCCGCTGCGGGCCGGCACCGAGGAAGGCGAGGGCGCTCTCCAGCAGCACGGCCTGGGCCAGGAGGAGCAGCACCACCAGCGTGGCCTGCTTGATGACGTTCGGGATGATGTGCTGGATCAGGATCTGGACGCGGTGCAGGCCCAAGATCCGGGCGGCCGAGACGTAGGGCTTTTCGCGTTCCACGAGCACCATGGACCGGGTCAGGCGCGCCACCTCGGGCCATTGGGCGATGGCGATGACGAACGTGATGACCGGAATGGACGCCCCGAACAGGGCCACCACCAGGAGCAGCATCATCAGCAGCGGGAGGGACATCTGCGCCTCGATCAGGCGGGAGACCACGCTGTCCAGCTTGCCGCCGAAGTAACCGGCGGCCGCGCCGAAGATGATGCCGATGGTGCCGGACACCACCACGGCCAGGACGCCGATGGTCAGCGAAACCTGCCCGCCGTGCAGGATCCGGGAAAGCAGGTCGCGGCCCAGCTGGTCGGTACCGAACAGATGTCCCTCGGACAGCGGGGGAAGCAGGCGCTGGGCAAGGTCCTGGTGGCTGGGGTCAGGTAGCGGCAGGAATGCGGCCAGCACGATGGGAACGACCACCAGCAGCGTGCAGATGACGCCGGTGCGGATCTTGAACTTGGCGCCGGCCCGACGGCGGGTGGCGCCGGCCTTGGCGATCAGCTCCTTGGTGACGGCGCTGGGGGAGGACTTTTTGGCCGGAGGCTCGGCGGGGAGGTCCGAGGGTCCTCCTGCAGGGGGCAATGCGGTGTCGCTGAGGCTCATGCGGTGGCCGCCTTTCCAAGACGAATGCGGGGATCAAGCAGGGGGTAGGCGAGGTCGATGAGCAGCTGGACTCCAACCGCCAGCACTGCTGTGACCAGGACGGTGGCAACGATCAGCGGGTAGTCGCGGGTTTCCAGCGCCCGGACAATCAGGGAGCCGACGCCGGGCCACGCGAACACCACTTCCACCACCACCACGCCGTTGAGCATGGCCGCGAAGCGGGTGCCGAGGGCGGTGAAGACCGGGATGGCGGAGTTACCCATGGCGTAGCGCCACGTCAGCAGGGAATTCCGGACGCCGCGGGAACGGGCCACCGTCAGGTAGGGCGCGGCGAAATTCGTGGTCATTTCCCGCCGGACCATCCGCGAGATCAGGGCAATCTGCAGGATGGCGATGGTGACGGTCGGCAGGACCAGCGCGCTCCAGGTGGCGAAGCCGGAGGCCGGGAAAATCGGGATGAGCACTGCGAAGAAGGTGAGCAGCATGATGCCGGTCCAGAAGTCCGGCATGGACTGCCCGGCGATGGTCAGGACGTTGACGCCGAATTCCTTCTTGGTATCCGGCCTGCGGGACATCCAGACGCCCAGCGGGATGGCGACCACCGCGGTGAGCAGGATCGAGGCGGTGGCCAAGGTCAGCGTGTACGGCAGCCGTTCCAGCACCACCTGAATGGCCGGGGCCTGGAAGGAGTACGAGGTGCCGAGGTTGCCGGTGAACAGCTGCTGCAGGAAGATCCAGTACTGCTGGATCAGGGGCAGGTCCAGGCCGAACTGCGTCCGGACCTTGGCGAGCTCTTCGGTGGTGGCCAGCGGTCCCGCGTAGGCCACGGCAGGGTCGCCCGGGGCGAGCCGGACCAGGACGAACACGGTGGAGACCGTGAGGAACACGGTCAGCAGGCCCTGCCCGAGCCTCTTGAGGATGTACTTGGTCATGGTTCAGGCCTCCAGCCGGACGTCAGCAAGCGGGTAGGAGTTGGTGGGCGCCAGCGAGAGGCCGCCCACCCGCTCCCGGTGGGCCAGCACGGACTTGGGCACGAACGCCCAGGCGCACGGCCAGGTCTCCCAGATGGCCTGCTGGGCAACGTCCATCAGCTGCTGCCGGCGGACGGGATCGACTTCGGAGGCGGCGGCCTGGATCTTGGCCTGCACAGCGGGCACCACATACCCCTGGTAGGTGTCGCGGGTCTTTTCCTTCTCCGCGGTACCGGCGTACATGCCCTGCATCATGGTGATGGCCAGGCCGGTGGGGCTGCTGAAGCCGTTGCCCAGCAGGTCCCAGTCGCCTTCCTTGCCCTGGCGCCAGGCCAGGATGTTGCCGCCGGGTTCGAACTGCTGGAGCTGGGCCTTGACGCCGATGTTGCCGAACATCTCCACGAGGGCCTCCATCACGGAGGTGTCGGACGCGAACTCGCCGGTTTCCCAGATGATCTTCAGGGTCAGGTCGTTGACGCCGAGCTCCTTGAGCTTGGCCTTGGCCTTCTCCGGATCGTAGATGTAGGTGCCGGTCTTGGCGAAGCCGGTCAGGCTGGACGGGGTGACGCCCTCGGCCTGGCTGACGGAGTTCACCAGCACGTCCTTGACCAGCGCTTCGCCGTTGATGGCCCAACTGAGCGCCTCACGGACCCGGGCATCGGCCAACGGGTGCCCGGCCGGCTTGCGGAAGTTGTAGAAGATCTGGTTCAGGCGCAGGCTGGATGCCTCTTTAAGGACGACGCCGGGAAGTCCGGCCAGCTGTTCGCGCGAGTCGGGCGTGATGGAGTCGATGACATCCACCTCGCCGCTGCGCAGCGCAATGACGCGGCTGGATTCCTCCGGGAGGAACCTGACCTCGACGTTGTCCACCTTGGGGGCCGGGCCCCAGTAGTTCTCGTTCCGCTTGAGGCTGTAAGTGCCGGCGCCGCGGTTGAACTTGGTCACGACGTAGGGGCCGGTGCCCACGCCGTCCTGCAGCTCCTGGGGCTTGTTCTTGGCCGCGGGGCTGATCAGGATCATGCTCATGAGCGAATCCAGGATGGGGATGGGCTTCTTGGATTCCATCCGGAACGTCCGGTCATCCACGGGCACCACGGTGGGGAATTCGGGGAAGAAGCCGGCCACGAAGGAGCCCTGGACCTGCTGGTACATCTTCAGTGCCGTGGCGACGTCCTCGATCTTCAGGGGCGTGCCGTCGGAGTATTTGATGCCTTCGCGGAGGCGGACCGTCCACGTGGTGGGCGAGGTCATCACGAAGCTTTCGGCCAGGACCAGCACTGGTTTGGTCTCGGGGCCGATGGCGGTGAGGCCCTGGCGTACGGCGCGCTGGACCGTGACGGCGGCGTCGAACTGGTTAAGTTTGTTGTCCAGGCTGACCAGGGACCGGTTGAGCGCCAGCGTCAGGGTGCTGGGGCCCGGCAGGCCGGTGGGGCCGGCACATCCGGCGACGGTGCCTGTGCCCAGGAGAAGTCCGGCCAGTCCGCCGAATTGCAGCAGGCGGCGCCGGGAAATCTCACTTCCTTGAGGAAGAACGGTCATCGTTGACCTCTCGGTAGAACGGGGAACGGCTGGGGACCGGATGGCCTGCGCCGTGTTACATGGATCACCTTGCCACGAATGCGCGTTATGCGCAATAGTCATAGCGCGATTCGCGCAGTTGTGTCATGATGAGGACATCGAGAGCTTGATGAAGAGCTCGATGACCAGCTTCATTACTTGCCCGCTGGCCAGTTCAAATGCCAGTTGAATCGCCAATTCAAGTGCCAGCTCAATCCAAGGGAGGAGGGGACATGGCAACAGTGCTCGTACAGGCCGATGACTTTTCCGGCGCCGCTGAAGTAGGGGAGTGCTTTGCCCGGCAGGGGTTCGACACGCGGATCCTGCTCGAACCAGCTTCCGCGACTTCCGACGTGGTCGTCGTTGACACCCATTCCAGGTCATCCTCCACGGAGGAAGCGGCGGCCGCCGTGGCACGCGTCTTTGGAAGCCGGGAGGCGGCGCGTACACCCGTGCTGTTCAAGAAGATCGATTCGCTGTGGCGCGGCAACGTGGGCGCTGAAGTGGCGGCCCTGACGGACCTCGGCTGCCACGTGCTGGTTGCCGGTGCCCTCCCGCAGCTGGGGCGGACCGTGGTGGACGGACGTCCCTACGCCGACGGCGTGCCGCTGGCCGACACCGGACTCTGGCACGCGGAATCGGCGTCGCCGCCTTCCCGCGTGGCAGACGTCCTGGCTCAAAGCTCCGCACAGGCGCTGGATCTAACCGCGGTGCGCTCGCCGGACCTGGCCGAACGGCTCCGCCAGTTGTTCTCAGGCGATGACGCCGTGACCGTGGTGGCCGACGGCGAGACTGAGGCAGACCTGGAAGCCGTGGTCGATGCCCTGACGCAGTTGGAGTATTCCGCCGGCGGCCGGGGGATTGTCCTGGTGGGCACTGGCGGCATCGCTGCCGTGCTCGCGCAGACTTTACGACCAGGAGCGCGCGCTGGGGCGAGCAGAGGAATCCAGTTCCCTGCGCGAAACGCGCAGGCTGGCCCTGGGGACTCAAGTACCTCTACTTCTACCGGAAGCTCTGGCGCCCGGCCGGTGCTCGCCGTCGTCGGCTCAGCGTCCGGGGCCGCACGCAGGCAACTGCGGGAGCTTCAGGCCGGAGGCTTTACGCTCGTCGGGCTGAGCCCGGAGGAACTGCGGCAGCCCGGGACGGCCCGGAAGATCCAAACGGTCCGGGAGGCTCTGGCCGTTGGCGAACCCTTGGCCCTGACGGTCGTCGCCGAGCAAGTGGATCCCCGCGAAGCCGGCTCGATCGTCCGTAGCCTGGGCCAAATCGTTTCCGGCGTCCTGGACCCTCATCTTTCGGGCGCACAGTCGCCGGGCGCCGCCTTCGACGTCGTCCTGCCCGATCTAATCCTGACCGGCGGCGAGACCGCCCGCGAGGTGCTGGAGCGCCTCGGCATCCGGGCGCTGGAACCGCTCGGCGCCGAACAGCACGGTGCCGTGGTCAGTCTCGCCGACGACGGCCGGCTGGTGGGCACCAAACCCGGCAGCTTCGGCGACGACCACGCCCTCCTTCAGCTCTACCACTCAATCCAAAGCCGCCGGACCAGCGAACCTGCCGGCACTGCATCCCAAAAACCACTCGACCCTTCCGCAATATCTGGAGAAACCATGAATTCAGTCTTGAATGCCACCGAGTTGAATGCCACCAAACCCGACACTCGCCCCGTCATCGCCGTCACCATGGGCGACGGCGCCGGCGTCGGCCCCGAAGTCACGGTGGGCGCGCTGCTGGCCGAAAACGCCTACCGGGACTGCCGCCCCGTCGTCATCGGGGACGTGTACCGGCTGGAACTTGGTGCGAAGGCACTCGGAGTCCAGGCCGACATCGTGGAGATCCAGGACGTGGCCGACGCCGTGTTCGAACCGGGCCGCATCAACGTGATTGACCCGAAACTGCTCTCGCACGACCTGCCCTGGGGTATTGAATCCGCCGAGGCCGGCAACGCCGCGTACCACTACATCCGGATCGCCTGCGAGCTCGGAATGAAGGGGGACGTGCAGGGGATCTGCACCGCGCCGCTGAACAAGGCCGCACTGCACAAGGCCGGCCACATCTACCCGGGCCACACGGAGCTGCTGGCGCACTTCATGGGGATCGAGGAAGTGTCCATGATGCTCTCCACACCCAAGGTCAAGGTCATCCATGTGACCACGCACATCGGCCTGATCGATGCGATCAACAAGATCGAGCCCGGCCTGGTGGAACGCACCGTCCGGCGCGGGCACAGCGCCATGCAGCGCGCCGGCATCGCCAACCCGAAGATCGGCGTCTGCGCCATCAACCCGCACGCGGGAGAGAACGGCCTGTTCGGCTACGGCGAGGAAGCGGAGAAGATCACCCCGGCCATCGAGAAGCTGCAGGCCGACGGCATCGACGCCCGCGGCCCGCTCCCAGCGGACACCGCGTTCTTCCTGGCCGGCCGGGGCGACTTCGACCTGATTGTCGCGATGTACCACGACCAGGGACACGGCCCGGTGAAGGTCCTGGGCATCGAGGCCGGCGTCAACATCACCGTGGGCCTGCCCGTGATCCGCACCTCCGTGGACCACGGCACGGCGTTCGACATCGCCGGCAAGGGCATCGTGGATGTGCGCAGCATGATCGAGGCCCTGCGCCAAGCCGCGGAGATGTCGCCGAGCCCGGTGCTGCAGAAGTAGCGCTATGGGCGTCTCTCGCGAAGGGGCCGAGACCTAGTCTGATGACCCAGTCTGGCGACCGGTGAAGGACGAAGATGCCGCCGTATGCGGGCTGGTCCGATCGCTTCCGGTCGCTGCCGGTGTATTCGCTCAGCACGGCGTGAATGCGCGTGATGAGGTCCTCAGCGTCTGCCTCGGAGAGGTGCAGGACGAAGCGTGGGAGGCTGGCGAGGGCGTCCGGTCCTGCTTCCGTCAGCTCTTCCCGAAACACCTCGATCGGTGTCAGCGGCCCGTCCGGGCCAGCTTCACGTAGTGCGGTGTCCAGATTCCAGGACCGTCCGGTGGAACGATACGACTTCTCTAGCGCACCACTTTCTCCCGTCCGGACCTCGGCGGGTTCAAGGAATCCCGTGGAGAGCAGTTGCCGCACGTGATAGAGCATCGTCCCCGAATCCTGGCCCGGTGGGCCTGCAGGTCATGTTCGGGATCATGGGAGGGCTGACCCTCGCCCTACTCGAGATGATGCCCATCCTCACGGATAAGGCAATTGCAGCGGCCGACGTTGAATCCTAAGTTGCCCTGGCAAGCGGCGAGTCGGCTGTGCGAGTACCCCAGCAGCGCTCTGACGCTGGCGATCGGTGCCGTAGCCAGAGAGCCTAGCCAGTCAGATGACTTCGGAGCGCGGTCAGTATGTCAGCCAACTGGCCGGCCAGGTTGTCGGCATCGCGAACACTCTGCTCCGTGTACGAGCCTCGGCTGCCCAGCAAGTTCAGGCATCCAAGGAAAGTGCCGTCCTTGGCCACCACGGCATTCACCGCGGCCTCCAACTGCAGCGCCCCCAACGTGTCCTGATGTTCGAAGGCGTCGGAATTGATGGCATGCTCATCTTCCGCCAGAAAGGATTCCAACTGTCCCACACACCGCCGTGTCCATTCTGCTCCCAACGCACTCGAGACTCCGCCCACCGGGTAGATCTCGGGCATGTTGGAGTAGACGCGTACGAGATCCTGCATGGCAGGGCGCCACAACGAGACGGTGATAAGCCGCCCACCAACCAGGTGGAATGCCGCGTTCGCCACGGACTCCATGGCCAGAACCGCCTGCCGGGGAATGATGAACTCCATGATGACCTCCGAGACAGGTCCCAAGCCGGTGGATTGAGGGCGCTGCGTGGACGCAGGCGTCTGTTCCGGAGTCACGGGACGGGCCTCAGTTCACTCATTTGGGATGCCGGGGGAGTTGCCCGGGAAAGAAGCACGACGCCCGTGAGTGCCGCGGCCCCACCCACCAGAGATGCGACGGTGGGCACTTCCCCGAGCAAGACCCAGCCCAGAAGCAAGGAAAGCACCGGGACCACATAGAGCAGTGCGCCTCCTTCCGCAACGCTCGTGCGGGCCAAGGAGATGTTCCAGAAGGCGTAGGCAACGGCGGTGCATACCCCGGCCAGGACCAGGAGCGCGGTCCAGAACATCGGGGTGAACTCGTTGGGATCAGCCGTGAATGTCGCGGTGGGCAGGGTTGCCACACCGCCGGTGACGCTGCCCCAGAACACCACCTCAACCGGGGGGATTCGTTTGAACAGCGGCTGCTGGACAATGAGGAAGACCGACAGAACCAAAGCGGCGGTCACGATGTACATGGCGTCACCGTTGAAGCCGACGGCGCTGCTGTCCCCCAGCGTAATCACCGCGACGCCCAGCACGGCGGTCACGATGCCGATGTAGCCAAGTCCCGTGGTTCGTTCCCTTAGTACCAGGTAACTAAGCATGAAGGCGAAAACCGGAGATATGTTCAACAGCAGACTGGTGGTGCCAGCCGGCACGGTTGCTTGGCCGAGATTGAGCAAGAAGCCGTAGCCGGCGTAGCCAAGAAGCCCGGTGAGCAGCATGCGGGGGACGTCGGCGCGTGTCATGGCCAGCCGTTGCCGCCGAATCAGTAGGAACGTGCCCACTATGCCGGCGGACATCAGGAACCGAACCGGAGTCAGGTCCTGGGGCGAAAGTACCTTGAGAGCCTCCCGCGTGGCCACATAGGTAAATGCAGATGTAATGACCATCAACACGTCTGGTCTTCTGTACCAACCCGTCACTGCAGGCCTTTCGATCGGAATTGCCCTTTGTTTCCGGGCTGTTAATTTGTCGTCGAACTATTGCTCTCCCGAACGATTTATTCGTACAGTACATGAATTAGCTTGTTCACGAAAGCAAAAAGTAAAGGATTCAGGACGATGGATTCAAGGATCGAAGCATCCTCAGGGCAGCTTTCCCGGCGGACCCTCTTCGCCGGTTCGGCCCTTCTGTTGGCGCCCGCACTGCTCTCCGCGTGCGGGGTCAGTCCGTCGCCGTCGGCTGCCGGTACTGCGACCGGCACTGCCCGCCAGGGCGGGACTTTGCGCATCGCCCGGCCGCCTGCGTCAAAGGCCGAAACGCTGGACCCGGCCAGCTCCCTGTCCGCCTATGAATACCTGGGTGCCCTCTATAGCCGCCTGGTCAAGCTCTCGCCCACCGGGGAGATCGTCAAGGATCTGGCAGATTCCTGGAGCCTGTCGGCGGACGCGTTGAGCTGGACGTTTGTGCTGCGAAAGGGTGTGACCTGGCATGACGGCAAGCCGTTCAACGCCCAGGACGTTATCTACTCCATCCAGCACATCCTGGATCCGGCCACAAAATCGCCCCAAGCGGGGGTGCTGTCGCCCTTCGTCGACGGCAATTCCATCACAGCCCCGAACGCCAACACGGTGGTCTTTGCGCTCAAATCCCCGAACGCGGAATTTGCCAGCCTTCTGACCGGCTACAACTGCTACATCATTCCCGCCGGGTCCGCGGCGACGATCGGTGCCAGCGGCATCGGCACCGGTCCGTTCAAGCTGAAGAGCTTCACGGCTGCGGGTCCCGGCGCTATTTTGCGAAACGAGAACTACTTCGGCGACAAGCCCAAGCTGGACGGCATCGAGTTCTCCAGCATTGCTGACACTCAGGCGCGCGTAAACGCACTGCTGGCCGGACAAGTTGACCTCATCGCCCAGACCAACCTGGATTTCGCCACCGCCAAGACGGTTTCCGCGTCGTCCGTGGCCACTGTGTCCAGCGTCAAGAACGCGCAGTGGTACCCGGTTCCCATGCTGAACACCAGCGAGCAGTTCAAGGACGCTGACATCCGACGTGCCTTCGCCCATGCCTACAACCCGGACGAGGTTTTCAAGCTGGCTGTGCAGGGCAATGGAACCATCGCGCACAACAACCCGGTGCCGCCCACCGAGGCGTACTACCTCGACTACGGTCTGGGTTATGACCCGGAAAAGTCGAAGTCCCTGCTCAAGACGAAAGGCTTCGACAGCTTTGACGTGCCCGTCTACACGTCCAGCTACGACCCCGTGCTGTCCCCGCTCGCGCTGGCCCTGCAGAGCTCCATGAAGTCCGCCAATATCAACCTGACGGTAACCAACTCGCCCGCGGATTCCTACTTCACGGATGTCTGGATGAAGAAGCCGCTGATGACCACCTACTGGTACACAGGGCGGCCGATCGACCAGCTGCTCAACCAGATATTCCGCACCGGCTCCTCCTACAACGAGACGGCCTACTCCAACGCACTGTTCGACCAGACACTGGACGCGGCCCGTGCAACGGTCGACGCCGGCAAGCGCAAGACGCTCTACCAGGACGCGCAGAAGATCCTGGTCGATGACGGTGGCTCACTGACCCCGTTCTTCTCCGATCGGATCACCGGATTGAGCAAGAAGGTGGTCAACTACAGCGAGCACGGGTTCGAGTTCGACTACATCAACATCGGGCTGCGGGCCTGATGCTGACGTTTTTTACCAAGCGGGTAGGCTGGTCCGCCTTCACGGTTCTGCTGGCGACGGTGCTGGTCTTCAGCGCCATCCAGTCCTTGCCGGGAGACGCGGCCAGCCAGCTGCTGGGGCAGAACGCGACACCCGCGGCAGTTGCCACAATGCGCCAGCAACTGGGGCTCGACGAGCCCCCCGTCTCACGGTTCCTCAGCTGGCTGGGCAACGCGCTGCAGGGCAATTTCGGGAATTCCCTTGTCAGCGGCGGCAGCGTGGGGGCAGAAGTAGGTTCGGCGCTGGTGAATACCTCGATCCTGGCCGGGATAACCATCGTGATCGGCATCCTGCTTTCCCTGGTCTTGGGCCTGGTGGCCGGGCTGACCCGCGACCGCTGGCCTGACATCTCGATTTCCACGCTGGCGCTCGTAGGGATGAGCGTTCCGGAGTTTGTTGTGGCAACGGTGCTCGTTTTGCTGTTCTCCATCTACATTCCGATCTTTCCGGCCGTCGTGATTGCCGGCCAGAACGCCTCGCTGGCCGAGATCCTGCCCTCCGTGTGGCTACCCGCGGCGGCGCTGATCTGTGTCTTGGCGGCCTACATCATCCGCATGATGCGCACGTCGGTGATTGATGTAATGGACAGCGAGTTCGTCCGCACCGCCATTCTGAAGGGGAACTCCACGCCACGGATTGTGTTCAAGCACATCCTGCCGAGTGCGATGCTTCCTACGCTTAACGTAATTGCCATGAACGTCGCGTGGCTGGTGGGCGGGGTGGTGGTGGTGGAGAGCATCTTCAACTATCCGGGCATCGGCACCCTGATGATCCGTTCAGTCCAGACGCGCGATCTCCCCGCCATCCTGTTGATCACGGTGATGAGCGCACTGACCTACGTGGTATGCAATCTATTGGCCGACTTTGCCGCGTTCCTGCTTAATCCACGTCTGCGCTACCCGAGGAGCGCCAAATGAGTGCCATGACCACCACGGCAGCCCCAGCATCGGCCCCGCCCGGGAACATGTCACGGGTGGTCCGGTCCATCCTGAAGTCACGTTCTGCCAGTTTCGGTTTCGGGCTGGTGATTCTGAACATCCTGCTTGCGCTGTTCGCGCCGTTGCTGACTGCATACGATCCTGTAGCCACGGACGCGATGGGCGCGCTGCAGGAGAGTTCCGGCGCGCACCTGCTGGGCACGGACGCGCTCGGCAGAGACACTCTCACCCGAACGTTGTTCGGCGGCCAGTACGCTCTGGCCGTCAGCTTCGCGGCCACCGCACTGACAGTACTGCTGGGATCCGTCATCGCCGGCATCGCCGCCTACCGCGGCGGCATCGTGGACGACGTCATCACCCGGATACTGGACTCCGTGCTTGCCGTCCCGGCTATCTTGTCCATGCTGGTGGTGGTCACCATCTTCGGGACCGGTCCGTGGGTAATCATCCTGGCGGTAGTGGTGGTCTATACCGGCGGGGTGACACGCATCGTCCGGGCAACGGTCATGGATGTGCTCCCCAAGGATTACATCACCGCTGCCAAAGCCCGTGGCGAGGGAATGTTTTCCGTCCTGGCCCGCGAAGTGTTGCCGAATGTCTTGGACATCATCCTTGTGGAGTTCGCCATGCGCGCCTCCTGGGTGGTGCTGCTGATCAGCTCGCTATCCTTCCTCGGCTTCGGTGCCAGTCCTCCCACGCCTGACTGGGGCCTGATGGTGGCGGAAAACCGAAACCTGATGTCGGTCGTGCCACTGGCCACCCTGTCCCCGATCGTGGCCCTCGCCACCTTGATCGTCGGCCTAAACCTTGCAGCCGACGGGCTCGCCAAGAGCCTCGGTGTTGACCGTATGAAAGAAGTGTTGGGCTGATGACACCAGAGACCACAACCTCCAACAGCCGTCGCCGATCGGTGCAGGGCCTCGATGAGGACTTCGCCGATAGCGTGGTGCAGATCCAAAACCTGGGCATTTCCTACCGGACCGGCAACCGCGAGATTCCCGTCCTCAAGGACATCACCCTCAGGCTAGGCCGCGGCCGCGTCCTGGGCCTCGTGGGTGAATCCGGTTCGGGAAAGTCCACGCTCGCTGGTGCACTGCTGGGATCCCTGCGCGCCGGCTCCTTCGTTGCCACCGGGACCGCCAGCGTTTCCGGTCAGGACGTTTTCGCCCTCCGGCCGAAACAACTCCGCCAGTTCCGGATCCGCGAAGTGGCCATGGTCCCGCAAAACGCGGGCAGCGCCCTTACGCCGACCATGAAAATCCATGAGCAGATCGCAGAGGCGCTGCACTCACTCAAGGGGAACAAGGCCGCCCAGCGCCAGCGTGCCGAAGACCTGCTGCGGCTAGTACGCCTGCCCAATCCCAGCCAGGCCCTTGACCGCTACCCCCACCAATTTTCAGGCGGACAGCAGCAGAGGATCGGGATCGCCGTCGCGCTGGCAGCCGACCCCACCCTGCTGGTGCTCGACGAACCCACTACCGGATTGGACGTGGTGACGCAGGCCGCGATCCTAAACCTGCTTACGGAGTTGCAGGATTCGCTCGGCATGTCCATGGTGATAGTCAGCCACGACCTGGGTGTCATCGACAAAATGTGCACCGACGTTGCTGTCTTGCGGCGCGGCGAAATCGTGGAAGCTGGTGCCACCCGAGAGGTGCTGGAAAATCCCCGGCACGCCTATACCCGCGGGCTGTTGGCGAGCGTGCCGCGCATCGACGTCCCTGGCATACCGCCCAGCATGGACCATGCAGCTATCGATGCCGGCATCGACTCAGTCCAGGACCAAAACGTCTACCGACGGACGGCGCCGGGCATGTCACAACCCGTGCTGACTGTGGAGTCATTGAGCATCGACTACCGCCGCAAGCACGTTCCCGGCACCGGAGCCACCGTGAAGGATGTCAGTTTCATGGTCAACGCCGGCGAAGTAGTGGCTTTGGTGGGCGAATCCGGCTCCGGCAAGTCATCCATAGCCAATGCGATCGCCGGACTGCAGAAAACCGTTGGAGGCCGGATTGTCTTGGCGAATGGCGGCGAACTGGCCAAGACGGTGTCCGGCCGACCCAAGAACCTCAGGCAGGCCATACAGCTTATTTTTCAAAATGCTGATACTTCCCTGAATCCGCGCCACACCGTCCGGACCGCTGTCCAGCGGCCCATCAATCTGTTCGGCGTCAAGGACGCCAGCGTGCAGCAATCCCTGGCGGACGTGGACCTGCCCGCGGGCTTTGCGCAGCGCCTACCCGGCCAGCTCTCCGGCGGCCAACGCCAGCGGGTAGGCATCGCCCGGGCCGTGGCGGCAGCGCCTGCCCTAGTACTGGCGGATGAGGTGGTGTCCGCGCTTGACGTCTCGGTGCAGTCATCCATCCTCCGGCTGATGGATAATTTGAGCCGGGAAAAATCCCTCGGCTTTCTGTTCATTACCCACGACCTCGCTGTTGTGCGGGCTATCGCCGATCGCGTCGTGGTGCTGTACCTGGGCCGCGTGGTGGAGGAAGGGACGGTGGAGGAGATCTTCGGGTTTGTTTCCCACCCGTACACCAGACTGCTCCTGGACTCTGTCATTGAGCTCGGGGATAACCATGAGGCCAAGACCAAGGACATCCAAGACGAAATTCCGGCCGCCCCGCCCGAGCACGGGTGTCCCTTCGCCAGCCGCTGCCCCCTGGTCCGGGACGTTTGCCACACCGTCGCCCCGCCCACCATCGCAGTAAGTGCCGGCCACAATATTCAATGCCACGCAGACGTGGCCGAGCTCGCTGGCACATCAACTCCAGCCTTGGAAGGAAACCGGACGTGCTGATCCGCACAGACTTTCCCCACACCGTCAGTGTGATGGAGAACGTTGTCATCCCCCTCAAAGACGGCACCAAGCTGGCCGCGACTATCTGGCTGCCGGAAAACAGCGCTGCGGAGCCGGTACCGGCGCTGCTGGAATATCTGCCGTACCGCCGAGGAGACTGGACGGCGCCCCGCGATGCCCAGCGGCACCCGTGGTATGCCGGCCACGGCTACGCCTCAGTGCGCGTCGACATGCGTGGATGTGGTGACTCGGAAGGCGTGATGCTCGATGAATACCATGAGCAGGAACAGGCCGACGGCGTCGAGGTCATCGAGTGGTTGGCTGCCCAGCCGTGGTGCACCGGGAAAGTCGGAATGTTCGGCATCTCCTGGGGAGGCTTTAATTCACTGCAACTCGCTGCCGAGCAGCCCGAAGCACTGAAGGCGATTGTCACCGTTTGCTCCACCGACGACCGCTTTGCGGATGACGTTCATTACTTCGGCGGGGCTATGTTGGGCATCGACATGACCTCGTGGGCGGGCACCATGCTGGCCTTTCAGTGCCGGCCGCCGGCGCCGTGGCGGGTTGGGGAGAATTGGGAGATCATGTGGAAGGAGAGGCTGGAAGCCCTCCAGCCGTTCTCCGAAATCTGGATGGATCATCAGGAACGGGACGATTACTGGCGTCACGGGTCTGTTAATGAGGACTACTCCAAGATCACCGCTGCGGTGATGGCAGTCGGGGGCTGGGCGGATCCCTACCGGAATACTGTGTTCCGGTTGCTGGAAAACCTCGAGTCGCCCGTGCAGGGTCTCATTGGGCCGTGGTCCCACCAGTACCCCGACATCGCCCGCACTCCCGGGCCCACCATCGGTTTCCTGCAGGAAACGCTGCGCTGGTGGGATTACTGGCTCAAGGACATCGACACCAAGATCATGGATGAACCGGCACTGCGGGCCTATCACCAGGACTCGGTGCGACCGGCCACGAACTACCCGGAACGTGCCGGCTCCTGGCTGGGTCTGGAAGGCTGGCCCTCGACCGCCGTCGGACGCTCCACTTTCAACCTGGCTACCGACTTGCGCAGCCTTGCATTGGACCACCGCCAGCACGCGGTTGTGGACACCCCCCAGCACAACGGCGCGGACGCCGCCCGCTGGTTCCCGTTCGGCAACGCCTCGGACCTCCCGCCGGACCAGCGGGCTGAGGACGGGCGATCGGTGATCTTCGAAACCGGCGTTCTGGATGAGGACATCAATCTCTTCGGCTTTGCGCGCCTGGGATTGCGGGTTGCCGCCTCAACCGCGCGGGCGAATATTATTGCGCGGCTATGCGATGTCGCGCCCGACGGGTCGTCAACGCTCATTACCCGGGGAGCCATCAACCTCGCACATCGTTACGGGATGGACCGGGCGGACGACCTTACTCCCGGCGAATTTGTGGACGCGCATATCCAGTTCGTGGCCATGTCGTGGCAGATTCCGGCCGGGCACAAGGTGCGGCTCGCCCTGTCAACCACGTACTGGCCCTGGATCTGGCCGCACGGGGACCGGGGAGCTGTGACCATCGATGCTGCTGCCAGCGAGCTGACGCTGGATGCACTTGATCTGTCGGCCATCGGAACGGACGTCCGCTTTCAGGAGGCGGAACAGGCGCCAGCGCTGCCGATCCAACCCGGCCCCGCGCTTCCGGCCCGGCCTGAACGCGAAGTTCGATACGAGCCGCAGTCGGAAGGCTGGACTCTTACCGTGGATCCGAATTACGGCGGAAACCGGATCTATCCCGATGGGCTGCATTTCGGCGAGGACGCTTTGGAATCCTATTTCATTTCGGATAATGACCCCTTGAGCGCCAAGGCTGAATCACAGTGGAAGATCAGCCTGCGCAAGGATGACTGGGCTGTCCGGATCGAAACTCATGCCACGGTGACGGCCTCGGCTAAGCAATATCAACTTTGCAATACCGTCCGTGCCTTCAAGGGCGAAGAAGTATTCTTTGAAAAAACCTTTGAGAAAAACATTGACCGGACGTCCGCTTAAATTACGGGAGAGCGAGCACAACATGGCCTCGGCCGAACAGGATCACTCTGACCGTCCGCGCGCCAAGACGGCGGGGGAGCGTCAGCGCCACCCAACCGAGGTTCGCCGGCAATTGGTGGTGGACGCCGCCCGCGACCTAATAGCCGACAAAGGGCTGTTCAATGTGCTGATCCGGGATATCTCCAAGGCTTGCGGAGTTTCGCCCGGCACAATTTCCTATCATTTCAAAGGTCTCGACGAAGTGCTGATGGAAGTGGTGAAGGCGGAGACAGCCGATTTCTATGTTCCTTTGCAGCAAAGCGCTCAAGGATCCGGGGATCCGGGCAAGGAACTCCTGTATTTCCTTGAGGGAATGTTCGGGTCCGACGCCAACTCCCGTCGGCACTGGCTGATTTGGCTCGACTTCTGGTCCGCAGCAGCGCGTGACGAACAGTACGGCCAGTGGATGAACGATCACTACACGGCCTGGCGCGACGCCCTGCAGGATGTGACCGAGCGTGGGGTTCGCGCGGGGGCGTTTCGTTGCGCTGATCCCCGCCGGTTCGCGGTCGAGACGGCCGCCATGGTGGATGGGCTGGCAGTGCAGTGCTACTCCCGGGGATCTGTCATACCCGTGGACATGGCCCGCGAACTCCTGGTGAAGTTCGTCAAACGGGAGTTGCAAATCTCCTGACTTGAGGAGAGGGCGCTTTGGCCTCGTTTCCTCCCGGGGCTTCAGGTGCGGGTAGCTAGGACCCCCTGCAATTTCTCGAACGATTCGGTCCATCCGTTGCGGTGCAGTTCCAGCCGTTCCTCCGTCAGGAACGGCTGCCGCGAGAGCATCAGGTGCGTGCCTTTGCCGGAACTCCCGAGTGAGAGGTCGACGACGGTGTCCCGTTCGTCCGGCGTCGGTTCCTCCCAGCGGAATGTGTAAATTAGGCCCCGGGGGGATCGATCTCGAGGAACTCGCCGGAGAGGTGGAACGTTTCGCCGTCCGGTGGCGTCATGGCGAAGCGGTAGCGGCCGCCTTCCGTGAGGTTCAGTTCGGCTGCGGGATGACGAAGCCGTGCGGACCCCACCACTTCACCACTTCGGTCGACTCCGTCAGCATCCTGAAGACTTCTTCCGGGAGCGCGGCGAGCGTGCACTCCAGGTTCAGGGCCAGCCCGCCGGTTGCCCGGTTCCCGGTTTCCTCGTTCCCGCTTGCCTCATTCATCCTTCAACTCTGGCATCCCCCGGACACTCACGGAAGCGGACTCAGCTGGCCGCGCCAATCACGTTGCGAGCTGCAGCAGCTTGCCTTCCGTCACGGCCTGGCGGGACAGCTTGTCGAAAAGACTGACGACGGTCAGCAGAAAAGTCAAGGGTGGTTTCGCCGGAGACATCTCATCGACTGAGCGATCGCGGCGACGGACGGCCCGGACGGAACCGGCCCCCGCCTTCAAGGCGGGAGCTGGTTTCAGCGTACCCACGAGAGCCCAGAACGCGGGCCCCTGGAAATCAGTGAATCAGCCCTTGAACTCGTAGGTCTTGGGGAGCTTCAGGCCGCGCTGGTCCATGACGGTGCGCAGACGGGTGGGGTAGTCGGTGATGATGCCGTCCACGCCGAGGTCCATCAGCCGCGTCATGTCCGCCGTGGTGTTGACGGTCCAGGGGACGACGGGCAGGCCGAGCTCGTGGGCTTCCTTGATCATGGCCGCGGTGACGGAACTAAAGGCGGGCGAGATGACGTCGTAGCCCTGGGCAGCCGCGGCTTTGGCGAGCGAGCCGCCGTAGGTGTCGATGTCGACGCCGCCGAGGTTGGGGCTGGCGCCGGGCTTGCCGACCTCGAGCCAGGCGTCGCCGCTGGACAAGGCGACGAGCGGCAGCTGCGGGGCGATCTTCTTGGTCAGGTTCAGCGAGGACCAGTCGAACGACTGCACGGTGCTGCGCCCGGCCATGCCGGCGGTGTAGATCTCGGTGACCACGGCCTTGGTCAGGGCCACCATGCCCTCGCCGCCGGACTTCCCGTCCTCCACCTTCGTTTCGATGTTGAAGCGGACCTTCTTGGCGTCGGCGTCGCGGACCAGCTGGAAGACGTCCTTAAGCTCGGCGATCCGGTTGCCCTCGATGACGTCCTGCTCCGGGTATCCCTTGAGCTGGGTGAACCCGCAGTCCAGGGTCTTGATCTGCGCGAGCGACAGGTCGGCCACCCGGTCAGCGACATACGGGAAAGCGGCGTCGCCGGGAGTCACCGGCGCGGTGTCGCGGCACTTGTCCGCCTGGATGGTGTCGTCATGCCAGACGATCACCTTGCCGTCGGAGGTCAGGTGGGTGTCCAGTTCCAGAGTGGTCACGCCAAGCTTCAGCGAGTTGGCGAACGCGGCGAGGGATTCCTCGGTCCACTCGCCGCGGCCTCCGCGGTGCGCCTGCAGGTCAAAGGAGCCGTTGCTCTCGTTGGTCTTGATTGCCGTTGTTGAGGCGGCCGTTCCGGCAGCGTTCGATGACGGAGTGCCGGCTTCGGGGTTTGAAGCGGCGACGGCAGGGCTCGCCAGCGAGGCGATGAGCGCGGCAGCGGCCACGGCAGTCAGGGGTGTGCGCATGGTGATGGTTCCTCCCGGGTGACGTTACCGGCGTCGTGCCGGCGACCCGACCACCGTAGGGAGGTGAGATGGACTGTTGTGTGCGGGGAGCTGGACCTCGGGTGAACACCCAATGATGCGGGAGATGCGTGGGCGGGCGCCCCGGCGTCACCAGCCTCAACCTCCGCGAACGTCCTGTCCCAGAACCTCAACGCAGGCGCTGGCAATAATTGCGGGCGGATCAGGCGCAGAAGGAAGGGCGCCGCCCAGGTCTACCTTCGACCCGGACGGCGCCTGCCTTACTTCAGGGAGTGTCAGTTAGCGCTGACGCGCTCCTGTGCAATCGCTGCGTTTTTGTCGTCCAGCTCCTGGGCGGCGGTGATGCGCCGGTCCAGCTTTTCGAGCGTTTCGGGTGCGAGCAGGGTTGCGACGACGGTGATGACGCCGATGATGCTGAAGTACAGGATCACCCAGCCCGGCTTGCCGTTGCCGGCGGTGAGGAGCGCGACGGCGACAAGGGGTGCGATGCCGCCGGCCAGGACCGAGCCGAACTGGTAGCCCATGGACGCGCCGCTGTAGCGCAGCTTGGTGGAGAACAGTTCCGCAAAGAAGGCGGCCTGGGGACCGTACATCGAGTTGTGGAAGACGGCGAGCCCGATGATGATGGCGAGCGTTGCCAGCAGTGCGCTGCCGGTGTCCGTCATGACGAAGTAGAGCGGGAAGAACAGGAGTCCGCCAATGGAACCGAACAGGTACAGCGGCTTGCGCCCGATCTTGTCCGAGAGGATTGCCCACAGCGGGACGGCGAAGACGCCGATGCCGGAGGCAATGAGAACGGACATGGTGCCCTGGTTGGCGCGCTCGGCTCCAAAGGTCTTCATTATGTAGACCACCGAGAACGTGGTGTATAGGTAGAACGCGGAGTTTTCTGCCAGGCGCATGCCGACAACGAGCCAGATGCCCTTGGTTTCCTTCTTCATGGCCTCGCCCAGCGGCTTCTTCGCGGTCTGGTTTGCCGCCAGGAGTTCCTTGAAGTCGTTGGAGTCTTCAAGCTTGTTGCGGATGATCATGCCGGTCACGATGAGGATCACGCTGAGCAGGAACGGGAGGCGCCAGGCCCAGGCGTCGAACTCTGCTGCCGGGACGGCAGCCTTGACGGCAAGGACGCTGGAGTTGGCCAGCAGCATGCCGGCCGGCACGCCCATCTGGGTGAAGCTACCGAAGAATCCGCTGCGTCCGGCAGGTGCGTGTTCGATGGAGATGACGGCCGCACCGGCCCACTCGGCTCCGGCGCCGAAGCCCTGCAGCAGGCGCAGGACCGTCAGCAGGATGGGAGCCCAGACTCCGATCTGCGCGTAGGTGGGAAGCATTCCCATGGCCAGGGTGGCGAAGCCCATGATGAGCAGGGAGAGCACCAGCATGGGCTTGCGGCCGATCTTGTCCCCGAAGTGGCCGGCGAACATGCCACCGAACGGACGGGCAACGAAACCCACCGCGTAGGTGACAAACGCCATCAGCAGACCGGTGGCCGGATCCTGCTCGGGGAAATACAGGCGGCTGAAGACACCCGTGGCGGCGAGCAGGCCGAAGATGTAGTAGTCGTACCACTCGATGGTGGTGCCGATGAAGCTGGCAGCCGGAACGCGCCAGGGCGCCTTCGTCTTGGCTTTGGTGTTGGAGATCGTCATTGGTCTTTTCTTTCGGATGGAAACGAAGGGAGCGTCAGCGCTACCAGTCGAGGGCTATGTATTTGGTTTCGGTGAAGTCCAGCAGGCCCTGGTGGGCACCTTCGCGGCCGAGGCCGCTCTGCTTGACGCCGCCGAACGGTGCTGCGGGGTCGGAAACGAGTCCCCGGTTGAGGGCCACCATGCCGCTTTCGACGCGTTCGGAAACCCTGAGTCCGCGGCGAAGGTCCTCGGTGAACACGTAGGCCGCGAGACCGTACTCGGAATCGTTGGCGGCGGCGATGACTTCCTCTTCGGTGTCGAAGGGGATGACCGAGGCCACCGGCCCGAAAATTTCCTCGCTGACCATGCGGGCCTGCAGGGGCACGTTGGTCACGACGGTGGGCGGGTAGTAATACCCGGCGCCGTCGATGGCCTTGCCGCCGGCCAGGAGCCTGGCGCCCTGGCTGACCGCGTCCCGGACCAGCGAGTCGACTTTGCGGACGCTGGCCTCATCCACCAGCGGACCGACGTCGGTGTTGGGGTCGGTGCCCGGGCCCACGCGCATGGCGCCCATGCGTTCGGCCAGCCGGCGGGCGAACTCGTCGTGGATGCCGCGCTGGACGTAGATCCGGTTGGCGGCGGTGCAGGCCTGGCCGCCGTTGCGCATCTTGGCAATCATGGCGCCCTCGAGGGCCAAATCGAGGTCCGCGTCGTCGAAGACCAGGAACGGAGCGTTGCCGCCCAGTTCCATCGAGCACTTGAGCACGTTGTCGGCCGCCTGCCGCAGCAGGTGGCGTCCGACGCTGGTGGAACCGGTGAAGGACAGCTTGCGAACCCGGGGGTCGGCAAGGATCGGGGTCATGACCTCGCTGGTCTTGCTCGTGGTGATGATGTTGACCACGCCGGCCGGGACGCCGGCGTCGATCATCAGCTGGGCGATCGCCAGGGTGGTCAGCGGCGTGAGCGTGGCGGGCTTCAGCACGGCGGTGCAGCCGGCGGCAAGGGCCGGCGCCAGCTTCCGGGTGGCCATGGCCGCCGGGAAGTTCCAGGGGGTAATCAGGACGCAGACGCCGATGGGCATGTGCTGGACCAGGATCCGGTTGGAGCCCGACGGCGAGACGGACACATCGCCGATGATCCGGACCGCTTCTTCGGCATACCAGCGGAAGAATTCCGCGGCGTACGCCACTTCACCGCGGGCGTCGGCCAGGGCCTTGCCGTTTTCCAGGGAGATGAGGTGGGCGATTTGCTCGCTGCGCTCGGTCATCAGCTCGAAGCAGCGGCTCAGGATTTCGGCACGGCGGCGCGGCGGGGTCGCGGCCCACTCCGGGAGGGCTGCTGCCGCGGCGTCGACGGCGGCGAGGCCGTCCTCGACGTCGGCGTCGGCGATGCCGGTGATGGCGGAAGCGTCGGAGGGGTTGATCACCTCGACGGTGTCACCGCTGCTGGCGTCCTGCCAGTTCCCGGCGATCAGCAGCTGGCGGGGCACCGCCAGCCCGTCGACGTCGAGCGGTTCAGAGGTTGAAAGGAGAGTCATCGGTGGTCCTTATTGCTGATTAGCGGATCGTGCGGTCGCCGGCGTAGGCGGCGTGAACGATGGAGGTTACGGCGTCGAGATCAAGCGGCACAGGGTTGTTGTCGATGAGCCGCTTGGAGTTCAACGACAGCTTGGCGATCTGGTCGAGATCGTTTTCCTGCACGCCAAGGGCCTGCAGCGTCGGCGGCAGCTCGATGGCCGCGATGACCTCGTCGATTGCCTCCACGCCCGCGACGGCGGCGGCGCGCTCGTCGAGCCTGCGGATATCGCGCCCCAGAGCCTCTGCGATCTGCGCCAGCTGCGGCTGGATCGCCTGGAAGTTGTGGCGGACGACGTAGGGGAGCAGGAGGCCGACACCCACCCCGTGCGGGGTGTGGGTAAGTGCGCCTACCGGGTACTGGATGGCGTGCGCCGCGGCGGTTCCGGCGTTGCTGAGGACCACACCGCCGTAGAGTGCCGCGAGCATCATCCCGCCACGGGCCTCGGTGTTTTCCGGGTCCTTGTACGCGGTGACCAGGCTGCGGCCCACCAGCCCGATGCCGTTCAAGGCAATTGAGTCCGTCAGGATGTTCTTGCCGACGAAGACCCGTTCCGAGGCCAGGGTGGAGGTCGGCTCCCGGGTGATGGCTGTGAAGGACTCCACCAGGTGTACGAAGGTATCAGCACCGGTGGCGGCCGTCAGGGACGGCGGGCAGGAGTAGGTGAGCTCGGGATCGCACACCGCGGCGAACGGGATGATGTGGGGGCTGGAGATGCCCATCTTCATGCCCAGATCAGGATCGGAGACGACGGCGATTGCGGTCGCTTCGGACCCTGTGCCCGCCGTGGTGGGCAGTGCGATGACCGGCTTGGTGGGGCCGGGAACGGCGAATTCGCCGTAGTAGTCGCTCGGCTTGCCGCCGTGGGTGAGCAGCACGGAGACGACCTTCGCCATGTCCATGCAGCTGCCGCCGCCAAAACCGATGATGACGTCGATCTCCTGGCCGTTGAGCTCCTCGACGCAGGCGATGATGCCGGGAACCGGAAGCTCGGCCTGGGTGTCCCCGTAGACCCGTACGGTCAGGTTCCGGTACTCAAGGCTCCGGACCAGGGCCTGAAGTTCGTCTGAGACGGCCAGCCGCGGATCGGTGCAGACTAGGACGTTGGTCCCGAATTCGGCTGCGATGTTGGCGACGGCGAAGCGCTGCTGGGCGCCGACGACGACGCTCCGCGGCAGGCGGAGGACGCCGAAAGTTGCGGGACGGATACCCGCTGCATGCGCACACGACATTGTGAATAACTCCTAGAGATGGGATGGGCGGCTCCCCAAAGGTGCCGCAGATCTCAGCATTCCAGAGCTACGTGACCCTCACCATGTGCTTTCGCGCCATATATGGCTCCTGCGCATGTGGGCCGGTGCCATGCCCTTCGAGCTGGTGGCAAGCAGGCGCGTTCGATCAGGAACCGGCGGAGCTGACGCCGGCTGTCTTCATCCGCCACAAGCGCAGCGCCACTTGGACGTCAAGGGAACGGCTTCCCCGGCGCCAGGAGGCACCGATCAGGGCATCGATCCTGTCCAGCCGTTGCCGCAGGGTGTTGGGGTGGATGTGGAGGGAGTCGGCGGTTTCCTGGGCGGCGCCGCCGTTTTCGTGGAACGTCCACGCCGTGAGGACCAGTTGCGTTCCCCGCCGCTCGTCGTAGCCCAGAAGTGGCCCCAGCTGTGCAGTGAGAAGCTGTCCGGCGAACGGGCTGTCCATGGCTCCGAGTAGCATTCCGGCGGTGCCCAGGGCGGCCCGGTCCGCTGCCTCGCCGTTGCGGAAGAGGGCCTGCAGTGCCCGGAGGACGGCGTGGGCTTCGGTGTGCGCGGCGGCCAGCCGGGCAAATCCGGTGACCTGTTCGGACGTCCCGACGGTGGCGGTGATGCGGCGTCGTTGCAGTTCGTCGATGATGGACTGGCCGGTCCGGCCGGCGCCGCCTGCTTCGTTCGGGCGGTTGTCGTGCCGTTCTACGGGTTCGATGATGCACAAGTGTGATTCGTGCAGGGCGATGATTCCCGGAACGCCCTCGGACCGGTGCCTGAGTATGGAGAGTGCCCGCTGGCGCTGGTCGTCGGGGACCCCCACCACGCGCACCACGAGCTGGAGGTGGTTTGCCAGGCCGAACTGCCCGGCCCTGCGGGCAAGTGCCGCGGCGTTTTCGGCGCGGGGGCTGAGCAGGTCATCGATGAGTTCGAGCTGCAGCCGGTATTGGGCGTCCTGGAAGGTGCGTTCCAGCAGCAGGGACACACTGAGCACCAGGGCGCTGCGTTCCAGGACCGCGAGCCGGGCCGGGCTGAGTTCCTCGGCGACGATGAGGGAGGCGAGGTGCTGGTCGCCCGCGACGGCCGACATGACGGTGTACTTCTTGTCCTTTATTGCAAAGCGCACGGCCGCTCTTTTGGCCGCAGATTCTTCGGCGGCGCTCAGGGCCGGGAGGCTCCCGAAGTCTGCGTCCGCTGCGAGCTCCGCCAGCGGCTCGCCCATGGGCGAGACTAAGAAGACTTCAGTGCCCAGGGACTCGGCCAGCAGGTTGAGCAGGTAAGGAAGGCTGCCGGTTGAGGCCAGGGTTTCCATGAGCCGCCGGTCCAGGCTGGAGAGCTCCTCCAGGGCCCGTACGTGGGCCAGATTCTGCTGCTGTGCCTGGTCCAGCCGGGTAAGGGCATTGGCCATTTCACTGAAGTAGCGGGCGTTTTCCAGCGCGACGGCCGCGTGCGTACCAATGGATTCCATCAAGGCGACGTCGTCACTGCTGAACTGGTGCGCATGCCTGTCGGCGACCAGGAGCGCGCCGATGACTTTCCCTTCTGCACGAAGGGGGACACCCATGATGGCCCGGACGCCCTCGGCTGCCACCGCGGTGTCGCTGGACTCCAGATGCGATTTGGTCTCGTCCATCAAGTAGTCGGCGCTCTGGGCTGGCGCCTCGCCGGTCGCGACAGCGCCGAGCACGCCTTCGCCGAGGGGCATGCGGATGTTGCGGAAGAGAGCGGTGGTTGCGCCGTCGGTCACCCGGACGTAGGACTCGCCGGTGTCGTAGTCATTCAGGCTCAGGTAGGCGATGTCGCTGCCGATCAGTGACCGGGTGCGCCGGACGATGGCCTTGAGCACTGCCTCGACGTCACGTATGCCGGTCAGGTCCGTGGCCGTGTCGTACAGGACGCGCAGCAGGCCCTCCCGGCGGCTCGCCTCCCACAACCGGGCGTTCAGTCGCCGTGCCGCCGCCGCAGTGGACTGGTCAATGGCCCCGGCTGTCAGCCAGGCGGACAGCGTGGTTTCCAGATCAGCCGCGGAAACGCCATGGTCCAGCATGGCCATGAGTTGGCCGGCGTCCTTGATATCGCCGGTACCGCCAGACGGAACTCCACCGCTGCGAACGGCAGAGCTGTCATCGGCACCCATGAACCTAATGCTAGTGGGTGGGGGCGGTCCCAGGCCGGGGACGCCGTGCGCGGTGGAACGAAGCCCCGGATCACAGCCGTCCAGGGCTCCGTTGCCTTCGGCGGCGGCGGTTCACGGCGTCAGAATATGCCACGCCGATGAGGGGAAGAACGGCCCCCACAGCGGCAACGAAGGCCGGGAGGAGAAAGCTCAAGGTTGCCATTACCGCCAAGGCTCCGATGCCGGCGAGATCAGATGGTTGGCGGTGGCCCAGTACCCGTCGAATAAAAAAACCCCGGCCAGCAAGGAAAAGAGCCGGCCCCCCAAAAATAAGCAGGACCGTGGCCAGGTCGGGGCGGGCGGTCGGATCGCTGATCACGAGCTGATCACCAACCGCCACGAGGATCAGGCCCGCCAGTAACACGACCAAGGTGTTGCCCGCCAAAATACCGGGCCGGAACTGATCGTCGACCGAAGCAAGCTTGTCCAGAATGTCCTGCTCGAGGCCGTGGAAGTAGCACCACCAGATCGCGACGCTGCCGGCCAAACTTACGGTCCCGGTCAGAAATATCAAGGGGTCTTCCAGATTGCCCGCTATCGCCACGCCGGTTGAAAGGATTGTCTCGCCGAGCGCGATCAGGTAGAACAACCCGAACCGCTCAAAGATCCTCTCGCCCGGGAGCGGGACCCGGCTTCCTTCGGTTTTCCGGCCCGGCAACCGGTGCGCCAGCATGTGGCCGCCCAGATCGATCGCGGCGGCGACACCCCAGAACATCAAACGCGGCCCCGGACCGAAGAAGACGCCGGCAATCCAAAACGGCGCGCTCATACACCCCCAGATCAGCGTGCGCACGAAATGGTCGTGGGTGGTCCGGTCTAGTCCGACGGTGAGAATCCACGCACCTCGGCCCAGTTGGACCAGGAGATAGCTTGCAGCAAAGAGCCAGCCAAAGGCGCCAAACGCTGAGTCGATTGAGGCGTTCATGAACAGTGTGACAAGCATGACGACCAGCAGCATCCACTGCACCTCAAGCCGCGAGGTGTCCAGCAATGTCGCCGTCCAGGTGGTGTAGACCCACACCTTATAGACCGCAAGAAGAAGCACAAATGTCTCTCCGGCCCCCACCCATGAGGGATGCTCCAGCAAATAATGGGACAGCTGGGATAGCGCGAAGACAAAGACCAGATCGAAGAATAGCTCAAGGCGCGTAACCCGGTCTCCGGAGGTCGCGGAACGCATCAGCGACCTGGCACGGAACATCAGTGTCCTCCACGGGGCTTCAGGAGCGGACGGACGCCCCTCCTGTTGTCGAAAAGACTGACGACGGTCAGTAGAGAAGTCAAGGGGGTCTCGCCGGAGAGGACTCATCGACTGAACGATCACGACAACGGAAGCCCCTATATTCGTGGGCATCGTCTTCGGGCCGCTGGCTCGGGCACCCGCTAGAACCACCGTTTCGTAACGGCTCCAACTTTCGGGGAGCAGTTTTCCGCACCGGCCCCTTTTACCGGGAGGCCTGTCCGTCCTCCCAGTCCGTTACGGGGGCGGCAGGCCAGGCTTCCTCAGGCGCGGCTGTCTAAGACCGCCTGCAATTTCTCGAACGACTCGGTCCAGCCGTTGCGGTGCAGGTCCAGCCGTTCCTCTGTCAGGAACGGTCCCTGCGAGAGCACTAGGCGCGTGCCTTGGCCGGTACTCCCGAGGGAGAGATCGACGACGGTCTCCCGGTCGTCCGGCGTCGGTTCCTCCCAGCGGAAGGTGTACACCAGGCGCCACGGAGGATCGATCTCCAGGAATTCGCCGGAGAGGTGGAACGGTTCGCCGTCCGGCGGCGTCATGCGGATTCGGTAACCGCCGCCCACCACGAGGTTGGCCTCCGCCTCGGGGACGGTGAAGCCGTGCGGACCCCACCACTTCACCAGCTCGGCCGATTCCGCCAGCATCCTGAAGACTTCTTCCGGGACAGCGGCGAGCGTGTACTCCAGGTTCAGGACGAGCCCGCCCGTTTCCTCGGTTGCCTCGTTCCCGATTGCCTCATTCATCCTTCAACTCTGGCATCCTGCGGACGCCCACGGAAGCGATGCCAAGACCCCTATTTCCGCAAGACCAAATCGGTCCATAATGGCCACATAAACTTCGGGGGCCCTTCGCACTGGTGATGGGTGGCGCGGCGTTGGAGAGTCCCAGGTGGCTGCCCCGGCTCGGCGCAAGGGGCGGTCACGGGCTCTGGACAAGGATTCCGGGGACCGAAACCGGGGGGAGCATTGCCATCGCTGCGGTCATCTACCCACTGAAGGGGAATCATCATGTTCAAGGATTCAAGCATCATCGCTGTCCTCCCCGCGAAGGACATCAACAGGGCGAAGGAGTTCTACCGGGACAAGCTGGGAATCGAACCCTCCGAGTCCATGGAGGAAGGCAGCGTCATGTATAGCTGCGGCCAAGGAACCCGCTTCCTCATCTATCAGACAGAGAATGCCGGGACCGCCAAGAACACCCAGATGGGCTGGGAAACGAACAACCTCGAACGCGAGATGGAGGAACTGCGAAGCCGCGGCGTCGTCTTTGAAGATTACGACTTTCCCGGCCTGAAGACAGAGAACGGCATTGCCACAGCATCCTGGGGGAAGGCCGCCTGGTTCCTGGACAGCGAGGACAACATCATCAACATCTCCCAGCGCACATAGGCCGGAATCCGGCACCAATCAACGACGCAAAGCATCGCTGCCGCCGGCAACGAAGCCGGAGAAAACCGGCTCCCGCCACCAAGGCGGGAGCCGGTTTCAGGGTGGTTACCAGCGCGGACAGGGCAAAAACGCGGTCAGAACGGCAGGGTAGGCGGTAGCGGCTGCCCGCAGGCTAGCTCGTGTTTCGTTCCCCGGGCCGCCGGTGCCGGTGGTGCAGCTCGTAGCTGTCGAACACATCGGAAGAGGTGGCTCCGGAATGGCCGAATTTGCCTCGGAGGACCTCCGCGAGACCGTCCAGCGCCGCGTGGAGCATCCGTCCGGCGAACTGCAGTTCAGTGCTCTCGCTGCGCTGGGCCTGGGTTGCCAGCTCCTGGGCGTAGGCCACCGTGGCGGGTAAGGAGCCGCGCTGCTCAATTTCACGGAAGTAGTAGGTTTCGTGGAACGCGAGCAGGTCTATGCTCACCGTAGCCACGTTTCCGGCCATTGCCTCCAACAGCCCGGCAGCGTGACTGGGATCCATGGCCGATACACCTGCCGGACCTGCAGCCTCCCTGAACAGGGTCAGCTGGTGGGCAAGGGCCCGGCGGCGGTTCAGGGCCGGGAAAGTCTGCAGGATCCAAGTGACCGTTGCTGTCAGCAAGCCGAAACCGGTGACGGCCTCGAGGGCCACAACCAGCCGGAGCAGTGATTGCGTTGCCACGATATCGCCAAACCCCACCGTGGAAAGAGTGACCAGGGAGATGTAGAGGGCTTCGGCAAAGTCGGCCCGCAGCGGAACCCCGGCTCCGTAAACAAAACCGTCCGTCAGATGCGGCAGGTATAGCAGAGCCCAGCCGATGGCCGCCAAGGCCGCCCAGGCGCCAATGACGGCGGCCATCGCCAAGGGTGCCGCGATGAAGGAGCCCCGGCCCCGCAGTTTTCTCGATACAAGCCAGAATCCGTGCATGATCGCCCGGCCCAGAGGACCGGAACCGTGCGGATAAAGGAGTGTACGAAAGACGTCAACGAGCATCAGCAGAACCAGCCCGGCTCCCAAAACCGTCCAGAGCGTGTCCTCGAAGTCCATGCCTCATCTTAGAGGGGGCACCATTTGAGGAGCAGCCGAACGGTCCGGGCAACTGGCCCGCAGGTTAGGCCCCGGCGGGTGGGTGCCCCAGTTGCTCAAAGACCTCCCCGAGGCAGAATGCGAGCACTTTGGGTGCCTAGCGTGCGACCATCAAAGTGCCGCAGCCCGTGGGTGTGCCGGCTGTATGGTTCGCGCGCGCAGAGTGGGCCGGAACGACGTCAAGGGGGAGCGTTGTGATGAGAGGATCTCGGCCGAATGAAAGTTCGCTGCCGCGCTGGGCCAGAACCGCCGTCGTCGCCTATTTGTCGGTGGTGGTTGCCGTTGTTGTCGCCGCGCTGCTTACCGCAGGCTTCGAACTGGCCCTGGATGCCAAGTTCCAGGAAGGCCTGCTGCTCGTCATGGTGGTTCTTACACTGCCCGTTTCGGTTGGCTATTTCATCATCGGCACTTTCGGCTCCGGGGGTGAATTGAGCCTGATTACTGTCCTCTACTATTTGGGATACGTCCTCCTTGCGGTGGTCAACGCGGGTGTCTTCCGATGGATTGTCCTCGGCACCCGGAAGCGCGCACGGGTGCCGGCCGCCGGCATGCCCGGCGCCTCGCCTCATTACCCGGGCGTGAAACTGCGCGGGGTAACTCCGGACGCCAGAAAGCTTTGGTGGACCGTGCCGCTGGCAGTTCTTCTGAGTCTTCCGCAGTGGATGGTGGCGAGTTTGGCCTGGTGCGGGATCAGCGGCTGCAGCGGCGGAGGTTTCGGCGTTGCCACCGGTACCGAATGGGTCGCGATGATCCTGAGCGTCGTCAACGGGGTCATTATGGCAGTGGCCGTGTTCGCAGTGCGCTGGCTGTATCCCACCAGGAAGCGTGCCCTCATTGCATTGGCGGCTGGGACGCTGTTCGGCTTGGTGGGCGCTGCTGTCACCCACGGGTAGTGGCCGGAGTCAGCACGGCGCGGCAGTGTCATTTCGATGCGGGATGGTCCACCCGCTGGCGCGGGGGTTAGGAGGCGGCAAGGTGCCGCGTTGACTCTCGCATGGGTGGTGGCTGGCCTGGTGCCTGGCTGGCAGCCCTTCTGGGAGACCGGGACCCATCGTGAGGATGGTCCGGGCGGTGCCACGTCGGTTCCGCACTGTGGCGGGTGCGGACGCCAGTAAGCTGCAGGGCATTGATCGGAGCGGGATCCTGAGTAGCATTGCAGGCACTTCCGAGCTGAGGAGCGTCATGGACAGGATCGATGAGACGACCCCGCCGGCCACCGGCGTACAGGGCAGGGCGTACAAACTTGCGGCCGGCGAGGGGACCGCCCTGTGGTTCACGAATGCACTGGTTATGGTCAAGGCCGGCGGTCCGGAGACGAAGCAGCGGCTGACGATTGTGGAGATTCTGCATCCGGCTGGCTACGCGCCACCGATGCACCGGCATCTGGTTGAGGATGAATCCTTCTACGTTATTTCGGGCACGGCTCTGTTCGAGAGCGACGGGCAGCGCTTTACCGTGCAAAAGGGCGATTTCGTCTTTCTTCCCCAAGGTTCCACCCACACATTTCTTGCCGGGCCGGAAGAGTCCTTCCGCAGTCTCGTGATCACCGTGCCGGCCGGCTTTGAAACTTTCGCTGCCGAGGCAGGAGCACCGGCAGCGCGCAGGGAACTGCCGGAACCTGAACCCATCGACGGCCAGGCACTTGCTGCGATCGCTGCACGCCACAACATCGAGATCCTCGGGCCGCCACTGTCTACCTGACAATGACGAGATTGTCCCGGCCTTGAATTCGACAAAGACATTCCGACAAAAGGGCCATGTCGCCGTGCGGTGCGAATAGGGCCGTTCGTGCGTTATCCCGCCAGCTCGCCCTGGACCTCCGCTGCGTGCTGCGGGGTCCGGGTGGCGGCGAGCCGCTTCGCCAGGTATTTGGCGTCCCGGCACACGCCGGGGAGGGTTTCCGATGCTGCTGCGAAGATGAGATCTTTCCCCAGCAGATACAGGCCCGGCAGGGCATCCACGATCCCGCGGTGCTGCTGCTCCCGCCAGTTCGCGGGCAGCGCCGGGATGTCCAGCCAGGGGTAGGTCTCGGTGAATCCCGTGCACCAGATGACGTTGGCCACCGGAAGGCTCTGACCGTCGTCGAGCGTCACACCGCCATCCTGGACTCCGGTGACCCGCGGTACCAGTCGGACGCCGGCAGCGCGCAGGTCCGCGAGCTTGGTACGGATCAACGGCGTCGCCATGGCAGCAATCTTGGGCAGCATCTTGCGCCCGACCGGCGTGTTGGTGTTCAGCACGTGCATCCCGGCGAAGCGGACCACCGGAAGGAAGAAGCGGGCCGCGGTCCGGCCGTGCCGGAACGGGATCTCGGCACTCGGCTTGCCGGCCAGCCAGGTGTCATGCGTGCGGCTGGTCTCCAGGGCGATCTCCGCCCCGGAATTGCCCACCCCCACCACCAGGACGGGACCGGCCTTGAGCTGGGCCGGGTTCTTGTAGTTGTAGGAGTGGAACTGCACGACGTCGGAGGGCAGTTCTGACGCAAAGCCCGGCGTCCTGGGCAGCTGGCAGGCACCGGTGGCGAGGACGACGTTCGCCGCCGTCCAGCGCCGCGTCCCGGCGGTGACATGGAACCGCTGCCCGTCGTGGCTCAGCCGGGTGACGGCCGTGTTGGGCCGGACCGGCAGGCGGAACCGGGAAGCATAGTCCTCCAGATAGTCCGCCTGCTCGTCCTTGGTGGGGAAGGCGAGGCGGTCGCCCGGGAAGGGCAGGCCGGGCAGGCCGTTGTACTTGGCGGGGGTGAACAGCCGCAGCGAGTCCCAGCGGCTCCGCCACGCGTCGCCAACCCGTGTGCCGGCGTCGAGAATGACAAAGTTCCGGTGCTGCTGCGCCAGGTAATAGCCCAGCGCCAGGCCGGACTGTCCGGCGCCGATGATGACCGTGTCGACGGCGCCAATGCCGGCTTTGCCAGGGCCGACGGTGCCGCCGGTGTCAGTTGCTGGGGTGGTGTTCATGGTGGTGCCTCCTTGGTGTTGCATGTGCAGTGGCTGTTATGAACGTTGTGCCTGCTGTGGCGCCGGGTGGCCGGCGGGTCCGGACCGGAAGCGCAGGTACCAGATGAGCAGCAGCGCGGAGGCGACGACGTAGAAGAAATGCAGCAACCAGATCGGCCCCAGCGGGAGGCTGAAGACGTAAACGGAGTGCACTGCGTTGGCGACGTTGCTCAGCGCGAGGTAGCCGAGGCTGTAGGAGTCAAGATCCCTCGTGTGGAGGGCCTTGAGCAGCATGGGCAGGTAGCTCACCGCGAAGAGGCAGGTGGAAACCATTCCTGCGAGTACTGAAACGTTCATGCCATTAACGCTATTTTTCGTCGGGTCGCGGCGAATCGGGCGAATCACCCATTTCCCATGGGCCGGGGAGAAATCGGGAATGGGTAATTTTATGCAGGGCGGGAGGTCGGGGCGAGTCCGTGCTGGTAGGCGTAGGCCGTGACCGCGGCTCGGGAGGTCAGGCCCAACTTGGTGAAGATATTGCTCAGGTGCCGGGCCACCGTTTTTTCGCTGATGAACAGCTCGGCGGCGATGGTCCGGTTGCTCAGTCCGGCGGAGACGAGCTGGACCACCTCGGTTTCGCGTGCGGTGAGCGGCCCGGCGTCGACGCCGTGATGAGCGTCGTTCCCGTTGGTTTGCGCCGGGGCTGTCCGGGCGCCCGGCGCCATGGGCGCCGATTGTTCAAGCTCCGATAGCGCCGGCGCGGCGCCTAGTTCAGAAAATAGTGCCCGGGCCGCCTCATGTTCCTGCCGGGCGGATTCCTCATCGCCGAGCGCGGCGCACAGCCTGGCCAGGAGGGCGCGGCAGCGGGCCGCTTCGAACGGTGCGTCGAGGCTGAGCCAGCGGGACCACGCGCGGCGAAGCGGGACCACGGCAGCCTGGAGGTCGCCTTCGTGGAACAGGACAGCGGCCTCGGACTGCTCGGCGAGGGCGTGCAGCAGGGGCATGTCGATCGAGGCGCAGAGCGAAGCCAGCTCCTCCATTGCAGCCCGTGCTGCCCGTGCGTCGCCTGCGGCCAGTTCGATTTCCACCCGGGCGGCGAGCATCTGGCGCCGGTGGGTGGGGTCGGCGCCGTCCATGGCCTGCCGGAGCAGGGACTGGGCCTGGTCCGGGTTGCCCTGGGCCAGACGCAGGAGCGCTAGCCCGGGCTGCGGCGGGAAACCGGTCTCCTGGGCGTGCCGGTAGGAGGCCTCGGCGGCGTCGAAGTCGCCCCGGAGCCGGTGGATTTCGCCCTGCTCGTAGAAGCCGCCGTAGGTGGCCAGCAGGTCGCCGCGGAAGGCGAGGTCCTGCGCCATCTTGGCCGCGTCGATCGCCTCGGCCCAGGCGCCGTGCAGCCGGTACAGCTGGGCCCGGTGCATCTGGCACTGGCCGCTGTAGGCCACCAGGCTCTGTTGCGCGTCGCACCACCGGTCCAGCGCCCGGGTCCATTCGTGGGCGCGCTGCAGGTCGAAGGCCAGATGGCAGGTTCCGATCACAGCGCAGTAGATGATCCCGGCCGGGACCGGCGAGATTTCCCCCACGGTGACGGCGACCATGGCTTCGTCGAGTAGGGCCAGGCCGTCCTCGAGCCGGCCCAGCATGATCTTTGCCTGCCCGAGTCCCAGCAAACCGAGGGCGGCCGCGTCAGCGTCGCCGCGTTCCCGTCCGAGGTCAGCGGCCCGGGTGAAGGCCTCCGCGGCGGCGGCGCCGTCGCCTCGGTAGAGGGCGCCCAGCCCGGCAGGGACGGACAGCATGCCCTCGAAGGGGCAGGGATCGGGCAGGTCCTCGACGATCCGGTGTGCACGGGCGAGCCAGCCGGCGCTGCGGGCCGCCTCGCCCAGCAGCATGAGGTTCAACCCGGACCAGGCGGCGCAGCGGACGGCGGCGGAGTAGTCGCCGTCGGCCAGGTACCTCAGGTGCGCCCGGGCCAGGATGTCCACTCCCTCGGAGCCCCGGCCGGTGAGGATAACGGAGGTAGCCAGCTGTTCCAGATCGCTGGCCGGAAGTTCGGCGTCGTGGTCGGCAGCGGTGTACTGCCCGACGGCGTCCGGCCAGCGCCGTGCGGCGTAAGCTTCCCGGCCGTGTGCGAGTGTAGACATCGCGCCTCCCCGTTCCCGGTGGCGGGTCTGAGCCGGTGGGCGCTGCCCGGCCCTGCCCTCCCGGAACCGGTGGTGTGCGGCGCGGCCCGTCATCTGCTTTTCAGGCTACCGCCGCCGGTTAAGGGGCGGCAAGGTGCGGGGCGAAGCGCCCCAGACCTCGTCGAGGGGATCGGTCAGGGTGACTGCTTCGTCTATGCGCCCGCCGGCGTTCATCTCTCAGAAGCGGAGCCGGCTGCGCCGTCCGTCAGGCCCATGAACATCGTCCGGTGCAGGATGTCCACGTGCTTGCGTGAGACTTCCACGGCTTCCTGGACATTTCCGGCACGCAGGGCTGCCACCAGTGCGACGTGGTCGCAGTTCGATTTGTGCAGCAACTCGATCGGGTAGGGGATGAAGTAGGCATATAGCTCTGCCAGCGTCTCGTGGTACGCCTCGACGGCGGTGTCCAGCCCTGACGCCGTGCCCACCAGCTGATGGAATTGCTCGTCCGCCTGGTGGTAGCCGGACCAGTCCGCGGACTCGGCCATGTCGCGGGTCAGCCGGTCGAGCTCATCAAGCTGTTCGGCCGTGGCGTTAAGCGCCGCATAGTGCGTCACGGCGCATTCGAACAGCAGCCTCCGGTCCACCAGCCGATTTACCGCCTGCGACTCCGCCGGTGATGCCGTGAGTTCGGCCAGCACGTTCCGCGGAGGCTCGTCGGCCACGAACGTCCCGCCGGCCCGGCCGCGGCGGCGGACCACCACGCCCTGGTCGGCCAGGCTCGCCAGCGCCCGGCGGGCGGTAATCGGACTCACCGACAGGCCCAGCGCCACGTCCTCCTGGTCAGGCAGGCGCTCGCCGGGTTTCAGCAGCCCCAAGGAAATGGCCATGCCGATCCGCAGCCGGACGGCGTCGATGGCGCTGCGGCGGTCGATGCCGGCCAGCCGGCCCGCGCCGATGGGTGAAGTCTCGGCGGGGTCCTCCAACTGACGGGTCATATCCGCTACTTTACGGTCCATCTGCCCCCTTCCCATAAATAGATCATTCTGATCTAATATAGTCCAGATCACATCCCCAACGTGGAGACAACCATGGAACGCATCCTTCCTCTCATCGCGGCCCAGGCCCGGCCCCGGCGCATCGGCGAACCCGTGACGGCCTTCGCGGACGAGGTCACAACCGCCCTCGCCGCGCAGCCCCACAGCAAACTTGTGGTCTTTCCGGAGCTGCACCTGTTCGGGGATTCCGAGCCGGACCAACAGCGCACGGAAGTGCTTCAGGACTCCGCCGAACCGCTGGACGGTCCACGGGTCAACGAGCTCCGGCAACTTGCCGCGGACCTGGGCATCTGGCTGGTCCCGGGCAGCGTGTGCGAGCGCGGCCCGGAGGGGCAGCTGTTCAATACCCAGCTGGTCCTTTCCCCGGACGGGGAGTTGGCCGGTTACTACCGAAAGGTTTTCCCGTGGCGGCCGTTCGAACCCTACGACCCCGGCGACCGGTTCACCACCGTGGACTTCTCCGGCATCGGCAGGGTGGGCCTGAACATCTGCTATGACGCGTGGTTCCCGGAGGTCTCCCGCCAGCTCGCCTGGATGGGGGCCGAGGTGATCCTCAACGTCGTCAAGACCACCACCCCTGACCGCCGGCAGGAACTGGTGCTCGCCAAGGCCAACGCCATCGTCAACCAGGTCTTCGTGGTCAGCGTCAACTGCGCGGGTCCCACCGGCAAGGGCCAGAGCATCATCGTCGACCCCGAGGGCAACACCCTCGCTGAGGCCGACGACGACGCCCCGGTGCTGCTCACGGCGGAACTGGACCTTGCCGCCGTCGAGCAAGTCCGAACCCGCGGGACCGAAAATCTCAACCGCCCCTGGTCCCAGTTCCGCGACGGCGAGGACGCCGTCGAACTGCCCGTCTACCAGGGCCGGATCAGCCCGGCCACCTGGGCTCCCCAGTCCTTCAACGCCTAAGGAAACACCGTGACAACAACCACCCTGACCCGCACGCTGAAGCTGCCCTCCCTGGTCCTGTTCGGATTGGCGTACCTGACCCCGCTGATTGTCCTGGGGATTTTCGGCATCATCGCCGAAACCACCGGCGGGGCGTCGCCCGCCGCCTACCTGGTGGCCATGGTCGCCATGCTGTTCACGGCACACAGCTACGGCCGGATGTCCGTCGCCTACCCGGTGGCCGGATCCGCCTACACCTACGTCCGCCGGTCCATCGATCCCCGAGTGGGGTTCCTGGTGGGCTGGGCCATCCTGCTGGACTACCTCTTCCTGCCCATGGTCATCTGGCTCATCGGCGGCTCGTACTTGAGCGCGCAGTTCCCGGGAATCCCGATCGGGGTCTGGATTGTGGGCTTCATCCTCATCACCACGGTGCTGAACATCCTGGGCATCAAGGTGGCGGACAAGGCCAACTACGTGCTGATGGCCTTCCAGCTGCTGGTCATCGTATTCTTCGTGGCACTGTCCATCGGTAGCGTGGTGTCCACCCAGGGCGCCGGTGGCCTCGTCAGCACCCAGCCGTTCTTCAATGACACCTCCAGCTTCGCCACCATCTCGGCCGGTGCCGCCATTGCGGCGTACTCGTTCCTCGGGTTCGACGCCGTCACCACCCTCACCGAGGAGACCATTAACCCGCGGAAGAACATGCCACGCGCCATCATGCTCATCGCGCTGATCGGCGGCGGCATCTTCGTGGTCGTGTCCTACGTGACGCAACTGGTGCACCCCGGCGGAGTGTTCGAGGACTCGGCCTCGGCGGCCAGCGCCATCGCGCTGCAGATCGGCGGCCAGCTGTTCGGTGCGGTCTTCCTTGCCGGTCTGGTGGCGGCACAGTTCGCGTCTGGCCTGGCAGCCCAGGCCAGCGCCTCCCGCTTGATGTATGCCATGGGCAGGGACTCCGTTCTCCCCAAGGCGGTGTTCGGCCGGCTTAGCGCAAAGTTCCACACCCCCATCGTCAACCTCGTCATCACCGGCATCGTCGGACTGATCGCAATCTTCCTGGACGTAGCCACGTCGACGTCGTTCATCAACTTCGGTGCCTTCACCGCCTTTACGCTGGTCAACGTCTCTGTGGTCTTCCACTACGTGCGCCGGCGCCGGGCCGGGGAGCAGCTGAACGCCGTGTCCTACGTGGTGGTTCCGATGATCGGAGCCATCATCTGTGCCTACCTGCTCTCCCAGCTGGACAGCAACGCCATTACGCTGGGAGTGTCCTGGCTGGTGCTGGGGATCGTGGTCTTGGCCCTGATCACGCGCGGCTTCAAGGCTGCACCGCCGGAAATGACGGCCACGGAAAAGGCGACGGTTGAATCGGCCGCCTGATCCGGGTTGCCGTGAGCCTGGCCGGCCGCCTGACCAGATGCCGCCTGAGCTGGGCCGACCGACCGAAGGGGAAGGATCAACCGTGAGGATCGCGCTCGGGCAGCTGGAGTCCGGCACCGACATCGAGGCGAACTTGGCTGCAATCGACCGCTTCGCCGCCGCGGCCGCGCGTGATGGCGCCGCGCTGGTCGCCTTCCCGGAATACGCCACCTACGAGAAGAAGAAGGTGGACGCGACGTTTCCAGAGGTTTCCGAGCTGCTGGATGGTCCCATCTGCCAGGAGCTCGCCAGCACCGCCCGCCGCCACCGCATCGCGCTGGTGGCGGGCGTGGTGGAAACCGCGGAGGAGCCGGGCAAGGCGTACAACACCCTCGTGGCTTT
Source organism: Arthrobacter sp. MW3 TE3886 (assembly GCF_041262145.1). Classification (NCBI taxonomy): domain Bacteria; kingdom Bacillati; phylum Actinomycetota; class Actinomycetes; order Micrococcales; family Micrococcaceae; genus Arthrobacter; species Arthrobacter sp. MW3 TE3886. Next base: position 1,276,399 of record NZ_JBGCAN010000001.1, read on the forward strand.
CGGTCCCGACGGCGCCCGGCTCGCCTGCTACCGGAAGATCCACCTCTTCGACGCTCAGGGCTTCGGGGAATCGACGTTCATCAAGCCGGGTCCGTCGACGGATCCGGTGGTGTTCGAGTCCGGGGGAGTGCACTTCGGCCTGATGACCTGTTACGACCTGCGGTTCCCGGAGCTGGCCAGGTCGCTGGCCGACGCCGGCGCCCAGGTCCTGCTGGTCTGCTCGTCCTGGGTGCCGGGCACCCACAAGACCGAGCAGTGGCTGGCGCTGAACGCGGCGCGCGCCATCGAGAACAGCGTGTACGTGGCTGGGGTGTGCCAGGCGCCGCCGGTCTCTGTTGGCCGCAGCATTCTGGTCAATCCCATGGGCGTCATCGAAACCGACCTTGGCCTCCAGCCCGGTGTCCGGGCGGTGGAAATCTCGCTTGAGACGGTGGCTCGGGTGCGGGAGGCGTTCCCGATGTTCCGGCAGCGCCGGTTGTAGCAACCATGAAGGGCTGGCTCCGTCGTGCAACGCCAGCCCCTCAACGTCGAGGAAGAGTCAGCGGGACGCGGGCGAGGCCGGCCGCGTCCCGCTTGAGGAACAACCAAGATTAGGCTTTACGAAAACTGCTCATCGAACGCCGGGGCGCCAATATGGACTGTGCGCTCTTGAAGGAGCGGGACTACTGACCCTAGGAGCCCCTCAATGAAGTGTGGCCTTTCCCGGTGAGTGGCAAGGGCGTCCCGGTCTCTCCATCCCTCGATTAGGATCAGGTGACCCTCGTCGCTGGGCGTTTCGAGTATGTGGAAGTACTCGAGGCCGGGCTCAGTGAGAGTGGCTTGAGCAATGGGCAAGAGCCGTCCAAGCACCGCTTCCCTAGTCGTCGCCGGGAAGTGGTAGTGGGCCACAGTGGTGACGGTCATGGCTGGACCCGCATGATGTCCCCGCCTGCGGCGCCGTGGCGAGTTGAGAATCGCTCCACGGCATCCATGCGTAGTTCCGTGCCCAGGCCCGGAGCCTCAGGTGCGGACAGCCGGCCGTTCACGATGCTGCTGTACGGCGAGTGGGTCAAGAGCTTGTGGGAGGGCTCGAAAGGAAGCTCGTCCGGGAAGGCTTCGACCCATGGCATGTCGGGCCAGGCAAAGGTGAAGTGCTGGTGAACCGACGGGTATGCATGTCCTGATACCGCGACGCCGTGTTGGCGGGCGAAGCCGATGACATCTGCTGTGGGACCTATGCCTCCCAATGTGGTGGCGTCGACTCGGAGCACGTCCACCATTTCTTCCTGGATCAGGCGACATAGTGCCCGCGGATCGGTGATGTCATCGCCGGCCGCGAGTGGCGTCTGCACGAGACCTCGTAGCTTGCCAATGTCGTGCAATTGATGGCGAGGGAATGGGTCCTCGACCCACGCTAGATCGACTGTGGCGAAGGTGTTGATGGCTTCGGCCGCTTCCCGCACTGACGTCCATGCGCCGTTGACGTCCACGACGAGCTGGACCTCGGGGCCGGCCAGTTGACGGATGAGTTCTAGGCGGCGCCGAAGTGCCCGATAGTCGTCGTAGCCTGCAGCCTCGAGTTTAAGTACGGGATATCCCTCTGCGGCCCGCTTTGCCAGCCGCCCCGCGAATTCTTCGTCAGACTCGTTGGGCAGTTCGTACCCCTCGACCAGCAGAACCCCTGCGTCGTGCCGGTTTCCGCCGAGCAGCCGCCAGATGGGGCTCTCCATCGCCCGTCCGCGGATATCCCACAGGGCAATGTCAACCAGGGACCGCGCGTTCGCCAAGATGCCGTGGCGGTCTCCGGATGCCGTCCTACGCAGGATTTCCGTCTGGACGGCGCCAACATCCTCAGCCTCCATGCCGATGATGAGTGGCGCAATCATGTCGCGCACGGCGACGTCGATCGGGGCGCCTCGGCTGATCGCCAGTCCGTGGCCCTCTAGTCCATCGCCGGTCTGGATGCGGACCACCGCGTAGTCGCGATGGGTGATGGTGCCCCATTTGAAGCGGACTGGAACGTCAAGTGGCACTCGGCAGTTCCATGTGTCAACCCTTTTGATGGCCGTCATGAGCATCCTTCCCTTGAGATTCTTTAGCAAAAATTATCATCTATTGAATTACGTGTCCATCCTGCGATACTGTTCCGGCATGCCAGTGGGAGCTGCCCGGTGCTGGCCCTACTTTGTCTCCAGAAAGAGGATTACCTTGAAACTCGACAGCAATGTGCGCCGCCTCGGCGATATGACGGGACGGACGGTGTTGGTTACGGGTGCCAGCAGTGGCATCGGCGCTGCCACTGTCCACCGGTTCATTGAGGCTGGTGCACGGGTGCACGCCGTTGCTCGCCGGTTGGAAGCACTCGAGGCGCTGGACCCCGTCGCCGTGGCGGTCGGCCGCTTGGTACCGCACGCGCTTGATGTCACCGACGGGGTGGCCGTGCAGGCTCTCCTTGATGAACTGGCCGACTCCGACCCGATCGACACTCTCGTTCTTGCCGCAGGCCAGAATGTGAACCCGCGTCGCTTCGGAGACCTGACATTCGAGTCCTTCGACCACCTGCTCAAAGTCAACCTCAGCGGTGTCTTCTACTTCCTGCGCGGCGCCCTTCCGCAGCTTCGCGACGCCTTGGGCGACGTCGTCATCATCTCAAGTGTCGCCGCTTTGTGGCCCGACCACTCCGGCGCTGCCTATCAGGCGTCGAAAGCAGGCGTGATTGGCCTGGCTCGAGGTGCCGGCTGGGATGAACACGGGGCCGGCGTGCGCATCACCACGATCCTCCCTGGGGTGGTGAACACGCCGATTCTGGACAAGCGTCCGGTGCCGCCGCCCCAGGAACTCCGCGAGCTGTTCATCCAGCCCGAGGACGTTGCAGAAGCGTCCTTGGCCGCGGTTACCATCCCGGGCCGCACCACCGTCTCGGAGATCACGCTGACCGCGACCCGCCTGCAGTCGATCGGCAACACCCAACAGGCCACCCCCGTGATTCCCGAACAGCTCAAAGTCGGCTGACAGAATCCGCAATAGTCGTCTCAAAGGAGAGATAGCATGACTCAGATTGAAACCACGGGCCAGCTGCTGGCGCCCACCAAAAAAAGTGCAATACGCAGTGTCATCGCTGGCACATTCGGCACGGCGCTGGAGTACTACGATTTCGTGCTCTACGGACTGGCGGCTGCACTGGTATTCAACACTCTGTTCTTCCCCAATGCCGATCCGGCCGTCGCAATGCTGGCCAGTTTCGCTACCTACGCTGTAGGTTTCGTGGCGCGGCCAGTGGGCGGCCTCATCCTCGCAGGTGTCGGTGACCGCGTCGGCCGCAAGCAGGTACTGATTATCACCGTTGTGCTGATGGGTCTCTCCACTGCTGCAATCGGCCTTCTTCCCACCTATGCCCAGGTAGGCGTTTGGGCCCCGGTCCTTCTGATTCTGTTGCGCATTGTTCAGGGCTTCGGTGCCGGTGCGGAACTGGCGAGTGCCTCGACGCTGATGGTGGAGTCGGCGCCGGCTCACCGCCGCGGCATTCTGGGCTCTTTCCTGTGCATCGGGACGAACTCCGGCACCTTGCTCGCCTCGGGGGTCTGGGTACTCGTGGCGCAGCTGCCCAAGCAAGACCTGCTCAGCTGGGGGTGGCGCATCCCGTTCCTGGTCAGTGTTTTGATTGCGGCCTGGGGTTTGTGGACCCGGCGTCATGTCGAAGAGAGCGAGACGTTCACCGCCGTCGCCGAACGCCAGCGGAACGCCACGGTCCGGGAGATTTTCGGCGGCGTCTTCACCTCGGGTAAAAAGGCATTCCTTGCCGGGCTGGGCCTGCGGATCGGCGAGGCGGGAACCTCTTCCATTTACCAGGTTTTCCTCGTCGGTTACATCGCGACCCTGCCACAGATGGGCGCTTCCACCGGAACCTTCGCCTTGATGATCGCCTCGGCAGTGGCCTACGTGACCATTCCCCTGATCGGTCACCTGTCGGATAAAGTCGGTCGCCGCACAGTCTTTAGGATCCTCTCCGGTACTCAACTGGCCTTCGCCGTCCCGGGATTGCTGCTTGTTACATCCGGCAACACGGTACTGATCGTCCTGGCCTTCATCGTGGCCGTCAGCATTGCAGTCCTGGGCATGTATGCAGTTGAGTCATCCTGGAATGCCGAGCTGTTCGGCTCACGCTACCGGCTGGCTGGCGTCACCTCGGTGAAGGAACTTGGCGGCGTCCTGGGTGGCGGCATTGCTCCCATGATCTGTGCTGGCTTGATGGCTGCATTCCACCACTGGTGGCCGATTGCCGTCTACGTCACGGTTCTCGCCGCCATCAGTTTTGTAACTTCCTTCTTCGCCCCGGAGACCAAGGGCCGAGACCTGACATCCTCGGCTGACTCCATCTAGGGACACGGACGTCGTGCGGCCCGGCCCATAGGGCCGGGCCGCACAGTTGCAAACCATGAATCAACCGATTGTTAAGGCCTCGGGCGTGGCGTATCGTGGAAAAGTCATATTGTCCGCCTGGTGAGAGGAATCTCGTGGCTCAAGACGATGAGCAGACTGGCGGCATGCAGCTCGTCAGCAAGAGCATGGCGATCCTCAACGCGATAGGGCAATCCGGGGCGATCAGCGTCAAGGGACTCGCTGAACGGACGGGTGAGCCAGCCAGTTCTTTTTGTACCGGCTGCTCTCATCGCTCGAAGCCATCGGATGGGTGGAGCCCGCATCGAAGCCACGACAGGTCCGGCTCGGAGTCGCATTCCTCCGACTTGGCGCCCGTCTCGAGGCACAGCTGGACGTCCGCAAGCAGGCCGTTCCGCAACTGGAGCGGCTGCGCCAGCTCAGTGGGGAGACTGCCTTCCTCTGCATTCGGCGCGGATTGGAAGCAGTGTGCATCGAACGGGTCGAAGGTCTCGACGTCCAGATCCACACACTCTCCTTAGGTCAATCCATGCCACTGGGGGAGGGTGTGGGCCCTCGTGCACTCCTGGCCTTCGAGACCAAGGATGTAGTGGACAGCTACTTCGAAAATTTCCCGGCACCGACCAGCGCTATCGCACCATCCGCGAAGGACTTGCGTGTGCTGCTCGAGGAGACTGCGAGGGATGGCGTGGCTGTAGCCACCAGTGAGTGGGCCGACGGCATTGGGGGCGTCGGTGCACCGATCTTCGATCATCGTGGCCGGGTCGTTGCGGCCCTGTCCATTGGCGGCATGTCTTATCGCATGTTTGGGGGCACTTACGATCCGGTGGCCCTCATTCGATCAGCGTCGGAGGTAGTGAGCCGCAGTATGGGTTACGACGGCGATCTACCGGCACCCCGCCCCCTGCCGGACGGCCTTGAACACAGCGAGGTGGCTTAGATGGGCAAGCCGATCAAGATCCTTTCCAACAGTTCACAGCTGTTGAATCTTCTTGCCGAACAGGGCCAACTGGGTATCCCCGAACTTTCTGAGCGACTGGAGATGCCGCGTGCCAGTGTCTACCGCCTCGTCGATGCTTTGACGCACGTGGGCCTGGTTAGTCCGGCGGAGGATGGAAAGTCCTCTCTCGGCCTTGAGATTCTGCACCTTGCCAACGCAGCCCTGCGGGCTTTGCCGGAGATTGAGGTTGCCCGGCCGGAGCTAGCGCAACTCAATGAGGCCACGGGCCAAACCATCTATTTGTGTGCTCTGCGCGGCACCTCGACAGTTTGTCTGGACTGGGTGCCTGGCCGCAGGGTCAGCCTTTTGTTGCTCGGCCCCGGTGGACTTCTACCCCCTCACGCCGGTGCGACCTCACGGGTCTTTTTGGCATTTAACGATGAGCTGCGCCGGGAGGTGACTCAGCGGCCTTTGGAACGGATTACGGAGAAGACTTTGACCGAGCCGTCCGAACTCAATGCGGACGCAGAGAACATTCGATCAGCCGGGTATAGCGTGTCCGATGAAGACGTAACGGTAGGCATTGCAGCACTTGGGGTGCCGGTCCTTGACCGTACGGGCAATGTTGCCTGGGCACTCTCGATTGCAGGCCTCCGGGCTGAGATCCTGGACCAACGAGATGACTTCGCAATTCTGCTGAAGGAAGCCTCGGCGCGGGTGACCCAGCGGCTGTCCTAACGGACAGCCGCTGGTTCTCCTAGGCGCCGAAGTCGAGCAGGACTTTGCACGAGCGGCTGGAATCGGCTGCCATCTCAAAGGCCTCGACAGCTTTATCCGGGGCAAAGACATGCGTGATTATCGCGTCGAGTTCGGGGGCGCGGGCCAGCAGTTCGACGGCGGCGTCAAGCTCGACGTCGAAGCGCTGGGATCCGCGCAGGGTTACTTCTCGGGTAATCAACTGCCCCAAGTCAAAAGGGTGAGGACCAGGCGGGAGGATGCCGAGCTGCACTACCGTGCCGCCGTCGCGAACTGCTTTGATCGCAGCGTTCACCGCCGCCGGCGCCCCCGAGGCCTCGATGACGACGTCGAAGGCGGCCGTCGGCACCTCAGCTGAACCTAACAGCAGGGTGACGTCGGCCCCCACAGACCGGGCGACATCCAGCGGTGCCTGATGTAGGTCTGACACGGTGATGGACTGCGCCCCGGCCCGTCGGGCACCTGCGACGGCCAAACAGCCGATGGGGCCGGCGCCGCTGATCAGGACATCCAGGCCCTGGAAGTCGCCGCCGGCCTGGCTGACGGCATGCAGGGCTACGGCCAACGGCTCTGCCAGTGCGGCACGGCGGGCTGGTACCGAATCATCCACGAAGCGAAGCTGGTCCGCGCGCACCACTATCCGATCGGCGAATGCGCCCTGGGTGTGGGGAAAGTGGGCGGCGCTGCCCAGATACGTTCCTGAACGCAGGCGGTTGAGTCCCCGGCCATCGGTGCATCCCGCAGGTGGGCACGGCGTGGCGGGATGGACCACCACCAGGCGTCCCACCACGTCGCTCTCCAGCCCCGCACCAGCAGATTCCACAACGCCTGCGATCTCATGGCCCAAGGTGAGAAGCTCACGGACGAGGGCAGCGCCGTTGGCACCATGTGCGTGATAGTGCAGGTCGCTGCCGCAGATCCCGCCAAACCCGACCCGCACGGTCACCTCGCCCGCGGCCGGTTGAGGCTCGGGCTGCTCCACGACATGTAGGTTGCGGGCGCCCGCAGTGACGATGGCACGCATATGAACTCCTTCTTTTCGGCAAATACGGCGAATCCGCAGTTTGGAAGACTTTATCGCCAGATGGACCGAATGTCTGCACGGCGAAGCATTTTGTATCATTTACTGGACAGACAATCCGTTGGATGAGAATATTAAGCGGGGAGAGAGGAAACCTACTCATGAGCAAACTCGAACAGCGGGAGCTTGAGCTCCTGGAGGAAACGGCCAGACAGGGCCGATGGCACGTTATTCGGACCGTGGCCGCGGCCAAAGCCGGCCACATCGGCGGGCCCCTGTCCGCAATGGATCTACTCGTGGCACTGTACTTCCGGCAGTTGCGTATCAACCCGGACCAGCCGGATGATCCGGACAGGGACCGCTTTATCTTGTCCAAAGGCCACTGCGCCGTCGGCCTCTATGCAGTGCTTGCGTTGCGCGGCTACTTTCCAGTCGAGGAGCTTGAGACCTTCGACCACGGTGATTCGCGACTCCAGGGCCACCCGGACATGAAGCTGACGCCAGGTGTGGATGCCTCCACGGGTTCGCTCGGGCAAGGGCTGAGTGCCGGTGTGGGAATCGCCCTCGGTGCCAACCGGCTCGGCAAGGACTTTCATACGTGGGTCATGCTGGGCGATGGCGAGTTGGTGGAGGGCATGGTCTGGGAGGCCGTTTATTCCGCGCAGCGCTTCGGTCTTGGCAACCTGACAGCCGTCGTGGACGTGAATGGACTGCAGCAGTATGGCTGGCCGTCGGCTTCACCTGATGATCGCGGTGACCGCTCGGAACCATGGTCGGGTGTCGATCTGGGCGCGGTATTCGGCGGGTTCGGTTGGAACGTGCTGGAAGTGGACGGCCATAGCTTCCCGGCAATCGTCGACACCTTGGAACGTGCCCAGTCGCTGCACAACAGTGGCCGGCCAACGGTCATTCTGGCCCGGACCATCAAGGGCAAGGGGATTTCCTTTACCGAAGGAACCTACAAGTGGCACAACGGCGTGGCCAGCGCGGAACAGCTTGAACTCGCCGCCACCGAACTGAAGCAGAACACCGAAGGAGCGTTGCGATGATCGCTCAACGTGAAATCTGGGGCCGCACCTTGGTGAACCTTGGCGAGACCGACCCCCGCGTCGCCGTCGTAGACGGTGACTTGGCCACCTCAACTAAGGCGGATCTGTTCGCGGATGCCCACCCCGACCGCTTCTTCCAGATCGGGATAGCGGAACAAAACATGGTCGGGGTTGCCTTTGGGCTCACCACCATGGGCTACCGACCCTGGCTCTCCTCTTTTGGCGTCTTCCTGAGCCACCGTGCGCTGGACCCGGTCCGGATGCTCGTCTCGCAGACGGGGGCACCAGTAAAGATCGCCGCCGCCTATTCAGGCCTTCTCAACGGGAGCAGCGGCAAGACACACCAGGACATCGAAGACTTGGCCATCATGCGGGCGATGCCGAACATGACTGTCATTGCTCCAACCGACCATATTGAAGCAGAGGCGGCCACGCGTTGGGCCGCAGAATACGACGGGCCTGTCTATCTCCGCCTGGCCCGGGATGCCGTCACCCCCGTTTTTGACTCCATGCCGGAATTCGTTCCCGGCGCCGTCCACGTTCTCCGGGAAGGGGACGATGCCGTGCTGGTGTCCACGGGCGTTCAGACCTCGCGGGTTATGGATGCGGCGGAGATCCTTTCGGCACGGGGGATCGAGAGCCGCGTGGTCCACGTTCCGTGCCTGAAGCCACTCGATGAGGCAGGGCTCCTCACTGCACTGTCCGGGAACGGGACGATCTTTACGGTTGAGGAGCACACCATCATTGGCGGCTTGGGTGGACTGGTCGCCGAGGCGGTCACCAGTTCGGCGCTGGGCAAGCCGGTTACCAGGTTGGGACTGGCAGATGCTTGGTCCGAATCGGCCCCCAACGACTTCCTGCTGGACAAGTACGGGCTGTCCTCAGCCAAGGTCGCGGCTGCCGTGGCCGATGTTCTCAATGCCAAGCGAAAGTAGGACCAGATGAAGTCAGTGTTGATTACCGGTGCCGCTCAGGGCATCGGCGCGGCAACTGCTCGCACCATGGCCGGGCGGGGCTGGCGCGTGCTGCTCGCCGACCTGCACCTGGAAAAAGCCCATGCTGTTGCAGAGGAACTTCAGGCCGCATGGCCAACGGACGGAGGCCACCAGGCAATCGCCGTTGACGTCTCTTCCCAGGACAGTGTTCTGGCTGCCGTCGAGGCGGTGAACGCGCAGGGCGACGGTCTAGACGGGCTGGTCAACTGCGCCGGCATCCTCACGCGGCAGCCGGCCGAGGATACCGACCTGCCCAAATGGCAGGCGGTTCTCGACACTCATCTCAACGGCGCCATGCTGATGTCGCGGGAGCTGTTTCCCCTGCTCAAAGCAGCACAGGGGTCAATCGTGAACATCGCTTCCGTGGGGTCGACTTTAGGGCTGCCCGGTCGTTTGGCTTACACCGTCGCCAAGTCGGGAATCCTGGGCATGACCCGCACCCTCGCAGTGGAGTGGGGGCATCATGGTCTCCGCGTCAACGCGGTGGCGCCCGGCTACGTGGACACGGAGATGATCCGCAGCGGTTTCCGCGCGGGCACGCTGAACGAAGCCGAGTTGCTCCGGCGCACACCGTTGGGGAGGCTCGCGCAAGCGGACGATATCGCTTCCGCGATCGCCTTTCTCCTAGGCCACGATGCGCGGTTTGTCCACGGAGTAACGCTGAAGGTCGACGGCGGCATCACCATCGACGGGTCGTTCAACTGACTTCAGGTTGCTTGGCCGGTTTCGAGCGACGCTAGCGGGCTTTGGAAACTGCGTATAAGCGACGAAGGACCGTCCACGTTCCCTTGTGAAGCGACGAACGTGGACGGCCCTTTCGGCATTGCTGAGCGCTTCAGTTCCTTAGCACCCACGCCGCGTTGTTCGGCTGCAGCCAGCCGTCCTTGTCCAGCGGTGCGGCGCTGAGCAGCACTGCGCCTGCGGGCAGCTTCACTGGCTCGGTTCCCATCGCGGCGGCGACTAGGAACTGCTCGTTGCGTTCGCAGATGAGGAGGTTGCCGGCCTCGACCCGCCAGGTGCCGCCGTCGTCCGCGGTGAAGACCTCGTTCTTCCACAGCTGACGGCGCAGCTCCAGCGCCGCCTTGGTCAGGTTCAGCGAGGACTGTGGGTCCTGCTGCTGCCGTTCGACTGCGTGGGTTCCCCAGCCCGCGGGGACCGGCAGCCACGGATCCGCGGCGGGTTCACAGAGCGTGAAGCCATGGTTCAGGGCGGCGCCCTCCGTCCAGGGCAGCGGGACGCGGGCGCCGTCGCGGCAGACGCCGCCGCGGGCCCACATCGGATCCACCCGGGCCTCCACCGGGACGTCGACCTCGGGAAGGCCGAGTTCCTGGCCCTGGTAGATGTACGCGGCGCCCGGCAGTCCCAGCAAGGCCACGAGGGCCGCCCGGGACCGGAGGCTGCCTAGTTCGCCGCCGCCGAACCGGGTGACGGAGCGGACGATGTCGTGGTTTTCCAGCGCCCAGGTGGGGGCGGCGCCGTGGAGCTGCCGGGCGGCCTCGAGCTCGTTGCCGACGGCGGCCCAGGCCTCCGGGTCCCAGCCGAGTTTCACGAACGCGAACGCGAAGGCCTGTTGCATCTCGTCGGCCCGGGTGTAGCGGGCGGCGCGGGCCGGTTCCAGGTTGACCTCACCCACCAAGAGCCGGTGCGGCTCGTACTTCTCCGCGAGGGTGCGCCAGCGGCGGTAGACCTCGTGGACGTCCTCCTGGTCCGAGACCTGCGGGTTGGACCGCAGCCCGTCCACCACCCCGCCTGTGGAGGGCGAGTCGGGCAACCCGTCGGCTTTGAACAGCGCATGGGCGACGTCGATGCGCAGCCCGTCCACGCCCTTGTCGAACCAGAAGCGCAGTACGTCGTCGAAGTAATCGCCGACGGCGGGGTTGCGCCAGTTCCAGTCCGGCTGCCCGGCTGAGAACAGATGCAGGTACCAGTCGGTATCCGTCGCGGACTCCGGGTTGGCGCGGCTCCAGGCCCGGCCGCCGAACACGCTCTGCCAGTTGTTCGGCGGGACGTCGGCGTGGGAGCCTTCAACAAAGTGGAACATGTCCCGCTCCGGCGAGCCTGGGCCGGCAGCCAAAGCCGCCTGGAACAGCGGGTGCTCGGAGGAGCAGTGGTTGGGGACGACGTCGAGCAGGATCCGCAGGCCCAGCGCGTGCGCCTGAGAAAGTAACGAGTCGAACTGTTCCATGGTGCCGAACAGTGGATCCACGCCGCAGTAGTCGGTCACGTCGTAGCCCTGGTCCACCTGCGGGGAGGGCTGGAACGGGGTCATCCAGATGCCGTCGACGCCGAGGGCGGCGATGTACGGCAGCCGGGCGATCAGCCCGGCGAGGTCGCCCACGCCGTCGCCGTCGCCGTCGGCGAAGGAGCGCGGGTAGACCTCATAGATGACGGCGGACAGCCACCAGTCGGCGGCGGGCGTGAGGGCGGTCTCCTCGGCGGGACCCGGCTGAACAATCATTTACTCGCGCCCGCGGTGAGGCCTTCGACGATCCGTCGCTGGAAGATCAGCACCATAATGACCAACGGTACGGTGACGATCACGCCGGCGGCCATCTGCTCGCCGAAGGGCGCCTGGAATTCGGTGGCGCCGGTGAACTTGGAGATCGCGACCGTGGCGGTCTGGATCTTGGGGTCGTTGATCATGGACAGCGCGATGATGAACTCATTCCAGCTGTGGATGAAGGTCAGGATCGCGGTGGTGAAGACGCCCGGCGCGGCGAGCGGCAGCAGGACCCGGCGGAACGCCTGCCACTTGGTGCAGCCGTCGATCATGGCGGCTTCCTCGAGGTCGAACGGGAGGGCCTTCATGAACGTGGTGAGGTTCCAGACCGCCAGCGGGATGGCGAAGGACAGGCTGGGGACGATCATCGCCTGGTAGGTGTTGATCCAGCCGAGGTCCGTGAAGAGGCGCAGCAGCGGCACCACCACGGAGATGCCGGGGAACATCGACGTCGCGATGATCACGCCCAGGATCACCGACTTGAAGCGGAAGTTCAGCCGGGAGATCGCGTAGGCCGCGAACACGCCGAGCAGCAGCGCGAACACCGTGGTGGTGCCGGCCACGATCAGGGAGTTCAGCAGGGCCTGGCCGAACATGGTGGAGCCGTCGAACACCTTGGCGTAGTTCTCCAGCGAGAACGGGGCCGGCAGCAGGGTGTTGTCGAAGATGTCGGCGGTGCGGCGGAGGCTGGAGACCAGCATCCAGTAGAACGGCGCCAGGCAGTAGGCGAAGATCAGCGCCAGGCCCAGGTACACCGAGTAGGAGCGCCAGGTGCGCTGGGGTTTTTCGGGACGGCCGACGACGGCGGCGGTCGCCTGGGGCGTGCCGGTGCCGGTGGCGCCCGTGGCGCCGGGGGCGCCGGAGGACGTGGCGGCGTTGCGGAGGTCGGAGATGGTCATCGGGTGGCCTCGGCCTTCTTCTGTTCAGCGATTGCCAGCGTGCGGGTTGCCTTGGTGCGGTTCTTCTTCGAGATCAGCTTCAGTTCCTTGGCGCCGGTGACGTCGGCGCCGAGGACCTTCACGAACACGATCGCGACGACGGCGACATACAGGAAGAGCATGACGGCGAACGCGGAGGCGGAGCCGTAGCGGAGCTGGTTGGACTCGTCCCAGGCCAGCATGGAGAGGGTCTCCACCGACTCCTTGCCCGGGCCGATCAGCACGAACGGGAGATCGAACATGCGCAGGGCGTCGAGCATGCGGAACAGCACGGCCACCAGCAGGGTGGGCTTGACCAGCGGGAGGGTGATGGAGCCGAGCTGGCGCCACCAGCCGGCGCCGTCGATCTTGGCGGCCTCGTAGACTTCGCCGGGGATGACCTGCATGCCGGCGAGGACCAGGAGGCCGATGAACGGGGCGGTCTTCCAGACTTCGGCGATGATGATGGCCGCGCGGGAGGCGGTGCCCTCGGCGGTCCAGAGGATTTCGCTGCCGAGCAGGGTGTTGGCGATGCCGTCGGACTGGAAGATCCAGCGCCACAGCAGGCCGGAGACGGCGGTGGGGACGGCCCAGGGGACCAGGATGCTGGCGCGCAGGAAGGACCGGCCGCGGAAGGCGCGGTTCATGGCCAGGGCCAGGCAGAGGCCCAGGACGGTTTCGAGGAACACCGTGGTGACGGTGAAGAAGGTGGTGTTGGCGAAGGCGTTCAGGAAGCGCCGGCCGGATTCGCCGGCGAAGAGATCCGCGTAGTTGGCCAGGCCCACGAAGGTTTCGACGTCGGAGACGAAGCCGTCCGCGTCCAGGCCGGATTCGGCGCGGAACAGGGACTGGTGCACCGCGGAGAGCAGCGGGTACACGATCACCAGGGCCAGCACCAGGAGGGTGGGCGAGAGCAGCATCGCGGCCATCCGGCCTTCGCCGGGGGAGCGTTTGCCGCGCCTGCGCGGGCTGGCTGGTCGGGGCGTGCCGGTCTGCGGGCTGGCGGGCGGGGCGGTCGTCGTCGTCATTCTGGGAACCTCACTGGGGTTGCAGTTGCCGGGCCAGCCGGGGTGAACCGGCCGGCCCGGCAACTGCTCGAATAGTTCGGAATTACTTGGCGGAGAGCTCGGTGAGCTTGGCCTGCATGTCGTTCAGGGCCGTGTCCGTGTCCTTCTTGCCGGTGATGGCCGCGTAGGCCTCTTCCTGGATGGCCTTGGTGGTGGCGCCGTACTGGACCACCTTGGGGCGCGGCTGGGCGTTGTTCAGGGAGGTCAGCAGGGTGGGGAAGAACGGGCGCTTGGCGACGACGGCGGGGTCCGCGAAGAGGGAGGTGTACACCGGGGCGCGGGAGGACAGGGCCAGGCGCTTCTGGGCCTGCTCCTCGCTGGTGAAGAACTTGACGAACTCCAGGGCGGTGGCCTTGTTGGCGGTGAACGGCGAGATGCCGAGGTTGCGGCCGCCGAGGGTGGAGACGCCGGGGCCGTCGGTGCCCGGGATGGAGGTGATGCCGAACTTGCCGGCCACCTTGCTGGAGCCGTCCGTGGCGCTCAGGGAGGCGTGCAGGAAGGGCCAGTTGCGCAGGAAGACGAGCTTGCCGTCCTGGAACGCGCGGCGGCCCTGCTCTTCGAGGTAGGTGATGGCGTCGGAGGGGAAGAGCCCGTCCTTGAAGCCGTCCACCAGCAGGTTCAGGCCCTTCTTGGCCTCGGGGGTGTTGACGGTGGGCTTGCCCTCGGCGTCCACCACGGTGCCGCCGGCGGAGGCCACGGCCTCGGAGAAGTTGACCGTGAGGGCCTCGTTCTTGTCGAACTGGCCGGCGTAGCAGGACATGCCGGCGGCTTCGGGGAGCGCCAGGATGGCCTTGCAGGCGGTCTTCATCTCGTCCCAGGTCTTGGGCGGGGCGGCGATGCCGGCGGCCTTCAGCAGGTCCGAGCGGAAGTAGAACAGGGCGCCGTCGGTGTAGTACGGGGCACCCACCAGGGTGTCACGGTACGTGGCGGCGTTGACGGTGGCGGGGATCATCTTGTCCGTGGGGACGGCGTCCGCGGGCAGCGGCAGGATCCACTTGTTGGCGGCGAACTCGGAGGTCCAGACGACGTCCAGGTTCAGCACGCTGAAGGTGTCCGACTTGATCTGGGCGTTCTGGATGAGCTGCTGGCGCTGCTGGTCCGCGGAGTCCGGCAGTTCGATGAACGTGACCTTCTCCTCCGGGTGGGCGGCGTTCCATTCCTCGATGCTCTTGTTCGCGGCACCGGAGGCGTCGCGGTTGGAGACGTAGTTGATGGGGCCCTTGCCCTCGAAGGACGCGGCGGCCTTCGGGGCGCTCTTCGCGTCCGTGGCGGTCCCGCCGCAGCCGGTGAGGGCGACGGCGGCGACGGTCAGGGATGCGGTGGTGGCAAGAAGAGTCTGCCAGGTGCGGCGGCGCTGCCTCATGTGTTGCTCCTTTTTCTTGGGTTAATACCGGGTGGTGCGGGTGGTTTGGGGCGTGCGGGATCGCGGCGGCTGGGCTGTTTGTGGCGCGGGGGAGTGCCGGCTGCCGCCGTTGGTTTTGTGTGGGTTTAGCTGGTGGGTTCCTGCTGTCCCGGCGGGGCTGGGTTGGGCGGTGTTGAAATGGGCGGCGCCGTGGAGCCGCGTTCGATCAGCCGGTGCGGCATGATCTTCGGCCCCAGGTCGCGGGAGCGGAGCAGCTTCTTCACGGCCATCCGTCCCATGTCCTCGAGCGGCTGGGCCATGGTGCTCAGCGGCGGGTTCACGTGCAGGGCGGTGGAGGTGTTGTCGAAGCCCAGGACCGAGACGTCCTCCGGCACCCGGAGCCCGCGCCGCTGCAGTTCATTGACGACGGCGGCGCCCATCTCGTCGCTCATCGCGAAGACGGCGGTGAGGCCGGGTTCCTGCTGCAGCAGCTCGTCGACTCCGGGAGCGCCGCTTTCGTAGAAGAAGGTGCCGGTGGCGGTGACCGGGGTGCAGTTTGCCTCCGTCATGGCGCGCAGGTACCCGCGCTTCCGGGGCTGGGCGACGTGGATCGACGCCGGATCGCCGGTGAGCAGGCCGATGCGCCGGTGGCCGAGCCGCAGCAGGTGACGGGTCGCGTCGTAGGCTGCCTGCTCGTCGTCGATGGCCACGCTGGGCGAGCCGGACTTGTCGCTGATGGCGACGGAAATGATGGGGACGTTGGGTCCCAGCAGCTGCCTTGTCTCCGGCGTGATCACCGCGGAGATGAGGATGACGCCGGCGGCCCGGTAGGTCCGCAGCGTCCGGAGGTAGCCGGCGATGTAGGCGGACTTGGCGCCGGTGCGGCCGAGCATCACGGCGTAGCCGCGCTCCTGGGCTTCCTCCTCCACACCCTGCATGACCTGGGAGGCCAGGGCATCGGACACCATGGGGGCGAGGAGCCCGATCACGGACGTCTGCCGGGTCTTCAGGCCCCGGGCGAGGTAGTCCGTTTCGTAGCTGAGGCTCTTGACCGCGGTCTCGACCCGTTCCCGCGTCTCGTCGGAGTAGCCCACGAGCCCGTTGACCACCCGGGAGACGGTGGCCGGGGAGACGCCGGCGTGCTTGGCGACATCGCGGATGGTGACCACTGTTCCTCCTCCCTGGGTGCTGTCCGGACCGTGTTACGCAAACGGTTTACGTAAACGGTTTCGTGATCTGCTGCACCAACACTAAGGGGAGATGTGCCGGAGGCGTGACTGTTTAGGAAACAACGCCCTCAGGACGGCCAGTTCGCGGCGCCCGGTCCGTCGAATAGCGCGCTGGTGCTGCTCTGCGGCACCAGCACGTGGACGGCGTTGCGCTGGATGGTGAAGTCGGCCGGCGTGGTGGTGGCGATCTCGCCGTCGAGGTTCACCGGCAGCGGCTGGTCGGTGACCAGCCGGACACGCCTGGTGGTCAGGTGGTACACGCGGTCATGTTTGATGAAGCTTCCGTCTTTGAGCAGCCGCGCGATACTCACGTGCTCCCGGACGGGCCCGGCCAGGATGGCGTAGATGTCAAGGGTGTGATCGTCGATCCCCGCCGTGGGGGAGACAGTGTTGCCGCCGCCGTAATGCCGGCCGTTGCCGACGGCCACCTGGAGCAGGTCGTTGAGTTTCATCGGCTCGTGGTCCCCGTCAGGGAACTCGAGGCGGGCCCGGAACGCCTTGTGCCGGGCATAAGCCGTCAGCGTGGCGATGCTGTACGCCAATGGCCCGATGTACCGCTTCAGGCGGGGGCTGAGAGCTTCGGTGACAGACACCGACAGGCCCACGGACGCGACGTTAAGGAATGGCTCGCCGTTGGCCCGGCCGAGGTCGATGTCCACGACCTTCCCTTCGGCGATGGTGGCGCACGCCTCGGCAAGGTTGTTGGGTATCTCCAGCGTGCGGGCGAAATCGTTGGCGGTGCCCAGCGGAAGAACGCCGAGCACCACGTTGGTGCCGGCAACCCGGCCGGCGGCGTAGGACACCGTCCCGTCGCCGCCGCCGACAACCACCAGGTCGTGCCCGTCCGCAAGCACCCGGTCAAGCGTCCCGTCCAGGTCTGCCCCCGACAGCACGTGGTGCACGGCGGAGATTGGCACGCCGGCCTTACGCATCGCGTCCACGGCAAGTTCGGGTGCCGCCCCACGGCGTGATCCGACGTTGATCACAACGGCAGCAGAGCGTGCGTCCCGGGCAGCCTTCATGTGCACATGTTAGGTGGTGGACCTGTGAATTTTTTAGCCCGCCACCGCCGCCTTCGCAGCCCGCGAGGCTTCCATCCACTCGCTCAGCCACGGGGCCCGGACGCTCGAGGTGATCCGGCAGTCGGCCACAAAGGTTCCCCTGGCGCCGGCGTCGATCCAGTCCTGGAGCGCGGAAAGGTCCTCCAGTGAGCGGATGATCGCGGATTCCGCACTGAGCGCGCGGGCGATGCCGCTGAAGTCCACCTCGGGGATCAGCATGGGCTTGTCGGTCAGGCCCTGGGAGCCGTACTGGTGGATTTCGGCTCCGTAGGCGGCATCGTTGTAGATCACGACGACGGCGCTGCTGGCCGCACCAATCAGCGATTCGAGGTCAGACAGGCCCATCAGGAAACCGCCGTCGCCGGAGGCCAGCACCAGGGTGCGGCCGTCCTCCACAGGGCTGCCCCGACGGCGCTGGCGAGGCCCAGCCCGATGGCCTGGTAGGCGGTCCCCACCATGACCAGGTCTTGGGGCCTCGGGATGCGCCAGTACATGGGTGCCCAGCCGACGAAGTGCCCTCCGTCCTGGACCACCGTGCGGCGCTCGGCAGCACAGCATCCAATGCCGTGGCAAGGGAGCGCGGGTCCAGCCGGCCGTCCGGCGTCTCCGCTGAGCCTGGGTGGTGGGCCGGTCCCTCGGCCAGGCGTTTGCGGGCTTCCGCGCGCCAGGCTTCTGCGGGGCTGGCGGCCGGCGAGGCCGGGCCATCCAGCATCTTTAGGATGCGTCCCGCAGCAGACTTCACGTCCGCGCTCACGAACGTGTCCACCCGGGGGTGCGTCGGCTGCAGGGCGGCGTCGATCTGGATGACCGTGCTGTCCGGGCCGAGCAGGTGCCCGAACCGCATGGTGAAGGGGCTCAGGCTTGCCCCGGCCACGAGGACCACATCGGCCTCACCCATGAGCCCGGCCGCGGTATCAGTGCCGAAGCCGCCCGCGACGCCGAGATACCCGTCGCCCTGGAGGAGGTTGAGCGCCAGTGCGGTTCCGGCGGTCAGCGCGCCGATGCGGTCGGCGAGCTCGCGGAGTTCCGGGCCGGCGCCGGCGAGATGTGCGCCGCGGCCGGCGAGGATCAGCGGCCGCTTCGCCCCGGCGAGCAGCCGGGCTACCTGCCCCAGTCCGCCGTCGACGTCGTCACTCACGGCCGGTGCCAGCGGCGCCGGAAGTTCCTCGTCCGCAGCCTCGACCGCCGCGAGGTCGTAGGGGATGGCAATCACGACGGCGGTGCGCTTGGTGAGTGCGTACTCCACCGCCTGCTGCGTGATGGAGCCAGCGGCGTCGCGGGTCACGGTGAAGGTGGCCGCGCCGAGGCCCGCGGCGATTGCCGCCTGGTCCACGTCCTGAGGTCGGGCGCCACTGCTCGGAGCGTCCCCGGTGACCAGCACCACGGGGATTTGCGCTTGGACCGCCTCTGCGATGGCGGTGAGTGCATTGGTGTAGCCGGGGCCATACGTGGTGGTGCCCGCGGCGAGACGTCCTGACGTCCGGTAGTAGGCGTCGGCCGCGGCGATGGCGGCGCCTTCATGGCGGACGGCGGAGAAGCGGGGGCCCAGCTTTTCCGCGGCGTCCAGGAAGTAGACGTTTCCGTTGCCCATCACGCCGAAGACATCGCTGAGATAGCTGCTGAGAACCTGCGCCACGCGGCCTGAGACGGTAAGTGAAGTCATGCACGAATCTTCTGCGCTGATCCCTGGACAGGCAAGAGAGTCGATTTTGACTGGGATATTTGGCAGGAGTGGGCGGGCGCAACTGAAAATATGCCTAATTGTGGCGTGCGTCACCTGGATTACTTCGAAGGGCGGGATTCCTGCTCGGAGAGCCGGGCTAGGAGGCCGTCGTAGCGGGGCGGCATGAGTTCCAGCACGGAGATGGCCGTGCTGGTCCGTTGGATTCCCTCGATTTCCAGGATCTCGTTGGTGATGCGGTAGAGATCGGCCGTGCTGCGGGCCACCACCTTGGCCATGAGGTCCGCGTCCCCGGTGGTGGCGTGAACCTCGATGACCTCGGGAATAGCGGCGAGCCCGTTTTCCACCGCGCCTGTCCGCGTCTGGCTGATGGACAGTGAGAGGAAGGCCATCAGGTCATAGCCCAGCGCGGCGGGATCCAGCCGCCGGCTGAAGGAGCGGAGCGCACCGCTGCGCTCGAGCCGCCCTAGCCGGGAGTGGACCGTGTTCCGTGCGACGCCGAGTGTCCGCGAGAGTGCCAAGGCACTGGCTTCCGGGTCCTTGTCGAGGGCCAGGATGATCCTGCCGTCAAGGGAATCCAAGGTGCGAGGGTTCGGGATGGTCATATTTTCACCACAGTTACTAGAAGTTGAGCAGAAGTCCCAATGGGATGAGGGTATCTTGCATTGTGGGGCGGGTCACAATCATGATCAGTCCTCATGACCAGTGATCAGCTCCTGACCGCACCGGACACCGCGCTCCCCACCCTTCGCGGCGCTGTGGCCGGACTTCCGTCCTACGTCCCGGGCCGCCGCGGCGCCGGCGCAGACATCGCAGCCCTCGCCAGCAACGAAAGCCACTACGAGCCGCTGCCCGCGGCCGCCGCTGCGGTGGCCGAAGCGGCCGGCACCATGAACCGCTACCCGGACAGTGCCGCCGTCGAACTCCGCGAACGGCTGGCCCGGCACCTGGGCGTCACCGGCGGGGAAATAGCGGTGGGACCCGGCAGCGTGGGAGTCCTCCAGCAGATCATCACCGGACTGTGCGACGCCGGCGATGAAGTGATCTTCGCCTGGCGCTCCTTCGAGGCTTACCCCATCCTGGTCGAGCTGGCCGGCGCCCGGCCGGTCCGAATCCCGCTGGACAACGCCGAGGGCCATGACCTCGAGGCCATGGCCGCGGCCGTTACTGACCGCACCAAGGTGATCCTGCTCTGCACCCCCAACAACCCCACCGGCGTGCCGATCAGCCACGAGCGCATCGAGGTCTTCCTGCAGTCCGTCCGTTCCGACATCCTCGTGGTGGTCGACGAGGCCTACGTGGAGTACGCCGAACCGGGCAGCGGCCCCGATTCCCTGTCGCTCTACCGCCGGCACCCGAACGTCTGCATCCTGCGCACCTTCTCGAAGGCCTACGGGCTCGCCGGCCTGCGCGTGGGCTACGCCGTGGCGGCGCCGGCCATCGCCGAGGGACTGCGCCGCACCGCCCTTCCCTTTTCGGTGAGTGCGCTGGCCCAGAAGGCTGCCATCGCGTCGCTGGACGCCGGGGAAGAGATGGAATCGCGGGTGACAGCCGTCAAGCAGGAGCGCGCACGGATGGCCGCGCGGCTGGAAGCGCAGGGCTGGAAACTCCAGCCAAGCCAGGGCAATTTCCTGTGGATCCGCGCGGATGACAGCCTCCGGGCGAGGCTGGTGGACGCGTTCGACCGCGCAGACATCCTGGTCCGCGCGTACCAGGGCGACGGCGTGCGGATCACCGTTGCCGATCCCGCCTCCAATGATCGCGTGCTCCGGCTTTTGGAAGCCCACGCTGCTTAGAAACCACTGACCTGAATCCCCATCCCTTCCACCAACAACCAGAGGACTCCCCATGGAACAACAGACAATGACGTCTGGCCGCGCACTGGGCGCCGCACTCAAACCCCGCCAGCTCACCATGATGGGGCTCGGAAGCGCCATCGGCGCGGGCCTGTTCATCGGCTCCGGCGCCGGCATCCAGGCTGCCGGCCCGGCCGTGCTGATCTCCTACCTCGTGGCAGGCACCCTCATCATCCTGGTGATGTGGGCCCTTGGCGAGATGGCCGCCGCCAATCCGGACAGCGGCGCCTTCTCCGTCTATACCGCCAAGGCCTACGGGCCGGTGGCCGGCGCCACGGTGGGCTGGCTCTGGTGGCTGCAGCTCGTGGTGGTCATCGCGGCCGAAGCGCTCGGTGCTGCCGGCCTGCTGGCCACCATCTTCCCCGCCCTGCCGGTGTGGCTGATGGCTTTCGTGTTCATCGTGGTGCTCACCGCTGTGAACCTCACCAGCGTGAAGAACTTCGGTGAATTCGAGTTCTGGTTCGCCCTGCTCAAGGTGGCAGCAATCGTCGGATTCCTCCTGGTGGGCGCTGCCCTGCTCTTCGGCTGGCTGCCGGCCGTCCAGTCACCTGGCCTGTCCAACTTCACCGGAGCCGGATTCGCACCCAGCGGTTTCGCCGGGATCGCCACGGCACTCTTCGTGGTGGCTTTCGCATTCGGCGGCACCGAGATTGTCTCTGTGGCGGCAGCTGAGACCGCCGAGCCTGCCCGCAGCGTGAAGAAGGCAGTCCGGACCGTGCTGTGGCGCATCCTCGTTTTCTACATCGGCGCGATCTTCGTGATCGCTGCAGTGGTGCCCGTGGGTTCGGCGGGGCTGAAGAGCCCGTTCGCCGCGGTGCTGGATGCGGCCGGCATGCCCGGCGCAGCCACTGCCATCACCCTGGTAGCCGTAGCGGCACTGCTCTCCGCCCTCAACGCCAACCTCTACGGTGCCTCACGGATGGCGTTCTCCCTCGCCGAGCGGGGTGAAGCGCCACGCCTGCTTGCCTCCGTGTCGAAGGCACGTGTCCCGGTTGTCGCAGTTCTCGCCAGCGTCGCCTTCGGCGTTGTCACGGTTGTGCTGGAGCTGGCCTTCCCCGAAAAGGTCCTTCCCGTCCTGCTCAACATCGTGGGCTCCACATGCCTGCTGGTGTGGACGTCCGCGCTCCTCGCCCAACTCGCGCTGCGCCTCCGCGCCGACCGCGAGGGGACGGATCTTCCCCTGCGGATGCCCGGCTTCCCGTGGCTCACGGTGTTTGGTCTGGTCATCCTCGCCGCGATCTTCACGGTGGGCTTCATCGGCGAGGATTCCCGGCCCCAGCTACTGAGCACCTTCGCACTCGTGGCGGTTCTTGCGGGTGGGTGCTGGATGAACCAGCGGAACCGGAAGGTTGCGCCGGTTGCGGAATCCTCGGAGCGTGCCAAGGAGCCGGTGCTGATCGACTGAATCAGGGGCTTGAAGGGGGGTTGAGCACACGAAGGGCGCGTCCGGTCTGGCCGGGCGCGCCCTTGGCGTTTTGAGGTGCCGGACGATATAAGTGCCGAATGCTCCTGGGCCGGAAGGCATACCCGACCAGCGAGTTTCTGTTAGCGGTTCAAAAAGTGTTCGGTTACGTCGACCCGGCTTGGAGTGGTGAACCTGCTCAGCTCCGGTGAAATCGCGCCGGGTGGTAAGGCCAGCGGTGACGTGTGCTTCGACAACAAGAATGCAGAAGCAGGCCAGTTCATCGTCCTGTACGAGCCGGTATTTTCATTCTTCTCCGATCGGGCCGCTTGGATCAATTCCTTCTATGCACCTTGACGGAAGGGCCCCCGAGCTTGCTCGGGGGCCCTTTCTCGGAATAGCACACTTTCAAACAGCAAATTGAAGAAAATGCTTTGACCGGTCTACTCAGCCCCGCAGCACCCAGGCCGCGTTGTTCGGCTGGAGCCAGCCGTCCTCCGTCAGGGGCGCGGCGCTGAGCAGCACGGAACCTGCCGGCAGCTGCACCGGCTCGGTGCCCATGGCGACGGCGACCAAGAAGTGCTCGTTGCGTTCGCAGATGAGGAGGTTGCCGGCCTCAACACGCCAGGTGCCGCCGTCGTCCGTGGTGAACACTTCGTTCTTCCACAACTGCCGGCGTAGCTTCAGAGCAGTCTTGGTCAGGTTCAGCGGGGACTGCGGGTCTTGTTCCTGTTGCTTGACAGCGTGGTTGCCCCATTCCGAGGGGAACGGCAGCCACGGATCCGCGGCGGCTTCACCGAGCGAGAAGCCGTGGTTCAGCGCCGCATCCTCGGTCCAGGGCAGCGGGACGCGGGCGCCGTCGCGGCAGACGCCGCCGCGGGCCCACATCGGATCCACCCGGGCCTCCACCGGGACGTCGACCTCGGGCAGACCGAGTTCCTGCCCCTGGTAGATATATGCGGCGCCGGGCAGTCCCAGCAGCGCCACCAGCGCGGCCCGCGCCCGGATAGCGCCCAGATCGCCGCCGCCGAAGCGGGTGACGGAACGGACGATGTCGTGGTTTTCCAGCGCCCAGGTGGGGGCGGCGCCATGCAGCTGCCGGGCAGCCTCGAGCTCGTTGCCCACGGCGGCCCACGCCTCCGCGTTCCAGCCGAGCTTCACGAACGCAAATGCAAAAGCCTGCTGCATCTCATCGGCCCGGGTGTAGCGCGCGGCGCGGGCCGGTTCCAGATTGACCTCGCCCACCAGCAGGCGGTGCGGCTCGTACTTCTCCGCGAGGGTGCGCCAGCGGCGGTAGACCTCGTGGACGTCCTCCTGGTCCGAGACCCGCGGGTTGGACCGCAGCCCGTCCACCACCCCGCCCGTGGAGGGCGAATCCGGCAGTCCCTCGGCCTTGAAGAGCGCATGCGCGACGTCGATGCGCAGCCCGTCCACCCCCTTGTCGAACCAGAAGCGCAGCACGCCGTCGAAGTAATCGCCGACGGCGGGATTGCGCCAGTTCCAGTCCGGCTGCCCGGCTGAAAAGAGGTGCAGATACCAGTCTCTGTCCGTCACCGAACCCGGATTGGCGCGGCTCCACGCCCGGCCGCCGAACACGCTCTGCCAGTTGTTCGGCGGGACGTCGGCGTGGGAGCCTTCAACAAAGTGGAACATGTCCCGCTCCGGCGAACCCGGCCCGGCAGCCAAAGCCGCCTGGAACAGCGGGTGCTCCGAGGAGCAGTGGTTGGGGACGACGTCGAGCAGGACCCGCAGGCCCAGCGCGTGCGCCAGTTCCAGCAAAGTATCGAACTGTTCCATGGAGCCGAACAGCGGGTCCACGCCGCAGTAGTCGGTCACGTCGTAGCCCTGGTCCACCTGCGGGGAGGGCTGGAACGGGGTCATCCAGATGCCGTCCACGCCGAGGGCGGCGATGTACGGCAGCCGGGCGATCAGCCCGGCGAGATCGCCGACGCCGTCGCCGTCGCCGTCGGCGAAGGAGCGCGGGTAGACCTCATAGATGACGGCGGACTGCCACCACGCAGGGGCTGGCGCCAGCGCGGTTTCCTCCACAGGGCCCACCGGCGGAACAGGGCTCATTTGCTCGCGCCCGCGGTGAGGCCTTCGACGATCCGCCGCTGGAAGATCAGCACCATAATGACCAACGGTACGGTGACGATCACGCCCGCGGCCATCTGCTCGCCGAACGGCGCCTGGAATTCGGTGGCGCCGGTGAACTTGCAGATCGCGACCGTGGCGGTCTGGATCTTGGGGTCGTTGATCATAGACAGCGCGATGATGAATTCGTTCCAGCTGTGGATGAAGGTCAGGATCGCCGTGGTGAAGACGCCCGGCGCGGCGGCCCATGTTTGGGCCGGCGGGTTCTAGTGGTCGTTGCAACTCGGTGAAAATTGGGAGCTGCAACGACCGTGTCATCTTTACGGGAGTATCACGAACCATCAGGAAGTACACGCAGGAGCAAAAAAACGAGTTGTTATCCGTCCTGGATCGGCTCGGGAATGTGGCCGGAACTGCCGATTCACTGGGCCTGGACCGATACACGTGCCGGAAGTGGGCCTCGAGTCCCAGGTTCTCAGCGGTGACAGGACGGACGAGAACGTCATCGCGCTACTCAGCACTTCGGGCCTGATCCTCCAGCCGATCGCCACGGACGCGCTGACAACAGCCGGCAAGGCCATGACTGTCAACGCTGAGGCGCTGGACCCGCCGAGGGACTCCGGGGCGACTGGAAAGTACCTGCTGGGTGATCCTGCCGGGGACGGCGTGGAGTAGCTCTGCAAGGTCCCCCGGGTGCATTTCCAGCGCGGTCGTAGCGGGACAGCGATCCTTGGGGGCTGGCAGCTTGCCCAAGTAGTCGTCCGCAAGGACGCAACCCTGGCTCTGGACCGTTCCGGGGACAACTTCACGAGGAACCTCGTGGTCATGCGTTTGGAGGGCCGGTTCGGCTTCGCGGTAATACTCCCAGACGCCTTCGTCGAGATCGATCTGGCTGCATAGTCGGCCATGGCGTCAACCTCCCCCGCCGGGCCGTCCACGCCCGCGGACAAGGAAGGATGGTAGCTGAGGCCCTGGCATTGAACCTGCCAGGGCCAGCGCCAGCGGCGGCGTCGGCCCGGGAGCCAGCGTTCTTGCCGCCGATGCCGCCTCCGTGGAGACGGAAGCGGTCCGTCTGCGGGAGATACTTGCAACCATGAACGACGCTTTCTGGACCACCCTTATCGCGAGCACACTCTCTGCAGCAGCCGCCCTGAGTGGTGTCGCGCTGACTAACCGGCACGCAATGCACCGGCATCAGGCCGAGCAGCAGGAGAAGTTAAGGGGCCAGCAACGGGAAATCATCGCCGAGATTGTGCTGGCTGGACGTGAATGGGCCAACCGTCAGGAGGTTTGGGTCCCGGCTGTCAGCAAGATGAACAGCAAAGACCTCATGGAATTTGCCCAGACGGACTCTTCGAAAGCCATGGGCGAGGTACTGCAACGGCTTAATGTCGCCCTGGTCAAGGCAGACCTGTTTATCCCAAACGGCAGCCTCAAGGACGAGATCAACTGGCTTGCAGAATTTGTCCAGACGTTCCCAGACAAAGTCATTGGGCCAGTCATGGAGAACCGAGAGGACTTCGACCACGTCATACTCGGGCTACGGGCAGTTCATATGTTCAGCGGGAAGCTCCTTGTTATGTCGAAGCATGCCTCGGCCCTTTTGGGTGTGAAGGACATGGCGGCCGAACGCAAGCCGCGAGGGCTACTCCAGGCGTCAAAGAGGGTGCCGAACATCTTCAGGAGGGGGAAGGGCGTCTAGATCTATGACGCTTGGGGTCCGGGGCCCCTCTGCCGGCAGTGGTCCATCTCCCCCTGCAGGCAGGAGGGGCCGCGCGTGCGTGGGCGCGAGCGGTATCGGCGTCTATGTGTTGTAGACAGCTTCCCGGCATGATGTCAGGGGGTAGATCCAAACTCACCGCTATGACTTCCCACACTCAAGTTCCGTCGCACCGCCGAGTCCCGACTGTCAGCCATTCATGGCAGCTTACGATGGTGCGGTGAGTATGCAGCTAATTGACGAGCTCGTGATACCCGCGGGCCTGCCGCAAGGTTGGCCGCAAGCAGTGACTACTCGTAGAAGTGTCAGTTGCGTTCGCGCGCTCATTCTCGGTTGGCGGCACATACGATGGGTTCATGACTGAAGTACCGCGCCGGACGCTGCGCTTCCTAACTATCGAACAGGTTGCCCAGGAGCTGAACGTGGGCGAGCCGCTCATCAGGGCCATGCTGAAATCAGGGGAGCTTCGGGGAATCCAGGTCGGCGGTCGCGGCGTCTGGAGGGTCGGGATCGCGGATCTTGAGGCTTACGTTGATGAGGCGTATCGCCGGACGACCGAGAAGATCTCGCGCGGTGACTTCGCCGAGGCTGAGGTCCCAGAGGCCTGATGGCTATGGAAGCTGGCTCCTCAGAATGGGTCATCATGTACCGCAAGGGCCTGACGCCAGTCCGCATTGCGGCGCTATGCGAAGTTCCCGCGCAGAAAGTGACCCGGGCGCTGCGGTCGGCGAAACAGCGGGAGCCCAGCCTGGAAGAGGAGCACCTCGCCTACGCGCCCAAACCCGGTCCGGTGAGCCCGCAGTGGGCGAAACGCTGCGGGGAACTGGCACGCTTCTTCGCGGAGAACGGCCGTATGCCTTTCGCGAAGCGTCACGGGGCTGAGTCGGGCATGGGAAGGTGGCTAGCGCAGCAGCGTGCCGCCGCTAAACGTGATGATTTGCCGGAGGAGAAGCGTCTCGCGTTGGCCAAAGCAGGGGACTGGGAGGCCACTCCGCGGGCGCAGCTGGATGCCAACCGGTGGCAGGAGCGTCTCGAGGGATTGGCCGATTTCGTTGCGTCCAAGTCTCGGTTCCCACGTTACCGCCGCGCTTCCTCAGAGGCCGAACGAGCGCTGGGAACCTGGCTACACAAACAACGTCAGCAGGCCATTAACGGTGAGTTAGCGACGGACCAGCTGCAGGCCCTGAACAAGCGCGTCCCGGGCTGGAACACTTGGCGGGCACCACGGGCTAGCGAATTGGCCAATAGGCGAACCTCTAAAGCACCGTTGTGAGTTGGTGGGCTTTGCAACGCCCAGCTGGGTAGGACTCATCACGTGCCGCACTCAGACCAGAGAGGCATGTGCGACTGAACGCGCGCTATTCGCAAGAGCGAATCCTCCAAAAGCACCTGGGATCGAACCAGGAAGTCTGTTGAAGGGGCTCTCACCCACCATCGCCCTACCAACGGAGCTGAGTCTCGATAGGCGGTTCCGAGTCCCGCTCAGGAACCCCACCGCTCACGCCAAGCGTTTCAGGTCCGCGCTTCGATAGCGGAGATCGCGTCAACACGCCGTATCAGGCATCGAAAAAACCGCTTATGGCATCCTGACGGAAGATCTTGAAAAAGTAATCCGTATGAGAGCCAGCGGCCGAACCGTTGCCGAGATTGCTCGGCTTATGCTCACCAGCGAACGTACTGTTCGGCGCGCCCTAAGCGAAACGACGGCGACCAACGAGAGATGACTCCGGCTCAGGGTGCGCGCAAATCGGCGTCTACCCGGAGGATAGGTTCAGCGCCCCGGCCGATGGGGCTGTCGGTCGGCGGCGGATGATTACTGTGCTCATTGGATGCTCCCTTCCATATCCCACCGTGTGTGCGGCAGGAAAGGTAGAGAGGGCCGGGTTGATACATTAATCTCGTGGTCCGTGAGCGAGAACCACAGCGGTTCCCTTGGGCCCGAACCCACCACCGCCTTCCACGCTCAAGACGAAACGAGAAGAGGCAGCAGCGTGGACAATCAGACAGGCAAAAGCAAGAGCAACGGCTTCACCCGGACGCTCATCATCCCCATGGCAAATCCGCTGATGCAGGGTGCTGGGAAGGTTGGCGAGGTAGCGCAGGCCGGTCTCCTGCTGGGGGCCAAGATGTTTGGCACCGATGGAGGAGGTGTAAAGATTTCGAATCACTGGGGCATCGCCGCTGAGAGTGCCGCGAAGGCCTGCATTGGGGGCGGGACACTCAAGAATGGTGGGCGCGGAATGGCGGGCGGCGACGCCAGGCTCGCGATAGTTGGGACCGCAGTCGCGGGCGTCCTTCTCGCCGGTGTCGTTGGCACCTCCCTTTACGCCGACTACGTCCTCGCAAAGCAGTCGGACCAGAGCCTCGTCGCGGGCACCTGCGAGAACTGCCAGGGACAGCTTCCTGATGCTTCGGATGACGGCTCGGCTCCCGAGACTGCCGCCACGTGTCCCCAGTGCGGGCCGCGGGACTCCAGCTAGGCGTAGGCGCACGAGAAAAGAGGGGGTCGGCACACCATGAAGAGAGCAGAGCGGCGCTCCTTGAGGACACGGGTGACGCTCATTGCTTTGTCTAGAAGCTCGTCGAGCGGTGAAGAGCGTTGGACGATGAAATCCTGAATGCGACGTGTCTCTTCAGAGTCCAATGGCGCAGCGATCTGCAGGTTCATGAGGGCTTCGATGGTCAGCTTCAGTTGGGCGGAACCGGTTACGGCTGGAGTCAAGTCCTCACATTCGATTCGGGCTGCCCAATATCCCACCGAATCGGTGATTGGTTTCAGGATGTGCGCGTGGTTGTTGACCCAGTCCTGCCAGCAGCCACGAATGCAATGGCTGACGATCTCGCCAGGAGGTTGGCGCCGTCCTCGGACACAACAACTAGCGGCTCGTCGTAGATGTAGTCATCGACGTAGTCGATGATCCCTGATGCGCCGTAGTACGGAAACCCATAGCGTCAGTTTGAGCCAACGCTGGTGCCGTCTAGTCGACATCGGCCAGCCGTTGTCGAGTAGGTAACACATGAGAAGGCTCAGACGGCTGATTCGCAGCTCTCTGACGGATAGTCGGAGTTCGCCGCAATATTCCGGACAGCAATTTCATCCATGAGGTTCGCTGTGGCCAAACAAGTCCAAAAGGTCCAGTCGAGGAACTCCTCGCCGAAATCTGACTTCTGGGCCTTGTCGCGGTGGCGGATGGTGAACTGGTTGGCGATCCTGAAAAGGTCACTCTCGTCGGCGGAAGAAACCTTCTTCTTCATTGAGGTTCGTTTTGGTTCCAGCTCGCCGTAGAGCAGTGCTATCGCTGCACGCTTGTCTACGACCGTGGCGCTTCTGGCGCGGTACATCCGAACGGCATGGGCCACTTCGTCCTCGGGGTCGTCCGCCCGCTGAGCGATTTGTTGGGTCGCCAAGTCATTGAGGGGTGAGTCAAAAACGCGAATGAGCCGCCCTTGTTCTTCGCCGGACGTGCCTAGACGGAGCGGCACGCGGTGGCTCTCCAGTAGCGTGTTTACACGCCAGCGATAGACGCTCTGCCCCGACTGGCTGTTCCAATTTTGATAGTGCAGACCACACTTTCCATAGCTGTGGTACGTGGCTGTCCGCGGTCGCTGGGCTTGGTCGTGAAAATACTCGACGAGTGAGTACACCGCCCCATCGCCAAGTGCGAGTATTTCTTCGCCGGTCATGTGCCATGGAACGTCCAGCTTCGTGGCACGGCGGATAGTCTTTCGAACGTCGTCTAGGTCTAAGGGGTCGTCGACGCAGTCTTTTGCGAGGACTTTGGGAAAGTAGCCCGCTTCCTGCAATTTATCTACTAGTTCGAAGAAGTCTTGGGCGAAGGTCTCGTATGGCTGATCTGATGCTAAGGAATTGGCGTTCCGCTCAGCCCAGTAGACGGGCGCCTTATATGGCCCTAACCGCGACTCGTCGTTCAGCAATTCAGTGAGCCAGACGCGAGCCAGGGCGTCGCTCTGAGGCACCCCCGCTTGCCGCAGGAACGCGTTATTCGTGGGTAGCGCGGCTAGAAACGCCGATGCCACCCCCTCGTCCTCATAGGCCTCAAGGAGCAGATGGCTGACCTTACTGACCCATTCGTCGTCTCCCGCGGGCAGTTCCAAAATGCGCGTGGCTTCCCACACGAACAGGGAGCGAGGCCAAAGCAAAGCGTAAACGGGATCATTCATAAGTAAAACCATAGGGCTTGCAGGCCCTCCAAGAAGAAGGGCTGGCTTAGGTGACTCGGGGCCCTGAAGTATCTTGGCTACATGACAGGGAAAGGCGACCCGAAATCGGGGCATGAGCTATACGAGACCGTTCTCGCCGTGGAGGAGATACTCGGAGGCGAACTGTCCGGCGAAGAGCTGGCGGAGCTCGTAAACGCCGCTGATCCCGTCCCTAAGCCTCCTGAAGAGTCGTCATAAGGAAAAGAGAACCGCCCCGGAGGATTCACGGGCGGCTCTCGGCCTCTCAGCGGTGCAGGTTGCGCAGCAGTGGCGGGACTGTCAGTTCCCAGTAGTCCACGACTGCTACCTTCGGCGGATCATTGAAAAATGCATGGTCCGCGAGGGGCATTCCGACGGACGCGATGAAGGACCCCATTGCGACGAAGAGAGCGACCCACGCCATTTTCTTGTTGAAGGTCGCCTGCTGACCTTGTTGCCTGTCCGCCAATCTTCTGGCCTTGCGGATTTCCTCCAAAGCCTTGGCTGTCGCTTTAGCGGCGTCGTGCATGCCCTTCAGAAGCTGGAAAGACTGTATTTCTCTCTCCAGCCGCTCCTGCTCCTTTTGCTCCTTGGCGGCAGCCTTCTCATCTTTACGTTCCAGGGCGTCAAGTTTTTTGTCTTGGGCCTGGATCCACTCCTCGTTGGCCTCGACAATCCGCAAGGCCTGAACCTGTAACTCCGGATCCAGGCCCTGCGTCATTTTGCGCATGTGATCTAGTGAAGATTCGAGCCCTGCGGTAACCCTGTCCGACATGGTCGCGCTGTCGGTCAGGCGCTCCGCATTCCGTTTCGCCGCTTCGGCAGCTTCAGCCGCCCAATCCTTCTTTGTTGCGTCCCGGGCAGCCTGATTTGCGGCCGCAGCCCAGTCCTTGTTTTTTTGCGGCATTATCTCGGATCGCCGCCTGGGCGTCAAAAGTCCCGGCGGGGGGATTCTCGCTCTCGCTCACAGGTGCGAGTACCTAGGCCGCGGCGTGGAGGCGGCCCACGCCGATAGCGCCATCGCTAGGGCCGGCGTTACAACGGCAATAGCTGCTGTCATCTTCGTCAATTTCTCCCCTTTGGGTGCGTCGAACGGTCGGACGGCGAGGTCAATTTACATCAGCGGCATGGCAAAGCCGCAAAAGCCGCCCTGGGGCTGTCCCAGAGCGGCTTTTGTTACGGTGCCTGGCTAAGCGACGGCGGCGAGCCGTTGCGCCACAAGGGCCTCGTGAAGGTGGCGGGCGATTGCCTGAGCCAGCGCCGTGGGAACGGCGTTGCCGATCTGTCTGGCTATCTCGATCTTGGAGCCCTCAAAGATGAAGCTATCGGGGAACCCTTGAAGGCGGGCCGCCTCGCGGTGGGTGATCGGTCTGTGCGCCTCGGGGTGCAGGTAGCGGCCCTTCTCCGGCTTGAAAAACTCGGTGCGGATGGTCGGCGACGGGCGTCCCCACCAGAGCCGCCCCATGACGTCCGTCGTGCCGGTCGGCTTCTCGGCCCAGCACCGGGGCAAAAGGTCCGGCCGGTTGCGGGCGAGGTCGAACCTGTTGCCGCCCTCGGGAATGGCCTTGTACCGCTCTAGGCTGGTCGGACGCGGGTTCCGCTTCAGGTGTAGCTCCTGCCGGTCGCCGGCCAGTCCCTCGACTACCTCAGGCTCGACAGCCGTCGGGTACTCGGGCAGGTCGCCGATAGCATCCCGTACGGTCACGTAGGGCGTGCCGCTGGCGGTGTTGGGGCCGTGCGTTATGGGCGGCGGCCACTCAACCTCTTCGGCATCGCGCACAGCCATGAAGATGCCTCGGATGCGGCGCTGAGGGGCGCCGTACTCGGCGGCGTTCAGCGGGCCGTAGGCGAAGGCGTACTTCTTCAGAATCGGGTCAGTTTCCATAGCCTCTAGGAGGGCCATGAACTGCGCCGACTTCTGAAACTCAGGAACATTCTCAATGATGAATGCCGCCGGTTGAACTTCGCGTACAGCCCGAAGGTACTGCTGCCAGAGCTCGTTGAGCTCGGCGCGTGAGGCGTCGTCGCGGTCGCGGCCCAGTGGCGAGAAGCCCTGGCAGGGAGGCCCGCCGATAATCACTTCAGCTTCAGGGAACGTCTTCACGTCCGTTACTGAGCCGGTTTCCACCGCACAGCCGAAGTGTCGCTCGTAGGTGCCAGCGGCGGCCTTGTCGATCTCCACGGCGAATATCGGCATGAAGCCTAGATCTGCCTGCTCGAAGCCGAGGGAGAGTCCTCCTGCGCCTGCGAATAAGTCAATTGTTCGTATTTCCATGATCCTGCCTTCCCGGTCGCCATCTTATCCTTTGCCAGAGGTGAGACATTTTGCGGGGCAGGTGTGTCCGTTGGGTGGTTGCTCACTATTAATGCAAAACTCAGGCTCATGCCCGCACCTTTCGCCGCTCAACTATGCGGTTTTCGCCTCGACAAGCAAGAGAATCTAACTCGATACCCGAACACATCTGATGCGGGTGACCCTGGATCGGTCGAGCTGGGTCGGGCGCTCTTCGAGGAGCTCGGAGTGCCGGAGGACAAACCGGGAGGGAATGATCCCGGCGCGAGGCTGGAAGAAGCCATCCAAGGGCATCTACAGCCGATGCGGCCTGACCTTGTCATTCGGCGGTCGCGCTCCGCTCTGGAGTTTGAACAGTACGCACACCTGCGGGTCTTTCCTGAGTTCAAAGAAGGTCATATAAACGCCGGGACGACGATCGAGCAGTTGCGGAAGATCGCCGAGAAGCTGCCGCCGTCGGCGCCGACAACAAGACTTCTAACCAGCCTGGACTCAGCGGCGACAAAGTTTGCCGAGCAGGACCGAATCAGCGAGCGGCTGAAGCTCTATATGCCGGAGGAATCGCTGCTCAAACTTGATTTGACTTGCGCCAGTGAGGAGGAGGGCAAAGAGTCCGTACTTCGCCTGGGCCTTTCGTCGAAGTGGACCCTCCGCACTGATCGCGCTCAGGACTGTGTTTCTCAGGGTTCAAAGCTGGCATCCCAGCGCCGGGGCCCGATGCCGCACTATGCCGTGATTACGATGGAGCCGCGTCCGGCGATGCTGAAGATTCTTGCTGACGGCTCGGGCTCCGTGGACTTTGTCTACCACTTGGACCTCCCAGCGCTCGTTCGGGCTATGGAAAAAGTCCGGTCGACGAAGCGCGGGAACAAGTGGAGCCCCGGCATTACCTTCGAGCGGTTGCTCAACCAGGGCAGAATTCGAGACTACGACGACTTGGTCGGCGCAGTCCGGTCGCTTCCTCTAGCTGTCTCCCCTGCGGTGCCGCAGGGCGCTATCGCTGCCGCCGAGGAGGAAGCAGGACGGAGCGGCGAGGTACTTGACGACGGCGATCCTCAGCTGTTCTAGGTGTACTGCCCAGGGACGTTGGTTGGGTGAATGTGATGACTCGCTGGAGTCGTTGACTCATGGGTGAGGACCTCCGGTTGCACAGTGGAGTTGCTTAGACAACCGCTGAGGCGACCAGGAGGTCCTCATGTCCCACGCTAATGCCGCTTTGACTCCGCGCCAACGGTTACGCCTCGCGCGTCTCGTTGTTGACCACGGCTGGCCGGTGTCCCGGGCTGCCGAACAGTTCAACTGTTCCTGGCCCACGGCGAAACGCTGGGCCGAACGCTACGCCGCGATGGGCCAGGCAGGGATGACGGATAGGTCCTCGTGCCCGCACCGGGTGGCGAACCGGACCCCGCAGCAGCTGGTGCGCAAGGTTGTACACCTGCGCTGGAAGCAACGGTTGGGGCCGGTCGCGATCGGAACGAAGCTGGCCATGCCGGCCTCGACGGTCCATGCGGTTCTGGTCCGGTGCCGGCTGAACCGCCTGCACCACGTGGACAAGCGCACCGGCGAGGTCGTCCGCCGGTACGAGCACGACAGGCCTGGCGCCATGATTCACGTCGATGTGAAGAAGCTCGGCAATATCCCGGACGGTGGCGGCTGGCGCTACGTTGGCAGGCGGAAAGGCTACAGGAACCGGGCAAGTACGCCTGATAAACCGCATAGCAGCTACCGCAACCCGCTGATCGGCACCTCCTACGTGCATACCGTCATCGACGACCACTCCCGGGTCGCCTACGCCGAGATCCATGGCGACGAAACAGCTGCCACCGCCGTGGGAGTGCTGAGACGGGCCGTGTCTTGGTTCGCCGCCCGCGGCGTCACCGTCGAGCGGGTCCTCTCCGACAATGGCTCAGCCTACAAATCACACCTCTGGCGCGACACCTGCCGTGAAATGAACATCAAGGCCAAGAAGACCCGCCCCTACCGACCGCAGACCAACGGCAAGATCGAACGGTTCCACCGCACCCTCGCCGACGGATGGGCCTTCCAACGCTTCTACGCCACCGAATCAGCCCGCAGAAACGCCCTCCCGGCATGGCTGCACCATTACAATCACCCCAGGCCCCACACCGCAATCGGAGGCCAACCGCCCATCACCCGCTTAACCAACCTGCCTGGGCAGTACATCTAGGTCAGTTCAGTGACCATCCGCTTCCGGTTGGGCGACGTCGACTACGCGCACGAGGCCGTTCAATCCGACTCAAAGTGCCGAATCTTCGATCGAAAAAAGAAAACCCCCAGGATTTCTCCAAGGCTCCCTCGTCGTGTGGGCTAGTTGATCGCCTCCAACTTGCCTTCCGCGTTCTTCTCTTCCTGAATCACCGCTCCGGCTTTCGGGGTTCCGCAACAGTCAAGCGGGGCAAGCTCCGGTTCGCCGTTGTAGTTGGCGCTGGCGTCCGATTCTTCGAGGCGGCGGCCGTACTAGTAGGCCTCGCGGTCGTCGTCGAGGAGACGGAAGGGGATGCCCTCTCCGGCCTTCAAGCGGGCCACGTCCGCCCGCTCGCGTTTCGGGGTCCGATTGTGCCGCCGGCGCCTGTCCTTCGTGATGATGAATGCGGCCGTTGTGGGCTCCTTTAGGTTCGCGGGGGAGGGGTTTGTCTGGGAGGGCTCTAGACCCATTCTCTAGAGCCTTTCGCGGGTCGCCTTACGCTTCGATCATGCGCTCCTCGTGCCAAGGGCAAATCGGGGCGCCGAACTCTTCGAGCCACCGGCGGGTCATGCGGGCCTTGTAGCCGGAGCCTTCAGCGCATTCGACCTTCATCCTGCGGGTCGTCTGCTTCTTCGCGCTGTCGGCTCCGGCGCCGTCGTTGGATCTACGCCAGAGCAGCACGGTTTTGTTTTGGCACGGCTCCGGACGTCGATGACGTGGATGCGCCGTTCGGTGCAGATGGCGTGCTTCTTGAAGCCGCGGTTGGGCGCACAAGGGTGGATTGTCGGTCCTCAAGAATAGGCTTGCCGGTGTACGGCGACTAGCGACGTGATCCCCCATGGATACGGGTCTTTCACTCGCAGCCTGGTACCTTTGGAACCGACATATTGCGAGATTTACTTTGAAAGCGACCCCCAAATGATCCCGATTGTTGACCTCTTCGCTGGTCCTGGTGGCCTAAACGAAGGATTTTCCAGCATCGGTGAGCATGTAGGGAAGCCAGTCTTCAAGACCGTCGCCTCGTTCGAGATGAATAAGTATGCGCATGGAACCCTACTTTTGCGCACTGCCTACCGCCTCATGAAGCGCGGAGCGGGTGTTCCCGCTGCTTACTACAGGTACGTCCAGGGATCCCTGTCGTGGGAGGATTTCTCAGCTGACCCCGTGGTGAGCGACGCCCTATGCCGCGCCCGAGAGGAAGTTCACCTGCTCGAACTGGGGGAGACGAACCGTTCGCTGGTCGATAAAACGATTAGAAGGGCGCTGGCTGAGTCACTAGAGTCTCCCTCCGACGACTGGGTGCTAATAGGTGGCCCCCCTTGCCAGGCTTACTCATTGGCGGGACGGTCGAGGCGTAAGCATGATGAAGAGTTTGAGAACGACCACAAGCACTTTCTCTACAAGGAATACCTCCACATCATTGAGCGGTTCCGTCCCACGGTCTTTGTTATGGAAAACGTCAAAGGCTTGCTCTCCTCAACGAACAAGGGGGATCAGACCTTCGACTTGATCATGAGGGACCTTTCGGAGCCGTCTCCTGGTGTCATGTATGAGGTTCGTTCTCTCGTCGTTGATGAGCCTGCAGGCCAACTGGAACCGAAAGACTTCGTTATACACGCCGAGGACTACGGGATCCCACAGAAACGCCATCGGGTCATACTTTTGGGTATTCGTACTGATGCCTTGGAGAGGACGTCTCGAGTCTTCTTGGACCCCCAGGAAGTCGTAACTGTTAGCGACGCTATAGGCGACCTCCCACGGCTCCGTTCCACAATCTCTCCTGCTAGGGAAGACAGCCCGCTGGCTTGGTCCATACTGACGCACGAGGTCACCGCTATCCTCGGTCAGGGCGACCTAACTGAGTCAGCATTCGTCAAACCAACAAAGTTGACGCCGGGGGGATTGTTCCTCCGCAACTATTCCGCGCCGGCTCCCGAATCCGCATTCCAGAAGTGGATACTCGACCCACGAATGGGCGGTGTCACGCTTCACAGCAGCAGGTCCCACATGGCGGAAGACATCAAGAGATACGGATACCTCGCGGCACAAGCGGCACTCCTTGGGCGGGCCCCCAAGTTGGATGACCTACCCAGCGAACTGCAACCAGAGCATAAGAACATCGGTAAAGCCAACACACCATTTGTGGACCGGTTTCGGGTCCAGCTCGCGGATAGGCCGTCTACGACGGTCGTGTCGCACATCGCAAAGGATGGCCACTACTATATCCACCCTGATGCAAGCCAAATGCGAAGTCTGACGGTCCGGGAAGCGGCGCGCTTACAGACGTTTCCGGACAACTACTTCTTTACTGGTTCAAGGACACAGCAGTACCACCAGGTCGGGAACGCCGTGCCGCCGCTGTTGGCGGCGCAGATCGCTCAGAAAGTCGCCGAGACACTTCGCTTACCAGCGGTTTTGCTTGACAGGACTGCCGAACACCAAGCGCCGGACCACACGGACCACACTGTGAGCCTGAACGACAGAGAATCGACGAACCAGCAGCACGTCTTTCGCAGCGAGGCATACAAGGTCGCCGTTCCGGCGCTGTAGCCGCATCGTTGTCCGGCGCACCCTAGCCTTGACCCGGCTCAGGTTTACGTTTTACGTGTAGTCGGCGTAGCCTGGCAGGCGGCTAATCGGCTCACCGGTGGCGGTCTTCCAGATTTGACGACCGTTGGAGGTGGAACCGGTTAGGACACACGCAGCCTTGGACGGGGAATCCAAGTACACATGTTCTGTGAGTATCAGATGTTCACCCGAGTGATGCAGTTGGTCCTTGTCGATCATCTCTCGACGAATCAGCTTGTAGTTCCCGTTTAGGGAGGGTGCTTCTGACGTCGATGCAGTGGCTCCCGCCAAGACGAAAACACCTCCGTTAACTGCATGGCCGGTCGCTTTGGCGTCGCCCGATTCTAAGTAGACCGGAGGCTGGAGACTGAATCCGTAGTAGTCCAGTACCCCGGATGGATCTAGCGGAGCCCAGACGGCTCTGCTCACGATGCCATGAATAATCGAAGAGATGAGCCAATAGTTCGGGTCTCGCGGCGGGTCATGCTCTTCGACCCGCCACTCTTGCCCTTCGGCGGTCATGATCAGTGACTGCGACGCTGTGGGTTGTCTGGAGCTATCAGTTCCCAGGCTGGCGGCAGCGGAGCCGAGCCACTGAAATTGTTGGGCGGAAATTCGAGACTGCCAAGTCCCCGGTCGGTACTGGGCGGACCCGACCAACTGACAGAAACCCGTGCTCCATAAGGTCGTCATGGATTCGTCCACCCGTAGCAGGCTAATCGAATCAATCAGCAACGCTGAGACCCTCCAGCAAGCTCCGACCGTCCTCTGCAGTGGTTGCGACTACCCATTCGGCGCAGGCGGAAAGATCCAGACTATAACCAATGCCTGTCACCGCAGGGGGGATGCCATCCGGGAAGGAAGCCGGGTTTAGCGCGGGGAACGACTCATTCACTAGGTAAAGCTGTTCCGACACGATTCGGAACGGAAAATCGAATTCCTTATTGAGCGAGACCCCCCAGCCAACTAGCGACAACTTGCGTAGGAATTCTTCTCTCCGGTACGGATCTCGATTCAGCTTGTCCAAGCCGATGGTCACCAACTTGCTCAGCGTATTTCCTGCCGCGTTATCGGGAGCTACGACGAGGCTAAAGAGGTAGAGATTTCCGTTCTCCAGTGGCGCTAGCTGTTGAAGGCTATTGATTCGGTGGGCGGGACCCTTCACGGCAGTGGACTGGGACGTCTTTACTTCGACAGAGACACCGTGCCCGGCGAAATCATGCACATTCTTCAGCGGTCCGCACCAAGCTTCCAACGACCGCGATATGTCAGCCCAGCGAATGAGGAACCAAAGCTCGCCAATCAAGCCAAGCGCGGTGTCACGGGTAAGGTCGGACGGATCCACCTTCCACAGCCACTGCCAAGTGCGTAGCACTCTTAGCGTGAGTGCCACGTTGTCTTCTGAAGTGTCCTGGCGTTCTTCGCGGATTGACTCGGCAAAAGCGAGGAACGGTTCCCAATAACGATGATCGCGGCAGGCGACTACGACGAACGAACTGACCGGGTGCCCAGCCAGTTGAAGGTCTTCAATCGAAGCTGAGACACCTTTCGTCTCAAAGAAGACTTCTCCGGTGGGACGAGTTGTGTCGTTGCGCAGCAGGACACAGCGGCGACCTTCGCCATCCAAGGACAGCCACACGCCAGATCCCGGATCAACCTCGAATCCTTGGTGAGCATCAGTCGGAATTAGAAGCTGACTCCAACGTTCTTCTAAGTCAGTCATCAGATTCATCCTCACTGGGCAATTTGCGGGCTGCACGTCCGCGCACGTAGGGGACCGAAGTGGGATTTCGCGTAGTGGGAAGTGATAGGCCCACGCCAATAACGGGCGGCTTGCCGTCCGGTTCATCGAACAGATCTTGGCGGTTCTGGCTCGAACCCTTCGAATAGGGACTAATCGGGTAAATGAGCAGCAGACCTTCTGTCTTGTCTCGCTGCTCTCGGAGGGCGTAACCCATGGTGATGCCTGCTTGCTCATCCGAAGCCAATGCTTGGTCTTCTGCAAACTTGGCCTCGGCGGCTGCAATCTGCTCATCGCTCAGACCGACTGATTCGTCGCTGGCTCTGAAGTTGCCCGCTACTGCTGGGCTCATGAGAACGCCGACAGACAAATCATCTGACTTCAGCCGGCTGCGCGTCATTGCAGTGACTGGCCCGAGGAATTCATTGCCAAAGTCGACTTGGTACTTCTCCGGGTGGTACTGGCTGTGGACGACGGATACGGTCCATTGGGTTAGCTCCGAATGCCGGGTTGCCATTCTTTGAATGTAAGAAGCAATAGTTGCCGAATCGAACGAAGAGGCTTCCTGCGCGGAATGGAAATGTTGCAGGAATCCAACGACTGATTCCCACGGAATCCCCTGCCATATCGGTTGTTGGGTTGATCCTCGTTTCAGATGAGGTTCCCCCAGGGACTGAATGAGGGTTCGGGTGCTGACGAGATTGTCTTCCAGCCAAGGAGAGTTCTCCAGCATGAATCGAACGGTTTGCAGTTGGCGTCCTGAATAAGTTTGTTCGACCTGCTCCGCACTGCCCATCCGACTCGTGGCCGTTGCAAGCATGGCCGGATGGGTTCTAACTTTGGGGGCTATCTGCCGTGGAGTCAGCCTATCGCGCTCGTACATCTTGATTTCGTCCCGAAGCTCCTCCTCGACAAGCGAAAGGTGACGGAATTTAGCGACTAGTTCCTTTGTGGTCCAAAGCCGCGTCAAGTCTGCGTACTTGGCTCGGTAACCAAACCAGCGACCCATCTGCAAGAGCGTGTCGTAGTTGTTGGCATTGCGGCAGAAGTAGGACACTGTGAGGTCCTCGATCGTCAGACCTCGGCTCAGGCGGTTCCCTCCAAGAAGGAGCACCGTGAGATTGGGATCCTTTTCATAGTCCAAGATGTCTTTGCTGGTGCTGTTCAATGCGATTAGTTCGAAAGAGCTTGAGTGCTCGAAGAATTGATCAATCGCCGGCTCGATTTCTTCGAACGTCCGGACGTTGTTGAGGTCGTAACTCGAAACGACCGGAACAAAGTCCGTTTCCCACCGCTGGCGGAGGGCTTGGCGCAGATTTTCGCGGTCGTACAGCCACTCTTGACGAACTCGCTTGATGTGGGTGGAGAGCTCGGCAAACAGGCGGTTCTGCAAGTCGGTTTTGTGCGACGTGTGGATGAGCATACTGCTCATGCCGCCGCCTAGCCTCTCAGACTTTGCGGCGGAGGCTAGGATCCAGTCCATGAACGCGAGCCTGAGGCTTGGCGTGACTATCGGAATCCAATCCGCTTCGTCCTTCCGCCCAGGCGTCAGCAACGGGACTTCACCGAACGGTATGTGCCGGATTACGTCCATACCGGGAAGCGGTTCATCCTCCTCGCCGAGCGACGGCCGT
This sequence comes from Arthrobacter sp. MW3 TE3886, assembly GCF_041262145.1. Classification (NCBI taxonomy): domain Bacteria; kingdom Bacillati; phylum Actinomycetota; class Actinomycetes; order Micrococcales; family Micrococcaceae; genus Arthrobacter; species Arthrobacter sp. MW3 TE3886. The sequence continues at coordinate 1,317,048 of NZ_JBGCAN010000001.1, forward strand.
CCGAATATTTTCTCAGCGCCAACATACGCCCCGGGGCGGGGGAGGCTGATGATGAAGTTGCTTGGGTAGAGATCTTGACCATGTATTGTCGTGCTTGCATTCGGATCGATGAATATATTGGCAAACGGAGTCGCCGTATACGCAACGTAGGAAACTCGTTTGAACTTCCCCACAAGTTCGCGGATCAACCCATTGATCGTTGATGGATCCAATTCCTTATCGGGGGCAAAATCGCCTTGGTCGGCGCTGCTCAGGTCAGAGAAATAGGCGCCGTCGTACTTGGTGTCTATCGAAGCTTGATCAGATTCATCGTCGATGATCAGCACAGGAAGGTCAGTCAAGTCATCGTCAAGCCATTCGTTCACGCGGTTGAGGACCGTGGCATTCTTCTTGACCACCATCAGTCCTGGCATCCCAGTGCGGAGGGGTGCCGCATCAGTCCCAGGTTTGAAGTCCCCAGTCGTTGTTGACTGGGTGATGTTCCACATGGCGTGTTCCTTGGGTGCCTTCCCCACACCCCGGTTGTCGTCAACTAGCCCGAGCTCCAGGTCCAATCGACGCTGCGTCTGCGCCCTGAGTGAATTGTGAATGCCTGACAGTACGATGACGAGCTTGTACCCTCGATCTACAGCTTTCGCGATGAGCGCTGTGAAGTTGGCCGTCTTACCGGACTGAACGTACCCCAATACGAGGCCAGCAACTCGGAACTCGTCTTTTGCATAGGGGGCGCCATCTTTAGGATCCTCGATATACGACAGGATCTTGGTCGACCAGTGATCTAGGTCGTCAACCGTGTCCGTATGCCAATGTTTCCGCGTGCTGAGATAGCGATTTAGGGTACTCCAGAGGTAACCACTGCTTGGGTCGTAGTCTTTTATCCAGGGAAGGGGACCGCCAGGCACTACTACCGCGCCAGGCTTCGCAAAAGTGATCACTTTCTCCTCGGCAGCGAAATAGCTAAGTATTTCATTCTTCAGCGCGGGATAAAGCAGATTGATGGCCTGCTCAATGCTGGTCCCTGACGTCGCAGAATAACCTCGGACGACATGCGCCTGCTCTCGATACTTTTCTGGATTACCAACCAAGTTCATGTGCTACTTCCGGGTTATCTGCGATAAGGGCTTCAACTATTTTGAGGAGGGCGGCGGATTCCCCGACGGCGTCAGCAGCTTTCTCCAAACTCATTCGACGAGTGAGAAGGACGCGCTGCGGAGGTGGGACCGGCGCAGGAGGCCAAGGAAGCGGGGCAACACTCGTTGCACCAGTTGCGCGGCTACCAGCAGGGACAACTCCGAAGCCGGAATTGGGCTGAACCGGTGGGGCAACGTCTAATTTCTCTCTGTGACTTTCTCCGTTGGGATGCGAGCCCGTTTTGTCCTTTGCCTCAGCCTTCTTTGCCGAAGCTTGCCCGTACGAGCGTTTGGCTTGACCGCGCAGCGATGCCACTCTGGGCTTCAATATCTCGCGCAAGGACCCGGGAATGACAACGGACATCTTGGATATGTTGATGCCGAAAGCGGGATCCAGTTCGGGGAAGAACTCAAGGGCCACACGCGCTTGTTTGGTATGCTCGTCGGCGGCGCCGAGCCTGGACCATCCGCCCGACTGGATCATCCGGTCGGAGCGGTAGACATAGAAACCTTGCTGCTGATTCCACTTAGACGGGCCCGAGAGTCTCTCGAACTCTTTGTCCGAGGAGAACTCGTCCTTGCGGGGGAGGATGTAAGCAGTCACTCTCACCGTTCCCGAGGCCCCTGACCCGGATACGTCGAACTGGTCGTCGCTGAATTGCTGCGTGGCTTCTTCCTCCAGTGCAAAGGGATTCCATGGCTCTATAGGGCGCCCGTTGAGGTGGATCTCTAGGCTTTGACCAAGGCGGCTCGTTGCCGTTCCTTCCAGAAACTTGTGGAAGACCATTCCAAGATGTCTTTGCAAGTCCTCAGCGTGATCAAAGAACCGGTCCCGTGATTTTTCCGTATCCTGAAAGTGATCGCCCAAAATGCGGTCCAGCTTTGACCAAACCACGCAGGTGCCGTTACCCGTAGTCAGTGGCTCCAGAGATGCCCTGTGGAGTTCTTCCTCAGGTATCGATTCGATTAGCCACGCATCGCGTTCGTTGATGAGATCCACATCGAAGCCTCTGGCATGAATACGTTCACCGCCGGCGTCCGACCTTGACGACACCACGAACTTCTTGCACTGTGACAGGCTTGCCGTATTGAGGCCCAGACCAAATTTTCCGAGGTCGTCTGGCTTGTACTCGCGGTCTGATCCGAACCTGAGAGCCTCAGTGATCCGGTCGGGGTCCATCCCATCTCCGTTATCCGCTATGCGAATGAACGAATCAGCACCACCCCAAGCCATTGTGATTGAGACGATGTTCGCGTTAGCAACGATGCTGTTGTCTATGAGGTCAGCGACCGCGCCCCGGAATGAGTAGCCGACATCCCGAAGGCTGTTCACCAGCCGGGCAGCCGATGGTAGTACTTCAATGGCCTCGCGAGTCTCCACCATAAATTCCCCTCGATAACAGTGGTCGTCGACGACCGCCAAAGCTCCATTAGTATCGCCGCAGACCAGTAGCTGTGACTAGCTGGCCTGCAATCGCCCACTGCATTCTAACCAGCTTGATTCATTACCCTCGAAAGGGATCGCCATGCGACGCGCTGGCCTCCTGAGTCGACCAATCCATCCGCGCACGAGGGGTTCTGAGTACCGCGCTGAGCACCGTTTCCGTGGGAAGCTCGAGCAGGGCGTCAGCAGGCTGTTGCGGATGGCCTCGGCGACCCCGGGGAGTAGACGTTCGGTAGGAAGGGGACGTCAGCGACTAGTCGAGGATGGCTCTACCAAATCGGGAAGTTGGCGTTGTTGCGGCCCAAGAATGTACATTTGGGGCTCTTGGCTGCTCGCACAATGCGTAACCGCAATCGCAAAATACTGACTCCTCGCAGGAGCGTACTTACGGAGGGCCAGTCGTCGCGGGTGTGCTCCCTGGCCGCAAGTTCGACTATCCGTTGTGACCGCTGTCGGTAAACTCCAACGACCGGCCTCGCCGGCGAGGCCTCTGGGGCGCTCTGCTCCTGCCTCGCCAAGGGGTGACAGTTTTGCTGGGTGGTGAAGGCGGGCATTTTCGGGCACGCTCAAGGCACAGGTTGTAGTAGGCCATTACGTCTCGCACCAGAGTCATGGCCTCATCGAGGCTCGACTTCATATCTGTGGCGAGCGCGTACGAGGTAGCGAGGGAGGCTTGCGGCCATTTCCAAGGATCCGACTTCCGTGCAACTTCCAGCACGAAACCCATGGTCTTTTCGGCAAAAGCAAGAAATTCAGGGGAGTACTCAGTGCAGAACTGTTTCGGACTGAGCCGCAAGGATTCAGGGTGCCCCAGCTCCTGCCAGCCCGCGTAGATGATGGGAAGCACGATGGGCAGCTGCTCACCCACCCGCGGTACATAGTGGTCGGGTTGGTGTGCCTGTAGCCAGGCGAGAGCTACTTGGGATATGAATATTTTTTCGAGGTCCTTCATCTGCCGTGCGTTTTTCTGTGCCCAGTCGTCAACTGAGACGTGCTCGTGGATGAGAACGCGCGAATGTCGAGTCCATAGCCGGAGCAGGCCGCCAAAAGTGTCGAAATCAACCTCAAAGGTCATTCGCTTCCCGAAGGGTTTGTCATCCGTATCCTTCTTGTCCTGCGCGTCAGCATCGGCCAAGTACTTCCTAAGCCACTTCGGGGATGAGTAACGAGGTACTCCCTTATAGATGAGGAAGAAAAAGGTGGGTGTGCCCACTTGGCTGCCAGCGACCCAGCCACGCAATGTCCCTACGTTAACGTCCGCCGTTGAACCACTCATGCTGTTCTTGATCTGGACATGAGCTGTTAGTCCAGACATGTCCCACGAAGATGGCAACTCCCCGATCTTGTGGGCTTCAGTGGGCGTGTGAACGTGAGCATCCCAGCCATAGTCCGATTGGGCAAGCGAATTGACGGCCGCACCGATCTCGAAAAATTTCCTGATCACGTCAAGCTCGCCGAGATCACCGCTGAGGTTGGACTGCGCTCGTTTGGCCATTGGTTTTTATGTCACCCTTCAACAAAGACTTTGCGGCGTCCTAATGCTATCCCCAGACACTTTCATATCCCGTTGTCTGCAGACATTGAGCGGTCCGGCGAGGCGCCGCCGGCCACAGTCGTGGCAGCAGGATTAACGACCCCAAGACAAGAACAGGATCGAATTTCAACCAGGTCAGCAAACGGGGTGGAGCCGGAGGAAGGAAACGAGAACCTCATTTCCGAGATGCCGGGCAATCCGAAGTTCCGAGCTTCGCCTGAGCGGCCAGACCATCTGCGAGCTCCGCGGGCGGTACGTGGACTACCCGGAGCAGCCCGGCGCCCGCTGCCGAGTGGTGCTGGAGCTCGACGGCGACTTCGCGCCGCACCTGGTGGAGTTGCTGCAGGGCTTTGCGGATGTTGAAAGTACGACGACGGCAGCGGGCGTGGGCGCGGCGGTCGCCTGAGTTTGTTGCAGGCTAGGACTGCGGGGCCCGCAGGTCCAGCAGTTTCGCCCGGCTGGGCCCCACCTGGCTCAGGCTGATCTGGCATTCGCCGGGCCCGAGGACCCGGCCGAAGCGGTGGTTCAGGATGGCGAGCAGGGTGCTGCCGCCGTCGTTGTCGATTTCCAACGGCGCGGCGGCGGCGGAGCTGCTCCCCAGTCTCACAGGCAGGGCCGAGATGTTTTCCAGCAGGTGGGCGATGGCTTCACCGTCGCGGATCAGGACCGACTCCCAGAACCAGCAGTCGGCGCCCGGCTTCGACGCCCACGCCGGGGGCGACGAATTCTGAGGCGGGCTGCCGCTGCCGTTGGATGCGTTTGATCTCGATGTTCTGCCCGGGGCCGCCGAGGACTTCCTCGAAGGGGCGGATCCGCTCGATTCCGATGCGGGGGAGGGTATCGGCGACGAACCGCCCGACACCACGGCGGGCCCGGATGAGACCATCCTCTTCGAGAAGCATCAGGGCCTCGCGGACCACTGTGCTGCTGACCTTCATGTCTGCGCCGAGCTCCGTTTCGGTGGGGAGCATGGAGCCGGGCGTAAGCAGGCTGTTGCGGATGGCCTCGGCGATCCGGGAGTACACGGCAACCCGGAGGGGCGAGCTGGGCTGGGCCTCCACCGGCTGGGACAGGAACTTGGCGGCGTCCTCGTGCACGTTATGCCTCGCTTAGTGGTGTTCGGGAATTCCAGCGTACGACAAGTGTGACGCGTTGGTTGGACAAGGCCCACTTGCGGGAAGGGCCTCGAACCGAAGCGGCGAGGCCGGCGCCCTAAGCGCCGAAGGCCCGGCGCCCCCAGAGTGCGGGACAATGGAAGTCCCGACCACGAAAGCGGGCCACCCTGATTAGAATGCAGCATGATGCCGGCGGAATCACCCGGCTTCACCCGGCTGACCCCGTGGGGCTGAGCGGGGCCGGCGGCGCCGGCCATCTCGATCCGCTGCTGTACCCGTGGGACCCGCCCGTGGCCTCGGGTGTCATGGACGGCGATGAATTCCGGCCCCTGGAGCCTTCGGCCGGCCTGGATGAAGCCCTTGCGCAAGCCGGCGCGGCACCGCTGGAAGCCCGGTCCCTGCTGGTCTCGATCGGCTCGAATTCAAGCGCCGACGTGATGCGGCGGAAATTCGCCAACTACAACCAGACGGTCAGCGCGGTCCTGCCGCTGGTCCGGGGGCAGCTCCACAACATCGCCGTCGGCCACTCCGCCCACGTGAGCAAGGCCGGCTACATCGCCGCCGCCCCGTATCCGCTGATGGGAGAGTGCACAGCGGTCTGGCTTTCATGGCTGGACGATGTCCAACTGATGGCCCTCGACGAAACGGAGCCCAACTACCGGCGGATCCAGCTCAACGGCGAAGCCTGCCCGCTCGTGGCGGACCACGGGGATCCTCCGGAGGAGTTTTCGCTGTTCACCTCGCGCTGGGGCGTGCTGACCGACGGCGACGGCGGGACGCTTCCCTTCCTCGACCAGGCTGCCCTCTTCGGGCTCCTCGCCGGCAGCGGCACCGGGGACCTCCTGGAGGAGGGGAAGTCCGTGTTCGGCGGGCCGCCGGAGCTTGTTGCCGAGCAACTCGCTATGCCCTCGGTCCAGGCATGGGCCAGGGAATGGTTCAGCGCGGTCGGCCTCGCCGCGCCAGTGGACTTCGACGGGCCTTGCGCGGAGTAGCCACGCCTGTTGAACGTCGCCGTCACCGGCGGCGGTGTTCCCGGCGATGTGCTGCGCAATGTATTCGGCATCGCGGCCCACGCCCGCCACGATGGACGAGCCGTGCCCGGTCAGCCACGGCAACCCGACGGCGTACAGGCCCGGGTGTTCGGTGACGCCGCGGTGGTGCCGGGGGTAGTTCCATTCGTCCAGCACCGGGATGTCCAGGATGCTGAAGTCCAGCCGGTACCCCGTGGCCCAGAGGACCGACGTGACGTTGGCGGCGTCGAGGTTCAGCCGCGGCGGCTCCGAAGGAAGCCAGTCGTCCTTGCGCGGCGGTTCCGGCTCCGGTGCCGACATGCCGGTGGCGGCAATATAGCTGTCGAACATCGGTTTCATCCGCTGGTAGAACGCCGCTTCCACCAGGCCCAGGCGTTCCGGAAGGTCATCACTGAAGACGAGGTCGCCGTCGTCGGCTGCTTCCAAATGGCCGTGCAGCCGGACGCCGCGCCGGCCGAGGTCCCGCAGGTGGATGTCGTGGCCGCCGTCGGCGCCGGACACCGGCGGGTTGCAGGCGAACCGCGCCGCGGGGGAGGGCAGCTGCCCCACGGTGAGGCCGTTCAGTCCGTAGTCGGGGCCGAATTGTGCGAGCTGCATCATCCAATAGAGGAGGTCCTGGCCGCGGTACCGGCGCGGTGCTTCCGGGCACGTGGACACCGCCAGGTGGATGTCGCGGCCGACGGCGAGCAGTTCCTCGGCGATCTGGCCGCCGGACTGGCCGGCGCCAACGATGAGCACGGCACCGTCGGGCAGTTGGCCCGGGTTGCGGTAGCTGTCGGTGTGAAGTTGCAGGAGGTGACTGGGCAGTTGCGCCGACAGCGCGGGGATTTTCGGCTTCTGGTAGCCGCCGGTCGCGAGCACCACGTTCCGGGCCCGCCAGCTGCCCCGGCTTGTGGCCACGGTGAAGCCGCCGCCCTCCGTGGGCGCGATGCGTGTGACATCCACACCCGTCCGGACCGGAGCGCCGATGCTCTCCGCATAGCGCCTGAAATAGCCGATCACGTCATCCCGCAGCATGAACGCTTCCGGGGCCGGGCCGTCATACGGCATGCCGGGCAGCGCCAGCGAGAAGTTCGGCGTGTTCAAGCAAAACGCGTCCCACCGGTCCTGCCACGCCCCGCCCAGCTTGTCGCGCCGTTCCAGCAACTGATGTTCGACGCCGGCGCGGCTCAGCCAGTAGCTCGTGGCCAGGCCGGCCTGCCCGGCCCCGACGATAAGGGTGTTGATGCTTTGCGGAGCCGCAGGTCGGGCGGCCGTCGGGGCTTCCATGGTTCTTCTACCGTAGCCAAGGTGCAGGGCTTGCTTTTGGTGGCAGGATATGCCCGCTGCGTCGCTACGTATAGGTGCCCGACGACGGCGTGAAGGGGCGCTGCCGCCGTCCCCCGCAACTGCTTGCCCTCTTGGGGCCTAGCGAAGGCAGTGGCGAGCTCAGCGGATATGCGGCAACTACGACACCCGCGGGGGAGGCCGACATGCTGCTCGGTTTATGGTGAACCTATCCCCATACCGGTGCAGGATCACGGACGGGTCACGTGTTGAATGGAGAAGACCGCGCTATTCGCAGCCAACACCGTCACCGTTGCGGTCCAAGCCATAGATGTCACTTCCGACGACCGTCACTGGTCCTCGTACATACGCTGGACCGTTGCCGCTCCCGCCGGCGCAGTCCACATCAGAAGCGATCGGTACACATGCACCTGAATAGTTGCGATCGCATCCAGAGGGAGCTGCTGGGACAAACGGCCGAACGGGGGTTTGAACCTTCGCTGCGGCAACCGCCGCTGCAGCCTGCTTACGTGCGGCTTCCGCGGCTGCAGCCTGCTTACGTGCGGCTTCCGCGGCTGCAGCCTGCTTACGTGCGGCTTCCGCGGCTGCAGCCTGCTGGCGTGCGGATTCCGCCGCGACTTGTTCCTGCGCAGCCTTGGCTTCCGCTTCCTTGGCGGCTGCATCAGAAGCTGCCTTGGCGGCAGCGGCTTTAAGGGCGAGCGAGGCGGCCGCTGCCCGAGCATCTTTTACCCGCTTTGATGCTGATTGCTCCATCCACAGCAGCTTTCCATCGTCGGCCTTCGTGCAGATAAAGACAGTTTGCTGGTGGATTTCACTTGAATCTTCCGTGGTGCAGGAGATTGTTGCGGGCGCAGTAGCTGTGGGCGACGCCGTTGGAGTCTCGGAAGCTGATCTAAAAGCTGACGCAGCGGGGAATGAGGCCGCAGCTTGGCCTCCGCAAGCTGTAAGCGCCAGGAGAGTGGCGCTGGCCATGACTGCGGTTTTCCCTAGCCGACCAGAAACTGGGGAAAGCCGTTTGCCGTCGGCCGACTGGCAAGACATTCCGTCCGGAAATCGAATATCGTTGCGCCCAAAGCGTGTATTCATTTGTGCCCCCACAAATCAGATTTACATGAAAGTTCTCGCCGACCTTAGCACTGGAACTCGCGTTCGATATAGACTTTTCTACTAAACAAAATCTGTCATCTATGTCTTTTGGGCCGGGACTTAGAAACCTTCGGCTCCTTCGGCGGCAGCCCGGCCACGTGCTCGAATGCCTTCTCCACCAAGGCCGGCCCCTGCCCTCGCCTCATCGCCGTCGCCCACGGCGTTCCAGATCTCCGGTAGCCCGGTGTAGCCGCCCGTCGGACGCTCGGCCTGCCCGAACGGCACGGTCCGCTCGGTACTTTCGAGCAGCTCCTTGTCCGCCTCACCCAGCCTCACACCGATGGTGGGCGCGAACAGGCCGGCGAGGCTTCGACTCCGGACGTTCAGGCGAGCGGCTGCCGCGCACCGACGCTGACGTGATCGACGCTAACGGGACCGGCCGGCGCAACGTACTCCTGCCGTCGTCGTTCCATCCTTGCCTGCTGACCGGGCGAGGGAACCCTTGCGCCCTTGGTCCGGTTGCACCTGGCACAGGCCGCGACGAAGTTTTGCAGGCTGGTGGATCCGCCCTTGGACCACGGGTAGAAGTGGTCACCGTGCTCAGCAGGCCGTGGGCACCGCCGCCGGAGTCCGGACTCCATCTCGCACTGGCCGCCGGCGCGTGCCAGGCCTTCCCGGCGCTGCTGGCGGCTGAAGCGCCGGACCGGATCGCGGCGTTTCAGGTCTCTGGCGCGAATGACGGCTGCAACAACTGTCAGAACCACCAGGAAAAGCCCGGGGACGGAGACCGCGGCCAAAACGCCGTCGACCATGCCGCGAAGAATTTCAGCGACTGTGGCTGCGCTGCGGCTGCCCGCCGCATTGACCTTCGGCATGAGCGCCAGGACAACGGAGGCGCCCAACCACATAACCACCGCCGAATAGGCCACGCGCAAAGCCTGGCGGCTCCAGTAAATGCGTTTCAGTTCCAGCATTCAGTCGTCCCCCATCGATCTTCAGCCCGGTCGAATCCGTGCTGCGCTGCAGCTAGAGAGATCGTACCGGCGGGCTGACACGTCTGCGGTGCTCATGCCATTTCCTCGTGAGCTACGGCTGGTGCCCCAATCCATGGGGCCACTGCAGTAGCAGTGCTCGTACTGCGCCCAGCTGGCGACCGCCACGGCCGGCGACGCCGGCGTCCGCTGGCATGAACGTTTGTGCAAGCGCGTCTGGCGGTTTTCCCAGGCCGTCCCCCCGGCGAAAAGAGTGTACTGACCAGTAGCTTTGGGTCGAAGGGAGTCTCATTTCAGTGCGGACAGGGGTTCGCCCGCGGAACCGGTTTTGGTGCACATCCGTGCAAATCCATGGCCGTAATGGGCTCCGGGCTGCCTAGGTTTGAGTATCCGGGCAACGCTGGCCGACCCGCAGTACACCGAATACTGCCGGCCCCGCAGCCCGCTGACACACGAACAAAGAGGTTTCCAATGTCGCTGCTCGCCAAAGTCCTGTCCACCGCCGCCGCTGCCGTCCTGGCCGGCTCGCTGGCCGCGGCCCCCGCCCATGCGGGAGCTGTTGAGATTTCCCCGCCGGGCGCCAATGACTGGTCCTGCAAGCCAAGCGCAGAGCACCCGTATCCTGTCATCCTGGTGCCGGGAACCTTCGAGAGCATGGACAAGAACTGGTCCACCCTCTCGCCATACCTCAAGGGCGCCGGGTATTGCGTCTTCGCCCTCAACTACGGCGAGACCAACGGCGTGTATGCCACCGCGCCGGTCGCCGATTCGGCGCAGCAGCTCGCCCCGTTCGTGGACAAGGTGCGTTCCGCCACCGGCGCGAAGAAGGTGGATCTGGTGGGCCACAGCCAGGGCGGCATGATGCCCCGCTACTACATGGGCTTTCTCGGCGGTGCCAAGAATGTCCATCAGCTCATCGGGATCGCGCCCTCCAACCACGGCACCGAAGGTGTGATCGTCCCGCAGCCGGGCGCTGTCCCGGACCCCGACTACACCGGCGTCGGCTGTGCCGCCTGCGCAGATCAGCAGGCGGGGTCGGCTTTCATGCAGAAGCTCAACTCCATCGGCGATACGGTGGCGGGACCCTCCTATACCGTCATCTCCACGGTGCACGATGAAGTGGTCGTTCCCTACAACAGCCAGTTCCTCAGCGGGCCGGCGCGGCAGGTCACCAACATCACCATCCAGGACAAGTGCCCGGCCGACCCGATCGAACATGACCAGACGCCGAACGACCCCGTGGTGCACCAGATTGTGTCCCACGCACTGGGCATGGTGTCCGATCCCGCCGACCCGGCCTACCAGCCCAGCTGCATCTAGGAGTGAGTGGCGGCGGGCCGGGGGAGTGGCGTTACTGCAAGCCCGGCACCCCGTCCCGGATCGCGAAGGAAGCCTTCGTGGAGACGGGAGCGCCCGGCGTCGTGACGTAGTCCAGCGTCCGGAAGTCGGCGGTCATGGCGTCCTTCGTGATCTTCGTGTTCACGTAGCCGCGGTTGTCGTTGGTGAACTTCAGGTGCGGGTTCCAGGCCATTACCGGGTCAGTGGTGGAGCCTGAGCCGTTGCCGGTGGACGTGATGGACGTGCACACCAGTTCCGAGCCGACCACGGGCGACGCCGGGTCCTTGTAATCGACCTTGACGTCGTTGGCCCAGTTGCGGTGCACGTCGCCGGTGAGGACGACGGCGTTGCGCACATTCGCGTCCACCCAGCCCTGCGTGATGCGGCGGCGGGACGCGGCATAGCCGTCCCGAGCTTCTCCGGCCACACGCTGCCGGAACGGCCTGTGCTTCAGTGCAGCCGACAGCGGGGGCGTCACCTATTGGTCATGCCGGGGGCACGCAGCCTACCGGTACCAGCCCACCGCACGGTCGTAACTGCACTCCAGTGCACCCGTTCCGGGGGCAATGCCGCCGCCGGAGGGAAAGTAGATGGCACCGAAGTCCGCACCTTCGGCGTCGATCCGTCCCTGTGCCCAGATCTGGGCGGATTCCAGGTCCTTTTCGGGGATGGATTCCCGGGTGCTGTGGCCGCCGCCAAGATGAATGTCCAGCTGATACGTCCCCGGTTGGGAGGTCCCGGCGTGATGGGCCGGATCCTTCTCATCGCGCCTGCTGATGAGGACTTGGGCCGAGGCATGGAGGATGGAGGGCTCGCTGGCCAGATTGCCCTGCTCCTGCTGTTTCATCCGGAGGCCCGAGACGACGCTTTCCACGGTGTCGTCCTCCGTGACGACGTAGGCGGAACCGTCGGCGTCGGCCTCTGAGCCGCCGACGCTTTTCAGATGCTGTCCGAATTGTTCGGAGCTGGACTGGCTGGAAGTCATGCACCCTCCTTGAGGGTTTTCGCGGCGAGTGCCGACCGTCTCACCCTAGACCCGCGGGGAGCATCCAGCCCGGTGATGGGGGACTATTTCTCGAGGAGGTCCACATCGAGGGGGCCATAGAACCTCCCGACGACGGCGGAGACGATGACCACGTCGCCCGGGACGCCTGCACGTAATGTGCCGGCCGACCCTATCTACCTGGCGCAGATTGAAGCAAGATACTCCGCATGAAAAGAACCGTTATAGCTGGCTTCGCGGCGGTAGTCATAGGCTGCGGCACCATCACGTTGGCAGCCCCAGGCAACGCAGCGACCACGAACAGCGCGGCGACCCAGTCGTCATCCAGTGCCGGGCAGATCATCGTCAAATTCCGCGACAATAGCTCGGCAGCGGGCGTACTGCGCCAGCACGGCCTCGGGGAGGGCCCCGGGGTCGGCAGCACTGGCGCTCAACTCGTCAAGGTACCGGCCGGCCGGGAGCTCCAGCTCGTCGAAGCGCTCAGTCGGAATCCGTCAGTTGAGTACGCCGAGCCGGACGAAACCGTTACCGCCGCTTCGGCTGACGAGTATTTCCCCCGCCAGTACGCTCTGCAAAACAACGGTCAGGCATTTACCAACACCGCCAACACGCTGTCTGTAGCAGGGGGCGCAGCGGACGCTGATGTCGACGCCGTCGAAGCCTGGGGCGTCACAACAGGGAGCGGCATCAAAGTCGCCGTTCTCGATTCCGGTGTCGCCAGCGACAACGTCGACATCACACCGAAGGTTGCTGCACGCGCCAACTTCAGCAACGGGAAAGCCGGTGAGGACAACTACGGGCACGGCACGCACGTGGCCGGCATTGTCGCCGCCACCGCCAGCAACACGGTTGGCGTCGCCGGTGTGTGTCCGGGATGCACCATCCTGGACGGCAAAGTTCTCAACGACAGCGGGGTCGGCTCGAGCTCGAGCCTTGCGAACGGTATCAATTGGGCCGTGAATAACGGTGCGAAGGTTATTAATATGAGCCTCGGAGTGCGGGCGTCACGCACCCTCGAAACTGCCATCAACAACGCCTGGAGTAAGGGTGTGGTGCTCGTTGCCGCAGCAGGCAACGGCAGTAGCCAGGCCAAGATCTACCCGGGCGCATACCCCAACGTCATTGCCGTCGCCGCTACCGACAACACCGACGCCAAGGCATCGTTCTCAACTTACGGAGCCAGCTGGGTGGACGTCGCAGCACCCGGAGTGAATGTCTACTCAACGTTCCCGAACCACACGTTTGTCCTCGGGACGCAGAACAATCGCTCTTTCGGGTACGACGTCGGCAACGGGACCTCGATGTCCTCACCCATCGTCGCTGCAACTGCCGCGCTCGCCTGGAGCTCCCACGCTGGCGCCACAAATACGTCAGTCCGCGCAAACGTCGAGTCAACCGCCGACAAGATCTCTGGCACGGGCACATACTGGGCACATGGGCGGGTAAACGCAGACAAAGCCGTCCGGTAGGTTACAGCCCGCCACGTTTCCCATGTCACGGAAGGACTTGAGCTGTGCTTCAGTTGGCGTTTGAGCGCAGCCTGCTCGGGGGTGTGGCCACGGGCAAGCAACGGTGCTCTGACCCCCTGCCGGAATTTCTACTCAGAAGGGGTGGGAGCGGTCATGAATCGACGAACCAAAATCTTCTTTGGTGTGATCGTCCTGTTGCTGGTTGTGGGTGGGGCGACATTATTTGCCGTCAACAACACGAACAAGAGCAGGGCCGCGGAGTACAACCCGCAGATCAGCCCTGCCGATTTCACCACCAAGATCACCAACAAGTACTTCGCCCTCCCTGTCGGCAAGAAATTAACGTACGAGACCACCGAGCAGGGAAAAGTCACTGAGAGGGTTGAGATCGAAATCCTGCCGGAGACCATGACCATCGAGGGCGTCGAGACGGTGGTGTATCTGGATAAGGAATACAAGAACGGTCAGCTCGTCGAGGAAACCCGGGATTACCTGGCGCAACACAACAACGGCGACGTGTGGTACTTCGGCGAGGACGTGGACAACTACCTGAATGGAGTGTTGGTGAACCACTCCGGCAGTTTTTTACATGGACGGGATGGGGCAAAAGCCGGCATCTGGATGAAGGCCGAACAGCGCGTCGGCGATTCCTACCGGCAGGAATTCTACGTTGGTCATGCGGAAGACATACGGGACACCGCCGCCACCGGAGAGACCGTCGCCACCAAATCCGGCACCTACACCGACTGCGTCAAGGTCTACGACTGGACGCCGCTTGAGAAGAATGCACGGGAGTATAAATATCACTGCCCCCAGGTCGGTGCGCTGGTCCTGACCGAGGATCTGGAAACAGGGAGCCGGTCAGAACTCGTGAATGTTTCCCAGCCCTAGCCTTCTAAGGCCATGCGCGGGTCCTCAAGCGCCGGCGTCGGGTGGCTACTTTTTGGGCCTGGGCTTGGAAACCTTCGGCTCCTTGGGCGGCAGTCCGGCCACGTGCTCAAATGCCTTCTCCACCCAAGCCTTCGCCCGCGCCTCATCGCCGTCGCCCTCGGCATTCCAGATCTCCGGTAGCCCGGTATAGCCGCCCATAGGGCGCTCCGGCGGCCCGAACGGAACGGTCCGCTCGGTGCCTTCAAGCAGCTCCTTGTCCGCCTCGGCCAGCTTCACGCCGATGGTGGGGCCGAACAGGCCGGCGAACATGTTCCCGTGCACGAACGCCCCGAGGTTTCCGAACATCGGCTTGACCACCACATCGGGATGGTCGGGAAGCACCGCGCGGAAGTGTTCCTTGTCGGCGTCGGACGCTTTGGGCATTTCCATGGGTCTTCTCCTGTAAGTAGGGTGCAGGGCCGGAGTTGTTGGCAGGATATGCCCGCAGCGCTGACGCGTACATGTCCGGTGCCGTGTCGGGCCTGGAACTGCCGCCCGACCGCGGGCACAACGGGGCCGTGGTAAATGCTGTCCGCAATCTCCTGTACAGTTGATCCTGTTGTTGTGTTTATGCAGTTCGTAGTTCAGGCAGTACGCAAGGTTGCAAGACCTTGTTCTTCTGAAGCAGCGGTTTTGAGCACCCCAAACAGGAGGACCCGAAAGTCGGGACAGTTCCTCCACCTTCACGAAGGACAAAAATAATGGCTACTGGTACCGTCAAATGGTTTAACGCTGAAAAGGGCTTCGGCTTCATTTCCCCCGATGACTCCTCACAGGACGTTTTCGCACACTACTCTGCGATCAACTCCTCCGGCTTCCGCTCCCTCGAAGAGAACCAGAAGGTCTCCTTCGAAACCGAGCAGGGCCCCAAGGGTCCCCAGGCCACCAACATCCAGGCTATCTAATTTCCTTTTAGATACCCGGGACCGTTAGGTTTCGAGCAGGGCCCGTCTTCGGACGGGCCCTGCTTTTGTTTAACCCACTTGTGCTTCCAAGAGCATTACGACGACGGCGGCGCGCCCCGCCGTCGTCCGCCCGCCGCGCCGCCGCGCCGTCACGCCGGCCAGCGCTCCCGGCGCCGGGTCCCGCACCACAAGCCTGCCGCTAGTCGTCCCGGGGGATGAGGATCCACAACGCGACGTAGACGAACTCACCCACGCCGAACAGGCCGAAGAACATAAACCCGAGCCGGACAAAAGACCGGGGGACTTCGAAACGGTCGGCCAAGGCAGCGCACACGCCTGCGAAGATTTTGCCGCGTCTGGGGCGAACCAAGGTTGCTGCCATTTCGCTACCGTAGCACCGGGCGCCCCTCGAGTCAGCAGTGTCTTTCGCCCCTGCCGCCCGGCGCCACAGCCCGCGCCGCTGCTGATCAGAGCTGCCCGCGGCGCGCCAGGTACGTGTTCAGTGCCGGGTTGTCGATGTCCTTGGCCAGCCACGGGATGGTCTCCGCGGCGGCGGCGTCGCCCAGGACCGCCCGGTGCGAGTGCGCCCGGACCACGAGTTCGCGCAGTGCGCCGCGGCTGGCCATGGTGCCCAGCCGGTCGGCATAGTCCCCGGCGGCGGGGGAGCCGGCGTCGATCGCGACCTCGGCGGCCGTGTCCAGCAGCCGCGCCCGGTACCAGAGATACCAAGGCGTGGTGTCGAGCCCACGCTTCAGCCAGGATTCGGCCGACGCTTGATCGTCCAGCGCCATACTGAGCCGGGCCTTGGCCCCCGCGGCCAGCGTCAGGTAGCAGTGGTCACCGGCGACGTCGGCCATCACCCACGACCGGTCGATCAGGGGAGCAGCGTCCTCCAGCCGGCCGGCGGCGAGGAACGTCTCGCCGCGGAGCCCGGCGACAAACGGCTCGAACGCCGTCCAGTGTTCGGCCGCGATCAGTTCCTGGGCCCGGTCCAGGCAGTCAGCAGCCGGCTCCAGATCCCCGCGCAGCAGATGCACCCGGCCGGCCAGGGCCTGGCTGAACGCCAGAAGCCGGCGGCCTCCCGCGGCGGTGGCGAGCCGGCTCGATTCGGCCAAAGCCGCCAGCGCCTCGCCGTAGTGCGCGGTGTCCGAGGCCGCCATGCCCTGGATCGCCAGGATCCTTGACCGTTCGTCGTCGAACCCGTCCGCCGCCCGGGGCCGCCTGCTCCAGCCAGCCGGCCGCACGGTCCGGAATACCCCGCTGCACGGACAGGTACCCCAGCTCCCGGTACGCGGCCGCCGCCACCCGCGACGCCGGCCGCCCGGGGTTCCGTCCCCCCGCCGCCAGCGACTCAGGGTCCAAGCCTTCCGATTTCAGGGCCCGGTGCAGGAGATCGGCCACCTCGGCGCCGCGGCCGCCGGCCTGATGGATCAGCGCCCCAGACAAGGTGACCAGGGATTCGGCGAGCAGATGATGGTCGCCGGTCCGTTGCGCGATCTCGGCTGCGAGGCGCAACTGCTCCAACCCGCGGTCCACGGAGCCGGCCGAGAGCGAGGCCTCGGCGGCATCGAGATAGGACCGCACGGCGGCCGAACTGGCCGGCAGCCCGGGCTCCGCGGCGGGCGCCGCGTCGGACAGTGCCCGGCGCACCTCCGCGGGCACACCGAGCCCAAGCTCCCGCCGGTAGAGCTCGCGGCATTTGTCGGCCTGCTCCCGCGCCCGCCGGTAGTCACCCAGGGCGAGCAGGGCCTTGATCAGCACGGCGTGGCAGTCGGCGTTGAAGGGGTCCAGGTGCAGCGCGCGGGTGGCGAGGTCAACGGCGTCGTCCGCTTTCCCTGCCGCCAGCGCGGCGAGAGATGCCTCGTAGAGCAGCGTCAGGACGGCGTTCTCGAGCCGGTGCCGCTGGTCCTCCAGCCACGACTCGAAGGCCGGGCATTCTTCGAAGGTGAGACCTTCGAGGAGTTCGCCGTCGAAGGTGCGCGGATCGGCGTCGCCGGCTGGCTGCAGGGCAGCCAGCACATCGCAGTTCCAGCCGGCCGGCAACACCAGCCGTAGCGGGTCGCCGCCCACCGATTCCGCGCCGAGGGTCCGGCGCAGCTCGGAAAGGTTCCAGCGCAGGGCACCGAGCGGGTCCTCGGCGTCTGGAAACAGGAGGGCCGCCGTCCGGGCCCGGCCGGTGCCGCCCGGTTGCAGCGCGAGGTAGGCCAGCACAGCCCAGGCCTTGCGGCCCCGGGGCTGCCGGGGTGCGGTGCCAGCGGACTCGATCCGGGGCGGACCGAGGAGCCGAATCCAAGTCTCGGCCATATGAGTCATGCTACGCCGCTGGTGGGGGAGCGGGAGGGGGCCGACGGCGAGCGTGCGGCGGGGGAGTAACGGAGCCTGGCCGGCGCGTGACCGGCGCCGACGGGAGCGGGAAGCGGTCCGGAAACCAAGTGGAAAATGCTCACACGGTGGCTCACACGGTGGGTGCGGAAACTGGACATGTCCCCACAAAAAGGGCCGGAAACCTGAACCGCAGCCGCAAAACTTAACCCGCACCGAACGCCCGCGATTCCGGCCCAACAGCCTGCTCCATCATCCGCCCCAACAACCAGCTTCATCACTCGCCCGAGGTGCTTCTCACATGGAATTTGCCGCTCTCCTGCTCGCCGGACTCCTGGTCTTCGCAGCCGTCGCCACCATCGTCGCGGTCGTCCGCGACGGCCGGGGCCACACCCCTCCCATCCGGTCCACCCGCCCCTGGATGGCCGGCAACCTGCCCAGCGAACCGTACGCATCCCTGCGGTCCCTCCAGGGCTGACCGAGTCCCAGTTGCCCCCACGCCAGTAACCACACGGGCCTGACCCCCGCTTCCATCATGGGAGGCGGGGGTCAGGCCCGACGTCGTGCGGTGCCCTTGCGGAGCTCAGCGCTGGCGCCGTTCTGTGTTCGCCGGCTGTCGCTCACGTGGGCTTGAGGTTGGCTTGCATCGCGGGGGATTCGGGACACGGGGGTTATGCGAGACCGCGCCCAGCCTCGAACCTGGTTTGTGCTGTCAGTTCCATGAGTCGTCTGCAGTGCACTGCGCCCGTAGGCGCCCCCGCCGGCAAGCTCGTTGTGGACGGCCCTTGGTGGGGCTGCCCCTGGACTGCGGCGTCTACGAAAACCTTGATCCGCGTGGCGGCGCTGCCCGGGTGACCGCCGCGTACGTTCACGGGGCCTGCGTAGCCCCGGTCTGAGGAGGCCGGTCTTTTAAGAGGACCGTCGCGGCGATTGCGGTCCCACATGCGAAGAGGACCAACGGACTTTGGAAAATCGCGCCCATGATGGCGAACCCTGCATCGGCTATTGGCTTCGACGCCGAAAATAGGCATGCCACGTCGATGGCCAATGCGGCCGCATAGCCGACGAAGAAACAGACGAGCAGCGCAGGAGTCCGGTAGGTCTTGGTAAACGCCCTAACCGCGAAGTCGTAGAGCAGGTATTTGAGTCCGATGATGGAGGGAGCGAAGGTCAGAACGTAGAAAACGTCCACATCCTCCGGAAATTCGGCGAGCGGAACGTTCGCGGTGCCATGGTAATTGCCGGCTGAGTAGAACCAAAAGCCCGCCAGCTGGGCAGCGACAAGCAGGACAGCCGCGGCACCGTACCGCAGCAGGACTGCTCCATCCCGTTTCATTCGGATTGCCATGGCGCCAGTATGACAGTGCCCGTCAAGGGCTCCCGCCCGAGGATCGGGCCACGGGGCCGCGGTCGTGACCGCAGCCTGTTTCCCCTGCTGAGACTGGCGTCATGAAGGTTCCAGGGAGGTAGCTGGCGCTCTTGAAATCTGAAGAGTGCCGGATGTCAGATGGTCTCGGACAACCACACCGGAGGAGGTCGCCATGACGGTCGCTTTCAACCACACCATCGTCTACGCAACGGACAAGCGCCGGTCGGCGAAGTTCCTGGCCAACGTGCTCGGACTGCCGGAACCCCAAGCCATGTGGTCGTTCATGACCGTGCCCCTTGACCACGGGGTGGCCCTCGATTTCGCCACCGCGGACCGGCCCATCTCCCCGCAGCACTACGCCTTCCTGGTCGGCGAGGAGGACTTCGATGGAATCTTCGCAAGGATCCAGGCCGAGGGCATCCCCTACTGGGCGGACCCGGCGCGGTCCCGCCCACAGCAGATCAACCACAACGACGGCGGACGCGGCGTCTACTTCGCGGATCCTGACGGGCATTTCCTTGAGGCGATCACGCGCCCGTACGGATCGGGGGCTGCATGACGATCCAGGTACGCCGTCACGGCCCACCGTGACGCGGAAGGAGCCGGCCGACCGCAGGCGGATCCGCGAACGGGCACCGGCCTCCGCGGGACCGCCTGGACCGTTGCGCGGCACGAGGGCATCGGCGAGGATGAACGCGATCCACCCTGCTGCGAAGAAGGAGTCGACATAATGACCAAGTATCTGATCTCGTTTCCCAGTGCCGCCATGGTCTTCCCTGACGAAGAGCTGCAGGCCGTTTCGGATGCGTCGCACGCGGTGGTCCAGGAGGCGAAGGACGCCGGCGTCTGGGTGTTCGGCGGCGGCATCGACGAGAGTATCCCGCCCGTCATGGTCGACGGCGACGGGACCGTGCGCGAGGGCACGTACCCGCAGACGACGCAGCTCGAGGGCGGCTACTCGGTGCTGGAGCTGCCCTCGTACGATGCGGCCTTGGAGTGGGCCGCGAAGATCGCGGCCGCCTGCCGTTGCGCGCAGGAGGTGCGGGCTTTCCAATACGACCCCGCCAGCTAGGTCTACTGCGCGGCGGAGGGTGAGGCTTACACTGACCTCGGCTGGTAGACGCCGGGGGGAGAAATACATGTCAAGACGACATCTTTTTGGGGCAGTAGCAGTGGCTTGCGGCATGGCGCTGGCCGGATGCTCCGGATCCATGCAGCTGATTCCGGCCCTCACTTCGCCCACCACGCGTGCGTCCCCCTCAACCCCGACCCCTCAGCCGAGCCAGCCGACGGCCCAGGACGGCAACCTGAAGGGAAACAGCGCGATGCGTATAACCGTGGCACCTGACATCTTCGACCAGCAGGGAGAGAAATGGGAGGAAGGACTAGGCCAGGGCTGGGAAACGTCCCCCGCGTTCCTTGTCGTGTCCGACGACGAGGACAAGGCGGCCAGGGCTCTGTATGCCGCGGCACAGCGCTTTTATGCGGTGGATCAGTTCGGTAATGAACTGACCCCCGAGGAAATGACCGGCGAATACCCCCAGTACACGCCAAACTACGTCTCCGACGTCTATCTGACCGAGCTGGGCCCGATGATCTGGACCGACACCAAAGGCGAACTCGCGGCAGGCATGGCGGACGAGATGCTGCGCATCCTTGTGGACGAACTCCGGGCCCAGGAGATCACGGCCCATGTAACTGCCCCACCGGCCGACCTCTCTGTCGACGGCACGCCAACCTGGCAGCCTCCCACCCAGACCGCCCTGCACGCGGAAGCCGACGTGAAGGCGCCGACGAACGAATAGCGGCGGCGCGGGACCTCCGGGCCACCGTGGCGGCCCGGGCAGGCGGGGGATACCGACGTCGTCGGTCAAGTGTCTAGACACTGCAGTGGCACGGGAGCATCCTAAACGTGTGCGCGTTTCGCGAGGAGAGCGGCAACGGGGCGGGGAGTTCCGGCTCAGGCAGGCGGAATCCGGGGGAGCCGGCGGACCGCTGGCAGACGGGTCTGACCTCCAAGGCGTGCGGACACGATCGGTGAGGGAAACGGGGACCAGATCATGGACGAAACATCCGATACGCGGCAACGGCTGTCCAACCGCATCGGCGAGAAGCAACGGGACCTTCAGTCGTACCTCGGCCGGGAACGGCCACGCCGGACCCGGCTGGCCAACATCAGCATCGTGGGCAGCGCGCTGGCGGCGGCGTTCGCTGCCGGCCCCGCCGTCGGAGGCACGGGGTTCACCGACGCGGTGGCGGCATTCTTCAACCTGAGCGACGACTCGGTGGTGTGGCGAGGGCTGTGCCTGCTGGCGGTGATAGCGTCCATTGCCGCGGCCCTGGCCACAAATTTTGCCACGTCCCGTTCCGTAGCGGATCGTGTAAGCGCGGCCGAGACCGCCAGCGCCCAACTGGAGGGGCTGCAGGTCGCACTGAACTTCGGCCACATCGAGATTGACGAGGCCGTGAAGCTCTACCAGCAATACGCCACCCAAGTGGCTTTCGTGGAGGCATCGCCGGCGCAGTGAGCGGTTCTGCAAGCGGCTCCTTCGCGCCCCTTGTCACGCGTGCTCAGCCCGGGAGTTCGACGTCGACTTCCACGTCCACGACATCCCCGGCGCGGAGGTTGGCCGCGGTTCTGATGGCCTTCTTGACGGGGAGGAGGTAGGAGTTGCTCCTGCTGTCCGGGAAGAGCGACGTCTGCCACCGCTGCCCGGCGATGCAGGCGCTCACTTTCACCGAACCGAAGCTCTTCCGGAACGGAGCGGACTGGTCCTTGAGCTCCTCCGCCAGCTCCGGCGGCAACGTGATGAAGTGCCAGCCGGCCTGCTCGGGGTAGTGCCACAGCTCGGCACGAAACGTGTACGACGTCGTCACGCTCCTAGTGTGGCACGCGGGGCGAGGACGCCGGGCCGGCGCAGTGGCCAAGAAACCGCCCGGGCAGGCCGGCGGGAGCCTATGGGCGCCGGACTAGGGGGTGGGGCTGCCGCCGTTGACGTTGAGCGTCTCGCCCACCACGTAGCTGGACTCAGCGGATGCCAGGAACACGTACGCCGGGGCGGGCTCGGCCGGCTGGCCGGCCCACCGGAAGTTTAGGAATGCATCCCGGCCACGAGCTCCGCGCTCCGGGCCCGGATTGCAGCAAGGTTGTCCGCCAGGCCGCACAGGACGATGCCTGCATCGGCCGCCTGCTGCGGGGAGTCCGGGGTGCTCAGGCCGTCGGCGCGGAGGTTGACCAGGGACTCCACGAGGCGAAAAGCCAGATCCCCGTTCTGGCCCGTGCCGGCCCACGCGTTCTCGGGGAGTTCCGCCCCCAGGCGCTGATACAGTCCCCGGAGCTCCGCCCGGTCAGCCATGAAACTGTGGAACCGCGCGCTGCGCGCCTCCGGCAGGTTGTAGAGCACCCCGAGGTTCCAGCGGGCCGTGCACAACTGGGTCCCGTCATGGAGGGCGACGGCGTGCAGCCGTGCCGCCGCCGCCACGGGACTGCTGCCGCTGGCCGCCCCCGCCCACACTGTGCGGGCGAAGGCGAGGCCGCTGGCCACCGTGCCTGCCAGGAGGACCTCAAGGATGTCGTCTTTGTGGCTGAAGTGGTGGTAAAGCGACGACTGGCGGATCCCCACGGCCTCCGCGATGGAGCGGGTGGAGGTGTTGGCATACCCCTGCGTGGTGAAGAGCTCGGCGGCGGCGTCGAGGATCTCCTCGCGTGCCGTGGCCCCCGGACGGGAGGATTGCTGCTTGCGGGGGCGCCCCGGGCCGGTTGTTGTCACGGCATCATTCTTGCACCCCTGCAGGCCCCCGCGGTGCGGCCCCTGACCCGGTGAGACTGGGGAAACACCGCGGAAATATTCCGTCAATCCACCTTTTACACGGGCGAAACGAGTTCGGGACCTCCGGCTGGAAAACTATCAATTGACCGGTATTCCGCAGCCTAGGGCCCAGCGCTGCATGTGCCGGAACGCAACATCCGAACGCATCGCCCCCCAACGCCGTTCCAGCCCCGGAGATTTTCGATGACATCCACAGTTCTCCCCTCATCCGCGCAGACGGATGACGCAGACCTCACGTCGCTTGGCTACGAGCCCTCCCTGCACCGCAAGCTGGGCCGCTATGCTTCCTTCGCGGCAGGCTTCTCCTTCGTTTCCATCCTGACCACCATCTTCCAGCTCTTCGCGTTCGGCTACTCCTTTGCCGGCCCTGCCTTCTTCTGGACCTGGCCTGTCGTACTGATCGGCCAACTGCTGGTGGCCCTGAACTTCGCCGAGCTCGCGGCCCGCTACCCGCTCTCCGGGGCGGTCTACCAGTGGGCCCGGCGCGTCGGCGGTGAAACGGTGGGCTGGTTCGCCGGCTGGTTCATGGCCCTGGCGCAGGTGGTCACCGCCGCCGCAGCGGCCATCGCCCTGCAGGTGGTGCTGCCCCAGCTCTGGGAAGGATTCCAGCTCGTCGGAGGCGACCCGGCGCTGAACAGCACCACCGGCGCCGCGAACGCCGTCGTCCTCGGAGCCATCCTCCTGGTGGTCACCACCGTGATCAACTCCCTGGGCGTCAAACTGATGTCCCACGTGAACTCGGTGGGCGTGACCTGCGAAATCGTCGGCGTCGCCGCCGTGATCCTGGCACTGATCACCGCTGCCCAGCGCGGACCCGACGTCGTGATGGACACCACCGTCCTGGCGGGCTCCGACCTCGGCGCGGTCGGCGCGTTCATGGTCTCGGGCCTGATGGCCGCCTACGTCATGGTGGGCTTCAACTCCGCCGGCGAGCTCTCCGAGGAGACCAAGTCCCCGCGGCAGACGGCACCCCGGACCATCCTTTCGGCCCTGATCATCTCCGGCATCGGCGGGGCACTGATGATCGTGACGGCGCTGATGGCCGCCCCCAGCCTCGACGACGGCCGGCTCGCCACCGAGGGGCTGCCCTACGTGCTGACCGCCGTGCTGGGCACCTTCTGGGGCAAAGTGCTCCTGGTGGACGTGGCCGTGGCCATCTTCGTCTGCACCCTGGCCATCCAGACCGCCGGCTCGCGACTGGTGTTTTCGATGGCACGGGACGGCAAGCTCCCCGCCTCAGCCCTGCTCTCCTCCGTCCACCCCACCCGCGGGACCCCGATGTGGCCCTCCATCGCCATCGGTGCCCTGGCCGTGGGCGTGCTGGCCATCAACGTCGGCAATGCGGCCCTCTTCACCACGCTCTGCAGCGTCTGCATCGTCATGGTCTACCTGGCCTACCTCCTGGTCACGGTGCCGCAGCTCCTCAACCGCCTCCGCGGCGACTGGGACCGCGTGGGCCAGACCATGCCGGCAGGGCTGTTCTCGCTGGGGCGCTGGGGCCTGCCCGTCAACATCCTCGCGGTGCTGTACGGCGCCGTGATGGTAATCAACCTCGCCTGGCCCCGGCCCGAGGTCTACGACCCCTCCGGAGAAAACGGGATCCTCCTCTATTCCGCTCCGCTGATGGTGGGCATCGTGCTCCTGTTCGGCCTCTGGATCCGGCGCTCCGCCCGGTCCGCCAGCCGCAGCGCAGCCTGACCCCACCAACCGCCTGACCCCACCGCGCCACTCCACGCCCCACCCCAGGATTGACATGACACAGACCACCGAAACACCAGCCACCGCCACCACTGCCGGAGCCCGCGCACACGCCCGGGAGCAGCACGGCCGCACCGCGGACACCATGAGGCACGTCCCGGCCGCCGCCGCCCCGGCGCGGTACACCGCGGCCCTGCCCGAGGCCGCCCGGGAACGCCTGAGCTGGGCCGAATCCGTGGCCTTCGGCCGCTACACCGCACTGCCGCTGGCCCGCGGCACCCGGATCCGGCTCACGGACACCGACGGCGATGCCTGCGTCCACGTGTTGCTCTACCGGGGCGGGGCACCGCACGAACGGCTCAATGTGGCGGACACCGTCAAGGTTCCGTGGCAGGCGTACCCCACGGCCGGCCACCCGCTGCTCTCCGACGCCGGCCGGCTGATGGGCACGATCGTCGCCGACTCCTCAGCCCGCCACGACGCACTGACCGGCACCACCACGCTGGCCGGCAACACGTCCCGCTACGGCGCCGGAACAGCGCACAGCAGCTCGCCCGCCGGGCGTGAACTGCTGACCCTGGCCGCTCTGAAACAGGGGCTGGGCGCCCGGGACGTGGCGCCGTCGCTCTCGCTGTTCAAAGGCATCCGGGTTGAGCCGGACGGCAGCATCCAATTCACCGGTGCCGCCGGTTCCGGTGCCGCCGTCGATATCCTCCTGCAGATGGACGCCGTGGTGCTCCTGGCCAATACCGCCCACCCGCTGGACCCGCGGCCGGACTTCACCGGAACCGCCGTCGACGTCGTCGCCTGGCACGCCCCGGAAGACCTCGGCCTGCTCGAGGAGGGGCTCCTGACCGGACCGCTGACCCCCGAGCACCGGCAGGCCCTGAACAACACCGAACACGACCTCATGGCAAGGACCGCACGATGAACACCGCCACCGAAACCCTGACACCCCCGACCGCCACTGCCACGGCCCCCGCGAGGGAAACTGCGCTCGCGGACGGCGCCGTGATCCTGGATGAACACGTGGAAGCACGCGGACCCTGGTCCGCCGTCGTGGCCGCCGGTGACATCCTGACCATTGTGGACCTGGAAGGAAACCAGGCGGTGGACTGCCTGCTCTACGCGGCAGACGACACCGAGGTGCGCTACTCCGCCGCCGTCACCCTCGCCGCGCAGCGCTCCATCGTGCTGACTACCGGCTCCGTGCTCCGCTCCGACGCCGGCGTCCCGCTGATGACCGTGGTGGCGGACGAGGTCGGCGTGCATGACACCATCGGCGGGGCCTGCTCGCAGGAATCCAACACCCTGCGCTATGGCCAGCACACCCGTGAACAGCACGCCTGCGTGGAGAACTTCCTCATTGAGGGGTCCCGCTGGGGGCTGGGGAAGCGCGACCTGGTCTCCAACATCAACTGGTTCATGAACGTCCCGGTGGATCCGGACGGCGCCTTGGGGATCGTGGACGGTCTCTCCGCCCCGGGCAAGCGGGTAGCCCTCCGGGCAGAGGTGGACACCCTGGTGCTGGTCTCCAACTGCCCGCAAATCAACAACCCGTGCAACGGCTTCAACCCCACGCCTGTCCGCATGATCGTCACCCGCCCGGAGGCCGCCCTGTGAACCGCTTCGACACGCCACTGTTCGACACACTGCTGGTCGCCAACCGCGGCGAAATCGCCTGCCGCATCATCGAATCCGCCCGGAAAATCGGCCTGCGCACCGTGGCCGTGTTCTCCGAGGCGGACCGTGGCGCCCGCCATGTCAGGCTGGCCGATGAGGCCCTGCTCCTGGGCCCCGCCCCGGCGAAGGACTCCTACCTCAAGGTCGAGGCCCTCCTGGCGGCGGCCGCGGCCACCGGCGCCGGTGCCATCCACCCCGGCTACGGCTTCCTCTCGGAGGACGCCGGCTTCGCGGAGGCCGTGGAAGCCGCCGGGCTGGTCTTCGTGGGACCCACCCCGGACCAGCTCCGGATCTTCGGCACCAAGCACACAGCACGGGACGCCGCACGGGCCGCGGGCGTGCCCATGATCGCCGGCTCGGGCCTGCTCGCCGACGTCGACGCCGCCGTGCTCGCCGCCCGGGACATCGGTTTCCCGCTCATGCTCAAGGCCACGGGCGGCGGCGGCGGCATCGGGATGACCGTGTGCCGCACCGAGGAAGAGCTCACCGAGAGTTATCCCCGGGTGGCCCGGCTCGCCGGCGCGAGCTTCAGCACCGCCGGCGTTTTCGCCGAACGCTACGTCGAACACGCCCGGCACGTGGAAGTGCAGATCTTCGGCGACGGCGACGGCCGCGTGGTCAGCCTGGGGGACCGGGACTGCTCACTGCAGCGCCGCCACCAGAAAGTGCTGGAGGAGGCGCCCGCCCCGGATCTGCCCGCCGCCCTCCGGGACGAACTGCACCGCAGCTCCCGGGCCCTCTGCGCGTCGCTGGCCTACCGCTCGGCCGGGACCGTGGAATTCGTCTATGACCCGGTCCGCCAGGAAGCGTCCTTCCTTGAGGTCAACGCCCGGCTCCAGGTGGAACACCCCGTCACGGAAGCGGTCACCGGCGTCGACCTGGTGGAATGGATGCTCCGGCTGGCCCAGGGCGGCGACGCGGCAGCCGGCGTGCTGGCCGGGCGTCCGGACAGCATTCCCGTCTCCGGCTTCGCCGTCGAAGCCCGGCTCTATGCCGAGGACCCGGCCCGCAACTTCCAGCCCAGCTCCGGGACCGTCACCAATGCCGCCTACCCCGAAACCGACGGCGTGCGCGTCGACGCCTGGGCGGAGACCGGCAGCGAGGTCTCCACCAGCTACGACCCCCTGCTGGCCAAGATCATCACCACCGGCACGGACCGCAACCAGGCCTTTGACCGGCTCGGCGCGGCGCTGAAGGCCACCCGGATCGACGGCATCGAGACCAACCTTGGGATGCTCCGGGCCGTGACCGCCCTGGACGTGGTCCGCGACGCGGCCCACTCCACCGGCACCCTGAACGACCTCGGCGACCCGGAACCCCGGATCACCGTGGAACGGCCCGGCCTGCAGACCTCCGTCCAGGACTGGCCCGGCCGCGCCGGACTCTGGCAGGTGGGCGTCCCGCCCAGCGGCCCGATGGATGACCTGTCCTTCCGGCTCGGCAACCAGGCCCTCGGCAACAGCGAAGGCGCGCCCGGTCTTGAGTTCACCATGACCGGCCCCAGCCTGCACTTCACCCATGCCACGACGGTCTGTGTGGCCGGCGCCCCCACCACCCTCACCGTGAACGGCGCGGACGTGCCGGCCTGGGAACCGGTGACGGTGCCCGCGGGAGGCACACTGGATGTCGGCACCGCCGACGGGTCCGGCCTCCGCGGGTACATCCTGTTCCAGGGCGGACTCGACGTGCCGCAATACCTGGGCAGCGCCTCCACCTTCACCCTGGGCCAGTTCGGCGGCCATGGCGGCCGTGTCCTGCGGTCCGGGGACGTGCTGCGGACCGTGGCCGCTGACGTTGACGCTGACGCTGCTGCGGATGCGACGCAGGCCGCCCTGCCGGCGGTTCCGGGCCAGCCCGGCCCCGTTCCGCTGGACAGCAGACCGGTGTTGACGTCCGCCTGGGAGCTGACGGTCGTGGAGGGCCCGCATGGCGCTCCCGAGTTCTTCCAGCGCGAGGACATCGAGGATCTTTACGCGGCCAGCTACGAAGTGCACTTCAACTCCGCCCGCACCGGCGTCCGCCTCATCGGCCCGAAACCGCGGTGGGCACGCAGCGACGGCGGTGAGGCGGGGCTGCACCCGTCGAACATCCACGACACCGCCTATTCGGTGGGCGCCCTGGACTTCACCGGCGACACCCCCATCCTGCTCGGCCCGGACGGTCCCAGCCTGGGCGGCTTCGTCTGCCCCGTGACCGTGGTGACGGCCGACCGCTGGAAGCTGGGCCAGCTGCGCCCCGGCGACACCGTCCGTTTCGTTCCGGTGCAAGCCCGCCAGGCGCCGTCGGCCGAGGACCTGGGACCCGGCCGGCAGCTGGTGCTGCCGGGGGACACCCGCTGGTCCGGGACGGGCCTGCCGTCCGCCGGGATCCGCCGGGGAGACGGCGACGACGGCGTGCTCGGCCGGGTGCCGGAAAGCCCCGGACGTCCCGCGGTCACCTACCGCCGTTCCGGCGACGACAACCTGCTGGTGGAATACGGCGACATGGTGCTGGACCTCAGCCTGCGGGCCCGCGTGCACGCCCTGCACCTGCACCTCGAGGAGCTCCGCATGCCGGGAATCGTGGACCTCACGCCCGGGATCCGCTCCCTGCAGATCAAGATCGACCCGACGGTGCTTCCCGCCCCGCGCCTCCTGGGCCTGGTGCAGGAAATCGAAGCCGCCCTGCCGGCCAGCTCGGAGCTGGTGGTGCCCAGCCGCACCGTCCGCCTGCCGTTGTCCTGGGATGACCCGGCCACCCGCGAAGCCATCCAGCGCTACATGGCCGGCGTCCGGGACGACGCCCCCTGGTGCCCGTGGAACATCGAGTTCATCCGGCGCATCAACGGCCTGGAGTCCGTGAACGATGTCTTCGACACGGTCTTCGACGCCGAATACCTCGTCCTGGGCCTGGGCGACGTCTACCTGGGTGCCCCGGTGGCCACCCCCCTGGATCCGCGGCACCGCCTGGTGACCACCAAGTACAACCCCGCCCGGACCTGGACGCCGGAAAACGCCGTGGGAATCGGCGGAGCCTACATGTGCATCTACGGCATGGAAGGCCCCGGCGGCTACCAGTTCGTGGGCCGGACCACCCAGGTGTGGTCCCGCTACGCTGATTCCGCGCCGTTCGAGCCGGGCTCACCCTGGCTGCTGCGGTTCTTCGACCGCATCTCCTGGTACCCGGTCAGCCCGGAAGAGCTCCTGGACCTTCGGGCGGACATGGCCGCCGGCCGGGGACGTGGCGTCGAGATCGAGGACGGCACCTTCTCCCTCGCCGAACATGAGGGCTTCCTGGCCGCGAACAGCGAGTCCATCGCGGTGTTCCGCGAGCAGCAGGCGGCGGCCTTCGCCGTCGAACGCCAGGCGTGGGCCGACGCCGGTGAGTTCGACCGCGCCGACGCGGCAGCCGCCGTCGTCCCCGACCCCGAAGAGCTGGTGGTGCCCGACGGCGCCACGCTGGTGGCTGCCCCCTTCGCCGCAAGCGTGTGGAAGGTGGACGTCACCGCGGGGGAGCACGTTGTGAAGGGCCAGCCCCTCGTCTCCTTGGAGGCGATGAAGATGGAGACCGTGCTGACCGCCCCGTGCGACGGCGTGGTGCAGCAAGTGCTGCCCGTGGCCGGCTCCCAGGTGGTGGGCGGCGAAGCGCTGGTGGTCCTGGGGCTGCCCGTGGAAACTTCCGCGACGCCCCAGTCCGCAGAGGAAGTCATCAGGCAGCTGGAAAACAAGGAACTGGAAGAGGCCGCGGTATGAGCACGACGTTGTCAGGACCCGGCGCAACTGCCCGCGTGCGCGCGGCGCTGGCCGCCATCGCGGCCGCCGACCGGCCGGAAATCTGGATCACCCTCCGGTCTTCGGAGGAACTGCTGGCCGAGGCAGCCGTGGTTGACGACGCGGTGGCCGCCGGCGCGGACCTGCCCCTGGCCGGGCTGCTCCTGGCCGTGAAGAACAACGTCGACGTGGCAGGAATCGACACCACCGCGGCGTGCCCCGGCTTCGCCTACACCCCGAAGCGGGACGCGGAGGCGGTGGCCCGCCTCCGCGCAGCGGGCGCGCTCGTTGTGGGTGCCACCAACCTGGACCAGTTCGCCACCGGCCTGGTGGGAACCCGCAGCCCGCACGGCGCGGTCCGCGATGCGCGGCGCCCGGACCGTATCTCCGGCGGCTCCAGCTCCGGCTCCGCCGTGGCCGTGGCCCTGGGGCTGGCGGACCTCGCCATCGGCACGGACACCGCCGGATCGGGGCGCGTCCCCGCCGGGCTCCAGGGCATCGTGGGCATCAAGGCCACCCTGAACCTGGTGTCCACCGCCGGGGTAGTGCCGGCGTGCCGCTCCTGGGACGCCGTCACCATCTTTGCGCGGGACCTGGGCACGGCCGAATTGGCCATGGGGATCATGGCCGGCGGGGCCCGCCCGTGGCCCGCCGACGTCCGGCTCGCCGCGCCGGAGCGGCCCCGCGTCGCCTACCCGTCCAGCCTCCCGGAGCTCCCGCAGGCGTGGGCGGCTGAATTCGGCCGCCAGATCGCCAGGCTTCAGGCCGCTGGCGTCGACGCCGAGCCGATCGAATTCGACGTCTTCCTGCAAGCTGCGCGTCTGCTGTACGACGGCGGGCTCGTCGCCGAGCGCTACGCCGCCGTCGGGGCCTTCGTTAACGCGGCCGGCGACAACTCCGACAATCCTGCGGGGCTTGATCCGACGGTCGCCGGCATCGTCCGCCGCGCCGGCCAGGTGCCGGCGCACAGTTATGTTGCGGACACCGGCCGGCTCGAGGGACTGAAGCGGCAGGCGATGGCGCGGCTGGAGGGGTTCGATGCGCTGGTGGTCCCCACTGCGCCGTTCCACCCAAGCCTGGCGGACGTCGCGGCGGACCCCGTGGGCGTGAACTCGCGCATGGGCACCTACACGAACTTCTGCAACCTGTTCGATCTGTGCGCCGTTGCCGTACCCGCAGGAGAGGTGGAAGGGTCCCAGTTCGGCCTCACCGTTGTGGGCCGCACGTTCGACGACGCCGTGGTGGCGGGAATCGCCCGCAGGATCGCAACCGCACCGCCGCCTCCGGCGCTGTTCGCAGCCGGGGCTGCTCCTTCCCGGCAGCTGCCCTCGGGAGAGCCGTGGCCTGTCCGGGCCGGCGCGTCCTCAATACCCCTCGTGGTGGTCGGAGCGCACCGCAAGGGCCAGCCGCTGGCTCATCAACTCGAAACCTTGGGTGCTTCCTGGGACGGGCACGTGCGCACGGCGGCCCGCTACCGCATGGTCTCGCTGGACACCCAGCCGCCGAAACCCGGGGTGTACCGCTCGGAAGACGGGGCGGAACTGGTGGCCGAGCGGTGGCTTCTCTCCCGGGCGGCCCTGGGGCAGTTCCTGGCGGCGTTGCCGGAGCCGATGCTCCTTGGATCGGTGCGCCTGAGCGACGGCAACAGCGCCGTTGGGTTTGCCTGCGATGCTGTCGCCGCCACGACAGGCACGGACATCACCCGGTACGGGGACTGGCTGGCTGCCTTGGCCGCATCCCCGGCAGAACAAGCGGCGCCGGGCCAGGAAACGCCAGTCACGGGATCGCCCGGGCAGGAATCACGCGGGCAGGAATCACGCGGCAGCCTCGGCGACGTGCTCCTGACCGGGTTCACGCGAGGAATGCAGCCGGGCACCGGCCGGAGGTAGCTAAGCGGACCGGCTCCCGACCCTCTTCACCGGCCGGCCGTCCCAGGGGCGGCTCTCTCTGAGCAGGCCTAACCGAGGGTGGGCCGCACGGCCAGCGGGTCCGGGCCTCCGGTCCCGTCGCGGCGGAGTAACGATCGAAAGGAACGGCAGTGCTGAACGTCAAGACATGGTGGGCCACGATCCGCTCCACGGCGGTCCCGCGCCCCGCGGAAGAACTATCGGCTGCGAGCAGGGACGCGGATCCGCAATATAGCTGGTTGCTCCCGGGCGATCTCACGTACGGCCCAACTGCGTCAGCACCCGATCCCAAAGCTTCCCTGGAGTGATGGGTAAGTGGCTGTGGGCTACCCGGCGCGGCCGGTGAGCCCGGCCAAGGCGCGTGATGCAGCCCACAGGACACAGGTTTGGGCGCTTGGGCTTCCGGAGGGCCTGTGATGCGGCGGGTTTCGGCGTGATTCCGGGGAATACGACGCTACGGGACCCCATCACGGGGCCGATTTGTGCAGGGCCCTCCCGGCGTGTAAAGTAATTCGAGTCGCCGCCGCTGATGCGGAAAGAAAGCGACCGACCCCCTTCTAAACAGCCTGAAAATGGTTCGCAAATTTGCGCGCTAAATAACGGCGGGGACCTTCTTGGATGAATGTAAATCGCAGAAATGCGAATTTGCAAAGACTTCCAAGATCGGGTAAGTTTGAAAAGTTGCTCCGGAGCGATCCTCGACCGAAAAGGTTGTGGTGGTGCCGGGTGTGTCTGTTGTTTGAGAACTCAATAGTGTGCCAAGTTTGTTGATACCAATTTATTGTATTGAATTGGTTGAATTTGCCGGGCCCGCCACCCCGTGGTGTGGTCTGGTGTTATTTGGCTGGTTTCAAATTTTGTGCAGCGTGTGCATCCCGTTTTCCCGGGGGCGCATGTTGTGTCTGTTTTACTTCAACGGAGAGTTTGATCCTGGCTCAGGATGAACGCTGGCGGCGTGCTTAACACATGCAAGTCGAACGATGATCCGGTGCTTGCACCGGGGATTAGTGGCGAACGGGTGAGTAACACGTGAGTAACCTGCCCTTAACTCTGGGATAAGCCTGGGAAACTGGGTCTAATACCGGATATGACTCCTCATCGCATGGTGGGGGGTGGAAAGCTTTATTGTGGTTTTGGATGGACTCGCGGCCTATCAGCTTGTTGGTGAGGTAATGGCTCACCAAGGCGACGACGGGTAGCCGGCCTGAGAGGGTGACCGGCCACACTGGGACTGAGACACGGCCCAGACTCCTACGGGAGGCAGCAGTGGGGAATATTGCACAATGGGCGCAAGCCTGATGCAGCGACGCCGCGTGAGGGATGACGGCCTTCGGGTTGTAAACCTCTTTCAGTAGGGAAGAAGCGAAAGTGACGGTACCTGCAGAAGAAGCGCCGGCTAACTACGTGCCAGCAGCCGCGGTAATACGTAGGGCGCAAGCGTTATCCGGAATTATTGGGCGTAAAGAGCTCGTAGGCGGTTTGTCGCGTCTGCCGTGAAAGTCCGGGGCTCAACTCCGGATCTGCGGTGGGTACGGGCAGACTAGAGTGATGTAGGGGAGACTGGAATTCCTGGTGTAGCGGTGAAATGCGCAGATATCAGGAGGAACACCGATGGCGAAGGCAGGTCTCTGGGCATTAACTGACGCTGAGGAGCGAAAGCATGGGGAGCGAACAGGATTAGATACCCTGGTAGTCCATGCCGTAAACGTTGGGCACTAGGTGTGGGGGACATTCCACGTTTTCCGCGCCGTAGCTAACGCATTAAGTGCCCCGCCTGGGGAGTACGGCCGCAAGGCTAAAACTCAAAGGAATTGACGGGGGCCCGCACAAGCGGCGGAGCATGCGGATTAATTCGATGCAACGCGAAGAACCTTACCAAGGCTTGACATGGGCCGGACCGGGCTGGAAACAGTCCTTCCCCTTTGGGGCCGGTTCACAGGTGGTGCATGGTTGTCGTCAGCTCGTGTCGTGAGATGTTGGGTTAAGTCCCGCAACGAGCGCAACCCTCGTTCCATGTTGCCAGCGCGTAATGGCGGGGACTCATGGGAGACTGCCGGGGTCAACTCGGAGGAAGGTGGGGACGACGTCAAATCATCATGCCCCTTATGTCTTGGGCTTCACGCATGCTACAATGGCCGGTACAAAGGGTTGCGATACTGTGAGGTGGAGCTAATCCCAAAAAGCCGGTCTCAGTTCGGATTGGGGTCTGCAACTCGACCCCATGAAGTCGGAGTCGCTAGTAATCGCAGATCAGCAACGCTGCGGTGAATACGTTCCCGGGCCTTGTACACACCGCCCGTCAAGTCACGAAAGTTGGTAACACCCGAAGCCGGTGGCCTAACCCCTTGTGGGAGGGAGCTGTCGAAGGTGGGACTGGCGATTGGGACTAAGTCGTAACAAGGTAGCCGTACCGGAAGGTGCGGCTGGATCACCTCCTTTCTAAGGAGCACCTACAACCACCTCGCCGGGCGTTATGTCCGTGTGGTGGGGTTGTCAGGAGTACGCCCGTTGCGCAGACGATTGTTCTGCGGCGGGTGCTCACGGGTGGAATATCAACAAATAGCGGCCGCCGGTTCTTCGCCGGCACCCAGTACGGACACCCGCCCTTGCGGTGGTGGTCCTGGAACGGTGCGGGAGGGGGTCAGCGGTTTAGTGTTTGGCACACTGTTGGGTCCTGAGACAACAGGACCGGGAGGGTTTTTCCTTTCCGGGACTTGTGTTTCTGGTTTCCTGGCTGCACCGAGCATGCATGTTGTGTGTGGGGTGTGTGGTACGGGGTTGTTGTTTGAGAACTACATAGTGGACGCGAGCATCTTTTATAAGAAGCAATTTCCAAGAATATGAACCTGGATCTGTGCTGTTGCTCCGGTGGTGCCTTTTGGGTGTTGCTGTGGTGATGGTGTGGTTTCTGTGGTTCTCTCGAAAATTACTCCTTGATCTTTTGTGGTCAAGTTTTTAAGAGCACACGGTGGATGCCTTGGCATTAGGAGCCGAAGAAGGACGTAGGAATCTGCGATAAGCCTGGGGGAGTCGATAACCGGACTGTGATCCCAGGGTGTCCGAATGGGGAAACCCCGCCAGGGGCGCGAGCTGCCTGGTGACCCGCATCTGAACACATAGGGTGCGTGGAGGGAACGCGGGGAAGTGAAACATCTCAGTACCCGCAGGAAGAGAAAACAATAGTGATTCCGTCAGTAGTGGCGAGCGAACGCGGATCAGGCTAAACCGTTCCATGTGTGATAGCCGGCGGGCGTTGCATGGTCGGGGTTGTGGGACTTCCCACTCCAGCTCTGCCGGGCTGGGAAGGTGAGAGTGCTGGCATAGGTGAACGGTCTTGAAAGGCCGGCCGTAGAGGGTGTGAGCCCCGTAACCGAAATGTTGTGCACCGCCTGGTGAAGTATCCCAAGTAGCACGGGGCCCGAGAAATCCCGTGCGAATCTGTCAGGACCACCTGATAAGCCTAAATACTCCCTAATGACCGATAGCGGACCAGTACCGTGAGGGAAAGGTGAAAAGTACCCCGGGAGGGGAGTGAAACAGTACCTGAAACCGTGTGCTTACAATCCGTCGGAGCCTCCGCAGCTTGCTGTGTTGGGGTGACGGCGTGCCTTTTGAAGAATGAGCCTGCGAGTTAGTGTTACGTCGCGAGGTTAACCCGTGTGGGGAAGCCGTAGCGAAAGCGAGTCTGAATAGGGCGTTGCAGTGGCGTGATCTAGACCCGAAGCGAAGTGATCTACCCATGGCCAGGTTGAAGCGACGGTAAGACGTCGTGGAGGACCGAACCCACTTCAGTTGAAAATGGAGGGGATGAGCTGTGGGTAGGGGTGAAAGGCCAATCAAACTTCGTGATAGCTGGTTCTCCCCGAAATGCATTTAGGTGCAGCGTTGCGTGTTTCTTACCGGAGGTAGAGCTACTGGATGGCTAATGGGCCCTACAAGGTTACTGACGTCAGCCAAACTCCGAATGCCGGTAAGTGAGAGCGCAGCAGTGAGACTGTGGGGGATAAGCTTCATAGTCGAGAGGGAAACAGCCCAGACCACCAACTAAGGCCCCTAAGCGTGTGCTAAGTGGGAAAGGATGTGGAGTTGCGAAGACAACCAGGAGGTTGGCTTAGAAGCAGCCATCCTTAAAAGAGTGCGTAATAGCTCACTGGTCAAGTGATTCCGCGCCGACAATGTAGCGGGGCTCAAGTACACCGCCGAAGTTGTGGATTTCAGACAATAGCCCAGCCGCTCCCTTGTGGGGTTGGTTCAGGCGTCTGGAGTGGTAGGGGAGCGTCGTGTGGGCA
Organism: Arthrobacter sp. MW3 TE3886; assembly: GCF_041262145.1. Lineage (NCBI taxonomy): Bacteria > Bacillati > Actinomycetota > Actinomycetes > Micrococcales > Micrococcaceae > Arthrobacter > Arthrobacter sp. MW3 TE3886. The sequence continues at coordinate 1,353,159 of NZ_JBGCAN010000001.1, forward strand.
GTGAAGTCGCGGTGGAAACCAGCGGTGGAGCCTACACGAGTGAGAATGCAGGCATGAGTAGCGAAAGACGGGTGAGAAACCCGTCCGCCGGATGATCAAGGGTTCCAGGGTCAAGCTAATCTGCCCTGGGTAAGTCGGGACCTAAGGCGAGGCCGACAGGCGTAGTCGATGGACAACGGGTTGATATTCCCGTACCGGCGAAAAACCGCCCATGCTGAACAGGGGATACTAACCGCCCGAAACCTGCCTGACCGCCCTTGTGGTGGAAGGGTTTTGGTGGAGCGCGGGACCTGATCCTGGGAGGCAAGCGTATTAACAGGTGTGACGCAGGAAGGTAGCCGAGCCGGGCGATGGTTGTCCCGGTCTAAGGATGTAGGGCGAACGGTAGGCAAATCCGCCGTTCATGATGCCTGAGATCTGACGGGACCCCCGTATGGGGGGATTCGGTGATCCTATGCTGCCGAGAAAAGCATCGACGCGAGGTTTTAGCCGCCCGTACCCCAAACCGACACAGGTGATCAGGTAGAGAATACTAAGGCGATCGAGAGAATTATGGTTAAGGAACTCGGCAAAATGCCCCCGTAACTTCGGGAGAAGGGGGGCCCCAACCTTGAACACCACTTGCTGGTGGGAGGGGATCGGGGCCGCAGAGACCAGGGGGAAGCGACTGTTTACTAAAAACACAGGTCCGTGCGAAGTCGCAAGACGATGTATACGGACTGACTCCTGCCCGGTGCTGGAAGGTTAAGAGGACCGGTTAGCCGCAAGGCGAAGCTGAGAATTTAAGCCCCAGTAAACGGCGGTGGTAACTATAACCATCCTAAGGTAGCGAAATTCCTTGTCGGGTAAGTTCCGACCTGCACGAATGGAGTAACGACTTCCCCGCTGTCTCAACCATAAACTCGGCGAAATTGCAGTACGAGTAAAGATGCTCGTTACGCGCAGCAGGACGGAAAGACCCCGAGACCTTTACTATAGTTTGGTATTGGTGTTCGGAGTGGCTTGTGTAGGATAGGTGGGAGACGTTGAAGCCCGGACGCCAGTTCGGGTGGAGTCATCGTTGAAATACCACTCTGGTCACTTTGGACATCTAACTTCGGCCCGTAATCCGGGTCAGGGACAGTGCCTGATGGGTAGTTTAACTGGGGCGGTTGCCTCCTAAAAAGTAACGGAGGCGCCCAAAGGTTCCCTCAGCCTGGTTGGCAATCAGGTGTCGAGTGTAAGTGCACAAGGGAGCTTGACTGTGAGAGAGACATCTCGAGCAGGGACGAAAGTCGGGACTAGTGATCCGGCGGTACATTGTGGAATGGCCGTCGCTCAACGGATAAAAGGTACCTCGGGGATAACAGGCTGATCTTGCCCAAGAGTCCATATCGACGGCATGGTTTGGCACCTCGATGTCGGCTCGTCGCATCCTGGGGCTGGAGTAGGTCCCAAGGGTTGGGCTGTTCGCCCATTAAAGCGGTACGCGAGCTGGGTTTAGAACGTCGTGAGACAGTTCGGTCCCTATCCGCTGCGCGCGCAGGAAATTTGAGAAGGGCTGTCCTTAGTACGAGAGGACCGGGACGGACGAACCTCTGGTGTGTCAGTTGTACTGCCAAGTGCACCGCTGATTAGCTACGTTCGGATGGGATAACCGCTGAAAGCATCTAAGCGGGAAGCTCGCTTCGAGATGAGATTTCCATACACCTTGTGTGTGAGAGGCCCCCAGCCAGACCACTGGGTTGATAGGCCGGATGTGGAAGCGAGGACTAACGACTCGTGAAGCTGACCGGTACTAATAGGCCGATAACTTACACCACACACCACCCCGCAAACCCACCTTCAAAAGGGGTTTGCACCCAGGGGTGGTACAAAGAAACAAGACTGCTTGCGTCCACTATGTGGTTCCCAAACAACAAACCCGTTGCTTGAGGAACAAAACCACAACCAAATAACAACACCACACCTGCGGCCACACGCCGCAGCGAACATGTTGTAACCACTAGTTTTCCCCACCCCCAACACACGGGTGCGTGGCGGAGCAAGGGTTACGGCGGTCATAGCGTGGGGGAAACGCCCGGTCCCATCCCGAACCCGGAAGCTAAGACCCACAGCGCCGATGGTACTGCACCCGGGAGGGTGTGGGAGAGTAGGTCACCGCCGGAACACCATTCAGGTCGAGGACCCCAACCACCAGGTTGGGGTCCTCCCGCATTTAACCCCCCTTTCCGGGCTCGGGCCCGGCGCTCCCGGCGGCCCGGCCTCGGGAGATCGACCGCCCGCCAGACCCGGGGCCGGGCACGGCAGGGAACAGGAAACTCCCAGTGCATTCCCGGCAAAGGACCGGCACGCCCGGAACGAACTCCCAGTTGCACTCGTTAGAATTCGACGGGGCTTGATTCCAAAAGACCAGCCCATCGCTTCGTTCTAAGGACACCTCAATGCCCGAGCGCACTATCGTCATCACCGGAGCCAGCGACGGCATCGGTGCGTCCGCCGCGCGGACCTTCGCCCGGCAGGGGGAACGTGTGGTCGTCGTCGGGCGTTCCGCGCAGAAGACCGAGGCGATCGCGAACGAAATCGGCGCCGATTTCTTTGTCAGCGACTTCGCCGACCTCGCCCAGGTGCGGACCCTGGCCGCGCAGCTGAAGGAAGAGTACCCGCGGATCGACGTTCTGGCGAACAACGCCGGCGGCATCATGGGACCCCGCGAGCTCACCGTGGACGGCCACGAGAAGACCTTCCAGGTCAACCACCTGGCCCCGTTCCTGCTCACCACCGAGCTGATTGAGGTGCTGACCGCCAGCCAGGCCACCGTCATCAACACCTCGAGCGTCGCGAATTCGGTCTTCGCCAAGTTCGACATCGACGACCTCGACGCGGCCACGAGCTAGTCAACCAACCGCGCCTACGGCAACGCCAAGCTCGCCAACATCCTCTTCACCACCGAACTGCACAACCGCTACAACACCGAGGGGATCTCCACGGCGGCGTTCCACCCCGGCGGCGTGGCCACCAACTTCGCGGCCGAGTCCACGAGCCCCATGCGCCTGGCCTACAAATCCTTCCTCAAGCGCTTCATGCTGACCCCTGACCAGGGCGCGGACACCCTTGTGTGGCTCGCCAACGCCACCCCGGGCCACGACTGGATCTCCGGCGCCTACTACGCCAAACGGACGCTCTCCAAGGCCAACAGGCAGGCCTACGACGCGGGTCTGGCCAAGGCGCTGTGGCAGCGCAGCGAGGCGATGGTGGCCCAGGACCTCGACAAGCTGGACCCCCGCCCCTGAGCCTCACCTGAAATGCCGAAATCGTGGGTTAGCATTTTCCTGCCCCTCGCCGATCCGCGGCCGAGGGCTTCTACCTGGGGGAGTGCTCTTAAACGTGCGCCTGAAGAAATTGCTTATCGCGTCCCTGGCGGCTTCCGCCGTCGTCCTGAGCGCTACGGCCGTGCCGGCATCCGCCGCGCCCGCGCCGAAGTCGTACAAGAACTGCACGGAGCTGAACAAGGTCTACCCGCACGGCGTCGGCAAGAAGGGCGCCCGCGACAAGACCATCGGAAAGCCGGTCACCACGTTCCGCGTCGACAACACCCTGTACAGCTACAACGACGGCGGTGCGCGGCACTGGGGCGAGTACGACCTGGACCGTGACAACGACGGCATCGCCTGCGAAAAGCGCTAGGCCCGGGAGCCGTTACGTCAAACGAAATGCCAAGAACGGCCGCTAAGCCATGCTGCTTAGCGGCCGTTTGCGTCCAATGGCGGCGTGCGGCATCGATGGGGCGCCGTAGGCGTCGACTGAGGGTGCCGCGCGCCTACCGCGCGGCGTCGACCTTGTCCAGGGCGTTCAGGGCACTCTCCATGGTCCCGGCCAGGTGGCTGGCGGGGGCCGGCTTGGCGAACAGGTAGCCCTGCAGGGAATCGCAGCCACGGTCCATCAGGTACTTGGCCTGCGCGGGCGTCTCGATGCCTTCCGCCGTGACTTTCAGGCCGAGGGCATGCGCGGCGCTGATCATGGTGGCGAAGAACGGGAGCTGTTCCTGGCCGGTCTTGATCATGGCCACGAAGGAGCGGTCGATCTTGACCTTGTCCAGGGGCAGTTCCTGGAGCCGGCCGAGCGTGGAATAGCCAGTGCCGAAGTCGTCCATGGCAATCCGGACGCCGGCACCGCGCAGCTGCCGCAGCTGGCCCAGCACGTCCGAGGAGGCATCGAAGAACACGCTCTCCGTCAGCTCAAGGGTGAGCTGGCGCGGGTCAACGCCCGTGGACGAGGCAATCGCGAGCACGTCCGCGGCGAAATCCCGGTGCTGGAACTGCAGGCCCGAGACGTTCACGGCGACGCTGTAGGCAGGGTCACCGGCCAGCCACGGCCGGATCTCGGCGCAGGCGCGGCGCAGGACTTCATCGCCGATCTCGCGGATCAGGCCGCTCTGCTCCGCGACGGGCAGGAACTGGTTCGGCGGCACCAGCCGGCCGTGCCGTTCCCACCGCGCGAACGCCTCGAACTGCACCACCGAACCGATGCCGGGCGAGACCACGGGCTGGTAGTGCACCGAGATCTGGCCCAGTTCGACGGCGCGCCGGAGCCCGGAATCGCCGTCGGCCTTGTGGGCCGCGGTGTTCAGCATCTCCGGCCGGAACCGCCGCCAGGTGTTCTTCCCGGCGGCCTTCGCCGCGGTCATGGCGGCGTCGGCTTGCCGCAGCAGTTCCGCCCCGTCCAGCGTCTGCCCGGACTTCGACGCCAGGCCCATGCTCACGCCGGGGCGGATCATGGAGCCGCCCACCCGCAGGGGCGCGTAGAGGGACTCGGCGATCCGCTTGGCCACCGCGTCCGCGTTCAGGCACTCGGTGAGCAGCACCGCGAACTCGTCGCCGCCGAGCCGGGCCACGGTGTCATGCGGGCGGACGCAGTTGCGCAGCCTGCTCGCAACCTCCACCAGCAGCTCATCGGCCGCGGAGCGTCCCAGCACGTCATTGAGGTGCCGGAAGTCATCGAGGTTCAGCAGCAGGATGTCCACCGGATCCGGGCGGCGCAGGGCCGCGGCGAGCCGTTCGTTGAAGAGGGGGCCGTTGGGCAGCGCCGTCAACGGGTCGCGGAGCGAGCCCGCTTTGAGTTCGTCGTCGTGCTCGGCAAACGCTGCGGGAGCGGCAGCCGCTGGACCTCCGGAAAGAGAAGCTCCCGCTGAACCGGAAGTACGACGGCGGGCAAAGTCGCCGCTGAGGGAACGGCCGGCGCTGCCGGCGCCCGGGTTCCCTCCGGCGGCGCCGCGGATGGAGAGGGCCACGGACGTTCCGGCGTCGGCCGCCCCGGCCGGGGCGGGGACCAGCGAGCACGTGATTTCGACCGGGAGTTCGGTGCCGTCCGCGCGGCGGCCCGAGCCGGCGAACGGGGAGCCGGCGAACTCGGAGCTGGCGGACGGGGAACCAGGGAACGGCGAACCAGGGCTTGCGGCCGTGCCCAGTCCGGCCAGGACGCCGTGGAATTCCTCCCGCGAGGCCTCGGCCAGGAGCATGCTGTGGTCCGCGCCGAGCAGCTGCGCCCGGGGGTAGCCGAAGAGACGTTCCGCGGCCGCATTGAGGAAGGAAATGGCTCCGTCCTGACCGACCAGCAAAAGCGCGTCCGGGCTGTACTCCAGCAGTTGTTGTGCGAAACCAGCTTCCACGATGTCTAACAGCCCCCCGGCGAAGAATTACGAATAGCGGGCACCTTGCGGAGAGCAGGCGCGCTGCGCTGACTGAATCATATGCGGTGCGGGTTCTCCGGACGTGATGGGCATCATGCCGCACCCGAATGTGTCGAACGCGCCGGCCGCCGCGCAAAGCGCATCCCTCCTGGCAGCGCCGGCACCAGCCCGGCTACCCGGGCAGCGGCACGCCCTCGAGGTCAGCGATGGCCGCCGCGGAGTTCCGCATGGCGCGCTGCCTGGCCGCCCCGGGTTCCGGGCGGGAGAAGAGGAAGCCCTGCAGGGCGTCGCAGCCGTGGTCCATGAGGTAGCGTGCCTGCGCCGGTGTCTCGATGCCCTCGGCCGTGACCTTCAGCCCCAGGCTTCGGGCCATGTGGATCATGGAGGTGAGGATGGGCAGCTTTTCGACCCCGGTCTGCAGCATCGACACGAAGGACTTGTCGATCTTCACCACATCCACCGGCAGGTCCTGCAGGCGGCCCAGCGAGGAATAGCCGGTCCCGAAGTCGTCCAGGGCCACCCGGATGCCGGCCTGGCGCAGGGTTTCGAGCTGGCCAATGACGTGGGAGTGGGCGTCGAAGAACACGCTCTCGGTCACCTCCAGTACCAGCTGGCGCGGGTCCACGCCGCTCCACGCCGCAATATCCAGGACGCGCTCGGCGAAGTCACGGTGCTGCAGCTGCACGCCGGAGACGTTGACGGCCACGCTCCGGAACGGGTCCTCCCCAAGCCACGGGGCGAGCTCGGTGCAGCTGCGCCTGAGCACCTCGGCGCCGATTTCCCGGATCAGGCCGCTGCGTTCGGCGGTCTCGATGAACTCGTCCGGCGGAATCAGCTCGCCGTCCCACTCCCAGCGGGCCAGGGCCTCAAACTGCACCACCTCGAGCCGGTCACTGGAGATGACGGGCTGGTAGTGCACGGTGATCTGCCCCAGCTCCACCGCCCGCCGCAACCCGGCCGTGAGCTGGGTGCGCTCCAGCAGCGCGGCCAGCATCTCGGGCCTGAAGTGCACATAGCAGTTCTTCCCGGCCTCCTTGGCCGCGTACATGGCCAGGTCCGCCTGCCGGAGCAGCTCCGACGACGTCTCCGTGCCGGCGTCGCGCGAGGCCACGCCCAGGCTGAGGCCGGGCCGCATGAGCGTTCCCTCGATGGACACCGGGGCGTTCAGGGTGCTGACCACGCGCTGGGCCACGGTGTCGGCGTCCCTACAGCCGACCAGCAGGACCACAAACTCGTCCCCGCCCAGCCGGGCAACGGTGCCGTGCGGACCCACACAGTTCTGGAGCCGGCGGGAAATCTCGACCAGCATCTCGTCACCGGCATGGTGGCCCAGGACGTCGTTGACTTCCTTGAAGTCATCCAGGTCCAGGAGCAGCACGTGCACCGGTTCCGGGGTCAGCAGTGCCGCGGCGGCCCGTTCGTTGAAGAGCATCCGGTTGGCCAGCCCGGTGAGCGGGTCCTGAAACGCGAGTTCCTTGAGCTTGCCGGCCTGCTCGGCCAGTTCGTCCATGGCGCGGCGGGCCTGGTCCTGGGCGCGCCGGCGCGAGGTGATGTCCCGGAAGTTCCAGATCCGTCCGACGATCGCGTCCGCCACCTTCTGCGGGCGCGAGTACAGCTCCACGGTGCGGCCGTCGGCGAACTCGAGGACGTCGTGGCTCTGCATCAGGCTGTCCGCGTAGAGCGCTTCAACCTTCTGCAGGAAGGCGTCGGGATCCACCAGCTGGTCCGCGATGAACCGCACCAGCGCAGAGGGGTCCTCGGCCGCGATCAGTTCCGGCGGCATGCCCCACAGCTTCAGGTACTGGTCGTTGATCCCGGTGATTTGGCCTTCGCTGGAGAGCACGACGATGCCGTCCGACGTCGATTCCAGCGTGGCGTCCACGAGGGAAAGGGCCAGCCGCCGGCCGGAATCGGGGTCGTTGCGGTGCTCGGCGTCCCGGACGGCTACCGCCATGGCCGTGCCGCCGTCGACGCTCACCAACGAGCACGTGATCTCCAGGGCGAGGTCCGAGCCGTCCCGGTGGATTCCGGCGGCGGCGAACGGCCGGCTGCCGGCCGGGCTTTTGCGTCCCAGCCGGCCAAAGACCCGCAGGAAGCCGCCGCGGGCTTCCTCCGAGAGCAGGATGGTGTGCTGAACGCCGAGGAGTTCCTCGCGGGGGTAGCCGAACAGCCGTTCCGCGGCCGAATTCACGAAGGCGATGGTCCCGTCCGCGGTCAGCAGCAGAAACGCATCAGGACCCTGCTCCAGCAGGTCTTCACCAAATCCAGTTCCCACGACGATACCGGCCCCCAAGCGACGGAAGTTCATAGAGCGATGATGCTCCCGGCCGAGGTGCCCGGAGCAATGCGTTTCACTGAATCATAGGGTCCTTCGGCCCCGTGTCCAGCACATCGGCCATGGAACTTTGCGGGTCACCGGTTGCCGGGCACCCGTTCGCCCCGCAACGCGGCGATGGCCAGGGCCGCGCGGTCCAGCGCGGGCTGGAGCGTGGCCTCCGGCTGGGGGCCCGAGAACAGGAAACCCTGCAGGGAATCGCAGTGCAGCCTCATCAGGTAGCCGGCCTGGGCCGCTGTTTCCACGCCCTCCGCGGTGACGGTCAGCCCCAGCCCGTGGGCCATCCCGATCATGGCGTTCAGGATGGGCAGCTGCTCGGTGCCGGAGTTGATCATGGACACAAAGGACTGGTCGATCTTCAGCGTGTCCACGGGCAGGCCCTGCAGGCGTCCCAGGGAGGAGAACCCGGTGCCGAAGTCGTCCAGCGCCACCCGGGCGCCGGCCGCGCGCAGGGTCATGAGCTGCTGGATCACATGGCAGTCGTCCTCGAAGAAGACGCTCTCCGTGACCTCCAGGACCAGCTGGCGCGGGTCCACGCCGCAGGATTCCGTCACGGCCAGGACCAGCTCGGCGAAGTCCCCGTGCTGCAGCTGGACACCGGAGACGTTTACGGCCAGGGACCGGGAGGAGTCCTGGTCCAGCCAGGGCTTGAGCTCGGTGCAGCCGCGCAGCAGCACCTCGGTGCCGATCTCGACAATGAGGCCGCTGCGTTCCGCCGCCGGAATGAAATGCTTGGGCGGAACGAGCGCGCCGTCGCGCACCCAGCGGGCCAGGGCCTCGACCTTGGTCACGGTCCCGCTGCCCGCGGAGACGATCGGCTGGTAGTGGACGGCGATCTGGCCGTTGTCCACGGCGTGCCGCAGGCCGGCCTCAAGGTCGTTCCGGTCCACGAGGGCCTTCATCATCTCCGGCTTGAAGCGCAGGTACCGGTTCTTCCCGGCGGCCTTCGCGGCGTACATCGCGACGTCGGCACGGCGCAGGAGCTCGGAGGCGTCGACGGCGGCCTCGCCGATCGAGGCGAGCCCCAGGCTGAGGCTGGGCCGGAGCATGGTGCCGTCGATCCACACCGGGAGGCGCAGCGAGTCGACAATCCGGGCTGCGACCGCCTCGGGCTCCAGCGAGTCGAGCAGGAGCACCACGAACTCGTCGCCGCCCAGCCGGGCCACGATGTCGCTCGGGCGCACGCACGCGCGCAGGCGCCGGCCGACCTCAATGAGCATCTGGTCCCCGGCATGGTGGCCAAGGATGTCGTTGACTTCCTTGAAGTCGTCCAGGTCCAGGAGCAGGACGTCGACGGCGCCGCCGTGCCGGTCCGCCAGGGCGCTGGCGAGGCGGTCGTTGAACAGCTGGCGGTTGGACAGCCCGGTCAATCCGTCCCGGAACGCCAGCGCCTTCAGCTGGGCGGACTGTGCGGCGAGGTCTGCCATGGCCCGGGTGATCCGGTCCTGGGCCACCTTGGCCGCGGTCACATCCCGGAAGCTCCACACCCGTCCGACCACCTGGTCCGCGACTTTCTGCGGGCGGGAATACCGTTCAAAGGTCCGGCCGTCGCGGAATTCCAGGATGTCGTGGCTTTCCGCCGCGGGATCGGCGTAGAGGGCCTCGACCTTCTCGACGAACTGGGCCGGATCCCGCAACTGGTCCAGGACGAAGGCCATGACCGCCTCGTCCTCCCCGGTGGCCAGCATTTCCCGCGGGATGCCCCACATGGTGACGAACTGATTGTTGACGCCGGCGATCTCGCCCTCGCTGCTGACCACCAGGATGCCGTCGGCGGTGGATTCGAGCGTCGCGCTCAGCAGCGACATGGCCTCGCGGAGGCTGTCATCGTTCTCCGGCCGGTGCGAGGTGTCCCGGACCGCGGCGATCATGCTCGCGGAGCCGTTACCAGTCCCGTCCCGGGGGCCTGTACCGGTGAAGAAAATAGATCCGGCCACCTCGGCCTGGAACTCCGTACCGTCCCGCCGGACCCCGTAGGCTTCCACGGGAGCAGTGTCAGTGTCAGTTTCGCCGGCAGCGGCGTCGCCGTCGGTGTGGGCGCCGCGGCGGAGGTTGAAGAACAGCCGCTCGAGTCCGTTGCGGAACCCCTCGGCCAGGAGCATGCGGTGGTCCGCGCCCACGAGTTCCCCGCGGGCATACCCGAACATGCGCTCGGCGGCGGTGTTGACCATTTTGATGGTCCCGTCCTCGGCCACCACCAGCAAGGCGTCGGGGCTGGATTCCACCAGGTCCCCGTAGCCCGGGACCGCGGCGGAAATTTCCTGGGGGACTGTCTTGGAGGCTGTCTTGGGGACTGCGCCGGGCGCTTCCTCCGGGTACGACGACGCCGTCACCCGGCTACCGCCGTGCGAACCTGAGACAACCAACGAGACATTTAGAACCCTCCCATCGGGAAATCATAGGCGCCGGAAGCCTCCCTTGGGTGTCAAGAGGGTGTCAAGAGGGTGTCAACACGTGGGCGGCGCCGGGTCCCCGCCCACGTGGGAGGACCAAACGGCCAGTTGCGCCATCACTTAGGGTGCTTAAAATCCCGGTTTGGCAGCCCCTAGGGATAAGGCAAGGCGGGGGGAGCGGCCCACCCGGGACTCGCCGATCACGGCCTTGTAATGGCCAACGAGTTCGGCGCCGAGCACGGACCACGTCCGGCCCTGGACCGAGGCGTGCGCGGCCGCGGCGAACGCGCGGCGCTTGGCGTCGTCGCCCATCAGGTCCACCACCCGGGCACGGAGCCCGGCGAGGTCGCCGGGCTCATACAGCCAGCCGGTCCGTGAGTTCTCCACGAGGTCCAGCGGGCCGCCGCGGCCCGTGGCCACCACCGGCACCCCGGACGCCATGGCCTCCTGGATGGTCTGGCAGAAGGTCTCGAACTCGCCGGGATGGACGAAGAGGTCGAAGGATGCCACGGCCCGGGCGAGGTGGTCGCCGCCAAGGAACCCGGTGAAGACCGCCTGCGGCAGGGCAGCTTCCAATGCGGGCCGCAGGGGCCCGTCGCCGACGATCACCAGCCGGGTCCCGGGAACATCCGCCAGCACCGCCAGATCCTCCACCTGTTTCTCGGCCGCCAGCCGGCCCACGTAGCCGATGAGGCGCTCGCCGCCGGGCGCCACCGAAGCCCGCCAGCCGGCGTCGCGCTTCGCGGGGTTGAACCGCTGCGTGTCCACGCCGCGCCGCCACATATCCACGCGCGGAATGCCGCGGCCGCGGAGCTGGTTGAGCGCGAAAGTGGAAGGGACCAGGGTGCGCGAGGCCAGCAGATGGATCTGCTCCACCCGGTTCCAGGCCCAGTTCTCCAGAAACGGGACACCGTAGCGCCCCGCATAGCCGGGCACCTCGGTCTGGTAGATGGCGACCGTGGGGATTCCGAGCTGGTGGGCGGCCTGCGCTGCCCGCCAGCCGAGCACGAACGGGGACGCGAGGTGCACGACGTCGGGCGCGTAGTCGGCAAGGATTCGCTTGACCCGATACACACCGCCCATCGCCACCCGCAGGTTCGCGTAGCCGGCCAGCGGGACCGAGGGGAGCCGGAGGACGTGGGCGCCGTAGACCTCGTCCGTTACCTCCGTGTCCTGCGTGGACGGCGCGATCACCAGCACCTCGTCCCCGCGCTCCTGCAGATGCTCCAGCACGCGCAGGATGGAGTGGGTGACCCCGTTCATGAGCGGCAGGAATGATTCGGCGACGATTGCGATCCTCACCCCTCCACGGTGCGGGCGGCGGTTTGCGGCGCGGGGGAGCAGGCGTGGCCGGGAGGGGAAGAGTGGGTAAACAGGTGGGCGAACTCAGGAGGGAACCGCCACGGGCGGGCAGGAAGGCGGGGCGCGCAGAAAGGCGGGCGGGCAGAAACGCGGGCGATTGCCGGGATCTAACCGGGCACCCTCAGATGGGCGCAAGCCAGCGCAGCCATGCGTCCACGGCGCAAACCCCACGAAGCAACGGTGCCGGACGGCATGACGAAAGTCGAGCTACAGCGGGTCGGGCCAGTTGCCGACCGGGAAGCGGGCACAGATGCCGGAAACCGGACCGCAACGCGCGCGCTTGTTGCCTTCCATCAGAAATACCTCCAGAGGCTACGGAACTTCAGAATACGCCCGTCGCCTCCTACCGTCCAGAGGGTCAGTCGGCCTTGAGGACATCCGGAAGTTCGTCCACAAACACCGTCTGCGGCGGCTCAAAATAGATGACCAGGACCTGCTCGCCGACGGCGAAAACGCTGGTCTTGTCGAAGGGGTGGGCGTGGAAGGCACTGGTTCCGCCGCGGACGGGCAGCATGACCTCGCCAATGGTGCCCGGGCCGATCCGTCCGGTGACGCGCCCAATCTTTCCGGTCAGGCTCCGGTCAACATCCTTATGCATCAGAACCCCATTACATCAGAATCCCAGTTCATCAGGTCCTCCGGCTCTCCGCGCGCACGGCGCCCCTACGCCTCGGGCGCCTTCGCGGGCCGTTTGCCGCCATCCCGGGTGTTTTTCAGGGCCGTGGAGAGCGCCGGGAGGTAGTCGCCCACCTGTGCCAAAATACCGCCGATCATCCGGTTAACCCCTTCACCGCCGTTGAGGACGGTCATCTGGCCGACGTGGGCAAACGGCTCGGCCGCCGCCGCCACGATCGCCGGCATGTTCTCGGCCAGCTGCTGGGAGATGACGGCCTCCTGGTTGGTGCCCAGGGCTTCGGCACGGGCCTTGATGCCCTCTGCCTCGGCCAGTGCCTTGGCTTTGATGGCGGAGGCAGCGGCATCGCCGCGGGCCTTCGTGGCGGCGGCCTCGGCCTCGCCGGTGACCTTGGTGGCGCCGGCCGCTGCTGCTGCCGCCGTCGCGTTCGCCTGCGCCTGCACCTCGGTCCGCCGGGCGTTGGCCTGGGCCTCGAGCTCGGTGCGCCGGGCCAGTGCCTCGGCCGCGCTGATGTCCGCGGATTTCTGGCCTTCCGCGTCGGTGCGCTTGGCGTACGCCCTCGCGTCGGCGGGCTTGCGGACGGTGGTCTGCAGTTTCTGTTCCTCCCGATCGGCCTCGAGCTTGGCCACCTCGGTTTCCTGGACCACCACCAGCTGGCGGGCCGTCGCGTCGGCCAGCGGCCCGGCCTGGGCCGCGTTCGCCTTGGCGCGCTCTGCATTGGCCTGCGCCTCGGACTGCCGGATCGCGGACACGCTCCGGGCGTCGGCGATCATGGCCTCGGCCTCCGCTTCCTTTTCTGCCGCCTCGCGGTTCCTGGTGGCCTCCGCGATGCGGGCCTCCATCTTGACCAGGGCGATGTGCGGCTTGGCGATGTTCTGGATGTAGCCGGTGGGGTCCTGCAGGTCCTTGATCTGCAAGGAATCGACGACCAGCCCCAGCTTCTCCATTTCGACGCCGCTGGCGCTGCGGACCTGGGAGGCCAGCTTGTCGCGCTCGCGGATGATTTCCTCGACCGTCATGCTGCCGATAATCGAGCGCAGGTGGCCTTCGAAGACGTTGTATACCTGGCTTTCCATCTTGGGCTGCTGGCCCAGGAACCGCCGTGCGGCGTTGGCAATGAACGGCGGGGCATCGCCGATCTTGTAGATGACCACGCCGTCGACAATCACCTGGATGCCCTGGGAGGTGACGCAGGAGACCTTGAGCTCGGTTTCGTTCAGCGTCAGGGACAGCGGCCGCACGGTCTGCAGGCCCGGCAGCACCAGGGCCCCCTTGCCGGTGACGATCTTGAAGTCCATCCCCTCCCGGGTTTCCAGCGTGCCGCGCGTCAGCCCGGAGATGATGAGGGCCTCGTTCGGTTCCGCCACCTTCCACATCAGTTTTGTTGCCACCCAGATGACGCCGACGACGGCGACCGCCCCCAGGATGATCGAAATGAGCGGATACAAAAATGACAAGTCCGGCATAACCAGGTCCTTTCACGGCGGTGGAAAAGATATTAAGCAAAGCCCCAAACGATGCTGCTGGCAGTCCCCGGCCGGCCTGGAGGCAGGAATTACCACGCCGCCCAGCCAGCTGTTGTACACAGTCTGTGGTGCTTCCGGCCGGGAAGTCCAGCAATTCGATGGTGTCCGGTCATGCGCCCATGTCCAGCCGGTGCCTAAAGCCCCTGTTGGGAGCCTCCGCCGCCGTGCCAGCGTGGAAGAGGGTGCGGGCGCGGAAGAGTTTGAACGAGCCAGCCTGCCTGGGTGAGCGGGGGCGGGGTGGGGCCAGGAGTGCCTGCCCGTGAAGGGGGTGATGGGTGATGCTCGGCTCTCCTCTCGGGATGACCCGTACCACCGGGATCGCGTGGGACATCTGGCGGGCCGAGCGGGCAAGCCAGGATGCGATCACCCGCCGGCAACGGGACCGGCTCGCCGCGCTGGTTGAGTGCGCACGGTCCTCCTCGCCTTACTACCGCAGGCTGTACCGGGACGTCCCGGACATAGTCCCGGACACGGTCCCGGACACAGTCCCGGACATAGTCCCGGACACGGTCCCGGACACAGTCCCGGACCGGGCCAACGATCTGGCCACGTATTTAGGGGAGCTGCCGCCGGTGGGCAAGCGCGAGCTCATGGAGAACTTCGATGACTGGGTGACCGATCCCCACATCACGCTCGCCGGGTTGAAGCAAGACCTGCTGGATGACCCCTCGCGGATCGGCAGCCTCTACCGCGGGCAGTACCTCGTGGTGACGACGTCGGGGTCCACCGGTGAACCCGCGGTCCTGGTCCATGACCGGGCCTCGCAGCTGGTGGCCAGTCTCCTGGGTCCGATCCGCGGACGGCGCACACTGATGGCGGCTAAGGAGGCGCGGGCTTTCCTGCGCCGGGGGCTGCGGGCCGCGGCGCTGATCGCGGACGAGGACCACTTTGCCGGCGTCGTGCTGACCGAGGCCGCGCGGCGGCGCAGCCCCCGCATCGCCCGCCGGGTGCGCGTATTCTCCGTGCTCCGGCCGCTCCCGGACCTTGTGGCGGACCTCAACGACTTCCAGCCGACCGTGCTCTACGGGTATCCGAGCGCCATGGTGCAACTGGCCGCCGAACAGCAGGCGGGACGGCTCCGGATCCATCCGCTCCTGGCGGTCGCGTCCGGGGAGAGCCTGGCGGCCCACGCCGCGGCCCAGATCGAGGCGGCCCTCGGCTGCCGGGTCAGCGTGCGCTACCTTGCCTCGGAGGCGCTCGCCCTGACCAGCCGCTGCCGGCAGGGACTCTTGCACGTCAACGCGGACTGGACCATCGTGGAGCCGGTGGACGACGCCTTCCGGCCCGTCCCGCCCGGCGAGCTCTCCCATACAGTGCTGGTCACCAACCTGGCCAACCGCGTCCAGCCGCTGATCCGCTACAACCTGGGCGACCGGGTGCAGCTGGCTGCCGGCCCGTGCGCCTGCGGCAGCCCGTTTCCCACGCTGCGGGTCGAGGGCCGCAGCGGCGACGTGCTGACCTTCTCTGCCGCCGACGGGACAATGTTGGAAGGGACAGGGTTGGAAGGGACAGGGTTCGACGGGACAGGGTTGGACGGGACAGAGCTGGACGGGACAAGGTTTGGCGGGACAAGCTTGGACAGCGAACTGGTGACCGTGCTGCCGTTGGCGCTGGGCACGGTGATCGAGGAGACCGCCGGTGTCCGCCGGTTCCAGGCGATCCGCACCGGGCCGGGCTCGCTCACCGTGCGGCTCGAGCTGTGGCCGGAGGCCGCCACGGCGGCCGTGCGGACGGCGGTGGGGGAGCGCCTGGGTGCGTTCTTCGCGGCCCAGGGCGCCGCCGGCGTCGACGTCCGGTTTAGCGATGAGCCGCCCCGGCCGGACCGTAGCGGCAAGTTCCGCGCGGTGTGGTCCGCCTGAGCTGGCCGCGGTTGTCGCTGCCGTTAGGGCTGACAGTGTTGCTAGTGCTGTTCCAGGATCCGCCGGGCGTCCTGCTGGGCCTGGAGCTGCTCCGGGGTCACGGACTGTCCGGTCAGGAACCCGGCGGCGGCCATGATCCGGCGCAGCTCGGCGACGCTGCGCGGGGTCCGCACCCCGTGGTGCGCCATGGCGTGGCAGTTGGCGCAGAGCGGGACGAGGTCTGTGACGGGGTCCAGTTCATACCTGCTGCCCAGCTGTGACACCGGGACCAGGTGGTGGACCGGAATGAAGTCCTTGCCGATCTCGCCGTAGGCGATTTCAAACGAGAATCCGCAGGCGGCGCAGCTGGTCCCGTGGTGGGCGACGCAGACCCGCCGGGCGTCCGGACTGTGTTCGTACTTGTTGACTTCGACCCGGGTGACCGCCGCCGCCGGGACGGTGCCGGGCACGGGCTGGGTGGGGTCCGCCGGCACCGGGCCGAACTCGCCCCAGAGTCCGCGGAGCAGGGGCTCGACGGCGGAGTCGACAGCCAGCGCGGGGCCGTGCAGGGATTCCCAGTCGATGCCGGGCACGGCCTCGGCGAGGACCCCGGGCGGGATCTGGTCGCCGGCGGGCAGGAGGGCGTCGAAGTCCACCTGGATGCAGAGCGCGGATGCGGGCTGTGCGCCGGGCTGTGCGCCGGGCCGTGCATCGCCCTGCGCGCCAACCCGGGCGGCGCTCGCGGAGTCCCGTGCCTGGGCGCGGGGAGCCGGCCGTTCCGAGACGATAACGCCGTGGCCGATCAGGCCGCACCCGTGGCGGCCCTGGAGCACCAGCCACGCGTCCGCGCCGGAGGCAGCAGCCCCTGCGGCGTCCGCGCCGGCCGCGCTGCCGGGTCCGCTGCCGAGACCAGTCCCGACGTCCCAGCTGGCCAGGTGCCGGCCGGTTTCGGCGACCTCCTCCAGCACGGCCGGGTAGGTCCAATCGTTCCATTCGTCGGGGTTCCAGACGAGGATGATTGCTGTCATCTGCCCATTGTCGCAGTCCCCTCTGCCTGATGGTCAGAGCACCCGTTGATTGTCAGGACTACGGCCAATTGTCAGGACTGCGGCCGTTTGCCACACCGGCGGCCGCCGTTAGCCCGGACTGCCTGCGGCATTGTTCAGCGGCCCGGTGGGCCCGGTCTTGCAGGTGGCGTTGAGGGTGTCCTCCGCGATGGACTCCATTTGGTGCAGAATGTGGGTGTCGCCGCGGGGGAGCGGTTCCGGCGGGTAGGCCACGGCCATGGTGAGCTGCCGGGTTCCGTCCGCGCTGGTCATCGTGATGGTGCCGTAGCCGGGCACGTCGCCGGGATGGCCGTAGTAGAAATCGTTGGTGCACAGATCGTTCCAGCGGACCACGCCGAGTCCGTACCGGGCGTAGAGCGGGCTTTCCATTTGCGTGATCGTGGCCGGTTTGAGCAGCTTGTTCTGCAGCAGCGCGCGGTAGAACGTATTCACGTCCGCCACGGAGGACACCATGCCGCCGGCGGCGTTGTCGATCTGGGCGGCCGGATAGGTGACGTCGAGTTGTTTGCGGTCCAGGGCGATGTAGCCGTGGACCATGGACGACGGCGCCGGGCCGGCCGCCGTCATCAAGGTCTCGCTCAAGCCCAGCGGCTCGATGATGTCGGTGCTGATCACCTCGCCGATCCGCCGGCCGGTGAGGTGCTCGACGATCAGCGCCAGGGCAATGTAATTCGAGTTGGAGTACTCAAATCCCTGGGCCAGCTTCGCCTGCCAGGAGATCCGTCCCGCCATGGCCAGCAGATCCGCCAGGCTCACCTTGGTGGTTAGGGCTTTCCGCACCGTGGCCGGATCGAACAGCGGCCCGTCCACGGACGGCATGCCGGAGCGGTGCTGCAGCAGCTGGCGGACCGTGACCGGCCCCGGCGGGTGCATCACCTTGTTGAACTCCGGCAGGTAGGTGCTGACCGGCGCGTCCAGTTCCAGCCGGCCCTCCTCGGCCAGTTTGAGCACGCAGACGGCCACCATGGACTTGGTGACGCCGCCGATGTGCACCGGGTCCGTTATCTCGGCCCGGGACGGGCTGTTCAGGTTTCGGACCCCGTAGGCCGCGGACCACTCGTCCCCGCCCACACGGACCTGGATGAGGACGGCCGAGGCGCCGTCGTCGAGCAATCTCCTGCTGAACTGTTCGAGCACGGCCCGGTAGCCGGATTCGGGCGACACCGGCGCCGGAGGTTTCGGCCCGGGGCTGCAGCCGCCGAGGGCGGCGGCGAGCACGACGGCGAGGATTGCGGCCGTGAGCCGGCGGAATGATGCGCGGATCCAGACCATCGGCATGAGGGTCCTTCTTGCAGGTCGGAAGTGCAGCCAGGGCAGGAAGATGCCCCCAGCCAGGCACAGTCCTAATGATTGTGATGGTCCTCAGACGGGGTGCAGCCGTCAAGGGCCAAAGGGGCGTGATCATACGAAAACGGCCGCCAAGCAGTTGTGCTTGGCGGCCGTTTTTCGGCAAGCCGGCGACAGGGACAGTCAGCCCGTGGCGCCGTCGCCTAGAGGCGCACCCGCCACCACAGGGTGGTCGCGGTGCAGGTTTCCGAGGGCTGAGGCGCCCTGCGGCGACCCCAGTTCCTCGAAGAATTCCACGTTGGCGCGCACGTAGTCGGCCCACTCGTCCGGGACATCGTCCGAGTAGTAGATCGCCTCCACCGGGCAGACGGGATCGCAGGCGCCGCAGTCCACGCATTCGGACGGGTGGATGTAGAGCGAGCGTTCACCCTCATAGATGCAGTCCACCGGGCATTCGTCGATGCAGGCCTTGTCCTTGACATCCACACAGGGCTGGGCGATCACGTACGTCATGGCTGGCTACACACCCGTGTAGACGGTCTTGCCCCACGTGAAGAAGTCCAGTGCGGACTTCCCCTGTTCGCGGAACGTGTTGGTGGAGGAATCCTTGACGCCGCCGAACGGCACGTTCAGGTCCAGGCCCGCCGTCGGACGGTTGACCTTGATGACCCCGGCCTGGGCGCGGGCGGCGAAGTCCGTGGAGAACGCCAGGGAGTCGGTGCAGATCCCGGCGGTCAGGCCGTAGCGGGAATCGTTGATCGCGGCGAGCCCGGCCTCGTAGTCCGGGACCTCGAGGACGGCCACCACGGGTCCGAAGATCTCTTCGGTCACGGCGGCGTCGTCGAAGGGCAGGTCCGTGAGGATGGCGGCCGGGAAGAGGAACCCGGCGTCCGTGCCGCCGTCGAACTCACCGTGCAGCAGCGTGGCGCCGCGTTCGACGGCGGTGCGCACCGCGGCCTGGTTCTGTTCGAACTGCTGGCTGCTCACCACGGCGCCCATCTTGGCCTCGAGGCCGTCGCCGGCGGTGTACTGCGCGGCTTCCTCGGTGAGGGCCTTCAGGAAGGCGGCGCGGATGCCGGGCGTGACGTAGACGCGGGACGTGGCGGTGCAGGCCTGGCCGGTGAGGCCGAACGCGCCGGCCGCCACCACCTGGGCAGCCTTGCGGGGATCGGCGTCGTCCAGGACCAGCACGCCGTTCTTGCCGCCCATTTCCAGCTGGACCCGGGCGCGGCGGGCGTTGAGGATCTCCTGCAGCCCGAGCCCGACGTTGGTGGAGCCGGTGAAGGACAACCCGGCGATGCGGGAGTCGCGGGCCAGGGCGTCGCCCACCACGCGGCCCTTGCCATGGACCACGTTGAACACGCCGGCGGGCAGCCCGGCGTCCTGCAGGGCCCGGGCCAGGTGCGTGGCCGAGAGCGGGGTGAGCTCGGCCGGCTTGATGACCACGGCGTTGCCGCTGATCAGTGCCGGGGCGGACTTCCAGGCCGGGATGGCGATGGGGAAGTTCCACGGCGTGATGAGCCCGACGACGCCGAGCGCCTCGCGGCGGGTGGTGATGGTGGTGTCCGGCAGGCCGCTGGGCAGCACCTCGCCGGTGGCAGCCCAGCCGAGGGACCCGAAGTAGCGCAGCACGTCGGAGGCGCGCTTGACCTCGCCCTTGGCCTCGGCGAGGGTCTTGCCCTCTTCCCGGACGAGGTCCTCGGCGATGGCGCTCTGGCGCTCCAGGAGCAGGTTCCCGGCGGCCATCAGGATGGCGCCGCGGGACGGGGCGGGCAGGGCTGCCCAGGCCGGCTGCGCGGCGGCGGCGGCGGTGATGGCGGCGTCGACGTCGGCTGCGGTGCCGCTGGGGGAGAGGGCGGCGAGCTCGCCCGGGCGGGCCGGGTTCATCCGCTCGGTGTCCGCCCCGCCGAGCCATTGGCCGTTGATCAGGTGCCGGGCGGTGATGAGGTCCCGGGCTGTTGCTGTTGAGGTGTCTGTGCCGGTGGAAGTCATGGGGTTCCTTCTGAAGAGAGGACGGGAGGAAAGGGAGGCGGGCTACAGCCCGCGAATCAGGCCGCCGTCGCAGCGCAGTGCCACGCCGGTGATGTAGGAGGCCGGCGCGCTGCAGAGGAACGCCGCGGCGGCGCCGAATTCCTCGGGTGCGCCGTAGCGGCGGGCGGGGATGGTCTTGCGGGATTCGAGCTGGATTTCCTCGGCGGTGGTGCCGCGCCGCTTGGCGGCGGCCTGGTCGAGTTCCGCGACCCGGTCCGTGGCGATGCGTCCGGGGAGGAGCATGTTGACCGTGACGGCGTCCAGCGCCACCTCGGCGGCGAGGGTCTTGAGGTAGCCGGCCAGCGCCGCGCGGCCGGTGTTGGACACGGCCAGGTTCGGCAGCGGTGCCACGACGCCGCTCGACCCGACGGCCAGGATCCGGCCCCAGCGCCGTTCCCGCATGCCCGGCAGGATGTGCGAGACCAGGGCGTGGTGCGGTTTGACGAGTTGTTCGAACGCCGCGGCGATGTCGTCCGCGCCGAGCGTGGCGGCCGCGCCGGGCTTCGGCCCGGGACCGTTGAGGACCAGGATGTCGATGGGCCCGAGTTCCGCTACGGTCTGTTCGACGGCGGCGGCCACGCCTTCGGCGGTGCTGAGGTCCGCTTCGACGGCGATGGCACCCGGCCCGTAGGCGTCCGTCAGTTCGGCGACGATCTCCTTGGCGCGGACTTCGCGCCGGCCGGTGATGGCCACCCGGACGCCTTCGGCAGCGAGGGCCCGGGCGATGGCGAGGCCCAGGCCGCCGGTCGAGGCGGCCACAAAGGCGGTCTTTCCGCTGATTCCGAAATCCATCAGTTCCTCCCCGCCGTGCTCAGCGCGGCGGCCGGGTTCGGCCCCAGGGCCTCCGCGGCCTCGGCCAGGTGGGTGCGCAGCCCGGTCCGGAGAACCTCCGGGAAGGCCGCGGCCGGTGCCCGGACGCCGGCGTCGGCAATGAGTCCGCGCTGGTGCAGGCATTCCTTGCGGATCGCCAGCGCGATTTTCGCCTGCTGCTCGAAGTTGATCAGCGGCAGGTAGGGCAGCAGGGCATCGCGGGCGGCCTCGTAGCCGTCCTTCTGCCAGGCCCGCACGCAGGCGATGAGCGCTTCCGGGTAGGAGAAACCGGTCATCGCCCCGGCGGCACCGGCAAGGAGCTCGTCCAGCAGCCCCTGGCCGCCGAGGCCGCCGAAGACGGAGACGTCGAGGGCCGCGGTGAGGTGTCCGATCGCCACGGAGGTGGGCGGAGCCTCGGCCTTGACCGCGGTGACGAAGCCGCAGGCCTGAACCACCGAAATGAGCGCCTCGGTGCTGATGTGGACGCCGCTGGCCAGCGGGTAGTCCTGCAGCACCACGTTGGCGCCGGTGGACTGGTGGATGGCGTTCAGGTGCGCGATGACCACACCGGGGTTGGCGGAGTTGGCCTGCACCATGACCGCCGACAGCCGGTCCCCGGTGGCGGCCTGGATGGAACGGATTTCATCGACGGCCGTGCCGGTGAAGAGGGACGTCACCCCCACCACGAGGGGCAGGCGCGTTTCCTCCATGACCACTTCCAGGACCAGGCTGCGCTCGGCTGCCGTCAGGGCCGCGGCCTCGCCGAACACGCCCAGGACGGTGAGTCCCGTGGCGCCGATCGACTCGTAGTAGCCCACGAGTCCGGCCAGGCTGTCCGTGTCGACATCCAGGGTGCTGCCCTGGAACGGTGTGGCGACGACGCCCCACACGCCGGGTGTCAGTGACTCCCGCATTGGGTTTCTCCTTCTAAGCTCTTGTTGTTCTTCGAGCGGCCGAATATCAGGCGGTGGATCCGCTACCGGCCCGGCCAGTGCGGCGCGCGCTTCTCCTGGAAGGCGCGGACGCCCTCGGCGGAGTCTTCGCTGTCCAGCGCCGCCATGAGGGCGGGGAGCCGGAGGCCGCGGGCCTCGGTGGCGGTCAGGTGCGCGGTCTGCGTGACCATCTGCTTGACCGCCCGGACGGAGGTGGGGGCGCAGGCGAGGATCTGGTCCACCCAGCGCTGTACGGCGGCGTCGAGTTCGTCCGCGGGGACCACCTCATTGACCAGGCCCATGGACTGCATCTCTGCGGCCTCGGCCTTCCGCCCGGTCAGGAGCATGCCCATCGCCTGGGTGTGCGGGATCCGGCGCACCAGCTGGTGGATGCCGCCGTCGAGCGCCAGACGCCCGACGCGCGGTTCCGTCAGCCCGAAGCGGGCCGTTTCCGCGGCGATCACGATGTCCGCGCCGAGCACGATCTCCATGCCGCCGCCGAGTGCATAACCGTTGACCCGGGCGATCACCGGGATGTCCAGCGTGGTGCGCAGGCTGAGCCCGCCGAAGCCGTTCGGGTCCAGGCCCGCCCAGTATTCGAGGCCGGTCTTGTCCACGGCGGAGGCGGACATGTCCGCGCCGACGCAGAAGGCCCGGGTCCCGGCGCCCGTGATGACGACGGCCCGGACGTCCGGATCGGCCTCGAGCTGGTCCCAGATCTCGTTGAGCCGGGCCTGCGCGCCGCCGTCGACGGCGTTGAGCACGTGCTGGCGGTCGATGACCACGGTGGCGACGTGGCTCTCGATGGTCAGGGTGACCTGATCCACGACGGTCTCTACTGTGGCGGTCACCGGAGCACCCCCAGTTCCTGCAGGCGCTCGATGGTCTCGGCGTCGAAGCCGTTCTCCAGCAGCACCTCGACGTTGTGTTCGCCCAGCCGCGGGGCCACCCGGCGGATGGTGGGCGGGGTGGCGGAGAGCCGGATGGGTGCGTTGAGCATCTTCACGGTGCCGACGCCGGGGTGTTCGGCCTCGACGATCATGTTGTTGGCGTGGGTCTGCGCATCGGCCAGGGTCTGCTCCAGGGTGTGCACCGGGGCGTTGAGCAGCCCCTGGTCTTCGAGCCGGGAGGTCCAGTATTCGGTGGTGTTGGTGGCCATGCGCTCGCGGAAGATCGCCTGCAGTGCCGGCTTGTTCTTGAACTGCTGTTCGAGGTTGGCGAACTCGGGCCGCAGCGTGAGGTCCTCGTCCAGGCCCAGGGCCTCGGAAATGCGCAGCAGCGGGTCCGGGGTGAAGCCGCCCACCATGCAGACGGCGCCGTCGGTGGTTTCAAAGACGCCGCTGAGCGGCATGGCGCCCCAGTTGACCTCGTAGCCGCGGTTGAGCTGCATGCAGGCCTCCTGCATCTGCAGGTGCAGCATGGAGTCGTACATGGTCACCTCCACCTTCTGCCCGACGCCGGCGGACTCGCGGGTGCGCAGTGCCAGCAGGATGCCCTGCATGAGGTGCATGCCCGTGATGTAGTCGCACAGCGTGGTGGGGTAGATGGCCGGCTTCATGTCATCCGACTCGCGCCGCCACATGACGCCGGAGTAGGCCTGGGCGATCGCGTCCTGGCCGCCCTTGTGCGAGTAGGGGCCCTCGGGGCCGAAGCCGGTGCCGGAGGCCCAGATGATGCCCGGGTTCTGCTCCTTGAGGTCCTCGTAGCCGAAGCCCATCCGCTCCATCACGCCGGAGCGGAAGTTGCTGACCACGACGTCCGCGTCGGCGAGCAGCCGGCGGAGGACGGCCTTGCCCTCATCGGTGCGGGTGTCCACCGAGATGCTGCGCTTGTTCCGGTTGATGGACAGGAAGATGGGGTTGTCCTGGCCATCCTTGTCCGGGAACGAGTTGCGGGAGATGTCCCCGGCGCCGGGGCGTTCCACCTTGATGATGTCCGCGCCGTAGTCGCCCAGCAGCTGGGTGCAGGACGGACCCATGAACACCTGGGTGAAGTCCACGATCTTGATTCCCTCGAGCGGCAGCGGGGTGCCAGCCGGGAGAGGGGTGCCCGCAGCCTCAGCGGCGGGTGCTGTTCCTTCTGCTGTTGTGCCTGGGAACAGGTCGTCGATGACGGTGCTCATGCCCCCACCACCGCGTCCACGTCAAGGGTGGCGTTCGACGACGGGACGTCGCCCGGGTCGGCGCCGTGCCGGCGCATGCCCTGCTGGATGTCGAGTGCGGAGACGTCGCGCACGAGGGTGCCGTTCTGGATCGCCAGCGCGGCGGCGACGCCGACTGCCTGGCCCATGGCCATGCAGGGCGGGATCTCGCGGGACATCTTCTGCGCCTCGGGGGTGGCGGAGTAGTGCCGGCCGGCGACGAGCAGCTGGTCCACTTCCTTGGGCAGCAGCGAGCGGAAGGGGTAGTAGTAGTCGCGGCCGCGGGCCACGGTGTCGGCGAAGTGGCGGCGGGAGGTGACGTCGTCCTTGGTCATGACGTACTCGCCTTCGAGCAGGCGGGTCTGGCGCACGCCCATCTGGGACGCGACGTCGAGCATGTAGCAGTTCTCGAAGCCGGGCAGGTTGGCGCGGACGTAGTCCACGGCCTCGGTGATGCGGTCCCGGGCGGCGAACTCGGCGGCCGTCATGTCCGCCGGGTCGACTCCGTCGAAGCCGGTCATGTGGGGTGCGTTGCACCAGACGACGCCGTCGATGGGGGTCTTGAGCCACCACAGTTCCCAGGCGCCGCCGAGGAGGCGCTTGATCTTGCGGTTGATGGCGCGGGCTTCCTTCGGGTTGGCCTGTTCGAAGGCCTCCGCGGCGTTGGTGTCGACGTTGCCCAGGCGGAAGACGAGCGTGGTGAGGTAGCTGTCCTTGACGTAGCTGGCGCCGGCCCGGGAGGCGACGTCGATGTCGCCGGTGGTGTCGATGACGATGTCGGCCATGAAAGCCTGCGGGCCGGACTTGGTCTCGCAGATGACACCCTTCATGACGCCGTTGTCCACGATGGGGCGGGAGAACCAGGAGTGCAGGCGCAGGTTGACGCCGGCCTCGCGGACGAGGTCGTTGGAGACGCGCTTCCAGCCGTCCGGGTCGAAGGCGGCGGCGTAGCAGACCGGCTTGGGGGTGGTGTGGGAGTGGAAGTCGAAGGTGCCGTAGCGGCCCCACTTGTTCCACAGTTCCTCGGAGGTCTTGCGGTCATCGGCCGGCGGGACGATCGCCAGGCCCAGCTTCTGCAGCCGCTCGACGTACTCGGAGACGATGCCGGTGACCGTGATTTCCTGGCCGTTGATCATGTCATCGAGCACCAGGACCATGCCGCCGGAGGCGAGGCCGCCCAGGGAGGAATAGCGTTCCAGCAGCGTGACAGAGGCGCCCGAACGGGCCGCGGTGACGGCTGCGGCCACGCCTGCGGGGCCACCGCCGACGACGAGGACGTCGGAGCGGGAGATGACGGGGGCGGTGAGGTCCGCCGTGGTGGTGCTGAGTTCCAGCGACGACATGGCTGTGGACGGGTTCATGGGGATCCTTACTGTTTCGGCCGAAGTGCCGTTAGAGGCGTGCCGTGGGAACGGGTGCCGTCGGAACGGTGCCGGTGACGTAGAAGACGGTGCCCGGCAGGAACGCGGCGACGCTGACCGCGTATTCCACCCGGCAGAGGGTATGACGCATCGCGGCCCGTTGCGGGCCGTGGTGCGGACTGTTGGAGGGGTTCCGGCGGACACCGCGGTATAGAAGAGGCGTCCGGACCGGAGAAAGGCGACGGCGGCTAGGGCCGGCAGATCACCACGCGTGAGGTGCGTTAACCCAGATTGCTACGCAGACCTCTTCGTAGCTGTTCTTGTACCAGTGGGGCGTATCCGAGGAGAAGGTGATCGAATCGCCTTCTTCCAGGGTGTACTTCTCGCCGTCCAGGAAGATGTCCTTCCGGCCGGAGATCACGATGCCGAATTCCTCGCCGCTGTGGCGGAAAGGAGTGGCGCTGGTGTCGTGGCCTGGCGGACTCACGATCCATTGGGCCTCCAGCGCACCGTTGAGGTCCGGGGTGAGCAGTTCATAGACCGCCTCACCCACGGACTTCTTGGTCACGCCCTTGAGGTTTCGCCGCTCGGCCTTGCGGACCACGGGGGACCTGGTTTCTTCCTGCCCGAGGAAGAACTTCCCCACCGGAATGTCCAGGCCGTGTGCCAGCTGCGCCAGGGTGGTGAAAGACGGATTGGCCAGGCCGCGTTCGATCTGGCTGACGATCGCCGGGCTGAGGCCAGTGACTTCCGAGAGCTTCGCAAGGGTCATTCCTTTGTCCTTGCGCATGTTGCGGACCTTGTTGCCTACGGTGGCAAGAAGGACGCTCGTGCCGGCGGGGGAATGTCCCGTGACGCTTTCGTTGGCCATGCTCCGACTCTCTCTTGGTGAGCTAACACACATAACTATAGTGAAAACTTTTAGCGAATCAAGGTTTTGGTAAATATTTTTACGTTTCCGGCCTGAATTTGCGCCTGACGTGCGGCTTTGTCTTCCGGCTTGGCCCCGGTCCGCCGCGGTTGCACGGGACTTCTCCGAAAACCATTGACTCCGTGAAGATCTTCAATATAGTTGTGTGAGCCGCAGCACTTTGGGAAAACGTTTCGAAGAGGTTAGGGCGCATGGCCTTCTGGCGGAAGGCGCATCCGACCCGTGAACGCGTTCCTTTCCTTAAGCAAAGCTGCCGTGACATCTGCCAAGCCATCCGCAGAACACGATGTTGGCCGGTCAACAGGGACCAGTTCCCTGTTGCCGAGCTGGATGGCCCGTTTGCATTCAAGCGCTACGAAGAGGCATGCGTAGCTATCTGGGCTAACTCGCCTCCCATGTGGTGAGCCGGTCCCGCCCCGCGGACCAAGCCAAACGATAGTTTCGATTGCCGGCGACCCCAGCAGGGGTGCCCGCCGGCAATCCGTACCCTCACGCACCCCGAAAGTGCGGGGGAAGGAAAAAGGAATCATGACTGACACTGTCGTCAAGACTGACCTGGAGACCGGCCGCAAGTCCCGGCTATCTCCGGACGTCCGCCGGGGACTGCTCGGCCTTGGACTTGGAAACACCCTGGAATGGTACGACTGGATGGTCTTTGGCCTGCTGTCGGCCTTCATCGGACCCAAGTTCTTCCCGTCGCAGGACCCCGTCGCCGCGACGCTGAGCGCGCTGGCAGTCTTTGCCGTCGGCTTCGCGTTCCGTCCGCTGGGCGGGATCCTGCTCGGCACGTTCGCCGACAGGATCGGACGACGGCGGGTAATGCTCTGGTCCATCATGATGATGGCGGTTACCACCCTGATCATTGCAGTGTCCCCGACCTATGACCAGATCGGCCCCGCGGCCGGCGTCATCCTGCTGGTCTGCCGCATCGTCCAGGGCATCTCCACCGGTGTTGAAGCTCCGCTGTCCACCGCCCACGCCGTCGAACTCGTCCCCGAGGGACGCGAGGGCTTCGTCGCCGGCATCATCTCCTTCTACGTCAACGCAGGCATCCTGCTCGCCTCGCTGGTCAGCTACCTGTCGTCCCTGATGCTCGGCGGAGCCGTCATGGCCGACTGGGGATGGCGTGTGCCGTTCATCGTCGGCGCAGCCTTCGGCTTCGTCGTTGTCTACCTTCGCCGGACGCTTCCGGAGACCATGAAGCCGGAAGAACTGGCGAACAACTCCGCCAAGACCGTCTGGGGCGGAGTGCGCAAGCACTGGCTCAGCGTCCTGGCCATCACCTTCGTGGTCGGCGCGGCGCAGGCCTACAACTACGCCTGGAACACCGGCCTCCCGACGGCGGCCCGCAGCGGCTTCAAGGAGGACGCCACCGCAGTCTTCGCGCTCACCACCATCCTCGGCGTCGTGCTGGTTGTCGGTAGCCTCATCATCAGCAAGGTCGCTGACGGCAAGTCGATGTCCAAGTGGTTCCTGATCACCCGTGCGCTGGCCATTCCGTCCGTCTTCCTGATGCTGATGTACGTCAAGCCCGGTATCGCCGGCTTCGCGGCCGTCCTCCTCGGCGGCTCGGTGGTGCTGGTCCTGAACATGACCCTGTACAACGTGGTCACCAGCTCCCTGATGCCGAAGGGTTGCCGCGGTGCCGGCACCGCGCTGGGCTACGGCCTGGGCGTCGCCCTCTTCGGCGGCACGGCCTCCTACCTGCTGGTCTGGCTCCAGTCCATGAACGCGTCCTGGATCTTCCCCGTCTACGTGGCCGTCCTGTCGGCGCTCAGCATCGTCTTCTACCTGCTCGCCCGGAAGAAGAACGGCATCTTCATCGGCAGGTAGGACCCACAGCCGGCCACGAATACAGCCGGCCACGAACACAGCCAGACATGAACACAGGCACGTAAGAACAGCGGTAAGCAGGAACGGAAGGTGGGAACCCTCATGGACGCCAGTCGCCCGGACGGAAGCGGTCTGCAGGCAAACGGAATCTCGTTTGATCTCGACGTCTCCGACGTGGAGCTTTACGAGGCAGCGCGCGCGCTGTTGCTGACCGCCCACCACAGCGAGAACCACCGGGTGGCCGCCGCCATGCGCGGCGAGTCGGGGGCCATCTATCTCGGGCTGCACATTGGCGCCAAGCGCATCAATGTGTGCGCCGAATCCAGCGCCCTGGCCAATGCCCGCATGGCACAGGAACCAGCAATCCACTCCGTGGTAGCCGTCAGCATGGACGGGCAGGGACAGCCCCAAGTCACGAACCCGTGTGGCCTCTGCCGGGAGCTGCTGCGTTCTTACGGAACCGAGACCTCTGTACTGGTCGATGCCGGGGGCGAGGTGGGCAAGGTTCGGATCAAGGAACTGCTGCCCTTTCCCTGGATGCGTGCCACCGAAACGGAGTGGGACACCCTCCCGCCCCGCGTTCAGGAACACGCAAGCTAACGAGCCGCCGCAGCACCCGCATCATCACCAGCGGCAGCGGCAGCGGCAACGGCAGCGGTAAGGCATCACGGAGGGCCGGGACTCACAAAGTCCCGGCCTTCCGGCGTCGGGCGTTCACTGTGAGGCGGCGCTCCGGCGTCGGGCGATCACTGTGAGGCGGCGCGCCGCCGTCGCCGTCGTCGAAACCTGTGCCGGGCACGACCAAAACGCCACACAGAAAGCTGGTGCAGCCGCCGCGTTTCCGCTAAACCACTGCACCAGCAGGTAGTACGAATTTTCTGAATGCTATGAAACGTTACTCATTCGCGGCTCCCTATGTCCCGGGGGTTGATGACCGGGTCTTTACGTCTTCTTCCAGGTGCCTCGTCATCAGCCAGCCTGCGCCGGCCATTACCACGCCCATTACCATGAAGGCCCAATTGTCCATGGTGTTCAGCGACAGGAAGTTGGCCGCCGAATCCACGCCGACGATGAAACCGTAAATGCTAAGGACGATGTACAGCAGACCGGAGCCCATGAGGAAATTCCGGGCGCCCATGGCAGTCCGGGACATGGTCAGGCCGGTGGCGCCGATCGCGAGCTGAACGATGTTCAGCAACATCGACACCTGGAACAGGCCCAGGAACAGGGCCTTGGAATCAGGCCCGAAGAACCTCAGTTCGCTGTAATTCGTAGTGATGCCGGGGATGAACCCCAAGATGCCCACGACGATCAGGACGATACCTACACCCATGCCAACGTTCTGCACATCTGTCCGACCAAAATGAACGCCGTGCGCATGAGGAGATGCGGTAGTCATTATCTGCCTCCAACCACTGATTGCGGACATTTACAATTTTACGACCCGGGTGTGCAAAAAGCTCCGCGCGGCCCCGACGGCAAATACGGTGGATCCGGCCAATGTGCCTGTCGGAAACCGGCCGGATGCCGGGCCCGTGGCACCATGGATCTCGATGAAACTGCGCGCTGATCAGACCGGACAACGTGGCCTTCCCATGCCCCTGTGGCTGCAGGGTGCCCTCGAGTCCGCCCAGGCCGCCGTCATTTCCGCCCTCGTGGTGGTGGCCCCGATCGTCATCGTCTGGGCCACGGCCGGTTTCCAGCACGGCGGATTCGACGTGCTGGCGCGTCTGGCCGGCCAGGCCTGGCTGCTGATCCACGGCGTGCCCCTGCTGCTCGACACCGCCGGTGCCGGGTCCGCCGCGCAGCCGGAATCCGGGACGCTTTCGCTCATCCCGCTGGGGCTGGCCCTCATCCCGTTCCTGCTCGCGTGGCGCGCCGGACGGCGCCTGGCCCGTGCCTCGTATACGGACCAGCTCTGGCAGACGCTGCTTGGCTCCTGGCTGGCGTACGCGGGATTCGGGATCGCCACGGGCTTCGTCTGCCGCACGGCCGACGTCGGGATCAGCCTCTGGGCCGCGGCGTTCATTCCCCTCATCCCGTTCGGGCTCGGCATGGTGGTCGGCGCGCGCCGCGAGGCCGGGTCGTGGAGCCGGCTGATCGGCGTCGACGCCGTGGCCTGGCTGTCCCGCACCAGCCAGCACTCCCGCTGGGCCGGGTCCTACCTGGGCTCGGCCATCAAGGCAGGATCGGTGGCGCTGATGGCGAGCCTGGCGATGTCCGCCGCGCTGCTGGCCGTTGACCTCTTTATCCACTGGAACCTTGTGGTCGCCGTTTATGAAGGGCTCGACGCCGGCGCCATGGGCGGCGGTGTCCTCACCATCGTGCAGCTCGGCTTCCTGCCCAACCTCGTCGTCTTTGCCCTGGCCTGGATCTCCGGGGCGGGGTTCGCCCTGGGCGTCGGGTCACTGGCCGGACCGCTCGGGACCGCCGTCGGGCCGCTGCCGTCCATTCCGGTGTTCGCCGCGCTGCCGGCCGGTTCCCTCGACTTCGGCTTTGTGGCCCTGGTGGTGCCGGCGCTGGCCGGGGCGCTGGCCGGCTGGTGGTTCCTGCGCGAAGGCGAAAACCACTTCGACGAATGGCTGTCCATCAAGGTCCGGGCCCGCTGGTTTACCGCCGCAGCCTCCACCCTGGTGCTGGGCGCGGTGATCGGCTCCGTGGCCGGGCTGCTCGCGGCGGGGCTCGCCTGGCTGGCCCGCGGTTCGGCCGGCATCGGGCGGCTGACGGAGATCGGGCCCGATCCGCTGCGCACGGCTCTGTTCGTGGCCGCGGAGGTCGGGATCGGCGTCGTGATCGGCTACGCGGCCGGACCCTGGCTGGAACGCCAGCAGAAGCTGCGCGAAGCAGACCTCGAGACGGTCAACAGCCGCTAGCGCAGCGGCGTGGGTGCGGCTGTCAGCGCAGCTGCGTGGGCAGTTGCGTGGGCAGGGACTTCTCCAGCTGCGTCCTGCATTCCGAGGTTGCCTGCTGCGTCAGGGCGTAGCGGACGCACTGCTGGTAATCGCGGATCTGGTTGAAGAACAGCGTCGAGGCCAGGACCACCAGGAGCATCACCGCGGTGACCACCAGCCCGGATATCGCGCCGTACAGGACCAGCCGCGATTCCTTGTATTTCACTGCCCGGACCAGCACCACGATGCCCAGCACAATCCCCGCCACTGTGAGCAGCGCCGTCAGCCACACGTAGGCCACGTCGAGCTGGAAGACGAAGAACGAGCCCAGGACCGCGACGACGAACAGCCGGAATAGGGTGTGCGTCAGGCGTGCGGAATCTTGTGCCGCCTGGCCGGCTGGTTGCCGGTCCGGCTGGCCGCTGCCGGATTCCGTGGGGGGATTCATGTTTTCCAGCCTACGCGAGCGGCCCCATAAGCTAGGACCATGCGCATAGTTGTCCTCGTTTCCGGCACCGGCTCCAACCTCCAGGCAGTTATCGATGCCGTGAAGTCCGGCGCGCTCGACGTCGAGATCGCCGCCGTCGGCGCCGACCGCCCGGGGACGTTCGGGGTGGAACGCTCCGCCGCCGCCGGGATTCCCACGTTTGTGGTGGACTTCAAGGCCTACCCGGACCGGGCGGCCTGGAACGCGGCCCTGACCGAGGCCGTCGCCGGCTTCGCCCCGGATGTGGTGGTGTCCTCGGGCTTCATGCGGATTGTCAGTGCCGACTTCATCGACGCGTTTGGCGGCAAATACCTCAACACGCACCCGGCGCTGCTGCCGTCCTTCCCCGGCGCCCACGGGGTCCGCGACGCGCTGGCCTACGGCGTGAAGGTCACCGGCTGCACGGTGCACTGGGCCGACGCCGGGGTGGACACGGGCCCCATCATCGCGCAGGAAGCCGTGGCGGTCGGGGACGGCGAGAGCGAGGAATCCCTGCACGAGCGGATCAAGGTGGTGGAACGCCGGCTCCTGGTCTCCACGCTGGCCTCCCTCGCCGCGGCCCACACCCCCGCCTGATTTCCCCCGCCTGATCTGCCCGGGTTTCCCCTCCTGATTTCCCCCTGATTTCCCCGATGCGCTATCACTTCGGGCCGTCTCCTGGCTGTTCTGAGCCCTGATAGCCACCTCAAGTGATAGCGCATCGGGTGGTGGGCGCGTAGCGGTCTTCGCAGTCAAACCAAGTGGTCGGACCCGCAAAACTGAGTACACGTTCCGAAAGTCAGGTACTGCAGGGCCAAAGACAGGTATTTCCGAGCCGGTGCAAGTAGTGAAATGGGCAATAGTCTGACGCAGTCTCATTCATTCGCCGCATCTCCGGGGGTTCTTCGTGTCTCGATTCAGCCTTGCCAAGACAAGTCCAAAAGTCCTGTGTCTCACTGCGGCGCTCGTTCTCGGAACGGGCGCCGTTTCTGCTGCCATCGCCGCCACTCCAACGTCGGCAAGTGGCGAAATCAAGGGGTGTTTCAACAACAACAACGGCGGTGAGCTGCGGGTACTCCCCGCGGGCGCCTCGTGCGATTCCAAGAAGGAAACCGCAATCTCCTGGAACGCCCAAGGCATCCAGGGCCTCACCGGTGCCCAGGGGATCCAGGGACTGCCCGGACTGAAGGGCGACACCGGCGACACCGGCGCCACGGGCGAGACCGGTGCCACGGGGGCCACCGGCGAAACAGGTGCCCAGGGCGAGAAGGGCAACACGGGCGAGACCGGTGCAACCGGGGGCACCGGCGAAACAGGTGCCCAGGGCGAGAAGGGCGACACCGGCGAGACCGGCGAGACCGGTGCCACCGGGGCCACCGGTGAAACGGGTGCCGTGGGCGCGACAGGTGAGACAGGCGCTCAAGGCGTCCAGGGCGAGAAGGGTGATGCCGGTGACAAGGGTGACACCGGTGCCACGGGTGCTGCCGGGGAGCCCGGTCTTCAGGGCAAGACGGGTGCCACCGGCGCAACCGGTGCCGCCGGCCCCGCGGGCGCCATCGGCCCGGTCGGCCCTGCAGGGGCCAAGGGCGAGACGGGTGCCACCGGTGCCGCCGCGTCCACCAGTGTGAGCGTCGCGTCGGCCAGCGGCTCAACGCTCACCGTCGTCGCCAGCTGCCCGGCCGGCCACGTCGCCACCGGCGGCGGCTTCGCGATCAACAGCAGCAACGGCAACCAGGTCGTGGCCAGCCAGCCGGTCGTGGGCGGATCGGGTCAGCCCACCGGCTGGTCCGTCACCCAGCTCAAGTCGAACGCGCTCTCGGTGTCCGTGACCTGTATTCAGTAGGCGGCTGATCGGACCACAGACGACGGCGCCCCTCACCACTTGCAGGTGAGGGGCGCCGTCGTGATGTCCCCGATGCGCTATCACGTGGGGCGGCTATCAGCGCCCAGAACCGCCCGGAGTGATAGCGCATCGGGTTGGCGGGCCTGTCACTCGAGCCGGCGCTGCTTGGTTTCGGGGGCGAAGAACGCCATCCACAGCACGGAGAGCAGCACCAGGCCGCCGGCCAGGGCGAACGACGTCGCGAGCCCCAGCTCCGGCCACAGGAAGGCCGCGAAGACCAGCGGGCCGAACCCGGCGCCGAGCCTCGAGAACGTCGAAGCCCAGCCGAAGCCGGAACCGCGCAGCTCTGTCGGGTAAAGCTCGGAGACATAGGCATAGAGCACCGGGATGGCCACCTGCACCACGAAGCCGAACACCAGGAGCCAGAACACGGCGGCGGTGGGGATGTCCACCACGATCGCCACGATCACCAGCGTCAGTGCGGACAGCGGTCCGGTGATGGCCAGGATCCATTTGCGGCCCACCCGCTCCACCAGCAGGGCGGCCACCACCACGCCGAGGAGTCCGACGGCGGCCATCGACGCCGTGGTCAGGAAGGCCTTGTACTCCGCGAAGCCGGCGCCGATCAGGATCCGGGGCATCCACGTCAGCGACAGGTAGTACACCAGCAGGATGCTGAAGAAGAGGGCCCATGCCGCCGTCGTGATCTTCCAGTTGAACTGCCAGAGGGCGCGCAACTGCGTCCATGCGCTGCCGGCGGAGAGGCGCGGTGCATCCTGCGGCGCGGGCAGGCTGTAGACGCGGGCCTCGGCGCCGGTGGCCTGGACCAGGCCGTCGATCACCTTGGCGGCCTCGTCGCGGCGGCCCTTGCGGATCAGGAACAGCGGGGATTCCGGCACGCTGCGGCGGATCCAGAACACCAGCAGCGCCGGGAGCACCATGACCAGCATGGTCAGCCGCCAGTCCGCGAAGGCCGCGACCAGCCCGGCGGAGACAAAACCGCAGAGGGCGGCGCCGATCGGCCACCAGCCGTCCATCGCGGTGAGCACCCGGCCGCGCTGTTTGCGGGGGGTGAACTCGCCCACCAGCGCATAGTCCACCGGGATGCAGCCGCCCAGGCCGAACCCGGCCAGGAACCGGAACACGACGAACCACATGAAGTCGGGGGAGAAGGCGCCGAGCACGGTGAAGATGGAGAAAATCAGCAGGGTCGCGGTGAAAGCCTTCTTGCGGCCGATCGTGTCCGCGATCGTGCCCCAGACAAACGCGCCCAGGGCCATGCCAATGAGGTTCGCCGTGCCGATCCAGGCGGCATCGCCCGGGCTCAGCGACCAGTGCTTGGACAGCAACGGAATGAGGATGCCGTTGAGGGTGACGTCCCAGGCATCGAACATGAAGCCCAGTCCGCCGATCAGGAAGATCCGGCCTTGGACCTTCCACCGCCACGGCAGTTCCTGGACCACCTGTTCGCCGCTGGGCACAGTGGTGTACGTGTTCATCTTGGCCTCCTGTGAAAACTCTACGTGGCCGGGCCGCGGCCTGCGCGTGCTTCACACTCCGGCGCGCGGGAGGGCCCGGCGCCGGGACGCGATAAACTGGCCGCATCCCCACCACCCGCGGCCCCGCCGCGATATAAGACGGAGACTTTTGTGAGCTTCACGCAGCTTGACCGTGTATCCATCGACCGAGTTCCCATCCGCCGGGCACTGATTTCGGTCTACGACAAGACCGGTCTGGAGGAGCTCGCTCAAGGCCTGCACACCGCCGGCGTCAAGATCGTCTCCACCGGCTCCACGGCCAAGAAGATCGCCGCCGCGGGCATCCCCGTACAGGAAGTCGAGGAAGTCACCGGCTCCCCGGAAATGCTGGACGGCCGCGTCAAGACCCTGCACCCGCGCGTGCACGGCGGCATCCTCGCGGACCGCCGCGTCCCGGCCCACATGCAGACCCTGGCAGACATGGAAATCGAGCCCTTCGACCTCGTCGTCGTCAACCTCTACCCCTTCGTGGAGACCGTGAAGTCCGGTGCCGCGCCGGACGACGTCGTCGAACAGATCGACATCGGTGGGCCCGCGATGGTGCGCTCCGCCGCGAAGAACCACGCCGCCGTCGCCATCGTGGTGGACCCGGCGTCCTACGGTGCCGTGGTGGAGGCCGCCGCCTCGGGCGGTTTTGACCTGAAGACCCGCCGCCGGCTCGCCGCCAAGGCGTTCGCGCACACCGCGGCCTACGACACCGCCGTGGCCACCTGGACCGCCAGTCACTTCCGCGACGAGGACGGCGACGGCGTGATCGACTGGCCCGCCTATGCCGGCCTGGCCCTGGAACGCTCCGAGGTGCTCCGCTACGGCGAAAACCCGCACCAGCAGGCCGCACTGTACGTGGACAAGGCCGCCCCGGCCGGCATCGCCCAGGCCGACCAGCTGCACGGCAAGGCCATGAGCTACAACAACTTCGTCGACGCCGACGCAGCCCTGCGCGCCGCCTTCGACTTCGCCGAACCCGCCGTCGCCATCATCAAGCACGCCAACCCGTGCGGTGTGGCCGTCGGTTCCGCGTCCGCGGCTGACCCGATCGCCGACGCCCACGCCAAGGCCCACGCCTGCGACCCCGTGTCCGCGTTCGGCGGCGTCATCGCCGCGAACCGCACGGTCACCGCCGGGATGGCACGGACCGTCGCCGGCATCTTCACGGAGGTCGTCATCGCGCCGGGCTTCGATGACGAGGCCGTGGAGATCCTGTCCAAGAAGAAGAACATCCGCCTCCTGGCCCTGCCCGAGGGTTACGGCCGGTACCCGACCGAGTTCCGCCAGGTCTCCGGCGGCATGCTGGTGCAGGCGACGGACAAGGTCGACGCCGACGGCGACACCCCCGCGAACTGGACCCTGGCCGCGGGCGACGCTGCTGACGCCGCCACCCTGGCCGACCTCGCATTCGCCTGGACCGCGTGCCGTGCTGCGAAGTCCAACGCCATCCTGCTCGCAGACAACGGCGCCGCCGTCGGCATCGGCATGGGCCAGGTCAACCGGCTCGACTCCTGCAAGCTCGCGGTCGAGCGCGCCAACACCCTCGGGGTCACCGTGGAGTCCGACGTTGACGGTGCCGGCGGTGCTTCGAATGCCGACGCCACCGCGTCGCCGGAGCGTGCCCGCGGTGCCGTCGCGGCGTCGGACGCGTTCTTCCCGTTCGCCGACGGACTGCAGATCCTGGTCGATGCCGGCGTGCGCGCCGTCGTCCAGCCCGGCGGCTCCGTCCGGGACGAGGAAGTCATCGCGGCGGCCAACGCCGCCGGCATCACCATGTACTTCACCGGAGCCCGCCACTTCTTCCACTAGGGCTCTTCCTCCCGGGCTCTTCCACCCGGTCTGCGGTCCGCGCGCAAGAGACCCGCACAAGAAATGGACATGCCCTCCCTTTCCGGGGACATGTCCATTTTTTGTGCCATCGAGTGGGCTGGCGGCCGGTGCGCGGGACATGCCCATTCTTTCCGCGGGACATGCTCAATTTTCGTGGCAAGGAGTGGGCATATGGGGGATATGTCCAGGCTTCGGAGTGTGGAGAGGGCATGTCCCGTGAGCTTCGGAGCTGCCAGAGCCAAGCGTGGGACATGCTCATTCTTTCCGCGGGACGTGCTCATTTTTCGTGGCAAGGAGTGGGCATATGGGGGATATGTCCGGGCTTCGGAGTGTGGGGAGGGCATGTCCCGTGAGCTTCGGAGCTGCCAGAGCCATGCGTGGGACATGTTCATTCTTTCCGGGGCGCCGAGGCCAAGCGTGGGACATGCTCATTCTTTCCGCGGAACCCGCCCACTCTTTGCGGAGTACAGAGGACCCGCCCGGGAGGACATGTCCATTCCTCATGCCAAGGCCCGGACATAGGGGGTATATGTCCGGGCCTTGGTGTCAGCGGAGGGCATGTCCAGCGGCGGAGGCGCGATCCGCCGTCGCACACATTAAAACCGGCGCGGGGCCACTGTGTCCTCCTCACTGCTGAAGATGGGCCGCAAGTGACCCCGCGCCGGGGTAAACAGGGTTGACAGGGTTGACAAGCCCGGCTGCGCGGGCCCCGCGGACGGAGCCCGTGCCCTCAGGTTAGGAAGCGGCCGCCGTGGTGTAGGCCTGCTGGATCACGCTGCCCCAGTACGGGCCGTACATCTTGGTGGAGTTGCTGCCGTAGCCGTAGCTGTTGATCGAGTTCTGGTAGCCGGAGGCGCTGGTGCCGATGAACCACGGACCGCCCGAGGACCCGCCGGTCATGTTGCAGGGGATCCCCTGGGTGTTGAACTGCGGGTTGTAGGGATCGTTGGTGGCGGTGCCGGAGCAGCTCTTGAGGGATTCACCGTTGAAGGGCGCCGCGGCGGGGTAGCCGTAGGACTTGTAGGTCAGGCCGCGGGCGGCGTTGAACTGCAGCCCGGAGCCGCCGACGACATCGCTCAGGTACTGGCCGTTGAGCGTGGACATGACGGCGAAGCCGGTGTCATAGGTCATGTCGCCCGAGGAGCTCCACTGGGTGGGGGCGTAGAGGGCCTTGGCCGTCCACTTGCCGTAGGGGGCGGCGCCGTTCAGGTACGCCGGGACGAACGTGAACTTGGTGGCGAAGGCGCCCGGGCCCTCATTCACGCAGTGCCCGGCCGTGGAGACCGTGCTCTTGTTGCCGGAAGAGACCGAGTTGCCGGAGCAGACATAGTTTGTCCCGCCGAGGGTGAAGAAGACCTTGCCGATGTGCGGGACGGGGGTCTCGCTCGCATTGGCCTTTGTCTGGAGCGTCTGGGACTGCAGCTTGGGAGCCGCGGCCTCGACCTTGCTTGGGGCGCCCGTTTCCGCCGAGCCACTGGCCGCGGCGGCCTTGCCATTGCGCTTCATGGCCCTGTCGGCCAGGACGTCGCCGGGGACGGCGCTGCGCATGCGTTCCGCGGTCCAGTAGTCGGCCGTGCCCGTCTCGGTGACGGTGTGGCTGGTGACATCGGAGGCGGAGACCGGTGCCTTGGCCGGTGCGGGGGAGGCCGTAGCCGCCCCCGCGGCACTCAGGGCCAGCAGCGCGGCGGCCGAAAGAGTCAGCAGGCTGGTGGCCAGAGTCTTGGGTGTTCTCATGGGTGTCCTAACCGGTGGAAAAGCGGGGCGGCCGCTGTTGGCGGCCGCTGGATGGAACGAAACTACGGCAATTTGACTAACCTGTAAAGTCACTTGTCAATTTTTGTTATGCCGTGTTGGGCCGTCACTCATCCGTCCGCGCACGACGCCGGTAGGCGCCAACGGGGGCACCTCGGGTAAGTTAGGGGTGTTGAGATAACACAAGATTCCGGAAATACCCAGACCTTCAGGGAGACGCCCGCGCAATGGCAAAGATTATCTATACCCACACCGACGAAGCGCCGATGCTGGCAACCTATTCGTTCTTGCCGATCATTGAGGCGTTCGCCTCGACGGCCGGTGTGGAAGTGGAAACCCGCGACATCTCGCTGGCCGGCCGCATCATCGCCGTGTTCGGCGACTACCTCACCGAAGAGCAGCGCGTCAGCGACGCCCTGGCCGAGCTTGGCGCCCTCGCCAAGACGCCCGAAGCCAACATCATCAAGCTGCCCAACATCAGCGCCTCCGTGCCCCAGCTGAAAGCCGCCATCGCCGAACTCCAGGGCCACGGCTACGCGCTGCCGGACTACCCGGACAACCCCTCCTCGGACGAGGAAACGGACATCCGGTCCCGCTACGACAAAATCAAGGGCTCCGCCGTGAACCCGGTCCTGCGCGAAGGCAACTCGGACCGCCGCGCCCCGCTCTCGGTCAAGAACTACGCCCGCCAGAACCCGCACAGCATGGGCGCCTGGACCCCGGATTCCAAGACCAACGTGGCCCACATGGACGCCGACGACTTCCGCTCGAACGAGCTGTCCGTGGTGATCGAGGCCGACACCAACATCAAGATCCAGCTCGTTAAGGAAGACGGCACCGTCAAGGTCCTCAAGCGTGCCTTCCCGGTCCTGGCCGGTGAGGTCATCGACGGCACCGTGATGCGCGCCGAGGCCCTGGATGCGTTCCTCGCGGCCCAGGTTGCCCGGGCCAAGAACGAGGGCGTGCTGTTCTCCGCCCACCTCAAGGCCACCATGATGAAGGTCTCGGACCCCATCATCTTCGGCCACGTCGTCAAGGCCTACTTCGCGGACCTCTTCGCCACCTACGGCGAGCAGATCGCCGCCGCCGGCCTGAGCCCCAACAACGGCCTTGCCTCCATCCTCAACGGCCTCGACGACCTGCCGGAGGAGATCCGCGGCAACGTCCAGGCGGCCATCGAAAAGGGCCTCAACGAGGGCCCCGAACTCGCGATGGTCGACTCCGACA
Organism: Arthrobacter sp. MW3 TE3886; assembly: GCF_041262145.1. NCBI lineage: Bacteria > Bacillati > Actinomycetota > Actinomycetes > Micrococcales > Micrococcaceae > Arthrobacter > Arthrobacter sp. MW3 TE3886. Next base: position 1,392,842 of record NZ_JBGCAN010000001.1, read on the forward strand.
AGGGCATCACCAACCTGCATGTGCCCTCCGACGTCATTGTCGACGCCTCGATGCCGGCCATGATCCGCAGCTCGGGCCACATGTGGGGCCGCGACGGCCAGGAAGCCGACACGCTCGCCGTCCTCCCGGACAGCAGCTACGCCGGCATCTACCAGGTCGTGATTGACGACTGCCGCGCCCACGGAGCCTTCGATCCCACCACCATGGGCACCGTCCCGAACGTCGGCCTCATGGCCCAGGCCGCCGAGGAATACGGCAGCCACGACAAGACGTTCGAAATCCAGTCCGCCGGTACCGTCCAGATCGTCGACGACGCCGGCACCGTGCTGATCGAGCACAAGGTGGCCCCGGGCGACATCTGGCGCGCCTGCCAGACCAAGGACGTGCCGATCCGCGACTGGGTGAAGCTGGCCGTCACCCGTGCCCGCGCCTCCGCCACGCCCGCCGTCTTCTGGCTGGACAAGGGCCGCGCGCACGACGCCCGGATGATCGCCAAGGTGGAGGAATACCTCAAGGACCACGACACCGAGGGCCTGGAAATCGCCATCATGTCCCCGGACGAGGCCACGGCCTTCACGGTGGAACGCCTCCGCAAGGGCGAGGACACCATCTCGGTAACCGGCAACGTGCTCCGCGACTACCTCACGGACCTCTTCCCGATCCTGGAACTGGGCACCAGCGCCAAGATGCTTTCCGTGGTGCCGCTGATCAACGGCGGCGGCCTGTTCGAGACCGGCGCCGGCGGATCCGCCCCGAAGCACGTCCAGCAGCTGCTCAAGGAAAACCACCTGCGCTGGGACAGCCTGGGCGAATTCCTCGCCCTGGCGGTCAGCTTCGAGCACCTCGCCACCAGCACCGGCAACGCCCGCGCCCAGGTCCTGGCCGACACCCTGGACCGCGCCACCGGCACGTTCCTGCTCGAGGACAAGTCCCCCAAGCGCAAGGCCGGCGAGCTGGACAACCGCGGCAGCCACTTCTACCTGGCCAAGTTCTGGGCCCAGGAACTGGCCAGCCAGAACGACGACGCCGAGCTCGCCGCGGCCTTCGCCGCCGTTTCTGACGCCCTGAACTCCAACGAGGACACCATCACCGGCGAACTCTTGGCCGTGCAGGGTTCCCCGGTGGACCTCGGCGGTTACTACCGGCCGGACGCGGCCAAGGCCGCAGCGGTCATGCGCCCCTCGGCGAAGTTCAGCGAAGTGCTTGCAACGCTGACCAAGTAGTCCCAGCAGCAGCGCGCAGCCGGCGCTTTGGCAATACGGGCCGGCGCCACGCAGAACGCCCCGTCTCCCGAAAGGGAGGCGGGGCGTTCTGCTGCCCGCCCGGGATTCCGGAGCGCGCGTAGTTGCAGGACGGCGGAAGGGTCGGGCGGGCGCGGCGAGCGGCCGGAAGGGCTGCGGGATCAGCCCTTGCCGTTCCCCTTCTGCTTCGATTTCCCGGTGGCGGACTTGGCCGGGGCCGGGGCCGGCGCCGGGGCGACGGCGGCCGGGGCCTTCCGCGCGGCAGCCGCCGCCTGAGCGGCGGCTGCCTGTTCAGCCGCTGCCTTTTCAGCTGCCGCTTTTTCAGCCGCTGCCTTTTCCGCCGCCTTTCGGGCTGTCTCGGCCGCCTGCTGCGCGGCAAGATCCGCCCGGACGGCATCAATCGATGACTTGATGCTCTGGTGGCGTCTGAAGGACACCTCGCCGTTCGCGGCGAGGGCATCCAGGCGGGTCAGCAGCTCGTCAAGGTGCTGCAGGGAAGCGGCGGGGTCGTTGGCGGCTGCGGCCTCGCTGACAGCGAGGACGTGGGATTGCAGCTGCCTGGCCGCGCTGGGGCCCAGTTCGGGGGCGGGGGAGCCGCATCCGGCCAGCGCCCCGGCCGCCAGCAGTCCTGCGAGGAGGCTGGCGGGCATCCGGTACCTGCCCCGGCTGCGGTCTTGTCCGGCGTTTCGCGCACGGCTCATGGTTCCACGCCCTTCTGCAGTTCCCTCAGGTGATCGCCGAGCGGTCCCGTGACGGTGGTGGGGTAGGGGACGACGTCGGGCGCGGCGGGGGCGGACAGGGCGACCGCGATCGACGCCACGACGGCAAGGACTGCCAGCACGGCGAGCAGCACGGCGACGCGGGTGCGGGGGCGGGCCCGGAGGAACCATCTGGCCCCACGCGACAGGGAGCGGCGCCGGCGCGGCCGCAGCGGCAGGGCATCCGGGTCCAGCAAGTTCAGGGGGCGTGTTCCCGACGCCGCAGCCGCTGCGGCTCCGGACCGGGGAGGGCGGGGCCGCCTTGCCGGCGGGGCCGGGAGGACCCGGGTGGGTTCCGCTGTGACGGGCCCCGGCAGCGATCCGGGGGAAACGAGGGCAACGCGGAAGGCTGCCTCGAGCTCGGCGGCCGCGGGGCGGTCCAACGGGTCCAGGGCGGTCATGGCCTGGATGAGCCGGGCCCACTCCTCGGGCACGGTGTCCGGAATGACGGGGGCGCGGTGCAGGCGGGCCACGGCGGATTCGACGGCGCTGCCCGGGTACTCCACCTCGCCCTTGAGGCATTCGAGCAGGACCAGGCCCAGGGAGTAGATATCGCTCGCCGGACCGAGGTCGGCGCCGCGGGCCTGCTCCGGGCTGAGATAGGCCGCGGTTCCCACCATGGTTCCCGTGGCCGTCAGCCGGGTCCCGTCGATGATCCGGGCGATGCCGAAGTCTGTGAGCTTGGGCCGGAGCGGCTCGCCCGGCCGGACCGGCACCAGGAGGATGTTGGCGGGCTTGATGTCCCGGTGGACGATGCCAAGGCCGTGGACGTAGGCGAGGGCGTCGGCGATCCCGGCGCCGACCACGGCCAACTCGTCCAGCGGCAGGGGACTGTGGCGGATCCGGGTTCGCAGATCCTGGCCGTCCACGAGCTCCATGGTCAGGAAGGGCCGGGGCTCCTCGGGAATCCGGTTGTCCGTCCCGGCGTCGAACAGCGTCACCAGGCTTGGATGATTCAGGGTCGCCAGCAACTCGATCTCTGCTTCCTGGCGGCGAAGCTCGTCGGGATCGGCCGATTGCGGTGCAAAGAGCTTCAGGGCAACGTCCCGGCCAAGGTTCAGGTCCTTGGCCGTGTAGACCGACGCCATGCCGCCCCGGCCAATTACCTCCCCCAGCTGATAGCGGCCGCCCAAGGGCTCCGCGATGATGCTGTTGGGCGAACTGTCCACGATGTCCCCGTACCTTCCGTGCGCGCCCCGGCGGCGCTCCTAAAGAATGATACGGGTACGGGTATCTGCTCCTGGTCCCTGAGGCGTGCGGCAGGACCCCCGGTCCCGGTATCGACGGGTATCGCCTCACCGGCCGCTCATTCTCAGGCGCCCTTCCGCCGGAGCGTGCCGTTGGGTCCCCCAGCGGACCCAACGACCCCGCTCCGGCGGTACAGGACCTTGATAGGAGCGGTGGCATGCGCTAGGGCGGGCGGGGCTTGCAGCCGGGCCGTGGCTGCGGACCGCGGTACTGCGGGGGCGCGGGCGCGGGCGCTGAGGGGATCAGGCCTGCGGGAAATGGGGTGCCGGAAACCCGGCGTGGGACGGTCGTGTCCATGGGGGATTCTCCTGGGTGACTGTTGTCGGGCAGCAATGGCAGCCCGACGGGCCGTGCTCTGTGGAGACAGAGACGGCCCGACTAGTCAGGAGAAGAACCGGGATCAGCGCTAACGGCTGCGTACTCGTGCTGGAGCGGACCGCCGATGGGGTCGGCCCCGATGGTGGGCAGATAGAAGACCAGGCTGGGCATCCACGCAGCCGTCCCGGCAGGGCCGCCGCCGGAGTGCCCGCTGCCGGACCCCGAACCCGGAGCCGGCGGGAGCGCGTCAGGCGCAGGCAGGCCCGTGCCGCCATGCCACGGGCTTGGACCCGGGTTGCCGGAGGGAACCGGAGGTTCACCGGTCCCGGCAGGAAGCTCGGCCGGCGGGGCAGCGCCGGACCGGACAGGTGCCGCGCCGCGGGGTTCAGGGATCAGCAAGGCGGGATAGGCAACCGTGGCACTTGGGTAAGGATATGCCGGGACGGGGCGGCCTGCCTCGGTGCCGATCGGAGCAGGCGCCGGCGATTCAGGTGGTGCTGCCTTGGCGGCGGTTGCTTTTGCGGGGGCCGCCGGTGACGATGCGCCGTCGACGGCGGGGGGCGTCCCCGCCGGCGTTGCCGCCGGGACGCCGCCCGGGACGTCGCCGCCCGGGACGTCGCCGCCCGGGACGTCGCCGCCCGGGACGTCCCCGCCCGGAGGCCCAGCCGCCGGGTCGCCAGGGAGCGGACCGGCTGGATCGGGAACCGGAACAGCGGGGTCCACGACCGGCGGAACAGCGCCGGGAACCGGAACTGCGGGGTCCACGACCGGCGGAACAGCGCCGGGAACCGGAACAGCCGGGTCCACGACCGGCGGAACGTCGCCGGGAACCGGAACAGCCGGGTCCACCACGGGCCCGGTGGCCGGCGGGGTGACGGCCGGTTCAGGGAGCGAAGGGACGGGGCTCGAAGGGACGGGGTTCGAAGGGTCAGGGTTCGAAGGGACGGGGTTCGAAGGGTCAGGGTTCGAAGGGCCAGGGTTCGAAAGGCCAGGGATGGCCGGAGCAGGGACCGCCGGGTCCGGCGCCGCCTGCCCGGGCGCGGGCGGTGGCGAGTCCGGATCCGGAGGATCAGCGTCGGTGCCGGCAGGCTCGTCCAGGTCGGCAGGAACGGCGCCCGCCGCCCAGGTGCCCGCCGGGACCGCAGCGATGTCCACTGAGACCACGCCGTCGAGGGAGGGGACAGGGAGGTCGTCGGCGTCCGTACAGGAGACGGTGGCCGCGCTCTCACCGGCGTCGTCGGCGGTCCCGTAGAGCGCGCAGGCGTCGTCCGCTTGTGCGGCCGTGCAGGTCAGTGTCAGCCACGCGGCGCCGGCAACGGCGGCCAGGAGCGTGCGGCGCAAGGGGCGCAGGGTCCGGCCCGCGCGGGAGGCCGCAGCTGCTGGATCCATGCGCGCACCCCCGCTCCGGGAAGACTGGACAATTGCCTACAGGGTAAGTCGGCCCCAACAGGAGAGTCCAGAGCGGAGCCGAAACTGTAGGCATACCGAGACACTTGGGATGCCGGGTCCGTTGCCTGGGGGCGTGGAAAGCGGGAGCCGTTAGTGGGCGTCGTTGGGGTAGCTCACGCCGAGTTGCGCGCGTACGCCGTCGAAAAGCCGCATGGTGTTCAGGGAGTCCTCCAGCGGCATCACCGGGCTCTCGGTGAGCCCCTGCTGGATGCACCGCGTGACCTCGCGGAGCTCGTAAGTGTAGCCACGTCCCACCACGGTGAACTGCTCCGTCCGGGGCTCCTCGAAGCCGATCCGGACCAGCAGTTCCTTCGGGTTGTTGATCGATCCCTGGCTTTGGAGGTAGCCCTTGCTGCCGGCGATGGTGGCCGTGCGGGGTCCGTAGGCCATCAACGATGAGGTCAGCTGGGCTTGGGCGCCGTGGTGGTAACCGAGCGTCAACGCATTCTGGGCGTCCACGCCGTCGTCGTTCAGCCAGCCGGTGGCGCTGACCGTTTGCGGGAACCCCAGGGTGCCGAGCGCCCAGAGCAGGGGATAGACCGTCATGTCCAGCAGGGCGCCGCCACCGTCCTTGGGTGCCCAAAGCCGGGAACCGGGCGAGTACGGCGCCGGAAAGCCGAGGTCGGCGGCGACCCATTTCACGTCCCCGATCTCGCCCGAGGCAGCGATCTCGAACGCCCGCTGCATGCTGGGCAGGAACCGGCTCCACACCGCCTCCATCAGGAACAATCCGTTGGTCCGGGCCGCCGCGATCAACTCGGCTGCTTCCCGGGCGTTGATCGTGAGGGCCTTCTCGCAGAGCACGTGCTTGCCGGCGTTGAGGGCGGCGAGGGCGATCTTGTGGTGGTGGGCGTGCGGGGTGGCGACGTAGACGACGTCGACGGCGTCATCGGCGAGCAAGCGGGCATAACCACTCGAGCCGTCCTGGTCACCGTAGGCGCGGACAAAGCCGTAGTCGGCCGCGAACGCTTCTGCGGCCGCCTGTGTGCGGGAGCTGACGGCGTACAGTTCCGCATCCGCCAGCAGCACAAGGTCGCGGGTGACCGAAGCGGCGATCCCGCCGGTGGCGATGACCCCCCAGCGCAGCCTGGCGCCGGTGGCTGTGCGGGGGTCCTGGTCCGGCTGGCTGAACAGCCACGGCTTCGCGATGAGGGCAGACATGGTGCCATCTTCTCATCCGGGGGCGGACAGGCCGTGGTGTTGACGGCCCTGGCATGGCGGAGGTTCAACGCGGGAGGTTCAGTTGGGGAAGTTCAGCTTATGCGGTTCGACGCCGGAGCTGCGGGCGGACCCCCAAGGCCTGCCCGCAGCTCCGACTTCAGCCGGACCTCAGCCCGTCAGGGCCGCCGTCGCACGGGCCCGGGCCGTTTCCTCCGTGAGCCGGCCCTGCTGGAGCCGGAAGCGCCGGTCCGTCTTGTTGGCCAGGGCACGGTCGTGGGTGACCACCAGGATGGTGGTGTTGTGGTCCCGGCTGAGCGTGCTGAGCAGCTCGATGATGTGCTCGCCGGTCTGTTCGTCCAAGTTGCCGGTGGGTTCATCGGCCAGGATCAGCTTGGGTTCGTTCGCCAGCGCCCGGGCGATCGCCACCCGCTGCTGCTCGCCGCCGGAGAGCCGGTTGATGCGCCGCCCGTGCTTGTCCGGATCGAGCTGGACCTGTTCGAGCAGCTGCCGGGCCCGCTCGGCCCGGGCGGCCTTGCGCACGCCGGCGAATTCCATCGGCAGCATCACGTTGTCCACGGCCGAGAGGTTCGGGATCAGGTTGAACTGCTGGAACACGAAGCCGATGTCCCGGCGACGGTAGTTGGTCAGCTTCCCGTCCGGCATGCTGGCCAGGCTCACGCCGTTGACCACCACGTCGCCGCTGGTGGGCTTGTCCAGCGCACCGAGCAAGGAGAGCAGGGTGCTCTTGCCGCTGCCGCTCTTGCCCACGATCGAGGCCAGGGTGCCCTGCTCGAGCTCGAAGCTGACATCGTTGACCGGCTTGATGGTCCGGTCACCGGACTTGAACGTGCGGACCAGGTTCTTGACTTCGATCATGGCTATTCTCCTCGGAGGACTTCGATGGGACGGATGCGGGCGGTGAGCAGGGCCGGGACGAGCGCGCCGATGATGGCGACGCCGAAGACTGCGGCGATGCCCGCGGCAATGACGCCGGGGGAGGCGCTCGCCGTCACGGAGGTCAGCAGCTGGCTGGCCCCGCCCAGCGGGCCGCCCGCCCCGCCCGGGAACCCGCCGGGGCCGCCGCGCTGGCCGGTGGCCGCCGCGCTCGTGCTGCTGCTGGAGCTGATGAGGGCGCTGGCGATGCCGCCGCTGGCCAGGGAGGCGACGGCGGCGCCCACCACGCTGCCCAGGGCCACCAGCACGAGGGCCTCCAGCACAAACTGCAGGCCGATGGTGCGGTTCGGGGCGCCGATGGCCTTCAGGACGCCGATTTCGCGGCGGCGTTCGCGGACCAGCATGACCATGATCAGGAGGATGATCAGGCCTGCGGTGCCGAGGGCGGCGACGAAGGCGATGAAGGAAATGTTCTTGACGCTGTCCAGCGAGCTGACGGCGGTCTCAAGGTTCCGCTGGCCCTGGGTGACGTCGGCCTTGTCGGAGCCGAGCGCCGCCTGCAGGGCGGTCTTGGCGGCGTCGACGTGTTCCATGCTGTTGACCGTGACGATCATGGTGGAGAGCTCGTCCGGCAGCGCTGCGAGGGTCTGGGCGGTCGGCAGCGTCACGTAGAGCGCATTGTTGCCGAACGCGGTCCCGGAGTCGAACAGTCCCTGGACGGTAAAGGTCTTGTCCTGGATGGTGAAGGTCGAACCCACTTTGAGGCCGTTCTTCTCAGCCAGGGTGGTGCCCAGCAGGGCGCCGGTGGACGCGGCGGTGTAGTTGCCCAAACCGGTGCCCTGCGTCAGCTGCAGGGCCTTGCCGGTGGAGTCCACCTCGGCGCCGATGCCCGTTGCCGTGATCGGCAGCGAGAATGCCGGTGCGGCCTGGGTGGTGCTGCCGGTCGTGCCCGTGCTGCCAGTAGTGCCGGTGCTTCCGGTGGCGCCGGTGCCTGCTTGGTTACGGTTGCCGAGCGTGCCGGCGTCGACGGCGGCCGTGAGGCTCGTGGTGACGGACGTGGCCGACTGCCCGCCGGGCCCGCCTTGGCCTGTCCGTCCGGATGCGGCCTCGGCGGCGATGTCAGCGGCGTTGCGCAGGCGCAGCGCCTTGGTGCCGACCACGCTGCTGACGTTGGGGACAGCCGCCGCTGTGGCTGCATGGGCGGACGTCAGCGGTTCGCCGCCGCCCTCGAACCCCTGGCCGCCGGCCGGGTTCACGGTCAGGACCGTGCCCACTGAGGCGTTCAGCTCGGCAACCTTGCCGGTGACGGCCTGGTTGGCCACGAGCATGGCCAGGGCGAGTCCGATGGCTACGGCCAGGACCGCCACCACGGCGGCGGTCCTGACCTTGTTTCGAAAGGCGTTGCCTACACTCCGGGCAAGAACGCTCACGGTGCTCCTAATTTTTCATGGGGGTCTCTGGGGTGTTTCCTGCCGGGCCCGATGCCCGGCGCTGGTCCCACAGTGGTACGGGCCGCTGTGCGAACCTCCCCGAGGAGCTATGGATCTGCTGTGAAGCGCCTCGCCCCAGGCAAAGTCATTGCCACGGGCGCAGGCAAGGTCACCGCCAAGGGCGCAGCCAGTGCATCACGGCCAACGCAAGAGCCCCGGCCCTCCCTTGCGGGGGAGCCGGGGCTCTGTTGTCTGGCGCGGCCTGTGAAGGGAGCGCCTAGAAGGGAACTACTGCTTGGTGATCGGTCCGAGTACCGGATCGTTCACGTACGCCGTGTGGACGTTGTCCTTGGTCACGATGACCGGCTCCAGCAGGTATGCCGGAACGGTCTTGACCGTGTTGTTGTAGGACTTGTCGTCGTTGATCTCGGGCGTCTTGCCTGCCTGGATGTCGTTGACCATGACGATCGAGTGCTCAACGAGCGCGCGGGTGTCCTTGTTGATGGTGGAGTACTGCTCGCCCGCCATGATGGACTTGACCGACTCAACCTCGGAGTCCTGGCCGGTGACAACCGGGATCGGCTTGCCGGCTGCCTTGACGGAGGTGATGATCGCGCGGGCCAGGGTGTCGTTCGGGGACAGCACGCCATCAAGCGGGGCGGTGCCATAGGTTCCGGCGAGCAGGGTGTCCATGCGCTTCTGGGCGTTCTCTGCCTTCCAGCCCTGGGTCACGGCCTGTTCGAAGGTCGTCTGGCCGGAGAGGACCTTGAGGGTGCCGTCGTCGATCTTCGGCTTCAGGACGCTCATGGCGCCGTCGAAGAAGACCTTCGCGTTGGCGTCATCAGGGGAACCCGCGAAGAGCTCGATGTTGTACGGGCCTTCCGGCTTCTTGGCCTTCATGCCGTCCAGCAGCGCCTTGCCCTGGAGTTCACCGACCTTGAAGTTGTCGTAAGCCACGTAGTAGTCCACGTTCGGGGTGTTCAGCAGCAGACGGTCGTACGCGATGATCGTTGCGCCGGCGTCCTTGGCCTGCTGGAGCTGGGTGCCCAGCTGTGCACCGTCAATGGCGCCGACGATGATGACCTTGTCGCCCTTGGTGATCATGGCGCTGATCTGGTTCTGCTGCTCCGAGACGCCGCCGTTGGCGAACTGCACGTCCGGCTTGTAGCCGGCCTGGGTGAGGCCGTCGTTGAACAGCTGTTCGGCCAGGACCCAGTTTTCGGAGGTCTTCTGCGGGAGTGCGACGCCGATCGCGGAGCCCTTCGGGAATGCTTCGCCTCCGGTGGAGGAACCGCTGGTGGTGCCGGTGTCGGAACGGCCGCAGGCCGTCAGCGCCAGTGCCGCAATAGCAGCGATTGCTGCTGCCTTTCCTGCTTTACCAATCATTCGCATTGCTTGGTTCACTTTCTTTTGGTGGTGTGCGGAGAATTTGTGGGATTGGGGAACCGGGGGAGGGGATCAGATTCCCCTCGAGATGACCTCTTTGGTCTGGGTCGTCTCGTCGGCCTTGATCTCGCTGCTGCGGCCGAAGTTCTTCATCAGCATGCCGACGATCGACTTCTTGCCCTGGGTCTTGTTGTAGACGTCGAACGCGACGGCGATCAGGAGCACGAGGCCCTTGATGATCTGGGTGAGGTCGGCGCCGACGCCGAGCAGCTGCAGACCGTTGTTCAGGACGGCCATGACCAGGCCGCCGATGATCGAGCCGATCACAGTGCCCACGCCGCCGGTGACCGCGGCGCCGCCGATGAAGACGGCCGCGATGGCGTCCAGTTCCCAGCCCACGCCGTCGAACGGCCCCGAGGCGGTGGAGCGGCCGACGAAGATCATGCCGGCGAGGCCCGCCAGGAAGGACATGTTCATCATGACCAGGAAGTTGACCTTCTTGGACTGGACGCCGGAGAGCTCCGCAGCGTGCCGGTTGCCGCCGACCGCGTAGATATGGCGGCCGATGACCGTCTTGGAGGAGATGAAGCCGTAGACGATGATGAGGACGGCGAGGATCAGGCCCGGCACCGGGAAGGACGTGCCCGGACGGCCGGTGGCGAAGAGGTACGTCGCGTAGAGGATGGCGCCGCAGACCAGCACCAGCTTCAGGACCATGACCCAGGTTTCAGGGACCTCGGCGCCGAGCTTCTTGGCGTTGCGGCGGGACCGGATCTCGCTGAAGATTACAAACGCGACGGCGAGCAGGCCGATCAGCATGGTCGGGTTGTTGTAGCCGGTCTTCGGGCCAAACTCGGCCAGGTAGCCGGAGCCGATGTACTGGAAATCCGCCGGGACCGGGATGGTGTTCGACTTGCCGACGAACTGGTTGGCGCCGCGGAAGATCAGCATGCCGGACAGCGTCACGATGAACGCGGGAATGCCGACGTAGGCCACCCAGAATCCCTGCCAGGCGCCGATCAGGACGCCGAGCCCCAGCCCCATCAGGACGCCGATGTACCAGGGCAGGCCCCAGTCGCGGATGAAGAGTGACACGCAGACACCCACGAAGGCCGCAACGGAACCGACCGAGAGGTCGATGTGCCCGGCGATGATGACCAGCACCATGCCGATGGCGAGGATCAGGATGTAGGAGTTGCCGTTGAAGAGGTTGATGACGTTGCCCGATGTGAGCGTGCGGCCCTCCGTGAAAATCTCGAAGAACACGATCAGCGCAACCAGGGCGAAGATCATGCCGAATTGGCGGGTGTTGCCGCCAAAGAGCTTCTTGAGCGCGTTCATTGTTTCAGTCCTTGTTTCCGGAGTGTTCGGATTGTTCTGGTTTGTCCCAAAGGGTCAAGCGGTCTTGCGGGCGGACGTCATGAGTTTCATGAGGCTTTCCTGGCTGGCTTCGTCCTTGTTCAGCACGCCGGTGATGGCGCCTTCAAAAATCGTGTAGATCCGGTCCGAGAGGCCCAGCAGCTCGGGCAGCTCCGAGGAAATGACGATCACGGCCTTGCCCTCGTTGGCCAGCTTCTGGATGATGCCGTAGATCTCGTACTTGGCTCCGACATCGATCCCGCGGGTGGGCTCGTCCAGGATCAGCACGTCCGGGTCGGTGAACATCCATTTCGCCAGCACGACCTTCTGCTGGTTGCCGCCGGAAAGCTTCGCGACGCCTTCCTCCACGGAGGGCGTCTTGGTCCGCAGCGACTTCCGGTATTCCTCCGCGACGGCGTATTCCTTGTTGGCGTCCACCACGAAGTTCTTGCTGATCTTGCGCAGGTTTGCCGAGACGGTGGTGGCCTTGATGTCATCGAGCAGGTTCAGGCCCAGGGACTTGCGGTCCTCGGTGACGTAGCCGAGCCCGGCGTCGATCGCCTGGCGGACGTTCTTGAGCTGCAGTTCCTTGCCGTCTTTGTAGACATGGCCCGAGATGAAGCGGCCGTACGAGCGACCGAACACGGACCGGGCCAGTTCGGTGCGTCCGGCGCCCATCAGGCCCGCGAACCCGACGATCTCGCCGCGGCGGACGAAGAAGCTGGAGTTCTTGCAGACCAGGCGGTCCTGGATCTGCGGGTGCCCGACGTTCCAGTTCTTCACCTCGAAGAGGACATCGCCGATCTTCGGCTCGTGGTCCGGGAACCGGGATTCCAGTGTCCGGCCCACCATGCCCTTGATGATGCGGTCCTCGTCGACGCCGTCGGCTTTGACGTTCAGGGTCTCGATCGACTTGCCGTCGCGGATGATCGTGATCTCATCGGCGATCTGTTCGATCTCGTTGAGCTTGTGCGAAATGATGATCGAGGTGATGCCGCGGCCCTTGAGGCCCAGCATGAGGTCCAGCAGGTGCTGGGAGTCGGACTCGTTCAGCGCCGCCGTGGGCTCGTCGAGGATCAGGAGCTTGACCGACTTGTTCAGGGCCTTGGCGATCTCGACCAGCTGCTGCTTGCCGACGCCGATCTCCTTGATGGGGGTCTCCGGGTCCTCGCGCAGCCCCACCCGGGCCAGCAGTTCGGTGGACCGGGTCCGGGCTTCGGCCCAGTCGATCACGCCGCGCTTGGTGGGCTCGTTGCCGAGGAAGATGTTCTCCATGATCGACAGCTCGGGGATGAGCGCGAGTTCCTGGTGGATGATCACGATTCCGGCGTGCTCGCTGGCCCGGATGTCCTTGAACTCCTGGACTTCGTTCTGGTAAACGATGTCCCCGGTGTATGTGCCGTAGGGGTACACGCCCGAGAGCACCTTCATCAGGGTCGATTTCCCGGCGCCGTTCTCACCGCAGATGGCGTGGATCTCGCCGGCCTTCACCCGCAGGCTCACATCGGCCAAAGCTTTAACGCCGGGGAACTCCTTGGTGATGGAGCGCATCTCGAGGATTAGCGGATCACTGTGCGTGTTGAGGGACGTCATCTGCCCTTACGCCTCCAATGCATGACTTCGTTGTCCGCCCCTGCAAACCGCAGGGCCGTCTGATGGAAAAGTAAACTGGATCACAGCCCTTGTCGTCAAGTCTTTAACGCAACGGGCGCATAACGAAATGGTCAGTTTCGCCGGATTCCGGCGTGCTGGAAGACTAATGCCGTGGCCCCGAGGGCCTCGGCCCGGTCGCCCAGGGACGACATCGTGAGGGTGGTTGTCTCGCCGATGACCGGCACCGCGTGGCGGATCAGGCCGCGCCGAATCGGGTCCAGCAGCAGTTGGCCAAGGCCCGCCAGGGGGCCGCCGACCACGATGACCTCGGGGTTGATCAGGTTCGCCACGTTGCCCAGCGCGCGCCCGACGGCGAGTCCGGCGTCGTCCACGACACGGAGCGTGGCGGAGTCCTTCTCCAGGGCCTTGCGAACGATGTCCCCGGGCGAGAGCGGCCGGTCCTCGCCGCGGCTCAGGAGCTCGATCATGGTGGTGGTGGAGGCGATGGTTTCCAGGCAGCCGCGGTTCCCGCAGCGGCAGATGAGTCCGTGCTCGTGGATGGTGGCATGGCCGATTTCACCGGTGATGCCGACGTTGCCGTAGTACGGCGCGCCATTGAGGATCAGTCCGGCGCCGATGCCCGAGCCGATCTTGAGGAACATCAGGTTGCTGATGCCGCTGTGCGGCCCCCAGGTGACCTCGGACAGGGCGCCCAGATTGGCGTCGTTGTCCACGAAGACGGGGAGTTCCAGCGCTTCTTCGAGGCGTTTGAGGATGTTGATGCCCACCCATTCGGGCAGGATCGCGCCCTGCGCCACGGTGCCGGTGCGGCGGTCGATGGGGCCGGGAATTCCGACGCCGGCGCCCACCAGGGCGCTGCGTTCCACTCCACTGTCCGCGAGCAGCCGGTCCAGCACGCCGACGGCGGCCTGGATGCCTTCCTCGGCGTGGTGGCCCAGGGGCAGCAGGACCGACTCTTCGGCGATCACGTGGTAGCTCAGTGAGGCCAGCACGACGCGCAGGTGGCGCCGGCCGAAGTCGATCCCGACGGCGACGGCTCCGTTGCTGTTGAGCCGGACGTTCAGGGCGCGCCGGCCGGAACTGGTGATGGGTTCAGTTGAGGCCAGCCCGGCGTCCTGCATGATCTTGACGATGTTGGAGACCGTGGCTGTCGAAAGGCCGGTCTGGCGGGCCAGTTCCGCCTGCGTGGAAGGTCCCGCGAGGAGGCATTCGATGATCCGCTGCTGGTTCAGATGCCGGAGGGCGGACTGCGATCCGGGGTTCTTGGTTCGGCTCCTCGTTGAGCGCGTTGGTGAGGGCATGCTATGAAGCGTGACGCATTCGCGGCTTGCAGTCAAGAAGTTAACGCAATGGTAACGACCGCGCCGGTCGAATGCCGGGCGAAGGGCGGTCAGCATTCCCCCTCTGTGCCGCAAGGACGTTCTGCCCCGCCGGCCTGCCGTCCGGGTGGAAATGCACCACACCCCGTGTTCCGGGCCGCGATTACTCTGGTCGGGAGAGCCCGCCGTGACCCGCGGAGGCGCCCTGAAACGTGAGGTGGTAATGGTGCTGCTGGCCCTGATGCAGGCGAACTCCGCCGTGCTGGACGACGAGGCGAACTGCGCCGCGGTGGAGGTTGCGGCGCGCAATGCGTCCGCTGCGGGCGCGCAGCTGTTGGTGACCCCGGAACTCTTCCCCGTGGGCTACGCGCCGCGGCGGCTGCGGGAGGCGTTCGATCCCGGCAGGTTGCCCGCGCTCCGGGAAATCCTGGCCGGCATCGCGCGGCGCAACACCATCGCCCTGGTGTACAGCCTGCCCACGGTGACACCGGCCGGCGGGTGGCACATTTCCGCCACCCTGGTCGACGAGGCAGGCGACGAACTGCTCAGTTACGACAAGGTGCACCTGTTCGGCCCGGACGAGCGGGCGGCGTTTACACCCGCCGAGGCTGCCCCCGGCGTCGTGGATTTCCACGGGCACAAAACGGCGCTGGCCATCTGCTACGACATCGAGTTTCCCGAGTCGGCGCGGGCGGCCGCCCTGCGAGGCGCGGACCTGCTGTTGGTGCCGACGGCACTCGCCGGCGGATTCGACGTCGTGCCGCAGGTGCTGATCCGGGCCCGCGCTCTGGAGAACCAGCTGACGGTCGCCTACGCCAATCACACCGGATCGGAAGATGACTGCGACTTCCGGGGCGGCAGCATCGTCGCCGGCCCGGACGGCTCGATCCTGGCCGCGGCCGGGGAGGGGCCGGAACTGTTGTTTGCCGAATTGGGTGAGCCCGGACGCGCCGCCGCGGACGGCATCGAGGACGCCGTGGACTACCTGCGCGACCGCCGCCCGGAGGTCTACCGCTCCTGGGGAGTCTGACCTGCGCTGGACGCCTGAGCTGCGCTGGCCGGTGCGCCGGGCATCTCGGGGCCGTCCTGGTACTGCAGGGCAATCCAGAGTTCCGCGCGCGCCTGGGCCTGGTTGAGGTCAAGGCCCAGCAGCTCAGCGATGATCCCGATCTGCCGGCGGACGCTGTTTCGATGCAGTCCCGTGGCCTTTGCTGTGGCGTCCCAGCTTCCGTTTTCGCCCAGCCAGGCCCGCAGGATGCCGAGGAGGCTGTCGCGGCGCTCCGGCTCGAGGGCGAGCAGGGGCGCCAGCAGACGGCCCGCCAGCAGGGTGCCGGCAGCCGGTCCCAGCAGGCCGGCGACCGACCACGTCACGTCGTCCGCCCGGACGCTCCGGCGGCTCGTGAGAACGCGGTTGCGCAGCGAAGCGGCGTGCCGGTAAGCCTCCGGCAGGTTCGCGAAATCGGTGCTGCTGCCGATCACAAGGCGCCAGCCGAGCCGCTCCACGTCGGCGAGCAGGGCGTCGTCGACCTTCAGCCTGGTGATGGCGGCAAAGCCGTACTCGGTGAGCTCCACCAGCTTGGTGTCGAACAGCCGCCGCCACTCCAGCAGCGCCCGCACCGGAGCCTCGCCAGGGCGGCCCGGTCCGCCCGGGGCGCCCGCAGTCTTGGGGCTGTCCGGGGCGGCGTCAATCCGGACACCCTGCACGACCCGCAGCTGGCCGGACCGGGTGGAGGAGATGCTTTGGGCCAGCAGGTCCTTGAACCCGTTGACATGCCGTGCGGATCCTGAGGCGACGCTCTCCGGGTGCAGCAGCAGCGCCGTGGCCAGCTGGCTCGGAGCCAGGGAGCCGCTGATGCGCTGGCGGACCAGCAGTTCCAGCAGCCCGACCGCGGTGGAGACAACGCTGTTCTGGGCCGGGGTCAGCGGGGCGTCCGTGCCGAGGATGAGCGCGCCGAGGTTGGCGTCCCGGGTGCTGCGCAGCGGATATCCGAAAACGAGGGACGAGCCCGCGGCGTCGAACGAATCCATCTCCACCCGCGGGCCGCTGCCGGCGAGCAGCCTGGCCAGCAGCGGCTGCAGGTCGGCGGAGTCAACTCCCGGCACAGTGCCGGCAGTGCCGCCGGCGGCCCGCGGGGCGGGGGAGGGGCCGGAGCCGCGGGCGCGCACCCGCCCGTCGGCGCCAACCAGCACGGCCCAAACCGGGACGCGCTGGACCAGGGCCGCGAGGAGTTCGTGCTCGGGGCGCGCGGACAAGACCGCGCGCATGAGCTGCCGGCTGGTGTCGGCCAGCTGGCGGAAGGTCTTGGCGTTGTCCGACTCGAGAAGCCGGGAGAATTCCAGTCCCAAGGCGGCGAACGGGAGACTCTCCGGGATGGCGACCAGAGTCAGGTTGTGCTGCCGGCAGGCCCGCACCACGGCATCGGGCACGGCGTCGAAATACGGTTCCAGGCCAAAGCCCAGGGCGCCCACACGGGCCTGGACCAGGCGCTGCACGTAGGCATCCACCGCCTCCTCGCTCCCTCCCTCGCCCACGAACGGCAGGCCGGCCGTGAGCAGGAACTCGCCGTCGAGCAGGTAAGGGGTGGGGTCTTCCAGCTCACTCGGCTCCACCCAGCGCAGGCGCTCCTGCCCGTTGCCGCCGTCGTGCACGACGCCCAGGGCCGGCAACTGGCCAAGGAACTGCGCCAGCGTGACGAAGCCGAGCCGCTCCGGGCCCTCAGCAGCCACGGCCGCGGCCTCCGCGCCGGCCGCCCGAACAACGGCGTCCAGGTGCATTAAGTCTCATGAGTGAAGACTACAGGTCATTTTGCACAACCTTGAGAGGTGGCTCACACGCCTAGGGTTGGTTCGGGAAACCGACCACTACTGAAGATAAGGACGTCAACGATGACTGTGCCAACTCTGATCGGCGAACGCCCGCCGGCGGAAGCCGGCCGTCCCGGGCTCACCGCCCAGCTCCTGCGCCGCAAGCCGATCGGACAGCTGGTCCGAGAGGCCGAGACCGGACACGGCGGCACGCGGCTGGTCCGCAGCTTCGGTGTCCTGCAGCTGACCATGATCAGCGTCGGCGCCACCCTGGGCACCGGCATCCTGGTCATCCTGGGCCAGTCGGTGCCGCTCGCCGGCCCGGCCATCTGGATCTCCTTCGCCATCGCCGGCTTCGCCGCCCTGCTCTCCGCCGTGTCCTATGCGGAGATGGCCGGCCTCGTCCCTGCCGCCGGTTCCAGCTACTCCTACACCTATGCCACCATGGGCGAGGGCATGGCCTGGATCTGCGGCTGGTGCCTGGTGCTCGAATACGCCGTCTCCGTGGCCGCCGTCGCGGTCGGTGCGGGCCAGTATGTCAACGAGGCACTGGCGGTCTTCGGCCTGGAACTCCCGGACGCCATCTCGCAACCGCCGGGAGCCGGCGGCGTGCTGAACATGCCCGCAATCGTGATTGTGGGCCTGGCCACGGTGCTTTTGGTCCGCGGCGCCAAGGAGAGCGCGTGGATCAACACGGCGATCGTCCTGGTCAAAGTCGGCATCCTGCTGTTCTTCTGCGCCGTGGCCTTCACCGCCTTCAACGGCGGGCACTTCGCGCCCCTCATGCCGATGGGCGCCGCCGGCGTCTCCGCCGCAGCCTCCCGGGTCTTCTTCTCCTACATCGGCTTCGACGCCGCCTCCACGGCCGGCGAGGAAGCCCGCAACCCCAAGCGCGACCTCCCGCGGGCCATCCTGCTCTCCATGCTGATCGTCACCAGCATCTACGTGCTCGTGGCCGTCGCCGCCATCGGCGCGCGCCCCTGGGGCTGGTTCGACGGCACCGAGGCGGCCCTCGTGAAGATCCTTGAGGAAATCACCGGCCAGCCGTGGGTTGGCGTGGTGTTCGCCGTCGGCGCCGTGCTCGCCATCGCCAGCATCGTGCTGACCGTCCTGTACGGGCAAACCAGGATCCTGCTCTCGATGTCGCGGGACGGCCTGGTGCCCAAGGTCTTCGGCCGGATCTCGGCCCGGACCGGCACGCCGGCCGCCGGAACCCTGATCGTCGGCACCGCCGTCGCACTGACCGCCGGCCTGGTGCCGCTCGGTGCCCTCGCGGACGCGACCAGCATCGGCACCCTGTTCGCCTTCGCCCTGGTCAACGTGGCAGTCCTCTACCTGCGGCGGACCCGCCCCGAGCTCACGCGCAGCTTCCGCGTCCCGCTCTTTCCGCTGACCCCGATTCTCGGCGCCCTCATGTGCGCCTACCTCATGGCCAACCTCGGCGCCGAGACCTGGGCGGTGTTCGGTGCCTGGATGCTCGTTGGCTGTGCCGCCTACTTCGGCTACGGCCGGAAGAACTCCAGGGTGGCTGCCCTGAGCCACGAGGAATACCTTGACCTAGCAAGCCGCCAACCAGACAACACCACACACCAGGAACCTAAGGCAGAGATCTCATGACCATCGCCACCGAACTTCCGGCCCCTCGGCCCGCTGCTGAACCGGGCGCGGCGCCCATCACCATGCTGAATCCGGACTTCCCGTTCAGCTACGACCACTACCTCGCCCACCCGGCGGGCCTGGGATCGGTGCCGCCCGAGCTTTACGGGACCGAGGTCGCCGTCGTCGGGGCCGGACTGTCCGGACTGGTGACCGCATATGAGCTCATGAAGCTGGGCCTGCGGCCCGTGGTCTACGAGGCCGACAGGATCGGCGGCCGGCTGCGGACCGCCAGTTTCCCGTCCGCGCCGGGGATCGTGGCGGACCTCGGCGGAATGCGTTTCCCGGAATCCGGCAAGGCCTTCTACCACTACGTGGACCTGCTCGGGCTGCAGACCCGGGCCTTCCCCAATCCACTGGCGCCGGCGACCTCCAGCACGGTGATCGAGCTCGCGGGCCAGAAATACTATGCCGAGACCGCGGCCGACCTCCCGCCGTTCTTCCGTGAGGTGGCGGACGCGTGGAAGGCCGCCGTGAACGACGGCGCCGCGTTCGCCGAGATGCAGGACGCCATCCGCGCCCGGGACACAGCCCGGATCAAGGACCTCTGGAACGCGCTGCTCCCGCAGCTGGACGAGCAGACGTTCTACGGCTTCATCGCCGGCAGCGACTCCTTCAAGGACGCCGGATTCGCCCACCGCGAGGCCTTCGGGCAGGTGGGATTCGGCACCGGCGGCTGGGACACCGACTTCCCCAACTCGATCCTCGAAATCCTTCGCGTGGTCTACACCGACGCCGATGACCGGCACCGGCTCATCGACGGCGGCGCGCAGCGGCTCCCCGAGGCACTCTGGGAGCACACGCCGTCGGGCATGGCCCACTGGCCGGACGGCACCTCGCTGGCCTCGCTGCACGCAGGCGCGCCGCGCGGCGCGGTCGACCGCATCGCCCGCGACGGCAGCGGCGACTTCCGGATCCGCGAACGCTGGGGTCGCGAATCCGCCTACCCGGCGGTGGTGACCACCTGCCAGTCGTGGCTGCTCTCGACCCGGATCCACACGGACGAGGCCCTGTTCCCCGCCGAACTGTGGACGGCGATCGAGCGCTCCCACTACATGCAGTCCTCCAAGACCTTCGTCATGGTGGACCGGCCGTTCTGGAAGGACATCGACCCGGCCACCGGCCGCGAGGTCCTGTCCATGACGCTGACCGACCGGCTGAACCGTGCTACCTACCTGCTGGACAACGGCCCGGACCAGCCGGCCGTGATCCTGCTGTCCTACACCTGGAACGACGACGCGCTGAAGTGGCTCTCGCTCACCGCAGAGGAACGGGCGGAGCTCATGTTGCACTCGCTGCAGCAGATCTACCCCGGGGTGGACATCGCCAGCCACATCGTGGGCCAGCCGATCACCGTCTCCTGGGAGGCCGACCCCAACTTCATGGGCGCCTTCAAGGCCAACCTGCCGGGGCACTACCGCTACCAGCAGCGGCTCTTCACGCACTTCAAGCAGGACGGGCTGCCGGCCGAACAGCGCGGGATCTTCCTCGCCGGCGACGACGTCTCCTTCACCGCCGGCTGGGCCGAGGGAGCCGTCACCACCGGGCTCAACGCCGTCTGGGGCGTGGTCAACCACCTCGGTGGCTCCGCCCCCGCCGGGAATCCCGGACCGGGCGAGCTGCTCTCGGAGCTCGGGCCGATCGCCCTGGACTGAGCGGCGCCGGCTCCGGGTTCCTCAGGCGCCCGTGCAGCTCAGGCGCTGTGAAGTTCGCGGTGCGCGCGTGCCAGTTCCTGATAGTGGGCGGCGTTGTGCTGGACGCCGGCGAACTCCTCGTCGCTGAGCTCGCGCCGGACCTTGGCCGGAACGCCGGCCACCAGGGAGCGCGGCGGGATGACCGTGCCCTCCAGCACCACGGCACCGGCGGCGATGAGGGACCCGGCGCCGATCACGGCCCCGTTGAGGATGGTGGCGCTCATGCCGATCAGGCAGTCGTCCTCGACGGTGCAGCCGTGGACCACGGCGCTGTGGCCGACGCTGACCCGCGCGCCCACGGTGCAGGGGAAGCCGGGGTCGGCGTGCAGCACCACATTGTCCTGCAGGTTGCTGCCGGCGCCGACGCTGATGGCGGCGGTATCGGCGCGGACGCTGACACCGTAGAAGGCGCTCGAGTTCTCGGCCAGGGTGGCGTTGCCGATCACCGAGGCAGTGGGCGCGACGAAGGCGGAGTCATGGACGGCCGGGGCGGTACCGGCGAATGCGTAGAGGGGAGCCATGCCTCCAGCCTAGGACACGCCCCCGCCCCGTTGAGCTGTCAGATCCGGTCCCTCTGGGCGCTGTTTAAGCACCACAACCGATAGCGCAACGGGAAGGAAAGGTCAGGCGGGGGAGCGGAGCACCGTGAAGCCCTCGCCCCGCGAGCCGCCCGCGCCGCGCGGGTCGGGGGCGGGGAGCACGACGGCGATCGGCGCGCCCGGTTCCGCCACCCGCCCGAGTTCGCGGACGACGTCGTCCCACTGGTCGGGGGCAAGGCCCGCCAGGGCGTCCACGGCCCACACCGAGGCGAACGCGGCATCGGCGAACGGCAGCGAGACCGGTCCGGCCACGGAGGCCTCGAGCCCGTGCGCCCGGGCGATGTGGATGTTCTCCTCGGACTGGTCGACGCCGGTGAAATGGATGCCGGACTGCACAAAGTGCAGCCCGTCGGCGCCCGGGCCACAATCGAGGCCGAGCACGCCGTGCCGGCCCTCATTCTTCAACAGCGCCACAAATGATTCGAGCCGGTCCCTGCGGGAGGATTCCATAGCTCCAGTTAATGACCGCTTTTAGTTAAAGACAACCGTCCGGTTGCCGTCGAGCAGGACGCGGTGCTCGGCATGCCACTGCACGGCCTGGGCGAGGGTGCGGCCCTCCACGTCCCGGCCCATCTGGACGAACTGCTCCGCGGTGCGCCGGTGGTCCACGCGGATGACTTCCTGCTCGATGATGGGCCCCTCATCCAGGGCCGCAGTGACGTAGTGCGCCGTGGCGCCGATGAGCTTCACGCCGCGGGCATGCGCCTGGTGGTAGGGCTTGGCGCCCTTGAAGGAGGGCAGGAACGAGTGGTGGATGTTGATGGCCTTGCCTGTCAGCTCGGTGCAGAGCTCGTCCGAGATGATCTGCATGTACCGGGCCAGGACGGTGAGCTCGATGTCGTGTTCCTTCATCAGGACCCGGAGGGCGTCCTCGGCCTGGACCTTGGTGTCCGGGGTGACCGGGATGTGGTGGAACGGGATGCCGTAGAACTCCGCCAAACCCTCAAGGTCGCGGTGGTTGGACACGATGGCCGGAATGTCGATCGGCAGGGTCCCGGAGCGCTGCAGGAAGAGCAAGTCATTCAGGCAGTGGGCGGAGGTGCTGGCCATCAGCAGGGTACGGACCTTCCGGCCCGCCGGGTTGAGGCTCCACTGCATCCCGAAGGCCTGCGCCACAGGTTCCAGCGCCGCCTGCAGCTCTACCTGGGACGCCGCCGTCGTCGCCTCCACCCGCATGAAGAAGGTGCCCGTGCCCTGGCTGCCGTACTGCTGGGAGTCTGTAATATTGCAGCCCGCCACCAGGAGGGCTCCGGCGACGGCGTGCACGATGCCCGGCCGGTCGGGGCAGGACAGGGTCAGGATGTAGGAGGCAGTCAGGTTCTCATCAGTCACGAGGAACAGCCTACCTGCGCTTCAAGGGCAGTTTGGAAAGGGTTTTGGTAGTGTTAACCCGTCGCAACTGGCGTTGGATGGCTAACCATCAGGGAGCGGCACTCACGAAGACCACGGATCGTACGCCTGGGCCGAGGGTCATGTCTTACCGGTCGGCAGCATCACCACTGCCGCACCGTTGCTGGTGCCCGCGCGGGGTGCCTGCCGCCGCTGTCGCGGCCCGCTGTCAAGGGGCCCGTAATCAAAGGGCGGTGCAACGGGCCAGCCGGTAGCCTGACCAATAGCCGTACCCGTTGCCTACCAGGAGTTCCTCGTGACTACTACCACCGCCACCTCAGCCGCCGTGAGCAACCAGCCGCTGGCCGAACTCGACCCTGAAATCGCCGCCGTCCTCGCCCAGGAACTTGGCCGCCAGCGCGGCACCCTGGAAATGATCGCTTCCGAGAACTTCGCCCCGCGCGCCGTGATGGAAGCCCAGGGCTCCGTCCTGACGAACAAGTACGCCGAGGGTTACCCGGGACGCCGCTACTACGGCGGGTGTGAATACGTCGACGTCGCCGAGCAGCTCGCGATCGACCGCGTCAAGGAACTGTTCGGCGCCGAATACGCCAACGTGCAGCCGCACTCCGGCGCGCAGGCCAACGCCGCCGCGCTCGCCGCCATGATCACCCCGGGCGACAAAATCCTGGGCCTGTCCCTTGCCCACGGCGGGCACCTCACCCACGGCATGAAGCTGAACTTCTCCGGGAAGCTCTACAACGTCGCCGCCTACCAGGTCGAGGAACATGACTTCCGGATCGACATGGACAAACTGCGCGAGCAGGCCATCGCCGAAAAGCCGCAGGTGATCATCGCCGGCTGGTCCGCCTACCCGCGGCACCTCGATTTCGAGGCCTTCCGTTCGATCGCCGACGAGGTCGGCGCACTGCTCTGGACCGACATGGCGCACTTCGCCGGCCTCGTCGCCGCCGGACTGCACCCGAGCCCGGTCCCGTACTCCGACGTCGTGACCTCCACCGTGCACAAGACGCTCTCCGGTCCGCGCTCCGGCGTCATCCTGGCCAAGCAGGAGTGGGCCAAGAAGCTTAACTCCGCCGTGTTCCCCGGCCAGCAGGGCGGCCCGCTCATGCACGTGATCGCCGCAAAGGCCGTGGCCTTCAAGATCGCCGGCACCGAGGAATTCAAGGAGCGCCAGGAACGCGTGCTCGAAGGCGCCAAGATCATCGCCGAGCGCCTCGGCCAGGCCGACGTCGCCGGTGCCGGCGTCTCGGTCCTGACCGGCGGCACCGATGTGCACCTGGTCCTGGTGGACCTGCGCAACTCCCAGCTGGACGGCCAGCAGGCCGAGGACCTCCTGCACTCGATCGGCATCACCGTCAACCGCAACGCCGTGCCGTTCGACCCCCGCCCGCCGATGGTCACCTCGGGCCTGCGCATCGGCACCCCGGCCCTGGCCACCCGCGGCTTCGGCGCCGAGGAATTCACCGAGGTGGCGGACATCATCGCCACGGCGCTGAAGTCCGGAGCTGCCACGGAGATCGAGTCCCTGCAGGCACGCGTGGACAAGCTCGCCGCCGACTTCCCGCTGTACCCGCAGCACGAGCAGTGGTAGGCCATGACTTCGACTGACACCGCAAAAGCGGCCGCTAAAACGGCTGACACTGCACGGATCCTTGACGGCAAGGCTACCGCCGCCGCCATCAAGGCCGAGCTGACCGAGCGCGTGGCCGTGCTCAAGGCACAGGGCATCACTCCCGGGCTGGGCACCATCCTGGTGGGCTCCGATCCTGGCAGCACCTGGTACGTCGGCGGCAAGCACAAGGACTGCGCCGAGGTGGGCATCACCTCCATCCGCCGCGACCTGCCGGAAGAGACCAGCCAGGACGACCTCCTGGCCGTGGTCCGCGAGCTCAACGAGAACCCGGAATGCACCGGCTACATCGTCCAGCTGCCCCTGCCCAAACACATCGACCAGGACGTCATCCTGGAGGCCATGGATCCCGAGAAGGACGCCGATGGCCTGCACCCGATGAACCTGGGCCGGCTCGTGGCCAACGTCAGCGGACCCATGAAGTCCCCGCTGCCGTGCACGCCAAAGGGCTGCGTGGAGCTGCTGACCCGGCACGGGATCGACCTGAACGGCAAACGCGTCCTCGTGGTGGGCCGCGGCGTCACCATCGGCCGCCCCGTGGGTCTGCTGCTGACCCGCAAAGACGTCAATGCCACAGTCATCCTGGCCCACACCGGAACCGTGGACCTGCCGGCAGAACTGCGGCAGGCCGACGTCGTGATTGCCGCCGCCGGGCAGCCGCACATGATCAAGGCCGGGGACCTCAAGCCCGGGGCGATCGTGCTCGACGTCGGTGTCAGCCGGGTCGACGACGGCAGCGGCAAGGCCGTGGTCACCGGAGACGTGGACCCCGCTGCGGCCGACGTCGCCGCCTGGCTCTCGCCGAACCCCGGGGGAGTGGGCCCGATGACCCGCGCCATGCTGCTCGCCAACGTGGTGGAAACCGCGGAACGCCAATTGGCAGAGGCAAGCCACTCCGGGCTCGCCTAAGGCTCCCGCGGTGGTTGGGCCGGTATTCGGCG
Source organism: Arthrobacter sp. MW3 TE3886 (assembly GCF_041262145.1). Classification (NCBI taxonomy): domain Bacteria; kingdom Bacillati; phylum Actinomycetota; class Actinomycetes; order Micrococcales; family Micrococcaceae; genus Arthrobacter; species Arthrobacter sp. MW3 TE3886. The sequence goes on from NZ_JBGCAN010000001.1 coordinate 1,417,697, forward strand.
GGCCCAACCACCGCAGGATTCCGCACGTTTTACCGCCTGCCGGCATAACGGAACGGATACGTCAGGAGTTTTTACGAAAAGACTCTTTCATAGTTTGCGGGGATCCACTACCGTAGTGCGGGTGTCTGAACTTGCCTCTAAAGAATCACGTGTGAGCAGCGCCTCCGACGCCGCACTCCAGTACGTCATCACCGCCGAGAACCTCACCAAACGTTACGGCGACGTCACCGCCGTCGACGGCATCTCCTTCCGCGTCCCCGCCGGGGAAGCCTTCGGCCTGCTGGGCCCCAACGGCGCCGGCAAGTCCACCACGATGAAGATGATCGGCGGGGTCTCGCAGCGCACCTCCGGCAGCCTGGACATCATGGGCCTGGACCCCGAACAGCACGGGCCGGAGGTCCGCGCCCATCTGGGCGTCGTGCCGCAGCAGGACAACCTGGACGAGGAACTGAAAGTCCGGGACAACCTGCTGGTCTATGGCCGCTATTTCGGCCTGCCGATGAGCTACCTCAAGCCCAAGGCCGACGAGCTGTTGGAATTCGCCCAGCTCACGGACAAGGCCAACTCCAAAGTCGATGCCCTCTCCGGCGGCATGAAGAGGCGCCTGACGATCGCCCGCTCGCTCATCAACGAGCCCCGGATCCTGCTGCTGGACGAGCCCACGACGGGCCTTGACCCCCAGGCGCGGCACATCCTCTGGGACCGGCTGTTCAGGCTCAAGGAACAGGGCGTCACCCTGATCCTCACCACGCACTACATGGACGAGGCCGAACAGCTCTGCGACCGCCTGATCGTGGTGGACAAGGGCAAGATCATGGCCGAGGGATCGCCGGCCAGCCTGATCCGCGAATACTCCACCCGGGAGGTCCTGGAACTGCGCTTCGGCTCGGAGCGCAACGCGAGCGTCGGCGCGGAGCTCGGCGGCATCGGCGAACGGGTGGAAACCCTGCCGGACCGGGTGCTCATCTACGCCCACGACGGCGAGGCCGCCCTGGAGCAGGTCACCGCCCGGGGCCTGCGTCCGGTCACCTCACTGGTCCGCCGCTCCTCCCTCGAAGACGTCTTCCTGCGCCTGACCGGCAGGAGCCTCGTTGACTAAGAAGGAACAGTTGACTCAGCCAATTCAGGCGGCAGCGACGACGACGGGGACGACGGCGGCGGGGACGGCCCTGCGCGCGCACTCGCCGGAAGTCTCGGCCGCCCGCGCCCGCCGCTGGGGCGCGTTCTACTACGCCGAGCAGGTCCTGCGGGTCATGAAGGGCTACGGCTGGACCATCGTGATGTACGGCGTGGGACAGCCGGTGGCCTACCTGTTCGCGATGGGCGTTGGCCTGGCCACCCTCGTCGAGTCCAACGGCGCCGGCGTCTTCGGCGGGGTCAGCTACCTGACGTTCATCGCGCCGGCCCTGCTGATCTCGTCCGCCGTCATGACGGCGGCCAACGAGTTCACTTTCCCCGTGATGGACGGCTTCAAGTGGCGGCGCGTCTACTACGGCCCGCACGCCTCGCCGCTGACTCCCGAGCAGATCGCCGGCGGCCAGATCATCGCCGTGACGGTGCGCTTCCTGCTGCAGTCGGCCATCTACTTCGCCGTCGTCGCGCTCTTCGGCGCCGCCCCCGGCGCCTGGGCCTGGGTGTCGATCCTCATCGCCACGCTCGCCGGCCTGTCCTTCGGCCTGCCGCTCATGGCCTACGCGGCCACCATCCAGCACGACAAGGGCCAGTTCGCCATGGTCATGCGGTTCATTGTCATGCCGCTGTTCCTGTTCTCCGGCACGTTCTTCCCGCTGGACACCCTCCCGCTCGCAGTCCGCTGGATCGGCTGGATCTCACCGATCTGGCACGGAACGGAGCTTGGCCGCGTGGTCAGCTACGGGTACGAGGAAGCGCCGTGGCTCACCATCGTCCACGTCCTCTTCCTGCTGACCCTGGCGATTGCCGGCTGGGTCCTGACCAAACGCAAGTTCGCCAAAAGGATGGCCTCATGAGCGTCCTGACCGGAAATTTCAACACCGGGGACCACAGCGTCACCGAAGCCGCGCGCCGCCGCCGCTTCGGGCCCATCTACTCCCGCAACGTCCGCGCCGTCGTCGCCCGCGGGCTCATGGCCACCAAAAGCAGCAACTGGATGGTCATGGCCTCCGGGTTCTTCGAACCCGTGCTGTACCTGATCTCCATGGGCGTGGGCCTGGGCGCGATTGTCGGGTCGGTCCAGGGCCCGGGCGGGCAGGAAATCAGCTACGCGGCGTACATCGCGCCGGCGCTGCTGGCCGTGTCCGCCATGAACGGCGCCGTCTACGACTCGACGTGGAACGTCTTCTTCAAGATGAACTTCGCCAAGCTGTACCAGGGCATGCTCTACACCTCGCTGGGGCCGCTGGATGTTGCCATGGGCGAAATCTTCCTCGCCCTGCTGCGCGGGGCCATGTACGCCACCGGCTTCACGGCCGTGATGGGACTGATGGGCCTCATCACCACACCGTGGGCCATCCTGATGATCCCGGCCTCGGTGCTGATCGCCTTCGGCTTCGCGAGCTTCGGCATGGGGATCACGAGCTTCATGAAGACATTCCAGCAAATGGACTGGATCAACTTCATCATGCTGCCGATGTTCCTCTTCAGTGCCACGTTCTACCCGCTCAGCGTCTACCCGCAGGCCATCCAGTGGCTGATCCAGGCCATGCCGCTGTGGCACGGCGTGGAACTGCTGCGGCAGATCAGCGTGGGGGTGTTCACCCCCGCCACCGCCGTGCACATCGGCTACTACCTGGTCATGATTGCCCTCGGCGTCCTGCTCACCACGAGCCGCCTGCGCAAACTGTTCCTCAAGTAGCCGTCCCGCAAGTAGCCATCCCTGGAATAGGAGACCCCATGATCGGACAATGGCAGGCCCTCGTCATCGACTGCGAGGACCCTGACACCCTGGCCAGCTTCTACCAGGAGCTGCTGGGTATGATCCGGGTGCAGGAGGAAGAGGAGTGGATTTCGATTGGCGACGCTGCCGATCGTCCCGCCGTCGCCTTCCAGCGCGTGGACCGACTGGTCCGGCCGCAGTGGCCCGATCCCGAGCACCCGCAGCAGATGCACGTGGACGTGAAGGTCGGGGACCTCGACGCCGGAGAGGCGGAAGTCCTCCGGCTGGGCGCCACGCGCCAGACGGGCGGCGGCAAGACCTTCCGGGTCTACACGGACCCCAGCGGCCACCCGTTCTGCCTGGTCCTGACGTGATGCCCGCCCTGACCTAATGCCCGTCCTGACGTAAATGCTGGTCCTGGGCCAAATGCCCACCCTGACCTAGGCTCAGCGCCGGGGCGGCGTTCGCCCGGGGTGGAAGCGCAGCGGGCTGCCGGCCCCGTTTGCGATAATGGGCTCATGCAATCTCTGGGTAGCTCCTCGTCCACGTCCAACGACACCACGGCCCGCGGCCGGTACTCCATGTTCCGCATCAGCGGTCCGGGGCTGCTGGTCTTCATCATCGCGTTCGTGGTGGCCGTGATCTTCGCGGCCAACCAGAACGACGTCGTGGGCTGGATCGTGGCAATCATCGCCGGCTTCTGGCTGGCGCTGGCCTCCTTCGTCGTGTTCAGCATCCAGAAGGCCGCCAAGAAGGCCGGGGCCAGGCTGAACGAGGCCCAGAACGCGTTCAACGCCGCCGCCGGGCGGCCGCCGGCGACGGCCAGCGCGGACCACGGCGGCACCCGTGTGGTGAGCGAAAGCCGCGCAGCGGACAGCGTGAGGGACATGAAGCTGGACCACTCCTTCAAGATCGTCCAGGTCCAGGTCCGCGTGGTCGAGCAGGAGCGGGCGAAGGGCGAGGCGGCGGACCGCGACACGATCAGCCGTGCCCTGGAGACCATCGAGATCACCGCCACCAACGCGCGGGACATGATCAAATCCTCGGGCGGCGATGACGCTCCCGTCAGCGGAACCATCATCGACTAGAGTGGATCGGGTGAGCTCGGCATTGAAGAAGGACCACCTTCGCATCGCGTCAGTCAACGTCAACGGCCTTCGTGCCGCCTACAAGAAGGGCATGGCGGAATGGCTTGAACCGCGCGAGGTCGACATCTTGTGCCTCCAGGAGGTCCGCGCGCCGGACGCGATCGTCGAGGAACTGCTCGGCGAGGGCTGGTACATTCTCCACGCCGAGGCCGAGGCCAAGGGCCGGGCCGGCGTCGCCATTGCATCCCGGGAAGAGCCGCAGGCCACCCGGGTGGGGATCGGCGATGACTTCTTCGCCACGGCCGGACGCTGGGTGGAGGCGGACTACATCGTGCGGGACGCGGACGGGCAGGCCTCACAGCTGACCGTCGTGAGCGCCTACGTGCACTCGGGCGAGGCCGGCACCCCCAAGCAGGACGACAAATTCAGATTCCTCGACGTCATGCTCCAGCGGCTGCCCGAACTCGCCAAACACAGTGACCACGCTCTGGTGGTGGGCGACCTCAACGTCGGCCACACGGAGCTGGATATCAGGAACTGGAAGGGCAACGTCAAACGTGCCGGCTTCCTGCCGGAGGAGAGGGCGTATTTTGACCGCTTCTTCGGCGAGGAAATCGGCTGGAAGGATGTTCACAGGGGCCTGGCGGGTAACGTCGACGGCCCCTACACTTGGTGGTCGCAACGGGGCCAGGCCTTCGACAACGACACCGGCTGGCGCATCGATTACCACATGGCCACGCCCGCTCTCGCTGCTGCCGCAGTGTCAGCCGTTGTTGACCGGGCTGCGTCCTGGGACACACGCTTCTCCGACCACGCCCCGCTGGTAGTGGACTACCGGCTCTAGTCTTAAGGCTTCCACGAATGACCACCACTTCAACTGCGACCACTGTGACCCAGGCCGGCGTCGCCCCCGACGTTGCGACGGCCACCGCGAAGGACGCCTCTGCGGCCACCGCGGCCCGGCACCGCATCCTCTCCGGCATGCAGCCCTCCGCCGACTCCCTGCACCTGGGCAACTATCTCGGCGCCCTCGTGAACTGGGTCCAGATGCAGGACGAGTACGACGCCATCTTCTTCATCCCGGACCTGCACGCGATCACCGTTCCGCAGGATCCGGCCGAGCTGGCGCACCGCACCCGGGTCACGGCCGCGCAGTACATTGCCGGCGGCGTCGACGTCGACAAGTGCACGCTCTTCGTCCAGTCCCAGGTGCCCGAGCACGCCCAGCTGGCGTGGGTCCTGAACTGCATCACGGGCTTTGGCGAGGCGTCCCGGATGACCCAGTTCAAGGACAAGGCGCACAAACAGGGTTCAGACCACGCCAGCGTCGGGCTGTTCACCTACCCGATCCTGCAGGCAGCGGACATCCTCCTGTACCAGCCGCACGGTGTCCCCGTGGGCGAGGACCAGCGCCAGCACGTGGAGCTCAGCCGCGACCTGGCCCAGCGGTTCAACTCCCGCTTCGGCGACACGTTCACGGTGCCGCAGCCCTTCATCCAGAAGGAATCCGCGAAGATCTACGATCTGCAGCACCCCACCGCCAAGATGTCCAAGTCTGCGGAGTCACCGGCAGGGCTGATCAACCTGCTGGACGAGCCCAAGGTCACGGCCAAGCGGATCAAGTCCGCCGTGACGGACACAGAGACCGAAATCCGGTTCGACCGGGAGGCGAAGCCCGGCGTGTCCAACCTGCTGACCATCTACTCCTCAATCACCGGGCAGAGCGTCGACGCCCTCGTCACCGCCTATGAGGGGAAGATGTACGGCCACCTCAAGGCGGACCTCGCCGAGGTGGTCACGGAGCACCTGACCCCGATCCGGAACCGGGCCAAGGAGCTGCTGGACGATCCCGCGGAGCTGGACCGGCTGCTGGGCCTCGGCGCGGACAAGGCCCGGGAGATTGCCTCGCTCACCCTGCGCGACGTCTATGCCAAGGTGGGGTTCCTGCCGTACGCCGGCGCCCAGGGAGTCCGCTAGGTCAATGTCCTCCGTCAGCAAAGTCACCGCGAAAGCCGCCACGTCGAACGGACAGCGCAGCGAAGGCATCAGCATCGGTGTGATCCTGAGGTTCCCGGCGGACATCGCTGAGGAGCTCCAGCGCTGGCGGGCATCCTTCGGGGATCCCATGGCCACCGTCGTCCCGGCACACATCACCCTGGTCACCACCACCATGACGAAGGACTGGGCCGCGACCCAGCGCCATGTCCGGGACGTGGCCCGGCGGCAGGAGCCCTTCACGGTGACCATCGCGGGGACCGGATCTTTCCGGCCGGTGTCCCCGGTGGTCTTCCTGAACGTCGAGGACGGCTTCGGGGACTGCGTGAACCTGCACCGCCAGTTGCAGTCCGGCCCGCTGGAGCGGGAATTGCCGTTCGGCTACCACCCGCACGTTACCGTGGCCCATGACGTCGCCCCGGAAAGCCTCGACGAGGCCGAAACGGTCCTGAAGGATTACAGGGCCACGTTTCCGGTCGCTAGCATGGGTCTTTACGAGCACGATGACAACGGCATCTGGCAGCTACGGGAAGAGCTTGATTTTGGGACCAAACCTGACCACGACAGAGGCCCGGACGGCACCGCAGGCGCCCGATAAGCCGCCGCTCCCCACCGATCTGGCCGGGCTGAAACTGGAAGTCATCCGCAAGAGGGTCGAGTGGGGCAGGGTTCGGCGTTCCGGCGGCGGGACGATCGCGTCCCTGATGGCGATGATGAACTGGTTCCTGGCCCGGCTGAACATGCTGCTGCCCCTGCGCGTATACTCGCACTACCTCCGCCAGCGTGGCCCGCTGTTGAGTGCCGGCATCGGCTTCCGGATGTTCTTCTCCATCACGGGCCTGTTGGCCACCGGCTTGTCCTTGGCCGGGCTCGTGCTCAGCGACCATCCGGCCCTGCTGGACCAGGTCATCAAGAGTGTGGCCGCGGCTGCGCCGGGCCTGTTGCAGGTCGACGGCAGCGAGGGGCTGGTTGACCCCTATGAGCTGCTCAACCCCACCAGCCTGGGTTGGGCCGCCGGAATCGCCGCCGTGGTGACGGTGTTCACGGCCCTGGGTTGGATCAGCGGCATCCGCGACGGTACTCGGAGCATGATGCAGCTTGGCCCCCTGGTGATGAATCCGATCCTGCAGATACTCAAGGACGTCGGCACGCTGCTGCTGATGGGGGTGGCCCTGGTAGTCAGCTCCGCAGCCTCGCTGATCTTCGGCACGGCCGCCGGATGGGTTACCGAGCAACTGGGCCTCGAGCCGTTAGTCGCCGGGCCGCTGACGACCTCCGTCACGATCCTCGTGCCGCTGCTGCTCGGCTGGGGAACCGCCCTGATCATGTACCGCGTGGCCGCGGGGCTGAAGCCGGCCCGGCGCTCCCTGCTGGAAGGGACCACTCTCGCGGCGGTGGGCACCACCATCCTGCAGATCTTCAGCACCCAGCTGCTGGCCAGCGCGGGCAAGAACCCCATCCTGGCGCCCTTCGCCATCATCATCGGCCTGCTGATCTGGTTCAACCTGGTCAGCCAAGTTTACGTGATCTGTGCCGCGTGGGTGGCGATCCGGGAGGAAGACCTCAAAGCCGGCCCCGCCGCGGCGAGCACCGGCTGGGGTGCCCGGCGCGTCCAGCCGGGCAAAACGCCGGTCGAACAACGGGGCCGCCGCAGGCCGCTGGCCGCCGCGTTCAGGCGTCGAGGTACTGGTCGGCCCACGCCGAAATAATCTTTGCCGCACGCGCCGCCTGGCCCTTGCCGGTCAGCAGATGGTCGCTGCCCTCCAGCGAGACGAAGCTGCGCGGGTGGCGTGCCGTCTGGAAGATGGTGCTGGCGTTTTCGATCCCCACCGTGTTGTCGGTGGGGGAGTGCAGCACCATGAGCGGCTTGTGCAGCTGCCGGATGCAGTCCATCAGGTCAGCGTTCTCGAGGTCCTCCACGAAATGCCGGCGGATCTCCACGCGCTTGCCGCCGAGGTCCACCTCCGCGCTTCCCTCGCTCAGAATCCGGTCCAGGGCCGCGTCAAAGACGTGGGCCACGTGTTTGGGGGAGAAGGGCGCCCCCACGGTGGCCACAGCCCTCAGCTCCGGGATCTGCCGGGCGGCGGACAGAACGGCCGCGCCGCCGAAGGAGTGGCCCACCAGCAAGGACACCCGACGGTCCGAGTCCCGCATGAATTCGGCGGCCTTGACGGTGTCGGCCACCTTGTGGCTGAAGGACCCCTCCGACCACATGCCCGCGGACTCGCCGAGCCCCAGGTTGTCGAACCGGAGCATCCCCACGCCGTTGTCCGCCAGGGCCTTGCACATCCGCGACGCCGAGGGGCTGTCCTTGCCCAGGGTGAAGCCGTGCGAGAACACGCCCCAGCCCTTGACCGGGCCCTCCGGCAGGTCCAGCACGCCGGAGAGCAGCTCGCCGGTGGAACCCTGGAACGAGACTTTTTCTGAGCGGGACACGGCGTCCCCTTTCATGTGAGGGCGGATCATTGCGGGCGGAAACGACGACGGCGCCCCCACCCGGAAGGTGAGAGGCGCCGTCGTCGGTAACTACTGAAAGTGAAGCCGGTAATGCGGGCCGGTGGAACCGGGCCTTAGATCTTGCGGGACAGGATGGCCTGCTTGACCTCAGCGATTGCCTGCGTAACCTGGATGCCGCGGGGGCATGCCTCGGTGCAGTTGAAGGTGGTGCGGCAGCGCCACACGCCTTCCTTGTCGTTGAGGATCTCCAGGCGCATGTCGCCGGCGTCATCGCGGGAATCGAAGATGAAGCGGTGCGCGTTGACGATCGCCGCCGGGCCGAAGTACTGCCCGTCGGTCCAGAACACCGGGCAGGACGAGGTGCACGCGGCGCACAGGATGCACTTGGTGGTGTCGTCGAACCGCTCGCGGTCCTCGGCGGACTGCAGGCGTTCCTTGGTGGGCTCGTGGCCGCGGTTGATCAGGAAGGGCATGACTTCGCGGAAGGACTGGAAGAACGGCTCCATGTCCACGATCAGGTCCTTCTCCACCGGCAGGCCCTTGATCGGCTCGACCGTGATGGGCTTGGACGTGTCCAGGTCCTTCAGCAGCGTCTTGCAGGCGAGGCGGTTACGGCCGTTGATGCGCATGGCATCGGAGCCGCAGACGCCGTGGGCGCAGGAACGGCGGAAGGAGACGCTGCCGTCCATCTCCCACTTGATCTTGTGCAGGGCGTCCAGGACACGGTCGGTGCCGTACATGGTGACCTTGAAGTCATCCCACGTGGCGTCCTCGGAGACCTCGGGGTTGTAGCGGCGGACGCGCAGGGTGACGTCGAAGGACGGGATTTCCCCGCCGCCGCCGACGCCGGCGGGCAGTTCGATCTTGGATGCTGGCTCAGCGAGTTCAGCGCTCATCTTAGTACTTCCTCACCATCGGCTCGTAGCGCGTAAAGACCACCGGTTTGGTGGCAAGCCGGATGCCGGCAATAGCCTCGGCGGAACCGTCCGCCGGGGCGTGGTCATCCTTGTACGCCATGGAGTGCTTCATGAATTTTTCGTCGTCGCGCTCGGGGAAGTCCTCGCGGAAGTGGCCGCCGCGGGATTCCTCGCGGTGCAGGGCCGCCACGGTCATGACCTTGGCGAGCTCGAGCAGGAATCCCAGCTCCACGGCCTCGAGCAGGTCCAGGTTGAAGCGCTTGCCCTTGTCCTGGACGCTGATGCGCTGGTACCGCTCCTCGAAGGAGGCAATGTCCTTCAGGACCTGGTTCAGCGTCTCGGCGGTGCGGAACACCTGCATGTTGGCGTCCATGGTGTCCTGCAGTTCCTTGCGGATCGCAGCGACCTTCTCGGTGCCGTCAGAGGTGCGGACGTGGTCCAGCAGGTTCAGCGTGTAGGCCTCCGGGTCAACGGGGAGCTCCACGAAGTCGGCGGTCTTGGCGTACTCGGCGGCGGCGATGCCGGCGCGCTTGCCGAACACGTTGATGTCCAGCAGCGAGTTGGTGCCCAGGCGGTTGGAGCCGTGGACGGAGACGCAGGCGACCTCGCCGGCGGCGTAGAGGCCCGGGACCACCGTGTCGTTGTCCTGGAGGACCTCGGCGCTGATGTTCGTGGGGATGCCGCCCATGGCGTAGTGCGCCGTCGGGAACACCGGAACCGGCTCCGTGTACGGCTCCACACCCAGGTAGGTGCGGGCGAACTCGGTGATGTCCGGCAGCTTGGCATCGATGTGCGCAGGCTCAAGGTGCGTCAGGTCCAGGAGGACGTAGTCCTTGTTCGGACCGCAGCCGCGTCCCTCACGGACTTCGTTGGCCATGGAGCGGGCCACGATGTCGCGCGGGGCGAGGTCCTTGATGGTGGGCGCGTAGCGCTCCATGAAGCGTTCACCCTCGGAGTTGCGCAGGATCGCGCCTTCGCCGCGGGCGGCCTCGGAGAGCAGGATGCCCAGCCCGGCCAGGCCGGTCGGGTGGAACTGGAAGAATTCCATGTCCTCCAGGGGGATGCCCCGGCGGAACGCGATGCCCATGCCGTCACCGGTCAGGGTGTGGGCGTTGGAGGTGGTCTTGAAGACCTTGCCGGCGCCGCCGGAGGCGAACACCACGGACTTGGCCTGGAAGACGTGCAGTTCGCCGGAGGCGAGGTCGTAGGACACGACGCCGGCAACTCGCTTCTGCTTGTACGGTGTGCCGTCCTCGCGGACAGCGTCCTCTTCGACGGTCAGCAGGTCCAGGACGTAGTACTCGTTGTAGAACTCGACGTTGTGCTTGACGCAGTTCTGGTACAGGGTCTGCAGGATCATGTGGCCGGTGCGGTCGGCGGCGTAGCAGGCACGGCGGACCGGTGCCTTGCCGTGGTCGCGGGTGTGGCCACCGAAACGGCGCTGGTCAATGCGGCCCTCGGGCGTGCGGTTGAACGGCAGGCCCATCTTTTCCAGGTCCAGGACGGCGTCGATCGCTTCCTTCGCCATGACCTCGGCGGCGTCCTGGTCAACCAGGTAGTCGCCGCCCTTGATGGTGTCGAAGGTGTGCCACTCCCAGTTGTCTTCCTCGACGTTGGCCAGGGCTGCACACATGCCGCCCTGCGCCGCGCCGGTGTGGGACCGGGTGGGGTAGAGCTTGGTCAGTACTGCTGTTCGGGCGCGCTGACCTGATTCGATCGCCGCGCGCATCCCGGCGCCACCGGCACCGACGATCACGACGTCGTACTTATGGACCTGCATACCAGACGCTCTTTCTCTCAAAATTCGCTATAAACCACCGGCAGGCCGCGCCTGCCCGGTGAAGTCTCGTGCAATCTGCGCCTGCGCTCGGCAGGCAAGATCAGTTGCCGTGACGGACCGCCGGTTCCTGCCCGGACGGGCTGCGGTCCGCGGCGGCTCCGCCGTTACGGCTGAGCCCCTATGGCGCGGGGCAGAAGCCGCCGGGAAGCTGGACGCCGTTGGCCACGGGGCACGGATCGAACGTGAAGATGACCAGGGTGCCCAGGATGATGATGACCGTGGTGGCCGCGTAGAGCACAATCTTCAGCCAAAGGCGCGTTGCGTCCTTCTCGGCGTAGTCATTGATGATCGTGCGGACGCCGTTGGTGCCGTGCAGCATGGCGAGCCACAGCATGGCCAGGTCCCAGAACTGCCAGAACGGGTCGGCCCACTTGCCGGCCACAAAGCCGAAGTCGATCGCGTGGATGCCCTCCCCGACCAGGAGGTTCACGGTCAGGTGGCCGAAGATCAGCACCACCAGCACGACGCCGGAGAGGCGCATGAAGAGCCAGGCGAGCATCTCGAAGTTGCCCTTGGAGCCGCCGGTGCGGCGGTACTTCGGCTGGATCTTTCCACTACCGGGTTTTCCACTACGTGGACTCTGAATGGTTGCAGTCATGGCTTAGTGACCTCCAAGGGCGAGGGACAGGTGGCGGATGGAGAAGCCGACCATGACGACGACCCAGAGGCCCAGGACCGTCCAGAGCATCTGACGCTGGTACTTGGCACCCTTCTTCCAGAAGTCGACGGCGATGATCCGCAGGCCGTTGAAGGCGTGGAACACGATCGCCGCGACAAGGCCCGTTTCACCCAGGGCCATGAGGGGGTTCTTGTAGGCACCAATCACTGCGGTGTAGGCCTCGGGGGACACACGCACCAATGAGGTGTCCAGCACGTGGACCAACAAGAAGAAGAAAATCACTACACCGGTAATGCGGTGTCCAACCCAGGACCACATGCCTTCACGGCCGCGGTACAAGGTGCCAGCTGGTTTTGTCGGCACTGAATAAACCTCCCTGCAACACAGCGGCGCTGGCATGGGATCCACGCGGGGGGAACGCCTGCTGCGAGAGCACTCGTAAGCTCAAGCCTAAATCTAGGCTTCGCTCACAGCTTATTCAATTTAGGAACCCCTTGTTGACAGGCCCCGGCGCGGTTTTGCGTCCGATTTGAGACGAACGCCACATTTAGCCGTGGTTGCGGGCGCCGGCAGGGCCTGATCCGGGCCCAATTCGGGCCGAATTGGCCGCCGTCGGCTAAAGTAGCCGTGATGACTACAGACAAAGTGACAAGCCAGGATTCACCGCTGGACCGTTTTATTGCGGTCATTCCGGCGGGCGGGGTGGGGACCCGCCTCTGGCCCCTGTCACGGGCAGCAGCCCCGAAATTCCTTCACGACCTCACCGGTTCGGGCAGCACTCTGCTGCGCGCGACCTATGACCGCCTCCAGCCCGTCGCCGGCAAGCACGTGCTGGTGGTGACCGGCTCCGCCCACAGGGCAGCCGTCTGCCGCCAGCTGCCTGAGGTCCTGGAAGCCGACCTCGTCCTGGAAAGCGAACCCAAGGACTCCGGCGCTGCGATTGGCCTCGCCGCGGCGATCCTCCACGAGCGGGACCCGGACATCATCATGGGCTCGTTCGCCGCGGATCAGGTCATCAGCCCGGACGACCTGTTCCAGGACGCCGTCCGTGAGGCCGTCTACACCGCGGCCGCGGGGAAGATCGTCACCATCGGCATCAAGCCGACCCACCCCTCCACCGGATTCGGCTACATCCGTTCCGGCGCGAACCTGCACATCCCCGACGCGCCCAGCGCGCAGTCCGTCGTGGAGTTCGTGGAGAAGCCCAGCGAGGAAGTGGCCCAGGAGTACGTCGACAGCGGCGAATATGTCTGGAACGCGGGCATGTTCGTGGCCCCGGTCTCGCTGATGCTCAAGCACCTCGAAGCCAACCAGCCCGAACTCTTTGCCGGACTCCAGGAAATCGCCAAGGCCTGGGACACCCCGGAGCGCGACGCCGTCACTGCCCGGGTCTGGCCCACGCTGCCCAAGATCGCCATTGACTACGCCGTCGCCGAGCCCGCCGCCGCCGCCGGCGACGTTGCCGTGGTGCCCGGAACGTTCCTCTGGGACGACGTCGGGGACTTTGCCTCCGTGGGCCGGCTCAACAGCGCCAAGGAAGTCGACGAGGTCACGGTCCTGGGCGAGGGCGCACGCGTCTTCACCGAGAACGCCAGCGGCGTGGTGGTCTCCGATACCAAGCGGGTGATCGCCCTGATCGGCATCAAGGACGTCGTGATCGTTGACACCCCGGACGCCCTGCTGGTCACCACCAAGGAACACTCACAGCGGGTCAAGCAGGCCGTGGACGCCATCAAGGCCAAGGGCGACACCGACGTCCTGTAGCCGGATGGGAGCGGATCACGGCCTGCGTAATGTTCAGCAATCCGTAACGCGCCGTACCCGATGCCGCTATTCTTTGGCCGCTCGATAGAGTTATTCCGTGCGCAACTATTCGACTGAAGCTGAGCCCACGACTCTCGTGGGGCCGTGGCTGGAGCCCCTCCTGCCGGAGCTGATTGCTTTCCGCCGCGACCTCCATGCGCATCCGGAACTTTCGTTCAAGGAATTCCGCACCACCGACAAGCTGGCGAAACGGCTCGAGGAAGCCGGGCTTAAGCCGCGCCGCCTCGAGGGCACGGGCCTGACGGTCGACGTCGGGCAGGGTCCCATCGCCACCGCCCTGCGCGGGGACATCGACGCCCTGCCGATCATCGAGGAAACGGGCCTTGAGTTCGCCTCGAAGAACCACGGCGTGACCCACGCCTGCGGCCATGACGTCCACACCACCACCATGCTGGGGATCGCGCTGGTCCTGCAGCGCATGCACGAGGTGTCCCCGCTGCGCGGGACGGTCCGGATTATCTTCCAGCCTGCCGAGGAAACGATGCCCGGCGGCGCCACCTCGTGCATCGAACAGGGCGTCCTGGACGGTGTGCCGCGCATCCTGGCGCTGCACTGCGACCCCCGGATCGAGATCGGCAAGATCGGCACCCGGATCGGGGCCATCACCTCCGCCTCGGACACCATCAAGATCGAACTCTCCGGCCGCGGCGGCCACACCTCGCGCCCCCACCTGACCGAGGAACTGGTCTTCGCCCTGGCGCAGATCGCGGTCAATGTTCCCGCCGTGCTCTCGCGCCGCGTCGATGTCCGCAGCGGCGTGTCCGTGGTTTGGGGTCAGATCTCCGCAGGCTCGGCCCCGAACGCCATCCCCGGCAGCGGCTACATGGCCGGGACCATGCGCTGCCTGGACCGCGACGCCTGGCACGACGCCGGCGAGCTGCTCGACGACATCATCCGGCAGGTCGCCGAGCCCTACGGCGTCGACGTCCACCTGGAACACACCCGCGGCGTGCCGCCGGTGGTCAACTCCGAGCACGAGACCGCGCTGATTGAGGCCGCGGCCCGCGCCGAAATCGGAGAGGGCGCCGTGGTCCTGACCCCGCAGTCCATGGGCGGGGAAGACTTTGCCTGGTTCCTGGCCGACACCCCCGGCGCCATGATGCGCCTCGGTACCAAGACGCCCGGCGGGGAAGAGTACGACCTCCACCGCGGCGACTACATCGTCGATGAGCGGGCGCTGGGCCTGGGCATCCAGGTGCTCACGGCGGCGGCCCTGCGCACCATCCGCGACCTCTAAACCCTTCCGCCCGCGCCCACCCGCCCCGCTGCGCACTGCCGGGCCGGGCGCGGAGTTTCCCCACCTTTGCCGGCGCGACGCCGGGACACCCCGGCGGCGCGGGCCGACACGCAGTCGGGCCTTGCGAACATGGGGAGTTCGGGCGATTCCTGCCGCGTTTGCCCCCTGCGCACCGGCTGGCGGTTCCCATTCCGCACTTCAGTTGTGCACAATTGAATTGCGTACGATTAGATTGTGCCGTACGGTGGAACTATGACCACGCCAGAGGAAGCCCGCACGGCCGGGCCGGAAGCGCTCCGCCTGAACCGGCAGGTGTGCTTTGCGATGTACTCGGCCTCGCGCGCCGCCACGGCCGCCTACCGGCCCATGCTCGAAGAGCTCGGCCTGACCTACCCGCAGTACCTCGCCATGCTGGTGCTCTGGGAAGCGGAGCCGCGCAGCGTCCGTGAACTGGGGGAGGAGCTGGGCCTGGACTCCGGCACGCTCTCGCCCCTGCTCAAGCGGCTCGAAGCGCTCGGCCTCGTCCAGCGCCGCCGCTCCGCCGAGGACGAGCGCCGCGTGGAGATCTTCCTGACCGACGCCGGCGCCGCCCTGAGCGCCAAGGCCAGCGGCATCCCGCAGCGCCTGGCGGACGCCGCCGGGCTCACCGCCGCGGAACTGGACCAGCTCCGCGACACCCTGGCCCGCCTGACGAGCGCGCTCCACGCCTCCCACTAGGCCCACCCACTGGACCTACCCCCAAGCCTTCCCGCGAGGACCCCATACCGGGCCCTTGCCGGGCACCCCGCTGGGCCCATCCTGCCCAGACTTCCCGCCGACAGAACGGAAACCCCATGAAGACCCTTTACACAGCAGAGGCCCTGGCCTCCGGCGAAGGCCGCGACGGCACCGCCGTCAGCAAGGACGGCAAGCTGAGCGTCACCCTGGCCAGCCCGGTCGAACTCGGCGGTGACGGCGCGGGCACCAACCCCGAGCAGCTCTTTGCCGCCGGCTACGCCGCGTGCTTCCACTCCGCCCTGCGCCTGGTGGGACGCAAGGAGCGCGCCGACCTGACGGACTCCGCCGTCGCCGCCAAGATCCACTTCGGCGCACTCGAGGACGGTGCCGGCTATGGCCTGGCCGCCGAGCTTGAGATCGCCCTGCCCGCCGTGGACCGGGACACCGCCGAGGCCCTGGTGGCCAAGGCCCACCAGATCTGCCCGTACTCCAACGCCACCCGCGGCAACATCGCCGTCGACATCACCATCCTGGAGGTAGCCGCATGAGCAACACCACCGAAACTCGCACCCTTCCCGCCGCCACCCGCGAGATCCAGCTGGCGTCCCGCCCGCATGGCCGCCCGGTGCCGGCGAACTTCCGCCTCGCCGAGTCGGCGCTGCCCGAACTGCAGGACGGACAGGTCCTGGTCCGCAACCTCTACATCTCGGTAGACCCATACATGCGCGGGCGGATGAACGACGTCAAGTCCTACTCCGCGCCGTTTGCGCTGGATGCCGCACTCGACGGCGGCGCCGTCGGCGAAGTCATCGCGTCCCGGGCCGAAGGCCGCGCTGTGGGCGACACGGTGGTGCACGGCCTCGGCTGGCGCGAATACGCCGTCGTCGATGCCGCGGCCACCACGGTGGCGCGCACCGATCTGGCCCCCGCGTCAGCATTCCTCGGCGCCCTCGGCATGACCGGGCTGACCGCCTACGCGGGACTGCTGAAAGTCGCGGAATTCAAGCCCGGCGACGCCGTGTTCGTCTCGGGCGCCGCCGGCGCGGTCGGCTCGCTCGTGGGGCAGATCGCCAAGGCCATGGGCGCGTCCCGGGTGATCGGCAGCGCCGGCTCGCCGGAAAAGGTGGCCCGGCTGCTCGAACTCGGTTTCGATGCCGCGTTCAACTATCACGACGGCCCGGTGGCGGAACAACTTGCCGCGGCCGCGGGTGAGCGCGGGATCGACGTGTACTTCGACAACGTCGGCGGCGAGCACCTCGAGGCAGCATTGTCCTCCCTCACGGTCGGTGGCCGGGTGGCCATGTGCGGGGCCATCGCCCAGTACAACGCGACCGAACCGACGCCGGCGCCGCGGAACCTCATGCTGGCGATCGGCAAGCAGCTGACGCTCAAGGGCTTCTTGGTGGGCGGCTACTGGCAGCACATGGCCGAATTTGTCGAGACCATGTCCGCCTGGCTGGCCGACGGAACGGTCCGCTATGACGAGACGGTGGTGGACGGGCTGGACAACGCCCCGCGGGCCTTCATGGACCTGCTCGACGGCGCCAACACCGGCAAGATGCTCGTCCGGCTGTAGCTGGACACCGGCACACGCCGTGCCGGCCACGACGCCTCCGGCGCCGGTTTCCTTCGGGGACCGGCGCCGGAGGCGTATGTGCACCTCCGCTGGCACGGTGCCCGGCTACCACTAGGTAACAAGTTCTCAACAATCTGGGCATTCGCCGGGCCCTGTGTTATCGGGACGTGGCGCAGGCCACTACAGTGGCTTGCATCAGTGCGCCTCGGCGCAGTGCTGCGAAATCCATCAGTGACAACAGAGATCAGCGGAACACCGCCGACAGACACTCATTGAACTTCCGTCGTAGCGCCTACTCTTTCTTCCTGGAGGAAAATTGAAGAACTCTCTGCGTGCCACCTTTAAGCGCGGATCAATGGCCGGCGTCGCCACCGCGGGCGCGGCTGCACTCCTGCTGACCGGCTGCGGAGCTGCCCCGGAGGCCAGCACCGCCACCAACACTGCAAGCAACTACACGGGCTGCATCGTGTCCGACTCGGGTGGATTCGACGACCAGTCGTTCAACCAGTCTTCCTACGAGGGCCTGAAGAAGGCCGAGAAGGATCTCGGCATCAAGACGAACGAAGCCGAGTCCAAGACCAACAACGACTTCGAACCGAACCTGCGCGCCATGGTTTCCGCCGGCTGCAACCTGACCATCACGGTCGGCTTCCTGCTCGGCGACGCAACGAAGGCCCAGGCCACCGCGAACCCGGACAAGCACTTCGCCATCATCGACTTCGGCTACGAAACCCCGATCACCAACGTCAAGCCGATCATCTACGACACGGCCCAGGCCGCGTTCCTGGCCGGCTACCTCGCAGCAGGCACCACCAAGACCGGGACGGTCGCCACGTTCGGCGGCATCAAGATCCCCACGGTCACCATCTTCATGGACGGCTACGCCGACGGCGTGAAGTACTACAACGAGAAGAAGGGCAAGGACGTCAAGGTTCTTGGCTGGGACAAGGCCAAGCAGGACGGCTCCTTCACCGGCGACTTCGAAAAGCAGGACAAGGGCAAGCAGTTCACCCAGAACTTCCTGGACCAGGGCGCCGACATCGTCATGCCCGTCGCCGGTCCGGTCGGCAAGGGTGCCGGCGCGGCCCTGCAGGAAGCCAAGGCAGCAGGCAAGGACGTCAAGCTCATCTGGGTTGACTCCGACGGCTTCCTCACGGCACCGGATTACAAGGACATCATGCTCTCCTCCGTCATGAAGCAGATGGGCGAGGCCGTTGAGACGGTCGTCAAGCAGGACAAGGACGGCCAGTTCACCAACAAGCCGTACATCGGCACCCTCGCGAACGACGGCGTCCAGCTGGCCCCGTTCCACGACATGGATGCCCAGGTTCCGGCCGAACTGAAGTCCGAGCTGGACCAGATCAAGAAGGACATCGCCGACGGCAAGCTCAAGGTTGAATCTGCAGCCAGCCCGAAAGCCTAACTTCCTCCGCTAAGCGCCACGGCCCGTCCGGTCACCACCGCACGGGCTGTGGCGCTTTTCGTTGCGGCCCTTAGTGCCCCAGACCCCAGGCACTAAGCTGGTGCTGCAGCGCCCCTACGCGTCCGGACCAAGCCTTCCGGACACCTCGAGATTGGTCAGAGTTTTGAAACTTGAACTCAAGGGCATTACCAAACGCTTCGGCTCCCTGGTAGCGAACGATCACATCGATGTGGTTGTTGAACCCGGGCAGATTCACTGTCTGCTCGGTGAGAACGGTGCTGGCAAGTCCACGCTGATGAACGTCCTCTACGGACTGTACGAGCCCACAGAGGGCGAAATCCTTATTGACGACAAACCGGTCACGTTCCGCGGCCCGGGAGACGCCATGGCGGCAGGTATCGGCATGGTGCACCAGCACTTCATGCTGGTCCCCGTCTTCACCGTTGCGGAGAACGTCGCCCTGGGAGCGGAGACCACCAAGACCGGCGGATTCCTGGACCTCGACGACACCCGCCGGAAAATCCGGGAGATCTCCGACCGGTACGGCTTCGACGTCGACCCCGACGCGCTGATCGAAGACCTCCCCGTGGGCGTGCAGCAGCGCGTGGAGATCATCAAGGCATTGGTCCGCGACGCCAAGGTGCTCATCCTCGATGAGCCCACGGCCGTGCTGACCCCGCAGGACACCGATGAGCTGCTGGACATCATGCGCCAGCTCAAGAGCCACGGCACCTCGATCGTCTTCATTTCCCACAAGCTGCGTGAGGTCAAGGCCGTTTCGGACACACCATCACCGTCATCCGCCGCGGCAAGGTAGTGGGCTCGGCCGATCCCGGCGCCTCGACCACCGAGCTGGCGTCCATGATGGTGGGCCGGGCCGTGAGCCTGACCCTGGACAAGGCTCCCGCCAACCCGCAGGAGACCACCTTCGAGGTCAAGGACCTCACCGTCATCGCCCCCAACGGCCAGCACGTGGTGGACGGCATCAGCTTCGGAATCGCCCGCGGCGAGATCCTCGCGGTCGCGGGCGTCCAGGGCAACGGCCAGACGGAACTGACCGAGGCCATTTTGGGCCTGCACGAGAGGGTTCACGGCTCGATCGCCCTCGACGGCGAAGAACTCGTGGGCCGCAGCGTCAAGGAGGTCCTCAACGCCGGGGTCGGGTTCGTCCCGGAAGACCGTTCCCTCGACGGGCTGATCGGCACGTTCTCCATCGCCGAGAACCTGATTCTGGACCGCTACGACCAGGCGCCGTTCGCCAAGGGCATCAGCATGAGCCCGGCCAAGGTCCTGGAGAACGCCAAGACCCGGATCGCAGAATTCGACGTCCGCACCCCGTCCGGCTCACTTGCAGCCGGAACCCTGTCCGGCGGCAACCAGCAGAAGGTCGTCATGGCCCGGGAGCTCTCCCGGCCGCTGCGGCTCTTCATCGCCTCCCAGCCCACCCGCGGCGTGGATGTGGGCTCCATCGAGTTCCTGCACAAGCGCATCGTCGCGGAGCGGGACCACGGCACGCCCGTCATGATCGTCTCCACCGAACTGGACGAGGTGATTGAACTCGCCGACCGGATTGCCGTGCTGTACAAGGGCCGGCTGGTCGGGATCGTCCCGGCCGGCACCGGACGCGACGTCCTGGGCCTGATGATGGCCGGGGTTTCCCCGGACGAGGCCCAGGCCGACGCCGCAGGCAGGCACCCGGCTCGATCCCTTTCTGAAAACCCGGCCGCGACCGCAGGAGAAAATCCGGCCGGCACCCCCGCAACGAAGCCGGCCACGAACCCGGCCCCCGCCGCCCCGTCCGTGCAGGAGCCCGGCTCCGGCGCCGTAGGAGACCCCCATGAGTGAGAACACCGAGCCGCGGCCCGCGGCCGCACCGGACCCGGACCGGCTTCCGGCATCGCAGACCACCGACGTGGAGCCTGAGCCGCTCGAGGACGATGCAGACTTCGTCACCGTGCTGGACACCGCGGGCGGTGCCCACCAGCCATCGGCCGTTCCGGTCTCGACCCAGAGCGGATCCCTTCCCGGTGCGCCGGAAGAGGAGTCGCTGCTGCGCAAGATCTTCACCGGCAACGGCATCGTGACCATCCTGGCGGTCCTGCTCGCACTGATCCTGGGCGGCCTGCTCATCGCTATGACGGACAAGGTTGTCGGGACCACGGCGGGCTATCTCTTTGCCCGGCCCAGTGACTTCCTCACCGCCGTCTGGTCCGCCGCCACCGAATCGTACGTCGCCCTCTTCCAGGGCGCGGTCTTCAACCCCCGCGGAAACGGTGTGGCCGGACAGTTCGCCCCCCTTATGGAGACGCTGACCATCGCCACCCCGCTGATCACCGCGGGCCTCGGCGTCGCCCTGGCCTTCCGCGCGGGTCTGTTCAACATCGGTGCGCAGGGCCAGATCATCATGGCCGGCATCCTCGCCTCGTGGGTCGGCTTCGCGCTGCACCTGCCGCTGGGGCTGCACCTGCTGCTGGTCCTGGTGGCCGGCGTCGTCGGCGGCGCCGTCTGGGGCGGCATCGTTGGTGTGCTCAAAGCCCGGACAGGCGCCCACGAGGTCATCGTGACCATCATGTTCAACTACATCGCGCTCTATTTCCTGCGCTACCTGCTCGACACGGACTTGTTCCAGCGTCCGGGAGAGACCACCCCGATTTCCCCGATCCTGGACCCCAACGCCGTGTACCCGCTGCTCTTCGGCAGCCAGTACCGGCTGCACGTGGGCTTCCTGCTGGCCATTGCGGCCACCTTCTTTGTTTCGTGGCTGCTGAACCGTTCCACCCTTGGCTTCGAGTTCCGCGCCGTCGGGGCGAACCCCAAGGCGGCCCTGACGGCCGGCATCAACGTCTCCCGGGCCACGATCCTGGTGATGACCATTGCCGGTGGCCTGGCCGGCCTGGCCGGCGTGGCGCAGGTGGCAGGCACCGAAAAGGTCCTGACCGATGGTGTCGCGGCATCCTACGGCTTTGACGCGATCACGGTCGCGCTGCTGGGACGGTCCTCGCCGTGGGGCACCTTTGCCGCCGGCCTGCTGTTCGGAGCCTTCCGCGCAGGCGCCGTCCAGATGCAGATCCAGACCGGAACCCCGATCGACATCGTGCTCGTGGTCCAGTCGCTCATCGTGCTGTTCATCGCGGCGCCGCCCCTGGTCCGGGCGATCTTCGGGCTCAACCCGCGCAAGAAGAAGGCCGCGACCGCCGGCAAAACCAAGCAGGCCGCAACCACCGGAGGTGCCGCATGAGCACAACAGCAACCTCGCCCGTTGAAGGAAAACCCCAGCCGGAGAAGAACCACAGGCCGGCGGTGTCCGCCAAGCCCGTAACCTGGAAGCTGCCGGTCACGCTGGCGGTGCTGGCCACCATCGCCTTCATCTTCTTCGGACTGCTGGGCCCGCAGGCAACCGCCAAGTTCGGCATTTCCTCCGGCGGCGACTTCTTCCAGCTCCCCGCGATCCAGGTTCCCGCGTTCCTGTCCGGCATTGTGCTCTCCCTGATCCTCCTGGTCCTGGCGGGCTACGCCTTGGTCCTGAAGGCAAGAGCGAACCGGCGGCCCCCGCGCTGGCTGCCGGCCGTGTTCACTGTCGTTTTCGTGGTCGCCTTCCTGATCTGGGTGGTCGGCGGCGCCCGGACCCCCAGCATTTCGCTGGCCGGCCTCATCGCCGGATCCGTGACCCTCGCCGTGCCGATCGTCTTCGGCTCACTGTCCGGTGTGCTGTGCGAACGGGCCGGCGTGGTCAACATCGCCATCGAAGGCCAGCTCCTGGGCGGAGCCTTCACGGCCGCGCTCGTCGCCAGCGTGACCCACAACCCCTACCTGGGCCTGGTCGCGGCGGCCGTGGCCGGCGCCCTCGTCTCGATGGTGCTGGCGCTGTTCGCCATCAAGTACGTGGTCAACCAGATCATCGTCGGCGTCGTGCTCAACGTCCTGGTCTCCGGGCTCACCGGCTTCCTGTTCAGCACCGTGATGCAGTCCGATCCCGAGAAGTACAACTCACCCGGCGAGCTGCCCATCATCGACATCCCGGTCCTGTCCAGCATCCCCGTGATCGGGCCCATCCTCTTCAAGCAGTCCGTGGTGGGCTACCTGATGTACGTGGCCGTCATCGTGATCTGGGTCGCGCTGTTCAAGACGAAGTGGGGCCTGCGCGTCCGTGCCGTGGGCGAGCACCCGCAGGCGGCCGACACCCTGGGCATCAAGGTCAACGCGACGCGCTTCTGGAACGTCACGCTCGGCGGCGCCGTCGCCGGGATCGGCGGATCGTTCTTCACCCTCGTGGCGATCGACAGCTTCACCAAGGAAATCTCCGGCGGGCGCGGCTTCATTGCCCTCGCCGCCATGATCCTGGGCCGCTGGAACCCGATCGGGGCGTTCTTCGCCGCACTGCTGTTCGGCTTCGCCGACAACCTGCAGAGCATCGTGACGATCATCGGCACCCCGGTGCCCAGCCAGTTCATGGCCATGCTGCCGTACGTGGTGACCGTCTTTGCCGTGGCCGGCCTCGTCGGCCGCTCCCGGCCGCCGGCCGCCGACGGCATACCGTACATCAAGGGCTGAGAATGGACAGCACCGACGTCGACTGGGCGGCACTCGAGGCCGCGGCAGTGTCCGCCATGAAGAACGCCTATGCGCCGTACTCGAAGTTTCCGGTGGGGGCCGCGGCCCTCACCGGAGACGGGCGGATCGTCAGCGGCTGCAACGTCGAAAACGCCAGCTACGGGCTGACCCTGTGCGCCGAGTGCGCCCTGGTGGGCAACCTGCAGATGACCGGCGGGGGACTGCTCCGCGCCTTCTACTGCGTCGATGCCGGCGGGAATGCCCTCATGCCGTGCGGGCGCTGCCGCCAGCTGCTCTACGAATTCCGGGCTCCGGACATGGAGCTCATGACCACGCAGGGAATCAAGACCATGGACCAGGTCCTTCCCGATGCCTTTGGCCCCCAACACCTGGAGGAACCCCGGTGACACAAACGACACAGAACCCCAACAACACCGAAGCGTTCGACGCCGTCGACATCATCCGCATCAAACGGGACAAGGGTGTGCTCAGCCCGGCCCAGATCGACTGGACGATCGATGCGTACACCCGCGGCGCCATCGCCGACGAACAGATGGCCGCCCTGAACATGGCCATCCTGCTCAACGGCATGGACCGGGCCGAGATCTCCCGCTGGACGGCGGCCATGATCGCCTCCGGCGAGCGGATGGACTTCTCCAGCCTGCGCCGGCCCGACGGCGGCGTGAAGGCGACGTCGGACAAGCACTCCACCGGCGGCGTCGGGGACAAGATCACCCTGCCGCTGGCGCCCCTGGTGGCGGTATTCGGCGTGGCGGTGCCGCAGCTCTCGGGCCGCGGACTCGGCCACACCGGCGGCACCCTGGACAAGCTCGAAGCCATCCCGGGCTGGCGTGCGGCCCTGAGCAACGAGGAAATGATGGCCCAGCTCCAGGACGTCGGCGCGGTCATTTGCGCGGCCGGCGCCGGACTGGCCCCGGCGGACAAGAAGCTCTACGCGCTCCGCGATGTCACCGGGACCGTGGAGGCCATCCCGCTGATCGCCTCTTCGATCATGAGCAAGAAGATCGCCGAGGGCACCGGCTCGCTGGTGCTCGACGTCAAGGTGGGCAGCGGCGCGTTCATGAAGGACGAGGCCCGCGCCCGCGAACTGGCCGAAACCATGGTGGCCCTGGGCAAGGACGCCGGCGTCAACACGGTGGCCCTGCTCACCAACATGAACACCCCCCTGGGCCTCACCGCGGGCAACGCGATCGAGGTCGAGGAATCCGTGGAGGTCCTCGCCGGCGGTGGCCCGGACGACGTCGTCGAACTCACCGTCCGGCTCGCGGAGGAAATGCTGGCGTGCGCCGGCATCCGCGACGCCGATCCCCGGGCAGCGCTCCAGGACGGCCGGGCCATGGACGTCTGGAACCGGATGATCCAGGCCCAGGGCGGAGACCCGCGTGCCGAGCTCCCGGTCGCCAGGGAATCCGAGGTCATCTACGCCCCGGCCGACGGCGTCCTGGTAGAGCTCGACGCGATGGCCGTCGGCGTCGCTGCCTGGCGGCTCGGCGCCGGACGCGCCCGCAAGGAGGACCAGGTCCAGGCCGGTGCCGGGGTGCGGATGCACGCCAAGCCCGGCGCCACGGTCAAGGCGGGCGAACCGCTCATGACCCTCCTGACGGACACGCCGGAGAAGTTCGAGCGTGCCAAGGAAGCGCTCGAACACGCCGCCGTGATCGCCCCCGAGGGTTCCCGGCCCGCCCAGAAGCTCATCATCGACCGCATCGCCTAAGCCCATTGCCCTATCACTTATGGTCCCCAAACCCGTGGCAAAGTCAACTGGTCGGTGCAACGCGGGTGTTTAGGCTGCTGTTTGCAGCAGCTGGTTCAGCCGGTTGGCTGGGGTCTGCAGGTTGAGGGTGGGACGGGGCCGGCGGTTGAGTTTCGCTGCGACCTGGCGGAGGTCTTCGGGGGTGTGGACGGAGAGGTCCGAGCCTTTCTCGAACCAGAATCTCAGCAGCCGGTTGGTGTTCTCGTTGGTGCCGCGCTGCCAGGGCGAGTGCGGGTCGCAGAAGTAGAGCGTGGTGTCCAGGGCGGTCTGGATCCGGTCATACTCGGCGAGTTCGGTTCCGCGGTCCCAGGTGATCGAGCGTCGCAGGTGATCCGGGAGGTGGCCCATCTCCCGGATCATCGCGGCAGCGACGGTGTCGGCGGTGTGGTCCCCGGGGAGGTGGAGGAGGATCGTGAACCGGGTCGAGCGTTCCACGAGGGTGCCGATCGCGGTCCCGTTAGAGCCGATGATCAGGTCTCCCTCCCAATGCCCGGGCACGGCCCGGTCCTGGACTTCGGCCGGGCGTTCGCTGATCTTGAAGGCCTCCTTGTAGGGGCTGTTCTTGTGCCGGTCCGCGGCATGCGGGACGCGCTGCTTCCGTTTCAGGCTGAGCTTTTCCGCCAGGTCCGCCCGCAGACTTCCGCGGGTTTGGACGTACAGCGCCTGGTAGATCGTTTCGTGGCTCACCTGCATAGTCTGATCGTCGGCGAAGTAGAAGGCCAACATCTCCGAGATCAGTTTCGGGCTCCACCCGTCATCCATCCATACCCCGATCAGCCGGCACAACGCCTCGTCCTGGACCAGTTTCAGCGGTTTGGGCCGGCGCCTGGCCTGGTGGGCCCTCGTGTGGGCGACCGAGGCGTAATACACCCCGTCGTCGCCGGTGTTGCGGTTGACCTCACGCCAGACCACGGATCTGTCCCGGCCGATCAGCTCGGCGATCTTGGCGTAACTGAGCCCGCTGCGCTGGCCCATCTGGATCATCCCCCGCTCAGCCAGGTCCAGCGCCCGGCCCGGGCCCCCGGGCGAGGGCGCCGGATCCGCCAGGCCCCC
This sequence comes from Arthrobacter sp. MW3 TE3886, assembly GCF_041262145.1. Taxonomy (NCBI): domain Bacteria; kingdom Bacillati; phylum Actinomycetota; class Actinomycetes; order Micrococcales; family Micrococcaceae; genus Arthrobacter; species Arthrobacter sp. MW3 TE3886. The sequence continues at coordinate 1,443,622 of NZ_JBGCAN010000001.1, forward strand.
GACTGGCCCCATGTCCATAGTCATCATCCGGCCAGACTGGGCCCACCAGTTCCTCCCGGTCCCATGCGTGGCCCCGACACACCGGGCGGCAGCAAGAATCGACCTCCCCGAGCACACCAGATCAAAGAACTCAGTGCGCGCTTCCAGGGAAAATACATTGACCATCAAACGCTCCATCAATGAGAGCGTTGCTACGACCATAAGAATTTGCCCGTGGGATTACAGCCGTACGTGATAGGGCAACGACGGCGGAGGCCGGCGGTACACTGACTCCACAGCAGTACCCGTCAAGCGCAGGCCCGGCTCCGGCCGAGCCTGCGCTTGGATCTATCTGGCCCCGCCGCGCGTTAGGAAGCTGTGCAGGCAATCAACGACTTCATCCTCGCCGCCGCAGGGCAACCCTGGGTCCTGGTCCTGGTTTTTGCCTGTTGCGTGATCGACGGCTTCTTCCCCCCGATTCCGAGCGAATCGGTGGTGGTGGGCCTGGCTGCAGTCGCCGCCACCGCGGGCGTCCCCAGCCCTCTGCTCCTGATCGCCACGGCTGCCGCAGGGGCACTAGTGGGCGACAACATGGCCTACCTGATCGGCCGCGGGACCGGAACCCGGCGCTGGGGATGGCAGCGCGGCCCGCGCATGCAGGCGGCCTTCCGCTGGGCCGGCCGGGAACTGCGGAAACGGCCTGCCTCACTGATCCTCGTGGCACGCTTCGTCCCGATCGGACGGGTGGCCGTAAACCTGACCGCCGGTGCCACCCACTACCCGTGGCGCAGATTCGTCAGCCTGACGGTGCTCTCGGCGCTGCTGTGGGCCGGCTACTCGGTGGGGATCGGCCTGACTGTTGGTCCGTGGTTTGAGAAGAACCACGTGCTGGGCGCGGCCATTGCGATCGTCTGCGCCGTCGTCCTGGGCGTCGTCCTGGACCGCGTGATCAGCAGGGTCCGCGGCCGGGCGCCGGAGGAACCGACGCATTCCGTGCCCCCCGTCGAGTCCTAGGCGGATTGGCCCTGCCCATGGGACACTTAGGAGCGATTTGGGTCACGTTTGTTGGCCGCACGTCGTGCAAAGTTTCGTCCATGGTTCTACCCACTGTCATCGCGAGTATGTTACGGCTTAGTTGTCCGTTCCCAGTCATCAAGGAGCACCACCTGCATGGAGTTCATTAACGAGGCCGTGCTCCATGCCGCCGGCCAGTGGTGGATCTACCCACTCCTGCTGGTTTTCTTCTTCGTGGACGGCTTCGCGATGGTGGTCCCCAGCGAGACCCTGATCGTTGCCCTGGCGGCGTACTCCGTGCACAGCGGCCAGCCCAACCTGTGGATCCTGGGCCTCACGGCGCTCGTGGGAGCCATGGCCGGCGACAACATGGCCTACATGCTCGGCCGCAAGATTGGCCTCGAGCGGTTCCGCTGGATGCGCAAGCCAAAGGTCCAGAAGGTCTTCGGCTGGGCACACTACGAACTTGAGAAGCGCGGTGCCGTCCTGATCTTCACCGCCCGGTACATCCCCTGGGGCCGCGTCGCCGTCAACTACGTGGCAGGCACGACGGCGTTCCCGCACCGGAGATTCTTCCTGCTGGACGCCTTCGCGTGCCTCACCTGGGTGACCTACTCGATCGGCATCGGCGTCCTGGCCAGTTCCTTCCCGTGGCTGCACCACAACCCGCTGCTCAGCGCAGGCATCGCGGTGGTGTTCGCCATTGTGCTCGGTGTCCTCATCGACCACCTCCTGCGCTGGTGGCACAAACGCCTGGGCCGCCACGACGCCGAGGTCGTGGACGGATGGCTCGACGGCGGGCCCACCCACCAAGCGGGCGCCGCAGTTCCTGCACCGATGATCGCCTCCGGTGATGCCGAGGCCGGCAGAAAGTAGCGTCCCGCGCGCTCCGACCCTATGGTTGGAACGTGACTGAGACTATTCCTGACGCTGCCCCTGACCTCGACTTCGACCTGAAGGGCCTTCCCAAGGTTTCCCTTCACGACCACCTGGATGGCGGACTCCGCCCGGCCACCATCATTGAACTTGCTGAGGCTGTCGGCCACACGCTGCCGTCCACGGACCCCGTCGCGCTGGGGGAGTGGTTCCGCGAGTCCGCCGACTCCGGCTCCCTGGTCCGCTACCTCGAGACCTTCGACCACACCATCGCCGTGATGCAGACCAAGGAGGGCCTGTTCCGCGTTGCGAAGGAATTCGTCGAAGACCTGGCCGACGACGGCGTCGTGTACGGCGAAGTGCGCTGGGCGCCCGAACAGCACCTGCAGAAGGGCCTGAGCCTGGACGACGTGGTCGAAGCCGTGCAGGCGGGCCTCGAAGCCGGCGTGGACGCCGTGGCCGAGACCGGCCGCGATATCCAGGTGGGCCAACTCATCACCGCCATGCGCCACGCCGACCGCGGCCAGGAAATCGCCGAACTGGCGGTCCGCCACCGCAACAACGGCGCCGTCGGCTTCGACATCGCCGGCGCCGAGGACGGGTTCCTGCCGTCCCGCTTCAAGGACGCCTTCACCTACCTGGCCCAGCACAACTTCCCGGCCACCGTCCACGCCGGCGAAGCCGCAGGCCTGGAAAGCATCCAGTCGGCACTCGTCGACGGCCGGGCCCTGCGCCTGGGCCACGGCGTCCGGATCGCGGAGGACGTCTCGATCGAATTCGAAGAGGAAGAAGACGCCGCCGCCGACGGCTTCGACGACTCCGTCAACGACACCATCGGCATGGTGACTCTGGGCGAGCTCGCCAGCTGGGTCCGCGACCGTGGCATCGCCCTGGAGATCTGCCCCTCCTCCAACCTGCAGACCGGCGCCATTGCCGGCTTCGGTGAGGGCATTGAAAGCCACCCGCTGGACATGCTCTACCAGCTCGGCTTCAACGTCACCATCAACACCGACAACCGGCTCATGAGCGGCGTGACGCTGACCGACGAGTTCGAACTCCTGGTCGAGACGTTCGACTACGACCTCGATGACCTTCTGGAGCTGACGCTGAACGCGGCCGAGGCCGCCTTCCTGCCCCTCGAGGAGAAGGAAGCGCTGGTCGAATACATCAACGAGGCCTACGCCGATCTTGGCTAACGAGGACACAACACCCATCCAGGGGCTGCTTGGGCCCACAGCGGCAGGGGTCCCCGGCCGAGCTTGCGAGGTGGGGGAGCTGCTGGGGACGATTGCGGCCCTGCGCGAGCATTGCCCCTGGATGGGTGCCCTCACCCATGAGTCCCTCGTGGAGTACCTCCTGGAGGAGGCCCACGAGGTCGCCGAGACCATAGAGACCGGCGCCGGCGACAAGGAACTGCAGTCGGAACTGGGGGACGTCCTCTTACAGGTGGTCCTCCACGCCCGGCTCGCCGAGGAACGCGGCGCCTTTGACCTGGGCGACGTCGCCCGCGGCCTGAGGGCCAAGATGATCCGGCGCAACCCGCACGTTTTCCGGCCCGACGGCTCGCTGCAGGATTCCTTCCCGGCAACGGTGGAGGAGATCGTCCTGAAATGGGATGCCGTCAAGAAAGCCGAGAAACCCGAACGCGGCCACGTCTTCGACGGCGTTCCCGCCTCCCTTGGCGCCCTCGCCCGGGCCCAAAAGCTCCTGGACCGCGCCGAGCGCGCGGGTATGGCGGCGGCTGCCGCCGAAACCGCCGTCGACCTCCCGGCCGCCGAGGAGGAACTCGGCGACCTGCTGTTCGGGATCGTGGCCGCTGCCCGGGCCGGCGGGCTCGACGCCGAACGCGCCCTCCGCGGCGCCCTGCGCCGTTTCCAGGACAGTGCCGGCCCCAGGCCATCGGCACAATAGCGACGGCAGGCTAGAGTCGGCACGATGGCGGCGGCTCACCAGCATCGCCATCATGACGTCCGGGGATTGGATAGGTTTCCGTAACTTATCCCGCTCTCGACTACGCTAGTAGCGACGACGACGTCGGCTTTTTCAGCTTGATGTACAGCCAGAGTCCAAGCAGTCAGATTCCCTGCAGATCGCTTCACCCAAAGGAGCATATCCATGGCGCTTATCGATGCCATCCACGCCCGCGAAATCCTCGATTCCCGTGGCAACCCGACCGTAGAAGTTGAAGTCCTGCTCTCGGACGGCCAGATCGGCCGCGCAGCAGTTCCCTCCGGCGCTTCCACCGGCGAGCACGAGGCCGTTGAACTTCGCGACGGCGACAAGGGCCGCTACCTCGGCAAGGGCGTCCAGAAGGCCGTCGACGCGGTCATCGACCAGATCGCCCCGGCCCTGACCGGCTTCGACGCGACCGACCAGCGCAGCATCGACCAGGCCATGATCGACCTGGACGGCACCCCCAACAAGGGCAAGCTCGGCGCCAACGCCATCCTGGGCGTGTCCTTGGCCGTGGCCAACGCCGCCGCCGCCTCCGCTGACCTGCCGCTGTACAAGTACCTGGGCGGGCCCAACGCGCACGTCCTGCCCGTGCCGCTGATGAACATCCTCAACGGCGGCTCGCACGCCGACTCCGACGTGGACATCCAGGAATTCATGATCGTCCCGATCGGCGCCGAGACCTTCTCCGAAGGCCTGCGCTGGGGCGTCGAGGTCTACCACAACCTCAAGTCCGTCCTGCAGGCCAAGGGCCTGTCCACCGGCCTGGGTGACGAGGGCGGCTTCGCGCCGAACCTGCCGTCCAACCGCGCTGCCCTGGACCTGATCCAGGAAGCCATCAAGAACGCTGGCTACACCCCTGGCAAGGACATCGCCCTGGCCCTGGACGTCGCCTCCTCCGAGTTCTTCAAGGACGGCGCGTACCAGTTCGAAGGCAAGGCACTTTCCGCCACCGAGATGAGCGCCTACTACGCCGAGCTCGTGGCCGACTACCCGCTCGTTTCCATCGAGGACCCGCTGGATGAGAACGACTGGGAAGGCTGGAAGACCCTCACCGACACCATCGGCGACAAGGTCCAGCTCGTGGGCGATGACCTTTTCGTCACGAACCCGGCCATCCTGCAGCGCGGCATCGACACCAAGACCGCGAACTCGCTGCTCGTCAAGGTCAACCAGATCGGTTCCCTGACCGAGACCCTGGACGCCGTGTCGCTGGCCCAGCGTGCCGGCTACACCACCATCACCTCGCACCGCTCCGGCGAAACCGAGGACACCACCATTGCTGACATCTCCGTTGCCACCAACGCGGGACAGATCAAGACCGGTGCCCCGGCACGCTCCGAGCGCGTGGCCAAGTACAACCAGCTGCTGCGCATCGAAGAGGAACTCGACGACGCCGCACGCTACGCCGGCCGCAGCGCCTTCCCGCGTTTCAAAGGCTAGTTAGCCGCGAAAACCGGTAACCGGTGGCTATGGTTGAAAGACCATGGCCACCGGTTCTGTTTTTGGTCCGCTTTTGAAGGAGTGACATGGCTACCCGACGCCCCAATGTTCCCCGGGCTACGCCTGCCGCCAAGGCTGCGGCTGCCAAGGCTGCGGCCACGGGTCCGGGGGCAGCAGCCGACGGCGGCGAGGTCATCCAGGCGGACTTTGGCGGCGCCCGCAGCGGCGCGGCGGCGACGCCGGCCGGTGCTGCGCCTGCCTCGCCCCGGGCGTCGGCCCCCACAGGCAAGCCGGCCCCCGGCGGTTCCGGCGCCTCTCCCGCCAAACCCCGTGCCGCAGCAGCCCCGGCAGGAGCGCCGGCAAAGCCCGCGACCCGCCCCGCCGGCAAGGCCGACGGGAATACCGGCGGCAAGATCCCGAACCGGACCGCCGCAGGGGGTCCGGACGAGTCCCTCGACCCCGTGCCCGCCAAAGCGTTCTCGGGCCGGCTGCTTGCCCTGGGCGTGGTCATGATTGCCATCACCATCCTGCTGGCCCCCACGGTCAAGATCTTCCTGGACAAACGCGCCGAAATCGCCGCCCTGCAGGCCGACATCGCGGCCAAGCAGACCAAGCAGGAGGACCTTAAACGCCAGGTGTCGCGGTGGCAGGATCCCAACTATGTGAAACAGCAGGCCCGCGACCGCATTAACATGGTTATGCCCGGAGAGACGGGCTACTGGGTATTCGGCAGCGATCTTCCTGCCGCGCAGTCCGGTGGCGCCGCGGGTGCAGCATCAGCACAAGACCCGGCCAACCTGCCCTGGGTGGACGCCCTCTGGGAGTCCGTCAGGCGATCGGCAACAGACTAGAAGCGGCGCCCGCCGCAGGGATTGTCCCGCGGACAATCCGGAACAGGGCAGGAAGGTGCCACTCCCGTGGACGAGAACCGAGTGGACCAGAACCGAGAAGCAGAGAACGACGACCGGGCCAGGACGACGGCGCCACGGCACAGGGCAGACGCACCGGAGGGCTCCCGCCAGCCGTCGCCGCACGACCTCGAGGTCCTCAGCCGCCAGCTGGGCAGGCCCGTGCGCGACGTCGTCGAAATCCCGGCCCGCTGCGTCTGCGGAAACCCGCTCGTCGCCGCCACCTCGCCGCGGCTCAGCAACGGGACGCCGTTCCCCACCACGTTTTACCTCACCCACCCGGTGATCACGTCGGCGGTATCGCGGCTGGAGGCCGCCGGGCTGATGAACGAAATGAACGACCGGCTCGCTGCCGACGCCGGCCTCGCGGACCGGTACCGGTCCGCCCACGAGGCATATCTGGCCTCCCGAGCCGAGATCGGCGCGCGCTCCGGCATCGGGGCCGTTCCCGAAATCGACGGCGTCTCCGCCGGCGGAATGCCGACCCGCGTCAAATGCCTGCACGTGCTCGTCGGGCATTCGCTGGCCGCCGGCCCGGGCGTGAACCCGCTCGGGGATGAGACGATCGCGGCCATCGCCGAATGGTGGACCGTGGAGCGCTGCTACTGCGACGGCGCCTGGGACACCGGAGGGGAGGCTCCGTCCCGGGACCTCAGCCGCCATGGACCCCAGGGCCTGCCGGAGATCGTGGGCCGGCCCGCGCCGGTCCGCAAGTCCCGCGGTGACGCCGCCGGCGCTGACACGGCCGCCACCGCCGGCGCTGCCGGCGCGGGGGAGTCCCAGTGACCCGGGTCGCGGCCGTAGACTGCGGCACCAACTCGATCCGCCTGCTGATCGCAGATGTGGACACGGCTGTGAGCGCAGATGCGGGCTCAGGCGGCGCAACAGGGCAGGCCACGCCGCGGCTGACCGACATCGTGCGGGAAATGCGCGTGGTCCGGCTGGGCCAGGGCGTGGACTCCACGGGTGAACTGGCCCAGGAAGCGCTTGAGCGCACCTTCGCCGCGACCCGCGACTATGCTGCCCTGATCCGCGAGCACGGCGCCGAAAAGGTGCGCTTCGTGGCCACCTCCGCCACCCGCGATGCCCGCAACCGCCAGGTCTTCGTCGACGGCATCCGCGACATCCTCGGCGTCGAACCCGAGGTGATCACCGGCGACGAGGAAGCCGCACTGTCCTTCGCCGGCGCCAGCAGTGTCCTGCCCTCCCGCGGGGAGGAGCCCGTGCTGGTGGTGGACCTCGGCGGCGGAAGCACGGAGTTCGTGCTGGGCAACGCCGACGGCGTCATTGCCGCCCGCTCGGTCGACGTCGGCTGCGTCCGGATGACCGAACGGCACCTGCGCAGCGATCCGCCCACTGCGGAACAGATTGCCGCAGCAGAGGCCGACGTCGACGCCGCCATCAGCGAGGCGGCACAGACCGTTCCGCTGGAACGCACCACCGCCGTCGTCGGCGTGGCCGGCTCCGTCACCACCATCACGGCGCATGCGCTGCGCCTGCCGGAGTACTCGCCGGCCGCGATCCATGGCACCGAACTGGACCTGGACGCGGTCCGGAAGGCCTGCACCGAGCTGCTCGAAATGACCCGGGAGGAGCGGGCCGCGCTGCCGTACATGCACCCCGGGCGGGTGGACGTGATCGGTGCCGGTGGCCTCGTCTGGCGGAGGGTCCTGCAGCGCGTGGCCGAGGCCACCGGCGGGCGCATCACCACGGCCGTGAGCAGTGAACACGATATTCTTGACGGAATTGCCCTCAGCATCCGATGATCCCGCCCCAGCAGTTGTGCCCAGCGCGCGACCGTGCCGCTGGTGCATCCGCCGATAGGACCTGAATGACCAGAGCAACAGCCCGGCGCCGCCGGACCGCCTCCGCGTTGATGGCCTTGGCCCTCGCCGGCGGGGCCTCCACGGCGGGGCTGACCCTGGCCGCGCCCGCCTACGCCGACTCCTGGCGGGACAAGGAATACTGGCTCGCCGAGTCCGGCATCACCAAAGCCTGGGACGTTTCCAAGGGGGCCGGCGTCAAGGTCGCCGTAATTGACAGCGGCGTGGACGGCCGGCATCCGGACTTGGGCGGCGTGCTCGCCGGCGGCGCCGACATTTCCGGCGCCGGCAAGGCCAACGGCCAGGGGAGTATCGGCGCCAAACCCGAACACGGCACCCTCGTGGCCACCATGCTCGCCGGGCGGGGGCATCAGCCGCCCGAGGCCACTCCCAAACCGAGCGCCAGCGCAACTGGCTCTCCAGTCGGCCCGGCCGTTGGCCCTGACGGGGTCGTCGGTGTCGCCCCGGAAGCCCAGCTGCTGTCCGTCTCCACTTGGCTCGGTTCCGCCAACCCGGGCGGCAAGAGCGACCAGGACCAGATCCCGGAGGCAGTGCGGTGGGCCGTCGACAACGGCGCCCGCGTCATCAACATCTCCCTCGGCAGCACGTCGCCGGAATGGCCGCAGAGCTGGGACGCGGCATTCCTCTACGCCGAACAGAAGGACGTCGTGATCGTCGCCGCGGCGGGCAACCGGGTGGGCGGCAACGTCCAGGTCGGCGCCCCGGCCACGATCCCCGGTGTCCTGACCGTTGCAGGCCTGGACCGCACGGGCGTGGCCAGCATCGACTCCTCCTCGCAGGGCATCAGCATCGGCGTCGCAGCTCCCGCCGAGGACCTGGTCGGCGGCGTGCCCGGCGGCGGCTATGCCGACTGGGCAGGCACCTCCGGAGCCACGCCGATTGTTTCCGGCGTCGCGGCCCTGATTCGTTCCAAATGGCCCGAGATGTCCGCGAGCCAGGTCATCAACCGGATCGTCACCACGGCCAAGGACGCCGGTGCGCCAGGGAAGGATCCGCTGTACGGCTTCGGCGTGCTGAATGCCGAGGCCGCACTCAAGGCCGACGTCCCGGAGACCAAAGTCAATCCGCTGGGGTCCATTTCGGACTGGATCCGGGTCCACCGGCGCGGAAACCTCGCCACGACCGCACCTGCTGCGGAGTCCGCGCCCTCCAGCGCCGCGCCCACCCTGCCCGAAGCGACGGTGCCGGTCGCGGAGAAGCCGTCCCAGCTGGACAGTGCCGTGCCGGCAGCGGTGGTCCTGGGCTTCGGTTCCCTGCTCGTGGGAATCATTGCGGCCGCCGCCTTCCAGCTGCGGGCCGCCATGCGCACGCCGCCAAAGGACGGGCCGGACGGGCCGGAGGAGCCCGGCAGGGCCGAGCCCGAGGCCGTCAATCCGGTGGACTCCAGCAGGCCGTCATAGTTAGTGAAGGTTTTCACAAACTACTGTATTCTTGAGGTATGGCATCCTCCCTTCAGCTCCAGGACCGTCCCCGGGTACTCGTCGTCGGCGGCGGGTACGTCGGCCTGTATGTAGCCCTCAAACTTCAGAAAAAGATCGCGAATGCAGGTGGCATCGTCACCCTCGTGGATCCGCTGCCCTACATGACCTACCAGCCCTTCCTGCCGGAAGTTGCCGGCGGCAACATTGAGGCGCGCCACGCGGTCGTCTCGCACCGCCAGCACCTGAAGCAGACGGAACTCATCCAGGGCCGCGTCACCTCGATCGACCACGCCAACCGCACGGCAGTGGTCGCACCCTCCGACGGTGGCGACACCTTCGAGATTCCCTACTTCGACGTCGTGCTGGCCGCTGGCGCCATCACCCGCACGTTCCCGATCAAGGGCCTCGCGGACAAGGGCATCGGCCTGAAGACCATCGAAGAGGCCGTCGCCCTGCGCAACAAGGTTCTCGAGCGGATCGAGACCGGTTCCCTCATGACGGACCCCGTTGAGCGCGCCCGCGCCCTGACGTTCGTCGTCGTCGGCGGCGGCTTCGCCGGCATCGAGTGCATCACCGAAATGGAAGACCTCGCCCGCGCCGCAGTCAAGAACAACCCGCGCGTCAAGCAGGAGGAAGTCCGCTTCGTCCTGGTCGAGGCGATGGGCCGCATCATGCCCGAGGTCACGGCACCGCAGGCCGAATGGGTCGTCGAACACCTGCGCAGCCGCGGCATCGAGGTCCTGCTGAACACCTCCCTGGACAACGCCGAGGGTTCCCTGAAGCTCATCAACCTCCCGGACAAGAGCCCGGCCCAGGAATTCGAGACCGACACCCTGGTCTGGACTGCCGGTGTGCAGGCCAACCCGATGGTCCGCTCCACCGACTTCCCGCTCGAGCCGCGCGGCCGCGTCCGCGTCCTGGCCGACCTGCGCATCGCAGGCGACGAGGGCATCATCGAGAACGCCTGGGCCGCCGGCGACGTCGCTGCCGTCCCCGACCTCACGGGCAGCGGCCTGCCGGACGGCACCTGCGTGCCGAACGCCCAGCACGCGCTGCGCCAGGCCAAGCGCCTGGCCAAGAACCTGTGGGCCTCCCGCTGGGACAAGCCGCTCAAGGACTACAAGCACAAGAACCTGGGCGCCGTCGCCGGCTTCGGCGAATGGAAGGGCGTGGCGAACATCAACCTGGTTGGCCGCATCGGCCTCAAGGGCCCGCTCGCTTGGCTGGCACACCGTGGCTACCACGGCATGGCCATCCCCACCGTCGAGCGCAAGATCCGCGTCATCTCCGGCTGGATCTGGGCCTTCTTCCTGGGCCGCGACACCACGCAGCTGATGGACCTGGACAACCCGCGCGGCGCCTTCGTGGCCGCGGCGACGCCGGCCCCGAAGCCTGCCGCTGCCCCTGTTGCGGGCACACCTGCGGACACTGCGAAGCACGACAGTGCGAAGAACGACACTGCCAAGAACAACACCAAGGAAGCTGTTCCGGCCGACTCCAAGTAGCCTGATCCGAGCCTTCGACGGCGGCCGTTCCCCTCAGGGGGAGCGGCCGCCGTTTTCGTGGCGGGCAGCCGCCGCAGGGCGCCGGGAGCGGACAGGAGCGCAGGACCCGCGCCTAGACTGGCTCCATGACAGCTGAAAAGGACCTGCACGCCCTCCTGGCCACCATGCACCCTGAACTGCGCGAGGGCGAATACGTCTACGCCCTGTGGCCGCACGGCAAGCCCCTGGCCGGGGCAATCTCGGCTGCCGTCCGTGAGGCGGAAGGGCTGACCGTCGTGCTGCCGCGGAAGGAAGCGGACAGCCTGGGGCTCTCCTACGACTTCGTCGCGGCCTGGATCACGCTTCAGGTGCACTCTTCGCTGGAGGCGATCGGCCTGACGGCAGCCGTCAGTGCCGCCCTGACCGAGGCAAAGATCAGCTGCAACGTCCTGGCCGGCTTCCACCATGACCACCTGCTGGTGCCGGGTGGCGGATGCCGAACGGGCTTTGGAGGTACTGCACGAACTCGTCGCGGCCAACGGGGAGCACAGGCCGGCACCGGAGCTCGTCCTGCGCAGCGAGGAACCAGCGGACCGGCCCGCCATCCTCGCCCTCACCGCCGCCGCGTTTGCCATCTCGCCCGCCACCGGGGAGCACGTCGACGGCGAACCTGAGGAGGTGAAGCTGCTGGCCCGGTTGTTCGAGTGCCAGGAATACCTGCCGGCGTTCAGCATCGTTGCGGAACTCGACGGCGAAATCGTGGGGCATGTGATCAGTACCCGCGGATGGGTGGGCGAGCTGGAGCTGCTCGGGCTCGGGCCGATCGGGGTGGTGCCGCGGCTGCAGCGCCACGGCATCGGCACCGCGCTCATGAACGAGACCGTGGCGCGGGCCAACACCGCGGGGGAGCGGGGGATTGCGCTGCTGGGCAGCCCCGAGTATTACTCCCGCTTCGGCTTTGTTCCGTCCACGTCGCTCGGGGTGGCGCCGCCGGAGGCCGGCTGGGCCGCGCACTTCCAGCTGCTGCCGCTCGCAGTCTGGCCCGGCGGCGTGAGCGGCACCTTCCGCTACGCAGACCCTTTCGCGGGCTGAACCGCCCGGCGACGGGATACCATTGACCGGGCGCCCCAGTAGCCCAATTGGCAGAGGCAGCGGACTTAAAATCCGCGTGTTGTGGGTTCGAGTCCCACCTGGGGCACTGTGTTACGCGCCGCCCTAAGGCACCCCCGCGGCCGAGCGGACTGACCCTCGGCGCCCCCTGGCCCGGACCACGGCCCGGCCCTCGGCGTTCCCTGGCCCTCCGGCCATTCCGGGCTGTCGCCCCCGCCAAAAAACGTCCACAGCAACCGTCCAGATTTCCTCTATGCAACGAGTGTTATAAGGATGTGACCGTAGTCACTTATTTTCACGTCGAAATTGCACTAGCTTGAAGTGGAATCAGGAACACCTGATCTTTCGCGTCAAAGGCCGTTCGCACCTTTAGATCGAGGAGCTTGTACATGACTTCACTCCCCCGGGTTGCGCCCCGCGTCGCTAAGCTCACAGTGCTTAGCCTCGGCGTCGCCCTTCTGGCTACGGCTTGTGGCGGTTCACCCGCCCCGAGTTCGTCGGGATCCAGCTCAGCCGCGGCCGCGGGAATCGCGTGCCCGGCACCCAGCGCCACCGGTGGCGGTACCAGCGCCGCCGGCGAAGCGGGCACTGTCCCCGCTTCGGCCACCACCACCCCCACACCCCTGAAGATCGGCTCGCTCCTGCCGACGACGGGCTCGCTGGCCTTCCTCGGCCCGCCCGAAATTGCAGGCGTCAACCTCGGCATCAAGGAGGTCAACGATGCAGGCGGCGTCCTGGGCAAGCCGGTAGAGGTCATCCACCGCGACTCCGGCGACACCAAGACCGACATCGCCACCCAGTCCACCACGGCTCTGCTCGGACAGGGCGTCAGCGCCATCGTCGGCGCAGCCTCCTCGGGTGTCTCCAAGACCGTGATCAACCAGATCACCGGTGCCGGCGTCGTCCAGTTCTCCCCGGCCAACACCTCCCCGGACTTCACTGCGTGGGATGACAAGGGCCTCTACTGGCGCACCGCCCCCTCGGACGTGCTCCAGGGCAAGGTCCTCGGCAACTACATGGCCACCTGTGGCGCCCAGACGGTCGGCATGATCGTCCTGAACGACGCCTACGGAACCGGCCTTGCAAAGAACGTCCAGTCCGCTTTCGAGGCGGCCGGCGGCAAGGTTGTTGCCCAGGAGCTCTTCAATGAAGGCGATTCCCAGTTCAGCAGCCAGGTGGACAAGGTTCTCGCCGCCAAGCCGGATGCCATTGCCCTGATCACCTTCGACCAGGCCAAGAGCATCGTCCCGCTGATGACGGGCAAGGGCGTCAAGCCCACCCAGATCTTCATGGTGGACGGCAACATGTCCGACTACAGCAAGGACTTCCAGGCGGGCACCCTGAAGGGCGCACAGGGCACCATCCCGGGTACCTTCGCCAAGGAGGACTTCAAGAAGAAGCTCCTGGCGATCGACCCGGCGCTGAAGGACTACAGCTACTCCGGTGAGTCCTACGACGCCGTGAACCTGATCGCACTCGCTGCCGAGGCCGCCAAGAGCACCAAGGGCACCGATATCGCAGCCCAGCTCAAGGCAGTCTCTGAAGGCGGGGATAAGTGCAACACGTTCCCGACCTGCGTCACCCTGCTCCGCAACGGTAAGGACATCGACTACGACGGCCAGTCCGGCCCCGTAACGTTCTCCGACGCCGGCGACCCGACGGAAGCCTACATCGGCATCTACGAGTTCCAGGATGACAACACCTACAAGCCGGTCAAGGAAGAATTCGGCAAGCTGTAAGCCGTTTCCACCGACACGCAAGAGACCCCCGTCCAGTCCGGACGGGGGTCTTTTGCGTGTCGGTGGGAGCCGGGGAGGGGCGTCACGCGCAGCAGACTTTTTGGCCCGCATGGATAGCTCGACGCCGGGATTGCGGCTTAGCCCGCTGGGTGCCCGACCATAACTCCGCGCTGCGTGACGCCGTCGTCGTCCTGCCGCGGAGCGCAGGGGGCTGCCGGGTGGGCCCACGGCGGCGGGGATCCCCGCCGAGCTTGCGAGGGGAGCGGTGGTGGTGCCGGGGGAGTGGTGCAGACGCCGCGTGACGCCGTCGTAGGCTGCGGAGGCGTGGTCGGAGGCCCTGGGGCCCTAACAGGCGCCGCCGGGCACGCAAAGGGGCCGCCACCGGCTGGTGACGGCCCCTGAGGGGATTCTGCCCGAAGTGCTTATTCGACAGTGTCGGCTAGCGTCCCCAGGTAGAGCTGGATGACCTTGGGATCCTTCATGAGTTCCCGGCCAGTACCGGTGTACGCGTCCTTGCCCTGGTCCAGCACGTAGGCGCGGTCGCAGATCTGCAGGCAGCGGCGCGCGTTTTGCTCCACCATGATGACGGAGACGCCGGCCCGGTTGATCTCGTGGACCCGGAGGAAGGTCTCATCCTGCTTGACAGGGGAGAGGCCCGCGGAGGGCTCATCGAGCAGCAGTACGGCCGGGTCCATCATGAGGGCCCGTCCCATGGCGACCATCTGGCGTTCGCCGCCGGAGAGCGAGCCGGCCCGCTGGGCGCGCCGTTTGGCGAGCTCCGGGAACAGTTCGGAGACGAAGTCGAACCGCTTGGCGAAGTCCTTGGGCCGCTGGAACATGCCCATCTGCAGGTTTTCCTCGATGGTCAGGGCGGCGAACACGTTGTTGTTCTGCGGAACGAAGCCGACGCCCTTAGTGACCAGCTTGTTGGCCTTGAGGCCGGTGATGTCCTGTCCGCGGACCACGACCGAGCCGGAGTGGACCTTGACCAGGCCGAACATGGCCTTCAGCAGCGTGGACTTGCCGGCGCCATTGGGGCCGATAATGCCGATCAGCTCACCCTTGCGGGCCTCGATGCTGCAGCCGTTGAGGATATTGACGCCGGGGATGTAACCAGCCACCAGATCGGTGACCTTCACGACCGAGTCGCCATCGAAGGCGGGCTGGGCGGCCGGTGCCGCGCTGGTGGCGCTCATTCTGTGTCCTTCTCTGTGCGGTTCGGCTCTTCGGCGCGGTTCGGCTCTCCTGCGCTGCGGCGGCCGCGCGTCGTCCCGTTCGCCGCCGCTTCCTCCGCCTCGGTGGTGAGGACGTCGGCGGAGATGATTCCGGCGTTTTCAGTGCCGACAATCGATTCCTCGTCGGCGACCAGCTCCGCGGCCAGTTCCTTGATGCCCTCGGCGTCGCCGAGATCCACGTCGTGGTGGGCGCCGAGGTAGGCGTCGATCACGGCGGGGTTCTTCATGACCTCGGCGGGAGGCCCTTCCGCCACGATCTTGCCCTCGGCCATCACGACCACCCAGTCGGCGATGTGGCGGACCATGTTCATGTCGTGCTCGACGAACAAGACCGTCATGCCCTCGGCCTTGAGGTTCTTGATGTGGTCCAGCAGAGACTGTGTCAGCGCCGGGTTGACGCCGGCCATGGGCTCATCGAGCATGACCAGCTTGGGCCGGACCATCAGGGAGCGGGCCATTTCCAGCAGCTTGCGCTGCCCGCCGGAGAGTGACGCCGCGTAGTCGTCCCTCTTGGCGTCCAGTTTGAACTTCTCCAGCAGCCCGTTGGCTTGCTGGGTGATCGTCTTTTCCTGGCCGCCCCAGATGCCCTTGAACAGGGCCTTGGACAGCCGTTCGCCGGTCTGGTTGGAGGCGCCGAGACGCATGTTCTCCATGACGGTGAGCTTGCCCATGACCTTGGTGAGCTGGAACGTGCGCACCATTCCCATCCGGGCGACCTTGTAGGAGGAGACACCGGCGATGTTGTTGCCCTCGAACTGCCATGTACCCGAGTTCGGGGTGTCGAATCCCGTCAGCAGGTTGAACAAGGTGGTCTTGCCGGCGCCGTTGGGGCCGATCAGTGCGGTGATCTTGTGCCGCGGGATCTCGAGGTACTGGACGTCGACGGCGTTGATGCCGCCGAAGCTGCGGGTGACGTTCTCCGCCACCACGATCGGATCACGCTTCTTGCAACCGGGCGCGATCTCGCCGGCGGCGATCGGACGGGTGTCCGTCATGTAGTCGATTTCTTCCGACCTGCGGGTTTCGTCCCGTGACTCTTCGCTTGGAATGCTCATGCGAATGCCAGCTCCTTCTTATTGCCGAGAACGCCCTGGGGCCTGAAGATCATCAGCAGCATGAGCGCCACGCCGACCAGGATGTAACGCAGCTGCCCGGCCTGGACCGTGTTCAGCCACGTGATGGTGCCGGACTCGATCAGGCCATAGAGGATGCCCTGGGTGAGCGAGAGCACCACCCAGAAGATCATGGCTCCGACCACAGGACCGAGCACAGTGCCGAGCCCGCCGAGCAGCAGGCAGGTGTAGAGGAAGAACGTCAGTTCCGTGCCGTAGTTGGCCGGCTGCACCGCACCGCGGGGAATCGTGAAGATCATGCCTGCCAGGGCACCGAGCGCGCCGCCGATGATGAGGGACTGCATCTTGTAGGCGTACACGTTCTTGCCGAGCGAGCGGACGGCGTTCTCGTCCTCGCGGATGCCCTTGAGCACACGGCCCCAGGGGCTGCGCATCAGCAGCCAGACCAAGGTGCAGAAAATGGCCACGACTGACCAGGCGACCACTCGGATGAAGAAGTCGCGGTTGTTCATGCCAACATAGGTTCCCGGCGGGAAGGGGTTCATCGCGTAGAAATCGCCCTCAAAGGCGGCAAGGCCGTTAGCCGAGCCGGTGATGGCGGTCAGCTGGTTGGTCGTGACGATGTACCGCACGATTTCGGCCGCCGCGATGGTCACGATGGCCAGATAGTCCGCCCGCAGCCGCAGCGTCGGGATGCCCAGCAGCAGGGCGAAGATGGCGGAGGCCACGACGGCGACGAGCAGTCCGACGAAGAACGGCACATGGAACGTCAAGGTGGAGATGGCGAAGCCGTAGGCCCCCACCGCCATGAAGCCTGCCTGGCCGAAGTTGAGCAGGCCGGTGTAGCCGAAGTGAACCGCGAGGCCGAGGGTGGCCAGGGCATAGGCAGCTGTCGTAGGGCTGAAGAGCTCGCCGGCGGCGCTGGAAAATATGAATCCGAAATCCATGGCTGTCTCCTAACCCACGCGCTCTTTGCGGCCCAGAATGCCCTGAGGGCGGAACAAGAGGACAACAATCATGATGAACAACGCTCCCACGTATTTGAGGTCGGCTGCGAGACCGAACACGGTGGTCAGCTCAACGAAGATGCCGACGATGATGGAACCGACCAGGGCGCCCCAGACTGTGCCGAGGCCGCCGAGGGTGACGGCGGCGAAGATGAGCAGCAGGATCTGCGAGCCCATGTCGAAGGTGACGCCGGGCCGGTAGTAGGCCCAGAGGATGCCGCCGAGGGCGGCGAGCATGCCGCCGACCACCCAGACGATGCGGATGACGGAGTCGACGTCGATGCCGGAGGCTGCGGCCAGCGCCGGGTTGTCGGCCACGGCGCGGGTGGCCTTGCCCAGGCGGGTCTTGAGCAGGACGACGCCGAGTACGGCGATCACGACGGCACTGACGAGGAGGGACAAGAGGTTGTTGGGGGAGATCGAGATCGGGCCGATCAGGATTTCCACGCTCTGGGCGAACGGCAGTTGCTGGGTGGCGCCGCCGAAGTAGAACTGGATGATGTAGCGCACGGACAGGGCGAGGCCGATACTGACGATCATCATCGGAACAAGCCCGGTTCCGCGGCGCCGCAGCGGCTTCCACAGGCCCGCGTCCTGGACGTAGCCGAACAATCCGCCGCCGATGACGGCCAGAATGATGGCCAGCCAGAACGGCAGCTGCATCTGGTTGAAGGCGAACACCAGTACCGCGCCCAGGGTGACCATCTCACCGTGGGCGAAGTTGGTCAGGCCGGTGGTGCCGAAGATCAGGGACAGGCCCACCGCCGCGAGGGCGAGCAGCAGGCCGAAGCTCAGGCCTGCCACCAGCCGGTTGAGCAGGTTTTGCATGAAGTTCTGCTGCTCGACGACGATGCCCTTGCCGAAGGTGAAGATCACCGAGAGGTTGGAGGTCTGGCTGAAGGTGACGTTGCGGGGGTTCTCCTGGCCCTCGGCCAGTTTGATGCCCTGCGGAAGCGTGGACTCGTCGAGTTCGACCTTGTAGGTTCCCTGGGTGGGGACGCCGATGGTCCAGGCGCCGTTGGCTCCCGATTTCGTGGTTCCCGTGAAATCGCCGCTCGTGGCGGTGATGGTTACCCCGGGGATCGGGGCGCGGTCGTCGCCGCGCAGGAAGCCGCTGATGCTGTTCGTGAACTGGGTGGCCGACGGGGATGGTGTCGGCGAAGGGGTCGTGGCGCTGGACGCCGGGGCCACGATGAGCAGTAGCGCAGCCATGGCGGCAAATACTGCCCCCACAGCCCTCAGTAGGCTGCCGCGCCGTCTCTGCGACAGGCCGCTCGTTGTGCTTCTCAAATTGAAAACCTCCACATGGGGGTGCTGTGGGTTGCGCCTTTGCAACCGTTGCGAACGGTCAGGGGACGAGCGTCTCGCAATACGATCACGTGTTGTGATGTCCGTCACCCTGTGTGGCCTATGCTACAGCCCGGGCGAGGCAATGAATGCCGCTGCGAGCAGGCAGAACGTCGCGATCGGGTAACAACCGTGTAGTCGCGGCGGCACCTCGCTGTAGCCCCGCTAAAGAAAACTTTTGTTGATTCCGAGTATGCCTAAACAGTGGCCGGGCCGGCCCATAATTCGCCGGGCCAACCCGGGGCTGATGCGGGCTGCCGGGCACGCCCGCTCCGGCCCGCGGAACCGCCAGCTCCAAGCTTTTTCCAAGTCCTCCCGAGTTATGGTGCGAAGAGCGCCAGAACCGGAGTCCGGAACCGAAGGTCAGAACAGGAGTCCTTTCGTTCCGGAATCCGGCCGGCGCCGATGGCAGGGGCCGATCGTGGAGGGCCGACTGATGAACCGGGTGGTCAAGCTGTGCCTCGCGGGTTCGCTGGTGCTGGCGATCCTGGGCCTTCCGGCGCTCAGCCTCGGCCCCGAGACCGCGGGGGCGCAGGCCTGCGTTCCCTCCACAGCGGCACTCACAGACCCTTATCCGGGGATCCAGGCGGCCGCGTCCAGCTTCGAGGCGGGCACCCTGGACGGATTCGGTGTATCCACGGCCGGGACGGGGAATGCCTCGGTGTCCACCGGGCTCTCGCGCTCCGGGAACTGTGCCGCCCTCCTGCACACCACTGCCGGGCCTGGCTCCATCGCCAGGCTGACGGTGGGCCTGACCCCCGGGACCACCGAGGCGTATGCGGACGGATGGTTCAATATCGCTGCCGAAGGAATGGCGGGAAACAATGTTCCCTACTTCCGGTTCTTTGCCGCCGGCGTCCGCGTCCTGGATGTATTCCGGCAGAACGTCTCCCATGAGCTGGTGCTCCGCACCTCCTCACCCGCAGGGTTCACCTACACCACGTTGCGGCGGGACGTCCCTACTGACTCCTGGCACCGGCTCGTCATGCACGTGGTCCCCAACGGCTCCGGGACCCAGGTCCAAATCTGGTGGGACGGGCGCTCGGTCTACGCCGGCACTGTCAGTATTTCCGCGACGACGCTCGACACGCTCCAGCTTGGCTCCGAACACGATCAGCAAATGGCCGACATCTACATCGACGACGTCATTGTCAACAGCGGCACGGGAACGCCGGCGCCGGTTCCCGGCCCGCTCCCGGAGCCGAAGGGGGACCCGTCGAAGCGGTTGGACGATTTCCGCGGTGACGGACAGCCCGGCCTGCTGGCCGCCGGCACTGCTGCAACCCGCACTGCCCGGCCGGCGTCTGCGGACATACCGGGCCTGAAGAACCCGCGGACTTAGGTCACGGTTCGGTTGCGGCGGCCCGCGCGGGGAACTATCCCTCCCCGTCGGCCGTGGGAATTGGTAGCGTGACTATATAGAATCCCGTTTCGTCTAGTCCGCACCGCACCGGAACATCACCCACCCCCTTATTTTGGAGGACACCCGCAATGGCACATGGCGGAAACCCGATCTTCAGCGGAAAGAATTTCCGCGAAGCCACCCAGGCGCCGCCTGCCCCGCAGGCCCCGTACGGCCAGAACCCTTACGGCCAGGCCCCGTACGGCCAGAACCCTTACGGCCAGAACCCGTATGGCCAGGCCCCGTACGGCCAGAACCCCTATGGCCAGACCGGCTACGGCCAGGGCCCGGCCCAGGGCGGGTGGAATTCGGCGCAGCAGGGCATGACCCAGGAACAGCTTCAGGACCTGTACAACCGCCCGGCCGCCGGCCCGGCCGACATCGGCCGGATGACGTACGACGACGTCATCATCAAGACCGCCGGGTGCCTCGGCATCCTGGTGGTTGGCGCCGCAGTGGCGCTCGCCGTCCCGCAGGGCACCGGATCCATGCTGATGATCCTCGGGGCTCTCGGCGGCTTCGCCCTCGCGATGGTCAACACCTTCAAGAAGCAGCCGTCACCCGGGCTGATCCTGGCCTACGCCCTGCTCGAAGGATTCTTCCTCGGCGGCCTGACCCGCATCCTCGACAACCTGTTCCCGGGCGTCGGCATCCAGGCCGTCGTCGGAACGCTGTCCGTCTTCGCCGTGACGCTCGTGCTGTTCAAGAGCGGCAAGGTCCGGGCGACGCCCAAGCTTATGCGGTTCTTCATGATCGCCCTGATCGGCTATGCGGTGTTCGCGCTCGTCAACATGTTCATGATGATGACCGGGGCCGTGACCACGCCGTTTGGCCTGAGCACCAGCGTCGAGATCATGGGTATACCGCTCGGCGTCTTGATTGGCATCCTGGCGATCGGCCTGGCCGCCTTCTCGCTGATCATGGACTTCACGTCCATCGAGGCGGCCATCAGCGCCGGAGCCCCGCAGCGCTTCTCCTGGACCGCCGCCTTCGGCCTCACGGTCACGCTCGTCTGGCTCTACGTCGAGATCATCCGACTGCTGGCCATCCTCCGCGGCGACGAGTAAACCGGCGTCGTTCCTCAACGACCCAGATTGCCCCGCCAGGAGCCCCGCCCAATGGTGGGGCTCCTGGCGTATGCGGCCGACGGTGGCTGCCGCAGCGGCTCACCTGTAATCGCTCAGCGGAGCCGCTCGAACACAACTGCCATGCCCTGGCCGCCTCCGACGCACAGCGTCGCCAGGCCGAGGGAGGCGTCGCGGGCGCGGAGCCCGTTGAGCAGCGTGGCGGTCATGCGTGCGCCGGTCATCCCGAAGGGGTGGCCGAGCGCGATGGCGCCGCCGTGGACATTGAGGATCTCCGGATCGATGCCGAGTTCCCGGGCGCTGGCCACCACCTGGACCGCGAACGCTTCGTTGAGCTCCACGAGATCGATGTCCCCGATGGTCAGCCCGGCGATCGTGAGCGCCCGGCGGGTCGCTTCCACCGGGCCCATGCCCATCAGCTCCGGGGACAGGGCGCTGACCCCGGTGGAGACGATCCGGGCAAGCGGTTCGAGGCCCAGTTCGCGGGCGCGCAAGTCACTCATGACCACGACGGCGGCGGCCCCGTCATTGAGCGGACACGCGTTCCCGGCCGTCACGGTGCCGCCACTGCGGAAAACGGGCTGCAGGGCGCCGACGGCCTCCGCGCTCACACCGGGACGCGGTGAATCGTCACGATCGACCACCGAGCCGTCGGCACGGGTATAAGGGGTGATTTCGCGGGCGTAGAACCCGGCGGCGATGGCCGCCTCGGCCCGGTTCTGGCTGAGCACCGCCCAGGCGTCCTGCTCCGCGCGGGTGATGCCGTAGCTTGTGGCGACGTTCTCCGCCGTCTGGCCCATGGCGATATACACGTCCGGCATCCGGCCGCCCAGCCGCGGGTCGGTCCACGGGGTGTTGGAGGCCGCGCGGGCCTCGGTGCGTTTCCGGGCCGCCGCGAAGCGCGGATTGTGCGTGCCCGCGTCCGTCTCGCCGGCACCGGCCCAGTCCCGGTAGCGCGACACCGCCTCCACGCCGGCGGCCACGAACGCCTGGCCTTCGCCGGCCTTGACGGCGTGGAACGCCATCCGGAGCGTCTGCAGGCTGGAAGCGCAAAAACGGTTGATGGTGGCTGCCGGAACGTTGTCCAGCCCGGCCAGGATGCTGACCACACGGGCCATGTTGGAGCCGGCCTCGCCGCTCGGCTCGGCGCACCCCAGATAGATGTCGTCCAGGCCGCGGCCGGGACCTGCGGCGGCGTCGAACGCAGGAATCCCGGCGAGGGCCGCAGTGATCATGGCGGCGGCGAGATCGTCCGGCCGTTCGTCTTTCAACGACCCCTTGAAGGCGCGGCCGATCGGGCTCCGGGCGGTGGAAACGATGACAGCTTCGGGCATGCGCCCAGACTACGCCCCGCCTAGCACAGGCGCATGGCCCCCGCCGCGGGGCTGACGCGGAAGATCTCCGGCGCGGCATGCCCGGCCCGGGCAAAGGCACGTTCGACGGCGGAACGCACCTGCTGCGCCGATCCCGCCGGGGTCAGGGCGATCGCGGAGCCGCCGAAGCCGCCGCCCGTCATGCGGGCTCCGATCGCGCCGGCCGACCGCGCCGTGTCCACGGCAAGGTCCAGTTCCGGGCAGGAGATCTCGAAGTCATCGCGCATCGAGGCGTGGGACGCGTCGAGCAGGGGGCCGATGGCGGCCGGGCCCACGGTGTCCAGAAGCTCGACCGTCTGCAGCACCCGCTGGTTTTCGGTGACGACATGCCGGACGCGGCGGAACGTCTCCTCGTCCAGAAGCCCGCTGGCCTCCTCGAGGTCCTCGAGACCGACATCGCGCAGCGCCGCCACGCCAAGGACCTCGGCGGCGAGTTCGCACGATTCCCGCCGGGCCGCGTACCCGCCGTCGGCGTGGGAATGGGAAACCCGGGTGTCGATGACCAGCAGCACCAAACCTGCGGCGTCGGCGTCGAACGGCACCAGCCGGACACTCTGGTCGCGGCAGTCGAGGAAGACGGCGTGCCCGGCCGTGGCCCGGAGCGAGGCGGACTGGTCCATGATGCCGGTGGGCGCGCCGACGAAGTCATTCTCCGCCCGCTGGGTGGCCAGGACCATGTCCTGCACGGAGAGGCCGGCCTCCATGAGCCCATTCAGGGCCGAAATCACGGCACATTCGATGGCGTGGGAGGAAGACAGGCCCGCGCCGCGCGGGACCTCGGAATCCAGGAGCAGGTCCACGCCGGGAACCTGGAGGCCCAGCTGCTGCAGGGCCCAGATGACCCCGAGCGGGTACTTTGTCCAGCCCCTGGCGCTGGCGCGGGCCAGCGAGCCGGTCTCGGCGGTGGTCAGCCCCTGGTTGCCGAACGTGGAGAGCATCCGCACGGTGGAATCCGGCCGGACCCGGACGGCAACCCGGGCTGCCCGGTCGATGGCGAACGGCAGGACGAAGCCCTCGTTGTAATCGGTGTGCTCGCCTATGAGGTTGACCCGTCCCGGTGCCCGCCACACGCCGTCGGGCCTGGCGCCAAAGACCGTCTCAAACCGGGCGGCGAGCCCGCGGCTGTCCAGGGGTGGATTCATGGCCTGGCGCCTGCGCTGCTGGAAGTCATGGGTCCAAGGTATACGGGTTCGCGGGGTTGTTTGTGTGGTGCGCGCTGTACGGTGGTCACCATGGATCTCTCAGCGACACCCCCGGCCTCCGGCAATGTCTCCGCCGCCAATGACACGATGCGGCGGTACGCGTCCGGCCGGCAGTACGAGCTCCGGCGCGGCGACGCCCTGGCAGTCGTCACCGAACTCGCCGCCGGCCTGCGCCTCTACAGCCGCGCAGGAACCGCCCTGACGGAAACCTACGGGGATGCCGACATTGCGCCCGGTGCCACCGGAATTACGCTGGCACCGTGGGCCAACCGGGTGGAGGACGGCGTCTGGCACCTCAACGGCAAGAAGCTGCAGCTGGACATCACAGAGGTCTCCCGCAATAACGCCAGCCACGGTCTGCTGCGGAACTCCTCCTACGAACTCGTGGACGAGGACGAGTTCTCCGTAACCCTGGAAGCGGCGGTTTTCCCGCAGCACGGCTACCCGTTCCTGATGCGGCACCGGGTCCGCTATGAACTGGCCGAGGACTTGGGGCTGGTGGTGCGCCAAACCCTGATCAACGACTCCCAGGACCGCGCGCCGTTCGTGCTTGGCGCACACCCTTATCTGCGGCTGGGCGACGTGCCCAGCGAGGACCTCACCGTGAGCGTGGACGCCCGGACCAGGCTGGTCGCCGACGACCGCCTCATCCCGCGCAGCAGTGAACCGGTCAGCGGCGACTTCGATCTGCGCGGCGGGCGGCCGGTGGGGACCCTGGACCTCGATTCGGCCTACACGGACCTGGAGTTCGACGGCGGCGTCGCGCGGCACACGCTGCGCTCACCCGACGGGCGGACGGTGAGCCTGTGGCAGGACGCGAGCTGCGGTTACGTCCATGTCTTTGTCACGACGGAATTTCCGGGCCGGTCGAAGGCGGTCGCGATCGAGCCGATGACCGGTCCCGCCAACGCGTTCAACAGCGGCGAGGGCCTGCGCTGGCTCGCACCGGGGGAGCAGTTCTCCATGACCTGGGGCATCTCCGCCGCGCTGACGGCCACCACACCCTGACCCCACAGGCGGACCCGGCGGCCCAACGCCGGCCGGTCGCCGGGCCGGTGCCCTGGCCCGTCGCCCGGCCCGTCGCCCGGCCCGTCGCCAGGGCTGTTGCGGGTGGCCGGTTGCTGGTTGCTGGTTGCTGGTTGCTGGTTGCTGGTTGCTGGTTTCCTATTGGGCGTCGCCTACGGAATCATGGGGCTATGACGCCAGCTGAGGACGCCGCACCTGCCACAAGCCCCTCCTATTCCGCGGCCGGGACCGGCGCACGTGCCGTGGCCCGGGTACGGACCGACCGGGAGATCGACCAGGACATTCCCTACGGCGTGCGGATCGCCGCCGGCTGGGCGTGGCGCGGCGGGCTCATCCTGCTCGTGATCGGGCTGCTGGTCTGGCTGCTCAGCCATGTCAGCTTCCTCATCATCCCCGTCATGGTGGCCGCCCTCCTCGCGGGGCTCCTGAGCCCCGCAGTGCGCTGGATGGCCAACCGGCGCGTGCCCAAGGGCCTCGCCGTCGCCATCACGGTGCTGGGCTTCATCGGCCTCATCGTCGGCGCCCTGACCCTGGTCGGGCGCCAGCTCGTGCAGGGCTTCGGTGAGCTGTGGTCCCAGGCGCTCACGGGTGTGCAGCAGGTACAGACCTGGCTGTCGGAAGGCCCGCTGCACCTGACGGCCGCACAGATCGACAAGTACATCGAGGACGCCACCGCCGCTCTGCAGAACAACAGCAGCAGCATCCTCAGCGGGGCCCTGACGTTCGGGAGCACTGCCGGGCACTTCGCCGCCGGCCTGGTCCTGGCGCTGTTCATCCTGATCTTCTTCCTGCTCGAAGGCGACAGGATCTGGGCCTTCCTCGTCAGCCTCATGCCCCGGAAGGCGCGCCGCGCCACGGACGGCGCGGGCCGCCGCGGCTGGACCTCGATGGTCAGCTACGCACGCATCCAAATGTTCGTCGCGTTCGTGGACGCCGTGGGAATCGGCGTCGGCGCCGCCATCATTGGCGTGCCGCTCGCGCTGCCGCTGGGCGTGCTGGTCTTCCTCGGGTCGTTCATCCCGGTGGTCGGCGCGCTGGTCACGGGCGCGATCGCCGTGCTGCTGGCGCTGGTCGCCAACGGGCCCGTCAACGCCCTCATCATGCTGGCGATCGTGCTCGGCGTCCAGCAACTCGAAAGCCACATCCTGCAGCCGCTCGTCATGGGCAAGGCCGTCTCGCTCCACCCCGTTGCCGTGATCCTGTCCGTCGCGGCGGGCTCCTACCTCGCCGGGATCCCCGGCGCATTGTTCTCCGTGCCGATCCTTGCCGTAGCAAACTCGTCGATTCGCTACATTGCGGGCAGAACGTGGGAACATGATGAAGTGCTGGCAACCGCGGGAGCCGGGGGCGGTCCTGCCCCCGAACCCGGCGCAGACACCACCTTCACAGACGTCCACCTGCCGGGCGCAAACCCCGGCGGCGAGGGCGCCGCACCCAATAGCGGTGCTCCGGGCAGCGATGCCGGACGGGGCACCGACGCCTGATCCAAAGAAGGAGAACAGTTCGTGAATACCCTTGAGAGCCTGCCCGTCACGCTGGACGATGTCCTGGAGGCGCAGAAGCTGCTCGACGGGATTATTACGCGGACGCCCGTGGAGTCTTCGCGGGCCCTCGGCAGCACGGTGGGCGGCGAGGTCTTCCTCAAGTGCGAAAACCTGCAGCGCGCCGGCTCCTTCAAGGTCCGCGGCGCCTATGTGCGGATGGCCAAGCTCTCCGACGCCGAAAAGAAGCGCGGTGTCGTGGCGGCCTCTGCCGGTAACCACGCCCAGGGTGTGGCTGTCGCAGCCAAGAGCCTGGGCATCAAGGCCCGGATCTACATGCCGCTCGGCGTCGCATTGCCCAAGCTCGCGGCCACCCGCAGCCACGGCGCCGAGGTGGTGCTGCATGGCCACAACGTGGACGAGGCGCTGGCGGAAGCCAAGCGCTACGCCGATGAAAGCGGCGCCGTCTTTGTCCACCCCTTCGATGACGTCGACGTCGTCGCCGGCCAGGGGACGGTCGGGCTGGAGATCCTCGAGCAGGTCCCCGACGTCGACACCATCCTGATGGGTGTCGGCGGCGGCGGACTCCTCGCGGGCGTCGCCGTCGCGGTGAAGGCACGTGCCAAGGAACTTGGCCGCGATATCCGCATCATCGGCGTCCAGGCCGAAAACGCTGCCGCCTATCCGCCCTCGCTCGCCGCCGACGCCCTCGTCCCGCTCAAGAAGGTGTCCACCATGGCCGACGGCATCGCCGTGGGCCGGCCTGGCCAGCTGCCCTTCAGCATCATCCGCGAGCTCGTCGACGACGTCGTCACCGTCAGCGAGGACGCCCTGGCCCGGGCGCTGATCTTCCTGCTGGAGCGCGCCAAGATGGTGGTGGAACCCGCCGGGGCCGTCGGTGTCGCGGCGCTCATGGAAGGCAAGATCGAAAACCCGGGAACCGTTGCGGTGGTCCTCTCAGGCGGCAATATCGACCCCATGCTGATGCTCAAGGTCATCCAGCGCGGCCTCTCCGCCGCCGGCCGGTACATGACCGTGCGGATGATGCTGGACGACCGTCCGGGCTCGCTGGCCACGATCGCCCGCATCATCGCCGAGAACGACGCCAACGTCACGGGTCTGGACCACACCCGGGTGGGCGGCTCCATCAGCATGGGCGACGTCTCCATCACCGTCAATCTGGAAACCAAGGGCCACGAGCACTGCAGCCAGGTCCTGGCGGCGTTGCGCGCCGAGGGTTTCCAGCCGATCGTGGTGCACTAGGGGCCATGGTGAGCGACGCGTTTCCGGGCGGGCCGCCGCGGGAGGGGGACAGCACCGCGGTGCGGGCCCGCCGGGGACTGCTGGTGGTGGGCTCCTTCGTGGTGCTGCTGTACCTGATCGAGATCCTCAACACCGCCCTGTTCCACTCCCTGAACCGCACTTTCGGACTGCGGCCGCGGAGCCTGGACGGGATCCTGGACATCCTGACGTTTCCGCTGCTGCACTCCAGCCTGGCCCACCTGATGTCCAACACGCTCCCGTTGATCATCTTCGGGTTCCTCGTGTTCCTGTCCGGGCACCGGGTGTTCATCACCGCCCTGGCCGCCAGTTGGCTGGCGTCCGGGCTCGTGGTGTGGCTCATCGGCGGCGCCAGCGTCACGGTGGGCGCCTCCGGGCTGGTGTTCGGGCTCTTCGCGTTCCTCCTGGTCCGCGGCTTCATCAACCGGAACTGGTGGCAGATAGCGCTGTCCGTGGTGTTGTTCATGGCCTACGGCGGCATCCTGTTCGGAATCCTGCCCACCGTGGCCAGCTTCGTCTCATGGCAGGCCCACCTGGGCGGGGCGATCGGCGGCATCACAGCGGCGCTGCTGCTGAGCACCAGGCGCCCGGGGTCGCTGCCCGCCCGCCGCTGAATCCCCGGCAAGAGGACCCGCCGGGGACTCCGGCCAAGCCGACTGGCCCAACCGGCCCCGCCATCAAGCGGCCCCGCCATCAAGCGGAAAACGCGACGCCGGCCTCCCCGCGAAGGGGAGACCGGCGTCGCTGTTCTGCTGTCTTGTCGCCGTTCTGTGGTGGCCGTTCTGCGAACGTGCTCCGTCACGGAACAGGGCGTGCTGCGGTGTCAGCCGGCGTACGGCTTGGCGGAGATGATCTCCACCGTGATGTCCTTGCCGTTCGGGGCGGTGTAGCTGAGCTTGTCGCCTTCCTTGTGGCCGACGATGGCCGCGCCGAGGGGGGACTTCTCGCTGAAGACATCCAGGTCCGAGTCGCCGGCAATTTCGCGGGAGCCGAGCAGGAAGGTCTCCTCGTCGCCGGCAATCTTGGCTACGACGATCATGCCGGGCTCCACGATGCCGTCATCGGCCGGGGCCTCGCCGACGTGGGCGTCCCGGAGGAGGGCCGTGAGCTGGCGGATGCGGGCCTCGATCTTGCCCTGCTCCTCCTTGGCAGCGTGGTAGCCGCCGTTCTCCTTGAGGTCGCCCTCCTGGCGCGCGGCTTCGATCTTCTGGACGATTTCTGCCCGGCCGGGGCCGGAAAGGTTGTCCAGCTCTGCCTTCAGGCGGTCAAAAGCTTCCTGGGTAAGCCAAGCCGCAGTTGCGCTGTTGGTGGTAGACACGGACTTCTCCTTTGGGTGGTCATACAAGCAAAGACCCCGCCACGGTGGCCACTTTTATGACGCAGTAACCAGCTCAGCGGGGGAAAGGTATTGATCCATTGTAGTCAATCCTGTGGATAAACCAAAGAGGACTGCGGTGTGGATCACACCGTGTTACCGGCGCTTGCCGCGGCCTGTTGTCCGGTTAGTGTCCGGCGTCGGGAATCCAGCAGCTGTCCACGACGGCGGAGACCGCCTGGGATTCCGTGCGCAACTGGATGCGGTGGGCTGTGGTGCGTCCGCCGTCCGTGCCGGCATCGGCCGCGTTCGGCCCGATGTCCACAACCTTCCAGCCGACAATCGCGAACTTCGAGTCCATGGCCTTCACGGCGCATTTCGCCGCCGCTGCCGGGTCCTTGGTGACCTGGAAGTCGATTTCTGTCAGCGTGGCGTCGGGGGTGCTGTAGCCGACATCCTTAAAGCTGACACCTCCGATGGCCGCCGACGTCGACACCCAGGCCAGGAAGGCAATGCCCACGGCGAGGGCGGCGATCAGGATGTTGCGTTTGACCTTGCGGGACAGCGCGCGCTTTTGGCCACCGTAACGATTGGATAGGCTGGTAGGTGCCGGCGCGGCAGGCTGGTCCTCGGAAGTCACCAGTCCAGTTTAGTGTGGATCGGACCGGGATATTTCCGGACGGCTGCCCGTACAGATTAAGCCGCACCCCCAACAGAGCAGAACAGCAGAAAGAGGAGCCGTCCCACGATGACAGCATCCCCCAGCCCGTCAGCACCGCTTCGCCTGCTGGCGGTCCATGCTCATCCCGACGACGAATCCAGCAAGGGTGCCGCCACGATGGCGATGTATGCCGCTGCCGGCGTGGACGTCCTGGTGGCCACATGCACCGACGGCTCCCGCGGCGACATCCAGAACCCCGCGATGGAGGGACAGCCGCACCCCAAACGCGATATGGCCGGGGCTCGCCGGCTGGAGATGGATGCCGCCGCGAACGTTCTCGGCATCCGGCAGCGCTGGCTCGGCTTCGTCGATTCCGGGCTGCCGGAGGGCGACCCCCTGCCAGCCCTGCCGCCCGGGTGCTTCGCCCTGCAGCCGCTGGAGCGGGCGGCCGCGCCGCTGGTCCGGCTGGTCCGGGACTTCAAGCCCCACGTGATCCTCAGCTACGACGAGAACGGCGGCTACCCGCACCCGGACCACATCATGGCGCACCGGGTGGCCGTCGAGGCCTTCGCGGCGGCCGGCGATCCTGCCCGGTATCCGGACGCCGGGGAACCCTGGGAGCCCAGCAAGCTCTACTATGACCGCGCCTTCAGCCCGGACCGCTTCCGCGCCCTCCACTCCGCGCTGGAGGCGGCCGGACTGCAGTCCCCGTATGCCGAGCGGCTCGCCGCGTGGCTGGAAGCCGACGCCGAGGGGCATACCCCTCCGCAGCCGACGCACCCCACCACCACCCAGGTCGAGTGCGGCGATTTCTTCGAAGCCCGCGACGACGCCCTCCGCTCACACCGGACCCAGGTGGACCCGGAAGGATTCTTCTTCGCGGTCTCTCCGGCCATGCAGCGCAAGGTCTGGCCGTGGGAGGACTACTCCCTGATCGAATCCCGGATCCCGGCAGAACTGCCCGAAACGGACCTCTTCGCCGGGCTAAGATAGGAACGAAAGGGCTCTTCTATCCAGTGTAGAAATGGCGCTGCAGAAAAGACGCTGTTGAAATGACGCTGTAGAAGAGCCACCGCAGAAAAGACACCAGCTCCACAGAAGGTTCCTCACCGTGCATTCCTTGCTCATCGCCCTGGCAACAACGCCGGGCGCCGACCCCTACGCCGTCGCTGCGCCCGGGCCTGTCCGAGGACCAGGTCACCCCGGGTCTGCTGGGCTTCCTGCTGACAGCCTTCATCGTGGTGTTGACCGCGCTGCTGATCGTGGACATGGTGCGGCGTATCCGCCGGGTCCGCTACCGTGCCCAGGTCGAGGCCGAGCGTGAGGCCGCCGAAGCCGGGACCGCGGACGCCGCATTCCCCTCCGACGGCACCGAATTCCCCGCCGACGGCGGGGCTTCCCGGTCCGACGGCGCGGTTACCCGGCCGGAAGTCAACGGCGATGCGGGACCCGGAACCCGCTGACAGCGGATTCCCCAACCCACCGTCCGGGGCCTCGAATGCCCTGGCGGCGGAACCCTCTGCATACCTGCGCCAGCACGCCGGCAACCCCGTGCACTGGCAGCCGTTCGGTGACGCGGCCTTCGCCGCCGCGGCCGCCCGGGACGTGCCGGTGTTCCTCTCAATCGGTTACGCAGCCTGCCACTGGTGCCACGTCATGGCCCACGAATCCTTCGAGGACCAGGACACCGCCGACTACCTGAACGCCCACTTTGTCTCCATCAAAGTGGACCGGGAAGAGCGCCCTGACGTCGATGCCGTCTACATGACAGCGACGCAGGCGATCAGCGGCGAGGGCGGGTGGCCAATGTCCGTCTTCCTCCTGCCCGATGGCCGGGCCTTCCACGCCGGCACCTACTTCCCGCCCCGGCCCATGCCGGGCCGGCCGTCCTTCCGGCAGGTCCTTGACGCCGTGAGCGAGGCCTGGACGGAACGCCGCGGCGCCGTCGAGGCCAACGCTGCCACCCTGGCCCGTGGTATCGCGGCGTCCCAGCCGGCAGCCGTCCTCCGCCTCGACGGACCGCCCGAAGCCCTGGAAGCGGCGCTCCTTGGCGAAGCCGTCGCCGCCCTGTCCGGCGCCGAGGACCAGGCCCACGGCGGCTTCGGCGGCGCGCCGAAGTTCCCGCCCGCGGCCGTGCTCGAATTCCTGATCCGTCACGCCGCCATGCCGCCGGCAGCCGCTCCGGACACCGCACGCCCGGACATTGCGAGCCCGGAGAGCGTCAGCCCGGACACCGCGACGGCGGCCCGGGACATGGCCGGGCGGTGCCTGGCGGCAATGTCCCGCTCGGCGTTGTTTGACCAGCTCGACGGCGGCTTCGCCCGCTATTCGGTGACGGGAGACTGGTCTGTTCCGCATTTCGAGAAAATGCTCTACGACAACGCCCAGTTGCTGCGCGTCTACGTCCACTGGGTCCGGCTGGGCGGCACGCCGGAGTACCCGGCGGCCGAGGCCGCCGGGATTGCCGGGCTCACCGCCGACTGGCTCCTGGCCCGCCTCGGACTGGCACCTGCTCCGGCAGCGGGCCCTGCGACTGGCCCGGCGACCGGCGCTGCGACGGGACCGGACGCCGGCGTCGTGGCCCTGGCGTCATCGCTGGACGCCGACACGGTCATCGACGGCGTGCACGCCGAGGGCGCCAGCTACCTGTGGACTCCCGGCGGGCTGGAGTCGCTCCTTGGCCCGGCCGACGGCGCCGCCGTGGCGGCCCTCATGAACGTCCGAATGCCCGGAAGCGTGAGCGCCGACGGTTCGCCGCTGCATCCGGGCAGGGAAGTATCCGGAGAAGACGCCGCGCTGTGGCAGCGGGTGCGGCCGCTGCTGGCACAGGAGCGCAGGAACCGGCCCCAGCCCGGCCGGGATGACAAAGTGGTGGCGGGCTGGAACGGACTGGCCGTCGCCGCCCTCGCCGACGCCGGCGCCGTCCTGGCACGGCCGGAACTTGTGGCCGCGGCCGAACGGATCGCGGACTATCTTGACCGCGTGCACTGGCGGCCTGCGGCGGATGGCCCCGGCCGGCTCATGCGCGTCTCCCACGACGGAGCGGCGCGCGGAATCGGCGGCCTGCTGGAAGACTACGCCTTGTGCGCCGAGGGGCTGTTCGCGCTCTATGGGGTTACCGGACACACCCGCTGGTATGAGCTGGCCGAGGCCATCCTGGACGCCGCCTGCCGGCGGTTCGCGGCCGACGGCGGCCTGAAGGACGCTGCGGGGGAGTCCGCGCAGGTCACGGCCGCCCAGGGTGGCCGGGATGGCCTTGAACCGTTCGACGGCGCCACCCCCAGCGGTGCCGCCGCGCTGGCCGGTGCCCTGCTGACCTCCTCGGCCCTGTCCGGCTCGTCCGAACACCGCACGCTGGCGGCGAACATCCTCGCCCTGCTGCTGCCTCCGCTGGCGGTCCGTGCGCCGCGCGCCGCCGGCTGGCTGCTCGCGACCGCCCAGGCCGCCCTCGCCGGTCCCATCGAGGCCGCCGTCGCCGGTCCGGACACGCCGGAACGGGCCGCGCTGCACCGGGAGCTGCTGCTCTCGGCCAGCCCCGGGCTGGTGGTC
This sequence comes from Arthrobacter sp. MW3 TE3886, assembly GCF_041262145.1. Lineage (NCBI taxonomy): Bacteria > Bacillati > Actinomycetota > Actinomycetes > Micrococcales > Micrococcaceae > Arthrobacter > Arthrobacter sp. MW3 TE3886. The sequence continues at coordinate 1,476,430 of NZ_JBGCAN010000001.1, forward strand.
GCGGTCCAGGACGACGGCGCCGCCCCGCCAGTACCCCTGCTGCGCGGCCGCGGCGCGGGCCCGGACGGCGCCCCGCAGGTGTTCCTGTGCCGCGGCATGGTCTGCGACCTCCCCACGAATTCCGTCGAAGGAATGCGTGGGCAGCTGGCTAGGATGTCCTCATGACCGGTCAGGACGGCTTTGAGCTGGTGGTGTTCGATTGCGACGGGGTGCTGGTGGATTCCGAGGTGATCGCCATCCGGGTGGACCAGCGCGTGCTGGCCGATCTCGGCTGGGAACTGGAACTCAATGACATCGTGGAACGCTTCGTCGGAAAATCCGAGGCGCACTTTGTTGCGGCCGTGGAACAGCAGCTCGGAGTCCGGCTGGCCGACGGCTGGGACCGGGATTACGGGCGCTGGTACCAGGAGGCTTTTGAACGCGGCCTCGAAGCGGTAGACGGCATCGAGGACGCCCTGGACCGGCTGTCCCTGCCGCACTGCGTCGCCTCCAGCGGCAGCCACGAAAAGATGCACCGGACCCTGGGCAAGACCGGGCTGCTGCACCGCTTCCAGGGCCGCATCTACAGCGCCACGGAGGTCGCCCACGGCAAACCCGCCCCTGACCTGTTCCTCCACGCCGCCGCGAGCCTCGGCACCGCGCCCGGGCGGTGCGCCGTCGTCGAGGACAGCGCCTACGGCGTCCAGGCCGCCCGGGCGGCGGGGATGCACGTCTTCGCGTATGCCGGCGGTGTCACCCCGGCTTCCCGATTGGCCGGTCCCGGAACCACCGTCTTTTCCGACATGCGGCTGCTGCCCGGGCTGATCGCGGCGGGACGGCCCGGCTGAGCCGAGGGCCAGCCCCTGACGCCGCATTTCCCCACTATTGAAGCCGGCGCCCGGCATGTCGGGCCGAAACGCCGGTGAGTCCCGGCGTCGCAGTTTCAAAGGTGGGGAGAATCCGCGCGGGCAGTGTCAGCCCAGGACCGCGATGGCTATGGCGATGTAGTGCGCGGCGAAGGCTAAGACCGTCAGCGCATGGAAGAGCTCATGGAAGCCGAAGTGTTCGTAGCTAAAGTTCGGTTTCTTCAGCGCATAGAAGACGGCGCCGGTGATGTACAGGACGCCGCCGACGCAGACCAGCACCGCCGAGGCAGCGTTGGCGGCGAAAAAATCCGGCAGGTAGAACAGCGAGCCGCAGCCGAGCGCGATATAGATCGGCACGTAGAGCCACCGTGGGGCATTGGTCCACAGCAGGCGGAACAGCACCCCCAGGATGGCCCCGGACCAGATCACCCACAGCAGCACTTCGGCCTGCTGCCGGTCCAGCAGGGCCCAGGCGAGCGGCGTGTAGCTTCCGGCGATCACCAGCATGATGTTCGTGTGGTCCAGCCGCTTCAGGACGATTTTCACGCGCGGCGACCAGTTCCCGCGGTGATAGACGGCGCTGACGCCGAACAGCAGCACCCCGGTGACGGCATAGACGGCGCAGGCCACCTTCAGGTCCGGCGGCGCCAGGACCACCAGCACCAGCCCGGCGGCCAGCGCCAGCGGGGCGGTGACGGTGTGGATCCAGCCCCGCCATTTGGGCTTGATCATCAGCAGTTCGGCCAGGCGCACCGCGGCGTCGTCCACCGGGGTTCCCCGCTTCGACGAAGGCTCCGGCCTGGGCTCCGGACTGTTGCTTTCCATGCCGCAATAATAACGTACGCAACAGTAAGTTACCCGTGAGTAACAAGCCGTCCGGGCCTGTCCGGCGGCGCAGCTGCACCCGGCACGGCCCTCCGGCAGGTAGCCTAGGATGTGCACTGAACAAGTACCTCAAGGAAGCCAGGTGAATCTCCGGATGGAACTGCCCGGGTTCCTCTACGGCTTTTACGAGCGCAAGCTCCAGCGCTCCCTCGATCCTGAACGGATCCCGCGGCACGTCGGCGTCATGGTCGACGGGAACCGGCGCTGGGCGCGCCAGTTCAACGCCCCCACAAGCCAGGGCCACCAGGCCGGCGCGGACAAGATCCACGAATTCCTCGGCTGGTGCCAGGAACTGGGCATCAAGGTGGTCACCTTGTACATGCTCTCCACGGACAACATGAACCGCTCCGGCGAGGAACTCGACCTCCTGATGGGCATCATCGCCAACACCCTGGACCGGCTGGACGAGGACGCCAACATCTCGGTGCACGCCATGGGCGCCCCCGAACTGCTGCCGGACTACCTCGCCGAGCGGTTGAACAACCTGACGGCCCGCACTCCGGCGCAGGAGAGGCTGCACGTCAATGTCGCCGTCGGCTACGGCGGACGGCGGGAGATCGTCGACGCCGTCCGGGAACTGCTGCACGACGCCGTCGCCCGGGGAGCGGACATCGGACAACTGGCCGATGAACTCACCGTGGATGACATCTCGCGCTTCCTCTACACCCGGGGCCAGCCGGATCCGGACCTGGTGATCCGGACCTCCGGGGAGCAGCGGCTGTCCGGGTTCCTCATGTGGCAAAGCGCGTACAGTGAGTTCTACTTCTGCGAGGCCTTGTGGCCGGCGTTCCGCAAGGTGGACTTCCTTCGCGCCCTGCGCGACTACGCCGGCAGGCAGCGCCGCTTCGGCGCTTGAGCGGTTCACGCGGAGTTCACAAGACGGCAACAAGAATCGCCGAAAAATTATCGGACAAACCGGCCACCGGAGACGTACGTTAATCCCATCGGCAGGCAATTCGCCGGCCGATCGGGGAGGCCAGTACATGGAGCGGATTTTCGCACCGGGTGTATGGGAGGCCGCGTCCGGCCTCCAGGCCGAGCCGCCTCACCAATAACAATTCCGGGCATTGCCCCGGGGCTGGAGTCGATGTGGCTATTTCTGAGCAACTGCCCGACGTCATTTCCGATCAGGGACAGAAAGCTACCTCTCGCGCCAAGCGAGCCACCTCAAAGACCGGTGCAGCGGATTCCGCGGCGGCCGGTCTTGCTGTTTCCGGGGAAGGAACAGGGAGCCGGGGCACGGCCCGCAGTTTCGTGATCGATACCTCTGTGCTGTTGTCCGATCCGCGGGCCCTCCTGCGCTTCGCGGAGCATGAGGTCATCCTGCCGATCGTCGTCATCACCGAGCTTGAAGGAAAGCGCCACGACCCCGAGCTGGGGTACTTTGCGCGCAAGGCCCTCCGGCTGCTCGATGACCTGCGGCTCGAGCACGGCGGCCTGGACCGTCCCATCCCGCTGGGCCCCGACGGCGGCACGCTCATGGTGGAGCTGAACCATATCTCCGCCGAGGTGCTGCCCGCCGGTTTCCGCGGGGTGGACAATGACAGCCGCATCCTCGCGGTGGCCAAGAACATGGCCAACGAGGGCCGTGACGTGACGGTGGTGTCCAAGGACCTGCCGATGCGCGTCAAGGCCTCGGCGATGGGGCTGCTGGCCGACGAGTACCGCAATGAACTCGTCAAGGACTCCGGCTGGACCGGCGTCGCCGAGCTCGACGCGGGCGAGGACGAGGTTGCCACCCTGTACGGGCACGAGCCGGTGTTCATCCCGGCGGCGGCCGAGATGCCGACCAACACCGGGCTGGTGCTGCTGTCCAGCCGTGGCTCGGCTCTCGGACGGGTAGGGGCGGACAAGCAGGTCCGGCTCGTCAAGGGCGACCGCGACGTCTTCGGACTCCATGGCCGCTCGGCTGAGCAGCGGTTGGCGATCGATCTCCTGATGGACCCGTCGGTCGGCATCGTGTCCCTCGGCGGCCGGGCCGGCACGGGCAAGTCCGCACTGGCCCTGTGCGCCGGGCTCGAAGCCGTCCTGGAGCGCCGGGAGCACCGCAAGGTGATCGTCTTCCGGCCCCTGTACGCGGTGGGCGGCCAGGAACTCGGCTATCTGCCCGGTTCCGAAGCCGAAAAGATGAACCCGTGGGCCCAGGCGGTCTTTGACACCCTGGGCGCGCTGGTCAGCCAGGAAGTGGTGGAGGAAGTGATGGACCGCGGCATGCTGGAGGTCATGCCGCTGACGCACATCCGCGGACGTTCCCTGCACGATGCGTTCGTGATCGTCGACGAGGCGCAGTCCCTGGAGAAGAATGTGCTGCTGACAGTGATGAGCCGGATCGGCCAGAACTCCAAGATTGTCCTGACGCACGACGTCGCCCAGCGCGACAACCTGCGGGTCGGACGGCACGACGGCGTGGCGGCCGTCGTCGAGACGCTGAAGGGTCACCCGCTGTTCGGCCACGTGACCCTCACCCGCTCGGAGCGCTCGCCGATCGCCGCCCTGGTGACGGAGCTGCTGGAGGGGGCAGAGATCTAGGCCATCACCCTGCTTGGGGCCGTGGTCCGGTTCGCCGGGCCGCGGCCCTTCGCCGTTGGTTGGGTAGCCGTGGATGGGTTCGCCGGGCGGCGGCCTTTCGCCGTGGTTGGGTCTGCCGTGGTTGGGTTTGCGGTGCTGTGGCGCCCCGCCGTCGCTTAGACACCTCCCGTCGCTGCGCTGCGGTCGCTGGGCGACCTTCGCTGCGCTTTGGTCGGCGATGCGCTCCTTAGCGGGACACCGCAGCCCCGCGAAGGGGGGACGCTCACCACCGGGACGCGGTCTTTCGCAAAGGAGCGCATCGCGGCGCATCGGACCCCGAAGGTCGCCCAGCGACCGCAGCGGGTCCGATGCGACGTGTCTAAGCGACGGCGAAAGGCCGTGTCCCGGCAAACCTAACCACGGGCGAACCCAACCATTGCAGCCCAGAGCATGGACGTGTCTCAGCGACGGCCGAGCCGCGGCCCCGACTGCGGGCTGCTACTCGTGGATGCCCAGATATTTCGCAAAGGCTTCGTGGCCTTCTACTTGTAGCTGCCAGTCGGGGCGTTTGAAGGTGGCGGGTGTGAGGCGGACGTTTTGGACCTCTTGGGCCTTGCCGCCCCAGGCGGCGCGGGTGACGCCGTTGAGCTCGTAGCCGAGGGAGCGCGAGACGCCCAAGGACTGCTGGTTCCAGGCGGCGGCCTCGGACTCCGCCACGTCGGCACAGAGCCAGTCGAAGGCGTAGAGGGCGACGGCGGCACGCATTTCCTTGCCAAGGCCGCGGCCCTGGACGCTCTGGCGGAGCCAGGAGCCCGTGGTGACCGTCTTGAGCGTGGCGAAGTCCTTGGCCGCGATGTCCTGGCAGCCGACGAATTCGTCCTCGTGCCAGATGCCAAGCAGGAGGGTCCAGTCCTGCGGGCTCATGCTGCCGCGGCACCGCCAGTACCACTGCGCCATGTTGGTGCCGAGCTCGCTGGCCGGGGCTTCGGTCCAGGGGTTGCTGAACGGGTTCCTGCCCGGGGGGTGCACGCCGCTCCGGGCGGCCACGACCGCGGCAGGAATGTCCGCGTCGCGGATGGGGCGCAGCTGAAGGCGCGGCGTAGTGAGGCGCAGGTCGAAAGGGGGCCAGTAGTCGGCGGGTTCAGTCATCGCAGGAAGCCTAGCGGTGCCGGCGGGCGGACGCGAGTCACGGCCGCGCTACTCCGCGGGAACGTCCCAGCTGATGTGGCGCCGGACGTCCGTGAGGTTCATCGATTCGGCCAGGAACAGGTCATCGAGCATGTATTCGTCGACGCCCAGGATCCTCAGCCAGTGGCCATAGCCGTCCTGCTCGGTGCCGGTCCCGGGCGCGTCCAGCCAGCGGCTGGCAACGCAGACGCCCGTTGCGGCGTCAATCCTCAGGAGCGTGCGTCCCGGACGGCAGAGCGGGGCTCCGGGGTCGGCGGGACGGTAGGAGAGGTTCGGGCTGACCGTGGTTTCCAGGGCCGGCCGGCCCTCGTGGTCAACCTCCGTGATGGGGCCGAGCTCCACGGCGTTGGCGTTGGGGAACTCCAACGGGACAGGGGAGTTCCCTGCAAGCTCCACCGGGTCCAGGGCCGCGGCGAACCGGCCGTTCCCGAAGGACGGCTCGCCGTAGGCTGCCTCCGGGCGGCGGCGCACCAGCCCGTCGTCGTCGTACACCGGCGTGACAAGGTTCGGCGGCAGGAGCCAGGTCTTCCTTGTGGAGCTGACATAGAAGCCGCCGCGTGAATCGTTGATGCCGGTGGTGCTGGCGATCACCAGCCCGTCGGCGGTCTCCAGCCGCAAGGCGCCGGGCCTGCGCAGCCACGCCCTGACGAGGCCGTGGGGAGGGACTGCTGCGGAAACTGCGGAACCCGTGAGGGGCCGATCCAGGTACTCGAACCTCAGCGACTGCCACTTCCACGGCGAGGACCGGCACAGGTGCCGGAAGGCAGCAGCCTTCTCCGCCGGACCGCGTGGGGCGTCCGGCCCGCGCCGGTTCTTGCTGTCCCATGCGGCCATATCCACAGTTTACGCGCGGGGGCCGCCGGGCCGGATGAATATCAAGTAGCATCCGAGAGTGATCGAACGACTCGGCGTTCTGGGCGCCGCCAACCCGCTGGCGTTCTGGCTTGCCCTGGCCGCGTGCGCGTATTTCTTCGTGATGGCCGTCCGGCTCACCGTCATCGACGTCCGGCACCACCTGCTCCCGGACAGGATCGTCTTTCCCTCCTATGGGATCGCCGGAGTCCTTCTGCTGGGCGCGGCCGCCAGCCAGCTGCTTCCCGGCGGCCAGGACGTTGCCGGCACCGCCGACGCCGGGGCATTCGGCATTCCGGGGCTCCGTGTCCTTGCCGGCGGGGCAGCCCTCTGGCTTTTCTACTTTCTCTTGCACGCGGTGTATCCGCCGGGAATGGGATTCGGTGACGTGAAGCTCGCCGGCGTCCTGGGGATGTACCTGGGATTCCTGGGCTGGGGGCACGTCATGGTCGGGACCTTTGCCGCGTTCGTCCTCGGTGGCCTGTGGAGTCTCGGATTGCTCGCTGCGCGGCGCGGCACGTTGCAGTCGGCCATTCCCTTTGGGCCGTTCATGCTGGCCGGCACAGTCGCCGCCATGCTGCTGCCGGCCGGATAGGCCGGCAGCGCGGGCGCCCCGGCTGCCGGCGCTGACCGGCCCGGCACGCAGCAGGGGCGCCGCACCCCCAAAGGTTGCGGCGCCCCTGCCGGCACTGTCTGGCTGGTGCCGGGCCGTGTCCGGACCGTCAGCCGCGCAGGCGGGTGAGCTCGTCGTCGTGACCGGGCCCGTCGGTGCGGCTCTGGGCTGAAAGCCCTTCCGGCCCCGTGGGCTCCGCGGCGTCGGCGCCGTGGCGGGCTGCCGCCCGTTCCGCCTCGAGCCGCTCGGCTTCCTCGCCGCCGACTGCTTCGCCGCGGGCCACCATGCCGGCGGTGTCCGAGAGCGGGATCTGCTTGAGGGTCAGGGCCAGGATCAGGGCGATGACCAGGAACGGCAGCAGGTACCAGAAGACGGGAGCGAGGGAATCCGCGTAGGCGTTGACAATCGCGTCCTTGAGCTGGGCCGGGAGCTGGCTGAGGACCTGGGGGTCCATCGTCCGGGTGGACTGCGACGCCTGCTCAGCGGATGCCCCGGCGCCGGTGAAGGCACTGGTCAGGGACTCGGAGAGCCGGGTGGTGAAGATGGAGCCGAACACCGCGACGCCCAGGGATGCGCCCACCTCGCGGAAGTAGTTGTTTGTGCTCGTGGCCGTGCCGATCTGGTCCGCCGGCACGGAGTTCTGGACCACCAGGACGATCACCTGCATGATCGAGCCGAGGCCCGCGCCGAAGACGAACAGCTGCACGCAGATGACCCAGATGGGCGTGGCGGCCGTGAGCGTGGTCAACCACAGCATCGCCGCGATGGTCAGGGCGGCCCCGAGGATCGGGAACATCCTGTATTTGCCGGTCTTGGAAATGCGGATGCCGGAGAAGATGGCCATGCCCATGAGTCCCACCATCATCGGCAGCATCAGCAGGCCGGATTCGGCGGCGGAGGTCCCGGAGGACATCTGCAGGAAGGTCGGGACGAAGGCGATCGCCGCGAACATGCCGAGGCCGAGGGTGAAGCCGATGGCGGTGGAGTTCACGAAGATGCGGTTCTTGAACAGGCTCAACGGAATGATGGGGTCCTCGGCCCGGCGCTCCACCAGGACGAAGGCGGCTGCGGCGAGCACCAGTCCGGCGCCGAAGGCCCACGTCAGCGGCGAATCCCAGCCCTCGTCCTTCTTACCGCCGAAGTCGGTGAAGAAAATCAGGCACGTGGTGGCCGCGGAGAGCAGCAGCACGCCCAGGATGTCGATCCGCTTCTCGGCCTTCTTGTTCGGCAACGTCAGGGTGAACCAGGCGATGGTGAACGCGGCGATGCCGATCGGGATGTTGATGTAGAAGGCCCATTCCCAGGTCAGGTGGTCCACGAAGAAACCGCCCAGCAGGGGGCCGGCGACGGCGGAGAGGCCGAAGATTGCGCCCAGCGGGCCCATGTACTTGCCGCGCTCCTTGGCCGGAACGATGTCGGCGATGATGGCCTGGGACAGGATCATCAGGCCGCCGCCGCCCAGGCCCTGGACGGCGCGGAAGACCACGAAGCCCCAGAAGTCCGTGGCCAGGGCGCAGCCGACGGAGGCGAGGGTGAAGAGCCCGATGGCGATCAGGAACAGGTTCCGGCGGCCCAGGATGTCGCCGAACTTTCCATAGATGGGCATGACGATGGTGGTGGCGAGCAGATAGGCCGTGGTGATCCAGGCCTGGTGCTCCACGCCGCCGAGCTTGCCGACGATCGTGGGCATGGCGGTGGAGACGATGGTCTGGTCAAGGCTGGAGAGCAGCATGCCCGCGATAAGGGCGGAGAAGATGATCCAGATGCGTTTCTGGGTCAGCAGCAGCGGCTCGGCTGCTGGTTTGGTGCTGACGGCGGCGCTCATTGCGCTCCTTCGGAAGGGTCGGCGTGGACTGACGTGGACTTGACTGTGTTTGGCTCGGCTGTGTCGAACTGGGACATGGTGAACGGCAGGGAGAAGAGCGTGCGGGCTGCTGCGATGTTTTCCAGCAGCATGTCCTTGTAAGGGCGGGCGTTGCCCTCGGAGAAGTAGTCGGCGCTGGTTTTCCTGGCGACGTTTCCCAGGAGGACTACGGCCATGCGGACCACGGGGTGATCGGCAGCAACACCTTCCCTGGCCGCGAGCAGCCGGGCGAAGTCGGCCTCGCGTTCCTCGGTGGCGCCGATGATCTTCAGCATCAGTTGGGGTTCCTTCTTGATCACCCCGATCAGCTGGCGGGTCTCTTCCTCGGAGCCGCTCATCCGTTCGGACAGATCAAGGGACAGGCGTACGAGGTCGGCGAGGAGTGAGGCCGATATTTCCCCGGCGGGCGAACCCGCGCCGCCCGCCATGAACCGGGCCACCACCTCTTCCGGAAAGTCGTCGTCGACGTGGCCCAGGATCGCATCTTCCTTGGCGGGGAAGTAGTTGAAGAAGGTCCGGCGGGAGATGCCCGCGCGCTCGCAGACTTCCTCCACGGTGTAGCCGCTGAGGCCGCGTTCGGCGGTCAGGGAACGCGCGACGGCGGTGATCGCCGCCCGTGTTGCGGCCCGCTTGCGCTCGCGGAGGCCCCCGGAACTAATTGCACTGTTTCCCATGGAGTGTATTTTTGCACTCGAATACAAAAAGTGCAAAAAATGTTGCCGGCTGTTGTGCCAATAATGTCGTTGCCCGGCCATAGCCTGCTCCTGTCCAGCCATATGGCGGGCAACAGGTGGCCCGCGACGTGGCAGAAGCGCCGTCCGGGCCGGAAATGGGGAAGCATGACAGATTCAGCCCTGACGCACGTGTATGTCCTCCTGGACCGTTCCGGGTCGATGAGCGCCATCGCCGATGACACTGTGGGCGGGTTTGCGGCGTTCATCCGCGAGCAGCAGGCAGTGGCGGGCCGGTGCCGGCTGTCGTTGGCGCAGTTCGATGACACCTACGAGCGCGTTTACGCCTCGGTGGACATCCAGGACGTGCCGGCCCTGGACCTGCAGCCGCGGGGCAGCACCGCCCTGCACGACGCCATGGTCCGGCTGATCGGCGAAGCCGGTGCGGAACTAGCGGCCCTTCCGGAGGGCCAGCGCCCCGGCACCGTGCTGGTGGCCGTGCTGACGGACGGCCACGAGAACTCCTCGCGCGAGGCCACGGGCGAGCTGGTCAAGGCACTGGTCCAGCGGCAGCAGAGCCAGTGGGGCTGGCAGTTTACGTATTTGGGCGCCAACCAGGACGCGGTATTGACCGCCGGCGGCCTCGGCATCCGCGCCGAAGACGCCCTGACCTATGCCGCCGGGAACGTCGATGCTGCTTTCTCCGTCCAGTCCGCCAAGACGCGGCGGTTGCGGGAGGCGCGGATCGGCGGTGCCAGCATGGCGGACGCCGCTGCTGCCGCGGCCTACACGGCGGAGGAGCGGGAGGCCGCGGGCGGGGAGCCGCCCAGGGTCTAAGTTCTGGCATGCGGCGCAGACATGCCGCCGGCCGGCACCCTTCCCGGAAGGATGCCGGCCGGCGGCGGATGTTCTCTTCGGGGGCGACTCCGCCCGGAGCCGTTAGGCCTTGTGCGGCGGGCGCGTCATGGACATGACGTCCAGGGCGGTGTCCAGCTGCTCCTCGGTCAGTTCGCCGCGCTCGAGGAAGCCCATGGAGACGACGGTCTCGCGGATGGTCAGGCCCTCGGCCACGGCCTTCTTGGCGATCTTGGCGGCGTTCTCGTAGCCGATGAACTTGTTCAGCGGGGTCACGATCGACGGCGAAGCCTCGGCGAGGAAGCGGGCGCGTTCCACGTTGGCGGTGATGCCGTCAATCATCTTGTCGGCCATGACGCGGCTGGTGTTGGCCAGCAGGCGCACGGATTCAAGGAGGTTGGCGGCCATTACGGGGATGCCGACGTTGAGTTCGAAGGCGCCGTTGGTGCCGGACCATGCGATGGCGGTGTCATTGCCGATCACCTGGGCGCAGACCATGATGGAGGCTTCGCAGATGACGGGGTTGACCTTGCCCGGCATGATCGACGAGCCCGGCTGCAGGTCCGGGATGGCGATTTCGCCGAGGCCGGTGTTGGGGCCGGAACCCATCCAGCGCAGGTCGTTGTTGATCTTCATGAAGGAAATCGCGATGTTGCGCAGCTGGCTGGACGCTTCGATGAGGCCGTCCCGGTTGGCCTGGGCCTCGAAGTGGTCGCGGGCCTCGGTCAGGGGCAGTCCGGTGTCGGCTGCCAGCAGTTCGATGACGCGCTCCGGGAATCCGGCCGGCGTGTTGATGCCGGTGCCCACGGCGGTGCCGCCAAGCGGGACCTCGGCGACGCGGGGGAGGGAGGCGTTGATGCGCTCGATGCCGTAGCGGACTTGCGCGGCGTAGCCGCCGAACTCCTGGCCCAGCGTGACGGGCGTGGCGTCCATGAGGTGCGTGCGGCCGGACTTTACGACGTCCTTGAATTCGGTGGCCTTGCGCTCCAGCGACTCCGCCAGGTATCCGAGGGCCGGGATCAGGTCGTTGATCAGGGCGGACGTGGCGGCGACGTGGACGGAGGTGGGGAAGACGTCGTTGGAGGACTGTGAGGCGTTGACGTGGTCGTTCGGGTGGACAACCTTGTCGCTCCCGGCAGACTTGAGGGCCCGCGTGGCGAGCTCGGCGATGACCTCGTTGGTGTTCATGTTCGAGGACGTGCCGGATCCGGTCTGGAAGACGTCAATCGGGAAGTCGCCGTCATACTTGCCGGCCGCAACCTGGTCGGCTGCGTCGGCAATCGCCTGGGCGAGCTCGCCGTCGAGCACCCCCAGTTCTGCGTTAGCCTGGGCGGCTGCCTTCTTCACCCGTGCCAGGGCTTCGATGTGGGCGCGCTCCAGGGTCTTGCCGGAGATCGGGAAGTTCTCGACTGCCCGCTGCGTCTGCGCGCGGTACAGGGCGTTCACGGGAACGCGGACTTCGCCCATCGTGTCGTGTTCAATGCGGAACTCTTCGGTGTTCAACTCATCTGTGGAAGTCATGGGGCTAGCTTATTGGGAGGGAGGGTCCCACCGAAAACCGTGAACTGGCTCCCGCCGCGGCAGCCGCGGCGGGAACCCGGACTTGAAGAGTTGAGCCTAGAGCTCGCCGATTCCGGACACCAGGCCGGCCTTGCCGTCGGCCAGGCTGTAGGCGAGGCCGATCACGGCGGCGCGGCCGCCTTCCACTGCGTCCGAAATCACACGGGAGCTGTCCACGAGGCGCTGCGAGGTCTGCTTGACGTTCTCGACCACCATGTCGTTGATGTCGTCCTGGTTGTTGCGGAGCGAGGTCAGCACGGACGGGGTGATGCGTTCAACCAGGCTGCGCATGAATCCGACCGGCATCTGGCCGGTCTCCACGGCGGCCTTGGTGGCGGTCACGGCGCCGCAGCGGTCGTGTCCCAGGACGACGATCAGCGGCACGCCGAGGACGCTGACGCTGTATTCCAGGGAGCCGAGGACGGCGTCGTCAATAACCTGGCCGGCGGTCCGGACGACGAACGCGTCCCCCAGGCCGAGGTCGAAGATGATCTCGGCGGCGAGGCGGGAGTCGGAGCAACCGAAGATCACGGCGAACGGGTGCTGGTTTTCGACAAGCGACGAGCGCCGTGATGCGTCCTGGTTGGGGTGTGAGGAGGCTCCGGCGACAAAACGCTCGTTTCCTTCGCGGAGACGCCGCCAGGCGAGGGCAGGGGTGAGATATGTGGCCACGCCCCGACTTTACTTGGTTGATGCCGCCGATGGGGAAACTGTTGCGCCGGGGGTCGGTGCCGGCGTGCTGGGCTGTGCCCCGGCGGGAGGATTACTTTCGAGCGACTTCACCACGGCGGCGGCCAGGGCGGAGAACTCCTCCAGCGTCGCGGATCCGGAGAGGATGACGGTGGTGCCGCGTTCGGTCAGCACCAGGGATTTCTCGCCCTTGCCGCTGTCGCGCAGTTCCCAGTCCCGGCCGCCGGCGTTGCGGGTGCCGGTCACGGGCGCGTTCTTGGTCTGCTGCAGGAGCCAGGTGGGATTGGCCGCGCGGGTCTGCACGAGGGCGATGAAGGATTCCTTGGGCGTCAGGTAGCCGACTTCCCAGGCCGGAACGCCGCTGCCGGCGCCGGACTCCCAGCGGGCGTAGTTGGCGCGGAATGTGTCGCCGGTATCGGCCGCCACGGGTGTGAACCCCGCCACACCCGCCGCGTTCTGCGCGGTGGCGCTGACATTGACGTTGGGCCGGTAGCCGTCGGTCTTCGGAGACGGGTTCATGAGCACGATCGGCAGGAACGCGGCGATGCTCACCACCAGCGCGATGATCATGCCCATCACGGAGGCATTGGCGCGTTTGGCCGCAGCGGCGGCGATAACGGGCTTCACTGGCGGCTGTCCGGAAGGGGACGGGCCTGCCGCGGGGGAGCTGCCAGCCGGCGAGCCGGGGGCGGCGGGGGAAGCGTCCTGCAATTCACTCACCCCTCTATAGTCGCGCATGTCCGGGCCGATCTCACATTCGCGGCGCATCGGCCCCCCAGCGGTGAAGTGCGTCACGCGCCGGTCATCCCATGACCTTGCGGCCCCGCCCCGACTATGATCAATAACAGACGAATCACCGCGACGGATCGATCCTGGCCGTACGGGTTCAACGACCGCCACTCGAAGAAGAGGTTCACGTGACACCAGCGCCTATGTCCCAGAAGTACTCCACGCTTTCCCCCTCGCTCGCCGTCGGGATCGACGAGCCTGACCGCAACCTCGCGCTGGAACTTGTCCGCGTCACGGAAGCCGCGGCCATCGCCGGCGGCCACTGGGTAGGGTTCGGCGACAAGAACAAGGCCGACGGCGCCGCCGTCGACGCCATGCGCTCCTTCCTGCAGACCGTGCACTTCAACGGCGTCGTTGTCATCGGTGAGGGCGAGAAGGACGAAGCCCCCATGCTGTTCAACGGCGAGCACGTCGGTGACGGCACGGGCCCCGAATGCGACGTCGCCGTCGACCCCATCGACGGAACCCGCCTGACCGCCCTTGGCATCAACAATGCGCTCGCGGTCCTGGCCGTGGCCGAACGCGGCTCCATGTTCGATCCCTCTGCCGTGTTCTACATGGAAAAGCTCGTCACCGGCCCGGAGGCGGCCGACATGGTTGACCTGCGCCTGCCGGTCAAGCAGAACCTGCACCTGATCGCCAAGGCCAAGGGCGTCAAGGTCAACCAGCTCAACGTCATGATCCTGGACCGCGACCGGCACCGCCCCCTCGTGGAGGAAATCCGCGAAGCCGGTGCCCGCACGAAGTTCATCATGGACGGCGACGTCGCCGGGGCCATCGCCGCTGCGCGTGCCGGCACCGGAGTCGACGCCCTCATGGGCATCGGCGGAACCCCGGAGGGCATCGTCGCGGCCTGCGCCATCAAGTCCCTCGGCGGCGTCATCCAGGGCCGGCTGTGGCCCACGAGCGACGAAGAGAAGCAGAAGGCGATCGACGCCGGCCACGATCTGGAGCGCGTGCTCTCCACCAACGACCTCGTCTCCAGCGACAACTGCTACTTCGCGGCCACCGGCATCACCGACGGCGACCTCCTCAAGGGCGTCCGCTACTCCAAGGACAAGGTCCTCACCCAGTCCATCGTGATGCGCTCCAAGTCCGGCACCATCCGCTTTGTCGACGGCGAACACCAGGCCAGCAAGTGGGAAGGCTACGCCCGCAAGAGCTAGCACCTGCGCGGCACCACTGAACTGCACCATTGAGCACAGCGAATCCCGGGCCGCCACCGCGACCCGGGATTCGTCGTCTTAAACCCGGTGCATGATGACGTGTCCATGGCCGCGGGCGGCCGGGGCCCGTGGGATTAGATAGGGTGGAGCCATGACGTGGCTCGTAACTGGCGGTGCAGGATATATCGGTTCTCATGTGGTTTCCGCTTTGCGCGGTGCCCGGATCCAGCCGGTGGTGATTGACTCCCTCTCCAGCGGGCACCGTGAATTCGTGCCGGCCGACGTGCCGTTCATCCATGGCAGCATCCTCGACGCCGACCTCGTGGCCCGTACGCTGCGGGAGCACGCGGTGACCGGGGTGATCCACCTGGCCGGTTTCAAGTACGCCGGGGTCTCCGTCCAGGAGCCGCTGCTCACCTATGAACAGAACGTCACGGGCACCGCGCAGCTGCTCAAGGCCATGGAGGTCACCGGCGTCGACAAACTGGTTTTCTCCTCGTCCGCGGCCACCTACGGCACGCCCACCGGCGACGTCGTCACCGAGGCGACGCCCACCAACCCGGAATCGCCCTACGGCGAGAGCAAACTCATCGGCGAGTGGCTGATCCGTGACCAGGGCCGGGCCCGGGGCCTGAAGCACACCTCGCTGCGGTACTTCAACGTGGTCGGCTCCGGTGCGCCCGAGCTGTACGACACCAGCCCCCACAACCTTTTCCCGATCGTGCTGCGGGCGCTCACAGCCGGTAAGACCCCGCGCATCAACGGCATCGACTACAACACGCCGGACGGAACCTGCGTGCGCGACTACGTGCACGTGGCCGACCTGGCCACCTCGCATGTGGCTGCCGCCCAGGCGCTCGAGGCGGGCAAGCCGCTGGAGCGGGTGTACAACCTCGGATCCGGGGACGGGCTGTCCGTGCGCCAGATCATGACGGCGATGGCCGACGTCACGGGAATCGATTTCGAACCCGAAATCGGTCCGCGGCGGGCGGGGGATCCGGACCGGATCGTCGCCGACGGCACGCTGGCCGCCCGCGATCTCGACTGGAAGATGCGCCACTCCGTGGAGCAGATGGTGGCCAGCGCCTACGACGCCCAGCGGCACGCCATTACGGCCAACTAACACCGCCACCAACACCTGCCGCCGGGACGCGGCGGGCCGGGTGGCCCCGGCTGGCCGGTGCCGCCTGCTGGCCCTTAGCGGTTAGCGGTTAACGAGGGCCCGGGACCGGGCGCGCAGCTTCTTCGCGAGCTGGGCGCCTTTGCGGGCCAGCTGGTAGCTGCCGTAGCGCACCTTCCGGACCGGCAGGTCCCACGTTCCGGGATACGCGATCCCGCGGCCGCCGAACGATTTCTTGAACGCCGTGAACCCGGCCCATTTGTGGTCGGGCTGGTCCGCCGGCGCCACGCCCCAGAGGTCCACGTGCTTGAGGCCCTTCGCCTGGGCGTCCGCCATCAGGGTGATGAGCAGGGGAATGCCCGCGCTGAGCTTGCGGTGGGTGTCGTCAAGGGCGGCATGGGCGTAGGTCCGGGTGTCGGCCGAATCGTAGGCCAGGGCCGCGGCGATGGGCTGGCCCTCGAGCTCCGCGATGAAAAGCGTCGCGGCTCCGGCCGGCATGAGCGAGTGCGCCACCTGGCTCAGGTACTCGTCGCTTTGCGGCTTGAAGCCGTTGCGGGCGGCCGTCATGTGCAGGAACTCCAGGAGAACGGCGATCTCGGCCGGGTCCTGGCTGGAGCGGAAGGTCACGCCCTTCTTGTGGATGTTGCGGAACAGGTTCCGGTTCGCCGGCTTCATGTCCGCCAGGACGTCCTTGAAATCCCGGTCGAGGTCCACGATCCAGCTGAGCTCGGGCTGTTGGCTGGCCGGCGCCGGCTGCAGGCCGCGGCTGCGGAGCACGGCGTCAGCCTCGGCGGCGGCGAACCCTGCGGTGACCGGTTCAACCCGGACAAACACGGCCCCGCTGCTCCGGGCGAGGTCCGTCAGGGCCGCCAGTGCGGCGTCGAATGCTGCCAGCGACTCGGCGACCGGGCCGTACGGGGAGTACAGCAGCTTTCCGGCCGGATTGGATTCCTCGACCGCGAGGAAGCGCCACCCGGGGCCGGACTGTTCGTGGACCGTGCGTCCGAGCGAACGCTGGAACTGTGCCCACTGCGGGCTCTGCAGGAAATAATCCATGGTGTCAGGCTTCCAATGCGGTGGTAACGGCAAATGCCAGGGCGGTGCCGGTGGCGCCGGAGACGGCGTGGACGTTGACCGGGGCCTCTGCGGCGGTCAGGAAGGCGCTGGCGCCCCGTTCCAGCCGCAGCTCGCCCTTGGGGGAGTCGAGGCGGACGGAGCCGGCCGTGACAATGACGACGGCGGCGCCGGACTGCGCCAGCGGGACGGGCTCCGCCCCGGGCGCCAGTTCGATCCGCTGCAGCTGGAATTCCCGGAACGGCGGCCGGAAGAGTTCCTGGCCCAGCATGGAGGTCTCGGCGGGAAGCATGGGCACGGCGACCGCCTCGAACGCGACAGTCTTCAGCAGTTCCGGCACGTCCACGAATTTCGGCGTGAGCCCGCCGCGGAGCACGTTGTCCGAGGACGCCATGACCTCGATGCCGAGGCCGTGCAGGTAGGCATGGACGTTGCCGGCCGGGAGGTAGACGGCCTCACCCGGGGCAAGGGAAATCCGGTTCAGCAGCAGGGAAATCAGCACGCCCGGATCTCCGGGGTACCGGCCGTTCAGGCTTACCGCGGTGGACAGTTCCGCCTCGTACCCAGCCATGGGGGCACCGGAGATGAGGACTCCGACGATCGTCGCCGTCGCCTCGGCGACGTCCCCGCCGCCGGTGATGAGACGCTCGAAGGCGGAGCGCAGGGCCGCGGGTTCATCCGGCTGCGCCAGGTCTTCGAGCAGCAGCGGGACCAGCGGCGGCAGCTCCAGCCCGGCGAGCTCGAAGCACGCCGCCAGGTGCTCGAAGACCGCCCGGGATTCCGCGGCCGGCCGGAACCCGCAGAGCGCCTCGAACGGGGTCAGCGCGAAGATCATTTCGGGCTTGTGGTTATCGTCTTTGTAGTTGCGCTCCGTCGCGGCAGGGTCGACGCCGGCGGCTTCCTCGCGTGCGAAGCCCTCCCGGGCCTGGGCGAGCGTCGGGTGCACCTGCAAGGACAAGGGCGCCTCGGCCGCGAGGACTTTGAGCAGGAACGGCAGGCGCGGACCGAAAGCGGCCACGCTCGCGCCGCCCAGGCAATGTTCCGGATCCTCGGCAATCAAGGCGTCCAGCGCCAGCCGTCCGCCGTCGTGCGTTTCGGGTGCGTGCCGGCCGGAACCGCCGGGCGCCGCCGTCAGCGCGACAGACGGGGAGTCCGGGTGGGCGCCGATCCAGAGCTCCGCTTCGGGACCGCCGGAAGCCGGCCTGCCCAGCAGCTCGGCGATGGCCGTCGGGGAGCCCCAGGCGTAGGGCCGGAGGACGTTCTCAAGTTCGTACATGGCCTGGTCCCTGTCTGATGAATGAAATGTCTCGTCAACGAAATGTGGTCGCGGTTCTGCCGTCAGAACCGCTGCCCGGCGGTTAGAGCGGCGCGCACTGTCCATTGGTGGCGACGAGGTCGCGGATGGACTGCTCGTCGCCGTTGCGCTTGAACTGGTTCAGCATCTCTTCGGTGATCGGCTCGCCGTCCGGCGTGGTGGTTACCGGGGTGAAGTCCGACGGCGCGGGCGGGGGCTCGGTGGCCGGGGCGGGGCCGGCGGCGGAGAGCGGCCCGGCGGCCGTTCCGGGCTGCAGGACGGCATCGTCACCGGCGGTGTCACCGGCTGCGCCGGCGGACGGGCTGGCCAGCAGTTTGGCCACCCGCTCGTGGATGACGTCGAAGTCCGGGGACGTGGAGAAGGCAGCGTCGAAGTCGGGCGGACCGATGGTCAGGCGGCTGACGTCCTGTCCCTTGGCCTTCATGGCCAGGTCCACGAAACTGCCGAGCTGGCCGGAGGAGATGTTCGATTCGACCACCTTCGTGCCGGCCTTGGCGATGTCCTCAAACTTGGCCAGCAGTGTTGCCGGGTCGAGCTGCTTCAGCATTGCCTGCTGCACGCACTGCTGGCGCTGGATGCGGGCGTAGTCGTCCACGAATTCCCGGGACCGGCCGTACCAGAGGGCGTGGAAGCCGTCGAGCGTCTGGTCTCCCGCCGGAATCCAGCCGTCCGGCATGCCGTGGATGCCGTTGGCCTCATCCACCATCGGCCCGCTGATGGGGACCCAGCCGCCGGCCTTGATCCGGATGCCGCCCATGGCGTCGATGAGCTTGGAAAAGCCGTCCATGTCCACGAGCACGTAGGCCTGGACCTTGATGCCCAGCGTTCCGGACACCGCTTCGAGGGTGGCCTGAGCGCCGGGGTCGGCCACGCCGGGATAGAGGTCCTGGTGCTGGTTGGTGACCTCGGTGTTGATCGCGTTGATCAGGCATTCGTCGCCGCAGTTGTAGCCTTCCGGGTACACTTGGCGCATCGGCGATTCGGCGCTGAACTGGGCGTTCTGCAGGTTGCGGGGCACGGAGATGATGGCCGTGCTGCCGGTCTTGGCATCGACGCTGATCACTGAGAGGCTGTCCGGCCGGCGGCCCGTGCGGTCCGCTCCGGCGTCGCCGCCCATCATCAGGAAGTTGTACCGGCCCTCGGACGGCTCCAGGGTGGGGCCGGAGCCGGAGAAGATGCTGCCGATGGCGTCGCGGCCGACGTTGAGCAGATAGGCAGCGTAGCCCAGGGATCCGCTGCTGAGGATCATGGCCAGCACGAGCGCCAGCACCACCGCGGGCCGGACCCTGGGGGCGAGCAGCCCGGGCCGGATCAGCCGCAAGGTGTTCAGGAACAGGGCGGCCCAGCCGATGGCCAGGCACCCGAGGCCGAGCACCAGCAAGAGTGAGGGTACCGTGCCGGTGAGGAGGTTGATCAGCGTGGAGCGGGACACGAGCAGGAGCAGCACGGCCAGCAGGGCCAGCGCCCAGACCGTGAGGGTCACGCGCAGCGCAGCCCGTCCAAGCCGGCGGTTGCCCGCGACGATCTGGGCGCTGCCGGGAACCAGCAGCGTCATGAGGATCAGGACGAACGCCCGCTTGGTGAGCACCGGGGACGGGGCGCCGGAGGGGTGCCGGACCGGGTCGCCCAATGGCCGCCCGGACTGCCCAGGGCTGTCAGTGCGGTGTGTGGGGGCGTAGCTGCTGCTCATGCCGGGATTCCTAATGGCTGCCTTAATTGCTGCTACGCGGGGTGACGTTTCCGGCGGCGAACACTTCGCTGACCTTGTGCCGCAGGTTTGCGCCCTTCTGGGTTGCGGCGTCGTTCAGTTCCTGGGCGAACTCCAGGAGGTCCGCCCGGAGCTGGACGGCGAGTTCGTCCGTGCCGGAGGCCAGCATGCGCACGGCCAGGAGGCCGGCGTTGCGTGCGCCGCCGATTGAGACAGTGGCGACCGGAACGCCGGCCGGCATCTGCACGATGGACAACAGGGAGTCCATGCCGTCCAAGGTCTTCAGCGGCACGGGGACGCCGATCACCGGCAGGGGAGTGACCGAGGCGAGCATGCCGGGAAGATGCGCGGCACCGCCGGCGCCGGCAATGATCAGGCGAAGACCGCGCGCGTGGGCCGTCTGGCCGTAGCGGATCATCTCCGTGGGCATCCGGTGGGCCGAGACGACGTCGGCCTCGAACGGGATTCCGAACTCGGCGAGGGCTTCGGCGGCGGCTTCCATGACCGGCCAGTCCGAATCCGAGCCCATCACGAGGCCCACGAGCGGGGTGTCCGCGCGGGTGCCGGCGAGGGGGGTTCCTGCGTTGTTGGCGTCGGCGTTGCGTGCGGTGCTCATGCGGTCTCCTCGGAGGTTGCCGGCATTGCGCCGGCGTGGGTCCGGCCGTTCCGGATGATGTCGGCCACGGTGGTGGCCCGCTGCCGCACGGAGTCGACGTCGGCGGTGGAGGTTCCGACCAGGTTGACGTGGCCGATCTTCCGGCCGGGCCGGACGGACTTGCCGTAGCAGTGCACCTTCGCGGCAGGCTCGCTCGCGAGGGCGGCGGGGAAAGCCGAGTAGAGGTCCTGGTTGGCGCCGCCGAGGAAGTTCTTCATCACCACGACGGGCCCCAGCAGGTCGGTGGCTCCCAGCGGCAGGTTCAGGATGGCCCGCAGGTGCTGCTCGAACTGGCTGGTCACCGAGCCGTCCTGGGTCCAGTGCCCGGTGTTGTGCGGGCGCATGGCGAGTTCATTGATCAGGAAGCCGGCGCCCACGCCCGGGGTCTCGAAGAGCTCGACGGCCATGACCCCGGTTACGCCGAGTTCGCTGGCGATCCGGACCGCGGCGTTCTCCGCGGCTGCGGCAACATCGACGGGGATGTCCAGGGCCGGGGCAATGACTTCATCGCACACGCCGTCCACCTGGATGGTGTGCACCACCGGCCAGGCCCGTGTTTCACCGTCCGGCGTCCTCGCGACCATGGCCGAGAGCTCCCGGCTGAATTCCACCTTGGCTTCCGCCAGCAGGGGGGACATGGCCTCGAACCAGTCGGCGGAGGCCGCCGCGTCCTCGGCCGAGGACACGATGCGCACGCCCTTGCCGTCGTAGCCGCCGCGGGGCATTTTCAAAACCACCGGCCAGCCGGTCTGCTCGCCGAAGGCGACGAGGTCCGCGACGTTGGCGACGGCGGCCCACGTGGGGTTCGGAAGCTCGAGCCGGTCGATCGCGGCGCGCATCACCAGCTTGTCCTGGGCGTTGACCAGGGCATCCGGGCCGGGATGGACGTTCACGCCGGCATCGATCAAGGACCGCAGGTGCGCCGTGGGGACATGTTCGTGGTCGAAGGTCAGAACGTCGAGGCCGCGGGAGAACTCGAGCAGATGCTCCAGGTCCTTGTAGTCTCCGACCGGGGCGTTAGCCACGGCAGAGACAGCGGAGACGTCCTCGCCTTCGGCGAGAACACGGAGCTCGAAGCCAAGGGCGGTCGCGGCAGGGGCCATCATTCGGGCAAGCTGGCCGCCGCCAACAACACCGATTACAGGAAAAGTCACAAGTCCCAGCCTACCGAAAACCTCACGGGAACCCGGCTTTTGGGGATTGGCAAGCGCGGGAACGGTGCCGGAGCGTGGGTTTCGTACCCTCCCGCCCGGCGCTTGGCGCCGGGTGCGCAGCGGGCCGCCTGAGCGGCCGCTGAGGGCGGACTACCGGGAAACGGCGCTAAAATGGGCGTTTGGCCCAATGGCCGACAGTTCCAGAAGGCCACGGAGGGTCATGATTACTACACTTAACGAGCGCATGCGCGGGCTGGCCTCGCTGTTCTGGCGCGAAGTGGCCAAGTTCGGTGCCGTCGGCGGCATCGCGTTCGTCATCGATAACGGACTGACGTTTTACCTGATGCACGGTCCCATGACCGACAGCGAGGCCAAGGCCCGGTTCTTCGGGGCCAGCGTGGCGACGGTGTTCTCGTGGGTTGCGAACCGGTTTTGGACGTTTCGGCACCGCCGGCAGGCCAACGTGTTGCGCGAGTTCGTGATGTTCCTCATTATCAACGGGATCGGCATCGGGATCTCCACCGGCCTTACCGCCGTCGCGAAGTACGGCATGGGGGTCACCGACAAGAACATGCTCTTCCTGGCCGGGGTGGTCGGCATCCTGGTCGCGACCGTGGTCCGGTTCTTTGCCTACCGCTTCCTGGTGTTCAACCAGGAACTCGACGCAGAGCCGGAGTTCTCGCACGACCACGAGATCATCGAACGGCACCCGCACGCTCATCCCGTTGCCACGACGGCCGTCAGGGAAGCCGTCAACGATTCGGAGCTGCCCGGCCCGCCGTCCTAAGGAGCCGCCGGCCCGGGGGATCAGCGTCTGGGGATCGGCGGCTGGGGATCGGTGGCCCGGGGGTCAGTGTCTGGGGATCAGTCCCCGCTGATGCGCTCGGCGTCCCGCAGCTTGCCGGTCACTTCAACCTCGGGGTGTACCAGGACCACCGAACCATCGGCCTTCCAGGTTCCCAAGGACAGCGCAAGGACGGCTTCGAGGCCGTCGGCCGCCGGAACAAGCAGCCGCAGGCCGGGGTCCTGGGCCGCGGCAAAACCGTCCAGGAGTGCCGCGTGCGCATGGACTGCGCCGTCGGAGGTGCGGACCGCGAGACGTTCCGCCTCAGGGTCCACGTGGGGCATGAAAATGTCGCCATGGGAACGGACCTCGGCGGCGTAGTCGAGGACGCCGCTGGGCAGCTCGCCCGTCCACCGCATGGCCAGCGCCGGCAACGACACGGCCAGGACGGCGTCGAACCCGCCCGCGGCAGCGCCCGGACCCGGGTCCGCGGTGGCCAGCAGGTCCGCCTCCGCGTCATCGAAAACCACTTCCATGCCGAGCTGCCAGGCCGCGAGGGCCAGGATCACCGACTTCCAGTGCGCGGGCAGGTCCAGGCGCAGCCGCATGCCCGGTTCGGCGTCGAGTTCGTCCTGCAGCAGGTTGGAAGTCTTCGCCACCCAGTTGTCCAGCACGCGGCCAGAGAGTTCAACCCGCTCCGAATCGGGGCCGTACCAGGTCAGCCGGGGCGCCGTGGCCTGGCCGGACCGCAGCGCTGTCATCAGTTCGATTGCCGGAATGCTCATGCCCTCATCTTGCCACGGCCCATCCCACCGCCCGCTCCGTGACGTCCGTCACTCCGGCGGCTCCCGCGTCCGGGGGGCTCCGCGCGGGGCGTGGGAAAATTTCCCGAAAATTCAATGAAAAGCCCCGAAAGTGCTCAGTACCCTGATTATTCCGCGGGTTCTCGCGGGAGAGGCGAAAAAATTCCGGGCGTGGCGTGCCTCCACTTTGTGTATCAAGTTGATTATTATCTCCGCCGTGGCTTGACTCCCGGATACTTACACGCGTGTAATTAGTTATCTAAAGCCACTGCACAAAAACCGGCACTCAACCGAGTGTCCAAGGGGGTCTTGCAGTGGCTGCAAATCAGGAGGGGGACGCCATGGGGCTAGCAGAGCGTATCCATGAAGATGCCGTAGTTGCCGGCCAGGCCACGGCGAAATACCGGTCGCGCGGCGTGCCGACTGACTGGTACGTAGATCCGGCGGATCCGGACGCGGCTGACCGCTATAACGAACACACCCAGGATTCCCTGCAGGAAGCCGCCACGGCCTTCCTCGCAGCGCACGACGAACTCCTGGCCGGCCCGGACCTGGACGCCGATCCCCTCGACCCGCCGATGGAGCTCCAGTCGCCCGGTACCGGTACCTCCGCGCAGCCCGTCTGGATCGGTCTGCCGTCCCGGCAGGAATTCGACGACGAGGGCGAGCTCGGCTGGCAGACCGATGCCCTGTGCGCCCAGACTGATCCCGAAGCCTTCTTCCCTGAGAAGGGCGGCTCTACCCGCGACGCCAAAAAAGTCTGCGGCGCCTGCAACGTGCGTTCCCAGTGCCTCGAATACGCCTTGTCCAACGACGAGCGCTTCGGGATCTGGGGAGGCCTCTCCGAGCGCGAGCGGCGCCGGCTTAGGAAGCGAGCAGTCTAATTCTTCAAGAAGTACGAGTCACCGCCGTCGTGGTCGCCCACGACGGCGGTGATTTTCTCCCCAGGACCCTTGCGGCGCTGGCGGCCCAGACACGGCCGGCCGACGCCGTTATCGGTGTCGACACCGGCTCCCGCGACCACTCCGCCGCCCTCCTCGAACAGGAACTGGGCAAGGCCAACGTCACTGTCTTCGACCAGCCCAGATCCGGCATGGGCGGGGCGGTCATGGCCGGGCTCAGGGCCCTCGCGCCGTGGCCTGCGGAGGGCTCCGCCGATGCCGTGCCGGGAGCCGACTGGATCTGGCTGCTGCACGACGACGCCGCACCGGCACCCGAGGCCCTGGCCGAACTCCTCCGTGCGGTCGAACGGGCGCCGTCGGTCACGGTGGCAGGCTGCAAGCAGCTGGACTGGCATGCCGAGCGGCGGCTGATCGACGTCGGACTCTCCACGAGCCGTTGGGCCGAGCGGCTGACGCTGATCGACGCCGACGAGCTCGACCAGGGCCAGTACGACGGCCGCAGCGATACCTTCGCGGTCAATTCCGCCGGCATGCTGGTCCGCCGCGACATCTGGGAGGAGCTCCGGGGCTTCGATCCCGCCTTGCCGGGAAGCGGCGACGACGTCGACTTCTGCTGGCGCAACCGCCTCGCCGGGCACCGCGTGGTGGTGGTCCCCAGCGCCAGGATGTTCCATGTCTCGCACCGTCCCCACGCCCTGGGCAACGCGACCGCCGCGCGCAAGGCACAGGTGCACCTGCGGCTCAAGCACGCGGCCGGCTGGAAAGTCCCGCTGCACGCGGTCGGCGCCCTGCTGGGCAGCCTGTTCAAACTCGTCCTCAGCATTGCGGTCAAGGACCCGGGGCACGGGTTCTCCCAACTGCTGGCAACCTTTGGCGCGCTGGGCCGCCCGGCGGCGGTGATCCGCGGACGCCGCAACGCCGCGCGCACCCGCCGGATCAGGCGCTCCGTCATGAAGGGGCTGCAGACGCCGCGCCGTGAGGTCTGGGCACACCGGCGCTCCCTGATTGAGGCGCTCGGCGCCGACGACTTCGGCGACGAACTCACAGGCCCTGGTCCGCTGACCGAGCAGCCCACCGGCGACGCCGACGACTTCGCCGCCATCGCCACCCCGGACCGCGGTTGGGTGGGCAGCGGTGCGGTGCTGGCCATCCTCCTGACCCTGGCGGTCTCCCTGACGGGACTGCTCAGCCTGTTTCGGGCCCCGGCCGTCTCCGGCGGCGCGTTGATCCCCGTCTCAGTGCGCCTCTCCGAAATCTGGAACCATGCCTCCACCTGGTGGATCAGTCTCGGCGCTGGCCTTCCGGGCCACGGCGACCCCTTCGGCTACCTGCTGTGGGTGCTGGGTGTGCTCGGCGCCGGCGATGCCAACGGCGGCGTCGGCTGGCTGTTGATCCTCGCCATGCCGCTGTCCGCGCTGGGCGCGTGGTTCGCTGCCGGCGCCCTGACCACACGCCGGCGGCTGCGACTGGCGGCCGCCCTGTTGTGGGCCGCGGCGCCGGCACTCCAGGTTTCCCTTAACCAGGGCCGGCTGGGCGCCTTGGCCGCGCACGTCATGATCCCGGTGCTCGTCCTGGCGCTGCTCCGGGCGACCGGCACCGCCGCGGGCCGCGGCGTCCATGCCGTACCGGCCCCGGGCCAGGGACGGCTCACCCCCAAGCCGGCCGCCCGTCCCGGCGTCAACGGGACGCCGTCGTGGACGGCTGCGGCCGCCGCGGGCCTCGCCCTGGCCGTGGTCACCGCCGCTGCGCCCTCGCTGCTGCTGCCGTCCATGGCCGTCGTGGCCCTCTGCGGGGTGCTGTTGGGCCGGCGCGGCCGCACGGTGTGGTGGGCGCTCCTGCCCAGCCTGGCACTGTTCCTGCCCTTCGCCTTCTCGGTCCTGGACCGGCCGCGCGCGCTCCTGGCCGACCCGGGCCTGCCGCTCGGTTTCGACGCCGCCCCACTGTGGCAACAGGCCCTGGGCCAGCCGTTGAACTTCGACGCCGGCGCCGGACTCACCGGGCTCAGCGCCTTCGGCGGGTCCGCCGCGGGCTCCGCCGGGCTGGCCGGTCTGCCGTGGGCGCTGCTGCTGGCCCTGCTGTTCGGGCTGCCCGTGCTCCTGCTGGCCCTCGCCGCACTGTTCATGCCGCGCCGGCTTGTGCTGGCCGGACGCACCCGGACGGCACGCTGCCTGTGGGCCGTGGCGGTCCTGATGCTGGCCGGCGGCTGGCTCGCCGGGCATGTCGCCTCCGGCGCCAGCGCCGAGGTGCTGGTCACGCCGTTCCCCGGCCCCGCTGTTTCGGCGGCCGGGTTCGCGTTCCTGGGCGCTGCCCTGATCGCCGCCGAAGGACTCCTGGACGCCGCCGGCCGGACCGCCGGTACCGGACTGGCACGGAAGATTCTGATCCGCGGCGCGGCCGCGGCATCCATGGTCCTGCTGCTGGCCGCGCCACTGGCGGGGTTCACCGTGTGGACCGCACAAAACCTGCTGCAGCCCACGTCGCAGACACCAACACAGACACCAACACAGGCACTGGCCGCCGCAGCAGCACCGGCCGGCCTCGGGACCCCGAGGCTCGTCCAGCCTGCCCAGGCCCGCACCCTGCCCGCCACGGCGGTTGACCGCGGCGAGGGCCCGGAACAGTCCAGGACGCTCCTGATTGCCAGCAACGAGGACGGAAGCTTCGACGCAACACTCATGCGCGGAGCCGGGACCACCCTGGACGCTCTCTCAACGATTGCCGCTGCCCGCAACATCATGGGGGCGCCGGGCCAGGAGACGGTCCGCGACGACGACGCCGTCGCCGGATCGCTCCGGAACGTCGTGGCCACCATCGTGGCCGGCGAGGGCGTGGATCCGCGGGCAGACCTCGAGCGGCTTGGCGTCGGCTTTGTCGTGCTCCGGGTTGCCGATTCCGCCTCCGAGTTGACGGCCAGCCGCATGGACGCAGTCCCCGGACTCGTCGCCGTCGGCCAGACGGGGACGGGCTGGCTCTGGCGGGTCAGCCCGCTGGGCCGGCCCGGCATCACGGACTCCGACGTCGCGCACCGGGTCCGTGTGGTGGACGGCAGCGGCGCCGCCATCGGCCTGCTCCCATCGGAAGAAGTCTCGGCCGCCGGCACTGTCCCGGCCGGCCCCGAGGGCCGCCTGGTGGTGCTCGCCGAGCGGGCTGATCCGGGCTGGAGCGCCTGGCTCGACGGGCGCCGCCTGACCTCAACGACGTCGGGATGGTCCCAGGCCTTCACGCTGCCGGCCCAGGGCGGCCAGTTGAGCATCCGTTATGAAGCGCCGTGGGCTGTCCTGATCGGACTTGCGCAGGCCGTGATGATCGGGCTGACCGTCCTCCTGGCCGTGCCCATGCCTGCCCGCCGGTCCAACACCGGCCTGTCCAGGGACGAAGCCTCCCTGCGTAAGGAACACCAGCATGTCTAAGGCCGACAACGAAAAAGAAACCGAAACCGAGACGGGTCCGTCGCGGCGGAAGCGGGGCCTGCCTCGGGTCGGAGTGATCGGCGGGATCCTCTCCGCGGCCGCCCTCGTTGCCGCGGGCGGGGGCCTGGTGTCGGCGGCGTCGCTGACGCCCCAAAGCCCCGCCAGCAGGCAGCTTGAGGCCCCCGTTGCCGCGGTTCCGGCCGGCAGCAGCGTAGGGGTCTGCCCGGGTCCGGCCCGGCTGCTCGAGGGTACCCCTGTGGGCACCGACCCCCAGTTCAGTCCGGAATCCGCCACCGCGAAGACGGCCGTCAGCGCTGCCGTGCTCGGCTCAAGCGCGGGCATCATCCCCGGCAGCCGGCTCGCCCCGCTGAAGGGTGCTGCCCTCGCCGAAATCGCGCCGGGCGCAGCGCCCACAGCTTCCGCGCCCCCAGCCTCCGCGGCTGCGGCCCGCACGCCCGTGCTGATCGCCGGCGTCGTGCCCCAGCGCGAGGTGGACAACATCAGCGTCCTCAGCGCGGATGCCCAAAACAACCACCAGGCAGCTGCCGGCGCCGTCCTGAGCTACACGGCCGAGGACGGGGACCTGCAAGGTTCCGCGGCCGCCTCCTGCCAGCAACCCGGCAACGATCTCTGGCTGGTCGGCGCCAACACGGCCCTCGGCCGGTCGGCCGTCCTGAACCTGACCAATGCCTCCAGCACGCCGGCGACGGTGAGCCTGGACCTCTTTGGCGCCGAGGGCCCGATCCAGGCTCCCGGGAGCCGTGGCCTGCTGGTGGCGCCCGGCACCACCCGCTCCATAATCCTGGCCGGGCTCGCGCCGGGACAGGAACGGCTCGGCGTGCGGGTCCGCAGCACCGGCGGCCCGGTGGCCGCCGTGATCCAGCAAAGCGTGCTCCGCGGCCTCACGCCCGGCGGCGTCGACTTCATCACTCCCGGCACCGCCCCATCCGTCAGCCAGGTGGCCACCGGTCTCGAAATCCAGGACCCCGCGGCGCTGGCCGCGCTCAAGGCAAAGCCCGGCTTCGCCGACGCGGGCCCGGCCCTGGAAGTCGCCGTGCCGGGTGCCGCCGACGCCGTGGTCGAGATCAAGCTGTACGGTCCGGACGGCCAGAAAGCATTGCCCGGCGGCGGGGTGGTCACGGCGAAGGCCGGCGCGGTCACGGAAGTTTCCCTGGCCGGGGTCCCGGCCGGGACCTACACCGTGGCGGCGAGCTCTGACGTCTCGTTCGCGGCCACAGCCCGGCTCACGCGGGGACTGCAGTCCGGGGACGCTGCGGACATCGCGTTTTCCGCCGCCTCGGCCCGGCTGGGCAGCCAGCACATCGTTGCGGTTCCGCGCACCGGAGACCGGCAGCTCGTCCTCGGTGCCCCTGCCGGCGGTGCGGCAGTGACCTACACCCCGATCACGGCGGACGGCAAGATCCGGACCGCAGGCACCGCCGATATTGCCGGCGGAACCACCACGTCCATCAAGATCCCCGCGGACGTGGGCGGCTCGCCGCTCGTGGGCTATGTGGTGTCCGCCGCCGGGGAACCGGCGTACGGGGCACTGGTGCTGGCGCGGGACGGCCGGGAGGACATTTCCGCGGTGCCGCTGGCACCGGAAGCGGCAGGACAGCGGCAGGTACCCGTCACGCTGGGCTACTAGGGCTACTAGGGCTACTAGGGCTACTAGGGCAGGACGTCGGGCGAGGCTCCGGCTAATACCGGCGGCGATAGACGGGGTCGAGGGACTCCGGGGGTACGCCGAGCATTTCGGCGGTGTATTCCACGACGACGTCGTGCACGAGGTCCTGCAGCTCGTCCCGGGTTCCGCACGCCTGCTCCACAACCCGGCGGTACAGCGTGATGACCGGTCCGTCCTCGGCCGTCGCGGCCGTGAAGGCGCCCATCGGCGCGGGCGTGCGGTCCGCCACGAGCTGCTCCAGGCCCGGGGGGATCTCGTCGACGGCGAAACGGACGCCGTCGAGCGGCTTGCCCCAGATGTCGTGCAGCCGCTGGGCTGAGTCCAGGACGAAGTCATCGAAGCGGTCGGAACGGGTCCGGTACCCGGGCAGGGTGGGGAGCATGAGCTCGCCGCGAAGGCCCCGGCCGTGCCGGTTCCTGCGGCGCTGCCGGAAGCTCTTTCCCTGGACAGTGGCGGGCGACCCGGCCAGAGGCGCGCCGGCGGGGCCGGAACCGGCGCCTGTGCGTCCGGCGTCGGGGTCAGCCAACCGGACCGTGAAACCCGAATCGTGGTGCGATGACTGCATATCTTGACTCTAAACCCGCGCAATGAAATACGCGATACAGCCCCGACGGCGATCCGCCGCCGCGCCGCCGCGGCCCCGCCGCGGCAGAACCACAGACGTTTCAATGCACAGCCCCCGGTCCGAGGGGGAGTAGTCTGTGATGTCGTGGGTGCAATTCGTATTTGTTCTAGGTCTGCCTGCCGCAATTCTGCGGTGGCCACTTTGACGTACGTCTACGCCGACTCCACAGCCGTCCTGGGCCCGCTGGCGACGTACGCCGAACCGCACTGCTACGACTTGTGCGAACAGCACGCGGACTCGCTGACCGTGCCGCGCGGCTGGGAAGTCATGCGGCTGGCGATGCCCGCGACCCCGGCCGGCCCCGGCCCCGACGACCTCCTGGCCCTCGCCAACGCAGTCCGCGAGGCGGCCTCCCGTCCGGCTGCGGCGGAAACGGCGAAGGGGCAGCGCACGCTGCACCCGGCGCTGGAAGCCCCGGCCCCGGCCGAGGGCGCCCGGCGCGGACATCTGCGCGTCCTGCGCGAACCTTCCTAAGGCGCCAACTGGCGGTAGGGTGGAAACTGCAAAAAGCCGTCAGCCACTTAGCCACCGGCGCCCTGTTGCGGCGCCCATCAGGGAGCGTTCACCATGCCCAAGCTCAGTTCCGAACTGTTGTCTGTCCTGCGATGCCCCGTCACCGGCTCCGGCCTGGTGCAGGAAGGCGACGAGCTCGTCACCGTCACGGCAGATGGCGCCGGAAACAAGCTGCGGTACAAGATCGAGGACGGCATCCCGCTGCTGCTGCCGCCGGAACTGCTGCCCGCCGCTGCGGCCGCAGCCGCTGATCAGCACGACGCCGGCCCGCACACCGCCGCCCCGCGCCACGCCGCCGAATAGCGGCCCGCAAGATCGCTGCCGGGCACCCATCGGGGAGGCCCGCGGCACCGAATGACTGCTTAGATACTTCTGAATCCAGAATCACCAGCTCCAGGCACGCAATGCCACCGGCCACAACAAAGGATGCACATGACTTTCGATTACAAGATTGCGGACATTTCCCTGGCCGAGGCGGGCCGCCACCAGATCCGCCTCGCCGAGCACGAGATGCCCGGACTCATGTCCCTGCGCGAGGAGTTCGGCGCCAGCCAGCCGCTCAAGGGCGCCCGGATCGCCGGATCGCTGCACATGACAGTCCAGACCGCGGTACTGATCGAGACCCTGACCGCCCTCGGCGCCGAAGTCCGCTGGGCCTCCTGCAACATCTTCTCCACCCAGGATGAAGCCGCCGCCGCAGTGGTGGTCGGCAACGGCACCGTCGAGGACCCCCAGGGCGTCCCCGTCTTCGCGTGGAAGGGCGAGACGCTGGAGGAGTACTGGTGGACCGCCCAGCAGATCCTCACCTGGCCGGGCGCCGACGCCAACCCTGAGCTGGGTCCGAACATGATCCTGGACGACGGCGGCGACGCCACCATGCTGGTGCACAAGGGTGTCGACTTCGAGGCCGCCGGCGCCGTCCCCGCCGCCGCCGAGGACGAGTCCGAGGAAGGCCGGGTGTTCCTGGACGTGCTGCGCGCCTCCCTCGAGGCCGACCCGCAGAAATGGACCCGCATCGGCGCCCTCCTGCTTGGCGTCACCGAGGAGACCACCACGGGCGTGCACCGCCTGTACCAGCTGGCGGAGCAGGGCAAGCTGCTCTTCCCGGCCATCAACGTCAACGACTCTGTCACCAAGAGCAAGTTCGACAACAAGTACGGCATCCGCCACTCCCTGCCGGACGGCATCAACCGCGCCACCGACGTCCTGATGGGCGGCAAGGTCGCCGTCGTCTGCGGTTACGGCGACGTGGGCAAGGGCGCAGCGGAGGCCTTCCGCGGCCAGGGTTCGCGCGTGATCGTCACGGAGATCGACCCCATCTGCGCGCTTCAGGCAGCCATGGACGGCTACCAGGTCGCCAAGCTGGAATCCGTCCTCAGCGAAGGCCACATCTTCATCACCACGACCGGCAACAAGGACGTCATCATGGCCGAGCACATGGCCGCGATGCGTGACAAGGCGATCGTGGGCAACATCGGCCACTTCGACAATGAGATCGACATGGCCGGCCTGGCGCGGGTCCCCGGCATCAAGAAGGTCGAGATCAAGCCCCAGGTGCACGAGTGGGTCTTCGAAGCAGACCCGGCCACGGGAAAGGGCAGCCGGTCCATCATCGTCCTGTCCGAAGGCCGCCTGCTGAACCTGGGCAACGCCACCGGACACCCCTCGTTCGTCATGAGCAACTCCTTCGCCAACCAGACGATCGCCCAGATTGAACTGTTCACGAAGGCCGGCCAGCCCGAGGGCGAGCGTGAATACGAGAACCAGGTGTACGTCCTGCCCAAGATCCTGGACGAGAAGGTCGCCCGCCTGCACCTGGGTGCCCTCGACGTGGAGCTGACCGAGCTGTCCAAGGAGCAGGCCGAGTACCTGGACGTCGACGTGGCCGGACCGTACAAGCCCGGTCACTACCGCTACTAGGAAACCCTCCCAGAGGGCCCCGGACGAAGGTCCGGGGCCCTTTGTTGTGACCGTTTTGGGGGCACTTTTGTAACCGGATCGTGGTCGAATCTGGCCGGGGTTCCAAGGTAATTCGCTTATGCTGGCAAGATGACGTGTGGAAACGCCCGGGTCCTGTGATGGCCCTGAAGACCTGGAGCACCGGCCGAAAGATCGCCCTGCTGGGGGTGCTCTGCGCCCTGGCAGCCGGCGGCGGAGCCTTCGCCGCGGCGGCTCCGGGGCTGGCCCAGTCCGGGATTTCCTCTGAGGCCGGGTCCCCGGCCCGGACGACGCCGGGACTCGCCGTCCCGGTGGTGGCGCCCGCGGAACTGGCCGTCACGCCCACCGACGGCGCCAAGCAAGTCAACCCTGCGGCGCCGGTTTCCCTCAAGGTCACGAACGGCCGGATTGACCGGGTGGCCCTGACGAGCGACGGCGGCGACACCGTCGACGGCACCTTGGGGCCGGACGGGTCCGCCTGGACGTCTTCCGGCCACCTGACGTTCAACACGCGGTACAACTTCACCTACTCCGTGGTGGACGACGCGGGACGCGAGACCCACAGCACGCGCGCGTTCACCACCGTCTCCACCGCCAACGAGGCCGACGCCGCCATTTACCCCCTGGACGGGATGAAGGTGGGTGTGGCCCAGCCCCTGCAGATCACCTTCAGCGAGCCGGTCCTGAACCGGAACGCCGTCGAAAAGGCCATCAAGATCACCTCGACGTCCGGCCAGGTGGGTGATTTCCACTGGTTCAACAACAACACTGTCAGGTACCGGCCAGAGGCCTTCTGGGCCGCGAACAGCACCATCACCATGGATATGAAGCTGTTCGGCGTCGAGCTCGGCAACGGGCAGGTCGGCAACTTCAACAAGACGGTAACGGTCCACATCGGGGACAAGAAGGTGGCCGTTGCCGACGCCAAGGCCCATACGTTCTCGGTCAGCGTCAACGACAAGCCGGCCGGGCGTTGGCCGGCGACCATGGGCGACACCCGGTTCCCGTCGGCACGGGGCTTCCTGGTGTTCATGGAGAAGCACCGTGTGGAGCACATGGATGCCTCCACGATCGGGCTCAAGCCGGGGGACCCGGCCTACTACGGACAGCTTGACGTCAACTACGCCACACGCCTGACGCCCAGCGGGGAATTCATCCACCAGGCCACGGAGTCCGCGATGCCCTACATCGGCAAGTTGAACCTTTCCCACGGCTGCATCGGCCTGGGCCCGGACGGCGCGAAGTGGGTCTTTGACAATATGACCACCGGCGACGTCGTCCAGGTGGTGAACACCGAGGGGGAGTACGCCAACTTCGATGACGGTTTCGGGGACTGGAACATCCCTTGGGCCCAATACGCCAACTGACGGGGTGGCACCTCGCTGAGCCCAATCCTCTGACGGTAGGCTCAGAGCCAGATAAGTTGCGCAGCCGGGCGCAGGCCGGGCAGCGCAGAAGCCTACGGAAGCGAAGCTCCACGTGACTGACAAGAGTCCCACCCCTCCCGACCGTCCGGATCCGCACCTGGACCCGTCGGACGACACCGACGAGCCGGCGTTCGACTGGATGAAGCCGGCCTCCGCCGGCAAGCCCACGGCCGGCAGTCCGGCAGGTTCAGCCGCAGCAGCGGGCCCGGCAGCCGGCCCGGCAGGTTCAGCTGCACCAGCGGGCACGGCAGCGCCGTCGGAAGCGACCACCGCCGGCCAGCCGGAGAGCCGTGCCGACCGCAAGGCGGCCGAGGCCGCCGCCACAGGCCAGACGAACGGTGGCCAGACGAATGCCGCCCCGTCGAATGCTGCCCAGCCGGATGCTGTCCCCTCGGATTCCCTCACGGATGACGACGAGCGCGGGGCAGGAGCCGGTGCATCAGCCGGCGCACGTCCGGACTCCGCCGCCGAGGACGAAGTCGAACGCCGCAACGCCGAACGCCGGACTGCCGAACGCGAGCAGGCGGCCAAGGCCAAGCCCGTCCTCCCGCGGGTGCTTCAGGTGCTGCTCGCCGTGTTCTACCCGGTCATCCTGCTGGTGCTCGCCGTCCGCGCCGTGACCAGCCCGCTGTTCCTCTGGGTGGAATACAACCGTCCGGGCTTCCCCGGTGACGGCTACGGCTTCAGCGCCGATGACCGCATGACCTACGGTTCCTACGCGGTGGACTACCTCAGCAACTGGTCTGGCCCCCGCTACCTCGGCGACCTTGTGGACCAAAGCGGGGAGCGGCTGTTCAAGGACGGCGAAGTCAGCCACATGGCCGACGTCAAGGCCGTGATCCTGTCCACTTTCGGCGCCGGTACCCTGCTGATCCTGCTGGGCCTGGCTGCCGTGATCTACCTCAAGCGGCGCCACAGCGGGGGAGTCCGCCGCGGCCTGTTCGCCGGCTCGCTCGTCACCCTTGCGCTCATCATCGGCCTCGGGACCCTCGCCGTGCTCGGCTGGGAGCAGTTCTTCACCGATTTCCACCGTATTTTCTTCGCCAACGGGACCTGGACCTTTACGCTTCAGGACACCCTGATCCGGCTTTTCCCGGGCCAGTTCTGGATGGACGCCGGGATTGCGATCGGGAGCCTCGTGCTGCTTGCGGCCCTGGTCACCCTTGTCCTGACCTGGCCCACGCGCCGGCGCCGCGGCCTTGGCAAGAAGGCTGCCAGCACGGCCAAGGGCACGGACCCTGATGCAGGCGCCGGCACTGACGCCACCGCCGAGGCTGCGCCCGCGGCGGACGGAACAGCCGGCAGCGACGCAGAGGGCGGGGCGCGCACCCGGCACACCGTCTGACGACGGGCCAGTTGCCAGGTCAGCCGTAGATGCGGTTGATGTGCTGTTCGTAGTCCCGCACGACGGCGGCCCGCTTGAGTTTGAGCGAGGGGGTCAGGTGCCCTGATTCCACGGTGAAGTCGGCGTCCAGGATGACGAAGCTGCGGATGGACTCGGCCTTGGAGACCGTGAGGTTCGCCGCATCGATGGCTTCCTGGATTGCGGCCCGGACCGTCTGGTCCGCGGCGGCTTCGGCCGGCGCCATGACGGGCACCTTCCGGGCCGTGCACCAGTTGCGCAGTCCTTCCGTGTCCAGGTTGACCAGTGCCGAGACGAAGGGCCGGCCGTCGCCAACCACCACGGCCTGGCCGACCAGCTGGTGCTCCCGGATCTTCTCCTCGAGCGGGCCCGGGGCGACATTCTTGCCGCCGGCCGTGACCAGCAGGTCCTTCTTCCGGCCCGTGATGGTCAGGAATCCGTCCTCGTCGAGGGAGCCGAGGTCACCGGTCCGGAAGAAACCGTCCACGAACGCCTCAGCGTTGGCGGCCTCGTTGGCGTGGTAGCCCTTGAAGACTCCGATGCCCTTGACCAGGATCTCGCCGTCGTCGGCCACCCGGACCGTGGTGCCCGGCACCGGGATGCCGACTGTGCCCACCTTGGTCCGTGCCGGGGTGTTGGCCGTGCAGGGCGCCGTGGTTTCGGTCAGGCCGTAGCCTTCCAGGACGGGGATGCCCGCGCCGCGGAAAAAATGGGCGTCGTTGGAGCTCAGCGGGCTGGCGCCGGAGACCGTGTACCGCAGCTGGCCGCCGAAGGCCTGCCGGAGCCGGGGGTACAGGAGCCGGTCGAAGACTGCGTGCCGGGCACGCAGGAGCAGCCCTGGGCCCGTGCCGTTGCCCCGGGCGGCGGCGTCGAGGGCCTTGGAGTAGTCGATCGCGGCCGCCGCTGCGGCCGTGAATACCCGGTCCTTGCCGGCGGCGGCAGCCTTCTGCTCGGCTCCGGCGTAGACCTTTTCGAAGATCCGCGGGACCACCAGCAGGAAGGTGGGTTTGAAGCTGGCCAGGTCTTCCAGCAGCTCCTTGGCGCTGGCAGTGTGGCCGAGGGTGGATCCGGCGCTCAGGCAGACCACCTGCACCGCCCGGGCCAGGACGTGTGCCAGGGGCAGGAACATCAGCGTCCGGGAACGCGGCTGCATGAGGAGTTCAGGCAGGAACAGGACGATGTTCTTGGCCACCAGGGCAAAGTTGGCGTGGGTGATCTCGCAGCCCTTGGGCTTGCCGGTGGTGCCCGAGGTGTAGACCAGCGACGCAACATCCGCCAGGGAGGCGGCGGTGCGGTGGCGTTCCAGCTCGGCGTCCGTCACCCCGGCGCCGGCCGCGGCCAGGCTCGCCAGGTTCGGTGCGGCGCCGTCGTGCTCCATCCGCACGACGGCGACAAGCCGGTCGCCGAGGACGGTGGAGGCGTCCAGGACGCCCTGGACGAGGGCGGCCCTGGCGTGGTCCTCGACAAACACCCGCCGGGCCCCCGAATCATGGAGAATCCACTCGACCTGGGCCGCGGAGGAGGTCTCGTAGATCGGGACGGTGACGCCGCCGGCGAACCAGATGGCAAAGTCCACCACCGTCCACTCGTACCGGGTGGCGGACATGACCGCGACGGTTTCGCCCGGCGTGAGTCCGCCGGCGATCAGGCCCTTGGCCAGGGCCGTGACCTGCTCCAGGAAGTGTTGGACGGAGACATCGGTCCAGCCGCCGGGGCCCTTGCGGGAGTAGAGGGCGTGCACGGGATCCTTCGCGTGCTGCTCCAGGAGCAGGTCGGTCACGTTGCTCTCCGGGTCCAGCTCCACGAGCAGTCCGGTGCTTGCTTCTCTCACAGCCGAGTCTCCATTTCCTGGTCCGCCCGGAGGTCGGCGGACATTCCCCTGCAATCCTGCCCTAGATCCAGGACGGCATCCACATCCGGATACGCCAGTCCTGGTACGGGATCACCTCGGCCGTCCAGACCGGGTAGAAGAACGCGGACACCAGCACGGCCGCCACCACGAACAGCGCCACCAGGTAGAACCCGGACCGCCGGCGCCAGAGGGGATCGCCGCGCTGGCCGAGCACCAGCCCCAGGCAATAGACGAGCGCCAGCACCAGGAACGGTTCAAAGGACACGGCGTAGAAGAAGAAGGTGGTGCGCTCCGGGTACAGGAACCAGGGGAGATACCCTGCGGCCACTCCGGCCAGGACGGCGCCGGCGCGCCAGTCGCGGCGGCCCGCCCACCAGAACAGCAGGACGCCCAGGCTCACGGCCGCGCTCCACCAGATCAGCGGGTTGCCGACGGAGAGGATGGCGGTGGTGCAGTTCGTCAGTTCGCACCCCGGCGTGCCCTGCCCGGGGGATTCGTAGAAGAAGGACGTGGGCCGGCCCATGACCAGCCAGCTCCAGGCGCTGGCCTCGTAGGGGTGGTCGGCACTGAGGCCCTGGTGGAACTTGTAGGCCTCCAGGTGGTAATGCGCCAGGGAACGGACGGCGTTCGGCAGCCAGCCCCACTCGGCCGAGGGGTTGGTCTCGGCCCAGTGCCTGAAGTAGGCGTCCGTGGAACGGAACCAGCCGGTCCATGTGGCGCCGTAGACCAGTGCGGCCACCGGAACGATGCTGAGGAACGCAGGGACGCCGTCCTTGAGGATGCCGCCGCTGATCCAGGCGTGCACTCCGGCTATGCGCCGTGCACTGAGGTCCCAGAAGACGGTCAGCAGGCCGAATCCGGCCAGAAAGAACAGGGCGGACCATTTCGTGCCGACCGCCAGGCCCAGGCAGACGCCCGCCGCGAGGCGCCACCACCGGATGCCGAGCCAGGGCCCGGAGGTGAGCTGCAGCGCCGAGGGCCGCCCCGTGGCGGAGGCCGCGGCCTGCCGGCCGAGCCGGGCTGCCAGCCGCCTCCGGCCGTCGTCGCGGTCCATCAGCAGGGCCCCGAACGCGGCGAGGATCCAGAACATGAGGAAGATGTCCAGCAGCGAGGTCCGGGACATGACCAGGTGGTGGCCGTCCACGGCGAGCAGGACGCCGGCCGCAGCACCCAGGGTGAGCGAGCGGAAGAGCTTTTGCGCGATCAGGGCCAGCAGGAGGATGGACAGCGTCCCCGTCAGGGCCGCACCGAACCGCCAGCCGAAGGGGTTGTCCGCCCCGAACAGCCACATGCCCGCGGCGATCATCCACTTGCCGACCGGCGGGTGGACCACGTACTCCGGCGTGTTCAGGAGCATGCCGGGGTTGCCGGCGATGAAGGAGTCGTTCGCCCGGTCCGGCCAACTGCGCTCGTACCCGCTGACCAGGAAGGAGTACGCGTCTTTGACATAGTACGTTTCGTCAAAGACCAGGTTGCGCGGCGTGTCCAGCCGGACGAACCGCAGCACGCCGCCCAGCGCGGCGGTCAGGACGGGAATGAGCCAGTACCAGAGCCGAAGCGACGCCGGGTAGTCCCGCCAGGTCTGGAGGCCGCCGATCAGGCGTTCCCTGAGGGCCTCCGGGGTGTTGGACTCGGCGGGGCGGCCGATCCAGCGGTGCCCTTCAAGGTTGCGGCCGGTGCTGACGCGGCCCCGGTCCTGGCCGCCGGCCCGGCCGTGGGGACGGCCAGGGCCTGACGTCGGCGAGGCATCAGGGCCGGTCTCGGGCTGCCGCGTGGGGGTCTGGGTCACGTTGCCCATGCTACCGTTCGCAGCTGTGCTCGCAGGGCTCCGCCCCGGCGGCAGTAGGCTGGTCCTGTGGACCACGAACCCAGCACCTCCCGCCTTCCTTCCCTCGATCCTCTCCTCGACGGCGATGCCGTCGCCGGCGTTCCCGCCCCTGGCGGCCCAGGCAGGATCGTCCTGGCGGCGACGCCGATCGGGAATACCGGTGATGCCTCGGCGCGGCTGGTGGAGTTGCTCGCGACGGCGGACATCGTCGCCGCGGAGGACACCCGGCGGCTGCACCGCCTCGTGCAGAGCCTCGGCGTCACCGTGGCCGGCCGGATCATCAGCTATCACGAGCACAATGAGGCAGCCAAGACAGCTGACCTGCTGGACCAGGTCCGGTCCGGAAAGACCCTCGTGATGGTGACCGACGCCGGCATGCCCTCCGTCTCTGATCCGGGGTTCCGGCTGGTCGAAGGCGCCGTGGCGGCCGGCCTCACCGTCACCGCGGCGCCGGGACCCTCCGCCGTGCTGACCGCCCTGGCCCTGTCGGGCCTGCCCACGGACCGCTTTTGTTTCGAGGGTTTCCTGCCGCGCAAGGCCGGGGAACGCTCCTCGCGGCTGGCGGATCTCGACGCCGAGCGGCGCACCATGGTGTTCTTCGAGGCGCCGCACCGGCTGGAACCCATGCTCAGGGCCCTGCGCGAAAGCTTTGGCGCGGACCGCCGGGCCGCCGTCTGCCGTGAACTCACCAAGACCTATGAAGAGGTCATCCGCGGGACCCTGCGCGAACTGCTCGAATGGGCCGAGTCCAGCGAGGTGCGCGGCGAAATTGCCGTGGTGGTGGGCGGCGCTCCGGAACGCGAACCCGGCCGTCCCGAGGACCACGTGGCTGCCGTCAACGGGCTGATAGCCCAGGGCATCCGGCTGAAGGAGGCCGTCGCCGCAGTGGCCGATGACGCGAAGGTCAGCAAGCGCGAACTGTATGCCGCGGTCCTCGCCGCGCGCTGAGCCGCCTGCCGTTTCAGGTGGCGGGTGCCGGGCGCTGTTTCAGGTGGCGGGTGCCGGGCGGCGGGTTTCCACGCGTCGGCGGGCTTCAGCGGCCGGCTGGAACCGGACTCCGGGCTCACGCAGATCGGTTGTGCAGCTGCACAGCATATTCTGGATCGGGTAGTGCGCAGATGCATAGACTTGCCAGTGAGCGCGGCAGTACCGTGGCAGTAATCCAGACGCCCGTGCCTGCCTGTGGGAACGAGCGCCTACACCGAAAACTAATTCAAAAGACTTGTGCCCAAACTAGTTGAACCGAATTGCTGACGAGGGAGTCATTGTGACTGTAACTGCCCAGCCTATTGTTTCCGCGGAGCGGGAGAGCGCCCTGCTGGCGTCCGTTCCGACGGGCCTGCTGATCAACGGCGAGTGGCGTCCGGCCGCGTCCGGGAAGACCTTCGACGTGGAGGACCCCGCGACCGGGAAGGTCCTGCTCAGCATCGCCGACGCAGGTCCCGAGGACGGCAAGGCGGCCTTGGACGCCGCCGCGGCCGCGCAGGAGTCCTGGGCCAAGGTCCCGGCGCGGGAACGCGGCGAGATCCTGCGCCGCGCCTTCGAGCTGGTGACCGAACGGGCCGAAGACTTCGCCCTGTTGATGACCCTGGAGATGGGCAAGCCGCTGGCCGAGGCCCGTGGCGAGGTCACCTACGGCGCCGAGTTCCTGCGCTGGTTCTCCGAGGAGGCCGTCCGTGCGTTCGGCCGCTACTCGGTCTCCCCGGACGGCAAGTCCCGGCTGCTGGTGACCAAGAAGCCGGTGGGCCCGTGCCTGCTGATCACGCCGTGGAACTTCCCCCTGGCGATGGCGACCCGCAAGATCGCCCCGGCCGTCGCGGCCGGCTGCACGATGGTGCTCAAGTCCGCCAACCTGACCCCGCTGACCTCCCAGCTGTTCGCGGCCGTGATGGTCGAGGCCGGCCTGCCCGCCGGTGTCCTGAACGTCATCCCGACCTCCACCGCCGGCGCCACCACGGGTCCGCTGATCAAGGACCAGCGCCTGCGGAAGCTGTCCTTCACCGGTTCCACCGAGGTCGGCCGCCGGCTGCTGGCCGATGCGTCCGAGACGGTGCTGCGGACCTCGATGGAACTCGGCGGGAACGCCCCGTTCGTGGTCTTCGGGGACGCCGACATCGACGCCGCCGTCGCCGGGGCCATGCTGGCGAAGCTGCGGAACATGGGCGAGGCCTGCACCGCGGCGAACCGGTTCATCGTGCACGAGTCCGTCGCGGCCGAGTTCGCGAAGAAGTTCGCCGCGAAGATGGCGGACATGACCACGGCCCGGGGCACCGAGGCCGAGTCCAAGGTCGGCCCGCTGATCGATGCCAAGAGCCGGGACAAGGTCCACGAACTCGTCACCGACGCCGTGAACTCCGGCGCGGTCGCCGTGACCGGCGGCTCCGCCGTCGAGGGCCCGGGCTACTTCTACAAGCCCACGATCCTCACCGGCGTGAGCGAGGGCAGCCGGATCCTGTCCGAGGAAATCTTCGGACCCGTCGCCCCGATCATCACCTTCGACACCGAGGACGAGGCCGTCCGGCTCGCGAACAACACCGAGTACGGCCTGGTCGCGTACGTCTTCACCCGGGACCTGAACCGGGGCATCCGGATGGGCGAACGGCTCGAAACCGGCATGCTGGGCCTGAACGCCGGCGTGGTCTCCAACGCGGCCGCCCCGTTCGGCGGCGTCAAGCAGTCCGGCCTGGGCCGCGAAGGCGGCCTCGAGGGCATCGAGGAATACCTCTACACCCAGTACATCGGCATCGCCGACCCCTACGCAGGCTAGCCACACACGCTAGCGGCGGCGCACCCGGCGGACGGAGTTGCGGATCTTCCCCCAGGATCCCGCAAACCCCCGCCGGGTGCGTTGTGCTGTCCGGGAGAGGATCCCGCGGGGCAGCTGCAGGGACCGTCGCCAGCCGGACATGACCGACGGCGGCAGCCAGGCCGCGCGCAGCCGGACCAGGAATCCCGCGTTGGCGCGCAGTGAGGCCTGCACCAGGGCGACCCTGGCCGCGGCGGAGTCGGCAAGACCCTCGGCGTCTGCGGCGTCTGCGGAGCCTGCGTTCCGCGCCGGACCGGCGGCGCCGCCCGGGCGGC
The DNA here is from genome assembly GCF_041262145.1 of Arthrobacter sp. MW3 TE3886. Lineage (NCBI taxonomy): Bacteria > Bacillati > Actinomycetota > Actinomycetes > Micrococcales > Micrococcaceae > Arthrobacter > Arthrobacter sp. MW3 TE3886. Next base: position 1,518,155 of record NZ_JBGCAN010000001.1, read on the forward strand.
CGTACTGCTCACGTTCAAAGTCCTCGGTCAGGGCGGCCGCGGCCCGCTGGCCGGGCCCGTCCGCAACGCCGGGTTCCGCCATGGCCTCCGAGGCGCGCAACCGCTCGGAGAAATGCCGCGGCGTCTCGCTCGCTCCGGGCGCCATTCCGTAGTCCGTGGCCAGATCCCGCAGTTCCGCCCAGGCCGGCAGGGCCGTCCCGCCCGTGGCGCCGGGATAGCCGCGGTCCGCGGTCCTCAGCCTGCGCCGCCGCACGCCGCTGCGCACCAGCCGGGGGGAGGCCACCAGCAGCGCCAGCAGCAGCACCGCGGCAACGCCGTACAGCACCTGTGCTGCCTGCGCCCCGCCGGGCGCCGCCGTGCCCGCTCCCGGCACTGGGACCGGGACGGGGACGGGGAACGGTGCCTGGGTGGAGCCGTCCCCGGGGGTCAGGGCGTCGTTGCGATCATTGGTGCTGGCACCACTGGGCGCGGAGGCATCCGTGGCGTACGCCGGAACGACGCCGCGGGACGGTGTCGGCTCAAACGCGACCCAGCCGATGCCCTGGAAGTAGAGTTCCGGCCAGGCGTGGGCGTCCCGGGCATCGACCTCGAATTCCGGAAGGGGACCCTGGCCCGAGACCGCCACTGTGGCCCCCGTGGGGCGCCCCGGCGCGTAGCCCACGGCGATCCTGCTCGGAATGCCCTCCAGCCTGGCCATCACGGCCATGGCGGAGGCGAAGTGAATGCAGTAGCCGCTCTTCTGGGTCAGGAAGTCCGCCAGCACGGACAGGCCGTTGCCGTCGTAGCCGCCCTGCACGGGGGACTGCAGGGAGTAGCTGAACTCGGTGGAGCGCAGGTACCTCTGGATGGCCATGGCCCGCGCATACGGCGAGTTGGCACCCGCCGTCACCGTGTTGGCCGTGCTGCGCACAACCTCCGGAACATTCGACGGTTCCCGGAGGAACTGCTCGGGGACACCGCGCACCGGCCCGGAAGCACCCGCCAGCAGTGCTGCCGTGAGCTGGGGAGTGACGGACGAGACCACGTATTGCTGGTCGCGGGAATTTGTGTCCACCCCCTTGATGCTCAGCGTGGCAGGATCCCAGCTCCAGCGACCCGAGAGGCCGTTGACAGCTTCCGGCGCATACGGTGCCGGCAGGTAGGGGCTCGTGTACTGGCCGGTGTTGACAGCCGTAAGCACGCGGATCTCGGCCGGGGCGGCCTCATGCCCGGCCTCGATCCTGCCGGTTCCCGGTTGCCGGCTTGACTCCCGGTCATCGGGTGACCAGGAATCGCCGTCAAAGTTGTCCACCGTCACCGAGCGCAGGTACGGCGTCGTCGGCGCGTTCGTGGCGAAGGTGATCCGGCCCTCGCCGGAAGGGCTGCGCAGGCTGTTGCCCAGGCTGATCATCGGATTCAGGCCGGTGGCGCCGCCGAACGGGTTCAGCCGCGAGCCCTGCGGGAACGTGCCCTGATCGAAACCCGGGATGACCAGCTGCAGCACCAGCGTGAGGGTCAGCGCCGCGACGGCAGTGACCGCGCCGCGCCGAAGCTGGCCGGGGTTGCGGGCGGTGTCGGCCAGCGTGCGGGTATCCGGCGTGTACCAATGGCTGCACCCGAGGATCAACAGGTACCCGACGGCGGCGCCCACGAACCCCAGCACCCCCACGCTTTGCGGCTTGACCATGGCCGGCACCACGAGGATTGCCAGGATCCCCATCCCGCTCGTGGCCGGCAGTGCCAGCGGGAACGCCAGGGCATCGATCAGGATCACCAGCAGCCCGAGGACCGCGCAGATCAGCATGACGATTCCGGCGTTGGGGGCCACCGGGGTGCTCTCGGCCAGGACCGTCTCGCTGGCCCGCCGGAGGAACTTCCCCAGGTAGTTCATGGTCTCCGCGGACGGGATGAACCCCGCAATGCTGTGCTGCCGGAAGAAAATGAAGGTCACGGCCACGATCAGCGTCCCCAGGCCGCCGACGGTCACCAGCCAGGGCCGGGCACGCAGGGACCGGAGCACCGCGAGGGAGAACGCAACGGAGAGGACCGTACTGAATACCGGGGAGTACCAGGCCCACCCACGCAGAACGCCGTTGAATCCGAGGGCCGCGCCCGCGACGGCCACCGCGACGGCGGCCGCCATCACCCAGGGCTGGGCGCCGCGTGTGTCCGGCCGGGACGCTGCGCCGGAGGGCAGGACTGTCGGTTCTTCCGTGCCGGTCGTGCCTGTGCCGGATCCGTGGCTGCGCTGCGGGGCGAGCGTCATGGCCGGCCTCCCACGCCGCGGCGGACGTCAGCCGCGGCGGACATCGCCGTATCTGCCCGGTCGAAGGCTGCCCAGGCGTCAGGCAGCGGGCTCTGGGCGGATACCGCCAGGGCCCGCCATCCGCCCCGCCGCAGCGCCTCCAGCACCTCGGGCATTTCGCCGGAATCCTGTGCATGGTCCGTGACCAGCAGCGCGAAGGCGTTCGCGCCGAACCCGGCGGCCGGGGACAGCGCCCGGGCCTCGGCCGGGGTCAGGCCGCCCAGGACTGCCAGGACCGGTCCCCGCAGCCGGTGGGCGGAGAGTTTGTCCATCAGGGTGTCGTCGAAGGCCTGCGGGGCATTCCCGGTGCCCGCCGCGGCCCCGGACCGGAATCCGCCCGGCGCGGAGGATCCGGTGTTGGTTCCCGCCGCGGCCTCCTGCGGGCGGGCCTGGGGGCGGGGCGCCGTGCGGTCACGGTGCGGGTGCGTGTGGAGCGGGCCGGAAAGCTCGATGGCGGCCAGGCTTTCGGCGATGGACTGCAGCCCGGCCGTTCCGGTATATTCCTCGGCTTCCGGGTCGGGAGCGGACGGCGAATTCCGGAAGGCGGGCGCACCCGCGGTGTCCAGGAACCGCAGCGAGTAGTTGCGTTCCGCGAGGTGCGCCCCGATCGACATCGCCGCCGTGACAGCCCATTCGAAGGCATCAGAGGTCAGCAGGTCATGGCCGTCCCCCTCCCCGCTCCCAGGGTGGCCGCCGGAGGAATGGGCACTGTGGCCGAACACACCGTGGGGGTAGGCCGAGAGCCGCTGGTCCAGGATGATGGTCGCCTCGGGGGTGGTGACGGATTCCTCCTGCCGCACCATGAGGGCCCCGTGGCGGGCGGTCGCGGCCCAGTGCACCCGGCGCAGCGGATCCCCGTGGCGGTATTCGCGGGTCATGACGTCGTCGTCGCTGGGGTTGGCGCGGGCCCGCGTGGGTGTGACACCGTCGTGTCCGCGGGCACCGGCCAGCCCCGTCTCCGGGAGCTCGATGGCGGCGGGCGTCACGGTGAGGAGGTCGCCGTCGTCAATCGCGTGGCGGTGGAAGGAGAGCCCGAAGGGATCGCTGAATTCCGCCGTGACGGGCCCGATCAGGAACTGGCCGCGCCTGGCCGAGCGGAGGTGGTACTCATAGCGGCTGGTGCCGCCGGCGGCCGCACGGGCCGGGAACCGGAAGACGGGCGATTCGCCGAACCGGGCCGGCAGGTGTTCCTCCATGACCGCGTGGCCTGCACCGGCCCCGGTCCGCGCGACGGCCAGCCGTACCGTGGCACGCGCAGACGTTTCAACCGGCGACGGGCTGAATTCGCGGTAGACCCGGAACCTTGGCTTCAGGACCCGGGTTCCGGCCAGGGCCAGCAGCGGCAGCACCAGCAGCAGGACGGCCAGTGCCAGCAGGTCCCGGCGCCCCATGATCTGCGCGGCTAGCAGCGACACCGCACCCGCGCCGAGCAGGCCCCAGCCGCGGCTGCTGAAGAAGTGCCCGGGGAACCGATCGCTCAATGCCACGGCGGATCCACTCCCTAGCGCGGATTGGGCAGTTTGGGCGACGGCGCGGCGGCCATGGCCGAGGCCTTCCGGGCCGGGCGGCCGGTTCCGTTGGGTGAGGCCGTCACGTCCGGGGTGACGGGAATCTTGGCGATAATGGCCCGGATGACGCTTTGCGGCGTCTCACCCGCGCTGGCCGCCTTGCGGTCGAGGATGATCCGGTGGGCGAGCACCGCTTCGGCGACGCTGACGACGTCGTCCGGCAGCACGAAGTCCCGGCCCTCCAGCGCGGCGGTGGCCTTCGCCGCACGCAGGAGCTGCAGCATGGACCGCGGACTGGCGCCGAGCCGGAGATATCCGCTTTCCCGCGTGGCCCGGCCCACGGCCACCGTGTACTCCTTGATAGACCGGGACACGTACACCTGCTGCACCGTGGCAATCATGGCGGCCACTTCCGCCGCGGTGACCACTGCCGTCACGCGGGCCAGCGGAGAGGAGGCCTGGTGGGTTTCGAGCATCTCCATCTCGGACTCGCGGTCCGGGTAGCCCATGGAAATCCGGGCCATGAAGCGGTCCCGCTGCGCTTCCGGCAGCGGGTACGTGCCCTCCATTTCAATGGGGTTCTGCGTCGCCACCACCATGAAGGGTTCATCCAGCCGGTAGGACGTGCCGTCCACCGTGACCTGGTGCTCCTCCATGCACTCCAGCAGGGCTGACTGGGTCTTGGCCGAGGCGCGGTTGATTTCGTCCCCGATGACGATGTTGGCGAACACCGCGCCGTGCCGGAACTCGAAGGTCCGGGTCGCCTGGTTGTAGATGGACACGCCCGTGACGTCGGACGGGAGCAGGTCCGGGGTGAACTGGATCCGGCTGACGGAACAGTCGATGGTGCGGCCCAGCGTCTTGGCCAGGAGCGTCTTGCCCACCCCCGGGACGTCTTCCAGGAGCAGATGGCCCTGGGCGAGGAGGACGGTGAGCGCCAGTTTGGCCGCTTCGGCTTTGCCGTCGATGACCGTATTGATCGCCGTCAGGATCCGGGTGCTGGCTGAGTGGAAGGCGTCGGCGTCCATGGCCGGCAGTTCATGCCGCGGGGGCCGCTGTCCGGCTGGGTTTGGGTCCGTGGAGGCGCGGCCCGGGAGGCTCTGTCCTTGGGGGAGGATGTCGTCTACGGAAGTGCGGTGGTAGTCCATCGGCAGCCTTTCAGCCCTGGTGGGTCCCGGATCTGGCCGCCCGCGGCGGCCGGGCCCCGCAGTGGCGTTCACCTGTTTCCTAACGGGGAAATTACAGAGTATTAACAGACTACTAACACAACTGCCGGCCCTGACAGAGAGTTCCGGGGAAATCTGGCCTCCGGTTAGGGTGGATGGATGCTCAATCCCCTCACCCCCGTTCCGTTCCGGTCCCCTGGCAACGACGGTACCGGACGCAGCGGGTATCCGCCCGCACCGGAACCGCTCCCCGTGCCGGTCATGGATAACCACACGCATCTGGACTTTCCCGACGCGGAACTCGAGGTGGGCGTCAAGGACGCCCTCGACGCCGCCGCCGCGGTGGGCGTCCAAGGTGCGGTCCAGGTGGGCTGCGACCTCGAATCGTCCCGGTTTACGGTCAATGCGGTCGACCTCGATTCGCGGCTCCTGGGCGCTGTTGCACTCCACCCCAACGATGCCCCCGGCTACGCCCGGCGCGGCGGCCTGGAGGAGGCCCTGGCCGAGATTGAGGCGCTCGCCGCCCATCCGAGGATCCGGGCAATCGGGGAGACCGGCCTCGACTTCTTCCGGACCGAGGGGGAGGGGCTGGCCCACCAGCGCTATTCGTTCCGCCGCCATATCGACATCGCCAAACGGCTCGGGCTGACGCTGCAAATCCACGACCGCGACGCCCATGACGACGTCGTCCAGGTCCTGCGCGAAGAGGGGGCCCCGGAGCGGGTGGTCTTCCACTGTTTCTCCGGCGGCGAGGCGCTCGCCCGGACCTGCAACGCGGAGGGCTGGTATATGTCCTTTGCCGGAACCGTGACATTCAAGAACGCGACGGATCTGCGGGCAGCGCTGGCCATCGCGGAGCCGAGCCGGATCCTGGTCGAGACCGACGCGCCCTTCCTCACCCCGCACCCGCATCGCGGCCGCCCGAACGCGAGCTACATGGTGCCGTATACGGTGCGGGCCATGGCCCATGTGACTGGGTCGGAGCTGTCCGGGCTGTGCGCGCAGATCGCCGCAAATACGGTGCGGGCGTACGGATCCTGGGACTGAAACCGCCCTTATCCAGCTCCCCGGCATGGATACCGGGTATGCACAATTTCTTGGTTCCTTTATAACGCTTAGATTACAGTGGTCAACTATTAGCCGGGGTCGGGGAAGGCCTACGGATAATTTCACTCCAGCAGGGCGTGCATTGTGGCCAACAAACCACATGCGCGCTCTCGTTTTGAGTGAGGCAGTGCACGCATGTTCCGTGACGCTCCGGACGCAGTCTGGAGCCGCCGTTGGCGCGCTCGCGGAGGATGGCCACGTGCACTTTTCCCCGTGCCCGGAAGGTCCAAGAGATTCGGGCAATTGTGGTCAAGTTCTTCACATCGGACGGCAAGTTCAGCTTCGTCAAGGTCGGCACGCAGCTCGTGGTGCTGGTGGCACTGGTGCTGGGTCTCGTGGCCTTCGTCGGCAACAACAAGACGATCACACTCAACGTGGATGGCAAAGTCAGCTCCGTCCAGACCTTCGGCGGAACCGTCGGGGAAGTCATCAAGAGTGCCAAGGTTGAACTGCAGCCATCTGACAGGGTGTCGCCTTCGGCGGACGCCCATGTGCAGGACGGGTCAGTCATCAACGTCAACCTCGCCAAGGCCGTCAAGGTCAGCCTGGACGGCGCCGAACGGACCATCTCCACCACCTCGCCCACCGTCGAAGGGCTCGTGACCGAACTCGGCGTGGCCAGCGCCTCGCAGGTCTCCGTGCCGAAGGACGCCCAGCTCGCCGTCTCCGGTTCCTTCGTCGCCATCTCGACGCCGAAAAAGGTCAGCCTCGTTGCGGACGGCAAGGCAGCGGCGACCACCACGACGGCGGCCACAGTGGCCAAGGTGCTCGAGGATGCCGGGCTTAAGCTCGGGGCCAGCGACCGCGTCTCCCAGCCCGGGAACGCCCCCGTGGTCAACGACATGGTGATCAAGGTCTCCCGCGTCGACGTCAGCAAGACCGCCAAGACCACCGAGCCGGTCGCCTTCGAAACGCTCACCACCGAGAGTGCCGACATGTTCAAGGGGGAGAAGAAGGTCACCCAGGCCGGCGTCGCCGGCACCACCAGCAAGAGCTTCAAGCTGGTCCTCGTGGACGGCCGCGAAGCCTCCCGGACCCTGGTGTCCGAGACCGTCACCGCCCAGCCGGTCACCGAAAAGGTGACTGTCGGCACCAAGGAAAAGCCCAAGCCCGCCGCCAACACCGGCGCATCCGCCCCCGCCATGATGAACCAGGGCATGTGGGACAAGATCGCCCAGTGCGAGTCCGGCGGCAACTGGTCCATCAACTCCGGCAACGGCTACTACGGTGGCCTGCAGTTCGACGTCAGGACCTGGCTCGGCTCCGGCGGCGGCGCCTACGCCCCGAACGCCGCGGCGGCCACCAAGGCCCAGCAGATCGACATCGCCAACCGCGTCTACGCGCAGCGCGGCCTGCAGCCCTGGGGTTGCGGCTGGGCGGCCTCCAGCTAGCAGGCCAGGCCGGCGGCTGACCGCCCGCTGCTGAACCGCCCGACTCCCTCGGCTGCCGACCACAGCCAGGGGAGAGCACAGGCCGGGTCCGGATTCCCTCCGGACCCGGCCTGCGGCGTACCGGCGCCGGGATAGGATACCTAGGTGACTGAACCGAGCCCCTCCGCCCCCGAAAGCCTGCCCGGAGCGGCGCCCGCACCGCTGATGGGTGCCTCCGATATCCGCCGGCTGGCAGAGGAAATCGGCGTGCGGCCCACGAAGACCCTCGGCCAGAACTTTGTCATCGACGGCAACACCATCCGGCGGATCGTGAACACCGCCGACATCCGGGCCGATGAGACCGTCCTGGAAGTCGGCCCCGGGCTCGGGTCCCTGACCCTTGGCCTGCTGGACGCCGCCCGCAGCGTGGTCGCCGTCGAAATCGATCCGGTCCTCGCCGGGCGGCTGCCGGCCACTGTCGGCGCGTGGCGGCCGAACGCCGTCGGGAATTTCCACCTTGTCCTGGCCGACGCCATGCGGGTCACCGAGCTTCCCGTCGAGCCGACCGCGCTCGTGGCGAACCTTCCCTACAACGTGGCCGTTCCGGTGGTGCTGCACCTGCTGCAGCACTTCCCGAGCCTGCAGCACGGCCTGGTCATGGTCCAGGATGAAGTCGCAGACCGGCTCGCGGCCGGGCCCGGCTCCAAGACCTACGGCGTTCCATCAGTCAAGGCCGCCTGGTACAGCAGCATGCGCAAGGCCGGCGTGATCGGCATGAACGTCTTCTGGCCCGCGCCCAAGATCCATTCCGGGCTCGTCGCCTTCACGCGCCGGGAACCGCCCGTCACGACTGCCACCCGGGAGCAGGTCTTTGCCGTGATAGACGCCGCCTTCGCGCAGCGCCGCAAGACGCTCCGGGCCGCGCTGGCCGGCTGGGCCGGCAGTGCCGCCGAGGCCGAACGCTGCCTGCGGGCCGCCGGCGTCGACCCCACCGCACGCGGTGAAGTGATCGACATCGCGGCGTTCGCCAGGATCGCCGAAGCCCACGGGCAGCCGGACTCCTGAGCTCCTCCTGCGTTCCCCTGGGGGCCGGTGCGTGCTTGGAGCCCGGGCCGCGATGCCATAGCGTGGAGCCATGAACGCAGTGAGAGGGCGCTTTGCCGCGAGGACTGTCCGGGTGAAAGCTCCAGGCAAGGTTAACGTCTCACTGGACGTCGGACCGCTGCGGCCGGACGGCTACCACTCCGTGGCCAGCGTCTACCTGGCTGTCTCGCTCTACGAGGAAATTGCCGCCACCAGCACCGATACCGGCGAGATCACCGTCAGCATCAGCGATGCGAGCACCGTGGACCTCGATGGCGTGGACATTCCGCTCGATCACCGCAACTTGGCGTACAAGGCCGCAGCCATCATGGCCGACGTCTCGGAACGCTCCACCGGTGTCCACCTGGAGATCACCAAACGGGTGCCCGTCGCTGGCGGCATGGGCGGCGGGTCGGCCGACGCCGCCGCCACCCTGCTGGCCTGCGACGCGTTGTGGAACAGCGGGCTCTCCCGCGATGAGCTGGCCCACCTGGCCGCCGAGCTCGGCGCCGATGTCCCCTTCGCGCTGCTGGGCGGCACCGCCGTCGGACTGGGCATGGGTGATGAGCTCTCACCGGCGCTGGTCAAGGCCCAGACGGACTGGGTCCTGGTCACCGCGGACTTCGGCCTGCCCACCCCGGAGGTCTACCGCACCCTGGACCGCCTGCGCGCGGCCGAGGGCGTGGCGGTGGACGAACCCGACGCCGTCGACCCAGGCGTGCTCACCGCCCTGCGCAGCGGCGACGCCGACGCCCTGAGCCGCGTCCTGGTCAACGACCTCCAACGCGCCTCGATCGAACTGGCCCCGGGCCTGCGCGAGACCCTGGGCCGCGGCGAGGCCTGCGGCGCGATCGCAGGCATCGTCTCCGGCTCCGGGCCCACTGTCGCGTTCCTCGCGCACAGCCCCGCCGCGGCCGCCGGACTCGCCGAAGAGCTCCGCCACCACAGCCTCGACGCCATGGCCGTGCACGGACCGGTGCACGGGGCCCGCATCATCTCCGATACGCTCCTTTAGGAGCTTTTGACGCACCGCATCTCATGACTTCACAGCAACACTTCACCGATACACCTAAGAAAGCAGTTCCCAGTGGCACACCTGCTCGGCGGCGAGAACCTCACGGTCTCGTATGCAACCCGTACCGTTCTCGATGGCATTACCCTCGGCCTTGAAGAGGGCGACCGGATCGGCATGGTGGGCCGCAACGGCGACGGCAAGTCAACCCTGATGCGGCTGCTGGCCATGCGCTCCACCCCGGACTCCGGCCGCGTGACCAAGCGCAGCGAGGTCAACATCGGCTACCTGGACCAGAGCGACGTGCTCGACGGCGACCTCACCGTCGGCGCCGCGATCGTGGGGGACCAGGCCGACTATGAGTGGGCCCGCAATCCCCAGATCCGCGAAGTCATGGGCGGACTCGTGTCCGACGTCGACTGGCACGCCAACGTCCATGCGCTCTCCGGCGGGCAGAAGCGGCGTGTGGCGCTGGCCAAGCTGCTGATCGAGGACCACGACGTCATCATGCTCGACGAGCCGACCAACCACCTCGACGTCGAAGGCGTCGCGTGGCTGTCACGGCACCTGAAGACCCGCTGGCGGGCCAACCAGGGCGCCTTCCTCGTGGTTACCCACGACCGCTGGTTCCTCGATGAAGTCTGCACCAAGACCTGGGAAATCCACGACGGTATCATGGACCCGTTCGACGGCGGCTATGCCGCCTACGTCCTGGCCCGGGCGGAGCGCGACCGGTCCGCTTCCGTGATGGAAAGCAAGCGCCAGCAGCTGGTGAAGAAGGAGCTCGCCTGGCTCCGGCGCGGTGCCCCGGCCCGGACCGCCAAGCCCAAGTTCCGGATTGAGGCAGCCAACGCCCTGATCGCGGACGTCCCCGAGCCGCGCGACTCGACGGCGCTGAGCAAGATGGCCACCGCCCGGCTGGGCAAGGACGTCCTGGACCTCGAGCACGTCTCCCTGGACTTCGTCGGCGGCGAGGCCGGGCAGAAGCTCTTCGACAACATCACGCTGCGCCTCGCTCCCGGGGAGCGTCTGGGCCTCGTGGGCGTCAACGGCGCCGGCAAGACCACCCTGCTCAAACTCCTCAACGGCGAGATCCAGCCCACCTCCGGGAAGGTCAAGCGCGGCAAGACGGTGGTCACCGCGGTCCTGACCCAGGAGGTCAAGGAACTCGACGACGTCTCGGACCTGCGCGTGATCGAAGTGATCGAGCGGGAAAAGCGCTCCTTCAACGTCGGCGGCAAGGAATTCACCGCCGGACAGCTCGTGGAGCAGCTTGGCTTCACCAACGAGAAGCAGTGGACCCCGGTCAAGGACCTCTCCGGTGGCGAACGCCGGCGGCTGCAGCTCCTGCGCCTGCTCGTCGGGGAGCCGAACGTGCTGATGCTTGACGAGCCGACCAACGACCTCGACACCGATACCCTCGCAGCCGTCGAAGATGTGCTCGATGGCTGGCCCGGCACGCTCGTTGTGGTCAGCCACGACCGGTACCTGCTGGAGCGCGTCACGGACCACCAGATGGCGCTCCTAGGCGACGGCAAGATCCGCGCCCTGCCGCGCGGCGTGGACCAGTACCTCGAACTGCGCGAAGGGGCCCTGGCCGGCTCCACGATCACCGGCGGCGGAAATCCCGTCACGTCCGCCGGCGGGGGTTCCGCTCCCGCCGCCAGCGGCCCTTCCGAGGCCGAAAAGCGCGACGCCCGCAAGGCCAAGAACCGGATCGACCGCCAGCTGGGCAAACTCAAGCAGCAGGAAGACAAGATCCACGCCCAGATGACGGCCGGTGCCGGGGACGCCAGCAAGTTCGACGAGCTCGCCGGGCTCAACGCGAAACTCCAGGAACTGGCCGGGGAACGCGAAGCCCTCGAACTCGAGTGGCTTGAGGCCCTGGAAGTGCTGGGGGAGTAGCCTCCTGCCCTCCCCGGGACATGCCCAGTGTGTGCACCCACCGCTGGACATGTCCCTCGTAGCCCCCAAAACCCACAGGACATGTCCCGTGGCGCGGGCCAGCACTGGACATGTCCCCGGCAGGGCCTAGATCCCGCTGGGCATGTTCCGCTCCGGAGGCCACCACTGGACATGTCCACTGCTGGGGACCAACGCTGGGCATATCCCGCCTAGGGAACGGGTCTCGGCGCGCCCAGGAAGGCACGTTCCGCGGAGTGCGTGAATCCTGCAGGACATGTCCCGCCGCGTAGACCAGCACTGGACATGTCCCGCATAGGGAACGGGTCTCGGCACGCCCAGGAAGACATGTTCCGCGGAGTACGCGCATCCTGCAGGACATGTACCGCTGCGGAGGCCAACACTGGACATGTCCACTGCAGGGCCGATTTCCCGCAGGACATGTCCGTCGGTGCGGGCCAGGGTTGGGCATATTGGTGCTATGTCCATTGCTGGGGACCAGCGCTGGGCATGTCCCGCGGAGTGCAGGGATCTTGCAGGACATGTATCTTCGCGCGAACCAAGAATGGGCATGTCCCGTGGCACCGGCCGCGCCTGCCACCCACGCCGCCCTCCCGCACCTGCCAGCCGCCCTCCCGCGGCCCTGAGTCGCACGAGCATCAACCTTCGTGGCAGAATTGATTCTCGTGCCACAGGTCAAGCCTGTGCACGGTCCGCTCTGGTGTAATGGCAGCACCCCGGCCTTTGGAGCCGTGGAGTATAGGTTCGAGTCCTATGGGCGGAACTTGGCGAGACACACTGCGCAACCAAGCAAGGAGAGCCAATACGTGAGCCCCGAGAATACTGGCCCAGCCGCCGTGATCGTCCTAGCTGCAGGGGCCGGTACCCGGATGAAATCCCGTACCCCCAAAATTCTCCACGAGATCGGCGGCCGCTCCCTGGTCGGCCACGCGCTCCAGGCGGCCCGCAGCATTAACCCTCGTGAGCTGGCCCTCGTGGTCCGGCACGAACGCGACCTCGTCGCCGCCCACGTCGCCGCCCTCGATCCGCAGGCCCTGATTGTGGACCAGGACGATGTACCCGGCACCGGCCGCGCGGTCGAAGCGGCACTGGAAGCGCTCGACACGCTCAACCCCCAAGGACGGCTGGGCGGAACGGTCGTGGTCACGTACGGCGACGTCCCGCTGCTCACCGGCGGCCTGCTCGCCGAGCTCGTCGCCGCCCACGAGGCCGAGGGCAACGCCGTCACCGTCCTCACCGCCGTGCTCGACGACGCCACCGGCTACGGACGCATCCTCCGCGCAGAAGACGGAACCGTCACGGGAATCCGCGAACACAAAGACGCCACCAGCGCCGAACGCGACATCCGTGAGGTCAACTCCGGCATCTACGCCTTCGACGCCGCCGTGCTGCGCGACGCGCTGGTCCACGTCACCACGGACAACGCCCAGGGCGAAAAGTACCTCACCGATGTCCTGGCCCTGGCCCGCGCTGCGGGCGGCCGCGTCGCCGCCGTCGTCACCGAAGACCGCTGGCAGGTGGAGGGCGCCAACGACCGCGTCCAGCTCTCGGCGCTCGGCGCTGAACTGAACCGCCGCACCCTCGAAGCCTGGATGCGCGCCGGCGTGACCGTCGTGGATCCCGCCACGACGTGGATCGACGCCACGGTGACGCTCGACGAGGACGTCCGCCTCCTGCCCAACACCCAGCTGCACGGCAGCACCAGGGTGGCGCGCGACGCCGTCGTCGGCCCGGACACCACGCTGACCGACGTCACGGTGGGAACCGGCGCCACGGTGATCCGCACCCACGGCTCCGGCTCCACGATCGGGGCGCTCGCCAGCGTGGGCCCCTTCACCTACCTGCGCCCGGGCACCGTCCTGGGCGAGACCGGCAAAATCGGCGCGTTCTACGAAACCAAGAACGTCACGATCGGCCGCGGCTCGAAGCTGTCCCACCTCGGCTACGCCGGGGACGCGGAAATCGGCGAGGACACCAACATCGGCTGCGGCAACATCACCGCCAATTACGACGGCGAGAAGAAGCACCGTACGGTGATCGGCTCGGGTGTGCGCACCGGTTCGAACACCGTGTTCGTGGCCCCCGTGCGCGTGGGCGACGGCGCCTACAGCGGCGCCGGCGCGATCATCCGCCAGGACGTCCCGGCCGGCGCCCTCGCCGTCACCCTGGCCAAGCAGCGGAACTCCGAAGGCTGGGTGGCGGCCAACCGCCCCGGTTCCGTCTCCGCCGCCCTGGCCGAGTCCGCCCGGGCCGGATCAACCCCGGCCCAATCCGCCGCCGCGGTCGCTACAGTCGCCGCGGGCGCCGCCCCAACATCCTCCACTACTCCGGCACCGACAGAAGAGGGCTAGCAATCATGAGCGAAATTACGGCACACGGCGAGAAGAAGCTGGTGCTGGCCGCGGGGCGCGCGCACCCTGAGCTGGCGAAGGAGATCGCGAAGGAGCTCGGCACCGAACTGCTGCCCCTGGACGCCTACGACTTCGCCAACGGCGAGATCTACGTGCGGGCCGGCGAGAGCGTCCGAGGCACCGACGCCTTCGTGATCCAGGCCCACCCGGCCCCGCTGAACAACTGGCTCATGGAACAGCTGATCATGATCGATTCGCTCAAGCGGGCCTCCGCCAAGCGCATCACTGTCGTGTCCCCGTTCTACCCCTACGCCCGGCAGGACAAGAAGGGCCGCGGCCGCGAGCCGATCTCGGCACGCCTCGTCGCCGACCTGTACAAGACCGCCGGCGCCGACCGCATCATGAGCGTGGACCTGCACACGTCCCAGATCCAGGGCTTCTTCGACGGCCCCGTGGACCACCTGATGGCCATTCCGCTCCTGGCCGACTACATCCGCACCCGGGTTGGCTCGGACAAGGTCACGGTCGTCTCGCCGGACACCGGCCGCGTCCGCGTGGCCGAGCAGTGGGCCGAGCGCCTCGGCGGCGCGCCGCTGGCGTTCGTGCACAAGAGCCGGGACCTCACCGTGCCCAACCAGGCCGTCTCCAAGACGGTCGTGGGCCAGATTGAAGGCCGCACCTGCGTCCTGATCGACGACATGATCGATACCGGCGGAACCATTTCCGGCGCCGTCCAGGTGCTCAAAAACGCCGGCGCCAAGGATGTCATCATCGCCGCGACCCACGCCGTGTTCTCCGATCCGGCGGCCCGCCGGCTGTCCGAGTCCGGCGCCCGCGAAGTGGTGGTCACCAATACGCTGCCGATCACCGCGGACAAGCGCTTCCCGCAGCTGACCGTGCTGTCCATCGCGCCGCTGATCGCCCGCGCCATCCGTGAAGTGTTCGACGACGGCTCCGTCACCAGCCTGTTCGACGGCCAGGCCTGAGCCGGCCGGCGGAGGGCCCGGTTTCAGAAACCGGGCCCTCCGCTGGTAGCCTTGTACCGAAACCTTGGCGAGGGAGAGCGCCGGCATTCCGTATTGAATTCCGTATTGATGGGAAATTAATCGGAACCCGGTCTGCTGGTCTCCGTAATCGACTGGGTCTGAATCTCCTTCTGAAGGGCAGCCGCACGGCAGCCCGGCGTTGAAGGTCGTAAACAGACCTCCGCCCTTGCTGAACACCGTTTAGTCCCACAGCTTGAAATCCCACGAGGAGATATCCATGTCTGAGCAGAAGCTCGCAGCAGAAGTCCGCACCGAATTCGGCAAGGGCTTCGCCCGCCGCGCCCGCATGGCCAACCTGATCCCGGCCGTCATCTACGGCCACGGCGCCGAGCCGATCCACATCACCCTGCCGGCGAAGGCCACCACCCTGGCCGTCCGCACCGCCAACGCCCTGCTGACCCTGGACATCGACGGCGAGCAGCACCTGGCCCTCGTCAAGGACATCCAGCGCAACCCGATCAAGCAGATCATCGAGCACCTCGACCTGCTGACCGTCCGCACCGGCGAGAAGGTCACCGTTGACGTGCCCGTTCACCTCAGCGGCGAACTGGCTCCGGGCAACGTCCACAACCTGGAAATGACGGTCGTTTCCGTCGAGGCCGAGGCAACCCACCTGCCGACCGCCATCGAGGTCAGCATCGAAGGCCGCAGCGCCGGCGAGCACATCCACGCTTCCGACCTCGTCCTGCCGAAGGGCTCCACCCTGCTGGCCGACCCCGAAGCACTCGTCGTCAACATCTCCGAGGCCACCGAAAACGTCGAAGAGGGCGAAGAGGGCGAAGCCGCTGCCTCGTCAGCCGAAGCAGCAGCCGAGTAATTCCGGCGAATTTACCGGCGGCCGGGTCCCTCAGGGGCCCGGCCGCCGTCGTCTCCGGTGCCGTATCCCGCGCTGGCCCCGCTCGCCGCGCCCCCCTCGCCCCGTCCCACTGACCGCGTCCCACCGAAGGACTGATCCATGACCGACACCTGGCTGATCGTAGGCCTTGGCAACCCCGGATCCGAGTACAGCCACAACCGGCACAACGTCGGCCAGATGGTCCTGGACGAACTCGCCTCGCGCGTCGGCGGCGGCTTCAAGTCCCACAAATCGCGAGCCCAGGTCCTCGAAGGGCGCTTGGGCATCGGCGGGCCCCGGATTGTGCTGGCCAAGCCGCTGTCATACATGAACGTCTCCGGTGGCCCGGTGTCTGCCCTGGCCCAGTTCTATGGGATCGATCCGGCCCGTGTCATTGCCGTCCATGACGAGATCGACATCCCCTTCGACACCGTGCGGCTCAAGATCGGCGGCGGCGAAGGCGGCCACAACGGACTGCGCGACATCTCCAAGGCCCTGGCCACCAAGGACTACCTGCGCGTGCGGGTGGGCGTCGGGCGTCCGCCCGGACGGATGGAGACCGCGGACTTTGTCCTGCGTGACTTTTCCGCGCCGGAGAAGAAGGAACTGCCCTTCCTCATCGACTCAGCCGCCGACGCCGTCGAAGTTCTGGTCCGGGACGGCCTCACCGCCGCCCAGCAAAAGTTCCACCCCGCCAAGGCGACGTAGCGCCTCTCGGACGTCAACGCAGGCAAAATAGCACGCGGCCAAAATGCCCCGACGGCGGGCCGGCCCGGGCCCCCGGCAGGCGCCGGACGGCTAAGTTGCATGCGGATTACGGGTTTCCTTTCCAAGCTTTCCGCATTCCGGCTATGATCTGTCTACTCTCATGTCGGGGGATAGGGATACGCTACTTCTAAGTGGGCAGTCCGGGGTTGCTGTCTGCAAAGCGGTACGAAGGAAACTACATGTCGAGGGATTCGCTGGGCTGGGGGAATGTTTCCACTACATTGGCACCCGCCGAAGAAGAACATGCTGCCGGCCAGGTCGCGAGACACGGCTGGTCCGGTTTGGCGCGGAACGCTGATGCCGAGCGTGTCCGCCAGGAACTGCTTGCCCACGACCGGATGGGCGTCGTCATCACCGGCGACCGCGGTGTGGGCAAGACGCTTGTCGGCAGGACTGCCCTCGCCGGCTTCGGGCCCGAGGTGTACACCATCCAGCTCCGCAGTTCAGGGCCGGGTTCGGCAACGCCGTACGGCTGCCTCGCCTTCACCCTTGCGCGGCTCCCGCAGAGTTCCCTGGGCTCGCCGACCGCCATCCTGCACGGCATTACCTCGCTGATACGCGACGACGCCGCCGGCCGCCAGTGCGTGATCCTGCTGGACAACGCCGGCGCCCTCGACGAACTCAGCACCGGGGTCCTGCTCAACCTGCTGCAGACCCGGACCGCCCGGTTGATCGCAACTGCCCAGCGCACAACCGACCTTCCGCCCGACTTCTACTGGCTCATCACCTCGGGCCAGCTTGCCGAGGTCCGGCTCGCCAACCTGACCGAACTCGAGACCCTGGAGGTGCTGCAGTCAGCCTTGGGCCATCGGGTCTCGACAGCCCTGGCAAGCCAGCTGCACCAGCTGGTCGGCGGCAGCCCCACGCTCCTGCAGGCCGTCGTCTCCGAACAAATCGAACGCGGAAACTTGGTCCTGTCCGGATCCGTGTGGACACTGCTCGATGAGGTTGTGCTGGATGGCCGCACGGCGCTGGAGGATATTGTCCGGGCCAGGTATGCCAGGGAAACACCCGAGGCCCGGGAAGTCATCGACGTCCTCTCCTGCGCCCGGACCCTGCCCCTGTCCCGGCTCGCCAGGATGTACAGCCCCGGCGTTATTGCCGACATGGAAGAGGCCGGCCAGATCGTGGTCGACCGCGCGGACCGGCACCTCGTCACGCTGGGCGACCGCTACCTCGGCGACATTGTCCGCAACTGGCTCAGCGTGGAGCGCCGGCTGGAGCTCCGGGACAAGGTCCCCGGGCACCAGGAACACGAGCTGGACGAGCTCACCGTGGAAGACCTGCTGGCCTACGCGGCGTGGACCCACGACTGCCACGCCCAGCTGGCACCCGCCCATGCCGTGGCGGCTGCAAGTGCCGCCGTCAAGCTCTTCGACCCGAAATTTGCCCTCAAATGCGCCGGCAGCCTCTCTCCCTCGGACCCTGAGTGGGCCGAAGGCCAGCTGCAGAAATCGGCCGCCTACCTCCAACTCGGTCTGCCGCTGCAGGCCATGTCCGCGCTGGACGACGTCTCCGAGCGGCAGGTCAACGACCTCGCGGCCGAGAACTTTGCCGAATTCATCGCGGCCAAGGCCGACTGCATGGCCTGGCTGGACGACCGCTCCGGCCAGGTCCCCGAACTGCTCCAGCAGGCCAGGGTCCGGCTCCAGGACCTGAGCCTGGACGAGCCGTCCCCCGCCCCTGCGGCGCTGGCCCGGGCCGGGCTTTGCCTGGATCTGTGCGAGTTCAACTATTTCTCCTTCATAGGGGATTTCGGGCCCATGATGGAACGGCTTACCACCGCGGCCACCACGGACGTCCCGGGGGCCGATCCCGTGCACCGGCTCAGGTCGGCCATCATCCTGATGGAGGCCTGGTCCATGACGGGTCACGAACTCGATGCCCGCGCACTCATGCGGGAAATCGGTGGGCAGCTGGGCGAGTGGTCCAACGTGCCGCGCATCCGCGAAAACTTCGCGTGGCGCTCTTTTAACGTGCTGCTCCTCTCGGGCCTGTGGCGCCAGGCCATCGACATGCTCAAGGACGCGAGCGGCCGGGCCGGGCACGGGCTGCATTCCGGCAGCGCCGCAACAGACCTCGCCGTCGGGCTCGCCTATGTCTATGCCGGCCGCGGGTACATGGCACTGGATCCGTTGCTGGCCGCGATCGCCCAGCTGGAGGTCCGGGCGAGCCTGCAGTCCCTGCGCCAGGCGTACGCCGCCACGGCTTTTGCTTACGCCCAGACCGGCAACTCGGTCCAGGCCACGGTCTACCTGGACCGGGCCCGCTCGGCTGACGGCCCGGCCCGCTTCACGGTTGGCAGTTCCACCGAGTTCTGCATGGATATGGCGTCGCGGTGGCTCGGTGACCCCGAGGCCAAGGACCGGCTGATACGGTCCGCGGAGGAACATTTCCGGAAGGGCCGCTACACGCTGGCCGGCATCTGCATGCTCGGGGCCACCGTGAACGGAACCGTCAAGGATTTTCTTTTCATGGAGGAAATCGCCGGGTTGCGGCAGGGACCGCTTGCCGAGCTGTCCCGGACGGTCGCCGTCGGCAGCCGGAAGAAGGACGCCGCGATCATGCTCGAAGCCGCCGAGCAGGCCGCGGGCCTCGAACTGGACGCCGTCCAGGCGCGGTGCGCCGCGCTCGCATTCGACTTCGCCAAGGGCGCCGGGCTGACCGCCAGCGCCAACGCCGCCTACAGCATGCTTGAGAGCCTCTCGGAGTCCGTACCGGCGCTGCCCGTCATGCCGCGCAACAAGGGCCCGCTGCTGACAGACCGGGAGCGGCAAATCGCCACCCTGGCCGGGAACGGGGTCTCCAACAAGGACATCGCCCTGGAAGTGGGCATTTCCGTCAGGACTGTGGAGGGCCACCTGTACCAGGTGTTCACGAAGCTCGGCGTTTCTTCGCGAAGTGATCTGCTTGGACTCATCTAAGGGGCCGGCGGGAACTCCCGGCACGGTGCCGAACCGCGCCTTGACCGGGAGGTCGGAAGATTTGATGTCAGCAGTGGAGGCCCTTCGGGGCGGCAGCCATGTGGCCGTGTTCGTCCTCGGCGACAGCGGGATGGGCAAGTCACGGCTCATCGATGCCGTTGTCGGGGAGCTGGGCCCGGAAGTGACGCCGGTGCCGATCCACGGCAGCGCGTCGCTGACCAAGGTGCCCTACGGTGTCCTCGGCCCCTTCATCGTCGGACTGCCGGTCCAGGAAGCAACATCGCAGCTGGCCGTGTTGAGGACGCTGTGGGCGCATCTGGAGGAGCAGAAGCGGGCCACCCAGAAGCCCCTCCTGCTGGTCGTCGACGACGCGCACGATCTCGACGAGGCGACGGCCGGAATCCTTGCGGAGCTGGCGGCGGCCGGCTGGGCGAAACTGCTCGTGGGCGCCGCCGCCCGGCCCGGACTGCCGGAACCGCTCCTGCAGCTCTGGTTTGAAGGGATCGCCGAACGGCACGACCTCCGCCCGCTCACCCTCGCGCAGACCACAGAGATGCTGGAGGGCGAGCTCGGCTCGCAAGTGCTGCCAAACGTCGCCGAGATCCTCTGGGAGGCTTCCGGCGGCAACCCAATGCTCCTCAACGGGCTCCTGGACGATGCCAGGAACGACGGGACGCTGCTGCGGCGCAACGGTGTCTGGTTGTTTACCCGGCACCTGAACAGCCACGGCGACCGGCTGACCGACGTCGTGCGCCGCCAGCTGCTGATGCGCTCGCCGGAAGAACGGCAGGCGCTGAACTTGGTGGCGCTGGCCGAACCCGTGTCCCGGGAACTGATCGAATCTGTGGCCGGCGAAGAGGCCGTGGGATCGCTGATCGACAGCGAACTGATCCGGGTCACGGACACCGGGTCGGGTGAGCTGCGGCTGTGGCATACCGTGTACGGCGACACGCTGCGGAACCTGATTTCGCCGGCCAGGAGCCTACAGCTTCGGCAGAGCCTGCTGCGCAAGATGGACAGCGAGCCGACGTCGGCCGAGGGACTGTTGCGGCATGTGAGCTGGTCGATCGAATGCGGCGCGGAGGTCGAGGACCGGCAGCTCCTGAGGGCCGCCGTGCTGGCAAGCCGGCTTTACGAGGACGAGCTCGCCCGCAAGGCTGCCGTCCTTGTCAAGGATCCTGAACTGAAGATGGCGGCCCGCGCCGTGATAGCACGGACCCGCTACAACGCCTCTGACTACGTGGCGGCCCGGGATATCCTCGACGCCGATTTCGGCCAGGGAAACAGTATCCCCGGGCTCCTGACCGGATCCCTCCTGTGGGCCGCAGCGATGTCAGCGCTGGGCCACACGCCGGCAGAGATCATGAAGCGGGCACAGGCGCTCCGACGCGCCGCCGAACGCCTCGCCGCCGCCCGGCCGGACGACGCCGAAGCCATTCACCGTGCCACGGAAGAGCGGCTGGAGACCATGGAAGCCATGGTCCTGGCGCTGGCAGGCGAGTACGCGGCCGCTCCGGCCGCGGCCGCGTCCGCCGGGGACGCGGCTGCCGGCACCCCGCCGTCGAACACCCTCGTGCAGGCGTTCCGGCTCTGCCTCGACGCGGAGCGGCTCCTGGCCGGCGGCAAGGGACTGAGCGCCCTCGCCGCGATGACCCGGGCCATGGAGGCGGCCGGGACCGATCACGATGAGCTCTACTTCCTCACCGACTTCCTCGTGGTCCGGTCCGCAGCCGCCGCAATCCACTCCGGCGACTGGCAGGCGGCGGAGAACCTCCTGACCGGCTTCGTCGCCGGTTCCGGGCCGAACTTGATTTCCTTCGGCGGGGGAGTGCACGCGGCTCACGGCATCATCCTGCTCTACCAGGGCAAGGCTGCCCAGGCCCTGAACACGCTGAGTGCCGCGCTCGAAGCGCTGCGGTTGACCGACCCTCAGCAGCTTTTCGCGCTCACGGCGGCCATGGCCTTCGCGGCAGCCGCCGAAGTCGGTGCCCAGACGAAGGCGGAGCTTCTCCTCGCCGACTTCGAGGCAGCCCCCGCGGCCTTGCCAAGGTACATGCGCTCGCTGGCCGCGATGGCCGTGGTCTATGGAAAAGCCCGGCTCGGGAACTATCCCGGTGCCATCGCGGAACTGAAGCGGCTCGGCCGCCCGTACCCGGAGGTGGACACCGCCGGCCTTGAGCTCGACGCGCTGGCCTTTTGCCTGGCCCTGGGGGACACGGACTCCGCGCCGAGGCTGCTCGAACTCCGGGCCGGGCTTGAGGGCCCACGGCCCGCCGCGATCTGCGCCTACGCTGCAGCCATCAGCACAGACAACGCCGCCGACCTCCTTGAGGCCGCGAAAACCTGTGAGGCGGCGGAGCTGTGGGCCTTTGCCGCCCTTGCCTACGACGCCGCGGCGCACGCCTACCGGGCCGCGGGCGACACCCTCAGGGAGCGCATGGCCAACTCCCAGCGGAAGCGGTGCCTGGACCGGGCCGACGACCTTCCCGGTGACGAAGCGGCCAAGAGCGATGACTCACTCGGCATACTGACCCGCCGCGAGCGCGACATTGTGGCGCTTGCGGTACGCGGCCTCACCGACCGGCAGATTGCCGCGGAGCTGCAGGTGTCCGTGCGCACGGTTGAAGGCCATCTCTATCGCAGCTACGCCAAGCTCAACGTCAAGGGCCGTGAACAGCTTCCCGGCATCGGCGGGCACTAGCGGCAGGCAAAGGGAAGATGGCCCTTGGGGCCGTATCCGGAGCAACGGCGGCCCCTGGCGTGCCGTAGCTCCCGTGTCCGGGCCGTTACGGCCGCCGGACACGTGCAGCGGGATTGCGACTACTTGGTTTGGGCCTTGCGGCGGCGCCGGTCCAACTGAGTACAGCTACGTAGAGCGGGCCGAATACTCGCTAAGTAATCGAGTACTACTTACGCATCCGGAAAATACGCGTAGTCCCTACCGTTGAGGTATCACCGCTCACACTTTGATTGCGAAGGTCTCTCATATGTTCCAGCAAGACGCCGGCTTGCCTGCGGGCAGCGGCCAGACAGAAGTAGTTTTTCCGGCGCAAAGAAGCGGTTACGGCCGCAGTAAGGACAGACCCTTCACCCGCCAGGAAGTCGTTGCCGACATCGTCGGGACCCTGACGTCGGGCTCCGGCTGCGGCATAGTACTCGTGGGCGACCACGGGGCCGGCAAGTCCTTTATCGCCCAGCGTGCCCTTGAGCAACTCGGCGACGAGTATCTGGTAGTCCAGGTCAGGGGCAGCTCCATATCCTCCAAGCTTCCCTACGGGGCCCTGAGCGTCCTGCTCAACGACCTCGACGCCTCCCACCTCGAGCACCCGCTGATGGTGCTGCGCGGACTGACCCAGCTGCTCCACACCAAATCCGAGGGCCGGCAAATCGTCCTCTTCGTGGACAACGCCCACGACCTCGACGAGCTCTCCAGCATGATGGTGGCCCAGTTGAGCGCCGGGTCCCATGTCACGTTGCTGGCGGCGTGCGTGGACATGCCCCATATCGGCGGCGACATCATGGGCCTGTGGAAGGATGACCTGCTCCGAAGGGTGGACCTCGGACCGTTCGACTTCGAAGAGACGGCATCAACGTTGCACCACGAATACGGCGGCCGGTTCTCACTCACCGCCGCCCGGGCGCTCTGGAGCGCGAGCGGTGGCAACCCCTTGTTCCTCCATTCCCTGGCCCGGGAGCAGATCAAGCTGGGCACAGTCGTCCGCCAGGACGGTGTATGGTTCCTGGGCAACGGCCCCATCGCCTTGACCGGAGAGATCCGGGACGTCGTGAAGGCACGACTCAACCGGCTCGGCAACGGCCAGCGCGACGTCTTTGAACTGCTGGCCCTCGCCGGGGCGGTCCCGCTGCAGACCCTCATGCTCATCGCCAACCCGCAGGATATGGACGCGCTCCAGGAACGGGCCCTGATCCGGGTCACCCATGACCATCCGCCGATGGTCAGCGTCGCCAACCCGGTCACCGCCGGCATTGTCGCTAACGTGGTCCCGCCCGGGCGCAGCGCCGAACTCCGCCGCCGGCTCACGGCCGTGCTCCAGGAGTCGGACACACCCGACACGGGCGGCTCGGCCGGTGTCGCCTGGGCTCTGGACTGCGGGGAAGAGGTGAGCACCGGGGTGGCCCTGGCGGCCGCCCGCGCCGCGAACGGTGCATCCGACCACGCCGCCGCCTTGCGATTTGTCCAGGAGGTCGAAGGCAGCGAACCGGCCGCCCTGATCGCCATCGAAACAGCAAATGCCCACATCTCGGTGAACAACGAGGAGTCCGCGCGCCGGGTGCTGGAGGCACTCGATGACGACGCGTGCGCGAAGCTTCCCTTGAGCGAGTGGACCGCCTTGCAGCTCCTGCGCGTGGAACTGGACAAACGCAGCACCGCGCCGGGCGCCGATCCCGAGGCGCGGATTCAGGAGTTCGCAGAGCGGCTGGCTGCCGAGCCCGCGGCGCAGAGTTCAGTCGTAATTGCAGCCCGGGAGCGGCTGCGGCTGGCCGAGGCTGGGCTCGCCGCCTTCCGTGGACGCTACGCCGAAGTCCTGGCCATAACAGACGGCGTGGACGCGGCGGACCTGGGCAGCGAACCAAGGATTTTGACCGCCAGTGTGCGCAGCGAGGCCCTGGCCGTCACCGGCAACGTGGTGCGGGCGCTGGCCTTGGGCCAGCAGATCCTGGCGGCCACAGCCAGCGTGCGTCTCACGGACCATGCGGTTCGTGAGATCAGAGGCAGGTTCCTGCTCCTCCTGTTGCTCTCGGGCAAGTTCAAGGAAACGTCCGACTATCTCGAGGAGACGTACAGCGGTGGAGAGCCCCAGACCAGGCTGGGAGGGATGTTTGAGATAGGGCACGGCGTCATGGATCTGCATGCCGGACACCTCGACGACGCCTTGTCCCGGCTTCAGGCAGGCCGCTGGCAGCTTCGGGCGCAGGACCCCGACGCTTTGGGCGGCCTGGCCGCGGCCGTGTGCGCCTATGCCGCCGCGCTCCAGGGCGAAGAGGAAATGGCCGGCCTGCTACTTGGCGATCTTGCCCAGGTCCGGCGGCCCGCGGCCTGGCTGGTGGAACGGCTCACACGCTATTTCGAACTGTCGGCCCAGGCCGAGCTCGGTCAGAGGGCAATGTCCATCCGCGCACTCTCGGCCGAAGCGGGCAACGACGCCGAAACCTCAGCACTGGCTCCCGCGCTCCTGTTCCAGTCCGCCGCCGCCCGGCTGGGGGACCGCCAGGCGGGCCAGAAGCTCGGCAGCCTGAGCGGGAGGGTGACCGGACAATTCGCGGCCCTGTGCTCGCGGCTGGCCGAAGGCATGCGGGAGGCTGACAGCGAACAGTTGCTGGGGGCATCCAAGGACGCTGAGGCATTCGGCAACACCGTGTTCGCCAGGGACGCGGTGCGGAAAGCCGTCGGCTGCGCGAACGACGCCGGCAACCGGATCGCGCTGCGGATCGCCCAGCGGGCGCAGCAGTCCCTCGATGACAAGTTCGGCAGTCCGAAGAACGGTCTGCGTTCACTCACAACCTCAACCCTGACGGCGAGGGAATGTGAAGTGGCGGTCCGGGCCGCTGCCGGTACGTCCAACCGCAAAATCGCGGAACAGATGCACGTATCGGTCCGCACTGTGGAGGGACACCTCTATCAGGTGTATTCGAAGCTGCACGTCGCCAGCCGATCGGAACTCAAAGATGTCATCTCGACTCCGGCAGACAGCGCCCGGCTCGGCTGACCCCGGCAGGCTGCAGGCGGCAGCCCGGGCGGCTATTCAAGACGGGCAGAAGCTGGCAGGAAGAACCGGCGATGGAAAGCCTGGCTGAGACCTCAGCGCTGATCGAGCGCTCGGCGCTGGTCAAGGACCTGGTGCGTTGCCTGCGTGACGACACCCGATCAGGTGCGCTCATCATCGGCGGCGCAGGCGCGGGCAAGACCGCCATCGTCAAAGCCGCCATCCGCGAACTCGAGCCCCACCGCCGCCTGATTCGGCTGACCGCCACCCCGGCCCTGGCCAGCGTTCCTTTCGGTGCCCTGGCGCCGTACTTGTCCCGGCTTCCTGACCGGGAACTCGACTCCAACGCCGCCGTCGTAGAAGCGATGGCGGGCAGCCTGAAATCCGAGGCGGACCGCCCTCTGTTTGTGGTCGACGACGCGCATTGCCTCGACCATGGAACCGTCCGGCAGTTGGCGCAGGCGGCGGCGACTGGCGCCGCGGGAATCCTCGTGGCCTGCCGTCCCGGGCCGATGATTCCGGAAGAGTTCCTCGCGCTCTGGGACGACGGGATAATCGCCAAGTTCGACCTTTACCCGCTGAGCCGGACCGGAACACACCAATTGTGCGAGCAGGTCCTGCGGGCCGACGTATCTCCGTGGGTCAGTGCGTTGTTCCATAAGGCGGCCGACGGCAATCCGCTCATGCTGATGTCCCTGATCCAGCATGCCCGTGCCAGCGGCGCATTGGGTCTCCGGCACGGTGTGTGGTTCCTACTGGCCAACCCCGACATGGCCCAAGTGCCGGCCGCCGACGTTGTGGACCGGCAGTTGCGCTCCATGACACCGGAGGAAAAGACGGCAGCGACGATCGTCGCCCTGGCAGGACCCCTATCCCTGGCCCAGATTCTGCGGATCAGCGGCCCCAAGGCCGTCGATGCCCTGGACACGGCGGGCATCATCGCTGTCTCCAAGGGGCAGGACCGGCTGGTACGGCCCGCCAGCCCGATCCTTGGCGAGATCATCCGCCACCGGGTCCCGGCCGGCCGCAGTTCGGCCCTGCGTTCGAGCGTGTTGTCGCTTCCGTCGGCGCGGGCCGCGGCGCCGGGAGCGGCCCTCAACCGGCTGCGCTGGTCCATGGATTGCGGCGTAGAGATCCCTCCGCTCCAGCTCCTGCAGGCCGCTGTCGCCGCGAACACGGACTTGGACCCTGCGACCGCGGCCCGGGCGGCTGGCGCCATCCGGGACGCCCGGTTCCTCCCCGAGGCCAGGATCCAGTTGGCCTATTCGCACTTCATCGCCGGGCACACCGAGGCCGCTGTCGCGTGTCTCGAGGCCGCGCGGCCGGTGCCCTCCGGACGGCCGTCCTACCTGGCTGCCCTGCTCGCAGCCCGGCTCGGGTCTGCGACGCCGGCCCGGCAACAGCATGCCGACGCCGGCACGCAACGCCCAGGCTTGGTGTTGCCCATGGAACCAGGGCTCCTGGAATCGCGGGCACGGGATTCGCTGTCTGCGGAAATCGCAGCTTGCACGGGCGGTCCCGGACACGCTCCGGCAGGACGGCCGTCGGACGGGACAGCCGCCGGGGGACTGGCCACAGAGCTTTTGAGCCGCCCGTGGGATGGCAGGTTCACGGCAGTTGGAACTGTGCTGCGCGAACTCATCGACGCGGCCGGCGCCTATCCCGAAATCCGGGTACCGGCAGTTTCCCTCCTCGCCGAACTTTTGACCGCCCAAGGCCAACTCCGGGCCGGGCTGCGTTTGGACGGCGAGGCATGGGGCGGGGCCCGAAACGCGAGCCTGGAGCTCCCCCTGGTCTACGAGGACCTCGTGGTGCGCCACTGCTTGAACCTGATCTCGGCCGGCGACTGGGACCGGCTCGGAAATGTCCTGGACGATTACGCGGCCCGTGAGCCTGGACGGCTGCTGTACAGCGGCGGCATGCTGCACCTCATGCGGGGATATTCGCGGTTGCGGCAGGGCAGGATGCGTGAAAGCCTGGCCGAACTGCGGCTGGGTGTGGAGGAACTGACTATCGCCGACCCGTTGGGCCTGTTGCCGTTTGCACGCGCCGTCGCGGCCTATGCCGCAGGCGCCGTCGGTCGCCACCATGAGGCCCGCCAGCATGTGCTGGCCTACCGGCTTTCGGTGTACCGGGAGCCGAAAACCCTTCACCTGCTGGCAGAGGCGTACTGCCGGGCGGCTGAACCCGGAGAGGGGCCCGGAGGGAGCGGTGACGGGGCGTTGGCGCGGCTGGCGGACGAGGCCCTGCACGAGAGCCTGCGGGGCGTTGAAACCGATATCAGGCGGCTCGCGCTCCGCGGCGGTGACACCTCGGGCGCCGAGGCCCTCGCTCTCAGCAGCGGAGCGGTCGACGGCCCGGAGGCCCGGCTGGTGGAGTCCTACGCGCGAGCGGTGTCGGCGTCCGATGCGTCCGACCTCATTGGCATCAGCGACGACGCGCTCAATGCAGGGCACGGGCTCCTTGCCCTTGAAGCCGCCCAGCAGGCAGAGCGTATCCTGGCAGACGACCCGGAGCGGTGGAGGCTTACCGCGGTCCAGCGCCGGGTCCATCACCGCCTCGTGGAGGCCGGAATGGCCGCGCAATTAGAGGTCGTCCGCAGCGATCAAGGCGCCCCGTTGACTGCCCGTGAGACCGAAGTCCTGGAACTGGTGTCGGGCGGGGCCACGAACGCCGAGATCGCCACCGCGCTCTGTGTGTCCCTACGGACCGTGGAGGGGCACTTGTCCCGGATCTTCGCCAAGCTCGGCGTTGGCCGGCGGGCGGACCTCCTGGACCTCGGCCCCCTGCACTCCTGACCGGACCGGGCACAACATGAATTGGCTATGGCTGCGTACAGCACGGGTGGCCGCGGGAGCAGCGGGAGTAGCTCCAAGTAGTGCCAAGGCGAGTAGGGCGTCAGAAGTCGGGTAAACGCTACTCGTGTGCAGAGCCGGTCCGGGCGATTGACTTAACCCAGTCCCACGAACAGTTC
The DNA here is from genome assembly GCF_041262145.1 of Arthrobacter sp. MW3 TE3886. Lineage (NCBI taxonomy): Bacteria > Bacillati > Actinomycetota > Actinomycetes > Micrococcales > Micrococcaceae > Arthrobacter > Arthrobacter sp. MW3 TE3886. Next base: position 1,546,232 of record NZ_JBGCAN010000001.1, read on the forward strand.
CAACCCGAACAGCTCCAACCCGAACAGCTCACAAAGGTCTCAAAATGAGGAACTTGAGGGCGGTTATCAACCGCAAGCATGGACCGAGGAAAGTGTGGTCTCGAATTCCTTGCTTGCGGATGCAGCCACTGCCACCATTAGAGGTGATCGGGCCGTAATCTTTTCCACCAACTCCTTCATTGGAACCGTGCGGTGCCCCAACGGGCAGCCACACGCCAAGGTCGGAGCCGGCGGCGTCAGAGCCTTCTGAGACCGAGGCTCTCCCCCCAGCCGCCGCCGGCTCCCTTAATCGGTCTGAACGCGGGTCCGCGCCATCGAGAAGCGCGAACCTGGCAGGTGCGCCGTCGGGCATCGCCGCAGGGGTAGCGGCGTGTGACGACGCCTTGTGGGCATTCCCCCGCCGGTCCCGGCAATAAGCGCCGGCACGTCGGGCAAGCCCCCGCCACCGCGGTGCGAGCCGGCAGGCCACCCGCGGCGGCGGCACGTCGGGCAAGCCCCCGCCACCGCAATGAGCGCCGGCTAGAGATTCGGCGCCGCCGTTGGATGTCAACCTCCCTCCGGGCTCCGCGGTGTGCGGGTCCGCACGGTGGCCGCGCAGGAGGGCTGCGGGAACATGGGATAATTAGGCTTAATCTGTGTGACGTATTTTCCGCGTTGGCTGCCAGGCCGGCGCGGCGTACGCCGCAGCGAACGCCGATCCAGGAGTCTCCGCCATGGTTGCCACCCCAGCCCACCTCCGCCGCTCTGCTGCCGCACTCGGAAACGAGGAGGTCCTAAGGATCCGCAACGACTTCCCGATCCTGCAGCAGCACGTCAACGGCAGGCCGCTCGTCTACCTGGACTCCGGTGCCACCTCGCAGAACCCGCTCAGCGTGCTCGCGGCCGAGCAGGAATTTTATGAGCAGCGGAACTCCGCGGTCCACCGCGGGGCACACCACCTCGCCGTCGAGGCCACCGAGGCGTTCGAAAACGCCCGGGAAACGGTGGCGGACTTTGTCGGGGCGGAGTGGGATGAGCTCATCTGGACCTCCAACGCCACGGAGGGCCTGAACCTGCTCACGTATTCCTTCCTCAACGCGTCCCTGCCGGGTGCCGGACCCGAAGCGGCCCGGTTCGCCCTGGCCCCGGGCGACGAGCTCGTCGTCACGGAGATGGAGCACCACGCCAACCTGATCCCCTGGCAGGAGCTGGCAGCCCGGACCGGCGCCGTCGTGAAGTTCATCCCGATCGACGACGCCGGCGCCCTGGACCTGGAGGCCGCCGCCGGCATCATCGGCCCGCGCACCCGCGTCCTGGCGTTCACGCACGCGTCAAACGTGCTCGGCACCATCAACCCGGTGGCCGCCCTGGTGGCCCTGGCCCGGTCCGCCGGGGCCCTCGTGGTGCTCGACGCCTGCCAGTCCGCGCCGCACCTGCCCCTGGATGTCAAGGCGCTCGACGTCGACTTCGCGGTGTTCTCCGGCCACAAGATGCTCGCCCCCACCGGCATCGGCGCCCTCTATGGCCGCTCGGAGCTGCTCAACGCGATGCCGCCGTTCCTGACCGGCGGCTCCATGATCACCACCGTCACGATGGAACGGGCGGGTTTCCTGCCCAGCCCGCAACGCTTCGAGGCCGGCACCCAGCGCATCTCGCAGGCGGTGGCTCTCGCCGCGGCGGTAAACTACCTCAGCGAAACCGGGATGGACCGCATCCACGCCTGGGAAGCCGAACTCGGCCAGCGCCTCGTGCGCGGCTTGGAATCCATCCCCGGGATCCGGGTGCTGGGTCCCGCGGCCGGGCAGGAACGGATTGGCCTGGCGGCATTCGACGTCGCGGGCGTCCACGCGCACGACGTCGGCCAGTTCCTGGACAGCCGCGGCATCGCCGTGCGCGTCGGCCACCACTGTGCCCAGCCCCTGCACCGCCGGCTCGGGCTGACGGCGACGACGCGCGCCAGCACGTACCTTTACAACACCACGGACGATGTGGACGCGTTCCTGAACGCGGCCGCCGACGTCCGTGCCTACTTCCAAGCCTAGGACGGACATCCATGAGTCTTGACCAGCTTTACCAGCAGATCATCCTCGAACACGCCAAGGCCCGGCACGGCAGCGGCCTGGCCGCCGTGGACGCACCCAAGGAAGCCAGCTCCGGCCAGTCGCACCAGCTGAATCCGACCTGCGGCGACGAAATCACGGTCCGGGTGTCCGTGGCCGGCGGGAAGGTCAGTGAGCTGCGCTGGGACGGCGACGGCTGCTCAATCTCGATGGCCTCGGCGTCCGTGCTGACGGACCTCGCCGAGGGCATGACCGTCGAGGAACTCCGTACCGTCATCGACAGCTTCCGCGAGGTGCTGCGCTCGCGCGGCAAGGTGCCGGCCGACCCCGAGGTGCTCGGCGACGCCGCGGCGTTCGAGGGCGTGTCCCGCTACGCTGCCCGGGTCAAATGCGCCATGCTCTCCTGGGTGGCCGCGGAGGACGCCCTCGGCCAGGCGCTGACGGCCTGACGGCAACACGTCAGGGGCGGCCCAGGCCCTTGTAGGTCCACCCGGCGGCCCGCCACTTGGCAGGGTCCAGGACGTTGCGGCCGTCCAGGATGCGCGGCGCGGACACGAGCGCTTTGGCCGCGTGCGGATCCAGCTCCCGGTACACCTGCCACTCGGTCAGCAGCAGCACGGCATTGGCCCGGTGCAGCGCCGTCTCAAGGTCCGGTTCCAGCTGGAGCTCGGGGAACCGCTTGGCGGCGTTGGGCAGGGCCTGGGGATCGGTGACCGTCACCACTGCGCCCTGCAATTGCAGCTGCGCGGCGGCGCTCAATGCGGGGGAGTCCCGGACGTCGTCGCTTTCGGGCTTGAACGCCGCACCCAGGACGGCGACCCGCTGGCCCAGCAGGGACCCGCCGCACAGTTCGCGCGTCAGCTCCACCACCCGGGTCCGGCGCCGCATGTTAATCGCATCCACTTCCCGCAGGAATGTCAGGGCCTGGTCCGCTCCCAGCTCGCCGGCGCGGGCCATAAAGGCACGGATGTCCTTGGGCAAGCACCCGCCGCCGAATCCGATGCCTGCGTTCAGGAACTTCCGCCCGATCCGCTCGTCGAGCCCGATCGCATCAGCCAGCCGGGTGACGTCAGCGCCGCTGGCTTCGCAGACTTCGGCCATGGCGTTGATGAAGGAGATCTTGGTCGCGAGGAACGAGTTGGCTGCCGTCTTCACCAGTTCCGCCGTGGCGTAGTCCGTCACCAACCGGGGTGTCCCGCCTGCGAGGGGCGTCTCGTAGACCCTGTCGAGGACGGCCACCGCGGGATGGTCTTCGCTGCCGTCCGGCGTGCCGTAGACAAACCGATTCGGGTTCAGGGTGTCCGTCACGGCATGGCCTTCGCGCAGGAACTCGGGATTCCAGACCAGCGAGGCGCCGGGCTCCGCGTCAGCCAGCACCTCGGCCAGCCCCGCGGCGGTTCCCACAGGTACCGTGGATTTCCCGGCGACGACATCGCCGGGGGAGACGTATTCAGCGAGCGAGGCGACGGCGGCGTCGACGAAGCGCAGGTCGGCGCCGTTTTCGCCGCGCTTCTGCGGCGTTCCGACGCAGATGAAGTGGACCTCGGCGCCGCGGGCGGCCGCCATGTCGGTGGTGAACCGCAACCGGCCCGACTCCTCAAGTTGGGACAACAGGTCGTCGAGCACGGGTTCGTAAAAGGGGGCGTGGCCTGCTGAAAGCTGGGCCACCTTGTGTTTGTCGACGTCGATTCCGACAACGTCGTGACCCAGCTTCGCCATGCATGCAGCATGTACCGCGCCCAGGTAACCGCAACCAATGACCGAAATCCGCATAGTTCCGATTTCCTCCCGTCGGGCCCTGTTCACAGGGTACGTGGTGGACGTCGGGATCGAACAGCCTCTCGGCGTGCCATGAACTGCCTGGCCGCCAGCGCGCCGGCCATGGCGCCGATCGTGTTCGCGGCGACGTCGACCGCGGAGGGAAAGCGTGCCGGCAGGAATGCCATTTGGCCGAGTTCGATCACGACGGAGAGCATGAACCCGGCGACGGCCCCGCCCCACCAGAGCCGCCGGCCCAGGACGATGGCGACCAGGGCGCCCAGCGGAGCAAACAGGACCACGTTCGAGGAAAATTCCACGACCCCGTAGTCGAACCAGGGAGGGACGCCCCAGCGGTGCAGTTGCCGGAGCCACCGATTGAGGTAAGTGGCCGCACCCCGGTCAACGGGCACCGGCCAGAAGGCAATCAGGCCGAGGACCGGAACACACGCGCACAGGCCCCAGATGGCGACGCGGCGGGGTAGCAACTGGCGTCCCCTTTCAGCGGTGCACCTTTTTGCTGATTCTAGCGGCCGGCACGCCCCGAAAGCAGGAAACCGGCACACCGGCGGGCATATGACCGCCGGTGTGCCGGTTGCTAGCTGAGCAGCCCGGCCACGCCTATCGCCGCCGTCGCGGCCCCCAGCAGCATGGAGATGCTGACCAGGACCACATGGACGGTCAGGAAGCGTGTGGCCTTGCCGTTGGCATCGCGGGCACGCGGATCCTTCATGACCCGGCGCAGGAACTGCGGCCAGACAACCAGGGACCAGACGCCGGCGACGATCAGGACGACGGCGAGGACCGCGGGCAGTTCCACTGGGTCAGTGGCTTTCGAGCCAGGCCTGGGCCTGCTGGGACTGCAGGTTCAGGGCCTTGCCGACCATCGGTTCTGCGGCGTCGGCGATCTTGCCGCCGAGGAACGGCACCGAGGAGGTCACGTCGCCCTCGAGCTCGATCCGGGTGCTGCCGCCGTCGGACACGAGACGCTGGACAGCGTTCACGTCCAGCGGTGCGCCGGAGACCTTCAGGGAGATCGTGCTCTGCCGGGAACCGTCGGCGGAGGGGGCCTCCCAGGCCTCCAGCTGCGTCACCTTCAGGCTGGCGCCGACAAATTTCCGGGCGATGTCGGGCATCCGGGTGGTGGGGATGGTCCGCACGGTGGTGGTGCTGAAAGCGCCGGCGGGGTCTCCGTCGATGGCGAAGGATTCCAGGGTGCCGCCAACGAGTTCGCTCGTGTGGCGCAGGAAGTCTTCATTGACGAAAACCGCGGTAACGCGGTCAACGCTGTGCGGAACGGTGGTGGATGCACTCAGGGCCATAGGGGGGTCCTCCGTGATGTGGAATTGGACGTTTCGGGCTCCAACATCCTACGTCGTGTGCCCGGCTGGCTCCGATTCGAGGTTTTCCAGATCCCGGGCGGCGGCGGTGATATTCCGTGACATGGCGGGAAAAATGATGCTGTGGAACGGCAGCACCGCGAGCCAGTAGAGCCGGCCGCTGAGGCCCTTGGGGAAGAAAATGGCGCGCTGGCGGTAGCGGCTGCCCGTCCCCTCTGGCTCCACGGAAAGTTCGAGCCAGGCCCGGCCCGGGGCCCGCATTTCGGCCCGCAGCCGCAGCAGCCGGCCCCGGTCGATCCTCTCGACCCGCCACCAGTCCACCACCTCGCCCTCGGCCAGCAGGTGCGGGTGCCGGCGGCCCCGCAGCAGCCCCGCCCCGCCCGTGAGCTTGTCCAGCCAGCCGCGCACCTGCCAGGCCAGCGGCAGGGAGTACCAGCCGTTCCGGCCGCCGATTCCTTCGATGACGGTCCACACATACTTGGGGTCCACGTCGCTTTGGAAGCTGCGCTCGTCCACGTACACGGCGTGGCCGGACCAGTCCGGGTCGCTCGGCAGGGGATCGGCGTCGACGCCGGCGCTGGCCCACGTGGTCTCCACCTGGCCGTCGCGTTCCTTGCCCAGGGCGAGGGCCACGGCCCGCCGGTAGGGGGTTAGGCCGCCCTCCGGCACGGGGATGTACGCATCGATGTCGTGCTCGGCGGCGATGGCGTCGTGCTGCAGCGATTCGACGAGCGGCAGGGACATGGAGAGCGGGATCGGGGTGGTCAGCGCCACCCACAGACCGGCCAGTTTGGGGGCAGGCACCGGCAGCGCCAGCACCACCCGGTGCGGCAGGCCGGCCTCGGCGGCGTATTCCTGCATCATTCCGGCGTAGCTGAGCACCTGGCGGCAGCCGATGTCGAAGGTCCGGTTGATGGTTCCTTCCAGCGACGCCGCGGCCACGAGGTAGTACAGGACGTCGCGGACGGCGATCGCCTCGATCTTGTTGCGCACCCAGCTCGGGGCCGGCATCAGCGGGAGCGTCTCGGACAAATGCCGGATCATTTCGAACGACGCCGAGCCTGAGCCGATCACAACGCCGGCCTGGAAGACCACTGCGTCCACCGGGCTGTCCAGGAACACCTTCCCCACCGCCTCGCGGGAGCGCATGTGGGTGGACAGTTCGGCGCCGGCCGGGTGCAGGCCGCCGAGGTAGACGATCCGGTCCACTCCGGCGGCGGCCGCGGCCCGGGCAGCCGTCCCGGCCATCGCCTTTTCCTTGGCCTCGAAGCCGGCCCCTGCCGCCATGGAATGGACCAGGTAGTACAGGACGTCGACGCCGTCGAGCGCCGCCTTCAGGGCGTCGCCGTCGTCGAGGCTGCTGTGGATCACCTCGACGTCGTCCAGCCACGGCACGCCGGCGATCTTGGCCGGGGTGCGGACCACGACTTTGACCCTGTGTCCGGCTTCCAGGAGCCGGGGGACGAGCCGGCCGCCGATGTAGCCGGTGGCCCCGGTGACGAGCACCGTCTTCGGGGATGCGGCCTTTGCGGTGGTTGCCTGCGGCGCTGGAGCAGGAGTTCCAGCGGGTTCAGGTGTTGCGGTTGTGCCGTTCATGGTGACTCCTTGTCAGCCAGCGGTTGGCGGGTGGCCTACCAAGCCATTCGGTGCGGGGCCGGCGTTGGATGGGCCGGCGTTGGATGGGCACGCGCTCCTCCAGCCAGCCTAGCCCCGTCGGCGGGGCCTCGGGCAGGTCACGTGGGCAGGCCTCGTCGGCCGGGCCCGTCGGCGGGCCCCGGGGCTCCGCGGTAGGCTTGGAGGGCCCGGGATTCTCACGAATTTCGGCTATTCGTGTTGCCTGCACCCCGTGATCCCATCAGGAGCAACAGCTATGAGCCTCAACGGCCCCTCTCTCACCGGTTTGCGCCGTGTCCTCGCCGAAGACCGGAACTACGCCCGGATCCAGGCCGAGGCCGCCCGCGGGTTCGCCGCCCGCAGCGAGGATTACCAGATCAGCGCCCCGGCCGGAATGCGGTCCACGCTGCTCGCGGAAATGGCGGACGGACTCGCGACCCTGGCGGGGAACGAAGCTGGCCCTGCCGAACCCGGCTCTGCCGAAGCTGGCCCGGCCGAACCCGGCTCTGCCGGGCCGGGCCGGGGAGTGCCCGTGGTACTGGCCGTTACCGCGACCGGCCGCGAGGCTGAGGACCTGACCGAGGCCCTGCGCGCCTTCCTGCCGGCCGACGCGGTCGCGGAGTTCCCCAGCTGGGAGACGCTGCCGCACGAACGGCTCTCCCCGCGCTCGGACACCGTGGGCCGGCGGCTGTCCGTGCTGCGGCGGCTCGCGCACCCCGAATCGTCCACGGCCGGTGCGTTGCGCGTGGTGGTGGCCCCCGTCCGCGCCGTCGTGCAGCCGATCGTCGCGGGTCTGGGCGAACTGGTGCCGGTGACCCTGAAGGTCGGCCAGGAGGCCCCCTTCAGCGGTGTCGTCAAGAGCCTTGCCGACGCCGCGTACGCCCGGGTGGACATGGTGACCCGTCGTGGCGAGTTCGCCGTCCGCGGCGGCATGCTGGACGTCTTCCCGCCCACCGAGGACCACCCCATCCGGGTCGAGTTCTTTGGCGACGAGGTGGACCAGATGCGCTGGTTCGCCGTCGCCGACCAGCGCTCGCTGACCGCGCCCGGCCTGCACCATCCCACCGAACTCCATGCCCCGCCGTGCCGCGAAATCCTGATCACGCCCTCCGTCATGTCCCGCGCCGCCACCCTGAAGTCCCAGCTTCCGGCCGCCGCGGACATGCTGGAGAAGATCGCCGGCGGCATCGCCGTCGAGGGCATGGAATCGCTGGCCCCCGTGCTGGTGGACGCCATGGTGCCGTTCCTGGACCAGCTCCCGGCGGGTTCCATCGCGGTGGTGATCGAGCCGGAGAAGGTCCGCACCCGGGCCCACGACCTCGCCGCAACGAACGAGGAGTTCCTCGAGGCTGCCTGGTCCACGGCGTCCGACGGCGGCACGGCGCCGCTCGACCTGACTTCCGCGGCGTCCGAGGCCCTGCACTCGGCCAGCTTCCGTTCGCTGACCGATACCCGCACCGCCGCCCTCGAGCATGGCGTCTCCTGGTGGTCCATCACGTCGCTGGCCAGCGACGAAGAGCTGCTGCCCGACGTCGATGTCCTGAACCTGCACGCCCGGGAACCCCGCGGCTACCAGGGCGACGTGGCGGAAATGATGGACTTCATCGGCTCCCGCGTCCGGGACCAGTGGCGGATCGTCGTGGTCACCGAGGGCCCCGGCCCGGCGCAGCGCCTCGCCGAACTCTTCCACGACAACGACATCCCGTGCGCGCGGGTGGACACGCTCGAGGCGGATCCGCAGGCCGGGCTGATCGAGGTGACCACCGCCGCCGTCGGCCGCGGCTTTGTTTTGGATCCGCTCAAGCTGGCGCTGCTGACCGAGGCTGACCTGCTGGGCCGGACCTCGGCCGGGTCCACGAAGGACATGCGCCGGATGCCGTCCAAGCGGCGGAATGCCGTCGATCCGCTGCAGCTGGTGGCCGGGGACTCCGTGGTGCATGAACAGCACGGCATCGGCCGGTTCGTGGAGCTGATCCAGCGCAGGGTTGCCGGCGGCGGCGAGGGCGTGCGCGAGTACCTGGTCCTGGAATATGCCCCGTCCAAGCGCGGAGCCCCGGGCGACCGGCTGTTCGTGCCCACCGACCAGCTGGACCAGGTCACCCGGTACGTGGGCGGCGACACTCCGGCGCTGAGCAAGATGGGCGGCGCGGACTGGGCGAGCACCAAGTCCAAGGCGCGCAAGGCGGTCAAGGAGATCGCCGGGGAGCTGATCCGGCTGTACTCGGCCCGGATGGCTTCCCGCGGCTACGCCTTCGGCCCGGACACCCCGTGGCAGCGGGAACTGGAGGAGGCCTTCCCGTACGTGGAGACCCCGGACCAGCTGACCACCATCAACGAGGTCAAGGCCGACATGGAGCGGGAGATCCCGATGGACCGGCTGATCTCCGGCGACGTCGGCTACGGCAAGACCGAGATTGCGGTCCGGGCCGCGTTCAAGGCGGTCCAGGACGGCAAGCAGGTCGCCGTGCTGGTGCCCACCACGCTGCTCGCCCAGCAGCACTACGAGACGTTCACCGAACGGTTTTCCGGCTTTCCTCTCGTCGTCAAGCCGCTGTCGCGCTTCCAGACCGGCAAGGAGGCCAAGGAAACCGCCGACGGCGTCAAGAGCGGTTCAGTGGACGTCGTGATCGGCACGCACCGGCTGCTGTCCAAGGACTTCGGGTTCAAGGACCTTGGCCTGGTGATCGTGGACGAGGAGCAGCGCTTCGGCGTCGAACACAAGGAGGCGCTGAAGAAGATGCGCACCAACGTCGACGTCCTGGCCATGAGCGCCACCCCGATTCCGCGCACGCTGGAAATGTCCCTGACCGGCATCCGCGAAACGTCCACCCTGGCCACCCCGCCGGAGGAACGGCACCCCGTGCTGACGTACGTGGGCCCGTACACGGACAAGCAGACTTCCGCCGCGATCCGCCGTGAGCTGATGCGCGAAGGCCAGGTGTTCTTCGTCCACAACCGGGTCTCCACGATCGACCGCACCGCGGCGAAGATCCGCGAACTGGTCCCGGAGGCCCGGGTGGAGGTGGCGCACGGGCAGATGTCCGAGAGCCGGCTGGAACAGATCATCGTGGACTTCTGGGAAAAACGCTTCGACGTCCTGGTCTGCACCACCATCATTGAGACCGGCCTGGACATCTCCAACGCCAACACCCTGATCGTGGACGGCGCGGACAAGTACGGCCTCTCCCAGCTGCACCAGCTGCGCGGACGTGTGGGCCGCGGCCGTGAACGCGCCTACGCCTACTTCCTCTACCCTTCGGAAAAGCCGCTCGGCGAGGTGGCGCTGGAACGGCTCAAGGCCGTCGCGACGCACAACGAGCTCGGCGCCGGCATGCAGCTGGCCATGAAGGACCTGGAAATCCGCGGGGCCGGCAACCTGCTCGGCGGCGAGCAGTCCGGCCACATCCAGGGCGTCGGCTTCGACCTCTACATCCGGCTGGTCGGCGAGGCCGTGGCCGAATACCGGGGCGAGGCGGAGGAGAAGGCCGCCGAGATGAAGATCGAGCTGCCGGTCAACGCGCACCTGCCGCACGACTACGTGCCGGGCGAGCGGCTGCGCCTGGAGGCTTACCGCAAACTCGCCAGCGCCATCACCTACGAGGCGATCGAGGAGGTCCTCGCGGAGCTCGTGGACCGCTACGGCGAACTGCCGCTGCCGGCCACCAACCTGATCGACGTCGCCCGGTTCCGGGTGGGCGCCCGCGAGGCCGGGTTGTCCGACGTCGCGCTGCAGGGCAACTTCATCAAGTTCTCCCCGGCGCAGCTGCCCGAGTCCAAGCTCATGCGCCTGACCCGGATGTACCCCGGCGCGCAGGCGAAGCCGGCCCTGGACGCCGTGCTCGTCCCGAAGCCCAAGACCGCCAGGATCGGCGGCCGGGACCTGCAGGACGCCGAGATCCTGGAGTGGGCCAACGGCGTGATCCGCAACATCTTCTCCGACGCCCCTGTCTCTGCCACGCCGGCGGTGAAATAGAAGCATGATGGGAGGACATCACGCCGCGTCGGGAGCCGCGGCGTGGGTAGCCATTGCCTCGACCGGCCCGTACGCGCTCGGCTGGTACCCCCTGGATCCCACCGGAATCGTGATCGGCGCGATGGCGACGGCGGGGACCGCGCTGGTCTGCGACTGGGACCACCGCGCCAGCACGGTGGCGCACGCGCTGCCGCCGCTGTCCAACCTGGTGGCGCGCGGCATTGAGAACGCCAGCGGGGGCCACCGGCAGGGCACGCATTCGGTGCTGGGCGCGGCGTTCTTCGTGCTGCTGGCCACGATTGCCGGGCAGTGGCAGGTGCAGACCCAGTGGGGGCTGCTGTCCGTGGGGGCCGGTCTGCTGTGCATGTTCATGATCAACATCGCCGCGAAGGCGCTGAAACTCTTCCCGAAATTCGGCTGGATCAGCAACTGGATCGTCGGGCTGCTCATGGCCGGGCTCGTGACGTGGTTCGCGCCGCACCAGTGGACCTGGCTGCCGGTTTCGATGCTCACCGGGGTGCTGGTGCACATTGTGGGGGACATGATCACCACCGGGGGAGTGCCGCTGCTCTGGCCCCTGGTGATCAAGCCGCCGAAGGTCCTGCGCAAACTGCCGCTGCTGAAGAACGTCTGGAGGGCCAACGGGGCGTTCTCCATCCCGCTGCTGGGCCGGGCGGGATCGCGGCGGGAATGGTTCGTCCTGATCCCGGTGAGCGGCTACGCCATGGTGGGGATGTTTGGCGCCGGCCTGGCGGTGGCCAAAGCGCACTTCCCCGCGGCCCTGGCGCTCGGCACGGGGCTGGTCAAGGGCCTGTTCGCGCTGGTGCCCGGCTAGGGTGCCTCTCCTAACCGGCGTAGCCAAATGATGACCGCGCAGAGAACGTCAACGGCGCCGGGCCTCGTTACCGTCTGGTTGCGCGGCGGTACTCTGAGCCGCATGGAGATGCTTCATGATGCTGTCCGGGCGCCGGTGACCGGATGCCAACCGCGGGGTCACCAGGGTGCCACTCCTCCTGATGACAGGGATGCACGTCTGAACCGATAGCGAACCTGGGAGTAGCGATGAAACTGATGACAGTGGTGTGGACGGCGGCCGCGACAGCCGCAACGGCCGCGGCCGGCGGAGTTGCGACGGATCCGGACGGCGGGTGGTATCGGCGGCTGCGCAAACCTGACTGGCAGCCGCCCGCCATCGCGTTTCCCGTGGTCTGGACAGCACTTTACGCGGACCTCGCCGTGAGTTCCGCCGCCGCGCTGGACAGCAGCGATGCGCCGCCCGACACCGCCGCCCGCAAAACCCGACGGCGGGAAATAGCCGCTTACCGGGGTGCCTTGGCGGCGAACCTCATTCTCAATGCGTCGTGGAGTTGGCTCTTCTGGCGCGCCCGCCGGCCGTGGCTGGCGGCGGCGGAGTGCGCCGTACTGACGGTGAGCAGTGCCGACCTGGTGCGCCGGACGTACAAACTGAACCGCAGCGCCGGCGTGGCCCTTTCCCCCTACGCCGTGTGGTGCGGATTCGCCACCGCCTTGTCAACGGCAATCGCGAAACGCAACCCCCGGACCGCTACCATCTGAGCCCGGTCCGCCGGGCCTCCCTTAAATGACTGAAGCCCCGGATGTTCCGGGGCTTCAGTCATTTTGGGAAAGCTTAGTTTTCGCCGGCCGAATCCGAGCGGCCCAGCAGGGTCTGCGGGATCCAGAACGCTGCGGCGAAGAGGACCAGGCAGACAGCCATCGGCCAGGTGTTGTCCAGCGTCAGGAAGGACAGCGAGTAGATCGCACCGAGGAACAGGACCATCATCGCGGCAAAGATGACGATGGTCGAGCCGAGGCTGTTTTCGGTCTGCGGGGTGGTGTTGCTGGACATTCGTTCCTCCTCGGCCCCGGGGGGCTCAAAAACTGTGGGCGGTGCCGGCACGGTCAGTACGCGGACGAACCCTGTTCACCCTTGACGATCGCGATACCGGAGCTGGCGCCAATACGTGTTGCACCTGCAGCAATCATAGCCTGAGCATCGGCCAGGGAACGCACGCCGCCGGAGGCCTTGACACCCAGGTCCGGGCCGACGGTGCGGCGCATGAGGGCGACGTCGTCGGCCGTGGCCCCGCCGCCGTTGAAGCCCGTGGAGGTCTTCACGAAGTCCGCCCCGGCTTCCACCGCGGCCTCGCAGGCGAGCACCTTCTGGTCATCGCCCAGCAGCGCTGTTTCGATGATGACTTTCAGGATGGCTCCGCCCTCGTGCACGGCGGCCGCGACGGCGGCGATGTCATCCACCAGCGCGCCTTTGTCGTTGGCACGGGCCGCGGCGATGTTGATGACCATGTCCACTTCTTCGGCACCGTCCAGGACCGCGCCGCGGGCCTCGAAGGCCTTGACGTCGCTCGGCGTGGCGCCCAGCGGGAATCCCACCACGGAGCAGGTCAGGACGCCGGAGCCCTTGAGCGCTTTCTTGACGGTCTTGACCCAGACCGGGTTCACGCAGACCGACTTGAAGTGGTACTCCGCCGCCTCGGCGCAGACCTTGAGGATCTCCGCCTCGCTGGCCTCCGGCTTGAGCAGGGTGTGGTCGATGTAGGAGGCGATGTTGGGCGTCCCCCCGGTGGCGGCTTCTTGGCTCATGGTGGTCCCTTTCGTGGCGGGCCTGGGACGCGGCGGTCCCTTCCCGGGCCTTGTGGGCCTGCGGGCCCTGGCGGCGCCGCGTGGTGCGCGGCTTATCAGGGAACCATCTTGCCATAGGAATGTGCCCGGCGGATGCCCCGGCCGGGCCTCTCCAGCGCGTCTAGGCGGCGGCCGCCAGGGGCCGGGCCATAGTGGCCTGAAGCAACTGGGAAGCGCACACCGACGCCGCGGAACCGGAGGCCACGAGCAGCCCGAGACGGACGCCGTCGTAAGCTGCCGCGTCGCCGATCGCCCAGATGCCCGGCACGGAGGTGCGGAAGTCCTGGCCGATGACGATCCCGCCGCCGGCAGCGGTGGCGAGCCCGGCCGTGGCGGCCAGTTCGTCGCGGGCGATGCGCTCCTCGGCGAGGATCACGAGGTCTCCGTTCATGCTGGATCCGTCCTCGAAGACGATGCCGGACGCCGGCAGGACGGACCCGGCGGCGGTGGGAACGACGGCGGCGGGACGGACTGTGGTGCGGACCGGGCGGACGCCGCGGGACCGGAGCACGGCCTCCGCCTGGCCGGCGGCCGAACCCGTGCCGACCAGGATGCCCAGGGGGCGGCGGCCGAGGACCCGGGTGACGTCCTTGACGGCCTCGCCCAGCCCGGCGGCGTCATCGATCGTGGAATAGCTCAGGCACCGGGCCGCACCCTCCACCGGCGCCTCGGCGGGCGCGGAACCGGTGGCGATGACGAGCTCGTCGTAGTCGAACTCCATCCCGTCGGCGGTGGTCACGCGGCGGTTGTCCGCGTCGATGTAGCTGGCGGGCTGGCCGAAGCGGACGGATACCTGGGGCAGGACGGCGAGCTCCAGCAATTCCTCGGGGGCGTCGTCCCGGTTGCTGAGGACCGTGATGGCGCCGGCGAACGGGGTCCGGGCGAGCTGCCGGACGAGCGCTTGGGCTGCCCGGCCGGCGCCGGCGATGACGATCCTGGGCCGGGCGGCCGTTGTGGCGGCGGCGGCCGAAGCGCCTGCCAGGGAGGAGGTGGAGGTGGGAGACATTGCCGGAGCGGACATGTGCTGGCCCTTTCGCTGGGTGGCCATCGTGTGGCCGGTGTGCTTGATGAACCCCAGCGTAGGCGTCCGATTTTTCCGGGGTGTTTCCCGGGTGTTGCCGCTTCTGCCCTGCCTGTTCGCCAGTATTTACCGGCCGGTAATGCCGTGGGTCACACCCTGCGGAGGGCACTTCGTGCAGACAGCTCGGTCGCCTCCGCTACACCCGGATCCGGTAGCCGCGCTTCACCACGGTTTCCACCAGCCGGGTGTCCGGCAGCGCGGACCGCAGCCGGCTGACGGTCATGTCCAGGGCATGCACGGAACCGCGCAGCTCCAGCAGGTCCGAGAGCGCCTCGCGGGACAACACAGCCCCGCCGGCGCCGATCAGCGCGCGCAGCAGCAACAGCGGTGCGGGGCGCCATCTCGACCGCCTCGCCGTTGATGCGCAGCGAGCGGCCGCGCAGCTCCACGCTGCCGGAAACGGTATCGAGCCGGCGGACGTGGTTGAGCGCCAGATGCTCGCAGACCAGCCGGATCAGGGCGCCCATTCGGAACCGTTCCGGGATCAGCGGGTGCAGCCCGGCATCGAGCAGCGGCTGCGCGGTGATGGGCCCGACGACGGCGGTCGCCACGGTGGTCTTCAGGCTCTCCACGAGCTGTTTGTAGACGCCCATCTCGTGCGCCGTGCTCCACATGGCGTCCACGGCGGGCGCGCTGGTGAACGTCAGGACATCCAGGTTGCCGCTGCACGCGGCTTCGATGAGCTTGGGCAGCCGGTCCGCGCCGTCGGGCTTGACCCAGCGGTACGGGGTGACGGTCAGGACGGTGGCGCCGGACATGCGCAGCCGCTCGAGCTGGCGGACATCGGTGTAGCCGTGCAGCTGCACCGCGACTGTCTTGCCGCGCACACCCTCGGCCAGGAGCATGTCCACGAGCGTGGCAGTGGTTTCGTCGCTGCTGATTCCGACGTCGGCGAGGCCTGCGGCGCGCACGGCGCCGCGCGCCTTGGGCCCGCGGACGAACATGCGGGTGGCGGAGAGGGTCTCTAACAGCTGGTCGCCAATGCCAAACGTGTCCGCGGCCTCGCACCAGCGGCGCATGCCGTAGGCGGTGGTCGCGATGCAAAGGTCGGGCCGGGCGGCGATGATCGCCCGGGTGTCCTCGATCAGGCTCTGGTCCTCCCGGACCGGGGCGATCTTCAGGGCCGGGGCGTGAAGCACCTCGGCGCCGCGGCGTTCTAGGGCCTCAATGAGGTCCTGCGAGCGGCGGTGCGAGGTGACGCCGATCCGGAAGCCGTCCAGGGGAAGGTCCCGGTCGGTCGCGTCCTCGGCGGGTTCCGCCGCGGGTGCGCCGGCGGTTAATGCGGGGGTTAGTGCGGGGTTCAACGGGGACAGGGGTGCGCCGGGCTCCGGGAAGGCTGCGGCGACGGCGTTCAGTGCGCTCATGGGAATCCTTACGCCTCCATCAGTGATGCGGCCAGACGGTCGAGCTCCGCCGTGGCCCCGGCGCAGCCCCGGTTGGCCTCGGCCACCCGGACAACGTCCCCGATCACCAGGACGGCGGGGTTGCTGCAACCCGCGGCTGCGGAGGTGATGGTGCCCAGCTCGGCGATAGTGGTGCGCTGGCCGGGGCGGTAGCCGCGTTCGACGACCGCCATCGGCATGTCGGCGCGCATCCCGGCCCGGCGGAGTCCGGCTGCGAGGTGGTGCAGGGTGCCGATGCCCATCAGGACCACAATGGTTCCGCCGAGCCCGGCGAGGTGCGTCAATTCGTTCTCGGTCAGCGGGGCATGGCCGGAGACCACGGTGAACATGTGGCTGACTTCGCGGTGCGTGACCGGGATGCCGGCGGCGGCCGGAACCGAGATGGCGCTGGTGACTCCGGAGATCACGCGGACCGGAACCCCGGCCGCGACACAGGAAGCGACTTCCTCGCCGCCGCGGCCGAACACATAGGGGTCCCCGCCCTTGAGGCGGACCACGTTGTTGCCGGCCAGCGCGCTTTCCACCATGAGCCTTTCGATGTCGGCCTGGCTGACCTTGTGGTGGCCGGGCTTCTTGCCCACATCCACAAGCTCTGCTGAGGTCAGGGACGGCAGATCCTGGTACGGGGCGAGCCGGTCGTAGAAGACGACGTCGGCATCGCGCAGCGCGGCGACGGCGGCGACCGTGAGCAGTTCGGTGGTCCCGGGGCCGCCGCCCACCAGCGTGACGTGGCCCGCCGGACCGGCCGGGGGCTCGGCCGCCACCGGAATGCCCGTGGCGCGGCACCGGCCCAGGAGGGCCTCCCAGCCCGGCTGGCCGTCGTCGACCGCCGCCACCAGGAACGGGCGCTCGGGCAGCGGGCCGTCGATGCCCGCGCCCTGCGGGGTGCTGAGGCGGAACACGACGGCGCCGGCCGCCTCATAGCGCCGCACGGCCTGGCGTGCGGCGTGGTCCGCGCCCGTGACCAGGACTTCGCGTCCGGTGAGGTCAATGGTGAGCTGCATGGCTATACCTCGTTCTCGTCAGACAGTCCCGGGGTGGTGGCACGGACCGGAATGGAAGCCCCAATCAGGACCGGCTGCTGACCGGCCAGCGCCTTCTCCTCCGCTGTCGCGGGGCGCATCTGGCCGCGCTCGTCGGAGACGAAAGTGATCGAATCGTCTTTCTGGTCCGGGGCGTTGACGAAGGAGCGGAAGCGTCGGAGGCGCTCGGGATCCTTCAGGGTGTCGGCCCATTCGTCGACGTAGGTGTCAACGTGCTTGGCCATGGCGGCCTCCAGGTCCTCGGCAATGCCCAGGGTGTCGTGCACCACCACATCCTCGACGTGCTTGATGCCGCCGTCGAGTTCTTCCTGCCAGCGCGCGGTGCGCTGCAGGCGGTCGGCCGTGCGGATGTAGTACATGAAGTAGCGGTCGATGTACTTGATCAGGGTTTCGTCGTCGAGGTCCTTGGCCAGCAGCTGGGCGTGCGCCGGGGTGGCGCCGCCGTTGCCGCCGACATACAGGTTCCAGCCGTCGGCGGTGGCGATGACGCCGACGTCCTTGCCCCGGGCCTCAGCACATTCGCGGGCGCAGCCGGAGACACCCATCTTCAGCTTGTGCGGGCTGCGGAGGCCGCGGTAGCGCAGTTCAAGCTGAATGGCCATGGCCACCGAGTCCTGGACGCCGAAGCGGCACCAGGTGGAGCCGACACAGGACTTCACCGTGCGCAGGCTCTTGCCGTAGGCCTGGCCGGATTCGAAGCCGGCATCCACCAGGATCTTCCAGATCTCGGGCAGCTGCTCCAGCCGGGCGCCGAACATGTCGATCCGCTGCCCGCCGGTGATCTTGGTGTAGAGGCCGTACTGCTCGGCGACCGCGGCGATCACGCCGAGTTTCTTTGGGGTGATCTCGCCGCCGGCGATCCGCGGAACCACCGAGTAGGTGCCGTCTTTCTGCATGTTGGCCAGGGCGCGGTCGTTGGTGTCCTGCAGGGTGCCGCGGCCGGCGTCCAGGACGTAGGCGCTGTTCTGGCTGGCGAGGATGTTGGCGATGGTCGGCTTGCAGATATCGCAGCCGGCCCCGGTGCCGTACTTGGCCATGATCTCCTCGAAGGAGGTCAGTTCCAGGACCCGGATCGCGTCGAAGAGTTCCTGGCGGGACAGCTCGATGTGCTCGCACAGGGCCTTGGAGACCTCGACGCCGGACTTGGTCAGTTCGGTCTCGAGCAGCTTCTTGAGCATCGGCACGCAGGATCCGCAGCTGGTGCCGGCGCGGGTGCAGCCCTTGAGCTCGCCGAGTTCCTGGACGGGCGCGTTGCCGTCGCAGCTCCCGCAGCCGTTGACGGTGTCGCGGATGGTTCCGGCCGAGACGTTGTTGCAGGAACACAGGATGGCGTCGTCCGGCAGTTCGGTCTCCGGGGCGTCGCCGCCGCCGGCGGCGGTGAGGTAGGCGCCGGGCTCGGCGGCCAGTTCGCGACCCAGCATGGGGCGCAGGGACGTGTAGGGCGAGGCGTCGCCGACGAAGATGCCGCCGAGGAGGGTCTTGGCATCGTCGGTGGTGACGATCTTCTGGTAGACGCCGCGGGCGGGGTCGGCGTAGACGATTTCGAGCGCGTGTTCCGTGCGGGCGAAGGCGTCACCGAAGCTGGCGACGTCGACGCCGGAGAGCTTGAGCTTGGTGGCGGTGTCGAAGCCGGGGAAGGTCGCGTCGCCGCCGTGCAGCCGGTCCGCTACGATTTCGGCCATCGTGTTGGCCGGGGCCACGAGGCCCAGGCACATGCCGCCGAAGTTGGCGACCTCGCCGATGGCCCAGATGCCGGGAACCTCGGTGGAGCAGTCGTCGGAGATGACGACGCCGCCGCGCTGGCCGAGCTGGAACTGCTGCGGTGCGCCCTCTGCGGCCCGGAACAGCTCGTCGCGGGGCCGCACGCCGATCGCGACAATCACGATGTCGGCGTCGATGATCCTGCCGTCGGCCATGAGGACGCCGGTGACCTGGCCGTCGTCGTCGGAGAGGACCTCGGAGGGGAACACGCCGCCGTGGACGGTGAAGCCCTTGGCCTCGATCAGCCGGCCGAGTGCTTGCCCGGCACCCTCGTCCAGCTGGGTGTTCATGAGCCACGGCGAGCCATTGATGACGATCGGGGTGGCGCCGAGCTGTTCGGTGCCGGCGGCGGATTCCAGGCCCAGCAGACCGCCGCCGATGGTGACCGCGTTGACCTTCCGGCCCAGCTTCGCGGTGAGGTCCGCGATGGCCTTGTTGATGGACCAGACGTCCTCAAGGGTGCGGTACACGTGGGTGAGCTCGGCGCCCGGGATGGGCAGGCGGGCAGCGTCCGAGCCCGTCGCGACCACCAGCTCGTCATACGGATAGATGGTTCCCGCCGCGGTCTGGACGGTCTTGCCGGCGGCGTCGATGCTGGTGACGCGCTCGCCGGTCTTGAGGTTCAGGGGCCGTGTGGTCCCACATGGAAGCGCTGCCCAGGGTGAGGTCGACGTCGCTGTCGGTGAGTGCCTTGCTCAGCGCGACGCGGTCATAGGGGAGATGGGCTTCCTCGGTGAGGACGGTAACGTGCCAGCCATCGAGTCCGCGGGCGTGCATGGCATCGGCGAACCGGTGCGCTGCGGGGCCGCCGCCGGCCACCACAATGCGGCGCGGGGCGGCGCTGGTTGCGCCCTGGTTCGGGTGGCTTGAGGGGTGTCCGGTCACGGTGGGCCTTTCGCATGGGCCGCAGACGGTGCTCTGCAGCTTGTCGTCCCAGACTAGGCAACCGGAATTTCGCTTCAGTTTCCCTTATGTTTCGTGATCTTAACTTCTGCATCACGAATGCATTTCCGGCCGTGTGAGCTCTCTTTTACGCGCCGGACACATCCGGCGCGTCCGGATGAAACACCGCGGGCCTAACTTGAATATGTGGCCGCAGCAGCGGTTGAGCCCGTAAGGGATGTATCAGAGAGGGGCCGGGATGACCGCCGTACTTGAAACCGCCGTACACGACGTTGAGGACCAAATTGCTGGAGCCGCAGCCGGCTGGCACCGGGTGTGCGCCGTGGCGGACCTGGAACCCGCCTGGGGCGAGGCGGCACTGATTGCGGGCCGCCAGGTGGCACTGTTCCGCACCCTGTCCGGTGAGGTTTTCGCCGTCGCACAGGAGGACCCGGCCACCGGGGCGCACGTCATGGCACGCGGCATCACCGGATCCCGCGGGGACCGGCCCACGGTGGCATCGCCGTTGCACAAGGAGGTCTACGACCTCGCCACCGGGGAATGCCTCGGCAGCCCGGAACTCCGCCTCCCCACCTTCGGTACCCGGATTGTGGGCGGGTACATTGAGGTGCAGCTCTAGAGGCCCAGTGCCTCCCGGACGTCCGCAAGGACGCCGTCCAGGGCCGTGCGGGCCTCGTCCCGGGCTGCCGGAAGCTCGGCGGCCGAGCCGACACTGCGGATGACTTCCAGGTAGCACTTGAGCTTCGGTTCCGTGCCGCTGGGACGGATGATGACGCGGCTGAGGTCCCGGGTCAGGTACAGCAGGCCCTCGGTGGGCGGGAGGAGTTCGCTGCCCTCGGCAAGGTCCGTGACGGCCTCGACGGCGGAGCCGCCGAACGATTCCGGCGGGCTGACGCGCAGCCGGTTCATCATCGCGTCCAGCAGGCCGAGGTCCGCCACCCGGATGCTGAGCTGGTCGCTGGCGTGCAGCCCGTGCACCAGGTACAGCTCGTCCAGGGTGTCAAAGATCGTCTTGCCCTCGGCCTTGGCGGCCGCCGCGAGTTCGGCGATGAGGACCGCGGCCGAAATGCCGTCCTTGTCGCGCACCAGCGACGGGGCAACGCAGTAGCCCAGCGCCTCCTCGTAGCCGTAGACCAGCCCCGGCACCCGGGCAATCCACTTGAAGCCGGTCAGGGTTTCCTCGTGGGCGTAGCCTGCCACGGCCGCGATCCGCGCCAGCAGCCGGGACGAGACGATCGAGTTGGCGAACACGCCGGCCGGCGCTTCGCCGGCGGCGGCCTGACGCGCCACGACGTGGGCACCGAGCAGGGCGCCCACCTCGTCGCCGCGCAGCATGCGCCACGCTCCGGTGTCAGGGTCCTTCGCCGCCACGGCTGCCCGGTCGGCGTCGGGGTCGTTGGCGATCACGATGTCGGCGTCCGTGCGTGTCGCCGCCTCGAGGGCCAGATCCAGCGCCCCGGGTTCCTCCGGGTTGGGGAAGTTCACCGTGGGGAAGTCCGGATCCGGCTGCGCCTGTTCGGTGACGAGCGTGACGTCGTCGAATCCGGCGGCGTTCAGCACCGCGACGGCCGTTTCCCCGCCCACGCCGTGCATGGGGGTCAGGACAATCTTCAGCCCGCGGGCCGGGAAGTGCTCAGGAACCGCCAGTGCTGCGACGGCGCGCTGGTAGTCGGCCGCGATAGAGGGCGCCAGCACGGTCCACCCGTCCGCGGCCAGAACGATGGAATCGAGGGCGCCGACGGCGTCGATCTTCGCCGCTATCAGGGCGTCGTAGGGTGCCACGATCTGGGCGCCGCGGCCGCTCTCCTCGACGGCATGACGGCCGAGGTACACCTTGTAGCCGTTATCCTGGGGCGGGTTGTGGCTGGCGGTGACCATGACGCCGCCGTCGCAGTCCAGCGCCCGCACGGCGTAGGCGAGCAGCGGGGTGGGCAGCGGGGCCGGCATCAGGAAGGTCTCAACCCCGGCCGCGGTAAGGATCGCGGCGGTTTCCTGGGCGAAAATATCGGAGTTGTAGCGGGCGTCGTAGCCGACGACGGCGCGGGGCCGGGTGCCGGGGGAGGCCTGCTCGACGGTGTTGGTGAGGAAGGCGGTGAAACCGGCCGCGGCGCGGCGGACCACCACGCGGTTCATCCGGTTTGGACCCGGGCCGAGGGCCGCCCGCAGTCCGGCGGTGCCGAACTGGAGGGTGCCGCTGAAGCTGTCGGCCAGGTCCTGGCGGGCCGCGGCCACGCCCCCGTCGGTGAGGCGGATCAGTTCGGAGAGGGCAGCAGCGGTGGCGGGGTCCGGGTCCTGGCTTGCCCAATCGCGGGCATCGCTCAGGAGTCGGGCGAGTTCGGCATCAGAAGACGTCATGGAACCAAACTATCGCCAAACGTGGGCGATTCCTGCCCAGACAATCGAGAGTTCGGGTTTCAGTTCCATCTCGGGACCTTTCGCGGGACCTTGACACCCAAATTTCCGGACACGTAGCGTCTGGAATATGAAGATGGGCCGTGGGATCGAATGGGCCGTGCACAGTTGCGTCAACATGGCCTGGACACCGCCCGGTGAACCGGTGAACAGCGCCCGGCTGGCCGAGTACTACAAACTCCCGGCCGCCTATCTCAACAAGCAGTTTCAGTCGCTGGTCCGGGCCGGCGTCCTGGACTCGGTTTCGGGTCCCCGCGGCGGATTTCTTTTGGCGCGCCGGCCCGAAAACATCACCGTGCTGGACATCGTGCTGGCGCTGGAGGGCCAGGAGCCGGCTTTCCGGTGCGAGGCGATCCTCGGGAACGTCCCGGAGCCGGACCGGCAGGAGAACTTCGCGCGGACATGCCTCATTTCCCAAACCATGCGCCAGGCCGAACTCGCGTGGCGGCAGGCGCTGGCGCGCCAGAGCATCGCCGGGATCGCGGACTCGATGGAGCGGCGGTTCCCGGCGGACAAGGCAAAGGTCCTGGACTACCTGGCCGCGGAATAGCCGCAGCCGGGGAGTCCGGGACCTGTCGCGGGGCCACTCTCGCCCCAGAGCACGGATTCGGCCCAGATCAGAGCTTCGCGATGATCTCCGCGAGCAGCTTGGAGATGCGCGGGCCTGCGGCCTGGCCGGCCTCGAGGACTTCCTCGTGGCTCAGCGGCACGGGGCTGATGCCGGCGGCGAGGTTGGTCACGAGCGAGATGCCGAAGACCTCCATGCCCGCGTGGCGGCCGGCGATGGCCTCGAGTGCGGTGGACATGCCCACCAGGTCCGCGCCGATCCGCTTGGCGTACTGCACCTCGGCGGGGGTTTCGTAGTGCGGGCCGGTGAACTGGGCGTAGACGCCCTCGTCCAGCGAGGGGTCGACTTCGCGGGCCAGGCCGCGGATCCGCGAGGAGTACAGGTCGGTGAGGTCCACGAACGTGGCGCCTTCGAGCGGCGAGGTGGCGGTGAGGTTGATGTGGTCGCTGATGAGCACCGGCGTGCCGGGCGTCCAGTTTTCGTTGAGCCCGCCGCAGCCGTTGGTCAGCACGAGGGTCTTGCAGCCGGCGGCGGCGGCGGTGCGCACGCCGTGCACCACGGCGCGGACGCCCTTGCCCTCGTAGTAGTGCGTGCGTGCGCCCAGGACCAGGGCCCGCTTGCCCTCTTTGGTCAGGACCGAACGGATGGTGCCCACGTGCCCCACCACTGACGGTGCGGAGAAGCCGGGGATTTCGGCGGCGGACAAGGTGGCGGTGGTCTCGCCGATGAGCCCGGCGGCGTCGCCCCAGCCCGAGCCGAGGACCAGCGCGACGTCATGGGAGTCGACGCCCGTCTCTTCGGCGATGTAGTCGGCGGCGGCGCGGGCGGCGTCGAAAGGGTCCGTGTTCAGGAATTCTGTTGTACTCACCGGTACAAGTTATCGCGGCCGGCGCCCGCTGCCCAGCATGCGCGGCCGGACCCGCGGCGGCCAGGATTCTTGGTGGCTCCGGTTCGGATGGTGGACAATGGTTGATTGTGACTACGCATCCTGACTTCAGCTCACCCCGTATCGCAATTCTCGGCGGAGGACCCGGTGGCTACGAAGCCGCCATGGTCGCCGCCTCGCTGGGGGCGCAAGTCACCATCATCGAGCGTGCGGGGCTGGGCGGATCCGCGGTGCTGACCGACGTCGTTCCGTCCAAAACCCTGATCGCGACGGCAGACCTGATGACCCGCGTCGGCGAGGCCGGCGAGCTCGGCGTTAAATTCGACCTCGACGGCGGCGACTGCACCCCCACGATGCGCGCGGACCTCAAGCACATCAACGACCGCCTGCTGCGGCTGGCGCGGAAGCAGTCGGAAGACATCCAGGCCGGGCTGGAACACCAGAACGTCCGCATCCTGATCGGCTCCGGCAGGCTGCTGGACAACCACACCATCGAGGTCCTCACTTCCGAGGGCACCGAGACGGTGGAAGCCGACACCATCCTGCTGGCGGTCGGAGCCCACCCGCGCGAGCTGCCCACGGCCCGCCCGGACGGTGAGCGCATCCTCAACTGGGCCCAGATCTACAACATGGACGTGCTCCCCGAAGAGCTGATCGTGGTGGGTTCCGGCGTCACGGGTGCGGAATTCGCCTCGGCCTACAACGGCCTGGGTTCCAAGGTCACCCTGATTTCCAGCCGCGACCGCGTCCTGCCGGGCTCGGACACCGACGCCGCCGAGGTCCTCGAGGGCGTCTTCGAACGCCGCGGCCTGAAGGTGCTCTCG
The DNA here is from genome assembly GCF_041262145.1 of Arthrobacter sp. MW3 TE3886. Classification (NCBI taxonomy): domain Bacteria; kingdom Bacillati; phylum Actinomycetota; class Actinomycetes; order Micrococcales; family Micrococcaceae; genus Arthrobacter; species Arthrobacter sp. MW3 TE3886. Next base: position 1,570,495 of record NZ_JBGCAN010000001.1, read on the forward strand.
CGCGCCCGCGCCGAGACCGTCGAGCGCACGGACGACGGCGTCGTGGTCACCCTCGGCGACGGTTCGAAGGTGACCGGCAGCCACTGCCTGGTCTGCGTCGGCTCTATCCCCAACACGGCCGGCATCGGCCTGGAGGAAGCCGGCGTCGCGCTGACCGAGAGCGGCCACATTAAGGTCGACGGCGTCTCGCGCACCACTGCGCCGAACATCTACGCCGCGGGCGACTGCACCGGCGTGCTGGCACTCGCCTCCGTGGCCGCGATGCAGGGCCGGATCGCGATCGCGCACTTCCTGGGCGACAGCGTCATGCCCCTGAAGCTGCACCAGGTCGCATCCAACATCTTCACCTCGCCCGAGATTGCGAACGTGGGCGTCTCCGAGGCCGAGATTGATTCGGGCAAGTACCAGGCCGACGTCATCAAACTGTCCCTGCGCAGCAACGCCCGCGCCAAGATGCGCAACCACCGCGACGGCTTCGTCAAGATCTTCGCCCGCAAGGGATCCGGCACCGTGATCGGCGGGGTAGTGGTAGGCCCGAACGCCTCCGAGCTCATCTTCGCGATCTCCCTCGCCGTCACCCAAAAACTGCACGTCGACGACGTCGCCAGCACCTTCACTGTGTACCCGTCGCTGAGCGGCTCCATCTCTGAAGCGGCCCGGCGGCTCCACGTCCACATGTAGTCCTGCTGCTAAGACGGAGGCCGTAGCCATGCAGAGTCCACGCGCCATTGTTGACTCCGTGGAACAGCACCCCGGGCTGCCCTCCGGCCCGGAGGAACGTTTTGCCGGCTACGGCGTGATGGGCGTTCCGTTCAGCTCCGGCCACATCCTGGCCCTGCGGCATTTTCCGGCCTCCTCCGTCGGCCCGGGCTACAGCTCGGTCTGGATCCGTGACCCTGCGGGCATCTGGACGATGCACAGCACCACCGACCCCGGGTTCTCGTGCCCCCGCTACTTCGGCAGCGCCCTCGGAGCCGTCTCGACGGGCGGGATCTCCATCCGGTGGCGCAACGACTACTCCTTCACCGTGGAAGTCGGGGAGGGGGTGGACCTGAGCTGGGACCTGACGCTGGCGGCGACCCCGGTCACCCGGCTCCTGTCCGCCGTGTCCGGTGCCGTTCCGGACCGGTTGTGGCGCAGCCGGACGTTCCTGCGGGCCATGGGGGCTGTCGCCGGCCCGGTGCTGGGGGCGGGGCACATCGGGTTGACGGGCAGGGTGCCCAACGGGCAAAGCTTCGGTGCGCGCCCGCGCCGGATGTGGATTGTCCGCGAAAGCACAGCACACCTGTTGGGCCGAAGCCTGGGACAGGCCGCGGCCCTTCCTGTCCAGGACAGGCTCGGGGACTTCTGGATCCCGCAGCGCGGCATCTTCATGATCGGCTCATCCGTGTTCCAACCGGGAGGCTAGGACGGTGCGTTGAAAGTTCCGAGGCGCGACAGCCAGCCCGGCCGGCCAGCGGTTCGTCCAGCCATCCGGCTACTAGCGCGCTTCCGATGAGCGAAGAATCCCTGGCCGGGAATCCGGGCAGGGATTCTTCGTTTTCAGCAGTCTGGTGCATCGCCGTGCGGGGGCCTTAGACCCTACGACGCCGACCCGCACGGCTCCACACTGGAACATGGCCAAAATCTATATCCCCTACGGGACCGTCGAGGGACAAACCGCCCATATCGTGGAGTACATCGCCGAGGTGGTCCGGGCGAACGGGCACCAGGCGGAGACGGCGGACCTCAAGCATTCCCCAAACCCGCTTCCGGGCGGCTACGACGGCGTGATCGTGGCGGCCTCGGTGCACGTGGGCAAGCACGAGGGATCCGTCGCGGACTTCGTCAAGAAGAACCTCGCTGAGCTCGAACGATTGCCTTCGGCCCTGGTCTCGGTGAGCATGGCCGCACACGGAGACGAGCACACCGCGGAGGGCTACGTGGAGAAGTTTGAGCAGGACACGGGGTGGCGGCCCGCGCACGTCGGGTTGTTCGCCGGCGCCGTGCTCTATACCCACTACGGTTTCATCAAGAAGCACGTCATGAAGAAGATCGCCAGCGACAAGGGCTCCCTGGACACGGACACGTCCCGTGACTATGTCTACACCGAATGGGACGGCGTCCGGCGCTTCACGGAGGACTTCCTGGCCCAGTTGGCCGAGCCAGGAAGCCAGAAGTAGGGCTCAGCAGCAGGGCTCAGGAGTAGGCGTAGGGCGGAACGGTGTCGCCGGGGGCAAAGGGCCGGAACCAGTGCTCGAAAGCCAGGCTCCCGCCGCCGGCGCCGTCAGCGCCGCCGTTGTGGGGGCCGGCGTCGTCGGAGTACAGTGCGTTACTTTCGGCGTCCTCCAGCAGGACTTCCTCGACGGCGGCCCGCCAGTCGTCCGGGAGGTCGAGTTCGTAGATGTCCTCGGTGATTTCCGCCTGATCGAGCAGGCAGCGCACGGCGAGTTCCGCCGCGAGGCAGCCGGGGGCGGTCCAGCCCCTGACCAGGCACGCGGTGACGTCGGCTGCGACCACGATGAACTTCTGGGTGAATTTCGCGTCGCAACCGGCGGCGAACTGTGGCGGCAGCGAGGACAGGACCGAGGTCCCGGCGATGTCGGCCGGCGTGACTGCATCCAGAGCGCTGATCGTGCCGAGATCGCGGAACAGCTGGTCGATGAGGATGCTCGCCGAGTTCCACAGGAGACCGGCCAGCAGGCGGGTCTGGCCCACGGCTTTGCGCCGGTCGTCCGGGGAAACGGCGGCCATCTCGGCCAGGTCCTCGGGATCAAACTGGAGCCGCTGCTCGGCCGTCATGTCGTCCGGGTGCGGGTCGAGCCCGAGCAGTTCCAGGCTCAGCCCGGTTAGTTTCCCGGCGTCAGCCAGAAGCTCTTCGGTGATGTCGTCGTCGTCGGCGCTCATGGCCCCGATGCTACCCGCCGTTTGGCCGTGGCCCGATTTGCGTTACGCGGCCGCCTTTGGCGGCGGCGCGGCAGTCTCAGGCTGCCGCCGGGTGAATGGTTCCCGACGTCGAACCGGCCCGGGCCATCCGGACGGACAGCAGATAGGCGATCCCGCAGGCCAGGGGAACCAGGCTGGCCGCGATCAGCGATCCGACCGCGCCCGACCTTCCGATGATCGTGATCAACAGCGGCAGTACCCCCAGGGCCACCAGCAGCCAGCCAGCCAGCGCGGTAACTTTCAGGCCGAGAACGGCGGCCGGAAAAGCCAGCGCGAGCACGCTGACGGCGATGACGGGGCCGTTGTCGCTGAGGAAGGCGCTCAGGGCAGCGGGGTCGAAGGCGAGCCACACGCACGCGGCAATGAAGGCAGAAGCGAGGGCGAGCAGCAGGGGAGCGGTTGCCGCCGGCCAGAACCAGGCCGAAACCGCGAGGATGAGCATCGGCACCACCCAGGCGAGCGTCATCAGCATTCCGGTTGTTCCGCCCGGGTCCTGCATCACGAACCCGCCGATGAAGATTCCCCCGATGACGGTGAACGCCGCCATGACGGCCGCTCCGGTGCGCGTCAGCGCGGCCGCCCGCCGCTGCGGATCCTTTTCGCGGGACATGACAACACCCATCACGGCGGCGAACACAACAATCGCGCCGAGCGCCAAAATGACCGGGACGTTCATGGGGTGCCTCCTGCGCCTGAACGGAACCTACGTTCATTGCATCCCCGGCCCTCGGCTATGCCAAGGGGAGAAAGGCCCGCTTCGGGGCTAGCGGAATTGCTGAGTGCCCTGAACTCAGGACTCCCCGGTATGTGGTCATTCCGGTGGCGCTTGGAAGGTCGCTTAGCCTTAGCGGAGCGGAACTGGCCAGAGCCCTCACGGCTCAAGCGCCGCAGTGCCTAAACTGCGGGAGCAAGGCCTCTACCTCCGGGCATGTCAGGAATGCATAATGTCGCCATGTGGATCCCCGCTCTATTTCTAATTTTGGTCGTCATCGGGATACTGGTCACTTACTGGCAACTCACTCTGACAGGACTCTTCATCTGGGGGCTTGTGGCCTGGAAGAGGCACCACGCCGCCGACACACGGTCGAGCTACCCCCGGAAGCCCGTCCAGAGCCGGCCTGTGGCCAAACCGGTCCAGACCCGCCCCAGACCCAAGCCCGTGCACACCCGGCCAGAGCCCACGCCCAAGTCCAAGCCTGTCCGTGAGCTGCCGGCGCCCGCGTATCTGCCCAGATGGACTGCGAACCGCCGGCTGGAAGCCGGCCGGGAGCATGCCCAGTGGCAGAAGAACTTCGACAACGCGGCGAACTAGAATTCAGGCAGCCGCCCCCTGAAAATGGGCTTCGATGATCCCCCTGATGTCGTCGTGGCAGCCGCCGCAGCCCGTGCCGGCGCGGGTGGAGGCCGATACCTCGGGCACCGTCCCGCAGCCCTCGGAGACGGCAGAAGCAATGGCCGTTCCGCTGACGCCGGCGCAACGGCAGACCGTCCGGGCGGGGTCGGCGGCACCTGCGGAAGCGAGCTGGTCCGGTCCGTCCAGGCGCAGGAGCAGCGACCGGTCGGCGGGCAGTTCGGCACCGCGCTCGAAGAGCTGCACCAACTCCGCCGAGGTGCGCGGCATGCCCACGGCCACCAGCCCCTCCAGAACGCCCGCGCGGGTGGTCATCTTGACGTAGCGGCCGTGCTCGGGATCGGCCCACTGCGCGATCTGCAGCCGGGCCCGGCCGTTCACTGCCCCGGCCGTCAGGGCTTCCTCGTCCCAGGGGTCTGCGGACACGTCTCCGGCCACGGCCATGTTCATGCCGCGGGCCTTGAGCACGATCACGCCCGGCAGTTCCGCCGGCAGGGACGGCAACGCTTCCGCGTCGGCAGCGGCGCCGGACGCCAGCAGGGTCAGGTAGTCGGCGAGCCATTCGGCCTGCCGCCAGCCCGGGCCGACCAGCCCGGACGGGCCGCGCGCCGTCCGGCACTCCACACACTCGGGGTCCGGGCAGCGGACCTCCGCGCAGTCGCCGATCGCGAAAATGTGGGGCTCGTGGTGGGCGCGGAGCTTGTGGTCCACCAGGATCCCGGCACCGGTGGAGAGCCCGCAGCCCTCCGCCAGTTCGGTCCGCGGCCGGACACCGCAGGAGAGGACCAGGAGGTCGCCGTCGATCGCGGAACCGTCGTCCAGCAGCAAAGCGGAGAAGCCGCCGTCGGGCGCATTGTGTTCGACGCCGACCGAGCGGGCGTTGCCGGCCACCCGCACGCCGCAGTTCCGCAGGGACGCCGCGAGCACGGCGCCTCCGCCGCGGTCGATGTTCCGGCCCAGGGGATGCGGGCCGTTGTGCACCACGGTCACCGTGGCGCCTTCCTCGGCCGCGGCGAGGGCCGTCTCCAGGCCCAGCACGCCGCCGCCCAGAACCACTACTCGCTTGCCTCCCGCCACGGCCGAGTGGAGCACGGACGCGTCGCGGAGATCGCGCAGGGCGGTCACGCCCGGCGGCAACACCGGAGCGGCCGGGTCCGGGTTGAGCCCGGTCAGGTTGGGGATGACCGGACGTGAACCGGTGGCGAAGACGAGCCGCTCGTAGCCGGGCGAGGTGCCGTCGCTCAACATAACCCGCTGACGGGCGCGGTCCACGCGGCGGACGCGGACGCCCAGCCGGACATCGACGCCGTCGGCCACCAGTGCCGCCGCATCCGCGAGGGCCAGCGCGGCCGGCGTCGTCCGGCCGACGCCAAGATCCGCCACCAGCACGCGGTTGTACGCCGCCTCGGACTCTTCACCGATCACCGTCAGGTGTGCGATGCCGCTGCGCACGGCCGGCAGCAGCTCGTCAATCAGCCTCGCGGCGACGGGCCCGAAGCCCACCACCACAATCCGCTCAGTCATGAGGTCTCCTCTGCTTGAAGAACACGGGCTTGAACACCGCTGTGATTGCCGGCCAAGGGATCCAGGGAAACTGACGGCCGAATCCACACCTTGCTGGTCTTGAACTCGGGCATCCCGGAAATGGGGTCCGTGGCCGCCTCGGTGAGCCGGTTGGCGCTCCCGAGCTCCGGGAAGTGGAACGGCAGGAACACCGTCTCCGGGCGGATATCCGTGCTCAGCTCGGCCCGGCAGCTGACCACTCCGCGTTCGTTGGAAATCGAGACGTAGTCGCCGTCGGCGATCCCCTGGGCGGCGGCCGCGGCGGGGTGGAGCTGCAGCCGCGCCTCCGGCTGGGCTTCGGCAAGGGCGGCCACCCGGCGGGTCTGCGCCCCGGACTGGTAGTGCTCCATCAGGCGGCCGGTAATGAGGGTCATCGGCGTGCCGAGACGATCGGCGCCGGCGCGGTCGGCCCGCTGGTCCGCCCGGCGTTCTGCCGCGGACGTGGAGCCCGAAGAGGAAGAACGACGCCGGGGCGTCACCGGCGTGAACACGGCCCGGCCGTTCGCGTGGGCGAAGGCGTCCAGGAAGAGCCGTGGCGTACCCGCGCTCCCGGCGGGGTACGGCCAGTAGGCGGCCTCGCCGCGGTCCAGCATGGCGTAGTCGATCCCGGAGTAGTCGGCCAGGCCGCCGGAGGACGCGAGCCGGAGCTCCTCGAACACCGTTTCCGGATCCTCGCTGAAGGTGGACGGCGCGTGCAGCATTTCGGCCAGCCGGGTCATGATCCACAGCTCACTGCGGACACCGGGCGGGGGAGTGAGGGCCCGGCGGCGGCGGAGCACGCGGCCCTCAAGGTTGGTCAGGGTTCCTTCTTCCTCGGCCCACTGGGTCACCGGCAGGACCAGGTCCGCCTCGGCGGCGGTCTCGGAGAGGAAGAAATCGCACACCACCAGGAAGTCCAGGCTGCGCAGGCCCGCGATCACGGCGTTCGCATCCGGGGCGGACACCGCCACGTTGGCGCCGTGCACGAAGAGGCACCGGACGCCGTCGGGCTGTCCCAGGGACTTCAGGAGTTCGACGGCGGGGAGGCCGGGGCCGGGAATCAGGGGTTCGGGCACGCCCCAGACCGTGGCTATGTGGGCGCGTGCGGCGGGGTCGGTGATCTTCCGGTAGCCGGGGAGCTGGTCCGCCTTCTGGCCGTGTTCGCGCCCGCCCTGGCCGTTGCCCTGGCCGGTGAGCGTGCCGTAGCCGCTGCGCGCGGAGCCCGGCAGGCCCAGCAGCAGGGAGAGATTGATGGCGGCCGTGGCGGTGTCAGTGCCGTCCACGTGCTGTTCGACGCCGCGGCCGGTGAGGATGTAGCTGCCGCCCTTGCGGGCGCCGTCGGCCAGCCGCCGGGCGGTTTCCCGGATCAGCCCGGCGGGCACGCCGGTGATCGACTGGACCCGTTCGGGCCAGAAGCTGGCGACGCTGCGGAGCGCGGCGTCGTAGCCGGTGGTCCGGTCCGCGATGTATCCGGCGTCGGCGAGGCCCTCGTGGATCACCGCGTGGGAGATGCCCAGGAGCAGGGCGAGGTCGGTGCCGGGCAACGGCTGCAGGTGCAGCCCGCCGCCGTCGGACGTAAACGCGGCGGTGGCGGAGCGTCGGGGGTCGACGACGATCAGCCCGCCGGCGTCGCGGGCCCCCTGGAGGTGCTGGACGAAGGGCGGCATGGTCTCGGCAACGTTGGAGCCGAGCATCAGGATGGTGCTGGCGGTGTCGAGGTCCGCGAGCGGGAACGGGAGCCCGCGGTCCAGGCCGAAGGCGCGCATGCCGGCCGCGGCGGCCGAGGACATGCAGAACCGCCCGTTGTAGTCGATCCGTGAGGTGCCCAAAGCCAGCCTGGCGAACTTGCCCAGCTGGTAGGCCTTCTCATTGGTGAGGCCGCCGCCGCCAAACACGCCGACGGCGTCAGCCCCGTGCTCGAGGCGGGCCCGCTTTACGGCGGAGACGATCCGCGTGAGGGCCTCGTCCCAGCTGACCGGGCGGTGGACGCCGTCGGCGCCCTTCAGCAGGGGCTCCGTGACGCGGCCCGGGTGGTCCAGCAGCGAGGCGGAGGTCCAGCCCTTGCGGCACAGGCCGCCGCGGTTGGTGGGGAAGTCGCGTCCGGCGACTGTCAGGAGCGGCGCGGACGTGGGGGCGGTGTCGGGCGCCGGCGTGGCCGGTACGGGGTCTGACCCCGGCTGGACAGCCGGGGTCAGAGCCGCTGGAGATGTGAGCGTCATGGCGCACTGCAGGGCGCAGTAAGGGCAGTGCGTGTCGGCGCTTTTGGTCATGTTAGACGTGTCCCATCGCGTTTCGGTTGGCGTTGCGGATGTAGCAGAACCAGCAGACCACCAGCATCAGGACGTAGGCCCCCACGAATCCGTAGAACGCCGAGGTGTAGGAGCCGCTGGCCGTGTTGGAGGCGTTGAGGACCTGGGGGATGATGAATCCGCCGTAGGCGCCGATGGCCGAGATCAGGCCGAGGGCCGAGGACGCGAGCCGCTGGGTGGTGTGCGTGCTGGCTCCGGAGCGGGCGGCCCGGCTGGAGGTGGCGAAGATGATCGGGATCATGCGGTAGGTGGCGCCGTTTCCGAAGCCGCTGGCGGTGAAGAGGAGCAGGAACAGGAAGAGGAAGAGCCAGAAGTTCTTCAGCGGCAGGGTCCAGAGCATGGTGAGGGTGATGACGGCCATGGCGGCGAAGGCTGCGACGGTCATGCGGGCGCCGCCCATCCGGTCTGCCATGCGCCCGCCGTAGGGGCGGGCCAGGGATCCGACCAGCGGGCCGAGGAAGGCCAGGGACAGGGCCACGGCGCCGACGGAGATCGAGGAGAATGCCGGGAAGTAGTCCTTGATGAGCTTGGGGAAGACGCCGGCGAAGCCGATGAAGGAGCCGAAGGTGCCGATGTACAGCAGCGCCATGATCCACAGGTGCGGCTCTTTGATCGCGGCCAGCGAACCTGCGACGTCGCCCTTGGCGCTGGTGAGGTTGTCCATGTACTTCCAGGCACCGAAGGCCGCCAGCAGGATCAGCGGAACCCACATGAACCCTGCGACGGGCAGGTTCACGCTGCCGGCTGCCAGCAGCGTGATGGCGATCGGCACGGCCAGCTGTGCGACGGCGGCACCGAGGTTTCCGCCGGCGGCGTTCAGTCCCAGGGCCCAGCCCTTTTCCCGTGCGGGGTAGAAGAAGGTGATGTTCGCCATCGAGCTGGCGAAGTTGCCGCCGCCGAATCCGGCCAGCGCGGCCACGAACAGCATGACGCCGAACGGGGTGGCCGGGTTGGCGACGCACAGGCCCAGGCCGATCGTCGGGATCAGCAGCAACAGGGCGGAGACGATGGTCCAGTTGCGGCCGCCGAAGCGGGGAACCATGAACGTGTAGGGGATCCGGAGCGTGGCGCCGACGAGGCTTGGCATGGAGATCAGCCAGAAGATCTCGTTGGTGGAGAACTTGAAGCCGGCGGAGGGAAGCTGGACCACCACGATCGACCACAGCTGCCAGACCACGAAGCCCAGGAACTCGGCGAAGATGGACCAGTTCAGGTTGCGCCGGGCGATCGAGCGGCCGGCCGACTCCCACTGTTCCTTGTTTTCCGCGTCCCAGTTGGCGATCCAGCGGCCGGGCCGGTGGTCGAGGGTAAGGGTGCCGCCGGTACTGGCGGCGCCGACCTCTGCGGTGCCGATTTCGGCGGTGCGTTCAGCAGTCACTTGGGAGACCTCCTTGGGGGTGATGTCCTTCAAAGGTAGGGACGCCGCGTTTCCGGGACGGACGCGGTTTATTAACGCGCTGTGACTTTTGCCTATCGGGGCTTTTATGACGGTGTGAGAATAGGTGTGACGACCACCACGTGAGACGGCGACACGAAGTCCAAATGACGGACTATTTGTCCACTGAATGGACGGTGGGACCTATTATCAGACGTATACGAATCCCTAGCCGGCGGCCCCGGGCATCGGGCTCTAGGGGAATATCCGACCGGTCTTCATGAAAGCGCTACTACATGTCATCCACTGCAACCTCCGCGGAGCATGGGTCCACCAAGCAGGTGAATTCGCGCGGCCGCGTGATTGTCGCGAGCCTGATCGGTACCACCGTCGAGTTCTATGACTTCTACGTTTACGCCACCGCGGCTGTGCTCGTCTTCCCGAAGCTCTTCTTCCCCGGGCAGAACGAGACCACCCAGCTGCTGGCATCCTTCGCCGTGTTCGGCGTGGCGTTCATCGCCCGCCCTCTCGGCTCGGTGGTCTTCGGCCACTTCGGTGACAAGTTCGGACGCAAGGGCACGCTTGTGGCCTCGCTGCTGACGATGGGTATTGCCACCTTCCTGATCGGCTGCCTTCCGACGGCGACCGTCCCGGGCTGGGAATTCTGGGCCCCGGCCCTGCTGGTCGTGATGCGCTTCGCCCAGGGCCTGGCGCTCGGCGGCGAATGGAGCGGCGCGGCCCTGCTCGCCACCGAGAACGCCCCGTCGAACAAGCGCGCCATCTACGGCACGTTCCCGCAGCTGGGTGCCCCGATCGGCTTCATCATCGCCAACGTGATCTTCCTGGTCTTCAGCTACGCCCTGACGCCGGACGCCTTCATGGCCTGGGGCTGGCGTGTACCGTTCCTGCTCAGCGCCGTCATGGTGGTCATCGGCCTCTACGTCCGGCTCAAGCTGATCGAAACCCCGGCCTTCACCAAGGTCATCGAATCCAACGAGGTCGCCAAGCTGCCGCTCGCCCGGGTCTTCAAGTCCAGCTGGCGCAAGCTGATCCTGGGCACGTTCATCATGCTCGCCACCTACGTGCTCTTCTACCTGATGACCACGTTCACGCTGACCTACGGCACCCGGGCCTCCAGCCTGGACGCCGCGAAGGCCGCAGCGGAGAAGGCCGGCAAGCCGATGACCGAGGCCGCCGCCGCCGCATTCGTCCCGGGCCTGGGCTACACCCGCAACGACTTCCTCTGGATGCTGATCGCCGGCGTCGTATTCTTCGGTATCTTCACGCTGGTCTCCGGCCCGCTGGCCGAGAAATACGGCCGCCGCAAGATGCTGATCGTTGTAACTTTCGGCATCATCGCCTTCGGCCTGCTCTTCGTTCCGCTGTTCAGCGCCGGGTTCGTGGGCACCATGGCCCTGCTGATCATCGGCTTCTCCCTGATGGGTCTGACCTTCGGGCCCATGGGTGCGCTCCTGCCGGAGCTGTTCCCGACGAACGTCCGGTACACCGGCTCGGCCATCAGCTACAACTTCTCCAGCATCCTGGGTGCGGCCGTCGCCCCGTTCATCGCCGTCTGGCTCTGGGAAATGGGGAAGGGCAGCCCCGGGCTGGTCGGTGTCTACCTCGCCGCCATGGCGGTGCTGACGCTGATCGCCCTGTTCGTGAGCAAGGAAACCCGGGACCTCGACTACACCAACAACGTGGCCTAACGTCCGTTCCCTATTCCTGACGGGAGAAGCCCGGTGTGTTCAGTGAACACGCCGGGCTTCTTCGTTCGCAGGCGGGGGCAGCGGGCGGGGCAGCGGGGGGCTCAGCGCGCGTAGCGCTGCACGAAGTTCCGCAGGATTTTCATCGGTTCCGTCGCGGTGAACTGCCGGGCGTCGGCCATGAGCATTTCGGCCGATTCCGGCGGGAAGTAGCCGGCGTGGCGGTAGATGTCGATCCTGGTGACGAGCCCTTCGGCATCGAGCTCGGGGTGGAACTGGGTGGCGTACAAGTTGGTCTTGATCCGGAACATGTGCACCGGGCAGGCGGCCGAGCTCGCCAGCAGCACCGCATGGGAGGGCAGCACGGTGCAGGCTTCCTTGTGGCCGGTGAACGCCGTGAAGCTCTCCGGCAGCCCGCGCAGGAGGGGATCCTGCAGCCCCTCCGCCGTCAGTTTGATGGTGACGCCGCCGAGGCCCTCGCCGTAGGTCCGGTCGATCACGGCGCCCTGGTGCAGTCCAAGGGTGCCGACGCCGTAGCAGGCGCCGAGGAACGGGAAGTCCTCGGCCACGATCCTGTCCAGCAGCCCGGCGAGTTCGCGCTCCACCCGGTGCTGGGTGGCGCTCTTGTGCTCGGCAGGGTCGCTGGAGGTGAACGGACTGCCGCCCACAATGACGCCCGAATAGTCGGACAGTTCCAGCTCGGGCAGCGGGGCGGCTTCCATCCGGATCCTGTGCAGCTGCTCCGGCTGGAGTCCGCAGTAGCGAAGGTAGGCGCGATATTCGTCCTCGGCGGCGGTGTCTTCCGCGCGCGAGGCGAGGAGCAGGAATGGCTTCACACCCCAAGTCTCTACTGGCCGGTCACGGAGGCGCCAGAGGCGCGCCCGCGACCGGCAGTGGCGGTTACCGTCCGCCGTCGCCGTACTGTGAGCCGCTTACTCCGCGGCGCCGTCCTCGATCATGGCGATGATGGCGCCGGCGGACACGGTCTCGCCGGCCGCCGCGGCGAGGCCGATGACGATCCCGGCGCGGTGGGCGGTGAGTGGCTGTTCCATCTTCATGGCCTCGAGCACGACGACGAGATCGCCCTCCGCGACCGTGTCACCTTCGGCGACGGCCACCTTCACGATGGTCCCCTGCATGGGGGAGGTCAGGGCGTTGCCGCTTGCGGCCGCGGGTGCGCCGCCGCCGCGGGTGCGCTTCTTGGCCTTGGCCGGCTTGGCGCCTGCGGCGTTGCTGATCGAGCCCAGCGATGCCGGCAGCACGACTTCCAGGCGCTTGCCGCCGACCTCGACGACGACGCGCTGGCGGTCACCGGCGTCGGCCGCATCAGCCTCGGTGCCGGCCGGGGTCCAGGCCGGAATGTCGTTGACGAAGGCCGTCTCGATCCAGCGGGTGTGGACCTTGAAGGGGCCCTCGGCCGGAGCGAAATCGGGATTGGAAACCACCGCGAGGTCGAAGGGGATGACGGTGGGGATGCCTTCGACCACCATTTCCTCCAGCGCCCGCCGGGAGCGCTGCAGGGCCTGGGCGCGGGTGGCGCCGGTGACGATCAGCTTGGAGAGCATGGAGTCGAAGTTGCCGCTGATGACATCGCCCTGCTCCACGCCCGAATCGACGCGGATACCGGGACCGGTGGGGTTCAACAGCCGAGTGATCGTGCCGGGGGCGGGCATGAAGTTCCGGCCCGGGTCCTCGCCGGTGATGCGGAATTCGATCGAATGGCCGCGGACTTCCGGGTCGCCGTAGCCGAGCTCCTCGCCGCGGGCCAGCCGGAACTGTTCGCGGACGAGGTCGATCCCGGTGACTTCCTCGGAGACGCAGTGCTCCACCTGAAGGCGGGTGTTGACCTCGAGGAAGGAGATGGTGCCGTCCTGGCCGACCAGGAATTCGCAGGTGCCTGCGCCGAGGTAGCCGGCCTCCTTGAGGATGGCCTTGGAAGATTCGTAGAGCCGGCGGTTCTGTTCCTCGGTGAGGAACGGGGCCGGGGCCTCCTCGACGAGTTTCTGGTTCCGTCGCTGGAGCGAGCAGTCGCGGGTGGAGACCACCACGACGTTGCCGTGGGCGTCGGCCAGGCACTGGGTCTCGACGTGGCGCGGGGCGTCCAGGAAGCGCTCGATGAAGCACTCGCCGCGGCCGAAGGCGGCGGTGGCCTCGCGCACGGCGGATTCGAAGAGTTCGGGGATCTCTTCGCGGGTGCGGGCCACCTTGATGCCGCGTCCGCCGCCGCCGAAGGCCGCCTTGATGGCGACGGGCAGGCCGAACTTGTCCACGAAGTCGAGGATTTCCTCGGCGGATTCGACCGGGTCGGCGGTGCCGGGGACCTGTGGGGCGCCGACCTTCTCGGCGATGTGGCGGGCCTGGACCTTGTCGCCCAGGGCAGAGATCGCCTCGGGGGACGGGCCGATCCACGTGATGCCGGCATCGATCACCTTGGCGGCGAATTCGGCGTTCTCGGCCAGGAACCCGTACCCGGGGTGGATGGCGTCCGCGCCGGACTGGCGGGCGACGTCGATGATTTTGTCCATCACCAGGTAGGACTCCGCGGCGGTGTTGCCACCGAGCGCGTAGGCCTCGTCCGCGAGCCGGGCGTGCAGCGCGTCGCGGTCGGGGTCCGCGTAGACAGCCACCGAGGCGATGCCTTCATCGCGGGCGGCGCGGATGATGCGCACCGCGATTTCTCCGCGGTTGGCGATCAGCACCTTGGTCAGCCGGCGGATGCCCGCGGCTGTAGATGACTGCGTTGATCCCGGCACGGTGGGTGCGGACTGCTCCGAATTTGCTGACAAGGCGTCTCCTTCTTTCCTTCAGGGAGCCTAGCGCGGTTTTGAGGGTTCCGCCGATATTACTTGCGGATTCCGCGCGTATACGGCCCTTCCTTTGTAGGGTTGCCACAAAGGGCGGCGAATTGGCCCACTCCGCCCCGCTCAGTCTTTCCTGCGGCACCCATTCCGTCGTTACTCGGCGCGGACGTCCGCCGGGTCCACGGCCCCGCCGGTCCAGAGCTCGGTGATCCCCACGTTCGCCTGGCCGAGCAGGGCCCGCAGGGTGGAGATGGAGAGCCCGACGACGGTGTGGGGATCGCCGTCGACCTTGCGGATGAACGCCCCGCCGTAGCCGTCGATCGTGAAGGAGCCGGCGCACTGGAGCGGCTCGCCGGTGGCGATGTAGGTTTCGATTTCCTCGGTGCTCATTTCCATGAAGTGCACCTCGGCCGAGGACACCGAGCCCAGGGTGGCGCCGGTGCCGCGCGCGTCGCCGTCGCCGTCTTCTGTGTCGGTGTCAGTGTCGCGGCAGTCGACCAGCCAGTGGCCGGTGTGCAGGACGCCCATCCCGCCGCTCATGCGCAGCATGCGCTCCCGGGCGATGTCGGCCGTGTAGGGCTTGCCGTGGGCCTCGCCGTCGAACTCGAAGACCGAGTCGCAGCCGATCACGATTGCGCCGTCCGCCTCGGGCAGGGACGCCACGGCCTCGGCCTTGGCCCGGGCAAGCAGCAGGGCCGTGTCATGCGGATCCGTCACGCCGTAGCGGGCCTGCACGGCGTCCTCATCCACGTCCGAGACGAGGACCTCGTGGGCGATACCGGCGTTGTGGAGCAGCTTGGTGCGGGCGGGGGACTGGGAGGCAAGAATGAGGCGGGTCACGGCTCCAGCCTAATCCACCGCAACAAAGCAACGCGGGGTCACTTAGCGCCCATCCGGAAGGGATTAATGGGCGCTAGGTGACCCCGCGTTGGTTTAGTGAGCGGCGGCAGCGTCAGCGTGCGGCGACCTCTTCGGGCTCGGGCTCGCTGTCGGCTGAGGCTGAGGCTGAAGCCCCGGGCCGGAGCTTGGCGCCCTCGACGTCGACGTCCGGCAGGATCCGGTCCAGCCAGCGGGGGAGCCACCACGCCTTGTCGCCGAGCAGGTACATCACGGCCGGGACGATCGTCATGCGGACCACAAACGCGTCCACCAGGACACCGAAGGCCATCGCGAAGCCCAGCGGCCGGACCATGTTCAGGTGCGAGAAGATGAAGCCGGCGAACACGCTGACCATGATGATGGCGGCGGCGGTGACCACGGACGCGGCATGGCTGAAGCCGGTGCGGACGGCGTGCCTGGCGGATTCTCCGTGCATGAAGGACTCACGCATGCCCGAGGTGATGAACACCTGGTAGTCCATGGCCAGCCCGAAGAGCACGCCGATCAGGATGATCGGCAGGAAGCTCAGCACGGCGCCCGGGTTTTCGACGCCGAACACTGTCCCCATCCAGCCCCACTGGTAGACCGCGACGACGGCCCCGAAGGCGGCCGCGAGCGAGAGCAGGAACCCGCCCGTGGCCAGCAGCGGCACCACGATGGAGCGGAACACGAGCAGCAGCAGGATCAGGGACAGCCCGACGACGATGGCCAGGTACGGGGGAAGGGCATCGCCGAGCTTGGTGGAGACGTCGACATTGCCGGCCGTCTGCCCCGTGAGCCCGATGCTGACCCCGGTGGATTCCTTGATGCGGTCCTTTTCGGCGCGCAGCTCGGAGACCACCTGGACCGTGCTCGCGCTGGCCGGGCCCTCCCGGGGGATGACCTGGAACACCGCGGTGCGGCGGTCCTCGCTCAGGGCCACCGGAACGGCGGCTGTGACGTTGCCCGTGCCGCGGAGGATGTCGGCGACGTCGAGCTGCTTGGTCGTGGCTTCGTCCGCGCTCAGGCCGGCCGGGAAGTCGCCCACCACCACGATCGGGCCCGTCATGCCTGCGCCGAAGCTGCGGCCGGTGACGTCATAGGCCTTGAACGCCTGCGACTCCACGGGTTCGGACCCACCGTCGGGCAGCGCGAGCCGCAACTGGCTGGCCGGCAGCGCCACGATGCCCAGCAGCAGGACACCGGCCAGCAGTGCCAGGACCGGGTGCCGGGTGACGAGTCCGCCCCAGCCCTGTTGGCTGCGGCGTTCGTCCCGGGCACGGTCCGCGCTCTCGTGGCCGGGGGCGGCGTTGTGCTTTTCCGCCTTCGCCCAGGCCCGGCGGGAGATCAGCCGGGGTCCGATCAGGGACAGCACGGCAGGGGTGAGGGTCAGGGCGACGACGACGGCGACTGCCACCGTCGCGGCGGCGGACAGGCCCATCACGGCCAGGAAGGGAAGGCCCGGAATGACAAGGGCCGCGAGGGCAATGATGACGGTCAGGCCGGCGAACAGCACCGCGTTGCCGGAGGTGCCGGTCGCGAGGGCGACGGATTCCTCGCCGTCCATGCCGGCCAGGAGCTGGCCGCGGTGCCGGTTGACGATGAAGAGGGAGTAGTCGATGCCGACAGCGAGGCCCAGCATGAGCGCCAGCATCGGGGAGATGGAACTCATGTCGACGGCGCCGCTGAGGGCGAAGGTGCCGCCGACGCCCACTGCCACACCGACCAGGGCCATCAGCAGGGGGAGCCCGGCTGCGATCAGGGTTCCCAGCATGACGATGAGCACCAGCGCCGCGATGGCGATGCCGAGGATCTCGGAGATGCCGAACAGCTCCGAGACGTCCTCCGTGATTTCCTTGCTGGCCAGGGCGGTCACTCCGGCAGAGGAGACCTCGTGGGCGATGTCCTGGACCTGCTGGCGCACAGCGGGAGCCAGCCCGTTGATCGAGGTCTTGAACTGGACCTGGGCGATTGCCGCTGTGCCGTCCTCGGACACGAACCGCATGCCCTGCGAGGCCTCCAGCTGACGCTTGGCCAGGGCGAGCTTGGCCGCGCCGGCCTCGAGTTCCCTGGTCCCGGCGTCGAGCTTTTCCTGGCCCGCGGCGAGGGCAGCCTTCTGCTGGCCAAGCTGGGCGTCGATGGCCTCGGCAGACATGCCGGCCGCAGACATCTGCTGCTCGGCCGCGCCCAGCTGGGCCTTGCCAGCAGCCAGCCGGGCGGCCGACGCATCCAACTGCGCCCGTCCCGCGGATGCCTGCTGCTCGCCGGCGGCAAGGTCCGTCACGGCCTTGTCCAGCTGGGCCTGGGTGGCGAACGGGTCCACGGTGCCCTGAACGTCGGGGAGGGCCTTCAACTTGGTCAGCGCAGCCGAGACCGCGTCCTTGCCGGCCTGCGTGAACTGGCCGTCCTGCGACTCGAACACGATGCCGGCCGAGCCGCCGGCGGACTTGGGCAGCTCCTGCTTAAGCTTGTCCGCCATCTGCTGGGTTTCAGTGCCGGGGATCTGGAAGTTGTTGGACATGGTGCCGTGGAAGGCCGCAGCCGCGCCGCCGACGGCCACCAGGACGGCGAGCCAGAGGGAGATGACGAGCCAGCGGTGGCGGTAGGAGAACTTGCCGAGACGGTAGAGCAACAGGGCCATGTCAGTGCCGATCTTGGGAAGGGGTGGTGGGGGAGTGGGACGCGAATCCGGAGCCGAGAAGGCCCATGGAATCGATCAGGAGCTGGCGCAGGATGGACAGGGACTCGGGGGTCAGGTCGCCGCCGCAGCGGGCAAACCAGACATCCATGGCGGCTTTTCCGCACGAGATGACGGAGCCGGCGAGGGCGCGGAGGTAAAGCTCGTCGACGTCGCCGGCCGCCGTCAGCGCAAAGCGTTCGCGGGCGGCGTCGATGATCTGTTCGGTGCAGTGGTCCCAGGCTTCCAGTTCGGAGCGGCTGAGCTGGGGGTTGGTCTGGCCCAGGCTGTAGAGCTCGGCCACCGGTGCCACGGTCATGGGATCGGCCAGTTCAACGAGGGCTGCGCGGGCAGATTCCAGGATGGGCTCGCCTGCCGGGCGGAGCCGGAACTGCTGAAGTGCCGTGTCCAGGAAGCCGAACGTCACCGAGGCGAGCGCCGCCTCGGTGCTGCCGAAGTAGTTGAAGAAGGTGCGGCGGGAGATCCCGGCGGCGGCGGCGATGTCCTCCACGGTGAAGTTTCCGGGTCCCCGCGTGCGGAGCAGGTCCATGGCGGCGTCCGTGATGGCCTGCCGGGTAGCGGCCTTGTTCAGTTCGCGGCGCGAGGGGACACCGGGGTCGCCGGATGCGGCGGCCTGGGCGGCGGAGGGGGGAGGCGAGGGGTACACGCGCTTACACTACGTGCATGTTTGCACTCTGGGCAAGTATTTTCGAAGCGGGTGGCGGTAGGGCTGGCAGGGGGCCCGGCGCTCAGGGCTTGAGCCGGGCTGCCCCGTCGCCGGAATTGGTCAGGTAGATCGACTGGCCAGTGGCCCCGGGCTCGTTCTGCGAGAGCGGAATGGCAAATACGGCTGTGCCGTAAGCGCAGACCTCCGTCCAGTTCTGCCCGATCGCTGACGTATCGAAGCGCATGGCGATGATGGCGTTGGCGCCGCGCTGCTCGGCCTCGGCCACCATCCGGGCCATGACATCTTGCCGGCTGTCGTGGAGGGGCCCGCGTCATTTCCAGCACCTCGCCGCCGCCCAGGGAACGGAAGCCCGCCATGACCTGGGCGGTGATGTCCCGGGAACGGACGGTCAGGCCCATGACTTCGCCGAAGACGGCGTCGATCCGGTGGCCCGGAATGTCGTTCGAGGTGACGATCAGCATGCCCAGAGCCTATCCACTTTTGTCGACTTCCTGCCGTCTTTTCCCCTTCTGGGCGTCCTGCCGGATTCACAGGAAAGTGAAAGCTGGGAAACAGCTATCTCTGCTGGGGCAGGTGCAGACTGGAGGTGCTCGTGGAGCAGCCTTCCCCCGAAGTACCATCAGCTTCAAGCGCCGTCACCGCGCGGCAGATCCAGGAGACAGCAGATGTCACGCACAACCAAAATCGCGCTGGGCGTCGGGGCCGCGGCCGTGGCGCTGGGCGCAGGGCTCGGAGTCGCCGGGATGGCATCCGCCACCACGACGCCGACGCCCACCCCGACACCCAGCTCGAGTGCCCCGGGGAACAACTTCGCCGACGGCCACGGCATGCGCGGTGGGCACCGCGGCCACGGCGGTGCGGAGTCCGGCGCCCGCGCCAAAGAGCTCGCCGCCAAGCTCGGCGTCGACGAGGCCAAGGTCACCGAGGCCCTGAAGACTTTCCGCGAAGCCAACAGGCCGACCAGCCCGCCGGCCACTCCACCTGCCGCGGGGCAGAAACCGGACCGTGCCGCGGTGGAGAAGGCCCTGGCAGCGTCCCTGGCGAAATCGCTCGGCATCGATGAGGCCAGGGTCACCGCTGCCCTGGCGGAACTGCGCACCGCGGAACAGACCAAGCACGCCGCAGCACTGAAGCCCCGGCTGGACCAGGCCGTCAAGGACGGCACCCTGACCCAGGCAGAAGCGGACGCCGTCACCAAAGCCGCCGAAAAGGGTGTGATCGGCGGACACTAGCCCGTGCGGACTGGAGCCGACGCAGGTTGAAGCCGATGCCGGTTAAACCAGAGAAGTCCCCGGGGATTGCCGGCGACTTCTCTGGTTAACACTCGTTCAGCCGTTACGCCCTGGCGTCAGCCAGGTCCCGGTCGTCCCGTCCGGCCACGGGAGCTGCGGCGGCGGAGGGGTCGACGGTGCCATCGACGTCGTTGCTGTTGTCGCTGTCTTCGCGGTCCTCGCTGAACGGATCGCCGTTCCGCGGCGCGTTGTACAGCGTTTCGTCCAGGATGCCCTGGCGCTTGGCCACGATCGCCGGGATCAATGCCTGCCCGGCCACGTTGACGGCGGTGCGTCCCATGTCCAAGATCGGGTCGATGGCCAGCAGCAGGCCGACGCCGGCCAGCGGCAGTCCCAGCGTGGAGAGCGTGAGCGTCAGCATCACGACGGCGCCCGTGGTGCCGGCGGTCGCGGCCGAGCCGAGCACGGACACCAGCGCGATCAGCAGGTACTGGGAGAAGTCGAGCTGGATGCCGAAGAACTGGGCCACGAAAATCGCCGCCACGGCCGGGTAGATCGCCGCGCAGCCGTCCATCTTGGTGGTCGCGCCGAGCGGCACCGCGAAGGAGGCGTAGGCGCGGGGGACACCCAGGCTCCGTTCGGTCACGCGCTGGGTCAGCGGCAGCGTGCCGATCGAGGAGCGGGAGACGAAGGCCAGCTGCACGGCCGGCCACACGCCGGAGAAGTACTGCCTGACGGACAGCCCGTGGCTGCGGATCAGGGCGGGGTAGACCGCGAACAGCACAAGCGCCAGGCCGATGTAGATCGCCACGGTGAATTTGCCGAGCGAGCCGATGGTGTCCCAGCCGTAGACGGCCACGGCGTTGCCGATCAGGCCGACGGTGCCGAGCGGCGCGATCCGGATGATCCACCAGAGGACCTTCTGGATGACGGCGAGGGCGGACGCATTCAGGGCCAGGAACGGTTCAGCGGCCTTGCCCACTTTCAGCGCGGCGATGCCGACGGCGATCGCGATCACCAGGATCTGCAGGACGTTGAAGCTCACGGCTGTGGTGGCGACGCCGTCAGTGACGGTGGTGGTCGCGCCGAGGCCCAGGAAGTTCTTCGGGAACAGCCCGGTCAGGAAGGCCCACCAGTCACCGGACTTGCCGGCGTACTTGGCTTCCTGGTTGATGCCGGTTCCGGCGCCGGGCTGCAGCAGCACGCCCAGGCCGATGCCGATCAGCACGGCGATCAGCGAGGTGATCGCGAACCAGAGCAGTGTGTTCCAGGCCAGCCGGGCGGCATTGGAAACGGCTCGCAGGTTGGAGATGGAGCTGACGACGGCGGTGAAGATCAGGGGGACCACGGCGGTCTGCAGCAGCGAGACGTAGCTCGAGCCGATGGTCTGCAGCGTGGTGCCGAGGGCGTTGGGGTTGGCTTTGGTGCTGCCGGTGTACTTGGCCAGCAGGCCGAGGCCCAGGCCGACGATCAGGGCGGCGATGATCTGGAAGCCGAACGAGCCGGCCCATTTGGGCAGCTGGAACCCGGTCTTTCCAGCGGGTGCGGGGGTGCTTGTCTGAGTGGTCACCGGAACACGCTAGGACCGCTACGCATAGCATGACGAACGGATGTTGAGAAATGTTACGGCGCCACAGCTGGCCCTGCGCCGCGGAATGCCCGGGATTTCCGCGCGGGCGGGGGCTTTTGTGAAGTTATTCCAGCAAGCGGTGTGGCGATTGTCTCGTCGCCGGGCGGGTCAGGCCGCCTCCGGCCACGCGAGATGACAGTTCGCGGCAATGCTCATGCGAAACACTGCCGCGAACTGCCTTCTCGTGCAGGAAGGCCTAGCGTGCGCAGGTGCCTGCGACGCCGCCGCCTGCGTGGTAAATCATGTCCTGGTACGCCACGGAGGAGCGCACCGGGGTGTTGCTCGTGACTGTCTGGACCGTCACTCCGCTGCGCGCGAGCTTGAAGGACGGCGTGGTCCCGGCCACGAGCGGAACCTTGAAGGACGTCAGCCCGGCCGGCGCGTCCATGGTCTTGACGTTGCTTCCCTGCGTGATGGTCAGACGCCCCGGCGTCTTCAGCACGGCCACGAGTTCTACTTCGTTCTTCGCCGCGTCACCGTTCGGGATGTACATCGGTGCGGGTTTGCCGTTGCGACCGATGGGGGTCATCGAGTAGGGAGCGTTCGTGGGGTGCGAGCGGTGGCTCCAGTACAAGGCATCCTGGGTAATCGCGGGCTTGACCCCGTTCTTGAACCAGGAAATGTAGTAGGCAGCCATGTCCAGCACTGCATAGCCGCGTTGCTTGGAAGGTGCCACCCAGGACTCGGTGTAGTCGTTCCAGGCGATGAGCGCAATGGAGTCGGCGTTGCTGGTGACCGCCGAGGCCAGGGAATCGCGCAGGGTGGAGCTGTTGGATGACTCCCAGTATCGCCCGTCGTAGGACCGTGAATCCTCGAACGCCACCGGCTGCATGTAGGTCCTGCCGCGGCGGTGGGCTTCAGCGCTTTCCTTGGCGAGGGTCGGAACGCCGCTGGCGGTGCGGGTGCCCCATTGCGAATACCCGGACACCGAGTTGTTCCAGTCCGTCTTTTGTGTTCCTCCGCCCCAGGAAATGAAGATGGGTACGAGGTTGGATTTGACACCGGAGGAGGCGAGGCGGCTCCGGAGCCCATCCCACCATGCGGGTGTCTTGCGCTCCGGGAAGAACGGGGCGAGCACGATGCCGGCACTGTTCCGGTAGATCGACGAGTCGTCCTTCACCTTCATGACGTTGTTGTAGACACTGTCAGAGGTGGATCCGGCGGCCGTATTAAAGTCCGGGCTGAGCATGATCTTGAAGCCCGGGTCCACGGCCTTGGCAGCGGCGAGCATGGCTGGCAGCTGCTGCCAGCGGATATCGGTGGAGCTGTTGTATTCCCAGATGAAACCGTCCAGGCCTGCCCCGACTGCCTGCCGGACCTCCTTCTCGAAATCGGCCTGTCGCCAGGTGGTCTGGGTTGCACGCTGAGGAGCAACCGGACGATCCCGGAGGTCGTACGCGCCGTTGATGGAGTTGTGGGTGTCCATCCAGCGCGGGTAGACGTCGCGGGTGGGGTCGGGGCTGTCGACTGCGAGCGGGAACGGCGGGAAGTAGTAGGCCCACGCCTTCTTCGCCGAGGTGTGCCTGTTCGCGGGCGCCGGGAGGTTGAAGGGCAGCGGATTGCAGGCCGTTGCCGTGGCCGTGGGCGTGGCAGTCGGCGTCGCGGCGTTCAGGGGTGCCGGGGCGCTCATCGTGGCGGCGGCCACAACGACGGCCGTCGCAACCGCGGATGCCGCCGTGCGCTTCCGGATCCGCGTCCGCGCTTTCGCGGCGTCATTGGTCGGTGGTCTTAGGAATGAGGCGATATTCCTCATAAGGGCTCCAATATGGGGTCTTGTTTGTGCCCGGCAATCGTCAGCCGCTGCAGGAAGCCTCAGCGAGGTTTCGGCAGAAGCCCAGCGCACAGCTTTCCGCTGCGCTCCTCGGGGAGCGCCGAAATGCTGGCGCTATTCGTTCACGCGGGTTTCTATTGTCAATAGCTCGCACCGGAGACCAAGGTGCTGGTACCTCTAAGCATGCGCCTGGTTCATAGGCGTCGTCCCGCGTAAGTGCCGCAGGACCGACGCGCGCATACTGGACGGTCAGCAAGACCATGCCGCAGTTGCGGAGGTACTTGCATGACCGGCGCCCTGCAGGAGAGCAAAGTACACCGGACACTTCCGTCGCAGCCCCAGCCGCCGACCCGGGCCGTCAAAAGCCCACTAAATGTGTCCCCCAGAGAATAGTCGACTATTGGTCCAAGGTCCATTTTGGCGCGGGACAGGCGAACGGCCGGTTGCGGCGGCTTCGCTGCGCGAATAGTCGCCCCAACCGGCCGTCTGGCCACTGACGGTGCAGGTCAGCCCCCGAAAACCCGGATTACCCCAGGAGCGCGCGCTTGAGGGTGTCCAGGCCCACCGAGCCGATGTTCAGGGCCTTCGTATGGAACGCCTTGAGGTCGAAGCCGGGGCGGGATTCAAGTTCCGCCCGGATCTGCTCCCAGAGCCGCTGGCCCACCTTGTAGGACGGGGCCTGTCCCGGCCAGCCCAGGTAGCGGGTGAACTCGAACTTCAGCTGCCCCTCGCTGATCGGCAGGTTGGCGCGGAGGAAGTCAAAGCCCTTCTCCGATGTCCAGATGCCGCTGCCCCAGCGCTCGGGAACTTCAAGTTCCAGGTGCACGCCGATGTCGAACACCACGCGGGCCGCGCGCATGCGCTGCATGTCCAGCATGCCCATGTGGTCGCCCGGATCGTTGAGGTAGCCGAGTTCCTGCATGAGCTTTTCCGCGTAGAGAGCCCAGCCTTCGCCGTGGCCCGAGGTCCAGCACACACTGCGGCGCCACTTGTTCAGCAGCTCGCGGCGGTAGGTGGCGGTGGCGACCTGGAGGTGGTGGCCGGGAACGCCCTCGTGGTACACCGTGGTGGTTTCGGCCCACGTGGTGAAGGTGTCTTCACCGGCCGGCACGGACCACCACATTCGGCCGGGGCGGCTGAAGTCCTCCGAGGGTCCCGTGTAGTAGATGCCGCCCTCATCGGTGGGCGCGATCCGGCACTCCAGCGTTTTCATGATGTCCGGGATCTCGAAGTGGACGCCGGCGAGCTCGGCCACGGCCTTGTCCGACAGTTCCTGCATCCAGGCCTGGAGGGCGTCGGTGCCTTTGAGCTGGCGGGCGGGATCGTTGTTCAGGATCTCCTTGGCTTCTTCGATCGAGGCGCCGGGGCGGATTTCGCCGGCCACCCGTTCCTGTTCGGCGATGAGGCGGTCGAGCTCCTCCACGCCCCACGCGTAGGTCTCTTCCAGGTCGACGGTGGCACCGAGGAAGGCGCGCGAGGCCAGGGCGTAGCGCTCTCGGCCCACAGCGTCTTTAGCGGGGGCAACCGGCAGGAGCTCGGACTCGAGGAATCCTGCCAGCCGGGAGTAGGCCACCCGGGCGTCCGCGACGCCGGCGTCGAGCCTGGCCTGCAGTTCCGCCGGGAGCGGGCCGTCCGCAGTCTTGGCGCCGGCGGCGAGCTTCGCGAAGAAGCCGTCGTCCGCGGCGTGCTTGGTGGCCTGCTCGATCACGATCGACACCTGGCGGGCCGCGGCTACTTTGCCGTCCTGCATCGCCGAACGCAGCGACTCGATGTATCCGTCGATGGCGGCAGGGACGTTGTGGGCCCGGCCCGCGATGTGCTCCCACTGCCCGGCGGTATCGGTCGGCATGAGGTCAAAGATGGCGCGGATCTGCTGGGACGGGGACTCGATGTTGTTCAGCTCGGCCGTGTCCCAGCCCGATTCGTGGATTTCCAGCTGCAGGCCCAGCCGCTCGCGCATGGCGTCGAGCGTGACGGCGTCGACGTCGTCAACCGGCTCCAGTCCGTCCAGCGCCGCAAGTGCCTCGCGGGCGGCGGCCGCGAATTTCTCGTGGCCGGCGGGGGAGAAGTCCTGGTACTCGGTCTCGTGCCCGGGCAGGCCGAGTTCGGTGGCGAAGCTCGGGTTGAGCCGGATCAGCGTGTCCGTGTAGGCGTCGGCGACGGCGTCAATAGCCGTCTGCTGGCGCGCGGGGGCAGTGTTGTCTGAGGCGATGATTTCGGTAGTCACCCGACGAGACTAGCCCGGCCGCCGTGGTTATGAAAGAGTCACTGAACTTTTTCGCGCGCAACTTTTTCCGTGCAGATTTAGCCTGCGGGCTGGCCCAGCCAGGACGCTCAACCAGGTCGTCTCAGCCCAGGCTGCGGCGCCAGGCCTCCGGACCAGGCCTGGGCGCCAGCCGAAGCTGCTGCCGGCGGACCCAGTGCCGGACGCCGGGGCTTTCCGGTGCCGCCTGCTGGCTCTGCCCCAGGGACAGCACGACGGCGGTCAGCGCGGCCAGCTCTTCCGGCGTCGGCTCGCCCTTCACGACAGCAAGCAGAGGTGCGTCTGGGGTCTCAGGGCTCACAGCGGGATGTTCCCGTGCTTTTTGGCGGGCAGGGCGGCCCGCTTGTCCCGGAGGGCGCGCAGGCCCTTGATGATCTGCACCCGGGTTTCGGACGGTGCGACGACGGCGTCCACGTAGCCGAGCTGGGCGGCCTGGTAGGGGTTGAGCAGCTCTTCCTCGTACTGGCGGATCACCTCGGCGCGCTTGGCTTCGACGTCGCCGCCGTCCTCCGCCACCGCGGCGAGTTCGCGGCGGTAAAGGATGTTCACGGCACCCTGGGCGCCCATGACGCCGATCTGGGCGGTGGGCCAGGCGAGGTTCAGGTCCGCGCCGAGCTTCTTGGAGCCCATCACGATGTAGGCCCCACCGTAGGCCTTGCGGGTGATCACGGTCAGCTTGGGCACGGTGGCCTCGGCGTACGCGTAGAGCAGCTTGGCGCCGCGGCGGATGATGCCCTGGAACTCCTGGTCCTTGCCGGGCAGGAAGCCCGGCACGTCCACGAGCGTGATGATGGGGATGTTGAAGGCATCGCAGTGCCGGACGAAGCGGGCGGCCTTTTCCGAGGCCGCGATGTCCAGGGTGCCGGCGAACTGCATGGGCTGGTTGGCCACGATGCCCACGGTGTGGCCCTCGACCCGGCCGTAGCCGATGATCACGTTCGGGGCATAGAGGGACTGCATCTCGAGGAAGTGGGCGTCGTCGACAATCTGCTCGATGACCTTGCGCATGTCGTACGGCTGGTTGGCCGAGTCCGGGATCAGCGCGTCCAGGGCGAGGTCGTCGTCGTCGATTTCCAGCTCCTGCTGGTGCTCCAGCACCGGGGCCTCGGCGAGGTTGTTGGAGGGCAGGAAGTCGAGCAGTTCGCGGACGAACTCGACGGCGTCGGCCTCGTCGGAGGCCAGGTAAGTCGAGGTGCCGGTGTTGGCATTGTGCTGCCGGGCGCCGCCGAGGGTTTCCATGTCCACGTCTTCGCCGGTGACGGTCTTGATGACGTCCGGGCCGGTGATGAACATGTGCGAGGTCTTGTCCACCATGACCACGTAGTCGGTCAGGGCGGGGGAGTAGGCCGCGCCGCCGGCGGACGGGCCCATGATCAGCGAGATCTGCGGAACGACGCCGGAGGCGTGGACGTTGTTGCGGAAGATGTCCGCGAACATCGCCAGGGAGGCGACGCCCTCCTGGATACGGGCACCGCCGCCGTCAAGGATGCCGACCACGGGGCAGCCGTTGCGCAGTGCGAACTCCTGGACCTTGACGATTTTTTCGCCGTTGACCTGGCTCAGCGAGCCGCCATAGACGGAGAAATCCTGGCTGTAGACCGCGACCGGGCGGCCGTCCACCGTGCCATAGCCGGAGACGAGGCCGTCGCCGAGGGGCTTCTTCTTCTCCATGCCGAACGCGGTGGAGCGGTGCACGGCCAGCGCGTCGAATTCGACGAAGGAGCCGGCGTCCAGCAACAGGTCGATGCGCTCGCGGGCGGTATTCTTGCCGCGCGCGTGCTGCTTGGCGATCGCTTCCGGACCGGAGGGCTGCTCGGCACGGGCCTGGCGGTCGCGGAAATCTGCAATCTTTCCCGCAGTCGTGGTCAGATCGTGGCTCATCAAGTTTCTCCGGCTCTGTCGCAAGGTTGTACGGTGCCCGTTATGTGGGGTCCTTTGGCTGGAATCCACAAAAGCAGGGCTCTGCTGGCAAGTCTAGTGACGGTATTGGCCGGTGCCGCTGTAGGGAACCTACAATTTTCCCGCCGCGAAGCTCCCGCACCGCTTTGTTACCCGCGAGTAACATTGGTCCGCTAGAGTGTGGGCATGACTTCAAGCAACGATGCTTCGGGCACCGCCGCAGGGCCGTACCAGGCCGCCGGTTCCCTCCAGGGCCGCACTGTCCTCATCTCCGGGGGCAGCCGCGGCATCGGCCTGGCCATCGCGCTCCGCGCAGCCCGGGACGGCGCCAACATCGTCCTGATGGCCAAGACCGGTCAGCCCCACGCCAGGCTGGAGGGAACCGTGTATACCGCCGCCGAACAGATCGAGGCCGCCGGCGGCCGGGCCCTGCCGCTGGTCGGCGACGTGCGCAACGACGCCGACGTCGCCGGGGCTGTCGGCGCCGCCGTGGACCGCTTTGGCGGGATCGACGTCGTCATCAACAATGCGTCGGCGATTGACCTCTCCAGCACCGACGACGTGGACATGAAGCGCTACGACCTCATGCAGGACATCAACGTGCGCGGCACGTTCCTGCTCTCGAAGATGGCGCTGCCGGCCCTGCGCGCCTCCGCGGCCGGGCACATCCTCACGCTCTCCCCGCCCCTGAACCTGGATCCGAAGTGGGCCGGCCTGCACCTGGCCTACACCATGGCAAAATACGGCATGAGCCTGACCACGCTGGGGCTGGCCGAGGAGCTCAAGGCCGACGGCGTCGCCGTGAACTCACTCTGGCCGCGTACCTTGATCGACACCGCGGCGATCCGCAACATGCCCGGGGGCGACATGATCGTCAAGGGCGCCCGCAGCCCCGGCATCATGGCCGACGCCGCCCACGCCGTGCTGACCGGCGGCAACGCGGTCCCCGCCGGCGGGAGCCGGAGCGGCAACTTCTACACCGATGAACAGGTTCTCGCGGCGGCAGGGGTGACGGACTTCAGCCCGTACAGCCTCGGCGCGCCGGAGGCCCAGCTGGTCCCGGACATCTTCCTCTGAACTTGCTGGGTGTTTTGCGCACGCCTGCCCTGCGGAATTTCCCCTCGTTTGAGGGCCGGACGCCGGAATCAGCGGCGTGTCCGGCCGACACGCCGGACGTCCCGGCCAAAGGTGGGGAGTTTCGGCGGAGGCATATGAGTCGGCCGGCCGGGGCCCCGGCGCGCTTTCCTCGGTAGGATTCAAGGATGGAAGCCGTGCAGGAAACCCCGGACCGTCCGCCGCTGGACCTGAGTGCCCTCAGCGATGAGGCGTTCCTGTCCGCCAACGGAATTCCGCGCCTGACGGTGCTTGAATCCACCGGCTCCACCAACGCCGATCTCCTCCGCGGTGTGACCGAGGATCCCCGTGCGTGGCCGGACCTGTCGGTGCTGACCGCCGAGTACCAGAGCGCCGCCCGCGGCCGGCTCGACCGCCGGTGGGAAGCGCCGGCCCGCAGCTCGGTCTCCGTCTCGCTCGTGCTCCTGCCGGTCAACGGGGCCGGCCGGCCATTGCCGACCCACAGGTACTCCTGGCTGTCCCTCCTGGCCGCCCTCGCCCTGCGTGAGGCCCTGGCGGAAACGGCAGGCCTTCCGGCGGAACTCAAATGGCCCAACGACGTACTGGTCCGGGGCCGGAAGATCGCCGGCATCCTGGCCCAGCTCGGCCCGCTCGGCGCCGGCGGCGCGCCGCCGGTCATCCTCGGCACCGGCCTGAACGTCACGCTGACAGAACCCGAACTCCCGGTTCCCACCGCCACCTCCGTGCTGCTGGAGAATCCGGACACCGTGGACCGGACGGAGCTCCTGAAGAGCTACCTGTCCCGCTTCGCCACCCTCTACCGGAGTTTCTGCAACGCCGACGGCGACCCTACCGCCGGCATGGCCGGTGGCCCGTCGCTGCACAAACGGGTGGAGCACTTCCTCTCGACCCTCGGCAAGCAGGTCCGGGCCCAGCTCCCGGGCGACCACGAGATCATTGGCCACGCCACGCGGCTGGACGAATACGGCTCGCTCCTGGTGGTCGATGCCGCGGGCCATGAACACGTGGTGACCGCCGGCGACGTCGTGCACCTGAGGCCGTGGAACCCGGCCGGGACCGGCGGCCAGGGCAACGGCAGCGGCGGGGCAGAAAGCGGTTATGCGTAAAGTGCTCCTGCCGGGAGAGCAAGTAATTGTGGTGACCCGGCCCCAGCCCAGGATGCTCATTGTCCCGGCGCTGACGTTCGTTGTTATTCCTGCCGCGGCCGCGTACGCCTGCGCCTGGGTTGTCAAGGGCGGCCCGACGCGGCTCCTTCCCCTCATCCCCAAGGAGTGGACTCCCTGGCTGGTCGCCGTGTGCCTGGCGTTGGCGGCGTGGGTGCTGCTGGGCTATTGCCTCCCCCGGGTCATTGCATGGCACGCCACCCGCTACATCCTCACCAGCCAGCGTTTAGTTACCCGCTACGGCATGTTAAGGCGGCGCGATGAACAGATCCCCCTCGCCGCCGTCCGCCATGTGGCCATTGAGCAATCGTTGTTGCAGCGCCTATTGCACTCCGGGAATATATCCTTGGAGACCGGGTACCCCCTTGGAACGGTGGTCCCCGATGTCCCCGAGGTGGCGACATTCCGCAATTTCCTGCTGGACGCCATCGACGACCTCCCCCAGGGCGAGGCGTCCGGGGCCGACGGCATGACCTACAACCCAGGCGAGGCCTGGCCGTGGGAGACGAGAGAAGGTGGAAGAGATGAACGCTGAGAACGTCCACCAGGACACCGACCTCGCTGCCCCGGATTTGCCCCGGGAGGCCGAGGACGCCGCCGGTTCGGCTGCCGCCGACAGCGACGCCGGGACCGCCTTCGACACCGAGGCAGGCGCGCTCATCGAACCCGCCGCCGAACCCGCCGCCGAACCCGGATCCGAAGCCGCCGAAGCCGAACCTGTGGCCCCGCCCACCGGCACG
This sequence comes from Arthrobacter sp. MW3 TE3886, assembly GCF_041262145.1. Lineage (NCBI taxonomy): Bacteria > Bacillati > Actinomycetota > Actinomycetes > Micrococcales > Micrococcaceae > Arthrobacter > Arthrobacter sp. MW3 TE3886. Next base: position 1,600,520 of record NZ_JBGCAN010000001.1, read on the forward strand.
ATGTCCGCTGAACGGCTCGCCGCCAAGGCCCTGGAAGCGCGGCTGCTGGGCGGTGAGCGCAAGCTCCGGCGTCGTGAAGTCGCCGCCGGTGCCGGGCTCTCGCTGCTCTCTGCCCGGAAACTTTGGCGCGCCCTCGGCTTTCCCAACCTCGGGGATGAAGACGTGGCCTTCACCGAGCGTGACCAGGCCGCCCTGTCCACCATCGTGGACCTGGTGCGCGACGGCAAGCTCACCGAGGAAGCCGCCATTTCCATCACCCGGGCCATCGGCCAGATGACCGACCGGATGGTGGTGTGGCAGATCGAGGCCCTCGTGGAGGACATGGTCCAGGAACAGGGCGTGAGCGACGCCGTCGCCCGGAAGCGGCTCGTCAGCGAGTTGCCGAACCTGATCGACCCCCTCGAGGAGATGCTCGCCTACTCCTGGCGCCGCCAGCTCAACGCCGCTGTGCAGCGCCTGGCCGTCCGGGCCGAAGCCGGGCTGCAGTCCAGCGAAGAGGGCCGCGAAGGCGACGAGGACGATGCGCCCCTGCCGTTGGCCCGGGCCGTTGGCTTCGCCGACCTTGTCTCCTACACCAGCCTGTCCCGCCGGATGAACGAGAAGACGCTCGCCCAGCTGGTGCAGCGCTTCGAGAACAAGTGCGCCGAAATCATCTCGGTCGGCGGCGGCCGGCTGGTCAAGACCGTCGGCGACGAAGTCCTGTACATTGCCGAGACTCCGGCGGCGGGAGCCGAGATTTCCCTGGCCCTGTCCCGAGCCTTCACCGACGACGAGATCCTGCCCCAGGCCCGCGTGGCTATGGTCTGGGGCCGCATCCTCTCCCGCCTCGGTGACATCTACGGACCCACCGTCAACCTCGCCGCCCGCCTCACGGCCCTCGCGGACCCCGGAACCGTGCTGGTGGATTCGATGACCGCGGCCGCCTTGGAGCAGGACGAACGCTTCGTCCTGGTGCCCCGCCCGGCCGAGGACGTCCGAGGGTTCGGCGAAATCCACCCGGTGCAGCTGCAGCCCGGCAGCGGCCGGGGCCTGATCCTGGACTGAGCACCGGATCAGCCCGGCGGTAGCCCGTGGCGGGCTTCTCAGTTGAGCGGCGCATATGCAATAGTCGGACCGGCAGTTGCGATCCGGCCGGGTTTGTGACCGCCGTTAGCTCGCGCACCGCTGAAGCCGCGCACCACTGTATTGAGGACCGCCATGAACGCAACGCCAGACGCCCCCATCCCGCCATCGGACGGCAAACAGGGACCGCGGCTGCGCTGTGGGTACGGCACTGACCGGGGACTGCGCCGCGAGGCGAACGAGGACGCCTTCCTTGCCGCCGACCCCGTCTTCGCCGTGGCGGACGGCATGGGCGGGCACGAGGCCGGCGAAGTTGCCAGCAGCATCTGCGTGCGCACCCTGGCCGAGCTGCCACAGTTCAAGACCGGCAGCCGGGACGCGACGGCGGACATCCTGCAGGAGTACCTGCTCATGGCTGATGCGGGCATCCGTCACGCCACCGGATCGCGCGCCGGCACCACGCTGTCCGGCGTCGTGGTGGTGGAACAACACGACGTTCCGTACTGGCTTGTCCTCAACATCGGAGACTCCCGCACCTACCGTTACAGCCACGGCCGGCTCGCCCAGATCAGCGTCGACCATTCCGAGGTACAGGAACTCCTGGACACCGGCCAGATCACCGAGGCCGAGGCCGCCGTGTATCCGCGCAGGCACGTTGTGACCCGGGCGCTGGGAACCGGGGACGACTCCGAGGCCGACTTCTGGCTGCTTCCCCTTGAAGACGGCGACCGGATCCTGGTGTGCTCCGACGGCCTCAACGGCGAACTGACCGACGAGAAGATCGCCGGCATCCTGGCGGCCGAGGCCGACCCCCAGGCTGCCGTGGACGAGCTGATCCAGGCGGCCTTGCGCAGCGGCGGCCGGGACAATATCACGGCGATCGTTGTCGATGCCCGGACTGCAAGCGGGGACGCGCCCGCCTGACCGGACCCCTGACCGGACCCCTGACCGGACAACGGCGGTGATCTAGGGCAGGATAGGTCTGTGAGCACAGGGAAGACCGCAGCAGAGACCGCAGCAGGGACTGACGAAGCAGCCGAAGCAGCCCCCCGGCATGGCACGGATTCGCAAGGCCCCGCGGGGGAGCAGGTTCCCTCCGGGGACATCCGTGCGGAGTACGAAGACCTTGTGGAGCAGGTCCGCAAGCACCGCTTTGCCTACTACCAGCAGGACGCGCCGATCATCTCCGACGCCGAGTTCGACGAGCTCTACCGGCGGCTGGAAACGCTCGAAGCCCTGCATCCGGAACTGGTGGCCAACGACTCGCCCACGCAGGAAGTCGGCGGCGAGGTGTCAGCGGCGTTTGCCGCCGTCCAACACCTGCAGCGCATGTACAGCCTGGAGGATGTCTTCTCGCTCGAGGAGCTGGAGGCCTGGATGGTCAAGGCCGAGGCGGGCATCGCCAAGCTCGGCAACGGCGGCAACCCGCCGTCCTGGCTCACCGAACTGAAGATCGACGGCCTGGCCGTCAACCTGCTCTACCGCGACGGGGCGCTGGTCCGGGCCGCCACCCGGGGGGACGGCACCACCGGCGAGGACATCACGCACAACGTCCTGACCATCAAGGAAATCCCGCAACAGCTCAGCGGCACCGGCTTCCCGGCTGAGATGGAAGTCCGCGGCGAAGTCTTCATCCCGTCGCAGGCCTTCGCGGAATTCAACGAAGCCCTGATCGAGGCCGGCAAGGCGCCGCTGGCCAACCCGCGCAACGCCGCCGCAGGTTCGCTGCGGCAGAAGGACCCCGCGGAAACGGCCAAGCGGCCGCTGCGGATGTACGTCCACGGCATCGGCGCCCGCGAGGGACTCGACACTGCCAGCCAGTCCGAGACCTACCGGAAGCTCGCCGAGTGGGGACTGCCCACGAGCCCGTATTTCGAGGTCCTGGCCGGGCTGGCCGACGTGCTCGAATTCATCAAGCGCTACGGCGACAAGCGGCACAGCCTCACCCACGAGATCGACGGCATTGTGATCAAGGTGGACGACTTCGCCACCCAGCGGGCCTTGGGCTACACCACCCGGGTGCCGCGCTGGGCCGTGGCCTACAAGTACCCGCCCGAAGAGGTCCACACCAAGCTGCTCGACATCGCCGTCAACGTCGGCCGCACCGGCCGGGTCACCCCGTACGGCGTGATGGAACCGGTCAAGGTTGCCGGCTCCACCGTGGAAATGGCCACCCTGCACAACCAGGAGGTGGTCAAGGCCAAGGGCGTGAAGATCGGCGACATCGTGGTGCTGCGCAAGGCCGGAGACGTCATTCCGGAAATTGTCGGCCCGGTGCTGGCGCTGCGGGACCAGCAGGACCCTCCCGTCCGCGACTTCATCATGCCCACCGCATGCCCCGCGTGCGGCACGCCGTTGGCCCCCGGGAAGGAAGGGGACGTGGACATCCGCTGCCCCAACTCCCGGTCCTGCCCGGCGCAGCTGCGCGAACGCGTCTTCCACCTTGCCGGCCGCGGCGCCTTCGACATCGAGGCCCTCGGCTGGGAAGCCGCCATCGCACTGACCCAGCCGGCCGAGCCCGCGGAACCACCGCTGACCACCGAGGCGACCCTGTTCGACCTGACCCCGGAGCAGCTCGCGGACGTCCGAGTCCGCCGGGAGAAGCGCTCCAGGGGCGTCGGCACCGGGGAGTTTGAGCTGGTGCCCTACTTCTTCACCAAGGCCACCACCAAGACCCCGTCCAAGCCCACGGCCACGACGGAGAAGCTCTTCCGGGAGCTGGAAAAAGCGAAATCCCAGCCGCTGTGGCGGATCCTGGTGGCCTTGTCCATCCGGCACGTCGGCCCGCGGGCCTCGCGCGCCCTCGCCACCGCGTTCGGCAGCATGGACGCCATCCGGCAGGCCTCCGAGGAGGAGCTCGCCCACGTCGACGGCGTGGGCCCGGTCATCGCCCAGGCGCTGACCGAATGGTTCGCCGAGGACTGGCACCGCGACATCGTGGACCGCTGGGGCGGACGCCGGCGTCCGGATGGCGGACGAACGCGACGAGTCGACGCCCAGGACGCTGGAGGGGCTGACCGTGGTGGTGACCGGAAGCCTCGAGGGCTTCAGCCGCGATGAGGCCAAGGAAGCCATCCTGATCCGCGGCGGCAAGGCGGCCGGATCGGTGTCGAAGAACACCAGCTACGTGGTGGCGGGCGAGAACGCCGGCACCAAACTGGACAAAGCCGAACAGCTCGGCGTCCCGGTCCTGGATGAGGACGGCTTCCGCGCCCTGTTGGCGAACGGGCCGGCCGGCGGCGGAGCGGACGCCAGCGCGGACGGTGGCGAGACCACCGGCGCGGACGGTGTCCCGGTCCTGGCCGGCGACGGCGAGGCTCCCGGCGCCGATGGTGCGGCGGTCGAATGAGTTCCCACTCCGCGGGTTCTCCCGCCCCCGGCATTCCCGGGCTGCTTGAACTGGCCAAGTCGGCCGCGGCGGCGGGGGCCGCCGTCCTGGCCACCCGGAAGACTGCCGCCCTGGATGTCAGCAACAAGGGCGACTCCGGCGACTGGGTGACCGCCTTCGACCTCGCCGCCGAAGCCGCTGTCCGGGACGTCATTACCGCGGCCCGGCCGTGGGACATCATCACGGGGGAGGAGGGAGGCACCGTCCTGCCGGCGGAGCCCAGCGGCTTCCGCTGGTCGATCGACCCGCTCGATGGCACCACCAATTTCATCCGCAACATCGTCTACTACGCCACCTCCGTGGCGGTGGCCGACGCCGACGGCGTCTGGCTGGCCGGCGTCGTCAGCGCACCGGCGCTGGGACGCACCTACTACGCGTCCCGCGGCGAGGGCGCCTGGCTCCAGGAACAGGGCCAGCTCACCGCCCTGTTCGGCCCGGTCCCCGGACGGACCGGCCAGATCCTGGCCACGGGCTTCAGCTACGATCCCGGCGTGCGGGCGGAACAGGCCGAGGGCCTCGGCAGCCTGATGGACGGCTTCGCGGACATGCGCCGGCTCGGGTCCGCGGCACTGGACCTGTGCCTCGTGGCGGACGGCACGCACGATGCCTACGGTGAGCGCGGGCTCAACGAACACGACTTCGCCGCCGGGGCCCTGATCGCCGAGGAGGCAGGCTGCTGGGTGCGCCGGCCGCGGCTCACCAGCCCCCTGGCCGGCGGCCCCTCCGACGATGAGCGCCTGGCCGCATGGACGTGCGCCGGGCCGCTGGAACTCTCCGGCAAATTCCCGCTCTAGAGTCCTCTCACCGGGCCGGCACCGGGCCGGTTCCGGGGCTGAGTGATAGGCCTGAGTGATAGTTCAGTCACGGAAACGGCTTTTCCGGGCACGGCCCGGGCCGGGCGCCCGTACCATTGACAGGTGCCTTCGCAGATCCTCATTCGCCCCGCCGTTCCGGCCGACTTCGACGCCATAGCGCGCATCACCCGGGACGCCTACCTGGCGGCAGGCTACTTTGAGAGCGCCGACCACCCCTACATGCAGCAGATCCAGAATGTCGGGCAGCGCGCGGCGGCCGCGACGGTTTGGGTCGCGGAGCGGGAGGGCCGGATCCTCGGCTCCGTGACGCTGGCGGTCGCCGGCGAGCCCTACGCGGACATCGCCTTCAGCGACGAGCTCGAGTTCCGCATGCTCGTGGTGGACCCGTCTGTGCAGCGCAGCGGTGCCGGCAAGGCCATGGTCCGGGCCATCATCGAGCACGCCAGGGCCCTGCCCGGTATCCGCGCCGTGGCCCTGACCACGGGCGAGAGCTGGGAAAGTGCCCACGGCCTCTACCAGAAGACCGGCTTCCTCCGGGCGCCGGAGCGCGACTGGCTCGTGCCGGGCACGGACATCAAATTGCTCGTTTACCGCCAGGAACTCTAGTCCGGGCGGAGGCCCCGCGCAGTCCTGCCGACACAAAACAACCCGGTTTGGCGGCCCAGGCGCCCGGCGCCCTACAGTTGTGCCGATCCCTGCGGCAACTGCGAAAGGCCCACCATGCGCAAGACCTTCGGTACCGGCTCCACCTGGGAACAGGCCCTCGGCTATTCCCGGGCTGTCCAGGTGGACAACACCCTCTACATCTCCGCGACGGCCGCCAGCGGCGAGGACGGAATCGTGGGCGAGGACTTCTATGCCCAGACCAGCTACATCCTGCAGAAGCTTGGCGCCGTGCTGGCCGACGCCGGCTTCGGCTTCGAGGACGTGGTGCAGTCCAAGCTGTACCTGACGGACATCAGCCAGTGGGAAGAGGCCGGCCGGGCCCACGGCGAGGTCTTCGGCGACATCCGTCCCACGCTCTCCCTCGTTCACGTGCTGCCGTTCCTGGACCCCAAGATGCTCGTCGAGATCGAACTCGTCGCCCAGAAGAGCGCCACCTAGAAACCGGCGCGGGGTCACATGGACTCTGGCGGAACTTCCGGACTCGGAGTATGACTGGCGCATGACCAAGGCGCCCGGGCAGGGGCCCACCAGGGTACCCCTCATCGGCCAGTTCCGCTCCTATGACCGCTCGTGGCTGCGCGGCGATCTGATCGCCGGGGTCACCGTCGCGGCCCTGATCGTTCCGAAGAACCTCGGGTACGCAGGCATCGCCGGCATACCGCTGCAGAACGGCCTGTATGCCGCGGCCGCCGGCGCCATCGTCTACGCGATCTTCGGCACCTGCCGGCAGATCTCGATGGGCCCCAGCTCGGGCCTGGCGGCAGTGGCTGCCAGTGCCGTCCTCGCGGCGGGCATCACGGGAGAGCAGGACGTCGCCTCGTTCGTTGCGGGAATCACGCTCGCTTCCGGGATCCTGTTCCTGCTCCTTGCCGTCCTCAAGATGGGCTGGATCGCGCAGTTCCTCTCGAAGGCCGTGGTCACCGGCTTCCTCTTCGGCGCGGCGATCGACGTCGTGATCGGGGAGCTCCCCAAGCTCACCGGGACCGAGGTCACCGGCTCGAACCCCATCCAGGAGCTGTGGTCATGGCTGGGGACCCTTGGCGAGGCGCAGCCGACCACCGTTGTGGTGGGGGTAATCGCGCTTGCTGTCGTCTTCGGGCTGAAAGCTGTCGCTCCCCAAGTCCCCGGCGCCCTGGTCCTGGTGGTGGGCGGCTTGCTGGCTGCGGCGCTGTTCGATCTCGGGGCCAAAGGCGTGGCACTGGTGGGCGAGGTGCCCAGCGGCCTGCCCTCGCTTCAGGTCCCGGACGGCCAGTTGATGTGGGATCACGTGGGCACCGTGGCCCTCGCGGCGGTGGCAGTTGTCCTGATCGGCTTCTCCCAGACCGCCGGGGATGCGCGGGCGTTCGCTGCCAAGCACCGCTACCAGATCGACATCAACCAGGAATCGATTGCCCAGTCGCTGGCCAACATTGCCGCAGGACTCTTCAAGGGGATGCCCGTCTCGACGAGCCTGTCGGCGAGCTCGTTGAACGACCACTCCGGGGCGAAGACCGGGCTTGCCTCCCTCACTTCCGGGGTCACCGTCCTGCTCACGCTGCTCTTCCTGGCGCCGCTGTTCTCGAACCTGCCCAAGCCCGTGCTGGCGGCGCTGATCATCGAGGCCGTCGTCATGGGCATGATGAACGTGCCCGAGATGCGGCGGCTTGCCCGGGTGCAGAAGTTTGACTTCTGGATTGCGATCGCGGCGATCATCGGCACCCTCATCTTCGGTGTGCTGGCGGGCGTCGTGATAGGGATCGTGCTCTCGCTCTTCTGGCTCGTCCGGGTGGCCACCCACCCGGAGATGCCGTTCCTCGGCCGCGAACCGGGCACCCAGGTCTTCCGTGAAGCCGATGGGCACCCCGGCGACGAGATCGTTCCCGGCATTGCCGTGATCCGGTTCGACGGCGGCCTGTTCTTCGCCACGGCCGACGCGCTGGAGGACCGCCTGCGCGAGGTCATTCATTCAACGCCGGGGCTCACAGGGATTGTGCTCGACTGCGGCGGGATCAATTTCGTCGATTCGCAGGGGGCAACGAAGATGGCGGACATCGCGAACCTCGCCCGCGAGTCGGACGTCAACCTGCGCCTGACCCGGCTCAAGCCCGCGGTCCGGGCGGTCCTGGAGCGCGACGGCGTGATCGAGCGCATCGGGGCGGACATGATCCACGGCAACATCCACAGGGCCGTGCAGGCGGAGCAGGCGGCGGCACAGAAGGAGCCCGACGGCGCCTAGAAGCAACGCGGGGTCACTTACGGCCCATCCCGGCGGTCCTGATGGGCCGTAAGTGACCCCGCGTTGCTTCTGCTGGCGAGGCTGGAGGGCGGACTAGTGGCCGGTTCCGGCGGGGATCCCGTAGCGGTGCTCGGGCCGCCCGGTGGTGCCGTAGCGCAGCTGGATGTCGACGGCGCCGTCGTCCGCCAGCGCGGACAGATACCGCTGGGCGGTGGCCCGGGACACGCCGACCCGGGCGGCGACGTCGGCGGCCGAATACTGCTCGCCGGGCACCAGGGATTCCAGCACCGCGGCCTCGGTGGCGGAGCGGGGACGTGCCGAGGCGACAACGTCGCCTGGGATCAGGGCGCGCTTGGCGCGCTCCACCGTCTCTTGGCTGACGGAGCCCGGCTGGGCCAGGATCCGGCGGTAGCGTGCATAGGAGCGCAGCTGCTGCGAGAGGGATTCGGCCGTGAAGGGCTTGAGCAGGTAGCCCAGTGCCCCGCGGCGGAACGCGAGGCGCAGCGAGGCCGTGTCCGAGGCCGCGCTGAGGATCACGGTGTCGACGTCCAGCTGGTGCAGCAGGTCCAGGCCCGAGGCGTCCGGCAGGTAGACGTCCAGCAGCACCAGGTCCGGGCGCAGGCTGTGGATGGCCTGCAGCGCCTGGGACGCCGAGCCGGCCGGCGGCAGCGCCAGGAAGCCGGCCACCGAATCCACGTAGGCGGCATGCAGCTTGGCGACGTGGAAATCATCGTCGACAATCAGCACCCTGAAATCCTCAGACATCGTTGTCCTCTCGGCGTGTTTCGGGGGTTAGCAGGTCAGGGGTTCGCAGTTCGGGGGTTCGCAGGTCGGGGGTTCCGGGTTGGGCGGGTCCCGGCAGCGTTGGCCCCGGTTCGGTGGTTCCCGGAAGCGTGGCGACGAAAACGGCGCCCGGGCCGCCGGGGGAGCCCGCTTCGAGCACCCGCACGTCTCCGCCGCGGCGGCGCGCGAGCTGCCGGGACAGCGCCAGCCCCAGGCCCTGCCCTGCGCCAGGGCGCGCCGGCCGGACCGAGGTCGTGTAGCCCTCCGCGAACACCGCCTCGGCCTCGGCGGCCGTCATACCGGCGCCCAGGCCGTCGCCGGAATCGGCCACCACAATGTGGAGTGTGCCGGCGCCTCCGTTGATGCCCGGTTCGTCCAGCACTTCGACTTCCACCCAGCGCTCGGCCGCGGAACCGGCGACGGCGGCGTTCACGGCGTTGTCGATCAGGTTCCCCAGGACTGTGGTGACGTCCTGGGGTTCGGTGACGTGGCCGCGGACCACGGACTCCGGGCCGAGGCGGAGGCTCACGCCGCGCTCGTCCGCCTCGACGCCCTTGGCACCGAGGAAGGCCTGCAGGTAAGGGTCCTGGAGCAGCTCGGCCTGGTCCACCGGGAACGCCAGCGGCCCGGTGCCGGCCAGTTTGGCGAGGTAGTCCTGGGCCTGCTGGGGCTGGCCGATGCTCATGAAGCCGGCGATCGTGTGCAGCTGGTTGGCAAACTCGTGGCGCTGCGCCCGCAGGGCCGCGGACATGGTGCCGACGGCGTCGAGCTGGCGGGTCAGCTGCTGCAGCTCGGTCCGGTCCCGCAGCATCACCACCCAGCCCAGGTCCTCGCGGCCGTGCAGGGCCTTGCGGGCACTCACCACCAGCACCCGGCCACCGGCCACGAGTTCCACCGCCTCACCCTCGGCCGCATCGGCCCGGGTCAGGGCCTTGAGCTGCTCCGGCACCGGGGCGGCGGCCCACGCCGTGCCCGCGAGGTCCGGGACACCGAGCAGCCGCTGGGCGGCGGCGTTGAACACGCTGACCCTGCCGTCGGCCGAAACGCCGATCACGCCGTCGTCGACGCCCTGCAGTACGGCCACCTGGTCGTGCACCAGGGTGCCGATCTCCTCGGGTTCGAGCCCGAGGGTCAGCCGCTGGAGCCGCCGCCGCAGCAGGAAGGAGGCCAGCACGCCGGCCAGCAGCGCGCCGGCGGCCGTGAAGGCGATGGGGATGATGTCCCGGGCTAGGCTTTGGCTGATCGTCTCGGTGGAGTAGCCCACGCTCACCTCACCCACCACCGCCGTCGAACCCGGGGCGTACACCGGGACCTTGGCGCCGGCGGACGGGCCCAGCGTGCCCGTGTTCCGCGTGGTGACCTCCCGGCCCGCGAGGGCCTCCGAGGGGTCGGTGCTGACCTTTTCGCCGAGCCGTTCCGCGTCCGGGTGCGCCAGCCGGATGCCGGTCTCGTCCGTAATGACCACGAACAGCGCCCCGGTGCGGGTCCGGGCACCCTCCGCGGCAGCCATCAACGGACCGGCCAACAGCTCGGCGGGCGGGGGAGCAGCGGGAAGGGCGCTGATGGACTGGACCTCTGCCCGCACCGAGGGGTCCGAGGCCACCGTCCGGGCCAGGGTCAGCGCCTGGTTCTCCGCCTCGCGGCCCAGCCGGTCATAGCTCAGCCAGGCGTGGACGGCGCCGCTCAGCAGCACCACCAGCGCCACGACGCCGAGCTGCAGCAACAGTGTCTGGGTCGAAAAGCGCAGGACCGGCAGAGCTGTGCGGCGCTTCATCGGACTCCTGCCTGGGTTGGAACGGACGTGAGCAAAATGCGCAAAATGCATCCAATAAGCAGTATGCCAATCAATTGAGCCAAAGGCCCAGTCGTGACGGGCGCCACTCTAACGTCTGTAGTGCGCATCACACCGGAGTGGTGTCATTCAACGAAGAAGGAGCCGGCCGTGCTGGTATTACTAGGATTCGCCATGATCGCGGTATTCATGGTGCTGATCATGACGAAGAAGTTGACGCCGGTGCTGGCGCTCATCATTGTTCCCACAGTCTTCGGGCTTTTCGCCGGCGCGGGCCTCGGCATCGGCCCGATGGTCATGGACTCCATGAAGTCGATGACCTCCACCGCCGCGCTGCTGATGTTCGCGATCATCTACTTCGGGCTGATGATCGACGTCGGGCTCTTCGACCCCCTGGTCCGGTTCATCCTGCGCAAGCTCGGCAACGACCCCGCCAAGGTGGTCCTGGGCACGGCCATCCTCGCGGCAGCGGTCTCCCTCGACGGCGACGGCTCCACCACCTTCATCCTCACCACCGCGGCGATGCTGCCGGTCTACCTGCGGCTGAAGATGAGCCCCGTGGTCCTGACCTGCGTGGCCGGCCTGGCCAACGGCACCATGAACATCCTGCCCTGGGGCGGCCCCACCGCCCGCGCCGCCTCCGCGCTGAAGCTCGACGTCAACGATGTCTTCGTGCCCATGGTCCCGTCCCTCATCGCCGGACTTATCGTCGTGCTGGTCTTCTCCTGGCTGCTCGGCCTGCAGGAACGCAACCGCCTCCGCGCCGTTGCCCCCGAGATCTGGGGCGTCCCGGATACAGCTGCAGCGTTCGACGGCGACTCAGCCGGCGGCAGCACGGCCGGCGGTACCGGAATCCGCCGCGGCCGCAAGGGCCCCGGAGCCTCGCCCGCCGGGCTCTCCCCGGAAGGATCCTCCGTGGCAGTGCTGGAGCGCGCCGATTCCCTCGTTGACGACCGCGACTCCGCCATGGCCGACACCGCCCTGGACCCCAACCGCAAGACCCTCCGGCCCAAGCTGTTCTGGTTCAACCTCGGCCTGACGGTCGCGGTCATGGTGACGCTCGTCGCCAACGTCATTCCGCTCCCGTTCGTCTTCATGGTCGGCTCCGCCGTCGCCCTGCTGGTCAACTTCCCCAAGGTCAAGGACCAGAGCGCCCAGCTGATCGCGCACGCTCCCTCGATTGTCGCCGTCGTCAGCATGGTCATGGCCGCCTCGGTCCTGACCGGCGTCCTCAACGGCACGGGCATGGTCAAGGCCATGTCGGAATGGTTGGTCCAGATCATCCCGTCCGACATGGGCCCGCTGATGGCCGTGATCACCGGCGTCCTGAGCATCCCGATGACGTTCTTCATGAGCAACGACGCCTTCTACTTCGGCGTCCTGCCGGTCCTGAGCGAAACGGCGGCGCACTACGGCGTCAGCGCCGCCGACATGGCCCGCGCTTCCATCACCGGCCAGCCCTTCCACCTCCAGAGCCCCCTGGTCCCGGCGATCCTGCTTCTGGTGTCCCTCGCCAAGGTGGACCTGGGCGACCACCACAAGAAGGTCCTGTGGCGCACGGCCGTGATCTCCCTGGTCATGCTCGGCGTTGGCGTCCTCACCGGAGCCATCGGCATCGGCTGACCAGCCCGCCCCTGCACCAAACAACGCGGGGTCACTTACCGCCCATCCCGGACCTCCGGATAGGCCGTAAGTGACCCCGCGTTGTTTGTCGTCGTCCTTCTCGGCGCCGGACGGTAACAGCAGTTCAACCCACGTAGACTGGGACGGAAAATTATCCATACCTTGCAGGGGAGATCCATGGCTGCGATCAACCGCGACGACGTCGCGCATCTCGCGCAACTCGCGCACATCGAGATGAGTGCTGAAGAGCTGGACAGGATGGCCGGCGAACTCGCCGTCATCGTGGATTCAGTGAAGTCCGTCAGTGAAGCCGCCGGTGATGACGTCCCGGCCACGTCCCACCCGATTCCGCTGACCAATGTGTTCCGCGAGGACGTGGTGGGCCACACGTTTACGGCCGAGCAGTCCCTCTCCGGTGCCCCCGACGCGTACGAAGGCCGTTTCAAGGTCCCGGCAATCCTGGATGAGGACTAAGACCATGACTGAGAACAACGAACTGATCCGCCTCTCCGCCGCCGCGCTCGCCGAGAAGCTGGCCGCCCGCGAGATCACCGCCGTCGAGGTCACCCAGGCCTACCTGGACCGCATCGCCGCCGTCGACGGCAAGGTCCACGCCTTCCTCCACGTCAACGCCGACGAGGCGCTTGCCGTCGCCGCCGAAGTGGATGCGATCCGCGCCGCCGGCGGTGCCGCCGCCGAGGAGCTCCACGTCCTCGCGGGCGTCCCGATCGCCGTCAAGGACCTCATCGTCACGATCGGGCAGCCCACCACGGCCGGCTCGAAGATCCTCGAAGGCTGGCACAGCCCCTACGACGCCACCGTCGTCGAGCGCCTGCGCGCCGCCAAGATGCCGATCCTGGGCAAGACGAACCTCGACGAGTTCGCGATGGGCTCCTCCACCGAACACTCCGCCTACGGCCCGACGCACAACCCGTGGGACCTGGAGCGCATCCCCGGCGGTTCCGGCGGCGGCTCCGCCGCCGCCGTCGCGGCCTTCGAAGCCCCGCTGGCCCTCGGCACGGACACCGGCGGCTCCATCCGCCAGCCCGGCGCCGTCACCGGCACGGTCGGCGTCAAGCCCACCTACGGCGGCGTTTCCCGCTACGGGGCCATCGCCATGGCCTCCTCGCTGGACCAGATCGGCCCGGTCTCGCGCACCGTCCTCGACTCGGCCCTGCTGCATCAGGTGATCGGCGGGCACGACCCCCGCGACTCCACCTCGCTGCCGGACCCGCTCGAGGACCTCGTGGCCGCGGCCCGGACCGGCAACGTCAAGGGCATGAAGATCGGCATCATCAAGGAGCTCCACGGCGAGGGCTACCAGGCCGGCGTCGAGAACCGCTTCAACGAATCCCTCGAACTGCTCAAGGGCGCGGGCGCCGAGATCGTCGAGGTCTCCTGCCCCAACTTCAAGTACGCCCTGGGCGCGTACTACCTGATCATGCCGTCGGAGGCGTCCTCCAACCTGGCCAAGTTCGACGGCGTCCGGTACGGCCTGCGGGTCCTGCCCAAGGACGGTCCCATGACCATCGAGCGGGTCATGGGCGCCACCCGCGCCGCCGGCTTCGGCGATGAGGTCAAGCGCCGCATCATCCTGGGCACCTACGCCCTGAGCGCCGGCTACTACGACGCCTACTACGGCTCGGCCCAGAAGGTGCGCACCCTGATCCAGCGCGACTTCGACGCCGCGTTTGAAAAGGCCGACGTGCTGATTTCCCCGACGGCGCCGACCACGGCGTTCAAGCTCGGCGAGAAGCTCAACGACCCGCTGGCGATGTACCTCAACGACGTCGCCACCATCCCGGCGAACATGGCAGGCGTCCCGGGCCTGTCCCTGCCGGGCGGCCTGGCCGACGAGGACGGACTGCCCGTGGGCATCCAGCTTCTGGCACCGGCCCGCCAGGACGCCCGCCTGTACCGCGTCGGCGCGGTCCTGGAATCCCTGCTCGAGGCGCAGTGGGGCGGCCCGCTGCTGGACAAGGCCCCCTCGCTCACTGATTCTGCCGTTTCAAGCCACGGAGGCTCACACTAATGACTGACGCAACCCTCAGCTTCGAAGAGGCGATGGACAAGTACGATCCCGTCCTGGGTTTCGAGGTCCACGTGGAGCTCAACACCAAGACCAAGATGTTCTCCTCCGCGCCGAACGTCTTCGGCGACGAGCCGAACACCAACGTCAACGAGGTCGACCTTGGCATGCCCGGCGTGCTGCCGGTGGTGAACAAGACCGCGATCGAGTCCTCGATCAAGATCGGCCTGGCGCTGAACTGCAAGATCGCCGAGACGTGCCGCTTCGCCCGGAAGAACTACTTCTACCCGGACACCCCGAAAAACTTCCAGACCTCCCAGTACGACGAGCCCATCGCGTACGACGGCTACCTGGACATCGAACTCTCCGACGGCACCGTGTTCCGCGTCGAAATTGAACGCGCGCACATGGAGGAAGACGCCGGCAAGCTGACCCACATGGGCGGCGCCACCGGCCGCATCCAGGGCGCGGACTACTCCCTGGTGGACTACAACCGCTCCGGCGTGCCGCTGGTCGAGATCGTCACCAAGCCGATCGAAGGCGCCGGCAGCCGCGCCCCCGAACTCGCCAAGGCCTACGTGGCCGCCGTCCGCGAAATCGTCAAGAACCTCGGGGTCTCGGACGCGAAGATGGAACGCGGCAACGTCCGCTGCGACGCCAACGTCTCGCTGCGCCCGCACGGCCGCGAACGCTTCGGCATCCGCTCGGAGACCAAGAACGTCAACTCGCTGCGCGCCGTCGAACACGCCGTCCGCTACGAGATCCAGCGGCACGCCGCCGTGCTGGACGCCGGCGAGCCGGTCATCCAGGAAACCCGCCACTGGCACGAGGACACACGGACCACGACGTCGGGCCGGGCCAAGTCCGACGCCGACGACTACCGCTACTTCCCGGAACCGGACCTGGTCCCCATCACCGCGTCCCGCGAATGGGTCGAGGAACTCCGGGCCACCCTGCCCGAGCCGCCGGCCGCCCGCCGCAAGCGGCTGCAGGCCGACTGGGGCTACTCGGACCTGGAGTTCCGCGACGTCGTCAACGCCGGCGTCATGGACGAGATCGAGGAAACCATCGCCGCCGGCGCCACCGCCACCGTGGCCCGCAAGTGGTGGATGGGCGAGATCGTCGGACGTGCCAAGAACGCCGACGTCGATCCCGGCCAGCTCGGCGTCGCCCCGGCCACCATCGTGGAACTGAACAAGATGGTGGAGGACGGCAAGATCAACAACAAGATGGCCTCCGAGGTCCTGGACGGCGTCCTCGCCGGCGAGGGCACCCCGGCGGAAATCGTCGAGAAGCGCGGCCTCGCCGTGGTCTCCGACGACGCACCGCTCCTCGAAGCCATCGACGCGGCCCTCGCCGCGCAGCCCGACGTCGCGGACAAGATCCGCGCCGGCAAGGTCCAGGCGATCGGCGCGATCGTCGGCGGCGTCATGAAGGCCACCCGCGGGCAGGCCGACGCCGGCCGCGTCAAGGAGCTGATCCTGCAGCGCCTCGGCGTCGAGGGCTAGCCCCTAGCCGCCCACTAAATCGGTCATGATGGTCTGCAGCGCTTCGCAGACCATCATGACCGATGTGCGTTTAAGGTTCTCCGGCCGGGCCAGGACGTCGATCCGGCGCCGGGTGCTGATGCCCTCCAGCGGCCGCAGCACAATGTCCGGGTTCAGCACGGGCCGCGCGGTGTGCCGCGGCAGCAGGCCGATCACGCCGCCGGCCGCCACGAGCGCGGCCACGGTCGAGTAGTCGTTGATGCGGTGCACGATGTTCAGCTCACGGCTGGAGACCGCCGCGACGGCGGAGAGCACGTCGGCGGGGGAGTAGCCGGCGCGGCTCGTCACCCACGGTTCGCCCACGACGTCGTCGGCCGTCACCGCGCGCTGCCCGGCCAGCCGGTGCCCGGCGGGCAGTGCCACGTCCAGCGGCTCGTGCGCGAGCGGGATCACGGCGACGCGTTCCTCGGGCCAGCGGGGGCTGTGATCCATCCGGTGCGCCAGGACCAGGTCATAGCGTGCCGTCAGGGCGGGGAAATCCTGCTGGGCGACGTCCTCGTCGGAGAGCAGGATCCGCGGCTGGCCCGGGCCATCCAAGAGCCGTGCCAGCGGCGCGAACAGCGCCTGCCCGGCACTGTGGAAACCGCTGAGCGTCACCGGCGCCACCGGCGAGCCGTGGTAGGCGCCGATCGCCATCTTCGCATCCGCCATCGCGCTGACCACCGCGGCCCCGGCGTCCGCCAGGACCTGCCCGGCCTCCGTGAGCACGAGGTTCCGGCCCTCCTTGCGGGTCAGCGGCACCTCCACGGTCTTCTGCAGCGCGGCCAGTTGCTGGGACACGGCCGACGGCGTCACCAGGAGAGTTTCGGCCACGGCCTTGACGCTGCCCAGGGCCCCGAGTTCGCGCAACATCTCCAGCTGGTGGATTTCCATGCCAGCCATTCTATGCAACAGCAATTCCTAATTCGTCGATTGAGAAAAATTCGGTTGTGCTAATGCTTTCCGATGGGTCTAATGGGGTGAGTTGTCCCACACGCCCGCGCCGCACGGCGGAACAGAACGCGCGGAGCAGAACACCAAAAGCACAGTTAGGAAGGCCCATGAAGGCTCTCTACAAGGCCGGCGCCCACGCAGGGTTCGAGCTCGTCGACCGTCCCGAGCCGAAGACCGGCCCCGGCGACGTTAAGATCCGCGTCATGACCACCGGCATCTGCGGCACGGACCTGCATATCCAGGCCTGGGACGCCTGGGCGCAGGGCATCATCAACGCCCCCCTGATCGCCGGCCACGAGTTCTACGGCGAGGTCGTGGAGACCGGCGAGGACGTCCTGGACGTCAAGGTGGGGGACCGGGTCTCCGGCGAAGGCCACATTGTCTGCGGAATCTGCCGCAACTGCCGCGCCGGCCGCCGGCAGATGTGCATCAACACCGTCAGCGTCGGCGTCCAGCGCGACGGCGCCTTCGCCGAGTACGTGGTGATCCCCGAGACCAACGTCTGGGTCCACCAGGACCCCTCCGTCACCCCGGAGCTCGGCGCCATCTTCGACCCCTTCGGCAACGCCGTCCACACGGCCCTGAGTTTCCCCCTGGTCGGTGAGGACGTCCTGATCACCGGCGCCGGACCCATCGGCCTGATGGCGATCGCCGTCGCCCGGCACGCGGGCGCCCGCAAGATCGCGATCACCGACGTCTCCGCGCCCCGGCTGGAACTGGCCCGCCGGCTCGGGGTCGACCTCGCGATCGACGTGTCGAAGATGCGGGTCAAGGACGCCCAGCGCGAACTCGGCATGCGCGAAGGCTTCGACATCGGCATGGAAATGTCGGGACACCCCACCGCGCTGCCTGAGATGATCGACAACATGAACCACGGCGGCCGGATCGCGATGCTGGGACTGCCCAGCCAGTCCATCGACATCAACTGGGGCAAGGTGGTCACACACATGCTGACCATGAAGGGCATCTACGGCCGCGAAATGTTCGAGACCTGGTACGCGATGAGCGCCATGCTCTCCTCCAACCCGGTCCTGCACGCGAACATCTCGGCCGTGGTCACGGACACGCTGCCGGCCACCGACTGGGAAAAGGGTTTCGAGGTGGCCCGCGCCGGCGTCGGCGGCAAGGTGGTCCTCGACTGGACCGTTTTCTAGGCCCCATTCCTGACCGCCCGCTTCCGGGCCCCTGCCAGACACCGTCTTCCACGCACAGCATTCTGCCCCCGCATCCAACCAGCCGAGGAGCCAACCCATGTATTCAGCCATCAAGGACCAGCTGCAGCACGAACTCGATGAGATCCGCAGCGCCGGTCTGTTCAAGACCGAGCGGCACATCGACTCGCCGCAGGCCAACCGCATCAAGGCCGGACAGATCGGCGAGTCCGGCGCCGACGTGCTGAACTTCTGCGCCAACAACTACCTGGGCCTCGCCGACCACCCGGACATCATCGCGGCGGCGAAGACCGCGATGGACGAGCGCGGCTTCGGCATGGCCAGCGTCCGCTTCATCTGCGGCACCCAGGACCTGCACCTGGCACTGGAAAAGCGCGTCTCGGCGTTCCTCGGCACCGAGGACACCATCCTGTTCTCCAGCTGCTTCGACGCCAACGGCGGCGTGTTCGAGTCGCTCTTCGGCCCGGAAGACGCCGTCATCTCGGACGCCCTGAACCACGCGTCCATCATTGACGGCATCCGGCTCTGCAAGGCCCAGCGCTTCCGCTACGCCAACCAGGACATGGCAGACCTCGAATCGAAGCTGATCGAAGCCACCACGCAGGAGAACCCGGCCCGCCGCAAGATCATCGTCACGGACGGCGTCTTCTCGATGGACGGCTTCCTCGCCCCGCTCGAAGCGATCTGCGACCTCGCCGAAAAGTACGACGCCCTGGTCATGGTGGACGATTCCCACGCCGTCGGCTTCATGGGCGCCTCCGGTGCGGGCACCCCGGAGCACGCCGGCGTCTCGGACCGTGTGGACATCTACACCGGCACCTTCGGCAAGGCCCTCGGCGGCGCCTCGGGCGGCTACGTGTCCGGCCGCGGCGAGGTCGTGGCGATGCTCCGCCAGAAGGCCCGCCCGTACCTGTTCTCCAACTCGCTGGCCCCGGCGATCGTCGCCGCCACGCTCAAGGCCCTGGACCTCGTGGAAAGCTCCGGCGAACTGCGCGGCAAGCTCTTCGCGAACGCGGAGCTCTTCCGGAACCGCATGTCCGAGGAAGGCTTCGACCTGCTCCCCGGCGAGCACGCGATTGTCCCGGTGATGTTCGGCGACGCCGTCATGGCGGCCAAGGTGGCCGACGCCATGCTCCACAACGGCGTCTTCGTCACGGCGTTCAGCTACCCGGTGGTGCCCAAGGGCGCCGCCCGGATCCGCGTCCAGCTTTCGGCCGCGCACAGCGCCGACGACGTCGAGGCCTGCGTCCAGGCGTTCGTGCGCAGCCGCGCTGCGGTGGCCGCAGCCTCCTAGTCCGGATCCCTGAGGCCGGGCCCCACTTTCAGCACGGGGTCCGGCCCCACTCCAGGGGCCCGGCTCCACTCGTTCATCCCGGCGTCCTGCACTGCCTTGTCCGCGGGACATGCCCAGCTCCGGCAGCGAGGACTGGACATAATGCCACTATGTCCAATGGCGACGACCAACGACGGGCATGTCCCGGGCTGGCCCGCGGCAAAGGGGGACATGTCCAGTCGTGCGGACCAGGGAAGGACGAAACCACCGTGGGCCACTGGGCGCGTCACCCCCCGGGACCGGATCAGACTCGCTGTCGTGAGGGAGTGCGTCCCGGCGGCTCGTGCTTCGTAAAGGACGACGCGGATTAGTGTCCCGCCGTGTGCCACCCTGCTCATTTCCCGTAAACAGCCGCCGCGCACGTGAATTCTTTTTGAGGCCTGGCCCCATAAAGGCGCCCGGTTTCCCATGTGACTTGGATTTGTCCGTGATTTCTTCGGGGCCGTGGCGGCCGCCGGAGGCCGCGCCGGAGCCGCTGCCCGGACCGGGCAATATGGCTCTGTTACTGGCATTCTTACGGCTCTGACCTCGTGTTTCTTCTCACGACAGACGTCCTTGCGGCCCCGGCGGCGGCGTCAATAGCGTGGATCAGGACCCGCCCCACGAGCCAAGGACTGACATGCCCGCACCTGCCGTCACGGATCCACGCACTCCTGCTGCCACCGGCAGCCGGATTCCCCTCCGAACAGTCCTGACCTCCGGGCTTCGCTGGGATTTACCGGCGTCCCTTGTGGTGTTCCTCGTGGCGGTCCCGCTGTCGCTGGGCATCGCGGCGGCGTCCGGCGCGCCGGTGATGGCCGGCCTGATCGCAGCAGCCATCGGCGGGATCGTGGCGGGCACCCTGGGCGGCTCGCCCCTGCAGGTGAGCGGCCCCGCCGCAGGCCTGACCGTCATTGTCGCCGGCCTGATAGAACAGTTCGGCTGGCCGGCCACCTGCGCCATCACCGCGGCTGCAGGCGTCCTGCAGGCGCTCTTCGGGTTCGCCCGGGTTGGCCGTGTCGCCCTGGCCATCGCACCGGTCGTCGTGCACGCCATGCTGGCCGGAATCGGCATCATCATCGTGCTGCAGCAGACCCATGTGCTGCTCGGCGCCGAGGCCGGGGAATCAGCCTGGCAGAACGTCAAAGCCCTCCCGGCCAGCTTCGCCTCGCTGGACGCCCAGACCGCGGTTCTGGGCGTCGCCGTGATCCTGCTGCTGCTTGGCTGGAAGTACATGCCGGCACCCCTGCAGCGTGTCCCCGCACCGCTGGTGGCGGTAGTCGCCGCCACGGCGCTGTCGCTCCCGTTGGCGTCCGATGTCGACCGAATCACCTTCGACGGGTCCCTGCTGGACGCGCTGTCCTTGCCGCAACTGCCGGCCGGACACTGGAGCGCCGTCGCCGTCGGAATCGTGACCATCGCCTTGGTGGCCAGCGTCGAGTCGCTGCTTTCCGCGGTGGCCGTGGACCGGATGCACCAGGGCGAACGCACCGATTTCAACCGTGAACTCGTTGGCCAAGGCGCGGCAAACCTCACCTCCGGCATGTTGGGCGGCCTTCCCATCACCGGGGTGATCGTGCGCAGCGCCACGAACTTGGAAGCCGGGGCGCGGACCCGCAAGTCCGCTATTTTTCACGGCGTCTGGGTGCTGTTCTTCTCGCTTCTGCTGGCCGGTGTCATTGAACTGGTTCCGGTGGCTGTTTTGGCGGGTCTGCTGATCATCATCGGCGTGCGGCTGGTGAAGGTGGCTGACTTCACCACGGCACGCATAACCGGAGACCTGGCCATTTACGTTGTCACGGTTTTGACCGTCGTGTTCGTGAACCTCCTGGCCGGGGTGGTCACCGGGCTCGCCCTGGCCATGGCAGCTGTGCTGTGGCGCGTGGTCCGGGCCGGGATCCACGCCGAACCGCTCGGCGCGCGGGACGAACAGCGCTGGCGTGTGGTCATTGACGGCTCCTGCAGCTTCCTGGCGCTTCCCCGCCTCAGCCACGTGCTCGCGTCCGTGCCGTCAGGATCGCACGTGACCGTCGAGCTGGAGGTGGACTTCCTTGATCACCCGGTCCAGGACACCCTGGACGCCTGGCGCCGGCGCCACGTCAGCAACGGCGGCACCGTGGAGATCGAGGAAAGCGGCACCGCCACCCTTCGCGAGGCCCAAGACCGCCCGCCGGCGCGCGGCAGTTCACGCTCGGCTCTTCGCGGCGGGTTTGCCCCCTGGCGCAGCTGGCAGCGGCATGGGCGGACCGGACACACCGGCCCGACGCCCGAAGTGCCAGGCCCGCTCAGTCCGGTGCTGGCCGGCGTGGACAACTACCACCGCCGCCACGCTCACCTGCTCCGTCCCCACGTGCAGGAACTCTCCGCCGGGCAGGACCCGGACACGCTGTTCCTTACCTGCGCGGATTCCCGGCTGGTGCCGAACCTGATCACCAGCAGCGGCCCCGGAGACCTCTTTACCGTTCGCAACGTGGGCAACGTTGTCGGTAACGCTGGGGGCGGTGACAGCCTCGATCCGTCAGTGGAGGCCGCCCTCGAATTCGCGCTCAAGGAACTCTCCGTCAAGTCCGTGGTCATCTGCGGACACTCTGGCTGCGGAGCGATGTCCGCCCTGATGGCCGAGGCGGCAACGGCGCCGGAGCGCTCTACTGCCATGGCAGGGACCGGGCGCGACCCCGTCGACGTCTGGCTGGACCACGCCCGGCCGAGCATGGCAGCGTTCCGCGCGGGTCACACGGTGCAGGCCGAGGCGGCGAATGCCGGGTATGGGGAGACGGATCAATTGGCCATGGTCAACGTCGCCATCCAGCTGGAGCAACTGCAGCGGCATCACAGCCTGCGGCAGGCATTGCGCTCGGGCGAGCTGCATCTGACGGGCCTGTTCTACGACATCGCCACGGCCCAGGTGTTGCAGGTGACTCCGGCGGGCATCAGCCATCTGGACCCGCTTCCGCGGGCCACCGACGGCGCCGGCCGCCCGGGCACAGGTCGCGGCACGGGCTGACCCGAGAATCTGCAAGGATGGGAGCATGTCAGCTCATTACGATGTCGTAATTGTCGGCGGCGGGATCGCCGGCCTGTCCCTTGCTTCCACCCTGGCGGGGCAATGCCGCGTGGCCCTGATCGAAGCCGAGCAGACCCTGGCCTACCACACCTCGGCCCGCTCGGCCCGGCAACTGATTCCCAGCTACGGCCCGCCCGTGGTCCAGGAACTGACCGTCCGGACGCTCGACCTCATCGCCGCCGAGGACGCCGAACGTCCGGAACCGGTGCTTACCCCGCGCAGCTTCATGCTGATCGGGGACGACGCCACCGTCCGGGCGCAGGCCAGCGGCCACATGCGCCGGATCACCCACGCCGAGGCACTGGACCTGTGCCCGGCTCTGGTCCCGGACTCGTTCAGCGCCGCCGGCCTGGACACCGGATCCTTCGCCTGCAACGCCCCCGTGCTGCTCGAGGACCACCGCCGCCGTGCCGAAGCGGGAGGCGTGGACATCATCACCGGCGCCCGGGTCCATTCGGCCCAGCGCCTCGGCACCGGCTGGGAACTGGGCGCCGGACAGGAAGGCTTCCAGTCCGCCGTCGTGGTCAATGCCGCCGGTGCCTGGGCTGACGAGCTCGCCGTCCTCAGTGGCGTCGAAAAAGTCCAGCTGCAGCCGTACCGGCGCACCGCGGCGATCGTCGACGTCGAGAATCCGCTCCCGGAGTCCAGCCCCTTTGTGGCCGCTGCCGACGAATCCTTCTATTTCCGCCCGGACGGAACGCACGTCCTCATCTCGCCGTCGGAATCCGTCCCGAGCGGTCCGGAGGACGCACAGCCGTACCCGGGCGACGTCGAACGGCTCGTCGCCCGGCTCAACACGATCACGACACTCGGGATCCGGAACGTCCGCACGGCGTGGACGGGGCTGCGGACGGAGGCCGCCGACGGCGTCCCGGTGGTGGGTTTCGACGCCGAGGCCACCGGATTCTTCTGGCTCGCCGGCCAGGGCGGGTACGGATTCCAGACCTCCTCGGCCATCGCGGAACTGGCCGCCGGGCTGATCCTGGCCGGTCAGGGCCCCGCCGCCGCGGCCCAGACCCCGACTGTGTCCCGGTCCACCGACGCCAGTCCGGCATCCCGGACAGCGGAGGCGCTGGCCGCGACCCGCTGGTCCATCCGGCGCTGAAGAATGGATCCATGAGTACCCTCATCACCAATATCGCCGAACTGATGACCCAGGACGCGGAACACCGCGTCCTCCGCGACGCGGCGGTGGTGATCGAGGGGGAGCGGATTTCCTGGCTCGGCCCCGCAGCCGACGCCCCGGCCGCGGACGAACGGGTGGACGCCGGGGGCCGGGCGCTCCTGCCGGGCTGGGTCGACTCGCACACGCACCTGATCTTCGCGGGGGACCGCACGGCCGAGTTCGAGGCCCGGATGGCGGGACAAAGCTACAGCGCCGGCGGGATCGCTGTCACCACCGGCGCCACCCGGAGCACGAGCGACTTCGACCTCACCCGGCTGGCGATGGGCCGTGTCGCGGAGGCCGTGTCGCAGGGCACCACCTACCTGGAGACCAAAACCGGCTACGGCCTGGACCTCGAGAACGAGGCCCGCAGCGCCCGCATCGCCTCCACCGTGGCGGACGAGGTGACCTACCTGGGGGCGCACCTCGTGCCCGCCGGGATGGACGCGGAGGAATACACGGAGCTGGTCTGCGGGCCGATGCTCACCGCAGTGCGGCCCTACGTCCGCTGGGCCGACGTCTTCTGCGAGCAGGGCGCCTTCAACGAGGACCAGTCCCGCCGGGTGCTGCTGGCCTGCAAGGCCGCCGGGCTGGGGCTGCGCGTCCACGGCAACCAGCTCGGCGAGGGCCCGGGCGTCCGGCTGGCGGTGGAAGTCGGCGCCGCCAGCGTGGACCACGTGAACTACCTTTCGGCCGCGGACGTCGATGCCCTCGCCGCCAGCTGGTCCGGGTGGGACGCCGCCGGCGGCAGCGGCACGCGCGGCACGGTTGCCACCTGCCTGCCTGCCTGCGATCTTTCCACCCGGCAGCCGCTAGCCCCCGGCCGGGAACTGCTCGACGCCGGCGTGCAGCTGGCGCTGGCCTCCAACTGCAACCCCGGCACGTCCTACACCAGCTCCATGGCGTTCTGCGTCACCACCGCTGTGCTGCAGATGCGGCTCAGCGTCCACGAGGCGGTGCGCGCCGCGACGTACGGCGGCGCGCTGGCCCTGGGCCGGGAGTCCGGGAACGACGTCGACGGCGAACGCGCGGTGGGTTCGGTCGCCGTCGGACACCGGGCGGACCTGCACCTGCTCAACGCGCCTTCCGCCACGCACCTGGCCTACCGGCCCGGCATCCCCTTGACGCACGCGGTGTGGCGGGCCGGTGTAGCGCAGCCCACCCGTTAGCCGGCCGGTCCGCTGACGGGCCCTAGAACATCATGGGCGGCGCGTCCAGGACGGTCTCGTCCACGCGCCTCTTCTCCCACTGCGTGAAGGGCTTGTCGAGCTCGTACTTCCCGCGCGCGGTGCGCAGCAGGGTGCGGACCTCGGCGTTCTCCGGGTTGTTCAAGGATTCGAAGTATTCCACCGACCAGTGGAACCAGCGCATGCAGAACAGCCGCATGGTCAAGCCGTGCGTCACGAACAGCGCGTTTGGGGCATAGCCGGGCTTGGACCAGTGCCGGTGCAGGGTTTCCATGAAGGAGGAAATCCTGTCGTACACATCGGAACCGGACTCGCCCTCGCGGAAGCGGTAGAAGAAGTGCCCGTAGGCGTTGCGGAGCTCCTTCTGGTCCTCAATGTCGCCGGCGATCTGAAAGTTGGCCCAGTCCTGTTCGCGCAGGCGCGGTTCCTCGATCACCCGTTCCACGAGCGGGCCGAGATTCAGCGCCTCCAGGGTCTGGTAGGCGCGCAGGTACGGGGAGACGTAGACGCACACCGGGCGGCCGTCCAGCTGGCGCCGGACCTCTTCCCCGGCCGCGGTGGCCTGCTCCAGGCCCAGGGGTGTCAACGGGATCCGGTAGTCCGGAACACGGTTGTAGATCGAGGTGTCGGCATTGGCGGCAGACTGGCCGTGCCGGATCATGATGATTTTCCGGGGCGCGCTCATAGTCCCCAAGCATAGGGCTCCAAAAAGGCAGGTGCCGCAGGCAGAACCCCGCGCGGCCGGCACCACGCGGGCACCAGCAAACTATCGGCAAGTGCAGGCAAGATAGAACCATGTTGGTTCCCTCCCGCCGTCGGCTGCGGTTCGAAGTGTTGATTGTCCTGGGGTTGTCGCTGGGGCAGTCCGCGGTCTACTCCCTGGTGCAGCTGCTGGACAAGATGACCACGGCGCCGCTGGCCCAGGGGACGTCCACCCTGAACCGTTCGCAGAGCGCGCGCGAATACTTCGACCTCACGTACCAGTTGCTGGACATCGTCTTCGCCCTGGTGCCGGTGGCCCTCGTGATCTATTTCCTCACCGAGCACTGGCCGGCCGGTCAGCGCGGGACCTCGGCGTTCCGAAGGATCGGCTTCGACTTCGCCCGGCCCGGCAAGGACCTGCTGCAGGGCCTGGGACTCGCCGCGCTGATCGGCATTCCGTCCCTGGGGCTCTACGCGGCGGGCCGGGCGATGGGGATCACGACGGCGATCATCCCCAGCGCCCTGGACGCGTACTGGTGGACCGTGCCGGTGCTGGTCCTGTCTGCGATCCGGCACGGGGTGGTCGAGGAAGTGATTGTGGTGGCGTACCTGCTGGACCGGCTCGGGAAACTGGGCTGGAGCGTGCCGGCAGCCATTGCCGCCAGCGCCCTGCTCCGCGGCAGCTATCACCTGTACCAGGGGTTCGGGCCGTTCATCGGCAACGCGGTGATGGGCGTCGTCTTCGCGCTGGTGTACACGCGGACTAAACGGGTGATGCCGCTCGTGATCGCCCACGCCATCCTGGACACCGTGGCGTTCGTGGGGTTCAGCCTGTTCGGCAAGGCCGTGGGCCTGGGCTGAGCCTCACACAGCAACGCGGGGTCACTTCTGGCCCATCCGGATCCCCCGGATGGGCCAGAAGTGACCCCGCGTTGCGTTTAGGGGCCGGCACCCTGACCGGCCTTAAATGATCTCGGCCGCCGTCTCCTGGGTGACATCGTTGGCACCTAGGAGATGGCGGCCGAAGCGTGGGGCAGATGGAGCGTTAGATCGTGACCGCTCCGGAGGCGGTCTCGAAGGTGACGGAGAGGATGCCGGGAGTACCGTGCGGCGCGATCCAGTTCACGGCGACGTCTTCCAGCGGCTTTTCAACCGGTTCGCCCAGCCACTCCGTGACGCGGGCTGCCGAACCGGCAATGGTCAGCGCGGACATCTTGACATCGCTCGCGTAGGCGTTGGACGGGTGCAGTTCCGGGTCACCCTCCCACTTGAGCATGTAGGGCACCTGGGGGTCGGCGATGAGCCCCAGGATGCCGATCTGCTTCCAGACCAGTTCGCGGCCGTCGGGAAACTTCCGGTTGCCGTTGACGGCGGCGCGGCCGAGCCGCTCCTCGAACGGGGCCAGGTCGTCAACCTCGACGCACCAGCCCATCCAGCCGCCGCCGGCCTCGGAACGTGCCCGGACGGCCTGGCCGAACGGGGCCTTGTCGGAGGCCGGGTGGTTCAGGACCTCCACGACTTCCAGGTACTTGTGTCCCGCGAGCGGGATGATCATGTTGCGTGTCCCGAAACGGGGGTGCACTCCACCCTTCACGGCTTCAACGCCGAGGGCAGACGCAATACGTTCAGTGGTGGCTGCCAAGCCATCGTGTTCACAGGCGTAAGAGACGTGATCCATGCGCATGCCATCATCTTGGCACTTTGTGATGGACCTCTCAGCTTAGGCTCCCCTAACCGTCATGGGACGTCCCGGCGCGCTGATCGGGGCGGCCCGGGACGCGCCGCCACGGAGGCCGTCTTCATCTTCGTCATAAAGCTATCCAGGGCTGCGCCGCCATTCCTACACTTAACCCAGGTCATGAGTGCCAGCGCACAGCCCCGGCTTGCTGGCCGGCAACCCTCGTATCGCGGTGGGGTGCCCCGGGTGAAGACCTGGCCGTCCGGCGCCCGCCGGAGGGCAAGCGCGGCGCCTGTCCCGGTCCGGGCCAAAAAAGCCCCGGCCGGTGCTGTGCCCAGTGACTCGAGGAGCATCAATGTCCAACGCCTGGTCCTTTGAAACCCGCCAGATCCACGCCGGCCAGGAGCCGGACAGCGCCACCGGCGCGCGTTCCCTGCCCATCTACCAGACGACGTCGTTCGTGTTCCCCAGCGCCGAAAGCGCCGCGAACCGCTTCGCGCTCGCCGAACTCGCGCCCATCTACACCCGGATCGGCAACCCCACCCAGGACGCCGTCGAACAGCGCGTGGCCAGCCTGGAAGGCGGCCTCGCGGCCCTGCTGCTCAGCTCCGGCCAGGCCGCCGAGACGTTCGCGATCCTCAATATCGCCGAGGCCGGGGACCACGTGGTGGCCAGCCCCAGCCTCTACGGCGGAACCTACAACCTGCTCGCCCACACGCTGAAGAAGTTCGGCATCTCCGTGACCTTCGTGGCGGACCCGGACAACCTGGACCAGTGGCGGGACGCCGTCCAGCCCAACACCAAGCTGTTCTTCGGCGAAGTGGTCTCCAACCCCCGCCAGGACGTGCTGGACATCGAGGGCGTCTCCCGCGTGGCGCACGAGGCCGGCGTGCCGCTGGTCGTCGACAACACGCTCTCCACCCCCTACCTGATCCGGCCGATCGAGTGGGGCGCGGACATCGTGGTCCATTCCGCCACCAAGTACCTCGGCGGGCACGGCGCCGCAATCGCCGGCGTGATCGTGGACTCCGGCAACTTCGACTTCGGGAAGGACCCGGAGCGGTTCCCCGGCTTCAACACCCCGGACCCCACCTACAACGGCCTGGTCTACGCCCGCGACCTCGGCGCCGACGGCGCACTGGGCGCGAACCTTTCCTACATCCTCAAGGCCCGGGTCCAGCTCCTGCGCGACCTCGGCTCCGCGGTGTCCCCGTTCAACGCCTTCCTCATCGCCCAGGGCATCGAAACGCTGAGCCTGCGCGTCGAGCGCCACGTGGCCAACGCCACCAAGGTGGCGCAATGGCTGGAGGGGCGGGACGACGTCGAATCGGTCGCCTACGCCGGGCTGCCGTCCAGCCCCTGGTACGAGCGCGGCCGCAAGTATGGGCCCAAGGGGACCGGCGCCGTCGTGGCGTTCAACATCGCCGGGGGAGCGGAGGCCGGCAAGCGGTTCGTCGATGCCCTCGAACTGCACTCGCACGTCGCGAACATCGGTGATGTCCGGTCCCTGGTGATCCACCCGGCGTCGACCACCCATAGCCAGCTCTCGCCCGAACAGCAGACGATCGCCGGCGTGAACCCCGGGCTGGTGCGGCTGTCGGTGGGACTGGAGCACATCGACGACATCCTCGCGGACCTCGACGCCGGATTCCGCGCGGCCAAGTCCGCCTAGTCACCCCGGCCGGCCTCCCCGCAAGGGGCGGCCGGCCAGGGGGCTGTCACATGGAAGTCACAATCTTCGTGATTTCCGCACCGTGTTTCGTAGACTCGTACCAGGTCATGAGTGCCAGCGACAGCCCCGGCTTGCTGGCCGGCAACCCTCCTTTTGCGGCGGGGTGCCCCGGGTGAAGACCTGGCCTGCCGGTCAGCTGACGGCAGGCAAGCGCGAAGATAGGTCCTCACATGACGATTGCCGTCACCCGCACGGGTGTACCCGAAACCAAACCATCCCGGACCCCGGACGGGACCGTCCAGTCCGTCAGGATCGGTGATCTGCAGCTCGAATCCGGGATCCTGCTGCCGGATGTGGTCCTCGCCTACGAGACGTGGGGGACCCTGAACGCTGACGCCTCCAACGCTGTCCTCATTGAACACGCCCTGACCGGCGACACGCATGTGACCCGCGGCGAAAGCGGGGAACCCGGCTGGTGGGAACAGCTCGCCGGACCCGGAGCGCCCGTGGACACGGACAAGTATTTCGTCGTCTCGATCAACATCCTGGGCGGCTGCTACGGTTCCACGGGACCCTCCACCCCGGCCCCCGACGGGCGCCCCTGGGGATCGCGCTTCCCGCTCGTCACCCTGCGCGACACCACCGCTGCCGAGGCGCGGCTGGCCGACGCCCTGGGCATCGGTTGCTGGTACGCCGTGGTGGGCGGCTCGCTTGGCGGCGCACGCGCCCTTGAATGGGCCGTCACCTACCCCAGCCGGGTCCGACGCTGCGCCGTGATTTCCGTCGGCCCCAGCAGCACGGCCGAACAGATTGCCTTTGCGCAGGCCCAGACGCTGGCCATCCGCCAGGATCCCCACTTCAACGGGGGGAACTACTACGGCGGCCCCGAGCCCGAGGCTGGGCTCGCCCTCGCCCGCCGCATCGCGCACATCACCTACCGCTCCGCGGCCGAACTGGACGGCCGGTTTGGCCGGAACGCCCAGGAGTCCGAGACGCCCCTGGAAGCCGGATCGCTGGCCGGACGCGGGCGCTACCAGGTGGAAAGCTACCTGGACCACCAGGGCAGCAAGCTGGTCCGGCGCTTCGATGCCAACAGCTACATCGCCATTACCGAAGCCCTCATGAGCCACGATGTCTGCCGCGGGCGGGGCAGCCTCGCGGAGGCCCTGGCCCCGGCCACCGCAGAGTTCCTCGTGGCGGCCGTGGACTCGGACCGCCTGTACTTCCCGGCCCAGTCCCGCCAGCTGGCCGAGGCCCTGCCGGGCGGAGCGGAACTGCACATCATCGAAGCGCCGATCGGCCACGACGGCTTCCTGACCGAAATCGGCCAGCTCAGCGGGCAGCTCCGGGAGACCTTCTTCGGCCACTAGGCCCGCCTGCTTGTGCATTTTTGCAGACGCGCTCTGCACTAATGGCCGTTGAGGCTCAGCGCGGGAGCGTCCATACTCATGGGGAATGACGCCATGTGCCCTACATCACGGGCGTCCTCAGTCCAATGGTCCGCAGGGTGTCGAAGGCGACACCGAAGGAGTTCTCATGAGCACGGAAAACGCCGCGACAACGCGCGCAGACGAGCCGGACGTCCAAACGTCCGGACTGAAGAAGGTAGTAACGGCCTCCATGGCCGGCACAGTGGTTGAGTGGTATGAATTCTTCCTCTACGCCTCCGCCGCCACGCTGGTCTTCGGCAAAACGTTCTTCCCCAATTCGGGCACGGAACTCGACGGCATTATCGCCGCGTTCCTGACCTACGCCGTCGGATTCGTGGCCCGCCCGATCGGCGGCATCGTCTTCGGCCACTTCGGCGACAAGTTCGGCCGCAAGCAGCTGCTCCAGGTCAGCATCCTCCTGGTGGGCGTCTCCACCTTCCTGATGGGCTGTCTGCCCACCTTCGCGCAGATCGGCTACTGGGCCCCGGCGCTGCTGGTCTTCCTGCGCTTTGCCCAGGGCTTCGCCGTCGGCGGTGAATGGGGCGGCGCCGTCCTGCTCGTCGCCGAGCACAGCCCCAGCAAGTCCCGCGGGTTCTGGTCCAGCTGGCCGCAGTCGGCCGTTCCGCTCGGCAACCTGCTCGCCACCGCCGTGCTGTTCACGCTGTCCTCCGTGCTGTCCTCCGCCGACTTCCTCAGCTGGGGCTGGCGCGTCGCCTTCTGGCTCTCCGCCGTGATCGTGCT
This sequence comes from Arthrobacter sp. MW3 TE3886, assembly GCF_041262145.1. NCBI lineage: Bacteria > Bacillati > Actinomycetota > Actinomycetes > Micrococcales > Micrococcaceae > Arthrobacter > Arthrobacter sp. MW3 TE3886. The sequence goes on from NZ_JBGCAN010000001.1 coordinate 1,631,496, forward strand.
GGTCGGCTACTACATCCGCACCAAGGTCCAGGACGCCCCCATCTTCCTGGAAGCCCAAAAGGAAGTCGAAGTCGAGAACAAGGGCTACGGCGTGGCCGAAGTCTTCCGCCGCTACCCGCGGGGCGTCTTCACCGCGATGGGCCTGCGCTTCGCCGAGAACATCCTCTACTACCTCGTGGTCACCTTCTCGATCACGTACCTGAAGGTCGTCGTCCAGACAGACACCTCCCGGATCCTGCTGCTGCTGCTCGTGGCCCACTTCATCCACTTCGCCGTGATCCCGATGGTCGGCAGGCTCTCGGACAACGTCGGCCGCAAGCCCGTCTACATGGCCGGCGCCATCCTCGGCGGCACGTGGGGCTTCTTCGCCTTCCCGATGATGGACACCAAGAACGACTTCATCATCCTCGCTGCGATCACCATCGGCCTGCTGTTCCACTCCCTGATGTACGCCGGCCAGCCGGCGCTCATGGCCGAAATGTTCCCGACCCGGATGCGCTACTCCGGTGTCTCGCTGGGCTACCAGGTCACTTCGATTGTGGCCGGTTCGCTGGCTCCGATCATCGCCGTCGCCCTCCTGGGCCAGTACAAGTCCTCCGTCCCGGTCGCCATCTACCTCCTCGGCGCCTGTGTGGTCACTTTGGTTGCGGTCTTCTTCCTTAAGGAAACCCGCGGCATCTCGCTCCGGGACGTCGACGCCGCCGACGCCCAGGGCACCGCTGACCTCCTCGCCGCCAGCAAGCGGTAATCCTCACCGGCCCCATCAAACCGTTGGGGCAGACTGCCCGGATCCGCGCACGGCGCGGACCGGGCAGTCTGCGTTAAAGCGGCAGGCCAACGCGGCAGGCCAACGCGGCAGGCCAACGCGGCAGGCCAACGCGGCAGGCCAACGCGGCAGGCCAACGCGGCAGGCCAACGCGGCAGGCTGTCGCCGCATGCCCACGTCCGGCTGCGCTGGCGCGGCCTCAGGCGGACAGCACATCCTGCCGCTCCCGGATTTCGCCGCGAATCGCCTCCAGCACGGCACGGACCGGGGCCGAACGCAGCGCCTCGGGCCGGGCCACAGCCCAGATGGGCAGCTGGCGCTGGAAGTCGTCCGGCAGGACGGGCAGGAACCCCGGCCGGCCCGCCACGAGGAAATTGGGGAGCAGGCCTATCCCGGCGCCCCGCCGGACGGCCTCCAGCTGGGCGAAGACGCTTGTGGCCTGGAAGCTGGACCGCGGCACCGGCAGCTGCGTGGAACGGTGGCCCAGCTCGGCCACCTGGAGCGCCGATTCCACGTAGGAGACAAAGCCGTGCTGCCGGACGTCGTCGAGCGTTGCCGGAAGGCCGTGCTCCTGCGCATAGCCGGGACTGGCGTACAGCCTGAGGAAATAGTTGCTCAGGAAGATGGCGCGGGCGGTGGTGACCTCCATGTTGCCCACCACCACTTCCAGGTCCACGCCGGAGCGGTTTTGGCTTACCTTGCGGGTGGCGCTGAGCAGCTCGACGTTGAGCAGCGGATTCGCGCGCTGGAGCCGCACGAGGGCCGGGGCCAGAAATTCGGCGCCGAAGCCGTCCGGTGTGCTGATCCGGACCAGGCCGGAGACCACATCGCCGGAGCGGGCAATGCTGCTGGAGAGGGCACCGAGAGTGCCCTCGATGGCTTCCGCCGCCGCGACCGCCTGGCTGCCGAGTTCGGTCAGTTCCCAGCCGTGCGGGCTGCGTTCGAGCGTCCGGCCTCCGAGCTGCTTGTCCAGGGCAAGGACGCGGCGGGAAATGGTGGTGTGGGTGGTGCCGAGCGTCTCCGCCACGGCGTTGAACCGGCCCAGCCGTGCCACGGTCAGCAGGATCAGCAGGTCATCGGGGCTCGGAAGCCGGCGCAAGTCCACTCATGTCCCCTTTGCAGCGAGTGTGGCGGATGAGGAAGCCAGAGCCATGAATGTGCATCTGTGCACATGGCATCTGTGATTTTTTACCTTGATTGCACTCTAACAGGATGTGATGGTGGACACCGGGGCGTCGGGGTTTCGGCTTTCAGGCCGGAGCGTCTAGGTGCCCGGTAGCACATCAAGCAAAGGAGCTTAAGCCATGGCAGTCATCGCCTGGATCGGACTTGGAAACATGGGCGGATCCATGTCCGTCAACCTCTCAAACGCCGGACACGAGGTCCGCGGCTTCGACCTCAACAGCGCAGCCCTCGCCGCCGCCGAGGCCGGAGGAGTCAAGGCCGCCGGCAGCATCGCCGAGGCCGTCGCCGGCGCCGACGTCGTCTTCACCATGCTCCCCAAGGGTGAGCACGCCCGCGCCGTGTACCTCGGCGAGGACGGCGTCCTTGCCCACGCGGACACCCGGACCCTCCTGGTGGATTCCTCCACCATCGACATCGCCTCCGCGCAGGCCCTGCACGACGCCGCCGCTGCCGCCGGCTTCCGCTTCGTCGACGCTCCCGTCTCCGGCGGCATGAGCGGCGCGAAGGCCGCCACTTTGACGTTCATGATCGGCGGCGAGCCCGGCGCCGTCGCCGACGCTACCGAATATATCCGCCCCATGGCCGCGAACATCATCCCCACCGGCGGCGCCACCACCGGCCAGGCCGCGAAGATCTGCAACAACCTCATGCTCTTCATCAACCTCGCCTCCACCGCCGAGGGCGCGGTCCTCGCCGACCGCCTCGGCCTGGACAAGCAGGTCTTCTGGGACATTGCGTCGGTCTCCTCCGGCGACAGCTGGGCGCTGCGCACCTGGTACCCCGTGGCCGGCGTTGTGCCCACCGCGGCATCCAACAACGACTTTGCCCCGACGTTCACCACCGAACTCGCCAACAAGGACATCGGCCTGGCCATCAGCGCCGCGCGGGACACCGGCACCCCGCTGGAACTCGGCGAGCACGTCCAGCAGCTCTTCCAGCGCCTCATCGACTCCGGCCAGTCCGGCCAGGACTGCTCGATGATCGTCAAGCTCGTCGACGGCACCCTCGAGTCCGCCAACTAGCCCTTCACGGCCCTCCCCTTCACGAAAGAGACCCACCCATGGAACGCATTCCGCACTTCATCAACGGCGCCCTGATTTCCGACGCCGAGCGCTTCGGCCCCGTGTTCAACCCGGCCACCGGCGAGCAGGAGAAAGAGGTCGCCCTGGCCTCCGCCGCCCGCGTCGAGGAGGCCGTCGAGGCCGCCCGCGCCGCCCTGCCCGGCTGGCGAGCCACAAGCCTGGCCCGGCGCACCGCCATCTTCTTCAAGGTCCGTGAACTGCTCATGCAGCGCCGGCCCGAACTCGCGGCCCTGCTTACCAGTGAGCACGGCAAGGTCCTCTCGGACGCGGAAGGGGAAATCACCCGAGGCCTGGAGAACATCGAATTCGCCACCGGGCTCTCCCACATGCTCAAAGGCGAGCGCTCCGAGCAGGTCTCCGGCGGCGTCGATGTCCACTCGGTCCGCCAGCCGGTCGGCGTCGTCGCCTGCATCACGCCGTTCAACTTCCCCGCCATGGTGCCGCTGTGGATGATCGGCAGCGCCCTGGCCTGCGGAAACACCGTGCTGCTCAAGCCGAGCGAGAAGGACCCGTCCTCCGCCGTCTTCATCGCCCAGGTCTTCGCCGAGGCCGGCCTGCCGGCCGGCGTGCTCAACGTGGTCCACGGCGACAAGGAAGCCGTGGACGTCCTGCTGGAACACCCGGCGGTCAAGGCCGTCAGCTTTGTCGGCTCCACGCCGATCGCGCAGTCCATCTACAAGCGCGCCGCCGATCACGGCAAGCGCGTCCAGGCCCTGGGAGGTGCGAAGAACCACATGGTGGTCCTGCCGGACGCGGACCTCAACATGGCCGCGGACGCCGCCGTCTCGGCCGCCTACGGCTCCGCCGGGGAGCGCTGCATGGCGGTCAGCGTCCTCGTCGCCGTCGGCAGCATCGCCGACGACCTCGTGGAGGCGATCAGCACCCGCATGGCTGCCCTCACGATCGGCCCGGGCACGGACCCGGCCTCCCAGATGGGCCCGCTCATCACGGCCGAGCACCGCGACAAGGTGGCCTCCTACGTTGCCGGCGCGGCCAACGAGGGCGCGACTGTGGTGGTGGACGGCCGCGAGCACGAATTCGACTCCAACGGCTTCTTCATTGGCGTCAGCCTGATCGACCACGTCAAGCCCGGGATGAAGGTCTACGACGACGAGATCTTCGGCCCCGTCCTCTCGGTGGTCCGCGTCGAGACCTACGCCGACGCCGTGAAGCTGGTCAACGACAACGAGTTCGGCAACGGCGTGGCCATCTTCACCCGCGACGGCGGCGCCGCCCGGCAGTTCGAGTTCGACGTCGAGGCCGGCATGGTGGGCGTCAACGTGCCCATCCCGGTGCCGGTGGGCACCTTCTCCTTCGGCGGCTGGAAGAATTCGCTCTTCGGCGACACCCACATGTATGGGCCCGAAAGCATCCGCTTCTACACCCGCGGCAAGGTGGTCACCACCCGCTGGCCGGACCCGTCCACCTCGGTGATCGACCTCGGCTTCCCCCAGGTCGACTGACGCCTCACCCCTTCCAAGCAACGAGGGGTCACTTCGCGCCCATCCGACACCGGATCATGGGCCGTAAGTGACCCCGCGTTGCTTTAGGGGCGGGGATTAGAGTAGGCAGGCAGGGACAGCCACGATCCGGGAGGCACCATGACCACGCTCGTCAACCGCCCCAACACGGCACTGCTCGTCGTCGATATGCAGGTCGGCGTCGTCGCGGAGGCCTACCGCCGCGACGACGTCGTCGCGACCATCGCCGCCCTCGTGGACAAGGCGCGCGGTACCGGGGTGGAGGTCGTCTGGGTCCAGCACAGCGGCGAGGACCTGCCGCGCGGCAGCGACGGCTGGCAGTATGTGCCGGAGCTCGTGCGCCGCGGTTCGGAGCCGCTCGTGGCCAAGGAATACAGCGACGCCTTCGAGGGCACCGACCTGGAGTCCGTACTGGCCGGGCGGGGCATCGGCCGCGTCTTCCTGGCCGGCGCGCAGACCGACGAGTGCATCCGCTCGACCCTGCACGGCGCGATCACCCGCGGCTACGACGTCACGCTGGTCGCGGACGCCCACACCACCGAGGACCTGACCGATTATGGCGCGCCGCCGCCGGCACTGGTGGTGGCCCACACCAATCTGTACTGGCAATACCACAAAGCGCCGGGGCGGACGGCGGGAACGGTCAACGCGGCCGACGTCAACTTCGCCGGCACTGCATGATCCTAGCCCTTCATGATTTCGGCGCGCTGGGCCATGTAGTCCTCCATGGACAGCTTGCCGTCGGTGTACTGCTGGTCGAGTTCGGCCAGCTTGCGGGCCCGGTAGCCCTGCCCGGCCGACGGCGGCGGCGGGGGAGTCTGCGGCGCCTGCGGCTGTCCCGCGCCTGGCGCCGGTTCATGCCGTTGCGGTTGCGGCGGGTTGTTCAAGTACTCGGGGCTGTCCTCATACGGGACGGGGGACTGGTAACCGGCCGGGTTCGGGTACTGCTGGCCGGGATACGGCTGGTTCGGGAACGGCTGGTCGGGGAACCGGGGACTGGGGTGCTGCGGGTACTCCGCGTTGGGGTACTGCGGGTTGGGGTACTGCGGGTTGGGGTACGGCTCGTTGGCCGGGCCCGACTGCTTCGGGGCGCCCAGCTGGCCAAAGCCGCCGAAGTAGTCCTGCTGGGTGTAGCCGTCCCGCGGCTGGTTGCTCTGGCCGGGGTTGTTCTGGCTGCCGGGGAACCTGCCGAACTGTCCCGGCGTGCCCTGGTTCCGGCCGCGGGCAGACCTGCGGTAGAGGCGCATCGCCACGGGAACCAGGAACGACAACACGATGATCCAGAAGAACATACTGCTCACGGTACTGGGCCTTTCAGCTGCTGGGCCTTCTCATCTGCGGGCTCATCGGTAGGGCCGGAGAAGTGTTCCTCCAGCTTATGCCCCGCAGGCTTAGGACCGCAGCCTCAGGATCGTACGGGGTCCTCGGCGCCGGGCGGGCCTTCGCCGGAGCCAAGCGGAACGCCGGGACCGAACACCGGGCCGGCCAGCGGCCGCTTGGCCGTCATGCCGTCGCCGGAGGAGCGGTGCCGCAGCCGCCGCACCACCCAGGGGACAAAATACTCCCTGGCCCACACCAGGTCCCCGCTGCGCGCCTCGCGCCAACTGCGCTGTGGCAGCGGTTTGGGGGAGAGGGGCTGGAGGGTGTGCTCGACGTTGAGCGAATCCAGCACCATGGCCGCGATCGTGTGGTGGCCCAGCGGTGAGAAATGCAGCCGGTCGACGTCCCACATCTGCGGGTCATTGAGCTGGCGCAGCGACCACATGTCCGCGATCACGGCGTCGTGGCGGGCGGCGATCGTGCGCAGGTTCTCGTTGTAGATGGCCACCTTGCTGCGGATCCGGCCCAGCACCGTGGAGCCGGTATCCGGGCCGTTGAACAGGACGACTGTGGCGCCGCCCAGGCTGAGGATCTGCACCACCGAGTCCAGCTTTTCGGCCAGCACGTCCGGATCGCCGCCGGGGCGGATGAGGTCGTTGCCGCCTGCGGAGAGCGTGATGAGGTCCGGTTTGAGGGACAGGCAGTGCGCCATTTGCTGGTCCACGATCTGCTGCAGGAGCCGGCCGCGGACGGCCAGGTTGGCGTAAGCGAAGTCGTTGTGCCCACGGCTGAGTTCTTCGGCCACGCGGTCTGCCCAGCCCCGGTGGCCGCCCGGACTGGCTGGTTCCGGGTCGCCGATGCCCTCCGTGAAAGAGTCGCCCATCGCCACATAGCGGGTCCAGGGGTGGGTGACGGTGTCTGCGGCGGCGGCTGAGGTGCCCGGTGAATTTTCCATGGGATCGGTATTGCTCACCCCCTTATCCTGCACCGTTCCCGATAAGCTGCGCCACCGTCAGTTGTTACCGACGGGTAACTGTAAGAATAGTTCCATGACTCACGCTGACGCCTTCCCCGCCCCTGTCGTCCAATGGTCCCAGCCGGAGCAGGAACGGGCCGGCAAGCCGCTTCTTGTCCTGCTGCATGGCTACGGCGCCAACGAACAGGATCTGCTCAGCCTGGCGGAAATGCTCCCGCAGGACTTCGCGGTGGCCTCGTTGCGCGCCCCGATCGCCATGGGTCCGGGCTTCACCTGGTTCCCGCTGACAGCGTCCATTGACTATTCGCTCGACGCCGTCAAGGGCGCCGCAGCGTATGTCCAGGACTGGCTCGACGGCGTCAAAGCCAACCACCCGTCGGTGACACTGCTGGGATTCTCGATGGGCATGGCCATGGCCACCACGTTGTTGCGGCAGCGCCCGGCGGACTTTGCCGCCGTCGTCGGCCTGTCCGGGTTTGTCGTCGACGCCGGTGACGACCCCAGCTTCCGCGACGGCGAACTGGACGGCACTGTGCCGCTGTTCTGGGGCCGGGACCAGCAGGACCCCGTGATCACCGAGGACAAGATCGACTACACCATCGGCTGGGTCCGCAAGCATGTGAAGCTCACCAAAGTCCTCTACACGGGCATGTGGCACGGCATCAACCAGCAGGAAATCGGTCACGTCTCGGAGTTCCTCACGCACGTGGTGCTCAACTCCAAGAAGTAGCCGCGCCGTAGAAACAGCCGCACCGGAGAAGCAGCCGCACCGGAGAAGCGGGCGGCGGGCTAGGCGGCCGGGGGCGCGCTGATCCGCACGGTCCGGCCGTTCACGGTGACGGTGTCGCCGTCGTGCAGCTGGCGGCCGCGGCGCTCATCGATTTCGCCGTTGACCTTCACCAGCCCGTTCTTGACCAGCTCCGCGGCCTCCACGCCGTCCTCCACCAGATTCGCAAGTTTCAGCAGCTGGCCCAGCCGGATCATGCTGTCGCGGATGGTGATGTCTTCGAATTCCGGATTGCTCATACAAGCAATGATGCCTGACCTAAGGTGACACCAATGACCCACACCCCCCGTCTCCCGCTGATCGTCGGCCTGCCCATGGCCGTCGCAACCGGGCTGTTCATCCCGATCCAGGGCCGGATCAACGGTGCGCTCGGGGTGGCGCTGGGGGACGGAATCGGTGCCGCCGTCGTCAGCTTCAGCACCGGACTGGCCGTCATGGTGGCCATTTCCCTGGCATTGCCCCGGGGCCGGGCCGGGCTGGCGCGGATCCTGCCGGCCGTGCGCGAACGGCAGTTTCCGCCGTACTACGTCCTGGCCGGCTGCATCGGCGCCCTCTTCGTCTTCGCCCAGTCCTTCACCGTGGGACTGCTCGGCGTCGCCCTCTTCACGGTGGCCGCCGTGACGGGGCAGACCCTCAGCGGCCTGCTGGTGGACCGGATGGGGATCGGACCGGCGGGAAAGAGGCCCATTACCGGCATCCGGGTGCTCGGCAGTGGGCTCACCGTCGCCGCCGTCGCCTGGGCGGTGTCGCCCAGGTTCAGCGCCGGGGAATCCGGGCTGCAGCTGCTGGTTCCCGTGCTGCTTCCGCTCCTGGCCGGGTTCCTGATGAGTTTCCAGCAGGCCATGAACGGCACGGCCACCGTGCACTACGGCACCCCCATCGCCGCGACACTGGTGAACTTCATCGCCGGGGCGGCACTGCTGTGGGTGGCGTGGCTGATCAAACTTGCCGTGGCCGGGGCCGGCAACCCCCTCCCGGCGCAGTGGTGGTACTACCTCGGCGGCCCGCTCGGCTGCATCTTCATCGGCATCGGCGCCCTCCTGGTCCGCAGCCTGGGCGTGCTGGTCACCGGCCTCGGGATGATCGCCGGCCAGCTGTTGGGGTCCCTCGGGCTGGACCTGATACTGCCGGTACCCGGAACGGTGATCACCCTCCCGACAGTCCTCGGCACCGTCCTGACGCTCGGCGCCATCGTCCTGGCCACCCTGCCCTGGCCCAAGGGCGCGCTGAAGCGGTAGCGGGCCGGTAGGCTTGGAGTTTACATCGCACTGTTCGTACCGCTTTGTTCGTATCGCACTGTTTGCATTGCTTTGTTCGTCTTGCACTGTTCGTACCGCTTTGTTCGTATCGTCCCGGCCGGCAACCAGCCGGCGTCCCGGGGCCAACACCACGGACCGCACCCAGCGGCCCTGTAGAAAATTGGAGTTCCCATGGCAGCAAAATCCGTCCTCGACCAGATCATTTCCCTCGCCAAGCGCCGGGGATTCGTTTTCCAGGCCGGTGAAATCTATGGTGGCTCCCGTTCTGCCTGGGACTACGGGCCGCTCGGCGCCGAGCTCAAGGAAAACATCAAGCGCCAGTGGTGGCAGTCCGTGGTCCGCGGCCGCGAAGACGTCGTAGGCCTGGATTCCTCCGTCATCCTTCCCCGCCAGGTCTGGGAGGCCTCCGGCCACGTGGATGTGTTCTCCGACCCGCTGGTGGAGTGCCTGTCCTGCCACAAGCGCTACCGCGCGGACCACCTCGAAGAAGAGTACGAGGAGAAGAAGGGCCGTCCCGCCGAGAACGGCCTCAAGGACATCGCCTGCGCCAACTGCGGCACCCGCGGCCAGTGGACTGAGCCGCACGAATTCTCCGGGCTGCTCAAGACCTACCTTGGCCCCGTCGCCAGCGAAGAAGGCCTGCACTACCTGCGGCCCGAGACGGCCCAGGGCATCTTCGTGAACTTCGGCAACGTCCTGACCACCTCGCGGAAGAAGCCGCCTTTCGGCATCGGCCAGATCGGCAAGTCCTTCCGCAACGAGATCACGCCTGGCAACTTCATCTTCCGCACCCGTGAGTTCGAGCAGATGGAGATGGAATTCTTCGTCGAGCCCGGCACCGACGAGCAGTGGCACGAGTACTGGATGAAGGAACGCATGTCCTGGTACACGGGCCTGGGCATCCGCGAAGAGAACCTGCGCTTCTTCGAGCACCCGCTGGACAAGCTCAGCCACTACTCCAAGGGCACCACGGACATCGAATACCGTTTCGGTTTCCAGGGCTCGGAGTGGGGCGAGCTCGAGGGCATCGCCAACCGCACCGACTTTGACCTCTCCACCCACGCCAAGGCCTCCGGCGCGGACCTTAGCTACTTCAACCAGGCCACCAACGAACGCTACACCCCGTACGTGATCGAGCCCGCCGCCGGCCTCACCCGCTCGTTCATGGCCTTCATGATCGATGCCTACACCGAGGACGAGGCCCCCAACGCCAAGGGCGGGGTGGACATCCGCACCGTGCTCAAGCTCGATCCGCGCCTGGCGCCGGTGAAGGCGGCCGTGCTGCCGCTGAGCCGCAACGAGGACCTGTCCCCGAAAGCCAAGGACCTCGCAGCGCAGCTGCGCAAGAGCTGGAACATCGAGTTCGACGACGCCGGCGCCATCGGCCGCCGCTACCGCCGCCAGGACGAGATCGGCACACCGTTCTGCATCACCGTGGACTTCGACACGCTCGAGGACCAGGCCGTTACCATCCGCGAACGCGACACCATGAGCCAGGAACGCGTCTCCCTGGACAAGGTGGAGGGTTACCTGGCCGCACGGCTGATCGGCGCCTGATCATGGCCATCGCATACCGGGAATGGCGGGAGGGCGACGACCTCGCGCTGCTGGAAATCTGGGGCGGCCCTGAGACCGTCCAGGCCGGACAGTTCCGCGGCACGCTGGCGCCCTCGGGGAACTCGCCGTGGCGCCGCTGCATCGTGGCCGAGGACGTCGTGGACGGTGTCGCCATTCCCGTGGCGGCCGCCGTGGTCCACGAGGCCTCGCTGCACCCGGAACGGCTCTGGGCGTATGTCGAGGTCGCCCGGGACCACCGCCGCGCCGGCCTCGGGTCCACGCTGCTGACCATGCTGCGGCACGAGGCCGCCCAGGCGCCGTCGGGCGTGTCCAGACTGCGCTGCAAAGTGGAGCCGGGCACCCCCGGGGCGGCGTTTGCCGAGGCCGCGGGCCTGGCCCCGATCCAGCGTTCTCGCCTCGTCGTCGTTGACCCGGCACCGCTCAAGCTGCCGGTGTTCGGCGACGGGTCGGAGTCCGCGGCCACCGACCAGGTCGAAGACCTGGCCACAGGCTCGGTGGAGCTCAGCGACGTCGTGGGACGCTACTACACCGCCGTGCACGGCTGGGACAGCCCGGGGGAGTTGAGCGTCGCCGCGGTGCAGCGCCTGTTCCTCGATGACCTCAGCGGCGCCCACGGAGCGATCGTGCTGCGGGCGCCCAAGGCCAGCGCCTTCGGCCACGGCATCGCGGCCAGCCGCAAGGGCCGGCTGGAGGGGTTCGCCATCAGCTACGCGGCGGCAACTCCGGGGGCCGACGGCGGCGCCGATGCTGCCGGCGCCGGCGCCGGCGGCTCGGCCGGGCCCACTGAGGTTTTCCTCGGGCACGAACCCAAGCTCGGCGCGGACGAAGCCCGGGCCGCCGTCCGGGACCTCCTGGCCCTGATCGCTTACCAGCACCCGGTGATGCTCGAACTGGACGACGCAATGACCGCCCTGCGCACCGTCGTCGAACCGCTGCTCGAGAGCGGCAAGGCCCACGTCCAGGGCTCGGAAACGCTCGTGGTCTCCGACCCGGCCTAGGCTTCACCCCGACTGACCCGCAGCTGTGGCCGTATAAAGCTTGATAACGGCCGCAGCTGCGGGTCAGTCTGCGTTAAGACCCAGTTGTTGGGGGCGCAGTTATTTGGGCATCACCGGCGGCACGAAGTCGAAGGTCATGCCCAGCAGCCAGACAAGCAGCAGGACCACTGGCAGGTGGAAGACGAACTGCAGGAAGGTGAAGCCCACCAGGTCCCGGGCGCGCAGGCGCAGCACCGCAAGCAGCGGCAGCATGAAGAACGGGTTGACCAGGTTCGGCAGCGCCTCGGCGATGTTGTAGATCTGCACGGTCCAGCCGAGGTTCATCTGCACGTCGGTGGCTGACTGCATCACGTAGGGCGCCTCCACCAGCCATTTTCCGCCGCCGGAGGGGACCAGGATGCCCAGTACGGCCGTGTACAGGGCAATGACGACGGCGAAGCCGCCGCCGCTGCCGATGTCCGAGAAGAACGCCGCGAGGTGCGTGGAGAGGCTCATGCCGCCGGCTCCCGTGGCCTTGGTCAGGATGGCCGCCATCGCCGCGTACAGCGGGAACTGCACGAGGATGCCCGCGGTGGCCGGGACGGCCTTCGTGACGGCCTGCAGGAAGTTCCGCGGCGTCCCGTGCAGGACCAGGCCCAGGATGAGGAACACCAGCAGGTAGCCGTTGAGGCTGCTGACCACGCTGAGGAACGGCTTGGTGAGGAACTGCGAGACGAGCCAGCCGAGCGTGAGGACGCCGGCCAGGATCGGCAGGACCCGGCTGTATTCGAGCCATTCGCCCGGCCGGGAACGCGGCGCGGACTCGGCCGGCTCATCGTCCAGGTCCACGCCCAGGTCCTCTGCGGTGCGGATCGAGCCGCCCTGGGGTGCGGAGAAGTGCGCAATCACCGTGGTCAGGGCCATCAGGATGGCCAGCGTCAGCAGCGACTGCCAGGTGAAGATCGTGGTGCCGAAGTCCAGGATGCCCGTGATTTTCAGCAGCGCCGGCGGCAGCGACGCGGCCGTGGCCTGCAGCTGCGCGGCAGAGGAGGACAGCCCCAGGGCCCAGACGGCGCCGAGGCCCATGAAGGCCGCCGCGCCCAGGGCGCGGTAATCCACCGTCAGGTCCTTGCGGCGGGCGATCGCGCGGGCCAGCAGCCCGCCAAAGATCAGGCTGAGCCCCCAGTTGAGGAAGGACACGGACATGGCCAGCACGGCCACGAAGCTCACGGCGCTTCGAGCGGTTGACGGCACGAGGGCCAGTCTGTTGATTAGCCCCGCGACGGGCGGGGAGGTGGCTACGACGTAGCCGGTGAGGACCACCATGGCCATCTGCAGGGTAAAGGCCGTCAGGTCCCAGAAGCCGTTGCCGAACGAGTCGGCGATCGCCTGGGGCGTGGCGCCGATGGCCAAGGCGGCCACCGCGATGATGACGACGCCGGCGAGGGCGAAGATGTAGGCGTCCGGGAACCACCGCTCCGTCCACGCCGCCATTCGTTGGGCTATCCGGGCGAGACCGCGTTCTTCGGTTTCGCTCTTGGTCACGACTGTGCTTGCCACAGGTGTCCCTCTCCATTGAGTGCTTTTTGTACCCCATGGAGTTTAGTCAAGACGATAGCGGAAGTAGGGCTTATCGGCGCCGGGCACCCGCGCGCCGGGGGCCGTCGGCCTCGTCGAGCCGGCGTCGTTCCTCCTCCGTCGGGGCGCCGCCGCCGAGACCGGCCGGCATCCACCAGGCCCCGGGGGCCGGTTGCAGGGGGAAGTCGGCAATGCCGGCGTCGATCCCGTCCTGCAGCGTCTTGGCCAGGCACGCCGTCGCCGTCCGGGCGTCGTCGGCCGGGTCCGGGAGCGAGCCGGGAAGGATCGGCTCGCCGACGTGGATGCGGACCGGGGCGCGCCACGCGCGCCGCGGCGAGAAGGCATGGTGGCGGGTCATCAGCCGGTGGGCGCCCCAGATGGAGACCGGGATGATCGGCACGCCGGCCTCGGCGGCCATCCGCACCGCACCGGTCTTGCATTCGCGCACCGTGAAGCTGCGGCTCACGCCGGCCTCGGGCAGGACGGCGACGTATTCGCCCTCCCTCAGCCGGGCGACGGCGGCGTCGTAGGCGTGTGCTCCCGACCCGTAACCGACCACCACATGCCCGGCGGCGCTGACCGCGGGGCCGGCAAACCAGTGGTCGGCGGCGCCCTGCGTGACGAGGAAACGCAGCTGGGCCCGGCTGTGCCACCACAGCAGCATCTCGGCAAAGGCAAAGTCGAGGTAGCCGAAATGCGTGATCGCGACGACGGCGCCCCGGCCGGGCACCACCGGACGCGACGGGGCGCGGGTGGATGCGCCGCGTGGTGATGCGCCGGGCGGCCCGGGTGGCGGCAGATGCTCCCGGCCCGTGACGAGGACACGGATCCGGAACAGCCAGCGCAGCGCCAGCCCGGTGCGGACGATGAAACGGTAGAACCGGTCGCTGGGCTCCGGCCGCCACTTCACGGGCCGCCAGCCCAGCCCATGCCGGGCACCTCCCGGGCCCCGCATGTCAGTGCCCGCCCACCCGCCGCCGGGGCGGCCAGGGCAGGAAGCCGGAGGTGGATTCGATGTATTCCCTGTAACCGGGACGGGCGGACATTGCCTTTTCCGTCAGCGGCTTCCCGGTCTTGCCGGCAAGAGTCCAGATCATCAGGGCGGGGGAGAGGATGGTCAGGACCCCCGGCCAGGAATCGGCGGCCACGAGGAAGAGCCCTGCCCAGACGGCGGCGTCGCCGAAATAGTTGGGGTGGCGGGTGTAGCGCCACAGGCCGGTGTTGAGGACGGTGCCGCGCCTGGCGGGATCGGCCTTGAACTGCGCCAGTTGCCAGTCGCCGACCGTCTCGAACACGAAGCCCAGGATCCAGAGCAGGACGCCGGCGACGGCCAGCCAGCCCAGGCCTCCCGTGGCGAACATGCCGACCTGGATGGTGAGTGAGACGAAGAACATCACCAGTCCCTGGGGCAGGTAAACCCGCCGCAGGGCATAGACGTTGCGTGATCCGGGCGCCGCGGAAAGCATGTCCACATAGCGCGGGTCCTCGTGGCCGCCGCGCGCGCGTGCCCCGATGTGGACGGCGAGGCGGATGCCCCACACCGCGACCAGGGCGAGCAGCAGCAGCCGCCTGCCGGCGTCGCCGTATCCGGCGGAAAGCCCCCAGGAGATGCCGGCCACCACCACGAAGCCAAGGCCCCAGACGGTGTCGATGACCGAGTGCCGGTTTTGCCGCACGGCAACCGCGAAGGTCACTCCCAGCAGCAGCACGAGTCCCGCGATGACCCATGGCAGGCTGGCCAGGAAAGCGTCGAGCGGGAACGGCGGCATCACAACACCACCGGCATACGTGTTCCGGCTGCCGGCGGGGCGCTGCCGAGGGCGCCGCGCAATGCGTCCCTGGCGCCGGAGATCTCGGCGCCCGTTGCCTCGCCAAAGGCATCCAGGACGTAGCCGTTCGCCAGCACGTTCCACAGCGCCAGCCGGCGGACCATGAAGTGGCCGGCAGCCTTGAGCGAGACGTAGTCAACGGACGCGGCGACGCCCTCGGCGCGCCGGGCATAGTCCAGGGATTTCGCCGGGCTGGTCCAGCGGTCCTCGGTCCCGTGGACGATCAGGACCCGGCGGCCTGCGATAGGCTGGACCGAGGTTTTGTGATTGAGCCACGGGGCGAGCGCGACGACGGCCTCGACCTGCGGGGCGTCGGCCACGCACAGCGCCGTGAGACCGCCCATGGAGTGGCCCAGCAGGTACACCGGCACGCCGGGATGTTCCTGGTTGATCCGGGCGAGCGCCCAGCGGGCATCGTGAACGGGGGACATGTCCTCCCCGTTCCAGCCGCGGTACCGGTTGCGCAGGGTCCACACGGCCAGCCCATGCGGGCCGCCCTGCCTGTGAAGCGCCCGGGCGAAAGGCACCATCCGGGCCGGGCTCAGGTGCCGGCCGCGGACGGCGTCATAACTGTCGGCCCGCCCGCCGTGCAGGATCAACGCGACTCCGCGGGTCTCCCCGGCGGCTTCGGCGATGGTCAGCACGGCTTTGGCGGCAGGCCCGGAACGGCCCGCCTCCGGCTCGCGGTCGTCGAGTTTGCGCATAGCCACGTATGTGTCCTTCCGGTCCTTCGTCCGTCAATTACCAACCATAGGTTGCGGCCCTCTCCCGTCAAGACAGGTGGTCCCCTAGTGTGCATTCGGAGCCGGCGCTCCCGGTGATGGGTGCGGCTTGCCGTGAACCCTTGACGTGGGAATCCGGTAAGAGTAGGCATGTGCAGGTAAACCTCCGGGCGCCACGCCGGCTGGGAGCGCAGAGGACCGTCCGGTCGAATCTCACGACGAAATCGACGGTATAGAAAATGAACGGAACACAGTTCGATAGCCTGCGCGGGCAAGTCCGCGGACAGATCATCACGCCCGGCGACGCCGGCTACGACGCGGCACGTGCGGTCTTCAACGGCATGATCGATAAGAGGCCGGCAGCGGTGGCCCAGGTATCCCAGGTGGCCGATGTCATCTCGTGCGTCAACTTTGCCCGGGACAACTCCCTGGACTTGGCGGTCCGCGGTGGAGGACACAGCGCCCCGGGCTTTGGCACGTGGGATGACGCCCTGGTCATCGACTTCTCCAACATGACCGGCGTCCGGGTCGATCCCGCAGCCGCGACGGCGCGCGCGGAGGCGGGTGCGACGTGGGCCGACTTCAACCACGCGACCCATGCCTTCGGGCTGGCAACTCCTGGCGGCATTGTCGGCTCGACCGGCATCGCCGGGCTGACCCTCGGCGGCGGCATCGGGTACCTGAGCCGCAAGTACGGCCTCAGCTGCGACAACCTCCTCTCCGCCGACGTCGTCACAGCCGAGGGCAAGTTCCTTACCGCCAGCGAAAGCGAGAACGAGGACCTGTTCTGGGCGTTGCGCGGCGGCGGCGGGAACTTCGGCGTCGTGACGTCGTTCGAGTACAGGATGCACCCCGTGGACATGGTCCACGCCGGCATCATCATTTACCCCATCGAGCATGCTGAGACGGTGGCAAGGTTCTACCGGGACCACATGGCCAGCGCGCCCGAAGAGTTTGGCGCGTTCCTGGGCTTCCACCAAGGTCCGCCAGTTCCGTTCCTACCCGAGGAGTGGCACGGCAAACCGGTGTGCGTCGTCGTCGGCATGTGGACCGGCGATCCGGCGGAAGGTCCGGCACGCTGGCAGCCGTTCCTGGACGCCGCGCCGGCGGCGGGATCCATGGTGGGGTCGATGCCGTACCCCGCCTTGAACACGGCTTTCGACCCGCTGCAGCCCCCCGGCATGCAGGCCTACTGGAAAGCGGATTTTCTGGCCGAGCTCAACGACGGCGCCATCGCCGCGCACATCGAACACGGCAGCAAGGTCCCCAGTGTGCAGACCGCGGTACACCTCTACCCCATCGATGGTGCGGTCCAGCGGGTGGGCGCCACGGACACGGCGTTCGCCAACCGGAACGTGAAGTTCTCGCCCGTGATCGCGGCGCAGTGGCTGGACCCCGCGGAAAACGAGGCAAACATCGCGTGGGTACGGGACTACGCGGCCGCCCTGCGGCCCTATTCGGCTCCCGGCGGCTACATCAACTTCATGGACGGGGATGATCTGCCCAGGATTGCGGAGAACTACGGGGAGAACTACAAGCGGCTGAGGGAGGTCAAGGCCAAGTACGATCCGCAGAACCTCTTCCACGTCAACCAGAACATCGAGCCGGCGTAAGCGCGGCGCCATCGGTCCGGGGCTGCCCCGCCCACGCCGTAGAGTTTTCGGCATGAGGTTGAACTGCTGATGGGCGCCGGACACTCGCACTCCCACAACGAACATCCGGAGCCCACGCCTCAAATGCTGGCGGCGCGGAAGAAGGCCAACTGGATCCTGGCTGCCATCCTGATCCCGCTGACGCTGCTGACCCTGGCGGCCATGGCCTTCATGTGGCCGTCCGGGAGCAAGGAAGGCATCACGCTGGCCAGCCCGTACGCGGCGGCCCCGGGTGTGACGTTTGATACCGGCAAGATCCAGCGGGTCGTCGTCGGCAGCTGTTCGGATGTCCAGGCCGGCGGCGACGCCGCGGCCCAGCAGGGCGCCCCCGGTTCCGGCGCCGCGCCGCAGCCCCCGAACGCGGGCTCGCAATGCACGTTCGCCTACACCGAGCCGGACAAGGGCGGCAACCCGGTGAAGGTGGTCATCAACCCTGACGTCGCGAAGTCCCACGGCGTGAAGCCCGGGGACAACATCCGCTACCTGAACCTCTCGAAGGTGCAGGGAGCCGCGGGCCAGGGTGCGCCGGCCTACGTCTTCGTCGACTTTGTCCGGACACTGCCCATCATCTTCCTGGCCGTGCTCTACGCCGTCGTCGTGATCGCCGTGGCGCGCTGGCGCGGCCTGCGGGCCCTGATCGGACTTGTCGGCGCCTACGTCGTCCTTGTCTCATTCATGCTGCCCGGGCTGGTCGAGGGCAAGCCGCCGCTGCTGCTGGCGCTCGTGGGATCCACGGTGATCATGATCGGGGTGCTCTACTTCGCCCACGGCTTCTCCGCCCGCACGTCGACGGCGCTGCTCGGGACGATGTTCGGCCTCGCCATCACAGCGCTGCTGGCGGCCTGGGCCACCGACGCCGCCAACCTCGCCGGTGTGGGCAGCCACGACGCTGCCACACTGACCAACATCTCGGACAACATCTCGATCTCCGGCATCATCCTGTGCGGACTGATCATTTCCGGGCTGGGCGTGCTCAACGACGTCACCATCACGCAGTCTTCGGCCGTCTGGGAACTGTGGGAACTCGCCCCCGAAACCAGCGCCCGGCAGCTCTTCACGTCCGCCATGCGGATCGGCCGGGACCACATCGCCTCCACCGTCTACACCATCGCGTTTGCTTACGCCGGTGCGGCCCTGCCGGTGCTGATCCTGGTCATGCTCTACGAGCGGCCGCTCGGGGACGCCCTGACCAGCGCCGAGCTCTCCGAGGAAGTCATCCGCACCCTCGTCGGCTCCGTGGGACTCGTCCTGGCCGTGCCGGTCACCACCCTCATCGCTGTGCTGGTGGTCAAGGCCACCGGCATCAGGGGCGGTGTGGTGGCACGGGTCGCATCGGAAAGGACTCAGCCGGAAGGGGCCGGGCCGGGTCGGACGCAACCGGAACGGGGCCGGCCGGAACGGATCGGGCCAGACGCGGGCGGACCGGATTGGGGCGGGGACGAATCGGGCGGGTCCGAACCGGGCGGGTCCGACGGCGCCGGTGCTGCCACGCGCCGCGGGCGGCGGGCCGCACTGCGCGGCTGACGGGGATCTGCCGGCTCCCGAACGCTGCCGCAGAGGGAGATTTCCACATAGCCGGAGCGGACCGGGCCGATTTGCCCGTCTTTGAGACAATGGTCGGGTGACTGTTGTAGCAACCCCTCCCGCCCCCAAGCTGGAACTCCCGCCCCTGAAGCTGGGCCCGATCACGGTGGACACCCCCGTGATCCTGGCTCCCATGGCGGGTATCACCAACTCCGCCTTCCGCAGGCTGTGCCGTGAATACGGCGGCGGCCTGTATGTGGCGGAGATGGTCACCTCCCGCGCCCTCGTCGAGCGCACGCCGGAGTCGCTGCGCATCATTTCGCACGACGACGACGAAAAAGTCCGCTCCGTCCAGCTGTACGGCGTGGATCCCGTCACTGTCGGACAGGCCGTCCGGATGCTGGTCGAGGAGGACCGGGCGGACCACATCGACCTCAACTTCGGCTGCCCCGTGCCCAAGGTCACCCGGCGCGGCGGCGGATCGGCCCTGCCGTGGAAGATCGACCTCTTCACCACGATCGTCCAGACGGCGGTGAAGGAAGCCTCCAAGGGCAACGTCCCGCTGACCATCAAGATGCGCAAGGGCATCGACGAGGACCACCTGACCTACCTCGATGCCGGCCGGATCGCCCGCGATTCCGGCGTCGCCGCCGTCGCCCTTCACGGCCGCACGGCCGCCCAGTTCTATTCCGGCCAGGCCGACTGGTCCGCCATCGCCCGGCTGCGTGAGGCGCTGCCGGACATTCCCGTCCTCGGCAACGGAGATATCTGGTCCGCGGAGGACGCGGTCCGGATGGTCCGCGAAACGGGTGTGGACGGCGTCGTCGTCGGCCGCGGCTGCCAGGGCCGGCCCTGGCTCTTCGGCGACCTCATGGCCGCGTTCGAAGGCAGCGACCAGCGGCACCGGCCGGACCTGCGCCAGGTGGCCGAGAGCGTGTACCGGCACGCCGAGCTCATGGTCGAGACGTTCGGGGACGAGGGCAAGGCCCTGCGCGAAATCCGCAAGCACATTGCCTGGTACTTCAAGGGCTACGTGGTCGGCAGCGAACTGCGGACCAAGCTGGCGCTCGTCACCAGCCTGGAGGTGCTGCGCGGGACTCTGGACCAGCTGGACCTCGACTCGCCGTATCCCGGAGGCGACGCCGAGGGTCCGCGCGGCCGCGCCGGCTCGCCCAAAAAACCGGCACTGCCGAAAGACTGGCTGCTGAACCGGACGCTGGACGACGCGCAGACCCGCGACATCTCGTTCGCCGAGCTGGACGTCTCCGGTGGCTGAGACCCGGACCACCGCCCCCGTCCTGGACGGCTACACCTCCCGCGACTGGGCCCGCTGGGTTGAGGAGCCGCCCAAGAGCACCTACCGGTCTGACTTCGAGCGTGACCGTGCACGGGTCCTGCACTCCTCGGCGCTGCGCCGGCTCGGCGCGAAGACCCAGGTGGTGGCCCCGGATACCGACGACTTCGTCCGGACCCGGCTCACCCACAGCCTCGAAGTTGCCCAGGTGGGCCGCGAACTGGGCCGTGCGCTGGGCTGTGACCCCGACGTCGTGGACACCGCATGCCTCAGCCACGACCTCGGCCACCCGCCTTTCGGCCACAATGGCGAAGCGGCCCTCAACGAGGTGGCGCACGGGATCGGGGGCTTCGAAGGCAACGCCCAGACGCTGCGGCTGCTGAGCCGGCTGGAGCCAAAAGTCCTGGCCGCCGACGGCCAGCCGGCCGGCCTGAACCTGACCCGGGCCAGCCTCGATGCCGCTGCCAAATACCCGTGGTCCGCTGTGAACGCCCCGGTCATCCACGGGGAGCGGACCAGCAAGTTCGGCGCCTATGAGGACGACCTCCCCATTTTCGACTGGATCCGCGACGGCGCCCCGGAACGCCGGTCCTGCCTCGAAGCGCAGGTCATGGACCTGGCGGACGATATCTCCTACTCGGTGCACGACGTCGAGGACGCGATCGTGGCAGGGCATTTCCAGCTGCGCTGGATGGACAACCCGGACCACCGCGCCCGCGTCGTCGGCTACGCCAAGCAGTGGTATCTGCCGCACAACGATCCCGCCGCGATCGATGCAGCGCTGGCCCGGCTGGAGGCCACGGACGTCTGGGTGCGCGAGGCCGACGGCAGCCGTAAGGCCATGGCGGCGCTCAAGGACATGACCAGCCAGCTCATCGGCCGCTTCTGCCAGAGCGCGCTGGAGGCCACCCGCACGGTCTACGGCCCGGAAAACCTGACCCGTTACAACGCGGAGCTGATCGTCCCGGATGAGACCGTCATGGAAATCGCGGTGATGAAGGGCCTGGCCACCACCTTCGTGATGACCACCGAACACCGGCAGCCCATCTATGAGCGCCAGCGCGAGGTCCTGCATGCCCTCGTCACTGCGCTCAGCGCCACGGGGGAGCGCCACCTGGAGCCGATGTTCGCCGCCGACTGGCTCGACGCGGGCGATGACGCCGCGCGGCTGCGCGTCGTCATCGACCAGGTCGCGTCGCTGACGGACGGCTCGGCGCTGGCCATGTACGAGCGTCTCGTGGGCAGCCTGCCGTCGCTGTGGTGAGGACCACCATGACCTGCCCGTCGGCGTCGTACCCGGGGACTAGGATGGCACTGTGGCCGGCCTGATCAAACGCGAAGACATCGATGAAGTGCGCCAGCGCACCGACATCAAGGAAGTCGTCGATGGCTATGTGACGCTCAAGGGTGCCGGGCTGGGGTCCTACAAGGGTCTGTGCCCCTTCCACGACGAACGCTCACCCTCCTTCACGGTTCGCCCCCAGGTTGGCCGGTACCACTGCTTTGGCTGCGGCGAGGACGGCGACGTCATCTCCTTCGTCCAAAAGCTGGACCACATCTCCTTCCACGAGGCCGTCGAGAAGCTGGCCCACCGGATCGGCTTCGAGCTCCACTACGAGGACGGCGGCTCCGGGCCCAACCGGGAGGACATCGGCCGGCGCCAGCGTCTCCTGGACGCGCACAAGGTGGCCGACGAGTTCTTCCGCGCCCAGCTGCTCACCCCCGGCGCCGCGGAGGGCCGCAACTTCCTCTACGGGCGCGGCTTCGACCGTGCGGCGGCCGAACAGTTTGGTGTGGGCTACGCACCGCAGGGCTGGGACTCGCTCCTCAAACACCTTCGCGGCCGCGGCTACACGGACGCCGAGCTCAAGCTCACAGGCATGTTTTCAGAAGGTGGCCGGGGGATTTATGACCGTTTCCGCGGCCGGCTGATCTGGCCGATCCGGGACATCGCGGGCGACACCATCGGCTTCGGCGCACGCAAGCTCTACGAGGACGACCAGGGTCCGAAGTACCTGAACACCCCCGAAACCGCGCTCTATAAGAAGTCCCAGGTCCTCTACGGAATCGACCTCGCCAAGCGCAACATCGCCAAGGACCGCCAGCTCGTGGTGGTCGAAGGCTACACCGACGTCATGGCCTGCCACCTGGCCGGAATTCCGACGGCCGTAGCCACGTGCGGGACCGCCTTCGGCACCGAGCACATCAAGATCGCCCGCCGGCTGCTCTCCGATGACGGCAGCGGGGGAGAGGTCATCTTCACGTTCGACGGCGACGCCGCCGGGCAGAAAGCGGCCCTGCGCGCCTTCGAAGAGGACCAGCGGTTTGTCGCGCAAACCTTCGTGGCAGTCGAACCCAATGGCGCAGACCCCTGCGAACTGCGCCAGTCCAAGGGCGACTCCGCCGTCCGGGACTTGATCGGGAGCCGCCGCCCGCTGTTTGAGTTTGCCATCCGGGCCACCCTGAAGCGGCACAATCTGGACACCGTCGAGGGCCGGATCGCGGCCCTGCGTGAATCCGCGCCCGTGGTGGCGCAGATCCGCGACGCCGGAATCCGGCCGGCCTATGCCCGGGAGCTCGCCGGCTGGCTGGGCATGCCGGTCGAGGAAGTCAGCAGGGCCGTCGGTGCGGCGACCAAACGCGCCGCGCAGGCCGCATCGGCTCCGCCGGGCGGCGGCGGCCAGACCCAGAGCCATGGGCAGGGCGGCGGGCAGGGCTATGCCGGGTCCGGCCGCGGCTATGCCGGGACCGCGCCCGGCGTGGCCCCCTTGCCGCCGTCGGCCGTACTCCCGTCCTTCAATCGCCCTGATCCCCGGGACCCCGTGGCAGCGATGGAGCGTCAGGCGCTCGAGGTCGCGCTGCAGGAACCCGGCATGCTCGAGGGCGAGACTTGGCAGCGCTTCTCGGAAGCGCGGTTCTCCACACCCGCCTATCTCGCCATCCACGAGGCCATCCGGGCCACCGGACTCGGGTTTTCCGGCGACCCGGTGCGCTGGGTCGAGCAGTTGCTGCAGGAGGTCCCTGAACCGCTGCGCCCGCTCGTGTCCGAGCTCTCCGTGGTGCCCCTGCCGGCCAACACTCCAGAAGGCGTCCTGCGCTACTGCAAGGACATCCTCGCCCGCTTGTTCGAACTCCAGATCACCCGGGTCAAGGCCGAGAAGATGGGCCAGCTGCAGCGCCTGGACGCCTCGGCTGACCCCGAGGAATTCCAGCGGCTGAATCGCGAACTCATGCAACTTGAGATGCAGCGGCGGTCCCTGCGCTCGGACGCCTGAGCCGCCGATTTCGTTTCCCGGGCTGGTGTTTGCTAGGCTTATACCCGCTTCATTCCTCCTTAGCTCAATTGGCAGAGCATTCGACTGTTAATCGAAGGGTTGCTGGTTCAAGTCCAGCAGGAGGAGCGCGCAGTCCCCGTTCCGGGTTCCGGAACGGGGACTTTTTTATACCCGGAGGGGGTATTTCGTGACTGGCTGGCGCCGGCTCCGCGGCCGATTTCCCTACCGGCAAAACCTTTGCTAATGTCGTACCTGCTTCATTCCTCCTTAGCTCAATTGGCAGAGCATTCGACTGTTAATCGAAGGGTTGCTGGTTCAAGTCCAGCAGGAGGAGCGGACAGGTCCCGCGGCCGGTGAAAACCAGCCGCGGGGCCTTTTTTGTTTCTCCGTTTCGTTGCTCCGTCAGCGGTCTGGGCTTCCAGCCGGACGTCCCAGGGGGCAGTTCAGGTGGCGGGATCAGACGAAGTACATTTCCACCTGGAGGAAGCGCTGGGCTTCGGCGACCGCTGCCTGGAAGGCCTCCTGCTCGGTGGGGGACTTCCGGGGCTCCCGCGGGTGCCATTCATGCGGCGCCGAGTGCACCTGGGTGAATCCGCCGCCCGGGGGCGCATAGAAGATGCCGAAGCGTTGCACCGGCCACTCCGGGGAAGATTCCGGTGCCACGAGGAGGGCGGAGTCATAGGCAGGGTTGTACCACTGGGCAATTGGGCGCCGGCGGTCTTCGGTGAACAGGCCGGCGGCGAACAGGGCCGCCGACTGCGGACTGGTCTGGCTGCACAAACGATCCCACCACAGGGGCAGGATTCCGGCGTCGCACCGCTGCCAAGTGGCCGGAAGGGGCGGGTGATCCTGCCTGTCGGGCATGAAATAACTTTATCGCCCGCCGCGGACGTCGAACAGGGTGCGACGGGGCGCAGGGCTGCGGGCCAGGGATAGGGCTGCGGGTGAGTGACAGGGCTGCGGGTGCGGCTGTGCGGGGTGTACACGCTATTCGGGCTGCCCGGGGGACATGTCCAGTGCTGGCGGGATGCCGGTGGGAACATGTCCGGTCGTGGTCCTGGCGGGTGGACATAGTGCCAGTATGTCCAGCCCTGGGCGCCAAGAATGGGCATGTTCCGCCGGGGAGGCCGCGAAGAATGGGCATGTCCCGCATGTGGTCCGCTCAGCGCGGCTGCCCGGGGGACATGTCCAGTGGTGGTCCTGACGGGTGGACATAGTGCCAATATGTCCAGCCCTGGGCGCCAAGAATGGGCATGCCCGCCGGGGAGGCCGCGAAGAATGGGCATGTCCCGCCGGGGAAGCCGCGAAGAATGGGCATGTCCCGCCGGGGGAGCCCGGCTATTGGATCGGTGGCACCGTGCTGGGCCGTACAACCAGCCACAGCGCAGCGGCCGCCAGCAGGATGCAGACGGCCTGGACGGCGCCCATCGGGGTTGCGGAGCTGACGCCGAGCCAGCCGACCACCGGCGAGATAAGGCCCGCCATCAGGAAGGTCGCCGCGCCGAGAAGTGAAGCCGCGGTTCCTGCCTGGGCGCCATGTTTGGACAGGGCCAGGACCTGCACGGTGGGGAAGGTGAAACCGGCGCCGAGGATGTAGAACCACAGCGGCACCAGGACGCCCCACAGCCCCAACCCCAGCTGGTCGAAGACGACAATCAGGACGGCCATGACGAACATCCAGGCCGTGGAACAGGCCAGGATCCACTGCGGCGGGACGCGCTTGATGAGCCTTGCGCTGGTCTGCACGCCTGCCACGATGCCCAGCGAGTTGACGCCAAAGAGCAGGCCGTACTGCTGGGGCGTGAACCCGTAGACATTCTGGAACAGGAACGGCGAGGCCGAGAGGTAAGTGAAGAGGCCCGCGAAGTTCATCCCGCCCACAAGCAGCAGGCCCACGAAGATCCGGTCGGAGAAGAGCACCTTGTAACGCTGGCCCGCGGTCATCCCGGATTTGCCGCGCAGCTCCGGCGGCAGGGTCTCCCGGATCACGAAGAGGGCCGCGATGATGACGCAGGTCCCGTAGGCGGCCAGGAACAAGAAGATGCCGGGCCAGGGGACCAGCAACAGCAGCTGGGAGCCGATCACCGGGGCGAGGATCGGGGCCAGACCGTTGACAAGGGCCATCCTCGCGAACATCCGCACCATCGCGTAGCCGCTGAACAGGTCGCGGACCATGGCCATGGCCACCACACCGCCTCCGGCAGCCCCGACGCCCATGAGGACGCGGAAGAAGCCCAGCGTGGCGATGTCCGTGGACTGCGCGGCGCCCAGGGATGCCGCGATGTGAACCGCCGTCGCCACGATCAGGGGCAGCCGCCGGCCGAACTTGTCACTCAGCGGACCCACTACCAGCTGTCCCAGCGCGAAACCTATGGTCGTCCCCGTGAGCGTCAGCTGCACCGCGGCCGCGGAGACGCCCAGGCTTTCTTCCAGGGCCGGGAATGCGGGCAAGTAGAGGTCAACCGTGAACGGCCCGAGGGCGGTCAAAGCGCCGAGCGTCAGGATGTAGAGGAATTTACGACGGCGGCTCAGGGAATCACCGGGATTGTGGGGTGTGCTCACAGAGGTCCATCCTAGGGCCCGCCGGGATAGCCGGCCGGTGGCTGGGCAGGCGCGCCACACCTTGCCCGAAAGGGCCTCCCAAGAGCCTAAATGATAGTTTTGACACCGGGGTCTGTGCGAAGCTGTCCAGACCCGGCAAGCCCGCGCGAGCGGATCGACGGATGGCACCAGTTAGGCGGGACCGATGAGCGGACGTCACAGCGGCGGGACAGGCGGTGGGCTGCGCATTTCCGCGCTGCCGCAAACCCTGAAGATGATCTTCAAGCTGGCGCCCCGGCAGCTCAGTGACGAGATTGCGCTGGCCAAGGCCGAAATCAAGCGCAAGGGGATCCAGCTCGGCGTCGCAGGCGCCTTCTTCGCCGTCGCCCTGGTGTTCGTTGCGTTCCTGCTGGTCGGACTCGTCGTCGCGGCAATCATGGGACTGGCCACGATCATGCCCGCGTGGCTCGCCGCCCTGCTGGTCTGCGCAGTCTTCCTCGTCATCGCCGCGATCGGGGCGCTCATCGGTCTGAATAAGTTCAAGAAGCTCATGCCGCTGGTCCCCGAGGAGACCATCCGGGGGCTCAAGTACGACCTCGGCATCGCCAAGGAGGGCTCCGCCTTCGACGCGGCGATCCTGGATCCGAACTCCGAACAGTACAAAGCCGCCAAGGCCGCCAAGGAAGCCGCCGCCGCCAAGGCGAAGGATGAGAAGGAAGCCAAAGCGGCCGCCAAGCCCGACTTCGGGCCGCCCCCCACAGAGGCCGAACTCCGACGCCGGGTGGACCAGCGGCGCACGCATCTCACCGGCGTGCGCGACGACCTCGGCCGCGAACTCGACGTCAAGACCCAGGCCCAAACCCTGCTGGCCGCCACCCAGGCCCGACTCCAGGACGGCAAAGAGCAGCTCAGCGACAAGATCGCAGGCTTCCGCTCCTCAGTCCGCACCTCGACGGGGTCCTCCACATCCGCTGACGGGCAGGGCCTGGCCGACACGATCAAGCAGCGCTGGAAGCCCCTGGCTGTGCTCGCCGCGTCGGGAGCCGCCCTCGCGGTCCTTGTGCGCCGGCTGCTAAAGGGCTAGGCAGATCCCTGAACCCAAACGCCAAACCGTTGCCGTCCACGGAAGGGGGGAATCGATGAAGTTCATCGGCGCTGGCGCCCGCCCCGGGCAGCCCCTCGTCCACCGCGACGCGGTCTTCACGGTCCCCAATGTCCTGACTGTGGTGCGCTTCCTTGGTGTTCCGGTGTTCATCTGGCTGGTTCTCTCGGAGCACAAGTACGGCTACGGTGCCCTCGTGCTCGCCATCATGGCCAGCACCGACTGGGTGGACGGCTACATCGCCCGCCGCTTCAATCAAATGTCCAACCTCGGCCGGGTCATGGACCCGATTGCGGACAGACTCTCGCTGATCGCCGTCGCCGTGACCCTCGTGATCGCAGGCGTCGTCGAGTGGTGGTATCTCGCCGCGCTGCTGGTCCCGGACGCGGTCCTGCTGGCCCTGTCACTGTTCTATTTCCACGGCCACCCGGATCTGCCGGTGAGCCGGATCGGAAAAATCCGGACGGGCCTGCTGCTGGTGGGCACCCCGCTGCTGGTGCTGTCCAAACTTCCGGTGCCCGCTGCCGACGTGTACGCCACGGTCGCGTGGATCTTCCTGGGCCTGGGCCTCGTCGGGCACTGGATCGCGGCCTACAACTACGTCTGGGCCATCATCGGCAAGGGCAGGCAACTTCGCGCGCACGACGGCGGCTCCCACTGATGGTCTGGGTTGCGGTACTGCTTGCGGTACTCGGTGCCTTCTGCCTGGCCTTTGGCGCCCAGCGCCAGGGCAGCGCGGTCAAGGCCGATACCGGCGGCCTGGCGCTGAGCACCCACGGCCTGCTTCGGCTCGCGCGCAATCCGCGCTGGCTTTTCGGGTTCATGCTGCTGTGCGTCGGGATGGCGATGAACGCCGTCGCGCTCGTCATGGCCCCGCTGACGGTGGTGCAACCGATCGGCGCGATCGCCCTGGTCATCACCACCGTGGTCAACACCAAGGACCAGGGCCTGAGCATGAACCGGGCCACCATCGTGGCCATCTCGCTCTGCGTGACAGGTTCAGCACTCTTTGTGGTGCTGGCCGTCAATGTCACCCAGGAAAACCACAACGTCAGCAGCTCGGACGAACTGACCATCGTGCTGCTCCTGGCCCTGGCGGTCGGGCTCTTCGGCACGCTCGCCGTCCTGTTCAAGCACCGCATGAGCGCCTTCGTCTACATCCTCGGCGCCGGCGTCCTGTTCGGCTTCGTGGCGGTCCTGACCCGCATCATCGGCCGGCATCTGTTGGACCCGAACGGTCAGTTCCTGCTGAATGTGCCGTGGTACAGCGCCGTGGCAATCGTGGCTGCAGGCGTGCTGGGATCGTGGTTCGTACAGAATGCCTACTCCAGCGGACCGCCGGACCTCGTGATCGCCGGTTTGACCGTGATCGACCCCATTGTGGGCATCGCAATCGGCATCGTAATTCTGGGAGAACTGCGTCCCGACGTCCAGCCTGTGATGGCTATCGCCATGGGGACGGCCGCATCACTTGCTATCGTGGGAGTAATAGCCCTTTCCAGACACCACCCGGAAGTCACCAAGCGCAAGAAGGACGCGCGGAAGACTGCGGGCAGGTCCTAGGGCGTCCGCCCAGACTTCGGCTGCAGGCCCGGCGCCCGTGCCGCCGATGGCCAGCCGGCCACCGTTGATCCAGCTGACCGCACAGCGACCACCAGGAGCTCTCCACGTGACCACGTCCGACAACCAGCCGCCGCTGACCATCCTGATTGCCGCTGACACGTACCCGCCCCACGTCAACGGCGCCGCCCAGTTCGGCTACCGCCTGGCCAAGGGGATGACGGCCCGCGGTCACGAGGTCCACGTCCTGGCATGCCGCCCGGGCAAGGGCCCGAGCTACAGCGAGTTCAGCGACGAGGCCACCGTCCACCGCCTGCGCTCCCACTCCGTGCCCACGCACGAGTATTTCCGGGTCACCTTCCCCTGGGAGATCAAGAAGGAAATCGGGCTGCTGTTCGATCGCATCCAGCCGGACGTGGTGCACATCCAGAGCCACTACATGATCGGCGAGCACGTCCTTTACGAGGCCGTAAAGCGCGGCATCCGGGTGGTGGCGACCAACCACTTCATGCCCGAAAACCTGAACCCCTTCCTGCCGTTCCCGCAGTGGTTCAAAGACATCGTGGGCCGGATCTCCTGGCGTGACATGGGCAAGGTCATGGGCCAGGCCGACGTCGTGACCACACCCACACCGCTTGCCGCCAAGGCCATGCACCAGCACGCCTTCCTCCGCCAGGTCCTGCCCCTCTCCAACGGCATCGACGCCGCCGCCTACGAGCTGCATCCCGGCGAAACCGCGGAACGCCACGCCAGCCCCACCGTGCTCTTCGCCGGCCGGCTGGCGGAGGAGAAGCACGTGGACGTCCTGATCGACGCCGTCGCCAAGACGCCCCAGGAGCTGGACATCCACCTCGAAATCGTCGGCGGCGGCGAAGTCCGTCCTGCCCTCGAGGCACAGGTCGCCCGGCTCGGACTGGCGGACCGGGTCAGGTTCCTCGGCCTGGCCAGCGACGCCGAGCTTCGCAAGGCCTACATCACGGCCGACGTGTTCTGCATGCCCGGCACGGCGGAGCTCCAGTCCCTTGTGACCCTGGAGGCGATGTCGGCGTCTACGCCAGTCCTGCTGGCCAACGCCATGGCGCTGCCGCACCTGGTCCGCGACGGGGAAAACGGCTACCTCTTTATCCCCAACGACAGCGACGACCTCGCCGCCAAGCTGACGCGCGTGTTCTCGCTGCCGGACCACGAGCGTGATGCGATGGGCAAGACCAGCCGCGAAATGGTGGAAAGCCACGGCATCGCGCGCACTCTGCAGACATTTGAGGACATCTACCGGGGTGCCAGCTACGACGACCTGGTCCTTTAGGCACGCCGCCTGGCAGGGATGCGTCCACTCCGAACGCGTCCAGTCCCAGTGCGTCCAGTCCAACAGCATCCAGGTCAGTTGCGCCAGGCCGCCTGCCGGTGGCGGCGCGCGCACGTGATGCGTCTACTATTGCTAGAGTATTTTTGCCCGGAACCAATCCGGCCCCCAGCGGGCCAGGTCCGGCTCCGGGCGCAGGGGGCTATAGCTCAGCTGGTTAGAGCGCGGGACTCATAATCCTAAGGTCCTCGGTTCAAGTCCGAGTAGCCCTACATTCATTTCTGCGGCAGCCTCCTCATCCGGGGCCCGCAACCACGGGAGCCGTGGCTGACGTCCGACGTCGGCCACGGCTCCCTTTTTGTCGGGCCTTTGTCGGGTCCGACGCTTGCAGGCGTCTCGACACTGCGATATGTTACTCATGAGTAACTTATCGTCGGCGCGAAGCCCGCGCCCCTTTGGTCCCCGCTGATCGAGTGAAGGAACACCATGTCCAAAGCTGCCATCGACATCCATAACCTGCCCTACGCCGATGGCGACTTCTTTGCGTTCGAGCAGCTGCTCAGCGCCAAGGAGCAGGACAGGCTGGCCGAAGTCCGCGAGTTCCTTGCCCGCGAAGTCCGGCCGATCGCCGTCGATTGCTGGAATCGCGCGGAGTTCCCCATGGAGCTGATCCCGAAGCTGGCAGAAATCGACCTGGTCAGCCCCGTCCGGAGGCAGGGCTACTCGAACCTCTTCGCCGGCATCCTGCACGCGGAAGTCACCCGCGCCGACACGTCGATCGCGACGTTCATGGGCGTCCATGACGGACTCTTCACCGGCTCCATCGAAGCCCTTGCCTCCCAGGAGCAGCAGGACGCGTGGCTTCCCGAGATTTACTCGCTCAAGAAGATCGGCGCCTTCGGCCTCACCGAGCCCCTTGGCGGCTCCGACGTCGCCGGCGGTACGCGCACCACGGCGCGGCGCGACGGCGGGAACTGGATCCTCAATGGAGCCAAGCGCTGGATCGGCAACGCAACCTTCTCCGACTGGGTGGTCATCTACGCTCGCGATCTCGAGGACAACCAGGTCAAAGGGTTCCTCGTGGACACCAAGGCCGAGGGGTACAGTGCCTCGAAAATCGAGAACAAGATCTCGCTGCGCACGGTTCAGAACGCCGACATCACGCTCGATAACGTTGTGGTGCCGGAGTTCTTCAAGCTCGCCAATGCCAACAGCTTCCGTGACACGAACAAGGTCCTGAAAGTCACCCGCCTGGCCGTTGCCTGGCAAGCGGTGGGGCAGCAGTTCGCCGCCTTCGACGTCGCCCGGCGCTACGCCGTGGAACGCAGCCAGTTCGGCCGCCCGATTGCCTCCTTCCAGCTGATCCAGCACCAGCTCGTGCAGATCCTCGGCAATGCCGTCAGCTCCATGGGCATGATGGTGAGGCTGTCCCAGCTGGAGGATGCGGGGGAGGCGAAGGACGAGCAGTCAGCCCTGGCCAAGGCGTTCACCACCGCGCGCATGCGCGAAAGCGTGGCACTGGGCCGGAGCATCCTCGGCGGCAACGGGATCGTGACGGACTTCGAAATGGCCAAGGTCTTTGCGGACGCCGAAGCCATCTACTCCTACGAGGGCACGCACGAAATCAACACCTTGGTCACCGGCCGGGCGATCACGGGCATTTCCGCGATCGTCTGATGCGCCAAACGGCCGCCGCGGAGGCCCGCGTGCCTCAACGGAGGAGCCGCGCATCAAAGGCGGCGCCAAATGCTGCATCATGGACCAGGCTCCAGGGGCGGGAGCAGGACGGATGGCCTCAGGTCCATCACGAACACCAGCGGGTTGACATAGTCCTCGCCGCGGCGGACGCCCCAGTGGAGGCAGGGCGGGGCCGGGCCGCAGTGGCCGGCCTGCACCCGCCCCAGGACCTCGCCTTCCGCCACCGCGGCCCCAGCCGTCAGTGAACTGGCCACCGGCTCGAAACTGCTGCGCAGCCCGTTGCCGTGATCGATCGTGATGACTGGCCGGTCCACCACCGTCCCGACAAAGCTCACCGTCCCGGCGGCCGGCGACAGGAGCGGGGCGCCATCGAAGGCCGCCTCAATATCGACACCGCGGTGACCGCTGAGCCACGGCCTGGCCGGGGGATCGAAGGCGCGCAGCACCGCCGGCCGCGGGCTAAGCGGCCAGCTCCAGGCAGGTTCCGGGACCGGGCCTGCCCTTGGGGAGCCCCGGCCGGGTGAAATCGCAGCCCCGGCGGCGCCGGCGCCGATGTCGGCGGCGGCATCGGCAGCGGCGGAGATATGGGCATCGGCGGCGATGGGGGACAGCGCCAGGAACGGTGCCGGCAGGAACAGTGCCGGCAGGAACAGTGCCGCCAGGAAGGGTGCCGGCAGGCCAAGGGGGAGCTTCATGGCCCCAGCCTGCCTAAGCAGCACCCCGGACGGAATCTCCTGCCATGGCTATGTGGATAAGGTGCCCGCCGACCCCCGCCCAAGCCCCGGAACCCCGCCCCGCTGCCGTGGCAAAACCGTCCTCCGGGGCGGGGCCGCTGTAGTACACTTGGTGGAGCAGTTTGCTGTGCCCTCACGCTTGTAAGTCGCGATACTTCGTGATTGCCGAAGCCGGCACGCCTCATTCAGGGGTGCGGGGGAACAGCAGCTGACTACGCGTATCCAGCCCTCCTCAAAAGAAGCCACAAACTTCGGCTGCGGAGGACTGCGCCTCCTGCGGTCCGTTCCATATGGCGCGGATGGGAAGTGCAGTGGATGCCAGGAGCAACGCCCATCCCGGGCGAATGCTAAACAACCGTCAACTATTGGCAGGGTAAGAGGGCCATGGGCTCTCTCATGAATGACCTGCCGGAAGGAGCGTCGGCATGCCCGTCGTAACTATGCGCCAGCTGCTTGACAGCGGCGTCCACTTTGGACACCAGACCCGCCGTTGGAACCCGAAGATGAAGCGCTTCATCTTCACGGAGCGCAACGGTATCTACATCATTGACCTGCAGCAGTCGCTGTCCTACATCGACCGTGCCTACGAGTTCGTGAAGGCCACCGTTGCACACGGCGGCACCGTTCTCTTCGTCGGCACCAAGAAGCAGGCGCAGGAATCCATCGCCGAGCAGGCCACCCGCGTTGGCCAGCCCTACGTCAACCAGCGTTGGCTCGGCGGTATGCTGACCAACTTCCAGACGGTCTCCAAGCGCATCCAGCGCATGAAGGAACTCGAAGAGATCGACTTCGACGACGTCGCCGGTTCGGCTTACACCAAGAAGGAACTGCTGCTCCTTCGCCGCGAACTCACCAAGCTGGAAACCAACCTCGGTGGTATCCGCAACCTGACCAAGGCGCCGTCCGCGCTGTGGATCGTTGACACCAAGAAGGAACACCTTGCTGTCGACGAGGCCAAGAAGCTGAACATCCCGGTTGTGGCCATCCTGGACACCAACTGCGATCCCGACGAAGTCGACTTCCCGATCCCGGGTAACGACGACGCCATCCGCTCCGTCAACCTGCTGACCCGCGTTGTCGCCGACGCCGTTGCTGAGGGCCTCATCGCCCGTAACCAGCGCGCCACCGGCACCACGGAAGCTCCGGAAGAGCCGCTGGCCGAGTGGGAGCGCGAGCTCCTCGAAGGCAACAAGGCTGAAGCTGCTGCAGCGCCCGCCGCTGAGGCTGCACCGGCTGCTGAAGAGGCACCGGCCGCTGAAGCTGCTCCGGCTGCTGAAGAGGCACCCGCTTCTGAAGAAGCACCGGCCGCCGACGAAGCCAAGTAGTCAGACAAGTAAATCTGGATCTCCCCACATGCGCTCAGCTGCATAGGGGGTACCGACAGGATGGCCGCTCACTCGGTGAGCAGCCGTCCTGTCGGTCCGTACACCACATAAATTTCTAGACAGAGGGGTTCACATGGCGAACTACACTGCCGCTGATATCAAGGCTCTGCGCGAGCGCACCGGCGCCGGCATGATGGATGTCAAGAAGGCTCTTGACGAAGCCAACGGTGACGCCGAGAAGGCCATCGAAATCATCCGCATCAAGGGCCTGAAGGGCGCCACCAAGCGCGAAGGCCGCTCCACCGCTGAAGGCCTGGTTGCTGCCAAGGTCGCCAACGGCGTCGGCGTGATGATCGAAGTCAACTGCGAGACCGACTTCGTTGCCAAGGCCGACAAGTTCATCCAGCTGGCCGACAAGGTCCTGGCCGTGGCTGTCGAGTCCGGTGCTGCCGATCTCGAGACCCTGCTGGCCACCGAGGTCGACGGCAAGCCGCTGTCCGAGGTCGTCATCGAAGAGGGCGCCGTTCTGGGCGAAAAGGTTGTTGTCCGCCGCATCTCCCGCATCGAGGGCGCTACGGTCGACGCTTACCTGCACAAGACCTCCAAGGACCTCCCGGCCCAGGTTGGCGTGCTGTTCGCTGTTGACGGCGAAGGCGAAGCGGCTGCCACCGCAGCCCACGACGTCGCCGTTCACGTTGCCGCCATGGCTCCGAACTACCTCACCCGTGAGGACGTTCCGGCCGAGCTCGTCGAGTCCGAGCGCCGCATCGCCGAGGAAACGGCCAAGGCCGAGGGCAAGCCCGAAGCTGCGATGACCAAGATCGTCGAAGGCCGCGTTACCGGCTTCTACAAGGGCGAGGTCCTCGTTGACCAGGCATTCGCCAAGGATGCCAAGAAGTCTGTCGCCCAGGTCCTCGAAGAGGCCGGCGTCAAGGCAACTGCCTTCACGCGCTTCCGCGTCGGTTCCTAGTCAGACTGGCCAGACACCAGTCAGGCACTAGCAAGACACGCTAAGGGGGTGGTCACCACGGTGGCCACCCCTTTTGCATGCACCCGTGAGGCACCGGTTCCGGTCACGGCCGGAATGCCGCCCTGGGCGCCCAGCACGATAACCTAACTCAGAGTTCACCAACGGGAAGGCACCATGGAAACCGTCACCACTTCAGCCCAGCCAAAGAAGAACAGGCGCCGCGTCCTCTTGAAGCTCTCCGGCGAGGTCTTCGGCGGCGGGAAACTGGGCGTCGACCCGGATACCGTCCGTGGCGTGGCCAAGCA
Source organism: Arthrobacter sp. MW3 TE3886 (assembly GCF_041262145.1). NCBI lineage: Bacteria > Bacillati > Actinomycetota > Actinomycetes > Micrococcales > Micrococcaceae > Arthrobacter > Arthrobacter sp. MW3 TE3886. Next base: position 1,666,319 of record NZ_JBGCAN010000001.1, read on the forward strand.
GATCGCCGCCGCAGTTCCCGACGTCGAGGTCGCAATCGTCGTCGGCGGAGGCAACTTCTTCCGCGGCGCCGAACTGTCCCAGAGCGGCATGGACCGCTCCCGCGCCGACTACATGGGCATGCTCGGAACCGTCATGAACTGCCTCGCGCTACAGGACTTCCTGGAGCAGGCCGGGGTGGAAACGCGCGTGCAGAGCGCCATCACCATGGGCCAGGTTGCCGAGGCCTACATTCCCCGCCGCGCCATCCGCCACATGGAAAAGGGCCGGGTTGTCATCTTCGGCGCCGGCGCCGGACTGCCGTACTTCTCCACGGACACCGTGGCCGCCCAGCGCGCCATGGAGGTCCACGCCGACGTCGTCCTGATGGCCAAGAGCGGCGTCGACGGCGTCTACACCGCCGACCCGAAGAAGGACCCGACGGCGGAGAAGCTGCACCGCCTCAGCTACGACGACGCCCTCCGCCGCGACATCCGTGTGATGGACCAGACCGCGATGACCATGTGCAAGGACAACAACCTCACGATGGTGGTCTTCGGCATGGAAGGCGAGGGCAACGTCACCCGCGCCATCCGGGGCGAGGACCTGGGCACCGTCGTCACCCCCTAGCAACGGCTAGGATGTTTTCAGGACCTTTCCGCCGCCAGGCGGAAGACAAAAGCGCCCGGCGGAATACATCAGGCGCACCAAGATGACGTGCCGCGCCCCGGCCCCCGGGACGCACCAATTTCTGAGGAGAGACCGTGATCGAAGAAACCTTGCTCGAAGCCGGGGACAAGATGGACAAGGCAGTTGAGGTAGCCAAGGAAGACTTCGCCTCGATCCGGACCGGCCGCGCGACGCCTGGCCTGTACAACAAGGTCATCGTCGAGTACTACGGCACGCCGACGCCGCTGCAGCAGCTGGCCTCCTTCGCGGTCCCGGACGCCCGCACCATCCTCGTAACCCCGTACGACAAGACGGCCCTGCGCGACATCGAACGGGCCCTCAGCGACTCCGAGGTGGGCGCCAACCCGTCCAACGACGGCAACGTCATCCGGATCACCATTCCCGAGCTGACCAGCGAACGGCGCAAGGAATACGTCAAGATCGTCAAGTCCAAGGGTGAGGACGCGAAGGTGTCCATCCGCAACATCCGCCGCAAGGCCAAGGAGACGCTGGACAAGCTCGTCAAGGACGGCGACGCCGGCGAAGACGAAGGCGCCCGCGGCGAGAAGGAACTGGACGCCATGACCAAGGCACACGTGGACGGGATCGACGAGCTGCTCAAGCGCAAGGAAGCTGAGTTGCTCGAGGTCTGATGAGTCAGGCACAGGAGGCCTCCGGGCCGCGCGCCCGGAGGCGGGGGAAGCAACGCGAGAACCCGACGCCTAAAGCGGGCCGGAACCTGCCCGCCGCCACCGTGGTGGGCGTTGGCATGCTGGTGTGCGTCCTCGGCGGCCTGCTGTTCCTCCCGCTGGGCTTCGTCCTGGTGACCGCCACCTTTGCGATCTTCGGCGTCTGGGAGATCTTTCGTGCGCTGGAGGCCGCAGGCACGCGCCTGCCGATCGTGCCGGTGATGGTCGGCACGGTCGCCATGCCGATCGCCGCCTACTTCGGCGGCCTCGAAAGCCTGCTCTTTGCGATGCTCGTCAGCAGCGTGGCGGTGCTGTTGTGGCGGACCCTGGAAGGCGCGGCCGGTTCGGCGCGGAGCATCTTCGCGGGGGTCTTCACCCTGTCCTGGGTGCCGTTCCTGATCAGCTTTGCGACGCTGCTGCTGCACACCGCCGACGGCGAGACACCGGTAGGCCTGTGGCCTGACGGGGTGATTCCGGCCGGTGCATGGCAGATCGCGACCCTGCTGCTCCTGGTGGTGGCCAACGACACCTTTGGCTACCTCGTGGGCGCCTCCCTGGGCAAGCATCCGATGGCCCCCAAGATCAGCCCCAAGAAGACTTGGGAAGGCTTCGCCGGCTCGATCGCCGGGGCCGTCGTCGTGGGCGTGCTCGCCATGATCTTCGTGCTGGGCGAGCCGTGGTGGTTCGGCGTCGTGCTCGCGGTGGGCATGGTGGCAGCCGCTACCGCCGGCGACCTGGCCGAATCGATGGTCAAGCGCGAGCTCGGCATCAAGGACATGAGCAGCATCCTCCCCGGACACGGAGGCGTCATGGACCGGCTGGACTCGATTGTCTTCGCCTCGCCGGTGGCGTTCATCCTGTTCTCGGCCCTCACGGCCGCCTAGAAGCACAGGCCAGCACTTCCGGCGCCTAGAATGGTGCCGAGCAAACCAGCCGAACGGCATCAAAGGAACAAAGTAACAGTGGACATTCAACGGCAGATTCCTGCGTCTTTTGACCGCGTGCAGCGGAACCAGTATGGCTACAACGCCAGGCAGGTCGACGATTTCCTGCAGCGCGCACGGGTGTCATTCGAAGCTCCGTCCTCGGCCTCCCGCGCCATCAAGAGCTCGGACGTCCGCGCAGTGTCCTTCGATCCCGTGAAGGGCGGCTACGCGGCGGCCGGCGTGGATGCCGCGCTGGACCGGCTCGAGGACGCCCTCGCCCGGCGCGAGCGCGATGAGCTGGTTGCCGAACGCGGTGAGGAAGCCTGGCTGCGCGAAATCGGCCGGCTCGCGGGCGTCCTGCGGGGGCGCCTGCACCGCCCGGACGGCCAGCGGTTCCGGCGCCCGTCCAAGACCAAGGCCCGCAGCTACAACACCACCGACGTCGACGACCTCTGCCACGAGCTGATCGGCTACCTCGAGGAGGACCAGCCGCTGAGCGTGGACAACGTCCGGCGCGCGGTGTTCCGCCCCGCCGTGGGCCGGGAGGGCTACGAGGAAAGCCAGGTCGACGCGTTCCTGGAGCGCGCCGTCGAGCTCATGGCGGCCATCGACTAGTAACGCGCCACCCGGAGCCCACCGGCCCGGAGCCTCACCCCGGATCCCCACCCGCCCGGGTCACCGTTCCGTCGCGAGCGGCCGTTCCGGGGTGTGCAGCCGGGTCATGAGGCGCGTCATCGTCCGCGGCACCCGGCCCCGCGTGGCCCGCGACACCAGGATCGTGACGGCGAACGCGGCCGGCACCGTCCACGCGGCCGGCTGCGCCAGCCACGACGGCGTCTGTGCCGCCCCCAGCACCGAACCGGCCACCATCGCGCTGCCGCAGAGCACGCCGCCGGTCGCCATGCCCGCGATTGCCCCGGCGTCCGTCAGTCCCCGCCACCAGATGCCCAGCAGCAGGACCGGGCAGATCGTGGACGCGGTAAAGGCAAACACGAGCCCCACGCTGCCGGCCAGAGCCAGCGATTCGGTCATCGACGCGATTCCCAGAGGCACCAGCGCCGAGATCAGCGCTGCCAGCCGGAAGCCGCGCACGCTGCCGCCGAACACGTCCTGGCTGATCACGCCGGCCAGCGAGACCACCAGGCCCGACGTCGTCGACAGGAACGCCCCAAACGCCCCGGCCACCACCAGCGCAGAGAGCAGGTCGCCGGCCGCCCCGCCCACCAGCCGGCCAGGCAGCAGCAGCACCAGGGCGTCGGCCGGCCCGCTTTGGGCGAGGTCCGGGGCGTAGGCCCGGCCGATCATGCCGTAGGCCGTGGGAAACAGATAGAAGACCGAGAGCAGGCCCAGGACAATCAGGGTGGTGCGCCGGGCCGACTGTCCGTCCGGATTTGTGTAAAACCGGACCAGCACGTGCGGCAGGCCGAGGGTTCCGAAGAGCAGGGCCACGAGCAGGGAAATGACCTGATAGGGGCCCGAGGGTGCCAGCGCCGTCGGATTCACCGCGGGGGCTGCCTCCGCCGGGGAGGTGTTGCCGCCCAGCACCAGCAGCATGAACACGATGGGCACCGCCACCGCGGTCAGCTTCAGCCAGTACTGGAACGCCTGGACAAATGTGATGGAGCGCATCCCGCCCGCCACCACGGTGATGCAGACGACGGCGACCACCGCCACCGGGCCCACCCACGCCGGCAGCCCGGTGGTGATCCGGATGGCCAGTGCGGCGCCGTGGAGTTGCGGGACGATGTAGAGCCAGCCGACCAGGACCACCACCAGGCTTGTGACGCGGCGGACGGCACGCGAATCGAGGCGCGCCTCGGTGAAGTCCGGGATCGTGTAGGCGCCCGAGCGGCGCAGGGGAGCGGCGACGAATAGAAGCAGCATCAGGTATCCGGCCGTGTACCCCACCGGATACCACAGGGCGTCGGTGCCGGAGAGCAGGATGAGCCCGGCGACACCCAGGAAGCTCGCGGCCGAGAGGTACTCCCCGCCGATTGCTGAGGCGTTCCACCAGGGCTTGACCGTCCGGGACGCGACGTAGAAGTCCCCGGTGGTGCGCGAGATCCGCAACCCGTAGAAACCGATCACAGCCGTGGCGAGGGAGACGGCGGCGAATGCCGCGACGCCGACGACGGGGTTCACCGGCCGCCCGCCGGATCCCGTACGTGGCCGCCCGCCGGGCCGTTCACGTGGCCGCCCGCCGGGCCGTTCACGTGGGCCCTCACCTGTTCGGTCATTTGTCGCCGGCGAGGTCCCGGTAGCGGGCCTCGTTCCTGGCCGCGGTCCGCACGTACAGCCAGGCACTGAGGCCGATCACGGGATAGATCCCGGCCCCCAGCAGGACCCAGTCGAAGGGAAGGCCGGCAATCGTGGAGTCCGCCAGGCCCGGGACCAGCCCCAGCATCAGCGGGAAGGCGAGCATGATCAGCAGGAATCCCAGGGCCACCACCAGGCCCAGCCGGAGCTGGGACCGGATGAGTGAACGGACGAACAGCTGCCCGGCGTCGGTCTCCTCCTCCGCGTCGAGGGAGGCTGCCGCGGAGCGCCCGCCGTTCAGGGCGGTGCCGTTTGGCGTCACGCTGTTTGGTGTGACGCTGCGCGGCGCCGTGACCCGGACCCTTGTCATGCCTGCGGCCGGATACGGGTTGCGCCAAGCTTTTCCCGGACAGCAGGCAGGTGCCGGCGGCTGATAGGCAATTCGGCTCCGGCCACTGTGACGCTGGGCCGCGCTGCGGCGAGCTTCAAGTGGCTGACGTGACTCAGCGCGATCAGGTAGGAGCGGTGGATGCGGAGGAATCCGGCGTCGGCCCACTGCTGTTCGAGGTCCGCCAGCGGAACCCTGATGAGGTAGCTGGCATCGGCGGTGTGCAGCCGGGCGTAATCACCCTGCGCCTGGACGTAGGTCACGTCTTCGCGACGGATCATCTTGGTGGTCCCGCCCAGGTCCACGGTGATCATTTCGGGTGCAGGAGCACCGTCCTTGAGCAGTTCGCTGATGCGTCCGATCGACTTGGCCAGCCTTTCGGCCCGCACGGGCTTGAGCAGGTAGTCCACGGCCGCGAGCTCGAAGGCCTCCAGCGCGCAGTCCTCGTCCGCGGTGACGAAAACGACGGCGGGCGGGCGGGCGCTGCGGGCGATGACCCGGGCAATGTCCAGCCCGGACAGCGCCGGCATGTGGATGTCGAGGAACACGGCGTCGACGTCTTCGGCTTCGAGGGCACGCAAGGCCTCGGCGCCCGAGGAGGCCCGGTGGATGGCGCCGATCCGGTCATCCCGGCCGAGCAGGAAGGCCAGTTCCTCAACGGCGGGGAGCTCGTCGTCGGCGACGAGGACGTTAATCATGGCTCTAGCGTACTGCCGCGGGCATTCTTGCCCGACCGGAATCAGGCGTCGTGCCGGGGCTGGGACTTGGGGACGCGCATCGTGATCAGGGTGCCTTCGCCGAGCGCGGTCTCGATCACGAGGCCGTTGTCGTCGCCGTACACCTGGCGCAGGCGGGCGTCGACGTTGCGCAGCCCAACGTGGTCGCCGTCGCTGTGCCCGGCAAGGACAGAGCGCAGCTGGTCCGGGTCCATGCCCACGCCGTCGTCCTCGATCGTCACTTCCGCGAAGGCGCCGGAGTCGTTCGCCGTGATGGAGATGTGGCCCGGGCCCTCCTTGGCCTCCAGCCCGTGCCGGACCGCGTTTTCCACGAGCGGCTGCAGGCTCAGGAAGGGGATCACGGTGCTGAGCACCTCGGGAGCGATCCGCAGGCTGACCTGGACGCGGTCCCCGAACCGGGCGCGCTCCAGGAGCAGGTAGCGGTCGATGCAGCGCAGTTCCTCGGCCAGGGTGGTGAAGTCGCCGTGGCGGCGGAAGGAGTAGCGGGTGAAATCGGCGAACTCCACCACGAGTTCCCGCGCCCGGACCGGATCCGTGTTGATGAAGGATGCGATCGCGTTGAGCGAGTTGTAGATGAAGTGCGGACTGATCTGGGCGCGGAGGGCGCGGACCTCGGCTTCCATCAGGAGCGTGCGGGAAGCGTCGAGCTCGGCCAGTTCCACCTGCGTGGCCACCCAGTCAGCCACCTCGCCGGTGGCACGGACCAGTCCCGCCCCGGCGGCCGGCGCGAAGGCGGCCACCACACCCACCACACGCGTGCCGGTTTTGATCGGGGCGATCACGACGGCGCGCTCCACCTCCGGCGCCAGCATCACGCCGCCGTCGCCAGCGGCCAGGAGCTCGAGTTCGCCCGCCGGAATGACGGCGAGGTGGCCGCCGTCGAACACTTTTGACGCGAGCCCCATCAGGGCAGGCTTGAGCTCCTCGGCGGCGCCGTCCCACGCGAGCACGCCGGTTGTGTCGGTGATGGCGAGGGCATCGCAGCCCAAGATGCTGCGCAGCTGCCGGCTGGCCTTGGCCGCACCGGCAGGGTTCAGGCCGGTCCGCAGGTACTGGCCGGCCCGGGAGGCGGCGTGGAGCGTCTTGTACGTGGCGCGCTCCGCATCGGTGCCGAGGTCGCGGAAGGAGCGGAGGACCTGGAGCCCGACGGCGACGACCACCGCGATCGCCATGGCGATCACCGCGACAGCGGCGGCGGTGAACAGGGGAGAGTCCGGCATGGTGCCCAGCCTACCGCCGGTGCCGGGGCTGACGGCTCTGGCACGTGCCCGGACCCCGATGGCCGCGAAACCGGTGTATCGGTCGCCGTTTGGCGCAACGCCGGGACCGCTGAGCGACGCACCCCGCCCCGGCCGTAGTAGGCAACCCACGCCACGGTGCACAGTGATGGCAGTCACATCGGCAGATTGGGTTGTAGGGCGGGTCCCGCGCAGACCACGGCAACCGGTGTGGGCTCACCAGTCTCAATGAGGAGGAACCGATGGGTCACGACGCCCAAGAAACGGACGCTGCGGCGGCCGTGGACTTCAAGGAAGTCCAGTCGACGGAGCAGTTCCAGGAACTGCGCACACGTCACCGCAGCTTTGTCTTCCCACTGTCCATTGCCTTTCTGCTCTGGTACTTCGCCTATGTCCTGCTGGCCGACTACGCGGTGGGATTCATGTCGATCAAGGTCTGGGGCAACATCAACGTTGGCCTGATCCTGGGCCTGCTGCAGTTTGTCTCCACGTTCGCGATCACCGGCTGGTACGTCAGCTATTCGAACCGCAAGCTGGACCCCATTGCCTCCGAGATCCGCCAGGAAATCGAGGGGCACGAATTCGACAAGCACGGCAACCCGGTTGGGGGGACAGCAAAATGACACTCATGGTTCCCGCAGTAAACGTTGCGGATCTCAAGGACACCACCCTGCTGAACATGGGCATCTTCGCCCTCTTCGTCGCGATCACCATGGTCATCGTGATCAGGGCCAGCCGCAACAACAAGACGGCGGCCGACTACTACGCAGCCGGACGGTCCTTCACGGGTCCGCAGAACGGCACCGCCATCGCCGGCGACTACCTCTCCGCAGCGTCCTTCCTCGGCATCACCGGAGCCATCGCCATCAACGGCTACGACGGCTTCATGTACTCCATCGGCTTCCTCGTCGCCTGGCTCGTCGCCCTGCTGCTCGTCGCCGAACTGCTCCGCAACACCGGCAAGTTCACCATGGCCGATGTCCTCTCCTTCCGACTCAAGCAGCGCCCCGTGCGCATCGCGGCCGCCATCTCCACGCTGGCCGTCTGCTTCTTCTACCTGCTGGCCCAGATGGCCGGTGCCGGAAGCCTCATCTCACTGCTCCTGGGCATCAGCGACTGGGGCGGACAAGCCCTGGTGATCATCGTCGTCGGCGCCCTGATGATCATGTACGTCCTGATCGGCGGCATGAAGGGCACCACCTGGGTGCAGATCATCAAGGCCATGCTCCTGATCGCCGGAGCTGCCGTCATGACCTTCTGGGTCCTCGCGATCTACGGCTTCAACCTCTCGGACCTGCTGGGCGGCGCGGTGGAAACCTCGGGCAACCCGAACCTGCTCAACCCGGGACTGCAGTACGGCAAGACCGAGACCTCCAAGGTCGACTTCCTGTCCCTCGGCCTGGCCCTGGTGCTCGGCACCGCAGCCCTGCCGCACGTGCTCATGCGCTTCTACACGGTTCCGACCGCAAAGGAAGCCCGCAAGTCGGTGGTGTGGTCCATTTGGCTCATCGGCATCTTCTACCTGTTCACCCTGGTCCTGGGCTACGGCGCAGCTGCGCTGGTGGGCGCCGACACCATCAAGGCAGCCCCCGGCGGCGTCAACTCGGCCGCGCCGCTGCTCGCCTTCCACCTCGGCGGTCCGCTGCTCCTGGGCTTCATCTCGGCGGTGGCCTTCGCGACCATCCTGGCCGTCGTCGCCGGCCTCACCATCACCGCGGCAGCATCCTTCGCACACGACATCTACGCCAGCGTCATCGCCAAGGGGAAGGCCGACGCCGCCACCGAGGTCAAGGTTGCCCGCCGCACCGTGGTGGTGATCGGCCTGCTGGCCATCGCCGGCGGCATCTTCGCCAACGGACAGAATGTCGCGTTCCTCGTGGCGCTCGCCTTCGCCGTGGCTGCCTCCGCCAACCTTCCGACCATCCTCTACTCATTGTTCTGGCGCCGGTTCACCACCCAGGGAGCCCTGTGGAGCATGTACGGCGGATTGTCCGCGGCCATCATCTTGATTGCGCTCTCCCCGGTGGTTTCCGGGGCCAAGACGTCGATGATTCCCGGCGCCAACTTCGCCATCTTCCCGCTGAGCAACCCCGGCATCGTCTCCATCCCGCTCGCGTTCTTCCTGGGCTGGCTGGGCACCGTGTTGGACAAGCGGAAGGAAGACGCCACGAAGCAGGCCGAAATGGAGGTTCGTTCCCTGACCGGGGTGGGCGCCGAAAAGGCTACCAACCACTAGGAAGGCCGCACCACCAGAGGGGCTCCCGTGCAGCAGCACGGGAGCCCCTCCCGTGGAAGGGCGCCTCCTACGAAAGTGTTTTCCTGGATCAGCGCTGTGGCCTCAGCCGAATGTTCACCATCTTCAGCTCGTCGTGGCCCTCGAAGCGGTAGGCCAGCTCCACACTCTTCGTGTCACAGTCGATCGTTCCGGCGACGTCGGCGGCGTTGGCGCCGTTGTTGGAGCTGACGTTGAGGCTTGAAAAGTTTGGTTTACAGCTGCCGTCAAGCTCCAGGCTCTGCACCCCCGCGGCGAACTCCTCCGGGGAAATCTTCCGCATGAGGGCCGGATCCAGGTACTTCTCGTAGGCGGTGCTGACCTCGCCGGCGATGAGCAGCTTGGTGAAATCGTCCGCGATGCCCCGGGCCTGGTTGGTGGCTCCGCCCACCACGTTGAGGAGGACGACGACGCCGGCACTCACCAGCAGGAGCACACCGCCGACGATCCCGAGGACGATCCACAGGGCCTTGCGGCTCCTTTTCGGCGGCGGCTGGGCGGCTCCGCCGTAGTAGGGCGGCGGCTGGCCCGGGCCTCCGTAGTACGGAGGCGCGCCGTTCCCGGGTGGCGGGTAGTTGGGCGCCGCGCCGTTGGCGGGTGGCGGGTTGTTGGGTGGCGGGTAGTTGGGTGCCGCGGCGTCGGCGGGTGGCCCGGGCGGGGGCGCGTAGTACGGAACGGGCGGCTGGCCGGGCGCCGGGTGGCCGGCTGCAGGCTCATGCCCGGGCTGCGGCGGTACCGGGCGGCGTGGTTCCTCGGGACTGCTCACGGTTCAAGCCTTTCCGGCAGTCCAGACAAGCCACTGCCTGTTGCACTGGGCCGCGTGCGCGGACCAAGGACTCAGGGGGACCCAACGGACACAGCCTAGCGCCGCGGCCGCCCACGGCACAGATGAAAAGGGGATCAGTTATCGGCGGATCCGCGCTCCAGCAGGGGCTGGATCCGGAACGGGATCAGCTCACCCATCGCCAGTGCCGTATCGGTCCGGTCCACGCCGTCGCAGGCCAGGATCTTGCCGTTGATCCGGAACAGGTCCTCGGCGTCGAGCGCCACCACCCGCAGGAGCAGATCGGCCGAGCCCGTGAGGCCGTAGCCCTCCAGGATTTCCGGAATCCCGGCGAGCTCGACGGCGAGGGGGCCGAGCTTCTGTTGCTGGACGTGGACGGAGATGAAAGCCATCAGCGGGTACCCCAGGGACACCGGATTGATCCGCCGCTCGAAGGAGAGGAACACGTGCTTCTTCTCCAGCTGGGCCATCCTGGCCTGCACCGTATTGCGCGAGAGCCCGAGCTTCTGGGCGAGGGCAACCACGGTCCGCCGGGGGTCCCGCGCCATGGCCGAAAGCAGGCGGGTGTCAGTGCCATCCAAGGTTTGCATAATGCGCAAGATTAGCACGGTTGGCGGAGGCCAAACAGTGCATAATGCTCAATTTTTTTGCGGGTGGTTGTACCCGATGAGCATTGTGAGTAGGGTCACAATTATCCGGGGCAACGGCGCCCGGGCGGCTGGCGCGCCGCGGGATCACGAGTCCTGCGCGTTCCGGTCAGACGACGTCAGAAGGTGCGGACAACAGTGTTTACCGACGACGCGGGCAAGGGCGGCACTGCCGCCGGGGGCCCCGGAAACAGTGAAAATTCTATGAGGCGGACGGGCGGCGACCTCGTCCAGCTCATCACCCCGGCGGGCGAGCGCATCAGCCATCCCGAGTTCGATCCCTGGCTCCAGGACGTCAGCGATGAGCAGCTTTGCGCGCTCTATGAGGACATGGTGGTCATCCGCCGGATCGATGCCGAAGCCACCGCCCTCCAGCGGCAGGGTGAACTGGCACTGTGGCCGCCGCTGCTCGGCCAGGAAGCATCCCAGATCGGCTCGGCCCGCGCCCTGCGCGAGGACGACTTTGTCTTCCCGAGCTACCGCGACAACGGCGTCGCCTACTGCAGGGGAGTGAAGCCCGAGGACCTCGTCCGCGCGTGGCGTGGCAACGCCTCCGCCGGCTGGGACCCGTTCACCGTCAACGTTGCCACCCAGCAGATCATCATCGGTGCGCAGAGCCTGCACGCCACGGGCTACGCCATGGGCATCCAGAACGACGGCGCCGATTGCGTCGCCGTGGCGTACTTCGGCGACGGCGCCACCAGCGAAGGCGACGTCAACGAGGCCATGGTCTTCGCCGCGAGCTTCCAGGCGCCGGTCGTCTTCATCTGCCAGAACAACCACTGGGCCATCTCCGAGCCCGTCCGGCTGCAGTCCCACATCCAGCTTGCGGACAGGGCATCCGGCTTCGGCATCCCCAGCATGCGGGTCGATGGAAACGATGTCCTCGCCGTCATGGCAGCCACCCGCATCGCCCTGGACCGCGCCCGGCGCGGCGGCGGCCCCACCTTCATCGAGGCCGTAACCTACCGGATGGGCCCGCACACGACGGCGGATGACCCCACCCGCTACCGGGATGCCAACGAGCTCGAGGACTGGGCCGCCAAGGACCCGATCAGCCGGATGAAATCGCTGCTGGAGCGCAAGGGGCTGCTGACCGCGGACTTCGAGGCCGCCGTTGCCGCGCAGGCCGACGCCGTGGCCAAGGAACTCCGGGCCGGCACCATCAACATGCCCGAGCCGCAGCCGCTGGATATCTTCAAGCACGTGTACAGCACGCCTCACTCCTGGCTGGACCGCCAGCAGGAGCACTACTCCCGTTACCTGGCTTCCTTCGGCGATCCCGCAGAAGCCGCTTCTGAAGAAGGTGCACGCTGATGACGCAGATGACCTTTGCCCGAGCCATCAATTCGGGCCTGCGCAAGTCCCTCGAAAACGATCCCAAGGTGGTCCTGATGGGGGAGGACATCGGCGCCCTTGGCGGTGTCTTCCGTGTTACGGACGGGCTGCAGAAAGACTTTGGGAAGCACCGCGTCGTGGACACCCCGCTCGCCGAGTCCGGCATCATGGGCACCGCCGTCGGCCTGGCATACCGCGGCTACCGTCCGGTGGTGGAGATCCAGTTCGACGGGTTCATCTACCCGGCGTTCGACCAGATCGTCAGCCAGGTCGCCAAGATGCACTACCGCACCCAGGGCGCGGTCAAGATGCCCATCACCATCCGCGTGCCGTTCGGCGGCGGCATCGGCTCGCCGGAGCACCACTCGGAATCGCCCGAGGCCTACTTCACCCACACCTCGGGGCTGCGCGTGATCAGCGTGTCCAACCCCCAGGACGCCTACACCATGATCCAGCAGGCCATCGCCTCCGATGATCCCGTCCTGTACTTCGAGCCCAAGCGGCGCTACCACGACAAGGGCGAGGTGGACGAGACTGTCGACCTGAACACTGCCCTGTCCATGGAAAAGGCCCGCGTGGTCACGGAAGGGACGGACGTCACACTCGTGGCCTACGGCCCGCTGGTCAAGACCGCCCGCGACGCCGCCCTGGCGGCCGCCGACGAAGGCATCTCGGTCGAGGTCATCGACCTCCGCTCACTGGCACCACTGGACTTCGCCACCCTTGAGGCCTCGGTCCGCAAGACCGGCCGGCTGGTCATCACCCACGAGGCCAGCCAGTCCGGCGGCCTCGGCGCCGAAGTCGCCGCGAGCATCACCGAGCGCTGCTTCTACCACCTCGAGGCCGCTCCCGTCCGCGTGACCGGCTTCGACGTTCCCTACCCCTACTCCAAGCTGGAAATGCACCACCTGCCGGGCCTTGACAGGATTCTCGACGGCGTCGACCGTGCCCTCGGCCGCCCCAACTCCCTCAGCGGGCTGGAAGGATGAGCGCCACCATGATCAAGGAATTCAGGCTCCCGGACCTCGGCGAAGGACTGACGGAATCGGAAATCGTGGCCTGGAAGGTCGCGGTAGGGGACACCGTCACCCTCAACCAGATCATCGCCGAGGTGGAGACGGCCAAGGCCGTCGTCGAGCTGCCCTCGCCTTTCGCCGGCGTTGTCGCGGCCCTGCACGAACAGCCCGGCACCGTCGTGGAGGTCGGGAAGCCGATCGTCTCCTTCGAAATTGAGGGTGACGACGGCGCCGACGGCTCAGGCGGCGGTGCTGAGGCCGGCGGCAAACGTGAGCCGAACCTCGTGGGCTACGGCGCCGTCCTCGAAGCCTCCGGCCGGCCCACCCGCCGGGCCCGCACGTTCGCTGCCCCGGCGGCTTCTCCAGCCGCGGCCGAGCCGGTCGCACCCGTCCGCGCACCAGAGCCGGTCGCACCCGTCCGCGCACCAGAGCCGGTCGAAACCAAGCCGGCCGCTTCCGCGCCGGGGGAGCGCCCGCGGTCCACGCCGCCGGTGCGCAAGCTGGCCAAGGATCTCGGCGTCGACCTTGAGGCCGTGACCGGTTCGGGGGAGCGCGGGCTCATCACCCGCGACGATGTGCTGAAGTTCGTCGGCGGCGGGGACCTGCCCGCGACAATGCAGGGACTTGGGGCCCAGGAAGCCGCCGGCGCGACAGCGCAGGCCGCAGGACTAGTCCAGGCCCGGGGCGAGCGGGAGACCCGCACGCCGATCAAGGGAGTGCGGAAGTTCACGGCCGCCGCCATGGTGGCCAGTGCCTTCACCGCACCGCACGTCACCGAGTTCCTGACCGTCGACGTCACGCCCACCATGGAGCTGCTGGCACGGCTCAAAGCCAGCCGCGCGTTCGCCGGGTACAAGCTCACCCCGCTGACGCTCGTGTCCAAGGCGGTGCTGATTGCGCTGCGCAACCACCCGACGCTCAACGCCCGGTGGGACGAGACCAACCAGGAGATCGTCCAGTTCAACTACGTGAACCTGGGCATCGCGGCCGCGACCCCGCGGGGGCTGACGGTTCCGAACATCAAGGACGCGGACCGGATGTCCCTCATGGATCTCTCCACCGCCCTGACGGACCTGACGGACACGGCCCGGGCCGGGAAGACAAGCCCCGAGGCGCTCTCCGGCGGCACGATCTCCATCACGAACATCGGCGTCTTCGGCATCGACGCCGGCACGCCCATCCTGAACCCGGGCGAGGCAGCCATCCTGGCCCTCGGCGCGGTCCGGAAGATGCCGTGGGAGTACCAGGACGAGGTCGCCCTGCGCCAGGTCATGACCCTCAGCCTCTCCTTCGACCACCGGCTGGTCGACGGCGAACAGGGCTCGCGGTTCCTCCAGGACCTCGGCGCCATGCTGGCCGATCCGGGCATGGTGCTCGCGATGGTTTAGGCCCCCTTGTACACAGCTGCCGGCTGCTCGGTCCGAAAGGAAGGGGCAGCCGGCAGCTTTTTGTGTGCGGGCTACGTTGGGCGCGGGGTTGCATCCGTCCGGGGGCACATTGAGGATAATTTTCGACGGCGGCGGCCCAGTTGACGGCGTGTCCGCGCCAAAGTCCCCCCGGAGCGCCGGCTGGAGCGTGGTGGGCGGGTCCCGCGGCCCCGGAAGGGGTGCAGTCCGGCGGGGCGTCAGTCTTCCGGCAGCGTCGCCGGTGCCAGGAGCGCGGCCATCGCCATGCTTTCCAGCAGCGGCCTGGCGCGTCGGACGCCGATCCGGCGCCCGTGGCTGCGCACCGAATGCGGGGTCGAGTTGATCAGGCCGAACGTGGCGTGCGCGCGCATCCGCAGTTCGGCGGCCTCCGTGCCCTCGTGTAGTCCGGCCAACACGTCCACCCAGAGCTCAACGTAGTTGCGCTGGAGCGTGCGGACCTCGGTCTGGTCCTCGCCGGCCAGGTTGCTGAAGTCCTGGTCCTGGACCCGGATGACGTCCGGATTGCTGAGGGCAAAATCGACGTGGAAGGCCACCAGCCCGCCCAGCGCCGCCAAGTCGCCGTCGGAATCGGCCACCACCTTGCGGCCGCCCTCGAGCAGGTCCTGGCTGACACTGAGCAGCAGGGCGCCCAGGACGGCCTGCTTGCCGGCGAAATGACGGTAGACGGCCGGCCCGCTGACACCGGCAGCGGCGCCGAGATCCTCCAGGGAAACGCGGTTGAAGCCCTCCAGGGCAAAGAGCGCGGCGGCGGCGGACAGGAGGGCCTGCCGCCTGTTGGCCTTGGCCTGGCTGCGCTGGGTCGAGACTGCGTGTGTCGAGGCTGCCTGGGCTGACGGAAGCTGGGCAGTCTGGCTGGGCTCGGTCACCGGAGCATCCCCTCGTTGCAAATGATCCCTGTGTTGGACATCACAGTTAATAGAGACTAACCTAAATCTCAGTTATGCGGTACTAACCGAAATAGCCGGGCGGCTGAGCTGCCGGTCCGGCGCGTAGGTCCGCGCAGGTCAGGGAACGGAAGCAGTCAATGGAGACAATCGCCAGCCGGGTGGATGCGACGAGCACCGCCTTTGCCGCGAACCGGGAGGCCCAACTGGGGCTGGCCGGCGAGCTGAGGGAACGGCTCGCCACCGCCGCACTGGGCGGGCCGGCAAAGTCCCGGGAACGCCACGTGGCGCGCGGCAAGCTTCTTCCGCGCGAGCGCATTGACCAGCTGCTCGACGACGGCAGCCCCTTCCTGGAAATCGCGCCGCTCGCGGCCAACGGCATGTACAACGATGACTCCCCGGGCGCCGGCGTCATCGCCGGGATCGGCCTGGTGCACGGCCGCCAGGTCCTCGTCATTTCCAACGACGCCACCGTCAAGGGCGGCACCTACTATCCGATGACGGTGAAGAAGCATCTCCGGGCCCAGGAGATCGCCCTGGAGAACCGGCTGCCCTGCATCTACCTCGTGGACTCCGGCGGGGCATTCCTGCCCAAACAGGACGAGGTCTTCCCGGACAAGGAACACTTCGGCCGGATCTTCTTCAACCAGGCCAGGATGTCCGCGGCCAAGATCCCGCAGATCGCCTCCGTGATGGGCTCCTGCACCGCCGGCGGCGCGTACGTCCCCGCGATGAGCGACGAGACGGTGATTGTCCGCAACCAGGGCACCATCTTCCTGGGCGGCCCGCCTCTGGTGAAGGCCGCGATCGGCGAGATCGTCACGGCGGAGGAACTCGGCGGCGGCGACGTGCACTCGAAAATCTCCGGCGTCACCGACCACCTGGCCGAGAACGATCAGCACGCCCTCCAGATCGTCCGCGACATCGTCTCCACCCTGCCGAAGCCTTCCGCACCAGTCTGGGACGTGGACACCGTCGTCGAGCCCGTTGCCGACCCGGACGAGCTCTACGGTGCCGTTCCCACGGACGTCAACGCCCAGTACGACGTGCGCGAGGTCATCGCACGGCTGGTCGACGGCAGCCGGTTCCATGAGTTCAAGAAGAACTACGGCACCACCCTGGTCACGGGCTTCGCCAAGCTGCACGGCCACCCGGTGGGCATCGTGGCGAACAACGGCGTGCTGTTCAGCGAGTCCTCCCTCAAGGGCGCGCACTTCATCGAACTCTGCGACCAGCGCGGCATCCCGCTGATCTTCCTGCAGAACCTCTCCGGCTTCATGGTCGGCAAGGACTACGAGCAGGGCGGCATCGCCAAGAACGGCGCCAAGATGGTCACGGCCGTCGCCACCGCCCGGGTCCCCAAGCTCACCGTCGTGATCGGCGGGTCCTTCGGCGCCGGCAACTATTCCATGTGCGGACGGGCCTACTCGCCGCGCTTCCTGTGGATGTGGCCGGCGTCGCGGATCTCCGTGATGGGCGGCAACCAGGCCTCCAGCGTGCTCGCGACCGTGAAGCGGGACCAGTACGAGGCCCGCGGCGAGGAATGGTCCGCCGCGGACGAGGACGCGTTCAAGGCCCCCATCAAGGCCCAGTACGAGGACCAGGGAAGCCCCTACTACTCCACCGCCCGGCTCTGGGACGACGGCGTGATCGACCCCGCGAACACCCGCACCGTGCTGGGACTGGCGCTCGACGTCGTCTCCCGCACCCCACTGCCGGAGACCTCCTTCGGCCTGTTCCGGATGTGAGCCAGCAATGAATCTTTCTTCGTCGACCATCTCTTCGCCCACCACGCCTGCCGTGGCCACCCCGCCAGCCGCCCCCACCACCGGCACCCCGCTGTTCGGCACCGTCCTCGTCGCCAACCGCGGCGAAATCGCCTGCCGCGTCATCCGGACCCTGCGCGCCCTCGGGATCCGTTCGGTGGCCGTCTATTCCGACGCCGACGCCGGTGCCCGGCACGTGCGGGAAGCCGACTTGGCGGTCCGGATCGGCCCCGCCGCCGCCACCGAGAGCTACCTGAAGATTGACGCCATCATCCAGGCCTGTCGCGACACCGGCGCCGAGGCCGTGCACCCGGGCTACGGCTTCCTGAGCGAAAACGTCGACTTCGCCCGCGCCCTGGAAACAGCCGGGATCACGTTCATCGGCCCCGGCGTCGAATCCCTGAACGTCATGGGCGACAAGATCCGCTCGAAGAACCACGTCACCGGCTACGGTGTCCCGGTGGTCCCGGGCATCGCCGAACCCGGCATGACCGACGCGCAGCTGATCGAAGCAGCGGCCGGCGTCGGCTTCCCGCTGCTGATTAAGCCCTCCGCCGGCGGCGGCGGCAAGGGCATGCACATCGTCGAACGCGCCGAGGACCTGGAAGCCACCCTGGCCACCGCCCGCCGGGTCGCGGCGAGCGCTTTCGGCGACGACACCTTGTTCCTGGAACGGCTCGTCACCACCCCGCGGCACATCGAGGTCCAGGTCCTCGCGGACAACCACGGCAACGTCATCCACCTCGGCGAGCGTGAGTGTTCCCTGCAGCGCCGCCACCAGAAGGTCATCGAGGAAGCCCCGTCCCCGCTGCTGGAGTCCCTCCCCGATGGGGCGGCTGTCCGGGCCCGGATCGGCGAGGCTGCCTGCCAGGCCGCGCGCAGTGTGAACTACTCCGGCGCCGGCACCGTGGAATTCCTGGTTTCGGACACCGCCCCGGACGAGTTCTTCTTCATGGAGATGAACACCCGCCTGCAGGTCGAACACCCGGTCACCGAGATGGTCACCGGCATCGACCTGGTCGAATGGCAGGTCCGCATCGCCGCCGGCGAGGAACTCACCGTGGCCCAGGACGACGTCGTGCTCACCGGCCACTCGGTGGAGGCGCGCGTCTATGCCGAGGTGCCGGAGAAGAACTTCCTGCCCTCAGGTGGTGAAGTGCTGCTCCTGGACGAATTGCCCGGCCCGGCCCAGCGCCCGAGCGCTCCGGCCCGCAACGAAGTCGAAACGGCCCGCGGCCGCGTCCGGGTGGACTCCGCCCTCATCCACGGACTCGAGATCTCCTCCAGCTACGATCCGATGATTTCCAAGGTCATCGCCTGGGGCCAAGGCCGAACCACTGCCCTCGATAACCTGGACGAGGCGCTCGCCGGGTACACAGTGCTGGGCGTCGACACCAATGTTGAGTATCTCCGGCTGCTGGTCAACGACGCCGACGTCCGCGCCGGCCGGCTCGACACCGGCCTGATCGAACGCAAGATGCCGGACTTCAGCTTCCGGCGGGTGGGCGACAGCGAACTTGTGGTCGCCGCACTGTACGCCTTGGCCATGGCGGAGGAAGCCAGGCAGGAAGAGCGTGAAGGCGGCCCGTGGCAGCGCCGCGACGGCTGGCGGATCGGTGCGCCGGCGCCGCGCCGGATCAGCCTGGGAACCCCCGACGGCGGTGTCGCCACAGTGGAAGTGAGGGGCCCGGCCGCGGGGGAACAGGTCACTGTAAGCGTTAACGGAGGGCCGCAGCTCACCGCCATCCTGGAGTTCACCGCGCGGGATCGCCCGGTGCTCACCCTCGATGGCGAGGCCAGCAGCTATGCACTTGCACCCGTTCGCACCGGTCCTGAAGCCCAGAGCTGGATGGCTCCCGATCCCCGCGTCCTATCGGCACTCTTCCTCGGCAACGAGGGCTGGTCCTGCCGGCTCGAGGTGCTCACCCGGGAGGCCCGGCTGGTCCGGGTGCTGGCCGCGATCGAACGCGAGGAAGGCGCCGCCGACCCGGCGGTGCGCTCGCCGATGCCCGGCACCGTGGTGTCGGTGTCCGTCAGCAACGGCGACACCGTGGAGGCCGGCCAGGTCCTTGTCTCGGTGGAAGCGATGAAGATGGAGCACCAGCTTGTGGCGCCCCTGGACGGAACCGTCCACATCAGCGTCGGCTCCGGCGACCTCGTCAAGGCAGACCAGGTGCTGGCGACGATCCACCCCGCCGTCCAGGCCGGGCCGCCCTCGGCGGAGAACGCAGCGGAGGACACGATCGAGGAAGCCGTCATCGCGATGGGTGCGGCCGAATGACTGCACCGTACTGATCCACCGCGACTGATCCACCGCGGGCCGGCCAGTCCCAGCCGAGCCAACACCCATTTTCAACAGACCACAGATGCACCTCAGACAAAGGAGTCACCCCATGCCAGATTTTGAACTCAGCGAGGACTACCAGATCCTTAGCGACACCGTCCGCGAATTCGCCGACGAGGTGGTGGCTCCGGTCTCCGCCAAGCACGACGAAGAGCACAGCTTCCCCTACGAAGTGGTCTCCCAGATGGCGGACATGGGCCTCTTCGGCCTGCCGTTCCCGGAAGAGTTCGGCGGCATGGGCGGGGACTACTTCGCCCTGGCCCTGGCCCTGGAGCAGCTCGGCCGGGTGGACCAGTCCGTCGCCATCACCCTTGAGGCCGGCGTCTCGCTCGGCGCGATGCCGATCCACCGCTTCGGCAACGAGGCGCAGAAGCAGGAGTGGCTGCCGCTGCTGGCCTCCGGCAAGGCGCTCGCCGGCTTCGGCCTGACCGAGCCGGAAGCCGGCTCCGATGCCGGCGGCACCAAGACCACAGCCAAGCTGGGCGGCGGAGAGTGGGTCATCAACGGCAACAAGGAGTTCATCACCAACTCCGGCACGGACATCACCAGGCTCGTCACCGTCACCGCCGTCACCGGCCAGGAGGAGCGTGCGGACGGCAGCACCAAGAAGGAAATTTCCACCATCCTGGTGCCCACCAACACGCCCGGCTTCACAGCGGAGAAGGCCTACAACAAGGTTGGCTGGAACGCCTCCGACACGCACCCGCTGACCCTCGACAACGTGCACGTCCCCGAGGAGAACCTGCTCGGCACCAGGGGCCGCGGCTACGCGAACTTCCTTTCCATCCTCGATGAAGGCCGGATCGCGATCGCGGCACTCGCCGTCGGCGCGGCGCAGGGCTGCGTGGACCAGTCGGTGAAATACGCCAAGGAACGCAGCGCGTTCGGTCAGAACATCGGCAAGTACCAGGCCATCGCCTTCAAGATCGCCCGGATGGAAGCCCGCGCCCACACGGCCCGCCTGGCCTACTACGACGCGGCCGCCCGGATGCTCGCCGGCAAGCCGTTCAAGACGCAGGCGGCCATCGCTAAGATGGTCGCAGGCGAGGCAGCCATGGACAACGCGCGGGACGCCACCCAGGTGTTCGGCGGCTATGGCTTCATCAACGAATTCACCGTGGCACGCCACTACCGCGACTCCAAGATCCTTGAAGTCGGCGAGGGCACCACGGAGGTCCAGCTGATGCTGATCGCCCGCGAACTGGGACTGTAGCCGGCCGGAAGGATCACCGATGATCAACAAAGTTGTTGCCAGCGCCGCCGAGGCTGTCGCCGACATCCACGATGGCGCCTCCCTCGCCGTCGGCGGGTTCGGGCTGTGCGGCATCCCCGTGACGCTGATCGAGGCCCTGCACGAGCGCGGTGCCACTGATCTGGAAACCGTCAGCAACAACTGCGGCGTCGACGACTGGGGGCTCGGGATCCTGCTTAAGGACGGCCGGATCCGGCGCACCATCAGCTCCTACGTGGGGGAGAACAAGGAGTTCGCCCGGCAGTACCTTTCCGGCGAGCTGGAGGTGGTCCTCACCCCGCAGGGCACGCTGGCGGAAAAGCTGCGCGCCGGCGGCGCGGGCATCCCCGCGTTCTACACCCCGGCCGGCGTCGGCACCCAGGTCTCCGACGGCGGCCTGCCGCAGAAGTACGACGCCGAGGGCAACGTCGCGATTGCCTCCGCCGCCAAGGAAGTGCGCAGCTTCCACGGCGCCGACTACGTGCTGGAAGAATCGCTGACGCCCGACTTCGGGCTGGTGCACGCCTGGAAGGGTGACCGCCACGGCAACCTCGTCTTCCACGCCACGGCCATGAATTTCAACCCGCTGTGCGCCATGGCCGGGAAGATCACCATCGCCGAGGTCGAGGAACTCGTGCAGCCGGGGGAGCTGGACCCGGAGCACGTCCACGTCCCGGGGATCTTCGTCCAGCGCGTGGTCCTCGCCCCGCAGGGCGAGAAACGCATTGAGAAGCGGACCGTTGCGGTGGCCACCGGCGCCTCCGGCACACCAGAACTGTCGCCGGAGCAGGCAGGAGCATAGCCGTGGAAACGAACAAAGCCCCCGAGGCCCCGCCCCGTCCCGAGGCCGTGCGCCACGAATACCGGCGCTCCGCCGTCGAACACGCCGCCGGCATTGAGGGCAAGGGCTGGACCCGCAACGAACTCGCGGCCCGGGTGGCGCAGGAACTGCACAACGGCCAGTACGTCAACCTCGGCATCGGCATGCCGACGCTGATACCCAACTACATTCCGGCCGGCGTCGAGGTGGTGCTGCATTCGGAAAACGGCATCCTGGGCGTCGGGCCGTACCCGGCCGAGGATCAGGTCGATCCGGACCTGATCAATGCCGGCAAGGAAACCGTCACGGTCAACAAGGGTGCGGCGTTCTTCGATTCCGCCGCCTCCTTCGGCATGATCCGGGGCGGCCACGTCGATGTGGCCGTGCTCGGCGCCATGGAGGTCGCCGCCAACGGCGACCTCGCCAATTGGATGATCCCGGGCAAGATGGTCAAGGGCATGGGCGGCGCGATGGACCTGGTGTTCGGGGCCAAGAAGGTGATCGTGATGATGGATCACGTGGACCGCAACGGCAAACCGAAAATCGTGGAAACCTGCACGCTGCCGTTGACCGGCAAGGGCTGCGTGGACCGGATCATCACCGACCTCGCCGTGATCGACGTCGTGACCGAGGGCGGGAAGTCCCGGCTGGTGCTGCGGGAGCTGGCGCCGAACGTGTCCGTGGAGGACGTGGTGGCGGCCACCGGAGCCGAACTTTTTGAGGAAGACCAGGAACTGACCGTATGAGCGACGCACACACGACTTCATCGGGCACAGGCGCACACCCGGGTACCGGCACTCCCCGGGTGATCGAGCAGCGCGGCCTCTATTTCGATGAGCTTCAGGAGGGCGTGGTCTACGCCCACCGGCCGGGCCGGACGGTCACGGAGACGGATAACGTCCTGTTCACCACCATGACCATGAACACCCAGGCCCTGCACCTCGACGCGGCCTGGAGCGCCGGGCAGCCCTTCGGCCAGCGGCTGATGAATTCGATGTTCACCCTTGCCACGGTGGTGGGCCAGTCCGTGCCGCAGCTGACCCAGGGCACCATCATCGCCCAGCTGGGCCTGACGGATGTGTCTTTTCCGCGCCCGCTGTACCACGGGGACACCCTGTACACGGAGACGGTGGTGACCGGGAAGAGAATGTCCGCGTCCCGCCCCGGCCAGGGCATCGTGACCATGCAGCACACCGGACGGAACCAGCGTGGGGAGGTCGTGGCGCTCGCCGCCCGCAGCTGCCTGATGTGGACACGCGAGGCCCACGCCGCTGCCGAGCTGGAAGCGGCGCAAAAGGGGACAATAGAGACATGAGTTTCCTGATGGGCCCTGCCCTGCTGTTCTGCCCCGCCGACCGCCCCGAGCGGTACCAGAAAGCCGCCGAACGCTCCGACACCGTGATCGTGGACCTCGAGGACGCCGTCGCCCCCGCCGACAAACAGCGGGCCCGCGGCGCCATCCTCGCCCAACTCGGCGCCACCGGCGACGTCCCGGAACTGGATCCTTCCCGCACGATCGTCCGGGTCAACCCGGCGGGCACGGACGAGTTCGAGAAGGACATGCACTGCCTCAAGCACACGCCCTACCGGCACATCATGCTGGCCAAGGCGGAGAGCGCGGCCCAGCTGAGGGAACTCGAGGGCTACAGCGTGATTGCCCTCTGCGAGACGGCCGCCGGCGTCCTCAACGCCGCCGCCATCGCCGCCGAGCCCAATGTGGTGGCCCTGATGTGGGGTGCGGAGGACCTGTTGGCGTCGCTCGGCGGAACCTCCAGCCGATCGGAGGACGGCAGCTACCGGGCCGTCGCGCTGCACGCCCGCTCGTCCGTCCTGCTGGCCGCCGGCGCCTTCGGCAAGGACGCGATCGACGCCGTGTACGTCAACATCCCGGATCTGGCCGGGCTGGCCCTCGAATCCCGCGACGCCGTGGCATCCGGATTCTCGTCCAAGGCCTGCATTCACCCGGACCAGGTGGCCGTGGTCCGCGAAGCCTACGCACCCACCGAGGCCGACGTCTCAGCGGCCGCCGAGCTGCTCGACGCCGCTTCCGCGGCGGGTGCGGGCGTGTTCCAGTTCAAGGGCAAGATGATCGACGGGCCCATCCTCAAGCACGCCGCGTCCACACTGCGCCGCGCGGGCCGCGTCGGGTCCTGACCGTCGGGTCCTGACCGCCGGGTCCTGGACGCCGTCCCGTGCCCACCGGGTCCTGACCGTTGGGTCCTGGACGCCGTCCCGTGCCCACCAGGTCCTGACCGTTGGGTCCTGGACGCCGGGTTCGGGTGAAGCTCTGCCGTGTGAAACTCGTCGATTCGCCACAGATGGCCGGATTGGCTGGTCCTATTGCGGCCATCTGCGGCGAATGGGTGCCCTGTGGCTCTGAATCCTCGACCAGTCTCCGAGTCCCTGTGCCGATGGGTTCCTGGGCGGCTGCCGCGTCCCGGGGCTGGCCGGAAATCGTCGCGCGTGCCGAGGTCGGGCCCTGCCGGGCTGGACTTCGTCATTCGCCACAGATGGCCGGATTGGCTGGTCCTATTGCGGCCATCTGCGGCTAATGGGTGCCCTGTGGCTCGGAATCCTCGACCCGTCTCCGAGGCCCTGTGCCCCGCATTGGTGCCACGTGTCCCGGGCTGCCTTCATGAACTGGACATGTTCAGTGCTGCCTTCAGGAACTGGACATGCTCAGTGCGGCCTTGAAGAACCAGACATGTTCAGCGGCGCCAGAGATACCGGTTCTCCGGCCGGCCCGCCGCTCCGTAGCGGGGCGTCAGCCGGGCATGGCCGTGAACCACGAGGTACTCGAGGTAACGGCGGGCACTGACCCGGGACAGGCCCAGCTGCAGCGCCAGGCCGGCCGCGGAGACATCCTCCGGACTGGCCTTCAGTGCCTCGACCACAGCGTCCAGGGTGGGCCGGGAGAGTCCCTTGGGCAGCCGCAGGGCAGCCTGGCCCGGTTCCGGCTGGGCGGATTGTCCCGCCGGGGTGCGCGCCGGAGTTTCCGCCAGCGCGGACCGGCGGGAGGGGGCCACCAGGCGGTCGATGCTTGCCTGGTCCAGCTCTCCGGTGCCGCCGGAGGCCAGTTCCTCCCGCAGCATGACGTACTCGTCCAGCCGTTCGATCAATGCCTGCGAGGAGAAGGGCTTGACCAGGTAGTGCAGCACCCCGCCGGCCATCGCGCCCCGGACGGTATCAAGTTCCCTCGATGCGGTGATCACGAGGACATCCACCGGCCGCCGGCGCCCGCGCAGCCGCTGCAGGACGTCCAGGCCGGACATGTCCGGCAAATGGATGTCCAGTAATACCAGCTCCGGCCCCAGCTCCGCGGCCAGATCGAGGCCTTGCTGCCCGGTGTGGGCCATGGCCACGACGTCGAATCCGCCGCGTGCCAGCAGGAACCCGTGATGGATCCCGGCCACTGCTACGTCATCGTCGATGATGAGGGTGCGTATGGCGCTCATTGCTTCTGTAGTTCCGCCTCTTTTGTCCTGAGCACTACCGAGAAGCAGGCTCCACCCAACGCCGATGAGGACACCGCCGCCCGGCCTCCGCGCCGGAGGGCAACCCGCTGGACCAGGGCCAGCCCAAACCCGCGGCTGTTGATTCCCTCGGCCTCCTTGCTGGTCACGCCGGGCTCGAACACTTTAGCGCGTTCGGGAACCGGGACGCCGGGTCCGTCGTCTTCCACCACGATGGTCCGCCCGCCGTCAGCGCTCTCGCCCAGCCGGATGGCAACAGTGCTGTCGTAACCCGCAGCGTCCACAGCGTTGTCGATCAGGTTGCCCAGCACCGTGATGACGTCGCCCGAGTCATCGGCCGAGCACAGCGAATCCGGGCTGACGATGATCTCGATGCCGCGCTCGGCGCAGACCGTGGACTTGGCGATCAGCAGAGCCTGGACCCCGTGATCGGTGATTCCGGGCGCCAGCGGCCGGTTCGCGAAGACGGCGTCGTTGTGGCTGCGGCCCAGGTATTCGATGGCCTTGTCCTGCTTTCCGAGCTCCAGCAGCCCGGAGATGACGTGCAGTTTGTTGGCGAATTCGTGCGCCTGGGCACGGAGTGCCTGCGTCACGTCCACGGCGCCGTCGCGGTCACGCAGGACGGCGTGCAGTTCCGTGCGGTCGCGCAGGATCAGCACCTTGCCGACCTCGCGGCCGTCGACGGTGGCCGCATTGACCTTGCCCAGCAGGATCCGCTCACCCGAGAGCACCAGTTCCTCCGTGGCGGATCCGGCCGAGAGCAAGCGGAGGACCGCCGGTTCCAGGTTTGCCGCTGCAGGGGTCCCGGTGATGTCCCCTGCCAGGGCGAGCAGGCGGCGTGCCTCATCATTGACCAGCGCGATCCTGCCGTCGGCGTCCACCGCCACCAGTCCTTCACCCAGGCCGTGGAGCATGGCGTCGCGTGTTTCCAGCAGGGCAGCAATATCCTCCGGCTCGAGTTTGTAGATCCGTCGCCACACCAGTTTCGAGACATACATCGCGCCCAGGGAACTCAGCAGGGCCGCCCCGAGCAGCCAGCCGAACAGCTGCGGCATGTCCTCAAGGAGGTCGGCGGCCAGGGTGCTCTCCAGCACCCCGACGGATGCGGAGCCGATCACCGCGCCGGCCGCATCGAAGATGGGAACCTTCACCCGCCAGGACTCACCGAGCGTGCCCGTCTGGGTACCCACGTAGATCTCACCGGACAGGGGCACGGAAGGATCGGTGGAGACCGGCCGGCCGATTTCCGCCGGATTGGGGTGCGACTGCCGGACCCCGTGCCGGTCTGTCACCACCACATAGGTGACATTGGATGCCTGCCGGATGACTTCCGCGATCGGCTGGATGGTCTGGGCCGGCGACGGCGTTCCGAAGGCGTTGATGACCGAGGGCAGCTGGGCAACACTTTCGGCCACGCCGATCAGCCGGCCCTTGTAGGCGTCCCGGAGCTGTTGTTCCTGCATCCGGATGGTCACCACCCCCACCGCCGTGAGGACGGCCAGCACGATGCCCAGCTGCAACGCGACCAGCTGGTACCGAAGGGGAATCCTGTGAAACATGTCACAAGTTTGCCATTGGCAGCGCGGTCCGCCCGCCAAATAGGCGGCCGGGGCCGTGACCAATATGACCACTACTACCTCTAAGGCCAAATGCTGTTGCCCTTCTCCGGGCGCTCCTAGGGTCGGTGACGTGATTCCAATGATGTGCATCACATTCGCTCAAGGAGAAACCATGACTGCCCAGAACTTTTTCACCCGGCCCACCCACACCCGCCGCGCCGCCCTCATTGCCGGCGCCGCCGGAGTCGTCCTGGCCATGTCCGCCTGCGCAGGAAGCGGGACCGGCACGGCTGCCGGCGCGTCCGCGGGCGCCGACCCCATCAAGAAGCTCAGCATCATCGTCCCGGCCAACCCCGGCGGTGGCTGGGACCAGACCGGTCGCGCCATGCAGCAGGACCTGCAGACGAACAAGCTCGTCTCCTCCGCCCAGGTCACCAACATCGGCGGCGGCGGCGGGACCAACGGCCTCGCCAAGCTCGCCACCGAGAAGGACGTCAACACCCTCATGGTGATGGGCTACGTCATGGTGGGTGCGGTCGAGACCAACGGCGCCAAGACCCGGCTCGAAGACACCACCCCGATCGCGCGGCTCACCGAAGAGCCGCTGGTCCTCGTGGTGCCGGCGTCGTCGAAGTACCAGTCCGTCGCCGACCTCGTCGCGGACATCAAGGCCAACGGCAAGGGCGTCGCCATCACCGGTGGCTCGGCCGGCGGCGCGGACCACATCCTGGCCGGGCAGATCCTGAAATCCCAGGGCGTGGAGCCGGACAAGCTGAACTACATCGGCTACTCCGGCGGCGGCGAGTCCATCGCGGCGCTGCTCGGCAACAAGGTCCAGG
The DNA here is from genome assembly GCF_041262145.1 of Arthrobacter sp. MW3 TE3886. Taxonomy (NCBI): domain Bacteria; kingdom Bacillati; phylum Actinomycetota; class Actinomycetes; order Micrococcales; family Micrococcaceae; genus Arthrobacter; species Arthrobacter sp. MW3 TE3886. The sequence continues at coordinate 1,693,599 of NZ_JBGCAN010000001.1, forward strand.
CCGGCATCTCCGGCGTGGGCGAGTACGCCGAACAGGTCAAGGCCGGCAAGGTCCGGGCGCTCGCCGTCTCCGGAAAGGCCGAGGCCCCGGCCCTTCCCGGGATCAAGCCGCTCAAGGACCAGGGGATCGACGTCGTGCTGACCAACTGGCGCGGCGTGGTGGCTCCCGGGTCCATCGATGACGCCCAGCGCGCGAAGCTGACCGACGTCGTCACCAAGCTGCACGCGTCCGAGGCCTGGAAGTCCACCCTGACCAAGAACAACTGGGACGACGCGTTCCTGGCCGGCGACGGCTTCAAGACGTTCCTGACCGAGGACATCGCCAAGGTCAAGACCACCCTGACCCAGATCGGCCTGGTCAAGTAGCAGTGTCGTCCCTCGCATCAAAGTCGTCTTCCGCGGCGGCGCCCGCCAAACGGCCGACCGGGGAGATCCTGTTCGCCCTGGTGTTCGTCAGCGTGGGCGTCGCGGGTCTGGCGACGGCGGGATCCATTCCGATTCCGCCGTCGGAGACTGGCATCGGCCCGCGCGCCTTCCCCTACATCGTGTGCGGCTTGCTGGTGCTGTGCGGCGCCGGGGTGGTCCTGCAGGTCCTCCGCGGCAAGGTCGGGCAGGCCGAGGACAGTGAAGACCTGGACGAGACCGCCAAGACCGACTGGGTGGCCCTGGCCAAACTGGTGGGCTTCGTGGTGCTGCACATCTTCCTGATCGAGCCGGCCGGCTGGCCGGTGGCCGCCGCCGTGCTCTTCAGCGGTGCCGCCTGGTCCCTGGACGCCAAACCCCTCTGGAAGGCGATCGCCGTGTCCGTGATCCTGGCGCTGGTGCTGCAGTACGTCTTCGGCGGCCTGCTGGGCGTGTCCCTGCCGCCGGGGCCGCTGCTTGAGGGGGTGCCGTTCTTCCATGGATAGCTTCATGCTCCTGCTCGAAGGATTCAGCACCGCGCTGCAGCCCGTCTACCTGCTCTACGCGCTGGGCGGGGTCTTCGTCGGCACCGCCGTCGGGGTGCTGCCCGGCATTGGCCCCGCCATGACCGTGGCCCTGCTCATGCCCATCACCTACGCCCTGGACCCCGCGGCCGCGCTGATCGTGTTCGCCGGGATCTACTACGGCGGCATGTACGGCGGTTCCACCACCTCCATCCTGCTGAACACGCCGGGTGAGTCCTCCTCGATCGTTACGGCGCTTGAAGGAAACAAGATGGCCAAGGCCGGCAGGGGAGCGGCAGCCCTGGCGACGGCGGCGATCGGATCCTTCATCGCGGGCACCATCGCCACGGTCCTGTTGACCTTCCTGGCGCCCGTCGTGGCCGAGTTCGCCGTCGGCCTCGGCCCCGTGGACTATGTGGCCCTCATGGTGGTGGCCTTCCTGACCGTCGGTGCGCTGTTGGGCGCCTCCGTCCTGCGCGGCCTGGCATCCCTGGCCCTCGGGCTGTTCATCGGCCTGATCGGCATCGATGACAGCACGGCGCAGCAGCGTTTCACGTTCGACAACCCCACCCTGGTGGATGGCGTCGACATGGTCCTCGTTGCCGTCGGCCTCTTTGCCCTCGGCGAGGCGCTTTATGTCGCTTCCAAGCTGAGGCACGGCCCCGTGGAGCTCATCCCGGTCAGCAAGGGCAAGAACGCCTGGCTGTCCAAGGAGGACTGGAAGCGGTCCTGGAAGCCGTGGCTGCGCGGAACTTTCATCGGGTTCCCGATCGGCACCGTCCCGGCCGGCGGCGCGGACGTCTCCACGTTCCTGTCCTACGCGGCCGAGCGGAAGCTGGCCAAGGGCGCCAACAAGGCCCAGTTCGGCAAGGGCGCGATCGAAGGCGTCGCCGGACCGGAAGCGGCCAACAACGCCGCGGCCGCCGGTGTCCTGGTGCCGTTGCTGACGCTCGGAATCCCGACGACGGCGACGGCGGCCATGATGCTCACGGCGTTCCAGCGCTACCAGATCCAGCCCGGCCCGCTTCTGTTTGAAAACCAGGGGGCGCTTGTCTGGACCCTGATCGCGTCGCTGTATGTCGGCAACCTCATGCTGCTGGTGCTGAACCTGCCGCTGGTGGGCCTGTGGGTGAAGATCCTGCAGATCCCGCGGCCCTACCTCTACGCCGGCATCCTGGTCTTCGCCGCCCTGGGCGCCTTCTCGGTGAACTTCTCCCCGAGCGACGTCGGCATCCTGCTGGTGGTGGGCATCCTGGGCTACTTCATGCGCCGCTACGGCTACCCTGTGGCGCCCATGGTGGTGGCGATGATCCTGGGACCGATGTTCGAGGTGCAGTTGCGGCGTTCGCTGCAGCTCTCGCAGAACGACCCCATGGCCCTGTTCTCCTCGCCGTTCGCCTTGGTGGTGTACGTCTCCATGGCGCTGATCTTCGTTGCCTCGTGGTGGCTGCGCCGCCGCCAGGCGACGTTGGAGGCTGCGCCGGCGAAGGAAGAGGTGTCCGTCTAGGCGCGGGCGTGCCACTGGATTGCCGCGAATGGCCGGAATGACGACCCTCATTCCGGCCATTTGCGGCAAACGGCCCAGGAGGACGCACCGCGCCGGGCCTCAGCGCTCCGACCGGTCGCACGCCTCCGTCGGCCCTCAGCGCTCCGGCGTCGGGCGCGACGACGGGAGCCGCGACGGCGGGATGACGACATACAGCGGGGTCCGGATCCAGCGCTGGCCTGTCGCGCGGAACTCGGCCCGGGTGGAGAAACGGTAGAGGTAGCTGGTGGCACGCACCCAGTGCGGCCGTTCGCCGTCGAACGGGTCGTGGCGCAGCAGCCGCAGCGTGGGCCGGTCCGCCGCCAGCAGTTTGGCCAGGAATGCGTAGAACCACTCCTCATGCACGGTACGCAGCGGCAGGAACCACATCAGCCAGTCCAGCCGCAGGTGGTACGGGGCGTACTGGCGCGGGATGCGCCGGACGTCGCCGGGCTTGCCCCTGAACCCGTACTCCCGCCAGTCCGCGTCGTCGCCGGGATCCGAGTCGAGCGTCCCCTCCACCACGATCTCGATCCGCCGCTTCGTGACGCTGCCGAACGCGCCGTAGGTGTTCACCAGCTGCCAGCGGTTGAAGGATGCGTTCATCAACTGGTGGTGGGAGAAGAGGTTCTCGATGGGCCGGTAGCTGAGCACCACCAGCAGCACGGTGGCAACCAGGACCACCACGAGCCACGCAACCGGCGCCTGGCTGCCCGCCCCGGCCCCTTCGGCCCCGGTTCCTGCGGACGCGGCTGCGGCATGCCAGTCCAGCGGGATCGCCGGGATCACGGCGTGCGCCACGGGATCGCTGACCGCCGCGAAGGCCAGGATGATCGCCAGCCAGTTCAGCCAGGCGAAGTTTCCGCTCGCCACCAGCCACAGCTGGGTGAAAATGATGATCCCGGCGGCGGCGCTGGCCAGGGGCTGCGGGGCAAAGAGGAAGAAGGGCACCACCAGCTGGGCGAAGTGGTTGCCCAGGACCTCCAGCCGGTGCCAGGCCTTGGGGAGCAGGTGGGCCTGCCGGCTCAGCGGCCCCGGCATCGGCTGGGTCTCGTGGTGGTAATACAGGGCCGTCAGGTCCCGCCATTCCGGGCCGCCCCGGATCTTGATCAGGCCGGCGCCGAACTCCAGCCGGAACACCAGCCAGACCAGCAGGATCAGGATGGTCCGCGGCGGGGGAGTCTGGTCGGAGCCGAGGAAGGCCACCGTGAACCCGGCCTCCAGCAGCAGCATCTCCCAGCCGAAGCCGTAGAACGTCTGCCCCACGTTCACGATCGACATGTACAGCAGCCACAGGGCCAGGAACGCGATGAGCGGAACCCAGGGCGGCCCGAGCTGCGGCAGCCCGGCGACCAGCGTGGCGGCAATGGCCATGCCGCTCCAGCACACTGTCCGCAACAGCCGGTCCGAGTAGCGCCAGCGGAACAGGCTCGGCCGGCCCAGGCGGTTGAAGCCGTCGAGGTACGCCGGCACCGGCAACAGGCCGCGCTCGCCGAGGAGGGCCGGGAACTGGTTGAGCGAGGAGAGGAAGGCCACGAAGTAGAGGGTGGCGGTGCTGCGCTGCAGCACCTGCCGGGCGAACTCGTACTCCGGCGCGTCGAACCACGCGGTCCACTCCACGTTTTCCACGTTACGCCTCCGCTCTGCTGCGTCAACGAGTGGCGGCGACCCCCCAGCGCGGGGAAAGCGGCAACCCGAGCACCGAACGCAGTATGGGATAACGGTGCGGGATACTTGAATCATGCAGCCGCGCAAAATCGTCCTCCTCGGGTCCACCGGTTCCATCGGCACACAGGCGATCGACGTCGTCGACGGCGCCCCGCACCTTTTTGAGGTCGTCGCGCTCAGCGCCGGCGGCGGCAACCTCGAACTCCTGGCCCGGCAGGCCGTCCATACCCGGGCTTGGGCCGTCGGTGTCGCCTCCGGGGATGCCTCCGCCCTCCGGGACATGATCGACGACGCCGCCCGCGCGGCTTCAGTGACGGGCTACCGTCCCGAGATCATCACCGGCCCGGATGCCTCCACCCGGATCGCGGAAATCAGTGCCGACGTCGTCCTCAACGGCATCACCGGCTCCATCGGGCTTGCCCCCACCCTGGCCGCGCTCCGATCCGGTGCCACCCTGGCGCTGGCCAACAAGGAGTCCCTGATCGTCGGCGGTGCCCTGGTCAAGGCAGCGGCCCGCGAAGGGCAGATCGTGCCTGTGGATTCGGAGCACTCGGCCATTGCCCAATGCCTGCGCTCCGGCTCCGCCGCGGAAGTGGACCGGCTGATCCTGACGGCATCGGGCGGGCCGTTCCGCGGCAAGACCCGGGACGAACTGCACGACGTCTCGCCGCAGGACGCCCTCGCCCACCCCACGTGGGACATGGGCCTGATGGTCACCACCAACTCCGCCAGCCTGGTCAACAAGGGCCTGGAGGTGATCGAGGCACACCTGCTCTTCGACATCCCCTTGGAGAAGATCGACGTCGTGGTCCACCCGCAGTCCGTGGTGCACTCCATGGTCCAGTTCGTCGACGGCTCCACGATCGCCCAGGCCTCGCCGCCGGACATGCGCCTGCCCATTGCCCTCGGCCTCGGCTGGCCGGAGCGCGTGCCCGGTTCCGCCAGCGCCTGCGACTGGAGCAAGGCCACCAGCTGGACGTTCGAGCCGCTGGACGCCGTGGCATTTCCCGCCGTCGCCCTCGCCAAGGCTGCCGCCACGCAGGGCAGCACCTTCCCGGCCGTGTTCAACGCCGCGAACGAGGAAGCGGTGATGGCCTTCCACGCCGGGCAGATCCGGTTCACCGACATCGTGGACACCATCGATGCCGTCCTCAGCGAACACACAGGCTCCTCCGGGCTGACGGTGGAGTCCGTACTGGATGCTGAAAGATGGGCACGCGCACGCACCCACGAACGTTTAGCCGTCAGAAGCGTCTAGGAAGCAGCAGATCACAGTATGAGCCCCGTCCTCCTCTTTATCCTCGGTGTCGTCTTCGTGGCGATCGGCATCGCCGCGTCCATTGCCCTGCATGAAGTCGGGCACCTGCTCCCGGCCAAGCTGTTCAAGGTCCGCGTGACCAAGTACATGATCGGTTTCGGACCCACCGTTTGGTCCAAGAGGAGGGGCGAAACCGAGTACGGACTCAAGGCCATCCCGCTGGGCGGCTACGTGTCCATGATCGGGATGTACCCGCCCAACAAGGAAGACGGCACCGTCCGCACCTCCAGCACCGGAATGTTCCAGTCGCTGGCATCCGATGCCCGCTCCCTGGCCCACGAGGAAATCGGCCCGGACGACGAAAACCGGGTCTTCTACCGGCTGCCGGTCTGGAAGAAGATCATCATCATGCTCGGCGGGCCCGCGATGAACCTGCTGATCGGCGTCGTGTTGACCGCGGTGCTGCTGATGGGATTCGGCACCGCCAGCCAAACCACCACCATCGCGGACGTCTCCAAGTGCCAGGTCAAGGCCGGCGAGACCGTGGACCCGGACTCCGCCGACTGCAAGCCCACCCCCGCCGCGGCCGCGGGACTGTTGCCGAATGACACCATCACCTCCTTCGACGGCAAGGCCGTCACCAGTTGGGACGAACTCACCGGCTGGATCCGCGCCTCGGCGGGCCGGCAGGTCAGCATCACCGTGGAGCGCGGCGGCGCCGCCGTCTCCACCACTGTCACGCCCGTGCTCTCCGCCCGCCCGGTCCTCGGCCCCGACGGCCGTCAGGCCAAGGCCGCTGACGGCAGCCTCCAGTACCAGGACGTCGGCTTCCTGGGCATCGGCGCCCAGACGGCACTCGTGCAGCAGCCGGCGTCGTCCGTGCTGCCCATGGCGGGGGAGAACATCAAGCAGGTTGCCGGCGTCGTGGTGAACCTGCCGGAGCGCGTGGCCGGCGTGGCCAAGGCAGCCTTCAGCGAGGAACCCCGGGATCCCAACGGCCCCATCAGCGTGGTGGGCGTGGGCCGCGTGGCCGGCGAGGTCGCCGCGATGGAGGAGGTCCCGCTGCAGTCCCGCTTCGCCGCCCTGGTGGGTTTGCTGGCCGGACTCAACTTCGCCCTGGCCGTCTTCAACCTCATTCCGCTGCTGCCGCTCGACGGCGGCCACATCGCGGGCGCGCTGTACGAGGGGGCCCGCCGCCAGATCGCCAAGCTGTTCGGCCGCCCGGATCCCGGTGCCTTCGATATCGCCAAGCTGCTCCCGGTGACATATGTCGTGGCGGTGCTGCTGATGGGCATGGGTGCGCTGCTGATCTACGCCGACATCGTCAAGCCGGTCAACCTCTTCGGATAGTGCCGGCCGGCATTCCAGCCAAATCACGCTGACTATCATTCATAAGCCTATTTCGGCTGATTTTAAATAATCAGTTGAAAATGGTTGATTATTCACGATCACCTCCCTAGGCTGGGGTCATGTACGTCATGACGATCGACCAGCGGGGCAGCACGGGCGACATCGACCGGGTCCCCGGCCTCCTGAAGGGGCTCAGCGCGCTCTCCACCGCCGGGCGCTTTGAGCGTTCGGTCGGCGACGAGGTCCAGGGCGTCGTGGAACGGGCCGACGAGGTGGTGGAGATCGCCCTGCACGCCCTGCGCAGCGGCCGCTGGTATGTCGGAATCGGGGTGGGGGAGGTGGACCTGCCGCTGCCCGCCAGCCCGCGCGAAGGCTCCGGTCCCGCCTTCGTGGCGGCCCGGGCCGCCGTTGACCGGGCCAAGGGGGCGGCCGCCCATGTGCCCCTCGCCGTGGTCGCCGGCCGCGACCGCCGTCGGGCACATGCAGCGAATGCGGCCGCGGACGGCGCTAACGGGTCCCAGGCGGCCAGGGCCTGCGCCAACGCGGAGGCGGTGCTCCGGCTGATTGGCCGCCTGGTCCAGGACCGGACCGCGGCGCAATGGAAGGTGGTGGACGTGCTGCGCTCGGTGCGGCACGACACCCACGGAACCCACGGCAGCCAAAAAATAGCGGCACAGAAGCTCGGAATCACGGAGCAGTCGGTGAGCCGCGCAGTCCTTCGCTCGGGCTGGCAGGAAGAATGGGCCGCGAGGCCGGCCGCAGAATTGTTGCTGACCCTCGCACACGACAGCATCGAAGGAGAGAAGTGAACGCCCTCTGGATCACGCTGGCCCTGCTCACCGCAGGATTCGTCGGCTGGCCGGTCACTGCCTGGGTGTTCCGCCTCGCCCGGACCATTGATGACCGGGCCGACGCCGGAAGCGGCGCCGACGCAAGCGGCGCCGCCGCCGGCGGGGACGCGGCCGAGGACCCCTCCGCGGACTCCACCACGGACCCCGACATCCAGCCGGCCGCGGAGCCGGCCGGGCCGGACACCGCAACGCCCACCCCGGCAGCGGCGGCCGCCGCCCCGTCCGCCGAGACCGTCAGCAGCGTGCGCATCCTGCGCGGCGGGGCGATTATCGGCATCCTGGAACGGTTCGCCGTGTGCCTGGCAATCCTGGCCGGCCAGCCTGTCGCCATCGCTTATGTCGTGGCCATCAAGGGCCTCGGCCGGTTTGCCGAGTTGAAAGCCACGCCGGTGGCCGCCGAGCGGTTCATCATCGGAACCCTCACGTCCATGCTCTGGGCAGCCGGTGTCGCCGCCCTGGCCAAGGTCCTCTTCCTCGGCTGACCGCGTGCCCCGGCGCCTCCGGATGGGAAGCGGGCAAACAGGGCGATAGTGTATCCATATGACTGTTTTTGCTGTGGAGTACGTGTACGACGCCGAATCATCCGAGGTCCGCGATGCCAGCCGCCCGGCACACCGCGAATGGACGGCGGGACTTGCCCGCGAGGGCGCCCTGCTGGCCAGCGGCCCCTACGGCGACGGCGCAGGCGCGCTGCTCATCTTCAAGGCGGCCGATGAGGCGGCCTTGAATGACCTTCTGCGGCAGGACCCTTTCGCAGCCGCCGGTGCCATTTCGGGCACCCGCACCACCGTGTGGGCGCCGCTGACCGGTCTTCTGGCCGGGCACGCCTAGCCCGTCCCGCCCGCACCTTCGCAACTTCGAATTCTACAAGGGAGTCCATGTGACCTCGGTCAGCCTGGGAATGCCGTCAGCACCGCCCCCCGTCCTAGCCCCCCGCCGGAAGACGCGCCAGATCAAGGTGGGATCAGTGGGCGTCGGCTCCGATTCGCCCATCAGCGTCCAGTCCATGACCACGACGCCGACGACCGACATCAACGCCACCCTGCAGCAGATCGCGGAACTCACGGCCTCCGGCTGCGACATCGTGCGCGTCGCCTGCCCGTCCGCCGACGACGCCGAGGCGCTGCCGATCATCGCCAGGAAGTCCCAGATCCCGGTGATCGCGGACATCCACTTCCAGCCGAAGTACGTCTTCGCCGCGATCGAGGCCGGCTGTGCCGCCGTGCGCGTGAACCCGGGCAACATCCGCAAGTTCGATGACCAGGTCAAGGAGATCGCCCGGGCCGCAAAGGACCACGGCACCTCCATCCGGATCGGCGTCAACGCCGGATCCCTGGAGCCGGGCATCATGAAGAAATACGGCAAGGCCACCCCGGAGGCCCTCGTGGAATCCGCCGTCTGGGAGGCCTCGCTCTTCGAAGAGCACGGTTTCCACGACTTCAAGATCTCCGTCAAGCACAACGACCCGGTCATCATGGTTGCTGCCTACGAGATGCTGGCTGAAAAGGGCGACTGGCCCCTGCACCTCGGCGTCACCGAGGCCGGACCGGCCTTCCAGGGCACCATCAAGTCCGCCACGGCGTTTGGCGCCCTGCTCTCCCGCGGGATCGGCGACACCATCCGCGTCTCCCTCTCGGCGCCGCCGGTCGAGGAAATCAAGGTGGGCAACCAGATCCTGCAGTCGCTCAACCTGCGCCCCCGCAAGCTGGAAATCGTCTCCTGCCCGTCCTGCGGCCGCGCCCAGGTGGACGTCTACACGCTCGCCGAGCAGGTCACCGCTGGCCTGGAAGGCATGGAGGTGCCGCTGCGCGTGGCAGTCATGGGCTGCGTGGTCAATGGTCCCGGCGAGGCCCGCGAGGCCGATCTCGGCGTTGCCTCCGGCAACGGCAAGGGCCAGATCTTTGTCAGGGGCGAAGTCATCAAAACTGTCCCGGAGGATCAGATTGTTGAGACACTGATCGAAGAAGCCATGCGTATCGCGGAAGAGATGGGGGACGGCGATGGCGAAGATGCTGTCAAGGGTAGCCCCGTGGTTAGCGTCTCGTAGGGACGACGCCGCTCCCGGCGTCGTCGTCCGGGTCCTTGGCGGCGCGGACACCGGACAACTGCTGGCGCTGGCGCACCGGGACGCCGTCGCCAACGTCTTCATCCTCTCGCACCTGGAAGCCGCCGGCACGGCGTCTCCCACGGCCGGGGGCGCCAGCATTCTCGGCGTGTTCGACGGCGGCACCCTCCTCGGTGCCTGCTGGGCCGGCGCCAACCTGGTGCCGATCGAGCTGGCGCCCGAGCTCGCCGGCCTCATTGCCATGGCCGCGCACCGCTCCGGGCGCCGCTACGCCTCGATCTTTGGCCCCGCCGAAACTGTCCTGGCCGTCTACGCGGCACTGGAGCAGCTCGGCCAGACCGCCCACGAGGTCCGGGACCACCAGCCCCTGCTGACGATCTCGGGCCCGCCCGCTGTCCGGCCCGAACCCGCACTCGGCTTCGGCCAGCTGGCCGACTTCGACAAGATCCTGCCCGCCTGCGCCGCGATGTTCGAGGAAGAGGTGGGCTATTCGCCCTACCTTGGCGGCAGGGAGTATTACAGCCGGCGCGTCAAGAGCCTCATCCGCCAGGGCCATTCCCTGGTGCACGTGAACGCCGCCGGCGAAGTGGTCTTCAAGGCCGAACTCGGCGCCGTCACGCCGGAAGTGACCCAGGTCCAGGGCGTCTGGATGAATCCCGAGTTCCGCGGACTGGGACTGAGCGCGGGCTACATGGCCGCCGTCGTCGTCCTCGCCCAGACCCTCGCTCCGGTGACCAGCCTGTACGTCAACGGGTTCAACGCCAAGGCGCGCGCCACCTACGATCGGGTGGGCTTTCGCCAGGTGGGCACGTTCGCTACAGTGCTCTTCTAGCGGGCAAATGCCGGCTGCCGGTCTAGTTTTTTGGGGGAAACATGAAGACATCAGTGCTGCGCATTTTCGGGGCCTCGGCGCTCCTTGCCTGGGGCGCCGTGGGATTGGCCGCATGTGGCACCCCAACCGGCTCGCCGGACACAGCCAAGAGTGCCCAAGCCCAGGCCGCAACCACGGTTCCCGGCGCGACCACGACGCCTACGCCCACCCAGACGCAAGCCAAGGCTTACACGAGCGTTGAACTGACGGCCCTCGTGGCACAGTTGAAGGATGCCCAGGGCAAGCCGCTCACGGTGATGCCGCTTGCCGACCTCAAGAAGTCGGTCGAACAGGCAAAGTCCTTGCTGGCATCGATCTCGGTGGAACCCGCGGAGTGCGCAGCTTTGGCCCTTGGCGGTCAGGCGGCCTCGACCGAGGGCACAGCGGTCGCGGCGGGGGTGGCCCAAGATGCCGCGACGGGAGCTTCCACGGGTGTCTCTCTGGCGTTCCGGGCTGACGCCAAGCTCCTCGAGAAGGGACTCGCCCAGGGCGAGGACTTCAAAAAGTGCTCAGCCCTTTCATTCACGACCAATGGCACCAAAGTGGACCTCAAACTGACGAAGCTGGCCGGATTGGGCTCAACGCCGGGCACCGTTGCGTACCGGACAGACACCGCCCTGCCGGGCGGCCGGAAGCAGTCCGCGATCACCGGACAGGTGATCCAGGGCGGCGTTCTCATCACTGTCAGCGCGGTGGGTGGCGGCAGCGAGGCCGATGCCATCTCCCGGGCCGGAAAATTACTGGATCAGGCCGCCGCGCTCGTCGGGAAGTAGCCCGATTGCCGCCGCGCAGAGGACACGCAACGACATGCCGAAAATATCCGGTTGCAGACTATTGATTCCGGACACCATGTCACATAGGTTCTACCTAGCCGTGTCGCACAGGCGCGCACATCCTGCTGTCTATACCTCGGTATAAATTCCGGGGAAGGCGACGCCTGGAGGCGACACCAAGTAGCTCGCAGCCTGAGATCTGGGGGTGCTGGGGCCACGGGAGCCACGCCATGACGGGATGACCAGCCGGAAACGGCCAGGGGCTTCCATCAGTTATGGCGTGGCTCTTCCATGTGCTGCGCATCGCCCGCGCCTTACCGCAGCGGGGCCGCGACAGGGCCGGCGCGGCAAAGGCGTGCCCTCTGGACGGTAGATTAGTACCTAGATGCTTTTCTTAGGCTTTGCCCGCACTTCCCCAGAAACGGATACCCCACCTGTGGTCCTTCGACTCTCCAAGCTGTTCCTGCGCACCCTGCGCGAAGATCCCGCCGACGCCGAGGTGGCCAGCCACCGGCTTCTGGTCCGCGCCGGCTACATCCGGCGGGCCGCGCCCGGCATCTACACCTGGCTGCCGCTGGGGCTGAGTGTGCTGCGCAAGGTGGAGCAGGTCATCCGCGAGGAAATGACCGCCATCGGCGCCCAGGAAGTCCACTTCCCGGCGCTGCTGCCCAAGGAACCCTACGAGGCCACGAACCGCTGGACCGAATACGGCGAGGGCATCTTCCGGCTCAAGGACCGCAAGGGCAACGACTACCTGCTGGCCCCCACGCACGAGGAAATGTTCACCCTGCTGGTCAAGGACCTGTACTCCTCGTACAAGGACCTGCCGCTGAGCATCTACCAGATCCAGAACAAGTACCGCGACGAGGCGCGACCCCGCGCGGGCCTGCTGCGCGGCCGCGAATTCATCATGAAGGATTCCTACTCCTTCGACGTCGACGACGCCGGCCTGGACGACAGCTACGCCGCCCACCGCGGCGCGTACCTGAAGATCTTCGAACGCCTCGGCCTTGAAGTGATTCCGGTTGCTGCCACCGCCGGCGCCATGGGCGGGTCCAAGAGCGAGGAATTCCTGCACCCCACCGAGATCGGTGAGGACACCTTCGTGCGCTCGGCCGGCGGCTACGCCGCCAACGTCGAGGCCGTCACCACCGTGGTCCCCGCGGACATCGACTTCAGCAACGCCCCGGCCGCCGAAGTCCGGGACACCCCGGACACCCCCACCATCGAAACCCTCGTCGACGCCGCCAACGTCCTGGTTCCGCGCACAGAAGCCGACGGCGGTCCCTGGACCGCGGCCGACACGCTCAAGAACGTCGTCCTCGCCGTGACGCTGCCGACCGGCGAACGCCAGATCGTCGTCATCGGCCTCCCCGGCGACCGCGGCGTCGACCTCAAGCGCGTCGAAGCGAACATCGGGTCCTTCCTGCCGATTGCGGGCGAGATCACGCTGGAAGCCGCCAATGAGGACGACCTCAAGAAGCAGCCCCTGATCGTCAAGGGCTACCTCGGCCCCGGCATGTCCCTGGACGCGCCGCTGCTGGGCAGCGAGGGCGCCGCGAAGCTGCTCTACCTCGTGGATCCCCGCGTCGTCAGCGGCTCCGCCTGGGTCACCGGCGCCAATGAGGCCGGCAAGCACGTCTTCGGCCTCGTCGCCGGACGCGACTTCGGCTGGGACGGTGTCATTGAGTGCACCGAGGTGCGCGCCGGCGACGAGGCTCCCGACGGTTCCGGTCCCCTCGAAACCGCCCGCGGCATCGAAATGGGCCACATCTTCCAGCTGGGCCGGAAGTACGCCGCTGCCCTGGACCTGAAGGTCCTGGACCAGAATGGCAAGCAGGTGGTGGTGACCATGGGCTCCTACGGCGTCGGCGTCACCCGTGCCGTGGCCGCCCTGGCCGAGTCCAACCATGACGACAAGGGCCTGGTCTGGCCGCGCGCCGTCGCCCCGGCCGACGTCCACGTTGTGGCCGTGGGCCGCGGCGAGGAAATCTTCGCCGCCGCCGAAAAACTGTCCCTGGAGCTCGAGGCTGCCGGCCTGGACGTCATCTATGACGACCGCCCCAAGGTTTCCCCCGGCGTGAAGTTCGGCGACGCCGAACTCGTCGGCGTCCCCACCATCCTCGCCGTCGGGCGCGGACTCGTGGACGGCGTCGTGGAGATCAAGGACCGCCGCAGCGGCAATGCCGAGAATGTAGCCGTTGACAAGGCTGTTGACTTTTGTGTCAACGCCGTGCGCAACAGCTGATGCCGCGCCGTCCCGGCCGAACTAGGTAATGGTCTCCGGACTCGAGTCGATCCAGCTCGGAACTGTCATCCTGATCGTCGTGGCCGGCCTGGCGGCGGGCTGGGTCGACGCCGTCGTCGGTGGCGGCGGGCTCATCCAGCTGCCGGCCATGCTTCTGGTGCCGGGCATCAGCCCGGTCCAGGCGCTGGCGACCAACAAGATGGGCTCCATCTTCGGAACCAGTACGAGCGCGGCCACGTACTACCGCCGCGTCCGGCCCGATCTGCGCACCGCCCTGCCCACGGCCGCCATCGCGTTGGCGGGCAGCTACGGCGGGGCGGCGCTGGCCGCCAACCTGCCGGCCAGCGTGTTCAAGCCGATCATCGTGGTGGCCCTGATCGCCGTCGCGCTTTTCACCGCCTTCCAGCCCGGCATCGGTCAGCTGACCAAACTGCGCCACGCGGGGCACCGGCACTATGTGGTGGCCTGCCTGATCGGCGGGGTGATCGGCTTCTATGACGGACTGATCGGTCCCGGCACCGGTTCGTTCCTGATCATCGCCCTCGTCTCGGCCATGGGCTACGCCTTCCTGGAGGCCAGCGCCAAGGCCAAGATCGTGAACGTGGCCACCAACGCCGGTGCCCTGCTGTTCTTCGTGCCGCACGGCGCCGTGCTGTGGGGGCTCGGGCTGCTGCTGGGCATGGCGAACATGGCCGGCGGCTACCTCGGTGCCCGGACCGCGGTCCGGCAGGGGAGCAGGTTCATCCGGATCGTGTTCCTGGTGGTGGTGGGCGCGCTGATCATCAAGCTCGGCTCCGACGTCTGGCAGGACAACCTGTCCTAAGCCGCCTGATCCCGCAGCACCCGCACGGGACTCCCGGTCCGCTGGTGGCGGGCGTAGCATGCAGCTATGTCGGCAAGTGAGGAACGCTACCGGGATGCCCTCGAGGCCGCGGCCGGGCACGCACGCCGGTGGCTCGAGAGCCAGGGAACACGCCGGATCGGGCCGCGGGCCACGGCGGCCGGGCTCGCGGCCGACTTCGGCGGCCCGCTGCCCCAAACGGGGATGCCGGCCGCGGAGGTGGTGGACTATCTCGCGGCCAAGGCCGAACCCGGGCTAATGGCCATGCCGTCCGGGCGGTTCTTCGGATGGGTCATCGGCGGCACACTGCCGGCCGCCCTGGCGGCGGACTGGCTGCTCAGCGCCTGGGACCAAAATACGGGGCTGCGCTTCGCCACGCCCGCCACCGCCGCGATCGAGGAAGCCGCCGGCAAATGGATCCTTGAGCTGCTGGGTCTTCCCAAGGAGTCCGACGTCGGCTTTGCCACCGGCGCCACCATGGCCAACTTCACCGGACTCGCCGCCGCCCGCTGGCGGCTCATGGCCGATGCCGGCTGGGACCTCGACGGCGACGGGCCTCGCCGGCGCGCCCCGGATCCGCTGCTTCGTGGGCCAGGAGCGCCACGAAACCATAGACCTCGGCCTGCGCTATCTGGGCCTCGGGCATCCCACCGTGGTGCCCTCCGACCGCCAGGGGCGCATCATCCCGGCCGAGCTGGACTGTGCCCTGGACCTTGCGCTCAGCACGGGGGAGGGCGGGCGCCCCGCCCCGGCCCTCGTGTGCCTGCAGGCCGGCAACCTCCATTCGGGTGCCTTCGACCCCTTCGCCGAGGCCATCGCCGTCGCGAAGGCGCACGGCGCCTGGGTGCACGTGGACGGGGCGTTCGGGCTCTGGGCGGCCGCGGTGCCCGAACTGTCCGCCCTGACCGCGGGACTCGGCCTGGCCGATTCATGGGGAACGGACGCGCACAAGACCCTCAATGTCCCCTACGACTGCGGGATCGTGATCGTGCGCGACGCCCAGGCGCTGCGCTCGGCGATGGGGCTGCACGCCAGCTACCTGATCCAGGCCGCGGACGGGGCCGGGGACCCGTCCGAGCGAGTGCCCGAACTCTCCCGCCGGGCACGCGGCGTGCCGGTGTGGGCGGCGCTGAAATCCCTGGGCCGCGACGGCGTCGCCGGCCAGGTCCGCACGCTCGTGCACCGGGCCACGCAGCTGGCCGAACAGCTCGCGGCGCTGGACGGCGTCGAGGTGCTCAACGACGTCGACTACACCCAGGTGTCCCTGGCGTTCGGCGACGACGCCGTGACCCGCGCCGTGACGGAGACGATCATGGGCGACGGCCGGGTCTGGATGTCCGGGTCACGCTGGCAGGACCGCGACATCCTGCGGATCTCGGTGAGCAACTGGAGCACGGACGACGCCGATGTCAGCGTCGCCGTCGACGCCGTCCGCGACGCCTTGGCGGCCGTGCGGGGCTGACTGCGGGGGTTGTCCGGTTACGCGTGTGCGGAGATGCGGACCGCGGTCACCTTGTATTCAGGGCACCCCGTTACCTCGTCCTCCACGGCGGAGGTGAGGCTGTTGACTGTTGCGCCGGGGAAGTGGAAGCCCGCGAACACCTGGCCGGGTTCCACATCGTCCGTGATCCTGAGCCGCAGGACCGCCATGCCATGCCGGCTGTCCAGCCGGACAGTATCGCCGTCTTTCAGTCCCAGCGCCGCCGCGTCCCCGGGCTCGACGTCGATCGTTTCATCGGTGAGCAGGACCAGGTTGTCGGTCCGGCGGGTCATGCTGCCGGAGTTGTAATGCTCCGCCCGGCGCCCGGTGACGAGCAGGTACGGATACGCCGCGTCGCACTGCTCGCCCGGCGGCAGGTACGGACGCGCGGCCAGGTGTGCCAGGCCGTCCGGGGTGGCGAACCGGTCCTGATAGAGCCGTGGTGTTCCGGGCGAACCGGCGGACCCGCACGGCCAATGCAGCGGGCCGTCCCGGTCCAGGCGTGCGTGGGATATTCCGCCGAACAGCGGCGCCAGGCTGGCGCACTCCGCCATGGCCTCCTCCGGTGTGGGGCATCCAAGGTCCACCCCCATGCCGGCCGCGACGGCGTGCAGCACCGCGAAGTCCGTGCGGACGCCGGCCGGGGGCGCCACGGCGGCCCTGACCCGCTGGAAGCGCCGGTCGAAATTGACGAACGTGCCGTCCTTCTCAAGCCAAGCGGCCACGGGAAAGACGACGTCCGCTGCGGCGGCCGTGGGGGAGAGGAACAGATCGTTGCAGATCACCAGCGGACAGGCTTCCAGGGCCGCCCGCACCGAAGCGCTGTCAGGATCGGTGGCGAGCACGTCCTCCCCGATCACCCACAGCGCCTGCAACGCCCCGTCCCGGGCGGCCGCGAACATCTGCGGGATCCGAAGCCCTGGCCGCGGCGGAACATCGGCCTGCCAGGCCTCGGCGCAGCGGGTCCGCGCTGCCGGGTCCATGACCTTCTGGTAGCCGGGCAGCAGGTCGGGCAGAGCCCCCATGTCAGACGCACCCTGGACGTTGTTTTGCCCGCGCAGCGGGTTCACCCCGCCCCCGTCACCCGGCCCCACAGCGCCACGGAGGAGTGCCAGGTTGGACAGGGTCCGGACACCGTCCGTGCCGTGCCGGTGTTCGGTCACGCCGAGTCCGTAGAAGATTGCCGGGACCAGCGCCTGCCCGTACATCACGGCGGCGCGCACGAGGTCGCGCGCCGGGATACCGGAGATTTCGGCCACGCGTTCCGGCGGGTAATCCTCGAGCAATCCGAGCAACTCGTCGTAGCCGCTGGTGTGGGTTTCAAGGAAGGCGGTGTCCACGAGCCCCTCGCGGACCAGGAGGTGGGCCAGGCCGTTGAACACGGCCACGTTGGTTCCCGGCCGGGGCCGCAGGTGGACGTCGGCGTGCCGGGCCAGGAACGTGCGCCGGGGATCCACCACCACCAGGCGGGCGCCGTCCATGACCCGCTGGAAGATCCGTGAACCGACGACGGGGTGCGCCGCCGTCGGATTCGCGCCAACCAGGAGGATCACGTCGCACCGGTCGAGGTCATCGAATGCATTCGTGCCGCCGCCCAGGCCAAACGTGGCGGCCAGGCCCGCCGCCGAGGGGGCGTGACAGAGCCTGGCGCAGTTGTCCACGTTGTTTGTCCCCATGACTGCCCGGGCGAATTTCTGGGCCAGATAGTTCTCCTCGTTGGTGGCCCGGGCCGAGGAAATGACGGCGAATCCGCCCGGGTCCGTGTCCCGGATCCCGGCAAGCCTGGCGGCCACGTAACCCGTGGCGGCCTCCCACGACGCGGGCGCCAGGGTTCCGTTCCTGCGGATCAGCGGGGTTGTCAGACGCTCTGCTGAACCCAGGAACCCGTGGGCGAACCGTCCCTTGACACACGCGTGGCCGCGATTCACTGAGCCCTCACCGGCGGGCCGGACGGTCATGATCACGTTGTCACGGGTGGAGACCTCCAGGCTGCAGCCGACGCCACAGTACCCGCAGGTGGTCCGGGTCTGCCGTTCTATCGGCAGCATGTTGAGCAGCCCGGGCTCGGACAGGGCGCCGGTGGGACACGTATCCACGCACGCCCCGCACGAGACACAGTCGGACTCCGCCCAGGGACCACCGGTGCCCGGCGCCACCACCGTGCCGGCTCCGCGGCCCGTGAGGGTCAGGGCGAACGTGCCCTGGATCTCCGCGCAGGCGCGGACACACCGCCCGCAGGCAATACAGAGATCGCGGTCAAGCTTGACGTACGGGTGGGAGTGGTCAAGTCCGCGCTCCGGCGGCGTGACGGCACCAGACGGGGCAGTCACCCCATAGTCGGCGCATTGCCGGGCCAGTTCGCTGCGGTCGGCCGGGACATCCAGCGCCCGCGTCGGCAGCCCCGCGACGATGGCCCGCAGGGCATCCCGCCGCAACGCCCGGGACGCCTCGACGGCGACGCGCAAGCCGTTCTCCGCCGGGGTGCTGCAGGCGGCGGCCGGGCCCCGGCCGGTGACGTCGACCAGGCACGTCCGGCACGAGGCCACGGTGGTGAGCCGGTCATCGTGGCACAACGTCGGGAGGGCCAGGCCGGCCGCCCGCACAGCATCGAGCAGCGTGGCGCCGGCCGCGACCTCGACCAGCCGGCCGTCGACAACGAGTCTCACGACGGCCATCCGTCCAGGCCGTAGACGCGGGCGAGGCTTAGCACCGCGGCCGGCACCCGGCGGCCGAAAGCGCACAGGCTGCCCGCCGCCATCGTGCGCAGCACCTCGCCGCGTTCCCGGCGGATATCCGGCCCGTCAGGCCGCTCCGACAGGGCCCGGCCGCGCCATGTCCCCACCCGGCACGGCGAGCACTGCCCGCAGCTCTCCGCCGCCGCAAAGTCCCACAGGTTCCGCAGCACTTGCTCGCCCGAAAGCCTGTCATCGAAGGCGACGATCCCTGCATGGCCGAGGGCCGCTCCCCGGCCGGTCAGGGCGACATCACTCAGGGGCACGTCCAGGTCGGCGGGGCCGAGGAAGCCGCCCAGGGGGCCGCCGATTTGCAGTGCACGCATCGCTGCCCCGTCCCGAAGCCCGCCGCCGAGATCTTCGACGATCCGCCGTACCGGCGTGCCGATCTCCACCTCGTAGGCGCCGGGCCGGAGAAACCGTTCGGACAGGCAGGCGATTACCGTGCCGGCCTCGTCCGCGGTCCCCATCGCCGCGTATGCGGCTCCGCCGTGCTGCATTATCCACGGCACCGCACTGAGTGTTTCCACGTTGTTGACTACGGTGGGCCGTCCGTGGAGCCCCCGTGCGGTGGGAAACGGCGGGCGGGGCCGCACGACGCCGCGCAGGCCTTCGAGCCCGTTCAACAGGGCCGTTTCCTCGCCGGAGACATACGAGCCCGCGCCAACAGCTACGTGGATCTCCAGGCTGAATCCGCTGCCTCCCGCGTCCGGGCCGAGGTGCCCGGCAGCGCGTGCCTCAAGCAGCGCTTCCTGCAGGCGGGCGACGGCGCGGGGATACTCTGAGCGGACAAACACGACGCCGGTTTCCGCGCGGACAGCGAAGCATGCCAGGGCGAGGCCTTCGAGCACACGGTGCGGGTCCTGTTCCATGAGCAAGCGGTCCGCAAAGGAACCGGGGTCGCCCTCATCACCGTTGGCCACCACCACCCGCGGTGCAGGGTGGTCCAGTGCGGCCCGCCATTTGGCGGCGACGCGGAAGCCGGCTCCGCCCCGCCCCTTCAGCCGGGCGGATTCGACCTGGCTGAGGACATCTGCAGGTGTTCCTGCGGCGACGACGCCGGGCCAGGCCGACCATGGCGTCGAGGCTCCCAGCAGTCCGGCGGTCACCACGGGGAGCGCACTGTCGCAGGACACCGGGATGGGCGGAGCCTTCCGCGGTGACGACCCCTGCAATTGGGCCGCCAGGTCGGCCCCTGCACACGCGTCCTCGCCGTCGAGGGCTGCCGGTCCGCCGAAGCAGTAGCCCAGGCAGCGCACTTCCTGGAGCGATACGGCGCCGTCCGCGCTTCGGCTTCCCGCCTCCACGCCCAGTGCCGCTTCCACTTCCGCCATGTGCCTGCCGCCGGACGCCGCGAAGCAGGCGGCTGCACCGCAGGCCCTTATGTGCCGGGTTCCGCGCGGCGCGGAGAAGTCGGCGAAAAACGATGCCGGTCCCTCGGCCGCTGCGGCGGGCAAGCCGATCGCACGGGCGATCTCGGCCGGGGAGGCAACGGAGCCGCGGAGCAGATTCTTGATGTCCACGATGGGCCGCTCGAAGCGGGCGGCATACCGGAGGAAAGGATCGTCATTGTCCCGACCCTCGTGCCCAGCAGGTTCGGCGGCTGAGCGCCCGCCACGGGGTTCGTGCATGTGTCCAGCCTTCTCCCCGGCACCCCCGGTCGGGGAAGAGCCAAAAGTCCCCGGATCGCCAAGTGCTGAAGGAGCCGGCTGCGGCTAGCGCTGGTCCGCCGCCCAGTGGGCGATGTCCTGGCCCGGATCGGGCAGCTCCTGCGGGGCGGGCAGGCCGGGAAGCGTCCGGCCCGCCAGCGTGCTCGCCACCCACAGCGATCGGGCCAGATCGCCGTCATGGTGGCGCTGCGAGGCATACCAGAGGGCGTTCTCCACCTCGCGCGCCAGGCTCCACTGCCGGGCGGCCTCGGCGTCGAGACCGGCTGCGGCACTGAAATCCCTGCACCGCGCGAGCAGGGCCCGCCCGGGATCCTGCTGCGGCAGTTCCCGGAGCCTGTTCCACAGCACCGGGGCCACCGCGAACTCCGCCTCCCCGATCATGGGCTGGGGATCAATTGCGGCGTACTCCAGCGGCGCCGGTGTTTCCTTCCGGGTTCCCGGGTCCGGCACGCCGGGACGGGCCAGGACGTTCAGGTAGTGCAGGTCCGCGTGGACCAGGACGTCCTTGCCGGACCGCCGGCCCACGGCACCGCGGGTCTGGCAGACCTCCAGCGCCGCCTCGAGCAACCATCGCGGGAACGGCCGCCCCAGTTGCTCCCACGCCTCAGGGAATTCATCGCTCCACCGCTCGGCCTGTGCCGCCACGTGGTCGATTTCCAGCCACTCCGGCCGGCCGTCCGGGACCACGCTGAGCTGGCGGACCACGCCGCCCCACACCGTCACCGCTGTGTCCAGCGGGACATCCAGGAGGGAGCGGCAGGCGTCCAGGCGCTCCAGGAGCAGGGCGCAGGAACCGGCATCGGCGGCCAGCAGCCTGACGGCGCCATGGCCTCCCCACAGGGTGAGGGCATGGTGTTCGCGGGTGGCCTCCTCGTGCGGAAACGCCAGCTTCAGCACCGCTGCGTCGCCCTTGCGGGGGGACCCGTCCCCGTCCCGGCGCCGCACGGGGATGACGACGCCGCCGTGACCGTTCCAGGGAAGGGCGCCCGGTTCCAGGTCCGGCTCCAGGTCCCACTGATCGAGAAACTGTCCGATCAGGCCAGGAAGTGACGCCAGCCAGGCGCGTCCCGCAGGGGTCCGGGCGTAGCGGCGGGAGAGATCATGCGGGATGGGGACGTCTGGGATCGGGCTCACGGGACCTATCGTAGGTCCCCGAACAGATGCCGCCGCGTTGGCGGGCTCCTGGTGGGCCGCGGGAGCCGTTAGACGATGCCGCTCGCGCCGAGGGCGCTGCCGATCGCGAATGTGGCCACCAGCGCCGCGGCGCCGCCAATCACCACGCGGATGGCTGCCTTGAGCTTTGAGCCGCCGCCAATCCACGCGCCCACGGCCCCGGTGGCCGCCAAGGCCACGAGCACGGCCACGAACGTCAGGGGGATCCTGATGTTTTCCGGCGGCAGCAGGATGGCCAGCATGGGCAGGATCGCGCCGATGAGGAACGCGAGGGCGGAGGCGAACGCCGCGTGCCATGGACTCACGATGTCGGTCTCGTCAATGTTGAGTTCGGCAGAGAGGTGGGCGCCGAGGGCATCGTGGGCCGTTAGTTCCTTGGCCACCGTCCGTGCTGTCGCGGGGCTGAGGCCCTTGCCCTGGTAGATCGCCGCGAGTTCCTCGAGCTCTTCCTCCGGCTGTTCCTGCAGTTCGCGGCGTTCCTTCTCGATCAGGGCATGCTGGCTGTCCTTCTGGCTGCTGACGGAGACGTATTCACCGAGCGACATCGAGATCGCGCCGCCCACCACCCCCGCGGCGCCCGCAAGCAGGATTGCCCCGGTGTCGGTGGTGGCGCCCGCGACGCCGACGACGATCGCGGCGACGGAGACGATGCCGTCGTTGGCCCCCAGGACGCCCGCGCGGAGCCAGTTGAGGCGGTGCGCGAGGTCGTTGTGGTGGGGCTCGTTCTCATGAAGGGTTGCGGGGCCGGTCGTGTCCATGCCTACAGCAAACCACCCGGGCCGGGGCCCCGCCAGTATTCCAAGGCTTACCAAAATTAGCCGAGGCTTTCTCCGGCGTTCAGCCTGCGGGCTGCGACGGCGTTTCGGCGGCCGGCTGCGTTGGCGTCGACGCCCTGTCCAGGCCCGGCAGGGCGCCGGGATCCGCACCCCACCGCACCGCCCGCTTCGCGGACCCGAACAGGGCCGCAATGGCCCACTGCCGGGTCCCGCCCTCGCTCAGCGCCACGAGGTCGCCATAGACCGGCAGCGCGGCGGCTTCGAGGTCGGCGAGGCCGTCGGCGGGGGAGGCCAGGAAGGACGGGCCCAGCGCGTAGCCCGCCTCGCGTGGCGGCACCGCGGAACAGTGCAGCCGGCTAAGGGATTCCGCGCCGTCGAGGAGTGCGTCGTGGCGGGCGAGTTCCTCGGCCGCGGATTTCGCCGCGTCGCCGCCCAGCCGGGTCAGCGCCACCTGATAGCCGTAGATGGTCTGCGCTTCGGTCCGGACAGCCGCCGCCAGGGCACCGCTGAGGCTGGCCGCGGCCGCAGACGGCTCTGCTGCGGACTCCCCAGCGGCTGGCACCGCCGGGGACGCGGACGGCGACGGGCAGGTGCCGGACAGCTGTGGCGGGGTCACGTCGGCCGCCGGGGCCTCGGTTCCGGTTTCGGCGGCGAGGGCGGACGTCTGCAGCAGCTGCGCGGTGCCGACGGCGGCCAGCAGCCGTGCCATGCCGCCGTCGGCTTTGGCAGCGTCCGCGAGGCGCTGGCGGCCACTGTCCGCCAGAGCCAACACCAGCCCGGCGGCGGTCGCCGGCCGGGGTGCGGCGGAGGAGGTTGCCGGGGACGTTGCCGGGGACGTTGCCCCGCCGGAGGCGGACGCTGCGCTGGCCGCGTCTGCAGGACTTTCGCCCGGCGCCAGCAGCGCTTGCGCCTGAAGTGTCAGCAAGGTCACAGTCCGCTCGACGGCGGGATTCCCGGCGGCGGCGGAACGGGCATCCGCGCTCTCCGCCGAGTTGTCTTTGGAGCCGTTCCGGGCCGCGGTGCCAAGCTGGCTGCTGGCGTCCAGCAGTTGCCGGGTTTCGGCCAATGCGGCGGCGCGCGCCTGGTCGGAAAAGGGCGGCTCCGCAGGTTCCGGCGGCCTGGCCGGCGTCAGGACCACCCCCAGGCTCACCACCACCAGGGCGAGGCACGCCATCAGCACGTAGCGGGGGAGCGACCGGGGAAAGTGATCCTGCCATCGCTTTTCCCTGGTGTCGTCTTTCACAACAGACCATGTTGTCATGCCGGCCCGGAACTGCGTGCACCACGCCGCCCGGAAAATCGCTAGGCTAGTACACACAACATCATCTAGCGGGAGGCGGCCGGCATCATGACCAACGCAGAAGCCACGACTTCAACAGACCGGACCGGGACGGGTAAGGCTGAAGCCGCAACCGTTCAAAATGTCGAGGCCGAGCGCCTTCACGCACTCCTGGAACCCGCAGTGCTGGCGAACCGGCTGTACCTGGAGGACGTATCCATCCATGTCGCCGGCGCCAACCGGGTGGTCCACGTAGTGGTGGACCTGCCGCAGGAGGAGACCGGGGGCGTCGGGCTCGACGTCATCGCCGAGATCTCCAAGACCCTCTCGGACACCCTGGACAACGATCCCAGCATGGACGCGCGCCCTTATGAGCTCGAAGTCTCATCACCCGGCGTCGGCCGTCCACTGACAGAGGAGCGGCACTGGCACCGCGCCCGCGGGCGGATGGTCAACGTGAACGTGATCCAGGGCGACAACGTCACCGGAAGGGTCCAGTCCGTGGACGACGGGGGAGTCACCATCGTCCCGGAAATTGCCGTCAAGAAGGGCATGAAGCCCAAACAGGGTGAGCCCGTCAAGCTTCCTTTCGACAGGATCCGCAGCGGAAAAGTCGAGATAGAGTTCAGCCACCTCGAAGAGGCCGGCCTGGAAAAAGCAAACAATGGACCTTCTGAGGAGGCCTGATGGATATTGACATGAGCGCACTGAGACTCCTGGAGCGTGAGCGTGAAATCCCGCTGGATCTCCTGATTCCAACAATCGAGCAGGCACTGCTGGTGGCCTACCACAAGACCCCCGGCGCCTTCGAAAAGGCCCGGGCCGAGCTCGACCGCAAGAGCGGCCACGTGACCATCTGGGCCACCGAGATCGACGACGACGGCGCCCCGATCGGCGAGTTCGAGGACACCCCCGCAGGCTTCGGACGCATTGCGGCGAGCACCGCACGGCAGATCATCCTGCAGCGCCTCCGGGACGCTGAGGACGACAACGTCCTGGGCCAGTTCAAGGGCCGTGAAGGCGAGCTCGTCGCCGGCACCATCCAGCAGGGCAACAACCCGCATATGATCCAGGTGAACCTGGGCACGGTGGAGGCACTGCTGCCGCCGCCCGAGCAGGTTCCCGGCGAGAAGTACATCCACGGCAACCGGCTGCGCGCCTTCGTGATCGACGTCCACCGCGGCACCAAGGGCCCGTCCATCACGCTGTCCCGCTCCCACCCCGGGCTCGTCCGGAAGCTCTTCGAACTCGAAGTTCCCGAGATTGCGGACCGTTCGGTCGAAATCGTGGCGCTTGCCCGCGAAGCCGGCCACCGCACCAAGATCGCCGTGAAGGCAAACACCCCCGGCGTGAACGCCAAGGGTGCCTGCATCGGTGAAATGGGTTCGCGCGTCCGGGCGGTCATGACCGAACTGAACGACGAAAAGATCGACATCGTTGACTACAACGACGATCCGGCAACCTTCATCGCCAGCGCCCTCTCGCCGTCGCGCGTGAATTCGGTCACGATCACCGACGAGGCGACGCGTTCGGCACGGGTGGTCGTTCCCGACTACCAGCTCTCCCTCGCCATCGGCAAAGAGGGCCAGAACGCCCGTCTCGCCGCCAAACTCACGGGGTGGCGAATCGACATCGTCTCCGACGCCGCCGTCAACACCGGCAAATAGCTCGGAGCGCCCCCGCGCACTGACAAGCTGCGGGCCGCCGTCGCGGCCCGCAGCTTGTATGCGCTCTCACGGGTTAGCCGTGATTTTCAATTAGCCGTGATTTCCAAGCTGACCGGCACGCCTGGGTTCAGGACCCGGGCTCCGGAGGGGCTAGAATAGACATGACCGCGCCTAACGGCCGGTATCCGTGTGTCTTTGGCGCGTCTGGGTTTTTCCCGGATTCCCGGGACGCGGTGATTCACCAAGCAGTTGAACTGGCAGGAAGATACTCGAACGTGGCACATGTGCAACACCTCGGGAATCAGCCGCAGCGCACCTGCATCGGATGCCGACAAAAAGGGTCGCGGTCGGAGTTACTCCGGCTCGTCGCCGGCGCCGGTGGTTCGTCCGCCGTCGTGGTCGATGAACGACGCCGGATGGCTGGCCGGGGAGCATGGCTGCACCCCAGCGAAAAGTGCCTGGCACTGGCGGTCAAGCGCCGAGCGTTCGGCCGCGCCCTCAACGGCGCAGCCGGTACAGCCGACGTTGAACGCCGGATCACTGCCGGCACGGAAGCCGTGGGCACCCCGGTGGCCACAGCAACAACCGTCCAACCTGAAAGCGGGTCAGAAAACTGATGGAAACCCGATGAGTTCCCAGCGATGAGTGCGCAACGATGACAACTTTGTTGCGCTCTGCAATGGGCCTTTCAGCTGCATTCGCGGCGGAGGCCCGCAGTAAGAAGTAGACGGTTCGTGCCTGGCTCGGTGCGGACCGAGACAGGAGAAATGTGGCCAAGGTCCGCGTACATGAGCTTGCTAAAGAGCTCGGTATTACTTCCAAAGATGCAGTAACCAAACTGCAGGAACTGGGCGAATTCGTTCGCTCCGCCTCGTCAACAATCGAGGCTCCCGTTGTGCGGAAACTGCGCAACGCTTTCCCCGACGCCCCCGCAGCTTCGAAGTCCGAAGCTCCGGCGTCCGCCCCCCAGGCATCTGCCAGCCCGGCAGCGACCCGTCCGGCGCCTGCGCCTGGCCCCGCTGCGCCCAAGGCTGCAGAACCCAAGGCTGAAGCTCCGGCTCCGGCCGCTGCGGCACCTGCCGCCGCGCCCGCCGCACCGGCAGCCCCCGCCGCCCAGGCTCCGGCAGCCCCCGCTGCCCAGGCCCCGGCCGCACCCTCGACGGGCGTCAAGCCCGGCGCGCGTCCGGCTCCCAAGGCTGAAACCCCGGCTGCTCCGGCACGCCAGGGCGGCTCTGCACCGCGTCCGGGCGGTCCCCGTCCCGGCAACAACCCGTTCGCCACGTCCCAGGGCATGCCCCGCGGCCGCGGCGGCGACAACGAACGTCCCTCGCGTCCGGGCAACAACCCGTTCGCTCCTTCCCAGGGCATGCCCCGTCCGGGCGGAAGCCGCACCGAGGGTGAACGCCCCGGTGGCCCGCGCCCCGCAGCAGGCGCAGGCGGCCCCCGTCCGGGTGGTCCCCGTCCGGCAGCAGGCGCAGGCGGCCCCCGCCCCGGCGCCCCGCGTCCGGCCGGCGCTCCCGGCGCTGGCCGTCCGGCAGGAGCCGGCGGCAACCGCCCGACTCCGGGCATGATGCCTAACCGCACCGAACGTCCCGCGCCCGCTGGTGCCGGCCGTCCCGGCGGCGGCGGCCGTGGTCCGGGCCGTCCGGGTGGCGCTCCGGGTACCGGTGCTCCCGGTGCCGGTGGCGGCGCTCCGGCCGGTGGTGGCTTTGGTAAGGGCGGTCGCGGTCGCGGCGGCACCCAGGGCGCCTTCGGTAAGGGCGGCGCAGGCCGTGGCAAGCAGCGCAAGTCGAAGCGTGCCAAGCGTCAGGAACTGGAGCAGATGAGTGCTCCGTCGCTGGGTGGCGTGAGCGTACCCCGCGGCGACGGCAACACCGTAGTCCGGCTTCGCCGTGGCTCGTCCATCACGGACTTCGCCGACAAGATCGAGGCAAACCCGGCAGCACTGGTGACGGTCCTCTTCCACCTCGGCGAAATGGCCACGGCCACGCAGTCGCTGGATGAAGAGACCTTCGCCCTGCTCGGCGAGGAGCTTGGCTACAAGCTTCAGGTTGTGTCCCCGGAGGACGAGGAGCGCGAGCTGCTCTCCACCTTCGACATCGACTTCGACGCCGAACTGGAAGCCGAAGGCGATGAAGACCTCGAGGCACGTCCTCCGGTTGTCACCGTCATGGGTCACGTTGACCACGGTAAGACCCGACTGCTCGATGCCATCCGCAAGTCCGACGTTATGGCGGGCGAGCACGGCGGCATCACGCAGCACATCGGTGCCTACCAGGTCACCCACGCCCATGAAGGCATCGATCGGAAGATCACCTTCATCGATACTCCGGGCCACGAGGCGTTCACCGCCATGCGTGCCCGTGGTGCGAAGGTCACCGATATCGCCATCCTGGTGGTCGCAGCGGACGACGGCGTCATGCCGCAGACCGTTGAAGCCCTCAACCACGCCCAGGCGGCCAACGTGCCGATCGTCGTGGCCGTGAACAAGATCGACAAGGAAGGCGCCAACCCGGACAAGGTCCGCGGCCAGCTGACCGAGTACGGCCTGGTTCCGGAAGAATACGGTGGCGACACCATGTTCGTGGAGGTCTCTGCCCGCCAGAACCTGAATATCGACGAGCTCCTCGGCGCCGTTCTGCTCACCGCAGACGCTGCCCTGGACATGCGCGCCAACCCGAACAAGGACGCCCGCGGCATCGCGATTGAAGCCAACCTGGATAAGGGCCGCGGTTCCGTGGCCACCGTCCTGGTTCAGTCCGGTACCCTGCACGTCGGCGACACCATCGTGGCAGGCACGGCCCACGGCCGCGTCCGTGCGATGTTCGACGACGACGGCAGCGCCCTGACCGAGGCCGGCCCGTCCCGCCCCGTGCAGGTCCTGGGTCTGTCCAACGTCCCGCGCGCCGGTGACACCTTCTTCGTGACCGCTGACGAGCGCACCGCCCGCCAGATCGCCGAGAAGCGTGAAGCCGCCGACCGCAACGCCGCCCTGGCCAAGCGCCGAAAGCGCATCAGCCTGGAAGACTTCGACCAGGCCGTCGCCGATGGCAAGATCGACACCCTCAACCTCATCCTCAAGGGTGACGTGTCCGGTGCCGTGGAAGCCCTCGAAGACGCGCTGCTCAAGATCGACGTCGGCGAGGGTGTCCAGCTCCGCGTCATCCACCGAGGTGTCGGTGCGATCACGCAGAACGACGTCAACCTGGCAACGGTCGACAGCGCCGTCATCATCGGCTTCAACGTCAAGCCCGCCGAGCGTGTTGCCGAACTGGCAGACCGCGAGGGCGTGGACATGCGCTTCTACTCCGTCATCTACGCAGCAATCGATGACATTGAGGCGGCCCTCAAGGGCATGCTCAAGCCGGAGTACGAAGAGGTCCAGCTTGGCACCGCCGAGGTCCGCGAAGTGTTCCGTTCCTCTAAGTTCGGCAACATTGCAGGCTCGATCGTCCGCTCCGGTGTCATCCGGCGCAACGCCAAGGCCCGCATCAGCCGCGACGGCAAGATCATCGGTGACAACCTCACCGTTGAGACGCTCAAGCGCTTCAAGGACGACGCCACCGAGGTCCGCACGGACTTCGAGTGTGGTATCGGTCTTGGCTCGTTCAACGACATCACCGAAGGCGACATCATCGAGACCTTCGAGATGCGCGAGAAGCCGCGCGTCTAGCCGGTCCACCCTCGGGTGAATAAGTAGTAAAGGTGCGGGGCCGTTGGATTTATCCGGCGGCCCCGCGCTTCGCGATTGAGGGGGCCCCGCCCCTTCGACGGACGGCCAGCGATCTTCGATCGTGGCCGCCCGTCTCCGGCAGGCCCGATGCCACTCCCGGGCCCCCTCAACCGCTACGCGCTAAGGTGATAATGTCACCCGGCGCTCCCCAAAGTTTCTAGAATTCAGGAGGATGTCATGGCTGATCCCGCACGGGCTGCCAAGTTGGCGCAGCGGATTAAGGTTGTCGTTGCTGAGGCGCTGGGCCGGAGGGTGAAGGATCCCCGTCTAGAAGGTGTCACCGTGACCGACTCGCGGGTGACCAACGACCTGCAGCACGCGACTGTCTACTACACAGTGTTCGGTGACGAAGTGGCCCAGGCCGATGCCGCCAAGGGGCTGGAGAAGGCCAAGGGCGTGCTGCGGCAGGAAGTCGGCCGGAACATCACTGTTCGGCTGACTCCGACGCTCGAGTTCGTGGCCGACCAGATCCCCGTCAACGCCTCGAACCTTGAGGAACTGCTCCGGGCCGCGAAGAAGCGCGACGCCGAGGTGGCCGCGCTTGCCGAAAGTGCAAAGCACGCCGGCGACGCCGATCCTTACAAGAGCGACACGCCGCAGGACGTGGAACTCGACGAGGACGACTTTGACGAAGAGGACCTGGACCTCATCGACAACGACGCCATCGATGAGGACCGCAACAAGTAAGAATTCTTTCTACAGCAGGGGCCGGAACCGGTAACGGATCCGGCCCCTGCTGTTTTCGTTGGTGTTCCGGGGTGCCTGTTCCGGCGGAGGACGCGGTGGCTGCCGTGACCAGGGGCGGCGGCGGGCCGGGGGACCTTCGACCCTATGCCCTTTCGAGGGCGGGGAGTCCCATGGAACCATGACTGCAGGTATGCGGGGAGGCGCCGGAGCGCCGTGGATTCCAGCCTGATCAAGTGCCCGCACTGCGGGAAGACCAACCGGATTCCTGCGGCCGCGGCCGGGCATCCGCGCTGCGGCAGCTGCCGCCGGGACCTGCCGTGGATCGTGGCGGCGGGAGATGCCGACTTCCCGGCGGTTGCGGAGCAGTCGTCCGTTCCGGTGCTCGTCGACTTTTGGGCGGCGTGGTGCGGCCCGTGCCGCATGGTCAGCCCGGTGCTGGACAAGCTGGCGCACGAAAGGGCGGGGACGTTCAAGCTCGTGAAGGTCGACGTCGACACGTCCCCGGGGCTGTCCCGACGGTTCGATATTCAAGCCATTCCGACGTTGCTGCTCATCAAGAACGGCGCGGTGGTGGCGCGTCAGGCCGGGGCGCCGCCGGCCGCGGCCCTTCGCAGCTGGCTGGATGCCGCGCTGTCCGCAAGCCCGAGGTGAGCACCCGGTGCCGGTCATCCCGGCGGCATCATCCCGCCTGAACAGTACGCTGAAATGGAGGACGCAATGACCGAGATCCTGCGCTATGAAGTCGGGTCGGGGACGGTGCTGGTGGAGGTCGAGGACAACAGCTTCGGGGTGGAGCGGCCATCCCGCAACGAGCAGGGAATCCTCGACGCCGGGCGCCGCCTCGAAGACGCGCTCTCGGCGGTCCGGCCGGCGGCCAACGCCGCCGCGGAGGTGATGAAGGAACTAGGTCCAGAGCACCTGGAGCTTCAGTTCGGCGTGAAGCTGGCGGGAGAGGCCGGGGCCATCATCGCCAGGAACTCCGCCGAAGGCCACTTCATCATCCGGATGTCCTTCACCAAGGCTTCCATGCCGGCCGAGGCGCCAGAGGAAGAAATCATGCTCTGAATTCGTCTGGGCCTGTGTCCGTCCCCGCCGCTAGATGCCGTCTCGAACGGTCTATCACGCGGCGATTGGGGGCGCTGCACGTCAGCCGGCCTAGCGGCGTTTTGAGCGCCCTCGGGCTCCCAGGCCGCCGCCCAGCACGGGGGATCCCATGCCCAGCAGGTAGCCGAAGTCGTACCAGTTCCCCGCACGGGCGGAGTTATAGAACGGGAATTCACTCCAGAACCCGAATACATGGGCGATCAGGACGATCCATGCCGTCAGCCCATTCCAGAAACCCCACAGCAGGTCTTGCCACCACACGATGTACTCCCTCGGCTGGAAATCCACGGCGCCCTGATGGGCCAGGGCGGCCCGACGCCAGGTTGGCGGGCCAGCCCGGAAGCGCCGTGAGCTTAGGCTAGGGCGCCGGCGGGTCCGGCGATAGGGCCGGTGGACCTGTCGCTGCCCGCTGCCGGCTTACGTGCAGGGATGCGCCCGAGGCCTTCCACCAGATCGGCCTGGCTGCCGCAGAGCGCTATCCGGATCCAGCCCTCGCCGATGGAGCCGAACGCCGTGCCGGGGGCGAAGGCCACGCCGGAGTCCGCGAGGAAGCGGCGCGTCCATGACCGGACATCCCCGCCGCTGGCATGCGAGACGTCCGCCCACAAATAGAACGCGCCTTGGGCCGCGAGGTAGGGGATGCCGTGGGCGCGCAGCACCGCCGAGGCCGCGTCGCGGTTGGCCCGGTAATGGTCATGGGCGTGGCTGACGTAATCCTGCGGGCCGGTCAGCGCTGCCAGCGCGGCGTACTGCGACGGCGAGGCCACGCAGGACACGATCGACTCCATGACGTTGTTCATCTTCTGTTCCAGCCCCGGCGGGCAGATCAGGGCGCCGATCCGCAGTCCCGTGAGCCCGTAGGTTTTGGAGAGCGTGAGCGAGGTGAAAACGCGTGCTTCGCCCGGGACGTCGCTGTCGAAGCGGGCCGGGCTGACGTGCGGGACATCGTAGGTGAACGCCTCGTAGCATTCGTCGGAGATGACCCACAGATCGTGCCGTTTTGCCAGCTCGACGAGGCGGCGCGTCAGCTCCTCGCCCAGGACAGCGCCGAGCGGATTGGACGGAGAATTCAGGATCAGCACCTTGGTCCGGGGCGTGATGAGCGCCTCGATGTCCTCGATCCGCGGCTGGAAATCGTGCTCCGGGTACAGCGGGTAGCGGACCGGGACGGCGTGCAGCAGGCTGGACGTCATCGCGAAGGTGGGGTAGCCGGGATTGGGGATGAGGATCTCGTCCCCGGGGGAGAGCAGCAGGCTCATGGCGAAGTGCAGGCCCTGCTGGGCGCCGTCGACCACGTAGACGCGCTCCGCGCCGACCGGCGTCGCATTGTGTTCACGGAAGCGGGCGGCGAAGGCCTCCCGCAGGGCGGGGATCCCGGCGTTAGGTGTGTAGTTGGTCTCGTCCCGGTCGAGGCACGCCATGCCGGCCTCGAGGACGTGGCGGGGGACTGCGAAGCCCGGCTCCCCGATACTCAGCACGATCGCACCGGGCGTTCCCCAGGCGGCTTCGGTGATCTCACGGATCTGGTTGATCGGGACGTCGCGGACATGTGCGGCAAGCTCGGGCATGTGTGCCATCCTAACGCCCGGCGTCCGCAGTGCCGGCGGGACGGTGGGCGTCGGGGCAGGGCTGGCCCGCATATACTGGGAGGCGTGCTTTCTGGACTGGTGATAGTAGACAAGCCGCAAGGTTGGACCAGCCACGATGTGGTTGGACGGATGCGGCGGATCGCCGGCACCCGAAAGGTCGGCCACGCCGGGACACTGGATCCGATGGCCACCGGCGTTCTGGTGGTGGGGATCAACAAGGCCACCCGTCTGCTGACCTACATCGTGGGCACGTCCAAGACCTACACGGCCACCATCAGGCTCGGTGAATCCACCGTGACGGACGACGCCGAAGGTGAGGTCACGGCCACCCGCAGCGCCGCCGGGGTCACCGAGGACTCCGTCCGCGCCGGCGTCGCGGCACTGACCGGGGAAATCGACCAGGTTCCCAGCAGCGTCAGCGCCATCAAGGTCAACGGGGAACGCGCCTACGCCCGGGTCCGGTCCGGTGAAGAGGTCAAGCTCGCAGCCCGGCCCGTGACGATCCACCGCTTTGAGATCCACGAGACCCGTCCCGTCCACGACGGGGAGGCCCTCGACGTGGACGTCACCGTGGAGTGCTCCTCCGGAACCTACATCCGTGCCCTGGCCCGCGACCTCGGTGAAGCCCTCGGCGTCGGCGGCCACCTGACGGCACTGCGCAGGACCCAAGTGGGACCGTACACCCTTGACCAGGCGCACACCCTCGAACAATTGGCCGAGAAGCTGGACGTCCTGGAAATCTCGGACGCGGCCCGGGCACTGATGCCGAACCGTGAACTGAGCGAGGCGGAGACCACCGAGATTTCCTTCGGCCGCAGGATCGCCGCTGGAGCCTCGGCCGGCACGCCGGAGGCGGCGACGGCGGACAAACCGGCAGCGGCGTTCGCACCGGACGGTTCGCTCGTGGCCCTCCTGGCCGATGCGGGAAGCTACGCCAAACCTGTGCTGGTCTTCGCACCGGACAATGAAAAGCACGGCAACGACAAGCCAGTCATAGAAAAGCAGCCCACAGAAAAGCAGCCCACAGAAAAGCTGGCCGGCCAGTAGTGGACGCGTATTTCTACATCATTCTGGTGGTTGGCCTGCTCTCCAGCGTCATCTGCGTCGTCGCAGGCATCCTGAAGAAGGCGCCCAACGACACGACGATACTGTCGGTGGCCGCCGTCGAACTTGCCCTCCTGGTCTATCTGGTGGGTTCGATTGTCCGGGTGGCCAGCGGCGAGCAGATCGCGGGGGAGTCTTGGGAGTTCTGGGGCTATCTGGCGACGGCGATGATCCTCCCGATCGGGGCCGTGTACTGGTCCATCCTGGAGCGGACCCGCTGGAGCAACTTTGTCCTGGCCGCCGTCGGCGTCACCGCCCTGGTGATGGCGGCCCGCATGAACCAGATCTGGTATTGAGATGGAAGAGGCAGAAAACGTGAGCGCAAACTCCCCGCACGACGGCATCCGGAACCCGGCGGGGCCGGATTCCCGGACCACCGGGCCGGCGGACGCTGGATCCGCCGAAACTGCGCCGGCGGTGACCGATACCCGCAACACCGGGCCGGGACGGCTGCTGATTGCTGTCTATGCCATCTTCGCGATTTCGGCGACGGCCCGGGCCGGCTACCAGATTCTCACGAAGTTTTCCGAGGCACCGCTGGCGTACCTGCTGTCCGCGTTCGCCGCCGCCGTCTACGTTGTGGCCACCGTGTCCCTGGCGAAGCCGGGGCGCACCGCGTTCAAGGTCTCCGTGGCGGCAGTCCTGGTGGAGCTTGTGGGCGTCCTGGTCGTGGGAGCACTCAGCGTGTTCGACTCGGTGAACTTCCCGCACGAGACGGTGTGGTCCCTGTTTGGCCGCGGCTACGGATTCATCCCGCTCCTGCTGCCGATCCTGGGACTCATCTGGCTGTACCGCCGCCGGCCCGCGCCCCGCAAGGCCTAGGGCCGGGTGGTCCGCGGCGGGACGAAGGCGGTTCGTTCCGCTTGCGCCGGGACTTCACCTAACGATCAGCGGGGGTTGCCCCTTACTCCTGACTGGTCAGGCGCAAGGCCTCGGTGAGCCTGCTTCGCAACCCGGGCCAAGCCGCGCCGAAGCCCGGGTGCAGTTGCATGCAGGCGACGGCGTCAATCCCCACCCACTGCAGTTCGAGGCTTTCCGGATCACTGATTGCGGCATCGAAGGGCTGCAGGGCCTCGGCGACGACGGTCGTGTACGTCCAGTAGCCGACGTCGAACACTGACGTAAACAGGACGCGGACGTTCTCCGGCGGCACGGCCGCTTCCTCCTGTGCTTCCCGCAGCGCGCCGTGGATGGCCTCTTCCCCTTGGTGCAAGGCGCCGCCGGGGAGCCCCCACGTGCCGCCTTGATCGCTCCATAGCGCGCGGTGCTGGAGCAAGACCCCCTTGGCGGGGTCGTGGACCAGGAGCCCGGCGGATCCGAACCGACCCCAGAACCGCCCCCGGTCGCCCTCAACCCAGGCATCGCCCGGATCGCGTGGGCCCAACGGGCGGCGCGGATCGCCCGGCAGCGGTGGTGCGAACGGTGATTCCCCGGCCTGGGGCGCGGCTGTGCTGTCCATCCCTACAGCTTGCCACGCACCGGTCCTTGGGAGGGCGGGCAGCGTACGCAGTGTTACGTGCACGACGTGCACCGAGGTGCACTGAGGTGGTCCCTCCACTATGAGTTGCGCGCGAGACCAGAATCGCTTCCGCTATCAGCGCCGCCGAGGCCCGGCGCCGGCTGACGCTCGCCGCCGAGCTGCTGCCCCGCGCCGGCAGCGGCAGCCATACCGGGCCACCGGTGTGGGAGGAGCTCGCGGCCGCCGTCGCGTCCGGAGACGTCGCCTCACGCGCCGCAACGCTCATCACACTCGCCCTGGACCGGGTGCGGCACAGCTGCCTCCCCGAGGCCGCCGCCACCATGGAACATGCCTTGACCGTGACGGCCATCGACAACGACGCCGACTTCCTGGCCCGGATCGCGCGCCGGTGGACGGAGGCCTTGGACCAGGACGGCGCGGAACCCTCCGAGGAACTGCTCCGCCGGGTCCAGGGCGCCTTTATCCGCAAACCCCGGCACGGCCTGCAGCACCTCGAAATCTTCGCCACCGCCGACCAGTTCGAACACCTCGTGACCGTCATGAACACCGCCACCAACCCCCGCATAGATGGTGGCGACCGTGCCGGGGCGGACCGGCGGGGCATCCAGTAAGTGCGGTGGCCTCACTGTCCGCCGAGGATGGCGAAGCACCACCGCTGGACCTCCGTTCCCGGCCGCAACGGCTGCTGGACGGCCTCGTCGGTGCCTGCAAGGTTGCCCTGGCCACGGGAGGTCTTCCCGCCGCAGGCGGGCTCCGGCCGCAGGTCATGGCCACCATCGACTATCGGGACCTCGTCCAGCGGCTCGGCAGTGCCGGCAGCGACAACGAGGGCGGCACGGGATCGCTGCTGTTCACCGGCCCAATTGCGGCGTCCACGGTGCGCAAGCTCGCCTGCGACGCCGACATCATCCCCGTCGTCCTCGGCGGGAAGGGCCGGGTCCTGGACATCGGCCGCGCCTCCCGGGTCTTCCCGCCGCAGATCCGCAAGGCCATCACCGCCCGGGACCGCGGCTGCGCCTTCCCCGGCTGCACCATTCCCGCACCCTGGTGCGAGGCCCACCACATCACCTACTGGTCCCGCGGCGGAACCACCGGAACCGGGAACGGAACCCTGCTCTGCTCCCATCACCACCACGTGATCCACAAGGAACACTGGAACATCCAGATGCGGACCGGCATCCCGTGGTTCATCCCGCCACCCCACCTCGACCCCGCCCAGACACCCCGCCGGAACACATACTTCCGCCTGGAATGAACCGCGCATTGCGCCAAACCTTCCGGCACGGCTACTTCTGCGCGGGGGAGGTTTCGGTCGGGGACGTTTCGAACGGGAGGGGCGTGCCGACGTCGAACGGAACGGCACCCTGCGCCGGCGTCACGGTAAACCAGTAGCCGTCCTGCTCGGTGGCATAGATCAGCATCCGCCGGCGCCCGTCGAGTGGATCGCCTTCCGGATAGGACACCCCTCCGGTGCATGTCACCGGCATCGAAGCGATACGGAGCGGCCCTGGCCCCGGATCGCCCTTCAGGACGTCCTCGACCTCCACGACATGGATATGGGCCGTGTAGCCGTAAATTCTGGTTTCCGACTCGGTGCCCTGCGGTGTCCCGATGACTACCAGGGTCGCCTGCCGGAACTGTTCCTGGGCGGTCTCGAAACGGATCCAGTCGACGCAGGTTTCGGTCGTCGAGCCCGGCAGCAGACCGCATCCTGCCATCAGCATGCAAAGGATCCATCCCACCAACCCGAGCTGCACCGGCCTCCGCATCTTCAGAACCTAGCGGCTCGAAGCGGGAACGGTCCAGAGTAGGGGCGGCGCCCATCCCTGCACCGGGCCGAAAGTCCCAAGCATGCGCGCCCGGGCGGGCCTAGGGTGGAGGCATGGACCAGCGCAGTCTGATGCTGCGGGCAGTGAAGACGATCCACACCCTTGCCTGGCTCGTGATCGAGGCCTGCATGGCCTACGTCCTGTACGCCGGCATCACGGGCCGCAATGACCGGAAGAC
This sequence comes from Arthrobacter sp. MW3 TE3886, assembly GCF_041262145.1. Classification (NCBI taxonomy): domain Bacteria; kingdom Bacillati; phylum Actinomycetota; class Actinomycetes; order Micrococcales; family Micrococcaceae; genus Arthrobacter; species Arthrobacter sp. MW3 TE3886. Next base: position 1,730,455 of record NZ_JBGCAN010000001.1, read on the forward strand.
GAGGGCTGCCGCCGTCGTGGTCGCCGGCGAATCGCTGATCTTCGCAGGCACCGGCTTCCAATGCCCGTTGACCGTCGTCGCGCAAACACTTGGTGACGGCTCGGGCTCCGTCACGGACATCTACCTGCCGCGGTGGTTGGCGAATATCCTGCCCGGGCTCCACGTCCCCCTCATCCTCGTCGCCGTGCTGCTGCATTGGCGAAATTGGCGGAAACATGCGGTGCGCGATAGCGAGCGGCGGCTTCTGCTCGGGCGATAGTGCGCGCCCGCCTCACACCTTCGACCTGCCGCCGCCTAACCCTGGTCCCGCCGGCGGGGCCTTTGCGGGGCTGCCCCGGGTGCCCGGCGGACCGTCCGGGAGTTGCCCGGATTGCGGGTAATCTTAGAGAGTTCCGGAGCCGGCACGGTCGCTCCGGAGGAGTTCATGGCAGGCAGCAAAAGGCGAGGTTGATGGTCCACATCTGGAACGATCTGTCCGAGGTCCCGGCGGACTTTGGTCCGTCGGTGGTCACGTTCGGCAATTTCGACGGCGTGCACCGCGGCCACCAGCAGGTGCTGTCGCAGCTCATCCGTACCGCCCGGTTGAACCACGCACGCGCCGTCGCCATCACCTTCGACCCGCACCCCGCGCAGGTACACCGCCCCGAATCGGCTCCCGAACTGATCATGGGGCTGGAGGACAAGCTCGTGGCCCTCGGAGAGCTCGGCCTCGACGCCGTGCTGGTCATGAAGTACTCGCTGGAGCTCGCCAGCCTCACTCCCGAGGAATTCGTCGCGACAGTGCTGGTCGACAGCCTCAAGGCCAGCCATGTGGTGGTCGGCCACGACGCCCGGTTTGGCCGCGGCAATTCCGGCGACCTCTCCACCATGCAGCAGCTGGGCAAGAAGCTCGGGTTCGAGGTGCTGGTCATCAGCGAGTTCGGTTCAGAGGGCTTTCCCATCCACGACGACGACGGCACGGACCGCCGCTGTTCGTCCACCTGGGTGCGCGAGGCCCTGCGCGCGGGCGACGTTGCCACCGCCGCTGCCGTCCTCGGCAGGCCGCACAGGATGCGCGGCGAGGTGGTGCACGGCGCCGCACGCGGCCGCGACCTCGGCTTCCCCACCGCGAACCTCGCCTCGACGGCCACCGGGTACATCCCCGCGGACGGCATCTACGCCGGCTGGCTCGTGGACCAGGCCGGCACGCGCTGGCCCGCCGCCATCTCCGTGGGCTCGAACCCGACGTTCGACGGCGTGAGCCGCCAGGTCGAGGCCCACGTGATCGACCGCCCGGAAGAGTCTCCCGACGACTTCGATCTGTACGACCAGACAGTTGTGGTGGAATTTGTCGCCAGGCTCCGCGGCATGGTGGCGTACCGTGGGGCTGAAGCTTTGGTGGAGCAGATGCGCCTGGACGTCGTCCAGGCCCACGACCTCCTGTTCGCCCGCTGAAAACCGGGCCGGATCGGCGTCGGCCCCCGCGCTGACAATGTTCTGATTCACTGGAGCCGCGCGCTGATTGGCAGCCATGTGGCAAGGAAGGCAAGACGCATGACCATCGAGAAAAACACGAGGGAACTGGACCAGGACATTGTCCGGGACTTCAGCGCGCGGATGAGCTACTCGTCCTACCTGCAGTTGCCCACCCTGCTCAGCGCCCAGCAGCCGGTCAGCACCCCGGAACACCACGACGAGATGCTGTTCATCATCCAGCACCAGACCACGGAGCTGTGGCTGAAACTGGTACTGCACGAGCTTCGCAGCGCCGCCGCGTGGCTGCGGTCGGACGACCTCGGGTCCGCCCTGAAGGCGATCGCCCGCGTCAAGCACATTCAGAAGACGCTCACCGAGCAATGGTCCGTGCTGGCCACCCTGACGCCCACCGAGTACTCCCAGTTCCGCGGCTTCCTCGGCAACTCGTCCGGATTCCAGTCCAGCCAGTACCGTGCGGTCGAGTTCCTCCTCGGCAACAAGAACGCCAAGATGCTTCCGGTGTTCGAATCGGACCCCGATGCCCACGAGATGCTGCGCGAACTGCTCGAAGCCCCCAGCATCTATGACGATTTCCTCGCCTACCTCAAGCGCCAGGGCTTTGACGTCCCGGCCTCCGTGCTGGAGCGCGACGTCACCAAGGCCCACGAGTTCTGCCCCGAACTGGTCCCGGTGTTCAAGTACATCTACGAGAACGCCGCCGACAACTGGGGCGCGTACGAGGCCTGCGAGGAACTGGTGGACCTTGAGGACAACTTCCAGCTGTGGCGTTTCCGCCACCTGCGCACTGTCCAGCGGACCATCGGCATGAAGGCCGGCACCGGCGGATCCAGCGGCGCCGCGTTCCTGCAGAAGGCCCTCGAACTGACCTTCTTCCCCGAGCTCTTCGCCGTGCGGACGGAGATCGGCCAGTGAGCGTCTCCGCCAACACCGAAGCGACGGACATCCTGTGGCAGCGCGCCCTCGACCTCGACTCCGCGGATCCGCTGGCAGGCTACCGCGACCACTTCGTCGGCACGGACACGGACCTGTCCTACCTTGACGGCAACTCCCTGGGCCGTCCGCTCAAGCGGACCGTCACCGACATCGGCAGCTTCATCCAGGACAGCTGGGGCGGCCGCCTGATCCGGGGCTGGGACGAGGAATGGCTCGAGCTGCCCCAGAAGATCGGCGACCAGCTCGGCCGCGCCGTGCTCGGCGCGGCGCCGGGGCAGACCATCATTGCCGATTCCACCACCGTGGTGCTGTACAAGCTCATCCGCGCCGCGCTGGCAGCCGTCACTGATCCGGCCCGGACCGAGATCGTCCTGGACACGGACAATTTCCCCACCGACCGCTACCTGGTGGAGGGAATCGCCCGCGAAGAAGGCCTGACCCTGCGCTGGATCGACGCCGATCCCGCCTCCGGTGTCACCGTCGAGCAGGTGCGGGACGCCACCGGCCCGGCCACCGCCGTCGTGGTCCTGAGCCAGATCGCCTACCGCTCCGGCTTCCTCGCGGACCTGCCGGCCATCACCGCCGCAGTCCACGACGCCGGCGCCCTGGTGGTGTGGGACCTTTGCCACTCCGCCGGGTCTGTGGAGATCGCTTTGGACGACGCCGACGTCGACTTCGCGGCAGGCTGCACCTACAAGTACCTGAACGGGGGACCGGGTTCGCCCGCGTTCGCCTACGTCAACGCCCGGCACCTGTCCGGACTGCAGCAGCCCATCTGGGGCTGGATGGGACGCAAGGACGCGTTCGAAATGGGTCCCGGCTACGAGGCCGCTCCCGGCATCCGCGGCTTCCTCAGCGGCACTCCGGCGATCTTCGGGATGCTCGCCATGCGCGGCACCCTGGACCTGATCGAGGAAGCAGGGATGGCGTCACTGCGTGGGAAGTCACGGTTGCTGACGGCGTATGCCCTCGAACTCTACGATGCCTGGCTGGCGCCGGCCGGCGTGCAGCTGTCCACCCCGCGGGACGCGGAACTGCGCGGCAGCCATGTGACAATCGACCACCCGGCCTTCCGTGAAATGACGGCCACGCTGTGGGACCAGGATGTGATTCCCGATTTCCGCGCCCCGCAGGGCATCAGGATCGGGCTGTCGCCGCTGAGCACGTCCTTCGCGGAGCTGTACCGGGGCATCGAGGCAATTCGTGCGCTGCTCGCAGGCCAGGAAAGCGGATCCGCATCGCCGGCCGGGCCGGCGGGCGCGCCCGGCGGTTTCGACAAGACCACGGACGTGCCACTAAACTGAACGTTGGATCCGGCTGCAGTCCGTGGCGGCTGGCTCCTGTTGTGTACGGAATGCCCGGCTTCGGCGGGGGATTCCGGGACGGCACCCCCGGCAGTGCATTACTGATTCGGGCCTCACGGCACATCTCTAGGAGTTATTGTGGCACTTGAAGCCGCTGTAAAGCAGTCCATCATCAAGGATTTCGCAACGTCCGAGGGCGACACCGGTTCGCCGGAGGTCCAGGTTGCAGTCCTGACTCAGCGGATCAAGGATCTCACTGAGCACATGAAGGAGCACAAGCACGATTACCACACCCAGCGCGGTCTGCTGGCCATGGTTGGTCGTCGCAAGCGCATGCTCACCTACCTCAAGAACACTGACATCACCCGCTACCGTAAGCTCATCGAGCGCCTCGGCCTGCGTCGCTAGTCAGCTTTAAGGGGCGGCCCCTTCCGGACCGGAAAGGGCCGCCTTCTTCAGGAAAAAACTAAACAGGAGGATCAACCGCATCACGCATTCGCGGTCCTCGGTAGTGATCCCCGGGAACGGCCTCAAGGAATGAGGCCCGGCCCGTGGGTCTCGATCGATGACCGGGTGCAGTGCAGGCCAGTAGACAGATGCTGGACTGGGTTGATGCGGCTGGGCTCCGTGAACCAAGAAACGGAGGTGACTCTCTATGGAGGGTCCCGAAATCCAGTTCTCAGAAGCAGTCATTGACAATGGCCGCTTCGGCAAGCGTGTAATCCGCTTTGAAACCGGCCGCCTTGCCAAGCAGGCAGCCGGCGCAGCGATGGTCTACATCGACGAAGAGACCGCGCTGCTGTCCGCAACCACCGCCGGCAAGCACCCGCGTGAAGGTTTCGACTTCTTCCCGCTGACCGTCGACGTCGAAGAGCGTATGTACGCCGCCGGCCGCATCCCGGGCTCGTTCTTCCGCCGCGAAGGCCGTCCTTCGACGGAAGCCATCCTGGCCTGCCGCCTCATGGACCGCCCGCTGCGCCCCGCGTTCGTCAAGGGCCTGCGCAACGAGGTCCAGATCGTCGTCACCGTGCTGTCCATCAACCCGGACGAGCTCTACGACGTCGTCGCGATCAACGCGTCGTCGATGTCCACCCAGCTTTCCGGCCTGCCCTTCTCCGGCCCGATCGGCGGCGTCCGCGTTGCCCTCGTCGCCGACGAGAACGGCTCGCAGTGGGTTGCGTTCCCGAAGCACTCCCAGCTCGAGAACGCCGTCTTCAACATGGTCGTCGCCGGCCGCATCGCCGGTGACGACGTCGCCATCATGATGGTTGAAGCCGAAGCGACCGACAACTCCTGGAACCTCATCAAGGAACAGGGCGCCACCGCCCCGACCGAAGAGGTTGTCTCCGAGGGCCTCGAGGCTGCCAAGCCGTTCATCAAGGCCCTCTGCGAAGCACAGTCCGACCTGGCAGCCCGCGCCGCCAAGCCGACCGTCGAGTTCCCGGTCTTCCTGGACTACCAGGACGACGTCTACGCCGCTGTGGAGTCCGCTGCCGCCGAGAAGCTGGCCGCTGTCTTCCAGATCGCCGACAAGCAGGAACGCGACACCGCGTCCGACGAGCTCAAGGACGAGGTCACCTCTTCCCTGGCCGGCCAGTTCGAAGGCCGCGAGAAGGAGCTGTCCGCAGCCTTCCGCTCCGTCACCAAGCAGGTTGTGCGCCAGCGCATCCTCAAGGACCAGATCCGCATCGACGGCCGCGGCCTGACGGACATCCGCCAGCTCACCGCCGAGGTTGAGGTTCTGCCCCGCGTCCACGGCTCGGCCATCTTCGAACGCGGCGAGACCCAGATCATGGGTGTCACCACGCTGAACATGCTCAAGATGGAACAGCAGATCGACTCGCTGTCTCCCGTGACGCGCAAGCGCTACATGCACAACTACAACTTCCCGCCGTACTCCACCGGCGAGACCGGCCGCGTCGGGTCCCCGAAGCGCCGCGAAATCGGCCACGGTGCCCTCGCCGAGCGCGCCATCATGCCGGTGCTGCCGTCCCGCGAGGAATTCCCCTACGCCATCCGCCAGGTGTCTGAGGCTCTCAGCTCCAACGGTTCGACGTCGATGGGTTCCGTCTGCGCCTCCACGCTGTCCCTGCTCAACGCAGGCGTGCCGCTGAAGGCTGCCGTTGCCGGTATCGCCATGGGCCTGGTTTCCGACCAGGTTGACGGCCAGACCCGCTACGCCGCCCTGACCGATATCCTCGGCGCCGAAGATGCCTTCGGCGACATGGACTTCAAGGTTGCCGGTACCTCCGAGTTCGTCACGGCCATCCAGCTGGACACGAAGCTCGACGGCATCCCCGCCTCGGTCCTGGCCGCCGCCCTGAAGCAGGCCCGCGAAGCCCGCCTGCACATCCTGGACGTCCTGAACTCCGCGATCGACACCCCGGATGAGCTCTCCGAGTTCGCGCCGCGCGTCATCGCGGTCAAGATCCCGGTTGACAAGATCGGCGAGGTCATCGGCCCGAAGGGCAAGATGATCAACCAGATCCAGGAAGACACCGGAGCCGACATCTCGATCGAGGACGACGGAACTGTCTACATCGGCGCCACCAACGGCCCGTCTGCCGACGCAGCACGGTCCGCGATCAACGCCATCGCCAACCCGCAGATCCCGGAAATCGGTGAGCGCTACCTGGGCACGGTCGTCAAGACCACCACCTTCGGCGCCTTCGTTTCCCTGACCCCGGGCAAGGACGGCCTGCTGCACATCTCCGAGCTGCGCAAGATCGCCGGCGGCAAGCGCGTGGACAACGTCGACGACGTCGTCTCCGTGGGCCAGAAGATCCAGGTGGAAATCACCAAGATCGACGATCGCGGAAAGCTGTCCCTGTCGCCCGTAGTGGCTGACGAGGCAGGCGCAGACAACGCAGAAAACGCAGACAACGCTGAGGTCTCGGAGGAGTCCGCACAGTAGTCTCGAGCATCACAGCAGCGGGGCCGGTGGATCAACCACCGGCCCCGCTGCTGTTAAAGGTAGGATGGCAGGCAGATTTGGCATGTGTTCAATGAAAGGCCTTGATGACTGTCGTCCCCCTGCCGCTAGAGCAGAACCAGCACGCTGACACCCTGATCCACGGCGCCGACGGCGGCTCCGAGGTGCGACGCTCGGTCCTGCCCGGCGGCGTCCGCGTCCTCACCGAAGCGATGCCCGGCCAGCGCTCTGCCACGATCGGTTTCTGGGTCGGCGTCGGCTCCCGCGACGAGGCCCCCGGCCAGCACGGCTCCACGCACTTCCTGGAGCACCTGCTCTTCAAGGGCACCAAGCGCCGCACCGCGCTGGAAATCGCGTCGGCCTTCGACGAGGTCGGCGGGGAATCGAACGCCGCCACCGCGAAGGAAAGCACCTGCTACTTCGCCCGCGTGCTGGACACCGACCTTCCCATGGCGATCGACGTCATCGCGGACATGATCACCGGCGCGGTCCTGGACCCGCAGGAGATGGAGCAGGAACGGGACGTCATCCTCGAGGAAATCGCCATGGACAGCGACGACCCCACCGACGTCGCGCATGAGAACTTCGTCGCCGCCGTGCTGGGAACGCACCCGCTGGGCCGCCCCATCGGCGGCACCCCGGCAGCCATCCGGGCCGTGGCGCGCGACTCGGTGTGGGACCACTACCGCCGCTACTACCGTCCCGACGAGCTCGTGGTCACCGCTGCCGGCGGGCTGGACCACGACGTCGTCTGCGGGCTCGTGGTGGAGGCCCTGCACTCCGCCGGCTGGAACCTTGAGGCCGCGGCCGCCCCCGTGCAGCGCCGCTCCACCGAGCGTGCATCCATCACCGGCACGGCCGGCCTGCATGTGGTCAAGAGGCAGGTAGAACAGGCCAACATCATTATGGGTTGCCCCTCGCTGGTCGCCCACGGACGACCGGCGGTTCGTCATGAGCGTTCTCAACGCCGTCCTCGGCGGGGGCATGTCCTCCCGGCTTTTCCAGGAGGTCCGGGAAAAGCGCGGCCTCGTCTACTCGACCTACTCGTTCGCCTCCTCCTACGCCGACGCCGGCTATTTCGGCATGTACGCCGGATGCACGCCGTCGAAGGTCCGGCAGGTCATTGATCTGCTGGGCGCCGAACTGGACAAGCTGGCTGCCGGCGGCATCTCCGACGAGGAGCTCCGCAAGGCGGAGGGGCAGTTGTGCGGCGGAATCGTGCTGGCGCTGGAGGACACCGGTTCCCGGATGTCCCGGCTGGGCCGCGCGGAACTGGTCTCCGGCGAATACCAGGACATCGATGAGACCCTCCGCCAGATCAAGGCCGTCACAGCCGCCGAGGTCCAGGAGCTCGCCCGTGAGCTCGCGGCAGCCCCGCGGACCGTCACGGTGGTCGGCCCGTTCGAGGAAACCGAGACGTTCGGGCTCCTGGCCTAGACATCCCAGCTGGCGCGGCGTCATGATGGTGGCGGGGTCACTCGGGAGGAACTCCATATGGGAGAAACTGTGGACCGGCCACTGCCAGGCAGTGCATGCGAGGCGCTTGAGGGGTTCCTGGGCCATTGGACCGGGATGACGCACTGGGAGGCAACGGCGTGGGGTCCGGCGCGCAGCGCGGACACCGAGATCATCTTTTCGCGGGCGGCCGCCGGGCTCGCCGTCACCCAGAGCTACCGGCACACGGACGCGGACGGGAACCGCTCCGAAGGCCATGGTGTCTTTACGACGGACCCGGACCACCCCGACACCTTCTGGTACCACGTCAACAGCCTCGGACTGCCGCCCGAGGCGCCCGCGCGCGCCAGCATGGAGGGTGGCACATTGACCGTGGAACGGCGCAGCGACCGCGGCACCGCACGGCACACCTTCCGGGTGGACGACGGCGAACTGACGCACGCCGCCGGTCTCCGCCTGGGCAAGGCGAGCGACTTCACCCCCTTCATGACCACTGTGTGCCGCCGCGTCGCTGAGGGCGACGCCGTCCCGGCATGAGCCCTCGTCCCCGCATAAGGCCTCAGGAGGCTGCCTGCAGGATCCGGGTCTTTGGAGTTCCCTCAAGGGCGGGCGCCGCCCCGGCGGAGTTCCACACCTTCGCCTGAAGATTGGCCAACAAGGCCTCCGCCTGCTCGCGCTGCTCGAAGTCCAGCTCAACGACTACAGAGTGCGGGTCGTCCACGGGTTGGTTGATGCGGTACGCGGTGACGCCCGACGCCGCGCGGTTCACCGGATCACGGTCGAACGCCGCTTTCCACATGGCGAAATCCTTGATCTTATGCTCGATCTGCAAGGTGAACATGCTGCCCTCCTCGTTGGTGTGTGTTGCCCGCCGCGGCGGATATTCCACACTCTAGAACCGGCCAGCTAAACGCGATACCCCGGAATTTCTGCACCCGGCATACCGGCTTCATGGCGCGGGCGTGCCCGTCCTACCCGCCGGCGAACGGCGGCAGTACGTCGACGACGTCGGCCGCCTTGAGCACCGCGGCGTGGTCCCGGACGGCAACTTCGTTGAGCAGGAAACTGGAGCGGGACAGGAGGCGGGCCAGCGGCGGCGTACCGGCCGGCGGGTCGGGGCGCTCGACGGCGAGAATCGCCTCCAGCAGCGAGGCGAGGGTGTCGCCGTCGGCGAGCTCGTAGCGTTCCTCATCCACGCCGGCAGCAGCGCGCGCGGCAGCGAAGTAGCGTACATTCACGAAAAAATCAGCCTCCGATGGCGCTCATGCTGCGGTCCGGCTGGACGAAGTCGGGCGCGTCGAGGCCCACATGGTCCATGCCGTGGGCTTTGGGCTTGATCCACATGGCATCCTGCCAGCGCTCGGCGAGCTGTTCGTCGCTGGCGCCCTCGCGCAGCAGCCCCAGCAGATCCACTTCCTCGCGCGAGAACAGGCAGCTCATGATCTTTCCCTCGGCGGTGATGCGCGTCCGGCGGCAGTCTGAGCAGAACGGCTCCGTGACGGAGGCGATGATGCCCACGGTGCCGAGCACGGGGCCGGTGGCCTGGTCGGTGCCGGGAACGCGGGCCCGGACTTCGAACCGTTCCGCCGGGGCGCCGTCGCGGTCCCGCGGGTCGGAACTGAGCACATAGTCGGCGGAAAGCAGTTCGCGGATCTCCGCGGCGGTGATCATGTTCCGCCGGGTCCAGCCGTGGTCGGCGTCGAGCGGCATCTGCTCGATGAAGCGCAGTTCATAGCCGCGGTCCAGTGCCCAGGCCAGCAGGGCCGGGGACTCGGCGTCGTTGATCCCGCGCATGAGCACGGCGTTGAGCTTGACCGGGCCCAGGCCTGCGGCCCAGGCGGCGTCGACACCGGCGAGGACCCTGTCCAGGAAGGGCCGGCGGGTCAGCTTGGCAAAGGTTTCCTCGTGCAGGGAGTCCAGCGAGACGTTGATCCTGGACAGTCCCGCGGCCTTGAGCCCGGCGGCTTTCTTGTCCAGGCCGACGGCGTTGGTGGTCATTGAGATCGGCAGCTCGGGGTGGGCCTGGCGGAGCGCGGCGATGATATCGAGCAGGTCCGCGCGTACCAGCGGTTCGCCGCCGGTCAGCCGGAGTTCGCGCACGCCGAGCATGTCGACGCCGATCCGCACGATCCTGACGATCTCCTCCGCGGACATCACCGCCTGCTTGGACAGCCATTCCAGGCCCTCGGCCGGCATGCAATAGGTGCAACGCAGGTTGCACTTGTCCGTCAGTGAGAGGCGCATGTCCGTGGCCCGGCGCCCGTAGCGATCGACGAGCCCGGCAGGCAAGCCCTCCGGACGCCCGGACAGCGCGGCTGCAGCAGGCATTCCCGATCCGGGACTGCCTGCCACGCGGGGCTGGGGCATACCCAGTTGAACTGTCATAGAGTCAGGCTACGCCACCTCGCGGCCCACGTCACAGCCGCATGACGGCACGGATCTTACGGATTCGGGAACGATGTCCTGCAGGGATCCGGAGCCCTGCCCGGAGCATGGCGGCGAACCTATGCTGGAAGCGTGAACAAGACCCAGCCGGCCCCGGACGCAACGGAGCACCGGCGCATCCTCCTCGTCGAGGACGAACCGACCATCGCCGGAGTGGTCCGGGACTACCTCGTCCAGGCGGGATTCCAGGTGGTCCTCGCCGCCGACGGGTTCACGGCCTTGCGCCTTGCGGCCGAGCGCCGCCCGGACCTCGTCCTGCTGGACCGGATGCTGCCGGGCCTGGACGGCGTGGAAGTCTGCCGCCGGCTACGCGCCGCACACGATGTCCCGGTCATCATGCTCACCGCCCTCGGAACCGAAGACGACCGGATCCTGGGCCTGGAAGCCGGCGCGGACGACTACGTCACCAAGCCGTTCTCGCCCCGCGAGCTGGTACTGCGGGTCCGTTCGGTCCTGCGCCGGAGCATGCCCGAATTCAGCCCGGAGCCCGCCGTCGAAGTGGGCGGTTTCGACCTCAACCCGGCCGCGCGCACCGTCTCCCGCTACGGCAGGCCCCTGGCGCTGACGGCCCGGGAGTTCGACCTGCTGGCCTTCATGCTCCGCCGTCCCCGGCAGGTCTTCAGCCGCGAGGAACTGATGAAGGCCGTCTGGGGCTGGGACTACGGGGACCTGTCCACCGTGACGGTGCACGTGCGGAGGCTGCGGGAGAAGATCGAGGACGACCCCACCCGCCCCTCCGTCCTGAAAACGGTCTGGGGCGTGGGTTACCGCCTGGATCCCAGCGACGAGGAGGAGTCCGCCGATGCAGACATCTGAACTCCTGACCATTATCGGCTGGGCCGTGGCCTGGGGGGCCGTGATCGGGGCCGCGTCGCTGCTCATCCTGAAATCCTTGCGCAGGGCCTCGTTCGCGGTCCAGATCTGTGTGGTGGGGCTCGCCGCCGTGGCGGTCCTGACAGCCGGAATGGTCAGCGCCTTCAACGCCATGTTCATCTCGGCCCGGGACCTCGAAGTGATGTGGTACGTCCTGGCGGTGGCCTCCGCCGTGGCTGTCTCGATCGCGCTCGTGCTGGGATCGAGGGTCTCGCGGAACGCGAAGGCGTTGGTCGAGGCCGCGCGGAGCATCGGCCGCGGCGAGAGCCCCGGGATCCAGTCCCCGGTGATGAGCCACGAACTTGCCGCCCTCGCCGCCGAGCTCGAATCGAGCAGCCGGATGCTGGAGGCCTCCCGGCAGCGTGAGGCCGCCGTCGAGAACGCCCGCCGCGAACTGGTCAGCTGGATCTCCCACGACCTCCGGACACCGCTGGCGAGCATGCGTGCCATGACCGAGGCCCTGGAAGACGGCATGGCCGCGGATGTCCCCGGCTATTACCGCAAGATCATCGCGCAGACCGACCTCATGGCCGGCATGGTCAACGATCTCCTGGAGCTGTCGAAGATCCACGCCGGAACGATGCGGCTCAAGGCCGAGCCGTTGGACCTGTACGACCTCGCCAGCGACGCCATTGCCGACCTCGCCGCGCTGGCGGAGCAGCACGGCATTACGCTCGACGGCGGCGGCCAGCGGGAAAGTCTCGCCCTCGCCGACGGCCCCTCGATGGGGCGCGCCATCCGGAATGTGGTGCTCAACGCGATCGTCCACAGCGCTCCCGGCTCCCGGGTCACCGTGGAAGTCGGCCGGGACGGTGACCGGGCCGTCGTCGCGGTCACCGACGGCTGCGGCGGAATCCCCGAAGCGGACCTCCCGCATGTGTTCGAGACCGGCTGGCAGAGAGACCCGGCCCGGCGGCAGCCCGGCCGTTGGACCGCCCCCGACGACGGCCCGGACGATCGTGCCCCCGATGGCGGAGCTCCGGGCGACGGCTTCCGGGTGCCCGGGCCGGATGAGCCGGCAGGCGTCATGCGCTACAGCGGCGCCGGGCTTGGCCTGAGCATCGTCGCCGGAATCGTCAGCGCCCATCAGGGCACCGTCACCGTGGAGAACGTCGACGGCGGATGCCGGTTCTCGCTGCGGCTCCCCGGCCAGGGAGCCGCCGGCCAGGAGCCAGCCGGCAGCCATGGCACTTCTGCCGGGGAGCCAACTGCCGGGGGAGCAGCAGTCCCGGCAGCATCGGCCCAGACAACATCAGCCCAGGGGGCACGCAACAGGATTCCGCGCGACGCGGTAGAGGAAAGACTCCGGACGGGACGGGCACAGTGAGCAGCGGCGTCGGCTTTGACGGGCAGGGGAAAGAAATGGACGGGACCCTCGCTGGCAGCGAACAGCGCCAGGGGGCACCGCGGGCCCGGCAGCGGCGGTCCCGGGACCTGTGGGCCGCCGGGGCCGGACTGGTGGCCGTGGGGACCGCGGTGGTCCTCGGCGAGCTCACGGCCAGCCTGGTGAGCCCTACGGTGTCTCCAGTGACGGCCGTGGGCGGGGCCGTGATCGATACCGTCCCGCCGGGCGTCAAGGAGTGGGCGATTTCCTTGTTCGGCACGGCGGACAAGGTGGCACTGCTGGGCGGCATGGCACTGGTCATTGCCGCCCTCGCGGCACTCTCCGGCGTCCTTGAAGTGCGGCGCCGTTTCGCCGGAGTGATTCTCATTGCGGTGTTCGGCGTTGTGGGCCTCGTGGCCGTGGTGAGCCGGGCCGACCTGACCGCCAATGCCATCCCCGTCCCGGTGCTGGTGGCACTGGTGGGGATTGCGTTGTTGCGGTGGCTCATCCGGAAACTGTTGGAGTGGCAATCCTTTGTGGGCGGCCGACCGGCCGGGGCGTCCGCCCCGGCGGAAACAGCCCCGGCGGCGTCCGCCCCGGCGGAAACACCCTCGGCGGAGTCCGCCCCGCCGGAAACAGCCCCGGCCGCGGCGCCTGCAGATACTGCAGCCAATGAAGCCGGGCCCGCCCGGCGCCGGTTCCTGCTGGCCCTGGGCGGGACAGTCGCGGTTGCCGCCGTCGCCGGCGTGCTCGCCTCCACCCTCAGGGGAGCGGCCGCCGTCGTCAGCGACGTGCGCAGCAAGCTGGTCCTCCCGGTGCCCGCCGCTCCCGCGCCGCCCATCCCGGCCGGCGCCGAGATCCGGCTGGACGGGCTGGGCCCGCTCGTGACGCCCAACAGGGATTTCTACAGGATCGACACTGCCCTGCGCGTCCCGCTGGTGGACCCGGCAGAATGGACGCTGAAAGTCACGGGCCTGGTGGAACGCGAGATCGAGCTCGACTTCGCCACCCTCCTGGCCAAACCCCTGACGGAACGGCACGTGACCATCGCCTGCGTCTCCAACGAGGTGGGCGGGGACCTGATCGGCAACGCCCGCTGGCTCGGCTGGCCGGTGCGCGAACTGCTCGCCATGGCCGGGCCCAAGCCCGGGGCGGACATGGTGCTCTCCCGCAGCACGGACGGCTGGACGGCAGGGACGCCGCTTGAAGCCCTCACGGACAGCCGCGACGCGCTGCTGGCCGTCGCCATGAACGGGGAACCGCTCCCGCTCGAACACGGATTCCCGGTCCGGCTGATCGTGCCCGGGCTGTACGGCTACGTCTCGGCCACGAAGTGGGTCACCGAGCTGAAAGTGACCCGCTACGCGGACGACGTCGCCTACTGGACTCCCCGCGGCTGGAGCGAGCGCGGGCCCATCAAGACATCGTCCCGCATTGACGTGCCGCGCGACGGGGCCAACGTGACAGGCGGGACGGTGGCCTTCGGCGGCGTCGCGTGGGCCCAGCACACGGGCATCGGCAAGGTGGAGCTGCGCGTCAACCGCGGCGATTGGCGCCAGGCCGAGCTTGCCCCCGGCATCTCCAAGGACACCTGGTACCAGTGGAAGCTGGCCCTGCCGCTGGAGCCGGGACAGTACGAGGTCCAGGTCCGGGCCACAGCCCTCGACGGTGTGCCGCAGGTCGAGGAATCGGCCCCGGTCGCGCCGAACGGAGCCACGGGTTACCACACGGTTAGAGTTGACGTGAAGTCCTAGCGAGCCGAGCAGAGGTCAGGAAAAGCATGCACCGCACCGAGACAAGGCATGTCAGCGTGGAAGCCCACCGGGACAAGGTGCGGGCCCTGCTGGCCCCGTTGCGCATCGAGGCGCGGGTGGAACGGCTCCCGCTGCTCGAAGCCCTGGGCCGGGGGCTGGCCGCCGACATTCTGTCGCCGCTGGACCTTCCCCCCTTCGCCAACTCGCAGATGGACGGCTTCGCGATCCGCAGCGCCGACGTGCCCGACGGCGGCAGGGAACTGCGCGTGGTAGCGCCCGTCCCGGCCGGTGCCGCACCGGCGGAACTCGCCGCCGGCACGGCAGCGCCGATCATGACCGGCGCGATGATGCCGGCCGGGGCTGACGCCGTCGTTCCCATCGAACAGGCGGTGCCCGATTCCTTCCCGGTGCCGGGGGAGCCCGCCACGGTCTACCTGCCGGCCGCGGCCGTCGGAACGTTCGTGCGCGACGCCGGCAGCGACATCCGCTCCGGCGAGCTCGCCCTCGCCGCGGGGGCCTTCCTCGGCCCCGGCCAGCTGGGCCTGCTGGCGGCGATGGGCTATACGGAGGTGCCCGTCCGTCCCTCCCTCCGGGTCCTCCTGGTCACCACCGGCGACGAGGTGGTGGAACCGGGCAGTCCGCTGGGACCGGGCAAGATCTTTGACTCCAACGGCACACTGCTCGAGTCCTCCATGCGCCAGGCCGGGCTCCAGGTCACACGGACCGGCGTCTCCACGGACCAGCCGGACGAGCTCGCCGCCTTGCTGCGCCGGCACGGCCCTGCCGTGGACCTGATCGTCACCACCGGCGGCGTCAGCAAAGGAGCCTATGAGGTGGTCCGGCAGGCGATGGCGGGACACGACGTCGAGTTCGGCGCCGTGGCGATGCAGCCGGGCGGCCCGCAGGGGATCGGCAGCTTCGACGGCGTCCCCGTGCTGGGGTTCCCCGGTAATCCGGTGAGCTGCCTCGTGTCCTTTGAAATGTTCCTCCGCCCGGTCCTCACGGAGCTGTTCGGCGCCCCGGCGCCCCGGCCCGCCGTCCGCGCGCGCCTCGCCGAACCGCTGACGTCCCCGGCGGGCAAGCACCAGGTCCGGCGCGGCACGCTGGCTCCGGACGGCACGGTCAGGCTGGAGGGCGGGGCGGGCTCCCACCTGGTTCATGCCCTGGCCCGGTCCAATGCCCTGGTCCACGTGCCAGAGGGAACAGCGGCGCTCGCAGCGGGCGACGAAGTGGAAGTATGGATCCTGTGAATGATGTAGAAAACCCTGAAGCGGATGCCGCACCAGCGGATAGCGGCGAAACGGACAAAAGCGCAGTGGGCAACACCCGCCTGACCCACCTCCGCCACGACGGCACGGCCCAGATGGTGGATGTGTCCAACAAGGCGCAGTCCACCCGGGAAGCCACGGCCACCGCGACCGTCCGCAGCACGGCCGAGGTCCTTTCCCTCCTCGGCGGCGGTGAGCTCCCGAAGGGCGACGCCCTGGCCGTGGCCCGCATCGCCGGGATCATGGCCGCCAAGAAGACGCCGGACCTGATCCCGCTGTGCCACCCGCTGCCGATCGCCAAGGTCACCATCGACTTTGAGCTCGACGCCGACTCCGTGACAATTTTCGCCACCGTCAAGACCCGCGGCGTCACCGGGGTCGAGATGGAAGCCCTGACCGCGGCCTCGGTCGCGGCACTGAGCGTGTACGACATGATCAAGGCCGTGGACAAGCACGCGGTCCTGACCGATATCAAAGTGCTCGCCAAAAGCGGCGGCAAGAGCGGGGACTGGACCCTATGAACATGCCCGAACCCCACCGCCACGGCGAAGCCACGGGCCGGAAGGCCGGCGTCGTGATCGCCTCCACCCGGGCAGCCTCCGGTGTCTATGAGGACCTCACGGGTCCTGTCATCATCGATTGGCTCACCGAACACGGATTCGAGCCGTTCCCTGCCATGGTGGTGCCGGACGGGGCGCCGGTGGGGGCCGCGCTGAGGGCCCTGCTGAGCCAGCAGCCGGCCGTCATCATCACCAGCGGCGGCACCGGGCTGAGCCCCACCGACGCAACGCCGGAGCAGACGCTGCCCCTGCTGGACCGGGAAATCCCGGGCATCATGGAGGGCATCCGGAACGCCGGAACGGCCAAGACGCCGATGGCCATGCTCAGCCGGGGCCACGCGGGCGCGGCCGGCCGGACGTTCGTCGTGAACCTGCCCGGATCCCCGAAGGGTGTGATGGACGGCCTGGCCGTACTGGATCCCATCCTCGGACACCTTTGCGACCAGCTGGAAGGCAGCCATGGGCACTGACACCGGATTTGAAATTGTGCACGCCGTGCTCAGCGCCGAGCCCATCTCGGTGGAGCAGGCCATCGCGGCCGTCGAGTCGGACACCGCCGGTGCGGTGGTCAGCTTCAGCGGCGTCGTCCGCAACCACGACGGCGGAAAGCAGGTCTCCCGGCTCAGCTACAGCGCCCACCCGACGGCGCACCAGGTGATGGCCGACGTCGTCGCCCGGCTCGTGGCGGAGCACTCTGTCCCGGCCGAAGACGGCGCGACCGGCGGATCTCCGGAGGACGCCGCCGGCGGCGCCCAGGAAGAGCAGCAGCCGGTGCGGATCTGGGCGGCCCACAGAATCGGCATGCTGGAGATCGGCGATCCTGCCCTGGTCTGCGCCGTCTCGGCGGCCCACCGCGGCCAGGCCTTCGCCGTATGTGCAGAACTTGTCGACCGGATCAAGGCCCAGGTGCCCATCTGGAAAGAGCAGTTCTTTGCCGACGGCAGTGTGGAGTGGGTCGGCGCCGGCGAGTAGGCGCGGTGGTGGCCGGCCGGCAGGAAGCCGGCTCGGGATCAGGAGGAAAGCACCCTGCGCCGGACCTCGGCCCGGTCGACCCCAAGTTCCTTGAGCAGCTCGGCCGCCGGGTCGTGTTCCTCGCGGTCCAGCAGTGACAGCAGAAGATGCGCGGTGGTGATCTGTCGTGACTTCTGATCCATGGTGTACCGAAGCATGCCTTCCATTACCGACCGGGCGCCCGAGCTGAAGGGCGGCTTTTTCCCCCGGCTGGGCATGGGGGCGCGCTCAAAGCCTTGGGCGTCTATACCGACTGACGCGAGTGCCGTGCGGTCAAGCCTCGCCGCCGCTGCCCGTGCCTGATCGAGCGTGACTCCCAGAACGCCGGCCGGACCGGGATCGTGAAGCGCCCCCAGCAGCAGATGATCCGTGCCCAGCCGCTTGTCGCCGCTGCAGCGGGCCTCGTCCATGGCGTAGCCAACGATTTTTCGGGTGTCGCCGGCAAATCGTTCAAACATGGTCTGATCTCACTCTCGGTATTTTGCGTGGACGGACTGCCGTGAGACGCCCAGGGCGTCACCGATCTGCTCCCAGGTCCATCCCTGCTGGCGGGCAGCTCGGACCTGTGCTGCCTCGACCTGTTCTGCGAGGCGATGGAGGGCGCCGACCGCCCGTAGACCGACGGCGGGGTCGAGTGAATGAATATGCGCGGACAGGTCGTCAGTCTCCATGCCTGTCAGTTTAGATTGACAAAACCGGCCCGTCAATCCAGCCTGACAGATCTGGGGTTTGGCATTGCGGAACGTTGCTCACACGGCATAGGGATCCCGCTGTCCCCACCGGCGGCGGGGCCTGTAACCCAAGGCCGCCGGTTCCGGAACGCAGCGGCCCCGGCGGTAGGGTTGATGGCATGACCGAACAACTCTCCGTCGCCGTGCTGGGCGCCAGCGGGCGCATGGGCGCAGAGGCCGTGAAGGCCATCGACGCCGCCGCGGACCTGAACCTCGTCGCGGCCCTTGGCCGCAACGACTCCCTCGACTCCCTTGTCAGCTCCGGCGCACAGATCGTGGTGGACCTGACCGTCCCCGAAAGCACCGAGGCGAACGTTCGCTTCGCCGTCGAGCACGGCATGCACGCCGTGGTCGGCACCACCGGCTGGGATGCCGGCCGGCTCGCGGGGCTGCAGGCACTCCTCGCCGACCGGCCCGAAGTTGGTGTCCTGATCGCCCCGAACTTCGCCCTCGGCTCGGTCCTGGCCTCCGCCTTCGCCGCCAAGGCGTCCAAGTACTTCGAATCCGTTGAAATTATTGAGCTGCACCACCCGGACAAGGTCGATGCGCCCTCGGGCACGGCCGTGCGCACGGCGCAGCTGATCTCGGCCGAGCGCTCCGACGCTGGCGTGCCGTCCAGCCCGGACGCCACCACCTCGGAACTCGCGGGTGCCCGCGGCACCGACGTCGACGGCATCCGGGTCCACAGCGTCCGGCTCGCGGGCCTTGTTGCGCACCAGGAGGTCCTGCTGGGCGGGCCGGGGGAGCAGCTGACCATCCGCCACGACTCCTTCGACCGCGCCTCCTTCATGCCCGGAGTGCTGCTGGGGATCCGCAACGTCGCCGCTCACCCCGGTCTCACCGTGGGACTCGACGGCTACCTGGACCTGGGACTCTAAGCCCGATGTCCGCTGCCTTGACAGCCCTGAAAGCGAACCGCACCAAGATCTGGGTGGGGGCCGTCACCCTGCTGCTCGTGTTTTACCTGGTGGTGTCCCTTCAACGTTCCGTGCTGCTGATGTCCGACCCCAACCTCGTGGCGAAGGCGATCGGCGTCGCCTACCTGGTGCTGCCGGTCATCGGGGCCTGGGCCTTGATCCGGGAACTGCTGTTCGGCGCCCGCACTGAGCGGCTGGCGAAGATCCTCGAAGCCGAAGGAGGCCTGCCGGAGGACACGCTGCCGCGCACGCCCGCCGGCCGGATCATCCGCGAAGCCGCCGACGCCGAATTTGAGAAGTATCGCGCCGAGGCCGAAGCCGCCCCCGAGGACTGGCGTTCCTGGTTCCGGCTCAGCTGTGCCTACGATGCTGCCGGAGACCGCAAGCGCGCCCGCGCCGCAATGCGCGACGCCGTGCGGATGTTCCGTGCCGGGGCGCAGAAACCCTAGCCGGACACCCATCGCCGATGAGGCCGGATCCGGCCGTGGCACCAGCCGCGCCGGTCCGGCGTCGGACCTTAGCGGAGGCGTGGAGGCTGGCGGACCCGGGCCGGCTGATAGCTGCCAACCTGGTTGGCCGCATGCGTTGCCCACTCCAGCGGCCCGCGCCACGCCATCGCCGCGAAGACTCCGCCGGCCACCAGCATCCCGACAGCCTGCGCGAAGTACACCCCCTCCACGGTCCAGCCCGGCATCAGCGGCTGATCGTGCAGGGCAGCCATGATGCACAGATGAGCCGTGTAGAGGCTCAACGTCATGGCCCCGGCGCCGCGCAGCGGGAGCAGCAGATCCAGTTCCAGCCATTCACCCAGCCGTCCCAGCAGCAGGCACAGGCCGATCACGGCGGCAGCGGCCCCCGAAGTGTGCAACAGATCCAGCGTGGTGCCGGAGTGCGGTGCACTCGTGGCCAGCCACCACACCGAGCCTGACTGGTCGACGCCGGCAAGGTTGACCTGCAGCAGGCTCTCCAGCGGGTAGGCGGGATCGCCGAGGTGCGCCTGCAGGGCCTGCCGGCCGCCCCAGTCCTCCAACATGAGCGTCCCCAGCCACTTGGACATGACCGCCACCACCGTTCCGGCAGCCAGCAGCAGGAACGGCACGGCCGCTTTCCACAGCGCCATCCGGCCGATCACCAGCCCTACAAGGACATAGGCGATCCACTGCAGGACAGGGTAGTAGCCCGTAAGGAAGAGGTCGCCCAGCAGCCTGGCCGGCGTGGCCAGATCCTCCCAGCTGGGGTTGTGACCCAGCCGCAGGGGCGGATCGGCGGACAGCAACCACGGCCGCAGGAGGTAGGCCAGGGCGGGCGCAGCCAGTATCCAGAGGACCGCGAGTGCGGCCAGGCGTCTCACCCCGAGCCCGATAAAGGGCAGCACGCACAGGAACAGGAGGGCGTAGTGGACCAGAATTATCGCGATATTGACTTCCAGCCCGCCCAGGGAGAGCCCGACGGCGCCGATCACGAGCGCCCGCAGGGCGATGCCTCTGCGGCCCGCGCCCAGTTCGGGGCCCTCGAGCGGCTGCTGCTTCCCCGTGGACAACGCGAGGCCGACTCCGGCCAGCACGGCGAACAGCGCGGCTGCCCGTCCGGAAAACGCCAGGCCGATCCAGGTGGGCGTGAGCTGCGGGTCCGGTTCAAAGGTCGCCAGCACGTGCGTGGCCATCATGGCCAGCAGGGCCAGGCCGCGTGCGGCGTCGATGCCGGCCAGCCGGGCGCCGGAGGAAGTGCCCCGGACGGTCCGGGAAGCAGTGGTCATTCCGCGCGCGGTCATCATCCGATCGTCTCACGATCGGCCGGGTAATCGTCCCATCCTCGGCCTGCCCGCAGCTCCAACCCGGCTCCGAACAAGTCTTGTATTCGAATATATGTTCGAATACGATGGGCGCATGAACGACGCCGCAGAGCCCGCCTTCCCGAAACCCCGATCCACCGGCCGGGATTCCACAAACCGGCACATCCCGGGTCCGGATCCGTTCGGCCCGGAACTGGCCAGGACCACGCCGGGCGGACGGGCCGGCCGTGGCGAGTCGGCGGCCGGCGTCCTCAAAGCCATGAGCCCGGGCGTCGTGGACTTCCTCTTCCGGCGCCTGGTGGCCGGCGAACCGGCCGAGGACGTCCAGTGGGGGAACGAAGGCACGGCGCTGGCTGCGGTGCCGCCGGGGGCTGAGCTGGCCCGGCGGCTGGCCGAGACGGACCTTGACGCCCTCACTCCAACAGAGTTGTTCGACTACGTGCGGGCGGCCCAGCGCCTTGCCGCCTGGGCAGAGGCCCTGCGCGAAACCGCCGTTGGGCGTTACTGCTCGGCGCCCTCCGGTGGAAGATCCGCACCCTCCGGCGAAAGATCCGCACCCTCCGGCGAAAGACGGGGTGCATAGGATGGCAGGGTGACCACTGGCTCAATCACCGCGCTGACGCTGTCCGCCGTCCAATACCAAGCCCTGGATGGTGGCGTCGCCGCCAACGTGCCCGAGCACATCCGGCTCATCGAAGACGCCGAGTCGCACGGGGCCCGGCTGGTCATCTTTCCCGAACTCTCGCTGACGGGGTACCGGCTGGACCTTCTGGAGGGGTCAGGGGAGTGGCTGAGCGCGGCGGACCGGCGGCTGGACGGCATACGGGAAATCTGCCGGCGCACCGGAATAACCGCCGTGATCGGGGCCGCGCTCAAAGAACCGGACGGTACGCCGCGGCTGGCCTCCCTCGCAGTCCACCCAACAGGCTCCATCGAGACCAGCTTCAAAACGCACCTGCACGGACCGGAACAGGAGCTCTTCGTGGCCGGCAGCAATCCCGCCATCCTGGAGATCGACGGCTGGAAGGTCGCCCTGGCGATCTGCTTCGACGCAGCCCGCCCCGGCCACGCGGAATGGGCCGCGGACGCCGGGGCGGACATCTATGCCGTCTCGGCCCTCTACACGGCCGGCGAAGACCACCGGCTGGCACTGCATCTCGGCGCCCGGGCCATGGACAACCGGATGTTCTCCGTCCTGGCGAACCTGGCAGGCGCCACGCCGCTCGGCCCGTCGTGTGGCCTGAGCGGATTCTGGGGTCCTGACGGGCTCCCGCTGCGGCAGGCGGCCGGCACCGGTACCGAGGTGCTGACCGCCAGTCTTCAACACAGCGTGCTGGCGCGGTTTCGGCGGCCTGAGTCCGGCCGGGCCGCTGAAACGTGACGCACGGCCGCCGAGTTTGACGTTCGTCACACCGCCGCCATTGTCCTAACATGCCGCAGACAAGGTAACGTTTTTCATATGGCTGACTCTGATATTCGCTCTTACACGTTCGGGACCCTCGTGACTGCCATGGTCACGCCTTTCACATCGGACGGTGAGGTCGACTACCGGCAGTCGGCGGAACTGGCGAGCAAGCTCGTCGACGACGGCAATGACGCCCTCGTGATCTCCGGCACCACGGGGGAGACCTCCACGCTCGAGGACGACGAAAAAGAGAAGCTCTTCCGCGTCATCGTCGAGGCCGTGGGCGACCGCGCCAAGGTCATCGCCGGAACCGGGACCAACCACACCTCGCACTCGATCGAGATGGCCAAGCGCGCCGCCAAGGCCGGAGCACACGGCCAGCTGATCGTCACGCCGTATTACAACAAGCCCAGCCAGGCGGGCATTCAGGCGCACGTCGAGGCCGTGGCCGACGCCGCCGACCTCCCCGTCATGGTCTACGACATCCCCGGCCGCGCCGGCGTGCCCATCCTGCCCGAGACCATGATCCGGCTCGCCGACCACCCCAGGATCGTCGCCCTCAAGGATGCCAAGGCCGACTTCAACGCCGTTACGCGCGTCCTGGCGAACACCGATCTTGATGTCTACTCCGGCGACGACGGCCTCACGCTGCCGTGGATGGCCGCCGGCGCCGTCGGGCTGGTCAGCGTTTCCGCGCACGTCGCGACCCGGCAATTCCGTGCGCTGATCGATGCCGCACTTGCAGGCGATTTTGCTACCGCCCGCACCCTACATTTCGAACTGGACCCCGTGGTCCGCGCAGTGATGACCCACATTCAGGGTGCTGTCGCTGCCAAGCAGGTTCTTAAGTGGCAGGGAGTCCTGCCCAACTCGGTTGTCCGTTTGCCCCTCGTGGAGCCGGGCGAGGCCGAGATCGCAACCATCCGCGAGGATTTGGCGGAAGCGGGGATGGTCTTTTCCTGATCGGGAGCCAATCCTGATCGTTAAGAACCAGCCCGGCTTCAGCCTGGAAAGTAGTGCACTATGACCCAAACCGCCCTTCCCGGCCTTGTCACGCCGCCCCGCCTCCCGAAGAACACCCTGCGGATCGTGCCGCTCGGCGGACTCGGGGAAATCGGTCGCAACATGACCGTTTTCGAGATCGATGGCAAGCTCCTCATCGTTGACTGCGGCGTGCTCTTCCCCGAAGAGACCCAGCCCGGTGTCGACCTCATCCTGCCGGACTTCTCCTACATCGAGAACCGTCTCCAGGACATCGTCGCGGTAGTCCTGACCCACGGTCACGAAGACCACATCGGCGCCGTCCCCTACCTCCTGCGCCTGCGCGCCGACATCCCCATCGTCGGTTCACAGCTGACACTGGCCCTGATCGAGGCCAAGCTGCAGGAACACCGGATCAAGCCGAACACGAAGATCGTCGTCGAGGGCCAGGTCGAGAAGTACGGGCCCTTCGAATGCGAGTTCGTCGCCGTCAACCACTCCATCCCGGACGCCCTGGCCGTGTTCCTCCGCACCTCGGGCGGCACCGTCCTGCACACCGGTGACTTCAAGATGGACCAGCTGCCGCTTGATGGCCGCATCACCGACCTCCGGCACTTCGCCAAGCTGGGCGAAGAAGGCGTGGACCTGTTCATGTCGGATTCGACCAATGCCGACGTCCCGGGGTTCACCACCGCCGAGAAGGAAATCGGGCCCACCCTGGACCGGCTGTTCGGGCAGGCCTCCAAGCGCATCATCGTCGCGTCCTTCTCCTCGCACGTGCACCGCGTCCAGCAGGTTCTCGATGCCGCCGCCAACCACAACCGCAAGGTTGCCTTCGTCGGCCGCTCCATGGTCCGGAACATGGCCATCGCCGCGAAGCTGGGCTACCTGGAGGTCCCGGCCGGGATCCTGGTCGACATCAAGAACATCGACAACCTGCCGGACAACCGGGTTGTACTGATGTCCACCGGCTCCCAGGGCGAGCCCATGGCCGCCCTGTCCCGCATGGCCAACGGCGACCACCGCGTCGTCGTCGGCGAGGGCGACACCGTCATCCTCGCGTCGAGCCTGATCCCGGGCAACGAAAACGCCGTCTTCCGCATCATCAACGGCCTGCTGAAGCTCGGCGCCGACGTCATCCACAAGGGCAACGCCAAGGTGCACGTCTCCGGCCACGCTGCCGCCGGGGAGCTGCTGTACTGCTACAACATCCTTGAGCCGCTCAACGCCATGCCGGTGCACGGCGAAACCCGCCACCTCATCGCCAACGGCAAGATCGCCCTCGAATCCGGAGTGCCGGAGGAAAGCATCCTGCTCGCGGACAACGGCACCGTGATCGATCTTCGCGACCACCAGGCCGACATCGTGGGCCAGGTCGAGGTTGGGTTCGTCTATGTCGACGGCTCCAGCGTCGGCGAAGTCACGGAAGCAGACCTCAAGGATCGCCAGACTCTCGGCGATGAGGGCTTCATCTCCATCATCACGGTCATCCACCGTGCCACCGGCAAGGTGGTGTCCGGGCCGGAGATCCACGCCCGCGGTGTGGCCGAGGATGATTCCGTCTTCGACGAGATCATCCCCAAGATCAACGAGGCCCTCGAGGAAGCCGTGCTGAACCGCACGGACCACACGACGCACCAGCTGCAGCAGGTCGTCCGCCGGGTCGTCGGCACGTGGGTCAACCGCAAGCTGCGCCGCAAGCCCATGATCATCCCGGTGGTCCTTGAGGCGTAAGCCTAAGGTGGTTCACCGGGCGTAAGCCTCAGGTGGTTCACCGGGCGTAAGCCTCAGGTGGTTCGCCGGGCGTAAGTCCTCCACCCGTACCCGGCGCACGCCTGGTCAACGGCCTTCCCGGCCAACCCGCAGCCTGAGCGCCGCGGGAGGCGGGGGAGGCCGTTCCCGTTGGGTCCGGCGGCAACATGATCCCGGACGCCCGGAAATTCGGGGTTTTCGGCCCGGCATCCGGTACCGTGGCGGGTATGGCGACTCGTACTTCTTCCGCGCCTAGAGGAAACTCAAGCGGCAAATCAGGCAGTTCTCCCGGCCGGGGGTCCAGTCCCGCCGCATCCAAATCCGCGCGGCCGCGGGGCGCCGCAGGCGGCACCGCAGGTAGAACAACAGCCACCGCCCGGACCCGGCAGCTGGCCGTTGTTGAGCCGCACCGGCCCTGGGTGGTGCGGGTGCTGGCCGGAGCCTGGCTGGGCGTCGCCCACGTGATCGGCGCCGGCATCCGCCGGGTCGGCCACGACGTCAGCGACCTCGCCCCCGAGGACCGCCGCGACGGCGCCGCCCTGTTCAATCTGGCCCTGGGAGTCTTCGTCGCCACCTTCGCGTGGTGGGGATTCCAGGGCTGGCTCCCCGATCTCATCTTTGCGATCGTCAACGGCACATTCGGCTGGATGGCCCTGCTGCTGCCGCTCATGCTGTTCGTGTGCGCCTTCCGCCTGTTCCGCCAGCCCGACGACGGCCGCGGCAACAACCGGATCGGCATCGGCTTCCTCATCATGACGTTCGCCGGTTCCGGGCTGGCCCACATCATCGGCGGCCAGCCGACCGTCGCCGACGGCTTTGACGGCCTGCGCCGGGCCGGCGGCATGCTCGGCTACCTCGCCGCCGCCCCGCTGGCCGCCGTGCACACCGCCGTCCCCGTCGCGGTCTACGGCCTGCTGGCCTTCACCTCGCTGCTGATCGTCACCGCCACGCCCTTCGGCGCCATCCCCGGCCGCCTGCGCGACGCCTACGAGCACCTGATGGGCATCGACCTGCAGGACGACGAAGACGGCGATCGCCACGACCGCAGCTACCTGTACGAGAACGACGCACCGGCCCCGGCCAGGAAGAAGCGCAAGCGCCTCTTCGGCAAGGACCACGACGACGAGTCCGGCCTGGAAGGCTACGTCGGCGACGAGGCCTTCGAGCGCGCCCTCATCGCAGATGAGGAAGCTGCCGACGCACGTCCGGCCAAGGGCGCCAAGGGCAAGGCGCGCCCTGGCGCCGCGGCCGATGCCGCGCCCGATGTGGCGCCCGGCGTCCGACGTCCCACCCAGGCCGAGATCGCCGTCGAAAAGATCAAGGCCGCCCAGGGGCTGGGCTCGGCAGGATCCGCCGGCGCTGCGGCGGAGTCCAGCGGCGACGCCACCGAGGCCATCCCGCTGGTCACTCCGGGGATGGTGGCCGCGGGATCGCTCAATGCCGCCGCCGCGGCCGCCAAGGTCCCCTCCAACCCGGTCGCGCCGGCACCGCTGCCCACCCCGATTCCGCAGCGCACCGAACAGCTCTCCTTGGCCGGCGACGTCACCTACACCCTGCCGGCGTCGGACGTGCTGACACCCGGTTCCATCCCCAAGGAACGCACCGAGGCCAACGACGCGATTGTCGCCTCGCTCACCGAGACCCTCAACCAGTTCAACGTGGAGGCGCAGGTCACCGGCTTCAGCCGCGGCCCCACCGTGACCCGCTACGAAATCGAGCTGTCCCCGGGCACCAAGGTGGAGCGGGTCACCGCCCTCTCCAAGAACATCTCCTATGCCGTTGCCAGCTCGGATGTGCGCATCCTGAGCCCCATCCCGGGCAAGTCCGCCATCGGCATCGAAATCCCCAACACGGACCGCGAAACCGTGTCCCTGGGCGACGTGCTCCGCAGCCAGAACGCCCGCCGCACCGACCACCCCATGGTCATGGGGGTCGGCAAGGACGTCGAGGGCGGGTACGTCGTGGCCAACCTGGCTAAGATGCCGCACTTGCTCGTGGCCGGTGCCACCGGTGCCGGCAAGTCCTCGTTCGTGAACTCGATGATCACCTCGATCCTGATGCGGGCCACCCCGGACGAGGTCCGGATGGTCATGGTGGACCCCAAGCGCGTGGAACTCACGGCCTACGAGGGCGTCCCGCACCTCATCACCCCGATCATCACGAACCCGAAGAAGGCGGCAGAGGCCCTGCAGTGGGTGGTCCGGGAAATGGACGCCCGCTACGACGACCTCGCCAATTACGGCTTCAAGCACATCGATGACTTCAACAAGGCCGTCCGGGCCGGCAAGGTCCACCCGCCCGAGGGTTCCAAGCGCGTCATCAAGCCGTACCCGTACCTGCTGGTGATCGTGGACGAACTCGCCGACCTCATGA
The DNA here is from genome assembly GCF_041262145.1 of Arthrobacter sp. MW3 TE3886. Lineage (NCBI taxonomy): Bacteria > Bacillati > Actinomycetota > Actinomycetes > Micrococcales > Micrococcaceae > Arthrobacter > Arthrobacter sp. MW3 TE3886. Next base: position 1,757,741 of record NZ_JBGCAN010000001.1, read on the forward strand.
TGGTGGCCCCGCGCGACGTCGAAGACTCGATCGTCCGCATCACGCAGCTGGCCCGTGCGGCCGGCATCCACCTGGTCCTGGCCACCCAGCGCCCGTCGGTCGACGTCGTGACCGGCCTGATCAAGGCCAATGTGCCCTCCCGCATGGCCTTCGCCACGTCCTCCGTCACCGACTCCCGCGTGGTCCTGGACCAGCCGGGCGCCGAAAAACTCATCGGCCAGGGCGATGCCCTGTTCCTGCCGATGGGGGCGTCCAAGGCGATGCGTGTCCAGGGTGCCTGGGTCACCGAATCCGAAATCCACAAGGTCGTCGAGCACGTCAAGGGCCAGCTCAAGGCCGTCTACCGGGACGACGTCGCGCCCGAGGCGCAGAAGAAGCAGATCGACGACGACATCGGAGACGATCTCGAGGTCCTGCTCCAGGCAACCGAGCTCGTGGTCACCACGCAGTTCGGCTCCACCTCGATGCTCCAGCGCAAGCTCCGTGTCGGTTTCGCGAAGGCCGGCCGCCTCATGGACCTGCTCGAGTCCAGGGGAGTGGTGGGGCCCTCCGAAGGTTCCAAGGCGCGCGACGTGCTGGTCAAGCCCGATGACCTCGCCGCCGTGCTGGCCGCGATGAAGGGGCAGGACGGTCCGGTGTCCGCCGACTCACAGACCGCGGCACTGAGCGATAACGCCAACGCGAACATCGCCCAGGGCGGTTACGCGGAGGACCTCGTGGCGGCCGACCTGGAGAACCGCACCCAGGCGATCGACTACCACGACGGCGCCGACGGCGGTTCCAGCGACGAGGACGGCTCGGAGGACGCCTGGTCGCTCACCGGGCGGTAGCGCAGACGGTAGCCTAGGAAGGTGAATAGCGCCGAAGCCAACGCCGGATCCGCCTCGCGGATCTGGAACCTGCCGAATGTCCTCACGATGCTGCGGATAGTGCTGGTGCCGTTCTTCGTCTGGTTCCTCCTCCTCGACGCGCCGGGACTGCAGGCCCAGAACGGCGTCTGGCGCTGGGCGGCCGCCTTCGTCTTCGCGGTGGCCATCTACACGGACAAGCTCGACGGCGACATCGCCCGGTCCCGCGGCCTCGTCACCGACTTCGGCAAGATTGCTGACCCGATTGCCGACAAGCTCCTGATCGGTTCCGCGCTGGTCATGCTCTCGTTGCTCCAGGAACTGCCGTGGTGGGTCACGATCCTGATCCTGGTCCGGGAGTGGGGCATCACCGCGCTGCGCTTCTTCGTGATCCGCTACGGCGTCATCCCGGCCTCGCGCGGCGGCAAGCTCAAGACCGTGGTGCAGACGGTGGCCATCTTCCTCTACGTCCTTCCGCTGGCGTCCCTCGCCCCGTGGCTGGGCGTTGTGGCGTTCGTCGTGATGATGGCTGCCCTGGTCATCACCCTGTGGACCGGCGGCGAATACGTCATCGAGGCGCTCAAGCTGCGGGCCGCCGGCATCAGGGCAGAGAAACAACGTGCAAGGGAGAACAAGCCATGAACCAGCCGGACCCCGCTCCTCATCCCCAACTGCATCCCAACCTGCACCCCAACCTGCACCGCCTGGCGGAGCAGGCCGTCACCGGCGCCCTCGGCCGCGGCATGACCGCCGCCACCGCCGAATCCCTCACCGCCGGGATGGTCACCGCCGTGCTGGCCGACACGCCCGGCGCCTCCGGGATGCTGCAGGGCGGCGTGGTGTCCTACGCCAACACGGTCAAGGCCGACGTCCTGGGCGTCCCCGGTGAGCTGCTCGACTCCGTCGGCTCCGTGGACGGCGACGTAGCCGCAGCCATGGCCGACGGCGCGCGCCGCATCTGCAGCGCCGACATCGGCGTGTCCACCACCGGCGTGGCCGGGCCCGAACCGCACGACGGCAAAGCGGTCGGCACGGTCTTTATCGGCATCGCCACGGCGGAAGGATCGACGTCGTACCCCTATTCCTTTGAGGGCAGCCGCGCCGAGATCCGCGCCCTCGCGTGCGGCGCCGCGCTGGAGCGTCTGCTGGAGGCCCTATCTTCCGAAGGCTACCGGGCGTAAAGTTGCCGGGAACAAAAGTTGATTCCGAATAGTTGTTACATTGTGTCGCTTCCAAATGAGGGAGGCGCCTAGGATGAAATCATCAGCAGAGTCCGCCCCCACCGGCGGACTCGACAGTACGAGGAGCAAGGCGATACAGATGGTAAAGCAGCCCGTATCCGTAAACGGCGTTGTCCGCTGGAAGGATGTGGGCCTCGCCGATCAGGCCAAGAGCGAACAGAAGGAGCGCAAGATGGTTGTACTACGTCACGAAATCGGTGATGTCCTGCGCGACGTCCGCCAGCGCCAGGGCCGTACGCTCCGCGAAGTCTCGCACAGTGCCCGTGTTTCCCTGGGCTACCTGAGCGAAGTGGAACGCGGCCAGAAGGAAGCCTCTTCGGAGTTGCTCTCCTCGATCTGCTCGGCCCTCGATGTTCCGCTTTCGAGCATGCTCCGCGAAGTCAGCGACCGCGTCGCAGTCGCAGAAGGCGTCGCGGTTCCGGATACCGTTCCCCAGGAGTTCGCGCAGCGCTACGGCCGCGACCTCGACCGGGAGCTCAACTCCGACCTCACGGACGAGCTGGCTAAGGGCCTCCTCTCCGGAGCACGCTAACCCCCAACTCACTTAAGACCTAAGACGCACAAGAGGACCTCCGGCCCCGGCCGGAGGTCCTCTGACGTGTTCCGGGGACCTGGAATCCCGGCGGGGGAGTCAGGCGGGCTCGTCCCGGGGGAACCCATCGCGTTCGTAGGTGGCATTGAGCTTGGCCATGTACATGGCCAGCGCCTGCAGATCCTCGGCGGGCCATTCCGCCAGGCGTTCCCGAAACACCTCACGCCGGGCGTCCTGGACCTGGTGCATCCTTTCCTCGCCTTCGGGCGTCAGCCGGATGGCCTGCGCCCGGCCGTCCAGGGGGTCTGCCTCCTTGGACACCAGCCCGAGGCCCTCGAGGAAGGCGATCTGCCGGCTCACCGAAGGCTTGCCGACACCGATGCAGGAGGCGAGATCGGTCAGCCGGATGGGGCCCTGCTTGCGGATCACGCTGAGCAGCCCGTAGGCGGCGGGTTCCATGTCCGGATGGACCTGGCGCGAGAGCTGATGGGAAATCGACCGGCCCCGGCGCCAGAGCAGGCTCAGCTGGTTCTCGACGGCGTCCAGGGCGGCGTCCGCGCCGGCAGGATCGGGAGCGGCATCTCCCGCGGACTCAGTTGGGTTGCTCATGGCAACCATTCTAGAGTCCCGGGCCGTGAGAGACTTTACTCGTGCGAATCAGTGACTTTTGGCGGCTTATGGACGACGAGTTCGGCGCGGGATACTCCCGCGTCCTGAGCAGTTCGCTGGTCCTGGCAGGGGTTGGAGGCCGCACCGCGGACCAGGCCCTCAGCGCCGGCGTTGCGCCCCGCCAGGTGTGGCTTGCCCTGTGCGACGTCCAGGACGTCCCGCCGGAGCGCCGCCTGGGCCGGGACGTCAAACCCCGTGACACCACCGGGCCTCGCTGACGCCGGCTGAGCCCCGCTGGCGCCTGCCGGGCCCCGCTGACGCCGGCTGAGCCCCGCTGGCGCCTGACACGCCGCCCGCTTGTTCGAATATCTGTTCGGATAGCGATATGCTTTTTTTCAGACCGTTTTCCACATAAGTGGTTCCCTCGACAACTTTGTCGGAGGGTGCCAGTAGCGTCAGTGATGACAGACAAAGGCCTCCACGGCCACTCCACAGCGAGAAAGTATTAGAGGTGTGAATCATGGCCGCAGCCCCGGATCGCCAGAAGGCGCTCGACGCAGCGCTTGCCCAGATTGACAAGCAGTTCGGCAAAGGCTCGGTTATGCGCCTCGGCGATGAAGTCCGTGCGCCCATCGAAGTCATCCCGACCGGCTCCATCGCACTGGACGTCGCCCTGGGAATTGGCGGCCTGCCCCGCGGCCGCGTCGTGGAAATCTACGGTCCGGAATCATCCGGTAAGACCACGGTAGCGCTGCACGCCGTTGCCAACGCCCAGCGCCAGGGCGGCATTGCCGCCTTCATCGACGCCGAGCACGCCCTCGATCCGGAATACGCCGCCAAGCTGGGCGTCGACACCGACGCGCTCCTGGTCTCCCAGCCGGACACCGGCGAGCAGGCACTGGAAATCATGGACATGCTTATTGGTTCCGGCTCCCTTGACGTCATCGTCATCGACTCCGTGGCCGCCCTCGTTCCCCGCGCGGAAATCGAAGGCGACATGGGCGACAGCCACGTTGGCCTGCAGGCCCGCCTGATGAGCCAGGCCCTGCGTAAGATCACCGGCCGCCTGAGCCAGACGAAGACCACGGCCATCTTCATCAACCAGCTGCGTGAAAAGATCGGTGTCTTCTTCGGCTCTCCGGAAACCACCACCGGTGGTAAGGCGCTGAAGTTCTACGCCTCCATCCGCATCGACGTCCGCCGCATCCAGACCCTGAAAGAGGGCGCCGATTCCGTCGGCAACCGCACCAAGGCCAAAATCGTCAAGAACAAGATGGCCCCGCCCTTCAAGATCGCCGAGTTCGACATCATCTACGGCCAGGGCATTTCCCGTGAGGGCGGCATTATCGATATGGGTGTCGAGCACGGTCTGATCAAAAAGTCGGGCTCCTGGTTCACCTACGATGGCGACCAGCTGGGCCAGGGCATGGAGAACTCCCGCCGCTTCCTGCGTGACAACCCGGAGCTGGCGGCCGAACTCGAGCGTTTGATCAAGGAAAAGCTCGGTGTCGGCGTCAAGGCCCCGGCCGAGACCGAGGAATCACCGAAGCTGAAGGCCGTTGACGGCTTCTAACAGCCGGCGGCGCAAGGGGGCAGGATTTCCATCACGGAATCCTGCCCCCGGCTTTGTCGACCCCGACCAGCCCGCGGACAGCGCCCATGGCGCAGGTTCGCCGGCCGAACAAGACCGGGACGCGGACCCCGCGGCCGTGGCGCGTGCCATCGTGCTGCGGCAGCTGACGAATTCGCCCAAGAGCCGGCTGCAGCTCGCGCGTAAACTGGCCGAACGCAACGTCCCCGGGGACGTCGCGGAGGCCGTGCTGGACCGCTTCGAGGAAGTGCGGCTGGTTGACGACGCCGAGTTCGCCGACATGTGGGTCCGCAGCAGGTCCCAGACCCGCAAGCTCGCCAAGGGGGCCTTGCGGCGCGAACTTGCGGACAAGGGCATCGACCCGGAGACTGCTGCCGGCGCACTGGATCAGCTCAGCGACGCCGACGAGGAAACAGCAGCCCGGGAGCTCGTGGAGCGCAAGCTGCGGGGATTCACCGGCGGCGAAGACCGGGCGGAACGCGACAAGGTGACGCGCCGCCTTGCCTCAATGCTGGCCCGCAAGGGATACCAGCCGTCGCTCGCCTTCCGGGTGGTGGGCGAGGTGCTCGATGCCGCCGCCGGCCATGCCGGGGACGGGAACTAGGGCCGCCGGGCGGGGGTCTGCGCGGGACCAGCCGCTGCCCGCTACCCATACCCGTTACCCTTAACAGGTGAGTTTTACCATTCCCTCCCCAGCAGCCGGCACGACTTCTCCAACAGCGCCACCGGCGGTGCAGCCAGCAACCAGCGCAGACCCCGTTTCCGCACCGGAAAGTCCCGCCCCGGCCCAGCCCCGCACCTACCAGGTGCGCACTTTCGGCTGCCAAATGAACGTGCACGATTCCGAGCGTATGGCTGGCATGCTGGAAGCCGCAGGCTACGTCCCCTCCGCCGGCGAATTGGCCGACGTCGTGGTCTTCAACACCTGCGCGGTCCGGGAGAACGCCGACAACAAGCTGTACGGCAACCTCGGCATCCTCGCCCCGGTCAAGGCAGCCAACCCCGGAATGCAGATCGCCGTCGGCGGCTGTCTCGCGCAAAAGGACCGGGAGACCATCCTCAAGAAGGCCCCGTGGGTGGACGCCGTGTTCGGCACCCACAACGTCGGTGCCCTGCCGGTGCTGCTGGACCGGGCCCGCCACAACAATGAGGCCCAGCTGGAGATCCTCGAATCGCTGGACGTCTTCCCCTCCACCCTCCCCACCAAGCGGGACTCCGTCTACTCAGGCTGGGTATCGATCTCCGTGGGCTGCAACAACACCTGCACCTTCTGCATCGTCCCGGCCCTGCGGGGCAAGGAAAAGGACCGCCGCCCCGGCGAGATCCTGGCCGAAATCCAGGCGCTCGTGGATGACGGCGCCATCGAGGTAACACTGCTGGGCCAGAACGTGAACTCCTACGGCGTCGAATTCGGCGACCGGCAGGCGTTCTCCAAGCTGCTGCGTGCGTGCGGCGACATCCCGGGCCTGGAACGGGTCCGGTTCACCAGCCCGCACCCTGCCGCCTTCACCGACGACGTCATCGACGCCATGGCCGAGACCCCCAACGTCATGCCGCAGCTGCACATGCCGCTGCAGTCCGGCTCGGACAAGGTCCTCAAGGACATGAAGCGGTCCTACCGCTCAGCCAAGTTCCTCGGCATCCTGGACAAGGTCCGCGAGAAGATCCCGCACGCCGCCATCTCCACGGACATCATCGTCGGGTTCCCCGGCGAGACCGAGGAGGACTTCCAGGCCACCCTCGACGTCGTGGAGAAGTCCCGGTTCGCCACCGCCTTCACCTTCCAGTACTCGAAGCGGCCAGGCACGCCCGCTGCGGACCTGCCGGACCAGCTGCCCAAGGCAGTCGTCCAGGAACGCTTTGAGCGCCTCACGGCCCTGCAGGACCGGATTGCCGCAGAGGAAAACGCCCGGCAGCTCGGCCGCCGCGTCGAAGTCATGGTGACCGCCCAGTCGGGCCGTAAGGCTGGAGAAACCCACCGCCTCTCCGGCCGGTCCCAGGACCAGCGGCTGGTGCACTTCTCCGTGCCCGCGGGGGCCGAAGTGCCCCGGCCCGGCGATCTGGTGACCGTCACCATCACGGAGGCGGCGGCGTTCCACCTCGTCTCGGACCCTGCCTCGGCCGAGGACTACAGCCTGCGCCGGTCCCGTGCCGGTGACGCCTGGGACCGTTCGCAGGCAGATTCCTGCGGAGCCCCGGCCAGCCCCGCGGGTAAGGCCAGCGCGCAGGGCACCTCCGGCGTGTCGCTGGGCATGCCCAGCCTTCCGGTCCGCGGCCGTTAGCGCCGTGCCCGGCCCGCAGGGTGCCGCGCACGACGCAGCAACCCAGGCCAGACCAGCCCAGGCCACACCAGTCGAGGACACAGCCCAGCAGGAAACTGCCCGGCGGGACACTGCGCAAAATACGGCGGTGCCGGGGGCACAGCCGGTTGCGCCGCCGGTGATCGCCGTCGTCGGGCCGACGGGATCCGGCAAATCAGACCTGGCAGTTTCCCTCGCCCTCGAGCTCGACGGTGAAGTCATCAACGCCGACTCGATGCAGTTCTACCGGGGCATGGATATCGGCACTGCCAAGATCACCGAGGCCGAGCGCCGCGGTGTGCCGCACCACCTGCTGGACATTCTGGACGTGACCGAGGAAGCGAGCGTCTCGGACTTCCAGCAGCAGGCCCGCGCGTTGATCGCCGACATCCACGGGCGGGGCAAGCGGGCCATCCTGGCCGGCGGCTCCGGACTCTACGTCCGCGCCGCCCTCGATGTCCTCGAGTTCCCCGGCACGGATCCGGAGATCCGCGGCCGGCTTGAGGCGGAACTGGCCACCGCGGGATCCGCGCCCCTGCGGGAACGGCTGGCAGCAGTGGACCCCGTGTCCGCGGGCAGGCTCGGCGACGACCGCAGGATCATCCGAGCCCTGGAAGTCTTCGAGCTCACCGGGCGGCCATTCAGCTCCTTCATGCCGGCCCGCGAATACTTCCAGCCTGCCGTCCAGATCGGACTCGAGGTGGACCGGGAACTGCTCCGGCAGCGCCTCGCCGACCGGGTCCACGCAATGGTCGACCAGGGGCTGCTGGACGAAGTCCGCCGGCTGGACGCCGCTGGACTCCGCAACGGCCGGACCGCGCCACGGGCCCTCGGCTACGCCCAGTTCCTGCGGGTGCTCGACGGTGCCTCGAGCCTGGAGCAGGCCGCGGACGAAACCATCATCGCCACCCGGCAGTTCGCGCGCCGGCAGCTGACCTGGTTCCGTGCGGATCCCCGGATCACGTGGCTGGGCTGGAACGATCCTGATCTGGTGGCCGAGGCCGCCGGCCTCTGCCGGGCGACGCCGGTTCCGCCTCCGGCGTAGCGCTTGGGTCACGGTACCGTAGCGGTCAGGACGGAACGGTAACCTTGGAGCATGGACGAATCCCAAGCCGTAGCCGCTGACCGTACTGCCGGCGATACCGCACCCCTGAGCGGTCTGAAGTTTTCCAAAGGCCACGGAACGGGCAACGACTTTGTCCTGATCGCAGACCCCAACGGCGCGCTCGAGCTCAGCCCGGAGCACGTCGCGGCGCTCTGCGACCGGCACCGCGGCATCGGCGGCGACGGCCTGATCCGCGCCGTGCCTTCGCGGCTCCTGTCCGAGGGACAGGATTTGCTGACCGCGCACCCCGACGCCGAGTGGTTCATGGACTACCGCAACGGCGACGGCTCGCTCTCTGAGATGTGCGGCAACGGAGTCCGCGTGTTTGTGCACTTCCTCATCGCCGAAGGCCTCGTGGACCTGCCGGCTGGCGAATCCCTCGTCATTGGAACCCGGGGCGGTGCCAAGACGATCGTCCGGACAGCTTCGGGGTACGCCGTGGACATGGGGCCCTGGGAGTTCATTTTCCCGGGCGAGGCGACGGCGCGGGCCATGGATTCGCTCGTCAGCGCCGACGGGCTCGAGGTCGCGCGCCCCGCCCTCTCCGTCAGCATGGGCAACCCGCACACCGTGGTAGCCCTGGCCGAAACGGCCGAACTGGAAGCCACGCAGCTGTTCACGGCCCCCCGGGTGGACCCGACGCCGCCGCACGGCACCAACGTCGAATTCGTTGTGCCGGCCGAACCACTCGTCCACGACGGCACCGGCACCATCACCATGCGGGTCCACGAGCGCGGGGTGGGGGAGACCCAGTCATGCGGCACGGGCGCCTGCGCTGCCGCCGTCGCGATTCGCCACTGGGCCGGCCAGGGCGCACCGGACGCGTGGAACGTCCACGTCCCCGGCGGCGTCGTCGGCGTGAAATTCTTCCTGGGCCCGGAGGGGCACGAACACGTCGAACTCAGCGGCCCGGCCGTGATCGTCGCTAGCGGGACGCTTTCCTGATTCGAAGGATCCTGAACGACTTCGACGTGCTCTCCCGGGTCACGCTGAAGCTGGAGTCGAGCTCCGCCGAGAGCCAGCGCTGCAGCGAGTCCGAGCCGAGGTTTTTCTGGACCACGAGCCAGGCCGATCCGCCCGGCGCCAGCCTGGGAATCCACAGGCGCAGGAGGGCGTGAAGCTCATCCTTGCCGATCCTGATCGGCGGGTTGGACCAGATGGTGTCAAAGCGCAGTTCGGGGTCGACGGCGTCCGGCGTGCTGGCGGTTACGTTGTTCAGCCCCAACAGGCCGGCGTTTTCGTTGGTCAGGGTCACGCAACGTTCGTTCACGTCCACCGCGTAGACCTGTGCGTGCGGTGCCCGCAGGGCCATAGTCAGGGCGATCGGTCCCCAGCCGCAGCCGATGTCCAGCAGGTTGCCCTGCGGCGACGGCGCCGGGACGTCGGCGAGCAGCACCGCCGTCCCCTTGTCGATCCCGTCCGGGCTGAAGATCCCCGAGGACGTCTGCAGCCGGCGCGTCTCGCCGGCAAGATCCACGGTGAGCGGCTTGCGGGTGAACGGCCCGGCCGGCTGGGCGCTGAAATAGTGTGCAGACTCCATAATGGGCCAGATTAGTTCGCGGCCAGCCCGTATGGGAAACCGGGCGGGAGCGCCGGCGTCTGCTACGCTACGAAACATGATCTTGATCTCCAAGTAGCCGACACGGGCCTGGTCTCTCTTAGGAGCGACAGCCCGTCCCCGGAGCGACGCAGGTAAACGCCTTCCGCTGAGTGCGCCATCGCAAGGGTGAGTTTTCTCACCCGCTGGCGCCCGCACCACTTGGAATCCAGCCGCTTTCCAGCACCGTGTCTTTTTGGCAGCGTGCACCGTGGCCGGGCTTGGCGGACGGCACCTACCTCACTGTGATCTCCACATTCTGTGGTCCCACAGCCAGGCGCTTCTGCCGCCTCTACCCTTCAGCCAGCCATAGCTCCGGACGGAGCCAGCCCCGCCCCGGCACCGTTGCCGCGGGCATTCCAGGAGGCCTGCATGACCCCCCGCCGTCAGCCCAGCGCGAATACCGCCCCACAGAGCAGCAATCGGCACTATTCTGAAAGAGCCGAACCCTTAAAGGAGACCATGACCAGCCACCCCAACACCGGACCCGATTCAGCAGCCCAGGACATGAGCCCTGAGGAGATCCAAGCTGTAATCGACCGGATCCTTTCCAAGGACACCCCCGCCCCAGGCCGCGGCGGCGGCACCAGCCACGGCACCGCCGCCGGTGCTGGCACCAGCAGCCCGACGTCGGTGCTCGGCAAGGCGCAGGCCATCTCCCGCCTGGACGAGGTCTACACCAACTTCGACGGCGACCAGCAGGACCTTGAGGAACGGCACGCCCTGCGCCGCAAGGCCGGCCTGTCCACCGAACTCGAAGACGTCACCGAGGTCGAATACCGGCAGTTGCGCCTTGAGCGCGTCGTCCTGGCCGGCCTCTGGACCGAGGGCACCCTCGCGGACGCCGAGAACTCCCTGCGCGAACTTGCCGCCCTCGCTGAGACGGCCGGCTCCGAGGTCCTCGACGGGCTCGTCCAGCGGCGCGCCAAGCCCGATCCCGGGACCTTCCTCGGCTCCGGCAAGGCACAGGAGCTGAAGGCCATCGTGATGTCCACCGGCGCCGACACCGTCGTCGTCGACGCCGAATTGGCCCCGTCCCAGCGGCGCGGGCTGGAGGACATCGTCAAGGTCAAGGTCATTGACCGTACAGCGCTGATCCTGGACATTTTCGCCCAGCACGCCAAGAGCCGTGAAGGCAAGGCGCAGGTGGAGCTCGCCCAGCTCGAATACCTGCTTCCCCGCCTGCGCGGCTGGGGTGAATCGATGTCCCGCCAGGCCGGTGGCCAGGTGGGCGGCGCCGGTGCCGGCATGGGCTCGCGTGGTCCCGGTGAGACCAAGATCGAACTGGACCGCCGCCGGATCCGCACCCGGATGGCCAAGCTGCGGCGCGAAATCGCCGCCATGAAGCCTGCCCGGGAAACGAAGCGCGCCAACCGCCGTCGTAATGCCGTGCCTTCTGTCGCGATCGCCGGGTACACCAACGCAGGGAAGTCCTCGCTGCTGAACCGGCTGACCGATGCGGGGGTGCTGGTGGAAAACGCCCTGTTCGCCACCTTGGACCCCACCGTCCGCAAGGCCGAAACCGCTGACGGGCTGGGATACACCCTGGCCGACACCGTGGGCTTTGTCCGTTCCCTGCCCACCCAGCTCGTGGAGGCATTCCGCTCCACGCTGGAAGAGGTGGCCGACTCTGACCTGATCCTGCATGTCGTGGACGTCTCGCACCCGGATCCGGAAGGCCAGATCGCCGCTGTCCGGACGGTCTTCAGCGAAGTCGACGCGCGCAAGGTTCCGGAAATCATTGTCCTGAACAAGGCCGACGCCGCTGACCCGTTCGTGGTCGAGCGGCTCAAGCAGCGCGAGCCGCGCCACGTGGTGGTCTCGGCCCGCACCGGCGAAGGCATTCCGGAACTGCTCAAGGCCATCAGCGACGGCATTCCGCGGCCCAGCGTGAAGCTTGAACTGCTGATCCCGTACAACCGCGGGGATCTGATCAGCAAGCTCCACGAAAGCGACGCCGAGATCCTCAGCCTCGACCACGAGGAAACCGGGACCCGTGCCGTGGTGATGGTGCGTGAAGGACTCGCCGCCGAACTGGATCCCTTCATCAGCAATGACTGAGGCTGCGGTGACCAGGGCTGACGCCGATCCAGCTGACGCGGATCCAGCCGACGCCGAACCAGCGGATGGTGGATCGGCCGAGCCTGATGCCGGTTCGGTTGCCGGCGCGGCCGGCGAGGAGTTTGTGGTTAAGCTGCTCGACCGTGCCGTGTCCGGCATGGGCGGGCAGAGCCGCGATGGCCAGCACGAAATGGCCCGGCAGGTGGCGCGCGCGATCGACAGCGGCGACCACCTGCTGGTCCAGGCCGGCACCGGCACCGGCAAGTCCCTGGCCTACCTGATTCCACTCATCGCGCATTCGCTGACCAGCAACAAACCCACCCTGGTCTCCACCGCCACCCTGGCGCTGCAGACCCAGATCGTGGGCCGCGACCTGCCCAGGCTGCTCAAGACCATCACGCCTGCCCTGGAACGGCCCGTCAAGGTCGCCCTGGTCAAGGGCCGGTCCAACTACGTCTGCCGGCACAAACTCGAGGGCGGCTTCCCGTCCGAAGAACCTTCCGAGGGACAGCTGTTTTCCCTTGGCGAGGACACCAGCGTGCCGCATTTCGCCGCCGCACTGGGCGGGCCGTCCTCCCAGCTGGGCAAGGAAGTCGTCCGCCTGCGCGAATGGGCCGAGGAGACCGCGACGGGGGACCGCGACGAGCTCATGCCCGGCGTCACGGACCGGGCCTGGCGCCAGGTCTCGGTCACCTCCATGGAGTGCCTCGGCGCGCAGAAATGCCCGCTCGCGGCCGAATGCTTCAGCGAGCTGGCGCGTCAGAACGCCGCCGACGCCGACGTCGTGGTCACCAACCACGCCATGCTCGCCGTCAGCGCCTTCGAAGGCCTGGCGGTGCTGCCCGAGTACGACGTCGTGGTGGTGGATGAGGCGCACGAACTCCAGGACCGCGTCACGGGCGCGGTTTCGGGCCAGCTCTCCGTGGCGATGGTGCACGCCGCCGCGTCCGGGGCCCGGAAGCACACGGGCATCACCGTGGATGCGCTGAACAATGCCGCCGCCCACCTGGAGCTGGCCATCGACGGCGTCCCCAGCGGGCTGATGCCCAATGGCCTGAACAGCGAGCAGTTGGACTGCATCGATCAGCTGCGCGACGCGTGCCGCGCCGCCCTGTCCGATTCCAAGGGGGACAGCTCCGCGACGGCCGACGGCGGACGCCAGCTGGCCCGTTCACGGCTCATGGTCATCCTGGAACTCTGTGAACGCCTCCTGGCCGCGCGCGAAAACCGCGAAGTCGTGTGGTTCTCCCGCAACAGCAGCTTCGACCCGGCACAGGGCTACTCCCAGCCGGACGAGAGCGCGCCGGCCTTGATCAATGTTGCCCCGCTGAGCGTCGCAGGACGGTTGCGCGAAGGCCTGTTCGCGGACCACACCGTCATCCTGACCTCGGCCACACTGGCCATCGGCGCCGCCTTCGAACCCGCCGCCGGAGGCCTGGGCCTGGTTGGCAACGGCGCCCCGAGCTGGACCGGCGTCGACGTCGGATCCCCGTTCGACTACCCGAAGCAGGGCATCCTCTACGTCGCCAGGCACCTGCCCAAACCCGGCCGCGGAACGTCCCCCGAGGCTTTGGACGAACTCGAGAAGCTGATCCGCGCTTCCGGCGGCGGTGCGCTGTGCCTGTTCTCCTCGCGGCGTGCGGCCGAGGAAGCAGCCGAGGCCATGCGGCCCCGGCTGGGCCTCAGCATCCTGTGCCAGGGGGAGTCGACCATGACGGCGCTCGTGCGGCAGTTCGCCGACGAGCCCGACACGTGTTTGTTCGGCACCATGTCGCTCTGGCAGGGCGTCGACGTCCCTGGCGTGTCCTGCCGGCTGGTGGTCATCGACCGGATTCCCTTCCCGCGGCCGGACGACCCGCTGATGACGGCACGTTCGCGGGCCGTGGCCCAGGCCGGCGGCAATGGCTTCATGGCCGTCTCGGCCACGCATGCCGCCATCCGCCTCGCGCAGGGCGCCGGACGGCTGATCCGTTCGACCTCGGATAAGGGCGTGGTGGCAGTGCTGGATTCGCGGCTCTCCACGGAGCGCTACGGCGGCTTCCTGCGCGCCGCGCTGCCGCCGTTCTGGCCCACCACCGATTCATCGATAGCCATGGCGGCCCTGAAGCGCCTGGCGAAGGACCCCGCGAAAGACTAGGTCCCAAGCCAGGCGCCACCCTGCGCGGAATTCCGCGCGGGGTGGCCGCCACTGGCGGCCTGGCCCGGGATGGCTAAGGGGAGCGCAGCTTAGAGGGAACGCGGTTTAGAGGGAGCGCGGTTTAGAGGGAGCGCGGTTTAGAGGGAGCGCAGTACCGAGACGACTTTGCCCATGATGACGGCGTGGTCGCCGAGGATGGGCTCGTACTGGGTGTTTTGCGGCAGCAGCCAGGTGTGGCCGTCCCGCTGGCGGAATGTCTTGACCGTGGCTTCGTCGTCCAGCAGGGCGGCCACGATGTCGCCGTTCAGGGCATCACCCTGGCGGCGGACAACCACCCAGTCGCCGTCGCAGATGGCGGCGTCAATCATTGAATCGCCAGCGACCTTGAGCATGAAGAGTTCGCCATGACCCACGAGCTGGCGGGGCAGCGGCATGACGTCCTCCACCACCTGGTCCGCGAGGATCGGGCCGCCGGCGGCGATGCGTCCGACGAACGGCACCATTGCCGTGTCAGTGGCGCTGGCGAGCTCGGTTACCGACAGGCCGCCCACGGCCCGCAAGGGACTGGATTTCTCGATCCCCGATATCGGCGTGGTTCCCTCGTCCAGGGTCAGCGGCATGAGCACTTCCATGGCTCGGGGCCGCTTCGGATCACGCCGCAGGTAGCCAAGCTTCTCAAGCTGGGAGAGCTGGTGGGTCACGCTCGAGAGGCTGGCGAGACCGACGGTGTCGCCGATCTCGCGCATCGACGGCGGGTAGCCCTTGTCCGTGACGGACCGCTGGATGGTCTCCAGGATTTTCTTTTGCCGGACGGTGAGGCTCTTGGGGGCCCGGGCGGGCTGCGGGCTCCGTGGGGTGGCCCTGCCGCCGGTGGCTTGTGCTGCCATGTTCGCCAATGCCTTTCCGTTCCGCCCGGCTGCCGTGGCTACTGTCACCGGGAACTTCCGGCCTGAAATGTCAGACCCTGCTGATCAACTACGAATGAATTCCCTCAGGGAGTTCAAAGTGGTTGTCCTGTCCCTCAAAAATAGGCCAGCCGCAGACCTTTTTCAAACATTTGTTCTAGCGAGTCTCGACATCGTTCGTTAGTAAGTGCTAAAACAGAACAAGCAAGATTCGAATATGTGTTCGATTTCGCTGATCTGGGTTCGCAAGCGATGTTCGGTTCTATGTTCGAAGGTTCGGCCGGTTGGCGGAGAGTACATGAGTACGCCGGGCGGCAACTATGGTCCAGGAGGGCTCAGTTCATGTCAGTTTCAAGCGCGTTTCACGGCACTAGCATTCAGGGCATCGCGACCGGCCGCCGAGGTGTTGTTCCGGGCGGCGCGGCGGATCGCCGCAGCATCGGATACGGCAGCATCGGACACAGTGGCATCGAACACGGCGACATCAGCCAGGGCGGCATGGGGCCGGGCAGTTCCCGTTACGGCAACGTCTACCCGCTCAATGCCAGGCGCCGCACGTCCGCGACGTCGCAGGCGCCCCAAGGGGCCACGGGCGCGGTTTCCGCCGGCCGGCCGAAGCAGCCGCCGCTGCGGCTCACCCGGCGCGGACGCTTCGTCTTTTTCGGTGTCCCCCTGATCCTGCTGGCGGCGTTCATCCTGTCCTTGAGCGGATTCCTCAACGCTCCCGCCAAGGCGGCAGATTCCGCGGACCAGCTCTCGGTGACGCCGACCGTTTCCGTCACAGTGCAACCGGGGGAGTCCCTCTGGGCCATTGCGGGGTCGGTGGCTCCGGAGCGCGATCCCCGAGACGTCGTGGCGGACATCGTGCAGCTGAACAATCTGGACGCCGCGGGTGTCATGCCGGGCCAGCAGCTGTTCGTCCCGGCCAAGTAACCTCCCCCAGATGCCGTCGCAGGCGTCACAGTTTCAGCGCCCGTCCCGCTACCACTTAAACTGGTCACGTGACTGACCAGCTTGAGCGCCTCAACCGACTGCCCCTCCGAACCAATCTGCGTGGCCTGCGTCCGTATGGCGCGCCGCAGCTGGACGTCCCCATCCTGCTCAACGTCAACGAGAACACCCATGGGGTCCCGGCCGATGTCCGCGCCGCGATCACCGAGGCCGTGAGCGCCGCCGCTGCCGGACTGAACCGCTATCCGGACCGCGAGTTCACCGAATTGCGCGAAGCCCTCGCCGAATACCTCGGCCATGGCCTGGACGCGGAGAACATCTGGGCCGCGAACGGTTCCAACGAAGTCCTGCAGCAAATCCTCCAGGCCTTCGGCGGCCCCGGCCGGACAGCCCTCGGGTTCCCTCCCACGTATTCGATGTATCCGCTGCTGGCTTCCGGCACGGACACGGAATACATCGTCGGGGCGCGCGCGTCGGACTATGGGCTCAGCGCGGAATCGGCGGCACAGCAGGTCCGCGAGCTTCAGCCCAACATCGTCTTCCTCTGCTCCCCGAACAACCCGACCGGAACGGGGCTGGGCCTCGATGTGGTCGAGGCCGTCTATGACGCCGGCGAGGCCAGTCAGACCATCGTGATCGTCGATGAGGCCTACCACGAGTTCGCCCACGACGGCACGCCCAGCGCGCTCACCCTGCTGCCTGGCCGGGAACGGCTCATCGTCTCGCGCACCATGAGCAAGGCCTTCGCCCTCGCCGGCGCGCGCCTCGGCTACATGGCCGCGGCCCCGGAGGTCGCGGACGCCCTGCGGCTGGTCCGTCTCCCGTACCACCTCTCGGCCATCACCCAGGCCGCGGCCCTGGCCGCCCTGCGCCACCGGGAGGCACTCATGGCGGACGTCGAGGACATCAAGCGCCAGCGCGACCGGATCGTGTCGGAACTGACGCGGCTGGGCCTGACGCCGGCCGCGTCCGATTCCAACTACGTGTTCTTCGGCGGCCTGGAGAACCCCCATGAGGTCTGGCAGGGCATGCTGGACGCCGGTGTCCTCATCCGCGATGTCGGCATTCCGGGGCACCTGCGCGTCACCGCGGGCACTGAGACCGAAACCACAGCCTTCCTGGAGGCCCTTGAACTCATCCTGGCCGGCTCCGCAAAGCCGCAGGCCTAGACTTGGTGGGGAGCCCGATCGTCCCCGCCAGAGTGCCCAACACCCTGCTTTCTTCCAAAGGACACATCTACATGAGCAACACCGGATCCACCACCGCCGAGGGCCGGACCGCACGCATGGAACGGACCACCAGCGAGTCCTCGGTCCTGGTCGAGATCAACCTGGACGGCACCGGCGTGTCAGACATCAGCACGTCGGTCCCGTTCTACGACCACATGCTGACGGCCCTCAGCAAGCACTCCCTGATCGACATGACGGTCAAGGCCACCGGTGACACCCACATCGATGTCCACCACACCGTCGAGGACGTGGCCATCACCTTCGGCGAGGTCCTGCGGACCGCCCTGGGCAACAAAGCCGGGATCCGCCGCTTCGGCGAGGCGACCGTGCCCCTGGATGAGGCCCTCGCGCAAGCTGTCGTGGACGTCTCCGGCCGTCCCTACCTGGTCCACGCCGGCGAGCCGGCAGGGCAGGAATACCACCTGATCGGCGGCCACTTCACGGGCTCCCTGACCCGCCACGTCTTCGAAGCGATCACCCTTCACGCCGGGATCTGCCTGCACATGAACGTCACTGCCGGGCGCGACCCCCACCACATCGTCGAAGCCCAGTTCAAAGCCTTTGCCCGTGCCCTGCGCGCCGCCGTCGAACCGGATCCCCGGGTCGAAGGCATCCCGTCGACAAAGGGTGCCTTGTGACCGGCCCGCTGCTCCGCGACGGGGCCATCATCGACCCCGCCGCCGCGGCCAAGCCGGTCTCCCCGCAGGGAAAGCCCACAGTTACGGTGCTGGACTACGGCTCCGGAAACGTCCGGTCCGCCGTCCGCGCCCTGGAGCGGGCCGGCGCCGAAGTCATCCTCAGCGCCAAGCCTGAGGATGTCCTCAACGCCGACGGCCTCGTCGTCCCCGGTGTCGGCGCCTTCGAAACCGTCATGCGCGAACTCAAGGCCGTTGACGCCATCCGCATGATCGGCCGCAGGGTCGCCGGAGGCCGCCCCGTGCTGGCCATCTGCGTCGGACTCCAAGTGCTGTTCGAGGCCGGCGTCGAGCACGGCACCGAAGCCGAAGGCATGGGGGAGTGGCCCGGCAAGGTGGAACTGTTGCCTGCCGACGTCGTGCCCCACATGGGCTGGAACACCGTCTCCGTCCCCGAAGGGTCCAAGCTCTTCGCCGGGGTTGAGGGCGAGCGTTTCTACTTCGTGCACTCGTACGGGGTCCAGCAGTGGGACTTCGACGTCATCCAGCCGCGGATGGCCGCGCCGCTGGTGACCTGGTCCGACCACGGCGCCCCGTTCATCGCGGCCGTCGAGAACGGCCCGCTCTGTGCCACCCAGTTCCACCCGGAGAAGTCCGGCGACGCCGGCGCCCGGCTGCTGCGCAACTGGGTCCAGGGCCTGCGCCCCGCAGTCCCGGAACGTACCGCGGCCCCGGAAGCGACCGCCTAGATGTGGTCCCTGGTCCTCATGGGCGTCGCCGGCCTGCTGGTCGGCGGCGCGATCTCCTTCCGCCAGCAGAAAAGCCCGCTCTGGGTGCAGATCGTTTTCTACATCCTCGCCGGCATGTCGCTGCTCGCCGCCTACCTCCTGACCCTGCCGGCGTCCTGACCGCCCCTCCCACCACCATCCCCAAGCTGAGGACTCCACGATGACCACCGAAACCCCGCTGCCCGTACTCGAGCTCCTGCCCGCCGTCGACGTCGTCAACGGCCAGGCCGTCCGGCTCGTTCAGGGCGAAGCAGGCAGCGAGACGAGCTACGGCACCCCGCTGGAGGCCGCCCTCAACTGGCAGCAGCAGGGGGCTGAGTGGGTGCACCTGGTTGACCTGGACGCCGCGTTCGGGCGCGGCTCCAACGCCGAACTCCTGCGCGAGGTGGTAGGCCGGCTCGATATCAAGGTGGAGCTCTCCGGCGGCCTGCGCGACGACGAATCCCTCGAGAAGGCACTCGACCTCGGCGTCGCCCGCGTCAACCTGGGCACGGCGGCACTGGAGAACCCGGAGTGGACGGCCCGGGTGATCGAGCGCTTCGGCGACAAGATCGCCGTCGGCCTGGATGTCCGCGGCACCACCCTCGCCGGCCGGGGCTGGACCAAGGAAGGCGGTGACCTCTGGGACGTGCTCGGCCGCCTCGAGGACGCCGGCTGCGCCCGGTACGTCGTGACCGATGTGACCAAGGACGGCACCCTCCAGGGCCCCAACGTCGAGCTCCTGCGCCAGATGGTCGAGAAGACGGGCAAACCGGTGGTCGCCTCCGGCGGCATTTCCAGCCTCGAGGATCTCAAGGTCCTGCGTTCCCTGGTGCCGCTCGGCGTCGAAGGCGCCATCATCGGCAAGGCCCTCTACAACGGCAACTTCACCCTGCCCGAGGCCCTCGACGTCGCCGGCCGCCGCTAGGCGGTCAGTGCCAATGACACACACCCACGATCCCCGCGACCCCAACAACCCCCAGGATGGCGGGGAGGCAGGGGCCGGGGCAGGTCCCGTCCGGCATTTGCCCGGGCACATCGCGGCGGCCCTCGCCGGCGCCGGCGGGGCCACCGACTCCGCCGGCCAACCCTGGGCCGGCCGCAGCCTGTCCGGCGATGACGCAAAGATCCACAATTTCGACGACGACGACGGCACCGCCGACGCCGGCTATCTGGCGGCTTTGTCCGACCTCGCCGCGGGCGCGGGTGGTGAGGCCGCCGTGGTGGCCTCGCTTGCCACCGCCCGGGTGTTCGTGCCAATCCTCGCCCAGCTCGCCGAAGAGGGCGAGGCCGCGGCCGGGCCCAACGGGGACCCGTTGCACGGTGACAAACTTCGCTCGGACAAACAGGCCGACATGGCCCTGGTGACGCTCAAGGCGCCGGACGGGCGCACGGCCATGCCGGTGTTCACCTCGGCGGCATCACTGACGGCGTGGCACCCGGAGGCCCGGCCGGTCGCTGTGTACGCGGCCCGGGCCGCCCTGTCAGCGGTCGCGGAAGGCGCCGAGCTGCTCGTGATTGATCCCGGCTCGGAAGTGACATTCGTGGTCCGCCGGCCGGCAGTGTGGGCCCTCGCCCAGCAGCGGGCCTGGACGCCGTCGTACGCCGATCCCGATCTCGCGGGGGCCCTCGGGGAAGACGCGGTTGGCTTTCCGGCGGTCCGCCGTGTTGAAATTCATCCGGGGGGTGGAGTTGCCTCGGCCACGGCCGATGGCAGGCGGCTCCCCGGTGGGGGAGCCGGCCCGGAACTCCGTGTGGTCCTCTACCTTGAAGACGGTCTCGACGCCGCCGGCGTGCAGTCGATCGTCGCCGGCCTCAATGATGCCTGGGCCCGGAATGAAATCTTTGCCGAGCGGGTTGATTCGATCGAGGTCAAGCTGCAGCGCGCAGCACCATAGCTGACGGCCCAACGGGGGGACCTCCCGGTGCTGCCGTGGGCAGTACCAGAAGGATGTAGTCCGTGAATTTCGCGCTTTACCGTGAGCTGCTGGCCGTCCGGCCCATCAGGCGCCTCCTGTTGGTCGGCATGATCGCCCGCATACCGCACTCGGCGGCCGGAGTCCTGCTGACCCTGCACATCGTCCTGACCCTCGGCCAGGGCTACGCCGCCGCCGGCGCAGCCGCCGCCGTCATGACGATCGGAATCGCCGTCGGCGCGCCCTGGCGCGGGCGCCGGGTCGACACCGTGGGGCTGCGCAAGGCGCTCATTCCGTCCGTCGTCTCCGAGACCGTGATCTGGTCGATCGTGCCGCACGTGTCCTACGAGGCCCTGCTGCCCCTGGTGTTCGTCGGCGGCCTGCTGACCCTGCCCATTTTCAGCGTGGTGCGGCAGTCGCTGGGCGTGCTGGCTCCCGGGGAACAGCGCCGCACGGCCTTTGCCCTCGACGCCATCGCCACCGAGCTGGTCTTCATGATCGGCCCCGCTGTCGGAGCCGTCGTCGCCACCAGCGGCCAGTCCGTCCTGGGCCTGACGGTCGTGGGCGTGGCGACGTCCGTCTCAGGACTCTTCCTCATGTGGTTCAACCCGCCCACTCGAAGCGCCTCCCCGGACGCCAGCCTTGAAGCGCAGGAGCTGGAATGTGCGGAAGCCGCCGTTGTTGCTGCGGCACCGGCCCACCTGCAGGAGGCCGCAGCCGAACTGGCACCCCTGGCAGCCGCCGCCGAGGAACGGCGACGGCGGGGCTCCGGCCTGCGCCACCGCGTCATCCACAATTTCAGCTGGTTCACGGCCGCCGTGGCCGCCGTCTTCGCTGTCGCGGCCGGCGCCGGCATGGTCCTCAGCGGCACCGACGTCGGGATCGTAGCGGCGCTCCAGACCGGCGGGCACGAGGCCGAAATCGGCATCGTGTTCCTGTTCTGGTGCGCGGCCTCGGTGGTGGGCGGCATCCTCTACGGCGCCATGCACCGGCCCATCTCCCCGGTTCTCCTGTTGCTGGGGATGTCAGCGCTGACCGTCCCGATGGCCTTCGCGACCGACGTCTGGACGCTCAGCCTGCTCGCGTTGCTGCCGGGTCTGCTGTGCGCGCCGGTGCTGTCCGCGGCCTCGGAAAAGGTGGCCGAACTGGTGGACGAAAGCCGGCGCGGGGAGGCGATGGGCTGGTACGGTTCATCGCTCACCGGCGGGGTGGCCCTGGGCGCGCCGCTGGCCGGGCTGTTCATCGACCTCATCGGACCGTCGGCCGGCTTCGTCTCGGTGGGTCTGGCGGGCGTGGCCCTCTGCCTTGTGGGACTGGCCCTGCAACAGGTCCGGCGCAGCCGCCTGGCCCGCGTCTGAATGCGGGCGGGGCCCAGCGGGCCAAGCTGGGCACGCGCTTGGCCCGTGCGAACGGAAAATCGTGCGAACGGAATTAACGACGCCGGCGGGCGGACCTGGGTGGTCCGCCCGCCGGCGTTTTCCTAGCTGACGAAAGTGCTTTAGTTGACGGGGCCGGTGTACTTCTCGCCCGGGCCTTTGCCCGGAGCATCCGGAATGATCGATTCCTCGCGGAAGGCCAGCTGGAGCGAGCGGAGTCCATCGCGCAACGGTCCAGCGTGCTGTGAGCCGATTTCCGGGGCCGCCGCGGTCACCAGGCCGGCAAGGGCGGTGATCAGCTTGCGGGCCTCGTCCAGGTCCTTGAGTTCCTGGGCATTTTCCTCGGCGGCAAGGCCGAGCTTCACGGCGGCGGCGCTCATCAGGTGCACGGCGGCCGTGGTGATGACCTCGATCGAGGGGACTTCCGAGATGTCGCGGATCTGCTGCGAGACGTCCGCCTGGGCGGCTGCGGGCTCGAAGACGTGGGAATTACTATCTGAAGTGCTCATGCTGGTAAGCTTGTCACAGACCGACTAAATGTCGTTATTCTCAAGCTTTTATAGGATGCAGTGTTCTGACTGCCAGTGCTAGTCACTGAAGTTGGCGCCCGGCGACGCATACGTGCGTTGAACGGGTTTCTTTCTGTAGAGTTGGCTTTAGTTTGCAAGCGGAGTTCTCTCCCACCCGCGTCAGCCGCGAAACTTCCTTCGGGAAGCCCCTCCTATCCAGGAGTCAAGGTTGCCGGGTACCTGGTCGGGCACTGCCTCGGACTCCGGTCCGCAGGAAGTGCATGTCGCCCCATTGGGGGCGGCAGCTCCGATCTCGAGGCCTCCGATTGCTCCGGCAATTGGGGGCCTTCTCTTTTTGCCGGTGGAATACCCCTCACGAACACAGGAGCTTTAACATTAGCGAGCCAAGAATCAATGAGCGTATCCGCGTCCCCGAGGTGCGGCTGGTCGGCCCTGCAGGCGAACAAGTAGGAATTGTCCGTATTGAGGATGCCCTGCGTTTGGCTGCCGAGTCCGATCTTGATCTCGTTGAAGTTGCACCGCAGGCGAAGCCTCCGGTGTGCAAGCTGATGGACTTCGGCAAGTACAAGTACGAAGCGGCTGTCAAGGCACGCGAGGCCCGGAAGAACCAGACCAACACGGTCCTGAAGGAAATCCGTTTCCGCCTGAAGATCGACACCCACGACTATGAAACGAAGCGCGGCCACGCGCTCCGCTTCCTCGGTGCCGGCGACAAGGTCAAGGCCATGATCCAGTTCCGCGGCCGTGAGCAGCAGCGCCCCGAGATGGGCATCCGCCTGCTCCAGCGCTTCGCCGACGACGTCGCCGAAGTTGGTGTGGTGGAGTCCAGCCCGCGCATCGATGGCCGCAACATGGTCATGGTGGTTGGCCCGCTGAAGAACAAGGCCGAAGCCAAGGCGGAGGCCCGCCGCGCAACGCAGCGCGCCGAAGCCAAGGCCGAGAACGAGGCCAAGGCTTCGGGACGCGTCGATGTCTCCGGTGGCAGCGCCCCGCTGACCCAGACGCTGTCGGACCTCCTGCCGGAAGGCTACGTCGTATCGCCGGAGGCTCCCGCAACGGAGGCACCGGTCGAAGAGACCAAGGTCGAAGAAGCCAAGGGCGAAGAGACCAAGGTTGAAGAGACCAAGGTTGAAGCGGCCCCGGCCGAAGAAGCCAAGGTTGCAGAGACCAAGGCCGATGAGGCTCCTGCCCAGGAAGCGCCGAAGGAGGCTGCTCCGAAGGCGGCCGAGGAGCCTGCAGCAGCGAAGGCCCCCGCGGCTCCGAAGGCGGCCGAGAAGCCTGCAGCAGCCAAGGCCCCCGCGGCTCCGAAGGCCGCCGAGAAGCCTGCAGCAGCCAAGGCCCCTGCGGCTCCGAAGGCCGCTCCGGCCCCGGCGGCAGCGAAGGCTCCCGAGGAAAAGGCAGCTGCTCCGGCAGCAGCACCGAAGCCGGTTGCTGCTCCGAAGCCGGTGCCGAGGCCTGCAGCGCCGAAGCCCGCCGCGCGGCCGGCCGCCCCCCGGGCAGCCGCCAAGCCTGGCACCAAGAAGACCAACTAGTTCACGGCTGCCGGACAGCAATGTCCGGCAGCAGGCAACCAGCACGCCGCCCGCAGGGGTGGCTGCACGAAAGAGCTGCAGACTTTTCTGCGGATACGTAAGGAGATCGGTTCCCATGCCGAAGATGAAGACCCACAGCGGTGCTAAGAAGCGCTTCAAGCTGACCGGTACCGGCAAGCTGCGCCGCCAGCAGGCCAACCGCCGCCACTACCTCGAGCACAAGTCCTCCCGGCTGACCCGTCGCCTTGCCGGCGACAAGATCGTCTTCAAGGGCGACGCCAAGGTCATCCGGAAGATGCTCGGCATCTAAGTTCCAAGTTCTCTGACTGTTCGCCACCTGGCAGCAGTCAACTACCAAAAAGGCTTCTCAGGCCAGCCGGACCGTTCCGGCAGTAGACGCTTGGGATCAGAAATTTTCTAAGGAGTACGCACGTGGCACGTGTGAAGAGGGCGGTTAACGCCCACAAGAAGCGCCGGGTTATCCTCGAACGCGCAAAGGGTTACCGCGGACAGCGTTCACGCCTGTACCGCAAGGCAAAAGAGCAGCTGCTGCACTCGTTTGTGTACAGCTATGGTGACCGCAAGAAGAAGAAGGGCGACTTCCGCCGTCTTTGGATCCAGCGCATCAACGCTGCATCGCGCGCCAACGGCCTGACCTACAACCGTCTGATCCAGGGCCTGAAGGCCGCTGAGGTTGAGGTTGACCGCCGCATGCTGGCCGAGCTTGCCGTTTCCGACGCCAACGCCTTCGCCGCGCTGGTCAAGGTCGCCAAGGACTCGCTTCCCGCCGACACGTCCGCTCCGGCCGTCCAGGCTGAAGCCGCTCCGGCTCCCAAGGCAGCCAAGAAGGCTCCCGCGAAGAAGCCTGCTGCCAAGAAGGCTGACGCCGAGGCTGCAAAGTAGTTCCTGCCGCGGTTGAAAAACTGCGTCGTTCAAGAGCCGGCGGCAATAGCCACTAAGGTTCTTATATGAACGAAACCGGGCGCCCGCAAGACTTACCACTTTCCAACCCCCGAGCTGATCGGATGAGGAAGGTGGCACAGCTTGCCGGGCGCCCGGCGCGTTTAAAGCGTCGCGAGTTCCTGGCCGAAGGCCCGCAGGCGGTCCGGGAGGCCCTGGTCCTGCACCGGAAGAGGGTTGCCGCGGGGGAGCCGGGCATCGTCTATGAGGTGTACGCCACCGAGGCCTGCCTGGACCGCCACCCGGAGCTGGAGCAGCTGGCCGAGGGAACCCACGCGCACCTTGCCACCGACGAAGTGATTGCAGCGATGGCGGACACCGTCACCCCGCAGGGCATCGTCGCCGTCTGCGGCTTCCTGGACGTCAGCCTTGAGCAGGTGCTCAACGCCGGACCACGGCTGATTGCCGTCCTGTGCCAGGTCCGTGACCCCGGCAACGCCGGCACCGTGCTGCGGGCGGCCGACGCCGCCGGCGCCGACGCCGTCATCCTGACCGGCTCGAGCGTGGACATCTACAACCCAAAGGCCGTGCGTTCGACGGCGGGTTCCCTGTTCCATCTGCCCGTTGTCCTTGGCGCGGAGGTTGAAGAGGTCGTGGCCCGCTGCAAGGAACGCGGCGTCGGTGTGCTCGCCGCGGACGGCAAGGGACAACTGGACCTGGACCGTCTCCAGGATGAGAACGCCGCCCGCCGCCTGGGGGCCTCCGCCGCCGAACCGGTCTACGCGCTGGAACAGCCCACCGCCTGGCTCTTCGGCAACGAGGCCCAGGGCCTGTCCGAGGACGAGATCGCGCTGGCCGACCACCGGGTGGCCGTGCCGGTCTATGGGTCAGCGGAAAGCCTGAACCTCGGCACCGCAGCCACCGTCTGCCTCTACGCCAGCGCCCGCTCCCAGCAGGCGCGCTAGGGGGTTCTGCAGGAAACTGGCAGGTCTCCGGCAGGAATCCGCGCCGGAACGCAGGCCAAACGAACGGCGGGGCCCACCGAATGGTGGGCCCCGCCGTCGTACTGTCACTGCCGCCCCACACAGGGTGGTCGGTCAGTGCCTCGAAGAATTAGGTGGTCTTGTTGCGCCCTGTGATGGCGCCGTAGATGAGTGCGGCCGCGAGGCCACCGACGATGGCCAAGAGCCAGGAACCGAGATTCCAGAATTCCATCTTGCCGCCGCCAAACAGCAGGTCCCCGATCCAGCCGCCGACAATTGCGCCGACGACGCCGAGCACGAGGCTGGTAACCCAGCCGCCACCGACCCTGCCGGGCAAGACTGCCTTGACGATTGCACCTACTATGAGTCCGAGAATGATCCAGCCAAGAAAGCCCATGTCTCCTCCTACATATTCGTCGGCATCCAAATTGTGAATCCCGAGTATGGCTTCAAGCTAACATAGGGCGGATTGCTTGTCAGCAGGGGACTACCCAATCGTTACGCGGCAGCGCCGGTCCTGCCGCGGTTCGGCGGCGGCCCGGAAACGGGTACGGTATTCCTTGTGGGCGCTGGGTTCTTCCGGTGTTCGCGTACACCCCGGACGAACACCTCAAGGAGAAGCTCAAGTGGCTGCAAATGGCGGTACCAAGGCGATTCTCGCGGCACTGGCCGCAAACCTGACCATCGCCGTTTTGAAGTTCGTCGCCTACTTTCTGACGCTGTCCTCGTCCATGCTGGCCGAGGCAATTCACTCCATCGCAGACTCCGGCAACCAGCTCCTGCTCCTGCTCGGCGGCAAGCGCGCGCAGCGGGAAGCCAGCCCCGAGCACCCGTTCGGCTACGGCCGCGAGCGTTACATCTACGCCTTCATTGTCTCGATAGTGCTGTTCAGCGTCGGAGGCCTGTTCGCGCTGTATGAGGCCTGGGGAAAAATCCAGCACCCGCACGCCATCGAGGGGGACTTCTGGTGGGTGCCGCTGGCCGTCCTGATCGGCGCGATCATCGCCGAGTCCTTCTCGTTCCGGACCGCGATCATGGAGTCCAACCCCCTCCGCGGGAAGCAGAGCTGGGTTAAGTTCATCCGCAACGCCAAGCAGCCGGAACTCCCGGTGATCCTGCTCGAGGACTTCGGCGCCCTCGTGGGCCTGGTGTTCGCGCTCTTCGGCGTGGGCCTGACGATCCTGACCGGAAACGGCATCTGGGACGCCCTCGGCACCGCGATGATCGGTCTGCTGCTCGTGGCGATCGCCGTAGTGCTGGCCATGGAAACCAAGTCCCTGCTGCTGGGCGAGTCGGCCACCCGCGATGACGTCGCCAAGATCCGCAGCGCGATCGAGGCCGGCGGCACCAGCATCATTCACCTCAAGACCATGCACCTTGGCCCCGAGGAGCTGCTGGTGGCGGCCAAGATCAGCATCGGGAGCTCGGACTCGGGCCAGGACATTGCGAAGGCGATTGACGACGCGGAGGTCCGCGTCCGGGAAGCCGTCCCGATTGCCCGGGTCATCTACCTGGAACCGGACGTGCAGCGCGTCAGCGCCCCCTGAGCCGCCCCGCCCATAGGCGGAACGGAAGCCCATAGGGACGACGGCAGCCGCCGGACAGAACGGCAGCCCCCCAACAAGACAGCAGTCCTGCCCGGTGCATCACCGGGCAGGACTGCTGTTCTTTTGGGGCATCTGCAGGTTGTCGCCGCTGCTGTTGCCTCTGCTGTTGTTCCGCGATTGTTGTGCCGCGGCTTGTGTTCCGCGGCGGCGCGGCGGCGGGGCGGCTAGGAGGCCAGCGGCCGCCTACGTTCCACGGCGCCGCTGATGGCGGCGACCCCGAGCCCCAGCACGGCCAGGACGGCGCCCACGAGCGCGGGGGCGACGTAGCCCCAGCCCCAGGCGATCACCAGTCCGCCCAGGAAGGCGCCCAGGGCGTTGGCGACGTTGAGCGCAGCATGGTTCAGCGAGGAGGCCAGCGACGGTGCGTCCGGGGACGCGTCCAGCAGCCTGGTCTGCAGGGCCGGAACCAGCATGGACCCCGCAGCACCAACGACGAACACCATGACCAGTGCGGACCAGGCCCAGTGGACGCCCACGGCATAAACCACGAGCGCCACGGCAGTGCCGGGCAGCACCCAGTAAATCGTGCCCATGACGGACTTGTCGGCAATCCGGCCGCCAACAATGTTGCCCGCCACCATGCCCACGCCGTACAGCGCCACGACCAGCGGCAGCCAGGGCGCCGGGAGGCCGGCGACGGACGTCATGGTGTGCGCAATGTAGGTGTAGGTCGCGAAGAAACCGCCGAAGCCGACGATGCCGACCAGGATGGCAAGCCACACCTGCAGCCGCTTGAGCGCGCCGAGCTCACGGCGGAAGCTGGCATCTGCGTGCGGTTTCTGGAACGGGACGAACTTCCACAGCATGAAGAGCGTAATGATGCCGATCAGGCCCACCAGCAGGAACAGCAGCCGCCACCCGTAGTTCTGGCCCAGCCAGGTGGCGAAGGGGACGCCGATGACGTTGGACACCGTCAGCCCGGCCATGACCATCGAAATGGCCCAACCCCGCTTGGTCGGCGCCACCAGGGAGGCGGCAATCACGGCCGCGACCCCGAAGAAGGCGCCGTGGGGCAGCCCCGCGGCGAACCGGGACACGAGCATGGAGCCGTAGTCCGGGGCGAGGAAGGAACTGAGGTTGGCGATGCTGAAGAAGAGCATGAGCCCCAGGGCCAGATACTTCCGCGGGAGTTTGGCACCGACGGCGGCCAGCACCGGCGCACCGATCACGACGCCGAGGGCGTAGGCCGAAATCAGGTGACCTGCCTCGGGCGTGCTGATGTTCAAGCCCGCTTCGATCTCCTTGAGCAGGCCCATCATGGTGAATTCCGTGGTGCCGATGCCAAAGCCGCCCATCGCCAGGGCAATGATGGCCAGGGCAACGTGACGGGTGCCGGTCTTGGACGGTGCCGGGGCGTGTGTGGTGGTTGTCATTCGTCTTTTCGGAGAGATTTTCCGGGAGAAGCCGGAGGGATCGGACAGATAAATATGCTTTTAAGAACGGGGAGGGGGCGCCGAATATTCCGCGGGGTGTACGGACGGCCGCCTCCACCATTGTCCCCTACCAGGACCGGCTCCCGGCCCCCGGTCCCCAACGCCGGACAATGCGCCAGCCTTAGACTTGTGGGCGTGACTGGACTCATTGGCGTCGTTGGCGGCGCAGTAGTGGACTCCCTGGCCCAACCGGGCATGCTCCTGGCGGCCCGGCGCACGGCGCCGCCGCAGTTTGCCGGAATGTGGGAGTTCCCGGGCGGAAAGGTAGAACCCGGCGAGGCAGCCGAGGATGCCCTGCACCGCGAGCTCCGGGAAGAACTGGGCGTGCTGGTGCGGCTCGGAGCCGAGCTGCCCGCGGAAACCGCCACGGGCTGGCCGCTGAACGCGAAGGCGGCGATGAGGGTCTGGTTCGCGGAACTCGCGCAGGGAGAACCCCGGCCGCTGGAGGACCACGACGAACTGCGCTGGCTCGACCTCCGCAACCCGTCAGAGGTCCTGGACCTGCCGTGGATCCCGGCGGACTTCCCCATCGTCGAGGCCCTCCTGGCGGCAGTGCAGGCCACCGGGCCGCGGGGAGTGTGAGCCGGACTGGGCCGCTGACCGGACTCGCCGGCGGGCTTCGGAAGCCCGCCTCTCGCCAAACCGTCGGCCATGTGCCTACTCTGATCCCAGTCGAGAGGAGTGGCCCGTGCAGGTCGGTGTCGGACGAGAGCAGCGAGCCGGAGAACGCCGCGTCGCAGCCACACCGGAGACGGTCCAGCAGCTGACAGCCCTCGGGCTCCATCTCCTGGTGGAGGGCGGCGCCGGCACCGAAGCAGGCTACGCCGACGCCGCCTTCAAGGAGGCCGGCGCGACGGTGATCTCCGAACTCCCGTTGGAGGCCCTGGACGTCCTGCTGCACGTCCGCCCGCTCACCCCGGAGGCCGCCGCCCGGCTGCGGCCCGGCACGGTCACCATCGGGCTGGCGTCGCCGTCCTCGGAACTGCCCACCGTGCGGGCACTCGCCGCCGCCGGAACCACCTCGTTCGCCCTGGAACTGCTTCCGCGGATCTCCCGGGCACAGTCCATGGATGCGCTCAGCTCGCAGTCCCTGGTCACCGGTTACCGCGCCGTGCTGGAAGCGGCCGTCCGCTACCCGCGGTTCTTCCCGCTCTACATGACCGCCGCCGGTACCATCCCGCCGGCGCGGGTGCTGGTCCTTGGAGCCGGTGTCGCCGGGCTGCAGGCGATCGGCACGGCGAAACGGCTCGGCGCCAGGGTCTCGGCCAACGACATCCGGGCCGCCTCCGCCGAGGAAGTCGCTTCGATGGGTGGCACTTTCATCAACCTGGACATCGATGCGGCAGCAGAAGGAACCGGAGGCTACGCCCGTGCCCTCGGCGAGGACCGGGCGCAACGCCAGCGCAGCCTCCTGGCCCCGCACGTCGCGGCGGCGGACGTCCTGATCACGACGGCGGCCATCCCCGGCCGGGCGGCTCCCTTGCTGGTGACCACCGCCATGGTGGCCAGCATGCGGGCCGGATCCGTCGTCGTCGACCTCGCCGCGGAGTCCGGAGGCAACGTCGAAGGCGTGATCGCCGGCCAGGACGTGCAGGTGCCGGTCGACGGCGGATCGGTCACGCTCGTGGGCCTGCAGGACGCGGCATCCGCCATGCCCTCGGATGCGTCCCGGCTTTTCGCCCGGAACGTCAGCAACTTCCTCGCGCTCATGACCGACTGCGGTGCGGTGGCCCCGGACTTCAACGACGACGTGGTCGCCGGAACGTGCCTGACCCACGGCGGCGCGGTGCGGCATGCCCCCACCGCGGAAGCATTGGAAAGGGAGGCATGATGGGCCCGATCGCGTTGTTGACCGTGGTGGTGCTAGCGGTGTTCGTTGGCTTCGAAGTGGTTTCCAAGGTCACCAGCAAGCTGCACACACCGCTCATGTCCGGGGCCAACGCCATCCACGGCATCATTTTGGTCGGCGCGATCATCGTGGCCGGACAGGCCAGTGACCCCTGGGTGCTCGGCATCGCGCTCCTGGCCGTCGTCCTGGCCACCGTCAACCTGGTGGGAGGCTTTGTGGTCACGGACCGGATGCTGGAGATGTTTAGCGCCCACAAGCGGGCACGCATCCCCGCCTCAACCGGGCACACCAAAGCTGGCGGAACGGCGGGTGAAGGGCACCCCGGAGAGGGGGGCTCCGCCGGCGCGGCAGGGGAGCCCAGATGAGCCTGCTGAGCCCCGAATGGACAGCCCTGCTCTACCTTGTGGCCGCCGTCTGCTTCATCCTGGCGCTGAAGGGCCTCAGCTCGCCCCGCACCGCCCGCCGCGGCAACGCCATCGGCGCGGCCGGGGCGCTCCTCGCCGTCGTCACCGTGTTCTTCTCGGTACGGCTGGAAAATATTCCGCTCATCCTCGTGGCCATCGCCGTGGGCGCCGCGCTTGCCGTCCCCGTGGCCCGCCGGGTGCAGATGACCCAGATGCCCCAACTCGTGGCGCTCTTCAACGGCGTCGGAGGCGGGGCCGCGGCGCTCGTCGCCGTACTGGAACTCGGCCACCAGGAGAACCCCTGGGTCCGCCTGGCCGTGGTCTTCACCATGCTCGTGGGCGCCGTGTCCTTCGCCGGCTCCGCGGTGACCGTGGGCAAGCTGCAGGAACTCATCAGCACCCGCCCGCTGCTGTTCCCCGGCATGCCCTGGGTCATGGGTGCCGTCCTGCTGGGGGCGGTCGTTTCCGGAGCGGTGGTGGTTCTGACCGGCTCGCTTGGCTGGTCGCTCGCGCTGCTGGGCCTGAGTCTCGCGGCCGGGCTGCTCCTGGTGTTGCCCGTGGGCGGGGCGGACGTGCCGATTGTCATCTCCCTGCTGAACGCGTTCACGGGGCTGGCGGTGGCGGCGTCCGGCGTGGTCTTGGGCAATGTCCTGCTGCTGGTCGCCGGGACGCTGGTGGGCGCGAGCGGCACCATCCTGACCAAGGTCATGGCCTCGGCCATGGGCCGCGGAGTCGGCGGAATCATGTTCGGGGCGTTCAAGGGCGGCTCGACGGCGGGATCCACCGCCCTGAGCGACCGGCCTGTGCGTTCCTCGTCCCCGGAGGACATTGCCGTCCAGCTCGGCTACGCCCAGCGCGTGGTGATCGTTCCCGGCTACGGGCTTGCCGTGGCCCAGGGCCAGCACACCGTGGCGGAGCTCGCCACGGCCTTGGGCGCCCGCGGCGTGGATGTCGTGTTCGCCATCCACCCCGTGGCGGGTCGCATGCCGGGCCACATGAATGTGCTGCTGGCCGAGGCCAACGTACCGTACGAGTCCCTGCGGGAACTGGCGGAAGTCAATCCCGAATTCGCGACCACGGATATCGTTCTGGTGGTCGGCGCCAACGACGTCGTGAACCCGGCGGCCAAGTCCTCCCCGGGTTCGCCGATTTACGGGATGCCGATCCTGGAGGTGGTGCAGGCCCAGCAGGTCGTGTTCCTGAAGCGGTCGATGCGCCCGGGTTTTGCCGGCATCGAGAATGAGCTCCTGCACGACCCCAAGACCACGCTCCTGTTCGGGGACGCCAAGGATTCGCTGGCCAGGGTGCTCGGAGCGGTCAAGGCGCTCTAGGCGTACCCCGCCCGGCGCATCAAAACAGCGTGGGCTGGGCAGTGTCGGAACGGATGGCGTCGGAACGGATGGCCCCGGAAGGGGCTGCGCCGGAGTGGCCTGTGCTTGCATGCCCGGCGGTGTCCGGGATGCTGCCGGCCGGGTACTGGGCTTCTTCCTCCCGGGCGTCGTCATGGCCGCTGCCGCCGTCAAGGTTCCGGTGGCTGAAGCCCTGCGAGCCGGTGAAGCCGTGCAGGTCCTTGAAATATCGGATCCGGCCGGCCAGCCACGCCCGGTATTCCTTGGACGCGTACGATCCGCTGCCGTACAGACGGCGGTACTTGCCCGCCAGCTGCGGATGTTCGCGGGCGATCCACTGCATGAACCATTCGCGGGTGCCCGGCTTCAGGTACAGCGCACCGGCCGTGACCCCTGTGGCGCCGGCCGCGGCCAGGGCGCCGAAGAGGGAGTTGAGGGCGTCGTCGCTGTCCGAGAGCCACGGCAGGATGGGCATGGCCATGACGCCGCAGGGCAGGCCCGCCTCCCGCAGCCGGGAGATGAGCTTCAGCCGCGCGCGTGGCCCGGGCGTGCCCGGTTCCACGGCTTCGGAGAGGTGCTCGTCGGTCATGGCCAGCGAGATGCCCACCCCGATCGGGACCTGGGCGGCGGCATGCTTCAGCAGCGGGATGTCCCGGGCCAGGAGCGTGCCCTTGGTGAGGATGGACAGGGGAGTGCCGGAATCGGCGAGGGCGCCGATGATGCCGGGCATGAGCTGGTAGCGGCCCTCGGCGCGCTGGTACGGGTCCGTGTTGGTGCCAAGGGCCACGTGCTCGTGCCGCCAGGAGGGCTTGGCCAGTTCCCGGCGCAGGACCTCGGCGGCGTTGATCTTGACCACCACCTGGCTGTCGAAGTCCAGGCCGGCGTCGAAGTCCAGATACGTGTGGCTCTTGCGCGCGAAGCAGTAGACGCAGGCGTGGCTGCAGCCGCGGTAGGGGTTGATGGTCCAGTCGAACGGCATCCGCGAACCGGCGACCACCTTGTTGAGCACCGACTTGGCGGTGACCTCATGGAAGGTGATCCCGGCAAACTCCGGTGTGGACACGGACCGGACCAGCCCGGCCAGCGGCAGCAGGGCAGCGGCGGCCGGCGAATCGGCGGAAACGGCGTCAGGTGAGGCACCGCGCTCAAGTGCTTGTGCGTCCCATCTCATGCCTACATTCGAATATATGTTCGACTGAATGTCAAGGATGCCAGCCGGCGGCGGCGCAGTCAGCCGCGGCAGTGCGAGCGCGTTGCTAGGCTGGGGCGATGATTCTCCTGACCGGGTTCGAGCCATTTGGCGGCGATACGGCCAATCCGTCGTGGGCCGCGGCCCGTTCGGCCGCGCGGCTGCTCCAATCCGACGGGCTGGAGGTCCGGGCGGTGGAATTGCCCTGCGTCTTTGGCGAATCGGCCACGGTGCTGGCGGAGGCCCTCGAGCGCTTCCAGCCAGAGCTTGTGCTGTGCACCGGCCAGGCCGGCGGGAGGGCGCGCATCTCGCTGGAACGGGTGGCCATCAATTGTGATGACGCCCGGATTCCGGACAATGCCGGCAACCAGCCCGTGGACGAACCCGTGGTCCCGGGCGGACCCGCAGCCTATTTCACGTCCCTGCCCGTCAAAGCGGCGCTCGCGGCGTTGGCCGCAGAGCAGATCCCGGCCGAAGTGTCCCAGAGCGCAGGGACCTATGTCTGCAACCATGTCTTCTACGCGCTCATGCACGCCCTGCGGCTCCGCCCGGGCACCAGGGGAGGCTTCGTCCACGTCCCCTACGCGGACACCCAGCTTCCGGCAGGGAGCAGTGCCCCGGCGCTGCCGGGCCCCCAGATGGCGGCGGCGCTCGCCGTCGTCGTGCGCACTGCGCTGGCGACGACGGCGGATCTCAAGCTCCCTGCCGGCGCAACCCACTAGCCCCAGCCGGTCATCGTCGCCCGAGCCGGGGGTGGCCGCCGTCGGCGACGGGAAACAACTGCCCCCACCATTACAAAACGGTTAGTCCAGCAGTTCCCAGACGACGCCGACTGTGGCGGTGACGCCCGACTCGCCGGCCTCGACGGTCAGTGAGGCCACCGCCACTTCCCGCTGCATCTTCGCCACCGGGATCGGCGCCTGGAAGCCGGTGTGCTGGGTGAGGGACAGGACCCTGCCCAGCCTGGCTCCGGCGAGGGCGGCGTAATGCTCCGCGGTGGTGCGGGCGTCCTGCCAGGCGGCCTCCCGGGCCCGGGCCTCGACGGCCGAGGAGTCGGCGAAGCCGAGAGCCAGACCATTCAGCCGGACGGCGTCGCCGCCGGCAGCAACCGCCGCGGCAAGGATCTGGGAGGACGCGGACAACTCGCGGATCCTGACGGTGAGCGTGCTGGAGGCCAGATAGCCGGTCACGGTCTGGCCCCGGCCATCCTGCCAATTCAGCTCGGCCCGGACGTTCAGCCCGGAGGTGGACAGGTCGGCGCTGTCCACGCCGTGTTGCCGGAGCTCCGCCGTGATGGCGGTCGATCGAGTTCCGGCCTCGCTGTAGGCCTCGGCCACGGTCTCGCGGCGGCATTCAACGCCGATCGACACGGTCAGCAGGTCCGGCACCGCCTCGGCGCTGCCGGTTCCTGCAACGGAGATGCTTCGGGGGCTGTCTGTCATATCAGGCCTCGTGACGTTCGGGGGCGGTCACGCCCGTTCTGCGGTGCGTACGTGGGTTGGTCCCGGGCAGGGGGTAGCCGCCCGCTTCCAGGCCGGCGTGGCGCTCGAAGACGTTGGCGCTGCCCGGGTTGCCCGTGCGCCAGAGGGACCAGCCGGTGGCTATGAAGTACAGCGGCAGGAGCGGCAGCCCGAGGCACCAGGCGTATTGGGTGCTGTGGCGCTCCTCGTGGCCCAGCAGTACTGGATTGGCGCGGGCGGATTCTGGTCCGGCACGGAAGAGGATCACGTTGCCCACCGTGAAGGCCGCAGCAAACGGCACCCGCCAGCGGTAGCGGCCCGCGATCAGCAATCCGCGCGGACCGGAGCTGACGGTTGTCCGCGCACAGGCTGCCAGCAGCAGGCCCAGCAGGGTGGACCCGTTGAGCAGGTTGGCGATCTGGCGAAGCCGTTGTCCGGGCGTCATGAGGCCATGGTAGCCGGGGGTGTGCCCGGCGGTCAGGGGGCCGCCGGGATGTCCCGTGCCCCGGGGAATGTCCCCGGCGTCAGCGTCCACAGAGGCCGCCGGGACCGCAGCGTCACGTGAGAGACGGCCGTTGCCATGCCGCCGACGGCCGTCTACTAGACTGGGGACAGTGACCACAAGCCTTGCCGAGAACCCGCGCCGCGCCCTGTGCCCGGCCGCGTGCTGTTGGCATGATCCGACTCGTAGCTAAGAACAGTAGATGACTGAAACTTTGCCGGACGCAGCCGTCCCGAATCCTCTGGATGAAGCCGCCATTACCGCCGCCGTAGACCAGGCCGTTGCCGCCATCGCCGCTGCCGCGACCCTCGATGAACTCAAGGCCGTGCGCCTCGCCCACACGGGCGAAAAGTCCCCCCTGAGCCTCGCCAACCGTGAAATCGGCGCGCTGCCCAAGGACCAGAAGGCCGCCGCCGGCAAGCTCATGGGCGCGTCCCGGGGCCGAGTCAACAAGGCGCTCGCGGACCGCACGGTCGCGCTCGAGGCCGAGAACGACGCGCGGATCCTCGTCGAAGAGACCGTGGATGTCACGGCGGCGCCGCGCCGGCGCACGGCCGGTGCACGCCACCCGCTGTCCACGCTGCAGGACCGCGTGGCGGACATCTTTGTCGGCATGGGCTGGGAAATCGCCGAGGGGCCCGAGGTCGAGTCCGAATGGTTCAACTTCGATGCCCTGAACTTCAAGCCGGACCACCCCGCCCGCGACATGCAGGACACGTTCTTCGTCGAGCCGCCCGAGGCCCACCTGCTCATGCGCACGCACACCTCGCCGGTTCAGGTCCGCTCCATGCTGGAACGGGAGCTGCCCATTTATGTGCTGTGCCCGGGCAAGGTGTTCCGCACGGACGAGCTCGACGCGACGCACACCCCGGTGTTCCACCAGTTCGAGGGCCTGGCCATCGACAAGAAGCTGAGCATGGCGGACCTCCGCGGCACCCTGGAGCACTTTGCACGCCAGATGTTCGGCGCGGAAGCCCAGATCCGGCTGCGGCCCAACTACTTCCCGTTCACCGAGCCGTCCGCGGAGCTCGATATCTGGCACCCGGGCGCCAAGGGCGGCCCCAGCTGGATCGAGTGGGGCGGCTGCGGCATGGTCAACGCCAACGTCCTGCGCGCCGCCGGAATCGACCCGGACATCTATTCGGGCTTTGCCTTCGGCATGGGCATCGAACGCACCCTCATGTTCCGCAACGAGGTCGGCGACATGCGCGACATGATTGAAGGCGACGTACGTTTCAGCGAGCACTTCGGGATGGAGATCTAACAGTGCGTATCCCACTTTCCTGGCTGCGTGAATTCGCGCAGGTACCGGCCGATGCAACGGCCGAGGACGTCATGGCCGAGCTCGTCAAGGTCGGCTTTGAAGAAGAAGCAGTCCACCGCCCCACGGATACCCTCCGGGGTCCGATCGTGGTGGGCCAGGTGCTGAGCATCGTCAAGGAACCCCAGACCAACGGCAAGACCATCAACTGGTGCCAGGTCCGGGTTGTCCCCGAAGGCCAGCAGCAGAGCCTCACCGGCGACGGCATCGACCCCTCCGGCGTCCAGGGCATCATCTGCGGCGCCCACAACTTCGTTGAAGGCGACAAAGTCGTGGTCACCCTGCCGGGGGCCGTGCTGCCGGGCGACTTCCACATTTCCGCGCGGAAGACCTACGGGCACCTCTCCGCCGGCATGATCGCATCCGTGCGCGAACTGGGCATCGGCGAGGACCACGACGGCATCCTGGTGCTGTCCCGGATCGGGCTGGATCCCGAAATCGGAACCGACGCCATGGAGCTCTTGGGCCTCTACGACCAGGCCGCCGAAATCAACGTGACGCCGGACCGCGGGTATGCGTTCTCCATCCGTGGCGCGGCCCGCGAATACGCGCACGCCACCGGCACCGCGTTCACGGACCCGGTCTCCAAGGTCCAGGTTCCGACGGCGCTGTCCGGCGGCTACGGCGTCAAGCTCAACGACGACGCCCCCATCTACGGCAAGCCCGGCTGCGACCGTTTCGTGGCCCGCACCGTGCGCGGCGTGGATGCCACCCGGCCCACCCCGCCGTGGATAACCTCCCGCCTCCGGCTCGCCGGCATCCGGTCCATCTCGCTGCCGGTGGACATCTCCAACTACGTCATGCTCGAGCTCGGGCAGCCGAACCACTGCTATGACCTGGACAAGCTGGCCGGCGACATCGTCGTCCGGCGTGCCACGGCGGGGGAGAAGATCACCACCCTGGACGACAAGGAGCGCACGCTCGACGTCGAGGATCTGCTGATCACCGACGAATCCGGCCCCATCGGAATCGCCGGCGTCATGGGCGGCGCCCACACCGAAGTCTCGGACGCCACCACGAACGTCCTGGTCGAGGCCGCGCACTTCGACGAGGTTTCGATCGCCCGCGCACGCCGCCGCCACAAGCTGCCGTCGGAGGCGTCCAAGCGCTTCGAACGCGGCGTGGACTGGCAGGTGGCCGACGTGGCCGCCCAGCGTGTGGTGGACCTGCTGGTCGAACTCGCCGGAGGAACGGCCGACGAGGCCGGGACCGACGTCGGGACCGCGCCGGACGCCGTCACCATCGAACTGCCGGCAGAGTACGCGGCAGCCAGGATCGGGATCGACTTCACCGAGGAACAGATCCTGACCTCGCTCGAGGACCTCGGCGCCGTCGTTGCCAGGACCGGCAGCGGCTACACGGTGACCGCCCCGAGCTGGCGCCACGACCTCGAAACCAAGGATGACCTCACCGAGGAAATCGCCCGGCTGGTCGGCTACGACAAGATCCCGGCGACCCTGCCCGTGGCGCCCCCGGGCCGTGGCCTGACCCGCGTCCAGCAGCAGCGCCGCCGCCTGATCCAGGCCCTCGCCGACGCCGGACTCACCGAGGTGCTGGCGTACCCGTTCGTCTCGAAGGCCGCCAATGACACCTTCGGCGTCCCCGAAGAGGGTGCGGCGCGCAAGGCCCTCAAGCTGGCCAACCCGATCAGCGAGGAGCACGGCTTCCTGCGGACCTCCGTCCTGCCGGGCCTGATTGAGGTGGCCAAGCGCAACCACTCCCGTGGCTTCCGCGACCTCGCCCTCTTCGAGGCCGGGCTCGTGTTCCTGCCGGGCGAGAAGCCTGGCACCTCCACGATTCCGCCGCTCGGCGTCAAGCCCAGCGACGAGGTGCTCGATGGCCTGTACGACGGCGTCCCGGACCAGCCGCTGCACCTCGCCGCCGTGCTCACGGGGCACGACTCTCCTGCCGCCCCGGGCCACGCCCCGCGGGCCTGGGACTGGGCGGACGCGGTGGACATTGCCCGGATCGCCGGCGACGTGCTCGGCGTCGAGGTCCTGGTCACGCAGGGCCGGCATCAGGCCTTCCACCCGGGCCGGGCCGCGCAGCTTGAACTGCGCACCGGCGAAGTGGTGGGCTACGCCGGCGAGCTGCACCCGAAGCTGCTGGCGGCGCACGACATGCCGGCCCGTTCCGTGGCGCTGGAATTGAACGCCGATGCCCTCTTCGAGGCCGCTGCCGACGTGATCGTGGCCCGGCACATCTCGACGTACCCCGTGGCCACCCAGGACGTGGCCCTGGTGGTGGCGCAGGACGTCCCGGCGGCCGAGGTGCTGGCTGCGCTGCGTGAAGGCGCGGGCGAACTGCTCGAAGACGTCGCGCTGTTCGACGTCTACGCAGGCAAGGGCATCGAGGAAGGCAAGAAGTCGCTGGCGTTCAGCCTGCGCTTCCGCGCCAACGACCGCACCCTGACGGCGGACGAAGCCTCGGCGGCCCGTGAAGGTGCCGTGGCCGCTGCCCACGAACGATTCGGAGCGGTGCAGCGCTGAGAACTGCGCTGGCCACAGCGCAGACGTAGCTGGAAGGGGCGGGTCATGGCATCACACCTTGTTGTGCGTGCCTGCCCGCCCTTTCGCGTTCCCGGCCACCCAGGTGTTCCCGGCCACCCAGGTGTTCCCGGCGACCCGGGGGTGCCCGGGGCCGCGGCCCTGCACCCTGAACTGCAGCTGGAACGCGACTCGCGTTCCCTATTGGACGGGGCCGAGCTCGGACGGGCCCGGGCCATGACCCCGCGGACCCGGGAGGACTTCCTGGCCGGACGGCTCGCGCAGCGGCGGTTCGCCGCCGGCCTGCTCGGCGTTCCGGCGTCGGACCTCACCGCCTGGTACAGCTGTCCGCGCTGCGGCGCCGGCGCGGACATCTCACACGGCCGGCCCGGCTACCTGCTCCGGGGCGAGGCGGTGCCGCTGCTGCTGAGCCTGTCCCGCGCGGCGGGCTGGACGCTTCTGGCCGGAGTCGTGGACCCGGATCCGGGCCAGCGCCTCGGCATCGACGTCGAGGACCCGGCCCGGGCGGACTTCGACGGGTTCGACGACGTCGTGTTGACCCCGGCGGAACAACGGCACCTCGCCGGGCTGGACGGCATCGCGCTGCTGCGGGGGAGGGCACGCCTATGGGCGCGCAAGGAGGCCTGGCTCAAGATGCTGGGCACCGGGCTGCAGACGGCCCCGGACACCCTGGACGTGCTGGCGCCGACAGTGAACGGCCGCGCCGGGCTTCGGGACCTGCCGCCGGCAGAGACGGGCCTGCCCGCGGACCTCGTGGCCGCCGTCGCCCTCGCAGTCATTCCATAGTGCTCAGAGCTTGGGCGGCGTTGCCTGCGGGAGCGGCGGGAGGGCATCGGCGAACAGCCACGGGTGCAGCAGGGCCTCTGCGTCCAGGCCCGTGGTGTGGGCGGCCGCGACGATGAAGTCGGCGGTGGTCACGGTGCCGTGGCGGAAGCGGTCCGTCCAGTCGTGCAGCAGGGCGAAGAACGCCAGGTCGCCGGAGCGTACCCGCAGAGCGTGCAGGGCCAGGGCTCCGCGTTTGTAGACCCGGTCATCGAACATCAGCTCCGGGCCCGGGTCGCCCACCATCAGGTCCTGCGGGGCCGCGGAGAGCTTGCGCCAGGCGGCGCGCGCGCGGGCGGCCGCCGACATGATGCCGGCCTCTTCAGACCAGATCCATTCCGCGTAGCAGGCAAAGCCCTCGTGCAGCCAGATGTCCTTCCAGGTTGCGGTGGTGAGCGAGTTCCCGAACCACTGGTGGGCGAGTTCATGGGCGATCATCCGCTGCGATTCCCAATCCTGCCGCAGATGGTTGGGGCCCAGGATGGACAGTGTCTGCGCCTCCAGCGGGATTTCCAGCACGTCGTCGGTGACCACCACGGTGTACTCCGGGAACGGGTACGGCCCAAAGCAGTTGGTGAAGGTCCGCATCATGTCGGGCTGGCGGGCCAGGGCGGCCCGGGCGCCCGCCTGCAGCGACGCCGGCACGGCCACATACTGCGGAACGTGCCCTGAGGGCCGCTCGGCATTGAGCGTCAGGAGCTCATAACGGCCGATCTGGACCGTCGCCAGGTAGGTGGCCATGGGTTCGGCCTGCTCAAAAACCCAGGTCTCGCGGCTGGCCCTGCTGGTGCGGGAGAGCATCACGCCGTTGCACACGGCCCGGTAGTTCGCGTCGGTGGTAACCGTGATGAGGTAGCTCGCCTTGTCCCGCGGGTGGTCATTGCACGGAAACCAGGAAGCTGCGCCGTTGGGCTGCCCGGCGACCAGCACACCATCGGAGAGCTCTTCCCAGCCCACTTCGCCCCACACGCCGCGGCGCGGCGCGGGGTAGCCCTCGTAGCGGATGTCCAGGGTGAAGGCCTCGGCGGCGAGCAGCGGGTTGTCGGGGTAGACGACGAGCTGCTCTGCCCGCTGGGTGAACCGGCGCACCCTGCGCCCGTTGAGCTGGATCTTGGTGGCCCGCAAACCGGCCAGGTCCAGGACGATCGCCGACGTCGGGAGCTGCGTGATGGCGTGCAGGACGGCGTGCCCGGCAAGGCGGTTGCTGCTGACCCGGTAGTCCAGATCGAGTTCATACCGGGTGACGCGGTAGGCGTTGGTCCCATGGCCCGGCATATAGGGGTCCGGGGCGCCGGCTTCCGGGGAGGTGGCCCGGCTGATTTCGCGGCTGATTTCCCCGCTGATGTCCCCGCGGGCGGCGGCGCCGCTGCTGCTTGGTGCGCTGGTGCTCAATGGACGGACCTTCGGTTGTGGTGCTGGTGGACGTGCGCAGGCGCCGGGCCTAACGGGGCCCGGCGGGCGGTGCCGGGCCGTCCCAGGGGCTGACCGGATTGCCCATCCAGTACGTCCCGGCAGGGACGGTTTCGCCCCGCATGACGAGGGACGCCGGCCCCACCGTGCCGCCGCTGCCGATCCTGGCCTGCGGCAGGATGACGCCGTGCGGGCCCATGGTGGCTCCGTCATCGAGCGTAACAGTGTCGATGCTCATGACACGGTCATGGA
Source organism: Arthrobacter sp. MW3 TE3886 (assembly GCF_041262145.1). Lineage (NCBI taxonomy): Bacteria > Bacillati > Actinomycetota > Actinomycetes > Micrococcales > Micrococcaceae > Arthrobacter > Arthrobacter sp. MW3 TE3886. The sequence goes on from NZ_JBGCAN010000001.1 coordinate 1,799,591, forward strand.
ACAGATGGGTCTGGACCACGCACCCGCGGTTGACGGTCGAATTCCTGCCGAGGGTGACCAGGTCCGCCTCCGGCAGCCAGTAGCTTTCGCACCAGGTTCCGGTACCGATTTTCGCGCCAAGTGCCCGCAGCCACCACACCAGCGCCGGTGTCCCCGTGGCGGCGCGCGCGAACCACGGGGCGCTGACCATCTCAATGAACGTGTCCACAACCTCGTTCCGCCAAATGAAGGAGCTCCACAGCGGGTGTTCGCCGGGGCGGATGCGGCCCACCAGCAGCCACTTGGCCACGACGGCACTGCCCGCGGCCGTCGCCCCGGCAAGCAGGACCACCACCCCGCTCAGGAGGGCGGCGATTCCGTAGTTGAAGAGGGTCGCCATCGCGTCGAACGCCAGCATCACGCCGACGGCGATTGCGACTGTCAGCATGACCGGGACGAAGCGGCACAGCTCCCACAGGGCGCGCGCAACCTTCAGCTTCCGGGGCGGCTGGTAGGTCCGGGTGTCGTCCGAGGCGATGGCGGTGCGCCGCAGCCGCACAGGCGGGCTGCCGAGCCACGAGGTGCCGGACTTCGCCTTGGCCGGCGTCGCGGACAGCACCGCGACGAGGGAGTTCTTGGGCACGCTGCGCCCGGCCGCCGTCATGCCCGAGTTGCCCAGGAAGGACCGCTTGCCGATCTTGGCCGGGGCTATGTGCATCCAGCCGCCGTCGAGTTCGTAGGACGCCACCATGGTGTCATCGGCCAGGAACGCGCCCTCGCCCACGGTGGTCATCCGCGGGATCAGCAGCACAGTCGAGGCCTCGACGTTGCGGCCGACCTTGGCGCCGAGAAGCCGGAGCCAGACCGGCGTAAAGAGGCTGGCGTAGATCGGGAACAGCAGATCCCGGGCCAGGTCCAGTACCCGCTCGGTCGCCCACACCTGCCATCCGATCCGGCTCCGGACCCGGTAGTAGCCTTCCGCGAGGCCGACGCTGAGGAGCCTCGTCGTGGCCAGGATCAGCAGCAGGTTGGTCAGGAACCATGCCAGCGCCGCCAGCGGGATCGAGAGCGCTATGCCGGGCAGCGCCGCGGGCAGGGAGGAACTGCCCCGGATGAACGCGAAGATCACCAAGGCCGCGACGGCGGCGGAGACGTAGGGGATGAGCGCCAGCATGGCGGAGGCGGCGGCGAAGCCGGCGAACCAGAGCCGGCCCATCAGCCGGTGCTCCGGAGGGGAGTCCGGCCATGAATGCCGGGCCTTGCCACGGCGCTCGGCGGGCGACCCGGCCACGAGCTGGCCCGCCTTGACCTTCCCGATCACGGCGGAACCCGGCTCCACCTGAGCTCCGGCACCCACTGTGGCGCCCGGCATCAGCGTGCTGCGGGCCCCGACGCTTGCGCCGGCGCCAATCCGGATGGCGCCGATGTGGACACGGTCGCCGTCGATCCACCAGCCGGACAGATCGACCTCGGGCTCGATATTGGACCCGGCGCCGAGGGTCAGCAGCCCGGTGACGGGCGGGAGCGAGTGGAGCTGGACATTCTCGCCGATCTTCGCCCCGAGAGCTTTCGCGTAGTAGGGCACCCAGGGCGCGCTGGCGAGGCTGATGGCGCCGGCCAGGTCCTGGATCTGTTCCGCGAGCCAGAGCCGGAGGTGCACCTGCCCGGACCGGGGATAGGTGCCAGGCACGACGTTGCGGAGCAGGATGCGGGCTGCGGCAACGGAGAGCAGCATCCGCCCGGCGGGACTGACGAAGGTCAGCCAGGATGCGCCCACCCACCACCATGAAATCGTTGGCGCGGCGCTGAATCCGGCGAAGGCGGCCAGCAGGTTGTTGGCTGCCATCAGGTAGGTCAGCCAGCGCATGCCGACCAGGATGTGCAAGGGAACGCCCAGGAGCGTCTGGAAGGCCTGGGACTTCCGCGCGGTGGGCCGGACCGTGCGCTCCTGGGCAGCGACGGCGCCGCCCTCCGGCAGCGACTGGCGGGCCACGTCCACCAGGGCGCCCACCCGTGGTGTCGCGTAGATATCGGCCACCGTGATGGTGGGATAGCGGACGCGCAGGGCGGACACGAGCTGCGCGGCGGCCAGCGAGCCGCCGCCGTAGGCGAAGAAGTCGGCGTCGAGGCTGGTGACCGGGCTTCCCAGCACGGCGCTCCACTGCTCCACGATCCACTGCGCGTCCTCCGGCAGGTTCAGCGGCGCACCTTCGGCCTCGGCCGCTCCGGTTCCGCTGAGTGGCCAGGGCAGGGCATGGCGGTCCACTTTGCCGCTGGTCTTGGTCGGCAGCGAATCGACAAGCGTCAGCAGCGGAATGAGGGGCGCGGGCAGGCGTTCGCCCAGCAGTTCGCGGGCGGCCGCGAGGTCGATGTCCTGGCCCGAGACGGCGGCAAGGTAGCCGACCAGGATCTGGTTGCCGGCCGCGGTGGTCTGCACGGCGGCGGCGGCGCCGGCGATATCCGGCAGGGACTGCAGGGCGGCATCGATTTCGCCGAGCTCGATCCGGCGGCCGCCGAGCTTGACCTGCTCATCAGCGCGGCCCTGGAAAATGAGGCCTTCCGCCTCGTACCTGACGAGGTCGCCGGAGCGGTAGGCGCGCGGCCAGCCCAGGGACGGCATGGGGGCATATTTTTCCGCGTCCTTGACCGGGTCAAGGTACCGGGCCAGCCCCACGCCGCCGATGATCAGTTCGCCCACCGCGCCCTCGGCGACGGGCAGCGAATCGGCGTCGACGACGGCGAGGTCCCAGCCGTCCAGCGGCAGGCCGATCCGGACGGGGCCGGGCGCGCCGAGCTGCGCGGCGCACGCGACTACGGTGGCCTCGGTGGGCCCGTAGGTGTTCCAGACTTCGCGTCCTTCGACGGCGAGCCGTTCGGCAAGGTCCGGCGGGCACGCCTCCCCGCCGAAGATCAGCAGCCGGACACTTTCCAGCGACTCCACGGGCCAGAGCGCTGCCAGCGTGGGGACGGTGGAGACCGCGGTGATGCCGTGGCTGATGAGCCACGGGCCGAGGTCCATGCCGGTCCGCACCAACGCCCGGGGTGCCGGGACCAGGCACGCGCCGTGGCGCCATGCAAGCCACATTTCCTCGCAGGAGGCATCGAAGGCGACGGACAGGCCGGCCAGCACCCGGTCCTGCGGACCCACCGGATCGGCCTGCAGGAAGATGCGCGCCTCGGCGTCCACGAAGGCGGCGGCCGAGCGGTGCTGGACCGCGACGCCCTTGGGGGTGCCGGTGGAGCCGGAGGTGAAAATGACCCATGCGTCGTCGTCGGGGCCGGGCGGCCTCGCGTCGGGGAACGGGCGGGGGCGGCTGCTGTCCGTGACGATTTTCCCGCCGGCGCGGAGGATGCCGGCCACCCTCGCCTCGCCGAAGACCAGTTTGGCCCGCTCGTCGGGATCGTCGGCGTCCACGGGGACATAGGCCGCACCGACCAGCAGCACCGCCAGGATCGAGACGTAGAGTTCGTTGGTGCCGGACGGGATCCGGACGCCGATCTTGTCGCCGGCACCGAGCCCGGCGAGGTGCAGTTTCCGTGCCGTGGCCCGGACCTCGTCCATGAGCTGGGCGTAACTGAGCGAACGGTGGCCGTCGTCGAGTGCCGAAGCGTCCGGGTACCGGGCGGCAGTATCGCGGATGATGTCTATCAGCGTCCGCTCCGGCGGGGCGGAGAGTGCGCCCGGCAGCTGGGGCTCGTGGACGGTGAGATGGGGAGCGGGAAGACTCTGCACCGCACCGGCGTCGGGGGCTTCACTGGGGGTCAGTCGTTGCTCGGTCACTGGCGCATTATCCCTGCAGGAGATGAACGGATGGTATTGCCGAACGGCTTAGGGAACCAGGATGACTTTGCCGGTGGTACGGCGCTGTTCAAGGTCCTCGTGGGCACGGGATGCCTCGCCGAGAGGGTAGCGTGCGCCGATCCTGACCTTCAGGCTGCCCTCGGCAGCGGCGGCAAAGACTTCGTCGGAGCGCCAGCGGCGTTCCCGGGCGTCGCGCAGGTAGTGGCCCATGGTGGGCCGCGTGAGGTACAGCGAGCCGCCGGCGTTGAGCCGCTGCGGGTCGAACGGCGGGACCGGGCCGGACGCTGCGCCGAAGAGGACCAGCATGCCCCGGATGCGCAGCGACGCCATGGAGGCGTCGAACGTGTCTTTTCCGACGCCGTCGTACACCACGTCCGCGCCGGTGCCGTTGGTCAGATCCCGGACCCGGTCGGCGAAACCGTCATAGCGCAGCACGTGGTCGGCGCCGGCTTCGCGGGCCAGCTGCTCTTTCGCGTCTGTCGAAACGGTGGTGATGACGTTGGCGCCCCTGGCCTTGAGCAGCTGGATCATCAGGAGCCCCACGCCGCCGGCGCCGGCGTGGAGCAGGACGGTGTGGCCGGACTCGACCTTGAAGGTGGAATTGATCAGGTAGTGGGCCGTCACGCCTTGCAGCGGCAGCGCCGCGGCGGTGAAATCGTCCAGGCCGTCGGGGACCGGGAGGGCTTTGTCCTCATCGACGAGTGCATAGCCGGCGTAGCAGTCAACGCCCTCGGCCGTGGCCACCCGATCGCCGGGCGCGAACCCGGTGACGGCGTCGCCGACCTCCTCCACGGTGCCTGCGGCCTCGGTGCCGGGCGTGAAGGGGTAGCTGACCTTGTAGACGCCGCTGCGCTTGTAGGTGTCAATGAAGTTCACGCCCGCGGCGGCGACCTTGACGAGCAGCTGGCCGGGCCCGGGAACGGGACGGGCTGTTTCGTCGAGTTCGAGGACCGCGGGGCCGCCGGCCTGGCGGGCGACGATTGCGTGCATCATGTGGCTCCTTTTCCGGGCGGGGAAATCTGTCCCGGTCCCTGGGTCCATCCTAGGGACACCGGCGGTAACCATGAAGGGGCGTTCCGTAACCAGCCGTCACGTGATGATGGAGCTGACGTCGCCCGGAGATGGCCGGTCCTGCGCGGCAGCCGGTGGCCCGTCCCTTAGTAGCGGCGGGTGACCGTCGCCATCGGGCATTCGAAGTGGCGGCCCGCGGCGAGTCCGACGTCGTTGAGGTAGCGGACAATGATGGCGTACGACTGCATCAGCGTCGTTTCCGTGTACGGGACCTGGTGCTTGGCGCAGTACTCGCGGACGATCTTGGCAGCCTGGTGCAGCTGCGGGCGGGCCATGTCCGGGAAGAGGTGGTGCTCGGCCTGGCGGTTGAGGCCGCCGAGCAGGATGTCCATGAAGCGGCCGCCCGAGATGTTCCGGGACGTCAGGACCTGGCGGCTGAAGAAGTCCACCCGGCTGTCCGCCGGGAGCACCGGCATGCCCTTGTGGTTCGGCGCGAAGGACGCGCCCATGTAGAAGCCGAACACGGCCAGCTGGACGCCGATGAAGGCGAACGCCATGCCCAGCGGCAGGAAGGTGAACGCGAGGACCGGCAGGAGGCTGAGCCGGACCGCGAGAATCGGGATTTCGACCCAGCGGTGCGTGACCTTGGCCCGGCGGACGATGAATTTCACGGAGTCGATCTGCAGTCCCAGGCCCACCAGGAACAGGAGCGGGAAGAAGAACCAGCCCTGCTTGCGGGTCAGGAACGCGAGGCGTCCCTGGCGGTCGGCTACGGCTTCGGGGTGGAAGGCGATGGGGCCGGGTGCGATGTCCGGGTCCTTGGAGATGACGTTCGGGTGGTTGTGGTGCGCGCCGTGCTTCTGCTCCCACCAGGAGTAGCTGATCCCGGCCACGGACGTGGCGAGCAGACGAGCTGCCCAGTCGTTGGCGCGGCGGGACGCGAAGATCTGCCGGTGACCGGCCTCGTGGGCCAGGAAACTCAACTGCGTGCAGAGGATGCCCAGGGCGGCGGCGATCAGGAGCTGGAACCAGCTGTCACCGATCAGCGCGAACCCGAACCAGGTGGCGGCCATCAGGAGCACCAGGCTGGCGAACACCGTGACGTAGAACCCGACGCGACGTTCGAGGAGGCCGGCGGTCTTGACGCTCTTGAGGAGTTCCGAATAGCTCAGGACTACGGCGTTGGGCTGCCTGACGCGCGAGGTCGGTCGCGCCTGCGTTTCGGCGGGAAGGGTGGAAGTGGCGGTCATTAGGGCGCTGGCCTCGTCACGGTTACGGGCAACGCTGCAGCTGACATTCGCAGCTGCACGGTCTGGATCACCCTTTACCAAGCATACGCCCCGGGTTTCCCCGGCCCGCCGATCGGGCGCTTTGGACACACGCCCATCGATGCATAAATATCGGCATCTATGCATACTCTTGCTGTATAGTCGTGCTCATGACTATTACTGTTGCCGTTTCCGGGGCGAGCGGTTATGCCGGCGGCGAGGTCCTGCGGCTCCTCGCCGGTCATCCCGACGTCACCATCTGCGCCATCACGGCCCACAGCAACGCCGGTTCCAGATTAGGGGAATTGCAGCCGCATCTCCATGGCCTCGCTGACCGGATCCTCGAAGACACCACCGTGGAGAACCTGGCCGGGCACGACGTCGTCTTCCTGGCGCTTCCGCACGGGGCATCCGCGGAGATCGCGGCGCAGCTGCCCGCCGGGACCCTGGTCATCGACGCCGGCGCGGACCACCGCCTTGAGGACCCGGAGGCGTGGGAGAAGTTCTACGGATCGGCACACGCCGGAACCTGGCCCTACGGCCTCCCTGAACTGCCCGGCCAGCGCGAGGCCCTGCGCGGCGCCGCCCGGATCGCCGTCCCCGGCTGCTACCCGACGTCGGCCCTGCTGGCACTCACGCCCGGCTTCAGCAGCCAGCTGCTGGAGGGTGACGACGTCGTGATCGTCTCCGCCTCCGGCACCTCAGGGGCCGGCAAGGCCGCCAAGGTCAACCTGATCGGCGCCGAAGTCATGGGCTCCATGAGCCCTTACGGGGTCGGCGGGGGACACCGGCACACCCCGGAGATCGAACAGGGACTCTCCAAAGCACTGGGGGCACCGGTCACCGTCTCCTTCACGCCCACGCTGGCGCCAATGAGCCGCGGCATCCTCACCACGGCGACCGCCAGGGTGCGCCCGGGTGTCACCGTCGAAGGGCTGCGCGCCGCCTGGTCCGAGGCCTACGACGACGAACCGTTCGTGCACCTGCTCCCCGAGGGCCAGTGGCCCTCCACCAAATCGGTCCAGGGATCGAACCACGCGGCCATGCAGCTTGCCTTCGATGAGCACACCGGCCGCGTGATCGTGTGCTGCGCCATCGACAACCTCACCAAGGGAACCGCCGGTGGGGCCGTGCAGTCCATGAACATAGCCCTCGGCCTGGCGGAAACCGCCGGCCTCAACCTCCAGGGAGTCGCACCGTGAGCATCACCGCACCGCAGGGATTCCGCGCCGCCGGCGTGACGGCCGGGCTCAAGGCGTCCGGCAACCCGGACCTGGCCCTCGTCGTCAACGACGGCCCGTCCAAGTCCGCCGCGGCGGTCTTCACCTCCAACCGCGTCGCCGCGGCCCCCGTGCACTGGTCCCGCGAGGTGGTCAAGGACGGCCGCGTGGACGCCGTGATCCTGAACTCCGGCGGGGCCAACGCCTGCACCGGGCCCCAGGGCTTCCAGAACACGCACACCACCGCGGAAAAGACCGCCGAGGCCCTCGGCGTCTCCGCCACCGACGTCGTGGTCTGCTCCACCGGACTGATCGGCGAGCAGCTCCCCATGGACAAAATCCTGGCCGGGATCGGTTCCGCCACTGCAGCCCTGGCCGCGGACGGCGGCCCCGCGGCAGCCACCGCGATCATGACCACGGACTCCGTGTCCAAGCAGGCCGTCTTCACCGGCACGGCCGCCGACGGAACCCGGTACACCATCGGCGGCATGGCCAAAGGCGCCGGCATGCTGGCGCCGGGCCTGGCCACCATGCTGGTGGTCCTCACCACGGACGCCGACGTCCCGCCGGACATGCTCGAAGCCGAACTCCGCAACGCCACGCGGGTCACCTTCGACCGGGCGGACTCTGACGGGTGCATGTCCACCAACGACACCGTGGTGCTGCTGGCCTCCGGCGCCTCCGGCGCCGTGCCCTCCGCCGCCGACTTCGGCACGGGCCTGACCCAGGTCTGCGCCGAACTGGCCCGCAAGCTGATCGGCGACGCCGAGGGCGCCAGCCACGACATCGCAATCCGGACGTTCAACGCCGCGAGCGAGCGGGACGCCGAAATCGTCAGCCGCGCCGTCGCCCGCTCCAACCTGTTCAAGACCGCGATCTTCGGCAAGGACCCCAACTGGGGCCGCGTGCTGTCCGCCGTCGGCACCACCGACGCGGCGTTCGAGCCGGACCAGCTGAACGTGTCCATGAACGGCGTGCAGATCTGCCGCAACGGCAGCATCGGCGATGACCGGAACCTCGTGGATCTCGAACCGCGCGAGGTCCTCGTCGAAATCGACCTGCGGGCCGGCACAGCCGAGGCCACGATCCTCACGAACGACCTCACCCACGAATACGTCCACGAAAACAGCGCCTACTCCAGCTAGCCCCCTGAAAGGGACGAACAGAGGACCAGCAGGAAGGACGAACAGCATGAACACCCAGACCCGCGAGACGACATCCCAGTCCGACGCCCGGGACAAGGCCGCCACGTTGATCGAGGCGTTGCCCTGGATCCAGCGCTTTGCCGGCAGCACCATGGTGATCAAGTACGGCGGCAATGCCATGGTCAACGACGAGCTCCGCCGCGCCTTCGCCGAGGACGTCGTGTTCCTGCACCACGTCGGCATCCACCCCGTAGTGGTGCACGGCGGCGGCCCGCAGATCAACGCCATGCTCAGCCGGCTCGGGATCGAGTCCGAATTCAAGGGCGGGCTGCGCGTCACCACGCCCGAGGCCATGGACGTGGTCCGCATGGTCCTCACCGGCCAGGTGGGCCGCGAACTCGTGGGCCTGATCAACTCCCACGGCCCGTACGCCGTCGGGATGTCAGGTGAGGACGGCGGCCTGCTCCGCGCCGTCCGCACCGGCACCGTGGTGGACGGCGAAGAGGTGGACCTGGGCCTCGTCGGCGAGGTGGTCGGCGTGAACCCGGAAGGGATTGTGGACATCCTCGCGGCCGGCCGGATTCCCGTCATCTCCACCGTCGCCCCGGAAATCCACGACGACGGATCCACCACCGGGCAGGTGCTGAACGTCAACGCGGACACCGCGGCGGCCGCTGTCGCGTCGGCCCTGGGGGCGTCCAAGCTGGTCATCCTGACCGATGTCGAAGGCCTTTACGCCAGCTGGCCGGACAGGTCATCGCTCATTTCGTCGCTGACGGCGTCGGAGCTGCGCGAGATGCTGCCGCGCCTTGAGTCCGGCATGATCCCGAAGATGGCGGCGTGCCTGAAAGCCATTGACGACGGCGTCGAGCGCGCCCATATCGTGGACGGCCGCCTGCCGCACTCGATGCTCCTGGAAACCTTCACGACCGCGGGCATCGGCACGCAGGTCGTCCCCGACGAGGAAGTGAACGCATAGTGAGCAGCACTGAACTGAGCCATTCCGCTGAAGCCCCCATCGCCGGCTCGGCCCCCACAGCTTCCGTTATGACTGGAAAGAGTAGTGGCGCGCAGTGGCTGTCCCGCTACTCCTCCTCCCTGCTCGGCGTCTTCGGCACCCCGCAGCGGGTCCTGGTCCGCGGCGCCGGCTGCCTCGTGTGGGACGCCGACGGCAAGGAGTACCTGGACCTGCTCGGCGGCATCGCGGTGAACGCCCTCGGCCACGCCCACCCCTTCGTGACCTCGGTGATCTCCAGCCAGCTGGCCACCCTGGGCCACGTCTCGAACTTCTTCACCAGCCCCACCCAGATCGCCCTGGCCGAGAAGCTGCTGGAACTGTCCAAGGCGCCGGCCGGCTCCAAGGTGTTCTTCGCCAACTCCGGCACGGAGGCCGTTGAGGCGGCCTTCAAGCTCGCCCGCCGGAACAGCGGCTCAGAAGAGAAGCCCCGCACCAAGATCATCGCGCTCGAAGGCGCCTTCCACGGGCGTACCATGGGCGCCCTCGCGCTGACCTCCAAGGAGGCCTACCGGGCGCCGTTCGCGCCGCTGCCCGGCGGCGTCGTGCATGTCCCGTTCGGTGACATCGAAGCCCTCCGCGCCGCCATCGATGAGACCACTGCCGCCGTCTTCCTCGAACCGATCCAGGGCGAGGCCGGCGTCCGGCCTCTGCCTGCCGGCTACCTCAAGGCGGCCCGCGAGGCCACGACCGCGGCCGGCGCCCTGTTGATCCTCGACGAGGTCCAGACCGGCATCGGCCGCACCGGCAAGTGGCTGGCCAGCGAGGATGCCGGGATCGTGCCCGACGCAGTGACCCTCGCCAAGGGCCTGGGCGGCGGCTTCCCGGTCGGCGCGCTCGTGACGTTCGGCCCGGACACGTCCGCGCTGCTGACCGCCGGCCAGCATGGGACGACATTCGGCGGGAACCCGGTGGCCACCGCCGCCGCCCTCGCCACCCTGCACGTCCTGGAAAACCAGGACATCCTGGCCCACGTCCGCAACCTGGGGGAGCACCTGCGCGCCGGCCTCGCCGGAATCGCCGGCGTGACCGAGGTCCGCGGCGAGGGGCTGCTGATCGGCTTCGACCTCGACGCCGACGTCGCCCCGGGCGTCGTTGCCGCCGGCCTCGACGCCGGGTTCATCGTCAACAGCCCGGGCCCGCGCACCATCCGGCTGGCGCCCCCGCTGATCCTGACCACCGAGCAGGCAGACCTTTTCCTGGCCGCCCTGCCCGCACTGCTCGAGACCGCCAAGACCAACGCTGCAAAGGACGCCAAGTGACCGCCGCCGTGACCGCAACTGAAATTTCGACCAGGCCCGTCCGCCACTTCCTCAAGGACACGGACCTCAGCCCGGCCGAACAGGCCGAGGTCCTCGAGCTCGCCGTCCGGATGAAGGCCGCGCCCTACAGCGTTCAGCCCTTCGCCGCGGCCGGCAACGGCCGCCGGACGGTGGCCGTCATCTTCGACAAGACCTCCACCCGGACCAGGGTCTCCTTCGCCACCGGCATCGCGGACATGGGCGGCAACGCGCTCATCATCAACCCCGGCGAGGCGCAGATCGGGCACAAAGAATCTGTCGAGGACACCGCCAAGGTGCTCGAACGCATGGTCTCCACCATCGTGTGGCGCACCGGCGCGCATGCCGGGCTCGTCGCCATGGCAGAGAACTCCCGCGTTCCGGTCATCAACGCCCTGTGCGATGACTACCACCCGTGCCAGCTCCTGGCCGACCTGCTGACCGTCAAGGAGCACAAGGGCTCGCTCCAAGGCCTGACCATGGCGTACCTGGGCGACTCGGCCAACAACATGGCCAACTCCTACCTGCTGGCCGGCGTCACGGCGGGCATGAACGTCCGCATCGCGGGCCCGGACGGCTACCTGCCATCTCCGGAGATCATCGCCGCCGCCGAGGACCGCGCCGCGGAAACCGGCGGCTCGGTGCTGGTGACGGTCGACGCCGCCGAAGCCCTCCTGGGCGCCGACGTCGTCGCGACCGACACGTGGGTGTCCATGGGCCAGGAAGCGGAGAAGGAAGCGCGGATGAAGCTGTTCCGCGCCTACTCCGTGGATGCCGACGCGATGAAGCTCGCGGCGCCGGACGCCGTCGTGCTGCACTGCCTGCCGGCCTACCGGGGCTACGAAATCGCCGCGGACGTCATCGACGGCCCGCAGTCGGTGGTCTGGGACGAGGCCGAGAACCGGCTGCACGCGCAGAAGGCACTCATGGCCTGGCTCATGCACCGCTCCGGCCTGGCCGTTGTTGACGGGCTCTCGCCAGTCGACGGGCTCGCGCCGGTTGATGGGCTGGCACCGGTGGGCGGCCCGGCCTGATGTCCGTCCAGCCAGCCTCTCCGGGGGCCAGCCCGGCCACCAAAACGGCCCGGCAAGCGCGGATCACGGCTATTCTGACGGGCGAGTCGGTCCGATCCCAGGCCGAACTCGCGGCGCTGCTCGCGGACGACGGCGTCCAGGTCACCCAGGCCACGCTTTCACGCGACCTCGTGGAACTCGGCGCCGTCCGGGTCCGCAGCAAGGACGGCGTGCTGGTCTACGCCGTCCCGGGGGAGGGCGGCGAACGGGCGGCCAAGAGCGGCGTCACCCAGGAAATCCTCGACGCCCGGCTGACCAGGTTGTGCGGGGAACTGCTCGTCACCGCCGAGGCCTCCGCCAACCTCGTGGTCCTCCGGACCCCGCCGGGCGCCGCGAACTTCCTGGCCCTCGCCATCGACCACTCCGTGATGCCCTCGATCCTGGGCACCATCGCTGGGGACGACACCGTCCTGCTGGTCACCCGGGACCCCCTGGGCGGCGCGGACATCGCCGCACGCTTCCTGCAGTTCGCCGAGGAAGCCGGCCAATGAGCCACACCCTGAGCCTTTCAAACGACCGGGCGACCGGGGTGTGTGACAGGCTTGCAACAGAGCTTTTTCCCAGACTTAAAGCATCACCAAACAACTAAGGAGCATTTCCGTGACTGAGCGTATTGTTCTGGCCTACTCCGGTGGCCTGGATACTTCCGTAGCCATCGGCTGGATCGGTGAAGCCACCGGCGCCGAGGTCATCGCCGTGGCGGTCGACGTCGGACAGGGCGGCGAATCGCTGGAGACCATCCGCCAGCGCGCGCTGGGCTGCGGAGCCGTCGAGGCCTACGTCGCCGACGCGTCCGACGAGTTCGCCAACGAGTACTGCATGCCCACGCTGAAGGCCAACGCCCTCTACCAGGGCCACTACCCGCTGGTCTCGGCCATCTCCCGCCCGGTGATCGTCAAGCACCTGGTCAAGGCCGCCCGCGAATTCGGCGCCACCACCGTCGCCCACGGCTGCACCGGCAAGGGCAACGACCAGGTCCGCTTCGAAGTCGGCATCCAGACCCTCGGCCCGGACCTGAAGTGCATCGCCCCGGTCCGCGACCTCGCCCTGACCCGCGACAAGGCCATCGCCTTCGCCGAGGAAAAGGGACTGCCCATCGAGACCACCAAGAAGAACCCGTACTCGATCGACCAGAACGTCTGGGGCCGCGCCGTCGAAACCGGCTACCTCGAGGACATCTGGAACGCCCCCACCAAGGACATCTACGACTACACCGCCACCCCGGAATTCCCGCCGGCGCCGGATGAGGTCACCATCTCCTTCGAAGCTGGCGTGCCGGTCGCGATCGACGGCGTCAAGGTCACCCCGCTGCAGGCCATCAAGGAACTCAACCGTCGCGCCGGCGCCCAGGGCGTGGGCCGGATCGACGTCGTCGAGGACCGCCTCGTCGGCATCAAGTCCCGCGAGATCTACGAGGCACCGGGCGCCATGGCGCTCATCACCGCGCACAAGCACCTCGAAGACATCACAATCGAGCGCGAGCAGGCCCGCTTCAAGGCGACCGTCGGCCAGCGCTGGGCCGAGCTGGTCTACGACGGCCAGTGGTTCTCGCCGCTCAAGCGCTCTCTCGACGCCTTCATCGAGGACACCCAGAAGTACGTCTCCGGCGACATCCGCATGGTGCTGCACGGCGGCCAGGCGATCGTCAACGGACGCCGCTCCGAGACCTCGCTCTACGACTTCGACCTCGCCACGTACGACACCGGCGACACCTTCGACCAGTCGATGGCCCGCGGCTTCATCGAGCTGTGGGGCATGTCCGCCAAGGTTGCCTCCGGCCGCGACATCCGCGTCGCAGGAAAGTAGCCCGCATGGCTGAGTCGGAAACCACCGAGTCCGGGGCGCGCTCCGCGACAAATACGGGAGCGCTGTGGGGCGGCCGGTTCGCCGGCGGCCCCGCGGACGCCCTCGCCGCGCTGAGCAAGTCCACGCACTTCGACTGGCGGCTGGCCCGCTACGACATCGCCGGGTCCAAGGCGCACGCCCGCGTGCTGCACAAGGCCGGGCTGCTGGACGACGCCGAGCTCGAGGGCATGCTGGCCGCCCTGACGCAGCTGGATGAGGACGTCGCTTCCGGCGCCTACCTGCCGGCCGAGTCCGATGAGGACGTGCACGGTTCGCTCGAGCGCGGCCTGATCGAGCGCGCCGGCGCCCAGCTCGGGGGCAAGCTCCGTGCCGGCCGGTCCCGCAACGACCAGGTGGCCACCCTGGGTCGCATGTTCCTGCGCGACCACGCCCGGATCATCGCCCGCGGCGTGCTCGCCACGATCGACGCGCTCGTGGACCAGGCCAAGGCGCACCGGGGGGTGGCCATGCCCGGCCGCACCCACCTGCAGCACGCCCAGCCGGTCCTGCTCAGCCACCACCTGCTGGCCCACGCCTGGGCGCTGCTGCGCGATGTGCAGCGGCTCGCCGACTGGGACAAGCGCGCCGGGGTTTCGCCCTACGGCTCGGGTGCCCTTGCCGGCTCCTCGCTCGGACTGGACCCCGAGGCCGTCGCCGCGGACCTGGGCTTCTTCTCGGCGACGCACAACTCGATCGACGGCACCGCCTCCCGCGATGTCTTCGCCGAGTTCGCCTGGATCACGGCCATGATCGGCGTGGACCTGTCCCGGGTCTCGGAGGAAGTGATCCTGTGGGCCACGAAGGAGTTCTCCTTCGTCACCCTGCACGATTCCTACTCCACCGGCTCCTCGATCATGCCGCAGAAGAAGAACCCGGACGTGGCGGAACTCGCCCGCGGCAAGGCCGGCCGGCTGATCGGCAACCTGACCGGGCTGCTGGCCACCCTGAAGGGCCTGCCGCTCGCGTACAACCGCGACCTGCAGGAGGACAAGGAACCGGTCTTCGACGCCGCCGACACCCTGGAGGTCCTGCTCCCGGCAGTCTCCGGCATGATCGCGACGCTGACGTTCAACACCGAACGGATGGAAGCGCTGGCACCTCAGGGTTTCGCGCTGGCGACGGACATCGCCGAATGGCTGGTCCGCCAGGGCGTGCCGTTCCGCGAGGCGCACGAGCTCTCCGGCGCCGCGGTCAAGCAGGCCGAAAGCCGCGGCGTCGAGCTCTGGGACCTCACGGACGAGGAATACGCCGCCATCTCGGGGCACCTGACGCCGGAGGTCCGCACGGTCCTGTCCACCGAAGGTTCGCTCAACAGCCGGAACTCGCAGGGCGGCACCGCACCGGCCGCCGTCGAACGCCAGCTGCTTGCCCTCGAGGGCGAGCTCGCCGGCGTGCGCGAGTACGCAGGGTAGCAACCCTCCCCACGACGGCGCGCCCGCGCCCGACGCGAGTTGGCACTTCGCGGCAGTGTTTTTTCGCGAACACTGCCGTGAAGTGACAACTCGCTGGCGTCTAAGCTGGGCGCATGAGCGAATCGTTCCGCCAACTGCTGCGCGCCCTGCCTGACTTCCCGGAAGTTCTCCCGGACTTCGACCCGGACTCAGCGCCCGCGGACCCCGCGGAGCTGTTCCGGCTCTGGCTGGACGAGGCCCTGGCGGCCGGGGTGCCGCAGCCCCACGCGTGCAGCCTTGCCACCGCCGATGAGCACGGCCGGCCGTCGTCGCGGATGCTGATCCTGAAGGACATCGACGCCGACGGCTGGCACTTCGCAACCGCCCGGGAATCCCGCAAGGGCAAGGAGCTCACGGCCAACCCGCACGCGGCGCTGAACTTCTTCTGGCAGCAGCAGGGCCGCCAGGTGCGGGTGGCCGGGGACGTCGTGGAGCTGTCCGCGGAAGCCTCGGCCGCCGACTGGCGCGCCCGACCCGGCGCCGACGGCGGTGACAATCCGCTCTGGCAGCTCTACGCCATCCGGCCCCGCGAAATCGAATTCTGGCAGGCCCGCCACGACCGCCGGCACATCCGGCACCGCTACGCGCCCCGCTGACCGGGCAACGCTCAGTTAATCCAACTTAATCGGGTGGCTCGGTTTAGGATGGGCGCCATGACCTCAATCACACCAGAGAACCTTCGGGCAGAACTGCACCGCGCCGCCGGCGTCGTGGCCGGAATCGCCGCGAAACTGACGGAACAGGACATCAAAGCGCCGTCGGAACTGCCCGGCTGGAGCCGCGGGCACGTGCTGGCCCACATCTGCGGGATCGCCAACGCGATGGGCCGGCAGCTCGAATATGCCGCCCCGCGGCGAGGGCGTCGAACTCTATGACGGCGGCTTCGAGGGGCGGAACCGCGCCATCGAGATGGCGGCCGGCCACAGCCTCGCTCAGCACCGGGCCGACCTCGACGCAGCGCTGGATCGGGCCCTGCGCGCCTTCGACTCCCTCGACGCGGCGGGCTGGCGTGAGCCCATCACCTACCGCGGGGGAGTCGTGTTCGACGGCGGCCTGGCACTGTGGCGTGAACTCGTCATCCATGCCGCCGACCTCGGCACCGGCCACGGACCGGAAACCTGGAGCCGCCCCTTCTGCGGGCACCTTTTCGAGTTCCTCTCCGCCCGGGTACCCGAGGGCCAGCGCTTCGTGCTGCAGCCACTCGGCCTGCCCGCGGTGGCCATCGGGAGCGGCGGAAAATCAACCGTGATCAACGGCATGCTCACGGACATCGCCGCGTGGCTCGCCGGCCGCACGCCCACCCTCGGCAGCCTGCGCGCCACCGCCGCGGCCGACGGCGTCGACCTGCCGGAGCTGCTGCCCTGGCCTGCCGGTGTGCCGGTCAACAACTGAGCTCGCCCGGCCCGGCAGGCTTAACATCGCACACGGCGTGCCCGTCAACAACTGAGCCCGCGGGGTCCGGCAGGCCTGTGGACTAAGGCCTAGGGCCGTGCCGTCGCGAGGGCTACTTCGCGTTCCCGGTCCAACAGGCTGCCCTTGACGGCCAGTCCCCAGCGGAAGCCGCCCAGCGTCCCGTCGGTGCGGATCACGCGGTGACAGGGAACAAACAGGGCCGCCGCGTTGAAGGCACAGGCACTGGCCGCGGCCCGCACGGCCTTGGCGTTGCCGGACAGCTCCGCATACTCCGTGTAGGTCACTGGGCGCCCCGGCGCGACCGTGCGCAGCACGTCCCAGGCATGGCTGCGGAACGGACCGGACTTCTGCAACACCGGCACTCCCATGGCCGGCTCCGGATCGCCGGCGTAGAAAGCCTCCACGGCCTCGGAGATGTCGCCGAGCCCGGTGACCGTCTCGAATTCGGCCGGAAGCAGGTCAGCGTGGATCTGCCCGGTCAACTCGCCGGGAACGGCGGTCCAGCCCGACGACAGGACAGCCCCGTCCCTGGCAATAATGGTGAACGGACCGTCCGGGGTGGACATGGTCAACAGCTGGGCTTTCATGGTTTCGCTTTCTTCGGAGTCTGCTTGTGGTTCTGCGTTGGAGCCTGCCTCGGCGGCAGGGACGGCTTGCGCGCCGCGGCCTGGGCAGCCGCTGCTGCGCGCCACAGGTGCATGGTGGCGTAGGAGCGCCAGGGGCTGACCTCACCGAAATCGGGGGTCAGGGTGGCGCCGTCGGGAGAATGGGCCAGTGAGCGGATGCCGTTACGGACCGCGGCGTCGTTGGCCAGGAACACATCCGGCGCGCCGATGACCCGCATCGCGACGTATCCCACGGTCCACGGTCCGACGCCGGCCAGGGGCAGGAGTTTGGCCTCCAGCCCCTGCACGTCGTCGCCATAGCCGAAGTCGAGGTCGCCCGAGGCCATCGCCGCCGCAGCGCCGCGGACAGCATCGATCCGCCGCTGAGGGCCGCGGAGCAGTTCGAAGCCGGTCCCGGCAATCTCGGCGGCCGTCGGGAACAGCCGGTGGAGGCCGTCGTCTTGCACCAGGCTCGCGCTCCCGGCCGCGGAAAGCTGGACCAGGGCGGTCCGCGCGGCAGCCACAGTGATCTGTTGGCCAATCATCGCCCGGATCAGCAGTTCCTGCGGATCAACGGCGCCGGGCATCCGCATGCCCGGCGTGCGCGCCACCGCGGCGGCCAGCCGGCGGTCGGCCGCGAGGGCGGCATCGATGGCGACCGGATCGGCGTCCAGGTCCAGCAGCCGGCGGACCCTGCTCAGCAGGGCGGCCAGATCCCGGAGGTCGACGGCGCCAATGGTCAGCACGAGCGGACGCCCGGCCGCGTCGGCGTCGTAATCCACCCGAAAGCGGGCATCGCCGTGGGTCAGCCGCAGGGTCCGGGCGTAGGAAGTGGAGGTACCTTCCTCGATCCCGGGGATGGCTCGGACGGCCAAGAAATCGAAGACGCCCGGGTCGAACGGTTCGCGGTACGGAAGGTTGAGCGTGAGCGCTGTGGTCGCCGCGGGGGAGCGGTGATGCCTGGCTGTGGCCCGGAGCGCGGAAGGTGTCATCGCAAAGACCTCGCCGATGGTCTCGTTGAACTGGCGCACGCTGCTGAATCCAGCGGCGAAGGCGATGTCCGAGACTTTCATGGCGGTGGAGACCAGCAGGGTGCGGGCGGTCTGGGCGCGGCTGGCCCGCGCCAGGGACAGCGGGCCGGCGCCGAGTTCGTGGCTGAGGATCCGGTTGAGCTGGCGTGAGGAGTATCCGAGCCGGGCCGCGAGCCCCTCGACGCCGTCGCGGTTGATCACGCCGTCATTGATGAGCCGCATGGCCCGGCCGGCGATATCGGAGCGCACGTTCCAGGCCGGCGTGCCCGGCACGGCCTCGGGCAGGCAGCGTTTGCACGCACGGTAGCCGGCGTCGTGTGCCGCGGCGGACGTTTCATAGAAGGTGACATTGTCCGCCTTGGGCGTCCGCGCCGGGCACGACGGCCGGCAATAGATGCCGGTGGTCCGGACAGCGGTGTAGAACTGCCCGTCGAATCGGGTGTCCCGGGCATCGATTGCCCGGTAGCGCTGCCAGAAGTCCATCACCCCATCCTGCCAGCTTCGCGGAACAGCTGCTAGCGGAATTCGGACACGGCCGTACGGTCCTTCGGCGGTGTTTGTTAAAGTCTGAGCATGAATTCCAGCCCGCTTCCTGCCGAGTCCGGCACGGAGTCCGGCGCGGCCGTGTCCGTCCGCGAGCTGCTCTCGGCCGATGCCCGGCACGTGGCGCCACTGATCCTCGGCGCGGTGTTGACGCACGACGGTCCCGGCGGATCCGTCTCGGTTCGGATTACCGAGGTGGAGGCCTACCTGGGCCCGCACGATTCGCACCATCCTGACCCCGGGTCCCACACCTTCCGCGGCCAAACGGCCCGCAACGCCCCGATGTTCGGCCCGGCCGGCCACCTCTACGTGTATTTCACGTATGGGATGCACCATTGCGCCAATATCGTCTGCGGGCCCGAGGGCGTGGCGTCGGCGCTCCTGCTGCGGGCCGGCGAAGTGGTCGCGGGACATGAGCTGGCGAGGGCCAGGCGGCCGACGTCGAAATCGGATGTCGACCTCGCGAGCGGGCCTGCCCGGCTGGCCACCGCGCTGGGGTTGACGACGGCGGACAGTGGGCGGGATGCCCTCGCGCCGCCGTTCCGGCTGGAACCGGTCGCGCACCCGCCGGAGGGGGTCGCTGCGGTCATCAGCTCCGGTCCGCGCGTCGGCGTCTCCGGCGCCGGCGGCAGCCACGAGTACCCCTGGCGGTTCTGGCTCAGCGGCGACCCGACCGTCTCCCGCTACAAGGCGGCAAAGCCGGCAAAGGCGCCAAGCGCCCGCGGCGCGTGAGGTTGCTGGCACTGCACGCACCTCCGTCCCAGTGCCCTGATGCCGGCACGTGCGGTGGGGGATGATGGAGCATTATGGGCGAGGGGAAGCGCGGAAAACCGGGCAGTGAGCTGGAGCGGCTCCAGATCTTCGCGGAGCTGGCCACCGAATACTTTCGCATGGTGGAACTGTTTACCCCTGACGCCGGGCCGGTCGCGGCGGACTCCGTCGAGGCAGAGCGCCGGCACTGGGTCGAGCTCTTCCGCGCGGCCCTGCTGCGCAAATTCATCGTTCCCGAAGAACACGTTTCGCTCAAACTCGTGGTGCGGGCGCTGCGCCTGTGCAACTACTCGGGGGACTCCCGGCTAGCCGAGGGCGCAGCGGAAGCGGCCGAGATGTTCACCAACGGGATGATCCGGGACCGCGAGGCGCTGATGGCCGAAATCGCCCTGGCGGACCATGACTTGTTCGAGGACGTCCTCTACGGACGGCTCCTTCACGGTGACGCCGACAGGTTCCGCCGGTCCGGATGGGCCGGGGACTACGCCCGGCTGAGCCGCGTGGCGGCCGGGCGGTTCGACGCCGAGCGCGCGCTCCGAAAAGCGCTGGACATCGTCTCCTACGGGCTCGCGAACGAACTCCTGCGCCCGCCGGAACTGGACTCCGTGCCTCCGGAGGCTGGGCCTCCAGAAGCTGGGCCTCCAGAAGCTGTGCCTCCAACGGCACGGGACTAGGGGTTTCAGGTGGCGGCGAAGCTGCCCAGCGAGAAGTCGGCGCCGACGGCGAAGGGGGCGAGGCGGCGCCGCAAGTCTTCGCGTACTTGCGGCCACTCCTGCGCGAGGATCGAGAAGACGGCTGTGTCCGCGCGTCCCCCGCCTGGCGACGCGCGGTGGCCGCGGAGGACCCCCTCGAATTGGGCGCCAAGCCGTTCGATCGCCGTCGCGCTCCGGGTGTTTCGGGCATCGCAGCGGAAAGCCACCCGGTCCACTTCCAGTACCTCATAGGCGTAGGCGAGGAGCATGTGCTTGCTCGCCGGATTGACGTGGCTGCCCCAGAACTGCCGCCCGTAGAATGTTCCGCCGATTTCCAGGCGTTGCTGGTCCGGAACGTAGTCGCGGAGGGACGTCGTGCCCAGCAGGGCGCCGGTGCGCCCGTCCGCCACGGCGAACGGGATGGTGGCAGGATCCTCCAGCCGTGACCGGAACAGCGCCGCCAGCTCGCGGGCCGTCCCCGGCATGGGTGCCGCCATACCTGCCCACATGCCGGCGTCCACAAAATCAAAGAGGCCTGCCGCATGGTGCGGGGCCAGCGGAACCAGGCGAACCCCATGGCCGGAGAGGACGATTTCGTGTCGCATTCGAGCATTCAATCACCGGCGGGGTGGACGGGAGCGGTGAGTCCGGCACCGACAGCGTGAACATTGGATGGCCGGTGGGTTGCCACGAATCGGCCGGCGCGGGAGGCTGCGGCCTGGGAGGCCGCGGCCCGGCAGCGTTCCCGCTACCAGCCAGTAAGGTGGATGGGTGAATCAAAGCGAGCCGAACCAGACGACGACTGCAATGCCGGTGGATGAGCTGATCAAGAGCCTGTGCGCCACCATCCCGGACTATCCCAAACCCGGAGTCAGCTTCAAGGACCTGACCCCGGTGTTCGCCGACGGCGCCGCCTTCGGGGCCGTGGTCGGTGCCCTGGTGGGACCCTTCCAGGGCCAGTTCGACGCCGTCGCCGGAGTGGAAGCCCGCGGCTTCCTGCTCGCGGCGGCCGCCGCCTACGCCACCGGGACCGGAGTCATCACGGTCCGCAAGGCCGGCAAGCTGCCGCGCGAGGTGTTCTCCGAGGACTACGCCCTGGAGTACGGCACCGCCACCCTTGAGCTGCACACCACGGACCTGGCGCCGGGCAGCCGGGTGCTGATCCTCGACGACGTGCTCGCCACGGGCGGAACGCTCGGCGCCGCGGCGCGGCTGTTCGAGCGGTGCGGGATCCACGTGGCCGGCATCGGCGTGGTCATGGAACTCGACGAACTTGGCGGCCGCACGGCCCTGACCGGCCACAACGTCCGGTCCCTGCTGCGGGTCTAGCTGTACTGCCGGGCTGGACCATCCGGGACGTGTCGGTAGAATTCCCTGACGAAGACTGCCTTGGCACTGTTCGGCGACATGCAACAGCCGTGCCGCCGAAATGGCTGTAGAATGGTGGGTCTGTCTTTTTCGATAGGGGAACGTTCGATGCACGACGCTGATTTGGCCCATGAACGCGACTATGTGGCCGGACTTTACGCCCGGCTCGATGAGTTGCGGGCGGAGAAGCGCACCCAGCTGGCCCAGGTGCGCCGGGCCGGTGCCGTGGGCACCATGCAGAACGTTTCCGAACGCGATGCCTTCGCCGCCCTCTACGAGGACCGCCTCGCCCAGCTCGACGCCGTCGATGACCGGCTCGTGTTCGGCCGCCTGGACCTGGATTCCGGGGAGGCCCAGTACATCGGCCGCATCGGCCTGACCACCGAGGACCTGCAGCGGCTCATGGTGGACTGGCGTGCGCCCGAGGCCGGGCATTTCTACCAGGCCACGGCGTTCGACCGGCAGGGCGTCCGCCGCCGCCGTCACCTGATCCTGCAGGGCCGCGAGGTCAAGGCAATCGAGGACGACGTCCTCGACGCCGACATGCTCGCCGACAACGCTTCGCTCCAGGGCGAGGGCGCACTGCTGGCGGCCCTGAACTCCAAGCGGACGGGCCGGATGTCAGACATCGTCGGCACCATCCAGTCCGAGCAGGACCGGATCATCCGTTCCTCCATCTCCGGCGCCCTCGTGGTCCAGGGTGGGCCGGGCACGGGCAAGACCGCCGTCGCCCTCCACCGCGCCGCGTACCTGCTCTACACGCACCGGGACAGGCTCAAGAGCGCCGGCGTCCTGCTGGTGGGACCGACGTCGTCCTTCATGAAGTACATCGAACGCGTGCTGCCCTCGCTCGGCGAGACCGGCGTCGTCATGGCGAGCCTGGGCCGGCTCATGCCCGGCATCACCGCCGTCGCCGAGCCGGACTCCGCCGTCGCCGCCATCAAGGGCCGGCTCGACATGGCCGAGGTGGTCGCCAACGCCGTGGCCAACCGGCAGCGCATTCCGGCCGGAAACCGGACCCTGGAGGTTGACGGCCGCAAGCTGGTCCTCACGCCCAGGCAGGTACGCCGCGCCAAGGAAAGGGCGCGCGCCACCGGCAAACCGCACAACGAGGCCCGTGTCTCCTTCGTCAAGATCCTGCTCCGCGAATTGACCGAGCAGATGACGGAGCTGGTGGAGGCAGGCAACATCGGCAACAACGCCGACCGCTCCTACCTGGCCGAGGACGTCCGCTCGGCCCGGGATGTCCGGATCGCCCTGAACCTGTGCTGGATGCCGATGACTCCGGAGAAGCTCGTGGGGGAGCTGCTCAGCAAGCCGGCCATCCTCGAGGCATGCACCCCGCATCTCAGCCCGGAGGAACGCGCGTTGCTGCTCCGCCCGGCCGATTCGCCCTGGACCGAGTCCGACGTGCCGCTGCTGGACGAGGCTGCCGAATTGCTCGGCGAGCTTGATGCCGCCGCCGGGCGCGGCCTGGCGCAGCAGGAACAGGACCGTGCCCGCGACCTGGCCAACGCCAAGCAGACCCTGGTCAACATGGAAACAGCCGGCGTGGACGTCCTTGTCACGGCCGAAGACCTGGTGGACCAGAACCAGGAGCGGGAGACGCGGCTGACCGCTGCCGAGCGTGCCACCACGGACCGTTCCTGGGCCTTCGGGCACATTGTGGTGGACGAGGCGCAGGAGCTCTCACCCATGCAGTGGCGGCTGCTGGTCCGCCGCTGCCCGCTGAAGTCCTTTACGATCGTGGGCGACATCGCCCAGACCAGTTCCGTTGCCGGCGCCAACTCGTGGCACAGCGCGCTGGGCCCCATGTTCGGCGACCGCTGGCAGCTCGAGGAGCTGACCGTCAACTACCGCACCCCGTCTCAGATCGCCGAGGCCGCCGCCCGCATGGCGACCGCGGCCGGACTGGTGGTTTCGGCGCCCAAGGCCGTGAGGGAAGGGCGCTGGTCCCCGGTCATCGACAAGGTCGGCCAGGGCCAGATCGTCAACAAGCTGGTTGAGGTGCTTCCGGAGGAACTGGAGGCCATCGAGGGCGGCCTGCTGGCGGTCATCGCCGACGGCGACCTTCTCCCCGAAGCCAGCGCGGCACTGCGGGCCGCATACGGCCACCGTGTCGGCACAGGCGCGGGGAGTTACGCGCAGGACATCGTGGTGATCAGTCCCCGCGAGGCAAAGGGACTGGAATTCGACGGCGTCGTGGTGCTGGAACCGACGGACATGCTCAACCACGAGCACGGCCGGGTGGGCGACCTGTACGTGGCCATGACCCGGCCCACCCAGCGCCTGCGGCTCATCGCCGCCGCCGGAGTCCCGGCAGGCATCGAGGAGTAGGTCCGGGCCGGCGGGCGTCACCTGCGCTGCGGCCCGGTTGATCCTGCTAACTTAGATTCCGTGTCCCAGCTAAATATTCTCGATGCCCAGCAGAACGATCCCAGCTTTGCCAATATCTGGCAGGAGCTGAAATGGCGCGGCCTTGTCCACGTCTCCACGGATGAGGCGGAGCTCGAAAAGCTCCTCGCCGGCGACCCCGTGACGTATTACTGCGGCTTCGATCCGACCGCGCCGAGCCTGCACCTGGGCAACCTTGTCCAGCTGCTGCTCATGCGCCGGATCCAACTGGCCGGCCACAAGCCGCTCGGACTGGTGGGTGGCTCCACGGGTTTGATCGGTGATCCGCGTCCGACGGCGGAACGCACCCTGAACACCAAGGACACAGTGTCCGAGTGGGTGGGCTACCTTCAGGCCCAGGTCCGCCGCTTCCTGAGCTTCGAGGGCGACAACGCAGCCCGGATGGTCAACAACCTGGATTGGACGGCGCCCCTGAGCGCCATCGACTTCCTGCGTGAGATCGGCAAGCACTACCGTGTCGGCACCATGCTCCGCAAGGACGCCGTTGCCTCCCGCCTCAGCTCCGATGAAGGCATCAGCTACACGGAGTTCAGCTACCAGATCCTGCAGGGCATGGACTACCTGCAGCTGTTCCGCGACTACGGCTGCATGCTGCAGACCGGCGGCTCGGATCAGTGGGGCAACCTCACCAGTGGCACCGAGCTCATCCGCAAGGTCGAGGGCAAGCACGTCCACGCCCTCGGAACGCCGCTCATCACCAACTCTGACGGCACCAAGTTCGGCAAGAGCGAGGGCAACGCGATCTGGCTGGATCCGGCCATGTGCAGCCCGTACGCCTTCTACCAGTTCTGGCTCAACACGGCGGACGCCGACGTCGCGGACCGCCTCAAGGTGTTCACCTTCCTGAGCCGCGCCGAGATTGAGGAGCTGGAGCTCGCCATCGCCGAACGGCCCTTCGCCCGCGAGGGCCAGCGGAAACTTGCCTACGAGGTGACCTCGCTCGTCCATGGCGTGGACGCCACGGAGAAGGTCATTGCGGCTTCCGCCGCGGTGTTTGGCAATGGCGATCTTTCCGTACTGGACGAAGCGACATTGAAGGCGGCGACCTCCGAGCTGCCCTCCGCCACTGTCGACGCCGGCGCCATGGGCATCATCGAGCTGCTGGTCGCCTCCGGTCTGTCTGAGAGCAAATCCGCCGCACGCCGCACCGTGGGGGAGGGCGGCGCCTACGTCAACAATGCGAAGGTATCCGATCCCGACGCCGTCATCGCGGCCAGCGAGTTGCTGCACGGGCGCTACCTGCTTCTGCGCCGGGGCAAGAAGAACCTGGCAACGGTGGAAGTCGCCGCGTCCTGACCAGTATCGGATACTGACCAGTACCGAAAACGCACCTGCACGCTCCTTCCCGGCCGATTTGCACGGCCGGGGAGGAGCGTGTATTGTTTTCTGAGTCGCCGCCGGTGAGCGGTGACAAACCCCCACAAAAGAGAAGCAATTCTTCATGCGCTAGGCGCACATAATGAAAATTGCTCCGATTCTGCTGGGCGGATTCGCTCCACGAAGTGAAATTCCGATGAAAATCGCGAATTTGCAAAGTGGAAATGAATGAAATAAGCTGTAAACATCGCAGCGAAGAAAAACGAAATAAAGAATTCATGAAAATGAATTGTTTCGGCAAGTATTCGAATGTGTCTGTTGTTTGAGAACTCAATAGTGTGCCAAGTTTGTTGATACCAATTTATTGTATTGAATTGGTTGAATTTGCCGGGCCCGCCACCCCGTGGTGTGGTCTGGTGTTATTTGGCTGGTTTCAAATTTTGTGCAGCGTGTGTGTCCCGTTTTCCCGGGGGCGCATGTTGTGTCTGTTTTACTTCAACGGAGAGTTTGATCCTGGCTCAGGATGAACGCTGGCGGCGTGCTTAACACATGCAAGTCGAACGATGATCCGGTGCTTGCACCGGGGATTAGTGGCGAACGGGTGAGTAACACGTGAGTAACCTGCCCTTAACTCTGGGATAAGCCTGGGAAACTGGGTCTAATACCGGATATGACTCCTCATCGCATGGTGGGGGGTGGAAAGCTTTATTGTGGTTTTGGATGGACTCGCGGCCTATCAGCTTGTTGGTGAGGTAATGGCTCACCAAGGCGACGACGGGTAGCCGGCCTGAGAGGGTGACCGGCCACACTGGGACTGAGACACGGCCCAGACTCCTACGGGAGGCAGCAGTGGGGAATATTGCACAATGGGCGCAAGCCTGATGCAGCGACGCCGCGTGAGGGATGACGGCCTTCGGGTTGTAAACCTCTTTCAGTAGGGAAGAAGCGAAAGTGACGGTACCTGCAGAAGAAGCGCCGGCTAACTACGTGCCAGCAGCCGCGGTAATACGTAGGGCGCAAGCGTTATCCGGAATTATTGGGCGTAAAGAGCTCGTAGGCGGTTTGTCGCGTCTGCCGTGAAAGTCCGGGGCTCAACTCCGGATCTGCGGTGGGTACGGGCAGACTAGAGTGATGTAGGGGAGACTGGAATTCCTGGTGTAGCGGTGAAATGCGCAGATATCAGGAGGAACACCGATGGCGAAGGCAGGTCTCTGGGCATTAACTGACGCTGAGGAGCGAAAGCATGGGGAGCGAACAGGATTAGATACCCTGGTAGTCCATGCCGTAAACGTTGGGCACTAGGTGTGGGGGACATTCCACGTTTTCCGCGCCGTAGCTAACGCATTAAGTGCCCCGCCTGGGGAGTACGGCCGCAAGGCTAAAACTCAAAGGAATTGACGGGGGCCCGCACAAGCGGCGGAGCATGCGGATTAATTCGATGCAACGCGAAGAACCTTACCAAGGCTTGACATGGGCCGGACCGGGCTGGAAACAGTCCTTCCCCTTTGGGGCCGGTTCACAGGTGGTGCATGGTTGTCGTCAGCTCGTGTCGTGAGATGTTGGGTTAAGTCCCGCAACGAGCGCAACCCTCGTTCCATGTTGCCAGCGCGTAATGGCGGGGACTCATGGGAGACTGCCGGGGTCAACTCGGAGGAAGGTGGGGACGACGTCAAATCATCATGCCCCTTATGTCTTGGGCTTCACGCATGCTACAATGGCCGGTACAAAGGGTTGCGATACTGTGAGGTGGAGCTAATCCCAAAAAGCCGGTCTCAGTTCGGATTGGGGTCTGCAACTCGACCCCATGAAGTCGGAGTCGCTAGTAATCGCAGATCAGCAACGCTGCGGTGAATACGTTCCCGGGCCTTGTACACACCGCCCGTCAAGTCACGAAAGTTGGTAACACCCGAAGCCGGTGGCCTAACCCCTTGTGGGAGGGAGCTGTCGAAGGTGGGACTGGCGATTGGGACTAAGTCGTAACAAGGTAGCCGTACCGGAAGGTGCGGCTGGATCACCTCCTTTCTAAGGAGCACCTACAACCACCTCGCCGGGCGTTATGTCCGTGTGGTGGGGTTGTCAGGAGTACGCCCGTTGCGCAGACGATTGTTCTGCGGCGGGTGCTCACGGGTGGAATATCAACAAATAGCGGCCGCCGGTTCTTCGCCGGCACCCAGTACGGACACCCGCCCTTTGCGGCGGTGGTCCTGGAACGGTGCGGGAGAGGGGATCAGCGGTTTAGTGTTTGGCACACTGTTGGGTCCTGAGACAACAGGACCATGGCCTGCGGGCCGCGTTCTCTTCCCTTCGGGGAGGGTGCGCGGGGTGCGGGGTGTGGGACTTGTGTTTCTGGTTTCCTGGCTGCACCGAGCATGCATGTTTCGGCCCCTTGGGGTTGTGTGTGTGGGGTGTGTGGTACGGGGTTGTTGTTTGAGAACTACATAGTGGACGCGAGCATCTTTTATAAGAAGCAATTTCCAAGAATATGAACCTGGATCTGTGCTGTTGCTGCGGTGGTGCCCTTTTGGGTGTTGCTGTGGTGATGGTGTGGTTTCTGTGGTTCTCTCGAAAATTACTCCTTGATCTTTTGTGGTCAAGTTTTTAAGAGCACACGGTGGATGCCTTGGCATTAGGAGCCGAAGAAGGACGTAGGAATCTGCGATAAGCCTGGGGGAGTCGATAACCGGACTGTGATCCCAGGGTGTCCGAATGGGGAAACCCCGCCAGGGGCGCGAGCTGCCTGGTGACCCGCATCTGAACACATAGGGTGCGTGGAGGGAACGCGGGGAAGTGAAACATCTCAGTACCCGCAGGAAGAGAAAACAATAGTGATTCCGTCAGTAGTGGCGAGCGAACGCGGATCAGGCTAAACCGTTCCATGTGTGATAGCCGGCGGGCGTTGCATGGTCGGGGTTGTGGGACTTCCCACTCCAGCTCTGCCGGGCTGGGAAGGTGAGAGTGCTGGCATAGGTGAACGGTCTTGAAAGGCCGGCCGTAGAGGGTGTGAGCCCCGTAACCGAAATGTTGTGCACCGCCTGGTGAAGTATCCCAAGTAGCACGGGGCCCGAGAAATCCCGTGCGAATCTGTCAGGACCACCTGATAAGCCTAAATACTCCCTAATGACCGATAGCGGACCAGTACCGTGAGGGAAAGGTGAAAAGTACCCCGGGAGGGGAGTGAAACAGTACCTGAAACCGTGTGCTTACAATCCGTCGGAGCCTCCGCAGCTTGCTGTGTAGGGGTGACGGCGTGCCTTTTGAAGAATGAGCCTGCGAGTTAGTGTTACGTCGCGAGGTTAACCCGTGTGGGGAAGCCGTAGCGAAAGCGAGTCTGAATAGGGCGTTGCAGTGGCGTGATCTAGACCCGAAGCGAAGTGATCTACCCATGGCCAGGTTGAAGCGACGGTAAGACGTCGTGGAGGACCGAACCCACTTCAGTTGAAAATGGAGGGGATGAGCTGTGGGTAGGGGTGAAAGGCCAATCAAACTTCGTGATAGCTGGTTCTCCCCGAAATGCATTTAGGTGCAGCGTTGCGTGTTTCTTACCGGAGGTAGAGCTACTGGATGGCTAATGGGCCCTACAAGGTTACTGACGTCAGCCAAACTCCGAATGCCGGTAAGTGAGAGCGCAGCAGTGAGACTGTGGGGGATAAGCTTCATAGTCGAGAGGGAAACAGCCCAGACCACCAACTAAGGCCCCTAAGCGTGTGCTAAGTGGGAAAGGATGTGGAGTTGCGAAGACAACCAGGAGGTTGGCTTAGAAGCAGCCATCCTTAAAAGAGTGCGTAATAGCTCACTGGTCAAGTGATTCCGCGCCGACAATGTAGCGGGGCTCAAGTACACCGCCGAAGTTGTGGATTTCAGACAATAGCCCAGCCGCTCCCTTGTGGGGTTGGTTCAGGCGTCTGGAGTGGTAGGGGAGCGTCGTGTGGGCAGTGAAGTCGCGGTGGAAACCAGCGGTGGAGCCTACACGAGTGAGAATGCAGGCATGAGTAGCGAAAGACGGGTGAGAAACCCGTCCGCCGGATGATCAAGGGTTCCAGGGTCAAGCTAATCTGCCCTGGGTAAGTCGGGACCTAAGGCGAGGCCGACAGGCGTAGTCGATGGACAACGGGTTGATATTCCCGTACCGGCGAAAAACCGCCCATGCTGAACAGGGGATACTAACCGCCCGAAACCTGCCTGACCGCCCTTGTGGTGGAAGGGTTTTGGTGGAGCGCGGGACCTGATCCTGGGAGGCAAGCGTATTAACAGGTGTGACGCAGGAAGGTAGCCGAGCCGGGCGATGGTTGTCCCGGTCTAAGGATGTAGGGCGAACGGTAGGCAAATCCGCCGTTCATGATGCCTGAGATCTGACGGGACCCCCGTATGGGGGGATTCGGTGATCCTATGCTGCCGAGAAAAGCATCGACGCGAGGTTTTAGCCGCCCGTACCCCAAACCGACACAGGTGATCAGGTAGAGAATACTAAGGCGATCGAGAGAATTATGGTTAAGGAACTCGGCAAAATGCCCCCGTAACTTCGGGAGAAGGGGGGCCCCAACCTTGAACACCACTTGCTGGTGGGAGGGGATCGGGGCCGCAGAGACCAGGGGGAAGCGACTGTTTACTAAAAACACAGGTCCGTGCGAAGTCGCAAGACGATGTATACGGACTGACTCCTGCCCGGTGCTGGAAGGTTAAGAGGACCGGTTAGCCGCAAGGCGAAGCTGAGAATTTAAGCCCCAGTAAACGGCGGTGGTAACTATAACCATCCTAAGGTAGCGAAATTCCTTGTCGGGTAAGTTCCGACCTGCACGAATGGAGTAACGACTTCCCCGCTGTCTCAACCATAAACTCGGCGAAATTGCAGTACGAGTAAAGATGCTCGTTACGCGCAGCAGGACGGAAAGACCCCGAGACCTTTACTATAGTTTGGTATTGGTGTTCGGAGTGGCTTGTGTAGGATAGGTGGGAGACGTTGAAGCCCGGACGCCAGTTCGGGTGGAGTCATCGTTGAAATACCACTCTGGTCACTTTGGACATCTAACTTCGGCCCGTAATCCGGGTCAGGGACAGTGCCTGATGGGTAGTTTAACTGGGGCGGTTGCCTCCTAAAAAGTAACGGAGGCGCCCAAAGGTTCCCTCAGCCTGGTTGGCAATCAGGTGTCGAGTGTAAGTGCACAAGGGAGCTTGACTGTGAGAGAGACATCTCGAGCAGGGACGAAAGTCGGGACTAGTGATCCGGCGGTACATTGTGGAATGGCCGTCGCTCAACGGATAAAAGGTACCTCGGGGATAACAGGCTGATCTTGCCCAAGAGTCCATATCGACGGCATGGTTTGGCACCTCGATGTCGGCTCGTCGCATCCTGGGGCTGGAGTAGGTCCCAAGGGTTGGGCTGTTCGCCCATTAAAGCGGTACGCGAGCTGGGTTTAGAACGTCGTGAGACAGTTCGGTCCCTATCCGCTGCGCGCGCAGGAAATTTGAGAAGGGCTGTCCTTAGTACGAGAGGACCGGGACGGACGAACCTCTGGTGTGTCAGTTGTACTGCCAAGTGCACCGCTGATTAGCTACGTTCGGATGGGATAACCGCTGAAAGCATCTAAGCGGGAAGCTCGCTTCGAGATGAGATTTCCATACACCTTGCGTGTGAGAGGCCCCCAGCCAGACCACTGGGTTGATAGGCCGGATGTGGAAGCGAGGACTAACGACTCGTGAAGCTGACCGGTACTAATAGGCCGATAACTTACACCACACACCACCCCGCAAACCCACCTTCAAAAGGGGTTTGCACCCAGGGGTGGTACAAAGAAACAAGACTGCTTGCGTCCACTATGTGGTTCCCAACCAACAAACCCGTTGCTTGAGGAACAAAACCACAACCAAATAACAACACCACACCTGCGGCCACACGCCGCAGCGAACATGTTGTAACCACAGTTTTCCCCACCCCCAACACACGGGTGCGTGGCGGAGCAAGGGTTACGGCGGTCATAGCGTGGGGGAAACGCCCGGTCCCATCCCGAACCCGGAAGCTAAGACCCACAGCGCCGATGGTACTGCACCCGGGAGGGTGTGGGAGAGTAGGTCACCGCCGGAACACCATTCAGGTCGAGGACCCCAACCACCAGGTTGGGGTCCTCCCGCATTTAACGGCCCTTTCCGGGCTTGGCCCGGATCTGAAGTGGGGAAGAGGCCACAACCGCCGTCGAACACCAACTGCCCGTCACCCAACTGCCCGCCGGCCGGAGGCCGCGGACACAAGTGCCGCAGGAGGTTGTGAGACTTCCCACCGCGGGCCCCGTTGGCGCGATGCCGTTAGCCGGTGGCGGGTTGCTCGCCTAGAATTGGGGGAGATGTACGGACTTCGAAGCGCTTGATTTCGGGTTGCGTAGGAAACGAAACACGGAACAGAGCGGCTGCGATTGCGCCAGTGGTCAGCTCGCAACAGGAGGATTCCAGCATGGCTGAGCACAATGATGGCAACCGCGGCGGCAAGGCCCACGGCAACTCTGGCGGACGCAGTTCCGGTGGAGCCCCTTTCCGCGGCACCAGCAACTCCGGCGGCGATCCCCGCGGATTCCGTTCCAGGGAAGACCGTGACCGTAAGCCGTACGGTGATCGTGCTCCGCGCGAAGGCGGGGATCAGCGCGGTTTCGGAAACAGCGAGCGTAAGCCCTACAGCGGTGGCGGTGAGCGTAAGCCCTATGGTGACCGTGCTCCCCGTGAGGGCGGTGGCCAGCGCAGCTTCGGTGGCGACAGCCGCCCGACCTATGGCGACCGTAAGCCCTACAGCGGCGGTGGCGACCGTAAGCCCTATGGTGACCGTGCCCCGCGTGAAGGCGGAGAGCAGCGCGGCTTCGGCGGCGGCGAGCGTAAGCCTTATGCCGCCGGTGAGCGCAAGCCGTATGGTGATCGTGCTCCGCGTGAGGGCGGTGGCCAGCGCAGCTTCGGTGGCGACAGCCGCCCGTCCTATGGTGACCGTAAGCCCTACAGCGGCGGTGGTGACCGTAAGCCCTATGGTGACCGTGCCCCGCGTGAAGGCGGTGGCCAGCGCAGCTTCGGCGGCGACAGCCGCCCGTCCTATGGTGACCGTAAGCCGTACAGCGGCGGCGGTGACCGGAAGCCCTATGGTGATCGTGCTCCGCGTGAGGGCGGTGGCCAGCGCAGCTTCGGTGGCGATAGCCGTCCGTCCTATGGTGACCGTAAGCCGTACAGCGGCGGCGGCGACCGGGATCGTAAGTCCTTCGGCGACCGTGCTCCCCGTGAAGGTGGCGGCCAGCGCAGCTTCGGTGGAGGCGGCGACCGTGACCGCAAGCCTTACGGCAGCGGCGAGAACCGCAAGCCCTTCGGCACCCGCGAGGATCGTCCCGCACGGGGCTTCGACCGTGGTGACTCAGGCCCGCGCCAGTATGGGCGCGACCGCCCCGAGGACCGTCCGGTTCGCGTGCCCAATGCCCGCGATCTCCGCAGCGCCAACCGCCCGGACCGGGAACGTTCACCCCAGATCGACGAGGACGTCACGGGCAAGGAACTTGACCGCGCTACCCAGCACCAGATCAAGACCCTCGAAGGCACCAGCGCCGAATGGGTGGCCCGCCACCTCGTCATGGCGGGTCGGCTCCTGGACGAGGAACCTGAGCTTGCCTTCCAGCATGCCCTGGCAGCCAGCCGCCGCGGCGGGCGCCTTGCGTCCGTCCGCGAAGCTGTCGGCCTGACCGCCTACGCAGCCGGCCACTACGGTGAAGCGCTCCGGGAATTCCGGACCTACCGCCGGATCAGCGGCTCCAACATGCACCTGCCGGTGATGGCCGACTGCGAACGGGGCCTTGGCCGCCCGGACCGTGCCCTGGACATGGCCCGGTCCGACGAAGCCAAGGATCTCGACGCCCCCGGCAAGGTGGAACTGGCCATCGTCGCAGCCGGGGCCCGCACCGACCTCGGGCAGCTCGACGCCGCGGTTTCCGAACTGGAAATCCCGCAGCTGGACATCAACCGCGCCTTTTCCTACAGCCCCCGGCTGTTCCGTGCCTACGCTGACGCACTCACGGCAGCCGGCCGCGCAGCCGAAGCCGCCAAATGGCAGCGCCAGGCCACTGTGGCAGAAAACGCGCTGGGCCTTGGGGCTGACGAGGAACCCGACATCATCGATCTCGGCTGGGACGAGGAAGAAGAAGCCCGCGAGGAGGAACGGCAGCGCCGCCTCCGGGCGCAGGAGCATGCCGACACGCACGCCGGAACCGAAGAGCGCGCCCCGCGTGCCGCCGCTGCCGCTGCCGCGGCAGAAGCCACCGGCGCCGCAGCCGGAGTGGCCCGCTTGAACGCGGGCGATCAGCCCGCCAGCGACGACAGTGCCGACGACGCCGAATCCGACTACTTCGAGTCCGACGACACCGAATCCGACCTGGACTCAGTGGAAGCCGACGTGCTCGACGAAGCTGACGACGAAACCGACGACGAAGCCGATGACGAAGCCACCTTGGAATCGAACGCTGACGCGGACCAGGAACTCCTGGACGACTCAGAGCCTGCCCGGCACGAACGTGTGGAGGACTAATCGCATGACGGGTACCGCCTTGATCTCCACCTTTGATGCCCTGCTCTCCGACCTCGACGGCGTTGTCTATGCCGGCCCCAACGCCATCCCCGGGGCCGTCGAGTCGCTGCGCCGGCTGGCAGGGGTCGGCGTCGGGCTGGGCTACGTCACCAACAACGCCTCCCGTTCTCCCGCGCAGGTGGCCCAACACCTGCGCGATCTCGGCGCCCCCGCCGAAGACCACCAGGTGGTGAGTTCCTCGCAGGCGGCAGCAGCGCTGCTGGCGTCGCTGCTGCCGGCCGGAGCACACGTGCTGATCACGGGCAGTGCCGCACTGGCCCAGGAAATTGAACTGGTTGGCCTGGTCCCTGTCCGCGGCGCGGAGGATGACCCCGTCGCCGTCGTGCAGGGCTTTAGCCCGGAACTTGGGTGGAAAGACCTCGCCGAGGCGTCGTACGTCGTCGCCGGCGGCGCCCTCTGGGTGGCCACCAACACGGACTGGTCCATTCCCCAGGCGCGCGGAATCGCCCCCGGCAACGGGACGCTCGTCGCGGCCGTGGCGGCCGCGACCGGCAAGACCCCGGTCGTGGCAGGCAAACCCGAAGCCCCGCTGTTCCACACGGCCGCCAAGCGGCTGGCGGCGGACCGGCCGCTGGTCGTCGGTGACCGCCTGGACACCGACATCCTGGGCGGCAACAACGCCGGTTTCGCCACCGTCGCTGTGCTGACCGGAGTGGACACAAGGGAATCGATCCTCGCCGCACGGTCTGTGGAACGCCCCGATTTCCTCATCCATGACCTGACCGGCCTGTACGCGCCATACCCTGCCGTAGAGCACGACGCCGGGCGGTTCCGCAGCGGCACGGCCTCGGCGATCGTGCGGGGGCAGTCCGTCCACGTCAGCGGCGACCCCGCCGACCTCGATTCGTGGCGTGCCGCCTGCTCGGCCTGGTGGGCCGCGAACCCCGACACGACCAGCGCACTGGCTCCGGTCCTCGAGTGGTCCGATCACTAGGCTGGACAAATGAGCGAGCTACACCCGGGACTAAACCAAGCCCCACACCAACAGCCGGCTGGGGCGCCGACCCCTGCGGCCGACGTCGCGTGGCCGGAGCTGCCGTCGGAACAGTTCCCGGCGGACCTGCGTGGGCATGCGGCACCAGAACATGCGGCACCAGAACGCGCGGCACCTGGACAGCAAACCGGAGAGCCGCAGGCAGCAGTCCTGGACCCGGCCGTCAACGCCGTGCTGGACCTCCTCGGGGCCGTGCGGCAGACGCCTGTGTCCGGACACGGCGAAGTCTATGCCGGCATGCACGATGCCCTGCTGGAGGCCCTGAACGAAGACGTGGCCGGCCACGCCGGCATGGCGCGCCGTATCCACGCCGCGGGGGACGGGGGATCGTGAGCCGGCTGGACCAGACGCTCGTCAGCCGGGGGCTCGCCAGGTCCCGGACCCATGCCGCCCGGCTGATTTCCGAGGGCAAGGTGAGCTCCGGCGGCGAGGTCCTCGCCAAGGCGTCCCTGCAGGTGGCGGATGACGCCGCGCTGGACGTCACGGCCTCGGCCGAGGACGGCTACGTCAGCCGCGCCGGGCACAAGCTGGCCGGCGCGCTGGATGCCTTTCCCGCCATCGACGTTGCAGGCAAACGGTGCCTCGACGCCGGTGCCTCCACCCGGCGGGTTCACCGATGTGCTGCTTCGGCGCGGTGCCGCCCACGTGGTGGCCGTCGACGTGGGGCACGGCCAGCTGGTGCCGGAAATCCGGAATGACCCCCGGGTTTCCGTGCACGAAGGACTCAACGTCCGTTACATGGCGCCCGCGGAAATCGGCGGGCCGGCTGCGCTGACGGTGGCTGATCTGTCCTTCATCTCGCTGACGCTCGTCGTGGCGCCACTCGCGGCCTGCACCGCACCCGGCGGCGACCTCGTCCTCATGGTCAAACCACAGTTCGAGATCGGCAAGGACCGGCTGGGCCGGACCGGCGTGGTCACCTCGGAACGCGAACGCCGGCTCGCCGTGGGCAAAGTGGCTGCCGCCGCCGTGGACGCGGGCCTGGCCCTGTCAGGCCTCGCCCAAAGCCCGCTGCCGGGCCAGGACGGCAATGTCGAATACTTCCTGTGGATAAAACGCGCGATGTCGGAAGTCCCGCCTAAGATCGAGGAGCGGGACGCAGCCGTTGCTGCGTTGCTCGGAACAATCTGGCCGAACCACTAGTACCACCAGAAGGCGGAACCTGATGAGCAGGCGTGTCCTGATCCTGGCCCACACAGGGCGCGAGGAGTCCCTCAAGGCTGCCTGGGAAGCGTGTGCCCTGCTGCACGAATCCGGTCTGGTCCCCGTGCTGCAGGAGAACGAGCTCGGCGACATGGTCCGCTTCTTCGGCCGGCTCGACCACCCGGTCGAGGTCCTTCACGACCACGTGAAGCTGCCCGAGGTGGAACTGGTCATGGTGCTCGGCGGGGACGGCACCATCCTCCGGGCCGCCGAACTGGTCCGCGAAGTCGACGTGCCGCTGCTCGGAGTGAACCTCGGCCACGTGGGGTTCCTGGCCGAGAGCGAACGGGCCGACCTCGCCCAGACCGTTGAGTGGATCGCCAGCCGTGACTACACGGTGGAGGAGCGCATGACGATCGACGTCCAGGTCTGGGTCCGCGGACAAAAGATCTGGCACACCTGGGCCCTGAACGAGGCCGCGATCGAAAAAGGCAACCGGGAACGGATGCTTGAGGTGGTCACCGAAGTCGACGAACGCCCCCTGACCTCATTCGGCTGCGACGGCGTGGTCCTGGCCACGCCCACAGGCTCCACGGCCTACGCGTTTTCCGCCGGCGGTCCCGTGGTGTGGCCCGAGGTCGAGGCCCTCCTGATCGTGCCGATCAGCGCCCATGCCCTCTTCGCGAAGCCGCTCGTGGTCTCGCCCCGGTCCCGGCTCGCGGTCGAGATCCTGAACCGCACCGATGCCCAGGGCGTCCTCTGGTGCGACGGCCGCCGCTCGGTGGATCTGCCGCCCGGCGCGCGCGTCGAAGTGACCCGCTCCGCGACGCCCGTCCGGCTGGCCAGGACACACCAGACCCCCTTCTCGGGCAGGCTCGTGCGCAAATTCCAGCTCCCCATCCAGGGCTGGCGCGGCCCCGTGCCCCAAACCCGGGCCATCCACACCGGCCCCCTCCCGATCATCCGCACGCCCCGTCCCATGCCGCCGCTGCCCTCGCCGCGCCACGAGGGAACTGCTGACGGGCCCGACCCCTCGACTGCGAAGTGAACCATGCTTGAAGAACTGCGTATCCGCGACCTCGGCGTCATCACCGACGCCACCCTGCCGCTGGGCCCGGGCCTCAGCGTGGTGACCGGTGAAACCGGCGCCGGCAAGACCATGGTGGTCACCGCCGTCGGGCTGCTCCTCGGCGCCAGGTCCGACGCCGGCGCCGTCCGCAGCGGCGCGAAGAGCGCCTCGGCCGAGGCCGTGCTGAAGCTCGACGCGGGCCACGCTGCCGTCGCGCGGTCCCGGGAAGCCGGGGCCGAGGTGGAGGAGTTCGACGGCGGTGTGGAACTGCTGCTTGCCCGCAGCGTAGGAGCCGACGGCCGCAGCCGCGCCTATCTGGGCGGACGCGCCGCGCCGGTCGGGGTGCTGGCCGAAATTGGCGAAACCCTCGTGGTGGTGCACGGACAGTCAGACCAGATCCGGCTCAAAAGCCCAGTGGCGCAACGCGGCGCCTTGGACAAGTTCGCGGGCGAGAGCCTTGCGGCCGCACTTGCCGCCTATCAGGACCTCCACGCCCACTGGCATGCCAGCCAGGGCGAGCTGGACTCCCTGCGCAGTGCCGCGCGTGAACGCCTCCGCGAGGCCGAGTCGCTGCAGGTTGCCCTGGCCGAGATCGACGCCGTGGACCCGCAGCCGGGGGAGGACGATGCCCTCAAGGCCGAGGCCGTGAAACTGGCCAACGTCGAGGAACTGCGGATCGCGGCCAGCACCGCCCACCAGGCGCTCATCGCCGAGGACTTCGGTGAAGAAGCCGACGCCACCACCCTCGTGGACGCCGCCAAACGCACCCTCGAGCACGTAGCCGAACACGACGAGGAGCTGGGCTCTGCCGCGGCACGGCTGGCCGAGGTCGGTTTCCTGCTCAACGACATTGCCGCGGAACTCGCCAGCTACCAGGCCGCCCTTGACACGGAGGGCCCGGAACGGCTCGCCGAAATCGAAGACCGCCGGGCCGCGCTGGCCAAGCTGGTCCGCAAGTACGCGCCGAGCATCGACGAGGTGCTGGTCTGGGCCGCGGAGGCCCGGGCCCGGCACGAGGAACTTCAGGACGACTCCACCCGGATCGAATCGCTGGACGCCGAGGTCGCCCGGGCCGAAACCGAGCTCCGGAAGAAGGCCGCCGCGATCAGCAAGGCCCGGACGAAGGCAGCCAAGGACCTCTCCGCGCGGGTCAGCGCCGAGCTCACGGCGCTGGCCATGGCAGATGCCACCCTGGTCATCAACGTGGAGCCCACAGGCCAGCTGGGACCGTTCGGGGCCGATGAGATCTCCTTCCTGCTGCAGCCGCACTCCGGCGCTCCGGCCCGGCCGTTGGGCAAAGGCGCCTCGGGCGGTGAACTCTCCCGCGTCATGCTCGCCATCGAGGTGGTGCTGGCCGCCGTCGACCCCGTCCCGACGTTTGTCTTCGACGAGGTCGACGCCGGCGTCGGCGGCCGTGCCGCCGTCGAGATCGGGCGCCGGCTGGCGATGCTGGCCCAGCACGTCCAGGTCCTCGTGGTGACCCACCTGCCGCAGGTGGCCGCGTTCGCGAACCAGCACATTAGGGTCACCAAGACGTCCGTGCGGGGCGCTGACGGCGCTACCGCCACCGGCTTCACCTCCAGCGACGTGCAGCTGCTGGACGAGGCCGACCGCGTCCGCGAGTTGGCCCGCATGCTGGCCGGCCAGGAGGACTCCGAATCGGCACAGGCCCACGCCAAGGAGTTGCTGGACGACGCCAAACTCCTCCCGCAGAGCTAGGCGGCCCGGAGGGACCTCCGCAAGGAATCCCGCAAGGACCGCTGCTAGGACAACAATCACATCGGGATCCCGCCAAGGAACCCGTGGAAGGCCGAATTGATGATAAGCTCAAACCCCGTGGTGCAGCGATCAAACTCTCGTGTAAATTCCCGGTTTCCGGGCTCGTCCAAGACGACCAAACACATCTTCGTCACCGGTGGTGTAGCGTCCTCGCTCGGTAAGGGACTGACGGCTTCGAGCCTCGGCCACCTCCTGCGGGCACGCGGTCTGTCTGTAACAATGCAAAAGCTCGATCCCTATTTGAATGTGGATCCGGGCACGATGAACCCCTTCCAGCACGGCGAAGTCTTCGTCACTGACGACGGCGCCGAAACGGACCTGGACATCGGCCACTACGAGCGCTTCCTCGATGAAAACCTCGAAGGATCGGCCAACGTCACAACCGGCCAGGTCTACTCGACCGTCATCGCGAAGGAACGCCGCGGCGAATACCTCGGCGACACCGTTCAAGTCATCCCGCACATCACCGATGAGATCAAGCGGCGCATGCGGCTTCCCGCCGAGGGCAAGAACGCCCCCGACGTCATCATCACCGAAATCGGCGGCACGGTGGGCGACATCGAGTCCCAGCCGTTCCTCGAATCCGCCCGCCAGGTCCGCCAGGACATCGGCCGCGGAAATGTGTTCTTCCTCCACGTGTCCCTCGTGCCGTATATCGGCCCGTCGCAGGAGCTGAAGACCAAGCCGACGCAGCACTCCGTTGCCGCGCTGCGCTCCATCGGCATCCAGCCCGAGGCAATCGTGATCCGGTCGGACCGCGAAGTCCCGCAGCCGATGCGCGACAAGATCGGCCGCATGTGCGACGTCGACATCGACGCCGTGATCGGCTGCCCGGACGCGCCGAGCATCTACGACATCCCGAAGACCCTGCACTCCCAGGGCCTGGATTCGTACATCGTCCGCGCCCTGGACCTGCCGTTCAAGGATGTGGACTGGACCAGCTGGGACAAGCTGCTCGACGCCGTCCACAACCCGAAGCACGAAGTTGAGATCGCGCTCGTGGGCAAGTACATCGACCTGCCGGACGCCTACCTGTCCGTCACGGAGGCCCTGCGCGCCGGCGGCTTCGCCAATGACACCAAGGTCAAGATCCGCTGGGTCCCCTCGGACGAATGCGAAACCCGCGAAGGCGCCGTGCAGTCCCTGGCCGGCGTCGACGCCATCTGCGTTCCGGGAGGCTTCGGCATCCGCGGCCTGGAAGGCAAACTCGGCGCCCTGAAGTACGCCCGCGAAACCAAGCTCCCCGTCCTGGGCCTGTGCCTGGGCCTGCAGTGCATGGTGATCGAGTACGCCCGCAACGTAGTCGGCCTCGAGGGAGCATCCTCGTCCGAGTTCGAGCCGGACTCCAAGTACCCCGTCATCGCCACGATGGAAGAGCAGTTGGACATCGTTGACGGCAAGGGCGACCTCGGCGGCACTATGCGCCTGGGCTTGTACGAAGCCAAGCTCGACGAAGGCTCCGTCGTCGCCGAGACGTACGGCGCCACGAAGGTCAGCGAACGGCACCGCCACCGCTACGAGGTCAACAACAAGTACCGCGACCAGATCGCCGCCAAGGGCCTGTCGTTCTCCGGAACGTCGCCCGATGGCAAACTGGTCGAGTTCGTGGAACTTCCCCGCGACGTCCACCCGTACTACGTGGCCACGCAGGCGCACCCCGAGCTCAGCTCGCGGCCCACGCGCCCGCACCCGCTGTTCGCGGGCTTGATCGAGGCTGCCCTTGGCCACCAGCGGGCCGCCAACGGCGCGCCCGCTGCAAGCAGCAGCGCCAGCGCCAAGGCCGATGCCCCGGCACCCGCGCCCAAGCCCTCGTCGGCAGCAGTGTCCAAGTAATTTCCAACTGAATCAAAGGACGGCGCGATGCCCGGTATGTCTGAGACCCCCAATGCTGCACGGCAGGTTTCGGATGAGCCGAGCCCGCGCCGTCTTTTGTCATCCCGGAAGGTGTACGAAGGCAGGATCTGGGATGTCGTCAGCGACAGTTTCCAGCTCAACGACGACGGCGACACCCTGGTCCGGGACTACATCGACCATCCCGGCGCGGTGGCGGTTCTCCCGATGAACGACGACGGCGAGGTGCTGCTGCTCCGGCAGTACCGGCACCCCGTCGGCATGGACCTCTGGGAGATCCCCGCCGGGCTGCTTGACGTCGAAGGGGAGGACTTCGTCGTCGGGGCCGCCCGCGAACTGGCCGAGGAAGCGGACCTCGTGGCGGACCGCTGGAACGTGCTGGCCGACTTCTTCAACTCCCCGGGCTCCTCCAGCGAGGCCATCCGCATCTACCTGGCCCGCGGCCTGAGCGAGGTGCCCGGACATGAGCGGCACGTCCGCACCGACGA
This sequence comes from Arthrobacter sp. MW3 TE3886, assembly GCF_041262145.1. Classification (NCBI taxonomy): domain Bacteria; kingdom Bacillati; phylum Actinomycetota; class Actinomycetes; order Micrococcales; family Micrococcaceae; genus Arthrobacter; species Arthrobacter sp. MW3 TE3886. The sequence goes on from NZ_JBGCAN010000001.1 coordinate 1,840,755, forward strand.
GGAAGCCGAAATCGAACTGCACTGGACCCCGCTGGACGAGGCCGTGCAGGCGGTCCTTGACGGCCGCCTGCACAACCCGTCCGCCGTCGTCGGCGTCCTGGCCGCTGCCGCCGCCCGTGCGGGCAACTTTGAAAGCCTCCGCCCGGCCGACGCGCCCTGGCCCGCCCATCCCAGCCAGCGCCGCTAGTGGAACCGCTGATTGCCGAGCCGCCGGCTCCTGTTCAACATCCGGCCCCGGCGCAGGCAGCTGCTCCCGGGCGCCCGCCCGCCCGGCCGTTGACGGCAATCGACCGCGCAATCACTGATTACCTGCAGCACATGGGCGTGGAGCGGGGCCTCGCGGCCAACACCCTCTCCGCCTACCGGCGGGACCTGGCCCGCTACGCCAGGCATCTGGCCAACGCCGGCCGGGAACGACCGGCCGAGATCACCCGGCACGACGTCACCGGCTTCGTTCAGGCGCTCTCCGACGGGTCCGACGGCGGCTCCGCCCTGGGCATCCGTTCGGCGGCCCGGACGGTCGTGGCCGTGCGCGGACTCCACAAGTTCTGGGCCCTCGAAGGCGTCACGTCCACCGACCCGGCCAGCGACGTCCACCCGCCCATGCCCGGCAAGCGGCTGCCCAAGGCCATCAGCGTCGACGAGGTCACCCGGATCCTGGAGGCGGCAGGTACGGATACGGCAACCGGCCTGCGCGACCGCGCGCTGCTTGAGTTCCTTTATTCCACCGGTGCCCGCATCAGCGAAGCCGTGGGCCTGGATGTTGACGACATCTCCCTGCACACCGCCGGCGAGTCAGATGGAGGCGACGGGCCCGCGATCGTCAGGCTCTTCGGCAAGGGCTCCAAGGAACGCCTCGTCCCGCTTGGGTCCTACGGGGCACGCGCCCTGGACGCCTACCTCGTCCGCGGCCGGCCCCTGCTGGCCACCAAAGGCAAGGGCACCCCTGCCCTGTTCCTCAACGCCCGCGGCGGCAGGATCAGCCGGCAAAGCGCCTGGACCATTTTGAAGGCGGCGGCGGACAAGGCCCACATCACCAAAGACGTTTCGCCGCACACGCTGCGGCACTCCTTCGCCACCCACCTGCTGGAAGGCGGCGCCGATGTCCGGGTGGTCCAGGAACTGCTGGGGCACGCCTCGGTGACCACCACGCAGGTCTACACCCAGGTGACGGCCGATACGCTGCGGGAGATCTACGCCGCCGCGCACCCGCGCGCGCTGGGCTAAGGCAAAGTCCGCCGGTTCCGGCACGGTGCGCCGGCTCCTGCAAACTTTTTTGCCGGTCCGTGTAAGAAAACACCATTCACAGGACACTTACACATCAGGAAGAAGTCATCCGATGTCCGGGGGAACCACCATGTTGGCTGCCAAAGAGCAAGCATTCATTGATCTGCACACTCAGCACTCCGCGCGGGTATACCGCTACATTGCCTGCCGTATCAGCGACCGGCACCGCGCCGAGGAACTGGCTGCGGACGTCTTCAGAATCGCCTGGGAAAAGGAGCTCGCCGAACCGCCCGGCATTGGCTGGCTGTTGGCGACGGCCCGGAATGTAATCGGCAATGAGTACAAGGGCCGCCGTCGCCGCCAGGAACTCGTCGAACGGCTCAAAGATGACGTCCGCCACCGATTCCCCGAGCCGAACGATGAAGAACGGGCCGCCGTGGCAGAGGTGCTGGTTCAGCTCAAGGAGCGGGACCGCGAGGTCCTCATGCTCAGCTACTGGGACGAGCTGACCATCGCTGAACTGGCGCAGACGCTGGGATGTTCTTCTTCCGCTGCCGCGGTTCGCCTGCACCGTGCACGCCGGGCGTTCGCGAAAGCTGCCCCCTCACATCTGATGACCGAACGGAAGGACTAGCCATGGACCGCATCGAACAGCTCATGAAGGATGCGAAACCTCGGGTGGGAGCGCCGGGAGCAGAGCCCGGAAGCGACCCTGCCCGCTCGATCGTATTTTCCACGGATCCGAATATCGTCCGTTTGGCAGGGCGCACTCCGGCACGACGCAATGCCGTGCGGGCTGCGGCCGCAACTGTACTGGCCGCTGCGGCCGTCGTTGGCGCGGTGGTTGTCGGCGGCAATCTGATGCCGCAACCAGCACCCGGGCCGGCCCGGACGGGCATCCCGGCGCCGACGGTCTCCGCCAGCCCGTCGCCGTCGTCCCCAACCCCGTCCGCTGCCTCACCAGCCGCATCGTCCCCCACAGCGAGTGCCGCAGCCGGAGCCTTGAGCACCGGCGGCGTCGCCTGCACCATGGCGAACGTCGACCAGCAGCGCAATGACCGGCAACGGGCCATCCAACCGATTCCCGCCGCCGAGCAGGCTTACTACACGGTGCTGGGCTGTGCCGATGGCTGGCTCGCGTATTCCATCTCCGATGACGGGGTCCGGGCGCTCGGGCTCGACGGCGGCAACGCGTGGTATCAGATTGCCAAATTGCAGAACGGGCGTTTCCTCTGCGACTTCCGGCAGGAATGGTCCAGCGTTTTCACCTGGAAGTTCCAGGCTTTGAACAATGATGTCTCGCAAAACGGGCAGCAACTCACGCCGCAGCAGGCCATGGACAAGGAATTCGCGGACAAGGGGATACCCGTCGAACTGAGGCCGCAGCTTGTCGGCGACGGTCCGGCCGCCGGATAGCGCCGGCAGCCTGCGGCAGCTATAGGGTTGAGCACATGAAGCTCACGCCAGTCACTCTCTGCTTCCCGCTCCGTGATGCGGGGACCGGCACCGAGGTGCTGCTGGGCCTGAAAAGGACCGGCTTCGGCATCGGCAAAATCGTGGGCATCGGCGGCCACGTGGAACCGGGGGAGAGCGACGCCGAGGCAGTGGTCCGTGAGGTCTGGGAAGAGGCCGGCATCGTGGTGCTCCAAGAGGACCTGGCCCACGCCGGCATCGTCGAGTTCATCTTTCCCGCTAGGCCCGACTGGAACATGTCGTGCCGGCTCTTCACCACCCGGCGGTGGGAAGGCGAACCCGCCGAGAGCCCGGAAATCACGCCCGAGTGGTTCGATGCAGCGTTCTTGCCGCTGGAGCGGATGTGGCAGGATGCGGGGCACTGGCTGCCCCCGGCGCTGGCAGGTGAAACGATCGACGTCGTCGTGGTCCTCAATGAGGACAACGAGACCGTGGCGTCGGTCCGGATCCCGCCACGCTGAGGTCCGGGACGAAGCAGCACGGGCCGGCCACCCATCAATGGGTGGCCGGCCCGTGCTGACTGTCCGGTCTCGCGTGCGTTTTGCAGGAAGCCCTGCTACGCCAGGTGCCGTTCCTCGACGCCGTTGTACTCGCTCAGCGGACGGATCAGGGAGTTCGAATCCAGCTGCTCCATGATGTGCGCCGTCCAGCCCGTGATGCGGCTGGCGACGAACAGCGGAGTGAAGGTGGCGGTGTCGAAGCCCATGAGGTGGTACGTGGGTCCGGTCGGGTAGTCGAGGTTCGGTTTGATCCCCTTCGCCTCATCCATCGCCGTTTCGAGCCCGTTGTACAGGCCCAGCAGCTCCGGCCGGCCGTAGTGCGCGATCATCTTGTCCAGGGCGGCCTTCATGGTGGGCACCCGGGAGTCGCCGTGCTTATAGACGCGGTGGCCGAAGCCCATGACCTTCTTCTTGTGGGCCAGGGCGTCCTCCATCCAAGCCTTGGCCCGGACGTGGGCGTCCTCCAGTGACTCCTCCGGCCGGATGCCGATCTCGTCAAAAGTGTGCATGACGGCCTCGTTGGCCCCGCCGTGCAGCGAGCCTTTCAGGGCGCCGATGGCGCCGGTCACGGCCGAGTGCAGGTCCGAGAGCGTGGACGTGATCACGCGGGCCGTGAAAGTGGAGGCATTGAAGGAGTGCTCGGCGTACAAGATCATGGAGACATTGAATGCGTCGACTACTTCGGGGACGGCTTCCTCACCAAACGTCATCCAGAGGAAGTTGGCGTCGTATCCCAGGTCCTCGCGGGGTTCCACCACGTCCTGGCCGCGCCGGCGCCGCTGGTCGTAGGCCACCACGGCCGGCATTGCCGCGAACAGATCGATGGCCTTGGCCAGGTTGGCTTCGCGCGAGGCGTCCTCGGCGAGGGGGTGCCGGGCCCCCAACACCGAGGTGGCAGTCCGGCAGACATCCATGGGGTGCGCGGTGGTGGGCAGCGCGTCAATCACCTGTTTGACGACCGGATCCAGGGCACGCCCGGCGCGTTCGGCGGCGGTGAACTCCGCGAGCTGCTCCGCGTTGGGCAGCTCGCCGTTCCAGAGCAGGTACGCGACTTCCTCGAAGCTGCACTTGGCAGCCAGTTCCTGGACAGGGTAGCCGCGGTACAGCAGCGAGTTCGTGTCCGGGTTGACCTTGGAGACCGCGGTGTAGTCCACCACGACGCCGGCGAGGCCCTTTTTAATGTCCTGTTCAGCCATGCTGAAACTCCTTTGTTCCTAACGCCTGTATACCGGCACGTGCCGGAGGTTCTGTGCGGGGCTTACTTGCCGGGGATCTGGAAATTAAAGACTCCGGTATCGAAACGGTTGTAAGCCTCGTAATCAACGAGATCGTACAAACGCGCACGGGTCAGCATGCTTCCAACCTGTGCCTCCTGGGTTCCGTCGGCCTTAATCGATTCCAGAGTACGCTCCGCAGCGCCCATGGCACTACGGAGCAGCGTCACCGGATAAATGACCATATTGACGCCGACGCCGGCCAGCTCCTCCACGGTGAACAGGGCACTCTGGCCGAATTCGGTCATGTTGGCCAGGATCGGGACGTCGACGGCGTCGCGGATGGCCTGGAATTCGGCCAGGTCCTTCATCGCCTCGGGGAAGATCGCGTCCGCGCCGGCTTCCACGAGCGCTTTGGCGCGCTCCTGGGCGGCCTCGAGCCCGTCCGTGGCGCGGATGTCGGTCCGGGCCATGATCAGGAAGTTCGGGTCGCGGCGGGCGTCGGCCGCGGCCCGGATCCTCTTGGTGGCGGTCTCCAGGTCCACGACGTTCTTCCCGTCGAGGTGGCCGCAGCGCTTGGGGTTGAACTGGTCCTCGATGTGGCAGCCGGCCAGGCCGGCGTTCTCGAGTTCCTGCACCGACCGGGCCACGTTCATGGGCTCGCCGAAGCCGGTGTCGGCGTCGACGATTGCCGGCAGGTCCGTCATCCGGGCGATTTGCCCGGCGCGGGTGGCCACCTCCGTGAGTGTGGTCAGCCCGATGTCCGGCAGGCCCAGGTCATTGGCGAGGACGGCGCCGGAAATGTACACCCCGGCGAAGCCCTTCTCCTCGATCAGCCGCGCCGAGAGCGGGTTGAACGCGCCGGGGAACTGGGCGATGGTGCCGGACGCGAGGAGTCCGCGGAACCGGATCCGCTTCTGCTCCGGCGTGACCTTCGAATACAACATTTAGAAGAGTCCCTTCGGGGCGCCGGCGAGGTCGATCACGCCGTCGGCGGCCTGGATGTTCAGCTGGTCCAGCTCGCCGGCGGCGAGCTCGGGGAGCCGCGCGGCGGCGGCAAGGAAGCGCTCGATCTCCTCATCGGCCACCAGGCCGGCGGCGAGGGTGCGGAACTTGTTGACGTACTGCTCCCGGGCGAACGGCCGGGCGCCCAGCGGGTGGGCATCGGCGACGGCGATCGACTCGGTGATGACCGTGCCGTCCTTCAGCGTGATCTCCACGGTGCCGCCGAAGGCCTTCTCGGCGATGTCCAGGGAGTGGTAGCGCCGGGTCCATTCCGGATCCTCGACCGTGGTGACCTTGTGCCAGAGTTCCACGGTGTCGGGGCGGGCGGCGCGTTCCGGGGCGTAGGAGTCCACGTGGTGCCAGGTGCCGTCCTGCAGGGCGACGGTGAAAATGTACGGGATCGAGTGGTCCAGCGTCTCGCGGCTGGCCGTGGGATCGTACTTCTGCGGGTCGTTGGCGCCGGAGCCGATCACGTAGTGCGTGTGGTGGCTGGTCTTGATCAGCACGGACTCGACGTTGGCCGGGTCGGTGACCTCGGGGTGTTCGCCGTTGAGCTTGCGGGCGAGGTCGATCCACGCCTGGGCCTGGTATTCGGCCGAGTGTTCCTTGGTGTAGGTGTCCATGATGGCCCGCTTGGCCTCGCCGGCCTCGGGCAGCGGCACGGTGTAGGAGGCGTCCGGGCCGTCCAGCATCCAGGCGATCACGCCGTCTTCGCCCTCGTAGATCGGCACGGGGGAGGTCTGGCCGCGCATCGCCCGGTCCGCGGATTCGACGGCCATCTTGCCGGCGAACGCGGGGGCGTGCGCCTTCCAGGTGGAGATTTCGCCCTTGCGGGACTGCCGGGTGGCGGTGGTGGTGTGCAGCGCCTGGCCGACGGACTGGAAAATGGTCTCGACGTCGAGGCCCAGCAGTGTGCCGATGCCGGCGGCGGCGGACGGGCCGAGGTGGGCCACGTGGTCGATCTTGTGCTTGTGCAGGCAGATGGCCTTGACCAGGTTGACCTGGATCTCGTAGCCGGTGGCGATCCCGCGGACCAAGTCCCGGCCGCTGGAGCCGACGTGCTGGGCGACGGCCAGGATCGGAGGGATGTTGTCACCCGGGTGCGAGTAATCCGCGGCCAGGAAGGTGTCGTGGTAATCGAGTTCACGGACCGCGACGCCGTTGGCCCAGGCGGCCCATTCGGGGGAGACGCGTTCCTCGATGCCAAAGACCTTGGAGCCCTTGCCGCCGGTGCTGGGGCCGTGGGTGAGGGCCTGGGCGCGGGCCGCGACGATCGGGGCGCGGTTCAGCGACGCGATCGCCACCGACGCGTTGTCGATGATCCGGTTGATCACCATGTCGGTGACCTCATCGGTGACCTCCACGGGATCCGCGGCGACCTTGGCGATCTTGTAGGCGAGCTGGTCCTCGCGGCCCAGGTTTTCCTCGCTCTTGTAAACGCGGACGTGGTGTTCCTTAACCATGGTGCTCCCTTTGCTGAGGTGTATGGGTGGCTTTGACGTGCGAAAGACTGCGGTGCAGGTGAAGCGTGGTGGCGGCCTCGGCCAGGCGCGGGTTCCCGGCTGCGATCGCCTCGGCGATGGCCGCGTGCTCGGCGGCCGCGGCCGTAAGCCGGGCGGCGTCGTCGGCGGCCAGGCGCCGGACACGCACGAGGTGGACGCGGAGGCTGCGCATGGCCTGGACGAGATAGGCGTTGGAGATGGCGGCGTCGATTGCCGCGTCCAGCCGTCCGACCAGTCCGTAGTAGTCGTGCAGGGCCGGATCCTGGCCGCCGATCAGTTCCGGGGCCTGGAGCAGTTCGCGTCGCAGCTGTTCGAACGTTGCGGGGTCGCCGCGCTCGGCGGCCAGGGCCGCGGCCCTGCCTTCGAGTGTTTCGCGCAGTTCGAACAGTTCGTCGATGTCGTCCAGGGAAATGTCGGTGACGACGACGCCGCGCCCGCCCGCCGTCGTCGTCAGCCCTTCGGCCGTGAGCCGGCTCAGGGCCTCCCGCAGCGGGGTGCGGGAGATGCCGAGGCGCGCCGACTGTTCCACCTCCGCAAGCACGGTTCCGGGCAGGAGGCGCCATTCGATGATGTCGTCGCGCAGGGCCGCGTAGGCCTTGTCGCTGGCACGCATCCTGCCTCCTTCGGCGATGGCTTGGTCGGGATCGAACATCATCAGTGTATACACGCAGCGGTCCTTTGCCCAGCAATTGCCGCCTGCGGGGGATAAATAGCCGAGTTGTGTATACATGACCCTTGTCTCGCCGGTCCGCCCCCGCTTACCATGGCAGCATCACAACGTCGTGGACAGGATGTACGTCATGGTCACCAAGAACTACCAGGCCGCCTATGAACGGAGCCTGGAACATCCCGCAGAGTTCTGGCTGGAGGCCGCGGAAGGGATCTCCTGGCAGACGCCACCGCGGCAGGCCCTCGATGCGGGCCGGGCGCCCCTCTATGACTGGTTTCCGGACGGGGTCCTGAACACCTCGTACAACGCCCTCGACCGGCACGTCGCCCAGGGCAGGGGTGAGCAGGACGCCCTGGTCTACGACTCCGCGATGTTGGGCATCCGGCAGAGCTATACCTATGCGGAACTGACGGACCTCGTGGCCCGGTTCGCCGGTGTCCTGCGCCGCAGCGGCGTCGGCAAGGGCGACCGTGTGGTGATTTACATGCCGATGATCCCCGAGGCCGCGATTGCGATGCTGGCCACCGCACGGCTCGGCGCCGTGCACTCGGTCGTCTTCGGCGGGTTCGCCCCCAAGGAACTCGCCGCCCGCATCCGCGACGCGGCCCCGGCGGCGGTGGTGACGGCGTCCGGCGGCATCGAGCCGTCGCGCCGGATTGAATACCTGCCCGCCGTCGCCGAGGCCCTCGGCATCGCAGGCGCACCGGACACGCCCGTCCTGGTCAAGGCCAGAGAGGGCTTCAGTTCGTCTGTTTCCTCCATGGCGGCCGGGCACCCCGGGTGGCTCGACTGGGACGCCGAGATGGCTTCCGCCGAGGCGGCCGCGCCGGTGGACGTCGCGGCGACGGACCCGCTGTACATTCTCTATACCTCGGGCACCACCGGCTCGCCCAAGGGCGTGGTGCGGGACAACGGCGGCCACGCCGTGGCCCTGAAATGGACCATGGAAAACCTCTATGACATCGGCCCAGGCGACGTCATGTGGACCGCCTCGGATGTCGGCTGGGTGGTGGGCCACTCCTACATCGTCTACGGGCCGCTGCTGGCCGGCGCCACCACCGTGCTGTACGAAGGCAAGCCGGTGGGCACGCCCGACGCCGGCGCCTTCTGGCGGGTCATCCAGGACCACAAGGTCAACGTGCTGTTCACGGCGCCGACCGCGCTGCGGGCCATCCGCAAGGCCGACCCGGAGGGCCGGCTCCTGGACAAGTACGATATTTCCAGCCTGCGCACCCTGTTCGCGGCCGGCGAGCGGCTGGACACCGACACCTTCCACTGGGCCTCCCGGGTGCTCGGTGTTCCGGTGGTCGATCACTGGTGGCAGACGGAGACGGGCTGGGCCATCTGCGCCAACCCCCGCGGCCTCGGCGGACTGCCGATCAAGGCCGGCTCGCCGAGCGTCCCGATGCCCGGCTTCCGGCTCAACATCGTCGACGGCGCGGGCGGCGACGTCGAGGCCGGCACGGAAGGCAACATCGTCCTGGGACTGCCGCTGCCGCCCGGCACCCTCACCACGCTCTGGCGCAACGACGACCGCTACATTTCCTCCTACCTGCAGGCGTTCGATGGCTACTACGCCACCGGCGACTCCGGTTACCGGGACGAGGACGGCTATGTCTTTGTCATGGGCCGCACCGACGACATCATCAACGTCGCCGGGCACCGGCTCTCCACCGGCGCCATGGAACAGGTGATCGGCCAGCACCCGGCGGTCGCCGAATGCGCGGTGATCGGCCTCGCCGACCCGCTCAAGGGCCAGCGGCCCAGCGGCTACGTGGTCCTCAAATCCGGAGTGGACGTTGAGGAGGACATCCTGGCCAAGGACCTGATCGCCCTGGTCCGGCGCGACATCGGGGCCGTGGCGGACTTCAAGCACGTCACCGTGGTGGACGCCCTGCCCAAGACCCGCTCGGGCAAGATCCTGCGCAAGACCATGCGCCAGATCGCCGACGGCGAGAACTACGTGGTGCCCTCCACGATCGAGGACGCCGGCGTGATCGAGGCGCTGCTCGAGACCCTGCGCCCTGCCGCTACCGAGTAGCGGGGGGACCCGAACGCTATGGCCGCGGCGCCGTTTCTACGGATTCCACGGCATAGGGTTTAGTCGCAGACCGCTGCAGTGGATAACGCAGGCGCGTCTGGTAAGGGACGTCCCGGAACGTGGCCCTGGGGTCCAACTGGATGACCAGGAGTGGTTCGTCGCGGGCGGAGTCCACCCGCACCACCAAGCCGTCCCGCCGCCCGTCCACAAGCAGTGGGGTCGCCGGCTCCACCGCGGTCTGCTGAAGACGTTCCTGATGTTCAGGACCGGCAGCCAGAAAGAGGATCCCGTGGGCGGCGCCGACGACTGTAAGCGGGATGACCGCGTCAGGCGGCAGGGGTGCCGCGGTGGGCTGGGGTTGCACGTGGTCTGCCTGCGCAGACGTGGCCCCGGCTGCTTTGACGATCCTGTCGCATTTCTGGCACCGGGTCCGTGCCGTGACGTCGGCCAACAGGGTGACGCGCAGTCCTCTGGGGGCGTGGTCCCATTTGTCGGCCACAACCTGGCACCACGCCGTGTGGTATTCCTTCCCGTACTTCATCACGTAAACATGGCCATCGCCGAGAAGGGGCGCCCCCTCCCGCCCGGTGGCCGGCTGGAGCCGGCCGGGCCGTCTGGCATCTGCGCGGGCGGGATCGCTGGCCTTGAGGTACTTGCGGATCAGTGGACTGAGTTGCCGGTTTGCTCGCGGAATTGCGGGGCCTTCCTGTGCGGCGTGAGTGCGCTTCCCCCAATACCCCCTGACTAGCTTGATGGCTTCTCCCGCAAGTTGCCAGTCGGGGCTGCGAGACGGTCAGCGGGGATGACAGCGTGCTGAAGATCCCGCCGCCGGTGACGCTCCACAGCGAGCACGCTGGCCAGCTACCCGCGGCCCCGATGGTCAGCCACTTACGTCTGCGGCCGGTTCCAGCGGTATTCGTTCTCCGGCCTGCCGGGGGTGCCGTAGCGGGCGGCGCGGGAGACTGTGCCGGCGTCGGCGAGGTACTCGAGGTAGCGCCGGGCGGTGACCCGGGACATGCCGAGCGACTCCATGACCTCGCTGGCCGACACCGCCCCGGCCTGGTGCTTGATGAAGTCCTTTACTGATTCCAGGGTGGAGACGGACAATCCCTTGGGCAGCGACACTTCGGAGGGGGCCCGCAGGCTCGCGAAGGCCTGGTCCACATCACTTTGGGAGGCTCCGGTCCCGGGCTTTCCCGTCCGGGGCGAGGCCAGTTGCTCGCGGAACTGCCGGTAGCTGGCGAGCTTGTCCGCGAACGTGGCGTAGGTGAACGGCTTGATCAGGTACTGGACCACGCCCGTGGCCACCGCGCTGCGGACGATGTTCAGCTCCCGCACGGCGGTGATGGCGATAATGTCCGCGAACAGTCCCGCCGCCCGCATCCGGCGTGCGATGTCCAGCCCGTGCAGGTCCGGGAGGTTCATGTCCAGCAGGACGAGCTCCACCGGATTGCCGGCCGCAGAGAATTCGGTGAGCAGGCGCAGGGCGGACTGCCCGTCGGGCGCGGAACCGGCCAGGGTGAAACCGTCCAGCCTCTCGATGTAGGCGGCGTGCGCCGCGGCAGCAATGGGCTCATCTTCGACGACGAGCACCCGGATCTCGCTCATGGCTGTCCCTCTGTTGTGACCGGCGGTGTTGTGACCGGCAGCGTGACGCGGAAGAGTGCTCCGGCCGGGCTGGTGATTGTCATGGTACCGCCCAGGCGCTGGACGGACTGGCGGACCAAGGCCAGGCCGAGGCCGCGTCCGAACGGTCCCGGGGCCTTGGTGCTGAAGCCGTGCCGGAAGACGTCTTCCACGGCCGCCGGGTCGATTCCGGGGCCGCTGTCCTCCACCGTGATCTCCAGGGCGGAGCCGGTGGTCTCGACGGTCAGTTCCACGAGCCTGGGAGCCGGCGCCTCGGCCGCGGCGTCGATGGCATTGTCCAGCAGGTTCCCCAGGATGGCCACGAGGTCCTGCACGGCCAGCCCCGTCACCGCCGTCGAACCGCCGGCATTAAGGGTCAGCTCGACGCCGCGTTCGTGTGCTTCGGCTGCCTTGCCCATGATCAGGGCCCCAAGCACCGGTTCCTCGATGGAACTCACTAGGTCATCGCTCAGGCGCTGGCTGAGTTCCAGGTCCTTGGTGGCGAAGTCCAGCGCCTCGGGGCCCCGGCCCAGTTCCATGAGCGAGACGATGGTGTGGAGCCGGTTGGCGTGCTCATGGGTCTGGGCGCGGAGCGCGTCCGAGAGCGTGCGCATGGTCTCGAGTTCACTGCCCAGGGATTCGATTTCGGTACGGTCCCGGATGGTGGCAACGGTTCCGTAGACAGGGGCGCCAGAGACGGCGGCGCCGGACACCGCTCCACGCTGGCGGGCGCCGGCAGACTCGGGTCCCACCGCGGGGCCCTGGTTGACCACGAGGATCCGCGAGCCGGTCAGGTGGATCTCATCCAGGGCGGTCCGCCCCGATTCGAAGAGCTCCTTGAGGCTGGGGGCCAAGGGCAACTCCGCGAGGGAGGGCGCCGCCCGGCGCCCGCCCCCCGCAGCGCCGCCGCCGTCCGCGCCGGGAGGGGGACCGCCGTCGGCGGACTGTTTCCTCAGCCCGAGCAGTTCGGCGGCCTGGTCGTTGTACATCACCACTTTGCCCTTGGGGTCGATGAGGATCACGCCCTCACGCACCGAATGCAGCACCGATTCGTAGTACGCGAAGAGCTGGCCCAGCTCTTCCGGGCCCCAGCCGCGGGTTACCCGGCGCAGGTACCGGCCCAGGAGCCAGGCCGCCGCCGAACCGCCGGCCAGCAGCGCCAGGCTGATGGCCAGCAGCGCCGGCAGCCGGCCGGAGAGTGCAACGTCCACCGTCCGGACCGTCACGCCCGCGGCCACGAGCGCCCGGACCTTGCCGTCGGCATCCTTGACCGGGGCGATGGTGCGCACCGACGGGCCGAGGGTACCGGCCATGACTTCCGTGAACACCTGGCCATGGAGGGCCGCGTCGATGGAACCGATATACGGTTTGCCCAGTTCCTCATCGCGCGGGTGGGTCCAGCGGGTACGGTCCGGGGCCATGATCGTGACGAAATCCGCGTCGGCGTCGTTCATGATCTTCAGGGCATACGGCTGCAGCAGGGCCGTGGGATTGGCCGTGTCCGCCGCCGCCAGGACGAAGGGGGCATCGGCGACGGTGGTGGCGATGCCGGCCATCCGACGTCCGGCTTCCTCATAGGCGTGATCGCGCGCGTCGAGGAACACCGCCGTGCCTACGATGGCCGTCAGGGCCACCGAACAGCAGATTGGCCGCAAACAGCCTGCGGGCGATGCTCCAGCGCCGGATCATCAACACCTTCCATGACCAATATGAACGCAAGGGTGATGCGCGTCACCTTCTCATCAATGATGGGGTTACACGCAAGAAGGACAAGAGCGGACCACAGCCAGGACCGCACCAAGTCCAGCCTATCCAAGGAGAACACCATGGCCTCTCAACGAGGAGAGTCAGCAGCACCGGCCGCCGCTCCGGCCAAGAAGCGCAAGGGACTGGACAAGTCCCACTACCTCTACATCGCTGTCATCGTCGCGGTGATTGCGGGTGCCGTTATCGGTCTGCTGTTCCCCGAGGTCGGCAAATCCCTCAAGCCGCTCGGCGACGGCTTCATCAAACTCATCAAGATGATGATCGCGCCCGTGATCTTCTGCACGATCGTGCTGGGCATCGGCTCCATCGCCAAGGCGGCCACGGTCGGCAAGGTCGGCGGCCTGGCGCTCGCCTACTTTGTGGTCATGTCCACGTTCGCCCTGGCGATCGGCCTCGTGGTCGGCAACCTGATCCACCCGGGCGAGGGCCTCAAGCTCGCCCCCTATGATCCGAACAAGAAGGCGGCAGCCGACAGCACCGTTGACTTCCTGCTGGGCATCATCCCGGGCGACATTCCCGTGTTGCCGACGCTCCTCGCCGCGATCCTGGTCGGCTTCGCGCTGCAGAAGATGGGCCCGCAGGGAGCCCCGATCCTCAAGGCCGTCGGTTACGGACAGGCCCTCGTCTTCCGCATCCTCATCATGATCATGTGGCTGGCCCCGGTCGGAGCCTTCGGCGCGATCGCCGCGGTGGTCGGTGCCACCGGCTTCCAGGCCATCATCAGCATGGCAACCCTGATGGGCGCCTTCTACATCACGTGCGCCCTGTTCATCGTCGTGATCCTCGGCGGTTTGCTCAAGGCGGTCGCGGGCGTCAGCATCTTCAAGCTCATGAAGTACCTCGGCCGCGAATACCTGCTGATCTTCTCCACGTCCTCCTCCGAAGCCGCGCTGCCCCGCCTGATCGCGAAGATGGAACACCTCGGCGTGTCCAAGCCGGTCGTGGGTGTCACGGTCCCCACCGGCTACTCCTTCAACCTGGACGGGACCGCCATCTACCTGACCATGGCCGCGCTGTTCGTCGCCAACGCCATGGGCACGCCGCTGGACCTGGGCGCCCAGGTCTCCCTGCTGGTCTTCATGATCATCGCCTCCAAGGGTGCCGCCGGCGTCACCGGCGCCGGGCTGGCCACGCTGGCAGCCGGGCTCCAGGCGCACGCACCCCAACTGCTGGGCGGTGTGGGCATGATCGTCGGCATCGACCGGTTCATGTCCGAGGCGCGCGCCCTGACCAACTTCACCGGCAACGCCGTCGCCACAGTGCTGATCGGCACCTGGGTCAAGGAGATCGACGGCGGACGCGTGGACCGTGTCCTCGCCGGTGCCGAGCCGTTCGACGAAGAGACGATGCTGGCCGGCCACTCCGGTGCAGAGGACGCCGCCGAACAGCCGGCACAGCCGGCACAGCCGGGACAACCGGTCCTGGCGCACGCCTGACCGCACGCCTGCACCTTCCTGGTCCCGGCCGCGATCCCCGGCCGCGGCCGGACCGGACGCACTACCGCTCGATGACGCCCAGGCGCCCGGCAGCCCAGCTGCCGGGCGCCTGGGCGTTCGGATCAGCCCTCGTCGGCGCCGAACGGGGTGACCACGGTGCGGCGGGGCGTGCCGGCGTCGTCGTAGTTCAGGGTGCTGACGCGGACGCCGTACAGCGCCGAAAGCTGCGCATCGGCGAGGAGCGGCCCGGCGGGCCCGGTCACCACCCCCTCGGCGCCCATGAGGACCACCGAGTCTGCGAGGAACAGGGCGTGGTCCGGGTGATGGGTGCTCACGAGCAACGACATCCCGGTCCGCACGAGTTCCCTCAGGAGCTGGAGAACCCGGACCTGGTTTTTCAGGTCCAGCCCGGTGGAAGGCTCATCCAGGACGAGGAGCCGCGAACCGCCCGCGATGGCCCGTGCAATGAGGACCAGCTGCTGCTCGCCCCCGCTCAGGGTCGGAAACAGCCGGTCGGCCAGGGCGGCGATCCCCACCCGGTCCATGGCGTGGAGCGCGGCGGCCCTGTCCCGGCTGCCGGGGGTGCGGAAGACGCCGATGTGGCGGGCACGGCCCATGACCACCATCTCCAGGGCGGGGTAGCCGAACGTGCTGCCGCGCGCCTGGGGGACATAGCCGGCCGTCTCGGACCTGCGCACCGCACCCTCCCGCACGGCCAGCATGCCGGCCGCGCAGCGCACCAGGGTTGTCTTGCCGCTGCCGTTGGGCCCCAGGACCGCGGTCACGGTGCCCGGGGGCACCGAGAAGCTGAGATCCTTGAACACCCACTTCTCGGGTGAATAGCCAAACCCTGCCCCGCGCAGCTCAAGCACCGTCCCAGATCCTTTCCCGGTTCCGGCGCAGCAGTACGAAGAAGACCGGTGCCCCGATCAGGGCGGTCAGGACGCCCAACGGGATTTCCCCGGCCGTGGCGGTGCGCGCAATGGTGTCGACGGCGATCAGGTAGGCCCCGCCCAGCAGGAATGAGACCGGCAGCAGCACGCGGTGGTCCGGGCCCACCCACATGCGTGCGAGGTGCGGGATGACCAGCCCCACCCAGCTGATGACGCCGCTGACGGCGACGGCGCCGGCAACCATGAGGGCCACGGCGGCGAGGACCACCCAGCGCAGGGGGCGCGGCCGGAGCCCCAGGGCGGTGGCGTCATCGTCCCCGAGCGAGAGCACATTGATCCGCCATCGCAGTGCCAGCAGGACGACGCCGCCGGCAGCGATCGGAATGAGGGCCACCAGCACTTTCGCCCACGTAGCGGTGGAGACACTGCCGAGCAACCAGAAGACGATGGCGGGCAGGGTGGTGAACGGGTCCGCCAGATACGTCACCAGGGCCACCAGGGCGGAGAAGAACGAGGCTGTGACGATTCCTCCGAGGACCACCATGAGGATGTGGGCGCCGCCCCGCCCGGACGTGATGAGGAAGACGATTCCCAGTGCCAGCAACCCGAAGCCGAACGACCCGCCCACGAGGGCGACCGGGCCCAGGCCCAGCAGCAGGGCCAGGGCACCGCCGAAGGAGGCTCCCGAGGAGACGCCGATGACCTCCGGGCTGACCAGGGGATTGCGGAACACGGCCTGCAGGGCTGCACCGCCGATTGCGAGGGCGCCGCCGACCAGCAGGGCGAGCAGGACCCTGGGCAACCTGACCAGCAGCACCACGTTTTCCTCGGCCGCGGGAAGGTCCGGGCCGAAGGGAACTATTCGGGAGGCCAGGATCTGTACGACGTGGTCGAGGGGAACGTTGTAGCGGCCGCTGGCGAGGGCCAGGGCGGACACGGCTGCCAGGACGGCGCCTGCGAGCAGGCAGGGACCGATGACCTGGCGCAGCTTCGATCCCCGGCGGCCGCCAGGGGGTCCCGTGGTCAGAGGCTGGGCCTCACGAAGCATCGAACTGCCGGTAGTTGGCCGAGGTGCCATTGGCTTCGGTCCACAGGATCTTGTCCAGCTCCGACGCCGATGGCCGGTAGCGGTACAGGAAATCGAAGTAGCCGCTTGTCTCGTCCCTCAGCGCGGAGCGGTTGCCGGAGGGGAAACTGACATCGGTGAGCCAGCGCCACATCAGTGGTGACTCCTGGCCGGGGGGATCCCAGCGGTAGCCGCCCAGCGGGACCTTGTAGACGCGGCGGGAGCGCACGGCGGAGACGCTTTGCCACACCGGGTTGCCGTAGACGTCGGCGGGCATCGCGTCGTCGAAGTTCCCGAGCAGGATGATCTCCGGATCCCAGGCAAGGACCTGTTCGACGTCCACGCCCACCATGCCCTTGCCCTGGAGGCCCTGCGGGCCGGTGGCGGGGTTGTGTGCCCCGATGAGCTTGATGTAGAAGTCGTTGTAGCTGCCGTTCCCGGCGACCTTGAGTCCGCCGCTGAACCGGTTGAAGTAGATGATGCCCGGGCCGCCGGTGCCGCGGGCGGCGGCCTCGGCCTGGATGGCCTTCTGTTGCCCGTCGCTGCGCGCCTTCATCTGCACAGCCCGGTCCGGGCGCCCCAGCATCGTTGCGAAGAGCGCAGTCCACGTGTCCACGTCCTGCTGCGTGCCGGTGTTCGTGATGCCCAGGACCTTCATCCCGGCCTGTTCCAGCGGTGCCGTCAGTTGCGCATCGCTCCACTGGACCACGACGTCGGGGTTCAGCGCCCGGATGCTTTCGACATTGGGCGTGAAGTCGGTCGTGGCGATGTCGTGCGGGATGTTCAGGGCCTCCGGGTACATGGCGCCCATGGCGCCGTCGCGCATCGCCACCCAGGAGGCGTTGTGCATCCCGGCGAGATGGCCGGCGCCCTGGTCGACGGCGGCCAGCAAGGAGGCGGCCGGCATGGGGATGGTCACCACCCGGGTGACCGGGCGGTCGAAACTCAGGACCGTCCCGCGCTGGTCCGTGACCTGGATCCCGGCAGTGCCGGAGGCGGAACCCGATGGCGCAGTACCTGCTGTGCCTGCTTGCGGCGTTGACTGTGGCGTGGACTGTGGCGATGTGCCGGCCGGGGCACAGGAAGCGAGGAACAGCGCCCCTCCGCCGTAGAGGGCCGCTGCCAGTACAGATCGTCGGTTGGCTTCGGGGATGCTCATCGGCCTACCTCCCGGGAAGGACCGCGCGCAACGGCCATTCGCTCCGCGCCGGCCACAGCAAGGATCCCGGTGCGGCATTTCCTCACAGCATCCGCCGAATGCGCAGGGGTGTCAATGCCGCAAACGCGGGCATTGTTCGCCGATGGGCGCCGGTGCTAGCCTCGCTGATATCCCCTGTGAAACGAGGCCGCGGGATGGAAATCAACGGCGCCCAACTGTTTGTCCGCTACGCGTATCCGCCGAATTCGCGGGGCAGTTGCGGGCCGCCTGACAGCGACGCGCTGCTGCACTACGGCCAGTCCGGGGTGACCGACGCGGGCCTGCGCGAACTTGCCAAGGGGTTCGCCGGCGCCTGGCCGTATCTGGAGCTCATCGCCGGTGCCACCGGCAACCCGGACCCGCTGGACTACGCGGTGGTGGAGGCCTACTGGGTGGGAAACACGCTGCTGGACACCGTGGGTGTGCGCAGCATCGGGAACTCCATGGAGGACCGCTTCCGCGCACGGACCGGGCATCAGTTCCCGCACCTGATGGAAGGGGTCCTCGCCGGCGGCGTCCCGCACCACAGCTTCCACGTCCTGGAAATCTATCCGTGGACCGGACTCTTGCGCGATGACCGGCGCTCATCCACGGCCCTGAATGTCCTTGACCAATGCCGCATCCGGTGGGGCGAGGTGGTGGCCGTCGAAGGGGACAGCGCCCTCGTGCGCTCGCGGCCCCTTGCGTGGGACGGGATGGAGCTGTCGCTGGGGGAACCGGTGATCGAGACGGCCAAGTATGCCGTGGCCGGGTCCGGCTTCATCGCTGACCTCACGCCCGGGGACATGGTGTCCCTCCACTGGGACTGGGTGTGCGACCGGCTCTCGCCCGCCCAGCTCCACCGGCTCCGGCACTACTTTGCGCGCCACCTCAAGATCGCCAACTCCGGCGTGGAGCACCGCGGCGCCGCGATCGCCCTCGAATAGCGGGCGCCTGCAGTTCCGCCAGTGGGGGCAGTTAGTGGGCAGCGAAGGCTACGGGACCGTGTCGGTGGGGTCCGGGCCCCGTCCCATGAGCTCAAGTCCCGTCATCGCACGGTCGGCACCATCCTGATCCACGCGCTCCAGGGCGAAGCCCATGTGGATCAGGACCCACGTGCCGCACGCCAAGGGGCCGTCGTCGAGGAGGCCAATGTTGATTTTGCGCTCCACTCCGGCCACATCCACCAGGGCGAGCTGCCCGTTGTAGCCTTCGATCACTTCGATGATCCGGCCCGGTATTCCCAAACACATCCGTGGTTCCTCCTCAGCCAGCTTCATCCGGAGCCGCGCTCGCGGGCGTTGCGCCTGCATTCGTGATGCGGGCTGTGACCAGGGTGCGGACTGCTTCCACGGCCGCCGGGACGGCACGGGACACGTCCTCGGACAGGCCCATGCCCTCGTCCGTTCGCGCCGCGATGCAGCCGACCAGATAGGTCTCCGGCAGCGATCCGCCCAAAACACGGAGACGGCGGAGGACAGCCAGCGGATCCATGCCATGCGGATCGAAGGCTGGATTGACCCGAAGGCCGGACGGCGTCAGCGGTCCGCCGCTTTCCAGGTCCTCCGTCCGGATCTTCAGGATCCGGAGCGTTCCGGCGCTTGTGCTCCCGTCCGCCGGGGCCGGGAGCACATCCACGAGCACCAGCGCATCCACCCCGTCCAGGAGATCGTAGGCGAGGTGCAGTCCGCGGATCCCGTAGTCCCGCACCTGGACCTCCTCCGGCGCCCAGCCGGGCAGGCCGGAGACCTCCTCGGCCAGTCGGCGGGCGACGGCCGGTCCAAATCCGTCGTCGCGAAGGAACACGTTCCCCACGCCCGCGACGAGAACCCCGCTCACACCGGGCCTCACATGCTCCGCATGCGCACGTAGCGTTTGATATCCGGAATTGAACGCAGGCCGACGACGGCTGCCGCCAGGCCCGCGGCCAGCAGGAGCACGACTGTCATGATGCCCAGGGCTTTCATGGTGATGGTTCCTTTCCGTTGTCCGGGGCCGGCGCCGCGGCGAGCGGCACGAGTTCCTCGGGGGCGAAATACAGATACCGGCCGTACCACTCCTGCAGTTCGGCGGCGGGGTCGGCCTCGAGGACCACCGCGACGTGCGTTCCGCCGTCGACGTCGAAGTGGACTCCGGTGACACGCCCCGACTTACCGGCGAAGAAGAGGTCCTGGGCGTCGGCGCGGCGCAGCGGAACAACCCGCACCCGGCTGCCGCGTGAGATCGGGACGCCGTCGATGAAGACGGTGTCCGATTCCGGATCCACGGCGGTGTCCCGGGCGGGATCCCACCACGGCGTGCCGGCGTCGGTGCCCGCGTCGGCGCCGCCGGGAACTGAAAACTCGGGAACTGAAATCCCGGGAACGGAGAACTCGGGAACGGAAAATTCCGGATAGCCCGGGACTGCGGGGCCGGGCAAGCCGCCGCCTCCGGTCCTCCCGGGTCCGCGCGGCTCCGCCAGTTGCACGGCACCGTGCGGATTCCGCAGGATGCCGTGCAGCTGCTGGAGTTCCTCTGCGGTCATGTTTTCGCAGCGTTCGATGATTGCCGCGGCCCGGGCATCGGTTGACCGGGCCTCCGCCTTTTCCTCATCGGTCAGGGTGAGCACCCGCAAGGTCAGGATTTCATCGATCTCCGTCGCATCGAACAGTTCCACGGTGCTTTCCGGTGCCACCGCCGGATGGTCATAAAGGATGATCGGGGACAGGAGCAGGACATCGCGCTGCCCCTCGGGACCGGCGAGCACGGGCCAGCAGCGGTGCTGGCTGCACGAAGCCGCCGCCTCCGCTGCCCATCCCGGCGGATCGATCACCGACAGGAAATCGGCATCGTGGACGGCGAGCAGGACATGGGCTCCGATGAACGAGTACTCGATCGCGGAACGCTTGTCGGCGGTCGCTGCCGCCGCGTTCTCCACCGTGACCCTGAGCCGCCACAGCGGACCGTGGTCCGGCTCGGCCGCGGCATCGGCTTCGGCGGCCGGCCCCGGCCCCGGCGCCGCCACTTGCGTCGCCATCAGGCGCACCTCGCCACGAAGCTGCCGGCGCCGGCGCACGAGCCTGCCGGCGGTGGTGCCGGCGGAGTCCAGCACGGGCTCGATGTCCTCGTTCGCCGGCACGTTGACCTGGGCGCACACGCCCGCGGCCAGCTGGCCGAGGCTGTACGGCCCGAGCGTGATCTCCTGATCCGTTGCCTCGTCCCAGCTGAGCCACCGGGAAGCGCCGACGGTGAGTTCGTCGACGGGCGTGAAGCTGCCTTCATCCGCGCGTTCGGCGGACCGTCTCTGGAGGTGCAGGAAGCGCAGATGCACCTCGACCCGGGCGGCGGGTCCCGGCTGGAGGAGGCAGTCCGCTGCCATGTCCGGTTCCTCGCCGGCACCGGATTCTGCCGCGCCCGGCGGCCCGAGCACCCCGAACTGCCAGCGGGCCTGGTTCTTGGCGGAGGAGGCGCGGTAGGGGTACAGGAGGTACCCCTCGTAAAGGACGGCGTCGGCGACGGCGCGTGCCAGGCTGAGCCCGGTGTTCACGGTACCGGGTCACCCGCCCCGGCCAGCAGCCCCTCGATTGCGGCTTCCCAGGAAATCAGGCCGTGGACCGCCTTGTACCTGGCCAGGGCCGCGAGGACGTCGCGGTCCAGACGGATCCATCCCTGGTTCGGGAAGAACGCGTCCATCAGCGAGCGCCAGGCCGCCACGGGCAGGTGGTACCTCGATTCCCGGTCCCAGGGAACCTGCTCGACGCCGAAGCCCGCCGCGCCGCGCGTGAAAACCGTCCCGGAGAAAAGGAACTCGAGCGGAACCGTCCCGTCCCGCAGGGAGTTCAGGTATTTTGCTGCGGCGACCTCGAAGTCGAACGTGCAGGGCAGCGGCAGGTCAACGTCGACGCTGTCCGCAAATCCCTGGACCAGGACGCCGCTGTGCATCCAAATGAAGGGCTTGAGCGTGGTGGGCCACCGTCCGCGGCTGCCAAAGAGTTCCAGCAGCCCGGCTTCCTCGTCGGCGTCGTAGCCGCGGCGCTGGGCCAGGATCCGCACCTGGCACCGCAGGGCCATGGCATGGACGGCGGCGCCGCTTTTCTCCTGGATCCGCAGGCGTGCGGTCAGCTGGGGCGCGGCCGCATAGGGCTCCGGGGCGATGTCCAGCACGCTGAATTCGAGCTCAACCATGGCGTCCCTCCGGCTCTGCCGCGGCGGGGGCGGGCCTGCTGCGGCTGCTGATCCGGTCGAAGAATCCCGCGAGCTCCTGGCGGGACTCCTGGCCGCCGTCGAAGCCCTTCCACACCCGCCGCAGGCGGCCCACCAGCTCGTAGCACGCATCGATGGGAACCAGGTGGCAGTCCGCCCGTTCCCGGCCGGGGCCGGGGGAGCGGATCAGCAGGGCCTCCGTGTCAGGGGCGAGCACGCTGATGGCCGGGTTGGCCGCCTGGACCGAGGCCCAGGCGGCCAGGGGAAGTTCCGACTCCGTGGCGCCGGCAGGGCTCGGATAGAAGGCGGCAGTCCGGCCAAGGGCCGAGTTGAAGAAGAAGAAGGCCAGCCCCACCGGGATTTCCAGCTCGTCCCACTGGGCCTGGCCGAGCTCGAAGGGTTCGAACGAGAGGTAGCGGTCGGGGACGGAACGGTAGCGCAGATGGGCCGACGAGTCCGTGAACAGCAGATAGCAGGGCCGGCACGTGCACAGCAGGGAGCGGCTCTCCAGATCCACCACGTGCTGGTGGGCGTCCGGGATGGGCTCCGCGCACATCTCGCAGCGCTCGCCGGCAGCCTGGGCCGGGCGGGTGGAAGCTATCCGGCGGAGCACGGCGAGCGCCGATGCGCTGTTTCCGGCGCTGTTGATTCCGGCGCTGCCGGCCGGCTGGCTCCCGGTTCCCGTTGGCGCCGTCATGCCCGGCTCCGTTCCCGTGCTGCGGCGTTCATGTACCGGCCTTTCACAGCGGGTCCGCGGTGGTGGGGACGGCCACCGAGGGAACCCCGTTGCGGAGCAGCAGCGGGAGGGGATCCAGATGCAGCCCCTTGTCCTCCAGGCAGGCCCCGGCCTTCCGGACGTCGAAGTGGCTGCGGCAGTGCGGGCAGCGCAACAGCCCCCCGCCCACCGGGGCCGCCAGCGCCCGCTGCAGCGAGGCGCCCGGCATGGAGTGGGTGCACCGCGGGCAGCGGTCCACAAACGCGTAGACGTCCGGGCCGATCCGGCACGTGAGCACCTCCACGCCCGCCACCAGGAATCCCGCCACGGCTCCGGACTCCAGCTCAGCGAGGGCCGGGACCGCCTGCCACGTGCCTGAGGCCGGCGTGCCGGCGTCGGGGACCGTCCAGTCCGGCGCGGCACCGCGAGTGCCGGCGTCGGGTGGGCCGCCCAGCCCGTCCAGCCGCGAGCGCAGGGCGCCGACCGGGATGAGGGCGGGAACGGCGGCGGGAGCCGCCTCCTCCACTTCGATGCCGGTCACCTCGGGCGCCGCGGATTCGATCGCGTCCTCGACGGCGAGCTTGAGCGTCACTGACGACGACGGACAGCCCTGGCAGCTGCCCAGCAGCCTCAGCCGGACGACGCCTTCTTCGCTGATGCCGAGCAGTTCCACATCCCCGCCGTGCGAGCCGAGGTAGGGCCGGACGGAGTCGAGGGCCCCGGCGACCCTGCCGGGCAGGTCTACGGGATGCAGCCCGTGGATCAGGAGCAGGCCGGACACCAGCGGGTCGGACGTGAGGGCGGAGACCGTTCCGGGCCCGAGCACACCCTGCGAATCGAGCACGTGCAGGATCCGCTCCAGCCCGGCGCCGTACAGCTCCGTCACCTGCCGGACCAGTTCCTCCGCCCGCTCCCGGGCCACCGGACCGCCGGCACCCAGCGCGTCCAGGAGAGAACTGATCCGTTCACCTGCCGAGCCCAACAGATTCTCCCGGTCCATGGCCGGCTACTCACCGGTGAGTGACTGCGTGGGGGAGTGCAGCAAGTCCAGCGTCTGCCCGTCGCCGAGGTACATGTGGACGCCGCACGGCAGGCAGGGGTCGAAGCTGCGGACGGTGCGCATGATGTCGATGCCCTTGAAATGATCGCGGTCGTTCTCCTCGAAGATGGGCTGGCCCTGCACCGCGTCCTCATACGGGCCCGGTGTTCCCTCGGAGTCGCGCGGGCTGGCGTTCCAGGGCGTCGGCGGATAGGGATGGTAGTTGGCGATCTTGCCGTCGCGGATCACCATGTGGTGCGAGAGCACGCCGCGGACAGCTTCGGTGAACCCGCAGCTGATGGCTTCCTCCGGCACCTCAAAGGACTCCCACGTCTTGGTGCGGCCGGCCCGGATCTCCTCGAGGGCCTTTTCGGCGAAGTGCAGTGCGGCGGCGGCCGCGTAGGCCTGGAAATAGGTCCGGGCGCGGTTCCGCTCCAGCGTGTTGCTCCACTGCGGGATCTTCCATTCCAGGGTCACCGGGCCCTTCAGCGCGGTCTTGGGGAGCTCGATCTGGACGCTGCTGCCCGTTGACTTGAGGTAGCCGGTGTCGACGAACCCGGCAAGGGCGGTCGACCAGAGCCGGGCGAGCGGGCCGCCGCCGGTATCCAGCGCCAGGTTGCTTTCGCCGTCATTCCACCGCGGCGACATCACCCAGCTGTACTTGTCCTCGAGGTCGCGCTTCTGCGGCCGCGGGTTGGTGTGCTGGTTCCAGGGATGCCTGCGGTCCACCGGGTTGCCCAGCGGATCGCGGGTGACGAACATTTCCTGGTCGCCCCAGTCCTCGTAGTAGGACGAGCCCAGCATGATCCGGATCCCCAGGTTGATCCGCACCAGGTCCGTGGTCACGAGTTTGCCGTCCACCACGACCCCGGGGGTGACAAACATCTTCCGGCCCCACTCCGTCATGTCCTTGTAGGCGAAATTGCAGAACTCCGGATCCTGGAAGGACCCCCAACAGCCCAGCAGGGTCCGACGCAGCCCCACCTGCTCGTACCCGGGCAGCGCAGCATAGAAGAAGTCGAAGAGGTCATCGTGCATCGGCACGACCTTCTTCATGAACTCCACGTACCGCATGAGCCTGGTGATGTAGTCCGTCATCAGCTGGATCGTCGCCACGGTGCCCACGCCGCCGGGGTAAAGCGTGGAGGGATGGACATGCCGGCCCTCCATCAGGCAGAACATTTCCCGGGTCATCCGGCTCACTTGCAGCGCCTCGCGGTAGAACTCCCCGGTAAACGGGTTCAGCGAGCGCATGATGTCCGCGATGGTGCGGTAGCCGTGCTCGGCGGCGTGCGGGGCCGGCGTGTTCTCTGCTTTGGCCAGCACCGACGGGTTGGTTTCGGCGACCATCTTCTCGCAGTAGTCCACGCCGACCAGGTTCTCCTGGAAGATGTTGTGGTCGAACATGTACTCGGCAGCCTCGCCCAGGTTGACGATCCATTCACCGAGGTGGGGCGGCTTCACCCCGTAGGCCATGTTCTGCGCGTAACAGGAACAGGTGGCGTGGTTGTCGCCACAGATTCCGCAGATCCGGCTCGTGATGAAATGGGCGTCCCGGGGGTCCTTGCCGCGCATGAAGATGGAATAGCCGCGGAAAATCGAGGACGTGCTGTGGCATTCCACCACTTGGTTGTTCTTGAAATCGACCTTGGTGTAGATGCCGAGGCTGCCGACGATCCTTGTGATCGGGTCCCAGGCCATCTCCACCAGGTTCTCGCCCGCGGTACCGTCCGCCGGGGGCATCGGAATCGTCGAAGTCATTGCATTGCCTCTCTGCCTAGCGTCCCTACCAGGTCCGCTTGGCGCCGGTCAGCAGATCATTACCGGGTTTGCGCCAGCGGGGTTCCTGGTCCAGCGTGTGCTTCGTGATGTTCCGCAGTGTCCTGATGGTCTTGCCGTACGGCATGACTGACGCGGTCGACAGCTTGCCGCCGGGAGGTTCGTCCATGAACGGCATGAATTTGTCCGGGAAGCCCGGCATCGTGCAGCCGATGCAGATGCCGCCCACGTTGGGGCACCCGCCGATTCCGTTCATCCAGCCGCGCTTGGGCACGTTGCACTTGACAACCGGTCCCCAGCAGCCGAGCTTGACGATGCACTTCGGGGACCCGTATTCGGTGGCGAAGTCACCCTGTTCGTAGTAGCCCGCGCGGTCGCATCCTTCGTGCACCGTCTGGCCAAACAGCCAGGTCGGCCGGAGCGCCTCATCGAGGGGGATCATGGGGGCCTGCCCGGTGGCCTGGTACAGCAGATACGTCATGGTTTCGGACAGGTTGTCCGGCTGGATGGGGCAGCCCGGGACGCACACGATCGGGATCCCGGCCTTGGACCGCCAGTCATACCCGAGATAGTCGGGCACCCCCATGGCCCCGGTGGGGTTCCCGGCCATGGCATGGATACCGCCGTAGGTCGCACAGGTCCCGGCGGCGATGATCGCCGTCGCCTTGGGCGCCAGCCGGTCCAGCCACTCGCTGGTGGTGATCGGCTGCCCGGTGTCGAGGTTGTTGCCGAAGGCCGCCCAGTAGCCGCCCGCGGCGTGCAGCTTCTCATTCGGGATGGACCCCTCCACCACCAGCACGAACGGCTCCAGCTCGCCGCGGTCCGCCTTGCGGAACCACTCGAGGAAGTCGTCGGCGCCTTGCTGCGGGCCGCATTCGAAGTCGATCAGCGGCCAGTGCATGGCAATCTTGGGAAGTCCGGGGAGCGCCCCAAGGGCTATCTCCTCGACGCTTGGCTGGGTTGCCGCCGTCAGGGCCACGGAGTCACCGTCGCAACTGAGTCCGGCATTGATCCACAGCACGTGGATCAAGGTTTCTTCCGCTTTCAATGCAGTAGCTGTAGGCATCGTTGCCTCCTTCGGAGCCCGCCCATTGGCCGCGGCTCGAATGTTGCGTCAGCAGGTCAAACGCGTAGTCCGCCGGAGCGCGGCGCACTCCCGGCGGCAGCCGCCGCCAGGTGGGGATTCTTCCGGATCCACTCCAGCCAGCCGTCCATGCCGTCGCCGGTGGCAGCTGACAGGGTCAGGACGTCGACGCCGGGATTCAGCAGGCGCGCCTGGCGCACGCAACGCTCGACGTCGAACTCCACATAGGGGAGCAGGTCTGCTTTGTTGATGATCACCAGGTCGGCAGCCAGGAACATGTGGGGGTATTTCTGCGGTTTGTCATCGCCCTCCGTAACTGAGATCACGACGACCCGGGCCGATTCGCCGAGGTCGAACAATGCCGGGCACACCAGGTTGCCCACGTTTTCGATGAAGAGTGTCGATCCGGGCACCGGGTCCAGTGCACCCAGTGCCCGTTGCAGCATCCCGGCGTCCAGGTGGCAGCCTGCTCCGGTGTTGATTTGGACCACCGGCCGCCCGGTGGACCGGATCCGGTCGGCGTCCAGCGAGGTCTCCTGGTCACCTTCAATGACCCCGATCTCCAGTTCGCCGGCCAATTCCCTGATAGTCCGGACCAGGAGCGTGGTCTTGCCGGCCCCGGGGGAACTCATGACATTGAAGGCCTGGACGCCGCGTCCTTCCAGCCAGCCCCGGTTCCGTGCGGCCAGGAGGTCGTTCTTGGCGAGAAGGTTCTCCTCAAGGGAGATGAGGGTCCGTCCTTCCGCCGCGGGGCTGTGCCCGGCGTCGGCAGTCCCGGGGGACTGCGGATGCTGATGGCCGTGATCGTGCTCGTGATCGTCGGGATGGCCGTGATCGTGCTCGTGATCGTCGGGATGGCCGTGATCGTGCTCGTGATCGTGGGGATGCGGATGTTCGTGCGGGACTGCAGCAGCGGGCCTGGTGTCGTGCACAATTTCGTGCACAGTTCCGTCGAGGTCCGAAATTCTGGTGCCGGCGTCGTCGCCGCATCCGCACGTCGCACACATGTCTACGCAACCTCCACCGAGGTGACCAGGAGCTCCCGGCCACTGACGACTTCGACATCGGCACTGCCGCAGGGGCAGAGCAGAAACATGTCCTCAAGGACGAACTCGTCGTGGCAGCTGCGGCACCTGGCCCGGCCCTCGGATTCATCGATCGTCAGGGTTGCCCCGGCCAGCGGCGTGTCAGCTGAAACGACGTCGAAGCAAAAGCGCACGGCGTCCGGGAGGACGCCGCTCAAGGGTCCGATCCGCAGGTTGACGCCCGTCACGGAGCGGCCGCCGGTCCGGTCCAGGACCGCCTCCACAAGACTTTGCGTGATCGAAAGTTCGTGCATGAGCCGCTGCCACCTCGTCGTTTCAATGTAGGCCTGCGGGGTACAAACTTCAATATGTTCGGGGCCGCCGAAGCGCACGCCCGCCTGCCTGCCTCGGCCGCTCGCTGGGTGTCTCCCGGCGTGTCTCCAGGCGTGCCTGCCGGCACGCTCAGGCCGCCAGGCCCGCCCCGAGACAACCTTCGACTTCAACCCGAACGTCAAGGCACAGCGTCCGGCCCAGTGTCAAGGTCCGGCGAATACCGTGTCGGGCGCTGTAACCTTGGGAGGAACGCGCTGGGCTCTGGGAGTCTGGAGGCAGCACAATGAAGCACGACAATCACCGTCATCGAAAGTGTGGATAGATACGTGAGCAGCGAACAGGGTTCAGCAACTCTGGAAGGCACCGAACTCGATCTGGAAGACGCCGTCATGGGCCCCACCGGGCGGCCCCAACGCGACTTTCCGGAGCCCGCGCCGCTGTCCTCCCACGGTCCTGCGCGGGTCATCGCCATGGTGAACCAGAAGGGCGGGGTGGGCAAAACCACGTCCACCATCAACCTCGCCGCCGCCCTGGCCGAATACGGCCGCCGCGTGCTCCTGGTCGACTTCGATCCGCAGGGCGCCCTGTCCGCCGGCCTGGGCACCAACCCGCACGAGCTCGACCTCACCGTGTACAACGTGCTGATGGACCGCAAGGTGGACATCCGCGACGCCATTCAGAAGACCGGCGTGGAAAACGTGGACCTGCTCCCGGCCAACATCGACCTCTCTGCCGCCGAGGTGCAGCTGGTCAACGAAGTGGCCCGCGAACAGGTCCTGGACCGGGCATTGAAAAAGGTCGAGGACGACTACGACGTCGTCCTGATCGATTGCCAGCCCTCACTCGGCCTGCTCACCGTCAACGCGCTCACCGCCGCCCACGGCGTCATCATCCCGCTGATCTGTGAGTTCTTCGCCCTGCGCGCCGTGGCGCTGCTCGTGGAAACCATCGACAAGGTCCAGGACCGCCTCAATCCGCGCCTGCAGGTCGACGGCGTGCTCGCCACGATGTACGACGCCCGGACCCTGCACGGCCGCGAGGTGATCGCCCGCCTGGTGGAGGCCTTCGGCGACAAGGTCTTCGAAACGGTCATCAAGCGCTCAATCAAATTTGCCGACGCCACGGTCGCGGCCGAGCCCATCACAACCTACGCGGGCAACCACGTCGGTGCCGACGCCTACCGCCGCCTGGCCAAAGAGCTGATCTCGCGCGGCGGCGCGCCCTAGCCAGGATCGTGGCAGGCGCCTTTTCTCCGCCAGCGAATCTCGATATGCCGGCGGAGCTCGACACGCGCGCGGACTCCGCGCCACCCGCAGCACCGGGTGTCAGTGCAGCACCGCCCGTCAGTGCAGAACAGCCCGGGAAAAAGCCCGGATTCGAAGTGAGGCTGGCCAACTTCACCGGCCCGTTCGACCTCCTGCTCGGCCTGATCTCCAAGCATCAGCTGGACATCACCGAGGTGGCGCTGTCCACGGTCACTGACGAATTCATCAAGTACATCAGGGGCCTGCAGCAGCTGGGGGAGGAATGGGCCCTGGATGAGGCCAGCGAATTCCTGGTGATTGCTGCCACCCTCCTGGACCTCAAAGCCGCCCGGCTGCTGCCCGCGGGCGAGGTCGAGGACGATGAGGACATCGCCCTGCTGGAGGCCCGGGACCTCCTGTTCGCCCGGCTGCTGCAGTACAAGGCCTTCAAACAGGTGGCCGGCATGATCGGCTCCACGCTCGAGCTCGAGGCCCGGCGGTATCCCCGGCAGGTCGCCCTGGAGGGACACTTCGCTGCCCTGCTTCCGGAACTTCTGTGGCGGCACACCCCGGCGCAGTTCGCTTCCCTGGCCGAGGCGGCCCTCAAACCCAAGGAGGCAGCCCCCACCGAAGTGGGCCTCGCGCACCTGCACGGCGCGCCCGTCAGCGTCAAGGAACAGGCCGAGCTGCTGGGGAACCGGTTACGGCTGGGCACGCCGCTGAGCTTCCGGGCGCTGATCGCCGACGCCGAATCCACGCTGGTGGTGGTGGCGCGGTTCCTGGCGCTGCTGGAGCTGTTCCGCGACCGCGCGGTGGGCTTTGACCAGCTGCTGCCGCTGGGGGAACTGACGGTGCACTGGACCGCCGATACCCAGGGGTGGAGCAGCGAAAACCTGAGCGAAGAATACGAGGACCAACCGTGAACGAACGACTCCCTGACGCTGCCCGCGAGGCCGGGACGGAAGCCGGGACAGACGCCGGTCCGGACGTCGCGAGCCTGCCAGGGGGCGCCCGCGCGGCCCTCGAGGCCGTCCTGATGGTGATCGACGAACCCGCCACCGCCCCGGCCCTGGCAGCCGGACTGAACTTGACGGTCGACGTCGTCGAGACCCTGCTGGCTGAACTGCAGCGGGAGTATAACGGCTATACTGTTAATGCCCCGGATGCGGATGTCGCCAGCCATAGCAGTATTAGTGTCGGCGACAATGCCGCCCCCCGGGGTTTTGAATTGCGGAATATCGCCGGAGGCTGGCGGATCTATTCCCGCGCGGAGTTCGCCGAGATCGTTGGCGGATTCGTGCTGGAAGGCCAAACAGCCAGGCTGACGCAGGCGGCGCTCGAAACGCTCGCCGTCATCGCATACCGCCAGCCCGTATCAAGGGCGCGGGTGTCTGCAATTCGAGGAGTCAACGTTGACTCTGTCGTGCGGACGCTGACGCAGCGGGGGCTGATTGAGGATTCGGGAACCGATCCCGAGTCCGGAGCAATCCTGTACCGCACGACATCGTATTTCCTTGAGCGGATGGGAATCGGCTCCGTGGCTGAATTGCCACAGCTTTCCCCCCACCTTCCTGGACTGGAAGGCATCGAGGAGTTTTACGATGCAGGAAGAATGTAAGCAGTACCTCAGCAGAATCTGTGCAGGCACAACGTCTGCACGAGAGTATCCACCGGGCAGAACAAATTGCCCGGCCGGCGGGTGTTGTCGGGAGACAGCGGCCGCAGGCCACCAACGTAAGGACGGGTCATGACACAGGCGGGACGCCAGGGTTCACCACGTAACAGTTCGGGACGCAACAGTGCCGGACAAAGCTATTCCGGCCAAAAGCCGGCGCAAGGCGGTTCAGGCCGCGGCGCACAGGGCGGCGCGGGCCGCAGCTCCCAGGGCGGCGCCGGCCGTAGCGGCGGAGCCGGCTACAAGGGCGGCGGAGACCGCCCCTTCAAGCACCCCAAGCCTCGCGAAGAGGCCTTCATCGATCCGGACCTGCAGGGCCCGGACGGCGCGCCGTCGGCTGCCCGTCCGGCTTCCGCTGACTGGAAGTCGAAAGCGCCTTCCGGCAAGGAAGCGGCCCGCAAGGCAGCCGCCCGCAAGCCCGGCTTCGGCAAGGCCCCCGGCACCCCCGGGGCCCTCAAGCCCAAGCCGCGCACCGGCGCCGCCAAGTTCGCCGGTCCCCGCGCCTTCGGCAGCGAACGCTTCGGCCAGAACCTCGGACCGGTGCGCAAACCCGCCCGCAACCGCGGACCGCGCCGCGAGGTGCCGCAGTCTGAGCTGCACGACGCCGACGGCACCCGCCTCCAGAAGGTCATGGCCTCCGCCGGCGTCGCCTCACGGCGCGTCTGCGAGGAAATGATCGCCGAGGGCCGCGTCGAGGTCGACGGCCAGGTAGTCACCGAACTCGGCGTGCGTGTCGACCCGAAGACGGCAGTGATCCACGTCGACGGACTGCGCATCCAGCTGGACGAGAACATGGTCTACATGGTCTTCAACAAGCCCAAGGGCGTTGTCTCCACCATGGAGGACCCGGACGGCCGCCCGTGCATCAGCGACTTTGTCCGCAACCACCACGGCGAACGCCTCTTCCACGTGGGCCGGCTCGACGTCGCCACGGAAGGGCTGCTGCTCCTGACCAACGACGGCGAGCTCGCCAACCGCCTGACGCACCCGTCCTACGAAGTGCCCAAGACCTACCTCGTGCAGGTCCGCGGGCCGTTCCCGCAGGGCGTGGGGGCCGAACTCAAAGGCGGCGTCGAACTCGAGGACGGCATCGCCTCGGTGGACTCCTTCAAGCTCGTCGACTCGACTCCCGGCCACGTGCTGATCGAGGTCGTGCTGCACTCGGGCAAGAACCGGATCGTCCGGCGCATGTTCGACGCCGTCGGCTTCCCCGTGCTGCGCCTGGTGCGCGTCAAGGTCGGCCCCATCGGGCTCGGCGACCAGCGCCAGGGCAGCATCCGCAACCTCGGCAAGCAGGAAGTCGGCCACCTGCTGGCCTCCGTGGGGCTGTAAGCATGTCCGCCTTCCGCACGCACGGCCGCGGCCACCTGAACGGCCCGGTGCTCGTCCTGGGCTCCGGGCTTCTGGGCACCAGCATCGGGCTGGGGCTGCGGGGGCGGGGTGTGGCTGTATTCCTCTCAGACCCCTCGCCGACCAACCAGGCCGTCGCCGTCGATATCGGCGCCGGCCTGCCGCTGGCGCGTCTCGAGGGGGAGGCGCCCGAGCTCGTCGTCGTGGCCGCACCGCCGGATGTCACGGCGGACGTCGTTGCCAAGGCGCTCCAGGACTACCCGCACGCCGTCGTGGTGGACATCGCGAGCGTGAAGGCAGGGATCCTGGCCGATCTCCGCAGCCGCGGAGCGGACCTGGGCCGCTACGTGGGCACCCACCCCATGGCCGGGCGCGAGAAATCCGGCCCGGTCGCGGCCCGCGGCGAGCTGTTCACGTCCATGCCGTGGGTCGTGTGCCCGGCGGAGGAGACTCTGCCGGAGTCGCTGCGGGTGGCGCGTGCGCTGGCCGGCGATCTCGGCGCAGTCGTGTCCGAATTCGCCGCCGACGAGCACGACGCAGCCGTGGCGCTGGTCTCACACCTGCCGCAGGTGATGTCCTCGCTCGTGGCCAGCCGCCTGCAGGGCACGCCCCTGCACGCCCTGTCCCTGGCCGGCAACGGGCTGCGGGATGTCACCCGGATCGCCGCGAGCGATCCCACGCTCTGGGTCCAGATCCTGGGCGCGAACGCGGAAAAGGTGGTGGAGATCCTGCACGGAGTCCGCGAGGACCTCAACCGGCTGATCGGCACCCTGGAGGCACCGACCGCTCCCGGCGCCAGGCTGGACCTTGCCCAACTGATCAGCGAAGGCAACGCCGGCCAGTCCCGGATCCCAGGCAAGCACGGCGGACCCCCGCAGGCATACTCGTGGCTGACGGTGCTGGTGGATGACACCCCCGGACAGATCGCCAAGCTGCTGACCGAAATCGGCGAGATCGGCGTCAACGTCGAAGACCTCCGCCTCGACCACTCTTCGGGGCAGAATGTGGGCATGGTGGAAATTTCCGTCCTGCCCAACAAGCACGACCTTTTGATAGAAGCCCTCAACGACCGTGGATGGCGGGTACTCCAGTAATGACCCAGGAACTCATCGAGACAGTGGACGTGCTCCGTCCCGGAAAAAGCCTTGTGGTTGCCATCGATGGCCCTTCCGGCTCCGGCAAATCCAGCGTGAGCAAGGAGGTGGCCCGGCGGCTGAAACTGGCCTACCTCGACACCGGCGCGATGTACCGCGCCCTGACGTGGTTCTGCCTGCAGAGCGGCACGGATCTGGACGACGGGGCCGCCGTCGAGACAGCCGCCGAGACGCTGCCGCTGGAAATCAGCACGAGCCCGCAGGAAGAGTACGTCCGCGTCGGCGGCCACGATGTCACCCTGGCCATCCGTGAACCCGCTATTTCCGCGGCAGTCAGCGCCGTCGCCACCACCCTGGGCGCGCGGACGGAACTGATCCGCCGGCAGCGCGAGCTGATCGAAAAGCACCACCGCCGCATGGTGGTGGAGGGCCGGGACATCACCACCGTCGTCGCGCCCCATGCCGAGGTGCGGATGCTGCTGACCGCCAGCGAGGAAGCCCGGCTGCGCCGCCGCGGCATCCAGTTGGGCGGCAGCCAGAACGCCGAGCAGCTGGCAGCCCAGGTCACGCACCGCGATGCCAAGGACTCCACCGTAGTGAACTTCACCACGGCCGCCGACGGCGTCGTGACCCTGGACTCCTCCGAACTGGACTTTGACGGGACGGTCCAGGCCGCCCTCGACATCGTGGACACCGTGGTCAACCACTCTCCTGTTCCGCTCCGGGCCGTCCACGGTGACTGAGGGGCGTGCCGGACTGCCGGAGACAGCGCCCGACTCCCTGCCCGGCCACTGGACGACGGCGTGGAGCCGGCCCGTGGGCTGGATCCTGGACCACCTCGTCTACCGCACCTCGGTCACCGGACGTTCCAACGTCCCGGCGGCCGGTCCCGTCATCTTCGCGGGAAACCACATCAGCTTCCTGGACGGGCCCGTCATGTTCGGCGCCTCGCCCCGGCCCATGCACATCCTCGTCAAGCAGGAGATGTTCACCGGGCTTCTCGGCCGCGTCCTGGCGGCGTCGGGCCAGCTGCCCGTCGACCGCCGCGGCGGCCGTGCGGCGCTGGCCACGGCCCGGAGCCTGCTCGACGCCGGACGGTGTGTCGGGATTCTTCCCGAAGGCACACGGGGGAGCGGTGAGGCCGCCGCGATCAACAACGGCGTCGCCTGGCTGGCGCTAAACACCCGCGCCACAGTGGTGCCCGTGGCCATCCTGGGCACACGAATCGGCGGCGAACACCTGGACACGGTGCCCGCACCGCGCCGGCGGCTGCATGTCAGCTTCGGCGGGGCCATCAACGTCAGCCGCAGGCCCGGCGAGACCGGGCGTGTTTCAATGGACAGGGCGGGAACCGAAATCCGGGCCGCATTAGCGCGCCATGTCCAGGACTCAGTACTAAGAACCGGGCAGCCCCTGCCCCACGCGGAATCCCCGCATGAACGTCATGAAGCAGTAGCCGGGACGCCGGCAGATCACCACCTAAGGAAAGTGCAATGAGCGATACGACTCAAACCTCCGGCAATTTTGGCGCCGGCGAAGACGAATACACGCCCACCGGCACCGACCAGGTGGCTGAAAACCTTGCCGCCCTGGACGATGACGAAGCGGAACTCCGCGCGGCCTCGCTGCGTGCCGGCCTGGACGACTACGAGCTCGACGAAGACGACGCCGCCCTGCTGAGCGGCCACTTCGACGACGAGGACTTTGACGGCCCGGTCAAACTGGACCCGGTCCTGGCCATCATCGGCCGGCCCAACGTGGGCAAGTCCACCCTGGTCAACAGGATCCTGGGCCGCCGCGAGGCAGTGGTCGAGGACACCCCCGGCGTCACCCGCGACCGTGTCATGTACTCGGCAAACTGGAACGGCCGCAACTTCACCGTGGTGGACACCGGCGGCTGGGAGCACGATGCCCGCGGCATCCACGCCCGCGTGGCGGAGCAGGCCGAGATGGCCGTGGAACTTGCCGACGCCGTCCTGTTCGTCGTCGACTCCGCCGTGGGCGCAACCGCGACCGATGAAGGCGTCATGAAGATGCTGCGCAAGTCGAAGAAGCCGGTCATCATGGTGGCCAACAAGGTGGACGACTTCGCCCAGGAAGCCGACTCGGCCACCCTGTGGGGCCTGGGCTTCGGCGAACCGTACCCGGTCTCGGCCCTGCACGGCCGCGGCGTGGCCGACCTCCTGGACCACGTCATGGACACCCTCCCGGAGTACTCCCTGATTGAAGGCCTCGAACGCTCCGGCGGACCCCGCCGTATCGCCCTGATCGGCCGCCCGAACGTCGGGAAGTCCTCGCTGCTGAACAAGCTCGCCGGTTCCGAGCGTGTGGTGGTGGACAACACCGCCGGCACCACCCGCGACCCGGTCGACGAATTCATCGAACTCGGCGGACGCACGTGGCGCTTCGTTGACACCGCCGGCATCCGGCGCCGCCAGCACATGGCCCAGGGCGCGGACTTCTACGCCTCCCTGCGGACGCAGAGCGCACTCGAAAAGGCCGAGGTCGCCGTCGTGCTCCTGGCCGTGGACGAAGTGCTCAGCGAGCAGGATGTCCGCATCCTGCAGCTCGCCGTTGAATCCGGCCGCGCCCTGGTGCTCGCCTTCAACAAGTGGGACCTCCTCGACGACGAGCGCCGCCGCTACCTGGAACGCGAAATCGAGCAGGACCTGGCCCACGTGGCCTGGGCCCCGCGCGTGAACATCTCGGCCAAGACCGGCTGGCACAAGGACCGGCTCGTTCCGGCCCTGGACATTGCCCTGGAAAGCTGGGACAAGCGCATCCCCACCGGACGCCTCAACGCGTTCCTGGGCGAACTCGTCGCAGCGCACCCGCACCCGGTCCGCGGCGGCAAGCAGCCGCGCATCCTGTTCGGCACCCAGGCCTCAAGCCGGCCGCCGAAGTTCGTGCTCTTCACCACCGGATTCCTGGATCCGGGATACCGCCGCTTCATCACCCGACGCCTCCGGGAGACCTTCGGCTTCGAGGGCACGCCGATCGAGGTCAACATGCGTGTGCGCGAAAAGCGCGGCAAGAAACGTTAATTCCGACACACCTTGCCGTGACAGCCTGAAATTGTCACAGGCACCCTCCCGGATCGTGTAAGCTTTTGGAGGTGGTTCGGCCGGACTGCTTGGAAGAAAACCTGGAGTGAATCCGGGAGGGCTTCCGGGCGGAGAACGGTGGAACCAGCGGGCTGTAGCGCAGCTTGGTAGCGCACTTGACTGGGGGTCAAGGGGTCGCAGGTTCAAATCCTGTCAGCCCGACCAACAGCTGAAACCCCGCCATTCCTGATGAAGGAATGGCGGGGTTTTCTGTTTCCCGGACACGTCGGCTGCGCGGTGTTCGGCGATTCAGGAAACCGCGCCGTTTTTCCGCTATTTGAGGAACCGGGAGGTCCGGCGGTCGGCCAGGATCTTTCCCTTCGTCTGGCACGTCGGGCAGTACTGCAGGGCGGAATCGGCAAAGGAAACCTCCCGGACCGTGTCCCCGCACACCGGACACGGTTCGCCGGTCCGGCCGTGGACCCGCATGTGGCCCCGCTTGGCGTCCTTGAGCTCGTTGGGCGGCTTGCCCTTGGCTTCCGCCACCGCCGTTCCCAGAATGGTGTGGATGGCGTCGTAGAGGCGCTCCACGTCCGTCCGGTCCAGGGACTTGGCGATCGCGAACGGCGAGGTCCTGGCGGCGTGCAGGATCTCGTCGCTGTACGCATTCCCAATCCCGGCGATGATGCCCTGGCTCCGCAGGACGCCCTTGATCTGCTGGGAACTGGAACCGAGAATCCCAGCGAAGGCCTCGACGTCGAAGTCCGGACTGAACGGATCCGGTCCGAGCGCCGCGATGCCGGGTACGTCGTGCGGATCGCGGACCACGTAGACCGCTAGGCTCTTTTTCGTGCCCGCCTCGGTCAGGTCCATGCCCATCGGGCCGGAACCGCCCGAGAACGTCAGCCGCAGCGCGATGTGACCCTTGCCCATTTTCAGCTGTGCGTCTGTGGGGGAGTCAGTGAAGCGGACCCAGCCGGCCCGCGCCAAGTGGAAGACAAAATGCAGCCCGTCCGCTTCCATGCTGACGAACTTGCCGAACCTGCGCACCGCGGTGACCGTATTGCCCTGGAGGTCGGAGTACGGAGGGTCCGCCGTCTTGAGCACGGCGAAGGAGACGGGCTGGATCTTCGTCACCACTGCTCCGCGCAGGTGCTCGTCCAAAAAGTCCGTCAGGGCCGCAACCTCCGGAAGCTCAGGCATGGGCTACCTGGCGTGCCCGGACGGTCCCGGCGCCCCGGTTGTTCACATTCCCGACCTTCAGCGGCGCATGTTCTGCCATCGCACCATCTTCTCAGATGCCTCCCCGGCCACTGCCCGATATGCCTATACTTTCAGCGGCGGCTAGAACAAACGACTGCCGCCGCCCAGGTGATTGACCCGATGAAA
Organism: Arthrobacter sp. MW3 TE3886; assembly: GCF_041262145.1. Lineage (NCBI taxonomy): Bacteria > Bacillati > Actinomycetota > Actinomycetes > Micrococcales > Micrococcaceae > Arthrobacter > Arthrobacter sp. MW3 TE3886. The sequence goes on from NZ_JBGCAN010000001.1 coordinate 1,878,305, forward strand.
GGCCCGTCATGAGCATCATTCCCGAAGACCTGTCCTACACCGCAGAACACGAATGGGTTTCGGCCCCCAATGCCGACGGGGTTGTGCGCGTGGGCATCACCGATTTTGCCCAGGACGCCCTCGGGGATGTGGTCTACGCCCAGATGCCCGAGGTCGGAACCACCATCAAGGCCAACGACGTCGTCGGAGAGGTCGAATCCACCAAGAGCGTCAGCGACATTTACGCCCCGGTGACGGGCGAGGTGGTGGCCCGGAACGAGTCGCTGGACACCGATTCTGCGCTTATTAACTCCGATCCGTACGGTGAGGGCTGGCTGATCGAAATCAAGCTCGCGGAAGCCGACGCGATCGAGTCCCTGCTCAGTGCATCCGAGTATGAACAACAGGTAGGCTAAAGACAGAGGTCATTCGGGCCGGGGCCGCCGGCGAGTGTTGTTGGGATAACAAAACAAAGCCGCGCCCCGCCGAAGGGCCTCATTACCGGGACTGCGAGGCTTTTCCGGACGGCATGCGTTGTTTGCAGGGGGGACACCTGCAACGAATGAGGAGGACTCAATGTTTGGGCACGAACGGAACGACACCGGTGACGGTTACGGCACGGGTGGAGTGAAGGCTTCGGAGACCACGTCGATCAACCTCACTCCGGTGCGCGACGAACCCAATTTCACGCCGAAGCTCTCGACCGAGGAACGGGCAGCGGTCGAGGCCCTTCCCTCCGGATCGGCCCTGCTTGTGGCGCACAGCGGCCCCAACGCCGGTGCGCGGTTCCTGCTGGACTCCGACGTCACGACGGCGGGCCGCCACCCGGACGCCGACATCTTCCTCGACGACGTCACCGTCTCCCGCAGGCACGTTGAATTCCGCCGCACGGCGCGCAGCTTTGAGGTCGTGGACACCGGGAGCCTGAATGGCACCTACGTCAACCATGACCGAGTGGACTCGGTGGAACTGAAGTCCGGCAACGAGGTCCAGATCGGCAAATTCCGCCTCACCTTCTACCTCAGCCCTGCCCGCGCAGCAGGCAACGTCTGATTCCGGGGTAGTTGCCTGTGGCCACGGCACATGCGGATCGGCGCGGACCCCAGGTTCTGAACATCGGGGAAGTCCTGGCTCAACTGAGCGACGACTTCCCCAGCATGACTGCGTCAAAAATCCGGTTCCTTGAAGAAAAGGGACTCATCAACCCGCAGCGGACCCCTGCCGGCTACCGTCAGTATTCCGAGAACGACGTCGAACGGCTGCGCTTCGTCCTCTCACTCCAGCGTGACCAGTATCTGCCGCTGAAGGTCATCAAGGACTACCTTGATGCGATCGACCGGGGCGAACGGCCGGAGAACCTGCCGGCAGGCGTCACGTTGTCCCCGCGGATTGTCTCCGAGGAGCTCGCCTCCGAGCTGCAGAGCCGGGCGCGACGGCTCAGCGAGGAGCAGCTCCGCGCCGAATCCGGGGCGAGCGTCCCGCTGCTCGAATCCCTCCTGAGCTACGGCCTGATCGGGCACGTCAACGGCAAGTTCGACGAACACGCGCTGCAGGTCGCGCGGGCCTGCGTCCAGCTGGAGAGCCACGGTCTGGAACCCCGCCACCTGCGGCCGTTCCAGGCGGCTGCCGACCGCGAATTCGGGCTCGTGGAGCGTGCGGTGGCCACCCTGACCTCCCGCAAGGACGCAGCCTCCCACGCCCGGGCCGCCGAGGCGGCCCGGGAAATCAGCGACCTCTGCCTGTCCTTGCACCAGGCGCTGGTCCACGACCGCATCTCAAGGATGGACATCTGATGATTGAGGTGGAGATTGTCGGCGTGCGGATTGAGTTGCCGTCCAACCAGCCGCTTGTCCTGCTCAAGGAAATCCATGGGGAGCGCCACGTCCCCATCTGGATCGGGACCCCGGAGGCCAGTGCCATCGCCCTGGCCCAGCAGGGAGTCATCCCGCCCCGGCCGATGACCCACGACCTCCTGGTGGACGTTGTCGAGGCCCTTGGCCACACGATCGTCAGTGTCAACATCGTGGCGGTGGAGGACAACATTTTCTACGGGCAGCTGCAGTTCGAGAACGGAACCACCGTGAGCTCCAGGGCCTCTGATGGCCTGGCGCTTGCCCTGCGCGCCAAGTGTCGGATCTGGTGCGCCGACGCCGTTATGGATGAGGCCGGCGTCCGGATCACCGAACACGACGAGGGCGAGGACACGCACCCCGGACCCGCCGTCGACGAAGAAGGCGAACTGCGGCGTTTCCGCGAGTTCCTCGACGACGTCGAACCCGAAGACTTCGGCGGCTGATCCTGGCCAGGCAACCGCGCCAGGGAAGCTGCCAGGATTGCGGGCGTGCCTGTGACTGGTGAGGTTTCTGAAACGTGCGTGACAGCTGTGGCGGCGCCAAACGTTAAAGTCGAGGATGAAACTTTCGACACGCCCGCGGAATAGCCCCAACGTCTTTGACCTTGGGCCCCGGCAGGCCTAACGTCGGAGGTACAAGTTCCCATTGCATACGGTAGCCGCGCAAGTCACACTGGAAAGTGCAGCCCCGGCTGAATTACACGGATGAAGTATTCATCTTGTGTCATGCAGCTGTCCACATCTATTGCTGCCGATGCAACTTACCCAGGGGAACCCACGACAAGGAGGGTCCACGTGAGTCCGAAAGGCGAAGCAGGCGAGCTGAAGCAGGCCGCAACGGCCGGCGTTGCTGTGCCCGCCAGCGGTGCCCAAGGCCTGCTGTTCACCGAGGATCTTCCCGTTCTGGACGAGGACGCGGGCTACCGCGGACCCACCGCCTGCAAAGCGGCCGGCATCACCTACCGCCAACTCGACTACTGGGCACGCACCGGACTCGTTGAGCCCGCCGTCCGCGGCGCGGCCGGCTCCGGCTCGCAGCGGCTCTACGGCTTCCGCGACATCCTGGTCCTCAAGGTGGTCAAGCGGCTCCTGGACACGGGCGTGTCCCTGCAGCAGATCCGCACCGCCGTGGAGCACCTGCGGGAGCGCGGCGTCGAAGACCTCGCCCAGATCACGCTCATGAGCGACGGTGCGAGCGTCTACGAGTGCACATCGGCCGATGAAGTCATCGATCTCGTCCAGGGCGGCCAGGGGGTGTTCGGCATCGCCGTCGGCCGCGTATGGCGCGAAGTTGAAGGAAGCCTCGCAGCCCTTCCCAGCGAACACGCCGCGGACCAGTCCTTTCCCGACGACGAACTGAGCAAACGCCGGGCGGCCCGCAAGATCGGCTAGGGCTTCCACCGACACGACTGAGTACAGACACGACGGAGTACAGACACGACTGAGGCCGCCTCCCGGACAGGGAAGGCGGCCTCAGTCTGTTGGGCTGTATGCGGCAGGCCCTGGCTACCGCAGGCTGCGGTCGCGGACAGTGCCGGCCGGGGCCACACCGCCCTGATTCAGCAGGTTCTGCAGCAGGGCATCGAAGAGCCCGGCCGCATTCTTGGCCGAGTCTCCCGGCCAGTGGTGGATGGAGTGGGCCGCGCCCTGGATCTGCTGCCAGTTGGCCTGCTCCGGGATGTGCGGGCTCAGCAGCAGCTGGCCGAACATGGACTCCATCTCCGCAAGCCGGAACGTGTGCTCGGCCGAACTGCTGCGCACCCGGTTGGCCACAATGCCGGCGGGGGACAGCTTGGGGGCGAATTCCTGCCGGAACAGCTGGATGGCGCGCATGGTGCGTTCCGTGCCGGCCACCGAGAAGAGCCCGGGCTCGGCCACCAGGGCCACCTTGTCGCTCGCGGACCACGCCATCCGGGTCAGGCCGTTCAATGACGGCGGGCAATCGACCAGGACGAGTTCATAGTTCCCGGCACCGGCCAGGACAGCAGAGAGCCGGCGGAGGTCGCGCCGGCCCAGGTCGGGCCGGTCGTAGATGCCGGTGTAGGCAGAGCCGACGGCCACGTCCAGGACAGAGGTTGCCGCGCCAGGCTGTTTCCTGCCGTCGGCGCTGCCGCGGCCGTTGAGCCGGGCATGTTCCACCCAGCCGCTGGGAACCACGTTGTCCGCCAGATGTGCCCGCCGCGGCGACTTCAGCATCCTGCCGATATCGAGCTGGTCGTCCGGACTCACGCCCAGGGCGGTGCTGGCGTCAGCGTGCGGGTCAAGGTCGACGACGAGGGTGGGGATGCCGGCGGCCAATGCCGCCGACGCCAGTCCGGTGGTCACGGATGTCTTGCCGACACCGCCTTTGAGGCTGCTGATGCTCACTACTTGCACTTGAAAAACCAATACCTAACGCCGGTTGCCGAGACGGGGTCGTGCCGGCTCCTGCGTTCTTCGGAGCCGGGGCGTGCATGCGCCACCCACCCACTCATCATATGTTGATGCTCCGGCGAAACCTGTTTCATCCGGCGTGGGGCGCCGGAACCCCGCCAATCGGGCCGGCGGGGAGAGCTCCAACGCCGGGGCCCTGCCCATCGGGGCGTCCGTGACGGATAATGCTGTGACGGTCGCCACAATGATTTGTGTTTGCCCGCACAGGTCTTAGACACTGTGAGCACTTACCGATACGCCCGCGATGAAGCAGGAGAAGTATGTTTTCTAAGATTCTGGTGGCCAACCGCGGCGAAATCGCGATTCGCGCTTTCCGCGCGAGCTACGAGCTGGGTGCCAAGACTGTCGCTGTGTTTCCGCACGAGGACCGCAACTCCATTCACCGCCAGAAGGCCGACGAGGCGTATCTGATCGGCGAGGAGGGACATCCGGTCCGGGCGTACCTGGACGTTGATGAGGTGGTGCGCGTCGCCAAGGAGTCCGGGGCGGACGCCATTTACCCCGGTTACGGTTTCCTCTCCGAGAACCCGCGCCTGGCACGGGCCGCGAAGGAGGCCGGCATCACTTTCGTCGGCCCGCCGGCGGAGGTCCTGGAACTCGCGGGCAATAAGGTTGCCGCCCTCGAGGCCGCGCGCAAGGCCGGCGTCCCGGTGCTCAAGTCCAGCCAGCCGTCGAAGGACCTGGACGAACTGATCGCCGCCGCCGATGAAATCGGCTTCCCCATCTTCGCCAAGGCGGTCGCCGGCGGCGGCGGGCGCGGCATGCGCCGCGTGGATACCCGCGAGGCGCTCCCGGAGGCCCTGCAGGCCGCCATGCGTGAAGCCGACGCCGCGTTCGGCGACCCCACCATGTTCCTGGAACAGGCCGTCCTGCGCCCGCGCCACATCGAGGTCCAGATCCTGGCCGACGCCCAGGGCAACATCATGCACCTCTTCGAGCGTGACTGCTCCATCCAGCGCCGCCACCAGAAAGTGGTGGAAATCGCCCCGGCCCCGAACCTCGACGAAGGCATCCGGCAGGCGCTGTACCGCGACGCTGTGAAGTTCGCCAAGGCGCTGAACTACGTCAACGCCGGTACTGTCGAATTCCTTGTCGACACGGTGGGTGAGCGCGCCGGTCAGCACGTGTTCATCGAAATGAACCCGCGCATCCAGGTCGAGCACACGGTGACCGAGGAAGTCACCGACGTCGACCTCGTCCAGGCGCAGCTGCGCATCGCCGCCGGTGAGAGCCTTGCGGACCTGGGCCTGTCCCAGGAGAGCGTCCAGCTCAAGGGCGCCGCCCTGCAGTGCCGCATCACCACGGAGGATCCGGCCAACGGCTTCCGGCCCGACGTCGGCAAGATCACCGGCTACCGCTCGGCCGGCGGTGCCGGCGTGCGGCTCGACGGCGGCACCGTCTACTCGGGTGCGGAGATCAGTCCGCACTTCGACTCCATGCTGGTCAAGCTGACCTGCCGCGGGCGCAACTACCCGGCCGCCGTCGCCCGGGCCCGCCGCGCCCTCGCCGAATTCCGCATCCGCGGCGTGTCCACCAACATCTCCTTCCTGCAGGCCGTCCTGGACGATCCCGACTTTGTCGCCGGGGATGTGGCCACCTCGTTCATTGACGAACGGCCCCAGCTGCTGAAGGCACGGGTCTCGGCAGACCGCGGCACCAAGTTGCTGACCTGGCTCGCCGACGTCACGGTCAACAAGCCCAACGGCGAACTCAAGGTCCACACGGACCCGGCGGACAAGCTTCCGGCCCTGGATGACGCCGCGGCCCAGCCGGGATCCCGCCAGCGGCTCCTGGAACTCGGCCCGGAAGGGTTTGCCCGTGCCCTGCGCGCCCAGGACGCCGTGGCCGTCACGGACACCACCTTCCGCGACGCGCACCAGTCCCTGCTCGCCACCCGGGTACGCACCCGCGACCTCGTGGCAGCCGGTCCGGCGGAGTCCAAGCTGCTCCCGGAACTGCTCTCGGTCGAGGCCTGGGGCGGGGCGACCTACGACGTCGCACTGCGCTTCCTCGGCGAAGACCCCTGGGACCGGCTCGCCGCCCTGCGCAAGGCCATGCCGAACCTGTGCCTGCAGATGCTGCTCCGCGGCCGCAACACCGTCGGGTACACGCCCTACCCGGAAGAGGTCACGGTGGCGTTCGTCAACGAGGCCGCCGCCACGGGCATCGACATCTTCCGGATCTTCGACGCCCTCAACGACGTCAACCAGATGGCCCCGGCCATCCGGGCCGTCCGCGAGACCGGCACCGCCGTCGCCGAGGTTGCCCTCTGCTACACCGCGGACATGCTGGATCCGGAAGAAACGCTCTACACCCTGGATTACTACCTGGAGCTGGCGCAGAAAATCGTCGACGCCGGGGCGCACATCCTCGCGATCAAGGACATGGCCGGACTGCTGCGTCCGGCTGCCGCGGCACGCCTGGTTTTGGCGCTGCGGGAGCGGTTTGACCTCCCCGTCCACCTGCACACCCACGACACCGCAGGCGGCCAGTTGGCCACACTCCTCGCGGCCGTGGATGCCGGCGTGGACGCCGTGGACGTGGCCTCGGCCTCCCTGGCCGGAACCACCAGCCAGCCTTCGGCCTCGGCCCTCGTCGCCGCACTTGCCCACACGCCGCGCGACACCGGCCTCAGCCTCGCGAACGTCTGTGCCCTCGAGCCCTACTGGGAGGCCGTCCGCCGGGTCTACGCGCCGTTCGAGTCCGGACTGCCGGGGCCCACAGGCCGGGTTTACCAGCACGAAATTCCGGGCGGCCAGCTGTCCAACCTGCGCCAGCAGGCGATGGCGCTGGGCCTGGGCGAGCGGTTCGAGGCGATCGAGGACATGTACACCGCGGCGGACCGGATCCTCGGCCGCCTGGTGAAGGTGACCCCGTCGTCCAAGGTGGTGGGCGATCTCGCCCTGCACCTGGTGGGCCTCAACGCCGATCCCGCGGACTTCAACGAGAACCCGCAAAAGTACGACGTCCCCGATTCCGTGATCGGTTTCCTCTCCGGCGAGCTCGGTGACCCGCCCGGCGGCTGGCCCGAGCCCTTCCGGACCAAGGCACTGCAGGGCCGCACCGTCAAGGTCCGCGACGTCGAGATCAGCGCCGAGGACAGCGCTGCGCTCAGCGGCGATTCCAAGGCCCGGCGGGGCACCCTCAACCGCCTGCTCTTCGCCGGTCCCACCAAGGACTACCTGAAGAGCGTGGAGTCCTATGGCAACCTGTCGGTGCTGGATACTCGCGACTACCTCTTCGGGCTGCAGCGCGGCGCGGAGCACGAGATCGAGCTCGAGAAGGGCGTCCGCCTGATCGCCTCGCTCGAGGCCGTCTCCGAGCCGGACGAGAAGGGCATGCGCACGGTGATGTGCACGCTCAACGGCCAGTCCAGGCCCGTGGTGGTCCGCGACCGTTCAGTGGTGAGCAACGTCAAGGCCGCCGAGCGCGCCGACACCTCCCAGCCGGGCCAGGTGGCCTCGCCGTTCGCCGGTGCCGTCACGCTGACCGTCAAGGCCGGGGACACCGTGAAAGCCGGCGACACGGTGGCCACGATCGAGGCCATGAAGATGGAGGCGTCCATCACGACGCCGGTGGCCGGCACCGTCGCGCGGCTCGCCGTCGCCGGGATCGAACAGGTCCAGGGCGGGGATCTGCTGCTCGTCGTCGAATAGCAACGAAAGCAACGCGGGGTCAGATACGGCCCATCCGGGGGCGCCGGATGGGCCGTATCTGACCCCGCGTTGCTCTGGTGCGGGGCGGTTGCGGTTGCAGCCTAGGCGAGGGTGGGACGCTTGGCGCTGTACATTTCCTCGATCACGTTCTCGAAGTCCTTGAGCACCTGGGCCCGCTTGACCTTCATGGAGGGCGTCAGGTGGCCGGAGGCCTCGGTAAAGTCGGCCGGCACGATCCGGAAGGACTTGATGGCTTCGGCCTGCGACACGGACTGGTTCGCGTGGTTGATGAGCTCCTGGACCGCGGCCTTGACTGTGGGGTTGACGGCAGCCTCAGCGAGCGAGGTCGAGGCCGGGAGCCCGTGTCGGCCCAGCCAGCCGGGCAGGGCTTCTTCATCCAGGGTCACCAGGGCACCAATGAACGGGCGGTTGTCACCGACCACGAGCACCTGCGAGACAAGCGCGTCCGCCCGGATCTGGTCCTCCAGCAGGGCCGGGACGACGTTCTTGCCGCCGGCAGTGACGATGATTTCCTTCTTCCGCCCGGTGATGGTCAGGAACCCCGCCTCGTCCAGCTGGCCGATGTCGCCGGTGCGGAACCAGCCGTCCTCGAAGGTCGCGGCGGACAGGTCATCACGCTTGTAGTAGCCGCGCATGACGCAGACGCCCTTGGCGAGAATCTCGCCGTCGTCCGCGATCCTGACGGAGTTCCCCGGAATCGGAGCGCCGACGGTGCCGATCTTGATCAGGTCCGGGGTGTTCACGGTGACCGGCGCCGTGGTTTCGGTCAGCCCGTACCCTTCCAGGATCTGCATGCCGATGCCTTGGAAGAAGTGGCCCAGCCGTTCACCGAGCGGTCCGCCGCCGGAAACGGCATGCGAGACATTCCCGCCCATGGCGGCCCGGAGCTTGCTGTACACGAGCTTGTCGAAGACGGCGTGCTTGAGCTTCAGCACGAGCCCCACCTTGCCGGCCTGCCGGGCCCGGGAGAATTCGATGGCGGTGTCCGCGGCGCGGTGGAAGATGGCACCCTTGCCGCCGTCCTCGGCCTTGGTCAGCGCGGAGTTATAGACCTTCTCGAAAACGCGCGGGACAGCGAGGATGAAGGTCGGTTTGTAGCTCTGCAGGTCCGGCAGCAGGTTCTTGATATCCGGTGTGTGTGCCACCGTGACGCCGGCGGCGACTGCCAGCACGGAGATGAAGCGTGCAAAGACGTGGGCCATGGGCAGGAACATGATGGTCCGGGCCTGCTCGTGGACGATCGTGCCAAGCGACGTGACCAGGGCGTTCTCGGACAGTTCCACGAAGTTGCCGTGCGTCAGCTCGCAGCCCTTGGGCCGGCCGGTGGTGCCCGAGGTGTAGATGATCGTGGCGACATCCTTCAGGGACGCCTGGCTGCGCCGTGCTTCGAGCTCGGCATCGCTGATGCCGGCTCCGGCCGCACGGACCTCGTCCAGGCTGTCGCCCTCGAGCTGCCAGACATGCGCCAGGGCGGTGAGCCCCTCGGAGGTGGCCGCCTGCCGGATGATGTCCTCGTGGTGCGCCGATTCGCCGAACGCGGCCACGGCGCCGGAGTCGCCAAGGTTCCAAGCCACCTGGGAGGGGGAGGAGGTTTCATAGATCGGGACCGAGACGGCGCCGGCGAACCAGATGGCGAAGTCGATCAGGGCCCATTCATACCGGGTACGGGACATGATGCCCACCCGGTCGCCGGCTGCCACACCGCTGGCCATGAGGCCCTTGGCGAGGGCGGAGACGTCGGCCAGGAAATCCGTGGCGCGGACGTCCTGCCACTGGCCGGCTGCGTCGAGCCGCGAGAACAGTGCAGGGTTGGAGGCCTTGGCCGCCTGGCGCACCACGAGATCGGTGACGTTGGTGTCCGGATCGACATTCACCAGGGGCGGGACAATGATTTCTCGCACGACAGCTCCTTAGGTATCCATAGGCCCGCAACGGGTACCGCTAAGCCTAGTATGCGGTCCCCCGAAGGTGTGTTCTGCGACACCTACTGGCCAGTAACTTTACGGCCGGCCCCGCGGTTCCGCCAGTCGGGGATGCTGCGGGCGCCGCCGCGGCGTCATGCTGCCGGGCCTTCGCGGCTGCGGCGGCCCCGGCGAATAGAATGGGGCACCATGCAGACACCATCACCCGGCCGGCAGCCCGGCCTGCGCCGCCGGACCGCCGCCTGGCGGAGTCGGACCCTGGCCGGAGCCGCGGCCGCCACGGCCGGGCACGACCTCCGCTCACACCTGCGGCTGGGCCGCAAGGGCCTGGCGATCGGCGTCGACATCGGGGGGAACCAAGGTTGCCGCCGGCGTGGTCGATGCCGAGGGTCGGATCCTCAGCCAGGCGAAACGTTCCACGCCGGGCAACGACCCGCGCGCCGTGGAACAGGTCATTGTCGAACTGGTTGCAGAGCTGGGCGCCGGGCACCGGATTTGGTCGGTCGGAATCGGTGCCGCCGGCTGGATGGACCTCGACGGCGGCACTGTCCTTTTCAGCCCGCACCTGGCCTGGCGCAATGAACCGCTGCGCGAGAACCTGCAGCGGCTGCTGCGCCGCCCTGTCCTGCTGACCAACGACGCCGACGCCGCCGCCTGGGCGGAATGGCGCTTCGGCGCCGGGCAGGGACAGAGCCGTCTGGTCTGCATCACCCTGGGCACCGGGATCGGCGGCGCCATGGTCATGGACGGACGGCTCGAACGCGGCCGCTTCGGTGTGGCGGGGGAGTTCGGCCACCAGATCATCATGCCGGGCGGGCACCGCTGCGAGTGCGGCAACCGCGGCTGCTGGGAACAATACGCCTCGGGCAATGCGCTCGGCCGCGAGGCCCGGGAACTGGCCGCCGCGAATTCTCCGGTTGCCCAGGAACTGCTCAAAGCCGTGGACGGCGACGTGGGCCGCATTACGGGCGTGATCGTGACGGAGCTGGCCAAGGCCGGGGACCAGACCTCCCGCGAACTCCTCGAGGACGTCGGGGAATGGCTGGGCCTTGGCCTGGCGAACCTCGCAGCGGCACTGGACCCCGGCAAGTTCGTGATCGGCGGCGGACTGTGCGACGCCGGCGAGCTGCTCGTAGCGCCGGCCCGGAAGGCCTTCGCGCGGAACCTCACCGGGCGCGGCTTCCGCCCCGCGGCGGAGATCGAACTGGCGGCCCTGGGCCCCAATGCCGGACTGATCGGCGCCGCCGACCTCTCCCGGGTCAGCAGCCGCATGCACACGCAGTAGCGTGCCTTAGTAAGCCCCTGAAACACCAGCGCAGTGGCTGGCGCCATGACCGGGTGGACTAGATGCGCGCCCCGTCGTCGTGCTCGTCCTTCTCGCCGGGCAGTTTCATGATCAGGAACACCACCGAGGCTGCGAACGCGGCCACCATGCCCACGATCGCCAGCGTCGGGGCCGACCGCCAGAACATCGCCGAGAACACGAGCGCAATCGGGCCGCCCACCGCGCCAAGCCAGGCAAGGACGGTCATTGGATCTGCACCGGCCAGGCTGGGCGGCTCCTCCGGGATGAACGCGCCGTCGTCGTCGGCCTCATAGTCCCGGGGGCCGGGTGCGGTGTCCGGTGCCTCGCTGCTGCCCACAGCCGGACTCCCCGGGGCGGGGGCGAGCCGCTCCCTGGCGGAAAGCTCGATCGGTGCGACGCCGGCGAGACCCAGCGGGTCAAAATCGCGGAACGACCTCGCCGTTGATGAGCCGGCGCCGGATCCGGCACCGGCGCCGGCGCCACCGGCGGCGCTGTCTGTTCCGCCGGCCGGGCCGCCAGGTGCCTGGTCCTCGCCTGCCCCGACTCCTTCCAGCCTGGCGACCAGATCCAGCCACACAGCGTCGTCATCGACGGACTGTGGGTCCGGGGCGGCCGGGTCCTCTGCCTCAGGGGGCGGGGTGGCGCCCGGACGCTGGACGCCGGATGCGCCGGCGTCAGCGTCAGGCGCAGCCGTCCCGGCGTCGTCGGGGTGAGGGGTTTCGGGGTCCGGGACTCCGGGGTCCGGTTTAGTCATTGGCCGTGTCCTTCCGGCTGGCGTGGGCGGCGCCCGGACTGGCTGCGGCTGCAACGGACCGGACGAATTCGGCCGTGCCACGGAAGATCTCGGGCGCGTCGTTGTCCATGGTAGCGACGTGGTAGCTGTTTTCCAGCCGGATCACCTCCAGCGGGGCGTTGGTCAACCCGCGGCGCAGGGCCTCCATGCTGGATTCGGACACCACATGATCCACCGTGGAACGGTATACCCGGACCGGAGCCGTGACGCGGGGCAGCAGCCGCACAGTGTCCTTGAACATCTTGTTGAGCTCGTGTGCGGCGGCCACCGGAGTGCGCGGGTATGCGTACTCGTCCATGCCCGGTTTGAGGATGTCATTGGCGATCGCCGGGGTGCTCTTGAGGACAAACTTCAAGACGCCGGCCAGCGGGGCGCGGGGATCATCGATGACGAGGCCGGGGTTGACCACCACAACCCCCGCCACGGGGCGGGTGGCCGCAATCCGCAACGCCAGGGCGCCGCCCATGGACAGCCCCGCCACGACTACGACGTCGCATTCCTCCGCAAGCTCCAGGTAGGCCGCGTCCAGGGCGGCATGCCAGTCCTGCCAGCGGGTCTTGACCAGCTCCTGCCAGCTCGTTCCGTGCCCCGGCAGCAGGGGCAGCCGGACGGCGAACCCGGCACTGGCCAGGGACGACGCCCAGTCCCGCACACCGTGCGGGCTGCCGGTGAAGCCGTGGGACACCACGACGCCGGTCCGGGGGATGGTTCCCGTGAACGGGCTGCTGAACGGCGAGTGGTCCGGGAGGATGCTCATGGGGTCTCCGAGGGGGCGCGGGGCGGCGAATTGGCGTGGGTGTGCTGGAGGAAGAAGCGCACTGATTCTTCAAAGAGTAGCGGCGCATCGGCGTCCAGGGTGGCAACGTGCCCGCTGTGCGGGAGGGGAACCACTGTGAGTTCCCGGGACCCGAGCCGCCTGCGCAGCAGCGCCAGGGACGACGGCGGGACCACGGCGTCAGTGTCCGACTTGAAGACCAGCGCCGGGGCGCGGACTGCCGGCAGGTCCCGGAGGGTCGCGCCGAACAGCCGGCGCAGCTGGTGGACGGCGGCCAGCGGCGTCAGGGAGTAGTCGCCGTCATCGGTGGGGGTAGCCGTGGAGTTCTCCTCCTGAATGGGCGTGGTGGTGCGCTGGAAGTACTTGAGCAGTCCCACGATCCGGACCCTGCGGTCATAGAAGCTCAGGCCGGGGTTGACGGCGGCCACGCCGGCCACGCTGTGGCGGGCCGCGGTACGCAGGGCGATCGTGCCGCCCATGGACAGCCCGGCGACGTAGCAGTCATCGGTCCGGGCGGCCAGGTCCAGGTACGCCGATTCGAAGCTGCTGTACCAGTCCTGCCAGCCCTGCCGGGCGAGGTCGCGCCAGTGGGTGCCGTGCCCGGGCAGGAGGGGCACCGATACGGCGAAGCCCTGGGCGGCGAGGTGACGGGCCCACGGCAGGACGCTGAGCGGGCTGCCCGTGAAGCCGTGGCAGATGGCCACGCCGGTCCGGGCGTTGGGTCCGTGGCCGGGGTAGCTGAAAGCGGCGGGCGCAGAGGGAGTGCTGCTTTCAGTCATGAGCCCATCGTGTCACCCTTGGCCCCAAAACTCACTAGAGTAAGGTGTCCATTGAAGCCTGGCCGGACCCGATTCGGGCGGCCGGCCAGACGCCTTCCGGAGAGGTCACCGAGTGTTTTATTGGTTCACGAAGACGTTTGTCCTGGGACCGGTGCTGAGGCTGCTGTTCCGGCCCTGGGTCAAGGGCCTCGACAACGTCCCTGCCGAGGGCGCCGCGATCCTTGCCTCGAACCACCTCTCCTTCTCGGATTCCATTTTCATGCCGGTCATGGTGCCGCGGCCTGTCGCGTTCCTGGCCAAATCCGAATACTTCACCGGCACCGGGATCAAGGGCCGGCTGACCGCAGCCTTCTTCCGGCTCACGAACCAGCTCCCCATGGACAGGTCCGGGGGCGCCGCGTCCGCGCAGTCCCTCAACGCCGGCATGGACGTGCTCAAGAACGGCTCCCTCCTGGGCATCTACCCCGAGGGGACCCGCAGCCCCGACGGGCGCCTCTACCGCGGCAAGGTGGGCGTTGCCCGCCTTGCGCTGCAGGCCCGCGTCCCGGTCATCCCGGTGGCAATGATCGGAACAGACAAAGTCCAGCCGATCGGCAAGCGCGTGCCTAACATCCGCCGCATCGGCATGATCTTTGGCGAACCGCTCGACTTCAGCCGCTACTACGGGATGGAGGATGACCGGCTGATCCAGCGTTCGGTGACCGACGAGATCATGTATGAACTCATGCGGCTCTCCGGCCAGGAGTACGTGGACGAGTACGCCGCCGCCGTGAAGCTCCGCCTGGCGGGCAAAGCCCAGGACGCGGCCCCGGACAAAGCCCCTGCGGGCCCCGACGAAGTGCAGGATGCGGCCGCCGGAGAAACCCCAAACAAAACCCAGAGCGAAACCCCAAACAAAAGCCCGAACAAAACCCCGAACGAAAGCCCGAATGAAACTGCCGCCGGGGAAGCCGGTCCGGAGATTCCCGGCACCGCTTAAGCGGGCCACGGGTGCCATGTGACGGCAAAGGAGCTGCCAATGACAGGCGCGGCCCCCGAACCGCGGCGGGGCAACTATCCTTAGATAGTGACCGAGCTATCTGAGAAACCAGTTTCCCCGCTGACCAGCACCGCCCAGAGCGGAGCCGCCAACTATCCCGGACTGGACAACTGGCGGGAGCTCCCGGCCTCGCAGCAGCCCACCTGGTCGGACCCGGCTGTGTTCGAGGCATCCGTCAAGGAACTTTCCGTCCTCCCGCCCCTCGTGTTCGCCGGTGAAGTGGACATCCTTCGCGGACGGCTCGCCGCCGCGGCGCAGGGCAAGGCGTTCCTGCTCCAGGGCGGCGACTGCGCCGAGACCTTCGAAGCGGCGACGGCGGACAAGATCAGCGCCCGCGTCCGGACCATTCTGCAGATGGCCGTCGTCCTCACCTACGGCGCGGCCATGCCCGTCATCAAGATGGGCCGCATGGCCGGCCAGTTCGCCAAGCCGCGCTCTTCCAACGATGAAACGCGCGAGGGCGTCACCCTGCCGGCCTACCGCGGCGACATCGTCAACGGCTACGACTTCACACCCGAGTCCCGTGCCCATGACGCCAGCCGGATGCTGAAGGCCTACCACACCTCCGCCTCGACGCTGAACCTGATCCGCGCCTTCACCCAGGGCGGTTTCGCGGACCTGCGCCTGGTGCACCAATGGAACAAGGGCTTCACCGAAAACCCGGCGCACGCCCGCTACGAGTCCCTGGCCCGGGACATCGACCGCGCCATCAAGTTCATGTCCTCCTGCGGGGCCGACTTCGAGGCCCTGAAGCGGGTGGAATTCTACGCGAGCCACGAGGCCCTGCTGCTGGACTACGAGCGCGCCCTGACCCGCATCGATTCGCGCACCGGGCTGCCCTACGACACCTCGGCGCACTTCCTGTGGATCGGGGAGCGGACCCGCGAGCTGGACCACGCACACGTTGACTTCCTCTCCCGCGTGCGCAACCCGATCGGCGTGAAGCTCGGCCCCTCGACCAGCGGCGACGACGCCCTGCGCCTGATCGACAAGCTGGATCCGAACCGGGAGCCCGGCCGGCTCACCTTCATCACCCGCATGGGGGCGGGCAACATCCGCGAGAAGCTGCCGGCGATCGTCGAGCGCGTCACCGCCTCCGGGGCGCAGGTCCTTTGGGTCACCGACCCCATGCACGGGAACACGGTCACCTCGCCCAACGGCTACAAGACCCGCAATTTCGACGACGTCATCGACGAGGTGCGCGGATTCTTCGAAGTCCACCACGCGCTCGGCACCGTTCCCGGTGGCCTGCACGTGGAGATGACGGGCGACGACGTCGCCGAATGCCTGGGCGGAGCCGACCCGATCGACCAGGAAGCCTTCCTGGACCGCTACGAGTCGGTCTGCGATCCGCGCCTGAACCACATGCAGTCGCTCGAAATGGCGTTCCTGGTAGCCGGTGCGCTCTCCAAGCGCTGAGGCGCTGCGCTGACTCACAAAAAGCTCCGCCCGGCTGATGCAGCCGGGCGGTGCTTTTTTGTGGGATGCGAGTGGTCGGAGCGGGGAGCCGTCAGACGACGGTGAGCGTTACGGTCGAGCCCTCCGGGGCCTTCGTGTCCACCGGATCCTGGGCGCGGACCGTGCCGAAGAAACCGCCCAGGATGTTATCGACCTGGACCTTGAAGCCGAGTTTTTCAAGGGCTTCCTGTGCCTCCGAGGCCTGCTTCCCGATAAAGCTGGGCACCTCGACGAGCTTCGGGCCCTTGGAGATGGTCAGGGTGACGGTTCCGCCCTTGGTCAGGTTGCCTGAGGCCGGGTCCTGCGCCAGCACCGCGCCCTTCGGGACGTTCCGGTCGTTGACCGGCTCGGGTGCGACCACGGCCTTCAGTCCGGCGGCTTCCAGGGCACTCACGGCTGCGTCCTGCGCCTGCCCGCGGACATCAGGGACCGGGATGGGCTGCGGGCCCTTGGAGACGGTGAGGCCCACGGGCGTCCCGTGCCGGACCGGGTTGCCGCTGCGCGGAGCCTGGGCAAGGACTGTCCCGGCCGGCGCCTTCTCGTCGAAGGTCTCGGTAATCGGGCCCAAAGCCATCTGGGCGCCGTTGAGCGTGGTCTTGGCCTCGTCCAGGGTCTTGCCGGTCAGTTCCGGCAGCGGGAACAGTTCCGGGCCCTTGGACACGGCCAGGGCCACGGGCTGGAACTTGCGGATGACCTCGCCGGCGGTCGGCTCCGAGCCGACCACGAGGCCGGGTGAGATGTCGTCGTCGAAGACATCCTTGACGGTGGATTGGAAGCCGGCGGTGCGGAGCAGGTCCTGGGCCTCGGCAACGGTCTTGTTCGCCACCGGGGGAATGGTTCCCGGTGAGCCCGGACCCATGCCGAAGAACCAGCCGGCGACGGCGGCGAGCAGCGCCGCGATGACGAGCAGGACGATCCACAGCAAGCCGCGGCGCCGGGGGTTGCCCTCGTGCAGGGTCCTGGTGGGCGTGGCCGCGGCGCGCTGGCGCGCCTTCTCCTCGTCCCGGTCCAGCTTGCGCTGGGCGCGTTTGCTGGGGGCAACCGCACCTTCTGCTGGATCGTCGTACCCGGCGGCGCCGTCGTAGGGTGCCTCGTCCGGGGTGGACAGCGGTCCGTAGGCCGGACGCCGCGGGGCGCCGGACATGACGGTGGTCGGGTTGCCGCTGGTACGGGAGATCATCTCGGTGGGCCGGGCGAGGCTGCCGTACACCTCAGTCTGCAGTTCCGTGGGCATACCGGTGGGGGGCAGCACGTGGGCCGTGTCCTGCCCGTCCGACGCCGGGCGGGCACCGCCGGGCGGCCGGTTTGGCGGTGCTGCCACGGCCGGAAGGGCGCTGCGGACAGCCGCAGGCGGCTGGAGGTCGAGTTCGGCGTCGCTGAGGTTGGTCCTGATATGCCGGAGTTCGGACAACAGGGCGCTGCCGTCGACGGGGCGCTTGTCCGGGTCCCGGTCGGTGCACCACTGGACAAGTTCGTCGATCTCCGCAGCCAGCCCGGGCACCACCAGCGACGGCGCTCCCACGGTGGAATTGACGTGCTGGTAGGCGACCTGGATGGGCACATCGCCGTCGAACGGCTGCCTGCCGGTGATCATTTCGTAGAGCATGATCCCGACCGAATAGATGTCGCTGCGGGCATCTGCCTGCTTCCCCAGGACAAGTTCGGGGGAGAGGTAGGCGACAGTCCCGATCAGGGCGCCGGTGCTTGTGGACGTTGAGATAGCGCGTGCCAGGCCGAAGTCGCCGAGCTTGATCCGCCCGTCGTCGGCGATCAGGACGTTTTCGGGCTTGATGTCCCGGTGGATCATGCCTGCGGCGTGCGCGGCGCCGAGGCCTTCGACGACCGGATCAATTAGCGCTAGGGCCAACCGCGGTGACAGGGCGCCCTTGTCATTGAGGACGTCTCGCAACGTGTGGCCCTTGATGAACTCCATGACCAGATAGGCGAGCCGGCCGTCCTCGCCCTGGTCCAGGACGCCCACGACGTGGGGGTGGGAGAGCCGGGCGGCAGCCTTGGCCTCGCGGCCCAGCCGGTCGAGGAACTGCGGGTCGTCGGCCAGGTGGGGATGGAGCACCTTCAGTGCGACATCACGCTCAAGGCGCTGGTCCGTGGCGAGGTACACGGTGGACATCCCGCCGCGGGCAAGCCTGGATTGAACCTGGTAGCGGTTGTCCACCAGGTTCCCTACGAGAGCATCCGACACGTATTCCTGCACCTTACAATCGTAGTCGCTGGACAGAAACGGGCCCGAATCAACATGCGATCCGGGCCCGTAGCGTCACGCTCCGCCGTAAGGGAGCCTGTGCTGGAATCTGTAGTTAGCCAAACAATTTAGCGGAACAGCTGCCGGTTGGCCTTGATGGCGGCGACGTAGCCCTTGGTGTCCTCGTACATGCCGTTCTGGCTCACCGAGTACTGGCCCTGGTAATAGCCGGCGATCGCAGTGTCCACATCCGGGCTCGTGCGGACCAACTGGCGGATGATCGCGATGCCTGCCGTGGCGTTGTCATACGGGTCCAGCAGGTTCAGTTTGCGGCCCACCAGATCGGAGGCCCATTCGCCGGAGGACGGGATGACCTGCATGGTGCCGATCGCATTGGCCGGTGACACCGCACGCTGGTCGAAGCCGGATTCCTGGAAGGCAAAGGCCAGTGCGAGGCTGGCGTCCACGCCCATGCGCCGGGCCGTGTCCGCCACGATCGACTTCATCTGCTGACGGCTGGGCACCGGAGAGGCGTTGAGCAGCGCCTTGTTCTGGTTGGCCGAGCTCACCACAGCGGCCGGGTAGCTGAACCCGAGGAACGTGCTGGGCACGAGGGGCGTGGTGGTGGCAGGCGTGCTCGACGCCGGTGCGATGGTCGACGCGCCGGGGATGACGAGCTTCTGGCCCGGGTAGATGATGCTCGACATCGTCAGCCGGTTGGCCGACAGGACGTCCGAGAGCCTGACACCGTTGCGGGCCGCGATGCCGGAGAGGGTGTCGCCGGCCTTGATGGTGTAGGAGCCGGCGCTGGCCGGCGTGGGTGCCGACGGCTTGGGTGCGGCGGGAGCGGAGGGGGCAGGCGTGCTGGAACCGCCGCCGACCTTGACCTTCTGGCCGGGATAGATCACCGAGCTCATGCCGAGCCCGTTCCACTTGAAGACCTCCGAAAGCCCAACGCCGTGGCGGGCGGCGATGGCGCTCAGGGTGTCGCCGGGCTTGACAACGTACACGCGGCCCCCGCCCGAGGCGGAAGTCACAGCAGACGTCGCAGGGGCGGTTTTCGCCGGTGCGGACGGTTTGGGCGCCGCCGGGGCCGCCGTCGAGCCCGTGAGCTTGATCTTCTGCCCCGGGTAGATGATGGTGTTCGCCTGCAGATTGTTCAGCTTGAGTACGGCGAAGGTGTCCAGGCCGTAGCGGCCGGCAATGGCACTGATGGTGTCGCCGCGGGCGATCGTGTAGACGGCCGGTGCCGCCGGCTGCGCGGGCCGCAGGGCGCTCGGCAGCGTCACCGGGACGGAGGCGGCCGGGATCACTGCCGCCTTCAGGGATGTCGCCGCGTCAGCCTTTGCCTGGGCGCGCATGGCGGCCGCGAGGGTTGCCGGGACCGAACGCACACGCGGTTCGGCTGCGGCCGGCTGGGCGATCGCCAGGGAGGAAAGCACGACGGCGGGAAGCGCCGCCGTCGTCGCCGCAATAAGCGGCAGGCTGCGCCCCGGACGGAGCTGTGGCGAACGTGAGGTTGTCATTGGAAAGATCCTCTTCTCAGCGGCAACGCTGCGGTCAGGCCGGTAGAACTGGTGTTACCAGTGTGACAAAAGTTATTTCTGTTACAAATGTGATCTATGTGAATGTCTCATGAATTGGCAATTAGCACAAGAACCGTTTGACATTCCGCAATCCCGTTTCCGGTGGAGTGTCGCCCGAAAGTCGTTCCGGCGGCGTCCCGGGTGAAGCCGGGCGGCATTCCGGCGCGGGGGGACGGGTCATGGACGCGGCGTCATTTCTGCGGATGCCGACTAGGCGGCGGGGCACCGGGCGTGGCAATCTTTATGCGTGAGTAATGTAGAAAGCCTCGTGGGCGAATGGCTGCCCCTGCCCGATGTCGCACAGCTTCTGAACGTATCTATCACTAAGGTCCATGCATTGCTGGACGAGCGTGCGCTGGCGGCCGTGAGAATCGGTGACCGGCGCATTCGGTCCGTGCCTGCGGCTTTCATCCAGGACGGGCATGCCGTGGAGAGCCTGAAGGGCACCATTGTGGTCCTCTCGGACGCCGGGTACTCGGATGAGGAACTGATCAACTGGCTCTTTACACCGGACGACTCCCTCCGCGGCCGGCCCATTGACGCCCTGCGGGAAGGGCGCAAGACCGAAATCCGCCGCAGGGCGCAGTCACTGGCCTGGTAAGAGCACGCCGGCAGCAACACTGCGCCGGCAGCATCCCCGGACGTGCCATTAGGGCCGTGCACAGCGCAACCGCCGTGCACGGCCCGCCGCGTTTCCGCGGGCGGTTCCTGCCTTGGGGCCCTATCAGGCGGCGCGGCTGACCGTGGCCTCTGCCAGCCTGCGGAGCGCGGTCTTGGGCAGCTCCTGAAGCGGCAGGAGATCCAGGGCGGCGAAGGCGGCCTTGCCGAACTCCTCGATGAGTACTTCCGTGGCCTGGAGTGCACCGCAGTCCACGATGATCCGCCGGATCTCCTCGATGTCCGCGTCGCTGAGATCGGGGCTGCCCAGCTTGGCGTCGATGAACTCTGATTCGGCCGGCGCGGCCTGGTCCAGGGCGAAGGCGACCAGGACTGTGCGCTTGCCCTCGCGGAGATCGTCCCCGGCAGGTTTGCCGGTGGTGACAGGGTCACCGAAGACGCCAAGGACATCGTCCCGCAGCTGGAACGCCTCGCCGAGCGGCAGGGCGAAGGCGGAATAGCCGCGCAGCAGCTCGTCGCCGGCGCCGGCCAGGGCGCCGCCGAGGGCGAGCGGGTGCTCGGTGGAGTACTTGGCCGATTTGAACCGGATGATGGACTGGGCCCGGCTGACGGCCCCGGCCCGGTCCCGCCTGGGCCCGGCGACCTCTTCCAGGATGTCGAGGTACTGCCCGGCCATCACTTCCGCGCGCATGAGGTTGAAGATCAGCCGTGCCGGGCTGCCGGAGGCGGCCCGGTGTCCGATCTCCGTGAACGATTCCTCGCTGAAGGACAGGCAGAGATCCCCGGTCAGGATCGCTGCCGCGTGGCCGAACCGTTCGCTGTCCAGCGCCCAGCCCTGGGCCTCGTGCAGTTCAATGAACCTGCGGTGGACACTGGGGCCGCCCCGGCGGGTGTCCGAGCGGTCAATGATGTCATCGTGGATCAGGGCCGCGGCTTGGAACAGCTCGAGGGCCGAGCCGGCGGTGACCACCTCGGCGGCGCCGGCTTCCCCGCCGGCTCCGCGCCATCCCCAGTAGCACATGAGCGCCCGCAGGCGCTTGCCGCCCGTGACCAGATTCGAGATCGAGCCCATGAGCGGATCGATGTCCTGGGAGATCGAGGACATGACGGCCTGGCGGCTGGTCAGGAACTCGGTGAGCTTGCCGGCGACGGCGGCCACGAAATCCGCCTGCTCGAGCCGCAGCTGTTCGGCGAGACTCACTTGACGGACTCGGCAGCGACGTTCGCGCCGATCGTGAACGTGGACACCCCTGTGGTCTGCATGACGGAGATGTTCACGGTTTCGTTGTCCCCCCGCAGGAAGTCTTTGGAAGGCAGGGCGCCGACGGTTTCGCCGGGCACGGCCTTGAAGCCCTGCGCCTGGAGCCCCTTGGTGTAGAAAGCCAGGACATCGGCGGCGGGGGCGGTGGTGCTGCCGACCAGCGCCGCGGTCGCCGGCACGGTGGTTTTGTCGAAGCTGCTCGAAACCACCTGCGCCCCGGGCATCAGCGGCAGGAGTTTCTGCGGGAACCCGGGCACCAGGGCACCCACTGTGGCTGACGTTCCGGGCTCTGCGGAAGGGCTGGGGGGAGCCGTGGTGGAGGACTGCGCAGAGGCGTCCGGGGTCGACGCCGGCGACGACGCCGGGCTCCCGGTGCCGGCAGGCGTGCATGCGGCCAAGGCCAATAGCGCGCCCGCCGCCGCGATGGCGGCTGCGGCACGTTTGCGCTGTCCAAATACCTTCACAGGGACTTTCCTCCTGGGGTTGAAGCGGAATCAGCCTCCAGTTTAGTCAGTCCCCGGGCATAGGATTGAAGACGTGGGGCCGGACGCAGAGAATCAGCAGGGAACGCAGACGAATATGCACCCCCACGTGCGCCCGAATGCGCAGCCCCCGGTCCCGCCCCCCGGCAGCCCGGGCGGGGATTCCCTGGTGGAACTGCGGCGCAGCAGCATCATGCATGTGGACATGGACGCCTTCTTTGTCTCCGTGGAGCTGCGCAGCCGGCCCGAGCTGAAGGGAAAGCCCGTGATTGTGGGCTATCCGGCGGACCGCTCCGTGGTGCTCTCCGCGTCCTATGAGGCCCGCGCATTCGGCGTCAGATCTGCGATGCCCATGGTGGTGGCGGCGCGCATGTGCCCCTCGGCTGTCATCATCGAGCCCCGCCACAAGCTCTACTACGAAGTGTCCGGCCAGATCATGGCAATCTTTGGTTCCATCACCGACCTCGTCGAGCCACTCAGCGTGGACGAGGCGTTCCTGGATGTCGGGGGAGCTATCCGGCGGCTCGGTCCGCCACGGGAGATTGGCGAACTCATCCGGGCGCGCGTGTTCCGGGAACTGGGCATTACGGCATCGGTGGGCATAGCCGCCAGCAAGTTTGTGGCCAAGATCGCGTCCACCCGCTGCAAGCCGGACGGCCTGCTGCTGATCAGGCCGGAGGAAACCGTCCCCTACCTGCACAGCCTTCCCGTCAGTGCGCTCTGGGGAGTCGGCGGCAAGACCGTGGAGGTGCTGGCCCGCCGGGGTATCAGGACGGTGGCGGACGTCGCCGCGTCGCCGCTGCCCTCGCTGCGCAAGCTGCTGGGCGCATCGGGGGAGCACGTCTACCGGCTCTCCTGGGGCATCGATCCGCGGCCCGTGACGCCGGTCCGCCTGGAAAAGAGTATTGGAGCCGAGGAGACATTCGCCACGGACACCGCGGATGACGCACTGCTTCACCGGGAGCTGCTGCGCCTTTCGCACCGGACAGCGGAGCGCCTCCGCAGCGCCGGCATGCACGCCCGCACCGTGGCGCTCAAGCTGCGCTACGCCGACTTTTCCACCATTACCCGCAGCCGCACCGTGAGCACACCGATCGACAGCGCCCAACTCCTTTACGCGGTGGCGGTGCAGCTCCTGGAATCGGTGGGGGAGCGGCCCATGACAGTCCGGCTGGTCGGCATCCGGGCCGAACAGCTCGAAGAGGCCGCCGACGCCCCGCTTCAGCTCAGCCTTGACCGCCGGGACGACAACTGGCGGGCCGCCGAACAAGCCCTCGATGCTGTCGCCCGGAAATTCGGCAACAAGTCCGTTCTTCCGGCCCGGCTCCTGGATTCCGGGGGCACCCCCGAGTGAGCCCGACAGGACCTCTGGCGGGGGCGCCCGTGCCCAAGGGTTCCGGCGGCGAAAGGGCCTTAAGACTGTCTTTCAGAACAGGCCGCGACAATCTATCCTTATTAATACCTAGGTTTAGGACTACTGGATCGACCGTTCGGGCGACCTAGCCAGCTGAGACCGGCGCGGGAGAGCTGAATTGACCCTTTTCACCAATGGCGGTGACGGGGGAACCACTTCGGAATCCCGGGCGTTAGGCAATTAGGGCAATGGCCACGTCATGCCCGGACGTTGGCAGACTTGAGGAGGTCGTGATGCCGCTCTCGGAACACGAACAGAAGTTGCTGGAGCAACTTGAGAAGCAGCTGCATGAGGACGACCCAAAGTTTGCAAGCTCGATGGGATCGGTCCCCGGGCGCTCATGGTCCACCCGCCACCTGGTCATCGGCGTGCTCGCGACTCTCGCGGGCGTGCTGCTGTTGTTGGTCGGGGTGTCGATGCAAAACATCTTTGTCGGGGTCCTCGGCTTTGTGGTGATGGGCGCCGGAGTCTATTTCGCCACTATGCGCAGTTCTGCGGTCGGCAAGGCCCGGGCAACGGGCGGCCGCAAGCAGGGCAAGCCCAGGAGTTCGTTCATGAGCAACCTTGAGCAGCGCTGGGACGAACGGCACGGGGGCGAGTCCTGAGCCGCTCTGTGACGGCCCCCTAAAGTCCTCCACTTCCCGCCACCGGCCCGCCGGGGAGCGGCGCGAGACCCGCTTCGGCGGGTCTTTCGCCATTTAACGCGGCAATTTGCCACGCGTTTGCTGCAGCCTTGCTGGGATTTGGCGGCGGTGGGTCCGCAAAACGGGACGACGGCGCCGAACTATTCCGCTCCGACGCCGGTGTGCGCCCCCAATCGGTGCGCGGCGTGAGGCAAGCAGGCAAATTCGCTCCACTTTCCCCCACCAGTCCCGATTCCCTGCAAATGCTGGGAAGAAATGGAATAAACATCCGCAGATTTGTCCAAACATCCCGGGCGTGTCGTTGACTGTGGAGCGATGTGGAGTAATGTGGAGGGCGTAAGAGGGTAGTGGCAGCACAGGGGACGTTGGACTTCCTAAAACAGACAGGCGGTGGGCCGTGTTTCTCGGCACACATTCGCCGCGTCTGGATGAAAAAGGTCGAATTATCCTCCCCGCGAAGTTCCGAGAGGAACTTGCCGGCGGGCTGGTTCTCACAAGAGGCCAGGAGCGTTGCATCTACGTCTTCAGTGAGGCGGAATTCGGCCGGGTTCACGAGCAGATGCGGGAGGCTCCAATTTCCTCCAAGCAGGCACGTGACTACATCCGTGTTTTCCTCTCTGGAGCCTCGGACGAGGTACCTGACAAGCAGGGGCGCGTGACGATTCCGCCGGCGCTCCGGGAGTATGCAGGTCTTGGCCGGGAACTCGCCGTCATTGGCGCAGGATCCCGCGCGGAGATCTGGGACGCCCAGGCCTGGAATGAGTACCTGGCCGAAAAGGAAACCGCCTTCTCGGAAACAGACGACGCCATCCCGGGGATTCTCTGAACCCCCACTGATCCACCAGCAAACAACGTTCCTTGATCGAGATCTCCAGCCGCCCATCCGGTTGTTGTCCTGGCTCACTTCCCCGGAGCCAGGCCGGCGCAGGATAGGCGCGGATGGGGATCTGGACCAAGGAACGTTGCGTAAGAGCAGTACCAAGCAACGCGCAACCAGCAAAGCGCAACCCCGCAAGGCGCAACCAACAAGGCCAACGAAAGGATGAAGGCATGACGGATCCCGACCAGGCGAAGCCGACGTCCGAACGCCATGTACCGGTCCTCAAGGACCGGTGCATCAATTTGTTGGCCCCCGGCATCGAGGCCGCCCGGAGCCGCGGCGAGACCCCCGTGGTGATCGACGCGACGCTCGGCATGGGCGGTCACTCCGAGGCACTCCTGCAGCGCTTCCCGGACCTTCACCTGATCGGCATCGACCGCGACGAGGAAGCCCTGGCGCTGGCGGGGGCCCGGCTGGCGCCCTTCGAGAACCGGACCGACCTCGTGCACGCCGTCTACGACGAAATCCCGGACGTCCTCGAGGACCTGGGCTTCACCGAAGTCCACGGTGTGCTCATGGACCTTGGCGTCTCATCGCTCCAGCTGGACGAGCGGGAGCGTGGGTTCGCCTACTCCTTCGACGCGCCCCTGGACATGCGGATGGACACCAGCCGCGGGCAGACGGCCGCCGACGTCGTCAATAATTACAGCGAAGAAGACCTCGTCCGGATCATCCGGAAATGGGGCGAAGAGAAGTTCGCCGGCCGCATCGCGAACAGGATCGTGGCCGCGCGCGCCGAAAAGCCCTTCACCACCACCGGCGAACTGGTCGATCAGATCAAGGCCGTGGTGCCAGCCGGTGCCGCCAAATCCGGCGGCCACCCCGCGAAACGCACTTTCCAGGCGCTCCGGATCGAGGTCAACGAGGAACTGGACGTCCTCGAGCGCGCCATCCCGGCAGCGATCGAGGCCATCGCCCTCGGCGGCCGTGTGGTGGTCATGTCCTACCACTCCCTGGAAGACAAGATTGTCAAGGGCTTCTTCCAGGCCGGATCGAAGTCCTCGGCACCGCTCGGCTTCCCGGTCGAGCTCGAAGAGCACAAAGCCGAACTCAAGACCCTGACGAAGGGCACCGAGGTACCCACCGCCGCTGAAATCGCCGAAAACCCCCGCGCAGCTTCCGCCCGGCTGCGCGCCGTCGAACGCATCAAAGCCAGGAGAGCCGCATGAGCACCGCCGCCGTCAACAGCTACCCCGTTGCCCAGGGCGCCACTGCCCGTGCCCTGCCCGGCCTCCGCCCCGGCCTTGACCAGCCCCGCAAGGCACGCACCCCGCTTTCGGTGGTCCGCTCCGTGCCGCGCAAGCGCCGCGCACCATTCGTGGTCCTCTGCTTCGGACTTCTGGCGATTGCCCTCATGGCCGTGCTGGTCCTGAACATCTCCGTCTCCTCTGCCCAGTACCAGCTGGTCCAGCTCCGCAGTGAGCAGACCACCCTGACCAAGCAGAACCAGGACCTTACCCAGCAGGTCCAGAATTTCGACGCGCCGCAGAACCTCGCGGCCAAGGCAACGGAACTGGGCATGGTGGCTTCCGTCGCCAAGGGCCAGATCGATCTCTCGACCCTCAGCGTCACCGGCAAGGCCAAACCGGCGGTCAAGGGTGATGCCCCGGGCGCCGTCATCGCCGCACCGGCCGTCGCCGGGCAGCTCACGGTGGTCCCGCCGGTCACGGAGAACGAGCCCCTCGCCCAGCGCAAGCCGGCGGACACCAAACCGGCGGACACAGTTAAGGCGCCG
This sequence comes from Arthrobacter sp. MW3 TE3886, assembly GCF_041262145.1. Taxonomy (NCBI): domain Bacteria; kingdom Bacillati; phylum Actinomycetota; class Actinomycetes; order Micrococcales; family Micrococcaceae; genus Arthrobacter; species Arthrobacter sp. MW3 TE3886. Next base: position 1,905,141 of record NZ_JBGCAN010000001.1, read on the forward strand.
GCGGCTGCGAAGCCCGCCCCCGCACCGAAACCTGCCGCCCCTGCCGTGGAGCTCCACGGCGGATCGGTGCCCGCCCCCGCACAGAAGACGCCGGGGCAGTAACGTTCACTGACCACCAGCAAGGCAAGCAGCAAGGACTCACCGTGGCGAAGAACTCCGGCAGGGCAAGCAAGGCGAAAGCCCCAAACGCCACCCGGCGGCTCCGCGTGGGGCTCGGCATCATGCTGGCGCTCCTGCTGGTGGTCGGCGGCAAGCTGTTCATGGTCCAGGGCCTGGACATCGGAGGCATGGCTGAGGCCGCCCTCAACAACCGGCTCACGCCCACCGTGCTGCCTGCGGAGCGCGGCAGCATCCTCGATTCCTCCGGCACGGTCCTGGCCAGCAGCGTCATCCGCTACAACGTCGTGGTGGACCAGACGGTCAACACCAAAACCGAGTCCTTCCGCCGGCTCGAGACCATCAACGGCAAGGACGAGCTCGTCAAGGTCACCCGGGACCAGGGCATCTCCGAACTCGCCGCCGTGCTCGGCATGGACCGCGGCATCCTGCGCGATGCCCTGACCGGAACCCAGCGCTACTACATCGTGGCCAAGGACCTGAAGCCGGACATCGAGGACAAGGTGTCCAAGCTGCAGATTCCCGGTATCGTCACCGAAGGCACCAGCAAGCGGGTCTATCCCAACGGCGCCGTGGCCGGCGGAATTGTCGGATTCCTCAAGGACGGCAGCACCGGACAGGCGGGCCTCGAGCAGACCCAGGACGAGATCCTCAAAGGGACACCGGGTAAGCGCCTGTTTGAAATCGGCGCCGACGGACTGCGCATCCCCGTGGGCGTGGACCAATTGACGCCGGCGGTGAACGGCAAGGACATCAAACTCACGCTGAACTCGGACCTGCAGTACTTTTCCCAGCAGGCGATCCAAAGCCAGAAGGACAAGCTCAGCGCCGAGTGGGGCGTGATTGTGGTCCAAGACGCCAAGACCGGCAACATCGTGGCCATGGCCGATACCGACTCCCCGGATCCGAACGACCCCGGCAAGGTTGCCGCCGAGGACCGCGGGGTCCGGGCCGTCACCGCCGCCTACGAGCCCGGCTCGGTGGAGAAGATGATCACGGCCGCAGCTGCGATCCAGGAAGGGAAGTCCAGCCCGCTGGACAGGTTCACCATTCCACCGACCTACACCGTGGACGGACAGACCTTCAGCGACGCGTTCGAACACGGCACCGAGCAACGGACGCTGGCGGGGATTGTCGGCTACTCCATGAACACCGGCACAGTCATGGTGGGCCAGCGCCTAAGCAAGGACCAGCGCTATGACTGGCTGCGGAAGTTCGGCATCGGCGAGGCCCCCGACATCGGTTTGCCGGCCGAATCCAAGGGCATCCTGACCCCGGCCGACCAGTGGGACGGACGCCAGCAGTACACCGTGCTCTTCGGCCAGGGCGTCGCCCAAACCACCCTCCAGACTGTCCGGGCCTACCAGAGCATCGCCAACGACGGCGTGATGCTCCAGCCGCGCCTGATCGACAGCTACATCAACCCGGACGACGGTGCCGAGGAAAAAGTCCCGGCCAAGGCCCCGCAGCAGGTTGTCTCCAAGGAGACCGCCAAACAGGTCCGCGACATCCTTGAGAGCGCCGTAACCGAGGGCGAGATCAAGGAAGCCGCGATCGACGGGTACCGGGTGGGCGCCAAGACGGGCACATCCGAATCACCCTGCGACGACGGCAAATCAGGGTTCTGCGGCTATACGGCCTCCATCATCGGAATGGCGCCCATGGACGATCCGCGGTTTATTGTTGAGGTGGTCCTGCAACGGCCCAAGGGAAGCATCTTCGGAATCACCAACGGACCGGTGTTCCGTTCGGTGATGAGCCAGACGCTGCGCACTTTCAACGTCCAGCCCTCCACCGGCGAACCCGCGAGGCTGCCGCAGTACGCCAAGTAGCGCCTGTTCCACCCGGCGCCCGGAAGTCACCAGCCGGCGCCACACCCACTGCCTGCGCGCCGGAAACACGTCTGCGTGCGAGGGCCCGGTCCACCGGGTCCCGATCAGTTCAGTGCCCGATTCATTCAGTGCCAGATTTCATTCAGTGCCCGATTAGTTCAGTGCCCGATCCACTAGCACCACAACGGAGATCCACTTGTCAGAGCTCACCGACCCCGATGCTTCCGCGCCGTCCGGCCATGACTCCACCCCGGGCTTCCGGCCCACTGCGGTTGCCGCAGTGCCGCTGGCAGCCATCGGCGCGGCGATCGGCGTCGCCGTACCCGGGGTGTCCGGCTCCGTCCCGGTCACCGGGATCTCCCTGAACTCCCGGTCGGTCCGCCCGGGAGACCTGTACGTGGCCCTGCCGGGCGCCACACGGCACGGGGCCGACTTCGTGTCCCAGGCCGTCGACGCCGGCGCCGTGGCGGTCCTGACAGACGACGCCGGGGCGCGCCTGCTGGCCCTGGGCCACGACATCGCCGTCCCGGTGCTGCTGGCCGGCGAGCCGCGCAGCGTGGTCGGCCGGCTGTCCGCACTCATCTACCAGAGCAGGCCCGACGGAGCCGGGGCACCGGCCCTCTTCGGGGTGACAGGCACCAACGGCAAGACCACCACCACCTATTTCATCAATGCCCTGCTGCGGGCGCTGGGCAAGCGGACCGGGCTGATCGGGACGATTGAGATCCTGGCCGGCGGGGAGCCGATCCCGAGCCTGCTGACCACTCCCGAATCCACGGATGTGCACGCCCTGCTGGCGCTCATGCGCGAACGCGGGCTCGATGCCGCCTCCATGGAGGTTTCCTCGCACGCCGTGTCCTTCCACCGCGTCGACGCGGTGGTGTTCGACGTCGCCGGCTTCACGAACCTCACCCAGGACCACCTGGACCTGCACGGGACCATGGAGGAGTACTTCCAGACCAAAGCCCGGCTGTTCACGCCGGAACGCGCCCGCGCCGCCGTGGTCACCATCGACGATGACTGGGGCCGGAAACTCGCGGCCGCCGCCGAAATCCCGGTCACGACCCTGGCCACGGCCGGGACCGACGGCGCCGGGCCGGCGGACGCCGAGGGCACCGCCGACCGGACCGCGGACTGGACTGTCGTCCGGACCGTTCCGCGGGGCCTCGGCTCCGACTTCGTCCTCCGGCACCGCGACGGCGCCGAGCTGCGCGTCCACACCGGCCTGCCGGGCGGCTTCAACGTCGCCAACGCCGCACTGGCCACAGTGATGGTCCTCGCCGGCGGCCACGAGCCGGCCGCCGTGCAGGCCGCCCTCGACGCCGCCGACCCTTTCACCGTCGCGGTGCCCGGCCGGATGCAGCTCGTGTCCACCGCCCCGGCCGCCGTGGTGGACTTCGCGCACAACCCCGACGCCCTGGCCCGTGCCCTCGAAGCCGTCCGGTCCCCGGAACCCGGATCCAAGGTGATCATCGTTTTCGGCGCCACCGGACAGCGGGACCAGGGCAAACGCCCCGCCATGGGGGCCATCGCGGCCCGGCTGGCGGACACCGTGATTGTCAGCGACGACGACCCCCACGACGAGGACGCGGCAGCCATCCGCGCGGACGTCCTTGCCGGGGCCCTGGCGGCCAAGGACGACGAAGGCCTGGACTGCACAGTCTTGGAGGTCTTCCCGCGCGACGCCGCCATCCTGAAAGCCGTAGAGCTCGCCGGAGCCGGGGACACCATCCTCGTGGCCGGGCGCGGGCACGAGGTGTGGCAGGAAGTTAAGGGAGTCAACCTGGCACTGGATGACCGGGTGGAGCTTCGGAACGCCTTGACAGCACGGGGATTCACCGTTCTCGAAGACCACCGGATAGAGTCCTAAACCGAGATGATTGCATTTACAGCGGCGGAAATCGCCGACATAACCAACGGCCGGCTCGCCGCGGAACCGGGAATTACCCCCGCCTCCGTGGTGACCGACTCCCGCGAGGCCACGGCGGGTTCCCTCTATGTGGCCAAACCGGGGGAGAACGCCGACGGACATGACTTCGTCGGCGCCGCCTTTGACCGGGGCGCCGTGTTGGCGCTCGTGGAGCGCGAAGTGGCCGACGCCGCCGGCACGGGCTATCCCGCCGTCGTCGTTGAGGACGCCGTCCTGGCCATGGGCGCACTGGCCGCCGAAGCCGTCCGCCGGATCCGGGCCAGCCGCGCCGCGGCCGGCGCCGCGTTCACCGTGGTCGGCATCACCGGCTCCGCGGGCAAGACCACCACGAAGGACCTGCTCGCCGGGATCTTCGCGGCCGCCGGCGCCGACGGCGCCACAGTTGCGCCGCAAGGGTCCTACAACGGCGAGATCGGCGTGCCGCTCACGGTCTTCAAAGCCGACTTCGACACCCGCTACCTCGTCATCGAGATGGGCGCCACGGGCATCGGCCACATCCAATACCTCGCGGACATGGTCCGGCCGGAGATCGGCGTCGTCCTCGGCGTCGGCTCCGCCCACGCCGGGGAGTTCGGCGGCGTCGACAACATCGCAGTCGCCAAGGGCGAACTCGTGGAGGCGCTCCCGGCCGGGGGCACCGCCGTGCTGAACCTGGACGACTCCCGCGTCGCCGCGATGGCCACCCGGACCCGGGCCCGTGTGCTCGGCTTCACCTCACGCGCGGCCGGCACAGACGAGGACCACAGCGTCCAGGCCGATGTGGCCCAGGCCGATGTGGTGAGGGCCGCGGATGTGGAACTGAACGCGGACGGGCACCCGGAATTTGAGCTCTACCTCCCTGCCGACGTCACGGCGCAGCAGGAAGCAACCCGGCACCACGTCGCCGCCAAGCTGATCGGCGCCCATCACATGGCCAACCTCCTCGCGGCTGCGGCCGCGGCGCACGCGGCCGGCATCCCCGGCGCGCAGATCGCGGCTTCGCTCAGCGCCCAGACCGCCGCCAGCCGCTGGCGGATGGAGCGCACGGAGCGTCCCGACGGCGTGACCGTCATCAACGACGCCTACAACGCCAACCCGGAGTCCATGCGGGCAGCATTGCGGACACTGGCCGAGCTGGGCCAGGGCCGCCGCACGTGGGCGGTCCTGGGCGCCATGCTGGAACTGGGCCCGGATTCCATCCGCGAGCACATGGCAGTCGGCACCCAGGTGGTGCGGCTGAACATCTCCCGGCTCGTCGTGGTGGGCCGGGAGGCGCGGTCGCTGTATGTCTCAGCCGTCAACGAGGGCTCCTGGGGCGACGAATGCGTTTTCGCCGAGACGGCGGACGAGGCCTACGATCTTCTCCAAGCCGAGCTCCAGCCCGGCGACCTGGTCCTGTTCAAGTCATCGAACGGCATCGGGCTGCGCCACTTGGGGGATCGGATAGCATTACCCCCACGTGCCACCCAAGACTCTCCCGAGCGACCTGCTGAGGGAACTGCCGCAACCGCCAACGAAGGGAGTGCACAGCTGTGATTGCACTGCTGATGGGCGCCGGAATGGCGCTGCTCCTCGCGTTTGTGGGCACCCCGTTGTTCATACGCTTCCTGGTCCGCAAGGGCTACGGCCAATTCATCCGGGACGACGGACCCACCTCCCACCACACCAAGCGGGGCACGCCCACGATGGGCGGCACCGTTGTGGTCGTGGCGGTCCTGGTCAGCTATGGGCTCACGCACCTGATCATGTGGATGATGAACCCGCACTCACCGGGGCCAAGCGCCTCCGGGCTGCTCCTGCTGTTCCTCATGGTGGGCATGGGGCTGGTCGGGTTCCTGGATGACTTCATCAAGATCTCCAAGCAGCGCAGCCTGGGCCTGGACGCCAAGGCCAAGCTGATCCTCCAGGGCGCGGTTGGCATCATCTTTGCCGTGCTGGCGCTGAACTTCCCGAATGCCGCGGGCCTGACCCCCGCTTCCACCCAGATCTCGCTGGTGCGCGATATTCCGTGGCTCAACCTCGCGTTCGCCGGAACCGTGCTCGGCGCCATCTTGTTTGTGCTGTGGTCCAACCTGATCGTCACGGCCGCGACCAACGGCGTGAACCTCACCGACGGCCTCGACGGCCTGGCCGCCGGCGCTTCCGTCATGGTGTTCGGGGCCTACACGCTCATGGGCATCTGGCAAAGCAACCAGGCCTGCGGATCCCCGCGGCAGGCAGGCAGCGGCTGCTACTCGGTCCGCGACCCCCTGGACCTGGCCCTGCTGGCCGCCATCCTGAGCGCGGCGATGGTCGGGTTCCTGTGGTGGAACACCTCGCCCGCGAAGATCTTCATGGGCGACACCGGCTCCCTTGCCATCGGCGGCGCCGTCGCCGCCTTCGCCATCCTGTCCCGCACCGAACTGCTGCTGGCCTTCATCGGCGGGCTCTTCGTCCTCATCACGCTCTCGGTCATCATCCAGGTGGGCTACTTCAAACTCACCAAGGGCAAACGGTTCTTCAAGATGGCACCGCTGCAGCACCACTTCGAGCTCAAGGGCTGGGCCGAAGTCACCGTGGTGGTCCGGTTCTGGATCCTGTCCGGGTTGTTTGTCGCCGCCGGCCTGGGCATCTTCTACGCCGAATGGGTGGTGCTGCTGTGACCGGTCCCATCCCCGCCCCGCTCACCACCTCGCCCCGGCTGCAGGGACTCACCACCTGGGATTCCGACTGGTCCGGCCTGCGCGTCGTGGTCACCGGCATCGGCGTCTCCGGCTTCGCCGCCGCCGATACCCTCATTGAACTCGGCGCCCGCGTGGTGGTGGTGGATGCCGCCACCAGCGCCAAGGCGCTGGCCCAGGCCGACACACTCAAGATCGTCGGCGCGGTGGACGTCCTGCTGGGCGAGGAAGCGGTGGAGTCCGTCCCGAAGATCGACGGGCAGAAGCCGGACCTCGTAGTCACGTCCCCGGGCTGGCGCCCGGACCAGGCCCTGCTCGCCGCCGCGGCGCGGGCGCACATCCCGGTGTGGGGCGACGTCGAGCTCGCCTGGCGGCTCCGCGAACGCGAGGGCCGCAAGACCGCCGACTGGCTGGCCATTACCGGCACCAACGGCAAGACCACCACGGTGGGCCTGACCGAGTCCATGCTCCAGGCCGCCGGACTGAAGGCGATCGCCGTGGGCAACGTCGGCACCCCGATCCTGGACGCCCTGCGCGACCCCGTGGACTACGACGCCTTCGCGGTCGAACTGTCCAGTTTCCAGCTGCACTGGAGCCACTCGGTGTCGCCGGTGGCCAGCGTGTGCCTCAACGTCGCTGAAGACCACGTGGACTGGCACGGCTCCTACGCCTCCTACCTGGCCGACAAGGCCAAGGTCTACGCGAACACGCAGAAGGCCTGCATCTACAACGCCGAGCAGATCGAGACCGAACGCATGGTCGAGGACGCGGACGTGGTGGAAGGCTGCCGGGCCGTGGGCTTCACCACGCTGACGCCGGCCATCAGCATGCTCGGCGTCGTGGAGGGGCTGCTGGTGGACCGGGCGTTCATCGCAGAACGCAAGGACAGCGCGGCCGAACTCGCCTCGATCGCCGACCTGGGGCCGGTGGCTCCGCGCCACATGGTGGCCAACGCGCTGGCAGCCGCCGCCCTGGTCAGGGCCTACGGGGTGGAGCCATCGGCTGTGCGCCAGGGCCTGCTGAACTACCTCCCGGGAGACCACCGGATCCAGCTGGTGGCCCGGCATGAGGGGGTGCTCTGGATCAACGATTCCAAGGCCACTAACCCGCATGCCGCCGCCGCCTCGTTGTCCGCGTTCCAGAATGTGGTGTGGATCGCGGGAGGCTTGTCCAAGGGTGTGAATTACGACTCCCTGATCCAGGAACAGGGCAGCCGGCTCAAGGCCGTGGTCCTGATCGGCGCGGACTCCAGCGATCTGCAGGCCGCCCTGGAGCGACACGCGCCGGATGTCCCCGTGATCGGGCAGGGCAAGGGCGAGACTGAAGACGTGCAGACTGCCGGTACGGCCAAAGCCGACGCAGGCCCTTCGCCGATTTTCGGCGAGACTGTGATGGCCCAGGCCGTTGCCTCGGCGGCGCAGCTCGCCGCCTCCGGGGACACCGTGCTGCTGGCCCCGGCGGCTGCTTCCATGGACCAGTTCTCTTCCTATGCTCACCGTGGCGATGCCTTCATCGAAGCTGTCCGCGAGCTCGTGGAAGGGCAGGCTCAGACCAGCGAGGAGTAACAATGGTCAGCACGCCCACACGTACGACGGCGGCACGAGCCACCGCCGGGGCCACCAGCGGCACTAAGACGCCTTCGGCGGCCCCGTCAACGGCCGGCAGGCCCGCCGTCACGCCCGCGGCCCGGGTGCGTGCCTGGAACCGCGGGTTCTGGTCCGCACTGGAAGGCACCGGCAAGTCCCGCAACGGATCCACGTACTACCTGATCCTTGGCTCCACCCTGGCCCTGACGGCGATCGGCATCATGATGGTCCTCTCAGCCTCCAGCGTGGAAGCGATCGCCGCGGGGGAGTCGCCGTACTCCGCCGCCCTCAAACAGGGCGGATTCGCCGCGATTGGCGTCTTCGCGATGTTTGTCCTCTCACGCGTGAACGTCGTCTGGCTCAGGCGCTTCGCCTGGCCGCTCATATTCCTGGCCATCGCCCTGCTGGGCCTGGTCCTTCTCGTGGGACGCAGCGCCCTGGGCAACCAGAACTGGATCGACGTCGGACCGTTCACCTTCCAGCCCTCCGAAGCCGCCAAGCTTGCCCTTGCGCTCTGGATGGCCACGGTGCTTGACCGCAAAGCCAAGCTCCTCCACGAATGGCGCCACGCGCTCATTCCGGTCGTGCTCCCGGGCGCCATTGCGGTCCTGGGCCTCATCCTGGCCGGAAACGACCTCGGGACGGCCATGATCGTGATGATCATCGTGGCCGCCGCGCTGTTCTTCGCCGGCGTGCGGCTTTACCTTTTCGGCTTCGCCGGGGCGGTCCTGGCCCTTGGCGCGACGATCCTCGCCGTTACGAGCCCGAACCGGATGTGCCGCATCCTGTCCTGGACGGGCCAGACCTGCGCCGACGGCTCGGACCTGAACTACCAGTCCACCAACGGCCTGTACGGGCTCGCGTCCGGCGGCTGGTTCGGCGTCGGACTGGGACAGAGCCGGCAGAAGTACAGCTGGATCCCGGAAGCGCACAACGACTTCATTTTCGCGATCATCGGCGAGGAACTCGGACTGGTCGGCACGCTCGTCGTCCTGGTCCTGTTCGCCATCCTCGGCACTGCCATCTACCGGGTGGTCGTCGCCCAGCACGATGTCTTCCACCGCGTCCTGGCCGGCACGATCATGGTCTGGCTGCTGGGCCAGGCCAGCGTCAACATGGCCGTGGTCACCGGGCTCGCACCCGTGATCGGTGTCCCGTTGCCCTTCATCTCCTACGGCGGCTCCGCCCTGCTGATGTCGCTGTGTGCCATCGGCGTCGTCCTGTCCCTGGCCCGGGCCCAGATGGAACCCGGCATGCAGCCGAAGAAGATGCTCAAGTTCGGCCCGGCCGCCTTCGCCAATTCCGTGCGGAGGGCCCGCGCTGCCCGGGCCGCAAAGACTGCCGCCAGCCGGTCCGCCGCCAGCACCGCCTCCAGCCGATCCGCCGCCCGCACCGCAGCCCGTCCCAAGGCCCCCGCAGGCAAGAACCCCGCCAAGGCCCCCGCAGGCAAGAATCCCGCCAAGCCTCCCGCAGCCAAGAACCCTGCCGCCAAGAACCGTACGAAAGCGTAAACAGCCCTTCATGAGCACCGAGTCACCCTTGTCCGTGGTCCTTGCCGGCGGCGGAACCGCCGGCCATATCAGCCCGCTGCTGGCAATCGCCGGCGCCCTCCGGCAGTCCCGCCCCGGAGTGCAGCTCCTGGCTGTCGGGACCCCCGGGGGAATGGAAGCGCGGCTCGTCCCGGCGGCCGGCCTGGACCTCGCCACCATCAGCCGTGTCCCGCTCCCGCGCAAGCCGTCCGCGGACCTGCTGCGGCTGCCGGGCCGGATGGCCGGTGCTGTGAAGCAGGCGGGCTCCATCCTGGATGAGGCAGGCGCCGACGTCCTGGTGGGGGTCGGCGGCTACGTGTGCACGCCGATGTACCTCGCGGCCCGGCGCCGGAGAATCCCGATCGTGGTCCACGAGGCCAACACCCGTCCCGGCCTGGCAAACCGCGTCGGCGCAGCCCTCGGCGCCCACGTGGCAGTGGCCTTCGCCGCGACCAAGCTGGGCCGCGCCGCCCGGCACGTCGGCATGCCCATGCGCCCCGAAATTTCCGGCCTCGACCGCGCGGCTGCCCGGGCCGGCGCACGGCAGGCGCTCGGCCTGGACGCTGACCGGCCGACGCTGATCGTCACGGGCGGCTCCTCGGGCGCCCAGAGCATCAACCGGTCCCTCGCCGCGGCCGTGGGAGCCCTCGCCGACGCCGGAGTGCAGACCCTGCACATCACCGGCCGCGGCAAGTCCGTCCACGACGCCGACGGCAAGCCGCTCGCCGCGCCGGGCTACCGGCAGGTGGAGTACGTGGACGGCATGGAAACCGTCTATGCCGCGGCGGACCTGCTGCTGGCCCGCGCCGGAGCCGCCACGGTCTGCGAGGTGGCCGCCGTGGGTGTGCCCGCCGTCTTCGTCCCCCTGCCCATCGGCAACGGCGAGCAGGCCCTGAACGCCGCGGGCCTTGTCGCCGCAGGAGGCGCGTTGATCGTCGACGACAAGGCCTTCTCCGCTGACTGGATCAACGGCAACATCATTCCCCTGCTGCAGGACACGGACAGGCTGGCCCGGATGGCCGCCAGCTCCGAACAGCTCGGCATCCGCAACGCGGACCGGCGCATGGCCGATCTCATCCTCGAAGTCGCGTCCTCGAACAAGCACAGCGGGAATCGACACCGCACGAACCAGCACGGCAGGAAGCAGTAGAGCAATGACCCAGCCCCAACACGGCACGCGTGTCCTGGAATCCCTCGGCCGCGTTCACTTCATCGGCATCGGCGGCGTCGGCATGTCCGCCGTTGCCCGCATCATGGTGGCCCGCGGCATCCCGGTGAGCGGCTCCGACGCCAAGTCGCTGCCCGTCATGGCGGACCTCGCCGCCGCGGGGGCGCGGATCGCCGTGGGCTACGCTCCCGGCAACCTGGGAGACGCCCAGACGGTGGTCGCCGGCTCTGCGATCCGGCCCGACAACCCCGAGCTCGCAGCGGCCCGTGCCGCCGGACTCCCTGTGCTGCACCGCTCCGAGGCGCTGGCCGCCACGATGGCCGATGACACCGTGGTGGCAGTCGCCGGAACACACGGCAAGTCCACCACGACCTCCATGATCACGGTCCTGCTGCAAGGCGCCGGACTGGACCCCTCGTTCGCGATCGGCGCCAACGTCCCGGCGCTCGGGGTCAACGCGGCACACGGCACGGCGGGGATCTTCGTCGCCGAGGCCGACGAGTCGGACGGCTCCTTCCTGAACTACCGCCCCACGATCGCCGTGGTGACCAACGTCGAGCCGGACCACCTGGACTTCTACGGCACCGCCGAGGCCGTCTATGCCTCCTTTGACAGCTTCACGGCCCTGCTCCCGGCCGACGGCGTCCTGGTGGCGTGCGCGGACGACCCCGGAGCCAGGGCACTGGCCGAGCGCACCGTGGCCCGCGGCAACACCCGCGTGGTCCTGTACGGAACGGACGACGACGCCGCCATCCGGCTGCACGACGCGGGACCTGGCCGGATGGGGATCTCGACGACGGCGGGCACGTTCGGCGTCGAACTCCAGGTTCCGGGCCGGCACAACGCGCTCAACGCTGCCGCAGCCTTCGCCGTGGCGATCGAACTCGGCGTCGCGCCGGACACCGCTGCGGCGGCACTGGCCCACTTCTCCGGAGCCTCGCGGCGTTTCGAGTTCAAGGGGGAAGGCCGCGGCGTCCGCGTCTACGACGACTATGCCCACCACCCCACGGAGGTCCGGGCCGCGCTGTCCGCGGCACGGGCGGTCGCCGGGGAGCACAAGGTGCACGTGCTCTTTCAGCCGCACCTGTTTTCCCGGACCCGCGAATTTGCCCGCGAGTTCGCCGAAGCGCTCAACACGGCGGACACGGCCCTGGTCCTGGACATCTATCCTGCCCGCGAGGATCCCATTCCAGGCGTCACCAGCGGCCTGATCGCCGAGCACCTGGGCTCAGGCGGCCGCCTGGTCGGACCCGACGGGGAGGCTGTGCAGGCACTGCTGGCGGCCGCCGGACCGGGGGACATCGTGCTGACCGCCGGCGCCGGTGACGTCACGGCCTACGGGCCGCTGGTTGTCGAGGCCCTGACGGCCGAGGCCGCCGGTGCCTAGCGCCAGGCGCCCCAGCTACCGCGGGGGATCCGGCACCGGCGGAACCGGCGCCGGCACTAATGCGGGAACCGGCTCCCGGCCGCCGTCCGGCGGACCGGGCACGGATGTCATTTCGGCGTCCAAGACCGCCGCGGAGACCGCCGGCGGCCCGGCCCGCAATCCACAAAACCTGCAGGGCACACCGGACAACGGGCCCGGCAAGGTCCTCTCCTTCCCCGAGCCCAAGGGCAAGCGCCGCCGGCGGATCCTGCTCAGCACCATCGGGATCGTGGCCGTGCTGATGGCCGGCATCGTCGCGGCCGCCGTCTACTCGCCCGTGCTGGCCCTGCGGACGGTCACGGTGGAGGGCACAAAAATGCTGCACCCGGACCAGGTTCAGGCCGCCCTCGCGCCCCTGCAGGGCAAGCCGCTGCCGCAGATCAGCGAGGAGGAGGTCACGGCCCTGCTCAAGCCGCTGGTCCAGGTCAAGGGCGTCACGGCGAAGGCGCTGCCGCCCGCCACGTTGCAGGTGCACGTCACCGAGCGCATTCCCGTGGCCCTGGTCAAACAGGGCAAAACGTTCCAGCTGGTGGACGTCGACGGTGTCCAGCTCAGCACCACCGTCGATGCCGCGTCGGTATCGCTTCCGGTGATCGACGGCGGCAGCGGAACGCTGCCGAAGGACCTGTTCCAGGCCATCACGGCGGTGCTTGGGGCCCTGCCGGCCGATGTGCTGGCGCGGCTCTCCAACGCCTCTGCCGCGTCTGCCGACGCCGTCGAACTCAAACTCGTCGACGGGCAGACAATCGTCTGGGGCAACGCGGGGGAGAAGGAGCTGAAGGCACGGGTCCTGTCTGCGCTCCTGAAGGTCCCGGCCGACCCCAAAAACCCGGTGAAGGTCTACGATGTCAGCGTGCCCCGGCACCCTGTCACGCGGTAGCCGGCAATCGGATCCGCCGCGGGCCGGATGTCCAGCGGACGTCCAGCTGCCCGCGGGACTACTTACAGGGGCTATTTGCCCGGTATTCGCGCGACACGCGGCGCCGGTTATTGAATGTCCCCTGCATAGGAAATACCGTCACAGACATGAGTTACTTGACATAACTATAACCTTCAAGTCGAAGGTTAAGGTTCAAAGCTTCAAGCAGGACTCGATCAGTTTTCGCATTAGTACACGAACAAGGGACACGTAACGTGGCAGCTCCGCAGAATTACTTGGCCGTCATCAAGGTCGTCGGCATCGGCGGCGGTGGCGTGAACGCAGTCAACCGCATGATCGAGGTCGGTCTTCGCGGCGTCGAATTCATCGCCATCAACACCGATGCCCAGGCATTGTTGATGAGCGATGCCGACGTCAAGCTCGACGTCGGGCGTGAGCTGACCCGTGGACTCGGTGCTGGCGCGAACCCTGAAGTTGGCCGGCAGGCCGCGGAGGACCACGCTGATGAAATCGAAGAGGTCATCCGTGGCGCAGACATGGTCTTCGTCACCGCCGGCGAAGGCGGCGGAACCGGCACCGGCGGCGCGCCCGTCGTTGCCCGGATCGCCCGGTCCCTTGGCGCCCTGACCATCGGCGTCGTGACGCGCCCCTTCACGTTCGAAGGCCGCCGCCGGGCCGGCTCCGCCGAGGCCGGCATTGACGCCCTGCGCGATGAAGTCGATACCCTGATCGTGATCCCGAACGACCGCCTGCTCTCCATCAGTGACCGCAATGTCTCGGTCCTGGACGCGTTCCGTTCCGCCGACCAGGTCCTGCTCTCCGGTGTCCAGGGCATCACGGACCTCATCACCACCCCCGGCCTGATCAACCTCGACTTCGCCGACGTCAAGTCGGTCATGCAGGGTGCCGGTTCCGCGCTGATGGGCATCGGTTCCGCCCGCGGCGAAGACCGTGCCGTGAAGGCTGCGGAGCTGGCCATCGCCTCCCCGCTGCTGGAAGCATCGATCGACGGCGCGCACGGTGTGCTGCTGTCCATCCAGGGCGGCTCGGACCTTGGCCTCTTCGAAATCAATGAGGCCGCCCGCCTGGTCCAGGAAGTCGCCCACCCGGAGGCGAACATCATCTTCGGCGCCGTGATCGACGACGCCCTTGGCGACGAGGCGCGCGTCACCGTCATCGCCGCCGGCTTCGACGACGTCAAGGCCACGTCGCCGTCCATGGACCAGTCCCTGCCGGCCGCGCCGCAGCGCCCCACGTCCGCCGCCCCCGCCCCGGCGCAGGCACCTGCCTCCGCCCCGGTCCAGCCGCTGCACGCCACTGTCGGCGCTTCCGGCTACGGCGGCTGGGGCCAGCAGCGTCCCTCTGCCGTGCCGGCGGATTCGGGCTTCGACGTCGACCTTCCGGCCGTCGTGGAGCCGGACCTGTCCGGCCGGCACTCCGATGACCTGGATGTCCCGGACTTCCTCAAGTAAATAGCTCGTAACTAGCTCGGCTTCAGCATGGCACCGCCGTCCGGCGGTGCCATGCTGCTTTGCGGCGGGTTACGGTGGATTGTATGAACGCAGGTATTCCGGACATGTTGATGGCGGTGTTGTGATTGTTTTGCTGGCGGGCTGAAGTCCGGCCGGGCGTATGGGTGGCTTTCACCGACGCCGGGGCCGGGAACCTGGCACTGCATGTCGGTGATGACCCCGTGGCGGTCCGCCGCCGCCGCTCAGAGCTCGAAGCGGCCGCCGGGCTCGGCGGTCGGTCCTTCCGATACATGAACCAGGTCCACGGCAGTGACGTCGCCACCATCGTTGGATCCACGGCCGCGGACACCGCCGGCCAAGATCCGGCCGCGCCCACGGCCGATGCCATGGTCTCCCGGACAGAGCCGCTGGCCGTCCTGGTGGCGGACTGCGTGCCGGTGGTCCTGGTCGGCGAGGACCCGGCCGGGGCGCCGGTGCTGGGCGTCGTCCACGCCGGACGGCCCGGCGTCGCCGCCGAAGTGGTGCCCGCCGCCGTCGCCCGCCTCCGGGAGCTCGGCGCGGACCGCATCAGCGCCTGGGTGGGGCCCTCGGTCTGCGGGCGCTGCTACGAGGTCCCCGACAAGCTGCGGGCGGACGTTGCCGCGGCTGTGCCCGCCACCTGGTGCACCACCTCCACCGGCACCCCTGGCCTGGACCTGCCGGCCGGGGTGCGGAGCCAGCTGGAAGCTGCCGGCGTCGCGATCGAATACTCCGGAGGATGCACCCTCGAGGACGACTCGCTCTTCTCCTACCGCCGCAACAGCCACACCGGCCGCTTCGCCGGGCTGGCCTGGACGGACGGGGCGCACGGGACACGCCGGGCCAGGGCGCAGGGCCATGACTGAGCCGGTGCAGGGCCCCGACACCAACGCCGTCAATCCCGCCACGGCGCCTGGGGAGCATCATGAGAGCCGGACGGACGCGCTGGAAGGCCCCCGCCTGGCCCAGCTGGAGGCGAACCTCGCGGCCGTCCGCCGCCGGATCGACGCCGCCGTGGCCGCCGCGGGCCGGCAGGCGACGCCACCGCGCCTGATCGTCGTCACCAAGTTCCATCCAGCGCAGGACGTCCGGCGGCTGGCATCGCTGGGGGTCACCGACGTCGGGGAGAACCGGGACCAGGAGGCCGCGGAAAAGGCGGCGCAGCTCCAGGACCTGGGCCTGAGCTGGCACTTCATCGGTCAGCTCCAAAGCAAGAAGGCCAAATCCGTGGTGAAGTACGCCGCGTCCGTGCACTCCGTGGACCGGGAAGCTGTGGCCTCCGCCCTGGCCAAGGCGATGGCCGTCGAAAGCGACCGCACCGGCCGCCCGCCGCTGGACTGTTTCATCCAGGTCAGCCTGGACGAGGACGAAGGGGCCCACCGCGGCGGCGCAGCCCCCGGCGACGTCCCCGCACTGGCCGAACAGGTGGCCGCCGCCCCCGGACTCAGGCTCGCCGGCGTCATGGCCGTTGCCCCGCTCGGGGCGGACCCGGCGGCTGCCTTCGAAAAGCTGGCAGGCATTTCCGGGCGGCTGGCAGAACAATTTCCACACGCCACGGGAATATCCGCCGGCATGAGCCAAGACCTCGAAGAGGCCATCCGCTTCGGGGCGACACACCTGCGCATTGGCTCCGATATTCTCGGTCCGCGTCCGGCCCTGCGGTAAGTTCGACGTATTGGAAGGTAATGGCGGGGATTCCAAGGCTGTCTAGTCACTAAGCGGCCCGCTTACGGACAAGATTAGGAGTCGACCATGGCTGGCGCTCTGCGCAAGACAATGATCTATCTTGGGCTCGCCGACGGCGACGAACACTACGAGTCTGAGCACCCCACACCGCACAAGGATGAGGACGAATCCATGGAGCAGGACCGCGAGGAACGACGTGCGCCGGCGCCCGTCCGCGAGGTCCCCCGGGAAGAGCCTCACGCCGCTGAAGAGGAATATCGCGCACCTGTGACACCCATCAAGCGTGCGGCATCGAGCCGCGAAGAGACCACCGGACTCCGGCAGATCACGACCATCCATCCGCGGTCGTACAACGACGCCAAGCTCATCGGCGAAAGCTTCCGCGACGGCATCCCCGTCATCATGAACGTCACCGACATGGGGGAGGCTGACGCCAAGCGCCTCGTGGATTTCTCCGCCGGTCTTGTTTTCGGCCTCCGCGGCAGCATCGAGCGGGTGACGAACAAGGTTTTCCTGCTCTCGCCGTCGTACGTCGAAGTCATTGGCGACGACAAGAAGGTCAGCGAGACGCAGGCAAGTTTCTTCAACCAGAGCTAGGCCCGAATATTCGGTACTGATGCCAGGCGGGGACACCTGCCTGGCATCCGTGCGGAATTATCCGTGTTGAAATAGAAGTAACACTTTCCTTAGGACACTTCGGTATCCGGAATGAACATGGAGATATGAGTTAGCTCATGGGAATTGTTTTGGGGCTCGTCTATATCGCTCTGTTGCTATTTTTCGTGGCATTGATCATCCGCCTGGTCTACGACTGGGTGCAGATGTTTGCCCGAAGCTGGCGGCCGCGCGGTTTGGCACTCGTGACGGCGCATGCTGTGTATTCGGTCACGGACAAGCCCCTCAAACTGCTCCGCCGGCTCATTCCGCCGCTGCGGCTGGGCGGAATGTCGCTGGACATCGGCTTCCTGCTGCTGTTCGTGGCCGTGAGCGTGGCGATGTGGGTCGTCAAGGGCCTGGTGTACGCCCAGCCGATCGCAGCATAGGCCGCCGCCGCCGCAGCAGCCGGTCAGCGACCTGCCCGGGCCCAGGCCCAAACTGAAAGAAAACTCCGGTTTGACACTGCGGTGTTGAATTAGAGGAACCAGACCATATTTAGGTACCGTAGTTTTGACGGCCGGAAGGCCTACTGACTAACTAGACCAACGAGGTGACCAGATGGCTTTGACGCCAGAAGACGTTGTCAACAAGCGCTTTCAGCCGACCAAGTTCCGCGAAGGCTACGACCAGGACGAGGTTGACGACTTCCTGGACGAGATCGTCGTCGAACTTCGGCGCCTGAACCAGGAGAACGACGAGCTGCGCAAGAAGCTCGCCGAATCCGGCGCCGGCACGCCTGCCAGCTCCGCAGCCGCCGCACCCGTGGTGGAAAAGGTCCCGGCGCCCGTCAAGGCCGAGAAGGAAGACACCGCCAAGGCCGAGGCTGAGGCCAAGGCAAAGGCGGCGGCAGAAGCCGCCAAGAAGAAGGAAGCCGAGCAGGCTGCCAAGGCCGCCCAGGTTGTCGAACCGGCACGCAGCGCGGCCACCCCGGCGTCGGAGTCCGCTGCCGGCCTGCTCGCCATGGCGCAGCAGATGCACGACAAGCACATCGCCGACGGCGAGCAGCAGCGGGACAAGATCATCGCTGAAGCCCAGATCGAGGCCAGCAGCCTCGTCAACGATGCGCAGGAAAAGTCCCGCAAGATCCTCGGTGCCCTCGAGCAGCAGCGCTCCGTTCTGGAACGCAAGGTCGAGCAGCTTCGCGGTTTCGAGCGCGACTACCGCTCACGCCTGAAGGCCTACATCGAAGGCCAGCTCCGCGACCTGGACGCCCGCGGCTCTGTTGCGGCTCCCGAGGTTGGCGAAGCCAGCTAGGGCAAAAAGCAAGTATTCTGAAAGCCGGTGGCTGAGGATTCCTCGGCCGCCGGCTTTTCCCTTTTCCCGCAACGTGCCGGCACCGGACCAGGTGCCCGGCGCTGGCCGGTACCTGAACCCGGTCCCCGCACTGGCTCCCGATCGAAAGCCCTATGACTGACGCACCATCACCAGACGCCATGCAGCCCGTCGAGGCCGCAGAGCCCGTCCGCGCCCGTCCGCGGCGGGCAAAGCTGTTTGTCCTCTTCGCTGCCTTCGCGGTCTTCGCCTACGTGTTCGACCAGCTGACCAAGCTCTGGGTGACGACCACCATGACCGAGGGCGAGCGGATCCCCGTCTTTCCGCCGCTGCTGCACTGGTTCTACATCCGCAACTCGGGGGCGGCGTTCTCGATCGGCGAGAACGTCACCTGGGTGTTCACGATCATCATGGCGGCTGTGTCTGTCGCGATCCTGCTGCAGCTGCGCAAGCTCGGCTCGCTCTGGTGGGCGCTGGCGCTGGGGCTGCTGCTCGGCGGCGCACTCGGCAACCTGACGGACCGGCTGTTCCGCGAGCCGTCTTTCGCGATGGGCCATGTGGTGGACTTCATCCAGCTGCCAAACTTCGCGATCTTCAACATTGCCGACTCCGCGGTCGTCTCCGCCGTCGTGATCATCTGCCTGCTCACGCTCCGCGGGATTTCCCTGGATGGCTCGCGCCAAACGAAGGATACGGTGGCTAACGATGTCTGATACTGCCGCTGGAAACGCCGCTGACATGGCGGCCGATATGGCCGGCGAAGGCGGCACCGCACCCGCCGGGCACCACCGCTTCACCGTCACGGAGGACCTCGCCGGTTCCCGCGTGGACGCCGGCTTGGCCAGGCTGATGGACATCTCCCGCTCCCAGGCCGCCGTCCTGATCGCCGAAGGCAACGTCACCAGCAACGCAGGGAAGGTCGGGAAATCCCTCAAGCTCACCCTGGGCACCGTGCTCGAGGTCGTGGTGCCGGACCGCAGGGATCCCCTGGAAATCGTGGAGGAAGTAGTGGACGACCTGTTGATCCTGCTGGACGATGACGAATTTGTCGTCATCGACAAACCGGTCGGCGTGGCCGCCCACCCCTCGCCCGGCTGGGTGGGACCCACAGTGGTGGGTGGCCTCGCCGGGCTCGGCTACCGGATTTCGACGTCGGGTGCCCCGGAGCGCGCCGGCATCGTCCACCGGCTCGACGTCGGGACCTCCGGGGTCATGGTGGTCGCCAAGACCGAAAATGCCTACACCGTGCTCAAGCGCGCCTTCAAGGAACGCACCGTGGACAAGGTCTACCACGCCGTCGTCCAGGGCCTTCCCGATCCGCTGGCGGGCACCATCGACGCGCCCATCGGCCGGCACCCGGGCCATGACTGGCGGTTCGCGGTGACTGAGGACGGCCGTGACTCGGTGACGCACTATGAGGTCCTGGAAGCCTTCGGGAAGGCCTCACTCGTTGAGGTGCACCTCGAAACGGGCCGCACCCACCAGATCCGCGTGCACTTCGCGGCCCTGCGCCACCCCTGCGCCGGCGACCTCACCTACGGCGCGGACCCGCGGCTGGCCGCCACCCTCGGGCTGACCCGGCAGTGGCTGCACGCCAGGGAACTGTCCTTCGACCACCCGCGGACAGGGGAGCGGGTTACCGTCGCCAGCGAGTACCCGCAGGACCTGCAGTACGCGCTGACGGTCCTGGAGTCCGGAAACGCCTGAGCCGCACGGCACGGGCGGCCTGAATCCACAGGGATTCTGCCGGGCCGGCGGATCCTGCCGGCCCGGCCGGCAGGATCCGTCCCCACCGCCGTGGCTGCACGCCGCCGTCGCGGCGCGGCACTAGAATGGTCCGGTGACTTCCAGCAACGACTCGTTTGTCCATCTCCACAACCACACCGAGTACTCGATGCTGGACGGTGCCGCCCGGCTCGGTGAGCTGTTCGACGAAACCGAGCGGCTCGGCATGCCGGCCCTCGCCACGACGGACCACGGCTACCTGTTCGGAGCCTTCGACTTTTGGAAGCGCGCAACCGACCAGGGCATCAGGCCCATCATCGGCGTCGAAGCCTATGTGACTCCCGGGACCGCCCGCACGGACAAGACCCGTGTGCGCTGGGGCGAGGAGCACCAGCGCAAGGATGACATTTCCGGCGGTGGCTCGTACACGCACATGACCCTGCTCAGCTACAACAACGTGGGCATGCGGAACCTCTTCCGGGCCTCCTCGATCGCCTCGCTGGACTCGGTCTTCGGCAAATGGCCCCGGCTGGACCGTGAGCTGTTGAACACGTACTCGGAAGGGCTCATCGCCACCACCGGCTGCCCGTCCGGCGAGGTCCAGACCCGGCTGCGGCTCGGCCAGTACCGCGAGGCGCTGGAAGCCGCGGCCGAGTTCCGCGACATCTTTGGTGCGGAGAACTACTTCTGCGAACTCATGGACCACGGCCTGGACATCGAACGGCGGGTCACCGGCGACCTGCTGCGCCTGGCCAAGGACCTGAACCTGCCACTGGTGGCCACCAACGACCTGCACTACACGCACGAGCACGACGCGAAGGCCCATGAGGCCCTGCTGGCCATCCAGTCCGGCTCCACCCTCCTGGAGCCGACCTACGACAACGGCGGCTCGCGCTTCGCCTTCTCCGGCAGCGGCTACTACCTGAAGTCACCGCAGGAAATGCGCGAGCTGTTCCGCGACCACCCGGAGGCGTGCGACAACACGCTCCTGATCGCCGAACGCTGCGAAGTCTCATTCAACACCGGCGCCAACTACATGCCCCGGTTCCCCTGCCCGGAGGGGGAGGACGAAACGTCCTGGCTGGTCAAGGAAGTCGACAAGGGACTCCACTACCGCTATCCCCAGGGCATCCCGGACAAGGTCCGCAAGCAGGCCGACTATGAGCTCGAAGTCATCACTTCCATGGGCTTCCCGGGCTACTTCCTGGTGGTGGCCGACTTCATCAACTGGGCCAAGAACAACGGCATCCGGGTCGGTCCCGGGCGTGGCTCCGGTGCCGGCTCCATGGTGGCCTACGCCATGCGCATCACCGACCTTGACCCGCTGCACCACGGCCTGATCTTCGAGCGCTTCCTCAACCCGGACCGCGTCTCCATGCCTGACTTCGACGTTGACTTCGATGACCGGCGCCGCTCCGAAGTGATCGACTACGTCACGCGCAAATACGGCGACGAACGCGTGGCGATGATCGTCACCTACGGCACCATCAAGACCAAGCAGGCGCTCAAGGACTCTTCGCGCGTGCTCGGCTACCCGTTCAGCATGGGCGAAACACTGACCAAGGCGCTGCCCCCGGCCGTGATGGCCAAGGACATCCCGCTGGCCGACATCCAGAACCCCCAGTCCAAGCGCTACAGCGAAGCCGGCGACTTCCGCCAGCTGATCAGCACCGACCCGGAGGCCGCCAAGGTCTTCGAGACTGCGCTGGGCATCGAGGGCCTGAAGCGGCAATGGGGCGTGCACGCCGCCGGCGTGATCATGTCCTCGGACCCCATCATTGACGTGATTCCGATCATGCGCCGCTTCCAGGACGGCCAGGTCATCACCCAGTTCGACTACCCGACGTCCGAAGGCCTTGGCCTGATCAAGATGGACTTCCTCGGGCTGCGAAACCTGACGATCATTTCCGATGCCCTCGAAAACATTAAAATGAACCGCGGCATCGACCTCGACCTCGAAACGCTCGAGCTGGATGACACGGCGTCCTACGAGCTGCTGGCCCGCGGAGACACGCTGGGCGTCTTCCAGCTCGACGGCGGCCCCATGCGCTCCCTGCTCAAGCTGATGAAGCCTGACAACTTCGAAGACATCTCCGCCGTGCTGGCCCTCTACCGGCCCGGACCCATGGGCGCCAACGCGCACACCGACTACGCGCTGCGCAAGAACAAGATCCAGGAAGTCATCCCGATCCACCCGGAGCTTGAGGAACCGCTGTCCGAAATCCTCGGCGGGACCTACGGGCTGATCGTGTACCAGGAGCAGGTCATGGCCGTGGCGCAGAAGCTCGCCGGCTATACCCTGGGCCAGGCCGATATCCTGCGCCGCGCCATGGGCAAGAAAAAGAAATCCGAGCTGGACAAGCAGTTCGCCGGTTTCTCCCAGGG
Organism: Arthrobacter sp. MW3 TE3886; assembly: GCF_041262145.1. Classification (NCBI taxonomy): domain Bacteria; kingdom Bacillati; phylum Actinomycetota; class Actinomycetes; order Micrococcales; family Micrococcaceae; genus Arthrobacter; species Arthrobacter sp. MW3 TE3886. The sequence goes on from NZ_JBGCAN010000001.1 coordinate 1,927,463, forward strand.
CATGCAGGACAACGGCTATTCCATGGCCGCGGTCAAGACCCTCTGGGACATCCTGCTGCCGTTCTCCGACTACGCCTTCAACAAGGCGCACTCGGCCGCCTACGGCGTGATCTCCTACTGGACCGCGTACCTGAAGGCGCACTATGCGCCGGAGTACATGGCCGCCCTGCTGACCTCGGTGGGCGACGACAAGGACAAGTCGGCGATCTACCTCAACGAATGCCGGCGGATGGGCATCACGGTGCTGCCGCCCGACGTCAATGAGTCAGCCCTCAACTTCACCCCTGTGGGCACCGACATCCGTTTCGGCATGGGCGCCATCCGCAACGTCGGCGTGAACGCCGTCGAGGCCATGGTGGCGGCGCGCGAAAAAGAAGGCGCCTATACCTCCTTCAAGGACTACCTCCTGAAGGTCCCGGCGGTGGTCTGCAACAAGCGCACCATCGAATCCCTGATCAAGGCCGGCGCCTTCGACTCGCTGGGCCACCCCCGGCGTGCCCTGGCCATGATCCATGAAGAAGCGATCGACTCCGTCATCACCCTCAAGCGCAACGAGGCGATCGGCCAGTTCGACCTCTTCGCCGGCTTTGAGGACCAGGAGCCCGAGGCGTCGCTCAGCACGGAGATCCCGGACCTGCCGGAATGGGAGAAGAAGGACAAACTGGCGTTCGAGCGCGACATGCTCGGCCTCTACGTCTCCGATCACCCGCTGCAAGGGCTGGAAGGGCTCCTGAGCCAGCACGCCGACCGGTCGATTACCTCGATCATCGCCGAAGACGGGCCGCCGGACGGCTCGATCGTCACCATCGCGGGCATGATCACCTCGCTCAGCCGGAGGATCGCCAAGGCGAGCGGCAACGCCTACGCCCGCGCCGAAATCGAGGACCTCGCCGGTTCCATGGAGGTCATGTTCTTCGGCCAGGTCTACGGCCCGATCGCCTCGGTGCTCGCGGAGGACCTGATCGTGGTGGTCAAGGGCCGCCTGCAGCGGCGCGACGACGGCGCCGTCACCCTGAACTGCATGGAGCTCTCTGTGCCGGACCTCAGCGACAGCCAGAACGGGCCCGTGGTGATCACCATGGCCACGCACAAGGCCACCGAGGCCGTGGTCACCGAGCTCGGCGATGTGCTGCGCACCCACCGCGGAAATTCGGAGGTCCGGCTGCACCTGCAAGGCGACACCCGGGTGGAGGTCATGGGCCTGCCGGTGCACCTCCGCGTCAACCCGAGCCCGTCACTGTTCGGCGATCTGAAGGTGCTGCTCGGCCCGACCTGCCTCGATAACTGACAGGCAGGGGTTGCCGGCCGCCAGGCAAGGCTGAGTGATCCAGGGCGCCCCGAGTCCCTCCCGCCCCGCCAGGGTTCGCGCATGGTATCCGAGGATCAGCTTTGCGGGTTGAGCGTTCCCCGGGCGATGCTGTCGGCGGAGTGGGCCGGGTTCCCGTTGTATGGCTGGTTGGAGACGTCCACGATGGGGTATTGGGCCAGGTCAATGCCGTCCGGGATGGTGAAGCTGCCGGATTCATTGTCGAGGACCCCCAGGCTGACCATTCTGGACAGGTCGGCAGAGCCGACCCACACTCCCCGGAATCCGGTGATGTGGTCGTTGGAGAGCCGGATGATCAGGTGCCGGGTTCCATCGGGGAGTTGCTCCACCCGGGCATCTCCGCTCCCGGTATGTGCCGGCAGCGGAGTCAGGGGCGTCTGGGCGACGACTGTCGAAGCGGGACCCGACTGGGTGGAGGTGGGTGCGGGAGTGCCGGCTTGTCCGAGAACTCCGGCAGCGGTCCATCCGGCGGCCGTGCCAAGAACGATTCCGGCCGCAGCCGCGATAATCCACAGACCGGGACGGCCATGCCCATCTTTGGCGCTGGGCCGCAGTGGGATCGGGGCCGGCTTTGTGCCGTCGCCGTGGTTCGGGCGCGCCTGCCCCGCGGCAGGGTTCTCCGGTGCGGCCGGTGCGGCCGGTGTCTCCGGGGCAGGGGGCCCTGAGCTGGGCTGGCTCAGGGGATCCGTGGCGAGGGCCGGCGAGAGGCCGAGGGCCTGATGGATGGCGGCCCAGTTCTGGCTGCCGGGTTGCTCGAGTTCGATGCCTGCGGTGTCGAGGGTGGCAACGTGCACGGCATGTTGCAGGCCTCGGAGGGTTTCGCTGCACATGGGGCAGCTGGCGAGGTGGTCGGCGTCGGCGTCCGTGCCCAGGGGCTCGCCAAGGGCCAGCAGACTGAGAAGTTCGGCGTCAAGGTGTTCCATGTTCCACCTCCAGGCGGGTGCGTAAGCGGGTGAGGCTGCGCCGGATGTGGCTTTTGACAGTACCGAGCGGCAGGTTGAGGCGCGACGAGATCTGGTCGTGAGTCAGGTCTTCATAGAACGCCAGCCGCATTATTGCTTGCTGTGGATCCCCTAAGTGCTCCAGTTCTTCGTCCAACGTCAGGCGGTCGGCGACCTCTTCGACGTCCCCGGCATCCGGGCGGGAAGCGGGGTCAACGACCAAGAGAGCGGCCGCTTGTTCGAGATGGCGCTGGCGGGAGCGGGCGGACAAGGCGTCGGAAATTGCATTGCGGGCGATCCCGATCAGCCATGCCGGCAGCCGCGCCGCCTCCGGGCGAAAAGTGGTCCGTGATTTCCAGGCCCGAATGAAGACCTCCTGGGTGACGTCGTCGGCAGCGGCACGCTCTCCCAGGGATCTCAGCGCCAGCGTGTAGACGAGCGGACTGAACCGGCGGTACGCCTCCGCGAGGACGCGTTCGTCGCCGCCGGCAAATGCGTGATCGAGACCGGAGTCCCAATCGTGCGATGCGGCAGCCTCCATCAGGTGCTCCTTTGAGCGGCAATGGCCCCTGTTGGACCACATTATGCCGCTCCCGCGGGGACTCCGCCATGCTCGAACCGGGTCAGCCCTCCGGGCTGTCACTGTGCGCGTGCCGGTGGGGCCGCGGTTGATGCGACCCCACCGGGCGAGAAAACAGGATGCCTGCTGGAGCTCCGGAAGGCTTACTCGTCGTGGCCTTTGTGTCCGCGCGAGTCCACTACCTGTACGGCGACCCCTAGGTTGTTGTCGGCGACGCTTCCCCAGGCGTAGACGATGGTGTTTTTCCCCGCAGTGACCTTGACGTCGGCCGGGCCGATCAGCGGGTCAGTGGTTCCCTCGGCTGCGACCGAGGCCGGGACGGTGCCGGCCTTGAGGGTGAGGGTCTTTTGATGCCGGTTGGTGAGTCCCTCAATGACCGCGTTCCCACCGGCCAGGACATCGACGGCGGGGGCCGCAGCGACGTGCCTGACGGTCAGCCTGCCCTTTCCATCCGGGCTGGCGGAGGTGCTATTGGTGAAAAGGGTGGCCGTGGGCTTCCCGTCAGCGGCCAGATGCGCGACTGCTGTGTAGTCCCGACCTGCTTCGAGGTCCACCGTGACCGGACCTATCACGGGGTGGTCGGCGCTGGTGGCGTCGGCACCGGTGATGGCGACCTTGTGGTCTCCGTCGGGGACGTTCAACGGCCCGGCCAATGTGCCCGGTGTGAAGTTATCCAGGGTGAGTTTGCCGTCGACCCAGACGTCCACGGTCAGGCCCGGAACGCCGTGGAGGACGGAGAGTTTTGCCGTTCCCTCGTCGCTGTGGTGCCAGGTCCCGGCCTGGGCCGGGGAGGCCAGGGCCACTGCTGCCAGCAGCGTCATTGCTCCGGTGGCTGCAGAGAGTGTCTTGCGCATTTCCAACTCCTCATCGGGGCCCCACTTGGGGGCGGTGGTTGTGCTTACACCCTTACTACCGGCCAAAGGCCGTCGCCGGATGCACCACCGGGGAAGTTTTAATGCGCGGTCCGATGAGGCATCTGTCAGATCTCGTAGTCGAGCGGAACGGGCTGGCTGTAGGCCCCCGAGTGGTAGAGCAGGGGAACGCCGTCGTCACCGACCTGGCCCTCCACCACCTCGACCACCACGACGGCGTTGTTCTCGAAGGAGAGCCGCATCTGGACCTTGCCGATCAGCCAGCCGCTGACCCCCTTGAGCACGGGCACCTCGTGGGGGCCGAGCTCCCAGTGGTCGCCGTCGAACCGGTTGCCGGCCCGGGCGAAACGGTCGGCGAGCTCCTGGTTTTCCAGCCCGAGCATGTGCACGCCAATGTAGGTCGTGTTCGCCACGGCCGGCCACGAGCTGGAGGTCCTGGCCATGTTGAACGTAAAGCGCGGGGGCTTGGCGGACAGCGAGGCCACGGACGTCGCCGTGAATCCGAACGGGACACCGTTGTGATTGGCCGTGATGATGGCCACGCCGGCCGCGTGCCGGCGGAACATTTCCCTGAATGTTCCCTCGAAAATACCTTCATCTGTGGCCACTGCGATCCAACTCCCTGCTGCACGTGCGTGTTGTACTTCTACTCTGCCAGCGTATTGCGCAGGGGAATCGAGTGCGGCATTTTCTTTACGTCTCCCGTCATGTGCTGCCGGCCGGCGTCATGCGCCGCGGGAATCCTTGTTACCGTTTGTTGCATGACACAGTCCGCGATAGACGGCCCCGTCCACCACGCCGGGGAACCCGCACAGCCTGCGCATTCCGAGCGGCAGCCCGGACCCGGCGGGACATGGCGGAAGGCCGCCGTCATCGCGGCCGCCGGCGTCCCGGTGGGGCTGCTCTGGTGGCTTCTGGCGCCGTCAGGCCTGAATGTCCTGACCGGAAACCCGGACCTCGCCGCCGGCACCAACACCGCCACCTGGCTGCCCCGGGACCTTGTGCTGGCGGGGCTGTGCCTGCTCGCAGGGTGCATCGCCGGGTCATTCGTCGCCGGCAACAAGCACCAACAGCCGGGCCCCGGCGCCGTCATCCTGGTGGTCCTCGCCGGTGCTGCCGGTGCGCTCATCGCCTGGGGAACCGGCGTGCTCAGCGCCCAATGGTGGGGAGCGCCGGCGGATACCTCGGCCAGCGCCAGCGTCGCCTTCTCCCTGCGCTCCTATGCGGTCCTCGCCATCTGGCCGGCAGCGATCGCCCTGGCCATCTTCCTGAACAGCCTCTTCCCGGGCAACGGCGGCAAACCCCGCCGCGGCGGGGCACGTAAAATGATCGGGTGAGCCTAACTCCTGACAGCCCCGTGACCCCGATGACCGCCGCCCTTAACTTCCGCACGGTGGACGTGCGCGGTGCCCACCTGTCCCTCGCCGGACTCCGCGCAGCCGTGCCCCGGGCACAGTCCGGGACGATGGCCGACGCCGAAGGCAAGGTCCTGGACATCATCTCCGCCGTCCGCACGCGGGGCTTCGGCGCACTGCGGGAGCTGGCCCTGGCTTTCGACGGCGTCGAGCAGACGCATCCCCGCGTCCCGGCCGAGGCGCTGCGTGCAGCCCTCGAGAACCTGGATCCCGCCGTGCGCGCGGCCCTGGAGGAATCCATCAAGCGGGCCCGCGCCTTCGCTGACGCCCAGCGCCCGGCGAACATCGACGTCGAACTCGGCGAGGGCGCCGTCGTCAGCCAGAACTGGGTGCCGGTGGCGCGTGTGGGGCTCTATGTCCCCGGCGGCCTGGCGGTCTACCCGTCCTCGGTGATCATGAACGTGGTCCCGGCCCTGGCCGCCGGCGTCGAATCGATTGCCCTGGCCTCGCCGCCGCAAAAGAACTTCGGCGGCCTCCCGCACCCCACGATCCTGGCTGCGGCCTGCCTGCTGGGCATCGAGGAGGTCTACGCGATCGGCGGGGCGCAGGCCATCGCTGCCTTCGCCTACGGGGTCCCGGCCGACGCGTCCGACGGCGGCCACCTCCCCGGGATCGACCCCGTGGATGTCGTCACCGGTCCGGGCAATATCTTCGTTGCCACCGCCAAGCGCCTGGTCAAAGGGGTTGTCGGGATCGATTCCGAGGCCGGCACCACGGAGATCGCGATCCTCGCGGACTCCACCGCCAGCCCGGCCCTCGTGGCCGCAGACCTCATCAGCCAGGCGGAGCACGACCCCAAGGCCGCATCGGTCCTGTTCACCGACTCCGAGGCCCTAGCCGCCGCTGTCCGCGTGGAGCTTGAGCGGCAGGCAGCTGCCACCAAGCACTCCAGCCGGGTCCGCGAGGCACTTTCGGGCCCGCAGTCCGGGGTGGTGCTGGTCGAGGACCTGGATCAGGGCATTGCCGCCTGCGACGCGTACGCCGCGGAACACCTGGAAATCATGACCGCCGACGCCGCCCGAGTGGCTGGCCGGATCCGCAGCGCCGGTGCCATCTTCGTGGGGGACTACAGCCCCGTGAGCCTGGGCGACTACTGCGCCGGCTCCAACCACGTGCTGCCCACCAGCGGCACCGCGGCCTTCTCGTCCGGGCTGAACGTGACCACGTTCCTGCGCGCCATCCAGGTCATCAACTACAGCCGCGCCGCGTTGGAGCAGGTCAGCGGCCACATCGTCAGCCTCTCCGGCGCTGAGGACCTGCCGGCGCACGGCGAGGCCGTCACGGTGCGGTTCGCCGCCCGGTAGCCGGGCCGCCCCAAACCACTACATGTAGTAATTACAGGCTTGTTATTCAGCTACATCTAGTCGTAAACTGGCACTGATACAGCACGGACACGTCAAGTGCGACGGTCGGATTGCGACAGCCGGATTGCGACAGGGGAGGAACCGACATGTATTGCCCGTTCTGCCGGAACCCTGATTCGCGCGTCGTGGACAGCCGGATCGCCGACGACGGCTCCGCCATCCGGCGCCGCCGGCAGTGCCCCGAATGCGGCCGCCGGTTCACCACCGTGGAAACCACGAGCCTGACCGTCATCAAGCGCTCCGGGGTCGGCGAGCCGTTCAGCCGCAGCAAGGTCATCAACGGCGTGCGCAAGGCCTGCCAGGGCCGCCCGGTCACCGAGGACGACCTCGCCCTGCTGGCGCAGGAAGTCGAGGAGGCGATCCGGGGCTCCGGCGCCGCCGAAATCGAGGCCCACGAAGTCGGGCTGGCGATCCTGGAGCCGCTGCAGCGCCTCGACGAGGTCGCCTACCTGCGGTTCGCCAGCGTCTACCAGGCCTTCGAATCGCTGGAGGACTTCGAGGCGGCGATTTCCCTGCTTCGCCATGAGGCCGAGACCAAGGGCCGGGACGGTAAGAGCCCGGACAAACGGCCGCTTCAGGCGCCGTCGTAGATTTCCTGATTGTCCTGGTGACTGCGTCCTAGGATCCGCCACAGACTCCGGTGGTGGCAGCGGAGGGGAAGCCGCAGCCACCACCGGCTCCACCTCACCGCTCCACAAAAAAAATTGAGCTATCACTCCGGGTCGTTCCCAGCGTTCAGAACGACCCGGAGTGATAGCTCAATTGGCTTTTACAGCTCACCCGCTTTTTGTCTGGCGGGCCTTTATTTGGCCAACTTGTGCTTGAGGGCAATCTCGATGGCCGCGCCCACGATCCCGGCGTCGTTCTTCAGTTCGGCCGGGACGATCGGTGTGCGCAGCTTCATGTGCGGCAGGTACTCGTCCGCACGCTTGGAGATGCCGCCGCCCACAATGAAGAGTTCGGGGGAGAACAGGAACTCCACGTGGGAGAAGTAGCGCTGCAGCAGCACGCTATACTGTTCCCAGCTGAGGCCGTCCCGCTCACGGGCCACGGCCGAGGCCTTGGTCTCTGCGTCGAAGCCGTCGATTTCCAGGTGCCCGAGTTCGGCGTTGGGAACCAGTTTCCCGTCGAAGATGAACGCCGAACCGATGCCGGTGCCAAGGGTGATCACCAGCACGGTGCCGGCGACCCCCTCGCCGGCACCGAAGCGGGCCTCGGCGAGGCCGGCGGCGTCGGCGTCGTTGATGACCTCCACGGGGCGGCCGAGACGCGCCGTGAGCATGGCATCGATGTCTGCTTCCAGCCACGACTTGTCCACGTTCGCGGCAGAGTGGACCACGCCGTGCTGAATGATGCCGGGGAACGTGACCCCCACCGGGCTGCTGGGGTCGGGGGCACCGGAACGGGCAGAGAGTTCGGCGACAACCTGCGCGACGACTTCGGCCACGGACTCAGGGGTGGAGGGCTGCGGCGTCGGGAAGCGCACGCGGTCGCCGATCAGCTTCCCCTTCTTCAGGTCCACGATCCCGCCCTTGATTCCGGTCCCGCCGATGTCAATGCCGATCAGGGGGGCGTTCTTCTTCGACTTTTCGTCCTTCTTGGCCAATGTCGTTCCGTTCGTGGCAGGGGCGGGCTGTAGTGGCCGGGCGGGGCCGGCGGTGAAAGAGCAGGTGGTTCCGGGAACTAGCGTGTGGAGCAAACGGTCAGGGCAGCGTGAGGACCTCGGCGCCGGACTCCGTAACGAGCAGGGTGTGCTCGAACTGGGCGGTGCGCTTGCGGTCGCGGGTCACGACGGTCCAGTCATCGGCCCACATGTCCCAGTCAACGGTGCCCAGGGTCAGCATCGGCTCGATCGTGAACACCATACCGGTTTCCATGGTGGTGTTGTATGCGGGGGCCGCGTCATAGTGCGGAATGATCAGCCCGGTGTGGAAGGCTTCGCCAACCCCGTGCCCGGTAAAGTCGCGGACCACGCCGTAGCCGAAGCGTTTTGCGTAGGACTCGATGGTCCGGCCGATCACGTTGATTTCGCGGCCGGGTGCTACGGCCCGGATGGCGCGGTTCAGCGATTCCCGGGTGCGCTCGACGAGGAGGCGGGATTCCTCGTCGACGTCGCCGACCAGGAAGGTGTAGTTGGTGTCGCCATGGACGCCGCCGATGAAGGCCGTGATGTCGATGTTGAGGATGTCGCCGTCCTGGACCACCGTGCTGTCCGGGATTCCGTGGCAGATGACCTCGTTGAGCGAGGAACACAGGGACTTCGGAAAGCCGCGGTATCCGAGGGTGGAGGGGTACGCGTTGTGGTCCAGCAGGAACTCATGGCCCACCCGGTCCAGCTGGTCGGTGGTGACACCGGGTTCGATGTGCTTGCCGACCTCCACGATGGCCTGGGCGGCGATCTTTGAGGCGATCCGGATCTTCTCGATGGTCTCCGCCGACTTGACCTCGGACCCTGTGAACTTTGCAGGAGCCGGCTTGCCTACATATTCCGGACGCGGGATGGACGGCGGTACGGGAAGCTGCGGGCTCACTGTCCCCGGGACCAGCGTGCCGATGGGTGCAGTTGAGGCTAGAGAAGGCATAGATTGATCATATAAGTAGCCGGGCTCGCCCCGGAAAATACAGCCGGAAAATACAGCCCGGAAAATACAAACGCCCCACAGCAGGGCAGTGCGGCCGGAATAGTGGCCGGACTGCAGCTTGGACACCCAACCCCGGACACGCTCCGGGCCATTAAGGAGCCCCGATGCCCGAATACTGGTACAACGTCAACACCCACGAGATCGAGGAAGACGCGATGTCCGACTGGAGCCAGCTGATCGGACCGTACAAGACCCGTGAGGAAGCCGAACACGCCCTGGAAAAAGTCAAGGCGCGCAACGAGGCGTGGGACAAGGACGAGGACGACTAGCCCATTCCGGGCATGCTGCGCCCGCGGCGGAATCTCGCGGCGACGGCGGACCGGACATCACACACGCTGACTGATATTTCCCAGACCGTGATTCTCACCCTGTGCGGGTGAGTGCCGGCCGGTTGTCGCCCGCCATACTGGGAAAATGCCGACGCGCGTTGCCCGCACCCGCGGCGCCCGAATCTCAGACCTCGCCAGGCTCGCCCTTGCCTGGGCTGCCTCGACGGTAGCCCTCATTATCACCGGCGCCCTGCTGCCGGGGTTCTCTGCGGCCAGTTGGTGGTCATATGCCGCCGTGGCGGCGGCAGCCGGCCTCGTCGGCCTGGTCCTGCGCCCCGTGCTGGTGGAGATCTCGGCCAGGGTGGGCTGGGTGGCAGTGCTTCTTACCGCCCTGGTGGGGCAGGCCCTGATCATGTACGTCGCCATCCGTCTGGTGCCCGGCATCGAGTCGACGCCGTTGACAGCCCTCGCCGCTACCTGGGTCAGTGCCGTCGTGGGCACTCTCATCTCCTGGGCCACCACAGCCGGAACCGATGACGGCCTGATCACCTCGCTGGCCGGACGGGCACGCCGGCAGGAAACGGTGACCGATCCGGAGGTGGACGGTGTCCTGTTCGTCCAGCTCGACGGGGTCCCCTTCCCGGTGCTGCAGTGGGCGGTCCAGTCCGGGGGAGTGCCCCATCTCCGGCGCTGGCTGGCCTCGGGGGATTACCAGTTTCGTGAATGGACACCCCAGCTGCCCTGCACCACGCCGGCGAGCCAGATGGGCATTCTGCACGGCACGGTCGACGGGATCCCGGCCTTCCGGTGGTATGACCGTGAGCTCCAACGCGTCCTGGTGGCCAACCGTCCGGCAGACGCCCGGGTGATCGAGGAAAGGCACAGCACCGGCCAGGGCCTGCTCTGCGACGGCGGCGTCTCCATCTCGAACCTGTTCACCGGCGACGCGCCCCGCTCGTTCTTGACGATGAGCCGGGTGGAGGTCCGTCGCGGCTCCACCCAGACCCGCCGGGCGTTCGCCTGGTTTTTTGCCACCCCGAATGGCTTCATGCGCAGCTTCACGCGGACCGTCGGCGAGATCTTCAAGGAGCGTTGGCAGGCCCGGAGACAGATCAAACGTGACCTCAACCCGCGGGTGCGGCGGGACTGGACCTTCGCCCTGCTGCGGGCTGTCACCAACGGTCTGCTGCGGGACCTGAACACGGCCCTGGTGGCGGAGGAGCTGCGTCGCGGCACGAAGTGCATCTATGTCGACTACGTTGACTACGACGAGATCGCCCACCACGCAGGCATGTTCCGCCCGGAGTCGCTTGCAGCCCTAGATGGTTTGGACCGCACGCTCGGTGCCTTGGCCGAACTCGCCGGGTCCGCTCCCCGCCGCTACCGGCTGGTGGTGCTCTCGGACCACGGCCAGTCCCAGGGCACGCCGTTCGCGGACAAGTATGACCAGACGCTTGGCGATCTGTGCGCGGAACTGATGCAGGAACACGTTCAGAATGTGGACGCATCCGTCGAGGGCCTCGGGCGCGCGGACTCCATCGCCGGCGACGTCGCCTCTGGCGGATTGTCCGGGAAGCTCGCCGGCCGTGCCGACGAGGTGCTGACCAAGGCACAAGAGACGCCGGCTCCGGGCGACGCCGCAGAGGACCCGGTGGTCGTGTTGGGCTCGGGCAACCTGGGCCTGGTGTACCTGCGGGGTGACCGGCGCCTGAGTCTCCAGACCCTCGAACATCAGTGGCCGGCCCTGGTCCCTGGCCTGGCGGGCCATCCCGGCGTCGGGTTCGTGGCCGGCATCGATGACGACGGCGGGGCGTGGGCGATCGGAAGCGGTGGGCGCCGCAACATCACCAGCGGGGCAGTGGAGGGCACCGACCCGCTGGCCGGCTTCGGGCTGCATGCGGCGCGGGTGCTGAAGCTCGCGCTGATGCACCCCGAGGCGCCGGATCTCTACGTCAACAGCACGGTGGATCCCGTGACCGGCGACGTCGCAGCCTTCGAAGGCCTCGTGGGATCCCACGGGGGCCTGGGCGGTTGGCAGGACCGCGCCATGCTGATGGGCCCGGCCGATCTCATGGCAGGGCTACCCGAGCGGATCGAGGGGGCCGGCGAACTCCACCAGGTACTCGTGGCGATGCTCGAGTCCTGCGGCCAGCGCGCCACGACGGCGTCCCGCGACTAAGCGACTGCTTGGGGATCCCCAGCGGCCGGGCCAGTCCGAGGCCCTCGGCTTACACGGGGGCGGCCCATGACTGGCCGGGAGCAAGGACGACTGCCGTGCAGCCAGGAGCCTGCTTCGCCACGGCGTCGGCAAACCGGTGCCCGGGCCGCTCGAGCCAGCTCCGGGCAAAGTTGGTGACGAACGGAGGGTGCAGCGTCCCCCAGTGCACCGGCAGGGCAAACCGCGCGCCGCTCATCGCGACAGCCCGGGCGGCGGTCTCTGGAGTCAGGTGGCCCGCCGAGAGCCTCGGTCCCCACCCCCAGACCGGCACCAGTGCGACATCGATCGGGCCTGCCGCCATGGCGGGGAGCGCGGCCATCTCCGGAAACAACCCCGTGTCACCCGCGATCCACACCGTGCCCGACGGGCCACGAACGAGCTGGCCATTGGCGTCGTTGGGACGGTGCGGCATCGGTCGGCTGCGATGCTCGGCCGGCACCTGGCGGATCTGAACCCCGTTGCCTACCGGGGTCCAGCCGTCACCCAAGGAGGCTGTGTGCGCCAGCTTTCGGCGCCGCAGCCAGGCCACGTTCGCCGGCGCGCTCATCAGCACCGCCCCGCGCAGCAGGCGCAGGGAGCGCAACTCGGCGTGGTCGTGGTGCAGATGGGAGAGGAGCACCACGTCCGGTCGGTCCCACGACGCCGGGTCCGGCCGCGGTGCCAGGCGTCGGAGCAGCCCGGCATGGGAACGAAGCAGCGGATCGGTCAGGACCCGAACCCCGTCGAGATCCAGAACCACCGAGGAGTGACCAAGCCAGGTGATTCTCATGTCGGGCATGGCCCCGTTTTCGTGTCAGGCCAGGGCCTTGGCCTTAAGGGAATCAAACTCGGTCTGGTTGATGGCTCCGGAATCAAGCAGCGCCCTGGCATCGGCGATCTGGGCGGCCGGGCTGGCCGTCGAGCCTGCGGCCTGCTTGATGTATTCCTGCTGGGCAGCCTGCTGCTGGGCCACAATCTTCATTTGACGATCGGCCATGCTGCGGCCCCGGGCGATCAGGTAGATGAGGGCGCCGAGCCAGGGAACGAAGATCAGCAGGATAACCCAGCCGGCCTTGGCCCAGCCACTGAGCTCGTGGTCGCTGAACAAGTCCATCAGGCAGCGGAACCACACCATCAGCGCAGCGATCCAGATGAAGAACCAGAAACTCCACAGCAGAACGTCCCAGAAGCTATTCGTGTCCATCGATACTCCTCGAATCGTGTCCGTCGGAGCCAGACCTTACGCGGAGCGCATGAAACCGTCCGGACCGGCGGAACATCTTGAGGTCCTAATGCAGACCTTAATGGTCAGTGTGCCCGCACTGGAGCCCCAACGCCTCGCCCATGAAGGATGATGTGTTGCCGAAGCGTCCCCTGATGAAGAAGGTCCGGGGCCCGCAGGCGGGGAACTAGAAGGAGTGTTCCGGTCCGGGGAACTGGCCCGAGCGCACGTCGTCGCCGTAGGCTTTTGCGGCATCGCTGAGCGACGTGCGCAGGTCGGCGTACTGTTTGACGAATTTCGCCATCTTTCCGCCGCGCAGGCCGGCCATGTCCTGCCACACCAGGACCTGTCCGGTCGTGGCGCTGCCGGCGCCGATGCCCACCGTGGGGACGTCGACGGCGGCGTCCACGGCGGCCGCCGTGGCGGCCGGGACCATTTCCATGAGCACGCTGAACGCGCCGGCGTCGGCCAGCGCGACGGCGTCGTCGATCAAGCGCTGGGCGTCATCGCCGCGGCCCTGGACGCGGTAGCCGCCGAGGGAGTGCTCGCTCTGCGGGGTGAAACCGATGTGCGCCATGACGGGGATGCCGGCCTGGACCATGGCGCGGACGGTCTCGGCGTAGAACTTTCCGCCTTCGATCTTGACGGCGTGGGCCAGGCCCTCTTTCAGGAACCGGACGCCGGTGGCGACCGCCTGCTGGGCGGAGACCTCGTAGCTGCCGAACGGCAGGTCAGCGACCACCAGGGCCCGTCGCGCGGAGCGGGCGACGGCCCGGCACAGCGGAAGGAGCTCGTCCACCGTCACGGGAAGGCTGGTCTCGTTGCCGAAGACGTTGTTGGAGGCCGAATCGCCCACCAGGAGCACCTCGATGCCTGCCTGGTCAAAGATTTCTGCGCTGTACTGGTCGTACGCGGTGAGCATGGCGAAGCGTTCACCGTTGACCTTGGCCTGGTAAAGATGGTGCGTGCGGATCCTGGCTGCCGGTTTCCGGGCCGCCTCCGCACCCCCGCCGGCGGTCCCGCCGGTGCCACCGGCCGACGTGGCCGATGAGGCGGCCGTCGAAGCCGCTGCCGGGCCGCTGCCGTAGGGGGCCGCAAGTTCTGCGGGCGTGCTGGAATCTGAGCTGTTACTTGAGGCCATGCCACGAGCGTAGTGCGAGACGAAGTGCCGCAGCTACCGGGAGACGCCTTCGTGTGCCGTGAATCACGTCATGCGGGCGGTCCGTGCGACGGCGCCCTGCCGCCGAACGCCGCGAATTCGACCGCCTGTATGTTAACGGTGTGTTACGCGGGGGTCCGGCTTCGGTAATCGGTGGCAATGCTTAGTAAAGTGAACCGTGAGCAGCCGCGGGGCCCATGAATGCCGGGCCTGGGGCGGATGGAAGAACCGGAAAGAGGCCAGTATGGACCGCCAGCAAGAGTTTGTCCTGCGGACGATCGAAGAGCGCGACGTGCGGTTTGTGCGCCTGTGGTTCACCGACGTCGTGGGATCGCTCAAGTCCGTGGCCCTGGCCCCGGCCGAGGTGGAGGGCGCCTTCGAGGAAGGACTCGGATTCGACGGTTCCTCGATCGAAGGCCTGGCCCGTGTCTTCGAATCCGACATGCTGGCCCAGCCGGATCCGGCCACGTTCCAGATCCTGCCGTGGCGCGGCGAGACGGAGGCCACATCGCGGATGTTCTGCGACATCCTGACACCCGACGGCGAACCTTCCGCCGCGGACCCCCGCAACGTCCTCAAGCGGACCCTGGCCAAGGCCGCGGACATGGGCTTCACCTGCTACACCCACCCCGAGATCGAGTTCTACCTGCTCAAGTCCCAGGAACCCGGCCCCGACGGATCACCCGTCCCCGTGGACGAGGGCGGCTACTTCGACCACGTCCCGGGCGGCGTGGCCCAGGACTTCCGCCGGACCGCCGTGACCATGCTCGAATCGGTCGGCATCTCCGTCGAATTCAGCCACCACGAGGCCGGACCGGGCCAGAACGAAATCGACCTGCGCTACGCCGACGCCCTGCAGACCGCGGACAACATCATGACGTTCCGCACGGTCATCAAGGAAGTCGCGCTGCAGCAGGGCACGTATGCCACCTTCATGCCCAAGCCCTTCACCGCCCACCCGGGTTCCGGCATGCACACCCACTTCTCCCTCTTCGAAGGGGACACCAACGCCTTCTACGAGGCCGGTTCAGAGTTCCAGCTGTCCGAGACGGCGCGCCAGTTCATTGCCGGCATCCTCAAGCACGCCCCCGAATTCACTGCCGTGACCAACCAGTTCGTCAACTCCTACAAGCGGCTCTGGGGCGGGGGAGAGGCGCCGAGCTACCTGAGCTGGGGCCACAACAACCGCTCCGCCCTGGTCCGCGTCCCGCTGTACAAGCCCGGCAAGGGCCAATCCGCGCGGATTGAATACCGTGGCATCGACTCCGCCGCCAACCCCTACCTGGCCTACGCCGTGCTCCTCGGTGCCGGCCTCAAGGGCATCGAGGAGGGCTACCAGCTCCCCGCCGCGGCCGAGGACGACATCTGGTCGCTGAGCTCGGCGGAACGCCGCGCCATGGGACACGACCCGCTGCCGGCCAGCCTGCACGACGCCATCCGGACCATGGAGGATTCCGAGCTCATGCCGCAGATCCTTGGCGAGCAGGTGTTCGAGCACTTCCTGCGCAACAAGCGTGCAGAATGGCAGGACTACCGCCTCCAGGTGACGCCCTACGAATTGCAGCGCAATCTCGGCATTCTGTAGGTTGCCCCGATGAGCCTGGCACGACGCCTCATTGCCGCCGGCTTCAGCGATCTGGACAAGGGCGAGCGTTTCCTGGCGGCCCGGGAACTGGAGGGACTCGACCAGGATGCCCTTTTCGCGGGGCTGCAGCTGGCGGCCAACCCGGACACGGCCCTGCAGTCCCTGGTCCGGCTGATCGAGAAGCACCCGGAGCTGCGCAAGCTCGCCGTCGCGGACCCGGAAAGCAGCGAACCGCTGTACCGGGTCCTGGGGGCCTCCGAGGCGCTCGGCGAATTCCTCATCCGCCACCCCGAACACCTCGACGCCTTCGACGTCCGGGTTAGCCCGGAACCGCTGCCCGCCGACACCGTGGCCCTGCGCACCCGGCTGCTGCAGTCGGTGCGGGCCGATCCCAAGTCGGCCCGGCCGGTGGCCGCCCTGAGCGGTCAGGAAGCCTACGCAGCCCTGCGCACCGCCTACCGGCGCGGGCTCGTGGAGCTGGCCATCAAGGATCTGTGCGCGGCCGATCCGCTGGACTTCATGCCCGCCGCGGGTGCGGAACTGGCGGATCTCGCCGGCGCCGCCCTCGAGGCGGCCCTCGCCGTGTCCCGGGCCGAGGCGGCGGAGAAGTTCGACGCCGCGGAGGTGGCCGACGTCGGCCTCGCCGTGATCGGCATGGGCAAATGCGGTGCCCGCGAACTGAACTACATTTCCGACGTCGACGTCATCTACGTGATCGATTCCGGCGCGCTGGAGGAGACCCGGGCCACAACCATCGGCACCGTCCTCGCCTCCGGGATCTCACGCGCGATCATGTCCACGAGCCGCGAACCCGGACTGTGGGAAGTGGATGCGAACCTCCGGCCCGAGGGAAAGTCGGGGCCGCTGGTCCGGACCCTCGCCTCGCATGAGAGCTATTACGCGCGCTGGGCCGAGAGCTGGGAATTCCAGGCCCTGCTGAAGGCCCGGACCATCGCCGGCGACACCGCCCTGGGAGCCCGCTACGAAGCAGCCCTGACGCCCCTGATCTGGTCCTCGGCCGGGCGGGAGGGCTTTGTCGAATCCGTCCGCGCCATGCGCCGCCGCGTCACCGAGCACATTCCAGCCGATGAGGAACAGCGGCAGATCAAGCTGGGCCGCGGCGGACTGCGCGACGTCGAATTCACCGTCCAGCTGCTGCAGCTCGTGCACGGCAAGTCCGATGAATCGTTGCGCCGCCGGGACACCACCTCGGCCATCGCCGCGCTGTCCGCCGGCGGGTACATCGGCCGCTCCGACGCTGCGGAGTTTGACCGCGACTACCGGTACCTGCGGCTGCTCGAACACCGGATCCAGCTGTTCCAGCTGCGCCGGACGCACCTCATGCCGGTGAACGAAGCGTCATTGCGGTCCCTGGCCAAGGCCGTCCTGGGACCGTTCTCCGCCGAGCGGCCCAAGCCGGACGCCCTGGTCGCGGCGTGGCGAAAAACCAAGCGCTCCGTCCGGGAACTCCACGAACGAATCTTCTACCGGCCCCTGCTCAATACCGTCGCCACCCTGAGCAGCGAAGAGGCACGCCTGACCCCGGAAGCCGCCCAGGGCCGCCTCGCCGCCCTCGGCTACCTCGATCCCCCCGGCGCCATGCGGCACATCGAGGCCCTCACCGCCGGCGTAAGCCGGCGCGCCGCACTCCAGCGCCAGCTCCTGCCCATCCTGCTGGACTGGCTCGCCGACGGCGTTGACCCCGACGCCGGGCTGCTCGCCTTCCGGCGGGTCAGCGAGGCCCTCGGCACAACACACTGGTACCTGGGCATGCTCCGGGATTCGACGGCCGCGGCCGAACGGCTCTGCCACGTGCTCGCCAACTCCCGGCTGATCGCGGACCTGCTGGAGGTTTCGCCCGAATCAGTGGCGTGGCTGGGCACTGACAAGGAACTGGTGCCGCTCAGCTTCGAATCCCAATGGCTCGAAATCACCTCGAAGATGTCCCGGCACGCGGACCCGGAGAGCGCCATGCGGCTGATCCGGCTGATCCGGCGCCGGGAAATCCTCCGGGTCGCCATCGCGGACAGCGCCGGGCTGCTGGACCAAGACCAGGTGGGGGAAGCCCTCGCCGACACCGACCGGGCCGCCGTCCTGGGGGCGCTGCGCGTGGCGGAGACAATCATCACCGCCGAGGAACCGCTGAAGACCCACGTGCTGGTGGTCGCGATGGGCCGTCAGGGCGGCCGGGAGATTGGCTACGGCTCGGACGCCGACGTCATGTACGTCCACCGCGGACTCCCCGGCGTGCCGGAAGAGGAGGCACAGGCTCAGGCCCTGCAGATCGTGGGCAAGCTCTCCAGCCTGCTGACCCAGCCGCTCAAACCGGCGATCCTGGCCGAGCGGGTGCTCGCGGTGGACGCGGACCTGCGCCCCGAGGGCAAGAGCGGGCCCATGGTGCGGTCGCTGGAGTCCTATGCCGAGTACTACCGCCGGTGGTCCCTCGTCTGGGAGGCCCAGGCGTTGCTGCGGGCGCGCCCCATGGCCGGCGACGATGCCCTGGCCGAGGACTTCGTGGCGCTGATCGACACCATCCGATACCCGGAGTCTTTGTCTGACCAGGACGTGCGGGAGGTGCGGCGGGTCAAGGCCAGGGTCGAGGCGGAGCGCCTGCCGCGCGGCGCCGATCCCGCCCGTCACCTGAAGCTTGGCCGGGGCGGGCTGAGCGACGTCGAATGGCTGGCCCAGCTGCTCCAGCTCCGGCACGCCGGCCGGCACCCGGAGCTGCGGACCACGTCCACGGTTGACGCGCTCGAGGCGGCCGCGGCACTGGACCTGATCGACGCCGGGGACACCGTCATCCTCCTCCGGGCCTGGCGGCTGGCGAGCCGGATCCGTTCGGCCAACGTCATCTGGACCGGCCGGCCCTCGGACCTGCTGCCCTCGTCCCGCCGCGACCTTGAGGCGGTGGCCCGCTGGTGCGGCTACGGACAAGGCAATGCCGCGGCGCTGGAGGAGGACTACCTGCGGTTGAGCCGGCGCGCCCGGGCGGTATTCGAGCGGGTCTTCTACGGCCAATAGCGCCCGGCGGCGGCCTGCCGGCTGCGGACCGGACCTGCTGACACATGCTGCGGGCGGTGCTACCTTGGGCCAATGGCCAGGCAACTTTTTGTGAACCTTCCCGTCCGGAACCTCGATAAGACCGTTGAATTCTTCACGGCGCTGGGATTCTCCTTCAACCCCGACTTCACCGATGAGAACGCCACCTGCATGATCGTCAACGACGGCGCGTACGTGATGCTGCTCGTCGAGTCCTACTTCAAGACCTTCACCTCGAAGTCCGTCGCCGCTACGGCCGGCACCGCCGAGGTCATCATGTCCTTCTCGCTTGAGAGCCGCGAAGCCGTGGACGAGGTCATCCGTACCGCCCTGACCTCCGGGGGCACGGCATCGGAGGAAGCCCAGGACTACGGCTTCATGTACACCCACAGCTTCCAGGACCCGGACGGCCACCTCTGGGAAGTCTTCTGGATGGATCCGGCCGGACCGCCCAAGGACGCCGCGCTGTAGCCGCAGTCCTGTAGCCGCAGTCCTGCAGGCAGGGGTGCCGGCGGCGCGGGTACGCTGTCTACATGTCCGGACACGTATGGCTGCTGCCTTTGAAGAACCTCGACGACAATGCCCGGGCCATCAAGCTTGGGGAGATCGCGCTGCTGGAGCTCGGCGAGGGGCAGCAGAAGTTCGTGGGGGACCCGCTGCGGATGATGCTGATCGGGCTCGAGGAAGAGTCCCGGCACCCGTTCGCCGTGGATGCGAACGGGGCCGCCGTGGGAGTCCTGACGCTCCAGGCCGGAGCGGCGACCCTCGCGGGCTGGGCCGAGGACCACACCGCCTGGCTCCTGCGGGGCTTCCTGATCGACCGGCGGCAGCAGGGCAAGGGCCTCGGCACCCTCGCCGCGGAGGCCGCCGTGCGGGAGGCAGCCAAACTGACGGCGGGCCTCGGCAGCGGCCAGACCGGCGTCGTACTCTCCGTCAACGAACTGAACCCCGGCGGGCAAGCCGCCTACCGCAACGCCGGATTCGAGGACCGCGGCCGCTACGAAAGCGGCGACGCCGGCCCCCAGCGCGTCATGTACCGGGCATTCTGAACCGGGCGGTTTGAACCCCCATACGCACAAGTGGCCGACTACGCGTTGGATTGGGCACTCGCACCCGCAACCATGGCCGTATGACCGGGCGTCGGAGCAAGCAGATTGTGGCATGACAAAAGGGCCGGCCACGGGTTGATACCCGTGGCCGGCCCTTGATTGTTTAGCGAATCCGCGGCGAGGTGGCCCAAGCCGTCTTCACTCGCAGGGTGCGACTAGACGCCGTAGTAGAGCTCGAACTCGTACGGGTTCGGACGCAGCGAGAGCGGACGGATCTCGTTCTCGTACTTGTACTCGATCCAGGTGTCGATCAGGTCCTGGGTGAAGACGCCGCCGGCCTGAAGGAACTCGTTGTCCTCGGCCAGTGCATCCAGGGCCTCCTCGAGGGTGCCCGGAGCCTTGGGGATGTCCTTGGCTTCTTCGGCCGGGAGCTCGTAGAGGTCCTTGTCGATCGGAGCCGGGGGTTCGATCCGGTTGCGGATGCCGTCGATGCCGGCCATCAGCTGGGCAGCGAACGCCAGGTACGGGTTGGAGGAGGGGTCCGGAGCGCGGAACTCGATGCGCTTGGCCTTCGGGTTGGAGCCCGTGATCGGGATACGGATACCGGCGGAGCGGTTGCCCTGCGAGTAAACCATGTTGACCGGGGCTTCGAAGCCCTTGACCAGGCGGCGGTAGGAGTTCACCGTCGGGTTGGTGAAGGCCAGGACGGCGGAGGAGTGCTTCAGCAGGCCACCGATGTACCAGCGGGCGGTGTCAGACAGGCCGGCGTAGCCCTTCTCGTCGTAGAACAGCGGCTCGCCGCCGGTCCACAGCGACTGGTGGCAGTGCATGCCCGAGCCGTTGTCACCGAAGACCGGCTTCGGCATGAAGGTCACGGACTTGCCCCAGGCATCGGCCGTGTTCTTGATGACGTACTTGAACTTCTGCAGGTCATCAGCCGCGTGGGTCAGGGTGGTGAACTTGTAGTTGATCTCAGCCTGGCCGGCGGAGCCGACTTCGTGGTGGCTGCGCTCGACCTCAAGGCCGGCCTCGTCCAGGGCAACACACATGGCATCGCGCAGGTCGGCCTGCTTGTCGGTGGGGGAGACCGGGAAGTAACCGCCCTTGACCGGGGTCTTGTAGCCGAGGTTTCCGCCCTCTTCCTCACGGCCGGAGTTCCAGTGTGCTTCCTCGGAGTCGATCTTGTAGAAGCTGCCCTGCGGGGAGGACTGGTACTGGACGTTGTCGAAGACGAAGAACTCGGCCTCGGGAGCGAAGAACGCGGTGTCGGCGATGCCGGTGGAGGCCAGGTAGGCCTCCGCCTTCTCGGCCACGCCGCGGGGATCGCGGTGGTACGGGTCACCGGTGCGCGGGTTCACGATCGAGAAGTTCAGCGCAAGGGTCTTCTCCATGCGGAACGTGTCGATGAACGCCGTCGTGACGTCCGGGATGAGCTGCATGTCAGACTCGGCGATGCCCTGGAAGCCGCGGATCGAAGATCCGTCGAAAAGCTGGCCGTTGACGAAGAAGTCGGCGTCAACGCTCTTGGCGGGCACGTTGAAGTGCTGCTGAACGCCAGGGAGATCGGTGAAGCGGATATCGACGAATTTGATGTCTTCGTCCTTGATGAACTTGAGGACTTCGTCCGCAGTCTTGAACATCTATGCTCCTTACGCATATGAAAGATCTGGCCGTCAGGCACATTTGTCCAGCGCAGTCCAACAGCGGGGAAGGCAAAAAAGCTTCCCCGCTTCGCAGTCGCTAGCAACTGTTACCACCCTAAGGACGCGGGATTTCCCCGCAGTGTCCGCATTGTTTCGGGGAGGTTACAGAATGTCCTGACACGTAAACGGTAGTCGCCAGTCCACACTGTGGCCTATCTGGTCCACAGTGTGACACCCTACCGCCCACACTGTGGACAGGCCATAGCCGATAAGCTTGGAGGGTGGTTGATCGCAAAGACATCGGTTCATGGCTCAGCGGGCCGGACACATCCGGCATCTCCAGTTACCCGGGGGAGCGGCTCGGGCTGCCCGAGTCCGGGCCAAGGTCGATCGCCCGCGCCGGCCGGCGCATCCTGGCGATCTGCATTGACTGGGGCATCGCGCTGCTGATCAGCAATTTCGCCTTCGGCGGCGACTCCTGGGCCACGCTTGCCGTGTTTGCCATCGAACAAATCCTGCTCATCGGCACTCTCGGCTACAGCATCGGCCACCGGATCGTGGGGATACACGTGGTCCGGGCGGGCGGCGGCCCGGCGGGTCCACTCGCGGCCCTGGTGCGCACGCTGCTGCTGTGCCTCGTTATCCCTGCCGTCATCTTCGACCCGGACCAGCGCGGCCTCCACGACAAGGCCATGAATACGGTGCTCGTCCGGATGTAGTCGCTGCCCGTGTCCGACGGCGGTGCCAGGCAGCCAGGCGCGGCGGGCCCTCGGCCGTTTGCCACGAATGGCCGCTAACCGCGCCGCATAGCGGCCATGTGCGTCAGATGGGCACAGCCATGGCGCCGGGCGCGGCGGGCCCTCGGCCGTTTGCCACGAATGGCCGCTATCCTCCCCGTTCGGCGGCGGGCCCTCGGCCGTTTGCCACGCATGGCCGCTAACCGCCCCGCATAGCGGCCATGTGGGTCAGATGGGCACAGCGATGGTAACGGGGCGCGAGGGGCCCTCGTCCGCTTGCCACGCATGGCCGCTATCCTCCCCGTTCGGCGGCGGGCCCTCGGCCGTTTGCCACGCATGGCCGCTAACCGCCCCGCATAGCGGCCATGTGCGTCAGATGGGCACAGCGCAGGTGCCGGGGCGCAAAGAAACCCGAGGTCCTGGGCGGAGCTAGACCCCCGCCGTCTCCTGGGCCGGCGTCGGCGCAGCCTCTCCGGACCGTGCCGCCAGGTATCCGCGGCGGCCGGCCCAGCGCTCAAACCAAACCGTCGCGAAGGGGAAGACGGCGGAGAGCCCTGCGAGCAAGGCCACCCGGAACGGCCAGCGCAGCATCGCCCACAGGCTCAGCGCCGCAATGGCGTAGCCGATGAAAAACGCGCCGTGGATCGGACCGGCAATCTCCACGCCGAGTTCCGTCGTCCGGGTGACCCATTTGAGCACCATACCGAGCAGCAGCGCGGCCCAGCTGAACGCTTCGGCGATCGCCAGCCCCCGGAAGATGCGGATCATCGTGGCGGTCGAGGGAAGTTTCATGCGTGTCTCCTGAGTTCTTGCGTCCAGTGTCGCGGTGTCCGGTATCCCGTGTCCGGTGCGTGGCGCCGGGTGGACCGACGTCGCGCCGTAAAAGAGCGGGACAAGAAACGCCCCGGCTGGCGGCCTGACGTGGCCGTGAACCGGGGCGATTCTGTACTGCGATTCTGTACTGTGGGCAATTCTGTCCTGCGGGCGCGGTACTGCCGCCCGTCTAGCGTCCGCGGGTCGGACGGGCCTTGTAGGGATCGATGCCCTTCGGGATGGGCAGGCGGCCGCCAAGCGAGGAAATGCGCTTGGACACGGCGCTGACCTCGGTCTTGGTCAGTTCACCCTTGAGCTTGTTCATCTTCTTGGCGATCTGGCTGAGCGGCACCTGGCCCTCGCCGCGGCCGCTTTCGATCACATGGATGGTGACGTTGGGGAGGATGCGTGCAAGGCGTTTGCGCTCGGCGTCGACCAGCGGCTTGACCCGGTTGCTGGGGCCTTCGCTGACTAGCACGACGCCGGGACGGCCGATGGCACGGAAGACGGCGTCCTGCGTGCGGGGGTTCACGGCGACGGGCTGGTCCTCGGTGATCCAGCCGCGCTTGAGCGTGCCCAGCGCGGCACCTGAGGCGCCCGGCTGGTTCTCGATCTGCGCGAACGCGGCGCGCTCGGCGCGGCGGGACAGAATCAGAGTGGCCGCGAGGGCACCCAGGGCGATGCCGATGATCAGGCCGGTGATCCAGTTCTCGAGCAGGAAACCGACCAGGAGGCTGAGCGCAACAACACCCAGGAACGCCAGCAACATGAGCCACGGAACCATGGGATCGTGGCGGCGGGTCATCTGGAAGACCTCGCCGATCTGCTTCAGCCGGCTCGGCTTCTTGGCCTTTGCTTCCTTGGGCTTACGGGAGAAAAGACCGCGCTTCGGAGCTTCGGAAGCCGGGCTGGAGTTGCTGGGATCAGGGGAATTCGCCATAGTTCCTTAATTCTACGTGATGGACGGCCAAGGGCCGGCACCGGAGTCATCCGGTGCCGGCCCCTAATCGGAAGGGTGTCAGAGCAGGGTTCAGGAATGTGCCGCGAGCAGCGAGCTGGCTTCCTGGCGGGTGCTTCCGGAGCTTTCGATGTGGGCGAGTTCGGCCGGGATTTCCCAGCCCTTCTTGCGCATCGCGGTGGCCCAGAGCCGGCCGGCGCGGTAGGAGGAACGCACCAGGGGTCCGGACATGACGCCCAGGAAGCCGATCTCGTCGGCTTCATTTTGCAGGTCCACGAATTCCTGCGGCTTGACCCAGCGGTCCACCGGCAGGTGCCGCTCGGAGGGGCGGAGGTACTGGGTGATGGTGATCAGGTCACAGCCGGCCTCGTGCAGGTCCCGCAGCGCCTCGGAGATTTCCTCGCGGGTCTCGCCCATGCCGAGGATCAGGTTGGACTTGGTCACCATGCCGAGCTTGCGGCCCTGGGTGATGACGTCCAGGGAGCGGTCGTAGCGGAACGCCGGGCGGATCCGCTTGAAGATCCGGGGCACGGTTTCGACGTTGTGGGCGAAGACCTCGGGCTTGGAGTCGCAGATCGCCTCGATGTGCTCGGGCTTGCCGGAGAAATCGGGGATCAGCAGTTCGACGCCGGTGCCCGGGTTCAGTTCGTGGATCTTGCGGACCGTCTCGGCGTACAGCCAGACGCCCTCGTCGGCGAGGTCGTCGCGGGCCACGCCGGTGACGGTGGCGTAGCGCAGCTGCATGGCCTGGACCGAGCGGGCCACCTTGGTGGGCTCGAACATGTCCACGGGGGAGGGCTTGCCGGTGTCGATCTGGCAGAAGTCGCAGCGCCGGGTGCATTCGGAGCCGCCGATCAGGAAGGTGGCTTCCTTGTCTTCCCAGCATTCGAAGATATTGGGGCAGCCGGCCTCCTCACACACCGTGTGGAGGCCCTCCTTCTTGACGAGGTTCTTGAGCTGGACGAACTCGGGGCCCATCTGGACCTTGGCCTTGATCCATTCCGGCTTCCGTTCCACCGGTGTGGCCGCGTTTCGCTGCTCAATGCGCAGCATCTTCCGGCCTTCTGGTGCCAGTGTCACAGTAGAGCTCCTTCTGGGGTTGCAACTAGGGCTTGTTCATTGTTGCGCAGTTCTTCGGTGATCCGCGACACGAGGTCCGCCGGGGTGACGTCCCTGCCAAGTTCCTGGGTGATCGTGGTGACTCCGGCGTCACTGATCCCGCAGGCGATGATCTGGCCGTAGGGGGCGAGATCGTTGTTGCAGTTGATCGCGAAGCCGTGCATGGTGACGCCCTCGTGGACACGGATGCCGATGGCCGCGATCTTGCGGTCCGGACCCTTTTCGTCCTGTTCGATCCAGACGCCCGCGCGGCCCTTGATCCGGACGGCGGCGATGCCGTAGTCCGCCAGCACGGCGATGATGACGGCTTCCAGCCGCTCCACGTAGTCGCGGATGCCGGCCTTGTTCCGGAGTTTGATGATGGGGTAGCCAATGAGCTGGCCGGGGCCGTGCCAGGTCAGCTTGCCGCCGCGGTCCACGGCCACAACGGGAGTTCCGTCAAAGGGCCGTTCGTGGTCTTCGGTGCGCTTGCCGGCGGTATAAACCGCGGCGTGTTCGAGCAGCAGTACAGTGCTGGGCGCGGTGCCCGCGAGGACCTTTTCATGCAATTCGCGCTGGATGTCCCATCCGCGCGTGTAATCGATGAAGTCCGGGGCGAGACCCAGCTGTTTGAACTCAAGAGTCATGGCATCAAGCTTAGACCCCGCCGCACCCACTGCCCGTTTGTGTGCTTAAGCTCTCATGCCTGTGGATAACTTCTGCACGATTCCGCGCAATCGACTATTCCTTAGGCATGGAAGATTTTCCGCCGGCCGCCGGTGCGGCCCCCGAGGTTCCCGGTTACGACGTCGGACGCCTGCTGGGGCGCGGCGGCAGCGCCACGGTCTGGCTCGCCACCGAAAAGTCCACGGGCCGGGAATTCGCCCTGAAATGCTTCGATGCAGGCCGCACCGCACCAGAGGACTCCGAGGCGGAGGACGTCATGCGGCGCGAAGTCCGGATCCTCTCCGCCTTGGAACACAGCCACCTGGCCCGCGCGCATGCCGTGGTGCGCCTGCCGGCTCACGAGTCCGGCGGCGGCAGCCTCGGGCTTGTGCTGGACTACGCGCCCGGCGGCTCACTGGCGACGCTCGTGGGCAGCCGGGGACGCCTGGGCCCGGGAGAAACGGTGACGGTTCTGACACCCATCGCGCAGGCCCTGGCATACCTTCACAGCCGAGGCTTCACCCATGGTGACGTGGCCCCCGGCAATGTGCTCTTTACCGCCGAGGGGAAACCGTTGCTGGCCGATCTCGGCGTCGGGCGCATGGTGGCCGACGCCGCTCCTGTCTCAGAGTCCGGCACGGCAGGATTCCGGGATCCCGCCCCCGTGGACGCTGTGCGGGCCGGGCTCCAGCCCGAGCGCGACGTCTACTCCCTGGCCGCCCTGGGCTGGTATTGCCTCACCGGGCGGGCTCCGGAGCCGGGGGCGCAACGTCCACCGCTGAGCCTGCTCGCGCCGGAGGTGCCGGCCACGTTAGTGTCGGCCCTCGAGGCGGGCCTGGGTGGGGAGCGGCGGCAGCGTCCCGCGGCGGCGGAGTTTGCCGCAATGGTTTACCGCACCGCCCGGGCGGAGCCTGTCGACCTGTCGGTCTCCGTGCATCCCACGGTCATCCCCCAACTGCTCACACGCAAGGCCGTGCAGCCCGGTCCGGGCCGGCGCCCAGGCGCTGTCCGGGCCGGACTCCACCGCGGGCTCCGCAGGACCCCCGCGCGCAGGACCCCCGCGCGGCGGGCCCTGCTGCCCGGTCTCGCGGCTGCAACCCTGCTCGCCGGCACCTGGCTGCTGGCCGGCGGCGGGCTGGCCTCCGACGCCGTCGCCGGGCTGTTTCCAGGGTTCGTGCCGGGCCACGATCTGCCGGGGCAGGCAGGACGTCCCATGGGTCACGAGAGACCGGCGGCCCCGTCGGAGGGTCCGGCGGGCGAACCGCTGCCCTCCGCCGCTGACGGCGGGGCCACCGCCATCCTTCCCGATCTTGAGGCACTCCTGGCCTCAGCCGACCCGGTGGAGGCAGTCCGCGGCCTGGCCCGGCTCCGTTCGCTGGCACTGAGCTCCGGCGACTTCAGCCTGCTCGATGCCGTCAACGCCCCGGAGTCGGCGGCCGCCGCCTCCGACGGCCGGATCAGGACCCAGCTCAGCGCCTCCGGCCATGTCCTGGCCGGATTCTCGACCTCCCTGACCCGGATCGAGACCACCGCGGACAACAGCGCCGCCCGGGCCGTGGTGGCGGTCACCACTGAGCCGTCCGCGTACCGGGAGGTTGACGGGAACGGCGCCACAGTGGCTGAAGTACCCGCAGGCTCCGCGCAGCAGCTTCGCCTTGTCCTGGTGCCCGTCGACGGGCGGTGGCGGATCCAGGACGTCCTGCCCCCGGGGCGCGAAGCCGGCTAGGGTGCCGCCCGGTGGTCATCCTGGCCCCGGTCACCGACCTGCCCTGGAAAAGCAACCACGCTAGCCGCGCCCTGCCACCCAGGCGGCGGCCCCGGCGAGGGACGGGTGCTGCCAGGCGAAGCTGTTCTCCGCCAGCACGGCCGGCTCCAGCCGCTGGCTCGCGAGCAGCAGTTCCTCGGCAAGATCGCCCATCACCAGCCGCAGCACCGGGGCGGGAACCCGCAGCGCCGCCGGCCGGTGCAGCGCCGTTGCCAGCTGCGCGATCAGGGAATTCACGTCTGCGGCTTCGGGGGCGCAGACGTTGACCGGTCCGGACACGGGCGCGGAGAGAAGGAAGGAAAAGGCGGCGGCCACATCGGGCAAAGTGATCCACGGCCAGAACTGCCGGCCGTTGCCCAGCGGACCGCCGACGCCGAGGCGCAGCAGCGGCAACAACCGGCCCAGTGCGCCGCCGGAACGGCTCAGGACGACGCCGGTGCGGGGCGTGACCACCCGGACCCCGGCGGGTGCCTCATGCGCCGCGGCCTCCCAGTCGACGCAGATCCGGGACAGGGTGCCGGTCCCGGCGGGCGCGTTCTCGCGCAGCACCGCCGCACCGGCGTTGCCGTAGTAACCGGAGGCCGACTGGCTCAGGAACACCGCGGGCGGCGAGTCGGTCCGCGCCATGGCGGCGGCCAGGGTCCGGGTAGCCCCCAGCCGGGAGGCGCTGAGTTCCTTGACCCGTGCCTTGGTCCAGGGCCGGTCGCCGATTCCTGCGCCGGAGAGGTTGACCACCGCGTCCGCGCCCTTCAGCGCGGTGTCGTCGATCCGGCCGGCGGCCGGGTCCCACTGGAACTCGGCGGGGGACGCGGGGGCACGCCTGACCAGGGCGAGAACGTCGTGCCCTTCGCTGCGCAGTGCGCCCGAAAGGGCCGTTCCAATCAGCCCGGAGGCCCCGGCAATGAGGATTCGCATGATCCATCTCACCATGCCCGGCACGGCCGCGAAACCTCCCGGGCCGCACGGGCCGTTGTCGCTATGATCGAACGATGACCCCCTCGAGTTACTTCCGTTTCCCGCATCTGCACGGCGATCTGGTCACTTTTGTGGCCGAGGACGACGTCTGGATTGCACCCGTGGGCGGGGGCCGCGCCTGGCGCGTGTCCTCCCTGCAATTGCCGGCCCGCAACCCCCGCTTCACCCCCGACGGCAAGCGCCTTGTCTGGACCGTCGTGCAGGGGACTGCCCCGGAGGTCGTCACGGCCAACGTCGACGGCGGCGGCTACAGCCAGCTGAGCTACTTCGGCCACCCTTCCACCCGGGTCAAGGGCTTCACGCCCGACGGCGACGTCCTGGTCACCAGCGCATTCCGCCAGTCAGACAGCCGTCACACCCACGCCTACAGCCTCCCCGTGACCGGCGGCTGGGCGCAGGAACTCCCGTTCGGCCCCGTCGAGTCCGTGGCCTATGGTCCCGTCGTCGGCGACGAACGCCCTGTGGTGCTCGCCAGCGTCCTGTCGCGTGAGCCCGCCTGGTGGAAGCGCTACCGCGGCGGCGCCGCCGGCAAGCTGTGGATCGACGCCGACGGAAACGGTGAATTCGTCCGGCTCGCCGCCGCGCTGGACGGAAACCTCACGGACCCGCTGTGGGTCAAGGGTCGGATCGCGTTCCTGTCCGACCATGAGGGCTACGGAAACCTCTACTCCGTGCTGCCCAACGGCAGCGACCTGCGGCGCCACACAGACCACGAGGACTTCTACGTCCGCCACGCCGCCACCGACGGCGAACGCGTCATCTTCGAATCGGCCGGCGAGCTCTGGCTGCTTCCCAGCCTCGACGCCGAGGCCGTCAAGCTAGACATTGTGCTCGGCTCCGCCTCGCAGGCGCGCCGCCCCGCCCCGCTGAAGCCTTCAAAGCACCTTGGCGACGTCGTACCGGACCGCACGGGCGCGTCCAGCGCCGTCGAATCCCACGGAACCGTCCACTGGCTGCGGCACAAGGACGGCCCTTCCCGCGTCCTCGAAGCCACACCGGGCGTGCGGGCACGGCTGCCGCGGCCCTTCGGCGAGGGCCGGATCGCCTATGTCGCCGACCACGACGGCGTCGAGGCCCTGTACCTGAAAGCCATTGCGGCGCCCCTGGCGGGCGCGGTTGCGGCAACATCGAAGGCTCCGCAGGCCGCCGCGCAGGCCCCTGTCGAGCCCGCTGCCCAGTCCAACGCCACCTCCGAAGACGCCGGCATCCAGTTGCCGAAGCCGGTGTCCGCCGCCGCGCTGACTGGCGCAGGATCAACCCCCGCCGCTGCCGGCGGTTCAGTGTCCAGCCCGGTCACGGCGGGCCCGGCCGCGGCTGCTGCGGACGCATCCGGCTCCATCTCCGGCTCCCGGCCCGACCGGGCCGGTGCGGGCACCGCCGTGGAGGCAGCGCCTGCCTCCGATGAGCTGACGCGGATCGACTTCCCCAAGCCCAGCCGGGCCAGCGCCATCGAAGCCAGCCCGGACGGGCGCTGGCTGGCTGTCGGCACCGCCTTCGGCGATATTTACCTTGCCGACACACGCACGGGCACGATATCCCAGCTGAGCAGCATCGGCGAGGGCAGCATTGAGGGATTCACGTGGTCCCCGGACTCCTCGTGGCTCGGCTGGTCCGAGCCGGTCACGTCCTTCGGATCCCGCAGCCGGCTCCGGATCACCCGGATCGACGGCGGCACCGGCACGGCGATCATTGATGTCACCGACGGCCGGTTCCGCGACGAGTCACCGTCGTTCACCCCGGACGGCAAATACCTCGCCTTCCTCTCCAACCGCAGTTTCGATCCGGTCTACGACGGCCACTCCTTCGATCTGTCCTTCCCGAGCCCGATCAAGCCGTACCTCGTCGCCCTCGCCGCCGACACACCGTCGCCGTTCGGTCCGAGCATCGACCTCCAGCTCTCCGCTGACGACGCCGCCGCTGCTGCGGCAGGCGCCGCCGGACCGGCAGGTGCTGCGCCCGGGACGCAGCCGGCAGCCAAACCCGTGCCGTCCGTGCGGGTCGACGCCGAGGGCCTGGCCCACCGCGTCATCGGAGTTCCGGTGCCGCAAGGCAACTACGCCGGACTCACCGCCGTCGCCGGCGCCCTGCTCTGGCTGGACAGCGAGCTCGCCGGCACCACCGGTGAGGGCCGGGCCAGCCTCGAGGACAAGGGCGCGGCGCCGAGCCTGGTCCGCTACGACCTGGCCAAGCGCCGCACAGCCACGATCGTTGAGGCCCTGGACAGCTACCGGCTCTCCGGCGACGGCGAAAAGATCGTGTTCATCCAGGACAAGCAGATCCGCGTGGCGCCGGCCGCCGCCAAGGCCGACGAGGACTCCGGCCAGCTGGTCAAGGTGGATCTTGGCCGCATCCGGGTGCAGCTGGACCCGCTCAGTGTGTGGGGCCAGGCCTTTGACGAGGCATGGCGGCTCCAGCGCGACTTCTTCTGGACCGAGGACATGGCCGGCCAGGACTGGGAGTCCGTCCATGCCCGCTATCGTCCGGTGGTCGAGCGCCTCGGCTCCCATGATGACCTTGTGGACCTGCTGTGGGAGCTGCACGGCGAGCTCGGCACCTCCCACGCCTACGTCCGCCCCACGGCCGCTGTCGAGAACGGCAGCAGCCCGCAGGGCCGCCTCGGCGCGGATCTGGAGTTCACCGGCGAGGGCTGGGAAATCACCCGCATCCTCGCGGGGGAGTCCTCGGACCCGCTGGCCACCTCGCCGCTGACCCGGCCCGGCGCCGACGCCAAACCGGGCGACGTCCTGCTGGCCATCGACGGCGTCGAGCTGACGCAAAAGCGGACCCCGGCAGTGCAGCTCGTCGGAGCAGCCGGCCGCGCCGTTGAACTCACCCTGCGCAACGGCGCAGGCCACGGTGCGGCCGCGGGCGCCCAGCGCCGCGTGGCCGTGGTCCCGGTCAAGGACGAGGAGCGCCTGCGCTACCAGGAATGGGTCTCCGGCAACCGGCGGACCGTCCGGGAAGCCTCGAACGGGACGTTCGGCTACCTGCACATCCCGGACATGATGGCCAACGGCTGGGCCCAGCTGCACCGCGACCTCGATACCGAAACGGCCCTGGACGGACTGATCGTCGATGTCCGGCGGAACCGCGGCGGACACACGTCCCAGCTGGTGGCTGAGCTCATCGGGCGAAAGGTCACCGGCTGGAGCATGCCGCGCGGGGAAAAGCCGCGGACGTACCCGCACCACGCTCCCCGCGGACCGGTCATCATCCTCACTGATGAGTTCGCCGGCTCCGATGGCGACATCATCACCCAGGTCTCCAAGCTGCGGGGGATCGGGCCCGTCATTGGCACCCGCACCTGGGGCGGCGTCGTGGGGATCGACAACCGTTTCGCGCTGGCCGACGGCACCGGCGTCACCCAGCCGCGCTACGCCACCTGGTTCGCCGGTGGCGTTGGCTGGGGCGTGGAAAACTTCGGTGTCACCCCGGATATCGAGGTGACCTTCCCGCCGCACGCCTACGCCGCCGGAACCGACCCGCAGCTGGAGTACGGAATCGGGGCGCTGAAGGAAATGATCCAGGAACTGCCCACGGACCGTCCGCCGCTGCGCGAGGGATACCGCCGGGTCCGGCCCGCACCGCTGCCTGCGCGCCAGCAGGCCGGCCAGGCCTAGGCGCTACCGCCCGCGAGACCCGCACAGACGGTCCGCGCAGGACAGATGACAAAGGCCCCCGCCGCCCTGGACATTCCAGGGCGGCGGGGGCCTCGCGTCGTACTGCGGCCGGAGCTAGGAGGCCAGGGTGGCGTCCAGGGTGATCTCGATGCCGGTCAGGGCAGCGGAGACGGGGCAGCCGGTCTTGGCCTCCTCGGCCAGCCGCTGGAAATCGTCGGCGGAAATGCCGGGGACCCGCGCGGCCAGGGTGAGGTGGCTGCCGGTGATCCCGGTGCCCGGCTGGAACGTCACGTCGGCCTTGGTGTTGATCTCCTCGGCCGTGTGGCCGGCCTGGGCCAGGGCGTTGCTGAACGCCATCGAGAAACAGGCGGAGTGTGCCGCCGCAATGAGCTCCTCGGGGCTGGTCTTGCCTTCGGCGGCCTCGGCGCGTGCCTTCCAGGTGACGTCGAAGTTGCCCAGCCCGGAGCTGTCCAGGGTGGTGTTGCCGGCGCCTGTCATCAGGTCGCCATTCCATACAGTGTGTGCGGTGCGTGTTGTTGCCATGTCCACTCCTCGACGTCGTTGTGAATCAGGGATCCGGCGGGTGCCGGAGCCTGCCTTGGTCAATCCTAGGGATTCTGTGCGGCCGCCGCACAGGGGTTCCGCTGTCAGAGGATTGTGACCTGCGCAGAAAGTTCGCTGTTCGGTGTTCGCTGTACAGCGGTTGTCCGTGGAGCGGTTGCCCGTGCAGCGGTTGTCCGTACAGTGTGGTCATGGAATTTACCGAAGATGCGCAGGCGCCAGGGGCGCCCACGGCGCGCATCGCCACGATCATGGTCAACGCCGTCGACGCCTGGCGCCTGGCGCAGTTCTGGGCTCAGCTGTTGGGCACGGCGGTCTCCTCGCGCTTCGAACAGTTCGTCTGGCTGGAGCCCGCCGGTCCCGGAGCCCCGCAGTTGGCCTTCCAACAGGTCCAGGAACCCACGGACGGCAGGCGGCGCCTGCACCTGGACATCCATGGGCCGGACCCTGCGGCGTTGCGTGCCCGCGCCGAGTCCCTTGGTGCCGGGTTCGTGGAGGGCAATGACATTGGCGACTTCCACTGGGATGTCATGCAGGATCCCGAGGGCAACGAATTCTGCATCGCCGGCGAGTGACAGTCCGGCCTAACGGCGGCGGCCTTCACGGCGGCGGCTTAACGACGGCGGCTTAACGACGGCGGCGGCTTAACGACGGCGGCGCCGCACCCCGGCGGGGGAGCGGCGCCGCCATGGCCGGTGCAGTCAGCCTGTTACTGCCACAGGGTCGCGATCGCAACGTTGAGCAGTGCCAGGCCGCCAACGCTGTTGGCGAGGCCCTTGCTGATCGGCTCGCCCTTCTTGTACTTGCGGCGGCCAATGAAGGCCAGCACGCCGACGATCAGGGCGATGACGAGCTTGACGCCGAGCTTGGCGTAGTTGGCGTTCATGTCCAGGGCCGGGATCAGCCCCATCATGATGATGCCCGTGATCAGCTGCAGCATCGCGCCGTCGAACTGGCGCGGGTGGACGGTGGGCTTCTTCATCTGGCCGATCCAGATGCCGACAATCATGGCGGCGCCGATGATGTGCAGGAAGACCATGACGTTATAGACGATGTTCATGGCATCAGTGTAGCCAGAGTCTTCTACGCACCGTAGTAGGACCCGCCGCCGGCCCCGGGAAGGCACAGCAAAACGGCGGCGGCGGCACGGGCACCCGGTGGTTTCCCACCGGAGCCCGCACCGCCGCCGCCGTCGGTGTGCTCTTAGACCTTAGAGGCCGAGGTCGGCTTCGAAGGCGCCTTCCTCAAGGCGTGCCTTCAGCGTCTGCAGGAAGCGTCCCGCGTCGGCGCCGTCGACCAGACGGTGATCGTACGTCAGGGAGAGGTACATCATCGAACGGATGGCCAGCGAGTCATCACCGTTCTCGTCGGCGACCACTACGGCCCGCTTGACGATCGCGCCGGTGCCGAGGATGGCAACCTGCGGCTGGTTGATGATCGGGGTGTCGAACAGGGCGCCCACCGAACCGATGTTGGTGATGCTGAAGGTGCCGCCGGAAAGCTCGTCCGGGCCGATCTTGCCGTTGCGGGTGCGGTCGGCGACGTCGGCGATCTTGCCGGCCAGGCCGGCCAGGTTCAGGTTGCCAGCGTCCGAGATGACCGGAACCAGCAGGCCCTTGTCGGTGTCCACCGCAATCGCCAGGTGCTCGGCGTTGTGGTAGGTGATCTCCTGCTTGTCCTCGTCGTAGGAGGCGTTGACCTTCGGGTGCTGCTTCAGGGCCTCGGCGACAGCCTTGGCGATGAAAGGCAGGAAGGTCAGCTTGGAGCCGTTCTGGGCCTGGAAGGAGTTCTTGGCCTTGGCGCGCAGCTTGGCC
This sequence comes from Arthrobacter sp. MW3 TE3886, assembly GCF_041262145.1. NCBI lineage: Bacteria > Bacillati > Actinomycetota > Actinomycetes > Micrococcales > Micrococcaceae > Arthrobacter > Arthrobacter sp. MW3 TE3886. The sequence continues at coordinate 1,961,774 of NZ_JBGCAN010000001.1, forward strand.
ACCTTGGTCATATCGACCTCGTGGACCTGAGTCAGCTGCGTGGAGATGTCCAGTGACTCGCGCATGCGGCGGGCGATGACCTGGCGGATGCGCGGGGCCTTCTGCACGGTGCCGCGCAGCGAGGATGCTGCGCCTGCGGCCGGCGCAGATGCGGCGGGGGCCGCTGCTGCCGCCGCCGGTGCGGAAGCGGCCGGTGCCGCCTTTGCCTCAGCAGCTGCCAGCACATCCTGCTTGCGGATTCGGCCGCCGACACCGGTGCCGGTCAGGGCCGCGATGTCGACACCCTGCTGGTTGGCCAGCTTGCGGACCAGTGGAGTGACGTAGCCGGACTCTGCCGGTGCGGCAGCTGCTGCCGGAGCCGGAGCGGCGGGAGCAGCGGCTGGGGCTGCGGCCGGGGCGGCGGGGGCTTCCTGCTTGGGTGCTTCCGGGGCCGGGGCCGGGGCCGGGGCTGCTGCCGGGGCAGCGGGCGCTTCCTGCTTGGGGGCTTCCGGTGCAGCGGCGGGCGCCGGTGCGGCAGGTGCCGCGGCGCCGGAGCCGATGACGGCCAGGACGGAGCCGACCTCGGCCGTCTCGTCCTCGTTGACGCGGATTTCCAGGAGGGTTCCGGCAACCGGGGACGGGATTTCGGTGTCAACCTTATCGGTGGAAACCTCGAGCAGCGGCTCGTCGACCTCTACGGTGTCGCCGACGCTCTTCAGCCAGCGGGTCACAGTGCCTTCGGTGACGCTTTCGCCCAGGGCCGGCAGCGTGACGTCGTGTCCTTCACCCGCGGGAGCAGACTCGGGAGCGGCAGCCGGTGCCTCGGCAGCGGGAGCGGCGGGAGCTTCGGCGGCCGGTGCCTCCGCGGGGGCCTCTTCGGCGGCCGGGGCTTCTTCGGCGGGCGCGGCGGCCGGAGCCTCAGCGGCGGCCGGGGCGGCATCGCCGGAGCCGATGCGGACCAGCGGGGCACCAACTTCAGCGGTCTCGTCCTCGGCGACGAGGATTTCCTCGATCACGCCGGCGATCGGAGAGGGGATCTCGGTGTCTACTTTGTCGGTGGAGACTTCGAGCAGCGGCTCGTCCACCTCTACCCGGTCACCGACCTGCTTGAGCCAGCGGGTGACGGTTCCTTCGGTGACGCTCTCACCGAGGGCGGGCAAGTTAACGGATTCAGACATGTCGTCCCCGTTCTCCTTATTGATCTTTAGTGCGGATGATTGCTGCCTTGGTTGAGCTTAGTGCACCCGGCATTTTCGGCCGGGTGCACCAAGCACAGAGTTCTTGCGGTGGTGCGGGCGGAGCTGCTAGCCGTGGAGGGGCTTGCCCGCCAGCGCCAGATGCGCCTCGCCCAGGGATTCGTTCTGGGTGGGGTGGGCGTGGACCAGCTGGGCCACGTCCTCCGGGTAGGCTTCCCAGTTCACGATCAGCTGGGCTTCACCGATCTGCTCGCCCATGCGGGCGCCGATCATGTGGACGCCGACCACGGGGCCGTCTTTCTGGCGTACCAGCTTGACCAGGCCGGACGTGCCCAGGATGGAGCTCTTGCCGTTGCCGGCCAGGTTGTATTCCTGGGTCTGGATCTGGTCCTCGCCGAACTTCTCCTTGGCGGCCTTCTCGCTGTAGCCGACGGTGGCGATCTCGGGCTCGGAGTAGGTGACCTTGGGGATGTTGACGTCTTCGACGATGACCGGCTTCAGGCCGGCGATCTCTTCGGCGACGAAGATGCCCTGCTGGTAGCCGCGGTGGGCCAGCTGCACGCCCGGAACGATGTCGCCGACGGCGAAGATGTTGCCGACGCCGGTGTGCAGGCGCTCGTTGGTGATGACGAAGCCGCGGTCGATCGTGATCCCGGCCTCTTCGTAGCCGAGGTTGGCCGTGACAGGGCCGCGGCCGACGGCGACGAGCAGGAGGTCGGCTTCGAAGGTCTTGCCGTCCACGAGGGTGACCTTCACGCCGTCGTCGTTCTGCTCGACGCCCTGGAAGAAGACTCCGGTGGAGAACTTGATGCCGCGCTTCTTGAAGGCGCGCTCGAAGGCCTTGACGATCGTGGCGTCCTCGTTCGGAACCAGCGACGGGAGGCCCTCGACGATCGTGACGTCGACGCCAAAGGACTTCCAGACCGAAGCGAACTCGACGCCGATCACGCCGCCGCCCAGGATGATCGCGCTCTTGGGGATGTAGTCCATGGTGAGGGCTTCGTCGGAGGTGATGACCTTGCCGCCGATTTCCAGGCCCGGAAGCGTGCGGGAGTAGGAGCCGGTCGCGAGGACAATGTTCTTGCCCTTGTACGCGGTGCCGTTCACGACGACGGTGTCGGTGCCCTGAAGCTTGCCTTCACCCTCAATGACGGTGATGCCCTTCTTGCCCTTGATCAGACCCTGCAGGCCCTTGAATTTGCCGGCAATGATGCCGTCTTTGTATGCGTTGACAGCGGTGATGTCGATGCTGTCAAGGGTCACGTTGACGCCGTACTTGGCCGAGTCGCGGGCGTGGTCGGCCAGCTCCGCCGAGTGCAGCAGGGCCTTGGTGGGGATACAGCCGTTGTGGAGGCACGTGCCGCCGAGCTTGCCCTTTTCGATGAGGCCGACGGTGAGGCCAAGCTGGACAGCACGGAGGGCGGTGGCGTAGCCGCCGCTGCCGCCGCCGAGTACCAGGATGTCGAATTCTTGCGCAGTTGCCTGATCGGCCACTAAAACGCTCCCTCGCGTGAACGATGACACGAGAGTACGCATCATCTGGTCTTGGAACCTGCCTGCCGCGATTGGGCCGGCCGGTTCCCTTTCATTGGTGACTACTTCATTTGGTTCTGCTTCTGGGAAACAAGGTTTACCTTAGCGAACCACTAATACATGCTCCACCTTGCCATGGCGTTTGTGGAGCGCTTGTGTCCAGTGTCACGCGGCTTTGTGGCCGGGAAGGCATCGCCGCCCCGGCCACAAAGCCGCCGTGCGCGCTAGACGGCGTTGGCGAGGATGTCCTCGACGTAGGCCACCAGGGTGCGGACGGTGCAGCCCGTGCCCTGTTTGTGGTTGTAGCCGTAGGGGCTGCCGTTGTTGAACGACGGCCCGGCGATGTCGATGTGCGCCCACGGGATCTGTTCCCCGTCCTTGCCCTTGCCGACGAATTCGCGCAGGAATACGGCTGCCGTCATCATGCCGCCGTGGCGTTCGCCGATGTTGGCGATGTCGGCAACCTGGGAGTCGAGGCTGGCCCGGAGTTCTTCCGGCAGCGGCATAGGCCAGACGAGCTCGCCGGCACGGTCCGCGGCGGTCTTGATGGCGCCGGTGAGGGAGTCGGAACCCATCACGCCGGCGGTGCGGTCGCCCAGGGCAATGAGCTGGGCGCCGGTGAGGGTTGCGACGTCGATGATGGCGTCCGGGAATTCCTGGCTGGCGGCGACGATGCCATCGGCCATGACCAGGCGCCCCTCGGCGTCGGTGTTGAGGACCTCGACGGTCTTGCCGCCGAAGATGGTCAGCACGTCGGCTGGACGCTGCGCGGCGCCGGAAGGCATGTTCTCCGCGATGCACAGCCAGGCGGTCGCCTTGACGGGCAGGCCCAGTCCGGCGATCGCCAGGACGGTGTTCAGCACGACGGCGGCGCCGGCCATGTCGGATTTCATGTCGCCCATGCCGAGGTGCGGCTTGAGCGAGATGCCGCCGGTGTCGAAGGTGATGCCCTTGCCCACGAGCGCGATCTTGGCGGTGGCCTTGGCGGGGGCGTATTCGACCTTTACGAGGCGCGGCTGGCGGGTGGAGCCCTTGCCGACGCCGAGGATGCCGCCGAAGCCGTCCTTCTCCAGACGCTTCTCGTCCCAGACGGTCACTTTGACGGGCAGGCCCTTGGCCAGTTCCTTGGCGGCGTCGGCAAACGTTTCGGGGTACAGGTGGCTCGGCGGCTGGTTGACCAGCGAGCGGGTGGCGTTGACGGCCTTGCCGATCAGGGCGGCGCGCTCCAGCACGGGTGCCAGGGCCTTGTCCGCGGCGAAGTCGGTGCGGATGACGACGTTCTTCACCGGATCCTTGAGCCCGTCCTTGGAGGACCGGAACTCCGTGTAGGAGTAGGCGCCCATCGCGGCGCCCTCGGCGACCGCCGCGACCTCGGCCAGGGTGGTCGTCGGCAGGGCCAGGGTGACGGTGGTGACGCCGGCCAGCTGGCGGACGGCCGAGCCGGCGGCGCGGCGCAGCGCCTCCTCGGTGAGCGGCTGCTTCGCTGTGGCTTTGTTCGTCGGCAGCTTGCCGACGCCGGCGAGCAGCAGGATGGTCGCTCCCGCCTCGGGCAGGCCGGGCAGCCGGTGAGCCTGGTCCGCCGCGCCCGTGATGCCAAGAACGCTCAGTGACTCCGCCAGGGCCTCCGCGGCCTTGGCCGTCAGCGGATTCTCGAGCAGGACCGGACCGTCCGGACCCTGTCCGACGCCGATGACGAGGGCATCGCTGGGGGACTTCTTCAAATCCCCTGCGACTGCACTAAGTTTGACTTCACTATTCTTGACCACGAGGACAGTCCTCAATTCTCTGTGATGGTTCTCGGTGATATTCGGCAGGAACTGCATGTTTGGCACCCTGCCACGGATCCCGGGGAGCCGTCGGTGTGGGACGCAACCCGGTGTCTGCAAAACAAGCCCTGGGGCCACCACCGATCGTAGTCTCTCGACAGTGCGGACATTCAATCGAATGAGAGCTGGAGCACACCCCGGGCAGGAATTAGCCCGGGGGCCGGGGCGTTGTAGTGGTAAAGGCGTTGCCGTGCGGTGAGTGCTCCCTGGCACTGGCCGGCAGGATCTGCCTGACTGGCGGTTCTGCCTGGCACCGGCCTCGGATGACCCGAACCGCGCCCCGCTTGTCCCACCGCCGCCATCGTGAAAGGAACACGCCGTGATTGAACGGATTTCCGGCTCCTTGCTGGATCCCCAGTCGCTTTATGTCCGTGATGACGCGCTGTTCTCCAGCACCGAACTGCGCGGACTCAACCTCGTCATGGGGTTCACCGGCTTCGCCGACGCCGGTCACGTGGTCCGGCAAATCACCGCTGAACTGCTGGACACGCTCGATGCCGAGATGATCGCCGAGTTCGACGCCGACCAGCTGATTGACTACCGGTCCCGGCGCCCCCAGATCAGCTTCGTCGAAGACCACCTGCAGGACTACCAGGCACCGAGCCTGGCCCTCTACCGGTTGGTCGACGGACTGGGCAGCCCGTTCCTGCTCCTCGCGGGGTTCGAGCCGGACCTGCAATGGGAGCGTTTCGCGCGCGCCGTCGTCGGCCTCGTCGAGGAGCTCGACGTCAACCTCGTCACCTGGATCCACTCGATCCCGATGCCCGTTCCCCACACCCGGCCGGTCGGTGTGACCGTGCACGGCAACCGGCCGGAGCTGATCGAGGGAATCTCTGTCTGGAAGCCCACAGTGGAGGTGCCGGCCGCGGTGGGCCACATCCTGGAGCTGCGGCTGACGGAGGCCGGCCGGAACATCGCAGGCTATGTGATCCACGTGCCGCACTACCTGGCCGAAGCCGAGTACCCCACGGCCGCCGTCGCCGGACTCGAGTACCTGGGCGCGGCAACCTCCCTCATGTTGCCGACCGACCGTCTGCGCGAGGCGGGACGCGAGGTGGGCCGGCAGATTGCCGAGCAGATCGAGGCATCCGAAGAGGTCCAGCAGGTGGTCTCACGGCTGGAGACCCGATATGACGAAAAGGCCGAGGGGACGGTCCGGAGGTCGCTGCTGGCAGACGAGAACGACCAGCTCCCCAACGCCGACGCCCTTGGAGCCGCCGTCGAGGCGTACCTGGCCCGTAAAGAACCCGGCGAATAAATACTATTTATGATGAACCGGGCATAATGGGGGAGTGACCTCTCCCCGCGCCTGGCTGATCTGGATCGTCGGGATCTTCGCCTATCTCGTGGCGGTCAGCCAGCGGACCTCTTTCGGGGTGGTCGGGCTGGAAGCAACGGAACGCTTCCACGCCAGTGCCGCGGAGATCTCCTTCTTCACCGTGCTGCAGCTGCTGGTCTACGCGGCGCTGCAGATTCCCGTGGGCATTCTGGTGGACCGGTTCGGCTCCCGCGCCATGCTCGCCGGCGGCGGTGTCCTGATGGGACTCGGCCAACTTCAGCTGGCATTTGCCGACAACATTCCCGGCGGAGTCCTGGGACGCGTCCTGGTGGGCGCCGGTGACGCCATGACGTTTATCTCCGTCATCCGGCTCATCCCGCTCTGGTTCGCCCCGGGGCGCGTCCCGCTTCTGACGCAACTGACCGGCATGTCCGGCCAGCTCGGCCAGCTCTTCAGCGTGGTGCCGTTCGCCATGATCCTGCACTCCGCGGGGTGGACTCCTGCCTTCCTGACCCTCGCCGCGATGTCCGGCCTCGTCGTCGTGCTGGTCCTGATCCTGCTCCAGGACCTTCCGCCCGGGCACTCCGGGCCTGCACAGTCCCAGGGGCTGCGCGCCACCGGCATTTCGCTGGGACACGCCTGGCGTCAACCCGGGACCCGGCTGGGGCTATGGAGCCACTTCACCGTCCAGTTCAGCGGCACGGTCTTTGCCATGACGTGGGGCTACCCTTTCCTGATTTCGGCCGAGGGGCTGGACCGCGGCACGGTCTCGGCCCTCATGGCGCTGTACGTCGCCGCCGCCATCGCCGCCGGACCCCTGATGGGCAGGTTCGTTGCCCGGCATCCGCTGCGGCGCTCCACCATGGTGCTGCTCATTTCCGGATGCACTGCCGCCGCCTGGGCGGCGGTCCTGCTGGTGCCGGGACGCGCGCCGCTCTGGCTCCTGGCCGCGCTAGTGGTGACCCTCGCCGTCGGCGGCCCCGGCTCCATGATCGGCTTCGACTTCGCCCGGACCTTCAACCCGGCCCACCGGCTCGGCACCGCCACCGGGATCGTCAACGTGGGCGGCTTCATCGCCGCGCTGGTGTCCATCTACCTGATCGGGCTGGTGCTCGACGTCCTGCATGCCACCGGGTTCTCGCAGGGGGAGCTCTATGGCCTGGATCCGTTCCGCGTGGCCCTGAGCGTGCAGTTCCTGCTGCTGGCCGGGGGAGCAGCCGCCATCATCGTGACCCGGCGGAAGGTCCGGCGCCAGATGGCGGCCCAGGGAGTCATGGTTCCGCCCCTGCTCAAGTCCCTCACCGAGCAGCGCAGGCTGGTCGCGGAGCGCCGCCGCACGCCCTGAGCCGTTCGTTTGGCAGGTTCGGTGGTTCTGCGGGGAGCCCTTTCGGCGTTCGGGTGTCATGCGCCGATTAACGATCGGTTATCCACATAGCGCAGTCCGGTACTGCCGCCGGGAACCCGGCCGCCGCGAAGCTGGGCTTATGACAGCTCCCGATCACCTGAAAATAACCGGCCCCGAAGACATCCTGGGCTTCATCCCGCACTCCCTCGGTTACTGGCCGGAACGCAGCCTCGTGGCCATGACCTTGCAAGGCAAACGCCTTGGAGCCACCTTGCGCGTCGACCTCCCCGTGCCCGGAGGCGGCTCAGGCCGGAGGGACATGCTGGCCGGCTTTGCGCGAAACGTCGTGACCTATCTGCAGGCGGACGACGCGGCTGATGGTTCGCTGCTGGCCTTCTTCACTGATGCCGGTGCCGGTGCCGGTGCCGATGCCGATGCTGACGCTGGCACGGACACTGGCAGCGCCGGAGGCGGCAATCCGTGGGCGGCCCTGCTCAAGGAACTCGAGCTTGCCCTCGAGGCAGCCGGATTGCCCGTGAGGGACGCCTGGATTATCGGTACTGAGTTCTGGCGCAACGCGCACTGCAATGACCCGGAATGCTGTGGGATGCCCGGCCGGCCGGTCGAGCAGATCAGGAACAGCAGGCTGAACGCCGAGATGGTCTACCGCGGCAGCAGCGTCGGCGCTATCCCCGGCGCTCAAGGGACCACCCCGGCGCTGCCGGTGGACCCCGCGGTGAGCCTTGCCGAGTGCGGCTGGGCGGAGCAATTCGCACCGCGACGGCGGGACCGGGCCCAATTCGACCAGGTCCTCGATGTCTGGGCGATGGCCCTGCAGGCCGCCATTGGCCCGGAGCAGGTTCCTGTCCCCGCCCCGGGTGACGCGGCCAAGGGTGCCGTCCCCGACGCCGGGACTACCGGTTCAGGGGCGCCCGATCCCAGGACCGCGGGCCGGTCCCTGCAGCTGTCGCCGGAACTGGCCGGCTACCTGCGGGCCAGCCTGAGCATTCCGGCATGGCGGGACGCGGTGCTGGTGATGACCGCAGCCGGACGGTCCGCGGCCGAACGCGGCGCTGAGGACTTCGGCATGTTCGACCCGGACCCCGGATCCGCCGTCTTGCCTGGAAACATGGCCGCCTCACGGCCCGGACCGACGCCCAGCCCCCTGCCGGGTCCAATGTCCGGCCGCACTTCCTGGTCCAGGTCCGTGCCGCGGATGCCGCTGCCGGACGCGTCCGCCAGCGGAGGCCCCGCCGCTGGCGCCGTGCCGGCTGCCGAGGCTGTTCCCGGTTACGGGGAAGTCCTGCTCGGACTGGCGCCGTCGGTCCCGGACTGGACCCTGATGGTCGGCCTCGAGCGGGTCCTTGAACGGCTCGGCGGTCTTGGTGACGGGGAGCCAACGGCAGCCGCCATAACGGCAAGGGGCTGGATCGAATGGTGCCGTGGCCGGGGCTCCTACGCCGACGCGCTCTACCGGCAGGCCTTGCAGGGCCACCCGGGGTACAGGCTCGCAGAATTGCTGGCAGAGCTTGGCCGGCGCGGCACCCTTTGCGGCTGGGCTGCCAGGCGGGAGGCGGCCTGGCAGAAGTTTGCCCCGGACGCGGCGTGAGGTCCTGACGCGGCGGGTGAAGCCGCCGCGATATCGACGACCCGGCGTCGGGAAAGGCACCCGGCCTGAAAACCGTGAGACAATGGTTGCCGAGACCCGGTTGGGTCCGTGTATCAAGTGCCCTAAATGTCCCCTGGAAACAGGGAACATTAAGGCCGCCCCAGCAGTTCTACTAAGTGGCTCTGCTGGTCGTGGTTGCACCTGATGTTGAACACGGACTTGACAGGGTCATAGTGGTGTTGCCCGTATGGTGATTCCGCAGACCGCAGCTAGAAAGGTTTTCAGTGACCCCGTCTTCCGCGAAGAAGGAACCCGCCGACCAGGCCGAATTGTCCCCTGAGGAGAAGAAGGCGGCGACCAACGCCAAGCGCGCCGCCACGCGCGCAGCCAACAAGGCTGTTAAGGACGCCGCTTCCGCAGAGGGTGGCGACACCGTAACCGGAGTCGCCAAGCCTGAGCCCAAGAAGCGCGGGCCCAAGCCCGGCGCGAAAGCCGCGGCAGAAGCCGCCGGCAACTCTGCCAGTACGTCTGACGATGACGTCGACGCCGAAGAGGATCTCGACGACATCACGCCCGACGCCGCCGAGCTCGGCGACGAAGTAGAAGGCGAGGAAGTCGCCGGCAAGGCTGCGGCCACCACCGGCTCCGGCTTCGTCTACTCCGACGCCGACGACGACGACGCTCCGGTGCAGCAGGTTATGTCTGCCGGCGCCACCGCCGACCCCGTCAAGGACTACCTGAAGCAGATCGGCAAGGTTGCCCTGCTGAACGCCGAGCAGGAAGTCGACCTGGCCCTGCGGATCGAGGCCGGTCTCTTCGCTGAAGAAAAGATCGCCGCCGACGACGGCAGCATGGATCCGAAACTCAAGCGCGAGCTCGAATTCGTCATCCACGACGGCAAGCGCGCCAAGAACCACCTGCTGGAGGCCAACCTACGCCTCGTCGTCTCGCTGGCCAAGCGCTACACCGGCCGCGGCATGCTGTTCCTGGACCTGATCCAGGAAGGCAACCTGGGCCTGATCCGTGCGGTCGAGAAGTTCGACTACACCAAGGGCTTCAAATTCTCCACGTACGCCACCTGGTGGATCCGCCAGGCGATCACCCGCGCCATGGCCGACCAGGCCCGTACCATCCGCATCCCGGTGCACATGGTGGAAGTCATCAACAAGCTGGCCCGCGTCCAGCGCCAGATGCTGCAGGACCTCGGCCGCGAACCCACCCCGGAGGAGCTGGCCCTCGAACTCGACATGACCCCGGAAAAGGTCGTGGAGGTCCAGAAGTACGGCCGCGAGCCCATCTCGCTGCACACCCCGCTCGGCGAGGACGGCGACTCCGAATTCGGCGACCTCATCGAGGACTCCGAAGCCGTGGTTCCCGCGGATGCCGTGAGCTTCACCCTGCTGCAGGAACAGCTGCACTCGGTGCTGGACACGCTCTCCGAGCGCGAAGCCGGCGTGGTCGCAATGCGCTTCGGCCTTACCGACGGCCAGCCGAAGACTTTAGACGAAATCGGCAAGGTCTACGGTGTGACGCGCGAGCGCATCCGCCAGATCGAATCCAAGACCATGTCCAAGCTGCGGCACCCGTCGCGCTCACAGGTCCTGCGCGACTACCTGGACTAAGCGCCACTGGTCACAGGCCAGGCAAAAGTTCACAGCAACGCGGGGTCCCTTCCCGCCCATCCTCGCCGGAGGAACGGGCCGGAAGGGACCCCGCGTTGCTTTTTGCCGCCGCAGCCGGGTGCACGGCACTTAACCGAACCGGCACCTGACGAAATGGCACTTAACGAATCAGGGCCCCTCCGGTATGGAGGGGCCCTGATGCAGTGGTCCCAGATCGCCCGGAACCCTGTGGGATGCCGGGCCGAAACTGGTGCGGTCTAGTCGACCGGAACCGGGGCCTTCTGGTGAAGGCGGTCAGTCTCATCATGCCAGTCTGAACTGAGCGGCTTGAGTGTCGGTTCTACGGCGCGTGCGTGGTGGCCGCAGAAAAGAAGCTCACCGCCGGAGGCACCGAGAACAACTCGGACATATGCCTGTGCTCCGCAACGATCGCACCGGTCTGCGGCGGTCAGTGTGCGGTCCGCAACTGCTGTTGTCATGTTCGGCCTCCTTAGTAGATCGGTATACCTATATAACCAGCATTCGGGGCCAAACCATGGCACGGATGGCCTACTTTCGCTGTCCGCGTATCACGTCTCAGTAACGGCGAGGGGCCGGAGAGTCCCTGCGGGGAGTGGCAAACAGTGGATCACCCGGAGTCCGACTAACCTAGGAAGAGCGTCAAATTCTGTGACTGCCGCCTGCGCACGCTGCGGTGGCCGTCCCGATCCTGTAAGGAGTTCACGACCCGTGGCACCCAGTTCTGATTACACCGCCCGGCACCTCTCCGTGCTGGAGGGCCTCGAGGCCGTCCGTAAGCGCCCGGGCATGTACATCGGCTCCACGGACTCCCGCGGACTCATGCACTGCCTCTGGGAAATCATCGACAACTCCGTCGACGAGGCCCTCGCCGGCTTCGGCCACGACATCAAAATCATCCTCCACGCGGACAACTCGGTCGAGATCCACGACGACGGCCGCGGCATCCCCGTGGACGTCGAACCGAAAACCGGGTTGACCGGCGTCGAGGTCGTGTTCACGAAACTGCACGCCGGCGGAAAGTTTGGCGGCGGCTCCTACACCGCCTCCGGCGGCCTGCACGGCGTTGGCGCCTCGGTGGTCAACGCGCTCTCGGCCCGCCTCGACGTCGAAGTCGACCGCGGCGGCAAGACATACAAGATGTCCTTCCGCCGCGGGGAGCCGGGCCGGTTCAAGGATCCGGGCACCAAGCCGGATCCCGCGACCCTCTTCGAACCCTTCATCGACGGTTCTGTGCTCGACGTCGTGGGGAAAGCCAAGCGCGGCGTGACCGGAACCCGGATCCGCTACTGGGCGGACCGGCAAATCTTCACCCCCGACGCCAAATTTTCCTACGATGACCTCGCCGCGCGTGCCCGCCAGACCTCGTTCCTGGTCCCCGGACTGAAGCTCACGGTCCGGGATGAACGCAGGATTGCCGGCACGCCCGGCGAATCCGGCCCGCATGAGGAGGTCTTCCACCACGACGGCGGCATCTCCGAATTTGTCGACTTCCTCGCCGCCGACCCCGCCGTCACGGATATCTGGCGCCTCCACGGTGCCGGGAAATTCAAGGAAACAGTCCCCGTCCTCGACGAAAAGGGCCACAGCCAGCTCGCGGAAGTCGAGCGCGACTGTGAGGTCGACGTCGCGCTGCGCTGGGGGATCGGCTACGACAGCACGGTCCGCACCTTCGTCAACATCATTTCCACGCCCAAGGGCGGCACCCACCAGTCCGGTTTCGAACAGGCCCTGCTCAAGACCTTCCGCAAGGCCGTGGAGACCAATGCCCGCAAGCTCAAGGCCGGCAACGACAAGATCGAAAAAGACGACATCTTCGCCGGCCTGACCGCGGTCCTGACCGTCCGGCTGGCCGAACCGCAGTTCGAGGGCCAGACCAAGGAAATCCTGGGCACCTCGGCCGTGCGGGCCATTGTGGCCAAGGTGGTGGAACAGGAGATCACCGCGAAGCTGACCTCCGCGAACCGCAACGACAAGGCCCAGTCCGCGCTGCTGCTGGAAAAGATCGTCAGCGAGATGAAGTCCCGCATCTCGGCGCGGGTCCACAAGGAAACCCAGCGCCGCAAGAATGCGCTGGAGACCTCCTCCATGCCCACCAAGCTCGCCGACTGCCGCACCGACGACGTCGGACGCTCCGAACTGTTCATCGTCGAAGGTGACTCCGCGCTCGGCACCGCCAAACTGGCGAGGTCCTCCGATTTCCAGGCACTGCTGCCGATCCGCGGCAAAATCCTCAACGTCCAGAAGGCCTCGGTGGGGGACATGCTCTCCAACGCCGAGTGCGCGGCGCTGATCCAGGTGGTGGGGGCCGGTTCCGGCCGGACGTTCGACATCGGCGCCGCCCGGTACGGCAAAGTCATCCTGATGACCGACGCCGACGTCGACGGCGCCCACATCCGGACCCTGCTTCTAACGCTCTTCTTCCGCTACATGCGCCCGATGATCGACGAGGGCCGCGTCTTCGCCGCCGTCCCGCCGCTGCACCGTGTGGAGGTTGTCAACGCCGGCCAGAAGGCCAACGAGATGATCTACACCTACTCCGAGGCTGAGCTCCACGTCCTGCTGGCGCGGCTCGCCAAGGAGGGCAAGCGCTACAAGGAGCCGATCCAGCGGTACAAGGGCCTGGGCGAAATGGATGCCGAGCAGCTGGCCGAAACCACCATGGACCCGCGCCACCGGACGCTCCGCAAGGTCGGGATCGAGAACGCCAAGCAGGCCGAAGAGACTTTCGACCTGCTGATGGGCTCGGACGTGGCGCCCCGCAAGGACTTCATCATTGCAGGCGCCGCCAACCTGGACCGGGAGCGCATCGACGCCTGACGCCCCGCCGGCGGGACGTGTCCGGCGGGACGGGCCAGCGACGGACGTCCCTGCCGTCGCGGCGGCTTTGCCGGCGCGCCCGGTTCTCCCAACCTTTGCCCAAGGTGCTTCCGATAGCTTCATCTCACCCATGCGGGCAAGGACGCCCGGAATGGATTCCGCAGCCGAATCCAGGAGAACCCTATGAAGCAACGCCGGAATATCCGCCGCGCGGCCATCGCCGCCTCGATCGGATTGGCGGCCACTTTTGCGCCGCCCGCACTCGCTGACAACGGAACAAACACGGCACCCCTGCGTGCCACCGTGTCGGCCACGAACATCATGAAGCACCTCGCGGCCCTCCAAGCCGTTGCGGGCGCCAACGGCGGCACCCGCGCTGCCAGCACGCCGGGCTACGAAGCCTCCGCCCGGTACATCGAGGGCAAGTTGCGGGCCGCCGGCTACACCCCGGTCCGCCAAACCTTCCCCTACGAGCTCTACGACACCGTCTCGGCGTCGATGGAGCGTCTCTCGCCATCCCCACGAACCTACGCCTATAACGCCCCGGACGGCTTCCTCGATATGAATTATTCCGGTTCCGGCGACGTCACGGCCCCGCTGAGCGCCGTCGACATCAACCTGGCCGGCGACCGGGCCTCCACCAGCGGCTGCGAGGCAGCCGACTTCGGCGGGTTCACGGCGGGCAACATCGCCCTGCTCCAGCGCGGCACCTGCACCTTCCGGATCAAGGCGGACAACGCCGCCGCGGCCGGGGCGGCCGGCGTCATCATCTTCAACCAGGGCAACGACGACCCGACGGACGAGCGCTTTGCCCTCTTCGGCGGCACGCTGGACGCGCCTCAGGCAGGTATCCCGGTGGTCAGCACCAGCTTCGCCACCGGCGCCGAACTCGCCGGGCTGACCGGTGTCAGCATGCACCTCGCCGTGAGCTCCACCGTCACCAAGCTGACCTCGTTCAACATCCTGGCCGACACCGGCGGACGGGCGGACCGCACCGTCCTGGTGGGGGCGCATCTGGATTCCGTGCCGGAAGGGCCGGGCATCAACGACAACGGCACCGGAACAGCCGCCATCCTCGAGACGGCGATCCAGCTGAAGGCGTCGGGGCAGACCCCCGTGAACAGGGTCCGCTTCGCCTTCTGGGGAGGGGAGGAGCCCGGACTTGTCGGCTCCGACTTCTACACCTCCCAGCTGACGGCGAGCCAGATCAAGGCCCACGCGGTCAACCTCAACTTCGACATGGTCGGCTCGCCGAACTTTGTGCGGTTCGTCTACGACGGCGACGGCTCCTCCTTCGGTACGAAGGGCCCCAACGGCTCCGGACTCGTCGAGAAGGTCTTCCTGGACTACTTCAAGTCCCAGAACCTGCCTACTGCCCCTACGCAGTTCGACGGGCGCTCGGACTACTCCGGGTTCATCAACAACGGGATTCCGGCGGGTGGCCTGTTCACCGGCGCGGAAGACCTCAAGACGGCGGAGGAGGCGGCGGTCTTCGGCGGGACACCGAACGTGGCGCATGACGCCTGCTACCACCAGGCCTGCGACACCATCGGCAACGTCAATACCACTGTGCTGGAGCAAATGGCCGACGCGATCGCCCACTCGACACTGACCTTCGCCATGACCACCTCGGCGATCAATGGAACGTCCAAGGGCAACGGGTCCGGCAACGTCGACCTCCAATTCAAGGCCAGCAAGCTGCTGAAATAGCGGCGCAGATGGCTAACCTGGCGCGAAACCGGCCGCCCCGCCGCTCCTGTGGCGGGGCGGCCGGCGTCTCGGCGGGAAGATCAGGTTCCGCGCGGACCAGGTCGGCGGGGGACCGGCCTTAGCCGAGCAGGCCGGGGACCAGCAACAGGGCCGTCGGCACGGCCAGCAGGAGCACGCAGCAGGCCAGGACGGCGGCGCGCAGCGGTTCCGACAGCGGCGGCTGCGGCGAGAGCAGGCGGCTGACGCGGGACGCCGTCGTGCCCGCCGAGCCACTGCCTCCGGTGGCGCCGGGCTGGCTGGGGTCGGCGTCGGACAGGCGAGGCTCGCCGAATGCCATGCGCACCGCCGGGGTGGCCGGGGACCCGCTGGCCACAATGGCAATCGCCCTGATCAGGGTCGCCTTGCTCTCCGTCTTGAGCGCAACGTCGTCGGCCAGCATCTCGATCAAGGAGTTGACCGACTCCTGCGCCAGCCGGGTGGTGGGCAGCCACGGCAGGGCCTGGCGCCACGCGGCGAAGGCCCACAGCAGGAGGTGATGGCGCTGGCTCAGGTGGGCGTTCTCGTGAATCAGCACGGCGCGCAATTCATCGGGTTCCAGGGCGGCCATGAGGCCGTCGGAGAGAACAGTCACAGACCGTGCGCCGCCGGGCAGGCAGTACGCCACGGGCGAGTCCACGTTCAGGACCATGGTCCCCGGGCCGTCGGAGGACGGTGAGGCCAGAAGGTCCAGCAGCTCGCGGTGGCGCCGGCGCTGGCGCTGGATCTTGTAGTAGGTCAGCAGCAGGGTAAATACCAGGTGCGCCGTCAGCAGGGCCGCGGCCGAGAGCGCAAAGATGTGCCAGAAGCCCAGTTCAGTGGTGGGTGCATTGTGGAAGACCATTCCCCCCAGCGCCCGCAGGCCCGAGAGCAGGTTGTCCCCGACCGGCTCGAGCCCGTAGACCAGCATGGCGCCGATCATGGACAGGCCGCCGGCCAGGGCGATCGCCTGCCACAGCAGCATCGCCGTGAAGGGGGAGCGGGCCGGCCACTGGGCACGGGAGAGCAGGATAGGCACCGGCCACGCCAATGCTATCGCCAGGACCGCCAGAAAATATGAGGTCCAGAACATCGGGCGCTAGCTGCGGCCCAATAGCTTGCGCAGGGTTTCTGCCTCGTTGTCTGTGACGGAACCAATGAACCGGGCCAGGACGGCTTCGCGGTCCGGGGCGGAGCCGAGGACCTCGTGCATGAGTTCCGCGGTGTGGTCCGCGCGGCTCGAAACGGCCTGGTAGCGGTGGGGGCGGGTGCCGCGTTCGCGTTCCACGAGGCCCTTCCGCTCAAGACGCGAGAGCACGGTCAGCACCGTGGTGACCGCGAGGTCCTTGCCCACATGTCCGGCGCTGCCGTCCTGGGGCTGGGTGCTTTGTGCGAGGAGGTCCCGCAACGTGTTGGCTGTCGCAGCTTCTTGGCCTGCCCAGAGCAGGTCCATCACTGCCCGTTCCAGTTCACCGAGACTTGCCATTGCGTACATCCTTCTATGCCTGCCGCGCCGGCGTCATGCTGGGAAACTGCTGGTGCCTGCCGGAGCGGTGTATGTGAATACTTCGTCTACAAATTTACCGCGTTTTGCGCATTCTTTCTACATGAAGTAGAAACACGGCCGCCCGGCGTGTCGGGCCGTCGGCCGGGGGTGGCGGGTCAGGGCCCTTCTTCCATTGCAGGCCGTGACGTGCCGTGGGAGTCTGAGTTACGGGGAGGCGCGGATGTGTTCTACACTCTGTAGAAGAATTACTTCTACGCCACGTAGAAGTTGCTCGGACCTAGCCAAAAGTAGGGACTGCCTTGGACGCCTTGGAAATCGCACGCTGGCAATTCGGAATCACCACGGTCTACCACTTCATGATGGTGCCGCTCACGATCGGCCTCGGGCTGGTGGTGGCTGTGATCCAGACGCTCTGGTACCGCACCGGCAAGCCGGAATACCTGCGCATGACCAAGTTCTGGGGCAAGCTCTTCCTGATTAACTTCATCATGGGCGTGGCCACCGGAATCGTGCAGGAGTTCCAGTTCGGCATGGCCTGGAGCGAGTACAGCCGCTTCGTCGGTGACGTCTTTGGCGCTCCGCTGGCCCTGGAGGCGCTGCTGGCCTTCTTCGTCGAATCAACCTTCCTCGGCCTGTGGATCTTCGGCTGGAAACAGCTCAAGCCCGCCGTCCACCTGGCCTGCCTCTGGGTCGCCGTCATTGGCTCCGTCTTCTCGGCCTACTTCATCATCGTGGCCAACAGTTGGATGCAGCACCCCGTCGGCGTCGAAATGGTCAACGGCCGGCCCGTCATGACCGACGCGTGGGCCGTCTTCACCAACAACACCGCCCTCGTCGCCGTGCCCCACACTCTCTTCGGCGCCCTCGCGGTCGCCGGAGGGTTCCTGCTCGGCATCGCCTGGTACCACCTGTGGCGCCGCCGCCACGACGGCATCGACACGGTCGGCGCCGACGGCAAGGTGATCCCCGGCGAGGCCGCCGGCATCCTCGGCCGGGACCGCAGTGACCACACCGTCTGGATCCGCTCTCTGAGGATCGGCGCCGTCGTCGCCATGATTTCCTTCGCGGGAACCGCCTTCACCGGAGATCTTCAGGGCAAGCTCATGTTCGAGCAGCAGCCCATGAAGATGGCCGCCGCCGAGGCAGCCTGCCACGATGGCACCGGCTTCTCGGCCCTCAGCGTCGGCAACGTCGGCGCGAAGAACTGCGACGACATCGTGGCCGTGATCGAGGTCCCGGGCATCCTGTCCTTCCTGGCCAAGGGCGACTTCACCACCGAAGTCAAGGGCGTCAACAGCCTGCTGGGCGAGTACCAGGCCAAGTACGGAACGACGCTGCCGGACAACCCCATCTACGGGGACCGCGCCGGCCAGCAAATCCAGTACGTGCCCGTCATGGAGGTCACCTACTGGGGCTTCCGGATGATGATCGGCTTCGGCGGCGTGGCCGCCCTGGCCGCCCTCCTGGCACTGTGGGTCACCCGCAAGGGAACCGTGCCGGCGTCCCGCGGCCTGATGCGCCTGGCGGTGTTCGGCATCCTCGCACCGTTCGGTGCCAATGCGGCGGGCTGGATCTTCACCGAGATGGGCCGCCAGCCGTTCGTCGTCGCCCCCAACCCGGACCCCAGCGGCATCGACCAGGTCTTCATGTTCACCGCCGCGGCCGTCTCACCGGGCGTCTCGGCCGGAGAGATCCTGACCTCCCTCGTGGTCCTGACCTCGATCTATGCGGTGTTGCTGGTGGTGGAGGTCAAGCTCCTGGTCAAGTACATCCGCGGCGGCGTGGCCTCGGCCATGCCGGAACTCGCCCACGCCCCCGTTGACGAAAACGAAGACGGCACCCCCCGGGGCGGTCCCGGCAAACCCGACGACGACGTCCTGGCGTTCGCCTACTAGGCGCCCGCCCACTAACCCACCACCCAGCAACCCCACACGAAAAAGCGCAGAGGATTCTCAGCATGGAACTGCTACCCACCATCTGGTTCGTTGCCATCGCGGTGCTGTGGACGGGCTATCTCTTTCTCGAGGGCTTCGACCTCGGCGTCGGCATGCTGATGAAGGGATTCGCCCGGGACAACACGGAACGCCGCGTCCTGATCAACACGATCGGCCCGGTCTGGGACGGCAATGAGGTCTGGCTCCTGACCGCCGGGGGCGCCACCTTCGCGGCCTTCCCGCTCTGGTACGCCTCGCTGTTCTCCGCCCTGTACCTGCCGCTCCTGCTGGTCCTCGTGGCGCTCATCTTCCGCGCTGTCGCCTTCGAATACCGCGGCAAGGTGGACAACCCCCGGTGGCGCGCCCGCTGGGACTGGGCCATCTCGGCAGGGTCGTTCGTGGCGGCCTTCGGCGTCGGCGCCGCACTGGCCCTGACCACCACGGGACTGCCGCTGGACGCCAACGGTGACCGAGAGGGCGGCCCGTTCGCCTGGTTCAGCGGCTATGCCGTGCTCGGCGGGCTCGCCGTCGTCGGGTTCTCCCTCCTGCACGGGCTCGGATTCCTGGCGCTGAAGACCGACGGCGAGGTACGCCACCGGGCGCGGGCCTGGTTCGTCCGGCTGCTGCCCGTGCTGCTGCTGCCCATGGCCGGCTGGGCGGTGAGCCTCCAGTTCCTCAGCGGCGAGGCCTGGACCATCGCTGCCGTCGTCGCCGCAGTCGTCGCCGCAGTTTTGGCGTGGAATTTTGCCCGCAAGGGTGCCGAAGGCCGTGCCTTCATGTCACTGGGGACATTCCTCCTGCTCGGCAGCGCGTCCATCTTCGGTGCCGCCTTCCCCGTGGTGCTGCCGTCCACGCTGAATCCCGCGTTCAATCTCACCGTCTCCAACGCCTCGTCCTCGGACTACACCCTGGGTCTGATGAGCATCGTGGCCTGCATCGGGCTGCCGCTGGTCCTGGCGTACCAGGCCTGGACGTACTGGGTGTTCCGGCGCCGGGTGAGCGCGGCGCACATCCCGGAGGCGCACAGCTTCCTTCCCGCGATCGCCGCCAAAGCGCTGGCACCGAAGGACTAGCTTCCCTGATGAGACCGTTCCCCGCCGGCCCCGCGACCCGTTCCGCCCTCTACCTGCTGGGACTGATTGCCGCCCTGAAGGCGCTCTCCCTAGTGCTCATGGCACAGGCTGTGGCATCGATGCTCGCCGGGCTCGCCGCGCATGACCCCGCCTGGGCAGACCAGCTGGTTCTAGGTGCCGCGGGGGCAGTGCTGCGCTCATTGACCGTATGGGCACAGTCCGTGGCCTCACGCCGGGCGGCGCTCGGAGTGAAGGAGGAGCTGCGCTCCCAACTGCTGGAGCAGGCGCTGAGGAACGGCACACGGTCGGCCGGGCCCGCCGACGGCGGCCTCGCCGTGCTGGCCACCCGGGGGCTGGATGCCCTGGATAACTACTACACCCAGTTCCTGCCCGCGCTGGTGAACTGCGCGGCCATTCCGCTGCTGCTGGGGGCCCGCATCCTGTTCGCCGACTGGGTCAGCGCGGTGGTGATCGTGCTGACGGTGCCGCTGGTGCCGCTGTTCATGATCCTGATCGGGCGGTACACCGAGGAACGCGTCCGGGACGCCCAGTCCGCACTGGCCCGGCTCTCCGGGCACATGCTCGAGCTCGCCAAAGGCCTGCCCGTCCTCGTGGGCCTGGGCCGGGCCTCCGCCCAGCGCCAGGCGCTGGAAGACATGTCCGAGGAATATCGTTCCCGGACCATGGGGACCCTGCGCACGGCCTTCCTCTCCGCCCTGGCCCTGGAGCTCATCTCGACGATTTCCGTGGCGGTCGTCGCCGTGTTCATCGGCGTCCGTCTGGTCCACGGGGACATGGCGCTTGAGGCGGGGCTTCTTGCCCTCATCCTCGCCCCCGACTGCTACCTGCCGCTCCGGGAGCTCGGCACCGCACACCACGCCAGCGACGACGGCCGGGCAGCGCTGGCCGAAACCACTGCGGTCCTCGCGGACCCGGGAGCCGCGCCGCTGATTCCGGTGCCGGCCCCCGGTCCTGCATCCGGCCCGCCCGCCGTCACCGTGGACGGGCTGACCGTCCGCTTCGGCGGACGCACGGACGCCGCCGTCGGGCCGCTGAGCTTCACCGCCGCCGCCGGCCAGATCACGGCACTTGCCGGGGCCAGCGGCGCCGGCAAGAGCACAGTGCTCGGAGTCCTCGCGGGAACCATCGGGACGGGCGCGGGGACCGTCGTGTCCGGGCGCCTCGGAGGATTCACGACGGCGGAGGTCGCCTGGGTGCCCCAGCACCCCGTCATGGTGGCCTCGACGGTGCTGGACGAGATCCGCCTGTATCTCGGCGTTCCCGCCGATGAAGCCGACGCCGCCGGCACTGCCGTGGGCGCGGAAGCCGATGCGGCAGCGCAGCGGTGCCTCGCGGCCGTGGGCGCGGGGCAGCTGGCCGCCAGGCACCCGGCCGAGCTGAGCCCGGGGGAGCTGAGGCGGGTTGCGCTGGCCCGCGGGCTGGCCAGAATCGAGGCCGGCGCCCGCGTACTGCTCCTGGATGAACCCACCGCCCATCTGGACCGGGGATCGGCCACACTGGTCAACCGGGCCCTCGCCGGGCTCCGTGGACAGGTCACCGTGCTGCTCGTGGCGCACGACCGGCAGACCCGGGACCTTGCCGACGCGCTCGTCGCAGTGGCGCCGGGCGCCAGCGGGCACCATGGCGGTGATTCTGCGGCCCCCGTTCCGCCGCTGCCGGCATCCGCCGGGGCAGACCCGGGCGTGCATGCGTTGGCCACCCGGGCGCCGTTCCTCGTGGGCGCCGCGGCGCCGAGCCAAGGCCAAAGGCCGGGCCTTAGCCCGGCCCCGGGTCTGGCCTCGGACGGCCCGGAAACCGGCGCCCCACCTGCCGCGGCCGCGGGTTCCGTGAGCTCAAGCGACGCCGGCGCAGTCGGCTGGTCCGGTTCGGTCCCTGCCCAGCTGCGTCGCCTGCTGGCCCCGGTACGGGGCCGGTTTGCCGGCGCCGGAGCCGTGGGCACTTTGGCGGCGCTGTTCGCCGTCGCCCTCGCAGGACTTTCCGGCTGGCTCATCATCCGCGCCAGCGAACAGCCGCCCATCCTGTACCTGCTCACCGCGATCGTCGGCGTGAGGTTTTTCGGCGTCGGCCGGGCGTGCCTGCGGTACTCCGAACGGCTGCTGCTGCATGACGCCGTGTTCGCCGCCCTGACCCGGCTCCGGGGCCGGCTCTGGGAGTCGCTGAGCCGCCGGGCGCTGTCCCTGCGCCGGCTCCTGCAGGGCGGCAACGTACTCGGAACGGTGGTGGACGACGTCGACACGATCCGCGAGCTCTTGCCCCGCGTCGTGCTGCCGCCCGTGACTGCCATAGCTGTTGCCGCGGCCGCGGTCGTCGGAATCGGGCTGCTGCTTCCCGCGGCGCTGCCTGCCGTGGGAGCGGCAGCGCTGCTGAGCATCGTCGTCGCCCCCGCCCTGGCCCTGGCCGCCGACCGCATGTCTGCCGGCACCGAACAAAAACTCCGTTCCGGCGTGCTCCGTCACGTTGCCGCCGCCCTGGACGCCCGCGCAGAACTGAATGCGAACGGCGTGAGCGCCCCCGTGCTTGGTGCGATTGGCCGGGCTGACCGCGCCGCGACGGCGGCCTCACAGCGGTCGGCATGGGCGGAGGGGCTCGGCCAGGCCCTGACCGTCCTGGCCTGCGCCGGAGCCGCCCTGGCCAGCGCCGTGCTGGCCGCCCCGCTCGCCCTGAGCGGCGCGGTCGAACCGGAGACTGTTGCCGTCGTCGTCCTCGTGCAGCTTGCCCTGGTGGACCCCTACGCGGCCATCACCACGGCCGTGCGGCAGTACCCGGCGCTGCGCGCCGTGATGCGGCGGATCAGCGCGGCCGGAGTCCTGGAGCCGGGGGCAAACGGTGACCCGGACGGCGACGCCGCAACGGGGGGACTGGTGCATGTGGCTTCGCGGCCCGGCGGCAGGCCAGGGATTGAACTCGCGGACCTCGCTGCCGCGTGGCCGGGTGGCGGAAATGTCTTTAGTGGGCTCACGGCCGAGGCCGGCCCCGGGCGCTGGCTGGCCGTCACCGGCGCCTCTGGCTCCGGCAAGTCGACTCTGCTGGCCGCGATCCTGGGTTTCCTGCCGGCGGCCAGCGGCCACCTGTACCTGAGCGGACGCGCGGCCTGGTGCCCGCAGGAGGCGCACCTGTTCGACTCGACCATCCGGGGCAACCTTCTCCTGGCGCGGCCGGAGCCTGCTTCAGCCGGCACGGACAGTGCGCAGCGTGGACCCGGGGATGCCGTGTTGGCCAAAGGGGACGAGCAGATGCGGGCTGCCCTCGAAGCGGTCGGACTCGGCCCGATGCTGGCCCGGCTCGAGGACGGCCTGGACACCCGGATCGGCCCGGGCGGGGCTTTCCTCAGCGGCGGGGAGCGTACGCGCCTGGCCGTTGCGCGCACGCTCATGACCGGGGCCGATGTCATCCTGCTCGATGAACCGACGGCGCACCTCGATGCGGAGTCAGGCAGGCGCATGCTCGCCGAATTGCGCGACGGGCTGCGCGGCCGGACCGTTGTCCTGGTCACCCACAACCCGAACGATGTCGACGCCGCCGACACCAGACTGGACCTGGACGCCGCAGCCGCAGCTGCCGCCGCGGGCGAGGGTCCGGCGACGGCGGCCGTGCTGGCGCGGGGGTAGCCCGCCTATTAGCCTGTTGCCATGACCCGAAACGGCGAGCTCCACCCCCGGCCCGCACTCGATCCCCGGCTGTCATGGCGGCCCGCGGAGCGCCACGACCTCGACGCGTGGGCCGGGCTGATCGCCCGCACGGCCGCCGTCGAGCAACCCGTCTGGTTTGAGCGCCAGGCGGATCTGGAACAAATCCTGGAATCGAAGAACAACCCGGTGGCGGCAAACACCATCATTGGCTTCGATCCGGAGGGCGTTGCCCGGGCCTACGGCCGGATCACGAAGAACCGCGACGGTGACAAGGCGAACGGCTCCGGCTGCGTCGATCCTCACTGGCAGGGGAGCGGGATCGGCACCGGACTGCTGGGCTGGATGGAACAGCGGACCAAAGACCGCTTCGCCGAGGACGCAGGCGGGGCCGGGACTGTCGGGACAGGCGGGGCGGGGAACGCCGGCGAAGCCGCCGGCGCCCGGGCCGCGGTCCCGCGCCCGAGGCTGCGGCTCTTCGCGGAGCAGCAGCACCAGCACCAGGCCGCATTGTTCGCCGCTTCCGGCTACGGCATTGTCCGCTATTACAACGAGATGCACCGGCCATTGAACCAGGCCGTGCCTGAAACCGCCCTGGACCCCGGCCTGGAGCTCGTCACGTTTGGGCCGGAGTTGCACGAACCGGTGCGGCTGGCGCACAACGCGGCATTCCGGGACCACTGGGGCAGTGAACCCCGCGACAAGGAGGGATGGGGCTTTGTGGTGAACGATCCGCAGGCCCGGCCGGACCTCAGCGGCGTCGTGCTGGACCGTTCCACCGGAACCGTGGCCGGGTACCAGCTGGCCACCCACGACGCCGATGCCGCCCTGACCCGGGGCTTCCGGGAAGGCTACACGGAGCTCCTCGGCGTCCGGCGGGAATTCCGTGGACGGGGCATCGCGCAGGCGCTCTTGGCCGATGCCATGGGCCGCTTCGCCGCGGCGGGCATGGACGTGGCCTCACTGGACGTCGACTCGGAGAACCCGACCGGGGCCCTCGCGCTCTACCTCAAGATGGGCTATGTGGCCGTCAACCGGAGCATGGCGTGGGACAAGGTGCTTCAGCCGGTAGCGCCGTAGGGGCCGTCATAGGAAACCGCTGGCCCGGCGCCTGCGCGACTGCCGTCCCCGTGCCGGTTCTTCGCGTCAGCCGTCCACATCGTGGAGGTGGTGGACGACGTCGTGCAGGAAATACTGCGCGAAGGTCAGGACAGTGAACACCGAGCCGTTGCTCCGGGTTCCCTTGCGGTCCCAATCCACTTCCGGGACCCGCGCGAAGGACGCGGCGATCTGCTCGCCTTCGGCCGTCAGCTCGGCGCCGACCTGGGCCGGGTCGGCGCCGGCGTAGTCCTGCTCGATTGCCGTCTTGTCCTGGTCCCAGTCATCGAATTGGGCGTCGTCCTCGGACAGCATCAGGGACAGGCGGTGATCGAAAAGCGTGAAGACGTCCCGGACGTGGCAGCCATACTCGAGGACGGACCACGTGGCCTCGCTGGGGCGTTCCGTCGCGTCCGGCCGGCGGAGGGCTGCACGCCACCGCGGGAGCATGTTGATGACTATCCCCGGCACGGTGGCCGGGGTCGCAGCGGAGGCATCGTAACCGCACTCGGGGCAGGGCCGCGACAGGACCCAAGTCCAGTCCTTGGTATCCGGAATGATAGGCATTCCAGCAGTGTAAATGCATTTGTTCCGCCAGGCATCCCGACCCGTTGCTGCAGCCGGTGCGGGGCCCAGGTACGAGGCGAAAGTGGCACCGCCGTCGGCCGATGCTTTGACTGCGTCGGCCGTGGCCGCCCGGTTGACGGCCCCGGTTCGAAGACGAACCGGGGCCGGGACGCTGCTAGAGGCCTGCCAGCAGGTCCTTCATCTCTTGGATTTCAGCTTCCTGGGCAGCCACGATCGCCTTGCTCAGCTGGATGGCGTCAGGGTGCTTGCCTTGGCTGGTTTCGGTCTTGGCCATCATCACCGCGCCCTCGTGGTGGGCGATCATCTGGGCCAGGAACAGCTTGGCCGCGTCGGTGCCCTGGGCGGCGTCGAGCTTCTTCAGGTCGTCATCGCCCATCATCCCGTCGCCCATGCCGTGGCCGGACGCCATCTGGGTGGGTTCGTTCCAGGTGTGGAGCCAGCCCGTCATCTTTTCGATTTCGGGTGCCTGGGCGGCCTTGATCTTGGTGGCGAGGGCGGTGATCCGCGCGTCCATGCCCTGTTTCTTGAGCATCATGTCGCTCATTTCCACGGCCTGGGCGTGGTGCGGGATCATGCCCTGGGTGAACATGGTGTCTGCCGCGTTGTGGTCCGCGGTTGCCGGGGCTGAGCTGGACGCCATGCCCATGCCGCCGCTGCCCATGCCCGGCATGGTGCTGGTGGGTGTGCTTCCGGAGGTGCCGGCGCAGCCGGCAAGGGCAATGGCGGCGGAAATGCCGAAGGCAGAAATTGTGGCAGAAACGGTCAGGGTTTTCTTCATGGGGTCAAGTCCTTCAATCATCAAAATGGCGTTGTGGCACGCCTGCGGATGACACGCCCGCGCCGCCGGAGAACGGGGTGGAGCGTGTCGGGGTAAGGAGGGACGCCGGGCACGACACGGCGCGATCCGTTCTTACGTCCGGCTGATGGACAGATCGCCCGGCGAAGGACTTGCGGGGAGATAGGAGTACGCCCGGACGGCGGCGGCGTCGCCGGGCGTGTCCGGGTTGTGCAGTGAGTCCGGTGCCATGCCGGGTGGGGGCGCGGCCAGGGAGGTCACGGCAGCCGACGGCACACAGGCCGAATGCATCGACGCGGGGTCGGTGCAGCTCGATTGGCATACGCACGACGCCGACGGTGCAGCAGCTTTGGTGTTGCCCGACGGCTCGGGACCGGCTGTGGCCGAAGCGGCCGGGGCCATGGAGTCATGGGCCGTTGTGCGGTCGTGCGGGGCATGGGCAGCCGGATGGGATGCGAGGTTGGTCTCCGGCCGCGAGGACGGCCCCGCGGGTTCCGCGGAGGATGTCACCGCAGTGGTGGCATGGGCGCCATGCATTCCGGTCATGATGTGCATCCCGAGGAATCCAGCCACGATGGCCAGCAGGCCCACCAGCAGGAATCCGCGGCGAAGGGCGGTAGCGGCATGGTCCACGAACGCTGCGGCCATGGCATTCTCCCTCCGGATAACGGTGGCGGACGTTAGACAGGTTAAGGCTACAGGCTGGGCGTTGGCCGGGATACTTGCTGCCGGTGGCTAGCGGACGTCGATGACGCCCATCATTCCTTGGTCCTCGTGGTCCAGGATGTGGCAGTGGTACACGGAGCGGCCCGTGAAATCCGTGAAGTTGATCCGGACCCGCACCTGTCCGTTGGCGGGTATGTTGACGACGTCACGCCAGACGGGCGGGCCCGGTGTTTGACCCTGCTCCTCGACGATCTGCATCGGCCAGACATGCAGATGGAAAGGATGGTCCATCGGACTGGGATTGATCAGGGTCCACTCCTCCACCGTCTGCGCGGCCACGGTAGTGTCCGTCCGGTTTGCGTTGAATTCACGGCCGTTGATGGTGAAGCTCATTCCCATCCCCATACCCATGCCGCCGACGGCGAGGGTCAGCTGTCTGTGCGCGGCAATGGCCGCGGTCCTCAGGTCCGGCGGCGCAGGCCGGGCCGGCACCGGCGGAGGAGAGGCGGCCGGGGCGCCGGACGCCGAGAGGGTCGCCAGCACGATGTCTCCTGAGCCCTGGCCGCCGTCGGGGGCTGGACCCGCCGGCCCCATCATGCCGGCCATGCTGCCACGGTTGTAGTAGACGGCGCCGAGCGTGGCGTCGCCCGCGAGAGCTGTGACCAGGACATCTGCACGGTTGCCCGGCGCCAGCAGCACCCTGTCCGCGTTCCGGGGTGTGGCGAAGCGGCCGGAATCCATGCCGAGGAGCTGCATCTGCTGCCCGTCCAGGCGCAGCTGCAGGTAGCGGGCCACGCAGGTGTTCACGATCCGCCACCGCTCACGCTCGCCGGACCGGGCGGAAAGTTTGGGGTTGCTTTGTCCGTTGACCAGGACAAGTTCACCTTCCCGGCCGAGCATCCGGTCCATGGGCGAGGCGTCGGCGACGGTTCCGGACCCGTCCAGAGTGATGTCAGAGACGACCATCACCCGCTCGCGGCTGACATCCACGGGCTGTGCGTCCTCGACGATGATCGCACCGAACAGGCCCGCGAAAATCTGTTCGGCGACCATTCCGTGATGATGGGGGTGGTACCAGTACACGCCGGGCGGGTGGTCCGCAGGGAGCCGGTACTCGTAGCTGAACGAGTGCCCGGGCTCGACAACGTTGAAAACGTTGTCTCCGTTGCCCTGGGGTGAGACGTGGAGTCCGTGGACATGCAGGTTTGTCGGGACGGCCATGCTGTTGACCAGCTCGACGGCGAGCACGTCCCCACCCCGCAATCGCAGGGTTGGGCCGGGGACTCCGCCGTTGTAGCCAAGCGCCGAGGCCCGCTGGCCGCCGAGCTGCACCGAGCCCGCGGACGCTTCGAGCCGGACCTGCAGCCGGCCGTTGCTGCTGCGCAGCTGCTTCGGCTCGGTGAAGTCCCCGCCCGCGACGGGGGCGAAACGGGAACTGACCGTCCACCAGAGCCCGGCGCCGCCGGCGGCTATGGCCGCCGTACCGAGGCCTCCCAGCAGGAGCGCGTTCCGGCGGCTCATTGGGCGCACTATTGGTCCTCGCCGAGAACCTTTAGCTGCTCGCGGTATTGCTCCGCCGTCAGTTCGCCTCGGGCAAAGCGTTCATCGAGGATCTGCCGGGCCCGGCTCCGGCCGGGGTAGGGCCCCTGCGGTCCCTGCATCCCGCTGTGACTGCCGCCTCCGGCAAACATGCGCACGGCGACCACTACCAGCAGCGCTATGCCGATGAGCAGGAGGATGCCCCACATCCACATCCAGGCCATATTCATGCCGTAGCCCCACATCACGACCGGCGTCCTTTCGCCTCAGAGCATTGCTATTCCGATTCTTTGGCCGGCCACGGCTGGCCGGTAGAGGCCGAAGGCCTCCCCGCCCGGGAACCTTCGACGCCGTCATCCTAAATTCCCCACTTCGGTGTGTCAGCCCGTGGCGCTGTGGTCAGCGCCTCGCATCCTCATTGCTACGAGAATGCCGGAAGCTGCGGTGAGCGCGGCGACGGCCGTGATGGCTGCGGGGATGCCGTAAGCATCGGCGAGGAGCCCGGAGAGCAGGGCACCGATCGCGAAGCCACCGTCACGCCAGAGCCGGTAGATGCCCACCGAGCGAGCCCGCCACTGCGGGTGGGCGACGTCGCCGATGGCGGCAAGCAGGGTGGGATAGACCATGGCGGTTCCTGCGCCGAGCAGGATGGCCGCGGCGAGCCAGGTTCCAAAGCCGGTTCCGATGGCGACCATGCCCAGCGCTGCGGCCTGGACCAGCATGCCGCCCACGATCAGCCATTTCCGCCCGTATCGGTCGGACATGGCTCCGGTGGCGAGTTGCGCGGCTCCCCAGACGGCGGGGTAGACGGCGGCGAGGATGCCGATCTTTTCGATGCTTAGTCCCGCTGCGGCAAACAGCAGCGGAAACAGGCCCCAGGCGAGGCCGTCATTGAGATTGTTGACCATGCCGGCCTGGCTGACCGAGGACAGGGACTTGTCCCGGAAGCTGGTCAGGGTAAAGATCTCCCAGTTGCTCAGCTCCCCGTGGGCGCCGGCATGGGCCGCCGTGTGGCTGGAGGCCTCCAGTGTGGCGTGGCTGCGGGTTTCCTTCACCGCAAAGACCGACAGGCCCAGGCCCAACGCGATGTAGGCCGCGCCGAGCAGGAACGGGCCGGGCCGCAGCCCGTAGCTGGCGGCGATAAAGCCGGTGGCCAGCGCGGTTCCGGCGACGCCGAGGTAGCCCGCGGCCTCGTTCAGGCCCATGGCCAGGCCCCGCCGGGAAGGACCGACGAGGTCCATCTTCATGACCACGGTGGTGGACCAGGTCAGGCCCTGGCTGATGCCGAGGATCACATTGGCGGCCACAATCCAGCCCCAGGAAGGTCCGAAAATCAGCAGCAGCGGCACGGGCACGGCGACGAGCCAGCCGGTCACCAGGACGGGCTTGCGGCCGTAGCGGTCCGAGAGGGTGCCGGCCAAGTAGTTGGTGCCGGCCTTGGCGAGTCCGAAGGCCAGGATGTAGGTCAATGCGGACGTGTAGAGCTCCAGGTGGAAGACCTGGTCCGCCAGGAGCGGAAGAACGGTGCGTTCCTGGCCGAGGGTGCCGCCGACAAGCGCATTAACGGCGACCAGGAGCATGAACTGCGCCAGGTTCTGACGCAGGCCCAGCGCGACGCCGGTGTGCCGTGGGCGTTCCGGCCGGACTGCGCGGCCTTGGAATGACGGGGTGTTGCCGGGCGTCATCTCTGAACTCCAGTTGTCTGGGACATGCGTTGGCGGCGGCCGGGTGTCCCGGCGGCCGCCAACGCTGTCAATCAAATACTTCAGGTTTTGTCGAGATCAGTTGGTGGAAACGGATTCGCGTGCCTGCTGCCATGAAGCCCATCCGGCGTAGCTGCCAGCGAGTTCGACGACGTCGTAACCGGCCCGGCGCAGGGCGCTGGCGGCGACGGAGTTGCGGACGCCGCTCTGGCAGTAGGAGACGATGGTGCCGGCGGTGGGGAGCTGTTCCAGGTTCCACATGACGCGGCCGCCGCTGAGCTGGTGGGATCCGGGGATGTGCCCGGCGGCGTGTTCGGTGCGGTTGCGGACGTCCAGAACCATGGCGGCGTCAAAGCCGGCCAGCTCGGCAGGCTGGATCAGACGCGGGGTAGACGTTGGCAGGCCTTCGAAGCTGGTGAGGTAGCCGGCGACGTTGTCGATGCCGACGCGGACCAAGTGGTCCCACATTTCCTGCGCGGCAGCCTGCGTAGGGGCCAGCAAAACCAACGGGTTCTTGTCGGTTTCCGGGTTCACGACCCAGGCGCCGAAGCTGGCCACGGACTTGCCGGCCGGGATGTTCAGGGACCCGGTGACGGTGCCCTCGTGGACCTCGGTGTTGGAACGGGTGTCCACGAACGTCACGGTGTCCGCGCTGAGGCCGCGGGCGACGTCGGCGGTGGCGAGTTCCGTCAGCGGGGCGCGTTCGCCCATGACGGCGGGGCCCTCACGGTTTTCGCGCTTCATCCGGCCGAAGTAGGCGTGGGCGTCCGGCTGGCCGTCGAGGAGCTCATTGACGAAACCCTGTTCGTCGTTCGCGGCTAGGTAGGGGCCCCACCAGGCGTAGAGCCGTTCGTAACCGACGGTGGAGGAGGGGATGGCGCCCAAGGCCTTCCCGCAGGCGCTGCCGGCGCCATGGGCCGGGTGGACCTGGACGTAGTCGGGCAGGGTCAGGAATTTGTCCCGCAGGCTGGCGAAGAGCTGCTTGGCACCCTCAAACCGGGTGTCCACGCCGCCGGCCGCTTCGTCCAGCAGGTCCGGGCGCCCCAGGTCACCGGAGAAGACGAAGTCGCCGGAGAGCAGGTAGCCGGGCTGGTCGCTGAAGGCGCCGTCAGTCACCAGGAAGGACAGGTGCTCGGGGGTGTGGCCCGGGGTATGCAGAGCCTGGATGGTGATGTTGCCAAGGGCGATCCTGTCGCCGTCGTAGAGCCGTTCGCCGTCGAACTCGTACTGCCAGTCCTGGCCGCCTTCGCCGGAGATATAGATCGTGGCGCCGGTCGCTGCGGCCAGCTCGCGGGTGCCGGAGAGGTAGTCGGCGTGAATATGGGTTTCGGTGACGGCCACAATCTTCATGCCGTTCTTCTCTGCAAGATCCTGATAGACCGCGATGTCCCGGCGGCCGTCCACAACAACAGCCTCACCCTTGGCCTGGCAGCCAATCAGGTAGCTGGCCTGGGCAAGGTCTTCATCGTAAATGCGCTCGATAAGCATTGGTGCTCTCCTTAGTGGGGGAAGTTTGGTATCTGATGTTGCGTGCCGGCTGTGCCAGGTTTTCGGCACGGCGTTTAGGGGTGCCGCTGTGGCGGGTCGGCCATGGAAAAGGTTGAAAGGCCCGGCCCGTCAGCAGGAGGTCAGGTGGTCGGGAGGCCCTCACGGGTCCAGGCGGTCATGCCGCCGGCCATGGTGTCGGCAGTGAAGCCAGCGCCGTTGAGTGCCTCTGCGACGCGGGCGGACCGGTTGCCGCTACGGCATACGGCGATCACCGGAACCGCGGGGTTCAGCTCTGCCAGCCGTGCCTGCAGCTGCCCCATGGGGATGTGCAGTGCCCCGGGGATCATGCCTTCGGCCACTTCAAAGTCCTCGCGGACATCGAGGATGCAGGCATTGGGACGGCGCTGGTCGGTTTCGTTGATGGTGATTTCAGCCATGGCTTCTCCTTCTGGTCTTCAGATGGTGTTGTTAGCGGACGGGCTCGCCGGCCTGACGCCAGGCACTCATGCCGCCGCGGAGGGAGTACGCCTCATAGCCCTTCCCCGCAAGCAGGCGGGCGGCGGAGGCGGAGCGGACTCCGGACTGGCACATTGCGATCACGGGCCTGGTCTTCTGGACCCCGGCCGTGCTGGCCTGAAGCTTCTCCAGCGGGACATGCCTGGCCTGCGGCGCCCGCCCTGAGCGCCATTCCTGGGCGGAGCGAACGTCGATCAAGGTGGCCCCCGAGGCCAGGAGTTCCTTGGCGCCAGCGACTGAGACGGTCTTGTAGGGCTTGCGGAAGGTCTTCTTTAGGGAGCTGATGAGGCCCATGGTGTTCTCCTTTGTTTCGGGTTGGAGGGCTGGCGTGTCAGGCGGTGACGGTGCTTGCTGTGACCCATGCCGCTACGGCAAAGATGAGCACCGCGAAGGAGACCCGGATGTGCTTGTCCTGCAGCCGGCGGGCGAGCCGGGCAGCAAAGAGGGATCCAAGGATGGCCGGGACCGCGAAGCCCAGGACGATTGGCCACTCGATAGTGAAACCTGCGGCGTGGGCCCCGTAGCCCGCCGCCGAATTGATCACGATGATGGCCAGGGAGGAACCGACTGCCTGTTTCATGCGCAGCCCCAGGAACAGTGTGAGAGCCGGGGTGATCAGGAACCCTCCGCCCACACCCAGCAGCCCTGTGAGGAACCCAACCAGGAGGCCGACCCCTACGGCCTTCGGCGCGCAGGTACGGAAGGCCCTGGTGGGCCCGATGCTGCAGGAACCGTCGGTTTCCCTGGTCCGCGCGAGCATCCGGATCCCCGCGATCACCATGATGACGGCGAAGGCGAGCATCAGGATGTTCGGATCAAGCAGGCGGCCCAGGGCGGTTCCAGCCCAAGCGGCCGGAATGCCCGCGGCACCGACAATCAGGACCACTGGCCAGTTGATGCCTTCACGGAGCCTGGGGATCAGGGCCGCCAGGGACGAGATGCCCACCACGAGCAGAGAGGTGGGAATGGCCTCCGCGGGGCTCATGCCCACGCCGTACACCAGGGCGGGAACGGCGATGATCGACCCGCCGCCACCCACCACACCGAGTACGACGCCGACGACGAGCCCCAGCGACAGGGCAGCGATCATGCTGCCGGAGTCTGCTCAGCCGGGAAAACCGGCAGCTGCATGATGGCGGTTTCGCGCGTGGGCTCCTTGGCGGACTTGTTCCACGGCATGGCCGAGAGGGCCCGGCCCATGGCGCAGGTGTTGGTCGCCGCGGAGAAGGTCAGGCCGGCGCCGATGACGCCAGCAAGGGTCCGGATCCTGGGGGAGACGAACTTGCCGCCAGCCAGGCCGAGGACCACCAGGGAGCCAGCGGCGAGACGGACCTGCCGCTCCAGGTCCCAGCGGTCCTTGCCTTTGACCACGTCACCCCCGGCCGCTGCGAAGCCGGGGACGCCGCCGGTCAGGACGTAGGCCGGATCGATGCCGGAACCACTGAGGCGCTGGCGCGCCTGTTCAGCGCGGGCCCCCGACTGGCAGACGAGGACGACGCGGCTACCCAGGCGGGCGGCGAGCTCATCGGTGTGTTCGGACAGCAGCGGCAACGGCACGTTGTATGACCCGCGGATGTGCACGGACTCGAACTCAGCGGCCGAGCGGACGTCAATGATCATGAGGTCCTGATGCTCCGTGACCCAGCTGCGCAAGGTCCCCGGAGCGAGAGCGGAAATGGCGGTGGAAGGGGAAGTCATGGCGGGCCTCTCGAAAGGGGTCGTGGGTGGATACCCCACCGAGTATGCCAGATACCCATGGGGGTATGCAAAATACCCCATGGGGTATATGGTTGTGGCAAGCCACCTACGCCTTGGGAGACCTCATGCAACTCGATTCGACTGAACTGGCCCCCGTGGTCAATCGCCTCAAACGTGCCCAGGGTCAGCTCGCTGCCGTGACCCGCATGCTGGAAGAGGGCGGGGACTGCAAGGAAATCGTCACGCAGCTGGCGGCCGTCTCGAAGGCTCTGGACAGGGCCGGATTCGCGATCATCGCCAGCGGCCTTGAGCAATGCATCGTCCGCGAAGACATCACCATGGACCGGAAAGAGCTCGAAAAGCTTTTCCTCTCCCTCGCCTGACCAGACGGGGACAAAGGGCACCGTGTCGCGGGGGACGTGGAGGAGTATCATTCCTTCCGGGGGGCGGGCCTGGAAAGAGAATAGCCATGCTCAAGGACAAGCAAGTCGGCGCAGTGCTACCGGCAGCGGACATCGCCCGTGCACGGGATTTCTACCGCGATAAGCTCGGGCTCGAACCGGAGAACGCGGATGCCGAGGACAACCTGCAGTACAAGTGCGGAGGAGGTACCGGGTTCCTCCTGTACCAGACGCCCAACGCCGGAACGGCCAAGAACACGCAGATCGGCTGGCAGGTCGATGACCTTCCGGGTGCCGTTGCGGAACTCCGAGCCAAGGGAGTCGTTTTCGAGGAATACGATTTCCCGGGCCTAAAAACCGAGGACGGCATCGCCACCACTCCGGACGGAAGCTCGGCCGCGTGGTTCCTGGACACCGAGGGCAACATCCTGAGCCTCAACCACATGACCTAGTACACCTAGGGCCGGCCCACAGGACGCAGGCAAGGCCTTGCCAGGACTGAGGTCGCCGGAAACGATGCCGATCACGAAGCCCGGCCGGAGCGCGACAGCGCCGCCGGCCGGGCTTCGTATGTCCGCGGTCCTACGCGTCGGTACCGGCTTCCGGTTCCTCTGACCACGCCATGCTGGGTCCAATGGCGTCTATCGCCTGGGACAGCGGGATTCCGGAGCCGTCGCGGCGGCCATGCTCGCCGGGGAGTGAGCGCGCCACGCCCGCCAGGGAGGACGCCTTGGCCGGACCGTGCCCAGCCCACCCGAGCAGCAGCGTGTCCTCGCCCTTCAGGAAGCGGTGCGCCCGCACGCCGGCAGTCGCCCGGCCCTTGACCGGGTACTCGGCCAGGGCGGTGACCTTCGCAGCCCCGGGGGCTGTGCCCGGCAGGGCATTTTCCGTCCCGGCGATGGTCACGACGACGGCGGCGGCGTCAGCGGGGCTGGCGGTCCCGAAGAACATCACCCGGTCCCCGGCGGCCAGTTTGATCCCGGCCATGCCGCCGGCGGTCCGGCCCTGCGGGCGGACCGCGGAGGCACTGAAGCGCAGCAGCTGGGCCTGGCGCGTGATGAAGACGAGGTCGTCGTCGTCGGACCCGGCGGGGGCAACGCCCACCACGGTGTCCTTGTCCTTGAGCGCGATCGCTTCCCAGTCTTCGCGGTTCAGCGGATAGTCCGGCTGGACCCGCTTGACCACGCCCTGGGCGGTTCCGATTGCCAGGACCTGGTCCAGCGGCGCGAAGGCGACCAGCGACTCACCCTTGAGGAGCGTGATGAAATCCTTGGCCGCGACCCCGCCGGCCATGTTCGGGGTCCCCGACGTCGGCGGCAGCACAGGCATGTCCATGACCTGCAGGCGCAGCATGCGGCCCTGCGAGGTCACGGCGGCGATCTCCCCGCGGGCGGTGGTCTTGACCACGGAGGAGAAGACATCATGCCGGGTCCGCGGTCCGGCCTCGGCCAGGCTGTCCTGGTTGGCGGTGCGGGCGATCTGTCCGGACACGGTGAGGATGGCCCAGCAAGGATCGTCCGCGATCTCGAGGGCCAGCGGTGCGGCCTTGCCCTTGACCCCGGCGGCTGCGCCCACCGCGGCGGCCACGGTGGGGGAGACGGCCTCGGATTCCAGCAGGACGGTCCGGCGCGGTGTGCCGTACTTCTCCGCGATCTCGCCGAGTTCGTCGGACACCAGGGCCCGGAGCAGCGCGGGGGAGCCCAGGATTGCCTCAAGCTCCGCGATCTCCCGGCGGAGCTCCTCCTGCTCCTTCTCCAGCTCGACCCGCGAATATTTGGTCAGCTGACGCAGCCGCAGTTCCAGGATGTAGTTGGCCTGGATCTCGGAGAGATCGTAGATGGACATCAGCCGGGTCCGGGCCGCGGCGACCTCGTCGGAGGACCGGATGATCTGGATGACCTCGTCAATGTCCACGATCGCGACCAGCAGGCCCTCGACCAGGTGCAGGCGGTCCTTCTTCTTGCCCAGCCGGAAGGCCGTGCGGCGCCGGACCACATTGATCCGGTGGTCCACGTAGACCGCGAGCAGCTGCAGCAGCCCGAGGGTCTGCGGCTGGCCGTCGACGAGCGTGACGTTGTTGATACCGAAGGAATCCTCCATCGGGGTGTAGCGGTAGAGCTGCTGGAGCACGGCAGTGGGGTTGAAGCCGTTCTTGAGCTCGATGACCAGGCGCAGGCCGTGCTTGCGGTCGGTGAGGTCCACGACGTCGCTGATGCCGGTGAGCTTCTTGTTGTTGACGGCATCCTTGATTTTCTCGATCACCTTCTCCGGGCCCACCATGTAAGGCAGTTCCGTGACCACCAGGCCGGTGCGGCGGGCCGAGAGCTGCTCGATGTCCACCTTTGCCCGGGTCTTGAAGGAGCCGCGGCCCGTGGCATAGGCGTCGCGGATGCCGTCCAGGCCCACGATCCGGCCGCCGGTGGGCAGGTCCGGGCCGGGGACGAACCTCATGATGTCCTCGAGCGTGGCGTCCGGGTTGTCGATCAGGTGCCGGGCCGCGGCGATGACCTCCACCAGGTTGTGCGGGGCCATGTTGGTGGCCATGCCGACGGCGATGCCGGTGGCGCCGTTGACCAGCAGGTTGGGGAACGCGGCCGGCAGCACGTCCGGCTGGGTCAGCTGGTTGTCGTAGTTGGGAACGAAGTCGACGACGTCCTCGTCGAGGTGGTCGGTGAGGGTCAGGGCCGCGGCCGCCAGCCGGGCCTCCGTGTAGCGGGGGGCGGCGGGACCGTCGTCGAGCGAGCCGAAGTTGCCGTGCCCGTCGATCAGCGGCAGCCGCAGGGAAAAGTCCTGGGCCATGCGAACCATGGCGTCGTAGATCGCGGCGTCACCGTGCGGGTGCAGCTTGCCCATGACCTCGCCCACCACGCGGGCGCTCTTGACGTGGCCGCGGTCCGGGCGCAGCCCCATGTCGGACATCATGTAGAGAATGCGCCGCTGGACGGGCTTCAGGCCGTCGCGGGCGTCGGGGAGGGCCCGCGAATAGATCACCGAATAGGCGTATTCGAGGAACGAGCCTTCCATCTCGGATGTGACATCGATATCGACGATGTTTTCTACGAAATCCTGGCTGGGTTCCCCTGCCGGGGGCGTGGTTTGGCGGCGTGCCATAAGGCTGGTGGATCCTTCTGAGGGGTGCTGAACGGGTACTGCGTAAGTTTATGACTAGGCTAAGCCTATGGTGGATCAGCCGGCGGACGGCGTATATCCGGAATATTGGGAAGCCGATGTTGTCCTGCGCGACGGCGGCACAGCGCATGTGCGCCCCATCCACCCCTCCGACGCGGATGCCGTCCAGGCCTTCCACGTGGGCCAGTCCCAGAAGTCCATCTATATGCGCTTCTTCGCCTTCAAGTCCAAGCTGTCCAGCAAGGAACTCAAGCGCTTCACCGAGGTTGACTACAAGGACCGGGTGGCGCTGGTGATCACCATCGGCGGCGAAATCCTCGGCATCGGCCGTTACGACCGGCTCGATGATCCGGCAGAGGCCGAGGTCGCCTTCAACATCGCCGACGCCCACCAGGGCCGCGGCATCGGCTCGATCCTGCTCGAACACCTCGCCGCCGCCGCCCGCGAGCACGGGATCCGCAAATTCAGCGCCGAGGTGCTCCCGGAGAACCGCAAGATGCTGATGGTCTTCTCCGACGCCGGCTACGACGTCAAACGCCACTTCGACGACGGCGTGGTCAGCCTCGAGTTCAACATCGACCCCACCGACAAGTCCCGGGCCGTCATGGAATCCCGCGAACACCGTGCCGAGGCCCGCAGCATCCAGGAACTGCTCGCCCCGGCGTCCGTGGCCGTGATCGGCGCCAGCCGCAAATGGGGCACCGTGGGCTACCAGCTGCTCGAGCACATCATCGAAGGCGGCTTCAGCGGCCCGGTCTATGCGATCAACCCGGAGGCCCTGGAACTCGCCGGCATGCTCTCCTTCGCCCGGCTCTCCGAGGTCCCCGGCCCGGTCACGCTCGCCATCATCGCGGTCCCGTACGACGAGGTCCCCAAGGTGGTCCAGGAATGCGCCGCCGCCGGGGTCAAGGGAATTGTGGTGGCCACCGCGGGGTACGCGGACGACGGCGAACGCGGCCTGGCCCGCCAGCGCGAACTGGTCCGGCAGGCCCGCGCCAACGGCATGCGTGTGATCGGTCCGGCGTCCCTGGGCATCGTCAATACCAACCCGTCCGTATCCCTTAACGCCTCGATGGCGCCTGCCCTGGCCCGCCGCGGCGGTTTGGGGCTGTTCAGCCAGTCGGCCGCGATCGGCGTCTCCCTCTACGCGGCCTCCAGCCGGCGCCGGGTTGGCATCTCGACGTTCCTCTCGGCCGGCAACCGCGCCGACGTCTCCGGCAACGACATGATGCAGTACTGGGAAGACGACGCCGACACCACGGCGGTGGGCCTGTACCTGGAATCGATCGGCAACCCGCGCAAGTTTTCCCGGCTGGCCCGCCGGCTGGCCCGCACCAAGCCGGTGATTGTGGCCAAGTCCGACGCCATGGGCCTGAACCTGCCGCCGGGGCACGCCGTCCGCACCACCCAGGCTCCCTCGGAAGCGCTGGACGCCATGATGCGGCAGGCCGGCGTGATCCGGGTCGAGACCATCGAAGAGCTCATGGACGTTGCCCAGATCGTCTCGAGCCAGCCGCTGCCCGGGGGGCCCGGCATCGCCGTCTTCAGCAACTCGCGCGCCCTCGGCAAGGTGGTCGCGGACAGTGCCGCCCGCCAGGGGCTCGGCGTGGAACGGATCGTGACCGACGTCGACCTCGACGCGGGCATGTCCCGGGCGCTGCCGGCCCTGCGGCGGAGCCTGCAGGAAACCCTGACCGCGGACACGGTGCACGCCGCGGTGGTCGCGCTGCTGCCGGCACACGGCCTCACCGTCGAAAAGATCGCCGGAGTGCTGGCCGAATGCTCCGCGGCGGCCGGCAAACCCGTGGTGGCCGCCTTTAGCGGAATCCTTGATCCCTCCATCTACGTGGAGGGCATGGTCGGCGCGGAACCGGAGCAACCACACCAGCCCGCGCCGCCCGCTCCGCCGGTTCCGTGCTATTCCAACCCGGGTGCGGCGGTGGCGGCCCTTGGCGCCGTCGTGCGCTACGCCCAATGGCTGGACCGGGACCAGGGCCTGTTCGTGGAACCCGAAGGGTGCCACCCGGAGGCCGCCCGGGCGGACCTGGAGCTGCTGCTGCGCAATGTGGGCGGGGAGCAGCTCGTCCGGCTGGA
Organism: Arthrobacter sp. MW3 TE3886; assembly: GCF_041262145.1. Lineage (NCBI taxonomy): Bacteria > Bacillati > Actinomycetota > Actinomycetes > Micrococcales > Micrococcaceae > Arthrobacter > Arthrobacter sp. MW3 TE3886. The sequence goes on from NZ_JBGCAN010000001.1 coordinate 2,000,603, forward strand.
CCAGGACACGGCCGCGCAATTGCTGGGCCACTACGGCATCCGGCTGGTCCCGTCCGTCGGGTTCGAGACGGCGGAGCAGGCCGTGGCCGCGGCCGGGCAGCTCGGCTGGCCCGTGGCATTGAAGACCACGGATCCGGCACTGCGCCACCGACTGGACCTCGGCGGCGTGCGGCTGGACATCCAGGACGCCGATTCGCTGCGGCGCAACGTGCTGGAGATGCGCAAGTCACTCGAAAGGTACGGCTCGCCGTCCCTGGAAGTGCAGACCATGGTCCCCGTGGGGCAGGCCTGCACTTTCCGTGCCATCGAAGACCCGCTGCTGGGGCCCGTGATCTCCTTCGGCCTGGCCGGAGACGCCGTGAACCTGCTCGATGACTGGGCCCACCGCGTGCCGCCGCTCTCCGGCTCCGACGTCCACGACTTCATCCGGGCGCCCCGGGCGTCGCGGAAACTCTTCGGCTACCAGGGCCTGCCCGCCGTCGACGTCGCGGCGCTCGAGGACCTCGCCGCCCGCCTCACCAGGCTCAAGGACAACCATCCGGAGGTCGCGCTGGTTTATTTCAATCCCGTCCTCGCCGGGCCCGATGGTGCCTCGATCCTTGCCGCCGACGTCAGGATCGCAAACGCCGCCCAGCGGACCGACAGTGCGCGCCGGGCGATGCGCAGTTAGGGTCGAACCTCGCGGGCTGCAGCCCGCGTCCGGGGCCCGGCAGTTAGCAAGTCCCCAACTGATCTGTGAAAATGGAGACTATGAGCACCCAGCCTCCAGCACCCAAGCCCCTGGCGACCGTCCCCGCACGCCAGACCGCGCACCACCACGGCCTCCATGACCACAGTGCGCAGGGCCAGAGCCTGGAAGGGGCCCTGCAGCAGGCCGGTTTCTACCCCCGGCTCGTGGCCGACGTCGTCGCCGATGCGCTGGACGGCCGCGACTGCGTGGCCCACCTCGTTCACCTCGAGACACACTTCGACCGCGCGGAAGTCCGCCGCCACATCACCGTCCTGGTGCTGACCGACGACATGCTGGTCATCACCCACGTCGACGACCAGCAGCTTGACGAGGCCGGCGAGCAGACCGTCGCCCAGGTATCGACCGAGTCCGTCCCCGTCACCCAGATCCGCTCGGTGGTCCTGAGCTACGTCTACGCCCAGCCCCAGGACTACAAGCCGTCCGACCCTGTCCGGGAGCTGACGCTGTCCATTGCGTGGTCCGGCGGCCAGCGCCTCGACATGGGTCCGGCCAGCTGCGGGGACCCGCAGTGCGAGGCCGATCACGGCTACAGCGGCACCATTGCGCAGGAAGACATCGTCCTGCGGATCAGCGCCGAAGCGGACGGCCTGCAGGCCGTCCAGGACGCCAAGCTGTTCGCCCGCGCCCTGCGTGCGGTGAACACCGGCTCCGCGGCGCCAGTCCCGCACAACGGGCCCGGGCTGCCGCCCCGGCCGCGGATGGGCGTGTTCGGAAACCGCCTCAGCCGCGGCCACCAGCGCTGACATGGCCCATTTTCGTCAGCCTGAGCCCGCCGAAGACCAGCTGCCACTCCCGGTATTGACCCCCTCCCTGGCCGGCGCCGCCGCAGGCCCGTTGGCCGCCGGCGCTGGTCCGTCCGCGCTCCCGCCTGCCCCGGCGTTCGGACACCGTTCCATCGCGGAGGTGCTCACCAGCGCCGCCGCAAGCCTGGGTGTCCCGGGGTTTGAGAACAAACTGAACCTTCCGGCCGCGAAACGCGTGTGTGTGGTGCTGGCCGACGGGCTGGGCCGGAACCTGTTGAAGCAGAAGAGCGCCCACACCCCGTTCCTGCGGGCGGTGCAGCAAGCCGGCCAGGGCCAGGTACCCGTGTCGCTGGACTCGGCCTTCCCGTCCACCACTGCGGCATCCCTCGCCAGCTTTGGCACCGGCCTGTCGGCGGGCCAGCACGGCATGGTGGGCTATGACGTCCTGGACCCGGATCAGGACCGGGTGGTGAACATGCTGGGCAACTGGGACGCCGGCGTGGACCCGCGGACGTGGCAGCCGTTCCCCACCGTTTTCGAACGGGCCGCGGAACACGTTGACGTCACGACCGTCAGCCTGCCGCAGTTCAGCACCTCGGCCATGACCGAGGCCGCGCTGCGCGGCGGCCGCTTCCTCACCGGAACCACGTCGCACGCCCGGACCGAAGCGGCCGCCGAGGCCATGGCCGGCGCCGGTCCCTCGCTGATGTACTTCTATGTCAATGAGCTCGACAAGGCCGGGCACCGCCACGGCTGCCAGTCAGCCCAGTGGGAGCACCAGCTGGAGGAACTCGATGCCACGGTTCGCCGGCTCAACGCCACCCTCCCGGCCGGCACGACCGTGCTGCTGACGGCGGACCACGGCATGGTGGACGTGCCCGAATCGCAGCGGATCGACTACTCAGCGGAGCCGGCGCTGCTCGCCGGCGTGCGGCACACCGCCGGCGAGCCGCGCATGGTCCACCTCTACCTCGAGGATGGAACTGACGACGCCGCCCGCGCCCGGCTGCTGGCAAACTGGCGGTCCCGATTCGGGGACAGAATCTGGGCCTTCACCCGTGAGGAAGCGATCGCGGGCGGCCTGTTCGGTGACGTGCGGGCCGAGGCCGCCTTGCGGATCGGCGACGTCATGATCGCGGCCCGGGATTCGTTGGCGCTTTACGATACACGCAGGGTCCGGCCCACTGCCCTGGAGGTGGTGGGCCAGCATGGTTCCCTGACGAAAGCCGAGCGGGAAGTCCCGCTGCTCTACTTCCAGGCCGACGGTAAGAGGGCGCCGCGCGGCTGACTGCTGCTTGAAATCCCCGCCTGAAATCCCTGCCTGGAATTTCGGGTCTGGTTCTTATTGGTCGTTGCGGGTGCCGAAGACGATTTCGTCCCAGCTTGGAACACTGGACCGCTTCGGCTTGGCCGGCTGGCGCTCCGGCTGGTCCGTGCCGGCCTCGTTCCGGGTAGCGGCGTGGGACTCGCGGTGCTGCCGCCGGGACGTTCCGCCGCCGATCAGTTCATCCAGGCCCGGGCTCGCCGTCGGGCCGCTCTTAGGGGCCGGGCGCAATTGCGAGGCCGCGATGGTGACTTCCCGGGTCTCGGTGCTGACGCCGTCGTGCAGTTTAAGGGCATCGTCCTCTTCCGGGAGGCGCGGTGCGAGGGTCAGCCGCGAGAGCATCGACGGCCTGCCGTCGCGCCGTCGCGTGAAGGGGTCGGTTTCTGACGGGGCGGCTGCCTCCGCTGCCCGAACTTCCGGCAGCCCGGGCTTGATGACGGCCGGGTCGGTGTCGGCCGACTCGGGATCGGCTTCCGCAGCGGCTTCGGGGATGGCTTCCGGTTCCGCTGCTTGCGGAATTTCGGTTGCGTCCGGCACTTCCGACGGACGGGGGTGGGCCGCGGGGACACCGGTGGTCAGGAGTGTGGCGAGGGCGTCGTCCGCGTCCTCGTCCACGCCGATCCGCTGGCCGCGGCGGGAACGCAGCATGTCCAGCAGCCCGTCGGCGTCCTGTTCCTGGTGGATCCTGTCCTGCTGGAGCAGCATCTGGTGAATAATGCTGTGCTGGCCGGTCGCTGTGCGGGCCGCAGCCTCGGCATCGGTCTCAAAGTCGAAGGGCCGGTCGGAGACGGCCGTGAGGCGCCGCGTCGGCACGGGGCCTTCGAGCGGCTCAAGTTCGCTCAGCTGCTGGGCCCAGCGGTTGGCGTTTTGCAAGGTCTTCCGGGCGGGGTGGAAGGTCCACAGGGCCGGCGGCTCCTCGCCGATTCCGGCCGGTCCGCCGGGCTTGGGCTCAAAGCGGGCCACCACGTTCCAGCTGCCGTCGGGACGGCGCCAGGAATCCCACTCCAGTGTTGAGGGTTCGACGCCGTACGCCCTGAGCCGGTGTTCGACCATGTCGCTGAGGGACGCCGGGTTTTCACCGAACACGGACCGGTAGGCGTCGTGGCCCGGGGCAGGGGAGGCGACCTCCACCTTGCGGGCCTGCTGGGCGATGTACTCGCGTTCGGCCAGGACCGGGCCCTCGTAGCGCTGGACTTTCTCCAGCGGAATTCCGGACAGTTCCGCCACTTCGGCAGCGGTGGCCCCGTTGCGAATCCTGGTCTGGATATCGCGCGGTGACATGGCAATAGGGGGTGCGGCCGCGCTGGACGCGGTCTTCGCCGACGTCCGGCTGGCTGCCACCCGAAGTGCTTCATCGATCGGCAGCTGGAACATCTCGCCGCCGGTGCCACTCAACAGGAGATGCTCTCCGTCGTCGTGGACGCCTACAAGCCGTAGATCCTGCATACAAATCCTCCACCCTGGCATTACTAACAATCGAAACTCTGCCACCAGCGGGACGCATTTCGGGTTAGGACGGCTGGCGCGCCGTGATTTTCCGCGACTTTCCGCGACTTTCCGCCGGTTTTTGCGGGTCTGCGGGAGAGATCGGGGGGAGGGGACCGGTGGGCTCTGGCATTCGGTGGGCGCTTAAGCAAAAATGACCCGACACCGGGCACAAAAACCGCATGTCCGGCGTTACAACGGTGAACCGCTCCCGGAGCCCAGGGTTACCATCCCGGCGGGCCATCCTGGAACGGCGAATCAATCGAACGAATGCGGAGTGTGAGCAACAAATAATGGCGACTGATTACGATGCGCCGCGTAAAACCGAAGAAGACCTCAGTGAGGATTCGATTGAGGCTCTGAAGGCGCGGCGTACGGAGAAGCCTTCCGCTGTGGTGGATGAAGATGAGTCCGACCTCGCCGAAGGCTACGAACTTCCCGGCGCAGACCTGTCCGGGGAGGAACTGCTGGTCCGGGTCCTGCCGGCCCAGGCAGACGAATTCACGTGTGCCTCCTGCTTCCTCGTCCGCCACCGTTCGCAGATTGCCCGCGAAAAGGACGGCCTCAAGTATTGCAAGGATTGTGAGGGCTAGGGACGCGGCAGCCGTGACCGGGAGCCCGGGTCCCGGGCACGCATTTGGGACCCTGCGCGCCTGGCGGCGCGCAGGAACCGTGGGTGGCGGCGGGAACTAGGCGTTGAGCGCGGCGATCAGCTGTTCGGGGTGGCGGGTGGACGTGAGCCAGTACGGGGTGCGGTCCGAGGGGTCCTCGATCTCGATCCGGACCACCGGATCCACCCAGCCGCGGATGCACAGGAACGCCAGCCCGTTGAGCCGGGTGCCGCGTTCCGCGGTCGCTTCCTTGCCCCGGAACGCCGTGGCCTTGCCCAGGAACCCGCGTTCAATGGTGGCCCTGCCCACCTTCAGGGTGGTCCTCGTGACAGCAATTGACGGCGTGGACAGGACCAGCAGCACGGAGATGATGACGAAGAGAACGATTGCTGCCGTAATACCGGCCCAGATGCTGATGGGGGCCAGCATGAGGATCCCGGCGCTGGAGAACCCTGCCGAGACCAGCCAGATCCAGAAGTTCGGCCAAAGCTTCTCGGAGTAAAGGACAGTGGAGTCGCTCGGGGCGCTCTTCGGGGCAGGCGCGGCTGCGCTGGATTCGGGCATAAGCACAGCTTTTCATCTTTCCCGGCCTATTTCACCTCGGCCCCCGCCCCGGATCAACCCGCGTCAACCCGGCTCCAGTCCCGCGGGCGCCGTGCGCGGGCAGGCCGGCAGCGGCTAGGACGATGTTCCTCGCGGGCGTTAGAGTGAGGGACTGTGACTGAAGAAAACACCGCCGTCGCCAGTGCCGCCTCCACGGCCAGCGACGCAGCCTACGGAACGCCCACCTTGACGGTACAGCTGAAAATGCTCGACGACGGGCTCGAGCCGCCGTCGTACGCGCACCCGGGCGACGCCGGCGCCGACCTTCGCGCCCGGGAGGACGTCGTCCTCGCACCGGGGGAGCGCCGCCTCGTCCCGACCGGCGTCTCGATTGCGCTGCCGGATGGTTTCGTTGCGCTGATCCACCCCCGCTCCGGCCTCGCCACCAAGCACGGACTCACGGTGGTGAACGCCCCCGGGACCGTGGACGCCGGCTACCGCGGGGAAATCGCGGTGACACTGCTCAATACGGACCGGCACGAGGCGATCGAGCTCCGCCGCGGCGATAGAATTGCACAAATGGTCATTCAGCGCGTGGAGTACGCCAGGTTCCTCCCGGTCGAGGAGCTCGACGGCTCCGTCCGCGGCGGGGGAGGCTTCGGCTCCACCGGCGGTTTCGGCGGACCGGCCTGAGCGCAGGCCCCGGCAAGGCCACGGGAGCCAACTGCGTTGCGGCAGTGCCGCAGGCACTGCAGCGCGTCGGCGCCGAAGCACACAGGCACTGAAGCACATAGGCATTGAAGCAACATAGGCATTGAAGCAACACGGGCATGACAGCAACACAGGCGCTGGGAAATGATCAGCGATGCAGGCAATGATGCAGGGAACAACGAACCGGCCGCGGGGTAGCGGGCGGCCACGCGGACAGGCGCCAGGACGGCGCCGGGCGGCGGTACAGGACCACAACTGAAGGAGACACCCCATGGTTTTTGGGCGCGGCAGGAAAGCCAAACAGCAGCAGCCAGCAGAGCCGGGCGAAGCCACGGAAGCTGCCAGTGACGCCGCTGCGACGCCGGCCGGGAACGTTGCCGAAACCGCTGGCCGGGCCGCGACCGGGCCCTTCGACGTCTCGGAAATCGAGGACCAGGACGGGTATGTGGACCTCGGCGCGCTGCTGATCGCGCCCCGCGAGGGACTCCAGCTCCGCTTGGAGGTTGAAGAGGCGAGCCAGCGCGTCGTCGCCGTCACCATGGACCTGGAGGGCTCGAGCCTTCAGCTGCAGGCCTTCGCCGCCCCCCGCTCCGAGGGCCTGTGGGATGAAATCCGTGAGCAAATCGGCCAGTCGGTCGGCAGCCAGGGCGGCCAGGTCGAGGAGGTCGAAGGCAGCTTCGGCGTCGAGCTCGTGGCGAAGCTTCCCGCCGGCGGCGCAGACGGCAGCCAGGGGTACCGCGTGGCCCGCTTCATCGGGGTCGATGGCCCGCGCTGGTTCCTCCGCGGGGTATTCGGCGGCGAGGCGGCCCTTGACCGCGACGCGGCGGCCGGGCTGGAAGGGCTCTTCCGGAAGATCGTGGTGGTCCGTGGCGAGAACCCCATGCCGCCGCGTGACTTGCTGCAGCTGCGACTGCCCAAGGACACCGCCGCTGCACCGTCGCCCCAGGCGGCCCCCGAATTCGAACAGCCCGAACGCGGACCGGAGATAACCCAGATTGGCTGATGCCGCCGGCAGGAAAGCCACCGCCACCATGTCCGTCCGGGACTTGCCGGACCGCGGGCGGGTGCTGTGCCACGGCTTCATCGAGTCCGTGACGTACGTGCCCGCCAACCAGGTGGCCTCCTTCATTGCGATCCTGATCGATCACGACGCACCCGCGCCCGTCAGCCGGTTCCCGGGGCTTGGTGCCAAGGCCGGCTCCGGCGCAGGAGCGGCGAGCAGCCTGCCGGCCAACGGGGTATCCACACACCGGGTGCGCCCCGGCGCTCAGCGCCAGCGGCCGGCCGGTCCCAAGGAGCGGCTGCGCGTCGTATGGCTGGGCCGGCGCCGGATCCCCGGTGTCGACGCCGGAACGGAGCTCCGCCTCGAGGGCATGGTGACCATGCGCGACGGGCTGCCGACGATCTTCAACCCCCGCTACGAAATACTCTCCCGCCAGGAGGAGCAATGACCCTGCCCGAACGGGCCCGCCCGGACCGGCCTCAGCAAGACATCGGCCGGCAGGAACCGGGGGAAACCGCCGACGGCGGCCGGGACATTGCCGCGCCGGTGACTTCCCAGCCAACGGCCGCCGATCCCGCGGCTTCCCAATCCACGGCGTCCCAGCCCACCGTTGCCCAGTTGGCCGGGGACTATGCGGCCAAGGCCGGCCTGCACCGGTCGAGCAACGGCAACATCGACGTACTTAAAAGCGCCGGCGGCATCCAGGGCATCGCCGAGAGCATCCTGCCGGGCCTGGTCTTCCTGATTGCGTTCACCATCGACCGGGAAAACCTGGCGATGGCCGTCACAGCCTCCCTGGCGGTGGCCGCCGTCTTCACTGTGGCGCGGCTTCTCCAGCGCAAACCGCTGACGCAGGCGCTGGCGGGCTTCATCGGCGTCGGACTCTCCGCCTGGCTGGCCACCTCGACCGGCAAAGCAGAGAATTTCTACGTCCTGGGGTTCTTCACCAACGTCGGCTACATCGTGGCTATGTCGATCTCCGTGGCCGTGCGCTGGCCGATCGCCGGCCTGCTCTTCGGCTTCATCCGCAACGAGGGCCTGGAATGGCGCAAGGACCCGAAGCGGATCAGGGCATACAGCATCGGCACGTGGGTGATCGTTGCCGTGCTGGTCCTGCGGCTCGTGGTGCAGGTGCCGCTCTACTTCATGGGGGAGCAGGGCCTCGCCGCCCTCGCCACCACCAGGCTCCTCATGGGCGCCCCGCTGTATATCCTCGGCATCTGGATTGCCTGGCTGATCACCCGGCCGGCCCCGGTGGCCGCCGCGGCCCCAGAAGCCAACTGACCCGCCGCCGGATTTGTTTGGTTCGGCGGCGGGACGTGGTGCTGATCGTTATCTGATTAGAAGAACGTGGGCTGGCGGGGGTGTAGGGAGCCTCCAGTGCGGATACTTCCTCGTCGCTGAGCGTCAGTTCGAGGGCTGCGGCCGCATCTGTAAGGTGCTTCTCCTTCGTTGCCCCGATGATCGGGGTGTCGACGGCCGGGTTCTTCAGCACCCAGGCCAGCGCGATGGTGGCCATCGCGACACCGCGTTCGGTCGCGATGCGTTCCACTGCGTCGACGATCGCTTTGTCGGAGTCGAGGAACAGCGGCCTGCCGAACTGGTCCTTGGCAGGGGTCGACGCCGCCCGGGTACTGGACTTGTCACCCCAGGGGCGTGCGACGATACCGCCCCCGAGCGGGCTCCAGACCATGGTGCCAACGCCCTGGTCGGCGAGAAGCCCATGCATTTCGCGCTCTTCCTCGCGCTGGACCAGGTTGTACTGGTCCTGCATCGAGACGAACTTGGTCCAGCCGTTCTGCTCGGCCGCGCTCTGCATTTTCGCGAATTGCCACGCCCACATCGACGAGGCGCCGATATAGCGGGCCTTTCCAGCCTGGACGACGTCGTGCAGCGCTTCCATCGTCTCCTCCACCGGGACCTCGGGGTCGAAGCGGTGGATCTGCATCAGGTCGACGTAGTCGGTGCCGAGCCGGGCGAGCGAGGCATCGACCTGCTCGAGGATGGCGTTGCGGCTCAGGCCGCCGCCTGTCGGGCCGTCGTGCATCGGCCAGTAGATCTTGGTCGCCAGGATTGTCTGCTCGCGGCTGCTGTATTCGCGCATGGCGCGGCCGACGATTTCTTCTGAACTGCCCATGCCGTAGACGTTCGCGGTGTCCCAGAAGTTGATGCCGAGCTCTACGGCCTGCCGGAAGAGGGGTGCGGCCGCTTCGCCGTCGAGGGCCCAGTCCTGGAACTGGTTCGGGGTCCCGAAGCTCATGCACCCCAGGGTGAGGCGGCTGACCTTGAGGTCGGACGTGCCGAGTTGGGTGTATTCCATCGTGTAATTCCTGTCAGAGAGTGGGATAAAGGCGCAGTGCGCCGGGACCCCCGAATTTCCGGTTGGGGGTCCCGGCCTGTGGATCAGGCTTCGGGGATCGTGAAGGCGAAGGCCTCGCGGGTGATGGCCTCGACCGGAGGGCCACCGCGAACCCCGGTGTCGAGAGCGTCGATCGCGGCGAGTTCCTCGGTGCTGAGTTCGAAGTCAAACACGTCGAAGTTCTCTGCGATGCGGTGGGTTTTGGTCGATTTGGGGATCGCCGACCGGCCCTGCTGGACGTGCCAGCGCACCATGACCTGGGCGGGGGTCTTGCCGTGCGTCTTGGCGATCGCCTGGATCGTCGGGTCATCCAGGGTGCTCTTGGCATCGGGCATGTACGTTGTGATCCCGCCGATCGGCGACCACGCCTGGGTGAGGATGCCGTGCGAGGCGTGCAGCGCCTGCATGTCCTTCTGCTGGAAGTAGGGGTGCAGTTCGATCTGGTTGACGGCCGGCACAACCGTCGTCGCTGCGAGCAGCTGTTCGAGGTGCTCGGGCATGAAGTTGCTGACACCGATCGCGCGAACCTTGCCATCGGCAAGCAGCTTCTCCAGCGCCCGGTAAGCATCGAGTGTGAGGTCGAATTCGGACGGCAGCGGCTGGTGCAGGATGAGCAGGTCGATGTAGTCGACGCCGAGCTTCGCGGCGCTCTTCTCGAAGGCGTGCAGCGTCGCGTCGTACCCGTAGTCGCTGATCCAGATCTTCGTCTCGATGAAGACCTCCTCGCGGGGGACGCCGGAGTTACGGATCCCGTCGCCGACCTGTGTTTCGTTGCCGTACGCCGCGGCGGTGTCAATAAGGCGGTAGCCGGCCCGCAGTGCGTCCTCGACAGCCGAGACGGTCTCCTCGGGCGGGGTCTGGAAGACGCCGAGCCCGATAGCGGGAAGTTCCACGCCGTTGTTCAAAGTAATCATGTTCTTGGTCATGCCTTCAACGGTAGGCAGGAAACCGGCCCGGGTGAGAGCCACTGGTGTTATCCCCCAGCAGCGCTCATCGGCAGCCGCGGGAGCGCACACCGGCCCGCGACGGCTTCGCGGGCTTGGGGGATAACGCCAGGGACTCCCACTCCCGCCGCGGACCCGCCTAGCCTTGAGGTATGGATACCCGCAATGACGTGCAGCAGTTCCTCACCGCACTGCGCGCACGCATCACCCCTGAGATGGCGGGCCTGACCGTCTTCGGCGGGGAACGCCGGGTCCCCGGCCTCCGCCGCGAGGAAGTCGCCCAACTCGCCGGGGTAAGCACCGCCTACTACACGAGAATGGAACGCGGGGACCTCAGCGGCGTATCCGAAAGCGTGCTGTTCGCTCTCGTCCGGGCCCTCCAGCTGAATGAGGCCGAAACCGCTCACCTGTTCGATCTGACCCGTGCGGCGACCGGGCCGCGTCGGGCACCCCGGACCAAACCCCAACCGCGGGTGTCGCCCCGGGTCACGCAGCTGATCGACATGATGAGCGATGTTCCCGCGATCGCGATGACCCGGCTCGGGGACCCGGTCGCGTCCAACCCCTTGGGCCGGGCACTGTTCCCAGACCTCTTCCCGGCGGGAAAACCCGCGCTCAACAGCGCCCGCTACATGTTCCTGGATGAACGCTCCCGGGCGTTCTACCCGGACTGGGAGAGCACCGCATTGGAGGCCGTGTCGGGGATGCGGCTATTCGCCGGCCAGGATCCCAGCGACAAAGCCCTGATCCACTCCACCGGAACCAAGCACATCCACCACCCCGTCGTCGGTGACATGACCCTCGGCTTCGAAACGCTCGACATAACATCGACTCCGGGCCTGGTCCTCATGACGTACCTCGCCGAGCCTGCCACCCCGTCCGCGGACGCCATGAACCTGCTGCGTAGTTGGGCCGCTCAACCCCTCGACTCCACCAGCGACGCGACAGCGTCAAGCTAACGGTGCGCGTGCATTCGCTTCAGTGAGCGCGCCTCTAACCCCCACCCATGAGACCAGTGGGTCTGGGTCGACACAGTAATGGCCGTTCCCAAGCCCGGGAACGGCCATTAGTGACAGCGCGTCTTTAGGTCAACAAGGGGATCAGCCGTCGAAGCCGTCGTCCCCGGCCGGCTGGGTGCCGTGGCCGTGCTGGTCCGAGGTCACCGGATGCTGGTCCTCCAGCGGGGATTCGGGTGCCAGCAGGGCGCGGAGGTCGTCCTCGGCCGCGATCGTGGTGACAAAGAACAGCTCGTCGCCGCCGTCGATCACGTCGTCGCGGCTCGGTGTGATGGGCGCCTGGTCCCGCAGGATCGCGACGAGGGTGGCGTCCTCGGGCCACTGGACATCGCCCACGGTCAGCCCGATCACGTGCGAATCGTGCGGGACCGTGAACTCCACCAGCGAGGACACCCCGGTCTGCAGCGTCAGCAGCCGGACCAGGTCACCGATCTCCACCGCCTCCTCCACCAGGGCGGTCATCAGCTGCGGGGTGTTGACCGCGACGTCGACCCCCCAGGAGTCGTCGAACATCCAGTCGTTCTTGGGGTTGTTGACCCGGCCGACGGTACGCCCGACGCCGAACTCCGTCTTGGCCAGCAGCGAGACCACCAGGTTGACCTTGTCGTCACCGGTGGCGGAGACCACGACGTCGGCGTCCTCGAGTTTGGCGTCCTGCAGCGTGCTCAGCTCGCAGGCATCACCGACCAGCCAGTGGGCGCCGCGCAGCCCGCTCCGGCCGATGACCTCCGGCTTCTCGTCGATCAGCAGGATTTCGTGCTTGTGGGCCAGCAACTCGCGGGCGATCGAGGACCCGACGCTTCCGGCACCGACGATGACGACTTTCACTTAGGACTCCTTGGCGGGGGATTTGGCGAGAATGTGGCCGATCTCGGAGCTCCGCTCCACGTTCAGCATGGCGTGGACAGTATCGCCGTCCTGATAGGACGTGGCGGCAGCGGGCAGCATGCCCTCGCCGAACCGGGTCAGATACGCGATCCGGATGCCGGCCGCCTTCTCGATCGACGAGATCGGGTGCCCGATCCAGTCGGGGTTGAGGTCAACCTCCGCGAGTACCAGCCGGCCCGAGGGTTCCCGGAAGTCACCGGCAATGTGCTGTTCGGGCAGGATGCGGCGGAGCACCTGGTCGGCGCTCCAGCGGACTGCGGCGACGGTGGGAATGCCGAGGCGCTGGTAGATTTCGGCGCGGCCCGGGTCATAGATCCTGGCCACCACATGCGGAACGTGGAAGGTCTCCCGCGCCACCCGGGTGGCGAGGATGTTGGAGTTGTCGCCGCTGGAAACGGCCGCGAAGGCATAGGCTTCCTCGACGCCGGCGCGCTTCATCGTCTCGCGGTCAAACCCGACCCCCGTGACCTTCCGTCCGGAAAATCCTGTGCGGAGCCGCCGGAAGGCACGGTCATCCTGGTCGATGATGGCCACCGAATGCCCGGCGTCCTCGAGCGTGTGCGCCAGGGTTGCCCCGACACGGCCACAACCCATGATCACGAAGTGCGCCACATGGGCCTCCTCTTGGTTCTGCGTCTGATACTGCGTAAAACTCTACCGGCCACGCGGTCCCGGAAGGCCACGGCCACGGGGCGCCGGCCGGCGCCCCTGTGTACGCCGGCTTCACCGTCATGACATCGCGTCCGAATCAGACTAGCTTTGTGTGGTGCTGACAATTTTCAATGCCGTGAAGCGGGTGCTGGTAGGCAAGCCCTTCCGGAACGACCGTCTGGCCCACACACTCTTGCCGAAGCGGATCGCGCTGCCCATTTTCGCCTCGGACGCGCTGTCCTCCGTGGCGTATGCGCCCGACGAAATCCTCCTGACCCTGGCCCTGGCCGGGGTGAGTGCGGTGGCCATCTCGCCCCTGGTGGGCCTCGCCGTCATGGTGGTGCTCCTGACCGTCGTGGCCTCCTACCGCCAAAACGTCCACGCCTACCCCTCCGGCGGCGGCGACTACGAGATCGCCAACGTCAACCTGGGTAAGTTTGCCGGCCTCACCGTGGCCTCGGCGCTGCTGGTTGACTATGTGCTGACCGTGGCCGTGTCCATGTCCTCGGCCGCGACGTACCTGACAACCGCCGTGCCCTCGCTGCACGGACAGCAGGCGGCGATTGCCACGATCGGGGTCATCATTCTGGCCCTCGTGAACCTGCGCGGCATCAAGGAGGCCGGCAGCGTCTTCGCCGTCCCGACCTACATCTTCATGGCCTCCATCCTGGGCATGACCGCCGTCGGGATCTTCCAGGCCGCCACCGGCCAGCTGGGGCAGGCACCCTCGGCGGCGTTCGAAATTGTGCCGGAGCCGGGCTTCGACGAGGGACTTGTCGGCCTGGCCGGCGCGTTCCTGCTGCTGCGTGCCTTCTCCTCGGGCGCGGCTGCCCTGACCGGCGTCGAGGCCATCAGCAACGGTGTGCCCAACTTCCAGAAGCCCAAGAGCAAGAATGCGGCCACCACCCTGCTGCTGCTCGGCGTGATTGCCTCCGCCATGCTCGCGGGCATCATCTACCTGGCCAACGCCACCCAGGTCCACATCGTCCTGGACCCGGCGACCGAATTCCTCCTGGACGGCAAACCGTTGGAGGAGGGCTACATCCAGAATCCGGCCATCAGCCAGATCGCACAGACCGTCTTCGGCGAGGGCTCCATCCCGTTCTACATCGTGGTGGCCGCCACCGGCGTCATCCTCGTGTTCGCCTCCAACACGGCGTTCAACGGCTTCCCGGTACTCGGATCGATCCTGGCGCAGGACGGCTACCTGCCGCGCCAGCTGCGCACCCGTGGCGACCGGCTGGCCTTCAGCAACGGTGTCCTGGCCCTCGCGGCCGGCGCCATCGTGCTGATCCTCGCCTTCAACGCCGACGTCACAAAGCTCATCCAGCTCTACATCGTGGGCGTCTTCATCTCCTTCACCATGAGCCAGCTGGGCATGATCCGGCACTGGGGCAGGGAACTGAAACTGTCCAAGGACCCCGCCGTGCGGTTGCGCATCATCAAGTCCCGGACCATCAACACGGTGGGCTTTTGCATGACCGCACTGGTGCTGATCATCGTCCTCATCACCAAGTTCTCCCAGGGCGCCTGGATCGCGCTGCTGGCCATGTTCGTGCTGTTCCTGATCATGTGGAGCATCCGGGCACACTATGACAACGTGGCCAAGGAACTCGCCGTGGACGAGGACTCCTCGCCGCGTGCCCTGCCCACCCGTGTACACGCCGTGCTGCTCGTCTCGCACGTGCGCAAACCGGTCCTGCGCGCCCTCGCCTACGCCCGGGCCTCACGCCCGTCGCGGCTGGACGCCATCACGGTGGACATCAGTGCAGAGGAGACCGAGGCGACTGTTGCGGACTGGGAGAAGCTCGAAATCCCGGTGCCGCTGACCGTCCTGGCCAGCCCGTTCCGTGAAACGGTGACCCCGATCATGGAGTACATCAAGAGCATGCGCCGGGATTCGCCCCGCGACCTGATCGTGGTGTACATCCCGGAGTATGTCGTGGGCAAATGGTGGGAGCAGCTGGTCCACAACCAGACCGCGCTGCGCATCAAGACCCGGCTGCACTTCGAGCCCGGCGTCATGGTGGCCAGTGTGCCGTGGCAGCTGAAATCATCCGAAGAAGCCAAGAACCTGCAGGATATCCAATGACCCCCGACACCCGGACGCACACCCACACCGATCTCGTCGTCGACGTCGGACCCGTCGCGCACGGCGGGCACTGCGTGGCCCGGCACGAGGGACGCGTCATCTTCGTCCGGCACGGGATTCCCGGCGAAAAAGTCCGCGTCCGGCTCACCGACGACGGCCCGGCCGCGAAATTCTGGCGCGCCGATGTGGTGGAGGTCCTGGAGCCCTCACCGGACCGCGTGCCGCACTTCTGGGACCTCGCCGATTCCGCGCGCTCCTGGTCGCACCGGCACCCGCCCGTCGGCGGCGCCGAACTCGGCCATATATCCCTGGCCCGCCAGCGCAGCCTCAAGGCCGACGTCCTGGCCGAACAGCTCAAGCGGCTTGCCGGCGTCGAATTTGCGCCCGCAGGGCAGATCACAGTCGAGGCCGTCGGCACGGCCGCGGGCGCTGGCAGTGCAGGGGAGTCGGCCGCGTCCGGCCTGGGATGGCGCACGCGGGCCGGCTTCGCCGTGACGCCCGCCGGCAAGCTCGGCATGCACGCCCACCGCTCCGATGCCATCCTGCCCGTGCGGGACATGCCGCTGGCCGTGGACGGAATCAACGCGCTCCGGCTCTGGGACATCGACCTGCAGGGCATCGACCGGGTCGAGGTTGCCGCCCCGGCGAACGGCTCCCGGCCGCTGGTGCTGCTGGTGCCCGCCCCGGGAACCCGGTCCAAGCGGCTCAGCGGCATCCTGGCGCAGCTGCCCGACGACGTCTCGGTGGCCAGCCTTGACCCGGCCACCGGCGAGGTGCTGCAGCTGCGCGGCCGCACCTACGTCCAGGAGTCGGCCGCGGGCCATGACTACCGGGTCACCGGCGACGGTTTCTGGCAAATCCACCGGGATGCCCCGGAGACACTCGTCGGCGCCGTCACCGGCTTCCTGCACGACGGCGGCTACCTCGCGCCGGGCTCGGTGGTGGCGGACCTGTACGCCGGGGCCGGGCTGTTCACGGCACCGCTGGCCGATGCCGTGGGGGTGACGGGATCCGTGCTCTCGGTCGAGGGAGCGCCCGGAACCAGCCGGGATGCACGCAAGAACCTGCACGACGCCGCCCAGGTGGAGATTGTCCAGGGCCGCGTGGAGCGGGTGCTGCGGCAAAAACCCCGCAACTTCGACGCCCTGATCCTGGACCCGCCGCGTGCGGGTGCCGGCAAGGCGGTAGTCAAGCAGCTGATCGACGCCGGCCCCCGGGCCGTCGCCTACGTCTCCTGCGATCCGGCGTCGTTCGCCCGCGACCTGGGCTACTTCCGGCAGGGCGGCTGGGGCATGGCCGGGCTGCGGGCCTTCGACCTGTACCCGCACACCCACCACATGGAGACTGTGGCGTTACTGACTCCCCAACCGTGATGCCACTAGGATGGGCGTAGTAGTCCGTCGTCGCGCTCCACCAGTGGTTAATTGACCACTGGCGTTAATTAACCACTGGCGTTAAGTTAACGGCCGTTCCCTGTGTTTCTTACCTGCATTGCGTACCTTGATGTACTGATGCCTGTATTAGTTAGGCCGACCTAACTAGCAAGGGTCCAGCGGCGCGACAAAGATGAAACTGTTGCGAGAGGAGTCCTGCGATGAGCATTGTGGACAGCTTCGGTTCAAAAGGCAAACTTAATGTAGCCGGATCCGAATATGAAATTTTCCGGTTGAACTCCGTCGAAGGTGCAGAAAACCTTCCGTTCAGCCTCAAGGTATTGCTTGAAAACCTGTTGAGGACCGAGGACGGTGCCAACATCACGGCCGACCACGTCCGTGCGCTTGCAGGCTGGGATCCCAGCGCCGAGCCCGACACTGAGATCCAGTTCACGCCGGCGCGCGTGATCATGCAGGACTTCACCGGCGTGCCGTGCGTCGTTGACCTCGCCACCATGCGTGAGGCCGTCAAGGAGCTCGGCGGAGACCCCAAGCGGGTCAACCCGCTGGCGCCGGCCGAAATGGTCATTGACCACTCGGTCCAGATTGACGCTTTCGGTAACTCCGGCGCACTGGAGCGCAACATGGAGATCGAATACCAGCGCAACGGTGAGCGTTACCAGTTCCTGCGCTGGGGCCAGACTGCATTTGACGACTTCAAGGTCGTCCCGCCGGGCACCGGCATTGTGCACCAGGTCAACATCGAGTATCTGGCCCGCACTGTCATGACCCGTGAAGTCGACGGCGTTGTGCGCGCTTACCCGGACACCTGCGTCGGCACCGACTCGCACACCACCATGGTCAACGGCCTGGGCGTGCTGGGCTGGGGCGTCGGCGGCATCGAGGCCGAGGCTGCCATGCTCGGCCAG
Source organism: Arthrobacter sp. MW3 TE3886 (assembly GCF_041262145.1). Lineage (NCBI taxonomy): Bacteria > Bacillati > Actinomycetota > Actinomycetes > Micrococcales > Micrococcaceae > Arthrobacter > Arthrobacter sp. MW3 TE3886. Next base: position 2,018,026 of record NZ_JBGCAN010000001.1, read on the forward strand.
CCCGTGTCCATGCTCATCCCGCGCGTCGTGGGCTTCAAGCTCACCGGCTCCATCCCGGCCGGCGCCACCGCCACCGACGTCGTCCTGACCATCACCGAGCAGCTGCGGCAGCACGGTGTGGTCGGCAAGTTCGTCGAGTTCTACGGTGAAGGCGTCGCGGCTGTGCCGCTGGCCAACCGTGCAACGATCGGCAACATGAGCCCGGAGTTCGGCTCCACCGCTGCGATGTTCCCGATCGACGACGTCACCCTCGACTACCTGCGCCTCACCGGCCGGTCCGACGAGAACGTCGCCCTCGTGGAGTCGTACGCGAAGGAACAGGGCCTCTGGCACGACCCCTCCCGCGAGATCAAGTTCTCCGAGTACCTCGAGCTGGACCTGTCCACGGTTGTTCCGTCGATCTCCGGCCCGAAGCGCCCGCAGGACCGCATCATCCTCACCGAGTCCAAGGCCCAGTTCCGCGAGGACCTGCGCAACTACGTGAAGGAAGACCTGGCCGACGGAAGCCTGGACGAAGCGATCGACGAAAGCTTCCCGGCTTCGGACTCGCCCTCGTTCACCGCCTCGTCGTCGCACCTGAGCGACGTGGCCCCGCACGCGCACGGCCCGAAGTCCAACGGCCGCCCCTCCAACAAGGTCAGCGTCAAGACCGCGGACGGACGCGAGTTCGAACTCGACCACGGAGCGGTGTCGATCGCCTCGATCACCTCCTGCACCAACACGTCCAACCCGTCCGTGATGCTGGCCGCCGCACTGCTGGCCCGCAACGCCGTCGACAAGGGCCTGACGTCCAAGCCGTGGGTCAAGACCTCCGTGGCTCCCGGTTCCAAGGTGGTCACCGACTACTACAACAAGTCGGGCCTGACCCCGTACCTGGAGAAGCTCGGCTTCTACATCGTGGGCTACGGCTGCGCCACCTGCATCGGCAACTCCGGTCCGCTCGACGCCGAGATCTCCGAGGCCATCCAGGCCAACGACCTCTCCGTCACCGCGGTGCTCTCCGGCAACCGTAACTTCGAAGGCCGGATCAACCCGGACGTGAAGATGAACTACCTGGCCTCCCCGCCGCTGGTCATCGCCTACGCCCTGGCCGGTTCCATGGACTTCGACTTCGACAACGATGCCCTGGGCCAGGACGAGGCCGGCAACGACGTCTTCCTGAAGGACATCTGGCCGAACCCCGTCGAGGTCCAGGAAGTCATCGACTCCTCGATCGACAAGGAAATGTTCGCCCGCGGCTACGAAGGCGTCTTTGAGGGCGACGATCGCTGGAAGGCGCTCGACACCCCAGCCGGCGACACCTTCGCCTGGGACGAGAAGTCCACGTACGTCCGCAAGCCCCCGTACTTCGAGGGCATGAAGGCCCAGCCGGAGCCGGTCCAGGACATCACCGGTGCGCGCGTGCTGCTCAAGCTCGGCGACTCCGTCACCACGGACCACATCTCCCCGGCCGGTTCGTTCAAGTCGGACACCCCGGCCGGGCAGTACCTGCTGGCCAACGGTGTGGAGCGCAAGGACTTCAACTCCTACGGCTCACGCCGTGGCAACCACGAGGTCATGATCCGCGGCACGTTCGCGAACATCCGCATCAAGAACCAGCTCCTGGACGGCGTGGAGGGCGGCTTCACCCGCGACTTCAGCCAGGCTGACGGCCCGCAGGCCTACGTCTACGACGCCGCGCAGAACTACCAGGCCGCCGGCACCCCGCTGGTGGTCCTGGCAGGCAAGGAGTACGGCTCCGGTTCGTCCCGTGACTGGGCCGCCAAGGGCACAGCGCTGCTGGGCGTCAAGGCTGTCGTGGCCGAGAGCTACGAGCGCATCCACCGCTCCAACCTGATCGGCATGGGCGTCCTGCCGCTGCAGTACCCGGCCGGCCAGAACGCCGCCAGCCTGGGCCTGACCGGTACGGAAACCTACGCAGTTGAGGGCGTCACCGCCCTGAACGAAGGCACCACGCCGAAGGCCCTCAAGGTCACGGCCACCGCCGAAGACGGTTCCGTCACGTCCTTCGACGCCGTCCTGCGCATCGACACCCCGGGCGAGGCGGACTACTACCGCAACGGCGGGATCCTGCAGTACGTCCTGCGCCAGATCTCCGCGCACTAGCGGAGCTGCCGGGCAGGTTCCGGTAACGCATGCAACGGCCCCGGCCGGTCACTGACCGGCCGGGGCCGTTGCGTTCCCGGGGTAAAGGGGCGGGCGCTGGATCAGGGGCGGGCAGCGTGCCGGTGCAGGCCTCCGGCGCGGCGGTCCGCCCGGAGGCGTTAGAGTTAAAAGGCATGTCTACCACCCGAAGGAGGGGCCGTTGGGAATCTTGGACACCATCCGGAATCCGCAGGACCTGAGTAAGTTGTCCGGGGCGCAGCTGGATCAGCTGGCAGCTGAGGTCAGGGATTTCCTGATCGGCAACGTCTCCCGGACGGGAGGGCACCTGGGCCCGAACCTCGGCGTCGTCGAGCTCACCATCGCGGTGCACCGGATCTTCGATTCCCCCCGCGACAGCATTGTCTTTGACACAGGGCACCAGTCCTACGTGCACAAGCTCCTCACCGGACGGCAGGATTTCAGCACGCTTCGCCAGCAGGGCGGCATGTCCGGCTACCCGGACCGCGGCGAATCCGAACACGACATCGTCGAAAGCTCGCACGCGTCCTCCTCGCTGTCCTGGGCAGACGGGATCTCGCGCGCCCGCCAGCTGACCGGCGACGGCGACCGCTTCGTCGTCGCCGTGGTCGGCGACGGCGCCCTGACCGGCGGCATGGCCTGGGAGGCCATCAACAACATCGCGGCCGACAAGAAGCGCCGTGTCGTGATTGTGGTCAACGACAACGGCCGCTCCTACGCCCCGACGGTCGGCGGGTTCGCCGACTACCTCGCGTCCCTGCGCCCCACGATCGATTCCCTCCGGGCCGCCCCCTCCTATGAAGGCACGCTCGAGTGGTGGAAGCGCAAACTGCAGAACGGCGGCCCCGCGGGGCAGTTCACCTACAGGAGCCTGCACGCCATGAAGAAGGGCATCAAGGACTGGTGGGCCCCGCAGGGCATGTTCGAGGACCTCGGCATGAAGTACATCGGTCCCGTGGACGGCCACGACCTCCAGGCCATGGAAAACGCCCTGTCCACCGCCAAGAACTATGCCGGCCCCGTGATCGTGCACGCCATGACGGAAAAGGGCCACGGCTACGCCCCGGCACGTGCCCATGAGGCGGACCAGTTCCATGCCGTGGGGATCATCGATCCGGAGACCGGCGCACCCACCGAGGCCGGTGGCGCGAAGTCCTGGACCGCGGTGTTCGCCGACGAGATCGCCGACATCGCCGACGAGCGCCAGGATATCGTCGGGATTACCGGTGCCATGCTGATTCCGGTCGGGCTGCACAAGTTCGCTGCCCGGCACCCGGAGCGCGTGTTCGACGTCGGCATCGCCGAGCAGCACGCCCTCACCTCGGCTGCCGGCATGGCGTTCGGGGGACTGCACCCGGTGGTTGCGGTCTACGCGACGTTCCTGAACCGTGCCTTCGACCAGTTGCTGATGGATGTGGCCCTGCACAAAGCCGGCGTCACCATCGTGCTGGACCGGGCCGGCGTCACCGGACCCGACGGCGCAAGCCATCACGGCATGTGGGACATGGCCATGGTCCAGATCGTCCCCGGGCTGCACCTCGCGGCGCCGCGCGACGCCACCCGGCTGCGGGAGGAACTGCGCGAGGCTGTAGCCATTGAAGACGCCCCGAGCGTGCTCCGCTACTCCAAGGGCAACGTCGGCCCCGAAGTCGATGCGGTCGAACGCCTGGAAGGCGGCGTGGACGTGCTGGCCCGCCGGCCCGCGGGCTCGAACGAGAACGACGTCCTGATCGTCAGCGTGGGCGCCATGTCAGAACTCGCGCTGGACGTCTCCAGCCGGCTCGGTGCCCAGGGCATCAGCTCCACGGTGGTGGATCCCCGCTGGGTCCTCCCGGTCCGGCAGTCCATCATCGATCTCGCCGCGCGCCACCGCCTGGTCATTTGTATCGAGGACGGAGTGCGGGCCGGCGGCGTCGGGTCCCGGATCCGCCAGGAGATGCGTGCCGCGGGCGTGGACACCGCCCTCAACGAGGTCGGCCTGCCGGTCGAGTTCCTCGATCACGGCACGCGCAGCCAGGTGCTCGAACGCGTCGGCCTGACCGCCCAGCAGATCACGCACGACGTCGTCGCGCAGGTCCTGGGCACCAAGGTGCCGTTTGCGCGCCCCGTGCCCGGCCAGGAACACCCCAGCACCGGCAGCATCCCGCTGCTGTAGCCAGCACATCCGTTGAGCACTACCCGTGGGGCGCCACTGAATCCGGCGCCGGACGGCCCAGGAAGGAACTGGCATATGAGTGGAATTATCCGAGTTTACAAGCGTGACGAAGAGGGCACCCTGCACTTTAGGGAGGCCTGGTTTGATGAGGACTACAGCCAGTTCGTGATGAACCACGGCGTCGTCGGACACCAGAGCAAGACGGACGAGACCGACGTCGCGGACGCCGAGGCAGCGGAGCGCCTCATGGACGCCTTCGCGGTGCAGTGCGCCGAGGATGGCTATGCCGAAATTCCGGCGGAGGAGCAGTCCTGGGTAGTGGCCCAGTACGCGCTGAAGACCAAGGAGGGGACCAGCCGCGACCGGTACCTCGAGGAAAAAGCCAAAGACGCCCTGATCAGCCATCTGGCCTGGCGGGGCCTGGGGATCGTGGACCGCAGCGAATTTTCCGACGCCCGGCTCAACATCTTCTGCCTCACCCCGGACGTGAATAAGACGGTCAACGCCATCAAGGTCTGCATCCGCGGCGAAGACCTCGACTTCACCAAACTGAGCATTGGCGCCGCGCCGTTTGGCGAGGATACTTTCAAGCTCAAGCACTCGCCGAAGCCGGCAAACAGCTTCACGCTTTAAGCAGCACGGGCAAGGAGCCGGGCACGGCTCACACCAGTTTGGGGGCACGGACTGAAAGGCACCGCAATGACGCGCAAACCCTCGAAACCAGGCTGCACCCCGCTGCCCGCGGGACTCGCGGCGCCGGCGCGAAAGTCGCTCGCGCACGCGGGGGTCGAATCCCTCGAACATCTCGTGCAGCTTGGCCGGCGCCGGCTTGCCGGGATGCCGGGCGTCTGCCCCCGCACCCTCGCGCAGCTCCAGGACGCCATGGACGAGCACGGACTGAAGCTGCCGGCAGGGTAGCAGGGTCCCGCTCCGCCGCCCGCGGCGGTCTGGCCCGGACACCCGCCGGCGCAATATAGGCTAAAACCATGACTGAATACCGCCGCGTTGGAAATTCCGGACTGTCCGTCTCTGTCGTGGGACTTGGCTGCAACAACCTGGGCCGGTCCGGGACCGTGACTGAATCGCAGGAAGGCACCGACGCCGTCGTGCATGCGGCGCTCGACGCCGGGATCACCTTCTTTGACGTTGCGGACGCCTACGGCCGCGAGCCCGGCCTCAGCGAGTCAATGCTCGGCAAAGCCCTCGGTGCCCGGCGCGGCGACGCGGTCATCGGCACGAAGTTCGGCATGGACATGCGCGGCGCCAACGGCGAGGACTTCGGTGCGCGCGGATCCCGCCGCTACATCATCAAGGCGGCGGAGGCCTCGCTGCGCCGGCTCGGCACGGACTGGATCGACCTCTACCAGTTCCACACCCCGGACCCGCTCACGCCCATCGACGAGACCCTCTCGGCCCTCGACGACCTCGTCACCAGCGGCAAGGTCCGCTACATCGGCCACTCCAACCGGGCCGGCTGGCAGATCGCCGAGGCCGAGTACGTGGCGCGCGCCCGCGGAGGAGCCCGCTTCATCTCCAGCCAGAACCACTACAACCTGCTGGACCGGCGCGCCGAACTCGAGGTGACCCCGGCGGCCGAGGCCTACGGCCTGGGCGTCCTGCCGTACTTCCCGCTCGCCAACGGCCTGCTCACCGGCAAATACTCCGCCGGCCAGGCCCCCGAGGGAAGCCGGCTCAGCCACACCCGCACCAACCTGGTCCACGACGCCGACTGGGAACAGCTGGGTGCCTTCGGCAAGTTCGCCGCCGACCGCGGACTTAACGAAGTCCAGGTGGCGTTCTCCTGGCTCGCCGCCCAGCCGTCCGTCAGCAGCGTCATCGCCGGCGCCACCACGCCGGAGCAGGTGCGCCAGAATGCCGCGGCCGTGGCCTGGAAACCCAGCCATGCCGACCTAGCCGAGCTGGACGACCTCTTCCCGCGCACGCCCAAGGTGGCGCTGTTCTGAACGGTCCGGGCCTGAATGGTGCGGATCTGAACGGCGCCGGGGGCGACCCCGCGGCCGGCCCTGCCGTCACGCATTCGATCCTCATGGACGTCGACACCGGGATCGACGATGCCCTGGCCCTGGTCTACCTGCTGTCCCGGCCGGAGGTCCACGTCCAGGCGATCACATGCACCGCCGGGAACGTGGGGGCCCGGCAGGTGGCGCTGAACAACCTGGCCCTGCTGGAGCTGTGCGGCCGCGAGGGCATCGAGGTGGCCATCGGCGCCGAGGTCCCGCTGGAGATCCCGCTGGTCACCACCGAGGAGACCCACGGGCCGCAGGGCATCGGCTACGCCGAACTGCCGCCACCGCACCAGCAAATCTCGGCACGGCACGCCGTCGACGTCTGGGTGGAGGAGGTGCGGGCGCACCCGGGGGAGCTCACCGGCTTGATCACCGGACCGCTGACCAACTTCGCCCTCGCCCTGCGCCGGGAACCGGAACTTCCCCGGCTGCTCAAGGGACTCGTGATCATGGGCGGCAGCTTCTACTACCAGGGCAACACCACCCCGACGGCCGAATGGAATACTTCGGTGGACCCGCATGCCGCCAAGGAGGTCTTTGCCGCCTACCGGGGCCTGCCCGAGGACAAGCTGCCGATCCTGTGTGCCCTGGAAATGACCGAGCGGATCGAGATGCACCCGGAGCACCTGCGCCGCCTCGGCGAGGCCGCCGGCGCTCCGGAGCCCGAACTCGTCCTCCCGGAGCAGCCCGAAGGCCAGCGCAGCCAGTCCGGGAACCCCCTCGTCGCCTGCCTGTCCGACGCCCTGCGCTTCTACATGGAATTTCACCGGCTCTATGACCAGGGCTATGTGGCGCACGTGCACGACGCCTTCGCGGCCTGCGCAGCCGCGGGGCGCACACCGTTCGCCACCCGACTGGCCACGGTCGACGTCGAAACGGATTCGCCCCTGCTGCGGGGCACCACGGTGGCCGACTTCCGCGGGCTGTGGGGGCTGGCGCCGAACGCCAGGATTGTCTCCGACAACAACCCCGGGCACTGCTTCGACGAACTGATTACCTCGGTCGGCGCCCTCGCGCACGCCGTGGGACCCCGGGCGCCGACGGGCTGAAACCGGGCATCATTGCCGAGTCAAGGCGGGGAGCGCCCGGGCGGGCCTGCAGATCGCTTGAATGGTTGCCGCTCGCTAGGATGGTAGCTGCGCCGAGGTGACATGAGGCGGAACTTGTTGCACCCAGCCAAAGGAACACCCCCCATGTCACAGCCAGCCCTGACCATCACTGCCCCTGGACAGGCGGCCGGCCGCAGGCGCCGCCTGCTCGAAATCGCCGGCGCCGCCGCGATCGCCGCCACGTACGTCTTCCTGGTGCTGACCCAGCCCGCGGACATTGCCAACGGCCCGGCAAGTTTCTCGGCCCTCGTCGCCCTCGGCGGCTTCCTGCTCGGTGCTGTGCTGCTGATTGTGGCCGTCCTGCCGGCGCTGCCCACCTCCACCGTGGTCCTGATCCCGGTGGCCCTGGTCCTGAACGTCGTCCTTGGCCAGCTGATGGGCAGCACGGGCCTGCCGTTCTACATCGACGCGATCGGCACCGTCCTGATCGCCGTCCTCGCCGGGCCGGCCGCCGGTGCCGCCACGGGCGCGCTGAGCAGCATCGTCTGGTCCTTCTTCAACCCCACCGTCCTGCCGTTCGCCGCCGGTGCCGCCCTCATCGGCTTCCTCGCCGGCATGGCCGCCCGCGGCGGCCTGTTCCGCCGCTTCTACCTCGCCCCCGTCGCCGGCTTCGTCACCGGCATCCTGGCCGGCGTCGTCTCCGCCCCGATCGCCGCGTTCGTCTTTGGCGGCACGTCAGGGCTGGGTACCGGGGCGATCGTCAGCGCCTTCCGCGCCGTGGGGGACACCCTCCTGGCCGCCATCACCAAGCAGGCACTGATTTCCGACCCCATGGACAAGGCGATCGTCTTCACCATCGCGGCGCTGCTCGCCTACGCCCTGCCCCGCCGCACCACCTTCCAGTTCCCCTTCGTGCGGCGCTACCGGGTGCTCGCCGGCAAGGCCCCGGCAGCGGACGCCTGAGCCCCGCGGCGGCTGGGACACCCTGGCACTGCGACGCTCTGACACTGCGACTCTGACACAGCGACCATGACACAGCGGCTGCACCCCTTCACCACGCTGACCCTCGCCGCGTGCGCCGCCGTCGTCACGACGGCGGCCACGTACTGGCCGCTGTCTGTCGCCGTGGCACTCGGCGCGGTGGCCCTTGCCGCGCGCCGTGGAGTCGCGGGACGTGTCCTGACCGCAGGAGCGGTGATCCTGACGCCCCTGTGCCTGTCCCTGCTGGTGCTGCACGGCCTCTTCTTCCCTGAAGGCCAGACCGTGCTGGCCCAGTGGGGCCCGGCCAGGGTCACAGCCGAGGGCCTGGGCTTCGCGCTGGAGCTCGGAACGCGGACCACGGCCTGCGTGCTGGTGTTCCTGCTCTTTTCCTTCACCGTGAGCGTCCCCGACCTCGTCTCGGCCCTCGCCGGGCGCAGGATCCCACCGCAGTTCGGCTTCGTCCTGGCCTCCACGCTCACCCTCCTGCCCGCCGTCGCGGGCCGCCTGGACCGGATCCGGCAGGCCCAGGAAACCCGCGGGATGGTGGTCGGACGCGGCCTGCTGTCCCGTCTCGGCGCCCTCCGCCTGCAGATGGTGCCGCTGGTCCTCGCCCTGATCGACGACGCCGGCAGCCGCGCCCAGGCGCTCGACGCCCGCGGCTTCGGCAGCCCGGGACCCCGCACCAGCTACCGCGAAGTCGCCGACGCGCCCGCCCAGCGGCTCTTCCGGGCCGCCGCGCTCGTGCTCGCGGCGGCCGCTGTCGCCGGACGGATTGTGTCCTTCTGGCCTGCCGGGGCGCCGTCATGACGGCCACCACCCGAACCGCGCTGCAGATCCGGATCGAGGCGTTCACGTTCCACGGCGAGGACACCCCGGTGCTAAGGGACACCGCGCTCTCGGTCACGCCGGGTTCGCTGACGGCCGTCCTGGGCGGCTCCGGGAGCGGAAAATCCACGCTGGGCAAACTATTGGCCGGCTGGCTCCGGGCCGGTCATGCCGGACAATTCCGCGGCAGCCTGGAGCTCGGCGGCACCGTGCTGGAATTCCGCGGCGTGCCCGACGACCCCCGGATCAACCCCGCTGAGTGGTCCCGGCGCGTGGCCTTCGTTCCGCAGGACGCCGCGGCGATGCTCTCCTCGGTGCGCGCCACAGTCGCGGAGGAGCTGGCCTTCGGCCTGGAAAACCGCGCGACGGCCCGGGAGGACATGCTCCGCGCGGTGGAGCGCACCGCCGCCCGCACGGGACTCTCACGCCTGCTGGACCGGGACCCGGCCACGCTCTCGGGAGGCGAGCTGCGCCGGCTCGCCGTGGGCTGCGCCGTCATCACGGAACCGGACGTGCTCATCCTGGACGAGCCGCTGGCATCGCTGGACGCGGCCGGAGCCGCGCAAGTCGAGGATCTGGTCCGCAGCCTCCGCGGCACCGGGACCGGCGTCGTCCTGCTGAGCCAGGCGGCGGACCGGCTCGCCGGGGAAGCCACGCACTGGACGATTCTTGACGCCCAGACGGCGCTCGACGGCGGGACGGTCACCGCGGCCGGGACGCCCGCGCAGCTGGCCGGTTCGGCCGAACTGGAGCGCGCTGGAGTGATTGGCGGATGCGGGCCGCGCGGTGTCGAGTCCAGCGTTGTGGGGCCCGGCGGCATTGGGTCGGGCGCCGTAGGGTCCGCTGGGTCCGGCGTTGACGCCGGAGTCCGCCGGCCCGGTCCGGTGCCTGCGGCGGCGCCCGGTCCCGGGCCGGCATCGCTGGAACTGCGCGGGGTTGGGTTCGGCTACGCCCGGGACCCGCGGCTGCCCGGGACCGGTGCGCAGGACCGGATCCTCCGGGGCGTGGACTTCGCCGTGCGCCCGGGCGAGATCATGGCCGTGACCGGGCCCAACGGCGCCGGCAAATCGACACTGCTGCGCCATTTCAACGGGCTGCTCCGGCCCACGGAGGGGGACGTGCTGGTCTGCGGCCGCAGCATTGCCGGCGTGCCGGTGGGAAAAGTCGCGGCCTCCATGGGCCTGTTGTTCCAGCACCCCCGGGACCAGCTCTTCGAACGGACTGTCCTGCGGGAAGCGGCATTCGGACTCCGGCAGGTGTTCGGGAAAGCCGGCGAGGCCAGGTCCCGGGCGGCGCTGGCCGAGGTGGGCCTGTCCGGTACCGAGGAGGCACACCCCGCTGAACTGTCCGCCTCTCAGCAGCGGCTGCTCGCCCTGGCCACGGTCCTGGCCCGCGAACCAGCAGTGTTGGCCCTGGACGAGCCGACCGTCGGGCTGGACCGGCACGGGCTCGAGGCGCTGCAGGGCGCTGTCGGCCGCGCCGCCGCGCGGGGCGCCGCCGTCGTCATGGTCACCCATGACCTGGGGTACGCACGGAGGAACGCGCACCGCGTCCTGGAACTCAGCGGCGGGAGCCTGCAGGACATCTGACGCGGCCGCGGGTGGGCGCGAGGCTGCCCGCGTCCACCTGCAGGCCATGGGCCCGGAGGTCACGGAGATCCGGGACAGCCGGTGGCTTAACTTCAAGGACCCCGACGGCAACGTGCCGATGATTTGTGAGTGCTGGCAGTGCCATGGCGCCGCCGGCATGGACCGGCCCTCACGAAAGCAGCGCCGCCGCCCGGACCAAAGTCCGGGCGGCGGCGCCAACAAAGGCGGGAGCGGGTGAAGTGCTTTAGACCGGTTCTGAGGCCACGCCGGGGGCCAGGAACTTCTTCCCGTTGACCCGCTCCGAGGCGCCCACCCGGTCCAGATACGGGGTGATACCGCCCAGGAACATCGGCCAGCCCGCGCCGAGGATCATGCAGAGGTCAATGTCCTCGGGGCCGGCCACGACGCCCTCCTCGAGCATGAGTCCGATTTCCTCCGCCAGCGCGTCCTGCGTCCGGCGCAGCACCTCCTCGCCGGTGGACGGGCTGCTGCCGAAGGTCATCAGCGCCAGCGTTTCGGCCGGGATGAACGGCTTGCCGTCCGGACCCGGCACGGGTGCCCCATTCTGAACGGCCCAAATGGACTTCACACCGTGGTCGATCAGCGCCTGCAGGTTCTCTGAAACCCTGAAGCGGTCCCCGAACGCCGCGTGCAGCGATTCCTGGACGTGCTGCGCCACGGGAAGGCCCACCATGGCGCCGAGCACAAACGGCGTCATGGGCAGGCCCATCGGCCGCAGCGCGTTGTCTGCCACGTCCGCGGGTGTGCCCTCGTCGAAAGCCGCGGTGACTTCGCCCATGAGGCGCAGCAGGACGCGGTTGACCACAAACGCCCTGGCGTCCTTGACCAGCACGGCGGACTTCTTGAGCCCCTTGGCGAGCTCGAACGCGGTGGCCAGCACGGCGTCGTCGGTCTTCGGTGCGCGCACGATCTCCAGCAGCGGCATCACGGCCACCGGGTTGAAGAAGTGGAAGCCGACCAGGCGCTCCGGGTGCTCGAGGTCCGCCGCCATCGCCGTGACGGACAGCGAGGACGTGTTGGTCGCGAGGATGCACTCGTCCGAGACGATCGCCTCGACTTCCTTGAAGACCTGCTTCTTGACGTTGAGTTCCTCAAAGACGGCCTCAATGACGAAGTCGGCGTCGGCGAAGGCCTCCTTGGAAACGGATCCCGTGACCAGCGCGCGGGTGCGGTTGGCGGCGTCGGGGCTGATCCGGCCCTTCGCCAGCAGTTTGTCCACCTCGGCGTGGACGTAGCCCACGCCCTTGTCCACGCGGGCCTGGTCAATGTCCGTGAGCACCACCGGAACCTTGAGCTGGCGGGCGAAGAGCAGGGCCAGCTGGCTCGCCATCAGCCCGGCGCCCACGACGCCGATCTTCGTCACCGGCCGGGCGAGCTTGCGGTCCGGGGCGCCGGCGGGGCGCTTGGAGCGCCGCTGCACGAGGTCCAGGAAGGCGTAGACGGTGGAGCGGAACTCGTCGGTCTGCATCAGGTCCGCCAGCGTCTCGCATTCGAGCTCAGCGGACTGCGCCTGGGTCAGGGTGCGGTTGGCCTCCATGACGTCCAGGACCTTGGCGGGCGCCGGGGAAGCGTTGGAGGTCTTGGCCTCCACGAAGGCCCGGCCCTTGGCGACGGCGGCCGCCCAGCGGGCGGCGACCTCCGGAGCGGACGGGTCCACGGCGTTCGCCCGCTCCGGCGCCACGGCACCGGCAATGACTTTCGCGGCCCAGGCCAGGGACTGTTCCACAAAGTCGGCCGGCTCGAACATCGCGTCCGCCATGCCCAGCTGGTAGGCCTGCGGCCCGGTCAGCGTGCGGTTGTTGCTCAGCGGGTTTTCGATCATAACTTTGAGGGCGTTCTCCGGCCCGATCAGCCGCGGCAGGATGTAGACCCCGCCCCAGCCCGGGATGAGTCCGATAAACGCCTCGGGAAGGGCCAGTGCGCCGGCGCCGGTGGAAACCGTGCGGTAGGTGGACTGCAGCGCGATCTCCAGTCCGCCGCCCAGGGCCAGGCCGTTGATGAACGCGAAGCTCGGCACGCCCAGGTTCGCCAGGGTGGAGTAGACCTCGTGGCCCAGCTGGGCCATCCACAGGCCCTGCTCGCGTCCGCTGACGGACTTGACCGTGGACAGGTCGGCGCCGGCCACGAGGAAGTACGGCTTGCCGGTGACGCCGACGCCGACAATCTCGCCGCGGGCGGCGCGTTCCTTCAGCCCTTCCAGGACCGTGCCGAGTTCGATCAGCGTGTTGGGTCCGAGCGTGGTGGGCTTGGAGTGGTCCAGATCGTTGTCGAGGGTGACCAGCGCGAAGGTGCCGGGGCTTTTGCCGTCAGTCGTCTTCCCACCTACGGCGGGTAGTTCGATGTCCTGGACATAGGAGTGGGTGACCGTCTCGTTCGGGAAGAGGTCGGCAAGCTTGCGGAAATCAGCGGCGCTCATGCGGTGGCTCCAGTCTCGGTGGTCGTGGTCTCTGCCTGCTGTGCTTCGGTGGGTGCTTCGGTGCCGTAATCCGGGTGATGCGGGTTCTCCCAGATTACGGTGGCGCCCATGCCCAGGCCGATGCACATGGTGGTCATGCCAAAGCGGACCGAGGGGTCCTCCTCGAACTGCCGGGCCAGTTGGTTCATCAGCCTGACCCCCGAGGACGCCAGCGGGTGCCCGACGGCGATCGCGCCGCCATAGCGGTTGACCCGGGGGTCGTCGTCGGCGATCCCGAAGTGGTCCAGGAAGCTCAGGACCTGGACGGCGAAGGCCTCATTGATTTCGAACAGGCCGATGTCCCCGATGCCGAGTCCGGCGTTCTTGAGCGCCTTCTCGGTCGCCGGGACCGGGCCGATGCCCATGACCTCGGGCTCCACGCCGGCGAAGGCATAGCTCACCAGGCGCATCCGGACCGGCAGCCCGAGTTCCTCGGCGGCATCGGAGGAGGCCAGCAGGGCGGCGGTTGCCCCGTCGTTCAGGCCCGCGGCGTTGCCCGCCGTGACCCGGCCGTGGGCGCGGAACGGCGTCTTGAGCGTGGCCAGGTCCCCGAGCGAGGTTCCGGGGCGCGGGGGTTCGTCCACGGTGTTGACCGTCCAGCCCCGGCCCGGCTTCATCGTGGCGACGGGCACGAGGTCGGGCTGGATCTGGCCGTTGGCGTAGGCTGCGGCGAGTTTGTCCTGCGAGGCGACGGCGTAGGCGTCGGTGCGGTCCTTGGTGATGGCCGGGAAGCGGTCGTGCAGGTTCTCGGCCGTGTTGCCCATGTTCAGCGCGGCGGGGTCAACGATCCGTTCGGACATGAAGCGCGGGTTGGGGTCCGCGCCGGCGCCCATCGGGTGGTTGCCCATGTGTTCCACGCCGCCGGCGATCACGACGTCGTACGCGCCGAAGCCGATGCCGCTCGCCGTCGTGGTGACGGCGGTCATGGCGCCGGCGCACATGCGGTCGATCGCGAAGCCGGGCACGGTGCGGGGGAGTCCGGCCAGCAGGGCGGCGGTGCGGCCGATGGTCAGGCCCTGGTCGCCCGTCTGGGTGGTGGCGGCGATCGCGACCTCGTCAATCCGGTCCGCCGGAAGCGAGGGGTTGCGGCGCATCAGTTCGCGGATGCACTTGACCACAAGGTCGTCGGCGCGGGTGCCGGCGTAGATGCCTTTTTCGCCGGCGCGGCCGAACGGGGTGCGGACGCCGTCGACAAAGACGACGTCGCGCACGGTCCTGCTTCTTCCGGTGCTCGGGTTTGCGCTGCTGGGTTTTCCGCTGGTGCGGGCTTGGCTCACGGCGTACTCCTCATTGAGACATGGTGCCGGAACCGCGCTAGCGGCAATAAGCCCTGGGCAGGGGTTGCCACAGGCGGGAGGGTTCCGAACGACATCATGCATTATGTTACTCGCCAGTAACATAGCTGGCAAGGAGGAATTGGGCAGCCCCGAAAAAGACGTGCTAGGCCGTGGAATCCGACGGCGCCTCCGCGGCGGCCTTGGGCTCCTTCGCGGGCAGCGGCTCGGGGTGCAGGAAGGCCTCGGCAATGAGCGGGGCCGTGATTTCGATCTGCCACTGGCGCGCTCCGAGGTTCGCCAGTTCCTCGGCCACGCCTTCCTCGCTGCACTCTGCCGGTGGACGCCAGGCGACCCGCCGAAGATAGTCCGGGGTCAGCAGGTTTTCCACCGGCAGGTTCAGTTCCTCGGCCTTGGCCTGGAGCTTCGGACGGGCCGTGGCCAGCCTGGCGGCCGCCTCCGGGTCCCGGTCCGCCCAGACGCGCGGCGGCGGGGGCGCGTTGGTGGGCAGGTGCAGCGGCGGCAGGTCCTCCAGGGCCCGGGCCACACCGATGCAGCGCAGCCAGCGGGGGGCTTCCCGCTGCGCGGCGCGGCCGTGGAAGCCTTTGGTGCCCAGGAGCTGGGGAACCGTGGAGGGCATCGCCTTGGCGGCGGCGACGAGCGCGGAGTCGGGGATCAGCCGGCCGGGGGCGACGTCACGCTTCTGGGCCAGGGAATCGCGTTCCAGCCACAGCTCCCGGACTGCGGCCAGTTGGCGGCGGTCCCGGATCTGGTGCAGTCCGGACGTCTTGCGCCACGGATCAACGCGCGGCGGGGCCTGTCCGGCCTCAAGGATGGCGGCGAATTCCTGCTCGGCGTATTCCAGCTTTTCGTCCGCCACGAGGAGCTCAATGAGTTCCTCGCGCAGCTCGGTCAGGACTTCGACGTCGAGCGCGGCATAGCGCAGCCACGGTTCCGGCAGGGGACGGGTGGACCAGTCGGCGGCGGAGTGTTCCTTCGCCAGGCCGAAGCCCAGGAGCTGTTCGATGACGGCGGCAAGGCCCACCCGGGGCAGCCCGGCCAGGCGGGCGGCGAGCTCGGTGTCGAAGAGTTTGTCCGGCCACATGCCGAGTTCGGACAGGCAGGGCAGGTCCTGGCTCGCGGCGTGCAGGATCCATTCGACGCCGCGCAAAGCGTCATTGATGATGCTGAGGTCCCCGAAAGGTTCGGGATCGATCAGCCAGGTCCCTGAGCCTTCGCGCCGGATCTGGACCAGGAAGGCGCGCTGGCCGTAGCGGAAGCCCGAGGCCCGCTCCGCATCCACGCCCGCAGGGCCGTGGCCGGCCGCGAGAGCCGCGGCGCAACGTTCGAGTCCGGACTGGGTTTCAATGACCAGCGGCACGCCGTCGCGGGGAATGTCGAGGTCGATCACTTCAGGGACCAGGCTGTCGAAGCCTTCCACGGTGATGTGGGCTGTGGTGTCAGCAGCCTCGGCCGTAGTGCGATTGGCGCCGGCCGTGCTGGTTTCCGGATTCTGAGGGGTCATGGTCTCTACAGTTTACCGACAACATGGCGTATAAGGCCGTGACCGCGGCCGAACAGGCGCCTCATGCGTGTCCGCGGGGGCGGCGGGGAAGGGCCGTCACGCCCTCGGGCAGGGGCGGCAGTCCGGCGAAGGTGCAGACCATGTCCGACCACGCCTCCAGGTGCGAGGTGATGTCCGGGGTGGCCGGGGTCCAGGAGGCCCGGAGCTCAATGTCGATTGAATTCGGCCGGTCCGCCAACGTTCCAAAGCTCTCCGAGAGCACCCGGGTGGCGGTGCCGCCGGCGGAACGGTACGGAGCCTGATGGTTCTCCAGCGCTTCGACCAGCCAGGTCCACGCCACGGACCCGAGGAGTTCGTCGTTGCCCATCTCGGGTTCCAGCTGGGCGCGGATGTAGGTGACGATCCGGAATTCCCCGTCCCACACGGCAGAGCCGTCGGGATCGTGGAGCAGAATGAAGCGGCCGGTGGCCAGCTCGACGTCGTCGCTGCCGGTCGCCCGTGCCAGGGCCGCGGCGGCCGGGCCGTGGACCGGTCCGCCGGCGGGGGAGTCGCCCGGGCCGATCACTTCCGCGCCCAGGGCCACCGCAAACGGTGCCAGCCGCGACGGGGCCGGAATTTCGTCCAGGTGCAGCTCGCTGCGGCACCGTGCCTGCCGAAGGGTCCCCAGGGCGAAGAGGAAATCTGCCGGAACCTGATCGAGGGAGCTCACCTTGGAAGGTTATGCAACGGCCGGAGCCCTGCCCGGCAGGCTCGCCGCCGGGCAGGGGAAGCCGTGCACGGCTCAGGCAGCGGCGAGCTCGCGCTTGATGGCCGCAATGAAGGAATCAACGTCATCCTCGGTGGTGTCGAAGGAGCACATCCAGCGGACCTCGCGGGCCGCCTCGTTCCAGTCGTAGAAGCGGAAGGACTTGCGCAGCCGGTCCGCAACACCGGCCGGCAGGACGGCGAAGACGCCGTTGGACTCGGTCTTCTGGGTCAGTTCGACGCCGGGGATCGCCTCGACGCCGGCGCGCAGCCGGGCGGCCATGGCATTGGCGTGGGAGGCTGAGCGCAACCACAGGTCACCCTCGAGGAGGGCAATGAACTGGGCGGACATGAACCGCATCTTGGAGGCCAGCTGCATGTTCATCTTGCGCAGGTAGACCAGGCCGTGTGCGGCCTCCGGGTTCAGGGCGACCACAACCTCGCCGAACAGCAGGCCGTTCTTCGTGCCGCCGAAGGAGAGGATGTCCACGCCGGCGTCGCGGGTAAAGGCCCGCAACGGGACGCCCAGGTGGGCGGCGGCGTTGGCCAGCCGGGCGCCGTCCATGTGCAGCTTCATGCCCTTTGCGTGAACATGCTCAGCGATGGCCCGGACCTCCTCCGGCGTGTAGCAGGTGCCAAGCTCGGTGGTCTGGGTGATGGACACGGCCAACGGCTGGGCACGGTGCTCATCGCCCCAGCCCCAGGCTTCCTGGTCGATCAGTGCGGGGGTGAGCTTGCCGTCGGTGGTGGGGACCTGCAGCAGCTTGATGCCGCCGATCCGCTCCGGCGCACCGTTTTCGTCCATGTTGATGTGGGCGGTGGACGCGCAAATGACCGCACCCCAGCGCGGGAGCAGCGACTGCAGGGACAGGACGTTGGCTCCGGTGCCGTTGAACACCGGGAAGCACTCGATGCCTTCACCGAAGTGCTCTTCCATCAGCTGCTGCAGGCGCGTGGTGTAGTCGTCTTCGCCGTAGGAAACCTGGTGGCCTTCGTTGGCGGCGGCCAGGGCAGCGAGAACCTCCGGGTGCACGCCGGAATAGTTGTCCGAGGCGAAGCCTCGGACGGAGGGATCGTGGAGCCGCACCGCAGTGCCGGCAGGGACAGTTTCAACTGTGCTGGTCATCGTTTTGCTCACGCTTTCAGTCTAAGAGGTCGGGCCGCCGGGGCTAAGCCCGGGGGCGCTGGATCAGGGCCGCAGGTGCTGGGCCGCAGACGCTGGGCCAGGTCAGCGGCTGAGCAGCAGCCGCTGGCCGTTCAGGTCGCCGGCGGGAGCGCTGAAGAGTCCGGCTGCGGCCGCGGCCAGGTCAGCCACGTCCGTGAAGCCCGGGAACTTGCGGTCCGGGGCCTTGGCCCGCATCTCCGCGTTGACGAGGGCTTTGACCACGAAGATGACGGCGGCGCTGTCCTGCCCGGGGGCGCCGGTGCCGGCGGTCGCGGCGTGGGCCCGGCGGAAGCCGTCCGCGACCGCCAGCGTCCAGGCCTCGGCAGCAGCCTTGGCCGCGGCGTAGCTCGCCCCGGCCGCCGTCGGGGCGCTCACGGCCGTGGAGGACACCATGGCGAAGCGTCCGGCGTCAGAGGCAGCGAGGTCGTCGAAGAAGACGCGGGTGACGTTCCGCAGTGTCGTGACGGCGTTGCGCTCCAGGAAGTCCCAGTCGTCGTCGCTCTGGTCCGTGATGCCTTTCGCGCCGCGCCAGCCGCCCACCAGGTGGATCACGCCGTCGACGCGTCCGGCCAGGCCGGCAATGCTTTCCCGCAAGGCGCGGACGTCGGCCAGGCTGGCGAGGTTGCAGACGAGCGGCGTGACGCCGTCGCCGGCCTCAGCGGCGGCTGCCTCGATGCGCGTGGCATCCGAGCCGACCGTGAAGACCCTGTGGCCGGCGTCGCGCAGGGCGCGGGCCGTCGCGATTCCAGACGGCCCGCTGCCCCCCGTTACCAGCACGTTCAAAGTGCGTCCGGCGCTCATCCGGCGTTCAGGGCCCGGGTGCCGTCGCCGGACACTGATCCGGTGTCAGTGCCGGTATCTGACGATCCTGTGATGCCGGCCGTGGATTCGATGACGGGGCGCATCTTCTTCTCCAGCGCCTCGTAGAACATGGAGAGCGGGAACTCGTCGTCGAGGACCTGGTCCGTGAGGCCGCGAGGCGGACCGTCCAGGGGGAGGGCGTCCGGACCCTTGGCCCAGACCGAGGCCGGGTTGGGCGTGACCGTGCCGGAGATGAGCTCATAGGCGGCCAGCCAGTGGGCCATCTTGGGGCGGTCGATCGAGCGCCAGTACAGTTCCTCGATCTTGGCGCCGAGTTCAACCACGACGCCGGCAGCCTCGTCCCAGTCGATGCTGAGTTTGCTGTCGGTCCAGTGCAGGACGTGGTGCTGGTGCATCCAGGCGAAGAGCAGCTGGCCGCCAAGGCCGTCGTAGTTGCGCACGCGCGTGCCGGTGATGGCGAAGCGGAAGATGCGGTCGAAGATCACGGCGTACTGGACCAGCTTGGCGTGCCGGCGGGCCTCCGGGTCAGCGTCCTCGTCCTTCTCGATCTTCACCGATTCGCGGAAGGCGGTGAGGTCGCAGCGCAGCTCCTCCAGCGAGTAGAGGAAGAACGGCATGCGCTGCTTGATCATGAACGGGTCGAAGGGCAAGTCCCCGCGCATGTGCGTGCGGTCGTGGATCAGGTCCCACATGACAAAGGTTTCCTGCGTCAGCTCCTGGTCCTCCAGGAGCCTGGCGGCGTCCTCGGGCAGCTGCAGGGAGGTGATCTCGGCGGCGGCGCGCAGGACGCGGCGGAAGCGGGCTGCCTCGCGGTCGGCGAAGATCGCGCCCCATGTGAACGTCGGGGTCTTGCGGACGGCGACAGTCTCCGGGAAGAGAACAGCGGAGTTGGTGTCGTAGCCCGCGGTGAAGTCGAGGAACCGGATCGGGACGAAGAGCTTGTTGGAATAGTCGCCCGTTTCCAGGCCGCCGATGAACTCGGGCCAGATGACCTCGATCAGCACCGCCTCGACGAGGCGGCTGCTGCTGCCGTTCTGGGTGTACATCGGGAACACGACCAGGTGCTGGAGTCCGTTGACCCGGTGCTGCTGGGGCTGGAAGGCCTGCAGGGAATCCAGGAAGTCCGGTACGCCAAAGCCGCCGGCTGCCCAGCGGCCGAAGTCGGTGACCAGCAGGTCCAGGTAGTTCGCGTCATGGGGGAAGGACGGGGCCAGGGCCGCGACCGCCGCGGTGATGGTGTCTACGTAGCCGGCGGCGGCTTCGTGGGCTTCGGCGTCCGGCACGGATCCGTCCTGGACCTGGAGGGCGCGCAGGGCGGTGGCGGCAGCCTTGAGCCGCAGCCATTCCTGGTTGCCGGCGGTGATCGGGGCGGGGGCGGTAAGAGCGGTCGTGGTCATCGTCGACGGTCGCCTTTCTGTTTGCTGTGGAGCGTGTCGCTGGATCTAAATCGAGCGTAGCAAGCAAACAGAGGCTCTAATGCAAAATTGCCTTGAGCATAAGAAAGTCTGTGGCAAGTGATTCTGAAAGGCCGTTCCAGCGGAAGGAGAGGCAGGGCTGCCGGCTACTGCCCGGCGTCGTCCGCGGGAACGAGCTTCAGGGAAACCGAGTTGATGCAGTAGCGCTGGTCGGTGGGGGTGCCGTAGCCCTCGCCGTCGAACACATGCCCCAGGTGGGAATCGCACGTGGCACAGCGGACTTCCACCCGGTCCATGCCCATGGTGCGGTCATGGATGTAGCGCACGGTGCCCTCGGCGAGCGGCGCCCAGAACGACGGCCAGCCGCAGTGCGAGTCGAACTTTTCGTTGCTGGTGAAGAGTTCGGTGCCGCAGGCCCGGCACTTGTAGACCCCCCGGGTGTGGGTGTCCCAGTATTCGCCGGTGTACGGCCGCTCGGTGCCGGCCTGGCGGAGCACGCGGTACTCCTCCGGGGTCAGTTCCTCGCGCCACTGGGCATCCGTCTTTTCGACGGGTTTTTCGGCCGGCGTCCCGGCCGGCATCTGGTCGAACGCCGTGGCGGCGGGGTCGGCTGCGGGTTCGGTCGCTGGTTCGGTGGCGGGCACGGCCGACGGCATGGATTTGGGCCTGTTAAAGATGCTCATAGCCTCAATAACGCTCAGGAGTCCCCGATAAATCCCGAACCGGCGTACAGATGCAGGACGGGCAGCCCCAGCTTGTCCTGTGCCTTGGTGGCCCAGTCGGTGTGGAACGTGTCGGCCACGGCGTGCGGGCGCGTGATGACCACGGCCTGTCCTGCGCTGAGTTCCTTGACCTTGGCAACCAGGCCGTCAACGGCCTTGCCCTCGACAACTTCGCCGGAGACCCCGCCGCCCAGGCCGGCCAGCGCGGCCAGCGAGGCGGCCAGGGTGTCGGCTGCTTCGGCCCGCTCCACGGCGGGATCGGAGTGTGCCGTCAGTTCACGGAAGGCCTTGGCGATTTCAAGCATGGAAAGGTTTTCCAGGAAATCCACCACCAGGTGCCGCTCGGTGTTGGCCGGCACCAGGATCAGCAGGGGCGCATCACCGCCGGCAACCAGGGTTTCGATATTGACGCGGTCATCCGCACCGAGGGGCTCTTCTGTCAAAATGACGATTGGATCACTCATGCCCCCAGCCTAGTCGCGCTCGTCTTGACCTGCATGGTTGTGTCCCACCCGGCCCCGGCGTGTCTGTACCGGCCCGGCCGTGCGCCTGAAACCCGGCGAATGCCATGGTTGGGCTGCGCTTCGGTAAGAATGGTGCCATGGCATCCTCCTTGCGCCTCAGCCCGGACCTCCGCCGGGACCTCCGCCAGACCGCTGCCCGCCGGACCGTTGCCCGCGGAGCAGCCGTGCCCGTTGCTGCAGCCCCCGGCGCCGCGACGTCCGGAAGCGCCAAGTGGGCGCTGGGGGGCATCATCGGCGGCAGCGCCGCCGCGGGCGTGCTCGCCGCCGGCTCCTCCGCCCTCGCCCTCTACTTCGCCCGCCGCGTCATCACCCCGGCCCGGTTCCGGGCGGAGGACCAGGAGGTGCTGGCCGTCATCCGCGAGGGGCGGGCGCTGCGGGTCATTTTCGCCGCCACCCCGGACGCCACGGTGGACGGGGTGTACGGGTTCTTCTTCGACGGCGGCCGCGGGCATGCGCGGATCGGCCGGATCCTGTCCTACTCGCCGGCCGAACGCACCGTGCTGCGCGAGGTCGAGCACGTCTACAGCGGGGACATGGCCACCGCCCGGCGGGGCTGGTGGAGCGGTGCGGCCTACCCGGATCCGGCCGCGCTGGGGCTTCCGGTGGAGGACGTGCTGATCGACGTCGACGCCGGGACCGCGCCGGCCTGGCTCGTCCGCGCCGTGCCGGCCGCGGCGGAGGATGTGGCCCGGGATGTCTGGGCGATCATGGTGCACGGGCGCGGGGCCACCCGGCAGGAGGGGCTGCGGGCCGTCCGGACCGCCAGCGAACTGGGCATGTCCAGCCTGCTGATCTCCTACCGAAACGACGGCCTGGCCCCGTCAGCCAGCGACGGGCGCTACGGCCTGGGCTCCACCGAATGGCGCGACGTCGAGGCCGCCATCGGCTACGCCGTGCAGCAGGGCGCCCGCGAGGTGGTTTTGTTCGGCTGGTCGATGGGCGGCGCGATCTGCCTCCAGACGGCTGACCTTTCCCGGCACCGCCACCTGATCCGGGCCATGGTCCTGGACGCGCCGGTGATCAACTGGGTCAACGTGCTGGCCCACCATGCGGAGCTGAACCGGATCCCGTCCTCCGTGGGCCGCTACGGGCAGCTGATGCTCAGCCACCGCCTGGGCCGGCGGCTGACCGGGCTGGCCGCGCCCGTGGACCTCAAAGCGATGGACTGGGTCTCGCGGGCCGTGGAGCTGAGGACGCCGACCCTCATTGTGCACAGCGTGGACGACGAATACGTACCCTACGGGCCCTCCGCGGCGCTGGCCGAGAAAAACCCCGAGATGGTCACCTTCGAGCCCTTCGACAGGGCCCTGCATACCAAGGAATGGAACGTGGACCCGGAGCGCTGGGAAAGGCAGGTCTCGGCCTGGCTCCGGCAGCAGCTGGCGCCCCGCGTCAACCCCGGCGACCAGGAGCCGGCGGCCGGGAACGCCGCGGCGGACTGACAGTTCACTGATAGTTCACGGCAGAGCGTCGTCTCGGCGAGGACGTCGGTCAGTCGCGCCGGGTCCCGATTCTTGCGGTGCGGGCAGCCGTGAGCCGAATGAGCTCGGCCGGGTCCAGCTCGATGTCCAGGCCGCGCCGTCCGCCCGACACGAGGATGGTCTCCAGCGCCAGTGCGCTGTCATCCACCACGGTGGGGGAGGACTGGCGCTGGCCGAGCGGTGAGATGCCGCCGAGCACGTATCCGGTCCGCCGCTGCGCCGCGGCCGGGTCGGCCATCTCTGCCTTCTTGCCGCCCAAGGCCGCGGCCATCGCCTTGAGGTCAAGGTTGCCGCTCACGGGCACGACGCCTACGGCGAGCCGGCCGTCGACGTCGACCATCAGGGTCTTGAAGACCCGGGCAGGGTCGACGCCGAGCACTTCCGCCGCTTCCAGGCCGTAGCTGGCCGCCGCGGGGTCATGGGTGTAGGGGTGGGCCACGAAGGGAACCCCGGCGGCCGCGAGTGCTGCCGTGGCCGGGGTTCCCTGCGACGCGTGTTTGCGGGCCATGTCGGCTGCCTGTTGTGGGGCCGGAGATCAGGACTGTGCCGGCTGCTGCCGGTTTTCGGACGCGACGACCTTGCGCTTGATCCGGCCGAGCATGGCCGTCATTCCGCGCATGCGCAGCGGAGTGATGGCCCGGGTGAGGCCCAGGAGTTCGGGCATGTCGTCCGGGACGGCCAGGATTTCCGCGGCGCTGAGGCCGTCGAGTCCTTCGTGGAGCACTCCGGCAAACCCGCGGGTGGTCGGGGCCTCCTTGGGTGCCTTGAAGTAGAGCCGGACGCGCTCGGCAGCGGCACCGTCGGCCTGTTCGGTCTCGACGGTGAGGAACAGCGGCGTCTGGCACTCCACGACCTGCTCGAGCAGCTCCGGGTGGTCCCGGAGACGCTCCGGAAGTTCGGGAAGCCCCTGCGAGAACTCGAGGAGCAGCTGCAGCCGCTCTGCTTCGGTCAGGGCCTGGAAATCGTCGACAATGTCCGCCAGCGCGGCGGGGAGGGCTGAAGTATTCATCATTCCCAGCTTACGCACGCGCGCCGATTGTGTCCCTGTCGCGTCCGGTCCCGCTCCATGGTGCCCGCGGCTAACGGCCGGCCGGAACCGCGCCGCGCTCGGCACCCTTGACGATCGGGACGCGCACGGCGTTGCCCCATTCGGTCCAGGAACCGTCGTAGTTCCGGACGGTCTCGAAGCCCAGCAGGTACTTCAGCGCAAACCAGGTGTGGCTGGACCGCTCGCCGATCCGGCAGTACGCCACGACGTCGTCGCCTTCGGTCAGCCCGGCCTCGCCGAGGTACAGGGCCTCGAGCTCGCCGCGGTTCCGGTAGGTGCCGTCGCCGGCCGCCGCGCGGGCCCAGGGGATGGAGGCCGCCGTGGGAATGTGGCCGCCGCGCAGCGCGCCCTCTTCCGGGTAGGCGGGCATGTGGGTCCGCTGGCCGGTGTACTCCTCGGTCGAGCGGACGTCGATCAGCGGCTTGCCGAAGTGCGCCAGGACGTCATCCTTGAAGGCGCGGATCGGGGCGTCGTCCCGCTCCACGACCGGGTAGTCGGCGGGGGTGGCGACGGTCGTGACGGTCGAGAGCGCCCGGCCCTCCGCGATCCACTTGTCCCGGCCGCCGTCCAGGAGCCGGACGTCCTCGTGGCCGAAGAGCGTGAAAACCCACAGGGCGTAGGCGGCCCACCAGTTCGACTTGTCGCCGTAAATGACCACCGTGCTGTCCCGGGAAATGCCCTTGGCCGCGGCCAGCGCGGCGAAGGCCTCGCCGTCGACATAATCGCGGGTCACCTCGTCGTTGAGGTCCGTGTGCCAGTCGATCTTCACTGCCCCGGGGATGTGGCCGGTCTCGTACAGCAGGACGTCCTCATCGGATTCGACCACCACGAGATTGCCGCCGTCGAGGGCCCCGTCCTCGATCGCCGTGGCCAGCCACTCGGTGGACACCAGGCGGTCGGGGTGGGCGTAGGCGGCGAATTTCTCGTTCTGCTCAACGGGGTAGGGCATTGCGATGGCCTTTCACTGGAACGGTCAGGAGGCCGGGCGCCGAAAGGGTGCGCGGCGCCGGGCCTGTTACAACACTAGTCACGGGCCGGCGGGAATGCTCCACCGGGTTCACACGGGGAAATGTGGTCTTCCTCACGCCGGCCGCGGGTCCGCACGCGCGCAGGCGGGCCGGGCGGGCTTTGCCGGTATTCTTGCTGGGGACAAGAGACCAGCAGAACGGACCACCTTGGTACAGATCGAACAGCTCGCCGCCCGTACGCCGGCAGTTTCCGTGGATGAACTCCTCAATGGGTTCTATCCGTCGCCGCGGTTCGGTGAGGTGTCGTTTTCAAGCTACCGCCCCGATCCCGCCCAGCCCAGCCAGGCCCATGCGGTCCATGCGCTGCAGCATTTTGCGGCGGGCGTGGGCGCACGCGACGGCGACGGCCTGTTCAAGCGGCTCTTCGGCAAGAAGGACACGTCCCGGGCCGGGATCTACCTCGACGGCGGATTCGGCGTGGGCAAGACCCACCTGCTGGCTTCGCTGTGGCACGCCGCCCCCGGACCCAAGGCCTTCGGCACGTTCGTCGAATACACCAACCTCGTCGGTGCGCTGTCCTTCCGCAAGACCGTAGAGGCCCTGAGCCACTACAAGCTGGTCTGCATCGATGAATTTGAGCTCGATGATCCGGGCGACACCGTGCTCATGTCCCGGCTCATGCGTGAACTCGCTGACGCCGGCGTAAAGCTTGCCGCCACGTCGAACACGCTGCCGGGATCGCTCGGGGACGGGCGCTTCGCCGCCGTCGACTTCGCCCGCGAAATCCAGGTGCTGGCGGACCAGTTCGACGTCGTGCGGATCGACGGCGAGGACTTCCGCCACCGTGGCCTCCCGGCCGCGCCCGCGCCGCTGCGCAATGATGACCTGACCCACCAGATGCATGCCGAGTTCGACGGCAAGACCGTGGCCCGCGATGAGTTCAGCACGCTGATCAACCACCTGGCCGGCGTGCACCCGAGCCGCTACCGCCAGCTGCTGGAGGGGATCGAGGGCGTCGTCTGGAAGAACGTGCACACGATTACCGAGCAGGCCGTTGCGCTGCGCTTTGTGGTGCTGGCGGACCGGTTGTACGACAAGGACGTGCCCATCCTTGCCAGCGGTGTGCCGTTCGACCAGCTGTTCACCGAGGAAATGATGACCGGCGGGTACATGAAGAAGTACTTCCGCGCCGTCTCCAGGCTCACCGCGCTGGCCCGCGAGGGCCAAAACCACGAGCCGTCCTAGCGCCGACTCCCAATAGGGCGCTCCGGTTGACGGCGGTGTGCAGGTCCGCGGCTGAGCGGTAGGGGAGGGCGAGTTTGTCATGGCGGGTGGACGGGGACCGCCAATGCTTGATGGCGTTGAGGCTGCGCTCGACGACGTTGCGCCGCTTGTACGCGCGCTGTTCAGGCTCCGACGTGCCACGCATCGAGCACAACACGGCCACGCGGCGATTCCAGCGTCGCGGTGAGCGGTGCGTTCTGCGCAGCGTCGATCGGGCTCGTGTGAACGGCCGGTAGCTTCAGCACGTCGACCGCCTGGGGCGGAACGCCGCGCAGCACCAGGCCCTGCAGCGCCACATCCGTGAGGGGCATGTGGGCACACGGATGTTGCCCCTCCCATTCGATCAAGCTGGGCAGCGCGCCTGCGCATTCAGTGCGGCCGTCGTCGCGGACTGTGATTCGCCACTTCAACAGTCCGTGAGGCGTGTCGCGCTGCGCTGCCAGCAACTCGCCAGGGTTGAGGGCGAAGTTGGCAAGGTCCCTGCGCAGCATCTCGATCTTGCGCGTGCGCGCCACTGCGTGCACCAGCCTAGGGGATTCGCGGACAGCCTCGCGCACCTCGGGGCGGTCGAGCCCGAACCAGCGCGGCCTCCCCGGCGCCGGCGCGTCGGGATCGATCGCGATGACCTCGAGGTAGCAATCGGGGAAGCTCTCGCTGCTGACGGCAATCACTTGGTTGTGAGTACCCATCAACGGATGCTTGCCACCACCGGAGGGCTGAACGCCGAACGTTGCCCCGCACCAGGCTGCGCCCTGTTCCAGCGAATCGGCGGCGATGACCAGGTGATCGATAACGGCGTTCACAACTCAACCGTACCGCTCGGGGCGTTCCACAGATCGGCCCGGTGCCCCTGCCGGCGACTCGCCTACAGGGCCCGGTAAAGCTGTCCCCAAGGGACAAATAACTGGCGAGCAACTAGCTCTGATTGGCCTGGAGAGAGCATTTGGTTGTCCTGCAACCCAACCATTGGGAGACACGTCCTGGCGCGACGCCCTCCAACTTCGACGCCCTCCAATGTCAGAAGCCAACTGCAACGCTTGGTTTGGGGTGGCCTGTTTGGGGTGGCCTTGAATGCCAGAGGTGCCGTTAAATGCCGGAGGTGCCGGCGCCGCCTCTCGGCGGGACCGGCACCTCGCTGACGGATCTGGGTCAGAGGCCTGGCTGGCGGGGTTCCCCGGCTACGGGGGGCTCACCGGCTGCGGGAGTCTGATCGGCGACCGGGGCCGGGTTCGGCCGGTCGTTCGCCTTGTCCACGAAGTCGGAAGCGCCACGCTGCACGGCATCGATCTTGTCGGCGTGCTTTCCGCCGGTCTTGGAGTCGACGAAGTCGCCTGCCTTTTCGATGCCGTCCTTGATGGCTTCTTCGTTGCCACCAATAACTTGCTGAGCCTTGCCCTTTAGATCGTCAAGTAAACCCACGGGCACCTCCCTTCGGTCGCGGAGCCAGATCGCTCCTAGCGCTCTCTACCCTAGCGGGAGGTGGCGGGGGTGCCAAGGGTGTCCGCCCAGAGGATAAAAGGTGGAAGACCGGGTGCACAGGGTAGAAGGGCCCGGAGTGCACCAATCCGCAGTGCACGAGCGAAGTACACAAAGAGGAACACAAAAGAAGTACACAAAAGAAATACACAAAAAAGAGCAGCTCCGGGGGAGCTGCTCTTGTGGTGGGCGATACTGGGATCGAACCAGTGACCTCTTCCGTGTCAGGGAAGCGCGCTACCGCTGCGCCAATCGCCCGCAACCGGAAGGATCCGGAGTGGAGTTGTAATGAAGAGAGCGGACGACGAGATTCGAACTCGCGACATCCACCTTGGCAAGGTGGTGCTCTACCAGCTGAGCTACGTCCGCATTTAGTCCATGCCGGCGGGGCCGGTGGTACTGCATCAAGCAAGTTGCCTTGCTCTGGTGGGCGATACTGGGATCGAACCAGTGACCTCTTCCGTGTCAGGGAAGCGCGCTACCGCTGCGCCAATCGCCCCTTGCATCCGATCGAAACCGGAAACCAGGGTTTTCACCGAGGTGGGTACGGGATTCGAACCCGTGTATACGGCTTTGCAGGCCGCTGCCTCGCCTCTCGGCCAACCCACCGTGTAGACAGGATTCCGAAGAACCTTTGCCGTGACAGTGTCCTGCGAGCGGACGACGAGATTCGAACTCGCGACATCCACCTTGGCAAGGTGGTGCTCTACCAGCTGAGCTACGTCCGCATTGTTGGTGTGCATTTCCTTGCCGCATTCGGCATTTCCTCGCGTTCCAACGAGTAAGAACTCTATAGGAGGTTCTGGGAATCTACAAATCGAGGCGCGTCCACCCATGTTCCATGGCCCTGCTTCCCTGAGTTCTAGGGGATTTTGCTAATTACAGCGCTGTAATTTGCGGCGGTCCCCAGCGGTGGCCCGAAGCGGTGCAGGGGCTGATCCCGGCACCACGTCCTGGGAGGAGTGGGTGCCCGTGGAGGATTGGTGGACGTTACCCGCGCACGGGCCTGTTGATGGGGAGTGTTGGCCACGGATCCGCGGCGCGGCCGGGTTCGCCGGGCCGATTTCTAAAATCCGCCCGGGTGGGCTAGCATTCAATGTCGTTAGGGCGATTGGCGCAGTGGTAGCGCGCTTCGTTCACACCGAAGAGGTCACTGGTTCGAACCCAGTATCGCCCACTAACGAAATGGTCTGTTCCGCTGACTCAGCGGGGCGGGCCATTTTGCTTTTCATCGTTGTCTGACCCCCGTGAAAGAGTCTTCATATGACCGCTCCACTCCTCGCCCACGCCACGGACTATGGCCGCATGTACGCCCGCTCCACGTCCGCACAGTTCTCCGTTCCTTCCATCACCACGGTGATCGGCCAGCAGCCACACGGGCTGGATGGCTGGTTCGGGTATATGGGCGCGAACAGCCTGGCCCAGGATCCCGAGCTCCCCGGCATCCTGGGGAGCCCGGCCAAACTGCGCCAGGCGGTCAGCCGGGCAGCCAAGGCGGCGGAGTCGTACCGGGACGATGCCGCCAAGCGCGGCGACCGGGTCCACAACTACTGCGAGCAGGTTGCGCTGCGCGCGCTCGGCCGGCCGCACCAGATGAAGGAAACACGGGAGGCCCTGGCCGCCAACGGCGAGGAAGCCTTCGCGGCGCGCTTCGACGAATGGTGGGAGCTCTTCGACGTTGAACCCATCGCCCCGGAAATTACGGTGTGGAACAAGACGGTCGGCTATGCCGGCACCCTGGACCTCGTGGCACGGATCAACGGCAGGACCTGTCTTATCGACTACAAGACCAAGGGCACCAGCCGGGACGGCACCGTCAAACCCCTGGACGACAAAGTGGTCATGCAGCTCGTGGCGGGCATGAAGGCGGAGGAAAGCCTCGTGGATCCCGTGGCGGGCGAATGGGAGCCCTGGCAGCACGGCGAGTCTCCGATCCTCCTGGCCGTGGCGGTCGGCGAGACCGAGGTCCGTCCGCAGCGGGCCAACCCCGAGGTCCTGAAGCACCACTGGTGGAAATTCTGTGCGCTGCGCCGCGTGTGGGAAATGTCCGCCGACACGGCGACCGCCGGAGCAGCACTGCTCCCGCTGGCGCCGCCCGTGAAGCGCTGAACGGAAGCCCCGAACAGAAGCCGGGCAGCTGCAACTAAACTGGACTGGATCCCTAGCCGCCCACCGTGAGGACAGATTGCACATGGCCATTTTGAATATCCGCATCATCGGGGATCCTGTGCTGCGCACAGTCGCCGATCCCGTGACGGAATTCGGGCCTGAACTGGCAAAGCTCGTCGCCGACATGGCCGAAACCATGGAGGATGTCGAGGGCGCCGGCCTGGCCGCGCCCCAGGTCGGTGTGAGCCTGCGCGTCTTCACCTACCGGATCGGCGGCGTCGAGGGCCATATCGTCAACCCCGTGCTGGAAAACAGCGAGGACTTCCAGCCGGACCAGGTCGAGGGATGCCTGTCGATCCCGGGCCTGGGCTTCCCCGTCCGCCGCTACCGCCACACCCGCGTGACCGGCGTGGACCTGCAGGGCAACCCCGTCGCCGTCGAGGGCGAGGACATGCTGGCGCGCTGCTTCCAGCACGAGACCGACCACCTGGACGGGATCCTCTACACCGACCGGCTCGAGGGCGAGGACCGTAAGGCCGCCCTGCGCGCCATCCGCAATGCCAACTACGACGCCATCACGGAACAGACAACCACCAAGCGCGCGAAGAGCGTCGGGACGAGCTTTGGCGGGTCCAGCTTCGGAATCACCCCGTGAGGGTTATCTTCGCGGGGACCCCTGCCGTCGCCGTGCCGTCCCTCGACGCCCTTGTTAACGCCGGGTTCGACGTCGTCGCTGTCCTCACCCGCCCGGACGCACCGCTGGGACGCAAACGCGTCCTGACGCCGTCGCCCGTGGCCGCCAGGGCCGCAGAGCTCGGCATTGAGATCATCCACGCCGCCAAAGTCGATGCCGGGGTCACCGCCCGCATTGCCGCCGCAGCACCGGACGTCGCGGCGATCGTGGCCTACGGCGGGCTGATTCCCCCTGCGGCCCTCGCTGTTCCCCGCCACGGCTGGGTGAACCTGCATTTCTCGCTGCTGCCGGCCTGGCGCGGCGCAGCCCCCGTGCAGCGCGCCGTCATCGCCGGCGACGACGTCACCGGTGCCGTCACCTTCCGCCTGGAGGAGGGGCTGGACACCGGCCCGGTCTTCGGGACCCTCACCGAGACCGTGCACCCCGCCGATACCGCCGGGGCACTCCTCGAACGGCTCTCCCACAGCGGCGCGGTCCTGCTGGCCCAGACCCTGTCCGCGATCGACGCCGGCAACGCCGTCGCGCTGCCACAGCAGGGCGACGTCAGCCTGGCACCCAAACTCAGCCTCGAGGACGGCCGGCTCGACTGGCAGCAGCCCGCTCTCGCGATCGGCCGCCGCGCCCGCGGGGTCACCCCGGAGCCGGGCGCCTGGACCCTGCTGGAGGGCCAGCGGATCAAACTGGAACCGGTCCTGCCGGCCGCGGACTCAGCCGCGCTTCGGCCCGGGCAGCTGGCCATGGACGGGAAACGGGTCCTCGTCGGTACGGGATCGCACCCGGTGGAATTGACGCGGGTCCAGCCCGCGGGCAAGAAAATGATGGCCGCCGCTGATTGGGCGCGTGGGCAGACAACACTTGAAAGCGTGGTATTCGAATGAGCGGTTCCGGGACCAGCGGCAGCAGCCGAGGCAGTGGCCAGGGCGCCGGGGGCGGCAGCCGGCGGAATGCCCAGGGCCGGGAACGCAACCGCGGCCCGCAGCGCGGCTTCACCGAGAGCGCCCCGTCCCAGCGGACCCGCCGCGCCGATCCGGCCCGGCTGGTTGCCTTTGAGGTCCTCCGCGCCGTGGCCGCCGAGGACGCCTACGCGAACCTGGTGCTCCCGGCCCGGATCCGGCACCACGGGCTGGACAAGCGCGACGCCGGTTTCGCCACCGAGCTCAGCTACGGCGCCCTCCGCGGCCAGGGCACGTATGACGCCATCCTCGCCCGGTGCGTGGACCGGCCGCTGGACGAACTGGATCCCGCGATCCTCGATGCCCTGCGGATCGGGGTGCACCAATTGCTCGCCATGCGCGTGCCCGCCCATGCCGCGCTGGACCAGACGGTGGGGCTGGCCCGCGCCGTGATCGGGGCCGGGCCCTCGGCACTGATCAACGCCGTCCTGCGCAAAGTCTCCGCCCGCACCCTCGATGAGTGGCTCGACCTGCTGCTCAGCACCGAGACCGATGCCACCCGGATCGCGTCCATCCGTTATGCCCACCCTGAATGGA
This sequence comes from Arthrobacter sp. MW3 TE3886, assembly GCF_041262145.1. Taxonomy (NCBI): domain Bacteria; kingdom Bacillati; phylum Actinomycetota; class Actinomycetes; order Micrococcales; family Micrococcaceae; genus Arthrobacter; species Arthrobacter sp. MW3 TE3886. Next base: position 2,049,993 of record NZ_JBGCAN010000001.1, read on the forward strand.
TCGTCCGCGCGCTCCGCCAGTCGCTCGTGATCCACGGCCGGCCGGCTGCTGAGATTGACGAGCTGCTCGAAGCGGACAACGCCGCGCCCGTGGTGAACCTCGTGGCACTGCCGGGCCTGGGCAGCCTGGACGAGGCCCTGGAAAGCGGAGCCACCCCGGGTGAGCTCGTCGAGGGATCCGCGCTCTCCAGCGGCGGGGACCTTGGCCGGCTCGCCTCGGTCCGTGACGGAAGCACCCGCGTCCAGGACGTCGGCTCGCAGCTCGTGGCCCGCGCCATGGCCGCCGTCGATCTCGGCACAAACCCCGGCACGGCCCCCGGCGCCGAAGCGGGGACGGACAGCGGGGACGCGGGGGAGCGCTGGCTGGATCTCTGTGCCGGCCCCGGCGGCAAGGCCGCCCTGCTCGGCGCCCTGGCCCGGCAGCGGGGCGCGCACCTGCTGGCCAACGAATCCGCCCCGCACCGGGCCAAACTCGTGCGCCAGGCCCTGTCCGCGGTCCCGCGGGAGGCCTGGGAGGTCAGGACCGGGGGACGGCCGGGACATCGGCGCCGAGCAGCCGGAGTCCTTCGACCGTGTCCTGGTCGATGTCCCGTGCACCGGCCTGGGGGCCCTGCGCCGGCGCCCCGAGTCGCGCTGGCGGCGCACGCCCAAGGACCTCGTGGACCTTGGCCCGCTGCAGCGCCAGCTGCTCAACTCTGCGATCGACGCCGTCAAGCCCGGCGGCGTGGTGGCGTACGTGACATGTTCGCCGCACCCGGCAGAGACCACCGCCGTCGTCAGTGATGCCCTGCGCAAGCGCGGGGACCTCGAACTCCTCGACGCCGGCGCCGTGCTGGACAGCGTCAGCCTCACCGGCCACCTTGAGGCCGGGCACGAGCTCACCGCCCAGCTCTGGCCGCACGTGCACCAGACGGACGCCATGTTCCTGGCGCTGATTCGCAAGTTGGCCTGAGTTTCGCTGATACTGGGGCACTGCCAGCTAAAAACGATCCAGCTAAGTACGAACGAGAAGGAAATCCATGGCCCAGTGCTGCATCAACCCGAGCATCCTTTCGGCTGACTTCGTCAACCTTGAGGCCGAACTGCGCCGTATCAGCAATGCCGATGCAGTGCATGTGGACGTCATGGACAACCACTTCGTGCCCAACCTGACCATCGGGCTGCCCGTGGTGCAGCGCATCCAGGCCGTCAGCCCGGTGCCGCTGGACGCACACCTGATGATCGCCGACGCGGACCGCTGGGCGCCGGGCTTCGCCGACGCCGGGGTGGCCTCGGTGACGTTCCACGCCGAAGCCTCGATCGCGCCGATCAAATTGGCGCGGGAACTGCGCGCCCGCGGGGCCAAAGCCGGCATGGCGCTGCGTCCGGGGACCGCCGTGGAGCCCTATCTGGACATGCTGCCGGAACTGGACCTGCTCTTGATCATGACGGTGGAGCCAGGCTTCGGCGGGCAGTCCTTCCTGGACCTGACGCTGCCCAAGATCCGACGGGCCCGGGCAGCCATTGACGGTTCCGGCGCTGCAGTGGCACTGCAGGTGGACGGCGGCATCACCGAGGACACGATCGTGCGCGCCGCAGAGGCGGGGGCGAACGTCTTTGTTGCGGGGTCAGCCGTCTACGGCGCCGCGGATCCGGCGGAGGCTGTCGAAAGGCTCCGGGCGGCCGGGTCCCGCTGACGCACCGGTCCCGGCAGCGCACCCGGCAGGGAACTGCTGCGAAGATGACGCCGGGCGTAACATCGGCGTCCGGGGAATAGCCCGGGCGGGCCCGCAGTTGTGTCAGAATAACAACACACATACGTGCTCCGGGGTCGGTGTAAGTCCGAACCGGCGGTGACAGTCCGCGACCCGCGCGCCAGCGCTTTCCTTCGGGAAGGATGCCGGCAAACGGTTGAACCGGTGAAATTCCGGTACCGACAGTTAAAGTCTGGATGAGAGAAGCACGTACAGCTGTTACTGCGGCGCCCCGACGGCGCCGCATAATTGCGCTGTCGTATACCCCCGGAGCCATCGCGGTTCTTGAGGGAAGGAACGACACACGCATGGACCCCTTGCGATGGCTCTTCGAAGCGCAGATCCCGGTAGGCGGATCTGTCCTGATTCTTCGTGAAGTGCTAGGCAACATCTTTGGCCTCGCCAGCGCCTTTGGCGGCATGCGCCGCCGGGTCTGGGCTTGGCCCGTCGGCATCGCCGGCAACTTGCTGCTCCTGACGGTCTTCCTGGGCAACGTCTTCGGTTCCGCCACGCCCGCCACGCTGTGGGGCCAGGCCGGACGCCAGGTCATGTTCATCGGCGTCGCCGTCTACGGCTGGTACCGCTGGCAGCAGGGCAGGCAGCCCGCCAGCAGCGGGGCGGTCCTCGCGCCGCGCTGGGCCAGCAACCGGACCCGGGTGATTCTGGCCCTCAGTCTCGTGGCCGGCACCGCGGCGCTTACCCCGGTCTTCGACTCCCTCGGGTCCTACCCGCCGGTCTGGGCCGACGCCTGGACGTTCATGGGCTCGCTGCTGGCGACCTACGGGATGGCGCGCGGCTGGACGGAGTTCTGGCTCATCTGGGTGGCGGTGGACATCGTCGGTGTGCCACTGCTGTTCAGCGCGGGCTACTACGCCAGCGCCGTCATGTACCTCTTCTACGGCTTCTTCACCCTGACCGGGTTCTTTGTCTGGTGGCGTGCCTCGAAGCTGGCGAACCGGCCGGCCACGGTCGAAACCGCATCCCTTGAGCCGCTGGTGGCCAGGTGAGCGCCCCCAACAGCGCCGGCGTGAGCGCCGGATCCAGCGCGGCCCCGCGCGGCACCGCTTCGTTCGGCGCTGCCTCCTTCGACGCCGCCCCGTTCGACCACGCCCCGTTCGACGACGCCCCGTTCAGCGCGGCCGAAAACGCTGCGATGCAGGCCGCCCTGGCCGCCGCGGCGCAGGGCCCGCGGGGCGCCAACCCACTCGTGGGAGCCGTCGTCGTCGGGGCCGACGGGACGCACCTCGCCACCGGATACCACCGCGGAGCCGGGACTGCCCATGCCGAGGCTGACGCGATCGGCCAGGCGAAGGCGGCGGGCCGGGACCTCCGCGGCGCGGCGATCGTGGTGACGCTGGAGCCCTGCAACCACTGCGGGCGCACCGGGCCCTGCGCGCAGGCGATCATCGACGCCGGCATCGCCGACGTCATCTACGCCGTCGACGATCCCCACGACCCGGCCGCCGGCGGCGCCGTGACGCTCCGCGCCGCGGGCGTCCGCGTCCGCTCCGGGCTGGCAGCCGATGCGGCGCTGGACCTGAACCGGCGCTGGTTCGACGCCGTCGCCGCCAAACGGCCCTTCGTCACCCTGCATATCGCCCAGACCCTTGACAGCCGCATCGCCGCCAGCGACGGCACCAGCCAGTGGATCTCCAGCCCGGAATCGCTCGCGGACAACCACGCCCTGCGCGGCCGGATTGACGCCATCCTGGTGGGCACCCAGACGGTCCTGATCGACAACCCCCGGCTCACCGCCCGGAACACCGAGGGCGAACCGGCCGGCAAACAGCCGCTGCGCGCCGTCATGGGGTACCGGGGCATTCCCGACGACGCCGCCATCCACGGAGCCGACGGCAACGTCCTGCACCTGGCCACCCGCGACCCGCGCGAGGCCCTGGACGAGCTGTTCGCACACGGCGTCCGGCACCTCATGGTGGAGGGCGGCTCCCGGATCCTGAGCGCTTTCCTGGCCGCCGGCCTGGTCGACGAACTCATCGTCTACCTGGCGCCGACACTGCTTGGCTCCGGTACTGCCGCCCTGGACGACCTCGGCATCACTACCTTGGCCGATGCCCAGCACTGGGAATGGGACCCGGCATCCGGCGGCGCCGTCCAGGTCCTCGGCCGCGACCTGCGGCTGCATCTTCGCCCGGCTGCCCCGGCTAGCCCGGCCGCCACCCCTACCTCATCCGATACAACCCCGCGCCGCACCGGCGCGGACACCGCCGCAGGAGGCAATTGATGTTTACCGGAATTATCGCCGAGCAGGGGAAGGTGCTGTCCGTTGAACGCAACGGGGACAGCAGCGCCACCGTTCGGCTCCACGCGCCCGGCACCACGGACGGCCTCGCCCTGGGTGGTTCCATTGCGGTCAACGGCGTCTGCCTCACCGCCACGCAGATCGACGGCAGGGACTTCAGCGTCGACGTCATGGGCGAGACCCTCAACCGCAGCACCATCGGAGAGCTCGCTGCAGGCGATCCCGTCAACCTGGAACGCTGCGTCCCCGCCGGGGGACGACTTGACGGCCACGTGGTGCAGGGACATGTCGACGGCGTCGGCCAGCTCGTGGAGCGTGAAGGGCTTGGCAACTGGGACCGGCTCCGGTTCTCGGTGCCGGCCGGGCTGGCCCGGTACATCGCCGAAAAGGGATCCATCGCCGTCGACGGCGTCTCCCTCACCGTCACGACAGTCAGCCCGGCCAACGACCCGGCGCCCTGGTTTGAAGTGGGGCTGATCCCCACCACCCTGGCCGAGACCGGCCTGGGCCAAAAAACGCTCGGCGGCCACGTAAACCTCGAGGTCGATGTCCTGGCGAAGTACACCGAACGCCTGCTGTCCTTTGCCGGCGGTACGTCGCCCGCCGCGCACCGGGCGGCCGAAGGTTCCGCCGGAGAAGCCGCCCGCACGGACGGGCCTGCGAAATGAGCCGGGTCAAGGACCAGCCCGGCCACGACCTGGCCGACGTGCTCCCCGCCGCCGCTGCCGGCACCGGCACCGGGCGTGCTGGCCTCGATCCGATCGAGGACGCCATCAGCGCCATGGCAGCCGGGCGCCCTGTGCTGGTGGTGGACAACGAGGACCGCGAGAACGAAGGCGACATCATTTTCGCCGCCGAGCACGCCACCCCGGCGCTGATGGGCTGGACCGTCCGCTACAGCTCCGGAGTGATCTGCGTGCCGCTCGACGCGGACCGGGCCGACGCCCTCGCGCTGCCGCCCATGGTGGCAATCAACGAGGACGCCAAGGGCACCGCCTACACCGTGTCCTGCGACGCCGCCGTGGGTGTCAGCAACCGGAATTTCCGCCACGGACCGCGCCCTGACGGCCCGGATCCTGGCCGACCCGCAAAGCCGGCCAAATTCATTGACCCGCCCCGGGCATGTTTTTCCCCTCCGCGCCGTTAAGGGGGGAGTGCGGGAACGTCCCGGCCACACCGAGGCGGCCGTGGACCTGTGCCGGCTGGCGGGCCTGGAGCCCGTGGGCGTGATTGCAGAGCTCGTGTACGACAACGGAGAAATGATGCGGCTGGACGGATTGCGCGGCTTCGCCATCGAGCATGGCTGCCCCCTGATTTCGATTGCGGATCTGGTGGCGTACCTTGAAGCGGGACAGCACGGCAGCCACACAGCGGATCCTGTCTGATGGAGGAGAAATAGTGACGACTTCGGAGACCCAAGAAGAGACGGACATGGCCCGTCAGCCGCATCCGGTCAGCGCAGGACCGATCGTCCAGCTGCCCACCGCCTTTGGCGATTTCGTGGCGCAGGCCTGGACCGACCTGGCCACCGGCGCGGAACACCTGGCGGTCAGTTCACCGATGGCCCCGGTTGACGGGCAGGCGCCCCTGGTCCGCCTCCATTCGGAGTGCCTGACGGGCGATGTGTTTGGCTCTTACCGCTGCGACTGCGGCGAGCAGTTGGCCTATGCCCTCGAACTGATCAACGAACTCGGCGGCACCCTGCTGTACCTGCGCGGCCAGGAGGGCCGCGGGATCGGCCTGGCGAACAAGATGAAGGCCTACGCGTTGCAGGAGGCCGGGTTTGACACCGTGGAGGCCAACGAGCAGCTCGGGCTGCCGGTCGACGCGCGCTGCTACAAGGCCGCGGCCCAGATCCTCGCGGAAATGGGTCTCCACGAGATCCGGCTGCTGAGCAACAACCCGGACAAGCAGGACCGGCTCGCGCAGGCAGGCGTCAAGGTAGTGGAGATGGTCCCCACGGAGGTCCCCTCCCGGGAGCAGAACATCCGCTACCTGCAGACGAAGAAGGACCGGATGGACCACCGCCTGGTCCTGGACGTTGAACCCGCCCCGGCCGTGGGCCTCTCCGGATTCGAGCACGACCAGGACTGACCGGGCAGCAGCACAACCACCAGACACAACAGCAAGGAATACCCTATGAGCGGCCACGGCGCCCCCCAGATCGACCTCAGCACCTTCAAGCCCGAGGAAACCTCAAGGCTCAAACTGGCCATCGTGGCCGCGAGCTGGCACACCCAGATCATGGACGGCCTCCTCGACGGCGCCCTGCGCGCCGCCAAGGACGCCGGCATCAATGAGCCGACCGTCCTGCGCGTGCCGGGCACATTTGAGCTCCCGGTCGCGGCCGCCCGGCTGGCACCGCACTTCGACGCCGTCGTGGCGCTCGGCGTCGTCATCCGGGGCGGCACTCCGCACTTCGAATATGTCTGCGAGGCGGCCACCCTGGGCCTGACCGAGGTCAGCGTCCGCACCGGCGTCCCCGTGGGCTTCGGCGTGCTGACGTGCGACACCGAGCAGCAGGGGATCGACCGGGCCGGCCTGCCCGGATCCACCGAGGACAAGGGGCACGAGGCCGTTACCGCCGCCCTGGCCACGGCAGTGACGCTCCAGCAGTTCGGCTGAGCCGCCACGCTGCAGCTTTTGCCGGCGCGGGCTCCACCCTGGCCGCCCGCGCCGGCTGTGTTGGCCGTATTGACCGTAGTGACTGTATTGACAGTGATAGATGTGCTGGATATGTATTGCCTCACACCTTCGCCGTCATGCAACGCCCCGGCGGGCGTTCCCGCGCCGGAAGCAAGTAGGCTTGGGGGCGTGAAGAATTTCGAGTCGCTGTTCGCAGAACTGAGTGAAAAGGCAGCCGTCCGCCCGGAGGGCTCCCGCACCGTCGCCGAACTGGATTCCGGAGTCCACGGCATCGGCAAGAAGGTCGTGGAGGAAGCAGCCGAGGTTTGGATGGCTGCCGAGTATGAATCCGATGAGGCCGCCGCCGAGGAAATTTCCCAGCTGCTGTACCACCTGCAGGTTCTGATGCTCGCCAAAGGACTCACCCTGGAAGACGTCTACAAGCATCTGTAGCCGCGCCCGCACCGGACACCGCCATGACCTAGCTGGCGGATCCCGTGCACTGCGTGGCCGATGTGCCCCAACAGAGACTTCCAAACCCAAGAGAGACTTTTTCCCATGCTTAGAGTTGCCGTCCCGAACAAGGGATCCCTGTCCGAAGCCGCCTCGGCCATGCTTGCCGAGGCCGGCTACCGCCAGCGCCGCGACACCCGCGAGCTTGTCATGGTGGACCCGGACAACGACATTGAGTTCTTCTTCCTGCGCCCGCGCGATATTGCCGTGTATGTCGGCCAGGGAACGCTCGACGTCGGCATCACCGGCCGCGACCTCCTGCTCGACGCCGAGGTTGAGGCCGAGGAGCTGCTGCCGCTGGGCTTCGCCGCTTCCACCTTCCGCTTCGCCGGCCCGGTGGGCGATTTCACCACGATCGACCAGCTTGAGGGCAAGCGCCTCGCCACGAGCTACGACGGGCTGCTGCGCGGCTACCTGGCCGAGCGCGGCATCAAGGCCAAGGTGGTCCGCCTCGACGGCGCCGTGGAATCCTCCGTCCGCCTCGGCGTCGCGGACGCGATTGCCGACGTCGTTGAGACCGGCACCACGCTCAAAGCCGCCGGCATGGAAATCTTCGGCGAGCCGATCCTGAATTCCGAGTCGGTGCTGATCGGCCGCAAGGGCGAGCAGAACCCGGCAACGGAAGTGCTGATCCGCCGGCTCCAGGGCGTCCTGGTGGCCCGGCAGTACGTGATGATGGACTACGACATCCGCAAGGAGCTCGTGGAGCAGGCCGCCGGGCTCACCCCGGGCCTGGAGTCGCCCACCGTGTCGCCGCTGCGCGATTCGGACTGGGTGGCCGTCCGCTCGATGGTGCCCAAGCGGGAAACCAACCGGATCATGGACGAGCTGTACGACCTCGGCGCCCGCGCCATCCTGGTCAGCAGCATCCACGCCTGCCGCATCTAGGCGCCACACCCGCCGAGTTCCACCAGCAGTTCCCCTCCGTCAATAAACCTCCGTCACTACCTAGGAGAAGTCATGACCGTTGCCGTGCGCGTCATCCCGTGCCTCGACGTCGATGCCGGCCGCGTGGTCAAGGGCATCAACTTTGAGGGCCTCCGCGACGCCGGGGACCCGGTGGAACTGGCGCACCGGTACGACAACAGCGGCGCCGATGAGCTGACGTTCCTTGACGTCACGGCGTCCTCCGGCAACCGGGAGACCACGTTCGACGTCGTCCGCCGCACCGCCGAGGAAGTCTTCATCCCGCTGACGGTCGGCGGCGGCGTCCGCGGCGTGGCCGAGGTGGACAAGCTCCTGCGCTGCGGCGCGGACAAGGCCGCGATCAACACCGCAGCCGTGGCCCGGCCGGACGTGATCGACGAGATCACCCGGCACTTCGGTTCCCAGGTCCTGGTGCTCTCCCTCGACGCGAGGCGCACCCGTCCGGGCTCGCAGCCCACGCCGTCAGGCTTCGAGGTCACCACGCACGGCGGACGGCAGGGGACCGGAATCGACGCGATCGCCTGGGCGCGGGAAGCGGCCGACCGCGGAGTGGGCGAAATCCTGCTGAACTCGATCGACGCCGACGGCACCAAGGACGGCTTCGACCTGGATCTCATCCGCCTGGCGCGGGCCGGGGTCAAGGTCCCGCTCATCGCCTCCGGCGGCGCCGGCAAGCCGGAGCACTTCCCGCCGGCCGTGGCAGCAGGCGCCGACGCCGTCCTCGCGGCCTCGGTCTTCCACTTCGGCCCGCTGGACATGATTGCGCAGGTCAAGGCCGCGATCCGGGACGCAGGCTTCGAAGTCCGCTAGTCCCCACCCGCCACCCGCTTTAAACCAACGCGGGGTCACTTAGCGCCCGTCCCGAAGGGGATTATGGGCGGTAAGTGACCCCGCGTTGCTTTGTTAGCGTTGGTGGGAGTTAGAGGCCGACTTCGGCGGACTGCAGGAGCGCGACGGCGTCGGGCTGGCCTTCGAAGGTCACGAGGGCGTGGCGGGTGCGGCCGTGGGCGTGCATGAGCAGCTCGCCCGGTTCGCCGACGATGGCCACGGACACGGGGGCGCGTTTGGCGACGTGCCGCGGGCCCGAGGGGCTCACCAGCACAATGCCCAGGTCCACGCCGCGGTACAGGATCGCGGCGCGCTTGACGAGCTCAGCCCACAAGGCGTCCGAGTAGGCCTGGTCCAGGGCCCGCGGGGCCCAGCGGTCCACGGCGCGGCGGACGTCCTCGGTGTGCACGAAGTACTCGATCAGGTTGGAGCTTTCGTCCAGGGCCTTGATCCGCAGCGGGGACAGCGCCGGGGGACCTGCCCGGAAGTCGTTGACCAGCTTGGCGTAGTCCTCGGTGGTCTTCAACGTGCCCGCCAGTTCGGCCGTCGCCTGGTCCGAGGCCTTGGACAGGCGCTTGATCAGCAGGCCCAGTCCGACGGCGATTTTCCGCTCGCGCAGGTACAAGTGCGCGGCAAGGTCGCGGGTGAGCCAACCTGTGCAGAGCGTGGCGGCATCAGGGCCGGCCGCCAGCAGGGTTTCGGCCAGGACTTCTCGGGACGGTTCGACGAAATGCATCACTTGTGAAACTAGCACGAGACGGCCGTACGTGGGCACAGGAATCGCCGCCGCAACCGCGCCTGGCGGCCCCATCCGGTGCCGGACCGCCGCGGGCGGCCCGATAGCCGGCCCAGTGTTAAGCGGCGGAACCTGCCCGCAGGCCGGTGACCGGCCCGAAGGCACTAGACTTGATCTGATGTCTGAGCAGCCCGCCTCCGCCCCCAGCCCCATCAACGGCAGCGCCACCAACGGCAGCGCCGTCGATAGCAGCCCCGTCAGCGGCAGCCCCCTTCCGGCCGGCCTGGCGGACGCCCTCAAGCGCGACAGCGCCGGCCTGGTGGCCGCCATCGTCCAGCAGTTCGACACCCACGAGGTGCTGATGCTGGGCTGGATGGACGACGAGGCGCTGCACCGCACCCTGACCAGCGGACGCGTGACGTTCTATTCGCGCTCGCGCCAGGAGTACTGGCGCAAGGGAGACACCTCCGGGCACGTGCAATGGGTCAAGTCGCTCGCCATGGACTGCGACGGCGATGCGCTGCTGGTCCGGGTCGACCAAGTCGGCGCGGCGTGCCACACCGGAACCCGGACCTGCTTCGACGGCCGCGAGCTCGACGCCGTCGTCGGCCACGGAGGCTAGGCGCCCCCCCCGGCAAACAGGCAGAGCGCCCCGGCGCTTCCACAGCTTCACGAACCGGACCCAGGCAGGATCCCTCGACCGGATCCGGTGACAGGCCCACCTAAAGAACAGGCGGAAAGCACAGCCATGCAGGACCTTGGAATCATCAGCCCCGGCCTCGAAGAGTTCCGCGAACTCGCAGGCCACAGCCGAGTCATCCCCGTCCGGCTCAAGGTGCTGGCTGACGCCGAAACCCCGATCGGGCTCTACCGCAAGCTCGCCCACGGCCAGCCCGGAACGTTCCTGATGGAATCGGCGGCCGTCGGAGGCGCCTGGTCCCGCTACTCCTTCATCGGCTCCCGCTCCCGCGCCACACTGACCACCAAGGACGGCAGCGCGCACTGGCTGGGCGAGCCCCCGGTCGGTGTGCCCCTGGACGGCAACCCGGTGGACGCCATCCGTGACACCGTCGCCGCGCTGCGCACCGAGCGCTTCGACGGCCTCCCGCCGTTCACCTCCGGCCTGGTCGGGTTCCTGGGCTGGGAAACCGTCCGGCACTGGGAGAAACTGACCAGCCCGCCGGAGGACGACCTCCAACTGCCGGAAATGGCCCTCAACCTGGTCACGGACATGGCGGTCCACGACAACATGGACGGCACCGTCCTGCTGATCGCCAACGCCATCAACTTCGACAACAGCACCGAACGGGTCGACGACGCCTGGCATGACGCCGTCGCCCGCGTCAAAGCCCTGCTCGAAAAGATCAGCCGCCCCGTGGAGCAGCCGGTCTCCGTGCTGGAAACGGCCGCCCTGGATTTCGCGTCGAGCGTGCAGGAACGCTGGGACGAAACCGAGTACCTGGCCGCCCTGGACCGCGGCAAGGAGGCGATCGTGGACGGCGAGGTCTTCCAGGTGGTGATCTCCCGCCGCTTCGAAATGGAGTGCGGCGCCGACCCCCTCGACGTCTACCGGGTCCTGCGGAACACCAACCCCAGCCCCTACATGTACCTCTTCAGCTTCGAGGACGCCGCCGGCCGGGAATACACGATCGTCGGCTCATCGCCGGAGGCCCTCGTCACGGTGACCGGGCACGAGGTCATCACCCACCCCATCGCCGGCTCACGCCCGCGCGGCAAAACGGTGGAGGCGGACAAGGCCCTGGCCGAGGAGCTGCTGGCGGACGAGAAGGAACGCGCCGAGCACCTGATGCTGGTCGACCTGTCCCGCAACGACCTCTCCAAGGTCTGCGTGGCAGGATCCGTCGACGTCACCCAATTCATGGAAGTGGAGCGCTTCAGCCACATCATGCACCTGGTATCCACCGTGGTTGGAGAACTCGCCCCGGCCGCCAAGGCCTACGACGTCCTCAAGGCCACGTTCCCGGCCGGCACCCTCTCCGGTGCCCCGAAACCGCGGGCCCTGCGCCTGCTGGACGAACTTGAACCGCACCGGCGCGGCATCTACGGCGGCGTGGTGGGGTACCTGGACTTCGCCGGGGACATGGACATGGCGATCGCCATCCGGTCGGCCCTGCTCCGGGACGGACGCGCGTACGTCCAGGCCGGCGGCGGGATCGTCGCAGATTCGGTGAACCCGACCGAGGCCCAGGAAACCGTGAACAAGGCCGCCGCCCCGCTGCGCGCCGTGCACACCGCCAGGTCGCTGCACAACATCAACGCTGACGCAGTCACCGACTCAGCGCCCGACGCCGGAGCGGAGTCCTGATGGGGGAGCCGGAAGCCTCCGCCTCGAACACCGTGAAGGCCACTGTGAAGAGCACTGTGAAGAGCGGCAAGGGATCCGCCGTCCCGGGCTGGGCCCGCAAGTCCACCCTGGTCCTGGTGATCGCGGCCCTGGCCCTTGCCGTGTTCGGGACCACCACCCAGACCTGGCTCACCGTGCACCTTGACCTCACGCAGCTCGGCGCGGCCGTGGCCAGCCAGGACGGCCTGCAGGTCCAGGGCAGCAAGGCCGCGACCACTGTGACGGCGCTGGCGCTTGTGGCCCTCGCCGGCGGACTCGCGGCCTCCATCGCCGGCCGCGTGGCCCGCTGGGTCATCACGGCGATCATCCTCCTCGCGGCCGCGGGCATCGTCGCCGCGGCAGCCGTCGTGCTGGCGGACCCGCTGGCCGCGGCGCAGGGATCGATTGCGGCCGCCACCGGGATCAGCGGCAGCAGCGTGCAGGTGGACGTCACAGTGTTCCCCGTCCTCGCCGTCGTCGCCGGTGCCCTGCTGGGCCTCAGCGCCCTCGCGATCGTGCCGGCCGGCCGCTACTGGAAGAGCCGCACCAAATATGACGCGGCCTCCACCGCGGCCGCCGCCGGCGGGACTGCGGCAGGCGGTAATGCGCCGGCCGCCCCCGCGGACGAGATTGACAGCTGGGACCGGTTGTCCCGCGGCGACGACCCCACCTGAGCCGATGACAGGCGCGGGGAGCCACGCGACTAGCAGCGCGGCCAAATAACACCGCCAAAAAATGGCAGAATGTAAGCAGTATTCATCCTGAGGAGATTTCAATGAGCAAAGCCACTGTTTCCGCATCCACGTCCGCTGCGCCGAAGGGCGTCTACGACGACGTCGACCACAGCGAAGCGCCGGGTCACGGCAACAGCCCGGCCGCGTGGACCTGCGTGATCGTGATGTTGATCGGCGCCCTCATTGCGTCCATCGCCTTCGTCATCGCCAACACCCCGATCTTTGTTGCCGGTGCGGCGGTCATGGTGATCGGCCTGCTGGCCGGCTGGGCGATGCGCAAGGCCGGCTACGGCGTCGGCGGCAGCAAGCTGAAGAACTCCGGCCACTGAACGTGAGCGTTCTCGACGACATCAACGCCGGTGTCAGGGAGGATATGCAGGCGCGCCAGCGTCTGGTCACGCTCGCGGAGCTGAAGGAGCGCGCCGCCGCGGCGGCGCCCGCCCGTGACGCCTGGGCCGCCCTCGGCGGGACCTCAAGCACCCGGGAACAGCTCAAGGTGATTGCCGAGGTCAAGCGCCGCAGCCCGTCCAAGGGCCCGCTCGCGGACATCGCCGATCCCGCGTCCCTCGCCGCGCAATACGCCGACGGCGGGGCCGCCGTGATCAGCGTCCTGACCGAGGAGCGCCGCTTCGGCGGCTCCCTGGCCGACCTCGACGCCGTCCGGGCCGCAGTGGACATTCCGCTGCTGCGCAAGGACTTCATGGTTGACGAGTACCAGATCTGGGAGGCCCGGGCCCACGGCGCCGACCTGATCCTGCTTATCGTAGCCTCGCTCTCGGACGCCCAGCTGCGCGAGTTTACGGCCCTCAGCCGCGCGCTCGGCATGAACGTGCTGGTCGAGACCCATACGGCCGAGGAAATCGAACGCGCAGTAGCCGCGGAGGCCCGGATCATCGGCGTCAACGTGCGCAACCTCAAGACGCTCGACGTCGACCGTTCCGTGTTCGCGGAGCTGGCCGGCGGCATTCCCGCCGGTGCGCTCGTGGTCGCCGAATCCGGTGTGCGCGACGTCGAGGACGTCAAGCACTACGCGGCCCGCGGCGCCAACGCGGTCCTGGTCGGCGAGGCGCTGGTCAGTGACGCGACGCCCCGCGAGCGGATCGCCGAATTCATGGCTGCCGGCGCGACGGCAATCGCCGCCCGCGCCTGAGGCCGGCCGGTCCTGGCGCCTCCGTCCGGACCGTGAGCGGTACCGGGCCCGCAATTTTGCCCGGACCAATGAGCGGATCTCATCTGCAGATCCCCAAAGCTAGCAGTGGAACAGGATGGTGAGACTGATGGTCGATGCGCCAGCAGCCGGCTCTGACGAAAGTGCCGTGGACGCGTTCCTGCAGGGCGGCCGCCCCGGGGAGCATCCCGCGCAGGGCGAACCGTCCCTGCGCCACGCCCCGGGGCCCTACTTCGGGAACTACGGCGGCCGGTGGATGCCGGAGTCGCTCATCGCAGCCCTGGACGAGCTCGAGGACACCTTCGAGAAGGCCAAGGCCGACCCCGAGTTCACGGCCCAGATCGCCGAGCTGAACAAGAACTACTCCGGCCGGCCCTCCCTGCTGACCGAGGCCAAGCGCTTCGCCGAGCACGCCGGCGGGGTGCGGATCTTCCTCAAGCGCGAAGACCTCAACCACACCGGCTCGCACAAGATCAACAACGTCCTGGGCCAGGCGCTGCTGGCCAAGCGGATGGGCAAGACCCGCGTCATCGCCGAAACCGGCGCCGGCCAGCACGGTGTTGCCAGCGCCACGGCGGCAGCCCTGCTGGGACTGGAATGCGTGGTCTACATGGGCGCCGAGGACTGCCGCAGGCAGTCCCTCAACGTGGCCCGGATGGAGCTCCTCGGCGCCACCGTCATCCCGGTGACCAACGGATCCCAGACGCTCAAGGACGCCATCAACGAGGCCCTGCGCGACTGGGTGGCGAACGTGGGCAACACGCACTACCTGCTGGGCACCGCCGCCGGAGCGCACCCGTTCCCGGCGATGGTCCGCTACTTCCACGAAGTGATCGGCGAGGAAGCCCGCGCCCAGATCCTGGACCAGACGGGCCGGCTGCCGGATGCAGTCTGTGCCTGCATCGGCGGCGGCTCCAACGCGATCGGCATCTTCCACGGCTTCCTCGATGACCCCTCGGTCAAGATCTACGGCTTCGAGGCCGGCGGCGAGGGCGTCGAAACCGGACGCCACGCGGCCACCATCACCCTCGGCAAGCCCGGTGTGCTGCACGGCGCGCGTTCCTACCTCATGCAGGACGACGACGGCCAGACCATCGAGTCGCACTCCATCTCCGCGGGCCTGGACTACCCGGGCGTCGGCCCCGAGCACTCCTACCTCGCCGACATTGGCCGGGTCAGCTACGAGCCCATCACGGACAGCGAAGCCATGGAGGCCTTCCGGCTCCTGTGCCGCACCGAGGGCATCATCCCCGCCATCGAATCCGCCCACGCCCTTGCCGGCGCCATCAAGGTGGGGCAGCGGCTCGCCGCCGCAGGCGAGGCTTCAGGCGACGCCGGCGCAGCCTCAGAGAAAATCGTGATCGTGAACCTCTCCGGCCGCGGCGACAAGGACGTGGCCACAGCCGCGGAGTGGTTCGACCTGCTGGACAAGGACTCACCCGAAGCCGAAATCGCCAAAGAGGGGGAACAGCTGTGAGCACCAGCCAGGACGGCAACCAGCACACCGCGCAGCACGCCAGCAAGTCGGCCGCGGCCATTGACCGCGCCCGCGCCCAGGGCCGGGCGGCCCTGATCGGCTACCTGCCCGCCGGCTACCCGAGCGTGGAAGACACCATTGCCGCCGGCATCGCCCTGGCCGAGAACGGCGCCGACCTCATCGAGATCGGCATCCCGTACTCGGACCCTGTCATGGACGGCCAGGTCATCCAGGCTGCCACGACGGAGGCCCTGGCGAAGGGTTTCCACGTCCGGGAGGTCTTCGACGTCGTCCGCGGCATTACTAGCAAGACCGATGCCGCCGTGCTGGTCATGACCTACTGGAACCCCGTGGTCCGGATGGGCGTGGACGAGTTCTCCCGCCGCCTGGCCGAGGCCGGGGGAGCCGGGCTCATCACGCCGGACCTCATTCCGGACGAGGCCGCCGAATGGATGGCGGCCTCGGACAAGTACGGCCTGGACCGGGTGTTCCTCGTGGCTCCCTCGTCCTCGCCGGAACGCATGAAGCGCACGGTCGACGCGAGCCGCGGCTTCGTCTACGCCGTGTCCATCATGGGCGTCACCGGCGCCCGGACCTCGGTCAGCTCCGCGGCCAAGGACGTCGTCGCCGCCGCGCACGCCGCCGGCGCCGAACGCGTCTGCGTGGGCCTCGGCGTCTCCACCGCCAGCCACGTCCGCGAGATCGCCGAGTACGCCGACGGCGTGATTGTCGGCACCGCCCTCGTCGCGGCCATCCGGGACGGCGGCGTGGATGCGGTAGCCTCCTTGACGAAAGACCTCAGCACCGGCCTTACCAAGGAAGAAGCGTAAGCAATGCAGTCAGTCCTCCACGCGGCGGCGATGATTCCCGCGAGCATTCCGAGCCCCAGCTGGTCCGGATTCGACATCCCGCTGCCGTGGGGGTCCCTGCGCATCCACGCCTACGCCCTGTGCATCCTCGCCGGCATTATCGCCGGCCTGTGGCTGACCTCGGTCCGCTGGGCACGCCGCGGCGCCCCCGAGGGCAGCGTCTGGGACATCGCCATCTGGGCCATCCCGTTCGGCATCATCGGCGGACGGCTCTACCACGTGTTCTCCTCTCCGGACGCCTACTTCGGGCCCGGATTCGACGGCACAGGGGACCTGTCCCTGATTCCGCAGATCCAGCGCGGCGGCCTGGGCATCTGGGGTGCCGTCGTGCTCGGCGCCGTGGGCGCTTGGATCGGGTGCCGGCGTGCCGGGGTGAAGCTGAGCGCCTTCATGGACGCCGCGGCCCCCGGGCTGCTGCTGGCCCAGGCCATTGGCCGGTGGGGCAACTACTTCAACCAGGAGCTCTTCGGCGGCCCCACCACGCTTCCGTGGGGGCTGCAGATCGATCCCAACAACCCGAACTTCCCCGCCGGCATGCCGGCGGAGACGCTCTTCCACCCGACGTTCCTCTACGAGTCGCTGTGGAACCTGGCCGGCGTGCTGATCCTGCTGGCCCTGGACCGCAAGTTCAGCTTCCGCCGCGGCCGCCTCTTCTGCCTCTACGCCATGTACTACACCCTGGGCCGTGTCTGGATCGAGGCCATGCGGATCGACGACGCCGAGCAGATCACCCTCTTCGGGCTCACCACCAGGCTCAATGTCTGGACCAGCATCATCGTGTTCGCCGGGGCCCTGCTCGCCTTCATCCTCCTCGGACTGCGCAAGCGCTCCGAGCCGGACACCCCGTTCCTCCCGGGCCGCGGGCCGGCGGAGGCAACGCCGGTGGAGACGACGCCGGCTGAGACGACGCCGGCTGAGGAAAAGACGGCAGCGTCAAAGCCGGACGCTGACGCCACCGACGACGACCGCGCCACCGTTCCCGCGGACGCGGCAACCATCCGCCATTCGGACACCGCTGTCTCAGATAGTGAATCCCGTGCTAATCTCCGGAATAACCAAAGCGGACCAGTTCGCGCATCCGAGGATGCGGACAAGGACTCCACGGGCGGCACCGCGCCCGCCAACGGAGCTCCGGCAGCCGGAGTTTCCGGCCGCCAGGGAACTGGAACCGCGCCGGAGGCTGAGGGCACCAAATAGCTCAGCGCCGGCACTTCGGGTTGACCGGAGCCACCGCTCACCGGACCCGACTCCACAGCGTCGTGGCAAGAGGGCTTGCCATGGACAGCAGATCGAAGCTGTCCATGCAAGCCCAGGCCAGCACCTGCGTAACTGTTAGTACAGGAGGCCGGGCTGGCCTACAATTCCAGTTAGAAAAACACTCTGTTGCGCCCGTCACACACCGGCGTGCCGAGTGGGGCCAATGTTGTCCCTCCCATACGCACGATCAGGAGGAAGGACGTCTCCAATGACCCAAACTCTTCACAGCCCCAGCTGGTCCGATCCGGACCAACCCTCGGCTGCCGCGTCACCCTTCAGCCGGTTCGCGGCGATTCCGGCCGCTGCCGGACTCTACAACCCGGAGAACGAGAAGGACGCCTGCGGCCTGGCCATCATCGCCACGCTCCGCGGTGAGCCTGGCTACGACATCGTCGACGCCGCCCTGACCGCCCTGCGCAACCTCGAGCACCGCGGTGCCGTGGGCGCCGATGAAGGTACCGGCGACGGCGCCGGCCTCCTGATGCAGGTGCCGGACGAGTTCTTCCGCGCAGTCACGGACTTCGAGCTTCCTGCCCCCGGCCAGTACATCGTGGGAACCGCGTTCCTGCCCGCCGAGCAGCGCGAATCCGACGCCGCCCGCGCCGGCATCGAAGGCCTCGCCGCGGACGAGGGCCTGACCGTCCTGGGCTGGCGCGAAGTCCCGATCGTGGCCGACCTGGTCGGGGCCATGGCCCGGGCCTGCATGCCGTACTTCTCGCAGCCCTTCTTCGCCTCCAGCACCGGGGAAACCCTCGAGCGCAACGAGCTCGATTCCCGCGCCTGGCGGATCCGCAAGCGCGCCCAGAACAAGTTCGGCGTGTACTTCCCGTCCCTCTCCTCCCGGACCATCGTCTACAAGGGCATGCTCACCACCGCGCAGCTCGAGCCGTTCTACCCGGACCTGTCGGACAAGCGCTTCAAGACCAAGCTCGCGATCGTCCACTCGCGCTTCTCCACCAACACGTTCCCGTCCTGGCCGCTGGCCCAGCCGTTCCGCACCATCGCGCACAACGGCGAGATCAACACCGTCAAGGGCAACCGCAACTGGATGCGGGCCCGGCAGTCCCAGCTCTCCAGCCCGCTGCTGGGGGACTCACCCGAAGAGCTGTTCCCGATCTGCACCCCGGGCGCCTCGGACTCGGCCTCCTTCGACGAGGTCGCCGAGCTGCTCTGGCTCTCCGGCCGGCCCATCACGCACTCGATCATGATGATGATCCCGGAGGCATGGGAAAACCACGCCACCATGGATCCGGCCCGCCGCGCCTTCTACGAATACCACTCGATGCTCATGGAGCCGTGGGACGGCCCGGCGGCCGTCTCCTTCACGGACGGCAACCTGGTCGGTGCCACGCTGGACCGCAACGGGCTGCGCCCGGGCCGGTACTGGATCACCGAGGACGGCCTGATCATCTTCGCCTCCGAAGTCGGCGTGATCGACGTCGAACCCTCCAAGGTGGTCAAGAAGGGCCGCGTCTCGCCGGGCAAGATGTTCCTGGTGGACACCGGGGCCGGCCGGATCATCGACGACGCCGAGGTCAAGGCCGAGGTCGCCGCCGCGAACCCCTGGGCCGAATGGGTCAAGGACAACCTGATCGACCTCAAGAACCTGCCCGAACGCGAGCACGTCGTGCACACCGCCGCGTCGGTCAACATCCGCCAGCGCACCTTCGGCTACACCACCGAGGAACTGAAAATCCTGCTGGGCCCGATGGCCCGCACCGGCGCCGAACCGCTCGGTGCCATGGGCTCGGACACCCCGGTGGCCGTGCTGTCCAAGCGCCCGCGGCTGCTCTTCGACTACTTCGTGCAGTCCTTCGCGCAGGTCACCAACCCGCCCCTGGACGCCATCCGTGAAGAGCTCGTCACGTCCCTGACGTGCGCAATCGGCCCGAACGGCAACCTGCTGGACACCAAGCAGGTCCGGCAGCCGCAGGTCTCGCTGCCGTTCCCCGTGATCAACAACGACCAGCTCGCCAAGATCGCGAACATCGAAAGCGCCGACGGCGGCAAGGTCGCCATGAAGGTCCGCGGACTCTACCGCCCCGAAGGCGGCGAGAACTCCCTCCGGGCCCGGCTCACCGAAATCTGCGAACAGGTCTCCGGCGCCATCAACCGCGGCGTCCAGTACGTCGTGCTCTCGGACCGCGACTCGAACGCCCAGTGGGCCCCGATCCCGTCCCTGCTGCTGGTCAGCGCCGTCCACCACCACCTGCTGCGCAGCGCCAACCGCACCAAGACCGCCCTCGTGGTGGAGGCCGGCGACGTCCGCGAGACCCACCACGTCGCCGTGCTCATCGGCTACGGCGCCTCCGCCGTGAACCCGTACCTGGCCATGGAATCCGTGGAGCAGCTCATCGCCTCCGGCGACGTCGTGGGGGTCACCCCGCAGGACGGCGTCTACAACCTGATCAAGGGCCTCGGCAAGGGCGTCCTGAAGATCATGTCCAAGATGGGCATCTCCACCGTCGCCTCCTACACCGGTGCCCAGACCTTCGAAGCGCTCGGCCTCGGCCAGGACCTCGTGGACGAGTACTTCTCCGGCACGCACTCCCAGCTCGGCGGCGTCGGCCTCGACGTCATTGCCGCCGAAGTCCTGGCACGGCACCGGATGGCCTACCCCGAGAACGGCATCGAACTGCCGCACCAGCCCCTGCTCGGCGGCGGCGAATACCAGTGGCGCCGCGACGGCGAACCCCACCTGTTCAACCCCGAGACCGTCTTCCGGCTCCAGCACGCCACGCGTGAACGCCGCTACGACATCTTCAAGGCCTACACCCGCGGCGTTGACGACCAGTCCGAGAACCTCATGACCCTGCGCGGTCTGCTGAAGTTCAAGGCCGGTTCGCGTCCCGCGGTGCCGCTCGAGGAAGTCGAACCGGTTTCCAGCATCGTCAAGCGGTTCTCCACCGGCGCCATGAGCTACGGCTCCATCTCCAAGGAAGCCCACGAGACCCTCGCGATCGCCATGAACCGGCTGGGCGGCAAGTCCAACACCGGTGAAGGCGGCGAGGACGTGGACCGCCTGCTCGATCCCACCCGCCGCTCCGCGGTCAAGCAGATCGCCTCCGGCCGCTTCGGCGTCACCAGCTTGTACCTGTCCAACGCGGACGACATCCAGATCAAGATGGCCCAGGGTGCCAAGCCCGGCGAAGGCGGCCAGCTGATGGCGCAGAAGGTCTACCCCTGGGTAGCCCGGACGCGGCACTCGACCCCCGGCGTCGGCCTCATTTCGCCGCCCCCGCACCACGACATCTACTCCATCGAGGACCTCGCGCAGCTGATCTACGACGCCAAGCGCGCCAACCCCTCGGCCCGGGTGCACGTCAAGCTCGTCTCCGAGGTCGGGATCGGCACCGTGGCGGCCGGCGTCACCAAGGCCAAGGCCGACGTCGTGCTCGTTTCCGGGCACGACGGCGGTACCGGCGCCTCGCCGCTGAACTCGCTCAAGCACGCCGGTGTCCCGTGGGAACTCGGCCTCGCCGAGACGCAGCAGACGCTCATGCTCAACGGCCTGCGCGACCGCGTGGTGGTGCAGGTCGATGGCCAGCTCAAGACCGGCCGCGACGTCGTGATCGCCGCGCTGCTCGGCGGCGAGGAGTTTGGCTTCGCGACCGCCCCGCTGGTGGTCTCCGGCTGCATCATGATGCGCGTCTGCCACCTGGACACCTGCCCGGTGGGCGTCGCTACCCAGAACCCCGAGCTGCGCTCCCGGTTCAACGGCAAGCCCGAGTTCGTGGTGAACTTCTTCGAATTCCTTGCCGAGGAAGTCCGCGAAATCCTCGCCGAACTGGGTTTCCGCAGCATCGAGGAGGCGATCGGCCACGCCGAGATGCTCGACTCCCGCGACGCGATCAACCACTGGAAGGCCGAAGGGCTGGACCTGGACCCGATCCTGCACGGGCTCGAGTTCGACAACGACGCGCCGCTGCGCAACCTCACCGGCCAGAACCACGAACTCGACAAGCACTTCGACCAGCGCCTGATCGCCATGGCGGCCGAGGCGCTGAGCGACCGCACGCCGGTGAAGATCTCCGTGAACGTCATCAACACGGACCGCTCCGTCGGCACCATGCTCGGGCATGTCGTGACGAAGACCTTCAGCACCGACGTCCTGGCCACGGACACCATTGACATCACGCTCAATGGCACCGCCGGCCAGTCACTCGGGGCGTTCCTGCCGGCCGGCATCACGCTGCGCATGTTCGGCGACTCCAACGACTACGTCGGCAAGGGACTCTCCGGCGGCCGCATCATCGTCCGGCCGGACCGCACCAACGTGTTCCCGGCCGAGCGCAACGTGATCGCCGGCAACGTCATCGGCTACGGCGCCACAAGCGGTGAGCTGTTCCTCCGCGGCCAGGTGGGCGAACGCTTCCTGGTCCGCAACTCCGGCGCCACCGCGGTGGTCGAAGGCATCGGCGACCACGGCTGCGAGTACATGACCGGTGGCCAGACGCTCATCATCGGCCGCACCGGACGCAACTTCGGCGCCGGCATGTCCGGGGGCACGGCCTACGTGCTGGACCTGCAGACCGAGCGCGTCAACAAGCAGGCCCTCGAGTCAGGCGAGCTGCAGCTGCGCGAGCTCGACGCCGAGGACCGCGATATCGTCCACGGGCTGCTCGTCAAGCACCTCGAGGAAACCGAGTCGCTGCTCGCGGCGCGGCTCCTCGAGAACTTCGATGACACCGCAGCCCGCATAACCAAGGTGCTGCCGCGTGACTACGCGGCCGTCCTGCAAACCCGTCTTGACGCCATCGAAGAGGGCCTGGACCCCGACGGCGAAGAAGTTTGGTCTCGAATCCTGGAGGTGACCGGTGGCTGATCCACGCGGATTTCTGAAAGTACGTCAGCGTGAAACCCAGCCGCGCCGTCCCGTTCCGGTCCGCATCATGGACTGGAAAGAGGTCTACGAGGCCCAGGAAAAGGGTGTCCTGAAGGCCCAGGCCGGCCGCTGCATGGACTGCGGCGTTCCGTTCTGCCACCAGGGCTGCCCGCTGGGCAACCTCATTCCGGAATGGAACGACCTCGTCTGGCGGGACAAGGGCGAGGAAGCGATGGAGCGGCTGCACGCCACCAACAACTTCCCCGAGTTCACCGGCCGGCTGTGCCCTGCCCCCTGCGAGGCGTCCTGCGTGCTGGGCATCAACCAGCCCGCGGTGACCATCAAGCAGGTCGAGGTATCGATCGTGGACCAGGCCTTCGAGAACGGCTGGGTCAACCCGCTGCCGCCCGCGCGCCTGACCGGCAAGACGGTCGCCGTCGTCGGTTCCGGCCCCGCCGGGCTCGCCGTCGCCCAGCAGCTGACCCGGGTGGGCCACACAGTGGCCGTGTACGAGCGCGACGACAAGATCGGCGGCCTCCTGCGCTACGGGATCCCCGACTTCAAGATGGAAAAAGAGCAGGTGGACCGCCGGCTGGAGCAGATGAAGGCCGAAGGCACCCGGTTCCGCACCGGGGTGGCCGTCGGCACCGACGTGACGTGGGAGCAGCTGCGCCGCCGGTACGACGCCGTCGTCATCGCCACCGGGGCCACCGTCCCGCGTGACCTGCCGATCCCGGGCCGCGAGCTCGACGGCGTCCACTACGCCATGGACTACCTCGTGCCGGCCAACCGGGTGGTGGCGGGGGAGACCGTGGAGAACCAGATCAACGCCGCGGGCAAGCACGTCGTCATCCTCGGCGGCGGCGACACCGGCGCCGACTGCCTCGGCACCGCGCACCGGCACCAGGCCGCGTCCGTGACCACCCTGGCGATCGGCAAGCAGCCGCCCATCGAGCGGGCCGGCCACCAGCCGTGGCCGACGTTCCCCACCCTCTTCGAGGTCGCCAGCGCGCACGAGGAAGGTGGCGAACGCACCTACCTCGCCTCCACCGTGGAGTTCGTCGGGGAGAACGGCAAACTCACCGGCGTCAAGGTTGCGGAGACGGAATTCGTCGACGGCAAGCGCCTGCCGAAGGCCGGCACCGAGCGGATCATTCCGGCGGACCTCGTCTTCCTGTCCCTGGGCTTCACCGGCGCCGAGCCGGCAGGGATCACCGACCAGGTCCAGGCCGACTTTGACGGCCGCGGCAACGTGGCACGCGACGGCTACTACATGACCAACACTGAAGGTATCTTCGTCGCGGGCGACGCCGGCCGCGGCCAGTCGCTCATCGTTTGGGCCATCGCCGAAGGGCGCGCCTGCGCGGCCGCGGTGGACAAGTTCCTGATGGGCAGCACCATTCTGCCGGCACCCGTGGCGCCGACCGACCGTGCGATGGCGGTTCTGTAGTCCCACAGGACCTCCGGGATTCATCCGCACTTCAACTTAATCCATGCAACACACCAGTAGGGTAGGTATATGAGACGCGCTAAAATCGTGGCCACTTTCGGACCGGCAATCGCAAGCTTTGACAACACGCTGGCCGTGCTGGAAGCCGGCGTTGACGTGGCACGCATGAACATGAGCCACGGCGATTACTCCGTGCACGACAACACCTACGAGAACGTCCGCAAGGCTGCGGGACAGCTCGGCAAGGCCGTGGCCATCATGGCCGACCTGCAGGGCCCGAAGATCCGCCTCGGACGCTTCGTCGACGGTCCCCACCTCCTGGAGGTCGGCGACACGTTCACGATCACCACCGAGGACGTTCCCGGCACCAAGGACATCTGCTCCACGACCCTCAAGAGCCTGACCGAGGACGTCAACCCGGGCGATGCCCTGCTGATCGACGACGGCAAGGTCGCCCTCCGCGCGATCGACGTCGACGACGTCAAGGTGGTCGCCCAGGTGATTGTCGGCGGCTGGGTCTCCAACAACAAGGGCATCAACCTGCCCGGCGTTGCTGTCAACGTGCCGGCGCTGAGCGAAAAGGACGAGGACGATCTGCGCTGGGCCATGCGCCGCGGCGTGGACATGGTTGCCCTGTCCTTCGTGCGGGATGCCTCGGACATCGTCCGCGTGCACGAGATCATGGACGAGGAAGGCCGCCGCGTGCCGGTCATCGCCAAGATCGAGAAGCCGCAGGCCGTGGAGCAGCTCCCCGAGATCATCGACGCCTTCGACGCCATCATGGTGGCCCGTGGCGACCTTGGTGTGGAACTTCCCCTCGAGGAAGTGCCGATCGTGCAGAAGCGCGCCATCGAACTGGCACGCCGCTGGGCCAAACCGGTCATCGTGGCCACCCAGGTCCTCGAGTCGATGATCGACAACCCGCGCCCCACCCGCGCCGAGGCCTCCGACTGCGCCAACGCGGTGCTCGACGGCGCCGACGCGGTCATGCTCTCCGGCGAGACCAGCGTGGGCAAGTACCCGATCGAGACCGTCAAGGTCATGGCCCGGATCATCGAATCCACCGAGGTCCACGGCCTGGAGCGCGTCCCCCCGCTCGGCACCAAGCCCAAGACCCGCGGCGGCGCCATCACCCGCGCCGCCGTCGAGATCGCCGACCAGCTGGAAGCGAAGTACATCTGTACCTTCACCCAGTCCGGCGACTCGGCACGCCGCCTCTCCCGGTTGCGCCCCATCAGGCCGGTCTTCGCCTTCACCCCGGTGGAGCACGTCTGGAACCAGCTCGCACTGACCTGGGGCATCCAGCCGGTCCTGGTCCCGATGGTGGGCCACACCGATGAGATGACCGCCCAGGTTGACCGCAGCCTGCTGGAACTCGACGTCGTCGAGGACGGCGACCTGGTGGTCATCGCCGCCGGTTCGCCTCCCGGAAAGGCCGGTTCGACGAACCTGCTGAAGGTCCACAAGGTGGGCGACCTCGCCGACATCGGCAGCCAGGGCGAAGCGGCCGTGGCCAAGGACAAGCTCGGCCCGTGGCCGGAAAAGAAGAAGAAGAACCGGGTCCAGGCCTAGTTCCGAAAGCTTGAATGCAAAAGGGAGGATCCCTGCCGGCTGGCGGGGATCCTCCCTTTTTGGTGCTTCGCGTGCGCGGCTTCCGGCCGCGGAGCGCGGCCGGCGCCGTCGGCCGCTAGTTGACTTGGTTGATGATGGTTTCGGCGACCTCGCGCATGCTGAGGCGGCGGTCCATCGAGGTCTTCTGGATCCAGCGGAAGGCTTCCGGTTCCGTCAGGCCCATCTTGGTGGTCAGGAGGCTCTTGGCGCGCTCCACGAGCTTGCGGGTGGCGAACTGCTCCTGCAGGTCGGTGACCTCGCTCTCGAGGGCCTTGATTTCCTCGTGGCGGGACAGCGCGATCTCCAAGGCCGGGATGAGGTCCGCCGGGGTGAACGGCTTGACCACATACGCCATGGCACCGGCGTCGCGGGCCCGCTCCACGAGCTCTTTCTGG
The DNA here is from genome assembly GCF_041262145.1 of Arthrobacter sp. MW3 TE3886. Taxonomy (NCBI): domain Bacteria; kingdom Bacillati; phylum Actinomycetota; class Actinomycetes; order Micrococcales; family Micrococcaceae; genus Arthrobacter; species Arthrobacter sp. MW3 TE3886. The sequence continues at coordinate 2,075,744 of NZ_JBGCAN010000001.1, forward strand.
CTGAACGCGGTGAGCAGCACCACGGGGGCGATCCGGGCCTTGACGATCTTTTCAGCGGCCGAGATGCCGTCCATGACCGGCATCTTGACGTCCATCAGGACCAGGTCGGGCTTGAGCTCCTCGGCGAGCTGCACGGCCTTTTCGCCGTTGTCTGCCTCGCCGACGACGTCGTAGCCTTCGCCCCGCAGGATCTCGATGATGTCTAGGCGGATGAGGGTCTCATCCTCGGCGACGACAACGCGGCGCGCCGGCTGGGAAGTGGGGGTTGACTCCGTCTGTTCTGACACGGGAACTCCTTGGAAAGGTACGGCGGGAACTCAACCATCATAGGTTTTGTCCGCCAATGTACTTGGACCGGTTTGGTTCGATGCGGCGTCACTGGCGCGATTCTGGAATTCAGCCTATCTGCATGTAGAGTAATTTCGCGCACTGGAAGCGATCGCGTTGCTCACAGCACTGTGGCAGGCTGATTGTTACACCGGTGTACTCCGCGCCCGAGTGGCGGAATTGGCAGACGCGCCGCACTCAAAATGCGGTATCGAAAGGTGTGTGGGTTCGAGTCCCACCTCGGGCACGTGTTTTCCCTGTTCAGGGGCTTGTGGGCCTCTGAGTGTGTACAAATCTCCTCTTATGGGCCCCTGCGGGGGCCCATTTTTGTTGGTATCTGGCGCGGTTTGGCGGCTCCTTCGCTTGATGTGGACAGCGGTGTTGCTGGGTACTTATTCATGGCCGGGAGCGTCTGGAACTGCATGACTTGTGCACCTGGGGGACCGCGCTCGTGGTTGTTCCTGACCGTCACTACGCGGCGTGATCGGTGGGGACAAACGACACGGACGAGCCAATTGATGCAGACCACGTAGTTCGCCAATTCCGGGACCCCACGAGGCGGGTCGTTATGGCGCAACAAGGCACCGGCGAGTTGAACTACCCCCGTCTAGCACGATCTGACCGTCGGTCGCCCACCTCATGCCGTCCGGGTATGCGGTTCCTCGGATTTTGGTCTTAGACAGCATCCGCGGTCGATCCGAGAATGGATGGATACTCATGGCTGAAAGGAATCCCATGTCTGTATCAGTGGAATCTTCCGCAGGAGCTGCCCACACTCCCGCAGCCACCGGCACTATTGTCCAGTTCTCCCCGCAGGTCCTCGCGCAGCGCACGCTTGCCGCCCGCCCCTCAGAGGTTCGCAAAGTGTTCAGGGCGGCCCAGAGGCCGGGCATGATCTCCTTTGCCAACGGGGCGCCATACCTCGGCGCGCTCCCGTTCGAGCGGATTGCGCTGGATGCCCAGCGAATTCTGCTGGAGAACGGTGAGCGCTCGTTCCAGTACGGGGCCAGCGACGGCATTCCCGAGCTGCGCGCGCACATCGTCAAACTCATGAAATTCGAAGGCATCACGGCCCGACCGGACCAGGTCATCGTGACCTCGGGAAGCCAGCAGGCGCTAGACGTCGCGGCGCGCGTGCTGGTCAACCCCGGGGACGTCATCTTCGCCGAGGCACCCTCGTACGCCGGCGGCATGGCCGTCTTTACCAGCTACGAGGCCGAAATCGTGCACGTGCCGATGGATGCGGACGGTTTGATCCCGGAGGAGCTGGAGCGGCTCATTGGTGAGGTCCGGGCCGCCGGCAAGACGGCCAAGGGACTGTACACAATCCCCAACTTCCAGAATCCCGGCGGCGTGAACCTCTCGGCGGAACGCCGTCACCGGGTTGGAGAACTTTGCCGCACCAACGATCTCCTGATCTTCGAGGACAACCCTTACGGACTGCTTGGTTTCGACGGCGAAACCATGCGCGCCATCCAGCCTGAATTCGAAGACATCACCCTGTATTTCGGCTCTTTCTCCAAGATGATCGCTCCGGGCCTGCGCGTGGGCTGGGTCCTGCCTCCCGCAATGCTATATGGACACCTCGCCAACGCCAGCGAGACCTCCCAGCTCAATCCCTCGGTGTTCTCCCAGCAACTCATCAGCGCCTACCTCGACGATCCGACCTGGCCGGACAAGCTCGCCGAATACCGGGGGATCTACCGTGAGAAGTTCACCGCTCTGGTGGAAACGCTGGAACAGGTCATGCCGGCTGGCACCACCTGGAACCGGCCTACCGGCGGCTTCTACTTGTGGGTGAGCGTCCCCGCGGGCATCGACACCGAAGCATTGGTCTACGAATGCATCGAACGCGGCGTCGTGTACGTTCCGGGCACCGCGTTCTACACGGACGGAAGAGGCCACAGCGAACTCCGGATGTCCTTCTGTCTGCCGACGCTGGACGATATCCGCAAGGGCGCCGCCATCCTCGGCGACGTGTTCCGCGACGCAGCCGCCAAGGTGACTGTTAAGCCTGACACCGCCGGTTCCCGAACGGACTAGGGGCCAATCACCTAAAGTCCCGCCGAAGCCGCCACGTCGCCCGTATGGCGGCAGGCGGGCTACGTGCGGGGCGGCACCACTGGCCTGGCAACGGACTTCATCGCCTTGACATGGCGAAGGAGCCGTTGCCGGGCTTGTGGCGTGCCCTGGCCAGTCGGCCGATGGCGGCAGAGGTGCCGCTGAACGGCTTGGAAGCAGCGATATCCGTGGCTTGCCTCGACGCCCTAACAGCAGGTGGTCTTTGTGCACCTCCCTGGACCGGACGATGCCTTCGTTAAAGACGACGCGGCCGTTGCAACACTCCGGAAATTGTTCCGGGGTGTTGCAACGGCCGCTGGAAGCGGTGTGGGCCCAGCCGGCTGGCCGGGAGCCTTGCCTACTTTCCGGTGCGGATCAGCTTCCGGTTGACGAACTCGTCCATGCCGTACTTGCCCAGTTCGCGTCCGACTCCGGAGCGCTTGATGCCGCCAAATGGAAGCTCGGCGGCGGTGCCGGGGGCTTCGTTGATGTAGACCATGCCCGTGTCCAGACGGTCCGCGATCTCCTGGGCCTTGGCAGCGTCAGTGGATTGGATGACGGCGCCGAGGCCGTAAACGGAGTTGTTGGCCAGCTCCACAGCCTCGTCTTCGGACGAAACGCGGTACAGAACGGCGACCGGGCCGAAGAGTTCCTCGGAGAAGGCGCGCATGTCCTCGGTCACTCCGGCGAGGACCGTCGGCTCGAACCAGGCGCCGGGCTGGTCCAGCCGGCTGCCGCCGGTGAGCACGGTGGCGCCCTTGGCGACGGCGTCGTCCACCTGCGCGGCGAGCCCGTCGAGGGCGGCGGTGGAGGACAGCGGCCCCATGAACGTGTCTGCCTCCGTGGGGTCGCCCACCTTCACAGCTGAGACGGCGCGAACGAATTTCTCTACGAATTCGTCATAGACGGCGTCCGCCACAATGATGCGCTTGGCCGCGTTGCAGGCCTGGCCGGTGTTGCCGAAGCGGCCGAACAGCGCGTGGGTGGCGGCCTGTTGCAGGTCGGCGGACTCGAGCACCAGGAACGGGTCCGAGCCGCCGAGTTCCAGCACCACCTTCTTGAGGTTGCGGCCGGCGATTTCGGCGACGGCGGATCCCGCGCGTTCGGATCCGGTGAGTGAGACGCCCTGGACGCGGGGATCTGCGATGATGCCGGCGACCTGCTCGTTGGTGGCGAAGATGTTGACGTACGCACCTTCGGGTGCACCGGCATCGAGGAAGATCTGTTCCATGGCCAGGGCGGACTCCGGGCACTGCGGGGCGTGCTTGAGCAGGATGGTGTTGCCGTTCATCAGGTTGGGGGCGGCGAACCTGGCCACCTGGTAGTACGGGAAGTTCCACGGCATGATGCCCAAGAGCACGCCCAGGCCGTCCTTGCGGACGATAGCCCCTGCCACCGGCGGCAACCTCGAGCTCTTCGTCTTCGAGGAACGATGGGCCGTTCTCGGCGTAGTACCGGTAGATTGACGCGACGATGTCCACTTCGATCCGCGCCTGGAAAACGGGTTTTCCCATTTCCCGCGTGATGATCGCGGCGAGATCGTCTCGGCGCTCGGTGTAGAGCTCGGCCACGCGGCCCAGGAGTTTCACCCGGTCCGCCAGTGCTGTCTTGTTCCATGCCCTGAAGGCGGCGTCGGCGGTGGCTACTGCGGTGTGGATCTGCGCGTCGGTGGCGGTGGGGTAGGCCTTGACGGGTTCCCCGGTGGCCGGGTTGGTGACGGCATAGAGGCTCATGCTGTGCTCCTTCTGTCGGTTCGGATCCCTCAGGGGAGGGCGATCTGCGGGTCGGTGATGACGTGGATGATGGCCGGGATCCGTTGGTCCTGCACGGCCTTGAGGGAACGTTCGACGGCGATCGCGGCGTGGTCGTCGCTGGTCACCGTTTCGCCGTGGCCTCCGAATGCGCGGGCAAATGCGGCAAAATCAGGGTTCGTCAGCTGTGTGCCGCTGACGCGGCCCGGGAAGTGGTGCTCCTGGTGGTCGCGGATGGTGCCGTACTGGCCGTTGTCCATCACGATGATGAGCATGGCGGCACCGTGCTGCACTGCCGTTGCGAACTCCTGGCCGTTCATCAGGAATTCCCCGTCGCCGGCGATCGCTACCGCCAGGCGCTCCGGGCTCTGCAGGGATGCCGCCACCGCCGCCGGCACGCTGTATCCCATGGAACCGTTGCGCATGCTCAGCTGCGACGGGAACACATTCGTGGGCAGGTACCGCTGGGCCCAGGCGCAGTGGTTGCCGGCGCCGAAGCTGTAGACGGCGTCCTGCGGCAGGCGCCGCACCAGTTCGGAAATCACGGCACTCATATGGCCGGTTCCTTCCCGGGTGGCAGGGAGGGCGGCCAGGTCCGGGAGTGTGCTGAACGCGGCCTGCGCTGCGCGGCCGGCGGCGCGCCACGAGTCCCAGTGTGCGGCCTTTCCCAGCCGGAGGTCCTTGACTGCGTCGGCGAACGCGACCGGGCTGGCGAGGATGTGGGCGGTGACGGCACCGGAGCGTCCGCGCAGGGAGCTGTCGATGTTGACGAGGATATTCGTGGCCTGAGGCGACTGCCGCAGCGTGTAGCCGTCCGTCGGAACGTCAGTGGGCACGGCGCCGATGGCCAGCAGTACGTCGGCTTCGGCGAAGATCTGTGCCGTATCTCCGGTGCGGCCGTAGCCCAAGGCGCCGACGAACACCCCGGAGTGGAAGGGAATGCGGTCCGAGGCGCGCCAGTCCTGGACCACCGGGATGCCGTTGGCCTCGGCAAAAGCCGTCACGGCGGCCGCCGCTGCGGGCGTCCAGCGCTGGCCGCCGACGAAGATGACGGGCTTTTCGGCACCGGAAAGGGCCGTGGTGATGAGCTCCAGCTCCGCGGAGGATACTGCCCCTTCGGCAACCGTGATCACCGGGTGCAGGTCGCCGACAAATTCGTGGGTGATGACGTCTTCCGGCAGGCCGACGACGACTGGGCCTGGACGGCCGGACTTGGCGGCGAAAAACGCCTCGGCCACCACCTCCGACGCCCGGGAGGCCTCGTCGAGCACAAAAACGCGCTTGGCCTGGGTGCCGAACCAGGCATTGGGATCGAACTCCTGGAAGGACTCGCGCATTCGGTCCGCGACCGGGATCAAGCCCACGAACAGGACCATCGGTGTTGCGTCCTGCCACGCGGCGTGAATGGCAACGTAGGCATTCGCGGCTCCCGGGCCGCGGGTCACCATGGCCACGCCCGGCTCGCCGGTGAACTTGCCGTGGGCTTCCGCCATATACGTAGCACCGCCTTCCTGGCGGCACACGATGGTCTCGATATCGGCTCCGTGGAGCCCGTCGAGCACGGCAAGGTAGCTTTCGCCCGGGACCGCGAATACACGGTTGACGCCGTGCAGGGCCAGGGAATCGACGATCGCCTGGCCGGCGTGGGTGTTCTTCTCCAACGTAGTGCTCCTAAACAGGGGTTTGAGCCAGGGAACTGGCGGACAACTGTGGTGCTGGCCAGGGTGGCCGGCATGTGGGTTTCCCTCAAGTATTGGCAATCAAGTTCATGCTGTCTAATACATATAAAGTTCAAAATACATAACTAAAAAGCATGTAGATGGCGCCGAGCGGCCCATGGACTTAGTGGCGGGCAGTGCTGGGCTAAAGGCTGCCGCAGGCCAACTTGCCGTCGACGACCGTGGCCGTGACCCGAACGTCGCAGATGGCGTCGGCCGGAACCTCATAGATGTCCTCGGACAGGGCAGCGAAGTCCGCGAGCATGCCGTGGGAGAGCGTGCCCTTGTAGTGGTCCTCATGTGCGGCGTGCGCGCTGCCCACGGTGTAGGCGCGCACGGCCTGGGCAACGGTGATGCGCTCCTCGGGCACGAATTCCGCGCCGGAGGAGGTCCGGCGGTTCACGAGGTCGTGGACGTTCAGGATGGGATCCGCGGAGACCACGGGCGCGTCGGTGCTGGCGGGGATCTCGATCCCGGCGTCGAGTAGGGCCTTCACGCGGTAGGACAGTCGCGTCCGTTCGGGCCCCAGCGCCCGCGCTGCGCCGTCGCCGAGTTCATTGATGAAGCGGCCCTGCGGCACGGGGATGAGGCCCAGTGAAGCCAGCCGCCGGATCTGCGCATCGCCGGCAACGTTCACGTGCTCGATCCGGTGGCGTGCGTCCGGCCGCGGGTAGCGACCCTGGGCCTCCTCGAAGATGTCCAGCACAACGTCCAGTGCGGCGTCGCCGATGGCGTGGGTGGCTACTTGCCAGCCGGCACGGTGCGCGCCGATGATCCGCCGCCGCAGTTCCGCGGCGGGGAACTGGAGCAGCCCACGGTTGCCCTTCCCCGCCCCGGCGTCGTGCTGGTAGTCGCAGCACATGAAGGCGCTGCGGCCGATCAGCGAGCCGTCGGACAGGATCTTGGCCGGGCCCAGCCGGAGCCATTCGTCGCCGAACCCCGTCCGCATGCCCAGATCCAGGCCCATGCGGGCAACAGGGCCGGCACCAGCCTGACCGACCGGACCGGACTCGTCGCCCAGTCCGTGCAGGGTGGTGAGGTAGGGCATCACCGTGGCGCGCACGCCGAGCATCCCGGCATCGCGCGCAGCCTGGTAGCCGGCCAGGTCGGACAGGCTGTGGCCGATGTGCTGTGGGGCGCCCAGCCCGGGCTCGGTGATGCTGGTGACCCCCAGCTTCAGCAGCGCGGCGCTGCCGGCGCCAACCATCGCGGCGACGTCGTCCACACTTGGCGCGGGAATGGCGTCCATGACCAGCGCCCGGGCCGTCTCCTGAAGCAGCCCGACGGCCCTGCCGTCGGCATCGGCGGGTGCGGCCCCGCCATCGGGCGCGGTGACCTTGCGCCGCCCGGGGTAGCCGGCCCGCTCGAAGGCGGCCGTGTTGGCCACGCCCATGTGCCGGGAGTTGTGCATCAGCCACACGGGGTGGCCGTGGCTGACCGCGTCCAACTGCTCCGCCGTGGGGTGCTGGTTGCCGAGGTAGTTCTGGTCGTACCCTGCGCCCTGGACCCACGCTCCTGGCGGTGCCGCTGCGCATGCGCGCCCCACCGTGGCCAGCAATTCGTCCATATTTACGCACACGGAGGAGCGGACATCGGCCTGGACCAGCGCCTGGCCCACGTAGCTGAGGTGGCAGTGCGCGTCATTGAACCCTGGCACGACGGCGGCGCCCCCCAGATCGTGGACGTCGCGGAACAGGGAACCGGGCAGTTCGTCATCGAGGCTGATGATGCGTCCATCATGGACGCCCACGCTGTGGGCCCGCGGACGCCGGGCATCCTGGGTGTAAAAAGATCCGTTGGTGTAGAGCACGTCCAAGAGCATGCATTTCTCCCGATTCTATGGATGCATCATTGCGTTCCATCCAGTATCGGAGTCAGGTTTCATGCTGTCTAATGTCTATCTGGTTGATAGTCAATGCCAAACTGGCATCATGCCCTAGGCTTTCGACTCGTCCTCAATAATTGCGCCCTGCCTGTTCAGGAACCTCCGCAGACGGACGGCCACCGCCCGGATGGATTCCTCGGCGAAGTGCCCAGGGATCCAGGCCGTGTGCAGGGGCAGCCGGAGGGCATGTCCTTGCTGACCGTTACTGCCCGCCAGGATTCGAATCGGGTGGGTGCCATAGGCGGGCAGATCGGTGGTCACCCCGATGCCGTGCCCGGCCGCCGCCAGTGCCATGATGGTCTGCCCGTCGTCACACTCGGAGACCCGGCGGAAGCTTAGGTGGGCCTGGTTGAGGGCGTCGTCGAGAATGTAGCGGCTGACGCTCTGGTGTGAGGGCAGGATGGCATGCTGGCCGCACAGAGCCGATAGAGGGAGCTCGGACACCCCGTCCCGCGCCCATTCGTGGTCCGCCGCGACGTAGGCGGTCAGCGGGATGCTGCCCAGCGGCATGGTGGCCAGTCCCGGCTCCGGCGGCGCCGGGGAGACAGCGAAGTCGCTGCCGTGCAGGAGGGCCTCGGCAATGGCGAAGTGGCTGGTTTCGCGCGTGATAATCAGCGGATCCTCCGGGCCGGTGGTGGCGATGTAGGGTGCCAGGAAGCCCCGGACGGAGGCTGCGGTGGCGGCAGCCACGAGCGTGGTCACCCGTCCTGTCCGCAGCGCATCCGCGGCATCTTCCAGGCTCTGCGTCTCCAGCATGAGGCGGCGGGCGGCCGGAATGAAGGCCCGGCCGGCGGGCGTGAGCGCGAGCTTGTTGCCCTGCGCCTCGAACAGGCGCAGTTTGAGCTCATTTTCCAGGGTCTTGATCTGCCGGCTGAGGGCCGGCTGGGCAATGTGTATCCGTTCCGCCGCAGCAGTGACAGTGCCGGCGTCCACTACGGCCAGGAAGTACTGCAAGCGTCGTAGGTTCATGAGGAAAGCATGCCCTTTTGGCATATAGAAATGCAAGAAGAAGTATTGGCGGGTATGCACTGGCCCACAGTACGGTCATGGTCAGAACACATTGAACATTGAACTATCAGCCGAGGGATCCACCCATGACAACTCCAACATCACAATCCACCGCCGCCCCGGCAGTCGCCGCTAAGGCAGCTGTCGGGCCGGGACCTTCCAGCCCCGGAAAGGTCTTGGCCGCAGCCTTCATCGGCACCGCCCTTGAGTGGTATGACTTCTTCCTGTTCGGAACTACGGCCGCAATCGTCTTCGCGCCGCTGTTCTTCCCCAGCGCCGACCCGGTGGCCCCCACCGTCTCGGCCTTCCTGAGCTTTAGCGCGGCCTTTGTTGCCCGGCCCGTCGGTGCCATCATCTTTGGCCACGTCGGTGACAAGTATGGCCGGCGCGGCGCGCTGGTCGCGACCGTGATGCTCATGGGCGCTGCGTCCACCCTCATGGGCCTCTTGCCCACGTATGCGAGCGCGGGGGTCGTCGCCCCGATCCTGCTGACGCTGCTGCGGGCCGTCCAGGGTGTTGCCACCGGCGGCGAATGGGGCGGCGCCACCCTGATGGCCATCGAATATGCCCCCGCGAAGCGCCGCGGGCTGTACGCGGCCCTGGTGCAGCTTGGCTCGCCGGTTGGCACGTTGCTCTCCACCGGTGCCATCACCCTGGTTGCCCTGCTGCCCAGGGAAGACTTCATGGCGTGGGGGTGGCGGCTGCCGTTCATTGCCTCCATCATCCTGGTGGCCGTGGCGCTCTGGCTCCGCTGGAACGTGGAGGAAACTCCGGAGTTCCAGGAGCTCGAGGCAAGCGACGGGACCAAGAAGGCTCCCGTCATTGAGCTCTTCCGCAAGTTCAAGGGGAGGCTGGCGATCGGTGTCTGCACGTATCTGGTGGGCAACGCCGGCTTCTTCATCCTGACCACCTTCATGATCAGCTACGTGACCCGGGTGCTGGGCCTGCCGTCCGCGGTGATCCTCACTGCCATGACAATCGGTGCCGTCGCCCAGATGGTCATGACAGTCGTTGCCGGACGCCTTGCCGACCGCTTCGGGGCCGCCCGCGTGGGCATCATTGGCTACTCCATTTTCCTGGCCCTGGCGTTTCCCATCTTTTGGCTTGTTGACACCAGGGAGCCCGGGCTGATCATTGTGGCCATGGTGCTGGCATTCGGTCCCTGTGCCATCACCTATGCCATCATCGGCGCCCTGATCGACCGGCTCTTCCCGGCGCACGTGAAGTACACGGGCATGGGGCTGTCGGCCAACCTGTCTGCGGTTGTCGCAGGATTCATGCCGGCGCTGGCCACGGTCTTCCTGTCCCTGTCCGGGAACGCGTCCTGGGGACCGGCCACACTCTTGGTGGTCATCGGCCTGATCTCACTCGGCGGCGCCATCGCGACGTCTAAGGTGCCAGCCAGCGGAAACTAGCCGCCCGCCGTCGGTCCACCCGTAACGACAACACCCCCGCAGCTTGTTTGCGGGGGTGTTGTGTTGTCACAGAGGTTGTTGCTTCGGAGAGTGCTGGCTTCCCGCACGGTGCTTTTCAGCGGGCCTTGGTCAGTCCTCGCTCCTGTAACGGACGAGCCCGTCTGTGACGGTCATCCGGACTTTCGTCGCCCTGATCTCCGCGGCGCCTGCCGCGAAAATATCGGTGTCGAGCACCGCAAAGTCGGCGAGCATCCCGGGGCTTAGCGTTCCCTTGACGGATTCCTCGCCCGACGCGTAGGACGGGGCGACGCAGTACGCGTGGAGTGCCTGCTCCAGTGAGATCCGCTCCTGGGGTTCCCATCCGCCGTCGGGCTCCCCTTCAGCAGTTGTCCGCGTGAGGGCGGCATGAAGCCCGTGGAACGGGTTGGGAAGTTCCACGGGGGAGTCCGAGCCGAAGGCGACGGTGGCCCCGGCATCCAGCAGGCTCCGCCAGGCGTAGGATGCCAGGCCCCGTCCCTCCACCATGCCGAGGATGGGCAGGTCGCTGGGGCAGTGCTGGGGCTGCATGGACGCCACGACGCCGAGGGCGGCCAGCCGCGGAACATCCGCGGGCTGCAGAAACTGGACGTGCTCGATCCGGTGACGCAGGCCGTGCCGGGCGGTGGTCTCCCGGATTTCGGCCAGGGCGTTCAGCACCAGGTGGTTGGCGCGGTCACCGATGGCGTGGACGGCGACGGCGATTCCCGCGGCGGCGGCCCGGTTGGCCAGTCCCAGCAGGTCGGGATAGGCCGTCACCTCCATGCCATGGCTGCTGCCGCCCGGAAACGGCTCGCTCATATGGCAGGTGTGGGAGCCGGCCGCGCCGTCGGCGAAAATCTTCACGGCGCCCTGCCGGATCCAGCGGTCGCCCTGACCGGTCCGAATTCCGGCACCGATGGAGGCCTCCAGATCGTCCTGGGCCAGCAGTTTGTGGACGCGCAGGGCCAGTACCCCCTCGGCGCGGAGGGCCCTGTAGGCGTCCAGGGCGTCAGCACCGTCGATGTCGTGGACGCCGGTCAGGCCCAGGGACAGCAGGTACCGCTGGGCCTCCCGCAGTTGATCCGGGAGATTTCCCGAGACCCCCGACGCGGCGAGTTTCCGGACCGGGTAAACAGCGCTCTCCCGAAGGATCCCGGTGGCTTCGCCGTGTTCGTCGCGGGCGATTTCACCGCCCGCGGGGTCCGGCGTCGTCCGGGCAATGCCCAGTAGCTGCAGCGCCTGCGAGTTGGCCCACACCGTGTGGCCGTCCGCGCTGGTCAGAGCCACGGGGTTTCGCGGGCAGACGGCGTCCAGACCGGTGCGGTCCGGCTGGACCGGGACCTGCCACTTGTTGAAGTCCCACCAGCCGCCGAAAATCCATTCGCCATCCCCGTAGCGCGGCCGCACGGCACTGACGCCGGCCAGCGCTTCCGCCAGGCTCCCGGCCTGCCGCAGGTCGACCTCGTGCATGGACCGGGCCAGGCTCGCCGTGTGGATGTGGGCATCCGTCAGCCCTGGAATGACTACGGCGTTGTCCAAATCGAGGGTCCTCGTACCCGCGGGTGCATGGGCTTGGAGTTCTGCCGCCGAGCCGGCTGCCACGATGACGCCGCCCTCCACCAGGAGGGCCCCGGCGCGTGGCTGCTTCGGATTGAGTGTATGGAACGTGGCGTTGGCGAAGAGGGTGGGGGTCACGCAATCAGGCTAAGGGCGCGTTTCCGGAATTCCGCCCCGGCCCTCGCAACAATCGAGTCATATGAGGTGCCGGGGGGAGCAGGTATGACGGCGAGCGCGGGCGCCCCGGCATGACCGCCTCGCGTATACCCGCAGAACACCGCGATCTATGCCGTAGAGGCATCGAATATCTACTGAATGAGTCTTAGACGTTCTGAGGGATGGATCACATACTCGATCAGCGGGTGTTCGCCTCAGTTATTGCATGCAACACCCGCACCCGCATCGGACCAATCGAAGGACCACTCGTGACACAGAACCACCAGTCGACGGCAGGCATCTCCGCCCGGCGTGGACGCAGGCTCGCTCCCTTGGCTGCCGCAGCTGCAGTTATCGCTGTCGCTGCCACCGGCTGTACCACTGGCGGCGGAACCGGCCCGGGCGCCGCCGCGGTCGGCCAGATCTCCACCGACACCATCCGTACGGTGCTGAGCGCTGACCCCACCAGCTTTGCGCCGGTCGAGGTCCGCAATGCTGACGACTACGCCGCCAACCGTCTCCTGTTCTCCACGCTGGTGCGCCGCGACGAGAACAACAAGATCGTCTCCGACCTGGCCAGCAAGTGGGACATCACCCCCACCCAGGGAACGTTCACTATTCGCGGTGGCGCCACCTGCTCCGACGGCACCCCCATTACCGCCGGCGTCGTGGCGGAATCCCTCAAGGTGTTCGCTGCCCCGGACAGCAAGTCCAGCTTCCGCCCCCTCGTCCTGGGTGATGGCCCCGCCACTGTCACGGCCGACGACGCCGCCGGCACCGTCACCGTCAAGCCTGCCCAGCCGTGGACCGACCTCCTGCAGGGCATGAGTCTGCACGCCACCGGCATCGTCTGCCCTGCCGGCCTCAAAGACCCCAAGGCCCTGACCACGGGGGATGTAGCCGGCGCGTTTTCGGGGCCGTACACCCTGAGTAAGAAGCAGCATGGCGTGGCATACACGTTTGCTCTCCGGGACGACTACAAGACCTGGCCGGCGTACGAAACCAAGATCGAGGGCACTCCTGCCAAGACCATCGAGGCCAGCGTCAACGCCAACGCCAGCGCCATCTCCAATGAGCTCCTGACGGGCACGAAGGATATCGCCAACATCCGCGGCAAGGACACCACCCGCTTCGACGGCAACAAGGACTTCAGCACCCAGGTCATCCCGCAGGGCAGCCTGTACATGATGTTCAATGAGCGGCCCGGGCATCCGTTCACCGATCCGGCCCTGCGCAGAGCCCTGGCCCAGGCGCTGAATGTGACGGCCTTCAACCAGGCCGCCTCGGGCGGTCTCGGCGAAATCTATTCCTCCTTCGCCCACCCGGGCGTGCCTTGCTCCAACAAGGACACCGGCCTGCTCATCAAGTCGGACCCTGCAGCTGCGCAGAAGGCCCTCGCCGGCGTCAAGATCCGCATGGTCGGCGCGCAGATCTTCGGCCCCAACGGTGCAGCCAACACCTATGTCGCCGAAGCCCTCCGGGCAGCGGGTGCTGACATTGAACTGCGCAACGTGGACCTCGCCACGTGGAGCACCGACCTGACCCAGAAGCTCGACACCTGGGACGTCACCGTTATGGGCGGTATCAACGCCGGAGGCACCATGTACGGCGCACTGTCCACTGTCATCGGCACGCCGGTGGAAAAAGGCGGCCTCAACTGGGGCGGCCTGGAGAACCAGCCCGTCCTGGACCTCGTGTCCAAAGCCATGACCCAGACCGACGACGCCGAACGTTGCGGGACCTACCAGGAAGCCCAGGAGATCATGATCGGCGAAGCCCACGTGATCCCGCTGGCCAGCCTTCCCTCGCAGGTGACCATCCGATCCGGTTTCGCCATGCACACCATGAATGGCCAGCCGGACGAGAGCACCATGCGGATCACGAAGTAGCACGGAAAACAGCTCATGACTTCTTCAAGCATTGCTGAAGCTTCCCGCACTCCCGGTGTTATTGCCGGGAGTGCGGGACGTCGCCTCATCCGCCATCCGTGGGCCGGGTTCTCGCTGCGCCGGCTCAGCGGGCTGCTGCTCTCGTTCGCGGTACTCACCGTCGTGACATTCCTGATCGTGCCGCTCATTCCGGGCGATCCGGCCGTGATCGCAGCCGGTGACGGCGCCAGCCCGGCGCAGATCGCGAATGTCCGGACCGAACTCGGCCTGGACCTGCCGCTCCTCATCCAGTTCGTCAACTATGTCTCGGGCGTCCTCCGCCTGGACATGGGAACCTCTTTCGTCAGCGGCGAGAGCGTCTCCACTCTGATCTTCACGCGATTACCGTTCACCGCCGAGATCGCCCTGCTGGCCATTGCACTGGTCCTGCTCGTTTCCGTGCCGCTGGGTATGGCGGTGGCCATCCTCACCCGCGGCGGGCGGAACCGGTGGCTGGACGCCGGATTCAACTTCCTGACCAGCCTGCTCTACTCGATTCCGCAGTACGTGGTGGCAACACTGCTCGTGGTGGTGTTTGCCGTGAGCCTGAGATGGCTACCGGCCGCAGGCGCGGCGACCCTGAGCTCTTTGGTGCTTCCCACCGCGGCCCTCATGCTGGGCCCGATCTGCGTGATCTCCCGGATTGTGCGGCGCGAAACCGCCGTGGTCCTGGACAAGGACTACATCCGGACCGCCCGCGGCTGGCGGCTGGGCGCCCTGCGCACGCATGCCCGCTACGTCCTGCCGAACCTGCTCACCACCACGCTGACGCTCTCGGGACTCATCCTCGCCGCGCAGCTCGGCGGCGCCGTGGTCATCGAAACCGTCTTTGCGTGGCCCGGGCTGGGGCAGGGGATCGTCAACGCGATCCTGCAGCGCGACTATCCCGTGATCCGGGGAATCATCCTTGTCCTCGGGCTTCTCGCCACCCTCATCATCATTCTGGTGGACCTGATCCTGGCCATCATCGACCCCCGCAACCTCGGAGGAACCTCCAATGACGTCTAGGTTTAGGAGCCGGGAGTTCTGGAGTCCCGCTATGGCAACGGGCGCGGCACTGATGCTCGCACTGATTCTCATCGCCGTCATTGCACCGCTGACCTTGAAGCAGGCGGCCGAACAGCTGACCGCCGACGCCGCCCAGGGACCCAGCCCCGCTCACTGGCTGGGCACCGATGACTTCGGCCGGGACCTGCTGGCACGGGCCCTCGTGGCGACCCGGCTGACCCTGCTCATGACCGCCGGTGCAGCGGCCATCACGGCGGTCTCCGGTATCCTGATCGGCCTGGCCATCTGGCTCTCGGGCCGGCGTGTCCGCGAGGCCGCCCTGCGCGTCCTCGAGACCGCCGTGGCGTACCCCAGCCTGATCTTCGCGCTGGTGATCGCCGCCGTGCTGGAACCCGGTGTCTCTTCCGCCGTCGCCGCGATCGGCATCGCCGGCATTCCCGGTTTCGCCCGGATCACGGCTAACCTGGCCTCCTCGGTGTCCAGCAGCGACTATGTGGTCACGGCGCGCCTCCTCGGCGTCAGCCCGGTCCGCATCGCGGTACGGCACATGCTGCCGAACATGGCCGAGCCCCTGCTGATCCTGTCCGCCACGGTGTTCGCGCTCTCCCTGGTGGAAATCTCCGCGTTGTCCTTCATCGGGCTCGGTGTGCAGTCCCCGGACTACGACTTCGGCCGGCTCCTGAACGACAGCCTCGGGGCCCTCTACACCCAGCCGGTCGAGGCCGTCGGCCCCTCTGTCATGATCGCCCTGACCGGGCTCTCGGTCATGCTGATCGGCGACGCGCTGGCTGCCGACGCCGATCCCCGCGCCAAGCGGAGCTTCTTCCGCCGGGTGGTCCACCAGAACCGCTCGGTGGCAGTCCCGGCGTCGGACCGTGCACTCGTGCGGGTCGAGAACCTGAAGATTGGTGTCCCCGGCGGGCCCGACCTCGTGAAGGGCATTGCGTTGAGTATCGATCCCGGTGAAGTGCTGGCCCTGGTAGGCGAATCAGGTTCCGGGAAGTCCCTCACGGCCATGGCCATCGCAGGGCTGCCCACCGAAGGCTTGACGGTGGAGGCAGACCTGCTGCGCGTGGACAACATGAACATGCTGGCTGAGCCCGACCCGTCACGCTTGGCCAAAGACATCAGCATCGTCTATCAAGATCCGGGAACCACGTTCAACCCGGCCCTGCGGATGGGTTCCCAGCTCACCGAGGTGCTCCGTACCCAGCTGGGCATGGGAGGCGCCCAGGCACGCCACGTCATCACTCAGGCGCTGGCCAGCGTAAACATCACTGAGCCGGCCCGCCGGCTTCGGCAGCACCCGCATGAGCTCTCCGGCGGCATGCGCCAGCGGGCCATGATCGCTGCCTCGATTGTCACTTCGCCCAAGCTGATCGTCGCCGATGAGCCCACGACGGCGCTCGACGTCACCGTCCAAGCAGAAGTCCTGCGGCAATTTCGCCGCATCCGCCGGGAGCAGGGGACCGCCATGCTGTTCATCTCCCATGACCTCGGTGTTGTGGAAGCACTCTGCGACACCATCCTGGTGATGAAGTCCGGTGAAATCGTCGAGCGGCTGACCTCCGCCCAACTGGCCGCCCGAGATGTCCACCACCCCTACACCAAGGCACTGCTGGCCGCCATCCCGGTTCTGGATCGCGGCCCGGTTCCGGAAAATCCTGGAGTTCTCACGTCATGAACGCACACGCAGATGTTCTCAATGTCCCCGGAGGGCCCGGGGCCGGCTTTCAACCAAGCGGAACCGACGTTCCGATGGCCGCGTCCGTCCGCAACCTCGATGTCAGCTTCGGCGCCGCCCACGTGCTCAAGGACGTGACGCTCGCCGTCCCCGCCCGCTCCGTGGTGGGGCTGGTCGGTGAATCAGGCTCAGGGAAATCAACCCTCGGCAAGACGCTCGTGGGCATCAACAAACCGAACAGCGGCGAAATCTTCATCGGCAACGAGGACTTCACCCGTACGCAGGGAAAGCGCCGGCAGCAGATGCGCCGCGAAGTCCAGTACATCCCTCAGGACCCTTACTCCTCGCTCAGCCCGCGCCGAACCACAGGGCAGACTCTGGCCGAAGCGCTCGACCCGCACGGCGCGGACCCCAGAGAGCATCGGGACGTCATCGCGGCCGCACTGGAACGCGTCAAACTCGACCCGTCCGCCGCGACCCGGTATCCGCACGAGTTTTCCGGCGGGCAACGCCAGCGGATCGCGATCGCCCGGGCCCTCATGCTCGAGCCCAAGCTCGTCATCGCGGACGAGATCACCTCTGCCCTGGACGTTTCAGTCCAGGCCGACGTTATCCGGCTGCTCCAGGACATGCGCGGCACCGTGGGTAGCGCCATGCTGTTCATCTCGCACAACCTCGCCGTCGTCCAGCAGGTCTGCGATGAAGTGGTGGTCATGTTCCAAGGCCGCATCGTGGAACAGGGCCCCATCGACACCGTCTACCGGGACCCGCAACACGACTACACCCGGAAGCTTCTCGCCTCAGTCCCTGGCTCACCCGGCTTTTCCCTCGACTGAGGACGCCAGTACCTGTTCCATGCCGCGACGGCATGCTATTCCTGCATTATTGGTCATGGACGGCAGGTAGTGCAGCTCACATACTCGAAAGAAGTCAAACCACGTTTTTGTGGATCACCCGTTCATCCGAAGGGAACACTCTGTGTCCGTCGCCAAAATTCTTGAAGATGCCCGCGAGCTGCACGGCGACATCGTTCAGTTGCGCCACGACCTGCACCGCCACCCAGAGCTGGGTCTGGAACTGCCCCGCACCCAGGAGAAGGTCCTGGAGGCGCTGGCCGATCTTCCCTTGGAGATCACGTTGGGCACGGGCCTCACCTCCGTGGGTGCCGTTCTGCGCGGCACCGCCGGCGAGACGTCCGGCGACGCCCGTCCGGCGGTCCTGCTGCGCGCAGACATGGACGCCTTGCCGCTCCAAGAGGAAACCGGCATCGATTTCACGTCGGAGGTGGCCAACCGCATGCACGCCTGCGGCCACGACCTGCACACGTCGATGCTCGTCGGTGCGGCACGTCTGCTCGCCGAGCGTCGCCACCAACTGGCCGGCGACGTCGTCTTCATGTTCCAGCCCGCCGAAGAATTGCTGGCGGGCGCTCCGATGATGATTGAGGAAGGCATCCTGGAGCTGTCCGGCCGGCGGGCCGACGCCGCTTACGGACTCCACGTCTTCAGCGCGGGCGGCAATACGGGCCGCTTCGAAACCAAGCCGGGGGTCATGATGTCCGCCGCGGACGCGCTCTTCGTCAAGGTCATAGGCCGCGGCGGTCACGGGTCGGCGCCGCACCAGGCGCAGGACCCCGTCCCGGTTATGGCGGAAATGATCCTCGGCCTCCAGCACATGGTCACGCGCCAGTTCAACGCCCACGACCCCGTGGTGGTCTCGGTCGGAATGGTCAAGGCCGGCGAGGCCATCAACGTCATTCCCGACACCGCCGAATTCGGCGCGAGCCTCCGGATGTATTCCGACCAGGCCAGAACCAAAATGCAGTCGGCCATTCCGCGCCTGCTGGAAGGTATCGCATCTGCTCACGGGCTGGAAGTCGACATCAACTATCACGTAGGGGGACGCGTCACGGTGACGGACGAGGCCCACACCGCATTTGCCGCCGACCAGATCACCGAACTTTTTGGCGCCGAACGCCACCACCGGCTCGCCGCACCGCTGGGCGGGTCCGAGGACTTTGCCGACGTCCTCGCCCGCGTGCCGGGCAGCTTCATCTGCCTGGACGCCACCCCGCTTGCCGGCGGCCCGAACGCGGCGTTCAACCACTCCCCGCGCGCGGCGTTCGATGACAGTGTCCTGGTTGACGGTACCGCCCTGTACACCCAGTTGGCCGTGGGCCAACTGGCCCAGCTCGCCGGCGTCTGACCCTCCCTGCCACCCCAATCCTTCCCCAATACCAAGGACTTTTGATGATGGACCCAACAACTGACGGCACAGCGCACCTTGCAGTGCAGGAAAAGATCCCGGCCGCCCGGGCATCGCTCAAGGCGACCAAGTCCCAGCGGCAGACTCTCGTCGCCACCGGCATGGGCAACGCTCTCGAATGGTATGACTGGGGCATCTACTCCGCCTTCGCCATCTACTTCGCCACAGAGGTCTTCAACCCCAAAGACCCCCTGGCCGCGCTTTTGGGGGCGATGGCTGTCTTCGCCGTAGGCTTCGTTGCCCGCCCAGTTGGCGGCCTCCTCTTTGGCTGGATGGCGGACCATCTTGGCCGCCGCGCGTCGATGATCTCCACTGTGGGCCTCGCATCGTTCGGATCCCTGATGATCGCGCTGGTTCCTACCTACAACTCCGCAGGCGCCTGGGCCGCCGTAGTGCTTCTCACTGCCCGGCTCCTACAAGGGCTGGCCCACGGCGGTGAAATGCCCTCCGCCCAGACCTACATTGCAGAGTCCGCCCCGGCATCCCGCCGCGGTCTCTGGTCCTCGTTGATCTACGTCTCCGGCACCTCCGGCATTGTGATCGGGCTGCTGTTCGGGGTGCTGCTGAACACAGTCCTCAGTAAGCCCGACATGCAGTCTTGGGGCTGGCGTATCCCTTTCGTTGTCGGCGCGCTCCTGGGCCTGTACACCCTGATTGCCCGTTCACGGATGAAGGAAACCGAGGCGTTCACCGCAGCGAAGGCCACCGTTCGCCAGCCGATGTGGCCGGAGGTCCGCAAGAACTGGCGCTCCGCCCTCCGAGTGATCGGCCTCGGCGTCGGGGGTACCGTCTGCTACTACGTCTGGTCTGTCAGCGCGGTGCAGCAGGCTGTCATCATTCACAAGATGGACCAGGGAACCGCCCTTCTGGCCAGCGTTCTAAGCAACGTCGTACTGATCATTTCCCTGCCGTTTTGGGGCAAGTTCTCTGACCGGTTCGGCCGCCGACCCAGCCTTTTGATAGGCACCGGCGTGCCCATCATCCTCTTCCCGCTGCTGGTAAACACCGTGGGTCAGAGCTTCTGGTCCCTCTTTCTGCCGGCCACCATCATCCTGGTTTTCATGGGTGCAACACTGTCCATTTCACCTGCAGTGTTCGCAGAGCTCTTCCCCACGCGGATCCGCACGGTGGGCGTCGCTGTGCCCTACGCAGTCGCCGTGGCCGTTTTCGGCGGGACGGCACCGTATCTGCAGAACTGGGCGAATGCGTCGTTCGGTCCGGGAGCGTTCACCATCTATGTGGTGGTTCTGCTGGCAATCTCCACGCTAGTCGCGTGGAGTCTTCCGGAAACCCGGGCGAAGGACCTCACCGGATAGAACGGCGGCAAGGGTGTCTTTCAGCAAGGGGCTGATCAGTACACATTGTCTCGTAATGTCTGTCGAACTGCGGCCAGAGGACGGACATCGTGTACACCCCCGGCTCTGGACCGGGCCGGGCCGGGCCGGTGATGTTTTCGGCGCCGCCGATTCGTCCCGCGATGGAGGAACACGTCTGGCAGCGACTCCTGGGCCGTCAGGTCCGGCCACAACGTCAGTGGCCCGATCAGCGGCGCCGCCGACCGCATCAGCTTGCAACGTTTACCGGTGCCGCCCCGGAATTGCCGGAGAGGCACGGGAGCCATGTCATTGGTTCCACAGTAATAGTTGTTCCATGCCCAAAAAGTTCAGAACAGATGTTGAGGAGAACTTGTGCAATCCGACATCTCTAGTGGAGCAACGCTTCGCTTTGTCGAAGAGTGGCAGCAACTTGAGGGACTTCTCGTCGAACTTCGATTCGGGGGAGTCACCCAACGCCGTGGCCGTGTTGACACGGTCATGCCCGATGCGTCCGGCCTCTGGCTGGCGGCCCACGCAGCCGATCGGCGCACCTTCGTTGACCAGGCCAGCGGCTATGAGATCTGGGTGAGTGAGCCCAAAGGAGAGGGGCCTCGTGATTCTCCTGATGAGACACGTGGTCCAGCATGACGAAACCTCGGCTGTCAGCGGGCTCTACCTGCGATCGAAGGAGCTAGGGTGAGGCTTCGTCCTGATCCGTGGAACTGGCCAATTTGGGGTGTGTACAAAGTACGCACTTTGGACTTCGGATCGGGTGGTACAGGGTTCGGATCGGGCCGGATTCCTTAGGTTTCCGAGACTTCCCAGTGTCTACAAGGGAGGGAATGCAGTTCGAGTCCTACCTCGGGCACGTGTTTTCCCTTTTCAGGGGCTTGTGGGCCGCTGAATGTGTACAAATCTCCTTTTTGTGGGCCCCTGCGGGGGCCCATTTTTGTTGGTGGTGGCTGGTCTGGCGGCTCCTTCTCTTGGCTTGGACAGCGGTGTTGCTGTGTACTCCTTCATGGCCGGGAGCGCTTGTAACTGCATGACTTGGGAGCAAGTCCT
This sequence comes from Arthrobacter sp. MW3 TE3886, assembly GCF_041262145.1. Lineage (NCBI taxonomy): Bacteria > Bacillati > Actinomycetota > Actinomycetes > Micrococcales > Micrococcaceae > Arthrobacter > Arthrobacter sp. MW3 TE3886. Next base: position 2,096,903 of record NZ_JBGCAN010000001.1, read on the forward strand.
CATGGCCATCCTTGGCGGCAGGCGGAAGTCCTGGGAAACTCTCGGCATGACCTCGAGGGCGTCCGGCATGTCTTCCTCCGTCCGGTGCGGGGCCAGGACGCTACTGAGGAGGTGCTAAATGCTTGGGAGTTGCATCAGGTTGACCTGATATTCATAGGTCTCCGTCAGAGCAGCCGGTCGGCAGGCTCTTCCTGGGCAACACGGGACAGCGGATCCTGCTCGAGGCGGGCTGCCCTGTCCCCGCCGTCATTGCCCGACACGTCGCATGGGTCTGTTTTGATGTCGGCTGCCTGGGTCATGGCTGGGTTTGCGTCATGGGCATTGATAGGGGCTGACAGTTCGGAGTCGGAGATTCGACTCGAGGAGCAGAGATTGCCCCCGCTTCCTAGTGAAGCTTCGACCGCCGCGTTCTTCCTGTAGTAATCGGTCTCGTTCAGAGTGGCAGTGGCCGGTTTTCGACGACGTTCTTCATGACCAGGGTAGAGCTCAGGCGCTGGACGCCGGGGAGGGTGGAGATTTGCTCGTCATAGAGCCGTTGGAACGCCCGTACGTCGCGGGCGACTACTTGGAGGAGGTAGTCGGGGTCTCCAAAGAGGCGGTGTGCCCGCAGGACGTTGGGGCACGCCGGCAACGGCGTCTTCGAAGGCGGCCACGGTGTCGCGGTCCCCATCACGCATCGTGACGAAGACCAAGGCTTCAAAAGTGAGACCAAGTGCCTCGGCGTCCAACTGTGCCCGGTAGCCGCTGATGGCGCCTGACTGCTCCAGTGCCCGCAGCCGGCGGTGGCATGGCGACAGGCTCAGACCGACGCGTTCAGCCAGATCGGTCAGCGAGAGACGGCCGTCCATCTGCAGTTCAGCAAGGATATTCCTGTCCACGTTGTCCATGGAGAAAATTCTCCCTCAAAACAGCCTTTAGACCAAAGAACTTGGAAGCACATTCTGGCCGTACTTTCCTATGCTTTCTGTAGGACACAGACGCTCTGGGTCCGTCGTGCTAAGGAGAGAAATATGCCGTTCGGGACCGTGGCCGCATTTTGGGCGGTGTCTTTCCTGTTTGTGCTCACACCCGGGGCGGACTGGGCCTACGCGATTTCGGCAGGGCTGCGCCACCGGACGGTGTTTCCCGCTGTCGCCGGGCTGCTGAGCGGGCATCTGCTGGCCACCGCAGTGGTCGCGGCCGGCGTGGGCGCGCTCGTGGCCAGTTCACCGATGGTGCTGACAGTGCTGACAATCGTGGGGTGCGCGTACCTGGTGTGGCTGGGACTGGGGATGTTCCGGAACCCTTCGGTCCCGCACGGCAGCTTGGATCAGGTCGAGGGCAACTGGGCACGGCAGGCTCTGAAGGGCGCCGGGATCAGCGGCCTGAACCCGAAGGTCTTCCTTCTGTTCCTGGCGCTGCTGCCGCAATTCACGGACCCCAACCGGTCATGGCCGGTCGCCGGGCAGATCGTGGCACTTGGGCTGGTCCACGTCGCCAGTTGCGCCGTCATCTACACCGGTGTCGGCTCCGGCGCCCGTGCCGTGCTGCGAACCCGGCCCACGGCCGCCCGGACCGTGACCCGGATTTCCGGTGCAGCCATGATGCTCATCGGTGTGTTCCTGCTGGTTGAGCGGCTGCTGCACTAGTTGTACTGCCCAGGGACGTTGGTTCGGTGAATGTGATGACTCGCTGGAGTCGTTGACCCAAGGGTGAGGACCTCCGGTTGCACAGTGGAGTTGCTTAGACAACCGCTGCAGCGACCAGGAGGTCCTCGTGTCCCACGCTAATGCCGCTTTGACTCCACGCCAACGTTTGCGCGTCGCGCGTCTGGTCGTAGAACACGGCTGGCCGGTGTCCCGGGCTGCCGAGCAGTTCAATTGCTCCTGGCCGACGGCGAAACGGTGGGCAGCCCGCTACGCCGCGATGGGTGAGGCCGCCATGGCCGACAGATCCTCGCGCCCGCACCGGGTGGCGAACCGGACGCCGCAGCAGCTGGTGCGCAAGGTGGTGCACCTGCGCTGGAAGCAACGGCTGGGGCCGGTCGCGATCGGCGCGAAGCTGGCCATGCCGGCCTCGACCGTGCACGCGGTTCTGGTCCGGTGCCGGCTGAACCGCCTGCACCACGTGGACAAGCGCACCGGGGAGGTCGTCCGCCGGTACGAGCACGAGACGCCTGGAGCGATGATCCACGTCGACGTGAAGAAGCTCGGCAACATCCCCGACGGCGGCGGCTGGCGCTACGTCGGGCGGCAGCAAGGAGACCGGAACCGGGCAGGAACCCCGGACAAGGCGCGCAGCAGACACCGCGGGCCACTGATCGGGACCGCCTATGTCCACACGGTCATCGACGACCACTCCCGGGTCGCCTACGCAGAGATCCACGGCGATGAAACAGCGGCCACCGCAGTTGGAGTGCTCAGGCGTGCAGTGTCCTGGTTTGCCGCCCGCGGCGTCACCGTTGAGCGGGTCCTCTCCGACAACGGCTCGGCCTACAAATCCCACCTCTGGCGCGACACCTGCCGTGAAATGAACATCAAAGCAAAGAAGACCCGCCCCTACCGGCCCCAGACCAACGGCAAGATCGAACGCTTCCACCGCACCCTGGCCGACGGGTGGGCGTTCCAGCGCTTCTACGCCACGGAATCAGCCCGCAGAAACGCCCTCCCGGCATGGCTGCACCACTACAATCACCACAGGCCCCACACCGCAATCGGAGGCCAGCCGCCCATCAGCCGCTTAACCAACCTCCCTGGGCAGTACAACTAGAGGAAGACGCTCCCGGCGCCGCTGCGGGACCACCTCGGCGCCAACCACCCCCAACCCTCGAGGAGAATACCCCTGATGGAATCAGAACAGCTTCACCGGAGCTACCTGGACCTCACCACCCCGCACGTCGCGGACGCGTGCATGCGCCTGGACATAGCTGTCCGCTGCGCCCCGCCGGGAACCGTGCCACTGTGGAGCGGCACGCACCTGGTCGGCCGCGCCCGTCCGGCCAGACACTTTGGCAGCGTCGACGTCTTTCTCGAGGCCATTGACCGTGCCGAACCCGGAGAGGTCCTGGTCGTAGACAACGCCGGCCGTCAGGACGAAGCCTGCGTCGGCGACCTGGTCACCCTGGAAGCCAGCCGGGCGGCCCTGTCCGGCATCCTCATCTGGGGACTGCACCGCGACACCGCGGAGCTGCGGACCATCCGCCTGCCAGTATTCAGCCTGGGCGCCCTGCCCGTGGGACCGCAACGCCTCGACCCGCGGGACCCGGCAGCCCTCGAGTCTGCAATGTCCGGTCCTCACCGCGTTACTGCCGCTGACTTCGTACTGGGTGATGACGACGGTGTGCTGTTTATCCCCCTCGACCGCGCCGACGAGGTAGCCCAGGTGGCGACGACCATCCGCGACACAGAACGCGCGCAGGCAGCACGCATGCACCTCGGCAACACGCTCAGGAACCAGGCAAGCCTGGCGGAGTACATCGCGGCCCGGGAAGCCACCCCGCAAACGACTTTCCGGCAGCACCTCCGCTCCATCGGCGGAGAAATCGAAGAATAGCGCACCAACGCCGACTGAGCGCTGCGGCCACGGGCGAAGCGAACGCGGCACCGGCGCTGACCCATTCCAGGACTGCCCGGAGACGGCCGTTGATCTCATCGGCTGCAAAGGGGGCCGCTCCTTCTTCCAAGGCCCTCAGGTGGGCTTTCTTCTGGAAGTAGGACGATTCCGCTCCGGATACTGGGAAGCTACATCAGCCTCGCAGTAGTCGAATCGAAGGAGAACGGATCAGCGGTCCATGGGGATCGCGGCTGTCATCGCTTAATGGTTTGAACCAGCGTGCCAAGACCACGGGCAAACCGGAGCGGGAGTTTGTGACGCGGGCGGCGGAGGTGCGCGATCAGCTCCGGCTGGCGTGGTCGTGTTCCCGGATGAGTCCAAAGGGTACCTGTGGGGTCAGGGATACGGAGAAATGGTCAAACTCGTGCCGGGTGACGAGTACTCCCCGCTTGCAGCCCGCGGCCTGCTGTCGTGCGGCCCCTACTGCGGCACTGAGTTTTTCTTCCATCTCGGTCCTGCCTTCGACGCGGAAGTCAGCGATGATCTGATCAAGTTTCATGGGTTTTCCTCTCAGGGAGTTTGGGGCCGCCTGCACTGCCAAAGTTCGCGGGGCGAGATAGGCAAAAAGTTTGAGAAACTACGCTTAGGTGGTCGACCAGTTAGTGCTAGCAGAGTAGCATGGCGTTAAGAGGACTCAAAGGGGATATTCATGACAGCGGAAACGATCAACACGGCAGATCTTTACGATGAACGCGGCGAGGACATCCAGTCGATTGCCATCCAGTTCCAGTCGCTCGGCGGAAAGAGCCACTTCAGTGGGCCCGCCCGGACGGTGAAGTGCTTCGAGGACAATGCGTTGCTAAAATCGGTGGTTTCAACGCCCGGCAATGGTGGCGTGCTCGTCGTCGATGGCGGGGGTTCGCTGTCGCGGGCGCTGATGGGGGACATGATCGCTGAGATCGCCGTTTCGAACGGTTGGTCCGGAGTTGTGATCTTTGGAGCCATTCGTGACCGCGAGGCGATTTCCGGACTTCCCCTAGGCGTGAAAGCATTGGGGAGCAACCCTCGAAAAAGTACCAAGATGGGCGCTGGCGAAGCTGACGTGGAACTGACCCTCGAGGGTGTCACAATCAGGCCAGGTGCCATGGTGTATTGCGATCCGGATGGAGTTCTCGTTGAGCGCTGACCCAACCATTGCCGAGCCCGCCCCGCGGGCAACCCGCCGCAAGCGGGCAGCACCCTCGGTGGCCGGCCTCAAGCCGGTGACAGTCGTCCACGCTGAACCCGCTTCCTCGGAAGTTGCAAAAGCGCTGCTGGACTACATTTTTTCCGGCCAGGTAGCCCCGGGAGAAAAGCTGCCTTCGGAGCGGCAGCTTAGCGAATCCTTCGGGGTCGGCCGCTCCGTGGTGCGTGAAGGCATCAAGTCTCTGGGCCTTCTCGGGCTCGTGGAGTTCCGGCACGGCGGCGGAACATTTCTTCGGGACACGAACTCAGAGCTGCTGCCCAGAGTGATCGAGTGGGGCCTGATGCTCGGCGAGCGGCGCACCTCGGACCTTGTCGAGGCCCGCCAGCACATTGAACGTGTCACGGCCGGCCTTGCCGCGAGCCGCAGGACTGACGCGGATCTGAAGCGAATCAAGACGGCCCTCGACGCCATGGGGGTCGCCAAAACCACCGAAGAGTTTGTCGCCGCCGACGTTGACTTCCACCTGGCCGTCGCGGACGCCTCCGGCAATACAGTCCTGGCCAACATGCTCAAAAACATCGCCGCCCTGCTGAGGGTTTGGATTCATCGCGTTATGGACGCCGAGACTTCGTTTACCGGCTCCCACGGGGAGCACACCCCTGTCTACGAGGCCATTCTGGCCGGAGACGCCGAGAAGGCGTCCGGGTCGATGGCGAAGCACATGGACGCCGCCAGTGGTCGTCTGATGGCTACATTGCAGTCCGAGGAATAACTCCACCAAGAAGGCGGGGAAGCAGTCATGCTTCCCCGCCTTTTTGCTGCCCAAGGCACGCCCGCAAGCGGTTTTAGAAATACCTGACGACAAGTGGTTGACTGGCCGACCACTTAAGGGGCATGCTTATTGCGGAACAGGGGTAGCCGGAAAAATTACTGAGGAAATTATTCTCTAGTGGTTGACTGGTCGACCACTTACCGTCATGATGATGTGAGCAGCGTCACGCTGAACCACAGACACGGGAATCAATCAACACCAGCCGTGCAGCCTCAAGGGAGAGAAGCAATGACTGAATTCAAGATGGCCCTGCAGTCCGGGACCCGTCGCCGCGCAGTGATCGCCGCTGGCGCTGCGGCGATTGCCGCCGTGATGGGCCTGACCGCCTGCGGCGGAAATTCCGGGGCGGCACAGACGCCCGCACCGGAGAACTCCATTGCCGCCGGCCAGTACCCGGATTACTACCCGGCCGACTACAAGGACCTGGTGGCCGCCGCAGAGAAGGAAGGCGGCGAGCTTACAATCTACTCCAATACGGACCAGGAAAACTGGGATCCCATCCTGCGGGATTTCAAGAAGAAGTACCCGTTCGTCACAAAGATTTCCGCCAACAACCTGGATAGCGATGAGGTCTTCCAGAAGGCCCTGAGCGAGAAGGCAACCGGCGCATCCAAGGCCGATGTCTTTGTTTCCAACGCTGCCGGCGCTTGGGCCGACTTCGCAGCTCGCAAGGGAATGCTGGCGGACTACACCTCGCCCGAGTTGGCCAAGCTTCCGAAGTTCGCCTCCTTGCTCCCCGGCGTCGTGGCCATGTCCGCTGACCCCCAGACGATCGCGTACAACACGTCCCTGTTGACGGAGAAGCCTGAGAGCCTGGCGGGTCTCGCCGCCCAGGTCAAGGCAAAGCCGCAGGATTTCAAGAACATGATCGGTGTGCGCGACACGACCGGCGCCTTCGGCTTCACGATGTTCTACAACCTCACCGAGGCGCATCCGGAGGCCTGGGATTCGCTGGCGACCATCCTTTCGGCATCCCGTCCGGAAACGTCCTCCGGAACTCTGTCCGAGAAGGTACTCGCCGGTGAATACAAGGCCGGTGTCCTGGTCACCGCAGCTCCGGCCTTCCCGGTGGTGAAGAACAGCGGCGGACTGTTCGACATTGCGCTCCCGACCGACGGAACGGTAGTGATCCCTCGCGGTCTCGGTGTCTCCGCCGACGCACCCCACGCGGCCACCGCCAAGCTGTTTCAGGACTTCGTCATCTCCCAGGAAGGCCAGCAGGCCGTGCTGGAAGGCGGCCTGTCGTCTTACCGTGAAGGTGTGAAGTCTGTGCAGTTTGCCCTGACCTACCAGGACGTCGTGTCCAAGGTCGGGGAGGACAAAGTGATCATGGCTCCCTACGAGGCTGTTGCCGCGGACAAGGTGAAGACTTTCACTGACCGCTGGCAGAGCCTCCTGAAGTAGTCCACGGTGCAAGGATCTGGAACGAAAACCATGAAAACTTTCCCTGAGGTCGCCTCCGCTCCGGCGGAAACCCCGACGCGAACTGAATTCCCCGCTCCGAAGTATCGCAGGATCCTCGGTGCGGACCGCAGCCAGCTGCTGTACTGGGCGACTATCGTCATTCTGGCGCTCCTGGTCCTTGCACCTGTGGTCCCCACGCTCTACCAGTCGGTGATGGACCGTCCTCTGTACGAGGAGGGCGGTCTGTTCACCCTGGAGAACTACACCCGGTTGTTCACCGAGGCCGGCTTCGGCCAGGTGGCCCTGAACACCCTGATTTTCGCTGTGATGACCACCGTCATGACCCTGCTGATCGCGGTGCCGATGGCCATCGTTGTCGTGCGGACCAACATCCCGGGCCGCAGGTTCTTCGGCGCGGCCATGCAGTGGCCGTTCTTCATCTCCTCGCTGATCCTGGGCTTCGGCTGGATCACCATGTACGGTCCCGCCGGCTTCGCCAGCGTCCAGGTCAAGCGGGTCCTGGGCTTCCTGCCCTGGGACCTGTACTCCATCCCGGGCATGGCAATCACCGAAGCCGTGGCACTCGCGCCCATCGCCTACGTTTTCTGCTCCAACGCCCTGCGCAACTCCGACGCCTCCCTCGAAGGCGCGGCGCAGACCGTGGGCGCCGGCCCGTTCCGGATCCTGTGGTCCGTCATCATCCCGATGATGCGCCCTCCCATGGTCTACAGCTCGGTGCTGGTCTTCAGCATGTCGATCGAAACCCTATCCATCCCGCTGCTCTACGGACAGCCCGTCGACATCACCGTCTTCGCGACCTTCCTGTACAAAAACGGGCTGCAGTCCATCGATCCGGACTACGGGATCCTGGGCGCGGCATCGGTCATCATCCTGCTGGTCACGATCCTGCTCGTAGCCGTCCAGGCGAAACTGCTCAAAGACGCCAAGCGGTTCGTCTCGGTCCGCGGCAAGGCCACCCGGCCACGGCTGCTGGACCTGGGCTGGATCAAGTGGCTCTCCGTTGCGTTCATCTTCATCTACGTGGTCATCGGCGCCCTGATTCCTATCCTCGGTCTCGTGATGCGCTCCTTCACCAAGGTGTTCACCCCGCTGCAGAACCCGCTGAACTCCTTGACCATGGCCAACTACCAGCGCATCCTCGAATTCCCGGTCTACGTCGCCTCGATCCGCAACAGCCTCATCGTTGCCGGCGTCGGCGCCGTCCTGGTCAGCGTCCTGGCGGTCGTCGCCGTGGTCGTGGCCAAGCGGTCCACCTTCCGCTACCGCAAGGTCATCGAATACCTGGCCCTGGCACCCCAGGCCATGCCCGGCCTGATCATCGGTATCGGCCTGTTTTGGGCGTTCTCCTTCCTCCCGTTCAACATGGGCGCCCTGATCCAGGGCACCATCTGGGCCATCATTATCGGCTTCGGCCTCCGCGCCCTACCGAGTGCCTTCGGCTCGATCTCCCCGGCGGTCATGCAGATCGGCGAGGAGCTGGACAACGCCGCCCGCGTCAACGGCGCGGACTGGATGCGGATGTTCCTCCGCGTCCTGGCCAAGCTCCTCACGCCCGCTTTTGTCGCCGCCATGGTGCTGACCTTCGTGGTCATGATGAAGGAATACTCTCCGGCGATCTTCCTGGGATCCGCCGAGACGAACATCATCGGCACCACCATGCTCGAGCTCTGGGTCCAGGGCAACACCGGATCGGTGGCCGCCCTGGCCACCATCCAGATCGCCATCACCGCAACCTTCGTCGGCATCGCCGGCCTGCTCATGAAAGGTAAGAAAGATGCCTGACGTCGTCGTCAAGAATCTCCGCAAAGACTTCGGAGGCAACACCGTCCTCCACGAGGTCAGCTTCACGATCAAGGACGGGGAATTCTTCACCCTCCTCGGCCCCTCCGGCTGTGGCAAGTCCACCACCCTGTCCTGCCTCGCCGGCCTGGAACAGCCCACCTCCGGCTCCATCGCCGTCGGAAACACCGTCCTCGTCGATGACTCCTCGAACAAGTTCGTTCCGCCCGAAGAGCGCAACCTGGGCATGGTCTTCCAGTCCTACGCCCTGTGGCCGCACATGACCCTGGCCGATAACCTGGCCATGCCGCTGAACATCCGCAAGGTCCCCAAGGCCGAGCAGAAGACCCTCATCCACGACGCCCTGGACAAGGTCGGCCTGGCCCACCTGGCCCAGCGCTACCCGCACCAGCTCTCCGGCGGCCAGCAACAGCGCGTCGCCCTGGCCCGGGCCCTGGTCTACTCACCGAAGGTCCTGCTGCTGGACGAACCGCTCTCCAACCTCGACGCCAAGCTCCGCGAACAGGCCCGGGTCTGGCTCAAGCGGCTCCAGTCCGAATTGGGCATCACCACCGTGTACGTCACGCATGACCAGGAAGAAGCGCTGGCCATGAGCGACCGCATCGCCGTGATGTCCAACGGCAACATGCTCCAGGTCGCCCCGCCGGAAGAAATCTACGAACGCCCCGCCACGGCAGAAGTCGCCGCCTTCATCGGCCGCTCCAACTTCCTCGACGGCATCATCACCTCAACCATCGGCGACCGCGCGGCCGTCCGCCTCGAAGACACCGGCGAAACCGTTACCGCGGTACTGACCGGTGAGATGCGCGGCGGGGACCCGGTCACCGTGGCGTTCCGGCCGGAGAAGGCTTCCCTGGCTCCGGTGGGGGATTCCATCCCGTCCGGCCACGTCGGTCTGCCCGTGGAAATCCTTACGACCTCCTATGTCGGTTCCCGCTACGAATACGAGCTGCGTTACGGGGCCCGCACGCTGGCCGTGGACAGCAAGAACAACGCCCTGCGCGGGGACCTGATGCTGGTCGTCCCGATCGAGGCACTGCGCCTGTACCCGCGTGCCAACGTAGTCTCTGCCGATGCCGCCGAGCTCATGGCAGTCATTCACTAGCCCCTGGTCCGTCAACGAGACCTGGATATATAGAAAAGGAAATACCGTGACTACATCCAAGCAGTACCGACTGGCAGTTCTGAACGGCGACGGCATCGGCCCGGAAATCGTTCCGGCCTCGGTGAAGATCCTCGACGCGGCCATGGCGGCCGCCGGCGCCCCGGCCATCGACTGGACCGAGCTGCCGCTGGGCCGGACCGCGATCGACACCCACGGCACCGCCGTCCCGGACGAGACCCTCGAAGCGCTCAACGACGTCGACGGCTGGCTCCTGGGCCCGCACGATTCCGCCTCCTACCCGGAACCGCACAAGTCCGCGCTGAACCCCTCCGGCACCATCCGCAAGCACTTCGGCCTGTTCGCCAACATCCGCCCGTCCAAGGCCTTCCCCGGCGGGAACGCCATCGTCGAAGGCACCGACCTGGTGATCGTGCGCGAAAACACCGAAGGCTTCTACGCGGACCGGAACACCTTCGCCGGCACCGGCGAATTCATGCCCACCCCGGACGTGGCGATCATGCACGGGATCATCACCCGCGCCGCCACCGAACGCATCGCCCACGCCGCGTTCCAGCTGGCCCAGTCCCGGACCAAGCAGCTGACCATCGTGCACAAGGCCAACGTCCTGAAGATGACCACCGGCCTGTTCCGCGACGTCTGCCGCGAGGTCGCCACCCAGTACCCGGACGTGTCCGTGAACGACTTCCACATCGACGCGATGACCGTGCACCTGGTCCGCCGCGCGAACAAGTTCGACGTCATCGTCACCGAGAACATGTTCGGCGACATCCTCTCGGACCTCGCCGGTGAAGTCGCCGGATCCCTCGGCATCGCCCCCTCGATCAACTCCTCCGACACCCACGCCATGGCCCAGGCCTCCCACGGCTCCGCCCCGGACATCGCCGGGAAGAACATCGCCAACCCGATCGCGATGATCCTCTCCTCCGCGATGCTGCTGCGCTGGCTCGGCGCGAAATTCGGCGACGAGAAGGTCCTCGCGGCCGCCGAACTCGTCGAAAAGGCCGTCGAAGCCACCGTCCTGGACGGCACCACGACCAAGGACCTGGGCGGCACCGCCGGCACCAGCGACTTCGCCGACGCCGTCGCCAACCGCGTCGCAACCGTCGCGCACGTCTAACCAACCGGACCCCGGGCGGGGCACCCACCCCGCCCGGCAGGTCCGCGGACTCGGCCACCGGCCAGCCCAAACGCACACATACCCCCCCGCACTCCCGGCCGCCGGCGCGCTGCTGCCGGCGCCCGGGCCCCAACGAATGGTAGGAAGAACAGTGATAGGTGTCATCGCCGATGATGTGACCGGCGGTACCGACGTTGCCGTCGCCTTCCGCCGGGCCGGGCTGGCAACAGTCATCCTCTTCGGCCAGCCCGACGAAGAAACGGCGTTGCCGTACCATGACGCTGTGGTCATTGCACTGAAAACAAGGACCCTCCCGGTCGACGACGCCGTCGCCGAATCCCTGCGCGCCGCAGCGTGGCTCAAGAATCATGGCGCCGGCCAGCTGTACTTCAAGTACTGTTCAACCTTCGACTCCAAACCCGAGGGAAACATCGGACAGGTCGCAGATGCCCTGGCGGACTTCCAGGGAGCGCGGCTGACAGTCGTGGTCCCGTCCTCGCCCGAACACCGCCGCACCCAGTACATGGGCAACCTGTTCGTCGCCGAACAGCCGCTGGCAGAGTCACCGATGAGCCACCACCCGCTCACGCCCATGACCGACTCCAACGTCGTCCGGCTGCTCACCGCCCAGACCGAACGCCCCGTAGAACTCGTCAGCCAGAAAACAGTACGTGCCGGTGCCCGGGCCATCCGTGAACGCCTCGATGACCTCTCCGCCCACGGAGTCCGCTACGCCGTCACTGACGCGATTTCAGCAACGGACCTGCAGGCAATCGGCGACGCCTGCCGCGACGACGTACTGGTCACCGGTGCTGCCGGGCTGGCCGGGGGACTCGGCCGTGCCCTCGCCGGAGCCCGACGCAGCCGGCAGACCCATGGCGACGATCCCGTCGGCACATCCCGCTCCGTCGCACTGGCCGGAAGTTGCTCGGCACCGACCCGGGAACAGGTCGCCTACATGCGAAGCCATGAACCGGCCTTCTTCCTGGACGCCCTAGCAACACCGGACGCCGCAAAACTGGCGGCATCAGCGCTGGCCTGGTTCGAGTCACTGCCGGCCGATGCCCGTCCACTGATCTATTCCACCCTTGAACCTGAAGAACTGCGCCGCTCCCAGGAAGTCCTGGGCACGGAAGGCTCCGCCCTGATCCTGGAAACTGCCACCGGCCTGATTGCCCGCGGACTCGTCGCGCGCGGGGTCCGGCGGATCGTCACCGCCGGCGGTGAAACCTCCGGAGCCGTCGTCTCCGCCCTGGGCATTCAGGGCGGCACCATTGGTGCCGAAATCGCACCCGGCGTCCCCTGGATCTACACCACCGGCCCGGTTCCGATTGCGGTGCTGCTCAAGTCCGGCAACTTCGGTGACCCCGACCTGCTCGTCCAGGCCGTCCGCGCTGACGCCCGTACCGGGGAGGCCAGCCTTGCCGGACACTGAAATCGCCTATGTCGGATCGCGGACCAGCGTATTGCGCGACGGACGCGGCAGCGGACTGGAAGTCTTTGAAATCCTTGCCGATGGACGCTGGCTTCCCCGTCAGAGCGTCGGCATGGACAACCCCAGCTTCATGATCCTGAGCCCCGGCGGCACCCAGCTCTACGTCGCCCACGGCGACGGCAACCAGATCAGCGCCCTGGAACTGGATCCTGCCACCGGCCGCATCGACTACCGTGACACCGTCGACGCCGGGGGAGTGAACCCCGTCCATCTTGCCCTGAGCCCGGACCGGCATTTCCTGCTCGTCGCCAACCACAACAGTGGCACCGTCGCCAGCATCCGGATCCTCCCCGACGACAGTCTCGGCGCCGTCACCGGATTATTGTCCTTCAAGGGCGAAACAGGCCCCCATCGCCGTGACCAGAACAGCTCCAAACCCCACCAGGTCGTCTTCGACGCCACCGGACGCTATGCCCTGGTCCCCGACAAGGGCCTGGACTCTGTTTTCACGATCTCCATGGACGCCGACGGTTCACTGACGTGGCATCAGGAGAGGACCGTGCGCCTTCGGGAAATGTCCGGCCCCCGGCATCTGGTGTTTTCCCCTTCCAACCGGTTCGTGTATTCGGTTGAGGAGTTCCTGTCCACCGTCACGGCTTATAGCTGGGATGCCGACAGCGGAACTCTGTCGCCGCTACAGTCCCTGACCGCGCTGCCGGACACGGTCACCGGCGACAGCCGCGGTGCCGAAATCGCGGTCAGCCCCGACGGGAATCACGTCTACGTTTCCAACCGCAGCGGGCCGGGCGACCATACACCGGGCGGAGACTTCCCCGACACTATCGGCACCTACGACGTCGACCCGGCGACCGGACGGCTCGGCAATGGACGATGGACCGAGACGCACGGCATCCGACCCCGGTTCTTCTGCCTGGACACCGACGGCTCCGCGCTGCTTGTCGCCCACGAACGCGGACATTCCATCGCCGCCCATCCCCTGGATCCGGCCACCGGCACGCCCGGGCCGCCGGTGTTTCGCGCCGCGACCGGCAGCCCCGTCGCCATCCTGCGCCACCACATCCCGGTCATGGCAGGTGCCGATGACTCCGCTCTTCCGTCACGGGACCGCGCCGGCGCGGCTGACCGGTCCACCACCCTTTAGAAAGGAGATGACGTGGGCATCGCCGTCTGGGCCCTGATCGCATATCTCGCCACCATTCTCATCTGGGCCACCGTCTTCAAACGCGGCATCGGAGAGGCCATGATCGTCGGCTTCGTGGTCCTCTGCCTCTTCGGCGGCGCGGACTTCTTCGCCCTGCTCGGCACCGGTCTCGCAGAAGCCTTCAGGCAGCCTGTGGTCTTCGCCGCCCTGTCATTTACGTTCATCGGCTTCGTGCTGACGCAGACCGGCATCATCCATCACCAGGTGCACATCCTGAACTCCATGCTCGGACGGTTGCGCGGCGGCGCCGGGTACGTCTCCACCCTGGCCTCGGCCGGTTTCGGCGCACTGACACACTCTGCATCCGCCAACGCTGCCACCATCGGATCGGTCACCATTCCATGGATGGAACGTTCGAACTGGCCCAAGCACATCTCCTCATCCGTCGTCGCCGGGAACTCCGGCAATGGAACGGTCATCCCACCCAGCGCCTCATACCTGATTCTGATCGGGCTCGCCACGGTGGGGCCGAACATCGATAAGAACGCCACCCTCGTGGCCATGTTCGCCGTCGCCGGATACTGCGTGCTCTGGCGCCTGTTGTGCATCGTCTACTTCGTCCGCCGCTATAACATCGCCAAAGTCTCCGGCGAGGAACTGATGCCGCTGCGCCGCTCCCTGAAACAGGGCTGGCGCTCCCTGATCGTCTATCTGGGCATTGCCGTACCGATCCTGCTGACCGTCGGAGCCGGCGCCGAATTTGTCGCCCAAGCCCTGGGCGACAAGGGACCGGCTGCTGTGAAGGCTATCGACATCCTGCTCTGGATCCCCGTACTTCTGGGAATCCTGAGCCTGATCATTGGCCGAAAGCAGCTCCCCTCGACCCCCAAGGCCTGGTACGCCTTCATCGCCAGCACCGCACCGCGCTTCCAGGACATCGGCGCGACCCTCGTCTTCTCCTTCGCCGGCAGCGCGGTGCTCCTGGCCCTTGGCCTGGACAAACAGCTCAGTGACGCCTTGACTGGACTGGCCGCACCAGCCATCGCGACCGTGCTGATCGTCGTCATTATCATCGCCCTGGTCGGGGGACCGCTGAGCGCCACGGCCACCGCCGCCACTCTCGGAGGCGCGGCGTTCACCGTCCTCGTCGCAGCGGGGATAAACCCCACGCTGGCCGTGTGCGCCATCATGGTCGCCATCTCTACCGAAGGCGCCTCGCCTCCCGGCGGGCCCTCCATCTTTATCTCTGCCAGCATCGCCGAGGTCAACCCCGCCCGGACCTTCGTCCCGCTCGTCGTTTTCTACGTTGTGCCGTTCCTGATCCTCCCCGTAATAGTGGCCTTCAACGTGCTGCCCATCCCGCACTGACCGGACCAGAAAGCCCTCCACCATGCCACAGCTACATATCGAGTCCGGGCCCCGCTTCGGCCCGGCCCGCAAGTCCCTCATTCGGATGCTGACCATGCTGTTCGTCGCGCTTCTGGTCACCATGCTGCTGCTGGGAACTGTCCTGGTACTGCTCCAGCTGGCCGGTCTCCTGATTGGCAACAGCGACTTCATCATCGCCGTCTCCAGGACACTGGGCCCGGTCACCTACTGGGTCGCGGCGGCCTTCGGCACCTTCACTCTCATCCTGGCCAAAGCCCATGGCTGGAAATCCACAGACTAGGAGCACCTCCCCCGTGTCCGAGCACCACAGCAACCCGCTGATCTCGCTGATCAGCGCCACCCCCGTCGCGATACCACCCGCGACGGGGGCCTTCCGCGAAATTTTCCCCGAGGCCAGGCTCTGGAACCTGCTCGATGACCGGCTCCTGGACGACGCCACGGAACAGGGCGGGGTGACCGAGGAGCTTGCCGCACGCATGACACGGCTGATCCGCCACGCGGAAACCGAAGGCGCCGACGGCATTCTCCTGACCTGCTCCATGTACGGACCCGTCGCCGAACGGCTCGCCGCGGAACTCTCCATCCCGATCTACGCCCCCGACGCGTCAGCCTTCCAGGCCGCCCTGGACGGGCCCTATGAGCGGATTCTGCTGCTGGCCTCCGCCAATGGCCCGCTCGAGGATGCCCTGGAACGGTTCACCCGGGCGGCCGCCGCCGCCGGGCGGGACCTGGCCGTGACAGGAATCGTGGCCGGGGGCGCCGCAGCAGCGGCCACCGCCGGTGACGCCGAGCTGCTGGGCCGCACCCTGGAAGCTGCCTGCGCAGGACAGGAAGCGGACTTCGACGCCGTGCTGTTGGCCCAGTACTCACTCTCGCCGGCCGCAGATGCCCTCTCCCATGCCCTGGGCAAACCCGTGCTGGCCGGCCCGAAACTGGCCGCAGCCACCCTGCGGTCCCAGTTGTTGATGGGAAAGCCGACCAAGACAAACACACAGATGAAAGAGAACGCATGAGCACCGAACGCCGTCTTCGGGAAAGCGTCGTCGACGCGGCCCGCTCCATCTTCAACCGTGGCCTGACCCACGGCCGGACCGGAAACATCAGTGTCCGCTGGGGCGACTCCATCCTGGTCACCCCCACCGGCAGCAGCCTGGGTACCGTCCTGCCGGACGATCTGTCCGTCATTGACGCCGCAGGACAGCACGTCGGCGGAAACAAACCCTCCAAAGAGGCGTTCCTGCACGCGGCCGTTCTCCGCGCCCGCCCGCAGGACACCGCCGTCGTCCACACCCACTCCACCTACTCTGCCGCCGTCTCCTGCCTGGACCACAGCTCAACCGGCAGCGTCATCCCTCCGCTGACCGCGTACTTCGCCATGCGGGTCGGCACACTGCCCCTGCTGCCCTACCACGCCCCGGGGGACCCGGCGCTGGAAGGCCTGGCCGAGGCCACCGCCGTCACCCATCTGGCCATGCTGCTGAGCAATCACGGACCCGTGGTCGCCGGCAAGGACGTCGACAGTGCCATGGATGCGCTGGAGGAACTTGAGGAAACAGCGAAGGTGTATCTGCTGCTGCACGGGCACAGCACCCGGCCGCTCACGCCCGAGCAGGCAGCTGCCGCCGCGCGGATCTGAAGTGAATGGACTGGATCTGCCGGCCCGGTCCGGGAGCTGAATGGGCGGGGTTTTCGCAGGATTCGCCCTTGTCGGGACCATCATCCTGGTTGGCTACCTGGCCGGACGATCCGGTATCGCCGGCCCCCACGCGGGGCCGGTGCTTTCCCGGATCGCATTCTTCATCACCAACCCGGCCCTGCTGTTCACCATTCTTGCCACATCCGAACTGCGCGCCATCTTCTCTGCGCTGGTGCCCGTGGCTTTCGCCGCGGCGGTACTGACCTGTTTGATCTACTGGGGCCTGAGCGCTCTGTGGTTCCGCAGGAAGGGAGCCGAAACCGTGGTCGGCGCGATGGCCGGTTCCTACGTCAACGCCAACCACATCGGCATCCCGGTGGCCGTCTATGCGATTGGCAATGCCACCCCGGTCGCGCCCGTGCTTCTGGTCCAGCTCCTGGTGCTCTCACCGCTGTTCCTGCTGTTGCTTGACCTTACGACCGGGCAGAAGCCCACGCTGAAGTCGCTGATCTCCCAGCCGGTGCGCAATCCGATGATCATCGCTTCCTTCCTCGGCGCCGTCACCGCCTGGACCGGACTGGAGCTGCCGCCGCTGATCTGGGATCCGCTCAAGGTCCTGGGCGGGGCGGCAGTTCCGCTGGTCCTGATGGCCTTCGGCATGAGTCTGCCCGGAAGCCGGCCGCTGCAGTCCGGCGGCACCCGCACCGAAGTCCTGGTCGCCAGCACACTCAAAGCCCTGGTTATGCCTGTTCTGACGTTTGTCCTGGCCCGGTACGTCTTTGGGGTCGATTCCGGGCAGACGTTCGCGGCGGTGATCATGAGCGCCCTGCCGACGGCCCAGAACGTCTTCCTTTTCTCCAGCCGATACGACAGGGGAGCGGCCGTGGCGCGCGATTCGATCCTACTGACATCGGTCGCGGCGATACCTGCCGTGCTGCTCGCGGCGTTGTTGTTGGGCCGATGACAGGGGCCGGCGGCACCGGCCGCCGGCCCCTGCCAGCCCCTCAGAATCCGTAGAGGGTTTCCGGGTTGTCCACCAGAATGCGCTTGCGGTCCCGTTGGCGCGGAACCCAGGAAGCAAAGAGATCGAGCATTGCTGCGTCATCGGGCATGGGCACTTCGCCCCGGGATGCCGTCGGGTGCGGCCAGTCGCTGCCCCAGAGCATCCGTTCCGGTGCAGAGCGGGCGAAGGCTGCTCCGACAGCTGCCCGATCACTGTAGGACGGCGGACCCACCGGCGATTCGTGGTACACCCCGGAGAGCTTGACCCAGGTGTTTCCGGCGTCCACGAGACCGAGGATGGCGGCGTAGGCCGGGTGTGCGATGCCCGTTGAGCCCGGTATGCGGCCCATGTGGTCGATTACGAGGTCGGTGGGCAGGCCACTGATCCGGGGGAGGTTTTCCAGGATTCCCTCTGCCGTCATGTGGATCTGAACGTGCCAGCCCAGATCGGCGACGCGTTCGGCCAGCGGCCGGATCAGCTCGGCGCCGGCGCCGCCGGGACGGGTGAGGTTGAACCGGATACCGCGGATGCCGCCCTCATCCAGTTCCCGCAGCGCGGCGTCCGAGAACGTGGTGTCGATGACGGCGATGCCGCGGGCATTGCGTCGGCCGAGCTGGCTGATGGCGTCCAGGGTGCAGCGGTTGTCCGTGCTGTAATTCGAGGGAGTGACGACCACTGTGCGCTGGGTGCCGGTCCTGCGCTGCAGCAGCCTGTAGTCAGAAACGGTTGCCTTGGGCGGGGGAGTGGCGCCCGGCAGCGGGTACGGAAACCTGTCGGGGTCAAAGACATGCATGTGGCAGTCCGTTGCCTGCCCCGGGGCACGGTAGGCGGCGCGGCCTGTTCCGGCGGAAAACGGAGCGTGGTAATTCTCCGACGCCTGGGCAGATGCTGCGGCGCCCCCGGCCGCAAGTGCCACGCCTGCCAGTGCGCCGCGCACGAGCGTGCGCCGGGTCAATGAACCGGACGTGATGAAAGTGCCGGAATCCGGCCCTGTCTGAGGTGTCATTTGGGGTCTCTCCTTTGAGGAAGCTCTGCGCACACGCCCGCATGTGAGGCTGGCAACATCCATCATGAACGAAAGTGGCCGACCAGTCAACCACTTCGTCGGACCCGGCCGGTTACCCGGGCTGGTCCGCTGCATCAAAGGACGTCAGCAGGTGGCCGCCGATGTCGGACTGGCTGCCGGGGACGACGACGCGGGCGGAGATTGCCCTGTAGGCAAGGAAGTGCGGCGCCGTCAGGTGCTCCCTTTCGAAGGCTGCGCGGTCCCGGTACACCTC
This sequence comes from Arthrobacter sp. MW3 TE3886, assembly GCF_041262145.1. Lineage (NCBI taxonomy): Bacteria > Bacillati > Actinomycetota > Actinomycetes > Micrococcales > Micrococcaceae > Arthrobacter > Arthrobacter sp. MW3 TE3886. Next base: position 2,115,825 of record NZ_JBGCAN010000001.1, read on the forward strand.
GTAGAAGGCGAACAGGTTTGATCCCTCGCCGAGTTCAATGACGTCGAAGCGGTAGCACCCCGGTTCGTTCTGAACGGATAGCCTTGCGTTCTCCGCAATGGCGTCCAGGAACTCCTCACGTCCTTCGGGTTTTACTTCCAGGGTGACCCAGAGACTGAACACGTGCGCTCCTTCTGTGATGGTCGGTGCCGTGACGGGCAGACGTAAGTCAGGCTATCGGGGCCAGCGCCGTTCCGGGGGTGACGGCCCGGACCAGGAAGTCGACGTCACCGAAATTGCCCGACTTGAGCAGCAGGGCAATGGGATTGGTGCCGGACGCGAAAATCCACGGGACTCCGGGAGCCGCCTCGGATCCGATCATGCCGCCGGTAACCTCCAGCGCGGTGACGACCGATCCTGACGTTTCGCCGCCGGCGACGACAACGCGGCGCACGCCCCGGCGGACAAGGCCCCGGGCGATGAGTCCCATGGCTGTCTCGAGGATCTGCGCGGACTCTGCGACGCCCAGCAGGCTTTGGGATTCCCGAAGTTTCTCCGGGGGCAGCGAGGAGTAGATGAGCGGGGTCGGGCCAGCCGGCTGTGTCTCGTACCAGGACAGGGCGGCCTCTGCCAGAATCCGTGAGTCGGGGACGGCGACCGCATCGAGCTGGTAGGACGGATGGCCCTCTGCCTGCATGGCGGTGATTTGCTGCAGTGTCCGGGCGGAGCAGGAACCCGCCAGTGCGATGGCCGGCCCGTCATGCTCGGGCCCATTCGCCATGGCGGCCGGCCCATTGGCGGGTGCCGCGCGTTCGGCGACCGCGGTGGCGAGTCCGGCCGCCAGCCCGGCTGCTCCGGATACGAAGGGATGGTCCAGGATTGCCCGGCCGATGTTGGCGAGGTCGCCGGCATCAACGGCGTCAACGACGGCATAGGCCGTGCCCGCCGCACCAAGGTTGGTGAAGTTCTCCGCGAGTGCGTCCGGGCCTGCATGCACGTCCTGCAAAGTGACGAGGGAGACCGTACGTGCCGTTTGGGTGCGCAGGAGGTCCGGTACGCGGGGATCCGTCATGGGTGTTAGGGGATGGTGCCGCATGGGCGAGTCCGAGAGGAGTTGGGTGTTGACGAACAGGTGGCCGTTGTACTGGGTGCGTCCGTGTGCGGGTGAGCTGGGGACCACAACGGCGAATTCGCTGCGGGTCAGGTCCGCCAGGGCGTCACAGACGGGACCGATGTTTCCGGCGGAGGTTGAATCGAAAGTCGAGCAGAATTTGAAGAAGAGCTGGTGTGCCCCCACTGCGAGGAGCTCCCGGGCTGCCTCGAGGGATTGTTCGACTGCCTGGCCCACCGGGAGGGTGCGGGTCTTCAGTGCAATGACGACGACGTCAGCGTTGTCGGTGGCCTGCAGGGCGTCCGGGGTCCCGAACTGGATCAGGACTCGAAGCCCCGCCCGGCGGAATGCGACGGCAACATCGGTGCCACCGGTGAAATCATCGGCAATTACCCCGATCATCGGGAACCTCCTAGGGTGGTGCGGCGAAGTGCCGCGGCTGAGCTGAGTGGCCCGGAGAAGACCGGTATGCCAGTGGCTGTTTCAAGGGCCCTGGCAGCAGGTGCCAGGGAATATTGGGCGAGCAGGATCGCATCCGGTGCCGTCGGCTGCCCGTTGACGGCAGAGACCAGCGCGTCGGTCAGTTCCTCAGTGTTCCCGGCAAGGGCGGCCTCCTTTGCCTTCGTCGCTACTGCGCCCCGGATTTCCACTGGTGCTGCCCGTTCGGCGCACTCATTGATGAACCGGTTGATGGCTACGGTCAGGGGCTGAGGTGCGCTGGCGAGCACCAGGACGGTGTCCGGTGCCTGCGCAAGGACTCCGTTCAGCGCCATTTCGTCGGGATCGAGCAGTGGTACCGGGCATTTGTCGGTGTAGGAGCGGAGCGCGGCCACGTAGACGGGGCAGGTCAGAAGGATGGCGTCCGCTCCTTCGATGACAGCGTGGTCAATGAGGCGATGCATGCGTTCGGCCAGGGAACCGGTGACGCCTCGGGGATCCGCGTCGTCCTGCAAGCGGTCATCGAGAATGTTCCAGAGCCGGGCTTCTGGAAATTCGTCGGCGAATGCGCTGTTCGCGGGCGTCATCGCTGCCGGGTTGGCGCTGATCAGCGCTACCAGCGGACGCTTTTGTCCGGGTGACATGGTGGCTCCTGGTCCGAATGGGGCTTGCCCGGTGGGTGCCGGGCGGGGTGGGTGTCCCGCCCGGCGTCCGGTTGGTTAGACGTGCGCGACGGTTGCGACGCGGTTGGCGACGGCGTCGGCGAAGTCGCTGGTGCCGGCGGTGCCGCCCAGGTCCTTGGTCGTGGTGCCGTCCAGGACGGTGGCTTCGACGGCTTTTTCGACGAGTTCGGCGGCCGCGAGGACCTTCTCGTCGCCGAATTTCGCGCCGAGCCAGCGCAGCAGCATCGCGGAGGAGAGGATCATCGCGATCGGGTTGGCGATGTTCTTCCCGGCGATGTCCGGGGCGGAGCCGTGGGAGGCCTGGGCCATGGCGTGGGTGTCCGAGGAGTTGATCGAGGGGGCGATGCCGAGGGATCCGGCGACTTCACCGGCGAGGTCCGAGAGGATGTCGCCGAACATGTTCTCGGTGACGATGACGTCGAACTTGTTCGCGCGGCGGACCAGGTGCACGGTCATCGCGTCGATGTGGAAGTCGTTCACGGACACGTCCGGGTACTGGGTGCCGACCTCGCGGCAGACGTCGCGGAACAGGCCGGTGGTCATTTTCAGGACGTTGGCCTTGTGCACGATGGTCAGCTGCTTGGTCCGGGACTGGGCCAGCTGGAACGCGGCGTGGGCGATGCGTTCGGTGGCGGCGCGGGTGATGATCCCGTGCATGATCGCCACGTCCGGGGTGGGCATGAATTCGCCGGTGCCGGCGAAGGTGTTCCGGTCCGCGTAGAAGCCTTCGGTGTTTTCGCGCACGATGACCAGGTCGGTGCCTTCGACGATGGCGTTCCCGCCGGGGAAGGCCTTGGCCGGGCGGATGTTCGCGAACAGGCCGAAGTGCTTGCGGATGGTGCCGGAGGGGTTCAGCGCGGACTTGTGCGGTTCCGGGTAGGAGGCGGAATCGTGCGGGCCCAGGAGCCAGCCGTCGACGTCGTTGAGCGCTTCGAGGGTCTCGTCCGGGACGGCGGTGCCGTGGGTGTCGATCGCACTCCGGCCCAGCGGCAGCTCGGTCCAGTCGATCGCCGGGGCGCCGGCGGCCGCCATGGCCGCGTCGAGGATTTTCACCGAGGCCGGAACGATTTCCGGGCCGATGCCGTCGCCGTTCAGAACTGCCAGTCGGTACTGCTTGGATTCAGTCACTGTATTTCCTTTTCTATATATCCAGGTCTCGTTGACGGACCAGGGGCTAGGAGGGGCGCTTAGAGAGCGATGTTGATTGCGCCGGTGAGGAGCTGGAAGGCGATGAAGGCAAGGCAGCCGCCGACGATCCAGAGGATGGAGAACTTTTGGAATTCGCCGAGATCCTTCTTCAGCAGACCCAGGAGTACCCACAGAGGTGCCGAGGCCGGGCCGATCATGTGGGAAATCTGTCCCACGACGCCCGCCCGGGCGATTTCATTTGCGTGGATGCCGTACTGCGCGGCCGATTCGGACAGCACGGGGAGGATTCCGAAGAAGAAGGCGTCGTTGGACATGAAGAATCCGAGGGGGATGGCGATGATCGCGGTGAAGAGCGGAAGGAGTCCGCCCATCGAGGTCGGGACGATGCTGAGCAGCGAGTCCGCCATGGCCTGGATCATGCCGGAGTCGGAGAGGATGCCGGTGAAGACCCCGGCTGCGAGGACCAGCATCACCACGGGGACCGCGCTTGCTGCGTGGCGCTTGATGAGTTCACCCTGGGTGTGCAGTTCCGGGTAGTTGACGAGCAGTGCGACAACGAAGGCGCCAATGAACAGCACCACCAGCGGGGCGACGCCGGTGATGAGAAGGACCAGCAGCAGTATGGTCAGGCCGGCGTTCACCCAGGTGCGCCAGGTGGGACGGTCGCCGGCGTGATGCGTGCCGTTCTTGATCTCGGCGGCAAGTTCAGCGGCCGCTGCGGTGTCGACGTGCTTGCGCTGGGACCGGCCGAGGAGGTAGGCAACGACGAGGATGAATGCGCAGGTGAGCGCCAGGGACGGGATGAGGCTGACGAAGTAGTCAGTCGCGTCCAGCTTCAGCACACTGATGGCGCGGGTGGCTGCTCCGCCCCAGGGAGTTGAGCCGGAGATGAGGCCCAGGGACATCGCTGCCACGGTGGCGATCACCAGGGGATTGATGTGCAGTCTCTTGTAGATCGGCAGGAACGCCGAGCAGATGATCATGTAGCTGGTCGTGCCGTCACCGTCCAGGGCCACGGCCATGGACAGTACGGCTGTTCCGACGCAGATGCGGACCGGGTCGCCCTTGGACAGGCGAAGAATGAGCTTTGAGATCGGATCAAAGAGCTTGGCGTCCATCATGACGCCGAAATACAGCACCGCAAAGAGCAGCAGTACGGCGGTTGGCGCGACGGTTTTCAGGCCTGAGAGCACCATGTCACCCAGGTCCGGGCCGAAACCGGCAATGACAGCGAACAGGACAGGTGCGCAGATGATGGCCACAAAGGCTGTGGCCCACCTGCGCATTACCACCACCATAAATGACGCGAGCGTAGCGAATCCGAAGACGGCGAGCATCGTTACTCCTTGATATTGAGGGACTGTTCCCTGACGGCGACTCTGACGTACTGGGTCCCTTAGAGGTAACCCGGGCCCTCAACCTCATGGGCCGGGCACACCATCGACGGTAAACCTAAAGTGGTCGACCAGTCAAGCTAAGTGGTCAAGTGGTCGACCACTATGAAATATTTAGGTACCATCGACCTTGTGAACAGCGAATCTGCTACCTTTCCCGACAGTCCCGACCGGAACCTCGGCATGGAACTGGTGCGCGCGACCGAAGCCGCGGCCATCCGCGCGGCCCCCTTCATTGGCAAGGGTGACAAAAATGCCGCCGACGGCGCCGCCGTGGACGCCATGCGCCTCTTTCTCGGCTCGGTGGCCTTTGACGGCGTCGTGGTCATCGGGGAAGGCGAAAAGGACGCCGCCCCCATGCTGTACAACGGCGAACACGTTGGAAACGGCGCCGGACCCTCATGTGACATCGCCGTGGACCCGATCGACGGCACCAGCCTCACCGCCGCCGGACGGCAGAACGCGCTCTCGGTCATCGCAGTCTCAGAGCGCGGCTCCATGTTCGACCCGAGCGCGGTCTTCTACATGGACAAGATCGTCACAGGGCCCGAAGGCCTCGGTGTTGTTGACCTCAACCGGCCCATCGGTGAAAACATCCGCGCCCTCGCCAGGGCAAAGGGTGTTGCCGTGGAGGACCTGCAGGTTGCCGTGCTCGACCGTCCCCGCCACGCACAGCTGATCGCCGACATCCGGGCCGCGGGCGCCTCCACCCGCCTGCTCCTGGACGGCGACGTGGCCGGCGGAATCAACGCAGCCCGGCCCGACTCCCGGATCGACATGTGCGTGGGCATCGGCGGGACCCCCGAAGGAATCATCACAGCCTGCGCGGTGAAGGCCCTGGGTGGACTCATTCAGGCCCGCCTTGCCCCCCGCGATGCCGCCGAACAGCGGAAGGCGCTCGAGGCAGGGCACGACCTTGACCGGGTGCTCGACCAGAACGACCTGGTCCGGGGCGACAACACCTACTTCGTGGCAACCGGCGTGACAGACGGCGCCCTGGTAGACGGAGTGAGCCGCACCCCGGGGTTGATCCGTACGACCAGCATCGTGCTGCGATCACATTCGGGAACCATCCGCCGCGTCATCGCCGACCACCTCGTTTCGAAGTGGTACAGCACCCAGCCGAACAACCCTGAAGTATTCGAACAACAAGGAGAGTGAAAACTATGACCGGAGTAATCGTTGTAGGCGTCGACGGCAGCGAAACCGCCAAAAGAGCCGCAGAATCGGCCCGGGACCTGGCGCTGGCGCTGGGAACCCCACTGCACGTCGTAACCGCGTTCGACGGAGACCGCACCGTCGTGTTCGGCACCGGCAGCGACCAGTGGGTTGTCTCTAATGAAGAGAACGCCGAAAAGGTAGCGCGAAGTGTGGCCGTCGACCTCAGCTCAGGAGAGCTCAAAGTCGCATACTTCGCCGTCCGCGGCACGCCGGCCCAGGCCTTGCTCAAACAAGCCGAAAAATACGACGCCCGGATGATCGTCGTCGGCAACAAGCGCATGCAAGGACTCGGACGCGTGCTCGGCAGCATCGCCAGCAGCGTCGCACATAACGCTCCCTGCGACGTCTATATCGCCAAAACCGACAGTTGACGGCCATAGGCCGCGCGGGCAAATCTCCCCACCAGGGCGAGTCCAAAATGGGCAGCCCGAGACCGCGATAAGTCTCAGTTTTCCGGCGTCGGCACGCGGAACCGCAACACGCAACCCGACCGACGGGAGCCGGCGCCGGAACCCCTTGACAAAGAGCAGGCTGACGTATCATCAGCGTCAACTCACTCTTCAAGAGTTAGACGGCGCTGGCGCAGGGGCTTGGCCCTGCCCCAGTTCAAGAGCAACTCTCGAGACTCCATACCAGGCAGCTTCGGGCGGGACCGATGATCGAAAGTCGAGGTAACCATGGATATGAAACCGGAAGTCGGCGAACCCGATGGGGGACCCTGGAGAGCCGAGTCATTGGAAGGCTTGGTGCGGCGATTACTGCCGGCAGCAGGACAACGTCCGAACCGCCCCTGGATTGTGGCGATAGATGGAAGGAGCGGGGCGGGCAAGACCACCCTGGTCGATCGTCTACTAGCTCGAGTGCCGGACTCAGATGTCGTTCACACGGACGATGTAGCGTGGCATCTCTCGTTTTTTGACTGGGCCGATGAACTCCGTGACGGTGTCCTCGAACCTCTGCTCCAAGGCGAGGCAGTCCATTACCGTCCGCCGGGTTGGGTGGCCCGAGAACGTCCAGGTGCCATAGCTCTACCCGCCGGGCGTTCCGTGGTGTGGGTGGAAGGGAGCGGATCATCACGCCAAGCTCTCTCCGACCTGGTCGACGCTTCAATCTGGGTGCAGTGCGACAACATTGAAGCCCGACGTCGCCTCCTGGAACGAGATGGCCAGGAAGAAGAAGACCTGCACAGGGAGTGGGAAGAACAAGAAATTCCCTTCCTGCTTGAAGACCGGCCATGGGAGCGCGCCACAGTGATCGTGGCCGGAAGGCCGGCCCTGCAGCACGATCCCACTACCCAAGTAGTAACCGCTCAGCCGGCACCACGCACGGAGATCACCTAACCCACGGATTTGCCATCTCCGCCCGCCACTGTGGGTGGCGGGGCCAGGCGCCTTGGCTGTAGGTCCTCCGCGTGCTGGGATGTGGGGTCATTCGAGCCTCCTTTCTGGCCTGTCCCAGTGGGCTTGGTTGGTCTTGCGCCTTTTCATGCCGTGGGGCTGGTGTTGGCATGACTCGCGGGGGTTTGTTGAAGATGTTTCCCCAGATTCCTTGTGTACTGGGACCGGGGGAGAGGCTGGTGGCGCATTGTCCGGCCATACGTGATGTGTAGATAGTCCACACCGCACCGTTAAACAGGCCCCGAACTGTCCTCGGTTGGGCCAGCACAGCGGAAGGTTCGCTGCACAACGGGACGGCGGCCCGGCGTTGCCGTCCGCTATTGCTTCGCTGCGGCGTTGGGCGTAGCTTGCGGACACGCACGTTTCCAGCCGCGCTGCTTCACCAGTTTAAAGTCCCAAAGTCTGCATCCCGGATTCATCGTCTGGAAGGCGCGTGGTTATGAGAAATCCGTTCAACTTCATGACTTCTGTAGGGTTCGGATTCGCAGCACTTCTGGCCACAGCAGGTTGCAGCGCAACCACGGCCGGCCCACCGCCGGCGGCAGAACAGACGAAGACCCTGCGGATAGCCACCGATGATGAGCCCGGCCGCCCGGCCGCCGCCCAGATTGAGGAATTCGCCCGCAACGTGAAGGAACACTCCGGGGGCCAGGTCCTGATCGAACCGGTGTGGAAGGCCGTGGGTGAGGACAAGGACGACCCGGATCAAGCAGTGGCACGCGCAGTGGTGAGCGGCGATTTCGATATGGGGCTGGTTCCGGCCCGGGCCTGGGACACCGAAGGGGTGAGTTCCTTTGCGGCACTTCATGCGCCGTTCCTCGTGACATCCAATGCACTGATGGCAAAGGTGTCGGACCCGGCAGTCGCGGACGAAATGCTTGCAGGGCTGGACAAGGTCGGTGTGTCCGGTCTTGCCCTGTTCCCAGAAGGCACGCGAATGCTCTTCTCCTTCTTCGAACCGGTGCTGACGCAGGCTGATCTTGCAGGGAAAACCGTACGGGCTCCCCGGTCCGATACGACCTACGATCTGCTGAGGACGATTGGTGCCACTCCGGACGATCTGGTGGGCGAACAGTTCTATGACGGGATGGCCGCGGGAACGGTGGTGGCGGCGGAATCGTCGTTCGCGTTGGCCGGGTCGCTCCCGAAGGCCACGACCGCGACCGGCAACATGGTCCTCTACTCCAAGTTGAACTCCCTGGTCATCAACACGAAGTCGTTTCAAGCCTTGAGCGAGGGTCAGCGGCGGGCCCTGAAAGACGCGGCGGCAGCCACTCGCACGTGGGCCGTGGAAACAATGACGGAGACGGCGGACGATGCGGCGAAATTCTGCAAGGACGGCGGAACCGTGGTCGTAGCGACGGCGGCCGAGGTTGCCGACTTCAAAGCCGCCGGTGCCCCTGTCTACACGAAACTCGAGGCGGACCCGGATACAAAAGCCCGCATAGCAAAGATAAAGGATCTGGCCGCGGCCGAACCTGAGCCCCGATCCATTGCCCCGTGCAGCGCCGGCGGCTAACGGGCGGCCACTTGGTACGGAGTCGAAGGGGTTGTGTCGTCTCAGAGTCGATCGTGGACCTCGCTGTGGGGTCCTTACGTCCGGCTGACTGATGCAAGCGGGTCACTGGGGACGAAGGCGGGAATCGTCAGCCACCCATTCATCTCGGGTGATCGCGTATTCGACGTCACCGTGCTCATCGCCCGGGACGGACACCGGCCAGTCGGCGACGAAGGCCCGCACGAGGCGCATCCCGGATTTCTCCATCACCCTTCGGGAGGCGGTGTTTACTGCCATGGTCGAGGCCACAACCCGCTGCACCCCGAACTCGGTGAACCCCTTCGCGATCAGGGCCCGCGATCCCTCCGTCGCGTGCCCCTTTCCCCAAGCCGCGTGGCACAACCGGTAGCCCAGTTCCGGCTGATCCTGTGGATCGTCGGGGCCGGGCCGGAAGTGGAACCAGCCGAGGAATTCCCCGGTCGTCTTCTCGAGCGCGGCCCAGAACCCGTAGCCGGGAAAGCGCTGGTAGTAGTCGAGGAATGCCGGGAGGAAGTCACCTTCTATTTCGCCCCGGGAGGTGGGGATTCCGCCGGTGATGTACCGCATCACGCGCGGATCGCTGTCCAGTTCCACGAGTAGTCCGGCATCGTCGGGGGTGAACTGCCGGAGTAGCAGTCGTTCGGTCTCCAGGAAGGTGCGCATGCAGACATTCTCGCACCGGGGGAAGATCCGTCACATCGATTTACGGTTGAACTGCCGTCGCTGGACGAGCTCCGAGGAACCGCAGTGCTGCCACTCGTGCGCCATCGCCCGCTGGCTGGAGGCCCTGGTCCGCCGGGAGGTCTACGGTCGGGCCGCTCAGTGCGCTCCTGGCTGGCCGGCTACTGTTCCGACTGCGCGGCACACGATGGCTTTGGCATGGTCGTGACCTATTTCACCGTTGCTCCTTTCTGCTGTTGATTACTCTGCGATGTCCTCCGCCCACAGCTCAGGGTGTTCGTCCTGGAAGGTGCGCATCATCTCGACGCTCGGGCATCTGCGCGATCACCAGCACCAGCCCAGGAAACTTGGCCGACAGGCGACCAACGTGTTCAGGTCCGGTAAAGGCCCCCGCCAGTGGAGCCGACCCGGCGTGGATCACGACCGGGACCGCCGAAGCCTCTAGTGCTTCCCAGACCTCGTCAAGGAGCGGACTCTCGGGAGCGAACCCACCGACTTTGACGTGGACCTTGAACAGTCGTGCGCCACTGTCCAAGGCCTCGCGTACATACTGGCCCACATCAGGCTCGGGGTAGAGGGTGGCGCAGTGCAACGCTTCCGGAACGCGCCGAGAGAAGTCCAGACTCCAGCCATTAAGCCACCGGGCCATGCCAGGCTTATGCGCATAAGACAACGCCGGGATCGCCTTCAGCCCGAACTCGCGCAAACGTGCCACGCATGTGCGGGTCGGCGTGGTTCAGCCACCACGTGCTGACTCCGAGGGCCGGCTCTGGGCGCAGGTGTTCCCGTGCCCGCCAGATTGCTTCCATGCGGATCAGCGCTTCGGGGTGTTTGTACGACTCGGGGCACCAGGCGAAGGTTGCGCCTTCGCTGACTTCTCGGACGTAGGACTGGGCCAGCAGTTCGGCGAAGAACTCCACGGCGCTGGAGTAGGCAAGGCTTCCTGGATCTGTCCGCGAAAGTCAGCCGGGCTTGATGTTCTGGTTGAGAGTGAAGAAGTTCGTCGGGTCGTACTTGCGCTTGAGTGCCTTGAGCCGGTCGTACTTACCAGCCCCGTACGCCTGCCTGACCCGCTCCTCACCCTCTTCCATAAGGAAGTTCACGTAGACGCTGGTGTGGTGGGGCGCGAGGGCGGACCAATAGTCACGAGCCCATTGGCGCTCAGCGTCGAAGCCATCGGAGGTCTTGCTGTTGCCGTTGATGTTGAAGGTGAACCCTGCCTGGCGGCCACTGAACGCGGTGGCGCCGTCGTCGATCCGCCCCACCGCTCCGCCCATCTGCCACAGGGCAACGCTGGTGACCGGCGAGGTGATGCGCCTGCCGCGTTCGACGACGATGTCGATGACGTCGTCGTCGAGGGATGCGACGTCACAGGACTTAACGTAGTAGGACCAGCCGTGGGGGAACGACGGATCAAACATCCTCTGATGCTCCAGAAAAGGCTTCGGCCGGCAAAGATCCAGCACAGGCGAACCGAATTCCTTGAGCGGCCGCACGACTCGTTCACCGTCCTCGACCGGTCCCGCGTAGCAGGCGACGACCGCCACGACGAGCTTGCCGACCAGGTCGGGCGGGACGATCGGCAGGGCCGGAGCCCTTCGCTGCACGGCGATCGTCATGAGCTCGTCGGGGCAGTCTGCGATCCAATCGCGGTAAAACCGCAGGACTTCCGCGGCATCCTCCATGGGCCAGAACACCGGACCCGCCATAACGTACGGACCCACAGGGTTGAGCTTGAACTCGAATTCGGTAACGATGCCGAAGTTGCCCCCGCCGCCGCGCACCCCCCAGAAGAGGTCGGCGTTCTGATCCTCGCTGGCCCTGACCAGCTCGCCGTTGGCGGTGACCACGTCCACGGACTGCAATTGATCGATCGTGAGCCCGTACTTGCGCATGACCCAACCTATTCCACCGCCGAGCGTGAGGCCGGCCAGCCCGGTATGGGTGACGATTCCCGAAGGAACGGCGAGGCCGAACTCCTGCGTCTCGCGATCGAGCTCGCCGAGCAGCACGCCGGCCTGAACACGTGCCGTTCGCCCCTCGGGGTCCACTCGGATCCCTTTCATCAGCCCGAGGTCGATGACCATGCCGTCGTCGCACACTGAGAGACCAGGGAAGCTGTGACCGCCACCACGCACGGCGACCAGCAGGTCCTGCGAGCGGGCGAGCCGGACGGCAGCGCGTATGTCTGCGACGCCGGTACAGCGGGCTATGAGCGCGGGACGGCGATCAATCGAACCGTTCCACACCTTGCGGTGCTCGTCGTAACCGGCGTCATCCGGACGGACGAGTTCACCCCGAAAGGATGTCTGTAGTTGATCGACAGCACCGCCGTCGATCACCCTGCCCTGTGCCATTGGACTCACGGACCTCTCTCTACTTCAAGCAGATTCCCACACGTTCGGAGGAAGTCACAAGAGTTTGGAGGTTGCGGGAATTGAGCATCATACGAAGCGGCTGAGCGCAGACCGGAGTAGCGCGTTGAGAGGACTTCAGTTCGGTCAGCGGCATCAATACGGGTCGGGTCGTACCGGGGCCGGATCGGCTCGGATTCCGCATGTTTGGGCGGGAGTCCAGTGATTGTGGGGGAGGGAATGCAGTTCGAGTCCCACCTCGGGCACGTGTTTTCCCTGTTCAGGGGCTTGTAAGCCTCTGAATGTGTACAAATCTCCTCTGATGGGCCCCTGCGGGGCCCATTCTTGTCGGTGGTCGTTGCGCTCTGGCGGCTCCTTCTCTTGGCCTGGACAGCGGTGTTGCTGCGTACTTCATGGCCGGGAGTGCTTGGAACTGCATGACTTGCTGAGACTTGGGGTCAAATCCTCATGGTCGTCCCTGTCGGCAGCCAGAACTCCTGGGACACAGGTGTGTGGGACCCGGAGTTTCTTCCGGGCAGTCTTGGATTGGTTAAACCTTCATACCTGGCCATTCCTCGACGCGACTATCTACAGGACTGCCTGGGCCTGATCTTCCGCCTGGGGCGTTCTCGGGTCCCTGGGGCGTCACGGATGGCGGCTTCAAAGGCCACGGTCAGTCGGGCGTGGATGAGCGGAAACGAAGGCGCCATCGCGTCGTCCGGCTTCTATAGCCACTATTGCCCAGCTCAGAGCGCCCCTCCACTGTTTAAGCACCCAGTTCGAACACTGACCCTACGAAAACTGCCGGATCACAGGGATGCCGGGGTCGCGCCGCGTCTCCCAGCACCACGGGACGGTGGTGCTGGGAGCGGTGGCTAGCGGCCGCTTGGGTCAGCTGCCCGAAGCAGGGCACGAAGGGCGCATCGGGTCCGGCCAGTTGCCGACGCGGAACCGGCTGCGCATCGGGTCCGGCCAGTTGCCGACTCGGGCGGGTGTGTGGCCTGAGACGGAGCCGCGGTGGGCGGCAGCGGAAGCGGCATGAAGGAAGGGGGCGTGGATGGGCATGGTTATTCTCCTGACTGAATTTTGAATCCGAACGCCGAGGGGCGTCGGTGGCCGTTGTCTGCCCGTGGGAGGGCAGAGAGGGCCTATTCAGTCAGGGGATGATCCAGGGTCGAAGGACGGACTTGTCACCGGCGCCTGCGCCAGGTCCGGCGCCTGAGCGCTACTGCGCGCCTCCCAGGGATTCCATAATCCGGCGGCGTCTCCGGCCGCTTGGGCGCCGCCGCCGCCGAGTCCGGAAGTCGAGGAACCCGAGGAGCCTTGGGCGGCGGCCTGCCAGAGCAGGACTTCTGCGTCCAGAGTGGCCTCCGGGCCAGAGGAAGGTGCGAAATAGACGGCAACGGCCGACAACGCCCCAAGCGCAGGGGCGTTAAACCGGAGCTGCGCGAGTCCGGGACCCGAGACCGCAGCCTTTGGGGCAGGGCCTGCCGAGGCTGGCTGAGGCCTTGCGGCGCGCGCGTGAGTGGCCGGGGCAGCGGCCGGCCGAGCGCTCGGGGTAACGACCTTGCCGCTTGAATCCGGGAGCGTGACCGGAATCGGCGCGATTTCGGGGAGGGGGAGCTGGACCGGGACCGGCGCGATTTCGGGGAGGGGGAGCTGGACCGGGAGGGGGAGCGTCTGGACCGGGACCGGCGCGATTTCGGGGAGCGCGAGCGTGACCGGAATCGGCGCGATTTCGGGGAGGGGGAGCTGGACCGGGACGGCCCCGGAGGCCGAGTCGATGACCTCTACAGCCTGATGGATGACCGGTGCGGCATGTGTGAGAACCGGCGCAACCTGGTTAACGACGGGGGCGACGCGCGTGGCTACGGTTGCGACAGCAGGTGGTGCCTGGTTCACAACCGGATCTGCAGAGACGGAGGGAGCCGCTATCACCCCAGCCGGAGGGGCGGCAGGAAGCGGCACATCCTTGATCGGGCCGGCGCTGGACGTACCCGGCAATCCGCTGACAGCAGGCAGCGCCCGTGCGGAGACGGTCTGAAGGGGATGCGTCACCGGTGGGGCTGCGGCCGAGGACTTGTCCCGGGGAGCGGGATCGTGCTGGGGCAAGCCGGGTTCGGGTAGAACCACGGCCGTGGGCCCCGAGGCCGGCCCGGACGGCGCGGCGTCGGCAGTTGCGGCACCCCACACGAGGCAAACCAAGGCAAGGAACGCGGCAAGCATGAGTGGGCGAGCGGCCGAACCGCAACGATCCCGCAGGCTGCTTTTCATCCGGTAATCCCCCCAGAGGCGACGGAGCAACAGACTACGCCCTGTGCCGTCGCCCAGTCTAGATGTCGCGTTGACTCTCTAATGGTTGGTGGCTGGCCTGGTGCTTAGCTGGCAGGTGGCTGCCAGTCCTGCTGGACGTGACTCTCGTTGACTTTGACCCGGTCCGGAGTCCCTTTTTGAGACCTGTCCGTTCGGTGGGGCTGGCGCTGGCCTGTCCGCGAGATGGAGAGTGCAACGAAGGTCAGGCGGGAGTTTAAACAGCCCCGGAAGATGCCTCCTTCTGGCCGACTGGCCTGGTTGGGCATGCATCACGATGGGTGGCGCCACCGTCCCGTCGTGTGCGCGTTTCCCGGAGTGCTCCGGGAACGCCCCTCGGTCTCTCCTGCTGGGCTACTTCCTCGTCGCGCGCCTCAAGCCACTTCTCAGATCATGCACGCCACGCGCTGTGTTCGCGTGGGTCTACGGAAAGTCCCTTGTCATGACCAAAACTCAATCCCTTGTCGTCGCCACCGATGGCTTCTTTACCGTCGCCGAAGCGATGATGGCACTCCAGAGAATGCTCGATGACTCTCTCGCCGGCACCTTGAGCCTTTTGGAAGAGGAAGGCAGCAGACTCTGGTCCATTGAATCGGGGACGCACGCCATAACTTCCATTCCGGCGGTTGTCCCGAGTCCGCCCGCACAGCCCAGCCGCCATCCGATGGTTCAATACGTTGCTTCCGCGATTGTCTTGATCACTTACCAGGAAGGCGGGAATATCTAGCCCGCCCTGCGTTGCCGCGGGGCGGACCGTTGCAGGGCCGGCCCCTACTTCTTTAGGGCGGCGAAGCGGCGCAGGCGGAGCGAGTTGCTCACGACCAGGACAGAGCTGGCCGTCATTGCGGCACCGGCGATCATAGGGTTCAGCAACCCCAAGGCGGCGACCGGGATCCCGATGGCGTTGTAGAAGAAAGCCCAGAACAGGTTGGTCTTGATCGTGGCGAGGGTCCGACGCGAGAGCTCGATGGCCTGGGCCACCTGGCCGAGGTCATTGCCCATGACCGTGAGGTCGGCTGCGGCGATCGCAACGTCCGTGCCGCTGCCCATCGCGATGCCCAGGTCGGCCTGGGCCAGGGCTGCGGCGTCGTTGACGCCGTCCCCGGCCATCGCCACAATGGCTCCCTCGGCCTGCAGAGCCCGGACGGCCTCCACTTTGCCTTCCGGCAACACGTTGGCCATGACATCTTCGGCCGGAATGCCCACCTCGTCCGCAACGGAAGCCGCGGCGGCGTTGTCTCCGGTCAGCAGGATCGGGCGCAACCCCAATGCCTTGAGCCGGCTGATGGCGGCTGCCGAACCGGCCTTGACTGTGTCGGTCAAACTGATGATTCCCGCGGCTTCTCCGTCCACGCCGACCCAAATGGCGGTGGCCCCTCCACGCTCCAGCGCCTGCAGCGAGCCGAGGTGGTCGTCCTCGAGGTCAATGCCGTTGGCCTGCAGCCACCCGGCCCTTCCGGCGACCACACGGTGGCCATCGACGGTGCCGCGGACGCCGCCACCTGGTGCGCTGTCGAAGCCGGTCACCGGCGGCAGTGGGCCCTTGTCTTGGGCCGCGCGGGCGATGGCCTGGGCGATGGGGTGCTCGCTGGCGGCTTCGACGGCACCGGCCAGGGCGAGGATTTCGTCTTCGCCGGTGCGGGTGAAGCTGTGGACTCCCGCGACAGACAGTCGCCCGGTGGTCACCGTTCCGGTCTTGTCCAGCACGATGGTGTTGACGGTGCGGGTGTCTTCCAGGACCTGGGGGCCCTTGATCAGGATTCCCAATTGGGCGCCTCGGCCGGTTCCGGTCAGGAGGGCCGTCGGGGTGGCGAGGCCCAGAGCGCACGGGCAGGCGATAACCAGCACCGCGACGGCGGCGGTAAAGGAGGTCTGGGGGTTGCCGGTGGAGAGCATGCAGATGGTGAATGTGGTTGCTGCGATGGCGAGGACTGCCGGGACGAACACCGCGCTGATGCGGTCGGCCAGCCGGGCGATGGGGGCTTTTCCGTTTTGTGCCTGGCTGACCAGCTTGCCCATCTGGGCGAGAGTGGTTTCGCTGCCGACGCGGGTTGCCTTGACCAGCAGCCGGCCGTTCGTGTTGATCGTGGCGCCGATGACTGTGTCGTGCACGCTGACGTCCACGGGAAGCGATTCGCCGGTGAGTAGTGAGGTGTCGACTGCGCTTTGCCCGTCCACGACGAACCCGTCGGTGGCAATCTTTTCGCCAGGACGGACGAGGAAGACGTCTCCGGGCTGCAGCCGGTCCGCCGGTATCCGGACCTCGGCGCCGTCGCGGATTACGGTGGCCTCCTTGGCTCCCAGATTCAGCAGCGCCTTCAGGGCATTTCCTGCCTGCTGTTTCGCGTTCGCCTCCAGGTACCTGCCCAGCAGCAGGAATGTGGTGACGACGGCGGCGACTTCGAAGTACAGGGCGTGGGGGCTCATGTCCATGCCCGGGTGTTCGGTCAGGGACGGATCGGCCAGCAGTTGCCAGGTGGAAAACAGGAAGGCCGCGCCCACGCCGATGGAGACGAGCGTGTCCATGGTGGAGGCCAGGTGCCGGGCGTTGATGGCGGCGGCGCGGTGGAAGGGCCACGCCGCCCAGGTGACCACGGGCAGGCTGAGGGCAAACGCCCACCAGCCCCAGTGCGGGAACTGCGCGGCAGGAACCATGGAGATGATGAGCACAGGCAGCGTGAGGGCGGCGGCGAGCAGCAGCCGGGGCCGCAGTGCCGCGGCCGCCGCGGGTTCGGCGCCGGCGATGTGGGCCTCGCTGCCTTGGTCGTCCAGGTCGCTGGTCGTCGCTGTTGCTTTCAGGCGGGCTGAATAGCCAGTGGCGGTGACAGTGTCGAGGATCTGCTGGTCCGTGACGGAGTCGGGCGCGGTGACGTGGGCGGATTGAAGCGGCAGGTTGACGACAGCCTGGACGCCATCGAGTTTCCCGAGTTTACGTTCAACCCTCGCCACGCAGGAGGCGCAGGTCATTCCCTGAATATCCAGCTCGATGACACGCATGTTGGTCAGGGATACTGTCTCCACTCTTACGCCCCGCCCACGACTGTGTAACCCGCTTCGGCGATGGCTTCGCTGATTTCTTCCGGGTTAAGTTCAGACGCTGAGGTGATGGTGGCTACAGAAATGCCATCCTTGTTCAGGTCGACGGCGACGTCCTGGACGCCCTCAAGCTCCTGGAGCTCTTCGGTGACGGAGGACACGCAGTGGCCGCAGTGCATGCCGGAGATGCTGACGGTGGTGTTGACGCTCATGGTGATTCTCCTACTTGTCCTAGCGCAGCAGGCGTCCGATGGCGTCTGCTGCTTCCTTGACTTTCGCCCCGCCCGCCTCAGGTGACTCGGCCGCGGCGTTGACGACGCAATGGCCGATGTGGTCTTCCAGCAGTCCGAGACTGACTGCATGCAGCGCCTTGTTGACGGCCGCGACCTGGGTCAGGATGTCGATGCAGTACGCATCCTCATCGACCATCCGGGCAATGCCCCGAACCTGGCCTTCGATGCGCTTGAGCCTTCTCAGGTAGGCGGCTTTGTCGGAGGCGTAACCGTGCTCCGCAACGAGAGCGGCGGTGGCGTCAGTGGCTTCGCTCATGGCTTCTCCTCGGGTATGGCAACACTTTATACCCCCTCGGGGTATAAAGTCCATTACCCCCTAGGGGTATTCGCGGGAATGCCTTCGCGTTGGCGCGGGCAGGGCAGGCATGCAGGGGAGTGCGATCGACGGCGGGGCGTGCCCGCAACGCCGCGCGGCGTCGAAAACCGCCGAAATCCGCGCACCAGAAATGCTCTGTGAGGAAAGGTCTGCAGCGGTCGCGCGCGGCCCAAAATGAACTGCAACTCCGGAAAGCCTCCGGGTTGCAGTTCCCGCGGTGAGGTCGTAGGGGTCGCCGGGCGGGCTTCGATGGCGTCTCGAGGGATCCGGGGATGGTGATGGCGCCGCTGCCCCTTGTATTCTGGCCACACTAGTCGGCAAAGAGGTCTGTTCGTGGGCGAACCGTTATCTGTCCTGTTCGGTGGATCGTTCTTGGTGCTGGCTGTAGCCATCGGGCTCATGACCAGCCGGTCCCGCCCGGAGCGGGATGGTGATGCCGTTCCCGTCCTGCGCCGCCGGATGTTGCTCGCGGCTGGCGCCGTCCTGGCTGCCGTTGGTCTTTACATCATTCTGGTCCCCGAGATGGGTGTCGCTCCGGCGGAGGGAGGATTTTCCGTCGGACTTGGAGATGGGCTGATGCTGTTCGCGGGGATCTGGGTCATCTTCCGCAGAGAGGTCGTCCGCTACCAGCTGTGGGCGGCGTCGGCAATCTACGACCTTGAAACGCCGCCCGATCCGGCTCGGGTCAAGGCTGCTGAAGCCCTGGGCGGTTGGATCCGAAGCCTGCTTTTCCTGTCCGGACTTTCCATCATTTTGCTGCGGCTGATCCTGCGCCAGGCTTCGCAGGCAGTCGAGGCGCCACCTTGGGAGACCGGCGGGATCGTTGACGCCGATGGAACCGGCATGTTCCGGCGGGGGCCAAAGCCTCTGACGGCAGGGCCGGCACGACTCCATACTGGGCTGCAGGCCGCCGCTCCGCGGGCATGCGCGAGGTGGCCGTGCCTGTGTGGTTAATAGGCTTCAAGAGTCCTTGACTGATACCCCCGGGGGGTATAGTTTGAGTGTACCGGAAAGTCGCGTCCGAGCCGCCAGGTTCACACGCAGTGAAGGTCCCGCGGGGCTGCACACCGAGCGGTCCCGTTCCTTGACAGCGAATGAATGGACTGAATCGTGAGCGATATTTCCTCCACCCCAGTGACTCCTGCCGCCGAAACGTCCGGCTGCTCCTGCTGCGCCCCGGCACCGACGTCCGGGCTGCAGATCGGCCGCCCTCAAAAGGACACCGGCTCCATCGTCGTGACCGACTACGAGGTTGAGGGCATGACCTGCGTAGGATGCGCCGCGGGAGTGACCACCCAGTTGAAAAAGGTCACCGGCGTCACGGATGTTCGCGTCTCCCTGACTCCGGGCAAGACATCCACGGTCACCGTCGACAGCCGTTCGCGACTCTCGCTGGACGATGTCAGAGAAGCCGTGGCGAAGGCCGGATACAGCCTGCACCGGAGCTAGGCCATTCCGGCCTTCTGGATCCACGGGCCGCCCAGGCGTCCCTGATGCCTGTCATCAATATCGGGAGAGTAGCAATGCCACAGACACTCAAAAGCACAACGGTCGAAGTCCAGGGTCTGCAATGGGCGACGTCCAAAGCAATCATCGAAAAAGTGCTCGGCGGCCAACCAGGCATCACCGCAGTGGATGCGAACGCAGTCGCCCAAACGGCCACGGTCACCTTCGACCCGTCCCGGACCTCCGTTGAGCAGATCAGTGGCTGGATCATCGATTGCGGCTACCACTGCCGTGGACAGTCAGTGCCGGAGCACGTCTGCTACCCCCTGGAGGAGCCGGCAGCCGCGCCGCCAACCGCCGCCCCGGCCGCCGGCGGGCACCACCACGGCGAGCCTGAAGGTCACGCTGCCCACGCCCCGTCCGCGAAGGCGGTGACGGACACGCGTCATGAGGAGATGCCTCCCGGCATGGCTATGCCCGGCCACGTGCACGCTCCCGGGCCCGCGCCCCGCAGCCCACAGGAGATGATGGGCCACGGCGGACACCACGGCGGAATGTCGATGGATGACATGGTCAAGGACATGCGCAACAGGTTCCTGGTCGCCGCCATCCTCTCTGTTGGCGTGACGCTTTACTCCCCGATGGGCCGCGACATGCTCGGCTTCACCGCCCCGACGCCGTTCGGCCTCCGCGACGACGTCATGGCGCTCATCCTTTCCCTGCCCGTGATCTTCTACTCCGCATGGATCTTCTTCGACGGCGCCTACCGGGCCCTGAAGGCCCGCACCCTGGACATGATGGTGCTGGTCGCGATCGCCGTCGGTGCAGGCTGGCTCTACAGCCTCGGGGTCACACTGACCGGCGGCGGCGAGGTCTTTTACGAGGCTGCCACCGTCCTGACATCCTTCGTTCTGCTGGGCCACTGGTTTGAAATGCGCGCCCGCGGCGGAGCCAACGAGGCCATCCGCACTCTGCTCGAACTGGCCCCACCGGTCGCGGTCATCATCCGCAACGGCGAGGCCGTGGAAGTCCCCACATCCGAGGTCCAAACCGGCGATCTACTCCTCGTACGCCCCGGGTCAAAAATCCCTGTCGACGGCGAAGTCGAGGAAGGGCAGTCCGAGGTCGATGAATCAATGGTCACCGGCGAAAGCCTCCCGGTCAGCAAGACGGTCGGCTCGGAGGTGATCGGGGCATCGATCAACACCACCGGCACGATGCGGGTCCGCGCCACCAAGGTCGGCGCCGACACCGCCCTGGCCCAGATTGTCGCCCTCGTCCAGGAGGCCCAGAACTCCAAAGCCCCCGGGCAGCGCCTGGCCGACCGGGCCGCGTTCTGGCTGGTTCTGGTGGCCCTCATCGGAGGAACTGTGACATTCGCGGTCTGGCTCGCCGTCGGCGCCGGAGTGCAGACCGCCCTGCTGTTCGCCATCACGGTCGTGGTCATCACCTGCCCCGATGCCCTGGGGCTGGCCACACCGACGGCCATCATGGTCGGCACCGGACTGGGCGCCAAACGAGGGGTGCTGTTCAAGAACGCCACGGCCCTGGAGACCTCGGCCCGGATCGACACCGTGGTCATGGATAAGACCGGGACCCTGACGAAGGGCGAACCCGAGGTGACCGACGTCGTCGTCGATGGAATCGACGAAACCGAACTCCTGGCACTCGTCGCCGCCGTGGAGCAGGAATCCGAACACCCCCTGGCCGCCGCCGTCGTCCGGTATGCACGCGAACGGGGTGCGCCTGTGCTGGTTGCCTCGGAGTTCCTGAACGTGCCCGGCCACGGCGCCGGAGCCTCCGTGAACGGGCGCAGAATCCTGGTCGGAAACCGGAAGCTCATGGCGGATCAGGGGATCGACCTGGGCGCGCTGGCCGCGGTCCGTGATGACCTGGCCTCGACGGGACGCACCGCGGTGCTCGCCGCCGTCGACGGGCGCGCCGCGGCGGTCATCGCCCTCGCCGACGCCGCCCGGGACACGGCGGCCGCCGCCGTCACAGCCCTCCACGAGGCCGGCATCGAAGTCGTCATGCTCACCGGCGATAACGAGGCCACCGCACAGCGGATCGCCGCCCAGCTTGGCATCGATACCGTCATCGCAGAGGTGCTCCCGGGCGACAAATCCGCCAAGGTCGCCGAACTGCAACAGGCGGGGAAGAAGGTCGCCATGGTCGGAGACGGCGTCAACGACGCCCCGGCCCTGGCCCAGGCGGACCTCGGCATCGCCATCGGCGCCGGAACCGACGTGGCGATTGAAACGGCCGATGTCGTGCTGATGCGCTCCGATCCGCTCGACGTGCCGATCGCACTGCGGATCGGCAAGGGAACCCTGCGCAAAATGCGTCAGAACCTCGGCTGGGCCGTCGGCTACAACGCCATTGCCCTTCCGATTGCCGCCGGGGTCTTTGCCTTCGCCGGAGTGGTTCTCAGTCCCGAGATCGCCGCGCTCTCCATGTCAGGCTCCAGCTTCCTCGTTGCCGTCAACGCACTCCTTCTGAAGAGGCTGCGGCTGCCCCGCTCCGGCCCACCCGGTGCAGCCCCTGTCTCAGTACCCCGTCCACTGGCCCCGGCGGCGGGACGCTAGGGACACCGCTGTGGCGGGCTCAGTCTGGGCTTCGAGTGAAAGGTTCCGCTGATGAGCGGCAACGACACTTTTAGCATTACCGTTGGCGTGGATGGCTCAGCCGAGTCCCGCACGGCCCTCGAATGGGCCGTCGGCGAAACCCGGCTGCGCCACGGTCATGTCCGTGCCGTGACGGCGTGGGAGTACCCGCCAGCGACGGTCGGTATGGAAGGGCTGAGGTGGGTCCTGACATCTTCGAACAGGTGGCGCGGAGAGCGCAGACCGATGCCCTGAAGTCGACGCCGAAGGTGTGGCCGTCACCGGTGAAGTCACCTAGGGTCCGGCCGCTACCGTACTCCTGAAGGCGTCCAAAGATGCGGATCTCATTGTCGTCGGCTCCCGTGGGCTCGGGGGATTCTCCGGCCTGCTGCTCGGATCCGTGTCAACGCAGATAGTGCACCACGCCGGTTGCGCCGTGCTCGTGGTCCGCGCACGGCCCCAACCCCACACCGGCCGGTGGCCGCCAAACCCTCCTGCGAATGATCGGTGCGGGGGCATCATGAGGATGCAGGCGGGCCTCAGGCATGGAGCTAGTGCGCCGCGGGCGGAGTGCCGTGGTCGTGGTGGTGTGGGGTCCTGTCTTCTTCCGGGATGCCGGCGGTCTGTGCGAGGTAAGCCCAGCCGGCGTCGCTCAGGGCGTGGTATGCAACATGCAGTTCCTGGGCAGGCTCCGCGGTAGCGCTTAGGTCGCGCTGGTCGAGCGCGGCCGCCAGTCGTTGTGCTGCTGTGGCGAATCTTTCGGCAAGGGTCTGGAGTTCGTTCGGACAGTCGACGGCCGCGACCGCTGTCCAGGAATTGCGGATCAAGCCCGGCCAGCTTCGGTCGATCCGTGGCGCTGTCCCCGTGAGGCTGGTGGCGATGCCATGGAAGCCAACGTTGTCGATGTAGGTCAGGGCGGCGATCAGGCCTGCCGTTCGGACCGCGGTCTCGACGTTTGGATCCCCGTGGTGGCTCATGTCAGTCTCCTTTGCGGTTTCCGGTTGCACTCAAGGATGATCCGCCCCGTTGGAGGGTTCAAGGGTGCCGGCGGCCCCTCGTGGCAGGAGTTTGCGGGGGCGTCCCCGCCGGGGCGTCCCCGCCCCCTTCGCCCGGGCCTGGCTGTCGTCCCTTAGGGCATCCGGCTCGTGCACGGTCCTGTGTTTCAGCTTTGGATGGTCCGGTGCCGGTGCCGGCGGCGGGGGATGAACGCGGGCACCTCCTGGCGGTAGGCCGCGTATTCGTCACCGAATTCGGCCAGTATGGCCTTCTCCTCACTTCGGGCCAGCCGCAGGTAGATGACCACGAGGTATATGTGGCCCCGCCTTCAACGTTGGATTCATCAGTGGATGGATGCGGCGTAAGGCTGGTCTGGATGGATCCGAGAGAGTGGAGTTGTTAGCGCAGATCCGAAGGGACGCCCGGGTCGAGGGCCTCTCGGCCCGCGCGCTGGCGGCCAGACACAAAGTCCATCTGGGGACGGTCCGGCAGGCTGTGGAATCAGCCATCTCTCCGCCGCGCAAGCCAAGCCAAGACATGCGATGGGTGGCGGCTCACATCCGATCTCTTGGTCGCGGCCTTCGTCGATATATCCAAACCGAGAGCGAAACCCCAAGGGCTCCCACTATTACGTTGTCTGTTCCCGGGAAGCGCCTGCCCTCTGCGACGAGCTCAACCACGCCAAGCGCTACCAACCCCAGACCAGCTAGGAGCAAGATCCACGACATGACCGGGGGGACTCCCGTCGGGGCTGGCTCGTCGTTGTTCACGTTTGTCCTCCTAGAGAGAATGCTACGAGCACGAATCCCCCGCACTATCTCCGTTCTGCAGGCAGCCAGCGAGGAGCCCGCGGACCGGGTCAGCCGGGTTGGTACGGGGCGAACGTAGCGCCGCCGTCGGCCGATGTTTCGACCCCGGCGTCCGTGGCTGCCCAGATCCGGAGAGTGCCGTCCTGTGTCTTGACCGCTGCGATGGCCTGGACACTGCCGCTGATGCGTCCCTTCGAGGACCAGGTGGCCCCGCTGTCGGCGGAGACCTGGACGCTGCCGTCGGGTTGGACGCCGACGACGTCGTTGGTACTGGCGAATGCGGCGTATTGCACGACAGGCGCGGAGTTGTTTAGCGTCCAGGTGGTTCCGGCGTCGGTGGACCTGTGGAGGCCCTGTGGGGTCGTTGCCAGCACGGTGTCGCTGTGGGCGTTTCCGGCCAGAACGGCCGGGGTGAAGCCGGCGGCCACTTTTGTCCAGTTTTTGCCGTCCGGGCTGGTCATCAGCGTTCCGTCGAAGGCCACGATGCCGCTTTTCGTCGTCGTCAGGGCGTGGAAATCAGATTCCTGCTGCCGGGAGAGCTGCTCCCAGGTTTCGCCGCCGTCGCCGGATCTGATCAGGCCGACCGGGTTGGGCAGGGTGGAGTCTTTGCCGGGATGCCCCGAGGCGTAGAAGATCCCGCCGTCGTGAGCGGTGGTGAAGCCCATCAGGTCGTTGGTCGGGCCGATTTTGGTGGCAGGGGTGTGGGAGATGTCGAACAGGCCCTCGTGGGTGGCGAGAAGGATCTGTCCGGTCTGGTCGTTGACGGCCATGCCGTGGATATGACTGCCGGGAAGCCCGGAGACGCTGTCGGCTGGGGACGATGATGCGAGGCCGGTGGTGGCCGGGGTGCAGGCGCCCAGGGGCACGATGAGCCCGGCGGCCGTGACGGCAGCCGCGGCCCGGGCCCGGCGGAGGGATGAGGCGATCAAGGTGAGCTCCAGGTGTGGTGGATAAATCCGGGGAGGGCCCCGGTCCCTGCAAGGACCGGGGCCCGGTTTGCTGGGTTAGAGGCCTGCCAGCAGGTCCTTCATCTCCTGGATTTCGGCTTCCTGGGCGGTCACGATCGCCTTGCTCAGCTGGATGGCGTCGGGGTTCTTGCCTTGGCTGGTTTCGGTCTTGGCCATCATCACCGCGCCCTCGTGGTGGGCGATCATCTGGGCCAGGAACAGCTTGGCCGCGTCGGTGCCCTGGGCGGCGTCGAGCTTCTTCAGGTCCTCATCGCCCATCATCCCGTCGCCCATGCCGTGGCCGGACGCCATCTGGGTGGGTTCGTTCCAGGTGTGGAGCCAGCCCGTCATCTTTTCGATTTCCGGTGCCTGGGCGGCCTTGATCTTGGTGGCGAGGGCGGTGATCCGCGCGTCCATGCCCTGTTTCTTGAGCATCATGTCGCTCATTTCCACGGCCTGGGCGTGGTGCGGGATCATCCCTTGGGTGAACATGGTGTCTGCCGCGTTGTGGTCCGCGGTTGCCGGGGCTGAGCTGGACGCCATGCCCATGCCGCCGCTGCCCATGCCCGGCATGGTGCTGGTGGGTGTGCTTCCGGAGGTGCCGGCGCAGCCGGCAAGGGCAATGGCGGCGGAAATGCCGAAGGCAGAAATTGTGGCAGAAACGGTCAGGGTTTTCTTCATGGGGTCAAGTCCTTCAATCATCAAAATGGCGTTGTGGCACGCCTGCGGATGACACGCCCGCGCCGCCGGAGAACGGGGTGGAGCGTGTCGGGGTAAGGAGGGACGCCGGGCACGACACGGCGCGATCCGTTCTTACGTCCGGCTGATGGACAGATCGCCCGGCGAAGGACTTGCGGGGAGATAGGAGTACGCCCGGACGGCGGCGGCGTCGCCGGGCGTGTCCGGGTTGTGCAGTGAGTCCGGTGCCATGCCGGGTGGGGGCGCGGCCAGGGAGGTCACGGCAGCCGACGGCACACAGGCCGAATGCATCGACGCGGGGTCGGTGCAGCTCGATTGGCATACGCACGACGCCGACGGTGCAGCAGCTTTGGTGTTGCCCGACGGCTCGGGACCGGCTGTGGCCGAAGCGGCCGGGGCCATGGAGTCATGGGCCGTTGTGCCGGCGTGCGGGGCATGGGCAGCCGGATGGGATGCGAGGTTGGTCTCCGGCCGCGAGGACGGCCCCGCGGCTTCCGCGGAGGATGTCACCGCAGTGGTGGCATGGGCGCCATGCATTCCGGTCATGATGTGCATCCCGAGGAATCCAGCCACGATGGCCAGCAGGCCCACCAGCAGGAATCCGCGGCGAAGGGCGGTAGCGGCATGGTCCACGAACGCTGCGGCCATGGCATTCTCCCTCCGGATAACGGTGGCGGACGTTAGACAGGTTAAGGCTACAGGCTGAGCATTGGCCGGGCCGCCAGCGGGGCCGGTCATGGAAGGGCCTCACTGACCTTGCGGATCCAGGAATTGCTTCCGATCCCGGACTTCAGCAACTCCGAACGTGCCAGAGATCGGTTCAGAGTGCCGACCGGCGTTCCCAGGCCGGGTATCGGTCGTATCGTACGTGGGCGACGTCGGCTCCTTGACAACGTCCTGGTTTTCTTTCCCGAAATCGCAGGTACTAAAGATCTCGTATACCCCTCCGGGTATTTTATTGTAGTCTCTGAAGTGACGACCGCAGGCGGTCAGCGCAGACTTTGCCGGGGCAGGGAGGCATGGAAGGGCCTCATCGAGATCCGGTACCACGGCGATGCGGCGCCAGGGACTCACATTGAAAATCACTTGAAGGAGCCTAGCCATGAGCTACGCACACACCATTACCGTCGCCCTGCCTTATGAAGAAGCGGTGCGCCGGACCCGGGAGGCACTCGCCGGCCAGGGCTTCGGGGTCCTCTCCGAAATCGATGTCCGCTCAACCTTCGAGACCAAGCTCGGGGAGGAGAGCGGACAGGCCCTGGGCGACTACCTCATCCTGGGTGTATGCAATCCCGCCCTGGCCCAGCGCGCTCTAACCGCGGAACCGGACATGGGACTGCTCCTTCCCTGCAATGTCGTCATCCGGCGCGGCCGCGACGCCGACGCGACCGTCATCCAGACAATCGACCCGCAGACTATGGTCCGGCTCAGCGACACCCCGGCCGTCGCCCTGGTCGCCGCCGAAGCCGATGACCGCCTCCAGGCCGCGCTGAAAGAGCTCCAAACCGCCTGATTCCCGGCCGGCCTCCGGACCGAATGACCACGGGAAGCGCAACGGCCACCGCGGCCTCCCCGTGCGCATCGGAGCCCGGCTGGCCGCCCCGGCCCATGATGCGACGATGTACCACCCGCCGGGCCGTAATGCCCTGTTCCGGGAGGCGGCCCGAACGTAGCTTCACAAGAGGAGGTCTGATCATGATGGATGGCTGGTACGGCAATGGCTGGGGTATCGGTGCATGGGTGGCCATGGCCTTGCTGATGCTGATTTTCTGGGGCGGAGTCGTAACCGTCGTTGTGCTCCTGGTCAGGCGTCCACATCCGGGTGAGGGACCGGCCGCACCACGGCCGCCGCACCACGACGCCGAGCGTATTCTTAGTGAGCGCTTCGCCCGAGGGGAAATCGACGAGCAGGAGTTCACTGCCAAGCGCGCGGCGCTCAGGCGCCAGGAATGAAGACCCCTTCGCTCCGCGGTCAGGTCATCCTCGGGATCGCATCCGTGATTCTTCTGACCGCACTGTCGCTCGTGGCGGTCGGCGTCGTCGGTAGCGTTGTGAATCCCGGGGGTCCCGGCTTTCTGTCCCGGGCCCGGTGCGCGGCTCCGAATCTTCCCGGGCCGGTCGTCGGCGTTTCGCTGACCAACATGGGCGGGCCCATGATGAGTCGGCCCAATCGCATGATGGGCGGTGCCATGCGGATGACGGCAGACCGGAGCGCGGTGGGACACGGCACGGTGTCCTTCCTGGTCACCAATGGGGGAACCATCAGTCATGAACTGGTCATCCTTCCTCTTCCTGAGAACCAGATCGCCGGCACCCGCCCAATCGGCGGGGACGCCAAAATCGATGAGTCTGGCACCATCGGGGAAGCGTCCAACACCTGCGCCGACGGCGCCGGGCAAGGAATCCTGCCTGGCGCGTCAGGCTGGGTCACCGTCACGCTGCCGCCAGGGCGGTATGAACTGGTCTGCAACCTCTCCGGCCACTACGCTGCCGGCATGTACACCCAGCTCACGGTGAACTAGTCCCACGGACATAGCGGCCATGGACATCGCCTTGCTGTCACGCCTGCTGGGCCTGCGGGTTGCCTGGCGCAGGAGGGACCGGTGGGATGCCGGTCAGATTGCCGGCTATCAGGAACAGGCTTTGCGGGAACTGCGTCGCGTGGCCTACTCGGGATCAGAGTTCTATCGAAGGCATCATGCGGGTCTGTTGGATGCCCCGCTGGAGCAATTGCCGGTGGTGACCAAGGCGGAACTGATGGCGAAGTTCGATCAGGCCGTCACGGTGCCCGGTCTGAGACTGGCAGATGTTGAGGACCATCTGCACACGTTGAGCGAAACCGGCGGGGACCCGGGGGTCCCGTGGAAAGGGCGGTGGTGGGCTGCCGCCACAGCGGACACGACCGGCCGCCGTGGAATCTTCATCTGGGACCGGTCCGAATGGGGCACCGTCCTGGCCTCCTACGCCCGTGCCAATGACTGGGCCGGAATTTCCGCCGGGCTGAGCCGGCCGCTGAAAGTCGCGGTGGTCAGCTCCCGTGTCCCGACGCACCAGTCCGCCGTCGTCGGGGCCTCCCTGCGCTCCCGCCTGGTCCCGACCCTCCGCCTGGACGTGACCGCCCCCATGAAGGAAACGGTCGCGGCCCTCAACGACTTCCAGCCCAGGAGCCTGGTCGGGTATGCCTCCGCGCTGCGGCCCCTGGCCGCCGAACAGCGCGCCGGCAGGCTGGCCATTGCCCCTGAGGCTGTGATGTCCGCGTCCGAGGTACTTAGCGCTCAGGCGGCGGCCGAAATGGAAGCCGCCTGGGGCAGCCGGCCGTTCGACGTCTACGCGGCGACCGAGACGGCAGGCATCGCGTCCCCGTGTTCCTACCGGAACAGTCACGTGTACGAGGACCTGGTGATCGTTGAACCCGTCGATCAGGCCGGGGGGCCGGTACCGTTGGGGACCGTCGGCACCCGGCTGCTGGTGACGGTCCTGTTCTCAAGAACGCTGCCGCTCATTCGCTACGAAATGTCCGACAGGGTGGCAATCGGCGGCCAGGGATGTCCGTGCGGCCGGTCCTTCGCTTTGCTGAAAACGGTAGAGGGGCGGGTGGAGGACGTCCTGCTCCTACCCGGTCGGGAGGGCCCGGTCAGTGTCCACCCGAATGTATTTCACAATGTCCTGGACGAGGCCGCCGTCGCGGGGTGGCAAGTCATCCAGGAACCCTCCGCGCTGCGCGTGCTCCTTGCGGGCATGGCGAAGGACGTCTCAGCCGATCGCATCCGCTCCGAACTGGCCGCTGCCCTCGCGTCATCGGGCGTGGTGGGGACGCAGCTGGACATCCGCCTTGTTGAGAGCGTTGAGCGCACAGCCCTGGGCAAAGCGCCGCTCGTGCGCGGACTGCCCCGCAAGTCCTGACCGCAGTCCCGCCTGGCTTCCCTGCCGCCGGGTGGCCAGGATCCCGCCCTAAGCGCCACCCCGCGAAAATGCCCGATGTTGCAGTGCTCCGACGACGTATTCGAGGTCCCGCGGTCGGTAGGGGTATTGCGCCACGGTGGCTGTGAGTTCGCCGGACTTTACGCCCTGAAGTCCTTCGGTAGGCCATCGACACTGATGATGGCGACTTTGCCCGTCGGGCCGGCGTTCGCGAGCTCGTGGGCGACGGCCAATCCCATGACGGGGTTAAGGCGGCAGTCAAGGCCAAACTCAACGGAATCTTCACTGGGGTGGGATGAGCGGAAGTCTGTCGCGGATACTTCGGGCGCCTTGTCGCGCCAGGTTGATGTGCCGTTGGGAATCCGCTCGAGCAGACCATTAACGAACGGGCGGATGTCTGCACGGACGTAATCAGTTGCTGCCTTGCCGAGGCTGGCGGGATTGGCCAGGAATGGGGTGAAGGCCAGTTCCGCGGCTCCGATCATCATCAGGTCGGAGCCGAGGGCTGCACGGTGGATTTTTGCCTGTCCAGCGGGGCCGTCCATCGCCTGCGACTGCAGCATTGCGTGCAGTGCCTCCGGGGCGAGCGTGTGCAGGGTTCCCAGGAAGCCGTCAAGGACGATTGCGTCGGGGTTGAAAATGTTCACAGCGTTGCGCAGGGCTATGCCCAGGTAGGTGAGCTGGCGTGCGACTTCGTCGCTGAGCCCGGCGCTGTTGCTGCTCCCGAGTGCTTTCTCAAGGTCGGCGGTGTCGCCGCTGCTCAAGCCGGCAAGTTCCAGGAGGCGGGACTGGGAGACCTCGGTTTCCAGGCAGCCCGTGGCGCCGCAGTGGCAGGTGGTGCCGCCCGAGCGGACAAAGGTGTGGCCGAGTTCCCCGGCATAGCCGGAGGCCCCCCGAAGCAGGTGACCGTCGGCGATGATCCCGCCGCCGATGCCGCTGGCGCCACCGTTGAGGTAGATCAGATTGCCCGGCCGGACACCGGATCCGGATCCGGCTCCGGCGCCGGCGCCGGCGCCACGTGCCCAGAGCCTGGCCGCCAAGTGGAAGTATTCGTCCGCCAGGAGCATGGCCGGCCGCTGAACCCGAGGTGGACCTCGGTGAAGTCCGGGTCGTGCCGTACGGTGACGACGGGCCTGAGCCAAGCTGTACCGATGGCTATTCAGCGCCCACGGAATGTTGAGGCTTGTATCGGTTACGTCGCACTCGAAGGTATATCGCTCCAGCCGCTCCTAGGACCACTGGAATCGTGATCCCCAGGGGAGCGGCCCACTTGTCAACTACTTCGCCCACTGCATATAGGAACCCAACACTTACCTCAAGGTCTGCCTCGTATGTTTTTACTTCGAATTCGCCCTCAGTACCTGGAATTGGTGCAAACAAGCGGAGCTCCAGTTTGTGGCGGCCAGGTTGGCGAGGGGTGATGTACCAGCCCCACTCGCCGACTTCATCGCTGGGTAACGCAATCACGCCGGATGTATTGCCCCGGCGCTCAATATCGAATGCTTCGCCAGTTAGATCGGCACGCATGAGTGCGCACAGCTTGGGGTGGGCAGTAACGACGGGTCCGCTTGAAGGCAGCCCTGCTTCGGGCCGTTTGATGGAGTCCTTTAGGGCCACACGGAGGACGAACTCATCCCGTCGGCCCTGTTCCATCGACGACGGTGGTGAGTATGCGATAGTGCCTTCGAGACACTGGTCCAGATACCTCTTGGTTGCGTTGCCCGCATCCGTCGTGCTGGTGCTACCGGACGTAGGGGTCGGCGCTGATGTCGCCTCGGTTGGCATCGAACCTGGGTCAGTCGCGCCTTCGCTGGGATCACCCGGTGTCGGCTCGGTTGGTTCGAATGACGGAGTGGGTGAGGCGGGAGGGTCAGGCGGCCCCGGGCTCAGTACGAGGTTGTAGGTCTGATCGGCGGCTCCTGCGAGTCCGATCGCAACCTGCTTAATGCCAAGCATTCTGGGGAGCGAAATCAACATTCAAACCGTCACGGCAGCGGAATTCCACAATGGGCGACTTATCCTTCTGATCGAATGTACATATTGTGCCCGGGGGATAGGTTGACTTCGGAGTGAAAGTGCAGTGGAGAGATGAACAAGACGGCTGAAAATCGACCCGCAGTACGCCCGCATTGGTTGGGGCTGTCTCCGGGGGCTTCCAGAGCTTGCCGGGTGTCTTCGGCGTAGCGGAACTCGTGACAGCGATTTCGGGCGTAACTGCTGGGGAACCGGCCGCAGTTTCCGACCCAATTGCGGAGACGCAAGTCAAACCAATCAAGAACAGTACCGCGAGAAACTGTGCGGATACTCTCAGTGAGCTGCGAGCATTCGTAGGCTGCCGGATGGGGGAAAAGTCCACGGTTGGCCCCGTACATTGAGGACATTGAACGGATTTGAAATAGACCGGATTAAGGGCAGTTTGCCCCCCGGCCGGATTATGCGTCACGCCCCGTTGCTCTCTACCTGAACGGGTTTGTGTACAGCATCCTTTCAGATGCATCGTCACGCGGTGCTTCCCTCCAGCCATGGATCGTTGGGGAACAAGACTTTTAATCCCTGTTGCGGCGCGGAGTCCAGCAGGGCACTCACTGACTGCAGTGCCCTTTGACGGTCCGCCCCCTCAGTCGCCCTCATACACCGAGCGAAACACCACGAAGTTGAGGCGGGCGCGGAGGGCATTGGCGCGCGGGACCGTGAACTGGCCGGCGATAAGCCGGCGGTGGAACGCCCACATAGCCAGAGTCGGGACCGTTCCGTCGGGGTCGCGGTTCTTCGTCATGTCGCGCCGCAGCAGTTCGCGCCAGCTGCTGGTACGCATGTTCCACCGCATGTAGGTCATGCCCAGAAGGTCGAGCGGGCGAGGCCTCGGCTTCACTTCGGCTGTCGCGGCCTCCTGGGTCTCCCGCCAGAACGCGTCGACGAGCATCAGCGAGAGCACGGCGAACCGACGGGATGCAATGACGGTGAACTCGCCCGGCGCCCCGGGGACCGCGGTGACAGTGAGCTCGCCATCGATCTCCGCAGCGATGTTACGCGGCAGCCGTCCGGCCGTTACCTGCGCTGCGACGGCCGCGCGGAAGACCGTGTCGTGCTGGGCGCCCGAGCCGGGACCCCGCGCGATGTCGTTGTCCTTGCCCGGCACGGCGATCGTCTTGACGAAATGGTCCGTGCCCATGTTCACGAAGAAGAACGCCGAGCGCCAGAGCGAACGCGCGTCCGCGGCGTTGTTTCCCCGTACGCGGGGACCGACGGGCGGGGTGGTCAGCCCCTCCTTCGCCCAGACGCCGAGGAGGATCCAGGGCGGGGCGGACTGGCTGGGATTCTCGAACCAGGCGCGGTACGCGTCCTCGACGCGGTCGTCCCTGACCCGCCCGAACAGCACGTTGTCGTCAAGCGTCGGATGCGGACTAGCGGGCGTTCCGATCCCGGTCTCGGCCATCATCGTCGCGCGCGTCCTCGCAGTAACGCTCGTCGCCTTACCTGCATTCGCGCGCTCAGCGGCGGCGCGACCACGGGCGAATGTGATTCCCGCCTCGAGCAGGCGAACGCGTTCGGCCTGATCCGACGTGGCGAGAACACTGCGCTTCACGACGGAGAAGCGTGTATCCGGCGCGGACGGCTTAGGCGATAGTGGTGCGAACTTCGTGCGGTGGAGTGCTATTCGGTTCATCGTCTCCGCGCCGGCCTGCCCTGGAATGATCGTCCAGAGCTTCCACGAGCCGCGGACGTCAACATGTATGCCGTCGGAGGCGACCCCGATAGCGAGCTCCGGGCCGGCCGCGTCGATGGCTAGCTGTGCCAGCTGTTCTCCCGGCATGCCGGAGACGCGGATGTCAGCTGCCTGTCCGGACGTGTGCCGGCTCTCGGTGTCCGCGCCCGCCGAGGCGAATCCGCTCGGCCGATAGCCGGCGTCCACGAGAACGGGGCGGCCGGCCTTGTCGCGGATCGCCTGGAGCACGCGAACCAACTCGGGGGAGATACGAGCGATGGGTGACGGGGTTCCTTCAGCGGAGGCCAGCTCCTTCACGGTGAAGTTCTTGGAGAGGGCGCGGCCGAGCGATTCCGGGGCGATCGCGAGCAACGGCAGACCGGTGGCGTGAGGATCGGCGTGGGCAGGATCGGATGCGGCGGTGGGGGCCGCGTACGGGAGAGAATATCCGGACGGGAAGACGACCGATGCACCGGGAGTCTCCGCGGAGGAGGCTGCGACGCCGAAGTCTTCGAAACCGGTCCCGGCGGCGGACTCAGCTGCGGACTCGGACTCCCGGGCCACGCTCTCGGCACGATCCTCCGTCCAGGTCCCCTCGGCGGGCGCTTCGGACTGGTCACCAGCCGGAACGAGATACTCCGCGTCGAGCTCCTCTGGTTCAAAGGCCTCGGAGAAGACCGCCTCCCGGTGGAGGTTTTCTGGCTGCGGTGGCTCGAGAGCCTCCCACGCGAACGCTTCGGAGTCGAATGCCTCGGGCTCGAACGTTTCTGCGCCGATCGCCTCGGGCTTGAATGACTCCAGCCCGGGCTTTTCCGACGACCGGTCCTCGGGCTCCGACCCGAAGTACTGCGAGTCGCGTGGGGCCGGGTGGAACTCAATGCTGTCGTTCCAGGAACCGGATGCCTCAGTGTGCTCCCTCCACGAGGCCTCGTCTTCACCAGCCTCGACTGCTTCGTGTGCCTCACCGGAAGCGACCTCTGCGGCATCGAAATCGCCGTCCTCATCCTCGGCCGTGAGCTGATCCCAGAACTCCGGTTGTTCCTGCGATCCGGACCCCTCCCAGGCCTCCGCGACAGGGGATTCGGCCCACTCCTCCCAGTCCGGGGCCGCCATTTCGCTCCACCTGTCCTCCTGCGCTTGCTTGCCCGCGGAGGGCAGGCAAGCAAAGCGCCGCGCGTCCGGAACGTCGGACCCGGCATCCGCGAGGAGCGTTCCGCCGTACTGACCGGGGATCTCTCCGTGACCCACCGTGGTGCGCTCGACGCGGAAGCGTGCCCGCACGGCGGGTGGAGCGGCGGCAAGGAGTGTGCAAAGCGTCTTGCCAAGGGTCTCGCTCGCTGGCTGTGTGCCCGGGTGCTTGGCGGTGCCTGCCCGATAGAACACCCGCATCGCCGCTCCGGTTCCCGCCGGTATCCGCCTCGCTGCCCACTGTGCCAATGCCGTCGCCGGCTGGTAGAGCGCGTCGAAGACATACACCTCGTCCGGGTCGCTCTGCGCGACGATCGCAAGCATCGCCTTGCCGCCGC
This sequence comes from Arthrobacter sp. MW3 TE3886, assembly GCF_041262145.1. Lineage (NCBI taxonomy): Bacteria > Bacillati > Actinomycetota > Actinomycetes > Micrococcales > Micrococcaceae > Arthrobacter > Arthrobacter sp. MW3 TE3886. The sequence goes on from NZ_JBGCAN010000001.1 coordinate 2,150,377, forward strand.
CGGAGTGCGCCGTCAGGACGAGCCGCCCCCGGGGCGCGCTAACACCCGTGGCGCGTGTGAAGCGGGCCACGGCATCGTCCACCAGCCTGTCGAGGGCGCCCGCGGCCGTCAGCGCGGGGAAGTCGTAGCCCCTACCGCTTGAGCCACCGTAGAAGTCACCCCGCGGCAGCACGGTGAGCGTCGGCCGGGTGCGGGAGCCCAGGTCTAGCCCGCTGATGCGCCGCATCTCGGTGTCGATCCGCATGCGTGACGCGTTGGCGCTGAAGCCGTGCAGATGCACGACGACGTCGATGGCAGTGGGATTCGCCATGGTGTTCCAGCCCAGCACGAGGTCCGGCGGGGTGCCGCGATGCTTCGCGAGCAAGGGGACGCTGCGCACGATGAGTCCGCCGCCCGTCGTCGCGCCGGGGACGATGGGCAGGGGATCGGGTGGCGCGGGGGACGGGCGTGGGGGTGTGAAAGGCGCGGCTCCGCCCTTGTGCTGCTTGCGGTACCGGGCGAGTTCGGTCAGGGCAGCGGAGTTCTTCAGCGTGCCCTTGCCGAAGTAGGTCCAACTGTCGCCGCGCCCGCGCACGTCGACGTGCGCGTAGTCCGGGCCGACGCCGAGCGCGACCTTCGGCCCCCACACGTCGATGGCGACCTTGGCGATGTCCATGCCGGTCATCCCGGCGATCTTGATGTCGGCGGCCTTACCAGCGCAGTGCTGGCTCAGGGTCGGGGGTTTGCCGTAACCCTTATACACGACGCCGTTGCGTTTCCAGGACCGATAGCCAGAGGTCACCTTGACTGGCTTGCCGACCCGGACGCGGATGGCCTGCAGCAGTTGCACGAGTACCGGTGAGATGCGGGCGATGTCGGCCGGCTTGCCTCCGCTCGTCACCAGTTCGCCCACCGTGAAGTTGTCCGAGATCTTCTTCGCCCGGACCGATGGCCCGGTGTCGAGAAGCGGGAGGTTGGCGCCGGTCGGATCCCAGTGCTCCTCGCCCGGACCCGTCGCGCCGGTAGCCGGCCGGAGTTCGAGCCCGGATTGGAAGGTCTCGTCCTCGGTCTGCGGTGCGATCTCGCCGTACCGAAGCAGCTCATCCTGGAAGGACTCGTCGAACACCTGCTCAGTGGAGATGGACTCCGACGACGTCCCCTCGGATCCCATCGTCGGTTCCCCTTCCGCGAACGGTGATTCGAACCCTGAAATCTGCAGCATGTCGGTGGCCTCTTGGGCGCTAACGCGTCAGGGACGGCTGGGTGGAACGTGGCCGCACCTCGATGGGCGTCTTGCGGGACTTCAGGTCACGCCCGGTCGCCGCAGACCACTCGGTGATGACGCGGCGGCTCGTTGAGCCGAGCAGCTTCACGTTGGTGTTGGGAATGACTCCGTCCTTATAGAGCACGTAGGCGAAGTCAGGTGACGGGATGAGGTTGCTCTCGATCGTGCGCAACAGCAGGGATAGGTCGTCGGCCATCGAGATGAGAGACGACGTCTTGGAGTGCGCGGGCAGCCCCACCTTGGCGCCGATCAGCTTCAGCCGGTCGGATGCGTTGGTGGCGGTCGCCCGGAGGTCCTCGACGATGGCAGAATTCGTGTCGAGGGTGAAATAGAGCCAGCTGAGGGCCGTGGCCGCCGCCAATTCCTCCCGCGCCAGCTGAGCCGACTGCCGCCGGGAGAGAAGTATGAACTTCAGTTCCTCTGTGATCGCGAAGATGCGGTCCTGGTCGGACGAGTTCACGCCCGAGAAGTTCTTCACATTCATGATCGCCTGCCACACCTCGTACAGGAGCTCTTCGAAGAGCCGCACAAAAGAGGTGTTCGCCGCGACCGCCTTGTCGTACGCGACCGGCTTGTTGTCCTCGCCGCCGAACGCGAGGTCCATGCCGAACATCCGCCAGTACGCGTTGCGCCGCACTGACTCGGCATCTGGGCGGAGGCTGCTCGTTGAGAGCCACGCCGACATGGGGTAGTCCGCTCCGAACACCAGGGTTTCGGTGACGTCCAGCCAGCGCTGCGTGTCGATAGAGGGGATGCCGAGGCTCTCACCGCGCCGGAACTCCCGCACCACCCTGGCCATGATCTGCACCATTCGCGTGTTCTCCAGAATGTACGAGTACATCAGATGGTCCCAAGCGAAGCCGGGCACAGGCGGATAGCTCGCGAAGGCGCCCATGCCGAACAGTGCGCTGCGGGCTTTGCCGCTCTGTGGGATGGACGCGTTCCACGCCCTGGCCGCGTCCCAGACCTGTTCCATGTACAGGACGAGGTCCAGTTGGTCCGCCTGCAGCACCGCGGTAGCGGCGTCCGAGGGCTGCGGGGCTGCGGGGAATCCGGGCAGAGCGTTGCCGTTCAGCGCGACAGGGTCAAGAAGCCGTCTGGCGAGTTGAGGGATCATGATCGTTCCGTTTCTGTTCTGTGCGATGCGTCGATGGGTCAGGGTGCCGTGACGAAGCTGGTAGGCGCCGGCGGCGTCCCGGGAGGGGGGCCGGGTTCGACGATGGTCGCCCGGCGGACGACGTAGGAGTTGGAGTCGAAGCGCGCGGTGGTCCCCTGGACCTCCCGGAAGCGTCCGACGTCGACCGTCCCCACTTCCGCCCCGGCCGACGTCAAGGTGTTGAGCACGGCGAGCGGCGCCAGTTTCGCGCCCAGCGTGCTGTCCAGGTTCTGCAGACTGGTGCTCAGCCCGTCGAGTGCGCTGCTCAGGAGCACTTCTCGCATGAGCGACTCGTACTTCTGCCGGTCCGCCTCGTAGAGGGCCTCCACGCGCTCCATCCGGGAGCGATACTCCTCCTCGCGGACGCGCGACTGAAGCAACTCCCCTTCGAGGGCGCTGATCGCAAGGGACGCCTGCTCGAGCCGCTGACTTAGCTCGTCCTCGAGCATGCTGAGTCTCCGCTCGGCTTCCTCGCGCTGTGTCCTCTCCCGCTCGACTTCTCGCCGCTGTTCAGCAGCGGAGGGGCGGCCGGTCGTTCCTCTCTTGACGCGGCCCGTGCCCTCGTCCGTGCCTTCGCTCGCCATGTTGCTCATCGTTTTCTCCGATCTCGGATGGGGTTCAGGTTGCGCCGTCACGCGGCCGTGGGCGGCGCGGACATCCACGTGCGGGCACGCTCGATCCACGCGGTCGCGTCAGGGGGGCGTTCGCTCTCCCGTAGACCCGCGAGGGCGACGATGCGGATGCCCTCGGTGCGGCGCCAGTGCGGTGAGACCCAAAGGTTAGGTCCAGCCGTCCGCTCGAGGTGGCCGAGCGCACCGGGGGCAACCCGTGCCGGGTCGATCACGCTGGTCATGGGGCGGCCGGCCAGTGCAGGAACGGGGGAGGTGAGACACGCGTCCGCGACTCCGGGGAGCGCGCGGCCGGATCGCTCGATGAGGCGGCGGACCGTGGCATCAGCCCTGTCCAGCGGGAACGACGTGCGCATGGCCGACTCCAGGTCGTCCCAGGGTCCGGCGCCGAAGGCCTGCCGGCAGAAGGCGCAGCCAAGCAGAGTCCGCAAATATCCGATCGGATGGGGATCGCCGACGGGCCAGCGCAGAATGGTGCGCGCGTCGCCGACCACGTCGTAGAGCGCGGTGATCGAGGCGTACCCTGTGTGCAGGAAGGCGAACACATCCGCGGCGATCTCGGAGCTCCACGGTCGCCACATGTCCTGGAGCTCGCGGTTGGGCGACAGAGCAGAACCAAGCGAGCGCTCAAGTGAAGGGACCCAGCCGGTGATGTGGGCGACCTGGTGGCCGGACTCGTGGAAGAGGGAGGTCGGCCGGTAGAGGTTGTGCCGCACGATTTTTATAGCGGCCACCGGATTGATGCTGCCGGGCGCCCACAGCCGGATGCCGGACCGGATGATCGAGGCGCCCATGCCCTTGTCGAGGTAGGTCAGCACCGGAATCGACGGCAGCCCCGCTCGGGACAGCACCGGATCCATGCTCTGCACTGCAAGAGTATCGAGGGACTGCAGCGCTGCCCGCAGCTGCGGGCTGGTGCGCGAGTTCACGGCGTCCCCGAAGAAGTCGAGCGTCGCCTCCACTTGGCCGAACCGGCGGCGAAACTGCTGGATGGCGCGGCCCGCCGTCGGCAGTTCCGAGGGGTCCCGCTGCGCGGAGCGGGCGAGGGCCAACGCGGCCCTTCCCATGGCGAGCAGCTCCTGCACGATGACCGACAGGTGGCGGCGCAGAGGCAGTCCTACGTGACCCTCGACGGCCCGCCAGGCCTGCTCCGATGCGAACTCTTCCGCGTCGAGGAAGGTGGTGGCCGCCGCGAGCCAGTGCGCGATCTGCCGCTCGAGGTCGTCGGCGACCGCTTGGAGACCGCCCCGGGGAGCCGTCGCGGGGACGCTGCTGATGCTCATGGGCGATGCTGCCCTGCACGCACGACGACGGATCCGTTCGGGGTACCGCGGAAGGCGGCGCCGGAAACGATCGACGTGATGGTTGCGCGGCCGAGAGTGCCGTTGAGCGCCTGCCGCACCATGGGCATACCCGGCACGTTGATGAGACTGATGGTGATTGTGACGCCGCTGCGCGGATCCGCGGCCGCCCGGGCGAATTCTGCACCTTTCGAACGCACCCACTCGGCTACGACCCGCATGAGCCACGCTTTGATCGCCTTGCGCAGCGTCGAAATGAGCGCGGGCATCAAACGCTTCAGGATTGGCCCGAGGAACTCCTCGCCCTCCTCGTACTCCTTTACGATGCGCACGCGGCCGTTCGGGGTGGCGAAGGACTGCGCGAGTCCGTCGATCGCCGCGGATACTGCGGGGAGCACGACGGCGCTGCCCCGGCCGGTGCGGATGCCCTCTGCGATCTTCTGAGCATCCGGCTCGGAGAAGTAGAGGGCGGCGGTGATGCGGGCAGCGACCGTGTCGAGCACGAGCCAGCCCTGTGTCGGTTGACCGGCAGCGCCACGGCGCCCGGCTCCACCGGCCGGCGCGACGACGGCTCCGGCGGAGACGGGCTCCAGGTAGTAGAAGCGTTGACCGGCAGCGACGCGCTGGCGGCTGCGCAGGAAGACGGGGGACACGGCGACACCCAGCCCGGGCTCGCGGAGAAGCAGCGCCGCTGCGCTCGGCGTGAGCGGGTGCAGCTGACGGCTTGAGAAGGGTCCGCCCCGGCGCTTGCGTTCCTGGGCCGCGATGCGGCGGAGGGATGTGCCCACGGTGGGCCTGGAAGATGTGTACACGCGCCTTGAACGGCACGGTCATGCCTGCCGCTATGAGGCTCGCCGCGAGCGTGACACCGCCGAAGCTGCGCACCCGGTGGGCGATGGCCCCGGTCACCTCGACCTCGGGTGTCCGGCTGTAGCGGCGGTACGGGCGGGGGCTGCGGGGACGGCGCGCCACGAAACGGCCGCCGAGAGCTGGGGCCTTGCGCAAGCCAGGCCGCACCAGCGGCGCGGGGAAGTTCGCCGCCACCGCCCGCTCGAAGGCCTGGGCGGTGGCGAACTGCATGAGATCCTCGTCCTCGAGCTGGTACTCCTCGCTCTCGGCGAGGCCACGAACCGTGTCCTCAATGGTGCTGGCGAGCATCACCGGAACGGCCTCGTCCTCGTTCTCCGGCTCCATCTGTTCGAGCGACACGAGCCGGAGTCCGGTGTCGACTATCGCGTTGGAGAGCGGACGCGCCAACTGCGGGCCAACCCACTTGCCGATGAGCTGTGCCAGGTACTTGGCGAGGAATCCGACCACCCGGGGACGGCCGACGATGCGGATGCCGGTCCGCAGAGCCGCCAGCAGCACGGGAACGAACTGGTCGATGGCGGGGGTGAGGTCCTCCCCGTCCCGGGCGTTCTGTAGCGCGTCGATGAGCTTGCCGCGCGCCTCCGCCAGGGCCTCGAGCTCGAGGCTGCCCTGCGCGCCTTCGTACTCCTGCTCAAGGTCGAACGACTCCGACTCAGACTCCGCCGCGGCGCTCCCATCGGTGATGAGCTTTTCGGCGAGCGCTGCGTCGAAGGACTCCACAAGTGCCTCGGTGTCGGTTGCGATCGCGGGCGAGGAAACAAAGTCCTCGTTCTCCCGGTCGCCCTCGTATTCGTACTCGTCCAGAGCCTCGTACTCGTCCTCGCCCAGTAGCTTACGTGACAGCAGCCGCGCCGGTGCCTGCAGGGGGGCGGGCAGCCTTCCGATGGCGAAGGACAGCACACGCTTGAGCAGGGGACTGATAAGTTTCTTCAGTCCCTTCAGCGCGCTGAGGAGGAGCCCGCCTGCGGCCTTGCCGACCTTCTTCGCGGTGTTCACCACGAATTTCACTGCCTTCTTGGCCTTGCGAACGATGCCACCAATGAACTCCTCGCCGGCGGGGGAGAGCTCCGGGGTGGGATCGAGGCGGTCGAGCACCTCGTTGAGTTGCAGTTCGTCCAGTGACTCCAGGTCCTGCCCGTCGAGAGACTCGGTGAGCCGGTCGAGGTACTGCTCGGATGCGAGCAGCACCGGGGCGAGGTAGTTCTCGGCGAGGCGCTCCTTCTCGAACTGTGCGCCGGGCGTCGGGGCCTCATCTGAGAAGCGCTGCGCGATGGCGTCCTCGGTCTCGGCCAGGAGCTCACCTACCCCCTCGTCGAACGCCTCGTCGCGCACGGCCTCGAATGCTTCGTCCAGCAGCGACTCCGATTCGCTAGCCGGCCCACTTGAGCCGGCCTCGGTGAAGGGGCTGAAGTCCTCCGCCCAGGGCAGGAAGCCGATTGCTTCCGCTCGCGGCTCGATGGGGCCCTCGCCCTCATGCTCGCCGTTGGACGTCTCCGCGAAGGGCGCCTCCCAAAAGGGCTGCGTATCAGGACTGTATTCGTTCACCTGTCCATGGATGATGGTCATCCCTCAACTCCGTCCTCGTCGATTTGTCCGTTGATACAGTCCATCAGGAGGGGCGTCCCGCGCCGTGTCGTGGCCCGCAATCGGCGGGTTATGGGTTCGTGCGGGAATTATGCGGGGTGATCGCATGGGCAGATGTTTGGCGCATCCGTCCCAGCGCCCATGGGTGTCGTTCACTCGTGTGCCTCTCGCTCTCGGGGCGTCACTTATAGCGTGCGCGGAGCGTCCGGTCGGCGTCCGTCATAAGTACCGGGTGATCGCGGCGAACCTGGCGCCGGACCGGTCGATGATCAGCGGAAGCGGCGCTCCAGGGACGTGGGCGGAAGCGGAGCTTCGTCGGAGATCCCACCGACGGCCGCCGCGACGGCGGCGGTGAGGGTGGGGTCCGGGTGCACTCCGAGCTCATCATGCAGGGTGCGCGAGAAGTCCCGGAAACGGCACGCGGCCGCGTAGCGGTTGCCCTCGCTGAGGTGAGCGTAGATGAGGGCCGCCGCCGCGGATTCGCGTAGCGGTTCGGCGGCGAGCGCCGCCGTCCCGGCCTGCGTGGCGAGCGCGAAGAGCCCGCGAGCTGCCATCGTGCGGCACGCGGCCTCGAGTGCTTGTACGCGGAGGAGACGGAAAGCGTCCTGGTGGGCGATCACCCACTCCTCGTTCCAGCCGGGGAGCAGGTCGTGCGACAGCCGGGTAATGTCGTCGAGGCTCAACACCCCACCGCCGATCGCCCTAGTCGCAGTGGCCCGGGCGGCAGGGAGGTCGACGTCCGCGAGGAGTTGTAGGGTATCGCCATCCGTCGCGATCCATTCCGAGGGAGACTGCCACGTCGCGCGGCGCAGATTCGCTCGGCTGTGGCTCTCCGGCACGTCGGGCCAGAGCGCGCCGGCCGCCCGTGCCCGGGAGACCGGCTCGCTCTGGAGGCCGAGGAATGCGAACAGGCGCCGCGACGGCAGGGACAGCCGCACGGCAGGAAAGACGCCTAGTCCCCCCACGACCGACAACCGTGCATTCGAATGCGCCATTATCCCGCGATTCGTCAGTAACCCCTTGCAGCACGCTGCGCCCCGCTTGAGATGCGGGCCGCTGACGATTACGGCCTCGCAACCGCCACAGTGTAGACCCAAGCATCCTCAGCTCGGCCGACCGTGTCAAGGAATGTGCCGAGTGCGGTGCCAGACCGCCCTAGCCTCGTTCGTGTACAGCCGCATGCCCGAACTCAGAGTGGTCCCGCCGCCTTTCATGCCGGTGAGTTATTTCAGTACAAAAGAAGAGGCGCGCCCCTGCGATTGGCGTGCAGCTGACGAGTCGAATGCCCGGGATTGCGAAATTTGGCGTGTGTACGTTGTGCACATTCTGGGCTTCGGATCGGGTGATACATCGGTCGGATCGGGCCGGATTCCTTATGTTTCAGGGGGAACCCAGTGTTTGCGGGGGAGGGAATGCAGTTCGAGTCCCACCTCGGGCACGTGTTTTCCCTGTTCAGGGGCTTGTGGGCCGCTGAATGTGTATAAATCTCCTTTTATGGGCCCCTGAGGGGGCCCATTTTTGTTGTTGGCCGTTGCGGTCTGGCGGCTCCTTCTCTTGGTTTGGACAGCGGTGTTGCTGCGTACTTCTTCATGGCCGGGAGCGCTTGGAACTGCATGACTTGCCGAGACTTGGGATCAAATCCTCATGGTCATCCCGCCGTGGCCGCGGGAAAGGCGTGAGCGCCCGTGCTGGGTTGCTGAACGTTGGCGTCGGGCATCTTCGGGCCCGCGGCGGACCTCACCGGCGAAGTCCGCCGCGGCTGAAGAGGGGTCAGTCGATCCGCCGGGCCAAGGACACGATAATCCCCTCCGGACCGCGCACACGGGTCATACGCCAACGGTGATGCCGACATGATCGCAACGTCGTCCATGAGGCATGAGGTCCTTCTCCGGTGTTCATCGTCTCGATCCATCCGAACGGATGGAGCCGACGCGGATTCTCAACACAATCACCTGGACTGCTTGGGCAAGTCCGGCCTCCACGAACCGTAAGACGTCAGCGCGTGTCGGCCGCGGGGACGGCCGCGGCTGGCTGGCCCTGCCGTGACTGGCTCCACGCCATCCAGCCACCCGATGCAGCCATGAGCAAGGCACCAGCCGGCTGCGTCGGAAGGCTGCTGCCTGTGGTCGCAACCCCCAGCACGACGCCGAGGACGTAGAACAGGCCGGCGCCGGCAATCCACAGGGCCCCCGCCCAGAGGGGGAGGGTCCGGGACTGCCAGACGGCGACTCCAAGCAAGACGTTGCCAACGAACGCGAGCAAGAGCCCGAGCAGGAACGAGACCGTCATGGCGGATGGAAACTCCAGAAGCATGACGTCCCGGTTCCCTTCCAAATAGGCCTTCCCGATCGCGGGAGTGGCGAAAGTGGAGAGGGTAGCGGGGACCATTAACAAGCCAGTTCCCGCGGCTGCCAGTGCCAGGCGGCAGGCGCGGCTGGCGTGGGGGAGGCCGACTCCCAGGGCACGGACGCGGGTGGGGAACATTTCTGCCTTGACGATGGCCGCGCACGCCGTGTAACCGGAGCAGAACACCAGTCCAAGCATCATCATTCCGAAGGCGGCGAAAACGTTGGTGGTCCCCGCCAGAAGAGTCATGACGGGAACTGTAATGAGGGTGCCGCCGATGGAGAAAAAGAGCATGACCGTGCGGCGTCCGACGCGGTCGGATACTGCACCGGCGACGGGCTGCAGGAACATAAAGATCAGCAGGGCGAAGAAACTGATGACGGACGCGTCTTCCTTTGCAATCCCCGAGGTGTTCACCATGTACTTCTGCATGTAGGTGGTGAAGACGTAGAAGGAAACGGTGCCGCCGATGGCCAGGGCGAAAACGGCTGCAAGCTGCTTGGGGTACTGCAGGAGTGCCCGGGAGCCCACCGGCTTGGTGCCGTTTTCAAGGCCGGACGCTTCGCGGGCCTTTTCAATCTTGTAGTGCTCGGATTCATCCATGGTGCGGCGCAGGATCATCACGCCGAGCCCGGCAACGGCGCCGATGATGAACGGTATGCGCCAGCCCCATTCGCCCATCTGTTCGGGGGTCAGGATGCGCTGGAGCAGGATCATCACGAGGAGTGCCGACAGTTGGCCGATAACGATGGACACGTACTGGAAGATGGAGAGGAAGCCGCGGCGCCCCGGCGTGGCGACCTCGGAGAGGTAAGTGGCGCTGGATCCGAACTCACCACCGACGCTGAGACCCTGGAGGAGACGGGCGACGACGAGGATGATCGGGGCCACCGGCGTCGTTGTCTGGCTCCTCATGGAAAGGATCCGCGACGGACACCCCTCTACCCTCGGAGCCTCCTCCGGAGCGATCGCCGCCCTCGTGGCGATTACACCCTCCTGCGGAGCCGTCACCCCGCTCGCCGCCCTCGCGATCGGTGGAGCCGCCGGCGCGGTCTGCCACTCCGCGGTCTCGCTCAAATCCAAGCTTGGCTTCGACGACGCCTCGACGTCACTGCAATGCACTTCATTGGCGGCGTCGTCGGCGGTCTCCTGATTGGCATTCTCTCAGCCCCCGAGGCCACCAGCGGCGCCGCCGGCCTTCTCTGCAAGGCTCATGCTCCCCGGGGCCACGCCGAACAGCTCCACGACCTCGAAAGCTCTGCCCCGCAGGACCCCGAGGCGACAGTTCCCACGCGCTGACAGCCGCCAGTTCCGACCCGCATATCGCAGAAGGTGGCGGCCGTTCTACGGGCATTGAAGCTGCTTGGAGAAAAGCGGCCATTTGACGATCATGAGGCCTGCGGCCATCAGCAGGTAACCGCCCCGCATCAGGTGCAAGCGGTAGGTCGGCAGTACGGTTTCGGCGGGTCTGGCCTTCCCGGGGGTCACGGCGTCGGGGTAGTGGGTCTGTGGGTGTGAGGAGGCTGTGGGCTGTGACATGGCCAAGGTCCTTTGATTGTTGCTGATCCGGCCAGCTGACGCGTTGCCGGGGACGTGTAGGAGCAGCCTTCCATCTGTCGTGGCATCAGAGCCTCAGGAGGGACGTGACCGGGGTATTGGTCGCGGTGACCTTGCTTCCGACCACTCGCAGGGAGCTTCGTTCGAACCCTTGTCGGGAGTCGCCCGCACCAGGCGCTTCCGGATGATTCAGTGCGACCGCCGCAGTGCTGCCGACCGCTTCCCGAACCTTGGGAACCGAGCTGTCCGGGCTACCTGAGTGAACTAGCCCAAAATCACGCCCGTTGCCGGGCCCCGAGCCGCGGTCTGGTCGGCGTTTTCGAGAGAGATGTTCCGGAGCATCCAGGTGGCCAGCCATGTAACGGCCACGGCCAGTCCGATCAGACCCAGCTGCAGCACAGTCTCCGGAAAGATAGTCCGCAAGGCGATGGGAATGGCACTCCCGGTGTAAAGGAGGATCGCCCCCTTCGGCACACCCGATGTGCGCCAGAGCGCCACCATGAAGACTACGGTGCCGAGTAGGAACAGCACCGACACCGCTGTCAGGGCGGTACCGAGCGGGCCCGAGTGCAACGTCATGATTACAGCTGGGTCAACGTAGGGAAAGACAAGGTTGAGCACAAATTCGACCCCGACGAGCCCGGCCAGCGACGTTACGGTGAGCAGGGCACCTGAGGCGGCCAGCGCACCGGTTTTGCGCGAAACAAGCAGGTAGATACCAATCACCAGTCCGATGGCGGCGAGTTGGGCGACCGGTGCGGCCAGCTGTGTGAAGGGCGACGTAGGGATGATTCCAGCCCGTTTGGCCGCGTTCACCACCAATATGGCTCCTGCGAGATATCCCGCGAAGGCGAAGATCTGAATGAGTACGGCAGGTAGGAATACCTGAATTTTAGAGGGCATCTGAGGCTCTTGTCTGTTTGGGTATTGCGGGAAATAACGAGTGCTTCAACATTCGTCATGATCCGGTGTGGGTGCCGGCGACAATTGGAAGCTACCGGCGTGGGTGGTGACCCGGCATCACCATCCGTGGTGATTAATGAGGTGAGCGCATTCTCGTGGGCGATGGGTGCGGGGGATGACGATCGGGTAGCGACCGTTCCAATGACTATGGAGCCTGATTGCCTGGGCACGTACACGACAGGGCGCTGGTCATCGTGGCTCGCGGCAGGTACCGAGCGGAGCAGCTGAACCACGGAAAGGGGACCTACCTCAGGTGCTGGAGTCAGGGAAAAATGCGGTTCTGACGCTCCGCATCATTTGCCGACCGCCCAGTTCCCTTGCGGCGGTGCCTCATGATCGCTATCGTCCCGAGTTTGGTTAAGAGTCTCGCCTTGCCAGGCAATGGCTTCCCCGGATTCGCTGCCGATTGGGTCCGTTGCGTCGATGGGTTCCACGGAAATCAGGGGGATGCCGAGGTCCCGGATCTTCGTAAGCAGTCCGTGCAGGGCAGCTTGGTCGGGGACGGGACCTCTGAGGCTTGTGGTGCCGTCGTTTTCGCGGGTCAGGGCGAGGCTGCCGAACCAGGCTGACCAATGGTCCGGGAGGTGCCCGTCGACCCGAAGCCGGTAGCCGGGCGGTACGTGGGATCCGGTCATGAGAGCCGGAACTTCCCCGTTGCCCTGGATGCTCGGTTGCCGCCGCTGCGGGTGATGAACTCCGCGGCAAGAAGATTCAGGGCCCATCCTGGCCCCCAGCATGAGGTCCGTGGTGAGCTCGCTGACGCCGAGAACGGAGCTAACCGATGCCCTAGGGTGAAAAGTTGGGTGCCGGCGCCGAGGGCCAGCGCGTAGGCACGTGTCATCCCTGCCCGGTGACGTGTGACGTCGGCGCGTCGGATCGCCGCGGAGCCGAGGATGATGCTGGCCGCCATGCCAGAACCGAACGCCAGCCGGAAGAGGTAGGCGAGGTCCCCGGTGCCGGGCTGCCGGGGGTAAAAACTGCGTCGTCCAGAGCGCAGAGAGCGCAACGGCGAATCCCAAGACCACGAGGACGCGTCCGGCCGCACGGTGCCAGGCGGGCCAGCGGCGTAGGAACCGGGGCGAGACCTGGAAGGCGCCCAGGGCTGTGTAGGGGATCGCGCTGACGATGTGCCCGGCCACGGGCACGGGTGAGGCCGTCACAGGGACGTTTTCCGGGAAGAGATGGGGTCCGCCGGCCAACCCGATAAGCCGGAGTGAGCCGCCTGCGGCGGGAATCATGACGAGGGCGACCAGTGCGAACGGCACCCACGCCATCGATCGCATCGACCAGGCAGGGCGCGCCGCCCTGTCCATGGTCACTTGGCGCCGACCGGGTTGAGCGGGCGACTTGCGTCCTGGGGCAGGGAGCGAATGGCGCCGGCGCGCTGGTCCCGCCACAACGAGTATCCCAGGCCCACCATTGCGATACCGGTGGGTATGGCGAACAGCCTTTCGTTGACCTGCGGCAGCAGGGGGATGGCCAGGGTAGCCACGGAGCCGGCGGCGAGCAGCACGGCGGCCCAGCGGGCGAGGACCTTGGCGCGGAAGAGCCCTATCCCGAACAGGAGTCCGCCGCCCAGGAATGTGGCCGCGGACGCGAGGTTAAGGGCTTGCATCAGGCCGATGTCTCCGCTGGCGTGCCCGCCCGTAAACACGGCAAAGACGTCGTTGACGTATTCGGGTGCAGTGTGGGCAAGAGTCGAAAAGACAACGGCCCCGATCACTTCAACGCTCGTCATGATGAGATAACCGGCGCCGAACACGAGGTACCCGATCAGGCCCAGCACTCCGGCCTGCTTCACCTGGCGAAGGTACATCCCGGTGATGCCGGCCAACGACAACCCGGCCATGAGCACCTTCAGGCTTTGGCGGACCGTGTACTCGGTGGTGGCGGCGAACTCCGCATCCAGTGGGGGGTGGTTGATTTGGACGCCGATGAACAGGAGGCCTGCCGCGACAGCGGACAGGCCGGCCGCCCGGGTGAGGTTTGTGGTGGTGATGGGCATCTTGGTCTCCTGGGTCTGGGTTTCCGCGTCAGGTGCGTCGCGGGATGATTCAAACCTAGGGAAGGGCTGGGTGAGCAGGCATCACCCCATCATGTGACTGACAGGGTGAGATTTGGCTTTCCGTGTTACGTGAGGCCCCGGTCGCGCGCCTGGCGGACCGCGGCCCGGCGGGTGGTGACGGCGAGCTTCGCGAAAATGTGCTTGGTGTGGGTTCGGAGCGTGTTGGGTGAGATGAATAGCGCCTGGGCGATCTCCGGGCCGCTCAGCTCACTGTCGAGGAGCCGGAGCACTTGCAGCTCGCGCCCGCTCAGCTTCTCTTCTGCCGAGGAAATCAGCCGGTACCCCTGAACGGGGGGTTGGGCTGTGGGCGACGCAGCCAGGGTCAGCAACCGCCGGGGGTGGTCGGCGGCGATTCCGTGGTCGGCGGCGTCACGCAGCAGCTCCATCACCGGCGCCCCTTCGGCTAAGAAGAGCCCGGCATAGCCGCCAGGTTCGGGTGCCTCCGCGAAAGCCCGGCCAAGGAGCCCGCGTGCCTGTGCCCGGTGTCCCTGAACGGCCTGGGACAGAGCCTGCAGCATGCGGATCTCCACCATGCTCCCGGCGCGTCCGCCTGTCTCTGCGGATTCGAGCAGCCGCCCCAACAGGCGGTCGGCATGCCCGGCCGAGTCGCCGTCGGGATTTTCCCGGTGCTGCGCAATGAGCAGCCGCACAAGCGTGAGGTGGTCGAACTCGCTCAGGTAGCTGACGTCATCCGTTACACACACCCCTCGGTCCTGTGCCCAGCCGGCGGCTTCCGATATCTTGCCTTGGACGACCCAGATCCTGGCTCTCATCGCCCCGATCGGCTGCACCTCCGGAAAGAATCCCGGCCGGTAGAGCTGCTCGGCCTGGCCAAGCAGGCTGATGGCCTCGTCCAGCCTTCCCTCGGCACGGGCAGCCAGCGCCCTCGCCACGAACCACCGGTAGCGGCTCTCGGTCATCGGTGCCCGTTCGAAGAACTCACTGGCGGTCGTGAGGTGCCGCGTCGCGGCTCCCAGGTCTCCAGCCTCCCGGTCAAGCCCGCCCAGCCCCACATGCAGCTCGGCGGTTGCCCGGGCGACCGGGCCGCCCTGGGCCTCGGCCAGCTGCAACGCATCCTGGTAGAGTCGCCGCGCCTTGCCGGGCCGGCCTGCCACGAGCCACATGTCAGCGAGGACGACGGTGCTGCTGAGCGCGTCAAGGAGGTTGCCGGATGCGTGCAGGCTCGCCACGGCCTGGGTGAACGTCTGCAGCGCCGACGTCAACTCCCCGTTCGCCCACGCGGCCAGCCCGAGAAAGCCCGCCGCAGTGCCGCGCGCAAGATGGTCGCGGGGGCCGGCCAGGGCGAGGGCGTGCCGGGCGTGCTCGGACGTTCCGGTCGCATCGCCGCGTGCCTGGGCAAGGGAGGCGCGGTAGACCGCGATGGTCGCCGGCAGCGTCTGGAGTTCATCGGTGACGGCCCAAGGCGGCGCGGTCCCGGACGGGACCGCGGCCAGTGCGCGTTCGGCATCCTGAAGGCGCGGCTCCACCCCGTGGAGGTCACCGGAGACCATCAGCATGAATCCGTAGAAGACACTCAGCACCGGGCTGTACCGCACGGCCTCGGCGGGGAGCGCCTTCAGCCAGCCGAACAGGACCGCCTCCTGCCGGTTGCGCCGGATTATCGGCACGGCCAACTCCACCAGGCGGGCCGCCCGGCTAAAGTCCTGGGCTTCCAAGGCATGCCTGACCGCCTCTTCCATCAGGTCCTTGCGCTCGTACCATGCACTGGCGCGCTGATGCAGCCCCGGCATCAATTCAGGCTCTTCGTTGAGCAGACGCGCACGCAGCACATCGGCGAAGAGGTGGTGGTAGCGGTACCATTCCCGTCGGTCATCCAACGGGACGATGAAAAGGTTGGCCCGCTCCAGTGCCGTGAGCATTTCGGTCCCGTCTCCGCGGCCCGTCACAGCATCGCAGAGCGGCCCGCTGAAACGGTCGAGAACGGCTGTCAGCAATAAGAAGGCGCGAACCGACTCGGGTTGATGCTCGAGTACCTCCTCGACCAGGTAGTCGACGATGTACCGGTCGTTCCCGGCGAACCCAGCAATAAAATCGCAAACGTCCTCGCGCCCCTGTAGCGAGAGCGCTGCGAGCTGCAGCGCCGCTACCCAGCCCTCAGTGCGCTGTTCCAACGCCGCGACGTCCACGGCGGAAAGATCCAGTCCCGCCACCTCATTGAGGTACGCGGTAGCCTCCTCGGACGTAAAACGCAGCTCCGCTGCACGGACCTCGACAAGCTCGCCGCGCACCCGCCATCGGGACAACGGCAGCTCGGGGTCCGCACGCGTGCTGATCACAACGTGGACGTTTGACGGAAGGTGGTCCAGCAGGAAGGCCACCCCGTTGCCGACATCGTGACTGTCAACGAGGTGGTAATCATCGAGCACCAACCAGACTTCAGCCGGCGCAATTGCCAGATCGTTCAGCACCAAGGTGAGCACGGTCTGGATCGACACGTCGGAAGGAGCAATGAGCTCTAAGACAGATGGCCCGACCCCAGGCACTGCAGTTTGCAACGCGGACACAACATAGGTCCAAAATGACGCCGGGTCACTCTCGGCAGCATCGAGCGAAACCCACGCAAGACGACGGTCGTCCGCCTGCATTCCGCCCAGCCACTCGGCAAGGAGCGTTGTCTTACCGAACCCGGCCGGAGCAGACACCAGCATGAATCGTGACTCTGCTCCCTGACGCAGGCGATCCAAGAGCCGCGTGCGCGTCACAACATGGCGCCGCACTTTTGGGATGAACAGCTTCGTTGCAATCAGCGGACGTGCCATACGAACCCCGTTCCAAGGCGCACAACAAATCGGGAAGGCGCGGCCATCCTGTACCCAAACTGCAGTCGTGGCCACGGATGGTCGGCAAGACTGTCCTCCGCGTTCCTTAGAACAATACGCCTCACCGAAGTCGCATTCGGCGCCAACCCCGTCGTCACCGCAGCGAAGGTCGTCATGGCCACGTGCCTTCCTGTGGTTTCGGGGTCCTAATCTGCCCCACGTCGCCGCCTGTGGCCGAATCATTGGCCGGTCCTCGCTCGTTCCGAAAGCCGCGCAACGAGGCCACGGCGCCAGCGTAGCCGGTCTCGATATATCTGTAGCACTGAGCATCCAACGAGAGACGACAATGACAGGTTTGGAAAGATCTATAGATGCGCATTCTTGTCATTGGTCTTGGAGTGACCGGGGGCTGCTTCGGTGCCCGGCTCGCAGAAGCCGGCCGTGACGCGAGGTGAGTCCCGTCTGATCGTCAGCTTGACGTAGTCATTGCTATCGGCGGCGGCCCGGCAGAGTTACAGAGCCTGGAAGTAAGCGGGCCGACTTACGAGCGGCTGGCCCTTCGCAGGGGCAGGCAGTGCGGACGCGTGCGCCGCCCAATACCGGCTGGCCGATGACCGGGCGCCGGGCGCCCAGAGGCCAGTGTTTAGATGGGAGAGCGCGGCAATGAATACCCAATCGTCCTCAAGAGAGCCCGCGGGGGGAAGGCGGCCAAAGGCAACAACCCTCGTTGCGAACTGGACAATGCCGAGACGATCATCGTGAGGCGGCCGAGTGGTCGTCGGGGTGGGATCCTCAAAACAATAATTATAAATCAAATGAGAAACTTTTCTTGATTTCGCACGGTGGGCGTTCTAGGCTGGTGAGGTAGCAGACGGCGCCCGGCAGTGACGCAGGGCCGCTCTATCGGATGGCGATGAGAGAAGCGCAAATGGACAGCACACTTTTTGATCTGACGGGCCGCTTGGCCCTTGTGACCGGTTCGTCGCGGGGGATCGGGAACGCCCTCGCGGGCGGCCTGGCAGCGGCTGGGGCATCCGTTGTGCTCCATGGCCGCGACCCGGGTCGTCTCGAGGCCAGCCGGCTGGCTCTGGCTGAGCGGTTCGGCAAGGACCGCGTCGACGCTGTCTCGTTCGACATTACGGACGAACGCTCGGTGGCGCAGGGAATCGCCCACATCGAGGAGAATTTCGGCGAGCTGGACATCCTGGTCAACAACGCAGGAATTCAGCATCGGGTGCCCCTGCTGGATCTGGCGCTGGAGGACTGGAACCGGGTAATCGCCACCGATCTCACCAGTGCGTTCCTCGTCGGCCGTGAAGTGGCCAGGCGGATGGTGCCCCGGAACCGCGGAAAAATCGTCAACATCGGCTCTGTCCAGTCCGATCTCGCACGCCCCACCATCGGTGCCTACACGGCGGCGAAAGGCGGACTGCGGAATCTTACCCGGGCCATGACGGCTGAATGGGCAGGGCACGGGCTGCAGATCAACGCCGTCGCCCCCGGCTACATCCACACCGAGATGACCCAGCCACTGGTGGACGATACGGACTTCAACACCTGGATCTGCAAGCGCACTCCGGCAGCACGGTGGGGAACGGTGGGAGACCTGACCGGCCCTGTGCAGTGGCTCGCGTCAGATGCGTCTGCCTACGTAAACGGACAAACCATTTTCATCGACGGCGGCATGACGGCGGTGGTCTGACCATGGCAGCACTCAATCAGGGCACCACAGGTTCCGCGCTGGTCGTTCACGGCGTGGATGACCTTCGCCTCGACAGTGTCGAACCTGACGAGCCGAAATCCGACGAGGCGGTCGTCGAAATCGCCTACGGGGGAATCTGCGGATCGGATCTGCACTACTGGCTCCACGGCGCCGCGGGCGAGTCCATCCTGCGTGAACCCCTCGTTCTGGGCCACGAAGTGGTGGGAACAGTCGTTCAGGCCGCCGCCGACGGAACCGGACCCGATAAGGGAACCCGGGTGGCAGTCCACCCTGCCAGCCCCGGAGGAACGGGCGCCCGCTACCCGGAGGACCGGCCCAATCTCTCGCCGGCCTGCACCTATCTGGGAAGCGCTGCCCGGTTCCCGCACACGCAGGGAGCCTTCAGCCAGTTCGCCGTGCTTCCCGCCAGAATGCTCAGGGGCCTGCCGGAAGGGCTGTCCCTGCGGACCGCCGCGCTGGCCGAACCGGCCAGTGTGGCCTGGCACGCTGTGGCCCGTGCAGGAGGCGTCCGCGGAAAACGGGTCCTGGTGATCGGCAGCGGCCCCATTGGCTGCCTGATCGTCGCTGTGCTCAAACGTGCCGGCGCCGCCGAGATCATCGCGGTTGACGTCCATGAAAAACCCCTGGCAACCGCCCGTCTGATGGGCGCCACGCGGGCGATTCTGGCCACCGACGCCGAGGCAATCGCCGCCGTTGAGGCCGACGTGACGCTGGAATCCTCCGGGAACCACCGGGGTCTCGACTCCGCGATCCGCGGCACGATGCGGAGCGGAAAAGTGGTGATGGTGGGCCTGTTGCCCAGCGGCGATCAACCCGTCTCCATCTCATTGGCAATCACCCGCGAACTGGAGCTTGTCGGCTCGTTCCGCTTCAACACGGAGATGGATCAAGTGATTGAGGCACTGGCCGATGGAAGCCTTTCCGCGGATCACGTCATCACGCATGAATACCCGTTCAGCGAAGCCCTCGAGGCCTTCAGCACCGCCAGGGATGCGAGCCGCTCGGGCAAGGTGCTGCTCTCGTTCACCTCCGGAATGCCTACGGGGACAAATTAATGCTGCGAACAGACGGACACACAGGAAAATCCCGGACCGCCAGCCGGTCTGTCACGGCAGTAACGGGCAGCCACTGCCCGATCAGCGGGCTCTGGGCCCTCGTGGGAGGCGAGGAGACGTACTGCCGCGTCGTCGAGGGAAGCGTCATGCCGGCTTTCCGCAACACCGCCGTGCAGTGGAGACTGCTGGAGAGGCTCCAGCGTGGTTTACATCGCTGAATCACGGCCCCGGCGCAACCCCGCATCCGCGCGCGGCGTGCCTGCCCGCACCCGTGCGGAAACTCCGGGCAGTGATCCCGGGCTCGAACGGAGGCTGGCTGCGGCACGCGTTTCACGGGCACACCGGCAAAGCCTCATCCGTACGCTGTTGAATCAAAGAAACGCGGCCGTCGCCGCAGCCCTGACCGGCGGAGTGCCCGTTGCCAGGATTGCAGCCGCCACACGTCTCAGGCTCGCGGACATCAGGCGGATCGGCGACGGTTATTCCGAATACTACGGATCCGGAATCTCCCGCGAGCAGCACGTTGCCGCCCTTGCCGCCATCGCCGGCGAGCTGGAGGAAATCAGGGAAGAACGAGACCGGGCGGAACGGCAATTGTGCGCCGATGTGGTCGAAGCCCTCGGCGGCGGCCACATCGATGTCTTCCGGGTCGCGGCGCTGACTGCCGTGACGGCTGAACGCCTCCGGGAGCTGACCCGCGGAGCCGGGCTGCGGGCGGACGCTTTTAGGCCCCGTCCGGCCTAGCTTTCAGGGCTCCGGGACCGGTCAGCGTTCCACCCTGTCATGGCGCCAGTGAGGGCCGAGACGAGCCGGGCCGTCGTCTGCTCCTTGCTCAGTCCGACGGTCTGGATCAGGTCCAGGATTTCGCGGGGATCGAACAGGATGTTCCACAGGAACATGGCTTCATCGCCGAGGGGCATCAGCCCAAGTTCGTCGCAGGTCTCGCGCAAGGGGCGTTCCAAGGCATCCGCCTGGACTGTGAGGTAGAAGGCGCCCGTTCGCAGGCGTGCCAGGTAGCCGTCGCCGGAGCGGGTGTGGACCATGGCACCGCCATGGCGTGTCACCAGGTCCACCCATTTGCGACTTACTGCGTCGAGCAGTTCCAGCCCGGAGGATTCCTGCTTCAGGCTGAAGTCACGCAGCTTTTCACCGACGCCATAGCGGTATTCGGCGAGAATGTCCTCGACGGAGGGAAAATGCCGGTAGGCGGTCGCCGTAGATATCTCGGCATGCTTGGCGACATCCGTCATGCTGATCGGACCGCGCCGGGACGCGAACAGTTGCCCCGCGGCCTTGATGAGCTCTCTGCGGTTGCGCTGTGTATCGCTACGCATTGTCCGGTCCCCTTTCGTTATCACCTAGCTTAGGTCCTGCCCAGCAGACCATCCTCGCAGCGCCGAGGTGAAGGTCCGCACGAGCCTTGCCGAGGCCTGTGCGGGCGTCAGGCCCACGCTATTAATCAGGTCGAAGATTTCGCGCGGGTCGAAGAATACATTCCACAGGAACATGGCCTCCCGGTCACTGGCCGGCACGTCCAGCTCCTGTGCGGCTCCTTCCAAGGGGCGCCGGAGCGCCTCGGCCTGCACGGTGAGGTAGTACGCGCCGTCACGGATGCGTGCCAGATACCCCTCGGCTGACCGCGTGTGGATCATGGACCCGCCGTGCCGGACCACCAGCTGCACCCAGTGGGCGCAGACACGGTCGAGCAGATCCACCCCAGCGGCGTCCTGCGCCGTGCTGAATTCGAGCAGGTCGCGGCCGACGTCGAAGCGGTAGGCGGCGAGGGTTTCATCCACGGAGGAGAAATGACGGTAGGCAGTCGCCGTCGAAATGCCCGCTTCACCTGCCACTTCTGCCATGGTCGGTGTGCTGCCGGCACCAAAGAGCCTCCCGGCGGCAGCGACGAGCAGGGTTCGGTTGCGCGCGGTGTCAGTGCGCATCCCCGATGCGGGGTCAGCGACGCGTGCAGGCATCAGCGCAGTGCCGCGAGGCCGGCGGAGATCCGCTCGACCCCGGCAGTGATCGCTTCGGCGCTTGCGGCGTAGGAGAGGCGAAGATGGAATTCCCCGTTCCGTCCGAATTCACTGCCCGGGCGGACGGCCACGCCGAAGTTGCGCAGGTGGGCGACCATCTCGGCGGCCGGCATGTCGGCGTCGTACTTCGGGAAGAGGTAGAAGGCGCCTTCCGGGGAGCTGACCGTGAGCCCTGGGATCCTGCTGAGTCCGCTGAACATGAGTTCGCGGCGCAGTGCGTAGGAGGCGTGCATGCGTTCGATGTCGGGCCCGCACGTCTTGAGCGCGGTGAGCGCCGCCAGCTGGACGGCGGTGTTCATGGAGCCGTTGAAGGTGTTGTGCACCCGGGCCGCGGACGCGATCACTCCCGAAGGACCCCAGAGGTAGCCGACACGCCAGCCGGTCATGGCATAGCTCTTGGAGAACGTCTGGCAGTAGATGGTCCGGCCCCGGAGTCCGTCCACTTCCAGCGCGGAGACGAAGGGCTCCTCGGTGTATACAAGGTCGCTGTAGGCCTCATCAGAGAGCACCAGGGTGTCCGTTCCCGCCAGCATGTCCGCGAGGGCATCGAGCTCGCGGCGGGAATGGACGATGCCGGTCGGGTTGGACGGGTTGCAGAACACGAACAGCTTGGCCCCTTCCAGCGCCGTGGCCAGCGCTTCGAGGTCCCAATGCAGATCCTCTGCCAGCGGCACCGGCACCAGAGTGCCTCCGGCCATGCTGACAAGGTCCGCGTACAGGGAGTAGGTGGGGTCCGGGATGACCACCTTGTCGCCCGGGTTGATGAGGCCGAGGATGGCTGCGGAAAGTCCGGCAGTACCGCCCTGCGTAATCAGTACATCGGCGGGGCTGGCTACGTCGCCGAGGAGGCCGCCGATACGGGCGGCCAGTTCCTCGCGAAGCAGCGGCTCGCCCAGCAGCGGCGAGTAATGGGTGTGACCGTCCTCGAGGGCCCGGGCCGCAGCGGCGCGGACCTGGGCGGGTGTGTCGAAGTCCGGCTCACCCATGGCAAGTGAGACGAGGTCGCCTTTGGACTGGGGCTGCTGGACCCGCAGCGAGGTTCGCTGGACGCGCAGGACGGCATCGGAGGGCTGGAAATCGCTGAGGAGGGCGGTGGCTGGATCAAGGGTCATGGTGGTAGGCCTGCTCTGGGTCGATGGGTGGTGGATGGCGTTTCCGGCGATCGAAGGCCGTCTGCGTTTCATGGCCGGGAGGGTTCCTCGGCGGGCGCTCCGGCCCAGCGGCTGAGTTCGATGTCCCCGGAGGTGTCGCGCTGGAGGGTGGGGGCGATGACGAGTTCCTGGACCACCGTGCGTTGCGGCAGTGTGGCCACCAGGTGGATGGCGCGGGCCACGTCTTCGGGCTGGACCATGGCGTCGCGCTCTTCCGCCCGCGGCGGACGTGCCCGGTTGTCGAGGATGGGTGTCGCCGTTTCGCCGGGCAGGATCGTGACGGCGCGCAGGCCGTCATTGCGGAACGTATTGTGAAGATACGTCATGAAATTCCGCACCGCCGCCTTGGCCGCGCCGTAGGCGGCCCCGCCCAGGAGGTTGGGATTGACGGCCGCAAGCGAGGACACGGTGATAATCGTTCCCGTGTGCCGGCTGAGCATGTCGGGCAGGACGGCCTGGGTGAGCAGGTACACGGCGTTGAGGTTCACGTCCAGCACCTCGTTCCATTCCTGCTGGCTGATCCAGCGGACATTAAGGACTTTGCTGGCGCTTCCGGCGTTGTTGACCAGGATGTCCACCGGTCCCACGGACTCGCGAACGCCGGCGATCAGCGCATCGACGTCGTCCTTCGAGGAGATGTCCGCGGTGCGGGCCACGGCCTCGCCGCCCTGGGCGGTGATCTCGGCGGCAACTTCGTCCAAGACTTCCTGCCGGCGCCCGACCAGCACCACGCGGGCACCTTCGGCGGCCAGGAGTGCGGCGGTGGCGCGCCCCATGCCGGTCCCTGCGCCGGTGATAACGGCGACTTTGCCTTCAAGTAGTCCCATGGTTCCGTTCCTCGCGTCATTCAAGCAGTGAGATTTACATCGCAGATGAGAAAAGTTTCTCATCTTGTTTGCTGGGCGGTCAAGCCCTTTCGGGAAGGAAAGCGGCTTAGGCGGCGGTTTGTTCCGGCGGATGGCCGGCGGATGCGTGGGGGAGGTTCACCGCCAGGAACAGGCTGCGGACTCGGTCCTCCAGCACCTGGAGCTGCCGCTGTTCCTCGCGGCGGCGTTCCACGGCGTCGGCATGGCTGATCCAGCGGAAGGTCATCTTCTGGCCCGGCCGGGCCTGTCCCAGCAAGGGCAGAGCTGCCTTGGCAGCAAAGGCAACGATCGGGTAGCCGGCCGTGAGAGTCCGGTAGCGGCCGAGGATGATCAGTTCGTCCCCGTGGGGGATCTCGAAGGCGCCGATGGGGACCCCGTGGGACACGATTTCGCCGAGACCTTCGGGGTGGATGACGGGGCCGTCGAGCCGCAGGCCCACATGGTTCGATTTCGCAGTGACCGTGTAGGCGCGCGAAGACAGCAGTTCGCGGATGCCCGGGGTGGCGTCCGTCTCCGGGCCTTCGACGATGTCGATGCACCAAGTGGTGCCGCCGAAGTCGGGGACCGGAACGGGCAGCCGGAAGAGAGGCTGGGAGAGGTAAGGATGCTCAAATCCCGCGTACCGGGTGCCGAGTTCCAGGTTCTTCCCGACGGTGATCTGCTGGGGGAAGCCCATGCGGGCCTCGGGGGCGGCGCTGCCCATGAAACGGTCGGTGGCGAGGGTGCCGCTGAAAGCGAGGTAATTGCGCATCCCTTCCCTGGCATTTCCGATGGTGATCAGAGATCCGCCGGGGACGCACAGCGGCTCCCACATGGCGACGGGCAGGCCATTGACGGTGACGTCGGCGGGGGCGCCGGTCACTGCCATGAGCACCGGGGCCGAAGGGGTGAATGTGAACCGGCCGCCCATGATCTCGATGCACGTCGCCGTGCGGCGGTTGCCCACCAGGATGTTGGCCACGGCGGCCGAATGCTGGTCCGCTGCGCCTCCGCACGGAACGCCCAGGACCTCGGACTGTTCCCGTCCCAGGTCCTGGAACGTGGACAGCCACCCGGCCTCGCGGACGGTGAGGTTAACGGTCAGTTCAGCGGGGGCCATCAGCCGGCCTTCCCGGTCCGAGCGGAATCCGGAGCGATGCCGGCTGCGGGTCTCAGGAACTGGCCCTCAAGTCGCTGCCAGTCGCTGGCCGGAATAATCTGGAAACGGACCCGGTCCGCGGGCCGGTAGGAAGTGGCCGGCTCCTCCCGGATATCGCAGACCGTCAGCGGTGTCCGTCCAATGACTTTCCAGCCGGTGGGCCCTGGGAATGGCTGGATGATGGCGCTGGTGCCGGCGACCATGACGGAACCGCTTGCGACGTTCGTGCGCGGTTCCTTGCAGCGGCTGACCTGGGCGGGGAACCGCACGGTGCCCATCATGGGTGCCATGGCGGAGGCGAGCAGGTTGATCGAGAGTTCGGAGTCCTCCATGATCCGGAGCACGGCTTCCGGGCTGATCCCCAGTTCTTCGGCCACGTCGGGGAGGTCGGGGGAGTAGGCTGCGCTGACCACCATTGGAATGATGAACAGTTCCGTGGCGCGTTCCTGCCCGCCCGGCTCCAGGCCGCTGCCCGCCACGGCCAGGCTGATGAGCTGGGCGAGCTGGCCATGGCTGACAGTCAGGCAGTCGAACTCCACGAGCAGCGAATCGACACCGGCCACGACGTCGGTCAGCCCGTGCGGACGCACGTCGAGCAGAATCTCGCGGAGCCTTCGGCTGCCGGCCTCGCGCTCTCTGGCGTCAGCGGTGGCCAGTTTCAGCATCAGGGCCGAGTCGCCAAAGGGGATGGCCTCGATCTCGGGGGGCCGTCGGAGCGGTTGTCCTGGCGCTGGGTACGTGCTCATGTGTCCTTGGATCGTCGCTGGAGGCTCTGGGGTCGCGGGGTGGGGGACTGCCGCGTCAGGCAGCAGCCAGACGGGCCTTTTCGGCGAGCACGTCCTTCAGCCCGGTGGCCTTGATGCCAGCCTTGTCGAGTGCGGCGCGGAGGGCTGTGCCGTTTTCGAGGACTTGCGGGTGGTCGCCGTGGAGGAGGACGACGTCGGCGTCGTGGCCGAGCGGGACGACCTTGCCGGTGACTGCCCGGACAGTGCCCTCGGTGACGACCTGGACCACGCGGCGGCCGATCTCCTCGGGGTCGTGCAGGAGCGCGCCATCGGTGTTGCGGGAAACCGGCATGCCGTCCTCCCCGTAGCCGCGGTCGGCCAGGAACACGTAGCCGACTTCGAGTCCGCGCTTGCGGGATTCATCGGCCAGCAGCCCGTTCTGGCAGATCACGATGTATGAGGGGTCGTAGGCTTTGACGGCGTCGGTGATGGCGCGGGCATGCTTGGCATCGGTTTGGGCGATGCTGCCCATGCGCCCGTGCGGTGCGACGTGGCTGATCTTGCCGCCGTGGATGCGGGCGAACGCGTCGAGGGCACCGATCTGGTAGAGCACGTCGGTACGGATTTCTTCCTCGCTCGCTTCGATCAGCCGGCGGCCGAAGCCGACGAGATCGGGGTATCCCGGATGGGCGCCGAGTTCGATGCCGCGGTCCACGCAGGACTTGACGGTCGCGTCCATGACGCGGGGATCGCCTGCATGGAAGCCGCAGGCGATGTTGGAGGCGGTGACCAGGCCCAGGAGGGCGTCGTCGTCGCCGATCGTGTAGTTGCCGTAGCTTTCGCCGAGGTCTGCGACGACGGCGACTGAATTGATGCTCAAGGTTGGCTCCCGGTGCTTCTTGGGTTAGTTGGGCTGGATACGGTCGCCCGCCGCCGGTCCGGCGGCGGGCATCCGGTTTAGTTGTCTTGGAGAGGCTGGCCCTTGGTTTCCTTTAGGAAGAACACGGAGGCCAGGGTGATGATGGCGGTGCCGATGGCGGCGTAGGCCGGGACCATGCTGTTGCCGGTTGATTTGATGAGCTCGGTCATCACCAGCGGGGCGCTGCCGCCGAAGATGATGGTGCTGATGCTGAATCCGATGCTGTAGGCGCTGTAGCGGACAGTGGTGGGGAACATTTCGGTCAGTACGGTGTGGACGACGGCGGCGTGGCCGGAGAAGGCGATGGCCATGACCACGGTGGCGATGCAGGCCAGGACCATGTTGCCGGTGGTAATCATCGCGAACATCGGGTACGACACCAGGGCCATCAGGACGGCGGACGCCGCAAGGACGGGTTTGCGGCCGATGCGGTCGGACAGGCGTGCCATGAGCGGAATGGAGATGATGATCGCCACCAGGCTGAACGCCGTGACGGTCAGTGCCTGAACCATGGTGAAGTTATTACCGGCGCCCAACTGAGTCTTCAGGTAGGTGGGCATGTAGGCGAAGAGCAGGTAGTAGCCGGGGCCGTTGAGCGCCGGCAGGAAGATCGTCAGGGCGATCGCCTTCAGGTGGCGCTTGGAGGTCAAGGCGGTGCGCAGCGGGTTGCGTTCGACCTCATTGCGCTCACGGAGGGCTGCGAAATGCGGTGTGTCTTCCATCTTGGAACGGATGTAGTACCCGACGTAGCCCAAGGGGAGGGCAAAGAGGAACGGAACGCGCCAAGCCCAAGCTTCCATGGTGGCGTCGCCGAGCGTGGTGATCAAGGTGGCGGAGAGGGCGCTGCCGAAGAGCAGGGCGCAGAAGGAGCCGACGGCAATGAAGCTCATGGAGTAGTTGCGGTGCCGGTTGTGGGCGTATTCACCCACGAAGGCCATGGCGCCGGCGACCTCGCCGCCGGCGGAGAAGCCCTGCAGGATCCGGAAGAGGATCAGCAGGGCCGGGGCGACCCAGCCGATCACGGAGTAGGAGGGGATCAGGCCGATGCATGCCGTGGCGGCCGAGATCAGGAGAAGCAGAACGGCGAGGAGATTTTTGCGTCCCAGCTTGTCGCCGAGGAAGCCGCAGATGACGCTGCCGAACGGCCGGGCGAGGAAGCTGACCAGGAAACCGACGTTGGTCAGCAACAGTGATCCGACGTCCTTGGACCCCATGATGTTGATGGCGAGGTACGTGGTCAAGAGACCATAGATGCCGTAGTCGTACCACTCCACGAAGGAGCCCATGGTGCCGGCGAAGGTGGCTTTGCGCACCATCTTGCCGTCCGCGGTGACTACCCGGATTTGCGCGGTGTTCAGGTCCACTGATTCCGTCGATGAATTAGTCATGGTGAATGTCTCTCAGTCTAGGCGGGGTCCCGGGGACGGGAGAAGCTTGTTCTAGCTGTATGCGCGGGTAATTTCGGCCGTCATTTCGGCCTCGTGTGCTGCGACTGCGATGACACGTTCCAGGATTTCGGCCGCGCGGGCCTGCGGGATGATGACGACTCCGTCGTCGTCGGCGGCCACGATGTCACCTGCAGAGCAGACGATGCCGCCGATGGCGACGGGTTCGCCGATCACGCCGGGGCCGTTCTTGAACGGTCCGGCCGGCGTCGTGCCCCGGGCAAAGACCGGGAATTTGATCTCGGTGATAGTGGCGCGGTCCCGGATATACCCGTCAATGACGGCGCCCGTTGCGCCCGCCGCCTCGAAACGCTGGGACAGTTGTTCGCCCACCAGTGCCCGGTGCTCGTGCCCGAACCCGTTGATGACCACGACATCACCGGGCTGAATGTAGTTCAGCGCCTCGATGACGGCGGCGTTGTCCCCGGCAGCGCCCAGGACCGTCACTGCCGATCCGACGCAGTGCGCGCCGGACCAGACGGGATTGATGTTTCCATCGACCAGACCGAGGCGCTCCATGGCGTCCCCGATGTTGGCGACGGGAAACTTCTCGAATGCCTTGACCAGCTCGCGGGGGCGGCCGGGTCCAGGATGCGGCGCGGACTGTGAGTTCGAGCGTTGTTGCCATTGTGTTCCACCTTGGGCTTGGAAGGGTCTGGGATGAGTCCAACGCCTTGAGACGTCAATCACATATGAGAAAAGTTTCGCGTTTTATTTTCCATCCGTCAAGGGTTTTCTGTTTCCGGAATGTAAAAGGTTCGCGTTGGTCCGACGCTGGTTCAGCCGCGGCCGCCCTGAACGGCGGCGGCTGTCAGTGCGCGGCCTGTGGGTGTGTGGAAAGGGTATCGAGGTCGGTGCAGATTTGCCCGAGAAGGCTTTCCGGCGGGAGCTGGAAGTCGGCGCGTATGTGCCGTTCATCCGCGGCGGGGGGTTCCAGGGCTGCCAGTTGTGAGTCCAGCAGGCTTGCCGGCATGAACTCGTGACGGCGGGCATTCATTCGCTGCAGAAGCACGTCGCGGCCGCCCGTGAGATGGATGAAGACCAGGTCCGGCACTTGCAGCCTGAGCAGGTCGCGATAGGAGCGCTTCAATGCCGAGCAGGCGATGATCGGGGCGGCCCCGGTCCCGCGGGCTTCCCGGAGTGTCCGGCCGATCTCCTCCAGCCATGGCCGCCTGTCCTCGTCGCCTAGGGGGATTCCCGAGCCCATTTTCTCTTTGTTGGCTGCCGGGTGCAGGTCGTCGCCGTCCACGAAGGGCAGACCGAGCCTTTCGCCGAGCAGTGAGCCGAGGGTGGATTTTCCTGAACCGGAGACGCCCATGACCATCAGGGGCGGGAGTGGCTTGCTACCCATTGCGGGCTCCTTTCGCTCCGGGCGTCATCGCCCGGAGGTTATGAGATTCAATTCACACTTGCGAACAGTTTCTCAAATTTTCTGCGCAAGTCAATGTCGGGGAACTTGTCACTCTGGACTCTTGACTGCGGGCCGAATTTGAGAAAAGATTCTCATATCTCCTCGGGTTCAACTGGGCCCTCACTATCCCGGCACCACGAAAGGCCCCCATGCAACTGGTTCACACCGTCAGCTTTCCGGACGCCGAGCTGCTGTCACGCCTCCAGCCGTTGCCACCGTCGCTGCACCCCGTGGTGTGGGACCTTCGCTCTTCTCCGCAGGGGGCAGGGGTGGATGACATCGACGCCGTGATCCTCCCCTATCTGAACGCGGGCGAGGTGCTGGGGAAGCTCCGGAAGGTGCCCGGCCTCGTGTTCGTGCAAGCCCAGTCCACGGGGTATGACGGCATCGTCGAAGCGGCCGGTCCGGCCGCAGGAGTTTCCAACGCCGCAGGGGTCCACGCGGCCGCCACGGCAGAGCTTGCCGTCGGGCTCATCCTGGCTAAACTGCGGGGCATTGACGTCGCGGCGCGGAACCAACTGGATCGGCGCTGGCGACCGGAACGCAGACTGTCTCTGGCAGACCGTCGCGTCCTGCTGGTGGGCGTGGGAGGAATCGGCCACGAAATAGCCCGGCGGCTGGAACCCTTCGAAGTCGAGCTGACGCGGGTAGGCAGTTCGGCACGGACCGACGAGCACGGCCCTGTCCACTCCGTGCAGGACCTCGCCCGACTGGCCTCCAGTCACGACGTCCTGGTCACCGTTACCCCGCTGAACGACATCACACATCACCTCGTGAATGCTGAAGTCCTGGCAGCCTTGCCTGACGGCGCCCTTGTGGTCAACGTCGGGCGCGGACCCGTCGTGGACACGGACGCTCTGACGGCAGAAGTGGCCTCCGGCCGCCTGCATTGCGCACTAGACGTCGTAGACCCCGAACCGCTGCCGAAGGAACACCCCCTCTGGCAAGCACCAAATGCCCTCATCACACCCCATATTGGCGGCAACGCTTCCGCCTTCGAGCCTCGGATCCGCAAGCTGCTGACACGGCAGCTGGTCGCCCTGGCCGAGGGCCGAACACCTGCCAACCTCGTCCAGACAGGGCCCTTCTGAAGCCCGTGAAATCAACGGCCACCAATGCACCAAGGGAACACCACCTGTCAACGGATGAACTGACCGACAGCGGATCAAACCCGCAGGATCCCTCGACCACCACAGTCCCGGCCCGGTCGCAAAGAAGACCGGGAGCTCGACACCTCCATGGCGCCCGGGCCTGTGCAGCGTCAACCTTTGACGACCGGTCCCGGCGCATCCGCGGACCAGGAATCGGTACCGGAATCTCCTCTCCGACAACCGAGACGCCGATGACCTGCTGACCGCCGGCCCGGGACTGCTCGCAAGCCTGCTCAAGTCAGCTCCGGGCGGCAGCTTCGAGGCCTTGACGGCCGGCGCGGGAACATTGCGGGAAGGTCGCCTCGTCGTGAAGTGAGCACTGAGCACCGTCGATGGCCGCGACTGGGACGCAGTCGAGTTCGGCAGGCGGGACCCAGCGTGGCAACTGTCGCGGCGCCACGGGCTGGAGTGTCTGGCCTGCGGCGCCCGCCGGGCCCCCAATTTCGGGGCGACACACAAGGATGAATGCCCCTGTTCACAGCCGCATGGAGCATTTAGATACCTCCAATAGAGAAGACAGCCGACAGGCCAATACATTGACGACGGAAAGAGTGTGTTCAGCCTGTGAAACTGGGTAAGACAGACACCGGGATTTTTCACGATCCGTTCGCCCTCATCAGGTGCCCGACTGCAGAGGCGCCATCGATTCCGGCGCAGGCTTCCAAAATGCCGCCCCCAGTGAGCCCCGCGAGCACCCAACGTGAAACGGTACTCAGGCGAAAAGCCTTGGCCCAGGTTGCCAAGGACCTACAGGGGCTCCGTAGAAACATTTCATCAAACAGAAGCGGTCGAGCCCGCAGGGTCGAAGTCAACGCCCCCTTTTCGCCATCTGTGCCATCGCTGGGGGAGCCGCTTCAGCTGATTACATCACGCCGATATTGGACCTTTGGTCAAGCGAAGGCGGACGGAATCATCGCTGTCCTGTCCAGAAACGGACTCACGGACTGCGGTAGTTACAGACTTCCGAGCCATATGTCATAACCGCAGTCCTCACACCCTGGCAGATGGGACTGTAGGAAGAACGGTGTGGGAGGGTCCGGCTTGATCCGAAAGGAGACGGTCGTGTCAGAGTCCACGACCGGGATGACAAGGGTAATGATCGATCCTGTGACGGAGAGATTATCGATCAGAAGGAGCTTGCGGAACGGTTGCTCACGCAGGCCAAGGAGCAGGGCGTGAGCCTGGTAGGCCCGGGCGGGCTGCTGAGCCAGCTTACGAGGAATGTGCTGGAGACCGCGCTGGAAGCGGAACTGACCGAGTACCTGGGCCACGAGCATGGCCAGACGCCGATCGCAGCCAACATGCGCAACGGCACCAGGTCGAAGACCGTGCTGACCGAGATCGGCCCGGTCGAGATTGAGGTGCCCCGGGATCGGGACGGGTCTTTCGAGCCGGTGATTGTGCCCAAGCGAAAACGACGTTTGGACGGGATCGACCAGATCGTCCTCTCGCTGTCCGCCCCGGGGATTGACCACCGGGGAAATCGCTGCGCACTTCGAGGAGGTCTACGGGGCCAAGGTCTCCAAAGACACCATCAGCCGCATCACGGAGAAGGTGGTTGGCGAACTCGCGGAGTGGTCTGCCCGTCCACTGGATCCAGTCTATCCGGTGCTCTTCATGGACGCGATCGTAGTGAAGGTCCGTGACGGGCAGGTGCGCAACACCCCGTTCTTCGGCTCGGCCGAGGAATTCGTGCACGAACAGCTGCTGCCCACCTACGTCCCCCACATGCGCGTCGTCCTGGACCCCCACGGCCCGTTCTTCAACTGCGACAATTCCGGCCACCGAGAACCAGAACGCCTGGAGTCCAGGAAGGCGCCTGCCGGCTAGTTTCCGGGTGTGAGCACCGCCCGAGCGTGAAATCAACCCTGGCTGAAGACGCCCCGCAGGACGATGCTCACACCTGCATTGGGTCTGGCTGAGAATCGCCCAGCTTGTCTGTCGATCAGGTCGCGTTCTACACGCTCGCGCTGCCTAGCGGCTGAATAGTGTCGACTGGATATCGCTACTTAGCGGACGGCCGCCTTCTATGCTGTTTCGTTGCCCGTTGCCCGTTGCCCGTTGCCCGTTGCCCGTTGCCCGTTGCTCCCTTGCGCCGACGGTTCGGGGCCAGATTAAGCTGTCCGGCTGTCCGGCTGTTCGTCCGGGTGGGCTGGCAATTGTGTCGTCCTGCCTCGGCAGGGCAAAACTCTTCCTGGTGCCGCCGGGTCCTAATCCTTCATCGGAGTCCCTGGCTGTGTGCCAGGGCGATGGCCTCGGTCCGTGAGGCGACGTCGAGCTTTCTGAAGAGATTCCGTACATGGAACTTGACCGTATTCTCGCTGATGCTGAGCGCTGAGGCTATTGTTCGGTTGCGTTGGCCGGCGGCAAGATGCTGGAGCACTTCTAGTTCCCTGGCGGCCAGGTTCCAGCCGGCAACATCCCCTGCCGCGCGTGCCGGGGCGTCCAGCGGCAGGACGACGGAGACGTCCGCACCCCAGCCTGGCATCACCTCAATCCGCATGTGTCCGGCGAGGGCTTGCACGCGGCGGTCCAGCCGGCCCATGCTTGGGGCGTCGGCCGCGAGGGCACCGCCACCATCGTCGCGCACGTTGATCAGCAGGTTTTCGCCGTCGCAGTCCCACTGCGCCCGGACTCGCCGGACTTCGGGTTGTTCCATCATGGCCAGTATCAGCCCGCGAACGATGGCCCGGGCCGCGTGTGCAACTTCGCCTGGGAGTGCCCTTCCATTTTGCGGCGGCTCGATGAACTGGACGTCGATGCCGCTGAAGCGCATGAGGGGCCGCATGTCCTCCCGCAGGCGTTCGAAGGCCGTGGCGACGGGCTCTTCGACCAGGTCTGTCGTACGGTCGCTGAGCGTGCGGAGCGCAACGAGGGCCTTGGCCGTCAGATCCGTGGCGGTTGACCGCGCTGCGGAATCGTCCAGGGCCGATGTGCGTAGGGCGGCCAGGAGGGTCTCCAGCGTCGTGGAGTGCAAGTCGACGAGTTCACCGGTCACGCGGACGCGTTCAGCGGAGGCCGCACGGGATTCCAGAAGGTACGACGGCGGCGCATCGGCTACCTTCTCCTGGATCCGCCGCGCGGCGACGTGCCATAGATACTTCACCAGTTCCAGTTCGTCGTTGTGCGCCGGGTGCGCTAGTCCCGGGTCCGGATCCGTGAGGACGAGGAGCGCATTGCTGGATGCATACTTCATGGCGAGCACGGGACGGGTTTGACCTGCAATCTCTGCTTCCCCCAACCATGGCGTCTCCTCCGAAAGGGCAGCGCGCAGACGGTCCAGTTCGGAGATCGAGACACGGGAAATGATATCTTCCGCACCCGCCTTCTTCTGCGGTCGGCCCGTGCAGTCTTCAGTGAAGATGACCAGCGCACTGCCTCCCAGATATGGGACTGAGGCATCACGCAGTCGCTCAGCAATCTGGGTCAGGGGTGCATCGGCCAATGCTGCCACGGTCTGCAGAAGCGGCCACTGCACGCCTGGAAGGGACGAGGCCAATGCCGTCGGGGGCCGGTCGGTAGTTGCGCTCATCCGGACAGCCTATCGGGCTGGACCGAGCCGGTCCTATTCCAAAGTGTAGTAAAAACCGTCAGAAAACAGCGTTACCCCTGTCCGTTCGTTTCGAGACGATGAATATAAGCCAGAAAGCATCCGTTCGGCTGTGACAGGCCGATGATCGAATCTAAGGGGACAAATCGTGAATCCGACAGCAACCGCGGCGAGTGCCGTGGACGAAGCCGTAGCCATTGCCCTCAATCTGTCCCTTGTGATAAACGAGATCGCCGACACCGTGGCATTAATTGACGAACAGCAACTGGCCGTCCTGGCAGGCCACCTTGGCTTGGCGCCCCGAGTGTTCGTCGCCGGAGCGGGCAGGAGCGGCCTGGTCCTGCGCATGGCAGCCATGAGGCTGATGCACCTGGGCATGACGGTACATATCGCCGGCGACATCACGACTCCCGCGATCAGTTCCGGCGACCTTCTTCTGGTGGCTTCCGGGTCGGGCACGACCTCTGGTGTGGTCAGGGCAGCGGAAACCGCCGCCAGGACCGGAGCCCGGATTGTCGCGGTTACAACAAACGCGGGGTCGCCCCTGGCCGCTCTCGCGGATGCACTGGTGATCGTCCCGGCGGCCCAGAAGACTGACCACGGTTCCAGCGTTTCGCGCCAGTACTCCGGAAGCCTCTTCGAGCAGGTCCTATTCCTGGCGGTTGAAGCAGTCTTCCAGACACTGTGGGACAACACCGACGAATCGGCCGAACAGCTCTGGCTCAGGCACGCCAACCTCGAATAGCGGGGGCCCCGCAAATTTTCACATTCTCAAAACCCCTACAGAAAGAAGCAACATCATGAAACTCCAGGTAGCCATGGACCTCCTCACCGTCCAAGACGCCCTCGAACTGGCCGGCAAGGTCGCCGAGTACGTGGACATCATCGAACTCGGCACCCCGCTGATCAAGGCCGCCGGGCTCTCCGCCGTCACCGCCGTCAAGGCAGCGCACCCGGACAAGATCGTCTTCGCCGACATGAAGACCATGGACGCCGGAGAACTCGAAGCGGACATCGCCTTCAAAGCCGGCGCCGATCTGGTCTCGGTGCTCGGCAGCGCCGACGACTCCACCATCGCCGGCGCCGTCAAGGCCGGCCAGGCACACAACAAGGGCATCGTCGTCGACCTCATCGGCGTGACCGACAAGGTCACCCGCGCCAAGGAAGCCCGCGCCCTGGGCGCCAAATTCGTCGAATTCCACGCCGGCCTAGACGAGCAGGCCCGGCCCGGCTACGACCTGAACGGTCTGCTCAGCGCCGGGGAAGAAGCCCGCGTTCCGTTCTCCGTGGCCGGAGGCGTGAACTTGCGCAGCATCGAAGCCGTCCAGCGCGCAGGCGCCGACGTCGCCGTCGCCGGCGGCGCCATCTACAGTGCGGCCGACCCCGCACTGGCCGCCAAGGAACTCCGCGCCGCCATCATCTAGCCCCCGGGCGGCGGGCCGTCCCCGGGGCAGCCCGCCGCCTAATCGCGTTCGAGTCGGTGGGGCTGTCTCGTCATCCTAGCTGCCATAAGCAGCTCACCTCAGCTGTCGTCACCGGCTCCAGCATTCGATCCGCAACGACTGGGGAGAGTTAGGAGCAGATATGAATCGTCAACCACGGCTTCGCCCGGCGATACCCGTCCGCTCCCATATTGGCCGCCGGGAATGCAGTGGGAAACTCCCGGTTCTGGGGACCTCGTCGAAGTCGGATCAATGGAGTCGGGCCTCTACGCCGCATGCGTTGATGAGGTGCCCGAGGACGGAGAAATAGTCTGGCTTGTTGAATGTGCACAGGAAGCCGACGCTTGTTTCTCGCGGGGACAGGGTCACGCTCTATCAATCGCGGGCCAAGCTGGCCCGGCTCATCCGGTACAGACCTCCCGGCCACAGCACCGGCAGAAAGTCCCAGTGCCGTGTGTCGTCGCCGACATCAACTTCTGTCCGGATCGACCACTACCTGGGCAAGGAGACGGTGCAGAACATCCTGGCGCTGCGCTTCGCCAACCAGCTCTTCGAGCCGCTCTGGAACGCCAACTATGTGGACCACGTCCAGATCACCATGGCCGAGGACATCGGCACCGGCGGCCGGGCAGGCTACTACGACGGCGTGGGCGCGGCCCGCGACGTCATCCAGAACCACCTGCACCAGCTGCTGGCGCTGACGGCCATGGAGGAGCCGATCCCCTTCAACGCCGATGACCTGCTCGCCGAGAAGGAAAAGGTCCTCGCCGCCGTCCGGCTCCCCGAGGACCTCTCCTCCCACTCCGCCCGCGGGCAGTTCACTGGCGGCTGGCAGGGCGGCGAGGAAGTCCTCGGGTACCGGGAGGAGGAGGGCATCCCGGCCGATTCCAAGACCGAGACGTTCGCCGCGATCCGGGTGGACATCAACACCCGGCGCTGGTCCGGCGTGCCCTTCTACCTGAGCGCCAGCAAGCGCCTGGGCCACGTCGGTGTCCCGGCGCTGCGATGATGGAGGCCCGCCTCGCCCGCAACCTAGCCAGGGACGGCTCCACGGTTGCCTGCACAGGCGATCCGCCGGGAAGACCGACGCCCTGCTGGCGAAGCAGGGCCAAGACGACAATTTTGTCCGAACGGGACCCGGCGGGAGCTAGCCGGCTCACTGGAGAATCCGTCATCGGCGAAGCGTTCGAGCGGCTGCGCTCCGGCGCTGGGATCGAACTGGCCGAGCATTCCAGGATTTTCGAAGTGTGGAACAAGGACGCTGCTTGCTTCCTGACCGAAAATTCCGCCGAAGTCCTCGTCCCCGTGGGCGTGGAAACCGGCAAACCGTTCGTCCGCGGGGCCCTTCTGGCCGCAGTCGACCAGAAGGGCCCCACAGCCGGACCGTCATCTCCGAGCACGAGCGCAGACATGGAAGTCCGGTGGACTCGCCGCTTGGTGTATGTCGCGTCTGTGGGCCTAGACGACGACCCTTCTATGGTGGCGCGTCAAGCCATGAGTGGCTGGAGTTGGCGGAAGAGCTTTCTGGCGATGAAGCGTTTGAGGCACCGGCGGATTTCCCGTGGGCTCTTGCCTTCGACGGTGCGCCGCTCGATGTAGGCGCGGGTGGCGGGGTCTGTGAGGCTGCGGGTCCGGGCGATGACGTCCAGTGCGCGGTTAAGCTGCCGGTCACCGTAGCGGTTGAGCCGATGCCGGCTCGTGGTGCCGGAGGATGCCGGAATGGGACTCGCACCGGCGAGAGCGGCGAAGGCCGCTTCGGAACGAACCCGGCCGTGATGTGAATATGCGGCGAGGATGATCGCGGCCGTCACCGGGCCCACCCCGTGGATGGCCAGGACGCCGGGGGCCATGCGGCCGACGTGCTCGGCCAAGGCCTTCTGGTTGGCTTCGAGTTCCGCGCCTCGGCCCGTGCGACAACGGCGGCGGGACCGTCGCTGTGTCTGGGCCGCCAGCCCTAGACGGTCGCGATTTGGGCAGGAGTCAGTGGCGAGCGGGCGTCGATTCCCAGATCGAGAGTCCGCAACAGGGCGGTCAGTGCGTTGCGTGCGCCGGTCCGTTGGGTGTCCATCGAACGCCGGGCTGCCAGCAGGATCCGAAGCGCTTCCCTGAGGCCCTCGGCCCGGGGACTGATGAGTTCGGCCGTGGCCGTTCCCAGGACGGTTCGGGCTGCGGCGACGGCATCGATCGCATCGGATTTGCCTTGGGCGTGCCGGGATTGCCGCCGCGGAGGTCTGGCCTCGCAAACGGCGAAGCGCTCAATCTCGAGCAGGCGGGTCAACCGTGCCCCTTAGGAGCTCGTCCCCTCGATCGCCACCAAGGCGTTTCCGGTCTGGGTTCGGCGGCGAATCCATTCCACTGCCCGGCTCATGCCTGCCCCGGTGGCGGGAAATGTGCCGGTCCCGACCACCGCGCCCGTCGAGGCGGCCGGGACCGAAAACGTGTGGGTTTTGGCGTGTGTGTCCACGCCGACGACGTGAGCGTACTGCTCTGCGACGATGACCATATGCTGCTCCTGCCCGAAGAGGTCTGATCGGAACCAGCCGGAAGGATCACCCTGAGGCAAATCTCTAACGAGTCACGCAGCACCACCGAGGCGAAGCGGACAGCCTTCTATCAAGCCATCGGAGTGGGCCGGCTGCTCCCGGGCCCGCCGGGCGGACAGGTCGTCTATAAGACACCGCAGGCGGGTCAGATATGAATGGAGTCACGCACGGCGGTCCGGAAAGCAGTCTGCCAACCAACCCCTGGCTGGTCACTACCCATTAGAGATATGAAGTGTGGTGAGCGCCTGACGTAGGACTGGAACCCCGGGTTCAAAGAGATTCGTGGGTTGCCCGCCCGGTGGTCTGGCCCGCAGTTTGCTGCGGGTGTGGACTGGTAGAGCCACATTTGACCGTCCGG
Organism: Arthrobacter sp. MW3 TE3886; assembly: GCF_041262145.1. Classification (NCBI taxonomy): domain Bacteria; kingdom Bacillati; phylum Actinomycetota; class Actinomycetes; order Micrococcales; family Micrococcaceae; genus Arthrobacter; species Arthrobacter sp. MW3 TE3886. Next base: position 2,188,402 of record NZ_JBGCAN010000001.1, read on the forward strand.
AGGTTCCAGTCATGAATAAGCGTACCTATGTCGGTTTGGATGTCCACGCACGCAGCGTGAAGGGCTGCGCGATCGACCGCGGCACCGGCGAGATTTTGCACCAGAGACTGGCCGCCAACGATGCCGGGATCGCCGAATGGGTATCCGGGCTGCCGGGCACGGTCATGGTTGTCTATGAGGCAGGTCCGACCGGATTCTGGCTGGCACGGTGTCTGGCTGCTTCGGGGATCGAGTGAAGACCGATGCCCGCGATGCAGAGCATCTGGCCAGGTTGGCGCTGCTCGGGCAAATCACCCCGGTGCGGGTCCCGGGTCCGGCTCAGGAGGCGGCCCGTGATCTGGTACGTGCCCGCGAGGACGTCCGTTCGGATCTGATGCGGGCCAGGCACCGGATCTCGAAGCTACTGCTGCGCCACGGTCTGGTCTACTCCGGCGGCCATGCCTGGACCGCTGCCCACCACACCTGGCTGCACCGCCAGCGTTTCGACGATCCTGCCCTGAAGGCTGCGTACGAGGCCGGACTGGAAATGGCAGAGCTGACGCTGGACCGCCGCGACCGTTTGGATGCGAAGATCACGGCGATGGCGGCGACCGAGCCGTATGCCCCGGTTGTGCGGGCGCTGATGTGTCTGCGCGGCATCTCGGTGCTGACCGCCTTCGGCCTTGCGGTGGAAATTGGCGACTGGACCCGCTTCACCGGCTCCACCATCGGCCCGTATCTCGGTTTGGTCCCCTCCGTGCATTCCTCGGGGGCGTCCCGGTCCCAGGGACCGATCACGAAGACCGGGAACGCCCACGCCCGCCGGCTGCTGGTCGAGGCCGCGTGGCACCACCGGCGCCCCTACAACAATGCCAGCCGGGACATGCGTGCCCGCTGGGATGCAGCCGACGAGGCCTCCCGGGTCCGCGGACACCAGGGGAACCACCGGTTGCACCACAAGTGGGAGCAGTTCGAAGCACGGCACAAACGCCGGGTCATCGCCAATGTCGCCGTCGCCCGGGCATTGGCCGGCTGGTGCTGGTCCCTCGCCGCCGCGGTCCAACGGGAGCAGCCGTGGACGGATGAATAGACGTGCCGTTCCCGGCCCTGTCCTGATGGCTCGGCAGCGTGGAGGAGACCCGCGAAACACCTATGGACAACCGGCAAGCACCGGCGACGCCCGACATCGCTAGACCAGCGGCACCCCTCCAGCCGAACACCTCGTCCTGCGGTAACCAACCCGCGCATATCAGTCTGACAGCGCCGTCGATCAAGACGCGCCAGCCCACTGGACCAAGCAGGGAACGGACACAAAGGAGCGGTCCAAGACAAACCAGCCCTGGACCGCTCACCCTTGCCCTCTTGACAAAGAAACCCTACATATCAGGTGCTATGTCCTACTCAGGTGAAGAGGAACGTTTGGATCCTTGTCTTGTGGCCAGGATCCTCCGTGTTGTATCGCTTCAGAGGCTGGAGTGAGGCCAGGCATGGATAGTGGTCGCAACTGCGGAGTCAAAATGAAGTGTTTCGGGTTCCTGTCCCTGCACGAGAAATTCCATTGGTTCCAAGTTTCGACCATCCCTTGTCTGGGCGGCCCCCGTATGAAGGACCATGGCCACAGTTGTGGGGTCGAGGGTGGTAAGGCCCATCCAAATGCCTCACGTCGAGCCTGCTTGAACAAACGGATCTCTTGGCGATCAGGTTAATGACAGATACGGGCTCGCTGATCTCTTTGACCCTAACGAGGTCCTCGCCCGTGAATGTCTCGGGTCGACCCTGGATCACGTCCCGGCGTGATCCTTCGACGTCCAGGACTAGGAACCCTGAGGATACAAGCAAGAAATGCCTGTCGGCACCCTCAAATGTTGAGAAATCGGCCTCCTCGACAATGTCGGCCACGCTGATCCTCCACGAGAAATCGGTGGCAACCGGTGAAGGTGTAGAAATTGCGATTTCACGGGTCGTGCCTGCCCCGTTTGCCCATGGGATTCGGGGCAAGCCTTCCGCTCGAATAATTGAACGTACAGGGTGGTGCAGCGGCGAAATGGTCCGGGCAGATCTAGGCACGGTGCGGGGAGCCGAGTTCTACGGGTTCTTCGTCGATGAGGTATGCGGCCTCGGAGTGTGCGGCGATGTCGATGCCGAGGAGCTCATCGGCCTCATGGATGCGCAGGCCCATGGTGATGTGGAGGATTTTTGCGATGATCCAGGTCACGGCAAAGGAGTATGCGAGCACGGCGACTGTCGCCAGCGTTTGAACGCCCAGCAGATCGAAGCCTCCGCCGTAGAACAGTCCGTTGACTTTGTTGGGGGCGGCGTCGGTGGCGAAGAAGCCGATCAGCAGGGTTCCGATGATGCCGCCGATCAGGTGAACGCCGACGACGTCGAGGGAGTCGTCAAAGCCGAGCCGGAATTTCAGCTCGATGGCTAGGGAGCAGATTGCTCCGGCGATGAGGCCGATGGCTAGGGCACCGAGCGGGCTGACGGCTCCGCAGGCGGGTGTGATGGCGACGAGTGCTGAGATCAAGCCGGAGGCGGCACCCATGCTGCTGGCGCTGCCCAGTCTGATGCGTTCGACCAGGGCCCACGCGAGCAGGCCGGCCGCGCCAGCTACCGCAGTGTTGAGAAAAACCACGGATGCGGAGTGCCCGGCGGTGAGTGCCGAGCCGGCGTTGAAGCCGAACCAGCCGGCCCAGAGGAGGCCGGCGCCGACCAGGACGAGAGGACGGCTGTGGGGTTTGGTGTGTTCGCTCTTGGGCCAGCCGGCGCTGCGCCCCAGAACCAGGGCGAGAGCCAGGGCGGCGATTCCGGCGTTCATGTGCACGGCGGTTCCGCCGGCGAAATCGATAGCTTTGAGACTGTTGACGATCCAGCCGCCGGTCACGGAGCCGTCCGCCGATGTGAAGGCGAACACCCAGTGGGCAACGGGAAAGTAGACGAGAGTTGCCCAGAGGGCGGCAAAGGTCATCCATGCGCCGAATTTCATGCGTCCGGCTGCGGCTCCGGCGATGATGGCAGTCGTGATGCCTGCGAAGAACAGTTGGAAGGCCGCGAACAGGGCTGCGGGTATGGGTGCGTTCGGGTCCTCTGCCAGCAGCTGTTCCATGCCGAAGTATTCAGTGACGTCGCCGATGAGTCCGGCGCCGCCTATAGAGTTGCCGAAGACCATCGAGTATCCGAATACGGCCCATAGGACTGCGACGATGCTCACGCCGCCGAAGCACATCATCATCATGTTCAGGATCCGGCGGGATCCGACCATGCCACCATAGAAGAGGGCAAGGGCAGGGATCATCATGCAAACCAGCGCGCTGGCTGCGAGTATCCAGGCGACATCTCCAGAATTCATGGGAGCTCCAATCAGGGGGAATGGGTTTGGGGGCCGAGTCGGCCAGAAATAGTTGAATCGTGGCCAAGCGCTTGCTTAGAGGGCGAGCAACCAGGCCGAGGCGGCCTCGCGGTAGCGGCTGATGCCCTTGTACTCGGCCATGTCTTCCGGGAGTTCGGCCAGGACACGGCCCAGACGTTCTCGCCAGGCCGGTACCTCGGCAATGTCTGAGAGGGACAGAAGGTGGGTCCGGACGAGGAACAGCACTGCCCCGGAGTGGGGGAGTCGGATGAGATGCTGAACCTCGACCCGCAGGTGGAGCCTGTCCGGCAACGCGGGATCCTCGGCGACGGTTGCGCGGTCTTGTGCCCATTCGGGGTAGGTTTCGGTGGAGGTGTCCAGACGCCGGTCCACGGTCATCGTCCAGTTGGTTCTGCGGTATTTTTCCCCCGGCTGGAGCCGCAAAAGGAATTGATGAGCCCGTGTGATGATGTGCTCTTCGTGGACTCGGGGAACGGGGCCGTGGACTTCGAGGAATTTCATGCCCACGTCGAATCCAAAGGACCAGTCGGCGGCAAAGGTAACGAGACCGGCGTCAAGCCAGAGGGCATCCTCACGATGGTCGAGGAGTGCAATGTCGTCCTGGATTTGGCTGCCCAGGAACCGCAAGGGGCTCATAGGCAGGGAATCGTCGTCGCCGATGGTGAACTGAATTGCTAAGTTCTGCAGGGTGTTCCCCCAGCGGCAGACATTCCCTTCACGGTGGAAGGACATCGCCTCCGGGTGTTCCTCCGCCATCGCCGGCAACAGAGTGGCGATTGCATCCCACACGGCAGGTCGCATGTGGGGGAGGACCTGCATACGTGTGGGATCCCTGTTCAGCACCCCATCGCGTTCCTTCAGTTCCTGAAGGTAGTGTTCGTCGATGTCCAGAAGTCGGGACCCCCATTCCCCGGCTTCTGTCTCCACTGCTTTAAGGGCGGGCTCGACGTTGGTGCTGTAACGGTAGCTGTCACTGCGGAAGGGGAAGGGAAAGCGCCTGATGCGTTCCGGCAGCACGGCCGTGCCGCGGTCTTTGTCGATGACGTTTGTACTCAAAGGTCCAGCTCCAATTCCTGGTCTAGACTGCGTGAAACGCAGCACATCATGGTGGTATTCGCGACCTTTTCCTCCTCGCCTAGGTAGAGGTCACGGTGCTGGGGCGTTCCGCGCAGAACCGAAACAGAACATTCACCACAGACGCCCTTCCGGCACATGTTGGGAATACTCTTTCCTGCCTTTTCGAGGGTCTCCAGCAACGAAACGCCCGCCGGTACTTCCAAGGTGGTGGCGCTGCGGACCAGGTTGACTGTGAATGGCTGGCCTTCGTCCAGCGCGGGGGTGCCAAACGGCTCCGAATGCAACCGTGTCTTCGGCCACCCAAGCTCTTGGGCGTGCCCCAGCACGGTGTCCATGAATGCAGCCGGACCGCAGACGTAGAGATGTGTTCCAAGTTTCTGGGTCGTGAGCTTTTCCGTCAGTTCCTTTTGGAAGCTGCCACGATCCGTGCATTCAGTCAGGGCGGCTCCGAGCAGTTCCCTCGCTTCCGGCACGTGCGCTCCCGCCTCCGGCCGGTATACGTAGATCATCGATGCAGCAGCATCCCATTCTGCGGCTGCCCGAGCGTGCGAGAGCATCGGCGTAATTCCGATTCCTGCGGCAATCAGCAGGTGATGCCTGGCGGTTGCCACCGGGGCGAAGGCACTGCGGGGACGCGAAACTCGAACACGGTCACCCGGCGCGAGCCGGTGCATGGCCAGCGACCCGCCGACACCGTCCTCAACCCGCAGGACAGAGATGGCGTATTCGAACGGGGCACTGCCCGAACCCGTGAGCGAATACGCGTTCGCGCCGTCGCCGTACTGGACCACAATGTGGCTCCCCGGGACATAGCGAGGCAGCGGCGTCCCTGACGGATCACCGAGCGTGATAGTGGTAACGGAGCTGGTCTGAACACTGACTCTCGTCACCTCTAGCTGGAGGCCCCCCTCCACCGCGGGGTGGATGTTGGCCCGGAATGCTGTCGCGCTCATGCTGCCTCCTCGGCATTGGCTGCGAATCCGAGGTAACCGGCGATACGCCGGGAAAAGTGGCCAGAGATCGCCAAGGGGGTAGAGCATCCTGGACAGTCGGCCTGAGAGCCTACTGCCTCAACGGTTTCCATCGTGGTGCGGCAATGGGCGCAAAAGACGACACGGGGTCCATCTCCGCCGCTCAGGAGAGTCACTTCTTCCTCCACGAGTCCGCATTCTGCGGCTGCCGCCGCAGCTGCCTGGATGTCTGCTGGAGGGCCGGCAAGCACGAGACGAACCCCAACACATGCCATTTCGAGCACGGCCCTGAGCCGCGAGAGGGATTCCGAGTTTGCGGATTCGAAGAGGAAGTCAAATCTGGGCCGACCGCCCGAGTATTCCGCCGGGAGGGCAACTATCTTTCCGAACGATGCACAGATGAGCCCACTGAATCCTGGCCCGAGGTCTGTTCCTGCCGCCGGAGTCATGGATGCGGATCGCATTAATATCCTAGGGAGCGAAGAAACGGTGACCGGTGTAGAAACCCAGCGCGTAGTCCGGAGTCTCAAATTTGACCGTTGTGCCCTTGGGGAAAAACAGCACATCGCGCTCCTTCGCATGCATCACTTCCCCCGTCGATTGGTCGGTAAGGACGAATTCCCCCTGCACTACGACCTTCATTTCGTCATAGGTGTACTCGTAGACCAAAGGCTCGGAGGCCTTCAATTCGAAGAATCCGGCGCTGATAGCTGCGCCGCCCGGGTTGGAGAGGGAGTCGCCGATGGCGGCGTCGCATCCGGGCTCGTTCATCGACGGCAGCCCGATGTAGCCGCCTTCTACTTTGTGGATGGATCCGGCTTTGCTGAGCGTGCCTGTAGTGGTTTCCATGCTTACTCCTTTGACTAGTGGGGTGAAACCATGATTCACGACAGTGAACGATGCTGGGTTTCGTTGACGTTAATTTCGCGTTGCAGTCAGCTCCGAACCCGGTCACGCAGATTTAACACGGAGGGTGCTCGCAGGAAACATCACTTTGACTACTGTGATTCAACAATGTTTCATAACAGGTAACACCGATTGAACAGGACAGTTCCGATGACAAGTCTCGCAACCCCTGCATTACCAAGCACTTCTGCCGTATCAACCCCCGCGGTGCCCTCGGACGCCGGAGACATCTCCCTGGCGGACATCGCCAAGGCCCATGACGTGCGGTTCCTGCTGGCGACGTTCGTGGACATGACCGGCAAACCGTGCGCGAAGCTTGTTCCCGTTGAAGCCGCGGATGAGCTCGAGGCCGGTGCCATGGGCTTCGCCGGCTACGCGGCAGGACTGATCGGCCAGAAGCCGCAGGATTCGGACCTCATCGCCGTCCCCGACCTCACCTCCTTCACGCCCGTGCCGTTCATCAAGGAGGGCCTGGCGATCATCCACTGCGACCCGCACGTGGACGGCAGGCCCTGGCCCTTCGCCCCAAGGGTCATCCTCAAAAACACGCTGGCCCGGCTGGCCGGGCAGGGCATGCAGGCCAAAGTGGGCGCCGAAGTTGAGTACTTCCTGGTCAACAAGAACCCCGACGGCTCCCTGAGCACCGCCGATGCCAAGGACGATTCACCCCACCCCTGCTACGACGCCCGCGGCGTCACCCGCATGTACGACCACCTCACCTCCATCTCTGAGGCGATGAACGGGCTGGGCTGGGGCAATTACGCCAATGACCACGAGGACGCCGCCGGGCAGTTCGAGCAGAACTTCAACTACGCCGACGCCCTCACCACGGCCGACCGCGTCGTCACCCTGCGCTACATCCTGAACATTCTCGCCGAACAGCGCGGCATGACCGCCACGTTCATGCCCAAGCCCTTCACGGACCGGACGGGCACCGGCCTGCATTTCCACTTGTCCCTGTGGTCCGGCGCCGAGGCGCTGTTCCCGGGGGACGACGGCGGACGCGGCCTGGGGCTCTCGGAACTCGCCTACTCGTTCATCGGCGGCATCCTCAACCACGCCCCGGCCCTCCAGGCGTTCCTCGCTCCCACCGTCAATTCCTACAAACGCTCCGGGGCGACCACGAGCTCCTCCGGCGCCACCTGGTCCCCGCGGAGGGCCTCGTTCGGAGGCAACGACCGCACCCACATGATCCGCGTCCCCGACGACAAACGGATCGAACTCCGGTCCGGGGACGGCTCCGCCAACCCCTACCTCGCCATCGCCACGGCGATCGAGGCCGGGCTGGACGGCGTCGCCAGCGGAACCGATCCCGGATCCCCGTCCGGCCCGGGCGAAGCCCGGCCGGAGGCCCATTTCCTGCCCGCGACATTGCTGCACGCCGTCGAGGCGCTCCGCCGAGACCCGGTGATCCTGGCCAGTCTCAGCGGCGACGCGGAAATCGGCAAGTACTACGCGAACGCCAAGGAAGAAGAGTTCCTGAGCTGGCACAACCAGGTCAGCGACTGGGAAATCCGCACCTACCTGACCTCAATCTGACCAAACCCACCAAGTAAAGGACACACAATGTGCGGAATCGCCGCGCTGCAGCTGCGCAACCCTTCGCTGCATCCCCAGATGGGCAGCCTCCTGTCCTCCATGATGTGCCAGATCGTGGACCGCGGACCGGACTCCGCCGGCCTGGCCGTCTACGACACCCCGGGCCTCGTCGCCCAGGGCACCTCCACGCTTAGCCTCCTGGGCAAAGACCAGGGCATGCCCCTCGACGCCATCACCGCGGCGCTGGAAACCCTGCTGCCCGCCTCCGCCGCCACCGCCGTCAGGGTGGTGGGGGACACCACCCTGGTGAACGCCGGCGTCGAGACCGACCTGCTGGTCAAGGCCGTCAGCGAAACCCTCCCGGGCTCCACCATCATCGGCCGCGGCGAGCACGTCGCCGTCATGAAGAGCGTGGGCCACCCGATGGACATCGCCGCCGAGCACGGCTTGGAGGCCATGGCCGGAAGCCAGGGCCTGTCCCACACCCGCATGGCCACCGAATCCGCTGTGACCGCCGGCGGTTCCCACCCCTTCTCCGTCGCGGACGACCTCTGCCTGGTCCACAACGGATCGTTCTCCAACCACGCCACCATCCGCCGGGACCTGCTTCGTGAAGGCGTGGTCTTCGACTCCGACAACGACACCGAGGTCGGCGCCCGCTACATCGCCTCCCGCCTGCAGCAGGGCGACGACCTGGAAACCGCGCTCGTCAACCTGGGCAAGGTCTTCGACGGTTTCTACACCCTCGTCGTCACCACCGCCGACAGCATGGCCGTGGTCCGGGACCCCATCGCCTGCAAGCCGGCCATCATCGCCGAAACAGACGACTACGTGGCCATGGCCTCCGAATACCGTGCCCTGGCAGCCCTGCCCGGCATCGAAACCGCCCGCATCTTTGAACCGGAACCCGGAAAGGTCTACACATGGTCACTCTGACAGCCCCCGAAACGCACAGCCCCAACGCAACAACGCCGGACACCTTCAGCGTTGACCTTGCCGACAGCCCGGTCCGGGACTTGAACCAGGCCCTTCACCACGCCACCGACGGCCAGGCCTGGACCGTCACCAACCCGGGCGGCAAGCACAGCCTTGCCGTCGGAATCAACGCCGACGTCAGCGTCACCGTTGAAGGCCATGCCGGCTACTACGCGGCCGGCATGCACCAAAAGGGCCAGGTCACCATCACCGGCAACGCCGGCGTGGGTCTCGCGGAGAACATTATGTCCGGCAGGGTCCAGGTCAAGGGCGATGCGTCCCAGTCGGCCGCGGCCACCGGCCACGGCGGACTCGTGGTCATCGACGGAAACGCCGGCGCCCGCTGCGGGATCTCCATGAAAGGCGTGGACATCGTGGTCGGCGGCAACATCGGCCACATGTCGGCCTTCATGGCCCAGGCCGGCCGGCTCGTGGTCTGCGGGGACGCCGGGGAGGCCCTCGGCGACTCGATCTACGAAGCCCGGATCTACGTCAAGGGATCCGTCGCGTCCCTCGGTGCGGACTGCATCGAAAAACCGATGAAGGCCGAGCACCTAGAGGAACTCGAAGGGCTGCTCACCGCGGCGGGCCGCGCCGAAGACCCTACGGACTTCAAGCGCTACGGATCTGCCCGGAACCTTTACCACTTCAGCGTCCACAACTCGACGTCGTACTAGAAGGACACTCCCATGACTATCACCTCACTGCCCCAGGACACGGTTCTCCCCGCCCAGCACACCGAAGAGCTTGGCCTGCGCGAATCGGCGACCTTCGACCGTGCGACCATCGCGGACATCCAGCGTGCCGCCGCCACCGGCGTCTATGACATCCGCGGCTGGGGCGCCAAGCGCAAGGTCCCGCACTTTGATGACCTGCTGTTCCTCGGCGCGTCCATGTCCCGCTACCCGCTGGAGGGCTACCGCGAAAAGTGCGACACCGACGTCATCCTCGGCGACCGCCACGCGAGCCGGCCGCTGCACCTGCAGACCCCGGTGACCATCGCCGGCATGAGTTTCGGCGCCCTGTCCGCCAACGCCAAAGAGGCACTGGGCCGCGGCGCGAGCGAGGTGGGAACCTCCACCACCACCGGCGACGGCGGCATGACCCCCGAGGAGCGCGGTCAGTCCAAGCACCTGGTCTACCAGTACCTGCCCTCCCGCTACGGCATGAACCCGGATGACCTGCGCAAGGCCGACGCGATCGAAATCGTGCTCGGCCAGGGCGCCAAGCCCGGCGGCGGCGGCATGCTGCTGGGCCAGAAGATCACCGACCGCGTCGCCGGCATGCGCACCTTGCCGGTCGGGATCGACCAGCGCTCCGCCAGCCGCCACCCGGACTGGACCGGACCGGACGACCTGGAGATCAAGATCGGTGAACTGCGTGAAATCACGGACTGGAAGACCCCCATCTATGTCAAGATCGGCGCCTCCCGCCCGTACTACGACACCGCCCTGGCCGTAAAGGCCGGAGCCGACGTCGTGGTGGTCGACGGCATGCAGGGCGGCACCGCTGCGACCCAGCAGGTCTTCATCGAAAACGTGGGCATCCCCACCCTGGCCGCCATCCCGCAGGCCGTCCAGGCGCTCCAGGAACTAGGTCTGCACCGGAAGGTTCAGCTGATCGTCTCCGGCGGCATCCGGACCGGCGCCGACGTCGCCAAAGCCATGGCCCTGGGGGCCGACGCCGTCGCCATCGGCACCGCGGCCCTGATCGCGTTGGGCGACAACGATCCCCGCTACGCCGCCGAATACGCTGCGCTCGGCTCTGCTGCGGGCTTCTACGACGACTTCCAGGACGGCCGCGACCCCGCCGGCATCACCACCCAGGACCCCGAACTCTCCTCCCGCCTGGACCCGGTCGCGGGCGGCCGCCGCCTGGCCAACTACCTCCGCGTCCTGACCATGGAGGCCCAGACCATCGCCCGGGCCTGCGGAAAGTCCCACCTGCACAACCTCGAGCCCGAAGATCTCGTGGCCCTCACCATCGAAGCCTCCGCCATGGCCCGCGTGCCGCTGGCCGGCACGAGCTGGATCCCGGGAGCCAAGTGATGACGGGGTCTTTTTCCGACGCGTCGGACTTTGTTGTGGTCGGCGCCGGGCTCGCAGGCGCCGCCACCGCCTGGCAGCTCGCCGCCGGCGGCCACGACGTGACCATCCTGGAACGCACAGTCCCGGCCAGCCATGACGGCAGTTCGCACGGGTCCGCCCGGATCTTCCGCTACGCCTACCCGGACGAGTTCTATACCCGGGCCGTGATCGAGTCCAAAGTTCTGTGGGACGAACTCGAGGCGGCCAGCGGGCTGGAACTGATCACCCCGTTCGGAGCGGTGGACTACGGGCCCGAACGGCAGCCGGAGCACTTGGCCCGGGTCCTCGCCGGCGCCGGCGTGGATCACGAACTCCTCAGCGTCGTCGAAGCGAGGGCACGCTGGCCCCACATCGCCTTTGACACCTCCGTGCTGTGGCACCCCGGCGCCGGCGTCATCGACGCCGAAGGCTCGGTCAACGCCATGATCGACCAGGCTGTGAAGCATGGCGCCAGGCTGCTGACCGGCTGGGACGTCGCCGGCGTGGAGAAACGGGGATCCGGCTACCGTGTGCGTTCCGCGGCAGGGGGGCAGATCGACGCCGGGAACGTCATCGTCAGCGCCGGCGGCTGGCTGCCCGGGCTGCTGGGACGGCTCGGCCTTCCCGACGGGTTCCTTGCAGGACTGCCCGAGATCACCGTCCGGCAGGAGCAGGCCTACCACTTCCGCTACCGTGAGCTTTCCGGCAGCCAGCCGGAATGGCCCACCTTCATCCACAAGAGCGCGGCCATCCAGACCTACGGGCTGCCCGGAGGACGGGATGCCAGCTTCGCCGGGCAGAAGGTCGCCGAATACAACGGCGGAAAGCTCATCCCCTCCGCCGCCGCCCAAACCGGCGCCGTGGACCCGGACAACCGGCGCCGTGTGGTGGACTACGTCCAAAAGTACCTCCCCGGACTTGACCCTGAACCGTACGCCGAGACCACGTGCCTGTTCACCAACACCCCGACGGAGGACTTCCTCATCGACCGGGCCGAGGGGCTGACCGTCCTCTCCCCGTGCTCGGGCCACGGCGCGAAGTTCGCGCCGCTGATCGGGCAATGGGCGGCCGACCTCGCCACCGGCACCGGCGAGGTCCCGGCCCGGTTCCGCCAGGCAACCGCCCGAATCAGCGCCAACTAACCGGTCAGCGCCCGCACACCCACGAACCCACCTACAGAAACGGAGCAGCCAGTGACCTCCCCAGCGACCAAACCGGCAACCGACACCGTCACCGGCCTCATGCGGGACATCTCCGGGACCGGGACCGACAGGCATCGCGGCGGATACTCCCGCCCGGTCTTCTCGAACGCCGAAACCGAGCTGCGAGGCTGGTTCATCGAACAGGCCGGCAGGCGCGGGCTGGATGTCACTACCGACGCCAACGGCATCATCTGGGCCTGGTGGGACACCGCCACGGGCGTCCGCAGCGACGCCGTCGTCACGGGAAGCCATCTCGACTCGGTCCCAGGCGGAGGCGAATATGACGGCCCCCTCGGTGTTGCCTCTGCCCTGGTGGCCGTCGACATCCTCAAACAACGGGGCGTCCGGCCCCGCAGGCCCCTGGCCATCGCCGTCTTCCCCGAAGAGGAAGGCTCCCGCTTTGGCGTCGCGTGCCTCGGGTCGCGCCTGCTCACCGGCGCCCTGGACCCGGACAAGGCCCGCAACCTCAAGGATGCGGACGGCAACACCTACGCCGACGTGGCCGCGGCCAACGGACAGGACCCCCGGTTCATCGGCGCCGACCGCAGGACCCTCCAGCAGCTCGGCGTATTCGTTGAACTCCACGTCGAACAGGGCAGGGGACTGGTCGACCTGGGCCAGCCGGTGGCCATCGGATCCTCCATCCTGGGCCACGGCCGGTGGAAGCTCTCAGTGCACGGGCAGGGCAACCACGCCGGAACCACCCTCATGAACGACCGGAAAGACCCCATGATCGCCGCGGCCAAGATCATGATCGGCATCCGCGACACGGCCAGCAAGTACCGGGACGCACGCGCCACCGTCGGCAGGCTGCAGCCCGTCCCCGGCGGGACCAACGTCATCGCCTCCCGCGTGGACCTGTGGATCGACCTCCGGCACCCGCAGGACGAGGTCACCGCTGCCCTGGTCGAATCCATCCACCTCAACGCCCAGGTCATCGCCGCCGAGGAAGGGTGCACCGTCAGCTTCGGCACCGAATCACTGAGCCCCACAGTGCACTTCGACACCGGCCTGCGCGACCGGCTGCAGGCACTGCTTCCCGGCGCGCCCGTCCTGGACACCGGCGCGGGCCATGACGCGGGAGTGCTCGCCGGCCACATCCCCACCGCCATGCTGTTCGTCAGGAACCCCACCGGAATATCGCATTCACCGGAGGAACTGGTGGAGGACCAGGACGCCGAGGCCGGGGCCGGCGCCCTGGCCGACGTTCTCGCAGGGCTCTTGGGAGAGTCCCGGGTGATCGGCTAGACGCCGTGGCTGAAGCCTATGATGGCTGGGTGACCAATCAGACTGGCGAAGAGACGGGCGCGCCGGCAGAGGCAGCCGCAGACGATGTGGCAGGCAAACTGGAGCGCATCATTGCCGGGCAGCTCCGACGCTACCGGACAGCCCACGGGCTGTCGGCCGCCGAACTTGCAGCCCGGACGGGATTGTCCAAGGCGATGATCTCCAAGATCGAATCGGCCAGCACCTCGTGCTCGCTGACCACCCTGCAGCGCCTGGCCGACGGCCTAAAAATCCCCGTCACGGCCCTGTTCCGCGGCGCCGACACCGACCGCGATGCCACCTTCACCAAAAACGGCCAGGGCAGCCTTACCATACGCAGCGGAACCCAACACGGCCACGAATACCGGGTGCTCGGCACCCTGAAAGGACGCACCGACGCACTCGAACCGACACTCGTCACGCTGACCAACGCCTCCGACGTCTTCCCCCTCTTCCAGCACCCCGGCACCGAATTCATCTACATGCTCACCGGGAAAATGATCTACGGCCACGGCGCCTACGAATACACCATGGAGGCCGGGGACTCGCTGCTCCTCGACGGCGAAGGACCCCACGGCCCGTTAGAGCTGCTGGACCTGCCCATCCGGTTCCTGGCCATCTCCGCAGCCTAGAAGCGGTGGTTGACCTCTCTGATTCCTGACGCATCCGCGGCGGTCGCAACCGGTCAAAGGGTCTCCGATTGCTACCCCATCCCGGCAGAAGTGGAACCGTCGTTCCAACCCGGAACGCCTCCCCTAAGAGGGCGTACTCTGGGGCTATTCATCGGAGGCCTTCACTGTAGGCCACAGCTATGGCCCCGGTTCGGGAGCCTACGTCAAGTTTCTCGAATAGGTTTCCACAGAGCGGAGGATCCCGGAACCACCCCAGGCCCTCAAAGGAACCTGATGCATCCCCGTCCTGACTCCTCCGGAGGCGATTGTGGCGCCGACGCAACTCATGTCAGCCGTTGATGATTGGCAGATGTCGAGGGCTTTGAGGTCCTCGACGCCGAATTCCAGGCCGTAGCCGGATTGCCTGGCTCCACCGAAGGATATGCGGGGGTCCACGCCGTGCATGTTGATCCACACGGTGTTGGACTCGAGTCGGGCCAGGGCCGTGCGGGCTTCGGCGGGTCGGAGGACCAGACGGAAGCGTCTCGAGGGCGTGTCGGCTGCCATGGCCGACGTGGCGGTTACTTCGGACCGGCAACCAAGTTCGTCGCCTGCGTGGGCGCGCCGGTATCGCGGCGGAGCAGCAGGACTTCATGGACCTCTTCAAGGGCGGCGGCGATCACGGCCCTGTCAACTCCAGCGAGTTACTGAAGTACGAGTCCGTCCAGGGCGGCAAAGAGTGTGCGAGCGACCACGCGGACATTGCCCTCCAAGCCAAATGCCTTTAAGCCATCTTCCAAGGCGGATACGTAGTTCTCGTACAGTGCGCGCACGCCGTCGGCGAGTTCGGGGCGGCGGCGTGATTCGAGAATCATTTCGTACTGAAACACCTGCAGCTCCGGGTCGTCCAGCACTAAGTCGAGCAGCGAGTCGGTGAAGGAGTGTCCGAGAGCGGCTGCTTCCCGAAGCTGGGAGGCTCCGATGGAGCGCTCTGATGCCCACTCCATCGCCGCTGCAATAAGGGCGTCGCGGGAGCCGAAATGATGGGGCCAGCAAAGCCTCATAGTCTTCAGCAGCCACCGCACGGACTTCGGTAGTCACAAGATTCCGAGGATGGTGCCGCAGCTCGTCTCGCCCAAACAGACCGCGACTTCAGGTCCCTTGGCCCAGATTCGGCCGAGAGGGTGCACGACTTGGTTGCCCAGCAGCGGCAAACCCAGGACAAGGGTGGAGGGGGACGTTCGCGGCGGGGGAGAGGCGCCTGGCATCAACCGCAAGAAGAGTCGTTAGTGCGGTTACCGGGCTAAGTTGTCGTGGAACTGAAGGCCGGCAAGTTCAAGCCCGAGCACCGTGGGCAGCTAAACTTCTACGTCGCAGCCGTCAACGACATGCTCCGGCTGTCCCGGCAGGCCCCGACTGTCGGCATCCTGGTGTGCGGATCCAGGAACGATCGGACTGTGCGCTATGCCCTCGATGGTTCCGCCCAACCCCTGACCGTGACGTCCTACACGTACGAGGCGCTCCCGGTCGATGAACAGGCTACCCTGCCGTCCCCGGCGGCCATCACCGCAGCACTCGAGCACGACCCAGCGAGTCCTCTCGACGAATGCCTCTATGGAAGACTCTGTAGCCGAGATGACGGACGGTGCGGACTCGATTGTGAGGGTCCGTGTGTGCCTGCCGGAGTGTGATCCCGAGATATGGCGCCTGCTGGAGCTGGCGGGTTCGTTGTCACTGGGGCAAGTCCACGAGGTCCTGCAGGTCGCCTTCGGGTGGGAGGATACACACCTGCACCGGTTTACCGCCGCCGATCCGTTCGCGCGTCTGCGCCCGGTTGACGGAGAAATCATCGAGCCCCCGCAGTGGCTCCCTGCCGAGTGGTGCGAGGAACCCACCGACCTGGCCGAAGAGGACCGCTCGCTGGAGCAGCCTGTCGCCGCAGGATGAGGAAGCGCGTTCTACGAGTACGACTTCGGCGACAGCTGGCTTCACAGGATTGAAGTGGTCACCCGCCGTCCCCGGAACGAAACCGATCCGCCGGCGCGGCTGATCGCCGGCGCCCGCCGCGGCCCGCTGGAAGATGCCGGGGGCTTCCCGGGATATGCGGAGATTCTGAACGTTCTTGCCGACCCTGCCCACCCGGATCACGCCGGAGTGTTGGAATGGGTCGCCGACATCACGGGCACCGACGACCCCTACGATCCCGATTTTCTGGACGTTGATGCCGTGAACCGTGCCCTCGCAGGCGGTTCCAAGACAGACTGATAGCACCTGCCGTATCTGGTTCGTCTGTAACCATTGCTGGCTGATTGTGGCAGATGTCCCGATGGTGGCCCAGGACGGCTGCCAGGACGATCAGCTGCGCATTCCGGATTCCGTCCGGTGATCACCGGCGCGGACGTGCCTGTCGCCCCTGCCTCCGAAGAGCTGCTTTGCCCCCGGCGGGCGCGAAAACTCCGTATGTAGTTCGATGGCGCCCTGGACACGCCGCCGGGCGGTCGGGCGGGAGTTTGTGCAGCATCGCAGGCATAGCTCCCTTCGGGCCCGGCCACCTATTGACCTCCTCTCGGGGCACCGGGCCTTCGCGGGTGTCAACCGTTCCGCTTCGCACCCCCGTTCCCGACGCGGACGTTGACTACTGACTGCCCATACGTTGGAGGAGCCCGGAGGCACCGGGCCACGGTGACGGTAAAACTTCAGCTTGCTTGCCCACGTAGTCGAGAAGCCATGTGTGCCTGTATTTGTCCAGCCAAAGAGGGTGTGGACATTGTCCACACTTATATCTGCTTTATTGAGGGTGGCAGGGGCCGCGTCCGGTGTCATGTTAGGACCTCGGAGTTCCTTGCGGCTGTGTCAGAAAAGAACGAAACCGAGCCAAATCTGACGAGCTCTCCCCCCAGCCTGACGTCAGGGTGGGGTGTGGTCTAGCTGTACTAGTTGCCCCCTCGGTGCACCTCGGCATCGACTAAATGCCGCCCGGAGGACTTTTTATACTCATGTCCTAGAGGTGAACATGTTGCTTGACTGGGGCGGCGCGCTCCCCTATAAACGTGAGATGCAACACCGCAGAACTAGCAGACTGCAGTTTGCGGTGAAACTTTCGCGAGCCCGTTCAATCGAGGATCTCGTTCAAAGCCTCTACTCGGGGATTGATGAAGTCTTTGACTCGGTTGTCGTGGGCTTTGATCTACTCGACCCGGATACCCATCGCTTACTGTCCACCTCAGCCCACGGCGTGAGCGAGTTCTTTCTCGCTCGATACGACAGTGTCGGCCGCGCTTCCGACCCAGTGTTGAACCACGCCATTTTCAGCCGGGACATCGCATACAACCTTGCAATGATGTCCGAAGTGGAATGGCGGCAGCTACCGGTATACCGCGAGGCTTTCTCGCTACATCGGATGACGAACCTCGTGTACGTTCCGGTCGTTGTCGCTGGCAAAGTGGTCGCCACGCTCAACCTAGGGCGCGCCGGGAGCCCCCGGTTCTCAACGACGGAATTGCAGGACGCGAAGGAAATCGCCGCACTCCTGAGTTCACTGATTGAGTCGCTGCAACGACAGGAGTCCCTTAAACATGAAATCGAGATTTTCCGCGATGCATTTGACCTGGGGAACGAGGCAGTCGTAATCAGTGATGTGAGGCGAGCCACCCGCTATGTGAACCGTGCTGCCCAGCGCGTGCTGGAGGGACAGCACGGCGACGCGCCGTCCTTTGACCAAGCTGTCATCAAGTTCCAAAACCGTGAACATCGACAGGTCTCGGACGATGGATTGGTTAGGCGCGTCGTGCCGCTGCAAAGCGGTGAAGGCATTGTTGCCTTCCTTCGCACCGGCTCACGAGCAGAGGGACCGCCGGAATGGCTTCGGCAGTCCCTGACGTCGCGCGAGACGGAGGTGATGATGCTGGCGAGCAAGGGGCTCCGTGACTCCGAGATCGCGCAGCATCTAAATCTCAGCGTGCACACTATCAAGGGCCACCTTCGGGAGATCTTCAAGAAAACTGGTGCACGTTCCAGAGTCGAGCTTGTTCGGATGGCTGTCGCCGCCGACGTCGAATAATAGCGACCCCCTCGAACGAGGGGGGACCAAACTGTAGCCGAACGGGGTCTGACCTTCAATTAGCGTCCGGCACTAATCTCATAGCGGCGGAAAGCCCTATCAGCTACGGGGGTCGAGGTATGACGACTCGATACGTGGTGTATGGCAGTCCGGCGCCGCCCTGACATCTCGGCAGGGCGGGTACCCGCAACGTACCAAGGAGCATGGACATGGGCGCCATCACCCTCGAATCTTCCCTCGCGACCTTCTCCCGTCGTTTTGACGTTTCGGCGAAGCTGACAGCCCGTGGGAAGGAAGTTGTCCCCGGCGGCTACAGCCGCAATTCCTTCAATTTCGGCCCGCACGCGATCTATGTCGAGGGCGGCGACGGTGCTTACATTTCTACGGTCGAAGGGCATCGACTCCTGGACCTGAACAACAACTTCACGGTGAATGTGCTCGGGCACAACCATCCGGCGGTGCAGAAAAACTTGCGCGAGTCCATCAAAACCGGGGTTTCGTTTGGTAACCCCGTGGCTTTGGAGACGGAACTCGCGCAGCTGCTTGTCGATAGGATTCCCTCCATTGAACGCGTACAATTCTCCTGCTCCGCATCAGAATCTTGCATGTCTGCGGTCCGTGTGGCCCGCGCCTTCACGGGCCGCACGAAGATCGCAAAGTTCGAAGGCGGATACCATGGTTTCACTGATCCGCTTCAGGTCTCGTGGCACCCCGACCACGATGGAGACTGCGGTCCCGATGACGCCCCAAAGGCCATCCCTGACAGCGGAGGCATCCCTGCCGAGGACGTTGCCAACGTGGTCGTGTTAACCCAAAACGATCGCGAGGGGACGGAGCGAATCCTGCGAGCTCATGCGAGCGAGATCGCCTGCGTTATCCTCGAGCTCGAAAGTGCTTCCGGCGGCGTTGTTACCCTTGAGCAGGACTATGTCGAGAGCCTTCGTGAACTGACCTCGGAGCTGGGAATTGTCCTGATCTTCGATGAGACTGTAACCCTTCGTGCCGGCTATCAGGGGATGCAGGGTGATTACGGTGTGGCACCTGACCTGACGGTAATGGGCAAAATCATCGGTGGAGGATTCCCCCTCGGTGCAGTAGGCGGCTCTGCCGAGATCATGAGCGTCCTGGAGTCCGGGCTTGTCTCCATCTCCGGCACTCACCACGGCCATAAGGTCGCCTTGGCCGCCGGTATTTCCACGATGAGGGAGCTCACCCAGGGGGCCTTCGACCGGCTCAATGGAATGGCCACGCGCGTGATGGAGGAGCTCAACGACTGGAGCAACCAGCGGGGAAGCAGCTTCGCAGTGTACGGCAAGGGCATCTCCCACCTCGCCTATGGATTCATGCGTGAACCTGGCTTGAGCATTCGAACTCATCGCGATTACTGGCGGAACTTCGACGGTACCGGAACGCAAATTTGCTCGCTGGAACTTGCTAATCGCGGCTTCTTCCCGGTCGCTCGTGGTGACTTCTCATTGTCGCTGCCAATGACCGACGACGACATCACGGCCTTTATCGAAACCACCAAGGAGATTGTGTGCGGCATCGAAAGCTGACAGGACGGGGTGCAGGTGATCGTGGGCACCTTCCGAGTGTCGAAAATCCAGCACTGGTTGGCTCGACTCTTGCGGCCGGGCCAAGAAAGGCAACTGGCCGAAAGGCAACTTCCGATGATGCAGGTATCAACGGTGGCTTCAGCAGCCGGTGTCCGTGGGGGCACCGGCACCCACGCTCCAGTAAGTGGTTGATGGCGACCAATAGACGATCCGAAACCCTTCCGCTACATCCAGCAAAGCGACCTGATACCGGCTGGAATACGCGAACACCATGCGAACTCCGTCCATGGCCTCCGCTCTATTGCATCACTGCACATGCTGGCTCCCTCACCAAGTTCTGCGCCGCTGGGCACCGCGCAAGGGATTATAAAAGCCGTTATCCACCACCTAGATAACCTCCCCATGCTTGAACCCGCTCCAATCCGAATTGTTTGAGACCCTCTGAGGGCAAAATATCCTCGAAATTTGCCCGGCTCCGCAACAGTCAGGCGTCTCTCTTAACAAAGGCAGAGATCATCTGGTTAGTAACTGCTGTTGCGGAGCTAGCTAGCCCGCCGTGGCCGGCCCAACCACCCGCAGCCTCTTCGGCTGCAGCTGGGTTCCCCGTGTGTGGTTCGAAGCGGACGAACATGGCTTTGAATCCGGGGGTGTTGGATTCGCGGGCGACGTTTTCCTTGTGGACCAAGGCGTTGGCTTCGGGGAAGTACGCGGCGGCGCAGCCCTTGGCGGTGGGGTAGGCGACCAGCCGGAACTTGTCCGCGCGGCGGTCCATGCCCTGGAAGGTGCTGACGACGTCCACGAGTTCGCGGTCCTGGAAGCCGGACTCGGCGAGGTCATCCGGGTGGATCAGGATGACGCGGCGGCCGCCGGAGATGCCGCGGTAGCGGTCGTCCAGGCCGTAGAACGTGGTGTTGTACTGATCGTGGCTGCGGATGGTCTGCAGCACCAGGTGGCCCGGCGGCGGGGTGAGGTATTCTAGCGGGCTGACGGTGAACCGGCCCCGGCCAATGTCCGTGGCGAAGGAACGGGTGTCGCGCGGCGGGGTTGGGCAGCACGAACCCGTTCCTGGTCCGGACCCGGGCGTTGAAGTCCTCGAAGCCGGGCAGCACGCGCTCGATGTGGTCGCGGATCACGTCGTAGTCCTCCGCCATGCCCTTCCAGTCCACAGGGTGGTCCGGGCCGAACATGGCCTCCGCCATCCTAGCCACGATCACGGGCTCGGCCAGCAGGTGTTCGGAGACCGGAGTCAGGCGGCCCTGGGTGGAGTGGACCACTGACATGGAGTCCTCCACGGACAGGAACTGGGCACCCTTGGGGTGCTTGTCGTCCTTGTCCGTCCGGCCCAGGGTGGGCAGGATCAGTGACGTGCGGCCGTGCACAACATGCGAGCGATTGGGCTTGGTGCTGATGTGCACGGTGAGGCCGATCCGCTGCATCCCCGCTTCCAGGGTCTCGGTGTCCGAGCAGGCGAGCGAGAAGTTCCCGCCCATGGAGACGAACACGTCCACCTCGTCGCGTTCGAACGCTTCCATGGCCTCGACGGCGTCGTACCCGTGGTGCCGCGGTGAGGTGATGCCGAACTCGGTGTCGAGGGCCTCCAGGAGCCATTCCTTCGGCTTTTCCCAGATGCCCATCGTCCGGTCGCCCTGGACGTTGGAGTGGCCGCGGACGGGGCAGGCACCGGCGCCGGGCTTGCCGAAGTTGCCCTGCAGGAGCAGGACGTTGACCATTTCCTTGATCGTGTCCACGGAGTGCGGCTGCTGCGTGACGCCGAGGGCCCAGCAGAAGATGCTGGCCTTGGACCGGATGAGCATTCCGGCGACCTTTTCGATCTGCTTCCGGGCCAGGCCGGTGGCTTTCTCGGTTTCGGCCCAGTCCAAGGCGCGGCGGGCCTGGCGGTAGGCGTCGAAGCCGTCCGTCTGTGCGGCGATGAAGTCCTGGTCGACGACGGTCCCCGGGTTCTTCTCCTCGGCTTCCAGGAGCAGGTGGCCCAGGGCCTGGAACAGCGCCAAATCACCGCCGACCTTGATCTGCAGGTATTCATCGGCCAGCGGCGTGCCGCCGCCGACGACGCCGGAGACGGTCTGCGGGTCCTTGAAGTTGAACAGGCCGGCCTCGGGCAGCGGGTTCACGGCCACCACCTTGCCGCCCTTGTCCTTGCACTCCTTGAGCGCGGACAGCATGCGTGGGTGGTTGGTGCCCGGGTTCTGGCCCACCACGAAGATCAGTTCGGCGCCGTGGATGTCGTCCAGGGACACGGTGCCCTTGCCGATGCCGATGGTCGGATTCAGCGCCGAGCCTGAGGACTCGTGGCACATGTTGGAGCAGTCCGGCAGGTTGTTCGTACCGATGGCCCGCGCGAACAGCTGGTATAGGAACGCGGTCTCGTTGGCGGTGCGGCCGGAGGTGTAGAAAACGCAGCGATCAGCCGTGGTGGCGCGAATATGTTCGCCGATCAGCTCGAACGCGTCAGCCCAGGAAATGGGTGAGTAGTGCGTCTCGCCCTCCCGGATCACCACGGGCTCGGAGAGCCGGCCCTGGTTGCCCAGCCAGTACTCGGTCCTGGTGGAAAGATCAGCAATGGAATGCTGCGCCCAGAACTCCGCCCCCACGGTCCGCAGGGTGTTTTCCTCGGCCACGGCCTTGGCGCCGTTCTCGCAGAACTCGGCGGCCTTGCGCTTCTTGTCCGAGTCCGGCCAGGCACAGCCCGGGCAGTCGAAACCGCCGCGCTGGTTCAACCGCAGCAGCGACTGGGCGGTACGCGTCACCCCGGCCTGCGCCACCGCACGTTCCAGCGCCACGATCACGGCCTTGACGCCGGCGGCTTCGGTCTTTGGCTTATGGACTTCGAGGTTGTCCTCGTTGATGTCCGCCACCGGGGCGGGCTGTTTCCCGAACTTCACAGTTGCCTTTCTACACGCATGTGATTTGTGTGTTGGGTTATCCTGCTCGCTGCGTCAATGGGCATGGTTTCGCTATCGGACGGCCATCTGCCGAGCCCTCCAAGCCATTCCAACAACGTGGGAGCCCTGCGAGGCCGCTCCCGCACGCTAGTTGTTAGCGGGCGTACGGATCGGTCATGCCGATGTATTGGGTGGTGGTGTATTCGGCGATGCCTTCGGAGCCGCCTTCACGCCCGAGGCCGGATTGCTTGACGCCGCCGAAGGGTGCTGCGGCGTTGGATATGACGCCGGCGTTGAAGCCGACCATGCCGAATTCGATCTGTTCTGCCACGCGCAGGAGGCGATTGAAGTCTTTGCTGTAGAGGTAGGCCGCGAGGCCGTACTCGGAGGCATTGGCTAGCTTGATGGCTCCTTGCTCCGTCGTGAATGTAGTGACAGGGGCAACGGGGCCGAAGATTTCCTGGCTCAGGATGACCGCGTTGTTGGGCACGTCCGCCAAGACCGTGGGCTGGTAGAAGTACCCGGGCCCGGCCACACGGTTGCCGCCGGTGAGGACCACTGCTCCGGCGTCGACAGCGGCGGTGACGAGGTTGTGGGCGTCGTCGCGGGCGCCGGCGTCGATGAGCGGTCCTACCTGGGCACTGGGGTCGGTGCCGCCGCCGATGACCAAGGCGCCCATCGCCGAGGCGAATTTCCGGGTGAATTCCTGCGCGATGGCTTCGTGGACGAGGAAGCGGTTGGCCGCGGTGCAGGCTTCACCCATGTTGCGCATCTTTGCAGCCATCGCGCCCTCGACCGCGGCGTCGATGTCGGCGTCCTCGAACACGATGAACGGGGCGTTTCCGCCCAGCTCCATGGAGGTCCGCAGGACGTTCCGGGCGGCGTCGGCCATCAGGCGTTTGCCGACCGGGGTGGATCCGGTGAAGGAGACCTTGCGCAGCCGGGAGTCCTTCAGTAGCGGCCCGGAAATCCCCGATGCGGAGGAGGAAGCGACGACGTTCAGGACTCCGGCGGGCAAGCCGGCTTCCCTCATCATCTGGGCGAACAGCTGTGCCGTGAGAGGTGTGAGCTTGGCGGGTTTGAGGACCATGGTGCAGCCGGCGGCGACTGCGGGGGCGACCTTGCGGGTGGCCATGGCGAGGGGGAAGTTCCAGGGTGTGATCAGCAGGCAGGGGCCGACGGGTTTGTGCTGGACGAGGATCTTGTTCTTGCCCTCGGGGGTGGTGAGGTAGCGGCCGTAGTCGCGGACGGTTTCTTCGGAGAACCAGCGCAGGAATTCGGCCCCGTAGGTCACTTCGCCGCGGGCCTCGGCCAGCGGCTTGCCCATCTCCAGGGTCATCAGCAGCGCGAAGTCCTCGATCCGTTCTGTCACCAGGTCAAAGGCGCGGCGCAGGATCTCCGCCCGTACTCTGGGTGCGGTCCGTGCCCAGGAGGCCTGGGCGGCGTCGGCCGCGTCCAGCGCGGCGATCGCGTCAGCGCTCGTTGCCGAGGCCAAAGTGGCGAGCACTTCTCCAGTAGCGGGGTCGTGTACGTCGAACGTGCCACCGTCGGATGCGTCCCGCCACTCACCGTTGATGAGCAGCCCGGTCGGCACAGATGCAAGGAGGCTTCGTTCGCGTTCGGACCTGATGGCAGGGGAGATTACGGGGGAAGCGGTCATACGGGAGGTCTCCTCAATAAGTGCGCGGGCAGGGTTTGGGGTGCCACGGTCCCGCGAGAATGAAGTTATGGGACACAGTCCCTAGGAACGGCGCGACGATCCCACGTCGGGCGTGATGGAGATTATGCTGCTTCCACCGGGTAGGCATTCATGCGGCGATGTGGGCGTTTCGTGCACAGGGGAACGTAGTTGCGTTGGATGGGCGCGAAGGCCGATCGCCTACAACCTCACTAAGTCCTTTTCTTGAATCGTTCCGTGCCCGATTTCGGGGTGCAGAGCAACGGTAAATGTTGTGTATGTGTGCCGTGTTACTAGGATGCCGCAACGGGGCTGCTCATCACCCAGCAGACGAGTTGCTTCGTCCAGTTGGCGATCGCGTGAGGCGCGGTTCTGGGCGACGACGGTAATCGATGTTTGTGTCGGCATCATTGGCTCACCATTTCGAATAGTCATGTTCTTGGAGTCCGGTTAGGGGCGGTGGTTCTGGTAACGAAGTTCTAGAACCGCTCACCCAGGTTCATCATCGGAAGGGAACCGATGATAGAAAAGCGGGTCGCCGTGCAGGCAGACAGGAAGGTATACATGTACCGCTGCCTCAGAGTCCTCCAGGGTCTGCCCTCCTCTGCGGGCAGTCCTATAGATCAGCCATAGCTGGACCGCCAAGGCAACTACAGTGACAGCGGCAAGGGTGATACCGGCAACGGGATCAGTACCTTCGCCGAAGATACTGCTCCAGGGTTCTCCCGGCTGCGTCAGCAGACGCATCAGGAAGAGAATTACAGGCTCGGCGTACATCTGGAATTCCTTGCTGGCCGAAGGGACGGGATCCGGTTCTTACCGAACCTCCGCCTAGGGTGTGACTGCGGCACCGTTGAAGCGTTTTTTGATTCGAGAACCGGAAGGTTCTACCGCAAGCCACACACGGACGTCATCGTCCTTGTGGACGGCGATCCGGCCACCACCGCCGTCGATCCAGATCCAGAAGATCGATCCGTCCGCGACCATGTCGTCTACCGTGCCACGCACGAGCACCTGAGTTTCCCTGTGAACGTACATCCTGTCCCCAGGAGTAAGACCAGCCCAGTCCTTCGTTTTCAGCGGCGGGTAGTTCAGGAGGGAGGGCAATATCTCGGCGATTTCGCGCTGGATCAATAGATCGGCCACGTGAAAATCCTTCTTCCTTGAAAACTGTCATTTACCTCAGCGCTCCGGTCCGGGCGCGAGTGGTGCGCGGTTCCTCATCACCTACGCAGCTGCGGTTCTCGTTTTCCCCTGCCACCCCGACGCGGAACGTTGGAGTGGCAGGGGAGGCGAGATGTATCCTCGGGAAAATGGCTGCGGGGATCCAGCCGGGATGCATTTAGATGCGGTGGAGGAACCAGTCGCTCAGTCGTGCACCTGCTACTGACATGTAGTCGTAGCTGCAGTGCAGCGATCCGGCGCCGTCGTAGATGTCGACGGTGACGTCGTCGGAGGTAAGCGCCTCAACGAAGCGGTCGGCGCCCTTGATGTCCATGATGATGTCGGCGGTGCCGTGCATGACGTAGACGGGGATCTTGAGCTTGTCTGCGATACCGTCCAGGGTGAATTTGGCCAGCTTCTCCCGGGCTTCTGCATCGTCTTTTGAACCGCTGAGCCACTGGAGCTGCTTCTGCAGCGGCGGGTAGAACTCGTAGAAGTCCGTGAGGATACTCCACGTTCCACACCAGGCGGCTACTGCCTTCACGCGGGGTTCAAATGCAGCAGCACGCGGGGCGTAGTAGCCACCGAAGCTCACGCCGGCGAGACCGAACCGGTCAGAGTCAACGTCACTGCGCTTCTCAAGGAAGTCGAAGATGGCGGCGACGGGTACTTCATAGTCGGGCCTGCTGTACATTTCCTTGAAGCGCAGCGAGCTGCCGCGTCCGGGGGTGTCGACCATGACGATGTTCATGCCGCGGGCCGGGAACTCGGTTCCGCCCAGGAAGTAGAGTTCTTCGGCCCAAGAGTCGGCGCCGCCAAGGAACAGAACCGTGGGGCGGGCCTGGCCGGAGTTGTCGGGGCGGACGATGTAGCCCTCCATCTCCTTGCCCTCGAACGGTACGGCGATCCGCTCGATGAGTCCCTCGGACAGCTCGGCAGCCTTCTGGAAGTTTTTGGTGCCCTCGACGTAGGCTTCGGTGCGTCGCTCGTCGAAGGAGTCGAGGAAGAATTCGGAGTGGCGCCAGTAGCTCATGGAGCGGAACAGCGCCCGCCGGGCGGTGGTGGTGTCACCGCGTTCCACGGCATCGTAACCGGCGGCTGCGATGTCTTTGGCCGTGCGGCTCCACTCGCGGTGCCAGGTTTCGCCGTCGGTGGTTTCCCGCCCGATGCGGGCTGCGGTACGTGCGCATTCAAACAGGTCGGAACCGCCGACTGCGACCTGGGAAAGCAGCCTCATGGTCTGCAGGGACCAGTCTTCGTCCTGGGGGAAGAGTTCGATGAGCGAGAGTGCGTCGCCCGTTTTGACGGTGTTCATGTGTGTCTCCTTGTTGGATTCGGGTGGGAAAGGAAGATTTAGGTGGCCGGGGCCAGCCGCGTTGCCTCGGTGGCTTCCCAAGGTGTGCGGTTTTGGATCGCGACTTTGTATTTGGCGAGTTGCCGAGGAGCGCAGACGGTGAGCGCGCCGATCAGCAGGCCGTCACGGCCCAGAGTGGCAACCAGTTTGTCGTCCGACATCTCTTCAATCCGGATGTCGGTGGCACCGACCGTGCGCCCCACAAACCGCATCTTTTTGTCATGCTGGTCTGTCCAGAAGTACGGCACTGACGCAAACGGGTCCCTCTCGCCAAGCAGTGTTGCTGCTGCATGCCGGCCTTGGTCCACCGCGTTCGACCAGTGTTCGATGCGCATTTCCTCGTCAAAGACCGGGTTGCGCCATGCGGCAACGTCTCCGGCAGCGACGATGTTCGGAACCGAGGTCAGCAGTTCCGGTGTGCAGGTGACACCGTTAGCAACCTCGACGGCGCTTCCGGCGAGCCACTCGACAGCGGGTGTGGCACCGATGCCTGCCGCTACGACGTCAGCGCTGAGGCTTTCACCACTGCTGAGGGTGACCGTGACCCCGCCGGGAGAGTCCTGCAGGCTTTGCACGGATGAGCCGCAGATCAGGCGGACACCGTTGCCTTCGTGAAGCTCCCGGTACCATGAAGCAATCTCGGTTCCGAAGGCCCGTGCCAGGGGCATCGGGGATCCTTCGATCAAGGTGACGTCCAGTCCGAGCCCCCGGGCTACGGCCGCGACTTCGAGGCCAACGAATCCACCACCGATCATGACGAGGTGCCTGCCCGGTATGAGTTCGGGACGGAGTTCGAGGGCATCGTCGAGGGTCCGGAGCACGTGCACACGGGCCTGGGTGGTGACACTGGGGAAGCGGCGGGCGGCGGAGCCAGTGGCTATGACCATGCCGTCGTAAGGAAGGTCGGATCCATCCGTGAGCGCGAGCAGCCCTTTGTCGGCATCAATGCCACGGGCGGCGGTGTTGAGCCGCAGCTCGATGCCTTGTGCCTCGTACCAGGGGGCCGGGCGGAGTAGAAGCTGTTCGGGCGTCATGCCGTCAAGCAGGAGTTCCTTGGACAGGGGTGGGCGGTCATACGGCAGCCCTGATTCGGCCGACACGAGCGTCAATTCGCCGTCAAACCCACGCTCGCGGAGCGCTTCGGCCGCGTGCACTCCGGCGAGCGATCCGCCGACCACGACGATTCGCTGCATCAGATGTCCTCGATGAAGATGGCGTGTGCCGGGCACCCGCGCCTGGCGGCTTCTGCCTGGGCCCGCAAAGCTTCGTCGTGTTCGTCAGAGCCGATCACTACCGCTTTGTTGGTGTCATCATCGATGTCGAAAAGTGCAGGACCTTCGATGAGGCAGTTTGCGTAACCCTGGCAAGCCGGAAGATCCACCGTGATCTTGAATGCCATGTCTTTGTCTCCTTTGGTGCTGATGGGTCAGTGGCCTGAGGCTTCGAGGTGCTCGATGCGGGGCGTGACCTCGGCCGCGCGTGCAGCCTGGGGTGTGTTCCGGCTGCGCAGCGTGCGGACCACGCCTCCGGTAATAACAGCTGAAATGCCGGGGATATCGCCCACGGACAGCGCGCCGAGGGCGTCGTCGCGGGTGGAGCCCCAAGGTGCGTCGAGAACCACGAGGTCAGCGGCACGTCCGGGGGCGATGAAACCAGCCGGCAGGTCCCATACCCGGGCGTTGTTGCCGGTGGCCGCTGCCCAGACGATGGCCGGGTCGACGTTGGAGAGCGATGACAGCTCGGCTACGGTCTTCATCACACCGAGGGGCATGACCCCGGTACCGGTTGGGGTGTCCGAACCGATCACCACACGCTCGAACATGCCCTTGTCAGCGGCACGGTTAATAATCCGCACTGCTGAGCGCAGATTACCGGCCTGCACGAGCTGCAAAGCCATGTCCGTCTCGTCCATGATGAGGTCCACGCCGGCCTCATCAAGTGAGGTTGGTCCACCGTTGACATGGCCGCATACGTGCGGGGCCAGCAAGAGGAGGTGCTTCGGGGTGATCGGCTTACTTCCCGGGATGCTCGCCCCTCCCGAGTGGCACATCACGGTGATCCCGTGCTCTTTCGCCCACCGGACCTGGTCCACGCCGTCAGCGGGATCCATGTAGCGGCCGAACCCGAACTTGGCCAGGTGAACCCCGGCCTCCTGCAGGTCAACAAAGTCCTTTTCCTGCAGTGTAGGTTCGAGCACAACGGCACCGGCGTGGACGGTCATGCCGTTAGGGTGGAAGTTATCGAAGCACTCTTTCGCGGCAATGGCGAGAGCCTTGACTCCTATGGCGGTGCTTGGCCTGCCGGGTGCGTGGATTTCGCCCGGGGATACGACACTAGTGATACCGCCGTGCACATAGCTTGCGAGGAAGTCCACGGTCTTCTGCCGGGGTGTGTAGTCGCCGATGACCACGTGGCAGTGAGAGTCGATGAGCCCCGGTGCGAGCGTGGTGCCCTTGGCGTCGACAACATGGGACGAGGCGTCAATTTCGGCAAGCAGATCCTGCCTGCGGCCAACAGCAGTGATAATCCCGTCCCTGGTGATGACGGTATCGGCGTCCTTGATGATGGGTGACTGCCAGTCTCCGGAGAGAATCGTGCCCGCTCCGACGACTGCGATCGATCCTGTCACAGCCCCTTCTCCTTCGACTCTGCGATGGACATGCCGCCAACACGTGCGTTCAGCCGTCCACGGTTCGTCACGGCGGCGATGACGACCAGCTCGTCGGGGTGGGGAGCGTCCGGCACCCGCACTTCCAGGGCGTCGTAGTGCGAGCGGACCCAGACCTCGTCCTTGAAAGCCGTCGGCACGTCGATAACTGCACCCGCGGCGGCGGGCTTGGTCACCGATGTGATCCAGGCCGCGCCCCCGCCAATGGCCTCACGGAAGGCGTCTCCGAAGACGGATGTAAGGACGGCGTTAATGTGTTCCTGTTCGCCTGCGCTCCCCACCAGGCCTGCCTTGCCGTAGCTTTCGACCGGGGCGCCGAGCAATCCCAGTGCCTCCTTACCCAGCAGGGTCCCGATTTCGCGTGATGCCTCGACCAGTGCTGAAAGGTCCTCGACAAAGCCCTCCCCTGCGTAGGGGTTTTTGATCACAGCGCAGACCGCAACTTTACGCAACGGCCCGCCGTCGTCGCCCTTTCCGGCCGACGTACGGATTTCTTCGACCTGCGCAAAGGTCTTACGGATTTCGATGGACTTTTCAACCATTTGTGTGTTCCTCGTTCTGGTTTCGGTACAACGGCGTACCGTTTTCCTGGTTTTGGGTGTGTGGGGTTCTGCTAGAGGCGTCTTCCGCCGTCAGTGCGGATGACCACCCCGGTGACAACGCGGGCGTCGACCGGGTCGGCCAGGAAGCGGTAGGCCCCGCTGTGGTCTTCAGGAGTGGCGGTGAAGCCGAGCAGGGTGTGTGCGGCGATTCTTTCGTCGCGGCCTTCCACCCGGTCAGCTGTCATAGTTTGCCCGAGCGTCGACAGTCCGCCGAAACGGGTTCCCCCAGTGCCGCCTGGTGCCACACCATTGACCCTGATTTCGGGTGCCAGCTCGGCAGCGAGGTGATCTACAATTCCGCGCAGAGCCCACTTGGAGCTGCCGTAAAGCACGCCGCCTCCGATGGCGTTGAAGGCTGACTCGGAGAGGGTGAGGGTGACCGATCCCCCCGCCGCGCGCAGTGCCGGCACGGCGAGATTGACCGCGAGCAACGTTGAGCGCACGTTGACCCGCCACACCTCCTCGGCAGCGGTCAAGAGCTCCTCTGAAGACAGCTCATTGACCTTTGCGTAGTTGTCGAACACTCCGACACCACACGTGATGTTGTGCAGTTTTCCCTCAGCGTCGACCGCGGCCGCGATAGCGTCCCGGAGGACACCGACGTCCGTGGCGTCTCCGACCAGGGCCTGAATGGCACCGCCGGAGGACTCCGCGACTGCTTGGGCACCACCTGCGGACCGGTTGAGGACGGTGACTATTGCCCCTTCACGGTGATAGCGTTCGGCGGCCGCCCGGGCGATTCCTGATCCCCCACCCGTGACCAGGATGTGCTGACCGGATAGTGTTCCGCTCATGCCCCTGGTGTCCTGCTCAGCAGTTTGGTGATGAACTCTGGTTCCTGGTAGCTCAAAACATCAAGGGCTACGGCGTCGTAGCGCACGCAGGTGCCACGGCGGGGGGACCATAGTTCGAGGCGGACGCCGTTTCGTGTTTCGACCTTGCGGACAACGACATCCGCAAACTCGTTGGCAATCACGATCGGACCGCTGTTGCCGCCGTCCTTCGGAACCTCAAGCACTTCACCGGTGTCCGGATTCTCCGCCTGAGGCCTTGCTGTCGATTCAGACATGATTCGTTCCTTTTAGATGAAGATGGACAGGTTGTGAGCGTTGATGACCGCCTGGTCAATGGCTGCCCAGCGGCGTGCAATCTCGTAACCGTGGGGAGTTTTGCGAACGAGGTCCTTTCGGAACACCGACACGAAGTTTGGCTCGATACTGTCTCCGCGGCTGCGGTAGATGAGGCAGTAAGAGCTGACTTCGTATTCGCCGTTCTGCTCACCGGCGTCTATGAGCACGTTTGTCACGTAGTGACGTGTGCGAGAGGGCGGTTGTTCGGCCCAGGCAAAGTCGGTTTCGAGGCGACGCACCCGGACTTCAAGGGTCTGCTTGTTGTCCTGGAAGATCCTGCCGTTGGGGGAAAGTTCCCACTCGGCCAGTCCTTCACGAACCACCCGCAGGGGCACATCGTAGGTAATGTCTTCGGAGAGAAATTCGAGCCAGTCGCGGAAGCGGCGCTCATCCAGAGCGAGTGCTTCGCGGAACATAAATTCCTGAATGTCTTGTTGCACGGTCCGGTCAACGGCACTGAGTACGGTCATGATCAGGCCTCACCCAGCAGGTAGTCCGCCCACCGGGTCCACAGGTTCCGGAAGTTGGAGTCGTTGACGTAGGGCTTGACCACATGGCCGGGACCGGGGAAGTCGGGATCCTGCTTACTCTCGATGCCCATCATGTACGGGAATTCAATGCCGCGAACGGCCGATGACTTGGCCATGCGGGTGACGCGCGCCCAGTTCTCCAAGTCGTCCTGCTCGAACGTACCTGCCTGGGCGAACGCGAGCGTATAGGCCTGGTAGGCAGCTTCCTTGTATTCTTCGGAGGCCTCCTTCGGGACCAGGCACCAGGAGTACATCTCCGTTTTTCCAGGGCCGATCGGATGGTACAACCGCATCGTCACGAACCGCACACCCGTTTCACCAGGTGTCAGGCTGAAGGGCTGCATCAGGAAGGACAAGTTTGGAAACACTGTGCCAACCGCTGTACGGGTGTTGCTAAACACTTCCACCTGCTCAGGGGATAAGCTCCGCCGCATCTCTTCTGTCAGGTCATCCGGGAAGCCTGCAAAGGGGGTAAGTCCAGGTGTGTGCCCGAGTCCGATGCCGTGTCCCTTGCCGGGGATACTCGCAGCCCAGCCCTGGCTGTGTGTCGCGCCGGATGAGGGGAAGTACCCCAGGTTGAAGCCGAACTGGTGGGCTACCGGGGTGTGATATCCATCGCCCGCGAAGTTCTCGGCCGCAATTTTCCAGTCAGTTTCGGTGATCCAGTGATCGGGCGGACCATGCACTTCACTGCCGGCCAAGCCCTGTTTGAGATAGAGGTCGAGGTAGAACTGGAACCCGCCGAGGTACTCTTCCAGTGTTGGAGCGTCCTGGTTAAACGTTCCGAATACCAAACCCGCGTAGCTATCCACACGGGCCCCCACCAGGCTCCAGTCCTTCCTCTTCAGCCGGCCTTCATAACCCTCGGCCATATACGGAACTCCGATGAGCTCACCGGAGTTCTTGTAAACCCAGCCGTGGTAAGAGCAACGGAAGTGGGAGGCGTTCCCCATCTCCGACTTGCACATCATGTTGCCGCGATGCCGGCACATGTTGAGATTTGCGTGGATCTCCCCGTGCTCGTCCCGGGCAACGATCATATTGTTGTTTCCGATATACCGGGTGACGTAGTCACCCGGCTTCGGGATCTCCGACTCGTGGGCCAAAAAGGTCCACGCCTGACCGAACAGCCGTTCCTGCTCCAGGTCGAAGATCTGCTGATCGTTGAAGACATGGGCCGGAAACCGCCCCTGCTTGATCCCTTCCCGGATCTGGCGCAGATGAGCATCCGTGTCCGGGTTTACCGACTCCGTTGTCATTTTGATGACCTCGCTGATTCCTCTGTCTATTCCTGGTCTGCTACTTCTTGCGGGATCCCAGTCGCGCTTCGATCTCCGCGCCGATCTTGCGGTAACGCTCGACGTGTTCTGCGGTGGAGTCCCAGTGCGCCTGGGGTACGAGGTCCTCGGTGTAAGGAACTCGGCTCTGGCCTACGTTGATGTAGCCGGCCTTGTTGACGCGGATCTTCTCGAGCGGGATGTTGTACTTCGCGAACTCGAAGAAGTCCTGGCCAACGATGAAGGGTTCGTGTGCCCAGCGCAGCCGCTCGGTGAGCCAGCGGGCGTCATCGGTGCGGCCCTGCTGCAGTGCGTCGCGCAGGTGGAGGACAGGGTCCGGGCCCATGGCTGTTGTGGAGGACCAGGCCATGCCAACGAGTTCCTCGCCGTACATCTCCCAAGCCGGGAACCAGTCGGTCTCGATGGGCATCAGCGGAAACTTGTCCCCGGTGTGGGCCATGTCGTTGTGGTACCGGAAGCCGACCGAGGCGCCACCGGCATACTTCACTGCAACGACCTGGGGCAGCTGGACCAGCGTGCGGTAAACCGAGCGCGGGATGATGCCGCCAAATGCTGCGGTGTTGTCGTAGACCACGATGGCCATTTCGGGAACGGCCTCGGCGACGTCACGGTAGAACTTCTCCATTACCGGGGCCACCATCTCGCCCCACATCGGGCGGCCCAGGAGGGTACCGGTGGCGCCGAGCTCCGAAAGGAAGCGCATACGGGAGATGGTCTCGCGGGTGCTCAGGGTGGTTGAGCCGACGAAGATGGGGAAGTCGGGATTTACAGAGTGCGCTGTCTGTACTGCGCACTCAGCGAAGGCCTTCCATTCGTCAAGAGTCAGAGTGGCCATTTCGCCGAGGGTGCCGTTCAACGCGATGGCGTCTACGCCATCGGTGATCAGCTGGCGGACCATGCGCTCGGTCTCGGTGAGATCGACGGTGTTCTGTGCCTCCACCTGGTCCGCGCCGGGCAGAGCAGGCGTGGGCGGGTAGGACATGACGCCACGCATATCGCGACCGGTGACTTTGGGAAGTTTGCTCATGTTCTTGTTTCTCCTTGATGGTGCTCGGCTCCGCGGGTGCGGAGCCGTCTGGGGGTTGGGGTCTTAGAGCTTCAAATCGGGCGTTGCCGCTGCGACGGCGGTCCCGGTCAGCCATTCAGGAACCGGCTCGTACGCGAGCACCTCGAACGGGGCGCCGATGGCGCCGGCAGCGGCAATCCATGTGCGGACTTCGTGAGCCCCATTGCCTGCCGCGTCGATTTCCTTCGGCGAGTAGCTCTTAAGCTGCTCGGGGTCGCCGCTCTCGATTCGGGTAATGAAGTCGCGGTCGAATTCCTCGTTCACCTGGCCTGCTTCGGGCAGCCCTACCCAGTGGGAGAGGCCACCGGTTCCGACGACCACGACACGTTCGACCGCGTCCTGCGCTTCAACGGCACGGCGGAGCATCTCGCCAAATTCGTAGCTGCGCTTTGCTGTGGGCCAGGGCGGGTTTACGCCGTTTATGATAATGGGGACGAGCGGGTACTTGGAAGCGGGATCCAGGTGCTTGAACGGAACGCAGAAGTTCTCGTCGAAATCAAAGCCGCCTTCCACCAAGGACGGATCGAACTCATTCGAGATGGCGAACTCATAGATGTGCCGGCCGAGTTTTCCATTCCCGGGGTACTGGTGCTGCTCCACCCGCAGGAAGTTGCTCATCTCCGGCGTAACAGGCCCGAGGTAGGAATCCGCCGTGGCGATCGCGAAGGCCGGCAGGTTTCCAAAGTTGAAGTTGGTGAAATGTTCCACCGAAATGGCGATGATTGCGTCGGGCTCCAAAGCATCGATCCGCCGGCGGGCCTCAGCGAAGGCTCCTTCGATGGCTTCCCGTTTGCGTGGCTCGGCCCGCTCCGGCCAGCCGGTCACCCCGGGCGAATGGGATGCTGCGAATGCTCCTACGATATTGCCCATCAGTTCTCCTCCTCACGGATCTGTGTGTAGTAGGCGGCACGATCAACAGCCAGCTGGATGGCGCAGAAGTAGATCAGATACGGGTTGGCCCCGATCTTGTGGAGCTTTTTGAAATCGAGCTCCAGCATTGCCGTCCGCGCCTCGTCCTCCACCCCGTACTGATCGAGAATCGGATGCGGATCGTTACGAAAACTCTCTGCGAGAGTGGGATCTTTGCGGATGTCCCACAGCAGCTTGTGCAAGTTGTACAACCGGTGCTCCTCCATTCCTCATTCGAGTGCTGTACTGCGCCGGTTACCTCGTCCCCGAGTGCATCGGATGACTCTCAGCGCCGTCCCCGACCAGCAGGGATCTGAATCAGTCCCTGCGCCGCGTCGAGCAATGGAGCCAGCTTAGGGCGGAATGTCGACAAAAAAACTCCGTATTTCCACGTATCTTCCGCAGCCCATCCAGAAGCAATGGACACCCTGCCCTTGCCTTCCCCCCTAAATTGCAGCTCTCCGCGCCCCGTCAAGGCGGCGATGATGTTCCGTTTGGTCGCAGCGTGGCGCATCAAAGGGCTCCAACTGTTCTAAATTTTTGTCGACAAAATTCCACTTAACCTGTTTCACGTTCCCGTGAGATCTGTATGCTCAATGAAGAACCACCACTCACCGACCCAGGAGCACTAAGGCCATGTCGCTTGTGCAGACGAATGAGGCGTCGGAAGACGTTCGGGATCTTCCAGAAGTGCTGAGGCGGGCGATTGCGGACGGTGACCTTGTCCCAGGCACAAAACTCGTCGAGCGGGAGCTCGCCGTGAAATACGGCGTCGGCCGTACCGCAGTGCGTGATGCCCTAAGGCATCTGGCGGCGGAACGCATCGTTGTTCTCACCGAGAACAGGGGCGCCCGCGTGCGGGAGCTTGATTATGCAGAAGCTGCAGATATTTATGACATCCGCGCGGCCCTGGAGGGCCTGGCCGGCGAGCTGTTCGCAGTGCGCGGATCAGCGTCGGCGAAAAAGTTGTTTGCTGAGTCCCTCGAGCCTCTACGGAGGGCTCTTGAAGGTTCCGATACGACCGCAACTTTGCTGGCAACCGACGTTTTTTACGGTTACCTTCTGGCCGGGGCCGGTAATATAGAGCTGCGTGAGGCTGTTAACCGTCTGCACGTGCGTATCCATCAAATTCGTCGGGTCTCGTTGTCAATGAAGGACCGTGCCCAACCCACTATTGAAGCCCTCCAGCGAATTGTTAATACCATCCTCGCCGCTGATCCTGTCGGGGCACGTCTGGCGTGCATCGACCACGTCCGCGCTTCGGCTGCGGCAACGTTACCCGTACTGGCGGCACAGGAGCTGGGGCCATGATTGGCTGTAATTGACAAGAGATCGCGACCCGGGACGGCAGCTTGCCCAGTCGTGAATAGCCGAACGGCTCCGGCCTTCCCGCCCGCACCTGCTGCCGGGCCCTTCCCAAGAGGGCAAAGACGCCTGTCCACTGGCTGGCAAGGGAGCCTCCCAGGGGCAGGGGTGGCGTTACGAGAGGCGTTGTTTGATGACTGACCAGGCCCTGATGCCACAGCTACCCAAGTATGTGACGACCTTCATTGGACGAGAGGCCGAGCAGTCAACGCTGGGCAGTGCGCTTGAGGTCAGCCGCTTCGTTGCCTTGGTCGGCCCGGGCGGAGTTGGAAAAACACGGCTTGTTTCTCACTTGGTTGAGCGCCTGACTAAGAGGTTTCCCGAGGGCGTGTTCTTCGCTGACCTTGCCGGAGTCAGCGAACCCGCGGAATTTTGCGCCCGGGCTGCCGCTGCTCTTGGAATGCGGAACAGTGGACAGGTTTCGTCTGTGCTGTTAAGCGACTTCGTGCAGGATCTCGAAGCTCTGGTCGTTTTGGACAGTTGCGACTCGCTGGACTCAGACTGTCTTCTTCTGCTCCAGGATCTCGTCGCATCCGGCACTCAAAGTACGATATTGGCGACAAGCCGGCGGGCGCTCTACGTAGACGGCGGTCAGTTGGTCAATCTCTCTCCACTCTCACTTCCTGTGGACACGACGCCGGAAGTTCGCCTTTCCGATGTTCTGGGCTCTGAGTCGGCTAAGCTCTTTCTTGCGCGCGCTCGGCTGGTTCGGCCCGGATTCACTGTTGCCGAGTCACAAGCACCCGCGCTTTCGCGGCTGTGCCACAGGCTGGACGGGTTGCCTTTGGCGATAGAACTCGCAGCGGCATGGACGAGGGCTTTGTCGATAGAGCAGATTATCGAACGTATGGAAGGCTATCCGGACTTCCCGCGAGCGGGGGCGGGAGCGACCGATCCTCGACACAGGACGCTGCGGACCCTGACGGCGGGAAGCTATGAGTTGTGCAGCGACGATGAGAAGTTGCTGTGGTCCCGTCTTACGGTTTTCGAAAATACGTTTGATCTTCCCGCTGTAGAGGCGGTCTGCGGACAACCGCCGCTGACACCTCCGGACCTTCTGGACCTGCTGGCCTCATTGGTAGACCAATCAGTTGTTCTGGCGGATAACATCGGCGAGGAAGTGAGATACAGTCTCCTGCGCCTCACCCGCGACTATGGTGAATCCCGATTGGATGACTTCGGTGAAAGGCAGGTGCTGCACAACAAGCACCTCGCCTATTACGAAGGATCGTTCAATCGCCTTACCACTGCTTTTCCCGGAAGTAGTGAGCGGGAACGCATAGAGCGTTTACGCCTGGAGTACCCCAATATCCTGGCCGCCATCAACCATGGTCTGCAGGCCCCGGACCTCAGTGCCGGGAGCCTTCGCATGGCAGCGGGACTATGGTTTTTCTGGTTCGCGGTAGGCCAGCTCTCTGAGGGGCGTTCCACCTTGGGGAGAGTGCTGGCTTCCGCGAATACCGACGCATACCCGCGAGAACGTGAGTACGCCCTCTGCATTCATGCCTATCTGTGCGCTTTACAAAGCAAATTGCGGTCCGCGGAGAAACTTCTTGAACTGGCCGCTAGTCAGGCACCCACAGGGGACGCGCTGAATCTTGCTCTTTCGCTTCAGGTTTCCGGAGTCGTAGAGGCTGGACACGGTAGGGTTTCGTCAGCCCGCGAGCTCCTGGACAAGGCTATCGATGCTTACAAACGCGTCCCCGGGCCGACGGCGGAGATCCTCACGATGGATGCCATCGGCGTCGCGGTACTGCTCGCCGCGTTCGACCATGACAACGATCGAGTAGCGGACCTGAGCAGGACTGGATTGGATCTTTGCGATGACTTCGATGACTACATGTGGCGCGGGTACATCGAATACGCCCTTGCCGTCCATGACTGGATTCAAAATGAACCGACCCGGGCCCGCGAACTTGCCTTGAAGGTTGCGGGGTACGGCCACGACCAGCTGCTGTTGGCACACTGCATTGAACTTCTGGCATGGTGCGCCCAGCAGGCCGGACAGAATGCCCGAGCGGCGACTCTATTCGGAGGCGCCGACCGACTTTGGAAGTTTGTGGGTGGGCACTTCTCAGGCTTTCATAACATCGGTGCTCAACGCGAGGAATCCTTGGGACGATGCCGCGATGTGCTCGGGCAAAAAGCCTTCGATTTGGCTTATGCGAAAGGTTTTCAGACCGACACCAACGACCTTCTTCTGCAGGAGGCGGCGGGTAAGGATGGGATCGTCGGCCCGGAACCTGACGCTGCCGTCCGCCTTACACGCCGCGAAAAGGAAGTAGCCGCCCTGCTAGGCCGCGGATTAAGTAACCGCGAAATAGCCTCGGAACTGACCATTTCTCCTAGGACTGCAGAAACACACGTAGAGAACATCCTGGCGAAGTTTGGTCTTGAAAACCGTGCGCAAATGGCTGCCGCTTGGGCGCGCCTGCACCCCGACTCGACAGGATCTTGACACCGTCGTAGCCGCCCCGTGGGCAACGGCGTGCTCCTGGCTCGGAGGTCTCGCGCGGAAGCCCAGTAGCCAGATCCGTGTTTATACGGACGCGTGCGTCGTCATCGTGTGGCACTGTTTTACGACCCTGTCCGCGGCAATCACGCCGCAGTTGAGGACCGCTAGGTGATTGAAGTGGAGTGAAAGATGCACGTTGCTACCGACATCCGCAAAGACATGTTTACTATTTCCGTCCGCGGCAATCTTGTCGGTACGGATGAGATTCTCCCTGACTGGTCGTTACGGGACCGGCTTGGAATAGTTGTCCGTGAACCGTGGGGGTCTCTCGGTGCGAGCCTCCTGATGCAGCTTGGTGCTCTGCTGCATTACGAAGCGCGGCCAGAGAGACGAGATAGGTCGGCACAATACCCTCAAATCTACCTTTTCCACGTAGGACAAATGCACGGAGACCACAGTAGCTTCGACGTGTGGCCACCCCGGCACGAGGTCTTGGTTGAAGAGGATCCTGCTTCCCTTCTTGCTGCGATCAACGATCGCGCAATAACCCGCTTGGCTGTACCCGATATTCCCCCTCACAACACTGATTTTCTGCATGCGGCTCTAACTGGCTGGTCTGATGAGTCAGTCATTCTTGAAAACCTCGCCACTGCCTGGGCCTATGACAGTAGCGGAACTGTGGCTTCCTACGATCTGCAAATCCAGTCCTCCGCGGCCGAACTTGAGCGCATGTCGACGTGGGCGCTGAGTCCGGAGGATACCTTTGCCCGATACGCGCCAATGTCCGGTAGGGAGCTTGTGGAAACGATGCAGATCGGTCCGAGCACGGAAAATGACCTGCAGCAATGGCTGGAAACCTTGAAGAACCGCATGCACGAAACCTCAGTCCAGACCCGGCAATCCATCAGAGACAAGAGGGGCCCGGCGGAGTCAGTACATGTGCAGACGTTCCGCCTGCTTTCGACGCAGGAAGTACTGATGCGACTCTAGCCTCACGAGGCAACCCAACAGCTGCATTTGCTTCGTAGTGCCAAAGTGGCACGAATTACTCAGACCAGACCAGACCAGACCCGCCGCGAATCTATCCGCGTTCATCGCGTTTGAGTGTAGCGTCGGGGCGGGCGCCGTCAGTTCCCGGGTAAACGTCGAGGTCTTCCGAAGATGGCAGTTCCACCATCAGGAAGACCTCAGTGCCCACGCAATCTTCCTGACTAAAGTATGGTGCCGGCGCGATGAACTTGGGCTCGAATCTGCCGGCCAGCCTTTCACCCTGGCCGGGCGGTGCTCGAAAGCCGTACGTTGATTCCGGATGACTGTTGCCATTTGTGCGTGACGCATAGGGCATTGACGCGCGGTCGCAGGGTCCCCCGTTCGCGCGAACCGGAATAACTGCCGACGACGCCGCTGGTGAAGGCTGCCCAAAACACTCAGCCCCGGAGAAGGGCTCCCTCCGCCGGTTGCACTGGATACTAGAGGGCATTGTGCGCCAGCACTGCCTCCAGCGCGTTGCCGAAGGCGTGGGAAGGTCCGGGAACCCGCTCTACACAACCAACCGGACCTCGTAACCCGGAGACGATCTCCGCCGCGGACGACCACTCTAAGGCGAGCGACCGGGGAATCTAGCAGCGCACCGCCTACCGCGGCCCCGACGACACCAGGGAAACAGCCCATGCAGTCGCTGACCGACGCGATCAGTACCGGCGTTTCCGCCGCCCCTGACCAATGTCATCACGTTCGAATGGCGGGAACACCATGCAGGGGAGATGCTCGCATACTTCGAGGATGAAGTCATCATGCAGTGGAAACCGAGAACAGCTGGTCCCTCGAGTTGATGTTCAACAGCCCCCGGTCATCTCGAACTCAAAAATTGCCCAATGTCTCGGGAAGGCATCAGTGCCCGACGGAGGCACGCATAGTTCGTTCGGTGCTGGGCGCGCATGCGAAGAATCCCGGCTGTTCAACGGGCGCGAACGGGACGATGAGCCACTGGCTTCTGTAGTACTCCACATAGGAGTCAGGTGGGCAATGAGAATATGCTTCTTCGCGGGTCATCTCGGCGCTCCTTCTGATTTCTATACCGGCCGCTGCTTCTCCATCCACTTTGTCTCGCAGGGCCTGCTGTTCGCGCGGGGGAATCTACGTGGTTTCCTACCCGATTTAGAACATGGGTAGTTTTACCGATGTCCGGTGAGGTGGGATTCCCCGGGCTTAATCGCTTCGTCCGCGCTGTATCTTTCCCAGAAGCCATCGTTGTGATTTAGTGGGCCTATGTCAGCCCTGATCGAGGACTACGCGTTCTTGTCAGATCTC
This sequence comes from Arthrobacter sp. MW3 TE3886, assembly GCF_041262145.1. Taxonomy (NCBI): domain Bacteria; kingdom Bacillati; phylum Actinomycetota; class Actinomycetes; order Micrococcales; family Micrococcaceae; genus Arthrobacter; species Arthrobacter sp. MW3 TE3886. The sequence continues at coordinate 2,229,412 of NZ_JBGCAN010000001.1, forward strand.
TCCACCGGAGCCCTTGTCTCCCGACATGGGAGTATCGATTGGCTTTGTTTTCCCCGCTTTGACTCCGAATCCGTCTTTGCGTCGCTCTTGGGCACCGAGGAACATGGCCGATGGCTACTTGCTCCGGCTGATGCGGACGCCCGGGTCGTAAGCCGACGATATTTGGAATCAACTTTTGTCCTGGAGACGATCTGGGAGGCTGGTTCCGGGCAAATCCGCGTCATTGACTTCATGCCTGTGGGAAGAGGTCTGTCTTCTCTTCTGCGTCGAGTCAGCGGCATTGGGGGCCGTGTTCGAGTGCGTCAGGAATTGAGGATCCGTCCCCGCTATGGTGCAGCATTACCGTGGGTAAGCCGTGGTCGTGAAAATACCTCGGCCGGCAGCGAAGAAGTGCTGCTTGCCATAGCTGGACCGGACGCCTGGGCGATGAGGGGCGGGAATCTTCCGGAAGCGGAAGGCGACCGTCACATAGGGGAGTTCGCGGTTTCAGCGGATGAGCATCTCGATTTCGAACTGACGTGGTTCCAGTCGTATCGCAACGCTCCTTCACGCCTCGATTTCAATAGGAACCTTCAAGAGACCGCCGATTACTGGGCCGAGTGGGGGCGGACACTGCCGCTCAGATGGTGTTTATGGCGATTCAGTCCAACGATCGCTGCTGGTCCTGCGCGCTCTGACAAACTTCGAAACAGGCGGCATCGTCGCGGCACCCACGACCTCACTGCCGGAGGATTTCGGCGGTTCCCGCAACTGGGACTACCGATTTTGCTGGCTTCGTGACGCGGCCCTGACTCTCGAGTCCATGCTGACCCACGGATACGAATCAGAGGCCCTTCAATGGCGGAACTGGCTTTTGCGCGCACTCGCGGGGGACCCGGAGGACATTCAGATCATGTACGGGATAGCAGGCGAACGGGACCTGCCAGAGAAGGTACTTCCTCATCTCCCGGGCTATGAGGGCGCGAGTCCCGTGCGCATCGGCAATGCGGCAGTCTCCCAGTACCAAGCCGATGTGGTCGGCGAGGTTATGGTGGCCCTCGAGAAGCTTCGGCTCGCCGGCGGCAAGGAAGACACCTTTTCCTGGACACTCCAGCGGACGCTGCTGGAATTCGTGGAGAAGCATTACCACGACAAGGATTGTGGCCTATGGGAAGTACGCGGTCCGGTTCGGTACTTCACACATTCCAGACTCATGATGTGGGTCGCCTTCGACTGCGGGATCCGCGCCGTCCGTGACCACGGGCTCCCCGGCCCAAGGGAGCACTGGGTTGATCTCCGTGAACGGCTGAGGCTGGAGATTCTGGATCGCGGTTTCGACCGGAAGCTGAACTCCTTCACTCAGACCTACGGTCGACCAGACATGGACGCTGCATTGCTGGCCTTGCCGCAAGTTGGCTTTCTGCCTTATAACGATGAACGCATGCTCGGTACCGTCGCGCAGATGGAAGCGGAATTGCTGACAGAAAGCGGTCTCCTGCTCCGGTATCAGACCGATACCGGAGTTGATGGACTGGCACCGGGCGAAAGTCCGTTCCTCGCTTGTTCTTTCTGGTTGGTTGAGCAGTATGCTCACAGCGGACGTCGGAAGGAAGCCGGCGTCCTGATGTCCAAGCTTGTGGGGATCGCTAATGACTTGGGACTTCTCAGCGAAGAATTCGACCCTAAGACAAAGCGCTTGGCCGGTAACTTCCCTCAAGCGTTTTCGCACTTGGCCCTTGTGCGCGCCGCGCGGATGCCATGCATGGCGTGGACAAACTCTCTCTGGCTGTAACAGGTCCTGCACATGCCAAATGACTACCCGTGGTCATAACAAGCAGCACGCGGTCCCTGCCTCGTTGCGCGGCCTCATGGGCTCTTTCCAGGAGTTCGAAACCCATCACTGAGGCCGACCGCTAGACGACCCTTCTATGGTGGCGAGTCAAGCCATGAGTGGCTGGAGTTGGCGCAAGGGGACCGGAACCGTGCGACGACACCCGTCAGAACTGGCAGCCGCAGCCACCCGGTCATCGGCACCGCTTACGTCCACACGGTCATCGACGACCATTCCCGGGTTGCCTACGCAGAGATCCACGGCGATGAAACAGCGGCCACCGCGGTGGTCGTGCTGAAGAGAGCCGTGTCCTGGTTCGCCGCCCGCGGCGTCACCGTCGAGCGCGTCCTCTCCGACAACGGCGCGGCCTACAAATCCCATCTCTGGCGGGACACCTGCCGGGAGCTGAACGTCAAGGCGAAGAAGACCCGCCCCTACCGGCCACAGACCAACGGGAAAATCGAGCGGTTCCACCGCACCCTGGCTGACGGATGGGCATTCCAACGCTTCTACGCCACAGAATCAGCCCGCAGAAACGCCCTCCCGGCCTGGCTCCACCACTACAATCACTGTAAGTCTTGATCATGGCTGGTCCGGGACTGGCTGGCAGGATGGCTACTGGCCGCCCGGCCCCCGAAGATGTGACTCATACAATCATTGACATTTGATTGTCTTGCTGTGGACTTGTCCATCTTTTGGGGTGGGTGGCCGGCACCATTCCGGCCCACCTCGGTAGCTTGATCAGAAGATTGTCCACCACATGGCGGGGCGTGACCCATCACACTGCTGTTCCGACGTGACTCCTACCCGGACTGATACCGGCCGTACACGGCCGTTGCCCCATGTCCATCGCTCTTCGGAAAGGTGCCGTGACCGCCATGTCCATCGTCGCTCATGCCCACCCATTTGTCGTGGGTGTCGACACACCGCAACCATGTCTACGCAATTCTCGCCTCCACCACCGGTGAACTACTTGAAACTCGGGAATTTCCCACCAACGCGGGCGGAATCAACCGGGCCATCAACTGGGTAGCCCGCCGCACCGGCGCGGATGCCGACACTCTCTGGGCTATTGAAGGCGCCGCGACTTACGGGGCGATCTTGGCCAGCACGGTCACCTCCCACGGTTATCCGGTCGTCGAGGCACCACGTCTGGATGCCAAGAAACGCCGGGGCGTGGGAAAAACCGACGCCCTGGACGCTCACCAGATCGCGGCCGCAACGTTGCCGCTGCCCGTGGAGAAGCTGCGCCGCCCCCGGCTCAATGACGGGATTCGCCAAGCCGTGCGCATCTTGACCACCGCTCGCGGTGCGATGAGCGCTGACCGCACACGGTCAGTCAATGCGCTCAACGCTCTGTGGTCGCGGTAACGAGGATGACCCACGATGCTGAAACCCGAGAGTACGAGGAAAAACGACGTTCGGAAGGTCGCACCGACAAGGAAATCCGGCGCTTCATCAAACGCTACATGGCCCGCCGCATCTATCGGGCGCTCAACGACTCATCGGCAACGATGAAGGCGGTTTGACAGACATAGAAGAGTCCACAGGCCCCACACCGCAATCGGAGGCCACCCACCCATCAGCCGCTTAACCAACCTGCCCGGGCAGTATAGCTAGGGGGTGTATCAGTGTGGGGCGTGCTGAGGCCAAGCTCGGTGGCACAGCCGCAGCAGTCCCCAAAGCCAAATAGGTCGAAACGGAGGCGCCGCAGCCACGTGCTCCGCACCGTTGTGGCTTCCCCTAAAAAGATCCGTAAGCACCTCCGTGTAAATACGGACGCGCTCCCTATGTGACGCATGTCATTGTTGGCAAACAAATTCGGTATGGCTTCGAAGTGAGCCCGAAAGGTAGAGAAACACATGGACACTGCGCAGCTTTCACAGCAGTACATTGGGGGCGCTTGGCGTGCCGGTTCAGGAGAGAAAGTACTGGTCGACCTGAACCCGTTCACGGGCAAGACCCTGGGTGAGTTTCCTGTCGCAACCACCGACGACATCGATGAAGCCTACGCTGCTGCTGCCGCGGCACAGTCGGCTTGGAACAAGGTCAATGCTTATGCGAAGAGAAGTGTCTTCGAGGCGGCAGCAAGGATCGTTGAAGAACGCCGGGAAGAAATCAGCAAGCTCATCACGGCGGAAGTAGGAGGAACCGCCCTCAAAGCGGCTTTCGAAATTGGTCTCGTGGTCGACGCCCTCAAGGAGGCGGCGACACTGCCGCTGCGCATTGAAGGTAGGATCTACCCGTCACCCGTCGAAGACACGGAAAACTTCGTTTACCGTGTCCCGGTCGGCGTGGTTGGCGTCATCAGCCCTTTCAACTTCCCGTTCTTCCTCTCGATGAAGTCAGTGGCGCCAGCTCTGGCTACGGGCAACGGCGTGGTTATCAAACCCCATGAGGAAACGCCGATTACAGGGGGCACCCTCCTAGCCTCGATTTTCGAAGAGGCCGGCCTGCCTGCCGGGCTGTTGAACGTGACCGTGACAGAAATCCCGGTCATAGGGGATTACTTCCTGGAGCACCCGGTTCCCCGGGTCATCGCGTTCACCGGTTCCACCGGCGTGGGCCGGCACGTAGGTGAGGTTGCAGCCCGCCATTTCAAAAAGTCAATCCTTGAACTTGGCGGAAACAGCGCCTTCATTATCTGCGAAGATGCCGACCTTGAGTACGCCGTTGACGCAGCTGTCTTTAGCCGATTCACACATCAGGGACAGATCTGCATGTCAGCCAACCGCCTGCTCGTGCATTCCAGCATCGCTGCAGAGTTCAAGAAGCGGTTCATTGAGAAGGTTTCGGCCCTTCCTACGGGTGACCCGTCCGCCCCCGGCACCATCATCGGACCACTCATCAACGCACGGCAGGTCGCAGCATTGGATGATAAAGTCACCGCTGCCGTCGCAGCGGGAGCCAAGGCCGTACTGCGCGGAGAACCCGATGGCAATATCTTCCCGCCCGTGGTTCTTGAGAACGTCGACCGTAACTCCCCGATAGCACACGACGAACTGTTCGGTCCCGTCATCATCGTGATGGAGTTCAACGATGACCAGGAAGCCATTGATATCGCCAACGACACAGATTTCGGTCTCAGCGGTGCCGTTCATACCCGCGACACTGCCCGCGGGGTGCGGATCGCCAAAAAGATTCAGAGCGGCATGATCCACGTCAATGACGCCACTATTGCCGATGAGCCCATCGTTCCCTTCGGCGGGGAAAAGCAATCGGGCGTTGGCCGGCTCAACGGCCATTCAAGCATTGACGAATTGACCAGCCTCAAGTGGATCTCCGTTAACCACGGACGGCGGAACTACCCCTACCAGTAGTGCTCCCACAAGCGCTGCAGTGGATCACTAAAAACCTGACATCCTTACGAAAGAAAAAATCACCATGACAACCCAACGCCATCTGATCTTTGCCGACCAACTGTCGGCAGGATACAAACCCTTCATTGTCGAAGGTGAAGTAACAGGGGAACTCTCCGAAGTTCCTGGCCGCGATGACGTACGCACCGGAATCTATCGGGTACTCGAGGGCCAATACCCGGACCGGGTTCCAGTGCCGTATCTCTTCGAAACTGACGAATACATCTTGGTCATCGAAGGTGAGGTACACATTTCGTCAGCCGATGGTGAGGACGTGGTTTTGCGTACGGGCGACTCCGCCTTCTTCCCCCAAGGTAGCGAGTCCACTTGGACCTTCCACGCTCCTTTCCGAAAATTCTCCGTTGAAATCCCGAGGGCCCGAGCATGAGCAAAAACTACGATGTCGCTGTTATCGGAGGCGGTTTCGCCGGTCTCGCAGCCGCACGTGAAGCCAGCCACCTGGGGAAATCAGTAGTCCTGATCGAAGCATCCGAACGCCTCGGCGGACGGACTTGGACTGAGAACCGTCTTGGCACACGCATCGAACTCGGCGGAACAGACGTGCACTGGCTCCAGCCCCACGTATGGTCCGAAATCAAGCGTTACCGGCTAAATCTCGAGGAGTTTACCCCACCGGAACAACTCCTGTACCTGGACAACGGGCAGGTCCGGGAAGGATCTGAGGAGATGGTCTTCGGTCTCATGGATAAAGGCATGACAGCGCTGGCGGACCTTGCAAGAACTCTGTACGAGCGTCCGCACGAACCGCGGTTCTCGAACGCCGCACTCGAGCACGACAAGCTGACCTTGGGCGAGTTCCTCGATGGTGTGCCAATGTCCAAGCTCGAGCGAGACATGACTTCATCCTTCTGGGCCGCCGCCTGCCAGGCTCCTCTGAACAAAGCCGGCCTTACCCTGCCGTTGCGGTGGCTTGCCCTGGCAGGCTGGGACTGGCGTCTTATGCTGGACGTGATTTCGCGCTACAAGATCGTCGGAGGCATGGGTCTACTATCGGATGGAATCCGATCCGATATCAAAGCCGATTTCATCATGGGCAAGGCCGTCACTAAGGTCTCCGAGAACGACTCTCAAGTGACCTTGACCTTGTCGGACAACGCAACGGTTTCGGCGACGGCTGTCGTCTGCGCCGTACCGGTGAACGTGTTGTCCAGCATAACCTTCGATCCACCCCATAAGCATGCGGAGCAGCTAGGCGCATCCGGTCAAATCTCCGGCGGACAAAAAGTAGTTTGCCGAATCAAGGGCAATCGGACTGCTTACATGGCCTTCGCACCGGAGGGCAACCCCTTCGTACTCCTCCAATACGACCGGCCGATCGAGGGCGACCACATTGCGGTAGCCTTCGGCTCCGATGCCAGCGCCGTCGACGGTTCCTCTACCACCGAGGTCGAGAAGGTCTTGCGGGCATGGCTGCCTGACGTTGAGGTGCTGGAGGTTGCCAGCCATAACTGGACTAAGGATGCACTGTATCGCGGCACATGGGCCGTTCCCGGTCCTGGACAACTTCCAGAGCAACTGGACGCAATCGAAGCCCGCGACGGGCGTGTGCTCCTAGCTGGGGCAGACATCGCCAGCGGATCTTATGCCCTCATTGATGGCGCTCTCGCAACCGGTATTCGCGCCGGACGAGATGCCGCAGCACTCAGCTGAAGTCAGGTTGAGATCCAACTTCCGAGGCTAGCGTGCTTGTTCCGGCTGCCAGGTGGACTGCTCCAAACAACGACAGTCCACCTGGCGGGAAGACACCACCTTTGCTACCTGCAAAATGCGGAATAACCCGGAGTCAGATTTTCAGGACACGGGCCTCGCCCAGTGTTCCTACTCTCAAGATCGCAGCGCGGCTCGATCGTACGAACGCCGCTTCTCGTTTTCGAAAGCCAGACCTATCGCTCAGCTGACCTGCTGAGCCCTGCCGATTCGTCCCTAACAAGATGCAAGTTTGCACGATGCCAACCTTCAGGGCGCATAATACCTGAAAGTACTTCCACAACCTTCTTCGAGGCCCGGATCCGGTCCGCATTTCGCTTCCCAAGAGCGTGGGATGCGGATTGGACCTTCCGGCGGACGCAACACGTCATCAAACCTCGGTTGAGCGGTCTCAGCATCCCCAACCTAAGGGCGCCGATGACCAGAACGGTTGCCAAACAGGAGGCCATACGTCCCCTGTTGCCACCTTCCCTCATAAGGGATATGAGCAGACTCAACTATCGAATTCATCTCCACAGGAGAAATTAATGTCAAAAGTAATTTCGGACAACACTGTCCCAGGGATTGATCAGTCCAAACTCCGAGCGGGCGCCATGGGCACAGGGGGACTGGTGTTCACAGTTGTAGCCATGATTGGGCCAATGGCAGCCTTTCTGGGGGCCACCCCGTTGGTCTTCATGCTGAGCGGCGCGGGAACACCAGGGATATATCTTCTTGCCACGGTACTGTTCCTCATTTTTGCCGTGGGATATGTGGCTATGAGCCGTCGTTCTAAGACTGCCAGCGGACTGATCGCCTTCATCGTCAAGGGCCTTGGTATCAAAGCGGGAGTCGCCGCGTCTTATGTCACGCTGCTGACCTACGTGGCGGTGTTGAGTAGTCTCTATGGAATCCACGCGGTCTTCCTTCAGCAAGCGGCCATGGAGCTCTTCGGCGTTGATCTTCCTTGGGGGTTCTGGGCTCTTGTTACACTGGCCGTGTTGACTCCCTTGTCCTACAACCGGGTCGAGTTCAGTGCACGGATCATGGGGGTTCTGCTGGTGTTCGCCGTGGCTGCCATCCTGGTACTCGACTTTGCAATTTTGGTTCAGGGTGGCGGCTCTGGCGGATTCACTTTCGAGGGATTCTCACCCCAGCTGATGTTTGGCCCCGGTATCGGCCTGGCAGCACTTTTTGCCCTAGGATCCTTCGTTGGCGTGGAATCAACCCCCGTCTTCAGTGAAGAAGTGCGCACACCAAAGACGACCATCCCTCGCGCCACCTACATCACGATCATCGTTTTGGGCGTCTTCTATGTCTTCAGCACACTTACGGTCAGCAACGCCGTAGGGGCGGACAAGGTAATGGACGTAGCCACTGAAAACCCGACAGGTTTCATCCTCGATGTTGCCGGGAAATATGTCGGCCCGGTTTGGGTAAAGATTCTTAGCGTTCTTGTCGTAACGAGCTTTTTTGCGATCCTCCTTGGCTTTGCCAACGTCATGAGCCGATATGTTTTTGCTTTGGGACGTGCTGGCATTCTTCCCGCAGCTGTCGGCCGAAGCCATAAAAAGCATCAGTCTCCTCACGTTGGGAGCATTGTCACGGCGATTACCGTCCTAGTGGTGATCGGGGCTTTCATCGTGACCGGTTCGGATCCGTTCCACCAGCTCTACACGTGGTTGATTGCTGTCGGATCACTGGGAGTGCTGCTCCTTATGTGCGGCAGTTCGGTCGCTGTTGTGATGTATTTCAGGAAGTCGCCAGACGAGGAGAACGTCTGGACTGCCGTCGTAGCTCCAATGATCGCTTTCGTCGCCTTCGCGGTTGCAATCGTTCTAACGATCCTCAACTTTTCCTTCCTCGCCGGCGGTGAGGGATTCGCTGAATGGCTTTGGGTCTTGGTCCCTCTCGCAGCGGTGTTAGGCCTTATTGTGCGGGCATGTCAGCGAAATCGTGAACTGAGCTTCGACGACATCAGCTGAATCATTCCGCTGTCGGGCCACTCGCGATCGTGCGGCCCGACAGCGGAATCACGGCCCTGGTTGGCTATATGTCGTGTCAAGTGCATGCCCGGGTATGACGGTTCGCCCCGTGTGTCTGGCGGGGCGTTCTGACGTGTTTGTGGAGGTGGCGGTTTGGTGGCTGGGCCCGTGTGGTTCCGGGCGCCCACGCTGAATTTATGCGACCTCGGCTATTTCAATTTCACCCGGGTCATCTGGCGTCGTTCGGGTTGCCGCGGCGCGAAGGGCCGCCCGAACGGTCTCCAGAATCCTCGCCAGGGCCAGCACGCCCCGGCTGTGGGACCCTTGACCCGGTGACTGGGGAACGGATCCGGCTGCACGGGCCACCGGCCGCCGCTACGAACGCGACGCTCTGGGAGACATGATCCACATCGACGTCAAGAAACTCGGCCGGATTCCTGACGGCGGCGGGCGGGCGCATCTTTCTGCCCCGCTCACCACAGCGCTGACGGTGGCGATCGCGGAGGCGATGGAGGAAAGGGCCGAACGCAGCGGCGGCCGCCTGCCCAAACCGGCGCTGTTCGCCCTCGACGAGCTGGCCAACGTTGTCCGCTGGGCAGCCCTGCCGGACCAGTTCAGCCACTACGGCTCCAAGGGCCTGATCGCCATGGGCATCCTGCAGTCCTGGTCCCAGTGGGTCGAGCTGTGGGGAGAGGCGAATATGCGCAAAATCTGGTCCGCGGCGAACGTCAAGGTCTACGGCGGCGGCGTCGCCGAAGAAAGCTTCCTCCGGGCACTCTCGGACCTGGTCGGGGATTACAGCTACACCAACGTGTCCGTCTCGTCCGGCAAGTCCGGCTCCAGCCGATCCCGGCAGGAGGGCAAGGAACACATCTTCGACGCCTCAAACCTCGCGGAACTCGACCGCGGCCGCGCCGTGGTCCTCGCCTCCGGCGCACCAGCCACCCTGGTCCGGACCATGCCCTGGTATACCGGGTCCCATGAGAAAGCCGTAGAGGCATCCCTCAAGACCTACAGCCCCCGCCCGGAAGAAGAGCCCGTGCCGGTTGCTGCCGGAGCTACCGCTAATCCCTGGGTCACAGGGTAAGAGGTCCCAAGATGACTATCGATATTGGACGCTTCAGTGAAGCTCCCACCCCGGACGGAGAGGAAACTGGCGCTAACTCTGGCCAGGAGCAGAAACCCCGGAATTGATCTATGGCTCAGCAGAGGAATTTCTGCACGAGCAACTGCTGCCCACCTACGTCCGAGATGTCGACGGCCGCGCAGCTAAATGGTGCATCGAGTGGTACTTGCACCCCGAAGCAGTCACCCGGATAGAAGCGCTATGGCGTGCGTGGGAACATTTTAGACTCGACGGCGCCACCGGTATCAGGGTCTGGTTCAAAGACCACGCGGACCACCACATGAGCATGCTCCGCGACCCACGCGGCCCCTTCTACAAATGCGACATGCAAAAACACCGCGACCCCGAACACCTGGAGCCAAAAAGGCCCCGAACGGCTGGTTCCCCGACGTGCGAGTCCAGGAGAGGTAGCTCTGGCAGAACTATGGCGTGTCTCCTTATTGGCGTAGCCAGATGACGGCGGCGTAGAGGACGACGCCGGCACGGTAGGTCAGTGCGAGTTTGTCGTAGCCAGTGGCAACGGCGCGCCATTGTTTGAAGAGGCTGAAGGACCTTTCGACGCTGTTGCGGCCTTTGTAGGTCTCGGCGTCGAAGCCCACCGGGCGCCCGCCGCATGAACCGCCGCGCTTCCGGTGTCCGATCTGATCAGAAGGCTCCGGGATGATGGCCTTGATGCCCCGGCCGCGTAGGAGGGACCGGTTCGCCCGCGACGAGTACGCCTTGTCGCCCATCAGGGCATCCGGCCGTGTCCGGGGACGGCCGCCCCCGAGACGAGGAACCCGAATCGCGCCCGTGACGACTGGGAACATCGGCGAGTCGCCACCTTGTCCTGGGCCAAGAATCATCGCCAGCGGTCGGCCTTTACCGTCGCAGGCGTGGTGGATCTTGGTGCTCAGCCCGCCCCGGGAGCGGCCGATGGCGAGGTCGGGCGGTTCTTAAAACAGTTTCTTGTAATTCGGGAGTTCCCCCTGTGGTGCGGGGAAGGTTCGTCCCATGCTGGTGGGCCCGGTTGACGGTCGAGTCCACCGAAACTGTCCAGTCGATCTGCCCGGCCGCGTCCGCTTCGGCCAGAAGCCTCCCGTGGATCCGGTCCCACGTCCCGTCGGAGGCGAAACGACTATGACGCTTCCACACCGTTTGCCACGGACCGAACTCCGCGTTCAAGTCCCGCCAGGCGATACCGCACCGGTACCGGTAAGTAATGCCTTCAACGACCTGGCGGTGGCCACGGAACGGCCGGCCCCGCCGCCCGTCCGAACTGGGCAGAAACGGCTCGATCCGGGACCACTGATCATCACTCACGACAGATGTTCTCGACACCCCTCAAGCATTCCAGCCAGCAGACCCACGATTTACGAGACACGCCCTAGGTGACTCCAAGCTGTCCACGATTGGGGCCAATCCGGGTTATCCACGGCTGGAAATTGGGAGCCATTGGGGTAGCTCCCGCGGCAGCAGTAGCGGTGGATAACCCATCAGTCCCCAGGCCGGTTCCGGTACTTGTAGTAGCCGGGACTGCTCACGCCCAGCAGCCGGCAACAGACCTTCGCGGGGAACCCGGCACCGGTAAGTTCTCCGATCACCGGGTGGATTCTTTTTGGGTGGGGCCGGTCCTCACCGAGCAGCTTCGCTGCACGCTTGAGGATCTCTACTTCCGTTTCCAGCTGACGGATCCGCTTCCGCGCTCCGCCCTATCTGCCTCCACTCGTCGTCCTGGCGTTCCTTGACGACACGTGCACCTGCTGGAAAGTTCGGCCGCACCAACGGAATTGTCGCGTAAGCCGAGGGTTTGGAAGACGGATACGAAAGACTCAATCCGATTTAGGCGCTCTTTGAGTTCTCGGGGAAATCGCACCGTTCGTGTGTCTGCCCGTAGGGGACATTGCGGCTTAGAGCGACGGTGTAGCTGGTGTAACCGTGCTGGGTAACGAGGATGCCGTGGCGGCATTCCTTCATGGCGTGTTTGCGGGCGATTTCTACGGCGGTGTTCAGGTCGTTTTCGACTGTGTGCGGGTCGTGTGCGGTGATCTCCAGGACGACGTCCGAGTGGCGCTTGATCATCGTGTCTCTTTCTCTTCGGAACATCGGGCAGGCGCTTCCGTGGACGGCCGCACCCGCAGAGGTGGGAAGCGGTGGTTCGAGAGGGATTGCCCGGCATTCTCTGATGGGGCGGTGGCCGGCCGTAGTGTTCGGCGGGCTGAATCGGCGGAAGTATCTCCTGCGGATCTGTAGCCAGTGTGGATGACCGGTGGGTCCGGCGCAATACAAGTTTCGAAAATGTCGGTTGTGTCGTGCCGCGCCGGCTCCATCTAGCCGCTTGTCGAACCTGGGTTGGGTCGAGCCTTCCCACCCCCTCTGGACGACATGTACGAATACTTCTGAGCGTGACGAACAAGAGCAACGGCTGCCACAGAAATCAGTCCGAGCACTCATCAGCGACGTTATCGCCGCGCTCCCGAAGGGCGCGGCTCAGCCGCCCTATTGCAGGGTCATCCTTGTGTTGGCTCAGATGTTCACGCGGATGAAGTTGTCAACAATGCTCAGGATTTCTTCCTTCCAAAACGATGGACCGCCGTGATCAGCGCCCTTCAGCTGGAAGAAAGTAACCGGCTGGCCCGCATTCTTGAGTGCATCGTGCAGGAGTACGCTCTGTCCGAACGGGACCAGCCGGTCCTTGTTGCCATGGACGATGAGCAGAGGCCGCCGCCGGGGGGTTGGGGAAATGTGGTTCATTGCCACTGTTGGAGCGACGAGATCCGGATGGTCCAGGACGTTGGCTCCGCCGATGAGCATGCCCTCGGGGCTCTCAGGCTCGATGTGGTTCTGGATGGAAGGCTCTTCATTCATGCGTGAGATGTCTGTCGGACCGTAGTAGTCGATGAAACAGCGGATGTTGAGTGGCTCTTCGTCTACTGGTTCGTCGCTGAAAAAGGGGTCACCGTCAGTGAGGCATGTCAGCACTGTCGTGTGGCCGCCCGACGAGTCACCCCAGAGGACAATGCGGTTTGGATCGATGTGGAAGTCGGAGGCCTTCCGGCGCAGGAAGCGGATCGCCGTTCCTGTGTCGCGGATCTGGGCCGGGAAAGGCGCGACGGGGGAGGGGCGGTACTCAACGATCGCCACGACATAACCCCTTCTGGCGAAATGCGCCAGCGGCGGGAGGCTTTGGCCAAGGTCCTGCTCGAACCAAGCCGAGCCCTGAACGAAAACGACCAGGGGGAAGACGGCAGTGCTCTCCGGCTCCATTGGCGGGAGCAGGATTTGCAGATGCAGGGTCAGCCCGTCCTTGCGGGCGTACTCCACTCCGAGGATCGCGGTGCCATGCTCGGGTTTCAGGTCTGCGTGCAGGACTTGCATGCCTTCGCTTACGAGGGTGCTCGCCGGGAAATCGGCATAGTCGACGTCTCGCGGTTCGATGAACGTCGAAGGAGATGAAACGGGAATCATACTTGCTCCAGGGTTTTGATCTCAGTTTGTGCCACGTGGCGCGATGCGCCGTACCGGAGGCCGGTGAGGAGCGCGACAACGAGGACTGTGGCGGCACCGACAATTAGCTGCACTGTCGCGCTTCCGTCGCCGATGAACGATCCAAACGCTTCGAAGTAATAGGGCGTTACAGCTGTTCCGATAGCGGCCCCGGTGAACAATACAGCTGTTGCCATGGCGGAAGTTTCAGGCGTGGCCCTGTTGTTGGTCGTCGTAATGAAGAACGGCATGAAGGTGCCAAAGCCGAGACCGGCGACGATCGCTGCGGCATACCCGAACGGTGCGCTGGACGCGTTCGCACAAAGGATGAGCGCAACGGCGACCGTTCCCGCAGCCACGGCCCCCGTCCAGTTGCGCAGCCGGCGCATGACGAACCCGAAGACGATGCCCGCTGCAATCGATGCGACCCCGAAGGATGTCATGATCAACGAAACAGCGGGCGGTTCGATGAGGTGTTTCTCAGCTACAAAGGACAGTGGCATGGCGACGAAGAGCGTCTGGAATCCGATGTTGAAGACGAGCATGAGAAGGGCTGCAATCCACACATCGGCCGACAGGCGGTACCATCGCGGAGCCTTTTCCAGAGGTGTTTCGGGGGCGTCCGTCAGGGCGTGCTTCGGGGGTTCCGGAACATAGCGGGCGAACAGGACCAGGCTTACAAGTCCAAAGGCGTAGACGAAGAAGGCCGCTTTCCAGTCCCACAGCATGAACGCTCCTACGATGAGGGTCCATACAACACTTCCCGCGCCTACCGCTGAGCTCTGCCAACCCAGCATGTTCTCGCGATCCCTGCCATGGAAGAAGTCGGCGATAACACTCGAACTAAGCGGTTGAAGAAGACCCATGCCCGCACCCACGACGAGCCTCGAGAACAGCAGGGCGGTGAAATTTCCCATCGGGATGAACACCAGCGGACCCATCCCGGCGACAGCGATGAGTGTTATTCCGATGAGGGTGAGCCTTCGCTTGCCGATCTTGCCGGCGAGCCCGCCGGCAAGGAGCGTGCACACAATGATGGCGGCCGCACCGATGGTCATAAAGCTCTGGATAGAAGTCTGGCTTTCCCGGGGGAACGCTTTGGCGAGTTCGGGCAAGGTGGCCGAAACGGCCCCGGCCTCGGACAGCAGCAACGACACCGATAAAAGGGCCGTCTTGAATCTTTTTGAATGGATGGTAGTGGACATGAAGCCTCCTCATTGAAGCGCGGCGGGCAGGAATCTGCCGCAGCAGCGTCACCGCAGTGCCGCCATGGGTCGCCTGTCTCTGCGGAACAGAGCGGCGGATGTGTTGTATAACACTAAGTCGCATTGGATAATTAAGTCAACCATTGACTTAATTAGGTTTGCTCTGAGCAGGAGGCTGGCCACAAGATAGACTCCATGACTTCGCCCACCGACTCGGCAGACGTTCGAAGACACAACATGTCCCTCGTGCTGCGCTCACTTGCCGATAATGAGCCTTGTTCGAGAAGCGAGATCCGCTCCGGGACAAGGCTCGTCAGCGGGACAGTAACCACCGTCGTCGAGGAACTCATGGCCCGGGGTCTGGTCGCCGAAACCGGGCACGCGCAGGGAGGGCGGGGGAGGCCGCGACGACTCCTGCAAACAGCCTCAGAGCGCGTCCGCACTGTTGCCGTCCAGCTCTCGTCCCACGACGTGGTGGGGGAGGTGCGTGACTTCGCTGGGGTCATTCTGTGGGAGCGCCGCGAGGAACACGGCATCGGCCCCGGACGGCCACAGGACCTTGTGCGCGTTCTCGCCGCAATGACCAACGCTGCAATGGACCAGGCCGCATCCGTGCCTAGTGCCTGGATTACCGATCCGGTCATCCTCCTGCCCGCACTCGTCACAGAAGACTCGACCGTTGCCGCGGCCCTCGGCCTGGGGCTCAGACGAACTGACTTGCATGGCCCGCTTACGGAAGCCATGAAGCATTCCTGTACACCTATATTCATGAACTATGGCCGGCTCGGCAGTCTCGCCGAGTACGCCGCCACTCCAAGTGATCGTCGCCCCCGCGCCATGGCCTACATCATGGAGGCGGATGGGGTATCGGGAGGCATCATTGTTGACGGGGAGGTATACCGCGGAGCCCACGGCCTGGCGGGCGAATGCGGACACATCACCGTCAACATGAACGGACCGGCGTGCGGCTGTGGAGCCCGCGGCTGCCTTGACCTCTACCTCCGCCTGCCCGCCATCATGGCCCGCGCGGGCATTGAGCTCGGCAGCGGCCCAAGCCAAGTGCTGGCACTGGCCGAGCTCGTTGACAAGTTGGAGGCAGGCGACGAGCGTGCCCACACAGCGCTGACAGATGCCGGAACTGCGCTGGCCGGAGCCATAGCAACCATGAGTAATTTCACCGACCTCGATCTTGTGGTTTTGGGAGGAACCCTGCCCCGGCTGTACCCGTGGCTCGCACCCCACGTCGACGCCCTCATCAGCGCCCGGGCGCAAATGGTCCCGGAATTCAACCCCGAAGTTGTTCTTGCCAAGTACGGCAGCGAGGGACCTCTGCGGGGGGCATGGCTCCAGGCGCGGAACTCCATCCTGGACAATCCGGCCGACGTCTCCCGGCTGTGACCCCCTGACGCGCGTGCAAGTGCGACGTCCACCACCAATCCGCTCAATAGCGCGAGGCCTAACAGCCCGCGGGGCCTTCAGTGCACGTGTGCCGACATGACTGTTCCGGCCAGCCGTCGCGGAAGCACAAAATTCCATCCAATGCGGCCAGGTCGGACCTTACCTAACCGCGGCTCCCGGCCCGTCGCGGCCTCACCGAGGACCGTTCTGGAAATCGGCGGCACGCTTTGGGGTTGGGGGCAGGTCCTACTGCTGGTTGGGGACGTCGTCACTCGACGTTTGGCCTGCAGGGAGCGGGGCTCTCTGATGCCTGAGGTTACGAGCACTGCCTGGGGCGGATGGCGCAGACACGCTGAACGGGCATGTGAGGGATGACCTCACGCCGCCATAGACCACGGCAAGCATCGTGAACCGATCGTTGCCCGGTCAAAGGCACTGGGTAGTCACGGGTTGGATATCTTCGGCGCTGGTCAGTGTCAGTTCCCAAAATGACTCGACTTGCCGAAGATGGCCGACCAGCATCACCGGCGAGAATTTTTCAGCCGACATGAGTGCGCGCGTGAGCGGGTTAACGAAGAGCGCTTCGACTGCGGAGCCAACACCGCGGCCACCGAAGGCGAGGTTCTCGATAGCTCTTTCTTCGATGATGTTTGCGACGTCGGGGCGTATCTGGAGGGTGATGCCGTGGCGTATTTGCACGCGGCGGACGACGGCGGCGAGGTATTTTCGGACGAGCTCCCGGCCGACCGCTTCTGAGATGAAGTCGAAGACGACGATGTTGTCGCCGATTCGGCTGAGCAGCTCGGGGCGCTGGAGTTGTTCGGTGAAGTGCACCTCAATGGCTCGTCTGACTTTTGCTTCCGTGTCGGGGTAGGGGTCTCCCCAGCGGGCAAAGTTATCGGTTGCCTCGGGTCCGGCGGATGAGCGATAAGTGCCGAGATTTGAGGTGAAAACGATGACGGTCTCGCTGAAGTAGACAGTTTCTCCAGAGCCGTCAGTCAGTCGGCCGTCTTCCAGGATCTGCAGGAACTTGTCCAAGATCCGGGGGTGCGCCTTTTCGATTTCATCGAACAGGAGGATTGAGAAGGGTCTGTCGCGGACAGCGTTTGTCAGCTCGCCCCCAGCGGCATGGCCGACGTATCCGGGCGGTGCGCCGATCAGCCGTGCTTCGCTGTGCTCGGCCGAGAATTCACTCATATCGAAGCGAATGTAGGCGTCTTCGGCTCCGAACAGCGTCTCGGCGAGGGCCTTCGCGAGTTCGGTTTTACCCACCCCGGTGGGTCCGGCGAAGAACAGGATTCCCTGTGGCCGCCCGGAAGCGTTTCCGACGTGTGCCCCGGTCAATCCCATGGCTGACCGCGTCAGCACGGTGAGTGCCTGTTGGATAGCCCGCGGCTGGCCGAGAACGCGCCGGCTGATGCTTTCGGTTCCTCGGCTGAGGCGCTGTAGAAGCAGCGGATCTCCCCACGGGCTTTCCAGAATGCCAAGCCGGTAGCTTCTGAGCGCCTCATCGATGCGAGGGACGTCGACTCCCTGCTCGATGGCCAGGGTGACGACGCTGTCGATCTCGCGGAGGGTCATCCCTTGTGAGAGATCCGCAAGGACGGTCTCGGCAGCTCTTGCCGCCGCTGCGTCCATCGCTGCCGGGTCCTCCATGCGGCGAAGAAAGAGCCCGGCACCGGCCTTCCGGAGCCCGAGGGCAGGCAGCGGAATATGCACCAGCCTGACGCCCGACGCGTGCGACAGCCACGTGGGTGCGTCCTGGGCCTCGTCGGCCAGCCAGAAAATCCCGCAGTCGAACCGCCCCGGGTTGAGCGCGAGTTGGTCGACGGCGTCATTGCTGTTGGCGAGCTTCTCGGCGAGGGCAAATAATCCCCGGAGGTCCGGGCCGGCGTGGGGTTCTTCGGCCCATAGCCGGGACGCGTAGGCGATGACGACAGCGACCCGGGGCGCTTCCGGCTTCTGTGCGTTTTTGATCAGGTCGGCCAGTCGGCCCGTTGTCGAGGCTGTCGAACGTCCGAGATGTGTGGAGGAGAAGAAGGATTCCGGATCTACTTCGGCGCCATGGTGCTCCAACCGGATGCCATCCACGGGGTCGTAGGTGTAGATCAGGTCATAGCGGCGGGCAATCAACAGATCGACGATCACCTGAGCTGTGGTCAGCACGCGGGCCGCATTTTCGGTGGGGTCGCGAATGAGGTGAACGTCCCGAATGTTTCCCGCAACTATGAATTGGGAGGTCACGGGAAATGCAAGGTCGATTTCGCGCACCCACGCCGGCAGGCCAACTTCGTGCCCCGAGGAGTCCATCAGAACCCCAGCCCGGCACGGGCCATGCGATGTGCCTCATGGCTCGCTCCGTCCAGGGGTGAGCGTGTTCCGAGGACGACGTCGACACGGTCCAGGCTTAGGTCGGGGATGGCTGTCGAGAGGTAGTTCTCCAGTGGCGCGATACCGGCAAGAGGGCCGCCGAGGACGACTGCGCTGGAATTCAACAGCGTCACCATGTTTGCGATGGCTACTGCGAGATGGTCCAACCCTTCACGCGTGGTTGGCGAGAGCTCGGGTCCTGATAGCAACTGCCTGGACGCTTCCAGATCGAGACCATAGGCCCTGGCCGCGTTTCCAAAACCGAGACGCGACAATGTACGGGTGAGGTCCTCACTGCCCTGCACCTGCAAATGACCGATTTCACCCGCAAGGCCCCGCGCGCCGCGCTGGAGGTTTCCGCCGAGAAACAGCCCGGCGCCGAGGCCGGCACCCAAATGGACGTAGAGGAAGTCCCCGACGCCCTTCATCGCCCCTACACGATGTTCTGCAAGGGTCGCCCAGTTCACGTCATTGTCGATCTTGACTTCCGCTGCCTCGATGTTGAGGTCCCGGACCGGATTGAAATGACCGGCCGGAAAAACAGAATCGGCCATCGGAATGATCTCGCCCGTTATTCTGTCCACGGGGTCCGCAACAGAGATCGCTGCCGCCAGCAACGGTGTTGGAGAGGCTTTCTCAAGGGATGCGAGCAGACCGCTGGCGATCGCGATCACGAAGTCGCTGCTGGCGTCCTGCGGCAGCGGCTCGGTCTTGTCGAAGGCGACTGTTCCGTCCAGCCTGACGGAACGTGCAGCGACAAAGGCCGAATCCATTGCCAGGGAAACTGAGTGGCCCCGGGCCGGGTTTATCCCATACAGCGCCGCGACGCCTCCGCGCCTCCCCTCCCGGATACCAGTTGTCACGATGACGCCCGCGTCCTCCAGCCGCCGGGCCGCGTCCGAGATAGCCGGTTTGGATATCCCTGACAGCTGCGCGATATCAGAGCGGGACAACGGGTTCTCCGACTCATTCAACAGAGCCAGGAACCGGTGCTCGGTGATCGTGGCGAGCAATCCCGGTCGGGGCGATACGTCAGTGGAGGACATGTAGATCTTTCCAGTAAGGAGTCTTTACTCAATCATAGAGGTGCGCTAATATCGACACAAGGCACTTTAGTAAAGAGCAATTACTGAACAAGATTTCAAGGAGTAATCATGAATGCAACGGAGCAGACGAGCTGGGAGACCCAGCCGGAGGACGTGCCGGCGGCCATCCGCGCGGTGAAGGCAAAACTGCGGGCACAGATCGGCGACGTGAACAAGCTCTTCGCAACCATCGAAGCCGCCGTCGCGGAAGAAGTAGCTGACATCAAGGCAGCCAAGGCCCGCGGCGAGAACGTATGGCCCGTCGTCAACTACACCGACATTGAAGACGGCACCGTCCCGCAGCAGACCCTTGACCTGATCCGCCGCCGCGGCTGTGCCGTCGTGCGCGGCCAAATTCCGGCGCAGACCGCCACCGACTGGGACCAGTCCTTGGTCGACTACGTCGACAGCAACAACTTCGAACAGAAGTATCGTGGCCCGGCAGATAACTTCTTCGGCAAACTCAAGGCATCAAAACCCGAGATCTACCCCATCTACTGGTCGCCCGCTCAGATGGAGGCGCGCCAGCACGAACACACCGCCAAGGTACAGAGTTTCCTGAACCGGCAGTGGAAGAGCGAGTCGCAGGGAGTGACCTGGTTCGACCCTGACCAGGACACGATGTATCCGGACCGGATCCGCCGGCGCCCGCCGGGAGCGTCCTCGAACGGACTGGGAGCGCACACCGACTCTGGCTCGGTCGAGCGCTGGCTCACCCCGGCCTACCAGAAGGTCTTCTCCTCCCTCTTCCACGGCGACTTCGCCTCCTACGATCCTTGGGACGCGGCCTACCGGACGGAGGTCGATGAATACCCGTCATCAACGATGTGCAGCGTCTTCCGCAGCTTCCAGGGCTGGCTTGCGATGTCCCAGATGCAGCATGACCAGGGTGTCCTGCACGTCGTGCCGATTCCTGCGGCCATGGCCTACATGCTCATCAGGCCGCTCCTCGACGACGTCCCGGAAGACTCTCTCTGCGGGGCTGAAGCCGGCATGGCCCTGGCTGCAGACGAGAAGTGGCATCCGCTGCTCATGGAGGCCGTCTCTGGGATCCCCGACGTCGAACCCGGCGACTCGGTCTGGTGGCACTCCGACCTGATCCACAGCGTGGAGCCGGTCGAGAACCAGCAAGGCTGGGGCAACGTGATCTACATCCCGGCCGCGCCGATGTGCGCCAAGAATGCCGCCTATGCCGAGAACGTCGCCGAACGCTTCCGCCTCGGCGAAAGCCCCACCGACTTCCCCAAAGAAGATTACGAAACCGACTGGGAAAACCGCTTCAAGGAGGACGACCTCAACGAGATCGGAGCCCGGGGCCTCGGGATCACCCGGCGCGTGAAGCCGGCAGACCGGGCCGCCTCCATCTGACGCGCCCCCGATACCTGCAGTAGCAGAAGCTAGGACCGGCCCCTCCGGTCCTAGCTTCTGTCTCTTTGAACATCCCAAGAGCGAGGCCCATGTGCGCGGCAGCGGAGTGGGCTTAATACGTTGTGACACCGCCGTGCTGTGCCCGCGATTCCACGCGTGCTTCCAAGGGCGAATCAGGTTCTGGCTGATCGTGAAACGTAAGCGCAGCTTTCTCGTGCGCCGGAGGCCGGTCCCGCGATTAAGTTCTGGGACGCCACGTCGCTGTAGAGGAACGGATCTTGAGTTGGGGCTGGACGAGGCTCAATTGTGCGGGCATGTCGGCGTTGCCGTCGGTGAGGCGTGTTAGGAGCATCTCGGTGCCTTTCGCGCCGACCTGCTGGGGGAAGCCCGCGACCGATGTCATTGGGGGGACCTGACCGGCGGCGATGCGGGTGTCGTCGAAGGAGGCTACGGCGATGTCCCGGCCTGGTTCCAGCCCGCGGCGGCGCAGCTCGTCATAGACCCCCTGGCTGATGATGTCGCTGTAGGCGACAACTGCGTCGGGCAGCCGGCCCTGGTCCAAGAGCCTGCCGAGCGCGGCTGCCCCGCCTTCCGGGCTGATGGCGCTCCGCAGCTCCTCTGTGCTCCATAGTTCGCGCCCCTTTGCCTCCAAGGAGGCGCGAAGACCTTGCTCCCGTTCCGCGAGCGATGGTGCGGGCCGGCCGCCGAGGAATGCCACGGTCCTGCAGCCTAAGGCAGCAAGGTGGTCTCCAAGCAGCGACGCTCCCTTGACGTTTTCACTTCCCACGTAGTCGAACCCCGGAAACCTTCGTGCGAGCAGCACAACAGGAACATTGGCTGCGTCGACTTGTTTCGCGAGCATCTCCGGGTCGGTGTCGGGGGCCGGGAGCAGGAGCAGGCCGTCAACCTGACGTTCGATCATGGATGCGATGATTTCGCGCTGGCGTTCCGCCATGTCGCGGCTGTAGCCGATGAAGATTGTGTATCCGGCATCGTGGGTGATCTGGTCCACGGCCATGGCCAGTTCCGCGAAGTAGGGGTTGATGATCTCGGTGACGATGAGGCCGATAGTCATTGACCGGCTTTGCCGCAGGTTGGCGGCCTGCCGGTTGTAGACGTAGCCGAGCCGATTCATGGCTTCGCGTACCTTGATGGCGGTGGGCTCCGGGATGCGGGCGTCGCCGCGTACGACGAGGGATGCGGTTGAACGCGAGACGCCGGCGGCTTTGCTCACGTCTTCGAGGGTGATGCGTGGGGCCATGCTATTTTTCCTGCCGACGGGTCGTAGGCGGGGAGCTGCACGCTCCCCGCCTGACGACTTTACCAATGTCACTGACTTAACTATCGTTCCCGTCCCCGCCGGCCGGCCGGGTGCGGGCCGGGGCGTTCTCTTCGGCCAGGATGGTGTCTGCAACCCGAAGGGCATTGGCTGCGATGGTCAGTGCGGGATTGAGGGCTGCCGAGGAGGGGAAGAATGAGCCGTCCACGATCCAGAGGTTGTCCAAGTCGTGGGCGCGGCACTCCGGGGTGAGGACGCTGCTGCCCGGGTCGTGCCCGGCAACTGCTGTCCCGCACTGGTGGGAGTTAGTTTCGATGCCCATCCGTTCGGTGAAGACCACGGGGTACCCGGCTCTTCTGACGGCCCGGCTGATCCGGCGAACCAGCTCTTTGTGCGGTTCAAGGTTGTTCGGTTCCCACCACACGTGGATTTTGCCGTTGACGACGCTGACGCCGTTGCTCCGCCGCGGTAAGTCTTCCGTGGTGAGGTAGATATCGATGCTGCGGTCCGACATCGCCTTCAGGATGGAGTTTGGCGCCCAGCTGCGGGCCATTTTGAGCATGCTGGCCCGCAGCTTCCCCAGCATCTGCAGGTTCCCCAGCGGATACTGGTTGGTGGGTCCGGCCTCGTACCAGTCATTCAGTCCCAGGGTCTTCTGCCACAGGGTCCGGTTCACTTTGAACGGGTTAATGGCGATGAAGAACGTGCTGTTGTGCACCATGTAGTTTCTGCCCACGAGGCCTGAGGAGTTGGCCAGTCCTCGCGGGTAGTCCTTCGTCGCTGACCGCAGCAGGAGCGCTGCCGAGTTCACGGCGCCGGCGGCGAGAATGAACTTGTCGGCTTCAATGCGGATGATTTGGTCATGGCGTTCTGCCAGGGCGGCGACGACGGTCCGTCCGTCCGGTCCCGGGATCAGCCGGATGACTTTAGTGTCCGTCATGAGGGTGGCGTTGCCGCTCTCGAGCGCCGGGTTGATGGCGATCTTTTCGGCGTCGGACTTCAGTCCTGCCTCGTTGGGTGCGCCGTCGCTGGTGGCGCAGAGGGCGCGCTTTGCGGGGGTGTCGGCTTCCAGTCCGTTGGCCATCCGGAAGGGGTGCAGACCTTGCCTACGGAAGGAGTCGGCAAGGTCCTGGATGACGGGCTCATGGTCCAGTGCCGGGAAGGGGTAGGCGCTGGAGTGGAACGGCTCGGTGGGGTCCTCGCCGATCTGCCCGCGGACCTGGAAGAGCTGCTCGGCTCGTGTGTAGTACGGTTCGAGGTCGGCGTAGCTGAAGGGCCAGGCCGGAGATGTCCCGTCGTGGTGCTGTGTTTCTTCGAAGTCGCTGGCGCGAAAGCGGGGCAGGCAGGCGCCGTAGACCTTCGTGTTTCCTCCCACCCAGTAGTAGACGCCGGGTTTGAAGGGCGCTCCGGTTTGCCCGTTGTACCAAGTGTCGGCGTTTTTGTAGCGGCCTTTGAGGTAGACCTCGTCCAGGTCGGAGTTTTGCGGTTCCGCGGGCAGGTGTCGGCCGCGTTCGATGATGAGGACTTTAGCGCCGGAGTCTTTCAGGGCGTAGGCCATGGTGCCACCGCCCATGCCGGAGCCTATGATGGCGATGTCGGTACGGATCACCTCGTCCGGGACGGCGCCCTCTGCTGCCGCTTCCGGACGGGGTGCCTTGTCGATGGTTTCCCAGGACATGGTGCTCACCGCCTCTGCTGGGCTTCGGCGAACTGCTGGATCTGGTCCACGGTGTCCAGGAACCAGTAATCGCCCCACATGACGGATTCATCGACGCCCAGGTCCTTGCCTTCGTGGTAGCTGCCGTGTTTGAGCACGCCTTCCCATTCTTCGTCGGGGCTGGCGAGGAAGTCGTCGTCGGTGAGGCGGCGGAGGATGTTCACGGCGTAGTCGGCGTAGACCTGGGCCTTGGTGCGGTCCTGGACGAGGCCGGCGAGCTGCCAGAAGCCCCCTGCTGCGGCTGCGGCGGCTGAGGTTTCGTAGGGCCGGACGGGGGCGGGTTCTTCCCAATCGTTGGGGGGAACGAGGCGGTCGCCGGTTTTTTCGATGTAGAAGTCGGCGGCGGCGATGGCGGTTTCGAGGAAGCGGCGGTCGCCGGTGAAGCGGTACACGGTGCCGAAGCCGTAGAGGGCCCAGGCCTGCCCGCGCGCCCAGGATCCGTCATCGGAGAAGCCCTGCTGGGTGGTCTGCTTGATGAAGGCGCCTGTTTCCAGATCGAACATGCCCTCGTGGGAGGCCGAACCGTCACCGCGCATGAGGAACCGGCGGGTGGTGAGGCAGTGGTCCACGGCCTTGCGGGCCATGTCCTGGTCCCCTGTCTGCTGCGCGGCGTAGAGGGCCATGTGGATGTTCATCATGATGTCGATGAACAGGCTGTCGGGCTGGCGGAAGCTGGGCATGTAGCGGCCGGCTTCGCGGTACCGGCTGGCGGTGGTGCGTCCTGCTTCCACGACGACGTCGCGCTTGGCGGTGTCGCCGGTGGCTTCGAACCAGCGCCGGTAGGTGGACCAGAACAGGAAGCCGAGGTCGTGGACGGTGTCATCGCTCTTGCGTTCTTCGATGAGCTCGGAGTAGTGCTCGGCCGCGCTGCGGAATCGGGCCTGGTCCGCTGGCTCCGCCCGGCGGGACAGCATCCAGAGCTGGCCGCCGAGGAACCCTTCGCACCAGTTGGTCCAGGCTTCGCCGTCGACGACCCACTTGCCGTCCTCGGTGTAGAGGGGGAACCGGTCAGGGTGTGTGGTGATGAGTCCGCTGAGTTTTGCGGAGGCGGCCTTCCAGGCTTTCGTGGCGGCTTCGGCGAACTCTGCGGGGACTTCGTAGCCTGTCGGGAGCGTGAGCGGCAGCATCGTGGGCAGCACGGCGGGAGGGTGTGCCGGTGCGGTGGTTGCGGTGGCAGTCATGTTCATTTCCTTTGGATGGTGCTCTGGTTTAGAAGATCCAGGCAGTTCAGAGGGGTCAGGGGCGGGGTGCATCGGGGGCGTCGACCCAACGGTTTTCGCGGATGCCGACCTGGAGCTGGATGGTCTTCAGCTCGCTGAATTCGGCCAGGGCCTGGCGGCCGAGTTCGCGGCCGATGCCGCTGTGTCCGTAGCCGCCGAACGGCACTTCCGGGTAACCGTCCATCCAGCGGTTGACCCACACGGTGCCCGCGCGCAGGTCACGGGCGGCGGTGAGTGCCTCGTTGATGTCGTTGCTCCAGATCCCTGCGGAGAGCCCGAAGGAAGTGGAGTTGGCGATTCCGATGGCCTCTTCCAGGGTGTCGTAGGGCAGCACGGACAGGACGGGCCCGAAGATCTCGTCGGTGGCGATGGACATCTTTGCTGTGACATCGGTGAAGACGGTCGGCTGGAAGAACCGGCCGTTCAGGCCGGTGTCGAGCCGGCCCCCGCCGGTGAGCAGGTGCGCTCCGGCGTCGCGGCCTTCGGCCACATAGCGTTCGACGACGGCGAGCTGGGTGTCGTTGACGAGGGACCCGACGAGGGTGTCGGCCTTGAGCGGGTCACCGACGCGCATGTGCTTGGCGCGTTCGACGACGGCGGCGGCGAATTCGTCGGCGATCGAGCGGTGCACGATGAGGCGGCTGCCGGAGTTGCAGCACTGGCCGACGTTGAAGTATCCGCCGAAGACACCGGCATCGACCGCGGCCGTGAAGTCGGCATTGGCGGTGATGATCTGCGGATTTTTCCCGCCGAGTTCGAGTTCGACCTTCTTCAGGTCCCGGCCCGCGGCGGAGGCGATGCCCTTGCCGACGCCGGTGGAGCCGGTGAAGCTGATCATGTCGATTCCCGGATGCTCAGCGATGGCTGCACCGACCACCCGGTCACCGGTGACAATGTTGACCACACCGGCCGGGAAGCCCGCTTCGCGGATGAGCCGTCCCAGCATCACGGTGGTCGCGGAGGTGCTTTCGCTGGGTTTCACCACGGCAGTGTTGCCGGCAGCCAGGGCGAAGGGCAGTTTCTGGCTGATGATCAGCAACGGGAAGTTCCAGGGCGTGATCATGCCGACGACGCCGATGGGTTCGTGGACCACCATGGCCAACGTGTCGCGGCCGAGGGCGTTGTGGGCCTCTCCCTGGGTGTTGCGGGCAAGGCTGGCCGCGTATTCCCACAGCTCGGCGGTGCCGGCGACTTCGTTGCGTGACTGGGTGATGGGTTTGCCGGTTTCGAGGGTCTCAGCCAGCGCCAGCTCTTCGGCGTCGCGGCGGACGAGGTCGGCGACCTTGAGCAGAAGCTTGGACCGCTCGGATCCGGTGGACTGCCGCCAGCCGCGGTCCAGGGCTTGTCGGGCGGCGGTGACGGCACGGTCGACGTCTTCCTGCGCGCCCTGGGGGTAGGAGCTGACCTCGATTTCGTGGGCGGGGCTCAGCCGGGTGAACGTCTCTCCGCTCCGGGCCTGGGCGTCTTCGCCGTCGATGATCATCGGCCGGTACGTGGGCTCGACGTCGTCAAGGGTGTAGTTCTTGGTTTCCATCTCGTTCGTCCTTAGAAAGTGTGTGGGTCCGCGGGGCGGGGTTAGTTGTCCGTGAAGTGCGGGGTGCGCTTTTCCCGGAAGGCGGCGACGCCCTCGGCCAGGTCATCGGTGGCGGCGGCCAGGCCGCCGGCGAGGGCTTCGAGCACGCGGGAGGAGGCGCCGTCGGCGGCTGCGTCGATCAGCTGCTTTCCCAGCTGCACGGCCAGCGGTGCGCCCGCCAGCAGGTCGGCGCTGAGCTTGGCGACGGCCTCCTCCAGGGCGTCCTTGGGTGCGACCGCCGTGGCCAGGCCCCAGGCGAGGGCTTCCTCGCCGGAGAGCTGACGGCGGGTCAGGACCAGTTCCTTGGCCCGGGCCCGGCCGGCCAGTTCGGTGGCGCGCTCGGTGCCGCCCCAGCCGGGGACGGTCCCGAGGCCGGTCTCGGGCAGGGCCACGCGTGCTTCGGCGGCGATGACGCGGAAATCGCAGGCCAGGGCGAGTTCCAGGCCGCCGCCGAACGCGAGACCGTCGATGACGGCGATGCTGGGCTGACGGAGACCGGCGAGGGCATCGAACGCCCGGTGGCCCGTGGCGATCCAGTCCCGCCACATCCCTGCCGCGGACAGGTCGGCGAAGTGGTTGATGTCCGCTCCAACGCAGAAGACTTTCTCACCGCCGGTGCGGACGATGACCAGCCTCGCGGCCGAGGCGGCCACCGCGCGGGCCGCTGAGGCCAGGTCCTCAAGGAGTCCCAGGGTCAGTGCGTTCAGCTTGGCGGCCCGGTCGATCAGGATGGTGGCGGTGTGGCCGTCCTCTGAGTATTCGACGGTGACCTGGCCGGTGGCTTCGTTGGTAACCGGCGTAGTTTCAGTGCTCATGGCTGGTCCTTTCGCTGGCCGCCGAGCTCGTCGGCGAGGTGTTCAGCTGCCCGCAGAACGATCGCCCAGATGCTCAGGGTGGGGTTGATGCCGGGGCAGCTTGGGAATGCGGCGCCGGAGTACATGTAGAGGTTGCGGGTGTCGTGGACGGCGAGGTGTTCGTCCAGCACGGAACCGGCGGGGTCATGGCCGAACCGGGCACCGCCGAGGTCGTGGCTGGAGCCGACGCCGGTGAAGTACGGGCCCTGCCAGGTTTTGGTGGCACCCATGTCCTGGAGCAGGCCTGTTGCCTTGTCCGCCATCCAGGAGGCCAGGCGGCGCTCGTTTTCCCGCAACCGGTAAGTCACCCTGACCAGTGGCATGCCCAGGCCTGAGGAATCGCGGTGCCGGGGATCGATTTCAAGCCGGTGCGAGGCGTAGGGCAGCGCGTCGGGCTGGATCCTGATAACGCCCTGCTGGGACCACAGCTTCAGGTGGTCGCGGTATCCGGCGCCCCAGCGGCGGACGTCCCCGGGGAGGGTTTCGCGGGCGATCTGCAGCGGCAGTGCCTGCTGCTCGGCGCCCAGGGTAGCGCCTCCGATGAAGCCGTGGTCAAGGGAGCGGAACTCGGGGGAGAGGTAGTCGTCCAGGACGACGCCCTGTGCGGCCGGGCCGGTGTGCCGGTTGAATTCGGTGCCGGGGAAGAGCGCATCGACGTGGCCGAACATTTTGGTCATGTAGTGCAGGCCAAGCTGCCCGGTGTTGTTGCCGAGTCCGTTTTCGTGGCGGGAATCTGCCGAGAGGTACATCAGGCGAAGGTTTTCGTACGTGTAGGCGGAGAGGATCACGGCGCGGGCGTACTGGCGCCGGACGCGGCCGAGGGGATCGACCCACTCGACGCCGCGGGCAGCACCGGAGTCGTCCATGATGATCCGGGTGACGCGGGAGTGGGTGCGCAGTTCGAAGTTGCCGGTTTCGATGGCCGCGGGCACGGGGCCGAGTCCGGGGTGCCAGCGGTCGCCGCGGAAGGAGCCGAGGCCGTTGTTCCAGGCGCTGTATCCGGTGGCGGGGCGTCCGCCGTAGGATTCGGTGGTGAATCCGACGGGGACGGGGTGCGGGTGGAGGCCTGCAGCCTTGGTGGCTTCGGTGAACTTGTTTCCCAGGATGAACGGGCGCGTCGGCGGCAGGGGGAGCGGTTTGCTGCGCTTGACGAACGGGTTGGATTCGTCGCCGGCAATGCCGATCAGGTGCTCGAGCTTCGTGTAGAACGGCTCGAGCTGTTCGTAGGTCACGGGCCAGTCGGCCAGTGTGCAGTCCTCGGGCAGGGCACCGGGGCCGTAGAGTCCGTCGTAGTGGCTCTTGGGGGCGAACTGCCAGGGGTGGAAGCGGCGCAGCCAGGATCCGTAGTGCCCGGCGGATCCGCCGACGCCGTTGACCATGCGGCCCAGGGAGAAGGTTGCTTCGCGGCTGTCTTCCTCGTCGGTGGTTTCGCGCCAGCGCGGGGTCTCCTGCTGGAACTTCGGGCCCAAGCCGCCGCGGGTGTAGTAGGCGTGTTCGAGTTCGTCCGGGAGGAACTCATCGAGCGGGCGGAAGGGTCCCGCTTCCAGGCCGACGACGCTCAGGCCCGCTTCGGCGAAGACCTGGGCGCTGAGTCCGCCCATGGCGCCGACGCCGACGAGCAGGACGTCCACTTCGTCGGTCATTTGGGGGTTGACGGCGTTTTCGTAGCCGAGCTGCTTGAGCTTGTGGCCCTCGGTATCGCGCGGGATTTCCTGCATTGCGTCCGCGAGGGTCTTGATGACACCGCCCTTGGTCACGTGCTCGGTGCTGAGGTTTTCTTCGGCGGAGTTTTCCAGCCATACCCCGGGGTGTTTAAGGAACTTCCAGCCGGCGGCGTTCTTGTTTCCGCCGTGGGCCGGGTCGGCGAAAAGCCCTTCCTGCAGGTGGGCCACGACGAGTCCGAAGAGGTCGCGCTGGTCCTTGACCGGCAGCTGGTCGGTCAGTTCGCCCTGCTCGAGGAGGACCAGCGCGTCGGTGCGTTCCTCCAGGCTCAGCGAAGCGAAGTTCCGTCCGTGCTTGTTCTCGGCGTAGTGGTCCAGCGCGCCGAAGAGCCACTGGTACCTGGGCAGGTCCTTGCGGCCGTAGCCTTCGAGCGTCAGGTCCAGGTATTCGGTGACGCCGGCGTCGCGGACGTCGGGGCTGTCTCCGTCGGAGGGGAACATGGCCTCGAACAGTGCGTCGGCGAGTTCGGTTTCGTAGGGGGTCAGGATGCGGAAGCTGCTCATCACGGGAGTCCTTTCAGACGTTTCGGCCGGGCGTCAGCGCGCGGCCAGAGTGGGGGAGCGCTGTTCGATCCGCTCGTGCAGCGGCAGCGTGGGAAGGCGGAGGCCGACCGGCGCATCGGCGAAGAGGTCGAGATCCATCGTGCGCAGGTTGTCCGAGACGATCAGCGGGAACTCGCTGCGGTCAAGGACGTCTTTTTGCAGGTCGATACCCGGGGCTATCTCGGTCACGACCAGGCCGTCGGGGGTCAGTTCCAACACGGCACGTTCGGTGATGTATTTGACCTTCTGGCCGCGGGCGAGGGCCCTCGGTCCGGAGAAGGTGACGGCAGAGACGTCGTTGACAAGCTTGGTGAAGGGCCCATCGGAGCGGATGTCCAGGCCGGTCTCGCCGGCGGCGATGTCGCGGCGCCCGGCGGTGAAGGCTCCCATGAAGACGATCTCCGGGGCCGAGGAGGTGATGTCGGCGAAGCCGCCGACGCCGGCGGTGACGTGGCGCTTCTTGGGCAGATGGTGGACGTTGACGTTTCCGTGGCGGTCAATCTCCAGGAAGGAGAGCAGTGAGCGGTGGAAACCGCCTCCCTGCAGGAGGGTGAACTGGTCGATGCTGGGCATGATCGCGTCCGGGTTCTGGGCGCAGCCGAAGGCGAAGTCCAGCAGCGGTATGCCGCCCACTGCGCCCTGTTCGATGACCCAGCTCACTTCCCGTCCCTGGTTTTCTTCGACCAGGATGTGCGGCACGAGTGCTGAAACGCCGAAGCCGAGGTTCACGATTTCGCCGGCCTTGAGTTCTTGCGCGGCGCGGCGGGCGGTGATTTTTTCGATCGAGAAGCCGACGTGGGGGAGGGCGCTCAGGGGCCGGCGCAGCTGCCCGGAGATGGCCGGGTCGTTGGGGGTCAGGGTGGTCTGCAGCTGGTCTTCGGCGATCACGATGGCGTCGACGAGGATACCGGGTACCTTTACCTGCTGAGGGTGCAGGCTCCCGGCTTCGGCCAGACGCTTGACCTGGGCTATGACGACGCCTCCGTTGTTGTGCGCCGCGTAGGCCAGGTCCAGGGCACCAAGGGGGGAGCCTTCGTCCTCGAAGGTCAGGTTGCCGTATTCATCGGCGGTGGTGGCCCGGATAATGGCCACGTTGGGGATGACCGAAGGGAAGAAGAGCCATTCCTGGCCGGCCACCGTGGCGGTTTCGACATGCGCCGCGGCGGTGGTGCCGTTCATGCGTCCGCCCTGCAGGCGGGGGTCGATGAAGGTGTCGAGCCCGACCTGGGTGAAGACGCCGGGCTGCTTCGCGGCGGCGGTGCGGTGCATCTGGTAGATGACGCCGGAGGGGAAGTTGTAGGCCTCCACCTCGTCGCGTTCGATCATCTGCCAGATCCTGGGCGGTTCGGCGCTGGAGGGGCCGGAGGGGTAGGAACCGGCGATGACCTTGCGGAGCAGGCCTGGTCGGGCGATGTGGTCGATGCCCTTGACGCCGTACATGTCGCCGGCGGCGATCGGGTGTATCGAGGTCAGGTTGGTCGGGTGCGAGGTTTCTTCGAACCGTTCACCGATGCCGGCCAGGACACTGTCCGGGCAGCCTAGGGCGCTGGAGGAGCTGACGGTGATGACGTCATCGTCGTTGATGAGGTCCGCTGCCTCGCGGGCCGAGAGGATCTGTACTTTCTGCATGATGTTCTTTCTGGGGTGTTAGTTGATGTGGACGGTGCGTCCGGAGGTTGCCGATTCCTGGGCTGCCAGGGCGACCTTGAGGGCCATCAGGCCGTCCCGCCCCGTAGCCGTAGGGACACCGGTGCCATGGACGGCGGCGGTGAAGGCCCGTAGGCCGATGAGGTAGAGGTCCTCTGAGCAGTCGACGTCGATCGTCCTGGCGCCGGACTCCGTGGTCAGGACGATCTCTCCCTGGGTGTCCTGGGTCATGGCGTCGAAGACCTGGACGGTGCCCTTTGTGCCGTGGACTTCCAGCGAGGTCATCGCGAATCCGACGGTGAAGGAGTCATGGGTCTGGGCCAGGACCGGCGACTGGCCGTTGTTTTCGTATCGGATGACGGTCATGGCGGCATCTTCCTGCCCGCCGGTGTTCCACGCGGCCTGTTGGACGGCCACGGCGCTGACGGCAACGGGTGTGCCGAGCAGGGGGTTCAGGACCGAGGCGTCGTGGCAGGTGATGTCCAGGATCACCCCACTGCCGGGCGTGCCCTGTCCGAGTCGCCAGCCCCGCAGCCGCTCGGGAAGAAGGACGGCGTGGGCGATCTTGGCGGAGAGGACCGTTCCGATGACGCCGTCGTTGACAAGCTCGCGCACTTTGGCGTGCAGGGGGCTGCCGGGCAGGTGGTGGTTGGCGGCCAGAACAAGGCCGGTGTCCTCTGCGAGCTGGACCATCGCTTCGGCCTCGCCGGCATCCAGAGCCAACGGCTTTTCGCACAGGACGTGCTTCCCGGCCCGCAACGCCCTGGTTGCCTGGTCAAAGTGTTTGTCATTAGTGGAGGAAATATAGACGGCGTCCACGTCCCATGCCAAGAGCTCCTCAAGGTTGGAAGTGGCTCTGCCCAGTCCGTGAGTAGCGGCAAAGTCCGCTGCCCGGGCGGACGATCCGCTGAAGACTCCGGTGACGGTGCCGCCGCTGCTGCGGATGGCATCGATGACGCGGGTGGCTGCGATATCGCTGGCGCCGATCAGGCCCCATTTCAGTGCTGACATGGTGTTACTCCTAGTTTCGGGGTCGCCATTGGGCGGTGGATGCACGGACCTTCAGGGCCGGCTCGATGAGAGAACGCTGAGGCTCCGGCGATGAGTCACGGATACGGGCCAGCAGCAGCTCTGCTGCTTTCCTGCCGATGAGTTCCGGGTAGGTGGAAACCGATGTCAGCGGTGGCAGCAGCAGCTGTGCCATCGCGATGTCGTCGAAGCTGGCCACGGAGACATCCCGGCCTGGTTCGAGGTTCCTCCGGCGGAGCTCGGCGTAGATCCCGAGCGCGACCGCGTCGCTGTAGGCGATGATGCAGTCCGGCCAGATGCCTTGGTCCAGGACACGGGCGATTCCTTCGGATCCGCCGGCGGCATTGTTCCTCGTCGCCTCCGAACGGTTGGCATCGAAAGTCACCCCACTCCCCGAGAAGCCGGATTCCAGCCCTTTAATCCGTTCCGCCCGGGCGGAGGAATGCTCGGGGCCACCGATCAGCACAGCGGACGTTGCTCCCAGGGAGGACAAATGGCGGCCCAGCTGTTGGCCGGCAGCAATGTTGTCAGGACCGACGTAGTCCAGCTCTTCCGAGAAGTAGCGGGCAAGCTGCAAGACCGGGACCGCGGAGCGGTCAATGATTCCGCAGATGGGGTTCAGGTCAGAGCCCATAGCCGGCAGCAAGAGAATGCCATCGACCTGCTGCTGGACCATGGTCTCCAGCTGCTGGTACTGGCGCTCTACGTCATCCCGGCTGTACCCGACCAGTAGGGTGTAACCCGCCTCGTGCGCGGCCTCCTCGATGGCCATGGTCAGGCCGGCGAAGTAGGGGTTGCGAATATCGGTCACGATCAGTCCGAGGGTCATGGACTCGCTGCGCCGCATGTTTGCTGCGTGCCGGTTGTAGACGTACCCCAATTCCGCCATGGCCAGCCTCACGCGGTCTGAGGTGGACTCCGGAATACGTGAACTACCGCGAAGGACGAGCGAAGCGGTGGACCGAGACACCCCAGCGGCCCGACTGACGTCGTCCAAGGTCACTTTACTCATCTCTCATCCACCTCCATGTGGCTCTATTGCAATATTTCTACCATGTTTCGGCCCACTGCGGTAGAGCGATCTACAAGGACCACGCCGCACAGATCCAGATGTTCTAGGCCTTTTCTTCCGTGAGCCATTAAAACAGCGGCGGCATTTTGGAGGGATTAGTGTCATAAGCGCAAAAACCATTGCATCGATCTACTGATCTATGTAATCTGGACCACAACGCAGGCTCTAGCCGGGCCTTATCCGGCGTCTGACAACCCAAAGGAGAGTAGTCATGCGTGCATCAAACAAGCTCCAGATCTCGCTGGCCGTTACGGCAGCCGCAAGCCTCATCGCAGTAACCGGGTGTTCCGCCAACCAGCCGGCCGGAAGCTCCACCGCCGCTGGCACCGACAAACTGGAAATCACCTCCTGGTGGACCTCCGGCTCGGAGGCCGAAGCCCTGAATGTCCTGATTGACGGCGTGAAGGCGGCCAAACCGGGTCTCGCCGTGGATAACGCCGCTGTCTCCGGCGGCGGCGGAGCCAACGCACGGCAGGCACTGGCCGCGCGGCTTCAGGCCGGCAGCCCGCCGGATTCCTGGCAGCTCCACCCGGCGGGCCAGCTGAAGAGCTACGTGGACGGCGGCCAGGTCGCGGATCTGACAGATCTCTGGACGCAGAACGATTGGGCATCCAAGCTCCCCAAGGACGTGGCCGAGGCTCAGCAGGTCGGCGGTAAGTACTACACCGTTCCCATCGGCGTCCACCGCGGCAACGTGCTCTGGACCAACCCCGCGGTGCTTGCCAAAGCCAACGTCAAGATCAACCCGACGGGCAGTGTGGACGAGCTGATCGCCAGCCTGAAACAGGTCCAAGCCACCGGGACCACACCGGTATGCCTGGGAGACAAGGACATTTTCGCTTCGGCCGAGTTGCTGGAATCCATCGTCATGTCCAGGGTGGGCGCTGACAACTGGAAGAAGCTGTTCACGAATGAATACTCCTTTGACGCTCCGGAAATGAAGCAGGCACTTGAGGATTACAAAACGATCCTTTCCCTTTCCAACAAGGACCACTCAGCCGTCACCTGGGACGAAGCCGTGAAGAAAATGGCTGACGGCAATTGCGCCGTCAGCCTCATGGGGGATTGGGCCTACGGCGAACTGCTGAACGCCAAGAAGCAACCCGGGACTGACTTCGCATGGGTCACCTTCCCCGGCAAGGAAGACATCTTCGACTACGTCGGTGACGGCTTCTCCATCCCCGCGAACAACATCCCGCACGCGGACGCGGCGAACGCCTGGCTGAAGACCCTGATGGACCCGAAGATCCAGACAGAGTTCGCGGTAAAGAAGGGGTCCATCCCCGCAGTTACCAACGCCGACATCTCCAGCCTCTCGCAATACCAGCAGGAGGCCGCCAAGAGCTTCGCCGCTGCCAAGGTTGTCTCCTCCCTTGCCCATGGCCAGGTCACGACAGCCGAATTCGCCCAGACGTACGCCGACGCCGTCTCCACGTTCAACGGCAGTGGGAACGTCGACGCGTTCATTGCCAGCATGACGCAGGCGCAGAAGACCCAGCTGTAGTAATAGCCGGTCAGCCAACCAAGTCGCAAAGGGTGTGGCTGCGGGTCACCGCAGCCACACCCCCGGACAGGATCAGTACTCACATGACAACAGCAACAGCACAGCCAACGCCGGTGGATCCCGACCCCCGGTCCAGGAAACAAGTACCCCACAACGTCAGGACATCCCGCAGGGCGGCCTGGATCTTCGCCCCCAGCCTGCTGGTCAGCTTCCTCTTCGTCTACGTCTTCATTGGGATCACCGCCTACATCTCCCTCTCCAACTGGAAGATTGGCACGAGCCCGAATATGAGCCTCCGCCAGCCGCTGGGGGCCACCTACGGTGAGCTGGTCCAGGAACAGCGCTTCCAGGCCGACATCCGCAACGTAGTTGTGTTCACCGTGATCTTCCTGGTCCTGGCCATCCTCGGCGGACTCGTCGCGGCTCTCTTCATCCACCACGTCGCAGTCGGCAAAGGTCTGTTTCGGACCGTCTTCCTCCTGCCGTACGCGCTGTCCTTCATCGTCACCGGTGTTGCCTGGCGCTGGATCTTTTCGCCCTCCACCGGTGTCAACGAAATCCTGCGGAACATGGGAATCGAGAACCCCCCAGGTTGGACCACCGATCCCACCATTCTGGGGGCATTGAACGATCCCTCCGGCACGGACTTCCTGAAAGTCCAGCTCGGCATCCCGGTGGCACTGCTGCCCATCATTTTTGCCGCCGCCTGGCAGCTGGTCGGCTTCGCCATGGCCATGTACCTCGCCGGCCTCGCCTCCATCCCCGAAGAACACCTCGAAGCCGCCAACGTCGACGGCGCCAACCTCTGGCAGCGCCTGCGCTACATCGTGCTGCCCCAGCTCTGGCCCTCCACCATCACCTGCTTCGTACTCCTGCTTCACGTGGCCCTGAAAATCTTCGACCTCGTCGTCGCCATGTCAGGCTCCGGACCCGGATTCGTCACCGACGTCCCCGGCATCTACATCTACAACTACCTCACCAGCCGTTACGACAAAGCCTCGGCAATGGCGATCATCCTCCTCCTGCTGACCCTCGTGGTTATCGTCCCCTACCTCGTCCGCGGATACCGGAAAGAGCGAAAGGCATAGAAATGGCCGTCGAAACCCTCGAACCGACCCCGTCCCAACCCGCCCCCGCGGCGCGCCGGCGCCCCGGAAAGCTGGCCCCGAAGCCCCGGTCCTGGAGCATCCCCAAGACTGCAGGCGGTTGGATCATCCTGGCGGTCTGCTCAATTGCCACCATGGGTATGCTGGTGCCCGTGTACGTCATCATCGCCACGGCACTGTCAGGAAGCACCGGCGCACCCAACTTCTTCCTCGCTTTCCCCGACGCACCCAGCTTGGACGCCTTCAAAGGGGCCTGGACGAAACTCCACGGATCGCTCGCCAACTCCCTGCAGATCACGATCCCGGCCGCCCTGATTTCCTGCCTCATAGGCTCGATCAATGGCTACATCCTGGCCAAGTTCCCGTTCCGGGGGTCCAATGCCCTCTTCACGGTGCTGCTGGTCGGCATGTTCATCCCCTTCCAGGCCGTCATTATCCCGGTCTTCCAGTTCCTGAACATGCTGCACCTGCAGGGAAGCATCATCGGCCTGATCCTGGTCCACATCATCTACGGCATCCCGATCACCACCCTGATCTTCCGCAACTACTACGAGGGCATCCCCAGCGCCATCATCGAGGCCGCTTCCATCGACGGCGCCGGGATCTGGGCAACCTACTTCCGCGTGATGCTCCCGCTCTCCATCCCCGGTTTCGTGGTCGCCGGCATCTTCCAGTGCACCAACATCTGGAATGACTTCCTCTTCGGCTTCATCCTTGCTTCCCCGGCAGCGTGGCCCGCCACCGTGACGCTAAACAACCTCATCGGGACGACCACCGTTGACTACTCCGAGCTGATGGCCGGTGCAGTGCTTGTGGCCGCACCCACCGTCCTGCTCTACCTCGTCCTGGGCAAGTTCTTCGTGGGCGGCCTCACTGCCGGAGCCGTGAAATGACCCTCCTTGACGTACTCTGCGTCGGCGAGACGATGGCCGTCGTCACGCCCGCTAACGCCGAGCCCCTCAGCCAGGCGGAAGAATGCCTGCTCGGATACGGCGGAGCGGAGTCCAACGTCGCTGCACACTTGGCCGAATTCGGATACCGGTCCGGCTGGGCCAGCCGCCTCGGCCAGGACCCGTTCGGAGACCGAATCATGGACGGACTGGCCGCACGGGGCGTGGACGTCAGCTTGGTCACCCGCGACAGCAGCGCCCCCACGGGCGTGTACTTCAAGGACCCCGATCTGGGCCACGGTGCCAGGACGCTCTACTACCGGGCCGGATCAGCGGCCTCGGCCATGGCGCCGGAGGATTCGGGGGCATGGCCGCTGGAACAGACAGGCTGGATCCACACCAGCGGCATTAATGCCGCCCTGTCGGTCAGCTGTTCCGCGCTGACGGAGTACCTCCTCGACCAGGCCAGCGCGAAAGGCTACAAGGTTTCCTTCGACGTCAACTACCGCCCCGCCCTGTGGGGCGTCAACGCCGCCGGACCGCGCCTGCTGGAACTGGCGGCCAGGGCAACGGTCGTCCTCGTCGGGCTCGATGAAGCAGAAACCCTGTGGGGCTGCACCACGGCAGAACAAGTGTCGGCGCTCCTGCCCGGGCCCCGCCATCTGGTCATCAAGGACTCGGCAACCGAAGCAGTCGAATTCGTCCGGGACCAGAACCGGGATGAACGCATCCACCGGGTGCCGGCGCACCGGGTCGAAGTGATAGAACCCGTAGGTGCGGGTGACGCGTTTGCAGCCGGATATCTGGCCGGCCTCCTCCGCGGGGATAAACCCGAAGACAGGATCGCCCTGGGTCATTCCTTTGCCGCCTGGACCCTGGGCACGCGCGCCGACTAC
Organism: Arthrobacter sp. MW3 TE3886; assembly: GCF_041262145.1. Classification (NCBI taxonomy): domain Bacteria; kingdom Bacillati; phylum Actinomycetota; class Actinomycetes; order Micrococcales; family Micrococcaceae; genus Arthrobacter; species Arthrobacter sp. MW3 TE3886. The sequence goes on from NZ_JBGCAN010000001.1 coordinate 2,267,341, forward strand.
CGCCCCGGCCACGGAGCCCGACCCCGCAGCTACGACCCGGACAGCATCACGCAGCATGCGCTGACCGCACCGGCCATGCCGGGGGACACCGCCCCGCAGCACCATCTGGCAACACCATCTGAAAGAGAAGACCTTGGCACGCACCCTGCTAAACGATTGGTTTGACGACGACTTCTTCCGGGTCCCGGTCATCGCCGTACTCCGCGGCCTCACGCCCGGCGAAGCGGTCCTGTCCGCCACCCGGGCCTGGGACGCCGGTGTCCAGCACGTCGAAGTCACCATCGAAACACCCGAAGCCGTCCCCACACTCGCAGCAGTGGCCAGCGCCGCGGCCGAGCGCGGTGTGGCGGTCGGTGCCGGTACCATCATCCGGATCGAGCAGCTGGACGCCGCAGCATCCGCGAACGCCTCCTTCACGGTCTCCCCGGGACTGGATGAACGAATCATCCAGGAAAGCATCCGCCGCGGCATCCCGCATCTCCCGGGCGTGGCCACCGCCAGCGAGATCCTTCGTGCCCGAGCCTTCGGTCTCACCTGGCTCAAAGCGTTCCCCGCCTCCGTTCTCGGCCCCGACTGGGTCAAAGCCATGAAGGGACCCTTCCCCGACGTCCGCTTCGTCGCTACCGGAGGGATGAAAGCGGCCACCGCCCCCACGTACCTCGCCGCCGGGGTAAGCGTCATCGGGCTAAGCTCCGACTTCTCCTCCAACGCCGGGGCCGCAGCCGTCCACGACCTCCTTGCCACCCTCGCAGGAACGAATGCTGCGACCTGACACGCACTTACCAGACCCCCGTCAGCAGGCATGATCGAACCTCGTAGTTGGCGAGGCATATCATCACAGAAAACACCGAACCCGGCCCCGGGCCGGCTCAATGAAACGGACTGTGCCATGCCTGCAGGAGACGAACGCGAACTTCAAGCGGTTCTGTGGGACATGGACGGTACCCTTGTCGATACGGAGCCGTACTGGCTGGCGGCGCAGAGCGAAATCGCGCGACAGTACGGCCTCAACTGGACCACGCAGGATGCGCACGCAACGGTGGGGCAGGCCATGCCGGTCACGGCGACGATCCTGCAGGAACGCGGTGTTTCCCTCTCCGCGGCGGAGATCATCAACGATCTCCTCGAACGGGTCGTGGCAAAGCTGGAAGGGGGCATTCCATGGCTCCCCGGCGCGGAAAGGATCCTGGCCGAACTCGCCGCCGCCCGCATTCCTTCAGCCCTGGTCACTATGGCCTTCAGCCCCGTCGCCACTCGCGTGGCATCTGCCGCGCCCATCGGGACCTTTCATGCTGTGGTCGCCGGGGATGCCGTTCCGCAGGGCAAGCCTCACCCAGCCCCCTATCTGGCCGCAGCAGAACTCCTTAATGTCCAACCCTCCCATTGCGTCGCGGTGGAGGACTCGGTAAGCGGCACCACGAGTGCGCAAGCCGCCGGCATGGAAGTCGTTGTGGTCCCCGGAATTGCCCGGCCTTCCCCCGGGCCCGGCCGCCACTACGTCAGCTCACTTGAGAACGTGACCGTTGCAAGCCTCCGCGGCATACTCCGCGGAACCAAAGCCTAGGGACGCAGCGGCTGCCAACGGCCGGCTGTCAACCACACTGCAAAAGCCGCCGACGTTTTGTAGAGCGATCTACTAGACAAGGCGCCTGCGTTCGACTCGATATCTCTGGATCTCAGGCTCGCCGAAACGATGATTCGAAGGGTTCTCGATAAAATCTGTTGCATCGATCTACTAACCCCGGTAAAGTTGATGCAAACGCTGCGGCGAACAACAGCCGGCGCACCTGAAGCGGCAGTCCGGCGGACCCATCCCCGGCGACGGGACAGCGGCACTGTAGAACCGGCCGCACCAGCGCGTACCTGACAACTCACGGGATCGTCAGCGATCTAATCGGCAAGAAGATCTTTGCCATTCACGATAGGTAATTCACCATGTCGATTAACGACGATGTTAAGGACGCCCCGGCCACCGGGGTGACCCGCACGGACCTGCTCCGTGCAGCCTGGGCAAGTTCCTTAGGCAGCGCCTTGGAGTACTACGACTTCGCGCTCTACAGCTTGGCTTCGGCCCTGGTTTTCGGCCCCCTGTTCTTCCCCGGGACCAACCCCTCAACGGGTCTGATCCTGAGCTTCGGAACCTACTTCCTGGGCTTCGCAGTGCGGCCGCTGGGCGGAATCATCTTCGGCCGCCTCGGCGACCGGGTGGGACGCAAATTTGTGCTGCTCGCAACTATCACTCTTATGGGCGGGGCCAGCACGCTGATCGGCTTCCTGCCGACCTACAACGGCTCTTCAGGCGACTGGTACGGCGGGGGAATCGGCATCCTCGCGCCGATCCTGCTCATCGTGCTGCGGCTGCTCCAGGGCCTGGGTGCGGGGGCCGAAATGGCCGGCGCGTCCATTCTCATGACCGAGTACGCCCCGCGGAAGGAACGCGGCTTCTACGCCTCCCTCCCGTTCCTGGGAGTCCAGGTCGGAACGGTCACTGCTGCTCTGGTCTACTTCCTCCTCCTCAACGCCAATCAGACGACCAAGATCACCGACACTTGGCTGTGGCGCACCCCCTTCATCGCCAGCGCGGCCATCCTCATCGTCGCCATCTTTATCCGTCTGAAGCTCAAAGAGTCCCCAACATTCACCAAGCTCGAGGCCCACGAGATGATCGTTGACAAGCCTCTGGCGACGCTGCTCAAAACCTCCCGCCCAACCCTTCTGCGCGGCATCGGACTCCGCCTCGCGGAGAACGGCTCGTCCTCGATCTACCAGGCACTCGCCATCGCCTACGTCACCAGTGCAGCGGTAGGAGTAAAGGGGCCGATCGGCGCGTTGTCGCTCGTCTTCGCCGCCGCCCTGGGCGCCCTCGTCGTTCCGATCGCCGGCAAGCTCTCCGACCACTTCGGACGCGTCAAGACCTACCGCGCATTCGCCATCTTCCAGCTCCTCGCCGCCTTCCCCATCTGGTACGTGCTGAGCCTCGGAGACACGGTCCAGACCATCGTCGTACTCTCCCTCGGTCTCGGCATCGGCACGTGGGGCATGTTCGGCGCACAGAGTGCATTTATGTCAGAACTCTTCAGCGCCCGTCAGCGGTACCTCGGCGTTTCCGTCGCCCGAGAGATCTCCGCCGTCATCTCCGGCGGCATTGCACCGCTGATTGGTGCCTGGATCATTTCCCTGGTGATAGCGGGGGATGGCGGTCCCGGCGTTCCGGAAGCCGGATCGGGCGCATGGCTGCCAATCGCCGGCTACCTGTCCCTGCTGACCCTCATCACCATCGTGGCGACGTTCTTCACCCCCGAAACCATCGGCCGCGACCTCGACGACCCTCGGGACGCCATCAACGACCCCGCAACGCTGGAGGGACATCGGGCCGCCGTGTACGCCGACAAGGTTTCAGCCTAGGAAAATCGAACGCTTCCCCTGCGGCGGCCACGAGCCGCCGCGGGGGAAGGCAGAGGCCGGGCCCACGACCCGAGCCAGCAGTGGCTCAGCAGTTCAAACTCATGGCAGACCATCGAAGGACGGAGACTACAGAATGACGCCAAACCCTCCAGACGCTTCTCCGGAGCCCTGGACGTTCTCGGCAAACGGTGTCCTCGAAGCACTCACCTGGGCCCAGGCCGTAGACGCCCTCCAATCGACACTCGCCGATGGTTTTGACCCGGAAACTGATCCCGACCGCCACTCCATCGACGCTGCCGGCGGCCACATGCTCCTCATGCCGTCATCAACAGGACAACGCCTCGGCGTCAAAGTCCTCACCGTCCGCAACGGGCCGGACGCCACCGATTCACTGCCCACGATCCAAGGCGCATACGTCCTGTTCGACGGCGACTCAATGGCACCGCTCGCCTTCCTGGACGGAGCCGCGCTGACCAAGGTGCGAACGGCTGCGACCTCGGCTCTGGCCATCAGACACCTCGCAGACCGCCCCCTCCCGCGCCTCGCGGTATTCGGCACCGGTGCCCAGGCCCACGGACACGCCTCGGCGCTGCACGCTACCGCCGGAGTTGAACACGTGGACGTCGTGGCCCGTGACTCCGCCAAAGGCGAAGCCTTCGTCCGCCAGCTCCGCTCCGAAGGCATCCCTGCCTCCTTGGCTACTCCTGCCGCGGTGTCCGCGGCAGACATCATCGCCTGCACGTCCAGCGCGGGCGCCCCCCTCTTTTCAGGGGACGCCGTAAAGGACCACGCTCTGGTCCTCGCCATCGGAAGTCACACACCAACGACCAGGGACATCGATTCCACGCTAGTGTCCCGCGGCAGCGTCGTCGTCGAATCCCGCCATAGCGCACAACGCGAAGCCGGCGCAGTCCTCATCCCCCAGAGCGAGAACCTCCTGTACGTCCGGGATCTCCCGACCCTCTCCGACATCGTCCAGGGCCGGTACGCGGTCTCCGCAGGCACCGGACCACGAATTTTCGTCGGCACCGGCATGGCCTGGCAAGACCTCTCCATTGCCGGAGCCGTATTCGCCGAAGCCCAAAAACAGATGCCCGGGTTTACGAGCCCCGAATATCTGCAGCCCGGCCCAACAACGAACGCGTCCCGCGATACGGCCCGGTACCGGATCGAAAGAAGCCCCCTCGGCTTCCACAGCGATCGGGACACCTTCGCCAGCCCCGCGACGGCCCACCTCGGACAGGCCCGCCGGGCCGGGGAAGGGGAGTGGGTGGCGGTGGACAACTACGGCCGGCCGGTAGCCACAATATGGTCGCCCTACCTTGGGCGGCCCAACACATTCAGATGCGATCCGCTGCCACACGCACGCTACGTTGACGCCGTCGAAGCAGACGACTTCTCGGTGGTCCTCGACTACGCGCTGAACAACTTTTCAACGGCGCTTTGACGGCTCCCGAATGGTTTGCAGCCCGTAGGCCCTGCACAGCACAGGGCAAGGTGCAAAAAGCGATCGGCCCCTGGGTCGGATCAGGAACCCACGTAGTTCCCTGATCCTCGTACACACAATCCCGCCGAATCTGCCCGCGCACGAGTGCAGGTCCACGGCAACGATCAACGTCACGAAGAAGGAATGAAAAGTCTTGAAGCATGAAGCGACTGACGCCGACATCGACTTCCTTTGCTCCTTGTCTCCCGGCGACCAAGTGGAGGTCTACGACGAACAAGGGAGGGTTATGATGCGAGGACAGACTGAGATAACAGCTCCCCATCTCGGGATTCTTTGGGTTCGCACAGATACCGGGGAGCGAAGAGCCATTGACATTCACGAGTACTTGGTTCGATCATCCATGGACCGGGGAAGCCCCAACTGGTACTACGTCATTACCTGACGAGCGCCGGCATTCGTGATCCAATACGTTCTGCCTCCCATACCGGAGATCAGGCTGTCGACATTCCCCTGCCCACCGAGAGGTACGCAGCTGCGAACCACTCGGTTTGGACATGGGATTGGCCGAGTCCCTCTTCGAGTTGGATCTTAACTACCCGCCCTCCAGCTCCGGCGCCCAAAGGTTCCTCCGCGTCACCATCCAGTGGCCGGTCCAGGAACTTGTCGGCTGCTCGTTCCGTCGACGGGTGGCGGCCGCTCGGATTCCGAAACCACCTAGCGCAATACGGGTTCTTTTGATTCTAGGAGACGGAGTTCGCTCCGCCGAGGCAAGCCTTCCCAGTCCCCAAGGACCATACACGCGAACGCGCCGGTGGCGACTGCTGTCCTCAGTCTTTCGGCAGGGCCCAATCCAGCCACGAATTCGGCCAGATAGCCGGCCACAAATGCATCGCCTGCACCCACGGTGTCGACGACTTCCACGGAAACTGCGGACTGGCGGAACAGCTCGCCCTCAACCAGCGCAAGGGCGCCCTTGGCGCCGAGCTTGATCACTGCCTCGCGCGGACCCAACGCTACAATACGGCGGGCGAGCTCCTCCGGATCGGAGCCACCTCCCACGGCGATCGATGCCTCGTCGTCGCCGGCAAACACGATGTCCGCCTGGGAAATGATGTCTCGGTACACGCCACCGGCAGCTTCTCGTGACCACAGGGTTCCCCGGTAGTTGAGGTCGAAGGAGACGGGCACTCCGGCAGACCGCGCGACGTCAATGGCATGAAGGAGCGTTGATTCCGCTTGCGCTGACAGTGCGGGGGTGATGCCGCTGACGTGGAGCAGACTCGCGCTGGAGATTAGCTGAGCGTCCAGGTCCTCCGGGGACATGCGTGATCCCGCGCTTCCGGTGCGATAGTACGTCACGCGCTGACTGGCGGACGTTCGCCGTTCCTTGATCATCAGTCCCGTGGGAGCGGTGTCATCCACGGTGACCCTGGTGTCGACTCCTTCGGCCCGAATCTCACGCTCGACGAGTTGCCCGAGCGCGTCATTGCCTATGCGGCCACACCAGACGGTTGATATCCCCAGACGCCGGAGGCCGACGGCGACATTGGACTCGGATCCGCCGATACCCAAGGTCATGGTGGAGGCGTGGGCCAGGGGGCCGGGCTGATCAGCCCGCATCAAGGCCATAGTTTCACCAAATGTCAGGACATACGGCGATGGTGGCTGCAGTACCCCGATCATGCACCCGCCTCGTCCACGAGCCGACGAACACGCTTTGCTCTGGCGGTGAGCGACTGCAGGTTACCGTCCTTGAAGGCGTCCTCCAGCAGCGGACCCCCGAGACTCACGGCCACCGCTCCGGCCTTGATCCAGCTGGGCACGTCGTCAATGCCCACACCGCCGGATGGGATGACCTGTATCTCCGGGAACGGACCGCGAAGCTGCGAGATATAGCCGGGCCCTACCGTGGCCGCGGGGAAGACCTTCACGGCCGTGGCACCAAGTTTCCATCCGGCATGGAGTTCGGTGGGGGTTAACCCACCTGGGAAGACAGGCGTTCCGCGACGGACGCAGGTTTCAATGACGCCCCGGTCGATGACTGGCGTCACGATGTACGTTGCCCCGAGGTCCAGTGCGGTTTCTGCTTCGCTGGCCGTCGTTACGGTGCCGACGCCGATTTCCAGGCCAGCGCCGAACCTGTCCTTCAGCAAGGGGAGTTCGTCGAACACGCCCGGTGTGCTCAGAGTTAGTTCGATGCTGAGAACGCCTCCCCGCTGTAGTGCTTCGATGACGGGGGCATAGTCCCTCGCGTGAGCAGCCCTAAGTACTGCCACGACCTTGGTCTCGTTCAGAACCGAAGACAGTGGAGTTCTGGTCAGGTCAGGACCTGATTGTGGTGTGGTCATGTGTCGGTACCCCTTTTGTTTGCCGGAGCCAGTAGCAGCCGAATATTCAAGTACTTGGATCTATGGAGGGTGTTGGTGCCGAGTGGCGTTTTCGGGGGTGAGTCTCGCTTAGATATCGGCAAGGCCGCGATGGGCACTGCGGCTGGGCCGGTGATCGGCTCGTACGGCAGCGACGGTTCAGTAGACATTGCCGTTGGTCCGAAAGTCTCTCCAGACGTTCTCAAAAAAATGATCCGGTTCCGGAATCGGACGGCGCGCCCTCCAGTGGAACGCCACTTTGCCGGGCGTCCGCCGCAGATCGGGTTCGGCGGGACCGTTTCCGCTGTCGCCGGCGGAGATCGTCGCTTCGCCAGGCTGGGGAACCTGTCCGTCAAGGAATACCGTTTCCTGTATGCGGTCATCTAGAGCGCCGTTATCAAGCAGGAACCTGAAGATTTCCGGCAGCTGCAGCTCTTCGTCCGGCTCGGAGCCGTATCCCTTGCGCGGGAGCGATCCCCTGGGATCCGAATAGATGACAGATCCACGTGAGTGACCATCATGGGCAACATAGTCGGCCATTGCCGACAGGTAGACATAGGCCGTTGTGAGAATGTCCCTGACAAGGAACGTCCGGCTGATAGACCTCCGAGATGACCCGTCTGCCGATACTACGTCCGAGTAGCTCCTCATCCAATCGTCGATCTTCTCGAGTGCTTCGGGGATTGACGTGTTTGACCTCACCGGTCCGGCCTTTTCGCTCATGAGCACTTGGACTCGTGACAGGAGGTCACCGGTGTTGTCCGGTATTCCCTGTTGCGCCCGCTGTGTCGCCAACTTCATGAGGTTCTGCGCTTCACGGAGTATCGGCGCTGCAGCATCGACGAATTCCGTATCTGTGAGCACCGGCATGTCCCTGCCGGCCGCGATGTACTGCGAGGCCCGCGTTGCACCCACCTGTCCGCTGTTCAGGGCAGCACCGCCAGGACGGTAGACGCCATGGGAGCCTGCGGCTTCACCTACAGGGAAGAATCCTCGCACATTCGACTGCCACCAAGCGTCGACGGTCAGTCCTCCGTTATTGTGCTGGGCGCACACATCAACTTCGAGCATGTGCTTCTCAAGATCGATATATGGATTCCTGTCGAGGTAGAACCGGTATGCCGGCTCGTTCATACGCCTCAACCGCTCGATAGGTGTGCCGAACAGAGCGTCTGCGCAGCGGAGATACTCGTGGGCCTCAGGTTGCAGTTCGATGTGGTCGAACGATTCCCGAACGGGATTTTGCCGGAAGTCGAGGAACACCCGACGGCCACGAAGCACGGTTTCGCGGTACACGAGCAGGTCGATCAACGAGGATCCGTCCGCTGCCTTCCGAGCGTCGAACGGCCATTGATAGCCCTTGAGGAACACAAGTGAAATCAGTCGTCCATAGTCTTCGATCGTTTCGGTAAGGAATTCGCGTTCGTCGTTCCCGTCGGCGTCGGTGGAGACAAAGCGGGGAACGGCCTGCATGTAGGTTCCGGAGACATTCCAGCGCGGCTTGATCGACCCGAGACCGAACTGCCATTCCGTCAGATTTTTTCCGTGCACTCCTGCCCGAAGAGCGGCGCCTGATGCGCCCCATTGCCCGTTTGGAAAAACGCTCGTCGAATAGATGCCGGCCGGTCCGCCGGTTGCATACACAATGTTTTGGCATTTGAAGAAGAGGAACGGACTATCACCTGAGTCCAGGGATACGTTTGTCCGTAGGACCAGCAGGCCTGCCACCCGACTACCACCTTCGGCGTCGGGGAGCACCACGACGTCGACCACACGGCACTCACCGAAAATCTGCGTGCCATTTCGCTGGACTTTCTTCTCAAGCTGTTCCACCATAGTCCGGCTGGTATACGGGCCGACTGATGTGGCCCTCTGGCGGGGATCGTGATCCGTCTTGTATCCAATGAACTCGCCGTAGCGGTTCTGAGGGAATGGCACTCCCAAATCGCAGAGCCGGATAAAGCTCCTGGCACTCAGGGCGGCTTCGGCCAGTGCGTTGTCTCCGTCCATGGCACCGCCAGAGAAGAGAGTCTCTGCCATCTCCCGCACAGAGTCCTGGTCATTTCCAGACAGTGTGAGCTTGTAGTACGTCTGCTTGTCTGAACCCGCGTTACGGGAAGCGCCCGCCCGCACCTTGTCGGCCACCATGACGATGTCGTCACAGCCTAATTCCCACAGTCGGTCAGCAGCGCAGAAGCCTGCCGATCCGGTCCCGACGATCACGGTGGAAACTGTCATTACCGGAACCTGCTCTGCACCAAAAGTCATCATGGGCACTGAGTTCGTCACTACTACATCTCCGTCGAAGCAGACCGCCGTGGCGGTGGTGGATGGTACGCCTGGACGGCGCCCCAGAGCTTCTGTTCTGGGGCGCCGTCTGGGCTGAACTATGAATGCGAGTCGAGGCGCCGGTCCACCTCGCGGAGATCCACTCCGCGCGTTTCTCGAACGAAGAGGATCGAAACGAACGTGATTGCCGCGGCCGCTACCAGATAGAGCGCGACCGGAACATACGAGTCGAACTGTTGCAGGAGTGCGAGTGCGATCAGCGGGGCGAACCCTCCGGCGACGATGGGTGCGAACTGGTAGCACAGCGACAGCGCCGTGTATCTGATCCTTGTGGGGAACATCTCCGTCATCATGGATGCGTAGGGCGAAGTGACCATCGAGTTGATTGCCATGGCCAGCACGACTGCGGTCAGAACTCCAACGTCGGTTCCGGTGTTCATGAGCGGGAAGCCGATGAAACCCCAGGCCGCGGTCAGGACGCAGCCGATGAGGAAGACGGGGCGTCGCCCAAATTTGTCCGACGCCAGGCCCATCAGGGGAAAGAGGAAGAAGTGAAGGACATGGGCGCCCAGCATCAGCAGCAGGATGCGGGATGTGTCCATATGGACGGCCGTCTTCAAATAGGTCAGGGAGAACGTGATTGCCAGGTAGTACAGGATGTTCTCGGCAAACCGGGCGCCGATGCCGATGGCCACGTGCTTCTTGTGATGCTTGAGCACTTCCACGATTCCGAGCTGGCTCTTCTTATCCCGGGCCGCCTTCTCCTGCGCCTCTTTAAAGATGGGAGCATCGTCGACCTTCGCGCGGATGTAGTAACCGACTGCAACGACCACCGCGGAAAGCCAGAATGCAACCCGCCACCCCCAGCTAAGAAAATCGCTCTCTGTAAGGGTCGAAGACAAAAGTAGAAGGACGAGCGTCGCGAGGATGTTTCCCAGAGGGACCCCGGATTGGGGCCATGCGCTCCACAGACCGCGCCTGTTAGCCGGGGCGTGTTCGCTGACGATCAGTGTTGCGCCGCCCCATTCTCCGCCGAACCCGAAGCCCTGAAAGAGTCGCAGAGCTACGAGCAGCACTGGGGCCCACATGCCGATTTGATCGTAGGTAGGGAGGCAGCCCATCAGGAAGGTCGTAAGACCTACGATTGTCAGGCTTACCTGGAGAAGCGTCTTCCGCCCATATTTGTCGCCGAAGTGGCCAAAGACAAGGCCACCGATCGGGCGTGCCAGAAACCCAACGCCGTACAGAGCGAACGCCGCGATGATGCCATCAGTAGCGTTGCCTGTCTGCCGGAAGAACTGAGCCCCAAATACCAGCGCCGTGGCGCTTCCATACAAAAAAAACTCGTACCACTCGGCCACCGCACCCACCATCGCGGCTCCCACGACTCGGCGCAGGCCCTTGTGGGCGGCTGAGTCGAGGGGCCCTGTTGGATCCAAAGACATATCTGTTGTTGCTGATGACACCACTTCACTCCTCATTGAATGCCTTAGAAACCTCGAAGCGTCAGTCCGCCGGGTTTGATGTAGATCAATCTACATTAAACACCGCAACATCCGTGATTCGAGGCGGCCCGCCGTCGTGCCAGGACGGCATCAAACCGAGAAAACCCTTTAAACGCGGCCTGTTTTCTAGTCTGCAAGATTTCGTCTACGTTGTGGATCAATCTACAAGCAAGTGGATGGTGCTAAGCTCAATTCAAGATATTTGGCTCCTGAACGGATAACAGCAACGAATGGCAGACGTCACTCTCGAAGATGTGGGAAAACACGCTGGCGTGTCGCGGGCCACGGTCTCACTGGTAGCGCGCGGCAGTCAACGTGTGGCCTCCGAAACCAGCAAGCGCGTTAAGTTGTCAATGGCCGAACTTGGCTACGTTTACAACCGGCACGCCGCAGGCATGCGGCAGCAGCAGACGATGCTCTTGGGTTTTGTTGCGACCGACATCCAAAACCCCTTCTTCGCGCAAGTAACAATGTCGATCGAGAGTGTGGCCCGCAAAGCTGGATATACGTTGCTCGTCGGATACAGCCATGACGATCCACTCGATCAGCAAGAACTCATCACGACAATGGCCCAACGGCGGGTGGACGGTATCCTGCTCCAGCCATCGCTGGGAACAACTGGCCAAGTGGCGGTGGATGCTGGCAACGTACCCATAGTGCAACTAGTCCGGTCCTTCAGCGACGAGTTCGATTATGTGGGCCTCGACAACATACAAGCAGGCAAAGATGTAGCGGCTCACATCGCTGCGATCGGCGCGAAATCCGCTCTTTTCATAGGGGCACCGGAAGGTTCCGCCGCACGCCAAGAACGTCTCCGCGGCATCACATCGGGCCTTGAGGGACTACAGGTCAGATTTTCCGAGAATGAGGCGGTCGTAACTAAGAACAACCTCGATGGAGGTTCCTATGGGACGGCCTTCGCACTCGACCATGGAATGCTCCCCGACGTTATTGTGGCCCACAGCGATGCCGTAGCGCTCGGAGTGTATGTTGAGCTGCGGAGACGGAACATCGAGCCAGGAAGGGACATCGCGGTCATCGGATTCGACGACATTCCTTTGGCATCCGCACTGTTTCCCACTCTCACCTCTGTTGGGACACTTGATGGAAAACTCGGCGAGGTGGCGGCCGAAACGATGCTGTGGCGCCTGCAGAGTCCTCAGGAGCCGCCGCGGCAGTCTCGTGTGCGAACTGTCCTCCGAGTCCGGGCGTCGACGGCGCAATGGCGGCCGCGAAGAGCGTGAAGTTTGAAGCTGGGCCCGCCAGTGGGACCAGGCAGCGCTGACTTTAGCGACTGGCCGTCTGCGACCAGTCGCTGTGCCCACTCCCGACGGGTAGCGCGCCGATCACCCGCGACCCCAGCCCCAGCGTTCGGGCGCGCATCTGCGAGCCTCCCCTCCTGGAGAAGTCAGCCCGTCGCCTGACGATTTCCCCCATGGACAAGTCAGCCCGTCGCCTGACGATTTCCCCCATGGACAAGTCCCCGCCTCGTTCCGGCAGGGAGTACATTGCCGAGCCGTCCCCACCTTCGTGATGTGGCGCCATGAAGCTGAATTCGTCCGCCGCGCGCCCCAGGAATGCCTGCCCGTGCGCCCCCCCGGTACGCCGACGGTCGTACCGATGTCGTCCCGGAGACTCCGTGGCCGAACGCCCCCGGGAGAGCAGCAAGGCGCGCCGGCGACGGCGGCAGTGGCGCGGAAACCCTCGCTGGCCATGACTTCGAAGATGGCCAGACAGGGCGGCAACGCAAAACCCTGGAACGCGGTGGACTCGAACGCTGAGGGCATTCAGGCACGTAGAGGGAATAGTGTCTGGTCTGCCTGATGGTGCGGCTCCTTGGAATGGAATCCATGACCGGACCGCGCGACCTCGCCCCGGCGATAGAGCGTTAAGCAGCCCGTCCGGCGACCGCCATTGAACAATGACCGCCGCCGGACTCAGAGCCAAGAGATTTGTCCGGGCTACTTGGGATGTGGGCAGCCGTTAGGCGCCGCTTGAGCCGCCCGGTTTCCTACACGGCCGACCGTGCCGTTGTGTAGTCGGCTTTGTGGTGGCCTTCCACCGTTGCAGGGTCGTCGACAGCATCTTTGATGCTGTCCAGGTCGCGGCCGATGGTTTCGGGAGTGAAGAAGGTCGCAACGATGGTGATGACGGTGAGCAGTGCGAGGTAAGAGGCGATCGGAATCCATGAGCCCTGCCCGGCTCCGGGGACCTTCGCCCCGCCGTCTGCGGTGACGACCAGGGAAATGATCCATGCGCCGATCAAGGGGGCGATACCGCCTGAGAGGACTGCGGAGATCTCGCGGGCAACAGAGACGCCGAGGTAGCGCTGACGTGCGCTGAAGAGTTCTGACATGAAGGCGCTCTGAGATCCGAACATGCCCCACGTGCCGATTCCGAGACCGAGGGAAATGACGATGATGGTCGAGACCGTGTCTCCGAGGCTCAGGACAAACCAGATGGGGAATGCGGCGATGAGCTGAAAGATCGCGAAGCCGCGGTATGTCTTGACGCGTCCAAAGTGATCGGAGAGCTTGCCGGCGATCGGGACGACGATGGCGCCGAGAGAGGCGGCGAACACCAGCGACAAAGCTCCGATGGGTCCCGTCACGCCGACAGCTGCGCTGGTGATGTAGGCAACGGCGAGGGCCTGGTAAATGGAAGATGACCCGTTCTCTGCCATCCGCAGCCCAATGCCGCGCCAGATTGTCCTGCGGGAATTCTTGAAGAGTGTCCGGACTGGCTTGTCTGCGATCATGTGGTGTGCTGCGAGCTTCTTGAAGGTCGGAGATTCTTTGAGCTTGAGCCGGATGAAGATAGCCACAATAAGAATGATGATGCTGGCCAGGAAGGGCACCCGCCAGAGCCAGGTCTCCGTGATCTTTGTCGTTTGGTTGGCGTTGACCAGCAGGAAATACACCAGCGCTGCCACTACGGTTCCGAGCTGAACTCCCATGAAGGGCAGGGCGGCCCAGAATCCTCGTTCCCTGCGGGGCGCGTATTCAGTCATCAGGATCGATGCCCCGGCCATTTCGGCTCCCGCACCGAGTCCCTGGAGGAGACGGAGGATGATGAGGAGGATCGGTGCGAAGATGCCAGCGCCGGTATGGAACCAGTCGCCTGCGGCGCCGTTGTACGTCGGGAGGAAGCCGATCAGCGTGCTGGCGCCGCCCATCAGGCTGATCGTGGTGACCAGAACAAATTTCCGGCCGAGCCTGTCACCGAGCCGGCCAAAGATCACGCCTCCGAGGGGGCGGATGGCGAATCCCAGGAAGTAGGTCCCGAAGCTGAGGATCAGTCCGGTGCTCGGATTGCTTCCGGGGAAAAAGAGCGGGCCGAAGATCAGCGCCGAGGCAAGGCCGTAGAGCGCAAAGTCGTAGTACTCCAGGGCGCTGCCGAGGGAACTTGCCCAGGCCGCCCTGCGCAGGTCACCGCGGGTCACCTGTTCGGGGTTTCCCGGGGCGTCCTTAACGTCACTGTTAATTGACATTTTTCATTACCTATCGTGAGTGGCAAGGGATCTTGCCGAGTCGAACAGTTGATGGTCGGGCTTCTAGCGGCCGGTGAAAACGGCCGGTTTTTTCTCTTGGAAGCTGCTCATTCCGGTTCGGAAATCGGCAGTAGCGGTGGTGAATCCGCTGGCGATCGCTTCCAGGAGTGCCGAATCGGCTCCCTGGGAGGCTGCATGAATGAGCTGCTTCGCGGTTTGCTGCGCTATCGGCGCTCCCCTAAGGAGGTCACCGACCAGGGCGTGCACCGATTCCTCCAGCGAGTCTGCATCGGCCGTCTCGGTCACCAGCCCCCACGCCAGCGCGGTGTCTGACGTGATTCGACGACCGGTCAGGATGAGGTGCTTGGCACGTCCTTCGCCGACCAGTTTCGTGAGGCGTTCCGTTCCTCCCCATCCGGGGATGGTGCCGATGCCTACTTCGGGGAGTCCAAAACTCGCCGAAGGCCCGGCAACCCGGAAGTCGCAGGCGAGAGCCAGTTCCAGGCCACCACCAAGAGCGGGCCCGTCGATGACAGCTATTGTGGGCTGGCTGAGGTTGGCCAGCTGCCGGTAAATCCGGTGGCCTTCCTTGATCCAGGTCTTCCACATTTGAACGGGAGTGAAGGCGGAAAACTGCGCGATGTCGGCGCCGACGCAGAATGCTCTGTCGCCTGTGGTTCGAAGGACGAGCACTCTGGCGTCGGATTCCTCGATTTCCTTGAGGGAGGCCTCGAGCATTGCCAGCAGCTCAAGGCTGAGGGCGTTGAGTTTATGTGGCCGGTCAAGGGTTAGCGTCGCCACTCCGTCGGCGTTCAGGTTGAAGTGCACGGTTCCCGGACCCAGGTCGTTCTTCAAGCCGGTCATGGATTCGACAGGTTTCATCGGTTCCCCGTGTTCTGCAGGTGTTCAAGACGCGAATGTGGGGCTACCTGGGGGAGTTTGAGGCCCATGGGTTCAGCGACGAAAAGGGCTGCGTCCATGGTGGTCAGGGCGCCGCTGACCAGCAGTGGGAAGTCCGATTTGGCCAGGACGTCCCTTTCCAGGTCCACCCCGGGTGCGATCTCCGTGACGGTCAGCCCCTCGGGGCGTAGCTCCAGCACGGCGCGTTCGGTGATGTATTTGACCCTTCTGCCGTTGTCGAGTGCCCGTTGTCCGGAGAAGGTGATGGCGTCGACGCTTTGGACAAACTTGGTGTGGGGGCCGTCCTGCCGTATGTTCAGCTGTCCGTCCTCAATGACGATGTCCTTTCGGCCAGCGGTGAATGCGCCGACGAAGACGATGTCGGACGCTGCAGAGGTGATGTCCGCGAATCCGCCCACTCCGGCCGTGACGTGGCGCCGTTTGGGCAGGCTGTGGACGTTGACGTTTCCCCGCCGGTCGATTTCCAGGAAGGACAGGAACGTTCGGTGGAACCCTCCTCCCTGGAGAAGGGTGAACTGGTCAATGCTCGGCATGACGGCATCAGGGTTTTGTGACACTCCGAAGACGAAGTCCAGGAGCGGAACGCCTCCCACGGCTCCCTGTTCGATGACCCAGCTGACTTCCTGTGGAAGGTTCTCTTCCAGCAGGACGTGGGGGACGAGGGCGGCGACGCCGAACCCGAGATTGACGGTCTCCCCGCTCTGCAGTTCGAGGCTGGCCCTTCTGGCCATGACTTTCTCCAGTGAGAAGGGCACCGCGGGCAGCGTGCTCAGCGACCTACGTTGTTGTCCTGAGATGGCCGGGTCGTAAGGCGTTTGAGTGGTCTGCCACTGTTCGGGTGCGTGGACGAGAGCATCTACCAGGATTCCAGGCACGCGGACGTCCCGGGGGTTCAGGGTACGGCCTTCGGCGATCCGTTTAACCTGGGCGATGACGATGCCGCCGTTGTTGTGAGCGGCATAGGCGAGATCCAGGGCGCCGAGCATCGATGCTTCCTCTTCGAAGGTCAAGTTGCCGAACTCGTCCGCCGTCGTTGCACGGATGATTGCCACGTTGGGAGCAATGGCCTCGAAGAAGAGCCATTCCTCGCCTTTGCGCTCGGTCAACTCGACGATGGCCGGCGGGGTTGCGGCATTCATCCGTCCGGCCTGGTTGCGCGGATCAATGAAGGTCCCGAGGCCTACTTTGCTTGTAACGCCGGGCTGCCCTGCGGCGGCGGCCCGGTGCATCTGATAAATGATGCCCGAGGGGAGGTTGTAGGCCTCGATCTCATCCTTTTCGATCATTTGCCAGATGAGCGGCGGTTCTGAACTGGAGGGCCCGGAGGGAAGGGACCCGGCGATAACACGGCGCAGGAGTCCAGGCTTGGCCAGATGGTCGATGCCTTTGATTCCCCACATGTCTCCTGCGGCGATTGGGTGGATGGTCGTCAGGGCGCGGGGGCTCGCTGTTTCGCTAAAGCGAGTCCCGATGCCTTCAAGCACGGCGTCGGGGCAGCCCAGACCAGAGGACGAGTTGACGGATATGACGTCATCGTCGTTGATCAGGTCCGCTGCCTGTCGCGGTGTCAGAATGGGTTTCTTGTTCATGTTCCTTGCTTCTTTCGGACGCGACAACATAAGGCACCCGGGTCGGGGTGGCCTGGTTGTGGTGCTGTGAGGCCGAGCGGGGTCGGCGGTCGGGCAGTTAGTGCGCGGTGTTAGCTCGAGGTGTTCCGGGGACGCCACGACGCTGTCGAGGCCCGGATCCGTAGTTCCGGCGTGATAAGGATGTGCGGAGGGTGTTGTTTCGTGTCCCGCTCTGAGGGCTTGGGTTCAGCAATTCTTTGCAGTAGGAGTTCGGCGCACTTTTCCCCGATCGCCGCGGGAAACGTCGCCACCGTTGTCAGCGGCGGGACCTGATGCGCAGCCCCGGGAATGTCATCGAAACCTGCCACTGCTACGTCTCTGCCGGGTTCGAGGCCTCTGGCGCTGAGTTCGGCATAGACACCCACAGCGGTCACATCGCTGAAGGCCACTATGGCATCGGGAAGGGTTCCCCTATCCAGCAGTGCCGCGGTCGCCTGCGCGCCGCCCAGCGCGGTAGTGGGACTTGAGTACCGCTCGGGAGGCGTGAACCGGACAGCGGATTCCGCCAGGCCAGCGCTCAGGCCTTCCGCCCGTTCCAGGCTCGCAGAAGTGCCCACGGGCCCGCCGATCATCGCCACAGTCTTTGTGCCAAGAGCGCCAAGGTGGCGGCCCAGCAGCTCCCCGGCCAGTCGGTTGTCTGCGCCGACGTAGTCATGCCGGAGTCCGAAATGTCGGGCCAGCAGGACGAGCGGCGTGCGGCTGCCTTCCAGCAGCTGGTCAATGTTGGCTGCTTCCGTCGCGGCGGCGGGGAGGAGGACCAGTCCGTCGATGCCTCTTTCCAGGAGTCTGGCGATCAGCACATCCTGCCGACTGACATCATCGCGGCTGTAGCAGACGAACAGGGCGTAGCCGTGGGCGTAAGCTACATCCTCCAACGTCATTGCGAGCTCCGCGAAGTAAGGATTCCGGACCTCAGTGACGACAAGTCCCAGCGCCATGGACTTCTGATTGCGCAGGGACGCTGCCCGCCGGTTGTACACGTAACCGAGCTCCGCCATCGAGGCGCGGACCCGTTCCTTAGTAGCTTCAGGAATTTCCGGGCTGTTGTTGAGAACCAGCGATGCGGTTGAACGAGAGACGCCCGCGTGAAGGCTTACGTCTGCAAGTGTTGCTCGTGCCATTGCTGCCTCTCCTCTCAAGTCCGCTGTGACCTGAGTTACCAATAATGATGTTACACACCTTTACTGGACCGATCCAGTAAAAAGCGGAAAAATTCTTCTTTTACCCTCGCCAGGGGTTGAAGCAGCCTTTAAACGCCTACTGGATCGATACTTTAGAGACGGCAGCAGCGGCGGTCGAATCTCTCACCACAAGCTCCGCTACGGCGTACTGGACCTCGGTTGTGGCAGAACCGGAGAGCCTCTGGGATAACAAGGACCAGGCGAGATCGCCCAGCTCCTGCGTCGGGCTGTGCACCGTGGTGAGATGAGGCTGGATGTGGCGTGCGAGGGGGATGTCATCAAAACCGGTAACCGACATCTGCCCGGGAACATCGATGCCCAGATCGCGCAGCCGGGAGAGGGCTCCGAGGGCGCCAAGGTCGTTAAAGGCAACAATGGCAGTGGGTTTGGCCTCCAGCGCGCGGTCGGTGGCCTCATAGGAGGATTCGATGGTTCCCTCGGCCTGTACCCGAACTGCCTCCAGCCCCATGTGCCGGGCGAGCTGGATGCCTTTCCAGCGTTCCTGGTCCTGCCAGGAAAGTTCGGAGCCAGACAGGTAGACGATCTTCTTGTGCCCCAGGCCTAGAAGGTGCCCGCACAGCTGCATGGTGGCGGCCACATTGTCGACCGCGGCGACAGGAAGCTCCACTCCCTGCTCCACGCGGTTGACCAGCACGGTCGGCGTATCGGTCCGGGCCAATTGCCTGAGCCCTGCGGCTTCGATCCGGGAGGAGAGCAGTACGAGTCCGTCGACCTGGGGCCTCAGTTCAAGCGCAGTTGCAAGCTCACGGTCGGGATCGCCATAGGAGCTGGCGAGCAGTACGCGATAGCCATCGTCGGATGCCCCTCTGGTGATCTGATCAACCACGTGAAAAAAGTAGGGGTTCGTCATGTCCGGCATGATGATCCCAATGTTGCGCAATGAGCCGATGGACAGGCCGCGGGCAGCAGCATTGGGCTGGTAACCAAGAGTCTTAACGGCGCGCCTGACCCGTTCCTCCAGATCGGGATTGACCGATCCTGTTTGCGAGAGGACCCGGGACACGGTAGCTGTCGACACGCCGGCTTCCCTCGCCACCATTTTAATGGTCACTCCGGTCTTAGGGCCCTGCCGCTTCCGTTGACGCACGCTTTCTACCATGCTGACTCCTCAACCCTCTGCGCCATCAAATGGGGCCTCTATATTCCAGCAAATCCGCTGAGGGCAGCTCGGGTCGCATTCTCTAGCGATTCCGACCACCAGCGGTCGCTTAGGACCTCAATTTCAATGAGTCCCTCGTAACCGGCGCCGTCGGCTTGGGACACGAAGTCCTTAAGGTCAATGACGCCTTCGCCGGGCATGCCGCGGCTGCTCAATTGGCCAGTGATGGGTGTGACCCAGTCGCAAACCTGCACCGAGAACAACTTCTTGCCGGCCCGCTGAATCTGCGCTGCCATGGATACGTCCCACCATACGTGATACGCGTCCAAGGCAATTCCGAGGTTTGGCGCACCGATGCGCTCGACGACGTCATTCGCCTCGGTGAGCGAGGTGATGGCTGATCTGTCGGCAATCATCATCGGGTGCATCGGCTCGATCGCCAGTCGCACACCTGCGTCGGCAGCGTACGGGGCAAGCCCACGCAGCCCGCTTTCAATCTGCTCGCGAGCAGCCGCCAGGTCCTTCGTGGTGGACGCTCCGCAGACCATGACCAGGCATTCGGCGTCCAGTTCATGTGCTTCGTCGACGGCACGGCGGTTGTCCGCGGCGATCGCAGCCCGTTCAGAAGCCGAGCGCGCCGGAAACATGCCTCCCCGGCAAACGCTGGTGACCCGGAGTCCGGCACTGCGGATCTGTTTAGCGGCTGAAACAACTCCCGCTCCGGAATAAACGTCGCGCCACAAGGCCACTCCGGGCACGCTATGGCTGACGGCGACATCGATAAGCTCCTGCAGGCGAGCTGCGCGGAGCGTAATTGAATTGATGCTGCAGCGATCAAGGTTCATTGCACCGATTCCTATGGATTGTGGATACGTAATCAGGCGAAGCCCGGCATCCGCGCCTCCGTGGCCGGGACGGCTGATGTCCTGGCTCCGGGCCAAGGCCGAAGGGCCACGCCCTCCACCCACAGCACAAACCCTTCGTTTCGCAGGGCCACTGGCGACCGCCCGCCTTTCGGGTTCCCCGAATTGCCGGATCCCTGTTCGGTTCAGAATTCATCCACCGGGATGTAACCGGTTTCTGAGTAAAAATACTGGCCTTCGCTTCGGGGCATCTTTAGAGCCTATTATGCGGAAGGCGCCACGAGCAAGACCCTTGTAACCGGTTACTTTCTGTGGTGTCATGGGTGGATGACAGGCTGTCGGCCCGTGCTGACCCACTCCCCAGACACAGAAATGGACCAACCGTGAGCTCCCAGCAGGATGAATTTTCAGGCCGCACAGTCGTCGTTACGGGAGCTTCCGGCGGCATAGGATCGGTCATCGCCCAGGCTTTTCGCGAGCTAACAGCCGATGTGCTTCTTATCGATGCTGATCCCCGTGTGCAGGAGACTGCAGAATGCATGGGGGCCCGGTGGATGGTGGGGGACCTGAGGCAGCCTGAGGTCGCGCGGGAGGCGATCAATACGGCCGCTGAAGAGTCCGGGCGCCTGGATGTTTTGGTAAATGCGGCAGGTGTCCAATTGCGCAAGGACGCCATTGATGTCGACGAAGACGAGTGGCAGCGCCTTCTGGATATCAATCTCTCCGCCGTCTATCGCCTCATGCGCGCAGCGGCCGACCCGCTGTCCCGTGTGCAGGGGTCGATAATCAACATCACGTCGATGGCTGCTGAGCGGGTTCTCCCGCGGATTGTCCCGTACGGAGCGACGAAGGCGGCCCTGGTTCAGCTGAGCCGGGGGTTGGCGGTCGAGCTCGGCCCGCAGGGTGTGCGGGTCAATGCAGTTGCTCCCGGCTACATCACTACGCCAATGACGCAGGACAACCTGGCCAAACCGGAAGTCCTGGGACCCATCATGACGAGGCTGCCTCTCCAACGGCTGGGAACCCCGGCGGATGTCGCCGAAGTAGTTCTCTTCCTCGCTTCCGACGCCGCCCGCTACGTCACCGGCGCCGTCGTCCCTGTGGATGGCGGCTACTCGCTGACCTAGCTCGCCGCGGGCCTCCCGATCGTGCCGCCCGCGCCATCGGGACCGCG
Source organism: Arthrobacter sp. MW3 TE3886 (assembly GCF_041262145.1). Lineage (NCBI taxonomy): Bacteria > Bacillati > Actinomycetota > Actinomycetes > Micrococcales > Micrococcaceae > Arthrobacter > Arthrobacter sp. MW3 TE3886. The sequence continues at coordinate 2,288,730 of NZ_JBGCAN010000001.1, forward strand.
GAGGGGCGCCAATGATCTGGAGGAAAAATGAAATCGGACAGCCGCGACGTGGTCATCGACCACCCCGGGTCCCGGAACCAATGACGCGCACCTGGCCCGCCAGAATGTGCTGGATCCAGTTTGTTCCCGGCGAACACGTTGACGTATGGCGCGGATCCAGGTGGATGACTCGCTCAAGAGTCGATGACCTCGCGGGAGACGGCACCGTCGTATGGCTCGTGGATGTAGCCACCTGGTGCCGAACACCGCATCTGTGCACCGACGGCCTCACGCTGACACCCTGCCCGGCCTGACCCGCCCTCCGCCAGGAACAGGCTACCTCGAGCCGGCCTGGCGACCACAACCCCTGGCAGAGACGCGGAGACGCGGGATACCGACTGCCCTACCGCACGGGGCCGGCCATGCTGCCGCCCATTTACCTACTAATGTTTGGAGTGATGAAGTGACGAGGAAGTTTCTTGTACCGCGGAGCGCTGAGGATGCGCTCATCACAGCACGATTCCTGGGATGTGAACTGTGAGCAGCGCGCTTTTCGTTGGCAAAAACGGCCTGATCCGCCACGAGCTTCGGGAGGCACCCGCCTACACGAAGCCCTCGGCCCCGCTGCAAAGCCGGACGGCGTATGCCGCAGCTCATGTCGTGCCGAAGCAGTTGGGAGACAACGTTCCCGGGGCCCCGGCCGATATCGACTGGGACACTACTCTGCAGTACCGGCACCACCTGTGGTCCTGGGGGTTGGGAGTCGCCGATGCCATGGACACCGCGCAGCGGAACATGGGCCTTGATCCTGTAGCAACGCGAGAATTGATCAAGCGGAGCGCGGCGGAGGCACGCAGCGTCAATGGCGCACTTGTGGTCGGCGTAAACACCGACCACATCGAGGACGAGGTCATCAGCCTCGATGCCGTCGTCGATGCCTACACCAGTCAGCTGCACTTTGCCGAAGAACAGGGGGCCGGGGTCGTGCTGATGGCCAGCCGGCATCTGGCTCGAGCGGCCGCCGATGCCGATGACTACCGCCGCGTCTATTCGAAAGTTCTGTCCCGGGCCTCCCGCCCCGTCATACTGCACTGGCTGGGCGCCGCCTTCGACCCCCTTCTGGATGCCTACTTCGGGTCCAAGCACTTCCAGGAAGCGGCAACCACGGCCCTTGACATCGTCGCCGACAACGCAGGCGTGGTCTCGGGCATCAAGATGAGCCTGCTCGACGCCCGCAAGGAAATCCATGTCCGTGAACTCCTGCCAGCCACGGCGACCATGTTTACCGGCGATGATTTCAATTACGTTGACCTGATCGCCGGTGACGCCAACGGCCATTCCGACGCCTTGCTCGGCGCCTTCGCAGCACTTGGTCCGTCCGCATCGGCTGCCCTGCAGGCACTGGATGCCGGAGATCCCGATTCTTACCGCCGGATCCTGGGGCCGACGGAAGAACTGTCCCGGAAGATCTTTGAGTCTCCGACGTACCACTACAAAACCGGCGTGGCTTTCCTGAGCTGGCTTAATGGCCACCAGGCAGCGTTCAGCATGATCGGGGGACTGCACGCAGCCCGCAGTCTGCCCCACCTGTCCGAGCTCGTTCGTCTTGCTGACGCCGCCGGTGCATTGGAGCAGCCGCAGCTGGCGGCAGAGCGGTGGAACAGCCTGCTGTCACTCAACGGCATCAACTAGCCACACGGTCGTGGCGATTCACTCCGTCGCCACCCGAAGGTGACCCTTTCTTTCCCGGACAATCCCGATAGGACTCCTCGTGCGTGTACTGATCGCTACGGATAAATTCAAGCACTCCCTTGACTCGGACGAGGTCGCGTGGCATCTCACCAGCGGCCTTTTGGCCGGGCGACCAGACCTGACGGTGGATTCCATTGCGATTGCCGACGGGGGAGAGGGCACCGTCGGTGCGGCAGTCGCGGCGGGATTCACTGCCCACGCCGTCACCGTTAGTGGGCCGACGGGTGTGCCAGTGAACGCGACCATAGCCGTCCGTGGCCACGAGGCGGTCATTGAGGTCGCCGCGGCGTCGGGTTTGGCGTCCCTTCCCGACGGGGTACCCGACGCGCTGGGAGCGACCAGCTTGGGAACCGGGCAACTGATTCGGGCGGCACTTAGCCACGGCAGCACACTCATCTACATCGGGGCCGGCGGCAGCGCATGCACCGATGGGGGAGCAGGACTCCTCGCCGGTCTAGGAGCGACATTTCTGGACGCCCGGGGCCAGTCACTGGCCCCGGGCGGAGGTGCGCTGGCGGATCTGGCGGCTGTCGATCTGCGGGGCCTGGACCCAAGACTAAGGAAGGCGCGGTTCGTCCTTGCCAGCGACGTGGACAACCCGCTGCTCGGGAAACAAGGTGCCGCCGCCGTTTTCGGGCCCCAAAAAGGAGCCACCCCCAGCGATGTGGAATTCCTCGACCGCGCATTGACCCGGCTGGTCACTGTCCTCGAGGAGGAAATTGGCGCGCGGGCAGCCGTCGCAGCAAAACAGGCGGGTGCCGGCGCAGCCGGTGGTATCGGGTACGCGGCCATGGCTGTTCTGGCCGCCCGCGTCGAGCCCGGCATCGACGTTGTGGGCCGGATGATTGACCTGGATTGCCGTATCCGTGGCGCGGCCCTCGTGATCACCGGAGAGGGAAGCCTGGACGACCAGAGCCTGGGTGGAAAGGCACCGCTGGGCATCAGCCAGGCGGCCGCCAAGGCCGGTGTCCCAGTTATCGCTGTCTGCGGACGGACCACTCTCCCTGACCGGACACTCAGAGCAGCCGGGTTCATCCGAACGTTTGCGCTGGCAGATATCGAACCCGATCTCGCCCGATGCATGTCCAACGCAGGCGCGCTCCTTGAAACCATAGGCGCGACAGTCGCCGCAGAAATGCTGCCCCTTGATCCGCGAGAGGACCGGCGGGACGGATTCGAGTGCGCGCCCTCGTCGACGTGGCGTTCGACCACCGGAGGGAGGGCATGACACCGTCTCCAACAGTCGAACTCGCCAACGGCGTTCAGATGCCTCTGCTAGGTCTGGGCACCTGGCCAATGGACAACGAGGCCACAGCCTCTGCCGTCAAGACTGCCGTCTACAGCGGATACCGGCTCTTCGACACCGCCGAGAGCTATGGCAATGAAGCCGGCGTCGGTGACGGCCTGCGTGTAAGCGGCGTGCGTCGGGAAGATGTGTTCATTACATCGAAGTTCAACAAGAATTGGCACAGCCGCTTGGGCGTGAGGGAGGCATTCGAGGCCAGCGCCGACAGGCTGGGAGTAGACTACATCGACCTCTACCTGATCCATTGGCCAGACCCCGGTCAGGACCGCTACGTCGAAGCCTTCGAAGGACTCGAGGCGCTGTTGCGGGAGGGCAAAGTCCGTTCGATCGGCACGTCCAACTTCAAGGCCGCCCACTTGCAGCGGCTCTTTGATGAGGGAATGACGCCGCACGTCAACCAGATCGAACTGAATCCGGAGCGCGTCTGCGGCGACGCCAGGAGGCTGCATCAGGCGCACTCCATCGTCACAGGCGCCTACAGCCCCCTCGGCCGAGGCGGACCGTTCCTCAGCCACCCCGCCGTTGTCGCCGCTGCCACCAAATATGGAAAAACCCCAAGCCAGGTCGTCCTTAGATGGCACACCCAACAGGACATAGCTGTGACTCCGAAGTCCTCGAACCAGCAACGGCAGTCAGAAAACCTCGACATATTCGACTTCGAACTGACGCCCGAAGAAATCCGCCGAATCAATGCCCTCGACACTGGAGGACACGCCCGCCAGGATGCGGACGAATACGCACACTGATGCCGGCCCGCCAACGAGTTCCAGCCGAACCGGGAATGTCCGCGTTCAAGATTGCAGACGAATTGTGGAAAATTAGACACTCCCGGTGGAAACAGGGGCAGGAAGGTTCGCCCGAAATCTCGCGCCCCGCTTGACGTAATACCCGCTACCAGCTTCCGCCGGCGGCAGGGGGAGCGGCGTCCTGTCATTGTGGAGCCAGCGCCACGCGCACCGCCAATAAAGAGTAACCACGTGAGTGACGTACCAGAAGCCGACCTCGGCATCCGGGGCGGAGTTGCCCGGGAACGGCTTGGTGGGCGCTCCTGAGGCGGGCGGCCGGCAAGGAGAACCTGCGCCGTCATCTGTGCTCGGATGAAGGCAGGACCGTCACCGGCTACACCGGGCACGCTGGTGTTCAGCAGCCGTTCACTGCGGACCGGCATGGAGCCGATGACGACATTGACCTTTACCTCCTGGATGCCAACCTTCCGCCGCGGCCCAGGGGTACTTCTGGATGATCGGGGTTCCGGACGGCATGCGTCACCCGAGGCCTTCCTGGTCGACGTTGACACCGCAATCATTCGAGCGGCAGGCTCCGTCACGCACCCCAGGCAGCTGCGGCCGATATCCACTGCCGATCTCCGTGACTTCTGCGCCAAGGGCAGTTGACCAAAATCGACCCCGGGGGAATGGATTAGCAGAACAGCGAGGTTGGAGCGGACTTTCGGCTTTCGGATCGATCAGCCGGGGCCCTTGGAGTGACGTGAAAACCGGCTCGATCGGGCCAGCTAGCTCAAGCCAAGCTCCAGAACAGGCCCTTCATGGCCCAAGGCCCTCTCCAGGCGCCAGGTTGTCATAATCTTCCGGTCAACCTGTCCCACGTCCCATCCGTGCAGGAATCTGCGACTGTTGGGCGCTGATTGTCCAGAAACGCTATAACTCAGTTATGCTTTGCAACTCTGCTGCTCAAGGTAGTCCTCTCCTGTTGACATGGAGGTTAGCCGCGGCGGGGGCGTATACCGACGCTACAGTTGTCCGCCCAAGCCAAGAACGCCTGGACCGGTTACCGGTGGCGGGTCCCATGCCGCGGAGTTTATGGGCTCAGCAGTGGTGGGTTCGAGCAAGGTTTTGTAGCCGTCGACGCAATGAAACATGCGGCGGCTAGCGGATCCGTCCTGCACGAGCCATATCAGGGAGCCGTCGGCGGCTACTGCGTCGACGGTTCCGGAGACCGGGGCAGCGCTGCTTTGCGTGCTGAGCAAGAGGACGCTGTCACCTTCGATGAGTTCGCGCCAATCCGCTACAACGGGACGACGGTAGCCGTGGTGCGGGAGGTGAGAGGAAGCGCTGTGTGGCGTGTCCATATAAGGAAGCTTAGGCAAGGAGCGTCCTTTCCGTCGGTAGTGAGCTGAAGTTCGCACGCAGTGGGTTCAAGCTGAGGGATAACCAGCGGGGCGCTATCTCTCCCAGTGAAGATTACGAGGCAAGCGAAAAGGAGGCAGTTTGGGGGGAGCGCCGGTGCACCCCCCCCGTGTTGCTAGCTAGGCTCCCAAGCTGGATATTGCACAGATTCCGGTACTTGCGTGAGCTAGGCGGGAAAGACTTCTTCGGGCGTTTAGCGGATCCATTCGACCTTCAGGCCTTCGCGTGCAGCGAACCGCTCAAGGTGACGGGCAAGGACGTCTTCAACGCGTGACAGGGATTCGGCATCGGGGGCTGTCGCTCTCAGGAGCAGTGCGCCATCTTTGGTGCCCACGAAACCCTGGCCTCCTCCGACGGACAGCACATCGCCCCCGGCTGTGTTTTCTACAGGATTCCTCCGGCCGAGGTGAGACACAAGTTGCTTGGCCCAGCGCTCCGGGCGGTCGGTGTCGATAGAGGCCCAGGAGGAGAGGATGGCTGTCATTTTCCCTCAGTGTCAGATGTTGGATATGGGGGTTCGGCTGTCAGTCGACGTACCGCAGGCCGGCGGCTTCCAGGGGCTGGCGCATGGAGTAGATGTCGAGGCCGAGTTCGCCCGCTGCGAACCGCTGGCGCTTGGATTCTTCGTTGTCTTCCCGTTTGCGGGCGGCCTCGGCGACGTCGGCGGCGAGTGCGGCGGGAACAACCACGACGCCGTCGACGTCGGCGACAACGACGTCGCCCGGGTTGACCAGGGCGTTGGCGCACACTACGGGGATGTTGACCGAGCCTAGCGTGGCTTTGACGGTGCCCTTTGAGTTGATCACGCGGCTGAATACCGGGAAGTCCATTTCCTGCAGGACCGCCACGTCCCGGCATCCGCCGTCGATCACCAGGCCGGCCGCGCCGCGTGCCTGGAGGGACGTGGCGAGCAGGTCGCCGAAGAAGCCGTCCTCGCTTTCGGTGGTGCAGGCGGCCACCAGCACGTCGCCGGGCTGGATCTGCTCGGCGGCGACGTGCATCATCCAGTTATCCCCTGGCTGCAGCAGCACTGTCACGGCCGTGCCGCACAGTTTCGCGCCGGGGTAGACGGGCCGGATGTAGGGGCGCATCAGGCCCAGCCGCCCCATGGCTTCGTGGATAGTGCTCACGCCGAAGGCCGAGAGGGCTTTGACGTCGGCTTCGGCTGCGCGGGTGATGGTGCGGTGGACAACTCCGAGTTCCTGCATGTTCTTGGCTCCTTGTTGAGGTCGGCTGCGTCAGCGGCCCTGCTGCTTGAGCAGGGCGTTGAGGCGGGGGTAGACGGTGCGGGCGTTGTGTTCGTGGATGGCTTCAAGGTCTGGTGCGGCGAGCCCGGCGGCCTCGATGTACCGCGCGGTGTCGTCGAAGTTGTGGCCCGTACAGGGGTCGATGTCCCGGACGGCGCCGATCATTTCGGAGGCGAACAGGATGTTCCGGGTCGGGATGACGTCCAGCAGCAAGTCGATGCCGGGCTGGTGATAGACGCAGGTGTCGAAGAAGACATTGCCCAGCAGGTGGTCCTCCAGGGCGGGCTTCTTCATAGCCATGGCCAGGCCGCGGAAGCGCCCCCAGTGGTAGGGCACGGCGCCGCCGCCGTGCGGGATGACCAGCTTCAGGGTGGGGAAGTCGGCGAACAGGTCGCCCTGGATCAGCTGCATGAACGCGGTGGTGTCCGCGTTCAGGTAGTGGGCTCCGGTGGTGTGGAACGCCGGGTTGATGCTGGTGCTGACGTGCACCATGGCCGGGATGTCGTACTCGACCATCTTTTCGTAAATGGGGTACCAGGACCGGTCGGTGACGGGCGGTGCGGTCCAGTGGCCCCCGGAGGGGTCGGGGTTCAGGTTCAGCGCCACAGCCCCGTATTCCTCAACGCAACGGATGAGCTCGGGAAGGCAGGTGGCCGGGTCCACGCCGGGGGACTGCGGAAGCATCGCTGCCGGCACGAAACGCTCGGGGTAGAGCTGGCTGACCCGATAGCAGAGTTCGTTGCAGATGGCAGCCCACTCCGCGGAGGTTTCGAAGCCGCCGATGTGGTGGGCCATGAAGGACGCCCGAGGGGAGAAAACCGTGAGATCGATGCCGCGCTCGTCCATGAGGCGCAGCTGGTTCGGCTCGATGCTTTCCCTCAGCTCCTCGTCGGAAATTTTCAGCTCCTCCGCCCGCGGCGCGTGTGAGGGGTCCCTGAGGCCAGCGATTTGGCGGTCACGCCATTCGCCGAGGGCCGATGGGGCCGTCGTGTAGTGGCCGTGGATGTCGATGATCACAGGTCTTGCTCCTTGGAGGATAAGGCGGGCGGTGTCCACAGATGGGCCGGGACCATGACGTCCCCGGCCATGATGAGCCGGGCTGTCCGGAGCAGGCCGGACTTTGCCACGCCGCCGGGACGGGCAGGGTCCAGGCCGAGTTGGACGCTGAACTCGCCGCTGGGATGCTCCACGGACACGATGGCAGACCCGACACCTTGCACTTCGGCAATCTCGTGGGCAACGGTGCCCTTGATGACGCAGGCGGTAGCGGCGGTCACTGCAGCAAGCACGCCGATCGATTCGTGGCACACGTGCGGGATAAAGCTGCGGGTGTTGATCGTCCCGCCGCGGGCCGGGGGGGAGACCAGTGTCATCTTGGGGTAATTCTTGGCGGTGACGTCGCCTAGGCCCATCAGTGTGCCGCAACTAAGCCGCAGCGCTTCGAGGCGTTCCTTGAGTTCCCCGTCCTCGTTAAGCGCGCCTACCGACTCCTGACCGGTGCGGTGCAGGTGGGCGGCGTTGACGATGATCAGGGGCATCCCGTTGTCGATGCAAGTGACTTCCACCGTGCCGAGACCGTTAATCTCCACCGTGTCCCTGGCGTTTCCGGTGGGCAGCAGCGAGCCGCAGACCGAGCCGGCCGTGTCCAGGAAGTTGATCGTGATGGCGGCCGCGGTGCCCGGGACGCCGTCAATACTGGCGTTCCCGCTGTATTCGACGTGCCGGCCGAACTCTCCGGCCGGCGTCGGAACCGAAATCTCGGCCACCATGCCGGTGTTCAGGGTGAGGACCCGCGCCGTGGTGACGTCGCTGTTAGGAGCCAGCAGACCTGACTCGATGGCGAACGGTACCACGGCGGCAAGCATGTTGCCGCAGTTGGGGGTGGTGTCCACCTGGTCGCTGTCCGGCTGCAGCTGCGCAAACTGGAACTCCAGGTCCACACCCCGCAGCTCGCTGGCCGACACAATTCCGGCCTTGCTGGTCAGCGGATGGGCGCCGCCCATGCCGTCGATCTGCCGCGGATCCGGCGAGCCCATGGCCGCCAGGAGAATGGAATCGCGGGCGGCCGGGTCGCGCGGAAGATCGTCGGCGCGGAAGAACGGTCCCTTGGACGTGCCGCCACGCATGAACCAGCACGGTACGGCGAGTTGGCTGCCGGCCCGGCGCGGACCGGCAGCCGGTGCCTGCGGACTCAGTGCGAGGGACACATCTTCTCCTTGGTTTTGCAGGTCAGATACTGCTGGTCAGTGGGCGGGGACGGCGACCGGCGGCGTGCCGTGTGTGTGGAACGTTTCGATGGTCTTCATGCCCCAGGCCTGGCCCTTGGCCCGGTCCGCCTCGGTCCACTCGACCGTCTTCCAGTCCGGAGCCAGGATCATGCGGGCGCCCGAGTTGCAGAGTTCGATGCGGTTTCCGCCCGGCTCGTAGACGTACAGGAAGAACGTCTGCTGGATCGCGTGCTTGTGTGGGCCAGACTCGATGTGGATGCCGTTCTCCAGGAAGATGTCCGCGGCCTTCAGGATGTCCTCGCGGGTATCGGTGGCGAATGCGATGTGGTGGAGGCGGCCGTTGCTGCCGGTCCAGTCCTCGCTGTAGACCAGGTCGTAGGACTTGTTGGTGAAGGTGAACCACTGGGCGCCGAGCTTGCCGCTGTTCAGGCGGATCTGCTCGGTGGCGCGGCCACCTAGAGTCTCCGCCGTGAAGTTGCCGTTCAGTGCGACGTCAGCGGCCAGGAAGTTCACGTGGTCCAGCCGGCGGGCATTAACCCCGACGCCGGGGAAACGGTCGGCCTGGTTCTTCAACGCCGGCCGGGACTCGTCTGAGGGGACGTGCCACTCCGACTCGAAATAGATATCCATCGGGTGCCCGTCCGGGTCGGTGAACGCGTAGGTGGGGCCCAGCCCGGGGCCGCCGTCGTGCCAGCCGATGCCGTGTCCGCTTGCCTCGATGGCCGCGACGCGGCGCTGCAGGGCGGCTTCGCTGGAGGCGCGCAGTGCCACCTTGCCAACGCCCGAGGTCGGGCTGGCCGTCAGCTTGATGGTGTGGTGCTCGTAGTCGTCCCAGGCGTGCAAATACGCCGAATCGCCGTCCCGGCTTACTTCGCGCATGGCGAGCAGTTCAGTGAAGAACCACAGGCTCTTCTCGAACTCCGGGGTGAGCAGTTCGACGTGGCCCAGGTGCGCTACGTCGTGGAAGGCGTCGTTCATCGTCACTGTCCTTTGTCATCGGGGAGGGCGTCCGCCGAACGACGCCGTTGTATCGAGTGAACCAGCCCCAGGGCAATATTGTCAACAATTTAGCAAACAAAAAAGTGGGAGAAAGGCGGATTTCGAAGGTGAGAAATATTACTCATCAAATTGTTGACAATATTGAAGACCGACCGTAGCTTGATCCTGTCGTCGTGACACGCACCACATCTACCTAGAGGATTGACATGAAGTCATACAACGCCGTATTGGCCGTAGCTGCCCTCCTTCTAACCGCGGGCTGTTCCTCGGCGCCCCTGTCCCAGGGGCAGGCGCCCGCCGTTGCCGGTGGCGGGCAAAAGATTCAAGTCGGTGTCATTCCCATCGTGGACGTGGCGCCCATCTACCTGGGCAAAGCGCAGGGATTCTTCGAGGAACAAGGACTGTCCCTCGACCTGGTTCCCGCGCAGGGCGGTGCGGCCATCGTCCCCGCCGTCACCAGCGGAACCATGGACTTCGGATTCAGCAACATTTCCTCAATGCTGCTGGCCAAGTCCAAGGGGCTGGACGTCAAGGTGGTGGCCTCCGGCGCCAGCTCCACGGGAGAGAACGGCAAGGATTTCGGTGGCATCCTGGTGGCAAAGGACAGCCAGATAAGTTCCGCCGCGGACCTGGCAGGGAAGACCGTGGCCGTCAACACGCTGAACAACATCAATGACACTACGGTCCGCGCCTCCGTCCGCAAGTCCGGCGGTGATCCGTCCGCCATCAAGTTCGTGGAGCTTGCCTTCCCCGATATGCAGGCAGCCCTGGAAAGGCACCAGGTTGACGCGATCCAGGTTGTAGAACCGTTCCTCACCACCGGAGCGGGTGCAGGCGCCAAACTGCTGGCCTCCAACTACGTTGACACGGCAGCCGGGCTCACCGTGGGAGCCTACTTCACCACCGCTGCCACCGCTGCCAGCAATCCGGACCTCGTCAAGAAATTCACCGCAGCAATGGAGAAGTCCCTGAAGTACGCGCACGACAACCCCGACGCCGTCCGCAAGATTCTGCCGACTTACACCAAAATTGACGCGGCAACGGCCGACAAGCTCACTCTCCCCGGTTTTTCCACGGAAATTAACCGGGCATCCGTAGAAGAGCTGGTCGCTCTCTCCAAGGGTGACGGACTGCTGACCGGAGACGTGAAACTGGATGAGCTGCTCCCATGACCCACAGCTCCATGAGGCTCGACCAGGGATCCGCTGGACCGGCCGGCGCCACCTCGGCCGCACCCGCACCCGCCGGTGCACGCCAGCGGTCCGGACGGAAGTGGCCCGGAACGCAGCTGCTGGCCGTCGCGGGCATCCTCGGATTCCTCCTGACCTGGGAGATGATACCGCGGCTGGGACTCGTGGACGCCCGCTTCCTGCCGCCGGCATCGGAGGTCATCGCTGCCCTAGCCGTCGATCTCCAGCTGCTCGGCTTCTGGGCGGCCGCGGGAGAGACCCTGCTGGCGTGGTGTCTGGGGCTGGCGTCGGCCGTCGTCTTGGCGGTATTGGCTGGCTTTGTTGTGGGATCCTCGCAGCTCCTGCGCCGGTTCACCAATTCAACCGTCGAGTTTCTCCGCCCCATCCCCTCTGTTGCCCTGATTCCTTTGGCCGTTCTGCTATTCGGTGTGAAGATCCAGTCGTCGTTAATGCTGATCGTCTACGCATCGTTCTGGCAGGTCTTCATCCAAGTCCTTTACGGCGTGGCCGACGTGGATAACGTTGCCATGCAGACTGCCCGCAGTTACGGCCTGGGAACTGCCGCCCGTGTGCGCCATGTGGTCTTCCCGACGGCGCTGCCGTACCTCATGACTGGTGTCCGGTTGGCCGCTTCCGTGGCACTGATCCTGGCCATTACCGCGGAGCTGATCATCGGATCCCCGGGGCTGGGACGGGAAATTGCGCTGGCCCAATCAGGCGGAGCAACATCCGGGATGTACGCATTGATCCTTGCCACCGGGCTGATCGGCGTGCTTATCAACCTGCTCATGAGGTTCATTGAGCGCAAAACCCTGTCGTGGCACTCTTCCATCCGCTCCGAGGTGATCGTTTGAGAATCGCAAAAGGCGTTCTGTATTCCCTGGGTCTGCCGGCGTTGCTCGTGCTTTTCTGGTGGACATCCACCCTGGGCGCCAGGAGCTTCTTCGTCCCCACACCGGGCACATTGGTCTCCACATTCGCAGCAACCTGGTTTGGCGAACGGATGCTTTCGGATGTAGTACCCAGTCTCCTGCGGCTCGTCGTCGGTGTCGCGGCAGCCATCATCCTTGGCATTCTGGCCGGACTCCTGATCGGTTCAGTTAAGTGGCTTCGCGCCCTGACCGAACCGGTGCTGGAATTCTTCCGGGCCGTTCCGCCGCCGGTGCTGGTACCGGTTTTGATGCTGTTGATGGGCATCTCCGATTCCATGAAGGTGGTGGTCATCATTTCGGGCTGCATTTGGCCGGTGCTTCTGAACACCATTGAGGGGGTGCGGGCCGTTGACGGCGTACTGTCCGATTCCGCCCAAACCTACGGCATCAACGGCTGGGCCAGGGTGCGGTACCTGGTCCTGCCTTCGGCGGGGCCGCAGATCCTGGCCGGAGTCAGGCAGTGCCTCTCGATCGGCCTCATCCTGATGGTCATCTCCGAGATGTTCGCGTCATCCTCCGGGCTGGGCTTCACCATTGTCCAGTTCCAGCGTTCCTTCGCCGTTCCGGAAATGTGGTCAGGCATCGTGATTCTGGGCCTGATCGGCGTCGCCATGTCCTTCATCTTCCAATTCACCGAGCGCCGCATCCTGCGCTGGTACCACGGCCTGCGAGAGGTAGAAAATGCAGCCTAAAATCAATGAAAAAATCCGCCCTGGCGGTATTCCCGGCGCTGAAGCATCCGGTGTCGGTCGGGTCTTGGCCGAGGAGAGCGCGATGCTTTCCGTCCGAAGCCTCAAGAAGGTATACCAGACCGACGGCGGCCCAGTGGAAGCGGTCCGCAACCTCACCTTCGACCTCCGGGCGGGAGAACTGGCATGCCTTGTGGGCCCTTCTGGATCCGGCAAAACAACCCTGCTGAAGTGCATTTCGGGACTGATGGCCCCCACTGAGGGGGAAGTCCTGCTCGACGGGGCCAAAGTCACCAGCCCGCCAAAGAAAATGGCGGTGGTGTTCCAGGAATACGGCCGCTCGCTTTTCCCGTGGATGCGGGTCCGCGAGAACGTCGAGCTTCCGCTGAAGAACCAGGGCATGGCCAAGGCTGAGCGGGACCGGTTGGTGGACGAGGCGCTGGAGGCGGTGGGTCTGTCCCACGTCCCTATGTCCTACCCCTGGCAGCTATCAGGCGGCATGCAACAGCGCGTGGCCATCGCCCGGGCCGTTGCGTACCAGCCAGAGGTGCTGCTCATGGACGAGCCCTTTGCCGCCGTCGATGCCCAGACCCGGGCCGACTTGGAGGACCTCATCCGCACTGTCTGGAAGAAGCTGGGCGTCACCGTCCTGTTTGTCACGCACGACATCGACGAGTCGGTCTATCTGGGCGAAAGGGTGATCATCCTATCCAGTTCCCCCACAGTCGTGCAGGAGGATCTGATTATCGACCTCCCGGAAGAGCGGGACCAGCTCAATACACGGGCCATGCCCCGCTTTACCGAGTTGCGCCACCACGTCTATGAGCAGATCCAACTGGCCAAGGCCGGTCACCGGCCCGCTGCCGCGTCTCACTAAGCTGCGACCCGGCCGGATTGCAGGAGTGCGCGCCACTATGTGGAGTACTCTGAAGAGAAAAATTGTTAGCAATGTCGGTGACTTCGGCCGGCTGGGAGGCATGTAGCGTGGAAACCCTGGACGGAGTGTCTGCCCGCTCTCTGACGGCGTCGGAGCTGGCGGACGTGCTGCGCAACGCCATCGTCAGCGGAGACCTGGTACCCAACCAGAGGCTGGTGGAGGCCGATCTTGCCGCCGAGTATGGTGCCAGCCGCGGGAACATCCGCGTGGCCCTGTCCGAGCTCAGCGTTGAAGGCCTCGTGGAACGCGTGCAAAACCGCGGAGCCAGAGTGCGGGCTGTCTCTGTCGAGGAGGCAGTGGAAATCACCGAGGTCCGGGCGGCGCTGGAAGCACTATGTGCGAGGAAAGCGGCCGAACGTATCACCGACAGTGAGATCGGCGAGCTGCAGCAACTCGCCGAGCGCATGAAAGACGCTGTGGACCGGGGGGACCGGGAGTCCTACTCGGAGTGCAACCAGATGCTCCATGCCAGGATCATCGCCATCAGCGCCCAGCGGACGGCAGCGGCAACAATTCAGCGGCTGCGGGGCCAGGCGGTCCGGTTCCAGTTCCGGCTGGCGCGCCAGCCGGGCCGGCCGGCCGTCTCTTTGCCGCAGCATTTGGCCATCATCAACGCCGTCTGCGCCCACGACCCGGACGCAGCTGCCGAGGCCATGCGGGCCCACCTCGAAAGCGTCGCGGACGTCATCCGCTCCACCAACGCCTGAACCCGCAGCTTCTTCGGAGGCCGTTTCTGCCGCACCATGGTGCCGGCGGAGGCGGCCTCCTTTTAGTCGTGCAGCGTTCAAGCCTTCCACGTATTGTTAACAATATGTTTGACGTGATTGTTGCCACTGTGTAGCGTGAGATGCAGCCTATGGCTTACCAAACACCTGACTTCGAAAGGGCAGCGACGATGCTTCCTGAATCTCTTACCAGCCGCGCACCATCGCCCGCCAAGGTAGCCACCATAGTGGTAGCCCTCTGCTGGCTACTCGTCTTCTTCGATGGCCTGGACCTGTTCGTCTACGGCGCTGTCCTGCCGGACATGCTGGCAGACCCCACCCTCGGCCTGACTCCTGCAACCGCAGGTGACGTCGGCAGTGTGGCTACCTTCGGCATGCTGCTGGGCGCACTCTCCGCCGGCATCGCGACAGACCGGATTGGCCGCAAGCGAGTGCTCCTGCTCTGCTGCATCCTCTTCTCGGTTGCGTCCGGGCTTTGCGCCATCGCGCCGGATATCACCACTTTCGGTGCGGCCCGGCTCGTTGCAGGCCTCGGCCTGGGCGGTTTGCTTCCCACGGCAATCGCCCTGGTGGCTGAGTATGCGCCTGCGGGACGTCGCAACCTCCTGATCGGCGCACTGATGACCGCGCACCACGCCGGCGGAATCGCCGCCTCCACCATCGGAATCTGGCTCCTGGAGGATTTCGGATGGCGCACAGTGTTCCTTATTGGTGTGATTCCGCTCTTTATCGCCGTGCCGCTGGTGGCGCGTTTCGTGCCGGAATCTCTGGCATTCCTTGTGGCTAAAGGCCGTTCTGCGGCCGCTGAACATCTTTGCCGGCGCTACGGGCTCACCCTTCCGGCTCCGGAGGAATCCGGCAACGACGCACCCCGCAAGACCGCCCTGGCCCAGCTCTTCGGCCGTGACCGCTGGCGGGTCACCACACTGTTCTGGCTGACGTCCTTCGCCGGGCTGCTCCTGGTCTACGGGATCAGCACCTGGCTGCCCTCACTGATGCGTTCAGAAGGCTACAACCTGGGCTCAGCACTGGCCTTCCTGCTCGTGATCAACGGCGGCGGCATCGTGGGCATGTTCGTGGCCGGCAGGATCGCGGACCGGTTCGGACCCGTGCGGGTAGCTACCATCTGGTTCGCCCTGACGGCAGCCACTGTGTACTCACTCGGCGCGCACCTTCCGCTCGCTGCCACCTACCTCCTGGTGTTCGCCGCAGGAGTCTTCCTCTTCAGTGCGCAGACCATGGTGTACGCCGCCGTCGCCGACGTCTACCCCACCTCCAGCCGGGCCACGGCCATCGGCTGGACCACCGGCATCGGCCGCTTCGGGGCGGTCTTCGGCCCCTGGATGGGCGGCCAGTTGTTTGCCGGCGGCAACCAGGGTTGGGGTTTCGGCATCTTCGCCCTGGCTGCCGTTGTCGCCACCGTGACACTGCTGGTGCTGAAACTGGTGCTCGCGCGTTCTGCGTCGGTGACGATGGCCAAAGACGAGGATGGCGCTGTGGGGGAGCAGTCCCTCGTACTCCGCTAGTGGTCTCCCCGCCTTCGTTTTGGGCGTAGCCGCTCGACAGCGTGGGGTTTCTGCGACTTCCTGCCCGCGAACGCAATGGTGGACTTGGCCATTGCGTTCGCGAGCGGACATCTTCTATCTCTACTCATATGCAGGAATTCTGACCTAAGATGCTGCGCTGTCGATGAGGTCACCCGGGCACGCCGGCGCCGGTCGCCTTTGCCTTCATATGGGAATCACAGGGATGACATATATCCCGGACAGCGCGCCTACTTAGCTTTGGGGCATGTTCTCAACGACTTCAAGCTCAGCCTCCCCTTCCCTCTCCCGACGATCGCTGCTCGGCGGCATCCCTGCCGCGGCGTTATTCGCGCTGACAGCATGTTCATCCAATGCGGCCACGGATTCGGCTTCCGCAACCAGCTCGGCGGCCACCGAGGCTACAGCAAGTTCGGTGACCGCCGCGGTCACTTCCGCATCAGCTTCCGCAACGGTTGCTAAACTCGCACAGGCATTCCAGGCGACCTTGAGCAGCGAACGGCAGTCCCAGCTGCTCCAGGACTACAGCCTGACGAACGCGAAGCTTTGGTCGAACCTGCCGCAGGCCCTTCTGGCCGGCGGTATGGGCGGCGGCCCGGGCGGCGGTGGCGGCACCGGACCCAGGATCGGCCTGAACCTTGCTGACCTCGACGCCACCCAGCTCGCCGCGTTCAACGCTTTGCTCACCGCAGCGACCGGCAGTGCCAGCGGACTCGGGTACGAGGAAATCCAGCAACATCTCAACGCGGACGACTACCTCGCCGCGAACGGCGGCGGAAGCGACTATGGCCGAACGGGCTACTACATTGCCTTCCTCGGAACTCCGGCCGATTCGGGAACGTGGGAATTTCAGTTCGGCGGCCACCACCTCGCGGTTGCGAACACGTACATTGACGGCTCTCTGGCTGGGGCGACCCCGTCGTTCCGTGGCATTGAACCGAACGGTTCCTTCGAGCAGAACGGTGCCACTAACCAGCCGATGGCAGTGAAGGAAGCCGCGTTCGCAGCGCTCCTGACCGGTCTCAGCTCGGATCAGCTCGCCGCGGCTCAGCTCAGAAACGTGTATAGCGACCTCGTCCTCGGCCCCGGCCAGGACTGGGCCTTCCCAAGCGCCCGTGAGGGCGTCCAGATATCCGCCCTTTCGGCCGATCAGAAGAAGCTGGCCCTCGCGGCGATCGCCGGCTACGTCAACGACATCGCGGACGATGACGCCGCGGAGATCCTCAAGCGCTACGAAAGGGAGCTCGACGACACTTACGTCGCGTATTCAGGCACGCCAACGCTCACGGAGCAGAACGACTACGTCCGCATCGACGGGCCGTCCGTGTGGATCGAGTTCTCCATGCAGCGGGGAATTGTGCTCTCCGGCAACCACCCGCACTCCGTCTGGCGCGATCGCACCACGGATTACGGGGGAACCAAGAGCTGATGCAGCTCACGTCCACGCGTCCCTCAGCCGGCAAGCCTCGAACGGCGGTCTTCCTCCGGTCCTTGAGTGCAGCGCTCCTCATCATGATTGGGACGCTTGCCTTCGGGGCCGCCCCCGCATCGGCGCACGTCCTCCCGACGTCGAGCGTCCAACTCGACGTGAGGGAGGACGCCATTGACGCGACCGCCACGATTCCGCTGGATGACGTCGAAGCCGCGAGTGGAATCGATCTGGGGGATGAGTCCGCAGAAACGGTAGCCGAGCACTCCGACGAGATCTCCGCGTACCTTCGGGCGCACTTTGCTCCGATGAGTGACTCCGGGGAGGCATGGACGGTCACGATCGGTGGGCTCACGGTGGCGGAGACAGGTAACACCTCCACCACCGGGATGTACCGGGAACTCGAAGCCACGTTCTCTCTCACTCCACCGGCCGGGAGCGGAACACGTTCGTTTGACCTCGGCTATGACGTCGTGGTGGACCGCGTGGTGACCCATGTCGTCTTAGTGAGCGTCACGTCGGACTGGGCGGCCGGAGTGGTGGACAATGCTTACGAGGTGGGAACAATCCGGCTCGACACCCCATCCGGGACGGTCCCGCCGCTCCACATCAACCTCGGCGAAGGAAGCGATCTCAGGGGTTTCGTGAGCATGTTCGTTCTCGGTGTCCAGCACATACAGGAGGGAACAGACCACCAACTCTTTCTGCTCACTCTCCTGGTGCCGGCTCCACTCATCGCCTCGGCCCGGCGCTGGGTCGGACCCGCGCAGGTGAAGACGACTGTCCGCCGTATTGCAGGCATTACCCTCGCGTTCACCCTCGGGCACTCGGCGACTCTGGCTCTTGGAGCACTTGGTCTTCCCGTACCCGCAGGCCTCGTCGAAGCGCTCATCGCGGTCAGCATCCTCATCGCCGCGGTCCATGCCATCAAGCCCGTCTTCCCGGGAAAGGAGATCCTCGTCGCGGGCTTTTTTGGCCTGATCCACGGGCTCGCGTTCTCGGAGACGCTCCGGGAACTCGACCTCACCGGCATCCGCCTCGGCCTGTCGCTCGTTGGCTTCAACCTGGGTATAGAAGCGATGCAGCTTGCAGTGGTTGCCCTCGTCCTTCCGCCCCTCATCCTGCTCGCACGCACAGCATGCTACCGGTCACTGCGGATAGCGGCGGCGTCGGCCGCGGCGGTCGCCGCGACCGGGTGGCTCGCTGCGCGGCTCGGGTTCCCCAACCCGATTGCGGATGCCGCCGACAGCATCGGCGCGCTTTCACTCCCGGTCGTCGCCCTGTTGTGGTCCGTAGCCCTCACCATCCTTGCCCGCCGCGCAGCCAGGATCGCGCCCTGCATACGAGCCCGCAATGATGGCGAGCAACCCGATTTGGCCAGTCCAGTCAAAAACGGGCTGACAAGCCAAGGGTTGGGTCAGGCGGCAACGACGGGTACTGGCTAGAGCCGCATGGTAGGGCCGACTGGCCGTCCGAAGCAGTTCTGGCCCACGACTTCAGATCATCCGGTTCGACCATCGGGAAAACAGTCGTAGATGCAGGGTGGTCCGTCTCGGGCAACATCCCCTGGCGAGAACAAGTGCCTCCTGACGAGACGGTAACCATCAGATGGGTTTTAGCATCTGTCGGGGCGACGGTCACGTTGTGCGCACCTTGGTAAATGCCCCACGGCTTGGACAGCGGTATTGCTGCTTGCTCCTTCATGCCCAGGAGTGCTTGGAACTGTATGACATCGGATCAAATCCTCATGGCCATCCTTGGCGGCAGGCGGAAGTCCTGGGAAACTCTCGGCATGACCTCGAGGGCGTCCGGCATGACTTCCTCCGCCCGGTGCGGGGCCAGGACGCTACTGAGGAGGTGCTAAATGCTTGGGAGTTGCATCAGGTTGACCTGATATTCATAGGTCTCCGTCAGAGCAGCCGGTCGGCAGGCTCTTCCTGGGCAACACGGGACAGCGGATCCTGCTCGAGGCGGGCTGCCCTGTCCCCGCCGTCATTGCCCAACACGTCGCATAGGTCTGTTTTGATGTCGGCTGCCTGGGTCATGGCTGGGTTTGCGTCATGGGCATTGATAGGGGCTGACAGTTCGATGTCAGAGATTCGACTCGAGGAGCAGAGATTGCCCCCGCTTCCTAGTGAAGCTTCGACCGCCGCGTTCTTCCTGTAGTAATCGGTCTCGTTCAGAGTGGCAGTGGCCGGTTTTCGACGACGTTCTTCATGACCAGGGTAGAGCTCAGGCGCTGGACGCCGGGGAGGGTGGAGATTTGCTCGTCATAGAGCCGTTGGAACGCCCGTACGTCGCGGGCGACTACTTGGAGGAGGTAGTCGGGGTCTCCAAAGAGGCGGTGTGCCCGCAGGACGTTGGGCACGCCGGCAACGGCGTCTTCGAAGGCGGCCACGGTGTCGCGGTCCCCATCACGCATCGTGACGAAGACCAAGGCTTCAAAAGTGAGACCAAGTGCCTCGGCGTCCAACTGTGCCCGGTAGCCGCTGATGGCGCCTGACTGCTCCAGTGCCCGCAGCCGGCGGTGGCATGGCGACAGGCTCAGACCGACGCGTTCAGCCAGATCGGTCAGCGAGAGACGGCCGTCCATCTGCAGTTCAGCAAGGATATTCCTGTCCACGTTGTCCATGGAGAAAATTCTCCCTCAAAACAGCCTTTAGACCAAAGAACTTGGAAGCACATTCTGGCCGTACTTTCCTATGCTTTCTGTAGGACACAGACGCTCTGGGTCCGTCGTGCTAAGGAGAGAAATATGCCGTTCGGGACCGTGGCCGCATTTTGGGCGGTGTCTTTCCTGTTTGTGCTCACACCCGGGGCGGACTGGGCCTACGCGATTTCGGCAGGGCTGCGCCACCGGACGGTGTTTCCCGCTGTCGCCGGGCTGCTGAGCGGGCATCTGCTGGCCACCGCAGTGGTCGCGGCCGGCGTGGGCGCGCTCGTGGCCAGTTCACCGATGGTGCTGACAGTGCTGACAATCGTGGGGTGCGCGTACCTGGTGTGGCTGGGACTGGGGATGTTCCGGAACCCTTCGGTCCCGCACGGCAGCTTGGATCAGGTCGAGGGCAACTGGGCACGGCAGGCTCTGAAGGGCGCCGGGATCAGCGGCCTGAACCCGAAGGTCTTCCTTCTGTTCCTGGCGCTGCTGCCGCAATTCACGGACCCCAACCGGTCATGGCCGGTCGCCGGGCAGATCGTGGCACTTGGGCTGGTCCACGTCGCCAGTTGCGCCGTCATCTACACCGGTGTCGGCTCCGGCGCCCGTGCCGTGCTGCGAACCCGGCCCACGGCCGCCCGGACCGTGACCCGGATTTCCGGTGCAGCCATGATGCTCATCGGTGTGTTCCTGCTGGTTGAGCGGCTGCTGCACTAGTTGTACTGCCCAGGGACGTTGGTTCGGTGAATGTGATGACTCGCTGGAGTCGTTGACCCAAGGGTGAGGACCTCCGGTTGCACAGTGGAGTTGCTTAGACAACCGCTGCAGCGACCAGGAGGTCCTCGTGTCCCACGCTAATGCCGCTTTGACTCCACGCCAACGTTTGCGCGTCGCGCGTCTGGTCGTAGAACACGGCTGGCCGGTGTCCCGGGCTGCCGAGCAGTTCAATTGCTCCTGGCCGACGGCGAAACGGTGGGCAGCCCGCTACGCCGCGATGGGTGAGGCCGCCATGGCCGACAGATCCTCGCGCCCGCACCGGGTGGCGAACCGGACGCCGCAGCAGCTGGTGCGCAAGGTGGTGCACCTGCGCTGGAAGCAACGGCTGGGGCCGGTCGCGATCGGCGCGAAGCTGGCCATGCCGGCCTCGACCGTGCACGCGGTTCTGGTCCGGTGCCGGCTGAACCGCCTGCACCACGTGGACAAGCGCACCGGGGAGGTCGTCCGCCGGTACGAGCACGAGACGCCTGGAGCGATGATCCACGTCGACGTGAAGAAGCTCGGCAACATCCCCGACGGCGGCGGCTGGCGCTACGTCGGGCGGCAGCAAGGAGACCGGAACCGGGCAGGAACCCCGGACAAGGCGCGCAGCAGACACCGCGGGCCACTGATCGGGACCGCCTATGTCCACACGGTCATCGACGACCACTCCCGGGTCGCCTACGCAGAGATCCACGGCGATGAAACAGCGGCCACCGCAGTTGGAGTGCTCAGGCGTGCAGTGTCCTGGTTTGCCGCCCGCGGCGTCACCGTTGAGCGGGTCCTCTCCGACAACGGCTCGGCCTACAAATCCCACCTCTGGCGCGACACCTGCCGTGAAATGAACATCAAAGCAAAGAAGACCCGCCCCTACCGGCCCCAGACCAACGGCAAGATCGAACGCTTCCACCGCACCCTGGCCGACGGGTGGGCGTTCCAGCGCTTCTACGCCACGGAATCAGCCCGCAGAAACGCCCTCCCGGCATGGCTGCACCACTACAATCACCACAGGCCCCACACCGCAATCGGAGGCCAGCCGCCCATCAGCCGCTTAACCAACCTCCCTGGGCAGTACAACTAGAGGAAGACGCTCCCGGCGCCGCTGCGGGACCACCTCGGCGCCAACCACCCCCAACCCTCGAGGAGAATACCCCTGATGGAATCAGAACAGCTTCACCGGACCTACCTGGACCTCACCACCCCGCACGTCGCAGACGCGTGCATGCGCCTGGACATAGCTGTCCGCTGCGCCCCGCCGGGAACCGTGCCACTGTGGGAGCGGCACGCACCTGGTCGGCCGCGCCCGTCCGGCCAGACACTTTGGCAGCGTCGACGTCTTTCTCGAGGCCATTGACCGTGCCGAACCCGGAGAGGTCCTGGTCGTAGACAACGCCGGCCGTCAGGACGAAGCCTGCGTCGGCGACCTGGTCACCCTGGAAGCCAGCCGGGCGGCCCTGTCCGGCATCCTCATCTGGGGACTGCACCGCGACACCGCGGAGCTGCGGACCATCCGCCTGCCAGTATTCAGCCTGGGCGCCCTGCCCGTGGGACCCCAACGCCTCGACCCGCGTGACCCGGCAGCCCTCGAGTCTGCAATGTCCGGTCCTCACAGCGTCACCGCCGCTGACTTCGTACTGGGCGATGACGACGGAGTGCTGTTTATCCCCCTCGACCGCGCCGACGAGGTAGCCCAGGTG
This sequence comes from Arthrobacter sp. MW3 TE3886, assembly GCF_041262145.1. Classification (NCBI taxonomy): domain Bacteria; kingdom Bacillati; phylum Actinomycetota; class Actinomycetes; order Micrococcales; family Micrococcaceae; genus Arthrobacter; species Arthrobacter sp. MW3 TE3886. The sequence goes on from NZ_JBGCAN010000001.1 coordinate 2,310,943, forward strand.
GCGACGACCATCCGCGACACAGAACGCGCGCAGGCAGCACGCATGCACCTCGGCAACACGCTCAGGAACCAGGCAAGCCTGGCGGAGTACATCGCGGCCCGGGAAGCCAACCCGCAAACGACTTTCCGGCAGCACCTCCGCTCCATCGGCGGAGAAATCGAAGAATAGCGCAATCCCGCAGATTCAGCGCCGCGGCCATCTGCGAAGCGAACGTGCGGGGAACGCGGGTTTTTGGGCCGGCTCAGAATGGCCAATTTGGGGTGTGTACAACGTACACACTTTGGGCTTCGGACCAGGTCGTTCTGGTGCCGGATTGGTACGAACTCCGTATGTTTCCGCGGGAGCCCAATGTCTGCAAGGGCTGGAATGCAGTTCGAGTCCCACCTCGGGCACGTGTTTTCCCTGTTCAGGGCTTGCGGGCCGCCGAGTGTGTACAAATCTCGTTTTATGGGCCCCTGCGGGGCCCATTTTTTGTTGGTGACAGTTGCGGGTCCGGGGGCTCCTTCTCTGCACTTGGGCAGCGGTGTTGCTGCTTACTCCTGCATGGCCGGGGGCGCTTGGAACTGCATGACTTGCTGAGACTTGGGGATCAAATTCTCGTGATCGTCCCGGTCGGCCGCCGGAACGCATGGGAACCTCTCGTCATGCCCTCGATGATGTTCTCGGGCATCGGTAGGGGCAGGGCGAACCGATTGGGCTTGGTGGCCACCGGGGTGCCGCCGGCCCGGCCAGCCGCCAGGGCTTCGTAGAGTCACGGCCGTTTCCGCTCCTTCGGGTCACTCCTTCTTCACCAGTGACCCGTCTGCTAGCTAGTGGACGATTCTCATCTCGTGCGAGGTCTGATTGAGTCGCCGTCCGCCGTCGGGAACGACCGTCACAATGTCTTCGATCCGTACGCCGAACCTGCCCGGCAGGTAGATTCCGGGTTCGATCGAGAAGCACATGCCGGGGTGGAGGAGTTGGGTCTCGCCCTCGACCATGTACGGCGGCTCGTGAGTCGTCAGCCCGATTCCGTGCCCGACGCGGTGAATGAAGTTGTCGCCGTAGCCGGCTTCAGTGATCACCGCCCGGGACACGCGATCGATCTCCTGGCACTCGACGCCTGGCCGCACGGCCTCGAACCCGGCCTGTTGTGCGAGCCTGACGACGTCGTGAACCTCTCGCTCCTCGGCGGTGGGTTCGCCGACGTGCACGGTCCGCGTCGTGTCTGATCCGTAGCCGTGTTTGAGGCCGCCGAAGTCGAGCACCACCATGTCTCCGTCCTCAATGATCCGCGGGCCGATCTCGTGGTGAGGGTTGGCTCCGTTCGGGCCCGAACCGACGACGGTGAAGTCCACCTGCGAATGACCGAATTGGCGAAGTAGGTCGGCGAGATCAGAACCGACGTCGGTCTCGCTGCGCCCAGCGAACCGCACGGTGACGATCTCCTCGTACGCCTGGTCTGCGGCCGCGCCGGCCGCCGCCAGCCGCTCGATCTCGTCGTCATCCTTGATCGCCCGAAGCATCGGCAGGGCCGTCGTCATCGAGACGTAGGACGACTTGGGCAGCCGATCCTGCAGGCCGAGGAGGTGCATGGCCCAGGCCGAGTCAGAGACGGCATAACGTCCGGTGCCGGCCATCAGCGTCGCAGATTCCGTGTAGGGGTCGCTCCCGTCGGTCCAGTCGGTGATCCGCAGATTCGAGGCGCCGCCGGCCGCTTCGGCGTCGGGCCGCTCGAGCCTCGGAACGATCATGGCGGGTTCCGCGTCGACGGGGATCACGAGCATGGTGATGCGTTCAGTGATGGCCACGGGTGCATACCCGGTGAGGTACAGCAGGTCCGGTCCGGGAGTGACCAGGATGCCGTCGAGCCCGGCATCCTCGGCGGCGCGGGCTGCTCGCCGCAACCGCCCGGCGAAGTCAGCGGCGGTGAACGGAGCCGGCTCGGAAGGGCTGCGGTGATCGCTCATGGTTCGCATTCTCGTGCGCGGGGCACCACGGGTCAACCCATCGCCCGGACGGCCGCTCAAGCTCTGGAAGCACCAGTCAACTCTGGAATCACCAGTCGCGCGTGAGGCGATGGTCTGTCGCTGCGGACACGCAGCGTGATGAGACGCGCCAGCGGCGCCCCACTCGTGCCGGACATCCCCGCGTGGCTGTTCAAGAATCGGAATGTGCCTCCACCGTGCAGTACGGGCCTTTCTTCGAAGGTGAGCTGCTGCCGATGCGCTCCCCGCGAACCGCCTGGCTGCTGGCATTGTTCATGGCCTTCACCGGCGTCATCGGGGCTCCCGTCACCGGGACCCTCACAGCCACCGTCACGGCCATGGATGCACTGCTGAACCAGACGCCGCCGCCATCTGCTGCCCAGCCCGCCGCCGGTACGAGGCCCCGCGGCGGGCGGCTATTTCATGGCGGGGCACCTTGGGATTACGGCTGCTGCCACCACGTATCACCTTCCCCGGATGAGGTCCGGACCCACCGTGCGGGCAGACAATGGTCGGACTTGCGTGTGGCAGGGCTCCCTGCCGCAATCCATTTCGGAAAGGAGCCATCCGTGTCCAGACCACACCCGATTCTTGCAGGATCGATCGCAGCCGGGGCAGCCATAGCATTGCTCACCGGCTGCGGCCCCTCCAGCCCCGGCACGGCCGTCAGCAGTGCCAGAGCGGAGAAGAACGTTTCGCAGGCCTGCGCCGCTGCCAGTGCCTTCGCCGGATCCCTAACAAATTTCAAACAGACACTAAAGCCGGGCGCCACGATAGAACAGATCAAATCGGCGCGAGAACAGGTCGCGAAGTCCTACGACGACCTGGTCAAGGCCAGCCAGGACGTAGCCAAAGACGAGATGGACGCCGTTAAAACGGCCGAAAACAAGTTCGACGCGGCCGTCAGAGCCGTCCCGGATGACGCCACCCTGACCCAGGCGGCCGCATCCCTGCGGGACGACGCCGCCAACGTCCAGGCCGCGGTCAGTGACCTCCAGACGGCGACCAAATGCTGACCTTGAGGGTTCTCCGATAGGCAAGCAGCCAGCCTCAGCCCTGCCCCGGCTGCATTCCCGTACAACACCGCTCCAACCGAAAGCAGGGAAGTTGACATGAGTTTCTGGGAAAACTTTTGGGATATTTTCTGGTGGTTCTTCCTCGTATACGCGTTCATCGCCTTCCTCTGGGCTTTGTTCGCCGTCATCGGCGACTTGTTCCGCGACGACCACCTGAGCGGCTGGTGGAAAGCCGTCTGGATCCTCTTCCTGCTCTTCGTGCCCTTGTTGGGTGTACTGGTGTACGTGATTGCCCGCGGTAAGGGCATGACGGAGCGGTCCATGGAACGGGCGCGGGCGAACCGGGAGGCCTCGGATGCGTACATCCGCAGCGTCGCTGCAACGAGTCCGAGCGACGAGATATCCAAAGCCACGGCTCTCCGCGACTCCGGAACTATCAGCGCTGATGAATTTGAAAGGATCAAGACCAAGGCCCTGGTCTGAGAGCGCCGTCGACCCGGTCTGACGCTCCATCAATGGACTCTCTGGCTGCGCACAGGAAGCCGGGCTAGTATCCGGCTATCACTCCGTTTTGAATAGGGGAATCCCTTGTCCGAAGAATCAGTAGGGAACGTCGTGCCCGTGATGCACGAACTGCCGGCCGCGGAGGGCTGCCGTGTCAGGGCCGTCCAGAACGCGGCGCTGCCCATTGCCGGCCCTATCGGCCTTGGAGCCTGCCCATGCCTGGACTGTCGCGCCGGTGGTCCGGTCCTGCGGCCGTTGCCTTGGGTTGCGGGCTGATGTCTACAGACCAGGTGCCCACAACCCGGCGCGCTCCCGGCCAGGGACAAGGTAAGTCCAGGCACTCCGTCGGTGCCGAGACACTGATCAACGCCCGATGCTCAACTGTTTGGGACGTCATCACCGATGCACAGAACTACACCGTGTGGGAATCCGGCATCACCCGCATCAGGGGCGAGCTGCGCAGCGGTGGCACCATCAGAATCCGCACGCTCACCGGAGGGAACCGCAGCTTCCGGCTGCGCGTCCGGCAGATGCCCGGCGAGGAGATGACCTGGACGCGGGGCCTGCTCACCGGCGTGCGCACCTTTACGCTTGAACCCCTGGGCGGCATGACACGCCTGCGAGTAAATGAGGAGTTCACAGGGCCGCTTTGCGGAATTCTGCTCTGGGAGTTCGTGTCAGACACCCAGCAGACTTTCAACGATTACATTGATGCCGTCAGGAAACGTGCCGAAATCCTCGGCCGACACCCTCACATCACGGGTCATGGGCACCAGCCAAGCGGCGCGCAGCGTCCAAGAGAGCCCGACGCCGCCTGAACGACCTCCGGGTCATGCTTCGCGACGGCCTGACGTTGCGACACCGGTTCTCTGCCGCGACACCGTCACGGCCGGTCGGGGAGCGTATCTGCTGGATGACCACGAGATCGTGAGGCGGGGCCTGTGCCAGCGGCTGGGGTCTGATGGTCTGAGCATCGCCGGGGAAATGGGGTTCCGCGCGTGAGGCGGTCCGGCGGTGCAACCGCCAGATCAGAATCCGGGATCCATCCAATGGCATTCCAGGCTCCGGCAAGCTGGTGATGTGCCATCTCCCCGGGGAGAAACCTAAGGCGGGGCACGCTCTCAGGGACCGCACCCGTTTGGGCGTCCGCTGGTGCGGCCGGCTGTGCCTTCCTGTCTTGTGGGGTCAGTCAGCTAGTTTGCAAGCGCCGGGACCGGCGATGAGGGGTCGGGCCGGTCCCGTGGGTGTGTCCGATGGCCTCGAGCACCACGGCGGGCAGGCTTTGGGTGCTCATCATGATCTCGCGCTGCCGGCGTGCACCTGTGCCGGAGGCCAGGATCCGGGCCGCTTCCGAGGTCACTTGCTCCTCGTCCCCGCTGTCGGCCAGGGCTGGCCGGATATGGGAGAGGAGGACCTGGACAGCTTCGGCGGCCGGGCATGGAATGTTCAGCAGGGGGTGCAGGAGGGTGTCGTCGACCCCTGATTGACTTGCCCTCCACGCCGCCAGGCGCAGTTGCCCGGCTGACAGCCGGGGCGCAGAAATCCCGGCGCGCCATTCCCGGGCGGCCCGTTCAACGAGCGCCCGCACTATCGCGGCAATCGCGGCCGCGTGCGAGGCCTCCATGCAGACGTCGGCTATGCGTATCTCCACCGTCGGATGGTTTCGGGAGAGGCGCGCGTCGAAGTACACCATGCCTTCGTCGAGGAGTACGCCCGTTGTCAGCAGGGATTGCACGTGCTTGTGGTATGCCCGTTCTGATCCGAACCTTTCGCTGGGCCCGGCGGTCGGCCACCGGTTCCAAGCCTGGTAGCGGAAGCTCGCGTATCCGGTGTCGGCGCCCTGCCAGAAAGGGGAGTTCGCGCTCAGCGCCAGCAGCACGGGCAACCAGACCCTGATTCGGTCCAGGACTGCCACCCCTTCCTCACCGTCGGTGATTCCGACATGAATATGGAAGCCGCAGGTGAGTTGCTCCCGGAGCGTCAACCCGAACCGGTTTGCCATGTTCAGGAACCGGGGCTGCGGTACGAGGGTAGGAGTGGCCGGGACGGGACTGGTGGCAACGGCGACCGCTCGTGCACCCACCGAACGGGCCGCCTCGTCGGCAAGCCGCCGGCCCTCTCGGACGCCCGCAATCACTTCCTGAAGCGTGGAACAGACAGGGCCAACGGCCTCAAGCTGCTCTTGCTGGACTTCCAAAGCCAAGGATGGGCCGCCACTGGTTTCAGGGTGCTGCGGCGCGTTGGCCAAGCACGCTTCCGCGGCGGGAACGGGCTGCCCCGTCGTGGCATCGACGAGCAGGAATTCCTCCTCGACGCCGAACGTCCTTTGAACTCCGCCGCCAGAACGGTTGGGTCTCGTCATTGAAGAATTCAAGGCAGCTCCTAACAGGAAGGCTTCCAGCCCTGCCACTGCAGGGCGGCTGCCAATGAAGCTATACAGCCTCCTCCACGAGCCATGATCCCCGGCCCGCTCGCGCTGCTGATTTCCCCAGAATAACCCCGATGAAAGCACGCCGGAAGGAAAAGCCAAGCAGACCGTCATCCAGACGCTCGCGGGTACCGAGGTGAGGACGGTGTCATGGACCTTTGCCCAGTCCTCTGACCGTCAACACCCTGGTGCCCGCGCCGGCACGCGTCAATGAACCCGCCACCGTCGCCGCGCTGGTGGTCATTCTTGCCTTGGCCCTGACCATCGATCTGCTCTGGAAGCGCACCCGAAGCCGCCGAGTTAGCACCATAGACACCTGACGTAAAGAGGAGATGGGGCCTATTCCCGGCGAATTTGGAGGTTCATGCTGTAGGCACCGAGCACATTTTGTGATAAGGGGGCAGTGGCATGTTCCAAGAGTCAACTAGCCCCAGGCGGATTAGTTCCGCCTGGCCCGTGGTCTCCACCACGGAGCATCACGGGATGTGGCTCCCGTGAGCGAACAGGCAGTGTCCCGGCCGAAGGCGCCACCGGCCGTGTGGATCTCATGGGTGGCGCTGGCGCTGATGACCACGAGTTCGGTGGCCAGTTTGCGCGCGGCCCCGACCATGGCCGTATACGGCCTCGCTTCAGTCTTCCTCTACGTGGTTCCGGCGATCGTCTTCCTCCTGCCCACGTCCCTCGTGTCCGCCGAACTGGCGTCCGGATGGAAGGGCGGCATCTATAACTGGGTATCGTCCGGAATCTCCAAACCGATGGGCTTTCTGGCCGTGTGGTGCCAGTTCGCGATGACGATCTTCTACTATCCGACCCTGTTGGGGTTCGTCGCAAGTACGCTCGCCTACGTCATCAACCCGGCGTTGGCCAGCAGCGGAGTGTGGACGGCCTTGGTGATCGTGGTCGCCTACTGGTCCGGGGTGTACGTTTCATCCCGCGGCACCAAGGGCGTAGCCGGCTTGGCCAGCGGTGGCCTGATCATTGGCACCCTGATCCCCGGCGCCCTCCTAGTGATCCTGGGCGCCGTCTACCTCGGCCAGGGAAATCCGTCCGCCGCACCGATGACCGCGGCCAACTTCTTCCCCGAGTGGGCGGGCCTGGCCAGCCTGGTGCTGATTGTCAACAACTTCCTGTCCTACAGCGGCATGGAAATGAACGCGGTGCACGTGTCCTCCCTCAAGGACCCGGGCAAGGAGTACCCCAAGTCGATGTTCCTGGCCATGGGACTCGTACTGCTCATCTTCATCCTGCCGGCGCTGGCGATCAGCTGGATCGTCCCGGCCGATGAGCTCTCTCTCACTGCCGGTGTCATGCAGGCCTTCGACGCAGTGCTGGCTTCCTTCAACCTGCAGGCTCTGACGCCGATCCTTGGAATCATGCTGGTCGCAGCCGCCCTCGGCGGCATGCTGACCTGGCTGGCCGGTCCGTCCAAGGGCCTGCTGCTCATCTCACGGGAGGAGGGCTACCTCCCGCCCTTCTTGCAGAAGTTGAACAAGAACGGCGTTCAGCAGAACCTCCTGGTCGTCCAGGGACTCATCACCACCGTGATCGCGCTCGGCTACGCGCTGATCCCGGATGTCTCCAGCGCGTACTGGATCTTCTCGGTGATCACCACGCAGGTCTATCTGATCATGTACCTGCTGATGTTCGTGGCCGCGGTCCGGCTCCGCCGCAACGACCCGGAACATGCGCGTGGATTCCGGGCGCCAATGTTGGTCGGGCTGTGCGGCGTCGGATTTACCGCCTCCCTGGCCGCCCTGCTCGTTGGGTTCGTCCCGCCGTCGCAGTTTGGCAACGGCAATCCGGCCGTCTATTTCCTGATCGTCGCCGGCGGCGCACTGGGACTTGGCCTGCTCGTGCCATTTCTCTTTTACAAGTTCCGCAAGCCCTCGTGGAAGCTGCCCGCCCAAGAAACGGAGGAGCCTAAGTCATGAGCACCCACCAGGAGTCCTCGACCAAGCGCAGCCGCTCGGTCGTCTACATCGTTGCCATGGTCCTGCTCGTGCTGTTCGCCGTCGTCGCGCTGCTGAATTTCAGGTCGGCGAGGGAAACCCAACAATCCCTGGCGAAGGCCGATCAGCTGATCGCCGAGATCAATGCGGCAGGGGGGACTGCACCCTCGCGCGAACAGATCGCCCGGGTGCTCGGTGACGACGGCGGCGCCGTCTGCGCGAACCCGAACAACGCCCTGAGCCGGGCCACCTTCCACAGCCAGCTGACAAACGGCGCAACCGGGCCCGGCAACAGGCCGGTGATCGCGAACGACCGCGTCGCCAAAGGCGAGCTCGCAATTATCAAGATCTACTGCCCGGATCAGCTGGCTGATTTCCAGCAGTTCATCGACAACCTGAAAACGTACAATCCGGGTGGTGGGTGAGCCGTGGATCTGCGCTCCCGCATTGCCGATCTGATGCGTCCGGCACAGAGCGAGCTCGCCGAATTCGTGGCTATCCGGTCGGTCGCAGACCCCAGGCAGTTCCCTGTCGAGGAGTGCGCCAAGGCTGCCCGATGGGTGCTCGACAAATTCGCTGAGCTCGGATTTTCAGATGCCCGCCTCGAGCGAACCCCGGACGGCTCCGACGCTGTGATCGGCTCCAGACCAGGCCCCGACCCGGATGCGCCCACCGTGCTCCTCTACGCCCACTACGACGTCCAGCCGCCCCTCAATGACGCCGCCTGGCGAACGCCGCCCTTCGAACTCACTGAAGCCGGCGGGCGCTGGTACGGGCGCGGCGCCGCCGACTGCAAGGGCAACATCCTCGCCCACCTCCTCGCCCTCAGAGCGCTCGGCAACGACATACCGGTGAACCTGAAGCTGGTAGTCGAGGGGTCGGAGGAACAGGGCACCGGCGGGCTGGAAGCGTTCGTCGCGAGCCACCCTGACCTGCTCCGTGCCGACACCATCCTGGTCTGCGACACCGGCAACGCCGCCGTGGGCCACCCCGCCGCGACCGTGACCCTCCGAGGGATGGTCAATGTCGTGGTGACCGTGGAGACGTTGACATCAGAACTGCACTCCGGCATGTTCGGCGGTCCGGCCCCCGATGCCCTCGCCGCCCTGATCGCCATGCTGGCGTCACTGCGGGACGGACAAGGCAACACGACGATCACGGGCTTGGGTAACACCCAGACCTGGACCGGCGCGCCCTATCCACCCGAGCAGTTCCGCGCCGACGCCGGCGTCCTTGAGGGAGTCTCGTTGTTGGGAGACGGCAGTGTGTCCGACATGCTCTGGGCGCGACCGGCCGTCACAGTGCTCGGCATCGACTGCCCGCCGGTAACCGGCTCGACGGCGTCGATCGTGCCGCGGGCGTCCGCGCGCCTGAACCTGCGCGTCCCGCCAGGCATGGCGGCCGACGATGCCCACTCGGCGTTGGTCGAACACCTCAAGGCGGCCGCACCCTGGGGTGTCCACGTCGCGGTGGACCTTGAAGCCATCGGGTCACCTTTCCAGGCGGCAGTCGGCGGCCCGGCCTTTGAAGCCATGAGTGCCGCGATGTCGCAGGCCTACGGGCGGCCGATCACAACCCTGGGGCAAGGGGGATCGATCCCGCTGTGCAACGTGTTCGTTGACACCTACCCGGACGCGGAGATCATCCTGCTCGGCGTCGAGGAACCCCTCGCCCTCATCCATGCACCGAACGAGAGCGTCGATCCAAACGAGATCAGCGCTCTGGCCGAATCCCTGGCACTGTTCCTCCGACGCTACGCCGCCCTGCAGGGCTAAGTTTGCCACAGGAACCCGCCGCGCAATCAGTTAGTTCCCGCGCTGCAACGGAGGTCGAGGTTTCAGGCATATCAGGGATTTCACCCGCAGCGGGTGAGGCCCATGCCGGGCCTGATGCCAACAATGGTCATACCCGCCATTGGCAGGGCTGAGGGACAGGGCCGTCCCGGAAACGAGAACGCATCTTTGAGAGCAGGAATAACAAATGAGTTTCCGGGAGAACTATTCGGATATTTTGACGGAACCAAGAGCCGGGTGCTGGTCTGACGGCGTTCGCGCCTTGAAGTACGTTTAGGCAGTCGTGCGCGGATTCTTCCAGGACGCCGAATCGTTTACCTTGCTCCTGCTGGCGGCCCACATACTGCTCGTGACCGTCGCAGCTGTCCTGGTGTCGATGAATCGCCGCCCATCCTCTGCCATTGCCTGGGTGCTCGCCATAATTTTCATACCGATCCTTGGTGCCGTCGCGTATTTCTTTGTTGGTTACTCGAAACTGCCCAAGGCACGCAGGGAAAAGCAGCGCGAAGTCAACGCTCTTGTCTTGGCGCGGACTGAAGGCAGCCCGCTCGTTAGCCGCGGGCTTGATTGGCCGGATTGGCTGCATTCGGCCGTGGTGCTGAACAGCAACCTTGGGGCGCTCCCTATGGTCGCGAATAACAGTGCGACCCTGTTGGGCGACTACAACGGAGCTTTCGATGCCATGATTGCTGACATTGATTCGGCCACGAGTTATGTCCATGTGGAGTTTTACATCCTGGTTTTGGACGCAACGACAGAGCCGTATTTTCAGGCGCTGGCCCGGGCGCGACGACGCGGCGTTGACGTGCGGGTTCTGTCCGATCATCTGGCTGGCCTGAAGTTCCCCGGCCGGAAAGAAACCTTGGAGTTCCTCCAGGAGATAGGGGCGGAGTATCGCCCCATGCTGCCGGTGCGGCCGTGGCGTGGCGAATGGCAGAGGCCGGACCTGCGCAATCACCGGAAGATCTGTGTAGTCGATGGCCGCGTGGGATTCACGGGGTCCCAGAACGTCATCGACGCGAGCTACGACACGAAGAGCAACCTGAAGCGCGGGCTCCAGTGGCACGAGTTGATGATGCGCGTTGAGGGACCTGTGGTTCGGGAGCTGGATGCGGTGTTCGCGACCGACTGGTACAGCGAAACGGGTGTGATACTGCCCCTGGATTCCAGCGCAATAGGCGTCAGCCATCATTCTGCGCTCGTCGACGCACAGGTCCTGCCCAGTGGCCCCAGCTTCGACAACGACAACAATTTGAAGCTCTACGCGACGCTTATCCACAAAGCTGAGCGTCGCGTCAGCATCACCAGTCCATACTTTGTCCCGGACGAATCCATCCTGATGGCTATTGTCACGGCAGCCGGGCGGGGGCTAAGCGTCGAGCTCTTTGTTTCCGAGGTGGGGGACCAGAGCATGGTCTACCACGCTCAGCGTTCGTACTACGAAGCACTGCTCCGCGCCGGCGTCAGGATTTATCTTTACCGGTCGCCCAAGGTGCTGCACTCCAAGCACTTCACCATCGATGAGGAGGTTGCGGTGATTGGGTCCAGCAACATGGATGTGCGTTCCTTCAGCCTCAACATGGAGGTATCGGTACTTGTGCACGGGCGCGATTTTGTGGACGCAATTCGCGGGATCGAAGACGGGTACCGCGTGGAAAGCCGCGAGCTGCAGCTCGAGGACTGGATCCGGCGGCCCATAGCCCAAAAAGTATTCGACAACCTGGCGCGCCTGACCGCGGCCCTTCAATAGGGAACAGGTTCAGAGCCGACGGTCAGGTCCGGTTCCTTCCCTTGTAGTCCCCCTGTCGTCGTAGCCCAGGGGGTGTGACGGCGCACCGTGACGCTACCGGGGGAGCCTGTATTCCTGGGCCGTAAGGTGCCAGAGGGTTCCGGTGGTGCTGACGATCAGTGTGTAGGTCCCCGGAGCCAGGCTGACGCCGATCGCCCCCGGCGCCGGCCTTGGCCAGGGACAGCACGGTGAGGGCCGGTCCTTTCACAGGCTGGAGATAAGCAACGGCGGCCCCGATGAAGCTGTACTCGATGTGGAGCCTGCCGGTCAGGGTCACGAGCGGGCCCGGGGGCTTCGTGCCGGACGCCTCCGCGACGGTGACCCATTCTTTCGCCGGGGGCGGCGGGGCCGGATGCAGCAGCGCGTTCAACGCGGCAACTGTGGCGGTGACAGAGTCCCGGTGACGGGGGCGGCGCTGACGCAGACCACCGCACCGGCGAGGGTGATGACCAGGACAGTCGAGGCCAGGCGCAGACCGCGGCGCAGGGAGTTGGTCCCGGCCAACGGCATGGATGCCCCATCGGCGGCGTATTCATTGGTGATCCCGAACAGGTCAATGGCCCACCAGATGCCGGCGCCGCCCAGCGTCAACAGCTCAGGGTGCCAGTAACCGGCTTGTGGAGGTAGAACCTGTCCGCGCCGGCGAAGCCCAGGAATAGTGCCAGCAGCCACGCTGTGCGCAACGAACGCATCGGCGGCAGGTCACCGTCGAAGACAAGCCCGTCGTGCTCGGTCAGGGGCACATTCTCGAACCTGGAACAGCCGCGTCCGGATGTCCACGGTCATCCGGGGCGCTTGCGACATGCACCGGTCCGGCACGGATCCTGCCCGGGAGAATGGAACCCCGTCAGTGGCTGTGACCTGGATATCTATGGACCCTCCGGTTGGCCGGCCACACCACGAATCCACCGGGGGCAAGCCTTTACACCGAGTAATCCAGAAGTAACCATTGGTGGATGACCCCACCTGCAGAAACCCTCACCGTAGCTCTGGAAGATGTAGGCGCTACCTCATGGTGGGCCAGGATACTGACGATCCTTGGTTCCCAGTACGGAAGCACCCAGCGGCGTTTTGTGGGCCAGATCGACGGGAAGACCCGGTACAAGAGCTCGACCTTTCCCGTTGTGGGATCGGTCGGCCCGGTATCCCCTCAAGAGCAATGGGCTCCGGGGATGACGGCGGCGCTGGAAGAACTGCAGCGGGATCTGGCCAGGGACGGCTGGGGACAGACCTCCCGGGGAGGGATCCACGGCCCTCGGTACCCAGCAAGCGAACGCTCTGACCCGCTAGAGCCTGGAATCGGTCCCAGAATCATCTCCACACAGAGTGCTACACGCAGGGATTTCTCATCTAATTCGAGATTCTGTTCTCGCATGCAGCGATCCCTTCTCACCATCCACTGTCGGCAGGCAATCAGGAACGCGCGCCTGACCTGCGTAGATATAAGAAGACCTCGGCGACGAATTCTCGCATCTGGTTCAACTCCAATTCCTGAGCCTGTGCCGGGACTTATGGCAGGTTCCAGCCGGCAGGGGATCCATCAGACTGGAGCAAAGAAGGCAGGAGACTCAACCATGACTGTTCTTGTTGCCTATGCAAGCGAACTGGGGTCCACCCGGGAGATAGCTCAACATGTGGCCTCCCGCATGGCGGTTGCAATGGGCGAGGTTGAGTGCCGTTCGGTGGAGGAGGCCAAGACGTGTGGACGGATCAAATTGCAGCCCAACTCGCTAAACCTGCCTCTCCCACGTCTCCAGACAACGTCACGGCAATGTTTCGACAGGATTGAGTTCCTGGCGTATCCCCGCAGCGAGGCAGGATGCCGGCCGCACCCGGCGGGGCCAGACCGGACACGACTAGTGAACGCTCCGGACATGTCAGGCAGGCGTCCAAAGCCTCTGCCCAGAAACGTCCTACCGGCATCAAACCATGAAGTAAGAGCGAAAGGACGGTCCTGATGACCGTTCGGGTTGGAAACTGGCGCGCCTGGATGTGGTCCATCTGGCTGGTCGCGGCGATGTCATTGTTGGCGGTCCTTGACCTGACGGTCTATGGCGTGGTGGTGCCCGCCTCGGCGCTCTTGCTGGCCGTGATTTCCGGCCCTGCGGTCTGGCGCCGGCAGGGAGTCGATAAATTGGACCTCATCACGGTGGCGGCTCTCTATCTCGCGGTCGTCGCACTGTTCCGTGTGGCCTTCGCCGTATTCACCGTCACGAACGTGCCGGGCCTGTTCCTTTGCTTTGGTGCAGGAATGGTCTTGGGTGTCGCGGGCCCCGTCTTCTACACCGTTAGGCGGGGACGGCCGCTGTCCGACCTGGGGTTGTGGCTGGGTAACTGGAAGCTGGCGGTAGCCCTGGGATTGATTCTGGCGTCCATTCAGTTCGCCATCACACTCTTCGGGTATCCCCTGCCGGAACCGGTCGGCTGGGTGCCACTGCTTGTCATGTCCTTGACCGTGGGCGCCTTCGAGACCGTGTTCTTCCGCGGTTTCGTCCAGACTCGCCTCAGTGCCAGTTTCGGCCGGGCACCCGGCATAGCAATCGCTGCAGCACTGTACGCCGCATACCACATCGGGTACGGGATGAGCGGCGAAGGTATGGTCTTCCTCTTCGGGCTCGGCATCGTCTACGCGGTCGCGTTCGCTCTGATCCGCAACTTTCTTGTGCTGTGGCCCTTGCTCACCCCACTGGGTTCGTTCTTCAACAACCTCAACACCGGAGAGATCGAGCTCCCCTGGGCCGCCATCCTGGGCTTCGCCGACGTGCTGGGTCTCATGGCCGCTTCGATTTGGCTGGCTCAGAGGCGGCTGCGGCGGAGAAGGAAACAGCAGTTGCAACGGGAGGACGCGGACAAAGCAAGGCTCCGTGAATGACACGTCCGCGACCGGTCCGGACTACCCCGTAACAAGGAACCGGGCACGGTCGCACGGGCGTGGGATGTCATCAATGATCGGTCTGAATGCACCCAGTCTCGGCGCGGGCAGGGTCGCTGGCAGTTTTGCCTTGGCCCGGCGGTGGGTGGGGAGGTGAAATGCGCGGCCGCAGTTAACAACTGACCTGCACTGCCGTCCTGGCTTTTGAGGGGGACGGCGCGTACCTGCCGCTAGGTGGCTTAGTATCCGGGAGGCAAAGAATGGAACAGCTGATCCCCTGGCTTGTATTTTGCACGGCATTCCTTGCTCTGAGCCTGTGGAAGCCCGCGGCTGCACGGATCTTCCTCGGCGTCTTCTTCATCATCATGGCGGTGGCGGTAAATCTTGTATTAAGCCTGGTGGCACCGGGGTTGTTCGTGACACTCGGTACGGATGATCCGCTGCTTTCTTTCTACGTGTGGGCGTTCCAAAACGTCGTGGCCCTTTCCCCGCAAGGTTTCGGTGCACTGGCAGCGGCGGGCGAGCTCACCGTAGGGCTGCTGATTCTCAGTCACGGACGGAAAGTCAAGATCGGCCTCGCGCTGGCGGTCGCGTTCCTGCTGCTCATCACGCCCCTGGGAATATGGACCCTGCCCAACCCGGTGATGGCTGCAGGCGCGGCTTGGCTGATGACCAAGGACTTCCCTCGAAGCCTGGTCCAGATTCTGCACGCAAGGCGCCGCCGTGCAGAGACGCACATACGCGAGGGCACCGCGTGAGCCGGCCCTCCAGTGGAGCTCAACAGGCTCTCCCAAACGGAAAGCCCCCGCGCCGCCCTGCGCGGTGGTCATGTCACCGACGGGCGGAATCCGTTTCATGGATGACATCGAGCAGTTCACTGAAACACCGGCATACCAACGAGAGCGGGCCGGCACCGTCTGTTGCAGAAGTGGCGAAGGCCTCCGCAGAGGCCATGCCCGAGTCTTCCGATGGGGAAGCAACGGCGGAAATGGGCAGATGTTCGTCGACCATGGGTGTGAACGTCAGCGTTATATGGCCTAGTTCCAGCAGCCTTATGTGGCACGACCCCGATAGCGGAACCCTCACCGCAATCCTGGATCTGGGTCAGGAGCCTGCCTCCACTGAAACCTCCGTGCGAGGCGAATGGCCCTAGCCTGCGTCTTCGGGAGTTGTGACAGTGGAGAGGAACCACACGCAGTGGGTTCTTTCCTCTCACTCCTGAGATCGTGCTCCTGGAGGTTCTCATGGCAGCTGTACGGCGATTTCTCGGGATCCACGCGATCCCGTCACACTCCGATCTTGCCTTGCTCTTGTCCTGGGGCCATCTCGTGCTCGCCGTCGGGGTTCGGCACGCGGGCGCCCTCGCGGCCCTTGGTGCAGCCCCGGAGACAGCGCAGCGGTCGGCACCCGCGGAGTACCGCAGCGTGGTCGCGGTCCGGGCGGGCGGTCCGGAGGTGCTGGAGGTTGCGCGCCGCCGGCTGTCGGAACCCCGAAGGGGTGAGGCGAGGGTCCGGGTCGAGGCCTGCGGCGTGAGTGCCGTCGATGTGCAGATGCGCCAAGGACTGTCGACATATCCGCCGCGGTTCCCATTCACACCCGGCTATACCGCGGTCGGCGTGGTGGACGCCGTGGGGGAAGGCGTCACCGCCGTCGCACCGGGGGATCGGGTGGTGGTGCTAACGGAGACGGGCGGATACGCAGAGTACGTCTTCGTGCGCCGGCACCCGATGATGCGGATCCCCGCCGGCCTGGATGCGGTTGAGGTGGTGGCCGTGGCCCTGAACTACCTGGTGGCCCACCAGGCACTCTCCCGTGCTGCCCGGATCCGGCGCGGGCAGGTGGTCCTGGTCACCGGGGCCGCCGGTGGGATCGGCACGGCCATAGTGCAGCTCGGTCAGTTGCTGGGATTAAGGATGTACGGGGCCGCCGACGCCGCGAAGCACTCCTGGCTCACCGACCACGGGGTGGTTCCCGTCGGCTCGCGGGGTGCGGACATCGTGGACGCCGTTCGGCGTCTCGAGCCTCAAGGGTTGGACGCGGTGCTCGACGGGGTGGGCGGTGAGTGGGTGGACCATGCCCTGGCGGTGCTCCGTTCCGGGGGCGTGCTGGTGGAGTACGCGAATCCCGGAAGCCCGGGCAGGACCCTGCGCCTGCTGCTCCGGGCGGTGCGCCACAACCTGGCTGGGCGCGGGGCGAGGATCCGGTCCTACAGCACAGGGCTGTGGCGACTTGACCGCCGTCCGTTGCTGGCGGCCTGGGCCACCCTCTACGAGCTGCTCGAGGCCGGGCGGATCCGCCCGGTGATCGCCGGCCGCTTCCCGCTGCCGGAGGCGGCCCGGGCCCACACGCTGCTGGAGGGCGGAGACGTCATCGGTGCCCTCGTCCTGATCGCGTCGCCTGCGGAAGCCGCAGAGGGATGACAGGCTCCGGCGCGGGCGCAGCCGGACGCCGGATATATGGACGAAGGGATCCCCCCATGAGCGCGGCACGGGCGCAACCGCCCGAACCAGATGCTGGAGGCGCAGGTGGCCCTCGGCTGCTCATGGACCAGTTCCTGCCGGAATACGGCCTCGCCATCGTGCACGCAGACGTGTTCCGGGCACCCCCGGCCGAGTGCTACGAGGCGGCCCGCGAGATGGACCTCTTCCAGGCCCCGCTGGCCCGGGCCCTGCTCCGCCTCCGGGCACTGCCGCAGCGTGTGGCAGAGACCGTGACGGGACGCGGGAGGACACGCGGCGCCGCGGCGCCCCGGGGTACGTTTCGGCTCAAGGACATGGTCGGCTTGGGCTGGATCCTGCTCGGTGAGACCCCGGGGGCAGAGATGGTCCTGGGTCAGGTGAGCCGACCCTGGAAGTCGGTCCCAGCCGCCGCAGATGTACCCACCACCCCCGAGCAGTTCGCCGGCTTTAGCCAGCCGGGGTACGCCAAGATCGCCGCCAGCCTGAGGATTGATCCCTACGGGATCGGCTCCTCGATCGTGACAGTTGAGACGCGTGTCGCCATCAGGGACGAGAAGAGCCGTCGCCGGTTCCGCCGCTACTGGGCGCTCGTCGGCCCCTTCAGTTCCCTGATCCGTCGAATGGCGCTGCGCCAGCTCGCCCACGAACTCCGACGACCCGGCCCGCAAGACGACGGTGCAGCCGGGGCATGAAACCCAAGGGGCGCACAGATGCGCCCGTGGCATGAAAGCAGAGAACGGCATGACGACGATCAAGGGCTCCATCCTCATCCGACGCCCAGGCGAGTCAGCCGATCCTCAAAGGGGGATCTGAAGACCACCACTCAAAATTGGGCCGGGGCGTCGCCGCGATCTGCATCGGCGCCGGCCCCGGCCTCGCCGTCGTCCTCGAAAGGGTCACAGCCGCCGCGAAGAGCTGAACGATTCTAGGCCGCGTTCGAGCTGCTGGCGGACGTCGCTGTCTAGGGTAGCGCCTAGGGTGTCGACCCATTAGGGAAATCCCGGGTCCGAAACCGATTACGCGGCGGGGAATCCACGGCGGTTAGGCAGCGTCCCGTGGTCTGCACCAGGGCCCGTTCTGCGAGTAGATTGTTAGAATCCGCTGATAGCCCGCAGATCAGTGAAATGAACATGTTGGCAGGGGATTCGGATGGGCCCGCCGTACCGTATCGACACTCACCAGCACATCGTTCCGCCGGGGTATGCGCGGTGGATGCGTGAAAAGGGGATACAGCCCGGTGGGATTGGTCTGCCGTCGTGGTCCGAACGCTCCGCGTTGAAGTTCATGGATACGCACGACGTGCAGACCGGCATCCTTTCCCTGTCCACGCCCGGCGTCTATTTCGGGGATGTGATGGAAGCGCGGTTGAAGGCGCGGGAGGTCAACGAGTTCTGTGCGGAGGTGGTGGCCGCACGGCCGGATCGGTTCGGCTTCTTTGCGACGCTCACACTGCCGGACGTGGAAGGTGCCCTAGCGGAGGCCCGGTACGCCCTGGACACACTTCTCGCGGACGGGATCGTGTTGCTGGCCAACAACGACGGCCGCTACCTCGGAGATCCGGGTTTTGAGCCTCTGCTGGGGTTCCTGCACCACCGCCGGGCCGTGGTCTTCATCCACCCCGGTGACCTTCCGGCGCCTGCGGTGCCGGGCATTCCGGCCTTTGCCGCGGATTTCATGCTCGACACCACCCGCACGGCGATTAGCCTGGTCCTGTCCGGTGCGATGGAGAAGTTCGCCGGGATCAAGTTTGTCCTGGCCCATGCAGGCGGCTTCGTGCCCTACATCGCCTACAGGATCCTGCTGACGATGCTCCTCGACAGGGATCTGGCTCTCAGCGCGCTGGCGGCGTTGGGAGATAAGAAGCAGTCCATCCTGCGACGTTTTTACTACGACGTCGCCCTGTCTGCCAGCCCGGCGGCGTTGCCCAGCCTGCTCGAGGTAGCTGACCCGGGCCGCATCACATACGGCACTGACTTCCCGTTCGCCCCCTCTGCAGCGATCGATTTCCTGAACATGCAGTACGAGAATTATCCTCTGGATCCCGAAGTGCGCGCGGCGATAGACCGCGGCAACTCCGAGGCGCTGTTTCCTCGTCTCAGCCCTGATCGGCATTAGGCCATTGAGGGCGTTCCGCCCCGTAGCCGGCTATCTAGCGAGGGCATACGCGGGGGTCGTCTTGTCATGGCCTGCCACCGGACCATGGGCCCGGTCCGTGGCCTCACGGCTCCAGCCCATGCTCCAGCGGACAGTGCTGTTGTCGCGTCAAGCCTGACGGAGGGTGTGTTTGACTAACGGCGGATCCATGGTCGGGCCGTCTCGGGGTTGGAAGACGAGGAAGGCGGGCATCGGCGAAGGCCTCCCCATCCCTTTCGTCAATTCCGGGCTTCGGATCGGGTCGTATATCGGCAGGACCGGCTCGGATCGGCGATGTTATCGGGGGAGTGGCGGATTTCCAGGGTCTGGAACCCGGTTCGAGTCCCACCTCGGGCACGTGTTTTCCCTGTTCAGGGGCTTGTGGGCCGCTGACTGTGTACAATCCTCCCTTATGGTCCCGTGCGGGGGCCCATTTTTTGTTGGTGACAGTTGCGGGTCCGGGGGCTACTTCTCTGCACTTGGACAGAGGTGTAGCTGCGTACTCCTTCATGGCCGGGAGCGCTTGAAACTGCATGACTTGGAATCAAATCCTCATGGTCATCCCTGTGTCGGCGGTGGGAACTCCTGGGAAAGTCCCGTCATGACCTCGTTGATGTTCTCGAGCACCGGGTAGGGCGGGGCGAGCCGATGGAGTTTGGTGAGGACCAGGGCGCCGCGGGCCCCGGACAGCCGGCGACTTCGTATAGTCCTGGCCGTTCCTGTTCCTGCCGGTCACGCCGTGGTCACAGTGATCGAGTCCTTGTGGCCGCCCTGACCCCTGCGTGTCTTGCGCGGCGTTGCCAGGTCCTGTTCGGAGGTGCGGACCCGGACGCAGCCGCTGATCTGCGCGGATCCCGGCCGCCGCCGTCCGGCGCGCCATAACGGCACACCAGCATCCGTTGACAGCATCATTGAGATTCCTGCGGGAATTCCACCGCGGAGTTGATGAAAGCCGCAGTGCGTCACATTGTGGCACTACGGCGGATACCATCAGAGGGTGAAGGCATACCGCCGGCGCAGGAGACGAGCCTTTCTGCATCGGCGTGCGTCCCCGGCCGCCAAACGCCGGCCGGCCGCCAAGGGGCTGACGCAGGGGGAGGTGGCTACGCGGGTCGAGCGCGGGCTCACCAACCGCGTGCCGGACACCACCAGCCGGAGCCTGTGGCAGATCTTCCGGGCCAACGTCTTCACGCTCTTCAACGCAATCGTCGGCACGAGCTTCCTGCTGCTGTTGCTCCTGGGGCAATGGCGGGATGCCCTGTTCGGCCTCGCCGCTGTCAGCAATGCCGTGATCGGCGTCGTCGAGGAATACAGGGCGAAGAAGTCCTTGGACCGGCTGGCTGTCCTCAACGCCCCGCTCGCGCGGGTGTTGCGCGAGGGGCAGATCCACGACATCGCCACGGCCGACGTCGTAAAAGATGACCTCCTGGCGTTGCGGGCCGGGGATCAGATCACTGCCGACGCTGCCGTACTGGAGTCGTCCGGCCTGGAGGTGGACGAATCGCTCCTCACGGGCGAAGCAGACCCGGTGGGTAAGGATGCGGGGACGGAAGTACTCTCCGGATCGATCGTCGTGGCCGGCCACGGCAACGCCCAGGTTGTCCGGGTCGGATCGGCGTCGTTCGCGAGCCGGCTGACGGCAGATGCGCGACGCTTCTCACTGGTGAACTCCGAGATCCGCAACAGCCTCAACCGTGTAATGCGCTGGATAGCCTGGATCCTGCTGCCCGTGGCCCTCCTCGTGCTCAACGGCGAGATCCAGGCGCGCGGCGGCTGGCAGACCGCCATTTCCACCGGGGACTGGACCCCCGCGCTCGTGGGACTCATTGCCAGCATGATCGCGATAGTCCCGCTGGGACTAGTGCTGCTGACGAGCGTGGCCTTCGCCGTGGGCGGACTCCGGCTGGCTAAACACAACGTACTGATCCAGGAACTCGCGGCTGTCGAGGGACTGGCACGCGTGGACGTACTGTGCATGGACAAGACAGGCACTCTCACAGAAGGAGGGCTGGTCTTCGACGCGGTTCACCCGCTGGCGCCGCAACCGGGATGGGAGCAGGCCCTCGCATGGTTTGGCGCCGAACCCGAAGCAAACGCCACGGCACGCTGCCTGAGCACGGCCTTTGAGGATGACGGCGGCCTTCAACCCGTCCGGTCCGTGCCGTTCTCCTCCGCCCGGAAGTGGAGCGGAGTCAGCTTCAACGGGAGCGCCCGCGGTGCGCGCACCTGGATTCTCGGAGCACCGGAAATGATGCTTGTGCAGGGCGACGACGCAGCCGCACATCTGAAGCCGTCGATCCCGGCGCCCGACGGCGCAGTACCGCGCCAGAGCGACGTCTTGCGCCAGGCCGGCGAACTGGCCGCATCAGGGCTGCGGACCCTGCTCCTGGCCGGCGCGGATCAGTTGCCAGCCAATGGGAAGGCCGAGCAGCTGCCAGCGTCGCTCCACCCTGTGGCGCTGCTGACCTTCCGGGAACAGCCGCGCTCGGATGCCCGGCAGACCCTCGAGTTCTTCCGGACCGAGGGGGTCGGGTTGAAGATCATTTCCGGCGACGATCCCCGCACCGTTGCCGCCATTGCCCGCAGGGTTGGCCTGGAGGTCACGGAGGGCTTCGACGCACGTTCACTGCCGGAGGACCCGCTGCATCTGGAGGAGGTGATGGAATCAAACATGGTGTTTGGCCGAGTGACGCCAGCCCAGAAGAGGGCCATGGTCGAGGCGCTCCAGCGCCGGGGACATACTGTGGCCATGACGGGCGACGGCGTCAACGATGCCCTCGCGCTCAAGACGGCCGACCTTGGCATCGCCATGGATTCCGCGGCGCCCGCCACCAAGGCAGTCGCGCGCCTGGTATTGCTCGACGGCCGCTTCGACCGGCTTCCCGGAGTCCTCGCTGAGGGCCGGCAGGTCATCGCCAATATTGAGCGGGTCTCCAGCCTCTTCCTCAGCAAAACGGTCTATGCGACCGCCATCGCGGTGACCTTCGGGCTCCTGCAGTGGACGTTTCCGTTTCTTCCCCGCCAGCTATCCTTCACGGACGGCCTGACGATCGGAATCCCGGCCTTCTTCTTGGCACTCATGCCGAACCCGCGCCGCTATCAGCCCGGATTCCTGCGCCGGTCCCTATGGTTCTCCGTCCCCGCCGGACTGATCGTCACGGCTTCCCTGCTGACACTGAACGCATTCGCGCCGCTGGCCGGCACCGCTACGTCCGAACAAGTCAGCAGCGCCTCTGTGCTGACGCTGTCCATGGTCGGACTGTGGATCCTCTCGGCTGTGTCGCGCCCCCTCAACGCGGCGCGCCTGGCCGTGGTGTTGGCCATGGGCACCTCCCTGCTGGTCTCGCTCAACCTCCCGCTCGTGCAGGAATTCTTCCTGCTTTCCCGTCCACCCGGCGGGTTGTTGCTCGCGGCCGTGGCGTGCGGGGCCGCTGGGGGCCTCGGAGTCGAGGTCCTGGCCCGGGTCCACGCCCGGGCATTCCCACGACAAGGTCCAGTGGTGAAGAGGGGCTAAATGGGCTCATCAACTATTAGCGGGATGTCCTTCAATCGAAGGGGCTCGTAGCCCTGCAAGCATAGGTGTGGTCCAGACAGCTCTTGCTGGGGACTACGAACCTTGTTACTCATTACGCAGACGTGCGATGCCGCGTCGATTCTGTTTAATTTGGAGGGTCGCTCGACGTCGATGTGAACCTCGGTGTTGTGGCGCTGACCATCGGCGTGGTGATCGCGCTGGTAGATCCGGGCGTGGGACGCAAGGCCATCGCCCGCATTGACTGGAGCACCACCCTGCTGCTTGGCGGCATCATCTCCTATGTGGCCGTCCTAACCCGGCTTGGTGCCATTGACCAACTAGGGGAGGCGGCCCGTTCCGTTTGCCAGCCGCTGCTAGCGGCGTTCGTCATCTGCGTCATCGCTGCATCGTTCCACTGTAAACAAGCACCTCACCATCTGGGGCCTGTCGATGGTTGTCATTGGACCAGTAATCACGCTCGGGGTCCTCGTGGTCCCATCCTCTGGGCTTAGTTCGACACATCCCGAGGGGGCGGGCGCTGGTGAAAGGCAGTGCCCGCCCATACTACTTTTCGGCCCCAGCCGGCATGCGCCCGGTATTCCCGGGGAGTGATGGCCAGCAGCGCCGCCTGCGTACCTGATCGGTTCCGGACTGACCAACTTCGAAAAGCCTCTAGACGTACACAGCGGCATCGCAGCGGCTCATGCCGCGGAGTCCGCAAATCCATGACCTCCCTTGCCAATCGCTGCCGGGGGATCCCGTCGACACACGGCGCCAAGGTCCCCCATGCAGCCCCTTTCTTCCGGTGTTTTGGTGGCTTAGTGCTGCCATCTAACGCGTCGGCCCGCCCGGGACGTGTTTAAGGCAGGCGGATTGGCTTGAGCTCGTCGAAGCGGTCGCCCGGACCGGGGTTGTCGGGGTGTGTTTTTCCGCCGAGTTGGGTCATGACGCCCCACACGGCGTTCAGCCCTGTGGTTACGGCCCCGTCGGCCCAGCCGCCGGTCCAGGAGACGTCGTCGCCGGCGAGGTAGATGCCCCGGTGGGCGGAGTCGGTGCCGTCCTGCATGAAGTGGGTGTAGAGCCGTTCCTGGTAGCGGTAGTGGCCGGGCAAGTTGTCGCTGAACGCCCCCATGAAGTTGGGGTCGTCCTCCCAGGAGACGGTGATTGGTTCACCGACGATGTGCGAGGCGATGTCCACGGTGGGGTAGATCTGCTTGAGCGAATGGAGCATGAGCCGGACCCGTTCGTCGGCGTCCAGGGGAAGCCATTTGAGGGCGTCATCATTCCAGGTGTAGGACAGGCAGATGAGTGCCGGCTGGCCGGGGCCGTTGTCCAGCAGGTAGGTGCCGCGGGTGAGCCGGTCCGTCAGGGTGGTGCTCATGACCTGCCGGCCGGTTTTCGGGTCAATGTCTTTCCAGAAGGGGCGGTCCACCACGACGAATGTCTTGGAGGACTGCATGTAGTGGCTGCGTTCAATCGCCGTCCACAGTTTGTGGCTGAAGAGCGATTCGTCGACGTCGATTCTGGCCGAGAGGAGCCAGCTCTGGCAGGTTGCGATGACTGCCGGGAATGCGGAACTCTTGCCCCATTTGTCGGTGACTTCAATGGTGCCGGGCGAGCCGTCGGCCGCCGGGATCCGGCGGATGGCGGCCACACCGGGGCGGTGGTGCCCGCCGTGGAGCGAGGCGAGGCTGGTACCTGCGGGCCAGTGTGTCAGAGCGTCCGGTGCGTGGTTCCAGAGCCGTTCGGGGAGCAGTTGGGCCCCGCCGACGATGCGGTGCTGGTCGGCGTCGGCGTCCACGTAGACCACGCGAAGGATTTCCAGAATCGAGTCCGGGAAGTTGGTGTCCCAGCCGCCGGTTCCGAAGCCCACCTGACCGAACGCTTCGCGGTATTCGAACGGCAGGGCAGAGAAGGCTCTGGACGTGGCGAGGTAGCCGGAGAAGGAGGTGTCGTCGAAGCGGGGGACCAGTTCATTCCACAGCGCCTTGATGGCGGGAAGATCCCGGGTGCGGATGGCCTCCTGCATGGCGCTGAAGTGGGCGCGCTCCTCGAGGCAGTCGTCCCAAGCGCGGGAGACCTCACCGAAGAACTCGGGGAGGTCGGCGGGGGTTTCCGCGTAGTGGGCTTGGCCGCCGAGCTCGATCACGGTGCTCCCGGCGGCAGGGGTCAGCGGGTTGGGGAACGGCTGGGTTTCGATGCCCGTGAGGTCTGCGTAATGGAAAAAGGAGGTCCCGGACCGGGGGAACCGCATCCCACCGAGATCGGCCACAGGCCCGGCAGAACCGGGCTGGGTGCCGGCGCGGAGCCGGCCGCCGATGCGCGCTGATTCGTACACCACGGGCTTGAGGCCCATCTTCATCAGCTCGTACGCGGCCACGAGGCCGGAAAGTCCTGCCCCCACGACGGCCACTTCGGTGCCGTACATGTCCTCGGGCACCGAGCCGAGCCCGGCGGCGTGGCCGAGGTACTCGTCGTACGGGAAGGGAAAATCGGGGATGAGCATGCTCAGGGGAGCGGCAGTCGAGGTACTGCTGGCTGCGGTGGTCACTGGGGTCCTTTACTCGGGAGGCGTGCGGTGCGGGCGCTGGCAGTTGCCGGCGTCCGGATCGTGAGGTGGGAGAGGTAGTCGGTGTCGCGCCGGGCGCGGCGAAGAACGGAGGGATCGACGTCGGCCAGGATGAGCTGGTCCTCGTCGGCGGCTGCTGCCAGGCGGCGGCCGTAGGGGTCCGCGATCGTGCTCAGTCCGGCGAAATGCGGTCCCGAATGGTTCGCGTACGCAACGAACATCTGGTTTTCCAGTGCCCGGGTGGGCACCACCATGGACGGGATCAGCCGGGTGTCGAACGGGTGGTCCTCTCCGCCGTCGCCCGGGTCTCCGGAGCGGAGCGGGACGGCCGTGGGGATGCACAGCAGTTCCGCCCCGGCGACGGCGGCCGCCCGTGCGAATTCAGGGAATTCGATGTCGAAACAGATCCCCAGCGCCACATTGACGCCGCCAAAGGGGACGACGGCGGGCGGTGCCTGCCCGGCCTCGAAGGCCTGCCGTTCGGCCGGTCCGAAGAGGTGCTGCTTGCGGTAGCGGGTGAGTTCGGTGCCGTCCGGGCCGAAGAAGGAGGCGGATATGTAGTGGTTGCCGCCATCGTGCTCCACCGTGGACGCCACCAGGGCAAGGCCGGTGGAGGCCGCGATGTCCGCCAGTCGTACCCGCTGGGCCGCGCCGTCCTGGCCGTGGACGAGGCTTGGCGCGTAGCCGGATATGAACAGCTCCGAGGTCACCAGGATGTCGGCGCCGAGCCTGCGGGCTTCTTGGGCGCGGGCGGCGACGTGGCGCAGGTTCTGTTGGGGGGCATTGACCAGCCCGGTGGACTGGAGGACCGCCACCCGGAGGGGGCCGGTCATGCTGCCCCGTCCAGGTCGCCATTGCAGAGCCGTTCCACGACGCGGGTGAGCATGTCCACGCCGGCGCAGGCGTCGTCGTCGTTGGTGAATTCACGTTCGTTGTGGGAAATGCCGTCCACGCTGGGGACAAAGAGCATGACGGTCGGCACGATGTCCTTCATGTTGATGGAGTCGTGCCCGGCGAGGGTGAAGACCCGGCGGTGGCTCAGGCCCAGTTCCTCGGCGCATTCCTCGGCCAGCTCCACCCCGGCAGGCTGGTAGGGATTGATGCCCCAGGCGTGCGATTCTTCGACGTCGATGCTGACGTTGGTTTCCGCTTCGATCCTGGCGATGCCGGCGCGAAGCAGTGCCTGGGCTGATGCCAGGACGTCCTCGTCCGCGGTGCGCATGTCCATCACGAGGTCCACCTGGGACGGGACGACGACCGGGGAATTCGGGTAGACGGTCAGCTGGCCCACGGAGGTGTGTAGGACGGCGCCGGGGAAGTGGTCGGCGATTTCCCGCAGCAGGACCACCAGCCGGGAGGCGCCGAGCAGGGCGTCCTTGCGGTCGGCGATGATGGTGGAGCCGGTGTGGGCCTGTTCGCCGTGGACCGTGGCGGAGTATTTCACGGCGGCCCAGCAGGAGTGGACCAGGCCGATCGTGGCATCCTCGGCCTCCAGGGAGCGTCCCTGTTCGATGTGGATCTCGGCGTAGGCGGCGGCCTCGGGACCGTTGCCGCTGCCCAGGTGCCCGATCCCGGCCAGGGCGTCGCGCACGCTGGTGCCCTCGACGTCGGTCACGGCCAGTGCGGCGTCGGCGGGCAGCTTTCCGGTGTAGACGGAGCTGCCCATCATGGAGGGGGCGAACCGGCAGCCTTCCTCGTTGAACCAGTCGACGACGGCGAGGTTGTACTTCGGCGTCACGGTGCTGCGGGAAGCGACGGAAGCGACGGAAGCGGCGGCGGCTTGCTCGGCGAGCCGGCGCCCGGCGTGCAGTGCGGCGGCGACGCCGTACGCGCCGTCGTACTTCCCGGCTGTGGGCTGGCTGTCCAGATGGGAGCCCACCACGACGTAAGGCGCTCCGGGGGTCCACTCGATCAGGGCAAAGAGGTTGCCGATCCGGTCGGTTTCCGTGCGGAAGCCGTACTGGGCCGCGAGGGAGGTGAACCAGGTCCGCGCCTGGGCGTCAGCAGTGGTGGCGGCCTGGCGGTCCACGCCGTTCCCGGCCGTTTCGCCGATTGCCGAGAGGCTGCGGAAGTCTCGGAGGAACGCACCAGCGGCGGTGGCTGGGTCGGGGGTGGCGACGGCGTCGGTGTGGGCGGGGCGGGTGGCTGCCGTGGTCATGGCGTGGGCTCCTGGTTCTGGTGAGGGGTGGATGATGCGGGTGTTGATGGTGCTTCCAGGACTGCGAAGGCACCGGTGAGGGGGTGGGTCCGGGCGAGCTCGTTGACGCGGCCTCGGACGGCGTACCAGCCGGCGATCAAGGCCGGGATGATGATGACGAGGGAACCGACGGTGTAGGTGCCGACCGGGAAGTCGAAGAGCATCAGCACCAGGACGGCGGCCAGGAACCCCAAGGTCAGGTAGGAGGTCCAGGGTGCCCCGAAGAGCCGGAAGGTGGGGCGCGCCATCAGGCCGGCCTTGGACCATTTGTAGAGTTTCAGCTGGCACAGGATGATGGTCGCCCAGGTGCAGAGGATGGCCAGGGCGGTGGCGTTGATGGTGATTTCGAACGCCATCTTGGGAACGACGGCGTTCAGGGCCACACCCAGCAAGGTGAATGCGGCGGTGAACAGGATGCCGCCGTAGGGCACCCCGCCGCGGCTCATCCGTTCCATGAACCGCGGCGCCGCGCCGGTCTGGGCCATGGAGCGGTAGATCCGCCCGGTGGAGTAGAGCCCGGCGTTGAGGCTGGACAGCGCGGCGGTCAGTACCACGAAGTTCATGACGTCCCCGGCTCCGGGGACGCCGATGCTGGCGAAAAAGGTCACGAAGGGGGACTCGCCGGCCTTGTATGCGGTGTACGGGAGCAGGACCGTCAGCAGGGCGGTGGATCCGACATAGAACACGGCGATCCGGACGATGACGGCATTGACCGCCTTGGGCATGATTTTCCGGGGCTCCTTGGTTTCGCCGGCGGCGACGCCGATCATGTCGATGCCGGCGTAGGCGAACACGATGCCCTGGACAATCACGACGGCGGGCAGGAGGCCGTTGGGCAGCACGCCGCCGTGCTCGGCGATCAGGGAGAAGCCGGGCTGGTGGCCGGCCACGGGGAAGTTGCCGGCCAGGAAGATGCCGCCCACCAGCAGGAATGCCACGAGGGCGCCCACCTTGATGATGGCGAACCAGAACTCGAGCTCGCCAAACAGCTTCACCGAAATGAGGTTCACACCGGTGACCACGACCAGCGCGGCGAGGGCGAGAATCCACTGCGGCACGCTGCTGAAAGCGGTCCAATAGTTCAAGTAGACGGCGACGGCGGTGATGTCGACTATGGCGGTGAGCGCCCAGGACAGCGAATACACCCAGCCCGAAATGTAAGCTGCCTTTTCCCCGTAGAACTCGCGGGCATATGAGACAAACGAGCCGGACGAAGGCCTGTGTAGGACCAGTTCGCCGAGTGCACGAAGGATGAAGAACGCGAAGAGCCCGCACACGGCATAGATGACAGGCAGCACCGGCCCCGCGGTGGCCAACCGGCCGCCCGCGCCGAGAAACAGTCCCGTGCCGATGGCCCCGCCGATGCCGATCATCTGGACCTGGCGGTTGGACAGGCCCTTTTTGTATCCGGACTGCTCGTCGGGGCGGACGGCTGCGGTCCGCTCTTCGACTGGGTCAATGGTGGTCATGGAATCTCCTGGCCGGTGAAAGTGTGAGAGCCGCCACGCTGCGGCTGACTTCGATCGTCCCAAGGACCACGGCCGTTGCCCATGACGGGAAAGACCGGAACGGGGACCAATAAATGTACGAAAGTACATCCCCTCTGCCGCCGGATTCGGCGATGATGGAGTGAGATTCAGGACGAAAGGCTCACGTGGGCGAAATTGAGCGGTGGCAGGGCCTGGTAGACGCTGTTGGCGGGCAGCTCCCGGACCTAGTAGAGAAGTTTCTGACCCGGATCCTTCCCGATCCCGCCTACGCGGAGTCCGGCCTGACCTTGGAGGAGCTGCGGCGCAGCAGCCTTAGTTCCTTCTCTGCCATGCTCGTGGCGCTGCGCGAAACGGCCCCGGACACTGATGCACTGGGGCTCATGGCTGCCGAGCTTGGCGCCCGCCGGGCACGTCAAGGTGTGCCCCTGGACAGCCTCGTCCGCGCGATACGCCTGGACTTCTCGGTGCTGTGGGATGCCTTGTCCGCTCCGGCGCTGGGCGCCGATCCGGCGCTGCTGGTCAAGAAAGCCGAAGTTGTCTGGTCTACCGTGGACCGGTTCGCTGCCTCCGTTCACGAGAAATATTTAACGGAGCTGGAGGAGATTGAAGGCGCCGACGCCGATCTGCAGCAGCAGTACCTGACGCAGCTTCTGGCTCCATCGGAGCCGTCGGCCACGGACCTGTCACGTATTGCGGGAGCTCTGCGTGTTGACGCCCGCTCGGCGTTTCTCGTGGCGGCGATCGACCGGAACGACAGCCTGACAGTCAAACGGCGGGTTCGGGCCCGGCCTCCAAGGGACACCGCTGTCTTCACCTACGATCAAGGGCACCACACCCTCATCATCCGGCCGCGGAACGCCTCCGCCGAGGAGCGGCTGAGTTTTCAGGAGGCTGCCTTGTTCGACGGCATGGCCGCGGCGGTGGCCCCACACCCCGACGGGATTGGCGGCGTGCGCACCGCTGTCAGCGCGGCCCGCGAGATCATGAAGGACCTGCCTATGGGCAGTAAGGGTATCTTCACGCTTCGGGACCGCTGGCTCTCCATCACCTCACACCGGTTGTCGCAAGTGGGCTGCGACCCGGCGCGGCTCGTTAATGCCGGGCTCCGCGGCTGCGGGGGAGAGGAACGGAACAGGATCCTAGAAGCGGTGGCTACGTTCCTGGACTGCGGAAGCCTCGTGGAGTCGGCCGCCATTCTCCGCTGCCACCGGAACACTGTCGTCAACAGGCTTGCCGCCTTCGAAAAATACACCGGGCTGGACCTGCATAAACCTCGGGATGCGGCTCTGGCTCTGCTCGCCCTTCCCGCGGCCGACGCGCGCCCTGGGCATGAGTGAATAGCGAGCCAAAAACCATCCCGGCCTGGTTATCTCGAATCAACGTCTTATCGGCATCACTCGCTTGTGGGGCGAGAACCTTCGCGAGCAACACCGTTGGGTTTGTGATGTGGGTCGGCTCGGTGATCCGCATCCATCACGCAAGCCGATACGGGTGCTTGTCGCTGGGCCAGGGTCGGCAGCCGTCGTGACCATTCCTTGGTGTCGAGCTGTGCCGCGACGAACACTGCCAGGTCACGAAGGCTTAGCTTCCAGCCTCCGGAAGGGTTTGACACGTCGGAGATGCGGATGTCGTCTGAATGGCCCTGCTGGAAGACGCGCCGCCCGTCAGGCGGTGCCGGCCGCCATTGTTGCCACGTAGTGGCGCACGCTGGTCGGCTGGATCCAGGGGTAGCGGTCGTTCATGAGTGGCCCGAGTCTTCCCTTGCCGCTGAGCATGGCACGCCAGTACATCAGCGGTATGGCGGAAAATCCGCCGTGACCGTCGGCTTGGCGCCGGTCAATTTCGGCATCCATGTCGGCAAGTGTGCCGAGTTTCTTGACGGTGAGGCTGCGACCAAGTCCTGCTTCGGCCTCTGAGACCAGCTCGTCAAAGGTGAGCACATCGCCTGCGACGTAGATTTCGTCCGGTACCGGACGATCGTCCATGGCCACGGCGGCCGCGTAGGCGGCGGTGTCCGCAAAGGTCGTGAACTCCATTTTCGCGTCGCCGTCACCCCAGAGATAGGCCTCTCCCTTGTCGAGATCGAATGCTCCGAGGAAACCGAAGAGGACGCCCCGGTCGAGGAAAGCGCCGTTGAGCAGGTGGACGACGCCCACGTCGCCGCGTTCGGATTCGGCCCGACTGGCGAATGCGCGGCGGAAGTCCGAATGGATGTTCTCACCGTCATTGAGTCCGAAAAGGTTCATGCTGTAGTCCGAGGCGATGAACCGTTGCACGCCGGCGTCCCGCGCTGCCCGCAACCATGTCAGCTGCGCCTCCACGATCGTGGCGGGCCCTCCCTGGACGGCGGAGACCACAGTGTGCACATTGTCGAATGCGCCTTCTTCGTCCTCGAAAATTTCAGATTTTGCAGCGATTTCGGCGTCGAGCTTGGAACGGCTCTTGGGACGGACGAGTAGCCGGAGTCCAGCACCCTGCTTCAGGAGCTCCCGCGCGATCATGCCTCCAAGATGTCCGGTGGCGCCGATCAGCAGCACTGTCTTGGATGCTTCTTGATCCTGGGTTTGAGCAGTCACTGTGGAAGTTCTCCTCTTGGGTCCAATTCCGGAGCTGAGCTGTTATCGACGGCGCGCATAGTTTTCCGGGGCGAGGCTGCCGTCGGTGGCGAGGTGGGTTTGGGCGCCGGGGACCCGGTCGGTGTTTTGGGCGCTGACGGCGAGCCAGCGGCCGTCGCTTTGCCGGGCGAGGGTGAAGCTGAGCACCCCGGAGCGGTCACCGGCCGGTTCGCCGGTGGGGGTGATCTGTCCGGTGAGGGTCCAGGCGGCGTGGACGACGGCGACGTCGGGTCCGAGTTCCCGGGCGACAACCTCATCGAGGGTCATGACGGTGTGGGGGAACATGTGTCGGAAGCCATAGGCGTGGTTGTCCCGGATCTGGGCGCGGGTTCTCCACCAGAGCCCGACCACGTTGACGAAGTCGGCGTCTTCGGTGAAGAACTCCGCCAGGAGTCCGGCGTCGGCGGCGTTCCAGGCAGCGGCGAAACCGGTGGCGATGTCCTCTGGTGCATCATCCATCGACGGGACCTTTCGTTACTCAGTAGCGGTGATCTCCAGCGGGGCCAGGAGGTAGGCCAGGGACCGTTCCAGCCTGGCACGGTCCATCCCGGCCCGCACGGTGAGCTGGAAACCGGAGAACGCGGTGACCAGCGCGCTGGCCGCGGCCCTGGCGTCGACGGATGCCGGTACGGATCCGGCGTCCTGGCCGGCGCGGAGGTGGTCGGTGAAGGCGTCCTCGAGCAGTTGGTGGTCCTCGGCCACCCGGGTGCACACGGCGGCGTCGGATTGGGCCAGTTCGGCGGCCTGGTTGGTGGTCATACAGCCGAAACGCTGCCAGTCCTCGGTCCCGGTGCCGACGACCTCTTCGAAAAATGCCCGGATCCCGTGCGGGGCCGGGTGGGCGGCGAGCACCCGCGTCATGTTTTCGGCCCGGCTGGAGCGGTAGAGGTCGTAGGTGGCCAGGAACAGGGCGTGCTTGTCGCCGAACCCGGCGTAAAGGCTGCTCTTGCTCAACCCGGTGACCTTCAGGAGATCCGCCATGGAGGTCGCCTCGTAGCCGTGCTCCCAGAACGCGCCCATCGCGTTCTCTAGGACCGCGTCCCTGTCGAACTCCGGTTTGCGTGCCATGTGGACTGCTCCTTTTTGTTGTGGACCAACCGGTCCCTGTGTATCCCACCGTACCAACAGGGGCCTGCGGAACACCTGCCCGCTGACCCGGCCGGCCGGTGCGGGCGGCCGGGTCAGCGGGCATCCTGTTCGGGCTGGTCGGTGACGTGGCTCAGGCGTTCGCGGTGGCGCGGGCCGCCGCGGCGAAGCTGGCAGTGAGGTTGCCGTAGAAGTGCAGGTGGGTGCCCATGATCCGGCCCAGCTCCTGGCCCTTGTCGGCGCGCCAATCGCCCTGCAGCTCGGCGGCCACTGCGACCCAGGTCATTGGCTCGACCCCGGCCTTGACCATCCGCGCGACGGCGATTTCCTGGACGAGTTTGTTCCAAGTGCCGGAGGCGTCGATGACGGCGTAGACCTCGTAGCCGGCGGCCCGTGCGGCCAGGGCGGCCAGGGCGACGCACACGTCGGTGGAGACGCCGGCGATGATGAGCTTCTTGCGGCCGGTGGCCTTGACGGCGGCGACGAACTCGGCGTTGTCCCAGGCGTTGATTTCGCCCGGGCGCCTGATGACCGGGGCGTCGGGAAGGTTCTGGGCGACCACGGGCAGAACCGGACCGTTGGGGCCGTCCTCGGCGGAGGTGGTGATCACTGCGGGAAGTTCGTAGGCCTTGGCCAGTTCCGCCAGGGCGGTGACGGCGGTCAGGTACTCCGGGTAGGACTGGTCCTGGACGCCGTTGGAGAGTCCGGTCTGGTGGTCGATGAAGAGAATGGCGGCGTTGTCGGCGGTAAGTCGTTCGTAGCCCATGATGGCGATCCTTTGGTAGTTGAAATTACGGACCGATCGGTCCTGTATCAAACCGTATCACTATCGGGACCGATTGGTCCAATAGGCTTTTGGGTGTCTACGGTGGTGCCATGATCTACGTTTCGAATGTCCTGCCAGTGAACAACAACGACGAATTTCCGCTCACCCGGGCCCAGCTCTGGGACGGGCTGGTGCTGAAGGCCAACAATGCCCTGCCCTTCGTGGGGGCGATGAGTGACTGCACGGTTACGAACCGCATCAGCGACACGGTGTTCGACCGCGACATCGTGGTCCGTGGGGAGCCGCACACCGAAAGGATCACCCTTCAGGAGCCCAGGCGTGTGGTCTTTACCCGGACCGCGGGCGCCGTGCTCGGCACGATCGCCAACGAGATCGAGGGCACCGACGAGGACCTCAGGCTCCGCTTCAGCTTCGCCCTCGTGGTCTCCGGCGTCGAACCCGGATCCTCCGAGGAACAGGCCTACGCGGACGGCATGAAGTCCGACTACCTCAAGGCCGTCGAATCAACCATCGCCTCCGTGCGCGCGACGGCAAGGAAGACGGCCGCCGGGAACTCAGCCGTCGTACGCCGCGCGGCCCAGCAGGCGTAGACCAAGCCCAAAACCGCAACCCGTTGACCGGTGCGGGCCCGCCACGCGTGCGGCCCCGCCACGCGTGCGGCCCCGCACCGTGCTTCACGCCGCACATACTGCGGCGCCCACCAACTTTATGGAGACAGATGGAACACGAAGGCAAGGCACTCGCCGCTGACGAAACCGACTCACACCACCACCGCACCGCCGGCATCGCCTCAGTGCACGTTCGCGCCTTCATCACGTGGTGCGCAATCTTTCCCCTGGTCGCACTAGGAATGGCCGCCATGGCCCCGTTCACCCAGGACTGGCACCCCGTCCTGCGGACGTTCGTGCTTACCCTCGTGGTCGTTCCCCTATCGGTCTACCAGGTCGTGCCGCGGCTGCTGCTCGCGCACAGCCGGCTGAGCAATGCGGCACGCAACCGAAGGCTGCGCCGGGCCGCACGCCGTTCAGGTCACGCCTCCCGGCGGAGCGAGAGCACCTCCTAGCCGGAAACGTTCGAACCGTATTTGAACGCCCAACAGGGTCACCGCCACCGGTGGCCGCACCCCAACAGTGAGGACAGCACAACCATGACGACCGCCTTTGAGATCTACGAACTGGGCAGCATGGCCCTGAAAAACCGCCTCGTGATGGCGCCCATGACGCGCAGCCGCGCGACCGCCCCCGATGGAACCGCCACCGCGATGATGGCGGAGTACTACGCGCAACGCGCCGGCGCCGGACTCATCATCAGCGAGGGGATCCAGCCCTCGGCCGTCGGCCAGGGCTACACCAACACCCCCGGCCTGCACTCGGCTGAGCAGGTTGAATCCTGGAAGCCGGTGACGACGGCAGTCCACGAGAACGGCGGCGTGATCTACGCCCAGCTCATGCACACCGGCCGGGTCGGCCACCCGAGCCTGCTCCCGGAGGGGATGCATCCCGTGGGCCCGTCGCCCGTCACGGCCGCCGGACAGGTCTACACGTACGAGGGGATGCAGGCATTCGTCGAACCGCGCGAGCTCCCCGACACCGGGATCGCCCAGACGATCTCGGACTTCGCCGACGCTGCGCGCAACGCGATCGACGCCGGCTTCGACGGCGTCGAGATCCACGGCGCAAACGGCTACCTCATCCACCAGTTCCTGGCCCCGAACTCCAACATCCGTACCGACGACTGGGGCGGCAGCGTGGAAGGACGTATCCGCTTTGGCGTCGAGGTCGCGTCCGCCGTCGCCGCAGCGATCGGCGCGGAAAGGGTCGGATTCCGGATCTCACCCGGCGCCACTTTCAACGACATCCAGGACGACGCCGACCTAGCGGCGACCTACACGGCCCTCGTCGGAAAGCTCGCACCCCTGGGCCTGGCGTACCTGCACATCATGGAATCCGCCGACCGTGAACTCACCAATACCCTCCGCGCCGCCTGGCCCGGCACCCTCGTCCTGAACCCGAACACCGCTCCCGACCCCACCGGGCCCGATGCGCTGGCCCTCGTCGAGGACGGCACCACCGACCTCGTGTCCTTCGGCGCCCTGTTCCTGGCCAACCCCGACCTGCCCGCACGGCTCGCCGCCGGCGGCCCCTTCAACACCCCCGACCGCTCAAGCTTTTACGGCGGCGACGCCACCGGCTACCTCGACTACCCGAGCCTCGAGGATCTCGCGGTCCTCACCGGTGCGAAGGAAGACGCATGAGCACCGCCGGGGCTTTTCCCGCACCGACCGCCGCCGCGCCCGCCGCCGCGTTGCGGGCACCCCGGATCACAGAGTAGAGGGGAATCATCATGCAGATCGGAATCTTCAGCATCGGCGACCGCACCCCGGACGCCGTCACGGGACGCATCCCCGGAGACACAGAGCGCCTGGACCAGATGGTCGACCTCGCCGTCACGTCCGAAGAGCTCGGGCTCGATGTCTTCGCGGTGGGAGAGCACCACAACCCGCCGTTCGTGACCTCCGCCCAGAGCACCCTCCTCGCGTTCATCGCCGCACGGACCAGCCGGCTGCTGCTCTCGACCGCCACGACACTGATCACGACGAACGACCCGGTGAAGATCGCCGAGGACTTCGCCGTGCTCCAGCACCTCTCCAAGGGGCGTACGGACATCATGCTCGGCCGCGGCAACACCGGCCCCGTCTATCCGTGGTTCGGCAAAGACGTCCGCGACGCTCTCGCACTGTCCACCGAGAACTACGCGCTGCTGCGCCGGCTGTGGACCGAGGAGAATGTCGACTGGACCGGCAAACACCGCTCCCCGCTGACATCGTTTACGTCAGTGCCGCGTCCCCTGGGCGGCACGCCACCCTTCGTATGGCACGGCTCCGTCAGGACACCCGAGGTCGCCGAACAGGCCGCGTTCTACGGGGACGGCTACTTCTCCAACCACATCTTCGCTCCGCCGGCACACACCCAGCGGATGGTGCAGCTGTACCGGGAACGCTTCGAGCACCACGGCCACGGCCCCGCGGCACACGCCATCGTCGGACTCGGCGCGCAAGCGTTCATCCGTCCGCGCTCCCAGGACGCCCGGGCCGAATACGGTGCCTACTTCGCCGGAACGCCGCGCCTCGGCGGCCTCTCGGTCGAGGAGTACAGCGCCCAGACACCGCTGGCCGTCGGCAGCCCCCAGGAAGTGATCGACAAGATCCTGGCCTACCGCGACTACTCCGGCGACGTCCACCGCCTCCTGTTCACCATCGACGCCTTCGGCACTCCCGCCGGCATCGCGCAGGAACAACTCCACATCCTCGGAACCGAGATCGTTCCGGTCCTGCGCAGCGAGATGGCACCCGCCGCACCCCCGGCGCTCCGACTCACCCACACCGGGCGCACCGCAGCAAACGTCGCCGACTGAACGCCCTGCCCGCTGTCCGTCCAGCGCCCGGGCACTGGTGGCGTGTAGTAGTCGCCAGTTGATTGAACCGCATCACAACGTGAGGCACTCAAATTCAGGGTGCCTCAACCGCAATGGAAAGTAGGAATATCATGAGTGAATCGCTTGCCGGCAAAGTCGCCATTGTCACCGGAGGAGGAGGCGGAATCGGCCGAGAGACGGCCCGCGTGCTTGCCGAAAAGGGTGCACGCGTAGTCGTGGCTGACCTCTCGGAAGAAGCCGGACAGGAGACGCTCGAGGTTGTGGGCGCCGGGGACGACGCCATGTTCGTCCGCGCCAACGTCACAGATCTCGACTCGATGACCGCCCTCGTCCGCGCAACGGTAGACCGCTATGGCCGCCTCGACATCGCGCACAACAATGCCGGAATCGAATTGAGCGGGCCGGACCTGGCCGACGTGACCGTCGAGGACTTCAACAAAATCATCGCGGTCAACCTCACCGGCGTCTTCATCAGCATGAAAGTAGAGATCCCCCAGATGCTCTCTCAAGGCGGTGGGTCCATCATCAACACCGCATCATCGCTCGGCCAGGCAGCGATTGCACACCAATCCGCATACGTGACCTCTAAGCATGGTGTGATCGGATTGACGCGCGCCGCAGCCGTCGAGTATTCCGAGCGCGGCATCCGCGTGAACGCCGTACTGCCTGGTGTGATCCAGACGCCCATGATCGATTCCCTCGAAGAAACGCACCCTGGCTTCAAGGAGGCGCTGCTGGCGAAACACCCGATCGGCCGGCTGGGCTCACCCAAGGACATCGCAGAGGCCGTCGCGTGGCTCGGTTCCGACGCCGCCGCGTTCGCTACAGGGTCGTTGTTCAACATCGACGGCGGCTACCTCGCTATCTGACGGCGATGGGCCCTGCCCTTCGGCGGGGCAGGGCCCATTCCAACCCGACCGGGTCGAATGTGGGGCGGTGCGGGCCGGATTCCGCATGTTTCCGGGCGCGTCCAGTGTTTGCGGGGGAGTGCATGCAGTTCGAGTCCCACCTCGGGCACGTCTTTTCCCTGGTCAGGGGCCGGTGGGTAATTCCCTTAGAACAGCGGCCAGGGCACCGCCGACATCTCACCGCTCGGAGCCGGAAACCGCCCTGCCAGGCGCAACCGGGCGCAGCGCGCGGCGAGCGATGCGATTTCTTCGGCGCTGAGCAAGTCCGCCAGGTTTCGGCCCAGCCCACCGTGCAGTCCTTCGCTGACACGATCGATGCCGTTGCGTTCCTCGACGGTCAGAGCTTCTCCCAGCCATCCCCACAGCACCGTGCGCAGCTTGTGGTCTCGGTGAAAGGTGAGCCCATGGTCCACGCCGTGCCGGTGTCCGTCCGTCATGGCAAGAATGTGGTCGCCTTTGCGGTCGGCGTTGTTGACGACCATGTCGAACACCGCCATGCGTCTGAGCGCCGGCGAGTCTTCGTGAACGAGGGCGACCATCCGTCCGTTCTCATCCCGTCCCTCGAGAACGTGTTTCCAGCCCGTCTCCGGGACGTGGTCCGTCGCGACCAGGTTCACGGCGCTTTGGGCTGGGTCTGGCTCCTGCCAGAGCTGCACCATGCCTTCGCCCATCGGACCGTCGCGCAGCCAGGTGTGGGGCACGACGTCCCAGCCGAAGGCCTGCGAGACCAGGTAGGCGGCCACCTCCCGCTGAGCCAGTGTGCCGTGGGGAAAATCCCACAGCGGACTTTCGCCTGCTATCGGCTTATAGACGACCACCACGTCGCCGATGCTGCCCAGAAAGGTAGCGTTTGAAGCCGTCGTGATGCGGCCGGTGAGCGTCAGCCCGGCGGTCACTAGGTCCGGCGCTGGCATCAGACCTCGGGAAGGGTGCAGATGTGCCCGTCGGCGTCTATGGGGTAACCGCAGAGCGGGCACGTCGGACGCCCGGCGCCCACGATCTCCCGGGTGCGCTTGGCGAATGCGCGGGCGGTGCCGACCGGCATTCGCACCAGCAGCATTTCGGGCTCGTTAGCGCCGTCCTCATCGAGCGATTCGTCGTTGTCATCAGCATCGAGATCGGTGATGGGTTGGGCCTCTAATACGACCTGGGCAGTGGTTGGGTCCCAACCTAAGCTCATGGCGCCGGCACGAAACTGCTCCTGAACGGCCTCGAGCTGGTCATTGTCGACAAGTTCAATGGGAGTACTCGTGGGAACGCTGAAGGGGTTGCCCTCGAGGGTGATCAGCTGGTCGAGAATTTCGTCTATCTTCTCCGCGAGCAGAGCCGACTGCTGCTTCTCCAGGGCAATACTCACGATCTGCGACCCTGCGCGCACCTGCAGATAGAACGTTCGCGCCCCCGGAAGGCCAATGGTGCCAACGACGACCCGATCAGGCCAGGCAAACTCGTGAACACGTGTAGGCATGTCAGTATTCTAGGCACATGAGGTTCATGGCGCCTTTTGCCCCCCACCGCCGCCCACCGGCGCGTCGCCAGAGTGGATGCCGTTCGACAGCCACGACAGATCACCCGCGTCGGTGTTGGTCGCGTAAACGCTCGGCCGACTAGCGCCGTAGCGCACGATCGATACGGAGGCGGGCCCCACGTTTATACGCTGGAACAGGTCAAGGTGCATGCCGAGCGCGTCGGCGAGGATTGACTTGATGATGTCACCGTGACTCACCGCCACCCACACGGCCCCTGGCCCGTACTCGGCTTCGAAGGCTGCATCGTGGCGTCGAATCGCTGCCACCGACCGAGCCTGCATCGCGGCCATGGATTCACCGCCGGGAAAGACGACGGCGGACGGTTGCGACTGCACAACGGGCCACAAATCCTCGGTCGCGAGATCACTGAGCGTGCGGCCCTCCCACTGGCCGTAATCGCACTCGGTGAGATCGGGATCGACCGGCGCGTACGGCGAGCCAGCCTGGCGATCGAGGATGAGCTGGGCGGTCTGCTGACAACGCTCAAGAGGGCTCGACACCACACCGACTACTGGCACGGCCGCGAGCCGGTCTCCGGTCAGAGCCGCCTGGTCGCGCCCGATCTGGTCCAGGCTGACGCCGACGGCCCGACCGGCAAGCAATCCAGTGGCATTGGCTGTGGTGCGGCCGTGCCGCACGAGAATAACTGTCGCCATCCACCCAGCCTAACCACCCGCTCGATGGCGGTGTGAACCGTACCGGGTCGCGCGTCGAACAGGCAGCTAATGCACTGGCGGAAGAGTGTGGACAATGTCCGCGCTCTGGGTTTCGGATCGGGCCGGTGCGATCCAAATTGGGTCCGCCGCGGGATCGCCAGCAGTGCGGACTTGCCTCCGGTGTTGAGTGCTTGAATGGGGGCATGGTGGATCGCAGCGTACTGGTCTCCGGCGGCGGGATTGCCGGCTCGACCGCCGCGTACTGGCTGGAGAAGGCTGGCTGGTCGGTCACGATCGTGGAAAGAGCGGCCGACACACGATTCAGCGGCAACCCTATCGACGTACGCGGAGCAGCGGTCGCGATTGCACGGCAAATGGGCATCTGGCCGCGCCTGGAGGAGGCTGCCACCGGTGTCGAACGCCTGGTCTTCGTCGACGCGGACGGGCGGCCACAGGCCACAATCCGCACGCGCCGACGCGTCGACCGCCATCAGGAGGTCGAGGTCGCCCGCAATGAACTCATCGGCCTGTTGTTCGACAAGGCCCGGGAGACAAGTCTCATCATCCCGGACGACTCGATCGCTGCCTTGCACCAAGACGGCGGCGGAATCGACGTCGAGTTTCAGCGGACCCCTTCCCGTCGCTTCGACCTGGTCGTGGGAGCCGACGGACTCCACTCCACCGTTCGGCGCCTGGCATTCGGCCCCGAGGAACGTTTTTCCCGCCCTTTCGGCATGTTCGTGGGCACCGTGCGCGCCCCTGTGCCG
Source organism: Arthrobacter sp. MW3 TE3886 (assembly GCF_041262145.1). NCBI lineage: Bacteria > Bacillati > Actinomycetota > Actinomycetes > Micrococcales > Micrococcaceae > Arthrobacter > Arthrobacter sp. MW3 TE3886. The sequence goes on from NZ_JBGCAN010000001.1 coordinate 2,351,406, forward strand.
GTCGCGGACCCGCGCACCGTGCTGTTGTACAACGAACCGGGAACCTCCTTGACCATCCATCCGGCGGGTGGGAAGCCCGGTTTCGCATTTATCTTCCGTGGGCAGCACGATTTCGACTACCGCGATGCGGAACAAGGAAGAAGCCTCGTCGAGTCCACCTACGCCGGCGGCGGATGGCTCACCACGCTCGCGCTCGAGGAATGGGGTGCGTCCGGCGATAGGTACTTCGACGCCGTCTCCCGCGTGGACATACCGCAGTGGAGTGCCGGCCGCGTGGTGCTGCTCGGTGACGCGGCGAGTTGCATCTCGCTGTTCGGTGAAGGCTCCAGCAGCGCGATCGTTGGAGCCAAGACCCTCGCCGACGCGATTGCCGCCCATCCGGGCGACCACACCGCTGCTTTCGCCGGATATGAACACAGGCACCGCCAACACGTCCGACCGCTACTACGGGGCGCCGGCATCGCATCGCGCCTCCTCGTACCCAACACCCGATCGGGCATCGCGATGCGCAATGCGGTGTTGAACGCGGCCGTGCTTGCGAGCCGTTGAGGATCACGGCGCCCGTTGGGAGTCCTGCTTGGTTTGGGTGCCGGGTTGAATGGTTGGTATGCCGCGGGTGAAGACCAGGGCGAGCAGTGTGATCAGGGCAAGGATGGAGATGGCGGCGCGTAACCCTTGGATCTGGCTGTCCGCGTTCGCCTCCGAGACCGCGTCGATAGTCGCGGAGGGAACGTTCGCGGCAGTGAGCGCGGCCCTCAGGTCCGCGTCGGAAACGAACGGAACCCCATCCGCGAGCTGTACTTGCGCCTGCGACTCAAGGGTGGCCGGGATTTCCGGGTTGTCGTGGATGATCGCGAAGAACGAGGCACTGAGCGCGGAGATGAGCACAGCGCCGGCTAGCGCGGTCCCGATCGAGGCGCCGAGCTGGGTGCCGGTGTTCTGCAGACCGCCGACCTCACCGCTTTGTTCGTCAGGCACGGCGGACACGGTGACGCTGCCGAGCTGGGAGGCCATCGCTCCCAGTCCGGAACCCGCGAGCAGCAGCGGCCAGGTCACGATCTCTGGACCCGCGCCGACTTCGAGCAGTGCGACCAGGAGCACCAGGCCGGTGAACAGGGCGACGAAGCCGGCGTTGACGACACGTCGTGGCGAAGCGTCCGGGCGCAGTTTCGGTATGCCTATGGCGAAGATCAGCAGAGTCAGCGAAAGAGGCAGCAGGCGCACTCCGGTCTCGATCGCCGAAAGCCCGAGCGCCACGGACAAGAACAGTGGGACGACGAAGAAAGTGCCTGCTTGGACGAGGTACATGAACAGGAAGGAGGTGACGCCGCTGCGCAGCTGGAGGTTGCGGAGCATCGCGGGGTCGATGAGCGCGCCCTCACCGCGTGCGATGCGCCGGTTCTCCCACGCCATGAAAAGGGCCAGGACCACACCGCCGCCGAGGATGAGCCAGATGACCGGAGACAGCCCGAGCCACTCCGGCGCGTTGGGTTTGGGCTGCACGAACCCCCACGACCCCGAGAGGAGGATGCCCATGACGATCAAAGTGAGACCGAGCGCCGACAGCACCGTGCCCACGAGGTCGAGGCGGACACCCTCCGCAGCGGGTGTGTCGTTAACGCGCCGCGCGAGCAGCAGGATGACGACCACGATGAGGACCTCGCCGGCGAACACCCAGCGCCACGATGCGTAGGTGGTGAACGCGCCGCCGATCAGCGGGCCGAGTGCCGCCGCGATGGCGCCGGCGGCGGCGACCAGCCCGTAGGCACGCGGCCGTTCGGGCTTGCCGAAGTTCGACGCGACGAGCGCCACGATCGCCGGCATGATCAGTACGGCTCCCAGACCCTCCAGGAATGACCAGCCGATGATCAGCACGGTCAGGTTCGGGGCCAGTGCCGTCGTCAACGATCCGCAGGAATATACGACGCACCCGATCGCGAACGCCCGCTTCCGGCCGATGATCTCGCCGATCTTGCCGCCCGTAATCATCAACGACGCCATCACCAGCGTGTAGAGCGTGATCGCCGTCTGGATGCCGGTCACCGTGGTCCCGAGGTCGCTGGCCACCGTCGCGATCGCCGTGTTCATCACGGTGGTGTCCAGGGCCATCACGAACTGCCCCATCGCCAACGTCAACAGCACGACCCCGGCTGCACCCACTTGCCGCTCAGCCACGTCGCTCACAGGCCCTCACTCTCCGCCGGACGAACCGCATCCAGGACTTGATGTTGCCTGCCGATGCGCGCGGACCGCAGGTTCTACCGAATAGACACTGAGTCGGCACGGTCGAGGCAGTCGGTGATAACCGTGTGGCCAAACCACACCGCCCCAATCATCCATGGGGCCAGCATGGCACCCGTCCTGGATATCCGGCTCATCCAGAACGGACGATCTATGCGATGGAGACGTCTCAGCAACCGGACGGGCGAAGCTCATTCGGGTCTCCTTTCCCGCGGCCACTGACCGGCGGGGCCGGTCAGTTGCCGCGGGATTCGAGGTGCCTCTGGCGCGGGCTGTCAGGTTGCTTCCCGGTCCTCGGTCGATCATCCACTTCTCACGCAGGCTGTGCTGTCACACCGTGGGGGCGATGTTCTGGTTCAACCGGAATAGATTGGTGGGGTCGTATTCGTTCTTCAGTTCCACGAGCCGCCGGTATGTATCCGCCGGGTACGACGCCCGGACGAGCGCCGTATTCGCTTCACCTGTGAAATTGACGTAGGCCGCTGCATCCGGACCGAGCGCGGACGTCACGCCCCGGGCCCATTCGACGACATCCGCGAAGCCTTCCGCCGTCGGCGTGCGTGCAATAACGTTGACGATGAATTCCTGATCACGGAGTGCGAAGGCCGTTGCTTCGGCAGGAACCCGTCCGACCGCGCCGCCAAGGTGGTGCACGTGAATCTCCGTCATGGCGTTGGGCGATGCTACAAACGAGTCCAGCAGCACGCGCACGGACGCGTCGTCGGCGACGCGCAGAAATGCCGAGCGGAAATAGTTGTGCACGCCCCGCGGGTACAGCGGATCGAGCGCCTGCTGCCATCCCGCGTACGGGTGGGCGGCGAACACATCGGCGATGACCGTGCCCAAAGACCGGAAGGGCGCGGTGGCGGCCTCGCCGGCATCTGGGTCGCCGGTCCAACACCCTCCCACAGCGATGACCGGCTTGCCGTGCACCGATTCTGGCAGGAACGGGACCGGCGGCGCCGTGGTCATGTTGACCAGCGTGGTCAGCTCATCGGGGGCCGCCGCGCAGGCCGCTCGATAGCCTCGCAACACCTGCTCCGCCTCTTCTCCGGGGTAGAAGACCAGGCCGGAAAGGACGGTGGGCCCCACGTCGTGCAATTGATAGTCGAAGGACGTCACCACACCGAAATTGCCGCCGCCGCCGCGCAGTCCCCAGAACAAATCGGGGTGCTCGTCGGCACTGGCGTGAATGAACTGCCCGTCAGCGGTCACGACGTCGGCGCCGACCAGATTGTCGCTGGCCAGCCCGTGCTTGCGCACGAGCCAGCCGATGCCGCCGCCTGTGGTGAAGCCGGCGATGCCGGTCGAGGACACCAGGCCACCGGTCACCGCAAGCCCGAATTGCTGGGTCTCTGCATCCAGATCCTTCCAAGTACACCCTGCCTGTGCCGTCACGCGGCGGCGGGCAGGGTCCACCTGGACCCCCTTCATCAGCGAAAGGTCCAGCACGATACCGTCGTCGACGGTGGAAAACCCGGGGATCGAATGGCCACCGCCGCGAACCGACAACGGCAACCCCTCACTGCGCGCGAGATCGACCGTGCGGATCACATCCGCCACACCCGCACAGCGTGCGATGAGCGTCGGGCGGCGGTCGTGGGCCCCGTTCCAGATGCTGCGTTCGTGGTCGTAGTCCGCGTCCCCTGGCAGGACGACAGTGCCGCGCAGGCCGGCGGCGAACTCGGCGATGGTGGCCTCACCGATGCGGGTCGGCCTAGTCTGCGTCGTTGTCACGATGCGTTCCTCCTGATTGCTGTCTGTTTGTCAGATCCATTTGTCAGATCCAGGAAAAACGCTAGTGAACCGTCCTCAACGGGCACTCAACGCCGTCTCAACATCATCATCGGAGTCCCGCCTACGCAGTGCGGCGAGCCGCTGACCGGCGATGAGGCATCTCGTTCGGTCGAAAATCGCCCCAGCCCTGTCAATTTCGCGGGCCGCCCGATGTGGGTCGCCGAGCTCGTTGGATAGCTCTGCCACCATCAACCGTTGCCAGCCGGTGTGTCGCCGCCATGGGGCGACCTTTTCCGCTGCCTGCCTGTACATTTCCCGGGCTGCCCGGACCTCCCCGGAGATCAGTTCGGCAGCACCGAGAATGGTCAGCGTGGCGCCCATCCCCACCTGATCTCCCGCGGACTCGAACCCCGAAAGGCAACGCCGAGCGTCTGTCAGGCCACGGTCGATATCACCACCCATGGCGCGGAGCAGGGCGATATTAATCTCGGACAGCAGCTCGCCGCGTCGGTCGCCGAGGCCAAGCCGAAGCTCCCGCGCCAAGGACAGGGCCTCATGGGCCGCGCTGTGGTCGCCACAGTCGCGCAGAATGCAGCCAAGTTGGTGAAGTGTTTGCGCCCTAGCCAAGTCATCTCCTAACTCGGCGAAATGTTCGGCTGCATCCGTGATGACGGATATCGCAGACTGCGTGTCTCTCGAAAGCCTGGCCGCGTAGCCGATTGCGGACAGCACGTAGCCTTTGGCTTGGATGACGCCAACCCGCCGGCCCAACAGCAGGGTCTCCTCGACGCAGGGGACCAACCGGCCGGCGATCGGGATCAGTTGCAGGCTGGGCGTGATCACCGGCAGGAAGGGTGGAGTGCTGGTCTCAGACTGTGCGAGTTCGCTCAGGCACGTGTTTAGGTGACGGGCGGCGAGTGGTCCGTCCTCCCGGGACAACGCGCACTGGCCGAGCAGCCAACTGCTGGCAGCGCAATGTTCGGGTCTGCCACCCTCGACTGACTCGGTGTGCACTTCGGCTGCCAGCTGTTCGGCCTCGTCCAAGTCAAAAGTGCTCCAGGCGAGCGAGGTCTCAATGAGCCGGGCCATCGTCACCTCGTCGGGGTTGCCGATCTCCCGCACAATTGCCAGGGCCTCCGCGCCGAGCGCCCGATGCCGATCGCCGCGGCCCTGTCGGCTGTCCAGCCCGGTCAGGCCGATCAGAGCAGCCGCGCGAGGCCGGGTCGGCTCGGGAGCCACCGCCAAGGCACGTTCGACCCAACGTGCTCCCTCGACCGCGTGACCGCGGAGGAACCAGAACCGCCACAGGCTGGCGGCGAGCCGGAGCGCGGTCTCGGGCTCGTGGGCGCACGACCAGCGCAACGCAGCGCGCAGGTTGTCGTGCTCGCGGTCGAGCAACTTCGGCTGTTCGATGACCACCCCGGTGGCCCGTTCCGGATTGTGGGATTCGGCGACGGCAAGGAAGTAGGCGCAATGCGCAGCGGCCAGTTGAGCCGCCTCACCTGCATGCTCGAGATTCTCGAGGCCAAACTGGCGGACCGTCTCCAATTGCCGGTATCGGGTCCCGGCGCCCGTCCTTTCGGCGACCACCAAAGACTTGTCCACCAGCTTGGCCAACAGGTCGAGCAGTTCGATCTGCTGGAGGGGCGCGTCAGCGCAGACTGCTACCACGGCGTCGAGGGTGAAACCACCCGCGAACACAGACAGCCGGCGCAGCAGAACCTGCTCCGGTTTGGTGAGCAGTTCGTGACTCCATTCCAAGGTGCCACGCAGCGTCTGGTGCCGCGTGACGCCGCTGGTTCCCCCGCCGAGCATGGACAGAGCATCGCCCAATCCCTGGACGATCTCGGCGGGTTCGAGTACGGCCGCCCTGGCCGCGGCCAATTCCAGGGCCAGCGGCATCCCGTCGAGCCGTCGGCACAACTCTGTCACCCCCTGCGCGTTGTCGGCGTCGAGCGCGAAACCCGGCCGGACCTGCGCTGCCCGCTCAACGAAAAGCCGGACAGAGGGCAGCTGGCCCAGCACGGCCAGGTCGAGAGCGTCGGTCCGCAGGGGAGAGGGCAGGGGCAATGACGGCACCCGGTAGGTGTACTCCCCGTCGGCATGGAGTGGCTCCCGGCTGGTGGCCAGCACTTTAACCCCGGGGGAGCCGTCAAGTAGCGCGACGACGAGTTGCGCACAGGCCGCCAGCAAGTGTTCGCAGTTGTCCAGCACGAGGAGCAGCGAGCGTCGCCGCAGTTGGTCGACCAGCGTTTGCACGCGGCTTGGTGCCGCGCCGGAATCCAACCCGAGGACCTCGGCTACGGCATCTGCCACCAGCAGCGATTCCCCAACGGCCGCGAGGTCGACGAACCAGACTCCGTCCACGTACTCAGGACGAACTGTCTTCGCGGCCTCCAATGCCAGTCTGGTCTTGCCGCTGCCGCCAGCCCCGGTGAGGGTGAGCAGGCGGGCATGGCCCAACAGGCGTTCGACGTCAACGAGTTCACGCTCGCGCCCGATGAAGCTTGTCAACGGGGATGGCAGGTAACCGATGGCATCGTCTCGGCCGGTCACGCCGGCGGGCTGGTGGAGGCGTTCCTCGGGCGGCGAACCGGTCAACAACTCGCGAAACAGTGCCATTGTCCGGGTGTCCGGGTCGGTCCCGAACGCGTCGAGGAGTTCGTCGACCAGCCGCTCGTATCGTGCCAATGCTTCCGACCGCCGGCCCATCCCAGCCAGCAACAGCATCTGCGCGCGCACGGCTCCCTCGTGGACGGGATCGGATTCGAGCGCATGGGTGAGGATGACCAGCGCTTCCTCCGGCGCGCGCTGCGCCACCGCCGACCCCAGTTTCACCAGTACTTCGCGATGGATTTCCCGGAGCTCATCGCGGCGTGTCGTCAGCCAGTCCGCATCCGGCAGCTCCGGCAGAAGATCACCACTGTACAAGTCGGCCGCATCGCGCAGGCTTGCCTCGTCACCTGCAGCCAACGCTGCCACGGCCGAACGCTCGAACTGCAGGACATCGACATCGACCGGTCCAGTGTCATCCAGCACGACGACTTCACCGCGGATGGCGAGCAGCCCGTCGCTGCCGGCTCCAGCGCTGGCGAGCGCACGGCGAGCGACGTACAGGGTCTGATGCAGATTCCGTGCGGCGGCCACCGGCTCCATGTCAGGCCACAAGCGATCCAGTACCTGCTCGCGACGGCCACGCTGACCACGCGCCAGCGCCAGCATTGCCACCACGGCCTTTGCCTTCTGCAGCCGCCAGCGGCTGTTCTCGACGGCGTTCCCGTTGACGTACACGATGAACGAGCCAAGAAGCTGGATGCGCAACCCACTTTGGGTAGGCTTCATGGTTCTTCAGTATCCGCCCGCCAACCGGCGTTGTCGAACAACGAAATTTCCCGCACACGCCCTGCCTTGGCGCCCTCTGTGAGCGCCCCATCACGAGCAAGTAAACCACCGGAACCACAGCAGCCAACCGCCCTCGTCCGGCTCGATTCCGACAACCACCGCCGCCGGCACACTGCCCGGGGAAGTCGCCAAACCGGCACCTGCCCCCTGGCGGTGACCCCGGGACTGGTGCACAGCTGCCGGGCGAAATGGTCGAGGATGCGCTCGGCCTCGCTTAATGCCTGCGGGTGTCGGGCTGGGACGGAACGCGGACAGGGATCCGTCTATGGTTGTTGGCGGACCCCTGGGCGGTGACGGCGGCCTATTCTTGGCGGCTGAAGACAGTTTCTCCACCCACCCAGGTCGATTCGATCGGGAGGTCAATGAGCTCGTCGGCTGAAACCAGAAGGGGATCGTCGGCCCATATCGCGAGGTCCGCCCTGTTCCCGGGCCGGATTCTTCCCTGGTCGTGGTCTCCTTGGGCTTCGGCGGCCCAAACCGAGAAGCCCTTGAGCGCTTCGAGCGCCGTCAACCTTTGTGAGGGTTCGAAGACATGCGCATCGGTCCGGCCCGGGATTCGGCGCAGGCGTGCCCATGCCGATGCGCGCGTCGTACTGGGCCACGGGCCAATCCGAGCCCAGCGCAACCGGAGCGCCCGAATCTATGACGTCACGGATCCTCCAGGCCCGTTTCGATCGCTCGGCCCCCAGACGACTGGACCAAGAATCGGATCCGTCCGCCTTTCGCCACTGCATGTGCAACGGCTGCATCGATGCCGTGACGCCTGCCGCGGAAAGACGTGAAAGGTCCCTGTCCGCAAGGCACTCCAGGTGCTCGATCCGGTGCGGGGCTCCCCGCCGGGATCGCACGCCGGCCGAGACGTATGCGTCGATCGCAGCACCGATGGCTCGATCACCGATAGCGTGCGTCGCGATTTGGAATCCTGCGTCGCTATAGTTTTTGACGGTTGCAGCATAGTCGGCCGGATCGGGCCAGAATGATTTCACTCCGCCGCCCATCGTGTCCGGTTCATAGAGCCAGCCGGTTCCCGTATCGATTACACCGTCGAGTAAGAGCTTGACGAGTCCGCCGCGCCAGCGATGACCCCGTCGGTCCTTCGACAAGACGTAAGACCGTGCTTCTTCAGCAGTCAGGCCGGGCCGATGCTCGAGTGCGGAAACCAGCCTGACGGGCAAGCCCGATCCGGTGCTGTCGATGTTGTCGATGAAATCGAGCGAAGCAAGGTCACCGTCCATGATCGTTCCTGAGGTGATGCCGGTTCTCGACAAGCAGGAGATCAGCTCCCGTGCCCTCTCAACGGACTGCGCTGCAGAAAGAGCCGGCGCGGTGGATGCAACCAAGTCGTAGGCAGTGGATTCCCGCAACTCCCCGGTGGGGTTGCCGGCGTCGTCAACAACTATCTCTGAATTGTCGCAAAACCGGCGCCCACCTGTGATGCCGCTCAGTCCCAGAGCTTTCCTGCTCGCCAGTGCGGTATGAAGATCAAACAGGAGAATGTACGCCGGCAGGCCGTAGACCGACTCTTCAATCAGGTCAGCGGATATTCGCCTGCCTTCAAAGATGCCGTAGTCAAGGTTCCATCCCCGGACCCACCCCGCCGGATTCTCTGCAAGCACCCTGGCTGCTTCGGTGCGCAGGACGGCGAGGAAACCGTCGAACGTTGACACTGGGCCGAAATCGACGCCGACCGTGATTTCCGAACCTTGGATGGGGTGAATGTGTCCGTCGATGAGTCCCGGCGTAATGGTTTGGCCCTTGGCATCGTGCACTCGGGTTCGTGGACCGCGGTGCTCGCCAAGTAGGTGGTTGCCGCCAGCGGCGAGGATCCTGCCGTTCGCGATGACGATGGTGCTGGCGGATGGTTGTTTTGGATCCAGGGTGTGCACCCCGGCATTAACGATGACAGTGTCCGCGGATTTGAGGTTATTGGGCATCAGACTTCCCGTGATCTTGAATGTTGGGCACGCGCCTAGAGTGTCGGCGGCAAGGGTCGGGCGGCTTCACAGCGGCCGACAGTTGGCGGGTGCGGATGAGATCGTGCTGTCGATGGTCGTTTCTGGCAACGAGTGCGTACCTCCGGGGCCGGAGGTACGCACTCGTTGTGGTGGGGGTGCGGCCGTGGAAGGAAGCGGTCAGGCCCCTGAAGTGCTGAGCTGGTTCACGTGTGAATCCTCCGGGTCCGGGGTGCTCCACGCCGGGGGTTGGAAGTGTGCGCCGCCGTACATCGGGTAACGGAGGATTCCTTCCTGGTCGTGGAGTTGAGCCCAGGGCCGGTTGATGCCGTGGGTTCCGTAGCGGCGGACCTGGGTCACCCGGTCGAGGTCCAGGACGCCGAAGAGGATTTCCTCGCCTCCTCTGGCCTGCTGCATGATGGTGCCCTCCGGGTCCACGATGACGCTTTCTCCGACTGCTGATGGGTCGGCGCCGTTGACGTTGACGATGTACACCTGGTTTGCGAAGGCGTTGGCCCGTGACATCACGATTTCCATTTCCCTGTCACGGGTCGTGGTGAGGGTCGGCTGGATGATGACTTCCGCTCCGAGCCATGCCAGTTGCCGGGCGACCTCGGGAAAGCTTCCATCGAAGCAGATGGCGAGGCCTACGCGTCCCCGGCCGGGGATGTCGAAGGTCACGAACGAGTCGCCCGGCGTCGTTGTTTCGAACGGGCGCCAGGGAAAGAGCTTCCGGTACCGGGCCACGATCTCGCCGTCGGGGGAAACAGCGATTGCCGTGTTGTAGGTGTTGCCGCCGTCGGTTTCCAGCAGGGAACCGGGCACGAGCCAGACCCCCAGGCGGCGGGCCAGGTCCGCGATCCGGTCGGTGAGCACGCTGGGGATGGGGCCGGCGGAGCGGGTTTCGCCCTCAGGGTCGGGGATCAGGAATTCCCCGGGTGCTGCGAGCAGAAGTTCTGGTGCAACGATGATGTCGACCTCAGGACCGAGCTCTTTGGCGGTTTCGGCCTGGGCAGCGAAGCGTTCCCAGGTTGCTTCGACGTCGTACGGCACAGGTTTCGTTTGGATTGCTGCAATGGATAGGACGCGCATTTATGCCTCGGTTTCGCTGCTCAGGATGGATTGCAGTTCTTTGCGGGTGGAGAAAGTTCCCTGGGGGATCGTTTGCCCGGCGAAGTAGGGCCGGAGCCTGGGGCGGATGATGGCGATGACCAGGACGCCCAGGGCGAGGGCGCCGATGCCGATCCAGAACACCGTTCCGATACCGAGCCAGGAGAGCCCGGCATAGTCGGGGGACAACATGTCAACGGCGCTGTAGGCAAACGCTCCCGTCATCAGGAGGGCGCCCAGGCCAGGAAGGATGCCCTTGATGACAAGGGCAGAGGTGGAGGTGCGCATTTGGGGAGCGAAATAGACGACACAGGCCAGCGCCGTCGCGGCATAGTAGGCGGCGATCATCAGGCCGACTGAAAGAATAGCCAGGCCGATGAAGTCGGCGCTGATCGCTGTCAGAACTACTGTCACGGCAATGCTCAGGAGCGCCCACCAAACGATTGACGTGGCGGGTGTCCCTCTGGAGGGGTGCATCTTCGTGGTGGCAGCGGGCAGTGCGCCGTAGGTTCCCATGCTGAGCCAGGACCGGGGGTTGCTGATCGCGACGGTCATCAGCGCCGCCAATGCCGAGATGCCGACGGCGAGAATGATGACCTGCCCGAAGAGGCCACCGGTGGCCTGGGGGCCGAGCACGGACAGCACGTCCGAGACGGTTTCAGGATCCGTGATGCCGGCGGTTCCGGCAAATCCGACGGCGGCCGTCGCGGTCACGACGTAGAAGAACAGAAGGATCACGGTGGTGATGACCACGGCCCGCCCGGGTGTTCCCTTGCGGTCGGTCGTTTCCTCATTGACCGCTATCAGCGCGTCCCAGCCCCAGTAGATGAACAGGCACAGGATGACGCCGTGGACCAGGCCGGAGAGATCGCCGGAGGCAAAGGGGTTGAACCAGTCCAGCCGTGGCTGCTCGGCACCTGCCGCCGCGGTCCCGGCGGCCATGGCGGTAAAGGCCCCGATGCAGAAACCGCCCAGGGCGACCAGCTGCAAGGCGATCAACGCGTATTGAAGCCACGCGGAGAGTTCGATTCCGCGGGCCGCCACGACGCCGCTCAGGGCGATCAGCCCGCACGCGATGGCCGCGACGATGACCGGTTGGGAGGCGGCCCAGCCGAGCCCCAAGAAGGTCAGAAGATACGTCGTGGCAACCTGCGCCAGGGCCGCGCTGGAGATGAAGGTGGCAATTTGGGGGACCCAGCCACCGAAGAACCAGCCCGACCACGGGCCGAAGACCCGGGAGATCCACACGAAAACCCCGCCGCAGTCCGGCATTTCCCGGTTGAGGTCCCGGAATGCGAAGGCCGTGAACAGGATAGGCACGAACCCCAGCAGGAACGCCGCGGGTGTGCTCGACCCGACCGCCAGGACAACGAAGCCCAAGGTCACCGCCAAGCTGTACGCCGGGGCCACCGCGGCGAGACCCAAGGCCACCGTGGGGCCGATGCCGATCGAGCCGGCCTTCAGTCCCTTGCTCGCAGCGGCAGCCGGAAGGGTGGGGGGTGTAACGGTGGGGGGTGGAAGGGGATGTGACACGGAGACTCCTCATCGAATCAAAGTTATTTGAATCACATTCAAATTTGAATACCATTCAATACGGGTCTAGACTCGCTGTCAATAGGCATCGGGCCGGGGGAGGAATGGCAATGGCGGACCTCAGCAAGAGGGAAGTGCGCCGGCGGGCGATTGCGGCGGCGGCACAGGCCGTCGCCGCCCGTGACGGTGCGGAAGCCGCGACGCTGCGGGCGATTGCGGCGGAGGCGGGCATGGCCCCAAACGCCGTGCTGTACTACTACGGAAGCCTTGCCGAAATCACCGCGGCAGCCGTCGAAGCCTCGTCCGCCAGATTCCTCGCACGGCTGGCGGAGGCAGCGGACCCCGCCATGAGCCCGACGGTCCGGCTCGCCGCAGTCATCAGTGCGGGCACCACGGCAGGACTGGAGGACGACACTTTCCGGATTCTTTACGAGTACTGGACCCATTCGATCAGGGACGCGGAGCACCGACGGATCCAAGCGGAACTCATCCGCACCCAGCAAGCGACGTACGAACAAATCATTGCCGACGGAATCCAGGCCGGTGAGTTCTTTCCCGTCCTGGAACCGGCGAAGATCGCACGGACCCTGGTGGCCCAGGAGGACGGGCTGGTCATGGATGTACTGGCCGGCACCGCCAGCAGCCAGGACGTGCTTGACCTGGTCGCCAGTCTCGCCTCGGCCCTTCTGGGCCTCGGCCACGACACGCTCCTCGACCACATCGGAAGTCTCGCCTTCTCCCGTTCCGGGCAATAGCGGCTGGATCGGGTCGGCAGTTGACGTCCATCTCCGAAGGCAGCGCCGGCATCACTTGTGGGCGCTCACGTGCAAGCTCCTGTCCGGCGCGAATGTCTCCGGAATCATCAGGTGGCGAACCCGTCCGCGATGTCCAGCGCGGTGTCCAGGATGGCCAGGCCTGTCTGGGTGTCTTCCACGCTGGTGTTGCAGGGCGGGACGACATGGATGCGGTTGAAGTTCGCGAACGGGAGCAGTCCGCGGGATTTGCAGGCCGCCACGAGCTGGTTCATTTCCGGGCTTGAGGCGCCGTACGGCGCGAGGGGCTCGCGGGTCTGCCGGTCCTTGACGAGTTCGATGGCCCAGAACACGCCCGTGCCGCGGACTTCCCCGACCGAGGCGTGGGTTTCGGCGAATCCGCGCAGGGCCGGGCCGATCACCGTCTCGCCGAGGGCTGCCGCGTGCTGGACGATCTGTTCGTTCTCCATCGCGTTAATGGTGGCCACGGCGGCAGCCGCCGCGAGCGGGTGGCCCGAGTAGGTCAGGCCGCCCGGGTAAACGCGCGTGCCGAACGTGGCGGCGATCTCCGGACTGATCGCCACGCCGCCCATCGGAACATAGCCGGAATTCACGCCCTTGGCGAAGGTCAGCAAGTCGGGGACGACGGCGAAGTGCTCGACGGCGAACCAGGTCCCGGTGCGGCCGAAGCCGGACATGACTTCGTCGGCGATGAAGACGATGCCGTGCCGTGTGCAGAGCTCCCGGACGCCCTGCAGGTATCCAGGAGGCGGCATGTAGATCCCGGCTGTGCCCGGGACGCCTTCCAGGATGAGGGCGGCGATGGTTGAAGGCCCCTCGAAGCTAATCAGCTGTTCCAGGTGTTCCAAGGCGCGCTGGCTTTCCTCCTCCTCGGTGGTGGAGTGGAAGGCGGTGCGGTACAAGTACGGCGGGAAGAAGTGCACGGTCCCGCTACTGGCGGTGTCGCTGGCCCAGCGGCGGGGGTCACCCGTGACGTTGATGGCCAGCTGGGTGCCGCCATGGTACGAGCGGTAGGCGGAGAGCACCTTGTGACGGCCCGTGTGCAGCCGGGCCATCCGGATCGCGTGCTCGTTGGCGTCGGCGCCGCCGTTGGTGAAGAAGATCTTGTCCAGTTCGCCGGGGGTGCGCCCGGCAATCAGACGGGCGGCTTCGGAGCGCGCGTCATTGACGTAACTCGGGGCGATCGTGCACAGCTTCGTGGCCTGGGCGGCGATCGCGGATACGACGGCGGGGTGCTGGTGGCCGATATTGGTGTTGACCAGCTGCGAGGAGAAGTCCAGGTACTTGTTGCCGTCGCCGTCCCAGACGTGGGATCCCTCGGCCGCGGAAATGACCATGGGGTCGATGAGGTCCTGGGCGGACCAGGAATGGAAGACGTGCCTGCGGTCCAGTTCGTAGGCGCGGCGTGCGGCGTCGGCAGTGTCGTGGACCGGTCGGATGCCGCTGTCGATTGTGGAGGTCATGGCAGTTGCCCTTCTCTTGACGTTCCGGTCACGCGTTCTGCGGGAAGCCGAGGTTGATGCCGCCGTGGCTCGGGTCCAGCCAGCGGGACGTGACGGCCTTGCCGCGGGTGAAGAATCCGACGCCTTCGGTGCCGTGGGCGTGGGTGTCGCCGAAGAGCGAGTTCTTCCAGCCGCCGAAGGAGTAGTAGGCCATTGGGACCGGCACCGGAACGTTGATGCCCACCATGCCGACCTCCACCTCGTTCTCGAAGCGGCGGGCCGCACCGCCGTCGTTCGTGAAGATCGCGGTGCCGTTGCCGTACGGGTTGGAATTGATCGTCTCGAGGGCCTGGTCGTAGCTGTCGACGCGGACCACGGAGAGGACCGGGCCGAAGATCTCATCGGTGTAGATGGACATGTCGGTGGTGACGTTGTCGAAGAGGGTCGGCCCGACGAAGAATCCCTCACCTTCGGCGTCGGCGGCGATGGCGCGGCCGTCGACGACGAGCGTGGCGCCGGCCGCTTCGCCGGCGTCGATGTAACCGGCCACCTTGTCCCGGTGCTGGGCCGTGACGAGCGGGCCCATGTCACAGCCGCGCAGGCCGTCGCCGGTGCGGATCGAGGTTGCTCGGCCGGCAATCTTGCGGACCAGTTCGTCCGCGATGTCGCCCACGGCGAGGAGCGCGGAGACGGCCATGCAGCGTTCGCCGGCGGAGCCGAAGCCTGCATTGATGGCGGCGTCGGCGGCGAGGTCGAGATCGGCGTCGGGCAGGACGATCATGTGGTTCTTGGCGCCGCCGAGGGCCTGGACGCGCTTGCCGTTGGCGGTGGCGGTCTCGTAGACGTACTTGGCGATCGGAGTGGATCCCACGAAGGAGACGGCCTTGATGTCCGGGTGGGTCAGCAGTGCATCGACGGCCACCTTGTCGCCGTGCAGGACGTTGAAGATGCCGTCCGGCAGCCCGGCTTCCTTCCACAGCTCGGCCATCCAGTTGGCGGCGGTCGGGTCCTTTTCGCTCGGCTTGATGACCACTGTGTTGCCCGCGGCAATGGCCAGGGGGAAGAACCACATGGGAACCATGGCCGGGAAATTGAACGGGCTGATGATGGCGACCGGGCCCAGGGCCTGGCGGACGGAATGGACGTCCACGTTGGTGGAGGCGTTCGCCGTGAAGCTGCCCTTAACCAGGTGCGGGATGCCGCAGGCAAATTCCACGACCTCCTGGCCGCGGGTGACCTCGCCCAGCGCATCGTCCAGGACCTTGCCGTGCTCTGATGTGATGATGGCCGCGAGTTCGTCCTTGCGGGTGTTCAGCAGCTCGCGGAATGCGAAGAGGATCTGGGTGCGGCGGGCGAGCGAGGTGTCGCGCCAGGCCGGGAAGGCGGCTTTGGCCGCGGCAACGGCGGCGTCGCTTTCAGCGACGCTGGCGAGCACAACCTGTCCGGTCACCTTTCCTGTGGCGGGGTTCGTGACGGGGGCTGTGCGGTCTCCGGCGGGGACATAAGTGCCGTTGATCCAGTGCTTGATCGTGTTCAAGGATTCTCCTCAGTGCTCTTTGGTGTGTGGCGGCATTCGGTGCCGTGCTGTGCGTCCAGTCTGTCCGCGGCGGCGTAACCCCGTAAGGGGCAGTGTGTAAAGAATTACGCCTCTGGGATTACACTCTGTAAATGCTGCCTACGGTCCGTGCCATCCTTGACCTTCCCGTTCTGCGTGCTGCGGACCCGAGGGTGCTGGGTGGTTTAGCCGGTTTGGACGCGCCGGTGCGCTGGGTGCATGTCAGTGAGCTGCTCGACGTCGGCGGGCTGCTCGCCGGCGGGGAACTGGTGCTGACCACGGGCCTTGAGCTGGAAAAGGAGCCCGGCCTCACGGCGTCGTTCATCAGATCCCTGGAGGGGGCCGCAGCCGCCGGGCTGATCGTCGAACTTATCGGAAACAGGGAACGCAGCATGGCCGCGCTGCGGGCCGCGGCCAAGGGGGCCTCACTTCCGGTGATTGTCCTCGAGCGGCGCGTGCGGTTCGTCCAGGTCACGGAGGTAGTGCACCGGATGATCGTGGCGGAGCAGCTCGAACGCGTGGAGCGCGCCAGAGATGTCCATGAGGCCTTCACTGTCCTGAGCCTGGAAAGCGCGGGGAGCCAGCAGGTGGTGGAGCAGGCGGCGATGATGATCGACGCCCCCGTGGTTTTGGAGGACCTCTCCCATCTGGTCCTCAGCTATTCCGCCCGGCAGCTGGGCACGGCAGATCTCTTGGAAGACTGGGAGCGGCGGTCCCGAACCACGCCGTCGCCGGCCTCGACGGCGCGGACCGGGCCGGAGGAATGGCTTCAGACACCGGTGGGCGTGCGGGGGCAGCTGTGGGGTCGGCTGATTGTGCCGATGCCGCTCGACGACGACGAGACGGCCGCAATGGTCCTGGAGCGCGCGGCACAGACCCTGGCCATTAACCGCCTCGCGGAACGGGACCGGCTCGAACTGAGCCAGCGGGCCCAGGCAGGTCTGTTCAACGCGCTGCGCCAGCCCCGCGGACTGAGCGACGCCGAAGCCCTTGCACGCGCCGGATCTCTGGGGCTGAAGCGGTCACCGCTTTACGTGCCTGTCGTGTTCCGGACCACCCCGGTCCAGCAGGCTGCCGCGCACGGCGCAACACTTCCGCCGGGCGATCCGCTCGCCGGCCAGCAGGAGGAGCGGGAACTGCTGGAACTCTTGGCCCGGACACTCAAAACAAGCTCCGGCACCGCCCTGACGGCCAGCATCCGATCGGGTTCGGTCGGCATGATCCTGGGACTGCCGGCACACCGGCTCCAGGAGGCGGTGCTCCAGCACCTCGCCCGGGTCGTTGCCGAACACACCGGTCCTTCCGGGGATGCGGGAGCCTGGGCGGCGCCGCGCTGGACCATCGGCGTCGGACGCCCCACCGGTTCCCTGCTCGAGGCCGCAGCGGGCATCGACGAAGCGGCCCATGTCGCCGAGACGGCGGCGACTCTGCGCGACGGCGGAAAGTCTTTCTACCGAGCCACGGATGTCCGGCTCCGGGGTCTTCTGGCCCTGCTTCGCCACGACCCGCGTGTGCAGCAGTTCGTCGAATCGGAACTGGCATCCCTCCTCACGGCTGAAGCCCAAGGCCAGGGCGGCCAGCTGGAACTGCTCGGGAAGTATCTGGAATCCGGGGGCAACAAGGCGGCGATGGCCCGCAGCGGCTACCTGAGCCGTCCTACGCTCTACGCTCGGCTGGCCAAACTGGAGGAACTGCTGGCGGTGGATCTGGACGACGCCGAATCCAGGACATCCCTACACGTCGCACTCTTGCTGCACCGGCTGCGGGGGCTCTAATCCGTGTCAGGTTGGGGTGGACTGGGCTATTTATCGACACCCGTTGCCGAGGGTCTTAGATGGCAACCTGACAATCCTCGTGAGGAATAAATCACTGCCGGGCAGCGTACCGGACATCATGGGCTGAAGAGCCTGCCCGCTGGGTCATTCGCCGGCCGGCGGCGCCGGTCCGCCAGCCGAGATAAACGATTGGCGTTGTCATCTTGCGTTGCCTTAGGCGCTGCTTTCCCGCACGCACAAGGTTGGTTCCAGCCTGACCGGTTCGACGTGTTCGCCGTCCAGAACCTGCTTGAGGAGCTGCACCGCCGTCCTCCCGATGTCGAGCATGGGCGAGTGGACCGAGGACAGCTGTATAGGAAGCTCCGCGGCCAGGGAGGTGTCATTGAAACCAACCACCGCGACGTCGTCGCCGACGCTAAGTCCGTGGGATCGTAAGGCGCCCATGGCGCCGATGGCCGCGAAGTCATTGACGGCGAAAATTGCAGTTGGACGGGGTTTGCAGTGGGTCAGGATCGACTCGGCCGCTTCCCGTCCGCCAGCGGTATCGAACCGGGACCAGACCACGGCCTTACCGGGGATTTTTCCGCCGAGCGAACGCCAGCGGTCCACGAAGCCGGCCGTCCGGTCAACGGCTGTGCTGGCGTAGGGCTCGCCGGCGATTACGGCGACGTTCCGGTGCCCCTTGCTCCACAGGTGGTCGGCCACGAGCTCGCCGCCAAGGAGGTCGTCGCAAGTGGCGGACGGGTAGCCCGGGACGCGGCGGTTCACGAGCACGAACGGCACCTTACGGGCGGTCAACTCCTGCAACAGGCCACTGTCCAGATGTGCGTCGCCGATGATCAGTCCGTCCACGCGCCGGGCCAGCATGATGTCGGTCTTGCGCCGTTGTTCCTCCGGGTCGTCGCGGGAGTTCATGACGAACGTGGAATAGCCGAGCTCTGCCGCGGCCTCGTCGATTCCCTCGTACATGATCGCCAGGACAAGGTCCGAAAGCCGGGGCACGATCACGCCCATGAGGCGCGTGCGCCGTGTCCGCAGTCCGGCGGCCTGAGGGTCGGGTGAGTAGCCCCGATTCCGCGCCAGCTCACGTACGCGTTCGGCCGTGGCCAGGGAGGCTGCCCCTCTTGCCACCTCGGAGCCCGAGTGCAGGATCCTGGACACAGTCGACGGGTGGATGCCGAGCTCGTTCGCCAGATCCTTCAGCGTAACCGTGCGGTCCCCAGCTCTGGATTCTTCCATTCGTTCCCCTGCCTCAGCTCAAAAAGACGTCATCACCAAGACTGCCCGATAACCTGCGCAAGTCTGATCAGGGAGCCCTTGACGTGCCGCACCTCACATTCTATAGTCATTTCATCGCCAACCCAATCGATTGGGTTGCCGGGATCCCGGCGCCAATCGGCGAAGTGTTTACACCCTCGAAACACCCGGAAGCATCTTCAGGAAACATCGCAAAGATAATTTTTAACCCATAACCCAATCGATTGGGTAAGCATCTTTCGCAGCAGATGCAGGACAAACGGAGTGGAAATGACTGTCACAAAATTGGATGGCCCCCATGTGGTGCTGTTGGCCACGGGAGGAACAATATCCTCCCGTGCGTCGGAGACCGGGGGAGCCGCCGTGGCCTCGGACACGGGAGACGACGTGTTCGCCAGCATGGGGGTGCCGGCCGCGCATCCGGTCCGCGTGGTCGATGTCTTTCGGAAGGGTTCGTACCTGCTAACGGTGGAGGACATGATCGCCATCTGCGCCAGGATCCGGCTCGCTCTGGCTGACCCCCAGGTTTTGGGGGTCGTGGTCACCCATGGCACGGACACGATGGAGGAGACAGCCTATCTGGTGGACCTCACCCACGATGATCCCCGCCCCGTCGTGTTCACCGGAGCACAGCAGGCGGCCGATTCCCCGGCGCCTGACGGTCCCGGCAATCTGTACCGGGCGATCGCCGTCGCCGGGTCCCCGCAGTCGCGGGGGAGGGGCGTGTTGTTGGAGTTTGCCGGAACCATCTTCCCTGTGACCGGGGTCCGGAAAAGCCACACAACGCGGCTCGATGCTTTTGCCAACCCGGATTTCGGCACTGCGGGTTCGGTGTCCGAGTCCGGCGAGGTCATGATGCAGGCGGCACGCCCCGCAATGGCCCCGTTGCCCTTGCCGGACGTCGCCGCCGGTTCGCCTCGCGTGGACCTTATTGCCTCCTACCCGGGAGCCGACTCCACTCTCCTGCGGGCTTCCCTGGAGGCCGGGGCGGCAGGGATTGTGCTCCAGGGCACGGGGACGGGCAACGCCAACCGCGCGCTGTGCCGTGAGGTCGCCGACGCTACCGCGGCCGGCGTCGTGGTGGTGACGAGCACCCGCGTGGAGGCCGGCGCCGTCGTGCCCCGGTACGGCGACGGCGGCGGAGACGACCTGCGGGTTGCCGGTGCCATACCATCCGGGCTGCTCAGGCCATCCCAGTCGCTGGTCCTTCTCAGTCTGCTGCTCAGACTTGACACTCCCACTGCGCGGATAGCGGACACTTTCGCCCGCCGGGGCGCGCCCCCTGACTAGTCCCGCCCCGGAACCAGAACCTCATCAGCAGAACCATCAACAAACCTCAGCAAGAAAACCTCTACAAGATACGCAGTGAAAGGTTGATCTCATGACTAAGGACATCCAAGTCGCGTTCGGCGTCGACGTGGACGCAGTTGCCGGAATGCTCGGCTCCTACGGGGGCGAGGACTCGCCCTGTGATATCTCCCGGGGCTTGTTCAGCGGCGAGGTTGGCGGCCCGCGCCTCATCCGCCTGTTTGAGAAGTACAGCCTGCCCGCCACCTGGTTCGTGCCGGGCCATTCGATCGAGACCTTCCCGGACCTGACCCGGATGATCGTCGACGCCGGGCACGAAATCGGCGTGCACGGGTACTCGCACGAAAACCCCATCGCCATGACCCGCGAACAGGAGACCGCCATCCTGGACCGCTCGATCGAACTCATCGAGAAGGTCTCCGGCCGACGGCCCACGGGCTACGTTGCTCCCTGGTGGGAATTTTCCCCGGTCACCAACGAGATCCTGCTCGAACGCGGGATCAAATACGACCACTCCCTGATGCACAAGGATTTCGAACCCTACTACGTCCGGGTCGGCGACAGCTGGAAGAAGATCGACTACACCAAGGCCGCCGAAACCTGGATGGAGCCGCTGGTCAGGGGCACCGAAACCGACCTTGTCGAGATCCCCGCCAACTGGTACCTGGACGACCTCCCTCCCATGATGTTCATCAAGGCGGCCCCGAACTCCCACGGATTCGTCAGCCCCCGGGACATCGAACAAATGTGGCGCGACCAGTTCGACTGGGTGTACCGGGAAATGGACCAGGCCGTCTTCACCATGACCATCCACCCGGACGTCTCGGGCCGCCCCCAGGTGCTCCTCATGCTTGAGCGCCTCATCGAACACATCAACTCCCACGAAGGCGTCAGCTGGCTGACGTTCGACCAGATCGCGGACTCCTTCCTCGCCCGCAGCCCCCGAAAGGATAACCAGTAATGACCATCCAGCAGCCCGCCGTCGATCTGACGCAACCCGGACCGGACGAAAAACGCCGGTTCCCGGTTTTCTCCAAGCACCACACAACCGTCGCCACCGTCTTGGCGCTATGTGCCTGGACCGTCGCCGTATTCGACTTCGGACTTTTCGGCACCCTCCTGCCGGCCATGCAGCAGGAATTCGGCTGGACCGCCACCGAGGCCTACGCCATCAACACCTGGATCGCCGTCGGCACCGCGATCGTCTGCTTCGGAATCGGCCCCGTCATTGACCGGCTCGGCCGCCGCAAGGGCATGATGACGACTGTCGGCGGAACCGCCATTGTCTCCGGCCTGACAGCCCTGATCCCGACCGGAATCCCGTTCCTCAGCAACGGCCTGTTGATTCTGGTTCGTTCCTTCGGTGGGCTCGGATTCTCCGAGCAGGCCGTCAACGCGACCTACATGAACGAGGTCTACCAGGTCACCGAAGTCGCGGATAAGCGCAAGCGCCCCGGCTTCCACTACTCCTTCATCCAGGGCGGCTGGCCGCTGGGCTTCCTGCTCGCCAGCGCCCTCGCCCTCGTCTTCCTTCCGTCCCTTGGCTGGCGCGCCCTGTACCTGATGGCGACCGTTCCGGCAGCAATCATCGTGTGGCTCATTGCCAAGAAGCTGAAGGAAACGCCGCAGTTCGAACTGCACCAAAAGCTGACCCAACTCGAGAAGCACGGCAAGCCCGAGGAAGCCCACGCCCTGGCCCATGCATTCGGCGTCGAGCACTCCTCCGCGGCCCCACTCAAGCGCATCTGGGAGCCGCACCTGCGCCGGAACACGATCGTCTTCTCGCTGGCCTGGATCTTCAACTTCTTCGGCATCCTGATCTTCAGCATTCTCGGCAGCTCCGTCCTGAAGAACGCCAAGGGTGTGGAACTTTCCGATGCCTTCTGGATGCTGATCATCATCAACATGCTGGCGTACTTCGGCTACGTCTTCCACGGGTGGCTCGGCGACAAGATCGGCCGGAAGCGGACCATCATCGGCGGCTGGATTCTTTCCGGCATTTCGTTCTCCATCATGCTCAGCCCCATCGCCACCAGCCCCTTCATGATCATCGCAACCTACGGTGCCGGACTGTTCTTCCTGGTCGGGCCGTACGCCGCGATCCAGTACTTCATGGCCGAGTGCTACCCCGTCAGCTGCCGTGCCACCGGCACAGCCTTTATCGGCGCAATGAGCCAGCCCGGCACCATTCTCGGCGGGTTCCTGTTCACGCTTGCGGCCGCCAGCATGGGGACCGGCGCTGCCGCCCTGTGGGTCGGCGCGGCCGGAACGCTGTTCTCCGGCCTCCTGATGATCGGCGCGAAGCCGCCGGCCGAGGCCCTGCTTGAGGACCACCCCCATGACGTCTGAGAACAGGGTGGCCGTGATCACGGGAGCGGCCAGCGGCATTGGACGGGCACTCGCGGTCCACTACGCCCACCGCGGGGTGCATTCGGTGATCGGCACCTTTCCCGGCGACCCGCACGATCCGGAGGAAACCCTTCGGCTGGTGAAAGCCGCCGGCGGCCAGGGAGTCATCCACGAAGTGGACGTCCGCAGTACCCCGTCCGTCGATGCCTTCGCCGAACGCGCCGTCCAGGAGTACGGCCGCCTGGACTACGCGGTGGCCAACGCCGGAATCCTGCGGAACTCACCGCTGGAGGAGATGACCGATCAGCGCTGGCACGACATGCTCGACGTCGACCTCACAGGAGTCATGCGGACCCTGCGCGCTGGTTCCGCGAGGATGACCGACGGCGGAGCGATGGTTGCCGTGTCCTCCATTGCCGGTGGAGTCTACGGGTGGGAGGAGCATGCCCACTACGCAGCCGCCAAGGCAGGCATCCTCGGACTGATCCGCAGTGCTGCCGCCGAGTTGGGGCCGCGCCGCATCCGCGCCAACGCCGTGATCCCCGGACTGATCGAAACTCCCCAATCCCTGGATCCGGTGAACTCCCTCGGGCCCGAGGGCCTGCAGCGCGCCGGTGGGGAAATCCCCTGGGGCCGCGTCGGACGGGCTGAGGAGGTGGCCAGCGTGATCGGCTTCCTGACCTCCGATGATGCCGTCTACGTCACGGGGCAGTCCCTGATCGTCGACGGCGGTCTCACCATCAAGATGCGAGCCTGACCGGCCCCGGAAGGAAAAGCATGAACAACCCTGACGCCTCCCGATACACGGAGGGCCGTGCTGTAGTGGTCACGGGCGGAGCCAGCGGCATCGGCAAGGCCATCGCCGACGCATTCACCGCCAACGGCGACAGAGTCGCTGTCCTGGACCGGTCGGGCGCGGCGGGAACCATCGCCGTCGACGTCGCCGATGAAGCGAGCGTGAAGGCGGCCTTCGCCGCAGCCCGCTCCGAGCTTGGCACCATCGACGTCCTTGTGAACAGCGCGGGCCTGCTGACCGAATCGCCGTTGCAAGATATGACCCTGGCCATGTGGAACGAAACGATTGCCGTGGATTTGACCGGCGTATTTCTGTGTTGCCGGGAAGTGGTGGGGGAGATGCGGCAGCAGAAGTGGGGCCGCATCATCAACATCGCCTCACAGCTGGCCATCAAGGGCGGCACCGGCCTCAGCCACTACAGCGCCGCTAAAGCCGGAGTCGTAGCAATGACCAAGGCCCTGGCCCTGGAAACTGCTGGCGACAACGTGCTGGTCAACAGCATCGCCCCGGGTCCCATCGAGACGCCCCTTGTAGACGGGATATCGGAGGAGTGGAAGGCAGCGAAACGTGCTGGTCTCCCGCTCTTGCGCTTCGGACTGCCGGCTGAGGTCGCCCCTACCGCGCTGCTTCTGGCCAGCGATCCGGGCGGCAACCTATATGTCGGCCAGACGCTGGGGCCAAATTCCGGCGACGTCATGCCCTAGGAAGGGACACTCACAATGTGCGGTGCGTGCGGACGAAGCGTTGTCAGGGATCCCGTGCTGGGAGCGGTCCGAACGATGCGGCAGCACCTGATCGTCGCCCAAACAATTAACAGCGTCTGCCAATCCTGGCCCGGGGCCCCGAAAGTGGTCGCCACCAGCGACGGCTGGCTGGTCTCGGGACCAACGGGCGCCACAGCGGCCGTCCCGACCGTGGAAGCAGTGTGGTCCGCCATTCTCCGGAGCAGTCCGGGATTGCGTTCCTCAGATCTGCATAATGTCGCGGACGGCCCAGGCGCTGCGGAAAACGCTGGCGCTGCGGGGAACATCGGAGATTTGGAGGCGAGGGTCCTGGCGGCCGGCGATCCTCAGGCGGAATTGGCGCTCCGGGTCTTGAACCTTGGCCAACACATGGCGCGCAATGCGGGCACGGTTCTGGGCTCCTTTCACTAACATTCACGGGCACAGCCTTAGACGGCAGTACATCGAACGTCGTGTTCCAACGGAGAGTCGTTCCGATTGCGGGAGATGGTGCGTTAGATGCCGGCGTTCGTGGATGCCATCATCCAGTCAAAACCAGCATCGGGGGGCTTCTGCTATCCCGCGCGACTGGTCAGCCACTTTCAGTCGCCCTGTATGTTTTGGGCTGTCGAATGGCGGAGGTTGTTTTGGCTTGGTTCGGCTGCGCGGGAAGCAGGCAGCGCGGATATCGAGGGTGAGTTCCTCGATCACGCCGGCGATCAGCGCCCCAGTTGGCGTCAGATCCACGTGGGCGCTGCGGGCACTTCGGGCAGGTCAGCGTCCGGCACCGGTTCGGCTCCGTGGCAACCAAAGTGGGGGTGTGTACATTGGCCACGCTTCGGGATTCGGACCGGGTCGTACATGGCTCGGTTCGGGCAGGACTCCGCATGTTTCCGGGGGAGTCGAGTGTTTGTGGGGGAGCGGGTTCAGTGTCGTGGCTGGTGGGCCCAGCGCCCAAGGCGTTCCCAATCGAGGCCACGACCAGCCCGGCCAGCCCAATGGAGGCGAGGGTGTACCGGCGTCGCAACTCCCGGGTTTTCCCGGCACGACACATTTCTTCGGGCTCGCGAAGACCGATCTGGTGCAGGACGTTAGTCCCCCTTTCTGGACTCACCTCTCTTCCTCTGAACGCCACGCACGGCACTAATTGCGGCCGACCTGGCAGCAGGTTCTGTCCGCCGGTTTTAGCTGTTCACTGTCGGCGGACTCCCGCGTTCTCTGGCATGGGTGCGTCGGGCGTCTCTGGAGCGCGGACTGCGGTGGTGATCAGGGTTGACATGACTTCGACGGCGTCATCGTCGGAAAGTCCGTTGTCATGGCAAAGTGATCGCCACGTCCAGAAGGAAACCGCGTGGCTGAGCGTGGCGTTAAACCTGGAATTCCTGTGCGACTCGGGGAACGGCTCGACAAGAATGTTCCGGAAGTGGGCGTTCGAGGATTCGAGGGCCGTGCGGCGTGTTTGGGGGAGCGCATGCCAGTCCGCATAGATTCGGGTGAGCATGGCCTCGCCGCCGCGGTAGAACCGGTACAGATCGGATAGGCCAACGGTGAGGCGTTCGAGTGGGTCGGTGTGCCGGGACCATTGCTCGGGGTCCGGCAGTTGCTGCTGCGAGAGCCAGTGCGAGGAGCAGGCGGAGAATAGTGCCTCCTCGTCAGGAAAGTGGCGGTAGACCGTCAGCCTGGTAACACCAGCCTTTTCGGCGATGCCCGCGATCGTGGTGCGGGCCGGCCCCATGGAACCGTGCAGGGTCACGGCCGCATCGACGATGCGCTGGTGAGTGCCGCTTATCTTTTCTGTCCTCTTGCTCATTTCGTAGCGGCGGCTCTCGGATGAGCGGTGGTGTTCACTCAATGTATTGACTCGGTTCCTTCCCGGGCGGACAATTTCGATAAACACCATTGTATATTGAAATTGGAGGGGTGGTCTGTTATGGACCTTGAAAGGGCTCCGCGGTTGACAGTTGTGCCGCCAGGCTACGGGCGGGAGGGCAGTCTCGGAACAATCGGCGTCGTCTTCAAGCTCTTCGGCGAACATACCAATGAACAGCTCTCGATTGTGGAGCACCCGTTCCCTGTCGGGGCTCTGGTCCCCCCGCACACCCATACGAGGGAGGACGAGTACTCGATCGTCCTTGAAGGCGAGATAGGATTCCGGTCCGGTGATCGTGAGGCGGTGCTCGGAGCGGGAGGCTACATCACGAAACCGCGGGGGGAGCTCCACACGATGTGGAATGCCGGCAAAGTCCCCGCCCGGATGATCGAGATCATCAGCCCAGCCGGGTTTGAGCATTTCTTCTGGGGACTGGCCGATCACTTTGAAGCCGGTCCGCCGGATCCCGAGGTCATTGGCAAAATGGCCGCCGAATACGGGCTTCAGTTCGGTGAACCGCCCTGGCTGCCGGACATCATCGCCCGGTACGGGCTGACACCTCCGATGGGCTGACACGAGCCCAGGCGCAGAGGCCGGGCTTCTCCTTCACGGCGTCCGTGGGTTGCCATTGAGAGTTTCAGTTTAGGCCTGGGTAACGACAGTGGCTCAAGGAACTGGTTGACGACGATCGGGGATAGCCTTTTCCTATCCCTCCCGTTTCTCCCGTTGGAACGCCCGCACTGCTTCGCTCACTGTCGGGTAGAAATGGTCGGGAGAGAATCGGGCGCCCATGCCGTACTGCAACAATCTGTCTTTGACCGGGTCCTTGAGCTCGGCGAACACCAGGTCCACACCGTGCCGGTCCAGCCATTCGTCAAGCTGCACCAACTCGTCCAATGCAGTCGTGTCGATTCCCGTGACTGGTTCGGCCGCGAGCACCACGCGTTCAGTGCCGTCTTCCGCCTGGTCCAGTTCGTTGCGCACGAACGATCCCAGCAAGGCTCCGTTGCCGAAGAACAGCGGTGCATCGAAGCGCAGGATCAACAGGCCGGGGATGCGTTCCCCTTCCGGATGACGGCTCACGTCGTGGTACCCGGGAATCCCTGGCACGTCCACCAGTTCGGCACGGTAGGGGTCCCAGGAGTGCCGTAGGAAGTCCAGGATTGCCAAACCGATGGCAACGGCGATGCCCGGGAGGACGCCCAGTATGGTGACCCCCAGGAATGCCGCGAGCATCACCAACGATTCACTGCGGCTCATGCCGATGAGCCGTCGCACACCGGCCGGGTCGGCTATGGCTGTGGCTGCGGCGATGACAATGGCGGCAAGGGTTGTGGCCGGCAGGAACTCGGTGACGCCGGGCGCCACGAGCATGAAGCCGAGCACCAGGACGGCGCCTGCGGCCCCCGTGAGCTGGGATTTCGCCCCGGACTCGACCGCCACTGGCGTACGGGACGTGCTGGCCGACACCGGGAAGCCGCCCAGTAGCCCGGTGGCAGCGTTCGCCGCACCCAAGGCTGCCATTTCATGGTTGCCGGATACCCTGCCGTCCTCTGCGGCCGCCAGGGATTGGGACAGGGTTCCGGTATCAACGAAGACGATGAGGGCGATCGCGGCGGCGGCGGGCAACAGTGTCAGGACGTCGGCCCAGCCAATTCCGCCCAGCGCCGGTGCGGGGAGCCCCTGCGGGAGGGCGCCCGTGACCTTCAAACGCTCTTGGAGTCCCAGCAGGGCCACGGCGACGCAGGACACAACCACCGCAATGAGCACGCCCGGAACCCTCCA
This sequence comes from Arthrobacter sp. MW3 TE3886, assembly GCF_041262145.1. Taxonomy (NCBI): domain Bacteria; kingdom Bacillati; phylum Actinomycetota; class Actinomycetes; order Micrococcales; family Micrococcaceae; genus Arthrobacter; species Arthrobacter sp. MW3 TE3886. The sequence continues at coordinate 2,379,013 of NZ_JBGCAN010000001.1, forward strand.
TTTCAGCCGGCGGGGAACCCAGATGAGCGCCAGCGAGACCAAGCCGAGCAGCAGTGCCGTCAGATTGGTCTCGCCGGCAAGCACCTTCGGTCCGGCGGAGATGAGTTTTTCCCAGGGTGTACTGCCCTCCACGGAGATCCCCAGGAGGGTGGGAAGCTGGGACACGGCCACCAGCAAGGCGATGCCATTGAGATAGCCGAGCCGGATTGGCTTCGACAGCAGTCCGGTGACGATGCCCAATCTCAGCACTGAGCCGAGCAGCAAGATGCCGCCAATCAGTATGGCCAGGAGACCAGCCAGGGCCACGGATTTCTGCTCGTTATCCGCGGCCAAGGGAACCAAGGCTGCAACGATCATCGGGGCGAGCGCGGAATCCGGCCCCAGCACCAGTACACGCGATGGCCCGACTGCTGCGTAGACAAGCAGGGGCACTACCGTCGCGTACAGTCCGGTCACCGGTGGAAGGCCGGCGGCCTGGGCGTACGCCATGCCCGCGGGGACCAAGATTGCGAAGAGCGCGGCGCCGGCCACCAGGTCGTGGCGCAGCCACTCGATCCTGTAGCCGCGCAGGGCTGGCGGGACCGCCCAGAATGGAATCTTTCCGGATCGGCGCATCTTCCGATCATGTCCCATCGTGCCCCTGCTCGCCATCCATAATCGGGCGAACTCAGCCTTGCACGGGACCAGTATTCGATTGATCGGATCGTTGCGCCCCAGCCGTCGGCTGCCTGCCTCGGCTCGGCAAGGGCTCCCCAAACTCCCGGTCGTTCCCTGGCAATTGTTGTCAGGACCCCGAAGGCAAACTAATGATTTGGTCTCAGGAAGGGAACAACAGGCGCGCGACCACGCTCATCGCGTACCAGCCCACAACCCCAAGGGCACCCAAAATAACAATGCTAACTACCCAGAACCGGACGGCGCGTTTCGACCTCGCGTTTTCATACACAACAACCACCCCACGTTTTCAATCGGGAAACGTCGGAACGCATCCTGCCAGAGGCGCCTTGCAAAAAGCTTGAATCGACACGGGGCCCATGGTCTCTCGTTAGTTGATTGATGCAGTGCTGACGGGGCTGACGAAACGGAGACTCCACGACAACATCTCTTAAGCTGGGTTCAAGGGTGGTGCCTTTCAGATCCCGCTCCCGGTCCGCGCGGCTGACGTCCCCGGGGCGTACTGGAGGGAGGCGGCGTCGGGCAGCCAGGCCGCCTCGTCGCAGAGGCTGCCTAGCCGGCGCGATAGCGTTGCAGCCATAGAGCGCCCGTGGTCAGGCGGGTCCCAGGCCAGAGGAGGAAAGAAGAAGCGATGAACACTCCGTTGCACCTGCGCTGGGACGAATCAGGCCGGCAGCAGCTCCTCGCCCGGGCTGAAGCGTTGCTCCAGCGGCGCGGACGGTGCCTGCTTGGAATAGCCGGGGCGCCTGGTGCCGGAAAATCCACCATCTCTGAATGGCTGCTGGAGCATCTGCTCACCAACCATCCCCGGCAGGTCGCCCTGGTCCCCATGGACGGATATCATCTGGCGCAGTCGCTGCTCGAGTCCCGCGGGCTGGAGCACCGCAAGGGCGCTCCGGACACTTTCGACGGCGTCGGCTACGTCGCGTTGCTCCGCCAGCTGCGCTCGGAGACTTCGCGGGAGATCTTCGCGCCGGTCTTCCGCCGCGAAGTCAACGACGCGATCGCCGGGGCCATCGCCGTCCCGCCGGAAATACGCCTGGTCATCACCGAGGGCAACTACCTGCTCTTTGACGAGGCCCCATGGAACGAGGTCGCATCTCTCCTGGATGAAACCTGGTTCGTGGAACTCGACCAGGGCGAACGCCTGCGCCGGGTCACCGCCCGGCACCTGAAGTTCGACAAGGACGCCGCCATCGCCGAATGGCGTGCAACCGGCAATGACGAACGCAATGCCCGCCTGGTAGCAGCAGGAAACCAGAGGAGCGCAATCGTTATCGACCACACACCCACGACCCTCTCGGCGCCCGGCCTCGAATAGCCTGAAACGGCGCCCTGGCTTCACGGCGGCCGTCGTTCTTCGAAATGTACCGCCGCTCGTGCATCGGGTCCGTCTGATTACTCCGTGCTGACCGCCTTTTACTTTGAATTGTTCCGCCAAAAGTACACAGCACCTTCGGTGAGGAATGGGAGGATAATTCTGCCTACTAGTCAGGTCCAGAGGTTCAGCCGGGACCGTCAACGGAGAGATGACATGGGTGATTTCATCACGTACCTTGATACCTCCGACGTCCGTCCGGGCAAGCTTGAGGAGCTCAAGGCAGCCATGGCCGAGCTCGCCGCGTTCGTTGAGCGGAATGAGCCGCAGATCATCTCCTACTGCGTCTGTTTCTCAGAGGACGGCTCCGTCATGAGCGTCCTGCATTTTCATCGTGACGTAGCCTCGTTGGAGCTGCACATGAAGGTGGCGGGCCCCAAGTTCGTGCCAGTGGCGCCGCTCATCAAGCTAAGAACGATCGAGGTATTCGGCCGACCAACCGAGGACCTGGTGGCGCAACTTCGAGCGAAGGCACAGCTCCTGGGCTCCGGAACCGTTATAGTCCGTGACGTTCACGCCGGCTTCGCCCGGTTTACCCGCGGCTAGCCTTCTCTGCCGTACCGGTTCCTGTCCGGAACGGGGACCGACTGGCGCCGCTGGGCAGCCCGCCGTCGGTGCGGCAGATGCCGTCATCTGGCTGGGCCACTCACTGTCTCAACTCCTGCGCGGCCCGTTCCGCGAGGACGGCGATGGCCAGGGAGAAGCGGCCTGGTAACGGAGAAAGTGCCAGACGAAGCCAGATGGCGTCCGAGTACGCATCGAACCGGACCGGACTGACGTGCAGTTCCTCGGCGACGGCCAGCACCTGCGTGTGAGCCGTCAGGTATCGTGCGCGCGTCATGCGGTTGTTTCGTAGATGAAGTTCCAGGCGGACGTCCAGGCCGGCCAGATCCCGGGCGGCCTCGTGCCGGGCCGTACTGTCGAAGTCCAGCAATCCGGGCGGGATGTCGCCGTCAGGAACGATGATTTGCCTGTCGTAGAGGTCTCCGTGGGCCCATACCATCGGGTCCGGTGCCGTCCGAAGCAGGTTCGTGGCCACTCGTTCTGCGGCGGCGCGCAAGGTATCGCGCTGAGACGACAGCTCCGGGACGTTTTCATTGTGCCGCAACCAGTCGTCCACCCGTCGCCACATCTTTGTGACTTCCCACTGCGGTGGGCGAAGCGGAAGGCTATCAAGGACGCTTTGTGCTGCGGGACCCCGGGAGCCGTTCAGTTCCGCGACCCAGGCGCGCGACCACTTCTCCCACGCCTTGGCGAACGCTTCATCGCAGGCGGGGCCCTCCCGGCCCAGCTCGTTCAGAGTCGGTCCCGTGATGGCGCTGAAAACGATGACGTCCTCCCGGGAGCTCTGACGGAGCATTCTGGGTGTTGTGAAGTTGCCGTCCAGGAGGGCGTCCATTTGTGCGCAACGCTCGGCCGGTACGACGGCGCCGCCGGGCCCGAAGATTTTTATGTAGCAGCCATCCGCCCGGACGACCGCCTGGCGGGAGGGCCAATACGAAATCAATTCACCCTTCTGTGCTTCCTCCCGCAAGGCGGGCAGTCCCGGATCTTCCAGCGGGAGAAGCTCGAACTGCCCCTGACGCAGATGGGCTCCCCGGACGCCGGGCCGTCCCGGTGTCAGGACTTCCAGGACAAATTCTCCTGGCGTCTTGTCTGGCCACGCCCGCTGAACCGTCCAGGATGTGCCGGTATCGTCGTCGGCAGTCGCCGGAACGGGGGAGGCCCAGTCCATGGAATCAATCCCAGGATCCGGCGGAGGCGCCATGCTCCGTCCCTCCATGCCCCCTCCTCCCCATGCGCAGGCTTGTTCCGGCGCAAGCCGGTTCGTGCGTCCAGCATGAACGACAACAATGAGGCGCGGATGAAACGTTCATGAGGAAAATTTCATCAACGCTTTCTCCCCGTCCACTCGGCGTCCCATAAGGCAGTCCTTGGGTTCTTGCGGTGATTGCGGCACTTAGCGGATGAGTTCCGCTGTTATGTGCGTGATCGACGACGGCGGGCAGCGGCGTGCCTTTGATCACCGCGAAGGCGTCGGGGTCGCCGTCTTCCACGCACCTGAAAGCATTCGACGATTTCTTGGGCGGCAGGATCACAGTGAGAATGATGCAACGAGGCGGGCGAGTGGCGCAGGCGCATGTCCGGCCGGCAATGCGTCAACCAGCAGCGGCGCGTAGCGGACCTTGTTGCCGCTGCGTCCTCCGAAGAACCGGCGCAACTGCGCCGTTATTGGCCGCTCCCGTTGGGACGGCTGGCGCTGGAGGAGCCGGAACGACGCGAGCTCGCCTTGAGCAGCGATGACTTTGAGCACCGCATCGATCCCCAGGCAGCGGATGAGTTCGTCCTCCAGATCGGCGTGACAGACATGGAACCCAAGCTCGGCCAGCGAACCGGACCCGATCCCTGCCCGGCCGAGCGCGCGTGCGATGCCACGAGATTCCCCTGCATCACACAGGCCCAACAGCCGGTGGCCCGCGCCATTGGGTCCGTAGCGGTCGAGGAAGTGGACGATGCTGGTCGCGCCGCCCATCGGTACGACCGACACCCGTAAGGCTGCCAGGTCGTAGCCAAGGCGAAAGGCCAGCGTCTCAACCGCCAGCCGGTCACTCTCACCCTCGACCAACACCGTCGTCGTCTGCATAAAACCAGTATGTCGAACGCCCAGCCGCGGCGGCTCGTGTCATCGAGCGGTGCCGCTCGGGTACCATTCCCGGGACTGTCAGTTCTGCATTCGCTGGCGGTACTGCCGCGGGGTTTCGCCGGCGTCGTTGAGGAAGTGACGGTTGAAGTTGGACAAATTGGAGAAACCCACTTCGTAGCAGATATCGGAGATGGGTTTGTCGCTCAGCTCCAGCAGCCGGCGGGCGTGGGCCAGGCGGAGTTTGCGCACCAGATCACTGAAGTTCTGGCCGGTGGCGCGCTTGAAATACTTCGAAAATGTCGGCTCCGCCATGCCCACCAGCGCCGCCGCTTCGGACATCTTGACACTGCCGGCGTGGTTGCTGAAAACGTACTCCAGGACGATATCGACCACGGCCGCACCCTGGCCGTCAAGTTGCGGCCTGAACCATTCTTCAGCAAGGTAGCGCCGCTCCACCTCTGGCGCGCGGGCCAGTGTCGCCAACAGCTCAAAGAGATGCTGAAGCCGCGCCAATCCGGTGGAGGTGCCCATCGCCTCGATGCACGCGGCCGCCGTCTCGGCTGAGCGGCCAAGGAATTCGATTCCCCGGGCGGACTGTTCCAACAATGGCCTGACCTCGGCCATCTCCGGGACAATGGATGCGGCCTGCTCGACCCACTTCCCGTCGAACTGGATGATGGCGTCCCGGTTCTCCAGTATTTCGCCGGGTTCAAGGTCGCTGACCCAGTCGTGGGGCAGCCCGGATCCGACGAGGGAGACGTGGCCGGCTTCGAACGTGCCAATGTGGTCTCCGACGATGAACTTTCCGGTGCCCTTCCGGATGAGGTGGATCTCATACTCTGGGTGGTAATTCCACCGTGCCACGGGGCTCGGGTAGTCGTGCTGGTGCCACCGAACCGAATGGTGCGGGTCCTCCGGGATGACCTCCCGGTTGGCCCGCATGCCCAGCAGCCTCTCAGCCAACCGTGCGGCTGCGCTGTCAGGGAGGTCTGCTCCGTTGGCGGGATCCGCCGTGCTCATCGTGGGTCTCCCTGCGTTGGGGTTATGAAATCTGGACAGCGCTTTGGTTGCCTTCTCCCAGAGTAGCGCCCACCTTGAGAGCACTCAGGAAAATTAGTATCAGAATTCAGCAACCACGGCGCTAGTTGTGCCTTATCCCACAGGCCTAATCTTGAGGGACATCGACGAGGTATCCGGCTTCCAGCCCCTTCGTACCGCTCTCGGCCTGGCACCTCCGACGCAGCAGTCGGAGCAGGGCAGCATCGCACCCCCTGAAGAACAAAGGAGTCCTAAATGCGCGCAAAAACACGCGCCGCCGCGTTGGCCGCAGGTGCCCTGTGCGTGGCACTCAGCACCTCGGCCTGCGCAGGCGCCGGCGGCGGCAACTCCGCAGGAGACCCGAACAGCATCAACGTCCTGATGGTCAACAACCCCCAGATGGAGGACCTGCAGCGGCTCACCGCGGAGAACTTCACCAAGGAAACCGGCATCAGGGTCAACTACACCGTCCTGCCGGAAAACGACGTCCGGGCCAAGATCAGCCAGGAGTTCTCGAGCCAGGCCGGCCAGTATGACGTCGCGTCGCTGTCCAACTACGAGATCCCGTTCTATTCCGCCAACGGCTGGCTTGCGCCTCTGGATAACGTTGCCCAGGACGCAGCGTTCAACCAGGCGGACATCCTGCCGGCCTACACGGCGTCGCTGACTGGCAAGGACGGCAAGCTCTACGGCGAACCTTTTTACGGCGAATCCTCCTTCCTGATGTACCGGAAAGACATTCTGACCGCCAAGGGACTTTCGATGCCGGAGAATCCGACGTGGGACGAAGTCGCAGCCGTGGCGGCCAAGGTCGATGGCGCCGTCCCCGGCATGAAGGGCATCTGCCTGCGCGGCCAGCCCGGCTGGGGCCAGGTTTTCGCGCCGCTGACCACGGTGGTGAACACCTTCGGCGGAACATGGTTCGACAAGGATTGGAACGCGAAGGTCGACTCTCCGGAGTTCACCGCGGCTGTTGATTTCTACACCAAGCTGGTGCGCGACCATGGTGAGGCGGGGGCCGCCCAGGCAGGGTTTACCGAATGCCTGAACAACATGAGCCAGAGCAAGGTCGCCATGTGGTACGACGCCACCTCCGCGGCCGGCGCCCTGGAAGCCGAGGCCTCTCCTGTGAAGGGAAAGATCGGTTACGCGCAGGCTCCGGTGAAGGAAACCAAGTCCTCGGGCTGGCTGTGGACCTGGTCCTGGGCTATGCAGGCGGCCTCCAGGAAACAGGACGCTGCCGCCAAATTCATCGCCTGGGCCAGCTCGAAGAAGTATGAGGAACTGGTTGCCTCCAAGCTCGGCTGGTCCAAGGTCCCGTCCGGCAAGCGCATCTCCACCTACGAGAACACCGAGTTCCAGCAGGCCGCACCGTTCTTCAAGGCCGAACGCTTTGCCATTGAGAACGCCGATCCGACCAACCCCGGTGTCCAGCCGCGTCCGGCGGTCGGCATCCAGTTTGTCGGTATTCCCGAGTTCGCCGCCTTGGGCACCAGGGTGTCCCAGGGCGTGAGCTCCGCCATCGCCGGCCAGGGCTCGGTCGCCGACGCGGTGGCCAAGGGCCAGGAAGCCGCACAAAAAGTCGGCGACAAGTACAAGTAACCCCAACCCAACCGCAGGAGAACATTATGACTACCGCAACGGCGCGCGTCTCCCGGCACGGGAGCAGCACAGCCAAACCTTCCAAGAACACCAGGGCGCGGGAACGTGCAGTGGCCTGGGCACGGCGGGCACCGCTGCTGCCGGCCCTGATCTTCCTCATCGTCGTCACCCAGCTTCCGTTCGTGGTGACCCTGATCATCTCGTTCATGAACTGGAACAGCCTGAGCCCGGACACGACCGGATTCGCCGGATTCGAGAACTACATCCAGGTGGTTACCGACCCCTACATGCTCCAGGCAATCCTCACCACCATCGTCGAGACCGTCTCGGTGGTCCTGGTCAGCCTGGTCCTCGGACTCGGGCTGGCCCTGCTCCTGGACAAGAAGTTCATCGGCCGCGGACTGGCCCGGACCCTGCTGATCGCACCCTTCCTCATCGTTCCGGTCGCCGCGGCGCTCATCTGGAAGCACGCCATCCTCAACCCCGTCTACGGCCTGATCAACGGCTCCCTCACCTGGATCTGGTCGCTCTTCGGCTCCGACAACCCGCCGCAGCCGGACCTGCTGTCTTCGGCGCCCCTGATGGCCATCATCGTCTCGCTGGTCTGGCAGTGGACCCCGTTCATGATGCTCATCCTGCTCGCCGGCCTGCAGTCCCGTCCGATGGACACCGTCGAAGCTGCCCAGATGGACGGCGCCACTCCCTGGGCAATTTTCCGCCACCTTACCCTGCCGCACCTGCGCCAGTACCTGGAACTCGGCGGACTGCTCGGGGCCATCTACATCGTGCAGAACTTCGACGCCACCTTCGTCATCACCTCCGGCGGCCTGGGAACGGCCAACCTGCCCTACGCCATCTACGAGACGTTCTACTACGCCAACGAATATGGCCTGGCCTCAGCGGCCGGCGTCGTGGTGGTCATCGGCACCATCATCGTGGCGACCTTCGCACTCCGCACCGTATTCTCGCTCTTCAAGAAGGAGGCAGCACGATGAGCACCCTCACCCCCGCCGGGCCCAGGTCATCAGTCCCCACCCCGTCCACCCCGACCACGGGATCACGACGCCGGCGCAAGTCACGCATGGACCCTACCCGCAACAACACCGCCGCCGGCATCGCCGCCTGGCTGCTGGCCCTGCTGTTCGCGGTGCCGGTCCTGTGGATGATCCTGACCTCGTTCCACTCCGAAATCGACGCCGCCACGAACCCGCCGTCCATCGCCGCCGACCTCAACCTGGATGCCTACAAGGAGTTCTTCGGCGCAACGTCCGGCGTCAGCCCCTGGCCCTCGCTGATCAACTCCGCCACCGCCTCGATCTTCTCCACCGTCCTGGTCCTGCTGCTGGCCATCCCCGCCGCGTACGCCCTGTCGATCCGGCCGGTGAAAAAGTGGACCGACGTTCTGTTCTTCTTCCTCTCTACGAAGATGATGCCCGTGGTCGCCGCAGTCCTGCCGCTCTACCTGTTCGCCAAAACCGCCGGCGCGCTGGACAACATCTGGTTCCTGGTCCTGATGTACACCTCGATGAACCTGCCCATCGCCGTGTGGATGATGCGGTCCTTCCTTGCCGAAGTGCCGGTCGAAATGCTCGAGGCTGCCCAGATCGACGGCGCCACCTTGCTGCTCACGCTCCGCAAGGTCATCGCACCCGTGGCGATGCCCGGCATCGCCGCGACCGCCCTGATCTGCTTCATCTTCAGCTGGAACGAACTCCTCCTGGCCCGGGTCCTCACCGGCGTCGTGGCCGGCACCGCCCCGGTGTTCCTCACCGGCTTCGTTTCAGGCCAGGGCCTGTTCATTGCCAAGGTCTGCGCCGCCGCCGTCGTGATCTCCCTGCCGGTGCTGTTCGCCGGTTTCGCAGCCCAGGACAAACTCGTCCAAGGCCTCTCCCTGGGCGCCGTGAAATAGCGCCGTCAAATAGCCCGCCACCCCTCTTCAAACCGCAAAGGATTCCTCCGATGACCACATCAACCGCCCAGTCCCGCAGGCCCAGGCATCCCGAAGTGCCGGCCACCATGCGCGCCGCCGTCCTCGAACGCCAGGGCGCCATGGCCATGGAAGCCCTGCCCGTCCCGCAGCTGGACGCGGACCAGGTCCTCGTCCAAGTCGCCGCCGTCGGCGTGTGCGGCAGCGACGTCCACTACTACGAACACGGCCGGATCGGCGACTACGTCGTGGACCACCCGCTGATCCTCGGCCACGAACTCTCCGGACGTATCGCCGCCGTCGGCAGCGACGTCGACCCCGCCCGCATCGGCCAGCGGGTCGCCGTCGAGCCCCAGCGGCCCTGCCGCACATGCAAGCAGTGCAAAGCCGGACGCTACAACCTCTGCCCCGACATCGAGTTCTACGCCACGCCGCCGATCGACGGCGCCTTCACCGAATACGTGAGAATCCAGAGCGACTTTGCCTTCGACATCCCGGACAGCGTCAGCGACGAGGCGGCAGCCCTCATTGAACCGCTCTCCGTCGGCCTCTGGGCCTGCGAACGCGCCCAGATCAAGCCGGGCAGCCGGGTCCTGATCGCCGGCGCCGGCCCCATCGGCATCATCGCCGCCCAAGCCGCCCGCGCCTTTGGCGCCACCGAAATCTACATCAGCGACATTGCAGACGACCGGCTGGCCTTCGCCCTCCAACACGGCGCCACCCATGCCTTGAACGCCTTGACGGACAGTGTCGAAGGGCTCGACGTCGATGCCTTCATCGACGCCTCCGGCGCCCCGCAGGCCGTCCGTTCCGGGATCAAAGCCGTTGGACCGGCCGGCCGGGTCATCCTGGTGGGGCTCGGGGCCGACGACGTCGAACTCCCCGTCTCCTACATCCAGAACCGGGAGATCTGGCTCTCCGGCGTGTTCCGCTACACCAACACCTGGCCGCTGGCCATCCAGCTCATCGCCGACGGCAAGGTGGACCTGGACATCCTCGTCACCGGCAAATTCGCCCTCGCCGAATCGGACGATGCGCTCCAGGCCGGCAGGCAGCCCGGCCAGCTCAAAGCCGTGGTCTACCCGGGCCGCTGAGAAGAAGACAGCAGGGAAGCAGCCATGCCAGCAAGTGAAACCATGGTGATCGTCATCGGCGAATCACTCGTCGACATCATCAGCGACCCCCGCCGGCCGGAAAAGATCCAGGCCCATCCGGGCGGCAGCCCCCTCAACGTGGCGGTGGGGGCGGCCCGCCTGGACCTGCAGACGACCCTGGTGACCCACTACGCCGAGGACCGGTACGGGCTGATGATCGATCAGCACCTCCGGTCGAACAACGTCCGGGTGATTAACGGAGGGACCTCAGCGACGTCGACGGCCCTCGCGGCCCTGGGCACTGACGGTGCCGCCCACTACACCTTCTCCATCGACTGGGACATCAACGGGGCGTCCCTGCCCGCCCTGGCCGCCGTTGAAGGCTCCACCCACGTCCACACCGGATCGATCGCCACCATGCTTCGACCGGGAGACAAGGCCACCTTGGCCTTGGTGAAGGCCGCACGAAAGCACGCGACGGTCAGCTACGACCCGAATTGCCGGCCCGCTATCAGTCCCGACGCTGCGGAGGCGCGTAACCGGGCGGAACTGTTCGTGACGGCCAGCGACATCGTCAAAGCCAGCGACGAAGACTTGAGCTGGCTCTACCCGGACCGGACCCCGGAGCAAACCATGGCAGCATGGCTGGAACTCGGCCCCGCGATCGTAGCCCTGACACGCGGCGCCTCCGGCCCAGTCGTCCTGGCCCGCCCAGGCAGGGTGGAGATGGCCGCCGAACCCATCACTGTGGCGGACACCGTTGGGGCAGGCGACTCCTTCATGGCAGGCCTGATCTCCGGACTGTCCCAACTCGACGCGCTCGGCACCAGCGGCAGGCAACGACTCCAAAACCTCACTCCGGCTGAGATGAATGCCCTCGCCGCGTACGCCAACCGCGCCGCGGCCATCACCTGCTCCCGGCAGGGCGCCAATCCGCCACGGTCCGCCGAGCTCGGCACGATGCCCGTCCCGTCACCTGCCCAGCAGGCCTGATCACGCAGCCGCCCGATGGCATCACCGTTTCCGCGCCCGGCGGGAATTTTCGGTGAGGGCCGGTGTTTGGTCTGAGTATGAAAGCAATCGTGTACCGCGCCACCGGCGATCCGTCCGTTCTCGAGCTCGTCGACCGCGAGATCCGCGACCCGGGGCGCGGGGAGGTGCGCGTTCGGATCATGGTCTCCGCGGTGAACCCCACCGACTGGAAGTCGCGCCGCGGCGCCAAACCGGGCGAGGCCTTGCCCTTCGCGGAGGTCGTGCCGAACCAGGACGGCGCCGGAGTGGTGGACGCCGTCGGACCCGGCGTCGAGCATCTCCACCTCGGTGACAGGGTCTGGCTGGCCCTGGCCGCCTACCAGCGCGCCGACGGCGGGACAGCGCAGGAGTTCGCCGTCCTGCCGGCCGAACGGGTTTTTCCGCTGCCGGAGAACGCCGGGTTCGACCTCGGCGCAAGCCTGGGTGTTCCCGCAATCACCGCCCACCGGGCCCTGACCATCGCCGAGGACGGCCCGCGGCGGCTGCACCCGGGTGCCTTGGACGGCAAAGTGGTCCTCGTCGCTGGAGGGGCAGGCGCCGTGGGCCATGCGGCGATCCAGCTGGCCAAGTGGGCCGGCGCCGCTGTGATCACGACCGTGAGCGGACCGGCGAAGGCTGCGCTGGCCACGGCCGCCGGCGCCGATCACGTCATCAATTACCGGGATACCGACGCGGCCGCGGAGATCCGCCGGATCGCTCCCGACGGCGTCGACCAGATCGTGGAGGTGGCACCCGCGCAGAACTCGGAACTGGACCTGGCGGTGATCCGCAACCGCGGCTCCGTCGCCGTCTACGCCAATAACGGCGGCGATCAGGTGAGCCTGGACGTGCGCCGGCATTTCAGCCTCAACGTCCGCTACCAGTTTGTGCTGCTCTACACCGTTGGCATGGCGGCCGTGCAAGCCGCCGCCGAGGACATCAATGCGGCCATCGCCGACGGCGCCCTTCCGGTGGGAGAGGCCGCGGGGCTGCCGCTGCATCGCTTTGACCTGGCTGACATGGCGGCGGCCCACACGGCCGTGGAAGAGGGCATCGTCGGCAAGGTGCTGATCGATGTGTCATCGAACTAGCCGATACCGCTTCGGGCGCTGAGGGCCCGAAGTGGGCTGGGCGTAGGGTGGAAGCTGGACGAAAGGAAGACTTCATGAAGAAAATCCTCATGGTACTGACCAGCGTTTCCGAGATCGGCGATACCGGAGAGAAGACCGGCTACAACGTGGCCGAGGCCGCACATCCGTGGAAGGTCTTCAAGGATGCCGGGCATTTCGTCGACTTCGCGTCCATCCAGGGCGGCCAGCCCCCGCGCGACGAGGTGGACTCGGAAGATCCCATCCAGGTCGCCTTCACGGAGGACGAGACCACGCGCGCCGGTCTCTATAACACTGCCCGCGTCGACGTCGTTGATCCCGACCAGTACGACGCCGTCTATCTCGTGGGCGGCCACGGCACCATGTGGGACTTCCCGGACAGCAAAGGCTTGCAGGATCTGGTGGCCAGCGTCTACAACGCCGGCGGCCTGGTGGGCGCGGTTTGCCACGGACCGGCCGGCCTGCTGAACGTGGAATTGAAGAACGGGCTTCGCCTTGTCGAGGGCCGTAAGGTGGCCGCCTTCACCAACGACGAGGAGGTTGCCGCGGGGAAGGACAAGGTCATTCCGTTCTTCTTGGCCGACCGGCTTGAGGAACAGGGCGCCACGCACGTCGCCGCTGCTGTCTTTGAGGAGAAGGTTGTGGCTGACGACCGGCTGGTGACCGGGCAGAACCCGGCCTCAGCCGCCGGCGTGGCCAAAGAGATGGAGAAGCTCTTCGCAGAGGTCATCCACCAGGAGAAAGCCGAGGAAAAGCACGACGCGGAGGCTTTGCGCGCCGAGAAGGACGCCGAGAAAGACGCCAAGAAGGCGGCAGACACCGAGCACTAGCGCAGCCGTTGAGTGACAGCAAAACCCCTCGTCAGAGGGGTTCTTGCTTTAACGTGTGGACAATGACCGTGGTGGGGTCCCGTTACGGCAGTCCGGAGACCCTTCGGGCGTTCTCCCGCGCAACCAGCTCCACAACGCGGCGGGCATCGGCGTCCGACCACTCGTCGTCGTCAATCCACTGGCCGAAGATGGCTGTAATCGCGTTGCGCCAGATCTCGCGGACGGTGGCTCCGGCAGTTTCCGCCATTCCGGGTGGATCGAGCATGGCCCCGGTGTTGACTCCGGTGTCGATGAGCCAGTGACTGACTCCGGCTGCCCGGGTCGTCCGTCGGCTGATTTCCAGTTCGCCGAGTTCGCTGCGGCGCCTCCAGTAGAGCCCTTGCAGCCACCACGAGGCAGGCTTAGGATGGCGGGGCCGCGATGGCCTGGACGGCGATGGACCTATCCGGCCGTTGACGGACAATGAGCCCTTTGGAGGTCCGACGTGAGCGAGCGGGATGACTTCATGGCCTGGGTTGGCTCGCGTCTCAAAGACGCCGAGACCGCCCTGCATAACGGCGATGCCGCGCCGCGGTTCGCCATCTGGTCACGAAGAGAGCCCGTCTCCGTGCTCGGCGCGTGGATGTCCGGCAGCGGTGCCGAGGACGTGGGGCACATCTTCCGTCAACTGGAAGCATCGTTCTCACATTGCACGTCATACACGCACGAAGTGATTGCTGCCGACGTGATCGGGGACATGGCCTATACCGTCGGCTACGAGCATACAAGCGCCTCGGTGAACGGAGAGCCCAGCGACTACACGCTGCGCGTGACTCAGGTCTACCGGCGCGAGGATGGCGAGTGGAAGGTCGCCCATCGCCACGCAGACACGCTGGGGCAGCCGGACAAGCCTCAGGACGCCTGAACGCAGTCCGGTGGTGTCAGGAGCCGGTGTCAGGACCCAGTGGTCAGGACCCCGGGCGCCCGGGCCACTCTTTGCCCGCCCAGGGGTCGTAGTCTGCGATGAGGTCCTCCTGTGGCAGACGCTCCTTTTCCGGGACATGCTGCAGGTTCACCCGCACCCGGTACCAGAGCGAACTCGAACCCCGCATTCCGTCGACGAGTATGTCCGCGGGGTGCAGGTTCGGCAGGAGGTCTGCATGCCGGGTCTTCCATTCCTCGAGCGCCGCCAGTGCCTCGGGCTTGGTCTTGGTCCGTGCCACCTCGATGAGCGGCATCACCGACTGCCGGCGGCCCAGGCCGTCGCCGCCGCGCGGTGGCTTCTCGGCGGGGCCGAGCTCGGCAGCCAGGGTGATGAGTCTGTCGAGCGCCCCAACCGCGTCGTCGATCCCGGCGTGGGGGTCGCCCATCGCTGCGTAGCGTTCAAGCACCGTGGGCACCGTGAATTGTTCCGGCCGACTGGAGGTAACCTCGTCCCAAGTGAGCGGAGTCGAGACCCGGGCGTCGGGCAGGGGCCGGATCGAGTACGCCGATGCCACGGTGCGGTCCTTGGCGTTCTGATTGAAGTCGACGAACACACTCTCGCCGCGCTCCTCCTTCCACCACCGCGCGGTGGCGAGGCCCGGAGCGCGGTTCTCGACCTCGCGGGCGAGGGTCTCGGCGGCGAGCCGCACGTCGCTGTATGACCACTGGGGCGCGATGCGCACGAGGATGTGGAGTCCCCGCGAACCGCTCGTTTTCGGCCACCCCACCAGCCCCACGTCGTCGAGCACCTCCCGCGCGACATAGGCGACGTCAACGATCTGCGCCCACTCGACCCCCGGCATCGGGTCGAGGTCGACCCGGAGCTCGTCGGGGTGTTCGAGGTCCTCGGCACGCACGGGGTGCGGGTTGAGGTCCAAGCATCCAAGATTCACGACCCACGCCAAGCCCGCAGCATCCCTGATGACGGCCTCTTCGGCTGATGTGCCGGACGCGTAATGCAGCGTCGCCGTGTCGATGAAGCCGGGGTGGTTTTCGGGCACGCGCTTCTGAAAGAACGGCTCGGCGCCGATCCCCTTCGGGAAGCGCTTGAGCACCATGGGCCGTCCGCCTGCGCCCCGCAACGCACCGTCGGCGACGGTGAGGTAGTAGCGGACCAGGTCGAGCTTGGTCAGCCCGGGGTCGGGGAACACCACCTTGGCCGGACTCGAGATGCGGACCTCGTTGCCGCCAATGGTGAGGATCTCGGCGGGGGCCTTGGACGAGTTCATTCCGCCACGCTAGTTCCGGCCGGCTGCGCTTGGGAATAGCATTCCGGCATGGACGCCAAGTTATTCGCCTATCTCAGCTACAGTGACGCACCCGCAGCCCTGGACTGGCTCCAGGCAGTGGGCTTTGACGTCATTCACCGGCAGGACGGCGCTGCAGGGACGGTGCTGCACGCCGAGATCTGCATGGGGGAGGCCGTGCTAATGGTGGCAAGTAACGACGCCGACTACCGGCGGCCGCCACTTGTCGGTCGATCGACCGGCCAGGGACTATATCTGCTGGTTGAGGACGTCGGCGCATTTCATCAGAAGGCCCTCGCCGCGGGCGGAACCTCAGTGATCGAGCCCGAAGACACCCCATGGGGCACCCGGCGCTGCCGGGTGCTCGATCCCCAAGGACAGGAATGGAGCGCCGGCACCTACGAGCCCGGAAAGGACTCGTGACTCATTCTTGCTCCGGCCGCCAGTCAGGTGTGGGCAGGGGGAGCGGTGGTGTTTCGAACGACGAGGCGCGGGACCAGCACGTCGGTACGTGGCGGCAGGGAGGGGTCGGCGATGCGGGCGAGGAGAAACTCTGCGGCTCGGATGCCTACGTCCCGGCTGACCGGGTCGACGGTGGTCAGGGAGACGTGCCGGATCCCGGCGAGATAGGTGTTGTCGTATCCGACCAGTGAGAGCTGTGCCGGGATGCTGATGCCATGCTCGTCGGCGGCCGAGAGTGCCCCGACGGCGAGGATGTCGTTGGCGGCGAAGACCGCTGAGGGGGGTAGACCGCTGTCGATGAGGCGGCTCATTGCCTCAAAGCCGGAATGTTCACTCAAGTCCGTGGCTATCACCCGGATGTAGTCCTGCAAGCCGTGGCGGGTCATCGTGTCCCTGTAGGCGTCGGCCCGCACGGCAGCGGACCCGGTGGGAGCGGTGAGGAACGCAATGTCGCTGTGGCCGAGACCAATCAGGTGTTCGACGGCCATCCGGGCGCCGGCGGCGTCGTCGTTGGTGACGCGGTCCGCCGCCGGGAGGTCGAAGCCGCGCGTGCCGGCGACGACGGCTGGCGTGTGCAGCGTGGCGCGTGTGAGGTCTTCATCGGCGTTGAAATCTCCGGCGATGACGAGGCCGTCGACGCGCAGTTCCATGAAGGCGGACACCGGGCTTTCCCCCGGGCGGGCCAGATAGCGGGGATCGCCGAGGACCATCCGAAGGTTCTGCTCCCGGAAAATGTTCTGCATGCCGTCGAGGAGCTCCACGAACCAGGGATTGGCGAGGTCGTCCAGCAGGACTCCCACTGTTTGCGTCCGTCCGCTGGCGAGCGAGCGGGCCGCATTGCTGGGCCTGTAATCGAGTGCGGCTATCGCGGTGGCGACGGCGTCTCTTTTTTGTTCACTCACCTTGGGTGAACCCCGCAGCACCAGGGAAACGAGTGCGCGAGATACGCCGGCTTCGCGCGCCACATCCTCAATGGTGGCGCGCTTGGCCGCCCCATGCTGGTTCAGTTCGCTCCTGGACAAATGGCCTCCTGCCGGCAAGCGTACCGCGGGAAACACAGCAGTTCCGGCCGCAGCCCCCATGGGCACGCGCACCGGTTCCGCTGCTGCCTGACGCCGGCCGCATGCCTGTCCCGTGGTGAGGTACCGGCGGCTACGGCTGCGGACGTTCAATTCTCAGAGGGATACCGCCTTCTCGCCAGGTGCCGCGGGAGGCGCGATGATTGGGATGCCTCCGGTGCGGAAGTGCACCTCCAGTTCTTCCAAGGATTGACCCTTCGTCTCCGGCACGAATTTCGCCACGAAGATCAGGGAAACAATGTTCACCAGCACAAACACGGTGAACGTCCCCGTTGAGCCCAGGGCGACAACCAGGATCGGGAAAAGGAAGGAGATTGCCGCGTTCACGGTCCAGAGCGCGAACACCGCAATGCCCATCGCGAAGCCGCGGATGGCCAGCGGGAAGATCTCGGAGAGCAATAGCCACACGCAGGTGCCGATGAAGCACTGCACGAAGGCCACGAACAGCATCATCGCCGCCAGAATGGTGTAACTGACGAGGTCCGACTGGGGGAGCGTGAAGACGACGGCGAGGAGTGCCTGCGAAGCCACGACCCCGGAGAAGCCAATGACCAGCATGCGCCGGCGCCCGACGAAGCCCAGCAGCCAGATGCCCAGGACGGTCATCAGCACCGACGTCACGCCGACGGCGATGGTGGCCACGAGCGAGGCGCTCACACCGAGGCCGCTGCGCTCGAGGATCGTGGGCGCGTAATAGTTCACGGTATTGATGCCCGTCGCCTGCTGGGCCACGGCGAGCCCGATGCCCACCCAGAGAAGCCGGCGCATCCAGGGATTGTTCTTCAGGTCGCGCCAGGCACTGGAGCGCTCATTCCGGGCAGTGTTCGCGGACTCGACGATTTCCTTGAACTCGAAGTCGGCTTCCTCCGGGCTGCGGCTGAAGTTGAGGATGCGCCGGCTCTCGTCGAGCCTGTCGCGGATCGCGAACCAGCGCGGTGATTCGGGCAGGGCGAGCATGCCGATCAGCAGTGCGATGGCGGGGATGGACGCAACCCCAAGCATGATGCGCCAGACCTCGGAGTCGTGGATGACGGCGTCGAGGAGTGCGTTGATGGCAAAAGCAAGCATCTGGCCGGTAACGATCATCAGTTCGTTGATGGTGACCATGCGCCCGCGCAGATGTGCGGGCGCCATTTCTGCCAGGTAGAGGGGGCACGTTACGGCGGCGGCGCCGACGCCAAGACCGAGGATGACGCGGGCCACGACCATGAACCCAACCGTCGGTGCGATGGCGCAGCCTATCGCGCCGACGAGAAAGAGCAGCGCGCAGACGAGCAGCGTGCCGCGCCGCCCGAGCTTATCGGCGAGCTTGCCGCCGCTCAGCGCGCCCACCGCGGCGCCGGGAAAGAGCAGTGCGCTGACGACGGTGGCCTCTTCGACCGGGCTCATGCTCAGGGAGTCCTGCATGTAGAGCAACGCACCGGAGATCACTCCGGTGTCGTAGCCGAACAGGAGTCCGCCGAGTGTGGAGATGACAGTGAGACGGGCGAGATACCCGCGGTGTTTTGAGCCCGATGCGGGCGAGCTTGCTGTGTGCAACGACATTGTTGACTTCCTCGATTCGGCCGACCTGAACGGCGGACTTTGAATTGGGAGCGTTCCCGGGAGTGTGCTGGATCACGCACCTTCAACGTTAGAGCGCTCTAACGGCACCGTCAAGAGTTTGTATTGACATGCGCTCAAAGTATCCGCCGGCGCCCTGGGGTCGGGCGGCTATGGGCGAACTCGCGCTTTCATCAGGGGCTTTTCCCGAATGAAGCGATTTGTTATTATGTCAGGACAAATCTAGGAAAAGGGCAGTGACTCTCATGCGAATCGATGTCAAGACCATGGCGGCCCGCAGATGACCGGGAACTCATCACTCCCGGTGTCCCGGGTCCCGGATTCCCGAGCCGCACCCCCGCTCCGCTGGGGGATTATGGGTCCCGGCTGGATAGCGGAGCGCTTTACGGAATCCGTCCAGGCGCACACCTCGCAGGTGATTGCCGCAATCGGATCCCGCTCGCTGGACCGTTCCGAAGCCTTTGCCGGACGGCACGGCATCCCCGCTGCCTTCGGCAGCTATGAGGAACTGGCGGCCGCCGACGTCGACATCGTCTACGTGGCCACGCCGCACAACTTCCACTACGAGGCCGCCCTCATGGCGCTCGACGCCGGCAAGCACGTTCTGGTCGAAAAGCCGATCGGCATCAACCGCGCGCAGGCTGCAGGCATCGCCAAACGGGCCGCCGCCGCCGGCCTGTTCGCCGCCGAAGCCATGTGGACATTTTTCCTGCCCAAGTTCGACGTCATCCGACAAGTGCTCGACTCCGGAATGCTCGGGGACCTCACTACGGTCTTCGCCGAATACGGTGAGCACTTTGACCCCAGCCACCGGATCTTCGACGCGGCTCTGGCGGGCGGGCCACTGCTGGACCTGGGCACCTATCCGCTCTCACTCATCACGTCCGTCCTGGGCGAACCGGACCGACTCCTGGCGCTCGGTGAACCGCATGTATCAGGAGTCAATGCCCAGCTTTCGGCCGTCATGTCCTTTGCCGGCGGACGCCAGGCCATGATGAACACCCAACTGCACAACTTCACGCCGACGTCGGCCACCATTGTGGGCACCGAGGCTTCACTGACAATTGACGGGCCCTTCAACATGCCAGGCAACTTCAGTGTCCGCTTCCCGGACGGCACCCGGCTGGTCTATGAGGAGCCGGCCGGAGCGCACTTTGAGGGCCTGCACTACGAGGCTGCCGCCGTCGCGCGTGCCATTGCGGCAGGGCAGCTGGAGGTTCCACAGCGGCCGCTCGCCGAATCCATCGGGACCATGGCCGTCGCCGACGCCATCAGGAACCAGCTCGGAATCGTGTTCCCCGGCGAATCCATTGGAAACCTTTGATCCAGGCGCTCCGAATCAGCGCTCGGACGCCTTCGCGGCTTTGATGGCGGCCTTGGCTGCCTGCTTGCTGGCGCGCACTCTTTTCAGCGAGTCGGGGTCCACGATGTCGGCGACCGAAAGAAATGCGCTCTCCTGGCCATAGGGGCCAGCAGCCTCACGCCAGCCTTGCGCCTTCAGGCCGCACTGCTTGCCGAGCAATGCAAGGAAGATCTTTGCCTTTTGCTCACCGAAGCCGGGCAAGCCCTTCAACCTGCGCAGCACTTCCTGGCCGTCCGGGTCGTCCTGGTTCCAGATGGCAGTTGCGTCCCCCTTCCAATCGCGTTCTACGGTCGCGGCGAGGTCCTGGACGCGGCTGGCCATGGAGCTGGGGAAGCGGTGGATGGATGGACGCTCCTTGAAGATCTCCACGAAGCCTGCCGGGTCATATTCGGCGATTGCGGCCGGGGCCATCGACCCGATGCGCGTCCGGATCTTTTCGGGGCCGGCAAACGCAGACTCCATGGTCACCTGCTGGTCAAGCAGCATGCCAACGAGGAGTGCGAACGCGTCATTGCTGAGCAGTTGGTCGGCGGCGGGGTCGCCCGTGATGTGCAGTTCCATGCGCCCATCCTCCCACCAGCTCCGTGCCGCGTCATGGCACCGGCCCGAATCTGCTCTGCCAGGTCCAGCAGCATTGCTGACGGTGCCGCCGGTATCCTTGAAAGATGAGTGGCACAGCGCATGCAACCGTCACATTTGATGGCCGCTTCGCCCGGGAGTTCCAGGAGATGGCCATTCCCTGGCGCGCGGAGGAGGTCCCCGAGCCGCACCTTCTGGTGCTCAATGAGCACCTCGCCGCCGAGCTGGGTCTCGATCCGGCCTTTCTCCGGAGTCCTGAGGGTCTGCGCCTTCTGACCGGGAACGCCGTTCCTGCCCAGGCCAGTCCGGTGGCGCAGGCCTACGCCGGCCACCAGTTTGGCTGGTACGCGCCCCGTCTCGGCGACGGGCGCGCACTCCTGCTGGGCGAGATCGGGCACGCCGACGGGCAGCTCCGCGACGTCCACCTCAAGGGATCAGGACGCACGCCGTTTGCGCGAAACGGGGACGGCCAGGCAGTGGTTGGTCCTATGCTGCGCGAATACATCGTGAGCGAGGCGATGCACGCGCTGCACATCCCAACGACCCGTTCCCTCGCTGTCGTCGGGACGGGACGTTCGGTGCAGCGCGAGACGCTCCTGCCCGGCGCCATTCTGACCCGGGTTGCCAGCAGCCACCTGCGGGTGGGCAGCTTCCAGTATGCCCGGTCCACGGGCGACATCGGCCTCCTTCGCCGGCTCGCCGATTACGCCCTGACCCGTCACCACCGTGCCGCCGCGGAGGCTTCGAACAGTTATCTCGCACTCTTCCAAGGCGTCATCTCCGCCCAGGCTTCACTGGTGGCCAAGTGGATGCTCGTAGGGTTCGTTCACGGGGTCATGAACACCGACAACATGACGATCTCGGGTGAAACGATCGACTACGGGCCGTGTGCCTTCATGGAAGGCTTCGATCCGGCCGCCGTCTACAGTTCGATCGACGAGAGCGGGCGCTACGCCTACCGCAATCAGCCGGTGGTGGCGGAGTGGAACCTAGCCCGGCTCGCGGAGTCGCTTCTGCCCCTGCTCCACGATGACGAGGAGCAGGCGGTGGAGCTCGCGGTGGAGGCCCTCGGCGAGTTCCGCCGGCAGTACAGTGAAGCCTGGTCGGCAGGCATGAGGGCCAAGCTGGGGTTCCGTGACGGGCTTGACGACGACGTGACCTCGCCTCTCGTGGACGAACTTGTGGCCTTGATGCAGGAGTCACGGACGGACTACACATCGTTTTTCCGGCACCTCGGCAAAGCCGCCCGCGGCCAGGCTGACGATGCGCGGCACCAGGTTCCGGGCACGGCAGGTTTTGACGCCTGGCTAGGGCGCTGGCGTGCCTTGGCGCCGGATGCTGACGCCATGGACCGGGTCAACCCCGTCTACATCCCGCGGAACCACCTGGTGGAGGAGGCCCTGACGGCCGCTACCGGTGGAAACCTGGATCCGCTGGCACGGTTGTTGGACGCAGTCGCCGCGCCTTTCGACGAGCGGTCCGGGCTCGAGCGCTACGCCGCTGCCGCCCCGGAAAGCTTTGGCCCGTACCGGACGTTCTGCGGAACCTGAGGGGAGCTCATCATGGATACCGAATTTGCCGAGGTCATCGATCATGACGTCACCACCATCACCTGCGTTTGCGGTAATACCGTAAGCAACGAGGGATTGATCCAGGCCAACTCACAGGGCATGCCCGTTCACATCGGCGGAAACGTTCCCGTGCCCGCGGGGCTGGCTGCGTGGCCTGAGGACGAGGATCTCTACACCCTGTGCTCCTCCTGCGGCCGCGTTTACCATGACGCGGTCATCGAGGAAACTGGGACCGCGCCCGTTGCTTTCCGGATCGATATCAGTGCCGGACCGGTTGCCGAGGCAATCCGGGTCCACTGGGACCTCAACACGTAGCACTATGACCGTGTCCGGGATCAGTAAGCCCTACACGGTGTCCGGCCGCTGATCTCCCTTGTGGCTCCGCAGATTCTCCTGCACCTTGCCGAACAAATCCTTGATGGTCGTCTCCGTATTGGTGAGCATGTCCGGCTGTACGTAAACCTGTTGGGCGGGAGGCAGGCTGTAATGGGACGCCAGGCCAGCCGTACCGTCGACCCCGGCCAGCGCGATGGTCACGCCGCCCTCCTTGCGCGCAAGGGCGCCAATCCGGCCGAAGACCACGGTAAATTCGTCCGGCTGGAAGCTCACAGTCAGTCCGACATGTGTCCGATTAAGGTCACTTGCCGCGACGGCCTTCTCGTTGCCGGTCCCTGCATAGTTCATGTCGATCTCCCGGATAGCTGGTGGCGTTCTAAACGAGCAGTCTACGTCCGGGACCGGAGGCCGGGTAGGGACCCGCCGGCCGCCCGATACCGGACCGGTCCCGGCGTGGGGGAGAATGCGTTCATGACCAAAGACGATCTACGGCCTGTCTACTTCCTTTCGGACAGCACCGGCATCACCGCGGAAACGCTCGGCAACACCTTGCTGACGCAGTTCCCCGCGAACCACTTTGACCGCATCACGGTCCCCTTCATCACCACGGTCGAACAGGCCCGGACGGTGGTCGGCACTATCGACAAACTGGCCGCCACGGGCCTGCAGCCGATCGTCTTTTCCACCGCGGTAAGCAGCGATATCCGCCAGGTCCTGGCGACGTGCCAGGGAATCATCGTGGATCTCATCGGGTCCCATGTCGGACAGCTGGAGCGGGCCCTCGGTTCCCCGGCCAGCGGCGAACCCGGCAGGGCCCACGGCCTGGGCAATGCGGAGCGGTATCAATCCCGGATGGCCGCCGTCGAATACGCCATGGAGCACGACGACGGCCAAAGCCTGCGGGCGCTGGAAAAGGCCCAGGTCATCCTGGTGGCGCCGTCCCGTTGCGGAAAGACGCCCACGACCATGTACTTGGCGCTGCAGCACGGCATCTTTGCCGCGAACTTCCCGCTGGTGGACGAAGACTTTGAACGGGAAGGTCTTCCCAAGCCGCTGCGGCCTTTCGTTGAGAAGTGTTTCGGGCTCTCTTCCAACCCCCTGCGCCTGAGCCAGATCCGCACCGAACGGCGCCGCGGCTCACCTTACGCGTCGTTGCGGCAGTGCGGCTTCGAGCTGCGCAGCGCCGAGCAGTTGTACGTCTCCCATAGGATTCCCTACCTGAATTCGGCCACGGTGTCCGTAGAGGAGATGGCGGCAACCATCCTGCAGCGGATGAACCTCAAGCATTAGGGAAAAGTTTCACAAACTGAGTGTGGCGCACGTCATGTGGCAAGTGTGCCGGAGACCTGTCACTGTGGACAGGACTTGCGCCCATCAACCGGCCATCGCCGCGAGCGGGGCGCCGCACTTGCATGCCATCATCTGCAAAGGAGCAGTAACTATGACGACAGACATCCTGTGGTTCTCAGAACTCGGACTCAAGGACCTGGACCGGGTGGGCGGAAAGAACGCCTCCCTCGGTGAGATGGTGCAGAACCTGACCTCCGCCGGCGTCCAGGTACCCGACGGCTTCGCCACCACCGCGGATGCCTACCGCAACTTCCTGGCGGAGTCGGGCCTGGACCAGAAGATCGCCGACCGGCTGGTCGGCCTGGACACCGATGACGTCACCGCCCTGGCAGCCGCCGGGCAGGAAATCCGGGCCTTCATGCGCGAGACGCCCTTCCTGCCGGACTTCGAAGCGCAGATCCGCGCCTCTTACCAGCAGTTGGTGGACAAGCATGGCGGATCTGAGGACCTGTCCTGGGCCGTCCGGTCCAGCGCCACCGCGGAAGACCTCCCCGATGCCTCCTTCGCCGGGCAGCAGGAAACCTTCCTTAACGTCCGCGGCATCGAGAACATCCTGCTCGCCATCAAGGACGTGTTCGCGTCCCTCTACAACGACCGGGCGATCGCCTACCGGGTGCACCACAAGTTCGAGCACGCGGAGGTGGCCCTCTCGGCCGGCATCCAGCGCATGGTGCGCTCCGACGTCGGCGCCTCCGGCGTCATGTTCACCATGGACACGGAGTCGGGGTTCCAGGACGCCGTGTTCGTCACGTCCTCCTACGGCCTCGGCGAGGCCGTAGTCCAGGGCGCCGTCAACCCTGACGAGTTCTACGTCTACAAGCCGGCGCTGCAGGCCGGCCGGCCCGCCATCCTCAAGCGCGGATTGGGCGAGAAGGCCCTGCAGATGACCTACACGAGCAGCCGCGAAATCGGCCGCACCATCGACTTCGTGCCGGTCGAGGCGTCCTTGCGGAACCAGTTCAGCCTCACTGACGACGACGTCGAGCAGCTCGCCCGGCACGCCGTCGCCATCGAGAACCACTACGGCCGTCCCATGGACATCGAATGGGGCAAGGACGGGATCGACGGCGGCCTGTACATCCTGCAGGCGCGCCCGGAGACCGTGCAGTCCCGCCGGGCCTCCGGCAGCCTGAGCCGTTTCCGGCTCAACGGGACCGGCCGAGTGCTGGTCGAGGGCCGCGCGATCGGCCAGCGCATCGGCGCCGGCAGCGTCCGCATCCTCACCGCGATCGACCAGATGGCCGCCTTCAAGACCGGCGACGTCCTGGTCGCCGACATGACCGACCCGGACTGGGAACCGATCATGAAGCGTGCCTCCGCCATCGTGACCAACCGCGGCGGGCGTACGTGCCACGCTGCCATCATTGCCCGGGAGCTGGGGATTCCCGCCGTCGTCGGCACCGGGGACGCCACCGATGCCCTCTCCGACGGCCTCGACGTGACCGTGTCCTGCGCCGACGGTGAGACCGGCGTGATCTACGAAGGGCTCCTGGACTTCAGCGTCGAGGAAACCGAGATCACCCAGCTGCCCGAGGCTCCCGTCAAGGTCATGATGAACGTCGGGACCCCGGAGCAGGCGTTCACGTTCGCGCAACTGCCCAACCACGGAGTGGGCCTGGCCCGGCTTGAATTCATCATCAACCGCCAGATCGGCATCCACCCCAAGGCACTGCTGAACCTGGACGAGCAGCCGGCGGACGTCGCCGCGGAAATCCGTCAGCGGATCGCCGCGTACGAGAGCCCGCGGGACTACTACATCAAGCGCCTGGCCGAGGGTGTGTCCACCATCGCGGCGGCCTTCGCGCCGGAACCCGTGATTGTGCGCATGTCCGACTTCAAGTCCAACGAGTACGCCAACCTGATCGGCGGCCCCGCCTACGAGCCGCACGAAGAGAACCCGATGATCGGCTTCCGCGGCGCCTCACGGTACCTGGAGCCGTCCTTCCGGGACTGCTTCGACCTTGAGTGCGAGGCCCTGTCCTTTGTCCGCAACGAGATGGGGCTGACCAACGTCAAGCTGATGATCCCGTTCGTGCGGACCCTGGACGAGGCCCGCGGCGTCATTGAACTGCTGGCCGAGAACGGCCTCACCCGCGGCGAGAACGGCCTTGAGGTGATCATGATGTGTGAGATCCCGTCCAACGCACTGCTCGCCGACGAGTTCCTGGACTACTTCGACGGGTTCTCCATCGGCTCCAATGACATGACCCAGCTTGCCTTGGGCCTGGACCGGGACTCTGCGATTGTCTCGGGCGGCTTCGATGAACGCGATCCGGCCGTCAAAAAGCTCCTGAGCATGGCCATCGCGGCCTGCAAGGCGCGCGGCAAGTATGTCGGCATCTGCGGCCAGGGTCCCAGCGACCACACGGACTTCGCCGAGTGGCTGGTTGGGGAAGGCATCGATTCAGTCTCCTTGAACCCGGACACCGTGGTGGACACCTGGCTCCGGCTCGCCGGCCCGGCAGGCGGCGCCGTCGCCGCTGTGGCAGTCGCCGGGGCGAACTGACCGCCGCGCCCGGGTAAAGAGCCCGGGTCAAGACAGGCAGGACATCCGCAGGGCAGCACGGACTGAGAATTCCAGTCCGTGCTGCCCTGTCGGGTGGCGGTTCAGGCGACGGACGGCGTGCCGCCGTTAGGCGCTTAGTTTTCCAATCGCGCTGCTTTCAAGGTTCTCCAACAAGTGCCGCGGATTGTCGTAGACCTCGGCGGCACCGGCTTCCCGCAGTTCGGCTTCGCTGATTCCGCCGCAGGTCAGGGCAATGGCGGGGACTCCGATTGCCGCGGCGGCCAACACGTCCCAGACGGCGTCGCCAACAAACACGACGTCCGCCGGGCTGAGTCCAAGCTTGTCCAGGCACGCCAGGAGAATGTCGGGAGCGGGCTTGCTCTCCTCGGCGTCGTTGGAACTGGTCCACGCATCGATGGACGTGCCGGCGTCCAGGAGGCGCCGGGTGACGTCCAAGTCCCGCTCCTGAGCTGATGATGCCAAACCCACGGCCAGCCCGGCGCCGGAGCATGCGGCCAGGAGGTCCCGGGCAGAGTCGAAGGGCCGCAGGGAGGGCCAAAACGTGGAGAACACGGCGCCGTGCGCGGATTTGAGGTCTTCCTGCATGTCCGTGGTGCACCCGGGAACCAAGTGTTCGATCAGCTTGTCGCCGCCCATGCCGACGCAGCGGTGGATGGCGGAGATCTGGATGTCCAGCCCCTCCCGCCGGAATGCCTGCCACCAGGCAAGGGCGTGGAAATAGCTGGAGTCAATCAAGGTCCCATCGACGTCGAAAAGGACGCCGCGTTTCTTTACGGGTTTTGAACCTGGCACCATTGCTACCCCACCTTCAGTTGAGGGCGGCCGCATGCGCCTGACCAGGCAAGGGCTCGGCCCATAACGGATTTTTCCGGCCCGGGGTCCGAAGGACCCGTCAAAGACTCCTCAGCGTCCACGATCAGAACGCCGCCACCACTCTCCAGGGAGTCCACCAATTCCAAATGTCCGGCCACTTCAACCTCCTCGTCTCTGCTGGAAGCGTGCATAGTAAGACTACTTAATAGAGAGGTCGGGCGCCCGGCCGGGCCTCTGCTCGCTAGGCTATGTCCATGGACGGGAGCAGGACATGACCCAGCGGACCTACCCTCAGGGCGTACCGTGTTGGATCGACACCGAGCAGCCCGACGTCGAGGCGGCCGCCGCATTCTATGCCGGCCTCTTTGGCTGGACGTTCGAGGACGCCGGGCCGGCGGGCGCGCCGGGCCGATACTTGATAGCCAAGCTCAATGGCCAAGACATCGCCGGGATGGCGGGCACCCGGGGTGCCGCGGCGTGGAATACCTACGTATCCGTCGAGGACGCCGATACCGCAGTGCAGCGGCTGGTCGCTGCCGGCGCTAAAGTGCGATCAGCTCCTGCCGATGCGGGCGAGGGCGGACGCGGTGCGGCGCTGACCGATCCAGGGGGCGCCGAGATCCGTGTCTGGCAGGCCAAGCGGCGTTTAGGGGCACAGGTGGCCAATCAGCCGGGGACCTGGAATTTCAGCGATCTCCACACGCCCGACCCCGGCGCGGCCATCAAGTTCTATGAAGACGCGTTCGGCTGGCAGGTCGACGACCTCGGCTTCGCGATGATGATCCGCCGGCCCGGTTACGGTGATCATCTGGAGGCGACAGTTGATCCGGGCATCAGGGCGAGGCAGTCAGTGCTGGCTGCCCCACCTGGCTTCGAGGATGCGATCGCCTGGGTCGCGGCCACCGCCCCAGACGAACTGCCGCGCTGGCACGTCTCGTTCACTGTCGCCGACCGGGACCGAGTGGTGGCTGATGCGAAGCGACTCGGCGCCCAAGTCCTTCGCCAACACGACACCGAGTGGACGCGCACGGCACTGATCCGCGACCCCCAGGGAGCGGAGTTCACCGCCAGCCAGTTCACGCCTCCGTCGAAGTGAGCGATGCTTCAACAGAGGCGCCGGGCCTGATGGCGCCGGCTGCGGGACAAACTTTCACTGGGTTGGCCCGGCAAGGAGCTTTCTGATCTCGGCGAGCTTTGCCTCGGACTCCTCGAGGCTCTGGCGGAGCCTTTCGACCGTTGCGGGACTCGTGTCAGCCGCTTTGCCGGGCGGTACGGAATCCTTCTTCTTGGGGGAGAGGAAGAAGTTGGCCAGGTAGCCGGTGAACGTGCCGAAGATGCCGACACCGACGACGATGATGCCTGTCCCGATCATGCGGCCCGCATCGGTGACCGGATATTGGTCACCGTATCCGACTGTCGAGATCGTGACGATCGTGTACCAGAGGGAGTCCGAGGCCGACGTGATGTTGGCCCCCGGCGCGTTCTGCTCGACGCTGAGAACCGCAAGGCTCCCGAATTCCAGCACGAAAATGCCCATGATCAGCAGGATGTACAGGGAGCTGCCGGCCCGATCTTTGAGCAGCGCGCGGCCGACCGTGTGGATGCCGACATCGCGGAGCAGGCGGTACACCCGCGCAAGCCGGAAGACGCGCAGGATCTTGAACTGCGCCAAAGGCACGCTGGCCAACAGGTCGGCCCAGCCGAAGTGCTTGAAGAAATAGGCGCCCGCCGATGGCGCGGTGAAGATCCGGAAGAGGAAGTCGGCGACGAAGATCATGCTGAACAGGGCGTTCATCGCCCTCAGTACGGTGTCGAGCGACTCGTCCTGCGCCGCATACAAGAGTACGAGATTGACGATCGACAGGATCGACAGGATACCGATGAAGATTTCGTATCCGATGCTCTTCAGTTCATTGCGTTCCTTGCTCATGTGAGGATTCTGGCACGCGGGCAGCATTGTAGCCGACACCTTTTGCCCACGGCGCTGGCCGTACAAGAGGGATCTGCGTGGAGTTCCGTATGGTGTCGCGCGCCGCAGTGATGTCACGCCAGGTACGCGGAGGTCGCACTGCGGGAATCTATTGACACCCCCGTGTGATGACTGCCATATTTTCAAAGTACGCGCTATGTGCATCGTGTTGTGTAATACGCAATTCGATGGCAGGTGTGGTACGTGCCCTCACCGTCAAAGCACAGGACAAGCGCTTTTTGGGGGCATGGCCAGATGATTCGAGCCGCAACGGGTGGGCCGAAAATGGCATCGCGTGTCCGTCGCCAGAGGGTCCCGCCAAAGAGTCCCTCGCGGACTCAGGAAAGGAACACAGGAACTATGGTTCACAAAGTTAAGGCGGTCATCGCCAAGGAGAAGAATGCCCCGGTCTCGGTGGAGAACATCCTCGTGCCGGATCCTGGACCCGGTGAGGCGCTCGTGGATATTCTGACCTGCGGCGTCTGCCACACAGACCTGCACTATAAGCAGGGCGGGATCACCGGCGATTTCCCCATCCTGCTGGGCCATGAGGCCACCGGCGTGGTCAGCGCCGTCGGCCCGGACGTCACCGAAGTGGCTCCCGGGGACCGCGTGATCCTGAACTGGCGCGCCGTGTGCGGCGAATGCCGCGCCTGCGCCAAGGGGCAGCCGCAGTACTGCTTCAACACCCACAATGCAACGCAGAAGATGACTCTCGAGGACGGCACGGAACTCTCGCCCGCGCTGGGCATCGGCGCCTTCGCGGAGAAGACGCTCGTCGCCGCCGGGCAGTGCACCAAGGTTGACGACGACGCCGATCCCGCCGCCGTCGGGCTGCTCGGCTGTGGTGTGATGGCGGGCATCGGCGCCGCCATCAACACAGGTGAGGTCCAACGGGGCGAATCCGTCGCCGTCATCGGCTGCGGCGGCGTGGGCATTGCCGCGATCGCCGGCGCGAAGCTGGCCGGTGCCACGACGATCATCGCCGTGGACATCGACGCCAACAAGGTGGAGATGGCCAGGTCCCTCGGCGCCACGCACGGCGTGGACTCCAGCAGGGAGGACCCGATCGAGGCCATCCGGGCGCTGACCGGAGGCAACGGTGCCGACGTCGTGATCGAGGCGGTGGGACGCCCCGAAACGTACAAGCAGGCGTTCTACGCCCGGGACCTCGCCGGCCGCGTGGTGCTGGTGGGCGTGCCGACGCCGGACATGTTGCTCGAGCTGCCGCTCTTGGATGTCTTTGGCCGCGGCGGGTCCCTGAAGTCCTCCTGGTACGGAGACTGCCTGCCGTCCCGCGACTTCCCGATGCTGGTCCAGCACTACAAGCTCGGCAATCTGGACCTGGACGCCTTCGTCACCGAACGCATCACCATCGACCAGGTGGAAGAGGCCTTCGGCAAGATGCACGAGGGCAAGGTCCTGCGCTCCGTGGTTGAAATCCGGCCGGCCGCCGATCTCGCGGCAGCGGCGGAGTCCGCATGAGCGTCACCATCGAGAACCTGGTGACGTCGGGAACGTTTTCGCTCGACGGCGGAACCTGGGACGTGGACAACAACGTCTGGATCGTCGGCGACCGCGAAGAATGCGTGATTATCGACTCCCCGCACGACGCAGCCGCAATCATCGACCAGGTCCGCGGCCGGAAGGTCCTTGCCATCCTGCTCACCCATGCGCACAACGACCACATCGGCGCGGCCCGCGAGGTGGCAGCGGCGGTGAATGCCCCCATCCACCTGCACCCCGATGACCTGATGCTCTGGGAACAGGTTTATCCCGGCACCACGCCGGACCGTGAGCTTGCCGATGGTGAGGTCTTCCGCGTGGGAGGCACGACACTGAGGGCCATCCACACCCCCGGCCACTCACCCGGATCCACCTGCTTCCTGCTGGCGGGGGAGGGAACGGTGTTCACCGGCGACACGCTGTTCAACGGGGGCCCGGGGGCGACCGGCAGGTCCTACAGCGACTACCCGACCATCCTCGCCTCGATCCGGGAACGGCTGCTGACGCTCCCTCCCGAAACCGTGGTCCGCACCGGGCACGGCGACAGCACCACGATCGGGGCGGAGCGGGAGACGCTGGCCAAGGTGACGCTGTGAAATTGGGCAGGCAGCCGGCGCCCGTCGCGGACATCAACGAGGACGAACTGGAGGTCCATAAACCGAAGAAGCAAGCAGCCGGCGTCAAGGCAGTGATGGTGGCGCTGGAGCGCGCCGTGGCCCAGGCCGGGGTAGCCCGGACGGCCCACTCGCTGCTGCGGCTGAACCAGCGCGGCGGATTCGACTGCCCGGGTTGCGCGTGGCCGGAATCGGATAAGAAGCGCAAAACGGCCGAGTTCTGCGAGAACGGCGCCAAGGCGGTGGCGGAGGAGAACACCCTGCGCACGGTCGGGGCGGAGTTCTGGGCCCGGCATTCCATCGCCCACCTGTCCGGGAAGACCGAGTACTGGTTGGGTAACCAGGGCCGGCTGAGCGAGCCCGTGGTGATCCGCGAAGGGGAGACGCACTATTCGCCGATCTCCTGGGCGGACGCCTTCGAGCTCATCGGCGACCACATCCGGGCCAGCACGCCTGACCGCTGCGTCTTCTACACCTCCGGCCGCACGGCCAACGAGACCGCGTTCATGTACCAGCTCTTCGCGCGGGCCCTGGGCACCAACAACCTGCCGGACTGCTCCAACATGTGCCATGAGTCCTCGGGCTCGGCGCTTAACCCCACCATCGGCATCGGCAAGGGCACCGTGTCCCTGGACGATATCCATGACTCGGAGCTCATCTTCGTCGTCGGGCAGAACCCCGGCACCAACCATCCCCGGATGCTGTCGGCGCTGAAGGAATGCAAGGACAACGGCGGGAAGGTGGTGGCGGTGAACCCGCTGCCCGAGGCCGGGCTGTTCAACTTCAAGGATCCCCAGACCTTATCCGGAGTGGTTGGCAACGGCACACCGCTGGCCGACGAGTACCTGCAGATCAAGGTGGGAGGGGACCTGGCCTTGTTCCAGGCCCTGGGCCACCTGCTGCTGGCCGAAGAAGAGCGGGCACCCGGCACCGTCGTCGACCGGACTTTCGTCGAGGCGCAGACGGACGGCTTCGACGCCTACCGTGACGCCCGCCGGGAGCTGGACTGGGACGAGACCGAGAAAGCCACCGGCCTGGCCCGGAAGCAGATCGAGGAGGTGGCCGGAATGCTCATCCGGTCCAAGGCCACGATCTTCTGCTGGGCCCTCGGCGTCACGCAGCAGCCGCACTCCGTGGACACCATCAAGGAAATGGTCAACGTCCTGCTCCTTCAGGGCAACTTCGGCAAGCCCGGCGCCGGCGCCTGCCCGGTCCGCGGGCACTCCAACGTCCAGGGCGACCGGACCATGGGCATCTGGGAGAAGCCCAAGGAATGGCTGCTCGAAGCCCTGGACAAGGAATTCGGGATCACGTCT
This sequence comes from Arthrobacter sp. MW3 TE3886, assembly GCF_041262145.1. NCBI lineage: Bacteria > Bacillati > Actinomycetota > Actinomycetes > Micrococcales > Micrococcaceae > Arthrobacter > Arthrobacter sp. MW3 TE3886. The sequence goes on from NZ_JBGCAN010000001.1 coordinate 2,411,579, forward strand.
CCGCGCGGCCACGGCTTTGATGCAGTGGAGGCCATGGAGGCGTTTGAGCGGAACGAGGTGGATGTGTTTGTGTCCATGGGCGGCAACTTCTCCCTCGCCTGCTCGGACACAGAGACGCTGGAAGCCGGGATGCAGCGGATCGGCCTGACGGTGCACATCTCTACTAAGCCGAACCGTTCCCACGTGGTGCACGGGCGCACCTCGCTCATCCTGCCCACCCTGGGCCGGACGGACAAGGACGACAAACACCCCAAGGGCGCCCAGTTCCTCTCCGTGGAGGACTCCATGTCCGTGGTCCACTCGACACAGGGCCGGCTGACGCCCGTCTCCGAGCACCTGCTCGCGGAGCCGGTGATCATCGCCCGGATGGCCGACGCCACGTTCGGCGAGGACCATCCGGTCAACTGGAAGGCCATGGCCGGGGACTACGACGTGGTCCGGGACCACATCTCCCGCGTCATCCCGGGCTTCCAGGACTTCAACGCCCGGATCCGGACCAGGAACGGCTTTGTGCTGCCCAACCCGCCGCGGGACACCCGGTCCTTCAAGACGGACATCGGCCGTGGCCGGTTCACGGTCAGCCCGCTGGAGTACCTGACTCCGCCGGACGGCCATCTGGTCCTGCAGACCATCCGGAGCCACGACCAGTACAACACCACGTTCTACGGCCTGGATGACCGGTACCGCGGAATCTCGGACGGACGCAGGGTGGTTCTGGTCCATCCCGAGGACCTGGCCGAGCTCGGCTTCCAGGACCGGGACCTGGTGGACGTGGTGAGCACGTTCCGGGGTCACGACCGGCAGGCGGACAAGTTCCGGCTGGTGGCCTACCCGACGGCCAAGGGCTGCGCCGCGGCGTACTTCCCGGAGGCCAATGCCCTGGTCCACAAGGAAAACGTGGCCCGCGAATCCAACACCCCCGGCTTCAAGGCCATGTTCGTCCGGTTCGTGCCGCACCCTGCGGAGCATTCCGAGGCGGCCGGCGTGCTTGGGGCGGCCACGGCGAGCTAGGCACCACGACACAGCGGCCCCGCTTCCTGGTTGGAATCCAGCCAGGAAGCGGGGCCATTCTTGTAGGCCCTCTCCTTCGAAAGCGTGTGTCCAACCGAGGAACGAGGGAGCCACGCGTGAAAACCGGGGGTTGCCGGTCTCTAGCCGGCAACCCCCGGTTCGCGTCAGCCGCGCAGCCGCTCCATGCCGGGATCGAACAGCGGCTCGGCCGTGACAGTCGCGGCGATGCGCTTGCCGAAGTACTCCACCTCCACGGCGTCGCCCTCGGTCACCGAGGCAGGCAGCCAGGCATAGGCGAGGGGCTTGCGGACCGAATAGCCGTAAGCGGCGCTGGTGACATAGCCGGCTGCCTCGCCGTTGACGTACACCGGTTCCTTGCCGAGGACCACGGACGTGCCGTCGTCCATGGTCAGGCACCGCAGCGCCCTGGTGGCGGGCTGTTCCCTGCGGGCTGCCAGCGCTTCGCAGCCCACGAAGCCTTCCTTGTCCTTGGCGATCGAGAATCCCAGGCCGGCCTCGTAGGGGTGGTGCTGGGAGGTCATGTCCGTGCCCCACAGCCGGTAGCCCTTCTCGAGCCGCATGCTGTTGAATGCGCCACGCCCGGCGGCGATGATGCCGTGTTGCTGTCCTGCCTCGAAGAGGAGGTCCCAGAGCGTCAGCCCGTACTCGGCGGTGGTGTAGAGCTCCCAGCCGAGCTCGCCCACATAGGAGAGCCGCATGGCCGTGACAGGAATGCCGCCCACCGAGATGTCCTTGGTCCGGAAGTATTTCAGGCCGTCGTTGCTGAGGTCGTCCCCGCTGAGCTTGCCGATCACTTCACGGGCCAGCGGCCCCCAGAGCCCGATGCAGCAGGTGCTGCCGGTGATGTCGGATACGTGCACCCACCGGGCGGGATCCGCGGCTGACTGCTTCCTGGCCTCGACGCGGAGGTAGTCAAAGTCCACGTTGCTGTTCACGCCGAGCTGGAACTCTTCCTCCGCGAGGCGGGCGACCGTCACGTCGCTGCGGATGCCGCCGTTGTCCGCCAGCAGGAGGCAGTACGTCACGGCACCCGGCTTCTTTGCGATGTTGCCGGTGCTCAGCCGCTGCAGCAGTGGCAGTGCCCCGGGCCCAGTGACCGCCAGCCGCTTCAGCGGCGTCATGTCATAGAGCCCGACGGCGGTACGCGTCTTCCACGCTTCGGCCGCCGAGATGGGGGAGTGGAACATCGCGGACCACTCGTCCCGCTCGGGTGCCTGCCATTGCGCCGGCAGTTCGTCGAGCAGGGCGCGGTTGGCCTCGAACCAATGCGGGCGCTCCCAGCCAGCGGACTCCAGGAAGAACGCGCCGAGCTCCTTCTGACGGACGTTAAAGGGGCTGACGCGCAGGTCACGCGGGGATTCCTTAGGCTGCAGCGGGTGCAGGACGTCGTAGATTTCCACGAAGTTCTGCTGGGACGTTTCGCTGACGTAGTGGTCGCTGGTCTGGACCTTCTCGAAGCGCGTGAGCTCACAGCCGTGCAGGTCGGTGCGGGACTGGCCCTCGATGAGCAGCTCCGCCATGGCCCGGGCGACGCCGGCTGAGTGGGTGACCCAGACTGCCTCGGCCACGAAGAAGCCGTCGACGTCGGGGGACTCGCCCATCAGCGGGCCACCGTCGGGAGTGAAGGAGAAGATCCCGTTGAAGCCGTCGTCGATCTGGGCCCCGTGCAGGGCCGGGAGGAGTTCCTTGCTGTCTTCCCAGGCGGGCAGGAAGTCCTCCATCGTGAAGTCCAGGCGGGAGGGCATACGGTGATCCGACATCTCCTCCGCGCCAACGCTGGGCAGCTGTGCCATGTCTACGGGCATCGGTCGGTGCGCGTAGCTGCCGATGCCGATCCGGTCGCCGTGCTCGCGGTAGTAGAGGTCCTTGTCCTGGAAGCGCAGGATGGGCAGTCGGGCGCCGTTGGGAAGTTCGTTCCGGCCCTTCAGCTCCGGAAGTGGCGTGGTCTTCACGTACTGGTGCGCCAGCGGCAGCAGCGGCACCTTCATGCCAACCATCTTGCCGAGCTCGCGGCCCCAGAACCCGGCGCAGGACACCACAATGTCCGCCGGGATCACGCCGTCGGCTGTTCCGACGCCGGTGACCCGGCCCGAGGTCTGTTGGATGCCCGTCACGGTGGTGGAGCCAAGGTAGGTCACGCCGGCTTGCCGGGTGCGGCTGATGAGCAGCTGGACGGCGCGGGCCGCGGAGGCCAGGCCGTCCGTGGGGACGTAGAGGCCGCCGAGGACCTCGTTGCCGTTCGCCAGCGCCCCGGTGGTCAGCAGCGGGTAGTGTTTGCCGCACTCGTCGGGGTCGATGATCCGGCCTTCGATGCCCCAGGAGGTGGCGTACCCCAGCTTGCGCCTGAGGTCCTGCAGCCGCGCCTCGGTGGTGGCGAGCTCAAGGCCGCCGAGCTGGTTGAAGCAAGACACCCCGTCGGCGCTGAGGGAGAGCAGCTTGTCCACCGTGTAGCTGGCGAATTCCGTCATGGTCTTGGACGGGTTGGTCTGGAAGACCAGGCCGGGGGCGTGCGAGGTGGAACCGCCGGCCAGTTCCAGCGGACCCTGTTCGACGACCGTGATGTTGTTCCAGCCCCGGCTGGCGAGTTCGTCCGCGAGGTTGGTGCCGACAATGCCGGCGCCGATGATGACGACGCGTGGTGATGCGCTCATGAGTTGTTCTCCTGGTTTCGCGTTAGCGGAATACGACAGTGCGGGTGTTGTTGAGCAGGACGCGGTGCTGGCAATGCCACTTCACAGCCCGGGACAGGGCCTGTGATTCGGCGTCCCGGCCAATCGTCACCAGGGCGTCCGCATCCAGGCTGTGGTCCACCCGGAAGACCTCCTGCTCGATGATGGGTCCCTCATCCAGGTCCGGCGTCACGTAGTGCGCCGTGGCCCCGATGAGCTTCACGCCGCGGTCATAGGCCTGGTGGTACGGCTTCGCGCCCTTGAAGCCCGGCAGGAAGGAATGGTGGATGTTGATGGCCCGGCCGCGCAGGTTTGTGCATAGATCGTTGGACAGCACCTGCATGTAGCGCGCCAGTACCACCAGATCGGCGTCGTACCCGGCCACGAGTTCCAGCAGCCGCGCCTCGGCTTCCGGTTTGGTGCCGGGGGTCACCGGAACATGGATGAACGGGAGCCCGGCGTTTTCGGCCATAGCGCGAAGGTCCTCATGGTTGGAAACCACGACGGCGATCTCCGCGCCCAGGCTGCCCGCGCGCCACCGGTAGATCAGGTCGTTCAGGCAGTGGCCGAATTTGGAGACCATGACCAACAGGCGCTGCGGCCGGCCGTCGTGGAAGGTGAAATCCATGCCAAACTCGGCGGCCGTTGCCGCGAAGCCGGCCCTGAGGAGTTCCACGTCCTTGGTGTCGAGCTTGTGGTTGAGACCGTCGAAACCGGGGTCCCGCCGGGCATGATCACCGTGGCCGGAACCACCGCCGCTGAAGGCCGTGCGCAGGAAGAGGTTCCCGCTGACGTGGTCATCGAACTGCTGATGCTCCACGATGTCGAAGCCGCGGTCGGCCAGGAAGGCGGTGACCGCCCGGACGATGCCAGGCCTTTCCGGACAGGCCAGGGTGAGGACAAATTCTGCCGTGCGGGTCCCGGGTGCCGAGCGAGCGGCAGCGGCCTCGGATGTCACGGGGGCAATGGCGGCGGCGTGGCGGCTTTCAAGAATTGTGGTCACGATTGACTCCTGGTTGGTGTCGACTAGTTGGTGGCGCCGGTGGGGTTGCTGCTCTTGGCCTCGTTGTCTTTGGCGTCGCCCGGGCAGCGCGTGCCCTCGGCACAGCGTCCGTCGCATTCATGTTTGGTCACCAGCTCGAACTGCACGCCCCCGTGTTGTTCCACGCCGGTACGGATGGCGCGTTCGACGACGGTTGTGGCGAGCCGCTGCCGCAAGGCCAGCGGATCGCGGCGCAGGTCACGTGCCAGCGCGACGCATAGCAGCAACATGACCACTACGAAGGGCAGGGCGGCTACGATCGTGATGCGCTGCAGGCCGGACAACGCCTCGGACGGTTCGTCTCCGCCGGCAAGGAGCATCACGGCGGCCACTCCGCCGGTCAGCAAACCCCAGAAGATCACGAGCCCGCGGCGCGGTTCGCTGGATCCGTTGGAACTCAGGGAGGCCATGATGATGGAGGCTGAGTCTGCTCCGGTGATGAAGAAGATTGCCACCAGGACCATGGCCAGGACGATGACTGCAGTGGTGGCCCAGGCGGGCATGTTCAGGTTCTTGATCAAGTCGAACAGGGCGCCGTCGAAGGATATGGAGGGTGCGCCGTCGACCATTTTGACGAGGCCGTCGGTGGGGTCCTGCGTCTTGTCGGCCTGCTGCTGGATGCCAAAGGCAGTGCCGCCGAAGATGCCGAACCAGATCACGCTGACAATGCTCGGTACCAGCAGTACCCCGGTGACAAACTGCCGGATGGTGCGGCCCCGGCTGATGCGGGCGATGAACATGCCTACGAACGGCGTCCAGGACAGCCACCAGGCCCAGTAGAAGATGGTCCAGCTGGACATCCAGCTCCGCAGCGCCTCGTCTCCCACGGCTTCGGTCCGGGAGGACATTTCCGCCAGGTCCCTGGCGTAGTCTCCCACCGCGGCGGGGATCAGGTTGAGGATGAAGAGGGTAGGGCCAGCAACAAAGACGATGAGTGCCAGGACGACGGCCAGGACCATGTTGATGTTGGAAAGCCACTGGATGCCGCGGCTGATGCCGGATACCGCGGAGGCCACGAAGCAGGAAGTCAGGATGGCGACGATCACCACGAGCACGGGAGTGCCGATTTCCCCGACCCAGCCATTGGACGTCAGTCCGCTGCCGATCTGGAGGGCGCCGAGGCCCAACGAGGCAGCGGTACCGAACAGCGTGGCGAAGATGGCCAGGATGTTGATGAACTTGCCGACGGGCCCTTCAACCATCCTGATGCCAAAGAGTGAGGTGAAGGCCGCGGAAATGAGTTGCCTGCGGCCCAGGCGGTAGGTGCCGTAGGCCATGGCGATGCCCACCACTGCGTACATGGCCCACGGGTGCAGGGTCCAGTGGAAGATGGAGGTGGCCATGGCGGTCTGGATGGCTGCGGGGGTCCGTCCGTCCACGGTTCCGGGTGGCGGCGAAATGTAGTGGTACAGCGGCTCAGCCACGCCATAGAACATGAGCCCGATGCCCATGCCGGCGGCAAACATCATGGCCACCCAGGAGATGGTGCGGAATTCGGGTTTTTCCCCGTCCTTGCCCAGCGGGATGTTGCCGAACTTGCCGAGCGCCAGCCACAGGACGAAGACCACGAAGAGAGAAGCCAACACCATGAAGAGCCAGCCGGTGTATTCCATGACCCAGTCGAGAACGCCCTGTGACGTGGCAGAGAGGCTGTCCCTTCCGAGGAAGCCCCACATCACGAAGGCGATGGCGCATGCTCCCGTGATCCCGAAGGTGATCTTGTCGAGGGTGAGCTTGCGGTTCCGGCGTTCCGTCACGGCCCGCTCGGTCTTGCTCTGACGCAGTTCCTGCAGGAGCTCGTCATAGTTTTCCGCGTCCGGGACGGATGCGGAAGGGCGGGGGGCGGTTGGGGGACGGTCCGGAGCGTGGGTGCCGGTGTCCGCGTCGATGTCACTGTCTATGCCGATGTTACTGTCTGTGCCGATATCACTGTTCAATGCCATGAGGAAGTCCTTTGTTCGGATTCATGGGCTGGTGCTAGATGTGGCCATCCACTGTCAGGCCTGGAGGGAGGTTGGGAACCTCGTCGGATTCGGTGACCATGATGTCGCCGTCAATCACGCTGACCTCGTGTCGGCGGACGGGCAGCTTGGCCGGCGGGGCGTCCACGCCGCCCGTGCGCAAATTGAACCTGGAGGCGTGCAGCGGGCATTCAACCCAGCAGTCCTCCACCCAGCCGTCGGCCAGGGAGGCGTCCTGGTGCGTGCACGTGTCGTCGAGGGCAAAAAGCTCGCCGTCTTCCGTGTGGAACACCGCGATGGGCGGCGACGTGTTCAGGCGGAGCGCTTCCCCGGGTGCCAGTTCGCTGAGCGGGCATGCCTTGTGCATGGAGGGACCTCTTCTTCGGTCGGGATCCTTGGCTGTGCAACTGCTACTGGTGGAGTTCCGTAGTGAACAACAGCAATCGCAATAAGCAACAGAGTGCGATAGCTCACAATGCTTGTCAAGACTTTTCCTCTCTATTGCGGACCCGCGTCTTCTCAGCAGGAAGACCCTTGACAGTGCCCGTGACATACCTCACGCTGTTGCATATAGCGATTGTTGTTGCGTCACAAGCAATTGAAAGGAGGCGCCGAAGTGCAGACACTTGCGATTGTGGGAGCGTCCCTGGCAGGTCTTTCGGCCGCCCGGGCAGCCCGCGCCCAAGGCTTCAGCGGACGGTTGGTCATCATTGGCGATGAGCCGCACCGTCCGTATGACCGGCCGCCGCTGTCCAAGGACTTCCTGCTCGGCAGCGTCACGGCGGAGGACTTGTTCCTGGAGGCCGACGCCGACGAGCTCCAGGCTGAATGGGTGCTGGGCACCGAGGCCGTGTCCCTGGATGCTTCCTCGCGGACCATCCTCCTTAATGACGGCCGCACCGTGCAGGCGGACGGCATTGTCATTGCCACCGGCGCGAGGGCCAGGCTGCTGCCCACCCTGGCCGGTCTAAGCAACGTTTTCACCCTGCGCACCCTCGCGGACGCACAGAGCCTTGCGCCCGAGCTGGTGCCCGGGAGCAGGATGGCCGTGATAGGTGCCGGTTTCATCGGCGCGGAGGTTGCCTCGGCTGCCGCATCGCGAGGCATGGAAGTCACCATGATCGACACCAAGCCGGTCCCGTTCGCCGCCCAGCTCGGTGCGGAGATGGGCGGCGTGGTGGCGGGACTCCACACCGCCAACGGCGTGGAACTCATTTCCTCCGCCGTAATCGAGGACTTCTACAGCGGCGAAGGCAACGTCACCGGACTCCGGCTGGCCGGCGGACGCTACGTGGGCGCCGACGTCGTGGTGGTCGGCATTGGAGCCGAGCCAAACACGGAGTGGCTGGAGGGTTCCGGCCTGGAGCTTCGCGGCGGCGTCCTGTGCGACGCCATGGGCCGCACCGGGGTCCCCGGCATCACCGCCGTGGGGGACTGCGCCGCCTGGTTCGACCATGCAGCGGGCACGCACCGCCGGGTGGAGCACTGGACCGGCGCACTGGAGCGTGCCGCGCTGGCCGTTGAGGCGCTGCTGGACTCTGATGCCGCGCCGAGGCCGGCCAAACCGCACTATTTCTGGTCCGACCAGCACGGCGTCAAGTTGCAGTTCGCAGGCCACTGCGCCGGCTACGACCGGCTGGAGATCGAAGTCGGCGACGCCCTGACGCACAGCTGTCTTGCCGTGTACTACCGCGAGGACGTCCCGGTGGCGGTCCTCGGGATGAACCAGCCGCGGCTGTTCACCAAGTGGCGGCGCCTGCTCGCTCCACCCGCCCGGCCACTGGGCGCACCCAGCGGGCAGGCTGCCTGTGCGGACGCCTCCGAGCTGGTGGGCGCAGCCGCCGTGTCCTGACAACCGTGCCTGAAACCTGTCCCCAAATATCCCGTCCCTTCAAGTCCCAGCTTCGTTGATCTTTGTTCGTTAGGAGGACAAATTGTCTCTTGAGGTAAGCGCCCCAAGCCTGATCCCCACCCTGCCCGGTTACACCTACGTGGATGAGGCCGTGTTCCGGGCCGAGCAGGAGCGGATCTTTGAGCAGATGTGGTTCTGCGCCGTCCGCTCCGCCGACCTGGACAAGGCCGGCGCATGGCGGACAGTCCAGGTCGGGCGGGAAAGCGTGCTGATCAGCCGCACCCGCAAGGGCGGAATCCGTGCCTTCTACAACATCTGCCGGCACCGGGGCGTCAAGCTGTGCATGGAAGAGCAGGGCGAAGCCGCACGCTCGTTCCAGTGCCCGTACCACGCCTGGACCTATGACTTCGAGGGAAAGCTCATCGCGGCGCCCAACCTGACCAAAATGCCGGACATCGACCGGGACGAGTACGGCCTGGTGAAGGTCCACATCCGCGAATACCTGGGCTACGTCTGGGTGTGCCTGGCTGACGAGCCGCCGTCGTTCGAAGAAGAAGTAATGGGTGCCATCGAGGAACGGCTCGGCGACCTCAAGGCGATCGAAGGCTACGACGTGGCCAACCTCAGCCTGGGCCGCCGGATCCGCTATGACGTGAAGGCGAACTGGAAGCTCATCATCGAGAACTTCATGGAGTGCTACCACTGCGCGACGATCCACCCGGAACTGACCGAGGTCCTGCCGGAATTCGCCGACGGCCTGGCTGCGCAGTACTTCGTGGGCCACGGCGCCGAGTTCGGCGAGGACGTCAAGGGTTTCACCATCGACGGCTCGGAAGGGCTGGACCTGATTCCGGGGGTGGGGGAGGACCAGGACCGCAGGTACTACGCCATCACCATCAAGCCCACAGTGTTCGTGAACCTGGTCCCGGACCACGTGATTATCCACCGCATGTTCCCCATGGCCGCGGACCACACGATCGTGGAGTGCGACTGGCTCTACGTGCCCAGCGTCGTGGAGAGCGGCAAGGACGTCAGCGCGTCCGTGGAGCTGTTCCACCGCGTCAACCAGCAGGACTTCGACGCCTGCGAACGGTGCCAGCCGGCCATGGGCTCGAAGGTCTACGCCAAGGGCGGCGTGCTGGTGCCGAGCGAGCACCACATCGGCGCCTTCCATGACTGGGTCCAGGAGAAGGTCGGGGACGTTACCCCCGGCCATTGAGGCCTGCTACCAATGGAGGACCCGCCGGAACCGTTGGTTTCGGCGGGTCCTCCGCTGTTAACGCCCGGTGTAGCCCATCTTCGCGCTGATCTGCAGCCCCGCCTGTTTCAGCGCATCGAGGAGTCCCGGCGCCGTCTCCGGATCAAAACGGAAGGCCGGCCCGGAAATGCTGACCGCACCGATGACGGCTCCCACATGGTTGTACACCGGCACGGACATCGAGTTGAGCCCGATTTCGAACTCCTCCCGGACCACTCCGTAGCCGTCACGGGCGACGTCGATCAGCTGGCTTTCGAGCTTGTTCCTGTTGGTGATGGTCCGCGGCGTCCGGGCCGGAAGCCCGGTCTCCTTCAGGACGCGGTCCCGCTCGTCCGCGGACAGTGCAGCCAGCAGCACCTTTCCACTGGAGGTCGCGTGGAGCGGCGTCAGGCTGCCCACCCAGTCGTAGGTGGCCAAGGTTGACGGGCCCATGGCCTGGTCCACGTTGACGGCGTAGTTGGAGCGCAGGACGGCCAGGTTCACCGTCTCCTTGAACTCCTCTGCCAGGCTTTCGAGTACGGGCCGGGCCTCGCGGACCAGGCTGAGCCGCCCGGGGATGGAGCTTGCCAGCCTCAGGATGCCGAAGCCCAGCTGGTACTTGCCGCGCTCACTGTTCTGGTGGACCATTTCCCGGCCCACCAGCGAACCCAGCAGCCGGGAGACTGTGGACTTGTGGATGCCCATCTCGTCGGCGATTTCGCTCACGCCCGCGTGGCCGTCCCGCGCCAGGATTTCCAGGACCATGAGCGCCCGGTCCACTGACTGGACACCGCCGTGCTGGCCCGACTCCGCATCGACGTCGGACTCGGGGTCATTTTTGGAAGCCATGATCCATACTCTCAAGTAGTTTCTGCGGCCTGCTTGCCCGCCACAAGGCCGCCTGTAGCGTCCTCTCGGTTAGTTCCACAGTTTCGATCCTATGCCGTGAGGTGTGATGGGGCCGACATTGGGTTAAGTGGGTTGACGCAGGTCCATTTCGTGGAGTCCTCCGGTTCCCCGGTCCGGGTCTATCGCAGTCCGCTGCTGTGGGCCATCGCGATGGCTTCGGTGCGTGAGGTGGCGCCAACTTTCCGGTAGATGTTCCGGAGATGGAACTTCACGGTGTTCTCGCTGATGTGCAGTTCCGCCGCGATGCCCCGGTTCCGCTGTCCGGCAGCCAGCAGCTGCAGCACCTGGAGTTCGCGCTCGCCAAGCTTCCAGCCGGAGACGTCCGCCAGGTGGCGGGCTGGCGGATCGAGGGGGAGTGAGACGGCGACGTCGGCACCCCAGCCGGGCATCACATCCACCGACATTCTGCCGTCAAGTGCTTCGACGCGTTGGGCGAGGCGGGCCATGGTCGGTGCCGCGGCGGACAGTTCGCCGGGCCCGTCGTCGCGGACGTTGACCAGGAGGTTCTCCCCGTCGCAATCCCACTGCGTACGGATCCGGCGGACGTCGGACTGGTCCACCATGGCAAGCACCAGCCCGCGGACAATCGCCCGGGCGGCGTGGGCCACTTCGCCGGGCAATGCCCGGCCGGTGATGGGAGGTTCGATGAACTGGACGTCGATGCCGCTGAAGGTCATGAGCGGTTTCAGGTCCTCGCGGAGGCGTTGGAAGGCGGTGGCGACGGGTTCCTTGACCAGTTCCGTGGTGCGGTCGTTGAGAGTGCGGAGACTGACCAGGGCCTTGGCGGCGACCTCGGTGGCGGACTTCCGTGCCGCGTCGTCGCCCAGGGCGGGGGACCGCAAAGCGGCGAGCAGGGTTTCGAGGGTGGTGGAATGGCGGTCCACCAGTTCGGCGGTCACCCTGACCCGCTCGGCCGAGGCCGCGCGGGATTCAATGAGGTACGACGGCGGTGCGTCGGCCACCTTCTCCCGGATCCGCTCGGCTGCCAGCATCCAGAGGTAGCGGAGCAGCCGCCCTGCCGCCGCGTGCTGGGTGGGATCTTGCAGGGGTTGCGGATCGGCGAGCACCAGCAGGGCATTGCTTGGTGAAGACAGGGCCAGGACCGGGTGCGGCTCGCCGCCAAGCACCGCTTCGCCCTGCCAGGATTCAGGGCCGGCATCCTCGCCGCCGGAGCGTCCGCCGTTGGAAAGTGACGCCCGGATGTGGTCGAGTTCGGCGATGGATACGCGGCTGATGATCGACTCGTCGCCGGCCTTCTTCTGCGGCCGGCCCGTGCAGTCCTCAGTGAAGATGACCAGCGCGGTACTGCCGAGGTAAGGGAGTGTGGCTTCCCACAGCCGCCGGGCAATGGTGGCCAGCGACGCGGTGGACACGGCGGCGACGGCTTCGAGCAGGGGCTGCGCCTCGTCGACAAGCCGACGTAGGTCGGGCCGCGGAAGAGAGTCGGTGTTGGATGCATCGGTGAGGACTGCCACCTGCCCAGTTTACGACGTTTCGGGAATCCTACTATCCCTTTGGGCAGTAAAGACCATTCGACCATGGCGTTGGGCGTACTCAACGGGTGGGCGAGGATGAATGGGCAACGACTTTCGTGAAGGAGGAACCCCACAATGAGCGTCATCGCAGAGACCGGCCCGGCCGCCCTGGCCGATACGTCCAGCGCTTTCAGGCGCAACCGCGTTCTTGTCCAGGACGAAATCACCGAGGTGTTCCAACGCGTTGACCCGGCGCAGGTTGCGGCCCTGGCAACCGAGCTCAGGCTGGCCGACAGGATCTTCGTGACCGGCGCCGGACGCAGCGGCCTTGTCCTGAAAATGGCGGCCATGCGGCTCATGCACCTGGGGCTGACCGTGCACGTCGTCGGGGAGCCGACGGCGCCGGCCATCCGCGCCGGCGACCTGTTGCTCGCAGCCTCCGGTTCCGGGACCACCGCCGGCGTCGTCAAGGCGGCGGAAACCGCGGCCGGCCAGGATGCGCGGGTCGCTGCCTACACCACCAACTCCGGCTCCCCGCTCGCGGCTGTTGCTGCCGCCGTCGTCCTCATCCCGGCTGCCCAAAAGACGGACCACGGCTCGGCCGTGTCCCGGCAATATTCGGGCAGTCTCTTCGAACAAGTGCTGTTCGCCACCACCGAAGCCGTGTTCCAAAGCCTCTGGGACGAGGACGCGGCGGCGGCTGAGGACCTCTGGCAGCGCCACGCGAACCTCGAATAGAGCAGCCGCACCGACCAAACCGCTCCCCATCCCTGACCCAATCCGAAAAGAGACCCCGCATGAAACTGCAAGTCGCCATGGATGTCCTCACCGTCGACGCCGCCCTCGAGCTGGCCGGCAAGGTTGCCGAATACGTGGACATCATCGAACTCGGCACGCCGCTGGTGAAAAACGCCGGCCTGTCAGCCGTGACCGCCGTCAAGGCCGCCCACCCGGACAAGATCGTGTTCGCGGACATGAAGACCATGGACGCGGGCGAGCTGGAAGCCGGGATCGCCTTCAGCGCCGGCGCGGACCTGGTCTCCGTCCTCGGCAGCGCCGACGATTCCACGATCGCCGGGGCGGTGAAGGCGGCGAAGGCCCACAACAAGGGTGTGGTTGTCGACCTGATCGGCGTTGCGGACAAAGTGACCCGTGCCAAGGAAGCCCGTGCCTTGGGGGCCAAGTTCGTCGAGTTCCACGCCGGCCTCGATGAACAGGCGAAGCCGGGCTACAACCTGGAAGTCCTGCTCAGCGCAGGGGAGAGGGCCCGCGTTCCGTTCTCCGTGGCGGGCGGAGTGAACATCTCCACCGTCAACGCCGTGCAGCGCGCCGGAGCGGACGTCGCCGTCGTCGGCGGGTCCATCTACAGCGCTGACGATCCCGCGCTTGCCGCCAAGGAGTTGCGGGCAGCGATCATCTAGGCAGTAGCGCCCGGCAGCAGTCGGGAACCTACGACGGCGCCCCGCACCTTTGGTGCGGGGCGCCCTCGTCCGCCAACCGGCAAGCATCCGGTGCATTGTGGTCAGCGACGCCAGGATCCGTTCCCGGAGCGCCTCCCAGGAGTAGGGTTTGCCTTGGCAGACGAAGGGGTCGCCAGACGAAAGGGTCCAAATGAGCTACAAATATCGAACCGTCCGGGTTCGCGGCACTGACCTGGTTGGAACCATCGCGCGCAAACACGGGGGCGCGCCCGAGATCTACGAAACCTCGAAGGACCCGAGCACCTCAGTCGTTCCGGTGTTTTTCCAGGCGACGGGTGAGGTCCGATTCTTTGACAGGTCAATGCTGGAGGACGTCGTGACGCCGGCCAGTTAGCAGCGGCGTTACACCGCCGGGCAGACGTAAGAGTCGCCCTGGGCATGGGTGTCCGCATGGCGTTGACACTGTTCAGGGCCGCGAGGAGACTTTATTTTTGGGGGGCCTCTTCGAAAGGAGCCCTAAATGCCGTGGCATCTCGAAGGTACCTATTTTGAGAACTGCAATTGCGACATGGTCTGCCCGTGTACGGCATCAGGGCAGACCGCACCGGCGGACAATGACCGTTGCAACGTGGCCTTGGCCTTCCACGTGGAAACCGGCGACGTGAACGGTGTCGACGTCGGCGGTCTGACAGTCTGCGTCGTGGCCGATACTCCGGCCCTGATGAGTGTCGGGGGCTGGAAAGTCGGTGTTCTGATGGACGCCGCCGCCTCGGCTGAGCAAGCCGAGGCGCTCGGTGCAGTCTTCGGCGGCCAGCTCGGCGGACCGATGGAGGGCCTCGCCCCCTTGATCGGTGAAATGGCGGGCATGGAGTCCCTGGACATGGCCTACGCCGACGACGGGCGTGTCCACCAGGTGCGTATAGGCAGTGCCGTTGACATGGTGGTCGAGGACTTCATGAATCCATTTGATTCCACAGGGCGAGGAGTGAAAATCAGCGGGGTCGGATTCCCGGCCGATACTCTGGCTGCCGGCACGGCCAGCACCGCCCGCGTCGACGTGTTCGGCATGACTTGGGATAACGCCGGGAAGAACTCCTTCTCGGCACCCTTCGCCTGGTCCGCCTAAGTGCCGGGCAGGAGCCGTCTGACAGCCGGCCACCGTGCCGGCGAGTTGGCGTTGATCGGGTGCGCAGCGCTGGCCTGGTATCTGACCTTCTTAGGCCTTTCGGACATGTCCACAGGCCCGGGAACCATGGGGCTGAGGCTCTGGGGTTTTCTGGGCGTGTGGACCCTGATGATGGCAGCCATGATGCTGCCGGCGCTGGCGCCCCTGACTTCGACGTACCTCAGATCCATCCGCGCCGTACGCAGCAGCCGGGTCAGGGCCGTCCGGACAACGGCCCTGGTAGGCGGCTACCTTCTGACATGGATCGGATTCGGCGTCCTTGCCTACGCGGCCGCCGCGCTGTCTGCGCAGCTGGCTGAGAACGCGGCGGATATCGCACCTTGGGTCGGGGCCGGGGTCCTGGTGGCGGCCGGAGCCTACCAGTTGACCCCGCTGAAGGATTTCTGCCTCAGGCACTGCCGGTCGCCCATAGCCTTCCTGTTGCACGTCTCCGGATACAAGGGCCGCTTGCGTGACGTCCGCGTCGGCATGTACCACGGCGTCTACTGCGTCGGCTGCTGTTGGGGGCTCATGGTGGTGCTGATTGCCGTCGGCGTGATGAACCTGGCGTGGATGGCCGTGCTCACGGTAGTGATCTTCCTGGAGAAGACATGGAAATACGGGCCCGTCTTCAGCCGGATCACTGGAGTCTCGCTGATCGTGTTCGCGCTCTTCGTCCCGGCACACCCGGAGCTGCTGCCCGGGCTTTACATGCCCGCGCCCATGTAAAGGAAGCTAACCGCCGTCGTCGAGGGAATCCAGCACTGGCGGGCGGAGACCGGCAGGTCCAAGCTTTAACCATTCGACGCGGGGCCGGATGCGGTGGGCGTCCCGGCCTCCCGGACAGCGTGGCCAAGGGGATGGCACGGCGAGTGCGAGGAGAGTGGCGATGGTTGACACGGCAGCACAGACTCTTCGGGCAGGGGCGCGGAACGATCTTGTGACGGAACTGCTGGGCATCTGGCTCCTCCTGGCCGTCTTCCTTGACGGCTGGGCCCACCTGCACGTTCCCGGGTTGGAAACCTTCTTCACCCCCTGGCACGCGGCACTTTATTCGGGCCTCGTGGCCACCGCCGCGTGGACGGCAAGCCTGATCTGGAGGAACCGTCAGCCCGGACGGCCATTGACCCGGTCGGTTCCGGCCGGCTACCAGGGCACAGTCGTCGGATTGGTCCTGTTCGCCGTCGCAGGCGTTCTGGACCTGGCCTGGCACGAGATCCTGGGCATCGAAGTCTCCCTCGATGCGCTGGTGAGCCCCACACACTTGCTGCTGGGGTTCAGTCTTTTCCTTATCCTCGGCACCGCTATCCGTAGTGCACGGGCAGCCAGCGGCTCAGAGGCCTTCAAATGGACGCCGCCTGCACTGTTGTCGCTCGCCCTGATGACCGGCTTGGGAGCCTTCTTCCTCATCTACTGCTCGGCGTTCGTCCGGACCCCGCCGGCCGTCCCATATCTGCAGACGCCAATCGGGAGCCCCGGGCACACCCAGGCGGAGTTGCCCCCGGCCCTCGGACTGGCCAGCTATTTGGTGACCACAGCGCTGATTATCGCCCCCTTCCTCTACACCTTTTCCGGAACCCGAAGGCCGCCTTTCGGCATCGCCACCATCCTGGTCGCCGTGGTGGCGTGGCTGCCGCTGGCCATGTCGGGGCTGCGGCCGCCAGCGGTCGCCGGTGCGGCCGGTGCCACGATAATCGCGGCAGTGGCGGATGCGCTGCTTGCCCGCCGGCCGGGGCCGGGGCTGAGGCGCCGGTTGCCGGCGGTCACCGCGGTGTTCGCGGCACTCATCTGGACGGGCCAACTGGCTGGCATCGCCCTGGCGTCATCGATTCAATGGCCCGTGTCGATGTGGCTGGGCGCCGTGGTGCTGAGTGCGGGATTGGCTGCGGCACTGGCCTTCCTCAGCTCGTGGAACACCAGGAGCGTCCCGGGGCCGGCAGCGCTGCGATGAGCGTCAAATCCCCACTGTTCGCGGCGCCCGGAGTGGGCTAATTTGGGGATAAAGGGGAGTGCCCGGTGGCCGGTTCGTTGCCGACGGAGGCGTCCGGCCTCGCCATCGAGTAAGGAAGCCCACCGTGGCCTACAACGTGGCCCAAAAGCTCATCGCATCCCATCTGGTGGCCGGGGAGATGATTCCCGGCCGTGAGATCGGCCTGCATATCGATCAGACCCTCACCCAGGACGCGACCGGGACAATGGTCATGCTTGAACTGGAGGCCATTGGGCTCGACCGGGCACAAACTGAAGTCTCCGTGCAGTACGTGGACCACAACCTGTTGCAGGCTGACAGCAGGAACGCTGAGGACCATGATTTTCTCCGCTCGGCCTGCCGCCGGTTTGGCCTGTGGTTCTCGAAGGCCGGAAACGGGGTGTCCCATCCGACGCACATGCAGCGGTTTGGTCGTCCGGGCAAAACCATGGTCGGCTCCGACAGCCATACCCCGGCCGCAGGGTCACTGGGGATGCTGGCAATCGGGGTCGGCGGCACCGAGGTGGCCCTGGCAATCGCGGGCGAGCCGCTCTACCTGAAGATGCCGGAGATCTGGGGCGTGCGGCTTACCGGCAAACTGCCACCGTGGACCAGCGCCAAGGACGTCATTCTCGAAATGCTTCGCCGGCACGGCGTGAAGGGCGGCAAGGACCGGATCATCGAGTACTACGGTCCCGGCCTCGCCACGCTGAGCGCGATGGACCGGCACGTGATTGCCAATATGGGCGCCGAACTCGGTGCGACGAGCACGGTCTTCCCGGCTGACGAGCAGGTCCGCGCCTTCCTGCGTTCCGAACAGCGCGAGGGTGACTTCACCGAACTCCTCGCCGATTCCGGTGCCACCTACGACGTGACCGAAGAGATCGATCTGGCCGCGATCGAGCCGCTCATCGCCCTGCCCAGCTCGCCCGGCAACGTCGTTCCGGTGCGGGAAGCCGCCGGCAGGCCGGTGGCGCAGGTCGTGATTGGGTCCTCAGCGAACCCGGGCCTGCGCGACTTCGCCATCGTCGCCGCCATCACGAAGGGGCGGCAGTGCCACCCCGGACTCTCTTTCGACGTCAACCCGAGTTCCCGGCAAATCCTGCAGGACCTCACCAAGATGGGGGCCACCTTTGATCTGATCAGCGCCGGAGCCCGGCTGCATCAGACCGGATGCATGGGCTGCATCGGGATGGGACAGGCCCCCGCGAACGGAAGCAACAGCCTGCGCACCATGCCCCGCAACTTTCCCGGCCGTTCGGGCACGAAGGAGGACTCGGTCTACCTGTGCTCACCGGAAACGGCCGCGGCTGCCGCACTCACCGGGACTATCACCGACCCGCGGGACCTAACGGAGCTCTTCGACCTTGAGTACCCCGAGATCAAACTTCCCGAGGTGTCGAGCGTGAACGTGGCCATGTTGGAGGAACCGTTGGCGCCGGAGGAAGCCGCCAACGTGGCGCTGGTCAAGGGCGAAAACATCTCCTCGCTTCCGGTTTTTGGTCCCCTCGCGGACCGCATCGAGGCACCAGTGGCCCTGGTGGTGGGCAATGACGTGTCGACGGACGAGATTCTGCCCGCCGGTGCCCGCGTCCTGCCCTACCGCAGCAACATCCCCAAACTCGCCGAATTCACCTTCGACCAGCTCGACCCCACCTACGCCGCCCGCGCCGCACGAACCCGCGACTCGACAGGGCACATCCTGGTTGGCGGCACGAACTACGGCCAGGGATCCTCCCGCGAACACGCAGCTATCACCCCGCGTTTCCTCGGGCTGCGCGCGGTGGTGGCCGTCTCGTTCGCGCGGATCCACTGGCAGAACCTGGCCAATTTCGGCGTCATCGCCCTCGAGTTCACAAATGCGGCCGATCACGACCGCATCGAACAGGGCGATGTGCTCGCGTTGACAGGGATACACGACGCCCTCGTCACAGGCAAGGAGATCCTCGTGCAGAACCAGACCCGCGGCGAGGTCTACCCTGTGCGGCACAGCCTCTCCAGCCGCCAGGTGGACATGCTCCTGGCGGGTGGCCTCATCCCTTGGCTGCGGGAACGGAGAGCGCGGGAAAAGCTGCCGATCACCGCTGATGGGAATGGGTGATCCGCGGTGAGCGGATGGCCGCGGCCGGACGAGCCCTCCGGCGAAATCAGCCTCGTACTCGACCAGCGCAGCACCCTGGATCCGAAGGATGACCTCCGCGACGGGTTGTCCGCGGTCGCCCGGCAGGGTTCCCACCTGTGGGTCGCCAATGACGAGACGACCAGCCTCGAGCGGCTCACCCTGGAGGCCGGCGGCCAGGCCCGCACCCACCGCAGCTTCGATCTCACCCACATCCTTGAGCTGCCCGGGGACAGCGGTGAGATGGACATCGAAGGCCTCGATGTCGAGAACGACACGCTGTGGCTGGTCGGATCGCACAGCTCAGCCCGCAGACAGGTCAAGAACAACGCCACGCCCGCAGAGGCGCAGAGGTCCCTGGCGACAGTGGAGGTCAGCCAGCGCCGCCGGGTGTTGGCGCGTCTTTCGACTAAGACCCTCCTCGATCCGGGCGCCAGCCCGACGGGTCCGCAGCCGCTCCCCGCCGTGGTGGGCCTCGGCCGGGGCACGGACCTGGTCGATCTCCTGGCCGATGACCCACACCTTGGAGACTTCATCCAGTCCTCGAAGACCGGCCGCCCGATCCCGGGCAAGGACAACGGCATTGACTGCGAGGGCCTCGCCGTGGCGGGCGACCGGGTCTTCATCGGTCTGCGCGGGCCGGTGCTGCGTGGGTGGGCGATGATCATCGAGCTCCAGGTTGGTGACGGGCCCGGCCTGGAACCGCAGCCGATCGGTCCCGGGAACCGTCGCTACCGCAAGCACTTCCTTCGCCTGCAAGGTTTGGGCGTGCGGGATCTGTGCCGTCACGGCGAGGACCTGCTCGTCCTGGCCGGACCCACCATGGAACTCGACGGGCGAGCGGCCGTGTTTCGCTGGCGGGGCGCGCTGACGTCCCAGTCCGAGGCCGTCCTTGCGAAAGACGACCTGCATTGCGAATTCGACGCGCCGTTCGGTGAGGACGAGGACCATGCCGAGGGGATCACCGTTCTCGACGACGGCAGGTCGGCCTTGGTGCTGTACGGGACGCCGGCGGGCAAGCGCAAGACCGGACGCCACGCGATCAAAGCCGACGTCTTCCGCCTCAGGAAATAGTCACCAGCGCCGCGACCGAACCGCGGCGTTGTGGACGTTCCTATTGCGTAGCCGGCCGCGATTACCCGAGAGGACTGCGAGAGACGCGACACCAGATGGGGCCCGGGGTCCGGATCCGCGCCCCACTCCTGCTCTGGCGCACACCGGCGCAGGGGGGCGAGAATGGGGTCGTGCTCACCCTGATCGAACCCCACGGGAAGGATTTTCATGACGCTGTATCAGCCTGAACCGGTCGAAATCTCAACGAGGATGCGGCCGGGGGAGTGGACCGAGGAAAGCCTGGAGATGGTCGTCGCGTCATATCGCGAGCAGCTGTCGCGCATGGGGGCGGCCGCCTCCGAGATCGACATCGTGATCGACCGCGACGACGGAGGCGGGGTCAGCGTGGTGGCGTCCTGGCTCAAGCCCGACGTGGCGCAGGAACTGACAGAGGTGACGGACGACGCCGGGCTCGTGGCGATGGATCCCGACGCCGGGTCAGTACGGCCGGCGCACGACGATTCCGAGCCCCGATAGAACTTCTGGGCCCGCCATGACCTCCGGTAGGGTGATGTTTCCCGAAGCAACCCTTCGATCAGAGTGGAGCATTCATGGCACCGCAGATTTCCGGAAAAATCGATAAGAAATTGTTCGGGCTCTACCTCTCGGACCACCTCGCGGGGGCCACGGCGGGGCAGGGCCGCATAGAGCGCATGGCGCGCGACTTCACGGACACTCCCTTCCACGCCGAACTCGCAGCGCTTGCCACCCAGATCAGGGAGGAGCGGGAGTACCTGCGCGGACTGGTGGGCGATTTTGGCCTGCCACGGCGAACTCCGCGGCGGGTGGCGGCGTGGGTCGCGGAGCGTGCCGGCCGACTCAAGCTCAACGGGCGGGTGGTGAGCCGCTCACCGATGACGCTGGTGCTGGAGTCCGAGGTCATGCGGTCGGCGGTGATGGGAAAACTGGGGCTGTGGCAGACGCTGCAGGACCTCTCCGGCGATCTGGGACTGGACGGTTCCAGGTTCGACGGACTGGCCACCACGGCACGCGAGCAGATCGCCACCCTGGACCGGGTCCATGAATACGCCCGCCGGCGGTCGTTCTACACCAACCAGGGCAGCTGAGCCGGCCGGGCACCTTCGGCTCGATCGTTTCGCGTCATGCCCCGCGCCTGATGTGCACTGGCGCGCGCCGGCAGCGGAGACGAGAATGGCCTCGTGCTCCCTCCTCGCCCCGGCGGGGACGGCGATACCATGAACGCCGCCGCCCGAAAGATCCAGCGCATCTATCTCACGTTGACGCTGGGCAATACCCTTGCGGCCTCGTTCATCTGGGGGATCAACACCCTCTTCCTGCTCGACGCCGGACTCAGCAACTTCGAGGCGTTTGCCGCGAATGCCTTCTTCACGGCCGGCATGGTGTTGTTCGAGGTGCCCACCGGGGTGGTTGCCGACGGCTGGGGCCGGCGCGTCTCGTTCCTGCTCGGAACCGTGACCCTCGCCGTCTCGACCTACTTTTACTACCTGCTCTGGCAGTTCTCCGCCCCGTTCTGGTGGTGGGCCATAGTGTCGGTCCTGCTCGGCCTCGGCTTCACCTTTTTCTCCGGAGCGGTGGAGGCCTGGCTCGTCGATGCACTGCGCTTCTCGGGGTTTGAGGGCGGGATGGAAGCAGTGCTTGGACGCGGCCAGATGGTCTCCGGGGTCGCGATGCTCGCCGGCTCCGTGGCCGGCGGCGTGATCGCGCAGGCCACCAATCTGGGCGTGCCGTTCCTGATGCGCGTGGGCGTGCTGCTGGCCATGTTTGCGGTGGCTTTTGGGCTCATGCGCGACGTCGGATTCACCCCCGAACGTTCGACCCATCCCCTCCAGGCGACCCGGGCTGTACTTGCCGCCTCGATTGAGAACGGATTGAAGAATCCGCCCGTACGTTACGTGATGCTGGCCGCGCCGTTCACCTTCGGCGTCGGGATCTACGTGTTTTACGCCCTGCAGCCGTACCTGCTCGAGCTCTATGGGGACCCCCACGCGTATTCCGTCGCGGGCCTGGCGGCGGCCATCGTGGCCGCGGCGCAGGTGCTCGGCGGCTGGATGGCTCCCCGCGTCCGGCGCCTTGTCCGCCGGCGCACCACCGTGTTGATCCTGAGCAGCGTCGTGGACATGGTGATCCTGGTGGTGCTCGGGTTCACCCACGTGTTCTGGGTGGCTCTGGTGCTGTTGGCACTCTGGGCAGTGGTGTCGTCGGCGGGCATCCCGGTGCGGCAGGCGTACCTGAACGACATGATCGCCTCGAAGCAGCGCGCCACAGTGCTCAGCTTCGATTCACTCATGGGCTCAAGCGGTGGCGTGGTGGTCCAGCCGCTGCTCGGCCGTGCGGCAGATGTGTACGGCTACGCGGCGTCGCTGGCGATCGGCGGTGTGATCGAGTTGATCGCGGTGCCGTTCCTGCTGGCGAGCCGCCGGCAACGCCACCAGGCCGATCAGTCCAACGCCCCGACCAGCACCAACACCGGAACCCAGCCGGCATAAGACGCCGGCCGGAATAACACTTCGGCCTCGCTCCTTACTTGGCGGGGCCTTCCGGGCCTACAGTGGGCGTGTAGAACCGTCGACAGGAGCGCCTCAGTGATTACCCTGCAGATCGAACACCAGGTCCGGGATTTTGACATGTGGCGGAGGGCTTTTGACAGCGATCCGCTGGGCCGCGCCGCGTCGGGCGTGCGGTCATTCCGGATCTCGCGCCCGCTTGACCAGCAGGATTACGTGATGCTGGAGATGGACTTCGATACGCAGGCGGCGGCGGTGGACTTCCTGGGCCGGCTGCAGAACGATACGTGGAAAACGGGTGTGACGGCGCCGGCGCTGGTCGGTGAGCCATCCACCAGAATCATCGAAACGGTCGCCATCGAGAACGTGGCAGCCCCTGAGCGCGATCTTCGGTAGAACGTCTGGAGTCTGCGTTTCCCTGCTGTCCCTGGACGGGGTCCTGCGCGCTCCGCGGAGACACCGTGAGGGTAGCGACGCGTTCCAGCCGCGGATGCAGGTGGTCGCCGTCGTCCACCACCCCGGTCTGCCACCACAGTTTCAGCCCTTCCGGTACCACCTCCAGGGAGGCCACGTTGTTTTGGAACCAGGGCCCCCGGATGCCGGACCAGTGGAACGGCGGGTCCGGCACCTTGGCCGACCGTGCGACCAAAGCGCCCACCGGCGTGGCCAGGCCGTAGGACATGATGGCCGCGAAGGACCTCATCAGGCGGGGCAACGGGTTGCGGATGGGGGAGCAGACGGCCTGCAGGATCCGGCTGCCCGAGGCACGATCCACCTCCGCAACGTAAGAGTAGTGGACGTCCCCGGAGAGGAAGGTGATTGTTTCCGGCGCCGGGCCGCGATTGCCGTCGGCGACCTCGATGGCCATGGCCGCCAGTTCCCGGAAGCTGTTTTGGAATGCGCCCCAGTGTTCAAGGTCCAGGGCCTGGCGCAGCTTCTCGCCGGCC
This sequence comes from Arthrobacter sp. MW3 TE3886, assembly GCF_041262145.1. Taxonomy (NCBI): domain Bacteria; kingdom Bacillati; phylum Actinomycetota; class Actinomycetes; order Micrococcales; family Micrococcaceae; genus Arthrobacter; species Arthrobacter sp. MW3 TE3886. Next base: position 2,434,976 of record NZ_JBGCAN010000001.1, read on the forward strand.
CAGGCGGCACGGTTTCCCCACGCGCCTTCAGAGACCGCCTCATTCCACGACTCGACGTAGTGCAAGCCCATCGGCAACAGGAAGGGCAGGGACGTCGCCACGAGCAGGTGGCGGAAGCCGCCTTGCATCCGGTCATCCAGCCAGGCCATTTCCACCGCATCAACCAGCGCCCGGTCGTCCGGCGTCAGGTCCCGGGCTGCGCGGGAGTCAACCACGATCAGCCGGGAGTCGCCGAAGTCGCGGCAGTAGCTCCACCGATAGGATTTCGGGTCCCGATCAGCCCGCTCCGCGAAACTGTCCAGCTCGGCGCCCACATCGACCTCATCCTCGCCTGTGTGCCCGGTGATCCGCTGCCAAACGGCATCCTCCGCCCGTTCCTGCGGTGACAGGTTCCCCAGATGCTGGTAGACCCAGTACGAGGCCAGCCCCGCGACGATCCGCCCATGCCACCACGAGGTCGCCTCCATCTTCTTCTTCCAGCTCAGCGAGGTATTCCAGTCGTCGCGGATGTCGTGGTCATCGAAGATCATGGCGCTGGGCAGGGTGGACAACAACCACCGGTTCGCGGGGTCTGACCAGGCCAGGAAGTACAGGTGCGCGTACTCCTCGTAGTCCTTGAGCTCTTCGCCGGGGGGTGCCTTGATGTCGCGCCGGGTGCGGATGAACTCCTGCATCTGCTCGCTGGTCAAGTCGGCGTACACCTGGTCCCCAAGGAAGGCCAACAGATCCGGCCACGGCAGGTCCGTGCCGGAGGCCATTTCCAGTGCGTAGGCGCGCAGTGAGTCGACGCCGTGGGTCCGGTTGCCGGATGCATCGTGCGGGACGCTGGTCCTGCACGAGCCGTACGCCATCCGCAGCGGTTTGCCGGTGGCCAGGGTGGCGATCATGGACGGCGGAAACCCCGACGAGGGGTCGGGCCAGACCTGCGTTCCGTTGACATCGAGGGCGTACGGCGTAACCGTGCCCGGCTCCAATCCGTCCACTTCCACCAGCGCGTAGTGGTGGCCGTGAACTGCAAACGTGCGGGCCTCCCAGTCCCGGCCGCCGGCGCGGATGGAAACCCGGGCAGCGGCTTGGGTCTCCACCCAGACACTGGCCGACGTCTCATCCACGTACCGCATCATGGGGCCGAGCACCAAGGCAGAGGTGGTCATGAACTAGTTGTACCCGCTCCGGTCGGTTGCGGCCATGGCGTCAGGAAAGTCCAAGCGGAGAGATGGCAGCGTCATTGCCCCCGGCGCGGTTCCTTGGGTGTCCCTCCAACGTCGGGGCCGCTGCCGGATTCGCCCGGTCCCTGGGCCAGTTGGTCATGGAGCCGGTTGATCTGGGCCACGAGGCGGGCGCGTTCCTCGCTGCCGATGCCTTCGCCCGTTCTCTTACGCAGTGTGGTTGCTGCGGTCACACTTTCGACGAGCCAGGAGGACACCACCGCGGTGACCATGCTCAGGACGGCAAACCCGCCGACCATCAGGGTGGCCGCAGCCCACCGGCCAGGAACGGTGACGGGGTAATAATCGCCATAACCAATCGTTGTGATGGTGACAATCGCCCACCACAACGAGTCACCCATCGAGGTGATGTTCGCGTTCGGCGCGCCCTTTTCGAAATTGAAGACGCTCAGGGCGACTGTGTAGAGCAGGAGGAGCGCGGAGACAACGACGTAGGCCAGGACGCGGGCCCTGATGGCGGTGCCCGGGGCCCGTTCCATGACGCGGCGCAAGGTGAACGGACGCAGGAGCCGCAATGGCCGCGCTACCGGAAGCACCACCATGAGCAGGTCCAACGGATGGCGGACGAACCACCGGCCCCGCTGGGGCGCCAGGAGCAACTTCACAATGTAGTCGACGCCGAAGGTGACCCATGTTGAGCCCACGACGATTCCGAGGAGGTCGGCGTAGGGCTGCGGCGGTTCGGCAATGACCAGGACGGAGTAGGCCGCCAGAAAGATGAAAGCCGCACCGACGAGGGGCCACTCGGAATACTTCTGCCAGGTTTCTTGCCTCATGGCTGAATGCTAGGACTTTGACCCGCGGATGTCCTTACGAAATTGCCATACTGTCCCTAAGCCAGCCACCAATGGGCAGCGAGCCACCCGCGCAGCGCTGACAACCGTCGCCGGCAGCGGTACATTGGCCTTCTGAGGTGGCAGACCGAGGCTGGGCACGGCAGACCACATGGCCAGAACCTGCGGAGGCGGAGAGCCATGGCGGCAAATCAGGGCAAAGAGGGCGCTGGCCAGGACCACGCGCATCACCGCGCCATCCCCAACGTGCTCGGAACAGTGGAGCAAAGCGTCCTGCAGCGGATTGAGGACTTCAATGATCCTCGCCAGGAATGGCGGCGCCTGTTCTCAGAGTTGTACGGCACGTTCCTGCTCGTGATCGTCGCAGCCGGCGGCGGCATGATGGGCCAGGCGTTCCCCGGTGTCATCAGCCGCACGGCGGCAGTGGTGGCCCCGGGCCTGATGGTGATGGGCATCATTTTGTTCATGGGCAAGATCTCCGGCGCGCATCTGAACCCTGCGGTCAGCATTGCGTTCGCGCTCCGCGGTGACTTCCCGTGGCGCCGGGTGCCGGGCTACATCGTTGTTCAGCTCATCGGAGCGACGCTCGCCTGTCTGTTGCTGCAGGGCGTGATCGGGGTCTCCGCCACCTACGGTTCAAACTATCCGGCCGCGGGCTATACGGCCGGCGCCGCGTTCCTGATGGAGGCACTGCTGACGATGGTGCTGGTCAGCGTCATCCTGGGAACCGCCTCGGGGGCCCAGAACGTCGGGCTGTTTGGGGCGTTCGGGGTCGGCGCGTACATTGCCCTGGCAGGCCTGTGGGGCAGCCCCATCTCCGGCACATCGATGAATCCGGCACGAACGTTCGGGCCGGATCTCGCCGGCGGAAATTTCAGCGACTACTGGGTGTATGTCGCCGGGCCGCTGGTCGGCGCGGCGGCCGCCGTCGGTATCGCGTTCATCCTGCGCGGAGCGGGCGGAGGGAGGTCGGGCTCGGGAGCGGCGCAGGGTGCCCTCTTCACCGAGGCCGCCGAGGAAGAGAAGCCGTAGCGGGCCGTGAACGTGATCTCGCAGAAGGAGAGCGCCGTGAGAAGGTCCGCCCCGTTTCATCCACTGGATCCGCTGAGCGAGGACGAGTTCCGTGCAGCGGCGGCCCTGCTCGCCAGCGCACAGGGCGTCGCGTTTCCAGCGTGGCGGCTTGCGGCCATCGAGCTGATCGAACCGGAAAAGGCTGCCGTCGTCGCATTCGAGGCCGATGCGGACGCGCCGACTCCGGAACGGATCGTCGGCGTGAACTGCTTCGAGCGGTCCTCAAACAAGACCTACCAGGCGCGGCTGTCGCTGACCCGCGGGGTCGTCGTCTCTTTCACCCATATCCCTGGCGTTCAGGCGAACATGACCGTCGACGAGTGGGAAGAAGCTGACGCAGCGCTGCGCAGCCACCCGCAGGTGATCGCTGCGCTTGCCAAGCGCGGCATCACTGATCTGTCCCTGGTCTTCATGGACGTGTGGACCTATGGCCTGTCACTGATCCCGGAGAGGTACCAGGGGCGCCGGGTCGGCTGGTCCGATACGTGGGTCCGTGCCCGTGCGGGCGCCAACCCCTATGCGGGGCCGGTCAACGGGTTCCACTGCGTCCTTGACCTGGCTTCCATGGAGCTGCTGGACATCGAGGACACTTTTGCGGTCGACCGTCCCGAAATTATGGGCGAATATGTCCCGGCGCTGATCCCGGACCGGCTCCGCGACGCAAGCACCCGCGAACCGTTGAAGCCGCTGGACATTGTCCAGCCCGAGGGCGTTTCCTTTCAGATGGACGGCAACAGGATCAGCTGGCAGAACTGGTCCATGCGCATCGGGTTCAACTACCGCGAAGGCCTGACCATCCACCGGGTCAGCTATCGCGACGGCGGCCGCGAACGGCCGATCGCGAACCGTCTGTCCTTCGCCGAGATGGCCGTTCCCTACAGGGATCCCGGTGATGACCACTACAGGCGCACCGCGTTCGACGTCGGCGAATGGGGTCTGGGATTCATGACGACGTCGCTGGAACTGGGTTGCGACTGCCTCGGGGAAATCCGGTATTTGGATGCGGTCATGCACAATTCCGCGGGGGAGCCCTACACCATCAGGAACGCCATCTGCGTCCACGAGGAGGACGCAGCGGTGTTGTGGAAGCACATCGACCACGACGGCGGCATGGAAGTGCGCCGTATGCGTCGACTGGTGATTTCTTTCCATGTCACCGTGGCCAACTACGAATACCTGGTCTACTGGCGCTTCTACCAGGACGGGAACATTGAGTGCGAGGTAAGGGCCACGGGAATCATGGTGGTTAGCCATTTCGGCGAGGGCCAGCAGCATCCGAGCGGAACGCTGGTGGACAACCGGACCTACGCACCCTTCCACCAGCACTTCCTCGTGGCCCGGCTCGACCTGGACATCGACGGCACGGCAAACACGGTTTACCGTTCGGAAACCGCTATGGTCCCGATGGGTCCGGACAATCCGTACGGGCTCGCCCTGCATGAAAACAAGGCCCCCATCACGACCGAGGGGCACGACGACTATTCCTGGGAGACCCAGCGGGCCTGGACGGTGACGAACGACAACTCGGTCAACGGACTCGGGACCCCGGTGTCGTACAAGCTGGTGCCCGGCGCAGCTTTCCCGTCATTCTTTGACCCGGCGTCCCCGGTCTTCCAGCGCGCGGAGGTCATTGGGCACACAGTATGGGTGACACCCAACGATGCCAGGGAACGCTGGCCGGCGGGCGAGTTCGTGAACCAGGGCGCCGGCGGGCTGGGCATGCCCGAATGGGTGCGGCAGGGGCGGTCCGTGGAAAACACCGACGTCGTCGTTTGGTACGTCTTCGGCATTCACCACATCCCGCGGCCGGAGGAGTGGCCGGTCATGCCGGTGGACACTGTCGCGTTCTGGCTCAAGCCGGCCGGATTCTTCGACCGGAACCCGGCGCTGGACGTATAGGCGGCCCCGGCCAGTTCCGCCGGAGGCACGTCACTCCAGTAGATTTGGCGGAGTCGAGGCAGCAATTGGACCGAAGAACAGGGGATACGTGTGAGCTGGCTGAGCGGAAGATCGGACGGAACCGATGCGGACTTCGCGGCAATGTCCCTCACGGCGCCGGCGTATCCGCAACTGCGGCTCAACAGCGCTGCGCTCGAGAACAACATCGGCATAATGGCGGCGTGGTGCCTGGAGCGGGGCGTCGAGCTCGCTCCTCATGTCAAGACGACGATGTCGGCACCGATCATCGAGCGGCAGCTGGCTGCCGGCGCGGTCGGCGTCACCGTCGCCACCGTGGATCAAGTCGCCTCGGCACTGCGCTGGGGTCATCAGCACGTCCTCGTCGCCAACGAGATCGTCGACAGGTTCGGACTGACACGTGTCCGTGCCTGGCTTCAAGAGGATCCTGCCCGGGAAATCCGCTGCTTCATCGATTCGGCAGCGGGCGTGAAGGCGGCGGCCGAGGTCTTCGAAGGCGCGGCGGCCGACCTGGAGGTGCTGATCGACGTCGGAACCCCCGGCGGGCGCACCGGCGTCCGCAGCCTGTCCGAGGGGCTGCGCCTGGCCGGGCTGGTCCGTGCCGCGCCGGGACTGAGGCTGGTGGGTGTTGCCGGGTACGAAGGTGTCGCGCCGAACAGCCGCTCTGAGGATACGGTCGCAGCGGTTGACCGGCACTGCCGGCTGGTGCGGGACGTCTATCTGGAAGCCGCGGAATTCTTTGAGACCGCCACTCCCATCTACTCCATGGGTGGGTCTGCGTTCCCGGACCGCGTGGTGGAGTTCCTTCCCGGCCGGGGCCAGGTGCCCGGGACGCGGACTATCCTCCGCTCAGGGTGCTACGTCACCCACGACCACGGCACCTATGCCGCCGTCAGCCCCGTTCCGGGACTCATTCCGGCGCTATCCGTTCGCGCGATGGTCCTGTCCACCCCCGAAGACGGGATGGCCGTCGTCGGTGCCGGCAAACGGGACCTTCCCTACGACGCCGGACTGCCCAACGTCCTCTCGGTCCGGACCGCGGAGGGAGCCCTCAAGCCCGGCGCAACCGCAGCGGTGCGCAATCTCTTCGACCATCACGCGGTGCTCACCGGCGTGACCGGTCTGGATGTCACCGACACGGTGGATTTCGGGATATCCCATCCCTGCTCCGCGTTTGACCGCTGGCCCGACTACGTCCTCACAGACGCGGAGGGACAGGACACAGACGTGTGGCAGACCGACTTCCGCCGGTCCTCCCTGGCCCCTGGCTTCGGACCGTCCTGACGATCATTCCTTGAGCTGCCTGGTCAACACTTCGAATTCCTCCACGCCCAAGATTTGCATGTGCTGCTCGGCGCTGGTCTCGGTGCGGATCTTGGCTGCGGCGTCCTGGCTGCCGGCGAGGGCCTGCTCGTCCTCCCACAGCGTGATCGACAGTGACTTCTTGTCCTTCCCCAGCAGGTAATAGATGCCCAGGCATCCCGGAAGCTGGAGCACCCGGTTGACGGTGTCCTCTGATGGTGCCCCCGAGCTGTCCGGGCCGGGCTGGTAGGTGCTGACGCGAGCGAACATGTCCATCCTCCTGAATCCGAGAGAGCCGGAGTGCGTGCCGCTCAGGCCCTTGAACGGGGGACCGGCCCTCCACGGTGGGCGGCCCTGGCGGGCGGTGGTCCGCGCTCCTCCCACCAGTAAGGACCCATGAGCCTGGATTCACAAGGCTCCTGTGCTGGTCCAGCCGCCCTAGTCCGCCGGGAGCCCTGGTGACGGCGCCGACGGCATCCTGGTCGATGCTCAGCACCGGGCTTGCTGAACCTCTGCCACGAGATGGCGCGGGATTCTGCTACGGAACCGGACGCGTGACGCGGAGAAGGTCCGGCGCTGCGGGTATACCCGTAGCGCCGGACCTTTTGCATGGCACCGGCCCGAATTCGTAGCGAAAAACCTAGCGAAAACGGGCAACCGGGGCACTGAGGGTGTGTTCCGGATGCGTCCAGCCGTAGCCAGGCTCGGATGCCGGGGTCAGCCAGCAGCCATCAAGTTACAGGCCCGGCCGGTGCCAGGATCATGAAGCAGGACCGGCCGGGGTGTTGTCGGAGTGCGTGCATCGCATCTGTTCCGCGGCCCGTGCCCGCGCGTTCTCGACGTCGTTGGCGCTTTCGAGGTCACCGCGGTCACGCAGCCCGGCCACCACACCGTCAACATCGGCGTCGGGCCGGTTCTGGCTGAGTTTGTGCTTCGCCTCGATCCGCGTGATGAGAAGCTCGACGCCGACGATCGCGCGCAACTGGCCGGCAATGTAGCGCTCCGGGGCATCCTCGACGGTCCAGGGCCGTTCGGAGCCGGCCTCGTTGTGGTTGCTCAGCCGCCTCACATGGCTGGCGAGCCAGACGGGATCGTCGTGGATGACCAGGGTGCCGTATACGTGGGCCGTGGAGTAGTTCCAGGTCGGCACCACGCGTCCGTGCTCTGCCTTGGACGCGTACCACCGCGGCGAGATGTAGGCGTCCGCGCCCTGGATGATGGCGAGCGATTCGCCGAGGGCGGGTTCAGACCATTGGGGATTGTTGCGGGCCAGGTGCCCGTGCAGCGCGCCGTGTTCACCGGCGGAGGGCTCGAAGACGAAGGGCAGCAGCGTGGCAAGCATGCCGTTCGCGGTGGCGGTGACCAGGTTGGCCGCGGACGGGCGTGTGAGCAGATGCCGAACAGAATCGGGGGTGGCGGCGAAATGTGCGGGGATGTACACGGAACTTCCATTCGGATCGTGGATTGGTCTGGGGCTGGGGGCCTTCGGGGGCGGGGCAGGTGACAGGTCAGCCGGGTTGTTTCACTGTCACGGTGTCGTCCTTCCCGTTGTCCTTCACTTCCGCTATGTTTCCCGCCGTCGCCCTCGCCGCACTTGGCCGGGACCGGACGGCCAGTCCGGCGCAGAGAATGACCGCGGTGCCGCCGATGATGGTCGCCCAGGTCAGGTCTTCGCCCAGTATGAGCGCGGCCCAGCCGATGCTCAAGACTGGCTGGACGAGCTGGATCTGGCTGACCTGCGCCATGGGACCGATGGCCAGGCCGCGGTACCAGGCGAAGAAGCCGAAAAACATGCTCACCACGCCCAGGTACGCGAAGGCCGCCCACTGCACGGGAGTAGCGGAAGGAGGCTGGCTGGCCACGGAGAACGCCGCTATGGCCACCATGAGGGGAGAGGCGAGCACGAGGGCCCAGGAGACGGTCTGCCACGAGCCGAGTTCGCGGGCCAGCAGGCCGCCTTCGGCGTAGCCGATCGCAGCGGACACGACGGCGCCGAACAGCAGCAGGTCGGCCAGCTGCAGGTCTCCGGTGCCGCCGGACTGCGCGGCGGCGAAACCGAATGCCGCAACCGCGCCGGCGCCGGTGATTATCCAGAAAGTCTTGGGCGGCCGTTCGTGGCCGCGGATCACCGCCATGGTTGCGGTTGCCGCGGGGAGCAGGGCAATAACCACCGCGCCGTGGCTGGCGGGAACGGACGTGAGGGCGAAAGAGGTCAGCAGCGGGAATCCGACCACCACTCCGCCGGCGACCACTGCAACGCGCGCCCACTGGACGCCCCGGGGCAGGCGCTGCCGGGTCAAAGCGAGGGCGAACGCGGCGAGAACGGTCGCCACAACAGCCCGGCCCGATCCAATGAACAAGGGAGACAACCCCGCAACCGCCACCCGGGTGAACGGCAGCGTGAAGGAAAAGGCGGCGACGCCGACCAATCCCCACCACAGTCCGGTGGCCGGCCGGGACGATAACGGGTGATCAATTTGCAGAGTAGCGCTACTATTGGCTTTCATGTCCTACGATAGCACTTCACTCATGGCGGCGAAGCTCCGGGAATGGATCGCCGCCGCCGCGCCGGGCGCCCGGCTGCCTTCCACCCGGTCCCTGGTCGCCGAGTACCAGGCCAGTCCCGTGACCGTGCAAAAGGTCCTGCGGACCCTCTCCGCGCAAGGGCTGATCGAGAGCCGCCCCGGCGTCGGGACGTTCGTACGGGCCGTTCGGACGGCCCGGCCGGCGGACTACGGCTGGCAGACGGCGGCGCTGGGATCGCCTCGGGCGCCCCTCCGCCCCGTCTCCACTGCAATGCGCAGCGCCCCGAACGACGTCATCGCCTTCCATTCAGGCTATCCGGACCGGGAACTGCTGCCCGAGCGGCTGGTGAGGGCGGCCCTGGCCCGGGCTGCCCGGGGTGAGGCTGCCCTGTCACGTCCGCCTGCCGCGGGCCTGCCCGACCTGCAGTCCTGGTTCGCGCACGAGCTCCGGGCTTCCACGCCGGCCGGCGTCACCCCGCCAACGCCGCGCGACGTGATCGTGCTCCCGGGGAGCCAGGGCGGGCTCAGTTCCGTGTTCCGCGCGCTGGTCGGCAGCGGGCAGCCGCTGCTGGTGGAATCCCCGACCTACTGGGGGGCGATCCAGGCCGCGGCGCAGTCCGGGGTCCGGGTTGTTCCGGTACCCAGCGGTCCCGAAGGCCCGGACCCCGAGGACCTGGCCCGCGCCTTTGACGAGACAGGCGCGCGGCTGTTCTACGCGCAGCCGAACTATGCGAATCCCACTGGCGCGCAATGGCCCGCCCGCCGGCGCGAGCAGGTGCTCGACGTGGTGCGCGAATATGGTGCGTTCCTGGTGGAGGATGACTGGGCCCATGATTTCGGCATCACCACCGAGTCCGTGCCCGTTGCCAGCCTCGACGATTCCGGCCATGTCGTCTATCTCCGCTCTCTGACCAAGAGCGTGTCCCCGGCCATCCGCATTGCCGCGGTGATCGCCCGCGGCCCGGCACGTGATCGCATCCTGGCCGACCGGGGCGCCGAGTCCATGTATGTCAGCGGCGTGCTCCAGGCGGCCGCCCTCGACGTCGTGACGCAGCCGGGATGGCAGACGCACCTGCGCGGACTGCGGCTGCAACTCCAGTCCCGCCGTGATCTCATGCTCAGCAGCCTGCGGGAACTTGCCCCGCTGGCCCACGTTGAGCACGTGCCCACGGGCGGGCTCAATCTCTGGGCCCGTCTTCCTGACGGGACCGACGTCGACCAGTTCGTCCGGGACTGCGAGGCCGCCGGGGTCATCATCGCGGCCGGTAGCGAGTGGTTCCCGGCCGAACCCGCCGGACCGTTCATTCGACTGAACTTCGCCGGACCCAATCCGGGTGCTTTCCGGGAAGGCGCGCGGATCCTCGGCCAGGTGCTCGAACGCACCGCCGGGCAGTAGGCGGCAGCTGCCGCCCTAAGCCGGGGAGAGCAGCGACTGGGGTGCAGCGAGCGTCACGAGGCCCTCCACGGCCCGGGCAAGCCCGGCGTCGAGCGTTACAAGGGCGTCTGCCTGAAGCCGGGCCAGGGCCACGTATTCGGCGTCGAAGGTGTCATCCCAGCCAAGTTGCTCGGCGAGGCTCCACGCGTGGCGTTGCAGGACGCGGTCGCCAAGGAGCCGGATGCGAAGGCCCCGGACGTAGTCGAGCTGACGACCGGCATCGGCCTGCGTCACGTCGCCGCGCCGGACTGACTGGTACAGGAGCGCAAGCACCTGCGAGCGAAGGAGCGTCGGCGCCACCAGCTGGTGCTCATCTGCAACCGCCGCCCCGTCCCGGGCGAGATGAAGGGCCACGTCCGGGCCAATCACGAATCGGGTCATGGTTTCTGGATCCTTTCCTTGGTGCAGCAGCGGTCATCCGGCCTCGCGGGGCGCGAACATGATGACGGCGACCCCGAGCAGGCAGATCACCGAACCCAGGACGTCCCACCGGTCAGGGCGGAAGCCGTCGAAGATCATGCCCCAGGCCAGGGAACCGGCCACGAAAACGCCGCCGTACGCGGCGAGAATACGCCCGAAATGAGCGTCCGGCTGCAGCGTCGCGGCGAAACCGTAGATGCCCAGCGCCACGACCCCCAGCCCGGCCCACCACCAGGCCCGGCCCTCGCGGACGGACTGCCAGACGAGCCACGCCCCACCGATTTCAGCAACGGCGGCGAGGACGAACAACAGGATGGTTTTCGGGATAGTCACGCCCTCATGATGGCACTGCCCTGCGGCCTCTCCGTACGGCTGGGCGCCGACTCGCCCGCCCGGCCGTCATGCGGTGTCATCGCTTGCACGCCAGCCGCCCGGCCGATAACTTTAAGCTTCAAGTAAACGTGCCGGCACGGCCGCGTGACTCGTTGCCGCCTTGCCGGGGTATTCCGCGCCGGCCAACGCCTGCACTTGTTGCCCAATACCTGAGGACCCGAGATGACCCTTGCACCAGAATCCACTGCAACTACCAAGGCCGCGGCACCTTCGGCTGCGGTGCGCAGCCGCGTCTTAGTGCCGCTGCGTTTCCCGGACGGATTCGAGGCCGCGGCCGAGGTGCTGACCTTCAGCGGGCTCGCCGACGGGAAGGAACACCTGCTGCTGGCCCTCGGCGAGTGGGAGCAGGCGCTGCACGGTGCGGCGCATGGCGGCGCCGGGCCCCTGGTGCGGCTGCACAGCGAGTGCCTCACCGGCGACGTATTCGGGAGCCAGCGCTGCGACTGTGGCCCGCAGCTGCGGGAGGCCGTGGAGCGGATTGCCGCCGAGGGAGGCTTCCTGCTCTACCTCCGCCAGGAGGGCCGCGGCATCGGCCTGTATTCGAAGCTTGACGCCTACGCCCTGCAGGATGGCGGCCTGGACACCTTCGCGGCGAACCTGGCCCTGGGCCACGGCGAGGATGAGCGGGACTACACGGCGGCGGCCCAGATGCTGGAGGCAATGGGTGCCGGCACGCTGCGACTGCTCAGCAACAACCCGGACAAGGCGGCCCAGCTGACCGGCCTCGGCCTCGAGATCTCCGGGCAGATCGCCACCGGCGTCCATGCGTCGGCAGCCAACCTCCGGTACCTGGCTGCAAAACGCGACCATACCGGCCATACGCTCGTGCTCCCGTCCGACGCCGGACCCGTCGCCGGACACGTCGCCGGACCCGTCGCCGGACCCGTCGCCGGCGCGCCCGGCGCCACGGCCGTGCCGACCCATGACGACATGCTCGCCCGGGCCCAGGGGCTCGTGGCCGGCCTGCGCGAGCGGGCCGCGGAAACCGAGGAACTCCGGCGCATTCCGGACGCCACCATGGCGGAGCTGCACGCGGCCGAAGTCTTCCGCATGCTCTCCCCGAAAGGGGTCGGCGGATTCGGCATGGGGCTGGAAACCTACGTGGAGGTGGTGCGCCGGCTCGCCCGGGGGTGCGCCTCCACGGCGTGGAGCGCCGGTCATCTGATCGAACATGTCTGGATGCTCGCGCGGTGGCCCCGGGAGGCTCAGGACGAGGTCTTCGCGAACGGGCCGGCTCCCTTGGCGGCCGCTACCGGGGCCCCGCCGGGACTGGCCAGGAAAGTGCCGGGAGGCTACTCCATCTCGGGCCGGTGGACCTTTGCCTCCGGGGTCATGCATGCCCGATGGGCGCTGCTCGCCGCGCAGCACGGCGACGTGCGCCTGCAGTGCCTGGTGCCGCTGGCCGACGTCGAGCTCCTCGACGTGTGGCAGACGGCCGGCCTGCGGGGCACCGGGAGCAATGACATTCAGGCGGCGGACCTGTTCGTCCCGGAGCATCGAACGCTGGACTGGGACCTCCTGGGCGCGGAAGATAATCCGGGGAGCCTGCTCCATGCGGATCCGCTAATCCACACCCCCATGGGCGCGCTGCTGAACATGGTGGCTCCTGCCGCCGCCCTGGGGTCTGCCGAATACGCGCTCGAACTGTTCGGCGAGCTGATCATGGTCCGCAAGGTCAAGCACACCGTGGAGAACCGCCAGGCGGACTCGCCGCTCGCGCAAGTCCGGTATGCCCACGCCTTCGGGCTGGTCGCCACCGCGCGGCTGCATTGGCAGGAAGCGGTCCGGGTGGTCTCCGCCGCCCATGCGCGCGGGCCTTCGACCATGACAGCACCGGACCGCGGGCAGTACCGGCTGTCCCTCGCCCTGAGCGGCGAGGCGTCGGCCGAGGCCGTACGCCTGATCTTGCTGGGATCCGGCGGGAGTGTCCACCGGCTGTCGCATCCGCTGCAGCGGATCCAGCGCGACGTCAATGTGCTGATGAACCATGCGGCGCTGACGAGGGATCCGGTTCTCGAGCAAGCGGGCCGGGGTCTTCTGGGGCTCGGGTTCACCGTGCCCTCGTTCTGACAATCCCTACGTTCTGACAATAAACTTGAAGCTTCAATCAAAAACAACTACGATGGTGCCATGACTCAGACCGCTGACCGCCCCCCGGTTCTCTTCCTCAGCCATGGCGCGCCGCCGCTGGCCGACGACTCGACGTGGACCCGCGAACTCCGCGACTGGTCCGGCACCTTCGGCAAGCCCCGGGACATCCTCATGGTCTCCGCCCACTGGGAGAACGCCCCCGTGACACTCAGTGCCACCGGGCGGGATCCCGGCCTGGTCTACGATTTCGGCGGCTTCCCGCAGAAGTACTACGAGGTGGCCTACGACGCCCCGCAGGCACCAGAGCTCGCTGCCGAAGTGGAGAGGCTCGTCGCCGGCCACGGCCACCACGTGGAGCGCGATGAAAGCCGAGGGCTGGACCATGGCGCCTACGTTCCGCTCAAGGAGATGTACCCCGACGCCGACGTGCCGGTGGTGCAGATGTCCATGCCGACGCTTGATCCGCAGGGATTGTTTGACCTCGGCATGTCGCTGGGACCCCTCCGCGACCGGGGCACGCTGATCGTCGGGTCAGGATTCACCACCCACAACTTGCGCTGGTTCAATCCAGCCGGGGGGCCGGGCACCGCCCCGCCCGCAGCCTCCAGCGAATTCGACCACTGGGCCGAGGAAGCCATGGCCCGCGGCGACGTCGACTCCATCCTCGACTTCCTGAACAAGGCACCCGCCGCCCGCGAGGCTCACCCCCGCAGTGAGCATTGGGCACCGCTCTATGTTGCCCTCGGGGCGGCATACGGCGCGGGAGGCATCCAGGCCAAAACGGCGATCGACGGGTTCTGGTTCGGGCTGTCCAAGCGCTCGTGGACCCTGACGTAGCGGTCGCACAACGTAACACGGGGAATGAACCGGACCGGGGTCCGGTTATGCCCGCCAGCGCCGGACCGCCGGCGGACCAAAACGTGACGTGGACTTCACCACTGATGAGGAGCGCAAACATGACCATTGCAGTAACGGGTGCCACAGGACAGCTGGGCCGGCTGGTCCTCGACGAACTGCTCACCAGCCAGGAACCGGATTCGCTCGTGGCCATCGTGCGCGACGCCGCGAAAGCCGGGGAACTGGCTGCCCGTGGCGTCCAGGTGTGCGTCGCGGACTATTCCGATCCCGCGGCGCTTGAGGCTGCCCTGAGGGGCGTCGACAAGCTCCTGCTGGTCTCCGGCAGCGAAGTGGGCTCCCGGGTGGCGCAGCACGGCAACGTCATCGACGCGGCCAAGGCCGCCGGCGTCGGGTTCATCGCCTACACATCCGTCCTGGCCGCGGACACCACCGAGCTGATCCTGGCGCCCGAGCACAAGGCAACGGAGGAGCTCATCCGGGCGTCGGGACTCGACAACACCATTCTGCGCAACGGCTGGTACACCGAAAACTACGCCCAGACCGTGGAAACGGCCAAGCAGACGGGCGCCGTCGTGGCCGCTGCCGGTGACGGCCGGGTGGCCAGTGCCACGCGGGCCGACTACGCGGCCGCGGCCGCGGCGGTGCTCAGCTCCGCCGGGCATGAGGGCCGCACATACGAACTTTCCGGCGACTACGCCTGGGACTTCAAGGAACTGGCGACGGCGATCACCCGGATCGTGGGCAGGGAAGTTGTCTACCAGCCCGTCTCGGCACCGGAACTGGTTAAGGTCCTGACCGCTGCCGGCCTCGACGAGGGCACCGCGGGATTCCTCGCCGCCCTGGACACGGACACCGAGGCGGGCCTGCTGGCCACCGTCACGGGCGAGCTGTCCCGGCTGATCGGACGGCCGACGACGCCGCTGTTGCAGGCTCTGACGTCAGCCGCCGCGAGCTAATACGCACTAGGCCGGGAGTAGGCATAATGAAGGCGTGGATTCCCTCTGCACCCTCAGGGACTAGACGCCCGGCACGTGCGGGCCTCGACTGACAGGACCCATGGAAACTCCCGGTATTTTTGAGCAGGGCGGGGCCGGCCAGTGGCCGGACGGCCCGCTGGTTCTCGGCGTTCCGTGGGAATTCGAAGAGCAGCTGGTGCGCACCGCCGCCGGGCTGGCCGCAATCTTGGGGGCGCACTTGATTTGCGCTTTCGTGGACCCGGCGAGCTATCTCACGGAGTGGGAGCCCGCCGGAGTCCTGGATGCCACCTCACTGGATCCTGCCCCGAATGTCGAAGCCGAATACCCAAGCTCGCAGGTGCTCAGCGGCCTCGAGTGCATCCTCGGCCCTCCCGGCGGGGCCTGGTCTTTCCGGGTGCTGAACGGGGACGTGGCCCATGCCCTGGGCCGTCTGGCGCAAAGCGCGGACGCGGCTGCGCTGATAGTCGGCGGGCAGCGGCCTGGGCGGATCGCCCGGATGGGCCGGCTCCTGGAGGGGTCGGTCGGCGTGTCCCTGACCCGTCTGCAGGCCAGGCCCGTGCTGATCGTTCCGCATACGGGCCGGTGACCCGCCCGGGCCGTGCGGCGGTCCGGCGAAGTCGGTCCCGCACGGCCCGCGGCGCGGGTTCAATAGGCGCGGGTTCATCGGGCGCGGGTTCATCCGTTCTGGGTGACGGCCCCGCACCGCCGCGGCCCTAGCGTTGGAGTACCGCCGGTGTGCGAGCGCCCGGGATGCGCAGATTCCGGAATCGGATGTGGCCCGAGCCCATTGCTGCAGCAGAAGGGACTGCCGCTGGCGGCGGAACTGCACGAGCCGTCAACGCCAGCGAATCGAAGTGAGTGATGGTAGACCCGAACAAGCCAGCAGCCGTCACGTCAGAGTCGCGGGCGCTCTTCATTGGCAGCGCCGCCTTTCTCGTCCTGGGCGGGCTCGCACTTCTGCTGACCGGGCGGGAACCGGTCCCGTTGTCCGGACGGGGTTCGGTCGGTGACATTGCGGCGATCGGCACGGCAGTGGTGGGCGCCGGGGCGGTGGTGGCCGGTTGCCTGCAACGTCGTCCGGCTGTCACACCGGAAGCCCGCGGCGGAGGCCGGATCCGCACGTCCATCGACATCGCCGCACTCGCGCTGGCCCACGCCTGCATTTTCCTGCTCGGCTGGCTGGCGCTCTTTTCGCTGTTCCAGCAGGCGTTCATCGGTGCAGTCGTCTATCCCTTCGCGGCCGCAGTCCTTGTCGGCACCACGGGAGCCATCAGCGCCTACATCGCCTACCTGTCCGCGCTCAGCATGACCGCCTACCGGCTCGCCGCCCTCCTCGCCGGCTTCCTGGTGACCGGCCTGCTCACGAGCATGCTCACTGCAGAGAATCCGCTGTGGTGGCAGGAGAACCTCAGCGCCCTCGGCATGAGTTCCGATGTCTCTGGGGTGGCGTTCAACTTCACCCTGATCGTCGCCGGCGTCGTCATCTCCACGCTGGCGGGATATGCGACGGCGACCCTCGCGGCGGCTGCGAAGTCCCCGACCGCGCTGCATCGGGTGCGGCTGCTCGAGGGCGGGATCGCCCTCATCGGTGTCTTCCTCGCCTGCGTGGGATTGTTCCCCGTCGATGAACGTTTCGGGCTCCACACCCTGGTCGCTTCCGGCATGGTGGTGATCTTCGCGTCCCTCATTATCCGCATCCGCACGCTGGTTCCGTCTGTCTCGGCGACCTTCGCCGCGCTCGGGTGGCTCTTCCTGGCGGTCATCGTCGTCGCCGCGGTGCTGTGGTTCCCGGTGGGCTACTACAACCTGACCGCGGTGGAGCTCATCGCGGCGTCGCTGATCTTCGCCTGGCTCATCATCCTGATCCGCAACCTTGCAGCCGCCGATGCCGACCAGCTTGAGGCAAACCTGCCGGGCCGGCCGCTGCCACCGCCGGCTGAGCCTGCGGCCCGGCCAGTTTCCGCAACAGACAGCGCGGCGACCGAGCCGTAAGCGCCGCGGGACCGGGCGGTGCCTGGGAGCGCCGTCGGGAGGGACTGCTTCACGGGTGGCCTAGGAGTGCGTGGGTTCTTCCACCAGCGCGGTGGCGATGCTGTCGGCGTCGTCGAGCGCGGACAGGAAGCGTTCGGCGTCCAGGGCCGCGGCGCAGCCGGTGCCGGCGGCGGTGATGGCCTGGCGGTAGCGGTGGTCCACGGCGTCGCCGCAGGCGAAGACCCCGGTCAGGTTGGTGACCGTGGTGGGGGAGTCGACCTGGATGTAACCGTCGGCATCGAGGTCCACCTGGCCGGCCAGGAGTTCGGTCCGGGGCACGTGCCCGATCGCGACAAAGATGCCAGTGGCGGTCTGCTGCCGGGTTTCGCCGGTGCGGGTGTCGGTCAGGGTGACGCCGGTGACCTTGCCATTGCCGTGGATCGCGGTGACGGCGGAGTTCCAGGCGAACCTGATCTTGGGGTTGTCCTTGGCCCGCTGGGCCATGATCCGGGAGGCGCGCAGTTCGCCCTTGCGGACCACGACGGTCACTGATTTGCCGAACCGGGTCAGGAACGTAGCCTCCTCCATGGCCGAGTCGCCGCCGCCGACCACGATGATGTCCTGGTCGCGGAAGAAGAAGCCGTCGCAGGTGGCGCACCAGGACAGTCCGTGGCCGCTGAACTTCTTTTCCTCCGGCAGGCCCAGTTCCTTGTACGCCGAGCCCGTGGCGAGGATGACGGCGGGGGCTTCATGGGTCTCCCCGGCGCCGGTGACCACACGCTTCAGGTGCCCGACGAGCCGGACCTCGGTGACGTCGTCGAACACCACCTGCGCGCCAAACTTTTCGGCCTGCTGCTGCAGGCCGTCCATCAGCTCGGGGCCTTGGATGCCGCCCGGGAAGCCGGGGAAGTTTTCCACCTCGGTGGTGTTCATGAGGGCACCGCCGGCCGTGACCGCACCGGCGATGACGAGCGGTTTGAGCCCGGCCCGGGCGGCGTAGATCGCCGCGGTGTAGCCCGCGGGGCCGGACCCGATGATGATCAGCTTCTCGGTTGTCTTGGTTGCGGCGCTCACGATCGGGCTCCTTCGTTGACGGTTACCGGGCATGTGCTGATCATCCCGCCCCGTGGGGCGCTTATCAACGCCCCGGGGTCGATCCCGAGTCCAGGCACCCGAAAACGCTGCGCGGGGCTTCCTCGGGAAGCTAGGCGTACGCCAGTGTCTGCGTCAGGATGGTGCCGCCAACCCCGGCCAGGACCGCGCCTGAACTTACGACGACGATCCGGCTGGTCCGGGGCCGGGCGAGGACGCCGGTGACCTTCTTGAGCGCGCTGAGCAGCAGCACGTACCAGGCCAACGCGATCAGCAGGAAGATGCCGGCCATCAGGGCGTGCTGGGCGAGGGGCGGCAACGGGGCGACATTGAATTGCGGGAACAGCGACAAGTAGAAGACGGCGACTTTCGGGTTGAGCAAGTTGCTCACCATCCCCTGCACGAAGGGCGAGGCGCCGCCGGGTTGGCGTCCTGCTGCCAGTGCCGGGGGTTGGCTGGGCTTGGGTTTCCTGGCGAACGCCTCGGCGAAAGCGCGCAGGCCCAGGTAGAGCAGGTACGCGGCCCCGGCAATTCTGATCCCGGTCCCAACTACTTCCGAGGCGCCCAGCAGCGCTGTGACACCGAGCACCGCCAGCGCGGCAAGGATCGTGTTGCCAACCATGATGCCGGCGGCGGCTGTGGTTGCCGCCCGGGGGCCGCGGGGCGCATTCCTGAGGACAAGCGCAAAGTCAGGTCCGGGCACCACCACCACGACCAGGCAGGTCAGCACAAAGGCCACCAGTTGTTCCAGCATCTGGGATTTCCTCCGGGCGTCAGGCTATGGCGGTGGGCGGTGAAATTCTGTCCGGCAACGAAACCCGGGCAGCCTTCTACGTTAGGCCATCCCGGGCAGGCCCGGAGCGCAGCCCCGCCTCGTCCCCGGCGGAAGGGGGGGCAGCAACCTCACCCGCTGGGCATGATTCGGTCGCGAGTGCGGACAGCTAGCTTTGCATCAGCATCGCTTTGCGGTGGGCGCTGGTGGGAGTGCCTGCAGGATCACGCTCATGCATGAACTGCCCGTTCTGCTCCAGAGGAGGCGACATGTCCGGTTGCGCGGTGGACCCGAGCAAGCCAACAAGAGCGGGAGGTGGCCCGCGATGAGCTCTCCGAACGACGCCGGGACCCAGCCGGTGCAGTTCAACCAAAGGCTGGCGCTGCTGCTGGCGATGGCGATGTTCGTGCTCGTTGTCGACACGTCGATCATGAACGTGTCGATCTCCGCGGTGGTCAACGACATTAACAGCACCGTGAGCGACCTCCAAGCGACCATCGCGCTCGAAGCGCTGGTGTCCGCCGCATTCATCCTGATCGGCGGCAAAGTGGGCGACTTGATCGGGCGCAAGCGCGCCTACATCCTGGGCCTGTGCGCGTACGCCGTTGGCGCCATCGCGATGACGCTGGCCCAAAGCATTGTGCCGATCCTCATTTTCTGGGCATTGATCGGCGGCCTGGGCGCATCGCTCCTCCTGCCGGCCATGCAGTCCCTGATCCATGGCAACTTCGACGGAGCCGACCGGAAGCGGGTCTATGCCTTCGTCGGGGCATCTGCGGCGATCGCCGCCGCCGTTGGACCCCTGCTTGGCGGGTTCATCACCACATTTCTCTCCTGGCGTGTCGCCTTCCTGCTCGAAGCCGTCATCATCGCGATCGTGTTGTCCGGTATCAAACTCGTCCACGACGTGCCGTACACGGGACCCCGGGAGTTCGACGTCGTTGGATCGGTTCTGTCCGTCGTGGGCATGGGCGGCGTCGTCCTCGGCATCCTGGTCTGGCAGGAGGGTGGCGAGTCCGTGGCCGCCCTCATCATCATCGGCGTGGCCGGACTGTGCGGCCTGTTCTTTTGGCTCGTGCGGCGCGAGCGCGTCAAGAAGGCGACCCTTCTGGACCCGGGGCTGTTCCGTTTGAATGCCTTCCGCCTTGGCGCCACGGAGCAAATGATGCAGCAGGTGGCCCTGGGCGGCACCATGATCGTGCTGCCCATCTACCTCCAGATGGTCCTGGAATACAACGCCATGCAGGCAGGATTGTCCATATCACCCCTCTCGCTCAGCATGTTCGCTGTCGCCGTGCTCGCCGGCAAGAGAGCAGGGTCTCGCCGCCCGGCGAGCATCATCAGGTGGGGCTTCATCCTCCTGATGGTTGGGCTGGTCGCGATCCTTCCGGTGGTGCCCCGCGCGGACTCCGGCTGGTGGCTCCTGATCCCGCTGGTCATCGCGGGCTGCGGTCTGGGGCTGCTGGTATCTCAGCTGAATAACTACACGTTGTCCCCGATCTCTGACGAACGCGTCAGCGAGGCCGCCGGCGTGAACTCGGCAGCGGGCTCGTTCGGCTTGTCGTTCGGACTCGCCTTCGCCGGGGCCATCATGCTCGCGTCCCTCTCGATCATCTTCACTTCCATGGCGGAGTCCAGCACCGTGCTGCCGCCCGCCGAGCAGCAGCAGGTCGCACAGGTACTTGAAGAAGACGCGCAGGTCCTCAGCAACACCGCGCTTGCCGAACTCCTCGCCGGCCAGCCTCCGGCGATCCAGGAGGAGATCATCCGGATCAACACGGAGGCCCGGCCCATCTCCCTCCAGATTGGTCTGCTCATTCCGATTCTCGCCAGTCTCGCTGGCCTCATCATCTCTTTCCGGATGGTACGGATTCCCGATCCCAAGCCCGCCGGCGCCGGTGACGGCGCGTTCCTGGATTGAGGGGTTCACCGCTGCGAATGTGGTTTCGGGGCAGTCCGATCAGAGCTGGAGAAGGCTGTAGCCGACGAGGAAAATCCCAATCGCCAGCGTTGCGATCGCCGCAATCCTGCGGCCATGGCGCTGCAGCCAGTTGAAAAGGGCGGTCAAAGGCACTTGAGCCCGTTCGGGGGAGCGCAGCCACACAGCGACCGGAATGATGACTGCTGACTGGACGACGGCGGCGTAGGCGAGGACGAGCAGGCTACCTGGCAGCGGCGGCAGTTCCTGGACACTGATCACTGCACCGGCGGTGACGGCCAGCAGAATTGCCTTCGGACGAAGGTTCAAGCCCAGTCCCAGCACGAGGAACTCCCAGGGCCGGGCGGCGCGGAACCGCGACTTCATCTTGCCAAGCATGGCGTTGTCCCGGCCGCCCTTGCTCACGAAGAGGTACACGGCGTACGCAATCAGAAGCGCACCGGTCACAATGGCAATCTGGGCCACCCATTCATCCTTATGCAGGCGCGGCGGCCTGACGGGCAAGAATTGCAGCCCGACCGCCGACAGCCCCACGACCACTATCGAACCGGCAAGGCTGCCGGTCAGGAAGGGAAGGGCGCCGCGGCGTGGATCCGGCGAGAGCAGAATCAAGATTGTCACGCTGACAGGCACGGTACTGATCGCCCCGGCCAGGGCGAAGAGGGCCAGGCTGCTGAACGTGCTCAGCATGCGGCCCTCACCGGCCCCCGGCAGCACCCCGATGGCATGTCATGCCTTCGGCCCGCTTCCGGTGTCCGGGCGGCCCGTTTTCAGTCGTCCGCGGCGGGCGCGAATCGCCTTGTCTTCTTCCTTGATGAGCACCTCGAGGTCCGTCTTGTCGCCCGTCAACGGCCGCCACCATGACAGCGAGGGGTCGGAATCGAGCAGGATGGTCCGGAACAACAGCGTCAAGGGGACGGCGAGGACGGCGCCGACAGGGCCCAGGACCACCGCCCAGAAGAGGACGGAGAAGAAGGTCAACGTCTCACTCAGCGACACGGCGTTGCCCACGTATTTCGGCTGGATGATCGACTGGATGATGCTGTTGATCCCGCCATAGATGATGATGACGGCCACGACGGTCGGCCAGCCCCCGGTGAGGTAGCCGAAGAACAAGGGCGGGATGATGGCGATGAAATACCCGATGTTGGGAATGAAGCTGCAGATGAAAGACAGCAGCCCCCAAAGCAGGGCGCCGGGGATCTGCAGAATGACCAGAACCAGCCAGTTGAACAAGCCCTGCGCTATTCCGAGGACCGTGGTGGCGACCATGTAGCGGCGTACGCTGGTGCCGAAGCCGTTGAGCGCTGAAACCAGTGCCGGCCGGTGGTAGTTCAGATGGATCAACAGTGCCGGCACGCGGGAGCCGTCCACCGCCATGAGAATGAGCATCGTCAGGATGATCACGAGGCTGGTCACCAGGCTCGCGACGTTTCCCAGGAGGCCGCCCAGGAACCCGATGATGCGGCCCGGCGTAAACCCGTTCAGGACTTCCTGGGCTTGCTCCGAGCCAAATCCAACAGATTCCAGCAGCGCGGAGATGCTGGCGCCGATCTCGGCCATTTGGGGGGCGTACTGCGGCAGCAGCGCGGAGAACTGGGCGAGCGAGGCAATCAGGACTGCGGCGAAGGCGGTCAATAATCCGAAGACAGCCGCGATGGTGGTCCCGGTGGCGATGCCCCGGGAAATTCCCCGTGCCTGCATCCAGCGGCGCAGCGGATGGACACAAAGCGTCAGCACGAAGGCAAAAAAGACGGGGGTGACTATTCCCTGGATCGCGCCGAGGCCGAACGCTGCAATCGTCGCGCTGGCCAGGGCGAGCAGGATGATTAAGGTGCGGGGGAGGGCCGAACGTGGATTGGATTCCGATGGTTCCGGCTCCATGAGCCCTCCTTGGTTCAGCCTAGCCATATCTTAGAAGCCTCATGGCCCCATGAATAGCGAGTTGGCCAGGCCTGCTCCTCGCGTGTCAGCCCGGAGTCAGACGACAATCTTGCTCTTGATCTGGGCAAACTCCTCCGCGCTGATGGTTCCCGCGTCCATGAGCGCCTTGGCTTTGGCGATCTCCTCGGTGGGGCTCGCGGTGGCGACACTGCGGATATAGGCATCGGTTTCCTGCTGGGACTTGCGGGCCCGGGCCATGGACCGCTCCGCCATGCCCTTGCCGCGGGCAATCATGTATGCCAGCACAGTCAGGAATGGAATGAAGACCAGGAGGACGATCCAGACGGCCTTCCACCAGCCGCTGAGCTCGCTGTCGCGGAATAAGTCTCCGATCACCATGAACACTGCATACAGGAAGGCGAAGATCGCATAGAAGATGAACAACCACCAGAAAATGTCCCAAAAGTTCTCGAAGAAATTCATTTGGCTTCCCTACTTTCACGTGGTGCGGCGCTGCCTATGAACGCAGCCTTGGATGGGAATGGGATTCACCGCGGATATCCCGGAAGACCCGGACTAGCAATGGGCGTCATTCGAAAGATCGCTGATGGCGGCCTGCACGTTCGCGGCTTCGTCCTTGAGCGAGTTGGCCGCCTGCGTCAGGGTGGCGTCGTCGGGAACGGAGTTCACAGCGGAGGTGAACTTCTGTTGGGCAGCTTTGACGGCATCCACCCGATCCTTAGCCGCGTCACTGGCCGCGTTGACCAGATCGTCGTAGCTCTTCCGAACTTGATCCCGGGCCGCCTGGATCTGGCCGATCGTGGCGCCCGACTTGAGGGTGTCCTTGAAATTCGTCAGGGCTGTTGAAAGGTCAGTGGCGGCAGCGCAAACCGGTGAAACGCTCGCCGTTGGGCTCGCACTGGGGCTGCTGCTGGGTCCCGAGGTGGCGCAGCCGGCGAGCAGCGCGACCGCCGCCCCGAGCGCGGACATTCGCGCGAGGACTGGTTGTGGTTTCGACATTGGACTCACCTCTCCATGGGCTTTCGCCTGGCAGCCCAATCACTGGCAGGTACCACCAGTGTTGGGTGAGGGGCCCGCATGCGCGTCACCCGCCGCGGGTGATCCTTTCGCGCTGCTGTCCAGGCCGGGCGCGCCGCTGACCAGCGGGGACGCGATGTCGTCACCGCTGACCAGCGGGGACGCGAGGTCGGAACTATCGAACACGGGTGGGACCCATGACCTCCCACCCCGCGGCCCGAATCACCCCGGGGTGATGATGTGCCCGCTCCGTCGCCGTGATGGACTGCTGTCCACAACTGAGGGAGGATGCCATGTGCCGTTGGCTAGCGTATTCGGGTTCGCCGGTGCAACTGGAGGAGTTGCTGTACAAACCCACCAACTCGCTCGTGATGCAGAGCAAGCACGCTCGAATGGGCGTTGAAACCACCAACGGGGACGGCTTCGGCGTGGGCTGGTACGGAAACGCGCCGTATCCCGGGCTGTTCCACAGCACGGAGCCGGCCTGGAATGACCGCAACCTCCGCGAGCTGTCCGCCCAGGCGTCGGCCGGCCGGGTTTTCGCGCACATTCGAGCCTCGACCGGCTCGGCAGTCCAACAGACGAACTGCCATCCATTCCGCCACGGCAGCTGGCTATGGATGCACAACGGACTCATCAGGGATTTCCCGACCGTGAAGCGCGACTTGGCCATGGCCGTTGAGCCATCGCTCTTTCCGCTGATCGAGGGAGCCACGGACTCAGAGCTCTTCTTTTTCCTCGCCCTGACCTTCGGGCTGGAGCAGGACCCGAGGGCAGCCGTGGCTGCCGCGGTTGGACTGATTGAAGACGTCGGCCGGCGCCACGGGATCGAGCAGCCGCTCCAGATGACAGTGGCCACTACCGACGGCGACACCACCTGGGCGTTCCGCTACTCGAGTGAACGGCAGTCCCGGTCGCTGTTCCACAGCACCGACGTCGCGACCCTACGCGTCCAGTACCCGGAGAACCCGTTGCTTCATGACCTGGCGGACAACGCGCGCCTGGTTGTCTCCGAACCGCTGGGGGACCTCCGCGGGGCCTGGCGGGAAGTACCCGAGGCTACCTGCGTGGTGGTGCACGGCGCCGGGGAGGACCTCTTCCCATTCGCGCCGACCGCGCCCTAGATTCGCTTAGTCTCGGCGGCTGCGGCGGCGGCTGCCCAATTAGCGCCGGCTGGCCCGGCGCTAACTGGCTGTCCGGTCCCGACAATCCGTCACCCGCCGGTCCCTCCGGCGTCGGTCGCCCGGGGAATGGGAGTCGTGGGATACGTGTCATCGGGAGGGCCGCCGGCAGTGACGGACTCACCGCCGGGCTTGCCGCCGGACTCGACACTGGACTCACCGCCAGCTTCGACGGCGGATTCACCGGCAGGCTCGGCGCCCGGCTCGGCGCCGGGCTCGGGCGCTGGCACGCCGGCTACGGCCGGCCGGCACAGCAGTTCGACCACGAGAATGACCAGCACGGCCAGCACGGCCGTCCAGATGGCGACGGCCGCCGTCGGGTCCTGCCAAAAGATCAGCACCAGCACAGCGATGCCGACGACGGTGGCTTCGATGATCCGACGGTAGCGGGCCAACCAGAGCTGCCATGGCTTCGCCTGGCCACCGCCGATCTTGCCGGTGATGTAGTCGCCCGCAGTCGCCAGGCCGTGCCGGACATACTCCGCGGGACGCGAGTGGCCGCCCAGAAAAGCTGCCAGGGCAATCAGCAGTCCGACGACGAAGACAAGGCGCAGGCTGGTGCGCAGCGGTACCAGGAGTGCCTCGACCAGGCTTTCGGCCGCGGCGGGGGAGACCGCACTCGACGGAATCGAGTCCAGGACGTAGTTCCGCCCGATCACGAGGGCCAGCGCCAGCACGGCCATTGACACCGCCACGGCCAACCCCACGCCGCTCGTCGTGCTCCGTCGCCGGCCCCGGGGGGCAACGGCAATGGCACCCACGGCGCTGAGTACCGTCAGCCACGCCAAGATTGGGCCGAGCCGGTCCAAGGTCCGGATGGTTTCCGTGGCACGGACCAGTTCAGGAGACTGGAACAGGGCGATCTGCGCGTCCACTTCCGGGATCCTCGATGCGATGTCCACCCCCTGCTGGACAAGGAGAGTCTTGACCCGGGCGATGATCTCTTTCGTGGAAATCGACACCGTGCCGTTCTCGTCAATACTGACGGTGCCTCCCGTGCTTCCCGTGGCAAGGTTGACCAGCCCCTGGTGCGCGACCCGGTTCACCTGGATCCAAAGATCCTGGAACTGCGGTGTCGCCACGAATCTGGCCACGGCGGTATGGATGAGCGATTTGGTCTGCTCCGCAAGCATCGGGGCCAGCCCGGTGAGCACGGCCGCCACGCGGGGCGCCGTTTTTGCGAGCTCGCTCAGGGCATCGCGCGTGATGGTCTGGAAATCCACGGCGTCGGTGATCTGTTGGGTGACCTTGTCGGCGATTTCGGCCTGGATCGCAGGGTCCGAGGCCAGCGGTGCGACAGTGGCCACGTAGCGGTCGGTGTCGATGACTTCGCTGCGCAGGTAAAGGGCCGGAACTGTCGCGAAGGCCAACAAGCCAGTGAGAACCACCAGCACGATTGCCACAATGCGTCGGGCCAGCCCCGGATGCCGCACGGACGGCCTCGGGGGGGCCTTGCGGGCAGCGTCCCGTTCCTGCTGGAGACGGGCGACTTCGGCCCGCAACCGCAGGATCTCTTCCTGATCCGGGCTAGCGGGGCCAGCGGGCTGATCGTTCAGCGACATGAGGGGATCCGCCTTAGCTTGTGTTCCGCGGCTGGGCATTCACGGCTATTTTCATTGTTCACTCGGCGCACCGGTCCAGCCCCACCCACACAGGGTGATCTGTCACGCCGGGGAAACGCCCGCCACGGCCGCCCCTACGGGGTGGACGCCGCACGTCGGACGTGCAGATTGGCGGACCGGACCCGGCACTGCCAAAGGTGTCCGGGTGCCCGCTCTTTCATATCCCGCGAAATTTCAACCGGCCGGCGTGCTGTCATCCGTTTTGGGTGATGACGGCGGCCGGTTCAGGATTCGCTGCCCAGACGCCGCCCGGCCGCGAAGAAGGCCACTTTTGCGATCAATAGGAGTGCACCCAAATCGGCAATCATTTGGACGGACACGACTCCCCTCGCCAGCTGGCTTACCGGCGCAATGTCCCCGAACCCGACGGTGGCAAACGTGGAAGTGGTGAAGTAAAGGGCATCGGTTCGGCTCAGGGGCTCGCTAAACGCCGCCGCAGATGTGATCGACATTGATGTGTAAAGCAGTGCGAAGAGGCACAGAAACATCAACAGGGTTTCGGCGACAGCCGCGGCCGCCCGGACCCTCGGGATATGCGCCACGAGTATCAGCCGCAATTGAATTGCCAAGACTGCGAAAAAGACCAGCACGACAGCCGCCAGGCGGATCCACGCGGCCGCGGGATCGGCGTCATTGAATCCCCCGACGGGAATAAGGAAATACAGGGTGAGGACCACAATCGAAAATGCGATGAGACGTGCAATCGCGAAAATAATGACCCGCCTGCGGTCGGCCTTGTCGAGGTCATGAAGGAAAATCGGGTCTGTCGGGCTGCCGTGCTTCATAGGCATGACTGATGATACCGCCGGGCATGCAATTCGTGCTGCGCCGCAATCGGGCAGCCTTAATTGCCGTATTTTCGCGCATTTTCGCGCTATGGAGCGGCGCACAAGGGGTCTTTGCGCCCTGTTGGTGCCCTTTTGCGCCCACCTAGCATGTGGAATGTGAGAGATAGGCTAGACACCGAATGGGTATCGGGTCCACAGTTCAAGATCCGTCCGCCTGTGCGCGGCCTCGGAGCGTTGGAGCGTCCACGTCTGGAAAGCGCCCTGTCCGCGGCCGCAGATTCGCACCGCCTGACCCTCGTCGCGGCCCCGGCCGGCTACGGCAAGTCCACGTTCCTGGGTGATTGGGTCCGCAAGTGCGATCTGCCGTGCGCTTGGCTGTCGCTGGACCGGTTCGACACGCAGCCCGCGCGGCTGTTTCACGGTGTCGTTGGGGCGATCCAGTCCGCGGCGAGCAAACTGCCGCTGCCCGGCACCGACGCCCTCCTGGCTCTTGACCCGGGGCTTGCCCACGACCGGGCGGCCTCCTACGACCTTCTCCTCGGGGCGCTCGAGCACCTCACCGAACCGATCGTCCTGGTGATTGATGACGTCCATTTGGCCGGACCGGGGCTGGCGAACGGAATCGTCGGGGTGCTCGCCGCATCGGCACCCCCCTCACTGCGGCTGGTCCTCTCGGGACGCGGCCATACGTCCATCCAGCTCGAAAGATTCCGGTATGGCGAGGGACTGGGTGAACTTCGCGCCGCCGAACTCGCCTTCACGCGGGAGGAAGTTGCCCAGTTCGCCTGTGCGCTGGGACAAGATCAAACGTTCGATGCCGGGTCGCTCTGGAAGATGACTGCCGGCTGGCCTGTGGCCGTCCACGCCAGCCTCGTCTCGTTGGCGCAGGCGCGCAACGTGCCGCTTGCAACGCCAGGCTCCGTGCCTACGCACGTCCCGCTCGCCGACTATGTCGCAGAAGAGATCCTCGACCAGATCGAACCGTCGCTGGCCGAATTCATTCTCAGGGCCACTACCAGCGACTGGCTCGGCCGCCAGCTCGCCGTCGAACTCGAAGGCCGTCCCCACGGCGGCGTGCTGCTTGAGGAATGCCTCCGCAACGGGCTCTTCATCGAGGAACACGAATACCGTGAGGGTGAATCGATGTTCCGGTGGCATTCCCTCTTCGCGGCGCAGTGCCGGCGCATCCTGCAGCGGCGCGACCCTTTGCTCGCCGAGCGTCTTCACCGGGTGGCGGCACGGTACTACCAGGACGTCGACGTCGTCGAGTGCGTCGCCCAGGCGCTGCAGGGACGCGCACCCCGGCAGGCCGTGATTTCCCTCGGCGCCCATTGGCTCGAATTCCTGCTCGGAAACGACGTGCAGACCCTCGAACGGCTGTGCCTGGACCTGCCCGCACCGTGGGGCGAGGATCCAGAGATCCTGATGATCCGATCGGTCTGCCGTGCCCTTTCCGGCGACGGCACCGCCGCGGCCGAGCTCACCGACCGGGCGCTGTCGCGGACCTTCGCGCTGGACGCAATTCGACGCCGGAGGCTTGACAGTTACCGGGCACTCTACGAGCCGGTGCCTGCCGACGGCCGCCTGGACCTGCCCACCGAGACGGACGACAGTCGGTCGACGACGGACATTTCAGGGGATGGCCGCTCCAGCTCCTTCTCGACAGGACTCTTCCTGCTGGCCCAGGCAGAGTTCCGGCTGCACCGCACCGGCGAACTCGCGACGGCGCTGCTCCAGGCAACAGGGGCCACAGGCAACCCGGAACAGCTCGAAGCAGTGGAAACCTGCGCCCAGGCCGAACTCGCGTTGGCTCACGCCGTCGCCGGTGACCTCGTGAGCGCCGACGAACTTGCCACGGCGGCGTTGGAGCGGGGAGAGGCGCTGGGTTGGAATTCGCGGCAACGGATGGCTCCCGCCTGGCTGGCCCGTGGCATTGCGTGCTACTGGAATGACGATCTGCAGGCTGCGCGGACCTGTCTTACCAAAGCGCAGCGATTGGGCAGCGAGCTGTTCCCGACGGGCCCGCTCAGCGCCATCTATCGGGTCCTGGTTGATTGCGCCGATGGCGATCTGGCCCGCCTGGCCGACTCCAGCGCGGCGCTGGAGTCCTTCCACGGGCGGGGACGGTACGCCGTGTCATGGAATGCCCTGGACACTATCGCGATGGCGAAAATTGCCGAAGCCAGGGGCGACCGGGACGGAGCTTTGCGGACCGTCCAACCACTGGGTGCCGGGGGGCACGGCGCATTGGCGGATACGCTGCTGGCGGAGTTGCTGCGCCGCGAAGGTGACACCGCCGCTTCGCAACGCTGTGCCGAGTCACTGGCCGATCGCCGCGGCAGCTCATATATCGACACCTGCCTGAGCCTGACCGAGGCGATCATGGCCCATGGAACCGGAGATGCTGCGGCGGCACACGAGCGGATTGAACATGCAGTCCTCCGTGCCGAGCCTGAAACCGTCCTGCGTCCTTTCGTCGAACGGAGAGAGGAATTGGCGGATCTGCTCGTGGAGCATGCTGTGTGGGGCACTGCGCACGAGTCGTTCATCGCAGCGCTGATGGCACGCGAGGCGCAGGGGGAGACCCGCCTTCGTGCGCAGTCCTACTGGAACCTGACCGAGCGCGAACGCGAAGTCCTTTCCTACATGCGCTCCATCATGACCGCGGCTGAAATTGCCGAGGCGTTGTATATTTCCGTGAACACGGTCAAGACCCACGAACGGTCCATATACCGCAAACTCGGGGCGGTAAGCCGGCGCGACGCGCTCAAGACGGCCACCAAGCGCGGCATCGTCTGACCACCGCGGCACCCTTGGTGCCGTGCGCCGCGGGGCGCCGGTCAATTCACTCTCGTGGTTTCATCCCGGATGGGGTCAGAGGCCCCTAGGCGCCGCAAACCGGCGGTGAAAGTCTGGAACCATGAAAAAAGTTGATCCCTTTGTGATCGTGATCGGATTTGACGGCTCGAAGCAATCACACGAGGCCCTGGCGTGGGGTGTTGAGGAGGCCCGGTACCGCAGTGCGGAACTCCGGGTCCTGACTGTCTGGAACAAGGCGCCGATGGCGTGGTACCCGGCGATGCTGGAAACTGCGGCAGGGGAAATCGTGGCAGAGGACTCCCCGGAACAGCAGGCTGAAGCGCTGAGCGCCGAGGCGGCGAAATCCGCAGTCGGTGTCAATGTCGTGACGCGGACCATCAAGAATGACTCGGCGGCATCGGCAATTCTTGAAGCCGCAAAGGAAGCCGACCTGGTGATCGTCGGCTCCCGCGGCCACGGCGGCTTCGCCGGGCTGCACATCGGATCGGTCTCCGCCCAGGTGGCCAGCCACTCTCCGTGCCCCGTCCTGGTGATCCGGCCGAAGACCCCCTGAACGTCCGGCCCGCTGGCCACGGACGTCCGGTGGCAATGCCGCGTGCCTGCTCGGCTGTGACCACCTGATGCCAGCGAGCCGGGAGCGCTACCATCGGCGTATGACCGTCCTGGACTGGCTGATGGATTCGGATCCTTCCCTTTGATGGCAGGTGTTGCAGGATCTCGGCGGCGCCGCGGCCGAGGTCGTTGCCGCAGAGCGCGCACGGGTAGCGACCGAAGGCCGGGATCGACCCGCGAAGTGAGCAGATGCGCCAGACCATCGCGTTGGTCAGGGACAACTGCCCGTGGTGTCCTCGGCCGCCACGACGATCAACGTCCTCGAGGGCCTCCTGGCCCACGAACGGGTCATGGGCGGGTCGGCGCAGTCCCTGGACGCGCGGCGCCGGGGCGAGGAGTATCTGCTGGAGCGAGGCCTGTTCCGACGCAAGAGCACCGGAGGGGTCATAGACCCGGTTTGGCTGACGTTCTCATTTCCGACCCGCTGGCACTATGACGTGCTCCGTGCCCTGGAGTACTTCCGTTCGGCGGGAGAGCCGCCCGACCCGCGCCTGGCCGAAGCCGTGGAGTTGCTCCGGGCAAAGAAGCAGCCCGACGGGACCTGGTTGCTCGAAAACACGCATCCCGGGATCGTCCATTTCCCGGTTGATGACGGTGACGGACGGTCCAGCCGGTGGAACACCCTCCGCGCGTTGCGTGTACTCGACTGGTACGGGCGCGCTGTTTGAATTGGCCGTGTGAGTGGCGTGCCGCTAGGGCATGACCTTGTAGAGGTCGATCACCGTCTCTTCGGGCGGAGCGGTGAAGCCGCCCTCAATACCGGCCTGCATCCGGGGCATGAGGATCGTGTCCCGGAATTTTTCCCAGCTCTCTTTCGATTCGTGGACTGCCATGATCGTCCAGCCACCAGCGGACGCCCCGGCGGCGTGGAAGGTCTGACCCTCGGGAAGGAGCCCCGCGCCTGGATGGACGGCTGCAAGTGACGCTTCGTACTGTTCCTTGGTGCCTCCCGGGAAAAAGTGCACGATTCCGTAGGGCGTGGTGGCCATAGCAACTCCTAGGCTGGTGGATGGGATTGGACAAGGCCAGTCCTAGACTCCGCCACCGGGCATGTCAAGTGGTCGCGGAAGCAGGCCGGGGACCCGAGTGCACCGCCGGTTCAACTTTACGATTCGTGATCCCAACGCCGCGCCGGGCCTTTCCAATGGTTGGAAGGGCCGGTGCTTGGCAGGGCCGCGGTCAGCCGTCCGACAGGGTCCGGACGTCCTCGGCAAGGGCGGCCCGGTAGCCAAGGTTTCGGGAGACCGCCCTCGCGGTGGCCATCACCGCCGGAGCCAGGACGTTGGGCGGGGTGGTCCCGTCCGGAACCACGATCGACAGCGCGGCCACCACCGTGCCCTGGGCATCAAAGACGGGCGCCGCCACGGAAACAGTCAGCGACGGGGCGGACCGGCGGATCATGGCAATCCCCGTCCGGTGGACGTCGGAGAGGGTGCGCCGCAGTTGGCCTTCCGGCATGGCAGCCACGCCCGGTTCAGTCTCTGCTGGTTCTTTCAGGATCTTTTCCTGGAATGCCGCATCCGCGCCGGCCATCAGGACCAGGCCGACGGCCGTGGAGCGCAGGGGGAGCCGGCCGCCCACCCGGTAGGCGACTTCCGTGGCCTGCTTGGAGGAGAGCCGTTCGATCAGGACGGCCTGGTCCTTGTCCCGTACGGCCAGCAACACGTGATGGCGCGTCACCTCGAAAAGGTCCTCAAGGTACGGCAATGCGATTTCCCGGATGCCATGGCCCCTAGGGGAGAGGGACGCTATTTCCCACAGCCGGACGCCCACAACGTAGCGGCCGTCGTCGAGCCGTTCCAAAGCGCCCCAGGCGACCAGCCGGGCAATGAGGCGCAGCGCCGTCGGGGCGGGCATCTGCGCATAACGGGCCATCTCTGACAGGGCCAGCGCCCGACGTCGGTCCGTGAAGACAGCGAGCAGGCTGAGGGCCCGGTCGATCACCGGTTCGCCCTGTTTGGGCCGCTTGCCGCGCGCGGCGGCCGGTGCTTCAGCGGGGGAATGGGTATCCGCGGGTGCCGTCATTCGTCTTCGTTCCTTCTTCGTCGCCAGTGACGCTCACCACAATAGTGTTCCAACCAATGAAAATCTCATGTGACGGCATGGCGTCCGCCTACGACTCTTGATGAAGCCGGTCCACCCGACCGCATCTGGGGGAAAGGGCCAGGAACGCACCGGCGCCGGACTGGCAACGTCCGGCCGGTCCGCTTCAGCCCCGACCCCCACCAGATGCCGAAAATCCCCGTTGTTTTGGAAAGAATGCGAAGGCGCACTACATGAAACTTCTGAACCCAACCGCCCGACGGAGCGCAGCCGTTCTGGCCGGTGTCCTGATGCTCAGCTCCGTGACCGCCTGCGGCGGCTCCGGCCAGGCGGCCTCCACCGTGGACAAGACCACCCTGACAATCGGCGTCGAGAGTGACAGCGCGTCCTTCGGATTCGACCCGCTGCGGGTCTCCGACGCACAGCGTCAGTTCTTCGAAGGCCTCTACGAGAACCTCATGACCCTGAAGGCGGACGGCTCCGTGGGCCCGGGCCTGGCCACCGGATTCAGCTACAACGCCGACAACACAGTGCTGACCCTGACGCTGAAGCAGGGCGTGACGTTCACGGACGGGTCCACGCTGGACGCGGCACTGGTGAAGGCCAACTTCGACCGCCGCACGGATCCCGCCCTCTCGGCGTACTCCGCCATCGCCAAGGGCGGCGCCCAGGAACTGACGTCCGTGGACGTCCTGAGCCCCACCCAGGTTTCCCTGACCTTCGCCAAGGCGCAGCCGGGCTTCGAGAAGAACCTGACCTCCACCCTCGGCATGATCGTTGGCAAGGCAGGGGCCGCGGATACGGCAAGCCTGGCCGCCAAGCCGGACGGCTCCGGCCCGTACACGCTGGACTCCGGAACCACGGTCAAGGGCAACAAGTACGTCCTGCAGAAGAACGACAAGAACACCGACGCCGCGAAATACCCCTACAACAAGATCGTCTTCAGCGTCATCCAGGACCCGCAGGCCCGCGCCAACGCCCTCGTTTCCGGGCAGGTGGACGTCGCCCAGTTGACCTCACCGACCGTTGACTTCGTCAAGGCCAAGGGGGTGGGCGTCTCCCAGATCGGCGGCACGGTCCAGACCATGGTCGCCTTCGACAAGACCGGCAAGACATCGCCGGCCTTCGCCAGCGAAAAGGTCCGCCAGGCGTTCCAGTACGCCATCAACCGGCAGGCCCTGGTCGATGCGCTGCACAAGGGTGACATCGCGGCGTGGAACGCCCTGCCCAAAGATTCAGCCGGTTTCACGGAAGCACTGAATTCACAGTTCGCCTACGACCCCGCGAAGGCCAAGAGCCTGCTGGCGGAGGCCGGCTACGCCAACGGCTTTGAATTCACCATCGTCGCGAGCGCCACCACGCAGACCGATCTCCAGGCGGTCCAGAAGGACCTGGCCGCCGTCGGCGTCACCATGCAGGTCAAGATGGCGACGTCGACCGATGAGGCGTTCGCCGCCGTCGCCACCACCCCGCTGGGCTACGCACCGCTGGGCTGGGACAACCCGGTGGGCCTGATGTACGGCGCGATCCTCAACGGCTTCACCAATGTCCAGAAGGCCACGGACGATCAGCTCAGCGCCGCCACCGGCGAGGTCGCCGCCGCCAAGGACGATGCCGCCCGGAAGGCGGCGCTGACCAAGCTCAACACCCGGCTGGTCGAATCCGGCTGGATGATCCCGCTCTTCGAATCCCTCACCAACCAGGGCTACAACACCAAGAAGGTCAAGCCGGTGGAGTTCGCCGGGAGCAACGTCTACCCGCTTCTCTCGTCCTACGCTCCGGCCAACTGACCACCCACCCCGCCGGACGGCCTTAACCCCAGGCGAAGGCCGTCCGGCAGGACCTGACCAATGGAGGTCATCATGGCGATTTACGTCGCAAAGCGCCTGCTCATGGCGCTGGCCACCGTGCTGGTGGTCGCGGTGCTGGCATTTCTCTTGGTGCACGCCATGCCGGGCAGCCCCGGAGCCGTGTCCCTCGGCGCCGGCGCCACCCAGCAAGCCATTGACGAGGTCAACGTCCGGCTCGGCTGGTCCGATCCGCTGCCCGTCCAGTTCTTCCGCTGGCTCGGCAGCGCCGCGCAGGGTGACTTCGGGGTGTCCCTGATCGACGGCCGCTCCGTGAGCGCCGACCTGGCCAGCAGGCTGCCGGTGACGGCGGCCCTCGCGGCGGGAGCCACGCTCCTGAGTGCGGTACTCGGAATCGGTCTTGGCGTCACGGCAGCCGTGCGCGGCGGCCTGGTCGACCGGATCGTCGGCGCCGTCTGCGGCCTCGCCGTGGCGCTGCCGGCCTTCTGGATCGGCATCATCTTTGTGTACCTCTTCGCTGTCCAGTCCTCGGTCTTTCCGGCCACCGGCTACGTCCCCTTTGAGGTCTCACCCCAGGATTGGGCCCTGTCCCTGGCCCTGCCGGTGATCACCCTCGCCGTGGGCGGTGCGGCGTTCATCGCCCGCCAGACCCGGGCCTCCATGCTGGAGGCGCTGCAGCAGGAACACATCCGGACCCTGCGGGCAACGGCCACCCCCACCTGGAAGATCCTGTACATCCACGCCCTGCGCTATGCCAGCCTGCCGATCGTGGCCGGCATCGCCCTGCAGTTCATCGGACTGTTCGGCGGTTCCGTGATCGCGGAGCAGCTCTTCGCCATGCCCGGCCTCGGCCAGGCAGTCCAGACCTCCGTCAGCACCCACGACGCCCCGTCCGTGCAGGGCGTGGTGGTGGTCGCCACCGTCGTGGTGGTGGCCGTGAACCTCGTGCTGGAACTCGCCACCAAGTTTCTCGACCCGAAGTTGCGTGCCTCATGATCCCTTCCATTGCCCCCGCGCCCGTCCCCGCCACGGCGAATGCGGAAGATACGGGCACAGGCGAAGCCACACCCGCCAGCACCGCCACGGGAAGGCCCGGGCCCGGCCCCAAGGCCGCGGTCGGCCGGATTCAGGCCCACCGCCTGTTCGCGGCACCCGGTGCCGTGGCAGGCGTGCTCTGGCTGGCGGCCCTGGTGCTTGCCTCCCTCACGGCGCCGTGGTGGCTGCCGTACAAGACCGAGGACCAGGACTTCGCCGCCATCCTCTCCGGCCCCACCGCCGCCCACTGGCTGGGCACCGACGAACTGGGCCGGGACCTGCTTAGCCGCATCTTCGCCGCAGCCGCCGGCACCTTGGGGACATCGCTCATCACGGTGATCGTCGGCGTCGGACTCGGCACCGTCCTGGCGATGGTCGCCGCCGCGGGAAAACGGACCGAAGGGCCGATCAGCCGCGTCACCGAAGTCATGATGTCCTTGCCCGGCACCGTGATCATCCTGGCGGTCATCGGTGCCGTGGGAACGAACATTCCCGTCGTCATGGCGATCCTGGGCGTCCTCATCTCGGCCGGCATCTACCGCGTGATGCTGGGCCAGGCCACCGCGCTGCAGTCACAGCTCTACGTCGACGCCGCCAAGGTGGACGGCGTGAGCACGCTCGGCATCAGCCTGCGGCACGTGCTGCCCGGGTTGAACAACACGATCGTGGTGCAGTCCGCCCTCATCTTCGCGGTGGGCATGCTGATCCAGGCCGGCCTGGCCTTCATCGGATTCGGGCCGCCCATCCCGCAGCCCAGCTGGGGCGGCATGATCCAGGGCGCATCCCAGCACGTCTACGACGCCCCCTGGCTGATGGTCCCCACCGGTGCGGTCCTGGCGCTGACGGTCCTCGCGGCCAACGCCATCGGCAACGCCCTGGGGAAGGCCCCGAATGCGGCCGCCTCCCATCTGCCCTCCGCCGCGGACCGCCGACGCCGGGCGGCTGCGTCCGCTGCTGCGCCGTCCACCGCTGCGGCTGCCCCATCCACCGCTGTCGCTGCGCCGTCCGCGGCGGCGGACGAACCCGCCACGGCCGGCCGCCTGAGCGTCCGCGGGCTCTCGGTGGGCGTCGACGGCGGCACGCCGCTGGTCACGGAGGTCTCCTTCGACGTCGAACAGGGGACCGTGCTCGGGCTCGTGGGCGAATCCGGCTGCGGCAAAACCATGACGGCATTGTCCCTGCTGGGCCTGTTGCCTTCCGGCGTATCCGCCACCGGAGGCCAGATTTTGTGGAACGGCCGGAACCTTGCGGCCGCCGCGGAAAATGAGCTGGCGGGCGTCAGGGGCCGGGAGATCGCGCTGATCTCCCAGGAACCCATGCGGGCCCTCGATCCCATGTTCACGGTCGGCTACCAGCTGGTCTCCGCCATCCGGCGCCTGCGGAGCATGGGCAAAGCCGAAGCGCGCACTGAAGCCGTGGGCCTGCTCGAAAAGGTGGGCATCGTGGACGCCGCCCGCATCCTCACCACCTACCCGCACCAGATCTCCGGCGGCATGGCCCAGCGCGTGGCCATCGCCCTGGCCCTGGCCGGACGTCCCCGGCTGCTGGTCGCCGACGAACCCACCACGGCGCTGGACGTGACGGTGCAGGCCGAGATCCTCTCGTTGCTGCGGGCACTGGTCAAGGACACCGGCATGTCCGTGGTGATGGTGACACACGACCTCGGCGTGGTGGCCGACATCTGCGACACCGTGGCCGTGATGTATGCCGGCCAGGTGGTGGAAAGCGGCCGGACGGCCAGCATCCTGGACAACCCCCGCCACCCATACACCTTGGCGCTGCTGGCCGCGGACCCGCACGCCAACACCGCCGAGGACATGCCCGAGCGGTTGGCAACCATCAACGGCCAGGTGCCGCAGCCCAAGGACTGGCCGGGCGGGTGCCGGTTCGTGGCGCGTTGCCAGTTCGCCGGCTCGGCCTGCGTGGCGCCGGTCCCGCTGGTGCCCTCCGGCTCCGACGACGGCCTGGTGCGCTGTGTCAAGGCCGACGAACTGGCCGTGGAGGGCCTGGCCTGGGTGGCCACCGAAGTACCCGCCCACCGTGTCCTCGACATTCTTGAGATGGACAGCACAGTTGAGAAGGACAGGCCATGAGCATCGAAACAGCGGTACGCCAGGACGGAACAGCGCAGGCTCCCGAGCAGCCGCTCCTGGACGTGGTGGACCTTGTGGTCCGTTACGGCCGGGGCCGGAAGGCCGCCGCGATGCCGGCCGCGGTGGACGGCGTGAGCTTCAGCATCCGGCCCGGGGAGACCGTGGGCCTGGTGGGGGAGTCCGGCTCCGGAAAGTCCACGATCGGCAAAGCCATCCTGGGCCTGGAAAAGTGCAGCGGGGGTTCGGTCAGCTACAACGGCACGGACATCACCCATGCCAGCCCCGCGCGGCGGCGTGAACTGGGCGGCGAACTCCGGGCCGTGTTCCAGGACCCGAACTCCTCGCTCAACCCCCGGCAGAGCATCGGCGCGTCACTGGCCGAACCGCTGCGGATCCGCGGCGTGGCCGCCCGGGAAGCCCGGCAGCGCGCCGAGGACATGCTGGCCAGGGTGGGGCTTCCGCGCGAGGCCGTGGACCGCTTTCCCGGCCAGTTTTCCGGCGGCCAGCGGCAGCGGATCGCCGTCGCCCGGGCCCTGATCTGCGAGCCGAAACTCGTGGTGTGCGACGAAGCGGTCAGCGCGCTGGACCTCTCAACGCAGGCCCAGGTCCTGAACCTCCTGGCCGACCTCCGGGACGAGCGGGGGCTGAGCTACCTGTTCATCGCCCACGATATCTCCGTGGTCCAGTTCCTCGCCCAGCGCGTCGTGGTGCTCTACCGCGGCCAGGTCATGGAAAGCGGTCCCGCGGCACATGTCACCGAGTCGCCCCAACACCCCTTCACCCAGGCACTCGTGGCGACCTCGCCCGTGCCCCGCCCGGCGGAACAGGCCGAACGGCGGCAAAAACGCGAAGCGTTGGGCGTGCGGACCGCGGCGGCCGCCGCTGCCGCGCCCGGCGGCTGCCCCTTCAGCGAGCGCTGCCCGCTGGCCACGGACTTGTGCCGGACCGAACGGCCGGCCCTGCGGAGCGTGGGCGCGTCCGACGTCGCCTGCCACTACGCCTGAACCGAACCCGTGCCGGTCCTGATCCCGCGACGCCAGCGGTACCGCGCACCCCCCACAGAATGGCAACTCCCACAGCATTCCAACTCCCATGCCAACGCCTGACAAGAATGGACGACACCACATGACCCCGGCTCCCTGGTCCGCCACGATGATCGCGCCCGATCGAGACTTTGACGGCGCCCCGCTTCTGCGCAAGGAATTCCGGCTCGACGCAGGCCACGGACCCGTGAAGCGCGCGCTCCTGCGGGCAACGGCGTTCGGCATCTACGAGGCGCAGATCAACGGCGTCCCGGTTGGGGAGGACGTACTGAGTCCGGGCTGGAGCTCGTACGAATGGCGCCTGCGCTACCGCAGTTACGACGTGACCGCGCTCGTGGGGCCTGCTACGGTGATCGGCATTGCGCTCGGCAACGGCTGGTACCGCGGACGCCTGGCCTGGCACGGCAAGTCGGGCCTGTACGGCGATGAACTCGGGTTCTACGGACAGCTGGACATCGAATTCGCCGACGGCCACGTCCAGTCGGTCGCCTCGGACACGTCATGGCAGTCCGGACCCTCGGGCACCACGGCCAACGATCTTTACGACGGGCAGCGCACCGACGCGCGGCGGGAACCGGCAGGCTGGGCCCGGCCGGGCTTTAACGCCGACGCAACCGCCGTGGGGGCGGGCGCCTGGGCAGGGGTCCATGCGCTGGAGTTCGACGCCGGCCGGCTGGCGGATCCCGTCGGGCCGCCGGTGGTGCGCAACGAGGTCATCAAACCGGTGGAGGTCTTCACCTCACCGGCCGGCAAGACGCTGGTGGATTTTGGCCAGAACCTGGTCGGCTGGCTGCGCTTCACCGTCCAGGGCGACGCCGGCACCACCATCACCGTGCGCCACGCCGAAGTCCTCGAGGACGGTGAGCTGGGAACCCGGGCGCTGCGCTCGGCCGCCGCCACCGACACGTTCATCCTCTCCGGCGCCAAGGACTTCTTCGAACCGAGCAAGACCTTCCACGGGTTCCGCTATGCGGAAGTATCCGGCTGGCCCGGCGAGCTCACGGCGGAATCCCTCGAAGCCGTGGCGGTGCACTCCGAGCTCGAACGCACCGGAACCTTCGAGTGCTCCAACCCGCTGGTGAACCAGCTTCACCGCAACATCGTCTGGGGCCTCAAGGGCAATTTCCTGGACCTCCCCACCGACTGCCCGCAGCGCGATGAGCGGCTCGGCTGGACCGGGGACATCGCCGTGTTCGCCCCCACGGCCACCTTCCTCTACGACGTCAAGGGCTTCCTGCAGGACTGGCTCCTGGACCTTGCCGCGGAACAAAAGGCTGCCGGGGGACTCGTTCCCATCACCGTGCCGGACGCACTGAAGTACTGCCCCCAGCCGCCGGAATTCCCGGCACCGGAATCCTCGGCCATCTGGAGCGAGGCGTCCGTGTGGGTTCCGTGGGCGTTGTGGGAGGCCTACGGCGACAGCACCGTGTTGAAGGACCAGTACGATTCAATGGCTTCCCACACGCGCCGGGTGGAGGGACTGCTCTCGCCCGCCGGGCTCTGGGATGAGGGCTTCCAGTT
This sequence comes from Arthrobacter sp. MW3 TE3886, assembly GCF_041262145.1. Taxonomy (NCBI): domain Bacteria; kingdom Bacillati; phylum Actinomycetota; class Actinomycetes; order Micrococcales; family Micrococcaceae; genus Arthrobacter; species Arthrobacter sp. MW3 TE3886. Next base: position 2,475,250 of record NZ_JBGCAN010000001.1, read on the forward strand.
CGGCGACTGGCTGGACCCGGACGCCGCGCCGGACCAGCCGTGGGCGGCCAAGGCGGACACCGGCGTCGTCGCCACAGCGTGCCTGTACCGCACGGCGTCCATCACCGCCCGGACGGCTGCGCTCCTGGGACACGACGCCGACGCCGCCGCGTTCGGCCGCCTCGCCGAGCGGGTCAAGGCGGCCTTCAACACCCACTACGTGGCCGCCGACGGAACCGTGCACAGCGACTGCACCACGGTCTACGCCCTGGCCATCGCCTTCGACATCCTGCAGACCGGCCGGCAGCGGGAGTTTGCCGGCAACCGCCTCGCCGAACTGGTGCGGAACAACAACTACCGCGTCTCCACCGGGTTCGCCGGGACCCCCTTCATCACCGGCGCCCTGGCCGATACCGGACACGCTGGCGAGGCGTACCGGCTCCTGCTTGAACAGGAATGCCCCTCGTGGCTGTACCCGGTGACCATGGGGGCCACCACCGTCTGGGAACGGTGGGACTCCATGCTCCCGGACGGCACCATCAACCCGGGCGAAATGACGAGTTTCAACCATTACGCGCTCGGCGCCATTGCTGATTGGCTGCACAAGTACGTCGGGGGAATCCGGCCCCTCGCCCCGGGCTACTCCAGGGTGCTGATCGCGCCCCTGCCCGGCGAGGGCATCGATTGGGCCAGGACCAGCCTGCGCAGCCCGCACGGCACCATCGCCGTCGAGTGGCGGACCACCGGCGACGGGGTGTTCGAGGTCGAAGCAAGCATCCCCGACGGCGTGGAGGCGGAGATCAGGCTGCCGGGGGAGGACGGCCAGACCGTCGGGGCGGGCACGCACCGCCTGACCGCCGCCGCCATATCAGCAGCGGTCGCTTCCTGAGTTCCCCGCAGCGCCGTGTCAACCAATGAAACTGCGCTGTCCGGGCACGCCGCCGCAAACCCATGCTGGTAGCTGACCAAAACCCACGATCAGGAGCACCAAGGAATGACTTTCACGAGCTTTGACGCCGACGTCGAAGAAGCGATCCGCACCCTGCCGGTGGCCGACAAGGTCCGGCTCCTGAGCGGCTCCGGCCTCTGGTTTACCCAGGCCGAGCCGCGCCTGGGACTGCCGAAGATCACGGTTTCCGACGGGCCCGTCGGCGTCCGCGGCCACCGCGACACCGAGGCGGCCGGCTCGGTGAACCTGCCGTCCGCCACGTGCCTGGCCTCTTCCTGGGACCGGCGGCTGATGGCGCGGGTGGGGAGGCTGCTGGCGGCCGAGGCGCGCCGCCAGGAGGTGGACGTGGTGCTCGGACCCACCATGAACCTGCACCGTTCACCGCTGGCAGGCCGGAACTTCGAATGCCTGTCCGAGGACCCGCTCCTGACCGGTGAACTGGCGGCCGCATACGTGGACGGCATCCAAGGCCAGGGAATCGGCGCCTGCCCCAAGCACTTCGTCGCCAACGAGGCCGAGACCGAGCGGACCACCGTCAACAACGTGCTCGACGAACGGACTTTGCACGAGGTTTACCTTGCACCGTTTGAACGAGTCGTCAGGCAGGCCCGCCCCTGGATGATCATGGCGGCCTACAACGGCGTGAACGGAAAGGCCATGACCGAGAATCCCCTGACGGAGAACCCGCTCAAAACCGAGTGGGGATTCGAAGGCGCCGTCGTCTCGGACTGGCACGCGGTGTACTCCACCGTGGACTCCGCCCTCTCGGCCACGGACCTGGCCATGCCGGGACCGGAGAAACTGTGGGGCGACGGGCTGGTGGACGCCATCTCCTCCGGTCTGGTCCCCGAGGCCGTCATTGACGAGAAGGTGCGGCGGCTCGTCACCCTGGGCCGCCGGGTGGAGGAGGGCCGCCGGAACGGGCCCGCGGCACCCGAAGCCGGCGCCGCCGTGGCCAGGGAGGCCGCCGCGGCAGGATTCGTGCTGCTGGAAAATCCGGCCGGCGTCCTTCCCCTCTCACCCGGGGACCTCACCTCCATCGCAGTGGTGGGACCGGCGGCGCTGGATCCCCGGACCCAGGGCGGCGGCAGCGCCTCGGTGTTCCCGGCCTACACGGTGGCGCCCGCTGAGGGCCTGCGCGCACGGGCGGGCGACGGCGTCCGGCTCACCACCGTCCAGGGTGCCTGGCTCTCCGAGGGCCTTCGCGAACCCCGGACCGCGGAATGCCACGCCCCGGGCCAGGGGGAGGGCAGCGTCCGGCTGACCTGGCGGGGACCGGCCGGCACAGTCGCGGAGGAATATGGTCCCCGCACCACGCTCACCCGGGGTACCGGCGCCATCCCCGCCGGCGCCACCGCCGTCGACGTCGAAACAATCTTCACGCCGGACGTCTCCGGGACCTGGAAGCTGGGCTTCAAGGGCATCGGCCACGCCAGCCTGGAGGTCGACGGCGACGCCGTGGCGGGCGCGGACTCGCGGGCCCGCTACGCCGACATTGAAGCCGTGCTGATCGGCGCGCCGGACGAATCAGCAGGCGTCGACCTGACCGCCGGAACCCCGGTGCGTCTGACCTTGCGGTACGCCTGGCATCCGCAGGCCACTCTGTTCCGCGTGGGGCTGGCCATCGACGAACCCCGGGAGTCGGCGGACCGGGAGATCGCCAAGGCCGCTGCCGCGGCCGGCGCCGCCGACGTCGCCGTCGTCATGGTCGGGACCTCCGGTGCCGTCGAAAGCGAAGGCTTTGACCGGACCTCCCTGGCGCTACCGGGCCGGCAGGACGACCTCGTCCGCGCCGTCATCGAAGCGAACCCACGCACGGTGGTGGTGGTCAACGCCGGTGCCGCGGTGGAGATGCCCTGGCGGAACGACGCCGCTGCGGTGCTCCTGGTCTGGTTCCCGGGCATGGAATTCGGGAACGCCCTGGCCGATGTGCTGTTCGGCGACGCCGAACCCGGCGGGCACCTGCCGACCACCTGGCCGGCCGCCCTTGCTGATGCCCCCGTCCGTGACACGCGCCCCCGGCATGGCAGGCTCGAGTATACGGAACGGCTGGATGTCGGCTACCGCGGCTGGGCAAAGCAAACCGGACAAACCCCGCAGGCTGCCGCTCCGGCGTACTGGCTGGGCCACGGCCTGGGCTACACCACCTTCGCGGTGGAGGGGTTCACGCTGCTGGGGGCAGCGGCACCCGGGGACGACGTGCAGACCGTCCTGACGGTCCGCAACACCGGTTCCCGGGCCGGAAAATACCTGGCGCAGATCTACGCCGACGCCCCGGAAACGGACGTGGACCGGCCCGAGTTCTGGCTGGCGGGGTTCGCGACCGAACTCATCCCGGCCGGGGAACACCGGGACATCCGGGTCACACTGCCCGGGCGGTCCTTCCAGCACTGGGACGCCGGGCGCGGCTGGTGCGGGGAGGAGACAAGCTTCAGGGTCGCGCCCGCCGGGCACGCCGGCAATGCACGCGCTGCGCTCGCCGGACCCCTCGCGGCCCCCATTCGGCCAATGGCCTCCATTCGGCCAGCGGCGACCGTCCTGCCGACGGCGTCTTCGCGGCCGGCGGCGTCCGTCCCCGCCCTCGACGGGATGAGGTAGGCAACCATGAACCACCCCACACGCCTGCGCGCCGAGCACCTGGGCGAGGCCTTCGGCATCACAACCACCCGTCCCCGGCTCAGCTGGACCCCGCCGGAGGGGACGGTGCGGCAAAACGCCTACCAGATCACCGCCAGCAACGGCTGGGACAGCGGCCGGGTGGAATCGGGAACCCACCGCCTGGTGCCCTACGGCGGCCCGGCGCTGGGCTCCCGGGACCGCTTTGAATGGACTGTGCGGACCTGGGACCTTGCCGCGGACGGCAGCGAGTCAGCCTCCGGTTGGGCGGAACCGATGCCGGTCGAACTGGGCCTGCTACACCCCGCCGACTGGACCGCGCAGTGGATCGGCCCCGGCGAGCCCGCCATCCCCGCGCCCGGCGAGCGCCCGGGCTACGCGCTGTCCACCACCTTCGAGCTGGACGCGGTCCCGGACTCAGCCCGGGCGTACGCCACCGCCCACGGGATCTACGAGCTCTTCATCAACGGCCACCGGGTAGGGGACCAGGAGCTCACCCCGGGCTCCACGAGCTACCACAGCACCCTGCAAGTCCAGACGTTCGACGTCGGAACGTTGCTGCACGCCGGCAGCAACACCGTCACGGGCGTCCTCACCGACGGCTGGTACCGCGGCACGTTCGGGTACACGCGCGACGCCGACATGTACGGGACCACGACGGCGCTGCTGGTGCAGATCGAGGTGGCGTCGACGGCGGGTCGGACGGTGGTCGGGACCGATGACACTTGGCTGGTGACGCCGACCGAAATTGTCAGGGCGGACCTCATGGCCGGGCAGCACGTCGACTTCCGTGCCGCAGGCGTTCGCCCCGGAAACCGTCGCGTACACGCTGTGCTCCGTGACGGCAGCTTTGAAACCCTGACGGGGCCGGTCGCACCGCCTACCCGCGCCGTGGAGGACATCGCCCCGGCCTCCATCACCCGGCTTACCAGCGGCCACCAGGTGGTGGACCTGGGCCAGAACATCAACGGCTGGGTGCGCCTGGCCCGGCTCGGCGCCCCAGGCCACGCCGTGACGCTGGTGTACGGCGAAGCCCTGGACGACACGGGCGAGGTCACGCAGGAGCACCTGCGGCCGCACGATTTCCGCAACCCGGGCCAGTTCCTGTCCGCCGGGCAGATCGACTCCGTGGTGTCCTCCGGCGCGCCGGGCGAAATTTTCGAGCCGCGCCACACGTCGCACGGCTTCCGGTACGTTTCGGTCCGGGGACTGGCGGAACCGCTGGAACCGGGGGACCTCGTGGGCCGCATGGTCCAGACCGACCTCGAACCCGTGGGCACGTTCAGCTGCAGCGATGACCGGCTCAACAAGCTGCACGAGATCGTCGAGTGGAGCTTCCGCGGCAATGCCTGCGAGGTCCCCACGGACTGCCCGCAGCGGGAGAAAGCTGGCTGGACCGGCGACTGGCAGGTGTTCGTGCCCACCGCCGCCTACCTCTTCGACGTTGCCGGCTTCTCCCGGAAGTGGCTCAACGACGTCCGGGCGGACCAGTGGGACAACGGGGTAATCGTCAACATTTCGCCGTCGCCGGGCCCGGACGCCACCGCGGCCGATCACATGGCCTTTGTCAACGGCTCGGCCGGCTGGGGAGACGCGATCGTCCTGGTGCCATGGGAGATCTACCGGGCCACGGGGGACACGGACATCCTGGAACAGAACTGGGAGGCCATGAACCGCTGGCTCGGGTTCATCCGCAGCACAGCCGCTGGCGGCCGGCACCCAGCCCGCGCCGCCGCCCGCCCCGCACCGGAACCGCACGAACAGTATCTGTGGGACACCGGCTTCCACTGGGGTGAATGGCTCGAACCCGACGGGCCGGAACCGGACCTGTTCGCGGCCAGGTCCGCCGACCACGGCATCGTGGCCACCGCCTATTACCGGCACTCCGCCGCCATCATGGCCGGGATCGCCGCCGTCCTGGGCAAAGATGCGGAGGCCGCCGCCCTGGCCGGGCTGTCCGCCAACGTCCGCGACGCCTGGGCCCGCGAATACGTCACTGACACCGGGCAACTGTCCGACCCCAGCCAGGCGAACTGTGTGCGGGCACTCGCCTTCGGCCTTGTCGCCGAGGAGCACCGGGCAGCGGTCGCGGCGCAGCTGGCCGGCCTCATCCGGGACGCCGGCACCCACCTGGGCACCGGATTCCTCGCCACCGCGGACCTGCTGCCCGTCCTTGCCGACAACGGCCACCTTGACCTGGCCTATGAACTGCTCATGCAGGACACCGAACCGTCCTGGCTGGTCATGGTGGACCGCGGAGCGACCACCATGTGGGAAGCCTGGAACGGCATCGGCCCGGACGGCAGGGCGCAGCAGTCCCTGAACCACTACAGCAAGGGCGCCGTGGTGTCCTTCCTGCACCGCTACGCCGCCGGACTCCGGCAGGCACCGGGGAGCGCGGCCTATGAACAACTCATCATCGAACCACGCCCCGGCGCCGGCCTCTCATCCGCCGGCACGTCCCACCGCGGACCCCAGGGCCTGATTGCGGCCAGCTGGCGGATAGACGACGGCGAGCTGACCCTGAACGCCGTCGTGCCGGCCGGCACCAGCGCCGAAGTCCGCCTGCCCGGCCGGGCGGGCGCCGTCGTCGGGCCCGGAACGCACACCTTCTCCGTCCCGCTTGGACCGGCGGGAACGGCTGGCCCGGCCGTTTCGGCGGGAACTGAATCCCTGTCCCACCTCATCAGGAGCGCACCATGACCCTTATCGAACCCGCAGTTGCTGACACGGCGGCAGACCTCAACACCGCCGCCGGGAAGGACGGACAAGCTGGTCCCGCGTTCCCCGCCTTCCCTGCCTTCGATGGCCCGGGCGTGGCCGTGCAGGTGTCCGAGGTCTCCGCGGTCCACCGCGAAGTCAGCTACGCCCGGACCGTCGGGTTCCGGCCGCTGACCATGGACATCTGGCTCCCGCGGACCGGACGGGGTCCGGTGCCCGGACCGGTTCCGCTGGTGCTGTGGGTCCACGGCGGCGCCTTCCAGCTGGGGGACCGCCGTGAGCTGCCGCCCACTTTCCCAGCGGACTCCGTCTTTTCCCGGCTCAACGCGGCGGGGATCGCCTGCGCCACCGTCGACTACCGGCTGGCCCTCGAAGCCCCTTTCCCGGCCCAGCTTCATGACCTGAAAGCGGCGGTCCGCTACCTCCGCGCGCACGCACAGGAGCTCGGGATCGACCCGGAACGCTTTGGCGCCTGGGGCGAATCGGCCGGCGGCCACCTCGCCCGCGCTGCTGGGCCTGACCGGCGACCGGGATGACCTCGAGGGCGGACTCGGGGCGCAGGGACACTCCAGTGCCGTCAGCGCCGTCGTGGACTTCTACGGCGTTGCCTCGCTGCCCCTCATGCCCCCGATGCAGCTCCCGGCCGGCCTCCTCACCGGCCCCATGGTTGCCGGCGTTCCGGCAGGCATGAGCATGGAACCCGGGCCCATGCTCATTGGCGGTTCCAGCGACCCGGACCTGCTGGCCGCCGCGAGTCCGCTCGGCCACGTCAGCGCCGGCGCGCCGCCGTTCCTGCTGATCCACGGCGACAGCGACGCCCTCGTGCCCCTGTCCCAGAGCGAACTCCTCGCGCAAGCCCTCAGCGCCGCCAGCGTCCGCAACGACGTCGTCGTCATCGAAGGCGCCGACCACTGCTTCTTCGGCGCAGAAGACCGGATAGACAGCATCCTGGACACCGCCATCACCTTCCTTTCCAACGAATTGAGCCAGCCATGACCCCCGCCACCGCCCGCTACCCCTACCAGGACGCCACCCTGCCGGTCGGGCAACGCGTGCAGGACCTGCGCTCCCGGCTCTCCCTCGAGGACAAGGCGGGCCTGATGTTCCACGGCGCGCTGCCCTTCGCGCTTGGCACCGGCCCTGCAGTGGAGCTGATCGGCAGGCGCCGCATGAACCACTTCAACATCATCGGCGCCGCGACCCAGGCCAGGGAACTCGCCGAATGGCACAACAGCATCCAACGCCTCGCCCTGGACACCGGCTGGGGCATCCCCGTCACGCTCTCCACCGACCCGCGCCACGCCTACACCGACAACCCCGGCACCGGAGCCCTGGCCGGCCCGTTCTCCCAGTGGCCCGAGGCGCTCGGCTTCGCCGCCGTCGGAGACCCCGACGCGGTGGCGGAGTTCGCCGACATCGCCCGGCAGGAGTACCTCGCCGTCGGCATCCGTGCCGCGCTGCACCCGCAGGTGGACGTGTTCACCGAACCGCGCTGGTCCCGCGGCGCGGCCACGTTTGGTGAAAGCGCCGAGCTCGCCGCGGAGCTGGTGGGCGCCTATGTCCGGGGCTTCCAGGGCGAAGCGTTCGGCCCGGCGTCCGTGTCCACCATGACCAAGCATTTCCCCGGCGGCGGCCCCCAGCTCGACGGGGAGGACCCGCACTTCAGCTACGGCCGCGAACAGGTCTATCCCGGCGGCAACTTCGACTACCACCTGCTGCCCTTCCGTTCCGCCGTCGCCGCCGGCACACGGCAGATCATGCCGTACTACGGCATGCCCGTCGGCACGGAATATGAGGAAGTGGGCTTCGCCTTCAACAAGCGCGTCCTCACCGAACTCCTGCGCGAAGAGCTGGGCTTCGGCGGGATCGTCTGCTCAGACTGGGGCATCCTCACCGACGGCGACATCTTCGGCAGGGTGTTCCCGGCCAGGGCGTGGGGCGTGGAACACCTGACCCCGCAGGAACGGCTGCTCAAGGCACTGGACGCCGGCGTGGACCAGATCGGCGGCGAAAGCTGCGTCGACCTCCTGACCGACGCCGTCCGGGCGGGCAAGCTCAGCGAAGGCCAGCTCGACGTCTCCGTCCGCAAACTGCTGGAGGAGAAGTTCCGCCTGGGGCTCTTCGAGAACCCCCTGGTGGACGCAGCCGCCTCCGACGCCTCGGTGGGGACCCCACAGTTCCGCGCGGCGGGCCGGGCCATGCAGCGCCGCTCCTACACGCTCCTGGCCAACAAGGACGTCGACGGCGGTCCCCTCCTGCCGCTCGCCGCCGGCGCCAGGGTCTACCTGGAAGGCATCACGGCCGCGGACCTGGGGCCGGGCTTCGTCTCAGTTCCGACGCCGGACGCCGCGGACCTCGCCATCCTCCGGCTGCGGACCCCGTTCGAAGTGCGCGGCGAAGGCTTCGAATCCTTCTTCCACTGCGGCAACCTGGCCTTCGCCCCCGAGGAGATCGAACGCGTCACCGCCATCTGCCGGGCCGTCCCCACGGTGATCGACATCAACCTGGAGCGGCCCGCCGTCCTGCCCGAACTCGCCGACCACGCCGCGGCCCTGCTGGCTAACTACGGATCCGATGCCGATGCGCTGGCGGACATCCTCACCGGCCGTGCCGTACCGGAGGGCCGGCTGCCGTTCGACCTCCCGCGTTCCATGGCCGCCGTCGAAGCCTCCCGGGAAGACATGCCGTTCGACACCGAGGACCCCGTCTTCCGCTTTGGCCACGGACTGTCCCTGCCGCAGGCCGGACGCGCCGGCACGGCCGGGGCCGCGGACGCTGCGGGCGATGCCGACACTTCCGACACGGTTGACTTGGGGGGTCCGCTGCCCTGGGTCCGGTCCGTGACCGGGTCCCGGCCATGAGCCTGGATCCGGACCTGGCCGGGGCCCTGCACCATCTGGCCGGAGCGGGCTCGTTCACTGAGCTCCTGGGCCAGCCCGGCGGCCTGGACCGGCTCGAGGCGTTCAGCGGCGGCGCCGTGCCCTACCAGGCTCCGTCGGTCCGTTTCCGGGAAGCCGGGGCCCGCGGCCCGAACGGGACCGTCCCGGTCAGGGTCTACGGCGGCGGCCCGGGCCGCGATGCTCCCGCGCTCGTGTGGATGCATGGCGGGGGCTTTGCCGGCGGCGGTCCGGAAATGCGTGAGGCGGACCAACTGGCCCGGGAAGTCGCAGCCCGCAGCGGCGGCGTGGTGGTGTCCGTGGACTACCGGCTGGCCCGCGACGGCGTGCACTTCCCCGTCCCGCACGAGGACGTCCTGGCCGCCTGGCTCTGGACCGTGGAGCACGCCGCGGAGCTGGGCGCGGACCCCGCCCGGGTGTGCCTGGGCGGCGCCAGCGCGGGCGGCAATCTCGCCGTCGGGGCCGCGCTCTTCCTCAAGGACGCCGGTCTGCCGCTGCCGGCCAAGCTGCTGCTCGCGTACCCGTTCCTGCACGCCGAGCTGCCAGAGCCCGGCGCCGGATCCGGCACCGGGCCAGGCCGCGGGTCCGGCGCCGCCCGGGTGCTGGACGCCGCCGGAGTGCTCGAGGGGCTTCCGCGGCTGCTGCGCTTCACTTCCGATGACTGCCGCGCCCTCGTGGAGAACTACATCGGCGGTCCCGTCGCCATGGCGTCCTCCTACGCCATGCCCGGCAACGCCGACCCCGCCGGGCTGCCGCCCGCGGCGATCATCGCGTGCGAATATGACGACCTGCGGCCCTCGGCAGAGGCGTTCGCGGGAGGACTCCGGCGTGCCGGAACCGACGTTGACTTCCGCCTCGAAGCCGGTGCTGTCCACGGCTACCTCAACCATTCCGCGGGGCTTAGGATCGTGCAGGAAGGCCTCGCCTTCCTGGCCCGGGCCCTGGTGGAGGCAAAGCCGTTCCAATGATTGAAATGCCCGGTGCCGGCACTGCCCGGTATCCGACACCCTTGATTCAGACGCCGGAACACCTCGAGCCGGCCAGCAGCAGATGGAGCCGACGATGACAGAAGAACAGATCCTGGAAGGGATCGAGTTCGCCTGCCCCGGGGGCGCAGAACCCTTGCTGCTGGACCTCTACCTCCCCGCCGCTGAACAGCACCCCGCCGAAGGGCGGGCTGCGAAGCTGTTCCCCGCGATCGTGCACTTCCACGGCGGCGGCTGGCGGACGGGGGAGCGGTCCTCCCTCGGCCCGGTGCTGGACGGTTTCGGGTTCAGCCCGTTCCGGAGGCTCACGGACGCGGGATTCGTGGTGGTCTCCGCGGACTACCGGCTCAGCACGGCCGCCCGGTTCCCGGCTCAGCTGGAGGACGCGAAGGCCGCCGTGCACTGGCTCCGGAACCACGCCCAGGAGTACGGCGTGGATCCTGACCGGATCTACGCCTGGGGCGACTCCGCGGGCGGACATCTCGCCAGCCTCGTGGGGCTCACCTCCGGCAACGCTGCCGCCACAACCGCTGCCGCCACAACCGCTGCCGCCACGGCCGGCACAGTCGCTGCCGTGGCCGCCTGGTACGCGCCCGCGGACCTGGCCCGGATGGCCGAACAAAGCCTGCCCAACGCCGTCGCCCGTGCCGATGACCCCGGGTCCCGCGAAGAACTGCTCATCGGAGCGGTGCTGGCCGAGGCCCCCGGCAAGGCCGCTGCCGCCAGCCCCGTGGGCCATGTGACGCCGGCGGCGCCGCCGTTCCTCCTGGTCCACGGGACCGCCGACCGCTTCGTCCCGCCGGCCCAGTCGACGTCCCTCGCGGCGGCGCTGCAAGCCGCCGGAACCGACGTCGAACTGCTCCTGATCGAGGACGCGGACCACATGTGGGTGCTGCCCGATCACAGCCAGGCGGCCGCGGAGAAGGCCATGGACGCCACCGTCGACTTCTTCCTCCGGCAGGCCCACGTCCCCTGAGGGAACTGTCCCCGCCGCCACGATGTGCAGGCTCCGGCCTGACCCGGGCAGCTTTGCTGTGCCAATTTTTCACGATCACCATTACCCCGCGCCCGTCCGGGCGGAACCTGAAAGGCCCTCCACATGCAGTACATCGGCATCACCCACGACGGCGCGGCCTGGGTTGCGGCCCTGGCCGACACCCGGGTCCACCCGTTGGCTCCGGTCCAGGATTTCTGGGCGGATGCCGTCGGCTGGCAGGAAAAGTCCCTGTCCCTGACGGCCGGCGGCGCGTCGCTGAACCGGGCGGACGTCACGGAAGTGCCGCTGGTCCCGCCCACTGCCCGCGTGATCTGCGTGGGCTTGAACTACCGGGCCCACGCGGCCGAGGGTGCCTTCTCCGTGCCCGAGTACCCCACGCTGTTCGGCCGGTGGACCGCCTCCCTGTCAGTCGGCAACGTCCCCGCGCCGGTGCCCGCCGGCGAGGCCGGGCTGGACTGGGAAGGCGAAGTCGCCGCCTACGTGGGCCAGCGGGTCGAATCCGCCGACGAAGCCACCGCCGCGGAAGCCGTATTCGGCTACTCCACGTTCAACGACCTCACCGCGCGGCGGGCCCAAAAACTCACCGCGCAGTGGACCCTGGGCAAGAACGGCGACTTCAGCGGCCCCCTCGGCCCGCTGGTCAGCCGCGACGAGGCCGGGGACCTTCGCGAGGGACTGCAGGTCCGGACGAGGGTCAACGGGACCGAGGTCCAGAACGGCAACACCCGGGACATGATCTTCTCCGTCCCGGCCATCATCGCCCTGATCAGCCAGACGATGACCCTGCATCCCGGTGACGTCATCGCCACGGGAACCCCGGAAGGGGTCGGCTACGTACGGACCCCGCCGTGGCTCCTGCAACCCGGCGACACGGTCGAAGTGGAGATCGACACCCTGGGAACGCTCACCACGCCCGTGGGCGGACCGTCGCTGCGGGCCCGGGCCTGATGACGGCCGTCGACAACGCGGCCCTCGGCGACCTGCCGGAGCGGGTGCCGGTACTGATCGCCGGCGGAGGACCCAGCGGGCTGTTCCTGGCCCTGGACCTGGCGCACCGCGGCGTCCGCAGCCTCGTCATCGAGCCGAGGACCACCATCGACCCGGACCGGCCGCGCGCGAAGACCACGAACGCCCGGACCATGACGCACCTGCGCCGCCTCGGGCTGGCCGGGAAACTCCGCGACGCCGCCCCGCTGCCGGTCGCCTACGCCCAGGACGTCATCTTCTGCTCCGCCCTCACCGGCCACGAAGTCACCCGGTTCCACCAGGCCTTCCAGCTCGTCCCGGGACGGTATGGCCCCCAGCCGGAATGCGGGCAGCAGGTCCCGCAGCCCGTCATGGAGGCCGTGCTCCGGGAGGCCGCCGCCGAATCCCCGCTCATTACGCTGCTGACCGGCCTGAGCGTGGAAGACCTGGACATCAACCAGGGCGGCGGCACGCCGGGTCTCGGCCGGCCGCGGTTTGGCTCGCGCGTGGCGGTGTCCGACGCAACCGGGCGGCGCAAGGCCGTGGACTGCAGCTTCGTCGCCGCGGCCGACGGCGGTTCCTCCACCGTGCGCCGCCGGTTGAACATCCGCCTCGCCGGCGGCTCCGCCGAGCTCTCCAACATCAGTGTCCTGTTCCGTTCCGACACCCTCGCCGCCGCGATCACTCTGGACCCGGCCGTCCAGTACTGGGTCCTGGGACCCGAGGTTTCGGGCATGGTGGGGCGGCTGGATCTCGGCAGCACCTGGTGGGCCATCATCCAGGGCGTGGACGGCAACGGAACACCCGACGCCGGACACCTGGTCCGCTCGCTCGTCGGGGCCGACGTCGACGTCGAGGTCATCGCCACCGACCCCTGGACGGCCCGCATGCTGCTCGCCCCGGGGTACGGGCACGACGGCGTGTTCCTGGTCGGGGACGCCGCGCACCTGAATCCGCCCTGGGGCGGACACGGCTTCAACACGTGCATCGGCGACGCCGCCAACCTGGCCTGGAAGATCGCGGCCGCCCTGGAGGGCTGGGCCGGCCCGGCCCTGGCCGCCAGCTACGAGCTGGAGCGCCGGCCCGTCGCGGCCCGGACCATCCGCGACGCCGCCGCCAACGGGAAGTCGCTGGCCTACCACTTCGCGGACCCGGCCCTAGGCCGGGCGGATGCGGACGGCGAGGCAGCCCGGCAGGCCGCCAGGGAGGCGCTGGCCGTCAAACAAAGCGAGTTCGACTCGCTGGGGCTGGTGCTGGGCTACGCGTACGGCTCCTCGCCGCTGGTGGTCCCGGACGGCCAGCCCGTCCCCGCCGAGGACCCCGTCAGCTACGTCCCCTCCGCCAGTCCGGGATCAATGCTGCCACACGCCTGGCTCGACGCGACGACGTCGCTCTATGACCTGCTGGGCACCGGCTTCACCCTCCTGGTGGACCGTGACAGCCTGGGCGGCGCCGCCGCCGGTCAGGCCTACGCGGCGGCCCTGGCCGCCGCGGCGGTACACGGGATCCCGCTGGCCGTCGTCGACGTTGGACCCGACCAGCACAAAACGCCGATGACCACGCACTGGCAGGCCACCGCGGTGCTGGTCCGCCCGGACCAGCACGTCGCGTGGCGGGGGACCGATCCGGCGGCGGCCGCCGCGGCCATTGGCGTCGCCGCCGGCTGGCCGCTGGCAACCCCATCCGAAGACCCCGACAGGAGATCACGTGTCCGTGCCGTCCTTCCGTGACTATCTCTACCCGCCCGACCACCCTCGGGTGGCGCTGATCCGTGGCCTGGATGCCCGGGGCTACGCCGAGGCGGCGAAGACCGACCCCTTCGCCGGTCCGATGATCCAAGGCTGGGCCGCCCAGTACCCCGAGTCTTTCACCGGTGTGACCAGCGACGGGGTCCGCCGGACCGGGCTGTACCCCCTCGAGCCGGCACCGGCAGGGGAGGAGGCGCCCGCGGCCGCGATGACAGCCGCCGCCCGGGACCTGCTGGCGGGACTCACGCCGGCGCAGGCCGGGCAGCTCCGCTACGGGGTGGACGCCCACGAATGGCAGAGCTGGGCCAACCCGGAATTCCTGCAGCATGACACGGGCCTGCGCCTGGACGAACTGGACCCGGACGTGCGCGAACGGATCCTGGCCGTCCTGGCGGCGAGCCTGAGCCCGGCCGGCTACGAGCTGGTCCGGAACCTGATGCGGATCAATGGATTCCTGGGCGACCTGGTGGAACTGCCGCAGCTCATGAACGAGTTCAGCTACAACTTCGCCCTCTACGGTGAGCCCTCGGAGACTGCCCCGTGGGGCTGGCAGCTCTTCGGCCACCACGTGGCGCTCAACGTCCTGGTGGCCGGGACCCAGCTGGTGATTTCCCCGGTGTTCCTCGGCGCCGAACCGGACGTCATCGACGCCGGCCCGCACCGGGGCGTGGCCGTTTTCAAGGAGCGGATCGCCCTGGCGCGGCGTCTCATGCAGTCCCTGCCCAGGCCGCTGCGGGACGAGGCCACGCTTTTCGCGGACATGCAGGATCCCGCCATGCCCGAGGGCCGGCTGCACCCCGGGGACGAACGGCACCTGGCCGGCTGCTTCCAGGACAACCGCGTGATTCCCTACGAGGGCATCCCGGTCAGCGCGATGCCCGCCGCGCCACGCGCGATCCTCGACGAGCTCGTGGCAGACTTCATCGCGTACCTCCCCGACGGACCGCGGACCGCGCGCCGGCGGGAGATCGCGGCCCACTGGGACGAAACCTGGTTCTGCTGGATCGGCGGATGGGAGGCGCAGGACGCTTTCTACTTCCGCCTGCAAAGCCCCGTGCTGGTCATGGAACTGGACCACCACACCGGGGTCTTCCTCAGCAATGACACCCCGGCCCCGTTCCACATGCACACGGTGCTGCGCACACCGAACGGCAACGACTACGGGCGCGAGCTGGTCCGCCAGGCTGTGCACCGACACGCCCCATGAACCGCCAGTAAACCGTGCACCGACGCCAACGGCCCGGAACCCCCGCAGGGGTTCCGGGCCATTCCCGTGGGACGTGCAACCGGACCAGAGAGCCGGCAGATGCCCAGGCCGCCTAGATGTCCAGCGCAGCCCTGCGCTGCGGCGGGGGACCCACCACGGTCAGGTCCATCTCGGCCTGGGCCCGGCCGAAGCCCTCCATGTCCATATAGGGCTCACCGCCCTCGGTGTACATGTAGTCCTCCGTGGGCTTGTTGAAGTACTCGAAGAAGCCGTTGAACACCGACGGCGTCAGGAACCCGACCATCTGGGTGTTGTGGGCATCGAAGGCGAAGGAGTGGATGGTCCCGGCGGGGGCGTGGAGGAAGTCGCCCTTGGTGAGCAGCACTTCGCGACCGTTGGCGTAGATCCACATCCGGCCCTCGGTGCAGAGGAAGTTTTCCGTGTGCTGTTCGTGGAAATGCAGCGGAATGTAGGGGGACTTGGCGCCCTTGGTGTGGACGGCGAAGTAGTTCGATCCCGTGTTCGCCGGCCGGGACAAGTAGGTGAACATGGTCTGGTAGCTGACCATCCGTTCGCCCTCGCCGGCACTGAGGAAGTACTGGCTCTGGGCGGCCGGCAGCCCGGCGTCCTGCCGGAGAGACGGTGCCACCCGTTCGACGTCGGGGAACGTCATGCCGAATTCGGCGCCCACCGCCGCGCACTCCTGCCGGCCGAGCTTCCGGCCCGGGCTGACAGGCGGGACGTGCGAATCGATGGGAGTGCCAACGCGTGCGTAGTAGGCCTCGGCGCCGCCGGGGGTCATCCAGTTCAGGAACCGGGTGTAGTGGCTTGCCATCCGGTATGCGTGCGGGGTTCCCGGCGGGATCACCACGGAATCCCCGGGAGTCAGGATGCGGCTCTCGCCCGGCAGCCAGACGTGCAGGATGCCGTCGAAGACGTACAGGGTTTTGTGCTCCACCGCGTGGCTCACGAACGGCGATTCGGCCCCCATGCCGCCGGAGATGTAGGCGGCGCTGAAAATCCCGCCGGTGTCCGCCGCCCGGGCGATCACCGTGACGAGCTGGCCGTTGATCTCATAGCGGGCGCCTTCGCCCGACGCCATGTAGTACGGGACGGCGTCGCCCGGCAGCACATTCGCCACCGGGAGCTGTTTGTTCATTTCCTCAACGCTGAGGGACATCGCATCCTTCTTTCCTGTCTGTGGAGCGCGGGCTGTCCCCAAGACTGCCCCTGATTCTCCGCCGCGGCGACGTCCAATTCCATTGGATGAAACACTTCTGCCCTTTGCTCCGGGCTGTCGGGCGCCAAGAGCCGTTGACGGCGGCCTGCGGGCGCTAACGGGTACGCGCCTGCGGCTTTCGCCGATACGGTCCAAAGTCCCTGTTTTGGCGTCAGTCCTCCCGGCTAGTCTTGCGTGAGGCGCATGGCGGTCCGTGATGCGAGCCGGTGCGCCTCCAGCCAACAACAATGGGGGGTACGTTGTCCAACGATTCAGTCATGACCTGGTTGCCCGGCGATGCAAGCCGCGCAGCGGCGGCCGAGCCTTCCGAGCGGAGCGACGCCGTCGCCCCCTCCTGGGACCGGGCCATCCCGCCGGGGTCTCCGGGCGCCAGCCGCGGTGACTACTGCCGCGACCATTGGCCGCCCCTGTAGGGCACCGCGGAGCCGGCAATACTCCTGCCCGTGGCGGACCCGACGGCGGCTGCGCACGGCTGTTGGCTTCTATTTACCTAGGATTTACGTGACCTGCCTTGTGGGCGTTTCACGGCCGCAGCGAAACTGATAACACGGGCTGACATGATCTGTTCAGCCGCGAGGACAAACCAAACCAGCGGGCAGCAGCGACGCTTTCCCCTTCATTCTGTGGCAATGATGCGCGGAAGGGGAGCCCGCGAATCGGGAGGATCGTCATGGCCGGCACATTTGAACTCTTCGTAGATGCCGATGCCTGCTTCAGGTTTCGGCTCAGGTCACCGGATGGGGCCGTACTGGCCGTCTCAAAGGGCTTCGCGGACAAGCCTGCAGCGGTTGCAGGCATCTCCGCGGTGCGCGAGTACGCCGGCATGGGGCTGATCAGTGATCTGTGCCCGGAGCCTCCGGCAACTCCGGCGGTACCGCGGCCGCGGACCACCCCGGCTGCCGTGCCTGGCGTCGACCGGCGGGTGCACGACAACGATCTCCGGATCCGCGCCCGGGCCCTCCGTCGCCCGGCGCACGGGCCGGGCGCCGTCGGCGTCGGCTGATACGGCAGGGGCCGCCGTTACGGGTCCATTCCGGCGTGCACCGGAACGAACTCGATCTTGTTCGCGGGCTGGACCGTCTTCTTGGGGGCGCGCGAGAACCCCTTGGCGTCCAGGTGGTTCTGGGCCCGGTACTCCGCCAGGGCCTCGTCATAGATGCCATTGAGCCGGTGCCCGGAATAGACGTGTTCTGAGCCGTCCGTGAACGTGATGCTGATGAGCGACTTTTCCGGGAAATGCCGGTTCATGCGGATGAAACCCTCGGCGTCTTGCTTGAGATTAATCATGTGGTTCCCACTTTCGTGATCGAGTTGATCCAGTCTCCCGCCTTCGCCGTGCCTAAACCAACCGGTCAAGACCAGCCGGCCCCATCCAACGGGTCCGGGCCACTGTGTTCGATGGGGATGGGGGCTTGCCGCTATTCAGAGGCGTACGCGTCCACCGCTTGCTGCAGCACGGTGCTGTAGCGGTCCCAGGAATCGGCCGGCGCGGCTGCAACCAGGACACTGCCCCCTCGGGTACCTGCAACGAGGCAGGCTATTTCACGGTATTTGTGGGCACCGATGCGTGTCACATACGTGTCTTCCAGGCAGGAACCGGTGCCTCCCCGGAACTCCATGCCGGTGCGGTACTGCAGCCGGCTCGCGGATGCGGCGTTCTCGCCTGTGAGATGGGCCAGCCGGAAATCGGACCAATTGGCCAGCGACTCCTCGCCCTGTTGCGGCGTGGCATTGAGATAGATTCGCAGATCCCCGTCCGGGGCGGTGACGGTTGCGGATACGCTGCCGGGGTCGCCCGGGACGGGAGCGGCATCAGGGGGGATGGCCAGCACTGCTGTAGCGTCCGGAATTTCCAGGGCCTGCCATCCTGCGGGGGCCGGGCCGGCACGGAACCAGGCGAACGCGGTGGGGCCGGCCGCAGGCACTGCCGTCTGGTTCCCTGCCGGACCGCCGCAGGCGCTGAGGACCATTGCCGCTAACGCCGCCGGCACTCCGAACAGCAGCCCCCTGCCGGGGCCCGGTCCAAGCGCGCCGCGGCAGCTACTTGTTGCCGTCACCGTCGTCCGGTCCTCCGTTGTTGTCGGCATCATGATCGTTTCCGGCAGGAACCCGGGCGGGCGGCGCGACCATGGGCCGCGGCGCCGGTGGAACGACGCGCCGCGGGGCGGGCACCGGCGGCCGCATCACGGGCGCCGGAGCGCGCGGCGCAACGGTCCGTGCCGGAGCCGGCACAGCGGGCGGCGCAACGGTCGGCGGCGGAGCCGGGTTGCTTGCGGGGTCCTTGGGCGTTGGCGAGGGGCTCCCCGTCGCAGGAACGGATGGGACTGTGTAGGGTGCCGGTGCCGGCAGTGCTGGGTGCCCGGCGGAGCAGGCCCCCAGCAGCAGGATGGTGCCTAACGCCGCGGCGGCAGTCGCCGGGCGAAGAATCTTCATTGTGCTCTCCTCAGTGATGGCCGGCCAGGGCAGCCGGGCTGTCCCTACAACGGTTCCGGCTGCCTGCAGGTTCAACGCGGCCCGGCAATTGCCGGCAGCCGGACGCTAGTGAACTGTTCGCCGGCCGGCGTCGTCCTACCTCCAAGGAGGCTGAAATGTCCGATCAGGAGGCCGAGTTGCTGCGATCGCTGCAGGAGGCTTACGGCCCGGCGCTATGGCGGTTCGTCATGAAAATGACCCGCGACAGCACCCTGGCGGATGACGTCGTACAGGAGACGCTGATCCGCGCATGGAAACACCCGGCGATTCTGCAGCGCCCGGAGACGGCGGTGCGGGCGTGGCTATACACAGTTGCCCGCAACCTCGTCATCGATGACCGTCGCAGCGCCCGCCGCCGGCACGAAACGGCGACCGACCAGTTGCCTGAGATTCCGGAGGCGGACCGGGTCGACAGGATCCTGGACGGGTGGCTTGTCTCGGATGCGCTCGCCGGGCTGTCCGCCGAGCACAGGGCCGTCGTCGTTCATTCGTACTATCTGCGAGAGACAACGGCCGAGATCGCGCAAAATCTTCAGCTGGCCGAGGGCACAGTGAAGTCGCGCCTGCACTACGCGCTGAGGGCGATGCGACTGGCCCTGCAGGAGGGAGGCGTGACGCCATGAACCAGAACGGAATCGATGAGTACCGCCGCTGGGATGCCGCGTACGTGCTCGGATCCCTCGTCTCCTCCGAGCGGCACGAGTTCGAGGAGCACCTGTCCGGCTGCGCGGGCTGCAGGGCCGCCGTCGCCGAACTTGCCGGACTGCCGTCACTGCTGGCCGCACTCTCACCCGAGGAAGCCCAGTCCCTCGGGAGGACTGACGGCGAACGGCCGACGCCGAAGTTGCAGCCCGGGTTGGCGAACAAGGTCCAGCGCGGGCGCCGGCGCACCCGCCTGGCTGCCGCCGGGATCATGCTGGGCGCCGCTGCCGCCGCTGGCGCGGTATACGTTCAGGTCGCGGTCTCGCCGCCACCTCCCGCCCAGATCCAGGCCGCATCAGGGACGGCCCTGAACTTCACCCCGGTAGCCGGCGGCGCCCTGGTGGCCACCGGATCCCTGACCACGCAGCCGTGGGGAACGCAGATCGACTGGAAGTGCACCTACACGCCGTCCCCGGCCGAGTACGCTCCACCCGGCGGTCTCCGGACGCCGGAGGAGTACCGTTTGGTGGTTGTCGACTCCCGCGGTGCCACGACCCAGGTGGCCACCTGGACGGCAACGCCGGGGACAGTGGCGACGCCGACGGCCACCACGGTTGTCCCGACGGCCGAAATCCGCAGCGTTGAAATCCGTGCCGTCGCGAGCGGCAAGACGCTGCTGGCTGCGCACCCGTAGCGCCGGCGCACATGCGGGCCAACGCCGGCCGGACCCGTGCGCGCGCAGGCAAGGGCGCCGGCGGGCGGATCAGCGGCGCCGCCCCGAATGGATGGCCAGGACGCTATTGCAGGGACAATGGAGGCGTGACTTCCGCGACCGTACCCCTGGACCCAGCCTGTTCCAAGGGCCTCTTCGACCTCGGCGTCATCGGGGCGGGCCTGACTTTTGCGGAATCGCTGGGGGCCCTCGCGGCGGCATTGCGGGCCGGGGGTGCCGGGGCGTCCGCGGTGGTGCAGGCGCCTCCGGGCACGGGCAAGACGACGCTGGTGCCGCCGCTGCTGGCCAACCTTGCTGCGGGCGGGCGGGGCGGCCGTCCGCGGATCGTGGTCACCCAGCCGCGCCGCGTCGCTGCCCGTGCGGCCGCCCGGCGCCTGGCCGCCCTGGACGGCACGCGGCTCGGCGACCGTGTGGGCTACACCGTCCGCGGGGAACGCCAGACGGGCCCGGGAACCGTGATCGAGTTCGTCACGCCCGGCATCCTGCTGCGCCGCCTCCTCGCGGATCCGGGGCTCGAGGGCACGGACGCCGTGATCCTCGACGAGGTCCACGAACGCGGTCTGGAGACCGACCTCCTTGTCGGCATGCTCGCAGAAGTCCGCCAGTTGCGCGGCGACCTCGCCCTCGTCGCCATGTCGGCCACGCTCGACGCGCCCCGTTTCGCCGCCCTGATCGGTGAGTCGGCGGCCGGAAACGACGACGGCGGCGGCCCGGCACCGGTCATCGACTGTCCGTCCGCGCTGTTCCCGCTGGACGTCGAATGGGTCCCCGCGTCGGTGCCTCGCCTGGACGAAAGGGGCGTGGCCCGGGCCTTCCTGGACCATGTGGCCGACACGGCAGCGGCCGGGCACGCCGCCGCGCTGGCCGGCGGGCGGGACCTGGACGCCCTGGTGTTCGTTCCCGGTGCGTGGGAGGTCTCCTACATCGCCGCGCGGCTTCGCAGCCGGAGCAGCGCCGAGGTTCTGGAACTCCACGGCCGGGCCGGGCCCGCGGAGCAGGACCGCGCCGTCTCCGGGCGTGAGCCCGGCGGGGCTGCCCGGATCATCGTTTCCACCTCACTCGCCGAATCCTCCCTCACCGTCCCGGGCGTCCGGCTGGTCATCGATTCCGGGCTGTCCCGCGAGCCGCGGCGAGATGCCGGCCGCGGAATGTCTGGCCTCGTGACGGTGTCCTGCTCCCGGGCGTCGGCGGACCAGCGCGCCGGCCGTGCCGCACGCCAGGGCCCTGGCACGGTGATCCGCTGCTACGACCAGAGGGCCTTTGGCGCCGCGCCAGCGCACCCGACGCCGGAGATCGCGGCGGCTGACCTCACCGGTGCGGCCCTGATCCTGGCGTGCTGGGGATCCCCCGGCGGCAGGGGATTGGAACTGCCCGACGCGCCGCCCCGGGCTGCGATGGACGAGGCCGTCGAAGTGTTGCGGGAACTCGGCGCCGTCGCCCCGGACGGTCACGCAACGGAAGTGGGCAAGGTCCTGGCCCGGGTCCCGACGGACCCCCGGCTGGCCCGGGCACTGCTGGACGGCGCCGCGACAGTGGGCCACCGCACGGCGGCCGAGGCTGTCGCCCTGGTCTCAGGGGACCAGCGCGCCCCGGGCGCAGACCTCACCCGCCTGGTTGCCGCGCTGCGGACCGGCCGGGATCCCGGATCCCGGCGCTGGGCGGAGGACGTCCGGCGGATGGAGTCGATCGCCCGGCAGGAATCCACCGGCGTCGGGCCCGGGGAATCATCCCGCGCCGCGCCCGCCGGGACTGTTGGTGCCGCGGAGGCGATCGGCTTCGTCGTCGCCCTGGCTTTCCCGGACCGGGTGGGGCGCCGCGTTCCGGGCGAGGGGCCCGCACAATACCTGCTCACGTCCGGAACGCGGGCGGGGTTGCCGGCCGGCAGCCCCCTGTCCGGGTACGAATGGCTGGGCGTGGCCGAAGTGTCCCGCGCGCAAGGGCGCGACGCCGCGGGGACCGGCGCCGTCATCCGCTCTGCGGCGCCCCTGACAGGGGACACCGCAGAGGCCGCCGCCGGCAATCTCCTGAGCGACACGCTGCAGGCGAGGTTTAGCCAGGGCCGCGTCTCGGCCCGGCGGGAGCGCCGCTTGGGCGCGATCGTGCTCTCGTCCACCCCGGTACGGCCTCCTGCGGAAGAGGGCCGCGCAGCTGTGGCCCGCGCCCTGGCCAGCGAGGGGCTGGCGACCATCGGATGGTCGAGCGCGGCGGACGGCCTGCGCCGCCGTCTTGCCCTGCTGCACCGGGAGCTGGGCGGAGCATGGCCCGACGTTTCCGAACCGGCGCTGCTGGCCCGGCTGGAGGACTGGCTGGCCCCGGAACTCGCGGCGCTGGCCGGCGGGGCATCCACGGGCGGGATCGACCTCGCCGGCCCGCTGAGCCGGCTGCTGCCGTGGCCCGAGGCGGCCCGGCTGGGCGAACTGGCACCCGAGTCGCTGGCGGTCCCCAGCGGATCCCGGATCCGGATCGACTACCCGGACGCGGCAGACGCCACCGGCCGGCCGGTAGTGGCCGTCAAGCTGCAGGAGTGCTTTGGCTGGGCCGAGACGCCGCGGCTGGCAGATGGGCGCGTGCCGGTGCTGTTCCATCTGCTCTCGCCGGCCCGCCGGCCCCTGGCCGTGACAGACGATCTCGCATCGTTCTGGTCCGGCCCCTACGCGCAGGTCCGGGCCGAAATGCGCGGCCGTTATCCCCGGCATCCGTGGCCTGAAGACCCGTGGACCGCGCCCGCAACAGCCCGGACCAAGCCGCGGAACTGACCCCGGGACCCGGTGCCGGGTGACCACTCGCGCCGCCCGGGCAACAGGGGCATGATGAAGGAGCACGACGCCGGCGGGCCTCCTGGCCCGCGGGACGCCGGGCAAACAGGCCGGTCAACCAGGCCGGTTAAACAGGAACTCAGCCACGCGATGAAGAGTGATGGCCATGCACCTTGCGTTCGTCTCCATTCCCGCCCACGGACACGTGAACCCGACCCTGCCACTGGTGGCGGAGCTCGTGGGCCGGGGGCACAGGGTCACATACTTCACGTCCGCCGACTTCGGACCGATGATCCGCAACGCCGGCGCGGACTTTCACGCTTCCGGCGGGAACTGGATGGCGTCGATGCCCGCCCTCGGGCCCGGGCACGGGGCACAGGCACACCTGATGTTGCCGATCATGAACCGCGTATTCGAGGACCTCAGAGCCAGCTTTCCGGCGCTGGTCGATCAACTCCGCCGCGACCCGCCGGACGCCGTCTGCTTTGACGCGATGACGCTCAGCGGCAGCATGGCCGCGGAAAAGATCGGCGCCCCGGCCATTGCCCTGATGCCCACCTATGCCACCAACGAGCACTTCTCGCTGAGATCGCTGATGCCTGCCCCACCACCGGACGGCGCCGATGAGATGGCCAAGGTTGCGCTGGCCATGGGCCGATTGCTGGCGGAGTTCGCTGCCGGTCAGGGCGTGCGGACACCGCGGATGTTCGACGGTCCGCCTGCGCCGTTCAACATCGTGTTCCTTCCCCGCGAATTCCAGCCCATGGGGGCGACCTTCGATGACCGGTTCCGGTTTGTGGGTCCCAGCGTCGGCCGCCGGGACGGCGACGGCGAATGGGAACGTGAGGGGACGGGACCGCTGCTGTTCATTTCGCTGGGAACCACACCGCTGAACCGCCGGCCGGACTTCTTCCGGATGTGTCTTGACGCCTTCGGCGGAAGCGAGTGGGACGTCGCGATGGCCGTCGGGGACCAGACCAGCCCGGCCGATCTTGGCACGATTGCGCCGAACGTCCGGGTCCGGCCGTTCTTCCCGCAGTTGCAGGTACTGCGCCAGACCGACGTCTTCATCACCCATGCGGGCATGAATTCGACCATGGAAGCGCTGTATTTCGCCGTCCCGCTGGTGGCCGTGCCGCAGCAGCCGGAGCAGGCGGCCACCGCCCGCCGGCTGGAAGAACTGGGTCTTGGCCGGCACCTTGCGGCAGAGGACGTCGGGCCCGACGCGCTCCGGGCCGCGGTCGCCGCCGTCCACACCGACCCGCAGGTCCGGCGCAACCTGGCCGCGATGAGCGAGGTTGTCCGCAACGCGGGAGGTGCCGTGGCTGCCGCCGACGCCATCGAGGCGCGTGTGCACCACGGGGCGGGCCGGTTCGGCGACGTCGGTTAGGCCAGCTCGTTTAGGGGAGCTCGTTTAGGGGAGCTCGTTTAGGGGAGCTCGTTTAGGGGAGCTCGTTTAGGGGAGTGCGGCCGCGGGATTTTCGCCGTGTGCCTTCAGGAAGTCGGCGACCGTCGCAGCGAGCGATGCCCCCGCCTCGTCGGCACTGCGCTTCGCGCCGGCAACGGCAAAGGAGTGGTCGCCGCCCTCGCGCCACTCCACGGTCGCGGACGGCCCGATTTTGGCCGCCACGGCCTCCAGCAGTTCCGGGGTGGCGAACGTGTCGCGCGTGCCCTGCAGGAAGAGCATCGGCAGAGTCAGCCCGTAGAGGTGCTCGTCGCGGAGTGTTTCCGGTTTCCCGGGCGGGTGCAGCGGGTAGCCCAGATAGACCAACCCCGCGGCTGGCATGCCTTCCGCGACGGCCATCGAGGCCATGCGTCCGCCGAACGACTTCCCGGCGGCCCACAACGGCCGGCCGGCGGAACGGGATGCTGCGGCGTCCATGGCCGCCCGCCAGGTGGCGATGGCAGCCGGCGGCCGGTCCGGGAATTTTCGTCCTGCCTCACGGTAAGGGAAGTTGAAACGCAGGGTGGCGACGCCGAGTTCATTCAGGGCGCGGGTGAAGCCCACAAGGAACGGATGGTCCATTCCCGCCCCGGCGCCGTGGGCAACAACCAGGGTTGCGAAGGAGTCCTCGGGGCCGGCAAAGACGCCCGACACTGTGGCGTCGCCGACCTCAAGGGTGATTGGGAACTCGGGCGTTGTCATGCGTCCATCATGCCGGGCGGACGGCCGTTCCGCTCTTCAACTGTCTACGCCGCCGGGGTAGGTTGTCCCCATGGCCAAGGAAGAAGTCCACCTCACTGTCAGCGGTCCGCACGGCGACCGGGAGTTGCGGGTGTCGAGCCCGGCGAGGGTCGTCTGGCCCGGCCCGGGGCTGACCAAGCTGGACCTGGCCCGGTACATGGTGGACGTCGGGGACGCCTTCCTGGCCGCGAACGGGGACCGGCCGGTGACGCTCCAGCGGTTCAAGGACACGGTGGACGGCGAGCAGTTCTTCTCCAAGAACCCGCCCAAGGGTGCCCCGGAATTCATCCGCGCGGTCGACGTCGTCTATCCCAGCGGACGCACGCATCCCCAGCTGGTCATTGACGAGATCGCCGCCGCGGTGTGGGCGGTGCAGATGAATACGGTGGTCTTCCACCCTTGGGCCTCCCGGGCCGGCAAGCCGGATTATCCGGACGAGTTGCGGATCGACCTCGATCCGCAGCCCGGTACCGGGTTCACCGAGGCCGTTCCGGTCGCATTGGAGCTGCGGCGCGTCCTCGCGGAGGCCGGGTTGGAGGCCTTCATCAAGACCTCGGGGAACCGCGGGCTCCACGTCTTTGCCCCGATCGAGCCGACCCGGGAGTTCCTGGACGTGCGGCACGCCGTCATCGCGGCGGCCCGCGAACTCGAACGTCGCATGCCCGAGCAGGTCACCACGGCATGGTGGAA
Source organism: Arthrobacter sp. MW3 TE3886 (assembly GCF_041262145.1). Taxonomy (NCBI): domain Bacteria; kingdom Bacillati; phylum Actinomycetota; class Actinomycetes; order Micrococcales; family Micrococcaceae; genus Arthrobacter; species Arthrobacter sp. MW3 TE3886. Next base: position 2,501,034 of record NZ_JBGCAN010000001.1, read on the forward strand.
AGAGGAACGCGGCGCCCGCATCTTCGTCGACTTCAACCAGGCGAACCGCGACCGCACGATCGCGGGGGCCTACAGCCCGCGGGCACTCGCCACCGCGACGGTGTCGTGCCCGGTCCGTTGGGAAGAGCTCGGGTCCGTCGACCCGGCTGCCTTCACGATCGCCACCGTGCCGGAGCGGCTCAAAGCCACCGGCGATCCGTGGGAGGACATGCACGCGGGCGGCGCGGGCTCCGTCGATCTCCTGCTGGAATGGTGGAACAGGGACCTCGAGGCCGGGCTAGGGGAGCTGCCGTTCCCGCCGGACTTTCCGAAGATGCCCGGGGAACCGCCGCGGGTGCAGCCCAGCCGGGCGCGCAACAGCGGCTGAGGCTGCCGGTCCGGCCTGGGCCGGGGGTCCCTACGCCGGAGCCGACTCCAGTCTGCTGTTGCAGATGAAGGCCGCGATTTCCTCGACCATTTGTGCTCCGCGGCCGATGCGGCCGGCTGAGGTAAGAAGGCCGTGCGCGTACCCCGGGAGGTGCTGGTACCGCACCTCTGCTCCGGCCCGCGCCAGGGCGGCCGCGTAGCCGGCACCCTCATCAAGCAGCGGATCGTTGTCCACTGTGATGACGAAGGCCGGCGGAAGCCGTGCAGGCAAGCTGGCCAAGGCCGGGCTGATGTCGGGCGCCGCACGGTCCACGGCCCCCGGAAGGTACAGGTCCGCGAACCATGCGATCGTCTCCGCTACCAGGGGGAACCCCTCAGTGACGCGGGCATATGAGGGCGAGGACATGGTCAGATCCACCATCGGATAGATGAGGACCTGCGCCGCGACCGGCAGCGGATCAGCCATCCCGGCGTTCTCTATTGCCAGCACCGCCGCCAGCTGACCTCCTGCACTATCGCCGACCAGAACAGCCTCGGTTACGTCCAGTCCGTGGACCCCACCCGGCGTGAACAGCCAGTCCAACGCGGTCCGGCTATCCTCGATTGCGGCCGGATACGGGTGCTCCGGGGCAAGCCGGTAGTCCACCGCCACGACCGGCAGGCCTGTCAGGGCAGCCAGCCGCCGGCAGAGCCCGTCATGCGTGGACAGACTCCCCATGACCCAGCCCCCGCCGTGGAAAAACAGCACCACGGGGGTGGGGCCGGAGGAGACCCGCGGGTCATAAACCCGCGTCTGGAAGTCGTCCACAGTGAAGTCGGAGACGGAAGAAAGAGCATCTCCGCTCAGCCCGTTCGACGCGCACCCGCGCTCATAGAGTTCACGAACCTCTCGGACCGGGTAGGTGTGAAACGGACGGCCGCCGGAGGCCCGGAACTTCTCCAGAACCTCCGCGGCGTCCGCGGCGACCGGCCTTCCGCTGAACAGGTCTGGCTGGGTCATCGCACGGGCCCGGCGTCTGCCAGCTGGAGGTAGTCGTCAAGTTCGAACTCGCGGGTGATTGCCCGGTATTCCTCGACAGTTCCGGACCAATTGTTGATAACGCGGCCCTCCTCATTCTTGTACCAGGAGGAGCAGTCGGAGGAGAAGGCAGACTGTCCAAGCTCGTCCTGAACGCGCTTGTTGAACATATCCAGCACACCGCGGTCCACCTCGAGAATCCGCGACTCGTCGGCAGCGATGTGCTCGACGGCCTGTGAGATGTAGCGGTGCTGCGCTTCCAGCATGGACACCACGGAGTTGTGGTTCAGGTTGGTGTTCGGTCCGTAGACCAGGAACAGGTTGGGGAAGTTGTCGATCGTGATGCCGAGATACGCCTCGGGGGCGTTGCCCCACCGCTCGTCCAGGCGGAGTCCGCCGCGTCCCGCCACGCGCATCGATCCCTGGAACGCATGGCTTTTGAACCCGGTGGCGTAGATGATCACATCGAACTCATGCTCGACGCCGTCGGCCGTTCGGATGCCAGCGCGGGTGAACTCCGTGATGGACTCGGTCACCAGTTCCACGTTGTCGCGGGTGAGGGCAGGGTAGAAGTCGTCGCTCCGCAGAATGCGCTTGCAGCCGAAGTCGTAGTCGGGAGTGAGCTTGTCCCGCAGTGCGGGATCGGAGACCTGGGTTTCGAGATGCTGGCGGGCGAGCTGGACACCTTCCTCTGAAGCTGCCGTGTGGCGGCGCGTCCGCTCGAATCCGGCTTCGCGGAACTCATGGATTTCCTGGCGCTGCTGGCGGTACGTGTCCGGGTTCGCCAGGAAGTTCGCACTCTCCTCCTCCGTGAAGACGTACTGGTCCCGGGGGAGGACGTAGTTGGCTGAACGCTGGAACACCGTCAGGTTCGCGGCGATTTTCGCGACCTCGGGCACGTATTGGACCGCGGTTGCGGCCGAACCGATGGAAGCGACCCGTTTGCCGGTGAGATCAAGATCGTGCCGCCACGTGGAGGAGTGGAATGCCGCGCCCTCGAATTTGTCGGAGCCGGGGAAGGCGGGGATGTTCGGGTCGTTCAGCTGTCCCCATGCGGCGACCAGGGAACGGGTCAGGAACTGGGAGCCTTCGTCGGTCCGGACAGTCCAGAGGCGGCGGTCCTGGTCCCATTCAGAAGCCAGGATGTTCTGGCCGAAGCGGATGTGTTTGCCGAGTCCGAATTCCTCGACCAGGGAACGCAGGTAGCCCTGGAGTTCATCCTGGCCGGCAAACATCCGGGAAACCCTCAGGTTCAGGAAATAGCTGTAGCAGTATACGAGTGCTTGGGTGTCACATGCGGCGCCGGGGTAGGTGTTCTCCCGCCACACACCTCCGACGTCGTTGCTGCGCTCAAGGATCAGGAAGTCGTCGATGCCGGCCTGGACGAACTGGGCGCCCTGGCCCAGGCCGCCGAAGCCGGCGCCGATGACGATGGCACTGTAAATGTGGTCGTTCGTGGATGACATGAAGGTCTCTCCTCAGTGGTGGAATATTAGGTAGGTCAGGAAAACGTGATGATCTGGCGGAGGGCGTGGCCGCCGTCGAGGGTGTCCATGGCGCGATTGATCTCTTCGAGTGGGATGGTGTCCGAGACAAGTCCCTCAACGGCCAGCTGCCCGGAGCGCCAAAGCTCTGCGTAGATCGGAATGTCGTGTTCCGGAACGGCCGAGCCGAGGTAGCTGCCGACGATCGACCTCCCCTCGGCCGTCAGCGCGAGCGGATCGATCGAGGCAGGCTGGCCCGGCGCCGGCAGTCCCACGGTTACGGTGATGCCCCCGGGCTTTGTGAGGGCGACGGCAGCTTCCAAAGCGCGGGGGTGTCCTGCCGCTTCAATGACAGCGTCGAACTTCTCGCCTCGTCCCAGCGCAGTCGCAGAGGTCATGGCGTCAGCGGCGCCGAGCCTTTTGGCGGCGTCCAGCTTGGCCGGCAGCGTGTCGATGCCAACCACGTATTCGACGCCGGTGGCGACGGCGGTGATGAGCGCGGCCATGCCTACGCCACCGAGCCCCACGACGGCCACTCTGGCGGAGGGGCCTGGCTTGGCGACGTTGAGGATCGCTCCGCCGCCGGTGAGCAGTGCACAGCCGAGCAGCGCTGCGATATGCGCCGGCACGTCCGGGCCGACGGGCACAACGGAGCGGCGGGAGACCACGGCGTGCGTGGCGAATGCGGAGACTCCGAGGTGGTGGTGCACAGGTTCTCCGGTCCTGGAAAGCCTCCGGGTGCCACCGAGTAGCGTGCCTTCAGTGTTGGACGCACTGCCTTGCCCGCAGGGCGTCTTGCCGTTGGACTGACATCCGGCGCATGCGCCGCACCGGGGGAGGAAGGTCATGACCACACGTTGGCCGAGTGGAAGGTCGTCGACCCCTGCGCCCAATTCCTCCACGATGCCGGCGGCTTCATGACCGAGCAGCATTGGAAACGGCCGCGGCCGGTTTCCGTTGACTACGGACAGGTCGGAATGACAGACCCCGGCGGCCTCTATGCGGACCAGGATCTCACCGTGTCCCGGTCCGTCCAGCTCAAGGTCCTGCACCTGGATGGGCCGTGAGCCCGCATAGGGCCGGTCCGCCCCGATGGCTTCCAGCACCGCTCCACGGATGGTCCTGGTGCGGCTGGCTGTCTGCGCGGTCCGGCTTGTGTCTTCGACCGTCACGGTTCGTTCCTCCTCAAAGGGTGCCTTCGTCCCGGTGGGAGATCGTTCCCCCGACTACGGACTGTCCATTGAGAGTAGGCAGCCGGACAACGCCAGTCACGGGGCAGAACGTCAGAAGTTCGCCATTTCTTTGTACGATTCGCCCAAAGGGCGCTCGCCGGAACCGGGCACGGGAGTATCGCTGTTCGTGTGGGATATCGGCCGAAAGGTCCAAAGATTGGCCCGTGGCGCCGAGGCAGCTATTCCTTGCGCGGTGCCTCGTTGCGCGGTGCCTGGGTCCGGCCCCTGAGGGCCAACCAGAGCTGGGCTGCGACGTCGGGATCATCGAGGTCTACCCCGAGGAGTTCCCTGGCCTGGGCAATCCTGTAGCGCACCGAGTTCCGGTGCACCCCGAGTTCGCGCCCGGCGGCCTCCCATTGCCCGCGGTGGGCCAAGTACGCGCGCACGGTCTCGAGAAGGTGGCCCGGGTGCGCGACCAGCTCGTCCACCCATTTGTCAGCCGGAAGATCGAGTCCGTGGCCGACGCGGATGAGCTGTCCGGGAGGGGCCGACTTGGCAACCTCGGCGGCTTGGGCGGCGATTTCGTGCAGGCGCCGAAGCGGCATCGGGCCGCCCCACGCTCCGCGGGCACCCTTTGGCAGCTGCGGGTAGGGGCCCGATGCTGCCTGGAGCACGAACAGAACACCGGACCGTTCCAGCACGAGTCCGGCCGGAAGCGGCTGCGCCGCCATCTGCTCAGCGTCCGGGAGCACTGCGACAAACGCCGTCTCGGGCAGTGGTTCGGAGCCCATCTGCGTCGCAAGGAGGCGCGCGGCGTCGTCATGGCCCTCCAGGACGAGCGCCGCCAGCATCCCTTCGGCGCGGCGCCGTTCAGCCGCCGCGCGGCGCTGTCCTGCCGCCCGCGCCGCAAGGAGAGTGGACGCGGTCAGGAACAGGTGCCGTTCTGCAGCAGCAAGTTGCCCGCTTCGGCCCAACGCAAGGTAGCCGGACATCGCCGGGCCGTCCGAGACCGGATAGAGGGAAGCCGTGCCGGATGCCAGTTGGATATTGCCGGTCGCGCCGCGGCGCGCGGTCCGCAGCCGGGCAGCCTCGCGGGCCAGTTCCGCCAGCAGTCCGGCCGGCAGTTCTCCGCCGCTGGCAGCCGACGACGGCGGCCCCTCCCCTTCGGGAAGATAGGCAACCCAGGTGCCGAGGGCGCGGGACAGTTCACGCACGATCTCGGGCTCGGCGTCCTCGTCAGCGGCGGCACGGGTAAGCGCCACCTGAAGTCCCAGCAGGGCGGTGAGTTCGGCCTCGCCGCCTTGCCTGACCAGCTCCCAGTAGGCCCGCGACACGGCCAGGAAGGGGGATTCCCGGGAAACTGTCAGAAGGGGAAGGCCCGATTCCACGCACGCCGCCCGCAGCTCGTCGGGCACCATGGCGTGGCCCGAACCCAGGCCCAGTCCCAGGGCAGCAACGCCGCCGTCGACGAGCCGCCGTACGTAATTTCGGGCCGCGTCCGCCCGAGCGTCACCGTTGAGGCCGCCGAGCTGCAGCCCCACCGTCAGGAGCAGTTCGCCGCCATAGAGGAACACCGTCGGATCCTCCAGCTCGGACACATGTACACCCGTAAGCTCAACGCGGGGGAGCGGGATCGGCCAGAAGGGCACCAGGTCAGGCTTGGCAGCCTCGACGAGCCGCGCGAGGGTGATCATGCATAGATCATAGGGCACACGCCTTTGTGCAATCCGGCTTCACGTCTCCTCAATTGGGATGGATCATCCAAAGACAATGGGCTGCGCCGTCCCTATCGTGGATTCAAACACACGAGGAGGACCCATGACCGCCACCCGAGAAATCGCCCCCACCCGGGCCGATGATCCGGCCAGCGTCGCAGCCACGGCCCGACGCCTGCTCACCGAGCTCCCCGGCCCGCGTTCCCGGGATCTGGAAGCGGAACGCCGCCGGCAGGTCACGGACGCGTTCGGCATTACCATGCCCGTGTTCATCGACCACGCGCTGAATGCGCTTCTCGTGGACGTTGACGGCAATCACCTGATCGACTTCGCCTCCGGCATCGCCGTAACGAGCGTCGGCGCGGCCAACCCGCGGGTGGCCAGGCGCGCCGCCGCCCAGCTCGAGCGATTCACCCACACCTGCTTCATGGTCACCGAATATGCGTCCTTCGTTGACGTTTGCCGGTGGCTCAACGAGCACACGCCCGGCGACTTCGAGAAGCGGACCGCCTTGTTCACTACCGGCGCGGAGGCGGTCGAAAACGCGGTCAAGATCGCCCGCGCCGCAACCCGGCGCCCGAACATCCTCGTCTTCGATGACGCCTATCACGGCCGCACCCAGCTCGCGATGGCCATGACGGCCAAGGAAAACCCGTACAGGCTCAACTTCGGTCCGTTCCCGGGTTCCGTCTTCCGGGGCCCGACGGCGCCCGCGCACGCCACCCCTGATGGACCCGGCGAAGCCCTCACGCAGGTCGAGGCGCTTCTTGCCGAGCACGGTCAGGAAACTTTCGCAGCGATGGTCATCGAACCGATCCAGGGCGAGGGCGGCTTCATCGTCCACGCCCCAGGCTTCCTCACCGGGCTCCGGGAGATCGCGACGCGCCACGGAATTGTCCTGGTCATCGACGAGATCCAGACCGGCATGGGCCGCACCGGGAAGCTGTTCGCTTCCGAGCACGAGGGCATCGCCGGGGACATCACCCTGACCGCGAAGGCCCTCGGCGCAGGCCTGCCGCTTTCGGCCGCTACCGGGCGGGCCGAACTCATGAACGCCGTTCACACCGGCGGTCTCGGCGGCACCTACGCCGGCAATCCGGTGGCCTGCGAGGCCGCCCTGGCGGTATTTGAAATCCTCGGCGAGGGCACCCTGCTGGAGAATGCTGGTCGCATCGAGGCCGCAGTTCGTCGGCGCTTGGAGCCCCTGGTGGCACTGGAGGGCGTCGCCGACGTGCGCGGTCGCGGCGCCATGATGGCAATCGAGTTCCGCGACGGCTCAGGACCCCGCGGGGACCTCGCCGCCGCCGCCGCCAAGGCAGCCAACGCCCACGGCGTCATCACCCTCACCTGCGGGACAAACGGAAATGTGATCCGCCTGCTTCCACCGCTTGGGATCGAGGCCGACGTCCTCGATGAGGGCCTGGCCGTGCTGGAGGCTTCCATTCGCTCGGTGCTGTCATGAGTGTTCCTGCTATGTGGCCCGATCGAGGCCGGCCATGAGGTCCGAGGCCCCGCCCAGCGCGCCCCTCGAGGGAATCCTCGTCGCGGACTTTTCCCGCGTGCTCGCCGGGCCGCTGGCGACCATGACCCTGGCCGATCTCGGGGCCCGTGTCATCAAAGTCGAACGCCCGGGAACCGGGGATGACACCCGCCAGTGGGCTCCGCCGTCCTCGCCAACGGGGGCAACCTACTTCGAGGGCGTCAATCGGAACAAGGAATCGATCACCCTGGACCTGACCGACCCCGATGACCTCGAGCTGGCCCGGGAACTCGCGCGCCGTGCAGACGTTCTTGTCGAGAACTTCAAGCCCGGCGGGCTCGACAAACTCGGGCTCGGCTATGAGTCACTCACGGACAAGAACCCGGGACTCGTGTACGCGTCGATCTCGGGCTTCGGCTCCACCGGCGGCCGGGATCTTCCCGGGTACGACTTCATCGTCCAGGCGCTCGGCGGGCTCATGAGCATTACGGGCGACCCGGAGGGCGACCCCTACAAAGTGGGGGTCGCGCTGGTCGATGTCCTGACGGCGAAGGACGCGACCATCGGCATCCTCGCAGCCCTTTCCGAGCGTGCTTACTCAGGACGGGGCCGCAGGATCGAGGTCAACCTGCTCTCCAGCCTCCAGGGCGCCCTGGCCAATCAGGGACAAGCGTATTTGGGGGCCGGCGTCGTGCCTCAACGAATGGGCAACGATCATCCCTCCATCGTCCCGTACCAGCTCCTGGCCACGGCCGACACCCCCTTGGCCGTAGCTGTGGGCAACGACGGGCAGTTCGCGCGGCTCTGCAAAGCCATCGGCGTGCCGGAGCTTGCAGCGGACCCGCGCTTCGTGACCAACTCGCTCCGCGTCCGGCACCGCCGCGAGCTCATTCCGCTGCTGGAGTCCGGGCTCGCCGGTGCAGGGGCGGAGGCATGGCAGGACACCCTGGTCGCGGCGGGCGTGCCAGCCGGGCGCGTAGCCAGCATCGGGGAAGGAATTGCCTTCGCGGAGTCCTTGGGTCTCGCGCCGACCATCGAAGTGCACGACGGCGGCGGTTCAGTCATCGGACGCCAGATCCGCCACCCCATCACCTGGACGCCGGCGCTGCCGCCGCGGACCCAGGCGCCGCCCGCGCTCGGGGAGCACACCGAAGACGTACTGGACTGGCTGCGGCACCCGCAAAGCACGACCACCCTCTGCACGCCGCAAAGCCCCGCCATTCCCCTTGTCATTCAGGCCCAGGAAGGACCACCCCATGACTCTTGCCCCCAGTTCCGCCGACCTCGAGGCAGCCGCCGCCGTGGACCCCTCGGACCTCATCTCCTTCGACTCCCTCCTCAGCGCCGATGAGCTGGCCCTCCGTGACCGGGTCCGGACGTATGTCCGGCAGGAAATCAAACCGAACATCGCCAAATGGTACGACGAGGCCCGGTTCCCGCTCGAGATCGTGCCCGACCTCGCCGAACTGGGACTGCTCGGCATGCACCTGAAGGGGTACGGCTGCGCCGGCGGCACGGCCGTCGACTACGGGATCGCCGCCGCCGAACTCGAGGCCGGCGACTCCGGCATCCGCACCTTCGTCTCCGTCCAGGGTTCCCTCGCGATGTCCGCCATCGCCAAGCACGGCTCCGAGGAGCAAAAGCTGGAATGGCTCCCTCAAATGGCCGCCGGCAGGGCGATCGGATGTTTCGGCCTCACTGAGCCAACCGCCGGCTCGGACCCATCATCCATGACCACGTTCGCCCGCCGCGACGGCGGGGACTGGGTCCTGAACGGCACCAAGCGCTGGATCGGGCTGGCGAACGTGGCGCAGGTCGCCGTGATTTGGGCCCAGACCGACGACGGCGTGCGTGGCTTCGTCGTCCCGACGGATACCCCCGGTTTCACGGCTACGCCGATCCAGCAGAAACTCTCGATGCGCGCCTCGATCCAGTGCGAGATCACGCTGAACGACGTGCGCCTCCCCGCCGGGGCAGTCCTGCCCAACGTCACCGGACTCCGGGGCCCCTTCGCGTGCCTCAACGAGGCGCGCTATGGCATTGCCTGGGGCACGATGGGCGCGGCACGCGACGCTTTCGAGGCCGCCCTCAGCTACTCCATGGGTCGCCTTCAGTTCGGCCGCCCGCTCGCGGGGTACCAGCTCACCCAACAGAAGCTCGTGAACATGGCTTTGGAGATCAACAAGGGATTTCTCCTGGCCCTGCACCTGGGTCGCCTCAAGGACGCGGGCAAACTGCAGCCCCACCAGATAAGCGTGGGCAAGCTCAACAACTGCCGCGAGGCGATCGAGATCTGCCGCGAAGCCCGAACGATCCTGGGCGGCAACGGGATCACTCTCGAACACTCGCCCCTGCGCCACGCCAACAACCTCGAATCGGTGCGCACCTACGAAGGCACCGACGAAGTCCATACCCTCATTCTCGGCCAGAAGCTCACAGGCACAGGGGCTTTCCGGTAAGCGCAGCGGCCGTCCGGCCCCGCCGTGATGCGCACCGCCTGTTCCCCTCGATGAAAAAGGCGAGGTGCAGCCTGCGGCAGGCATGCTTCCATCGGAGCGGCACGGCATCGACCCGGACCGCGTCCGCCGGCGCACCCGCGACGCGCTGGCCGAGGAAGCCCAGCTGATGCTCGACGACGGCGCCGTGGCGGCGTCCCAGGACATCGACCGCTGCATGACCCTCGGTGCGAACTTCCCCCCAGGCGGTCTGTCGCGCCTTGCATGAGCTGACGCTACCTGCCCGGTTCCGGAAGACCATGGCGGAATGGAATGCCCTTGCCGGGGACGTCTGCCTCGCACAGCATCTTTGAATCTTCGTTGGCATCATTCCTGTCGTAGCCTGTGGCCGTGACGTCCGGCAGCGGTGAAGACGGAAAGAAGTACGCGTGGCAATCGTGGCCGTCGGACTCACTGGAGGGGATGCCGCCCAAGCGGCGGCGGCTGGTTGTCTGGGGGCTGCTGTGGCTCATGTTTTTGAACTTCGTCTTGCGGAGCGCCCTGGACGCAGCGGGAATACCTGAGTCGTGGTTGTCCGTGGCTTTTGCTGCTGTCGTGGCGGCGGTCTTCGTTCCCCTGATCCGGGGAGTAGTCTCTGAAACCCGCGCCCTGCGCGCCGAGGGCGTGCATGTGCCCACTGACATAATCACCCGAAAATCACTGATCGTTGCCTCGGTCATCAACGGTGCGCTCTGGATCGTCTTTGCCATCTTTGCTTTCCTTGGGGGAGGCGGCTGCATTATCGGGGGCCTTATTGGGTGGAGTCTGGGAGCCCCATAGACAACCGGCGGCCCCCAGTATGGAGACATGTCCGGAAAATAGTTCAGGATGAATCCGGCGCCTGCGCCAAACGCGACGCCGTCCTTCGGCTCCTGATTCGGGAACCACGCAGGCGCCCGGACTTCGACGTGTCCCATGCTCGGCCTGTAGAGCATTCGCTGGCATTGGCCGGCGTCGTTGCTGGCCTTGGATCAGGCCCTCCCAGTGATCCTGAATTACGTATACTCACAAAGCCGAACTCCACCAGACGACGTTGTCCGGTGGAGTTCGGCTGCATGAGCTAGCGATATTCCCTGCGGTTGGCCTAATGCGTGATCGCAGGATCCAACTCTTCCTCGGTTGGCTCAATAGTCCCTGCGGCGCTGATCAGACGCGGCGGCGAGATCTTATAGGCGCCGTAGTAGACGCCCGCGGCCAACGCCATGGTGATCAAGGGCGTCAGCTGTGACACGACCGGCCACATTGTTTGTTCCGTGAGGGCAATTCCGACCGCCGAAGCGAAAACCCAGGCGACTGCTCCGGGGCTGACCGCCTTGAGACTGGCTGGCCGGATATCCGGAACACGGTCCTGCTTATTCCAATTCATGCCAATAAAGACCAGTGCGACGGCAACCCAGGCAGTGACAAAGACGCCTTGCCAGGCCAGGGCCTTGAGAAGGTAACTCAGAACATCCGTGAGCATGAGCAAGAAGGCCAGTGCCCCGCAGACGATCACCCAGACAAAGCGCGGCAGTTCGAGCCTAAATACCCGACTGGCAAATGCCGAAAGGTTTTCTGATGCAAGGAAGTAGTTTGCCGTGTTGATGCGGGTCTGGGAAATGAGGATGACGAGCAGGCCGACAAGCCCAAGGGAAGAGATGAACGCCTGGACGACCCCGGTTTCCGAGGCTTCAATTCGCCATGCGCTCATGATGTAGATGCCAACCAGCCCGTTCAGCCCGAACGTGAATGCGTAGAAGACCCAGCCGAATGTCACTCTTCCCAGGAATTTTTCATCCCGTTGGCGTCCCAGCCTGGCGTAGTCAAAGGTGTACATCATCATGATGTAGACGCCCATGTAGATCAGGTACGACGTCAACCAGCCCGGGAGTGCCGACGAGGCGGCGGCCTGGCCAATCCAGTCCGTCGGTACGCCCCGGATGAGGGTGGCGGCGATGACCACGGCAACCAGTCCAGCAACATAGAGCGGGAGCAGGACACCGTTGAGTTTGTCCAGCCAGTTCTGCACGCCCCCCAGGGCCAGGGGAATGGCGTACAGCACCACGATGCCGTACCAAACCACCATGCTTCCACCGAAATACTCGTGGAACGCCACGGCAATGATGGATCCTTCGAACACCGCGTAGTAAATGGCAGTGGCTGCGAAGATCAGCGATGCCAGGGCGGACCCGCCCAGTCCGAACAGTGTCCGGGAGAAGAGGCTGACGGTGAGCCCTGTCCGCGCCGCATAGCGCGAGAGCACCGTGTTGATTGCACCGTACGTGACAACGGTGAGAGCCATGCCAATCAGGGTGTTGGTCACGCCGACGGCGCCTGCTGAAGCCACAGCTATGTAGATCCAGAACATCGCGGAGAAGACCGCCCACCAAGCCATGGTGAGGGACCATCTTCCGGCACGCATGCTGGCCGGCAGGACATAGTTCGAGTACGACAATTTCGCACCTTTCACATCATTGAAGAAGCTAGGGAGGGGACGCTTTGCCTTCGGTCGTTCGAGAGGAACGGAACCCGGCACTACCGTGGGGTTCGATCCGGGGTTCATTCCTGCCGACCTGTGCTGTTTCCTTCGCCGTGGTCACGGATCTGTCGCGATTTCAGGGCAATGAGATGCCAGGGCCCGCCGCCGCGATCAGCGCCGGCGGGCCCGGTGTTCGTCGGAATGCGTTTAGTGCCAGTGGGACGAGGAACGCTTCGTCATGCTCTTGCGGAACTCCGCGGTGGTCTCCGGGAACAGCTCCCCGGTGCCCCAGTCCAGGATGACGCCGTGGCGGCGGATCACGTCGAGCATGTCCACTTCTCCGGCGCGGTATTTCTCCGCCACCGCGACCGGATCGGCGGTCAGCCATGCGGGGCGGTCGGCGCGGATCTGTTGGCGCAGCAAGGCGCTGGCCGCTTCATCGATCTCGAACTGGTCGAGTTCGCGGTCGAGTTCGCGGATGATGACGCCGTAGTCCTTCGCTGCCCGTTCGATTGACACGTAGTCGTCGATCACGTCTTCGAGGACGTCGTCGAAGGGCCGGTCCAGGGGATCGCCGTAGCCGCCCCCACCCGCGGACGGGCGGGTGAACGAGTCCCCGGATTGCAGCGGAACGGCTGAGAAGTTGGACCCGAGGAACTTTTCCTGATCGGTGCCCTTGTTCATCCAGACCCCGTGCGGGATGGAGGGCAGGCCGCCTTCGATGCCCCAGGTAATGGAGCGGGCACGGTCGCAGCAGTAGCTCATCACGGTCTTCGTCGCGTCGACCAAGGTGCCGCCCTTTTCGATGCCGAGGCCGCCGCGGAACCTGCCCGGGCCGCCGGAGTCGGTGCCAATCTGGTGCACGGTGGTCAGGACCGGCGACAGCCGTTCCTGGCCTTCGATGGGCTGGACCGCCAGGCCGGGGCCGAAGACCGGGGCGGTGGCGCTGGCCCCGTCCTTGGAGGCTCGGCCACCCCAGCCGCCGGCCATCCAGTCGTACCACATGAAGTAGGGGTTATCGTCGGTGCGGCCGTCGCGGCCACCCACCAGGAGGTACTCGAGGTTGAACGCACAGGCCATGGCGCGCTCGGGCATGATCTGCGACCACAGCTCGAAGATCCCGTTCATGAGCTTTTCGTACGGACCGGAGCAGAAGCCGGTGACCGCAAAGGGCCAGCCGGCATTGATCACGGTGCCCTCCGGCCCGATTTCCGCATCGACGGCGGCATAGAAGCCGGAGTTCAACGGAACGTCGGGGAAGAACGTCTTGGTGCCGGCGTAGATGGCCGAGTAGGTGGTGCCGTAACCGGAGTTAAGGAAGGTTTCGACGGCGGGCGCGGAACCGGTCAGGTCATAGTGGATGCCCTTGCCGTCCAGCGTCAGCTTGATCTTGATGGGCACCAGGCCCTCGCCCTTGCCGGGATCGAAGTCGATGTAGTCGGTGGTCTCCCACACTCCCTCCGGCAGGGATTCCAGGCGCCGCAGGACGATCCGTTCCACATAGTCCTGGGTCTCCTGCATCGCGGCGACAACCGTCGACTTGGAGTACTTTTCCACCAGGCGAAGGACTTCACGCTCGCACACCGCGGTAGCCTCCGACTGGGCCTGGAGGTCTCCCATCGCCTGGCGCGGTGCCCGGGTGTTGGAGACCAGGAGTTGGGCGACGTCGTGAAGGAAGACACCCTTGCTCCAGATCCGCACGGGAGTGATCCGCAGGCCCTCGCCGAAGTGCTCCTTGGCGTTGACATCGAATGAACCCGGAACGTTCCCGCCGATGTCAGCCCAGTGGCCCTTGTTCTGGGCGAAGGCGATCACCTCACCGTCGGAGAAGATCGGGCGGATGAAGCTGACGTCGTTGAAGTGCGTGCCGCCCCGGTAGGGGTCGTTGATGGCGAACACGTCGCCGTCGTGGATGTCGTCCTTGAATTCGTCAATGACAGCCTTGCACTGGAAGTGCAGGGTACCGACGTGGACGGCAATATCACCGCTGCCCTGCATGACGGTGTTTCCGTTGGCATCACACAGGGCGGAAGAGAAGTCACGTGAGTAGATGACGAAGGAGTAGCAAGTCCGGAGAATCTGCTCGCTCATCAGGTCGACGCTGGTGACGAAGGCGTTTTTCAGCACCTCGAACGTCACGGGGTCTAGGCCTGATGCCAGCCGGGCATCGGAGTGCGCGACATGGAGATCTGGCATGGTGATCACGTCGGTCATGGTTAGGCTTCCTGCTCGTCTTTGAACTCGGTGAGGTGGATCCGGATGTTGAGCCACTCGTCGATCTTGGCGGTGGTGCGCGGGGGCACGACGGTCGTGGAGTCAAGCTGGTCGATGATGGCGGGGCCCTCGAAGGTCGCGCCCGCGCCGAGCTTGGTGCGGTCGTAGACGGGCGTATCAACCCAGCCGTCGTTGCCGAAGTACACCGGCCGGACCGAATCGGGCTCGCCGGGTCCGGAGACCCGTTCCGTCGCCGGGGCGAAGGAGGGCTTGGGTGTCTTGCCGATGGCGGACAGCTGCAGCTGGTAGATCTCCACGGGCTGGTCGTCCTGGCGGAAAGCAAACTCGCGTTCGTGCTGCTGGTGGAAGCTCTGGATGGCGTCTTCTAGGGCGCCGGCACCGGTTCCCATATTCACGGCCAGCGACCGCCATTGTCCCTGGTAGCGCATGGAGATGATCCGCTGCAGGATCGAATTCTCCTCGGACACGCCTTCGTGGCGCAGCCGGGCCGTGGCTTCCGTTTCGAGGGACCTGTACTTGCTCTCCAGGTCTTCCGGATCGGCGTCGGCGGCAACGGCCGTGTACATCGCGGACAGGTCGTGCCTGATGTCCACCAGGAGGCAGCCCAGCGCGGACGTGACGCCGGGGCTGGGCGGTACGACGACGGTGGGAATGTTCAGTTCCCTGGCCACCTCTGCGCCGTGCAGGGCGCCGGCGCCGCCGAAGGCGATCAGCGCGAAGTCACGGGGATCGTAACCGCGGCGGATAGAGATCAGGCGGACGGCGTCGGCCATGTTGGCGTTGGCGACCTGGAGGATGGCGTGGGCCGCCTCCGCTTCGTTCATGTCCAGCGGTTCAGCGATGACACGCTTGATTGCGGCCTGGGAGAGTCCGCGGTCCAGCGTCTTCGCGCCGCCGGCCAGGGTGGATCCGAGCCTGTTCAGGACCACGTTGGCGTCGCAGTTGGTGGGCTCTTCACCGCCCATGTCGTAACAGGCGGGTCCCGGATCGGCACCCGCGGACTGCGGGCCGTTGCGAAGCGAACCGGCAATGTCAATGTGCGCAATCGAGCCGCCGCCGGCGCCGATGGTGAGGACCTCGATACTGGGGAAGACGATGGGGTGGCCGTATTCCACCTGCCATTCCTTGGTGATGCGGAGCTCACCGTCGGAGACCAGGGCAATGTCCGTAGACGTGCCGCCCATGTCCAGGCTGACGGCGTTCTCGAAGCCACACTGCTGGGCGATGTGCTTCGCAGCGATAGCTCCGGCCGCGATGCCGGATGCGGCGAGGCGCACCGGGTACCGCTTGACCATGCGGGGGGTCATGGAGCCGCCGCCGGAGTGCAGGAGCAGCAGGTCGCCGTCGTAGCCGCCGCTTTTGAGCTCATCGGCGAGGCGGCTGACGTAGCCGGACACCAGTGGGCCCAGCACGGCGTTGGAGACGGCGGTGTTGAAGCGGTCGTGCTCGAAGATTTCGGGCAGGATCTCGGACGAGGTGGAAACTGTTGCCTCGGGAAGCTCTTCTTCCAGGATTTTGCGCATCTGGATTTCGTGCTCGGCGTTGGCGTAGGAGTTGATGAAGCAGACGGCGATGGTGGTGACGCCGCGCTTGCGGAGCACCGCGGCCAGGCGGCGGGCTTCCCCTTCGTCCAGGGGAGTGACGATGCTGCCGGCGTAGTCAGTACGCTCGGTCACCTCGAACCTGTCCCGTCGGCGGATGTAGGGGCCGCTTACGTCGTTGTAGGCGTCCCAAAGGTCGTCCTTCGTACCGTCCCTGATCTCGATGACGTCCCTGAACCCCTTGGTCGTGACCATGGCTGCAGGGGGAAAGTTGCGGGTGATGAGGGCGTTCGTTGCCACCGTGGTGCCGTGGGAGAAGAGCGACACGTCCTCGAGGTTGATCTCGGCGCGCTCCACGCCGCTCAATATCGCCAACATGGGGTCAGCAGGTGTCGACGGGACCTTCGTGACACGCATGCGATGGGTTTCTTCGTCGAAAATACAAACGTCAGTAAACGTACCCCCGACGTCGACGGCGACTCTAAGGTTGGACATCTAAGTTCCTCCAGGATGCTGATTGGGTACCAACAACTTTCCCTGTGACGTGGGTCTCTGTCACTGGAGGAACTAAAATTTTGGAGCAGGGACCTTTGTCAGATTTACAATCGGTCGTCCGCCAAAGCCTCCCTTCCCCTGCAGCCAGGAGGAACAATGCCCGACCGGACCCCGGTCACTCTTCACGACGTCGTATCCGAAGCGCCGTTGGGCCTGACCCCTCTCGTTCCGGGCAACCCGGCTGCCATCGTATTGGGAGCCCACACAAGTGACATCCACAATCCGGCTGCGTGGCTCGAACCTAACACCGTCCTGCTGACCACGGGGCTGAGGTTCGTCAATGCCGAACGGGATGAACTGCTGCCCGTGAAACTCGTCGAAGATCTGCGGACAGCGCGCGTGGCGGCCCTCTTCTTCGGTGTTGGAGTCTACTTTGACCAAGTGCCCGCCAAGCTCGTCGCGGCCTGCAAACAAGCCGGCTTCCCGCTGTATACCGTGGCGCACGATGTTCCCTTCCACCGCATAGAGAACTTCATCAACCAGTCGCAGGCATCTCCCGATGCGTACGTGCAGAAGCGGGCACTCTGGATAAGCAACGACCTGCTGCAGAGCATTTCCGCTGAGAACCCCGTCCACGCGCTCATCGTCAGACTCGCCATGGCATGCCGGGGCACAGCGGTGCTTTACGAAAATTCCGGACGAATCGTCGAATCCTCCGGGGGAGGCCCGACCCACCTGATCTGGAAAGAGTTGCGTGATGGCAATAATGCGTCCGGGACCATCGTGATAGGGCAGTGGGGGGTCATGGCGCGGCCACTGGTGCTTCGCGGCGAGGGCTTCACCCTGGCCGTGGCCAGCAGGAACCACCGCGTGCTGAAGGATCTCGGAGACGTCCTGCTCGAAACGGCGCAGCGGCTCCTGGCCGCAGTTAATGGGATCGCCCGGTTTTCGGATTCAAGAGAGCGGCACGAAAACACGCTGTTGCTGACCATGCTGCAAGACGGTGTGCCCTTGGCCCGCGAGTTCAGGCACTGGGAGCGGATGCGCGCCTTCCGGTTCACGCCGTACGAGCCCCTGCGTGCCGTGGTCGCGGCAAGTCCGGCCGAGGAGCCGGTGGACCCGTCCTTTACCGAACTCCTTTTACGAGGGGCCGAAGCCAGTGGTCTGGGGCTCTTGCTGGCAGAGAACGGGCGAACGCCCGAAAACCCGCCGGGCTTCCATGCGGTGGTTTCGGACTCGTCGGCTCTGGATGCCTGGCTGGAGCTGACGGCCGGGTCTGTTTTCGTCGGCCTGTCTGAACCCTATTCCGATCTTGCAAGGACCCCCGAGGCATTCCGGGAAGCAGCGGCAGCAGCCGGAATTGCCCGCCGGCAAATCCGGGCCGCAGCGGCCACCGCCTCCGGAACGTATCGGGGCATCGTCCGGCTGGATGAGGTGGACCCCGCCACGTGGCTCCTGGCACGTCGGCAGTCTGCGCCGGACAAGGACAAGCTCAACAGGTTTGTTGAGGCCCTAAACGTCGACAGCGACCTGAAGGAGACGGTCATCTGCTACCTGGTGAACGACCTCGATGTCGCGAAGGTTGCCAGTGTGTTGTTTGTGCACCCGAACACTGTCCGCTACCGCTTGAAGAAGGTTGAAACCCTGGTAGGCGGGTCACTGTCGAGCGCACGCATAATTGCCAACCTCTACCTGGCTTTTCACGACGAAATAGATGCCTTGAGCCAGGCCAGGGACGAATCGCCAGAGTCCTAGAACGAGGCCGCCGGTTCCTCCCATAGCGGCGGGGATCACCTGTTTGACGGGGACGATTCAGCGGTCCCTGCCGTTGGTAGCAGTAGGGGAAGCCGCCGGATTGCGTCGCGGGCCCGAACACCGCCACTACCAGGAGGAGCCGGATTGCTGATTGTCTTGACGGGAATTGACGGGTCGGGAAAAACAACCGCCGCGCAGGCAACGGTTGCAGCCGCGCACCGGGCAGGAAAGAAGGCGCTCCTGCTCCGGAACTACGCCGGACGGCGCCGGATGTCGCTGCTGGGCGCACAGTTCGGCATACAGCTTCATCCGCGGCTGGCGGATGCCGTAGAGACAGCCATCCGCACCGCAAACGTGGTGGTTTCCCACGCCAGGGCGCACAGGCATCCGGGCCTGGTCATCATGGACCGCCACCTGCACTGCCAGTTGGCGCTGCGCCAGGCGCGGGGCCTTCCCCGGGGCCGGCTTCTGCCCTTCCTCCTGACGAAGTTTCCCCAACCTGATGTGGTGCTCCACCTCGTGATCGACCCGGAACAGGCGCATCGCAGAGTCTTGGCACGCGGCACGGACACGGAAACGCTCGAAGAGCTCACCTCGTTGCGGGCCGCCTACCGATCGCTGCCCGAATACGCGCACTTCACCGAGCTGGCTGCGTCGGGGACCCCGGAGGAAGTGTTCTCCGAACTGGCGCTCGCCATCGCCGATGCCGGCAGGCGGCAACGCTAGGGTGCTGACCGCCGCCGGCCCATCCGCGGCCGGGCCCGCCTCAGAATTACCGGCATGAGCAAGTCGGAGAAGAAGAACCTGCGGTATTGCGACTACTACTGCTTCATGTCGCTGAAGGACTTCGCAGCCTGGGTCGACGCCGACGACGACCGGGAGCCCGCCATGTCCTACGCCGCGCCCCCTACCAGGTAAGTTCCTGGGCCTTTATCTCATAGTGGCCGTCACGCTGGGTGAACGTGGCCCGGTATCCGCGTTTGACCCCGTTAACCACCATCTGGCAATCCGTATGCGTGTTGACCTTGATATCCGGGAAGTTCTTGCACTCCACTTCGGAAATCGTGACGCCGGGGTCCGTGGGTTTGGCGCGTGCCTTGATCCGCTCGGCCAGAACCTTGCCGCTGGTCTGCGGATCGAAGACCACCACCGACGGCGGGGCTGTCGCCGTCACGGTGGTTGTGGGGCCCGGGATTGCCTGGGGAGCAGCGCATCCTGTCATCAGGAGCGCCGCGCCCAGGCTTGGTGCGCATGCAGTTCTGAATAAGTTCATCGCCGATCAAGTCCATCCGACGCCCGCCACAGGACTGCCCGAGACCCAGGCCGCCAGACCCCACGATGCCCTGACGGGCTTGGGGAATCCTTGGCCCCGCAGCCGCGGTGCTAGCGGTGGGAACGGAAGGTGCGAAGTATGCCGCGGATCGAAATGCCGACGGCGCACACCAGAGGGGCCAGCGCCACAAGAACCACCACGGTGTTGGGCCGGAACGTCATGCCGCCCGAAGGGCCCTTGGCGTAGACGCCCAGGGGCAAGACGAGGCCGCCGCCCCCGCCTCCACTTCCGCCGCCGCCGGGCTGGCCGTCTTCCGGGCTGCTGCCCCCGCCGAAGCCGAAGGACACCACCGCTACCGGGACGACCTCTTCTCCTGCGATGTTCACGGCGGGCCCGTAGGCCCGTGACACACCGACATTCTTGAACGTGTCCACGAGGGATGAGAAAGACTCAGACATAGGACACACCATAGGCAACAGCACCCCGGAGCGCCAGAGCCAGCCGCCGCTGCTGCTCTGGGAAGGGGCGGGCAAAGGAATCGGAACCAAGACTCTGGTTGCCGGGCGTGTAATGCCCTTAGATTTGGAACTGGCGGGGCTCAGCCCGCAGCACCGGAGACGAGGCACTGGAAATGGGGCACTGGACATGACGGCATCCACGAATGCGGCTTCACGGCTGGCCGACGCATTGGCGATCATCCTTGGCACCGACGGGATCCCCCTGCGGCTGAAGGCCTGGGACGGCTCGGAAGCGGGCCCGGAAGACGCCCCCGTCGTCGTTTTCCGATCCCGGCGGGCGCTTCGACGGATGCTGTGGTCCCCAGGGCAGCTTGGACTGAGCCGGGCCTACGTGGCCGGCGATATCGAGGCACCCGGCGACATCTTCGCCGCCTTCGCGGCCCTCAGCGCGGCGGGAAAGTTCGCCGAGCCCGGCCCGTTCCGGCCGCCGACACCCGGCGAAGTGTTCGCGCTGGTCAAAACTGCCGTCCGGCTCGGCGCGCTGGGAACGAACCCGGCTCCGCCGCCGGAGGAAGCGCGCGTGAGCCGGCACGGCCGGCGGCATTCCAAGGGACGCGACGCCGCGGCCATCTCGCACCATTACGACGTCGGGAACGACTTTTACGCCCTCGTCCTGGGCCCATCCATGGTCTACTCGTGCGCGGTCTGGGAGTCGGACGAGACCGGGCTTGACGCTGCCCAGACAGCCAAGCTCGATCTGGTCTGCCGCAAGTTGGGGCTCCAACCGGGCATGCGCATGCTGGACGTGGGATGCGGCTGGGGCAGCCTCGCACTGCATGCCGCGCAACACTACGGGGCCGACGTCGTCGGGGTGACGCTCTCGGTCGAACAGGCGGCCCTGGCCCGCAAGCGGGCGGCGGACGCCGGACTCACGGACCGGGTGGACATCCGGGTGCAGGACTACCGCGACGTGGACGACGGGCCGTTCGACGCGATCAGCTCCATCGGCATGTCAGAGCATGTAGGACGCGAGCAGATCCAGCACTATTCCTCCCACCTGCAGGGCCTGCTCCGCCCGGGAGGACGGCTGCTCAACCACGCGATCTCCTGGAATGCCGGCGCGACCCCGCCGGACCCGGACTCCTTCATTCCCCGCTATGTCTTCCCCGACGGCGAGATGCTCAGCCTTTCGGAGATGGTCGCGGCACTCGAAGCGGCGGGCCTGGAGGTCTTGGACGTTGAGGCGTTGCGGCGCCACTACGCCCTGACGCTCCGGGCCTGGGTGCGGAACCTGGAGGAGCACTGGGACGAGGCCGTGCGCTTCGCCGGTCTCGGAAGGGCCCGGGTGTGGCGGCTCTACATGGCCGCGAGCGCACTCGGCTTCGAGGCCGGCATCACGGGCGTGAACCAGGTTCTGGTCCAGCGCCCGGGCGGCGCGGAACCCCCCTTGCGCCGTTCGGCCTGGAATTGAGGCCCGGTCCTGGCCGGTTGAGGCCGTCTGCCGAAGGCTGACCCGCGGCCCGCGCGAAGCTAGGCTGTCATCATGAGCAATACCGAAGTCGCGCCCCAGGAAGTCCTCTGCGAAACGGACGGGCCCTGCGCCGGCGTCGAACTCCTGGTTCCGCGGCAGGTCCCGCTGGGCGGCCCGCGCGCGATGGATGTGCGGCGCACCCTTCCGCAACGCCAGCGCAGCCTCATTGGGGCGTGGTGCTTCCTGGACCATTATGGCCCGGACCAGGTCGGCGATTCCGGCGGCATGAAAGTCCCGCGCCACCCGCACACCGGGCTTCAAACCGTCAGCTGGCTGTTCACAGGCGAGATCGAACACCAGGACTCGGCCGGCTTTCACGCAGCGGTACGGCCCGGCGAAGTGAACCTGATGACCGCCGGCCGCGGCATCAGCCACTCGGAATTTTCCACACCGGACACAACCGTCCTGCACGGCGCGCAGCTGTGGGTGGCGCTGCCGGACACGGCACGCCACATGGCGCCCACCTTTGAGCACTACCGTCCCGAGCCGGTCAGCGGAAACGGCTGGACCATGCGCGTCTTCCTCGGCGCGCTCTCCGGGTCGGTCTCGCCCGTCACAACCCACACACCCCTGCTGGGTGCCGAAATCCTGCTCGACGCGGGGACGGAACTGACGCTCGAAACAGACGCGTCCTTCGAACACGGCCTGCTGGTGGACTCGGGCACCCTGGCCGTGGACGGGCAGCCGGTCCCGAAGGACAACCTCGCGTACCTGCCCGTCGGCCACGGGTCCCTGACCCTGGTCGCGGGCAGCGACGGAGCCCGCGTTCTCCTGATCGGCGGAGAGCCGCTGGACGAAAAAATTGTGATGTGGTGGAACTTCGTCGGCCGCAGCCATGAGGAGATCGTCGCGTACAGGGCCCAGTGGCAGTCCGAGATCGGCGCGGACGCCGGCACTGGGGACGCCGCCGGTGGAGCACCTGAGCTGCGGTTCGGCCCGTTTCCGCCCGGCGGGCCCGCCGCTCTCCCGGCCCCTGCCCTGCCGAATGCCCGTATTCGGCCACGCGGCTGACCTGTCCAATCCGGCCAGCCATGCACCCGCCAGCCCTGCTGCCATAAGCCCGATCGCCGGGCCAATCCGGCCCGCTCAAGGAGACCATAGTGACCACGATTACCATCAGTGACAACCCGCAGCGCAGCCGTTTCGAAGTGCTCGACGCCGGCACCGTGATCGGCCAGGCCGCTTACGTGGACGACGTTGGGGCGGGCCAGCGGATTTTCTCCCACACGGAGATCAACGAGGAATATGGCGGCCGTGGGCTGGCCGGGGTGCTGGCCGCACAGGCACTCGATGAGACCACCGCCGCGGGCCTGACGATCGTTCCGGTGTGTCCCTACATCAAGAAGTACCTGGGCAACCACCCCGGCTACGCGGCTCATGTGGTAGCGCCAACCCCGGCGCATCTGCGGTTCCTGAGCGACTCGCTGGCTCAACGCGTCCGGCAGTAGCCGCCCCGAGACTTACGTGCGCCTCTGGACTCACATGTGCGCGATGAACCGCTCCACCCGCCGGTCCGGGATGAGCCAGATCGCGGCGACCACCGTATAGGCAGCGATCCCCAGGAGCGGGTTCACCAGGCTGAGCCCCATCCCGGCGATGTAGAGCGCGGGCGAGCCCTTGCCCTTCCAGTCCTGCCCCATGGCCTGGTCCAGCGCGCCGCCGCGTCCCTGCTGGCGGATCAGGGTTGTTTTCAGGATGTAGTAGGCGATGGCGGCGAGCAGCAGGTTCAGCCCGTAGACGAGGACGGGGACCTCCGCCAGGCCCGTGTCATTCATCCACCGGGTGGTGAAGGGGATGAGGGAGAGCCAGAACAGCAAATGCAGGTTTGCCCAGAGCACCCCGCCGTTGATCCGTCCGGCCAGATGCAGCATGTGATGGTGGTTGTTCCAGTAGATCCCGACGTAGATGAAGCTCAGCAGGTAGCTGAGCAGCGTTGGAAGTTCGTGGAGCAGCGCCGGCCAGGTCGGTTCGGCGGGGACGTGAAGCTCCAGCACCATGATGGTGATCACGATCGCAAGTACGCCGTCGCTGAAGGCTTCCAGCCGGTTCTTGTTCATGGGCCGCCTTTAGTCAGGGCATCGTGGCAGATGCAGCGAGGAACTGCCGACGCCGTGACGTGCGGTTCGTAGGAAACGGTACCGTCAAGTGTGACTTTCGGCGAGGACGGGCTCAGCCTTCGGCCTCTGCTTCGAGTTCTGCCTCTGCCATTTCGAGGGCAAAGCCCAGCGCGCTGGCGAGGTTGCCGGCTGCCGCCACGATCCGGGGAGTCCCGACGATTGGAGCAACTGCGATGAGGATGCCTTGGACGTCCTCCAAGGTGATGCCGACGTCCATTGCGGTACCGGCATTGAGCAGGTAGGAGCCAGCCGGGGCATCCACTGCAGCGAGGGCCGCGATCCGGGCCAGCATCAATTCGCGAGGTTCGAGCGTGGAGCGTTCGAGCGACACGGCGGTGATGTCGGCCAGGGCGGCGAGGACGGGAGCTTCTTCTTCGGCCATGGTTATGTCTCCATCTGGTTTTCGGTGTTGATTGCCGAGTTGGCGAAGAGCAAGGATTACCCCACTCGTCTTGCAACGTAACCCGGCACGGTGAGGGCGGGCATCACCCGAACGGGATGAACCGGTGGCCAGCCATCAGACTGCGCTACGAACCGGCATTCAGTGTCCGGCGGCGGGGTCCGGCAAGACTTCACCAACGCGTTGACGATTGTCCGCGCCGGGGCCAGAATCGCATTAGTTCGACCCAAGGCGCGTCCGCGCGCTCAGCAGGACTGACCCAGGCAACGAGTGCCGATGGCGGTTCCTGACATCAAAGGGAGGTCGCCGATCATGGCTGAGACCAAAGTCAAGCATCCAAGCGTCGAGGAACGTAAATCGAAGGGCAAGAAATACCGGGATAAGGCGCCGGTCTCCGGCCACACGGGGTGGAAAACCGCGTCCGACCGTCCCGATCCGGTGGCACTGCTCGAGGAACAGAACCTCACCCGGGAACAGGACCTCGTGCCGGTGCGGCACGGACGGATGCTGGTCTCACCGTTTACGTTCTACCGCGGGGCCGCCAAGATCATGGCTGCCGACCTGAAGGACACGCCGCGGTCCGGCCTGCGCGTCCAGCTATGCGGAGACGCCCACCTGTCCAACTTCGGAGTGTTCGCCTCGCCAGAGCGGACCTTGCTGTTCGACCTGAACGACTTCGACGAGACCCTTCCGGGGCCGTTCGAATATGACGTCAAGCGGATGGCCGCGAGCTTCACGATCGCGGCGCGCAACAACGGGTACACCAAAGAAGATACCCGCGATGTGACACTCGGGGCGGTTCGGGCCTACCGGGAGGCGATGGCCGAGTTCGCGCAGATGCGCACCTTGGACATCTGGTACGCCCGACTGTCGGAGGAGCAGCTGATGGAAACCTTGAACCTGGCCGTGGCAACCCAGAAGGGCAAGGCCCTCAAGAAGGTGGTCGAGGGCATTGAAAAGACGGCAAAGGCCAACGTCGCCAAGGCCCACACCCGGGACAGCCTGCAGGCGCTCTCCAAGCTCGGCGAGCTCGTGGACGGGAAGTACCGGATCGTCAGTCAGCCGCCGATCGTTATCCCGGCCCGGGAGTTGGGAGAATCGTTCGGCATGTCCGCTGCCGAGGTGGAGGAAGCGGTCCGTGACCAGCTCCGGTCCTACCGGGCCACCCTGCCAGATGACCGACGACGCCTGCTGGAGCGATTCGAAGTCATCGACGTCGCCCGCAAGGTTGTAGGCGTGGGCAGCGTCGGCACCCGGGCGTTCATCGCCTTGCTCCAGGGGCGCGACCAGCAGGACCCGTTGTTTCTGCAGGTCAAGGAGGCCACGAGGTCCGTGCTCGAGGACCACCTGCCGAAGAGCAAATTCAAGCAGCCGGGCGAACGCGTCGTGCAGGGGCAGCGGATGATGCAGGCCGCGAGCGACATCTTCCTGGGGTGGACCAAAGGCGTGCAGGACAACCGGTACCTCTATTGGCGCCAACTGCGTGACATGAAGGGCTCAGCGGTTGTGGAAGGGATGAAGCCGCTCGGCATGAACTTCTATGCCGACGCCTGCGGCTGGACGCTGGCGCGGGCACACGCCCGGTCCGGCGACCCAATCGCGATCGCGTCCTACCTCGGCAAGAGCGACAAGTTCGACCGCTCCATCACCGATTTTTCCGAGCGATACGCCGACCAGAACGAAAAGGACTACCAGGCCTTCGCCGATGCGGTTCGCTCGGGACGGCTGGAAGCCGTTGAAGGCCTCTGATCGCGGATGCCCGAAGGACGGCAGGTTTCGCTCTGGATCGCCACAACCGGTAGCACCCGCTATCCATCCCTGGACGCGGAACTTGAGGTCGACGTCGCCGTCGTCGGGGGAGGGATTGCCGGGCTGACGGCGGCGCTGGCCCTCAAACGTGCCGGCAACACCGTCGCGGTCCTGGAAGCAGCGCGCATCGGCACCGGCGTCACCGGGCACACCACCGGCAAGGTCACCTCCCTGCACCGGCTGGCCTACACCGAACTCGCGGACCGGCACGGACCGGACGTCGCCGGCACATACGGGCAGGCCAACCAGGCCGCCATCGAGCACATTGCGCGTGTCGTGGCGGAGGAGGACATCGACTGCGACTTCCGCAGGGTGTCCAATTACACCTACGCAGAATCCGCTGACGCCCTCGCCCGGGTCCGCGACGAGGCGGCCCTGGCCGAACGGCTCGGCCTGCCAGCCGTCTTTACTTCTGACGTGCCGCTGCCGTTCGGTGCCCGGGGCGCGGTCCGGTTCGACGACCAGGCGCAGCTTCACGCGGTGAAGTACCTCCAAGGCCTCGCCCGCGCAGTGGACGGGAGCGGAAGCCACGTACTGGAGGACTCGCGCGTCACCTCGGTCCGCGACGGGGTTCCCGCCGTCGTCGGGACCGGCAGTGGCACCGTCCGGGCGCGCGAGGTGATCGTTGCCACCAACGTCCCCGTTGGCGACGCCGGCCTGTTTGCCGAACGCTGCTACCTGCACCGCTCCTACCTCGTTGCCAGCCTGGCACCTGACGTGCCCCTGGACGGGACCTTCATCAGCGTCGACGAGCCGATGCGCTCCATCCTGGCGATCAACATTGAGGGTTCCCGTTTCGTTCTCACCGGCGGCGAGGGGCACCGGGCCGCCGAAATCAGCGATGCCGCCGCCCGGTACAGCCGCCTAGCGGCTTTCTCCCGGGAACGCCTCGGCACCGGGGAGACCAGCTTCAGATGGTCCACACAGGACACCATGCCCGTCGACGGGTTGCCGTACGCCGGGACTTTGACTCCGACGGCGGCGCACCTTCATGTGATCACCGGCCTGCGCAAATGGGGCCTGACCAACGGCACCGCCGCCGCCCTGATCCTGGCCGACACCCTGTCGGGCCGTCACAACCCCTGGGCGGCGGTATTCGACACCAACCGCTCTTCCGCCGGCCAGCCTGGCGGGGCGCGGCAGCAACCGGACCAAGCGCCGCAACCCCAGCTGCCGGACAAACCGACCGTCGCCGGGCTCCGACCCGGCGAAGGCACCGTCGCGGAGATCGACAGCGAAATGACCGCCGTCTACGCTAGCGCTGACGGGGACCTGCTCGCAGTCTCGGCCATCTGCACCCATCTGGGCTGCACGGTCGCGTTCAACGCGGACGATTCGACGTGGGACTGCCCCTGCCACGGCTCGCGGTTTGCCGCCGACGGCGCCGTCATCCAGGGCCCGGCGACGATGAACCTGGCACCGAGACCCGCGCCGCGTTAGGTCCCCGCCGGGGTGCCGGCGCGCGGGGTGGGGGAGCCGGCGGCCGAAGCACGGCTTGCCTGGAGCCGTTCCAGCCCGACCACGTCCCGCCCGAATGAAAACGCCAGCAACCCCAGCGCCGGGCCGAGCACCGTGGCCCCGAGCGGCGGAGGCACGCCCGGCAACAGGACGAACAGCAGGGCCGCGGGCTGGGTGGCTCCGATGACCCTGCGGACAGTGCTGGACGGTAGCGGGTTCTTCAGAGACGGCCGGAACCAGGCTGCTGCCACAAACGTGTAGTACATCAGGCCGATTCCCAGAGGCCACAGGCCGAATTTTCCGGCCGCCGCGCAGGACAGCACCAGAACCAGGGCGGCATCCGTATCCGTATCCAGACGTGAACCCTCGGCCGTGGCAGAACCCGTGAACCGGGCCACCCGGCCATCCACGGCATCGAGCAGGAATGCGGCTGTGCCGAGGACCACCACCAGAGGGCGTGGTCCGGCTTCGGCGCCGACGGTCAAGCCGACCACCGTTTCGGCGGCACAGCAGGCCACGATGCATGCCCGGCCGAGGGTAACGCGGTCCGCGGGGGTGGAAAACCGGGGTTTCCGTCGCAGGACGGAGTCGGCGGCCCCGGTCTGCTCAGTGCTTGGACCGGGTGCCCTGCCGGTCCGTCCGCCGTCCGGCCCGGACGAAACCGATGGCCGCCAGAACAGCGCCGGCGCCTTCGGCCACGGCGCTGACGGACTTCTCGAAGAACCAGATGGGCTCGTACATGGCCGGGAAAGGCCCGAACGCGGGAATATTCACATAACGGTACGCCACCACGGCCACGAAGGCGCTCATGGCGACGACGAACGCGACGGCGAAGGCCGCCCGGCTGCCGCGCAGCAGCACGTACAACCCGGCCAGCACAGCGGCAGCCGATTCCAGCAGGAACAGGTTGCCCTGGCCGATCCCCGCGGAGTTCCCCGCCTGGTAGCCCGGGGCCAGATGGATGTGGACGGCGGCGTCAATGAACAGGGCAACGGCCGTGAGGATTCGCAGTGTCATGCCGGCGGTATGGACCCGCGCGGACCGTCCGGGGCTCTGGGCGCTCATTTGACCACCAGCGTCCCGTGCCTGCCCGGATGAAAGGTGCAGTGATACGCGTAGGATCCGGGCTTCGTCGGCGCGGTGAAGGTGTCAGTGCCGCCGCCCTTGACCTCGGCATCGAACGCTTCGCTTTCGTCGGCCGCGAAGCACCTGCCGGTCCCCAGCCAGACCGGGAGCACCCCCAGCGACGGCAGCTTCGAACGAGCATTCATTGCGCACCACCCCGAGCGGCTAGTGGAAACGAGCGGATGAACGTACTAGCTATATTGTGCGCCCGACCGGCACAAATGGAACCAGCCGGCGTCGAACGCCGGGCGGCGAGGGGCCGGGGAGATAGCGTAGTCACTGGCATGCATTCCGCAGCCGAGGGAGGGAAATTGCGTGAAGCGTGAGAAGTCCTGGTCCGCATCGCTCACAGTGCTCATTGCCTTTGCAGCGAACGTCCTCGTCGCGGCAGCCAAAACAGTGGCCGCGCTCATCTCTGGCTCGGCGTCCATGACTGCCGAGGCGGCCCACTCCTGGGCGGACACCGGCAACCAGGTCTTCCTGCTCATCGCCGAACGGAAAGCCGCGCGGAAACGGGACAAAGCCCACCCCATGGGCTACGGGCGCGAGGCCTACGTGTGGTCGATGATCGCCGCCTTTGGCCTGTTTACGGCCGGGGCGGTGGTGTCGGTGATGCACGGCATCCAGCAGCTGATCACCCCGGAACCGCCAGGTGACTATGCGATCGCCTACGTGGTGCTGACGGTCGCGTTCGTCCTTGAAGGCGTGTCCTTCATCCAGGCGTTCCGGCAAAACCGGAAAGCGGCGCGCGAGCTGGACCGGAACACCCTCGAACAGGTCCTCAAGGGCTCCGACCCCACCCTGCGGGCCGTCTTTGCCGAGGACGGGGCCGCGCTGATCGGCCTGCTCATCGCCTTCGCCGGGATATTCCTGCACCAGGTCACAGGATCCTCAGTGCCGGACGCCGTGGGGTCGATTCTGGTGGGCATCCTGCTGGCCGCGGTTGCTGTCGTGCTGATCGAGCGGAACCGGCGCTTCCTGGTGGGGCAAGCCGTGACCGGCGATATCGAGGCCACCATGGCCCGCCGGCTCCTCGAGCACCGTGAGATCGAGCGCATCACTTACCTGCATCTCGAATACGTCGGCCCGCGCAAACTTTACGTCGTGGCGGCGGTGGACATCCAGGGGGACCTGCGGGAACACGACGTCGCCGTGGCCTTACGCCGGGTTGAACGCGAACTTGAGGACCACGAAACCGTGGAGGAAGCCGTCCTGACACTCGCCACCGCGGACGAGCCCTCGTTGGATTTCCCCGCCGTTTGAGCAGGACGCCTCTTAGTCCGGTCCTTCGGCTGGCTCAGGCGCCAGTCGCCGCCGCGTCCATGCCGGCCGGTGGCTGCAGGCGCGCCCCGGAGGCCAGCAGCGCCACGAGAACCGGGGACGGGCTGGGACTGGCCAGCAGGAAGCCCTGGCCCATGTCACAGCCGAGCGAGCGCAGGAGATCCAGCTGCCCGGTGTGCTCGATGCCCTCGGCGATGACGGCCAGGTCCAGTTTCCTGGCCACTTCCAGGATGCCCTCGAGCATCGCCGCGGCCGGGGCGTCCCCGGGCAGCCCGGACAGGAAGGCGCGGTCGACCTTGAGAATGTCCGCGGGCAGCGCCGCGAGCGTGCTGAGCGAGGAGAAGCCGGTCCCGAAGTCGTCGATTGCGATTCGGACGCCGAAGCTCTTCAGCCGGTTTAGCGCAGCCACCCCGCCGTCGGCGCTTGTGGCCAGGGCCGATTCGGTGACCTCGAGGATGACCTTGTCAGCCTGCGAAGCGGGGTGGGCCAGGATGCGCTCCAGGGCAGCCAGATTCCGGTCGCTGGATAGCTGGAGGGTGGAGAGATTGACCGAGACCCAGAAGTCTTCGGCAGTTCCGGGGGACCGGCGCCAGCCGGCGACGTGACGGCTTGCGGTGTCCAGTACCCAGCAGCCGATGGGGCCAATCTCGCCGGTTTCCTCGGCCAAGGGGATGAAGTCGGCCGGTCCCAGCCGGCCCAGGGTCGGGTGCTCCCAGCGGACCAGCGCCTCCACTCCGGCGATTTCGCCGGTGCCAAGATTCACCACGGGCTGGTAGTCAAGGCGCAACTGCCCGGCCTGGACAGCCGTGGCGAGGTCCGCCCGGAGAGCAGCGCGGTACGTCATTTCGTCATAGCCCCGGGCATCGAAAAGCTGGTAGCGGCCTTTGCCGCCGTGCTTGGCCATATACATGGCGAAGTCTGCCTGCCGCATCAACTCGGCCGGATCTGCAGTGCCGGCGCTGCGCTGGGCGGCGCC
Organism: Arthrobacter sp. MW3 TE3886; assembly: GCF_041262145.1. Classification (NCBI taxonomy): domain Bacteria; kingdom Bacillati; phylum Actinomycetota; class Actinomycetes; order Micrococcales; family Micrococcaceae; genus Arthrobacter; species Arthrobacter sp. MW3 TE3886. The sequence continues at coordinate 2,531,676 of NZ_JBGCAN010000001.1, forward strand.
CATGCTGACGGTTACCTTCAGCCGGACGTCATCGATGCAGAACGGGTCCCGCAGCGCGACCTGGATGCGCCGTGCGACGTCGTCCGTCGCCGTGCCGCCGTCATCCATGACGACGATCGCGAATTCGTCGCCGCCCAGCCTGGCGACGAGGTCATGTCCGCGCACGCAGCCCCGCAGGCGTTGGGCCAGCTGAATGAGCAACGCGTCGCCGCCCTCATGGCCCAGCGAGTCGTTGACATCCTTGAAGTCGTCGACGTCGATGATCAACAGGCCTTCACGCCCGTCCCAGTGCCCGGTGCCCGAAGCGTCCGGGTCCTTCGCTTGGGGGTCGAACACGGCGGCGAGGCGTTCGGTGAGGACCGCCCGGTTGGCCAATCCCGTGAGCGGGTCATGCGAGGCGCGGAAGGTCAGTTCCAGATGGTTGTCATGCACGGTCGCGGCCATGGAATTGAAGGCCTCGGCCAGCTGGCCCAGTTCGTCATTGCGGACAACGCTGATCCGGTGGCTGTAGTCACCGGACTGCAACTTCACGACCCCGCGGTGCAGCTGCTCCACGGGGCGAATCAGGTACTTGCTCATCCGCCGGCGGAAGAAGAACACGCCGCAAGCGGCCAGCGCAAAGAGAGCCGTGCGGACGGTCGATACCGTCTGCTGGAGCTCGGTTCCATGGGCGACGCCGTCCTCCAGCGCGTCGAGCGAAGCGCGCCGGACGTCGGCGAGCAGTGCGCGGGCCTTCGCGCTGGATGCGGCGAACGCCGGTGCCTCCGCCACTCGGTTGCCGTGGACGCTGGCCACCTGGCTTCCCCAGAGACTGTGCGCGGACAGTCCCTCCTGCCATGCGGCCCGGGCCTCGCGGATTGTGGCCCGCATGCCGTACGCCTCCGGCAGCATCCCAGACGCGGCATCGAACTGGGCGGAGACGTCCTCTTGTTGCCGCAAAAAGGCGGTCTTATCTACGGGTCCTGCGGACAACAGTTGAAGTCCGGCTTGTTCGTGGGTCTCAAGGCCGGTCCGAAGCTCGGCGACGGCTTCCGACTCGACGCGGTGCTGTGCCGCGGCGTGCTGCATCTGGTCCGTTACAAAACGGACGCCGACCAGGGTCACCGCGGCCCCGGCCAACAGGGCTAGGAGCACGAGCATGAATGCCCTGGACCATTCCCGCTGCAGGCTCCCTGCGCGGGCGGGTTTGCCGGTGCGGGCACGTGGGCCTGGCGGTCCTTCAGCCGGCCTGGCCGCCCCGCCGTCGGATCGTTGTTCCGGTCCGTTGGCGTTGTTGGCAGCGGTCGACGGGGACGCAGCAGCAGGGTCCGCCAACCTGCTGTTGGATTTACGCATGATCAGCCTCCGGCCGTGTGCCGGCAATCGCCGCATCGTCAATCAGGAGCGTAGCCGAACCTGCCCCGGCCGGTCACGTTCGGTGGCTTCCTGACACTATTGTGAAGCATGTGACAGAAGTGTATTCGACGGATGGCCCGGCGGGGAGCGCCTGCCGGGGGCTCTAGCTGAGGCAGTCTGCGCAGTACGCGTGGCCGGCCTTCTCCTTGGCCAGCTGGGACCGGTGCCGCACCAGGAAGCAGGAAAAGCAGGTGAACTCGTCCTCCTTTTGCGGGATGACCGTGACGGTCAGTTCCTCGCCGGACAGGTCTGCTCCCGGCAGTTCCACGCCTTCGGAGGTATCGGCCTCGTCGAGTTCGCGGACAACGCTTCGGGCGTCAGGCGCATTCGCCGAACGGAGCGCCTCCAGGGAAGCGTTGCGGGATTCCGCGACGTCGGAGCGTACTTCGTCATAATCGGTTGCCACCTGGTGGTACTCATTTCAGTTGCTGGGCGTGTGTTCGGTGTCTGTCGGGATCCCACGGATTTCCGGATCTCCGGGATTGAACCGTACAGCATGACGCCGTGTAAATGCTGGGGACCGGGGGAGTCGCGGCAGTGACGCTCGTGACACCCGAAGGCGGCCGTCCGCGGCGCCGGCCTTCACGCCCTGTTCGCCACTGGTCACCGGGGCGTCATGTGCCGTTAATTTGCGTGCCCTAGCCTGATTCTTTAGGCACCATCCCACCTTGGATACCATCCGCACCATCCGTCGGGAGGATTCACCATGGCCGATATTGCTGCAGTGCTGGGACGGCTCACGCAGGATGAACTCAATGAACTGCGCTCCTTGGGCCCCAGCGGTCACCTGACCCGGCGCCTGACCGACGCCATCGACCGCGCGGCCGGCGGTCCCGGAGCCGGGCGCGGCTACTACGTTGCCAACGGGAGCGTCAGCTCCACCGGAGGCCCGCACGTGGTCCTGCGCAGCGACGTTTCGGGCTGGCTGTTCGGCCCTCCCCAGCAGGCCTGACCGAACAGCTACGGGCACCACCCTGCCACCGGACTCGCGAGGTTCCTTCCAGCCCGGCCCCGGAAGGGCCATACTGGCCCAAAGGGAGGGGGCCGGATTGCGGATTCTGATGGTGGAGGATGAGCACGCCCTGGCCGAGACAGTCCGCCGCGGACTGAAGAATGAGGGTTTCGTCGTCGACGTGGCCCACGACGGCGTGCGGGGACTCTCCGCGGCGTTGGAGAACGCCTACGATGCCATCCTTCTGGACCTCATGTTGCCGCGGATGAACGGCTACGACGTTTTGAAGGAACTGCGGCAACGCAAAGTGTGGACTCCGGTGCTGATGCTCACGGCCAAGGACGGCGAATACGACCAGACCGATGCCTTCGACCTGGGCGCTGACGACTACCTCACCAAGCCATTCAGCTTCCTGGTGCTCGTGGCCCGGATCAGGGCGCTGATCCGGCGCGGAGCGCCCGCCAGGCCTGTCATCATGACGCTTGGCACACTGTCCCTGGACCCGGTCAGCCACAGTGTGCGCCGCGGCGATACCCTCATCAGCCTCACGGCCAGGGAGTACGGGCTACTGCATTATCTGATGCGCCGGCATGACCAGATCGTCTCAAAGGCGGAAATCCTCCAAAACGTCTGGGACCCGGCTTTCGAGGGCGCGAACAATGTGGTGGAGGTGTACATCGGCTACCTTCGGCGCAAGATCGATGTCCCGTTCGGGATCCACAGCCTGACCACCGTGCGCGGCATGGGCTATCTGCTCAGCGCCGACCCGATCCCTGAACCCCGTGCCGCCGAGATTCCCGAGGCGTGACCTCCGCCGGCTCCACGGGTTCCGGAAGGGGTAATACGATCTCAAACCGGCAGTGACCCGCTGGTCCGTCCGTCGGGCGGATGCTCCCATGATGGGCGGCCACAATTCCCGCCGCGATGGCCAGGCCCAGTCCGCTGCCGCCGCCTTCCCGGGAACGGCTGCCATCGAGCCGGACGAACCGTTCGAAGATCCGTTCCCGGTCCGCCTCCGGAATGGGGTCGCCGTCATTGTCGACCGTGATGATGACCCGGTCCCCGGCGGTGTGCAGGTTCACGGCGATCCGGGACAGGGCGTGGCGGTCGGCGTTGTCCAGGACGTTGCGCAGGACCTGCGCCAGGCGGCGGGCGTCGCCGCGGATCCGTGCCGGAACGAGCTCCGCCGAAATCTCGTTCCGGCTGGTGGAGCGCAGCCGGCGGATCTCCTGGTCCAGCACGTCGTCAAGATCGACGTCCTTCTGCTCCACGCGCAGGCCGCCGTCGTTGGCTTTGGCCAGCGTCAGCAGGTCCTCCACGAGGAAGCTCATGCGGGCCGTCTCCTCAGAGAGGACATCCTTCATCTGCAGCCACATCGCCCCGGTCGGGTCGGCCGCTGCTATCTCGATTCCGGCCCTCAGCGTGGCCAGCGGGCTGCGGAGCTCGTGGCTGGCGTCCGAGACGAATCTGCGCTGTTCTGTGTCCGAGGCCTGCAGCCGGTCCAGCATGGTGTTCATGGTCAGCGCCAGGGCGTGGATTTCATCGTTGGTCGGCGGGACGTCGACGCGTCCATCCAGCCGTTCGGCATTGATCCGGGCCACCTGGCCACGGATCCGCTCAACCTGGCGGAGGGATCGCCCCACCAGGAGCCACACGGACACGGCCACGGTGCCCAGCAGCAGCGGCGTGGCTCCGAGCATGAACCACGCGACGGTGGAAAGGGTGTCCGCCTGTATCTGTGCGGCCTGGGCCACCACCACCGTGTAGCTGAGCGTTCCGGTCCGCGCTCCCACGGTGACGATGTGGTAGTCGTCGGTGTCCCCGATGCTTGGAAGGCTCGAGACGTCCTGGGTCATCGTCTGGCCCGGGCTGGGCCGCTGGGCTGACAATGGGGAGTTGGCGACCTCGGGGTCCGAGCTGGCCAGGACGTACCCTTCGGTATCCAGCACCTGAACGAACTGGCCCGCATGCGAGGTGTCAAGGATGTAGGCGCGGGCATCCTCGATGTCCATGTCCTCCATCTCGGCGATCACATCCAGGGCCTTCTGCTGGGCTGCGGCGTCGCTCGACCTCGCCAGGGAGGCCTGCAACAGGACGAGAAGGACGATGCCGCCGAGCAGCAGCGCGACGGCTACGACGCCGACGGCGACCGCCGTCGAGCGCTTCCGCACGCCCCAACGAATCTCGACCCTGCCGGGGCCGGATGGGGCTCGTTTGCCCAGTGCCATGCTCCAAGAATGCGTCAATGCGTGGTCCGGGACAACCACCGCGGCCGCATTGGCGTCACCGCGCGCCCGGCCCCACCGGGAGAGGCTGCTCTCAGTCTCTTCTCAGCGGGATGCGGGACAGTGGAAATAGGCCGCAGAAGACGGCCGCCGGCCGCCACGGGGCCGTTCGTCCACAGATTCCGGCCGCACGCTCTCCTCAACCAGTGTGCGGCCGGACACGACACCAGGGCGAAGCGGCGCGGCGGCGGAACGGGCGCCCACAACAAGCTACGTCCGGTAAGCCACGCCGATGAGCCGCGGGCCAGCCCCTCAAGACCGGTGCGTCACCCTGAGCCAGACGAACTGCTGGGCGTCCAGGACCAGTCCCGCGTCGAGGCGCACATGGGCGCCGGTCAGGATGTTGACGGCGCCGGCCGCGAAGCCGGAGAGTGTCACCGCCGCTACTTCCTGAGAGCCGTCGCTGAAGTTGGCCAGGGCGAGGATCAGCGTTCCATTTCCCGGACGCTGGTACCCCAGGACCCCAGGGTTTTTCGTGTCGAAACCGACCAGCCGGGTCCCGGCCAGCTCCGGCGTCGCTGACCGTACGGACACCATCCGGCGCAGTCCGGCAAAGACGGCCCCGGCGGGGGTTTCCGGCTCCGCACGCCGTGCGTAGTCTGCAGCCGGGTAGTGCGGCCGGTGCACCCAGCGGCTGTCCATTCCATGGCCATCCTCGGCGGCGTACGCGTAGTCGTTGAACTGGCCAACCTCGTCACCGAGGTACAGCAGCGGGATGCCCCCGGTGCTGAAGGTCACCGAGTGGGCCAGCAGGATCCGGTTCACCGCCGCAGCTGTTCCGCCCTCCAGCCCGCAGAGCGACGCCGTTGTGCCGGAAATCCGGCAGTCGCCGGTGCGCGGGTTGTCCTGAAAAGGCACGCCGCGGGCGAAGCTGCCGGGGAAACGGTTGACGTAGAAGGAATTGAGGAACCGTCGGTGCTCGAAGGCATTGATGCCAAGCTCGGCGGCGTCCTCATCCGCAAACGTCCAGCCGATGTCGTCATGGCTGCGGACATAGTTCACCCAGGCCGTGCCGTCCGGGATATTGTGGCGCCGCTCCAGGGCCTGGGAGAGCAGCGAAACGTCGCGGGTGGCCAACGCTTCCCAGATCAGGGCCATCTGCAGTGGGTTGTAGGAGAGCTGGCACTCGGCGGGGTCGATGTAGCGGGCCACCTCATCGGGGTGGACGATCGCCTCGGACTTGAACAGCAGTGACGGCGCCGCCAGCCGGCACACGGCATTGAAGGCCTTCAGCAGGGTGTGGGCCTCGGGCAGGTTCTCACAAGGCGTGCCGAGCTGCTTCCAAATGAAGGCGACGGCGTCCATCCGGAGAATGTCCACGCCCTGGTTGGCCAGGTACAGCATCTCGCCGGCCATGGCCCGGAAGACGTCCGGGTTGGCGTAGTTCAGGTCCCACTGGAAGGTGTGGAACGTGGTCCAGACCCACCGTCCGTCCGGCAAATCGACAAACGAGCCGGGGTGGTCGTCGGGGAAGATTTCGCGGACGGTTTGCTCGAATGCGTCCGGCATGGACCGGTCCGGGAAGATCCAGTAGTAGTCGCTGTAGGCCGGCTCGCCCGCGGCCGCCTTCCGGGCCCATTCGTGTTCGTCGGAGGTGTGGTTGAAGATGAAATCGACTACGAGGCTGATGCCGTTCGCCCGCAGCTCGGCGGCGAGCTCACGCAGCTGCCGCATGGTGCCCAGCCTGGGGTTGACGTCGCGGTAGCTGGAGACGGCGTAGCCGCCGTCGGAGTGCGGTTCGGGGGCCAGGAACAGCGGCATCAGGTGCAGATACGTCAGGCCGAGTTCCTTGAAGTAGGGGATCCGGGCGCGGACACCTTCGAGGTCCTCGGCGTATCTGTCGACATAGCAAACGCCGCCGAGCATGGTGTTGGACTGGAACCAGCCGCTGTCGTGTTCCCGTTCGGCGTCGAGGCCCTTGAGCGCGGCAGGCCTCTCGGCCCACGAGCGGGCAGATGCCATCACAAGGTCCGTCAGCTGATCGCGCCAATCGTGCCGTGCGCCGTAGAGATCGTGGAACAACCGGAACAGGACCGGGAAATGGCGGTCGAAGCGCTCTTCGAAGACGGCCCGGTCCGGGCCGTCCCACCCGATTCCCGGGGCCGCCGCCAGGGCCCGGAGCACATGCCGGCGGACCCCGCTGTCTGCGCCGCCAGCTACAAGGGCGGGTTCAACCATGGAGCGTCTCCTTTGACCAGTTTCAGTCCTCGACGGCGCGAGGACAGTTCACATCCTTGCAGACGGACGGACAGGTGCCCAGCACGGCAGCCGTGTTCGGCGAGGAAGGCAGCCGACCGCCGGTGCCGCCCTACCCTGGTTACGCCGGCACCCGGATGACGAGGGGGTCCATCGCCTGGCCGTCGGCGTACTGGCCGTCGAACAGTTCCGAACCGGCCTGGGATATCGCCACCTCGACGCGCTCCCAGACGAGGAACCCTTCCATGTTGCGGGGCGCGGCAGTACGCAGGGTGCCGACATCCGAGCGGTCCATCCCGCCGCCGTCGCCCGTGCTGATGGACAGGACCCCGTGCCCGGCCGCGAACTCGACCCATGGATCCAGCAGCCGGACGAACATCATTCCGTGGTGTCCGGCGACCCGGACGTCGCCGCGGAAGCGCAGCAGGCCGGTGCCGCTGGCAGGATCGTACTCGGAGCCGGCGGGGGCGAAACAGAACTCTCCGGACGCGGTGACCGTGGCGCCGTCGGCCGCGGAAACGGCACCGTCCGGGAGTCCGGAAATGTAGTCCAAAAAGCTGCGTTTGATGCCCCAGGTCAGACCCGGCAGGGGCAGCGGGGCGGGGGAAGCGGACGCTGGTGTCACGTAGGTTCTCCTGGCTGTCGGGCGGATCTATGTCCGAGCCTAGCCGCGGATCCGCGCCGGGCTGAACTGTTGCATCCGCGCCGCTTCATCCGGAGTATTTCTCTGACGGCGTAGGCCCGCCAGGACTACTCCCGGGGCGGCGGTGGTTGACTTGGATGAGTACCGGTTAGCAGGAGGTGCACCGTGGCCGCATCCATCAGCAGGGTATCCGGATCCGATCTGTCCGGAGACCCGCTGGATTCCTATTCCGCAACGGTCATCCGCGTGGCCGAGGCTGTCACCCAGCACGTCGCAGCTCTCGAAATGACCGGCAACGGGCGCAACGGCAGGCTGAGGGTCGGTGCGGGTTCGGCCGTGCTGTTCACCACGGACGGTTATCTGCTGACGAACGCCCACGTGGTGGGCGGCGCCCAGTCGGGCCATGCAGTCTTCGCCGACGGCACCAGCACGGCTGTGGACGTGGTGGGCGCCGACCCGCTCTCCGATCTTGCCGTGGTCCACGGCCGGGCACCGACTGCGGCGCCGGCCGAACTGGGCGACGCCGAGTCCCTCCGGGTCGGCCAGCTGGTCATCGCCGTGGGCAATCCGCTTGGGCTCGCCGGCTCCGTCACCGCCGGGGTGGTCAGCGGGCTGGGCCGTTCGATCCCCGTCTGGTCCGGACGGAGCCGGCGCGTGATCGAGGACGTCATCCAGACCGACGCGGCCCTCAATCCCGGCAGTTCCGGCGGGGCGCTGGCAGACGCCCGCGGGCGGATCGTCGGCATCAATACGGCCGTGGCAGGCGTTGGACTCGGCCTGGCCGTTCCCATCAACGCCACGTCCCGGCGGATCATCGCTTCGCTGCTCAAGGACGGCCGCGTCCGCCGGGCCTACCTGGGCCTGGTCAACACACCGATCCAGTTGCAGCCGAGCGCCGTCGTCCGGACGGGCCGCAGGGAGGGCCTGCTCGTGGTCGAAGTCCTCCCTGGTTCGCCAGCCGAGCGGGCCGGGCTCCGGGCCGGCGACATCCTCCTGAAGGTCGGGCAGATGTATGTGTCGAACGCCGAGAGCCTGCAGAAGCTGCTGTTCGCAGAGGCCATCGGGGAGCCGCTGGACCTTGCCGTGCTCCGGGACGGCGCGGACCTGCGCCTGGTCGCGGTGCCCGCCGAGATGACCGACAACCAGTAGGAAACCCGGCCCGGACCGGCGGTTCCACGGGCTGGAACTTGCCCGCCCGCGGGCCCAAATCTTGACGCGCTGAACTACTTGGGTCCGTATGGGGGCAGCCCGCGGAATTACTTGGTTGGCGCCGCAATCACCTGCCCTCCGCGCCGCGCGCTTACTCGACGGTACTGACGCCTGTACGCGTCTTTCTTTGGGCGAAAGATCGGGTAGCGGCATGCCTTGTTGCGCCCTGTCTGGCGTGTCACGGTGTCATTGGAAAGCCGGAGGGAACAGCGTCTCAGTATGGCCTGGTTTCAATGTTGATCCGGCTCTCCACAGACGATTCAGTTCGTTTTACCTGGGGAAATCGGAGAACATCGTGGATAGCCCAAAGGAAACTACACCCTCCATTTCGGTCCGCCTCTTCGGATCATTCGAGGTGCGCCGGGACGGCGTGGCGCTCAACGCTGCCGACATGGGCGGCTGCAAACCGCGGCACATACTGGAAATTCTTCTCCTGAACCTTGGCACGCCCGTGTCCAAGACCCGCCTGATCGATCTTCTCTGGGGCGCCGGAGCCAGTGACGGCTCCGTCGCGACCCTCGAGAGCTATATCAGCGGTATCCGCCGCGCCATCCAGCCGGGGCAGACCAAGACCGGTCCGCTCCGCACAGCCAACAGTGGCTACGTCCTGGACCCCAAGCTCGTGGATCTCGATTTGTTCCGGTTCCGTGACCTGGTCCGCGACGCCGGCGAGCTGCCTCCGGATGAGGCGTACCCCCTGATGCTCGAGGCCCTGGAGATTTCCGCCGAGCCGCTGCTCGGGTTCGAACTTGCCTCCGACTGGGCCGAAGAGGCGCGCGCACGCCATGCAGCCGAGAAGGTGGCGCTGCAGATCCTCGCGGCAGAAACGGCGGCTCTGCTGGGCAAACCTGACGACGCCGTCAACCTAGTCCAGGCTGCCATTCGGGCGGAGCCCCTGAATGAGCGGGCCTGGACGATACTGGTGACAGCGTATGAACAGGCGGGCCTGCCGGCGGAGGGCCTCGCGGCGTATGACCGCTGCCGGCGGCTCTTCGACCGCGACCTTGGCTGCACCCCCGGTCCGGCCCTGCAGGAGGCTCATCTGCGGCTCCTGCGGCAGCGCGCGGAGAGCAACTCCGAACTCTCCGAGGTGCTGGCGGCGCTGCTCTATCTGGGCGAGCGGTTGAACGGGCCCAAGGGCCGGCAGCTGCCGGCGGCGGAGTCCCGGCGCATGCATGAGAACGCCGGGCGGGTGCTTGATTCCTTCCTCCAGCGCGTCCGGGCCGCCGTCTGAGCCCCGCAGGGCCGTTACCGACGGGCCGGCCACCCCAGATTGACGACAGGGATGGCTGCCGCCGGGCCCCGGGGCGTTAGCTTCGTCACGTGCCCGGGATTCTCGGGGAATTCCGCCGTGCGGGGCCCCATACTTGGAATGTCCCTGGCGGGCTGTCCCACCGCCGGGTGTGAGGAGGGCCCATGGAAACCTTGAAGAAAGTCGTCACGAACGAGTACTTCCCCGCAGCCGCTGTGCTGTCCGGAGTCATCCTGTTCTGGGTCCTGGGCCTCTTCGGCGGACTGTCCCTCCTGAGCACCCGCCAGAGCCCGGTGACCACTCTGACGTGGATGATGTTCGTCTACGCTGCAGCGGTGCTCTCGCCCCTGGCCGGGCTCGTCGCCGCTATCGACCTCGTGCGTCGGTGGCTGCGGAACCGGCAGGCGAGCGCGGCGGAATCCGCCTAGCCTGCCCCGCTGAGTCGTTACGGCTGAGTCGTTACCGCTGAGCCGGGGCCGGCGCTACGTCGCTGGGCCCGGCCCGCAGCGTGCGCCCTGCCGTTGCCGGCGTCCTCCGTTACTCGAAGCGGGAAGGATCGCCCATGCCGCGCCGGACGATTTCCGCGACACCACTGGAGTAGTCGATCACCGTGGTTGGTTCGGCACCGCAGTCGCCGGAATCGATCACGGCGTCCACCACGTGGTCCAGGCGTTCCTTGATCTCCCACCCTTGCGTGAGCGGCTCGTCCTCATCCGGAAGCAGCAGCGTACTCGATAGCAGCGGTTCGCCAAGCTCAGCGAGCAGCGCCTGGACCACATGGTTGTCCGGGATGCGCACGCCAACAGTCTTCTTCTTCGGGTGCAGCAGCCGTTTGGGCACTTCCCTGGTCGCGGGCAGGATGAAGGTATAACTGCCGGGCGTGACGGCCTTGATGCTGCGGAACACGTCGTTGTCGATCTGGACGAACTGGCCCAACTGGGCGAAGTCCTTGCAGACGAGAGTGAAGTGATGCTTGCCGTCCAATTGCCGGATGGTCCGGATCCGGTCCAGGGCCTCCCGGTTACCCAGCTGTGCGCCCAGGGCGTAGCAGGAATCCGTGGGGTAAGCGATGAGGCCGCCTGAGCGCACGATGTCCACGGCCTGGAGGATCGAACGGTGCTGGGGGTTCTCGGGGTGCACATCGAAGTATCTCGCCATTCCAAGAGCATACGCCCGGCTGCCGCCCGGACGGCCAATGCGGAGCCCGCCAGCCGGCCCCAATGTCCCGCGGTGGCCCTGGGCCGGCCGCGGCTTGTGCACAGACAGTTCTGTCTGATAGCTTCGTTCCCGGTATAGACAAACCTGTCTAGGCCAACGCGAGATCTGTCCGGCGAACCAACACCGAGAGCGAGAACCGAATGCTGTCAATGGCAGGAAAGACAGTTCTGATCACCGGAGGCACCGGCGGGATCGGCAAGGCCACGGCTCTTGGCCTGGCCGTCCTGGGTGCGCGGGTTGCCATCACCGGACGTAATGCTGACAGGGCATCCCGGGCAGCTGAGGAGATCCGCGCTGTGGCCTCGGCCCCCGTCGAGGTGTTCATCGCCGATCTTTCCTCCCAGCAGGAAGTCCGCAGACTGGCCGACGAGGTATTGAATACCCTGGACCGCCTTGATGTGCTGGTCAACAACGTAGGCGGCTTCTGGAACACCCGCCGCGTCACCGCCGACGGACTGGAATACACCTTCGCCCTTAACCACCTCGCCCCTTTCCTGCTCACCAACCTGCTCCTTGAACGGTTGAAGGAAAGCCGACCGGCACGGATCATAACTGTCTCGTCCGGCGCCCAGGCCATGGGACGCATGGACTTCCCGGACCTGCTGGCCGAACGGGCCTACTCGGGGCAGCGGGCGTACAACCAGTCGAAACTGGCCAACGTCCTGTTCACGTACGGACTCGCCGCACGTCTCTCCGGCACCGGGGTCACCGCGAATGTGCTCCACCCCGGAGTGGTGGCGACGGCGTTCGGGGCCGAAGATCCGGGCCGGATGCAAGAGTTCCTGACCCCGCTGGTGCAGCGGTGGATGAAAACCCCGGAGCAGGGCGCCCGGACCTCGATATACCTTGCCTCCGCGCCGGAGCTCGACAACGTCACCGGCCGGTACTTTGCCAACAGCACTCCTAAAAAATCATCAAAACGCAGCTACAGCCAGTCCGATATTGACCGCCTCTGGCATGTCAGCTCGGCTCTGGTCGGCCTCGAATCCGATTCTGAAAGAAGCACGAACCCTCCATGACCCCACAGCGCACGCTCGTCCTTGTAGCCCACCCCGACCTGGAAAGCTCGCGGATCACCGCACACCTCACCTCGGCCATCATGGACTTGGAGCACGTGACGGTGCATGACCTCTCCGCCGCCCACCCCGACCGGCAGTTCGATACCGCCCGGGAACAGGAGCTGCTGCGCGGGCACGACACCATCGTCTGGCAGTTCCCGTGGCACTGGTACTCCGTCCCGGGGGTCCTGAAGGAGTGGATGGACCAGGTGCTCACGTACGGCTTTGCCTACGGCACGGGAGGAGACGCCCTGCAGGGAAAGCGGCTCCAGCTGGTGCTTTCGACAGGGGGCCCGGAGGCGTCCTACGCGGAGGCGGGCTACAACCGCTTCACGATGGAGGAACTCCTCCGCCCCCTCGATGCCACGGCACACCTGTGCGGGCTGGAAATGGCCGAGCCACTCATCCTGCACTCGGCGCACGGGGTGGACAGCGACGGACTCGAGCGGCACACTGCCAGGTACCGGGAACTGCTCTCGGCCGTCCCCGCCGCCGCCGGACACTGAGCCGGCTGAGATCCTGACCGAACCTGCCGCCGGGGATTGGTGAAATGATGCGAGCCCTCCTCCTTGACCGGCCAGGACCGCCGTCGTCCCTGCGCGTGGGCGACGCGGCCCGGCCGGTTCCCGGCGTCGGCGAAGTCCTGGTGCGGGTCGACGCGGCTGCCCTCAACCCGGTCGACTATCAACTGGCGTCCGGCGGACACCCGCTCTGGACATACCCGCACATCCCGGGCCTGGACATCGCTGGCGTGGTGCACGACGCCGGGCCCGCACCGGATCCGCGCTTGCCGGTTGGCACCCGGGTGGCGTGGCACCAGGACCTGCGGCGCCCCGGCGGCCTGGCCGACTATGTCACTGCACCGGCCGCCGTGATGGCGGTGGTACCGCCGGAGGTCAGCATGACCGTCGCCGCCAGCCTGCCGTGCGCCGGCATGACGGCGTACCAGGCAGTCGTGCGCAGGCTCCGGCCGGAACGGGGCCAATATGCGCTGGTCCAGGGTGCTTCCGGCGGCGTCGGCGGGTTCTCGGTACAGCTACTGGCCGCCGCCGGAGCCACGGTCATCGCCACCGCCTCCGCGCCCAACCACGCCTACGTGCGCGGCCTTGGAGCGGACACGTTATTGGATTACCACCGGACGGATCTGGGGGCCGCTTTGCGCGCCGCCACCGGGGAGCGCGGGTTCGACGTCGTTGTGGACCTGGTCTCGCCGGCGTCGGCGGAGCGGGGACTGCATCTGCTCCGTCACGGGGGCGGTCTGGCAGCGGTTGCGGGGCGGCCTTCGCTGGACACCGTCGAGCCGTTTGGCATTGCTCCCAGCCTGCACGAAATCGCTCTCGGGGCAGCGTACACGCACGGGGACCGCGGCCACCAGGCCGACCTGGCGCTTATGCTGACAGAGCTGCTGCGGCTTGTCGCCGAGGGCTCGCTGGCCCCGCTGCCGATCGAGACTGTCGGGCTGGCGGACACCCCGGACGCCCTGGAACGCCTGGCCCGGCGCCATGTCCGGGGGAAGATCGTGGTTCGGCTGGCTGGGCTGGAGTCGATCTGACGCTACGCGTGCTGCTCGTCGACATTCTGTTCGTCGTGGTGGATCCGCTCGCCGAGCTTGTGCAACGGCTCGCCGCTGCCGCTCCACTGCTGGGCGATGAACTCTGCCGCGATGGACACGGCCGTTTCCTCCGGGGTGCGGGCGCCCAGGTCCAGGCCGACAGGACTGTGGAGCCTGGAGAGTTCGTCCTCAGTAAGTCCCGTCTGCCGCAGCCGCGCCATCCTGTCCTCGTGCGTGCGCCGGGATCCCATGGCGCCGATAAAGGCCACGGGGCTGCCGCGCAAAGCGACCTCAAGGACGGGGATGTCGAACTTCGGGTCATGGGTCAGGACGCAGAGCACGGCCCGGGAATCCAGCAGCCCTTGGGCGAACTGCTCGCTCAGGTATCGGTGGGGCCACGCGTTGACCACCTCGGCGGCGTCGGGGAACCGCGCCGGCGTCGCGAATACGGACCGCGCGTCACAGACGGTCACCCGGTAGCCCAGGAACGCGCCCAGCCGCGCCAGCGCCGCGGCGAAGTCAATGGCGCCGAAGACGATCATTCGGGGCGGCGGCGCATAGCTGGCAAAGAAGACGCGCATCCCGGTGTCCAGCCGCTCGCCGTCCACGCCGTAGTTCAGGATGCCCGTCCGGCCGGCGGCGAGAAGACCCTGGGTGTCGTCGCCAACGGCGCGGTTGGTCCGGTCCGAGCCCAGGTCACCGTCCCAACCGTCCGGCCTGACAACCAGGTGCCGCCCCACACGGCCGGCATCCGGGTGTTCGATTATCGTGGCGACGCCCACGCGGCGCCCCGCGGCGATGTCCTGCGCGACGGCGTCGAGTTCGGCAAAGCGGCGCCGGGACACAGGTTCGACGAAGATGTCGATGATTCCACCGCAGGTCAGGCCCACGGCAAAGGCATCGTCGTCGCTGATCCCGTACCGCACCAGGGTCGCCTCGCCGTCGTCCTTGACCTGGGTGGCGAGCTCGTACACAGCCCCCTCGACGCAGCCGCCGGAGACGGAGCCCACGGCCTCGCCGTCGGCCGTCACCAGCATCGCCGCCCCCGGGAGCCGTGGCGCTGATTTGAAAGTGCTGACGACGGTGGCCAGGCCTGCCGTGGCACCCCTTCGCCAGTCAGGCAACATGGCCGCAAGGACATCACGCATCGGCGCTCCTCAGAGCCTGCCGCACAGCCGGAGCAGCCGGAACGCCGAACGCCGGCCGGCCCAGTAGGCGATGCACGCCACGACGGCGACGACGCCGAGGACTTTCACCGGGCTGGACAGCTGCTCCGCCGCGATTCCCTTGGCGAGGCTCAGCGCATCCAGGCTGCCGGCCGGCGCAGCCGACGCGGGGACCGGAGCCAGGGCGGGCTCTGACGCGGGGACCGGCGCCGGGGTGGGCTGCAGGGTGGGTTCCGGGACAGCCGCAGGGTCCGGTCCCGCGGGGGTTTCCGACGCAGAAGGTGCTGCCTCGGTGAGCATGGCCTGCAGATTTTTCGCGAACAGGGACATCATCTGCTCCGTGACGCTGCCGATCACCCCCTTGCCCATGGCCGCGGCCTTGCCGGACAGTGCGAGATCCGCGCTGACGGAACCCCGTGTGGCCGCGCCGTCTTCGGCCAGCACCAGGGTGACGGTGGCCTCGGCGGTGCCTTGTCCGCGGGTCTCCTGGGCCTTGCCGCCAAGGACCGCGCGGTGTTCCGTGGAATTTCGTTCAAGGACGTTCAGCAGGCCCTTGTATTGCATCGTGACCGGGCCGAGCTTTACCGTCATGCCCACTTGGTAGGCGTCATCGGAGAGCTTGTTCAGGATCCTGGCCCCCGGAAGGCAACCGGCCACCCTTTCAAAGTCCATCAGCGTGTCCCACACCTGGTTTATCGGTGCGACCACCGAGAACGTGCTGTCAATGTGCATGGGCTGGTTCCTTGCCTCTCGCTCGTTCGTGCCTGTCCTGTGATGGCGGGCCGCCACCGCGAATGGCGGCCGCCATCTGCGCCAGGGCCCGGTAGCTGTGGCCGCTGACAAAGGCGTCGCAGTAGGGCAGGGCCGCTGCCATGCCGCCCACGAGGGGCTGGTACTGCGGGGCTGCCTTGCGCGGATTTACCCAGATGATCCGGTGGGCGAGCCGGCGCAGGCGGGCCATCTGCGCCGCGACCTGTTCCGGGTCCTCGTACGCCCAGCCGTCGGAGAACACCACCACGACGGCGCCGCGCGCCAGTCCGCGGCGGCCGTGCTCGTCGACGAAGCGCCGGAGGCAGCCGGCGATCCGGGTTCCGCCGGCCCAGTCCGGCGCGGAGACGGCGGCGCGGGCCAGGGCCCGGTCCGGATCGCGCAGGGCCAGTTGCCGAGTGAGCCTGGTCAGCCTGGTGGAGAAGACGAAGGCTTCGGCCCCGGCCCCGGTCACGGCGCCCTGCAGGAGGGATACGAAGACTCGGGAGTAGGGCTCCATCGATCCCGAGACATCGCAGAGCAGCACCAGTTTGCGGCGCTGTCCGCGCCGGCGGGCATACAGCAGCCGTGGGGCGTCGGTCCCGGACCGCCGGGCTGCGCGCACTGTCGCCCGGACGTCCAGGCTCGCCGTGCTGTGGGCCGACGTGCGCGTGCGGCGGCTCAGGCGCAGCGGCGTCGCGAGCTGCAGCGCCGCTGCCAGCCGCCGCACCTCCGCTACTTCATCGGCGGAAAGCTCGGCGAAGGATGTCTCCTGCAGGTGTTCGTCCGCGGAAACCATGGCCAGGACGGCCTCCCGGTCAGTGCGGCCGTCCTCCGCGGAGCCGTCCGGGCCCGGGGAGGCCACGCGCGGCCGCTGCTGCGTGCCGGCGGCGGTGCCGGGGGCCGTGCCGGGCGTCCGGCTGTCTGGCGCTGCGGGCCTGGTCCGTGGGGCCGGTGCGGGCGGCACCGCTGCCGGGCCGGGCACGTTGCCCGGGTGGGCGGGGGCGGTGTTCCCGCCGAACACGGCCGCGAAAACGGCATCGAACACCGGCACCTGTTCGCGCGCGGACACGAGCACCACGCGGCAGGTCCAGTAGAGCTGCTCAAGCCTGGCCGGGGGGATCAGGTGGAGCGCCTCGGCCAGCCGCGCCGCCCGGTCCGGCGAGGTTGCCAGGCCGGCCCGCCGGATTGCCGTGACGAACGCGGCGGACAAGGTGGCCGCCTCGACCCGTGGCGGACCTGCGGGCGCCGCGCTGTTGTTTTCAGCCATCGGTGCCGTCCACGAGCCAGGCCGCGCCGCGGGAGCCGACGAGTTCGAGGTCATCGCGGTTCTTGACGATGGAGCCCCACGTCTGCTCGGTGGTGCCGGCGTCGATCCGTTCCACCCCCAGCACGGCCAGGGCCGAGACCCAGTCGATTGCCTCGGAGATCCCGGGCGGCTTGGCGAGGTCCAGGGTGCGCAGCCGGGTTATCACGGCCGCGGCCTGGAGGGCCAGCGGGCCGCTGCTGGAAGGAACCCGGCGGCGCACGATCTCGGCGATCCGGGCGGGTCCCGGGTAGTCGATCCAGTGGTAGAGGCAGCGGCGGGTCAAGGCGTCGTGAAGGTCCCGGGTCCGGTTGGAGGTCAGGATCACGATGGGCGGATGGGTGGCCCGGATTGTGCCCAGTTCCGGGATGGTGACGGCGGATTCGGCCAGCAGTTCAAAGGTGAAGGCCTCGAATTCGGCGTCGGCGCGGTCGATCTCGTCCAGGAGCAGCACGGCGGGCCGCGGGCCGGGATGCTCCAGCGCCTGCAGGAGCGGGCGCCGCAGCAGGTACTGGGAGGCAAACAGGTCAGTTTCCGTGACCTCGGTGTCGCGGACTTCGGCCAGCCGGATGCCGAGCAGCTGGCGCTGGTGGTTCCATTCGTAGAGGGCTTCACCGGCGTCGATTCCCTCGTAGCACTGCAGCCGGTACAGCGGGGTGTCGAGGAGCTCGGCCAGCGCCTTCGCGGCCTCCGTTTTCCCGACTCCCGCCTCGCCCTCGAGCAGGATGGGCTGCGGCAGGCGGACGGCCAGGAACAGGGCCGTTGCCAGGCCGACGTCGGCCAGGTAGTTGGTCCGGTCCAGCGCGGCCATCAGCGATCCGACATCCGGGATCCGGCGCCGCACGTCCTCTTCAGCGCCGGCCCGCGCCGCCGTCGTCATACGGTCCCCTGAAGCCCGGCGAGGAGGCGCCGGTAGTCTTCCTCGGTGTCCACGTCCTGGGGGACGGGGCCGGGCGTACGGACCTCGACGACGTCGTCCGCCCGCTGTTCCAGGAGCTTCCAGACGGCCTTGTCCCCGTGCAGGGCGGCCAGCTCCGGCAGCAGGCGCCGGGCAAACGCCAGGGGGTGGCCCACGCCGTCGTCGTAGCGGCACACCGCGATGCCGGCGGCGCCCGCGGAAGCGTGCAGGACGCCAAGCACTGCCCGGACGCTCGCGGCCCGGACACCGGGCTGGTCCCCGAGCAACAGGACGACCGCGTCGGTCTCCGGACGGAGGGCAGCGAGCGCCGTGGCGATCGAGGACGCGCACCCTTCGCCGAAGTCCGGGTTGAGCACCACATCGCAGCCGCTGGTGTCGACGGTGCGCTCCACCTCGGCCGCAGCGCCGCCCAGGGCAAGCACCGTCTGGCCGAAGGCGCAGTCCCGGGCAGCCGCCAGGACGGCATCGAGCAGCACTCCCGCGCCGTAGGGCAGCAGCTGTTTGGGCCGGCCCAGGCGCCGGGAACCGCCCGCGGCCAGGATGATGCCGGCGGTCCGGGGTCCGGGGCTTCCTGCCGCCCGCAACGGGTCAGATCGTAACGGCATAGCGTTCCGGATCTTTGCGGAAGGCGGCCCGGCAGCCGGGCGAGCAGAAGTAGACGGTGACCCCTTCGTGAACCAGGTGCAGGGACGATTCGAGGGCCGGGACGGACATGCCGCATACGGGGTCGACCGCGCTCGCCGGCCCTGGCTCAGGTGGCCCCGGCTCGGCCGGCCCTGACGCCGCAAGGGGCGGGGCGGCGCGGCGCGCCCTGGACCGTTCCCCGACCAGCTGGGCCAGGATGGACAGCGCGATTTCCCCGGGCGTCCGGGCACCGAGCTGCAGCCCGGCCGGTGTGAACACCCGCCGCCGCAGGGCGTCGTCGACGTCGAGGGATTCCAGGACGGCGGCGCCGCGGGTTGCGCTGGCCACGAGGGCAACGTAGGGGACACCCGCCCGCAGGGCCGCTTCCAGCGCACCCTCTTCCGCTTTTCCGTGCGAGGCGACAATCAGGGCCGCGTCATCGCCGCGGGGATCGGCGGATTCGCCGTCCGTGAGTTCGACTTCGAGGCCGACGCCGGAGCCGAGCGTTTCCAGGGCCTGGGCCACCGGCGTCGTGCCCACCACCACGACCCGGGGCGCCGGAATCCGCGGCTGGAGGAAGATCTCGATCGCCCCGCCGCTCAGGCACGGGTTGGTGACCTCGACGGCGCCTTCCTCCGCGGTCCGGGACGGTTCTCCGGGCAGCACCCGCAACAGGAGGGGTTCCTGGGTGGCCAGAACCTGCCGGCTGTACTCGCGCACCGACTCCTCCACGCAGTTTCCACCCACAAAGCCGTGGATCTCTCCGCTGGGCAGCACCAGGGCGGTGTCCCCCGCGTGGGCGCTCGTCGGATGCTGGGCGCGGACTACCGTGGCATGGACGAACGGCTCGCGGCGGCTGGCGAGTTCATCGGCCCTGGCGGCCAGGGATCCTGCGGTGGCGGCCATCAGATCGGCGGCCTGGCCCGGCCCTGCATGGCAGCCCAGACACGGGCCGGGGTGCAGGGCATGTCCATATGTGTGACGCCGAACGGCGCCAGGGCATCGACAACGGCGTTGACGATCGCCGGCGGTGAGCCGACGGTGGCGGACTCGCCGATGCCCTTCGCGCCGATGGGGTGGTGCGGGGACGGGGTGACAGTGAAGCCGGTCTCCCAGTCGGGCACTTCCATTGCGGTGGGGATCAGGTAGTCCATGAAGGAACCGCCCAGGCAGTTGCCGTCGGCGTCGAACTCGATGATCTCCATCAGGGCCATCCCGACGCCGTCGGTCAGCCCGCCGTGCACCTGGCCCTCGATGATCATCGGGTTGATCCGGGTGCCGCAGTCATCCACCGCGATGAACCGCCGCACCTTGACCTGCCCCGTGCCGGGATCGATGTCGACGACGCAGATGTAGGCGCCGAACGGGAAGGTCAGGTTCGGCGGGTCGTAGGTGACCTCGGCGTCGAGGTTGCCGTCCACGCCTTCTGGCAGCGTCATTGTGCCGTGGGCGGCCATGGCGATCTCGGCGATGGTCTTACCGGCGCTGGGGTCGCCCTTGACGAACCAGCGGCCCTTTTCCCATTCGAGGTCCTCGGGACGGGTCTCCAGCATCGCCCCGGCGATCAGTTTCGCCTTCTCGCGCACCTTCCGTGCAACAAGGGCGACGGCGCCGCCGCTGACCGGCGTCGAACGGCTGCCGTACGTGCCCAACCCGAACGGCGTCTGGTCGGTGTCGCCGTGCACCACCTCGATGTCCTCCGGCGGGATGCCGAGTTCCTCCGCCACAATCTGGGCGAAGGTGGTCTCGTGGCCCTGGCCCTGGCTCTGCACCGAGATGCGCACCACGGCCTTGCCCGTGGGGTGCACGCGCAGTTCGGCGCCGTCGGCCATGCCGAGACCCACGATGTCGAAATGCTTCCGGGGCCCGGCCCCGACAACTTCCGTGAAGAAGGAGACCCCGATGCCCATGAGTTCCCCGCGTTCGCGTTTTTCGGCCTGCTCGCGGCGGAGGTCCTCGTAGCCGGCGAGCTGCATCGAGAGGCGCATGGCGGCCTCGTAGTTGCCCGAGTCGTAGACCCAGCCGGTCTTGTTGGCATAGGGGAACTGCTCCGGCTTGATGAAGTTCTTGAGCCGCAGCTCCGCGGGGTCCATGTCCAGCTTGCGGGCCAGGATGTCGACCATCCGCTCCACGAGGTAGACGGCCTCGGTGACGCGGAAGGAGCAGGCGTAAGCGACCCCGCCGGGCGCCTTGTTGGTATACACGCCGGTGACGGAGCAGTGGGCGGCCAACAGGTCATAGCTGCCGGTGAAGATGGAGAAGAATCCGGCCGGGTTCTTGGTGGGCTGGGCGGTGGCGTTGAACGCGCCGTGGTCGGCCAGCACATGGGTGCGCAGGGCGAGGATCTTGCCTTCCTTGGTCGCCGCGATTTCGCCCTGCATGATGTAATCCCGGGCGAACGAGGTCGACATCAGGTTCTCGGAGCGGTCCTCCACCCATTTGACCGGCCGGCCGGAGACGATCGAACCGACGACGGCGAGGATGTAGCCGGGATAGATCCCAACCTTGTTGCCGAAACCGCCGCCGATATCGGGGGAGACGATCCGGATCTTGTGCTCGGGGATGCCGGCGACGATCGCGAACAGGGTCCTGTGCGCGTGCGGGGCCTGGGTGGTCTCGTAGAGCGTCAGCTTGCCGTTGACGGCGTCGAAATCGGCGACAGCGCCGCACGTCTCCATCGGTGCGGGATGGACCCGTGGGTATACGACCTCCTGGCTGACCACAACATCCGCGGAGGCGAACACCGCATCGGTTTCGGCCTTGTCGCCCATCTCCCAGTCGAAGATCCGGTTGTCTGTCCGGCCCTCGATCTCATCACGGATCACCGGGGCGTCCGCATCGAGCGCCTTGCGGGCGTCAACCAGCGGGGGAAGCACATCGTATTCGACGTCGATCAGTTCCAGGGCGTCCCGTGCGGCATAACGGTCCTCGGCCACGACAAACGCGACTTCCTGCCCCTGGAACCGGACTTTGTCGGTCACCAGCACGGCCTGGACATCTGCCGACAGCGTCGGCGCCCACGCGAGCTTCAGGCCCAGCAGGTCCTTGCCGGTGATGACTGCAACCACCTTCGGATGCGCGAGGGCGTTAGTGGTATCAATGGACACCAGCTTGGCGTGCGCCACCGGAGCCCGCAGGATGGCGCCGTGCAGCATCCCCGGCAGCACGATGTCATCCAGGTAATGGCCCTTGCCGCGCACGAAACGCGGGTCTTCCTTCCGCTGGATACGGCCGTAGCCGATCGGGCGGTCCTCGTCGCCGGCGGCCGGGTTTGACTGCCGGTCATGGATGACGGTCATGCCTTCACCTCCGTGTCTTCTGTCTCCGCCGCGACATCCGGGACGGCGGTGTCCGTGCCGGCGAGCACTTCGTCGGTAGCCGGTGCGTCGTCCCGGCCGGGACCGGCAGGATGGGCGGCGGCCCACTGCACCGAGCGGACAATCGTGGCGTAGCCGGTGCACCGGCAGATCTGCCCGGAAATGGCCTGCCGGATCTCGGCGTCGTCCGGGTGCGGATTCTTGTCCAGCAGCGCGCGGGCCGTGAGCATCATCCCCGGGGTGCAGAAGCCGCACTGCAGCCCGTGCTCTTCCATGAAGCCCTGCTGGACGGGGTCGAGCGTGCCGCCGGTGGCCAGCCCCTCGACAGTGCGGATGTCGTGCCCCGCGGCCATGGCGGCCAGGACGGTGCAAGACTTCACGGGCTGCCCGTCCATCAGGACCACGCACGTCCCGCAGTTGCTTGTGTCGCATCCCCAGTGCGTACCGGTGAGGCCCAGGACCTCGCGGATGTAGTGGACCAGAAGCACCCGGGGCTCAATCTCGCTCGTGACGTCGCTGCCGTTCACGGTCATGCTGATCTGCATCGGCTTCAGCCTTCCTGCGTCTGGGCGGCGCGGGCACAGGCCCGCCGCAGCACCCGTTGGGTGAGCTCATCGGCGAGATGCCGCTTATAGTCGACGGGGCCGCGCTGGTCAGCCACCGGGTTGCAGGCCTCCGCTGCCAGCCTGCCCGCCTCCGCGAACAGCTCCTCGTCCGGATGCCTGCCGCGGAACACCGCGGCAGCCCCGGCCAGGGGGTGGTCAAGGCCCAGGGCGGTGAGCCCGACGGCGGCGTCGTCGACAGTGCCGTCCGCGGTCAGGGTGACGGCGGCACCGGCGGCACCGACTGCCCAGTCTCCGACCCGGCGTTCGACCTTTTCATAGGCGCTGCCCGAGCGGGGGCGGATGCCGAACCTGACTTCGCAGAGCAGTTCATCCTGCCCGACCGCGGTTTCATAGGGTCCGCGGTGGAACTCGGACATGGACAGGATGCGCTCGCCGCCTGGTCCGCGGATCACCGCCTCGGCGCCCAGGACATCACACACCGTGGAGAGGTCCTCGGCCGGGTCGGCCTGGCAGAGCGAGCCGCCTATGGTGCCGCGGTTGCGGACCACGGGGTCGGCGATCACCCGCTCCGCGTCCCGCACGATGGGGAACAGCCCGGCGACCTCGTCCGACTCGAGCAGGGTGGTGTGGCGCGTCAGGGCGCCGACCCTTAGCTTGTTGCCGTCACGGAGGATGAAATCGAGCTCGTAGAGGTCATTGATGTCGATCAGCCATTCGGGCCGGGAGAGGCGGAGCTTCATCATCGGCAGGAGACTATGGCCGCCGGCCACCACCCGCGATTCGGGTCCGTACCGGGCAAGGAGTTCCAGGGCGTTCTCCACCGTAGTGGCGCGCACGTAGTCAAATGGAGCCGGAATCTGCATAGTCCCTACCTCACTCCGAAAGGCCGGCGGCGTGGAGTAGCGGCTGCCTAGCGCCGGATTGAGGTCAGTCTTGCCCCGGCCTTACTGGGCTGTCAATATCGTCATAAGCGAAAGGTTATGAAGCCGTGGCGATGACATTGGGACAGTTGCGGACGTTCGCCCTGGTGGCCAAGCTGGGTTCCCTCCACGCGGCCGCCGTCCAGCTCGGAGTCAGCGAACCGGCAGTATCGACGGCGCTCGCCGCACTCAGGCAGGATCTGGGCGACCCGCTCTTCGTGCGAGCTCACGGCGGGATTGCGCTGACTCCCGGCGGCCGGGCCCTCGCCGAACATGCCCAGGACATCGTGGGACTGGCGGACCGGGCGCGGTGGGAGGTGGCACATGCCCAGACCGAGACCGGGCGGCTGAAAATCGTGGCGACGGCACCGTTTGCCGAGCACGCGGCCGGACGACTGCTGGACCTTTTTACCCGCCGGGTTCCCGGGGCCTCGGTCGATGTGGTGGTGGAGGCGGCCGAGGACATTCCCTCGCTGATGCGGGAACGCGTCTATGACATCGCTTTGGGGGCCAGGCCCGCCGTCCGCAACGGCTCCGTTCCCAGCGGGACTGGGGAGGTGGGCATCGAGTCCGTCCCGTTCCTGCGGTACCAGCGGATCGTCGTGGCGGCCGCCGGACATCCGATCGCTGCCCTCCACGGGCCGGTAGCGCTGGCCGAACTGGTGCGCAGACCCTGGTTTGCCGGGCCCGCCGGCATCCAGGCGGCCAGCGAGGAGGGCCGCTGGCTGGCTGCCCAGTCGGTGGCGCCGGAGATTGTCCGGTTGAGCAGCGAAACGGAGGCCCTGGCCGCCGTCAGGGCCGGGGAGGGAACCATGCTGGCGCTGGGGCATATTGTCCGGGCTGAGATCCGCAGCGGCTCCCTGGTCCGTGTGCCGGTAGCCGGGACACCGATCTCCGGACTCTGGTGGGCCAGTACCCTGGACCGCGGCCGGGCCACCACCATGGCGCGGACCCTCCAACGGTTTGCCGGCACCGCCGACGCCACCGC
The DNA here is from genome assembly GCF_041262145.1 of Arthrobacter sp. MW3 TE3886. Lineage (NCBI taxonomy): Bacteria > Bacillati > Actinomycetota > Actinomycetes > Micrococcales > Micrococcaceae > Arthrobacter > Arthrobacter sp. MW3 TE3886. The sequence goes on from NZ_JBGCAN010000001.1 coordinate 2,555,989, forward strand.
GGCCATGGTGGCTCCCGGCGGTTCACGCGGGCTGGAGCGGCGGGGATCCAAGTTCCATGTGGCGCTCTGGAGCTGAGGCACCTGCCGCTGTGCCGGCTGCTGCTGTGCTGCCTGCCGCTGTGTCGCGTTGCGCAACGCCGGGGGTGGGTGCTACCCCTTGAGGGTTAGACGATCCATTCACCCTGCGAGAAGGAGTAGCAATGACGTTGTCCCGAGACGAAGACAGCTCGCTGCGGCATTGGAGCAGCCGGCTGATCCAGGCGCTGCAGATCCTCGACCTGGAAGTCGACCACGAAAAGATCGTCCAGGTGGCAGACGAGTCGGTCAAGGCCGTCGGGCCGCATGCGGACGCCATCAGTGCGTTCATCGTGGGCTACGCTGCGGGCACGGCGTCCACCAAGGGCCGCAAGGGCACGCAGGAGGCCGTGCACGCCGCGTCGAACAAAGTCATTGAGCTCTGCGAACATGGCGAGTCGGGCGGTCCTGACGAGAAAGGCTGGGCCAAGAGGGCCCAGTAGCGCCGCGCCGCGCCGTGCCCACCCTGGAAGCACGCCGGACCTGATGCACGGGAATCCTGCCATGCACGCGGTCCGCAGCCACTGGACATGCTCCGCGGCGGGGCGCGGGGATGGGCATGGTGGTCTTATGTCCACTCGCCGGGGCCGGGGCGGGGCATGTCCCGTGCGGGGCCGTTTGGTGCCGGGTGGGTGCCCGGGGAATTCCTAGGCAATCTTCCCCAGGCGTTCAGCCACGTGGTCGTGTTGGCCAGCGGACTGCGGCTGCTGAAGGCCCAGCGGAGGGAGACAGATAGCGAGCGCCGCTCTTGAGTGGGTCGGCCTTGCTGCAGGCTAAGGAACTTCACCTGTCCTTCGAGGATCGACTCCTTCGAGGATCGACGAAACGCCGCTACGAGCTGGTGCTGGATGCCAGCACGCCCAGGCCGAGCGCGGCGATGATGCCGCTGCTGCCGCGTTCGAGCCAACTGCTCACCCGGGGGCGCTGCAGCCAGGCCATTGCCTTCGCTGCCGCGACCGCCACGGCCGCCAGGTAGAGGAAACCAATAGCGCTTTCGATGGCACCAAGCACCATGGCGGTGTCCAGCGTGTTGCCGCCGTGCGGAATGAACTGCGGCACGACGGCGAGGTAGAACAGGCCGACCTTGGGGTTGAGCAGTGTGGAGAAGGCGCCGGCTCCGAATCCGGTCCTTCGGCTGTAGCTCCGGCGGGGAGCGTACCCGGCCGCCGGGGAGGCTGATGTGCGGCGGGCCCGGATCAGGGACGAGATTCCCAGATACAGCAGGTACAACCCGCCTGCGATCTTTAGCCAGCGGAACACTTCCGCAGAGTCCTCCAGGATTGCGGCGAGCCCCACTCCGACCAGCGCAGCCCAGATCAGGGATGCCAGTGCCGAGCCCAGCGCCGCCGCCAGGCCGGCCCCGGCACCCTGCAGCGAGATCCGCAGCACCAGGAACGTATCCGGGCCGGGGGTGACGGAAAGAAGGAGGCACAGCCCGGCAAAGGCCAGGAGGGTTACGGCGGTCATGCGCACCATTCTCCGGTCGCTGGCCGCCCGACTGCAATCCGTGGCGATGGTCCGCTGCTGACCGAAAGGTACATGACGCCAGTTGGACCCGGGGCGCGGGCTGATCACCTTGCCCTTGTTCGGTGGAGCCGTGCAATAGGGATTCCGACCGGTATGCGAGCGCCACGGCCCGCTAGGTTCTGTCGTCCAGTGCTTCACGCACGCGGGTGAGCCATTCGGCGACGAGGGTTTGCACGAGGCCGGGTTGCTCATGGATCAAGGCGTGGCCGGCGCGGTCGAGGACGGCCAACGTGGCGCGAGGGTAGTGCCCGATCAACTCGGAGGGGCCGGTGTGCCCGGCGGTGGCGTCCTGTCGCCCGGCCAGGACCAATACCGGATGAGGATAGGCCTTCGCGGCTTCTGGCCGATCCCGCAACTCCCAGTGCGAAAAGATCCGCATCAGGCTCGACTCGTCAACGAGTGATGTTGCGGGAGCCACGTACTCCTGGAACCGGCGCAGCGTTCCAGGGGTCTGCACCACGAAGTAGCTGCGATATGTGGCCTCGAGATCCGAGTCGAGTTCGCCGGTCAGATCTGCCGCCGAAACAAGGACCTCGTGCTGAGGCACGTCGCGCGTCTGCGCGCCAACCGGGCAGATCAGCGCCAGCCCGACGGCCTGATCAGGTCGCAGAGTCGCAATCGCACGGGCCAGGTAGCCACCGTAGGACTGGCCGATGACGAGAAACGGTTCATCACCAATGGTGCTGGCGATAAGGCCGAGCAGAAGGTCCACGACGTCGTCATTGCTCGCGATCGCCTCGGGAGCCGGGGTCCGGCCCATCCCGGGCAGGTCCGGATACAGGCGCCGATAGCCAGGCATGTTGGCGAATATCGGTTCAAGGGCACCGGCGATCTCGCGATGATCCACACCGGCCCCGTGGAGAGCGAGAACCGGCGTGCCGCTGCCGTACTCGGCGTAATGCACCGGCACTCCGCTAACGGTGGACTCCATCTCGCTATGGTAAAGCTCGTCGCGACAAACCCGGCCGTCATCGACGGCACCCCCAACCGCACCAGATAAGGTGCGCTCTGGTGCGAGGATGATCCGATGACGCCAAGTGTGGACGTATTTCTGCGGGGACCCCGAGGCCGCCGTCTGTGTCTCGAGCTGGCGATGCAGCTGGATCCGGACGTCAAGACTGCGGCCTTCTGGCTGGGTTACGAACTTGATAGTGGGCCCGAGACGAACGTGCCGGGGAACTGCGGACCGTGCGCGAACGCCCGGGTGACCCTCGCGCCAATTGGTCAGGAAAGTGGTGGTCGGTCCCGCAGGGGCTGCTCCGCACCGTGGGGCAGGTCCCGGCCGCACTGAGCCTCGTGGAAGATTCCCTGGGGTGGGAGCGGGCGACCACGGTTCCGGTTCGGGGAGCGGGCCGGACTCTTGAGATCGGCACGGCAGAGGACTGGATATCGCTGTGCCGCACGTTCCCATTGGAGGTCACCGCATCCCGGCGACACGACTGGTTCCGCGTGACCGGACGCCATGGCCGATGGGTCATCCCGGATTGGGAGCAAGTGGCAGGCATGGCACCGCGCCTTGCACGGCGACCCCTGGACTCTCGCGCCGTAACTGTCCAATATCGACAGGGTTCGGGCGTCACCGCCACATTTCGGAGAGCAGGTCCGCGAGGGCTCTGCCTTGGCTGTTACGGCTCGCGCCGCGGGCGGACGCAGCGACAGATCCATCGCGTTGGCGCCGAACATGTGCTCGGAAGTGCTATCCGGGAAGATCGTTTCGACCCTGCTGCCCCCTCAGCATGGGAAGTTGTCGTCGAGCCGATGCGCAAGTCTTCCGGGGCATGGGCGCTGTGCTCACCACCCGGCCGTGCCCGGGCCGCCCTTGAAAGGACCAACGATCCGCGTGGTGATCCAACCACCGTAGAAGTCACCTTCCTGGGAGGTCACCTGCTCGCCGTTGACTTGGCAGGAGTCCATGCGACCCGGGTAGAGGGCTACTCGGGTATTGAGCGCCTCGAACCCCCGGGTGGGTTCGGGGTAGGTCCACCCTGCACGGGGAACGACGACGCCGCCGGCAACGACGTCGAAGTAGTGCGCTTCTCCCTTGAACTCGCAGAAGGTGGTGCCCTCGACCGGGACGAGTGCGCCAGTAGGGAATGAGTCCAATGGCAAGTAGTAGACAGGCGGATGACTCGTCTCCAGTACGCGCACCGCATCGGTGGTGTCGGCAATCACCTGCCCGCCCAGCCGCACGATTACCCGTTCGGACCGTGGCTCGACCCTTGGCGGTCGCGGATAGTCCCACACCGATTCTTGGCCGGACTTGGGTTTGATGGGCTGGGGACGCCGGAAGAAGTCGGAGAAACCGTGTGCAGGACTCATATCCCCATGTTGTCATCTTCTGCTGGGATGCCAGCGTGAACGCGACGCATCCGAGCGATCGCCAGCTCAGGGACGACCATGGCGGCACTGGGAAACGAGATCAGATACGTGGTCATTCGCGTCGACTCCTACTTCGCCGGATGGGGGGACCGCATTCATCCGCTTGGCGTGGCGCTAGTCGCCGGCGGCTTCGCGGCCGCGGCGCACGATCAGCCGGTCGGGGCTGTGGACCACTGACGTGTCCTTGTCCTCGTAGTCGAACTGGTTGAGGAAGTAGCGCATGGCGTTGATCCGTCCACGCTTCTTGTCGTTGAACTTGATGGTGATCCACGGCGCATGGTCCGTATCGGTCCGGAGGAACGTTTCCTCCTTGGCGGCCGTGTACTCCTCCCACCGGTCCAGGGAAGCCAGATCGATAGGTGAGAGCTTCCAGCGCCGCACCGGGTCTATCTGCCGGATCGCAAAGCGGGTGCGCTGCTCGTGGCGTGTCACCGAGAACCAGAACTTGGTCAGGTGGATCCCGGAGTCCACCAGCATTCTCTCGAAGAGCGGGGCCTGAACCATGAAGGTGTCGAACTCCTGCTCCGTGCAGAAGCCCATGACCCGCTCCACATTTGCCCGGTTGTACCAGGAGCGGTCGAACATCACGATCTCCCCGGCCGTGGGCAGGTGCTGGATGTAGCGCTGGAAATACCACTGGCCCAGTTCACGGTCAGAGGGTTTACTCAAGGCCACTGCCCGGGCCGATCGGGGATTCAAGTGCTCGGTGAAGCGCTTGATTGTTCCGCCCTTGCCGGCCGCATCCCGGCCCTCGAAGACGATCACGTGCCTGAGCTCCTGGTCCTGGCCCCAGTACTGGAACTTCAGCAGTTCAACCTGCAGCCGGTATTTCTCCAGCTCGTACTCCTCGCGGGACATCCGTTCCTCGTAGGGGTAGTCTTCCCGCCACGTCTGCACGGCCGAACCGCCGGGGTGGATGAGTTCCGGATCCTCGCCTTGCCCCCCGCGCACCGTGTATCCCATCTCCACTAGATGGTCGATGGCCTCACGCAGGTTTTCCCGGAGCCAGCCCTGATCCTCGGGTGTCCATGTCCTGTCCGCCGGCGTCATCCCCGGCCTCCTTCCGGCCCCCTCGAACCGACTGCCGGCCTTCCAGCTGCCGGCAACGTTCGATGCTCAACTGCGTACATAGAATGCGACCAGCCTAAGCCGACAGGTGGAGCCCACGATAGGGACGGGCTGGGGGAACACTTCGTGCCACCAGGCCGGCCGGCAGGGACTGCCTGTCCGGGAATGCCGGTGGTTCGGGTCGACGCTTCGCTTCAGAAGAGCGTGATGCCGGTGAGTTCGGCGAGTTTGCTGGTGAGCTTGTCCTGGAAATCGGCGTCGTTGACCTCCGGGGCCGGCTTCCGTGGCCGGCGGTGGTGCCAGTACATTCCAGAGACCTGCGCGGCGGGGTCACCGCTGACGGCGAGCCAGCCCTGGGTGTCCTGGCCCATGGCGAGGTCGGCGGGGGCACCGGCACCTCCCATCTTGGTGGGCACCCAACCGGGGTCAACGGAGTTGCTGAGCACGTTGGTCCAGTGCCGGGCGACGGACGCGGAGAGCGCGGATACGTAGAGCTTGCTCTCGGAGTAGGCCGCGCTGGCGTTCCAGCTCCGTCGGGTCCAATCGATGTCCTGGAGGTTTCCGCTGGCCGCGTGGTGCATCCCGCTGCTGAGGTAGATGAGGCGGTGGGGCCGCTCGATCAGGGCGGTCAAAATGTAAGGGGCTAGAACGTTGACGGCCAGGGTGCGGGAGTGTCCCTCCGGGGTCGCGACGCGCCCTGGCGAGAGGTAGACGCCGGCGTTGTGGATGACCGCGTCCATCCGCCCGTGAGCGTTCACCTGAGCGGCCAGCTCCCGGGTTTCGGAAGCCCTGCTGAGGTCACCGATCACGATGCCGATGCCTTGCCGTGCGAGTTCGTCGACGGCGGCGGCGCGCTCCTTGGAGCGGGCGTGCAGCAGGACCTCGTCGCCGCCGTTCAGGAGCGTCCGGGCGGTGGCGAGGCCGAGTCCGTCGGTCGAGCCGGTGATGAAAATGCGCGCCATGGGGATGGTCCTTTAGGTGGTTCGGGAAGCCGACAGGCCGGCGGGGGATACGAACGACGGCGCCGCTCACCTCGCGAGGTGACGGGCGCCGTCGTCGTCAGATCCCGACGTCGAACCGGCCGGTCGACGGACCGGCACCCGGTCGCCTGCGTCTAGGCGGATTCGAGAACGTTCTTGAGATTGGTCAACTGCGCGACTTCGGCATTCATGGTGCGGACAATCACCGGGCCCACTAGTTTCATGAGTCCCTTGGGCTCCAGGTCCAGGGTGAAGCGAACAGTCGTTCCGCCCGGCGCTTCACTGAGCCGGTACGCACCGGCCGGCCGGGCGGGGCCGGCCGCGACCTGGAAGCCCAGATGCTTTCCGGGGTCCGCCGCGGTGATTTCGTAGTCCCCGACGATCGGCCGGCCGCCGGGACCCGAGAGGGTCTGGCTGTACACGGCCCCGAGGTCCCCGGATGTTCCACTCTTCAGTGTTATGTCCTGAACCCCCGAGCGCCATGCGCGGTTGTTCAGCCCATCCGCGAGGAACGCATAGACGTCCTCGGGTGAACGGTTGATGGTCGTCTCGTTCTCGGCGTGAGCCATTCATACCCCTACTGGTTCTAGTCCGGATGCTTCCAGACCGGTCGATCGATGTTGTCCATACAGTACGGCGTGCGCCGGCATCTAGCGGACTGCCTCTTCCGGCTCTTCAGCCATTGGGCTCAGAGTCAAACGGGTGGTGACGAGGAGGGAGCCGAGCAGGGATCGGGCGGCCGCGAGCAGGACATTAACCTCCGGGCTGGCCAGTTCATAGAACAACCTGCCCTCGCGGCGAGAGGGCACAATCAGGCGCTGGCGGCGGAGCAGGCTCAAATGTTGGGAGAGGTTCGATGGCTCAAGGCCCGTGTTGTCGCGCAGTCTGCTTACGGCAACTGGTCCGTCGGCGAGCATTTCCAGCAACTGGATCCGGGCAGGGTGACCCATGGCCTTGAACAGTTCTGCCTTCACATCGGTCAGGACCGGACTTGCGGGAAGATCATCCGGCATCGGGACTTCCCTCCTTCACTTTCAAATATTCTGAACCGCGCGTCTGTGCGGACTCCGCCGTCAGGAAAACTAGCACGTGCAAGACAGAAAAGTCTGTCTCGCACAGCCCTGATTTCGTAAGTCCGCTTACATATCGTAGCGCCGGACCAATGCCGTGTCGTCGCCGCCGCCAGACAGAGTGGTACCTCTTGCGCAGGCGACATGCATAGTTCAGACTTTCATGAATTCATCAATTCGATCCGGCCGGTACGTGTGACTGGCATCGTTCGGGTGGATTCAGGCTGTTCCCGGTGACAACGGCGTCGCCGGGAGCAATCGGGTCCCGGCTGCCCAGGAGGGTTCTATGACAGGCATGTTCGAACTGTTCACCGATTCCGACACTTCCTACCGATTTCGACTTACTGCCCCGGACGGGACCGTCATGGCCCTCTCCAAGCCCTTTCCTGACCTGCCATCGGCTGTGGCCGGGATCGCGGCAGTTCGGGAGTATGCCGGCATGGGGCTGGTCGCGGAAATTCCCGCACCGCGAGATGACGCGAAGCTCCAGTCCGCGGCCTCAGGCACTCCCATGCAGCCCGGCGCGCAGAGGCGCGGAGTCCACGATGCGCGCGTAACGAGCCCGCGCGGCCGGGCGAGGCTAGCCCGGGACGGGGCGCCGAGATCCCTTGAAGGGCCGCCGCGCCTCCGCATCCCGTCCGCAGCGCGCTTCTTGGGCAGTCGCGCTGTGACCCGGAACCAGCAGCTGATCGTGCGGTGGCGGCAGGCACTGGAGACGCGGACCGCACAGGTTGGGCTCGGCTCATGCTGACCGCAACCCGGGGCCGGGCGCCCGCCGACGGGCCGGGCAGGCGGGCCTGGCCATGACGGAGTTGAAGGCGTTGCAGGCTTACTCCAGCGCGCTGGTTGCCGAGCACTGCCTCGCCGGGACCTTTCGCTATGACGTGGTCGCGGGGGAGCTGCAGTGGTCCGAGCAGATTTACCAGATCCACGGCTACCACCGGGGCGAGGTGGTGCCCACGGTGGGCGTCCTGATGCAGCACGTGCATCCTGAAGACCGGAAGCAGTGCAGGGAAATTTTTGAGGATGTGTGCCGTGGCGGAGGGTTTTTTGCCACTTACCATCGTCTCTTCGACGCACGCCGGCGCGAACGCCGCGTCCTGACGGCGGGGGAGGGGGTGCCGGACAGTGACGGGAAGGTCTTGTTCGTCGACGGGTTCATCTTGGACCTCACCAGGACAGTTCAACTTGAAACAGACCGGTCCGCCCGCGAGGCTGTCGCCGGCGCCATCGGCACCCGAGGCCTTATCGAACAGGCCAAGGGCATCCTGATGGGAATACTCCATATCGGTTCCGACGACGCCTTCGCACGGCTTTCCGCCTACAGCCAGCACCACAACATCAAGTTGGCCCACACGGCGTCGGCGATCGTCCGCCTGGCTAACAGCACGCACGAAGCCGCGACCCTCCGCAGCTTCGTCCACGCATTGGACAGTCGTTTCTCGCAACGCCGCGAAAGCGACCGGGTTCTCCATCCTTAGGGGAAACTGGGGCGCCGGCGGGTCCAAGCACCGGTCCGCCGGCGTCGTACCGGCGTCGCACGGGCCGGAAACGCCGGGGGGGAATCCGCCGGAGACTGATAGCACACTCCGAGGCAGACCGGTCTGTACGCCTCGGTCCGGTGTAAAATTTTTTTATCATGACTGTCAACGACGCCGAGGGTCCTACGCTGCTGCCCGCCACAGCCATGGCCGGACGCGACGAGCCGGTGGACCGTATTCTCGCCACCGCCTATGAGTTGTTCTCCCGCCGCGGTATCCGCGATGTAGGGGTCAATGAGCTGATCAGCAGTTCAGGGGTCTCGAAGGCAACCTTCTACCGGCACTTTCCGTCCAAGGACGCCCTGGTGCTGGCCTTCCTGGAACTCCGCGACCAGGTGTGGACCGTTGACCTGATCGTGGCCGAGGCCAGCCGGCGGGGCAACACACCCGAGGAGAGGCTGCTCGCCGTCTTTGACGTGTTCGGGGACTGGTTCCAGCGCGAGGATTTCGAGGCGTGCTCGTTTATCAACGTGCTGCTGGAGATGGGCGCCGGGCATCCGCTGGGCAAGGCGAGTATCGATTACCTCAGCCGTATCCGCGGGCATATCCAGGCCCTGGCCGAGGAGGCCGGGCTGGACCGCCCCGAGGAATTTGCCCGGTCCTGGCACATCCTGATGAAGGGCTCCATCATTTCCGCCACCGAGGGGGACGCGCTGGCCTCTAAACGCGCCCAGCAGATGGCGCGATGGCTCATTGAGCACCACCGGGGCCTCTAGCCGCTGCGCCCTGGGATTCCCCGCCTTCGTTGCCGGCTTCTGATCCGGCTCGCGCCCTAGCGTCCTGAGAAGCCGCTCCGAAAACCGCTGCGCCATGCCCAGGCCGCGGCCCCCCAGGAGCGGCGATTTCCGATCACTGACCCCTTCGTCCGCTGAGCACTTGCAGAATGCGTTAGCCGCCACTAATTTCACCGCCCACGAATTGCTGGAGCACCTGGCCGGTTCGCTGAAGCATGTCGGCGGCGCGCTGGGCGCGGACGTGAGCGACGACGCCGGGGCGGGCCCGGAAGTTCGCATCGCCAAACTCGCGCAGGCCACCCTGGAGGCGTTCGGCCGCCGCGGCGTCGAAGGCACCATCGACATGGGCTTCGCCGAACTGCCCGCGACCGTCGTCGCCGGGATCGTCAACCTCGAGCTGCTCGTCCACGCGTGGGACTTCGCGAAGGCCACCGGTCAGGAACTCGTCGCCGCTGACGTCGTCACGGATCACGTTGAGGCCCTGGCCCTGGTGACCATCTCGGACCAGGTCCGGGCCAGCGGCAGCTTCGCCGCTGCCCAGCCGGTCGCGGAATCCGCGAGCAGCCTGGAACGCCTGATCGCGTTCACCGGCCGGACCGTCACCGTCTGACGTCGAAGCGGTCCCGCGACTCCTCTCGGCCTGAAGGACTTGGTTCACATGAGGCACTGACGCGCGCAATGGTGTACGTTGGCTTCCCGTCAGAACTAAACACAGGAATGAGAGTCACCCCCGTGGCAACCGATTACGACGAAGTCCGATCCGACGTCAAGGAGTCGCAGGATAATTCGCTGCAGGCGCTGCAGTCTGCCAACGCCCCGGATGCCCGCAGCGTTGTCCGTGAGCTGGATGAAGCTGACGCGTTTGACGATGCGATCAGCCCCGGCGGGGAAATTGTCGCCGAGGAACTCGTCGTGCAGGTCATCCCGCAGGCGCAGGACGAATTCACCTGCTACTCCTGTTTCCTGGTCCGGCACCGGTCCCAGGTTGCACGCGAAAAGAACGGCCACGCTTACTGCGTCGAATGTGAAGGCTAGGGCCGTGGCCTCCCGCGTGACCGGCGCCGGCGCGGTTTCCCGCGCCGCGCTGGACCGGCGGGCCGGCATCGTCCACGGCCGGCCCGCTTAGTCAATGCTCCGTCTTAAACGCCTTGCCGTGCTGGGCCTGTTTGTATTTTGCGTCATCACCGGGTTCTTGTTTTGGGCCTTCCGATTCTCCGGCGCGGAGACCCGCGTCGCCCTGCCCGCACCGCCGCGGGCGGAGGCGAAACTCGAATCTCTGTCCGCCGGCATCACCTCCGCCGTCAACATCACGCGGAGCGCGGACGCCGAGTGGCTCACCCATGCCGCCGCGCAGACCGGCATCCCTGCCCGGGCCCTCCAGGCCTACGTGGCTGCGGCCGGTGCGGCCAACGAAGCCGCTCCTGCGTGCGGAATCGGTTGGAATACGGTGGCAGCGGTGGGCTTCGTCGAATCCGGCCACGGAACGTACGGCGGCGGCAGCCTGACCGCCACAGGCCAGGTGAGCGGGCCCATCGTCGGCCCGAGCCTCAACGGCAACGGCTTCGCCGCGATCCCTGATACGGACGCCGGCGCCCTGGACGGCGACGCCCGCTGGGACCACGCCGTCGGACCCATGCAGTTCATCCCCTCTACCTGGCAACTCGCAGGGCGGGACGGGAACGGCGACGGGACAGCCGACCCGTTCAACATCGACGACGCCGCGCTAAGCGCCGCCACGTACCTTTGCGCCCGCGGCGGTGACCTCAGCACCGCTGCGGGCTGGGCCGACGCCATCTACTCCTACAACCAGTCTGATCCGTACGTAGACCACGTACGCGACCGGGCCACTGCCTACGCCGCACAGTCGGGCCCCACGGAGTGACCCCACCTCGTCTCCGGCCGTCGGCTGCGGGGGAACTCCGGGCGGTCCGCCGTCGTGCTCGATCACGACGCCGAATCTCGGGAATGACAGCGGTCAGGGCAGAATGGAGAGCATGACCTCTACGACGTTTGCCCTCGTCCGCCATGGCCAGACGGACTGGAATGCGCAGCGCCGGCTGCAGGGAGCCACCGATATTCCACTGAACGACGTCGGCCGCGGCCAGGCGCGCGACGCCGTCGCCGTCCTGGCCGGCTTCGAATGGGACGCGATCGTGTCCTCACCGCTGAGCCGTGCCGCGGAAACCGCCGACCTCATCGCCGCAGGGCTTGGGCTCAGGGTGGCCCGGCGCGTGCCGGAACTCACCGAGCGCTTCTTCGGACCCGCGGAGGGCCTCCAGGCCGGTCCTGAACTGGAAGCACTGCGCATCCCCAATGGGTTCCGCGGCGCAGAAAGCGAGGACGAGGCCGCCGGCCGCGGGCTGGCCGCGCTGGAGGCGCTGGCCGAGGAGTTCCGTGGTCGCCGCGTCCTGGCGGTCGCCCACGGCACGCTCCTGCGCGTGAGTCTCAGCCGCGCCGTCGGCCGCACCCTGGAAAGCATCGACAACGCCGTGCTCAACCTGGCCCACCACCATGCCGTCGACGGCTGGCAGCTCGAATACTTCAACGGCAAGCAGGTCATGGCTGCCGTTTAGGGCTGCGGCTTTGGGCTGCCGCGTGTGGTCAGTGCCGCGCGCGGTCGAACCGCCGTCGTATGCTGAATCGCACAAGCAACGGACAGGAGGCCGAGGTGGCCCAGACGACGGAAACCGGGACGACGGTGGCCGAGGTGATGGCCGGCCTGGCCGACCTCGAGGATCCGAGGATCCGCGAGGTGAACGCCAGGCATGGCGACGACCACGGGGTGAACCTTGGCACGCTGCGGGCGTTCGCTAAGCGGCTGAAGACCCAGCAGGAGCTGGCATGTGAGCTGTGGGGGACCGGTGATACCGCGGCGCGGCTCCTGGCGCTCCTGATCTGCCGTCCGAAGGCGTTTGATCGTGATGAGTTGGACGTCATGTTGCGCCAGGCGGACACTCCCAAGGTGCAGGACTGGCTGGTCAACTATGTGGTGAAGAAGAACCCGCATGCCGAGGAGCTGCGCGTGGCCTGGTTCGCCGATCCGGACCCGGTGGTCGCAAGTGCCGGGTGGGCGCTGACCACGGACCGCGTGGCGAAGAAGCCGGAGGGCCTCGACCTTGCCGGACTGCTCGACACCATCGAGGCGCAGATGAAGGACGCCCCGGACCGCTTGCAGTGGGCGATGAACCACTGCCTGGCCCAGATCGGGATTGAGCACCCCGCACACCGCGCCCGCGCCATCGGCATCGGCGAGCGCCTGGAGGTGCTCAAGGATTACCCGACGCCCCCGAACTGCACCTCGCCGTTCGCGCCGATCTGGATCACCGAGATGGTGAAACGACAGGACGCCACAGCGGCGGCCGAGTAAGGGCTGTTGACCCGAATTCAGCCGCCGCACAAACCTGCGCGTCCTCGGTGACACCATAAACGCTTGACGTGACACCACGGTGGTGTCACTATGGTGGCATGGAACTCGGACAATACGTCAACGACCTACAGCGGCAGTTAGTGGATGCCGCGGAGAACGGCACGGAGGACACCCGCGCCGTCGCCGAGCGGCTCGCCGCCGGACTGGACGCCGCGACCCGGCTCGTGCTCCTCGACGTTCTGTCGGCCGCAGTCGGCGAGATCACCCGCGACCTCGCACCCGGATCGGTTGACATGCGGCTGCGCGGACGCGACGTCGAGTTCGTGGTGACCCAGCCGAACACGGAATCTGACAGTGACGAGCGGCCCGCCGCGCCGCTCGACCTCGACGACGCGAGCACCTCCCGCACGACGCTCCGTCTGCCGGATGCCCTCAAGACGCGGGTGGACGAGGCCGCGGCTGCTGACGGCCTGTCCGTCAACACCTGGCTGGTCCGTGCAGTTGCGGCGGCCCTGCAACCCAAGCAACGACGATCCGCCCAGCGCACGCTGCGCACCGGCGACAACTTCGCCGGCTGGGCCCGCTAGCCCGCTAGCCGGCTCACCCCACCACCCATCAACCACGCGGACCCGCGGGGTCGATCAAACACACCCAAAAGGAAGGCGCCAGCATGCCCACCTACGACACCCCCACCCCCATCGACCTCGCCATCAAGCTCCAGGTCGGCGCGATCGAAATCATCGCCTCTGACCGCGACGACACGGTTGTGACCGTCTCGCCGACCAACCCCGCGAAGGCGGTTGACTGCCGTGGCGCGGAGGAGACCAGGGTCGACGTCGACGGCCAGCGGCTCATCATCACCGGCCCCCGGCCCCGCATCAGCTGGATCGGACCAACCGAGTCGGTCGATGTGAAGGTCGAGCTGCCGGCCGGGTCACGGCTCACCGCCGAAATCGGGGTCGGCGGCGTGCGCACCGTCGGACGCCTCGGCGCAACCCGGATCAAGAGTTCGATGGGCCGCGTGGACCTCGACTCCACCGGCGACCTGTGGCTGCGCGCCTCGCACGGCAACGCCACCCTGGGCACCGCCGAGGGCGGGATCGAGATCACGGCCGACCACGGTCAGATCCGGATCGGCAAGGTCACCGGCGACGCGATCCTCAAGGCCTCGCACGGCACCATCCTGATCGGGGAGTCCGGCGGCGACCTTGAAGCGAAGCTCTCCTACGGCGACCTCGAGATCACGAAGGCACTCGGCTCCGTGGCGGCGAAGACCGCCTACGGCAGCATCCAGCTCGCAGAGGTCTCGAGTGGTTCCATCCAGGTCGAGAGCGGCTTCGGCCAGGTCACCATCGGCGTGCGGCCCGGCGTTCCCGCCTGGCTCGACCTCTCCTCGAAGGAGGGGCACGTCCGCAACCAGCTCGACAGCGACCGCGCGCCCGGCGAGTCTGAACAGACCGTCGCAGTGCGTGCCCGCACCCAGCACGGCGACATCAGCATCCAGCGCGCCCACTGACTCCGGGCCACCGACAGAAGGGAACGAAGCACATGAACACGCCAGCAATCGAAGTCCGCGGGCTGCGGAAGTCCTATGGCACAAAGGCCGTGCTCGACGACGTCGACCTCACCGTGGGCGCGGGCACCGTCACCGCACTGCTCGGCCCGAACGGCGCCGGCAAGACGACGACCGTGCACATCCTGTCCACCCTGGTGCGGCCCGACGGCGGCACGGCACTCGTGAACGGGCGCGACGTCGTGCGCGACCCCGACGGGGTCCGCGCCGCGATCGGCCTGACCGGCCAGTTCTCCGCCGTCGATAAGCTGCTCACCGGCGAGGAGAACCTCCTGCTGGTGGCCCGGCTGCGCCATCTCGGGGCGAAGCGCTCCAAGACCCGGGCGGCCGAGCTGCTGGAGCAGTTCGACCTCGTCGAGGCCGCCCGCAAGCCGCTCGCCACCTACTCGGGTGGGATGCAGCGCCGCCTCGACCTCGCCATGACCCTCGTCTCGGCGCCCAGCGTCATCTTCCTGGACGAGCCCACCACGGGCCTGGACCCGCGCAGCCGCCACACCATGTGGGACATCGTGCGCAGCCTGGTGGCGGACGGCACCACCGTGCTGCTCACCACCCAGTACCTGGACGAGGCGGACGAGCTCGCGGACCGCATTGCGGTGCTCGACGGCGGCCGACTCGTCGCCGAGGGGACGCCGGACGAGCTCAAGCGCCTGGTGCCCGGCGGACACATCCGGCTCCGGTTCGCCGATGCCGCGCGGCTCGACGCCGCGTCCCGGCTGCTCGGCGAGTCAGCCCGCGATGACGCCGGGCTCTCGCTCACCGTGCCGAGCGACGGCGGTGTCGGTTCGCTGCGCACCGTGCTGGACCGCCTCGACACGGCCAACCTGGAGGTCGACGACCTCAGCATCCACACCCCCGACCTCGATGATGTGTTCTTCGCGCTCACCGGCCGGGTCGAGACGAAGGGAACCGAATCATGACCACCATCACCGCCAAGCGCCAGACGGCCTCGGGCACCCGCCAGCAATCACACGTCCTTGCCGACTCGGTCACGATGCTGCGCCGCAACCTGCTGCACATGCTGCGCTATCCGGGCCTGTCGGTGTTCACCATCGTGGGGCCGGTAGTCCTGCTGCTGTTTTTCGTGTTCGTGTTCGGCGGCACGCTCGGGGCCGGCCTGCCCGGCGCGGACCCGGCCGGCGGGCGGCAGGCGTATGTCGCGTACGTCATGCCGGGCATCCTGCTGCTGACCATTGCAGGCAGCGCCGGCGGCATCGCGACGACCGTGTCGATGGACATGAGCGAGGGCATCACCGCGCGGTTCCGGACGATGGCGATCTCGCGGGCCGCGGTGCTCGCCGGGCACGTGCTTGGCAATACCATCCAGGCGATCATCGCCGTCGTGCTCGTGCTCGGCGTCGGCCTCCTGATTGGCTTCCGGCCGACCGCCGGGTTTGTCGAATGGATCTCCGCCGCCGGTCTGATCGTGCTCATCGCGTACGCGATCAGCTGGCTCGGGGTGGCCATGGGCATGCAGGCGAAGTCGGCCGAGACCGCCAGCAACCTGCCCCTCGTGCTGACGTTCCTGCCCTTCCTCAGCAGCGGCTTTGTGCCGACCGAGTCGATGCCGGAGTGGCTGCAGTGGTTCGCGCAGTACCAGCCGTTCACACCGTTCATCGAGGCCATCCGCGGACTGCTGCTCGGCACCCCGCTCGGCTGGAGCCCGGTGCTGGCAATCGGGTGGTGTGTCGTGATCGTGGTCGCCGGGTATGCCTGGTCGATGGCGATCTACGAGCGCAAGTCGGTGCGCTGAGCCAAGGCTGCACCCGGTCCGTGCGGGCGGTCGCGAGCGCATCGCGGCCGCCCGTCCTGTGGCGGTCAATACTGCGACACGGTGCGCTGCTAAATCCCGCAAGTGTCGACGGCGCAGCGCACCTCGGGATGATGTGGGTTCCGGTTTATTCAGTGGACCCGCCGTTGACCGGCCCGATGATGTGTAGCTTCCGCACGAGATCAGCCAGGATCTCCGGGCATCTCGTTGCCGGTCCCGGCGTTGCCATTTGTCACGACCGTGCGGCGGCGCCCATGAGGCTGTTCAGCAGTCCGGAGGGCTCACGGGCTGAAGCGCCCTGGTTGCAGATGACTGATGATGAGCTGCTGGCCCACCTGCCGGAAATCGCCGCCGTCGCCTCCCAGGTCGAAGAGCGACTGAACGCCTGGGTCGGGACCGCGCGTCAACGGCGCATCAGCTGGGCGCGCATTGGCGCGGCTCTGGGCATGACCCGGCAATCGGCGTGGGAACGCTTTCAGTCCCCGCCGCCCACAACCGCCCGAGGCTGACGCACCTGGGGGCGAGGCCGGGTGCCGGCATCTCCTTCGCTTCCGCCGCTGTCTTGGACCACGTGAATGAACGTCTCAATCTGGCCAGAGCCCAGCGCCCTCAGACGGAACTGAGGAATCAGCCGGCCTCGTAAGGGGTGCGGAAGAGAGTGATTCCCCATTCCGGGTTATGCAGCACGATTCCAGCCTCCCGCTGTGCGAACTGAAGCGGAGCCTGAAGGTACCGTTTCATCCGCGCCTGTTCCTGGTCCCATGGGAAGCTGCAGGTGCCCAGAAAACTTTTCAGTGTCCCGGGATCCGGCGTGATCGTTTCGCCGGCAATATTGACCCTGACCGCATACGAAGCACAGGGGATGCGCACGGTCATTAACGTGCGGCCGCCAGCGCTGCCGAACCGTATCGCGTAATCGCCGGAGCTCGCGCCCGGGCCACTGGACACAGAAGCGGGCACCATGGAACCGGATGTGAAGTAATGGCACTCCAGCGCTCCCTTGGCCAGGGCGTTCCCTGCACGCTGTGGCAGACAGTCATCTACACCCTGCCCGGGGGCTGGCGGAATCGGCGGAACCGGGGCGAAGGTCGTGCCGGGCGACAGTCCGGCGCCCGTCGACGGTGCGGCCGTGGCGGCGGGCGGCTTGGTGACCGCTTGTTCTCCGGCCGACGTGCTAAGTGGGGGAGTAGACACGCAGGCCGCGGTTAGTGCGACGACGGCGAGGCACGCTAGGGACAGCAGTGTCGGCGTCGTGCGTATTCCATTACGGGCGGGTCCCCCGGGCGCGGCCATGATCCGAACACTAGGGGTTTGGGGTTTGTCCGTGCAACAAGCTCCCGTCGGCTAGGCGACCGGGGCCGATGAGCTCTGCAGCTGGTGCTGGTCCAGGACGTCCCGGGCGGTGGTCCACGTCCGGCTGCCGTACCGGTCGTTGCTGACGTAGTTCAGGGTCGCGTCGCCGCTGAACATGCTGGCGAAGTACTGCATGCCCTGCCACGGCGGGAAGGGCTTGTCGGAGGCCGGCGTGAGGGCTTTGACTGCCCGGCTCATTGCAGTCAAGGAACCGACGCTGCCCGCGTAGAGGAGCCGGAATTGCGTTCCGGTCAGCTCGGACATGGTGGCTGCCAGGGTCCTTGCCGTGACCTGGTCTCCGGCGATCTGGAGAACGCGGGGCGCCCGCTCGTCGAGGGCGGCGGCGGCGGTGTAGGCGGCCGTGTCGTCCTTCGTGGTGAAGTCGAGCACCTGATCGGGGTCGGACCAGAAGAGCACCCGGCGCCGGGAGAACAGGATCATGGGTGCCTGCCCGGAGAGCATGTCGGTGAAGGCGCCGTTGAGGATGGACGTGGCCCGGATTTCGGTGGCGTCCAGTCGCTGTGCGAAGTCTCGGCGGAACTGCAAGTTCCGGTTGCTTCGGGGGCTGATTCCACGGTAGTCGATGGAGAAATCGGAAGGGATGAAGCGCGGTACGCCCACCGCGGCCGCCGCCTCCAGCAAGCGCGATTGGGCGTCGAAAATTGCGCTGTCCAGGCCGTTGATCGCGGAGACTACGCAGTCAACATCCGCGCAGGCCCTTCGGAGGCCCGCCGGATCGTCGTAGCCCGTCTGGATCACTTCGACGCCCTGGGCGCGGAGCTGCGCAATCCGCTCCGTACTGGTCCCTGGCCGTGTGAGGACCCGAACGGTGGCCCCCAGGGCAGCCAAATTCCGAAGGATACGCCCGCCGAGATCGCCGGTGGCGCCGGCAAGAAGGACGGTGCCCGGAGGGGGAGTCGCCGGAATCATGTTGGCACCTCAAGTGACGTTGGGCGGAAAGGGATAGTGGGCTAAAGACTACCAACGGCAGGGCAGCTGCGATTCCGGGGCGTGACTCAAACCATCCCCGAGCCGGAATGATCCGTTGCACGTCAGTTGCCGGCCCCCTAACTCCAGCGGTGGGATTCCAGCGCGCGAAGCAGGGGAGCGGGGTCACTTTTCAGGTGGTCAACGGGGCGGGACCCGCCGAGTTCCCGCGAGGGGGTGATCATCCAGGCCGTGAAGTAGTTGTGCGGAACCTTCAATTCCAGCGCGCGCCGGAAAAGGTCGACGACCGTCGGGTGGAGGTGGCCGCCGGCGATGAATTGGAATCCCGGGCAGAACGTGCCGTCGTCGATGAAGACGCGGACGAGCTGCTGCATTACGGGCTCGGGGTCGTCCATCAGTTGGTCGAGGCGGCGGCGGACCTGTTCCAGGGTGGGCAGCGTGAATTCTGCCCTGATCCCTGCCCAGGTCTGGTCGTTGATCGGCTGACGGTTCAGTGCCACCGGTGCCTAGCCGCCGTCGCTGATGTCGTCCAGGACCCACTGGACGGAGCGCGGATTCCGGCGCAGCGTGAAGGTGCGCAGCGCCGAATTCGACCCCAGCCGGGCCTCGACGCGCCAGTATTCGCTACCGGCCAGGTTGGCGCCGCCAGCAGCGGCCGAGCGTCGGGTGGCCTGCCGGGGGTCGCCGCCGATCCAGTGCCGGGACTCGGTGGCGGGATCGACAATCCAGATCAGTCCGTCGTGCCGGATGGCGAGGGGCTTGCCTGCCGGGTCGAGCCGGACTTGAAGGTCAAAGGTTCGTGCGGGGTTTTCGGTACTGAGGGTCATGGGGGTCTTTCGTGGTGCGGTGCTGCGGGGTGAGGTGGTGTTAGGCGGCTTTGACGAGGGGGAGTTCGTCCCAGTGGGTGGTGTAGCGGGGGGAGAGCATGTCCCGTTTCATGGTCCAGTCCGGCCCACCCCGTATGCCGGCGTGGCCGAGGCCGATGGAGCCGCGCCCGTACCGGCGGGTCACGTCTTCCAGGATGGTTCCGATGCGGCGTTCCTCGTGCGGGTTTTCGAACAGGGCCAGCGGCGCCTGGTTGCCGGTGGGGCGCAGGTCGGTGACCATGATGCCTGCCCGGGCGTACTTGATGCCTTCGTGGATGTGGGGGAGGAGTGCGTGGGCGGCCCGGGTGAGCAGGACGGGATCGGCGGTGGGCATCGGCAGCGGCACGCACACCGACGGGTAGGAAGTGTCGTTCGGGTTGAAGTGCGAGGTGCCGGCGAAGGCGGTGAGGACCTTGGCCTGGAGGCCGTGTTTGGCCAGCCGTGCCGAGGCCTGCTGGCCGTAGACGCTCATAACCTGCCGCATGCCGGCGGCGGTGGTGATGGGGGTGGCGAAGGAGCGCGAGAAGATGAGCTGGTCCCGGCCGATCCGTTCTTCCTCCATCGGGATGCACGGGGTGCCCTGCAGTTCCAGGACGGTGCGCATCATGACCACGGAGAGGCGGTCCCGGATCATCACAGGATCGGCCCGGGCCAGGTCAAGGATGGAATGGAGCCCTAGGGCGTTGAGGCGTTTGGTCAGCCGCGTCGCGACGCCCCAGATTTCGATTACGGACAGCCGGCCCATGAGCGCTTCCCGGGCGGCGGCGGGTACGGAGTCCCAGTAGCAGACGCCGTCGAAGGCGGGGTTGTGCTTGGCCCATTTGTTGGCCAGTTTCGCCAGGGTCTTGGTCCCTGCGATCCCGACGCAGACCGGAACCCCGACGTTCCGCCGCACGGCTGCCTTCATGGTCTGGCCCAGGGCCAGCAGGTCCGTCGGGGTGCCTTTGACGCCGAGGAAGGCCTCGTCGATGCTGTAGACCTCCAGCCAGGCGCTGTAGCGGCCGAGCAGTTCCATCACCCGGGCGCTGATGTCCCCATAGAGCTCGTAGTTGCTGGACAGCGCAACGAGCCCCCATTCCCGGGCCCGCGGGGCGAGTTTGAACCACGGCTCACCCAGGGTGATGCCGAGGGCCTTGGCTTCCGGGGACCGGGTGACGGCGCAGCCGTCGTTGTTGGACAGGACGACGACGGGCCGGCCTTCGAGGGACGGGTCGAATGCCCGCTCGGCCGAGGCGTAGAAGCAGTTCACGTCCACGTGCGCGATCTGCGGCATCCGCCGCATCGGGGCGGGTTTAGACATGGTGTGCCTCAAACATGGTGCAGGCAGCGGGTCGCGACGCCCCAGATGACCAGATCTGACAAGGATGGCACCCGGATGTCCGGGTACGCCGGATTCTCCGCCTGCAGCACGACGCCGGCGGCCGTGATCCGGAGCCGCTTGATGGTCAATTCCCCGTCCAGGACGGCGATGACTACGGACCCGTCCTTGGGCTCCAGGGCCCTGTTCACGATCAGTTCATCGCCGTCGCTGATGCCGGCGCGTTCCATCGAGTCTCCGGAGACCCGCACGACGTAGGTGCTGGTGATGTCCTTGATCAGGTGCTCGTTCAGGTCGATCCGCCCATCAAAGTAATCCTGCGCCGGCGAGGGGTACCCGGCCGCGACGGGGACCGGCGAGATCAGCACCGACAACAACGACATGCCCGCATCTATCACGCGGGGACCGACAACAACGCCCACAACACACCCTTATTCGAATATATGTTCGATACATTCAGTGTAGCCGGATGGGCCGACAAAAGATGGACTCTGCCGTTCTGCCCCACTACCCGTGCGACGGCGCCGCGGCGTCCGCCGAGTGTCGCCCGAGGGCTCAGGGTCAGCTTGTCAGCGGATTACGCGATAACGCACGTGGGTGACGAGGCTGGAACCGCTCACGTCCGTCGGCTCAAGCTTGAGGTCCGTCACGCCGTCCAGCAGCCGTTCGCCCGCACCCAGGACTATGGGCGCAATGTGGAGCCGCAGCTCGTCGATCAGCCCCGCCGAAAGGAATTGTCGGGCGGTCTGCGCTCCGCCGGCTATGGCCACGTCCTTGCTGCCAGCGGCCTTCCGCGCCTGGGCAAGCGCCGATTCGATCCCATCGGCCACGAAGTTGAACGTGGTGCCGCCCTCCATCTCCAGGGGCTCGCGGGGGTGATGGGTAAGAACGAACACAGGTGCGTGATAGGGCGGTTCATCTCCCCACCATCCCCGCCATTGCTCATCCCATGCCCCGGGACCGGCGTACATGTTCCGGCCCATGATGTAGGCGCCGGCCGCGAGGATGCCTTCGAGCTCGGCTGCGTTGGACTCGGCTTCCTCGAACATCCACCTGTGCAGGCGCTCCCCGCCCTCACCCAGGGGTTCCGTCATGCTTTGGTTCGGACCGGCGAGGAATCCGTCGAGGGAGATGGTCAGATCGCACGTGACTCGGCTCATGCGCCCATCATGTCACCACTCGGAGGGGCACCGACAAGACCTATCTGGCAGGCATACCAGCCGGTTTGGAAGACTCCGGTTTGCGTGGGTGAGGGCAGGTCAGCCGATCCGCTCGGCCAGCGACACGATGATCCCCTCCGGACCGCGCACATAGGCCATGCGCCAGATTTGCTCGTACTGACCGATGTCGCCGACCAGCCCGTAGCCGTCCGCGGCCAGCCGGTCGACGACCGCCTGGAGGTCGTCGACCTCGAAGGCCACGTTGCGCAGCCCCAGCTCATTGGCCATTGCCGCGGGCGATCCAGGCCGGTGGTCGGGCCGGACAAAGCTCGAAAGCTCCAGCCGGGTACCTCCGTCGGGCGCCCGCATCATTACGATCTCGGTACGGGAGCCGGGGATGCCGATGACCGTGTCGAGGAATTCGCCCTCGACGAACATCGGCGTGCCCTCGACCTCGAGGCCCAGCCCGACGAAGAACGCCGTCACCTCTTTGAGATCGGCAACGGTGATGCCAACATGATCGAAACGCCGTAAATGTGACATGAGGTCCAACCTCCGTTGTTCGTCTTGTCGATCCATCCGAATGACGGAGCCGGCAGGGATTCTCAACTTACTCTGAGGGGAACATACTGGGGTGGTGAGGATCGACGCCCGGTCAGGGGCAGAGGGGAGGCGGCGGCCCGGGACCGGCACGAGTCCGTATCCGCCGATCGCCGACTATGGGTTTTTGTCTGACTGTGAGGCCAACTGCTTGATTGCATCGAGCGGGCAGGTCGAGTGGATGTGCGTGCCGCGTCACGACTCACCGAGTGTGTTCTCGACTATCCTCGACCGCGCCGCGGGTGGCTTCAAGGTGGCGCCGTACGGCGTCCGGGAGCCCACTGCGCGCCGCTACCTCCCCGGCAGCTTGATCCTGGAGACCACCTGGCAGACCAGGACGGGCTGGCTGATCGTGAGGGATGCCCTGGTGATGGGTCCGTGGCACCACACCGACGAGAGGGCCGGCCGGTACCGCCGCCCGCCGACGAACTACGAGGCCGAGCATTGCCTGCTGCGCACCGTCCGGTGCGTCAACGGTGCGGTTGAGCTGTCCGTGCTGTGCGAGCCGGTCTTCAGCTACGGCCGGCGCCGGGCACGGTGGGATTTCTCCGGTCCCGGATACGGAGAGGCCGTGACCGTCAGCGGCGATGAGGGGGATCCGGTGCTGCGTCTGACTACCGACCGCCGGCTGGGCATCGAGGACTCCATCGTGGTCATCCGCAGCCGGATGACCGAGGGCGAGCAGGCTTTTGTCGCGCTCTCCTGGGGGTCGCTGCCCCCGCCGCGGACGTGGGAAGAAGCCACGCGCAAGCAGTGGCAGACCACTGAGTTCTGGAGGCAATGGATCACCGGGGGCGAGTTCCCCGACCACCCATGGCGGGAGCAGTTGCAGCGAAGCGCGCTGACGTTGAAGGGCCTCACCTACGCACCGACTGGGGCTCTGGTCGCGGCGCCCACCACCTCGCTGCCCGAGACGCCCGGGGGAGAGCGGAACTGGGACTACCGGTACACGTGGGTGCGCGATTCCACGTTCGCGCTCTGGGCCCTCTACACCCTCGGCCTGGACCGGGAAGCCGACGACTTCTTCGCTTTCATCCGCGACGTCGCCGCCGAGGACGACCTGCAGATCATGTACGGCATCGACGGCGAAAGGGACCTTCCCGAGGTTACAGTCGAGGGACTCGGCGGCTACGACGGCGCCCGCCCCGTCCGGATCGGCAACGCGGCCGCCCACCAGCGCCAGCTCGACGTCTGGGGCACGATGCTGGACTCCGTCTACCTCCACGCCAAATCCCGTGATCAGCTTCCCGAGCCGCTCTGGCCCGTCCTGCTCCGCCAGGTCGAGCAAGCCGCTGCCCACTGGCGGGACCCCGACAACGGCATCTGGGAGGTCCGTGGCGAACCGAAGCACTTCACCTCCTCCAAGCTCATGTGCTGGGTCGCCCTGGATCGTGGTGCCCGGCTGGCGCGCCTGCACGGTCAGGCTGATTACGCCCGAAAGTGGGACGCCATCGCAACAGAGATTCATGAGGACATGTGCCGCAATGGTGTCGACGACCGAGGCGTGTTCGTCCAGTCCTACGGCACAACAAACCTCGATGCCTCGCTTCTCCTTGTTCCGCTCGTCCGATTCCTGCCCGCCAACGATCCACGCGTGTGCGCCACGGTCTTGGCCATCGCCGATGAACTCACCCGGGACGGACTCGTCCTTCGCTACCGCACCGAGCAGACCGACGACGGTCTCACCGGCGACGAAGAGACCTTTACGACCTGCTCGTTCTGGCTCGTCTCAGCCCTGGTCGAGATCGGAGAGGTGGTACGCGCCAAGGCACTGTGCGAACGTCTGCTGTCTCTTGCCAGTCCCTTGGGCCTCTACGCTGAGGAGCTGGATCCGGTGAGCGGCCGTCACCTCGGCAACTTCCCACAGGCGTTCACCCACCTGGCCCTCATCAACGCGCTCGTGCACCTCATCCGCGCCGAAGAAGCCACCCGCGCGGCGCAGTTCGCCCCGGCCCACCGCACGCCTTGATACGTAGACGAAGGCCAAGGTTCGGATTTCGGGCTTAAGCTTCCACGGGAAGCCGCACTGACTCGGGTCCGAACCCGGCGATGTAGACAGGGGCGGCGACTTGCGTATGGTCTTGCTGCCGAATGCGCGGCAAGCGTTGGGGGATGGTGGACAATCGATCTTCATGGGGTCTGAAAACTGGGTCGAGCGATACCGAAGAGGCGACCGGGAGCGTGTCTGGTCCGAACTGCGACGTCTAGGACCCGCCGTCGGTGATCCTGCTGTTCGGGATGAGGCGCAGGCCGTGTGCGATCAGATGGCCCTTAGGGCGCGGTCCAACATTGAGGTGCTCGTCGAACGCCTCACGTCGCAGGGATTTAGGTTTCATTCCAACGATGGGCTGCGCGTCCCGGTCGTTCCGTTCCGTCCGGCGACACCTGCGGCGCCGCGACTGGTTTCCTGGCTGGAAGCGGAGTTCGGCCCTATCCCTCTTGCCCTTTCGTCCTGGATCCGCCTCGTCGGTGACGTGTGGCTGGTTGGTACCCACCCGGAGTGGAGCGAGTCGTCGTACGCGGACCCGTTGGTCATCGAGTTGGAGGGTACGAGATTTCCTCAAGAATCCATGGCTGGGTTCTTTGCCGCGGAGTACGAGGCGTGGGAAGAAGAGGTATCAGATGACCCGCAGGTCGGTTCATTCGTGCTTCCAGCCGCGCCAGATCGGTTACATAAGGCAAACGTGAGCGGCGGCGATTCGTATGGGCTCAGGCTCCCGGACGGAGGCATCGACGGAATCTTTGTCACGGAGGCCGAAATGCCCTTTGTGTCGTATCTCAACATGGCGTTCGAGAGCGGAGGCTTCCCCGCAGAAACGGCCGGGGGAGGGCGGGCGCGAGTCAGGAAGTCACTCGCGGAGGGCTTGTTGGCGCTCTGAATCGAGCGGATTTCTCTTTGTGACTCACAAATTTGCCATCAATCTGACTTGTCCTCAAATACAACCCACTGGCGCTATTGCGATCAAGTTCGGGCGTCTTTGATATCGAATAGCGCCCAACTTCCGGGAATGTCGCACGTGGGAAGCGAGTGTCTCCGCTAATGTCACGTTATGCAACCTCTTCGTCGATTCCCGCCGGCTCTCTATGCCGATGCTCTCGAGTCCTGGACGTTCCTCGATCTTGCCGACAAGCGTCCGCTTTTCACTTCGCCGTTCGGTGACGTGTTCTTTCAGACGGAGAGCGGATTCTGGTTCCTCGACGTCATTGCCGGCGAACTTACTCGTCTGTGGTCGAGCGAGGGTGACCTGAGCGCGGTACTGAACTCGCGCGAGGGGCAAGACGACTACCTCATGATCGGTTTGGCCCACCAGGCAGAGAACGCGGGTCTCCAACCGGGCGAGGCCGAGATCTACGGTTTTCGCATACCACCAGTTCTCGGAGGTCCGACCGAACTTAGCAACGTCGAGTTAGGCGATTTCGTCGTGACCCTGAACATTGCTGGCCAGATTCACAATCAGGTCCGAACTCTTCCGCCCGGAACACCGATCAGCGGAATATCCCTGGCCTAAAGGTGGAGTACGTAGCACATTGGCTGCGTGGCTTGAATGGTCGGGGGAGAGGGGCGCCTGATGCATCAGATTCCACAATTGAAGCTTATGGAGACTTATGGCTCACACACGGTGCGTCGCGTACTGATCAGACTCGAGCTATTGACTGTGCAGCACAACGATCGGTGACGGACTTCTTCCGTGGCGAGGCGTCGGATCAGGCGCTCAATATTGGGCGTAGCTGCCATTCATTAGCGTCCGGCCGCGCCTTGCTCGAGGTCTCGAAGAGCTCCAGGAAGTGCGTAGACACTGTTGACGAAGCCTAGCTGTATGTCGAGATCGGGCCGAACCGTCCCTTGCCCAAGGCCCCAGACTTTCGTCCCCCTGCGTCGTATCCAGTCGGTCGTCCGGTTGACCCAGCGCTCATAATCCGTCGATATTGCTGCCATTGCGTCGGCCTGCGATCCGAGCTGGCTGACGCCTATGACGTCGGTTCCGATTTTGGCGGGGACCCAGAGAAGCACCGGGGAAGCATTTGAGTCCACCAAAGCTTCGTCCGGGGCAGGGCGCAACCGGTCCCAATTGAGCCTATTGAAGACGCCAGCTTTCGTAGGCTGATCCATCGCGCGGTCACCCGGGCGGGTCGGCAGTGGTGGGCCGAGGTCCCGGTTGGCTACCATCACTTGCGGGACGGCGAGGGCCTCGTCACGGCTGAGGGCATCCAGGGGACTTCGAACAACTGGCCACGGATGCAATGTGACCTTGTCCGGTTCTCCCAAGTAGTCGAGCAGCGTCGCCTGGTCCTCAAGGGTCGCGAAGTAGAAAGCGGCAGTTACCATGCTTGGTAGTCTCGCACGAGGTCGCTTCATAGTGCCCTGCCCAGGTGCGCTCACTGGATTAACGCGTCCATGCCTATCCAGACACCTGTACCGGGCAGTGCGTATCACCGGGTCCAAATCTGCAGATTCTGCGCTTGAATCACTTCTACTTGACATAATGTTGATTATCGGCGCTTGAATAGTCAGAGGTGGAGTGGCTGCCGAACTCCCGCATGAGATGAGTTTCAGTGGCATTGACGTCCGGTGGACATCGACGAAATTCCTGCCGGATTGCGGGCCGGTGAAAGGCAGACCAGCATCACGACGCGGCGTTCCTCCAGCAATGCCGAGGCGATGCTCTTTGCCTGGCTGAAGCATCCTGGGTATTGCTGAGTCAGTTTTCCGAACGTGAGTTCAGGGACACATTCCGAGCTGGATCAGCTTCGAGTGGAAAACTCCCAAGCGCACGATCAACAATGCTTTGTCGATCCAGCGCCGCGCTTTCACTGAGGCAGAGCTGCAGCGGCTTTCGACCATATCGAATGTCTCATCGACGGCGAGTTCGCTGCCGGCGGCAAGATCCTGCTGCGGCTGTTCCGCGCCCTGGCGGCATTCGCTGGTTTGGGACCCGGACGGCGGTCCGTTCTGACCATCCCCGACTGCCCCGGTGTCTCTCCCGGGCGACACAATCACCAACGGTTCCCCAGCGCAATGTCTTCAACACGGGGGCTGCACTGCTCGGAACCGTCCACGAGAACACGTAACTCGCGCTCGTAGCCATTACCGCGGAGGCGCTCGGCTACTCCCCCATCACCAGTGCTATGCGACGGATTCAGGGGGCTTTCACGTCGGGACACCGATGCCCTGAATGACGTTCAGCGGAGCTCCTCGACCAGCCCGATGATGATCCCGGCCGGTCCGCGGACATAGCAGTACCGGTAGATGTCCCCGTACTGCGCCACCTCCCCCACGAGTTCGGCACCGTGGGCGCGCAGGCGCTCGAGGACGTCGTCGACGGCGTCGACTGCGAACGTGAGGCGAGGGATGCCCGGTGTGTTGATCGGCGCCATCGGCGCCGGACTGGTGGCCACCGGCGTGTGGAACGTCGACAGCTCGACCCGGCCATGGCCGTCCGGTGTCCGCACGACGGCGAGGTCCGCTCGGACGCCGTCAAGGCCGACGAGCTGGTCCACCCATTCACCCTCGACCGCTGCCTCGCCCTCCAGTTCCAGGCCCAGTTCGACGAAGAACGCGATAGCGGCCGCGAGATCCTCGACCACAACTCCGACGTGATCCATCCTGTAAATCGTCATGCCCCACAGCTTAGGTGACCAAGGCTTGTCGCCGTAGGCCCGCACCGAGCCGCCCACCGCCGAAAAATGGGGCGCGTGGACCGCCCCGGCGGGCTACAGTTGGCGCCATGCGAAAGCTCATAGTCCAGCAGTGGGTTACCGTCGACAACATCGCCGCAGAGGAGGATGGCGGGCTCAGCTTCGTGTCGGGTGAGCCTTTTTCCGAGACCACCGACCCGGCGTTCAAGGCGAGCGTGATGGCGTTCATCGACTCGGTCGACACGATGATTCTGGGCGCGAATACCTACGCCCAGTCCAAGGATTACTGGCCGTACGCCGACGAACAGGGCGAATTTGGTCAGAAGCTGAACAACCTCACCAAGTTCGTCGCCTCATCGAAGCTGGATGACGCCCCCTGGGGCGATTTTCCCGCCGCGACCGTGACGCGTGACCCGGCCGCCACCATCCGGAAGCTCAAGGAGCAAGACGGCAAGGACCTCTGGCTGTGGGGAAGCATGAAACTCATGCACTCCCTGCTGGATGCCGGCGTTGTCGACGAAGTCCAAATGCGGGTCTGCCCGGTGGCACGCGGCAAGGGAACGCGCATTTTCGAGGATCGGCAGGACCTGGTGCTGGTCGAGGCCACGCCGTTCGAAAACGGCGTGGTCCTTCTGCGCTACGAGATCAAGAAATAGGCGGAAAGCCCGCCCCGGACGACGCCGTTTGTCGCGGGGGGCGCGCCTCCCCGCCCCGGCCTGACTGTCTACGCATGATAGGGGTATGACCGAAAAATCCCTGCGCGTCCTCTACTCGATCGGCCTGGGCATCATCATCGTGCTCTTCGTTGGCCTCGGCATCGCCACCTTCTATCCAGCCCCTGAACTGTCGTCGCTGGTGGGTCTCGACGCCGCGGCCCGGCAGGCAGCCATCGAGGCCCATCAGTCGGCGATGCACGACTACAACCGCAACGTCACCATTGCGGCGCTCGTCTCGGCCCTCGTGATCCTGGGGGCCAGCATCTGGACTGAATCGAGGAAGCCACTGTTCGCCGGAGGGTTCCTGATCGGCGGCCTGCTGACGCTCATCTACGGCCTCATGCGGGGCCTGACCTCCGGGGTGACCGCAGTCGCGTTCTTCTCCGTCGCCGTCGGCCTCTTCGTGGTGGTCTATCTCGGGCATCAGCGGTTCTTCTCCGCCCGGGCCGTCGAGGCCCGGGCAAAGTCACGGGCGGAGGCCGCCTACGCCCGGACACCCATGCAGCCGCAATACGCCCCGGTACAGCAGCCCCAGTGGCCGGCTCCGTCCCCCTACGCCCAGGGACAGCCCTACCCGCCTCAGCAGGGGCAGTATCCCCCGCAGAGTCAGTACCCGCCCCAAGCGCCGATGGCACAGCAGCCGTACCCGCCGTACCCGCCGGCGCCGGGAGAGCCCGGACCGCGCTAGCGCCCGGATCAGGCGGAAATCTTGTCCGCCACGCCGGAGTGGGCCGCCGGCACGCCGTCGCCGTCCTGGCCGTACAGCCAGTCGTTGTACCGGAAGTCGTTGTCCATCCGGCTCTTGAAGAGCAGGTTGCGCAGCGTTCTGGCCAGCCCGGAGACGTGCCAGGATTCGCCCCAGACGCGGGCGGTGCGCTGGACCTTGGCGGTGCGGCCGGCACGGAGGTTGTTGAACTCCTTGATCGCGCCGTCCCAGGCGTCGGGGTTGACGCCGTCCGCGGTGAACACGGTGCCGTTGCTGACGTCCTGCAGCACGGCTGCGTCCTCGAGCGCCTGGCAGGCGCCCTGGGCCAGGTACTGCAGCATCGGGTGCGCGGCGTCGCCCATCAGCACCATCCGGCCGGCCACCCAGTTGTCGATCGGATCGCGGTCGTACATGGGCCAGCGCATGCTGGTGCCCAGGTTTTTCAGCGCAGCCTGGACGGCGGGGACGCAATCCTTGTACGCGGCCTCAAGCTCGTCCACTCCGCCGTATTGCTCCTCGCCACGTTCGAAGGATGCGGACTTGAAAACGGCTACGGTGTTCAGCAGCTCGCCCTTGCGCAGCGGGTACTGCACGAGGTGGCAGTCCGGTCCGAGGTAGACAATGACGTCCTCGAGGTCTGCCTTGGGTGTGTGTTCGGTGATCGGCACGGTGCCGCGGTATGCGACGTAGGCCGAGGGAACCGGCTCGTCGCCGGCCACGAGCGGACGGAGGGTGGACTTGAGCCCGTCGGCGCCGATCACGACGTCGGCCTCGTAGTCCACGCCGGCGGCGGTGTGGGCCACTCCCCTGCCGTTCACGGTCTCCACGCTCTCGACCATGACGTCGTTTACGAGTTTCACGCCCGCCGCTTCACAGCCTTCGAGCAGGACCCGGTGCAGGTCGCTGCGGTGGATCACCACGTAGGGCGCACCGTAGCGTTCCTCGAATTCCCCGCCGAGGCTCTGGCGCGTGAGCTCCTCGCCGGTGACGGCGTCGCGGAACACCAGATGCTTGGGCTGGACGCCAATCTCCAGGGCCTTCTCCAGCAGGCCCCAGCGCTTCAGGACCCGGGAGGCGTTGGGGGCCATCTGCAGCCCCGCGCCGACCTCGCCGAATTCGGGGGCCCGTTCCACGAGGGTGACGTTGGCGCCGTTTTCCCGCAGCGCGAGGGCTCCTGCCAGTCCGGCCATTCCCCCTCCGATGACGAGGACATCGGTGGACGAGCCGTCGGTGGACAGGGAACTGGTGGACGGGGCGTGCTCAGACATTGCTTGCTCCTGTAAGTGAGTGAGGGGTTGAGGTTTTGGACTTGAGCTTGAGGCCGACGGCGGCCAGCAGGACCGCCGCGATGGCGGCTGCACCGGCGAAGGCGAGGAAATTGGAATTGACGCCCAGCCCGGCGGCCAGCAGGAGGCCGCCTACCTGCGGGGCGGCCACGGCGCCGATGCGGCCCGTCCCCAGCGCCCAGCCCAGCGCGGTGCCGCGCAGGTGGGCGGGATAGTGGCTCGCGACGGCGGCGATGATGAGGCACTGCGTGCCGTGGGTGCCGACGCCAGCGAGGACCAGCATGAGATAGACGACGGTGACCGGCGGTCCCGTAACCAGCACCACGAGCGCGCCGGCGGCGACGGCGGCCGCGGCGATCGCCGTCGGAATCGGACCGAAGCGGGTCCCGGCCCAGGCCGTGATGACCGAGCCGGCCACCGCGCCCAGGTTCAGGGCCAGGGCGAAGGTCAGGGCGGACCCGAGGTTGTAGCCGGCCAGCTGCATGAGGTTGGGCAGCCAGGTTCCCAGCCCGTACCAGGCAAACAGGGTGGCGATCGTCGCCAGGGCGAACAGCACGCTGACGCCCAGGTACGGGGCGCGGAGCAGGGATTTGAAACCGGACGGCTCCTTGACCGCATGGTCCTTGCTGGCTGTGCCGCTGACCGGCGCCAGGGTTTCCGGGAGGTATTTGAGTCCGAGTGGCACCACGATCAGCAGTGCGAGCACGGCCACGAGGAACATGGATTGCCAGCCGAAGGCGGGAATCAGCTGGATGCCGACGAGGGCCGCGATCGATCCGCCGATCGGGACGCCGGACATCATCAGGGTGGCGACAGTGGACCGCCACTTGGCCGTGACAAGTTCGGCCACGAGCGCATTCGCCGAGGGCACCAGGCCGCCGAGCCCGATGCCGGCGAGGAGCCGCAGAGCACCGAAGACGGGGGCGCTGGGGGCGAACGCGCACAGGATCGTGAAGATCGAAAAGACGATGGCACACCCCAGGATGGTGCGACGGCGGCCCCAGGAGTCAGCCATCCGACCGGCGAAGATCGCTCCGATCATCATGCCGACGAAGGCCATTGAGCCGATCGTTCCGGCGGTGGCCCTGTTCAGGCCCCAGCCGGTCTCAGAGATCAGGGACGACTGGACCGTGCCGTAGACGATCAGGTCGTAACCATCGAAGACCACCAGGAGCCAGCAGACGAGGACGGCCATTGCCGAGCCTTTGGAGAACCGCGATGCAGGCCCATCGGCGGTGGTCGAGCCGTCAAGACTCGGGGTTGGCCGCTCCGGCGCTGCAGCGGAAGGTGTGTGATTCATGCCACCACTGTCCTAGCCGCCGCAGGTGAACCACAATACAATTCTGATGTGCAGAACAACCCGTCAGCAAAGTCCGCCCGCAAGCCCGTTCAGAAGCGGCCGACCTATTCCATCGAGGCGGTGGACAACGCGTTGCAGCTCCTCCAGCTGCTCCGCGACGGCGGCGCGCTGCGGCTCAAGGACGCCGCCGTCGAGCTGGGCGTGGCCCCCTCCACCGCCCACCGCCTGTTGGCGATGCTGGTCTACCGGGGCTTCGCCGTCCAGGACGAGACCCGCCGCTACGTCCCCGGCCCGGCCATGGGCGTTGGGCCCGCCGGGCTGAGCTGGACCCGCATGCTCCGCACCCTCGCGCAGCCGCACATGGAGCTGCTCTCGGCGCAACTCAACGAGACCGTCAACCTTATGGTGCGGGTGGGTACGAAAGTGCGCTTCCTGGCCACTGTGGAAGGGAACAACGTGTTGCGTGTTGGTGACCGGCAGGGAACGGTGATGCCTGCCAATAAGACGTCCGGCGGCAAGGCCATGCTTGCCGAACTGGAACCGCACATGATCGAGCAGTTGTTCCGCAGCCACAACGCTGAAATCGGCGGCGACACCATCCCGGACCAGGAATTTCCGGCATTTCTGCGCGAGCTGGAATCCATCCGCAGCAACGGGTTCGCAGCCAACTTCGAAGGCACCGAGGAGGGCGTGAGCGCCCTCGGGATGGCCCTGCACAACCGGCATGGGCACGTCGTCGGCGCGATCACCGTCGCCACTCCCGCGACCCGCTTCCGCCGGGTGTTCGACGCCGGACTCGTCCCCGCCCTGCGGGAAACCTGTCGGCAGCTGGAGATCGACATCGCCGCAAACCCGGCCGAGCCGGACTGAGTGCACCCGGCGCCCTGCGCGAGAAATTCTGTTGAGCAGAATATGCTCGGGGTCACACGCCGGCATCCGTAGAGTCGAACTACGCCAATAGAGTTCTGACCTACAGAGGAGGCCCACGTGTCCATCAGCGCCGAGAACACGACTCATGAATCAGTGGCCGCGGGGCACACTGTCCCGGAGCCCACGCCTGAAGAGGCTGCCCAGCTCAAGGAGCTGTACCAGGATTTTGACCGGGAGAACCTGATCCCGCTGTGGACCGAGATCGCGGACCTGATGCCGATGGTCCCGTCACCGAAGGCGGTCCCGCACGTGTGGCGGTGGAGTGATCTGTATCCGCTGGCGGCACGTGCCGGGGATCTGGTTCCGGTGGGCCGGGGCGGGGAACGCCGGGCCATCGCCCTGGCGAACCCGGGCCTGGCCGGAACCCCGTATGCGACCCCCACGCTGTGGGCGGCCATCCAGTACCTCGGCGCCCGGGAGACCGCCCCCGAGCACCGCCACTCGCAGAACGCGTTCCGCTTCGTCGTCGAGGGCGAAGGGGTCTGGACGGTGGTGAACGGGGACCCGGTACGGATGTCCCGCGGCGATTTCCTGCTGACCCCGGGCTGGAACTTCCACGGCCACCACAACGACACCGATCAGCCGATGGCCTGGATCGACGGGCTGGACATCCCGTTCGTGCACTACGCCGACGCCGGGTTCTTCGAATTCGGCACCGAACGCGTCACCGACGAGGCCACCCCGGACATCTCCCGCTCCGAACGGCTCTGGGCGCACCCGGGCCTGCGCCCGCTCTCCGGGCTCGATGACACCACCTGCTCCCCCATCGCGGCCTACCGCTGGGAATACACCGACCGGGCGCTGGCCGAGCAGCTGCTGCTCGAGGACGAGGGCCACCCGGCCACCGTGTCCCAGGGCCACGCCGCGGTCCGCTACACCAACCCCACCACCGGCGGCGACGTCATGCCGACCATCCGGGCCGAATTCCACCGCCTCCGCGCCGGCGCCACCACCGACGCGGTCCGGGAGGTCGGTTCCAGTGTCTGGCAGGTCTTCGAAGGCTCCGGCTCCGTGGTCCTGAACGGCGAGACCAGGACCCTGGCCAAGGGCGACCTCTTCGTGGTCCCGTCCTGGCAGGAGTGGTCGCTGCAGGCCGACGCTGGCTCCCAAGCTTCGTTTGATCTGTTCCGCTTCAGCGATGCACCCATTTTTGAACGGCTGAACTTCAACCGCACCTACATCGAAGGACGCAACAAGTAATGAGACTCCTCACCCTCCGCACCCCCACAGGCAATAGGGCTGTCCGCCAGGACGGCGACACCCT
Source organism: Arthrobacter sp. MW3 TE3886 (assembly GCF_041262145.1). Taxonomy (NCBI): domain Bacteria; kingdom Bacillati; phylum Actinomycetota; class Actinomycetes; order Micrococcales; family Micrococcaceae; genus Arthrobacter; species Arthrobacter sp. MW3 TE3886. The sequence continues at coordinate 2,590,158 of NZ_JBGCAN010000001.1, forward strand.
GACCGAGATCGACGGGTTCGCCGACGTCGGCGCCCTGCTGAAGGACTCCGCCTGGGAATCCATCGCCGCCGCAGCGAACGGCGCCACCCACCCGGCCGAGGGCGCCGACCTCGAAGCGGTGGTGCCCTCCCCCGGCAAGATCATCTGCGTGGGCCACAACTACCGCAACCACATCAAGGAAATGGGCCGGGACGTGCCCGAGTTCCCCACTCTGTTCGCCAAGTACCAGGAATCCCTGATCGGCCCGAACGATGACCTGGCCCTGCCGCAGGAATCCGACGCCGTCGACTGGGAAGCCGAACTCGCCGTCGTGATCGGCAAGAAGGGCCGCCGGATCAGCGAGGCCGACGCCGCGGACCACATCGCCGGGTACGCCGTGCTGAACGATGTGTCCATGCGGGACTACCAGTTCCGCACCATCCAGTGGCTGCAGGGCAAGACCTGGGAGAAGTCCACCCCGTTCGGCCCCGCCCTGGTCACCAAGGACGAGTTCACCGCCGGGCCGCTGATGACCTCGGCGGTGGACGGCGAGATCCAGCAGAGCACCCCGACCGGGGATCTCGTCTTCACCCCGGAGTTCCTGGTCTCCTACATTTCCACCATCATCACGCTGAACCCGGGCGATGTGATCGCGACCGGCACCCCCGGCGGGGTGGGCCACGCCCAGGACCCGAAGCGCTACCTGCAGGAAGGCCAGGTCCTGGTCACCACCATCGAGGGACTGGGCCAGCTGAAGAACCGCGTCATCAAGGAAGCCTGATGGTGGCCCGCCACGACCAGACCACGGACCCGGAGCTGCTCGCGGCGCTGCTGCAGGCCCGGCGCGGCACCGCGTTCTTCGCCCGCAAACTCAACGAGCTCAGTGACGCGGAGCTCGACGGCGGCTCGCTGCTGCCGGGCTGGACCCGCCGGCACATCACCGCGCACATCGGCTACAACGCCCGGGCCATCGCCCGGTTGGTGGAGTGGGCCGCCACCGGGGTCGAGACCCCGATGTATGCCTCCACCGCGGTCCGGGACCACGAGATCGACTTCGGCGCCACGCTCAGCCCGATCGCGCTGCGGCACCTCTTCGACCACTCCGCCGTGCACCTGAACGTCGAATGGCGCGACCTTCCGGCAGAGGCCTGGCACCACAAAGTGAAGACCGCGCAGGGACGGATCGTCCCCGCTGAAGAGACAGTGTGGATGCGCAGCCGCGAAGTCTGGATGCACGCCGTCGACCTCGCCAACGGCGCCAGCTTCGCCGACATCCCCGCACCCGTGCTGGAACGGCTGCTGACAGACATCACCGGCGCCTGGAAAACCCGCGGCACCGACAAGGACCTCGTCGTCAAGGTCACGGACCACGACCTGACGTTCGGGGACACGGCCTCGGCGACCCCCACCGTGGTCTCCGGACCGCTCGCCGCCGTCGTCGAATGGGCCGCCGGCCGCGGCACCAGCGGCGGGGTCACCGCCACCGGGCCCGGCACTGCAGACGTGGACGGAAAGGTCCCAGCCGCCCCGAAGTGGATTTGAGAACTGGCTAAACGGTCGTAAAAGCGGAAGGCCCCCTCGGCGAGGGGGCCTTCCGCTTTCGTGCCTGGTTGCCTGCGCCCGGGGGCCCTTTGCGGGCAATGTTCGACGCCGGAGCCCTGGTTGACGGCGTGTCCGCGCCAAAGTGCCCCCGGACCGCCGCTGGAGCGCAGTAGAGCCGCTCTGCGACGGCGGGCTTAGCCTTCGTCGCAGAGCAGGTGGTACCAGTTGTCGGCGAGCACCTCGAGGGCGTGTTCGCGGTTTGGTTCAAACTTCCGTCGTGTCCAGAGCGTGGCCACGTAGTCGAGCGAGGTGAAGGCAAGGGTGCCGCGAATGTGGTGCGTCTCCTCGGAGAAGCGCCCTGCCAGCTCCATCCCGCGCACGAGGTCGGAGATGACCTCCTCATGCCATCCCTCGACTAAGGCGCGCACCTCGCGATCGACGGCGGCGGCCTCCTCGAGCACGTCGAGGTACGGGCGGAAAACCGGCCAGAGCGCCGCCCGCGACTCCAGCCAGGCCAGGATGCCCGGCAGCTCGCCTGCGCGGACGACGTCGACGAGGTCTGCCGCCGTCGATCCCCGGTCGGGGCCGTCCGCGCGGTCCAGCACGGCATTGACGCGCGCCATGAAGTCCCGCATCAGGTCGCTGCGCGTAGGGTAGTAGGCGTAAAAAGTCACCCGGGTGGTACCGGCCGCAGCGGCGATCTCATCGATCGTCGTAGCGGCGTAGCCCTTCTCGGTGAAGAGTTCCAGCGCCCGTTCGACGATCACGTCACGGGTCAGCTGCTTCTGGGCTTCTCGCAACGACGACATGGATCAATCCTAACGGTGTTGCGCGGCGTCAGGCGCGAGCGGGCGCCGCACGCAGCGCGGCCGGACCGGCGTCGGCCAACCGGCGCAGCTTGGGGACGGGGATCCGGTAGTTGATCGCAGCGGCGGTGCCGGAACCGTCCGCGTTGTCCCAGCGAAGCAGCATCGAGTCCGCACCCCCGCCGGGCTCGCAGTAGTCGGGAGCCCCGAGGGCCGGCGCGAAGCCCACCGACTTGAGCGAGAGGCCGAATGCCTCCGTCCAGAAGTACGGCTGGAAATTGAACTCGGGCGCCGCGTCACCCCTGAGCAGACCGACGCCAGCGATCTTGGCCTGGTCGATGGCGCTGGTCCACAGGGGCACCCGTTCCACCCCGCGGCGGGTCGGGAAGGACGCCACGTCGCCGGCGGCGACGATGTCCGGCCGGAGCCTGCCGCGCGAATCGACCCGCAGCTGTCCGTCGACGAGGAGGTTCGAGCCAGCGAGCCAGCCGGTGTTCGGCTCGTCGCCGATGGCGGTGACCACCAGATCAGCTTCCAGCTCGGTGCCGTTGGCCAGGACCACCTTTACCCCGGCACCGTGATCGACAAGCCGGGCCTTCCCGCCGCCAACCACCCGCAGTCCGCGCCGGATGGCGGCGGAGGTGAAGATGTCCGCCAGATGGTCGCCGAGCTGACGCGCCAGGGGCTTGACGTCGGCGACGAGGGTGACCTCGCAGCCCACGTGCACGCAACCGGACGCGACCTCCATGCCCAGTGCTCCGCCGCCGATCACGATAACCGAGGGGCGCGATGCGACGCGTTCCTTAAGAAGGAACGCATCCTCGATGGTGCGCAGGGTGAGTTCCCGGAGGTGGCCGTCCTGTTGCGGTTGCGCTGTACCCTTCTTTTGCGTCCTTCGCGCACCCGCGTCGAGGCGCCTGGCCCGGGAACCCGAAGCTATGACGAGGCCGTCATACGCCAGCTCCCCTCCCCCGTCCAGGCGCACAATCCGGGCCTCGACGTCCAGGCCCGTGGCGCTGACCCCGAGCAGCTCCGTTGCATTGTGGGTCGGCTCGGGGAGCACATGCGCTTGGAGTCCACCGTCACCGTTTCCGTCGGCACTGTTCTCCTCGACAGCGTGCAGCAGCGCTTTGGAGAGGGCCGGCCGGCTGTAGGGCTGGTGGCGCTCCGCGCCCACGACAGTGAGCTCACCGTCGAAGCCGGCCGAGCGCAGCGAGTCGCAGGCCGTGAGTCCGGCGATGCCGTTGCCGACCACCACGATTTTTCGCATCGTCATGCCGCGGCCAATCGCAGTGCGGCAACCGGGCAGACCCTTACCGCCGCCTTCGCGGCGTCCAGGTCAGCCCCTTCCACGTCCGGGACGTCGAGTACCAGCTCGCCGTCATCGTCGAGGTGCATCAGCCGCGGCGCGGCTTCTTCGCAGAGGCCGTGTCCCTCGCAGCGCGGCCGGTCGAGGTGGATCCTCATGCTGCCACCACCTTGGCGACCTGGAGCGATTCGAGGCTTCGCGTGATGTTGCTCGGCTCCCGGACCTCGTCGGAGATCGTCAGCGTTTTCACCCTGCGGGCAAGCGCCTCAATGATCGCATGCGCTTCAAGTTTCGCCAGGCCCTGACCGGCGCAGCCGTGCGGTCCGTAGCCGAAGGACAGGTGGTCCACGGGGTTCCGCAGCACGTCGAAGGTGTCGGGATCCTCGTAGTGCCGCGGGTCCCGGTTGCCGGCCCCAAAGAGGATGCCCACCTGGGCGCCTGCGGGAATCGTGACGCCCTCGATCTCCACGTCGCGCATGGCCTTGCGGCCCCATATGTGGACCGGGGCCCAGTACCGCAGCACTTCGGCGAACGCTGCGGGGACCAGTTCCGGGTTCCTCCGGACCAGTTCGAACTGCTCCGGGTGGCGGCCGAACAGCGCAATGATGTTCCCGATTGACGCGATGGTCGTATCAACGCCGGCTCCCAGGTATTGGTGGATGATGTGCCCCGCAGAGCCCTGGGGAATGTCGCCGCGCGTCTCGGCATCGAAAATACCTCGGCCGATTGAGCCGGGTGTGAGATCTTCTGCGGTGACCGACGAGCACCAGCCGTAGAGCTCGCCGGCGATCGGGAAGCTCTCCTGGGTGCGCTGGTTCAGCGGGCCGAGGACCTGCATAGCGGCCTTGCCCCAGCGCAGCATGTTGTCCTTGACGTGCCCGCTGAAGCCAATGAGGTCGGCAACGATTTCCATCGGGAAGGCCCGGGCCAGGGAATCGATGGCCTCGAAGCTGCCGCTGGCGGCGAGCTCGGCGACGAGCTTGTCCGCCTTTTCGTCGATGACGACTTTCAGCCCGCGGAGCGCCCGGGGGGTGAGGTTCTGTGACAGCGTGGCGCGGAGCTGCGTGTGAATGGGCGGGTCGGATGCGAGGGAGGTGCCCTGCAGGGCCTCGTTCACCATGGGGTTGAAACCGATGCTTGTGGACGAGAAGGTCTCCGGATCACCGAGTGCGTCGCGGATGACGTCGTAGCGTGTCAGGACGTACATGTCGTTCTTGGGGAGGTGGACCACTGCTGCCTGCTCGCGGAGCGCGGCGTAAGTGGGGTATGGGTCGACCAGGACGTCGTCGTCCCAGATGTCGATGCCGGATTCGGTGGGTGCAGTCATGGTGTTCTCCTTATTGATGGTGGGTGGTCGGCCCGGGGCCGGAGGCCGTCAGGCTTAGACGATCGCTTCTGCATTGGCTTGGGTGGTTTTCGAGGTCTCCGCGATGGCATCCGGCGAAGGTGCCGAGGAACGTGCGGAGATGAAGAGGGTAAGAATGGCGGAGAGGGCCGCCGCGATGCCCGCGGCCAGGTACACGGCCTGGAAGCCCTGGCCAAGGGACGTCCCGGCCACGCCCTGGATCTGCTGCTGCGCGGAGCCGAGGGCCTTGACCATGCCGTCGACGGCCTGGGCCGGTGCGCCGCTGGCCGTTGCCTGGCCGGAGAACTGCGCGATGACGCCATCCCAGCCTGAGAGGTAGCCCAATGGCGGCACGTTCGAGAGTCCTGCGACGGCGTCGGCCGGCAGCCCTAAACCGCCGAGGATCCCGGCGAGGGGTGCCGCGAAGACGGTGGCGCCGATTCCGAAGGCGATGGCTGAGCCGATGACAGGGCCCAGGGCGAACCCGAGGTCGCGCAGGAGGTTGGTCGTGGCAGAGGCCATGCCGATGTGCTGCGGCTGCACGGTGTTGATGGCCACGGCAGTGATGGAGCCGACCGTGAGCGCGAACCCGATGCCCAACAGCAGGAGCGGCGGAATGAAGGCCGTCCAGGGAGTTCCGCCGAAGGCTTCCGGCGTGCCCAGGGAGAACGTCGAGAGCCAGTAGGCGGAGACGGCCATGAATGCGAAGCCCGCGGTGAGCACCCAGCGCGGGGCCACGTGGTGGATGAGCCAGCCCACCACCGGGATGAAGGCGAAGGCCGGGCCCTGGATGAAGACGAACAGCACGCCGACCTTCCAGGCTTCGGCGAGGGCAAGTCCGCCGACGGCGACGCTGGTGCTGTAGCAGACCGCGAGGAAAGCGAACATGCCGGTGACGGCAACAACTCCCGTGATTGAGTAGGCGCTGTTCTTGAACAGCGACAGGTGAATGAGCGGCTGCCGGGTGCGTGTTTCGATGATGACGAAGGCGACCAGGAGAGTGCCGCCCGCGATGTAGCTTGCGATCACCTCGGTGCTGCCGAATCCGGCGTCGACCGCCTGCACGGTGGCGAAGAGGACAGCGATCAGGCCAAGCGCGAGCGTGATCTGGCCGGGGATGTCCAACTTGCGTCCGTCGGCTGCTGCGGAGTCCTGCGCCCGGACAGCGACGATGAGGACGGCGACGGCGATCGCGGCGGCAATGTAATAGGCAACGCGCCATCCACTGAAGGTGTTGGGGGCGCCCGCCGCGGGACCCGCCACGGTGAAGGCTTGTGCCGTCAGGCCTGCCAGCATCGGCGAGATCACTGCACCAAGGGACAGAAACCCGGCCCAGGTGGCGATAACTTTCGCCCGGGCGCGATGGTCCGGGGTGATGGCCGCGATCATGGACAGCGAAATGGGGAAGAGTATGCCCGCCCCGATGCCGCCCACCGCCTGCGCCGCGATCATCATCTCGGTGGTGGACGCCAGCGCTGCCAGCACGGAGCCGACGACGCTGACCACAGCGCCCGCGTAGAGCAGCTTCTTGCGTCCGAATAGGTCGCCCAGGAGCCCCCAGCTGAGCTCAAACACCACGATGCCCATCATGAACATGCCTGCGATCCAGGTCAGGCCTGCGCCCGAGGTGTGGAATTCCACGGCAAAGGTGCCGTTGAGGGCGCCAGGCAGTGCATTCGTGATTTGGGCCAGCGTGACGGCGCTGTAAGCGGCTATGAAGGTGGCTCGAACCGAGCTGCGGCTCGGCGCCGAAATTGTCTGACTCATCGATGAAACTCCTTTGTTTCCGGTCGATTCTCCGGTGAAGCGCCAGGGCTAGTGCCCTACCGGAGCAGGAGCCGGCAGGCGGAAGTGGGTGTGGCGCTCCCCACAGTCTGGTGTCAAGGTTTACAGAATGTCAAGAACATTTACTGAACGTTGTTTTCGTGAACGCTCCGATCCTTTCCACGCTTACGCTTCGAATGTTTTCTTGACATGCTGTAAAGAAAAATGTGATGCTGGCTACCTCGCAACGGGGCTACGGCACGGTCAGACACCGCGGCGCCCTACAGTCAGCACCCGATCTTCAAGGGAGAAGCCAAGTGAGTCACACCAAACCCGTCGATAGCGGTGGCGCGTTCCACGCCTCCACCGGGCAAACCGTCAATACGGTATTGGGTCCCGTCCCCGCCTCGGAACTGGGCGTCGTCGCGCTCCACGAGGCCTTGCTGTCGGTGGTCCCGGGCGCCCAGTACGCACCGGACATCCCCATGGACCGGGCGGAGATCTTCGAGGCCCTGGCGGCCAAGCTCAAGGACTTCCGCGCGCACGGCGGCCAGACGATCGTCGACAGCACCGGCATGTTCCACGGCCGCGACCTCAAGCTCTACGAGGCGTTGTCCCGCTCCACCGGCGTCCACATCGTCGCCTCCACGGGCCTGGGCCCGGAGGAAGAACTCGGCGGATACTTCCTGACGCCGCAGACCAACCCGCCCACCCCGTGGCCGGCCGAAAAGTTCGGCGATCTCTTCGGCAAGGAGGTTACTGAGGGGATGGTGGTTCCCCGGGTCGAGCGCCGCGCCGCCGCCGGGATTGTCGCGACCGTTGCCGACCGTGCCGGCATGACCCCGACCGAGGAAAGCCTGTTCCGCGGCTCCGCCCGCGCCGCCAGGAACACCGGTGTCCCGGTCTCCATCCGCTTCGGCGCCGATGCCCTGCAGGATCTGGACATCGTCCTGGACGAGCAGATCGGAGCCGACCGGGTGATCGTCGGCGACCTGGACCGCAAGGACGCCGCCGGCTCCGCCATTGCGGTGGCCGGCCGGGGAGCCTTCGTCGGCATCGACCACGTGGGCCTGAACGACCACCCGGACTACCTCACCGACCACGATCGCGCCGAACTGGTGCTCGGGCTCGTCAAGGCCGGCCATGCCGACAGGATCATCCTGTCGGGCAACTCGATCGGCGTTGCCAAGGGCCTGCCGGAGTACAACCTGCCCTACAGCCACGTCCTGACGACGTTCGTGCCGTTCCTCAAGGCCCGCGGCCTGAGCGAAGAAGACGCCCAGCGCATCCTCGTGGACAACCCGCGCAACCTGCTGACCGTGCGCCAGGCACGCGTCGGCCCCCACACACATCAAGCCTTTCGAACCCCTGAGGTGAACGAATGACCAAGGTCAACACCGTGCTGGGAACCATCCCGGCCGAAGAACTGGAAATCGTGGCGGTCCACGAACACATCGGCTACGGCATGCCCGGGTCTGAACTGGACACCAAGTGGTGGAAGTCGCCGGAGCAGGCTTACGAGGAAACCGTGCCAAAGCTGCGGAAGTTCCGCGAATACGGCGGCGGAACCTTCGTGGACGCCACGGGCATCTGCAACGGCCGCGACGTCGACTACTACAAGTCCCTGTCCCAGAAGACGGGCGTGCACATCGTTGCCTGCACCGGCTTCGTCGGCGGCGACACCGCCCTGCCGCACTTCTCCCGCGCCACCGTGGACTACCTCACGAAGGTGTTCATCCACGAGATCACCGTCGGCATCGGCAACACAGGCGCCAAAGCCGGCGTCATCAAGGTCGGCGTGAGCCGCGGCGGACGCATGACGGACCTGGACAAGCGCATTTACCGGGCCGCGGCCCGCGCCGCCGTCGTCACCGGAGCACCCATCCTGACCCACCTGGCCATCGACCCCGAACCGGCGGTGACCATCTTCAACGAAGAGGGCCTCCGGCTGGACCGCGTGCTCTTCGGCCACGCCGACGACGGCCTAAACGCTCCGATCACCCCGCACGATTGGATCTACGAGCAGGGCGGCCGCATCGGCTTCGACACCTTCGGCTACGACCTCGAGCTGCCGGATCCGCCGTTTTGGGGCCGCAAACGCGCCGAACGCATGCAGCACTTCGTCAACCTGGTGAACAAGGGCTATGCGGACAAGCTCCTCGTCTCGGCCGACGCGAACTGCAGCCCGCTGGGCTGGCCGGGCGTGAGGGGCCACACCATCAACTACATCTTCGAGGACATGATCCCCGACATGCGCGCGGCCGGCATCGACGACGCCACCCTCAAACTCCTGCTCGAGGACAACCCGGCCGACTTCCTGGCGCTTCACGCCTGATCCCGGACAGGCCACCACAACCTGCCCGCTCCCCCAGACATGGCCCGGGCCCAGAAAGAGTCAAGAAAGAGATGAACCATGAAGGCTGAAGACATCAAGAACCTCAACATCGCCATCGTCGGCGCGGGGTACGGCGGCGCAGCGGCGGCCAAGGCCCTGAGCCTGCTCGGTGCCGACGTCACCGTGTACGAACAGGCATCCCAGATGAGGGAGGTCGGCGCCGGCATCGGGCTGCGCCCCGCCACCATGCACCGGTTCCGCCAGTGGGGCATCTTCGACACGATCGCGAAAGTCAGCTCGCCGAGCGACTACTTCGAAATCCTCACCGCCACGGGTGACCCGATCATGAAGGACACCTGGCCGGAGTTCGGCGAGCAGACCCAGACCCACCTGATCCACCGCGGCGACTTCATCGAGGCCCTCCTGAGCGTGCTGCCGGAGGGCATGGTGCACCTTGGCCACAAGCTGGAGACCATCGAGGACAAGGGCGGCCGCTCCGTCCTGACCTTCACCAACGGCAAGACGGTCGAGGCCGACCTGGTGGTGGGCGCCGACGGCATCAAGTCCGTGGTGCGCGAGCAGCTCTTCAGCAACAAAGGCCCGGTGTTTTCCGGCGAACACGCCTACCGCGCTGTGATCTCCGCCGACGACGCCCACGGCATGGTGGTGGACGACAACCTGCGGATGTACATGGGCCGGGGCACGAAGGTCTACCTGTTGCCGCTGCGCCACCGCAACCAGATGTCCTTCGACATCACCGCACTGTGCCCGGACAGCACCTGGGCCCCCGCAATCACGAAGGACGACCTCGTGGCGACGGTGGAGGGCTTCGACGAGCGGATCGTCAACATCGCCCGCGGCCTCGACATGGACACCGTGAACATCCGCGCCGTCTACGACATCGACCCGGTTGACACCTGGCATAGGGACTCCGTCGTGCTCATGGGCGATGCGGCCCACTCGATGCTGCACCACCAGGGCCAGGGCGCCAACTCGGCCATCGAGGATGCCGGCGCGCTCGCCGATGCCCTGGCGGAGGCCGGCTCGGTCAAGGAGGCACTGGCCCTGTTCCAGGCAACCCGTAAGCCGGTAACGGACGAGCTGCAGCGCATCTCGCGTCAGGGGTGGACCGTGGACGAGGTCAATGATGTCTTCCCGGGACAAAAGCCCACGTCCCAGAAGCCCGCCACCGTCAACGCACCAGCACAGTCGAAAGCCTGATCCCATGACCCTCCATCCCGAAATCGCCAAGATCCTCAGCACCCTGCCGGCGCCCGACGGTTCGCCGCTGAACCCCGAGGCCATGCGCGCCGGCGAGGCCGCGCAGGTTCCCCCACTGGAGGAGCGCCTGGCGCTGTACTCTGTCGAGGACGCCACTGCGGTGACGCCGTCGGGCGAGGTGCCCGTGCGGATCTACACGGCGGCCGAGGCTGACGCGTATGGGCTTCTGGTGTACCTCCACGGCGGGGCGTTCTTCCTGGGCAATCTGGACACCCACGACCACGTCGCGCGGGCCCTGGCCAAGGAAACCGGCTACAAGGTCATCTCGGTGGGCTACCGCCTGGCGCCCGAGGCTGCTTTCCCTGCCGGCCTCGACGACTGCTACGGGGTGGTCCGTTGGGCCGCCGAGCAGGGTACGCGCCTGGGCTGGGACGGGAAAAACCTCGCCATCGCCGGCGACAGTTCGGGCGGCAACTTCGCGGCCGCCGTCGCCGCGAAAGCCCACGACGACGGGTTTGACCGGATCACGCACCAGGTCCTCTTCTACCCGTCCTTGGACCTGGACTTCGACGTCGACCGTTACGCCTCGCTGCGGGAGAACGCCGAGGGATACGGCCTGGAGACGGCGGGCCTCAAACCGTTCAACTCCTTCTACCTTGAGAACGGTGCGGACCCGGCGGACTCACTCGTCTCGCCCATCAAGCGCGATGACCTCGCTGGCCTGCCCGCGGCCCTCATCATCACCGCCGAGTACGATCCCCTGCGCGATGAGGGCGAACGCTACGGCCAGCGACTGGCGGAGGCCGGCATCGCCGCTTCGGTCAGCCGCTACGCGGGGGCCAACCACGGCTTCGTCCAGCACTTCTCCTGGATCCCGGAGTTCTACCGGGCCTTCGAAGAGACAGGCGATTTCCTGAACGCGAGGGCCGGGCAATGACGGAGCCAGTCGCTGTCCATCCCCTGGTCTCGCCGTGGGGCCGGTTCGGACTCTACAGCTTCTTCATCGACGCTCCCGAGCCCGCCATCGTCGACACCGGGATCGCGTCCTCGCCCGCCGAAGGCATGGTGCCGGCACTGGAGGCGATCGGCCGCCGGATCGAGGACGTGCGCTGGATCCTGCTGACCCACGGCCACATCGATCATCTGGGCGGGGCGCGCGCCCTGTGGGAGCTCACCGAACGGCGCGCGAGGGTCGTGATCCACGAGGCCGACGCACCTCTGCTGCGCTCCCGGCGAGCGCACGTTGACCAGTACGTGGCCGTGCGCCAGCAGTACATCGACAATCCGCATGCCGTCGAGGAGCAGACACAAGCAGCGAACCATGTCATCTCCGGCGAAATGGAGCCGACCATGCTGGTTAGGGGCGGCGAGACCCTCTCCCTGGGCGGGGACGTCACCGTCTCGGTCCACCACATCCCCGGCCACACGGCAGGGTCCGTCGCGTACGTCATCGACGGCCAGCAGTCGGTCTTCGTCGGCGACGCCGTGCAGATCCACGGGGCTGCCAACGGCTTCCCCGGCTACGAGGATCCGGCCGCCTACCGCTCAAGCCTGCGGTACCTGCGCGACGAGGTCCGGCCGCAGCATCTCTACCTCGGGCACCCGTACCGGGGCGCGGACGGCGTGCCGTACGGCGTTGAACTGGACCGTGAGGCGGCCCGGAATGCCCTGCAGGGCAGCATGGACCTCGAGGCCAGGATCGACGCCGCCGTCCGCCGGTACTTTCACGCGGGGCTGCGGGAGTCCGATTCGGTGTACTCCCCCTTCGCGCCGGTGGCCGAAGAACTCGGCTACACGGGGGACCCCACACTGGAACCGTCCCCGTTCTTCACCACGATGCACGGCCATCTCACGCAGTTCAACCAGACGTCTTAACTGAGGAGTCCCGCAATCATGAATGAGTATCAGACAATCGACGCCGGTGGGCAGAAGATCGCCGTCCGCAAGGACCTCCGGGTCCCCATGCGGGACGGCGTCGAGCTCGCCGCGGACGCCTATCACGGTACCGAGGACAGGCCGCGTCCGGCGCTGGTGGCGCTGAGCCCCTACGGCAAGGAACTGCAGGCACTGGCCCTCACCACCCCGCCGCAGCGGCGCCCCAGCCCCATGTGGGACGGCTGCATCGAGGCCGGCGACATTGCCCGCATCGTCAAGGAGGACTACGTCCACGTCATCGGCGACCTCCGCGGCTCCGGCCACTCCGGCGGCGAGCACATCGGCAACTACAACGCCGGCGGTGTCTCGCTGGGCCAGGATGCCTACGACTTCATCGAGTGGGTGGCCGAGCAGCCCTGGTGCGACGGCAATGTCGGCATGGTCGGGATCTCCTATTTCGGATCCATGCAGGTGCTGGCCGCGGCCGAGCGCCCGCCACACCTGAAGGCGATCTTCGTCAGCGGCGGCCACTACGACTTCTACGAAACCACCTACCACGGCGGCATCATGTGGTTCATGCCGCGGGCCGCCCGCGAGGGCCGCGGCGGTGACTCCGGCTGGGCATTCACCGACGGCGTCAAGTCGCGCATGATCGAGAAGTACTCCCCCGGGGAGCTGAAGAAGCTTGTCGCCCAGCGCCTCGAGGATCCCGACGTCGCCGCGTGGCCGAACCTGGTCCACGTCCTCAACTATCCGAAGAACCACGAGGCCTGGTTCGACATCGTGATGAACGAGCTCGACGGGGACTGGTACGAGGAGCGCAACCCCATCACGCTGGCCCCGAATATCGACATCCCGGTGTGGCTGCAGCTGGACCAGGGCCGCGGCTGGACCCTGGACGGCACCATCGAGCTGTTCAACGAGCTGAAGGGCCCGAAGAAGCTGGACATCGGCCCCTACCCGCCGATGCAGTCGCGCCCCTTCATCGAGGAGCACGACAAGATGTTCCGGTGGTACGACTACTGGATCAAGGGCATCGACAGCGGCGTCATGGACGAGCCGGCCGTGAGTGTCTTCGTGGAGGGCTCCCGCGAGGTGGTGACCGCGGAGGCGTGGCCGCCGAAGGACATCAAATACACGTCCCTGTATCTGCGCCCGCGCCACAAGCTGTCGACCGAGCCCGAGCTGATGGGGGCCGAGTACGCCGCCCCGGACGGGTTCTACCAGGCTCCACTGACTGTGACGGACAAGGTGGAGATCCTGAGCTGGTCCACGGAGCCGTTCGAGGAGGACACGGAGCTGATCGGCGCCGGTGCCGCACACATCTTTGCGGAGATCGACCAGCCGGACACGAACTTCATCCTGCGCCTGTGGGACTACGCACCCAACGGCAAGCGCCAGCTGATCACCAGCGGCTACCTCAAGGCCTCGCACCGCGAGCTGGACGGGCGGACCACCGAGGGCAACCCGTACCACCCGCACACCCGCTCCATGCCGGTGGAACCGGGAACGATCGAGGAGTACGTGCTGCGCCTCTACCCGTTCGCGAACACGTTCAAGCCAGGTCACAAGCTGACCGTGGAGCTGTCAAACGGCGAGCCGCTCGCCGACGAGCACAATTCGCTGCTGCCGCCGGATGCCTTCCACCTGCCGGTGGGCCGGCCTGTCACCCACAAGATCTACCGCGACGCCGCCCACCAGTCCAGGCTGGTCCTGCCGTTCACCTCCCGCCAGCCGGCGGAGGGCCAGGCGGCGGAGGGCCAGGCTGCGGAGGGCCAGGCTGCGGAGGGCCAGCCGGCGGAAGACCAGGCGCACTGATGCCGTGGCACCTGAACGCCAGGGCGCAGCCAACAGACTATGCCCTGGCGTTGCCGGTTCACTCAAAAATGTCATCCACTGTAGTGGCGGCGAACCCCTTCTCCTCGAAAAGCTGCAGCCCTTTGTCGAGAAAAAGCCGGCGGGTCATTTGCCTTTGAGCGTCTCGAATGCTTGCCACGTCCCCAGATTAGTCCCCTGCCTCACCACACTCGCTCACTTGATGCTGTGTTCAGGCACTGAACCGACGTAGGCCGCCAGATGCTCGCCGGTGAGGGTGGAGCGGGCGGCGACGAGGCTGCCGGGCGTGCCCTCGAAAACGATCCGGCCGCCGTCGTGCCCTGCGCCGGGACCGAGGTCGATGATCCAGTCGGCGTGTGCCATGACCGCCTGGTGGTGCTCGATGACGATGACCGATTTGCCGGAGTCCACAAGGCGGTCGAGGAGGCCCAGCAGGTTCTGGACGTCGGCGAGGTGCAGGCCGGTGGTGGGCTCGTCGAGGACGTAGACATCACCCTTCTCCGCCATTTGGGTGGCGAGCTTGACGCGCTGCCGCTCGCCACCGGACAGCGTGGTGAGCGGCTGGCCGAGGGTGAGGTAGCCGAGCCCGACGTCGACGAGCCGGTCGAGGATTTCGTGCGCCGCCGGTGTCTTCGCCTCGCCTGCACCGAAGAAATCCTCGGCCTCGGTCATCGACATTGCCAGCACTTCGGCGATGTTGCGCCCGCCCAGCCTGTATTCCAGGACTGACGCCTGGAACCTCCTGCCCTCGCAGTCCTCGCAGGTGGACTCGACGGTGGCCATAACGCCGAGTTCGGTGAAGATGACGCCCGCGCCGTTGCAGGTCGGGCAGGCACCTTCTGAGTTGGAGCTGAACAGCGCCGGCTTGACGCCGTTGGCCTTGGCGAACGCCTTGCGGATCGGTTCGAGAAGGCCCGTGTAGGTCGCAGGGTTGCTGCGCCGGGATCCCTTGATGGCGCCCTGGTCGATCACCACCACACCGTCGCGGCCGGCCACCGAGCCCTGGATCAGCGAGCTCTTGCCCGAACCCGCGACCCCCGTGACCACGCACAGCACGCCGAGCGGAACGTCGACGTCGACGTCCTTGAGGTTGTGCGTCGACGCACCCCGCACCTCCATCGCGCCTGAGGGCTTTCGCACCGATTCCTTGACCTTGGCCCGGTCATCGAGGTGGCGGCCGGTGATGGTGTCACTGGCCCGCAGGCCCTCCACGGTTCCCTCGAAGCACACGTTGCCGCCCTCGGTGCCCGCGCCGGGGCCAAGGTCAATGACGTGGTCGGCGATGGCGATGGTCTCCGGCTTGTGCTCGACAACGAGCACAGTGTTGCCCTTGTCCCGCAGCTGCAGCAGCAGCTGGTTCATCCGCTCGATGTCATGCGGGTGCAGGCCGATCGTCGGCTCATCAAAGATGTAGGTGATGTCCGTGAGGGACGAGCCCAGGTGCCGGATCATCTTGGTGCGCTGCGCCTCTCCGCCGGACAGGGTGCCCGCCGGGCGGGCCAGCGAGAGGTAACCCAGCCCGATTTCGGCGAACGAGTCGAGCAGATGCTGCAGGCCTTTCAGCAGGGGTGCGACCGAAGGCTCGTCGAGCTCGCGGATCCATGCGGCGAGGTCGCTGATCTGCATCTCGCACAGGTCGGCGATGTTCTTGCCGTGGATCTTCGCGGACCTGGCCTCCGGGCTCAGCCGGGTGCCGTCGCACTCGGGGCAGGTCTGGAACGTGATGGCGCGCTCCACGAAGGCCCGGATATGCGGCTGCATGGCGTCGACGTCCTTTGACAGCATCGACTTCTGGATCTTCGGGATCACGCCCTCGTAGGTCAGATTGATGCCCTCGACCTTGATCTTGGTGGGCTCCTTGTAGAGGAGGTCGTGCATTTCCTTCTTGGTGAAATTCGCGATCGGCTTGTCCATATCGAAGCCGGCGCCGCTGAAGATCCGGCCGTACCAGCCGTCCATGCTGTAGCCGGGAATCGTCAGCGCACCCTCACTGAGGGACTTGCTGTCGTCGTACAACGCGGTGAGGTCGAAGTCGGACACCGAGCCCATGCCCTCGCAGCGCGCACACATGCCGCCCAGGTAGACCACATCGCGCACCACGCTTCGCTCCACCCGGCCGCCGGCTTTCTCGGTACTCATCACCCCGCTCGCCTTGCGCGTCGGGACGTTGAAGGAGAAGGCGGTCGGTGGCCCGATGCGGGGCATGCCCAGGCGGCTGAAGAGGATCCGGAGCATGGCGTTCGCGTCGGTGGCGGTGCCGACCGTGGACCTGGGGTTGGCGCCCATCCGTTCCTGGTCAACGATGATCGCCGTGGTCAGCCCCTCGAGGTGGTCCACCTCGGGCCGCGCCAGGTTGGGCATGAAGCCCTGCACAAACGCGCTGTAGGTCTCGTTGATCATCCGCTGCGATTCAGCGGCGATGGTGGCGAACACCAGCGAACTCTTGCCGGAGCCGGACACGCCGGTGAACACCGTCAAGCGGCGCTTCGGGATCTCGACGCTGATGTCCTTGAGGTTGTTCTCCCGTGCCCCCTGCACGCGGATCAGATCGTGGCTGTCCGCTTCATGCAGCGCAGGCGACTGCGTGTCCGTGCTCGTGGCAATGCTCATCGTGTCTCCATCTGTAAGGCGGGGCAGCCCCAAACGGTCCCCGTCGTCGTCGACTGGCTCTATCTAACCAGCTGGCACCTGGTCCGGCGGTCCCGGGCGGCGGACAGCTCAGAGCGGCTGCTGGATGCGGATCAGGTTGCCCGCGGGATCGCGGAAGGCACAGTCGCGCACCCCGTAGGCCTGCTCTGTCGGTTCCTGGACCACCTCGGCGCCATTGGCCTGCAGCCGCTCGAAGGTGGCATCGACGTCTTTGGTGGCCAGGAGGATGCGCGCATAGGTGCCCTTGGCCATCATCTCGTCAATGGTGCGGCGCTCTTCGTCCGTGACGCCGGGATCGGCGGCCGGCGGCTCCAGGACGATTGATGTGCCCGGCTGGCCGGCCGGGCCGACCGTGATCCAGCGCATCCCGCCGTAGCCGACGTCGTTGCGGACCTCGAAGCCGAGGGTGTCCCGATAGAAGGCCAAGGCGGCGTCGGGATCGTTGTGTGGAAGGAAACTCGCGTGAATGTTGATGTCCATGAAAATCATGCTAGTTGCGGTTCGGGGTCCGGCACTTCTCGATTCCTGACCGGTCTGGTGACCTGTTTCGCGACGCAGGAGGGCATCCCTGCGGTTGCACGGGCAGCCTCGCGCCGGTAGACGCTGGGCGGCACGCCAACCAGTTCGGTGAAACGGGTGCTGAAGGTGCCCAGCGACGAGCAACCGACCGTGAAGCAGACCTCGGTGACGCTCAGGTCGCCGCGTCGCAGCAGGGCCATCGCGCGTTCGATGCGCCGCGTCATGAGATAGCTGTACGGCGACTCGCCGTACGCCAGCCGGAACTCGCGGCTGAGGTGCCCGGCGGACATGTGGGCGCCGCGGGCGAGGGCCTCGACATCCAGCGGCTGTGCGTACTCCCGGTCCATTCGGTCACGGACGCGGCGCAACCGCGCGAGGTCGCGCAAGTGCTGCGCCCGGTCGGGTTTGCTGGTCACATGTGCGATCGTGCTACGACTGGCCGAGGTTGTCCAGCCCGGAGGTGTCCCCGAATCTCCGGCCATTCCATTGTCTTTGGCGGCGGGCTCACTGAGAATGAACCATGACGGTCTACCTGAGGTCACTGGAAACTGCAGTTCCGCCAACCATCCTGGTCCAGCCCGAGGCCAGGGCCGTGTTCGCCGCCCAGCCGGGCCTCACCCGGCTCGGATCCCGGCTGGTCAACACGTGCTTTGACTCCGCAGCCATCGACACCCGGCACACGGCGGTGGAGGAACTCACGGCGGACAGCCAGGCGGAAAACCCTCAGTTCTTCGACCCCGCCACCGGCTTGGTGCTCAGCCCCAGCACCAAAATCCGCAACGGCATTTTCGCCACGGAGGCGACCAAGCTCTTCATTGAGGCCGCCCAAAAAGCCTTGGAGGCCTGTCCGGGTGTCGATGCGCCGGACATCACCCACCTGATCACGGTCTCCTGCACCGGATTCTTCAATCCCGGCCCGGACTACAAGATTGTCCGTGCCCTCGGCCTCAACCCGGCCGTCCAGCGGTACCACCTCGGCTTCATGGGCTGCTATGCAGCCTTCCCGGCGCTGCGGGCCGCGAAGTCCTTCTGCGAGGCGGATCCGGATGCGACGGTGCTGGTGGTCTGCGCCGAACTCTGCTCCCTTCACGTCCGGACCTCCAATGATCCGGACACCATCATGGGATCGGCCTTGTTCGCCGACGGCGCCGCGGCGGCCATCATCACCGCGCGGGACATCCCTGGCGAACCTGCCCTGCTGCGGCTGGACCACTTCGAAACCGTCCTGACGCCCGTCGGGGAGGACTCGATGGCCTGGAACATCGGCGACGAGGGCTTCGAGATGGTGCTGGGCAACTATGTCCCGCACATCATCGATGACCACATCATCGGCGCGCTCGAACCGCTCCTGTCCCGCGACAGCTCGCTGCTGGGGCTCCCCTACCGGGAGATCCAGCACTGGGGCATCCACCCGGGCGGGCGGAGCATTCTGGACAAGGTCCAGTCCAGGCTGGAGCTCAGCGACGAGCAGCTGGTCCCGGCCCGCGAAACCCTCCGGAACTTCGGCAACATGAGCAGCGCCACCGTCCTGTTCGTCCTCAAGCACATCCTCGAGCTGCCGGCAGCGGACGACGCCGCAGACGACGCTGGCCCCGGAGCGGAACGGATCTGCTCCATGGCCTTCGGCCCGGGCCTGACGGTTGAGACGGCGCTCTTCACCCGGCTGGCTGCCCCGCGGCCCCGGCGCGGTTCCGCGGCAGGAGCCAGCGGCGCAATCGGCGGAACCGGCGGTATCAGCGCCGTCAGTAGCGGTGCGGGTCTGAAAGCGGCCACGCTGAAACCGTTCAGCGCGAAGCAGGGCCCGGAACACCTTCGGTCCGCCCTCCTGCGGGACCGCGCGTCAGACGCCATCGAGGAAATGGACCTGCCGGGCTGCGACCCTGGCCGCCTGGAGCGCACGTATGCCCAATTTGCGCTCGTCAACCGTGCCATTGCCGGCTGGCGCGGCATCTATCGGACCCGGATCCGGCCCCGGCTGTCCACCGCCTCCGCAACGTCCCTGCTGGATATCGGGTGCGGCGGGGGCGACGTTTCCGTGCTGCTGGCCCGCTGGGCAGCCCGGGACGGACTGCGTCTGGAGGTCACCGCCATTGACCCGGATCCGCGGGCGATCCTGTTCGCCCGCGCCCGCCACGCGACGGCGGACGTGACGTTCCGCCAGGCGGCCAGTGCGGAGCTGCTCGAAGAGGGCACCCGGTACGACCTCGTGGTGTCCAACCACGTCCTGCACCACCTTGACGAACTGGAAGCGTTCCTGGCCGAGTCGGCCCAATTGTCCCGTGGCACCGTGGTCCACAACGACATTCGCCGCAGCCCCGCCGCCTACGCGCTGTTCTTCGCCGGCTCCTGGGTGCTCACCGGTTCCTACATCCGCCGGGACGGGCTGACCTCCATCCGGCGAAGCTACACCGCCGCGGAGCTGGCCGCCGCCGCTCCCCCGGGCTGGACGGCTGCCCGCCACGCCCCCTTCCGCAACCTGCTGCTGCACGGCACTCCCGACGGCGGCCACCCGGACAGGGCCGCTGCCAATGGCTGACGTGCTGATCATCGGTGCCGGCCCGGTGGGACTGTTCATGGCGGCGTTGCTGCTGCAGGACGGCGTGGAGGTGCAGGTCCTGGAACAGCGGAGCGCACCGGAACCGCAGTCGCGTGCCATCGGCATCCATCCACCGGCGCTGGCCGCGCTCGCGGGAGCCGGCGTTGCCGGGGACCTGGTTGCCGAGGGGGTCCAGATCCGCGGCGGCATGGCGCTGGCCGGCGGAAAGTGCCTCGCCCGGATGTCCTTTGCCGGCGTCTCGGACCGCTTTCCGTTCGTGCTGTCCCTGCCCCAGGCCCGGACTGAGGCGCACCTGGAACGGCGGGTCAACGAGCTCGGCGACGGCGCCCTGCACCGCGGCGTCCGCCTCACCCGGCTCTCCGACGACGGAGGCCGGGTCAGCGTGGAAGCCGACTCCGGAAGTGGCACCTTGCGCTATTCGGCGCCGCTGGTCATCGCCGCCGACGGCGTGCGCTCCACCGTGCGGGCCCTGCAGGGCATCGACCTGCGCGTGAAAGAGTACCCGGACAGCTACCTCATGGGTGACTTTGCGGACGGGACCGGTTTCGGTCCGGACGCCGCACTGTTCCTCTCCGGCGCCGGCATCGTGGAGTCGTTCCCCTTGCCTGGCCGGCTCCGCCGCTGGGTGGTCCGGCTGGGCACCGGCGACGCCGCGGCCGGCGGACCTGCAGCCGGCGGACCATCAGCCGGCCGTCCCGGCGCGGACGCGCGGTGGCTTATGTGCTGCGTGCGCGAGCGGACGGGTTTCGACATCGACGCCGGGACCAACAGCATGCTCAGCCGCTTCGGCGTCCGCACGCGCCTGGCCCGCCGGATGCTGGCCGGACGGGTGGTGATGATCGGGGACGCGGCCCACGAGGTGAGCCCCATCGGCGGGCAGGGCATGAACCTGGGCTGGCTGGATGCGGCCGCGCTGGCACCGATCGTGTCGGCGGCCGTGCGCGGCCAGGAGGTGGGAGGCGCCCTGAGGACCTTTGAACGGACCCGGTTGCGGGCGGCGGCCAGGGCGGCACGCCAGGCCGAAATCAACATGGCCCTGGGCCGGCCCCTCACGGACCGTCTCTTGGCGCTGCGGAACCGTGGCATCGCAGGCGTGGCCGCAGTTCCTGCGGTGAATTCCCTGATCGCCCGCCGTTTCACGATGCAGTAGGCAGCGCAGGCGTCTGCGATCCAAAGCCCCTCCTGCCGCGGCCAGTGTGACGCCACCGTGTGGCGGGTTTGCCCCGGAATAGACTGTGCGCATGGACGGACTTCCCGTGACGCGCGGACTTCCTGTGACGCGCGGCGCCGCATCCCGTTGGGGGTTGCGGGCAGCGGCTGCCACGGTGCTGCTGGGCACGGCGGCGTCATGCAGCACCGGGACGGTCGGCGGCACCGCGTCCCCGGCAACCGCGGCGGCGTCGGCGACCTCGATCTCCACAGGCCCTGTGACCGCGGAAATCAGCCAGTTCCGCGACAATTACAGCAAGCAGATCATCGAAATCCAGCTCACGAACACCACCGGCCACGCCCTGACGGTCCTCGGCGCGGAACTGACCAGCCCTCTCTTCGCGGCCCCAATCACCTGGCCCGCCCGAACCGGCGGGATCGAGCTGCCGCCCGGACAGCCCAAGAGTCTGCCGGCGCCGCTGCCCGCCCCGGATTGCGGCAGCCCGGCGGCGCCTGAAACGGGACCTGGAGCCGGGCCCGAAGCCGGGGCGGGAGCCACCTCCGGGGGTGCGGGAGACGCCCGTGTATCCCTGCGGCTGGCCACACCGGAAGGAGCCGTGCCGGTCCCGGCCATGGCCCCGGCGGCAGACCCGTTCGGCGTCCTGGCACGGAACAATTCGGAGCTGTGCCTGGCCCGGGAAGCCTCGGCCGTCGCCACGATCGCGCTGGCCCAGGACCTTGAGGTCGCCGCGGATGGCCGGACCGCCGTCGTGCGTCTGCTGCTGCAACCGCGCGCCGCCGGAGGCGCCGGTGAACTGGTGATTGACCGGATCGAGGAAACCACCCTGCTGGCGGAGGCCGGACAAGACCCGTGGCCCCGGTCGGTGACGGTCCGCGCCGGCGGGGCCCCGGCCGAAGTACGCCTCGGCATCAGGCCCTCCCGCTGCGATCCCCATGCAGTGGCCGAAGACAAGGTGGGCACGCTCCTACCGCTGCAGGTCAGCGTTGCGGGCCGCGAGGGAATTTTGAAGATCGACGCCGGCAACCAGCTTCGCAACCGCATTTACGACTTTGTTACAAAGGCCTGCGGGCGCCAGTAGTCTGGGGGCATGCCCTTTGACGCCAGGCCCACCGACTTCAGCGCCGCCCGGATAAGCGAGACTGTCCAGGAGATCCTGAGCGCGGGCATCCTTCCGCCGATTATCCAGGCCGGACATCCGGTGCTCCGGCACGTGGCGGCGCCGTACGATGGCCAGTTGACTGATGCCGAACTCGGTCACCTCATCGACCTCATGCGCAGCGTGATGCACAAGGCCCCGGGTGTGGGCCTCGCGGCCCCGCAGCTGGGGATACCGCTGCAGCTCGCCGTCCTGGAGGACCAGTTCGACGTCGATCCCGACGTCGCTGCCGTCCGCGGGCGCGAACCGCTGCCGTTCTTTGCCATGCTGAACCCGAGCTATCGTCCCCTGGGCGCGAAGTCCGTGGCGTTCTACGAAGGCTGCCTCTCCATTGGAGGCCTGCAGGCAGCCGTGGTGCGGCCGGAATCAGTCCAGCTCGACTTCACCGCGCCGGACGGGACGAAACTCCAACAGACTTTCTCCGGCTGGCAAGCCCGGATTGTCCAGCATGAAACCGACCACCTGCACGGGATCCTCTTCCTTGACCGGGCCGAGCTGCGCTCCATCAGCAACAATGCCGAATACTCCGCCCGCTGGGCCCAACCGGACATCAGCCTCGCCCGGCAGGAACTCGGGTTCCTGCCGGACCCGGCCGAGGACGAGGGCAGCGGACTGGGGCTGCAGACTGGCGCTGCAGACTAAGGCTGCGGTGCCGGATTCGTTGCGGACGGCAGGTAGCGGGCCCACCACTTCAGGATTTCATCGAACCGCTGCTTACGGTGGTGCGGCGTGCCGGATCGGGACAGCTCATGGTTCTCGCCCGGGAAGACCAGGAATCCGGTCTCGACACCTTGCTGCTTCAGGGCGGTGAAGTATCGCTGCCCCTGTTCCACGGGACACCTGAGGTCCTCCTCGCTGTGAATCACCAGCGATGGCGTCCGGACGTGCTCCACGCGCGCCATGGGACTCTGGGCCGCCATTTGCTCCGCCGACGGGCCGGTGTATTCGCCGCCGAAGAACCAGCCGATGTCGGAAGAACCCGTGAAGCTCACGGGGTCCAGGAAACCACGCTCGACTATGGCCGCTCGGAAACGGTGGTCGTGGCTGATGGTCCATGCCGTCAGGTAGCCGCCGTAGGATCCGCCCATGATGCCGACATTGGCGGCGTCCAGGTCCTCGAACTTCTCCACTGCACCGTCAAGGAACGCGAGGACGTCCTGCATGTCCACTGTTCCCATTCGTTCCTTGATGGACCGGCCGTGTGCCTGGCCGTAGCCGGCCGAACCCCGCGGATTGCACATGAGCACGGCGTAACCGGCCCCCGCATAAACCTGCGCTTCGTCGAACAACGCCCCGCTGAACTGGGCAAAAGGGCCGCCGTGGATGTTCAGCAAGACCGGGTGCGGGCCCGGGCCCGCGGGCTTCACGAGCCAGCCATGGACCGGGTACCCGTCGGCCGAGGGCAAAGTCAGTTCCTGCGGCTCACTGATCCCCGCCACGCTCCGCAGCTGGGCGGAGAAGTCCGTCAGGCGGCGTACCTGCCCGCCCTCGAGCACGGCCAGATCACCGGCCGTGGTCGAATCGCTGAAACTCGCCACAAGCCTCCCGCCGCCTTCCGCGGCGCCGGTCACCACCCGATTGCCTTCCAGGAGGACGGTGTGGCCGCCCGTCGCGAGGAACTCGTGCACCTCCACGGTTCCCCGCGCATTGTTCAGCACCAGGGCCCCCGCACCGCCGCGCAGCTCGATCCAGCTGCCGCCGGACAGGTCCAGCGTCTCGGCATCGCTGAGCGCCGTGGCTTCTCCCCCGGCGGCAGGCATCGCGTAGAGGGCGGTGTTCCTGGCCACGAAGTCCCGGCCGGATGCGCCGAGGTCCTGGGCGAGGAAGAACAGCCACTGCCCATCCGCGGATTGGCGCACGGCGCTGATGCTATGCCGTCCGGTATTGGCTGGCAGCACGGCCTGAGGCTGCCCTCCGACGGCGGGAATCGCGTAGATTCCGCTGACAAGGTCCGTGTCCCGCCCATCGTGCAGGGCCGCGGTGAAGTAGATGGTGCCGCCGTCGGCGCTGAAGCTGGCCCCGTTGTGGTCCGCTGCAGCGGTGGTGAGTTGTTTGGCGGCCGGCAGCAGCCCGGCTGCATTCTCCGCGGAGTCCGCCGCGGTGCCGAGGGCTTTCAGGGCGCGTCCGGCCGGGGCCACCTTCGGCTCGGCGCCAAGCTGCGGCACCTCGAGGATGAAGAGCTGCAACGGCTTGTCGGCGGTGTAGCCAAGACCGTTCATCCGGTACTGGAAATCCGTGATCAGCCGGGCGTCCTCGCTGCCCGCACCCACGCCGTCGACGCTGCCGTACCGGCCCTCATCGGGCGTCCTGGCGCTGAAGACAATGCTGGTGGAATCAGGCGACCACGTGAAGGAGCTGACCCCCAGCGGGGCCGCCGTCAACAGCTGGGGTTCGCCGCCGGCGGCTTCCACCACGAACAGCTGCGGCTTTCCGCCGGCTGCTGCACGCAGGAACCCAAGGGCCCGGCCGTCAGGTGAAAAGTCCGGTGCCGTGTCGCGGAAGCCGCGGGTCAGCCGGCGCGGCTTCCGGTCCGGGTTGTTGAAGTCCGGGTTGTTGAAGTCCGGGTTGTTGAAGTCCGGGTTGTTGAAGTCCGGGTTGTTGAAGTCCGGGCCATCCGGGCCCAGGGGCACGGTCCACAGCTGGCCCACGTAGGCGTCGGCATCGAAGTCCGGGCGGATCACGGAAACCACGGCGCGGGAACCGTCGGGGTGCACGGCCGGGGCGGACACGGAATTGAGCAGCGGAAGATGTTCAGATTTCACGAGTGCGAGCCTAGCCCGTGGCGCGGCCGCTGTGAAACACCTCACGTTGCGCCGGTGCGGCGCGGCATGCCGCGGGGTGCCCTGTCCGCCGCGCCCTGACCGGGGTGCACGGTCCCCGGCGCCCGCGCCGCGCGGCGGGCACCGGACCCGCGCATAGGATGAAAGCTATGCCTGCCACCGCCGATCTTCCCCTCTTGTGCCCGGTGTGCCGCAATGGCCTCCGGTTCACCGGCGGCGCCCGCACTCTTGTGTGCGGCGCCGGCCACAGCTTTGACGCGGCCAGGCAGGGCTACTTCAACTTCCTGGTCGGCAAGGGGACAGTTTTTGAAGCCGACAGCGCAGACATGGTGGCGGCCCGCTTCGATTTCCTCTCCGCAGGGCACTATCAGCCGCTGGCCGATGCCGTTGCCGGGCTCGCCACACCGGCGCTCCGGGAAACCCCCGCCGGCCGGCCCCTCGTGCTCGACGCCGGAACAGGTACTGGCCACTACCTCAGGGCCATGCTGGACCGGGCCGCTGACGGTGTTCCGGCCGCGGCAATCGGCCTGGACATTTCCAAGTTCGCACTGCGCCGTGCAGCCAGGCTGAACCCCGAGGCTTTGAACGTGGTCGGGGATGTCTGGCAGCCGTTGCCGGTGGCGGAGAACGCCGTCGACGTCGTCACCGTGATCTTTGCGCCGCGCAACGCGCCTGAGTTCGCCCGGGTGCTCCGCCCCGGCGGCCGCCTGGTCGTGGTCACGCCGCGGCCCGGCCACCTGGCGGAGGTTGCCGGGCCGGCCGGGATGCTGGGGATCGAGCCGGCCAAAGACGAGCGGCTCGCCGCGTCGCTGGGCCAGCACTTCACGCCCGTCGAGGCAACTGATCTGGACCTGGTTTTGGCCCTCGGTCCGCGCGACGTCGCCAACCTGGCCTACATGGGACCGGCCGGCCACCACCTGGACCGTGCCGCACTCGCTGCCCTCGAGGCCGCGCTTCCGGAGCGGACCGCTGTCACGGCCCGCTTCCGGATCAGTGTTTTTCAACCCATCCGCTGACGATTCCGCCGCATCGCCGGGTGCCGTCCGGGACGCCCTGAAACTACCCCCGGGAAGGGAACCGGCGCGGAAGACCAGGGCGGGGAATCGGCCCGCGAAATAACGACTTGGCCACTTTGATCATCAATTCCCGGCCGCCGGTCCCAGCTATTGCCCTTCCGCTTAGGATGGAATCACAGTACTGGGGAACTGTGCCTGCAGCTCCCGGGACTCAAGGGGGAATTGATGTCTGAATGGCTGATCGAGAATTGGTGGGCGTTGTGGCTCACACTCTTTCTCCTGTTTGCCGTGGTCGAGATGATCACACTCGACCTGTTCTTCATCATGCTCGGCGGCGGCGCCCTCGCCGGGCTGGTGGCGGACTTTGCCGGCGCCGATCCGTGGCTGCAGATTATCGCCTTCTGCGTGGTGTCCCTGCTCATGATCGGCTTCGTCCGGCCGGTGGCCCTCAAGCATCTCCACCATGGCCCGGCGGATCGGCGCACCAACATCGAACGCCTCATCGGCGAATCCGCCGTCGTCATGGAGGCTGTGAGCGAAAACGGCGGGCTCGTCAAGATTGGCGGGGACGTCTGGAGTGCGCGGTCCGAATCGGGAGTGCTGGCGCCCGGGCAACAGGCTGTGGTCAGCGCCATCGAAGGGGCCACCGCGATCGTGGCCCCGCAACCGGAATCCGCTGTCCAATAAGGGACACCGCAAGGCGGAAACCGCCGTCCCGCCGGCGTCGGAACTGCCGGTGCGAGACTAAAACAAAACAACTGGGGAATAGGTGATGTATGGATATCGCAGTCGCAATTGTGCTGCTGGTACTAATTGTGTTCGTCATTATTGTGCTGGTCCGGTCGGTCCGGATCATTCCACAGGCCCGGGCCGGCGTCGTTGAACGGCTGGGCAAATACCAACGCACCCTGAATCCCGGACTCACCCTGCTGATCCCGTTTGTGGACCGCTTGCTGCCGTTGCTCGACCTGCGAGAGCAGGTGGTGTCCTTCCCGCCGCAGCCCGTCATCACCGAGGACAACCTGGTGGTCTCGATCGACACCGTCGTCTATTTCCAGGTCACGGACGCCCGGGCCGCCACCTACGAGATCGCCAACTACATCCAGGCCGTGGAACAGCTGACCACCACCACCCTGCGCAATGTGGTTGGCGGCCTCAACCTGGAGGAAGCGCTGACCTCGCGCGACCAGATCAACGGCCAGCTCCGCGGCGTCCTGGACGAAGCGACCGGACGCTGGGGCATCCGGGTCTCCCGGGTGGAGCTCAAGGCGATCGATCCGCCCCACTCCATCCAGGACTCGATGGAAAAGCAGATGCGCGCCGAACGTGACCGCCGCGCCGCCATCCTGACGGCCGAGGGCACCAAGCAGTCCGCAATCCTCACCGCCGAAGGGCAGCGCCAGTCCTCCATCCTGAAAGCCGAGGGCGACGCGAAGGCGGCGATCCTGCGGGCCGACGGGGAGGCCCAGGCCATCCAGAAGGTCTTCGACGCGATCCACAAGGGCAACCCGGACCAGAAACTGCTGGCCTACCAGTACCTCCAGACCCTCCCGAAGATTGCCGAGGGGTCCTCGAACAAGCTGTGGATCATTCCCAGCGAGGTTGGCGAGGCGCTCAAAGGGATCGGCAGCGTACTGGGTGCAGGCGCGGTGCAGGAGCAGACGGCCTCGACGCCGGACGTTGCTCCGTACTCACCGCCCGCGGCAGCCGACGGCCAGGGCAACCGGCCCTGAGCCTGCTCCCGCGCTGGACCGGATCCAGCCGGCATGACCGTGCGGACCGGGTAGTTCCGTCTGGGCCCCCGCAGCCCGGCCGTTTCGGCCCGGCTGCGGGGGCCTGCCAGTTTAAGTCCGGGCCAGTCGGGTACAGGTTACGCAGTCCGCGCCGCGGGGCTACTCGCTTTACCTCGCATGCACCACTCCCGTATACTTGAATATTTGTCCGGTCAGTTCAGCCGTCCGGAACAAAAACGCTCCGCACAGCGTTGATTCCAATGACGTTCCAAACAGTTTTGTCCACTGGTGACTGTCATCTGGCCGGGCCACACCGGGCCAGGTACGGTACAACGCGGTGCAACCAGAAGTCCGGCGCCTGACGGTCACCGGACACCGCAGGGCTGGACCCTGCGAACCGAATAGAGGGAGAAAAGATGAGCGATCGCAGCCTGCGGGGTATGCGCCTTGGCGCACAGAGCATGGAGACCGAATCCGGCGTCGAACCGGCTCCGCGCCAGCGGGTTGAATACCGTTGCGAGGACGGCGAACAGGTGTTCGTCACGTTCTCCTCGGAAGCCGAAATCCCCCCGGTCTGGGTTTCGAAGACGGGCAAGGAGGCGTTGCTGGTGGACGGCGAACGCCCCGTCAACAGCAACGAGAAGGCAGTGCGCACGCACTGGGACATGCTGCTGGAGCGCCGCTCGCTTCCCGAACTTGAGCAGATCCTCGAAGATCGCCTCACGATCCTGCGCGAACGCCGCGGCGAACGCCGCTCGGCCTAGCCCCCGGCGCACCGGCTACGGCAAGGGCCGGGCCCGCATCATTTCGATGCGGGCCCGGCCCTTGTTCTGTTCCGGCGGCTGCGTCCTCTGGAGCTGCACCCCCCTGCACGCGCACCGAGGAGCCGGGGGTCGGCGTCAGCCCGCGGTGAGGACGCAGAACTCGTTGCCCTCCGCGTCGGCGAGGCAGACCCAGGGCACATCGCCCTGGCCAACGTCGGCGTCGGTGGCGCCCAGAGCCCGCAGCCGGGCCACCTCCACCCCGTGATCATCACCCGGGTACGGCTTCAGGTCGAGATGGACACGGCCCCACACGGTCTTCCCGCCGGGCGTGCGGAGGAACTCCAGATACGGCCCGACACCCTTGGCCGAACGCAGCCTCGCATGATCGCCGGTGACCTCGTGCAGGGTCCAGTCCATCGCCCCACCCCAGAAACGGGCCATGGCCCGCGGGTCTGCGCAGCTGACCACCACCGCGGCGATCGGCCCGGTGTCCTGGTAGATCGGGCGGGGCTCCAGCACACGGAACAGGTTGCCCTCCGGGTCGGCCAGAAGCCTCCACGGCACAGCACCCTGGCCCGCGTCCGCGGGCGTCGCGCCGAGTTCCAACAGGTGCGCGACCAGCTGAGCCTGATGGGCCTCAGAGGTGGTGGCGAGATCGAGGCGCGCGCGGTATCTCACCGTCTCGGGATCCGGGACGGTGACAACATCGATGCAGACGGCGGCGGGGTCCGGCCAGACGAATCCCAGGGGTTCAACATTGGTCACACCGGGCCCTTCGCTGGAAACACCCCAGCCGAGTGCCTCGGCCCAAAACCGGCCGAGTGCTGAGTCATCCCGGGCCTTGAAATTCACCTGAACAAGTCGCAGCGCCATACCGACCGACCCTATACCCGGGAAATGCCCGATCCGGGAGACACGCCTTAGGCGTCCTGCTTGCCCCGAAGCTTGTTCCAGCGCGCCGTGAGTCCCCACTTGGTGACGTTGATCATGGCTTCGACGACGATGTTGCCGCTCATCTTCGAAGCGCCGAGCTCGCGCTCGACGAAGGTGATGGGCCGTTCCACGATGGTCAGGCCGAGCTTGGCCACGCGCCAGGCCAGATCCACCTGGAAGCCATAGCCAACCGAGTCCACCGCATCCAGGTTCAGCTTCTCCAGCGTGGTCCGCCGGAAGGCACGGAAGCCGCCGGTGACGTCCTTGATCTTTACTCCGAGCATGATCCGCGCGTAGGTGCTGCCGACGCGGCTGATGGCCTGGCGGTAGAGCGGCCAGTTGACCACGCGGCCGCCGGGCACCCAGCGGGAGCCCATGGCGAGGTCCGCGCCCTGCTCCACTGCCTCGATCAGCTGGGGCAGCTGCTCGGGCTGGTGCGAGCCGTCGGCGTCCATCTCCACGAGGATGTCGTAGCCGGCCTCCAGGCCCCACTTGAAGCCCGCAATGTACGCCGCTCCCAGACCGGCCTTTCCGGCGCGGTGCAGGACGTGGACCTGGCCGTCTTCGGCGGCCATGCGGTCCGCCAGCTGACCCGTGCCGTCAGGGCTGTTGTCGTCGACAACCAGCACGTCGGAGGCGGGCACGGCTGTGCGCAGGCGTCCGAGGGTCTTGGGCAACGATTCCAGCTCGTTATAGGTCGGGATGATGGTGAGGACACGCACAGCGAGGCCTTTCCTTGAAGGGAGCGGTCGGTGCGCCGAAAGTCAATCGTTCTTCAGGCGCAACTCCCCATTATAGGGAGTTGCGAGCCCGCCAGGCGGCCGTGTGACCACCCGGGCAGGTCCACCCGCTTCGGGCCAGTTACGGCAGGCCGCGAATTGCGGCGCCGGAACCGTTTTCTGCTGCGAAGTGGACCCGCCCCTCGGGTTCCCGTGGTCATGACCAAGTGAAGCTTCCGCGCGTGCGGCAACCTGGGATGGACCGGGGACTGCCGGAGTCTGCGCCGTACGCAACCCTCCGTTGCCCCTCAATGCTACGGGGGCGGCCACATCTGTCAACCGAGCCGTGACCTGCCGTTTTGTCTGTCGGTGCAGTTCAGGGCGGGGTCGCGGGCGGCAATGTTTCCGCTCCGCCGGCTGGATGACGGGGCCGGTTGAGGCCCTGCGCGGCCAGCCGGATGAAGCGCCGTGTGTTCAGACGCCGAGGGCCCCGCTGGCATAGAGTTCCTGGCCGTCCCGTACCGTCAGGAGGCAGGCAGGATCGCTGCCGGTGTCCAGCGCCGGCAAGAGCGGGGTGCGGGCGCGCGGGTCGGTGCTCCACGACTGCACGCGCCCGTCGGCCACCTGGACCATGAGCTCCTCGACCTCCCAGACCGCAAAGCTGGCCGGAGCCCCCGGCACCAGTTGCCCGGCCATGGGGTTGTGGTAGCGGGCTGCCCGCCAGCCGGCCCGCGTGTGGCCAAGGAACGCGGCGCGGGCGGAGATCTGTTCGGCGGGATTGGAGTGCTGCAGGCACGCGCGCACACTGGACCACGGCCGCAGCGGCGTCACCGGGCTGTCGCTGCCGAAGCAGATCGGCACACCGGCAGCGTAGAGGCTGCCAAAGGCATTCATTCCGAGCCGGCGGGAGCCGAGGCGCTGCTGGTAGAGGCGGTCCCCGCCACCCCAGAGGGCGTCGAAGACCGGCTGCGCGCTGACGCTGACGGAATAGCGGGCCAGCCGGCTGATCGCGGCGGCATCCGCGAGCTCGACGTGCTCGAACCGGTGCCCCGCGGCGCGGACGCGCTGCTCCCCCACCTCAGCCGCGGCGAGGTCGAGGGCGTCGAGGGCCGCGTCCAGGCCGGCGTCGCCAATCACGTGGAAACCCGCCTGGATCCCCAGGAGGGAGCACGCGGCGAGGTGGGCGGCGGCCTCGGCCACGGAGAGGTACAGGTTGCCGCGCTCTCCGGGCGCGTCGGTGTAGTGCTCCCGCATGAAGGCGGTCCGTGAGCCGATCGAGCCGTCGATGTTGAGGTCGCCGGCCAGGCCCAGCACGGGCAGGCCCAATCCGTCCAGAATGGACTGGGCATGTTCGGCGGACGCGGCGAGCTCGCCCCAATACGGCAGGATCTCCGGCACTGCCACGCCGTTCACCCCGTTCGGGCCACCGCCGGAGTTGCTGTTCCAGGCCACAGCGAGCCGCAGGTCCTCGATGCTTCCGATATGCGGCGCGGCCATCTCGGCGACGGCCACGTAGCCGTTGGCCGCAGCCTCGGCGAGGGCACGCTGCTGGTAGGCGCGTAGCGCGTCGGCCGGCAGCCGGCGCGCCGCCAGGCGGGCGGCGGTGTGGGCCGCCCGTTTGACCTGGCTGCCGGCGCCGCCGTCGAGCCCGTCCAGTCCGGCCGACGCGGCCAGGGAGTTCGATACCAGGGCCGAGTGGACATCCACGCGGGAGAGATAGACCTGGCGGCCGCCGGCCGCGCGTTCGATTTCGTCCCGGGAGGGCAGCGTGGGATCGGCCCAGGTGGTCTCATCCCAGCCGTGGCCCAGGACGGTACCGTCCGCGCCGGAAGCGGAAACACCGAAGCCGGCAACGGCCTCGAGCAGCTCAGCGGCGGAACGCACCCCGGCCAGCTGCAGGCCCTCCAGGGCTATTCCGGTTTCCGTCAGGTGGACGTGGGAGTCGACGAAGCCGGGGGCCAGGAGCGCGCCCTGCAGATCGACCACCTTCATCGAGGCGTCCGCGATGGATGTGGCGGCCTGTTCGGAACCGACCCAGGCGACCGTGTCGCCGTCGACCAGCATCGCAGTCGCAAAGGGATCAGCCGCCGTGTAGACGGAGCCGTTGCGGTACAGCGTGACGTTGCGGGGGGCGGGGGCGGCCGGCGAATCGGTCATGGGGCGGGAACTCCTTGTTACTGGTGGCCGGCCCAGCGCCGGCGGTTCGAAAGTCTGGGAAGACTCGTTAGTGGTCCAGGGAGCGGGCCGGTCCGGCCAGCCCCCTACGCCACAGAGGAATAGGCGACGACGCCGCGTTTGACGAGTTTGATGGCGTCCGCGCACAGCCGCGCAATCCGGGGGTCGAGGTTCGGGATGTCGGCGAGCTGGTCCAGGAGGTCGATCACCTGTTTGACCCAGCGGACAAAGTCGCCAGCGGCCAGGTCGGTGCCGCTCAGCACGTCCTGGAGGTGCCGGCCCTTGGCCCACTTGAAGATCGGCCAGACGAGGCCGAGCTCAGGCTCGCCGGTGAGGGGCAGCTTGTTGGCTTCCTCGATATCTTCCAGGGCGGACCATTCGCGGACCACGGTGTCTACCGCGGATTCCAGGGACACGCTCGGCATCTTGGGCCGCAGCCCGCGGTCCTCACGCTTGGCCTGGTAGACGAGCACACTGGCAAGGGCGGCGATCTCGGCGGCGTCGAGGTCGTCGAAGGCCCCCATCCGCAGGGACTGCGAAATCAGCAGGTCCTTTTCGCCGTAGATCCGCCGCAGGCGTTGCCCGTCGGGGCTGATGGACAGCACGCCGGCATCCGAGGTTTCCAGGTAGCCGTAGCCCGTCAGGACGCCGCATACACGGTCGAACGTCTTGGCGATGGTGTTGGTCCGGCCCTGGATCTGGCGGATTAGCCCGTCCGTTTCCTGGCGGAGTTTCCACCAGCGTTCGGACCACCGGGCATGGTCCTCGCGTTCGCTGCAGCCGTGGCACGGATGGGCGCGGAGCTCCCGGCGCAGCTCGGCGATCCGCTTCTCCTGGTTGGGTGCCGCGGAGGCCCGGCCGAAGTCGTCGTCGCGCCGCGGCGGCGCCGGCGGCCGGTGCTCGCGGATGGCGTTGCGCACCGAGGACGCCAAGTCGCGGCGGGACTTGGGAACCTTGGCGTTGAAGGACTTGGGAATCCTGATCCGGGTGATCGGCGACAACGGCCCTTCGACGTCGTGCAGGCCGATCCGCCGGAGCTGGTTGTCCAGCGTCATGACGGCGGGGCGGGGCTCGCGCGATTCGTGGTCGGAGCTGAGCACCACCGCCAGTCCCGGCGACTTGCCGGCGGGAACATCCACCACGTCACCCGGGAGCAGCCTGCTCAGGGAGTCCTCGGTCAGGGACTTCCTGGCCCGGGACGTGCTCCGGGAGGCCATGGTCTCGGCATCGCCCAGGGCCCGCCGCAACTTCGCGTATTCGGTGAAGTCGCCCAGGTGGCAGGTCATGGCCTTGCTGAACCCGGCAATGGATTCTTCCCGGCTCCTGACCTGCCGGGCCAGGCCCACCACGGAGCGGTCCGCCTGGAACTGGGCAAAGGATGATTCGAGGATCTCCCGGGCACGCGCCCGGCCGAACTGCGCCAAAAGGTTGATCGACATGTTGTACGTGGGCCGGAAGCTGGAGTTCAGCGGATAGGTCCGCCGTGAGGCCAGGCCGGCGACAGCGGCCGGATCCGTGCCGGGTTGCCACAGCACGACGGCGTGGCCCTCCACGTCGATGCCGCGGCGGCCGGCCCGGCCCGTCAGCTGGGTGTACTCCCCCGCCGTGATATTGACATGGGCTTCGCCGTTGAACTTGTCCAGCTTTTCCAGCACGACGCAGCGCGCCGGCATGTTGACGCCCAGGGCCAGTGTTTCGGTGGCGAAGACGGCCTTGACCAGCCCGTCGACGAACAGCTTCTCCACAACCTCCTTGAAGGTCGGCAGCATACCGGCGTGGTGCGCCGCGAGCCCGCGCAGCAGGCCGTCCCGCCAGCTCCAGAAGCCGAGCACATCGAGGTCGTCCGAGGGGATGTCCTGGGCGGCCTCGTCGACGCGCTGGGCGATGATCTGTTGTTCCCGCTCGGTGGTCAGCCAGAGTCCGGCCGCGACGCACTGGGCCACGGCGGCATCGCAGCCGGCCCGCGAGAAGATGAATGTGATGGCCGGCAGGAGGTCCTGCCGGTCCAGGCTGGCGATGACCTGCGGCCGGCTGGCCTTCCGCACCGGGCTGCGCTGGGCGCCTTGCGGTTCGTCCCGCTGGCTGCGTTGCTGCCGGCGCTGGTTGCGTCCGCCGTGGCCGAAGCGGCCACGGAAATTCATCTGGCTCTCGGCCCGGGCCATGGACAGCAGTTCAGGGTTGACCTCGAAGCCGGCCCGCCCGGGCACTTCTGCCGTGACGGCAGCCGAGGAGCCGCTGCCGACGGCGGGAGCGCCGGCTACGGCACCTCCTACGGTCCCGGCGGCTGCGTCACCAGGCAGCGCGATCTCGTCAAAGCTGGTGTCACCGGCAAACAGGTCCACGATCTTCCGGCCCACCATGACGTGCTGCCACAGCGGCACCGGGCGGTGCTCGGAGACGATCACGTCGGTCTGCCCACGGACGGTGTCGAGCCACGCACCGAACTCCTCGGCGTTGGAGACCGTGGCACTCAGGGAGGCCACCTGGACCTCGCTGGGCAGATGGATGATGACTTCCTCCCACACGGCGCCGCGGAAGCGGTCGGCGAGGTAGTGGACCTCGTCCATGACCACGAAGCCGAGATCGTCCAGGGTGTCCGAATCGGCGTAGAGCATGTTGCGGAGCACTTCGGTGGTCATGACCACCACCGGGGCGTCGCCGTTGATGCTGGTATCACCGGTGAGCAGGCCCACCTGGGCGGCGCCGTACTTGGCGGCCAGCTCGGAGTACTTCTGGTTGCTCAGGGCCTTGATGGGGGTGGTGTAGAACGCCTTGAGCCCGCGCTGGAGGGCCAGATAGATGGCGAACTCCCCCACGATCGTCTTCCCGGCGCCGGTGGGGGCGGCCACCAGCACGCCCCGGCCGGCCTGCAGGGACAGGCAAGCCTCGCGCTGGAAGTCATCGAGTTCAAATTCGAGCGAGCGGATGAAACCGCCCAGGTAGGTCTTGGCTTCAGCAGCCCGCTCGACGCTGGCGCGGTAACGTTCGGACGGTGATTCCGGCCCGGGGTGTGACGACATGCTTCCAGCCTAGTGCGCGAAAGGCTAGAGATTCTCCAGCTCGGAGCTGGGGGTGGCCTGGTCGGCGGTGGCTTCGGTCTCCGCGTCGCGTTTGACGGCGCGCCGCTCGCGCCGTCGGTCGTTGAGCAGGCACAGCCCGATCGCGGCGAAGAACAGCGCCAGCATGGGCCCGGCCAGGTAGAACATGCTCATGGCGTCGGCGCCGGGAGCGGCCATCGCGGCGAACAGGCAGACCAGGAAAACCGTGATCCGCCAGCTCTTGACGAGCTGCTGGCCCTTGATGAGGCCGGCCAGGTTCAGCCCGAACAGGACCACCGGGAGGAGGAAGGCGATGCCGAAGGCGAGCAGCAGCCGCAGCACGAAGGACAGGTACACCTGTGCGCTGATGAAGTTGGAACCGCCCGACGGCGTGAAGTCGGTCAGGACGCGCACCGCGTTGGGCAGCACGAGCCAGGCCAGCAGGACGCCGCCGACGAAGAGCGGCACGGCCGCCGCCACGAAGGACAGGGCCAGCCGACGTTCCTTCTTGTGCAGCCCGGGCACAATGAAGGCCCAGAGCTGATAAAGCCAGACGGGGCTGGCGATGATCAGGCCCAGGAACACCGAGACCTGGATCATGAGGTCGAACGAACTCGCGACGCCGTCAAAATTCAGGGTGGCCTGGCGGCCTTCGTGTTCGTTCAGGTCGCGGATCGGCTTGATCAGCGCCGCCAGCATTGGCTGGTAGACAAGGAAACCCACTACCGTCCCGAGGACGACGGCGATTGCCGCCTTGAAGAGCCGGTTGCGCAGCTCTTTGAGGTGGTCGAGGAGCGCCATCCTCCCCTCGGGGTTCGATCGACGGCTCATGGTTACTGCCATGCGGTCTTAGGCGCGGGTCGACGGCGGAACGTCGGTTCCGTCGCCCGTGCGGCTTTCCGGTGCGCCGGCCTGCGGGTGGTTGATAACCCGTCCTTCAACCGGCTCGGAGCCATCCTTGGCATCGGTGGTGCCGTCCTTCTTCATTTCCCGGACTTCCGACTTGAAAATGCGCATCGACTGGCCCAGGCTGCGGGCCATGCCCGGCAGCTTCGGCGCAGCGAAGAGCACCAGTGCCAGAACGATGATGATGATGAGATGCCAGCCTTCAAGCCTCATGTGGAGAGGTCCTTTCGTTTGAATACATCCTATGTCTAACGCGTTTCGATGTCGCGCAGCGCCTGGGGTTGACCGCGGTCCTTCTTGCGTTGGATGCGGCGCAGCCGGCGCGCATTTTGCCGGGCGAGCTTGGATGCGTGGTAATCATGTCGCATTCGCGCGGGCGAGGCAAAAATGGCGTCGCCGGGCACCGGCCGTAGCGGTTTGTCCGCGCCGGCCGGGTCACTGGCGCCGGCCGCTGAACCGGTTCCTGTTGTACCGGCTCCTGCTATACCGGCCGGGCCTGCTGGTGCGGGCAGGGTGGAAAAGCGGTCAGCGGCTTCACCCAATTCCGAGAGCGTCGTCGTGGCTTGGCGGAACAGCCGCAAGCCGAGCACGCCGAAGAACAACAGCGACAACGCGACCAGCGCTATCCAAATAACGATCCAGGACCACCAAGGCATGCAGATCAGTCTATCGGGCGATCCGACGAGGCTTCGTATTGCGTCAGGGCCGCGGCGAGCCAGTCCCGCGACGCGGCCGCCAGGGCCTCCGGCTGCAGGATCCGCACCATCCCGCCGTGCTGGGCCACGAACATCGGCAGCCAGTCCGTGCTGCCGAACCGGATTTCGGCGAGCATCCCGCCGCCGGGCAAGGCCGCGGTCCGCTCGGCGTAATAGTCGTCAGCGAGGCCGGTGCCGCGGGGCGCCAGTTCCACCACGACCACCGTGTCGTCGTCGTTCGGGGTGAACAGTTTCACGGGAAAGCTGTCCGCGGGCTTCGCCGCCGCGGCCGCCGGCCGGCCGTTGGGCTCAAGGGCTTCGATCCTGTCCAGCCGGAAGTTGCGGAGGCCCTGGGCGGAGTGGCAGTACGCCTCGAGGTACCACGTGTTGTCCAGTGAATAGAGCCGCAAGGGGTCCACGTCGCGTTCGGACACGGCGTCGCGCTGCGGCGAGAAGTACCTCAGGTGCAGCTGCGCGCCGGATTCGAGGGCCGCGCGGGCGGTATCGAGGGTGGCGGAGTCACCGGGGGCGACCTCGGGGCCGGAGAGCGCCGCCGCTTTGACGCCCTCCTCCCCCGCCGCTGCCATGAGTTTGAGCGTCACCGATTCCAGTGCGCCGCCTTCGGCGAGCTCGGGCAGGCTGTTGAGGGTCTCCAGACCGGTCAGGAGCGCGCAGGCCTCGTCCACGGTGAACCGTACGGGGCGGGTCATGTCCAGGGCCTGGGTGATGAAGACGTGGTCATCGTCCCACTGGATGTCCAGCAGATCGTCCGGGTAGCCTTCCGGCAGGCCCGAGCAGATCAGGATCCGAAGGTCGTCCTCGAGCGCCTTGCGGGTGATGCCAAACCTGGCGGCGACCTCGCTGATGTGCAGTCCCTGGTTGTGGACCAGGAAGGGCACGAGTTGCAGCATCCGCTTGAGCTGGTCCTCCGACGTGCGTTTGCGGGCGCGGCCGGCGCGGGCCGCCTCCGGGAAAGCCACGTCCGGCAGGGGCCGGTCGGCGAATTCGGCGGCTGCCGTGAGGCGGCGGCGGACGGCGCCGGCGAGTTCGGGAGGTGAGATCACGGTGACGCGGGGACCGTAGGAGGCCAGCTCCTCGCCCAGGGTCTCGGCGTCGCGGAAGGGCACCGCGAGGCGGTCCGTCCCGGCCGCGGGCCCTTGTGCTCCCTGTTCCGGAGCCTCCGGTTCCGGAACCCCGGCCCCCGGCGCTGCGGCTGCCGACGTTGGGGCTGGAAGCGCTTGGGCACGTTTGCGGAGGCCCAGGAGCCGCCCGTGCTCGACGTCGACCACGGCATGCTGTACCGGCAGTTCGGCCAGGCCGGTCAGCTCGGCGCGGACGTTGAACCCGGCGGGCGGCGTGAAGCTTTCCTTATCCAGGACGGTCACCGCTGACGTCAGGCGGGACAGGCGGAAGAACCGTTTGTCCCCCCGGCCCCGGTCATGGCCCACGAGGTACCACTGGCCGAAGCGGCTGCCCAGGCCCCAGGGCTCCACCAGCCGTTCCTGCTCCTGGCCCGTGCTGCCGGCGAGGTAGCTGAACCGGACCGGGTGCTGGGCGTGTATCGCGGCAACCAGGTCCTCGAAGGCCTGGCCGGCGGGGCGGATACGCGGCTGGACGCCGGTGGGGAGTTCGGCGTCGACGAGGCCGCCGGCAGCCTGCAGCTTCCGGACCGCGTCCACAGCGGCGGAGCCGAGGGCGGCGTGCTCCCAGAGCTGGGCCGCGAGGATGAGGACTGTGCACTCTTCGGGCGTGAGGCTGACGTCGGGCAGCCGGTTCGATTCCTTGCCGATCCGGTAGCGGGTGGTTGCCGGGTCGTCGGAACCCCAGCCCGTGTCCATCACGGCCTCGACGTCGAAGCCGAACTGGCGCAGCTCGCCCTTGTCGCGTTCGAACATACGGCCGAAGGCGACGTCACTGCTCGTGGTGTCGTGGTAGACCTTATCGCGCAGTTCGCTGCGGCGCAGGCCGTACTTGGTGTTGAGCAGGGCGATGAGCAGGTTCAGGAGGCGTTCTGTACGTGAGGCGGACACCTCGCAAGGGTACTAAAGCCGGTCCCGGAAAATGACGAAAGCGCGGCAACAGCCGGAAGAACTTTTCCGATTGTTACCGCGCTTCAACGCCGCTGGGGCTGATTCAGCCGGCGGAATCAGCCGGCTGGTTCAGCCACCGTACGGGTTGCGTCTGTGTGGTGAACCCTAGCGGACGGCGACGAGGTCCACGACGAAGATCAGGGCCTCGTTGGGGCCGATCGCCCCGCCGGCGCCACGGGAGCCGTAGGCAAGCTCGGAGGGGATCTCGAGGCGGCGGCGGCCGCCGACCTTCATGCCCAGCAGGCCCTGGTCCCAGCCCTGGATGACCTGGCCGACGCCGACCCGGAAGTCCAGCGGCGCGCCGCGGCCCCAGGATGCGTCGAATTCTTCACCGGTGGACCAGGCGACGCCCACGTAGTGGGTGGAAACGGTGTCGCCGGGCTTGGCCTCGGCGCCGTCCCCTTCGATCAGGTCGGTGATGACCAGTTCGGTGGGGACGTCTCCTTCGGGGAAGTCAATTTCCGGCTTCTCGCGGTCGAGGTTGCGCTGTCCAAATGACATGGTTACTCCTTTGAGGTGACGTGTAGTGAGTGTCGTTGTTGCAGTTGGTGCGGTTGTTGCGGTGGATTACTTGACGCCGAGGATATCGACTACGAAGACGAGGTCGCCCTTCGCGTCGCCCTGGCCCTGGTCTCCGTAGGCCAGGTCCTTCGGGACGACCAGGAGGACGCGGGAGCCGACCGTCTTGCCGGCCAGGCCCTGGGTCCAGCCCTTGATGACGCCGGTCAGCGGGAAGGTGGCCTTCTTGCCACTCTCGAAGCTGGAGTCGAAGACCTTGCCGGTGGCGAGGGCGACGCCGACGTAGTTCACGGTGATGGTGTCGGTCTCCTTGAGGGCCTGGCCCTTGCCGGTGATGAGGTCCTGGGAGACCAGCGCGGTCGGGGCCTTGACGCCGGTGACGGAGATCTCCGGGACGCCCTTGTCGTTTTCCTTGACGGTGGGCAGTCCGGCCGGCGGGGTGACGGCGTCGCCCTCAGGCTTGTCCAGGACCGGCGGGGCGTCCTTGGCGGCGAGCACCTTGACGATCAGCAGCTGGGTCGGCTTGGCGGCGGCCCCCTCGGCTGCGGCCTGGCCGGGAACGGCCAGGGCGAGGTGCGAGCCGACCTTGGCGCCCACGAACGCGTTGTAGATGACAGGACTGCTGCCCTTGAGCTCGTCGTTCAGCTCCAGCGGCTCGGGATCGTTCGGGAACGTGTCTTCGAGGGTGGAGCCGTCCGTGCCGCTGAACGCCACGATCGAAATGTCGGCGATCTGGTTGGCCTTGACCCGCTCGCCACCGCCCTCGGTGACCACCTTGACAGTGGGTTCCTTGACGTCGAGCGGCTTGGTGAAGTCGACGCCGGGGGCCTTCTTGTCACCGTTCTCGGTCAATTTGACCGAGTCCAGCTTGGCGGTCTCACCCGCGGACTGGCTGGTGGGTTCCGGAGCCGGAGGCGCTTCGCTGCCGCCGCAGGCGGTCAGCAGCAGCAGTCCGGGAAGAAGAATTGCTAGTAGTCGGCGCAATTGGAAACTTTCGTCGGGGCAGGGTGGACTCAGTGCCGTGCGGTTTCCCGTGGCAAAGAAAGCGGCGGCCGCAAGGCGGCCCTACCCCAGAATAACGTGCGAAGCTGGGTATCAGCCCATCGAGTCCAGCAGCGCATCCACCCGGTCGTCCACGCTCCGGAAGGGATCCTTGCACAGAATGGTCTGGTGGGCGCGGTCGTTCAGCTTCAGATGGACCCAGTCCACGGTGTAGTCGCGGCCGAGCTCCTGGGCGCGACGGACGAAGTCGCCGCGGAGTTTGGCGCGCGTGGTCTGCGGGGGTGCATCCACCGCGTCCTTGACCGCGGTGTCGTCCACCACCCGGCGCACGGCGCCGCGGGCCTGGAGCAGGTAGAAGAGGCCGCGGCCACGGGAAATGTCGTGGTAGGTCAGGTCCAGCTGCGCGATCCTGGGGGCGTCAAGGCCCAGCCCGTGCCGTTCCCGGTAGTTGTCCATGAGCTTCTTCTTGATGGCCCAGTCCACTTCGGTATCGATCGTGCTCGTGTCGCCGCTTTCGATGGCGTCGAGCGTGCGCTCCCAGAGGTCCAGGATCAGCGGCACGTGGGGGTTATGCGCGCCGTGTTCGGCCACGAACGCGGTGACCTTGCCCAGGTACTCGCGCTGGATTTCCAGGGCCGTGAGCTGCCGGCCGTTGGCGAGCCGGACCAGGGCCCGGCCGCTGAGGTCGTGGGAGATTTCCCGGATGCTGCGGATCGGGTTCTCCATCCGCATGTCGCGCATGATCACCCCGGCCTCGATCATCCGCAGGATCAGGTCCACCGTGCCGATCTTGAGCAGCGCCGTCGTTTCGGACATGTTGGAGTCGCCCACGATCACGTGCAGGCGCCGGTAAAATTCGGCGTCCGCGTGCGGCTCGTCCCGGGTGTTGATGATGGGCCTGGAGCGGGTGGTGGCGGAGGAGACGCCTTCCCAGATGTGGTCGGCCCGCTGGGAGAATGCGAAGGTCGCCCCGTGCGGGGTCTTGAGGATCTTGCCGGCCCCGGCGATCAGCTGGCGGGTCACGAGGAAGGGAATGAGGATCTCCGCGAGCCGGGAAAATTCCCCGCGCCGCGGGATGAGGTAGTTTTCGTGGCTGCCGTAGGAGTTCCCGGCCGAGTCCGTGTTGTTCTTGAACAGGTAGACGGTGCCGTTGAAGCCCTCCGCCGCGAGCCGTTCCTGGGCTTCGTCCACGAGGTCGCACAGGATCAGTTCCCCGGCGCGGTCATGGGCGATCAGCTGGGCGAGGTCGTCGCACTCGGCGGTGGCGTATTCCGGGTGGGACCCGACGTCCAGGTAAAGGCGCGAGCCGTTGGTCAGGAAGACGTTGGAGGACCGTCCCCAGCTGACCACCTTGCGGAAGAGGTAGCGGGCCACTTCCTCCGGTGCCAGCGGCCGGGACTCCGGGCTTGAATAGGAAATTCCGAATTCGGTTTCGATGCCGAATATGCGCTTGTCCATCTCACTTCTCCTCAGCCAGCAATGCCACGATGTCCGGGTCCTCGAGCCGGCGGAAGGCCCGGCGGGTGCCGCGGCCGCTTTCAGAATCCCGGTCCAGTACCGCAACTTCCAGTGCGGATACCGGCAGGGTGGTGGTTTCCTTGTCCGCCACGAGCCCGGCGAGGGCCAGCCGGATGGCGCCCGCGAAGTCGAGTTCGCCCTGCCAGCCCGCCGCGACAGCCTCGGAGACCTTGTCTGCCTGGCCGCCCATCACGATAAAGCCGTGCTCGTCGGCGATCGACCCGTCAAAGGTCAACCGGTACAGATGGTCCGCCTCCTGGGACTGACCGACTTCGGCCACGGCCAGTTCCACCTCGAAGGGTTTCTGTTCGGCCGTAAACACCGCGCCAAGGCTCTGTGCGTACACGCTGGCGAGCCCGCGGGCCGTGACGTCCTCGCGGTCGTAGGAATATCCGCGGACATCGGCGTACCGCACCCCGGCTTGCCGCAGGCTCTCAAACTCGTTGTACTTACCGACGGCGGCGAACGCGATTTTGTCGTAGATCTCGCCGATCTTGTGCAGCGACGGGGACGCGTTCTCCGCCACGAGGGCAATCCCGTCTCGGCAACTGATGACCACCACCGAGCGTCCGCGGGCGATGCCCTTCCGTGCGAAATCCGCACGGTCCTTCATCAGCTGTTCGGGGGATACATAGAACTGCTGGGTCATCTCAGGCCTCCCGCTGGGCGACGGCGCGGGATTCGATGACGCGGCCGGCCACGGCGGCAAGATCGCGGTCCGGGACGCGGAAGGCGCCTGTTCGGTTCACGATGTACACCACCGGCCACAGCTGCCGGACCGGGTCCGGGCCGCCCGTGGCCGAGTCGTCGTCGGCGGCGTCGTACAGGGCCTCGACGGCGACCGCCACAGCGTCCTGCTCCGAGAGGCCCGGACGCCACAGTTTCTTCAGCGCGCCGCGGGCGAACATCGAGCCGGATCCCACCGCGTGGTGCTCCTGTTCCTCGTAGCGGCCGCCCGTGACGTCATAGGAGAAGAGCCGGCCGAAGCCTGCGGGCCGGTCGAATCCCGCGAACAGGGGGACGACGGCGAGGCCCTGCATGGCCATGGGCAGGTTGCCGCGCACCATGGCGCCGAGCCGGTTCGCCTTGCCGTCCAGGCTCAGGAGCGTGCCTTCGATCTTCTCGTAGTGTTCGAGTTCAACCTGGAACAGCCGGGTGATGTCCAGCGCGATTCCGGCGGTCCCGGCGATGCCCAGCACTGAATACTGGTCGGCGGGAAAGACCTTCTCGATGTGCCGGCTCGCGATCACGTTGCCCATGGTGGCGCGGCGGTCCCCGGCCATCAGCACTCCCCCGGCATAGGTCATCGCCACGATCGTCGTCCCGTGCGGGACCTGCAGCGGCGCTCCCGGCTGCCCGGTGTGCCCGGCGGCGGGCAACTGGTTGAACGGCACTTGGCCGAAGGGCATCAGATCGGGCCGTTCGCGCTGCAGATGCTCGGTGAATGAGGACGTCGCGTTGGCTGCTACTCGGTTGGCTGTTGTTTCCTGCACTAACGCTCTCCCTCAACGTGGTGGATCAACGACTCTTCCGGCCCTTAGCCCCTCCCGCCGCCCTCATCCGGCGGCCGGCGGCGCTCCTACTGGCCGCCCTTTTGGACGAATGCGCGCACAAACTCCTCGGCATTGGACTCCAGCACGCCGTCGATCTCATCGAGGAGATCGTCGACGCCCTGGGTGGCTGCCGACGCCTGGGCGTCCGCCGGGGCCGGCGGCGCGGCGGGGACGTCCTCGTCAACCTCGGTGTCCCGCGACTGCGGCTGCTGCTGCTCCTGGCCTGCCATTGTCTTCTCCTTCATGTCCGTCCCTTTTCTCGTAAGGGACATCCTGTAGCAATAGTGCCACGCCCGGGGCGCCCGCGGGGGGCTTTGTTTTCAGGAACCGGGGCTGAGTCCGAGCAGTTCGGCCAGGAAGGTCCCGGCCTCCCGGTGCCGGGCAAACAGGCCGCCGGTGAGGGCTTCGGTTCCGCGCAGCGGCTCGCGGGTGGGGACCCGCTGGAGCCTGCCGCGGCCGGGGACATCGAAGATCACCGAGTCCCAGCTGGCCCCCGCGAGGTCCGCTCCGAACCTGCTGACGCAGCGCCCGCGGAAGTACGCCCGCGTGTCCGACGGCGGTTCGGTTACCGCACGCGCAATCGCGGCGTCGTCGACGATTCGGTGCATCCGGTCACGGGCCAGCAGCCGGTAGTAGAGCCCCTTTTCGGGGCGGATGTCAGCCCACTGCAGGTCCACGAGGCCCAGCCGAGCGTTGTCCCAGCCCAGGCCGTCACGCTGGCGGTAGCCCTCCAGCAGGGACAGTTTGGCGAGCCACTCGACCGAGGACGCGGCCGCCGCCCGGTCACCGCCGAGCTCGCTCAGCGTGGCGGACCACCGCTCCAGGACCTCGTGGGTGTGGCCGTCACCGTCCACGGCGTCCGCGACGCCGGTGTCCTGCGCATGCTTGGAGGCGGCCTCGAAATAGATCCACTGGAGATCCAGGGCGCTGATCCGCCGCCCGTCGCCCAGGCGCAGCAGCCCGGTGAGCGAGGTGTCGTGACTGACGGCCTGCAGCGCGGCGACGGGCTCGTGGACTTCAATCCGCGGCGCCAGCCCGGCCTCGATCAGGCTCAGGACCATCGCGGTGGTGCCGAACTTGAGGAAGTTGGACGCCTGGCTGAGGTTGGCGTCGCCAATGATGACGTGCAGCCTGCGGTATTTGTCCGCGGTGGCGTGGGGTTCGTCCCGGGTGTTGATGATGGGGCGCCGGATGGTGGTTTCCAGGCCCACTTCGGTTTCGAAGAAGTCAGCGCGCTGGCTGATCTGGTAGCCGGCCCGGGCGCTGTCCTGCCCCAGGCCCACCCGCCCGGCACCGCAGATGATCTGCCGGGTGATGAAGAACGGCGTGAGGCCGCGCACGATCTCGCCGAACGGCACCGAGCGGGGCATCAGGTAATTCTCATGCGAGCCGTAGGAGACCGACTTGT
The DNA here is from genome assembly GCF_041262145.1 of Arthrobacter sp. MW3 TE3886. Lineage (NCBI taxonomy): Bacteria > Bacillati > Actinomycetota > Actinomycetes > Micrococcales > Micrococcaceae > Arthrobacter > Arthrobacter sp. MW3 TE3886. Next base: position 2,635,071 of record NZ_JBGCAN010000001.1, read on the forward strand.
TGTCCGTGTTGTTCTTGTACAGGTTGATCGGCGGCAGTTCGGGATCGGCGGCGAGGCGCCGGACCGCGGCCAGCGCCACGAGGTCGCCGGCGGCGTCCCATGTGACGGCGGCGCGGGGGTTGGTCACCTCGGGGCTGGAATACTCCGGATGGGCGTGGTCCACGTACAGCCGTGCGCCGTTGCCCAGCACCATGTTCATCAGCAGCGTCCCGGACTCGTCCTGGCCGTCGGCCTCGAGTTCCTGCCGGCCGTAGGCGAGGGCGATCGCTTCGGCGTCGAGGACGGGAGGCTGGTCGGTGAGTTGTTCCGGGTCCGCGCTGCTGCGTTCCAGGGTCCAGCCGCGGGCGTCGTGCAGCGGTTCCTCGTCCGTGTAGTCCCACCGGGTCTCGGCGCCGCCGGCGGCCCGCTGCCGGGTGACCTGGGCGTACGCCTGGATGACCCGGGCCGACATCATCGTGGCGTTGGCTCCCGGGGCCGAGGGCGCGTGGATGCCGTATTCGGTCTCCGAGCCCATCACCCGCATCGCCCCGCCGACCGGCAGCCCGCCCGCGGTGTCGGCGGGCTTGCCGGGGACAACAGCCGTCACAGGTACTGGCCCGTGCTGGGCATGGTCTCGATGGACTTCCCGGGCTCCTGGCCGGCCTTGCCCTGGACGATGGTGCGGATGTACGTGATGCGCTCGCCCTTCTTGCCGGAGATGCGTGCCCAGTCGTCCGGGTTTGTGGTGTTGGGCATGTCCTCGTGTTCACGGAACTCGTCCACGACTGCCCGGAGCAGGTGGTCGATCCGCAGGCCCTTCTGGCCGATGGTCAACAGGTCCTTGATGGCGTACTTCTTGGCCCGGTCCACGACGTTCTGCACCACGGCGCCGGAGTTGAAGTCCTTGAAGTAGAGCATTTCGGTGTCGCCGTTGGCGTAGGTGACCTCGAGGTATTCGTTGGACTTCTCGGTGGAGTACATCGCCTCGACGGTGCGCTGGACCATGGCGTCCACGGTCGCCTGCACGTCGCCGTTGTGTTCGGCGAGGTCGGTCTCGTGGAAGGGCAGGTCCGTGGTGATGTATTTGTTGAAGATGTCCGCCGCGGCCTCGGCGTCGGGCCGCTGGATCTTCACCTTGACGTCCAGGCGGCCCGGGCGCAGGATCGCCGGATCGATCATGTCTTCCCGGTTGGAGGCGCCGATCACGATCACGTTGTCCAGCCGTTCGACGCCGTCGATCTCGCTGAGGAGCTGCGGGACGATGGTGGTTTCGACGTCGGAGGAAATGCCGGTGCCGCGGGTGCGGAACAGGGAGTCCATTTCGTCGAAGAACACCACCACGGGGCTGCCCTCGGACGCCTTTTCCCGGGCGCGCGCGAAGATCAGGCGGATGTGGCGTTCGGTCTCGCCGACGTACTTGTCGAGCAGCTCGGGTCCCTTGATGTTCAGGAAGTAGCTCTTCATGTCCGTCTTGCCGGCGCGCTCGGCGGCCCGGGCGGCCAGCGAGTTGGCCACGGCCTTGGCGATCAGGGTCTTGCCGCAGCCGGGCGGGCCGTACAGCAGGATGCCCTTGGGCGCCTTCAGCCCGTGCTCCCGGTACAGGTCCGGGTGCAGGAACGGCAGTTCGACGGCGTCGCGGATCTGTTCGATCTGCGGGCCCAGTCCCCCGATGTCCTGGTACGTGATGTCCGGGACTTCCTCGAGCACGAGGTTCTCCACCTCGGAGCGGGGGATCTTTTCCAGCGCGTACCCGGTGCGGGAATCGATGGACAGCGCGTCCCCGACCCGGAGCCGCTGGGCGAGCAGGGCGCCGGAGAGCCGGATGACCCGCTCCTCATCGGCGCGGCCCACCACCAGGGCACGGTCGGTCCCCAGCAGTTCCTTGAGCGTGACGAGGTCCCCGGCCCGCTCGTAGCCGAGCCCGGCGACCACCATCAGGGCCTCGTTGAGCAGGACCTCCTGCCCGACGGCGAGCTGGCTAATGTTGACCAGCGGGCTGATCCCCACCCGCATCTTGCGGCCGGCGTTGAAGATATCCACGGATTCTTCCGTGGCCGCCTGGCCGCTGTTCCCGGCCGTCGGCTGCCGTTTCGGGTTGAGCTGGAGGATGGTGCCGAAGCTGTACGGCGGCTGTCCCTCCTGGTCGAGGGCGTTCTTCAGCCGCAGGATCTCGGCCTTGGCCGTTTCCAGCATGCTGACCAGTTTGGAATTGTTCTGCGTCGCGGCGGCAAGCTGGCGGTCAATGTGGCGGAGCTTGTCCCGGAGGATGTTGACCTGCCGCTCGGCGACGGACAGTTCATTGGCGGCATAGCGGTCGCCGTCGCCGGCCGCGGCGCGGGCCGCGTCCGTGCGGGCGGCAGCATCCGCCGCGTCCTCGGCCGGTGTGCGGCCCGGGTCAGTATTCGGAGTCTCCATCGTGCATCAGCCCCTTCCTGCTCTTCTGTTAAGACCATAGCCCTAAGAAGGCGGGTGCCGCTGGAGACATCCGAAATATGCTGCCTAGTTCGTTATCTCCGGGGTGTCGACGACGTTTGTTCCGGCGATTGCGTCGCGGGCGGCGCGGCGCAGCTTTTTGTCCGAGACCGCCCGCTCGCCCACAGCGCCCGGGGTCCAGGCATTGACGTCTTCTTCGTTAAAATCGGTCTTGGAGGGGCGGCGCTTTACCGAGATGCCCGTGACGCCGTCGGCGAGCCGCCGGGTTACCAGCAGGAAGCCCGTGTGGGCGACCATGCGGTGGTCCGGGCGGACGGCCAGGCCTTCGAGATGCCAGCCGCGGACCATGGATTCCCACGCGTCGGGTTCGGTGAATCGTCCGTCCGCGCGGATGGCTTCGGCTGTCCGCGAAAGCTGCGTCACAGTCGCGACATAATTGATCCACACGCCGCCGGGGGCCAGGACGGTGGCGACGGCGTCGAGGCATTCCCACGGCGCCAGCATGTCCAGGACCACGCGGTCCACGGAGCCGGGTTCCTCGGTGCGCACCACTTGCTCCTGGAAGTCGCCAAGGGAGATCTTCCAGGCCGGGTGCGGGCCGCCGAAGATGGTCTCGACGTTGCCGCGGGCGATGTCCGCGAACTCCTGGCGGCGTTCGAAGGAATGCAGGTATCCGTTGTCCCCCACCGCGCGCAGCAGGGAGATGGACAGGGCGCCCGAGCCGACGCCCGCTTCGACAACGCGCGCGCCGGGGAAGATGTCCGCCATGGTCACGATCTGGCCGGCGTCCTTGGGGTAGACCACGGCCGCGCCGCGCGGCATCGAGAGCACGAAGTCCGAAAGCAGCGGGCGCAGGGTCTGGTACTGCTGCCCGACGTTGTTGACCACCACCGAGCCGTCAGGCTTGCCGATGATCTCGTCATGGTTCAGGAAGCCCCGGTGGGTGTGGAAGGCCCCGCCGACTTCGAGGGTGATCGTGTTCATGCGGCCGCGCTCGTCCGTGAGCTGGACGCGTTCGCCTTCGCGGAACGGTCCGCGGCGGCGCGCCGCGCCGGTGGCACCATTCGCGCCGGCGGCGGCGGTGTCAGTGCCTGCGGCGGCGGCGGTGGTGGCGGTGTTAGTGCCTGCGGCGGTGTCGCTGCTCATGAAGATGTTCCTCGCTCCTGTAAAGCTGTGTGGCCGCGGACATGCCGGCGGGCACCGGTCCTTGCGCGTGGGGGCCGGAAATTCACGACCGCCCAGTAACTCTACCGGTTCTGGCCCTGGTTCTGGCGTTCGTTCCGGTACTTGCCCGTTATGGCCCGGACGACGGCGGACTGGCGCAGCAGCCCGGTGACGGCGCCTTCGCGGTTCACCACTGCGTACTCCTGGCCCTCGAGCTGGGCAAGGTACTGGACCAGCTCCTGGCCCTTGGACCATTCGGGGACATAGGCGCCCGCGCCAAGGGGGTAGGAGACCGCGGTCAGGGCGGTTGCTGCGGCCAGTCCGGCAGGCACGGTGGCTGCGGCGCCGGCGTCGACGATGGCCACGGGGCGGCCGTCCCGGTCGCACAGCACCACGGCGGGCGTTCCTGCCGGCGCCCGGTCCAGGAAGTCCGCGACTGTGGCGGTTTCCGGGAGGCCGAGGGCGGGTTCGGCAAGGGCCGCGGCGTCAACGAGGTGCAGGCGGCCCCGCAGGCGGGCCTGCTGGATCGACGCCGACGCCCCCATCCACAGGAAGCTGCCCACCAGGGCGGTGATGAGGGTGAAGGAAATATCCGGCCGTGCGCCGCTGGCCAGGGGCAGGACAATAAACCACAGGGCAAGGGCGATCACGATGATCCGGCCCGCCCAGCCTGCGGCAATCGTGCCCTTTTCCTGGCTGCCGGTGGCTTTCCACACGGCGGATTCGACCAGCCGGCCCCCGTCCAGCGGAAGGCCGGGAAGGACGTTGAAGATGCCGATCAGCAGGTTGGCCCAGACGAAGATGTTGGCCAGGATATCGGCCACGCCGTTCAGGTCCCCATAGGCGAGCGGGAGCCAGCCTGCGCCGGCCAGGACGAAGTTCGCGGCCGGGCCGGCCATTGCCACCAGGACGGAGCGGCCAGGCGTGGCCGTGAAGCTTTGGAACTGGGTGTGGCCGCCCCAGAGGTTGAGGACAATTTTCTCCGTGGGCCACTTGAACAGCTTCGCGGTCAGTGCGTGCGCGAGTTCGTGGGCCAGCACGGAGACCAGGAGCAGCAGCGCGTAGGCGAAGGCGACCAAGAAGGCGGTGACGCCGAGGCGCGGGTTGTTGCTCTGCAGGACCGGCCCGTAGGCGATCACCGTGAAGGCCGCGATGATGAACCACGAATACGCCAGAAACACCGGAATGCCGGCGATGCGGCCGAGCGGGATCCCCTCCCGGCGGGTAGCCGGAGTCTTGCCGGGCTGTCCCTGGCTGCCGGGGTCAGCCACGGACGTGACCCGCGGTCGAGAGTGCAGTCAAGAGTGCGGTCGGGTCCGCCGCTAAGTGGCCGGTGGCATCCGCTGCGGCACCGAACGTGGCGTCCGGGAATTCGTGCCGCAGGGCGACGAGCTCTTCCAGGTCCGCGACTGTCCGGCCCTCCAGGGTGTCCCAGGTGGCGCGGCGGGGATCGTGCGGGAGAGGCAGGATGTGCGGGATGGCGACCGTGACGACGCCGGAGGCCACGGCGGCGGCGACACCCGGCACGGAATCTTCCAGGGCCACACAGTGGTGCAGGCCAAGTTCGGGGTCCTGCTGCTGCAGGAGCTCAACGGCCGTGAGGTAAGCCTCCGGGTGCGGCTTGCCCTGGGTGACAGTGTCCCCCGTGACGAGGAACTCGAAGTAGGGCTCGGGCAGGCTCGCAACGATCTCCCGGGCCAGCGGGGCCTCGGACATGGTGACCAGGGCGCAGCGGACGCCGGCGTTGTACAGTTCGTCGAGCAGTTCCCGGGCCCCGGGCCGCCAGGGAATGGAGGTCCGGACCTGGCTGATCACGTGGCCGGTGAGGGTGTCGATGATCTCCCGCCGTTCCAGCGCCACGCCGGCTTCCTGCAGGATTCCCGCGGAAAACATCAGGGACTGTCCCACGAGCTGCATGGCCTGTGCGTGCGACCACTGTCCGCCGTGGGCTTCGACGAGTGCGTGTTCGGCTGCGATCCAGTAGGGCTCGGTGTCGACAATGGTGCCATCCATGTCCCAGAGCGCTGCTTTAAGGAGGGGCCGGGAAGCTGAGGATCGCATGCCTTCCAGTCTACGGGGAAGCCCGCGGCCGGGCGCCCGCGCTACGCCTACGGCGAATTCCGTCCGCCCGGGCGCGGGATTCCGGGCGGAATTTGCGGTTCGTTGGCGCGCGATTGCCTGCGCACGGCGGGTTCTTGGACGTAGGGTGATGGCATGAACAGCTTCGAGGCAGACCCCACCGAACCAGGCGCCGTCTCCGAGCCGGAGCGGCTGCTGCAGCCAGTGCCCGAGGGCCGGCGCATCACCGTCATGCTCGCGGCGTTCGAAGGCTGGAACGATGCAGGGGAGGCCGCCAGCGATGCCCTGCGCTACCTGAACAAGCTCTGGGGCGGCAAGAAGGTCGGGGCGATCGACGCCGACGAGTACTACGACTTCCAGTTCACCCGGCCCACGATCCGCCGGACGGCGGCCGGTGAGCGGAAGATCAAGTGGCCTTCGACGCGGATCTTCAAGGCCAGCGTCCCGGACTCGAATGTGGACGTCATCTTCGTACAGGGCACCGAGCCGTCCTACAAGTGGCGTGCCTACACGGCGGAGCTGCTGGTGCATGCCGAGGCCCTGCATGTCGACTACGTCATCCTGGTCGGTGCGCTGCTGGCTGACGTGCCGCACAGCCGGCCCATCCCGGTCAGCACGTCCACGGACGACGCCGCGCTCCGTGAGCGGATGGACCTGGAGGCCTCGCAGTACGAGGGCCCGGTGGGGATTGTGGGCGTGCTCGGCGAGGTGGCACTGCTGGCCGGGCTCCCGACCGTGTCGCTCTGGGCGGCCGTGCCGCACTATGTGGCCCAGGCCCCGTCGCCCAAGGCGCAGCTGGCCCTGCTGCACCGGGTCGAAGAGCTGCTCCAGGTCCCGCTGGACACCACGGAACTGGTCGAGGAGGCCGACGCGTGGGAGCGCGGCGTGGACGAGCTCGCGACAGAGGACCCGGAAATTGCCGCGTATGTGCGCCAGCTGGAGGAGGCCAAGGACACCGCCGACCTGCCGGAGGCCAGCGGTGAATCGATCGCCCGCGAATTTGAGCGGTACCTCAAGCGCCGGGGCAAGGACAAGCCCTAGCCCGCGCCTGCTTCATGGCGGCAGCCGGACCGGCTGCCTACGAGGGTTCTCCCCCGGACCAGAGTCTTATGACCCTGCCGGCCCGCGCCTGTCGCGGCAAGAGTTGGACCTGGCCGCAGCGCCGGCCAAGAACTCAGTGGAGGGCACACCATGACAGATCACAACTACATCTTGTTCGTGTCGTCGTACGCCGACGAGGGCTCGGCGGCAGAGGATTTCAAGGCGATCAAGGGCATGGAGGACGCGGCCGTGGCGGCTGCGGTCGTGCTGTCGCGTGATTCCTCGGGCAAGACCGAGGTCAAGGAGCACGGCGGCGGACTGGTCGCCGGCGGCACCACGGCCGGCGCAGTCGGCGGGCTGGTGGTCGGACTGTTCGCTCCGCCACTGCTGCTGTCCGGCGTGATCGGTGCCGGAATCGGCGCAGGCGTGGGTGCCATCAGGAAGCGCCACGAGGAGAAGTCCATCGGCGTCAACGCGGAGGAGTTTCTGCCGCCGGGTTCCTCGGCGATCGTTGCCATCGTCGACGACCTCTACCTCGACCGCGTCGACAAGGCGATCAGCAAGGCCACCAAGAAGGTCAGCAAGGCCATCGAAAGTGGTGACTACGACGCCGTCGTCAAGGCCGTGAACGAGGGCGACGAGAAGATCATCGAAGCCGCCTCGTCCTGACCGTTTGCCTTAGAGTTCGACGCCGAGCAGGGCATTGACGGCGTCGCTCACCAGCGCGGCGTCCGTGGCTGAGGCCTCCCCCGGGGCGGCCAGGGCGGACTTGGCCCAGGCATCGACGGCAGCGAGTGCGCCGGGCGCGTTCAGGTCGTTGGCGAGTTCGGTCCGCAGCCGGCCGATCAGGGCCGCGGCGGAGCCTTCCAGGGCCACGGCGAGGGCCTCGCGCCAGGTGCGGAGCCGGTCTTTGGCCTCCGCGAACCCTGCGTCGGTCCATGACCAGTCCGTGCGGTAGTGGTGGGCCAGGATCGCCAGACGGATCGCGGCAGGTTCTTCCCCGTCAGCGCGGAGCCTGGAAACCAGGACAAGGTTGCCCTTGGACTTGCTCATCTTCTCCCCGTCGAGGCCCACCATGCCGGCGTGCGCGAAGTGGCGGGCCAGCGGCACGCCGGCCAGTGAGTACGCGTGGCCGGCACCCATTGCGTGGTGCGGGAAAATAAGGTCCGAGCCGCCGCCCTGGACGGTGAACGGCTTGGGCAGGTACTCCTGGGCGATCACGGTGCATTCGACGTGCCAGCCTGGCCGGCCCTCCCCCAGCTCGCCGCCGGGCCAGCTGGGCTCGCCCTCGCGGGCAACCCGCCAGAGCAGCGGATCCAGCGCCTGGCGCTTCCCGGCCCGGCCAGGGTCGCCGCCGCGTTCGGCGAAGAGTTCCAGCATTTCGGCGTCGGAGAGACCGGATATGGATCCCAGGGTCCAGGCGTCGACGTCGTCGGTCGAGTGCTTCCCGGCGGCTTCGACGTCGTAGTAGACGTCGCCGTCGGGCTCGCCGCCGGTGCCGGGGACGCGGTACGCGAGTCCGTTGCGCAGGAGCCGCTCGATGGCCGGAACGATCAGGGGAACGGCCTCGACGGCACCGATGTAGTGGTCCGGGGCGAGGACGTTCAGGGCCTCCATGTCGGTCTGGAAGAGCTCGATTTGGCTCGCCGCGAGCTCGCGCCAGTCGACGCCGGTGGCCGTGGCGCGCTCCAGGAGGGGGTCGTCGACGTCGGTGACGTTCTGGACGTAGGCGACCTGCTGCCCGCCGTCCCGCCACGCGCGGTTGAGGAGGTCGAAGGCGACATAGCTGGCCGCGTGGCCCATGTGCGTGGCGTCATAGGGAGTGATGCCGCAGACATACATGGACTGCTCACCCGTGGCCTCCAGGGTGACGATCCCGCCCTTGGCGGTGTCGAAGAGGCGCAGGGCGGGCATGCTGCCGGGGAGCTGGGCAACAGGGCGGGAGATCCAGGATTTCACAGCCCAAGCCTAGTGCTAGGCGCTGATGACATTGAAACCGAGCAAGAGGAACAGGGACATTCCCAGGATGATCCGGTACCAGACGAAGAGCCGGTAGCCGCGGGTGGAGACGTATTTCAGGAACCAGCCGATGATGACGTAGCCCACAATGAAGGCGATCACGGTGGCCAGGGCCGTTTCCGGGAGACCGTACGGGCCGGTGATGCCTTCCTTGGAGACCACCTTGTACAGCTGGTACAGGCCGCTGCCGAACACGGCGGGGATGGCCAGCAGGAACGAGTAGCGGGCCGCCGCCTCACGGGTGTAGCCCATCAGGAGCCCGGCGCTGATCGTGCCGCCGGAGCGGGACACGCCGGGGAACAGGGCCAGGGCCTGCGCGAGACCGTAGTAGAGGCCGTGCTTGTAGGTGAGCTGCGTCAGTTCGCGGTCCTGCCGGCCGATGGTGTCGGCCACCGCGAGGACCATGCCGAAGACAATCAGCATGGTCGCGACGCCCCACAGGCTGCGCAGTACCGATTCAATCTGGTCCTGGAACAGCAGGCCCAGGACGATGATCGGGATGCTGCCGAGGATCACAAGCCAGCCCATGCGCGCGTCCGGGTCCTGCCGGGACACTTTGCCGGTCAGCGAACCGGCCCAGGCCCGGATGATCCGCAGGATGTCGCGCCAGAAATAGACGATCACCGCCGTCTCGGTGCCCAGCTGCGTGATGGCCGTGAAGGCGGCGCCGGGATCGGACGCTTCCGGGAGGAAGGCGCCGACAATCCGCAGATGGGCGCTCGAGGAAATCGGGAGGAACTCGGTCAGCCCCTGTACCAGGCCCAACAGAGCCGCTTGTATCCAGTTCACGTTTATAGACCCTACGTTACGAAGCTGCCCGACCCCGTAAGCTAGCTGACATGCAGCAGCGTTATGTCGGCAACAGTGGGTTGCGCGTGTCCGCCCTATCCCTTGGCACCATGTCCTGGGCCAGGGAAACCGAGGAACAGGATGCCGCCGCCCTGGTGCGGTCCTTCGTCGATGCCGGCGGAACCCTGATCGATACGGCGGCATCCTACGCCGACGGGCAGGCCGAGGCGATGCTCGGCGGAATACTGGGCGACGTCGTGGCGCGCTCCGAAGTGGTGATCTCCACGAAGGCCGGACTGACGACGGCGGACGGGCGCCGCAGCGTCGACACCTCCCGCAACGGGATGCTCTCCGGGCTGGACGCGAGCCTTGCCCGGCTGGGAACCGATTACGTGGATCTCTGGTTCGCGCACGCCTGGGATTCGAATGTTCCGCTGGAGGAAACCCTATCCGCGCTGGACCACGCAGTGCGGTCCGGCCGGGCGCGTTACGCCGGCGTCTCCAACTTCAACGGCTGGCAGACCGCAAAGGCCGCCGCGATCGCCGGCTTCCCCCTCGTGGCCAACCAGTCCGAGTACTCGCTCCTGCAGCGCAACGCGGAGATTGAGCTGATTCCGGCCATCGAGGACGCGGGGCTGGGCCTGATGGCCTGGGCTCCGATCGGACGCGGCGTCCTGAGCGGCAAATACCGCGGCCACATCCCGGCTGATTCCCGCGCCGCGAACCAGCGGCTGGCGACGTACGTGGAGCCCTATCTCGAGGGACCGGCGTCAAGCGTGGTGGAGGCCGTCGCCATGGCGGCGAAGGGGCTCGGCCGGACCGCCCTGGATGTGTCGCTGAGCTGGCTCCTGTCCCAGCAAGGCGTCGCAACCGCCGTCGTTGGCCCCCGGACACCGGTTCAGCTCAAGGAAATCCTGGATTCGGCGCTCGCGCCGCTGCCGCCGGAGATCGCGCAGGCGCTCGAAGACGTGTCCGACCCCGGCTGAGGGCGGTCCCCGGAGATCCGCAGGTCCCCCTAGTTCTCCGAATTCTGCAGGATCTCTAGGTCCTCTTCGTCGTCGACATCGTCTTCTTCGTCGTCTTCGTCGCCGTCGATCACTTCGAGCGGCGTCACTTCCCCATACGCCTCATACAGCGCATCGTCGTAGACTTCAAAGGCATCGGCAACGGCGAAGAACGCCGCCTCGACCGCGGGATCCCCGTCACTTCTGCGGGCGGAGGCCGCCGCCAGGTGTTCTTCCAGTGCAGAGGTCAGGGACTGAAGCGCGACACGCGGATCGATGCTCATGACTTCACGTTAGTCGGAAAAAGACGAAAATGGAGAGCAATGAAAGAACATTTTCTGAGCAGCTCGGTCCGGCGGGAACGGGACTATGTGAAGCAGTACGAGTATCTCGTGCTGACGGTCGGTCCTGAGGATTCGCTCCCCGAGGCCCGCCGCCGGCTCGTGGAGCATTCCGAGTACGGCAAATGGGAACTGGAACGCAGCCGCCTCTACGTGGGCGGCGGGCGGCGTTTCTGGCTGCGCCGGAAAGTCATCCAGGTCCAGCGCACCGTCTAGGCCGCCGCGGACCCCGGCCGCGCATCGGCCGGGATCGGCACCCGCGAACGCCGCAGGGAGTCCGGGGCCGCCCTAGGGTGTCTCCAGCGGGCCCAGCCAGGCGTTCGCGACGGTATTGTGCGCCGACTCCTCATCTGAGGGATGGAACATGCCTGCGAGCACGTCCCGGTACAGCCGCTCCAGCTCGGAGCCGCGGAAGTAGCTGGAGCCGCCGGACACCCGGATAGCGAGGTCCACCACGGTCCGCGCCGTTTCCGTGGCCCGGACCTTGAGCCCCACGAGCCGGGGGAACCACTGGCTGCCGTGGTCCGCGAGGCCGTCGACGTCGGCCGCCACCCGGGACAGCTGCGGGTAGAGCGCATCCATGGCCATCGCCGCCTCTGCCACCTTCCAGCGGATGTCCGGGTCCTGGGCGTAGCTGCGGCCGCCGTTCTTGAACGATGTCCGGCGCTGCACCGCTTCCACCCCGAGCGTGAGGGCCCGTTCGCCGATTCCCGTGTACACCGCGGCGAGGAGCGTCTCGAAGCAGGCGAAGATCGCGAAGATCAGGGGGTCGGCGTTCGGGCCCACCGGCAGTTTCCGGAAGATCCGTTCCGCGGGCACCACGGCGCCGTCCAGAACGGTCGTGTTGGACTGGCTGGCCCGCATGCCGAGCGTGTCCCAGTCGGGCAGGATCTCGTAACCGGGGGTTTCCCGGGTGATGAACCCGTGGACCAGTTCCCCGGCGCCGTCCGCGGCGTTGGCGTCCTTCCCGAAGATCCCGAGCCGGGTCCACGCCGGGGACAGGCTGGTGAAGATCTTGCGGCCGGTGAAGCTGTAGCCGCCACCGGGCAGCGGGACGGCCTCCGTGCGGGAATCGAACAGCACGGAGTCGTTGCCGGCCTCCGAATTGCCGAACGCGAAGACCTCACCCTGCGCCGCTTCCTTGAGGATGAAATCCAGCGAGGAGTCACCGCGGGCGGCCAGGACCTGGGCGACGCCGGTCCACACCAGGTGCATGTTGACGGCCAGCGCCGTCGCCGGCGCCGCGGTCGCCAGCCTGCTTTGCAGCTGCGCCGCTTCCGCCAGCCCGAGTCCGAGTCCGCCGTCGACAGCGGGTACGAAGATTTTCAGGTAGCCGGCCGCCGTGAGGTCCGCGAGGTCCTCGTGGAAGAAGGCGTTGTCGCGGTCGTAGCCGGCGGCACGGCCGCGGATCCGTTCCAGCAGCGGCGCGCTGAGGATGTCCTCGGGCGTCATGGCAGGCGGTGTCCGCTCAGTAGTTGGTGAGCAGGGTGTCCAGCACCCGCGCACCGAATTTCAGGGAGTCCGCGGGGACCCGTTCGTCGACGCCGTGGAACATGCCGGTGAAGTCGAGCTCGTCCGGAAGCATCAACGGGGCGAAGCCGTAGCCGGTGATGCCGAGCCGGCTCAGGGACTTGTTGTCCGTGCCGCCGGAGAGCGTGTATGGCAGTACCTTGGCGCCCGGATCCTCGGAGTGCAGGGCGTCGATCATCGAATCGACGAGGTTGCCGGCGAACGGCACCTCCAACGACACGTCGTTGTGCACGTAGCTGATGTCCACGCCGGTGCCGGCGAGTTCGCGCACGATTTCCAGCACCTGCTGTTCCTGCCCGGGCAGGGTCCGGCAGTCGATGAGGGCCTCGGCCGATTCCGGAATGACGTTGTGCTTGTAGCCGCCTTTGAGGAGGGTGGGGTTGGTGGTGTTCTGCAGTGTGGCGCCGACAAAGCGGGCCACCGTGCCGAGTTCCTTGAGGATCTTGTCCGGATCATCGGGATCGAATTCGACCCCCGTGAGTTCGGTGACGCCGTCGAGGAACTGCCGGGTGGTCGGCGTGAGCTCGATCGGCCAGTTGTAGGCACCAATCCGGGAAACCGCGCCGGCAAGCCTGGTCACGGCGTTGTCGGTGTTGATCTGGGAGCCGTGGCCTGCGCGGCCGTGGGCCACAAGGCGGAGCCAGGAGAGGCCCTTTTCCGCCGTCTGGAGCAGATAGGTGCGCTGGCCGCCGATGGTGGCGGAGAATCCGCCGACTTCGGAGATCGCCTCCGTGGCGCCTTCAAAGAGTTCGGGCCGCTTTTCGACGGCGTAGCGGGCGCCGTAGGTGCCTCCGGCTTCCTCGTCGGCGAAGAACGCGAAGATCAGGTCGCGCTTGGGCTTGCGTCCCGTGCGGGCGAAGTTGCGCAGCACGGACAGGATCATGGCGTCCATGTCCTTCATGTCCACGGCGCCGCGCCCCCAGATCAGGCCGTCCTTCAATTCGGCTCCGAAGGGGTCAACCGACCACTGTTCGCGCAGGGCCGGGACGACGTCCAGGTGGCCGTGGACCACCAGGGCGCTGGCGGAGGGGTCCTCCCCCGCCAACCGGGTGACCACGCTGGCGCGGCCGGGGGCCGCTTCGAAGATTTCGGCGTCCAGCCCGACTTCGGCCATGAGCCCGGCGGTGTATTCGGCGGCCGCGCGTTCACCGGGGCCGGAGCCGTCGCCGTAGTTGGACGTGTCGATCCGGATCAGCTCCTGGCAGATCCTGACGACCTCGTCCTCAGGCCTGGTTTCGGTCCGGTTGTCAGTCATAGCGGCTCCTCGTGGCGGGTGGCTCAATTGCTTGCTTCAGCCTACCCACACCACCCCCGCGGACCCCGATTATTTGTTTCCGGAAAAGTCGTGCTAGAGTCTTTCTCGCTGCTTCCGAGAAAAGCAAAACGCTGAAAGGCGAAACGAACTCGGAATTACCACCTGCGCGGGTGGCGGAATGGCAGACGCGCTAGCTTGAGGTGCTAGTCCTCGAAAGGGGGTGGGGGTTCAAGTCCCCCTCCGCGCACAAGGGAAAACCCCTGGAATCCAAGGATTCCAGGGGTTTTTTTCTGTTCTCACCCATGCGGACTCAAGCTCCTCGCTCCCCCGCACGCCGGAAACGGCAAGGACCGTTCCGTCACGGACTACGGGTTATCCAGTCGACGATCCAGACAACTGCCATCCCGGCCGGGACGAGGGCTGTTGTAGCGAACGGCTTCCCTCATTTGGCGGCCGGCAGCGTTGTTCCTGCGCGTTCGCCGACCTTGCCGTCGGCGGTGATGCCGAAAATTTCCAGAAGGACGTCCTTGCCGCGCCGGATGTCGGTGACCGTGACGGAGCGGGCAGACTTTTCGATGCGGCCAACGGGGACGCCGTTGACGGCCACCGCCCAGGAAGCAGCCGTCGGGTCATCGGACTCCCAGGTGAGCTTGACGTGCGTGCCGTCCGCGGAGACGACCTCGGCCTTGACGGTGGCCGGTCGGGCCGGCCGGACACCCCAGGGACCGACAGAGCCGATGTGGACCGGGGTCTTCAGAACGTTGGTGCTGCCGAGCGGGCTCGAGACCCGCAAGATCATCTGACCTTCGAACGTCGCAGGGTAGACGTGTTTGAGGACTGGCGACGTTGTGGTCTTGTCGAAGGTCCCGTCCCCGTCCAGGTCCCATTCGTATGTGCCGATGGTGCCCATGGAGGATGAGGCGTCGTAGGTGATCTCCTGGCCGGGCACTGCCCAGTAGCCGTTAATCGGCAGTCTCGCCTCGACGTCGAGGTTACTGCCGCCCAGGGGGATGGTGTTGACCTGAAGGCTGCCGCCGGCGGCTTGGCTTGACTGGATTTGGTCCGAAGGGGTCTGGCTGGCCACTGCCGGGCTTGCCGGCGAAGAGGTGCCGGGCGCCGCTGCCTGGGCCGGGGAATCCGTCGATGCGCTTCCGACCGGCGCTGCCTGTCCGGGACCTTGTGCGCAGCCTGTGGCCAGCATCAGCGATGCCGCCGCGATCGTCCACCCTGGTGTCCTGCACTTTCCCATGAACTCCCCCACTGATCGATGTTTGTACAACACAACATGCGCAATACCGACGACCGCTTAGCGGAAGTGTGTCGCCGCACACAGGATAAGCATGGGAGAAGCCACATACTGCGGATTCCCCCCACCCCGGCTAGGTCCTAGCCAATGTTGAGGGCGGGCACCGGTCAGGCGGCAACCCGGGATCCACGTCGTTCCCCACACCTCCACTGCGGACCCGCTCCCGAAAATGGCTAGCCGGCCGCCCGCCGGGGTGTGGGTTCAGGTACCGGCCGCATCATGCGAACAGCCCCGCCGGAATCCCGGCGGGGCTGTTCGTGGTGGTTATCGTGCGTTGTGCCTAGCCCACGTGGATGGATGGCCGGAGTGCCTGGTCGGGCTCGGTCTCGCGGAGGATTTCGCGCACCAAAGGCGCGGTGTCGCCCTCGCCCAGGAACAGGTACCGCATGAGGTGGCCGACGGGGTTGCCTTCGGACCACTCGAAATAGCACTGGGGCTTCGTGCCGGTCGAGTCGCGCATGGCCAGCAGGACCGCTGCGATCGCGTTCGGCACGGCCGGGGACTTCACCCGCAGCACCCGGTAGCCGTCCACTTCGACGCCTTCGACCCGGAGCGTGTGGCTGAACGCCGAAGGATCGGAGATTTCCACCTCGAGGAAGATGACATCCGCCGGGCCCGGGACCGGGTTCAGCCCGCGCTGTTCGTACTCCTTGTCCGCGTACTCAGCCTTGTCACCGGCCTGGCGTTTGTTGGCGATGACGTTCAATTGACCGTCGAAGGCAATCGAATCGGTGATGAACTGCCGGGCTGCCTCGTCGAACTCGATGGTTTCCAGCCGCAGTTCGGTGGTGCGCTGCACCCGGGAGATGAGCGAGACGACGATGATGCCGGCGATGAAGAACGCCGAGATCGCAATGCCGTCGGGCTTTTCGATGACGTTGGCGCCCAGTGCGTACAGCAGGACCAGGGTCAGTACACCGAAGCCGATGGTGCCGGCCCGGCTGTGCCGACGGATTGCGGAGACCGTCACGGCGACGGCTCCGGAGACCATCATGGCCAGGATGCCGGTGGCGTAGGCCCCTGCCTGGGCGTTGACGTCGGCGTTGAAGGCGATGGTGATGCCGACGCTCAGCACGGTGTAGACGATCACGACCGGGCGGACCGCCCGGCCCCATTCCGGTGCCATGCCGTAGGCCGGCAGGTACCGGGGCACGATGTTGATGAGCCCGGCCATGGCGGAGGCCCCGGCGAACCAGAGGATCAGGGCGCTGGAAATGTCGTAAACGGTGCCGAACCCGGCGCCGAACAGGTCGTGGGCGAGGAACGCCAGGGCGCGGCCGTTGGCCTGTCCGCCCTCCTCGAACTCCTGGGCCGGGATCATGACCGTGGTGAGGAAGCTGGTGGACATCAGGTAGACGCTCATGATGGCCGCCGCCGTGGTGAGCAGCTTGCGGGTGTTCCTGACCCGGGACGCCATGACCTGCTCCGGGCTGTCGCCGGTGGCCTTGATCAGCGGCATCATGGAAACGCCGGTCTCGAACCCGGACAGGCCCAGGACCAGCAGCGGGAAAGCGATGACGGCAGGGCCGATCAGGTCCATGGGGCCGCCGCCGGCGCTGGCGAACAGCCGATCGGTCCAGCCGGCGATCAGGGACGGTTCGGAGAGGACATGTGCGAATCCTGCGGCGACGACGGCGGCGTTCAGGAGCAGGTAGATGGCCACGAGCGGGATGGCGACGCCGACGGCCTCGTTGAAGCCGAGCAGGAACACCCCGCCCAGAATCAGCAGCAGGATCACCGTGATGATCACGGCGCTGCCTTTCAAGCCCTCCGGGACGATCGGATTCTCCAGCAGGTGCACCGTCGCGTCGGCCCCCGAGAGGGTGATGGTGATGATCCACGAGGTCGCAACGAACCCAAGCAGCAGCAGCACGAAGAACTTGCCGCGCCAGAACGGGAGCAGCTTCTCCAGCATGGCAACCGAGCCCTGCCCGTGCGGGCTCTCCTGCGCGACCCGGCGGTACATGGGCAGCATGCCCAGCAGCGTCAGGGCCACAATGAGCAGGGTGGCCAGCGGCGACAGGGCACCGGCGGCCAGGGCCGCGATGCCCGGAAGGTAGGACAAGGTCGAAAAATAGTCGACGCCGGTCAGGCACATGACCTTCCACCAGGCGTTGGGCTTGTGATCTTCCTCGGCCTCGGGGCCGGCGGGTGCGACCTGGTTGGCCAGTAGCCAGCGGACCAGGGGCTTGCGGTCCGGGCGGTCGGCCTGCTTCAGGTCGACTTGGGCCGGGACGGCGTGGTCAGAAGTGGTCTGCATCGGATCTTTCTGTCGGTGGCCGGGCGTCTGCCGGGCAGGGGCAAGTCGTAGGAACCGGTCAATTGTAGTGCCGGCTCCCAGTGCCGGCCGTCAGCTGCAGGCAGTGTCCGGAACGGCGAGCCTACCGCGGCTCAGGTTCGGGCAGGTCAGTTGCGGGCAGCTCAGGTTCGGGCAGTTCGGGCCCGGGCCGCTCTGGCCCGGGCAGCGGGTCCTTGCCGGACCATGTCTTGACGACGGTCCAGGTGACGGCAGTGACCGGCACGGCCAGCAGCGCGCCGACAATGCCGGCGAGTATGGTGCCGGCCGCCAGGACGAGCAGGATCGCCAGGCCGTGGATGCTGAGGACTTTGCCCATCAGGACCGGCTGCAGGAAGTGGTGTTCGAGCTGGTTCACCCCGATGACCACGGCCACAACGATGAGCGCCTGGGCCAGCCCGTTGGAGACCAGCGTGACGGCAATGGCAAGGGTGCCTGCGACGGTGGCGCCGACGATCGGGATGAATCCGCCAATGAAGATGAACACTCCCAGCGGCAGGGCCAGCGGCACTCCCATGATGGCGAGGGTGACCCCGACGACGAGACCGTCAACCGCGGCCACCATGGCGGTGCCGCGGACATACCCGCCCAGGACGACGGTACTGCGGTCCGCCGCCAGGTGTGCCCTGGCGCGGTGGTCAGCGGGCAGCATGCCAATAAGGAAGGCCCGGATCTCGGGGCCGTCCTTGAGGAAAAAGAACAGGGTGACCGCCATCAGCACCCCACCGGTGAAGATCTCCACCACGGTGCGGGCACCGGTGAGGGCTTCTGCACCGAACGTGCTCGAGGTGAAGAACTCCCGCACCGAGTCCGTGAGGGCGGTGATCTGTTGGTCGCTGACAGGGACAGGTCCGTGGTTCAGGAATGAGTGCAGTTGTTCGACCCCGGCAGTGGCGCGGGCCGTAAGCTCGCCCCACTGGTTGGAGACCAGAATGACGATGCCGGCGATGACGCTGCCGAAAACGGCGAGAATGGCCACGAACGAGGCAACCACCGCGAGGGCGCGAGGCCAGGCGTGCCCCGTGAGCCAGCGGACCAGCGGGGAGATTGCCGCGGCAAGGATAACGGCGATCAGGACCGGGATGATGACGAGCGGGATGCGGCTGGCGGCCCAGATGATCGCCCACGCGAGGGCGGACACGGCGAGGACCTGGACGGAGCGGATGCTCGCGCGGCCCAGTCCGTCCGACCAGATGGCCGGCATTCCGCTGCGGGGTTCGATCATCGGTTTCTCCCGGCGTTCGGACGCGGTGGCTAGGTCCAGCGCAGGGGTTTCGGCCTGGACTGTTGCCACGCATCATAGAACCGCAAGCGGGCCTCGTTGCCGCGCTGCTGTTCCAGGGCATGCAGGCGCCCGTAGGTAAATCCGCTGCCGGAGCCGTCCGCGGCCTGCCGAGCCAGCACCAGCAGGGTTGCCCGGGTGACGACGCTGTCCTGGAAGTCTCCGAGTATCTCCTGGATGCCCTCCGCGGCCCGGGCAAGGTTTGTTGCCTGAGTGCCGAAAATGGGGGTAGCCGCCTCGGCGGCATAGCGCAGCCGCTTGGCGCTCTTTCGAACTTCATGCAATGCGGCATCCTGCGGGGTCCCGCCTGCGCCGCCATCCAGGGACCGGACCGCCGCCTTGAGGCGTTTTCGTTCCGCGGAGACGAGCCGGCCAACCGTCCCCGGCGCATCATTGCCCGCACAGGCGTTAAGCGGAGGTACCGCAAGGAAGGCATCGAGGGCATCGAGGAGGCGGAAGTAGCGGGTGCTGTCCAGCGCTGCCAGGCCGGCGGCACGGCCCTGTTGCTGGACGGTGCCGAGGTGCTCCTGGATCTGCTGCGCAACGGGTCCGATCAACAGCTCCGGAGGTTCGGCACCGATCATGTCCTTCAGCCGGGCGCGGATGACCTCGGCGTCCCGGGCCTGGCCCACAGTACCGGCGAGCCACTGGAGCTCGCCCCGAAGGAACCTGGCCGACGTCGTATCTGTGAGCTTTCGGAAGGTGGCCAGTGCAGACCGTAACCGGCGCGCGGCGACCCGGAATTGATGCACGGCATCGGGCGCATCGACCCGGACACGAGGATCATGCAGCTTCACGGCGCGTACCTGTTGGGATAGATAGGAGAGCATGACGTCCGAAGCCGGCCCGCTCCGGCTGGGCTTTGGCGCCGTGCCGGGATTCTCCGGATAGTCCGGTCCGAGCGCCCGGGCGAGCTTGGACGGGAGGGCGGCGACGGTGACTCCCTCTGCGGCGAACAGAGCGTCAGCGTCCTGGAGCAGCTGTCGGGGGCCGTCGGCGAGTTCCAGCTGCCATTCCCGCCACCGCGACGGTTCCGCGGGGGTTAGCAGGGATTGCGCCTCGACACGGTCGTCACTGAAGTGGGCAAGGACGGCGCCGTCGGCGGCGTACAACGGCGTCAACCTGCGGCTGGTCCTGATGCGTGCAACCGGCACCAGCGCGTGGCTGCGGGTGTGGACAAGCACCAGCTGCCGCAGATTTTCCGGCACGGCATCCGGATCGCCGCCAAGCGGCTCCCGTGTCTCCCGGCGCTCCCCCGCGGCGACCGGGAGTTTGAGGTGCCATCCGTCATCCGGACCGCCGGACCGGCGGCGCAGGGTGATCCGCTGCGCGGCCAATGCCAGAGCTTTGGTATCAAAATAGACGGCGTCCAGCATTTCGTTTGCGGATTGCCCGGCGCGATCCACCCCCGGGATTGATGCCAGTGGCGGGAGGGCGTCGGATTCCGAAGGGCTGTACTTGTGTTCGACCTCGATCGCGTCGGCGGCCATGCTTCATTCTAGGAACTCCCCCAGGCGCCCGGCGTGTGCCCAAAGGCCCCTATCGCAGGAGACTGTCACGGGAACGGGGTGCTGGGGACGGGCGGCCGTCCTGGACCGGGACACGGCCCTCCAGAAGACACACACAGACGCGGCGGGGTGCGGCCGGAAAATAGACTTGCCCGGGCATGCAGCGGCGAGTAACTTTCGGAGCAGTGGGCCGGCGGACCGCTGGCCCCCTGCGAGAGGACCGCCATGCCAACCATAATCGGCCACCACGATGTCAAGGACAAGGATCATTGGCTTGCCTCACCGAAGCGCGAAGAGGTGTTCGGTCCACTGGGGATCACCAACATTCGTACGTTCGTCAACCCCCAGAACCCGACGCAAGTCGCAGTGATGATGGATGTTCCTGATGTGGATGCCCTCATGGCCGCGATGCAGAATGACGTCATGGGCGAGGCGATGGCCTACGATGGCGTACTGCCCGAGACCCTGGTCATCCTCGTCGAGGCCCAGCCCTAGCTGTACCCGGGCGGAGACCGCCGGCGGTGCAAGCGGATGTGGCGAAGCTCCGGTCAAATAGCGGTTGACCGGAGCTTCGGGTCCATTATGGGCAGTGCTTCCTGTGTATTGGCCGGGAAAAGGCTGACCGCTAGTGGTTGAGTAATTCGCCCATGAGGGGCGCCTTGCGGACATCGTCGGTCAGGGGGCTCAGCCCCCACACGTCCTCGATGGTGTGCAGCAAGGAGTAGTGCGAGTAGGCGGCATTGGATGTGAAGCCCTTCCGCGCCGCCGGGCCGGCGAATACCGTAGCCACCCGGTTGTCCTCTTTGCTGCCCTCATCCCATGTGAGCACGAGGAGTGAGTTCTGCGTCGTGAAGGCAGGGGACCCCAGGATTTTGGGCACTTCGCGGGCGAGCCAGTCGTCTCCGGTGCCGATGGGACAGTCGTGGGTGTCGTTGCACATGTCCGGGCTGATGAAAGAGTAGTCCGGCAGGGAGGACGGGGACTGCAGGTCCTGCCCCAGCCGGCTGTACGGCACAACATGGTCCGAGCAGGAGGCCTTGTTGCCCGTCACGGCAGGGTAGTACATGAACGGATTGTGCTTCACCGCATACCGGTGGGAGTCATGCGCGGTGCAGGCCGCGGGCATGCCCTCGGCGTACATTTTCCAGGTCCTTCCGGATTGGGTGATCTCATCGGCGATGGAGCGCACATCGGCGGTGCAGGAGTTCGGTTTGCAGTCGCTGGTGATCCCCGCGCTGGTCCCGCTCGTGAGGGCCAGGTAGTTGGGCAGGCTCGGGTGGGTGATGGCCCGGTAGTTGGCGGCCACTGAAAATTGCGCCGCAAGCTTGTTGAAGTAGCCCGCTTCGCTGGCACCCATGATCTGTGAGGCCGCCTTGTTCTCCTGGACGATGACTACAATGTGCGCGATCCCGCTGCTGGCCAACCCGCCCGGCGCGGGGTGCGGGGCCGGCTGCGCGAAATACGGGGACGGCGGCGGGGTTGCAGGGGGCGATTCGGTCGGTGTCTCGGCAGGCAGGGTCTCGGCCGGTGGGGACCCGGCGGTTGGGGACTGCGAGGGCGGGCCGGTCTGGAAGGGCTGCGCCGGCGTGCACCCCACCAGCAGCATCGCCAGCGCCCATCCGGCGGCCAGGGAGAGTCGGCCGATCCGCGTCATCGGTCCATGCTAGCGGCCGGTATTGGTGCGGCCAATGCTGTCTGCATTCACGGTCTCAGGCCAGGCTCAGGTCAAGGAACTGCCCGCGCCCGGTTCAGTGTTCAGGTCTCGACTCCCCCGTGTCGGGTCAGGCTCCGGGATGCAGCGCACCGCGGACGGCGCCCAGCAGGGACAGGAACCGCTCGTTGTCCGGCAGGTCATCGATCAGCACCACCCCCTCGGGAGCGGCCAGCGGAATGCGCCAGTTCGGGTATTCGGTGCTGGTGCCCGGCTGGTTCTGGGTCCGGGTCTCCCCCACGGCGTCGACCAGCGCCACTCCCAGCAGTGCTGACGGGGCCAGCGCCGTGTAGGCGTACAGCGCCTCCACCGTGGTCCGCACGTCCGTGCCGGTCTCCGCCAGCAGGCCGCGTGCCCGGACCCGGGCCAGCACTGCCTCCTGCTCGGCCGCGGCCTCGGCGCGTTCTTCCGCCACGGGCCGGCGCAACAGCCCGAGCGATTCGCGCAAAGTGACGTGTTCACCGGCGAGGTAGCCCGCCGTCGGGGGCAGATCGTGGGTGTTGACGCTGGTCAGGCATTGCTCGCGGTAGTCCTCCGGCGGAATCGGGCCGTCGGCGTCGTGTTCGAACCAGAGGATCGACGTGCCGAAGATCCCCCGCTCGGCCAGGTAGCCGCGGACCCATGGCTCGAACACGCCCAGGTCCTCGCCGATCACGATCGCACCGGCCCGTTGCGCCTCGAGGGCAAGGATGCCGATGAGAGCCTCGTGGTCGTAGTGGACATACGTGCCGCTCTCCGGTCCTGCGCCCTCGGGGATCCACCACAACCGGAACAGGCCGAGGATATGGTCCACCCGGATGCCGCCGGCGTGCCGCAGGACGGTACGGAGCATGTCCCGGTAGGCGGCATAGCCGGATTCGGCGAGCCGGCCCGGATGCCACGGCGGCTGCGACCAGTTCTGGCCCAACTGGTTGAACATGTCTGGAGGTGCACCAACGCTCACGCCCCGGGCAAGAACGCCGGCGAGGGTCCAGGCGTCGGCACCGCCGGGTTTTACGCCGACGGCGAGGTCATGGACGACGCCGATCCCCATCCCCGCCTGGCGTGCCGAACGCTGGGCCGCCTCGAGCTGCTGGTCGCAGAGCCACTGCAGCCAGCTGTGGAATTCGATTCGGGCTGCCAGCCTGGGCCGCTGTTCAACACAGTAGGGCGACGCCGGGGATGCCGCCGCTCCGGTCCATTCCGGCGCCGACGGCGGCAGCTCTTCGGCGAGCGCCGACCAAAGCGCAAAGTCTTCGAGTCCTTGCCCCTGCTCGGCGCAGAAGTCGGCGAACTGCCGGGTGCGGGCCGGGCCGCGGCGGACCGCAAACACGAGTTCCAGGGCCGAGAGCTTCGCCGCGTAGCTGGCGTTGCGGTCCAGGAGGTCCCGGGAACGGTTGGCCGCCTGCAGGCCCTCGGCCAGGCGTGCCACTTCGGCCCGGCCGGCAGCGTCCAGGTAGCCGTATTCCGGGATTTCCTCCACCCGCAGGTAGAGCGGGTTGAAAAAGCGCCGCGTCGTGGGCAGGTACGGGGAATCCTCGACCGGCGGCACTGGTTCGGCGGCATGCAGCGGATTGACCAGCACAAACCCCGCCCCCTGCTCACCGGCAACCTCGGCGAGGTCGCTGAGATCGGCGAAGTCGCCAATCCCCCAGGACCGGGAGGACCGCACCGAGTACAACTGGGCCGTCAGTCCCCAGATGCGGCGTTCCTTGAGCAGGGCCGAGGCACGGAGCCGGCCTGGCGTAACAACCAGCGGACACTGCGCCGCGGTGCCTTCGGCGTCGGCTCTCAGGGTGTGCCAGCCGAGGCCGAGGCTGCCGGGAATGGCGAACGTGGCACGTCCGGTGAGGACGCCGTCGACGTCGACCGGCTGGTCCCAGTTCTCCCGCTGGGCCACCTCGTGGCTGCTGCCGTCCTCGGCGTCGATCCAGACGCGGACGTCGCTTCCGTGCGGGACGTGGACCTCGACGTGGGTCTCCTGTCCCTCCCTCACTACCAGGACCGGGGGCAGGATGCGCCGCCAGGGTGCCAGCCGGGACTCTGCCAGGGAGCGTTGCTGCTCCTGGGGCCCGTTGGCGGGGACCCCGAGGGCCGCCAGCACGTCCCGCAGGGTCCCGGCGGCCACGGAACGCTGCACTCCGTCCCAGCCCCAGTAGCTGGTGTCGACGCCGTAGGCTGCGGCGAGTTCGCGCAGGAGTGCGTCGGCCGTATCAGCGTCCCCGGCCCGCACGGGACTTCCCGGTGCCGCGGTGTTGCCGGTGTCTGCAGGATTATCGGGGTTTGGACGGTTCTCGGGATTTGCGGGGGTCTCGGGGTGCGTCTGGTCCACCATGCGCCCACTCTAGACGCTGCCCCCACCGCCCGCGCCCTTTCCGTGGATGTGGGAATCATCTACCAGTTCTTTGGGTCCCTCGGCGGCTCCCGGTGCGGACGGGTCCTTCGGCCCGTTTAGGCGCCGCCACAGCGACCGCGCTAGCCTTGAACCCTATGGTTGACGTCGAACGGTTCCGGATCCTCCTGCGCGAGGAACGTGACCGCAAGCTTGCCCTCCTGCCCGCTCTCCGCCGGGACATCACCTCGGTCAACGCGGCCCGCCTCGACTCCAACGTCGACGATGAACACGACCCCGAGGGCACAACGATCGCCTTCGAACTGTCCCAGGCATCCGCGCTCCTGGAACAGAGCAGGGCTTCGCTGCTGCAGATCGATGCCGCCCTTGCCCGCCCTGGACGAGGGCACTTACGGAATCTGCGCTGTATGCGGCACCCCGATCCCCGGGGACCGGCTGGAAGCCAGGCCGTGGACGGCGTATTGCATCGCGCATGCCTCGGGTAGGGCATGATCCGGCCCGGCCTGCTGGGGGAACCGAACCTCGCCCTGACATGGTGGGAGCGGATCGTTGCCGGATTCACCCACGCGTCCAGCCCGCACGTGGGCAGCACTGAGCTCGTGGCGGTGATCCTGCTGGCAGTGGCCGTCTCCCTGCCCCGCCTGTCCTGGCGCTACTTTGGCCTGCTCGCCACCGTGACCCACGAACTCGGCCACGCGTTTGCCGCCCTCACCACCGGCCAGCGGCTCGGCGGCATCCGGCTTGGCCTGGACCACTCCGGTACCACCACGACGTACAGCAGGAGCCGCCTGTCCGCCGCCTGGTCGACGTTCTGGGGTTACCCCGTGCCCGCCGTCGTCGGGGCAGCGATGGTCTGGTGCGGGTTCAACGGCTGGGGGCCGGCCGCGATGTCGGTGGGCACGCTCATCCTCCTGGCGTCCTTCCTGTTCCTCCGCAACGGCGTCGGCCTCCTCATCACCGCCGCCGCCGTGCTGGCCTCGGCGCTCCTGGTGCTCTTTGTGCCGCCGGTATTCAACGGCCACGTGATGATTGTGCTGGGCCTGGCGCTGCTGGTCGCTGCCGTCAGGGACCTCGGCAAACTGGCCAACGTCCATCTGCGGCACCGTGACAGGCTCCCGACGTCGGACGCCTACCTGCTGGCCCGGGCCACCTCCGTCCCCGCCGCGGTGTGGATTGCCCTCTTCGCCGCGGTTGTGGCCGGCGCCTGGTGGTTTGCCTGGCAGCCGATGGCGCCCGTGTTCACGGCACTGTAGTTAACAGCAGCGTTCGGGCCGTTCTCTTCCCGGCCTTAGGCTGGGACCATGAGCCAGAGTACCCACACCGACGATCCGGGATTCAGCACCAAGGGCGCGTACGTGACCGGCGGCGAGGAATTCACCCGGGATACGAACTACATTGAGGACCGGATCACCCGGGACGGCGCCGCGGGCCCCCACGGCGAGCCCGGCTGGCCCGTGGAACCTGGCCGCTACCGCCTCATCGCCGCGCGTGCCTGCCCGTGGGCCAACCGCACAGTGATCGTGCGCCGGCTCCTCGGCCTGGAAGAGGTCATCTCGCTCGGCCAGCCCGGCCCCACCCACGACGCCCGGTCCTGGACGTTCGATCTCGACCCGGACGGCAGGGATCCCGTCCTCGGGATCGAGCGCATCCAGGACGCCTACTTCCGGCGCTTCCCCGGCTACCCCCGCGGGATTACCGTCCCGGCGATCGTGGACGTACCCAGCGGGCAGGTAGTCACCAACAACTTCCCGCAGATCACGCTCGACTTTTCCACGGAGTGGGCGCAGTACCACCGGGCCGGCGCGCCGGAGCTGTACCCGGAGCACCTGCGGGAAGAAATCGACGCCGTCAATAAGCGTGTCTTTACCGAGGTGAACAACGGCGTCTACCGCTGCGGCTTCGCCGGTTCCCAGGAGGCCTACGACGCCGCCTACGATCGGCTCTGGACGGCATTGGACTGGCTCGAGCAACGCCTGGCGGGCCAAAGGTACCTGGTGGGTGACACGATCACGGAGGCCGACGTCCGGCTGTTCACCACACTGGCCCGCTTCGATGCCGTGTACCACGGCCACTTCAAGTGCAACCGGCAAAAGCTCAGCGAGATGCCGGTCCTGTGGGCCTACGCGCGCGACTTGTTCCAGACGCCAGGGTTCGGTGACACCACCGACTTTGTGCAAATCAAGCAGCACTACTACATCGTGCATGAGGACATCAATCCCACCGGGGTGGTCCCCCGCGGGCCGGAACTGGGCAACTGGCTCTCGGAGCACGGCCGCGAAGCCCTCGGCGGCCGGCCGTTCGGCGACGGCACGCCTCCCGGACCGGTCCGGGCCGGCGAAGAGGTCACCCCCGGACACGGCGCAGCCTGATGTCGACGGCGGCCGTCTCGGCTGGGTTTGCCGCCCCCGGTTTCACGGGTGTGCGTGAGCTCTTCGACGCCTTCCTTTGTGAGGATCCGGGCTACAGCGCGCAGCTGGCGGTCTACCACCACGGCACCCGGGTGCTGGACCTCTGCGGCGGACCGGGATTGGCCCCTGGCGAGATCACGGGCACCTACTCCTGTTCCAAGGGAGTCGCTGCCTTCGTCATCGCCCTCCTCGTCCAGGACGGCCGGCTCGACCTCGACCGCACCGTCGCGTCCTACTGGCCCGAGTTTGGCGTCCACGGCAAGGACCGGCTCACCGTGCGGCAGGCCCTTTCCCACCAGGCGGGGCTGCCCGGCGTCGTGGGCGGTATTCCCCTCGCGGAATTCACGACGCCGGCCGCCGCACGGCGTCTCGCGGCCGCGGCGCCGCTATGGCGCCCGGGCACAGCCTTCGGCTACCACGCCCTGACCCTGGGGATCCTGATGGAGGAGCTCTGCCGCCGCGCCTCGGGGATGACGCTGCAGGGGCTCTACGACGAACGCCTCCGCCGCCCGTGGGGGATCGACTTCTTCCTGGGCCTGCCCGAGGACCAGGAACCGCGGTACCGCGAGGTGCTTTACGCCCCTGACCCGGCCCAGCCGTGGCTGGACCCGCTCAGCCTCGACGGGCTGAACAGCAACGCGCCGGTCAGCACCGTCATGGAACTGCCCAACCATCGCGTGGTGCGCGCCTCGGGCATGAGCGGCGCCGGAGGCGTGGGGTCAGCTGAAGGGCTGGCCAGGCTCTACGCCGCCGCCACCACCGGGGTGGACGGCAGCCCCGCGTTCCTCGCGCCGGCCACCATCGAGCTCATGGCCGCGGAGCAGGTCTGGGGACTTGACCGGTGCTCCGGGCAGGACAACGCCTTTGCCGTCGGGTTCATGAAACCCCAGCCGGGGCGGAACTTCGGCAGCCATCTGGCCTTCGGGCACGAGGGCGCCAGCGCGGCCCTAGGCTTCGCGGATCCCGGCTACGGCCTCGGGTTCGGGTATGTGCCCCGCCGCAGCGAGGAGGGCCGGACCGCCGGCCGGGCCCAGCGGCTGTCCGCGGCGGTGCGGCGGGCCGCCCACTCCGCGTCCTGGGCGTGAAGCTGCAGGCTCCTGCGGCGCGGCAACGGGTTCGTCCATTTGTAGCAGCAACCACACGGCCCTAGGGTGAGCCGGGATGGCCAATCCAGAAAAGACAACAGAAAAGCCCCCCTCCGCGCTGCGCATTCGGGCCCATAGCGTGGCAAGCGGCATCGCGGCAGCGCTAGTGTGGCCGCGGCTCCAGCTGGCTCTTAAGGCGGCGCTTGCCGCGGGCATTGCTTTCGCGATCGCTCCCTTCATGCCGGGCTCGGCGGCCGAGTATCCGTACTACGCCCCGCTCGGCGCCTTGGTGGCCATGTACGAGAACGTCGCCGGCTCCATGCGCCAGGGCCTGCAGGCGCTGGTCGGTCTGGCGATCGGGGTGGGACTGGCGTTCATGCTGTTCAGCCTCGGCTCGCCGTCGCCGTGGACGGTCGCGGTGGTCATGGGCCTGGGCGTGGTCCTGGCCGGGTTGCCGAAGATCGGTTCGGGCCGGGACTGGATCCCGACGGCGGCCCTCCTGGTCCTGCTGGTCGGCGGCCACAACCCGGACTCATTCTCGTTCGGGTACCTTTTCCAGATGGCGGTCGGCGTCACCGTGGGTATCGTCGTGAACCTGCTGGTCTTCCCGCCACTGCACTTCCGGGCCGCGGCGCTGAGCATCGTGGAACTGCGCCAGGCGCTCGCCCAGCAACTCTGGGACATGGGCAAGGCACTCAAGGAAAGCTGGCCGCCGGAGCATGTTGACTGGTCCCGGCGCTCGGAATCGCTCGCCGCGCACGCCCGCTCGGTGCGGCTCGCCGTCGAGAAAGCCGACGCCAGCCGCCGGGCCAATCCCCGCCGCCGGCTGCATCCGCGCGACATGAACCTCGACTACCGCAACTTGCGCGACCTCGAGCGGCTCACGTTCCACGTGCAGGACGTCACCCAGGTGCTCTCGGACGTCATCTGGGCCGAGGACACCCCGTTCGTGATCCCGGACGAATACGCGGCACCCCTCGGTGACGCCATGTCCGCCGTCGGCGACGTGCTGCGAGCCACGGAGGAGGACAACCCGGATCGCCAGACCGAGCTGGCCCGCACCGCCGACGCGGCGATCAACGAGCTCACCGCCAGGCTTGCCGCCGAACAGCACAGCAAGGACGCCCCGAGCGCGGTCGAATCCATCCTCTTGAGCCTCCACCGCATGCTGCGTGTGGCCACGCCCGGGCGGCCGGAGGCCAAACCGGCCACGGCGCCGGCAGACTAGGAAAGAACGCACTGTCCGCCGGCGAGGCGGGCCCGGCCGGTCTGTCCGGGCCCGGGCGGCACCGCGCCCGCCGGCTAGGTCAGCGCCGCCACAGAGCCGCTGAAGTGCCGGCGCCCGGACAGCGGGTTCCACGCCACATAGTCCGAGCGCTGCCACGCACCGCCGTCGGCCTGCACGGTGCTGATGTCGAGCGCCACGCGGGCCGGCAGGAACACGGGCGCTTCGAAGGCCACCTCCCAGCTGAACGAATCCCCCCGGACGGCACCGACGTCGGCCAGCGCACGGGAGGCCAGGTACATGCCGTGGGCAAGGGACCGCCGCTGTCCGAGGGCCTTGGCAGTCAGGACGCTCAGGTGGATGGGGTTGAAGTCCCCGGAGACAGCCGCGTAGGCACGCCCGGTATCGACGCCCAGCTGCCACATGGCCGTGGGATCCGGCACGGAAAACGGCGGCGGCGGCACGGCCACCGAGGCCTTGTCGATCCCCGGTAGGAACATCCCCTTGGCCAGGTACGTTGAGACCCCGCGCCAGCGGACGTCTTCCTGCCCGGCGGCACGGACCTCCGCGACGACATCCAGCTGCGTACCGGCCCGGTGCCCGCGCAGGTTCTCCACCCGGGCCCGGATATCCAGGGCCTGGGTGAACAGGACCGGCGCGGACTGCACCACGTTGTTCGTCAGGTGGATCATGCCCAGCAGGGGCAACGGAAAATCGTCCCGGTTCATCACGCTCATGGCCAGCGGAAACGCCAGCGCATGGATGAAGCCGGCCGGGAGGACATCGCTCGCGCTCTCGCCGATCAGGTGCTGGTAGGCCGTCAGGTTGGCGACGTCGGCCTTCACGCCACGGACCTCGTGGGTGTAGGCCGGCAGTTCGGTGCCGCCGTGGGTACCCAGGACCCGGCGCCGCGCCGCGGCGGCCGCCGCGTTGACATAGAGCTTGGACAGTGCGGGCATCTCGCCCAGGATGACGGTCTGGGATCCGCTCATGCGCCGACCAGGTTCTGCCCGCAGACGCGCAGCACCTCCCCGGAAATCCCACCCGCGGCGTCGCTGGCCAGGAACGCGATGGCCTCGGCGACGTCGCCCGGCTGGCCGCCCTGCTGCAGGGAGTTGAGCCGGCGCGCCACTTCGCGGGTGGCGAACGGGATCCTGGCGGTCATCTCCGTTTCAATGAAGCCCGGCGCGACGGCGTTGATCGACCCGCCGCGCTCGCCGACCAGCGCCGCCGTGGCGCGGACCATGCCGATCACGCCGGCCTTGGACGCGGCATAGTTGGTCTGGCCGCGGTTTCCGGCGATCCCGCTGGTAGAGGCCACGGACACGATCCGGGGCGAGTCGCGGAAGTGCTCCGACGCAAGGAGGGCCTCATTGATCCGCAGCTGCGCGGCGATGTTGACGGCGATCACGGCATTCCAGCGGCCGGCGTCCATGTTGGCCAGGAGCTTGTCCCGGGTGATCCCGGCGTTGTGGATCATGATGTCCAGCCGGCCGTGCCGTGCCGCGGCGTGGTCGATGATCCGTTGGCCGGCGTCTTCGCGGCTGATGTCCAGCTGCAGGGCCGTCCCGTGGACCTCGTTGGCCACTGCCGCCAGATGGTCCCCCGCCGCTGGAATGTCGACGAGAATGAGCGTGGCGCCGTCGCGGTACAGGGTGCGGGCAATCGCTGCCCCGATTCCGCGCGCGGCGCCGGTCACGACGGCCACCTTGCCGGCCAGCGGCTTCTCGACGTCGTCGGGCAGCTGACCGGCGCCGGAGCTGACGGTCAGGAACTGCCCGTCCACGAACGCCGAACGGCCCGAGAGGAAGAACCTCAACGCCCCCAGCGCTGCCGGGCTCGTGGCCCGGGTGCCGTCGGCGAGCAGGATGCCGTTGCCGGTGGCTCCGGCGCGGAGTTCCTTCGCCAAAGACCGCAGGAGACCGTCCACGCCCTGCCTGGCAGCCGCCGTTGCCGGTTCCGTCGCCGAGCCTGCCGTGCGGGAGACGGTGATGACGCGGGCGTTCGGGGCGAGGTCACGCAGCGATACGGCCGCGGTGAGGACCGGTTTCTCAAGGTCGCCGGGGTGGGCCAGCTCGTCCAGCACCAGGATGATGGCGCCGAGCTTTTCCTTGGGGATCGCGTGGCGGCGGACGTCGAGGTTCCAGTCCAGCAGGGTGGCGGCGAGCTCGTCGGCGCCGCCGGTTGATCCCTGGACCAGGACCGGTCCGTCGATGAGGGGGCGGCCGGGCTCGTGCCGGCGGAGGACCGCCGGCTGCGGGAGGCCGAGCCGCTTGGCGAGGTCCTTGCCGAGTCCGTGGCTGACCAGCCGGGTGTACTTGTCGCTCATCCGATTCTCCCTAGAGTGCTTCGAGGATTGCGACGACGCCCTGGCCGCCGGCGGCGCAAATGGACACAAGGCCGCGGGCCGGGCGCCCGTTGACCTGGCCCTTGTCGTGCAGCATTTTGGCCAGTGAGGCCACGATCCGGCCGCCTGTGGCCGCAAACGGGTGTCCGGCGGCCAGCGAGGAGCCGTTGACGTTCAGCTTGGCCCGGTCGATGCTGCCGAAGGCGCCGTCCAGGCCCAGGCGGGTGCGGCCGAATTCCTCGTCCTCCCACGCGGCGAGCGTGCTCAGCACCGTGCCGGCAAAGGCCTCGTGGATCTCGAAGAAGTCGAAGTCCGCGAGGGTGAGATTGTGGCGCGCGAGCAGCCGGGGCACGGCGAAGGCCGGCGCCATGAGCAGTCCGTCTTTGCCGTGGACAAAGTCGACGGCCGCAGCCTCGCCGTCGATGACCGCGGCGAGCTTGGGGAGGTCATGGGCGTCGGCCCATTCCTCGGACGAGAGCAGCACGGTGGACGCGCCATCGGTCAGCGGGGTGGAATTGCCGGCCGTCATGGTCGCTTCGGCGCCCAGGTTCTTGCCGAAAACGGGCTTGAGGGTGGCCAGTTTCTCCGTGCTCGTGTCGGCGCGCAGGTTGGAGTCGCGGCTCAGTCCCCGGTACGGGGTCAGGAGGTCATCGAAGAAGCCGGCGTCGTAGGCCGCGGCAAGGTTCCGGTGGCTGTTGAAGGCGAGCTCGTCCTGGGCCTCGCGGGTGATCTTCCACTGCGCCGTGGTCAGCGCCTGGTGCTCGCCCATCGACAGGCCGGTACGCGGCTCCCCCGTGTTCGGGGCATCAGGGGCCAGATCCTTGGGACGGAGCCGGCTGAGGACCTGCAGCTTCCGGGACACCGTCTTGGCGCGGTTGAGGTCAAGGAGCACCTCGCGGAGTCCCTCACTGACGGCGATGGGAGCGTCAGAAGCGGAGTCGACGCCGCCGGCGATCGCGGAGTCGATCTGGCCCAGCTTGATCTTGTTCGCCAGGCCGAGCACCGTCTCCAGGCCGGTGGCGCAGGCCTGCTGGAGGTCATACGCCGGGGTCTCGGCAGAGAGGGCCGAGCCGAGCACGGCTTCCCGGGTGAGGTTGAAGTCCCGGGAGTGCTTGAGGACCGCCCCGGCGGCCACTTCTCCGATCCGCTCGTCCTGAAGGCCGAAGCGGGCGATCAGGCCATCCAGGGCGGCCGTGAGCATGTCCTGGTTGGAGGACTTGGTGTACGCGCCTCCGGTCCGGGCAAACGGGATGCGGTTGCCGCCCACCACCACCGCCTTGCGGAGTTGCGCCGGGACCGCGCCGACATGCTGTGTGGCCTCGGCGGCAGCTGATGCGGTGGCGGGTGCGGCGGCGGCTGGTTGGGGGCGGGGCACTGACTGTCCGTTGACGGACATGGGCTGTCTCCTTCGATCAAAGCGATTACCGATACCCAGCGTACCTGATACGCTGGGTATCGTGAACAGCCCCAAAGCCACCCCGCCTGCCGGGCAGGGCACCGTCGACGGCCGCGCTTCCCGCTGGCAGTCCCACCGCGAGGAACGGCGGCGGGAACTGATCAAGTCCGCCCGGAAGGCGGTGCATGCCCTCGGCAGTGACGCGTCCATGGAGGACATCGCCGCAGCCGCTGGAACGTCAAAGTCCGTGTTCTACCGCTATTTCGGCGACAAGGCCGGACTCCAGCAGGCCGTGGGCGAGGTGGTCCTCAGCCAGATGCAGCGGCGCATCCAGGAGGCGGCCCAGAGCGCCCAGACGCCCCGCGAAGGCCTGTTCGCCATGGTGTCCGCATACCTGCAAATGGCCGAGACCAGCCCGAACGTCTACACCTTCGTCACGCGCCCTGCGTCCGGCGAGGCCGAGACGGCCGGCCCGACCATGTCCACAGCCGGAGCGTTGAGCCACTTCTTCGCCGCCATTAGCGACATGATTGCCCGGCCCATGCGCAGCCATCTGGGCGGCGGCCAGGACAAGGAAGCCGTGATCGGCTACTGGCCCAATGCCGCGATCGGCCTGGTCCGCAATGCGGGTGAACAGTGGCTCGCCAGCCCGCCCGGACCGGCCAAGCCCGGCCAGGAGGCCATGGCGCGGCAGATCACGGACTGGCTGTGCTTCGGCATCGCCCCCGAGCTGCAGGCGCCTCCTCCGGAAGAAACAGCACAAACGGAACGAACGGGCCTGGCGGGCCAGGGCACACCGTAGCAGCGGCCCTGCCCACACCCGCGAACTGAACTGTCAGCACTAGAGATTGTCAGAACCACAGAAGGAAACGACATGACTGAACTAGCCGACCGCACCACCGGCAACGCCCCCCGCAGCCGGCCGCAACCACAGCAGCCGGCGGCACCCACAGCAGCCGGCCAACCCGGCTCCCCCGAGGCGCCCGCCGTCGACGTCGCGGCCCTTGGCGAACAGCTGCTCGGCAAGTGGGCCGACATCCGGCTGCAGTCCAGGGGCCTCGCCGGCCGCCCGGAACTGCACAAAATCGAGGGCCAGACCCACACCGAACATCGCCAACGCGTCTTCGGCCAGCTCAGGATCCTGGTGGACAATGGCGCCGTCCACCGCGCATTCCCCGAGTCCGTGGGCGGCTCGGATGATCACGGCGGGAACGTGGCCGGTTTCCAGGAGCTGGTCATCGCCGACCCGTCGCTGCAGATCAAGGCCGGCGTCCAGTGGGGACTGTTCGGCTCCGCAGTGAACCACCTCGGCACCTCGGAACACCACGAGAAGTGGCTGCCCGGCATCATGAGCCTGGACATCCCGGGCTGCTTCGCCATGACCGAAACCGGGCACGGCTCGGACGTGGCCAGCATTGCCACCACCGCCACCTACGACCCCGCCGCCGGGGAGTTCGTGGTCCACACGCCGTTCCGGGCCGCGTGGAAGGACTACATCGGCAACGCCGCCAACGATGGTCTGGCCGCGGTCGTTTTCGCCCAGCTGGTGACGAAGGGCGTCAACCACGGCGTGCACGCGTTCTACATGGACCTCCGGGACGCCGGGACCGGGGACTTCCTGCCGGGCATCGGGGGCGAGGACGACGGCGTCAAAGGCGGCCTGAACGGCATAGACAACGGCCGGCTGCACTTCACGAACGTCCGGATCCCCCGCACCAACCTCCTGAACCGCTACGGCGACGTCGACCCCGAGGGCAACTACACGTCCCCCATCGCCAGCCCGGGCCGCCGCTTCTTCACCATGCTCGGCACGCTGGTCCAGGGCCGGGTCTCCCTCGACGGCGCCGCCGTGACGGCGTCGAAACTGGCCCTGAAAACCGCAATTCAGTACGCCACCGAACGCCGGCAGTTCAATGCCTCCTCCCAAACCGACGAGGAAGTCCTGCTGGACTACCAGCGGCACCAGCGCCGGCTCTTCACCCGACTGGCCACCACGTACGCCGCCAGCTTCGCCAGCGAGCAACTGCTGCAGAAATTCGACGATGTCTTCTCCGGCCGTCACGACACCGACCAGGACCGCCAGGACCTCGAAACCCTGGCGGCGGCCCTGAAGCCGCTGAGCACCTGGCATGCCCTGGACACCCTGCAGGAGTGCCGCGAGGCCTGCGGCGGCGCCGGGTTCCTGATCGAGAACCGTTTCGCCTCGCTCCGTGCCGACCTCGACGTGTACGCCACGTTCGAGGGCGACAACACGGTCCTGCTGCAGCTGGTCGCCAAGCGCCTGCTGGCGGACTACGCCAAGGAATTCCGCACCGTCAACGTCGGCGTGCTGGCCCGCTACGTCGTGGGCCAGGCCACCGGTGCCGCGATCCACCGCACCGGACTGCGCGGCGTCGCCCAGTTCGTGGCGGACACCGGATCAGTGCAGAAAGCCGCGCTGGCGATCAAGGACGAGGCAAGCCAGCGGACCCTGCTCACGGACCGCGTCCAGACCATGGTCGCTGAGGTGGCCACGGCCCTCAAGGGCGCGAACAAGCTCCCGCAGCAGCAGGGCGCCGCCTTGTTCAACGCCCACCAGCACGAACTCATCGAAGCCGCCCAGGCCCATGCGGAGCTGCTGCAGTGGGAGGCCTTTACCGAGGCCCTCGGCAAAGTGACTGACCCGGGCACGCGCAAGGTCCTGACGTGGCTGCGCGATCTGTTCGGCCTGTCCCTGATCGAGAAGAACCTGTCCTGGTACCTCATGAACGGCAGGCTGTCGATGCAGCGCGGACGCACTGTGGGCGAATACATCAACCGCCTGCTCGTGAAGATCCGCCCGCACGCCCTGGACCTGGTGGACGCGTTCGGTTACGGGCCGGAGCACCTCCGCGCCGAGATCTCCACCGGCGCGGAGAAGGTCCGCCAGGACGAGGCCCGGAATTACTTCCGCAAGCAGCGGGCCAGCGGCCAGGCGCCCCTGGACGAAAAGATTATGCTGGCGCGCGCCGTTCACGGTACAAAGGCCCACGGCACAAAGGCCCACGGCACCAAAGCCCTCGGCTGACCCAGCCGAAATGCGACGACGGCGCCGCCCCCTCAGCCGGGGCGGCGCCGTCGTCGTTCTGCCGTTTGGACCCGGGGTCAGGAGTCCTTGTTGAGCACCGAACGGTAGACCTCGAGCGTGGTCTCCGTGATGGATTCCCAGGAGAAGTGTTCCTCGGCCCTGCGCCGGCCCGCTTCACCCATGGCGCGTGCCCGGGCGGGATCGGACACCACTTCGATGAGGGCCTCGGCAAAGTCGGTGACGAACTTTTCCGGGTCCAGCGGGATGCCGGTGCCGTCGGTGACCTGCTCGATCGGAACAAGCAGCCCGGTCTTGCCATGCTCGACGACCTCCGGAATGCCGCCCGTGGCGCTGGCCACCACGGCGGCGCCGCAGGCCATCGCCTCGAGGTTGACGATGCCCAGGGGTTCGTAGATGGACGGGCACGCGAACGCCGTCGCGTGGCTGAGCACCTGGATGACCTCGTTGCGGGGCAGCATCCGTTCGATCAGGATCACGCCGCTGCGCTGGCTCTGGAGTTCCTCGATCAGGCGTGCCGTCTCGGCCGCCAGTTCCGGCGTGTCCGCGGCACCGAGGCACAGCACCAGCTGGACGTCGGCCGGGAGCTTGGCGGCGGCCCGCAGCAGGTACGGTACGCCCTTCTGCCGGGTGTTCCGGCCCACAAAAACAACGCTGGGGCGCTCCGGATCGATCCCGAGCGGACGGATGATGTCATCAGCCTCGTCCCGGTTCCACTGGCTGACATCAATGCCGTTGTGGACCACCTTGACCTTGGCCGGGTCGACGTCCGGATAGCTGCGCAGGATGTCCTGGCGCATGCCTTCCGAGACGGCGATGATGGCGGCCGCGGCCTCGTAGGCGGTCTTTTCCACCCATGAGGACACCGCGTAGCCGCCACCGAGCTGCTCGGCCTTCCACGGGCGCAGCGGCTCCAGGCTGTGGGCGCTGAGGACATGCGGGATGCCGTGGAGCAGCGACGCGATGTGTCCGGCCATGTTGGCGTACCAGGTGTGGGAGTGGACCAGGTCCGCGCCGGCGATGTCCGGAACGATCCTCAGGTCCACCCCGAGGGTCTGGATAGCGGCGTTTGCTGAGCCCAGGTCTTCGGGCACGGAATACGACGTGACGGTCGCTCCGTGATACCCGGGCTCGCGGGGCGCGCCGAAGGCACGCACCTGAAGGTCCACGCGTTGGGCCAGCACCCTGCTGAGCTCGGCCACGTGGACCCCGGCGCCGCCGTAGATTTCCGGCGGGAATTCTTTGGTCACAATATCTATTCGCACATGCACCAAGGTAGTCGTTACGGTGGAACTGATCTAGTGTGAAGACGTTCGGGCATGCCGGACTGTATTGGGGAGTAACGAAGGCGTTCAGGAGCTATCACCATGCCGCATCAAAAGAGAGTTTTGGCAATTGTCCTCGCAGGTGGCGAGGGAAACCGGCTCATGCCGTTGACGGCGGACCGGGCCAAGCCTGGTGTCCCGTTTGCCGGAAGCTACCGGCTTATTGACTTTGCCCTTTCAAATCTTGTGAATTCCCGCTATCTGCAAATTGTGGTGTTGACGCAATACAAGTCCCACAGCCTTGACCGGCACATTTCCGAAACGTGGCGCATGTCCACCCAGCTGGGGAACTATGTGGCCTCGGTCCCGGCCCAGCAGCGCGTCGGCAAGAGCTGGTTCCTGGGCAGCGCCAACGCCATCTACCAGTCCCTGAACCTCATTCATGACGCCAATCCCGACATCGTCGTCGTGGTCGGCGCAGACCACGTCTACCGGATGGACTTCTCCCAGATGGTGGCCCAGCACGTCGCCAGCGGGGCGAAAGCCACAGTCGCCGCCGTCCGCCAGCCGCTGCACATGGCGGACCAGTTCGGCGTGATCGAAACGGACGCGGACAACCCGGAGAAGATTGCCGCGTTCGTCGAGAAGCCCTCGTCGACACCCGGCCTCGCGGCGGACCCCAGCCAGTTCCTGGCCTCGATGGGCAACTACGTGTTCAACGCCGACGCCCTGATTGAAGCCCTCCACGTTGACGCCGAGCGCCTCGACACCAAGCACGACATGGGCGGGGACATCATTCCCTACTTCGTGAACCAGGGCGAGGCCGGCGTTTACGACTTCACCCTCAATGACATCCCCGGATCCACCGAACGGGACCGCACCTACTGGCGCGACGTCGGCACCATCGATTCGTTCTACGACGCCCACATGGACCTGATCTCCCCCGTCCCGGTCTTCAACCTCTACAACTCCGAGTGGCCGATCTACACCCGCCAGACCATCTCCCCGCCGGCCAAGTTTGTCCGCGGCAAGTCCAACACGGTGGGCACGGCACTGGATTCGATCGTGGCCAGCGGCGTCGTCGTCTCCGGCGGCATCGTGGAAGGCTCCGTGCTCTCCAACGACGTCTACGTCGGCACCTCGAGCCGGGTCCTGGACTCGGTCCTGATGGACAAGGTCAACGTCGGTGAAGGCGCCGTGATCAAGCGCGCCATCATCGACAAGAACGTCAAGGTGCCGGCCGGGGCCGCGATCGGGCTCGATCCCGAACTGGACCGCGCCCGCGGCTTCAAGGTCACCGACTCCGGAATCACGGTCCTGTCCAAGGGCCAGCACGTCCCGGACCCCAGCGATGCGGAACGCGCGCTGTCCGCGGCCAACCTGCGCCTGGTGCCCGACGCCGTCCGCACCGCAACCGAGAACTGGCCCGAACTGCGGGAGTCCGTGGACAAGGTGGCCGACGTCCAGGCCGCCGCTGTCGGCACGGACGGACCGGTCAAACAATCACCCACGGCATAGGCAGGCGGGGGCCCGGCACGCTCGTCCGGCCGGGCTCCCCGCACCCTGTAAAATTAGGGCAATGAGCTCCCCCGATCTGTCCTCCGACGTTTCCGCCGCCGAGTCTGGTCTTGCCGGGTCTGGTCTTGCCGGGCTGACCCCGGAGGAAATCCAGGCCTGCCTGAAAGTCCTGAACACGATCCACGCCTATGACGAGGAGCACCCGGACTACGTCTCAGTGCGCCGCGCCACCGGGAAGATGTTCAAGGCCGTCAAGCGCCACCGGCGGGTCAGCAAGCGCGATGAGATCGCCGAGGCGGATCGCGCCGTGATCGCGCAGACGGCGACGGCGGCCCCCGACAGGATCGACGACGAAACGCGCGGCAACAAGCTCGTCACGTCCGCGACCGGGGAAATCGCCGGCCACCTGATCAGGTCCCGGCCGTGCTACATCTGCAAGCAGCACTACACCCAGGTGGATGCCTTCTACCACCAGCTGTGCCCCGAGTGCGCCCTGTTCAGCCACAGCAAGCGCGACGCCCGCACCGATCTGACCGGCCGCAGGGCCCTGCTGACCGGCGGGCGGGCAAAGATCGGCATGTACATCGCGCTCCGGCTCCTGCGGGACGGCGCACACACCACCATCACCACCCGGTTCCCGAAGGACGCCGCCCGCCGCTTCGCGGCGATGGAGGACAGCGCCGACTGGCTGCACCGGCTCCGGATCGTGGGCATCGATCTCCGCGACCCGTCCCAGGTAATGGCCCTGACGGATTCACTGGATGCCGCAGGACCGCTGGACATCATCATTAACAACGCGGCCCAGACGGTCCGGCGCTCCGGCAATGCCTACAAGCCGCTCGTCGACGCCGAAGACGAGCCGCTGCCCGCCGCCCTCCAGGCTGCCAACGGCGGCCCGGAGCTCGTCACGTTCGGCCACGCCCACGACAAGCACCCGCTTGCCCTGGCCAGCAGCGTGCTCGACCACCCCGTACTGGCCGGGGACGCGATCACTTCCCTGGCCCTGTCCACCGGTTCGGCGTCGCTGGAGCGGATTGCCTCCGGCACCGCGATCGACGCGGGCGGTCTGGTCCCGGACCTCGCCACCATCAACAGCTGGACCCAGGTGCTGGACGAAGTGGATCCGCTGGAGATGCTCGAAGTGCAGCTGTGCAACGTGACGGCTCCGTTCCTGCTGGTCAGCCGGCTGCGGGGTGCCATGAAGCGGTCCACCGCGCGGCGGAAGTACATCGTCAATGTCAGCGCCATGGAGGGCCAGTTCTCCCGCGCCTACAAGGGCCCCGGGCACCCGCACACGAACATGGCCAAGGCTGCGCTGAACATGATGACGCGAACCAGCGCCCAGGAAATGCTCGACGCCGACGGCATCCTCATGACGGCCGTGGACACCGGCTGGATCACGGACGAGCGGCCGCACTACACCAAAGTCCGCCTCATGGAAGAGGGCTTCCACGCGCCCCTGGACCTCGTTGACGGCGCCGCCCGCGTTTACGACCCCATCGTGATGGGCGAATCCGGTGAGGACCAGTACGGCGTCTTCCTGAAGGACTACAAGCCCAGTCCCTGGTGACCGGCGCCGGCGGGCCGCAGCGCGCGTCACGGTGGTGTCCGCTGCGGGACCTATGGCCCTAATCGGGATCCTGGCCGGCCCGTATCGTGGCTCGACATGGACTCAACCACGCCCTCGCCGGAATACTCGCTGACCATGGACCAGTGCTGGGCGCTGCTCGACACCGAAGTCGTGGGGCGTGTAGCGCTGATCGTCGACAACCATCCGGAGATCTTCCCGGTGAATTTCGTACTCGAACGGCGGGCGATTGCCTTCCGCACCGCCGGCGGCACGAAGCTTTGGGGTGCCATCACGGGCAAGCCGGTTGCATTCGAGATCGACGGCTACGACGTCCGCGACGAGACGGCCTGGAGTGTGATGGCGCGCGGCGAAGCCGAGGTCATCGAGAGCCAGGAAGAGAAGGACGAAGTGGACTCCCTGCTCCTGGAGCCCTGGCAGCCCGGCGAGAAGGCCTACTACGTGCGGGTGGCTCCCAAAGCCCTGACCGGACGACGCTTCAAGGTCAACCGGCCCGACGTGTGGACCACCCGGCTCTCGGATCCGCGCCGGGCCACGTTCGAATAGGATCCTCCGGGCAGGAGTGCGGCTTCAGTCGTGTTCTGGTGAGTGGACCACCAGCACCGGGCAATGCGCGTGTGCCACACAGGCCGAACTCACCGATCCCAGTAACAGTCCACCGAATCCCCCGTGGCCGCGGCGGCCCAGCACGAGCATGTCCGCGGTTTTGCTCTCCTCGATCAGTATGCGGCGGGGGTGTCCCTGGATGAGGCGGGTCTCGACGTTGTCCGGGGTGTCCGGGCCGAAGGCCTTCACCACCGCCTCGGCCAGGATTTCGCCGGCCCGGACGTCGAAGTCGTCGATCCCGACGGCGACATAGCCGTCGTACACCGGCGGGTAGTCCCAGCATGCCACCGCGAGGACTTTGGCGGACAAGGGCACCGCGAGGCCCTGCGCATGCCGTAACGCGGACACCGAAGCGTCCGAGCCGTCAACGCCTACCACGATCGTGCGGACGTCCCTGACTTCGTTCATCCCAATCCTTTGCCCTCGTACCGGCCGAGCATCCCGCGCCAGATGGCGACGCTCCCATGATTTCCCTCGACCGGCACGACGCCTAGGGCCAAAGGGCATGCACCCACGCTGGCCGGCCGGCTACCCGGAAACGCTACGGGCAACTGGCCGGAGCCAGCCTGTTGGGCACTATGACCCTTGTTCGCGCCGCCCCAGTGCAGAAGAATGGCAGAGGCTGGGGTCAGCAGATGGAAACAGTATCTCGATACAAAAATCAGCGTGTTACTAAGAGCATTGAGCGGTCGCGTGAGCGGCCGGACGGGAGAATCATGATTGCCTGGGCAGACGCAGGTCTCACTGCACCTGATGGCGGGCAGGCGGTGATCCGCGTCTTTATCCTTGATGACCACGAACTTGTCAGACGCGGGCTGCAGGAACTTCTCGAAGGCGAGGGGTTTGCCGTGGTCGGCAGTTCCGGATCCGCGGTGGAAGCGACCCGCCGGATTCCCGCACTGCACCCTGATGTCTGTGTGCTGGACGCCCGCCTGCCGGACGGGACCGGCATTGAGGTCTGCCGGGATGTGAGGTCGGTGGACCCGTCCCTGAACTGCATCATCCTGACGAGCTTCGACGACGAACAGGCCCTGCGTGGCGCCGTCCTGGCCGGGGCACGGGGATACGTGCTGAAGGAGATCGGCGGCACGGACCTGATCGGCGCCCTGCGGCGGGCAGCAGCCGGCGAGTCCCTCTTCGAGGAGGGCGTGGCCGCCGGCGTCGTGGACAGCCTGGTGGAGGCCGAAGAGGTCGACCCGCGCACGTCCTCCCTCACCCCCCAGGAACGCAAGGTCCTGGAGCTGGTGGGCGGCGGACTGACCAACCGGCAGATTGCCGCCGAAATGTTCCTGGCGGAAAAGACCGTGAAGAACTATGTGTCGTCCCTGCTGGCCAAACTCGGATTCGAACGCCGCACGCAGGCCGCCGTCTTCATCGCCAGCCCGGCATTTCCGGCGGCCGCCGGCGGGAGAACCGGCGAAGTAATCCGGCCGCGCAGCGTCGGGTAGGCTCCGCGGTCACCGGGCCTCCGGGCGCGCCGGCTAGGGGGGCACCGCCGGCTACAGGGGCACCGACCATTCCAGGCTGGTACCGGAGTCGGGCGCGCTCGTGATAGTGCATTTTCCGTCGAGCATGCGCGCCCGGTCTTCGAGGTTGCTAAGCCCGTTGCGTTTTTCGGGCTTGGCGAATCCGGCGCCGTTGTCGCTGA
The DNA here is from genome assembly GCF_041262145.1 of Arthrobacter sp. MW3 TE3886. Taxonomy (NCBI): domain Bacteria; kingdom Bacillati; phylum Actinomycetota; class Actinomycetes; order Micrococcales; family Micrococcaceae; genus Arthrobacter; species Arthrobacter sp. MW3 TE3886. The sequence goes on from NZ_JBGCAN010000001.1 coordinate 2,677,290, forward strand.
TCACCACCGTCACCCGGCCCCTGACGACCGCAACCGAGACCGAGATCGTATCCGCCCCGGAGTGCCGGATGGCGTTGCTGAGCCCCTCGGAAACCACGGCCACGACGTTATCGGCCTTGTCCGGCGTCACGGCATCCACCGGTCCCGTGATGGTCAGGCGCGGCGGGAACGGCATCGACTTCGACGAGCTACGTGTGACCCGACGGATCCGGCCGCTCAGCAATTCGATCTCGCCTGTGTTGCTCTTGAGCGAGTAAATGGTGTCGCGCAAGCTGCGGATCGCCTCGTCGAGTTCGCCGGTGATGTTGCGGATGCGCTCCAGCGCCAGTTCCTCCTTGGTGAAACGGGTCAGGCTCTGCACGCTCAGCCCGGCGGCGAACAGCCGCTGGATGACGAGGTCGTGCAGGTCCCGGGCAATCCTGTCGCGGTCGGTGAAGACCAGGAGCTCCTCGCGCAGCCGGTGCACCCGGGCCAGTTCCAAGGCGAGGGCCACGTGGGAGCCGAAGACGGCCCCCATTTCGATGTCGGTCCGGGCGTAGCGCACCGACTCCTTGTCCCGTGCCAGCAGCAGGAGGCCGTGGTGGGCGCCCTGGGTACTCAGCGCCACTGCCAGCAGCGGGCCCCTGACGGCGCCGTCGACCTCCCCCAACACTTCGGATGCGTCGTCGAACAGCACCGGTTCGCCGCCTTCGAGGACACCCTCCAGGAGCTCTGACTCCAAGTGCAGTGACCGTCCCGAAAACGCCGTGCCGCGCTCACCGGCAACGCCGATCACCACGTGGGCCACGCCGTTGGCGGCGGGGGCCACCAGCAGGGCGAGCGAGGACGCGGACTCCTGGAGCGCCCGGCCGGCGATCGGGTCCAGGCCGCCCGACGTGTAGTCGCGGTCCGTGCTCAGCATCAGCCCGGAGACGTCCATGCAGGCCTCCAGCCAGCGTGCCCGGCGGCGGGCGTCGTCGTAGAGCCGGGCATTTTCGATGGCGACACCGGCGGCTGCCGCCAAAGCGACGGCCAAGGTCTCGTCGTCGGCGGAAAAGTCGTCCCCGCCTTCTTTTTCCGTGAGGTAGAGGTTTCCGAACACCACGTCCCGGACGCGGACCGGTACCCCCAGGAAGGACTTCATGGGAGGGTGGTGCGCGGGGAACCCGTAGGCCTCGGCGTGCTTGCTCAGTTCATGCAGCCGGAGCGGCCTCGGGTCTGTGATCAGGAGGCCGAGGACGCCGTGGCCGGTCGGCAGCGGACCGATCTGCCGCGCCAGTTTGCCATCGATGCCGACGGTGATGAAGTGACTGAGAGCGTGGTCATCACCGATGACGCCAAGGGCGCCGAACCGGGCGTGCAACAACCGGCAGGCCGACCCGACCACGCGTTCCAGGACGGCATCCAGGCTCAGGTCCTCGGCCAGGGCGACGACGGCTTCCAGCAGGCCGGCGATGCGTTCCTTGGATTGAAGCAGCTCTTCCGCCCTGGCGCCGAACCCCTTCAGCAATTCCTCAACTACGGGATTTGGCTCGGACACGGTATGGCCTGAGCCCTCACCCGTTGAATGCATGTCATTGCCCCCAATCGCTCCGGCCAATGTAGACGCTGACGGCCCTATGCCAGAATAGCGCGAACGACTCGGGAAAGCCCCGGAATTCGGAGATAAACCCGGCGGCTGGGTCCATTTGCCCTAGCCGCCGTCCGCCCGGCCGCGTACGCTCGCCCGCATGAGTACTGAATCGAGCCCGGGCCGTCACGAGCCAAAGGACCAGACCCACGCCGTCGAAGACCTCGACCACCACACATGCTGGCAGCTGTTACGCAGTGTCTCGGTGGGCAGGCTGGCGGTCTGGGTGGACGATCATCCCGACATCTTCCCCATTAACTACAAAGTGGACCACGGCACGCTGGTGTTTCGGACCGCGGAGGGCACCAAGCTGCAGGCGGCCACGGGCGGCACGCCGGTGGCGGTGGAAGCCGACGGCATCAACGCGGACACCGGTGTCGCCTGGAGCGTTGTCATCAAGGGCCAGGCCGCCCCAGTGCAGAACCCCCAGGAGGTCATGGACACGGTGGGCCTGTTGCTGTTCCCGTGGCAGGCCGGAAAGAAGGAACACTTCGTCCGGATCACGCCGGATACCGTCACGGGCCGGCGCTTCAAAGTGGTGCCGCCGCAGACGTGGTGGACACCCTTGGACGACGCCACCCGCTCCGGCCTCGAGTAACCCCGCAAACACCTTTTGCACTATCAGACCGGGCTGCCCTGAGGGGGGCAAATTCATATGGTCGTAGCAACGCTCTGATTGATGGAGCGTTTGATGGTCAATGTGTTTTCCCTGGAAGCGCGCACTGAGTTCTTTGACCTGGTGTGTGGCGGAATGTCGATTCTTGCTGCGGCCCGGCGTGTCGGAGCCACTCATGGGACCGGGAGAAACTGGTGGGCCCAGTCTGGCCACATGATGACTATGGACATGGGGCCAGTCGGGGGTCTTTCGGATCCGGCGCCCACGGCCGAAGGGCCGGGGGGCCGGGCGTTGAACCTGGCTGAGCGCGGGATGATCCAGATGGGCCGGCGGAGCGGGCTCAGTTACGCCAGGATTGGCGAGGCGATCGGCCGGGACAGATCCGTGGTCTGGCGTGAGGTCAACCGCAACACCGGCGACGACGGGGTGTATTACGCCTCGGTCGCCCACACGAGGGCCCACCAGGCCAGGCGCCGGCCCAAACCGCTGAAACTGGTCCAGGACGAGGCGTTGTGCCGGCTGATCGGGGTGTGGATGGATGACGGGTGGAGCCCGAAACTGATCTCGGAGATGTTGGCCTTCTACTTCGTCGACGATCAGACTATGCAGGTGAGCCACGAAACGATCTACCAGGCGCTGTATGTTCAATCCCGCGGAAGTCTGCGGGCGGACCTGGCGGAAAAGCTCAGCCTGAAACGGAAGCAGCGCGTCCCGCATGCCGCGGACCGGACGAAGAACAGCCCCTACAAGGAGGCCTTCAAGATCAGCGAACGCCCGGCCGAAGTCCAGGACCGGGCCGTGCCCGGGCATTGGGAGGGAGACCTGATCATCGGCTCTAACGGGACCGCGATCGGCACCCTCGTGGAACGCTCGACCCGGTTCACGATCCTCCTCCACCTCCCCGGGGACCACACCGCCGACACCGTCGCTGCCGCGATGATCCGGGAGATGGGCCACCTCCCGGATCACCTGCGCCGCTCGATCACCTGGGACCGCGGAACCGAACTCGCCGAGTATGACCGGATCCAGACCGCCCTGGACACCACGCTCTACTTCTGCGACCCGCACTCGCCCTGGCAGCGCGGCACCAACGAGAACACCAACCGGCTGCTGAGATTCTGGTTCGAGAAAGGCTCGGACCTCTCCGTCCACACCCCCGAAGACCTCCGCCAGGTCGCAGCGAAACTCAACCGCCGGCCCCGTCCCACCCTGGACCTCGAGACCCCAGCCAACCGGCTGAACCAGCTGCTGCAAACAGCAGCCTAAACACCCGCGTTGCACCGACCAGTTGACTTTGCCGGCTTCAGGGCAGCCCGGTCTGATAGCGCAACGCGAGGCGTGGGGTGCGCCTACGCGACGCGGGTGATTTCCACGCTGACGCTGAGGGCCGATCCCCCGCCGCCGGACAGGATGCCCTTGAGCGGCGGCACGTCGCGGTAGTCGCGGCCCCGGGCCACGGTGACGTGGAAGTCCCCCGCCGGTTTGTGGTTGGTCGGGTCCCAGCTGCGCCATTCGCCGTCCCACCACTCGAGCCACGCATGCGACTGGCCGGCAACCGTCTCGCCGAGCTCCGCCGTCGAACGCGGGTGAAGGTAGCCGGACACGTAGCGAGCCGGGATACCGCAGCTGCGCAGTGACCCGATGGCGAGGTGCGCCAGGTCCTGGCAGACGCCTTGGCGCTGGTTCCAGGCCTGCTCGGCGTTGGTGGTGACGCCGGTGGAGCCCTTCATGTAGGTCATTTCACCGCGCATCCAGGCAAAGATCGCCATGGCGGCCTCGTGCGGCGATTTCCCCTCGACAACCCCGGGAATGATGGCGAGCACTTCGGAGCCGGGACCTGTCAGCTGGGACTGCGGAATCCAGTCACTGAACTGGTTCAGCGTCTCCGGAGCGGACAGGACGTCCCACCCGACGATGTCGGCCTCGGCTGCGATCTTCTCGACCCGGTGCACCTCGACGGTGGTGGTGGACAGGACTTCGAGGTGCTCGTGCGGCATCTGCATGTCGAAGGCGGTCACCCGCGTGCCCCAGTAGTCGCGGTAGCTGCTCAGGGCCGCCTGTGAAGGCGAAACCTTCATGGAGGACTCCAGCACCACCTGCTGCGGGTCCGTCAGCGGGGTCATCCGGGCCTCGTTGTAGGACAGGGTGACGCGCTTGTTGTACTTGTAGGCCGTCTTGTGGACGATGTTCAGCCGGGTCATGAAACTTCTCCCACCCAGGCCAGCTCGTCTGCCTGATTGAAGTACTTACGGGAAATGGCGTCCGAAGCCTGCGACACGGCTTTTTGCACACGCTCCATGTGCTCCGGCAGCTCCGACATGAGGTCATCGGTGCGGTGGAACTCCAGGAAGGTGCGGGCCTGGCCCACGATCCGGCGGGCGTCGTTGATGAAGCCGACGCGCTGTGCCGAGGGGTCGAGCTTCGCCAGGCACTCGTCGGCGTCGCGCAGGGCGTAGACGATAGACCGCGGGAACAGCCGGTCCAGCAGCAGGAATTCGGCCGCGTGCTGGTCCCCGAACGCCGCCCGGCGGGTCCGCAGGAAGGATTCGTAGGCGCCGGCACAGCGGAGCATGTTCACCCAGGACATGCCGGCCGAGAGGACATCGCGGGTGGAGAGCATGCGCGCTGTCATGTCGGCACGCTCCAGCGACCGGCCTAGGACCAGGAACTGCCAGCTCTCGTCGTGGCTGACGGTGGTGTCGGCGAGGCCGCTGACCATGGCGGTGCGCTCCAGGACCCAGTTGCAGAACCGGTAGGTGCCCACCACGTCCTTGCGGTGCTGGTTCAGCCCGTAGTAGGTCGTGTTGAGGCTTTCCCAGAGCCCGGAGGAGACAGTCTCGCGGGCTCGGCGGGCGTTTTCCCGGGCGGCACCGAGGGAACCGGCAATGGACGTGGCACTCTGCTTGTCGTAGGCGAGGGCGTTGAGCAGTTCGGGCAGGCCGAAATCGTCACTTTGTGCGCGGGCACCCATGACGGCCAGGAGTTCCTGCGCCACGCTGCGCTGTTCCTCCATGGGCAGATGGTTGAGCCGTTCGAGGTGGACGTCGAGGATCCTGGCGGTACCGTCGGCCCGTTCCACGTAGCGGCCAATCCAAAACAATGACTCGGCAATACGGCTAAGCATTCGCGGTTACCTCCTGCGCATCAGAAATCTGCTGCTGCTGTTGCTGCTCTTTCTGGCTGTCGCGCCAGTTGCTCTCCACCGGCCAGACCGAAACCCGCTCGCGGACTGCGATGGTGGGCCGCGGGATCACTTCGACGGGGACCTGCGGGGAGTCGGCCAGGACCCAGGTGTCCTTGGAGCCGCCGCCCTGGCTGGAATTGACGATCAGCGAGCCCTCCTTGAGCGCCACACGGGTCAGTCCGCCGGGGAGAACCCAGACGTCCTCGCCGTCATTGACGGCGAAGGGGCGCAGGTCCACGTGCCGGGGGCCGAACTTGTCGCCGCTGAGCGTGGGCACCGTGGACAGCTGCAGCACCGGCTGGGCGATCCATCCGCGGGGGTCGGCGATGATCCGCTTGCGCAGGGCATCGAGTTCGTCCCTGGACGCGTCCGGGCCGATCACCAGGCCTTTGCCGCCCGAGCCGTCCACCGGTTTGACCACGAGCTCGTCCAGGCGGTCCAGGACGTGTTCCCGGGCCTCCTTCTCTTCGAGCCGGAACGTGTCCACGTTGGCGATCACGGGCTCTTCGTTGAGGTAGTACCGGATGAGGTCGGGCACGTAGCTGTAGACGAGCTTGTCATCGGCGACGCCGTTGCCCACGGCGTTGGCGATCGTGACGCCGCCGGCGCGGGCGGCGTTGACCAGGCCGGGGCAGCCGAGCATGGAGTCGGCACGGAACTGCAGCGGGTCCAGGAATTCGTCGTCGATGCGCTTGTAGATGACGTCCACACGCTGCTCGCCCGCCGTGGTGCGCATGTAGACGCGGTTGCCGCGGCAGATGAGGTCGCGGCCCTCGACGAGTTCGACACCCATGAGGCCGGCGAGCAGGGTGTGCTCGAAGTAGGCGCTGTTGAAGACGCCGGGGGTCAGGACCACGACGGTGGGATCGTCGACGCCAGAGGGCGCCGTCTTCCGCAGGGCGGACAGGAGCCGGCGGGGGTACTCCTCGACCGGGCGGATGAGCTGCTGGCCGAAAGCCTCGGGCAGGCCCTTGGCCATGGCCCGGCGGTTCTCGAGGACGTAGCTGACACCCGAGGGCACCCGCACGTTGTCCTCCAGGACCCGGAACGTGCCCTCGGCGTCGCGGACGACGTCGATTCCGGAAATGTGGACCCGGACGCCGCCGGCCGGTTCAAAGCCGTGCACCTGGCGGTGGAAGTGGGCGCTGGTCGTGACGAGCTGGCGCGGGATGACGCCGTCGGACACCACCGTCATCTTGTCGTAGACGTCATTGAGGAAGGCTTCAAGAGCACGGACGCGCTGGGCCACACCGCGTTCCAGGACGCTCCACTCGTCGGCGGGGATCACCCGGGGGACGATGTCCAGGGGGAAGGGCCGTTCCTCACCGGCAAAGTCGAACGTCACGCCGCGGTCCAGGAAGGTCCGTGCCATGGAATCGGCGCGGGCGCTGACGTCAGCCAACGAGAGTTCGCGCAGGGCCAGGGCCACCTGCCCGTAGGATTTCCGGGCCTGCTGGCCGGGGGCAAACATCTCGTCGTAGGCGCCGGTGCGGCCGGCGGCCTCGGAGTACTCCTGGAATAGGTCAGACATGGTCACTAGCCAACCACTTTTTCGTTACGAAATCATTTCGACGGCCCGCGGCGCGGCGCTCAGTGCCGGCCGCACAGCACGCAGCCGGCTGCCGGGATGGCGGCGGTTACGGCTTTTCCGGCCGGGTACGGCAATGTAGGGGCGTGCCCCCGAAGAGATCCGCCGCCGCGTCAGGCCTGACAGCGGCCGCGCCTGGCCTGACCGGCGCTGCGGCGGCCGTCGCCGTTGCCGTCACTGTTCACCTGTTCCTCCCCGCGCTGCCGGCGATGACCCTGGCCGTGCTCCTCGGGCTGCTGGCGGCCAACCTGCCGGGCGTATCTGGCTGGACCTCCGGGCCGGCGCGGCCCGGGCTGGACTTCGCCGGCAAACACCTCATGCGGGCCGGGATCGTGCTGCTGGGCCTGAAAGTCAGCCTCGGCGACGTGCTGGGCCTGGGCTGGGCGGCGCTGCTGCTCGTGACCGCCGTGGTGCTGGCCGCCTTCGCCGGCACGTACGGGATCAGCAGGCTTTTCCGGCTGCCTCCCCGCGTGGCGCTGCTGGTGGCCACGGGCTTCGCCATCTGCGGGGCGTCCGCGATCGGGGCGATGGCCGCCGTGCGCAAAATCCGGCAGGAAGAAACCGTGCTGCCCGTGGCGCTCGTGACCCTGTGCGGAACGCTGGCGATCGGCGTGCTGCCGTTGCTCGCGCGGCCGCTGGGCCTGGGGCCGGAGCTCTTCGGGGCGTGGACCGGCGCCTCGGTGCACGACGTCGGACAGGTGGTCGCCACCGCCCAGACCGCGGGCACCGCGGCCCTTGCCGTCGCCGTCGTCGTCAAACTCACCCGGGTGATCCTGCTGGCGCCGATGGTCGCCGCCGCGGGCTTCCACCACCGGCTAGGCACCGCGGCCGACGGCGCCAAGCGCCCCCCGGTGATCCCGCTGTTCGTCATCGGATTCGTGGCCCTGGCGGCCGTACGCACCACCGGGTGGCTGTCCCCCGCGGTCCTGGAGGCGGCCGCCGCCCTCCAGGACCTGCTGCTGGGCATGGCCTTGTTCGGGCTGGGCTCCGCCGTCCGGGTGCGGCAGCTGCTGCACACCGGCGCACGCGCGCTGCTGGCCGCGCTGGCGTCCTGGCTGCTGATCGCCCTGCTGGGCCTGGCGGCCGCCTTCCTGATGTTCCCGCCGGCGTGACCGGGCGCACACGCTCCCGTGATTAGATAGCTGGGTGTCAAACCAGAATCTGCGCCGCGACGAGGCCGCGGCCCGCGCCGCCCTCATCACCACTCACAGCTACGATGTCTCCCTCGACGTCCGGCAGGCGGCCGACCCGAACGTCGCCGGCTACACGAGCCGCAGCATCATCTCCTTCTCGGCCAGCGAACCCGGGGCGACGACCTTCGTGGATTTCATCGCCGGCAGCGTGCACAGCGTCTTCCTCAACGGCAAGGGGCTCGCCGTCGCCGATGTCGTGGACGGATCCCGGATCCGGCTTGAGAACCTGCAGCCGGAGAACCAGGTCACCATCACGGGGACGGCCCTGTACAGCACCTCCGGTGAAGGCATGCACCGCTTCGTTGACCCCGCCGACGGCCAGTGCTACCTCTACACGCAGTACGAACCCGCCGACGCCCGCCGGGTGTTCGCGAACTTCGAACAGCCCGACCTGAAGGCCGAATTCACCTTCCACGTCATGGCCCCCTCGGACTGGCAGGTGTCCTCCAACGGGGCGGAGGTGCTGCGCACCCAGCTCACGAGCGATCCCGCCACGAGCCGCTGGGACTTCGCGCCCACCAAGGCGATGTCCACCTACATCACTACCGTCCTCGCCGGACCGTACTTCAAGGCAGAGGACACCTGGCGCGGGACACTCGGCGACGGCACCGTCCTGGACGTGCCGCTGGCGCTCTACTGCCGCGCCTCCATGGCCGCGTCCTTCGATACCGACGCCCTGTTCCGCCTCACCAGGAACGGGCTGTCCTTCTTCAACGAGCTCTTCGATTTCCCCTACCCGTGGGGCAAATACGAGCAGGCTTTCGTCCCCGAGTACAACCTCGGCGCCATGGAAAACCCCGGCCTTGTGACCTTCACCGAAAGCTACGTCTTCACCTCCCGGGCCGCCGACTCGCAGTACCAGGCCCGCGCCAACACGCTCCTGCACGAGATGGCGCACATGTGGTTCGGCGACCTCGTCACCATGAAGTGGTGGGATGATTTGTGGCTCAAGGAATCCTTCGCGGATTACATGGGCACCCTCGGCGTGGACCGGACCACGGACTGGGACACGGCCTGGGTGAACTTCGCCAACAACCGCAAGGCGTGGGCCTACATCCAGGACCAACTGCCCACCACCCATCCCATCGTCGCCGACATCCCGGACCTGGAAGCCGCGAAGCAGAACTTCGACGGAATCACCTACGCCAAGGGCGCGTCGGTGCTGAAGCAGCTGGTGGCCTACGTCGGGTTCGAGGCCTTCATCGCCGGGTCCCGGCAGTACTTCCGGGACCACGCCTACGGCAACACCACCCTCGCTGAACTACTGGCCGCCCTGAGCGCGGCGTCCGGCCGCGACCTCAGCGAATGGGCCCGCCAATGGCTCCAGACCTCCGGCATCTCCACCCTGTCCAGCGAGATCACCACGTCCACCGAGCACAACACTGCGTTCAGCTCCGTCGCGGTCTTGCAGGACGCCGTGGATCCCGCCACCGGCCGGCAGGAGCCCAGGCCGCACCGCCTGCGGATCGGCCTTTACAATTTTGACGACGCCGGCGCCCTGGTTCGCACGGACAGCGTCGAGACCGATGTCCGCGGCGCCAGGACCGACGTGACCGCGCTGGCCGGCAAACCGCGGCCTGCGCTGCTGCTGGTCAACGACGAGGACCTCAGCTACGCCAAAGTCCGGCTGGACCCGCGTTCCGAGGCCACTGTCCGCGGCTCCCTGGACAAGCTGGAGGACCCCATGGCGCGGGCGCTGTGCTGGACGGCGCTGTGGGACTCGGCCCGCGATGCCGTCACACCGGCGGCCCTCTACGTCGACGCCGTCCAGCGCTTCGGACCCGCCGAGCCGGGTATCGGCGTCCTCCTCAACGTGCTGGGCAACGCCTCGACGGCGGTGGAACGCTACGTGCCCCGGGGCCAGCGGGACGCCGTGCGCCACGGCTTCCTCACCACGGCCGCCGAACAGCTGCAGGCGGCAGCGCCGGGTTCCGACCAGCAATTGGCCTGGGCCCGGACCCTCGCCGCAACCAGCCGCTACGACGCCGGCCGGCTGGACCTGCTGCGGGGCATCCTGGACGGCAGCACCGTGATCGACGGCCTCGCGGTGGACGCCGAACTGCGCTGGAATCTCTGGCATGGCCTGGCGGCCAACGGCCGGGCCTCACAGGAGCAGCTGGACCAGGAGCTCGCCCGGGACAACACGGCGGCAGGCAAGTCCGGTCACGCCACCGCCCTCGCCGCCCGCCCCGAGGAGAGCGTCAAGGCAGCCGCCTGGGAGGCCGCCGTCCACGGCACCGGTCTGTCCAACCAGCTCCTCGGCGCCACCATCGCCGGGTTTAACACCGGCGCGGCCTCCCTGCTGGCCGCGTTCATCGACCCGTACTTCGAATCCCTCGAACACGTCTGGGCGGACCGCAGCATTGAGATCGCCAGCCGGATTGTCCGCGGCTTCTACCCCGCGGGACAGGACCTGGACGGCGAAACACCCGAAACCCACGCCGTGATTGTGCGCACCGACCAGTGGCTGGCCGCCCACCCGGACGCGCCGCGCGCCCTGCGCCGGATCATCATCGAACAGCGCAGCCAGCTGCACCGCTCCCTCACGGCGCAGGCACTGACGGCACCGGCCCTGGCGGCGCACGCCCGGGCTGCGAACCCACGATAAACCCGCGATGAACCCGCGATCGACTGCTCCGTAGCCGCCCTCCTGGCGGCCCAGAACGGCAGTAGGGCCCACGCCGGCAGGGTTCCCTGGCCGAGCTTGCGAGGCGAGGGGGCCGGTGGGGAACAATCGACGGGGTGGAACGGGCCGCTAGGGAACGGGCCGCTAGGGAACGGGTGGTTATGGAACCCTGTGCAGCCACTCCGTGGTGCCGAACTTGGTCTCCACGCGGCGGCGGGCCGCCTCCAGCTCGGCGTCGGTGAGGACGGAGGGCGTTGCGCCGTAACGTTCGGCGAAGACGTCCATCATCGCCGCAACGATTTCGGCGCGGGCCAGGCCGGTCTGGCGGCGGAGCGGATCGACGCGCTTCTTGGCGCTCCTGGTGCCCTTGTCGGACAGTTTCTCCTTCCCGATCCGCAGCACCTCCACCATCTTCTCGGCGTCGATGTCGTAGCTCATGGTGACGTGATGCAGCATGCCGCCGTTGGCGAGCCGCTTCTGCGCGGCGCCGCCGATCTTGCCGTGCTCGGTGGCGATGTCATTGAGCGGCACGTAGAAGGCGCTGATGCCGACCTTTTCCAGGGCCGCCATCACCCAGGCGTCGAGGAAACGGTAGGAGTCCGCAAAGCTGATGCCGTCCACGAGGGTCTGCGGGAGGTACAGCGAGTAGGTGATGCAGTTCCCGGCCTCCATGAACATCGCTCCCCCGCCGCTGATCCGCCGGACCACGCTGATGCCGTGCCGGGCCACGCCTTCGGGATGGAGTTCGTTGCGGACGGACTGGAAGCTGCCAATCACCACGGAGGGCTCCTCCCAGTCCCAGAACCGCAGGGTGGGATTGCGCCGCCCGGCGCCGACTTCCTCGGTCAGGACCTCATCCAGGGCGACGTTGACGTGGGTGGGCAGGACAGACGGGGCGATGATGTTCCAGTGGTGGTCCGCCCAGCCGGTGGCCTTCGCCAGGGCGCGGCGGACGGTGACGGCGACGGCGTCGGCGGAAAAGCCGAACAGCACGGTGCCTTCGGGCAGCGCCTCCGTCACGGCGTCCGCGATATCCGCGGCGCTGGCGTCCATGGGCAGCCCGGTGAGCGCCCGGTTGATCTCCGGGAGCGCCTCGTCGGGTTCGAGGAAGAAGTCCCCGCTCAGTGAGACGTGGGCCAGGACGCCATCGACGACGTCGAAGTCGGCGACCACGAGCTTGCCACCCGGGACCTTGTACTCGCCGTGGTGGCGGCCGCCGTCGTCGTCGGTGCTGGGAGTGGGGGCGGCGGGATGGGAAGTCATGACCTCCATCCTGCCGCATGCGGCAGGGAACCCGGGAACCCGCGACCCGGTTAGCCGGTTAGCCGGTTAGCCGGTTAGCCGGAACAGCAGCAGAGACGCAGAAAGCCCGCACCGTTGCCGGTGCGGGCTTTCCATAAGACCAGGAGGAAGAAGGTTACTTCTTGCCGCCGAAGCCCTTGAAGCGAGCGTTGAAGCGCTCGACGCGGCCTGCGGAGTCCATGATGCGCTGCTTGCCCGTGTAGAACGGGTGGGACTCGGAGGAGATTTCGACGTCGATGACCGGGTAGGTGTTGCCGTCTTCCCACTCGATGGTCTTCGAAGAAGACACGGTGGACTTGGTCAGGAACTTGACGCCGGAAGCCAGGTCGTTGAAAACAACAGCTTCGTACTTCGGGTGAGTATTAGACTTCATAATTGGACCTTTGTTCGCACAACTGGATTTTGCCAGTTGCCAGGTATGAATGGGATGGCCGGCGGAAAGCACCGGACGGCCAGCTATCAATCATAGCCGATCCCCGGACCGCTGACGAACACCGTTGGCGCACGTCAGCGCGGCGCGGCCGCCGCACGATCCAGGTCGCCTCAGTCCTTCGGACGGAGCTCCCAGAACGCCACCGCCGACGCCGCGGCGACGTTGAGCGAATCGACGCCCGGGCGCATCGGGATCTTCACGGCGAGGTCGACGGCGGCAAGGGTTCCTTCGCTCATGCCCGCGCCTTCCGTGCCCAGCACCAGGGCCAGCCGCTCCGGGCGGCTGGCCGCGAGCACGTCGAGGTCCACCGCGTCATCCGTCAGCTCCATGGCCGCGACGGTGAAGCCCTGCTGCTGCAGGACGGCCAGGCCTTCCGCCCAGTCCTCCAGCCGGGCCCACGGCACCTGGAAGACCGTGCCCATGCTGACGCGCACGCTGCGGCGGTAGAGCGGATCCCCGCAGCGCGGCGAGACCAGGACGGCGTCCACGCCCAGGGCCGCGGCCGAACGGAAAATGGCCCCGACGTTTGTGTGGTCCACGATGTCCTCCAGCACCGCAACCCGTCGCGCTCCGGCGAGGAGGTCCGCCAGCGGCACCGGGGCGGGCCGGTGCATGGCGGCCATGGCGCCGCGGTGCAGGTGGAAGCCGGTGATTTCCTCCAGCAGCGCCGCGGAGCCAATGTAGGCCGGGACGTCCGGGAACTGCTCAAAGACATCGGCGAGGTCCCCGGCCCACTTCTCGGCCAGGAAGAAGGACCGCGGCCGGTGCCCGGCGGCCAGGGCCCGGCGCAGGACGCGGGAGGACTCGGCGATGTACAGGCCCTCGGCGGGTTCCCGGACTTTGCGCAGGTGCACGTCGGTGAGCTGCGTGTAGTCCGCGACCCGCGGGTCGTCGGCGGATTCGAGAAAGTGAAAGGTCACGGGCAGGTCATTCCTGGGAGTCTGTTGGAAGGGGCTATTTGAACAGGTTGGCGATCATGAATCCCAGTGCCACCAGGCCCAGGGTGAAGATGACCCCGCGCAGGACCGCGGGGGAGAGCCGGCGCCCCACCTTGGAGCCAATCACGCCGCCGATCAGGGAGCTGACGGCGATCAGCCCGACCACGCCCCAGTCGATCCGGTCGAAGGCGAACAGGAGGTAGGAGGCGGCGGCCACCACGTTCACGCCCAGGACCAGGAAGTTCTTCATCGCGTTGGCGTTCTGGATGGTCCCGGTCATGAACACGCCCAGGATGCCGACCAGCAGGATGCCCTGGGCCGCGACGAAGTAGCCGCCATAGACGCCGGCGAGGTACACCAGCACCACCAGCAGGACACTGTGGCGGCGGTCCCTGATCGCGTGTTCGGGGTTCTCCTCGCGGTTCCTCACCCACCGCTGCAGCCGCGGCTGGAACACCACCATCAGCAGGGCCAGCACGATCAGGACGGGGGCGGCGTAGTAGAAGACCTTCTCGGGCAGGTGCAGGAGCAGGTAGGCCCCGGTGACGGCACCCAGCAGCGAGGCCGGCAGGAGCCGGAGCAGCTGCTTGCCCCGGCCTTCGAGTTCCTTCCGGTAGCCCCAGGCGCCGGTGGCGTTGCCGGCCACGAGCCCCATGGCATTGCTGATGGAGGCCGTGACCGGGGCGTAGCCGAGGGCGATCAGCACCGGGAACGTGACCAGGGTGCCGGATCCGACGACGCTGTTGATGGTGCCCGCCCACAGCCCGGCGAAGAATATGAGGGCGCTATTGAGGAGCTCCACGCGCGGTCAGCGGCCCCGTCAGCGGCTGGCGGTCGCGGTGTACCGGCCCGCGTTGACGCTGACGTCCAGCGGCAGGCCAAACGTTTCACTCAGGTTTTCCGCCGTGAGGACCTCCGGCAGCGGGCCGGAGGCCACCACTCCGCCGTCGCGCATGAGCATCGCGTGTGTGAAGCCCGGCGGCACTTCTTCGAGGTGGTGGGTGACCAGGACGATCGCCGGGGCGGCGTCGTCGCGGGCGAGTTCGCTCAGGCGCTGGACCAGGTCCTCGCGGCCGCCGAGGTCGAGCCCCGCGGCCGGCTCGTCCAGGAGCAGGAGCTCGGGATCGGTCATGAGGGCGCGGGCAATCTGGACGCGCTTGCGCTCCCCTTCGGAAAGCGAGGCGAAGGGGCGGTTGAGCAGCGGGCCCATCCCCCACTCGTTCAGCAGCCCGAAGGCGCGCCGCTCGTCGTCCTTCTCGTAGCCCTCGCGCCAGCGGCCGGTCACGCCGTACGCGGCGGTGACCACCACGTTGAGGACCTTCTCGTGCTCGGGGATCTGGCTGGCCAGCGCAGCGGAGGACAGGCCGATCCGGGGGCGGAGCTCGAAGACGTCGACGGCGCCGAGGACTTCCTCGAGGATGCCCGCCATTCCGGACGTCGGGTGGATGCGGGCCGCGGCCAGCTGGAGGAGTGTGGTCTTGCCGGCGCCGTTGGGGCCCAGGATCACCCAGCGTTCGCCCTCCTTGACCTGCCAGTCGACCTTGTCCAGGAGCGTCTTTGCCCCGCGTACAACACTGACCCCGGCCATTTCAAGAACATCACTCATAGGAGTAGACACTAGGACAAAAAAGCGGACGACTGATAACCGGCGCCGCGCCCTGCCGTGGAGCGTCACGCGGCGCCTGCCGGGGCGCAACGAATTCGGGCCGCCCGCCGCCCGCTCGCTAGGATTGAGGCCATGAGTTCGAACGTGACCGCTGTGAGCTACGGCCTGAAACTGTCCCTTCCCGACATCCAGCGGCTGCGTTCGCTCCTGACGGCCGCCGGGTTGGGCGTCGGGGCGGAAACCCGCACCGGCGACGCCCGCTTCGAGGTGTATGCGGCGGACTGCGCGCTGGAGGCCGAACTGGACGGTGCACGCCGCGATTTGGCGGCCGCTGGCATCGAGGGCGTCGACACGGCGCTGGTACCGGCAGCATTGCGCAGCGCGCCGCGGAAGTTCCTCATCATGGACGTGGACTCCACCCTCATCCAGCAGGAGGTAATCGAGCTCCTGGCCGCCTACGCCGGCAAGCGCGAGGAGGTGACGGCGGTGACCGAGGCGGCCATGCGCGGGGAGCTGGACTTCGCCCAGAGCCTGCACGCCCGGGTGGCGGTCCTCGCAGGGCTGCCCGCGGACGTCGTCGAGTCGGTCCGCTCCGAGGTCAGGCTGACCGAGGGCGCCTCCGAGCTGGTGGCGGCGTTCCAGGCCGCCGGCCATGCCGTGGCCGTCGTGTCCGGCGGTTTCAACCAGATCCTCCGGCCGATCGCCGAAGACCTGGGTCTGCACTACTGGATCGCCAACGAACTCGAAATCGTCGACGGCGCACTGACCGGCAGGGTGCTCGGCGACGTGATCGACCGGGCGGCCAAGGAGAAGTACCTGCGCGAATGGGCCGCGGCCGAGGGCATCCCGATGGAACACACCATCGCCGTGGGCGACGGCGCCAATGACCTCGACATGCTGGGCGCGGCAGGGATCGGCATCGCCTTCAACGCGAAGCCGGCCGTCCGGGCTGCCGCGGACGCCGCCGTCAACCTTCCCTATCTCGACGCCGTGCGGTACATCGCGGGAGTCTGATGCATTAACCGAGAAGGCACGTCCCGGCAATGTTCAGTAAAAACATTGCCGGGACGTGCCTTCTCGACGCGCCATTCCGGCGCTTGGCGGCCTGTCCCTAGCTGGAGCTCGTGTCCGCTGCCTGCTCTGCGGTCTTACCGAAATAATCCGCACCGCCGACGTATTCGGTATGGCCGGTTTCGACGTCGGCCGAGGCCATCTTGGCGACCTCCGCGGCAAACTCCTTGACCGAGTACAGCTTGCCGGCTTCTGCACGGCGGGCCTCGATGGCGCCGGGGTTGGACCGGTCAAGCAGGGTGGCCGTGACGGTGCCCTCGATCATGTCGCCGGAGACCACCACGAGGGTGATCCCCTTGTCCGCCAGGCTCGGGACGAGGGCGCGGAGTGCGTCCTCCCCGGCCCGCTTGCTGCGGGCCACGGGCTCATACTCGGGCATGGTGGGCACCGTGTCGATGAAGTGGGCCTGGTGGCTGGTCACGAAGACCACGCGCGAGCCTTCAGGCATGAGCGCGACGGCGGCGTTGAGCATGTTCACCTGGGCGTCGCGGTTCAGCTTCAGGGCGTAGCCCTCTTCCATGCCGGTCTCCATGCCGCCGGAGGCGTTGAGGACCAGGAGGTCGAGCGAGCCGAAGTTCTCCATCGCGGCGCTGGCCAAGGCCTGGACGCCTTCCTGGGTGGTCAGGTCCGCCCCGACGGCCGCAGCACGGCCGCCGTCGGCTTCGATCTCGGCGACAACCTTGTTGGCGCGCGGCGCCTTCTGGCGGTAGTTGACGACGACGGCCGCACCCTCGGCGGCGAGGATTTTGGCCACTTCGGCGCCGATTCCGCGCGACGATCCGGTCACGATCGCTGTCTTGTTCTCCAGCAGTCCCATACGAGCTCCTTTGTTCCAAACGTCCAAATACTGTGGGTCTGCAATCCATCATGCCAGCGGATCACGCCATTACAGTTGTTCAGCATCCACAAAGAAGCCCCGGCAGTGTAGTTCCGCCGTGCCGTGCCGGAAAGGCGCCGCGGCCGTTAGGAGCCATGGCGGGAACGTGCCGGCGACCGGTCAGCCGCGGTCGATCCGGATCTTCGTCGTCGCTTCGCCGGTCACAACCTTGGGTGCCGGTGCGCGGACTTCCAGGACGCCGTCCTTGTACGTGGCGGTGATGTCTTCCTCCCTCACCCCCGCGGGCAGCGCAATGCTCCGGGCGGCCCGGCCGTAGCGGAACTCCGAGCGGTAACCGTCCTTGCTCTTGTGCTCGGACGACTCCCGCCGCTCCACCGCAATATTGAGCACGCCCTCGCCGACCGAGACGTCGACGTCCCGGTCCGGGTCGATGCCCGGCACTTCCGCCCGCACCACCAGGGTGGTGCCCTCCTGGAACTGTTCGATCTTGATCCCTGGCGCTATGGACAGATCACCGTCAAGGAAGCGGCGGACCGGTTCCAGCATGTCCGAGGGCGTCCATTTGCTGAGATCACTCATGATTTCCTCCTGCGTCCACGCCCCTGCCGCGGCATGGTCAGGGGCTGTGAGCCCATTACACGCTCCCGAAGCCCCGGAGCCAAGGGCAATAAGGCCCGGCGCGGAAAACTGCGGGTCCCTTGTCGCCGGCGGCTGCGGTTGCGGCGGACAGAACACAACGGACGACGGCGGAAGCCGCCGTCGTCCGTTGTGTTCTATCCGCTATGTCAGGAGGGCTCCGGCGTGGTCCGGGCTAGTGGCCCATTCCGAGGCCGCCATCGACCGGAATGACCGCGCCGGAAATGTAGGACGCCTCGTCGCTGGCGATCCAGCGCACGACGTTGGCGACCTCGGAGGCCTCGGCGAAGCGGCCGGCGGGAACCTTCGTCAGGTAGTCCTTCTGTGTGGCCTCGGGCAGCTCGGCCGTCATGTCGGTGTTGATGAAGCCGGGCGCGACCACATTCGCGGTGATCCCGCGTCCGCCGAGCTCGCGGGTGAGCGACCGGGCGATGCCCACCAGGCCTGCCTTCGAGGCAGAGTAGTTGATCTGGCCCGGCGCGCCGTACAGGCCGGAGACGGAGGAAATCAGCACCACACGGCCCTTGCGCGCCCGGATCATGCCCTTGGATGCGCGCTTGATGACCCGGAAGGCGCCCGTGAGGTTCGTGTCGATCACCGAGGTGAAGTCGTCTTCGCTCATGCGCATCAGGAGCGTGTCCTTGGTGATGCCGGCGTTGGCCACGAGTACTTCCACCGGGCCGTGCGCGGCTTCAACTTCCGCGAACGCAGCGTCAACCGAAGCTTCGTCCGTGACGTCGGCCTTGACGCCGAGGATGCCCTCGGGCAGCGACGATTCGCTGCGGAAGGTCACGGCCACTTTGTCGCCGTTGGCCAGGAAGGACTCGGCGATGGCCAGGCCGATCCCGCGGTTTCCGCCGGTGATCAGAACGCTGCGGCCGGTGGTGGATGTGTCAGTCATATGGGGGCTCCGGGATTCTGCGGCAGGGAGGGCCGCGCTGGGGGCTGGATTTTTCCTGCCTCCGATCTTAGCGCCCGGTTCGCTTCCGTTTGGGCGGCTCCGCCGATGGTGAGAGAATCGAAGTAAGCCTTGGGAGCGTGATCTGACAGCCGTGACACTCAAAAACCGACCCGGTGCGCATGTACCCGGGAGGCCGGACTCCGAGTCCGGCGGTACCGAGGTGCACAGCATCACCGACGCCGCTGCTGCCCACTCGGACGAGATGCACCAGCGGATGGTCAAGTACGCCGTCGCCATGGGCATCCGCATGGTCTGCCTGATCCTGATTTTTGTCGTGGATGGCTGGTTCAAGCTCCTGCCGATTGCCGGCGCAGTCTTCCTGCCCTGGGTGGCCGTGGTGATCGCCAACGGCAGCGACAAGGCGGAAATCCACAGCGACTCACTCCTGGACTACGCTCCGCTCGCAGAGCTGGACGCCCCGGAGACCGCAGACCCGGCCGGGCAGGATATCGATGACCGCGCAGACGGGGCGGGGACGCTGCTGCAAGGTGAGCTGATCGAAGATGAGAACGACGACGACCATGGACGGGCAGCTTCATGAACCTCTTTGACCTGGCCGGGACCGGTGGCGACACCGCCGCGGCCCCCGGCACCGTCTGCTCGCGGAAAGCCTGCCGCGCGGCGGCCGAATGGCAGCTGCTGTGGAACAATCCGAAGATCCACACCCCGGAGCGGCGCAAGATCTGGCTGGCGTGCGGGGAGCACCGCGCCTGGCTTGAGGACTACCTCCAGACGCGCGGACTGTGGAAAGAGACTGTGGTCCTCGGCGCAGAGACCGTCCCCCTCCCCGGAGCGACCGCCCCGCTCGACCCGTCAGGCAGGATCGGCTGAATGTACCGCTTTCTCTTCTCCAGTAAATGGCTGGGGTACTTGTTGCTGGCCGCGGTCTTCGCTGCCGGCTGCGTTGGGCTGGGCCGGTGGCAGATGGACCGCCGCGCCGAGACCCTGGCCGAAATCAACCGGGTGGTCTCGAACTACTCGGCCACCCCTGTGCCGTTCGCCGCGGTCCGGGACGAATTCAGCCGGCTGGACCCGGAGCGCGAGTGGACCCAGGTGGAACTGAAGGGCAGCTACGACGCCGCCGGCCAGCGCATCGTCCGCAACCGGCCGCTCAACGGCCAGCCCGGCTACGAGGTGGTGGTTCCCTTCAAGCTCCAGACCGGCGAAACCTTGGTGATCGACCGCGGCTGGCTGCCCATCGGCAACAACACGCCGGGACGGCCCGACTCAGTGCCGGCCCCGCCGCAGGGTCCGGTGACGGTGGTCGCCCGCCTCAAGCCGGCCGAGCCCGAGCTGCAGCGCGGCGCCCCTGACGGCCAGCTGGCCTCGATTGACCTCGCCGCCTATTCCGCGCAGCTGGGCTATCCGCTGCTGACGGGCGCCTACGGACAGCTGGCGTCAGAGTCGCCGTCGGTGCAGGACATGCCGTTCCCGTTCCCCAAGCCGACCACCGATGAAGGCACCCACCTGTCCTACTCACTGCAGTGGTTCGCGTTCGGCGTGCTGATGTTCGTCGGGTTCGGCTACGCGGCCAGGCAGCAGGCCCGCAACGCCGCGATCGACGCGGAGGACGCCGAAGCCGAGGCTGCGGCCGGCGGATTCCTGCACTCCAGCGGCCCGGCCGTGCGGCGCCGCCCGGCTCCGCGCAAGCGCAAGAACGCGACAGCGGAAGAAGAGGAAGACGCCATCCTCGATGCCCAGGGGTTCTGAACGATGAGCCCTGAGGCCTATCCCCGACCGGTGGCAAACGTCAAGCGTGCCCTCACCGCCCTCGGCGCCCAAGACACCGTCACAGTGTTCGATTCAAAAGTCCCGACGGCGGCAGCGGCGGCCGCCGCGCTGGGCTGCGACGTCGCGGCGATCACCAACAGCCTGGTGTTCGACCTCGAGGGCACCCCGCTGCTCATCCTGGCCAGCGGCGCGGCCAAGGTGGACGTCCGCAAGGTCGCCGACCGGCTGGGCGCCGGCAAGATCCGCCGGGCCTCCCCCGAGTTCGTCCTGGCGCACACCGGCCAGGAGGTGGGCGGGGTCGCCCCGGTAGGCCACCCGGAGAAGATCCGGACCCTGCTGGACGAGTCGCTGTCGGCCCACCGCGTGCTCTGGGCAGGGGCAGGGGACCACAACTCGATGTTCTCCATCAGCTACGAGGACCTGCACCGGATCACGGGCGCGGAAGAGATGCCGGTCCGCTGACCCGATTCACTCGCAGCAAAGGCCGTCGTGAGCGCTCACGACGGCCTTTGCTGCGAGTCAGCCAGGCGGCTTACGCCAGCGTGATGAGGTCCAGGTAGTCTTCGTTCCAGTGGTCCTCGATGCCGTCGGGAAGCAGGACAACGCGCTCCGGGTTGAGCGCCTCGACGGCGCCCTCATCGTGGCTCACAAGGACGACGGCGCCGGTGTAGTTGCTCAGGGCCCCGAGGATTTCCGCGCGGCTGGCGGGGTCGAGGTTGTTGGTGGGCTCATCGAGGAGCAGCACGTTCGCGCTCGAGGCCACGATGGTGGCCAGCGCCAGCCGGGTCTTCTCGCCGCCGGAGAGCACACCGGCGGGCTTGTCGACGTCGTCGCCGGAGAACAGGAACGAGCCCAGGATGTTGCGGACTTCCGCGTCGTTCATGTCCGGGGCCGAGGAGCGCATGTTCTGCAGGACGGTGCGGTCCACGTCGAGCGTCTCGTGCTCCTGCGCGTAGTAGCCCACCTTCAGGCCGTGGCCCGCAACGACTTCGCCGGTGTCCGGCTTGTCGACGCCGGCCAGCATCCGCAGCAGCGTGGTTTTGCCGGCGCCGTTGAGGCCCAGGATGACCACCTTGGAACCGCGGTCGATGGCAAGGTCGACGTCGGTGAAGATCTCCAGCGAGCCGTAAGACTTGCTGAGGCCGTCCGCGGTGAGCGGGGTCTTGCCGCAAGGTGACGGATCCGGGAAGCGCAGCGCTGCCACGCGGTCGGTCGCGCGCACGGCTTCGAGGCCGCCAAGGAGGCGTTCGGCACGCTTGGCCATGTTCTGGGCGGCGACGGCCTTGGTGGCCTTGGCGCGCATTTTGTTGGCCTGGTCGATGAGGACCTGGGCCTTCTTCTCCGCGTTGGCCCGCTCACGCTTGCGGGCGCGCTCGTCCGTTTCACGCTGCGTGAGGTAGCGCTTCCAGTCCATGTTGTAGAAGTCGATCTGGGCGCGGTTGGGATCGAGGAGGAAGACCTTGTTGACGGTCGCTTCAAGCAGCTCGGTGTCGTGGCTGATGACGATCAGCCCGCCCTGGTGGTTCTTGAGGAACTCGCGGAGCCAGGAGATGGAATCGGCGTCGAGGTGGTTGGTGGGCTCATCGAGGAGCATGGTTTCGGCATCCGAGTAGAGGATGCGCGCCAGCTCCACACGGCGCCGCTGTCCACCGGACAAGGTCTTGAGCGGCTGGTTCAGCAGCCGGTCCGGCAGGGCGAGGTTCGAGCAGATCGCTGCCGCCTCGGCTTCCGCGGCATAGCCGCCGGCGGCCAGGAACTCGGATTCCAGCCGGTCATAGCGGTTCATCGCCTTGCGCTGGACCGCGGGGTCCTCGCTGGCCATCTCTTCGTGCGCCACACGGAGCTTGCCCACGGCAATGTCCAGGCCGCGGACGGACAGGATCCGGTCCCGAGCGAGCTGCTCCATGTCCGGAGTGCGCGGATCCTGCGGCAGGTAGCCGATTTCGCCGCTGCGGGTTACCTTGCCGGCGGCGGGCAGGCCCTCGCCCGCGAGCACCCGGGTCAGCGTTGTCTTGCCTGCACCGTTACGGCCGACCAGACCGATCTTGTCTCCCTTGTCGATCCGGAAGCTCACCTGGTCCATGAGGAGGCGGGCGCCGGCGCGCAGTTCGAGATCCTGGACGGTAATCAATGCAGCTAAGGCCTTTCACAACAGGGAATGCCGCGGCACAACGGGTGGAGTCTGGGCGGGGCCGGGGCAGGGCGGTGCGAGAGCACGGCCTCCCCAAGTCTACCGGCACTGCCCCGGCTCCATGACATGGGCACCTTTGGCAGTGGCCAGCCGCCGGCGCAATGCTGGTCCGGCCCGCTGGCGGTGTTCATTGGCGGCGCCCTCCAGCTTCCGGGCCGCCGGTTAGTGGGGCGTCTACAAAAAACCGTCCCCGCCGCGACCGTACAGTCAATATCACAGACCATATTCCGCCGCAGCACCCCGACAGGAACATCATGACGCAAACCGACCGTCCCGCCACAGCCAGGACCCCGCGCCGCCGGGGCCGCTGGAATGCCACCGACCTTGGCCTCATCGCCGTCTTCGCCGCCCTTGTGGCCGCTTCTGCCCTGATCGCCGCCATCCCCGTCGGCGGGCTCGGCGTCCCCATCACGCTGCAGACCCTCGCCGTCATGCTCACGGGGCTGGCCCTCGGCCCGGGCCGGGCCTTCGCCGCCGTCGGCCTTTACCTGCTTCTTGGCTTCGCGGGCCTGCCGATCTTCAGCGGCGGCCGCAGCGGCCTGGGCGTGCTCGCCGGCCCCTCCGCCGGCTACATCATCGGGTTCCTGCTGGCCGCCACGGCCGTCGGCTGGCTGACCGTCGTCGTCCTCAAACGCACCGCCAACCGCACCGGCAGGCTGCGCGCCATCCTCCTGTTCGCCGCCGCCATGCTGAGCAGCATCATCTTCATCCACGGCCTGGGCATCCTGGGCATGATGGTCAACGCCAAGCTGGACTTCTCCAAAGCCTTCCTGGCCGATCTCGTGTTCTACCCCGGCGACATCATCAAGAACATCCTGGCCGTCAGCATCGCCTTGGCCCTGCACAAGGCCTTCCCGGACCTGCTGCTGCGCCGCGTCCGGACGGTTGAACCCCGCCCGTGAGCATCATCGTCCTGGACCGGGTTTCGGTGCGGGTGCCGGTCGACGGCCGCCCCGCCCCCAAGACGCTGCTCCAGGAGCTCTCGCTCGACCTCACGGAACGGCGGATCGGGGTTATCGGGGCCAACGGCTCGGGCAAGTCCACCCTCCTGCGGCTCCTGAACGGGCTCGTGGCACCCAGCAGCGGCACCGTGAGAATCGACGGCGCCGATACCGTCCGGGCCGTCCGGGAGGTCCGCCGCCGGGTGGGCTTTGTCTTCACCGATCCGCTCTCCCAGCTCGTCATGCCCACCGGACGCGAGGATGTGGAACTGTCCCTGCGCCGCTCCATCCGGAACGCCACTGAGCGCCGGGTCCACGCGGAGTCGGTGCTGGAACGGTTCGGCCTCCTGCCGCTGGCGGACCAGAGCATCTACGAGCTCTCCGGCGGCGAACGTCAGCTCCTGGCGCTGGCCGCGGTCCTGGCCGTCGAGCCGGAGGTGCTGGTCCTGGACGAGCCGTCCACGCTGCTGGACCTGCGCAACCGCGAACTCCTTCGGCGCACCCTCGCCGGGCTCCGCCAGCAGGTGATCCTGTCCACCCACGACCTTGACCTGGCCCGGGACATGGACCGAGTCCTGGTGGTGGACGCCGGGCAGGTGGTGTTCGACGGCGAACCGGCGGCCGCCGTCGCGCATTACCGCGCCCTGAGCGCGGCGGGTTTGCCCTCGTCCGGCGGACCTGCGGGCGGCCGGCTGGAGCAGGCGTGAGCGGCCACGGCTTCCTGCTGGCGGCGTATGTGCCGGGCACGTCCCTGGTCCACCGGGCGCCGCTGTGGCTGAAATTCCTGCTGGTCGTTGGGTGCGGAATGACGTCGTTCCTGATCGCAGACTGGGCCGTGTCGGCCGCCATGCTGGTGCTGCTCTGCGGACTGTTCCTGCTGAGCGGGGCCGGCCCTGCCCGGCTGTTTCGCGCGGTGCGTCCGGTCCTTCCGGTTCTCGTGGCGATCGGGCTCTTCCAGTGGTGGCAGCTGGGTGCACCGACCGCCGTCCGGATCGTGCTGAACGTCCTGGTCTGCGTGGTCGCGGCCTCAATCCTGACCGCCACCACCCCTGTGCAGGCACTCCTCGACGGCGTGGCCTCGCTGGCCCGGCCGTTCCGGCGCTTCGGTGCGGACCCGGAACGCTTCGCCCTGACCATCGCCATCATGCTCCGCAGTATCCCGTTCGTTGCCCAGGCCTACACGGACGTGCGCGACTCGGCGCGGGCCCGCGGACTCGAACGCAACCCGCGGGCCCTTGTGTTGCCCGTCTTTATCAGTACGGTGGCCTTCGCCCGGCAGACCGGCGAAGCCCTCGCCGCCCGTGGACTGGGCGAGCCGGAGGACTAGGCACCTCGCACACCCACACCCCGGTTCCGCGTCCTCCCCCCGTGGACATGCCCTCCGTTGGCCGCAGCGAGTGGACATGTGGCCGATATGTCCACTCCTCGCGCCGAGGACTGGACATGTCCTCCTCCGGCGCCGGGCACTGGCATGTCCTTTCCCCTGCGCCTGGCCTGGACATGTCGCTTACCTAGTGCCAGGGCAGGGCATGTCCGCACCGGGCAAATGGGCATGCGCTCCGTTGGCCGCAGCCAGTGGACATGTGGCCGATATGTCCACTCCTCGCGCCAGGGACTGGGCATGTCCCCTTCCGGTGGCTTGCATGGGCATGTCGCTTTACCTGGTGCCGGGGCAGGGGATGTCCGCACCGGGCAGATGGACATGCCCTCCGTTGGCCGCAGCCGGTGGACATGTGACCCATATGTCCACGCTCAGCGGCGAAGACTGGGCATGTCCCCCGGCGGGGGTTACGTGAGGCGCGCGTACCCCAGCAGAGCGGCCGTGCCCATGCCGCCTGCGATGCTGATCATCGCCAGGGCAAGCTGCCCCGGCTCCGGGGACCTGCGGGCCTGGGCCAGCAGCCGGGTGACCAGGACCGCGCCCGAGGCTCCATAGGCGTGGCCGAGGGCCAGGGCGCCGCCGTCGAGGTTGGCCCGCTCCGGGTCGATGCCCAGCTGGTCAAAGCACGCGAGCGTCTGGGCGGCGAAGGCCTCGTTGAATTCCACCAGGCCCACGTTCGCGGCCGTCAGGCCGTGTGCCGCCAGGAGCCGTTCGGCCGCCGCGGCCGCGCCGATGCCCAGCAGTTGCGGCGCCACCCCGGCGGTGTCAGTTCCCAGGACCAGCAAACCGTCCGCGGCGCCCAGCTGCCGGGCCCGTTCCAGGGACGTGATGACGACGGCGGCGGCACCGTCGGCGTCGAAGCAGGAGTTCCCGGCCGTGACCGTGCCGCCACTGGCAAAAACGGGCGGGAACCGGGCCATCAGGGCCGGGCCAAGGCTCGGCCGCGGCCCGTCGTCGGCTGCCGCGGACGCAGCGGGGCCGGCGGCGAGCGGCACGATTTCGCCGTCGAAGATCCCGGCAGCCGCGGCAGCGAGGGCACGGTGGTGGCTGCGGAGCGCGAAGGCGTCCTGGCGTTCCCGGCTGATGCCGAAGCGGCCGGCGACGTTCTCGGCCGCCACGCCCATGTCGGGGTCGCCGAAGCTCAGCGGGGCAAACTGGGCACGGCTGTAAAAGCCCGGGCTGCCGTCGTCGTTGCGGTGCGCCCGGAGCGGAGCCGTGCTGATGCTCTCCACGCCGCCTGCGAGGTACAGGCCGCCGCCGCCCGCCGCGACCAGCCGGGAGGCCAGGACGATCGCGTCCAGACCGGAGCCACATTGCCGGTCCACGGTGACGCCGGGGACGGTGACGGGCAGGCCGGCCTCCAGCGCGGCGAGCCGGGCCACGTTTCCGCCGCCGCCCACGGCGTTGCCGATCACGACGTCGGTCACGGAGCCCGGCGCGGGGCCGGCACCGGCACCGGAGAGCAGGCTGCGGAGCACCGGAGCCAGGAGTTCGTGGGCGCGGAGCTTCTTCAGGGCCCCGTTGGCCCGGCACAGCGGTGTCCGGCGCGCGGCGATGATCACCGGCTGCCTGTCCTCCGGCAGCAGCCCGGGGAAGGACAGCCCGGGGATCGGCGTGACGGGGAGTGGCCGCCCGGGGGAAGAAGGCGCTGTGCCCGCGCGCGGCTCAGCCAAGACGCCGGATCCTGGGATCGTTCCGGGCTACCCAGTCCAGCAGCAGCTGCCGGCTGATTTTGCCCCGGTCCGTCAGGGGCAGCTCCGTCAGCACGAAATACTCCAGGGGCCGCTTGTTCCGTGTCAGCACATCGTCGATCCCGGACCGCAGCTGGGTGGCGGTGACCGCCCCGTGTGAGGGCACGACGCCGGCCACGACGCGCTGGCCGCGGAGATCGTCAACCATGCCGGCCGCCACGGCCGCCGCGACGCCCGGGACGGAGGCCAGCGCCATCTCCACCTCATGCGGGTAGACGTTGGTGCCGGCGGTGATGATCATGTCGGAGCGGCGGCCGAGCATGTGCAGGGTCCCGCCGGAGAGGTAGCCCTGGTCGCCCACGGTGTACCAGCCGTCGAAGCAGCGCAGCGCCTGGCCGTCGTCACCCCACAGGTAGCCGTTGCTGACCATGCCGCTGCGGACGCAGATGTTGCCGTCGCTGCCGTCCGGGAGTTCGGCGCCGCCGTCGTCGAGGATGCGGATAGCGACGCCGGGAAATGGCTTCCCGATGCCGGTCCCGCCCGGTTCAACGGGCTCGCCCGGACGCAACCCGGCGCCCGAGACGAAGCTGAGCTCGGAGGCGCCGTAGTACTCGAAAATGGTCGCGTTGGGGGCCCAGCGCCGGGCCGCCTCCAGCGTCCGGGCATCCAGCTTGGAACCGGCGCAGATGATGCTGCGGATGCCGGAGGCATCGACCCCGCCGGCCAGGCCCCGCTCGCTGAGCAGCCGGAGCATGGTGGGCACCAGGACCAGGCGGGTGATGCCGTCGTGGCTGACGGCCGCGTGGGCAGCGCCGACGTCGAAGTGGTCCAGGCTGTGGAACTCCGCGCCGGCATACAGGCATTCGGCGAGGGCGTAGAGGTTCAGGCTTGCCGCGAGCGGTCCGGGAGCCAAAGACTTGTCGTCCTGCGTCAGTCCAAAGAACTCAATGGAGGCCTCGAACGATTCCTGCCAGGACCGCCGCGAGCGGGTGAACGCCTTGGGCACCGAGGTGGTGCCGGAGGTCAGGCCGATCAGGAACGAGGTGTCAGGCGGCCCGTCAACCAGCTCGGTCCCCAGCCCGGGAAGTGCATGCGCCGGCCCCGTCTCCGTCCCGGCGATGCGGGCGGTGATGCCGTCCTGGAGTTGCTGCGGCCAGGCCGGGTCCAGCACGGCGCACTGCCGCTCACCAGCGACGGCGGCGGCGAACGCTACGGCGAAGCGGGTTGAATTTTGTTCGGACAGCACGGTGATGGCGGGAGCCGCGGGCACCAGGGCTGCCGCTGCGTCCCGCAGGCCGGACCAACTGAGGTGATCTCCGGCAACGACGACGGCTGTCTCGTCGGGACGGTCATCGGCCCAGCGCTGGAGTCTGTCGAGAAAAGGCATCGAACCAACTTTACCGTTGCTGGCCGCGGCCGCGGCCTGTGCGGGATATTGTGACTCCATGAGCTTTAACGACAACGCCCCACTGGATCCGTCGCAGGTCCAGGACCGCCGCGGGATGGGCCGCGGCCCGATGATCGGCGGCGGGATCGGCGGCGGCATCATCCTGCTGCTGGCAGCCCTCTTTGGCATCAATCCCCAGCTTCTCGAGGGTCTGGCCGGCACCGTCCAGGACCCCCAGACGCAGAGCCAGGGCTCTGCCCCCGCCTGCCAGACCGGCGCCGACGCCGACGCCCGCCTCGACTGCAGGATCACCGGCACGGTCAACAGCCTGAACGCCTTCTGGCCGGCCTATCTGGCCCAGTACAACACCAAGTACCCGCGGCCGAAGGCAGTGATCTTCACCGGCGGAACCAACACCGGCTGCGGCGCCGCCACCTCGGACGTGGGGCCGTTCTACTGCCCCGTCGACACCACGGCATACTTCGATCCAGGCTTCTTCCAGGAACTCGTGGACCGGTTTGGCTCCTCCGGCGGCCCTCTGGCGCAGGAATATGTGGTGGCCCACGAATTCGGCCACCACGTCCAGAACTTGCTTGGCGACCTCGACCGGGCACAACAGGACCCCCAGGGCCCCGGTTCCGGAGGTGTCCGGGTTGAGCTCCAGGCCGACTGCTACGCAGGGCTGTGGGCCCACTATGCGACGACGCAGGCAGATCCCAAGACCGGCCAGCCCTACCTCGAACCCTTCACTGACCAAGATGTGAAGGACGCCCTGTCGGCGGCCTCGGCCGTCGGCGATGACCGCATCCAGAAGGCCGCCACGGGCCGCGTCTCACCGGAGGCATGGACCCACGGATCAAGTGCCCAGCGGCAGAAGTGGTTCTACCAGGGGTACACCACCGGGGACATCAACAAGTGCGACACGTTCGCGGTGGCAACGCCCTAGCCCCAGCGCTCAAGCCCCAATCCCGTGGCCTCACCCCCGGGGCCGGCCCCGGGCAGGGACCTCGAAGTAGCTGAAGAATCCGGCATGGCCCAGGTGCCGGTGCTTGGGATGCCACACCGGGCGGTACTGGTGCCCGAACGGGTCGGTCACCAGGACCGTGTCCAGCCGGTTGTTTCCGGCCAGGAGGCGGTCGACGTCGGCCAGCGCATTGCGCCGCGTCGCCAGACCGTCGATGTCCAGGCTCCAAAGCCCCAGCTCGACGTCGGTTCCGCGCTCCAGCTGCAGCGTTTCGAACAGGCCGGCCACGAGCCCGGCGAGCCCGACGGGATCAACACGTTGCAGCCGGTGAGACTCGGGATGCACCTCGCGTGCCTCCGCGAGGGCCTGGCGCAGCCAGTGGAACTCCACGGATCCCAGGGGCGGTCCCAGGCGCAGGTGGCGGTTCTGGTCCAGCTCCAGCCGGTACGTGGTGGCGCCGCGGTCAATGATGCACGGAGCTTCGCCGACATATTCGAAGTCGGCCAGGAGGGCGTCCCGGGAACGGTAGTAGGAGAACTCGCCGCTGTCCTCGACAACCACGAAGTCCCCGCTGGCACCGGAGGGCCGCGGCGGTGGAGTGGCATCCATATCCGTGTGCCTCCTGTTCGACGGCGTGCCCGGCCCGAAGCGTGTGGACCCGTTGTCTTTATCAGACCACCGCCAGGACCATATGGGAACGGCGGCGGGAACACCGGAACGGAATGACGACGGCGGCCCCGCCTCAGTGAGGTGGGGCCGCCGTCGTACGCGGTCCGGGCCAGGCCGGCCCGCCGTGCGCTCCTGCTATGTGTGCGGATCTAGATGTTGAAGCCCAGGGCGCGCATCTGGTCGCGGCCGTCCTCGGTGATCCGTTCCGGACCCCATGGCGGCATCCACACCCAGTTGAGCCGCCAGTCGTCGACGATCCCGTCCAGGGCCTTGCCGACCTGCTCCTCGATCACGTCGGTGAGCGGGCAGGCGGCGGTGGTGAGCGTCATGTCGATCAGCAGGGCGCCGTCGTCGTCCGAGTACTTCAGACCGTACAGCAGGCCCAGGTCAACGATGTTGACCCCGAGTTCCGGGTCGATCACATCCTTGAGCGCCTCTTCGACATCCTCGAGGCCCGTGCGGGCCACATTGAGTTCGGTCATTGCGGAGTCCTAACTACGCCTGGGCTGCCGCCGAGGCGGCAGCGATGGTGGCCGCCCCTGCGCCGGTGGCGTAGCGGTCGTAGCCTTCGTCTTCGAGGCGGTCGGCGAGCTCCGGGCCGCCCTCTTCCACAACCTGGCCATCGACGAACACGTGCACGAAGTCCGGCTTGATGTAGCGCAGGATCCGGGTGTAGTGCGTGATGAGCAGGGTGCCCATGTTGCCTTCGCCGTGGGCGCGGTTGACGCCCTCGGAGACAACCTTGAGCGCGTCGACGTCCAGGCCGGAGTCGGTCTCGTCGAGGATGGCGAACTTCGGCTTGAAGAGCTCGAGCTGGAGGATCTCGACGCGCTTCTTCTCGCCGCCGGAGAAGCCTTCGTTGACGTTGCGCTGGGTGAAGTCGGCGTCGATGCGCAGCTGCGCCATGGCAGCCTTGACGTCCTTGGTCCACGTGCGCAGCTTGGGGGCTTCGCCGTCGATCGCGGTCTTGGCAGTGCGCAGGAAGTTGGTCATGCTCACGCCCGGGACCTCGACGGGGTACTGCATGGCCAGGAACAGGCCGGCGCGGGCACGCTCGTCGACGCTCATGGCGAGGACGTCTTCACCGTCGAGGGTGATCGTGCCGGAGGTGACGTTATAGCGCGGGTGCCCGGCGATGGTGGACGCCAGCGTGGACTTGCCGGAACCGTTGGGGCCCATGATGGCGTGCGTCTCGCCGGTCCTGATGGTCAGGCTGACGCCCTTCAGGATTTCCTTGGTGCCCTGCTCGGTGTCAATGCTGACGTGCAGGTCCTTGATCTCAAGAGTCGACATGTGTCTTGTTCTCCTCTGCACCGTGCCCTCGGCACTGTGCGTTTTCTTGGCGATAAGTTTTCTTGTGCGGGTTGCCGGCTGCAGGCAGCTAGCTGAAGTTTGGAGCCTCGGCGCCGTTCAGGACGTTGGTGAAGTCCACGTAGACCTCGTCATCCACGACGGTCACGGCAAACACGGGAACAGGATCATAGGCTGGCAGCTGGAGCGGCTCGCCGCTGCGCAGGTCGAACTGGGATCCGTGGCCCCAGCACTCGATCTTGCAGCCTTCGACCTCCCCTTCGGAGAGGGAGATGTCCGCGTGCGAGCAGGTGTCGCCGATGGCGTGGATCTCCCCCATCGAGTCCTTCACGATCGCTACCGGGTAGTCGTCGATCAGGATCCGCAGCGCCTGCTTGAGTTGGATCTCGCTGGCGTTGCAGACCAGCTCGCCCTTTGGCTGTTCAGTCATTGATGTAGTCCGTGTTCTCTAGTGCTGGGCACTAGTGGTTGGTCGCCGCGAGTTCGCGCTCGACGGCTTCCGTGAGGCGCTCTTCGATGGCCGGAACGTTGATCTTCTGGATGATCTCGTTCAGGAACCCGCGGACCACCAGGCGGCGGGCCACCTCTTCCGGGATGCCACGGGCCATCAGGTAGAACAGGTGCTGGTCATCGAATCGTCCGGTGGCGCTCGCGTGGCCGGCGCCGGCGATCAGGCCCGTCTCGATCTCAAGGTTCGGCACGGAATCGGCGCGGGCACCGTCGGTCAGGACCAGGTTGCGGTTGGCCTCGTAGGTGTCGGTGCCTTCTGCCTCCTTGCGGATCAGAACGTCACCGACCCACACGGTGTGCGCGTTGCGGCCCTGCAGGGCGCCCTTGTACAGGACGTTGGACTTGCAGTTGGCCACGGCGTGGTCCACGAACAGGCGCTGCTCGAGGTGCTGGCCGGCGTCGGCGAAGTACAGGCCGAACAATTCCACTTCGGCGCCCGGGGCGGTGAAGCGTGCCGAGGGCGTGACGCGCACGAGGTCGCCGCCGAGGCTGACCACGATGTGCTTGAACTTCGCGTCGCGGCCGAGCTTCGCCTGCTGGGAGGAGGCGTGCACGGCGTCGTCGTTCCATTCCTGGAGCGAGATGACGGTCAGCTGCGCGCCGTCCTCAACGAGGATTTCAATGTTTTCCGAGACGACCGCGGTGCCCTGGTGGTCCAGGACGACGACGGACTTGGAGAACTTTTCCGCGACGATCACGACGTGCTGCGCCGAAGCGGCGGTGCCCTGGCCGGTCAGCAGCACGCTGACCTCGCCGTTCACCTGGACCTCGGACGGGACCGTGATGACGGTGGCCTCGGTGAAGTTCTCCCAGGCGTTCGCGGAGACGCGGTCCTCGGGGATGGCGGCGGAGCCGATCCGGCGGTCGTCACGGCCGACGGTCTCGACCTTGACGGTGTCCGGAGCGGTGACGCTCACGGCCGGTGCCGCACCGGTGAGGACCTCGGTGTGCAGGCCGCGGAGGCGCTTGAGCGGGGTGAAGCGCCAGTCCTCCTCCATGCCGGTCAGCGGTTTGAAGTCCGCCAGCTTGTAGGAGGTCAGGCGGCCCGCGCGTGAGCTGTCCGGTACGCCGACGCCGCCGCCGTGCGAGTGGCGCTTGACGGCTTCGCCGGCCAGCGGCGCCTTGGACTCAGCGGCGTTCAGCGGTGAGAGGCTTTCGCCTTCCTCGGTGAAGCCGTTGATGAACGGCTGGGCTGAGGGCGCGCCGATGCGGGCCTTTTCAGTAGTGATGTCAGTCATTAACCGACCGATCCTTCCATCTGCAGTTCAATCAGTCGGTTCAGCTCGAGGGCGTATTCCATCGGCAGTTCGCGGGCAATCGGCTCGATGAAGCCGCGGACGATCATCGCCATGGCCTCGTCTTCGCGCATGCCGCGGGACATCAGGTAGAACAACTGCTCTTCGCTGACCCGCGAGACCGTGGCCTCGTGGCCCATCGTGACGTCGTCCTCGCGGATGTCGATGTACGGGTAGGTGTCCGACCGGCTGATGGTGTCCACCAGGAGCGCGTCGCAGCGGACCGTGTTGGCCGAGTGCTTGGCGCCTTCGCGGACCTGGACCAGGCCGCGGTAGGCGGCACGGCCGCCGCCGCGGGCCACGGACTTGGAGATGATCGAGCTCTTGGTGTTGGGCGCGATGTGGACCATCTTGGAGCCGGTGTCCTGGTGCTGGCCTTCGCCGGCGAACGCGATGGACAGGGTCTCGCCCTTGGCGCCTTCGCCCACGAGGTAGACGGCCGGGTACTTCATGGTGACCTTGGAGCCGATGTTGCCATCGATCCACTCCATGGTGGCGCCCTCTTCGCAGATGGCGCGCTTGGTGACCAGGTTGTACACGTTGGTGGACCAGTTCTGGATCGTCGTGTAGCGGACGCGGGCGCCCTTCTTCACGATGATTTCCACGACGGCGGAGTGCAGCGAGTCCGAGGTGTAGATCGGCGCGGTGCAGCCTTCGATGTAGTGGACGTAGGAGTCCTCGTCCGCGATGATCAGCGTGCGCTCGAACTGACCCATGTTTTCCGTGTTGATGCGGAAGTAGGCCTGCAGCGGGATGTCCACGTGGACGCCCTTGGGCACGTACACGAAGGAACCGCCGGACCAGACGGCCGTGTTCAGCGACGCGAACTTGTTGTCGCCCACCGGGATGATGGTGCCGAAGTACTCCTGGAAGATCTCCGGGTGCTCGCGCAGCGCGGTGTCCGTATCCAGGAAGATGACGCCCTGGGCTTCCAGGTCCTCGCGGATCTGGTGGTAGACCACCTCAGACTCGTACTGGGCGGCCACGCCGGAGACGAGGCGGCTGCGCTCGGCTTCCGGGATGCCCAGCTTCTCGTAGGTGTTCCGGATGTCCTCGGGCAGGTCTTCCCAGGTTGCGGCCTGCTTCTCGGTGGAGCGCACGAAGTACTTGATGTTGTCGAAGTCGATGCCGGACAGGTCCGCGCCCCAAGTGGGCATGGGCTTGCGGTCGAAGTACTTCAGGCCCTTGAGCCGGAGGTCGAGCATCCATTCCGGCTCGTTCTTCTTGGCCGAAATATCGCGGACAACGTCTTCATCGATGCCGCGCCGGGCGTTGGCCCCGACGTCGTTCTTGTCGGCCCAGCCGTATTCATAGGTGCCGATTCCGTGGAGCTCGGGATTCTTTTCCAGAATCTCCGAAATCACAGTAGAGTCAGCAACCTTCTTCTCTGATAGTTGGTCCGTCATCACGGCCTTTCTTGGAGATGGTTGGATACTTCGTCCGGGTTGACCGGTGCTGCGGGACTGGGAGTCCCGACGGCGGCCGGACGGCCCGTAGGTATGTGGGTGGTGCAAACGTGCCCGCCGCGCGCCAGGGTGGACAGCCGGCGCACGTCGACGCCGACCAGCCGGGAGAACACTTCGGTCTCCACGTCGCAGAACACGGGGAACTGGGCAGCCAGGTGCTGGATGGGGCAGTGCCCCTGGCAGAGCTGGACGCTGGAGAGCGCGGCCGGGAGCGGGGCCTTGGCTTCGATCGACTGCGCCGACGCCACGAACCCGTCGCGGCTCAGGGCCGCGGAGAGAGCCTGGGCGCGGGCGGTGATGTCCGGTCCGGCCTGCTCGATCTCCGGTGCGTAGCGGCGCTCCATGTCGGCGAACCGCTCGACGGCGAACTGCCGCACGGCCTCGGGGCCGGCCGCCTCGCCGAGGCGGCGCAGCGCCACGGAGGCGATGTCGAGGTAGTCGTTGCCCAGGTTCGACTGGCCCTGGGAGCTCAGGACGTAGCGGCGGGCGGGCCGTCCGGCGCCGGCACCGGCGCGGGCAACCCGCTTGACCTCAATCACTCCGCTGCGCGCGAGGTGGTCCAGGTGGCGGCGCACGGCTGCCGGGGTGAAGCCCAGAAGGTCGCCGAGTTCGGCAGCGCTGATGGGTCCATGCTCCAGCACCGCATTCAGGACACGGTCACGCGTGCGCTCTTCGGCGTCGTGCGTGTGGGTGCCGGCCGCCGCGGGAACTACGTCCGGAACGGCCGCCACGTGTGCCCGGGCGGACCCGACGCGCGCGGCGCCGCGGCCGGACGGGACTGCGGACGCAGCGGCTCCGGACACAGAGGGACTCATGGAATACACAACACAATCATGTCGTAATTTAGTCCGGCATTCCAGTAAGGCATGGCTTGCCTGCGCGACCAGCCCCTCCGGGGGCGGCGTACTACATCGCGTAGAATGCTGTGGTGCGATCTCCCGAATCCCCCGTTCTGACCATCAACGGGCTTGTCAAGGATGTTGGTCCACTGCCCACCCTCGACGGCAAGATGCTGCGCGTGGTCAGCGGCCTCTCCCTCATCGCCGAACGCGGCCAGGTCACGGCCCTGCTCGGCGCCAATGGCGCGGGCAAGACCACCACCATCGAATGCGCCCAGGGGCTGCAAAAGCGCACCGCCGGCGCCATCAGCCTACTCGGCCACGATCCGGATTCGGCCGGCGCGGGCCTCCGCGCCCGGGTGGGGGTGATGCTCCAGGACGGCGGCCTGCCGCCGTCGGCCCGGCCCATCCCCCTGCTGCGGCACATCGCCGGCATGTACCAGGACCCCTGGCCGGTGGATGAACTCATCGGACGCCTGGGGATCGACTCTTTCAGCCGCACCAACGTGCGGCGCCTGTCCGGCGGGCAGAAACAGCGCCTCGCCCTGGCCGCGGCGCTGGTCGGCAATCCGGAGGTCCTGTTCCTCGACGAGCCCAGCGCGGGCCTGGACCCGCAGTCCCGCCAGATGGTCTTCGATCTCATCTCCGAATTGCGGAACAGCGGCATGGGCATCATCCTGACGACGCACCTCATGGACGACGCCCAACGCCTCGCAGACTACGTCTACATCATCGACGCCGGCCGCAACGTCGCCGAAGGCACCGTCGCCCAGCTCCTGCGCCACCAGCTGCCCGCCGGCGACGCGGCGCAGCACATCCGCACCTTGCTCTTCGAAACCGAACCCGGCCTGGACTTCGCCGGCGTGCTGCCCGACGGCGTCGACGTCACCGAGGCGCGGGCCGGCAGTTATGCCGTAACCGGAGCCCTGACCCCCGCCGACCTTGCCGCGATCACCGCGTGGTGGGCCCAGCGCGGGATCATGCCCAGCTCCCTGAGCCTTGAAGCGCGCAGCCTCGAGGACGTCTTTTTGGACATCTCCGGAAGGGAGATCCGATGACCCGCGTAACAGGTGGCGCCCCGCTGGAGAGCGCGCGCCGTGCCGGCGCGCCCCCTGCCGCGCACGGCAGCGCCCCCGCTTCCCTCCTGCGCCGCATCCTGCTGCAGGGGCAGTACGAAACCGTTACCATGCTCAGGAACGGCGAGCAGCTGATCCTCGCGATCGTGCTGCCGCTGCTGGCCATGGTCGGCCTGACCGTGACGCCGCTGCTGGACGGACTTGGTGCGAGCCGCATCAACGTCGCCGTTCCCGGCATCCTGGCCCTGTGCGCCATGTCCACGGCCTTCACGGGGCAGGGCATCTCCACCGGCTTCGACCGCCGCTACGGCGTGCTGCGCTTTCTGTCCACGACTCCCCTGGGCCGCACCGGCCTGATCGCGGGGAAGGTCCTGGCCGTCCTGGCGGTGCTGTTCCTGCAGGTGCTCATCGTCACCGCGGTGGCCATGGTGCTGGGATGGCAGCCCAACCCCGCGGGCTGGCTGCCCGGGCTGGCCATCCTGGTCCTCGGCGCCGCCGCCTTCACGGCACTCGGGCTGCTGGTCGCCGGGACGGTCCGGCCGGAGGCGACCCTGGCTATCACCAACCTGCTCTGGATCCTGCTTGGCGCGCTGGGCGGAATCGTGATCCCGGCCGAACGGCTCCCGGCGCTGGCCCAGGCCGTGGTGCATTTCCTTCCCTCCGGCGCGCTGGGCCAGGCGCTGAGGGATGCTTTCCTGTACGGCAGCGTCAATGGTGCCGCCGTGCTTGTCCTGCTGCTCTGGACGGCGATCGCCGGCGGCGCAGCAACCCGTTGGTTCAAGTGGAATTGAGAAAACTGTGAGCACGGCGTCACGAACTCCCCGGATTGTCTCCGGAATCACCTCCCGGCTGCCAGTCCGCGTCGACAAGACGATCAGGCGGCTCGCCGTGCTGTCCCTCATCGGCCAGATCGTCCTGGTGGTGACCGGCGGCGCCGTCCGCCTGACAGCCTCGGGCCTTGGCTGCCCCACCTGGCCGCGCTGCACGGAAGCGTCCCTGGCCACCACCCCGGAAATGGGGATCCACGGCATCATTGAATTCGGCAACCGGCTCCTGACGTTTGCGCTGGCGGCCGTCGCAGTGATGATGCTGGTCTACCTGTGGAACCTCCGCAGGGAGCGCCGCGACCTGTTCCTGCTCGCCCTCGGCCTGCTCGCCAGCATCCCGGCCCAGGCCGTCATCGGCGGCATCACGGTGCTGACCGGGCTGAACCCGTGGGTCGTGGGCCTGCACTTCCTCGTGTCCATGGCCCTCGTGGTCCTCGCGACTCTCCTGGTGAACCGTGCCTACGGCCGCACGGGCAAGGCCCGGACCGTGCAGCTTCCCGCCCTGCCGGGGGCTGCCCGCCCGGTGATGACCGCCGTCGCGGTCCTCTCCGCCGTGGCCGTCTGCCTTGGCGTGGTGGTGACCGGCGCCGGCCCGCATGCCGGCGACGCGAACGCCCCGCGCAACGACCTCGACTGGGACCTGTTCGCGCACATCCACGCTGTGCCCGCCTACCTGGTGACCGCAGGCGCGCTGTTCGCGTTGGTCCTTGTGCTCCGCGGCCGGATCCAGGGGCCGTTCCGCTCCGCGGTGTTCATGCTCCTGGGCGTCACGGTGCTGCAGGCCGTCATCGGCTTCACGCAGTACTACAACGGCATTCCGGCGCTGCTCGTCGGCGCGCACATGCTGGCGGCGGCGCTGCTGATGAGCGCGGCGACCAACGCCGCGGACATCGCCCGCTACAGCCCGGTGGACTAACCCGGTCGACTAATCAGCCGCAGCACCCCTGAACAAAGCATCGCGGGGTCACTTACCGCCCATCCGGCACGTCCGGACGGCCCGTAAGTGACCCCGCGTTTGATGTCTGTGTACCCGTCCGGGCGCTGTGGCAACGATGTTCAGTACCGCATTCACCTCCCGGGGGCTGGCCTTGACGGGATTTCCGGGTGGACTATGGGATGGCATGGACATGGATCGTCGCGGCCGCGGGCTTTCCTCGTTCGTTCCCGTGACGCTGACCGGAAGGCCTTCTCTGATGCAAGCGACAGAACCGACCGTGCCTCCTTCACCCTCAGCCCGCCAGCGCGCGGCGAGCCTCAAAGAACGCGTCTACATCATCTTCACGAGCCTGGCCGTGGTGTTGGCGCTTCGGAGTCACGCGGACGAGACCACGCCGCTAGCAGCGGCGGCGACGCTCAGTATCGTGGTGATCGGTTCCCTGCTGGGGATTTTCGTCGCCGATCTCCTGAGCCACCTGACAGTTCATTCGAAGCTTCCCACCGGTGACGAGCTGCACCACATGATCGCAGTCAGCGCGGACGGCCTCGGCGTCCTGGTCACTCCGCTGCTCCTCCTCACGGCAGCCGGCCTCGGCCTGTGGTCGACGGCCGTCGCCCTCGCGTGGGCGATCGTGGTCCTGGTTGTCTCGCTCGCCGTCGTCGGGTTCCTCGCGATCCGGCGCCTCGAGATCCCTCTGCGTCACAAGGCCGCCATCATGTTCGCCGAAGTCGTGTTGAGCCTGCTGGTAATCGGGCTTGAGCTGGTGGCCCACAATCTTTAAAGAGGCCCAAGGCCTCCCCCCATTCGACCTCAGGTTACTGGCCGGTCACTTGTCCAAACGGGAAAGCGTTCGGAATACTGGATGGTGTGGCCCCTTTTGGGCCTGCCCATTGGCCGGGCAGCCGCAGAGCCGGCGTCAGGTTTCGTCCAGCCAAGGCGGGAATACTTGGATAGGGCGCAGGACTGGCGCCGTAATCGCATCCATGGATAGAAGGACGGCTCGGTTTTGCCTTGATGCAGCTGGAATTGGAACCGGCCAGATAGAGGCAGCGGAGGATATGTGGCGTTACTAGTCGGCGAAAGGCCCGCACAGGCGGTCCAACATACTGCAAAGCTCCCACGGCTGGACGGCCTGGACGTTCTTCGCGGTGCCGCTGTTGGCGCCGTCCTGCTCGGACATTCCTGGCCCGGCATATTCCAAGGCGCCGGCATCGTGGGTGTCATTGCCTTCTTCGTGCTGAGCGGTTACTTGATCACCAACGTGCTGGTCGGCGACATCGAACGGCACCGCAAAATTCGTTACGGACGCTTCTATGCGCACAGGGCCTTCCGGCTGGTGCCGGCCCTGGTCTCTCTCCTGGGC
Source organism: Arthrobacter sp. MW3 TE3886 (assembly GCF_041262145.1). Taxonomy (NCBI): domain Bacteria; kingdom Bacillati; phylum Actinomycetota; class Actinomycetes; order Micrococcales; family Micrococcaceae; genus Arthrobacter; species Arthrobacter sp. MW3 TE3886. The sequence goes on from NZ_JBGCAN010000001.1 coordinate 2,716,470, forward strand.
GTATACGCCATCGTCGAATTGGCCACCGACGTCCTCGGTGACCGGTCCAAGGGAATCGTGGGGTACACCGTCCTCGCCGGTCTTGGCTACCTCAAAGACCTCCCCCTGCCCTTCGACGTCAGCATGGCGATCGGACCGCTCTGGACGTTGGCGGTGGAAGAACAGTTCTACCTGATCTGGCCCGCGCTCCTGGTGCTCGCCCTGCGGCGCAACCGCCAGGGACGGCTGATTGGCTGGTCCGCCGCCGTCGCCCTGTTCCTCATGTCCGCCAGTGTGCTGGCAATGGTGACCCTGGCCCCGCAACTTCACTCGCTGGTTTACGCACTCCCGACAACCTGGGGCCTGGGCCTGATCATCGGTTCCGCCCTGCGGCTCTACAGGGTCCATGTGTTCAGCTGGTTCACCGGCCGCTGGCCCAGGCGTGCGGCGCTGCTCGGTTCCGTGGCCGTCCTGGCCGCGCTGATCTTCTTCCCCAAGGCCAACGAAACGCCGGCCTTCATGTTCATTGGCGGCCCGCTGGCCATGGCCGCCTCAGCCGTCCTGGTCGCACTGGCCGCCTCCCGCACCGCAGTGATGCCCAAGTGGACGCGCCCGGTGCAGCTGCTGGGCACCGTCTCGTACGCCGCGTACCTCTGGAACTACGCCGTCATTCTCTGGCTCAACGGCGGCTCCACGGCCGATCTGCCGCCGTTCATCGCGGTGTCGGCCATCGTGGTGACCCTGCTCATTGCGGTCATCAGCTGGCACACCGTCGAACGGCTCGGCCGGATCGCGCGGGCCCGCTTCGACCAGCACTATTCGGCCCGGTACTATCCGGACCGGCAGCAGGCCGGCAGCGCCGCCTCCCGGCACGGTTAGTCGGCGCTGTTCGGTCGGTCCTGTTCAGCGGGTACCCGGCGCACCCGCGCTGCCCGCCCCGGGATCGTTCTCCAGCGTGCAGGCATCGGTGTTCGCCCCGCAGACGATCACCGCGACGCGTTCCCCTTCGGCGGGTGTGTACGCCCCTGACGTGAGCGCCGCAAACGCAGCCGCGGCCCCGTATTCGGCGGGGATCCGGTAATCGCTCCACAACTGTGAGCGGGCGGCGACGATGGCGGCGTCGTCCACGAGCACAGAGGTCGGCGGGACGCGTGAGGCGATGCTGAAGGCGATCCCACCCACCCGCCTGGCTCCGAGGGAATCCGCGGCGACACCAGAAACGGCCACATCGACCGGACGGCCGGCGTCGAGGGCCGCGTGCAGCGTGGGGATGGTGAAGGGTTCAACCGCGACGACGCGGGCCCGGCCCTCGGCAGCTGCCGCCACGCCGGCATACAGTCCGCCACCGCCGACGGCGACGACGATCGTGTCGGTGCCGGGCTCGTCCTCGAGAATTTCCTCAGCAAGGGTGCCCGCGCCTGCCGCGATTTCCAGTTGGTCGTACGCATGGCAGAACAAGGCACCGGTGTCTTCCACGCAGTGCATTGCGGCCGCGAAAGCCTCCGCGTACTCGGCTCCAACCTGCCGGACCGTGGCGTTGTACGCGAGGAGACGCTCGACCTTCACCCGCGGGGCGTTCTCCGGGACGAACACCGTCGCCGGCACGCCGAGGGCCGCGGCGGCGTACGCGTTCGCCAGACCCGCGTTGCCGCCCGACGCCGCCACCACGCCGACGGCCGGATCAAGCTCCCCGCGCTCCCGGGCGGCGAGCTGGCGGTTGAAGGCGCCCCGGGCCTTGAATACGCCCGTGTGCTGCAGGAACTCACATTTGAACCACAGCGGGGCGGTAGCGGTACCCCCGCGGAGCAACGGCGTGCGCCGCACGTAGCCACTGATGCGGTTCTGTGCCTGAAGTACATCGCTGCGGTTGATCACGGGCTCCCCCTGAGGTTGTCTCGCCTGGCCGGTTCGTAAGGATACCCCGGGTCCGAAAGGACCTTACCGCTGCTACAGCTGACGCTCCCCCACCACTGGTGAGGGAGCGTCAGGCAGATAAACGGAGGAATCAGCCGCCCATGATGGCCGAGCCGACGAAGGGGTCGACGGCCAGGGCAATGAAGAGCAGGGTCAGGTAGCTGATGGAGCCGTGGAAGACTTTCATGGCTCCCTTGTTGGACACGTCGCCCGCCTGGGCGCGGTTGTACAGCGCGTGCGACTCGTACAGGAACCAGGCACCGGCGCCGACGGCGGTCACCGTGTAGACCCAGCCAGCACCGCCGGCCGGGATCATCAGCAGCGAACACGCCACCATGGCCCAGGCGTAGAGGACCACCTGCACCGAAACCACTTTCGCACCGGCAATGGCGCCCAGCATCGGCACGTTGGCGTTGCGGTAGTCCTCGCCATAGCGCATCGACAGCGGCCAGTAGTGCGGCGGGGTCCAGAGGAAAATCACCATGAACAGCACGACGGCGGGCCACTCGACAGTGTTGGTGACGGCGGCCCAAGCAATCAGGACCGGGAAGCACCCGGCGGCGCCGCCCCAGACAATGTTCTGGGCCGTGCGCCGCTTCAGGATCATGGTGTAGATGACCACGTAGAAGACGATGGCGCCGAGTCCGAGCCACGCGGCGAGCGGGTTGGCCCCGAACCAGAGGATGGCGATCGCCGCCGCGCCCAGCAGCCAGGAGAAGATGAGGGCTTCGCGGGGCGTGACCTCACCGGTGACCAGCGGCCGGTTCTCGGTGCGGTGCATGAGCTTGTCGATATCGCGGTCGATGTAACAGTTGAAGGCGCCGGCCGAACCTGCCGCGAACGCGCCGCCCACAAGCGTCGCCAGGATCAGGCCGATCGACGGGAAACCACGTTCGGCATAGATCATGGTGGGCAGCGTGCTGACGAGCAGGAGCTCGATGACGCGGGGTTTCGTGAGCGCCAGGTAGGCCTTGGCTTTGCGGCCGAAGCCCATTCTTCCCGAGGCCGGGGAGGCGTTCAGCGGCGTATTAGTTGTGCTCACGGTGGCAGTCACTCTGTTCTGTCTGGCTGTGCAGTTCTGTCTGGCTGGGCAGCCCCGGGTGGATTTCGCAACGCACTGTGCTGCAGACCGGGCTCCGCGCTCGGCGCACGCCCGTGTCCTTGCCCCAGTCGAAGGCCACCACCCATCATACCGTGGAGCTCCGGGGCGGACGGCCGCCGAACGGCGCCCATGATTCCGGCGCGTTAACGCCGGCTCACCGGCCCCACGGCGGACGGTGATTCATATAAGCGAAATCAGGTCCAATTGGTGAGATATACGCTGACCACAAAGTGGAATGGGACTAGGCTGTCCTTAGATCAGCGCACACGGGCACGCACACAGGCACTTGCCGGACACGCGGCTCTGCATCTGCGTCTGAATGATAGATCAACGTTTCGATGGTGAACGGCTGGTACGAACCGCAGCGGGCACCGAACTGTGCCCGGGCGGAAAATAGAGCGTACCGCCGGCCGTCAGCACAGAGAGGGGCCCGGTTTTCGTGCCACATTTGGAAGAGCAAGAACTGTCATGGACTGACTTGGACCAGCGCGCGGTGGACACCGTCCGTGTGCTGGCTGCGGATGCGGTGGAGAAGGTCGGAAACGGCCACCCGGGAACGGCGATGAGCCTGGCTCCGGCCGCGTATTTGTTGTTCCAGAAGCTGATGCGCCACGATCCGGCGAACCCGGACTGGCTGGGCCGCGACCGGTTCATCCTGTCCCCCGGACACACGTCCCTGACCCTGTACATCCAGCTGTTCCTCTCCGGCTACGGCCTGGAGCTGAAGGACCTGGAGGCGCTGCGGACCTGGGGCTCGCTGACCCCGGGCCACCCGGAGTACAAGCACACCAAGGGTGTGGAGATCACCACCGGCCCGCTGGGCCAGGGCCTGGCCTCCGCGGTCGGCTTCGCCTATTCCCAGCGCCGGATGCGCGGCCTGTTCGACGCCGACGCTCCTGCCGGCACGAGCCCGTTCGATCACACCATCTGGGTGATCGCCTCCGACGGTGACCTGCAGGAAGGCGTCACCTCCGAGGCGTCCTCACTCGCCGGGCACCAGGAACTGGGCAACCTCGTGGTGATCTACGACGAGAACCACATCTCGATCGAGGACGACACCGATGTGGCGTTCACCGAGGACGTCCTGGCCCGCTACGAGGCCTACGGCTGGCACACCCAGCGGGTCGACTGGACCCGGACCGGCGAATACGTCGAAGACGTGAAGGAGCTGCACGCCGCACTGCTTGCCGCGAAGGCCGAAACCGGCAAGCCCTCCATCATCTCCCTGCGGACCATCATCGGGTACCCGGCGCCGAAGAAGCAGAACACCGGCAAGATCCACGGCTCCGCCCTGGGCGCTGAGGAAGTCGCGGCACTGAAGAAGGTCCTGGGCTTCGACCCGGAACGCGCCTTCCAGGTCGACGAGGACGTCCTGGCCCACGCCCGGGCCGTCCAGGACCGCGGCGCGGCCGCCCGCACCAACTGGCAGACCTCGTTCGAGGCGTGGCAGGCCGGCAACCCCGAGGCCGCTGCACTGCTGGAACGCGTCGAGGCGAAGAAGCTCCCGGGCGACTTCGAGGCCGCCCTGCCGGTCTTCGAGGCCGGCAAGGACGTCTCCACCCGGGCCGCCTCCGGGAAGGTCCTGAACGCGATCGGCCCGGTCATGCCCGAACTCTGGGGCGGCTCCGCCGACCTCGCGGAGTCGAACAACACCACGATCGAAGGCTCGCCCTCATTCATCCCCAAGTCCCGGTCCACCGCGGCGTGGAAGGGCAACCCCTACGGCCGGGTCCTGCACTTCGGCATCCGCGAGCACGCCGCGGCATCGATCGTGAACGGCATCTCCCTGCACGGGCGCACCCGGGCGTTCTCCGGAACGTTCCTGATCTTCTCCGACTACCAGCGCCCCGCGATCCGGCTCGGCGCCCTCATGGGCGTCCCGTCGCTGTACGTCTGGACGCACGACTCGATCGGCCTGGGCGAGGACGGCCCCACGCACCAGCCCGTCGAGCAGCTCGCCTCCCTGCGTGCCATCCCGGGCCTGGACGTCGTCCGCCCGGGCGACGCGAACGAGGTTGCCGCGGCCTGGAAGGCCATGCTGGAAAACCACGAAAACCCCGCCGGGATCGTCCTGACCCGGCAGAACATCCCCACGTACGCCCGCGGCACCGGCGTGGCCGACGGCGACACCTTCGGCTCCACGGCCGGCGTCGAGAAGGGCGGCTACGTCCTGGCTGAGGCGTCGAAGGACGGCAACACCGTCGACGCCCAGGTCATCCTGATCGGCACCGGCTCCGAGGTCCAGCTCGCCGTCAACGCCCGCGAAGCGCTGCAGGCCGAGGGCATCCCCACCCGCGTGGTGTCCATGCCCTGCGTGGAATGGTTCAACAAGCAGGACGCCGCCTACCGCGACGCCGTGCTGCCCCCGGCCGTGAAGGCACGCGTTTCGGTCGAGGCCGGACTGGCCCTGGGCTGGAAGGAATTCGTCGGCGACGCCGGCCGTTCCATCTCCCTGGAGCACTTCGGCGCGTCCGCGGACTACAAGCGCCTCTTCCAGGAATTCGGCATCACGGCAGAAGCAGTCGCCGCCGCCGCGAAGGAATCCCTCGCGCGGCCTCACCAACTGATCCACCACCACGGTTCCGGGGGACGTTGTGCCCCCGGAACCCATGATTTCCAGGAGTTATGAAATGACTACCCCCACCCAGCAGCTCTCCGACGCCGGCGTCTCGATCTGGCTCGATGACCTTTCCCGCGGCCGCCTGCAGACCGGCACCCTGCGCAAGCTGATCGAAGAGAAGAACGTCGTTGGCGTCACCACCAACCCGTCGATCTTCCACGCCGCCATCACCGCCGGCCACGACTACGACGCCGTGATCGCCGCCCAGGCCGCGGCCGGCGCCACCGTCGAGGAGACCGTCTTCGAAATCACCACCACCGACGTGGCCGACGCCTGCGACCTGTTCGCCCCCGTCGCGGCGGCCACCAAGGGCGTCGACGGCCGCGTCTCCATCGAGGTCGACCCCCGCCTGGCCTGGGACACCGCCGGCACCATCGCCGAAGCGAAGCACCTGTACAAGAAGGTCAACAAGGACAACGTCCTGATCAAGATCCCGGCAACCCTCGAAGGCCTCGAGGCGATCACCGCCACCCTGGCCGAGGGCATCAGCGTCAACGTGACCCTGATCTTCTCGCTGGAACGCTACCGCGCCGTGATCAACGCCTTCCAGTCCGGGCTCGAGCAGGCCAAGGACAACGGCCATGACCTGTCCACGATCCACTCGGTCGCGTCCTTCTTCGTCTCCCGCGTCGATGCCGAAATCGACAAGCGCCTCAATGCCATCGGCACCGAGGAAGCCAAGGCACTCAAGGGCAAGGCCGGCCTGGCCAACGCCCGCCTGGCCTACCAGGTCTACGAGGAGCTGTTCTCCACCGAACGCTGGGCCCTGCTGGCCGAGGCCGGCGCCCTGCCGCAGCGCCCGCTCTGGGCTTCCACCGGCGTGAAGGACCCGGCCTACCCGGATACCCTCTACGTCACCGAACTCGTCGCCCCCGGCGTCGTCAACACCATGCCGGAGAAGACGCTCGACGCGACGTTCGACCACGGCACCGTCACGGGCGACACCGTCACCCGCGGCTACGACGACGCCAACGCCACGCTGAACTCCCTCGACGCACTGGGGATTTCCTACAACGAGGTCGTCGCTCTGCTCGAATCCGAAGGCCTGGACAAGTTCGTGGCCAGCTGGAAGGAACTGCTGGGCGACGTCGAAGGCGCCCTGGCCTCTGCACGGAAGGCTTCCTAACCCACCATGAGCACACTCAGCTACGACGCCACCGGCGCAGCCCGCCAGGCACATGAGCAGCACCTCCCGGCACTGCTGGAAGACCGTATTGCCACCCGGATCTTCGCGAAGGACCACACCCTGTGGGGTCCGGACGCAGAGCAGGAATCCGCTGTCCGGCTGGGCTGGGTCGAGGCGGCCACCGTCTCCCAGCCGCTGGTCGGCGACATCCTCGAACTCCGCGACGCGCTGAAGGCCGAGGGCGTAACGCGGATCGTCCTCTGCGGCATGGGCGGTTCCTCCCTGGCGCCCGAAGTCATCGCGGGCACCGCTGGCGTCGAGCTGACTGTGCTGGACAGCACCGACCCCGAACAGGTCAGTGCCGCGGTGGCGGACCGGCTGGCCGAAACCGCAATCGTGGTTTCGTCCAAGTCCGGCTCCACCGTGGAAACCGATTCCCAGCGCCGGATCTTCGAGCAGGCGTTCACCGATGCCGGGCTCGACGCGAAGAGCCGCATCATCATCGTCACCGACCCGGGGTCGCCGCTGGACAAGGCCTCACGGGAGGCGGGCTACCGCGCCGTCTTCAATGCAGACCCCAACGTCGGCGGCCGCTTCTCGGCCCTGACCGCGTTCGGGCTGGTCCCGTGCGGGCTGGCCGGAGTGGACATCCAGGCTTTCCTGGATGAGGCCGAAGAAGCCGCCGAGATACTCAATGAGGACTCGGAGGAGAACATCGGTCTCGCCCTCGGCACCGCACTGGGCGGCACCACCCCGCTGCGCAACAAGATCGTCATCGCGGAGGACGGGTCCGGGATCGTGGGCTTCGCCGACTGGGCCGAACAGCTCATCGCCGAATCCACAGGCAAGCTCGGCACCGGCGTGCTGCCGGTCGTGGCCGGTCCTGCCTCCCCGGAGGCCACCCTGGGCGCTCCCGACGTCCTGGTCATCCGGCTCGTCGCGGCGGACGCCGACGTGCAGCTCGGCGAGAACGAGGTCGCCATTGCCGGCGGCCTGGCCACGCAGATGATGGTGTGGGAATTCGCCACCGCCGTGGCCGGCCGCCTGCTGGGCATCAACCCGTTCGACCAGCCCGATGTCGAGGCAGCTAAAATCGCTGCCCGCGGCCTGCTGGACGCACAGCCCGAACCGACACCGGCGAATTTCACCGACGGCGCCATCGAGGTCCGCGGCGGGGCATGGCTCGGCGACGCCGCCACCGCGGCAGAGGCCGTCGGCGCACTGCTCGCCGAACTCGGCCCGGACAACTACCTCAGCGTGCAGGCCTACTTCGACCGGCTCGCCTACGCCAGCTTCGAAGGCGTCCGGGACGAACTGGCCGCTGTCAGCGGACGCCCGGTCACCTTCGGCTGGGGCCCGCGGTTCCTGCACTCCACCGGCCAGTTCCACAAGGGCGGACCCGCGATCGGCGTCTTCCTGCAGGTCACGGCCGCGTCCGCGGCTGACCTGGCCATCCCGGACCGGCCGTTCACGTTCGGCGAGCTGATCTCGGCGCAGGCCGCGGGCGATGCCCAGGTCCTCTCCGAGCACGGCCGTCCGGTCCTCCGGCTGCACCTCACCGACCGCGCCGCGGGCGTGAAGCAGCTCCAGGAGCTCGTCACGTCCCTCGCCGGCCAGGCCGCATCCTCCACTGAAAGCTAAGGCACCCACGCAACCATGCCAGAAACCTACAACGGCGGCAGGAACACGGCCGGCCGGGGGCGCAATCCGCTCCGGGACCCCCGTGACCGCCGTCTGAACCGTATTGCCGGGCCGGCGTCGCTGGTCCTGTTCGGGGTGACCGGGGACCTCGCCCGCAAGAAGCTCATGCCGGCCGTGTATGACCTCGCCAACCGCGGGCTGCTGCCGCCGAGCTTCGCGTTGGTGGGCTTTGCCCGCCGCGAGTGGGAGAACGAGGACTTCGCGGCGGAGGTCAAGGAGTCCGTCAAAACCTACGCCCGCACCCCGTTCGATGAAACGGTCTGGAAGCAGCTCTCCGAGGGCATCCGCTTCGTGCAGGGCGAGTTCGACGACGACGAGGCGTTCAAGCGGCTCTCCGACACAATCGATGAACTCGACGAACAGCGCGGGACGCGGGGAAACCACGCGTTTTACCTCTCGATCCCGCCCAAGGCCTTCGAACAGGTCTGCCGCCAGCTCTCCAAGCACGGCCTGGCCCAGGCCGCGGGCGACAACTGGCGCCGCGTGGTGATCGAAAAGCCGTTCGGACACGACCTCGAATCGGCCCGCCAGCTCAACGACATCGTCGAGTCGGTGTTCCCGCCGGACGCGGTGTTCCGGATCGACCACTACCTGGGCAAGGAGACGGTGCAGAACATCCTGGCACTGCGCTTCGCCAACCAGCTCTTCGAGCCGCTCTGGAACGCCAACTATGTGGACCACGTCCAGATCACCATGGCCGAGGACATCGGCACCGGCGGCCGGGCCGGCTACTACGACGGCGTGGGCGCGGCCCGCGACGTAATCCAGAACCACCTGCTGCAGCTGCTGGCCCTGACAGCCATGGAGGAGCCAATCTCCTTCAACGCCGATGACCTGCGGGCCGAGAAGGAAAAGGTCCTCGCCGCCGTCAGGCTCCCCCACGACCTCTCCACCCACTCCGCCCGCGGTCAGTTCACCGGCGGCTGGCAGGGCGGCGAGGAAGTCCTCGGGTACCTGGAGGAAGAGGGCATCCCCGCCGATTCCAAGACCGAGACGTTCGCCGCGATCCGGGTGGACATCAACACCCGGCGCTGGTCCGGCGTGCCGTTCTACCTGCGTGCCGGAAAGCGGCTGGGGCGCCGGGTGACGGAGATCGCCGTCGTGTTCAAGCGCGCACCGAACCTGCTCTTCACCGACCACGGCGAGGACGACTTCGGCCAGAACGCCGTGGTGATCCGGGTCCAGCCCGACGAGGGCGCCACGATCCGGTTCGGCTCCAAGGTCCCGGGCACCCAGATGGAGGTCCGCGACGTCACCATGGACTTCGGCTACGGCCACTCCTTCACCGAGTCCAGCCCCGAAGCCTACGAACGCCTCATCCTGGACGTGCTCCTCGGCGAACCGCCGTTGTTCCCCCGGCACCAGGAAGTCGAGCTGTCCTGGAAGATCCTGGATCCCTTCGAGAACTACTGGGCCGGCCTCGACGAACAGCCCCAGCCCTACGCTCCCGGCAGCTGGGGCCCTGCCTCGGCCGACGAGCTCCTTGCCCGCGACGGACGAACCTGGAGAAGGCCATGATCGTAGATCTTCCCGACACCACCACCTCCAAGATCTCCAAGAAGATCATGGCCCTGCGGGAGCAGGGCGGCGTGATCGCCCTGGGCCGGGTCCTGACCCTTGTGGTCGTCACCCGCTCCGGGCTCGAAGAGGAAGCCATCGAGGCAGCCAACGAGGCCAGCCGCGAACACCCGTGCCGGATCATCGTCCTCGCCGACGCCGGTGCCTCGGCCCCGACCCGGCTGGATGCCCAGATCCGCGTCGGCGGCGACGCCGGGGCCTCCGAGGTGATCCTGCTCCGCGGTTACGGCGAACTCGCCGAGGAAAGCGAATCCCTCGTCGCGGCCCTGCTGCTCCCGGACGCCCCGATCGTGGCGTGGTGGCCGCACGGCGCACCCAGGAATGCGTGCCAGACCTCGATCGGGGGCATCGCGCACCGCCGGATCACCGACTCGGCCAACGAAGCGGACCCGGTCGCGGCGCTGGAAAACATCCGCCGCACCTACAAGGCCGGCGACACGGACCTGGCCTGGACCCGGCTGACCAACTGGCGCATCCAGCTGGCTGCGGTCCTGGACCAGGTGGACGACTCACCGGTGACGGCCGTGGCCGTCGAGGGCGCCTCGGACTCCCCCAGCACCGTGCTCCTCGCCGCCTGGCTCACCCTGGCCCTGGACGTTCCCGTGACGATCGTTGCGGATCCGGCCGGAACCGGCATCCGGCGCGTCCGGCTGACCCGGCCCGGCGGCGACATCCAGCTTTTCCGGCCCGGGCTCACCATTGCGGAACTGACCCAGCCCGGCCAGCCCGCGCAGCGGATCTCACTGCCCCGCCGCAGCCTCAAGGACTGCCTGGCCGAGGAACTCCGCCGCCTGGATCCGGACGAAGTCTTCGGTGAAGTGATTACTATGGGACTGCCGCGTACCAATCTAAGGAGTGTCCGTCCCAGTGAGCGCTGACCCGAGAGTAAGCATCCATCCTGATTCGACCGTTCTGATGGCTGCGATCGCAGCCCGCCTGATTACCAAGCTTGTGGATATCCAGGACCGGCACGGCGAGGCCACGGTGGTGCTTACCGGGGGAACAATGGGCATCGGCTCGCTCAAGGCCGTGGCCGAGTCGCCGGCGGCGCGGGCCGTCGACTGGTCCAAGGTGAATTTCTGGTGGGGGGACGAGCGCTTTGTGGCGGCAGACGACGCCGAGCGCAACGCCCGCCAGGCCCAGGACGCCCTCCTGTCCCATATCGGTGTTGATCCAGCGCGCGTCCATGTGCCCGGTTCCACCGATGACTTCGACAGCCCGGACGACGCGGCGGCCGACTATGCCCGCCGCCTCGCCGAGGCAGCGGCCGCCGAGCACGCCGCGGACATGTCCGACGACAGGCCGGAAATGCCGGCGCGGCTCCCCCGCCTGGACATTGTCCTCCTCGGCGTCGGGCCGGATGCGCACGTCGCCTCGCTCTTCCCGGAGCAAGCCGGCATCCGGGAGAAGGAACGGACTGTCGTGGGTGTCCACAACTCCCCCAAGCCGCCGCCGGCACGGGTGTCGCTGACGTTGCCGGCGATCAATACGGCTTCCGAGGTGTGGATGGTGGTGGCCGGTGACGACAAGGCCGGCGCCGTAGGGCTCGCCCTGGCCGGCGCCAATCCGGTGCAGGTTCCCGCGGCGGGGCCGCGCGGCCGCCGGGAAACCCTGTGGCTGATTGACGAGAACGCGGCCTCACGGGTCCCGGAGCAGCTCGTCCGGAAGGGTGCGTCCTGAGCGTAGCCGTTCCAGCGCTCCGGCCAGCACGTCTTCGGCGTCCTGGCTGGAGCGCCGCTCTTTAACGTATTCCAGGTGCGTCTTGAAGCCCTCTGTCGGTGCTTCCTCCAGGGCAAACTTTGATTCGTCGCGGGTTGCGGTGCCGCCGCAGCGCCGGCAGTCCCAGACGCCGGGGATCTGTTCCTCCGGCAACTGGGCGAACACGAGCGCGGTTTCATGGCCCTTGGCGCACCGGAAGGAGACACGAATACGGGGCTGGCGTACGCCGGCCCCGTTCAGTGGTTCATGGCGGGGAGATGCCCCCTCGGTGGCGCCCACGCGGATTCCCTTGAATCCGGAAGCAGAATGCAGCATCGGGAACTCCTGGCTACTTAGCTGGTGGAAGTGCAAGACGACAGCCACAGTGTAGTTCGTGAGTTCCCGATGCCGGGAGGGCCATAAGGACCCCATATGGAGTTTTCGGACGGGCGTCCTAGGAATCGGCGCCCGTGCTGAACCGCATGAGCAGGCCGAGGGCGATAATCACCACTCCCCAGGTGATTCCCAGGATGACGGTGAACCGGTTGAGGTTCCGTTCCGCGACCCCGGAGGAGCTCAGCCCCGAGCTCATGCCGCCGCCGAACATGTCGGACAGGCCGCCTCCGCGTCCCTTATGGAGCAGGATGAGCAACGTCAGCAGGAGGCTGGTGATGCCCAGGAGGACCTGCAGAATGACATGAAGAACGTCCACGACGGCCTTTCAGAAGGATTGGATTGCGGGGGTCAGGCTGTGTCCGGACTAATCCGTCAACAGGTGACTCTCGAACCTGACAATATTAGCAAACTCGGCAGCGTCCAGGCTGGCACCGCCGACCAGCAAGCCGTCGACGTCGCGCTCCTTGAGGATCGACGCCGCGTTGTTGGCCTTGACCGAGCCGCCGTAGAGCAGGCGGGTCTTGGCGGCCACGTCGGCTCCGAAGAGGGTGGACAGTTCGGCGCGGATGGCTGCGCACATTTCCTGCGCATCTTCCGGGCCCGCCACCTCGCCGGTGCCAATGGCCCACACGGGCTCGTAGGCGACCACGAGCTCGGCGGCCTGCTCCGGGGTGAGGCCTTCGACGCCGGCGCGCAGCTGGGCGAGGGTGTGGTCCACGTGGGTGCCGGCCTGCCGGATCTCCAGGCCTTCACCGACACAGAGGACCGGGGTGATGCCGTGCCGGAAGGCGGCCTTGGTCTTGGCGTTGAGCACGGCGTCGGACTCGTTGTGGATGGTGCGGCGTTCGCTGTGGCCAACCAGGACGTAGCTGCAGGCAAGCTTGGCGAGGAACTGGCCGGAAATGTCGCCCGTGTAGGCGCCGGAGTCGAACTGGGAGAGGTCCTGGCCGCCATAGACGACGGCGAGCTCGTCGCCCTGGACCAGCGTCTGAACGCCGCGGAGATCCGTGAACGGCGGGAAGACGGCGACCTCCACCCGGCTGTAGTCGTGCTTGGCGTCGGACAGGGTCCATGCCAGCTTCTGCAGGAGGGTGATGCCCTGGACGTGGTCCATGTTCATCTTCCAGTTGCCGGCGATGAAAGGCTTGCGGTCGAATTTACCGTTGGTTGACGTGGTCACGTGATCTCCAGGAGTTCTTGGTGTGTGGGAGCAGCCGGCAGGGTGCCCGTTCGCTGCGGAGGGCACCCTGCCGGCTCAAATGCCGGTGCTTTTAGCGGTCTGTGCTTCTAACGGTCGAGGACGCTCAGGCCGGGGAGTTCCTTGCCTTCAAGGTACTCCAGGCTTGCGCCGCCGCCGGTGGAAATGTGGCCGAACGCCTCATCGGCGAAGCCGAGGGTCCGGACCGCTGCCGCCGAGTCGCCGCCGCCAACGACGGTGAACGCGTCCGTCTCGGTCAGGGCCTGGGCGATGGCCCGGGTACCGCCGGCGAAGGCCGCGAATTCGAACACGCCCATGGGCCCGTTCCAGAACACGGTCTTGGCGCCCTTGATCCGTTCCGCGAACGCCGCTGCCGAGACCGGCCCGATGTCCAGCCCGATGCCCTGCGCTCCGAAGCTGCCCGACTCGATGGCGTCGGCGGCAACGGTCTCGTGCTCGGCATCGGCGGCGAACTTGCTCGCCACCACAACATCGGTGGGCACAACGAACTCGGTGCCGGCGTCGGCGGCCCGCTTCAGGTAGTCCTGGACGACCGGGATCTGGTCCTCTTCGAGCAGGCTGCCCGCGACCTTGTGACCCGCGGCGGCGAGGAAGGTGAACAGCATGCCGCCGCCCACCAGGATCGTGTCCGCCTTGCCCAGGAGGTTGTCGATGACAGCGAGCTTGTCGGAGACCTTGGAGCCGCCGAGGACAACGACGTAGGGCCGCTGGGTGTCGGTGGTGAGCTTGCGCAGCACCTCGACCTCCGTGCGGACGAGGTCACCCTGGTAGGACGGCAGCCGCGTGGCGACGTCGTACACGCTGGCGTGCTTGCGGTGCACGGCACCGAAGGCATCGTCGACGAACGCGCCGTTATCACCGGTGAGCGCGACGAGTTCGTCCGCGAAGGCGCCGCGTTCGGCGTCGTCCTTGGAGGTCTCCCGCGCGTCGAAGCGCACGTTTTCCAGGACCAGCACTTCGCCGTCCTGCAGCGCGGCGGAGAGCTCCTTGGCCGACTCGCCGACGGTGTCAGTGGCAAGTGAGACCTTGAACCCGGCAAGCTCGGCCAGCCGTGCGGCTGCGGGCTTGAGTGAGTATTTCTCTTCCGGGGCGCCCTTGGGGCGGCCGAGGTGTGCTGTAACCAGCACGCGGGCACCGGCGTCCGTGAGCTTCGCCAGCACTGGCAGGGAGGCCTTGATGCGGCCATCGTCAGTCACTGTAGAGCCGTCGAGCGGCACGTTCAGGTCACTTCTGACCAGAACGTACCGCCCGCGGACACCATCAGCGATCAGTTCGTTGAGGGTGTGAAATGTCATGAGTCTTACCCTAGCCCAGCTTGGACGCGACAAGCTCCGTGAGGTCCACGAGGCGGTTGGAGTAACCCCACTCGTTGTCATACCAGGACACAACCTTGACCTGGTCGCCGATCACCTTGGTCAGGCCGGAATCGAAGATGGACGATGCCGGGTCGCCGACGATGTCCGAGGAGACGATCGGCTCGTCGGTGTAGGTCAGCAGGCCCTTGAGCTCCTCGGTCTCCGACGCTGCCTTGAGGGCTGCGTTGACTTCGGCGACCGTGGTCTCGCGGGAGACCGTGACGGTCAGGTCAGTGGCGGAACCGGTGGGGACGGGCACGCGGATGGCGTAGCCGTCGAGCTTGCCCTTGAGTTCCGGCAGGACCAGGCCGATTGCCTTGGCGGCACCGGTGGAGGTGGGCACCATGTTGATGGCGGCGGCGCGGGCGCGGCGGAGGTCCTTGTGCGGGCCGTCCTGCAGGTTCTGGTCGGCGGTGTAGGCGTGGATGGTGGTCATCAGGCCACGCTCGATGCCGAAGGCGTCATTGATGACCTTGGCCAGCGGGCCGAGGCAGTTGGTGGTGCAGGAGGCGTTGGAGATGATGTGGTGCGTGGCGCTGTCGTACAGGCCGTCGTTGACGCCCATCACGATCGTGATGTCCTCATCCGACGCGGGGGCGGAGATCAGGACCTTCTTGGCGCCGGCGTCGATGTGCTTCTGCGCATCGGCGGCCTTGGTGAAGAAGCCGGTGGACTCGATGACGATGTCGACGCCGAGCTCGCCCCAGGGCAGCTTCGCGGGATCGCGTTCGGCCAGGACCTTGATGATGTTGCCGTCGACGACGATGTTGCCGTCTTTGACCTCGATGGTTTCGGCCAGGCGGCCGCCCACGGAGTCGTACTTAAAGAGGTGAGCGAGGGCTTCCGGGCTGGTGAGGTCGTTGACCGCAACGATCTCAAGGTCTGCGCCCTGCGCGAGGGCGGCGCGGAAGTAGTTGCGGCCGATACGGCCAAAGCCGTTGATGCCAATACGGGTCGTCACGTTTTCAGTCTCCTTGGTGCTCTTGCGAGCACGACTAGTTGAGAAGGCGTTCAAGCCAACTAACAGATCCCGCACGCCATTGGGCAGAGATAATTACCAGATCGGAGGGCGACCAGCCACATTGCTGAAGGCTAACCGCCTTCCGTGATCCATCTTACGTTTAACCGGGACTGCCCCCGCAAGTGCAGGGGCAGTCCGTCCACATTTCGGGCCGACCGGCCCGTAATGTGAGGTTTGTTACAAACGGAAGTCGATTCCGTCACCCCGTTCAGGGTAATGGGACCTGCCTAGAGGGTAATGAGGCCCGTCGCGTTCTTGCGGGCGGCGTCGAAGCGCTTGGCGACGTCGGCCCAGTTCACGATGTTCCAGAAGGCCTTGACGTAGTCAGCCTTGACGTTGACGTAGTCCAGGTAGAAAGCGTGCTCCCACATGTCCAGCATCAGCAGCGGGGTGGTGCCGAGTGCGACGTTGCCCTGCTGATCGTAGAGCTGCTCGATGACCAGGTTGCCGCCGATGGGTTCGTAGGCCAGGAAGCCCCAGCCGGAGCCCTGCAGGCCCAGCGCCGCGGCGCTGAACTGGGCACGGAATGCGTCGAACGAGCCGAAGGCGTCGTCAATGGCCGCGGCGAGCTCGCCCTCGGGCTTGTCGCCACCGTCCGGGGAGAGGTTCTTCCAGAAGACGGAGTGGTTGATGTGCCCGCCGGTGTGGAACGCGAGGTCCTTGGAGAGGCGGTTGATGTTGGCGAAGTCGCCCTTTTCGCGCGCCTCGGCCAGCTGGGCCAGGGCGTTGTTGGCGCCGGCCACGTAGGCGGCGTGGTGCTTGCTGTGGTGCAGCTCCATGATCTTCGCGGAGATGTGCGGTTCCAGCGCTGCGTAGTCATAGTCGAGCTGGGGCAGTACGTACTCGGTCACAAAATCCTCCAATGTCGTGGACGGGTTGTCCGGTTCGGTAACTCTCGGATTGTGCATCCGGATGCGGGCATCCGGAAAATTGCGGTGGGATCCAACGGCGACAACCCGCCGCGGCTCCCGGGTATTTCCATTCCCGGTATATTCCTGCTGTTGATTCTAGGGGCGGGCTAGTCGTCGAGCATTTCCGGCGTCACATTGGCTTCCGTGCCCGGGATGCCGAGGTCCTGGGCCCGTTTGTCCGCCATGGCCAGGAGCCGGCGGATCCGGCCGGCGATGGCGTCCTTGGTCATGACGGGGTCGGCGAGCCGGCCCAGCTCGTCCAGGCTGGCCTGCTTGTGCGCGACCCGGAGTTCACCGGCATACTTCAGGTGGTCAGGGACGTCGTCGCCCAGGATTTCCAGGGCCCGGTCCACCCGGGCGCCGGCGGCCACGGCGGCCTGCGCGGAACGGCGCAGGTTCGCGTCATCGAAGTTGGCCAGCCGGTTGGCCGTGGCCCGGACTTCCTTGCGCATGCGGCGTTCCTCCCAGACCATCAGGGCGTCGTGTGCACCCATGCGCGTGAGCAGCGCGGCGATCGTGTCGCCGTCGCGGATCACCACGCGGTCCACTCCCCTGACCTCGCGGGCCTTGGCCTGGATGCCCAGGCGGCGGGCGGCGCCGACGAGGGCCAGGGCCGATTCGGGGCCGGGGCAGGTGACTTCCATGGCCGAGGACCGGCCGGGCTCGGTGAGCGAGCCGTGGACCAGGAACGCGCCGCGCCAGACGGCTTCGGCGTCCGCCGCGGAGCCGTTGACCACTACCGACGGAAGGCCGCGCACGGGGCGGCCCCGCGCGTCCAGCAGTCCGGTCTGGCGGGCGAGGGCCTCACCGTCGCGCACCACCCGCACCACATAGCGGCTGCCGCGGCGCAGGCCGCCGCCGGAGACGACGATGATCTCGCTCTGGTGGCCGTACACCTCGGCGATGGCGGCGCGCAGCCGCCGGGCGGTCGATGCGAGGTCGACTTCGGCCTCGATCACAATCCGGCCCGAGATGATGTGCAGCCCGCCGGCGAAGCGGAGCATGGCCGAGACCTCGGCCTTGCGGACTGAGGACTTCTTGATATCCAGACGGGAAAGTTCTTCCTTGACTGATGCTGTCAGTGCCATGGCACCTTTCCTAACTATTCCCGAAAATATCGTGATACGCCGTCGCCAGCCGCAACGGATCGTGGACCGGACGGCGACCAGACGCCCCCACTTTACCCAAGACCACCTCGGCGCCGAGCATTCCTGCCGCCGCCTCGAAGTCGGGCAGGTTCTGCACCGACGCCGGATCGGCCAGGATGACGTCGATCGTGAACTCCGGCGCGTACTCGCGCAGCACCCGGAGGTGGTCGGCGGCGGTCATGCCGGCGGTCTCCTTGGTATCTGTGGCCAGGTTCATGGTCAGGCACCGGCGGGCGGCCGTGTTGGCGAGGGCCTCGCGCATTTCGGGCAGCAACAGGTGCGGCAGAACGGACGTGTACCAGGAGCCCGGGCCGAGGATCACCCAGTCTGCCAGCTCGATCGCCGTCAGTGCCTCCGTGCAGGCCGGAGCGTTCTCAGGCAAGAGCCGGACGTGCTCCAGGGACCCTGCCACCGCGCACTTGGCCTGGCCGGTGAGGGTCTGCAGTGCCGTCGCTCCGTCCGGGGCGGTGACCCGGACCTGGCCCTCGATGGTCAGCGGGACGCTGGACATCGGCAGGACTTCGCCGCGGGCGCCGAGCAGGGCGCCGGCCCACTTCAGGCCCGCGACGGTGTCACCCAGGAGCTCCCAGAGCGTGACGATCAGGAGGTTGCCCATCGCGTGTTCATCGAGGGAGCCGCCGCGGCCTTTGCCCGGCGCGAAACGGTGCTGCATGACGTCCCGCCATGTGCGGCCCCAGTCGGTGTCGTCACACAGCGCGGACAGGGCCATCCGCAGATCACCGGGCGGCAGGACCCCGTACTCCTCGCGGAGCCGGCCGGAGGAGCCGCCGTCGTCCGCGACCGTGACGATCGCGGTGAGCTCGGAGGTCAGCAGGCGCAGGGCCGACAGCGAGGCGGAGAGACCGTGGCCGCCGCCGAGCGCGACGACGGAGGGTCCTTTGTCCTGCTGGCTGGCGAAGGCCGCGCTGGCGGGCGGGACAAGGGGCAGCGGGCCGGTCAGCAGCGCCATTACTCGCGGCCCAAGTCCCGGTGCGTCGTGGTCACGGTGACGCGCGGATATTGCGCCAGCCTCCGTGAGAGTTCGACGGCGACCGCCACGGAACGGTGCTTGCCGCCGGTGCAGCCCACGGCGATGGTGGCGTAGTGCTTGTTCTCCCGCCGGTACCCGTCCAGGACCGGTTCGAGGGCCAGCACGTAGCGTTCCACGAAGTCGCTGACGCCCTGGGCCTCCAGCACGTAACCGCTGACGTCCTTGTCCAGCCCGGTGTGCGGGCGCAACTGCGGCACCCAGTGCGGGTTGGGGATGAAGCGGGCATCGGCCACGAAGTTGGCATCGACCGGGAGCCCGTACTTGAAGCCGAAGCTCATGACGTTCAGCCGCAGCGCCACCGGCCCGGTCTCGCTGAAGAGTTCGGTGATGGCGGTGGCGAGGCCATGGACGTTGAGGGAGGACGTGTCCAGGACGATGTCGGCGGTGTC
This sequence comes from Arthrobacter sp. MW3 TE3886, assembly GCF_041262145.1. Taxonomy (NCBI): domain Bacteria; kingdom Bacillati; phylum Actinomycetota; class Actinomycetes; order Micrococcales; family Micrococcaceae; genus Arthrobacter; species Arthrobacter sp. MW3 TE3886. The sequence continues at coordinate 2,735,678 of NZ_JBGCAN010000001.1, forward strand.
CTTCAATTCACGCACCAGCTCGCGTTCGGCGGCGATGCCGTCGAGGATCCGGCCGCCGCCCTGGAGCGGGTGGGGCCTGCGGCCCTGCTCGAAGCGCCGCACCAGGACGTCGTCGTTGGCGTCGAGGAACAGCACGCGGAAGCTCACGCCCGTGGCTTCCAGGGCGCGGAGCGCCGCGCGCATGTCGACGAACAGTTCCTTGCTCCGGACGTCCATCACGACGGCGAGCTTGGACATCGAGTGCGGAGTCCGGGACACCAGTTCGGCGAGCGTGCCGAGCATCTGCGGCGGCAGGTTCTCCACGACATACCAGCCATGGTCCTCAAGGGCGTCCGAGGCGGTGCTGCGGCCGGCTCCCGACATTCCGGTCACCACGAGCAGTTCAGCCTCGACGGGTTTGACGGGTGTCATGCCGTCCGCATCCGTCTCGGATCCTGCCGTCGACTCTGCCATCAGTGAAGCCCCATCTCTGCCTGTGCGATTTGCTGTTCCGTCAGGTTTGCGCGCCGGCCGCGGTGATGCCGCGGCCGTGCCGTACCCAAGTCTTTACCCTAGCTAAGTTTGGCGGCGCTAGCTAAGTGTCGAGGATTTCGCCGGTGGTCATGTTGACGGCAGGAACCGTGGCGGCTTCCTCGAGGCCGCCGGCAGTGAAGTGCCGGACGATCGAGGCGGCCAGGGAGGGGCCGATCCCCTTGGCACCGGTGAGTTCCTCCTGCGTCGCGGCCTTGATCGCCTTGACGGAGCCGAACTCGGCCAGGAGGGCCTTGCGTTTGGACTCGCCCAGCCCGGGCACGCTGTCCAGCGCGGACACCGTCATGGCCTTGCCGCGCTTTTGCCGGTGGAAGCTGATGGCGAAGCGGTGGGCCTCGTCGCGGATCCGCTGCAGCAGATACAGGCCGGCGGAGGCGCGCGGCAGGATCACCGGGAAGTCGCTGTCCGGCAGCCACACTTCCTCGAGCCGTTTTGCCAGGCCGACCACATAGACGTCCTCGATGCCCAGCTCTTCCAGCGCCCGCGCGGCGGCATTGACCTGCGGTTTGCCGCCGTCGACGACGACAAGGTTGGGCGGGTAGGCGAATTTGCTCCGCGGCGCCGGCGTCGTGGAGTCCGCGACCGCCGCGGCAGTTGCCGCGTCCAGGGCCGCCTGGTGCGCCGGTTTGGCCGCGGCCGCCGCGTGCTCGTTTTTCTCCTGGAGATAGTGCCGGAACCGGCGGGTCAGCACATCGTGCATGGCCGCCGTGTCGTCGGTGGCGGCGGCTCCGGTCACGGCGAACTTCCGGTAGTCGGACTTTTTCGGCAGGCCGTCCTCGACCACCACCATGGACCCGACCACGTTGGTGCCCTGGACGTGCGAGATGTCGAAGCACTCGATCCGCAGCAGCGCCACGGGAAGCTCGAGCGCCTCCTGGATTTCCTGCAGGGCCTGGGAGCGCATGGTGAGGTCGCCGGCACGCCGGGATTTATGGAGTTTGAGGGCGTGCTCGGCGTTTTCACGGACCGTGGACAGGAGGGCGGCCTTGTCGCCGCGCTGGGGGACGCGGATGTCCACCCGAGCCCCGCGCAGGCCGCTGAGCCATTGTGCGAGCTCGGGGCCGTTGCTGGGTTCGGTGGGCACCAGCACTTCCCGGGGCAACCTGCCCTGCAGCCCGGCTTCCTCGCCATAGACCTGCTGGAGCAGGTGTTCGACCAGTTCCGGGGTGGTGGAGTCCTCGACCTTTTCCACCACCCAGCCGCGCTGGCCGCGGATCCGTCCGCCGCGGACGTGGAAGACCTGGACGGCGGCCTCGAGTTCGTCTTCGTGCAGGGCGAAAACGTCGGCGTCCGTGCCCTCGGCCAGGACGACGGCGTTCCGTTCGAAGACCTTCTTCAGGGCCACGATGTCGTCCCGGAGCCGGGCCGCGCGTTCATAGTCGAGCTCGGCGACTGCCGCGGCCATCTCCCGTTCCAGCCGGTTGACGAAGGGCTTGGCTTCGCCGCCCATGAACGTGCAGAAATCCTCGGCCAGGGCGCGGTGGTCCGCAGCGGAGATCCGGCCGACGCACGGCGCGGAGCATTTGTCGATGTAGCCGAGCAGGCAGGGCCGGCCGCTGGCTTCGGCGCGTTTCAGCACCCCGGGACTGCAGCTGCGCACCGGGAAGACGCGCAGCAGGGTGTCCATGGTGTCCCGGATCGCGCCTGCGGTGTACGGGCCGAAGTACCGGGTCCCCTTGCGCCGGTCGCCGCGCAGCACCTGGACGCGAGGGTACTTCTCCCCCATCGTCACGGCGAGGTAAGGGTAGCTTTTGTCGTCCCTGAACATCACGTTGAAGCGGGGCGTGAATTCCTTGATCCAGGTGTATTCCAGCTGCAGCGACTCGAGCTCGCTGCCCACCACGGTCCATTCGACGCTGCTGGCCGTGTGCACCATCGCGTAGGTTTTGGGCATGAGCCCGGCGGGGTTGGCGAAGTAGGTGTTCAGCCGGGCACGGAGGTTTTTGGCTTTGCCGACGTAGATGACCCGGCCGTGCGGATCGCGGAAGCGGTACACGCCCGGATTGGTCGGAATTTCACCCGTCTGGGGTCGGTAACTCGCTGGATCTGCCACAGATCAAGTCTACTGAGCCGCCGGCGGTGCCGTTGCACGTGCACCGCCGCAGGCAAGGCGGAGGCCGGGAGCGGCAGGCTGGGGCAGGAAACCGCGGGCTATTCGGCCGACTTGCTCTGGTTGTAGCTGGTGGAGCGTTCCTGGCCGCTGAGGTCCGCGATGGCGTCCATGATGCGGTCCGTGACCTGGCGGCGGGCCGGCAGGGAATGGTCCGGTCCGGTCTTCTCGAAATACAGCGGCTCGCCCACCTTCATGGTGAAGTGCTGCGGTTTGACGGACTTGCTGTCCGCGGGCTGCAGGTGTTCGGTGCCGATCAGGCCCACCGGGATCACGGGCGCGCCCGTGGTGAGGGCCAGCCAGCCGACGCCGGTGCGGCCGCGGTACAGGATGCCGTCGCGGGAGCGGGTGCCTTCGGGATAGATGCCCACGCCCTTGCCGGAGTCGAGGATGTCCAGCAGCGTTTTCAGGGCCTGGACGCTCGCCGCCTGCTCGCCGCGTTCCACCGGAATGGAGCCCACGGCCTCGAAGAAGGACTTCATGGCTTTGCCCTTGATGCCGCCGGTGGTGAAATATTCGGCCTTCGCGAAGAATGCCACGGGCCGCGGCATGAGGGCCTGGACGATCACGCTGTCCAGGAAGGAGAGATGGTTCGGGGCCACGATGAACGGCCCGTCCTTGGGCACGTTTTCCAGGCCAATGACCGTGGGACGGCACGTGGTGGTTACCAGCCCCCGCGTGGTCCAGCGGATTGCGTCAAACATTGCCATCGGTGTGCACCTCGTTCAGGGCTGTGGTCCCCGGGCGTTCGGAGAGCCGGTTGATCGTCGCGTGTAGCGCCGTGGTGGTGTGCACGATCTCGACGGCACCGGCCGCGTGCAGTTCGCCGTCGGGCGCAAACCCCCAGCCTACGCCGATGCAGTCCAGTCCGTTCGCAGCGGCCCCGGCGACGTCCTGTGCCCCGTCCCCCACCATCACGGCCCGGCCGACGGCCGAAGGGGCAGCGTCAGCCAGGTCCGAGAGCGCGGCAGCGACGATGCCGGCCTTGCCTTGTGGAACGAAGGCTTCGGGAACCGAGGCTTCGGAAACAGAGCCCTCGGGAACGGAGCCCGCGCCCTGGCCGGCGGCCTCGTCGGCGGCGGAGCCCCGGATGCTGTGGAAGAGCCCGGCGATGCCGTGGTGCGCTAGGACGGTGCGGGCCAGTCCTTCCGGCTTCTGGGTCGCGACGGCGATGGGCCGTCCGGCGGCGACAAAGTCCTCGAGGAGGCCGCGGATTCCCGGGTAGAGCCGGCTCTGCGCGATTCCCGTGGCAACGTAGTGCGCGCGGTAGATGCGGATGGCGTCTTCCAGCTGTGCGGCCGGAACACCGGCGATTTCCGTCAGGGAATGGCTGAGCTTGGGCCCAATCATGGCGTCCATCCGGGACTTGTCCGGAACCGGCAGGCCAAGTTCGGCGAGGGCCGCGGCGATTCCGTCGGTAATTCCCCCGGCGGGATCGACAAGAGTGCCGTCAAGGTCGAAGATCACGGGCACTGTTGTATGCGTCACCGGCTTAGTTTCTCACGAGTGTGCTGTTGCCAGAAATTCGCATACCCCTGCGGGAATACATCACGCGATACATCGGGAACACATCACGCGGTACATCAGCGAATACATCAGGGAACACAGCAGCGAATGGATCGGGCGGTGACATCCCGGCGGGGGGACGCGTGCGGCGGAAGCATGCCTGCCGCCGCACGGTCTCCGGCGGCTGGTGTTCAGGCGAGGAGCTCGGCGAGGAAGGCGGCCGTGTGGCTTTCGCTGGACTTGGCCACCTGCTCGGGGGTGCCGGAGGCGACCACACGGCCGCCACCGGACCCGCCGTCGGGGCCAAGGTCCACGATCCAGTCGGCGCTCTTGATGACGTCGAGGTTGTGTTCGATCGTGATCACCGTGTTGCCCTTCTCCACGAGGCCCTGCAGCACCATGAGGAGCTTGCGGATGTCCTCGAAGTGCAGGCCGGTGGTGGGCTCGTCCAGGACGTAGACGCTGCGGCCGTTGGAGCGTTTCTGGAGCTCGGCTGCGAGCTTCACACGCTGGGCCTCACCGCCGGAGAGCGTGGTGGCGGGCTGGCCCAGCCGGACGTAGCCAAGGCCGACGTCGACGAGCGTGTTGAGGTGCCGCGCGATCGGCGAGAAGGCCGCGAAGAACTCGGCCCCTTCCTCGATGGGCATGTTCAGCACATCAGCGATGGTCTTGCCCTTGTAGTGGACCTCCAGGGTTTCGCGGTTGTACCGGGCGCCGTGGCAGACCTCGCAGGGGACGTAGACGTCCGGCAGGAAGTTCATCTCGATCTTCAGGGTGCCGTCGCCGGAGCAGGCCTCGCAGCGGCCGCCCTTGACGTTGAAGGAGAACCGGCCCGGCAGGTAGCCGCGGACCTTGGCTTCGGTGGTCTCGGCGAAAAGCTTCCGGATGTGGTCGAACACGCCGGTGTAGGTGGCCGGGTTCGAGCGCGGCGTGCGGCCGATGGGGCTCTGGTCGACGTGCACCACTTTGTCCAGGTGTTCGAGGCCCTGGACGGACTTGTGCCGGCCGGCCACCTGCTTGGCGCCGTTGAGCTTGTTGGCGAGCACTTTGTAGAGGATCTCGTTGACCAGGGTGGACTTGCCCGAGCCGCTGACCCCGGTGACGGCGGTGAACAGGCCCAGCGGGAAACTGGCGTCGATGTTCAGGAGGTTGTTCTCCTTCGCCCCGACCACCTTGAGCTCGCGCTTCTTGTCGTATTTGCGCCGCTTTTTCGGGATCTCGATTTTCCGCCGGCCCGAGAGGTAGTCGCCGGTGAGTGAGTCCGTGTTTTCCAGCAGCGCCTGGTAGGAACCGGAATGGACCACCATGCCGCCGTGCTCGCCGGCGCCCGGTCCGATGTCCACCACCCAGTCGGCCTCGTGGATGGTGTCCTCGTCATGCTCCACGACGATCAGGGTGTTGCCGAGGTCCCGGAGCCGGGTGAGTGTCTCGATCAGGCGGCGGTTGTCCCGCTGGTGCAGGCCGATCGAGGGCTCGTCCAGGACGTACAGCACGCCCACGAGGCCGGAGCCGATCTGGGTGGCCAGCCGGATGCGCTGGGCTTCGCCGCCGGACAGGGTGCCGGAGGGCCGCTCCAGGTTCAGGTACTCGAGCCCGACGTCGAGGAGGAAGGTCAGCCGGGCCTGGATTTCCTTGAGGACCTGGTGGGCGATCTGGGCCTCACGGCCGGTCAGGACGAGGTTGTCGAGGAAGCCTGCGCATTCCCGCATGGGCAGCGCGGCGACCTCTGCGATTGATTTGCCGTTGATCAGCACCGAGAGCGACGCGGGGTTCAGCCGTGCCCCGTTGCAGGCCGGGCACGGGACCTGGCGCATGTATTCCTCGTAGCGGTCGCGCGCGGAGTCGGAATCGGTCTCGCCGTGCTTGCGGTGGACGTACTGCACGACGCCCTCAAAGCCGGTGCTGTACTTGCGTTCCCGACCGAAGCGGTTGCGGTATTGCACCACCACCTTGTGGTCCTTGCCGTGCAGGACGGTCTGCCGGACGTCGGTGTCGAGCTTCTCCCACGCCGTCGTCATGGAGAAGCCGAGTTCCTCGGCGAGCCCGGCCAGCAGCCGGTTCCAGTACTCCGTGGTGGCGGTGCCCAGGGACCACGGCGCAATGGCCCCCTCGGAGAGCGAAAGCTCCGGGTTGGGGATGAGGAGTTCCTCGTCGACCTCCAGCTTGGTGCCGATGCCGCTGCACGCGCTGCAGGCGCCGAAAGGGTTGTTGAACGAGAAGGAGCGGGGCTCGATCTCGTCGATCGCCAGGGGGTGCTCGTTGGGGCAGGCGAGGTGTTCGGAGAACGCCCTGATCCGCTCGGGATCGTCCGCTTCGAGGTCGACGAATTCGGCCAGAATGCGGCCCTCCGCCAGTCCGAGGGCGGTTTCGACCGAGTCGGTCAGGCGCTGGCTGATGCCTTCCTTGACCACGAGGCGGTCCACCACCACTTCGATGGTGTGCTTGAACTGCTTGCCCAGCTTCGGCGGATCACTCAGGTGGACGAGCTCGCCGTCCACCCGGGCCCGCGAGTAGCCCTTGGCGGTGAGTTCCTTGAAAAGATCCACGAATTCGCCCTTGCGGCCGCGGACCACGGGTGCCAGCACCTGGAAGCGCGTGCCGTCCGGGAGTTCGAGCAGCTGGTCGACGATCTGCTGCGGGGTCTGTTTGGTTACAGGCTCCCCGCAGACGGGGCAGTGCGGCCGGCCCACACGGGCCCAGAGCAGGCGCATGTAGTCGTAAATCTCGGTGATGGTGCCCACGGTCGAGCGCGGGTTCTTGGAGGTGGACTTCTGGTCGATGGACACCGCCGGCGAGAGGCCCTCGATGAAATCGACGTCGGGCTTGTCCACCTGACCCAGGAACTGCCGGGCATAGGCGGAGAGCGATTCGACGTAGCGGCGCTGGCCCTCGGCGAAGATGGTGTCGAAGGCGAGGGAGGACTTCCCGGAACCGGACAGGCCGGTGAACACGATCATGGCATCGCGCGGCAGGTCGAGGTCCACGTTGCGCAGGTTGTGCTCGCGGGCGCCTTTGACGACGAGGCGCGTCATGTCCGGACGTTTCAGGACGGGGCGGGACGGGACCGCATCCCGGACTGCCAGCGGCTCGACGGCGGAATGGACTTCAACGGCTGGATCTTCAGCTACAGCTTTAGGCACGAATCTAATGCTAATCGAAAACTTCTTCGAAAAACTATTCCGCGAGTCCAGGGCGGCACCTGATGTGCTACTGGCGGTCGTAGGCGGCGGCCAGCAATTGCACGGCCTCGGCAAAGCTCGCGCCCTGGGCCTTGGCGGCCGCGGCGAACTCCTCGGCGGCGGCGGACAGCGAACTCCAGGCCGCATCGCGGGCACACACAACGGTGCCGTTGCGGCCCTTGGTCACCACAACGCCGGCGGCCTCGAGTTCCTTGTAGGCCCGCGCCACGGTGTGCGGAGCCACGCCCAGCTCGCCGGCGAGGCTGCGCACGGCCGGAAGCCTGGTGCCCGGCGCGAGCGTGCCGTTGTCGGCGCGTTCGATGACGTAGAGCCGCAGCTGTTCGAAGAGCGGGACGGAGCTGGCCGGATTGGTCCGCCAGGTTCCCGGGAAGCGCTCCCCCGCGGCGTCTGCGGGGCTCACTGTTCGGCCTTCCGGACGGCCGGGACCTGTTCGCGGCCGGCGAACTGGGCCTCGTACAAATCCTTGTAGAGGCCCCGCCGCGCCACCAGCTGCTGATGGGTGCCGTGTTCAACGATTCGTCCGTGGTCCATGACGAGAATTAGATCAGCGTCCCGGACCGTGGACAAACGGTGCGCGATCACGAAGCTCGTATGACCTTGCCGCAGCTGCTCCATGGCATGCCGGATCTGCACCTCCGTGCGGCTGTCGACGGAACTCGTCGCCTCATCCAGCACCATGATGTTGCGCCCTGCAAGCTGCGCCCGTGCGATCGAGACGAGCTGGCGCTGGCCCCGGCTCAGGGAGTCGCCGTCATTGCCGAGCATCGTGGCGTAGCCGGCCGGGAGGGACCGCACAAACTGGTCCACGTGGCTGGCGCGGGCCGCGGCGACGATGTCGGCGTCGGTGGCGCCGGGCCGGCCGTATTCGATGTTCTCCCGGATGCTGCCGGTAAACAGCCAGGCATCCTGCAGCACGATTCCGAAGGCGCGCCGCAGCTCGTCCCGCGGGATGGTGGCGATGTCCGTCGAGTCCACCAGGATCCGGCCGGAGTCGAGTTCATAGAAGCGCATCAGGAGGTTGACGACGGTGGTCTTGCCGGCCCCGGTGTGTCCCACGATCGCCACCGTCTGTCCCGGGTCCACCGTGAAGGAGAGGTCCTTCACCACGGGGGTGCCAGGGCTGTAGCTGAAGCTGACGTGTTCGAACGTGACCCGGCCTGCCACCGCGCCCGGATCCAGCAGGTCGCCGGGCGTGGACGGGGCAGGGGGTTTGCGTCCGTTGGAGGATTTGCGCGGGACATGGAACTTCCGCGCAGCCGTGGCGCCGCGCAGTTTGCCGGCGCCGTTTGCCGAAACGGCGGGCACGGCGCTGTCCCGGGGGATCTCCGGGGCGTCCAGCAGCTCGAACACGCGCTCGGCCGAGGCCAGGCAGGACTGCACGAGGGTCAGCATGCCGCCGATCTGGCTCACCGGCTGGCTGAAGAGGCGGGAGAACTGGACGAAGGCCTGGATGCCGCCGATCGTCAAGAGCCCCGCGGTGACCTGCAGCGCCCCCACAACAGCAATCGCGATGTAGTTGAGGTTGGCGACAAACACCAGCAGCGGCTGCACGATGCCGGACAGGTACTGGGCGCGGGTGCTGGATCGCGTGAGCTTCTCGTTGCGCTCCCGGAAGCTCGCGGCCGACTCTTCCTGCCGGCCGAATGCCTTCACCACTTCATGCCCGGTGAAGAATTCCTCGAGTTGGGCGTGCAGTGCCCCCGTGCTGCTCCACTGCTCCTTGAAGTGCGCCTGGGAGTGCCGGGCCACGAGGACCGTGATGACCGTGGACACCGGCACCGAGAGGACCGCGATCAGCGCCAGCAGCGGCGAGAGCCACAGCATCATGGCGAGTGCGGCCGAGAGCATCAGGACGGACATGATCAGCTGGTTGAGGAGCTGGTTGAGTGCCTGGGAGATATTGTCGACGTCGTTCGTGGCCCGGCTGAGCACGTCGCCGCGGCGCTGCTCCTCGAAATGGCTGGACGGCAGCACATGGAGTTTTTGTTCCACGGAGCCGCGGAGGCCGTAGCTGAGGCGCTGCACCGCGGTGGCGGTGAGGCTGCCCTGGATCCAGCTGAACAGCGACGCCCCGACGTACATGGCGGAAACCGCCAGCAGCCGCTCGGCCAACTGTTGCTCGTCGAGGGAGCCGCCCAGGAAGCCATCGACGACGACGTCGGTGGCGTCGCCCAGGACCTTGGGCGCCGCCACGTTCAGTGTCACGAACGCACAGGTGGCGGCGATGACACCGGCCATCCGCCATTTCAGCGGCAGCAGCAGGCCAAGCAGCCGGGTGGCGGTGTGCCATTTGATGCGCTCCGGCACGCCGGGTCCGGCAACGGTCCCGGCGCGGTGTGCCCGCTCGCGGCTCACGGGGCTTCCTCCAGCACCAGCTGGGACGCGGCAATTTCCTGGTAGCTGGGCGAGGACTCCATGAGTTCGCTGTGCGTACCCTGCGCGACGACCCGGCCGCCCTCCAGTACCAGGATCAGCCCGGCGTCCACGATTGTTGACACCCGCTCGGCCACGATCAGCACGGTCGCCGAGCGCAGGAGCGGCTCAATCGCCGCCCGGAGCCTGACGTCGGTGCCGTAGTCCAGAGCCGAGAAACTGTCATCGAACAGGTAGGCGGGGGCCCGCTTGAGCAGGGCCCGCGCGATGCACAGGCGCTGCCGTTCGCCGCCGGAGAAGTTGGTGCCGCCCTGGCTTACGGGGGTTTCGAGCCCGAGCGGCAGGGCGCGGACAAATTCGGCGGCCTGGGCAGCTTCGAGAGCCTGCCACAATTCGGGCTCGCTCGCGGCGGGCGCCCCGAACCGGAGGTTCTCGGCGACGGTGTCCGCGAAAAGGTAGGACTGCTGCGGGACTATTGCCATCAGGCCGCGCAGGACGTCCAGCGGCATCGCCCGCACGTTGTCCCCGCCGATGCTGATCTCTCCGGCCGTCGCGTCGAGGAAGCGGGGCAGCAGGTTCAGGAGTGTCGTCTTGCCGCTGCCGGTCGCGCCGATGATCGCCGTCGTGGTCCCGGCCCTGGCGGTGAACGAGACGCCGTCCAGCACAGGCGCTTCAGCGCCGGGGTACGCGAATGACACGTTCCGGAACTCGACAGCGCCGGAGCGGCCCGTGGCGGCGGTGCCGGCGGGAGTCGCGGCAGTGCCGGCTGGAGTCGCGGCAGTGCCGGCGGGAACGGCCGGATCCGCGATGGCCGGTTCCGTGTCCAGCACTGCGCGGATCCGTTCCGCGCACGCCGCTGCCCGGGGGGCGGTCATGAAGACGTACATCGCCATCATGATGGCAATCAGGATCTGCAGGATGTAGGCGATGAACGCCGTCAGCGCCCCCAGCCGCATTTCGCCGGCGTCGATCCGATGCCCGCCAAACCACACCACGAACACTGAGGAGATGTTGACCACGAACATGATCATCGGCATCATCGCCGCCACCAGGAGGGCCGACTGCAAATTGTTCCGGGTGAGGTCCTTGTTGGCTTCATCGAAGCGGCGGACTTCGTGGTCCTGCCGGACAAAGCCGCGGATAACATTCGCGCCGATGATCTGCTCCCGCAGCACCCGGCCGATCCGGTCCAGGAGGCCCTGGCCCTGGCGGTACAGGGGAATCAGGCGGCGCACGATCACCGTCATGATCACCGTCAGGACCGGGATCACCACGACCACGATCCAGGACAGCACCACGTCCTGGTGCACGGCCAGCACGATGCCGCCGATGAAGATCGCCGGTGCGGCAATCAGCATGATGAACACTAGGACGGCGAGGTTTTGGATCTGGGCGACGTCGTTGGTGGCCCGGGTCACGAGGCTGGGCGCGCCGAAAGCGCTGACCTCCTGGGAGGAGAAGGACTGCACCTTCGCGAACAGCTCCCCGCGCAGCTGGCCGCCAATCTCCATGGCGACCACAGCGCCCAGATATCCGGCCGCGACGGCCGTGATCACCTGGACGGCAGCGATTCCGGCCATCCAGGCCCCGAGGTGGAGGATTTCCCCGGTGTCCCCGCCGATGATGCCGTCGTCGATGATCGCGGCATTCAGGGTGGGCAGGAGCAGGTTGGCAGTGGCTTGCACGAGCTGCAGCACAACGATGGCCAGCACGGTCCCCTTATGCGCGGACAACAGCCGCGACATCAGGCCTATAAGCACTGAACCTCCATTACTAGCCCAGGGCCCGGAATGGTGATCAGCCTAACGGCCGCCCCACACCGCCACGTCATTGTAAGCCCCATTCCGGAGTGCTTCGTGTCAACCGGCAGACGCGCCGCCTACCCGGTTTTCTGCGCCACCGCGAACGTGCGGCGGAACGGGAAGACCGTCCCGTGCCGGCCTGCCGGATATGCGTCGTCCAGCCGTGCCGAGTACTCGGCTTCGAACTCCCTGGCCTCGTCCTCGGGGAGGGCCGCGAGGACCGGCCTGAGCCCGGTGCCGCGGACCCACTCCAACACCGGGTGGGCGCCCGGGAGCAGCTGCTGGTAGGTGGTCTCCCAGGCGTCTGCGGCACAACCGGCGTCGAGCATGATTTCCAGGTACTCCGCCGCTTCCCCCACCACGTCGTCGTGGCGGAGCACCCCGGCGAGCCGCCCCGCCCAGGCCGGAGATTCGGCCAGCTCCCGCATCAGGGTGTGCGACGGGGCATTGAAGTTCCCCGGCACTTGCAGCGCGAACCAGGCGCCCGGCTTGAGGGCATCGAGCCATCCAGGCAGCAGCTTTCGGTGGCCGGGCACCCACTGCAGGGCCGCGTTGGTGACCACCACGTCCGTGTCGCCGGACGGCAGCCAGTGCTCAATGTCGGCCAGCTCGTAGGAAAGATTGGCCGCCGCGGCTGCGTGGTCCTTGGAAATGGCCAGCATTTCCGGCGACGAATCCAGACCGACCACCTGCGCGCCCGGCCAGCGGTCCGCGAGCGTCGCGGTCAGGTTTCCGGGACCGCAGCCGAGGTCCACCACGTGCCGCGGGGCTTCGGCATGGATCCGCCCCGTCAGATCGAAAAATGGCCTGTCCCGGTAGTCACCGAACTGCACATATTTCTCCGGATCCCACTTCATGGCTGCCTCCAGTTCCCGGCACGTTGTCCTAACCGAAGCCTAGTCCCGGCCCGTGGGACAGCCAAGGAAGAGCGCCTGCGCTGCGTGCGGCGCACGGCCCGTCCGGTGCCGCGGGTACCACGCGGGCACTAAGCTGGACAGCAATGAAACTCGTTGATCAGCTCCCCGCCCCGGCCGCCCGTATCCCCGGCAGGACGGGCCTGGACCCGGACGAGCTCTACACCCGGTTTGTCGAGTGGACCGAGACCCGCGGACTGGCCCTGTACACCGCCCAGGACGAGGCCATCATGGAGCTGGCCGCCGGCTCCAACGTCATCCTGGCCACCCCGACCGGGTCCGGGAAATCCCTCGTCGCCATCGCCGCGCACTTCCAGGCAATGGCCCGCGGGCAGCGGAGCTACTACACCGCCCCGATCAAGGCCCTCGTCTCGGAAAAGTTCTTTGCCCTCTGTGAGATCTTCGGCGCCGACAACGTCGGCATGATCACCGGCGACTCCGGCGTGAACCAGGACGCCCCGATCATCTGCTGCACGGCCGAAATCCTGGCCAACATCGCCCTGCGTGAAGGTTCGGCGGCGCAGCTAGGCGCCGTGATCATGGACGAGTTCCACTTCTACTCGGACCCGCAGCGCGGCTGGGCGTGGCAGGTGCCGCTGCTTGAGCTGCCCCAGGCGCAGTTCCTGCTGATGTCGGCGACACTCGGCGACGTCAGCCGGTTCGAGGACGGCCTCAGCGAACTGACCGGCCGCACGACGACGACCGTCAGTTCCGCGGAACGCCCCATTCCGCTGCACTACTACTACGAACAGACCCCGGTCCACGAGACCCTCGAGGAGCTGCTCGCCACCAAGCAGGTCCCGGTCTACGTGGTCCACTTCAGTCAGGTCGAGGCGATCGACCGGGCCCAGAACCTGATGAGCATCAACGTCTGCACCCGCGAGGAAAAAGACAAGATCGCCGAGCTCATTGCCGGGTTCCGTTTCGCCGCAGGCTTCGGCAAGACCCTCAACCGGCTGGTCCGGCACGGGATCGGCGTCCACCACGCCGGCATGCTGCCGAAGTACCGCCGGCTGGTCGAACAGCTGGCCCAGGCCGGCCTGCTGAAGGTCATCTGCGGCACGGATACGCTCGGGGTAGGCATCAACGTGCCCATCCGCACCGTGCTGCTCACCGCCCTGAGCAAGTACGACGGCGTCCGCACCCGGCTGCTGAACTCCCGCGAGTTCCACCAGATCGCCGGGCGCGCCGGCCGCGCCGGCTATGACACCGCCGGGACCGTGGTGGTCCAGGCCCCGGAGCACGTGACGGAAAACGTCAAGGCGATGGCCAAAGCCACCGCCAAGTTCGGCGACGACCAGAAGAAGCTGCGCCAGGTGGTGAAGAAGAAGCCCCCGGAAGGCTTCGTGTCCTGGGGTGAACCGACGTACAAGCGGCTGGTCGAGTCTGTTCCCGATCCGCTGACGTCAAGTTTCACCGTGACCCACGCGATGCTGATGAACCTGATGGAACGCCCCGGCGACCCGTTCCAGGCCGCCCGCCGCCTGCTCACCGAAAACCACGAGACCCGTCCGGCCCAGCTGCGGCTCATGAAGAAGGCCCTGGGAATTTACCGCGAGCTGCTCGCTGCCGGCGTCGTGGAGCGGATTCCGGCCGGGGAGCAGGGCGCTGACGGCCGCACGGTCCGGCTCACGGTCCACCTGCAGGCAAACTTTGCCCTCAACCAGCCGCTGTCCCCGTTCGCGCTGGCCGCGCTGGAGCTGCTGGACCCGGAGTCGCCGTCGTACGCCCTGGACGTGGTGTCGGTGATCGAGGCCACCCTGGAGAAACCGCGCCAGATCCTCTCCGCACAGCAGAAGAAGGCGCGCGGCGAGGCCATCGCGGCGATGAAGGCCGACGGCATCGAGTATGACCAGCGGATGGCAATGCTCGAAGAGGTCACCTACCCGCAGCCGCTCGCCGAGATCCTCGGCGAGGCCTTCGATGTCTACCGCAAGGCCGCGCCCTGGGTCGGCGACTTCGAGCTGGCGCCCAAGTCCGTGGTCCGGGACATGTACGAGCGCGCCATGAACTTCGGCGAGTTCGTCCAGTTCTACGGCCTCGCCCGCTCGGAAGGGATCGTGCTGCGCTACCTCGCCGACGGTTTCAAGGCGCTCCGCCAGACCGTCCCGCAGGATGCCCTCCGTGAGGACCTCGAGGACCTCATCGCCTGGCTGGGAGAACTGGTCCGGCAGGTGGACTCCAGCCTGCTGGACGAATGGGAAGAGCTCACATCCGGCGCCGCGCCCACACCGCACGACGCTCCCCCGCCCCCGCCGCCGTCGCTGACCTCCAACATCCGGGCCTTCCGGGTGATGGTGCGCAACGAGATGTTCCGCCGCGTGGAGCTGTTCGCCGATGAGGCCGCCACGGCCCTGGGCGAGCTCGACGCCGGCTCCGGCTGGGACGCGGAGCGCTGGGAAGATGCCCTCGATGACTACTTTGATGAGCACAACGACATCGGCACCGGCCCGGATGCCCGCGGCCCCGGGCTGCTGATCATCACCGAGGAGCCCGGAGTGTGGAAGGTGCGGCAGATCTTCGATGACCCCGCCGGCAACCACGACTGGGGCATCTCCGCCGAAGTGGATCTGGCGGCCTCGGACGAGTCCGGGACCGCCGTCGTCCGCGTCACCGACGTCAACCGGCTCTAAGCGGGACGGCACGGGCCGGCGCAGGGCTGAAAGCACGGCGGGCTTGAACGCAGGGCCGGGGCCTTCGCGCCGCGGGTAAACTCGAACAATGAGTGTAATCCGGCCTGCCACAGCGCATGACGTCCCTGCCATCCTGCAGATGATCCACGACCTCGCCCTCTACGAGAAGGAACCGGACGCCGTCCGGAACACCCCCGAGATGCTCACCGAGGTCCTTTTCGGCGACAATCCCAAGGTCTTCGCCACGATGGCGGAGAACGCGGCGGGCGAGGTCCGCGGCTTTGCCCTCTGGTTCCTGAACTACTCCACGTGGGAGGGCGTCCACGGGATCTACCTGGAGGATCTCTACGTCAGGCCGGAGGCCCGCGGCGAAGGCCACGGCAAGGCACTGCTGCAGCACCTGGCAGCGACCGCCGTCGACCGCGGCTACGCGCGCGTCGAATGGAGTGTCCTGGACTGGAACGAGCCCTCCATCAACTTCTACAGGAAGCTCGGCGCCGTGCCGATGGAGGAATGGTCCACCTTCCGCCTCACCGGAGCGGCGCTGGCGGCTTTCGGCGGCCGCGCAGTTGCCGGCGCCGGCTCCCCTGCCGGCTCAAGCTCCGGCTCCCGCGAGGCGGCAACCCGTGGCTGATCTCCCAATGACGGGACTCATGGGAGCCTCCCTCCTGGAGACTGCATCCAGCGACGGGCGCAAAGTTCCGCACAGCGTCCGGGCCCGCCACACCTACCGGGGCATGCGGACCGCGGAACACTCCTTCCAGGTCCCCCTGGACCACTTCAGCGAGGCGGGACGCCGCGGCGAAACCATCACCGTGTTCGCCCGCGAGTACGTGTCCACCGAACACAGCGAGGAAGCGGCCGCCGGGCTTCCCTGGCTGCTGTTCCTGCAGGGCGGTCCTGGCGGCCGCGGAAACCGGTTCCCGTCGCTGGGCGGCTGGAGCAAGGCCGCCGCGAAGGACTTCCGGATCCTCATGCTCGACCAGCGCGGCACCGGACTGTCCTCGCCCGTGGACCGCAACACGCTGCCGCTGCGCGGGACCGCCGCGGAGCAGGCCGACTACCTGAAGCACTTCCGCGCCGACTCGATCGTCGCCGACGCCGAGGCCATCAGGGCCGCCCTGGACTCCGCCCCCTGGACCATCTACGGCCAGAGCTACGGCGGATTCTGCGCACTCAGCTACCTCTCCTTCGCCCCCGAGGGGCTGCGCGAGGCACTCGTGACAGGCGGGCTGGCCCCGCTGGGCGGCTCCGCGGACCGTGTGTACCGGGCCACGTTCCAGCGGGTCGCGGCACGGAACGCCGAATACTTTGACTGGTACCCCGAGGACCGGGCCGCCATCACCCGGATCGCCGGGCACCTGCGGGAAACAGAGGAGGTCCTGGCCGACGGCGGCCGGCTCACGGTGGAACGGTTCCAGATGGTGGGCTCGTTCCTGGGCGGCAATACCCGGGTGGACGCGCTGCACCACCTGCTCGAGGACGCCTTCGTGGCCACACCCGGCGGCGACCGCCTCTCGGACGCCTTCCTGGAACAGGTCCGTGGCCTCGTGTCCCGGGCCGCGAACCCGCTGTATGCGTTGATGCACGAGTCCATCTACGCCCAGGACGGTGCCACCAACTGGGCCGCCTGGCGCGTGCTGGAGGAATTCCCCGAGTTCCGGCCCGACGCCGGCGAACCGCTTCTGACCGGGGAAATGGTGTACCCGTGGTACTTCGAGCAGGACCCAGCCCTGCGCCCGCTGCAGGAGGTGGCCCGGCTCCTGGCCGAAAAGGACGACTGGGCGCCGCTCTACGATCCGGCGAGGCTGGCACTGAACACCGTGCCCGTCGCCGCGGCCGTCTACACCGACGACATCTACGTGGACCGGGAGCTGTCCCTGGACACGGCGGCCGCGGTCCGGGGCCTGCAGGTCTGGGAGTCCGGCGAGTTCCACCACGACGGCATCGCGGACGACGGCGAGGCGATCTTCGGGCGCCTGCTGGGGATGGCCCGTTCCGCCCGCCGCTGACCCGCCCGCCTGCCAGGCACGGTCTCGGCCTGATGGCGCCCGGCTCAACATTTAGCCGAAACAGGTGCGGCGCTGGACCCGCGAGGGGCCAGCGCCGTACTGCTGTGCGCTGCCAGGCATGCGCTGCCGGGTACCCCCGGCGGTGCGGAACTAGTCGACGTCGCTCAGGCTCTTGCGTGAGTCCTCTTCCAGCCGGGCGTCCAGCTTCGACTTGGACGCCTTGGAGCTCACCAGGCTGGCGATCACCGCGATAACGATGGTGCCGATGATCACCCCGAGCGAGACGTAGGTGGGGATCTCGGGGGCCCACTCGATGTGCTGGCCGCCGTTGATGAACGGCAGCTCGTTGACGTGCATGGCGTGCAGGACCAGCTTCACACCGATGAACGCCAGGATCACGGACAGGGCGTGCTTGAGGTAGATGAGCCGGTTCATGAGGCCGCCGAGCAGGAAGTACAGCTGGCGCAGGCCCATGAGGGCGAAGATGTTGGCGGTGAAGACGATGAAGGCGCTCTGGGTGAGGCCGAAAATGGCCGGAATGGAGTCGACCGCGAAGAGCAGGTCCGTCATGCCGATGGTCACGAAGACGATCAGCATCGGGGTGAACACCTTCTTGCCGTCGACCACGGTGCGGAGCTTGCCGCCGTCGAACTGCTCGGACATCGGCAGGACCCGGCGGATCCGGGCGATCAGCGGGTTTTCCTTGTCTTCCTCGTCCTCGCCCTCGTCCTGGGCCTGCTTCCAGGCGGTCCAGAGCAGGAAAGCACCGAAGATGTAGAAGACCCAGCTGAACTGCTCGATCACAATCGCGCCCAGCATGATGAATATGCCGCGGAGGATCAGGGCGATGATGATGCCCACCATGAGCACTTCCTGCTGGTACTTTCTCGGTACCGAGAAGCGGGCCATGATGATGATGAAGACGAACAGGTTGTCGATGCTCAGGCTGTATTCGGTCACCCAGCCGGCGATGAACTGGCCGCCGAATTCCGGGCCGGTGAAGGCGAACATGGCGCCGGCGAAGACCAAGGCCAGGGCCACGTAGAACGCGACCCACAGTCCGGCTTCTTTCATGGAGGGCTCATGCGGGCGTTTGAGGACCATCAGCAGGTCGATGGCCAGAATGACGCCGAGGACAACAAACGAGCCGATCTCGAACCACAGGGGAAGCTCGGGCACGGGGGAAATACCTTTCGTAGGGTACAGCTCAGCGGTGTAAGTCTCTCCGACCGCCGGCGCATGACGCTGCCTGGCTGCCCGCTACGCCCGGCACGGCATCGTAGCCGTGCGTGTTGACGATCGTAGCGTTTCGGATACTCCCCTACGTTTGACCGAGTTTACCCTAGGCGTGCCCCGCGGATTGCATTTGCCGCAGTTCCTTCTTCAATTCGCCCACCTCATCGCGCAGCCGGGCGGCCAGTTCGAACTGCAGCTCCCCGGCTGCGGCGTGCATCTGTTCGGTCAGCTGTTCGATCAGGCCGACGAGGTCCTCTGCCGGCGCGGCGGCGAGACCGTCCGCACGGATGAGCGAGGTGCCCTTGCCCTTGCCGCGGTTCTTCCCGGCCGCGGCCAGCAGCTCGCGGGTGTCCGCGTCTTCCTTGGCCAGCTGGTCGGTGATGTCCGCGATCTTTTTCCGGAGCGGCTGGGGGTCGATCCCGTTCTCCGTGTTGTAGGCCACCTGGATGGCGCGGCGGCGGTTCGTCTCGTCGATGGCGTGGGCCATCGAGTCGGTGATCCGGTCCGCGTACATGTGCACCTGGCCGGAGACGTTTCGGGCGGCGCGCCCGATGGTCTGGATCAGGGACGTCGAGGAGCGCAGGAAGCCCTCCTTGTCCGCGTCCAGGATGCTGACCAGCGACACTTCCGGAAGGTCCAGGCCTTCACGGAGCAGGTTGATGCCGACGAGGACGTCGAAGACGCCCATCCGCAGTTCGCGCAGGAGTTCCACGCGGCGCAGCGTGTCGACGTCGGAGTGCAGGTATTCCACCTTCACGCCGTGGCCCAGCAGGTAGTCCGTCAGGTCCTCGGCCATCCGCTTGGTCAAGGTGGTGACCAGGACCCGCTCGTTCTTCGCGGTGCGGGTCCGGATTTCACCCAGCAGGTCATCGATCTGCCCCTTCGTGGGCTTGACGACGACCTCGGGGTCGATCAGGCCGGTGGGGCGGATGATCTGCTGGACGAAACCGTCGGACTTGCCGAGCTCGTACTTGCCCGGTGTGGCGGAGAGGTAGACGGTCTGGCCCACGCGGTCCTGGAACTCGTCCCATTTGAGCGGGCGGTTGTCCATCGCCGAGGGCAGCCTGAAGCCGTGGTCCACGAGGTTCCGCTTGCGGGACATGTCGCCCTCGTACATGGCGCCGATCTGCGGCACGGTGACGTGGGATTCATCGATCACCAGGAGGAAGTCGTCCGGGAAGTAGTCGATCAGGCAGTGCGGCGCGGTCCCGCGGGCCCGGCCGTCGATGTGCGAGGAATAGTTCTCGATGCCGTTGCAGAACCCCATCTGCTGCATCATTTCCAGGTCATAGGTGGTGCGCATCCGGAGCCGTTGGGCCTCGACCAGCTTGTTCTGGCTTTCCAGCACGGTGAGGCGCTCGGCCAGTTCGTCTTCGATCCGCTTGATCGCCCGGCCCATCCGTTCCGGACCGGCGACGTAGTGCGAGGCGGGGAAGACGTACATTTCGTTCTCGTCCCGGAGCACTTCGCCGGTCAGCGGGTGGAGGGTCTGGATGTTTTCGATCTCGTCGCCGAAAAACTCGATCCGGATCGCCAGTTCCTCGTACATCGGGATGATTTCCACGGTGTCCCCGCGGACCCGGAACGTGCCGCGGTGGAAGTCCATGTCGTTGCGGGTGTACTGCATGGAGACGAACTTCCGGAGCAGGTCGTCGCGGTTCATCTCGGCGCCCTTGCGGAGCGTCACCATGCCGGCGATGTATTCTTCCGGGGTGCCGAGGCCGTAGATGCAGGAGACGGTGGCGACCACGATCACGTCGCGGCGGGTCAGCAGCGCGTTGGTGGCGGAGTGGCGGAGCCGTTCGACTTCCTCGTTGACGGAGGAATCCTTCTCGATGAAGGTGTCCGTCTGGGCGACGTAGGCTTCCGGCTGGTAGTAGTCGTAGTAGGACACGAAGTATTCCACCGCGTTGTTCGGCAGCAGTTCGCGGAATTCGTTGGCCAGCTGCGCGGCGAGGGTCTTGTTCTGCACCATCACCAGGGTGGGACGCTGGACCTGCTCGATCAGCCAGGCCGTGGTCGCGCTCTTACCGGTACCGGTGGCGCCGAGCAGCACGACGTCTTTTTCGCCGTTCTTGATGCGCTCGGTCAGCTCTGCGATGGCGGCCGGCTGGTCACCGGCCGGCTGGAACTCGCTGATGACCTCGAAGGGCGCCACGACGCGGTTGATTTCCTGGGCAAGACTCATGTACCTAATCTACCGCCGGGCTGTGACAGGATGCCCTGATTCAGCTTTGGGCAGTACCGGGGCCGACCCCGGCGCCAGCGCTTTGTCCCGGCGCAGGGCCGGTGGCAGGTGCCGTGGAAGAGCTGGCGGCAGGTGCCGTTGCGGCGGCGCCGCCAACGGTGCCTGTACCGCCGTCGTCCGCTCCGGGGTTGTCCGTTCCGGCGTTGTCCGGGTACGACGGCGGCTGCCATCCCGTGCGCTGCACCCACGCTTCCATCCGGGGCGCGGCGTAGTCGGTGAACCAGCCCTCTTTGTCGGCCGCGTAGCCGGCGGTGGACTTGTCGACGTCGTGCAGCCCCGCGACCCGCTGCTTTTCGGCGACATAGTCCGCCCGGGCCTCGGGATCGGCGCACAGCCAGTCGCGGAAGCACAGCGCGTAGCGCCAACCCGGCGAGCCGGCCGCGCGGAGGTGGAGATTCACCGGCCGGCCGGGGTCGGCGTTGCCGTGCAGCCGCTTGCCCCAGTCCGCAGGGTCCGGGTGCGAGGGCCTGGGGTTGTCGGCGATGATGCCGGGCCAGCGCGGGAATCCAGCGGCGGCCAACAGCGGCGCGATCCGGTCCGCGGCGTCGAGGTCCCGAACGCTGAGCTGGAGGTCGATTACATCTTTGGCGTCGAGACCAGGGACGGCCGTGGACCCGATGTGGTCCACGGCCAGGACATCCTGCGGAACCGCTGCCCGCAGTCGGGAGATCAGCCGGGCGGCCTGCGCGGCCCACGCGGGATCGGCCGGGGCGAGGACCGGCCCCGCCGTCCGCGGGGCAATCCTCTGCTCCTTGAGGTTTAGTGCGAACGGCGTCAGCCGCTCCTCCCACAGCGCGTCAACCGCGTGCCGGAGGTCCTCAGCGGTGCCTGAGTTATCCAGCACGACGTCCGCAGCGGCCAGCCGGTCCTCGCGGCCCGCCTGGGCTGCCATCCGGGCGCGCGCCTCGTCGGCGGTCATGTTGCGGTGTTCGGCCATGCGGTGGACCCGGACGTCGTCGGGGGCATCCACCACGACCACCAGATGGAAGTTCTTCCCTTGTCCGGTTTCGACCAGGAGCGGGATGTCCTGGACCACGACGGCGCCGGCCGGGGCGGCGGCGACCATCGCCGCGGCGCGCTCCCGCACCAACGGGTGGATGATCCCGTTGAGCGCGGCCAGGCGCTCCGGATCACCGAAGACCAGGGCACCGAGCCGTGCCCGGTCCAGCCGGCCGTCCGGGGTCAGGACGGCAGCACCGAAAGCCTCCACCACACTGGCCAGCCCGGGCGTACCCGGCTCCACAACCTCCCGGGCAAGCGCGTCGGCGTCGACAAGTACTGCTCCGAGGTCGCGCAGGCGCGCGGCAACCATGGACTTTCCCGAGGCGATTCCGCCGGTCAACCCGATCTTCAACACCTCACCAGACTAAACTGAACCGGTGGCAGATGCGGCGGAATCCCCCGAGAGCAGGACGGCCGTTTACACCACCCTCGCCGCGGGGCCCGAGTTTCGCCACGAAATCGAGGTCAAGCGATCCCGTTTCATCACCGTGCTGGCCCGCACGGCGGACGAGGACGCCGCCCGGGCCGTCCTGGGCCGGTTGCGCCGGGAATTCCATGACGCACGACATCACTGCTTTGCCTTCGTGCTCGGTCCCGACCGGGACATCCAGCGGTCCAACGACGACGGCGAGCCGTCCGGCACCGCGGGCGTGCCCATGCTTGAGGCGCTGCTGAAACGGGAGACCGCACCCGGCGTCACCGACCTCAGCGACGTCGCCGTCGTCGTCGTGCGCTATTTCGGCGGCATTCTCCTGGGTGCCGGCGGCCTGGTCCGGGCCTATTCCGAATCGGTGTCCGGCGCGCTCGAGCTCGCTCCCCTCGTGCGGCGCCGCCGGCTGCGCATTTGCTCGGTGCCGGTGCAGCACGCCGTGGCCGGGCGACTCGAGAACGATCTGCGCGCCGCGGGGTATGTCATGGCCGAAACCCGTTACGAGGCGCAGACTACTGTCCTGAGGCTGGCGCTGCCGGATGATCCGGAAGAACTGGCCCGGGCCGCGGACCGTGTGGCCGCCATGTCGGCCGGCAGCGCGTCGCTGCTGCCCGGAGAAACGGAGTGGATCGATGTCCCCATCAGCTGAGCCTGCGCCCGCGGTCGAGCTGCTTGACGTCAGCGAGGAGCTGCTCGAACAGCTCCTGGAACTTGCGCTGCGGGACGCCGACGCCGACGAGGTCACCCCGCCGCTGGGCACGACCGCCGGCTGGAACACCGACCGGATCAGCTGGTTCCGCGAATTCCACCGCGCCGCCGCAGCCGGTCTGGACGGTCCCTCGGGGCAAAAGACGTGGGCCATCCGCTGCGACGGGCAGCTGGCAGGGTCCATCCGGCTCAAGCGGATGGACCCTGAGCCGGCAGAAGCGGGTGACGGCGCGGCTGGTGGGGGCGGGGCCGGTAGTGGCGGGGCTGGTGGCGGTGGTGGGGCGCTGGAAACCGGGATCTGGCTCGCCCGGAGCTTCCGCGGCCGGGGTGTGGGCCGCGAGGCACTGCGCCTCATAATGGCTCGCGCCGCGTCGGCCGGGGCAGCCGTCCTGGTGGCCGAGACAACGGCCGGCAACGTCGGAGCCCTCGCGTTGCTGAAGTACGCGGGCGCCGAACTGGTGACCGGTGCTCCCTCGGAGACGGAGACGGTACCGGTCATAGGGAAGATCCCGCTGCGCTGAAGGCATGGCATCCGGGCCGGTTCCTGCTATGCCCATCCCACGTTCCCAACACTGGACATGCCCTCCGTCGGCAGCGCCTGGCTGCCTTCAAGGAGCCTACATTCCAGGGGCGACACCGTGCTTGTCCTGACAAGCAGGAAACGCGTGGCAGCTGCAGCCCAGTGCCTAGTGCGAGGAATGGGCATGTCCGGTGGCCCGGGCGCCCGCGGGGCATGTCCGGCGCCAGTGCGTGGCGCCTGCCTCCCAGCACTGGACATGTCCCGCGCCCAGGGCCAGGACTGGGCACAATCCACAAATGTCCACGGGCAGGCTCGAAAAATGGGCATGTCCCCGGAGGGAGGGCTTCAAAAATGGGCATGTCCCCCGGGGCACAAAGAAAAGTGGCCGCCCCCGAGGGGACGGCCACCTTCAAGCTACCAACTGCCTGGCCTCAGGGAGCGGACTCCGTGAGGAACACCGGCAATTAGTTGCCGGTCAGCTTCTCGCGCAGAGCGGCAAGAGCCTCGTCCGAAGCAAGCGTGCCTGCACCGGTCTCGGTCGCAGCCGGCTCGGAGGAGTAGCTGGTGGTGCCGGAATCGCTCTCGCCGGACGTTGCAGCTGCAGCGTCGTCGGCAGCGTGCTGGGCAACCTGCTTCTTGTGTGCTTCCCAGCGGGTCTGGGCGTCAGCGTACTGCTGCTCCCAGGCTGCGCGCTGGTTCTCGTAGCCCTCGAGCCACTCGTTGGACTCCGGGTCGAAGCCCTCCGGGTACTTGTAGTTGCCCTCTTCGTCGTACTCTGCGGCCATGCCGTAGAGAGCCGGATCGAATTCGGTGCTGTCGGCGTCGACGCCCTCGTTGGCCTGCTTGAGGGAGAGCGAGATGCGGCGGCGCTCGAGGTCGATGTCGATGACCTTGACGAACAGCTCGTCACCAACGGAGACAACCTGCTCGGCCAGCTCAACGTGGCGCACGGCGAGCTCGGAGATGTGGACCAGGCCTTCGATGCCGTCTTCAACGCGAACGAACGCGCCGAACGGAACCAGCTTGGTGACCTTACCCGGAACAACCTGCCCGAGGGCGTGGGTGCGGGCGAAGGTCTGCCACGGATCTTCCTGCGTAGCCTTGAGCGACAGGGAGACGCGCTCGCGGTCCAGGTCGACCTCGAGAACCTCGACGGTGACTTCCTGGCCAACTTCGACAACCTCGGACGGGTGGTCGATGTGCTTCCAGGACAGCTCGGAAACGTGAACCAGGCCGTCTACGCCGCCCAGGTCCACGAAGGCACCGAAGTTGACGATGGAGGAAACGACGCCGGGACGGACCTGGCCCTTTTCCAGCTTGTTGAGGAACGTGGAACGGACCTCGGACTGGGTCTGCTCGAGCCATGCACGGCGGGAAAGCACAACGTTGTTGCGGTTCTTGTCCAGCTCGATGATCTTGGCTTCGATCTGCTGACCGATGTACGGAGCGAGGTCGCGCACACGGCGCATCTCGACGAGGGATGCGGGCAGGAAGCCGCGCAGACCGATGTCGAGGATAAGACCACCCTTGACAACCTCGATGACGGTACCGGTGACAACACCGTCTTCTTCCTTGACCTTCTCGATGTCGCCCCAGGCACGCTCGTACTGAGCACGCTTCTTGGAGAGGATCAGGCGGCCTTCTTTGTCTTCCTTGGTGAGCACCAGGGCTTCGACCTGATCGCCAACGGAGACGACGTCTCCGGGGTCAACGTCGTGCTTGATGGAAAGCTCGCGGGAGGGAATGACACCTTCGGTCTTGTAACCGATGTCGAGCAGAACTTCGTCGCGGTCGACCTTGACGACGGTACCTTCGACGAGGTCTCCGTCGTTGAAGTACTTGATGGTGGCGTCGACAGCTGCGAGGAAGTCCTCAGCGGTACCGATGTCGTTAATGGCGACTACGGGGGTACCGGGCTTCTCGGTGGAGGTGATGGTCATGTAGTAGGGGCTCCGTTGTGGATAGTGAGTCGGTCAGGCAAACCGCTTCGCCGGCATTATGGAATGCAGGCCAAGAGCACGGCATCACAGCTAGCGATCCGCCGGGTCATCCTGATTTTGTGGATTGTAGATGCGCGCACGTAGTACGCGCCCGTTTAGTCTAGTCGTTTACGCGAACGCCGGTCAAAGCGCCCGGGAGTGTTCGCGTCGGCGGTGGCGCCGAAAGCGGGCCGGAGGCCTAGAAGTGCGTGAGGCAGTGCGGTGAACGTTCGACGGCGAACATGAGCCGCGCTGTCAGCGCCGCCCCGGCGGTGTGCTCGGTGATCCGGCCGGCAGCTTTCAGGGTCACGGGACAGACGGCGCCCAGGTAGATAGAGCCGAGGTCCGCGACATCAAGGGACAGGTCCGGTTCGGCCTCCGGAGCCGGCGTCACCGTGGCCTCTCCCCCGCTGACCGTGAGAGCGAAGGTGCCGGCTGCGAAGCCGAGACCGTCCCTGATCGCGAGAACGACCGTCCCGTCGGCCGAGTAGCGCCGGGCCCCCAGCACCCGGACCGGGTCCAGGACACGCAGCCACAGCATGTCGCGGTGGTCCGAGGCCTCGACGCAACGCGGATCCTCAAGCGCCCAGGCCAGGGGGTCGTCCACCGGCGCATCCTGCCAGCTGATCCGGTCCACAAGGTCGATGCTGCCCAGGAACTGCCACAGTTCCAGGTACGCGGCGTCATTCGCGGCCACGAGGTCCACGATCTCCATGGTGTACGGCTTGGCGTCCCACCCGGCAAACTTATAGGACACGTACCCGTCCACCGTGCCGTCGGCGTCATAGTGCAAGGCGCAGCGGATTGCCTCGTCCTCGCTGCCGTCGCGGCCGAGCATGCCCGAGGACCGCAGCCGGTACGCTTCCTGCCGCGAGATTGACCCGGGCATGGAGGCGTGAAGCCGCCCAAAGACCTTGGGGGCCAGATCCAAGAGGACTCTGCGGTCCGCAATCTCCACGGAGCCGGCGGGCGCATGGCGCAACCGGAAGCGCGGCCCGGTGTCGACCTTGATGCTGCGTTCGAAGGTGGCCACGCCGTAACCGAACCGGCCGTAGATCGAGGCCTCCGAGGCGGTCAGCGCCGCCAGCGCGACGCCATCCGCCTTCGCCGCGGCGAGGTCCTCGGTCATCATCCGCCGCAGCAGCCCCTGCCGGCGGTGGGTCCCGCGCACCGTGACGGCCGTGACCAGATGGGCCTCGAGTTGCAGGCCGTAGCCGATGTTCAGGTCCTTGCGCAGGGTGGCGAAGGTCGCCACCGGGACGTCGGCCGCCAGCGAGTGGGCCGCGACGCCGTCGGCCTGGTAAACGCCGGTCATTTCGCGGTCGTCCACGAGATACATGGCCATGATCTTGTCCACGAAGTCGTCTTTGCGCGGCTCCTCGTAGAAGCCGATCCCGACCCCGTGCAGCCAGGCCGTGCCTTGCGCATAGTCCGCCGAGTCCTTCGCGACCGCGCGGAACCGCCTGAGCTCGTACTTATCTGCCATCTACTTCTCCCCCTGAGAATCCTGCGAATCCTGAAGTCCCGGCATTGCCGGAACGAAAACCTGCCGGAACCGGTAAGCGTTAGTGCCCCGCCTCGTACCAGCTGGAGCCCATGCCGATCTGGACGTCCAGCGGAACGCTGAGGTCCGCGGCCGAGCCCATTTGCTCGGTCACCAGCTTCTCCACCGCCTCGCGCTCACCCTCGGCGACTTCGAGGACCAGTTCATCATGGACCTGCAGGAGCATGCGCGATTTCAGGCCCTGTGCCGCCAGTTCCGCGTGGACGCCCAGCATGGCGCGCTTGATGATGTCCGCCGCCGATCCCTGGATGGGAGAGTTCAGCGCGATGCGCTCCGCATTCTCGCGCAGCTGGCGGTCGGTGCTAGTCAGGTCCGGCAGGTAGCGCCGGCGCCCCTCGATGGTGGCCGTGTAGCCGTCGATCCGGGCCTGGTCCACTACGCCGCGGAGATAGTCGCGGACGGCCCCGAACCGGTCGAAGTAGTCCTTCATGAGGGTCCGTGCCTCGTCAACGGAGATCTCCAGCTGCTTGGACAACCCGAACGAGGTCAGACCGTACGCGAGGCCATAGGACATCGCCTTGACCTTGGACCGCATGGCGCTGGTCACCTGGTCGGTGGGCACATGGAAGATGTTCGAGCCCACGAACCGGTGGAGGTCTTCGCCGTCCTTGTAGGCCTGGATCAGGCCGGCGTCGCCCGAGAGGTGCGCCATGATGCGCATTTCGATCTGCGAGTAGTCGGCGGAGAGCAGGCACTCGTAGCCCTCGCTGACCACAAAGATGCCGCGGACGCGGCGGCCTTCCTCGCTGCGGATCGGGATGTTCTGCAGGTTGGGGTTGTTGGAGGAGATCCGGCCCGTGGCTGCGACGTTCTGCGCGTAGGTGGTGTGGATCCGGCCGTCTTCCGTGACGGACTTCTTCAGCGACTCCAGCATCTGGCGCAGCTTCGACGACTCCCGGTGCGCCATGAGCTGGACCAGGAATTCGTGCCCGGTTTTTTCCAGCAGGTTTTTGAGCGAGGCGGCGTCGGTGGTGTAGCCGGACTTGATTTTCTTGGTCTTCGGCAGCTGGAGTTCGTCGAACAGCACGGTCTGGAGCTGCTTCGGCGAACCAAGGTTGACCTCATGGCCGATCGCGGCGAACGCCAGCTCCTGGGCGTTGTCGATCACCTTGGCGAGGTCCGAGAGCTGCTCGTCCATGCGGGGCATGTCGATGGCGATTCCCGCGAGTTCCATATCGGCGAGCACGCGGCTGACGGGCAGTTCCAGCGTGGTGAGCAGGTCCTGGGCTTTGCGTTCCTTCAGTTCTGATTCGAAGAAGCGGCTCAGGGCCTGGACGACGGCGGCCACGTGGACCAGCGCGCCGGCACTGGCGGCGTCGTCGTCGTCGAACGCCAGCTCCAGCTGGCCCGCCTTGGCCGCCTCGGTCGAAACCGAGATGTTCAGGTGATGCTGCGCCAGCTCGGCGAGTTCATAGCTGCGGCGGTCGGGCTGGATGAGGTAGCCGGAGATGGAGGTGTCATCCACCACGCCCTCCAGTTCCAATCCGCGGGCGGTGAGGGCCTTCAGGGCAGCCTTGAACCCGTGCACCACCTTTGGTGCCTGGGCGTCACGCAGCCACGCTGCCAGGACGTTTTCGGCGGCAGCGTCCTGGCTGGCCAGGTCGATGTAGACGGCGGAGTCGTCGCGGACGATCGCCACCGCGGCGGCGTCCTCGCCGATCCGGCCCGGCACGAGGTCGACCGCCACCGCGGAGCGCTTGCCGGCACCGGCCGCGAGGAACGCGCCGAGCTCGGCTGCGTCCGACGGGACCACGAAGTCGGGCGTTTCGAGGCTTTCCCGGTCGGCTTCGGCAACTTCACTGCCGTAGAGGGCAAAGAGCCGGGTGCGGATGGTTTTGAATTCCAGGGCGTCGAACAGCTCCTCGAGGGCGGCCTGGTCCGGCCGAGGGTCCGCGAGCTCGTCCAGTGTCACCGGCAGGTCCAGGTCGGTGTGAAGCCTGTTGAGGCGCCGGTTGCGCTTGACGTCGTCAACGTATTCGCGCAGGGAGTCCCCTACTTTCCCGCCGATCGCGTCGAGGTTCTCCAGGACACCCTCCAGGCCGCCGTAAAGGTTGATCCATTTTGCTGCGGTCTTGGGCCCGACGCCGGGAACGCCGGGGAGGTTGTCCGCGGACTCCCCCACCAGGGCGGCAAGGTCCGAGTACTGGGCCGGGCTGACGAAATACTTCTCCTGGATGGCGTCCGCGTCCATGCGGGGAATATCGCTGACACCCTTCCTGGGGTACAGGACAAAAACGTTGTCGGTGATGAGCTGGAAGGCGTCGCGGTCGCCTGAGACCAGCAGCACCTCGTAACCGGCTTTTTCCCCCATTGCGGCGAGCGTGGCCAGGATGTCGTCAGCTTCCCAACCGGGCATTTTGATGGTCTTGATGCCCCAGGCGCCCATGACCTTGTCAATGAGGTCGATCTGGCCGCTCATTTCCCGCGGGGTCTCGTTGCGTCCGCCCTTGTACTCGCTGTACTCGGCCTTGCGGTGCGTCGTGTCATCGGAGACGTCGAACGCGACCGCCACGTGGGTGGGCTTTTGCTCCTTGATCAGGTTGATCAGCATGGAGGTGAAGCCGTGGACGGCGTTCGTGTGCTGGCCCGCGGCGGTGGAGAACTTGTCCGCGGGCAGGGCGAAGAACGCCCGGAACGCCATGGAGTGTCCGTCGAGCACCAGAAGCCGCGGCTGGTCCGTGATCGGGATCACGGGGGCCTCGGTGGCGGAAACCGACGCCCCGGCCCGGCTGGATTTTCCGGCTGACTTGGCCGCAACCACTGAATCCGGCTCAGTTGCCGGGATAAGGTCTGCGGAAAGGGGGGCAGCAGAAAGAGGGGCGGCATTCTGGGGGGCAGCACTTTTGGAAGCAAGGGCCGGTTTGGTAGTTTCACTCACAGGTGCCAGCCTAGTTCCCATGATGGACAATTTCACGCCCGGCCCGTACGCAGCCGAGCTCGCGGCTGCCGGGGTTCCCGAGGAGATGCACGATTGGCTGGGCCAGTACGGCGTCGGAGCCCTCGTGGTGAAGATGGGGATCCGCTTCCTCGAGATGAGCCCGGAGCGCACCGTGGCCACCATGCCGGTGGAGGGCAATACCCAGGTGGCCGGCATTTTGCATGGCGGTGCCCACGTCGTCCTGGCCGAAACCCTGGGTTCGTTCGCCGCGGGCCTGCACGCCGGTCCCAACCGGCAGGCGCTGGGGATCGAGGTCGGGGCGACGCACCACCGGGCTATCTCCGAAGGCATTGTCACTGGCACCTGCACCGCCATCCACCTCGGCCGGACCCTCGCCACCCACGAAATCGTGATGACCGACGGGCACGGCCGGCGGCTCTCCACCGCCCGGATCACAAACCTTATCCGCGATATCGCGCGCTAGGGGGACGCACCGCCTGCGGTACCGGATCTGGCCGGATCCGGCTACGTCCGGCCCGGGAAGCGGTACCGCAACTCCACGATGCCCCGGCCCAAGGTGCGGGAAGACGTCAGCTCGAGCGGCGGCGTTGGGCCCGCCATGGGCAGCAACGGCTTGCCGCTGCCCAGGACCACGGGAATGACCGAGACAATTAGTTCGTCCAGCAGCCCGGCGTCCGCGAACTGCGCCGCGAGCACGCCTCCACCCACAACCCAGACGTTCCGGCCGCCGGCTGCGTCTTTGAGGTCGTCCACGAACTCGCCCACGGCCCCGCGAACGAACGTCACATCTGCGCCCTCCGGGGCGGAGTGTTCGTGGCGGGTGAAAACCCAGGAGGGTGTGCCCGGATACGGCCACGTGTCCGGTTCATGCTCCCGAAGCCACGCGTAGGTCTCGCCGCCCATGACAATGCAGCCGACGTCGGCCATGAACGCGTCATAGCTGTCCTGTCCGCCCTCAAAGCCGTCGAACTGCAGCAGCCAGGCCAGATTGTCGTCGGCGGTGGCGATAAACCCGTCCAGTGACGAGGCCACGAAGTACTGGAAGCTCACCATGGCCCCAGCCTAGCGAATCCGGTAACCGGTGTCCCATCCCCGTGACGCACCGGCTGCACGGCCGCGCGGACGCCCTACTTGTGGAAGTAAGGAATGATCAGGTAGAGCCCGTAGAGGATCGCACAGCCGCACACGGCGAAGCAGCCGTAGGCGAGCGGCCGGGTCCACGACGGCGGCGAGTTCCGGATATCGCCCGCGATGGCCGTGAGGCGGACACCCAGGGCGTAGAGGACGACGACCGTCACTGCGGAGACAAGCGTGGCACCTGCCACACTGAACAGTTCCAACCATTTCATCGCTGGACACCACCGTTCTTGATCGCCTTCGCGGCGGACTTCTTCTTGCGGAATTGCACGGCCTGGCCGACTTCCTCGATCTGGACCGCGTTGTGGTGGCCGACATGGGATTTGCGCGAACGCAGGAACATGTAGGCCACGGCGGCGGTGCCGGCGACGGCCGCGATGACCACTCCCACGACCCCGGTTTGCACGAGCATCGCTGTCAGTGCGCCCACGATTCCGGCCGCGGGGAGCGTGAACAGCCAGCCGATGGCAATCCGGCCGGCGGTTCCCCACCGCACGGTGGTGCCGCGGCGTCCCATTCCGGAGCCGATGACTGAGCCGGAGGCCACCTGTGTGGTGGACAGGGCGAAGCCCAGGTGCGAGGAGGCAAGGATAGCGGCGGCGGTGCTGGTCTCTGCGGAGAAGCCCTGGGCGGGCTTCACTTCGGTGAGGCCCGAGCCCATGGTGCGGATGATCCGCCAGCCGCCGGCATAGGTGCCGATCGCGATGGCCAGGGCGCAGGCCGTGATGACCCACCACTGGGGGTCGGAACCGGCGGGCTGGGTGCCGGCCGAGATCAGGACCAGCGTGATGATGCCCATGGTCTTCTGGGCGTCGTTGGTGCCGTGCGCCAGCGCCACAAGGCTGGACGTGAAGACCTGCCCGGTCCGGAAGCCGCCGCGCTTCTGCGTGAGTTTGTCACCGGTTTCCGGGTCGTGGCGGGAGGTCAGGGCGTAGGCCAGCCGCGTGCACAAGTAGGCGACGCCCCCGGCGATGACCGGGGCGAACACGGCGGGAAGAATGACCTTTTGCAGGAGCGACTCGAAGTTGATCGAGTGGATGCCGATACCGGCGATCGCGGCGCCGATCAGGCCGCCGAAGAGGGCGTGGGAAGAACTGGACGGCAGGCCCTTGAGCCAGGTGATCATGTTCCAGAGGATGGCGCCCATCAGCCCGGCGAAGATGATGTCCGGGGTGATCTGGACACCGTCCGAGCCTTCCTTGATGATGCCGCCAGAGACGGTCTTGGCGACTTCAGTGGAGAGGAACGCTCCCACAAGGTTCAGCACCGCCGCGAGGGCAACTGCTGTTTTCGGTTTGATGGCGCCGGTCGCGATGGGGGTAGCCATGGCGTTCGCGGTGTCATGAAATCCGTTGGTGAAGTCGAAGAATAGCGCCAGCGATATCACTAGCGCCACCATTACGGTGATTTCCACCTGTTGCCCAATCTGCAGTGTCCATGGTCAGCAGTTCCATCCCCGGCGCCGCAGGACGACAAACTTTCATCTGATGTCCGATGATTGTTTGTGGTCACTTAACAGCTTGAAACCTTATCGATGGTACGTGGGAAAGACGGCAGGGCAAAACATGCCGGAAGACCCTAATTCCCGGGGCCGCCCGCCGGTGGCCGGCAATCTTGGCGGCGGGTGCGACGCCGGTCACAGGAGGCTAGACGGCCCGGCGGGCGTCCGGTGCCGGACCGGCGTCGAGCATCGAAGCGATCCTGTCCTCCAGCGCCGCGAGCGTCGCCTCGGGCAGCACGATGAGCCCGTCGAGTTCCCGGCGGGCGCGCCGGTAAGCCGTCTGCCGCTCGGCGGGAGTCGCGGCCGCGTCCGATGCGATCCGCAGAAGTTTCCGGGCCGTCTCCAGCCGCTGGCGTTCGGGACCGGTGAACTTGCTGTCCCTGATCCGCTTGGCTTCCCGTTCGGCGACGTCGAATGCGAGCTCAAAGCTGGTCACGGCCGCCCGGTACTCCGCAAGCCGTGCGGCGGTCCTGACGTCGGCCGGGGCGGCGGGCCGCAGCCCGTCGGCCTCGCGCTTGGCCCGCAGGAAGGGCCACGGTGAGCGGCTCCCGGACATCCGTCATGACCGGATAGTCGATCAGCTTGCCCACGTCGAGTTCGTAGTCCAGCCAGCGCTTGTTGACGGTGTCGTGCGCCTTCATGAGGGCCAGCACGTCGGCCTGGCTGGCCTGCTCTGCCTGCGCCGCCTGGTTCTTGAGCGTGTAAAGCTCCACCCGGCGGCGGTGCCGGCGTTCAGCGGCTTTGGACCAGGACCGCGCCCACCCGCCGGCCAGTCCGCTCAGGGGGAAGACAAGCCACCAAAAGTGAGTGACGAAATTGAAGAAGGGGTCCACGGCATCATCCTCCCATCCGTGGGCGACGCCGGAAAGCCCCCTCCAAAAGGGGGCCTTCCGGCCCGTTCCGGGTCCTGCCGGGGAACGGGTTGCCTGCCTGGCGGTCAGTCCCCGTGCTTGACCTTGTGCACCCGCGTGACGATGGTGGGGCACGGCACGTTGAGCAGCACTGCGTGTGCCGTGGAGCCGAGCACTGTCCGGGAGAACCCGCCACGTCCGCGGCTTCCGATCACCAACTCCCTGGCGCCGGCGGCGATATCCACGAGGGCCTTGGCCGGTTCGGTGTTCGTCTCCAGGCGCTGGTGGACCACCAGGTCGGGATATTTGTCGCCGAGCCCGGCGACCGACTCGGCGAGGACAATCCGGTCTTCTTCGACGATGCTCTCGGCGAGACCGCTGGTCGGCAGCTGCTTCTCGACCCACCGGGCGGGGCTCTTGAACGCGAGGACCACGGTGAGCTCGTCTCCACCACGGTCAGCTTCTGCGGCCGCGAAAGCGACGGCCTGCAGCGACTCCTCTGAGCCGTCCACGCCGACCACAACGCCCTTTGCCCCGGCGGCCGGTTTCGCCGGCACGACCGCTACCGGGCATTCCGAGGCCGAGACAACCTGCAGGGCCCGGTCCGTCATGGGGCCGCCGCCCATCCAGTGTTTGTCGTGCCCGCCGACCACGATCATGGCGGCTTCCTTGGACACGTCCCGGAGCACCGAGCCGCCGCTGCCATGACGGAGCTGGATGTCCACCGTGACCTCCGGCGCCTGCTGCCGGGCGGCCTCCTCCGCGTCCCGCAGCAGTTCCATCCCCGATTCCCGGATGATCTCGTGGTACTGGAAATCCGGCGACATCCAGCGGTCGTCCACCGCGTGAACGACCGTGACCGGGAGCTTGTCCCGGCCGGCCCGTTCAAGGGCCCAGGCCAGGGCGGCGTTGCTGCCCGCCGAGCCGTTGATGCCGACAATGATTGCTTTGCTCATGCTGGTTCCTGCTTTCCTGGAATGCACACCGGCCTAGTATCCGGTGGGCTCGGTCTCGAACTCCGGTTCTTGGGGCGGGCCTTCATGGTGCACCGGCCGCAGCGGTGCGGTGTGTTCCAGCCAGATGAGGGCATCGTAGCGCTCCCCCATTCGGGTCGGAACGTAGTTTCCGGCGTCCCTTTCGGGGTGGTAGACGACGCCGATCGCCCGGTGCCCGAGCCGTGTCGAAAGCCATGGCCCGGTCCTGTCGTCGCCGAACTCCAGCACCGCGGGCACCCCCAGGGCCTGGTGCAGGAAGTCTTCGTGGCTGCCCGGGCGTGCTTCCGGCACCGCCAGGATGCGTTCGGGGCGGCCCCACCCGTCGGAGGCGATCACGGAGCCGCGGTGGGCTGCGAAGCCGACCAGCAGCACCCCTTCCCCCGCGTGGCGTTCGCGCAGCAGCTGCCCGACGTTGACCAGGCCGTCCTGCGCCATGTCGGTGGCCCGGGCGTCGCCGATGTGCGTGTTGTGTTCCCAGATCAGGCCCTTCGACGCCGGCCCCAGGTGCCTGCTGACCCGGTCGATGGTGTCGGCCATATGGTGGTCGCGGACGTTCCAGGACTGCCGGTCGCCGCGGACCATGATGCGGTAGTAGTGTTCGGCGTTGGCCGCGACTTCAGCGTTCTGGACGGCGTCGAAGGCGTCCTCCTCATGGTGGCCGGGGCTGAAGGCCCGGTTCCTGACCTCGGTCAGGAGGGCCACGACGTCGGGCTCGCAGGACTGCGGAACAAGCCGCGTGCTCCAGGCATACTGGCGCGGGTCCTCGTGGTGGGGCAGGAAGCACTGCCAGGCGCGCTCGGCCGCGGGCACGGCGTCGGGAACGTTCTCCTGCAGCCAGCCGATGATTTCGCGCAGCGAATCCCAGAGCGAGTAGACATCCAGTCCGTAGAACCCGACACGTTTGTCCAGCGGCCTGGCCAGGTTCCAGCTGCGCAGCCAGTCCAGGAACGCCGCGACTTCCTCGTTGGCCCACATCCAGGTCGGCCAGCGTTCAAAGCCGGCCAGCAGCGCGTGGACGCCCTGGTCCTTCCCGTCCTGGCCGCGGACCCAGCGGTTGATGCGCCAGCAGTCGGGCCAGTCCCCTTCCACCCCAATCCAGTTGTAGCCTTCCTCCGCGATGAGCCTCCTGCTGAGCGTGTCACGCCATGTGTAGAACTCGTGGGTGCCGTGGGAGGCCTCGCCGATGGCGACAAAACGGCAGTCGGCCGCGCGCCGCACGAGGCCGCTGAGGTCCCTATCGGTTTTCAGCGGCCGGGCGAGGTCGTGGATCTCCTTGAGCACGGTGGTGCGGGTGACGGCCCCGGGAATCATCGCGGATCCTCGATATCGACCGCTTCCAGGTATTCGGGCACCCTGGCCCGCCACCCGAGTTCGCGTTTGATCCTGATCCGCAGGGCGTCCGACGCGTCCGGGTCACCGTGCGTGACATAGGTCATGCGCGGCTCTATTGCTGCCGCCCTCATCCACGCGATGATGGCGTCGCCGTCGGCGTGCGCGGACAGGCTTTCCATCTGGATAACCTCGGCCCGCACCTTGACGTCCTCCCCGTAGATGCGCAGCTCGCGTTCACCGGCAGCCAGGGTGGCCCCCCGCGTGCCGCTGGCTTGGTAACCGCTGAGGATGATGGCGTTTTTCGGGTCGGGGCCGTACGCCGCGACGTGGTGCAGGATCCGTCCGCCAGTCAGCATGCCGCTGGCCGAGATGATGATCATGGGCCCGCCGCGCAGGTTCAGCAACTTGGATTCGTCCACTGTGCGGGTGATTTTGGCCAGCTTGTACATGTCCACGTATTCCTCCCGCTTGAGCCTGTGTTCTTCGGGGTGGCGCTGGTACATTTCGGAGGCGTCGATGGCCATGGGGCTGTTCAGGTAGACCGGGATGCGGGGAATCGCGCCCTTGCGCAAGAGTCGGGACAGGTACAGCATGAGCGTTTCGGCCCGGCCGACGGCGAACGCGGCAAACATGATGACCCCACCGCGTTTCGCGACGCGGTTGATGATTTCTCCCAGCAGCTGCTCCGGATCCTCGGTGGAATGTTTCCTGTTGCCATAGGTTGATTCCGTCACCAGGATGCCGGTCTCGCCGAGCGGACGGGGCGGGTACATGAACGGGTCATCGGCGCGGCCCAGGTCCCCGGTGAAGTGCACCGACTGAGAGCCAAGCCGGACGTGCACCTGGGCGGCCCCCAGGATGTGCCCGGCCGGCACAAACGTCAGCTCCATGCCGCCGCCCAGATCGCGGGGAACGTCAAAATCTAGGATTTTGAATCTGTTAAGGGACGCAACGGCGTCCGCAGCCGTGTAGAGCGGCAGTGCGGGATCATGCGCGGATGACCCCCGATGCGAGGCGTACCGGGCCTCTTCCTCCTGCAGGTGGCCGCTGTCCGGCAGGATGAGTTTGCACAGGTCCGTGGTCCCGGCCGTGGCATACACGGGGCCGAGGAACCCGTCCCTGACCAGAGCAGGGACGTAACCGGTGTGGTCCAGGTGCGCGTGGGTCAGCACCACGGCGTCGACGGACCGCGGCGGCACCGGAAAGGGCGCCCGATTTCGCTCGCGGCTGCGCTTGTAGCCCTGGAAGAGTCCGCAGTCCACCAGCACACGCCCGCCGCCGGCGTCGATCAGGTAGCGTGAACCGGTCACGGTGTCGGTGGCACCAAGGAAGTTCAGGCTCGGCTGTTGGTGCTTCATGGCGCTCCCGTGGACCTTTTACGTTGCGCAAACCCGTGAACTGCGCGAACCTGTGACCTGCACGAACCTGTGAACTGCGCAAACCTCTGAACTGCGCGGCCCTCTGAACTGCGCGGCCCAGAGAAATGCGCGGATCTGCGGCTCGCTGTGTACGCCCAGCTTCCGCCCGGGCCTGCCAAGCGCCAAGGGCCAAAAGTCACCTCCGGGCCAGCGCCGCCCGCCGGAGTCCCTTCCCGCTGCCCGCGTCCGCACGGGCCCGCCCCGGTAGGATTTCCTGACGGGCCCGGCCGGGCCCGCGGCCGGGAGCCCGGCACAGCCCCGCACAGCGCAGCCCAGTGGCAAGGACACACCATGAGCACCACATCCGCAGGGGCCCGACGTCCCGACCGCCCCTGGACCCGCCACTACAGCCCCGGCGTTCCCGCCAGCCTCAAACTCCCGGAAGGGTCCCTGGTCGACCTGATGGACTCGTCCGTCCGGCGCTACGGGAAGAAGACAGCGCTCGAATTCTTCGGCGCGCGTACCAGCTACCGCGACCTCGGCACCGCCATCAACAGGGCGGCCGCGGGCCTGAAGAAGCTCGGCGTCCAAGCCGGTGACCGGGTGGCACTCGTCCTGCCGAACTGCCCGCAACACATCGTCGCGTTCCACGCGGCTCTGCGCCTGGGCGCCGTCGTCGTCGAACACAACCCCTTATATACGGACCGCGAGCTGCGCCACCAGTTCGAGGACCACGGCGCCACCGTCGCCATTGTCTGGGACAAGGCCGTGGACAAGGTCCGCCATCTGCCCGCCGACGTCGGGCTGCGAAGCATCGTCTCCGTGGAACTGATACCGGCGATGCCGCTGCTGCAACGGATCGCGCTGCGGCTCCCCGTACCGGCGGCCCGCGCGGCGCGCGCCGCCTTGGCCGCCGCCAAGCACCCGCCCCGGCCCGCGGCACAGCCGGCACCCCGGACCGTGCTGGCATGGAAAGACCTTCTT
Organism: Arthrobacter sp. MW3 TE3886; assembly: GCF_041262145.1. Lineage (NCBI taxonomy): Bacteria > Bacillati > Actinomycetota > Actinomycetes > Micrococcales > Micrococcaceae > Arthrobacter > Arthrobacter sp. MW3 TE3886. Next base: position 2,773,503 of record NZ_JBGCAN010000001.1, read on the forward strand.
GGCGCCGGCAGCCTGAAGAAAAGGCATCCGCGCCCGGCCGCCGCCGACCTGGCCGTCATCCAATACACCAGCGGCACCACGGGCCGGCCCAAAGGCGCCATGCTGACCCATGCCAATCTGCAGGCCAACGCCGCGCAGGGCCGCGCCTGGGTGCCCGGACTCAAGGACGGCAGGGAAACCGTGTACGCGGTGCTGCCCATGTTCCACGCCTACGGGCTGACGCTGTGCATGACGTTTGCCCTGAGCATCGGCGCGAAGCTGGTGCTGTTCCCCAAGTTCGACGTCGACCTTGTGCTGAAGGCGCACAAGAAGTCGCCCGCCACGTTCCTGCCGGCGGTGCCGCCGATCTACGACCGCATCGCCGCAGCGGCCGCCGAGCGCGGTATTGCGCTGGACAGCATCCGCTTTTCCATCTCGGGGGCGATGAACCTGCCGACGGCGACGGTGGATACGTGGGAGAAGGCGACCGGAGGCTACCTGATCGAAGGCTACGGGCTGACGGAAACCTCACCCATCGCCCTGGGCAACCCCTTCGGGCCCACACGGAAACCGGGAACCGTGGGGGTCCCGTTCCCCCTGACGGACATTCGTGTGGTTGACCCGCGGAACGTTCTCCTGGACCGTCCCCCGGGCGCCGAGGGTGAGCTCCTGATCCGGGGCCCGCAGGTTTTTGCCGGCTACTGGAAACGGCCGAAGGAGACGGAAGAAGCGCTGCTGGAAGGCGGCTGGTTCCGCACCGGTGACATTGTCTCGGTGGACAAGGATGATTTTGTGACCGTCCGGGACCGGATCAAGGAACTGATCATCACGGGGGGCTTCAACGTCTCCCCCTCGGAAGTGGAAGACGTCCTCTCCGGATACGCCGGTGTCCGCGACGTGTGCGTGGTGGGACTGCCCCGCCCGGGCGGCGGCGAAGACGTGGTTGCCGCCGTCGTCCCGAGCGCGGGCTCTGGCCTGGACCAGGAGGCGCTGCTGGCGTTTGCCCGGGAGAACCTGGCCGCCTACAAGGTGCCGCGCCGCGTTGCCGTCATGGACGAGCTGCCGCGTTCGCTGATCGGCAAGGTCCTGCGCCGCGAGATCCGGGACACCCTCGTGGCCGGCCGGTAGCGTTCCTCCTTGCCCCCGGCCCGGCCAATTGCTTGCGGCGCTCCGATCAAGCTGATAGGCCTGAAGGTAAGGTGCAGAGTGGCAGATCAGCACGCCGCCCCGTCCGGGTGGTGGTTGCAGAAGGGAAATTCACGTGACTCGCAAGACTCCTCATATCGAGGAACCGTCCGAGCAGGATCTCGTCGTCGGGGACGGGCCGAAGAGCTGGGCCGCCGGTGTCCCGGGCGTGTACCACTCCATGAAGCCGGCCATCGAACAGATGGGACTGAACCGGACCCGCAAAACCGTCATGGCGATGAACCAGAAGGACGGCTTCGACTGCCCGAGCTGCGCGTGGCCGGATCCGCACCACCGCAAGGCATTCGAGTTCTGCGAAAACGGGGCCAAGGCGGTGACCTGGGAGGCGACCCCGGTGGTGGTTCCCGAAACTTTCTGGGCCGAGAATTCGGTCAGCGACCTGCGCAGCCAGACCGAGTACTGGCTTGGCATGCAGGGCCGGCTGACCGAACCGGTGTACAAAGCCGCCGGCGAGGACCACTACAAGGCGGTCAGCTGGGACGAGGCGCTCCGGCTCGTGGCCGACAAGCTCAAGGGCCTGGACTCCCCCGACCAGGCGGCCTTCTACACCAGCGGCCGGACCTCGAACGAGGCCGCCTTCCTCTACCAACTGATGGTCCGCGGCTACGGCACCAACAACCTGCCGGACTGCTCCAATATGTGCCACGAATCCTCCGGCTGGGCCATGGGCCAGACCATTGGCATCGGCAAGGCGACCGTCAGCTTCGACGACTACGCCCGGGCCGACCTGATCATCATCATGGGCCAGAACCCCGGCACCAACCACCCCCGGATGATGACAGAACTCGAGGCGTGCAAGCGCAACGGCGGCGAGATCGTGGCCGTCAATCCCCTCCCCGAAGCCGGCCTGCGCCGGTACAAGAACCCGCAGCAGGTCAACGGGGTCATCGGTCACGGCGTCCAGATAGCAGACCAGTTCCTCCAGATCCGGATCGGCGGCGACATGGCGCTGCTGCAGGCCGTATCCAAGCGCGTCCTCGACGCCGAGACCAAGAACCCCGGGACAGTCCTGGACCACGCCTTCCTGGCCGAACACTGCGAGGGACTCGAGGAGCTCAAGGAGCACCTCGCCGGCCTGGATGAGCGCACAGTGCTCGAGGCCACGGGCCTGCGCAGCGAGGACATCGACGAGCTCGCCGCCCGCTACCTCAGGGCCGAGAAAGTCATCATCACCTGGGCCATGGGCATCACGCAGCAGAAGAAGGGCGTTGCCACCATCAAGGAGATCATCAACCTCCTGCTGCTGCGAGGCAACATCGGCAAGCCCGGCGCCGGCGCCTCCCCCATCCGCGGGCACAGCAACGTGCAGGGCGACCGGACCATGGGCATCTGGGAGCAGATGCCGCAGTCCTTCATGGAGGCCCTCGGCGAGGAGTTCGACTTCGAGCCGCCCCGCGAACACGGCGCGGACGCCGTCGAGACCATCAACAAGATGCGCGCGGGCGAGATCAAAGTATTCGTCGCCCTGGGCGGCAACCTGGTGGGTGCCATCTCGGACACGAACGCCGCCGAGGCTGCCATGCAAAACACGGAGATGACGGTCCAGATCTCGACCAAGCTGAACCGCTCGCATACTGTGACGGGCCGCGAGGCCCTGATCCTCCCCACCATGGGCCGCACCGAGATCGACATCCAGGAATCCGGTCCGCAGTTCGTTTCGGTGGAGGACACCGTCTGCGCCGTGCACCCGTCCTGGGGCAGCGTCGAACCGGTGTCCCATCATCTGCTCTCGGAGCCGGCCATCGTGAGCCGGCTGGGCAAACTCCTGGTGGGCGACAAGATCAGGGCCGACTGGGACGGCTATGAGAAGAACTACGACCTCATCCGGGATCACATTTCGCACGTCGTGGGCGGCTGCAACGACTACAACCAACGGATCCGGCAGGAAGGCGGGTTTGTCCTCGCCCACGGTCCCCGCGACTCCCGCACCTTCCCCACGCCCACCGGCAAGGCCGTGCTGACAGTCAATGACCTTGAACTTGTCGAACGGCCGGAGGGAACCCTGATCCTGCAGAGCATGCGCTCCCACGACCAGTTCAACACGACCATCTACTCGCACAACGACCGCTACCGGGGCATCAAAAAGGGCCGCCATGTGGTGTTCGTCAACCCTGACGACATCGCCGAACTCGGCCTCGCGGCCGGTCAGTACGTGGACGTCCGCGGCGTGTACGACGACGGTGAGGAACGCGTGGTGCGCAAGTTCCGTGTGGTGTCCTATCCCACGGCACGCGGTTGCGCTGCTGCCTATTACCCCGAAGCCAACGTGCTGGTGCCGCTGAACCACACGGCCGAAGGCAGCAACACGCCAGTCTCGAAGGCAGTCATCGTCCGGCTCGAGCCAAGCCTGGACCAGACACCCGACGCCGCGGCAACAGCCCCTGCCCGGGTGGCCTCACCCTAGTCACCTGCCCAAGTCACCCGCAACGGGGCCGGCCCGGGCCGGTCCGAACGAAAACGGCGGCCGATCCTGAAGGGACCGGCCGCCGCCGAATGGATATCAGGGTTGCATCAGGCCTTGGCCTTTCGCTTCACCCAGCCCCATACAGCCGTGGCCACCAGGAGTACCAGGCCGATGATGGCCAACCAGAGCAGGCCCTTCACGGCGAAGCCGAGGATCGAAAGAACAAGCCAAATGATAAGCAGTGTGATTATTAGTCCCATACCGACAGCCTATGCCACCCGTGTGGCCGTGGTGGCGCAACGACGCTCCGGCCCCGGACACAAGCTCTGAACGCGGCCCGTCCTATGGGCCAGGTTTGAAAATCCGACGGCTCCCGCTGCTTTGGGATGGGACCTTCTGCGTTGCCCGGAGTGCGGGCCGCTTAGGCCGGTTCTGGATACCGACGGCGGAAACTATGCCCCCGAGTATCAACAACACCGCCGTCACCGCCACCATCCGGTGAAATCCATCGAGCTCAAGGTCGCCGTCCACGACCAGGCCTACCAGAGCGATGCCGATCAGACCGGCTACCCTGCTGACGGCGTTATTCACTGCCGAGCCGATGCCGGCCTGTTGTTCCGAAACCGAACCGAGAATGGCGGCGGTCAGTGGGGCGACTGTCGCCGAGAGCCCGACGGCGAACAGGAGGATCCCAGGCATCAACTGGGTCCAATAGTTGACCGGGATCTCAGTCACGAGCATCAGGAGGTAGCCGCCGCCGGCGAGAGCAGGTCCGAAGGCCATGAACCACCTCGGTCCGAACCGCCCGGCCAGTGAACCAAACCATGACGCCAGGAGGATGTTGACGATGCTGACCGGAAGCAATACCAGCGCGGCCATCGTCGCCGGAAACCCTGCGACCTGCTGCAGGAACAGCACGATGATGAATCCCCCGATCGACAATGCGGCGTAGATAAATGCCGTAGCCGCGTTGCCGACGGCAAAGTTTCGGACGGAGAAGAGGCTGAGGGGCAAGAGCGGCTGATGCGCCGTCCTTTCCCGCCAAATGAATCCGGCGAGGCACAGGATGCCGAGGGCGAGGGGCATCAGAATGAGAGGACTCCCCCAGCCATAGTTGCCTTGTTCGATCAACGCGTAGACCGGCCCCGCCAACCCGAGCACACAGAGCACAGCACCCGGGTAGTCGATCCGCACGCCCTGCTTGCGCACATCCTTGGCCCGCAGCACGGCTAGCAAGTACAAAGTCACGGCAATGGGCAGGACGTTGATTCCGAAGATCCAGCGCCAGCCCACCGAATCTACGAGCACTCCGCCGAGCAGGGGTCCGGCGATGAAAGCCACGGTCGTACCAGCTGTCCACTGGCCGATTGCCTTCGCCCGGGGCGCTTCGTCGAAGTTTGATGTGATCAGGGCCAGGGAACTGGGCACCAGCAAGGCGCCCGCGACGCCTTGAAGCGCCCTGGCCAGGACCAGCCAGTCCGCTGTGGGGGCCAGCGCACACATGACTGATGTCGCGCCAAACCCGATCAGGCCTGCGCGGAGAACGACAACCCGGCCCAGCAAATCAGAGAGCGAACCGGCGACCAGGATCAGTGACCCCAGGGTGATCAGGTAGGCATCGACAACCCATTGCTGCGTCGTCAGTCCGCCGCCCAGTTCACGGGAAATGGCCGGCAGCGCTACGTTGATGACGCTGCCGTCGAGAAACGACACAAAGGAGGCGAGAATCGCGATCCACAGCACGAGCCTCTGCGTACGCGCCGACGGTAGGGAAGCCACCCCTCAAGCTAACACCCGCACCCCCTCCGACAGTCTCACCGGGAAGGATGGATAACCCTCCTGGGCAACGCTGTGCGGTGAGCTGGGCCTAACGAGGTACTCTGCGACGATGCTGAACACCCTCAACCCCTGCCGCTTGTTCATCACGGGCGCCAGCAGATCTGGAACGACAACGCTCGGCCGGGCAATCGCCAACCAGTGGGCAGTACCCCACGCCGACGCCGACGACTACTTCTGGCAGCCGACATCACCGCCGTACCGGGAAAAGCGAACGCCGCCGGAGCGCATATCGTTGATGCGCGAAGTCTTCCTACCGCGGAGTGCCTGGGTTCTTTCGGCCTGGGCGCAAGGATATGACGACCCCGATTTCGCGGGCCGGAACCTCCGCCGGCATGAACAGTGGCTGTCAACTCTGCCCTGCCCCGTCCTTCGAATCGACAGCTCCCGGCCGGTGGACGACCTCGTGCACGCCATTACCTGATGGGCCAGAAGTTCCGTCCCGCGCTGCGGCCGGTGACCACCGCCATAGTCCACTGAAACTTCACGCCGGCCCTACCCTGGGCTGCATCAATCTGAAGGAATCTCCATGATGTTGTCAACAGATAGTGGCGGTGCCGCTCTAGTTCCCCCGACAGCTTTGCCGGGGGAACCTGGCGGCTTTTAGTCGGTCCAGCCGCGGTAGGGCTTGCGGTCCTGATCCGGGAGTTCGGCGGCTGTGGCGGGGAGGTTGTCCCGGCCGTCGGACTGGCCGGAGGCCCAGTGGAAGAACACCTCGGCGGTGATCGCTGCGAAGCGGGCCTCCTGGGACCGGAACCAGTGCGCGGCGGCGTCGCCTTCGACGTAGGAAGGACGGGGGCGGTGACCGCTTCCGCGGTGTCGCCGGTGACCGCGTGGATCAACGTTTGGGTTCTCATGAGGTGATGCTCCGTTTCGTTCGGGCGGGGCGGGTGCCTGACGTACCGGCTTCCCTCTCCCCCACCATGTTTTTGCCTGCTGGCGGAGCATCGCGTAGCTGTGCCCGACGGAGCCGGGGCAACCCGAAGGGCAAGCAGCGGAGGGGTTGTGGGAGGAAATAAGCGAAGCGCCGACACAAGGCATCCGGTGCGCTGCCGTCCGCAGGACGGTTGAGCCGGTGGAGCGGGCACGTAGGATCCAACGGACAGCAGCAAAAAGAAATAGAAAAAGCTTGTGCTGCCCGAGCGCGGCGAGGCCCGCGAACTACGTCGGAGCTATCTGAGCGAAGCTAGGCAACGCCAGTGTTCTAGTTTCTTGGCCGGTGAGTCTGCAGTAATCCCTGGGGCGTCCGGGCTGGCCAGGCCAGCCACGACCCGTTGCCGCAATAGATGAATTATGCTTCACTAATTTGTGTGGAGGGGAGTATCCCCTGAATGTCCCGTCGTCAGTACGGCCGACCCTGAGCGGCCCGGCGGCACAGGTCCCTTGGGACTGGGAAAGACCTCCAGTTGGTTTGAACTGACTGGAAGCGGGTACTCCCTGATGAATGTTCCTTTCTGGGCCTGGCTGGCCGTTCTAGCCGTCATTGTCCTGATGCTGGCTGTTGACCTTTTTGCCCACCGCAAGGCCCACGTCATCGGTGTGCGGGAAGCCGCACTGTGGTCTGCAGTCTGGGTCGCCTTCGGTGTCGGCTTCGGCTTCCTGACATGGCAGGTCTACGGGGCGGAGTTTGGCCAGCAATACTTCGCAGGCTACCTGATCGAGAAATCCCTCGCCGTGGACAACGTGTTCATCTGGGCGATCATCTTCACCTACTTCGCAGTCCCCCGCGAATACCAGCACCGGGTGCTGTTCTTCGGGGTCCTGGGCGCCCTGATCTTCAGGGGCATCTTCATTGCGGCGGGCTCCGCCATCATCTCCAGTGCCGGCTGGGTGCTGTACGTCTTCGCGGCGTTCCTGCTCATCACCGGCTACCGGATGATCCGCCACCGCAACGACACGCTTGACCCGGAAAAGTCCCGGGCGCTGAAACTCTTCCGCCAGCGCGTGCCCATGACGGACGACTTCCACGGCCAGCGGTTCCTGATCCGCAAAAACGGTGTCTTGCTGGCCACCCCGTTGCTCGCGGTGCTGGTCCTCATCGAGGTCACGGACATCATCTTCGCCGTGGACTCCATCCCGGCGATCTTCGCCGTCACCGACGAAGTGTTCCTGGTCTTCACCGCCAACGCCTTCGCCATCCTGGGCCTGCGGGCGATGTACTTCCTGCTCGCTGACCTGATCCACCGCTTCATTTACCTCAAGATCGGACTCGCACTCGTCCTGATCTGGGTCGGCATCAAAATGCTCCTCAAAATCGATATCTACTACATCCCCACCGCGCTGTCCCTGGCCGTCATCGCCACCATCCTCGGGGTGTCCATCGGCGTCAGCCTCTGGGCCACCCGCGGCCAAGAACGCAGGGCTCCCGAGGGGCCGGCGCACTCCCCCTTCGGCACCGCCTCACCCGAGGAGATCATGGCTCTGGAACCACTATGGGTCAGACGCCGTGGCACGAAAGCCACCTCAACACCCCAACAGGGCGATGCCGGGAAATCAGACACGGATCCGCACTCATTTACAAAGGGTGACGCACGTGAAAGATGAACCGGTCCGCCCGGTGGCGGCCCTGATACTTGATGGGGCGGGGGCGCCTGAGACTGCACGGCGCGCAGCGGCTGTGGCCGGACTGGAAGGCAGACCCCTGATACTCCTGGTGCCGGTGGAACGGACCGGATTCAGCCTCAGCCGCCTCACCCACCGGCTCGCAGGCATCCGGCAGACTGCAGAAGCAGAAGCGATCGCCGCCCGGGTCCGGCCGGTGCTCGAAAGCACCACGACCGATTTCCAAGTCCGGGCGGTTCCCTGTCTTTACACACAAGCAGGGACCACCGGAGGCGCCTCGCTGAAAAGCATCAAGGCCGCCGCACTGGCAATCCGCGCTTTCATCCTCGTAACGCCGGCAAGGCAAGATGATGGCACGATCATCACGAAGGCACAGCGCCTGCGTCCCGACAGGCATGCGGGCGCCATCGGAGACGCCAGCGAGGAGGAACCATGACAATCCTGCCGCCGGATCCGGAAAATGGCCTGCACCCACCGCTTCCTCCAGCACCACCAACACCTTTGCGCCCAACCTGGACCTTTCTCACGAACCACGGCCACGTCCTTCTGGCGGTGGCAACAGACCCGGACGCCCGCGTGAAAGACATCGCCAAGAAGGTCGGGATCACACCACGATCGACCCTCCAAATCCTCAAGGATCTCGAAGCCAGCGGATACCTGCACCGCAGCCGGGACGGACGACGAACCCGCTATGCCATAGAACCCCACCAGCACTTCCGGCACCCCGCCACAGCAACCAGGGAAATCGACGGACTGATCGGCCTCTTCGCAGACCCCCCCTCAACCGCGGCGGAGCCACCCCGGGACATCCGTTCATCCCGACCGCATGACCGCCCCCGGAAACGGTATCCCGCAACCTGATTTCGCGCATTCGGGGCAGGGGCTGTATCGACCGTCCGCCCGGCTGAGGCACACGCTCAGCCCGAGGGACGGTCGGCTGCCATGGACTACCTGACGGGCGCGCGCAAAAGTCCCTCCTGCTGCCTGCGGCCGAGGGCTAGTCTGCGCCGGGCCGCCCATGCCGGCGATGGCCGGTGTCCTCGGGTTGGACGGCGTCGAAGAGGCGTTCGGCGCCGTGGGCGGCGAAGGCGCTGTGGGCCCGGGTGCGGATGAACTGCATGTCGTCCTCGTTGAGGCGGCCTGGCCGTGGGCGTCCTGGGGGACGGGCTGATCGGTGGCCCGGCGCATGGCTGCGGTGACGGCGCAACAAAGCCATACCCGCCTCCCCTGGGCAGCCACGACCCTACAACGGCCGAGGAACTGACCCCGGTAACAACATAAGGACAGCTTCTGCCCGAACTCTCCGGGCCGCGGTTAGGCTTGCAGTCATGGCGATCATCCACCAGGCAGAACTGCAGCCGACGAAACTTGAACTTCTCGCAGAGTGGCTGCCCCGCCAGCCGTGGTTCACGGAACCCGACACGGCAACGCTGCACAAAGCAGGCTCCTACCGGTTCGACGACCCCGCCGGCGAGGTCGGCATAGAAACCATCATCGTGTCTGTGGGCAGCTCCACTTTTCAAGTCCCACTCACGTACAGGGCCCAGCCCTTGGCTGGCGCGGAACCCTGGTTGGTCGGCACTATGCAGCACTCGGTACTCGGCCCGAGATGGGTTTACGATGCCTGCGCCGATCCAATCTACGTGGCAGCACTGGCGGCGAGCATCATGTTGGGACGCCCGCAGGCAGAGCAATACCTCCAAAAAGGGGAAAACCTGGAACTCCTGGCCCAGACGGTCTTCGTGCAAAACACTGGACCGAAACTCGAGGCAGTTCCTGACGTCTCTTCGCCGGCACCGCGCGCCACCGACGCCGGCACCGCTATCGAGACTGCCGGCCTTCGCATACTCGTTGTCCGGCGACTGGACCTTAGCGAGCAACCAGTCGGCCGGCTCACGTTGACCGGTACCTGGGAAGGACAAACGAACGGCGTCAAACTCGCCGCCATAAGCCAGGCCTGACTTCTTCGTGAGCTAGGTGCGGTCTACTCCATCGTTGTGCTTGGGACGGTTGCTGCCATCCCGCTGTTCGGACTGGTTCCCGTGCTGTTCCCGCAGTTCCCGCCCGCGGCGGATGTCGTCTTCTTCGCGGGCCTGCAGCTTGTCGCTTTGTTTCGTGTCCCGGGGCGGCAGTTGGATGGTCTCTTCGGCCTCGATGCCGGCCTGGAGCTGCCGGCCCCGCTCCATCTCGGCGTCGAACTCGGCACCGAACAGCAGTGACATGTTCAGGATCCAGAGCCACAGCAGCGAGATGATGACGCCGCCGATCGCACCATAGGTCTTCTCGTAGCTGCTGAAGTTGGCAACGTAGAAGGCGAAGGCCAGGGACGCCAGCAGGAAGATCACCAGGGCAATTGTGGATCCCAGGCTCATCCAGCGGAACTTGGGCTGCTTTACGTTTGGGGTGGCGTAGTAGAGGATGGCGATCGCCAGAATCACGAGCAACAAAATCACCGGCCACTTGAGAATGTTCCACGCCGTCAGGACTGCCCCGCCCAGGCCGATCGCGTTGCCGACGGCCTCGGCCACCGGCCCGCTCAGCACCAGCATGGCCGAAAGCACGAGAACGATCAGCACCGTGGCAATGGTGACGGCGAGCATCGTGCCCCGAAGTTTGATGAACGGCCGGCCCTCGTCGATTTCGTAGATCCGGTTCATTGCCCGGCCAAAGGCCCCGACGTAGCCGGAGGCGGACCAGAGAGCGGTGAGGATGCCGATCACCAGGGTGAGTCCGGCAGCGGAGGAGCTGCTGAGCTGCTCGACTGGCTGGCGGATGGCTTCCACTGTGTCACCGGGCGCGAAGCCCTGGACGATCTCTAGGAGCGCGGATGTGGTCTTCCCGGCCTGCCCGAAAATGCCCAGCAAGGACACGAGGGCCAACAGCGCCGGGAAAATGGAGAGAACCGAGTAGTACGTCAGGGCTGCGGCGAGATCCGGGCACTGGTCCTTCGTGAATTCACGCAGGGTCTTCTTGGCGATGTACTTCCAGGAGGGCTTGGTGACGTCGGCGGGGCTGTCCGGCTTGCGGGAGTCGTCCGGGGCGGGCGCCGTGCGGGCCTTAGCGGTGCTGCTCTCGTCCGTTTCGGCGTCGGTCATGGAGTCATTTTCTGCCTTAGCAGGGTTCGTGGCCATGGAAAATCCTTCTTGGGGTTAAACGAAGTGGCCGGCCGCCCAGCGCATTAGCGGGGCAGCCGGCCGTATTCAGATGCGGCCTCAGGCCTGCTGAACGTTGTCCTTGGCTTCGGCGGTCCGATCCTTGACGTCCGCCACAGCCGTTTGGCCTTCTGCCTTGACGTGTTCGGTAGCGTCCGCTGCGGTGGCCTTGACGTTTTCCATGGCTTCCTGGGCGGGCTCCTTGAGTCCCTCAGCCATGTGTTTGGCGGCGTCCGTCAGTTCCGTGGTGAGGGGCTCGGCGGCCGTCTTGAGGGCGTCGGCGGCTTCGCGTTCCTTCTGGCTGGCGGGAATCAGGGAGGACACCAGTAGACCGGCGCCGAAAGCGATCAGCCCGGCAGCCAGCGGGTTCCCCTGGGTCCTGTTCTTCAGCTGGCGCGGCGCTCCCGCAACTGCGGAGCCCGCGTCACTCACATGCGCGCCGACGCTTCCGGTGGCGGAGTGGACGTGGTCGGCGGTGTGGTCAGCGGCTCCCATGACTTTATCCTTCACTCCGAAGACCGCGTCTTTGACGTTCTCTTTGACTCTGTCCGTCTGCCGCTGGACGATGTGCGACGGCGTGACCTTGTCAGCGACGGCGTCCACGTTGGTGCCCAGGCGGGCACGGGTTGCTTCAATATCTGCTCGGATGACATCCGGGTTTTCACTCATCGTGTTTCCTCGCTGAATCTAGGAGTTGGGTTTTAGTGTGGGCGGGATTTCCTGGAGGGTTTCGGCCGTTCTCGGCATGCCCTTGATCGCGTTCAGTTCCTTGCGGCCCATGGCTGCCAGAACGGCGGCGACAACTGCCCAAATGACGGCGACAACGACGCCGGACCAGCCCAGTCCCATCACATTCCCCAGCGCCCACCAAAGCGCCAAAGAGAGGAACAGGAGCACGAAGTGGCCCGCGACGCCAGCTCCGGCGAGCATGCCGGTGCCTTTGCCTGCCCGTGTGGCGGACTGCTTGAGTTCGACCTTGGCCAGTTCAACCTCCTGACGCATCAGGGTGGACATGTCCCGTGTGACCTCACCAAGAAGGTCACCGAGGGAAGTCGATTCAGCCTTTGCCTGCGCGGCTGTGGGAGGCATTTCGCTGCTCATCGACGGCCGCCGTCAAAGGGGTCATCGCGCAGCGGATCAGCCTGCTGCAAGGGCTCACCCGCCACGGACTCTGAGGCACGGCGGCCCGGCCCGGCGTCGCGGAGCGGATCGGGGGTGCCCAAATCGGAGTCCAGAGGATTCGGCGGGTAGGTATCCGCGAGGCCCGCCGTCGTGGTTTGCGGAGCAGGCATCTGCACCGGCGGCGGCGGAACCGCTACCCCGGTATCGGGGATCCGGCCAGCAGTGGAGGTTCCGGCAGCGGTGGCGCCCGTCGGCTCGGGAGCACCGGCGCTCAGGCTGCGGCTGAGACGCCCGGCCAATACACCGGCACCGGCCGCAAGCAGGAGGAAGGTGCCCGGGCGCTGGCGGGCAAAGGACTTGACCTCGGTCAGCAGCGAACCCGGGTCCCGGCCATCGAGCCAGGATGCAACAGCGGAGGACCGCTCCGCGGCTTGGCGGACGAGGTCGGTGGCCACGCCGGGCTGGTCCGAGGCGGCAGCCATGGAATGCAGCTCGCCGGCGACGGACCGCAGACCTTCGGCGACCTTCTGCTGCTGGGTTCCTGCCTGCTCGGTGAGATCGGACTTGGCCTGGTGCAGTAGGTCCCGGGCATTGGTCTTGACCTCGGCGGCAACGTTGACTGCCTCGGTCTTGGCCGTCTCGGCGACGTTCTGCGCAGCGTCTGTCGCGTGCCGCGTTACGTCCGCAGCTTCGTCCCTGGCCGCTTCCTGTTTCGAGTCAGCGCGTCCCGTACCTTGCGGGGGCACAACTCCAACGCCGGCGTACCGGTCCGGGGAAACTTCGGGTGTTGCCTGGGCCCATGGATTCTGTGTCATCGTTGCTCTCTTTCAGGAATGGTCCGCTTGGGATCGTGACTAGCGCTACCGGATGAAATTAGTAAGCACGGTTACTAACTTGATAGTAAGCACACTTGCTATATGGAGCGCAAGCCCTTCGTTGAAAATCGGAGGGCCCGGCCCCCGCCCTCCCCACGACGCACCGCGCACCTGCAAGCGGCGTGCGAAAAATAGTAAGCATACTTGCCAAAAGAGTGTCCGGCATGCATAGGGTGGAGGTCCAGCGCCGGCGCTTTTTGCCGCCGTCGCGGGCAGCGTGACCTTCGTTGCCACCCAATCAGGAAGGCCTTCTTCGTGATCCTCGCCCGTGAGCCCCACGCCCGGGACGGCTACCGGCTTCTGACGGCAGCGGCCCGTTTAGTCCAGCGCCTCCACGACGATGCCTTGGCTCCGCTGGGATTGACGCGTGCCGCCGTCATCGCCTTGGAAGCCGTGGCACCCCGCCCCATGTACCAGGAACAGCTCGCCGCAAAAGTCCACGTCCAAGGCCAAACGCTCGGCCGCGTCCTGGCCCGGCTCGAGGACGGGGGGTTGGTCACGAGGACGCGAAACCCGGAGGATCGGCGCCAATTTCGGGTCGAGATTACCGACGCCGGCAACGCCGCACTGCAGGCGGCCTCTCGGGCTGAGCGTGCGGCCGTTCCTGCCGACTTCGACGGGTGGGAGGCCTTGTCTGAACAACTCGCCCGGTTTGTGGAGTTCTTCCAGGCTCCACGACCGGGAACTCCAGGTTCCAGCGGCCCTCCGCCCACCCAAAGCCGGCCCCCAGCTTCAATGAACTAGCCTCCCCCGGCCAGTTCCCCTGGGCCGGCCACACCCGGGACCCACGGCCGGCCGCCGCTTCCCTTGGAGGCGGGACCGGAGAGGGACGAGCGCGATCCAAGGCCGCTACGCCGGGTATTGCGCGTTACTACGCATGCTGATTAAATCGCCGTTACGGCCGCATTCCACGACCGGTATACCGAAAGGAAGTACAAAGATGGGAATTCTTGCTTTTCTCATTCTCGGCCTTATCGCCGGAGCTATCGCCAAGGCGATCCTTCCGGGCCGGCAGGGAGGCGGCTGGCTGATCACACTCGTTGTTGGTGTCGTGGGCGCAATCCTCGGAGGTTGGATCGGCTCGTTGATCTTCGGCGGAGGCCTCGCTGACTTCTTCGATCTCCGGACCTGGCTTCTCTCCATCCTCGGGGCCGTTATTGTGCTCCTGATCTATGGCGCCCTCGCCGGTCGCAGGACAAGGGCGTAGCAGGCTCGGCCCTTCGGATGCAGGGCTGCCCCTGATTGCGTCCTGCAACATCTGTTAGGCGGCTGCGGGCCGGTTCTGGAACACCCGGCAAAGGAACTCCGGGTGTCTCACGGCCCGCACCCGCCGAATCCAACCTCATGCCGGGCCCCCTGCCCGCCACGCTTCGTTGAGCACAGGCTCTGAAAGTCCTCAAGAGCAGTTCCCGCGGCCGGCGCCGGCGTCGCCGTCGTGAGTAGCCGTCGTAGGTAGTAGCCGCCAAAGCCGCCGATGGCACGGCTCCGCGCGCCTCCGACCTCACGGGACCAGAGATGCAAAACAGCAAGGAGATAGAGATGGACAACCTATTCCGCCGCACGGGCATCGACGTGCCCGAACCTGTCCGGCGCTTCCTGCAGGGCGAGACCGACACCTGGCTCAGAGTCGAAGAATACCGAGACGGAAACACCTTGGTGGTCCGAACCGACATCCCCGGCATCGATCCCGACAGGGACATAGATATCACCGTCACCGAGGGCAACTTGAACATTGTGGCACGGCGCACGGAACCTGCGCACAAGAATCAGCCGGGTTACCGCAGCGAAGTGCGGTACGGCGAATATTCTCGCAGCGTCCCGCTCCCCCGCGGGGCGGACACTGACAACGTCGAGGCCAGCTACATCGACGGTGTCCTGGAAATCCGCGCCCAGATCCCGGAGCAATCCGGGGCATCCACCACGAAAGTCCACGTCTCCCGCGGCGGAAGCCAGTCACCGGAAGCACCTGAGAACTTCGTGACCTGACCGGCAATTCCGGCATTCGACTCGATTCAACCGGCACTCTCACCAGCGATCGCGGCCGCGCGCCTTCAGGGCACCGCTGGGACCCAGATCTGCAGCGCCCTGCGCTCACCACGTCTCATTCCATCCTCCTCAGCAGAGCGGCTCGGCCGTGCCCCGTCGGGCTTCCCGTGCCTGCCGGCGGAGCCCAGCCGCCGGGATCTCAACTATTCATAAGGGTGCTTCCTAACAAAACCCGTCTCGTGATATAACACAGAAAAAGGCGCGGGAGAGCTCCCTGCGCAACGGGACCGGTCCCAGCCTCCTGATCGAATGGCGGCGCATATCATTGGACATTTTGCACCGGCTCCAAGCCGGACTGGCGGTGGTGACAACGTTCATCCCCCAGTCTCTACTCGCTTTCGCCTTCAGGCCGCCGCTCGCGAGGGTGTCGCCCAGGACCCTGCCCCTGCCAGATCTGCGGGTCGTCCTCGGAAGTTCTCAGCTGAGCGTACTGCCGACCGATCATGGCCCCTTCCCGGAGTTCGCAGCGCCACGGACGCTTCCAAAGCACCGGGCAGCACCAAAACGTACTGTCCGGTACCGGTCAGGCAGTCCATCAAGGGCTCCCGGCCGGACCCACCATTCCAATCGAGGAGATCCAAGGAGACGTCGTGCTCACCACAGAACAAATTGACCGTCTGCTCAGCCAAGGCGCAAATGTCCTTTCGGGAGACGGAGAAAAGATCGGCTCGATCGGCCAGGTCTTCGTAGACAACGAGGCCGGACAGCCCAGCTGGGTGACCGTCCGGACGGGCTTGTTCGGGATGTCCGAATCATTCGTGCCCCTTGAGGGTGCTCGACTGGAGGGCAATGACATCGTCGTTCCTTACAACAAGAATCAGGTCAAAGACGCGCCAAGGATCGACGCCGATCGGCCTCTGGAGCCTGCCGAGGAAGACCGGCTCTACGAGCACTACCGGATGGAGAGCGGACGCACCTACACCGAAGCGAATACAGCTGACGCGGCGCCCACCACACAACAAGACACCACCGGCACGGACCGCGCGGAAACCCGCGACGCCACCGGCACCGCCGGATACGCCACCACCACACCCGCCACCGACGCCGGCCCGGCCCCCACCACACAACAAGACACCACCGAAACGGACCGCGCGGAAACCCGCGACGCCACCGGCACCGCCGGATACGCCACCACCACACCCGCCACCGACGCCGGCCCGGCCCCCACCACACAACAAGACACCACCGAAACGGACCGCGCGGAAACCCGCGACGCCACCGGCACCGCCGGATACGCCACCACCACACCCGCCGCCGACGCCGGCCCGGCCCCCACCACACAACAAGACACCACCGAAACGGACCGCGCGGAAACCCGCGACGCCACCGGCACCGCCGGATACGCCACCACCACACCCGCCACCGACGTCGGCCCGGCCCCCACCACACAACAAGACACCACCGAAACGGACCGCGCGGAAACCCGCGACGCCACCGGCACCGCCGGATACGCCACCACCACACCCGCCACCGACGTCGGCCCGGCCCCCACCACACAACAAGACACCACCGAAACGGACCGCGCGGAAACCCACGACGCGACGGGCCGCGCGCGCCTGCGCAAGTACGTCACCACGGAAACCGTCACCAGGACGGTGCCAGTGCAGCGCGAAGAGGTTCGTATCGAGCGGGAACCGATTGCCGAGGAAGACCGCGGCGAGTTCGCGGGCCGTCCGGACAGCGACGACGAGGTTATCCTTCACGAAGAGCGAGTCATAGTCACCACGGAGACCGTCCCGGTTGAACGGGTCCACATCGTTACTGAAACGGTCACCGATGAAGTCACCATCCGTGAGAAGGTCCACAAAGAACACTTCGACGACCAGGGCTCCGAGGGCGCCGAAGACAGCCGCGGTTGAGCATTCGATCTGAGTAGATGCCCGGGGCAACGGCTACGGCCATCGCCCCGGGCATCGCGTTGTCGCACTGGAGGCCGGAGCAATTCGTGACTCCGGGCACCCCTCGGCCGGCGGCGTCAACGGGATACCTTGGCCCCGTGCGGCTATGGCCTCTTGCCTGCAGCAGTGCCAGTATGTTGGGCATCAGGCTCAACCACGGAGCCCCGGCTCCGGGCGGAAAGGACTCGAGGTCATGACCTACATCAACAACTTCGGCGATGTGGGGCGAGGCGACGTTGCCGTGGCCGGCGGCAAAGGCGTCGGACTGGGCGGCCTCAGCCAGGCAGGACTGCCAGTCCCTCCGGGGTTTGTGCTGAACACCGCAGCCTATGCGGATTATGTGGCTGCCAATCACCTAGGGCCCGGTATCCATGAGTTGGCCACCCTGTCGCCGACGGCGGCGCCCCAGGACTACGAGGAAGCCTCGCAACGGATCCGCGCCCTGTTCACCGGCGGCACCATGCCGGCCGGGATCGCGGCGGAACTCGGCGCCGCCTACGGGAGGCTCGGCAACGGGGACGCGGCCGTGGCGGTGCGCTCCTCCGCCACGGCCGAGGACCTCGCCTCAGCCAGCTTCGCCGGGCAACAGGAAACCTACCTCAACGTACGCGGGGAAGAGGCCCTGGCCGCGGCCGTGACCGAGTGCTGGGCCTCCCTGTGGACGGCGCGTGCCATGGCCTACCGCGCCCGTGAAGGCATCGGACCGGACACGGTGCACCTCGCCGTCGTGGTCCAGCAGATGGTCGACGCCGAGGCGGCCGGGGTGATGTTCACCGCCAATCCGGCCAACGGGCGCCGCGACCAGACGGTGATCAGTGCAGCATGGGGTCTGGGCGAGTCCGTCGTCAGCGGATCGGTCACCACGGATGACGTCGTCGTCGAAGTGGAGACGGGCCGTGTGCTGTCGCGCCGGACAGCTGACAAGGAGGTCATGACCGTCTACGCGGAGCGCGGCACCGTGGAGCAGCCGGTGCCGGCGGCGCGCCGTCGCCAGGCCGTACTGGACGACCGGGAGGCGGCCGAGCTGGCCGGCTACGGAACACGGATTACGGATCATTTCGGGGCGCCGCAGGACATCGAATGGGCACGCGCCGGTGGCGAGTTCTTCATCCTGCAATCCCGGCCCATCACCGCACTGCCCGAACCGTCAGCCGACGTCCCGGACACCTGGCCAGTGCCTTACCGGCACGGGTTGTACTTCCGGGCAAGCATCGTTGAACAGCTGCCCGACCCGCTCTCGCCGCTGTTCGCCGACCTCATTGACGGCTCGGTGTCCCGGTCGCTGAGGGCCCTGATGGCCGGCGCCGTCGGCAAGGAAGTAATCCGCGAGGACGACGTCGGGCTGCCCACTATCAACGGCTACGCCTATTACTACTACCGCAACTCGGGAATGTGGCGGGTGATGGGCAAGTCGCTGACCGCGATGCGCGCGCTGGCCCGCGGCAAGGCGCATATGGGAGTGGCCGGCTGGCGGGAATTTTCGCATCCCCGCTACGAGGAGGTGATCAAGGACTGGTCGGCGAAGCCCGTCGGGGAGCTCTCCGGCGAGGAACTGCTGGCGGGTGTGCAGACGCTGCTGGACGCCGGCACGGTGTACTACACGGCCGTGCAGTCCATCATTCCGATCGCCGCAACAAGCGAAATCTCCTTCCGGGCCTACTACGACAAGTTCGTTCGGCGCGACGGCGATCCCCCCGCCCAGACCTTCCTCCTCGGCTACGACAGCGAACCCATCCGGGCCGAGAAGTCGCTGTACGACCTCGCAGCCTGGGCCCGGGACGTCCCGGGGCTGGCCCCGGCGATCCTCAACGCACCCACCGCGGCACTGGCCGGGTCGCAGCGCACCGGGTTCCCGCCTGCCGGCGTGGACCCGGCACCCTGGCAGCACTGGCATGCCCGTTTCCAGGAGCACCTCGGCCGGTTCGGCCATGCGGTCTACAACCTGGACTTCGTCAGCCCGGTGCCGGCCGACGATCCCTCGCCGCTGCTGGAGACCGTGAAGTTTTACCTGCGCGGACAGGGCAATGACCCGTACGAGCGCCAGCGGCTCTCGGCCGCCCGCCGCGAGGAGGAAACGAGCCGGATCATCGCCCGGCTCGGGCCGAGGCGCCGTGCCGCGTTCCTCCGGTTGCTCCGGTGGGCGCAAAATGCGGCCCCGATCCGCGAGGATGCCCTGGCCGACGTCGGCCTGGCGTGGCCGCTGCTGCGGCGGATGCTGTTCGAGCTCGGACGACGGCTGGTCGGCTCCGGTGTCATCGCCGAGCCCGGCGACGTCTTCTGGCTGCGCCACCGGGAGTTGCGCAGTGCCGTCGAGTTCGGCCTTGCCGGGCCGGGCACACCGGCGGCCGTGGCAATTACCGGGGCAGACCGGCCCGTCCGCGCCGGTGCCGTCGAGGAGCGCAAGATGCTGTGGCGGGGCCAGGCCAAGGCCGCTGCCCCGCAACTGCTGCCGGAGAGCCGTTGGATGGAGCGGGCCTTCGGCTCCATGATGCCGGCGGGCCCACAGGACCAGCTCGGCGACGTCATCAAGGGCGCCGGCGCCAGCTCCGGCCAGGTCACCGCCCCCGCCCGCGTCCTGAGCGGGCCCCAGGATTTCGGCCTGATGAAGCCCGGGGACGTCCTGGTGGCCCGCATCACCACCCCGGCCTGGACCTCGCTGTTCGCGATGGCCTCCGCCGTGGTCACCGACGTCGGGGGGCCGTTGAGCCACAGTTCAATCGTGGCCCGCGAGTATGGCATCCCGGCCGTACTGGGCACCGGTGTGGCCACCCAGCGGCTCACCAGCGGCCAGCGAATCCGCGTGGACGGCGACGCCGGCACTGTCACGATCTCGGATCGGGCCGATGGGCAGGGGCCGTGACCGGAAACCGTCAAAGCGCTCCTGCCGCCCGCTAGTGCGCGATGATGCAGGGCCTCCGCGGAACACTCATGCGTTCCTGCCCTTTGCCGTCATGCCTTGTGATTGTTCAACAAGTCACATTTATTCCGCGGGGTGGGCTACCCTCATCGGAAGACTAAGGGGAACTCATGGCGGAAATCGCGTTGACCTGCACAAACGCAAAGTTGGACCTGGATGCGGAGGGCACGTTCCACCTGACCTGGAAGCCCGGCTCCACGGTCTCGGCAGCCGATGCCGGCGCCGTCGTTGCGGCCGTCCAGGCGATGAGTGGAACCAGCCGGCAGCCGATGATTGTGGAGGTTGTGGACGTGTGCATGAGTCCCGGGGCGAGAGAGACGCTGTTGGGGACGCGCTTCGTCTCAGCAGTGGCACTGGTCGGGACTTCCGTCGTGGACCGCGTGGTGGCCGCGGCGCTGCTGCGGCAACAGGATTGCCCGCACGGATATTTCACGTCCGTCGACGTTGCCAGGCAGTGGCTGGGACAATTGTTTGCTCCCGCAGCAGAAGAAGGATCCGCGGCATGACCGTGAGGACCCTGGTGGGCTGACCGGCCCGGCATGAGTGGCTTCATCCCACAATGACCATCGCGGAAGCGTCCGCCTGGACTCCATGGCCCGGCGAGGGGCATCGGCGATAGATTGTGGGCATGGGACAGACTTCCTCTGCCCGCCGGGATTTACTCAGCGAGACGCGCCGCAACCCCCTGCCTAAGCGGTGGTGCAGGGTCCACGCCCTCAGACTCGCGGCCAGCGCAGTTGCCCTGGCCGCCATCCACGAGGCACGACCACTCCGGCTCCGAAAGCCTCGGATAACAGCCGCCACCGACCTGAAGGAGATATTCATGGGCAAGCTGACAGTGACTGCTTTTTCTACTCTGGACAACGTTGCCGAGGAGCCCCAGCTCTGGTCGGGCCCGTTCTTCAGCGACGCCACCGTGGCCTTCAACGAACAAGTTCTGGCCGGGGCGGACTCGATGCTGCTCGGCCGGGTCACTTATGAGGGCTTCGCCGCCTCCTGGCCGTCACGGTCGGGCGACTTCACGGCCGACACATTCAACGCCATGCCAAAGTATGTCGTGTCCACCACGCTGGACCACGCCGACTGGAACAACAGCACGATTATCGCCGACGACATACCCGGCCAAGTCCGCGAACTTCGCGAGCGGGAGAACGTGCTCGTGTGGGGAAGCCCGACGCTGACCAAGACGCTCATGGAGGAAAACCTCGTCGACGAGTACGTTCTGCTGCTCTCCCCCATC
The DNA here is from genome assembly GCF_041262145.1 of Arthrobacter sp. MW3 TE3886. Taxonomy (NCBI): domain Bacteria; kingdom Bacillati; phylum Actinomycetota; class Actinomycetes; order Micrococcales; family Micrococcaceae; genus Arthrobacter; species Arthrobacter sp. MW3 TE3886. Next base: position 2,794,740 of record NZ_JBGCAN010000001.1, read on the forward strand.
GTGCTCGGGCGTGGCAAGAAAATGCTGCCGGAGGACGGAACCCGGCACACGCTGCACATCGTCGAACTTGAGCTCCTCGAAGGCGGGATGCTGGCCCTCCGGATGGCGCCGGCAGCGGCCTAAGGAGTGAGCCCGTCAGAGGATGCGCCTAGCTATCGCGTTTGGGTGCAGCCCGGACGTGGGCGCGCTGGCCTTGTTTGCCGATGAGGCTGAGGAATTCAACCGGCCCGGCGCTGGTGGCGCCGAACCAGTGCGGGGTTCGGGTGTCGAACTCCACGGCTTCGCCGGGCCTGAGGATCAGGTCATGTTCACCGAGGACGAGGCGCAAGGTGCCGTTGAGGACATAGGCCCAGTCGTAGCCTTCGTGGGTGCGCAGCTGAGGCTCCTGTCCATCCCGCCCCTTGGGGAGGATGAACTTCTAGGCCTGAATACCGCCTGGCCGGCGCGTGAGCGGCAAGATCGTCGACCCGTCTGCACCGGCGACGGGCCGCAGATTGAGCCGGGGGTCGCCGGTCGGCGGCGCATCCACGAGTTCGTCGAGGGTTACCCCGTGCACGCGGGCCAGTGGAAGGAGCTGCTCGAGGGTGGGCCGCCGCAGGCCTGCTTCGAGTCTGGAGAGTGTGCTGGCGGAGATGCCTGTCTGCTCGGCGAGGTCAGCGAGTGTGACGTCACGGCGGAGTCGCAGGCGCTTGAGGCGCGGCCCGACGGCGCTGAGTGTGTTGTCGAGATCGTCGCTCATGGGGCCATTTTGCCATTCGGCAATACCGCTTGCACGCCCACGTGATTGTTCACGACCATGGAATCTCAAGCGTAATCAGATCGGAAGGGGTTCCAGATGGCCGAGACGGCAGGGACATCGTCAGGGGAAGAAGCTGGGGGACGCGACGGGGATGCGATGACGCACAGCTTCGACAAGGACTACTGGCAAGGGCACTGGGCATTGGGCATTGGCCCACGGTGCCGCGCAGGCAGATTCGGGAGGGAGTGCCCCGAACCCGCATCTCGTCCGCGAAACCGGCGGACTCGCACCGGGTACAGCGCTGGATGCCGGGTGCGGGACAGGGGCCGAGGCGACCTGGCTGGCCGCGCGCGGCTGGCAGGTCACCGGCGCCGACATCTCCGGCGCTGCCCTCGCTCAGGCGGCCGAGCGTGCCGAAGGGCAGTCCGCGCCCGGCAGGGTGACCTGGGTCGAGGCGGATCTGACGTCGTGGGCGCCGGGAGGCCGGTTCGACCTTGTGACCACCCACTACGCGCACCCGGCGATGCCGCAGCTTGCCTTCTACGAACGCATCTCGCATTGGGTAGCCCCCGGCGGCATGCTGGAGCCGCGACTGGCGCACCGGCAACGCCGAGCTCCGGGGCCGGAGGCTCTGGTTTGGCCAAGAAAGTACCGCCCGTGCCGTCGCAGAAGGTGCAGTCGATCCACCGCTACAAGACGGTTGACCGCTTTGCTAGGATCGGACCAGGCTTTCGTCTCCTACCTTTCAGTTGGCGACTGGTGGGTCCCGGAGTTGCGACAGTTGCGACGCGACAGAGGGTGCTTCAGAGAACGCCGGCCGGCGGAACTCCCGATCAACTCGCGCAGCGGGTGGGTGAAGATCCTGCTTCCACGTCCCAGAGTTGAAGTTGAGGTTCATAGATGGTCCTTCAGGATCGCGCGAAGGCCACCCGCGGCGCCATTGTTGTCGGTGCCGCTGCAGTTTTTGAGGAGCATGGCTACGGCAGTGCCAGCTTGACCCAGGTCTCTGAGGCGGCCGGGGTGACCAAGGGCGCCCTCTATTTCCACTTTCAGTCCAAGGAAGATCTGGCCAGGGCGGTCATCGAGGAGCAGCATCGGATCGTCGTGGCCGAAAGCGAGAGCATCCTTGCCGGGGATTGGCCAGGCCTGACGGCAATGATCCTGTTGTGCCGCGCTTTTGGGCTCCAGCTCGTGCACGAGCCAGTTGTCAGGGCCGGCATCCGATTGACGTTTGAGGCGACGGCTTTTGGTCCGCCCGTGCGCGGCCCCTACGAGGACTGGATCGCCGTAATGGAGCAGCTTATCGAACGGGCCAAGGCAGAATTGCAGGTCCGGCCTTCCATCGACGCCGGGACATTTGCCCGATACCTTGTTGCTTCGTTCACCGGGGTTCAGATGGTCTCCGGAGTACTCACCGACCGCGCGGACGTCATGCAACGGATCGAAGAAATGTGGGAGATCGTGCTGCCGGGGATCATGCATGACGATTTCAACGAGGACCCCCATGCCCTCTCCGGACTGGTTTCCACTGGAAGCCTCAGCCCGACAGGGATTCGTACCCCACAAGCACCGTGACCGCCTCGCACGGCCAGCTAGGACTGCGACTCCCGAGCAGGAGGTGCCTTGCTTGCCCTCCTCGGGACTTTCTGCGAGCCCAACTCCCATAAACCGGATGACCGCCTTGTTTTAGCGCTGGAGGTCAATTATTCTTGTCTCGGATCCATTGCGGACTCCGCTCGAAGAGGGGCTGTGTCGGGGCGCATTTTTTGGGGGGCGCCGGCACAGACCCCGGACTGGACGGTCCGCCATGGGGATCCAAGCCCTTTCGCGGCGACCGCCGCCGTCACGTTTGAACTTGAACAAGTCTCCGCCTATGGTTGTCGGAGGCGCCCCGATGCATCCCCCAATAGCATCGGGGCGTCCCCATGTTCCGAGGCTTGGAGCGGCAACCTCAGAGGGAAAGTTTGAAGCCTACGTGCGACGCTTCGAAGCCAAGTCGCTCATAGAACCGGTGTGCTGCGACCCTGGACTGGTCAGACGTGAGCTGAACCAGTTGTGCCCCACGTCGGCGCCCTTCTGCGACCGCCCACGAGATCATCGCCCCTCCAAGGCCCAGGCTCCGAAGGTCGGACCGGACACGTACTGCTTCGATCTGCAGCCGTGTAGCTCCGCCTCTGGCAAAGCCGGGAATGAATGTAAGTTGCATGGTCCCAACCACTTCATTTTCGGTCGAGCCAACTACGAGAAGAAGCTGCGCGGGGTCCGCATCAATCGCCTGGAAAGCAAGATCGTAGGGATTCCGGTGCTCGATTGCAATCGAGTCGACAGAGGCTCGGAGCTGGTCGGCAGCCAGCAGCCCAACAATCGAAGCCACATCACATGATTCAGCTTTCCTGATTGTGAATCGGCGGCCGGGCAGTTCCAGTTCAGCGAGAGTCATTTCCTCAGTATTCCAGCCATCAAAATCAGCCAGGCGCGGCCCGCCGACACGAGGCCAGCACTCCAATGATCGCGGTCACGACGACGACACACGTTGCTGTAACTGATGCGTTGAGGACGAACGAGAGTTCCATTTGGTGCGGGAGAAGCATAGATTCGTCCCACCCCGCATTGTCGGCGCGATTGATGATGTCTGCGTCGATCGGATTCCACAGGATGGCGGCGACACTTGTCGCCACCAAGGCGCAGAGACTCAGTGCGAGCTGGACGATAGAAAGTGCTGACGGCTTTCCATTGTGGCTTGACGGATGTTTGTCCATCGCCAACAGGCTGCCTTCCGTCGACGCGCTCCGGGGCGCAATCTTGATCCTCGAAACCAGCGAACTGCTCGCTCCCGCAGATTGGGTCAAGCGATGGTTTCGTGCGCTCGGCGAGCGTGGTGTCCTGGGGGCGGTTGACGGCGTGATGGTCGCCAGGCCTCCCGTCAGCAGCCACGGGCAGGTTCCACCTGCCGCCGAACGGGCTCGGCTGCGCGCCGCACAGCGCGATGTGGTCAGCACCGAAATCGCACGATACAACCCGGATGCCGTCGTGTGCATCGGAGTCCCCTTCGGGCACACCCGGCCGCAGTGGATCCTCCCCTACGGCGGTCGAATCCAACTCGATGGAGAAGCTAGGACGGTTACCGCCAGCTATGCGTGATCGTGGCTGTCAGTACCCGGCAAGGGATCTGATCGGGAAGTTTCACGAGGGTGGCACCGCACCGCGTAGCATCGCTACATGACACAGGTTGCGATGCCCGCTGCTGCCCGCGACCGGCTGATCGAACGATTCGGCCCCGCGGCAGCATCCTGGATCGACAACTTCGGAACGATCGTTGGAGAGCTCTGTGAGAAGTGGGGAATGGAGCCCCGCGCTGTCTGCGCGGGCGAGACCGGTGCCCTCGTAGAGTGCGTGTCGACCGCGGACGGAGCGCGGTACGCGCTCAAGCTCTCACCCGACCCCACAATCTCAGAGCAGGAGGCCTCGGCGCTCACGTATTGGGCAAACGCGCGCACTGTCGTCGACCTGGTGGACGCGGACGCCAACCGTGGCGCGATCTTGCTCCACTGGCTTCCCGATGCCACCGAACTGACCGAAGCGTGCAGCATCGCGGAGGTTAGCAGTCTCATCAGCGACCTCTACACGCCAAACAGGACACCGCCATCGAATGTTCCCCGTGCCCGTGAGCGCGTGGAGTTCGTGTTCGAGTTGTGGGATCGCCGACGACGCGCTCTCCCGAACTCACCGATCGACGATGCAGCCTGGCATCGATGCCACGCTGCTGCGATCGAGATGGCAAATGACGGGGATTGGCTTCTTCACGGCGATCTTCACCCAGGCAACATTCTGCGGACGGGTAACGGCGGCCGAATTGTCGCAATCGACCCACGGCCGTGCATTGGTGATCCAGCGATGGACCTCACCGACCTGGCTATGTCCGGAGCGACCAGCGAAGCGGCCATTCGCAGCCGGTGCCGACAGCTCGCTGATATTGCTGATCCAATCGACCCAGACCGGCTGTGGCTCTGGTGCCGCAACTTCGCCCCGATCATGGCTGTCTCAGTCGCCCGCCGTGCTGCGGGGACCGCCAACATCATCATCATGCGCACCCTCGCAAGCGCCCGCTGAGCACTCCCTGCCACGATCGAGGGCACAGCTCGAGTCATCGTCATTTCCTATCCGGTGGGGCGCACGTTTTGATTTGAGCGGAAGAGGTTGATGGGGTCGTATGCGGCCTTGACTGCGGCCAGCCGATCGTAGTTCGCGCCGTAGGCTGCCCTCACCCGTTCCTCCCCTTCCTGGCCCAGATCGTTGACGTAGACACCGCTCGCGGCAAAGGGCTGCATCGCTTCGAAGAAGGCGCGGGCCCAGCCGACGTGCCGCTCCGATTCTGCCGGATCAGACCACTGGGCCAGGATGAGAAGTTCGCTCTGGGACCGGCGATGGGGAAATGCCGTGGCTGCCGGGGGAACCCTCGCGGCCACACCGTGCAGTTGTTGCATTCCGATGCCGCTCGCCGCTGAAGGCATCTCGGCCGCAAACTGGAGCAGGACATCGATGGCGCCGGCGGTGAAGTCAGTGAAGAAACTCGATTTCCAATAGTGGTTCCGGCCCCGCGGAAAGCCGGCGTCGTGGGCGCTCTGCCAAGCGACATAGTCGGTTGGCACCACCACGTCCACAGCTGGGCCGAGCTCGCGCAGGGGTCGGAGCGCCAGCGCCGCCTCATCATGCCCGCCGCTCCAGCAGACGCCGACGCCGAAAACAGGGCGCCCAGAGGTATCACACCCCAGGCTGGCCGACATCGAGAGTTCGTCGGGGCAGGAAGCGGCGAATCCGGGATAGAACCCCAGGACCTCCCTTGTCCGTTCGGCCGGGAATGAGAGCGCTCCGGCAAGAACCTGCCCGACGGGATGCAAACCATAGGTGAAAGACGTGACAACGCCGAAGTTGCCGCCGCCACCACGGATGGCCCAGTAGAGGTCTGCGTGTTGGTGGGGGCTCGCCGTCAGCAGCCTGCCATCCGAAGTCACGATGTCGGCGGCCAGTACGTTGTCGCAAGCGAGCCCGTGTTTGCCGTTGAGCCAGCCGATGCCACCCCCGAGGGTCAAGCCGGCGATGCCGGTAACCGACACGACGCCGAGCGGCGTGGCCAGGCCGTGCGCCTGAGTGGCGGCGTCAAGGTCGGCCAGAAGCGCACCCGCTCCAGCCACGGCGACCCGCCGTTCGGCGTCGACCTGAACGCTCTTCATGCCGGAGCAATCCAGCATGAGCCCACGGGAGTCAACGGCGTTCCCTGCCACGTTGTGGCCGCCGCCCTTAATGGAGACGGGGAGATCGTTTTCCCGGGCGAAGGTCACCGCACGGCGAATATCGTCGGCGTCGGCCGGACGGACAATCACGTCCGGACGGCGGTCAATCATAGCGTTGAAGACCTTCCGGGCTTCGTCGTAGCCGACGTCTCCTGGACGGAACAGAGGGCCCCGGAGCGCCGAACTCAAGCCATCGACGTCGGCCGGATCAAGCGACGGCGAGGGGGTCCGGAAAGCCACGCCACGGCACCTTTCTCGTTCGAGATCGTCAGGAGCGCTCCCCGGCCCACGGCGTCGTGCTCATTTGACCGTCAGTGAGCCGTGCATGTTGGGGTGGTAGGTGCAGTGAAAGGCGTAGGTCCCCGGTTCGGAAGGTGCCTTGAATGTGGCCGTACCGCCGTTTTCCTTGACCTCGACATCAAAGAGAGTCACATTCTGGTCAGCGGTTACCGTGTGCTCGGCAGTGTCCATGTTGATCACCTTCACCTCAGCGCCGGGAGCCACGGCACCCGGGATCTCGTAGGCGAAGTTGCTGATCGTGATGGTCGCGGAGGCGGCGTTTGCCGCCCCGCTGCCCGATCCTGACGCGGCGGATCCGGCCGGGGCAGACGGTTCCATCGACATGTTGGGAGAGGTCCCGGCCGTCGTGGCGGGCGCCGGCGTCTGCGTTCCGCCGCCTCCGGCACAGCCGCTCAGCCCAATCAGTACCGTTGCCAGCACAAGTGCAGTCCGTGTCTTGTTGCTCGTCATGATGTGCCCTCCTCAACGCTGGAGGGGGCTGAGGAATCAGCCCGGCTTCCTTCCATTCTGCATCCGCCACCATCAAAAAGCACCGCTAAATAGCTGCGTCAGAGAACACGGCCATCAGGGCTGCGTCCTTGCCTTTTGCAGGTAGGCCATGAGTCCGGCCAGTTGATCCGTGGTCCAGGGCAGATCGGTGCTGAGGGCAGCCTGATTGTCATGCCACATGGAACGGGCCGCGGCTTTGGTCTCTTCGCCGGCATGGAACATGGATCCGATTTCGTCCCATGCCCTGGCCCAGTCCCGGATGGCCGGATCAGATACCGGCGTCCCATTTTCGACGTGTCTGAGACCCTCCTCGACCAATGCGGCCCACCGGACCTTGGCGGCCTCGATGCTGTCGCTGCCAAGTTCGGCTCTGCGGCCGGCCAGTTCCTGCCGCTGTTCTGGTGTGAAGTAGTTTTCCAGCATGGTGATCATCTCCAAAGTTGCCATGAACTGTTCCGGTGCCGGCATGGCGGCCCCGTCGATGCGCGACAGCAGGTCGCATATCCGGTCCTGCACCGCCTGGACCTGCTCGACCTGCCGGCGCAGGTGCAGCAATTGTCTTTCCAGGAGCGTGCGCAGCGAGCCCATGTCATCGGCAGGGGTTCCCAGTGCGGCGCCGATTTCGGCCAGCGGCAGGCCCAGCATCTGCAGCGCCCGGATCCGGTAGAGCCGCCGGACGTCGTCCTCGGAGTAGCGGCGGTGGCCGGAAGCCGTCCGCCGGCCTGCCGACAGCAACCCAATCTCGTCGTAGTGATGAAGGGCGCGGACCGTGACTCCACATGCTTTGGCAAGGTCGCCGATGCTCCACTGGCCTGCGGCACCGCTCGTCTCTGTCATGTGATCCACAGTAGATCCTCACCCCGCGTGAGGATCAAGTCCCTCCGCCGCCTCCTGGGGACGGGCCGCCGGCTCCGGTTCCGTCCCTGGTCAGCCGGCCTTCCCGACGTCGGCCAGCCGGTTGTTCAGCCGGTCCACCTCGTCGAGGACTTCGGTCGCCGCCCAGGCGCGGCTGCGCTTGGACTGGGTGACCGGGGTGATGACGCCGGCGTTGGAGAGCCGCTGCAGTGCGGCGTAGACGGAGCTCTCGGCGACGCCGGCAATATGGGCAGCGCTGTGGGCCTCGAACACGGGCCGCTCCAGCAGCCACGGGATGATCTTCTCGTCCGCGGATCCTCTCCGGGGCCTGGCCAGCTCCAGCCACATCGCCGGCAGCGCATCGAGGGCGGCGACGGATTCCCGGGCCGCATCCGAGGCGCGGACAGCGGAACGGGCCAAGTAGAGCACGAACGGATCGGCATCACCGGAGCGGTAGTTGTTGACCAGGCTGAAATACGTGTCGACGTCGGCGACCATCGCCGACGCAATCGGGGTGACGGTGTTCTTGGTGAGCCCACGACGCCGGGAAATCGCACCAATGAGGGCCCGCCCGATCCGGCCGTTGCCGTCGGTGAACGGGGTGGATGGACTCGAAGTGGGCGTGCGCGATCGCCGCCTGCGCCATGATCGGCACGTCGCGGCGGTTGCAGAAGACCATCAGGTCTTCCATCAGGTCCGGCACGAGCTCCGGCGGGGGCGGGACGTGGATGGCGCCGCGCGGTGAATGGTCACTGCCGCCGATCCAGTTCTGCACGTCCCTGAGCCGGCCGGCGTGTGGGCCGTCCATCGGGTCGTCTTTCATGAGCGTGTGATGGGCGGCCAGCATAGCCTCCAACCGGATCTCGCCGGTCCGCCCGGCGTCGTCGATCATCCCTTGCACAGCGTCAGCGGCAGCCACCATGGAGCGGGCGTCGTCACTGGCCTTGAGCCCGATCATGGCCCGGGCGTAGTCGTCGCGGTTGGCGTTGACGTGCTCGATTTTGGAGGAGGAGACCGCCTCGCTGCGGAGCAGGAACCCGCTGATGGCGGCCATCCGCGTGCCGGCGGTGACGTCCAGGGACGCTATGGCGACGGCGGCCTCTTCCAGGGCGACGATGGTCTCGCGCCCCGGATCGAACCAGCTCCCGGCGATCAAGGGCGGCAGCGAGACCGCAACCTCAGTGAATTCCCGGTCTTCGCGGGGCGGCCGCCCAGACGACTTCCACGGCATCGTCTTGCTGCCGTGCGCAGGCCAGCGGGTCATGGATCCTCCGGAAGTCTAAATAGTCACCTTGCTATTTAGACTTTAGGGGCTAAACATGAATAACGCGACGCGTGTTTGGGGAAACCCGCCGTGGCGGAGCACTCTGCCCTCTGTCTAGGAGCCGGCTTGCCTAGCGTCCGGCCCCGTAGCTTCCTGTATGACCCAGCGGTTGCCGTCCGGGTCACTGAAGTAGGCGAAGGCGATTCCACCCATGTCTTGGACTTCGCTGACTTCTGCTCCCCGCTGGAGCAGCTCAGCCCGCGTGGACGCCATATCGGGGACCACCAATTGCAGGCCCTCCAGGCTGCCCGGCGGCATGCTGGTCATTCCCGTGCCGATGACTATGGAGGTGGCGGAGCCGGGTGGCGTGAGTTGCACGACCCTCATGCCCGGTATGTATTCGACGTCGTGGTCCAGGACGAACCCGAGTCGGTCCGTATAGAACGACTTGGCCTTGTCCACATCACTGACGGGTACTTGTACGACCTCCAGGCGCATCTCCATGCGCCCCACAATACCCCGGCGGTCTCGCCGGAAGACCGGTACGGACAATGCCGCTGCGAGGTGGTCGGATGGCGCCTGCCGCGATTTTTCGAATACACGAATAAGCTCTCCACAGCTACGACAACATGCATGAAGCGCCGGAGCGCAGCGCCGGGAAGAACAGGAGCGCAGCGCCGGGAGGAACCGGGTTCGCGAAGGCCCGGGAAATTGCTCGTCAAGCTCGCGGCACAGTGGACACACGTTGCGGCTTGGGACAGCTACAAGGAGATGGATTTAGATGCCGCTAGATCAGCTTTTCGCAATACTCGCTTGCACACTTCTGGCTGGCCTGACCGTTTTCCAAGGCGCGTTGGCCGCCGGTGCCCCGCTCGGGAGATTGGCGTGGGGCGGAAACCACCGTGTCCTCCCAGCCAAACTGCGAATCGGAAGCGCCATATCCATTGCCGTGTACGCACTCTTCGCCTACGCCGCGCTCGCAAAGGCCGACTTTGTCCCGGCCTTGGTCAGCGAATCCTTTACGGCGGTCACCGTGTGGGTGATGACGGCATACTTCGTGCTTGGCGTCCTCATGAACGGGATCTCCCGCAGTAAACCTGAGCGTCTCGTCATGACCCCCACCACGCTTGCCCTTGCAGCCCTCTACCTGGGACTTGCACTCCACTGATGTCCAGCGGGGGAATCAGCAAGCATAGATCGTGCCGAACCTCGCGCCGGACGTTGCGCACGCCAAAGGAAAACGCAGCCGCGACGACGGCTGCGTTTTCCGCTGATGGGGTGGCCGACTTTGAAGGCGGTGGAGTCAGGCCTGGCTCAGCGCCTTCGCCTTAACAGCGTCGAATTCGCTCTGGGTCAGCGTGCCGGCGTCGAGAAGTTCCTTGGCCTTTGCGATTTCCTGGGTGGGGGACGCCTTGGCCACGGAGCGGATGTATTCCGTTGTTGCCGCTTCTGCCTGCTGGGCGCTGCGGGCCTGGCGCTCGGCCATGCTGCGGCCCCGCGCGATCAGGTATACGAGAACCGTGAGGAACGGCACGAAGATCAGGAAGATGACCCACACGGCCTTGAGCCAACCGCTGAGTTCGTGGTCCCGGAAGATGTCTGTGATGACCGCAAACAGTGCGAAGAGATACGCGATGAACGCGAATGACCAAAAGAACAGCCAAATGAAGTTCCAGAATTGCTCCACGGGAGCCATCCTTCCGTTCTGAGGAGGCCCTGCTGGCATCCTTACGCGCCAAGCTAGTCTCCCGGGCTGTGCGCTGTTAGGACCAAAGGGCCTGATTTCAGCGGAGTGGCGGGCCTAGAAGAAGTGCAGCTCGCTGGCCACATCCGGCGAGGGGTGCACCACGGGAGCCTGGCCAAGTTCGAGCAGGATGTCGTTAATGCTCAGCTGGCCGTCCAGCTGAGGATCCAGCTGCACCGGGACAACAGCCTCCGGAACGGCGTCGCTACTCATGCCACGATCATATGTGCGGACAGTCCCTGAGCCTGGGGGCCACGCCGACCGGGGTCCGGGGCGGGCACCGGGGGCGTCATGCGTAGTCCTCCTGCAGGGCGGCGATGGCCAGCGGGACTAGGCTTGGATGTATGCCTTCTCCAGCCCCCAGACTCCCCCGCCCGTCCGCTCAGGGCAGTCCACGTACCGGCCTCCGGCCCGCGCAGACAGCGGCCCTGGCCGCATGCGCGGATGCACTGCTGATTCTGCTCTTCGCAGCGATTGGGCGCGACGCGCACCAGCGCGGAGAAATCATCACAGGTGTCTTTGCGACGGCGTGGCCCTTCCTCACGGGCGCGGCACTGGCCTGGCTGGTCCTGCGGTTGTGGCATGACCCCCTGCAGGTGTGGCCCGCCGGCGTCGCTGTCTGGCTTGGAGCCGTCGGCGTCGGCATGCTCCTGCGGGCTCTCACGGGGCAGACGGTGGTGCTGCCCTTCATCATCGTGGCCCTGCTGAGCCTGGCCGTCTTCCTGTTGGGTTACCGGCTGGTGGCCGCGGGCGTCCGGCGGCTGCGTTCACGCCGCCGCCAGGCCTAATGCACTAGGCTTGCAGAAGATGGCAGCGCCCGTGCAAGGGCCGCCGACAGGCCCGCAAACGGCGCAACCGATCCGGAAAGGCTCACACGTGGTCACCGCATTCGTCCTGATCAAGACAAACGCTTCACGCATCCCGGAGACCGCCGAGGAAATCTCCGCCATCCCGGGGATCAGCGAGGTCTATTCCGTAACGGGCGAGTGGGACCTGATCGCCATCGCCCGGGTTGCCAAGCACGAGGACCTGGCGGACGTCATCGCGGACAAGCTCTCGAAAGTGCCCGGCGTCGCGCACACCACCACGCAGATCGCGTTCCGCGCGTACTCCCAGCACGACCTCGATGCGGCCTTTGCCCTCGGTTTCGAGCAGTAGCGAACAACCCACATACCAGCAGCACAGAGGACGGGCCCGGCAGAATCTGCCGGGCCCGTCCTACTTGATCTTTAGGCGGTCTGAGACAGGGCGACCCATCTGTCCAGCACGGCGGCCGCCGCTCCGGATTCAATGGACTGCTCGGCGCGGCTAAACGCTGCGGCCATGCGCTCCGCCAGCGGACCCACGGCGTCGAGGTCGAACGCCACCAATCCGGCCGCGGCGTTGAGCAGCGCCGCATCGCGGGCCGGCCCCGGCGCACCGCCCAGGACGGCCCGGACGACGGCGGCATTCGCCACCGCGTCGCCGCCGCGCAGCTCCTCCAGTGTGGCCTTTCGGATGCCGAGATCGCGCGGATCAAACATCTCTTCAGTTACCTCACCGTTGCGGATCTCCCACACCCGCGACGGGCCGGTGGTGGTGAGCTCGTCCAGTCCGTCATTGCCGCGGAAAACCAGGCCCCGGCTGCCGCGCTTGGCCAGCACTCCGGCCACCAGCGGGGCCATCTGCTCATTGGCGACGCCCACCGCCGATGCCTGGACATGTGCCGGGTTGACCATGGGGCCAAGGAAGTTGAACGCCGTCGGAACGCCGAGTTCGCGGCGGGCGACGGCGGCATGCCGCATCGAGGGGTGGAAAACCTGGGCGAAGCAAAACGTGATTCCCGCCTCTTCGGCGTTGAGCGCCACGCGGGGAATGGGAAGATCCAGCCGGACACCGAGGGCCTCAAGGACATCGGCGGAGCCTGACGAGGACGACGACGCACGGTTGCCGTGCTTGACCACCCGGGCCCCCGCTCCGGCGGCGATAAGGGCGGCCATCGTGGAGATGTTGACCGTGTTCTGCTGGTCGCCACCCGTGCCGACGATGTCCAGCTTCTCACCGGCAATGTCAATGGGGTTGGCGTTGGAGATCATCGCCTCCACAAGGCCAGCCAGCTCATCCACGGTCTCGCCCTTGGCGCGCAGCGCCACCAGGAATCCCGCCACCTGGGCCGGCGTCGCCTCACCGGACATGATGGAGTTCATGGCCCACTCAGTGCTCCCGGCAGTGAGGTCGGCGCCGCTGATGAGAGCGTTGATGAGCCGCGGCCAGGTGTTGCCTGCCGCCTGTGCAGATGCCTGTGAAGTCACCTCCCGATGCTATCGAGGTCGGCCCCGCAAAGACCAATGTGAACCCCGCCGGGAACTTTTCCGCGCGAATTCGCGTCTTTGTAGAAAAAGTCCTCCGAAAACGCGGTTTGCGTTGGGCAGGACGGACTTTTATAGACATAATGTCTATGTGACATCTGCGACCCATGCCCCCAGTACCCCGGCGCACCCGACGCTGAACCGCCCGAACATGGTTTCTGTTGGAACCGTTGTGTGGCTGTCCAGTGAGTTGATGTTCTTCGCCGGTCTCTTCGCCATGTACTTCACACTCCGTTCGACTTCCGGACTGATGTGGGCCGAGGAGACAGCCAAGCTCAACTTCCCGTTTGCGCTCGTTAACACGATCGTCCTCGTGGCAAGTTCCTTTACTTGCCAGATGGGCGTCTTCGCTGCCGAGCGGCTCCAGCCGCGCCGGACCGGCGGACGCTTCAGCTTTACCCAGTGGGGGATGAACGGATGGTTCATCCTGACGTTCCTCATGGGTTCCTTCTTCGTCGCCGGCCAGGCGACCGAGTACGCCATGCTCGTTTCCGAGCATGTCTCGCTGTCCTCCAACGCCTACGGTTCGGCCTTCTACATCACGACGGGCTTCCACGGCCTGCACGTCATCGGCGGTCTGATTGCCTTCCTGCTCATCATGGGCCGCTCCTTCGCCGCGAAGAAGTTCGGACACTTTGAAGCGACTTCGGCGATCGTCACCTCGTACTACTGGCACTTCGTGGACGTCGTCTGGATTGGCCTCTTCCTGGTCATCTACGTCCTCAAGTAGTCAGACTTGACTCTTTTTCTACAAGAGGCAGAATTTCAAGAAGCGGCTCCCGGAGCCACCGCAGGATCGAATAAAGGAACCACCACGTGAAGGCACTCTCGCAGAAGCGACGTCACCCACTGGCAGCAATTGCACTGCTGCTGATGGGCCTCTTGGTCACGGGTGGGCTGTACGCCGTTGCCACCACCGTCAACCAGGCCAAGGCCGACACCACCACCTACAGCGCAAGCGACGTAGAGGAAGGCGGCAAGCTCTTTGCCGCCAACTGCGCCACCTGCCACGGAATGGGTGCCAGCGGATCGCAGGCCGGACCGTCCCTTGTGGGCGTCGGCGCCGCCGCTGTTGACTTCCAGGTCGGCACCGGCCGCATGCCCATGCAGATGAACGGCCCGCAGGCCTACAAGAAGCCCGCCCAGTTCAATGAGGAACAGACCAAGCAGCTGGCTGCTTACGTTGCCTCCCTCGGCCCCGGTCCGGCCATCCCCGAGGCAGGTGTGCTCGATGAGAAGGGCGACGCCGCCAAGGGTGGCGAGCTGTTCCGCACGAACTGCGCCATGTGCCACAACGCTGCCGCTGCCGGCGGTGCACTGACCCGGGGCAAGTTCGCCCCGGCCCTCGCGGGTGTCTCCGGCCAGCACATCTACGAAGCCATGGTTACCGGCCCGCAGAACATGCCGGTCTTCAGCGACGCGAACATCTCCCCGGAGGGCAAGCGCGACATCATCACGTTCCTGAAGCAGATTGAGGCCAACGGTTCGCCCGGCGGCGCTGATCTTGGCGCACTGGGACCGGTTTCCGAAGGTCTGTTTGTCTGGATTGCCGGCCTGGGTGTCATCATCGCGTTCACCATCTGGCTCACGTCCCGCACGTCCTAAGCGGACCTTGCACCTGTAAGAATTTTCTGCTGACCCGTCAGCAGTTTGAATTGAAACCTAACTCGGCACTCGCCGAGACGAGAGAAGGATGAGGCGAATTATGGGCAACCATAGTGACGGCGGTCCGAACGACTCGGGCACCGTAGCTACGGCTGGTCAGAATGAGGTGGAGAAATTCCAGGATCCTGGAATTCCCCCGCACCGTTTGCGCCTGGCTGACACGGACCCGAAGGCCGCAAAAAAGGCAGAACGGCAGGTAGCCCTTCTGTTCGGCATCTCGGTCGTTGGCACCTTGATTTTCCTGGTGGCGTATTTCGCGATCGATCTGGGGGATGACTCCACGATCGCCACGATCCGTCTCCAGAATGCACTGCTGGGCCTGGGTACCGCGTTCGCGATGCTGGGCATCGGCACCGGTATCGTCCACTGGGCCAAGGCCCTCATGCCGGACCACGAGGTCTCGGAAGAGCGCCACGCGATCCGCACCGAGGAAGACCGCCAGGCGGCCGTCCGCATCGTCGATGACATTGTGGAAGAAACCGGCATCAAGCGCCGCCCGCTGATCCGCAACACCCTGCTCGGCGCCGTCGCACTGGCACCCCTGCCGGCCCTGGCCATCTTTGGTGACCTCGGTCCCCGGCCGGATGACACGCTGGCCCACACCATGTGGGCCCCGCAGGACGGCAAACTCAAGCGTCTTGCCCGCGACCCCGATGGCACTCCGATCAAGGCCGCGGACGTCACTTTGGGCTCTGCTTTCCACGTCATCCCGGAAGGGCTGAACGAGCTGAGCGAAGGCAAGCTGAATGAGAAGGCGAAGTCCGTTGTCCTCCTCATGCGCCTGAACCCCGAGGAGCTCCACCCCTCTCCCGGGCGCGAAGACTGGGCCTACAACGGAATCGTTGCCTACTCCAAGATCTGCACCCACGTGGGCTGCCCTGTTGCCCTCTACGAGCAGCAGACGCACCACCTGCTGTGCCCGTGCCACCAGTCCACCTTCGACCTGACCCAGCAGTGCAAGGTGATCTTCGGCCCCGCCAGCCGCCCCCTCCCCCAGCTGCCGATCTCCGTCGACTCTGAGGGTTACCTCGTCGCCACGAGCGACTTCCATGAACCCGTTGGACCGACCTACTGGGAGCGTGAGCAGCATGTCCTCATCCCAAACTCCTGATGCCCCCGTCTTCGTCGCCAAAACCTCAGGCGGCCGCATCACCGACTTCGTCGACCAGCGTGTTGGCGGCTCCGGAATCCTCCGTGAATTCGGCCGGAAGGTCTTCCCGGACCACTGGTCGTTCATGTTCGGCGAAGTGGCGCTGTACTCCTTCGTCATCCTGTTGCTCTCGGGCACTTTCCTGACCTTCTTCTTCGATCCGTCCATGGCGGAGACGCACTATGCGGGCTCTTACGCGCCCCTGAAGAACGTTGAAATGTCCGTGGCGTACAGCTCCTCGCTGGACATCTCCTTCGATGTCCGCGGCGGCATGTTCATGCGCCAGGTACACCACTGGTCAGCCCTGCTGTTCGTAGCCTCTGTCTCCGTGCACATGCTTCGCGTGTTCTTCACCGGCGCATTCCGCAAGCCCCGCGAACTGAACTGGGTGGTCGGCAGCGTCCTGCTCATCCTCTCCATGGCCGCAGGCTTCACCGGCTACTCACTCCCCGATGACCTGCTCTCCGGCAACGGCCTGCGCATCATCGACGGCGTCATCAAGTCCATCCCGGTCATCGGCACGTACACCTCGTTCTTCCTCTTCGGCGGCGAGTTCCCGGGCACCATGATCATCAGCCGCCTGTACATGCTCCACATCCTCCTGGTTCCCGCGCTCATCCTGCTGATGATCGTGATGCACCTCTTCATGGTGGTTGTGCACAAGCACACGCAGTACCCCGGCCCCGGCCGCAATGACGGCAACGTCGTCGGCTACCCCCTGGGACCGGTTTACGCGGCGAAGGCCGGCGGCTTCTTCTTCATCGTGTTCGGTGTCGTTGCCCTCATGGCGGCGTTCTTCACCATCAACCCGATTTGGAACTACGGCCCGTACGACCCCTCCCCGGTTTCGGCTGGCACCCAGCCTGACTGGTACATCGGTTTCGTTGACGGCGCACTGCGCCTGATGCCGGGCACGATCGGTGACTGGAAGGTTGAGCAGATCTGGTTCGGCCACATGTTCACGTTCAACGTGCTGCTTCCGGCCCTGGTCCCCGCGGGCATCCTCTTCACGGTCATGTTTGCCTACCCGTGGATCGAACGCTGGATCACCAAGGACAACCGGGAGCACCACGTCCTGGACCGTCCCCGCAACGCTCCTACCCGTACGGCAATCGGCATGGCCGGTTTCGTCTGGTACTGCGTGATGTGGGCAGCCGCCGGCTCGGACCTCATCGCCACCCACTTCCACGTGGCCCTGAACGATGTGACCTATTGGCTGCGCGCCCTGTTCTTCATCGGCCCGGTCATCGCGTTCATCGTCACGAAGCGGGTCGCCCTGGCGCTCCAGCGCAAGGACCGCGAGATTGCCCTGCACGGCCGTGAAACCGGCCGCATCGTGCGCCTGCCGCACGGAGAGTTCATCGAGGTCCACGCCCCGCTGGATGAATACAAGCGCTACAAGCTGGTCGGCTTCGAGTCCCCGGCCCCGCTCCCGGCGGTGCCGAACGAGAACGGCGTCGTCGACCGGAGGGAAAAGCGCCGCGCGAAGCTGTCCCGCTGGTTCTTCGAGGACCGGGTTGCCCCGGCCACTCCGGCAGAGCTGGAGGCCGCTCACGGCCACCACGGCGCCCACGAGGCCGTCGAAGCTGCAGAGTCCCAGAAGACGCTGAGCCACTAGGCAGCACCAAGCAATACACAGGAAGGCCCGGTCCCCTTGGGGACCGGGCCTTCCTGCATTCCCAACGAAACAACAGAAACAACAACAACGCGGGGTCACTTCGCGCCCCTAACCCCCCTCGGGATGGGCGCGAAGTGACCCCGCGTTGTTGGTGCTAGGGGCGGTACCCCGAGGCGTAGTTGCGGGTAGGCCGGACGCCGGGGCGTTGCAAGGGCACCCAGAGCTTGTAGCGGTCAGCCCGGTAGTAGGACACGGAGTAGTCCACCATGGCACGGGCCACAAAGGCGTGCCGCTGAATCTTCAGCAGCGGAGTGCCGACCTCGACGTTCAGAAGCCGGGCCGTGGACGGCGACGCCGCCGTGGCCTCGATCATGTCCTCGCCCCACTCCATCACCAGCCCGTAGCGTTCGCTCAGCACGTTGTAGAGGGATGTGGGCGGTTCGCCGTCCAGCAGCCCGGGAACCCGGTGGGCCGGGATGAAGTTCTCGTCCACGCTCATCGGCTCGTTGTCGGCCAGCAGGAGGCGCCGGAACCGGACCAGGGGTGTCCCCTCCTCCAACTGCAATTCGCGGGCCAGGAACGCGCTCGCGCCAATCTGCTCGAAGCTCAGGACCTTTGCGGCGGGGACCATGCCGCGGCGCTGCATCTCTTCGCTGTAGGAGGTCAGCTTCACCTGGAGATCCAGCTTGGGTTTGCGCACAAACGTGCCCAGGCCCACGACGCGCTCGATCACTTCCTCGCCCACAAGGGCATCGATGGCCTGGCGCACGGTCATCCGGGCCAGGCCGAAGCGCTGGGCGAGGTCCCGTTCGGAGGGCAGGGCAGATCCGGGCGGGCAGGCGGCGGCGATGTGCGCCCGCAGGATTTCCCGCAGCTGCACGTAGATCGGCACCCCGCTCTCACGGTCGATCTCGCCGATCATTTTGGACGCGTTAGTGGACGCCATGCTTCAGCCTCCGGTCGCGGCCCGGCACGGGAAAAACACTCATATCTCAAGGGTAAGCCCGTGGCCCGGCAGGTCTAGACCACGCCGCCGACTCAAGTCGTGCGGGGCACTCCCCCGCGGCTACCCTAGAAGGTAAAGACCGGAGCCGGGGCAAGGGCGCCCGCCCGCTCCGACGGAATGCCTGCCGAACGTCTCCACCTGGATCGCGGTCGGGTGGCCGGCCCGCCCAGTAGCAGCACGTACAGAACAACATCAGCATGAGGGAGTCCCGTTGCCAGTTCGCAAGGCAATCGTCACGGCCGCCATCGGCCTCCACGCCCGGCCGGCGGCAGTATTTGTCCGGGCGGTCACGGCGACCGGCCTCCCGGTGACCATCAGCAAGGACGGCAGGCCCGGCGTCGACGCCCGGTCGCTGCTGGAGGTCATGACCGAGGACTTCGAGTGTGGCTGTGAGGTGGAGCTGGCCGTCGCTGTGGACGCCCTCCCGGCCGCCTGCAGCCCTGCAGAGGCCGAGGGTGCGCTGGAGGAACTCCGGATCCTCTTGGAGTCGGCAGCGGCGTCCTGAGGGGCGCACGCGGGCCGGTCGCGCGAGGGCGCACCCAGCCGGCAGGAACAAGCCCGGGCAGCAACAAGGAAGCAAGGCACAAACGACGGCGGGCCCCACCATTGGTGGGGCCCGCCGTCGTTTGTTCTGAACTTTTAGTCCGGGTGCGCGCTAGTGCGCGTGGTCACCACGGCTGTACTCGTAGACCCAGCCGACCAGTGCGACCACTGCCATTCCGCCGGCGATGAAGACGATCCACCAGCCCACGGCCAGGCCGAGGAACCCTGCGGCGCAGGACAGGCCCAGCATCAGCGGCCACCAGCTCCAGGGGCTGAAGTGTCCCTGCTCGCCGGCGCCTTCGTGGATCTCGGCGTCGTTGCGGTCCTCGGGGCGCATGCCCACACGCCGGCCGGTGAAGCCGAGGTAGGCGCCGATCATGCCGGCGAGGCCGCCGACCAGCAGGATGGCCAGTGCGCCCACCCATTCGGTCCAGTTGGTCAGGTAACCGTAGATGAATGCCACGGGCACGAAGAAGAAGACGCCGAAGCCAAAGATCCTTGATTCGATTTTCACTTGGCGGTGTCCTTCTGGTCGGCGTTACCGAGAGCCGCTGCTGCCGGAGCAGGCGAATCCACGGTGTAGGACTGGGAAAGCTCCGGGTGGTGCAGGTCCAGGGCAGGACGCTCGGAGCGGATGCGGGGCAGGGAGGTGAAGTTGTGGCGCGGCGGCGGGCAGGACGTGGCCCACTCCAGGGAGGCACCGAAGCCCCACGGGTCATCAACTTCCACACGCTCGTTGCTGCGCCAGGTGATGTAGACGTTCCAGAAGAACGGAATCAGCGACGCGCCGAGGACGAACGAGGCGATGGTGGAGAACTGGTTCATCCACGTGAAGTTGTCCTGCGGCATGTAGTCGGCGTAGCGGCGGGGCATGCCCTCGACACCGAGCCAGTGCTGGATCAGGAAGGTGCCGTGGAAGCCAAGGAACAGCATCCAGAAGTGGATCTTGCCGAGGCGTTCGTTGAGCATCTTGCCGGTCCACTTGGGCCACCAGAAGTAGAAGCCGGCGAACATGGCGAACACGACGGTGCCGAAGACCACGTAGTGGAAGTGTGCCACCACAAAGTAGGAGTCCGAGACGTGGAAGTCCAGCGGCGGCGAGGCCAGGATGATGCCGGTGAGGCCACCGAAGAGGAACGTCGCCAGGAAGCCGATGCTCCACAGCATGGGGGTCTCAAACGTGATGGAACCGCGCCACATGGTGCCGATCCAGTTGAAGAACTTCACGCCGGTCGGAACGGCGATGAGCATCGTCATGAAGGAGAAGAACGGCAGCAGTACCGAGCCGGTGACGTACATGTGGTGGGCCCACACGGTCACGGACAGGGCGGCGATTGAGATGGTCGCGTAGACCAGGCCCTTGTAGCCGAAGATCGGCTTGCGGCTGAAGACCGGGAAGATCTCGGAGACGATGCCGAAGAACGGCAGCGCAATGATGTACACCTCAGGGTGGCCGAAGAACCAGAACAGGTGCTGCCAGAGGACGGCACCGCCGTTCTCGGGGTCGAAGATGTGCGCACCGAAGCGGCGGTCCGCACCGAGGGCAAACAGCGCGGCGGCCAGCGGCGGGAAGGCCATCAGGACCAGGATGGAGGTTACGAGGGCGTTCCAGGTGAAGATCGGCATCCGCCACATGGTCATGCCCGGGGCGCGCATGCAGATGATGGTGGTGATGAAGTTGACCGCACCAAGGATGGTGCCGAAGCCGGAGAGCGCCAGGCCGAAGACCCAGAGGTCACCGCCCACGCCGGGGCTGAACGTGGTGTTGGACAGCGGCGCGTACGCGAACCAGCCGAACGACGCGGCACCCTGCGGGGTGATGAAGCCGGAGACGGCGATCGTGGAGCCGAAGAGGAAGAACCAGAAGGCCAGTGCGTTCAGTCGCGGGAAGGCGACGTCGGGGGCACCGATCTGCAGCGGCATGATGACGTTGGTGAAGCCGGCGAACAGCGGCGTCGCGAACATCAGCAGCATGACGGTGCCGTGCATGGTGAAGAGCTGGTTGTACTGCTCTTTGGTCTGCAGGATCTGCATGCCGGGCTCGAAGAGCTCGGCACGGATCAGCAGCGCCATGATGCCGCCGAAGCAGAAGAAGATGAACGACGCGATCAGGTACATGTACCCGATCGTTTTGTGGTCGGTCGAGGTGATCCAGTTGACGACGATGCGTCCCTTGGACTTCGGTACTACGGGAGCCTCGAGGATCCCGGCGGATTGAGTGTAAGTTGCCACGTCGCTCCCCTTACTTGGTTTCGGCCGGGGCCGGGTTGCGGTCGTACTCTTCACCGAGCAGGCCGGTGTTCCCGTCCTGGCGCAGCTTGTCCATGTGCGCCTGGAACTCCGACTCGGAGACAACCTTCACGCGGAACAGCATTTCGGAGTGGTACTCGCCACAAAGTTCGGCGCACTTACCGTCGTAAGTGCCCTCCCTGGTGGGCGTCAACCGGATGTAGTTGGTCTTGCCGGGAATCATGTCCCGCTTCTGCAGGAAGGCAGGGACCCAGAAAGAGTGGATGACGTCGCGCGCGTTGAGCTCGAGGTCAACCGACTTGTTGACCGGCAGGTACAGGGTGGGCAGCTTTTCCTTGTCCACGTCGTTGCCGGTCAGGTGCGCCTGGACGCCCGCTTCGTGCACGTCCTCGGTGACGACGTTGCCCTTCAAGTAGTTGAAGTCCCAGGCCCACTGCTTGCCGCGGACGTCGACGACGACGTCGGCCGGCGTTGAGCGGTCATCGATCGACTGCTGATCGCGGTCGGTGAAGTAGAAGAACACCAGGACCATGAACAGCGGGATCGTCAGGTAAAACACTTCAAGCGGAAGGTTGAAGCTGTTCTGGCGCGGGAAGCCCACGGTGCCCTTGCGGCGCCGGTAAGCGACGATGCACCAGATCATCAGGCCCCAGGTGATGATGCCGACGACCAGCGCGGCAATCCATGAGTTGACCCAGAGGTCCATGATGAGGTCAGTGTGATTGGTGGTGCCACGCTCGGTGGGCAACCAGCCCTTCTGTACCTCTGGTGAACATCCAGTCAAAGCCAACGCGCCGGCTAGTGCCAAGCCAGTGATCGTAGTGATCTGTTTGCGTCGGCTGCCGGTTCGGTTCTGCGAACTCACAGACGGCCCTTCCTACTTGTTGCTGTTGCCCCGCAAATTACGGGCAGGGCAAACGAAAAGTTTTACTACTCGGTGTAGAGCTTACCGCTCCCCGGGAGTTTTCGCCCACATGTCCGCACCGTGCGTCGGGAGCTTTTTGTAGGCGCCGCTCGTTGAGGATCCTGCGGCACTAAGGCCGGGCAAAATGCCCGGCCTTAGTGGAAGGAATTAGTGGAAAGAATCTCCGCAGGCGCAGGACCCGCCGGCGTTCGGGTTGTCGATCGTGAAGCCCTGCTTGGCGATGGTGTCCTCGAAATCGATGCTGGCACCGCTGAGGTAAGGAACGCTCATCTTGTCGACGACGACCTCCACGCCGTCGTAGTCGCGCACAGCGTCCCCGTCGAGCAGCCGCTCGTCGAAGTACAGCTGGTAAATCAGGCCGGAGCAACCGCCGGGCTGCACGGCAACGCGGAGGCGCAGATCGGTGCGGCCTTCCTGCTCCAGCAGGCTGCGGACCTTTCCGGCCGCGACGTCGGTCAGCATGACCTCGTGCGTGGCCAGCTCGCCGGTCTCGGCGGCAGTGTTGCCGGCGCTGTTTTCATTGGTTGTAGTGCTCATGGCCTACCTTCTTGCAACGGTGGTGGCGGCCCCGCTCGCACGGTGCCCGCCCCTACTTAAACGGTATGGGCTATAGCTACATGCTACTTCGCGCAGCCTTGTAGCTCTAACTCCTGACGTAACTGTGGGAGACGGCTGGATGTTCCCCGGGCCCGCCAGTGCACGGGGGCTAGAGCGCGCCCTCGTCGTTCAGGCGCGCGAGCAGCAGGGCCTCGGCGACGATCGCGTTCCGGAAGTCGCCCAGGTGCAGCGATTCGTTGGCGCTGTGGGCGCGGGAATCGGGATCCTCGACGCCGGTGACCAGTATCTGCACGTCCGGGTAGAGATCCGTCAGGTCCGCGATGAAGGGAATCGATCCGCCGATCCCCATTTCGACGGCAGGCACGCCCCAGGCCTCGCCGAGGGCCCACATGGCCACCGACGCGGCCTTCGAGCTCGTGTCGGTCAGGAAGGAATTGCCGCTCTCCCCCGGGGTGAATACGACCTGCGCGCCGAACGGGGCGTGGTCTTCGACGTGCTTGCGGACAGCCTCCATGGCGGCTTCCGGGTCCTGTCCCGGGGCCAGGCGCAGGCTGAACTTGGCCCGCGCCCTCGGCAGCAGGGTGTTGGAGGCTACGTCCACGGCCGGGGCGTCAAAACCGATGATGGACAGGGCAGGCTTGGTCCACATGCGTGAGGCAATGCTGCCGGTCCCGGCGAGCTTCACGCCGTCGAGCACGGAGGCGTCAGCACGGTACTCCTCCTCGGTGAGGTCGACAACGACGTCATCGCGGCTCACCAGGCCCTTGATCGCGACGCTGCCTTCGTCGTCGTGGAGGGTCGCGATCAGGCGGGCCAGCAGGGTCGGGGCATCGAGCACCGGGCCGCCGAACATGCCCGAATGCACGGCGTGGTCCAGAACCTTGACCTCGATGGTGCCGTCCACCAGGCCGCGCAGGCTGGTGGTGAGGGCCGGAATGCCGACCTTCCAGTTGCTGGAATCGGCTACGACGATCACGTCCGCGCGGAGCAGCTCGCGGTGGGTTTCCAGGAACTGCCGGAACGTTGGCGAACCGGCCTCCTCTTCGCCCTCGAAGAAGAACGTCACGCCCAGGCCCAGTTCGTCCCCGAGCACGCGCGTCACCGCCGAGTAGGCCGCGACGTGGGCGAGGATGCCTGCTTTGTCATCGGCGGCGCCGCGGCCGAAGAGCCTGCCGTCGCGCTCGACGGCGGTGAAGGGGTCGGTTTCCCACAGTGCCAGGTCGCCGGTGGGCTGGACGTCGTGGTGGGCGTACAGCAGGACTGTCGGCTTGCCCTCCGCGGCCGGGCGGCGGGCGACGACGGCGGGCCCGCCGGGCGTCCCGTCTTCCTTGTCGCAGCGGAGGATCCGGACGTCATCGAAGCCGCTGGCCCGTACGAGGCTAGCGACGGCGTCGGCGCTGCGGTTCAACGGAGCAGGATCAAAGCTGGGCCAGGCGATGCCCGGAATGGCGACAAGGTCCGTCAGCTGGCCGATCGTCTCGTCGAACGATTCGGCAACGGCCTGGCGGAGGGCCTCGGCATCGATGGTGCCGTCGTGGTCCATGATGGTCTGCGGGTTCCCCGCGGTAGATGAAGTCATGGCCAAAACACTACCCGTGCTCTGAATCACTACAAACAGCGTCACGGCCGGGCCTGCACCGTGTGGGCTGGGTCTCGGGCCTGTGTCTGCGGGGTATTCTTTAGGGGTGTTTGGACGTAAAAAGGAAGCGCCATCGGCGCAGGACGTAGTTGACCAGCAGGCATCCGAGGCAGCAGCCCGTAGCGCCGTGACCGGCAAGGGCGCACCCACGCCCAAGCGCAGCGCCCAGGAGGCGGCCCGCAAGCGGCCCCTCGTGCCGGAGGACCGCAAGGCTTCCAAGGCTGCCGAGCGCGCCGCCGTCACGGAGCAGCGGCTCAAGATGCGGCAGGCCATGGACACCGGTGATGAGAAGTTCCTGCCGCTGCGGGACAAGGGTCCGCAGAAGCGGTTCGCCCGTGATTTCGTCGATGCCCGCTTCAGCCTTGGCGAATTCCTCATGTTCGGGGCCCTGCTGTTTGTCATCATCTCCTTGCTCGTGCCGGCCTCCAGTGCACAGATGGTCTACGTCCTGGGCGCCTTCTGGGTCATGTTCCTCGCGGTTTTCGTGGACGTCTTCATCCTCTCCCGCAAGCTCAAGAAGCGGCTCGGCGAAAAGTTCGGCGACGTCGAGCGCGGCACCGTCTGGTACGGCTCCATGCGCTCCCTGCAGTTCCGCCGCCTGCGCCTGCCCAAGCCCCAGGTCCGGCGCGGCGAGTACCCCGCTTAACATTCCCTTCCACTATTTTTCAACCGAGAAGCCCCCGGCAGTCACCTGCCGGGGGCTTCTTGGTTGCAGCGAAAAGATCCGGGCCCGAGTACCCCGTGAGCTTTAGCGCCGGCTCGGGTGGGAGGCCAGCAGCCGGTTGATGCGGGCGGCCCAGAAGGGGCCCTCATAAAGGAACGCCGTGTAGCCCTGGACAAGGGTGGCGCCCGCGTCCAGCCGTGCCTGCACATCCTGCGCCGTTTCGACGCCGCCCACCGAGACCAGGGTCAGTGCTCCGCCGGTGACGGACTTGAGCCGGGCCAGGACCTCCAGGGACCGCTTCTTCAGGGGTGCTCCGGAAAGACCCCCTGCCCCGCACGCCTCGACCTTATCGGGGCTGGAGGCGAGCCCGGTGCGGGCGATCGTGGTGTTGGTGGCGATGATGCCGTCCAGCTTCAGGTCGAGCGCCAGTCGCGCGACGTCGTCGATGTCCTCATCGCTGAGGTCGGGCGCGATCTTGACCAGGAGGGGAACGTGGCGGCCGGCGGCCTTGTCCGCCTCCTCCCCCACTGCGCTCAGCAGCGGGCGCAGGGTCTCCACGTCCTGCAGCAACCGAAGCCCGGGGGTGTTGGGCGAGCTGACGTTCACCACGAGATAATCCGCTGCGGGAGCAAGGCTGCGCGCGCTGATCAGGTAATCGGACACCGCGTCATCGAGCCCAACCACCTTGCTCTTGCCGATGTTCACCCCAATCACGGGCCGGACGCCGGGGTGCTGGCGCTGCAGGGCGGCGCGGGCGGACTTGAGGCGCGGGGCCACCGCCGCGGCGCCGTCGTTGTTGAACCCCATGCGGTTGATGACGGCCCTGTCCTCCACAAGGCGGAAGAGCCGCGGCGCCGGGTTCCCGGGCTGGGCCTGGCCGGTGATGGTGCCCACCTCAACATGGCCGAAGCCGAGCTCGGCCAGCGCCTCGATGCCGAGGCCTTCCTTGTCGAAACCGGCCGCCAGGCCAAACGGCGACGGGAAGGTCAGGCCGAACGCCTGGGTCTGCAGTGACGCCGCCGGGGCGGTGAACTTCTGCAGCAACCGCCCGGCACCGCAGCTGTGGGCGAGGCGGATGGCCTTGAAGCCGATCTTATGGGCGCGTTCGGCGTCCATCCATGAGAAGGCCAGCCGGAAGAATGTGGGATATACGCGCATGCCTCTAGTTTTCCGGTTCGGGCCGCGCAGACCAAACCAGTGCGCCGGCGACTGCCGTTGTGACTGCAACGCCGCACGCCCCGGCCCCGGCGGCCGAAGGGCACCGGGGCGAGTTAGCATGAAGCCATGACCAGCGATGAGGGTGTCGGAACGGGCGGCCGTGGGGCATCAGGGCGCGGGATCGAGGCCGACGTCGTGGTGGTCGGCGCCGGCCTGGCCGGGCTCGTGGCCGCGGCCGAGGCCTATGCCGCCGGCCGCCGGGTGGCGGTGCTCGATCAGGAACCCGAGGCCTCCGTCGGCGGCCAGGCGCACTGGTCCTTCGGCGGCCTTTTCCTGGTCAACACCCCGGAACAGCGGCGGCTCGGGGTGCGGGACAGCGAAGAGCTGGCCCTCGCCGACTGGCATGCGTCCGCGGGCTTCGACCGGCCGGAGGACGCCCTGGCGAAGGACTGGGCGGCGGCGTACGTGAACTTCGCCGCCGGGGAGAAGCGCGCCTGGCTCGCCTCGCTGGGCGTCGGGCTGTTTCCCCTGGTGCAGTGGGCCGAACGCGGTGGCTACGGTCCGGACGGCCACGGCAATACTGTCCCGCGCTTCCATGTCGCGTGGGGCACGGGACCTGCGCTGGTGGCCCCCTTCCTTGCCAAACTGCGCGAAGGCGAAGCTGCCGGCCGCGTGTCGTTCCATTTCCGCCACCGAGCCACTGGGCTCGTGAAAACCGCGGGCCGGGTCAGCGGCGTGCGCGGCGAACTGCTCGAGGCCAGCGGCGCGCGCCGGGGCGAAAGCTCTTCACGGCGTGTGGCCGGGAGTTTCGAGGCTGCGGCCGCGGCCGTGGTGGTGACAAGCGGCGGGATCGGCGGCAACCACGATATGGTCCGCAAGCAGTGGCCGGGCGGCGCGGCGCCGGAGCGGATGTTGAGTGGCTTGCCGGCATCCGTGGACGGGGATTTCCTCCCCGCCGTGGGCCGCGCCGGCGGACACCTCATCAACGGGGACCGGATGTGGCATTACCCGGAGGGCATCCACAACCATGCCCCGGTATGGCCGGGGCACGGCATCCGAATCCTGCCCGGGCCGTCGGCCCTGTGGCTGGACGCGACCGGGCGGATGCTCCCGCCTCCCCTGTTTCCGGGCTTCGATTCCCTCGGCGCCCTCCGCCACATACTGGCCACGGGACATGCCCATTCATGGTTCGTCCTGAACCGCAGCATCGCCCTGAAGGAGTTCGCGCTGTCCGGATCCGAGCAGAACCCGGATCTCACGGGCAAGGATGTCCGGCGGCTGGCCTCACGGCTGAAGCCCGGCAGCGACACGCCGCTGCAGCTGTTCCTGGACCGCGGGGTCGACTTCCTGCAGGCACGGGACCCCGCCGGGCTGGCCGGCCGGATGAACGAGTTGACGGGCGGGCAGCTCATCGACCCCGCGGCCCTGGAGCAGCTGATCCGCGACCGGGACCGGCAGTTTTCCAGCGGGATGGGCAAGGATCCGCAGCTTGCGGCGATCCGGGCAGCGCGGCGCTTCGCCACCGACAAGATCATGCGGGTGGCGCCGCCGCACCGGCTGCTGGATCCGCGGCACGGTCCGCTGCTTGCCGTCCGGCTCTCGGTCCTGACGCGCAAGAGCCTTGGCGGTGTGCAGACGGATCTGCAGTCGCGGGTCCTGGATGCCGGTGGGCAGCCGGTGCCCGGGCTGTTCGCGGCCGGTGAGGCCGCAGGGTTTGGCGGCGGCGGAATCCACGGCTACCGGGCACTCGAGGGGACGTTCCTGGGCGGGTGTCTCTTCTCCGGACGTTCGGCGGGCCGCGCCGCGGCGTCCGCGGCATAGCCGGCACGCAGCAAGCACAGAGTAAGCAGCGCAGGAGGAAAGTCGATGCAGTGGCGGACCGACATTCTGGGGGATGATTTCCAGGCGTGCGCCTTCGAGGCCGCCGGCCCCGACGGTGTGCTGCGCACTGCCACCCTGGTCCGCCATACCCCGCTCCCGCCGGCACCCTCGGGGCTGCCGGCCCGGGCCGTGCTGTTCCTGCACGGCTGGAGTGACTATTTCTTCAATGAGGAGCTCGCGGAATTCTGGGCGGGGCAGGGGTTTGAGTTTTTCGCCCTCGACATGCACAACCATGGCCGCAGCCTGCGCCCCGGCACCCACGGCGGCTACGTCGCGGACCTGGACAACTACGACGCCGAAATCACCGCAGCGATCGGGATCATCGGCTCGCTCCGGCCCGCCGGTGCGGCTCCGCAGGTGACGCTGATGGGACACTCCACCGGCGGCCTGATCGCTGCGCTGTGGGCCGACCGGCATCCGGGGGTGGTGTCACAGCTGGTCCTGGACAGCCCGTGGCTGGAAGTCCACGGCAGCCCCGCCCTGCGCCGGGCCGCGCGGACCATGGTGGAGCCGTTCGCCCGGTTCTGGCCAGAGTCAGTGATCCGGCTGCCCGAGCGGGCCTTCTACTGGCGCAGCATCAGCAGCGCCGCGGAGGGCGAATGGGCCCTGGACGATGCCTACCGCCCGCCGCATGCCTTTCCGGTCCGCGCCGGCTGGCTCAGCGCCGTGCTCGCCGGACAGTCCAGGGTCGCCCGTGGCCTGAACATCGATGTACCCATCCTGGTGCTCATCTCGGGCGCCAGCGCCAACGGGATGTTCTGGAAGGAGTCGATGCGCCGCACAGACGCGGTCCTGGACGTGAACACGATCGCCCTCCGCGCGCTCAGCCTGGGCCGCACCGTCACGCTGGAGCGGATTGACGGCGCCCTGCATGACGTTTTCCTCTCCGCCCCGCGGGTCCGCGCGGACGCCTATGCCCGGCTGTCCCGGTGGATTAGGGCATACGTCTACGATTGACGCGGATCAGCTGACCTGGCCGCCCGCGGCGGGAGCGGCATCGATGGCTCCACCGTAGCGGCGGTCCCGCTGTGCGTAGATCTCGACGGCGTCCCACAGGGTCCGGCGGTCCACGTCCGGCCACAGGGTATCCAGGAACACGAACTCGGCGTAGGCCGACTGCCACAGCATGAAATTGGACAGCCGCTGTTCCCCCGAGCTGCGCAGGAACAGGTCAACGTCGGGCAGGTCGGGCTCGTCCAGGAACTTCTGGATGGTCCGCTCGGTGATGGCGCCCGGCTTGAGCCGGCCCTGCGCCACTTCCTCGGCGATCGCGGCGACGGCGTCGGCGATCTCGGCGCGCCCGCCATAGTTGACGCACATGTTCAGGGTGCAGGTGCTGTTGCCGCGGGTGTAGTCCTCGGCCTCTTCAAGCTCGCGGATCACCGAGCCCCACAGTTTCGGACGCCTCCCGGACCAGCGGATGCGAACCCCCCAGTCGTCGAGTTGGTTCCGCTGCCGGCGCAGCACGTCCTTGTTGAAGCCCATCAGGAAGCGCACCTCCTCGGGGGACCGCCGCCAGTTCTCGGTGGAGAAGGCGTACACGCTCACGTGCTCGATCCCCAGCTCGATCGCGCCGGCCATGACGTCCAGCAGCGCAGGCTCCCCCGCCTTGTGGCCCTCGATCCGCGGCAGGCCGCGCTGGTTAGCCCAGCGCCCGTTGCCGTCCATGACGATCGCCACATGCCTCGGGATGAACTCCGCGGGAATCGCGGGCGGAACAGCGCCGGACGGGTGCGGATACGGAGCCACCACCGGGGTGGTCCGCCGCCGGCCGTTGGCCTGTTTCGCCTGGCTCTTCTCCAGGTTCTTTCCCAAGCTTCTTCCCAATGCCACTTTTACGTTCGCTCCACATGTTTGAGGGATTTCAGGACTCGTTCCAGGTGCCACTGGAGGTAGCTGGCCACCAGCCCGGCCGCTTCCCGGCGGTGGACGGACGCGGAGGCGTCCGCCGTCGTCCAGTTCCCGGTGAGCAGGGCACCCATCAGGAGCACCGTCTCCGGGGCCGGGGCGGGCGATCCCGGCGGCCGGCACGCGTGGCAGACCATGCCGCCAAGCGGCGCGGAAAAGGCGGTGTGCGGCCCGGGCGCGCCGCACCGGGCGCAGTCGGTGAAGCTGGGCGCCCAGCCGCCGGTCGCGAGGGCGCGGAGCAGGTAGGAATCCAGGATGAGTTCGGG
Source organism: Arthrobacter sp. MW3 TE3886 (assembly GCF_041262145.1). NCBI lineage: Bacteria > Bacillati > Actinomycetota > Actinomycetes > Micrococcales > Micrococcaceae > Arthrobacter > Arthrobacter sp. MW3 TE3886. Next base: position 2,825,001 of record NZ_JBGCAN010000001.1, read on the forward strand.
GGCGTGGTCGCCCCGGCTCAGGGACGCGAGGGCACCTACCAGCAGGTTGTATTGGGCGGTTCCGGCTTCGCCGTCGACGTCCGTGAGCTTCTCAGCCGTCTCGGTCATGGCGGCCGCCACCGTGTACCGGCCATAGTCCGCGGCGATGTTTCCGCCGTAGGCGCCCTTGGCCACGGCCTGCGTGACGACGTCCAGGGTGCGCCCGGAAATCAGCTGGAGATCGGCTACCATGAACGGTTCCAGCCTGGCACCGAACCGGCTGCTGGTGCGCCGGACGCCCTTGGCCACCGCCCGCACCTGGCCGTGGTGCTTGGTCAGCAGGGTGATGATCCGGTCGGCCTCGCCCAGCTTGTGGGTGCGCAGTACGACGGCGTCATCACGGTAGGCGCGCGCTGCGAAGGATTGTTGGACCACAGTTAATCTTCGCACTGTCTTTGCGGAATCACGGCATGGGCAGCACCGCCGAGGTGAAACGCGTTGGCAAAAAACTGCGCCGCCGGAGTGTTCCGGCGGCGCCGTATGTGTTGGTTCAACAGTGCCCGCCCGTCCGCGGACGGATCAGGCAGGTTCAGTTCAGGCAGGGTCGGATCAGGCGCGGGCGTCCCGGATGGCGCGGTTCACGGCCGAGATGACGGCCTTGAGGGCGGACGTGCTCGTGTTGGCGTCAATCCCCACGCCCCAGAGCACGCGCTCACCCACGGCGCATTCGACGTACGCGGCGGCGAGGGCGCTGCCGCCCTCGGAGAGTGCGTGTTCGCTGTAGTCCAGGACCCGGACGTCCACGCCGTCCTCCCGCAGGATGCTCAGCAGGGCCGCGATGGGGCCGTTGCCGGTCCCGGTCCGGCGGACCTGGGTCCCGTCGATCTTCAGGGCGGCGGTCAGGGTCATGTCGCCGTCTTCGTCCGTCTCGGTGCTGATCGAGCCGAGGGCGTAGCGGCCCCACTGCCTGTCGGCAGAGCCCGAGGGCAGGTACTCGTCCTGGAAGACCTGCCACAGCTGGGGTCCGCTGACTTCTCCGCCAACCGTGTCGGTCCGCTTCTGGATGACGCCGGAGAACTCGATCTGGGCGCGGCGCGGCAGGTCCAGGCTGTGCTCGTTCTTGAGCAGGTACGCGACGCCGCCCTTGCCGGACTGTGAGTTGACCCGGATGACCGCCTCGTAGCTGCGGCCAAGGTCCTTCGGGTCCACCGGCAGGTAGGGGACCTGCCAGGTGTAGTCGGCCACGTCCTTGCCCGCCGCGGCCGCGTCCTTTTCGAGGGCCTCCAGGCCCTTCTTGATCGCGTCCTGGTGCGAGCCGGAGAACGCCGTGAAGACGAGGTCTCCGCCGTACGGGGACCGCTCGGCCACGGGCAGCTGGTTGCAGTACTCCACCGTGCGGCGGATTTCGTCGATGTCGGAGAAATCGATCATCGGGTCGATGCCCTGGACGAACATGTTCAGGCCCAGCGTCACCAGGTCCACGTTGCCGGTCCGTTCGCCGTTCCCGAAGAGGCAGCCCTCGATCCGGTCTGCGCCGGCCAGGTAGCCCAGCTCGGCGGCGGCGACGCCGGTGCCGCGGTCGTTGTGCGGGTGCAGGGACAGGATGATGCCTTCGCGCGGGTGCAGGTTCCGGCTCATCCACTCGATGGAGTCGGCGTAGACATTGGGGGTGGCCATTTCCACCGTGGCGGGCAGGTTGATGATGACCTGCCGGTCCGCCGAGGCCTCGAAGACGTCGGCAATCGCGTTGCAGACCCGGATCGCGTACTCCAGCTCGGTGCCGGTGAAGGACTCGGGCGAGTACTCGTAGGTGATGTGTGTATCGGCGAGGGTTTCCTCGTACTTCTTACACAGCCGTGCACCCTGCAGGGCGATGTCCAGGATGCCGTCTTCGTCCTGGTTGAAGACCACCCGGCGCTGCAGGACGGACGTGGAGTTGTAGAGGTGGACGATTGCCTGCTTCGCCCCGACCAGGGACTCGTAGGTCCGCTCGATCAGGTGCTCGCGGGCCTGGGTCAGCACCTGGATCGTGACGTCGTCGGGGATGTGGTTGCCCTCGATCAGCTGCCGGACGAAGTCGAAGTCGGTCTGCGATGCCGAGGGGAACCCGACCTCGATCTCCTTGTAGCCCATCCGGACCAGCAGGTCGAACATCTTCAGCTTGCGGGCCGGGCTCATGGGGTCAATGAGGGCCTGGTTGCCGTCGCGGAGGTCCACGGCGCACCAGCGCGGGGCCTTGGTGATGACCTTGTCCGGCCAGGTGCGGTCCGGCAGTTCAACGGTGATCTGGTCCTGGAACGGGACGTAACGGTGGACCGGCATTCCTGAGGGCTTCTGTGCGTTTCGCATTACAATCGGGGCCTTTTCTGTGATTCTTGGTGAAAGGGTGGCCGGGCAACACAAACTCCGCAGCGAGGGTGGGCCTTGCGCTAGATCGCGTCTGAGGCCTCGCCGCGGCAGCTAAGAAGGAGCAGTTCTGCGCGCACCTTTTCACAGTAACACGGGTGCGTAAGATGAAGGAGCCAGACCACCGTAACGTCCACCATGCAGACCGTGCGCCGGCAAACGCTCCGGGCCGGACTGCCTCTCAAAGGAGCATCCGTGCCACTTTCGGGGATCGATCTGTCCACCATCGACGCCAGCGTCCGCCCGCAGGATGACCTGTACCAGCATGTGAATGGCGGCTGGCTCAACAGCACGGTCATCCCGGACGACCGGCCGCTGGAAGGCACGTTTACCGCCCTGCGCGACGCGTCGGAGCTCGCGGTGAAGGAGATCATCGAGCAGGCCGCCGCACGCGGCGCGGAGGCTACCGGCATCGAGCGCAAGATCGGGGACCTGTACAACAGCTTCATGGACGAAGCGGCGGTCGAGGCCAAGGGCCTGGACCCGCTCCGGGCGCGGCTGGCGGAGGTGTTCGCGACGACGTCGGTGCCCGCTCTCGTGGCGCTGGCCGGGCGGCTGTTCCGCGCCGACGTCTCCGGCCTTTTCTACATTTACCCCGCCCCGGATGCCGGAAACCCGGACCGGGTCCTGCTCTACACCGGCCAGGGCGGCCTGGGCCTGCCCGATGAGTCCTACTACCGGGAGGCGAAGTTCGCCCCGATGGTCCAGGCCTACCGTGCACATGTGGGGGCCATGCTGGGCCTCGCGGACGTGGCCGACCCCGAGGGGGCGGCCGGCCGCGTGGTGGCGCTGGAAACTGCGCTTGCCTCGCACCACTGGGACAACGTGACATTGCGGAATCCGCAAAAGACGTACAACTTGAAGTCCGCGGAGGAAGCGGCGGAGCTGTTCCCCCTGCTGGCCGACTGGTTCGACGCGGCCGGCATAGAGCCGGAAAAGCGTGCCGAGCTGGTGGTGAGCACCCCGGATTTCTTCTCCGGCGCGGCCTCGCTGCTGGACTCCGAACCGCTGGCGACCTGGCAGGAATGGCTCGCCATGCGGGTGGTCAGCGCGGCCGCCCCGTACCTGTCCTCCGAGTTCGTGGACGCGAACTTCGCGTTTTATGGCACCACCCTGAGCGGTACGCCGCGGATCAAGGACCGCTGGAAGCGCGGCGTCGCGGTGGTCGAGGCGGCCCTCGGGGAGGCGGTCGGCCAGATCTACGTGGCCGAACATTTCCCGGAGGGGCACAAGGCGCGCATGCAGACCCTCGTGGCCAACCTGATCGAGGCGTACCGGGAGTCCATCACGGGGCTGGCCTGGATGGGCGAGGCAACCAAGCTCGAGGCCCTGAAGAAGCTGGATTCATTCCGCGCCAAGATCGGCTTCCCGGACAAGTGGATTGACTACTCCGCCGTGGAGATCGACCCCGCCGATCTGCTCGGGAACGTGGAGCGTGCGCACAGCGCCGACGTCGACCGCCACCTCGACGAGGTCGGCAAGCCCGTGGACCGCGAGAAGTGGCTGATGACGCCGCAGACGGTCAACGCCTACTACCATCCGCTCCTGAACGAGATCGTGTTTCCCGCTGCCATGCTGCAGCCCCCGTTCTTCACTGCCGACGCCGATGACGCCGTCAACTACGGCGGCATCGGTGCCGTGATCGGCCATGAAATCGGCCACGGCTTCGATGACCAGGGCTCGCAGTACGACGGCAGCGGCCTGCTGCGCAACTGGTGGACCGAGGACGACCGCACCGCCTTCGAGGCTCTGACCTCCCGGCTCGTGGCGCAGTTCGATGCCCTCTCCCCCACGGCCGCCCCCGGCCACACCGTCAACGGCAAGCTGACCCTGGGCGAGAACATCGGCGACCTGGGCGGCCTCGCCATCGGCTATAAGGCCTACCTGATCAGCCTCGACGGGCAGGAACCGCCGGTGCTCGACGGCATGACCGGGGTGCAGCGGTTCTTCGCGTCCTGGGCCGCGGGGTGGCGGCAGGTCATCCGGACTGAAGAGGCCATCCGCCGGCTCGCCACGGATCCGCACTCCCCCAACGAGTTCCGCACCAACGCCATCGCCAAGAACCTTGACGCCTTCCATGCAGCGTTCGGCGTCACGGACCGGGACGGCATGTGGATGGCACCGCAGGAGCGCGTCAGCATCTGGTGACCAGAGGACCCGGGGTGATGCGGATGCCGCGGGCCCCGGGTCCGGCCGGAGCACCCCGCCCCACTGCCGTCCCTAATGAGGGCTTTGTTCTCTGTCGCCCTGCCGGGGCAGAGTATTCACTGAACATAAGGGACTCGGATCCAGCGGAGGGAACGTGTTCGCGGTGGGCAGACTGATCCGGTTGTTCGTCCAATCGGCATTGCTGGCAGAAGACCGGACGGGAGCTGCCCCCTTATCCGGCGGTCAAGGGGGCGACGGCGCGGGAACGAGGATCCGCGATGCGGCCGTCTCCCACTATGCGACCGTCGGGTTCGGCCGACCGGGGCTGGACGAGATCGCACACGCTGCAGGCGTCACGACCAATGAAATCGTTGAGCTTTTCGGAAGCGAAGAAGAACTTCGCCAGGCATGCGACGACTACGTGCTCCAAGCGCTGGTGGGGTGGGCCCGTGAAAAGGCCACGCTGGAGGGCATGGGCGAGGTTATGCGCTCCTACCAGGCTGACCCCGGCAGCTATCAGGCACAGATTAGCTACCTCGGACGCGTCGTGGCTGAGAACACACCCGCCGCAGCCCGGTTCATCGACGTCCTTACCGATGAGAGCGAGACGATCATCAGGGCCGGCATTTCGGACGGCACGATGCGCCCCTCCGACGACCCGCGGGCGCTGGCCGTCCTGACCGCCACGATGGTCGTGGGCTTGATAACCATGGGACCGCACATTGAACGCACCCTCGGGCTGCCGGCTTCACAGCAGCAAATGCTGCTCCGTCTCGCTCTGCCGGCCTTGGAGCTATACACCCACGGCCTGTACACCAACGACTCTTACCTGAGACTCGTCCGAAACGCCGTCTCAGCCCTCCAGCCGGAGCGCCATGAGCGGGAGACGCCGGGCACGGGATCTTCGGAGGCACCAGCGTAGCCGGGCGGCCACGGAGCAGGCCTGCTGCGACGGCTGCGGCGCCGAAACAACACCTCCGCAGGCCGTCGCCCAAAACCCCTGACCAGAAAAAGGGTCCCCGTTCAGGGAAGTCTGAACGGGGACCCTTTTTTGCGGGCGGGGTTAGCGCGTGATCAGTTCCGGGTTGGCCTGCTGGCAGACGGTGTCGCCGGCGGTCTGGTTCACGATGTCCTTGGGCAGCTGCGGGGCAGCAGCGGCGGCGGTCGGCGTCCCGTTGGCGAAGTCACTGCCCAGGTAGACCTGGACCCCGGTTACTCCGGCGGCCGGGAGCACCCGATCCGGCGCCACGCCGAGCAGGGCCGCGACGTCCGCGGCCACGTCAGCGGAGTCCGCACCGTAGTAGACCGCCGTCGCGGCGACGGGCGGAGCCGTCAACTGGCCCACCTGGGTGAAGCCGGCGCCCTTGATGGCCTGCATGATTTCCTGGGTCCGGGCCGGAACGCCCGAGCCGTTGGCCACGGTGACGGGCTGCAGCGTCTTGTCATACGCCGGGGCGGTGGGGCTGGGAGTCGGCGTCGGCGTGGCGCTGGCACTCGGGGAAGTGCTCGGCTTCGCGGTCGGATCCGTCAAGTCCACGTCGTTGCGCATGGCGGCGAACAGCTGGGATGCCGCGGGCTCGGCCAGCTGCAGCCGGTTGATGTCCGCTTCGGCCGGGACTGTCGGGGTGGCAACGAAGGCTACCTTGCCGACGTCGATGTTCTTGAGCCGGTTGCCCACGGTCAGCAATGTCGGCACCGAGGCCAGGCCGTCGTCGATGGTCAGGTTCTTGGTGATCGCGTCCGCGATGCCAAGCATCCGGGCCGGGTTGGTGAGCGTGCCGTCGTCCTTGATCTTCCGGGTCAGGGCCGACAGGAAGCCCTGCTGGGCCTTGATCCGGCCGAGGTCGCCGCCGTCGCCGAAGGCGTGCCGGGTGCGGACGAAGGACAAGGCCTGCTCGCCCTGGACGGTGGAGGTGCCCTTGGGCAGCCGCAGCTTCGAATCGGGGTCGTATACGGCGTCGCTGACACACACTGACACGCCGCCGACGGCGTTGGAGAGTTCCTTGACGGCGTTGAAGTCGGCCATCATGAAGTGGTCGATTTCCAGGCCGGTGAGCTTATTGACGGTGTCCACGGCGCAGCCGATGCCGGCCTCGGACATTGCCGAGTTGATCATGACACCGGTCTGGGCCGGGTACTCCTTGTTGGTTTTCGGGTCCTTGCATTTGGGGATATCGACCAGCAGGTCGCGGGGGAAGCTGACCACGTTGACCCGCTTGTTGTCCGCGGAGATGTCCATCAGCATCATCACATCCGAGTGCCCGTAGCCGGTCGCGTCATCGCTGGTGCCGTACTGCGAGTTCTTCCCGTCGCGCGTGTCCGAGCCAAGGATCAGGATCTGCATCCGGTCCGTCGAATCGTTCACGGCACCCTCGGTCTTGGTGCTGCCGGCGCTCAGCGGGGCCTTGGTGAGGTTGCCCTGGAGCCGGATGGCCCAGTAGGCGCCGAAAGCGATCACGCCGACCAAAAGCACGGCCACCACGCCCGTGAAGACTTTCAGCCAGGTGGGGGTCCGGCGGGCGGAGCCGAGGTGGCGGGCCGGACCAACGGCGGGATCGGCCGTGTGCCGGGCAGCGGCCGTTGACCGGGCCGGCGGGGCGGATCCGTCGGCACGGTTGTCGCGGGGTCGAACCACTTGTTGAGCCTTCCTAAACGAACGGGGAGTCAGCCCATTTTAGAGTCCGAATCTGAGAAAACGCCGATGGCCCTGTCTTGGGAGCGGCGGGAAGGGCCCAACGGCCAAAATAGTGGCCCAGGAACAGCCCGGTTCAGAACCCCAGTTTGACGAGCTGCTTCGGGTCGCGCTGCCAGTCCTTGGCGACCTTGACGTGCAGGTCGAGGTAGATCCGGGCACCGAGCAGCGCCTCGATCGCCTTGCGCGCGTTGGTCCCGACCTCGCGGAGCCTGGCGCCGCCCTTGCCGATGATGATGGCCTTCTGGGAGGGGCGCTCGACGTACAGGTTGACGCGGACGTCCAGGAACGGCCGGTCTTCGGGACGGCCTTCCCGCGGAACGATCTCATCGACGACGACCGCCAGGGAGTGCGGCAATTCGTCGCGGACGCCTTCGAGGGCTGCTTCCCGGATGAGTTCGGCGATCATCACCGCTTCCGGTTCGTCCGTCAGGTGACCGTCCGGGTACAGCGGCGGCGACGCCGGCATGTGGCCGATCAGGACGTCGGCAAGGGTGTCGACCTGGAATCCGTCCGTGGCGGAGACCGGGACGATGTCCTTCCAGCCCTCCTCGCCGAGGACCTCGCGGCCCAGGGCGGCGACGGCGAGCAGCTGCTCGGTGAGGGCCTGGCGGTCCACGGTGTCGGCCTTGGTCACGATCGCGATGATGGGCTTGTTGGGGATGGCGGCGAGCTGGGCGGCAATGAACTTGTCCCCGGGGCCGATCTTCTCGTTGGCCGGCAGGCAGAAGCCGATCGCGTCGACCTCGGCGAGGGTGTCGGCGACCAGTTCGTTCAGCCGCTTCCCCAGCAGCGTGCGCGGGCGGTGCAGGCCCGGGGTGTCGACGAGGATCAGCTGGGCGTCGTCCCGGTGCACGATGCCACGGATTGTGTGGCGCGTGGTCTGGGGCTTGGCCGAGGTGATCGCGACTTTTTGGCCGACCAGGGCGTTGGTGAGGGTGGACTTGCCCGCATTGGGCCGCCCGACCAGCACCGAGAAACCGGCGCGGTAGCCGCCGTAGGCTGCTTCGCCGTCGGACTTATTCTGCTTGCTCACGTGAGACTCCCTGTTGGATTGGTGCGGCCTCGTCGAGAAGGTCTTCAAGGTCAGTTTGTTCTTTTGCCACGGCGGCCGCAATGATGTGGCTGACGCGGTTCCGCCGGCCCTCCAGCCGGTCGGCGCGGAGTGACAGTCCGTGGACCTGGACGGTGCTGCCGACAATCGGCACCCGCCCGAGGGCCTTGGCGAGCAGGCCGCCCACGGTGTCTACTTCGTCGTCGTCGAGCTCGAGGTCGAAGAGTTCGCCGAGGTCATCGATGCTCATGCGGGCGCTGACCCGGTAGCTTCCGTCCCCCAGGGCCACGGCCTCGGCGCTTTCGGTGTCGTATTCGTCCACGATTTCGCCGACGATTTCCTCGATGAGGTCCTCGAGCGTGACCAGCCCCGCAGTTCCGCCGTATTCGTCAATGACGATCGCAACGTGCGTGGATTCTTTCTGGAGTTCGCGCAGCAGGTCACTGACGAGCTTCGAGTCCGGCACGTAGCGGACCTCGCGGGCCACCTCGTCCACGACCGGGGGTTCCTCGTCCGGGCCGAGGTTGTGGAGCGAGGCGGCAACGTCCTTCAGGTACACAATGCCCAGGATCTGGTCCGTGTTTTCGCCGATGACCGGGATCCGCGAATACCCGGAGCGCAGGAACAGCGACATCGCACGGTGCAGGCTGGATCCGGAGTCGATCGTGAGGATGTCGGTCCGCGGCACCATGACGGAGCGGACCAGGGTGTCCCCGAAGTCGAAGACCGACTGGATCAGCTCGGCCTCGTTGTCCTCGATCACGTCGGACTCGGTGGCCCGGTCCACGAGTTCGCGGAATTCCTCCTCGCTGAAGAACGCCTCGCTGTCGGCCGGCGCGCCGGGCGCTACGACGCTGCCGAGCCGCACCAGCCAGCCCGGGATCGGGCCGAGCACGGCATAGAGGGACCGGACCAGCGGGGCGCTGAACCGGACCAGGGCGGCGGAATGGACCCGGCCGAGCTGCCGGGGGGACACGCCGACGATCACGAAGCCGACCAGCGCCATGATGCCGGTGGCCGCCAGCCCGGCCAGCCAGACGTTGTCCAGCATGCTGTAGAGGAGGACGGTGACGGCCACGGCGGCGGCCATCTCGAACCAGACCCGCCAGAACCGCAGGGCGCGCATGTGCCCCACGGGATGGGCCAGGATGCGTTTGAGCGAGGTGCCCCTGCTGTTCAGGACCGCCTGTTCGGCGTCGTGCCGGGGCAGGAAGTTGAAGGCGGACTCGGCGGCGGTGAGCACTGCGGCAAAGCTAAGGAACACCAGCGCCATGCCGGCGAGGATCAGTGGGGTCACTGAACCGTCTCGGACGGGGCTGCTTTGCCGGTGAAGGCTGTCAGGAGTTCGCGCTGCAGCCCGAACATCTCTTCCTTCTCTTCCGGCTCGGCGTGGTCATAGCCCAGCAGGTGCAGGATGCCGTGCGTGGTCAGCAGCAGCATCTCGTCCTGGGTGGAGTGGCCGGCGTTGCGGGCCTGGACCTCGGCCACCTGGGGGCAGATGGCGATGTCGCCGAGCATGCCCTGCGGTGTCGGCTTGTCCGGCGTGCCCGGCGTCAACTCGTCCATGGGGACCGAGAGGACGTCGGTGGAGCCGGGCTCGTCCATCAGTTCGAGGTGCAGCTTTTCCATGGCGGGTTCGTCCACCAGCAGGATGGACAGCTCCGCCTGCGGGTGGATGTAGAGGCTTTCGAAGATGAAACGCGACAGCGCCACGAGCTCGGACTCGTCCACGACGACGCCGGATTCGTTGTTAACCTCAATGCTCATGCGTGTTCTCCCCGCGTTTCCCGGGCAACGGAGTGCTTGACCCGGTTCCTTTGGACTTCGTCCCAGATGCTGTACGCGTTGACGATATCCCCCACGAGGCGGTGCCGAACGACGTCGGAGGCATCCAGGATCGAGAAGTTGACGTCCTCGATTCCCTGCAGGATCTCCTCGACAATCCTGAGCCCCGAGCGGGTGCCGAAGGGCAGGTCCACCTGGGTGATGTCGCCGGTGACCACCATCTTGGAGCCGAAGCCCAGACGGGTCAGGAACATCTTCATCTGCTCCGGCGTGGTGTTCTGGGCCTCATCGAGGATGATGAAGGCATCGTTGAGCGTGCGGCCCCGCATGTAGGCCAGCGGGGCGACCTCGATGGTGCCGGCGGCCATGAGGCGGGGAATGGATTCGGGGTCCATCATGTCGTGCAGGGCGTCGTAGAGCGGCCGCAGGTAGGGGTCGATCTTGTCGCTCAGGGTGCCCGGCAGGAAGCCGAGCCGCTCCCCCGCCTCGACGGCAGGACGGGTCAGGATGATGCGGCTGACTTCCTTCTGCTGCAGGGCCTGGACTGCCTTGGCCATTGCCAGGTAGGTCTTGCCGGTACCGGCCGGCCCGATCCCGAAGATGACCGTGTTCGCGTCGATCGCGTCCACATAGTTCTTCTGGTTCAGCGTCTTGGGCCGGATGGTCTTCCCGCGGGTGGAGAGGATGTTGGTGGTCAGCACTTCCACGGGGTTCTGCAGTGACTGGCTGCGGAGCATGGAGACGAGCTGCTGCAGCACGGCCGGGGTGATGACGGTGCCTCGGGCCACCAGCCCGCGCACCTCATTGAGCAGGCGCATGATGCGCGGCACGTCGGCGGCAGGCCCGCTGATCGCAAGCTCGTTGCCCCGGACGTGGAAATCGACGGCGGGGAACTGGTTTTCGATGAATCTTAAGGCTTCGTCATGGCTGCCCAGCGACTGGACCATCTGCTCTGAGTCGTCGAACAAGACCACCTCCGTCCGCAGCCCTGGTAGGGAGTGGGGAAATTCCCCTGCGGTGCGTTCTCGGGCGCTGAACCGGGCCTTGCCGTTCGCTGCTTCAGTCATGGTGTTGGCCCGCGGGCCTCTGGTCCCCTCCAGTATGAATATGGTCTGTCGCCGTGATCCGTACCGACGGCGGTTCGCACCGCCCGCGGCCGGGGTCAACGGGTCCTTCCATCTTACGCCAGCGCGGCGTGGCCGACGCCGGAGGGGATACGGCGTCGGCCGTTACGGGTCCGTGTTACCGAAGACGACCCACCCATCCAGCCAGTGGGCGCCTGTTGCCGGGCACGGCTGTTCCGCGGTGAAACCGGCCGGCCCGTGCTGGGTTGCTGCGGTGATCAACGTCAGCCCGGTGGCGAAGTGTCCAAGAACGTGGCGGAGTGTCGTCGGGCTGAGATCAGTTTGTTCCGTCATGGCGGGTCCTTTCGGGCGCTGGTAGCCCCAAATCAACCACCGCGGATACGGGTTCCCAAGCCGGCCGCAACGCACTGTCGCGCAGCGACACAACGCGTCACGGACCCGTTGCATGACGTAAGAAATGGACGCCACGGGTTCGCCGGCCATGGCCGTTAGGCTCGGTTGATGGCAAACCACGAAAATTTGATGGACGTCAGATCCGCGTACGACACGGTCGCCGAGACTTATTCAGCGGTGATCCCGGATACCAGCTTCGAGGCCGAGCTGGATATGGCCATGGTGGACCATTTCATAGCGCACCTGCGCGCCACGGCGGACCGGACGGTGATCGACGTCGGATGCGGCACCGGACGAATGACCGGTTACCTCGGCCATGCCGGGCTGAACGTCAGCGGTGTCGACGTGTCGCCCGAAATGGTCCGGGTCGCGCAAGAACTGCATCCCGGGCTGCTGTTCGAAGTCGGAGAGCTGGCGGACCTGCCCAAATCCGACGCAGCTGCGGACGGCGTCCTCGCCTGGTATTCGATCATCCACTCTCCCCCGACGGCGCTGCCGGCGATCGCGCGCGAGTTCTGGAGAGCGCTCCGCCCGGGCGGTTCGGCGCTCGTCGCTTTCCACGCCGGCAGCGGCCACCACACGATTGACCGCGCCTACGGACATGACGTCCAGCTCCGCACGGAACTGCACGCCCCCGACGAGGTGGCGCTCCGGTTCACGGAACAGGGCTTTGCGATGCGCGCCCAGCTGGTGCGTTCACCGCGAGCCACGGAAAAACATCCGCAGGCCGCCATTCTCGTCGACAAACCCCTAGCCCCTTAAGCCCTTAGCCCCTCAAACCTGTAGCCCCTCACAGGGGACGTTGGCGTGTCCGCAGGGCGGAACCAGCGGTGAACTGCTCTTCACGGCTGTAGTCGAGATAGTGCCCGAGGGACGGATCGTCGGTTCCCGGCATGGCTCCGGCCGCTGCCGCCTTCACCAGCCAGTCCACCTGATGCGGGATGGTCTGGGCGTATGTCCCCACCGGCTCATAGGCCAGGTCGAGGGAGGCCTTGGTGCTGAGTACCAGCGGGGGCCGGAAATCCCAAGGGTGGTCGCCGAGGCCCGCGGGTGCGCTGTCATCCAAGAGCACCTCTTCCCAATGGTGGCCCAAGTGGCGGGCGATTGCTGCCGCGATCTCCCGGGCATTCGGCGCATCTGGATCAGCGCTGTTGAGGATCCGTGCCGCGGGCACGGCGGCCACCCGTTCCACGAGGGCCGCCGTGTTCACCGCTGCCGTCGTGTGGTCCGCACCCTGCCCCGCATGGGCCAGGAATACGGCCGGGCGCCGGTCGAGCACCCGTTTGACGAACATCCATTCCCGGGGCAGGGCCGCGCCCTCACCATGTACCTTGGAGGCCCGGATCACTGTCACCGGATGGCCGCTGTCCAGGAGGGTGTGCTCTGCGGCCACCTTGTTCGCGCCATAGCCTTCCCGGGAACGGTATTCCCCGGCTCCCGGCCGCATAGTCGGATTGCCCTCGAGGATGGGCGCCTCAAAGCGGGGCGGTATATCGGAATTGACGTGGTTGCCGGCGGCGTCGACGTACACGGCCTTGCTCGAGAGCATGACGGCGGAGGTCACCGCGGCCAGGTGCGGCAGGAGTTGCCGGGCATCGGCCTCCGCGTAACACACCGCGTCCACGAGGAGATCGGCACCACCGGCCATCAGCCCGGCCAGGGCGTCGTCGTCACGACGTTCGGCGGCGATAAATCGGGCACCGGCGGCAGCCAGGTCAGCCGGCATCTTGGTCCGGTCCCGGCCCGTCATGTCCACGGCCCAGCCGGCACGGATCAGCCGCCACGCAATTGCGCGGCCGAGAACGCCAGTGCCTCCAAGGATCACAGCCCGTTTCATGGGTCCGACTCTAACGGACGGGGTGCCTGGGGCGGACGCACCGCCAAAGTACGGTACTTCCATGTTCATCATTCGCGAAGGGCGCCCAGACGATGTGCCCGGCCTTGCGGCGCTAAGGGCCACGTGGGCGGCGGAACAGGACCCTGCGCTCATCAACGATCCAGCCTTCGATGCCGCCTTTAGAGAGTGGATGACTGCCAGTCCCCGAAAGTTCTTCGTGGCCGACTACGGTGGCGAACTAGTCGGGATGCTCAACCTGATGATTTTCGAGCGGATGCCCAAACCGGGGACGGAATCGTCCCGGTGGGTCTATCTGGGCAACGCATACGTCCTTCCGGAGTTTCGGAACGCCGGAGTCGGCGGCCGGCTCGTGCACGCCTCGATCCGGTTCGCGCAAAGCATCACTGCCGTACGGATGGTGCTTTCCCCCTCCGACGAATCACGCGACTTTTACGCACGGCTTGGTTTCGAGCCGGCCGCGGAACTGAACATTCTCAGGTTCTGACCCCTCGGGTCCGCCAGGCCGATGCGCCGTGGATGTGCCCGGCTAAATGTCGGAGCGGACCATCCTTATCTCAGGTAGTTCCTCCCAATCGGGTGAAAGCAATTTTCGTGTCCCATCGGGCTGAAAACCGTTCTTGGCATAGAAGGCCTGAGCACGGGGGTTGGCCTCAAGCACCCACAGGTAGGCGGGTAAATCGCCGAGGGCGGCCCTCAGCAGGGCTTCCCCGAGTCCAGTGCCATGGGTGCGCCCCAGTGTGTAGATGGAGTAAAGCTCAAGTTCTCCGGGTAAGTCATCGTCACGTCCCGTGCCTGCGTCGGCAAATCCGACGATTTCATTGCTCTTGTCCAGGGCGATGATTCGAGGCTCAGCGCTGTCCAGATAAGGTCGGCGTTTTTCCACGCGCTGCGGGATGCTGGCACGGCGCGCATCGAAGAACGCCGGGGACAGAAGGTGGCCGTAGCATTCCTCATGGGCCCGGGTGTGCATCCGGACTACGGCGTCAGCGTCCCCACCCGCGGCCTGGCGGATGTGGTATTCCATCCTCCCAGCCTAGCTTTGACTTGAGGGGTTCCCAGGGTCATTTTCAGCCTGCCCGCAGAACGCTGCGGCGGTAAGGCAGCGACGCCGTCACCAACCGCCGCGCGTCGGTGTATGTCCCGTTCGGGCATCGTCGGGCATCGCCATTTCGGCCCGCAGGCCCAGGAGCCGGATCGGACGGCCCGCTTCGACTCCGGCTGCGAGGTCCAAGGCCCGCGAGAGGATTTCGTCCCGGTCGAATGTCTCGGGAATCTTCCTCGCGTGTGTCTTGGTGACGAACGGCGCGTAGCGAACCTTCAGGGTCAGTCCAACCACGGGCCGTCCTTCGGCCACAACATCCTCCAGGACACGCGCCGTCAGCTCCCTCACGGCGCCGTCCACCTGGGCGGGTTCGGTCAGGTCGCGCTGGAAGGTGGTCTCCCGGCTATGCCCGCGGGCAACCCACGGGGTGGCGTCCACAACGCTGGCGCCGTCCCCGCGTCCGAGCTCCGCGTACCAAGGTCCCATCCTGGGGCCGAACTCCGGTACCAGGTCTTGGGGGTCGGACGCGGCGAGCTCGGCGACTGTGTTGATGCCGAGTTTGGCCAGCCGGCCCGACACCTTGGTTCCGACGCCCCACAGGTCCTTGGTGGGCCGACTGCCCATGACAGCGAGCCAGTTCCCGGCAGTGAGACGGAAGACGCCGGCCGGCTTGCCGAAACCGGTGGCGACCTTGGCTCGGACCAGGGTGTCGCCGATGCCCACACTGCAATGCAGCTGCGTACGCTCCAGGACAGCGGCCTGCACCTGCCGGGCGTAGGCTTCCGGATTCTCAGTCTTGATGCCCACAAAGGCTTCGTCCCAACCCAACACCTGCACGGTGGCGCCGGGCTGCGCGCGCAGGGTGGCCATGACCGTTTCAGACGCCGCCAGGTAAGCCTCCTGATCGACGGGCAGGATCACGGCGTCGGGCACTTTCCGGGCCGCAATGCGTAAGGGCATGCCGGAACCCACGCCGAACGCCCTGGCTTCGTAGGATGCGGTCGACACCACGGCGCGTTCCGTAGGATCGCCCCGGCCGCCGACAATGATCGGCTTGCCAGCAAGCTCCGGCCTCCGGAGTACTTCGACAGCCGCGATGAACTGGTCGAGATCGACGTGCAGCACCCACGGGATTCCGCTCACGCCACCAGTCTGCCCTAAACGACCCCGGCAGGCATCGCTGGCTCAGCAACGATGGGCGCCACCGGCGTCCGCGCTTGGAACCACCAGCGGGCAACTTTAGGTATCAACTTTGTATCGGCCTCATATCGTTCCCGTTGCAGTTCCGGCGCCGGGGCCCAAACCCGGCTGCCGCGCCGTGCCCGTGTGCCATGCTGGAATCCGGCTCCCCCGGGATCGCCGCGCCGGTCTCCGGCCGGTGAGGGACGGGGGCGGCCGCCAGCGGCCGACGACGGCTACAAACGGACCATCACCGCGGAACGCGGGGCGTAAGACGAAGGGACAGCGGCATCAGCAAGCGTGGAGTTCAGCAGCCATCGGTGGGGCGCATCCGCCGCGCCGCGCTGGCGTTGGCGCTGCCTGCCGCCCTCGTCCTGTCCGGCTGCGTGGCGACGCCGCAGAGCGGCATCACGAATTCCAGCAGCCCGTCGGAACTCATTCCCGTCCCGGCGTCGGGCGTGCCCACCACGAGCGCTCCGCTCGAGACAGCCCAGACGTCGAACAAGGCTCCCGTGTATTGGATCGGCCGGGGCAATGACAACGCGTTTCTCTACCGCGAGTTCCGAGACGTTCCGGACCAGGACAATCCCGTCACCCGCGCCCTGCGGGTAATGATGTCGCAGAAGCCGCTGGACCCGGATTTTTTCACGCCCTGGCAGAATCCGAAGAAGCTGGCGACGTCGATTTCCGGCAAGAACGTCATCACGGTGGATGTCTCCGCTGATGCCTTCAACAGCAACGTGGATGCGGCCATGGCCGAGCGCGCCATCCAGCAGCTCATCTACACGGCGACAGCTGCCGCGGCCAGCGCCGGCCTCATCGATGCCGGACAGCAGGTCCAGGTGGTTGTGCTGGTGGACGGTCACACGGACTACGTGGCCTTCAACCATGTCCGTCTGGGCGAGCCGACGTCCCGCAGCGCCGGGATGGTGGCCCCTGTGTGGATCATTGATCCGCAGGAGGGCACGTCCGTGGGCGACGGATCGGTCAAGATCCGTGGCCGCAGCACCGTCCAGGGCGGGAAGCTCCGCTGGGCGATCCTCAAGGTCGACGGCGACGGCGACAACGCCAAGACCGCGTATCTCAACGGCAGCGCCACCGCCTCGGCCGATGCAACCCAGTCCGGGCTGTTCACTTTGTCCGTGAACCTCGGACCGGGCAATTATGAGGTCCGGGTGTCCCAGGTGGACGCATCCGACAGCGCCAAGGAGGTATTCCAGGACACCCGCGGGTTCACGGTCAAATAACCGTCACCGTCAAATGGCCGTCACTGTCACTGGTGACGGCGGCTGCCGCAGGTCACCAGCGGCCGAGGATGTCGCTGGCCAGCACGGTGGCGGCGGGCCCCGCCGTGGACGAACGCAGAACATGGTGCCCCAAAAGGGCCGTGACCGCGCCGGCGTCGCAGAGCCGGGTCACCTCCCGCGGACTGATGCCGCCTTCCGGACCCACGATCAGCAGGACCTCACGGGATCCGGCGTCGCCTGCCATGACCTCGCCGGGCTGCGCGGATTCCAACCAGGATTCCAGGACGAGCCGCAGGGGGCGCACGGCGTCTTCATGCAGGATGACGGCGAGGTCTGCCGCCGCCACGGCCGCCTGCAGCCCGGCGCCGTCGACGGCGGCCCGGACCTCGGGAATCCATGCCCGGCGCGCCTGTTTGGCGGCGGCCGTCACCACCGACTGCCATTTGGCATGCGCCTTCGCGGCCCGCTCGGCCTTCCACCGCACGATGGACCGCTCGGCCTGCCAGGGAATGACGGCGTCGATGCCCAGTTCGGTCGCGGTCTCGGCCGCGAGTTCGTCGCGATCGCCCTTGGCGAGGGCCTGGACCAGGACCAGCCGGGTTCCGGGCCGCGGTTCCTCGGCAAGGTCCACGCATTCGACGGTCAGCTCCCCGGGAGCGACTGCGGTCACGGTGCCGGTCAGGCGTTTGCCGGCGCCGTCCGCGATGTCGACGGTTTCCCCGACGGCGATCCGCTTGACGGTGACGGCGTGGCGTGCCTCGCCGCCTTCAAGGACGAAGGCCGAGCCGGGGACCTGCTGGTCCAGGGTGCCTGGAGCGGTGAAGAAGACCGGGTTACTCACCGCTACAGGTTACCGAGCCGGTCCCGCAGTTTGGCGAAGACGCCGCCGCTGGCCGCAAGCTTTCCTTCCGTGAGGTGCTCGCCGCGGTGCTTGGCCAACTGGCGGAGCAGTTCTTCCTGGACGTGATCGAGCTTGACCGGCGTTTCCACCTGCAGGTGCACCTTCAGGTCGCCGCGGCCGTGGCCGCGCAGGTGCGTGACGCCGAGGCCGCGCAGGGTGATGATCTCGCCCGACTGGGTGCCGGCCTTGACGTCGATCTCCTGCTGACCGTCGAAGGTGTCGAGGGATATTTCGGTGCCGAGCGCGGCAGCGGTCATGGGAATGTTGAGGCTCGCGTGGAGGTCATCGCCCTCGCGCACGTAGGTGGGGTCGTTGTTGACCCGGATCTCCACGTACAGGTCCCCGGCGGGGCCGCCGGCGGGGCCTGCCTCGCCCTGGCCGGACAGCTGGATGCGGGTGCCGGTGGCGACGCCGGCCGGGACCTTGACGGTCAGGGAGCGGCGGCTGCGGATCCGGCCCTGGCCGCTGCATTCGTTGCAGGGGTCCTTGATGACGGTGCCGAAGCCCTCGCAGGATCCGCAGGGGGCGGATGTCATGACCTGGCCCAGGATGGACCGTACGGCGCGCTGGACCTGACCGCTGCCGCCACAGATGTCGCAGCGGACCGGGTGGGTGCCCTCGCGGCAGCAGGAACCCTCGCACGTGGGGCAGATGACGGCCGTGTCAACCTCGAGCTTCTTGTTCACGCCGAACACGGCGTCGCGGAGGTCGATGCGGACGCTGATCAGTGCGTCCTGGCCGCGGCGGACCCGGGACGCCGGGCCGCCTTGGCCGCCGCCGGCGCCGAAGAAGGTCTCGAAGATGTCCTGGAAGGCGAAGCCCTGGCCCGAGTAGCTGCCGCCGCCGAAGCCGTTGTCGGTACCGTTCTCGTTGCCGGTGGTGTCATAGACCCGGCGCTTCTGCGGATCAGAGAGGACCTCGTAGGCGTGGGTGACGGCTTTAAACCTGTCCGAGGCATCCTCCCCGGGGTTCACGTCCGGGTGCAGGGTGCGGGCCAGTTTCCGGTAGGCCTTCTTGATCTCCTCCCCCGATGCGTCGCGGGAGACTCCAAGAACGTCGTAGTGGCTGCTCAAAGTGTGTATCTCTTCCTTTTCGTACTGCCTGTGGGGCACTGCCTGTGGGGCAAGAAGTCGTGTTCGGTCCCGGGCCTGTCAGGGCCCCAGGATCCTCGAAAGGTAGCGGGCCACCGCGCGGACGGCGGCCATGGTGGTGGGATAGTCCATCCGGGTGGGCCCAAGCACGCCGACCTTGGCCGTGGCGTCCGGCCCGTAGGCGGTGGCCACAACCGAGGCCTCGGCCAGACCGTCGTAAGGGTTTTCCCGGCCGATGCTGACCGTGACTCCCCGCGGGTCTTCGGCCATTTCGCTGAGCAGGCGGAGCATGACCACCTGCTCCTCGAGGGCCTCCAGCACGGGGCCGATGCTGAGCGGGAAGTCCACGTTGGAGCGGGCCAGGTTGGCGGTGCCGGCCATGACCATGCGCTCTTCGCGGCTGCTCGTGGCCAGGGCCTCCAGGCCGCGGGCCAGCGCCTGGGCCGCTCCGCGCCGCGCGGGCGGGCCACCGGCAACGACGGCGGGCAGCAGCTGCGGCATCAGGCTCAGCGGGGTTCCGGAGAGGCTGGCCAGAAAGCTGGTCCGCAGTTCCGCCAGCGCGTCGTCGGGAAGGTCCTGCCCGACGTCGATCACGCGCTGCTCCACCTTGCCGGTGTCCGCGATCAGTACCGCCAGCACTTTCCGGGGCGCCAGCAGCACGAACTCGATGTGCCGCACCCGGGCGCGGCTGAGCAGCGGATACTGCACGACGGCGACCTGGTTGGTCAGGTGCGAGAGGAGCCTCACGGTCCGGTCAAGAATGTCGTCGAGGTCGTCGGATCCTTCCAGCAGCGCCTGGATGGCCCGGCGCTCGGCCGGGGACAACGGCTTCACCGCTGAGATCTGGTCGACGAAAAGCCGGTAGCCCTTGTCAGTGGGGATCCGGCCGGCGCTCGTGTGCGGTGCCGTGATCAGGCCCTCGTCTTCCAGCGCCGCCATGTCGTTTCGGATCGTGGCGCTGGAGACGCCGAGATGGTGCCGTTCCACGAGTGCTTTGGAACCCACGGGCTCACGCGAATGGACGTAGTCCTCCACGATGGCGCGCAGCACTTCGAGTTTGCGCGGTTCGCTCACGCTCCACCTCCAATCGACGGTCCCGCAGTCGGTGCCGTCCGCCGTGTCCGGTCCGGGTCCACAAGTGCTGCACGGACGGTCCGCAACAGGACAAGGGTTAGCACTCGACATGCCTAAGTGCTAACCAGTCTAATATGAGTCGCCGCGTTGTTAGCATTGGATTCGCTCCAGGCGTGGCCCGCGGGAACGCGATTCCCGTCACGCCGGCGCCGAGACCGTGGCAGCCGCTGCCGTTGCCGCGCCGTCGCGGTCCGGTTCCGGCCCCGGAGAGTTCCACCGACCGCCGTACATTCCGAGTGCAAAGTAAGCGTGTAGAGATGTCGTACCAGAACTGGGGACCCCAGGACCTGTCCGCCCCCGCCAAGACCCAGTTGCCGGAAGTCCCGGTGGAACGCGGGATGGTCCTCGAGGAGGTCCAGTCCGGCTGGGTGGGCGCCGTAACCCGGGTGGAGAAGTCCGGCGGCATGCACGTGGTGGCGCTGGAGGACCGGCGGGGCAAGTCGCGGTCCTTCCGCCTCGGCTTTGGCTTCCTCCTGGAGGGCCAGCCCATCCGCCTGATGCCGCCGGCCCCGAAGAAAGCGGCACCGGCCGCCGGTGCCGGCCGCACGGCGTCGGGCTCGGTGCGGGTGGCGGGGCAGCGCGCCCAGGTGGCCAAGGCCAGCCGTATCTGGGTGGAGGGAAAGCACGACGCCGAGCTCGTGGAGAAGGTGTGGGGCGATGACCTCCGGGTGGAGGGCATTGTCGTCGAACCCCTGCACGGCATTGACGACCTCGCAGCCGCCGTGGCGGAGTTCGGCCCGGGCCCGGGGCGGCGCCTCGGCGTGCTCGTGGACCACCTGGTACCCGACTCCAAGGAGTCGCGGATCGCCGATGCCGTCATGGCCTCACCGGGCGCCGCCGGCAACGTCCTCATTGTGGGGCACCCCTACGTGGACGTGTGGCAGGCCATCCGGCCCGCGGTCCTGGGGATCGAGCAGTGGCCCGTGATCCCCCGCGGCATGGACTGGAAGACCGGCATCCTGATGGCTTTCGGCTGGCCCCACTCCACAAAGGAGGACATCGGCCTGGGCTGGCAGAAACTCCTCGGTGCTGTCCGCAGCTACGCTGATCTGGAGGCGTCGCTGCTCGGCCGCGTGGAAGAGGTCATTGACTTCCTCACCGCGCCCTAGTCCGCCGCGGCGGCCGCCCCTGATCTCCATTTCCGGGTGCGAGCAAGTATTCTTGAAACGGCGGCCGCGCTTCCAGTGCGGTCCCGGCTAGTTCAGGCACAACCCAGGCAGCAACGCATCACCGCAATCCGAAGGGCTACACCGTGGCAGATAACGCACGCGAACACACGGGCAATCAGGCTGGCCATGGCCAGCCCCCGTACCATGGGGTTCCGGCAAACGCGCTGCCGCTGACGGCCAGCGAGGACCGGCAGTGGGCCACGCTCGCCCACTTCGGCGGCATCCTGGGCTGCGTGCCGTCGCTGCTGATCTACCTCATCTTCAAGGACCGCGGCCCGTTCACGGCGCAGGAATCCAAGGAAGCCCTCAATTTCACGCTGCCGCCGACCATCGCCGCCGTGCTGGCCAATCTGCTGGTCTTCATCCCGGTGGTGGGCAACCTCTTCGCCGTGCTCGCCACGGTGATCTGGATTGCTGTGACGTGCTTCTCGGTGGCGGCAGGCATCCACGTCAACCGCGGCCAGCCGCACCGTTACGAGTTCAACCTGCGCTGGATCAAATAGCCGGCGCAGACCAAACTAAAGAGAGCCGGCCGCTGCCCGTATGAGGCAGCGGCCGGCTCTTTTTTGTGCCGCAGGCCGTGTGCGGCCGCTGATGCGGGCCGCCAAATTGTGGAGGCTTTGCGACCGGGCAGATTAGTCCGGCAGGATCCTGCGGACGACGGCGTCGGCCAGCAGCCGGCCTTTGAGCGTGAGGATGAGCCGGCCCTTGAACGCGGCCGCGGGGTCCACGAGGCCGTCAGCGATCAGCCCTGCGACGGCGTGCCTGCCGGTGTCCCCCAGGCCGCCGAGGCTCGGGATGTCGAGTCCGGAGTTCAGCCGGGCCTCGAGCATGACGCGTTCCACATTGCGGGTTTCGCTGTCCAGCGTTTCGCGTCCGGCGGCAGGTGAGACGCCGGCGCCGAGGCGGTTGGCGTAGGCGGTGGGGTGTTTGACGTTCCACCAGCGGACGCCGCCGACGTGCGAGTGCGCCCCGGGCCCGATGCCCCACCAGTCGTCCCCGCGCCAGTAGGCGAGGTTGTGCCGGCAGACCTGTTCGGGGGTGCGGGACCAGTTGCTGACCTCGTACCAGGCGAGCCCGGCAGCGGAAATCAGCTCGTCGGCGAGTTCGTATTTGGCGGCGTGGTCGTCGTCGTCAATTTCCGGGACTTCGCCACGGCGGATCTGCGCGGCAAGCTTGGTGCCGTCTTCAACGATCAGGGCATAGGCGCTGATGTGGTCGGGGGCGTAGGAAAGTGCGGTCTCGAGCGAGCAGCGCCAGTCTTCCAGCGACTCCCCCGGCGTCCCGTAAATGAGGTCGAGGCTGACGGCGAGCCCGGCATCGCGCGCCCACTGCACCACCTCGGGCACCCGGCTCGGCGTGTGGGTGCGGTCCAGGACCTTCAGGACATGCGGCACGGCCGACTGCATGCCGAACGAGACCCGGGTGAACCCGGAGTCGGCGAGCAGCTGCAGGGATTCGGGCGTGACGGAATCGGGGTTCGCCTCGGTGGTTACCTCGGCGCCGGGCTGCAGGCCCCAGGCGCCGATCGCGGCTGTGAGGATGCGCGCCAGGTCCTGCGCCGGCAGCAGCGTGGGGGTGCCGCCGCCGAAGAAGACCGTGCTGAGGGGACGGTCAGGCAGGCCGCTGCCCCTCAGGGCCGCGGCAGCGAACTCCACTTCCGCGATCGCGGTGGCGGCGTAGGCGTCCTGGGAGGCCCCGCCGCCCAGCTCGGTGGCGGTGTAGGTGTTGAAGTCGCAGTATCCGCAGCGGACCGCGCAGAACGGGATGTGCACATACAGCCCGAAAGCGCGCTGATCGGCGCCCTCGCGCGCCTGGGCGGGCAGGAGCCCGTCCGGCGGCGCCGGGTCGCCGAGGGGAAGGACGCTAGGCACGGGCCTGGCCTGCCGATACTGCAGCAACAGTCATTACCTGCACCGTTACTTCTTGGCCTTGTCCTTGGACTCGTCCGTTGTCAGCGCGGCGATGAAGGCCTCCTGCGGCACCTCGACGCGTCCCACCATCTTCATGCGCTTCTTGCCTTCCTTCTGCTTTTCCAGCAGCTTGCGCTTTCGCGTGATGTCACCGCCGTAGCACTTGGCCAGGACATCCTTGCGGATGGCGCGGATGCTTTCGCGGGCGATGATCCGGGAGCCGATGGCGGCCTGGATGGGCACCTCGAACTGCTGGCGCGGAATGAGTTCGCGCAGCTTGCCGGTCATCATCACGCCGTAGGCGTAGGCCTTGTCACGGTGGGTGATGGCGGAGAACGCATCAACCTGCTCGCCCTGGAGCATGATGTCCACCTTGACCAGGTCGGCCACCTGCTCGCCGTCGGCCTTCCAGTCCAGTGACCCGTAGCCGCGGGTCTTGGACTTGAGGATGTCGAAGAAATCGAAGACGATTTCGGCTAGCGGCAGGCGGTAACGGATTTCCACCCGGTCCTCGGAGAGGTAGTCCATGCCGCCCATGACGCCGCGCCGGCTCTGGCACAACTCCATGATGGCGCCGACAAACTCGTTCGGCGCAAGGATGGTGGCGGACACCATCGGCTCGCGGACTTCCGCGATCTTGCCGGTGGGGTATTCGCTGGGGTTCGTGACGTGGACGACCTTCTTGTCCTCCAGCGTCACCTCGTATTCCACGTTGGGTGCGGTGGAAATCAGGTCCAGGTTGTATTCGCGTTCGAGCCGCTCGCGGGTGATTTCCAGGTGCAGCAGGCCCAGGAACCCCACCCGGAAGCCGAATCCCAGCGCGGCCGACGTTTCCGGCTCATACACCAGCGCGGCGTCGTTGAGCATCAGCTTCTCCAGCGCATCGCGGAGCACCGGATAGTCCGTGCCATCGAGCGGATACAGGCCGGAGAAGACCATCGGCTTGGCGTCCGCATAGCCGGGGAGGGACTCGGTGGCCGGCTTGGCGAGGTTGGTGACGGTGTCGCCCACCTTGGACAGGCGGACGTCCTTCACACCGGTGATGAGGTAGCCCACCTCGCCGACGCCAAGGCCCTTGGAGGGGGTGGGTTCCGGGGAGCTCACACCGATCTCAAGGAGCTCGTGCGTGGCACGGGTGGACATCATCTGGATGCGTTCACGCGGGTGCAGCATGCCGTCGACCACGCGGACGTAGGTGACCACACCGCGGTAGGTGTCGTAGACCGAGTCGAAGATCATGGCCCGGGCGGGGGCGTTCGGGTCGCCCACCGGGGCCGGCAGGTCGCGGACGATCTTGTCCAGCAGGACCTCGACGCCCATGCCGGTCTTGCCGGAGACGCGGAGCACGTCGTCGGGGTCGCCGCCGATCAGGTTGGCGAGTTCCGCCGCGTACTTCTCCGGCTGTGCTGCCGGGAGGTCGATCTTGTTCAGGACCGGGATGATCGTGAGGTTGTTTTCCATCGCCAGGTAGAGGTTGGCGAGTGTCTGGGCCTCGATGCCCTGGGCTGCGTCCACCAGCAGGATCGCACCTTCGCAGGCCGCGAGCGAGCGGGAGACCTCGTACGTGAAGTCGACGTGCCCGGGGGTGTCGATCATGTTCAGCGCGTAGCTGGTGCCGTCGAGTTCCCAGGGCATGCGGACGGCCTGGGATTTGATGGTGATGCCGCGTTCGCGCTCAATGTCCATGCGGTCCAGGTACTGGGCCTTCATGTCACGGGACTGGACAACACCAGTGAACTGGAGCATCCGGTCGGCCAGTGTGGATTTGCCGTGGTCAATGTGCGCAATGATGCAGAAGTTCCGGATGATGGCCGGATCTGTTGCGGCGGGCACCGGGGCGGTGCGGGCCATGGGAGACACGCAGGGTCCTTACTGTTGGCATTACTGTTGGCTTTTCCACGGCGAGGTGCGGATGCTCGTATGCCATCCTGCGACGTGGCGCATTTCTGTCCCTATAGTCTCCCACGTCCGGGCCAGAGGCAGTGCATCCCCGCGTTGCGTTGCGTACTCTGCCAGCTCCGGTGGACTCTCGGCGGGATTCCGCCTCTCTCGCCCTCTTCCTTTCCCTGCCCCTCTCTCCCTTGCCCTCCGGGGGTTGCCGGTATGGTTTCCCCATGGATTGGAACTTACGATCGATCAGCGGCGCCGTCCGCGATGCCCTGCGCTTCCTGGATAGACTCGGCGGCTCCGCACCGGGGACCACCCGCGGGCCGGCGGCGAAACCCGCCGGAAAACCTGTCGGAAAGCCTGCGGCGAAGCGGCGGCCCGGCCATGCAAGTCCCGGCACCCCGACCCGCGCCACGGGCGGCACCCCGGCCGCCGGACTGACCGGGACATATCCCGGCGACTTCCGGGGGCGGGCCGCCGTCCGCTACGCCCCCGCACCCAACGGCCTGCCCGAGCCCGGAGAAATCGTCTGGACCTGGGTGCCCTACGAGGAGGACTATTCCCAGGGCAAAGACCGTCCGGTGCTGCTGGTGGGCACCAGTGGCCGGTATTTGCTGGGACTGATGCTGACGAGCAAGGACCACGACGGCGACTCCCGCCGGTCGGATGACTACGTGGACATCGGCACGGGACCCTGGGACCGCCAGGGCCGGCCCAGCGAAGCGAAGCTGGACCGGGTTCTGCAGATCAATTCCAAGGACATCCGGCGCGAAGGGGCGATCCTGGACGCAGGCCGCTTCAACCTCGTCGCGGCCGCGCTGCGGGAGAGCCGCGGCTGGAGCTGACCCGGCGGACACCCTGTGCGGCGGCGGATCGCCACCCGCACTCGTGCCTGCACGTTGATCTCTGCTATTATTTACAGCTGTGTGTCCGTGCAGGTCGACGGCCACAGATGGTTGGTCGCCATAGGTATCCCCACGCCGCTCAGTCAATGGCCAATCTGAAAGCCCTCTAGACCATTTTCCGCATTGAAAAAGAGAGTTCACACGTGGCTAATATCAAGTCCCAGAAGAAGCGCATCCTGACCAACGAAAAGGCTCGCCTGCGCAACAACGCAGTCAAGTCCGAGCTGAAGACGGCCATCCGCGCCGTCAACACCGCCGTTGAGTCCACCGACAAGGATGCTGCGGCTGTTGCACTGCTTTCTGCCAGCCGCAAGCTGGACAAGGCCGTCAGCAAGGGTGTTCTCCACAAGAACAACGCTGCAAACCGCAAGTCGGCCATCTCCAAGAAGGTCAACGCGCTCTAAGGTTTCCAGTTCACTTGAACTGATGATTGTGGCCGGCACCCAGTGGGTGCCGGCCACATCCTTTTAAGCCGGTTCCGCAATGGGCCGACTCCGCACCCGTTCTGGTACGGCTCCGGTACGCCGCAGGCTAACCGCAGCCGGGTGCGCGCCCGGGTCCGGAACCGCAGAGGGCCGACACGCAGGGCCACCTCCAACGGGACCCGCAGGGCCGACAGGCCCGGACCCTGGGTTCGAACGCGGGTGTCAGGAACTTCGGGCTGAAGTGGCAATCACCGTCACCGCATGTTCCACGGCATAAACGGGATCCCGGGAGAGGCCCTTGACCTGGGCGTCGGCCTCGGCGGTGACCTGGATGGAGCGGACCAGCCCCTCGGGCGTCCAGCGCCGGACTTCCCGCTGGGCCTGTTCGACGAGCCAGGGCTGCATTCCCAGTTGCTTGGCGATCTGCGAGGACGATCCCTGCGCACCGGCCACCTTGGCCAGGGAGCGCAACTTCGACGCCAGGGCAGCCACGATCGGAACGGGGTCCGCGCCCGTGGCCAGGGCATGGCGAAGTGTGGAGAGGGCCAGGGGGCCGTTGCCGGCCATCGCGGCGTCCGCGACCTTGAAAGCTGTTGCTTCGACCCGGCCGCCGTAGTACTTGTCCACCATTGCCGAGTCCACGCCGGTGGTGGCGTCAGCGATCAGCTGGCTGCAGGCGGCGGCGAGTTCCGCGAGTTGCGCGCCGACGGCGTTGACGAGGGCGTGCACGGCGTCGGGCTCGATACGACGGGAGGCCGCCCGGAACTCGGCCGTGACGAAGGCGATTTTCTCGGCGTCCTTCTTGAGCGGCTGGCAGTCGACTACGGGCCAGCCCGCGGCCTTGATGACGTCCAGCAGCTTCTTGCCGCGCACTCCCCCGCCGTGGCGGAGCACCAGGAAGGCGTCCGGTTCCGGCTGGGCCACATATTTCAGGGCATCGGCGAGGAAGGCATCGTTCATCGCCTCGAGCCCGTCGACCTCGATGAGCTTTTGTTCGCCGAACAGTGAAGGGCTGACGTTCATTGCCAGGGACCCGGCCGTGTAGCTGCCTGCATTGAGCCGCGTAATTTCGACGTCGGGCGCCGCCGCGCGGACTTGCCCGCGGATACGGTCCATGGCTCGGGCACCCAGGTAGTCTTCCGGACCGCCCACCAGGACGACGGCAGCAGGTGTCACGTCGCGCCAGGTGGCGGTGTTCGACGCCGAGGTCCTGGGCCGTTGGGTCTGGGCAGCAGCCACTCGTGATTCCTCCCGGAAGTTGGTTTGCGGACTCTAAGCGTCCCACGCCCGGACCGGTGCTCCAAGCCGCGGCTAAAGGTCTGCCGGGCGGCTGACCGTGCCACCGTCTGCGACCGTCCGTCGAGGACGGCCACCACCCGCGCGTGCGCCGCCAGGACGCCCCGAACAACCGCGGCCGGGTGCAGGGCGAGCCACGCCGCCGCCA
This sequence comes from Arthrobacter sp. MW3 TE3886, assembly GCF_041262145.1. Taxonomy (NCBI): domain Bacteria; kingdom Bacillati; phylum Actinomycetota; class Actinomycetes; order Micrococcales; family Micrococcaceae; genus Arthrobacter; species Arthrobacter sp. MW3 TE3886. Next base: position 2,852,738 of record NZ_JBGCAN010000001.1, read on the forward strand.
GCACAATCGCGGAAAAGAGTCCCATGGTGGCTGCGCCCAAGGCCCCTTCCGGCCAAGGCAGGGCGGCGCCCGGGAGGGCCGCGAAGAACCGTGCGACCCCCGCCACTGCGCCTGCGAAGACAGCAGCTGCGGCCATGAGGAGTCCTGCTGCGGCGGGGATAGCGGGCAGGAGCGCCGCGCCGGCCGTGCCGAGGAGTGTTACTGGCGCCACGAGCGCTGCAGCGGCCATATTCGCGGGCAGGGCGTAGGCGCCGAACTGCGGCTGCAACAGTACGATCGCCGGGGCGCAGAAGAGCTGGGCGGACAGGGGGACGGCGACGCCGGCTGCCGCCCAGCGCGGCACCGAGGGTGGCAGCCAGTCCATGATGCGGCGTCCGGTGACAACGATTCCCAGCGTGGCCAGGACCGAGAGCAGGAACCCGAAGCTGGTCGCCAGGACCGGCTGCGCCACCAGCAGCCCGATGACGGCCACGCAGAGCAGGCTGAGTCCGCGCCCTGCCCGGCCAAAGGCCACAGACGCGAGGCCGATGCTGCCCATGAGCGAGGCCCTCAGCACGCTGGGATCGGGTCCCACCATGAGGACGAACAGCGCGAGCCCCGCGAGACTGGCCCCAGCGGCTGCCGTGCGCGGAAGCCGGAGGGTGCGGGCGGTGAGCAGCAGCGTCCCCAGGATCAGGCTGCAGTTTGCCCCGCTGACGGCTGTCAGGTGCGTCATCCCGACGGTCTTCATGACGGCTTCCAACTCGGCGTCCAGGGTGCTGGTGTCGCCGGTGACCATGCCGGGCAGCAGCCCGCCGGCGTCGACCCCGAACCGTGCCGCCGCGGCGGTGAAGGCGCGGCGCAGCTCCCCGGGGCCCTGCTGCCATGGCCCGGGTCCCCGCAACAGGGTCGGCGCGGACGTCGCTGCCAGGAGTCCCGCCTCCGGCTGTCCTGGTGCGGCCGGCCGGAGCTTGCCTGTAGCGCGCAGGTGCTGGCCCGGAACGGCGTCTCCCCACGAGGCCCCGCCCATGACGACGAGTCGGGCGTCCCCTGCGACCCTGTGGCCGCCGAAGGTCATCGCGGTCAGCTTCACGGGAACTGCCCAGCGGTCGGCCAGGCCACCGGCCCCGGGAATCCTGAGCCGCCGCGGGGCGCCTGCAATTTCCAGTTCCGCGACGACGGCCGCGCGGGCGGCCACGGCTTCGGCGATTGCGCCGTCATGCCGCTGGGAGGCCTCGACGGCGGCGTGCGCGCCCGCCGCGAGGGAGAGTAACAGCGCCACTGCCACCGTGGCACGTAAGCTGCGCGGAGCCGCCTGCCCGGCACTGGGGCCGAGCCTGGCGCCGCCGCGCCCAATCCTGGTGCGCCGCTCCCTCGCCGGCCGGATCCCAGAACGGCCGAGGTTGACGCGGCCGGGCAAGAAGAGCATGATGCCGGCCGCCGCCAGGGCAGTGCAGAGGCCGGCCAGTCCAGCAGGGGGCAACCAGTTCCCGGCACCGGCGGTACCCCAGACGAGGAGTGCCGGGAACACCAGCCGCAGGTCCGTCCGCCGTCTCCGTGCGATCTGGCGCTGACGAGAGGCGGTGTCACGCGCGGGTTTGAGGGCTTCGCGGATCCGGCCGGCGGCCACCGGATCATCGTGCTCCTCGCGCGCCGGGGAACGGACGGCCGCGTCGGCGTAGCGCTGCCAGCGGCTCGGGGGGACCCTCACAGAACCCAGCCGACTGGTCCGATTCACGCCGGGCTGTGCACTGCCGGGCTCTGCAATGCCGGGCTGTGCACTGCCGGGCTCTGCAATGCCGGGCTGTGCAGTGCCGAGCTGTGCAGTGTCAGGCGATGCGATGTCAGGCTGTGCCACGTCAGATACCCACCAACGGGAGCAGGGCCTCGAGCAACTTCGGACCGATCCCGTCAACGGCGTCGAGCTCCTGCACGGTCTTGAACCGCCCGTGCTGCCGGCGCCAGTCCACGATCCGCTGCGCCAGCACCGGCCCGACGCGCGGGAGAGTCCCGAGTTCCTCGAGGCCGGCGGTGTTGAGGTTGACCTTCCCACCAACGCTGACTGGCCCTGTGCCGCCCGCACCGGAACCGGGCGCAGATGATCCGCCCGCGGGCGCATCCGGCTCATCGGGTTCGCCGCGGATCGGCACCAGGACCTTCTGCCCATCCGCCAGGACGGCTGCCAGGTTGAGCCGGTCCGGGTCCCCGAGGCCAGTGGGTCCGCCGGCGGCCGCAATCGCCTCGTGCAGGCGGCTTCCCGCGGGCAGTTGAACCACCCCCGGGCTGGCCACGGCACCGGCAACATGTACCTCGATGCTTTCCGGCTCTCCGGAGCCACCATCTCCCGGAGGCGCGGTTGTCTCGCCAGTTGCGGGACCGGGTGCTTCCTCGGCGGCAGGGGCGGAGTCGCTGAGAGCCACCACCTGGGCACCGCCGGTGCCGGCCTGCCACCAGAAGCAGCCGCCCAGCAGCACGGCGAGGACGCCCAGCAGAGCCGCAGCCTGCACCCCGGTCCTGGCCCGCAATCGCAAAGTCAGCGGCTGCGTCCTTGCACGGCGGTACCCGCGGGTTGCATCCGCATGGCGTGAAGGGTCTCCCCCAACGCGCCGTCCAGCAGCACGGAAGGCATCAGCCGCCCGGGCCGGGACGGGGCCGTCCGGTGCCGGCACCTGCACCTCCAGCAGCCCCATGGAGTTGCCCGCTTCCCGGCCGGGATCCGGGAATTTGCCCGGATACGCGGCGTCCCCCGCATCCCGGGCATCCCCAGTCGCCGCCAGGCGTTCACGGGCAGCCCTAACTCCCGTGTCGGATCCAGCTCCCGGGTTGCGGCGTGACATGGAAACGACTCTAGGCAGCCCTCACGCCCGCTGATACCGGGGACCAGGCGTATGTGGAAATACCTGAGTAATACGCGTAGATCCGCGGCATCAGGCAAGTATTCCCTACGCTGGTGCCCGCCCGGACCCGGTGGTAACGTCTGCATCCAATCGAGAAGACTTTGCCGGCTGGGGGCAACCCTGATCGCCTGGATGTGAACATCAGGCGGCGAAAGCTGGTGTGCAATGAAGTGGTTGTTTGGGCCCGCGGCGGTGCTGGCGCTTGGCGGTACCATGCTGCCGGCCCCGCCCGTAGTGGCAGATACAACGCAAGCCACCTCAACCCAGGTCGTGAAGTTTTCTCTGGAAAGCAGCTTCTGCCCTCAGCACGGTCTTTACGGCATAGCGCATGTTTCGGTCGACGGTACGGCGGGAATGAATGCGGACCAGAATTTCATCTGGACGACCCAAACAGCCGCCACATCCATCCATGCCGTTCCGCCGCAGGGCGCCGTCGCCAATGTCACGATTGTCTACCACTGCAACGTCCAGGTGCTCTGGTGGCTGGAGCCCGGCAGTGCCCACAGGGTGAAAGCGGCCCTTTGGGTCAACGGCTCAGGCGAGCAGCCCAGCTACACTATCGGGCCGAATCAGCCAGCCCCCGGGCCGACGCCCCCGCCAACGACTCCGCCTCCGACGACCGCGCCGGCAACCGCCCCGCCGACGTCAGTGTCAACACCCGCGCCCACGCCTTTGCCAACGACCCTGACGACGATACCGGCACCCCTTGCGCCGACACCGCCGCCGGCGGCCATACCGACCACCGTGCCAACGTCCGAGCCAACGTCCGAGCCAGTCACCGTGCCGACGACCCCGGCAACGCCCGCCCCGCCAACGTCCCCGCCACCTTCCGAGCCAACGCCAGCGCCGACGGTCGCGCCAACCATCCCGCAAACGTCCGAGCCAACGACCCCGCCAACATCGGAGCCAACGACCCCGCCAACATCGGAGCCAACCACCCCACCAACGTCCGAGCCAACGTCGGAGCCACCGTCCGAGCCAACGACCGTGCCAACGACATCGTCCACACCTGCGTCGACGGAATCGCCGACGCCCGGACGGACATCGCCCGTGCCTACCCCCTGAAACGCAGCTACAGCCCGAGGTTCACTTCTGCCCCGGGGTTCACTTCTGATAGGTGATGTACGCCTCGTACTGCACCCGCCACTTGTCCGCGGCCTTGGGATCCGGCACCGTGGTGGTGAGGAACTGAACGCTGGTCACTTGGCCCTTGAGGTATTTCAGCCACTTGGTCACCTCTTCGGCGACGTCGCGGTCGAATTGGGCTACGTGGTGCACCTGCATTGCCATGGCGGCCTCCGGATTCGCATGTTCGCTGGGTTCGGTGGAGTGACTTTACCGCCGCCGCCCGTTCACGGCCAGAGGCCAGCGCCCGCGCAGATGGAGCGGATGGACCCGCCGGACTAGTCGCCGGCTTCCGTCGCTTCGGCTGCCGCCCCGCCGGGGCGCGCTTCCCCGCCCGCCGGGCCAGCGACGTCTCCGGCGAAGGCATCGGGCTTCGCTGCGGTTGGGGTGCTGCCCTCCCCCACGATCACCGCCAGCACACCGAGCCCCGCATGGGCCGCCAGGACGGCCGGGAGTGCGCTGATCTGGGCCGGCGGGCATTCCGGCAATGCCACGGCCAGGCGCCGGGCAAGGTCTTCGGCCTCGGCCTGGTTGCCGAAGTGGTGCACCGCCAGCCGTGCCTGCCCGGCAGGCCTGGTGGAGGCGTCGGCGGCCACGATTTCTTCGAGCCGTGCGATGGCCTTCCCCGCTGACCGGACCTTTTCCAACGGGATAATCCGGCCATCGTCTACCGCCAGGATGGGTTTGATCGAGAACATGGTCCCCCAGAGCGAGGCCGCCGCACCGATCCGGCCGCCCCGGCGCAACTGTTCCAGGCTCGGCACATAGAAATACACTTTGGTGCGGTCCAGCCTGTCCTGCGCAAAGGCCAACACCTCGGCCGCGCTCCTGCCGTCGGCGGCCGCGACCACCGCGCCCTGCACGCCCATCCCCTGCGCCATTCCAACCGTCCGGGAGTCGAGGACCTCTACCGGGATGCCGACCCGTTGGGCTGCCAGGCGGGCGGCGTCGGCAGTCCCGGAAAGCCCTGCGGAGATGTGAATGGAGACCACGGACTGAAAGCCACGCTCGCTGGCCTCCCGGTAGGCGTGTTCAAACTGCCCCGGTGACGGACGCGAGGTCTTGACGGGCTTGCCGCTGGCCAGGGCCACGGCGATGGTCTCCGCAATGTCGTCCTCACCTTCGCCGTAGATTTCGGCGCCGACCATAACGGGCATGGGGACTACAGTGAGCCGACCGTCGGCAGCGAGAGCCCGGATCCAGTCGGCGGGCAGCGCGGCAGCAGAGTCCGTGACCACCGCAACCTGCACGACGGCGGCGGGAGCCGCTTCGGGGATGCTTCCCCGGGAACCCTGCCGCAGGCGAACAAGCCGGTCGCGCAGCCATGGCCAGCCTGACGGCTCGCGGTCTGGCACGAAGGACCTCCTGCTGTGGGGGACGCATGAACTTTTTTGCCGGCGAGGGCAATCGTGCCCGTCCCATTGTTTGCACTGGTTGTCTGCACTGGCCGCCGGGGTCAACCAGCGGCCAGTGTCAGGCTAGTACGCCCGGCTAGGCCGGGACGATGTTGACCAGTTTAGGCGCCCGCACGATCACCGTGCGAAGGGCACGGCCGTCGAGGGCGCGCTGGACATTTTCCGATGCCAGCGCCAGTTCGCGCAGGTCTTTCTCGGAGATGTCCGGGGAAACCTCCAGCCGGTCCCGCACCTTGCCCTGCACCTGGACGACGGCGGTGACCGTGTCCTCCACGAGCAGCGCGTCGTCGTGGGTGGGCCAGCCTGCGTTGGCGACCGATGCCGGGTGCCCCAGGACGTTCCAGAGGTCCTCGGCGGTATAGGGCGCAAACAGGCTCAGGATGACGGCTACGGCTTCCACGGCTTCGCGGACTGCGGGGTCCGCGCCGCCGGCACCGCCGACTGCGTCAATAGTCTTGCGGGTGGCGTTGACCAGTTCCATCAGCTTTGCCACGACCACGTTGAACTTGTTGTTCTCCAGCAGTGCCTGCGCATCGGCGATCGTGCGGTGGGTGACGGTGCGCAGGGCACGGTCACCGGTGGCGACGTCGACGCCGGGTGCGCTTGTTACGTCCTGGCCGAGGCGCCAGGCCCGGGCCAGGAACTTCGCGGAGCCCGACGGCGATACGTCCGCCCAATCGACGTCGTCCTCCGGCGGGGAGGCGAAGATCATGGTCAGACGGACAGCGTCGACGCCGAACTTGTCCAACTGTTCGCCGAGGTCGACGCCGTTGCCCAGGGACTTGCTCATGGCCTTGCCGCCGTTGAGGACCTGCCCCTGGTTCAGCAGCGCGCTGAACGGCTCGTCCGCCTCGATCATGCCGAGGTCGTGGATGACCTTGGTGAAGAACCGCGCATAGAGCAGGTGCAGGATGGCGTGCTCCACGCCTCCCACGTACTGGCCCACAGGCATCCAGTCGTTGATCTTCTCCGGATCGAACGGACCGCCGGTGTACTGCGGGGAGACGAAGCGCAGGAAGTACCAGGAGGAATCCACGAAGGTGTCCATCGTGTCCGTGTCCCGCTTGGCCGGACCGTGGCAGTTGGGGCACTCGACATTGACCCAGCTTTCGACCGCGGCGAGCGGCGACGTGCCCTTCGGGGACAGGTCTTCGCCGCGCAGGTCCGCCGGCAGGGTCACGGGCAGCTGATCGTCCGGGACCGGGACCTCGCCGCAGGCCGGGCAGTGGATGATGGGGATCGGGGTACCCCAGAACCGTTGCCGGCTGAGCAGCCAGTCACGCAGCCGGAAGTTCACGAACTTCTCGCCGGTGCCCAACTCGCGCAGGATTTCGATGGCCGCCGGGATGGCCTCGGCCTTCGGCAGCCCGTCGAGGCCGCCGGAGTTAATCAGGGTCCCCTCGCCGGTGGTGGCGATGCCCGTGGCAGCGGGGTCTTCCTCGCCGGTGTCCAGGACTGCCCGGACGGGCAGGTCAAAGGTCTTGGCGAAGTCGAGGTCGCGCTGGTCATGAGCCGGGACGGCCATGATGGCGCCTGTGCCGTAGTCGGCCAGGACATAGTCGGCGGCCCAGACGGGCAGCTTTTCGCCGTTGAGCGGGTTGGTCGCGTAGCGCCCGGTGAAGACGCCCGTCTTTTCGCGCTCGGTGGACTGGCGCTCGATCTCGGAGAGCGCCTTGACCTGTTCGCGGTAGGCGTCCAGGGCAGCGGCGTGCTCGTCGGTGACCAGTTCGACGGCGAGCGGCGCGTCGGCGGCGACGACGAAGAACGTGGCGCCGTAGAGAGTGTCCGGACGCGTCGTGAAAACGGTGACATCCTTGGCGGCTTTGCCGCCGTCGGCCTCGATCACGAAGTTGACGTGGGCGCCCTCGGAACGGCCGATCCAGTTTTTCTGCATCGCGAGGACGCGTTCGGGCCAGTGCCCGCGCAGTTCGTCCATGTCATCGAGCAGGCGGTCGGCGTAGTCGGTGATCTTGAAATACCACTGGTTCAGGGACTTCTTTGTCACAGGAGTGCCACACCGCTCGCAGGCCCCGTTGACCACCTGTTCGTTGGCCAGCACGGTCTGGTCCTTGGGGCACCAGTTGACCGGGGAATTCTTTCGGTAGGCCAGTCCACGCTCGTAGAACCGCGTGAACAGCCACTGGGTCCAGCGGTAGTACTCCGGGTCGGAAGTGTGCAGCCGGCGGGACCAGTCCGCGGAGATTGCGTAGCGCTTGAACGACGCCGCCTGGGTGTCAATGTTGGCGTACGTCCACTCGCTGGGGTGCGCGTTGCGTTTGATCGCTGCATTTTCCGCGGGCAGGCCGAAGGAGTCCCAACCGATCGGGTGCAGCACGTCGTAGCCCTGCTGGCGCAGGTAGCGCGCCACGACGTCGCCCATCGCGAAAGCCTCGGCGTGGCCCATATGAAGGTCACCGGACGGATACGGGAACATGTCCAGCACGTAGCGGCGTTCCTTAGAGCCGTCATCGAGCGGCGTGAAGACCTTCAGGTCTTCCCAGACCTGCGGCCATTTGGCTTCCATTGCCGCGAAGCTGTAGGCACCTTCCTCGGGCCCCTCCGCCGCGGCTGCTGGCGATCCGGTCTGTGTTTCCGGCTGAACGCTCACTGCTGGCCTCTTCTGTTCTATGCGGCCTGTTATCCCAGGCCTGTCTACCTTCAGGCCTGCCTGCCGCCAGGCCTGTTCACCATCAAGTCTGCACTGTCATGGCCGGCTGCCCGGCCCCGACTCCATACTGTCCGTACGTGTTACTCCTGCTGTTACTTCGTGCGTTGCGGCCCGGGATGCACCCCGGACACACAAAAGCCCCTCGACATGGAGGGGCCGCCGCTCGGCAATCCGGGGACTCTTCGGAATCGAGGTCTCGTCGGGATGCCGGGCGGCTAGCTAAGCAGGAGCACGGCGCGCATAGGACCACTTTAGCCCCTCGGGCTGGTTCGCGCTGAACGGACGGGGCCGGTAGCGGCCCCGTAGTCGCAGTCGACTCGCGCTCCGGAGCCCGGCGCGTCCCGCTATGTCCACAATTGTTACAAATGACATACCTATGGAATAGCGGTACTTACTGCCAAATGCTGCACGCATCGGACGAGTAGTCACGCCGAAAACTCAAGTAGTTCGGTCTATAAAAGCAGGTAGAAAATAAGCGAATACTCGGGTGGCCATCCGCGTCCGGCCGGCCCGTTCCACGAAGTCTGATCCGAATGCGGATTATGGGCCTCCAGACTGGGAGAAACCCGTGAAAACCCGGGGGCGAGGCATAAAATTTTGATCTTGCCAAACGATTCAAAGAGGAACACTATTCGATAAAGATCAGCAAAAATTGGGATCTCTTGGGGGGATTCGCAAATGGTCTCGGGTTGAGGAGCCTGCCATGAATCACTTGCGCAATTCTGCCGTGCAACTGCCGAAAACCCCCACCGGCTGCATTCACGCCGCCGGTTCCCTGGAACAGAGCTAGCCATGTTCGGCTGGATCACCCGTTTCAGTCTGCAGTTCCGCATCCTGGTTCTCGCCCTGGCCGCTGGGCTCATTGCCTTCGGGGTAGTGAACGTCCCACATGTTGCCATCGACAGCATGCCCGAGTTTGCCCCGGCGCACGTTGAGATCCAGACCGAGGCCCTGGGCCTCTCAGCTGCCGAAGTTGAACAGCTCATCACGTCTCCAATGGAAGCCGACCTCCTTAACGGTGTGGCGTGGCTCGATGAAATCCGGTCCAAGTCCGTCCCGGGCCTGTCCTCAATCGAGCTCGTATTCGAGCCGGGCACCGACCTTCTGCGGGCGCGCCAACTTGTGGCCGAACGCATGACCCAGGCCCATGCACTGCCGAACGTCTCGGCACCGCCGTTGATTATGCAGCCACTGTCGTCAACCAGCCGTGTCCTTATGGTCCGGATGAACTCCAAGGAGCTCTCCGGCATCGAAATGTCGGTCCTGGCCCGGTGGAAGATCAAGCCGCGGCTGATCGGTATCCCCGGTGTCGCCAACGTTTCCATCTGGGGCCAGCGCGAGCAGCAGCTCCAGGTCGAGGTGACCCCCACGCAGATGCGTGAGAAGGGCATCACGCTCGAACAGATCATCAAGACCACGGGCAACGCCGTCTGGGTGTCTCCGCTGACCTTCCTTGAGGCGTCTACCCCCGGCACAGGCGGGTTCGTGGAGTCGCCGAGCCAGCGACTGGGCATCCAGCATGTCCTGCCCATCCGCACGCCCGACGACCTGTCCAAGGTCAGTGTCGAAGACGCCCCATCTCCCATGCTTCTTGGTGACATCGCCCAGGTGAAGGCGGACCACCAGCCGCTGATCGGCGACGCCGTCGTCGGCCAGGATGCAGGCCTCCTGCTGGTTGTGGAGAAGTTCCCCGGAACCAGCACGCTGGAAGTCACCAAGGACATCGAAGCTGCCCTGAACGACATGCAGCCCGGGCTTTCCGGAATCCAGATGGACACGTCCGTTTTCCGGCCCGCCTCGTTCCTGCAGGATGCCGTGGACGGACTCGGCGTGGCCCTGCTCGTGAGCCTCCTGCTTGCTGTCCTGCTCTTCTGGCTGCTCTTCCGTTCGTGGCGTGTCGCCGTGATAGCCCTCGCGGCCATCACCACGACAGTCATGGCGGCAGCGGTGGTGCTCTACCTGACCGAGTCCACACTGAATATCTCGATCCTGGCCGGCATCCTCCTTGGTGTGTCCGTGATAGTGGGAGACATCGTGGAGGATGTGCAGGCGCAGCGGCGCCGGCCCCTGCAGGCCACCGAGACCGAAACTGATGCCACCATCAGGTTCCGTATGGTCCAACTCGTCCGCAACGTCCGCACCCCTCTGTTCCACGCATCCCTCATCATGGTGGTCGCGCTTATTCCAACGCTGTTCATTCCTGGCGTCGGCGGTGCGTTCTTCCATCCGCTGTTCTGGTCAATGGCCCTGACGCTTGCTGTGTCAATGCTCGTGGGCCTGTCCGTGACACCGGTACTGGCGTATCTCCTGCTTCCCCGTGAAACGGCCCCACGGACCGAATCGAGCGGTGTTGCGCGGGCGAGGTCCTACTACGACCGGGCGCTCGAGGGCGGACGTTCCCGCCGCACCCTCGGCATCATTGCTGTCGCCGTCGTTGGCCTGCTGGGACTCGCTGCAGCATCCCAGCTGGTCGGAACCCGGGCCGTCATTCCGACGCTTCCGGACCGTACGCTCCTGGTGCAGTGGGACTCCATGGCCGGCACGTCCAACGACGAGGTGCGCAGGGTGGCGTCGAAAGCCTCCGATGAGCTGCGGACCCTGCCGGGTGTTTCGGGCGTTGGCGGCCATATCGGTCGCGCCATTTCCTCCGACCAGATTGTGGGCAACAGTTCCGCGGAACTCTGGGTCACCATCACACCGGATGCCGACTTCAGCGAAACGGAAAGGGCAGTCCGCGACGTCGTCCAGGGCTACCCGGGCATCGCCAACAACGTCGTGAACTACTCCCAGCAGAAGATCGGCGCACAGAACACCAATATGGATCCGGGATTCGCGGTCCGCGTCTATGGAACCGAGATGCCGGTTCTGCGCGAGAAGGCCGAAGAAGTCCGCAAGGCCATCGAGAAGATCGACGGCGTGCAGAACCCGACGATCAACGCCAGCGCGATGACACCCATCGTCGAAGTCGAGGTCAACCTTGAGGCGGCGCAGAAGGTCGGGATCAAACCCGGCGACGCACGGCGCGCCGCTGCGGCCCTGATGCAAGGGATTGTGGTCGGCAACCTCTTCGAAGAACAGAAGGTCTTTGAAGTGGTGGTGCGGGGGGCACTGGACGTCAGGGATGACCTGACCAGCATCCGCGAACTCCTGCTCGACACGCCAAACGGCGGCCAGGTCCAGCTGGGCCAGATCGCCGACGTACGGCTCGTCCCCAACGAGGTCGTGATCCTGCACGATGACACGTCTCGCAGGATCGACGTCGTGGCCGACGTCAGCGGACGTCCGCTGGCCGACATTCAGCGCGACATTGAAACGGCCATCCAGCAGATCCAGTTCCCGCTGGAATACCACGCGGAGATCCCCACCAAGTATGCCCAGATGCAGGGTGCCGACACCCTTTTGCTCTGGCTTGCGGCAGCAGCCCTCCTCGGAGTGTTCCTGCTGCTCCAGACGGCGGTCCGGAGCTGGAAGCTGGCCCTCGCCAACTTCCTGGCACTGCCGGCGGCGCTGGCGGGGGCTGCCGTGGCAGCTTGGATCGCGGGAGGCGCCATCAGTGTGCTGGCGCTCACGGCGTTTGCCGCCGTGCTGGCCATCGCTGGCCGCAACGCGGCACTTCTCTCTGCCCGCACGGATGAACTGTGGCGTGCAGCCCCGCAGGAGTCCCGTGAAAAAGTCGTCATGATGGCAGCCAGGGACCGGGTATCGCCCATCCTGAAGTCCGCCCTGATCACGGTGGCGATTCTGATCCCGCCGGGACTTTTCGGCGGCGCCGTGGGCGGAGCCCTCCTGGGGCCGATAGCCCTGATCATTGTCACCGGACTTATCACTACAACCCTCATCGGGATCTTCGTACTCCCCCTGCTCGCACTCTGGTTCGGGCCCCGGTCCGCCCCTGAAGAGTGGGCCGAAGTCTACGAAGCCGAGGTTCCCGTTCAGCCCGATATGCAGGAAAAGGTGGAAGCAAAATGACCAGCCAAAAGCCCCAACTCCGTCTGGCCCTGGCGGCCGCAGCCTGTGCCGCCGCGCTATTCACCCTCCCGGCATGCGCACAGTCCACAGCGGTGGCACCCGCTGCGGCGCCAGGTGCGGCTCCGGTCAAGGTGGAGAAGAACGCCACCACCGGCATCGCCAAGCTGACCGTGACCGAACACGGCCTGGCCCGCATCGAGCTGAAGACGGAACCCGTTAAGGCGGGCACCGGAACGGACGTGCTGCTGCCATATGCGTCGCTGTTGTATGACGCCAATGGCAAGACCTGGGTCTACACCACCCCCGCACCGAGAGTGTTCGAACGCCAAGCCGTCACCGTCAGCAAGATCGAAGGCGGCGTGGTCACGGCCAGCAAAGGCCCCGCCGTCGGGACTGCAGTGGTAACGGTGGGCGCGGTCGAACTATTTGGCGCAGAGTTGAACACGGGTAAATGACATGCGCCGGATAGTCGCAGCCAGTCTGAGGTTCAGATCGATCGTCATCGCGCTCGCTGTGGCGCTGATGGTCGTGGGCGGCGCGCAACTCAGCAGCGCTTCGGTGGACGTGTTCCCCGAGTTCGCGCCACCGAAAGTCGAGGTCCAAACAGCCTGCCTGGGACTTACCGCCGCTGAGGTCGAAGAGCTGGTGTCGGTTCCCATGGAAGAGGCGTTCAACGGCATTGATGGCCTCGATCACATGAGGTCAAAGTCAGTCCCCCAGCTCTCGTCGATTGTGATGGAGTTCGAGAACGGCACTGACCTGCTCACGGCCAGGCAACTGGTGTCGGAGCGCCTGGCAACGGTCATCCCGACCCTGCCCACCTGGGCTGCCCCTCCGCTCATGCTGCAGCCCTTGTCCTCGACCAGTCGCGTCATGAAGATCGGCCTGTCCTCGGACACCCGCTCGCTCATCGAGATGTCCATGATTTCCTACTGGAACATCAGGGCTCATCTGCTTCGGGTTCCGGGCGTAGCCAATGTGGCCATCTGGGGCGAACGCCTCCAGATGCTTCAGGTGCAGGTTGATCCGGCCAAACTGGCAGCCAACAACGTCACCCTGGAAAACGTGATGAGCTCAACCTCCGATGCCCTGGATGCTGGTCTGTTGCAGTACTCCCCCGGCGCCCTCATCGGAACTGGCGGCTCGCTCGATACACCCAGCCAGAGTATTGGTATCCGTCACGTACAGGCCATCACGTCCCCGGCCGACCTTGCCCAGGTTGCTTTGGAGGAGCGCGAGGGACTGCCTCCCCTGCGGCTCGCTGACGTGGCGAACGTCGTCGAGGACCACCAGCAGCTGATCGGTGACGCGGTGATCAACGGCGGCCCCGGCCTGATGCTGATTGTTGAAAAGCTGCCGTGGGGCAACACGCTCGAAGTCACGCGCGGCGTGGAGGAGGCGCTCAAAGAACTGCAGCCCGGCCTGACCGGGATCGCAGTCGACACCACCTTGTTCCGGCCGGCGTCATTCATCGAGGAGTCCCTCGGCAACCTGAGCCTCGCACTCCTGCTGGGCTGCCTCCTGGTGGTCCTCGTGCTCAGCGTCTTCCTGTTCCAATGGCGGACGGCGCTGGTCAGCGTGACGGCGATCCCGCTGTCACTGATGGCAGCGGCCCTGGTGCTCTATTGGACCGGAGGCACGATAAATACGATGGTGCTTGCCGGGCTGGTGATTGCCGTCGGGGTGGTGGTGGACGATGCCATCATCGACGTCGAGAACATCGTCAGACGGCTCCGGCACCACCGTGCCAGCGGCGGCACCGAAAGTACCGCCCGTGTGGTCGTCAATGCCTCGCTTGAGGTCCGCGGACCTATTGTGTACGCCACCTTGATCATCGTCGCCGCCACGGTGCCGATCTTCTTCCTGGACGGGTTGACCGGCGCGTTCTTCCGGCCGCTGGCCACTTCGTACACCCTCGCCGTGATGGCCTCCATGCTGGTGGCCCTCACTGTCACCCCGGCCATGGCGTACATCTTCCTCCGGAACGCCAAGCTGGAGGACCGGGATCCCCCGGTAGTCAGGGTGCTGAAGCGCTGGTACGGCAAGTTGCTCCGGCCCATGGTCCGCAGGCCCGCCCCGGGATATCTCGCCTTGGGCGCTCTCGGCGTCATCGGCCTTGTGGCGGCGCCGCTGCTGGGCCAATCACTGCTCCCGTCGTTCAAGGAGCGCGATTTCCTGATGCACTGGCTCACGCAGCCCGGCACGTCCAACGCAGAGGAAGTCCGTGTCAGCCAACTGGCCTGCAAGGAACTCATGACAATCCCAGGGGTGAACAATTGCGGGTCCCACATCGGGCAGGCATTCAACGCCGATGAGGTTGTGGGCGTCTACTTCGGCGAGAACTGGATCAGCGTTGACCCCTCAGTGGACTATGACAAAACGCTGGCCTCCATCACAGAAGTGGTGGACGGCTATCCCGGAATCGTGCGGGACGTCCAAACCTACCTCAAGGAGCGCATCCGCGAGGTGTTGACAGGAACTGGCTACGCGGTCGTCGTTCGCGTGTACGGAGACGACCTCGCGACGCTGCGCACGGAAGCTGACAAGATAAAGGGCATTCTGGGCGGCATTGACGGAGCCATCGGCGCAAAGGTCGCTCTCCAGGCGAACATTCCACAGATCAACGTGGAAGTGAACCTGGAGGCCGCCAATCGCTACGGGCTGAAGCCGGGCGATGTGCGACGCGCCGCGGCCACCCTGGTTTCCGGCGAAGAAGTGGGCGACGTCTACCGTGACGGCAAGGCCTACGACGTCCAGGTGTGGAGCGCACCGGAGATCCGGACAAGTGTCACGAGCATTGAGAACCTCCCGCTCGATACGCCGAGCGGGCAAAGGATCCGGTTGGCCGATGTCGCCACGATTTCGGTCAAACCCACGCCCAACGTCATTGAACGCTCGGAGGGTTCGAGGCGCATCGATGTCAGTGCCAACGTCAAGGAAGGCGATCTGGCCAAGGTTGTGGAGACATTGAAATCGGAGATGGAGTCGGTTCAGTTCCCGGTCGGCTATGAAGCGGTTGTCCTCGGCGAATACGCTGAACGCCAGGCCGCCTCACAACGGCTGCTGCTTTACTCGATTGGCGCGGTCCTCGTGGTCTTCCTCCTGCTCCAGGCGGCGTTCCGCAGTTGGCGGTTGGCCGTCCTGGCCATCCTGACACTGCCGGTCGCCTTGGTCGGTGGCGTGATTGCTGCCCACCTCAGCGGCGGGATCCTGTCGCTGGGTTCCTTGGTCGGATTCCTGACCCTGATGGGTATCGCAGCCCGCAACGGCATCCTGCTCATCAACCACTGCCAGCACCTGGAACAGTTCGAGGGAATGACCTTCGGACCTGCCTTGGTGTTGCGGGGGGCTTCCGAGCGGTTGTCGCCGATTCTGATGACCACTCTTGCCACTGCGCTGGCCCTTGTGCCACTGGTGGTGATGGGGAACCTCCCCGGCCATGAGATTGAGCACCCCATGGCGGTGGTCATTCTGGGCGGCCTTGTCACGTCGACACTGGTCAACCTGTTCATCGTCCCATCGCTCTACCTGCGGTTCGCCAAGAAGGGCCCGTCACGCCGTGACCGCCAGCCCGGCCAGCCGGAACCCGTCCCTGTCGCCTAGTACCACCACCAATAAGGAGAGGCCAGTCAGATGACACCACTATCTAAGAGATTTACCGCTTACTGCTCCGCGGTCTTGCTGGTGGTGGCGTCGCTGACGGCGGCGACGGCGGCCGCGGCGACGGCCACCGCCGCGCCGGCGGCCACGAGTACCAAGGAACTGTGCGGCCCCGGCTCGGTGCTGAGGTTCAACCGTTCCGCGTTCCCGGCAAAACCGAATATCGACAACCAGTGGCTCAGGCTCAGGCCCGGGATGCAATACACCACAACCGGCAAAGTAATCTCCCCGGACGGGACGACCACCCGCACGGTCGTCAGCACCGTCACAGGGCTAACCAAGGTCATTGACGGGGTCAAGACGATCGTGGTCTGGGACCGGGACTACTCCGACGGTGAACTCGTGGAGTCCGAACTCGCTTTCTTCGCCCAAACGGAGAAGGGGACAGTCTGGCTCTTCGGCGAATATCCGGAGGAGTACGAGGACGGGAAGCTGGTCGGCGCGCCCAGCACGTTCATCAGCGGCATCGACAGGGCCCGGGCCGGCATCGCCATGCAGGCCAAGCCGCACCGGAACACCCCTGCATACGTCCAGGCCTATGCCCCCACCGTGGACTTCCTGGACTGCGGGGACGTGTTCGCGAAGGACCAACGAGTCTGCGTCCCCACGGGATGCTACAACGACGTGCTGGTGATTGATGAGTTCAACCCGCTCGACCCGCCAAGCGCCGGCCACCAGCGCAAGTTTTACTCAGCCGGGACCGGGCTCATCAAGGTGACAGCAGTCGGCGGCGAAGACCAAGAGTTCATGGACCTGGTCAAGATCACCAGGCTCACCAGCGCGGTGCTGGACAGGATCAACACCCGTGCCCTTGAGCTCGACAGCAGGGGCTACACGGTCAGCAAGGACGTCTACGCCAAGACGCCGCGTGCTGTCGTGAGGACCCCGTCTACGCGGCCCGTGCCCTGAGGGACAAACCCGACGCGGGACAGCGCTGACGCAGACAGTGAAGAGCTCCGGCCAGGTTTCCCTGGCCGGAGCTCTTCACTGTCCGCCGAAGCCGTACCCGCCGGGGCGGCACCCGGCGGGTCGGTGTGTGCGCCTACTTCACGTCGTCGTCAACCCAGTCCATGGACTTGGTGACGGCCTTCTTCCAGAGACGCATCTGGCGTTCCCGTTCGGCCTGGTCCATTTGCGGCTCCCACCGCTTGTCCTCGGCCCAGTTGGCCGAGCACTCGCCCAGGTCCTTCCAGAATCCGACCGCCAGGCCGGCCGCGTAGGCTGCGCCCAGCGCCGTCGTCTCGACCACCTTCGGACGGATGACCGGCACGCCGAGGATGTCCGCCTGGAACTGCATCAGGGCGTCGTTGGCGACCATGCCGCCGTCGACCTTCAGCTCCGTCAGCGGGACGCCTGAGTCGGCGTTGACGGCGTCGAGCACCTCGCGTGTCTGGAAGGCGGTGGCCTCCAGCGCCGCGCGGGCAATATGGGCCTTGGTAACAAAGCGGGTCAGGCCCACAATGGCGCCACGGGCGTCCGAGCGCCAGTACGGCGCGAAGAGGCCGGAGAACGCCGGAACAATGTACACCCCGCCGTTGTCCTCAACCGAGGCCGCGAGGGTCTCGACCTCCGGGGCGCTGCTGATCATGCCGAGGTTGTCCCGCAGCCACTGGATCAAGGAACCGGTGACGGCAATGGAGCCCTCCAGCGCGTAGTGCGGCGCCGCGTCGCCGAGCTTGTAGCCGACGGTGGTCAGCAGCCCGTTCTTGGAATGGATAATCTCCTCGGCCGTGTTGAAGATCAGGAAGCAGCCCGTGCCGTAGGTGTTCTTGGCTTCCCCGGCATCGAACGCCGCCTGCCCGAACGTGGCCGCCTGCTGGTCGCCCAGGATCCCGGCCACAGGAACCTCGCGCAGCAACTGGGAGGTGTGCACCGTGCCGTAGACCTCGGAGGAGGACTTGATGGTCGGCATCATGGAGGCCGGGACACCGAACGCGTCCAGAATCTCCTGGTCCCATGACAGCGTCTCAAGGTCCATGAACATGGTCCGTGAGGCGTTGGTCACGTCCGTGACGTGCACTCCGCCGTCGGTCCCGCCGGTCAGGTTCCAGAGCACCCAGCAGTCGGTGTTGCCGAAGACGAGGTCACCGGCCTCCGCCTTGGCCCGGGCGCCTTCGACGTTGTCCAGGATCCACTTGATCTTGGTGCCCGAGAAGTAGGTCGCCAGCGGCAGGCCCACCTTCTGCTTGAAACGTTCTACCCCGCCGTCCTTCGCGAGTTCGTCCACGATCGGCTGGGTGCGGGTGTCCTGCCACACGATGGCGTTGTAGATCGCCTCGCCGGTGGTCTTGTCCCACACCACCGCTGTTTCGCGCTGGTTGGTGATGCCGACGGCGGCGATGTCGTGCCGGGTCAGGTTCGCCTTGGACAGGGCCGAGCCGATCACTTCGCGGGTGTTGTTCCAGATTTCAGCGGGGTTGTGCTCCACCCAGCCGGGCTGGGGGAAGATCTGCTCGTGCTCCATCTGGCCGGAGGAGACGATGCTGCCGCTGTGGTCGAACACGATGGCGCGGGTACTCGTGGTGCCCTGGTCGATGGCAACTACGTACTGGTTCATATTGACGTCCTTGTCTGTTTAGCGTGGCAGTTGATCTGGCAATCAGAGGGGCAGTACAGGGGGGATGATCGGCACAACCGCGGCCACGAGGCCGCCGAGGCCGCCACCGATCAGGGGTCCGACGACCGGGATCCAGGAGTAGCTCCAGTCGGAGGACCCCTTGCCCTTCATGGGGAGGAGGGCGTGCGCGATGCGCGGGCCCAGGTCACGGGCCGGGTTGATGGCGTAGCCGGTGGGGCCGCCGAGAGAAACACCGATGCCGACAACCAGCAGGGCGACCGCCAGCGGGCCAAGTCCGGACGGAGTCCCGCCGAAGGTCAGAATGACGAAGACGAGGACAAAGGTGCCGATGATCTCGGTGATCAGGTTCCACGGGTTCGAGCGGATCGCCGGGCCGGTGGAGAAGACGGCCAGCTGGCTGGCGGGCTCGGATTCGGCATCGAAGTGCTGCCGGTAGGCCAGCCACATGATGACGGCGCCCAGGAAGGCGCCGGTCAGTTCCCCGCCGAAGTAGGTCAGGGTTGAGGCGAAGTCGACCGGAACGCCGGGGGCGTACAACTTCTTGCCGTTGACCAACAGGCCGAAAGTCACGGCAGGATTCAGGTGTGCACCTGAGATGGCGGCAACATAGACACCGGAGAAGACGGCAATGCCCCATCCCCAGGTCACCATCAGGAACCCGCCGTTGTTGCCCTTAGTGCCTTTGAGCGCAACGTTGGCCACCACGCCGCAACCCAGCAGGGTCAGCATGGCGGTACCGAATAATTCGGATAGGAAAACTATTCCAAGAGACATCTTTGACTCCTCTATTTTCTGTTGTCGGCGTCCGCGAGTTTGGAAGCCGTGGGGCCGGCAGCATGTTCGTGCTGCCGGCCAGCCACTGCGCCGGCCGCCGGGGCGGACCGCGCAGTGCTTGCACCCGGGCTTCCCTGCCCGGGCACGCAAGCAATATCAGGCGACCAGGCTGTGGACCCGGACACCGTGGAACCGTTGGAGCACCTCCTGTGCGTGGCTGATCTCTGTGGCCCGGCGTGCCGCGTCCCAGCCGAGCGGTCCGGAAAGGATGTCCGCAACTTCATTCAGCAGTTCCCCGGTCACCAGGCCGCGGAAAGCCAGGGACGTGCGGCGGATGAGGACGTCCACGAGGTGCCCGATCTGCTCGTGGGCGGCCATGAACTCCAGTTCGCGGGTGCTCAGCTCACGCGTCGAATGCAGCAGCCGGTCCGGCCCGCCGGCCGGCCCGTCCAGGAACCGGATGACTTCTTCGGCGCGAGTCCCGTAGCGGGTCAGCAGCCCGGTGACGCGGGCGGCATCGCGGCCGGCCGACATGTGGGCCTTGATCCAGCGCTGGACGCCGTCCTCGCTGTCCGGGAAGGCGGCGCCGCCGCCGATGGCGAGCTTCGCCGTCGAAACCTTCCGTTCCAGGCCGAGTTCGGCCAGGACGTCGTTGCTCAGGTGCTCGGCCAGGGCCCGGAACGTGGTCCACTTGCCGCCGACGAGGCTGAGGACGGCTCCGCCCGCCGCCTGCCGGCGTTCGATCCGGTAGTCCCTGCTGACGAACCCGGGCTGGGTGGCATCATGCTTCGGAAGCGGGCGCACACCGGAGAACGAGTAGACAATCTGGTCCCGGCCCACCGGAATGTCCGGGAAGACGTGGCCGATCAGGTCAAAGAAGTAGTCGATTTCCGCCTCGGTGCACACGGCGTCCTGGGCCATATCGGCGTCGACGTCGGTGGTGCCGACCAGGACGCGGTCCCCCATCGGATAGATCAGCACGATCCGGCCGTCGGTGTGCTCGAAGAAGATCTCGCGGCCGTTGCACGCCGCGAGCAGCTCCGGATGGTCCAGCACGATGTGCGAACCTTTGGTGCCGCCCATGAACGACGACGCCGCCCCCATGGCCTCATTGGTCAGGTCGACCCAGGCGCCGGTGGTGTTCACGACGACGTCGGCAGTGAAGTCGAACATCTCGCCGGTCAGTTCGTCGCGCAACTGGACCGTGGTTCCGGGGGTGCCGGGGGTGCCGCTGGTCCCGGAGCCGCCCAGCGAGACAAGCGAGACGTAGTTGCTGGCCCGGGCGTGGCTGTCAGCGCCGCCGGCCTTCTCGCCGTCCTGGAGCACGTCGAGGGTGAGGCGCTCGGGGTTGTGGACCGAGGCGTCGAAGTAGGTGGCCGCGTATTTGATCCCGGGGTGCAGCGCGGGCAGCTCGGCCAGGGCGCGCTTGCGTCCGCGGAACTGGTGGCGCGGGACCGTGCCGCCGTCGCGGGAGAAGAAGTCGTACATGCTCAGGCCGAGCTTGATCAGGAACGCCCCGCGTTCGGTGTGCTTGCCCTGCTTGTGGGTCAGGAAGCGCATGGGGGCGGCCAGGACTCCGGAGAAGGTGCTGAAGATCGGGATCGTGGTCTGCAGCGGCTTGACGTAGTGCGGTGCGATCCGCAGGAGCCTGTTGCGCTCGGTCACGGACTCCTGGACGAGGCGGAACTCGCCGTTTTCGAGGTACCGGATGCCGCCGTGGATCATGTGGGAGGAGGCGCCGCTGGCGCCCTGGCAATAATCGCCGCGCTCAACGAGCGCCACGTCCACGCCCTGCAGCGCCAGATCACGGAATGTGCCGACCCCGTTGATTCCGCCTCCGATGATCAGAACCTGCGCGTGCCGCCGCGTTCGCAGCTTCTGCACCGAGGCGCGATCGTTCGCCGGTGTGCCGACTGAGTCCTTCTGTCCCAAAACTGCTCCCTTGGGTTTGATTCTGTGCGGCACGCCCGTGGCGCGGCGCCGTTCAACACTATTCTTTGGACTAATGGAAAATGGAGTCAAGCACTATGCACAAACGTGCAGATGGGAAATTTCATGATGCATTCACGCCAGTCCGACGCCCTCCGCGCGGCCCAGCTGTATTACCTGCAGGACCTGACCATGGATGCCATCGCCCGCGAGCTCCGGACGTCCCGGTCCACGGTTTCGCGACTGTTGTCGGCGGCGCGCGATTCGGGTCTGGTGCAGATCCAGATCCGCAGCCCGCTGGACACCGGGCCCGAACTCGAGGGCATGATCCGCGCCGAGTACAAGGTGGATGTCCATGTCGTTCCAGTGGTGGACACCCTCAATGAGGCGGAAACACTGGACCGGGTGGCCATGCAGGCCGCCCGGACGATCGGACCGCTGGTGGACTCCAACGCCATCATTGGCGTCGCATGGGGCTCCACCCTGAGTGCCGTGAGCCGGCACCTGACGCGCAAGATCACCCACGACAGCGTGATCGTCCAGCTCAACGGCGCCGGGAACATGCAGACCACCGGCATCACCTATGCCTCCGACATCATGCGGCGGTTCGGCAGCGCCTACGGAGCACGGGTGGAACAGTTTCCCGTACCGGCCTTCTTCGACCACGCCGCGACCAAGAAGGCCATGTGGAATGAGCGCAGTGTTCAGCGGATCCTGGAGCTGCAGGCCCGGATGAGCATCGCCATCTTTGGTGTCGGATCGGTCGACGCCGACTACCCCAGCCACGTCTACGCCGGCGGCTACCTCGATGAAGACGACCTGAACGTGCTGGCGAACTCCGATGTGGTGGGCGATGTGGCCACGGTGTTCTTCCGCGCCGACGGGTCCTCGGACGGCATCACGCTCAACGCGCGGTCCACCGGCCCGGGCCTGGCCCAGCTCCGCCAGGTCCGGCGCCGCATCTGCGTGGTGTCAGGTGCCTCCAAGATCAACGGGCTCAGGGGCGCGCTGGCGGCAGGACTGGCCACCGACCTGATCCTGGACGAGGCCAGCGCCCGCAGGCTGGTCCGGTTCGACGGACTGGGCTGAGCGGCTGCGGGGCACCGTGACCGGCGCGGTCTGCAGCAACGGCGGTCCGGCATCCGCCAGCGCCAGTGGGTAAAGTCTTTGTCATGAGACTCTCCCCCCGGCTGACCCTGAACAACGGCGTATTGATCGACCGGCTGGGATTCGGGCTGTACAAGGTCCCCCCGGCCGACGCCGCCAGCCTGGTGACCATGGCGCGGTCGAGACCGGCTACCGGCACTTCGACACCGCCGCCATGTACGGCAACGAGACCGGCGTCGGCAAGGGAGTCGGTGCCCTGTCCGGATTTGAGGGCACCGGCGGCGGCCCCGGGGAAACCGCACCCTATGTTTCCCGCCAGGACCTCTTCATCACCACCAAGGTCTGGAACGACGACCACGGCTACGACGCCACCATGCGTGCGTTCGACACCTCGATCTCCAACCTCGGCCTGGAGTACATCGACCTCTACCTGATCCATTGGCCGTGCGCGCGCCGGGGCCTGTTCCCGGAAACGTACCGGGCCCTTGAGACGCTGTATCGCGAGGGCAAGGTGCGCGCAATCGGCGTCTCCAACTTCCAGCCGCAGCACCTGGACCGGCTCCTGGAAACGGCGGAGGTGGTGCCCGCCGTGAACCAGATCGAGCTTCATCCCTGGCTGCAGCAGGATGAACTGCGGGAAAAGCACGAGGTCCTGGGCATCCGCACGGAGGCGTGGAGTCCTTTGGGCCGCGGCCAGGTCCTGAAGGACCCGGTGATCCTGGCCCTCGCGGCCGAACACGACCGCACGCCGGCGCAAATAATCCTGCGCTGGCACCTGCAGTTGGGCAATATCGCCATTCCCAAGGCCAGCTCGTCCGGGCGGATCCGTGAAAACTTCGAGGTCTTCGACTTTGAGCTCTCCCCGCTGGACATGACGGAGGTCGGCGGCCTCGAACGCGGCTTCCGGACCGGCTCCCACCCCGACAACGTCGCATAGGATTCGAACTAATGGAACAAGTGGATACCGGGCCCTCACGCGCGCCCCTGTTCAGCGGCGGACTCGACGCCCGCACCCGGGCCGCGGCCGTTGAGGTTGACGGCGCCCGGATCGCGTACTGGGTCTACGAACCCGCCGAGGTCACCGCCGAGACGCGCACCATCCTGGTGGTGCACGGGTTCCGAGGCGACCACCACGGCCTGCTCCGGGTAGCCGACCAGCTGACGGACATGCGCCTGATCATGCCGGACCTGCCGGGCTTCGGCAGCTCGGCTGCCTTCGCAGGAACAGGGCACAGCGTTGCCGCCTACTGCCAATTCATTGAAGGCTTCATGGCCGCGCTGGGGCTGGGCGCGGACACGGTCCTGTTGGGGCATTCGTTCGGTTCGATCATTGCCAGCCATTTCGTGGCGGCCAACCCCGGCGCCGTGGCCGAACTGATCCTGGTCAATCCCATCGCGGCGCCTGCCCTCGAAGGGCCCAAAGGCCTGATGACGAAGCTTGCGGTGCTCTACTACGAGGCCGCCGCACGACTTCCCCAGCGGTTCGGGCTGGCCCTGCTGCGCAGCCAGGCGATCGTGCGGGTGATGAGCGTGACCATGGCCAAGACCGGGGACAAGGACATCCGCCGGTTCGTGCACGCCCAGCACAGCGCCTATTTTTCCTCCTTCGCGGACCGCGACAGCCTGCTTCAGGCCTTCAAGGCCTCGGTGGGCAGCAACGTCACCGAGGTGGCCGGCGAACTGACGCTTCCGGTGCTGCTGATCGCGGGAGAGAAGGACGAGATCGCCATGCTGGCGGACCAGCACAAACTCGCGGCGCGGCTCCCTGACGGGCGGCTGGAAGTCATTCCCGGCGTCGGACACCTGATCCACTACGAAACCCCCGAACCCGCCGCCCGCTACATCCGGCGCTTCCTGAAGGACCACGCCGCGTGAAGATTCTCATTGATGCCCGCTTCACCCGGCTGGACCAGCACGACGGGATCAGCCGCTACGGCGCCAGCCTGATCGCGGCAGCGGCCAAGATCGCCGACGTCTCGATGCTGATCAGCGACCCCCGCCAGCTCGCGCTCCTGCCCGAAGTTCCGTACACCGTGATCAACAGCCCGCTGTCCCCGGCCGAACTCTTCGTGGCGGCCAGGGTCAACAAGCTGGGCGCGGACGTGGTGGTGTGCCCCATGCAGACCATGGGCAGCTGGGGCCGGAAGTACGCCCTGGTGCTGACCCTGCACGACCTCATCTACTATGAGCACCCCACTCCTCCCGGATTCCTGCCGGCCCCGGTCAGGGTCCTGTGGCGCCTGTACCACAAGGCCTTCTGGCCCCAGCGGCTTCTGCTGAACCGGGCGGACATCGTGGCAACGATCAGCTCCACCACGGCGGCCCTGATGGCGAAGTACCGGCTCACCCGGCGTCCCGTCAGGATTGTCGGCAACGCCCCCCAGCACGGCCACACCCCCCGCGACCCCGGGGCGGGGGCCGACAAGACGCTGCTTTACATGGGTTCCTTCATGCCCTACAAGAACGTGGAGACCATGGTCCGCGGCATGGCGGAGTTGCCGGATATGACCCTCCATCTGCTCAGCCGCATCGCCCCGGAGCGGCGGGCCGAACTCGAGGCCCTGGCCCCGGAGGGCGCAAACATCGTCTTCCACAACGGCGTGACCGACGCCGAGTACGAGGCCCTCCTGGCACGCACCACCGCCCTGATCAGCCTGTCCCGGGCCGAGGGCTACGGACTGCCGCTCGTCGAGGCCATGTCGCATGGCACGCCGGTCATTGCCAGCGACATCCCGATCTTCCGGGAAGTCGGCGACGACGCCGTCAGCTACGTGCATCCGGACTCTCCGGCGGAGTTTGCCGAGGCGGTGCGCACGCTTGAGGACCCCGCCCTGTGGAAAGCCCGTTCCCGCCGTTCCGTGGAGCGGGCGGCAGACTTCAGCTGGGACGAGTCCGCGCGGCGGCTCGTGGCCGTCGCCGAAGAGGCCGTCGCGCTTCGGAACCGGCCTCGCGGCCGGAAATAGCCGGAACGGCCGTAAGTGGCCGGCTCGGAGATCGACGCCGCACCCGCGGCGGGGCCGGGATGACGCCGGGGCCACGGTCCCCGACCACCCATTTGTCGCAGAGGGCCGCTATAGAAGCCTCATTCCGGCCGTCCGTGGCGAATGGCTGCCAGCAGGCAGGCCCGCTGCAGGGTGGGGCCGCCGCGCAGGCAGGCCCGCGCAGGGTGGGGCCGCCCGCGCAGGGCGGGACCAGGTGGACCGCGGGGACGCCATGGAAGGTTCTAGAGGACGTCGACGCCGTCCAGCCGCAGCTGCACCGGGTCGTCGCTGCGCTTGGCTGCGGCCGCCGCCTTGACGGCCCGCATGACGGCCGTGGCGGCCGCGGCCTGTGCGTAGGGGATGAACAGCAGGGTCCGGACCTCCTCGCCGGAATCCCGGGGCACAGTATCCCGCGGGGGCGTGCGGCCGGCCCCTGCGGCTGCCGGCAGGATGACCGGCGCGGGCCCGGCCGTCCGGAGGACTGTTCCCTGCGCGGCCAGCTGCTGCTGAATGGCATCCGTGAAATGGCCGACGGCGGTCCTGCCGCCGGTGACGGAGGCGACCCGCACGGCGGGCGGCAGCTGCAGCTCCTGCCGCAGTGCCAGTTCACGGCTGGCGTACCCGGCAGGATCCCAGCGCAGCAGGGCGCCGACCCCGGCGGCGTCGTCGGCCGTAATGACCACCAGGCCGCCCTCGGAAGCCGGCCGCACCAGGGCCGCGGCGTTGAACCAGCGGCGGACTGCGTCCTCCCCCGCCCTCAGGTTTTCCCGGCGCAGCAGCGAGTCACCGTCGAGCAGCAGGGCTGCGGCGTAGCCGCCGGCGGCCACCGGTTCGGCGCCGACGGTGGCCACCACGAGGGCCGTGGTCTCCGCAACGGTGGCCTTGATCTGGTCCCCGGAAGAGGTGATGACCGGTTTCCCCGGAAAGGCCCGGCCGAGTTCCTCCGCGGTGCGGAGGGCTCCCGTGGCGCCGCGCCGGAGCCTGGCGCCGTTGCATGTGCCGCAGCGCCATGCCGGGGCCGGTGCCGAGCACCAGCGGCACTGCGGCACGGCGCTGCTCCCGGCCGGGCCGGCGATCGCCAGGGGCCCGCTGCAGGCGGTGCAGCGGGCAGGTTCCCGGCAGGTGTCGCACACCAGCGAGGGGGCGTAGCCGGCGCGGGCCACCTGGACCAGGACCGGACCGCGTTCCAGGCCCTCCTTGGCAGCCCGCCAGGCGGCGCCGGGGAGACGGGCGATACGGGCGAGCGGGTCATGCTCGAGTTCGTAGCTGTCGGCCGTGTTCAGGACGCGCGGGACTGTCCGCCGCAGGACGGTCCGGTCCGCTTCCACGGCCTGGGCCCAGCCGGAGCCGACCAGCCTCTCCGTTTCGGTGCTGCGCGAATGGGCCGCGAGCAGGCACGCGGCTCCTTCCTGGCCCGCCCGCAGCAGGAGCACTTCGCGGGTGTGCGCGTACGGTGACCGCTGCTCGATGTGGAGGTCGTCGCCGTCGTCCCAGCAGACCACGAGCCCGAGGTTCGGCACCGGCGCGTAGGCCGCGGACCGGGTACCCACCGCGACTCCGGCGGCGCCGCTGAGCACGCGCAGGAAACTGCGGTAGCGCGGCGTCTGGCCGTCGTCGGCGGTGAGCCGGGCGACGTCGCCGGCGGGAAGCAGTTCCAGCAGGGCAGATTCTACGCGGTCGAGGTCCCGGTAGTCGGGCACCACCACGACGGCGCCGCGGCCCGAGATCCGGACCGCGGCCACGGCTTCGGCGATCATTCGCGGCCAGCTGGCGGGCCCGTACCCCTGCAGGGCGGTCAGCACGGCCCGGGGCGACTCTCCCGCGGCGAGGTGGGCGAGGAACGCCGCACCGTTGCGGTACCGGGTCCAGACGCTGCCGGCGGCCGGCGAGGGAAGCGACACGTCGGTCGCCAGACCGAACATCTCAGTGCCGAAGAGCCTAGGGTCGAGCCGGCCGTCCGGGGCGAATTCCTTTTCGAGTTTGGCCATGCGCGGCGGCACGGCAACGCGCAGGACATCGCTGACGGTTCCGGCGTAGCGCGCGGCGATCCGGCCGGCGAGCTCGGCCACGGCGGGGGTCAGGACGGGCACGGCGGAGAGTACCTTGTGCAGCGGCACGAGGGGGTGGCCAGCGTCGGATCCGGCCGTGCGCTCCAGCAGGTATCCGGCCAGTTCCTGTCCGTTGAACTTGACCTTGACCCGGACTCCGGGCAGGGCTTCGGCGTCGAGGGCGGCGGGCACGCTGTAGTCGAACGGCCGGTCCAGGTGTGGGAGCGAGGATTCGATCAGCACCCGCGCCACCGGCAGGTGCGCGGCAAGGGCGGGCCCGGACGCTTCCGCGGCGGAGGCGGGGAAGCCCTGGAGCAGGGAGAGCTGCTGGGGTTCGCCGGGCGCGCCGCCGGCAGGATTGGGACTCACGGCCGCACCTCCCCTCGGGCTAAATGGCGGTTTTTCAAATGCACGGTGATCTTGGAAAACAGCGATCCTGGAAAACTGTGATGCTGGAAAACTGTGATCTTAAAAAACTGTAGCCAGGCCACCGGAGGGCGGCCTGGCTACAGCACATCACACAGGACTGACAAACTCACCATCAAAACAAACCGCCGGGACGGCTTCGGACGGTGTGGCCCGGCCTTAGGCGTTGAAGAACGCCTTCAGCTCGTCCACCCGGTCCAGGCGTTCCCAGGTGAAGTCCGGGTCTTCGCGGCCGAAGTGTCCGTGCGCGGCGGTCTTGGCGTAGATCGGGCGCTTGAGGTCGAGGGCGTCGATGATGGCCCGCGGGCGCAGGTCGAAGATCTCGGCGATCGCGGCGCTGATCCGGGCCGGGTCCACGGTTTCGGTTCCGAACGTCTCAACGTAGGTTCCCACCGGGCGGGCCTGCCCGATCGCGTAGGCGATCTGGATTTCGGCGCGCTTGGCGAGGCCGGCGGCCACCACGTTTTTGGCGACCCAGCGCATGGCGTAGGCGGCCGAGCGGTCCACCTTCGACGGGTCCTTGCCGGAGAACGCGCCGCCGCCGTGGCGGGCCATGCCGCCATAGGTGTCAACGATGATCTTGCGGCCGGTGAGGCCGGCGTCGCCCACCGGGCCGCCAATCACAAAGGCGCCTGCGGGGTTGAGGATGTTGCGGGTCCGTGAGGTGTCCAGGTTGGACAGCGCCATGACCGGTCCCACCACGTGCTCGGCGAGGTCGGCCCGGAGCCGGTCGAGGCTGGTGCCCTCGGCGTGCTGGCTGGAGATGACGACGGTCTCGACCGAGACCGGACGGTCGCCGTCGTAGCCCACGGTGACCTGGGTCTTGCCGTCCGGGCGCAGGTAGGCGAGTTCGCCGTTCTTGCGGACCTCGGTCAGCCGCTCGGAGAGCCGGTGCGCGAGCCAGATGGGCACGGGCATGTAGGACGGGGTCTCGTCGCTGGCGTAGCCGAACATGAGTCCCTGGTCGCCGGCGCCCTGGAGGTCGTAGTCGTCCTCCTGGCGGCCTTCACGCGCTTCGAGGGAGTTGAACACGCCGCCGGCGATGTCGTTGGACTGCTGGCCGATGGACACCGAGACGCCGCACCGGGCGCCGTCGAAGCCGTTGGCCGAAGAATCGTACCCGATGCCCAGGATGGTCTCCCGGACTATCTGGGGGATCTCGACGTAGGCGTCGGTGGTGACCTCGCCCGCGACGTGGACCAGCCCGGTGGTGGCCAGCGTCTCCACGGCTACCCGGGACTCGGGGTCTTTGTCGAGCAGGGCGTCGAGGATCGCATCGCTGATCTGGTCACAGATCTTGTCGGGGTGGCCCTCCGTCACCGACTCGGACGTGAAGAGCCGGAGCGCGGCGGGCGTGGACCCGTGGAAGGCGGGGATGTGCAGCGGTAAAGTCACTCAACTACCTTACTGGTTGGATAACGGACGTCCGGCGGCGTGTGTCCCCGTGCTAAGGAGATGTTGGTTACGCCGGGCTACGCCGGCGGTACAGCCCGGCTCAGCTCGGCGCTGATCCGGTCGATCACGGCAGCCGCGACGTCGGATTTGGAACCCGACGCCTCTTGGGGTTCGGAGCCGTCGCGGGAAAGGATGACTACTGAGTTCGTGTCCTCACCAAAAACCAAGTCCCGGCCCACCTGGTTGACGACCAGCAGGTCACAGGCTTTCCGGCGCAGCTTGTCCCGGGCATAGTCCAGGACGTCACCGCCGGCGTCGCCCGTCTCGGCGGCGAAGCCGACGATCAGCTGGTTCCGGGACGCGGCGTCGCGGACCTCGACGAGCTCGCGCAGGATGTCCGGGTTGCGCACCAGGTTGATCACGGGGTCGGCGACGTCGTCGCGCTTCTTGATCTTGGTCCCGGCGACGTCCGCCGGGCGGAAGTCCGCGACGGCGGCAGCCATGATGACGACGTCGGAGTCGGCGGCCGCGTGCAGCGCCGCCTCCCGCAGTTCCAGGGCAGTTTCGACCTGGACGAGTTCGACGCCGGCGGGCGCCGGGACCTCCATGTGGGCGGCCAGGAGGCGGACGCGGGCGCCGGCCGCACTGGCGGCCGCGGCCAGGGCCACGCCCTGCTTGCCGGAGGAACGGTTGCCGAGGAACCGCACGGGGTCCAGCGGTTCCCGGGTGCCGCCGGCACTGATGGTCACCGTCAGCCCGGCCAACGGCGGGACCGCCGGCTGCGCCGCTGCCGGCCCGGCGGCCGCGGTGTCCATGTCAGCCTTAACGGCCGGCATGGCCGCCGAAGCGGCGGATGCGGCGGCGCCGGCGAGGGCCATGGCGGCGGTGAAGATCGCCTCGGGCTCGGGCAGGCGGCCGGGGCCGGAGTCGGCGCCGGTGAGCCGGCCGCTCGCGGGTTCCAGCACCGTGACACCGCGGCTGCGCAGGGTTTCGACGTTGGCTTCGGTGGCGGGGTGTTGCCACATTTCGGTGTGCATGGCCGGGGCCATGATCACCGGGCAGTCGCCGGCCATCAGCAGGGTGTTGGTGAGGAGGTCATCGGCCTGGCCGGTGGCCGCACGGGCCAGGAGATCGGCCGTGGCCGGGGCCACGACGATCAGTTCGGCCTCGTGGCCGAGCCGGACGTGGTTGACCGTGTGGACGGCGTCGAACACGCTGTTGCTCACCGGGTGCCCGGACAGGGCCTCCCACGTGGCGACGCCAACGAAGCGGGTGGCCGCCTCGGTGGGGATGACCGTGACGTCATGCCCGGCTTCAGTAAAAAGCCGGAGGAGCGATGCCACCTTGTAGGCGGCAATCCCTCCCCCGACTCCGAGGACTATGCGCACGTGATCTCCGTCAGCAGGCAGTCTGTTTACTTGGCTCTTCCCGCGGAGGGAATTACTCTGCGGTTTCGATCGGCGTGGAGACGAGCTTGCCTTCGTTGATCTCGCGCAGCGCGATCGACAGGGACTTCTCGTTCAGCTTGGTGTCGACCAGCGGGCCAACGTACTCAAAGAGGCCCTCATGCAGCTGGGCGTAGTACGCGTTGATCTGGCGTGCGCGCTTGGCACCGAAAATCACCAGTCCGTACTTCGAGTCGGCGGCCTTCAGCAGCTCGTCGATCGGCGGGTTGATGATGCCTTCAAGGTTCGTGGACACGAATTCTCCAAATTCTAACGGGCCGGTACGTCCGGGCGTCTAGCGCGGGTTCGGGGTCAGCCCCATGAGTGAAACAAGCTCGTCCGCTGCCCGACGAACGTCATCATTGATGACGGTGTGGTCGAACTCCGGTTCAGCGGCAAGTTCTAGTTTAGCGGTTTCCAGCCTCTGCTGCTGTTCTTCGGTGCTTTCCGTGCCGCGGCCGACCAGCCGGCGGACCATTTCGTCCCAGCTCGGGGGCGCCAGGAACACAAACTGGGCATCCGGGACGGCCTGCTTGACCTGCCGGGCGCCCTGCAGGTCGATCTCCAGCAGCACCGAGCGGCCCTCGGCAATGGCGGCGTCAACCGTGCTGCGCAGCGTGCCGTAGCGGTTCCGGCCGTGGACGACGGCCCATTCGAGCAATTCGCCGTTTTCGACCAAAGAATCGAATTCCTCGGCCGATTTGAAGAAGTAGTGGATCCCGTCCTGCTCCCCCGGCCGCGGCGGGCGCGTGGTGGCAGACACGGAGAGCCAGACGCCGGGATAGTTATCCCGGATGTAGGTGGACACGGTGCCTTTGCCAACAGCCGTCGGGCCGGCGAGGACTGTCAGTCCCGGTTTCTTGCTCACATATTCCTTTGGGCGGTGGTGGGCAACTCGGCGGACCGAGCTACTTGTCGTCAATAAAATCTACCAGCGCCCGGCGCTGGTGGATTCCCAGGCCGCGGACCCGTCGGGACTGTGCGATGCCGAGCTGGTCCATGATGGCCGCCGCCCGGACCCGGCCGATCCCGGGCAGGGCCTCGAGCAGCTCCACGATTCTCATGCGGGCAATGGCGTCGTCGGATTCGGCGGCGCTGATGACTTTGGCGATGGTCAGCTCGCCCGTCTTGAGGCGCTCCTTGGCCTCGGCCCTGGTGGCCCTTGCGGCAGCAGCCTTGCGAAGGGCGTCGGAACGCTCCTGAGGAGTGAGTGGTCTCAAACTCACGGAAGGCCTCCCTGCATGGCGGGACGGGGCACTCATGCCCTTGCCCCGAACCTACCGTCAGGCGGCGGCAGAAATCAATGGAAATCTGCGCGCCGGCCAGTTCGGGAACGGAAAAGCGCAGTCCCCGGACGGGGCAGCCCGCGGCCCGGGTCCGTTGGCTCCGGTCCCGGGCCGGTGTGGCGGCTGCCGCTATGCGGCGAGGAGTTCGTCGAGGGTGCGCCGCGCGGCATCCCGGAGGGCATGCTGCTGCGGTCCGGCTCCGAGGATGTCCCGGCTTGAGGTGCCCAGGACCTGGGGATAGGCCGCACCGAAAGTGCGGCGCAGGTCCGCGGCGGTGGCTCCCTGCGCACCCAGCCCGGGGGCAAGGATGGGCCCGCGGACCGCCGCCAGATCGAGATCCAGTGCGGTGAGGGCGGAGCCCACGGTGGCGCCGACCACCAGGCCCACGGAACCAAGGGAACCGTCATAGCGGCGGTTCTCCACCGCGGCCGCTTCCGTGATCCGCCGCGCCACGGAGTCCGTCCCGCCGACGTGCTGGACCGAGGCTCCCTCCGGGTTCGAGGTCAGCGCCAGGACGAACACCCCGCGCCCGGTCTCGGCCGCCAGGTCCAGAGCGGGCCGGAGTGACTCGAAGCCCAGGTACGGGCTCAACGTCACCGAATCCGCGGCCAGGGCCGAACCGTCCCGCAGCCAGGCGTCCGCGTAGGCGGCCATGGTGGAGCCGATGTCGCCGCGTTTGGCGTCCGCGATGGTCAGCACGGACGCTTCAGCGGCCGCCGCCAGGGTGCGTTCGAGCACGGCGATGCCGGCCGAGCCGTGGCGCTCATACAGGGCCACCTGCGGTTTCACCGCGGCAGCGAGGGAACCCACGGCCTCCAGCACGGTCAGCGAGAAGCGTTCCAGCCCGGCGGCGTCGTCACCCAGCCCCCAACGCTGCAGCAGCGCCGGGTGCGGGTCGATGCCGACGCACAGCGGGCCGCGGGCCGCCATGGCCCGCCCCAGCCGGGAGCCGAAGGACTCCCGGCCGGCCGTTTCGGCGGCGGATGCCTCAGGCATCCTGGAGCGCCTTCAGGTTCGCGGCGTGCTCCTGCAGACTCGTGACCGACCATTCATAGGTGCGCAGCGCCTCGATGGCCTGGACGGCGGCGTTGAACTCGGCCACGGTGGTGATGCACGGGATCCCGATCGACGTCGCGGCGGCACGGAGTTCGTAGCCGTCGCTGCGGGCCTCGCCACCGGAGGGGGTGTTGAAGACCATGTCGATCTCGCCGGCGATGATGAGGTCGGCGATGGTGCCTTCACCCTCGGCGCTGGAGCCCTCCGCGACCTTCCGGACCGGGGTGGCCTGGATGCCGTTGCGGCGAAGCACGTCGGCCGTGCCGCCGGTGGAGACGATCTCGAAGCCTAGGTCCGAAAGCCGCTTGACGCCCATGATGACCGAGCGCTTGTCCCGGTTGGCCACCGAGACGAAGATCTTGCCCTCGGTGGGCAGCGCGTTGTTCGCGGCCGCCTGGCTCTTGGCGAAGGCCGTGTCGAAGTGCTTGTCGATGCCCATGACCTCGCCCGTGGAGCGCATTTCCGGGCCGAGCAGGGAGTCCACAACCTTGCCCTCGGGGGTGCGGAAGCGGCTGAACGGCAGCACGGCTTCCTTGACCGAGACCGGCGCGTCCAGCGGCAGGGTGGAGCCGTCGCCGCTCTCCGGCAGCATCTTGTAGGCGCTGCGGAGCTGGTTGATGGTGACGCCTGTGCCGATCAGGGCCGCGGCTTTCGCCATCTGCACACCGGTGGCCTTGGAGACGAACGGCACGGTGCGGGAGGCGCGCGGGTTGGCTTCGAGGACGTAGAGCACGTCGGAGGCCAGGGCGAACTGGATGTTGATCAGGCCGCGGACGCCCACGCCCTCGGCGATGGCCAGGGTGGCGGTGCGGACCCGTTCCAGCACGTTGCCGCCCAGGGTGATGGGCGGCAGCACGCAGGCCGAGTCGCCGGAGTGGATGCCGGCCTCCTCGATGTGTTCCATGATGCCGCCGAGGTACATCTCCGTGCCGTCGTAGAGGGCATCGACGTCGATCTCGACGGCGTCCTCAAGGAAGCGGTCGATCAGCACCGGGTGATCCGGGGTGATTTCGGTCGCGTTGGCAATGTAGCGGGAGAGGTTGGGCTCGTCGTAGACGATCTCCATGCCGCGTCCGCCGAGGACGTAGGAGGGGCGGACCAGGACGGGGTAACCGATCTCGTCGGCGATCTTCTTGGCGTCCTCGAAGGACACGGCGGTGCCGTTCTTCGGCGAGACGAGCCCGGCCTTGTCGAGGACGCGGGAGAAGGCGCCGCGGTGCTCGGCGAGGTCGATTGCCTCCGGCGAGGTGCCGAGGATCGGCACGCCGGCGTCGGCGAGCTGCTGGGCGAGCTTGAGCGGGGTCTGGCCGCCGAGCTGGACGAAGACGCCCATGACCCCGCCGGTGCGTTCCTCGGCCGCGATGACCTCGAGGACGTCCTCCAGGGTGAGCGGCTCGAAGTAGAGCCGGGTGGAGACGTCGTAGTCCGTGGAGACGGTTTCCGGGTTGCAGTTGACCATCACGGTCTCGTAGCCGGCCTTGCGCAGTGCCATCGATGCGTGGACGCAGGAGTAGTCGAACTCGATGCCCTGGCCGATCCGGTTGGGTCCGGACCCGAGGATGATGATGGACGGCTTGGCGTGCAGCGCCACCTCGTCCTCCTCGTCATAGGAGGAGTAGTGGTACGGGGTGTAGGCGGCGAACTCGGCCGCGCAGGTGTCCACGGTCTTGTAGACGGGACGGATGCCCAGGGCCTGCCGGACCCCTCGGACGACGTCCTCGGAGTTGTGGGTCAGCGCACCGATCTGTTCGTCGGAGAAGCCGTGGCGCTTGGCGCGGGTCAGCATCTCCGGGGTCAGCGCCGCGGCCTGGCGGATTTCGAGGGAGATCTCGTTCAGCAGCTGGAGCTGGTCCAGGTACCAGGGGTCGATCTTGGTCGCCTCGAAGAGCTGTTCGACGGTGGCGCCGCCGAGCATGGCGCGCTGCACCTGGTGCAGGCGCTCGGTGGTGGGACGCTTGGCCTTTTCGATCAGCTCCGCGACTTCCCATTCCGGGACGTGGCTGAAGTCCAGCTGGGAGCCCTTCTGCTCCAGGGAGCGCAGCGCCTTCTGCAGCGCCTCGGTGAAGTTCCGGCCCATGGCCATGGCCTCGCCCACCGACTTCATGGTGGTGGTCAGGGTGGGGTCCGCCGCCGGGAACTTCTCGAAGGCGAAGCGCGGGACCTTCACCACCACGTAGTCCAGGGTCGGTTCGAAGGACGCCGGGGTCTTCTGGGTGATGTCGTTCGGGATCTCGTCCAGGGTGTAGCCGAGGGACAGCTTCGTGGCGATCTTGGCGATCGCGAAGCCGGTGGCCTTGGACGCGAGGGCGGAGGAACGGGAGACGCGGGGGTTCATTTCAATCACGACGACGCGGCCGGTGTCAGGCTCGACGGCGAACTGGATGTTGCAGCCGCCGGTGTCAACGCCCACCTCGCGGATAACGGCGATGGAGATGTCGCGCAGCCGCTGGTATTCGCGGTCCGTCAGGGTCAGGGCCGGAGCGACGGTGATCGAGTCGCCGGTGTGCACGCCGACCGGGTCGAAGTTCTCGATGGAGCAGACCACCACGACGTTGTCGTTCTTGTCCCGCATCATCTCGAGCTCGTACTCCTTCCAGCCGAGGATGCTCTCTTCGAGCAGCACCTCGGACGTGGGGCTGTACTGCAGGCCCTGGCCGACAATCCGGCGCAGGTCCCCCTCGTCGTAGGCCAGCCCGGAGCCCAGGCCGCCCATGGTGAAGGAGGGCCGGACGACCATCGGGTAACCGAGGTCCCCGGCCGCCTCGAGTGCCTCGTCCATGGTGTGGATGATGTGGCTGCGGGCCGACTCGGCGCCGCAGCGCTCCACGACGCCCTTGAACTTCTCGCGGTCCTCGCCAAGCTCAATCGCGGCAATATTGGCGCCGATCAGCTCGACGTTGTACTTCTCCAGGACGCCGTTCTTGTCCAGCGCGATGGCCGTGTTCAGGGCCGTCTGGCCGCCGAGGGTCGGCAGGAGCGCGTCGGGGCGCTCCTTGGCGATGATCTTCTCCACCACTTCGGGGGTGATCGGCTCGATGTAGGTCGCGTCAGCGAACTCGGGGTCCGTCATGATCGTGGCCGGGTTGG
Organism: Arthrobacter sp. MW3 TE3886; assembly: GCF_041262145.1. Classification (NCBI taxonomy): domain Bacteria; kingdom Bacillati; phylum Actinomycetota; class Actinomycetes; order Micrococcales; family Micrococcaceae; genus Arthrobacter; species Arthrobacter sp. MW3 TE3886. The sequence goes on from NZ_JBGCAN010000001.1 coordinate 2,888,563, forward strand.
AGTTGACGAGGATGACCCGCAGGCCTTCCTCCTTGAGGACGCGCAGTGCCTGGGTGCCGGAGTAATCGAATTCGGCCGCCTGGCCGATCACGATCGGGCCGGACCCGATGACCATGACGCTCTTGAGGTCAGTTCTCTTGGGCATTACTTCGTGTCCTCAGTCTTGGAATCGGTGGCAGTCTTTGTGCCGGTCTCTGTCGTTGAAGAAGCGTCCGCCATCAGCTCGATGAAGCGGTCGAAGAGGTAGGCGGCGTCGTGCGGGCCGGCGGCCGCCTCGGGGTGGTACTGCACGGAGAAGGCCGGAATGTCCAGGCAGGACAGGCCCTCGACGACGTCGTCGTTGAGGCTCACGTGGCTGACCTCGACGCGGCCGAAGCGTTCCTCGGGGGCCTGGGTGGCGCCGTTGAGCGGGGCGTCGACGGCGAAGCCGTGGTTTTGCGAGGTGATTTCGACCTTGCCGGTGCGGCGGTCCATCACGGGCTGGTTCAGGCCGCGGTGGCCGTAGCGCAGCTTGTACGTGCCGAAGCCGAGGGCCCGGCCCAGGATCTGGTTGCCGAAGCAGATACCAAAGTACGGGATCTTCTCATCGAGCACGGAGCGCAGCAGCGCCACCTGGTTGTCCGCGGTGGCGGGGTCGCCGGGGCCGTTGGACATGAAGAAGCCGTCGGGGTTGACGGCCTGGACGTCGGCGAGGGTTGCCGTGGCGGGCAGCACGTGCACCCGGACCCCGCGCTCGGCGAAGCGGACCGGGGTCATGCGCTTGATGCCGAGGTCGATCGCGGCAATGCTGAACCGAGGCTCGCCGTCCCAGCCGAAGTCCTTGGGCTCCACCGTGTAGGCGGCGTCCACGCTGACTTCCTCGGCGAGTCGGGAGCCTTCCATCGGCGCGCTGGCCAGGACGGCGTCGACGAGGTCCTTGTCCGTGGCGCGGGCGGCGTCGCCGGAGAAGATGCCGGCGCGCATGGTCTTGTGTTCGCGCAGGTGGCGGGTGATGGCGCGGGTGTCGACGCCCTGGATGCCGACGATCCCCTGCTCGACGAGCTCGTCGTCGAGGGAGCGTTCGGAACGCCAGTTGGAGGGCCGGCGCGCGGCGTCGCGGACGACGTAGCCGGCCACCCAGATGCGGCGGGACTCGGCGTCGTCGGCGTTGACGCCGGTGTTGCCAATGTGCGGCGCGGTCTGCACCACGAGCTGGCGAGCGTAGGAGGGGTCGGTGATGGTCTCCTGGTAGCCGGTCATGCCGGTCGCGAAGACTGCCTCGCCGAGGGCCGTTCCGGTGGCGCCGTAGCTGGTGCCGCGGAAAATCCGGCCGTCCTCGAGTACGAGGACTGCGGGGGTGGATGCTGCTGCAGCGGGTGTTGTCACTGAATTTTCTGACACTGAATTTTCTGGCACTGTTTTTTCTGACACTGCGTTGGAGTCCGTCACGTCGTTACTTTCCACTATCGGCTTCTGCCTGAGGGGCTGCGGAGATCAAATTTTGGAGGGTGGTGAGGAGCACGGTCTTGTCCTCGGCGCGGCGCGTCCGGTAGCCGGTGTCGAGTTCGTGGGAACCGAGCATCCAGCTGAGCACCAGCAGGCCGTCCTTTTCCACGAACTTTCCGGCCATGCCGCTTTCCTGCCGCACACCGGTGAGGCGTCCGGCCGGGATGAACACCGGGCCGGCGCCCGCGCGCTCGAACAGCACGCCTTCGGGGTGCACGGAGAGCCTGGCGTTGGTGCGGATGCCCAGATGGTGCACGGCGATCCGGTCCAGCCAGTCGCCGGCGGTGGTGGAGGCGACGTACTGTCCGTCGGCGGCGGCCAGCGGGGCGCCGAGGCCGGCCGGAACCTCGGGGAGGGGCTCGACGTCGGACTGACGGCGCAGGCGGTTACGCCAGCCGACGGCGATGAGGGCAAGCGCGACGCCAATCAGGACGAGCGTGAAGAGCAGGGAAAGGTCCTTGACACTCACGGGCGGCGGCCCGCCGGTCCGGCGTCGAGCGCATCGACCGGCCACCGGTACGGGGTGTTGAGTTTTCCGTCGAGAACGGTCGGGTGGCCCTTGAAAAACGTCGCCACTACCTTCCCCGGCAGTTCCCGGCCGGCAAACGGAGAGTTTCGGCCCATGGTTGCCATCTTAGAAGGGTCCACGGTCCAGCGCGCAGCCGGGTCCACGAGTATGACGTTGGCCGGCTCCCCCGCCTCAAGCGGCCGGCCCTGGTCCTTGACCCGGCCGATGGCGGCCGGCGCCGTAGAGGTCACACGGGCGAAGTCCTCCCAGCCCATCAGGCCGGTTTCGATCATGGTGTGCTGCACCACCGAGAGCGCGGTTTCCAGCCCGGTCATGCCCATGGCTGCCTGCGCCCATTCGCACTCCTTGTGTTCGCTCGGGTGCGGGGCGTGGTCGGTGCCGACGACGTCGATCGTGCCGTCGGCCAGGGCGGCCCGGAGGGCCTGGACATCGGCGTCCGTGCGCAGCGGCGGGTTGACTTTGTAGACGGGATCGTAGCTGCGGGCGAGCTCATCGGTGAGCCAGAGGTGGTGCGGGGTGACCTCGGCTGTGACGTTGACGCCGCGGGACTTGGCCCAGCGGATGATCTCCACTGACCCGGCCGTGGAGACGTGGCAGACGTGCAGGCGGGAACCGACGTGCTGGGCCAGCAGCACGTCACGGGCGATGATGCTCTCTTCGGCGACGGCCGGCCAGCCGGCCAGGCCGAGGACGGCGGAGACCTCGCCCTCGTTCATCTGGGCGCCGGCGGTGAGGCGGGGTTCCTGCGCGTGCTGGGCCACGACCCCGTCGAACGCCTTGACGTATTCGAGCGCGCGGCGCATCAGCACCGGATCGTGCACGCAGATGCCGTCGTCGGAGAACACCCGAACGTGGGCGCGGGAGTCTGCCATGGCACCGAGCTCGGCGAGCTGCTCCCCCGCGAGGCCCACGGTGACCGCGCCTACCGGGCGGACGTCCACCCAGCCGGCGGTCCGGCCAAGGGTGAGGACTTGCTCCACGACGCCGGCGGTGTCCGCCACCGGGGTGCTGTTGGCCATGGCGTGCACGGCCGTGTAGCCGCCCAGGGCGGCGGCGCGGGTGCCGGTTTCGACGGTTTCCGCGTCTTCACGGCCGGGTTCGCGCAGGTGGGTGTGGATGTCCACCATGCCCGGGAGCGCGACGAGGCCCGCGGCGTCGATGACTGTCGCTTCCCGCGCCCCGGCCACGTCGGCGTCCAGCTGCCGGCCGCGGGCGGCGATCACGCCGTCCCGGATCAGGAGGTCTTCGGCTGCTCCGCCCAGGATCGAGGCCCCCCGGATGAGGTACGTGCCGCTGTTGTCTGCGTTCTGGTGCTGATTGGCCATCAGTGGCTCTCCTGGTGGGAATAGGTGAGGTTCGGGTTGGCGGCGTGGGCCGCGGGCGCGGCCGCAGACGCGGCCGCAGAGGCAGAAACTGCTGCGGCGGCGGGCTCGCGGTTCTCTCCGGACAGCAGCAAGTACAGTGCCGCCATCCGGACCGAAACGCCGTTGCGGACCTGCGCCAGCACCGTGGAGCGGGGCGAGTCGGCCGCGGCCGCGGAGATTTCCAGGCCGCGGTTCATCGGACCCGGGTGCATGATGATGGTGTCCTTGAGCCCCAGGCTGTCGAGGGCACGGAGCCGGTTGTCGTCGAAGCCCCAGCGGCGCGAGTACTCGCGGGTGGTGGGGAAGAAGGAGGCATTCATCCGTTCGCCCTGGACGCGGAGCATCATCATCGCGTCCACCCCCTGCGCGAGGGTCTCGTCGAGGTCGAAACTGACCGCGCACGGCCATTTTTCGACGCCGACGGGCAGCAGCGTAGGCGGCGCGACGAGGGTGACCTCGGCGCCGAGGGTGCGCAGCAGCCAGACGTTGGAGCGGGCCACGCGCGAATGCAGGACGTCACCGGCGATGGCGACGCGCATGCCTTTGAGGTCGGCGCCGGCCGACGGTGTTCCGGCCAGCTTCGACCAGTGCCGGCGCATGGTGAACGCGTCCAGCAGCGCCTGGGTGGGGTGTTCGTGGGTGCCGTCGCCGGCGTTAATGACGGCGGCGTCGATCCAGTCGGTCGCGGCGAGCCGGTGCGGGGCGCCGGAGGCCCAGTGCCGGATGACCACCGCGTCGGCGCCCATCGCCGCGAGCGTCTGGGCGGTGTCCTTCAGCGACTCGCCCTTGGAGACGGACGAGCCCTTCGCGGCGAAGTTGATGACGTCGGCGGAGAGCCGCTTGGCGGCGGCCTCGAAGGAGATCCGGGTGCGGGTGGAGTCCTCGAAGAAGAGGTTGACCACGGTGCGCCCGCGCAGGGCGGGGAGCTTTTTGACCTCGCGCTCCCCCACCGCCGCCATTTCCTCGGCGGTGTCCAGGATGCGGATGGCGTTGTGCAGGCTCAGGTCTTCGGTGGAGAGCAAGTGCCTCATGCGGTGGCCTCGATGACCACTTCGTTGACGGGGGCGCCGTCTGTTGCCCCGCCTCCGGCAGAATCGGTTTCCTCGAGCCGGACCCGGACCTTCTCCGATGAGGAGGTGGGCAGGTTCTTGCCGACATGGTCCGCGCGGATGGGCAGTTCCCGGTGGCCACGGTCGATCAGCACGGCAAGGCGGACAATCCTCGGCCGGCCGAGGTCGATGATGGCGTCCAGGGCCGCCCGGATGGTGCGTCCGGAATAGAGGACGTCGTCGATCAGCACCACAACTTTGTTGTCGATGCCGGTGCGCGGCAGCTGGGTGGGGTACGGCGGCCTGGTGGGCTGGTGGGAGAGGTCGTCGCGGAACATCGTGACGTCGAGCTGGCCGACAATCGCGGCGGCGTCCACGGTGGGATCCGCGGCGGCGATCTTGGCGGCGAGGCGGACGGCCAGGGGATAGCCCCGGCGCGGGATGCCCAGCAGGACGAGGTCCTGGGAGCCCTTGTTGGCCTCGAGAATTTCATGGGCGATACGAGTGAGGGCGCGGTCTATGTCAGCCTGGTTGAGGACAACCCGGGTGAGCACCACCTGCGCCGGACCCGGTGCTGAAGGCACGGAAGTCATGGCTCGTCTCCCCTTTCCCCGCCTCACGGGACGGAATTAAAAAAGGAATATTTGCTCTTTCAAATTACCACAACGGCACTGCCGCCCCGTCGCCGCGGGAATGCGTTTAACCTCACACGGACATAGGCTCGGTTCCATGACGATGAACGAGCCGCGGCCGGGGCATGGGCAACCCGGAGGCTCCCGCCAGCGGCCGCTGCCGGAGCAAGCGAACCCGACGTGGCTGGGGCGGGTGCAGCCGGCGTACTACCAGCGGCCCCCTGCCAACGACCGCAGCCAGTTCCAGCCGGCGCTGCCTCCCGCCCGGCCGGCGGGCGGCGGTCCGGGCTGGAAGAACGGCCGCAGTTCCGGCGTTTTCGGCCTCGTGCTGGCCGGCGGATTCCTGGCGTTCCTCGGCCTCTTCCTGGTCCTTCCCTTCCTGCTGGAGAGGACCGGCATCGCCGGCTTTGCTGTCGGCTTCGTCGCCTCACTGATTCCCCTGACGACAGTGTTGCTGACGGTGCGCTTCATCGACCGCTGGGAACCCGAGCCGAGGGCCCTGCTGCTTTTCGCGTTTGCCTGGGGAGCCGTCGTCTCGATCGCGGTGACGATGCTGATCCAGCCCTATTTCTCACTGGTGGCGGGGCCCGCCTCGGGACTGGACTATACGACGTTCGCCGTGACGGTCCAGGCGCCGGTGGTGGAGGAATTCGCGAAGTCCCTGGGGCTGCTGTTGCTCGTGCTCTATGCCCCGAAACACTTCAACGGACCGGTCGACGGTGTGGTGTTCGCCTTCACGATCGCGGCGGGCTTCGCGTTTACCGAAAACATCCTCTACTTCGGCCGCGCCATCGCCGAATCCAGCGACCCCGGCACGGACCTCGCAGTGGTCTTCTTTCTCCGCGGGGTCCTCTCACCCTTCGCCCACGCCATTTTCACGGGTACCACGGGCCTGGTGATGGGCTTCGCCGCCAGCCGCGGGAACACCGGACTGTCCGTGCTGGCGTTCTTCGCCGGCCTCGTTCCCGCGATGCTGCTGCACAGCGCCTGGAACAGCATGGGCCGGGACTTCCTGGACCGGTACGTGATGGTGCAGGTGCCGATCTTCCTGCTGGCCGTGCTGGTGATCGCGCTGCTGCGGGTGGCTGAGCGCAGGCTCACCCGTCAGCGGCTCAAGGAATACGCGGCCGCGGGCTGGTTCACCGCGGCCGAGGTCGAAATGCTGGCCACCGCGGCCGGCCGCCGTTCGGCGCTGCGCTGGGCCAAGTCCACCGGGCGGGGCGCACAGATGAAGGCCCTGCTCGATGCCGCCACCCAGCTCGCCCTCACCCGGCAACGGATCCTCAGCGGCCGGGACGTGCCGGCCCACCAGCGCGATGAGCAGCACCAGCTCGCCCGGATCGCCGCACTCCGGGCCGCCGTCGTCGGCTAGGAAACGGCGGACGCCAGTGGGACCAGGGCGGTTTCCCACAACGTCGCAACACCGTCTGCAAGTGGTGTTGATGCATGCAGTTCTTGCGTCTACGGGCTAGCGGCGTCGTCGAGCAGCTGCGATCCGCACGTTCCGTGCGGTCGAAACAGCGCTCATCGATCAGCCGGTTTCGTCCCGAGAGTCAAGGTCACCGGCGCCGGCTTCGCATCGGCCTGGCACCCGGCGCAGCAGGCCCCTTCCTGCTCCGCCGGCACCGAAGCCACGGATACTGCAGGGCTGGTTGTGCCGGCTGCTGGTGCACAGCAGTCATCGTCTTCGCCGCCGTGCCCCTGGCCGTGCGCGTCATCGGCGTGGGGAAGGGCGCAGCACGCTTCGCCACGCCAGGCGTTAATGCCTTCACGGACCGCGATGCCGGCGATGACCAGGGCGGCGCCGGCGTCGGCCCACCACCAGCCCAGCGTGCTGTTGAGGACCAGGCCAACGAGTAGGACGGCGGAAAGGTAGGTGCATAGAAGGGTCTGTTTTGAATCGGCGACGGCCGTCCGGGACCCGAGTTCCCGCCCTGCCCGGCGCTGGGCCCAGGACAGCACGGGCATGATCGCCAGGCTCAACGCTGCGATCACAATGCCCGGCAGGGATTGCTGCGCTTCACCGGCACCGGTCAGGGACCGGATGGAGTCAATGGCCACGAACGCGGCGAGAGCGAAGAACGAGATGGCAATGATCCGCAGCGTCAGGTGCTCGCGCCGTTCAGGATCCTTCGAGGAGAACTGCCACGACAACGCCACTGCCGAGGTCACCTCGATGACCGAGTCCAGCCCGAAACCGATCAATGCAGCAGAGTCGGCGACGTTGCCGGCCCAGAGCGCCACGACGGCCTCAACGACGTTGTAGGTGATGGTCGCGGCCGCGAACAGCCGGATGCGGCGGTTCAGCACGGCGCGGCGTTCCCGGGTGGGTGCCTGCAGCAGCGCCGTCATACGAGGCACTCCCCGTCCGGGGCGCAGCACGCCGGATCAACAGCGAGAACAACACCGAGCAGATCCTGGATCGCATGGCCCAACCGCGCGTCCGCCAGCTCATACCGGGTCCGCCGCCCGTCGGGAACGGCCACCACCAGCCCACAGCCACGCAGGCACGTCAGATGGTTGGACATGCTCTGTCGGGAAACTCCCAGCGCCTCAGCCAAATCCGAGGGATAGGACGGGGCATCTGAAAGTGCCAGGAGGATCCGGGCGCGGGTTGGGTCTGACACTGCATAGCCAAATCTGGCCAGGACGGGTGCCTGCGTGAGCATTTCCATACACACAAAGTACAACGCGTGATGTATTCACGCAATTCTGTACTCTCACATGCTACCGTCCCCCGCGGACACGCCCGCGCTTCACCGTAGTAGTACTAGTCTCGAGCTCACGCATCTCCCTGTTACGTTCGGATCAGACCTGTTGCGACGTTTGTGAGAAACCGACCAGGACATGGCGGTCACCGGGGGAACAGAAAGAACCCCGGCCAGGATGTCCTGGCCGGGGTTCTTCGGGGCGCCGAGAGCCTACGCCAGCAGCGAGGGTTTCAGCTGCTGCAGCCGGCCCAGCAGGCCGTTGATGAACGACGGCGACTCGTCCGTGGAGAGCGTCTTGGCCAGGGCCACAGCCTCGCTGACCGCCACGCCGTCCGGGACGTCGTCGTTGTAGAGCAGTTCCCAGGTGCCGATCCGCAGGATGATGCGGTCCACGGAGGGCATGCGCTCCAGGGTCCAGCCCTGCGAATAGGTCTCCAGGAATTCGTCGATGGCCACCTGGTGCGAGACCACGCCTTCGACGATTTCGAGGGTGTACGGGTTGACGATCTGGTCTGTCTGCTCGCGGCGGGACTTCAGCACGTCGAACGCCGAGGCCGAGCGCTGCTCGGCCTCAAAGAGCACATCGAGGGCCCGGTTCCGGGCCTTACCGCGCGCACTCACTAGTCGTTGACCCGGCCGAGGTAGCTGCCGTCGCGGGTGTCGACCTTGACCTTGGTGTTGTTCTCGACGAACAGCGGCACCTGGATCTCGTACCCGGTTTCGAGGGTGGCGGGCTTGGTGCCGGCCGAGGAGCGGTCGCCCTGCAGGCCCGGCTCGGTGTAGGTGATCTCGAGGACGACGCTCGGGGGCAGTTCGATGTAGAGCGGGTTGCCCTCGTGGATGGCGATGTTGACCATCTGGTTCTCGAGCATGAAGTTGGTGGCGTCGCCGACGGTGGCGGCCGAGACGGTGAGCTGGTCGAAGTCCGAGGTGTCCATGAAGACGAAGTCGGCGCCGTCCTGGTAAAGGTACTGGTAGTCGCGGCGGTCCACCGTGGCGGTCTCAATCTTCAATCCGGCGTTGAAGGTCTTGTCGACGACCTTGCCGGACATCACGTTGCGCATCTTGGTGCGCACGAACGCGCCACCCTTGCCGGGCTTGACGTGCTGGAACTCGATGATGTTCCAAAGCTGGCCCTCGAGCTTAAGGACGGTTCCGTTCTTGATGTCGTTAGTGGTTGCCACTGTATCCTCTTAGTTTCTCTCTGGTTCCATCAGGCCGGTGCTATCGGCCGGACGATCTATGCCGGGCCGGCAAGCCAAGCGGCCCGCCAGCGCGTATTTGTCAAAAATCCAAGATCTATTCTACCGGTTCCGGCGGACGGCTGCCTGACGCAGGCTCAGGACTGCAGTTCCAGCACGTCCCTGGCGCGCTGCAACGCAACGGTGGAGGCGTAGATGAGGGCCGCGTCGGCGGACCCGGCGACGCGCAGATCCAGCGCCTTTGCGAAGGATTCGACGGCGGCGCCGATGTTCCCGCCGGCGAAGTAGGACCGGCCGAGGTGCTGGCGGACGGCGGCCTCCTCCAGGGTGCCCTGGGTCTCGGCGAGGAGCTGGCGGAACACCTCCACGGCCCGGTCGAACCGGTTCGAGACCCGGAGCACGTCCGCCTCGAAGATCCGCAGCCGGAGCGAGCCGGGGTCCTTGTAGCGGGCCTCGGCGAGGAGCTCCGCGGCTTCGGCCGCGTGCCCCTCGACGAGCCGGACGAGGATCAGGTCCCCGGGGTCCGTCGAGGCTGCCAGCGCCTCGGCCAGGACCTCGTCATTGACGATCTGGGGCATCAGGGACTGCGGGTTGATCCGGATCCCGGGAAATCCCGCGTCCGGCCACTCGCTCGTGCCGCCCTTGACCATGTGCATCAGGAGGCAATCTCCTGGTAGGCGGCAAACAGCAGGGACGTGTCCGGGACGTCGAGGATCCCGGGCCGGCCGACGCCGTCGAGCACCACGAACCGCAGCAGGTCACCGCGGGATTTCTTGTCCCGGCGCATGCCGTCCAGGAGGGCCTGCCAGCGGTCGCGGCGGTACGTGATGGGAAGTCCGAGGCTTTCCAGGATGCTGCGGTGCCTGTCGGCGTCGGCGTCGCTGAGCCGGCCGACGCTGCGGGCGAGTTCGGCGGCGAACATCATGCCCACGGAGACGGCGGCGCCGTGCCGCCAGGAGTAGCGCTCGGCGAGTTCGATCGCGTGGCCCAGGGTGTGGCCGTAGTTCAGGATCTCGCGCTGGCCGGTTTCCTTCAGGTCCTCGGACACAACGCGGGCCTTGACGGTGATGGCGCGTTCGATCAGTTCCCGCAGGATGTCCGAGCGCGGATCGGAGACCGCGGACGGGTCCTTTTCGATCAGGTCCAGGATGGCCGGGTCGGCGATGAAGCCGCATTTGATGACCTCGGCCATGCCGGAGATGATCTCGTTTTTCGGCAGTGTCTCCAGCGTGTCGAGGTCCGCGAGGACGCCGGCGGGCGGGTGGAACGCGCCCACCAGGTTCTTGCCCTCGGCGGTGTTAATCCCGGTCTTGCCGCCGACCGAGGCGTCCACCATGCCCAGCAGGCTCGTGGGCATGTGGATGACCTTCACGCCGCGCAGCCAGGTCGCGGCGACAAAGCCGGCCAGGTCCGTGACGGCGCCGCCGCCGACGGCGACGATGGCGTCGGAGCGGGTGAAGTCGTTCTGCCCCAGCACCTGCCAGCAGAAGGAGGCGACCTCGATGTGTTTGCCCTCTTCGGCGTCGGGGATTTCCGCGGTCAGCGCGGTGAAGCCGGCGGCGGCCAGCTCTTCCCGGACGGTGTCCCCGGTCAGCCGCAGCGCGCGGGGGTGGATGACCAGGACGCGCTTGACGCGCTCGCCCAGCAGGCCCGGCAGGCTTGCCAGGAGGCCGCTGCCCACTACGACGTCGTAGTTCTCACCCGGCGTTTGTCCGGTGACTTTGATGACGGTTGATTCGGTACTCACTATTCAACTTCCTTTGTCGACGCCGGAGTGGGCGACGCCGCGGCCTGAGCCGCGGCGTGCTCCCCCAGCGCATCTTCCAGCCGGTGAGCCAGCTCCGGAACGCTGCCGCGCCGGACATCGAGGACGAGGTCGGCGAGCCGTTCGTAGACCGGTTGCCGGGTGGCGAACAAGGTCCGCCACCGGCCCATGGCGTCGCCGGCCAGGAGCGGCCGGCCCGAATTTCTGGCGATGCGTTCCGCCACAGTCTCGGCGTCGCATTCGAGGTATACAACGGTACAGCGGCCCAGGAGCTGCTGCGTACCGGAGTCAAGGACGGCCCCACCGCCGAGCGAAATGATGGCGGTGTCGCCCTGTGCCTCTTCGATGGCCTGGGCCACGGCCCGGGCCTCCATCTCGCGGAAGGCGTGCTCGCCCCGGCTGGCGAAGATCTCGGCGATCGTCCCGTGCTGGGCTACCACAAGGGCGTCGGTGTCGATGAAGGCGCACCCCAGGTGCTGGGCGAGCTGTTGCCCGATCGCCGATTTGCCCACCGCCATCGGTCCGATCAGGACCACCGGGCCGACGTTTTTTGCGGCGGGCGCCGCCGCAACGGAGGGCCCGTCGGTGTTCCCGGCCGGCACTAGTGGCCGATCGAGTCCAGGGACGCCGGAATGCTGTCCAGGTAACCCTTGATGTTGCGGGCGGTCTCCTGCACGGAGTCACCGCCGAATTTTTCCGCGACCGCTTCGGCGATCACGAGGGCCACCATGGCCTCGGCCACCACACCGGCGGCCGGCACGGCACAGACGTCGGAGCGCTGGTGGTGGGCCTTGGCGGCCTCCCCCGTGCTGACGTCGACCGTCCTGAGGGCGCGGGGCACGGTGGCGATCGGTTTCATGGCGGCACGGACGCGCAGGACATCGCCGATGCTCATGCCGCCCTCGATCCCGCCTGCGCGGTTGGAGGTGCGGATGATCTTTCCGTCCGCGTCCTTGACGATCTCGTCGTGGGCGGCGGAGCCGCGGCGGGCCGCGGTCAGGAACCCGTCGCCGACCTCAACGCCCTTGATGGCCTGGATGCCCATCAGGGCCGCCGCCAGCCGTGAGTCGAGGCGCCGGTCCCAGTGGACGTAGCTGCCGAGTCCCGGCGGGAGCCCGTAGGCGAGTACTTCCACGACGCCGCCGAGGGTTTCGCCTTCCTTGTGCGCGACGTCGACCTCGGCCACCATGGCGTCCGAGGTTTCGCGGTCGAAGCAGCGCAACGGGTCGGCGTCCAGGGCGATCACGTTGCCCGGGACCGGCAGCGGCCGGCCTTCCGGCACGGCTACGCTGGCGATGGACACGGTGTGGGAGACGAGTTCAATGCCGAGTTGCTTGAGGAACGCCGCAGCGACCGTGCCGAGCGCCACCCGCGTGGCCGTTTCGCGGGCGCTGGCGCGCTCCAGGACCGGGCGGGCCTCGTCGAAGCCGTATTTCTGCATGCCGGTGAAGTCGGCGTGGCCGGGCCGCGGGCGCGTCAGCGGGGCGTTCCGGGCCTGGTCGGCCAGGATTTCGGGCTCCACGGGATCGGAGGACATGATCTGTTCCCACTTGGGCCATTCGGTGTTGCCGACCTGGATGGCGACGGGGCCGCCCTGGGTCAGGCCGTGGCGGACTCCGCCGAGGATCGTCACCACGTCCTGCTCGAATTTCATCCGGGCGCCGCGGCCATAGCCGAGCCGGCGGCGGGCCAGCGCCTCGCTGATGTGGGCGCTGGTGAGTTCCACACCGGCGGGCACGCCTTCAATTATTCCGACCAGTGCCGGGCCATGGGATTCTCCGGCAGTCAACCAACGCAACATACATTCCATCCTGCCATGTCGGGCGGTTAGAACACCCGTCGGGGCGCTCCGACTGCGTCACACATCACATCTGTGACTCCGGCCGGGAGGGCCTCGCCCAGCCCGGTGAAGTGCCGCACCTGCTCCACCGCCTGGTAGATCAGCATTTCCAGTCCCGGGACCACGGTGCCGCCGGCTTCCTGCCAGACCGCGGCGATCCGGCTGGGCCATGGATCGTAGGCGACGTCCAGGAGGACGCCCGGGCTGCCGTGCGCCGGCAGTGCGCTCGACGGATTCGCCGCCAGCTCTTCGGCCAGTTCACCGGCCAGCGCGTCCGCCGCGCGGGGCGGCAGCGTGGAGATGACGACGTCGGCGGCGGCGACGGCGGCTGCCGCGCCGGCGAGGGGAAGGACCCGGACGGGGACGCCTACGGCGTCGGCAGCCGCGCGGGCTTCCGCCGCGCGGCTGACATCGCGGACGAACACATCGGCAGACACCGCCCCCAGCTCCTTGAGCGCCGCGATGGCCGCGGCTGCGGTCCCGCCCCCGCCGAGGATCGCGGCGGTGGGCGCCGAGGCTGCCCCCGCGTGCCGGAGCGCGTTGACGATCCCGGCGACGTCGGTGTTGTAAGCGACCAACCGGGTGTGGCCAGCACTGCCGCCGTCGGATTCGAACGCCACCGTGTTGACGACCCCGAGTACGCGGCCGACGCCCCGGACCTCGTCCACTTCCGCCACCATGGCCGACTTGAGCGGCATGGTGACCGACAGGCCACGCCAGGAACCGTCAGCGCGCACCTCGTCCCTGACCTGCCGCATGAAATCCGGCAGGGCGGCCTCGGTCACATCAATGGCTGAGTAGGCAATGTCCACGCCGAGGTGGGCGTACGCGGCCCGGTGCAGCGCCGGCGACTTCGAATGGCTGATGGGATGCCCAAGGACGGCCGCCCGAAGCGTCATACGCAGCGTCCCGGGTTGGCCTCGCACCAGGCGTTGTACTGCTCCACGTAGCCGTTGTGTTCCGCCAGGGTCTTGGAGAACTTGGTCTCCTTGGTGTCCAGGTTGATGGTGACCCAGTAGAGGAAGTTATTGGACTTGGGCTTGGCGGCGGCGTCAATGGCCGTCTTGCCGGGAGAACCGATGGGGCCGGCCGGCAGTCCCTGGTTGGCGTAGGTGTTGTACGGGTTCGACTTGTCAGCCTTCTGGGCCTCGTCGATGTGGAAGCTGCGGATGCCCAGGCCATAGGTGACGGTGGCATCGGACTGGATGAGCCCGTTGGTCTCGGTGTTGTTGGGCTTGAGGCGGTTGTAGATAGCCCCGGCCACGTCGCCGTATTCGGCCTGGCCGCCTTCGGCCTGGACGATGCTTGCCACCGTCAAGACGTCGTACTGTTTCGCGGGATCGGTGACGCCCTGGGCCTTGAGTTCAGCCTGGGTGTTGCCGACGAGCTTCTGCATAATGTCCTTGGCGGAGGAGCCCAACGGGAAGCGGTACTCTCCCGGCGAAAGGTAGCCTTCGAGGTTCTTGGCTTTGGCCGGGACGCCGAACTGCCCGGGCGCATCGCTGAGCGCTTTCAGCTCCTGAACAGAAATCCCGGTGCCCTCGGAAATCGCCTGCAGGGATTCGCCGATCCGCAACCCGGCGCTGAGCGCAAAGTACATGACCTTGTCCTGGCCCTTGTTGAGCAGGACATCCACGGCATCGGAGTTCTTCATTTCCTGGCGCATCGAGAACGTGCCCGGGTTCAGGGCACCGCCCGAAGCGGTGAACTCCTTGAGGAAAGTGTCCGCGTTCGCCACGACCTTTTTCGACTGCAACTCGGTGGCCACGGACCGCGGCCCGGCGCCGGGTTCGACTGTGATGGTGACCTCACCGGTTCCGGGACCGGGGTAGTCGGCCATGGTGTCCCCGCCCAGGAGCGGCTTGAGGAACTGGGCGCCGACGGCGATTGCGACGACGAAGACCGTCAGGGTCAGCACCAGGGCCAGGAAGCGGCGCCGGCGGCGGACCTTCTTGGACGGACCCTTGTTGTGGCGGACCGCTCCGGCAATCAGCTCCTCGCCCGGGTCGCCGTGGTACTCGGCGTCCGGGTGCGGCTGTGCCTGGGGGTCACCGGAGTTGTCGTAGGCATGGTGCGCCTCGTCGAGGGGGTGCGGAGCGTAGCCATCGTGGACGCCGGCGTCATGGACAGCTGCATCGTGGCGGGCCTCGTAGCCGAGCCGTCCCGCTGACGCATAGACGACGTCCTCGTGGCCAACGTCTTCGCGGACGGGCTCGTCGGGGACAGGTACTTCGTGGACAGGTACTTCGCGCACGGGGATCAGCTGCGTGAAGTCTTCGTGCGCGGGCTCTTCGTGCACTGTTTCCCGGTGCACGGGCTCTTCACGCACGGCTTCCTCGTGCACAGGCTCTTCCTGCGCGGCTTCTTCGTGTACGGGCTCTTCACGAACGGCTTCTTCGTGCACGGTCGGAGCCGCGTCGGGGAGTTCCGGTGCGGACTGCGGCAGCTCGCGGTCCTGCGCGGGTGCCGGGGCCGGCGTAGGGACGTCCGCTCCCGTCTCAAAAGCCTGCGGCGGGATCACGTTGTGGCCCTGGGTGGCCAGAAGCTTTTCCCGGGCCCGGATTTCTTTGCGCGTCAGCGGTCGGCCGGCGCCACCAAGGGCGTCACCGGAGGAGTCATCACTGTTGACCGGGCTCACTGTAGCCTTCCATGTTCTGAAGAGTGCGTCTGTACTGCCGGGCCGGTCTGTGCGCCGCCTCCGGTCGGCCCCGGCGCAGACTCCGCGTACACGCGGGTTCCGACCTCCGTTCCCCTGGCCTTTTGCATATCAATCGCATGTTGCAGAATACCTGCCGCCGCAACCTGATCAACAACTGTACGGTGATTCCTGCTGCTCATGCCAGCCTCGTGCAGGTTGCGGTGCGCGGTCACAGTGCTGAGCCGTTCGTCAATGAGGCGCACGGGCAGCTCGGATCCGGCGTCGCGCAGGGCCAGTGCCAGCAGCTGTGCGTATTCTGTGGCCATCCTGGCGGAGGCGTGTTCTTCGCCCTTCATGGTGCGCGGCAGTCCCACGAAAATCTCCACGGCGTCCAGCTCCGCGGCCAGGGCGGCCAAGAGTCGCACATCGGTGTTCTTTTTCACGTTCCGCTGCAGCGTGCGCAGCGGGGTCGCCAGGATTCCGTCGCGGTCGCAGACGGCCACGCCCACGCGGACGGTGCCGACGTCCACCCCGAGCTTCACGCCCCGGGGATAGACGCCGGCCACAGCAGCTTCAGACACGTGGGCTCCGCTATCGCCGGGTAATGGCGTCCACGACGGCGCCGAGGGCAGCGCCGACCTTGGCGGCGTCGGTGCCGCCGCCCTGGGCGACGTCGTCCTTGCCGCCGCCGCCGCCGCCGAGGATGCCTGCGGCGAGGCGCACCAGGGCGCCGGCCTTGACTCCGGCTGCCCGGGCGGCTTCGTTGGTGGCGATCAGGATCACGGGACGGTCGTTGCTGACACCGGCCACCGCGACGGCGGCGGGCTCGGAACCGAGACGCGTCCGCAGGTCCAGGGCCAGGCCGCGCAAGTCGTCCGCGCCGCTGACCTGGCCGGCGTCGTGCGCAATGACCTTGACGCCGGCGGCGTCCTGGGCGGTGCCGACCAGCTGGGCAGCGGCGGCCGTGAGCTGCTCCTTGCGCAGCCGCTCGAGTTCCTTTTCGGCCGTCTTGAGCTTGGTCAGGGTGCTGGAAATCCGGTCCGCGAGCAGCCCGGAGGGAACCTTCAGCATTTCCGTGAGTTCGGTGACAAGTGCCCGCTCCGCGGCCAGGTGCCGGAAGGCGTCCATGCCCACGAAGGCTTCGACGCGGCGGTTTCCTGAGCCGACCGACTGTTCGCCGAGCAGGGACAGGCTGCCGATCAGCGAGGTGTTCTCGACGTGCGTGCCGCCGCAGAGCTCGCGGGACCAGGCACCGTCGATTTCCACGACGCGGACCTCGTTGCCGTAGTTCTCGCCGAACAGCGCCATGGCGCCGAGCGCCTTGGCCTCAGCGAGCCCCATGATCTTGGTTTCCACCCGGAAGTTGTTGCGGATGGCGATGTTGGAGACTTCCTCGATCTCGGACCGGGTGGCGGCGCTCAGGCCCTCGCCCCAGGCGAAGTCGAAGCGCAGGTAGCCGGCCTTGTTGAAGGAGCCGCGCTGCAGGGCCTCCGGGCCGAGGATCTGGTGCAGGGCCGCGTGCACAATGTGCGTGCCGGTGTGGGCCTGCTCGGCGGCGTGCCGGCGTTCCCGGTCCACGGCGGCTTGAACCAGCGAGTCGGCACCGATTTCGCCTTCGCGGACGATTGCCTTGTGGACGCTGAGGCCCTTGACGGGGCGCTGGACATCCAGGACCTCGACGACGAAGCCGTCGCCGGTGATCAGCCCGGTGTCGGCAGCCTGGCCGCCAGCCTCGGCGTAGAACGGCGTCTCGGCCAGGACCAGTTCGATTTCATCGCCGGTGGAGGCCTGGGCGACCTTCCGGCCGCCGGACAGGATGCCGCGGACCTTGGACTCGCCCTGGAGTTCGGTGTAGCCGGTGAAGACGGTCTCGCCGGCGGACAGCAGCTCCTGGAACGCGCTGAGGTCCGCGTGCGAACCCTTCTTGCCCTTGGCGTCGGCCTGGGCGCGCTGGCGCTGTTCGAGCATGAGCTTGCGGAACTCGGGCTCGTCGACTTTCAGCCCGGCCTCTTCGGCCATTTCCAGGGTGAGGTCGATCGGGAAACCGTAGGTGTCATGCAGGGCAAAGGCGTCGGCGCCGGAGAGCGGCTGGTTGGCGGCCTTGGACTCCTTGACGGCGTCCTCGAGGCGGGCGGTGCCCGAAGCGATGGTGCGCAGGAACGCCTTCTCTTCGGCGTAGGCAATCCGGCTGATGCGCTCGAAGTCGGTCTCGACGATCGGGTAGACACCCTTCATGGCGTCCCGCGAGGCCGGCAGCAGCTCCGGCAGGCAGGCCTTTTCGACACCGAGCAGGCGCATGGAGCGGACGGCCCGGCGGATCAGGCGGCGCAGCACGTAGCCGCGGCCCTCGTTGGAGGGGGTCACGCCGTCGGCGATCAGCATGAGCGCCGAGCGGATGTGGTCGGCCACGACGCGCATGCGGACGTCGTCCGTGTGGTGCGGGTCCTCGGCGGACTCAGCGGAGGTGTACTCCCGGCCGGAGAGCGCCGCGGCCCGGTCGATGACGGGACGGACCTGGTCCGTCTCGTACATGTTCTCGACGTCCTGGAGGATCATCGCGAGGCGCTCCATGCCGAGGCCCGTGTCGATGTTCTTCTTGGGCAGCTCTCCGGTGATGTCGAAATCCACCTTGGAGCGGACGTTGTCGATCTGGTACTGCATGAACACGAGGTTCCAGATCTCGACGTAGCGGTTTTCATCGGCGATGGGGCCGCCCTCGACGCCGTAGGACGGGCCGCGGTCGTAGTAGATCTCCGAGCAGGGACCGGCCGGACCGGGCTGGCCGGTGGACCAGTAGTTATCGGCCTTGCCCATCCGCTGGATCCGTTCGCCCGGCATGCCGGTGTTCTTCAGCCACAGCTGCTCGGCCTCGTCGTCCTCTTCATAGACGGTGACCCAGAGCCGCTCCGGCGGCAGCCCGTACCCGCCGTCGTCCACGCTGGTGGTCAGGAGCTCCCACGCGAACTTGATGGCGTCTTCCTTGAAGTAGTCGCCAAAGGAGAAGTTGCCGCACATCTGGAAGAAGGTGCCGTGGCGGGCTGTTTTCCCGACTTCCTCGATGTCACCGGTCCGGATGCACTTCTGCACGCTGGTGGCCCGCTGGTAGGGGGCCTCCTCCCGTGCCGTCAGGTACGGGATGAACGGGACCATACCGGCCACCGTGAACAGCAGGGACGGGTCGCTGGAGACCAGGGAGGCGGAGGGCACGGCGGTGTGCCCCTTGCTGACAAAAAAGTCGATCCAGCGCTTGGTGATCTCCTGCGACTTCATGAGCTGATTTCTTACCCTTCAATATTCACTGCGATATGTGGCCCGCGTCTGTGTTGCGCGGGACAAGCTGGGGACCGGCACTGATCCGGGCCCGTCAATCTGGTACCCGCCACCGGGGCGTCGGCGCGCCGTCACCCCCCGGTGACGGGCACCTTACTTACTAATTCTCTCCCGGCTAGCGCCGGACCGCATCCCGGCGGGCGACGGTGCCGCCGGAAGCCAGGTCCGTTGCGGTCTCGATCCCGAGCGCCGCGCGGAGTTCGGACTCCCGCTCGCCCATGCCGTCGCGGATGGCATCGGCGAAGTCGAGCAGGCCGTCTGCCAGCCGTCCGACAGCCCGGTTCAGGCCCTCGGGGCCGAGGGCGGACTGGGCTTCTGTGACCTTGCGGAAAGCGATGATGCCGATTGCGACGCCGATTCCCATCCAGATGATTCTGTTCATGTCAGGTGCTCCCGGAGGGTTAGCGGCTGCGGCGGCCGGTGGCGGGCTTTTTGCGGGTGCTGAAGGCGGAGCGCACACCGTAGCTGAAGGCTGCCACCTTGATCAGCGGCGAACCTACGGTGGCGGCCATGAGCGAGGACAGCGCCGAGATGTTGGCGGAGGCGTCCGAGACGTTCGAGGAGATGCCGTCAACCTTCTTCAGCTGCTCGTTGGTGGTGGTCACCGTGGCGGTGACCTCGTCCATGAGCGGGGTGGCGCCGTCGCTGATGGAGCGGATGGTGGTCCGCATTTCGTCGAACACTCCCCCGAGCTTCAGGATCGGCACGGCGAGCAGCAAGACCAGCAGTGCAAACACTCCAGCCGCGATCAGGCCGGCAATATCGCCACCAGACATAGACACTCATCTCCTTGAACTGCAGTGGATACCAGCTTGTTGCGTCGGGTTCCGACGGTTTCGGCCGGCAGTTTAAACCGGCAGGCAGAGCCTGCTCCCGGGGAACTCCCCCAAGTACCTTACATACAAAGAAGCCCGCGGCGCTTGCCACGGGCTTCTTTGTAGGTGATGCCTTTTGAATTAGCGTGCGTAGAATTCCACGACGAGCTGCTCTTCGCAGGTCACGGGGATCTCGGAACGCTTGGGGCGGCGCACCAGGCGGGCCTGCAGGGCGTCAAGCTTGACGTCCAGGTAAGCCGGAACGATCGGCAGGACGTCGCGGTGAGCGCCGGCTGCTGCAACCTGGAACGGAGGCATGGTCTCGCTGCGGCTGTGAACGTGGACCAGCTGGCCCTCGCCGACGCGGAAAGACGGGCGGTCAACGCGGATGCCGTCAACGAGGATGTGGCGGTGCACAACCAGCTGGCGGGCCTGGGCGATGGTGCGGGCGAAGCCGGCACGCAGCACGAGGGCGTCGAGACGCATTTCGAGCAGTTCGATCAGGTTTTCACCGGTCAGGCCCTTGGTGCGGCGTGCTTCTTCGAAGGCACGGGTCATCTGGGCTTCGCGGATGCCGTACTGGGCGCGCAGACGCTGCTTTTCGCGCAGACGTACGGCGTAGTCGGAGTCCTGCTTCTTGCGGGCACGGCCATGCTCACCGGGGCCGTACGGGCGGCGCTCCATGTACTTGGCGGCCTTGGGGGTCAGAGCGATGCCGAGTGCGCGCGAAAGGCGTGCGGTACGGCGAGCACGAGTGTTGTTAGCCACTTGTGTCCTTCCAATATCTGCGGTGTGTCAGTGTTACTGGCCTCCACGATGGAGAGCATCGGCCAACCGCTGCCTTTTGCTACTGGGCACAGGGCAACCCTCATCAAATGCGAAATTCAATGGATTGTGCGTCCGTACCTTGCCAGACAACGAACAAGCCTACCAGATCCGGCCGACGGACCGGCTCAGATCCGGGCGTGCACTCCCCGGGCTCCGCTGCGCCCAAAGGACGCCGCCCCCAGGAATTCCACGGCCACGAACGGTTTCTGGCCCACCACCCATTCGTCGTGACCGGGCGGAATCGCGTAGGTGTCGTTGGCGTGGATCGTGGAGCGCAGCCCTTCGGCCGTTTCAACTTCCATCTCACCGGAAATGCAGAAACCGAGATGGTGGTGCAGGCAGACGTCGGTCTGCTCGTAGGGTCGGGTGTTAACCGACCACCGCCAGCCCGGGCCCAGGATCAACCGGGCCACCGAGTAGTCGTTCACCGTGCAGAGGTCGAATTCGGCCTTGTCCGGGCACCGTTTCTTGTCCGGCACATCGAAGGACTTCACTGCCATGGCTGTAACGAAGTTGATACTCATGGGGCACCTGCTGGGGAGGGGGCGGGAACGCTCGCGGTGGATGACCTGGGATGGAGCGAAGCCGGCTGACGTTCCAGGCTCCGGGTAGCGGGAGCCGGCATGTGCCCGCGCTGTCCCCTGCGCCGCACGGACGGTCAGCAGATCCGTGCTGACATAATTCCACGTTAGACCTCTTGGTCCCTATGTCAACGGCGGATTCCGGCGCCGCGGCCCGCTGCCGACCAGCCGCTGGTCACGGGCGTTCACGGGCGGTTCGCGAGCGGTTCAGGTGCCGCGGATGATCTTCCGAAGCCGCTCGAGCCGGGTGGAGATGTCACGTTCGGCCCCGTTGCCGGTGGGTTCGTAGTAGTTGCGCCCGACGAGGTCATCCGGCGGGTACTGCTGGGTGGCGACGGCGTGCGGGGCGTCATGGGCGTATTTGTAGCCTTTGCCGTGGCCCAGCTGTTTTGATCCCGGGTAGTGGGCATCGCGCAGGTGGGCGGGGATGCCGTTCCCGAGCCCGGCGCGGACGTCGGCGATCGCCTGGTTGATGCCCATGTACGCGGCGTTGGACTTCGGTGCGGTGGCCAGATGCACCACGGCCTCGGCAAGGATGATGCGGCCTTCCGGCATGCCGATCAGCTGCACGGCCTGGGCCGCCGCGACGGCGGTTTGCAGCGCCGTCGGGTCAGCCATGCCGACGTCTTCGGCCGCCGAGATCACGATCCGGCGGGCCACGAACCGGGGGTCCTCTCCCGCCTCCAGCATCCGGGCGAGATAGTGCAGTGCGGCGTCGACGTCGGAGCCCCGGATCGATTTAATGAACGCGCTGGCGACGTCGTAGTGCTGGTCCCCGGCCCGGTCGTAGCGGACGGAGGCGACGTCCAGGGCCCGCTCCGTGTGCTTGAGGTCGATCTTCACCGGAGCCGCATCGGCGTCGTCGGCGTCCCCGAACGCGACGCCGGCCGCGGCCTCGAGCGCGGTCAGCGCCCGTCGGGCGTCGCCGCCGGAGAGCCGGACGAGGTGCGCCAGGGCGTCGTCGCTGAGTTCTACTTTGCCGCCGAGCCCGCGGGCATCCGTCGCGGCCCGCAGGAGCAGGCCCTCGACGTCGGCGTCCGTGAGCGGCTTGAGGGTTAGCAGGAGGGACCGCGAGAGCAGCGGGGAGACGACGGAGAAGGACGGGTTTTCGGTGGTCGCGGCGACCAGCACCACCCAGCGGTTTTCGACGCCGGGCAGCAGGGCGTCCTGCTGGGCTTTGTTGAAGCGGTGGATCTCGTCCAGGAACAGCACGGTGGTGGTCTTGTAGAGGTCCCGGGCAGTGAGGGCCTCGTCCATGACGCGGCGGACGTCCTTTACTCCGGCGGTGATGGCGGAGAGCTCGACGAACTTCCGCCCCGGGCCCTTGGCGATGACGTGCGCGAGCGTGGTTTTGCCGGTTCCTGGAGGCCCCCAGAGAATCAGTGAACTGGGGCCCGCGGGGCCGGTCGCGTCGGAGCCGGCCGCCAGCTGGCGCAGCGGGGAGCCTTGGCCGAGCAGGTGCTGCTGGCCCACGACATCATCGAGGGTGCGCGGCCGCATCCGGACGGCGAGGGGGCTCCGTGGCGACGCTGGCCCGGCGGCAGACCGGGCGTGGCCGGAATCGTCGGTGGCACCCTCGGCTGCGCCGAAGTCGTCGCTACCGTCGGCGTTGTCCCGCCCTGCACCAAAGAGATCATCCACATAGATAGGCTACTTCTAGTTCCTGCCGCCCCTCACCCTCATCCCCCGCAACGGAGTACCTGCCATGTCCAGCCCCGAGACCCGTGTGGCTTTCGTCTCCGGCGACCGGCTGCCGGGCTGGGTGGACCGCTTCGCCGCGAGCCACGGGGCACTGGCGGAGGAGGAGCTCGACGCCGGCCTGCAGCTGCGCGCCGCCGACGGCGCCGTGGCCGTCCTCCGGGCGCCCTGGCCCGTGGACGGCCGGCCCGGCAGCGGCCATGACGCCCTCTCCCGGCTGGCCTCCCTGGCCGGGCAGCCCCGGAGCATCGGCACCGTCCTGGTCCGCCGCGGCGGATATTCGGTGGCTGTGGTCAGCGCCGGCGCCGTGCTGGCGTCCAAGACCGGCACGCGCCACGTCCAGTCGCGGACGGCTGCGGGTGGCTGGTCCCAGCAACGTTTTGCCCGGCGGCGCGCCAACCAGGCCGATGCCCTCGTGGAGGCTGTCGCCGAGCACGCCGGACGGATCTTCGCTGAGCACCGGGTCGAATACCTCGCGCCCGGCGGCGACCGGACCCTGGCGGACCAAGTGCTCGCCGAGCCCGTGCTCCGGCGCTACGCCGGCCTGACGCGGCTCGCGTTCCTGGACGTCCCGGATCCACGCGCGGCGGTACTGAAGAAGGCCGCCGCGGAGCTGTGCTCCGTGCGGATCCTGGTGACCGACCCGCCGGCGTAGCAGTTGCCGATTGCCCGCAGCTGCTCTTTGGGCGCCAAAGTAGCGGTGACCGGGGGGCGATCAGACACAGTGGAACAGGGAACGTTCCGGATAGGGGTCGTTCAGGGGCCCCGGCCAGGCCGGCTCGTCCGCGTCTGCGGCGGGCAGTGGATGCCCGGCGGTGAATTCGTGCCAGTCCGGGAAGGGGTCCGGGGGCAGGCCCCGGTCCGCATCCTCGGGCAGGGCCGGGTACGGATCCTCGGCCAGGTCCGGGTACGGATCCTCGGCCAGGTCCGGGTCCGCGTCTGCGGCGGGCAGTGGGTGCCCGGCGGTGAATTGGTCCCAGTCCGGGAAGGGGTCCGGGGGCAGGCCTGGCTCCGGGTCCTCGGGCGGGCCTGTGTCGGGGCCTGTGTCGGTGTCTGGTTCCGGGCGTGTGTCCGTGGCCGGGATGTCGGGCAGCCAGTCCTGGGGCCAGCGGGGTGGTTCCCAGTCCTGGTGTTCGCTGGGGTAGTGCCGCCCGGCCGGGGAGGTCCAGCCCGGCGGGTGGTCTTTGCTGGCTCCGGCCGGTGTCCAGGCGGAGGCGTGTTTGAGCCGGTGGTGTTTCGGGCAGGGCTGGCCCAGGTTGGAGATCCCGGTGCTGCCGCCGTCGGCCCAGGCCAGAATATGGTCTGCCTCGTTGTCCAGGGAGTGGTTGCCGCAGCCGGGGAAGGGGCACCTGCCGTCGCGGAGCCGGAGCCACTGGCGCTGGGCCGTCGTCAGGCGGTAGCTGGTCCGGCCGATTTCCAGCGGGGCACCGTCCCGGGGGTCGGTCAGGACCCGGTGGAAGGAGCCGGCGCCGTCTAGGAGGAGGCGGCGGGCCATCGACGGCGGGATCGGCCCGTAGCCGTCCAGGACGGCCGGTTCGTCCGTGGCGCCCAGCAGGGACAGGACCGGGACGGTGACCAGGACCTGCGCCCGCGGCGACGGAACACCACCCCCTGCCAAGCCCGCGCCCGTCCCCACGCCAGCACCCGCACCCGTGCCGCCGGTGGTCCCGGTGCCGGTGTCGCGGTTGGCCGTTCCGCCGTCGTCCGTTCCGGTGCCGGTGGTGAGGAGCCAGGTGGCGGTGATGTCGGCGCGGAGCTGGGCCAGGGTCCGGGCCTCGTCCGGGCCCTGCAGGGCGCGGGCGGCGGCGGTGGTCCGTTCCCAGATCCCGGCGGCCGTATCGGCCGGAAGGTGCGCGGAGAGCCAGGCCATGCCGTCCCGGTCCGGGACGAACTCGACCCGCCGGTCCGCGGCGGACGTGGCGTGGCGTGTCTCGATGCTGGCCGGGTGGTGGCGTTCGCGCCAGGTGCGTGCCTTGGCCCGGAACCGGGCCGGAACGAGGTCCCCGGCCGGGCAGCCGCGGGCCGGGTTCGGTGCGGCGGGGTCCAGGAAATGCGCTTCGAGCCCGGCCGCGCCGGCCCGGTCCAGGCCGGCGGTTTCCTCGACAAGGATCCGGGCGTGGGCCCAGGAGATCGTGCCGGCCCGCAGCGCGGCCAGGGTCAGCGGCAGCGCCGCCGTCAGGGCCCGGGACTCGGCCAGCAGGGCGCCGGCGCTGCGTTCGCTGACGGTCAGGACACAGGCGACCTCGGCCACCAGGGCCATCTCCTGCACGGCGCGGTCCCGCGCGGACGCCGCCGGCGGGGCCAGGAACCTGGCCGCTTGGGCGTAGCCGGCGGCCAGCTGAACCTTCAGCGCCGCGGTCCGGGCCTCCAGCCGGGCCACCTCGGCGAGCCCGTCCAGGCAACCTTCCGCCAGCCGCCGCAACGGATCGGCGGCTTCCAGCGGGTCGGCAGGCGGATCGGCGTCGTCAGCGCCCGCTCCGGCCAGGGCAGCCAGCGCGGCAGCGGACTCGGCGACGGCCTCCACGGCCGCACCGCTCTCCGCACTCCACGTCTCCGCACCCCACGCTGTCCTGCGATCCATACCCCAAGCAAATCACGAGCCACCGACAGAAATAGAGACATCCGCTGTCCTCGAGCGTGGGCATTGAGCCGAGGGTCATCCCGCGAACCCGGAGTGATCCGAACGCCGGAGCCGGAATCCTTAGCAGCCGGTCAGGTGCCGCTTGGGCCTGTCCTGACGGTAGAGGTAGCGGCCGGCTTCGCGGAAGCCGGCGCGGGCGTACAGCTCACGGGCACCGGAGTTGGAGGCCATGACCAGCAGCCAGTACCCCGCCAGGCCGCGGGTCCCGCCCTCGCGCAGCAGCGCCTGGACCGCCCGGCTCCCATAGCCCCGACGCCGCGCATCCGGACGCGTTGCCATGCAGTACAGCCCGCCCCACCCGGGCCCGGACGGGCCGGTGTTGGGCAAGGCGAGGCGTGCGACGGCGGCCGGCGCCCCGCCGTCGTCCCGGACGAGGGCGTACAGGGCCGGGCACCCGGCCAGGATGCGGCGGGCCACGGCGAGCTCGTCCGCTCCCCCGCGGCCGTCGACGTTCCACCACAGCTCCAGCCATTCCGCCGACGGCTCGGCGGAGATTTCCACGGCAGGTCCGGGGCCGCCGGAATCCGGGCCGGGTACGGACTCCACCCAAGGGCCGCGGACCAGGACCAGGGTTTCGGACTGCCGGGTGAACCCTTCGTCATCGAGCATCGCGTGCAGCGCCGCATGGGGCGGGCCGTCGAAGACCTGGAAAATCAGCGGAAGCCGGCGGTTCCGGTACCAAAGCCGGGCCTCCCGGAGCGCGGCCAGCAGCCGGTGCGGGTCATCATCGCCGGGAACCCGCGCCCAGACCGAGTTTGCCCGTTGCGTCACGCCGGAGGCCGCCCGCAGCACCCAGCCGCCCGATTCCTCCCGTTCGGCAGCCGGCCACGCGGCATCCATCAGCCCGTCCAGCCCCGGAATGGCCAGGAGGTCCGGTTCCGGGCCCGCTTCGGGCATCGGGTTCAGGTCCATCGAGGTTCTCCGTCCGGAACAGTTGCGGCCGATCATGACAGCGGCAGGTGCCCTCCGGTTGCCCGGGGAGCCCCTGCCGCTACGGCTGGTGTTTCCAGCCTGGTTTTGCCGTCCGCGGCCTACTTGGCCTCGGGCTTGAAGTCGACGCCGGCTTCCTTGCGCTGCTGCGCCGTGATCGGAGCGGGAGCCTGGGTCAGCGGGTCGAAGCCGCCACCGGACTTCGGGAACGCGATGACGTCGCGGATGGACTCCACGCCGGCCAGCAGGGCAACCACGCGGTCCCAGCCGAACGCGATGCCGCCGTGCGGAGGGGCGCCGAACTTGAAGCCCTCCAGCAGGAAGCCGAACTTGGTCTGCGCGTCTGCCTTGTCCAGGCCCATGAGCTCGAAAACCCGTTCCTGGACGTCGCGCTCGTGGATACGGATCGAGCCGCCGCCAATTTCGTTGCCGTTGCAGACGATGTCGTAGGCGTAGGACAGCGCCGACTCGGGATCCGTGTCGAAGGAGTCCATGAACTCGGGCTTGGGCGAAGTGAACGCGTGGTGCACGGCGGTCCACTTGCCGGCGCCGACGGCGACGTCGCCGGAGGCGACCGCGGCGGCGGCGGGCTCGAACATCGGCGCGTCCACGACCCAGCAGAAGGCCCAGTCAGCGGGGTTGATGAGCCCGGTGCGGTGGCCGATCTCGACACGGGCAGCGCCGAGGAGCGCACGGGACGGAGTCTTCTCGCCGGCTGCGAAGAAGATGCAGTCACCGGGCTTGGCGCCGACGGCGTCGGCGAGGCCAGCGCGCTCGGTCTCGGTGAGGTTCTTGGCGACGGGACCGGCGAGTTCGCCGTCCTCCTTGTAGAGCACGTACGCCAGGCCCTTGGCGCCGCGCTGCTTGGCCCATTCCTGCCAGGCGTCGAGGGCGCGGCGGGCCTGGGAGGCGCCGCCGGGCATGACGACGGCGCCGACGTAGGGCGCCTTGAAGACACCGAAGTTGGTGTCCTTGAAGAATTCGGTCAGCTCGGTGAGCTCCTGGCCGAAGCGCAGGTCCGGCTTGTCCGAGCCGTAGCGGGCCATGGCGTCGTGGTAGGTGATGCGCTGGATCGGCGTCGGGATCTCGACGTCGATCAGCTTCCACAGGGCCTGGACGATGTTCTCGCCCAGGCGGATGATGTCGTCCTGTTCCACGAAGCTGGCCTCGATGTCCAGCTGCGTGAATTCCGGCTGGCGGTCCGCGCGGAAGTCTTCATCGCGGTAGCAGCGGGCGATCTGGTAGTACTTTTCGAAGCCGCCCACCTGAAGGAGCTGCTTGAACAGCTGCGGGGACTGCGGCAGCGCATACCAGGAACCCGGCGCCAGGCGTGCGGGGACCACGAAGTCGCGGGCGCCTTCCGGCGTCGAACGGGTCAGCGTGGGGGTTTCGATCTCCACGTAGCCGTCCTGGTGGAGCAGTTCGCGGGCCACGCGGTTGGCTTCCGAGCGCAGGCGCAGGTTGCGGGCGGGGCCGGGGCGGCGCAGGTCCAGGTAGCGGTGCTTCAGGCGTGCTTCCTCGCCCACCTCTACGTGCTCGTCGATCTGGAACGGCAGCGGATCTGAGGTGTTGAGGATGGTGACCTTCTCGGCCATGACCTCGATCTCGCCGGTGGGAAGCGCCGGGTTCTCGTTGCCTTCGGGACGCTGGGAGACGGTGCCGACGATCTGCAGCACATACTCGTTGCGCAGTCCGTGGAAGACCTCTTCTTCGCGGACCACAACCTGGGCGACGCCGGACGCGTCGCGCAGGTCAACGAATGCGACACCACCGTGGTCACGACGCCGGCCGACCCAGCCGGCGAGGGTTACGGTTTGTCCAATGTGCTCGGAGCGAAGTGATCCGAGGTCATGTGTGCGCAGCACGGCACGCCTTTCTGAAGAAGACAGAGGGAAAATCAAAAGCGATATTAAAACAATGACGTTCTAATAGGATCGCTACGGGAACGATCCCGTTCGAGTTTACCCGTTGGAAAGGCCCCTTCCGCCATGGCAACCCGGCACAACGGAACCCAGCCCGGTGACCAGCCCCGTGATCAGCCCGGCGGCCGGCCCGGCCCGCAGCGGCCACACCAGCGGCTGCAGCGCCGGCTCGGCGTGTTCGATTCCACGGCAATCGGCCTGGGGTCGATGCTGGGCGCCGGCGTGTTCGTCGTCTTCTCCCCCGCCGCCGCCCTGGCCGGGCCGCTGCTGACACTCGCCGTGGCCGTGGCGGGCGTCATCGCCTACTGCAATGCCGTCGCGTCGGCGCAGCTGGCGGCAAGGTACCCCGCCAGCGGCGGCACCTATGTGTACGGGCGCCGGCAGCTCGGCCAGTGGCCCGGCTTCATTGCGGGCTGGGGTTTCATCACGGGCAAGACGGCGTCCTGCGCGGCGATGGCGCTGACGTTCGGGCACTACGTGGCGCCGGCCTATGCCACGCCGCTGGCGGTCGCCGGCGTCGTCGCCCTCACGGGAGTTAATCTGCTCGGCATCACGCGGACCGCGTTGCTGACCAGGATCCTGCTGGCCGTTGTGTTGGCCACGCTCGTCTTCGTCGCCGTGGCCTCCCTGCTCGGTCCGCACCCGGCGGGCGCCCCCGCGGTGTCGGCGGCGCCGGCCTATCCCGCGCCGCCTTCCGGCGGCTGGGGCGTCCTTCCCGCGGCGGGGCTGATGTTCTTTGCCTTTGCGGGCTATGCGCGGATCGCGACCCTGGGTGAGGAGGTCAAGGATCCCGCCCGTACCATCCCGCGGGCCATCCTGGCCGCACTGGCCGGGGCCTTCGTGATCTACCTTGGCCTGGCCGCGCTGCTGCCGTGGCACCTGCCGCCGCAGCAGCTGGCGGCTTCGACGGCGCCGCTGCTGGACGCGGTGGAGGCCTCCCGCCTCAGCGGCGGAGTCCCGTTCGTCCAGGCCGGCGCGGCGGCCGCCTGCCTGGGCGCGCTGCTGGCCCTGATCACCGGGGTCGGCAGGACCACTTTGGCGATGGCGCGGGAGCGGGACCTGCCCGCCCCGCTGGCCAGGGTGGGCCGGGCCCGCAGCGTCCCGTTCACGGCGGAACTGGCCGTCGCGGCCGCCGTCGTCGTCCTGCTGCTGAGCACCGATGTGATGACCGTGGTCGGATTTTCCAGTTTCGGCGTGCTGGTCTATTACGCCGTGACCAACGCCGCGGCTTTCACGCTGTCCGGCCGCCCCTGGCATGCGCCGCGCTGGCTCAATGTTCTGGGCTTCCTCGGCTGCCTGATCCTGGCCGTCACCCTGCCGCCGGCCTCCGTGCTGTTCATGGCGGCGGTGCTGGCGGCAGGGGTGGCCGGGCGGTTCCTCGTCGTGCGGGTGCGCAGGACGCGGGCCAACAGCGGACCTGCCCGGAAGGCCTAGCGCGCGGCGATGACGCGCACGTGCAGGTCCTCCTCGGAGGGCGTCCACGCGGCCGGGTCGGCGTCGTACTGCTCGCCCGTGCGGATGTCCTTGACCTGGTGTTTGCCGTCGTCGTCGGTGAACCAGACAAACGGAATGCCGCGACGGTCGGCGAACTTGATCTGCTTGCCGAACTTCTCGGCCTTAGCGGCGACCTCCGTGGCGATGCCACGGCTGCGCAGCTGCGCCGCGACATCCTGCGCGGCGGCCCAGCTGTCGTCGTTGTTGAGCGTCACCAGCACGGCGGTCGGCACGGAGCGCGTGGCTTTGGCCAGGTCCTGGCTCAGGATCCGCGATACCAGGCGGGTCACGCCGATCGAGAGGCCGACGCCGGGGAACTTCCGGTTGCCCTTGCTCGCCAGGGCGTCGTAGCGGCCGCCGGAGCAGATCGAACCCAGCTGCTCGTGCCCCACCAGGACGGTTTCCACCACGGTGCCCGTGTAGTAGTCGAGGCCGCGGGCGATGCTGAGATCGGCTACGACCCGTCCCGGCGCGTGCTGGACGGCGGCCGCAATGACCTGCTCCAGCTCGTTCAGGCCTTCCTCCAACAGCTCGTTGGTAACGCCCAGCGCCCGGACCTGCTCCACGAAGGACGTGTCCGCAGTGCGGATGCCCGCGAGCTTCAGGGCAGCCTGCGCCTGATCGTCGGTGGCGCCGAGTTCCTCCTTCAGCAACTCGGCCACCTTCGCCGGCCCGACCTTCTCGAGTTTGTCGATGCTGCGCAGGACGCCCGCGGTGTCCGTGAGGCCGATCCCGGTATAGAAGCCCTCGGCCAGCTTGCGGTTGTTGATCCGCAGCAGGAAGTCGGGGATGGGCAGCGCGTTGAGCG
This sequence comes from Arthrobacter sp. MW3 TE3886, assembly GCF_041262145.1. Lineage (NCBI taxonomy): Bacteria > Bacillati > Actinomycetota > Actinomycetes > Micrococcales > Micrococcaceae > Arthrobacter > Arthrobacter sp. MW3 TE3886. The sequence continues at coordinate 2,918,825 of NZ_JBGCAN010000001.1, forward strand.
CCTCGGCAATCACGAGGGCGATTTCGACGTCGTACCGGAACGGCAGTTCACCGTCGCCGACAACATCGATGTCCGCCTGGGTGAACTCGCGGGCCCGTCCCTCCTGGGGACGTTCGCCGCGCCAGACCTTCTGGATCTGGTAACGGCGGAACGGGAACGCCAGGTAGCCGGCGTTTTCCACGACGTACCGGGGCGAACGGCACGGTGAGGTCGAAGTGCAGGGCAAGGGCGTGCGGGTCAACCTTGGCAGCGGTGTCCGCGTCCTCGTCCTGGAGCCGGCTCAGCCCGTAGACCTCTTTATCGATTTCCCCCTTGCGCAGCAACTGGCCCACCGTCTCCACGGCGCGGGTCTCGATCGAGGAGAAACCATGGAGCTCGAAGGTCCGGCGCAGCGTGTCCAGCACATGGAGTTCCACCAGCCGCTCCTCGGGGAGCCACTCGGGGAATCCTGACAGGGAGGCTGTGCGTGCCATGGTGAAATTTTCTCCTCTGGTTACCACTGCGGTATCTCGTTGCTACTGCAGTATGTCTGGGCGCGGGCGTCAGGCGGCATTCTCACTGTCGAAACGTGACGAAGATAAGCGGCAGACCGGCCAGTCGTGCATAAACTGTGTGCGGCAGTCAGTTTATGCGTTCGGCGCCCGCTTCTTCCAACGGAGCCGGCCCGGCGGGGCTGCCTGCAGCTTGCTGCTGCTACCGCGACGGCGCCCACGGCCCGTTATGGTGGCGGCCATACAACCAGGAGGACCTTTGGCGGCCAGTTCACGCAGCGCACGCGAAGCGAAGCGGCGCGTCCAGCAGATGGAGGCCAGGCGCGGCCTGCGCCGGGACCAGGACAAGCGCCGCAAGCGCGACAACGTCTTCGCCATCAGCGCCGGCACGGCGGCAATTGGCCTGGCCTTGGTGCTGCAGCTGACCGTTTTCGCCTCGAACCCGACCGAAGAGGAGTTCGCGGCCGTGCAGGAGGGACTGAACAGCCCGTCGGCATCCGCTACACCCACCGCGGCCCCGACGAATGGCGCGAACATCCCCAAGCCGGAGACCGCCGCGGGCAAGACGTTCACGGGCGAGCTCAAGCTCAACCGCGGCACGCTCGGCGTCGAGTTCGACGGCACGAAGGCCCCCCAGGCCGCGGCGGTCTTCAAATCCCTTGCCGACCAGAAGTTCTACGACGGCGTCAGCTGCCACCGGCTGACCACGGCCGAAAACTTCGGCGTACTCCAGTGCGGGTCCAAGGCCGGCGACGGCAGCAGCGACCCGAGCTACACCTGGGGCCCGCTGGAAAACACCCCGCCGGACAACAAGTACCCCGCCGGAACGATCGCCGTGGCCCGGACTGGCGGGAACGCCAACGGCAACGGCACCCAGTTCTTCATTGTGTACAAGGACACAGTCATTCCAGCGGATGCCGCCGGCGGCTATACGGTGGTGGGCAAGGTGACCTCGGGGCTCGACGTGGTGGGCGGTATTGCCGCCGCCGGACTGAAGCCTGGCGACAACGCCACCGACGGCGCACCTGTGGAACCAGTCACGATAGACTCGTTCTCACTGAAGTAACCAGCCGCGGCCCTAAAGGCCGTGGTCCCGGTATTTCCCTCCAAGCGAAAGACTTCTAGCGGTGACAGACAGTCAGAAATCCGACGAAACATTGGCAACAGCAGCTGCCAACGATACCGAAGCCGAGGCCACCCCAGCCGAGAGTGCAGGCGCTGCAGTAGACGCCGCCGGCGAGACTGCGGAACCCGCGGCCGCCGGAGGCGAGGAGCCCGCCGAGGCATCCGAACCCACTGTGTCGGCGGAACCCGCCGCGGCGGCGGAGACGACGGAGACGACGGAGACGGCCGAGGCTGTTGACGAAGCCGAAGCGACTCCCGCATCGGCTCCGACGCCGGGCCCCACGGCCGCGCGTCCCGCGCCGAGCCCGGCAGCGTTTGCCGCCCGGCCGAAGGCCAAGCCGTCGGCGGCCGCACCGGCTCCCGCGCCGGTGGCCGTGTCCTCCGCAGCCTCACTGGCCGAAGCGGCCCGCTGGGGCCGTGTTGAAGGCGACGGCCACGTCTTCCTGACCGTTGACGGCACGGAATATCCCGTAGGCCAGTACCCGGGGGTCAGCGCCGACGAGGCCCTGGGCTACTTCGCCCGGAAGTTCGACGACGTCGTGGCCCAGATCGTCCTGCTTGAACAGCGGGTGAGCTCCAAGGCGCCCACCGCGGACATGCAGAAGACCGTAACGCACCTGCGCGAGCAGCTCGCCGAACGGAACATGGTGGGCGACTTCCGCTCCGCCGAGGCCCGGCTGGACGCGCTGGTGACGCAGATCGGCGAGCTGGAAAAGGCCGAGAAAGCCGAACACGACGCCGTCCGCGCCGCTGAGCTTGCCGCCCGCGAGGCCATCGTGGCCGAGGCCGAGGAAATCGCCGGCCACGATCCCGCGCAGATCCAATGGAAGACCTCCAGCGCTCGGATGAACGAACTCTTCGAGAGCTGGAAGACCGCACAGAAGAGCGGCGTCCGGCTCGGCCGCAGCAACGAGGACGCGCTGTGGAAGCGGTTCCGCGCCGCCCGCACGGTGTTTGACCGGCACCGCCGCGCCTACTTCTCCCAGCTGGACAGCAACAATTCGGCGGCCAAGGCCGTAAAAGAGAAGCTGATCACCGAAGCCGAGGCCCTGTCCTCCTCGACCGACTGGGGTTTTGCCGCCGGCGAGTACCGCCGCCTGATGGATGAGTGGAAAGCCTCCCCCCGCGCCAGCCGCAAGGACGACGACGCGCTGTGGGCACGCTTCCGCGCCGCCCAGGACGTCTTCTTCACCAACCGGCAGGCAGCCAACGACGAGATCGACCAGGAATACGGTGCGAACCTGGTGGTAAAGGAAGCGCTCCTGGTGGAAGCCAACGAGCTCCTGCCGATCAAGGATCTCGCGGCAGCCAAGAAGGCACTGCAGTCCATCCGGGACCGCTGGGAAGAAGCCGGCAAGGTGCCGCGCGCCGACATGGGCCGCGTCGAGGCCGGTCTGCGGAAGGTGGAGGACGCTGTCCGCCAGGCCGAGGACGAAAACTGGAAGCGCTCCAACCCGGAGACGAAGGCACGCACCAACAGCGCCCTCACCCAGCTCGAAGCCGCCATCGCCGGTCTCAAGGAAGACCTGGCCAAGGCGGAGAAGGCCGGCGACGAACGCAAGATCAAGGCCGCCCGGGAAGCCCTCGAGGCACGTCAGGCCTGGCTGGAGCAGCTCGAGCGCTCAGCGAGTGAGCTCTCCTAGGCACGCTGCAGCCCAGTACGAAGTACACCAGCAGGTCAGTCCAGGCCCCGTTCCGGTTATCCACATGACCGGTACGGGGCCTGTTCTATGTCCGGGGAACCGGGAACGATGGCGGAATGGTACCCATGCCCCGCGCTCCCGCCGCCCCGCAGGTTCCGGGCCGGCACGCCCCGGGTTCGGGAGGTTCGGGGCCGGGAGGCTCGGGGCCGGGTCCGGAAAACTGCGAGCTCTACTCCCCCGGCGCTCTGTTCTCCTGGCCCGAACTGCAGGCCATGGCCGCCGACGGCGTGCTGACGCAGCTGTACCAGCGCGGCTACCTGCCACCCGGGGCCGATGCCAGTCCGCAGCTTCGCGCGCGTGCCGCGTCCCTGGCGGTGGCGCCGACGATCCGGCAGCGGGTCGTGGCGGGCCGGATGACCGCGGCATGGATCTATGGGTGTGCCACGGAGCCGGACCGTCTGGCGCTGCTGGTTGACGCCAACCGGCGGATTTCCAGCCTGCGGTCCGTGCGCGGCTGCACCTTCCACGAAGTTCGGCTGGGGCCGTTCGACGTCGTGAGCATGGGAGGCCTGATGGTGTCCAGTCCGCTGCGCACGGCCGTGGACGTGGCGATGCACGTGGATGAGGAACGGGCCCTGCCGGCCCTGAGGGCGCTGCTGGCTCGTCCCGAGCTGGGCGTGCGCCTGCGGCTGCTCAGGCTTGCCGTTGACGCGAGTCCGCGCGTCCCGCACAAGCGGGCCGCCCTCGCGAAGCTCGCCGCCCTCGTGGCAGAGCCGGCGGCGCCGGATTGACCCCGCTCTCTCCAGGGTCGGGCCGAGCCGCGAACTGCCGGTCAGCTGCGGCGGCGGTTTCCGGTGGTGCGGTACACGTCGAAGACGCCGTCGATCCTGCGGACCGCGCTGAGCACGTGGCTGAGGTACTTGGGGTCGCCCATCTCGAAGGCAAACTTGGAAATGGCCACCCGGTCCGTGGACGTGTGGACGCTCGCCGCCAGGATGTTGACGTGGTTTTCCGAGAGCACCCGCGTGACGTCGGAGAGCAGCGATTTGCGGTCCAGCGCCTCGACCTGGATCTCCACCAGGAACACGCTGGACTGTGTGGGGGCCCAGTCCACCTCCACGATCCTGTCCGGCTGGTCCATCAGGCCGCTCACGTTCGTGCAGTCGGTCCGGTGCACAGAGACCCCGGAGCCGCGCGTGACGAAGCCGAGGATCGGATCCGGCGGGACCGGCGTGCAGCATCGGGCCAGTTTCACCCAGACGTCGTCCACGCCGCGGACAACAACACCGGAATCGGAGAAGCGGGCCTTGCTGACCTGGGTCGGGATGGAGACCTCGGTGAGGGCATCGTCTGGGTGCTCGTTCCCGCCGAGGCTCTCCACCAGGCGTTCCATCACGGACTGCGCGGAGGTGTGGCCGTCGCCCACACCGGCGTAGAGTCCGGAGATGTCGGCGTACTTGAAGTCCTCCGCGATCGCCGCAAGGGCGTCGTGGGTCATGAGCCGCTGCAGCGGGAGGTTTTGCTTCCGCATCGCCTTGGTCAGCAGGTCCTTGCCGCGGTCGATCGCTTCCTCGCGGCGTTCCTTGCTGAACCATTGCCTGATCTTGTTCCGGGCCCGGGCACTCTTGACGAAGTGCTGCCAGTCCTGGCTGGGGCCGGCGCCTTCGGCCTTGGACGTGAAGATCTCGACCCAGTCGCCGTGGTTCAGTTCGCTGTTGAGCGGAACGAGCTTGCCGTTGACGCGCGCGCCGATGGTCCGGTGGCCTACCTCGGTGTGCACCGCATACGCGAAGTCGACGGGCGTGGACCCGGCGGGGAGGGCCATGACCTCGCCCTTGGGTGTGAAGACGAACACTTCCCGGGCGTTGATCTCAAAGCGCAGGGAGTCGAGGAATTCGCCGGGGTCCGACGTCTCCTGCTGCCAGTCCACGAGGGACCGCAGCCAGCCCATGTCGCCGTCGCGCGGGCTGCCGGGGCCGGCGGCCGTCCGGTTCGGCTGGTCCTTGTACTTCCAGTGCGCGGCGACGCCGTACTCGGCCCGGCGGTGCATCTCGTGGGTGCGGATCTGGATCTCCACCGGCTTGCCGCCAGGACCGATCACCGTGGTGTGCAGCGACTGGTACATGTTGAACTTGGGCATCGCGATGTAGTCCTTGAACCGCCCGGGCAGGGGGTTCCAGCGCGAGTGCATCGCGCCCAGGGCCGCGTAACAGTCCCGGACTGAATCGACCAGGACGCGCACGCCCATGAGGTCGTTGATGTCGTCGAAGTCTTTGTCGCGGACGATCATCTTCTGGTAGATCGAGTAGTAGTGCTTTGGCCGTCCGGTAATCGTGGCCTTGATCTTCGCGGTCCGGAGGTCCTCGGTGATCTGGTTGCGGATGACCGCGAGGTTCTTTTCGCGCTCCGGGGTCCGGTCCCCCACCATGCGCACGATTTCCTCGTACACCTTCGGGTAGAGGGCAGCGAAGGACAGATCCTCCAGCTCCCACTTGATGGTGTTCATGCCGAGCCGGTGGGCCAGCGGCGCGAAGATCTCCAGCGTTTCGCGCGCCTTGCGGGCCGAGGACTCAGCCGAGACAAAACGCCAGGTGCGTGCGTTGTGGAGCCGGTCGGCGAGTTTGATCATCAGGACGCGGATGTCCTTGGCCATGGCTACGACCATCTTGCGCACAGTCTCGGACTGGGCCGCCTCACCGAAGCTGACCTTGTCCAGCTTCGTGACGCCGTCCACCAGCATGGCCACTTCCGGGCCGAACTCGGCCTTGAGGTCGGCGAGGGTGTAGGACGTGTCCTCGACAGTGTCGTGCAGCAGGGCCGCGGCCAGCGTGGTGCCACTGAGGCCGAGTTCGGCGAGGATGGTGGCCACCGCGACCGGGTGGGTGATGTATGGGTCACCGCTCTTGCGCTTCTGGCCCCGGTGGCAGCGCTCGGCCACCACGAAGGCGCGCTGGATGAGGTCGAAATCCTCTTTGGGGTTGTTGGCGCGCACCGTGCGCAACAACGGCTCCAGGATCGGCGAGTACGCCGGAGCACCGCGGCCCGTCAGCCGGGCAAGGCGGGACCTCGTGCGTTCGCGACGGCCGGGGAAAGTGGGCCGGGCACCGGAATTGTCAACCGGCACAGGAACATCGGGGCGTCCGGGAACCACCAGGCCAGTCTGTGACCCCTGGCCTTGGCCCTTGTCCGCTGGTGCCTCCGGCACCGGCGTCGAACGTTCTTCCAATGGAGCACCTCTCGCGACCGGTTAATTATTCAAGTGTATTCCCGCAGCAGGATACTTCGATAACCGGCGGGGATACGGCGACGGGCCGGAGGCCGTCGAAAGGGACGGCCTCCGGCCCGTTTGTGGTCGCTTGGGACGGTTCAGGCCGTGGCGGGCGATGCCGGCGACGCGGTCTTGGCTGCCGCTTCGGCGCGCCTCTGCTCCACCCGCTTGGCCTGCTTGACCAGGTCGGGTTCGCCCTGACGCAGCGCGGCGTAAAGCGGAGCCGCGATGAAGATCGTGGCGGCAGTGCCGACCAGGATGCCCACGAACAGCGCCAGGGACAGGTCCCGCAGGGTTCCGGCACCGAGCAGCCCGGCCCCGATGAAGAGGATCGCGCCGACCGGCAGGATGGCCACAACCATGGTGTTGATGGACCGGACCAGGGTCTGGTTGATGGCGAGGTTGACCTCTTCGGCGAAGGTCCGCCGGGTGGAGGCCTGCATGTCCGAGGTGTTCTCCCGGATCTTGTCGAACACCACCACGGTGTCGTACAGCGAGTAGCTGAGCACCGTGAGGAAGCCGATGATGGCGGACGGGGTCACTTCGAAGTCGCTGAGGCCGTAAACACCGGCGGTCATGAACATCGTGACCGCCATGCCGACAAGTGCCGAGAGCGACATCTTCCAGGTCCGGAAGTAGAGCGCCATCAGCACGGCGGCCAGGCCCACAAAGATTGCCAGGCCCATCAGCGCCTGCTTCGTGACGTCCGCACCCCAGGTGGGGCCGACGAAGGTTGACGTGACTTCGTTATCCGTCACGCCATAGGCCTTGGTGAGGCCTTCCTTGATCTGCAGCGTCTCGTCGTCGGAGAGCTTGTCCGTCTGGATCCGCATGGTGGTGCCGGCGACGTTCGCCACGCGCGGTACGGACCCCGCCACGACGTCCGTGACGGCCTTCTCGCCGAGGGAGGCCTCGGTGGTCTTGACGTTGGAGACCGTGAACTCGGAGCCGCCGCGGAACTCGATGCCGAGGTTGAATCCACCCTTGGCGACCGGGATCAGGATTGAGAGCGCGACGGCGATTCCGGCGATCAGGAACCAGATCTTCCTGTAGCCGACGAAGTCGTACGAGCGCTTGCCCGTGTACAGCTCATTGCCGAATGTTGAGAAGTTGACCATTTACTTGCCCTCCTTGGACGCGCTCTTGGAGGTACCGGCGAGCTGTGCCTGTTGTGCCTGATCCTGCTTTTCGGCGAGACGGCGTTCTGCAATGGTCATCCGGCGCTCTGCCTCGGCGGCGGCACCGGTGTTCTTCGCCCGTACTACCGCCACGGGCTTGTCCTCCGGGGTACGCATCCGGCCGGCACCGCGGTACAGCGGAACGGCGCCGAGGCGCTTCGGGTCCAGGCCCGAGAACCGGTGGCCTTCGCCGAAGAACTTGGTGCGGGCCAGCAGCTGCAGGGTGGGGTGGGTGAACATGAAGACGACGATGAGGTCGGCGATCGCGGTGAGGCCGAGGGTGAACGCGAAGCCGCGGACGTTGCCCACTGCCACGAAGAACAGCACGACGGCGGCGAGGAGGTTCACGGCCTTGGAGGCGAGGATGGTGCGCTTGGCCCGCTTCCAGCCGTTTTCGACGGCCGAGACCAGGCCGCGGCCTTCGCGGAGCTCATCGCGGATGCGCTCGAAGTAGACGATGAACGAGTCGGCCGTCTGGCCGATGGCGACGATCAGGCCGGCGACGCCGGCGAGGGAAAGCCGGTAGTTTTCGGTCCAGCCCAGGATGGCGATGGCCAGGAACGTCAGCACGCCGGCGATCACGAGGGAGGCCACGGTCACGAAGCCAAGGGCACGGTACTGGAACAGCGAGTAGATCACCACGAGCAGCAGGCCGATCAGGCCGGCAAGCATACCCATGCGGAGCTGCTCCCCGCCCAGGGTCGCCGAGATCTGCTGTTCGCTCTGGATTTCGAAGCTGATCGGCAGGGCACCGAAACGGAGCTGGTCCGAGAGGGCCTTGGCCGACTCCTCGGTGAACCCGCCGGTGATCTGCGGCCGGCCGTCGGTGATGACGGCGAGGGAGCGCGGGGCGGAGATGACCTGGTCGTCCAGGACGATAGCGAACTGGGACTTCGGATCCGAGCCGGTCTGGCCGCCGCCGGCGGCGTAGAACTGGTACAGGCGCTCGGTGATTTCCTTGAACTTGGTGGTGCCCGCGTCATCGAACTGGATGTTGACGGCCCATTCATTGGTCACGGCACCCTGGGCGCCCCGCTGCAGCTGGAAGGAGGAGGACTTGATGTTCGAGCCCTTCACCTCCACCGGACCGAGGATGTACTTGATGGCCGGCGAATTGGCCGACGCCGGCTCGCAGGTCACCAGCGGCTTGGTCGGGTCCGAGCGCTGCTGCTTGTCCTGGGAGGGGTTGTCGCAGTCGAGCGCCTCGAACTGCTTGTAGACCTCGGGGGTAATCCAGTTCTCGTCGCTGCTGTTGGCGGGTGCGGCCGTCGGCTTCGGCAGCTGGGCGTCCGGGGTCCTGGACGCGGCGGGGACCGCTGCGCCGGGACCGGTCTGGATGACCGGGCGGAAGTTCATGTCGGCGGAAGCCTGGATCAACGCACGGGTTTCCTTGGCAGGGGTTCCCGGGAGGCTGACGACGACGTTGCGGCCGGACTGCGTGCTGATTTCCGCTTCCGCGACACCTGAGCCGTCCACGCGCTGGCGAATGATCGCCACGGCCTGGTTGAGCTGGTCTTCGGTGATACCCGAACCGCCCTCAACCTTGGGCGCCAGGATCATCTGGGTGCCACCTTCAAGGTCCAGTGCGAGCTTTGGAGCCCAGCCCGCCTGGCCGGCCATCGTGCCGCCCGCCAGGACAGCCGTCATGGCGGCGATGATTACGCCAAGCCAGACCAGCATCCTGATGGCTGAGTATTTGGGGCCAGTTCGTGCCATTGTCGATCTTTCTATTATTTACGGCGGATCCGCCGGCGCGGGCTCGGGGCCCCCGCCGGCGGATGCCCGCAACCGTTGCTTCGCGGGATAGCTCAGGAAGGCAGACTAGCTGTCTTTTTTACCTTCGTCGTTGAGGCGGCGCAGGGTTTCCTCGGGCGTTTCGGTGCGCGGCGCGTCGTGGACCGGGGCGCTGGCGTCCGTGCCCTCAGCACCCAGCTTCTCGGTGGTCAGCGAGGACGCGTCGTCGGGAACGACCGTCGGCTCCTCGGCGGCGACAACCGGCTCCACAATTTTGGTGACGGCCTGGCGGTGCACGGTGGCGGTGTTTCCCGGGGAGAGCTCCAGCGTGACCTTGTTCTCGGCCTCATCGATGTTCACGATCCGGCCGAACAGCCCGAAGCTCGTCATGACCTCAACACCGGGCTCGAACTTGGACTGAAGCTGTGCCTGCTGCTGCTGGGTCTTCTTGTTGCGGCGGAACATCATGAAGACGAAAAGTCCGAGCATGACGAAGAGGAGAATCGTCATGATGTCGATGCCGCCGCCGGCCTGCGGCTGGGTCTGGGCAGAAATAAGTCCGAACACAGGGATTGTTCCGTTCTGTACTTGCATAGCTGTTTTTCAGCAACGTCCGTTTGCTCCGGGCGGCGCGGGCAGGGGTCTGCGCAGCAAACTGGCAGCGAGACCGTCCCCCAGACCGCCGGCGGCTACCTGCTCTCCGCCCACGGAAACAAAACCCGAACGTGCCGAGCGTCATACCAGTCTAAAGGGAAAAGCTGAAAGAACGGTGCTAGCGGCTGTTACGGATCCATTGAGGATCGGTTTCTTCACCAAGATCCCCGCCGGGCCCGCCCATCGGGCTCTGGCCCAGCTCGTCGGCCTGGAACAGCTCGAGCGGGTCCTGGCCGAAGGCGCCGGCCGGAACGGCGAAGCCCAGGTGCGTCCATGCCGGCGCCAGGGCAATGCGGCCGCGCGGCGTCCGGCCCAGCAGTCCCTCCCGCACCAGATAGGGCTCGGCGACCGTTTCCACGGTCTCCGTTTCCTCGCCGACGGCGATCGCGAGCGTGGACAGGCCGACCGGCCCGCCGCCGAACTTGGTAATGAGGGCCTCGAGAACGGCACGGTCCAGCCGGTCCAGGCCGCGCTTGTCCACCTCATACATGTCCAGGGCCGCAGACGCCGCCCGCGCATCGATTTGCTCAATGCCGTGCACGAGCGCCCAGTCCCGGACGCGGCGCAGGAGCCGGTTGGCGATGCGCGGCGTGCCCCGGGACCGGCCGGCGATCTCGCTGAATCCGGCGGAATTGACCTTCAGGTCCAGCAGGCCGGCGGAACGGCGCAGGACCAGTTCCAGCTCCTCGACGGAGTAAAACTCAAGGTGGCCGGTGAAACCGAAGCGGTCCCGCAGCGGCCCGGGAAGGAGGCCCGCCCGCGTAGTGGCGCCGACGAGGGTGAAGGGCGGCAGCTCCAGCGGAATGGCCGTGGCGCCGGCGCCCTTGCCGACGACGATATCGACGCGGAAATCCTCCATCGCCATATACAGCATTTCCTCGGCCGGCCGGGACATGCGGTGGATTTCATCCAGGAACAGGACCTCGCCCTCGGAGAGCGAGGAAAGGATGGCCGCGAGGTCACCCGCGTGCTGGATGGCCGGGCCGCTGCTGATCCGCAGCGGGACGTTCATTTCGGCCGCGATGATCATGGACAGGGTGGTCTTGCCCAGGCCGGGAGGGCCGGAGAGCAGCACGTGGTCCGCGCTGCGGCCACGCATGCGCGAGGCCTCCAGGACGAGGGAGAGCTGCTTGCGGACCCGGTGCTGGCCCACGAAGTCGTGCAGGTTCTTGGGCCGCAGGGCGGCTTCGATGACCCGCTCCTCCGGCTCCTCTCCCCCGGCGACGATCGACGGCTCAGCCACGCGCGCCTACCCGGTTTCCGGCGCGGGCGCCGTCCTGGCCCAGCCAGCGCAGCGTCGCGCGGAGAATCTCCGCCACATTGCCGTTGGCGGCAAGGTCCGGGGAATCGGCCAGGGACTTGTCGATGCTGGCCGTGGCATCCTTTTCGGACCAGCCCAGGCTGGTCATCGCGGCCACCACCTGGGGCTTCCAGACTGATTCCGCGGACACGGCCGCGACAGGCGCGCCGGCAGTGCCGTGCGGCACAAGCTTGCCGGCGAGTTCGAGCACGATCCGGCCGGCCACCTTCGGTCCGATGCCGGGGACCTTCGTGAAGGCCTTGCCGTCGCCGGAGTGTGCGGCCACCCGGATGGCTTCCGGCTCGTGGACGGCCAGCACGGCCAGGGCGAGGCGGGGACCGACGCCGCTGACGCTGAGCAGCACGTCAAACACCTCGCGCTCGTCATCGCTCGCGAAGCCGTACAGGGTCAGCGAGTCCTCCCGCACGATCAGGGACGTGAACAGCTTTCCCTCCTCACCCACGCGGAGGCCGCTGAGGGTCTGCGGTGTGGCGTTGACGCTCATGCCGGCCCCGTTGAGGTCGATCACGGCGGAGGACAGGCCAACATGCGCAACGGTTCCGCGAAGAAAACTGATCAAGGCCGGGCTCCTGGTCTAACTGGCGTCTGTAACGGGGATTAAAGAAAGTACGGCCGGGCATGCCGGCTATCCGAACATATCTACGAATACCCTACCAAGCTCCGCGGCGCCACAGCCGGACATTCAGCGCGCACGGCGCGCTTTTGCCTCCGCGTCCGCCCACGCCCGCTGCGCCGGAGTGAGGGACTGGCTGCCCGGCCCCGTAGTCGAGACGGCGGCGCCGCTGCCGGCCCGCCAGGCATGGGTGATGGCCAACGCGAGGGCGTCGGCGGCGTCGGCCGGGCGCGGGGGCGCGTCCAGCCGGAGGATCTTGGTCACCAGCTTGGTGACGGCGTCCTTGTTCGAGGTCCCGCTTCCGGTCACGGCGGCCTTGACCTCCGACGGGGTGTGCAGCGCCACCGGGATGCCACGGCGCGCGGCGGCCGCAATGACCACGCCGGAGGCCTGCGCCACCCCCATGACCGTGCTGACGTTGAGTTGGGAAAAGACCCGTTCCACGGCGAGGACGTGCGGCTCGTACTTGTCCAGCCACTCATCGATGGATGTGGCGATGACCAGCAGCCGCTGGTCCAGGCTCTCCTCGGGGGAAGTTCCCACGACGCCGAAGGCCACCATGGTGGCCCGCCGGTTCCGCTCGACGTCGACGACGCCGATCCCGCAACGGGTGAGGCCCGGGTCAACCCCCAACACGCGCAACGTCACGATTGGGCCGTCAAGACCGGGCCTCAACGTCTCGGCGAGGTGAGCGCGTCACTCAGCTTCCAGTGCGGCCTGCACTTCGTCGCTGAGGTCGGCGTTGCTGTAGACGTTCTGGACGTCGTCGAGTTCTTCCAGGGCGTCCACGAGCTTCATGAACTTCTTGGCGGCGTCGAGGTCCAGCGGCACCTGCATGGACGGCACAAACTCGGCCTCGTCAGTGTCGTACTCGATGCCGGCTTCCTTGAGGGCATCGCGGATGGCCTGCAGGTCGGTCGGCTCGGAGTGGATCTCGAAGCTGTCGCCGTTGTCCTTGACTTCCTCTGCCCCGGCGTCGAGGACTGCCATCAGGACGTCGTCCTCGCTGAGGCCGTTCTTCGGCAGCGAAACGACGCCCTTGCGGGAGAAGAGGTAGCTGACGGAGCCGGGATCGGCGATCGTGCCGCCGTTGCGGGAGATGGCGAGCCGGACCTCGGAGGCGGCACGGTTCTTGTTGTCCGTGAGGCACTCGATCAGCAGCGCGGAACCCTGCGGGCCGCGGCACTCGTACATGATTTCGGTGTAGTCGACGACCTCGCCGGTGAGCCCGGCGCCGCGCTTGATGGCGCGGTCGATATTGTCAGCGGGCACCGATGTCTTCTTGGCCTTGGTGACGGCCAGTTCCAGGCTGGGGTTGCCGGAGAGGTCAGGGCCGCCCATGCGCGCCGCGACTTCGATGTTCTTGATCAGCTTGGCGAACGACTTGGCCCGGCGGCTATCAAGGATGGCCTTCTTGTGCTTGGTCGTCGCCCATTTGGAGTGGCCTGACATGCTTTACGCTTCTCCTCTGATCATTCGAATAAACAGTTCATGCACGCGCTTTTCCCCCGTCACTTCCGGGTGGAAGGAGGTGGCCAGCAGCTTGCCGGAACGCACTGCAACAATTCTAGCCGTCCCGTCCAGGGATTCGGGGTGGCCGGCTTTGGACGGTTCCACCTGGGCGAGGACTTCGACGCCGTCGCCGACGCGCTCCACCCAGGGCCCGCGGATGAAGACGGCGTGGACCGGGGCCACTGCCCCGCCGGCGGCGCTGAACCCGAGCCCCCTGAAGTCCAGGTCCGTCTCGAAGGACTCACGCTGCCGGCCGAAGGCGTTGCGGCGCACGGTGATGTCGAGTCCGCCGAACGTCTGCTGCGGGTTTCCGGCCAGGTCCTTCGCCGGGTCCGCGATCTCGTCCGCCAGCAGGATCATCCCGGCGCACGAGCCGTAGACGGGCAGGCCGGCCTGGATGCGTTCGCGCAGCGGATCCCGGAGCCCGAAGATCCTGGCGAGCTTGTCGATCGTGGTCGATTCGCCGCCGGGGATGATGAGCCCGTCCAGGCCGTCGAGTTCGGCGGGACGCCGGATCCCGACGCCCGCGGCACCGGCGGCTTCCACGGCATGCAGATGCTCCCGGAAATCGCCCTGGAGTGCCAGGACACCAATCCGGAGGCCCGAACCCGCGCGGGATTCAGGGAAAAAAGAGGGGGTGGTCATCCCCACAGCATAATGCGCTGCGCCGCGCCGCAGCGCATGGAAGGAGCATGCAAGGCGCCTTCGACGGCCCCGCGCGTCCGGGTTCCATGCCGCTGCTGGGATATATTACAGAGCATGCTTTACTTCAGCGTTCCGCTCGGCAAGTTCGTCCGCCGGGTCTCCCGGCTCAGGGGCGGAGGCTCGGCCCTCCCCGGGCTTGTGGTCGAAAAAATCGACCCCGATTTCATGCGGCGGACGTTGTCCACGCTGCCGCTGGGGGTCGCCGTCGTCAGTGGCACGAACGGGAAGACCACCACCACCAAGATGGTGGTGGAACTGCTCGAGAGCCAGGGGCTGAAGGTCTTCACCAACCGTACCGGCAGCAACTTCACCCGCGGCGTGGCCGCGGCGCTCCTGGGCGAGGTGGACTGGCGGGGCCGGCTCGATGCCGACGTCGCGGTCCTGGAGCTGGACGAGGCGCATGCCGTGCACTTCGTCAACAAGGTCCCGCCGCGGTACAGCCTCCTGCTCAATGTCCTCCGCGACCAGCTGGACCGTTTCGGCGAGATCGACAAGACCGCCGAGCTGCTCCAGCACATCGCGTCCAAGACCACCGGGACCGTGGTCCTGAACCGGGAAGACCCGCGGGTCGCCCGGATCGCGCAGACCCTGGACGGGCCGGAGGTGCTCTACTTCGGGCTGGACGATGCCCTGCTGAGCACCTTCCCCAACGACGACGACATGCGCGCCGCCCCGGGCAGCCCGGTGCCGGCCGCCCCCGCCCGGCCCGCCGCCGACGTCGTGTTGCGCCGCGTGGGCGCCGACGACGCCGATTTCGAGTACGACGGCGCGACGGTCACCACGGGAATGAAACTGCGCGGCGTCTACAACATCTTCAATGCCGCCGCCGCGCTGACCCTGGCCCGCGGCGTCGCGGGCGCCCGCGGCACCGGGACCGACCAGGCCGGCCTGCTCACGGCGCTGTCCAAGGTGGCGCCGGCGTTCGGCCGCGGCGAAAGCCTCGTGGTCGATGGCCTCCCGCTGGAACTGGTCCTGGTCAAGAACCCCAGCGGTTTCCGGCTCGGCCTCAAATCCTTCCCGGCCGCGGGGTACGCCACGATGATCGCGATCA
Source organism: Arthrobacter sp. MW3 TE3886 (assembly GCF_041262145.1). Lineage (NCBI taxonomy): Bacteria > Bacillati > Actinomycetota > Actinomycetes > Micrococcales > Micrococcaceae > Arthrobacter > Arthrobacter sp. MW3 TE3886. Next base: position 2,934,120 of record NZ_JBGCAN010000001.1, read on the forward strand.
ACGACAACTACGCAGACGGCCGGGACATGTCCTGGCTGTGGGACGTCGAATTCGACACGCTCCGCGACGGCGGCGTGGACCAGCTCACGGGCTCCCGCGCGTATGACATGGCGCTGCGGCTGCAGTACGACGACGTCGCGATCGGCGCCGTCGACACGGAAATTGCGCCGGCACTGGCAGCGTTCATCCGCGGCGGCGAGGGCAAGCCGAAGAGGATTTTCTGCACCTACACGGCCATGCTGGCCATCCGCCGCGAGCTGTCCAAAATCACCACAGTGGAGGTGGTCTCATGACCCCCGGGTCCCCCGAAACCCCGCACGAGCTGTCCTTTGGGCACGAACTTCCGCCCGAAGATTCCGCGGCCCCCAGCAAGGGAACCATCCGGGTCCTGCAGCTCTACCCGCGGGACATGAACATTTACGGCGACTGGGGCAACGCCCTGGTCCTCGCGCAGCGCCTGCGCTGGCACGGCTACACGCCGGAACTGCTCGAATACAACGTTGGTGACCCGTTCCCGGCAGACGTGGACCTGATCGTCGGTGGCGGCGGTCAGGACAGCGGCCAGCTCGTCATCCAGGACGACCTCCTCTCGCGCGAGTCCACCCTGAAGCAGATGGCCGACGACGGCACCCCGATGCTCGTGATCTGCGGGCTGTACCAGCTGTTCGGGAAGTTCTTCAAGACCCGGCTCGGGTCCGTCCTGCCGGGCATCGGCATCCTGGACGTGGAGACCCACGGCACCGATGAGCGCCTGATCGGGAACGTCACGGTCTCCTCCCCCGAGTTCGGCAGCATCCTGGGCTATGAGAACCACAGCGGCCAGACCACGCTGGGACCGGGCGTCGAACCGCTCGGGACCACCGCCAAAGGCACCGGCAACAACAGCACCGACGGCCAGGAGGGCGCCCGCTACCGCAACATCGTGGCGAGCTACCTGCACGGCTCGCTGCTGCCCAAGAACCCGGCCCTGGCGGATTTCCTGATCCGGACCGCCGTCGAACGCAAATACGGCAGCTTCACCCCGGGCACCCCGGACGACTCCTACGCGGTGCTGGCGCGGGAACACGCCGCCCGCCGGCCCCGCTGACCCGGATGGCAGGCACCGGCGGCGGCACGATCCAGATTGGGCGCGACACGCCCGGGCGGCAGGACGTCCTGCAGCTGCTGGGCGAGCACCTCGCCGACATGTACGCGACCTCCCCGCCGGAAAGCGTCCACGCCCTTGATCCCGCCGCGCTGGCCGGACCCGGCGTCAGCTTCTGGACGGCCCGGCAGGACTCCCGGCTCCTGGGCTGCGCGGCGCTGAAACACCTGGCTTCCGGCGACGCCGAGATCAAGTCGATGCGGACCGCGAATGCAGCCCGCGGGCGCGGTGTGGCCTCGGCACTGCTGCGCCACCTTCTGGCGGAGGCCCGGGACAGCGGCTACGAACGCTTGTTCCTGGAGACGGGCAGCCAGGAGTTTTTCGCCCCCGCGCGGCGGCTGTACGAACGGCACGGCTTCGCGGGCTGCCCGCCTTTCGACGGCTACGAAGCCGACCCCAACAGCGTCTTCATGAGCCTGCGCCTCGACGCCGGGTAACAGCCCGGCAGCTTTCCACGGCCCGGCCTGCCATTACCGGCCCCCATTGCGGCCCCGATTACCGGCTCCGGACGAAGGCCAGGACGTCGCGCGGCACCCGCCTGCTCGATCCCGCCCGGAGATGGCCCCACCGCTCGTAGACGATCAGGGTGCAGTCAGGAATCAAGCGCGCGGTCTCCTCCGCAACCGTCTTCGGGAAGAACGCGTCCCGCCCGCCGCAGAGCAGCAGGACGGGCGGGCGTATGAGCGGCAGCACCGCCCGCGCATCGAACGCCAGCTCGGCACGCGCCTCCGTCAGGATGTCCGCGGCGGGGCACCCGGCGGGGTCCAGCACGCGCCTGCCGACAACAGGTCCCAGCAGTTTCCGCAGCCACCGGGTCCGCGGGCCGGGTAAGAGGTACTCGGCCAGGACCATGCCGGCGCGGCCCGGGTCTCCGGCCGCGACGGCGGCGGCCATCCGCTCGTCCACGTCCTTGCCCCACGCGCTCAGTTCGGCCGCCGTGACCACCATCGCGATGTGCCCGAAGGACCGCGGATGGCGGGCGGCCAGGTACTGCCCGATCATCCCGCCGAATGACTCGGCCACCACCAGGTCAACCCGGCCGCCGAACTCCTCGGCGATCAGCCGGGCATAGTCGGCCGCCATGTCGGCGCCGGTGTGCGACTCCGGCATATTCCGCCGGCGGGTGACAATCCAGATGGCGTACCCGGCCTCCTGATAGGCGGCGAACTCCCGCCGAAACACCCCGCGCAGCACCCCCTGGGGCACAAAGCTCCCCGGTCCGCCCTGGACGAACAAGAGCGTTTTCGGGCCCGGGCCCCACGTCAGGTAGTCCATCCCGTTGGGGAACGTCCCGCTCCGGCATTCCCGAACCCGCCGGCCTGCCCGCGCCATGACGGGGCCCGCCTACGGCGTCGTCGTGGGCTGCGGCTGCGGCTGCCGCAGCAGCTCCGCGAACTCCGCCGGCCGGGATGCCGGCCACCAGTGGCCGCTGTCCACCCGGATCACCGTGAGGTCATCCACCCAGGATTCCAATCCCTCCACGAGGTCCGGCGACAGGAAGGGATCCTTCAACGGCACCACCACCTGGACAGGCAGCGTCACGGGGCCGCCGGGCGGCCAGTTCACGGCCGAGAAAAAATTGGCGCGGTAGAGGGCCAGGCCGCGGATGGGATCATCGCCGACGTCGCGCTTCGCCGTCTGCGCGTAGCGTTTGGTGAGGAACAGGCGCCAGGCGGCCTCCGGCAGCTTCGGCACAAGGAACGCAGCGATGTACCAGCTGCGGGCCAATTGCCCGGCCAGCTGCGGCCACGCCCCGTGGACGTGCATACCGGCTTCGCACCCAGCGGGCGAAGTGCCGCAGGTCCGGGCCGGAGATGGACGTGTACCGGCCGATCAGCCCCGCGGCCCTGGGGTCCTGGACTGCGGCCCAGCCCTGGATCGATCCCCAGTCATGGCCCACAAGATGGACGTCCCTTGCTCCGACGGCGGCCAGCACGGCGAACATGTCATCCACGAGCGTCTTCAGGGTGAAGTCCCCGGGGAGGCCGGTGACGGCGGACGCGCCCGCGTTCCGGGTGTCGTAGGCGACCACGCGGTGGCTTCGGGCCAGATCACGGATGGCCGGCAGGTAGACCTGATGGTTGTCCGGATAGCCGTGTACCAGCAGCAGCGTCGGCACGTCCGGTCCCGGCTCCCTGCCATACTCAAACACGGCAAGCTCGGCCCCGTTGGACGCGACGGTGCGCCGCCGTTCGTTGATCATCTCCATGCCGCCCAAGCTTAGGGCCCCGGGGTGAGAATAAGCTCATGGGCGCCCGCCGCCGCGGCGCCCATCGACTCCAGCACGGCCGTGGTGCGCCGGCGCGTGGCCGCGTCCGCCGCGGTTCCGGCACAACGGCCCTGCGGCGCGTCGGCCGCCACCGAACACCAGCGGTAGGGTCCGCGGACCATCACCGACGGCGCCCAGGCCAGGTCCGAGGCGGCCCAGGACCCGGCCGCGTCCTGGCTGAACTGCACCCGGACCAGCAGGCCCTCGTTGTTGACGACGAACGACGGCGAGAGCTCGGTGATGCCGTTCCCGAGCCCGTACACAATCCAGGTTCCCTTGTACTTCTCGATCGGCAGCACCGAGTGGCTGTGGTGGCCGTAGACCAGGCTGAACAGGCCGCTGTCCACGAGCGCATGGGCGACGTCGCACTGCTGGGCGTCGGGCCCGTTTGAATACTCCTGGCCAGCATGCATGACCCCCAGCACGATATCCGCGCCCAAAGCCCTGGCCTTGCGTGCTTTGGAAATCATGGCATCGGGATCGAGCAGGTCAACCTGCCAGGGCTGCTCGGCGCGCAGCCCGTTGAGGCCGTATGTGGCATCAACGACGGCGATTTTGGCCGCGGCGGTCTGCAGGATCAGGATGCCCCGGGACTCCGCCTCGGTCCGGTACGAGCCCGTGTGCCGGAGTCCGGCGGCGTCGAGGGCGTCCAGGGTGCGGATAAGTCCCGCGGTGCCGCGGTCAACGGTGTGATTGCTGGCCGTCGTGCAGGCATGATAGCCCACGCCCCGCACGGCGGTGATGATCTGCGGCGGAACGTTGAACGAGGGATACCCGGAGTATGGACCGTCCGGGCCGGCCACCGGTGTCTCCAGATGGCAGATCGCCACGTCGCTCTGCTCGATGTAGCGCCGCTGGCCCTCCAGCAGCGGGCCGAAGTCCAGCCCCGCCGCGCCGGCAGCGCGGGCGTCCTCGCTGGCCTGCCGCCAGAGCTGGGGGTGGACCAGCATGTCCCCGGTGACGAGGACGGAGGTGCACCGGGCAGCCGCACAGTCTGGACCCTTCCCGGGCGTCGGGGTGCCCGACGGCGGCCGGGCAACGTCAGCTGCTCCCCCGGTACCGCCGGCTCCCGCCGTGGGACCCGGGGGGTTATCCGGCCCGGCAAAGAGTCCGCAGGATGCCAGCAGAGACGCGAGAACAACGGCCGTGGCGACAGCCAGCATCCGGCCCCGCTGCCTTGCGGTCATGTTCCCCATGCCGCTCATCCTATGGTGGGCGGCATCACAACACACGGAGGCGATCGTTGAGAAGCGGCCGCCTGCATGAAAGAGTCATTTCATGACCAATCCCCTCCTGAGCCCCAGCACCCTGCCCTACGGACTGCCGCCGTTCGCGGATATCGAAGACGCGCACTACGCCGAGGCCGTCGAGGCCGGCCTGGCCGAGCACCTTGCCGAAATCCAGGCCATCGTGGACACCCCGGCGGCCCCGACCTTCGAAAACACGGCCCTCGCCATGGAGCGCTCCGGCCGGCTCCTGGACCGGGCCGCCGCCGCCTTTTTCACCCTGGTTTCCGCGGACGCCTCAGACACCATCAGGGACCTCGAGACCCGCCTGTCCCCGCTCTTTGCCGCCCACCAGGACGCCGTCTACCTCAACCGCGGGCTCTATGAGCGCTTCGCGGCGCTGGACGCAACGGTCCTGGACGCGGAGTCCGCCCGGCTCGTGGAGGAATACCTCAAGGAGTTCCGGGCCTCCGGCATCCAGCTCGACGACGCCGGCCAGGAGCGCCTCAAGGAAGTCAACGCCGAGCTTTCCCGGCTCGGCACCGAGTTCGGCCAGCGCGTCAAGGAGGGCATGAAGTCCGCGGCCCTGCTGCTTGATGACGCCGCCGACCTCGCTGGCCTGCCCGCCGACGACGTCGCCAGCGCCGCCGAGGCTGCCCGGACCGCCGGACACGAGGGGAAGTTCCTGCTGACCCTGATCCAGCCGAGCAACCAGCCCGCCATGGCCGCGCTGGCGAACCGGGATGTCCGCCGTCGCCTCTATGAGGCCTCCATCGGCCGCGGCAGCGACGGCGGCAGCTTCGATGTGCTCGATCTGGTCAAGGACATGGTCCGGCTCCGCGCCGAGAAGGCCAGCCTTTTGGGGTTCTCGAATTTCGCCGAACTCAGCGTGGACCGGCAGACGGCACCGGACTTCCAAGCCGTTCAGGCGATGATGAGCCGGCTGGCCCCGGCCGCCGTCCGCAATGCCGACGCGGAGTCCGAGGCGCTGGCCGAGGCCGCGGGCCACCCGCTCGAGGCCTGGGACTGGGCGTACTACTCGGCCAAGGTCAAGCGGGAGCGGTATGCCGTGGACGAGCAGGCCCTGCGCCCCTACTTCGAGCTTGACCGGGTTTTGAATGATGGCGTGTTCTTCGCGGCGAACGCCCTGTACGGCGTCACCTTCCACGAACGCGCCGACCTCGCCGGCTACCACCCGGACGTGCGCGTCTGGGAGGTGAAGAATTCCGACGACACGGACCTGGGCCTGTTCCTGGGCGACTACTACACCCGTGACACGAAGCGCGGTGGCGCGTGGATGAATTCCCTCGTGGAGCAGTCCGGGCTGCTGAACACCCGTCCTGTGGTGATCAACAACCTCAACATCTCCAAGCCGCCGGCCGGCGAACCCACCCTGCTGACGCTGGACGAGCTGCGCACCACCTTCCACGAGTTCGGCCATGCCCTGCACGGCTTGTTTTCCGCCGTCACGTATCCGCGGTTCTCCGGTACGAACGTGCCGCGGGACTTTGTGGAATACCCCTCGCAGGTCAACGAAATGTGGATCATGTGGCCCGAGGTCCTGGCCAACTATGCCCGGCACCACGCCACCGGCGAGCCCCTGCCGCAGGAGACCGTGGACAAACTCAACGCCGCGCAGCTGTGGGGCGAAGGCTTTGGCACCACGGAATACCTCGGCGCTGCGCTGCTGGACCTGGCGTGGCATGTCCTGGACGGCTCCGACATCCCGGACGACGCCGTCGAGTTTGAAGCGAAAGCCCTGGCTGCGGCCGGCGTGGCGCACAGCCTGATCCCGCCGCGCTACCGGACCGGCTACTTCCAGCACATCTTCGCGGGAGGCTGGTACGCCGCCGGCTACTACTCCTACATCTGGAGCGAGGTCCTGGACGCCGACACCGTGGAATGGTTTAAGGAAAACGGGGGCCTCAGCCGCGCCAACGGCGACTTCTTCCGCGCCGAACTGCTTTCCCGCGGCAACAGCCGGGACCCGCTGGAGTCCTTCCGCGCCTTCCGCGGCCGGGACTCGGATCTCGGGCCGCTGCTGAAGCGCCGCGGCCTCGACTAACCCCTCTGGACTGAACCCTCATCGACTGACCCGTCTCAGCTGACCCCTCATCGACTGCTCCGCAGGCGCCCTTTTGAGGCCCGATAACGGCAGCTACGGAGCAACCGACGGGGAAAACCAACGACGCCGGGCGGCCACCCAAGAAGGTGACCGCCCGGCGTCGTGGTTATTGCTCTGGCGAGAATCGCGCCCAACTCTCTTGGCTTAATAAGAGAGGGCGCAGAGGCTCAACGTTCGGGGCGCCCAGCGCCACGAACGTTGAGAAGCGCCCGAACGCTACCAGCCGCGCTCGGCGAGGCGGTGCGGCTGGGGGATCTCGTCGACGTTGATGCCGACCATGGCCTCGCCCAGGCCGCGGGAGGCCTTGGCGATCTCGTCCGGGTCGTCGTAGAAGGTGGTGGCCTTCACGACGGCGGCGGCACGCTGGGCCGGGTTGCCGGACTTGAAGATGCCGGAGCCGACGAACACGCCGTCGGCGCCGAGCTGCATCATCATCGCGGCGTCGGCCGGGGTGGCGATGCCGCCGGCGGTGAACAGCACCACCGGGAGCTTGCCGGTCGCGGCAACTTCCTTGACCAGCTCGTACGGGGCCTGCAGTTCCTTGGCCGCGACGTAGAGCTCGTCCTCGGCCATGCCGGCGAGCTTCTTGATCTCGGCGCGGATCTGGCGCATGTGCGTGGTGGCGTTGGAGACGTCCCCGGTGCCGGCCTCACCCTTGGACCGGATCATCGCCGCGCCCTCGTTGATGCGGCGCAGGGCCTCGCCCAGGTTGGTCGCACCGCAGACGAACGGAACGGTGAAGTTCCACTTGTCGATGTGGTTGGTGTAGTCGGCCGGGGTCAGGACCTCGGACTCGTCGATGTAGTCCACGCCGAGGGACTGCAGAACCTGCGCCTCGACGAAGTGACCGATCCGGGCCTTGGCCATGACCGGCACGGACACGGCCGCGATGATCTTGTCGATCATGTCGGGATCGGACATGCGGGACACGCCGCCCTGGGCGCGGATATCGGCCGGAACGCGTTCCAGCGCCATCACGGCCACGGCACCGGCGTCTTCGGCGATGCGGGCCTGCTCGGCGTTGACGACGTCCATGATGACGCCGCCCTTGAGCATCTCAGCCATGCCGCGCTTGACGCGGCTGCTGCCCGTGACGTTCTTCGCGGACGCGCCGGCTTCGCTGCTTACATCAGGTGTAGACACAAAAACCCCTATGGGTAGATAGATGACCTCGCCGGGGGCGCGGACGGCACGTTTATGCCGTGTCTCGCACACACCGGATTACCGGATCCATTGGCCGGTAAGGCTAATACTATCCCCCGGCCGGGGCACGGCAGAATTCGGGTTACAGCAGTCGAATCTCGCGCGGGGACTGGGATTCGGCGCGGCCGCCGGGGCACCGTGTGGCGCCGTCAGGCGGGACGTTCCGTGGCGGTACCTTCGGGTTCCCCAAGCGACTGGCGGTGCACTGTCACGATGCGCTGGATCACTGTCACCAGGCTCGCCGTCGCGAGCAGGCACAGCGTCACCAGCAGCACCACGGAGGGCAGGCCCAGGCCGGTGAGTCCCGTGACCACCAGCACGGACACGAGGCGCTCGGCGCGCTCGGCGATGCCGACGTTGGCGTGAAAACCCAGGGCTTCGGCCTTGGCCCGCGCATAGGAGACCACCATGCCGAGCACCAGGCAGAGAATGGCGGCGACGGCGATCGCCGGGTTGGCGCCGCCGGTGAAGAACCAGACGGCGACGCCGGCGAACAGGGCGCCGTCGGCCACGCGGTCAAGGGTGGAGTCCAGGAAGTTGCCCCACCGGCCGCCGCGCTGCTGCATCCGGGCCATAATGCCGTCGATGACGTCGGAGAAAATGAACGCCGTGATGAACACGGTCCCCCAAAAGAGCTGCCCGAGCGGGTAGAACACGAGGGCGCCGACCACGACGCCGAGCGTGCCGACCACCGTCACGGCGTCGGGAGAGACCCCGATCCTCAGCAGCCAGCGGGCAACCGGGGAAAACAGGGCGGTGAAGAAACCCCGGGCGTGCCTGTTAAGCATCCTTCTCCCCGGCTGTTTCCTGGTGCGCTGGTATTTGCTGCTTTGGTGTTTCCTGCGGCGCGGGCTTTTCCTGCGGCCAGGCGTCGGCGACCTGCTGGCGGACCTCGCCGAGGGTCTGCGTGACCGCCTTGGTCTGGGCAATGATGGGGAAGAAATTTCCGTCCCCGCCCCAGCGCGGCACCACGTGCTGGTGCAGGTGGCCGGCGATGCCCGCCCCGCCGGTGACTCCCTGGTTCATGCCCAGGTTGAAACCGGAGGGGTTGGCGACTTTGCGCAGCACCCGCATGGCCGTCTGCGTCAGTTCGGCGAATTCCGCCGTTTCCTCGACCGTGAGATCCGTGTAGTCGGGGATGTGCCGGTAGGGGCAAACCAGCAGGTGGCCGGGGTTGTACGGGAAGAGATTCAGCACCACGTAGCTGGTGCGGCCCCGGTACACGATCAGGGAGTCCTCGTCCCCCCGCTCGGGTGCGGCACAGAACGGGCAGTCGTTGGGGTCCTTGAACTGGTGCTGGCCACCCTTGATGTACGCCATCCGGTGCGGGGTCCACAGGCGCTGGAAAGCGTCCGGGACCCCGGCCAGGCCGAAGTCGTCCGTCACGGCGTGGTCGCCCGGATACTCCGGCCCGGCCCCTGTCGATTCCTGCACGCGCTGCCCTTCCGTCTGCCTAGCTGGTCCGGTTGCGGACGGCGTCGACGATCCGCTGGACGGCCTCGGCGACGGGCACACCGTTGTCCTGGCTGCCGTCGCGGAAGCGGAAGGACACCGCTCCCGCCTCGGCATCGTCCCCGCCGGCGATCAGAACGAACGGGATCTTGTCCTTACTGGCCGTGCGGATCTTCTTCGGGAAACGGTCCGAGGAGATGTCCACCTCGGCGCGGATGCCGGCCGCCTTCAGCTGGTCCACGACGTCGAACATGTAGTCGTTGAAGGCCTCCGCGACCGGGATCCCCACCACCTGGACGGGTGCCAGCCAGGCAGGGAAGGCCCCGGCGTAGTGTTCGGTGAGCACGCCCATGAATCGTTCCACCGAGCCGAACAGGGCGCGGTGGATCATCACGGGCCGCTGCCGGGTGCCGTCGGCGGCCTGGAACTCGAGTTCGAAGCGTTCGGGCAGGTTGAAGTCCAGCTGGATGGTGGACATCTGCCAGGTGCGGCCGAGCGCGTCCTTGGCCTGGACCGAAATCTTGGGGCCGTAGAACGCGGCTCCGCCCGGATCCGGGATGAGCTCGAGCCCGGAGGCTTCGGCCACCTCGGCAAGGGTGCGGGTGGCTTCGTCCCACGCGGCGTCGTCGCCCACGAACTTGTCTTCGTTCTTGGTGGAGAGCTCGAGGTAGAAGTCGTCCAGGCCGTAGTCCTTGAGCAGGCCCAGGACGAAGTTCAGCGTGCTGGTGAGCTCGTCCTTCATCTGCTCGCGGGTGCAGTAGATGTGGGCGTCGTCCTGGGTCATGCCCCGGACGCGGGTCAGGCCGTGCACCACGCCGGACTTCTCGTAGCGGTAGACCGAGCCGAATTCGAAGAGCCGCAGGGGCAGTTCGCGGTAGGACCGGCCGCGGGAGCGGAAAATCAGGTTGTGCATGGGGCAGTTCATCGGCTTGAGGTAGTAGTCCTGGCCGGGCTTGCGGACCGTGCCGTCCTCGTTGAGCTCCGCGTCGATGTGCATCGCCGGGAACATGCCCTCCTTGTACCAGTCCAGGTGGCCGGAGACCTCGTACAAGTGGCCCTTGGTGATGTGCGGGGTGTAGACGAAGTCGTAGCCGGCATCGACGTGGCGCTGGCGGGAGTAGTCCTCCATGGCCTTGCGGATGATACCGCCCTTGGGGTGGAAGACCGGCAGGCCCGAGCCGAGCTCGTCCGGGAAGGAGAACAGGTCCAGCTCCGCGCCGAGCTTGCGGTGGTCGCGGCGCTCGGCCTCGGCAATGCGCTCCTGGTAGGCCTTGAGCGCGTCCTTGGTGGGCCAGGCGGTGCCGTAGATGCGCTGCAGCTGCTGGTTGTTCTGGTTGCCCAGCCAGTAGGCCGCCGAGGACCGGGTCAGCGCGAAGGCGTTGGAGATCAGCTTGGTGTTCGGCAGGTGCGGGCCGCGGCACAGATCGCACCAAACGCTGTCCCCGCTCTTGCGGTCCACGTTGTCGTAGATGGTGATGTCGCCGGCGCCGACCTCGACGCTGACGCCCTCGCCGGCATCGGCGGCGTCATTCTTTTTGCCCAGCAGTTCGAGCTTGTAGGGCTCGTCCTTCATCGCCTCGCGGGCCTCGTCCTCGGACACGACGCGGCGCACGAACTTCTGGTTCTGGTTGATGATCTTCTGCATCATCTTTTCGAGCTGGCGGAGGTCTTCCGGGGTGAAGGGTTCAGCGACGTCGAAGTCGAAGTAGAAGCCGTCCGTGATGTAGGGGCCGATGCCGAGCTTCGCGTCGGGGCGCAGCTGCTGCACGGCCTGGGCCATGACGTGGGCCGTGGAGTGGCGCAGTACGTTGAGCCCGTCCGGGGAATCAATGGTGACGGACTCAACGTTGGCGTCCTCGGGAAGGGGCTGGTCCAGGTCCTTCAACTCGCCGTTAACGCGGGCCACAACGACGTCGCGGCGCTCAAAGAAGAGTTCCGCGCCGGTGGTCCCGGTAGTCACCTTGGTCTCTTCGCCGTCGACGAGAAGGGTGATCTGCTGGGCATCTGACACGGGTGTCTCCTATTCAAAGTTAAGGCTTCGTAGCTTGTGGCGTACGGGGACCACAGCCAGCCTCGTCCATGCTATCGGTTTCTCCAGAGGCCAACCAACGCGCCACGGGCGCGGCCGCAACCCGGCGGCGGCCCCGCCGCGGGCCGGTCAGCCGCCCAGCCCGGTGATGGCGAGGTTCCTGCTGATCCCGTCCAGGGGGCCGGGTAGGGGGCTGGGCAGGTGGCCGGACAGGTAAGGCTCCTGCTGGCCGTCGACGCCGGATTCCGGGGCCGGGAACGGCAGGGTCTCCGGGCGGCTGAGGTCCCAGGCCATGGAGGCGCTGATACTGATCCCCCGCGGCCCGGTCCGGCGGGTGGTGCCGCGGATCAGCAACAGGCGGGTGCCGAACAGCAAGGATCCGGACTGCTCCTGCGCTTCGTGGAAGAAGACCGAATCCACGCAGCCCGTGCCGTCGTCGACGCTGATGAACACCACCCGCCGGCCGCCGCGCATGGGCGGAGTCTGGGTGGCCACCCGGACCCCGGCAACCAGCACCTCCGTGCCGTTGCGCAGGCCCAGCAGCTTGTCCGCGGTGGTGACGCCGAGCCGGTCCAGCAGCGGGCGGTGGCTGGTCATGAGGTGCTCGCTGACGTCCACGGCCATGAGGTCCAGCTCCGCGCGGACGTTGTCCACCATGCTGGGTGCGGGCAGCGCCGGCAACAGGTTCGTCAGCTCCACGTCCCCCAGCGGCAACGCCAACTGGCCCTCAATGACCTCCACGCCCTTCCGCAGGGGGCGGGCCTGGAGTTTCTGCAGGTGCTGGACCAGATCCGCCCGGTTGGCGTCTCCCCCGGACGCCCGGTGCAGCGAATCGAAGGCCCCCAGCTGGGCCAGTCGCTGGATGCTGGGCCGGCTGAGCCGCGACCTGGCCCGCAGGTCCGCCAGGGAATCATAGGGCTGGCCGGCCACAATCCGTTTCAGCTCGGCGCCGGAGAGTCCGAAGATGCCGTTCAGGCTCAGGCGGATGCCCAGCCTGCCCCGGTCCGGCCCGGATTCCACCCGCTCCACCCGGTACTCGGCCTGGCTCCGGTTGATGTCGAGGGGAAGGATGGGGATTCCCAGCCGGCGGGCCTCGGCCACGAGCAGGCGCTTGGGGTACATGCCGGGGTCGTGTTCCCAGAGCCCGGCGAGAAAGGCCTCCGGGTGGTGTGCCTTCAGCCAGGCGGACTGGTAGGTGGGCACGGCGAAGGCGGCACCGTGGGCCTTGCAGAACCCGAAACTGCCAAAGGCCTTCAGCGTGCCCCAGACCTTGTCCACCACCTCGGGACCGTAGTTCCTGGCCCGCGCCTCCTTCCGGAAGAACTCCTCCACCTTGGCTTCAAGCACTTCATTGCCCAGCGCACGGCGGAACTCGTCCGCCCGCGCCAGCCCGCACCCGGTCATGACGTCGAAGGTCTTGAGGATTTGTTCGTGGAAGACCGTGACCCCGTGGGTCTCTTTCAGGACCGGCTTGAGGTCGGGATGCGGGTAGACCTCGGGGGCGAATCCGTGCCGGTGCTCCAGGAAGGGCCGGACCATGTCGGATTTCATCGGACCCGGCCGGAACAGCGAGATGTCAATGATGAGGTCGTTGAATTCCCGGGGGGCCAACTTGCCGATCAGTTCGCGCTGGCCAGGGGACTCAATCTGGAAGCAGCCCAGGGTATGGGTGCTGCGGATCAGTTCAAAGGTTGGCTCATCATCGAGCGGGACCGCGTTGAGGTCGATGTGCCCGTCCCCTGAGATGTAATCCGGCCCGGTCCCGTCAGGGCCGGCCGGATGCGCGCCGGCGGCCACCACTTCGGCCTTGGAGGGGTGGAGCCGGATGACTTCCCGGACGGCGAAGGCCATGGCGCTCTGCATCCGGACGCCCAGGACATCGAGCTTGAGCATGCCCATGGGGTCCATGTCGTGCTTGTCGAACTGACTCATGGGCAGGCCCAGGCCGCTGGGCTGTACGGGGGTGCGGTCCAGCAGGGTGGCATCGCCGAGGATGACCCCGCACGGGTGCATGGAGATGTGGCGGGGCAGCCGGTCCAGCCGCTCCGTGAGGTCCACCAGCAGGTCCAGTTGCTGGTTTTCGGTGAAGCCGCGCTGCTCCACCCGGTCCGCGAATTCCTTCAGTTCAGGTTTCTCCACGAGGGCTTCGCGGAAATGCCGGGCCGAGAACCGCCACAGCTGCTTGGCGATTTCCCCGACCTCGCCGTCGTCCATGCCCAGGGCCAGGCCGGCGTCGCGCACGGCACCGCGAGCGCGGTAACCGTTCTGCATGCTCATCAGCGTGACGCGTTCGGCTCCGAAGCGCTCAAAGATCTTCCGGTAGACGTTGTGCCGTTCTGCGCTTTCGACGTCGATGTCAATGTCCGGCAGCGTGGCGCGGTCCCGGGAGAGGAAGCGTTCAAAGATGAGGTCGTGCTGGAGCGGGTTCACCTGGCTGATGTCGATCAGGTAGTTGACCAGGCTGGAGGCGCCAGAACCGCGTGCGGCCGCCCGGACGCCCAGGTCCAAGATCATCCGGGAGACCTCTGCGACGGTCAGGAAGTAGGAGGCGAAGCCGAGTGAGTCGATGATCCGGAGTTCGTGCTCCAGCCGGGCCCGCAACTGTTGTTCCCGCTCCCCGGAAATTCCCGGGAAGCGGCGGCCGATGCCGGCCTCACAACGCAGGGTCAGTTCGGCGAGCGCGTCGCCGTCGATCCCGATCACGGAGGCCTCCGGGACCACGGGCTGTTTCCAGCCCATGTCGGTTTCTGGATCCATGCGGCAGCGGTCCGCGAGCGCCTCGGTCTGGGCCAGGAGCCGCTTGAGGTCCGCCGTGCCGTAGCCGGCGGCGTGGATGATCTCCTTGCCCAGCTGCAGCATCTGGGCCGCCGATTTCAGCCAGCCCTGCCCGTTGGGCTGCAGCAGCGGGGCAGCGGAGAGCTCGGGGAGGGATTTCAGCGTCCTGGCCGAGTCCAGCACATCGGCGGTGGCCGCGCCGTCCTCAGCCACATACCGCACGGTGTTGCTCAGCACGGCGGCCACCCCGTGTTCTGCGGCGAGTTTGAGCATGCGCACCGCATGGGCGGTGCTCAGCGGTTCCCCGGGCGGGCTGAGCTGGGACACAACCTCCGCCGCGAGGGTTCCGGGGGGCATGGCGTCCAGCCAGCGTTTGAACAGGGTGCGGGGCCGCAGGTAGCGCCGGCCGCCCATGGCCCGGCCGACGTCGGAGTCCGGGCCGATCAGCACCGTCAGGACCGGCTGCAGGGTTTCCGGGTGCAGGGTGCGGGAGGCCAGTTCCGCCCGGGTGACGGCCACCGGCACTATTCCCCCGGCCTTGCCCGTGGTGCGGGCATGGGCGTCGGAGATCAGCCGGCACAGCGCCCGGTAGCCGGCACCGTTGTTGTGTCCATGCGCCAGCACGACGACGCGTCCCCCGAGCTGGGTGCGGTGGTCGCCGTCGTCGTCAAAGACCGCAAGGTCCACCCCGACGACCGCATCCAGCCCGGCGGCCATGCACGCCTTCAGGTGCTTGACGGTCCCGTACAGGCCGTCACGGTCCGTGCAGGCCAGCGCGGTGGCGCCGTCAGCGGCGGCCGCGGCGGCGAGTTCATCCGGCCAGGAGACGCCATAGTGGGCGCTGAAGGCGGTGGAGACGTGCAGATGGGTGAAATTCATGCTGATTCGGACTTCCGGAGGGGCTGCAGGGCGTCGTGGATCTTCAGGAGCCGCCACCGGCCGCTGCCTACGTGCCGGGTCAGGTCAAGGGTGAGGGTCGAATCCGCGGCGTGATCCCCGGCGGCTCGCACCTGGACCCGCCAGATCTCGTGATCCACCAGGCCAGGCCCGCTCCCGAGCGGCGCCCGGCGTTCCTCCGCCCACCACTGGCGGCGTTCATACCAGCGGACGGGTTCCGCGCAGACCGTATAGCGCCGGCCGGCCCAGTCCAGGCGCAGGGGCTGGCCGGAGGGCGTGCAGACGACATCCACGGACTCGCTGAAAATGCCCACGTTGCCTCCCGACCCAGTCCGGGCTGGAGCCGGCCCAGTCCCCGCTTCGACTTCCTACGTCTATTCCGCTTCCAGCGCCTTGTGATTCAGCGCCCTGTGTTGCAGCGCCTTCTGTTGCAGCGCCTCTGTTATTCGATCCCCGTATTTATTCGAACATATCTTCGAATAAATACAGTCTACGTCGGAGAGGCGACAAAACCCAGATCGGGGGTGGACGGACGATTGCACAGGTAGCAGGATTGAGCCATGAGCTCCCATATCGCACTCCTGAAGCACGTAAAGATCGCCGCCAAGAATTCAACCTTGGTGGCGACCTTCGATATAGACGGAAATATCCCGGGGCAGGGCGCCTACGTGGTGGGCCTGCTGGCAGCCGGGCCGGACTACTCCCATCAGCGCAGACTGGGCATTGAGTTCATGAACGGCGAGGCCGTGTCCTTCTACTACTTCAACCATGACGGCACGGAAGAGAACTTCGACCTCAAAGGCGTGGAACACTCAGGAAACACCATCACCGGGAACTTCCCCATTGCAACTGTGCTTGGCCTGCCCAAGGGCCATCTCATGACGGCCTTCAGCGACTGTGACGGCCGGGATTACCAGGCCAACGTGCCTGTTGAAGAGGCCCTCTAGGCAACTTCTTATGGGCTCCCGCTAGGAAGTGGACTTGTACACTTCCAGCTCGAGCGTGATGAAGGCATCGATCATCGCCCGGTAAGTCTTCTCGACAAGTTCGACGTCGATGTCCTTCTTTTCCGCCGTGGCGCGGACATGTTCGATGACCCGCTCCACACGCCCGGGCGCACGGACCTCGGCGCTGTCCGCCTTGAGGGTCCCCGCGATCCGGATCAGCCGCTCGCGGCGCCCGATCAAGGACACAATCTGCTCGTCCACCTCGTCAACAGCCACCCGCACGGCGGCGAGCTGTTCGCGGTCGGCCTGGTTGGCCTTGTCGTCTGCGTGATTTGTGGGCATGTGCATGACAGTATCGAAAGATGCAGCCACGAGTCGACTTCATATCGCTAGGTGTCCGCAGTGTTGACACCTCACGCCGCTTCTACGTCGAGGGCCTCGGCTGGCCGGCCCACCGGGAAGTCCCCGGGGAGGTGCTCTTCATCCAGGTCAACCACGGGCTCATCCTCTCGCTCTGGGACGCGGGCCAGATGCAGTCCGAAGCGGCCACCGATCCCCCTGCCGGCATTGCGAGCATTACGCTCAGCCACAACCTGGCCAGCACGGCGGAAGTCGACCGGGTGATGGCCGAGGCCGAGACCGCGGGAGCCCGCATCGTTGCGGCGCCGAAGACCCAGCCCTGGGGTGGCTACACCGGCTACTTCGCCGATCCCGACGGCTACCGCTGGGAAGTCGCCTTCAACCCCGGCTGGTCGGTCGACGGCGGCGGCAAAGTGACGCTCTGACCCAGGGGCCCAACGCCCCCACGCGGGGCAGTCGCTGGATGTGCCGGGGCACCCGCTAGAACAGGCTCCCGACCGGCTGGATGAGTTCCGGTGAGTCATTCTTGACGTTCCCGACGGCGGTGCCGACGGCGTCGATCGTCCAGCCCTCCGCCACGTCGTGCGCCCCGGCCCGGACCAGATCCACGAGCCCGGCCGCGTCATCGGCCTGCGGGTCCAGCCAGGTCTGCATGGTCTCGCGGTTCATAGGCAGCGGAACCCTGTCATGCAGCGCGGTCAGCTCGGCCAGCATCCCCCCGGCGTAGCCCTCCGGCGGCGAGTCGGTGGTCATGATCGAGGTCGAAAGCATCCAGCGCTCCGGGTCGCCCTCCGCCTTGGACGGGTCCCGCCACCATTCATAAAGCCCGGCGAAGACAATGGGGCGTCCGTCCTTGGGATGGACGTAGTAGGGCTGCTTGGTGCGGCCCTCACCCTTCCACTCGTAGTAGCCGTCCGCCGGGACGGCGCAGCGGCGTGCGCGGGTCGCTTTCCGGAAGGCTGGCTTCTCCAGCACGGTCTCGCTGCGGGCATTGATCATCTTGGACCCGATGCCCGGGTCCTTGGCCCAGGACGGCACCAGGCCCCAGCGCGCAATGTGCAGTTGACGGACCGGCTCCCCCTCCACCAGCCGTTCGAGCAGGATCGGCACATCCGCAGTCGGGGCCACGTTCCACGACGGTGGAATCGCGATCTCATCCTCCAGCCCGGCATCGAATTCGGCCAGCAGGTCTCCGACGGCCCGGGCCATCACATAGCGTCCACACATGGCACCAGCATGCCACCGCACCCATCCCATGTCATCCGCCCCAGCCTCCCGGCTGAGCCCCGCCGAGGTCGCCGGAAACCTGCGATTTCGCCGGAGCTTTGCGGCGACTCCGCTGCTTTCCCGCGAATTCGCATCCGCCCCAGCCTCCGTCACGCGCCTGCGGGAATAGCGGGCTGCGGGGTACGGTTGTTGGCAGTGACGTACGACTTCCGTGGGCGACCGGCCCGACATGCCGGCCCCAACCACTTACTTGAGGAGAACTTCGTGGACTTCACCCCCGAATCCGGCACCATCACCATGTTTTCGACCACGTGGTGCGGCTACTGCAACCGGCTGAAGAAGCAGCTGGACGCGCAGGGCATCGGGTACACCGAGATCAACATCGAGGAAGTTGAAGGCACCGCCGATCTCGTCGAGCAGCTCAACGGAGGCAACCGCACAGTCCCCACCGTGCTGTTCCCGGACGGCACCGCCGCCACCAACCCCTCCGCAGCAGAGGTCAAGAGCCGGCTCGCCGCCTAGGCCCTTCCTGCATCCAAGGACACCACCAAACTACGACGGCGCGGCCTCCCAAGGGCCGCGCCGTCGCCCGTTGCGCCAGCAACCAGTAAGTTGCGCCAGCAACCAGTAAGTTGCGCCAGCAACCAGTAAGTTGTGCCAGTAACCAGTAAGTTGTGCCAGTAATCCGCGTTCCAGAGCAGAGGAGCTTGTTTCATGGTCCATAAAGTCAAGGCCGCAGTAGTCCGTTCCAAGAACGCCGACGTCACCCTGGAGACAATCCTGGTGCCGGACCCCGGCCCCGGCGAGGCCCTCGTGGACATCCTGACCTGCGGTGTCTGCCACACCGACCTGCACTACAAGCAGGGCGCCATCAACGACGACTTCCCCTTCCTGCTCGGCCACGAGGCCACCGGCGTCGTCAGTGCCGTCGGACCCGATGTCACCGAGGTCGCCCCCGGGGACCGCGTGGTGCTGAACTGGCGGGCCGTCTGCGGCGAGTGCCGCGCCTGCCGCCGGGGTCAGCCGCAGTACTGCTTCAACACCCACAACGCCACCCAGAAGATGACGCTGGAGGACGGCACGGAGCTGACGGCCGCGCTGGGCATCGGCGCCTTCGCCGAGAAGACCCTCGTGGCGGCCGGCCAGTGCACCAAGGTGGACCCCGACGCCGATCCCGCCGCCGTCGGCCTGCTCGGCTGCGGCGTCATGGCAGGCATCGGCGCGGCGATCAACACCGGAAACGTCCAGCGCGGCGATTCGGTCGCCGTGATCGGCTGCGGCGGAGTCGGCGTGGCCGCCGTCGCCGGCGCGGCGCTCGCCGGAGCCACCACGGTGATTGCCGTCGACATCGACGCCAAGAAGCTCCAGCGCGCCAAGGACCTCGGCGCCACCCACACGGTGGACTCCTCCGCCGGCGACCCCGTCGAAGCGATCCGCGAACTGACCGGCGGTTTCGGCGCCGATGTGGTGATCGACGCCGTTGGCCGCCCGGAAACCTACAAGCAGGCCTTCTACGCCCGGGACCTCGCCGGCACGGTGGTCCTGGTGGGTGTGCCGAGCCCCGAGATGACACTTGAACTGCCGCTGCTGGATGTGTTCGGCCGCGGCGGCTCGCTGAAGTCCTCCTGGTACGGCGACTGCCTGCCTTCGCGCGACTTCCCCACGCTCATCAGCCTCTACCGGCAGGGCAAGCTGGACCTGGACGCCTTCGTGACGGAGCGGATCACGATCGACCAGATCGAGGAAGCCTTCACGAAGATGCACGCCGGCGCCGTGCTGCGCTCGGTGGTGGAGCTGTGAACGCCGGCTCTGAGAGCATCCGGATCGACCGGCTGGTGACCTCCGGGACGTTTTCCCTCGATGGCGGGACCTGGGATGTCGAGAACAACGTCTGGATCCTCGGGGATGACACCGAATGCGTCATCATCGACCCGGCCCACGATCCCGCTGCCGTGGCCGCCGCCGTCTCGGGCAGGAAGGTCACGGCAATCCTGCTCACGCACGGCCACGATGACCACATCCGCGCCGTGGGCGAGGTCCGGTCGCTCGTAAACGCGCCCGTGTACCTGCACCGGGACGACTGGATGCTGTGGGAGCGGGTCTTCCCCGGCACCGAGCCGGACCACGCCATTGCCGACGGCGACACGTTCGACGTCGCGGGGGCAAGGCTCGTGGCACTGCACACCCCCGGCCATTCGCCCGGGTCGGTGTGCTTCCTTCTCGAGAGCGAGGGCACCGTGCTTAGCGAAAAAACGGTGTTCAGCGGGGACACGCTGTTCCAGGGCGGCCCCGGGGCGACGGGCCGTTCCTTCAGCGACTTCCCGACCATCATCGAGTCCATCCGGGCCCGGCTTCTGCCGCTCCCGGCCGGCACGACGGTCCGGACCGGCCACGGGGATCCGACGACGATCGGCGCCGAGGCACCGCATCTTGAGGAATGGATCGCGCGGGGACACTGACCGCGTCCAGGCAATGGCCCGGTCCACCGCTTCCGGACCGGGCCTTTCCGCCATAGGATGTGACGCCATGAGCTCTCTCCCCAGCAAGGATCCGGCAGTACTGACCGCGGACCTACGGACCCAGTTCGATACGTTCCTCGATGAACATCGTGCGGACCTGCACGCCTGCCTGGACGGGCTCACCGAAGAGGAGGCCCGGGCCTCGCTGGTGACGTCGCGGACCACCCTGCTGGGGCTGGTCAAACACGCCGCCTTCGTGGAGAAGGTCTGGTTTGATGAGGCCATCACGTGCCGGTCCCGGGCGGAGATCGGCATTCCGGCCACCCCCGACGAATCGTTTATCCTGGCGGAGGAGGACACCATCGCGGGCCTCCAGGCCGCCTACCTCCAGGCCTGCGAGGACTCACGCCGTCGGGCCGCTTCCCTCGATCTTGACGACCTTGTCAGGGGCAACCGGCGCGGCCCGCTGCCGCTGCGGTGGGTCTACCTGCACATGCTCAGGGAACTCGCCCAGCATTGCGGGCACGCGGACATTTTGCGCGAGCAGATCCTGGCAGCGCGCACCTGACGGCACCGGCCCCCGGGCCGGGGCCTCACAACTCGAAGCGTGAACGAATATCTGTGGTGCCGGCAATGGCGGCAACGATTGAGGCCGCGACCTCGCGCAGCTTGCAGTTGCGGGCGTTGGAGGCTCTGCGGAGCACTGTGAAGGCCTCATCCGGCGGGCATCTGTTCTGGGCCATCACCGCGCCGATTGCCATGTCGATGACCGTACGTGATTTCATTGCGGCCGCAAGGTCGTCGCGGGCGCTCCTGAGGCGGTCGATCCGCAAGGTCAGGCGCAGGGGCCCGGAGAGCTGCCGGGCAATGTTTTCCGCGGCGAGGATCTCGCCGTCCGTAAAACCGGAACGGTGTGTGGCATAACAGCTCAGGGCGGCCCGGCTGTCGTCGTCCAGATCGATGGGGACCACGAGCACCCCAACGTAGCCCCGGCCTGCGGCCGCTTGACCGAATTCGGGCCACTGGCTTTCGCGCGCCGCGTCCCTGACGTATAACGTGTGCGCTCCGTCCAGTGCGGTGATGCAGGGGCCCGCGCCGGCTGCGGCCTGAAGCTCTTCAAGTTCGAATGCCCGCCGGCTGCCGGCACGGATCGCGACGGGCTTCTTAGGCCTTGCGACAGTTAAGGCGCAAATGACTTCCCGCTCCGCGTGCGAAAGCCCGGCGGATGCATGTTGTGCCAGTTCGCCCAGAAATTCTTCCAGGTCCTGGCTGGTCAGGACGAGGTCCTGCAGCTCTTCCGCCGTCCTGAAACGCTGCCCCGCAATTTCCATCCCGGCTCCTTCCGGCCGTATGCCCCCGGGCAATTTTACCTTGCGGGCACCGGGGCGGGACGGGTCCTACTGCCCGGAATCAGCGGAAGGGCCGTTGGGCCGATCAGCCGGTCCGGGGTCCGGCGCGGAACCCGCGAGGATGTCTGCGGCGATGTCATGCATGCGTGTGCCTTGGATTGCCGCCGCACGGCTTATCAACGCCAACGCCTGGTCGTGGCTGCACCGGTTCTGGGCCATGACCAGCGCGACGGCGGCATCAATCACGGCGCGGGACTGGAGAGCCGACCGCAGATGTTCCGGGTAGGGACTGGCCGGATGAACCCTGAGGGCGAGACGGAGAATGTTGGAGATCGACGACGCATATTCCCGCACCTGTTCGACGATGCCCGATTCGAATACCCCCGTTTCGGATGAATGGCAGTTAAGTGCCGCTGCTGACCCGTTGTCGGTGGGGGATCGGCACGGCGAGCACCGATCTAACGTTTTCTTTGGACATGTTGCGGGCGTAGGGAACCCAGCGCGGATCCGTTCCGACTTCGGTCACCAAGACGGTTTGAGCGGTCCGCAGCGCGGTCAGGCAGGGCCCGTCGTGAAGGCTGTACTGGATCTCATCCAGGCGTTGCGCTTCGGGTCCGCTACTGGCGACGGTGGCTGGACTCCCATTGCGTTCAACCGTTATGGCACACATCATGGGATGTTTGCCCGCAAACGCGGCGGCCGCCAGTGTGGAAAGGCTGAGGAGGAAATCGGTGAATCCCGGGCTCTCCAGCAACAATTCTTGGAGCTGTTCCGCGGTCGGCGCAGCCCCTGGTTGTGAAGTGACGGCGTCCTCTTCCTGTGGGTCGCCCTTGCAGGAGCCCAGTTTTGGGATGCGCGCTCTAGGTCGTACGCAACCTGGGTGCGAAGAACGTCGGCCGGTCGAACTCTCCGGGGGTATCTCCTCCTTTCACCCTACGCGCGGTGCTGCGTGGTGAACAGGTGTCCTGCGGCCCGTGGCCGGTTATGCTGGAATCCGCAGCCGCAGCGCCCCGCCGTGGCACAGTGAAAACGGCGCAGTGGAATCTGTCGAGGTGGAACATGGAAACCGACCTGCCCTTGGCAGAGGAGCTCACCGCGGTCTTCGCGCGAGCGTCCCGGATGCTGCTGACCGAGGAAACCGTGGCGCACGCCCTGCAGTTGATCACCGATGCCGCCGTCGCCGCCATTCCCGGGGCGATGGGGTCAGGAGTCAGCCTGATGAAACCCTCGGGTGAGCGGCTCACGGCTGCATCCTCAGGTGGCGAGATTGTTTCGCAAGCAGATGGACTGCAGTTTGAACTCGGCGAAGGTCCGTGCCTGACTGCGTGGGCAACAGGTCAGCCCGTGCTCGTCAGCGATGCCGCTGCTGATCCCCGGTGGCCCGGCTGGAGTGCGGCGGTGGCTTCGATGGACGTCGGCTCAGTCGCCAGCAGCCCGTTATTGACCGGGACCACGGCCGTGGGGGCGGTCAAGGTCTACGCCCGCGACCCGGACCACTTCGATGCCCGCACCGTCCGGCTGCTGGCCCTGTTTGCTGAGCAGGCAGCGTTGTTTGTCGTTCACGCGCAAGCTCGCGAGGCTGCCGCGGCCCTGAGTCAGCAACTCCAGCACGCCCTGTTCCAGCGCGACACCATCAGTGTGGCCAAGGGCATGCTGATGGCACGGGACAACACCGGAGAGGACGATGCCTTCCGGACTCTGATCGCCATGTCACGTCGGTCGGGGGAAACATTGCATGAGACCGCGGCGGCGTTGGTCCGCTTCTCTGCGCCGTCCGGCACCTAAACACAAGGCGGAACTATGGCCTTGAGCAATGAAGAAAGCGAGCAACGTCGCGGGATCACTGCTGCGCTGTCCCACACCGGGCTCAACGTCGATGAACTTTGGCTGAAATACTTCACCCTGGGCGGCCAGGCCGGTGAGTTGGAAGTGGAGGCGTATCTGCACGGTGCGATGTCTCTGCCGGACCTTCAGCGCGACATCCTAGCCCATGCCGTCAACGAACGACTGGATGCGCTCAACTCCACCGCGCCGCGGGCACCTTACAGCAGGCCGGCCACTGGTACCCCCGACGAGGACTCCGGACCCGACCAGCGCCCGTGATGGCCGTGCGCGGGTGGCAGCTCAGTCCGCCGCCGGGCACCAGCGGGGTCCACCGCCGGATTTGCACGATGGGTGCGTTTGAGCGCGGATGCGGCCACCCCCGATGCGTTTTCACAGGGCCGCATCCGCGCCGGCCTAAGGGAACCCGGGATCGGGCTTTTGGTCACGCGCGCCGGACCGCCTGCCGGCGTGCCGGCGGCGTGATAGCGCCCCGATCACGCCCAGGTGCCGCTCCCAGCGCCGGCCGCGGCCGCGCAGTTCCGCGTTGATGATCCGCCGGAGCTCTGACGCTGCGTCTTCGATGGCCGGTTCCTGGCACTGGACCAGCGCCTGCCGCAGTTGCAGGAGGTCGCCCGTCGGCACCTGGGGCCAGTGCCGGAAGGTGTAATAGATCCTGCCGCCTGGGGGCTGCTGTGACCGTCTGCCGGTCATGTTGCACCGCCCCGGCCAGGCCCCGGTGAGGAGGAGCGCATAGAAGCGGGCCGGCCGACTGCCGCGAGTGTTCGAGGGCCGGACACGGCGAACTGGGCGACAACAGTGCCGGCGGTCAAGTGGCCAATTGGCGTCAGAGCGAACGCCAGCGGGTCCACGTCGGAACTGACGGCGACATCGATTCTGGTGGGCATGAGGCTGGAACTCCCCGCAACGAAGATTGCAGCCGCTTCCTGACCAAAATCAGAATATCAATTGCATTTGCCGCACAAAAGGAAAAGAGAGTAACAATCAATAGGCGGATTTCCCGGCCGGTAAGCCCGTAGCTCCCCCGTGCCGGCCTTCCCCAACCGCCGAACCGACAACATGCTCCGTACGTCCTCGTCAGAAGACCGGGTGCTGTTCCAGACCCTAGCGCGAGCTGTGCTCGCCGCGCCACACCCGATTTGCGGCGCTGGTAGGGTCAGCGCATGGATGAAATTTTGGGGAAGTTCATCGACAATTTCGCACGGCTCGTGGAGCTTGCGCAGTCCGGGCAGCAGCGGGTGCAACCGGGAACCCAACTGCTGACTACGCTGACCGAGCATTTGGCGGTCCGGGCCGAATCAGTGTCCGTAGTAGTTGAGGAGATTCCGCCGCACCGGTTCGTGGACGCAGACATCCTCATGGAGGAGCTCGCCGCGGAGGATCCTGAGTTCCGGCTCGTGGGCATCGGCGGCGGCGACCAGCGCCACCATCACTCGCTGAGCGACATGCTGCAGCAGTCCCAGCTATTTCCGCAATTCCCCCTGTCCCAACCGGACTACGCCAACCTCGCTGTCGGGCCGGACGAACAACGGCAGGCCGTGGCCCTGGGGCTGTGGCTGTTCAGCCACGGAGGCAGCCCCATCGCCGTGCTACAGCGGGACGCCAACCCCCGGTATGGCCGGCAGTCCGCGTCCCTTGAAGTTTTGGCCGGCGCCACAGATAGGGCCGCCCGGTTCCTCTCGGAGTTCCGGCGCCGGATGCAGCACAACAGCGTGCTCAAGGGGCAGGTCATTTCCCTGGTGATGGGTGAGTATGGTCCCAGTGCGGCCGGGGTAACCTTTCATGCGCGGCCGGTCCTTGGCGCGACGGATGTCATCCTGCCGGACGGCCTGCTGGAGAAAGTGTCGGACCACGCACTGGGTATCGCCGAGCACCGTGAGTCCCTGATCAAGTACGGCCAGCACCTCAAACGCGGCGTCCTGCTCTATGGCAGGCCGGGGACGGGCAAGACCCATACGGTGAGGTATTTGTTGAGTCGGAGCGAAGGTGTCACAGCAATCCTGCTTTCGGGGGGATCGCTCGCCAGGATCTCAGAAGCGGCCACCATGGCCAGGGCGCTGCAGCCCTCCATCGTGGTTCTGGAGGACTGCGACCTCATCGCCGAGGACCGCAGCTTCGGGCACGGGCCTCAGCCGCTGCTGTTCGAGGTGCTGGACGCCATGGACGGTCTGGCCAGCGACGCCGATGTGGCGTTCGTCCTTACCACCAACCGCGTGGACATGCTCGAACGCGCCCTGGCACAGCGCTCGGGCCGCGTGGACCTGGCCGTGGAAATTCCCATGCCTGCCCAGGCGGAGCGGGTTGCGCTGATCAGACTGTATGCCCGTGGTATTCCCTTCAGCCCGAACTCGATTGAAGATGCCGCCGCCCGCGCCGACGGCACCACCGCCTCGTTCGCGCGCGAACTCGTCCGCCGTGCGGTCGTTGCCGGAGCATTGGAAGGCGTGCCGGTGGCGGACATTCATCTCGTGAAGGCTGTGGATGACCTGATGGCCGACAGCGCCGCCCTCACCCGAAGCCTCCTCGGCAGCGGCGCCGGGGGCGACGCTGAGGGCATGGGAGGGCCGTTCCCCGGACCGCCGGCGACCTTTCGTCCCGGGGGCTAGGAATGCCCGCGCCCAGTGTCTGGGCCGTCAGCGCCGCCACCGGTACGGCGTGGTTGTGGACACCCGGCGCAGACCATAGCGTTCCAGGATTGGTCGCGAATATTCGGTCGAGTCACTGTGGATGAGTTTCTTACCGAGCGTTAGTGCGGCGCGAGCCCGGGCGGCGGTGAGGGCCCGGTAAATACCCCGGCCGCGCCATTCGGCCCGCGTTGCCCCGCCCCAGATGCCCGCGAATTCTGTGTCCGGCACCGGTTCGAGACGGCCCGCGCTCACGATCAGTCCTTCGTGTTCGGCTACCCACAGTTCCATGCCGTCGTCGCGTGCCACGCGACGCAGGATCGCCTCAGCGTTGCCGTCGGAGGGGTCGACGCCGAAAACCTCGTCCTGCATTGCGCTCATCGCCCGGATGTCCCGTTCCGCGCTCACCCGTCGCAGGCTGACGCCGGGCGGGAGCTGAACCTCCACATTCAGCGAGTGGGCCGGCCCGATCATGACCGATTCGGTCTCATCAGGTTCAAATCCGTTGTCGAGCAGTGCGCCATGGAGTCCGGGCGCATGATCGTGACCACGGGTTTTCCACTCGACCCGCGCGATCGCGGGATCGCTGCGATAAAACGCGAGCGCTTCGGCCACCCAACCCGCAATCGTCCGGGCATCGGCCCCATCGAGGTCCTGATAGGTCACGAAACCCCTGCCGCCGGCGAAGGTCACCAGCCGCAGCGGGCCCAGCCGTTCAACGCCGGTGGCGCTGGGGGTCTCGGCATCTGTCCGGAGCTGCCGGTCGTACGCCATGAGAAGTTCTTCAGAAAGAGTCATCGGCCTCCACGGTACAGCCAGAGAACTACCTCTTCCACGGCCAGCCGCCGAGGCTTAGACTCGATTCGCTTGACCAAACAGGGAGAAGTCCGGCATGAGGCTCGTCGTCGATCTCACAAAATGCCAGGGTTACGCACAATGCGCCTTCCTCGCCCCGGACGTCTTCACCATCCAAGGGGACGAGGCCCTGACGTACGACCCCGACCCTGACGACGCGCAGCGCACGAGGATCCGGCGGGCCGCCGCGGCGTGCCCTGTACAGGCCATCCGACTCGACCAGCTTGAGGAGCCGCGCAGCCCGCGGCCTCCCATGGAAGCCCCGGGAACGGCAGCCGCAGGCGGGAGCAACGGGGGCACGTTCAAACGATCCGGAAGGATCGTCATCGTGGGCACGTCTCTGACCGGGTTGCGCGCGGCGGAGCGGCTGCGCGAGGAAGGGTTCGCAGGCTCGCTGACCCTGATCGGCGAGGAAACGCACGAACCGTATGACCGGCCGCCGCTGTCGAAACAGGTCCTGACCGGTACGGTGCGCTCCGATGACACGTCGCTGCCACGCCGCCGGACAATCGACGCAGACTGGCGTCTGGGCGTCGCCGCCACGGGTCTGGATCTGGCCGCCAGGCAGGTGCATCTCGCCGACGGCAGCCGGATCGGATTCGACAAGCTGTTGATCGCCACCGGCGTGCGGGCCCGTTCCTGGCCAAACGCGGCGGAGGCGGCGCTGGCAGGCGTGCTGACCTTGCGGACCCGGGAGGACGCGGCAACGCTTCGGCAGCTCCTGGCCGCGCGCCCTCGCCGGGTCCTGGTCATTGGCGCCGGGTTCATCGGCTGCGAAGTCGCTTCGGTGTGCCGCGAACTTGGCCTGCCGGTCACCGTGGCGGAGGCTGGTCCGGCACCGCTCGGCGCAGCGCTGGGCAGCGTGATCGGTGCAATTGCCGGAGAGCTGCAGATCGAGAACGGCGTGGATCTGCGCTGCGGCGTCAGGGTCGTCTCGCTGGAAGGCGATGCCGGCGGACAGCTGCGCCGCGCCCGCCTCTCCGATGGCACCACACTTGACGTGGATATCGCGGTCGCCGCGCTCGGGACTGTCCGCAACGGTGACTGGCTCGCCGGTTCCGGATTGGCGAGCGGTGTGTGGGGCGTCGCGTGCGACGCCGGCTGCCGCGCTTTCGACGCCAACGGGCTGGTCACCGATGACGTCTTCGTCGCCGGCGACGTGTCCCGCGCCCCGCAGCCGATGTTCGGCTACCAGTTCCTCGCCGTCGAGCACTGGGGCAACGCGATCTCCCAGGCCGAGGTTGCGGCGCACAACATGGTGAGCGGCGAGACCGAACGGTGGCCGCACCTGGCGGTGCCTAAGTTCTGGTCCGTCCAGTTCGGCACCGAAATCAAGAGCGTGGGCGTACCCTCGGTCGCCGATCAGGTCGCCATCGTGCAGGGATCGGTGGCCTCGCGCCGGTTCCTGGCGGTTTACGGCTACAAGGGCCGCATCGTGGCCGCGGTGGCCTTCAACCAGAACAAATGGCTTGACTTCTATGAACCGCTGATCGAGCAGGCGGCGTCCTTCCCGCCCTCGTTCCACCATGTTGACGAGCCCGCCGATGCGCAGCCGGTGCCGGCCGGGTTCCAGCCCGCCGCCAGCCCGACCCAGGATGCGACCGTCGTGGTGACCGGCCACTATCCCAATGAGCGGCGCGCCAGATTGACTGACCGCCGCCTCCCGTAACGCGCCGCCCGGAGACCGGCACCCACCGGCCCCACGACCCTAGGAGCCTTCGCCATGGCACAGCCCACCATCTGGGAGCAGATCCTCGACACCGCCAACCGGGCGAACCCCTACCCGTTCTACGAGGAGCTCCGCAAGACCCCTGTGACACGTCTTCCGGACGGAAGCTATCTGGTGAGCACCTACGCGGAAATCGCCGCCCTGTTGCACGATCCGCGGGTCAGCTCAGACATCGCCAGGAACCCGGCAGCCGCCGCGGCGGGCGCGGCCGCCACCGGCGAGGACGGGGACGGCGACGGCGCGGGCATGACGCCGACTTTCCTCAGCATGGATCCGCCTGACCACGACAAGTTTCGACGGATCACCATGCGGCACTTCGGCCCGCCTACGACTCCCGGCAGGGTGGCCGGGATGGAGGAGCGGATGGCGGAAATTGTCACCGGCCTCGTCGACGACATGGCGGACCGCAGCCGGATCGACGTCGTCGATGACCTGGCGTATCCGCTGCCCGTCACGGTGATCTGCGAACTTCTCGGTGTGCCCCCAGGCGATGAACAGCGCTTCCGGATCTGGGTGGACGTTGCCCTGCAATCTACGGATCCTGGTCTCGATCCCGAAACCCAGCAAAAGAAGAGGCTCGAGGCCGGCAAAGAACTGCGTGCATTCATGCAGGAACTGGTCGACGCCCACCGGCGGGCACCGGGGAATGACCTGCTTTCCGCGATGGCCACCGATGATGGCCCCGAAGGGCGCATGCCGGACGAACAACTGGTGAGCACCGGGCTTCTCCTGCTCATCGCCGGACACGAAACCACCGTGAACCTCATCTCCAACGGCGCACTGACGTTGCTCCGTCACCCCGCCGAGCTCCAGAGGCTGCGCGGTGACCCGGGTCTGGCCATCCCGATGGTCGAGGAACTGCTCCGCTACGAGCCGCCCGTCCATTTCATCCCGTTCCGCACCGCCCTCGACGACATCGAGATCGCCGGCACCACCATCCCGGCCGGCGCCTCCTTGACCCTGGTCCTCGCCGCGGGCAACCGCGACCCCGCCCACGTCACAGACCCCGGCCTCTTCATCCCCGACCGGCGCAACAACCAGCACCTCGGCTTTGGTGGCGGCGTCCATCTTTGCTTCGGGGCGCCCCTGGCCCGTCTTGAAGCGCAGGTCGCCCTCACCCAATTCGCCACCAGGCTGGAGAACCCGCGGCTGGTCTCCGACCCGCCGCCGTACCGGCCGAGCCCTTTCCTGCGCGGCCCCTCCCACCTTCCGATAGACATCGACGGCGTCCTCGCCCCTGGCCATACAGGCTAGTCGCAGGCGGCAGCGATCAACTGTCGCACCAGGGCGAGTCCCTGCCTGGCCGGGCCGTCCGCCCCCAGGACGGCGGCCGTTGACAAGGTGCCGTTGAGTACCAGCAGGAGTTGCTCCGCCAGGACCTGCGGGCTATTTGCGCCGGCGCTCTCAGCGAGGGCGCGGAACCAGTCGCAGACCTGCAGTTTGTGGACCACCGCTACGGCGTGGGCGGGGTGGGCCGGATCGGGGAACTCCGTGTGGGTGTTCAGCATCGGACATCCCCGATACATCGCGCCGCTGATATCCCCCGCCGTGACCTCGAAGACGGCCAGGATCTTGCCGCGGGGATCTTCCACTTCGTCGGCAGCCGCGTGCATCCGCTCGAACCAGGCGTCCGCACGCTCCTGGACGTAGGCCGTCGCCAGGTCGTCCTTGGTGGGGAACTGACGGTAAACGGTGGCGTTGCCAACGCCGGCTTCCTTGATGATCTGGTCCATGCCGACTGCCCGGATGCCCTGGCGGTAGAACAACGGGCTTGCCGAGGCCAGCACATGCTGTCGGTTTTCTGCGGCCGTCTTGCGCGCCATGCTCTTCCCACCGTCTCTCTGGGTCACTGTCTTCGCTCCTCCTCCGGCCCGCGCCGGCGGAAGAAGTTCTCCTACAGTTTGACAGACGGAACGTTCCGTCACAAGATGAATGAGAACGTTCCGTCACATAGTCGGAATGCAACCGAACTGAACGGATTCCTTGCCATGACTGCTGTTTCACAGAACCTGCCCGCCGCCCCCGTTCTGGCGGGCAAGCACGTCGTCGTCGTCGGCGGCACCTCCGGCATCGGCCGCGCCGCTGCGGAACAGGCCCTGGCTGCCGGCGCGAGCGTCACGGTTGCCAGCCGTGACCCGCAGCGCGCAGAGGGCACCTTCAGCGCGCCCGTGCGGACCGAGCCGGTCGACATTTCGGACACCGCATCGGTTGAAGCCCTGTTCGAACGGATCGGTGCGTTCGATCACCTGGTCCTGTCCGCCGGGCCGGGTGCGATGGGTTCGGTGCGCGAACTTTCTTCCGCCGCCGCCCGGCCGTTCATGGACATCAAGTTCTGGGGCTACTACGACGCCGTCCGCGCAGCGTCCGGCGCGATCGCCCAGGACGGGTCGATCACCATGGTTGGCGGCGGCGCCAGCCGCAAGCACGCCCCCGGCCGGCCCGTCATGGCCGCCGTGAACGCCGCCCTCGAGGCATTCGGCAAGGCGAACGCCCTGGACCTGGCCCCGGTCCGCGTCAACGTGATCGCCCCCGGCCTCGTCGACACCCCGGCATACGCCGGCATGCCCGAGGAAATGCGCCAGGGCATGTACGCCGACTACGGCAGCGCCGTTCCCGCCGGCCGCGTGGGCAACGCCCAGGACGTGGGCTCCGCCGCGCTGTTCCTGATGACCAACACCTTCGTCACGGGGACGGTCCTCGACGTCGACGGCGGCGTGCACGTCAGCTGACGCTCCCCACCGACCCTGCGCCACACCACCTGCACCCCGAATGGAGAACCCCTCATGACCCAGCCCAAGATCGCCGTGATCGGCGCCGGCATCATCGGACGCACTCTCGCCCGCCGCTGGACCGAAGCCGGCTACCCGGTGACGTTCGGCGCCCGCTCCCCTGAGGACGCAGACCTCACCGACTACGCCGACAGCATCGGAGCTGCACGCGACACCATCAACGCCGCGATCACCTCCGCAGACGTCGTCCTCCTTGCCATCAACGGCGCCGCCATGGAACAGGCCGTACCTGCCATGGCCGCCGCCATCGGCCACAAGATCGTCATCGACGCCACCAACAACACCGGCGGCACCACCATGAACAGCGTCGCCTTAATCAGCGAGCATGCGCCGGCCGCGCGTGTCTACCGGGCGTTCAACAGCCTCGGCTGGGAAAGCTTCGCCGACGCCAATTACGACGGCGTGAACGGCGACATGCTCTACGCCGGCCCCGCGGGCACCGGCCAGGAAACGGTGGAACAGCTCATCAGCGCCACCGGCCTCCGGCCCATCCGCGTCGGCGACGCCGCCAAGGTCGGCATCGTCGATGACTTCGTCAAGCTCTGGTTCGCCCTGGCATTCGAACAGGGCCTGGGCCGCGGTGTGGGCTTCAAGATCCTCACCCGGGATCTCAAGGAGTAAGCCTCTGCTCGCGTCACCCGCTGGGGAGTGCACTTCAGCGGGTGACCGTCAGTGGCGTCATTGGCGCCGCACAGGACAGCCGTTCCAGGCGGACGTCGCCAGCGCCCGCCACGCGGTTGTTCCTGCCGGTGTCATCGCACCAGTCAACGTTGTAGGGCATAGCGGTTACGACGGCATCCCCCACGGCCGTCCGGGCGGGTACAACAAATGTGTACGTGAACCCGCCGGCGTCGTTCATGGCGGCGGTGGTGTTGACGACTTCCACGCCTGTTGCGTCGGTGACGCTCACCTGGATGCGCGCATTCTTGCCGTAGCGGGGATTGCAGTCAGCGTCCGGCGCTGCCACCGTCACGCTTTGCCCAGGCGCGGCCGTCGTCGGAGTCAGCGAATAGGCGGGCGGGAAGCACGGCGGCTCCCCGTCAGTGGAGGACGCGCACCCCGGGATCGCGGCAACGAGTGCCAATGCGCCCACCGTGGCACTGATCGCGGAGTGCCGACCACGGTCCTTCCAATTGAGAGCCATGCCGTCAGTGTCGCTGGTACGGCACCCGCCGCCTACCGTTGTGCTGCATTCGTGCCCGGATCGTTGCCTGCGCGTGTACGCCACCGGCTGACTGCGCTCATCACCCGCCCGCATAGCGCCCAGTAGGCCACGCCCGCGGCCAACGAGCCTGCCACGGCCAAAGCGGGGCTGATCGCGGCCAGCGGCGGGTAGACCACCCAGTGGACCAGATACGCGTAGAGGGAGGCGCTGGCGAGCACGACCATGAGGCGGCGGAGGACCTTCGGCACCGGAATGCCGGGCAGCCAGATGAGCAGCAGGATCCCGGCGAGCAGAGTGGCCTCCCGGCCCGGATTCTCGAAGAATCCCGGAACGGTGGCTGCTGCAGTGACAGAGACCAGGCAACGCTGGGCGATGGTCCGGGACCGTGCAATAGCCCAACCGAGCGCGAAGAGCCAGAGCGCAGGCGCCGTGTGCGGCACTCCGGGGTTCACCAGCTCATACCGGGTCAGGAGCCCCACGCCGGTCAGCGCCAGCGGAAAGAGCAGGGGGAAGCGCCGCTCGGCGCGGTCCGCCCACGGAATGGCCAGCAGTGCCGTCGCCGCGAGAAGCAGGTAGAGGAGAATTTCGATGAACCAGAAATGCCACTGGGTGGTCACCGCCTCCGGCCCGAGGACGGCGTTGAGCAGCAGGATATTGGCGGGTGCGTAGTAGTCGGTGGTCAGGTACGCCACCGCAATGAACGCCATGCTCGGCACCACGATTCTTGCCACACTCGACAGCTGCCGCCGCAGCCGCGGGACCCGCTTCCCGGAGAGCTGGAAGCGGGCGAAATTGTAACCGGCTACCGCCATGAGCACGTGGGCCGCACCCTGCCAGCTGAACAGACCGACGTGCGTGCTGACGATCAGGACGATCCCGACGGCCCGCAGCACGACGGTCGTTTCCACGGGCGCAACGAACCGCCGGCGCTTCCGGGCCGGTGCACTGCGCGGCGGCGGCTCCAGGTCCCGGACCGGCGTCACGTGCCAGTTGGGCGGGAGATGGCCCAGGGCCTGTTCCAGCCGCACCGAGGCGGCCACGTAGGACAGTGAGTCCCCGCCCAGGGACACGAACGTGTCATTGGGCGCGATGTCGGCGCACTCCAGGGCGTCCTGGAAGATCCTCCGGACGCTGTCCGGAGGACTATTGTCCGGGCCGCCGGTTTCCGCCGTGGGGGCGGGTTCCGGCCGGGACAGGGCCAGGACGGCCTGGTAGTCGAGCTTGCCCGTTGCCAGGCGCGGGAGATGTTCGACGGCGTGGACCTCCAGGGCCGCCCGCGGCAGCCCCATGCCCTGGGCGAGGACCTTGCCCAGCAGGTGCGCGTCGTGGTCGCCTTCGACGGCGACGACGACGCCGTCGTCCGTCCCGGCGCTGGCCGCCTGCATACCGAGGTCCGCCAGGAGCCGCTCGACCTGTCCCAGGTCAACGCGCAGCCCCACGATCTTGACGAACCGGCTGCGCCGGCCCACGACTTCGTAGACGCCCGCCGGGTGCAGCCGGGCGAGGTCGCCGGTGCGCAGCTCCGCAACGGACCGGCCCGCAGCGAGGTCCGCCGGGCATTCGGCATAGCCAAGCATGACGTTGGCGCCGCTGTAGACAAGTTCGCCGTGTTCCAGCCCCGGTACGGGGTCGATCCGGAACGAGCCGCCGGGCACCGGGATGCCCACCGCGCCAGGGACTTCGGCCGCCAGTTCCGGAGGCAGGTACGCCATCCGGGCCGTCGCTTCGGTCTGGCCGTACATCACGAAAAATTCCCAGCCGTTGCGGCGGCCCAGTTCGGCGTATTTCCGCACCGATTCCGGCCCCAGCCGGCCCCCGGCCTGGGTGACGTAGCGCAGGCCGGGCAGGTCCATGTCCGCGAACCCGACGCGTTCCAGCAGGTCAAAGGTGTACGGAACGGCCGCGAAGGACGTAGCTGCCCGGCGTCGGAAAAGCTCCCAGAAGCATGGATCAACCACGGAAAGGTCGGTCAGGACCAGTCCGGCGCCGCGGAGCAGGTGGCTGTTGATCACGGACAGTCCGTAACAGTAGGACGTCGGCAGGGTCGTCGCCGCACGGTCGTCGGGCCCGATGTTCAGGTATTCGGCAATGGACTCGGCGTTGGCCTGCAGGTTCGCATGAGAGAGCCGGACAAGCTTGGGCGAGCCCGTGGATCCGGACGTGCTGAGCAGGAGGGCCAGGTCCGGGTGAAGCTCGTGGCGGGTGCCGGGCCGGCGTTCGTCCATCAGGAGCTGCCCGGTGCCGGACCGGACAACGACGTCGGGGTCGTAGGCCGCGACGAGGGATTCCAGGGCGGCCGGCTTGTCCTCCGGCAGGAGAATCAGCGGGTGGCCGCCGACCAGGGCCGCCAGATAGACCACAAGGGAGTCGAGGTCGTTGGCGGCGGCGAGCGCCACGAGGCGCCGGGTGGTGCCAAGCCGGAGGGAGAAGGCATCGACCCTCTCCGCCAGCTCCCGGTACGTCATTGCCAGGGTGTCGGTGAGGATGGCAGGGCTGTCCCCGTGGCTCGCAAGATCGGCGGCAAAGGGCACCCGCATGAAGTCAAGCTGCGTGGTCACCCGGATGACTTTATTAGATTAGGCTTACCTAAACCAAATTAGGGTATGAAAGGTTTGCGTAATCCCCGCCGATGGGTATCCTCCTTACTTAGGAGTGCCTAAGTCGGGCTTGCGTCGGCGGTATTGCCGAGGGAAGCCCACATGGTCCCGCACTCCCGGCTTCCGCACCCCAGCACAGCGCCGTTCCACCCGTCCGATCCAAGGAAAGACCCATGCCCAGCATCCCCCTGCCCAAAACCACTCCCCGGCTCCGGAAGACGCTTGCCCTGTTGGCCGCGGCAACCGCGGTTCCGCTTGCCCTGGCCGGCTGCATGGACACCCCAAAGACCCCGGGCGACGCCGCCGCCGGCCCCGTCCAGGTCAGCAGCAGTCCCGCCGTCGACGCCAAACTCCAGGCCCTGCTGGACACCGGCACCCGGCAGTACTCCGCTTATGTCAAGGACCAGACCGATCAGCTGCTTGACGGCACGAAGGCGTTCGCGGCGGCTTACGCCGCCGGGGACGCAACGAAGGCCCGCGGGCTCTATGCCGAGACGCGCATGCACTGGGAGCGCATCGAGCCGGTGGCCGAGTCGTTCGGGGACCTCGACCCCAAGCTCGATGCCCGTGAAGCCGACCTCGAACCCGGCCAGGAATGGACCGGCTGGCACCGGGCAGAGAAGGACCTGTTCCCGCCGGCCGGCTACACCCCCCTCGCACCGGCGGCGCGTGCCGCCATCGCCACGCAGCTCGTTGCCGACACCGAGGACCTGGCCCAGCGGACCCGCACAGTGGAACTCTCCGCGGACAAAATCGGCAACGGTGCCAAGGAGCTCCTGGACGAAGTAGCCACCGGCAAAGTCACCGGGGAGGAAGAAATCTGGTCCCACACCGATCTCTGGGACTTCCAGGCCAACGTTGACGGAGCCCGGACCGCCTTCGAAAGCCTGAAGCCGGTGCTGGCGCAGAAGGACCCGGCCCTGGCCGCAGCGCTCGAGGCCAAGTTCGCAGCCCTGCAGGCCGGGCTCAAGCAGCATTCCACCGGCGCAGGCTTCGCCTACTACAACGACCTCAGCCAGGCCCAGGTCCAGCAGCTCGCCTCCCTGGTGGATGCCCTGGGCGAGCCCTTGGCCAAGCTCACGTCGGCAGTAGTCCTGTGACCGGCTGCCCCTTCGGCGGCAGCCCCGGCCAGACCCCCGACGGCGGCACTCCGGAATCAGCCAAGGCACCGGGAGCCCCGGCCTCGCCCGCGCCGTCCGCAGCCCCCGGTTCGGGAAAGGGCCGGCTGTCCCGCCGCGGGCTCCTATCCCTCGCAGGAGCCGGCGGCGCGGGCGCCGTCGCCGGCCTGGCGGCTGGCCTCCTCAGCCACGACGCCGTGACGGCAGCGGCCGCGCCGCTGGCGGCGCCCGGCGACATCATCCCCTTCCACGGTGACCGGCAGGCCGGCATCGTCACGCCGGCCCAGG
The DNA here is from genome assembly GCF_041262145.1 of Arthrobacter sp. MW3 TE3886. Taxonomy (NCBI): domain Bacteria; kingdom Bacillati; phylum Actinomycetota; class Actinomycetes; order Micrococcales; family Micrococcaceae; genus Arthrobacter; species Arthrobacter sp. MW3 TE3886. The sequence goes on from NZ_JBGCAN010000001.1 coordinate 2,970,589, forward strand.
ACCGCCTTCACATTGCAGCCTTCGACCTCGTCACGGAGAACCGCGCCGAGCTCATCCGGCTCCTGAAGGACTGGACGGCGGCCGCTGCGGCCATGACCGCGGGACGCAGCACGGGCAGCAGCGGCGCCGTCGACGGCCCCTACGACGCCCCGCCCGAGGACACGGGAGAAGCTTTGGACCTGGGGGCCGGCAAACTCACCCTCACCTTCGGGTTCGGCCCCGGCCTGTTCGGGAAGGACGGCAAGGCCCGCTTCGGACTCGAGGGGCGCCGACCGGACGCCCTGATCGACCTGCCGCACTTCCCCGGCGACGACCTCCAGCCCGGACGCACCGGCGGCGACATCGTGGTGCAGGCCTGCGCGGACGACCCCCAGGTGGCCGTCCATGCGATCCGCAACCTTGCCCGCATCGGCTTCGGGCAGACCCGCGTCCGCTGGTCCCAACTGGGCTTCGGGCGGACGTCCTCCACGTCGCGGTCCCAGACCACCCCGCGGAACCTTTTCGGCTTCAAGGACGGCACCAACAACCTCAAGGCCGAGGACACCGCCCTGCTCGAGGAGCACGTATGGGCAGGCCGGGGAACGCGTCCGGAAGAGGGCTGGATGGCCGGCGGCACGTACCTGGTGGCGCGCCGGATCCGGATGCACATCGAAATCTGGGACCGCACCTCGCTGCGGGAACAGGAAGCGCTGATCGGGCGGACCAAGGGCGCAGGGGCCCCGCTCTCCGGAGGCGAGGAATTCACCGCCCCGGACTTCGAGCTCCAGGGGCGCAGCGGGGAACCGCTGATCCCGCTGGACGCCCACGTCAGGCTCGCGCACTCAAGCCAGAACGACGGCGTCAAGATGCTCCGTCGCGGCTACAACTACACCGACGGCTCGGACGGCCTGGGGCACCTCGACGCCGGACTGTTCTTCATCGCGTTCGTCACGGACCCCAGGACCCACTATGTGCCCATGCAGCTGGCCATGGCGAAGGAGGACACGCTGGCTGTGGAATACCTTAAACACACCGGCTCGGGCCTGTTCGCGGTTCCGCCGGGCACCAGGGCGGGGGGCTTCGTCGGCGAAGGTCTCTTCACGTGACGGATTCCTTCGGCTACCGCACGGCACGGAAGTTCCGGCTGTGGCGTTTCTCGGCCACAGCCGGATCGAATCTGGTGTCTTCCAGGGTGCCTCCGTCGTCGACCCAGCAGCGGTTAGTGTAGAAGCTGATGGCCCGATCGTTGCTTTTCTCCACCCAGAGAAATGCCCGGTCGAAGCCGAGGTCGATCAACTGTTGTTCCGCGGCGGCAAACAGGACGGAGCCTGCGCCCTGTGCCCACCAGTCCGGATGCACATTGATCGCGTGGAGCTGACCGGTTCCCGGATCCGGGGCGTCGGCCGGGCCGAGGATAGCGAAGCCCACAACGTTATCGCCGCTCTGGACGACGAGGTGTATGGTCCCTTCCCCGGGATCCAGGATGTTCCGGCGCCACGCAAACGCTGCCCGCCCGGCGTCGAGACCGTCAAGATACTCATCCGTCATGACTCCGCGGTAAGTGGCCCGCCAGGCCGCAATGTGGATCTCGGCCAGCCGTGCGGCGTCGTGCACGGTTGCGGCCCTGACGCTGATGTCCGGAGTGGTCATGGTCCAGAATCTATCAACTGGGGTCACCGGTGCCGTGCGGCGCGCACAAGGCGGCGGGCCAAGGTAGCCGATGACGAGGACGAGGACGCTGGCTGCGGCGAGGAGCCACGTGCCCGCGGCTCCAAGGGCTGGGCCGCTCACACCAGGGCCGGTTCCTTCAGCGCGGTACCCTGCATCCGCCGGCAATACGGACGCCGCCGAAATCCTGGCCGAACTCACGGAGTAAACACTCCCGTGCTTCGGCCGGGGACTGTTCGGGCCGTAGAGGGAACCGCCCGGTTGATCGCCTTCGGCGTCGTGGCGCTCCTCTGGGTGATCGCTGCGGTTCTGATCCAGCGGGGGCGAAATCGCACGCCGCGTGAGGCCTCGGGAGTTCAGACCGAGCGGTACCGGAGCGAGCCGGGAATCTCGCCGCGGGACCCGAGACCTTCCCCGTAGGCGAACCGTGCCCACAGTGCCCGCATCGCCCGGCCGTGGGCATTGATCTCGTCCCACGTCGCTCCCGCCAGGAGCCCGGCACCCTCCCACGTGCCCTGGTGGCCGAACAGCAGGGGCAGGTCTACCGTGTGCGCGGCGCCGTAGAGATTTCCCGGTGCGCGCCAGGACAACAGGTAGCTATGGGCCCGGCCGCCCGCCCGTACATGCCGCCTGGCGAACTGCCTGGCCGCTTTGCCGTACACCATTTCCGTGACCACCCATGTGACCGCCTTGAGCACCGCGCTGCCGACCACGGGAATCCTCGCCACCCGGCCCAGGCGCGGGCTGCGGGGCAGAAACAGCCGGGCCTCCTCCGCTGTGTAGCCGATCAGGATGTCGATCGCCGGGGCAGCGGCATTCCAGGCCCGGTCAAGCCCGGACTCCTCGGGCAGGGGTGAATGCCCGTACTGGATCCCGAACGGCATGGCAGCCATCAGCCCAAACTTCCTCGCCGCCCGGGCCACATCCTCTTCGATAGCAACAACGTCCATCGCCGGAGTCGCGGCGGTAACCGCCTCGGCGGCCACCCCCATGGCGGCGTTCATCCTTTCCCGCCCCCGCGTGATGCCCAACGGAGCACTTTGAATGATGGCGCGCTGGAAGAGCGACGCCGCGTCAGGGGTCGCCATGAGGTGCGCGACGGCGTCGCCCCCTGCGGATTGCCCGAACGCCGTGACGCGGCCCGGATCGCCGCCGAAGGATGCGATGTTGCGCTGCACCCACCGGAACGCCTCGATCTGGTCCAGCAGGCCCAGATTGGCGGGCCGGCCGGTGCTGGTGGACAAATATCCGAAGAGGCCCAGCCGATAGGTCACCGAAACGACGATCACCCGGGTTTCGGCAACCAGCGCTGCCGGGTCGAAGATCGCCAGATCCCCGGAACCGGACGTGTAGGACCCGCCGTGCAGCCACACCATGACAGGCAGCCGTTCACCGTCGTGGAGATCGGCAGGCAGGGTGATGGTCAGGCGCTGGCAATCCTCGCTGCCCGGCAGTTCGCCGTAGCGGGTGCCGAGCACGTCATCCAGGAAGGGCACCGGCGCCTGCGGGCACGCCGGAGACAGGGATGTCGCCTCGAGCGTCTCGGACCAGTCGGGTGCCGGCGCGGGCGGCTGAAAGCGTTCCGCGGTGGCGTAGGGAATGGCGGCGGCACGCACGACGTCGCCGTCGCGCCATCCGGCGATCGGGCCACACGGCGGATCGAAGGAAAGGTTCACGTTTATTCCGGTCTAGCTGTTCTTCAGGAGGGCAACGTCGGAGACAAGATCAATGTGCTCGAGCATCGCCGCCGCGGCGGCCGCCGAGTCCCGGGACCTGATCGCGTCGGCGATCTTGCGGTGGGAGGCGAGCGACTGCTCCGGCCGGCCGGGCTGTCCGAGTGATTCGAGGCGCGTTTCCAGGACCATGCCGGCAATGAAGGTCATGAGCTGGGCCAGGACCGCAGAGTGGGCCGCGGCGGTGACGGCCTGGTGGAACAGCTCGTCGCCGCGTGCGCCGCGGTCCCCCGAGGCGACCTCTTCAGTCATGGCTTCGAGGGCGTGATCGATCGCGCTCATGTCCTGCTCCGTGCGGCGGGCCGCGGCCAGTTCGGCCAGCTTGACCTCCAGCGTGCTCCGCGCCTCAACGATCTCGGGCAGACGGCTCCGGTGCTCGCGGAGGCCTTTGATCACGGATGGAACGTTCGGCCGGTAGACCAGCACCGCTCCGGTGCCGTGCTGGACGTCGATCACGCCAAGCACTTCGAGGGCCACCAGGGCCTGCGCCAGGGTGGCACGGGAAACCCCCAACCGCTCGGCAAGTTCCCGTTCGGCCGGCAACGTGTCCCCCCGGGGCCCAACTCTGCGGACTCGATGAAGTCCATGATCTGCTCCACCAGCTGCTCGTAAAGCCGGGGCCGCGAAACGCGGGAAATCTGATGCGTTGCCGCTTGCTTTGCCATACGAGTCCTTCCAGCCTTCCTTGACTCCTAAGACTACCGGAGAACTATTGACAAAGACACCTAGTGTCTAGGAGGCTAGGCCACTAAGCCAGTACCAATCACTTCGATCCGGAGGAACAACGATGTCCGCTCCCGTCCTGTCCATCATCATCCTGGCGGTGATGTTCCTGCTGGCCACGGTGCTGCCGCTGAACATGGGTGCCCTGGCCTTTGTAGGTGCCTTTCTTCTGGGCTCCCTGGTGCTGGGGATGTCCACCAACGAGATTCTGGCCAACTTCCCCGGCGGCCTGTTCCTGACCATCGTCGGGGTCACCTACTTGTTCGCCATCGCGCAAAACAACGGCACCATCGACCTGCTGGTCCGGGGCGCCGTCCGGCTGGTCGGCAACAAGGTTGCCCTGATCCCGTGGGTCATGTTCGGCATCACCGCGGTCATTACCGCCGTCGGCGCCCTCTCCCCGGCCGCCGTGGCCATCATCGCGCCGATCGCCCTGAGCTTCGCCGCCAAACACAAAATCAATCCGCTCATGATGGGCATGATGGTGATCCACGGCGCACAGGCCGGCGGCTTCTCCCCCATCGCCGTCTACGGCGTCACCGTCAACAGCATCATTGCCAAAACGGAGCTGGACGCCAATCCGATGGCGATCTTCCTGGCGAGTTTCCTCTTCAACCTGGCCATCGCGCTGGTGCTGTTTGTCGTCCTCGGCGGCGGCAAACTGCTGTCCACCCCGGGCGGGCGGTTGGTTGAACAGGCCGCAGAAAAGCGCATGTCCGTCAGCGTGGGTGCCCGCGCGGCCGGCGTCACGCTGCAGGGATCCGGATCCGACATCTCCGCGGCCGGCGTCTCGGCCAAAGGCACCTCAGGCTCCGTTGCATCCCCGGCAGGCGGTCCCGCCGGCGCCGGTGCGCCCCCGGCCAGGGGTGCCCGTGCATCCGTTCCCCAGCTCATCACCATCCTTGGCCTGATCGCCCTGGCCGTCATCTCGCTCGGATTCAAGGTGGACGTCGGCTTCGTTTCAATCACCATCGCAATCGTCCTCGCCCTCGTGTCCCCCGCAGCGCAGAAGGGCGCCGTCAACAAGATCAGCTGGTCCACCGTCCTGCTCATCTGCGGCATGCTCACCTTCGTGGGCGTCCTCGAAGAAGCCGGCACCATCGCATACGTGTCCGGCGGCGTGGCGGATCTTGGCATGCCCCTGCTCGCCGCCCTGCTGATCTGCTACATCGGCGCCATCGTCTCGGCCTTCGCCTCCTCCACCGCCATCCTCGCGGCCCTCATTCCACTCGCGGTGCCGTTCCTGGCCACCGGCGAGGTCGGCGCCGTCGGCGTGATCGCCGCCCTGGCCGTGGCCTCCACGATCGTGGATGTGTCCCCGTTCTCCACCAACGGCGCCCTGGTACTGGCCAACGCGCCCGAGGACGTGGACAAGGACAGGTTCTACAAGCAGATCCTGGCCTACAGCGGCATCGTCGTCGCCGTCGGGCCGGCCATCGCCTGGCTGGTCATGGTAGTCCCCGGCTGGATGTGACCCCTGGATGTAGCCGGCAAATCAACCAGCCGGGGCGAGCACACCGCCGCACCCGCCAAGACCGACCAAAGAAGGCACACGCCCATGAGCACCGAATCCATGCCCGACGCCGAAGGCCCCCTCACCGGCTATCTCGTGGTGGACCTGAGCCGTGCCCTCGCCGGCCCGCATGCCGGGATGATGCTGGCTGACCTCGGCGCGCGGGTGATCAAGGTGGAGAACCCCGGCACCGGAGACGACACCCGCGGCTGGGGTCCGCCCTTCGTGGGCCCCGAGGATGATCCGCAGGCCACGTATTTCCTCTCCTGCAACCGCAACAAGGAATCCATTGCCCTGGACCTGAAGAGCGACGACGGGCGGGCAGTGCTGCGAGAGCTGCTGGAACGCGCCGACGTGGTCATCGAAAACTTCCGTCCCGGCGTCCTGGACCGGCTCGGGTTCTCCGCTGCGCAGATGCATGCCCTGAATCCGGCGCTGGTGGTCCTCTCCATCACCGGATTCGGGCACGACGGGCCCGAATCCCAACGCAGCGGCTACGACCAGATCCTCCAGGGCGAGGCCGGGTTGATGTCGCTGACCGGACCCGGGCCGGACGATCCGCAGCGGGTTGGGGTCCCCATCGCCGACCTCCTCTCCGGCATGTACGGGGCGTTCGGCACCCTCGCGGCACTGCTCCAGCGTGAGCGGAGCGGCCAGGGCCAGATCGTCCGCACCTCATTGCTCGCGGCCCTGATCGGGGTCCACGCCTTCCAGGGCACCCGGGCCACTGTTGCGGGCGAAGTGCCCAAGGCCCAGGGCAACCACCACCCGTCCATCGCCCCTTACGGACTGTTCCACTGCCGGCAGGGCAGGGTGCAGATCAGCGTGGGAAGCGAAAAGCTCTGGAGAACGTTCGCGTCGACGTTCGGGATCGACGCCGCGCGGCCGGAGTTCGCCACCAATGCGGACCGCGTGCGCAACCGCGAGAAAGTCATCGAAGAGGTGGAGCGGGTGTTCTCCGGTTTTGAGGCGGAGCCGCTGCTCACCAAACTCAACGCCGCCGGCATCCCGGCCGGCAAGGTCAGAACCCTGGACGAAGTCTACGAATGGGAACAGGTCCACTCGCAGGGCCTGGTGATCGACGTCGAGCACAAAATCCTCGGGACCGTGGCGCTCCCTGGCCCGCCGTTGCGGTTCTTCAGCGCCGCCGGCACCACTGAAACGACGTTGACGTCCCACACCGCACCGCCGCTGCTGGACCAGGACGGGGAGCAGATCCGGCGGTGGCTGGGGCTGACAGCCGGCACCCGGGCCGGTGCGGCGACAGTCACAGGCCAGAAGGGTCCCCGGGCATGCTGACCCAGCAGAAGGTCCGGCACCTGGACGCCACCGAACTCATCGCCGCGGTCCTCGATCCCGGGTCCTACCGCAGCTGGGACGCTCCCGTGCTGGACCCTGATTCCGGCCCCGGGTACCGGCAGGAACTGGCCGCCGCCCGGGCCAAGTCCGGCGTGGACGAGTCCGTCCTCACCGGCGAAGGCCTTATCCGCGGCCGCCGGGTGGCCGTGATCGTCAGCGAGTTCCGGTTCCTTGCCGGCTCCATCGGCCAGGCCGCCGCGGAGCGGATCGTCACCGCCGTCGAACGGGCCACCCGCGAGGGCCTGCCCCTCCTCGCCGGTCCGGCGTCGGGCGGGACCCGCATGCAGGAAGGGACCATCGCGTTCCTCTCCATGGTCAAGATCAGCGCCGCCGTCCGCACCCACCGCAACGCCGGGCTGCCCTACCTGGTCTACCTGCGCCATCCCACCACGGGAGGCGTCATGGCCTCGTGGGGGTCCCTCGGCCACATCACCGCCGCCGAGCCCGGCGCCCTGCTCGGTTTCCTCGGACCCCGGGTCTACGAGGCCCTCCACGCCACCCCGTTCCCGGAGAACGTCCAGACGGCCGAGAACCTCTTCGACAAAGGGCTGATTGACGCGGTGGTCCCGTCCTCGCAGCTGTCCGACGTCGTCGACCGCGCCTTGGGCATCCTGGTCACCGGCCCCCGCCCGACGGTCACCGCGCCCGCCACGCTGTCCGTGAAGCCGTCCGGCGCCGGTGCCTGGGAGTCGATCGGCATCTCCCGCGACCCCCGCCGGCCGGATGTCCGGCAGTTGCTGGCGCATGGGGCCCGGGACGTGCTCCCGCTCAGCGGCACCGGCCAGGGCGAAAAGGACCCCGGCCTTCAGCTGGCCCTGGCCCGTTTCGGCCGGGAATCCTGCGTCGTTATCGGCCACACCCGGCCGCGGGCCGACCGGCCGACGGCAATGGGGCCGGCGTCCCTCCGGGAGGCCCGGCGCGGCATGCGCCTCGCCGAGGAGCTCGGGCTGCCGCTGGTCACCATCATCGACACCGCCGGCGCCGCCCTGTCCCGGGAAGCCGAGGAAGGCGGCCTGGCCGGCGAGATCGCCCGCTCCCTGCACGACCTCATCGGGATCAACGCACCCACGGTGTCCGTGCTGCTCGGGCAGGGGGCCGGAGGCGGGGCACTGGCCCTCCTGCCCGCGGACCGCACCATCGCCGCGCAGCACGCCTGGCTGTCGCCGCTGCCGCCAGAAGGCGCGAGCGCCATCGTCCATCGGAGCACCGGCTTCGCCGCGGCCATGTCCGAGGCCCAGGGCGTCAACGTCGCGTCGCTGCACGCCAACGGACTCGTGGAGCACATCGTGGACGAACGCCCTAATGCCGCCGACGAGGCTCTGGCCTTTTGCAGCCGCCTCGGCCGCGCCATCGAATACGAACTCGCCGCGCTCTCTAAAGCAGGAGTCGACGAACTGCTCCCCCGGCGCCTGGCAAAGTACCGAAACCTGGGCAGCGTCCTTGCACCGGCGGAGGGACGCCGCCCGGCCGGGCCGGTTGACGGGCGCACTCAGCGCAGGCTCGAGAACTCCGCGTAGCTGAGCGGGGCGTAGCGTCCGTAGGCGGCGATCACCGCGGCCTCGACCGCATCGACGTCGAGGCCCGGCACGAGGTCATCGGCCGCGCCGGCCGTCGCCGGGTCCCATTCGAGGCCGAGGGCGGCGTAACTGGCCTCCAGGACCGCGCGGATTGGGGCCGAGTCCGCCACCACGATCACGGAGCTGAAGAGCCAGCCGCCGGCGACCACGCGCTGGGCGGTGCCGACCAGCTTGATCCGGTGTTCGGGGAACTCCGGGGCGCTGCCGTGCACGCTGAACTCCCCGGGGCAGTACTCCCCCGGGATCTCACCGACGCCGGCATCCACGCCGGCGTCGCGCAGTGCCCCGGCGAGCAGTTCGCCGAAGCGCGAGAACCGTCCCTTGGCCCCGGCTATCGCGTCCGCATCGGGTTCCAAGTGGTCAATGACGAGCGTTCGCTCGTGGTACGCCGCCGCGCGGCCGCCGGCCTTGCGGACCAGCGGCTCGAAGCCCAGCTGCCGGCAGGCGTTGGCGGCGGCCTCGAAGCCGGGCAGGTGCGCGTCGCGCTGGCCGAAGGCGACCGTGGGAACCGGCCGGTACAGCCGCAAGATGGGACCGAGTGAACCGGTCTTGACCTTCTGAAGGAGCCCGAGTGCGAAGTCGAGGTCGGCCGCGGCGCCCAGTGATTCCTGCTGCCGCACCACCGTCAGTGTCCGGGACCCGGCAGGCGCCTGCGGCATGTTGTTATGCTCCCTTATGGTCATTCTGCAATTCCTCGTCGTAGCCGCCGCCTTCGCCGTCATCGACGCCATCTGGCTCAAGACGATGAACCCGTTCTACCGCCGCCAGATTGGTGGCCTGATGGCCGACAAGCCCAATCTAGGTTACGCGGTGGTGTTCTACGTGATCTACATTGCCGGGATCGTGTTCTTTGCCCTGACGCCAACGCTCGACGGCGGCAGCTGGCTCAGCGCTGTGGGCTACGGTGCCGCGCTGGGCGTGTTTGGCTACGCCACCTACGACCTGACAAATGCCGCCACGCTCAAGACGTGGCCGTGGCAGCTGATCGTCGTCGACATCCTGTGGGGAGCCGTGCTCACGGCGCTGGCCACGCTGGCCGGCTGGCTCGTCTTCCACACGAACTAGGACTTGCGCAGCGTCAGGATCTGTTCCGCGCGTCCGAACGGGCCCGTGAGGTCATGCAACACCGTGGAGGTGAGCCCGATCCCGTCCGTGCCGAACGTGACTTCGTTGTCCAGCCCCAGCCACTCCCCCTCCGGCTGCCGGTACATGTGGATCTGCAGGTCCAGGTTGGGGAAGGCGTAGCTGCCCTTGCCCGGCGGGACCCGGGCGGCAATACCGTTCGCTGTGTCCACGAGGCCCACCAGCCGGGCGAGGTCGCCGCTGTCCGCCCGGTCGGTCAGCGGATAGTCGGTGCGGAGCCACACTGTCCCCGAGCCCGCCCGGTGGCCCTCGGCGATCCGCATGTGCAATGAGGCGATGTAGCCGCCGGGCCAGACGGCCGCGGCGTCGTACGGCTCGCAGTCCTCAGGGGCCGGAATCCGGGGATCCTCGAAAGCCGCGATGGCGGACGTGTCCGAGGTGATCATCCGCCAGGCCGTGGCGCGGATGGCCGTGCGCCCGCCGGCGACGAGCTCGGCCTGCACCAGTTCGATGGTCCGGCCCGGGCGCAGGGTGGAGGTCACGATCTCGAACTCACCGCCGGGGATCAGCCCGAGGATTTCGTAGCTGAGCCGCGCCATGCGCATATCCTCGCGGGGCTCATGCCGGGCCAGGCAGTCGGCCATGATGCCGGATGCGGGGGCCATGTGCTGCTCGTGTTCGTTCCAGGCGCCTTGGGCGTGGATGGTGGAGCGGAACCGCCCGTCCCCCAGGACCTCGTAGTAGAAATCGCCCTCGGCAAGATCCGGTAGTGCAGCAGTCAACGTCCGCCCTTTCGCATGGCTGGTGATTCCAGAACACACTATCCTGCTGCGCTTTTCGCAGCTCCCGGCCATTGTGTTTCCGGCTCCGGTCCGGCGCGGACCCGGGACGCGCGTTGCGTTTGTTCCCACTCGATCCGCTCTGACTGGGTAGACTCGGGTGAGGTTTAAACGACTATTCACCGAAGAGGTGCTCCCCCTGCTTAGAGTCATCAGCTACAACCTCCGCAAGCACGCGGCCAGCGGCGAGCTGGTCGATCTGGCCCGTGATTTCGAGATTGATGCTTTGTGCCTCCAGGAGTGCGACACGGACGATCTGCCCGAAACCATCGGGGATCTGCATCTGGCCGATTCCACCAAGGGCAACCGGCTGGGCCTGGCGATCTATTACCGCATGAGCCGCTTCACGGCCTACGAGACCAAGACCTTCGCCCTCAAGAAGTCCCTGCACGACCGTGTCCTCTCCCCCGCGCACGAGCGGCTCATCGGCACGCGGGTGACCGACAACGAGACCGACCACGGTCTCGTCATCGCATCGTTCCACGCAGCGCCGCTGACGGCGTCCAACTCACTGCGCCGGAACCAGATCCATGCCGCCCACGCCGAGCTGCTCAGCATGGGCGGCGGACTGATGTCCCTGATGGTGGGTGACTTCAACTATCCGTTCTTCACCAAGTCCCTGACAGCGCAGATGAAAGACGCCGGCTACGACCTCACCATGAGTGACCGACGGACCTACACCCGGTACAAAGTCTTCAAGGGCCATTTCGACTTTGCCACGTCCCAGGGCCTCGAGATCGAAAGCGTGGAAACGCTGGCCCGGGGCGCCTCGGACCACCTTCCCATCCTCATCACGGCCGAATATGGCCAGGATGGCAACGGCAACGGTGCGGCACCCGCGCCCAGCTGACGGACGCTCCTGCCGGGTAGATCCTGAGGGGTCGGTCCTGCCGGGCAGGTCCTGCCGCTAGGAGCCAGCATTGAAGACGTCCCCGCCGAAGCCGTTCAGCCCAGGCGCCCCGGCGTACCCGAGGCGCGGGAGCGAGAACGCGTCTTCGATGCTGGCCAGGAGGCTGAAGTGGTTGTAGGCCCGGTCCGACGTCGTGCCGCCCTTCGTGAACGGCGAGAGGACCAGTGCACCAATCCTGCCGCCGGCCGTCCCTCCGGGCAGCAGCCCTGAGGGCCCAACGGTCTTGCCCTCGGACTCGTCGAAGGTGATGACCAGCATCCCGTCCTGCCGGAAGGCCTGGGAGTCCAGGATGGCCGGGACCTGCTGGCTCAGCCAATGGTCGGCGGTGGCCAGTCCGCCTGCGCTGCCATCGACGCAGGGGTTGTCGTGGCCGTCATTGCAAAGATTGGGCGAGATGTAGGACAGGTTCGGGGTGGTGGCTACGGACTGGAGGTCGCCGCGGAGTTCGCTGAAGTCCACCACATTGCTCTGGCAGTCCGGTGACGAGGTGATGGCCTGGAAATACACGAACGGGTTGTGCCGCGTTGCGTATTGGTCACCCACCTTGGCGCCCTGGCTGGTGTCCTGCCCGCCGAGTTCGGGATGCCGGCACGGCGTGCCCATGTCTTCCATGTAACCCTTCCAGGTCTTGCCGGCGGCGCTGAGCTGTCCGGCGACCGTGGGGACCGAGGCCGGATAGACGCAGCCGGTGCCCTCCGCCAAGCCGAGCGCGCCGGTCCCCGTCAGCTCAAACGCGGCGTAGGTGGGGCAGTCGGCGCGGGTCATCGCGTTGGACGCCTGCCCGGAGATCTGGGCCAGGTAGTTCGGGTTCGAATTGTGGGCGATCCCGTAGTACTTCGAAAGCAGGACGCCCTGGCTGCGAAGCGTCTGCGACAGGTAGGGGGCCTCAGAACCTGCGCCCCACACCTTGTTGTAGCCCTTGTTCTCGAGATTGATGACGAACACGTGCCCGGGCTTCGACGCCGCCCCCGTGGTGGCGGTGCCCCCGGCCGTGGGACCCGGGTGGCTCCCCGGCGGCGCCGGCTCGCACGCCGCTGCCGACACCACCAGGACTGCTGCAGCAAGCAGCGCGGCGATTCGGCGACGAGTTTTCGTGGCAGTCCGGCTCATGGATTCCGGCTTTCTGATTGACCGATCAGCGTGGCCTTGGCGGCTTCAGTGTTTGCACTCTTTCACACCGCGGTCAAGAAAACCCGCGAGGACCCTGCACAGTTGCTGGGAACGAGTTCAGTCGTGAATGCTGTGGTGGTAGTTTGCACTCATGGGCGCACCATCGGATTCCATTCCGTTCCTGGATCTGAGCACCGCCAGGGGGCGCGACGGCACGTTTGACCCGGCGTTTATTGATGTAGTGCGCGACGCCACGCACCGGGCCCGGTCACGGGGGGTTTCCGATAATCCGGACAATCCGATGCTCGCGCCCTACGGCGCCAACGTGCTCAAAGGCTGGCTGCGGGCCCACCCCGAGGTCGCCCGGTCATCACCCCGAACTTATCCGGACCGCTGGGCCGTCCTGAGCGGCCGCAATTGACCGGCCAACGTGCCGGGACTAACGAGCCGCCGCAGGGCGGCCCGGCGGCGGCGTCCCCGCTCAGGCCTTTCGCTGTGCGACGGCGCCAGCCAGCGAGGCCAGGCCCTTTTCGAAGTCGGCGCCGACCATCTTGTCCATATCCATGAACAGGGCAAAGACCTTGCCGATGCCCTTGTTCTCCCCGGTCATCGTCCAGGTGACCTGAGTGCCGTCACCGGAAGGCGTGAACGTGAAGGAGGTGGGGTTGACCGCTTTGAAGGGCTTGGTGAACTCCAGACGGATCTTGATGTTGCGCGGCTCGGCGGTGTCCACGATTTCCATCGTGCCGGAGCCGGCCTTGCGGTTCCCGCTCCAGGCGTATTTGGCGCCGACCCCGGATTCGCTGCCGGAGTAGCTCCGTTCCATGTCAGGATCAACTGACTCCCACGGCGACCACTTGGTCCATTCGCGGAAGCTGTTGACCAGCGGAAAGATGTCCTCGGGCGGTGCGGGAATGACTGCACTGCGGGTAACTTCGTAGGTAGACATGCCGCAATCCTAGGGGTGATCGGCCCCACCGGGCGCAGGACAGGCAGGTCAGCCCTGCAGCGGGATGACCTCAATCCCCCCGTGCTGATCGGCAACGACCAGGACCCGGGCCGCCGCCATACCCTCCAGTGCGGCCGCCAACCGGTTCTCCTGGGTCCCGGCATCGCCCGCGGCTTCCCCGCCGGCAACGCCGGGAACGCCGGCAGCACTGGCAGCAGCACCAACAACGCCGTCGGCCCGCTTCCAGACGGTGACGCCGGCCCCGGTGACCTCGTCGATGACTCGCCGCAGCGGTGCGGGGTCGGATCCCGCCACGAGGATCACGTGGCCGATGGTTCGCGGACGGACCGGACCGGCCGCGGCGAGCACGGCGCGGTCCTGCCGCCAGACGGCAAAGTGGTACCCGAACACGAGTCCCGTGGCGACCAGAAGCCCCAGGGGCGCGCGGATCCGGTCCACCAGGCTTCCACCGCTGACCTCGCCCAGGAAGAACTCGAACATCCGGAACCCGATCACCAGCAGCGTGACCACCGCCACCACCGCGCTCAGACCAAACACGGCCACCAGGTAGATCCGTCGCGCGTTCAGTCCGGCGCCGGTCGCCGCCGACTGCTCCACGGGCCGCCACGCAAGCCACCAGACCGGCCCGCCAACCAGGAGCGAGCTGATTCCCGCAAGCAGCAACGTCCGCGCCCCGGCGCCGGCCAGCGGCGTCGCCGTCATCGCGAGGACCGAGTTGACGATCACGCCGATCCCGGACGCTGCCGCGACCAGGGCGACGCCGGAGGTCACCAGCCTGCCGCCCTGCAACGTTGCCTCTGTGCGCCCGCGCGCGATGTTGCGGTGGTAGACCCAGACGAGGCAGCCGATGGCGGCCGCGGACACAGCCGGCGCGAGGGGCTCCAGCAGGAGCTCCAGCGGTTCGGAACGGTCAAACAGCAGGCGAAGGACCACGAAGAGCGCGACGCCGGCTCCGCCCAGGGTGAGAATGCCGGCGCCGAGCACCCCGACCGTGATGAGCGCGACGTCGGCCAGCCCGGTCTGCAGCCTCCGGCCGCCGTCGTGCTTCCAATGCCACCACCAGATAATGGTTCCGCCGACGGCCCAGACCAGGGATTGCAGCGCCGAAACCCACCACGGCTTGCCCACCGACACCTCAGTCGCGGCTCCCCGCAGAGCGGCATCCAGCAGGGTGGATAGGGCTGAGAAGGCGCCGCCCACGCCCAGCACGAGCCCCAGCACCGAGCCGAGCACCGTGGGGACGTCGGAGAGGTCTGTCGGGTTCTTCCGGGGGTGATGCCACATCCACCGGTGCCAGGCCCAGACCGCGGCCCACACCAGACCGGTGGCCAGCGACAGCCGCCATTCCGGGCCCTGGCCGCCGATCAGCGAGGACAGAGAGTTCAGCACGTTGGTGGCGGCGATGAGCAGGGCGAGCAGGTAGGCGCCAGCCAGGTAGAGACCCCAGCCGATGGCGGACCGCTCCTCCGGGTCGTCGAGCCGCCGCCATACCGCCCACCACAAGAGGGCAGCGAGCGGCCCGCCAATCAGGGCGAAAGCCAGCGAGCGCGCGAGCCCGGCGACGTCGTCCGAGGCCATCTCCGTCCCCGCCACCAACAGGCGGCCCAGCAGTCCGCTGAGCCCGACGGCGGTGATCACCACCAGCGCGAACAGCAGCGCGTAGGTGATGAGCCGGCGCACAGTCCGTTGGGCGCTCACTGCTTCACCTGGCCCGGGCACACTGTCAGCTGCCAGGGTGCGGTGTCGATCAGCCAGCCGTTGCCCGACCGAACGAGGTCGAACGCGTCCTCCACCTGGTATTCGGCGCTGCCGAAGGGGCCGCCCGGCTCGGACACAGTGATGAGTACCCTCACGTCCGCGGATTCCGGCCGTTCGGTGGTGGATACCAGCGTGACGCGCAGATTCCGGGCCGTGGGGCGGGCGTCGGGTGTGCACTTGCTCCGGGCGGCTGGCGTCAGGTAGGCGGAGGCGGCGGCCTCATCCCCGGCAATGACGGCGGCGGCATAGCGCTGTGCGACGCCGGCGGGCGTTGACTCGGCCAGGGGCGCAGGTTCCCCGCGGGTGAAGATAACTGCCAGCGCGATGATCACGATCACCGCGATCGCGGCCAGGATGGCCAGCAGGGTCCGGTCGGGCCGGGTGCGGCGCGGCTCCTCCGGCTTCTCCGGCTTCTCCGGCTTCTCCGGCTTCTCCGGGCCGGGTTCCTCCGGCGGTCCTTCAGGCTGCGGGCTCATGCCGCAAGTATGGACGCCGGTCCAGCGCACGGTCACGATGTCTTTCGTCCCCTTTCCGCGGCGTCCGCGTCGACGCAGCCGAAGCCAGCCACTACGCTCGGAAAATGGGATTCATGCGCAAAGCCCTCGCCGCTGCGGTTGTGCTGATGGCCGGCCTTCTCGGCGGGGCCCCCGCGGCGCTCGCCGTGACGCCGACCGCCGTCGTGGTTGAAGACCGCGCCGGGGTATTGGACCAGCGGACGTTGCTGCCGGCGGTACAAGCCACCGACTTTTATGAGCCCACCAAAGTTGCGGTCTACACGTACAACGGCACGGCCGCCGACAATCTGAACGAAGAAGTCCTGCGGTTCGCCCGCACCGAACATCCCGAATGGATCAGCGCCGACGGGCAGAAGTGGGCAGACGGGCTGTTCATCTTCGCCCTCGATCCGGTGGGCCGGCATGTGGGGACGTACATGGGCGAGGACCGGAAGGTCTCCCTTGAACAGCGCGAGGACATCCAGAACGCCGCCAAGGAGCTCCTTCGCGATGCGCAGTGGACCGAGGGCACCGTTGCCGGGATCCGCCGCGGTGCCGAACTCATCAACCAGCCGTGGTACCGGTCCACGGCTTTCCTCGTCACAGCCTGGGCGGCAGTGGCCGCCGCGGTCTGCGCAGCCGCGGCATGGCTGATCGTGCGGTGGCGGACCAGGGTGTCCAGCCGGAAGGAACTGGCCCGGGGCGACGCCAGCTACGCCAATGTCAGCATGGACCTGCAGGTGACCGAGCTCAACGCCAGCACTATCCCCGAGTCGTCCCGGTACGGGAGCACGGTGCTCGAAAAGCACCGCACATTCGTGAACCGCTACGGTGCAGCCACCGAACTATCCAACCAGGTACACGCCCTCAGCAGCCGGGACCTGAGCCGCCGGCCCAACCTCAAACTGGTCCGGAGTTACGCCGACACCGCCGCCGAACTCGACGCGCTGGACGACGTGATCGCCGATACCAATGCCTTGCTCAACCGAGGCTCGTCCTGGCCTGCCGCCTGGGACCGCCAGCTCGCGCCGTTCCGCAGTGACCTGGACGGCGTGGAAGACCTGCTGAGCCAGCGCCGCGCCGAGGGAACCTCAGCGACGGCGGCGGCCCTGCGGTCCTTCCGCGACGAAAGCCGACGTGACATGGAGCGCTGGTCGGCGGAACTGGCGGACGGCTCAATCACACCCGAAACGGCGCTGGACCGGTTGCGTGACGCCCGGACCCACCTCTCGGAGCTGTTGAAGGAGCACGCCGATACCCTGATCCAGGCCTTTGCCCGCAATGAGAAGGAAGCCGGGCTGATGCGCGAGGAAATGGACAGCGCGCAGGCGGGAGCGAAGGCAAAATACGGCCGCACCTACGAGCCAAGCATCCTCGGAACGGTGTACCCGTCCTACTACTTCTTCTCAGTCCCGAGCTTCAACACAGGCTTCACCAGCGGCGTCAGCAGTGTCAGCAGCGCGCGCGGCGGCGGCACCACCACCGGGTACGGGTCCAGCGGCGGAAGCTTCTCCGGGTCCGGGAGCTCATCAAGTTTCTAAGGCCACGTTTCCAGGGCCCCACTCCTTGGGGCCGTACTCCCCGGGCCCTTCCTCCTAGGGCTCGGTCCCGGGCCGTTCGACGGCGAAATCACCACCGGGGAACATGATCGTCTCGTGCCCGTCGTCAAACCTGACGAGGTACGGCGGAGCACCATCGACCCCCCTGACCTCAAGGATCTGGCCGTGTCGGTCCGTGGATTCGACCGTGGTTCCCCGGATGACAATGCGGTCCCCTGCGACTGCTTTCATGGCGATCACCTGTATCTCTATTGACGCCTGTGTGCCCGAAGATCATTATGACTCTTGACGGTGGGGGGCGCCATGGCCTTGGACTGAGGAGCCGTGCCGTGAACACCATCCGGGCATTTTCCACAGCAGAAAAAACACTAAGCACCCATTTCCCCGAGTTCGGTTCCGCCGCCGGACCGCGTCGCCCGATCTCCTCGCTTCCCGGGCTCGTCGGCCCGGGCCACCGGCGACGCCGGCCCGGAGGTCGCCGCTCCGCGGGCCCGGGCAACATGGTGGAGCCTGCGGGGTACCGGCCGTGATGGACGCAATTCTCCGCTGGGTTCTGCAGTTCCGGATTCTGGTCCTGGCAGCGGCCGCAGGAATCCTGGCCCTCGGGCTCACCAGCCTGCCGAGCATGTCCGTGGACGCCTTCCCGGAATTCGCCCCGCCCCAGGTGGAGATCCAGACCGAAGCCCTGGGACTGTCGGCCGCCGAGGTTGAGCAGCTCATCACCTCACCCATGGAAGCCGACCTGCTGAACGGGGTCGCCTGGGTGGAGGCCATCAGGTCCAAATCCGTCCCCGGCCTGTCCTCGATCCAGATGGTTTTCAAGCCGGGGACCGACCTCCTCCGCGCACGCCAGCTGGTCTCGGAACGGCTGACCCAGGCACGCGCACTGCCCAACGTTTCGGCGGCTCCGGTGCTGATGCAGCCGCTGTCCTCGACCAGCCGGGTCATGATGATCCGGCTGACCTCCAAGGACATGTCGGCCATCGACATGTCCGTCCTGGCCCGCTGGACCATGAAGCCCGGGCTCCTGGCCGTGCCGGGCGTCGCCAACGTGGCGATCTGGGGCCAGCGCGACCAGCAGCTCCAGGTCCTGGTGGACCCGGCGCGGCTCGAAGCCAAGGGCGTCACGCTGGACGAAATCATCAAGACGACCGGCAACTCCGTGTGGGTCTCGCCACTGAGCTACCTGGAGGCATCCACACCCGGCACCGGCGGCTTCTTTGAGACGGGCCACCAGCGGATCGGGGTCCAGCATGTCCTGCCGATCACCACACCGGAGGACCTGGGCCAGGTCCCCGTCCAGGGTGCGCCAGGCCATCTCCTGCTCAAAGACGTGGCCACAGTGTCAACGGATCACCAGCCGCTGATCGGCGACGCCCTGCTGAGCAAGGAAGCGGAGCTGTTGCTGGTCATCGAGAAATTCCCGGAGACCAACACGATGGACGTGACCCGGGGCGTTGAAGAGGCCCTGCACGCCCTCCAGCCCGGCCTGCCCGGCGTCGCGATAGATACCAGCGTCTACCGGCAGGCGTCCTTTATCGACGAGGAGATCGGGACGCTCGGCGCCGCCCTGCTGGTGACGCTGCTGCTCATCGTCGCCATGTTTGGGGCCTTCTTCCGTTCCTGGCGCACCGCCTTGATCAGCCTCATCACGATCCCGGTGTCGCTGACCGCGGCGGCGCTGGTGCTCGATTGGCGCGGCACCGGGATAAACACCATGGTCATGGCCGGCCTGGTGCTGGCCCTGGCGGTCATCGTGGGAGACGTCGCGGAAGACCTCAGCGGCATCGCCCGGGCACGGAGGGCCGAGACCAGGTCCCGCCGCGAACCTTCCGACGGCGGGACGGAGTCTACGCCGGCACTGGATAGGCAACCGCGCGACTCAGTGATCCCGGCCGCCCTGCGGGCAGCCCGCACACCGATGCTCTACTCACTGCTGATCATGGCTTTAGCCCTCACTCCCGCGCTGTTCATCCCGGGTGAGAACGGTGCCCTGTTCGGACCTCTGGTCCAGAGCTACCTGATTGCCCTGGTTGTCTCGATGATCATCGCCCTCACGGTCACTGCAGCCCTCGCGTTCGTCCTTCCGGCGGCATCCAAGGCCCCGGAGCGGCGGTCCCTCCGGCGGCTTGAAGGCGCGTACGGCAGGTACGTGAAGCGTCTGGCAGGGAAAACCCGGTGGGTATTCGCCGCCGCCGCGGTGGTGGCGCTGGCCGGACTGGCGCTCGCTCCCCAGCTGGCCGGAACCCATCCGGTCGTTCCAGTCCTGGCGGACAAGACCCTGGTAGTGCACTGGAGCGCGATCGCCGGCACCTCGGACCAGGAAATGAGCCGGATCACCGAGGCGGCAGCCGACGAACTGCGCACGTTGCAAGGGGTGGCCAACGTTGGAGGACACATCGGACGCGCGATCACCTCTGATCAGGTCGGCGACGTCAGCTCCGGCGAGCTGTGGGTGACCGTGGCCCCGGACGCGTCGTACGCCGACACGGCCGCCGCCGTCGACCGCGTGATCGCAGGCTATGCGGGCCTGACCAGCAAAGTCTCCACCTATCCGCAGGAACGCATCGACCAGATCCGGGAAGAAGCCGACAGTGGCTTTGCCGTCCGGGTCTTCGGACTCAACCCGACGATCCTGCGGCAGAAGGCGGCGGAGGTCCAAACAATCCTGGAGCACACGGCCGGTGTGGCCAATCCCCACGTCGACCTGCCCGCCGAACAGCCCATCGCGGAAGTCAAGGTGGACCTCGCCGCGGCCCAAAAGGCCGGCGTCGTCCCCGGCGACGTCCGACGCGCGGCAGCCGCCCTGCTGCAGGGCATCGAGGTCGGCAACCTGTACGAACAGCAGAAAGTCTTCTCCGTCATCGTCAAGGGCGCCGCGGCCACCCGCAGCAGCCTGGACAGCGTCCGCAACCTGGTCATCGACACTCCCAACGGCGGCCACGCCCGCCTCGGCGACATCGCACAGGTGACCATGGTCGGGAACGAGTCCGTGATCCTGCACGATGACACCTCGCGCCGCATCGATGTGAAAGCCGACATCCAGGGGCGCCCCCTGGGCGACATCCAGCGTGACATCAACGCGGCCCTGCAGCAGATGCAGTTCCCGATGGCGTACCACGCCGAGATCCTCACCCAGTACGCCCAGCAGCAAAGCAACTACCAGTGGCTCTGGCTGCTCGCGGCAGTCGCCGCGGCCGGCATCCTGGTCCTGCTGCAAACGGCGACGGGGAGTTGGCGGCTCGCCGCCCCGCTCTTCCTGGGCCTGATCCTGGCACTGTCCGGCGGCGCGCTGGCCGCCCAGGTCACCGGCGGCGTCAACGCGCTGGTCGCCCTGGTCGCCTTCGCCGCAGTCCTGGGAATCGCTGTCCGCGGCGCCCTCCTGCTGGCAGGCCACGTCCGGGGCCTGCGGGAAACAAATGCTTCGGCCCCCTGGCAGGCGCTGGTGGTCCGCGGAAGCAGGGAGCGGCTGGGACCTGTCCTGATGTCGACCGTGATAACGGCGCTGGCGCTGGTGCCCCTGGTCCTGCTGGGCGGGGTCGTCGGAACGGAAATCATCCTGCCGCTTGCCGTGATCATCTGGGGCGGCCTGCTGACAACAACGTTCTTCACGCTGTTTGTGGTGCCCGCTGTGCTGCTTCGGTTCGAGCCCCAGCAGGCGCCCAGCCCGCCGGCCGGCCAGGGCACCGCCGCACCAACTGAAAGCCGGGATGCGTCATGAACTCCACACTTTCGCCGCGGGGCAACAAGGTCGCGGTTTTCATCATTGCGCTGATCGTGACGGTGTTCACGGCGCTCTCGGCCACAGGTTGCGCCCAGGCGCCGGAGGCCGCACCGTCCGAAGGCGAACCGGCGGAGATCGCTGAAGTCCCGGGCACGGATCTTCACCGGCTCACCCTCACGGACCACGCCGTCGAACGGGTCGGGATCGCGACGGCGGTGACTGCAGTGGATCCCCAGACCGGGAAACTCACTGTCCCCTACGGGGCCATCCTGTACGACAGCTCGGGCAAGGCATGGGTCTACACCAACCCTGAGCCCCGGGTCTACGTCCGCCAATCCATCACGGTCCAGCGCATCAACGGCGACGTGGCCGTCCTGACGGACGGGCCGCCGGCAGGAACCGTGGTAGTCACCACAGGTGCCGCGGAACTTCTCGGCACCGAATTCGATACGGCCGAGTGACATGCGCTGGCTCATCGGGATCAGCCTCCGTTTCAAGACGGTTGTAGTCGCCCTCGCGTGCGCCGTGATGCTGCTAGGTTCCCTGCAGTTGGGCGCAGCATCCGTGGATGTCTTCCCGGAATTCGCCCCGCCACGCGTGGAAATCCAGACCGCATGCCTCGGGTTGACCGCCCAGGAAGTCGAAGAGCTCGTCAGTGTGCCGATCGAGGCCGCCGTGAGCGGCATGCCGGGCCTGGACGAGATCCGGTCCAAGTCCGTACCCCAGCTGTCCTCGATCGTGCTGCTCTTCCATCAGGGCACTGACCTGCTCAACGCCCGTCAGCTCGTATCGGAACGGATGGCTTCGGTGACCGCGGCGCTGCCCACGTGGGCGGCCCCGCCGGTGATGCTGCAGCCGCTGTCCGCGACCAGCCGCGTGATGAAGATCGGGATGACGTCGTCGGAACATTCGCTCATCGAAATGTCCATGCTGTCCTACTGGACCATCCGGGCCCGGCTCCTGCGGGTCCCCGGGGTGGCCAACGTGGCCATCTGGGGCGAGCGGCTCCAGATGCTGCAGGTCCAGGTGGAGCCTGACAAGCTCAAGGCCCAGAACGTCTCCCTGAACCAGGTCATGGAAGTCACTGCCGGCGCCCTCGACGCCGGGCTGCTGAAGTACTCGCCCGGACGCTTCATCGGCACGGGCGGCTTCATTGACAGTCCGACCCAGAGGATGGGGGTCCGCCACGTCCAGCCGATCCAGACGCCCGCGGATCTGGCCCAGGTGACGATTCGGGAAAAGAACGGCGTGGCGCTGCATCTGGGCGATGTTGCCCAGGTTGTGGAGGACCATCAGCCGCTGATTGGTGACGCCGTGATCAACAACGGCCACGGGCTTATGCTGATCGTCGAGAAGCTGCCCTGGGGCAACACACTGGACGTGACCAAAGGTGTAGAGGAGGCCCTCCACGAGCTGCAGCCGGGTCTGAGCGGCATCAACTTCGACACCACGATCTTCCGGCCCGCCAGCTTCGTTGAGGAGGCGATCTCAAACCTCAGCGTCGCGCTGCTGCTCGGCTGCCTGCTGGTCGTCATGATCCTCGTCGCGTTCCTGTTCCAGTGGCGCACGGCCCTGATCAGCATCGTCGCCATTCCCTTGTCCCTGCTTACGGCCGCGCTGGTGCTCTACTTCACGTCCAGTGCCATCAACACGATGGTCCTGGCGGGTCTGGTCATCGCCGTGGGAGTGGTGGTGGATGACGCGATCATCGACGTCGAGAACATCATGCGCCGGCTCCGCCAGCGGCGTGCTGCGGGCAGTGATGAATCTGCGGCATCGGTGGTTTTGAAAGCCTCCCTGGAGATGCGGAGCCCGATCGTCTACGCGACCCTGATCATTGTGGTCGCCGCCGTACCGATCTTCTTCCTGGAAGGGCTGACCGGCGTCTTCTTCCGGCCGCTGGCCGTCTCCTACACCCTGGCCGTCCTGGCCTCCATGCTCGTGGCGCTGACAGTGACGCCGGCCCTTGCCCTGATTCTGCTGGGCAACGCCAAACTCGAAGAACGCGATGCGCCGCTGGTCCGGGTGCTCAAACGCGGCTACCACGCCGCCTTGTCCAAGGCCATGAACCGGCCCCGGTTCGGTTACGCGGGCTTTGGCGTTCTGGCGGTGGTGGGCCTGGTCCTCGCTCCCCTGATGGGTTCGTCCCTGTTCCCCACGTTCAAGGAACGGGACTTCCTGATGCACTGGATCTCCGAACCGGGAACCTCTGCCGCCGAAGAGTTCAGGATTTCCCAGCGCGGCTGTGAGGAATTCCTCAAGGTCCCCGGGGTCCTGAACTGCGGCACGCACATCGGGCAGGCATTCGCCGCGGACGAGATCGTCGGTGTCAATGCCGGCGAACACTGGATCAGCATCGACCGCCACGCCGACTACGACAAGACGGTGGCCGCTGTGGAGGAAGTGGTCAACGGCTACCCGGGGCTGCACCGTGACGTCCAGACCTATCTGAAGGAGCGGATTGAAGAGGTCATCACCGGCGCCAGCGAACCCATCCTGGTCCGCGTCTACGGAGACGACCTCAACGTGCTCCGGGAACAGGCGCAACGGGTCAAGACCCTCATGGACTCGATCGAGGGCACCGAGGACCCGCATGTCTCCCTGGAGGTGGAAGTCCCCCAGATCGCCGTCACGGTTAACCTGGCCGCGGCGCAGAAGTACGGCCTCAAACCGGGCGACGTCCGGCGCGCGGCCGCGACACTCGTGGCAGGCGAGGAAGTCGGCGACGTCTTCCGGGACGGCCGGGCCTACGACGTCCAGGTCTGGAGTACCCCGGCCACCCGTTCCTCCGTCACCAGCATCGAGGATCTGCCCATCGACACGCCCAGCGGAACGCGGGTTCGCCTCGCCGACGTCGCGGACGTGAGCCTGCAGGCGACGCCGAACCAGATCGACCGCACCAACGGTTCCCGCCGTGTCGAGGTGGGATCCTTCCTGGCCAACGGAGCGGACCTGGGAACCGTGGTCGGTGAGTTGAAATCACGGCTGGAGAGCCTGGAGCTCCCCACCGGCTACAGCGTGCAGCTGCTCGGCGAATACACCGAACGCGAGGCGGCAACGAACCGTCTGATGATCTACTCCGCGGCGGCACTTGTGCTGATCCTCCTGCTGCTGCAGGCGTCCTTCCGCAGCTGGCGGCTGGCAGTCCTGTCGCTGCTGACGCTGCCCGTAGCCCTGGTGGGCGGGGTCATAGCCGCCTACATGACCGGCGGCGTCCTGTCCCTCGGGTCCCTCGTCGGCTTCCTCACGGTGATGGGGATCGCTGCGCGCAACGGCATCCTGCTGATCAACCACTGCCAGCATCTGGAAACCTATGAAGGCCAAACCTTCGGCCGCGCCCTGGTGATGCGCGGGGCGGCGGAGCGGCTCTCGCCCATCCTCATGACCACCTTGGCCACCGGGCTGGCCCTGGTACCCCTGGTGGTCATGGGCAACATCCCGGGCCATGAAATTGAACACCCCATGGCCGTCGTCATCCTGGGCGGCCTGGTCACCTCCACCCTGCTCAATCTGTTCATCGTGCCCTCGCTCTATCTCCGGTTCGCCAAGTCCAGGAAGACCACGGAGAGGGAACGGGCTGCCGCCGGGCCGGCGACCGTCTGACGGTGGCCAGACTCAGAACAACGCGGCGGTCACAGTCCGGGTGAGCTGCTGAATGATCTGGGTGCGGGGGCCCATATCGGAGTAATTCTTGCCCCGTGTGTACACGACGAACACGAAGGCCCGGCCGTCCTTGTCCAGGACGGCCGCGTCATGCAGGTTTCCGAACAGCAGTCCGTACTTATGGTGAACCCCTACCCCGGGCGGAACCGCCGGCGGGATCAGTGTCTCAAAGTTGGTGTTCTGCATATAGGACAGGAGCTGGGCGGTGTTGCGGGCATTGAGCAGCTGTCCCGTGTAGAGCAGCTGGAGGGTCCTGGCCATTTCTGCGGGCGTCAGCAGGTTGACCGTGCGGTCGTAGGTGATCCCGATCGACGCGGCGTATTCCGTGATGCCCCGCTGGCCGACCGCCCGCAGGATCAGCGCCCACGAATCGTTGTTGCTCTGCTGGACCATCTGGCGGATCTGGGCGCCGGCCGTCGAGGCGCCCATCCGGGCGGTCAGCGAGGCGCGGCCGGTTTCCACGAGGTGGTAATACGCCGACGCGGCCAGGATCTTCGCCGTGCTGGCGGCCACAAACTTGCCTTGGGCCCCATAGCCGTGGACCACGCCGTCGGAGACATCGATCAAGGACACCCCCAGCGCATAGGCGCTGTTGGCCTCGATGATCCCGTTGATCTGGCTGTCCAGTTCCGGGTCAATGGCCGGGACCGCGACGGCAGGCACGGCGGGGAGCTCAGCCGGTTTCCCGGCGGCCGCCGAGACGGTGCCCGCCACGGGCGAAGCAGTTGTGGGCAGGTCAGATGCCGGCGGAACGGTCCGGCCGGCATCGGTGACCGGCGCCGTCGCCGCAGCGGCCGGCGGGTCAGAAGGCAGCCCTGCCTGGACGCCCGCATAGACGCCGCCGGCGGCGACAAGGGCCAGTGCGACGGCGGCCGCCGTCAGATACTGTCTCCGGATCCTCCCCTCACGCCGGGCGAGGGACCGCGGGCCGGGCTGGGACCCGTCGCTTGCCCGGTGCCCGCCGGAGCGGTAGTGGCGCGGCGTCGGCTCAGGCATCCGGACCGGCCCCGTGCTGTTGTTCGAATCGTTCGCAGGCATCGTACTTCCCCGAAGGTGACTGACCGCGGTGGGGCCATAGACTTCCAGCATTCTTCCCGCTTGCGGCATCCCGCGCAAGGGCACGTATCCGGGGAAAAGTGGTTCTGCCATCCAAAGCCGCGGCGTACTGTGGAGAAAACGTGAGGAGCGGACATGCGAAAAATCGTCCTGGCCATGCAGGTGTCCCTCGACGGATTCTTCGAGGGCCCGGACCGCGACATCAGCTGGCACACGGTCGACGACGAGCTGCACCGCCACTTCAACCAACAGTTGAGCACCATGGGCGCCTTCCTTGACGGCCGCGTCACGTACGAGCTGATGGAAGGGTTCTGGCCCACCGCGGACAAGGACCCAGCCGCCGGCCCAGTGATGGCCGAGTTCGCCCGGATCTGGCGGGACATGCCCAAGATCGTCTACTCCCGGACGCTGACATCAGCCGACTGGAACACCACCGTAGTCCGGGATGTGGTGGCGGAAGAAGTGCTGGCCCTGAAGGCGCAGCCGGGCGGGGACCTGGCCCTCGGCGGGGCAGAACTGGCCGATACCTTCCGGCGGCTCAGGCTGATCGACGAATACTGGCTGTACGTCCATCCGGTACTGATTGGCCGGGGCAGACCACTGTTCAAGGCTGCGGACAGCAGAGCCCAGCTCCGGCTGCTGGAGACACGGGCTTTCAGCAACGGAGTGGCGCTGCTGCGCTACGCCGCGTAGCCGGCGCGGCGGCCCCCTGCGGCCATCGCTGCGGCACTTTCTTAAGCATTTCTTAAACGGCTGACGGAAGAGTGGAATTTGTCGCCTGTCCGGGCGCCCTTGTCCCGAGCCGGAGGATCCCATGACTGGACCTGCCCCTGTTAAGCGCGATACGCCGCCGGGCGGTGATGGAGCACTGAGCCGCAGTGGAGTACTGCGCCGTCCCGACGCTGTGCCTCCCACCGCGGGGCCCCGGCTGTGGGCCCTCCCCCAGATCCGCCACTGGCTGGTGCTGGGCATTCTGCTGTCCGCCGCCGTCGTGGCGCTGGGCCTGGCGGCGCAGCTGACCCCCGGCTTTAGCGCCACCGAGCTCGGGATCGATCAGGACCTAAGCCGGCACCACGCCGCCGCCCTGACCGCCGTCGCGATGGCCCTGACCGTCGTGTTTGGCCCGGTGGCGGGCCTCGCGCTGATCGGCGCCACGGCGCTGTCCATCTGGCTGTTCCGCGGCGGCCTGCCCAAGGCGGTTGCTTTCGGCCTCGTGGCATCATCCGGCTGGGTGGCGAGTGAAATCTTCAAGCTCATCGTGGCCCGCCAGCGGCCCAACCCTGCCCTGCTGTTCGATCCCCTGGCGCCGGAAACGGGTTCCAACAGCTTCCCAAGCGGCCACGTGTCCTTTGCGGTGGCACTGGGATTCGCAGTGTACTTCCTGGCCCGCGGAACCCGCTGGGCCAAGGTCACGGCCGCCGGGGCGGCGGCGGTGGCCCTGATCGTAGCCTGGTCACGGCTGTATATCGGCGTCCACTACCCCACCGACGTCGCGGCGTCGTTCCTGGCCGCGAGCGCAGCCGTGGTCTTGCTCGCGGGCCTGTGGAACCGTGTCACTCCGCGGATGGCGGATTGGCGTCGGGCGACATCCGGCAGCCGGCCGCTGGGCGCTGAGGGGAAATGACAATGCCCGCCCTAAACGTTCTTACCGTCCTTCCGGCCGCCCACGCCGCCGGAACACCGTCCCTGCTGGACCCGGCAAACCTGCTCGCCGGGTTGGGTCCGGCCGCCTTGGGTGTGATCGCGGCCATGGTCTTCATCGAATCGGGCGTGCTCTTTCCCTTCCTGCCCGGCGACTCCCTGCTGTTCACCGCAGGCCTTCTGCACCAGCAGCTGCAACTGACGTTGCCCGTGCTGATCGGCGTCGTCACCGCGGCCGCGGTCGCCGGGGACCAGGTCGGCTACATGCTCGGACGGAAATTTGGCCGGCGCTGGTTCAAGGACGACGCCCGGATCCTGAAGACAGCGCACCTGACCACCACGGAGGACTTCTTCCGCCGCCACGGCGGGGCCGCCGTCGTGCTGGCGCGCTTCGTCCCCATGGTCCGGACGTTTGCTCCCCTGACCGCCGGGATCGCGCGCTATGACTACAAATCCTTCACCCTGTGGAATATCACCGGCGCCGCGGCATGGGCGGCCTCCGTGACGATGCTTGGCACCTGGCTGGGGCACTTTGACATCATCGCCAGGAACATCGACGCCATCGTCGTGGCCATGGTGCTCGTCTCCGTCGTGCCGGGGGTGGTGCAGCTCCTCAAACGCCGCCGCAACTCCCGCGGCGCAGCCGCGTCCGCAGCCCACGCCGCCGGCGACACGGCGGAGGAACCCGGGGGCGGATGGCGGACTGAGGAAATGGCCGCGGAAGAATAGCTGACATGACTTCCGCTGAGCTTCCCTCCCTGCTGCTCGTCGAGGACGACGCCGTCCTGGGACCGCTCATCGCCGAGCTCCTGGACCCCGACTACCGGGTCCAGTTGGTCACCAACGGCCGCGATGGCCTCCACCAGGGGCTGACCGGGAGCTGGGACGTCATGATTGTCGACCGCGGGTTGCCCGCCATGGACGGCATCGCCCTCATCACGGCTTTGCGGTCGAAAGGCATTGCCACGCCCATCCTGGTCCTGACCGCGCTGGGCGACCCCGACGAAAAGGTCAGGGGACTGGACGCCGGCGCCAACGATTACGTGACCAAGCCGTTCGACGCCGGCGAACTGGCAGCACGCCTGCGCGCACTGACGCGCTCCTTCCCTCCCCCGGCCCCGGCCCCGGTGGCGATCGGGGACTGGGAACTGGACCCGACGCAGCGTTCCGTCCGTTCCGTCTACGGGCAAACGGTGCCGCTGACCGCGAAGGAAGGCCAACTGCTGGCAGCCCTGGCCGCGGAACCGGACCGCGTCTTCACCCGGGACGAGCTCCTCGCGGCGTGCTTCCACGCCTCGGAGCAGCCCGGCGTGATCGATACCTATGTCCATCACCTGCGCCGGAAGATCTCCAAAGCCGTGATCCGCACGGTGCACGGCCTCGGATACCAGATCGGCGATGCTCATGAGTGACGGCCGGCCGGCACGCGGAAATCCGGACCACTCCGTCCTGCGCAAGGCCTCCCTCAAGGTCGCGCTGCGGATCAGCGCCGCGTGCGCGGTCATGGTTCTCGGGCTGCTCGCCGCCACGGCACTGTACCTCACGAACCAACTGGCCCATCCTGAAGTGCCGCGTTCGGCGGCGGCCGGGGCGGCCTACACATACCTGGATTCCAAGGATGTCCTCGAAGCCATGATCATCGCCGGGGTGGCGGGAATCCTGCTGGCCGGCATCGTCGGGTGGCTCAGCGCGCGCAGCGCCATCCGACCCCTCAGTGAGGCCCTGGCCAGGGAGCGGCGTTTCGTCCAGGACGCGAGCCACGAATTGCGCACCCCATTGACCATCCTGGACACCAGGATCCAGCTGGCCCAGCGCAACACTGTGCCCGGCTCCAGGCAAAGCCAGGACCTGGCCCGGATCCGGGAGGACGCCGCGACGCTGACCGGGATTGTCACCGAACTGCTCCTCGCGGCTACCGCGGAGGCCCCGGCCCACTCCGCACCCCCTGCCGACCTGGCCGATGCTGCCGCCAGCGTCGCCGTCAGCCTCCAGCCGGTGGCAGAGCAGCGGAAGGTGCGCCTGGAATTCTCTGCCGATGCCCGGCCGCTGGCCCGGATCGAGAAGAACTCGCTGCGCCGTGCCGTGCTGGCCCTGGCGGACAACGCCCTGGCCCACACGCCTCCGGGCGGCCGCGTGTCCATCACGACCTCAATCGAGCAGAAGCGCGCCGTGATCACCGTGGCGGACTCGGGGACCGGAATTACTGGCGTCGATCAGGCCCGGATCTTTGACCGGTTCGTGCGGACCGCCAGCACCGGTACTTCACAGGGACAGCGGAGCTTTGGCATCGGGCTGGCCTTGGTCCGGGAGATTGCCGTCGCTGCCGGGGGCACTGTCGAGGTGGCCGCGACCGGGGACGAGGGAACGGTCATGAAGCTGACGCTTCCGCTCAGTGAGAGCGGGAATCCCTGAGGATCCTGTGCCGGAGAAAGGCGGTGCCGCCGGGAGCCCGGACCCCCAAAATGCAGAGACAGAAAAGACCGGCGATCGATTTGCCCCCAAGGGAAATCGATCGCCGGTCTTTCCGGACTGTCTGGCCCCGGTCGGGGCCATGCGGCTTAGGCGCGGACGAAGGTCACGCCGCCGGTCGCGGTGAGCCAGGACAGCGGGTGCACCATCGTCTGGTTCGAGCCGTTCATGCCGCCGCTGACCACCTGGCCGTTGCCGGCGTAGATGCCCACGTGGCCGGACTGGACCACCATGTCACCGGGCTGCGGCGTGGCCACAACGGCTCCAAGGCCAAGGAACGCGCGGGGACCGATGTCGCCAACGGGCTTGCCCGCGGCGCCAAGGGCCTTCTCCACCATGGCGGTGCAGTCCTGGGTGATGCCCACCTGGCTGTAGGCGGCCGAGAGCATGATGGCGTTGCGTCCGCCGGCAGCGGGCGCCGCGGCCGGCGCTGCTGCCGGAGCGGCCTGCACCTGGACGGTCGCCTTGGGCGCTGCCACCGGGGCTGCAGCCGGGGCTGCAGCGGGAGCCAGAGCCGGAGCCGGAGCCGGAGCAACGGGCTGCTCGATGACCGGCGCGGCAACAGAATCCACTGCGGGGCGCTCGAAGCTGATCTTGACGCTTGAATCGGCGCTGACGGGGGCGCTGACCTGTCCGGTGACGTCGATGTTCGACGCCGGAGCGGAGTCACGCTGCACGGGGGCGGTGGCGGCGTTGGCAGCCATTCCGCTGGTCAGGACCAGGCCGGATGCGGCGGCGAGGACGGCGGCATGGCGCGCAAAAGTATTGACTGAAGTCATGAATGTAGCCTCTCCCAATGCCTGCGAGGTGAGCTGTCGGATTCGGATGGGAGGCACCCGGCCGCACTCCCGGGCCCGTCGTGGCGGGCACTGTGCGGCTTCACCCCAAGACCTGCATATCAGCAGGTCAAAAGTGGTTTCCCCGTCTCTGCCGGACGTTGATGCGAGTTACCCCCGGGCCGCGGCAGAGTTAGGCAATCGGCTGGGGAGCGCCCGTATCGGAGACAACAGGCACTCATCAACCGTAGCGCGAACCGCACCCGAAAGTCACATTCAGGTAACGGAGGCGGTGATGGCGTGCCGCAATTTGCCCATAGGGCGGCGGCCGTTTCCGAACATAGGATGATGCCATCAGCACCACCGGAAGCGGAGGCCCGAAATGAACAGCCATTGTGTCGCCATCTGCCAGTTGAGCACTCAGCCCCAAGAGGATTTCGACGTCAACACCGAGCTGCTGATCCTGGACGGCGGGGACGTCCATGTGAGCACATGGGACGCGGAACCGCGCGACGGGGGCTTCGACGAGCACGTCCTGAATGACCGGGTGGACGCGCTCGGGTACATGGTTGTCAACGACTGGGCCTTCCTGGACGGGAAGGCCTACGCAGTAGTGGAACGGCGGTCGGGAACGGTGCCGGCGGGCCGCGGCGAACCGTGACCTTCCTGTCCCTGGCGCTGATCGCCGTCATCGCCCTGGCTGGCCCCCTGCTGGCCCTGCCCGTGCGCTGGCACTTGCCTGTCATGCTGGGTGAGCTGCTGGCCGGCATCGCGATCGGGCGCTCAGGCCTGGCCCTTGTGGACCCCGCGGACCCGACATTCACCCTGCTGGCCAATATCGGCTTTGCGCTGATGATGTTCGTGGCAGGCACCCACGTTCCCGTGCGGGATCCGCACATCCGTGGCGCCCTCGGGAAGGGCTCGCGCCGGGCGATTGTGGCCGCAGCGGCAGCGGTGGTGGTCGGAACCGGCATCGGGCTGCTGTTCGGGACTGGACATGCTCCCCTCTATGTCGTGCTGCTGGCGTCTTCGTCGGCCGCCCTGGTGCTTCCAATCGTCGATTCCCTGCGCCTCGGCGGGCCAGATGTCGTGGACATGACAGCGCAGGTGGCAATAGCCGACACAGCCTGCATTGTGGCGTTGCCGCTCCTGGTGGATCCGCCCCACGCAGTCCAGGCGGCGCTGGGCGTCCTCGTGGTGACCGGGTGCGCGGTGGTGCTCTTTGTCGGCTTGCGCTGGCTGGAGCGCCGGGGAATCCGCCGGCGCGTGCACCGGCTCTCGGAAAGCCGCAAGTTTGCCCTGGAGCTGCGGATCCAGCTGGCCGTACTCTTCACCCTGGCCGGTGTCGCAACGTGGAGCAATGTTTCTGTGATGATGGCAGGCTTTTCCTTCGGCCTGGTGATGGCTGCCGTCGGCGAACCGCGGCGGCTGGCCCGGCAATTGTTCGCGCTCAGCGACGGCTTCCTGGGTCCGCTCTTCTTCGTCTGGCTGGGTGCCTCGCTGACGCTCAGGGACCTGGCCGGACACCCTGACATGATTGCCCTCGGCCTGGCACTGGGGGGCGGGGCCCTGCTGGCGCATGCCGACCTGGCTTTCCTGGGACTCCCGCTGCCCCTCGGGGTGTTGTCGGCGGCCCAGCTAGGCGTACCGGTGGCCGCGGCGAGCATCGGCACGCAGCTTCAGGTCCTGCTCCCAGGCGAGGCCGCGGCCCTGCTGGTGGGAGCGCTGGTCACCATAGCCGCGGGCGCCGTCGCCGGGTCACGGGCGGCGAGGACGTTCGCGCTGCCGGCAGGTGCCGGCGGTAAGTCCGGGGATTCCGGCAGCACCGTCGGGCAGGGCGATCCGGGAGATCCGAAGGGCTGACAGTCCGGATGTCTGAATGTCCGACATGTCTGCGTGCCTAAGTGCCTGAACCAGCCGATCCGGCGGCGAAGGTCCGGATCGTCATACTCCAACGGACGTGAGTTGCAGTTCCGGCCTCCGCTTTGCCATCTCCGCCAGGACCCGGGAGACCGCGTCCCGGACAGCCATGCCGTCGGCGTCGAACTTCCCGCCAGTCTCGCCGAGCACCGCGTTGGCGTGCCGGACAAACCTGTCCCAGTCCCCCGCGCCCGCGCGCAGCGCCAGCAACGGCGAGAGCAGCGCGGCCCGGCGCAGCCAGGCATCCGGCTCGCGCACCCATCGGTCCAGCACGCTGTCGGCCCGTACCCTGGCCAGGACATCGAGTCCGTCCACCAGGGGCCCGACGACGTCGACGGCGAGCGGATCCACAAGGTCCGGCACCCGCGCCTGCCGGATGAACCCCTCCAGCCGGGTGAGGTCGGCGTTGGTCAGCAGCTTCACGTTGTTCTGCAGCAGGACAACGGCGGCCAGCCGGCGCTCGAAAACCGGCGCTGCCCGCAGTTCCGGGCCGTCCAGATCGGAGCCCTCCAGTTCCGGGCCCCACAGTTCGGAACTCAGCGCAGCGACCTCATCACGGGAGAGTCCGGGATAGCGGCGGCCGGCATCGCGGACCGTGCCGCGCACGGCACCCACGGAGGTGCCGTAGAACCGAAGGCCGCTGCCCGCTGGCTCCGTTTCCAGCCGCGCCTGCAGCTGCTCAGAGCGGCGCCAGGAAGCTTCCCGCTGCAGGGAGCGGTCGATGAATTCGCCGGCTTGACTCACAGGTCCATTCTTTCCCCTCCCAGCTCACGGTGGAAACGCGGTGCCAAGCCGTCCTGAGCGGCGGGCGTGGACCGTCCAGATCCCCCGCCGGCCCTGCCTGGCAGGTCACCACTATCTGCGCGGGAGGTTTGCGGGCTGAGGTAACGGTCCGGTAACGTTGGCCGCTGGCCGTGAGGCCCGGCCCGAATGCAGGGCCCCGGACCGCCCCTTCGCAGGGCCCCGTTGCGCCGTTCGGCGTCTGCTCGCCCATGCCTTGCGGCAGGGGCCGGATGAAACTTTCCGCACTATCCGCCGCCCTGGCAGCGTCGGTTGTGTGTGCCAGCCACGAAAGCCCGAGGGGTCCGTTGTTCAAGAAACCGCTGTTCAATAAGTCAACGCTCAATAAGTCAACGCTCAATAAGTCAACGCTCAATAAGTCAACGCTCAATACATCAACGTTCAAAGATGCACGGCCGAAGGCACGCCTCTCGGCACCACAGCTGAGCAAGGTAGCGATTGCGCTGAGCCTGGGAGCGCTGGCCCTGACCGGCTGCAGCGCTGGCCCCACGTCCGGCGCCGCAGCCGTTTCCCCGGCCACCGAGGCCGCGAATTCTGCTGCGGACTCCACGTCCTCGGCGGCAACACAGGCCTCGCATCCTGCCGCGAAAGCCACGGCCTCGGCGGCCGCAACGCCGAAGCCGGCGGCCCCCTCGGCCCCCAAACCTGTTTCCGGCAGGGCCGCTGCACCTGCGGCCCCCGGAGCCGGTGCGGCACCTGCACCGGCCGCCGCGGCAGTCGCCCCGGCAGCTGGCGCACAAGCGGCAGCCGCTCCGGCACCGGCACCGGTAACGGCGGCCGCCGCGCCCGTCGCGGCCCAGGCCGCCGTCGCCGCGACCGGCGACGGGTCCCAGGCCGCCACGGCCCGGGGCTGGGGTGCGGTTGTTGCGGGTGACGAGTTCTCCAAGGCCGGCGCCCCCGACTCCACCAAATGGAGCGTCTTCAAGGGATCCGGACATGCCGGCAAGGGTGTCAGGAGCCCGCAGGCGTGGTCAGTCGCCAACGGCGTGGCAACCGTCAGCGGTGACTCGGCCGGCACCACGGGCGGCATGTCGGCAAAATTTGCGCAGCAGAAATACGGCAAATGGGAGACGCGGATGCGGACCAACGCCCGGGACCCCGAGTACCACCCCGTGCTGATCCTGTGGCCCAACAACAACACCTCGCCCAACTGCGCCGAGATTGACTACGCCGAGGGCAGCACCAACACCACGCAGATCAAGTTCTTCCTGCACTACGCCTGCGGCGGCTCGAACTTCCAGACCACGGCGGCCAAGACGATTGACACCACCCAGTGGCACAACTACGCAGTGGAGTGGACTCCTGCCGGCATCACCGGTTACATCGACGGCGTGAAGACCTTCTCCGACACGAACCCCGCGCACCTGCCCTCCGTGGGCATGCATCAGACGTTGCAGCTGGACTGGTTCCCCGACGGATCGGCCACCAAGCCCTCACAGATGCAGGTTGACTGGGTCCGCGTCTACAAATAGGACCGACACCAGGCAGCCCCGCGCCCTGTTGCGGCGCGGGGCTGCCGTGGCGTTGGCCGCTGGTACGCCGCCACAGGCGGCAGGACTCAAACCTCCTGAAGTTCCCGGGAGAGAACTGCTGAGACGAGCATCGAACCGGCCGCCGTCACGGCGTCGATCACCGGAACCCCGAGCCGGCGGCGGAGCACGTCCGCCATGCCGATGCTGCTCAGGCCCGTGCTGGCCTGGACGATCACGTCGGCACCGGCGTCAACCAGCATGTGGGCCGCAGCGAGGGCGTCGAAGATCCCGGCAGGCATGAGGAACGCGTCGGGTGTTTCGACCCGCCCCTGCCCGTCAATGAGCAGCATGCGGTCGCCCAGTGCATCCGAGATCGGGCCCGGTACGTGTGCGCCGAGTCCCAAAACTCCAATCCGGCCGCCGAAGGTCAGAGCCGCGGCCGCGGCCGCGGAGCCCGCCCCGATGACCGGGATATCCACGGCTGCCCGTGCGGCGGCCAGCCCGGGGTCGGACGCGCAGCTGATAATCAGGGCGTCGGCGTCCCCCGCCATGTCCCGCGCCAGCTGGACAACCTTGGGCGCCGCAGACTCGAGCGACGCCTGGTCGTAAACGCCGGACGGCTGGTCCGGTATACAGCGCGAGGTGACGGTAAATCCGAATGCTTCCCGGAGGAGTTTCCCGTGGGCGTGAAGCAGGCGTCGGTCCGACGTCGTCATCACCCGGATCAGTCCAACACGCATGGCGTACTACCTTTCGAACGGATTGCTTGGTGCGAGGCTACCCGGCGAGTATTTCCGCGTCTTTTCGGGCAGATGACCAACACAAGCGCTGCAGCGGATACCCCCCGTGGCGCCAGCGGCCGTTAGCATTCCGCGGGCAGCGGCGACGTGGCTTGTGCATGAAACTTGGCGAAAACTTCGCTCCCGTGTGGGGTTGGTGGCCCGGCGTCGTTGTAGGTTTGTCACGGTGGCCCGTCTTAGGACCCGGGTGCAGTACCCGGGATTGGGGGAAGGCGGCAGGCCGGTTCCGGACTCAGCCGGAACGTTGACCAAAGGAATAGCCATGTCGGTGGAGCCGTCGTCCACTCCAGGACGCCTCGAAGAACAGAATCCCGAGAACCTGGTATCCGGTGCGGAACATGCCGCATCTGCCGCCGGTATCCGACATCAGGCAGCCAGGATCATTGACGCCGTCCTCGACGACACTGCCCCGGAACAAACCCGCGCACGGGAACTGCTGCGCCAGCAGTTGGCTGCGCATCCCGGACATCCGGAACGGGCCCTGTTGGAGCACCTTGCGGCGTTGAAGGCTTTGGACGGGCACCGCGAAGGGACGTCAGAGGCTGGCGGCCCGTTCCGGCCGGAATTTGCCTCCGGCGAGTAAGCGCAACACTTACTTGTAAACGCGGATCCAGTCGACCTGCATCTGGCTGGGTTTGGTGGGCGTGCCGTTGGGAAACCAGTCCAGTTGCACTGTTTGGTGCATGCCCACCGTGGGCTGATGCGCCAGGTTCGTGTCCGCAAACCACAATGACCCATCGAGGTATCCGGTAATTCCGGCGGGGGTCCACTCGACTGCATAGTTGTGCCATTGCGTCGTGTCGAGCGTCCGGGCTGCCCGGGTCTGGAAGCCCGGTCCGCTGCAGGCGTGGTGCAGGTTGAACCTGATCAGAGTGGTGTTCGCAGTGCCTTCCGCATAGTCGATCTCGGCACACGTGGGTGAACTGTTATTGTTCGGCCACAGGATCAGGACCGGATGGTATTGCAAATCCCGCGCACTCGTTTTCATCCTGGCCTCCCAGCGGCCGAACCGCTGATTGGCAAACCTGGCGGACATTCCTCCCGTGGTGCCTGCCCCGTCGCCGCTGAGGGTCACGACGCCGCCGCCCACTGCAAGGGCATTCGGACTTCGGATCCCCTTGCCCGCGTGCCCCGGGCCCTTGTAGACCTTCCATTTCGCCGGGTCAGGCGGCCCTGCATAATTAAACTCATCCCCGGCCACCACCGGTCCCCAGCCGCGGACGACGGCGGCCTGGGTCCCGTTGGAGGCGAGCGTCATGGCCGTGGCAACTTCGGCGGGCCGGTCCATGCCCGGCGCGGCGCCATACCCGAGAAGAGTCAACGCGCCCGCCGCGGCCAGGGCCGCCGTCGTTCGTCCTACGGTCATCGTGCCTCTATCCGGTCGGGAGGTATCTCCGGGCCCTGTCGCTCATACGTACTTGCCGAACCAGGCGAGCGTGTCGTTCCATGCGGCCGTGGCCTGCTCCTGGTTGTAGCGCGGCCCGGTGTCATTGTGGAAGGCGTGGTCCACGCCGGGATAGATCTTGAGCTCGTTCCGGACGCCGGTTTTGGCCAAGGCATCCCGGAGCGCCGGCATGGCGCCGGTGATCCGCTGGTCCAGTTCGGCGTAGACGCCGAAGACAGCCGCCTTGATGGCGGTGACCTTGTCCAGGTCAGGCGCGGGTCCATAGAATGCTGAGGTCGCTTTCAGTCCCGGAATCGCGGTCGCCGACTGCCACGTGATGCCGCCACCGAAGCAGAAGCCGTTCATGGCGATGCGACCCTGATCAACGAAGTCCTGGGCGTTCAGGTAGTCAAAGCCGGCTGTGAAGTCGGAAACGTGACGCTGCGCCCCGGCCTTGGTCAGCGCGCCCGGGACAGCGTCCGGGTCCATACCCGCGGTCCCGCCCTCCCGGCTGAGCAGGTCCAGGGCCATTGCGGCGTATCCGGCTTTGGCGAAGCGGCGTGCCACATCCTGGATATGGGGTGTCAGCCCGCGGTTCTCGTGGCAGATCAGCACGGCCGGCCCGGCGGCCCCCTGTGCCGGCCGTGCGAGATAGCCACTGATATCGGTGCCGCCCGAGGCGAATTGCACGGTCGCCGTTGTTAGTCCGGCCGCTCCCTCCGGGACCGACAGCGGGCTCTTGGCCCCCGGCACCGCACCCGCGGACGCGGCGCCGGACCCCGGAGCGGACAGTGTCGGCGTCGGCATGGGATCGGTACTGCGGGGAACCTCGTCGGGCGTGCAGCCCACCAGGATCATCGCCGCCGAGGCCGCTGCCATGCTGCCCATGATGAACGCCACACGGCGCGTGAACGTATGCTGGCTCATGGCGCCGGCGCGGTAGTCGTCGAAGAATTCCTCGATCAGATACTTCTCAAACTTGCCGAGCTGGGTCATGACGGGCCTCCTCCAGTGTGCCGATCATCCTCCTCCGAAGTCAGAGTTCCGGCAAGGGTCCTGCACGGAGGCCGCCCCATGAGGCCCAACGCGCCAAGCGTCCGGGTTGGTCCGCGCGTTGCCTATCCGGTGACCTTCTTCAGTGTTGCGTTCCACGTCAGCCGTCCATATTGGAAATCCGTCGCCCGACCGACGGATACCGTGTACGAGTCGCTCGTGGGATATCCCAGCCGGCTCGTCTCCCAGCCCAGTGACGCCCACTTAGACCGGATCGCACCGGTCACCGAGTGCGCCAGGGTCCTCGGCGTCCAGTAGATCGACGCCGAACCGGAGAAGTGATTGTAGCGCCCCACTTTATCCGGGGTGCCCTTCTCGTCCGTGATCGGGTAACGCAGCGGGCCGGTCTCCCAGCCAAGGGCCGCCCATTTGGACCGGATGGCGCCTAAGACAAAGTGCGCCCCAGTCGTCGGCGACCAGAAGATCGAGTTTCCACTTCCACCTGAGAAGTGGTTGTACCGTCCTACCCCGTCCGCCGACGCCGTAGTGTCGGACGTCGGATAGCCAAGTCCGGTCTCCCAGCCCAGCGACGCCCACTTGGCGCGGACGGCCCCTGTCACCGAGTGGGCCTTGGTTGTCGGTGTCCAGTAGATCGACGCCCCACCCGCACCGGAGAAGTGGTTGTACCGTCCCACCCCGTCCGGGGCCCGTTTCTCGTCGGTGATTGGATAGCCCAGCGGTCCTGTCTCCGCGCCGAGTGCCCTCCATTTGGACCGGATCGCACCGGTCACCGAGTGCGCTCCAGTGGCCAGTGAATAGTAGATCGAGGTCCCGCCCGCACCAGAGAAGTCGCTGTACCGCCCCACCGTGTCTGGCGACACCTTCTCGTCCGAGGTCGGGAAGCCGAAGCGGCCTCCGGCGCCGCCTTCGGCCTTGTAACGCTTGTAGATTTCATTGAGGACTGCATGGGCCCCGGTCTTGGGCGACCAGCAGATCACCCCTCTGGTGTAGTCCTGGCATTTGCCCACGCCCACGGCGTACTCCGCGGTCAGAGACCGGCCGAGGCTCGACCCGGGGCGGCCGGCATTAATCTTCCATGCGTAGGCAGCGATGGGGTCATCGGTACCGTTCCCGGTGAGCATGACCTTCTGGGCAGCTTGGCCGTCGTTCGCCGTGATCAGGTAGTAAGTTTCGGAAGTTCCGGCCTGCCCGACGGCCGTGGGTGCGAAGGTTACGGTCTGGTACGCGGTTTCACCGGCGGGAATTTTCAAGCCCTCGGAGATGGGATTCGTGGTGGAGAAGACGCCCTGCGGCGCTTTCGCCTTCGTGATGGTCATTGGGATGTTGCCAGTGTTCTTGATCTCGAAAGCCCGCGTAACCGACGTCCCGGCTGGGACGTCACCGAAGTCCAAAGAGCGCGGCAACTCCAGGTGCGCTGCGCCGGAAACTGCGGTCGCGGCCACCTTGACGGTCACCTTCCCTCGGTCACTGGCGACTACGAGCGTATCGGTCACCGGACCCGCCGAGGTGG
Organism: Arthrobacter sp. MW3 TE3886; assembly: GCF_041262145.1. Taxonomy (NCBI): domain Bacteria; kingdom Bacillati; phylum Actinomycetota; class Actinomycetes; order Micrococcales; family Micrococcaceae; genus Arthrobacter; species Arthrobacter sp. MW3 TE3886. The sequence continues at coordinate 3,010,094 of NZ_JBGCAN010000001.1, forward strand.
GACTGAACGTCATGGACACCGCCACCGACGCGAGGGGCTGGATGGTCTGCCCGACGGCCGGCACCGTGGTGGCGTCAACGCGGAGCTGTGCGTTGGCCGGCAGAGTGACGCCGGTGATCTTGGCGACGGTGGTACCCGTGTTGACGATGTTGACGGTCTGCCGGCTGACAGTGTTTGTCGGGACGTCGGTGAACTGGACCGTGGCCGGAGTCGCGCCCAGGCCCTCCTTCGTGCCGACGCCGTGGACGCCGAGGAGGACGGTCTCGCCGTCGGCTGTCTTGACCCTCAGGGTGCCATCCGCCTGTCCCGGAACGGCCGGCGAGAAGGCCACAGGTACCGTCATGCTTCCGCCCTTGGCCAAGGTCCGGGGCAGGGTGAGCGTGGTTCCGATCCTGAACGGGGTGCTTGTTGTGATGGAGCTCACCGTCACCGCCCGCGACGCGGTGATCGTCACGTTGCCGGTCACCGTCTTCCCCACCGCGACGGTACCGAGGTCGGTGTTCTTTGCCCCTACCGCTGATGTTGTCGGGGCGCCGAAAGCCAGGACGTGCCCGTCCCGGGTGCCCACGTAGACGCGGCCTTTGTCCGTGGCCACCGAGGAGAACTTGGCCCCTATACCCAGTGGTGCGCTAAACACTTCCTTGAGGTTCCCGGTACTGTCCGGAATTGCACGGTAGGCGCGCAGTTCGGCCCCGGCCCCGGTGCCTCCGCTGACATAGACCACCCAGACCAGGGCGGAGGACCCGTCCGTGCCGGAGGATGTCACCACCGGCGAACCGGAGCTGAACCCGAACGTGCCCGCAGAGGTCCCGACGGCGGCGAGGCTGACCCCGCCATTGGCGCCAGGCACGAGCTTGAAGGCGCGAAGGTACCCGTTGCTTTCGACGACGTAAAGGTAACCACCGTTGCTGGTCCCGAGAAACGCGGGCTTTCCCCACACTCCGCTGTACGGTCCGGCCTTGTCCAGGACGGCGTCGGTGCCGCCGGCCCCCTGCGCCATGCCGCCCAGGTTGTCCCGGTCCAGGAGGTACATGGTGCCGTCTTTACCGATTTGGGCCAACAGGTGGGGGTGTGCAGCGGTGCCATAGCCGTCCGGGATCGCGACGGGAGCGCCGGAGCCCAGATCGGCGTCGTTCCGGTTAAGTTTTGCGTTGTCGGCCGGGCTGAAGAAGTCGGTGGCTTTCAGATTGCCGTCACTGCCGACCCGGAGCCGGACCACCGCCTCCGCCAGTGTGGTTGGGGGATTCGATCCCGGGCCGGGCTTCGGGGAAATGCCGTTCCCTGTGGTGAGCAGGATGTTGGCGGGACCGTCGGACACCAGTCCTCCGCCGGATTGCCAGATTCCGCCCTCCGCGTTGGCGTTGCCTGATTCGGTGGCCCACATCGTCGTCTGCCGGCCGGCGGTCGATACGCCGACGACGTAGCCGACGAAGGGGGTGTAGTCGCAGTGGCTGGCAAATCCTGCATATACGACCCCGTTCAGGAGCAGCAGCCCTGGGCGCTGCATCGCCGTCATCGGGTTGAACGGGCGGGCCGGGTCATTGGTCGGGGCGCCTTGGATCTTGACGGGGAAGCCGGGTTTCTCCGCGCCGGTCGCCACATCCAGGGCGTGCATGTACCAGTGCGGGAACAGCTTACTTGCCCCGTCATTCGTTTTGGCCAGCAGGTAGACGCTTTTCGTCGCCGGGTCGTAGACCGGAGTGGACGTGATTCCGATGTTGGGAGTGAGGTCACCGCAGCTCACCGTCGACGCCGGCCACGCCGGCCCGAGTTTGCGCGTCCACTTTGCCACGCCCGTGGCGCTGTCCAGCCCGTAGACGGCATTGTTTTCCGTCGCGGCAATCACGGTGGTGCCGACTACGAGCGGCTGGGCGTAGACCTGCCCGTCCACGGTTGCGGAGAACAGTTTGCCGAAGTTTGATGATGCGACCGCCGACGGCGAGAGCCCGGGCTCGTCGCGGTCCCATCCGGTCCGCAGGGAATCGTGGGCAATGGTCCCCACGTCCGCGACGGCGGTCCCGCCGACCGACAGCCCGGCGAGGGCGAGCGTTGCCGACAGCAGCGACGCCCACGCGCCCCGGGACCACCCGCGGTGTCGGGGCGACGATGCGTGGATTGCGCCCGCCCGGTGCTTCCGGGGATGCGGTGGCCCTCCCGGCCGTTTACTGCGCAGACGGCCCTGAAAATGGCCGGACGACACTCGAGATTCTGTTTGATCATGCATGGCTGAGACCCGATCCTGACCATTACATTGACTTTATTAACCCAGTACTTTGGAGCCTAGAAGCGGGGGTTGGTGAGCGCGCGAGTGGAGGCTACCCGACTTTTCGCGTGCGATTCCCGTATTCTTCCGGCTGCTACTGGCCTTGTACTTGGGCGGACACGATTGCCTACTTGCCGGGCGTGCGGAAACGCCTCAGCGCTCCGCGCCCGCCCGGGCCGCTGACTGCCCCGGCGTCGCGTTAGGCTCCTCTCATGTCGCCCGATCGATTCCTGGCCGAGCTGGCCAGCTCCCTGAACCACCTCGGTACGCTCGCCCGGCAGCCGCGGGACACGCTTGCCAGCGCCGTTCCGGCGTGCCCCGGCTGGTCGCTCGAGCAACTCTTCGGGCATCTCGGCTCAATCGAGCGGTGGGCAGCAGCTGTGGCCCGGACAGGCACCTTCGCCCAGGAACCTGCACCGCCTTCCGAGGGCGCCGCGGCCTGGTTCCTGGCGGGCACCGCACCCTTCCTCGAGACGATGAAGGGCCTTGATCCCGAGAAAGAATGCTGGAACTTTGGCCCGCGGCCGCGCACCGCCCGGTTCTGGCTTCGGCGACAGGCCCACGAACACGCCATCCACCTTGTCGACGCCTGCCAGGCACTTGGCCTGGAGATCCCCGCGCTGGCGGATGACTTCATGCTCGACGGTGTCGACGAGGTGCTGGCAATGTTCACGCCGCGGCAGCTGCGGCTGGACCGGATGCCGCACCCGGACAAAGCCGTGACCTTCCGGGTGCCGGGGGCCGCCATCTGGACGCTGGGCCCTGGTCCTGCCGTGGCATCGATTTCCGCCCCGTTGCCGATCATGTATCTGGGTCTTTGGGGTCGATCCAACCTGGCAGACAGCGCCCTCATTGAAGGTGACGCCGCCGCGGCCCTGCGCGTGCTTCGGGGTCCGCTCACGCCGTGAGTCCCGGTTTTCAGGCTTAGGATACGAACACGTCCCGGGAAGCCGTGGACACTCCACGAGCCGCCCGATGCTTTCGTCACCGCATGTTCGAAGGGAACCCAAACTCATGTCAGAGCACGCCACAACCGGCACCGCAGATCTCTCCACGCCCGTGGCCAGATGGGGAATTCTTGGCACCGGGTTCATCGCCGGGCTCCAGACGCCGGACCTGATCGACAACGGCTCAGTGGTCCAGGCCGTGGGCTCCCGGACCCTGGCATCCGCGACCGAGTTCGCGGCCCGGTTTCAGATCCCCACGTCCCATGGAAGCTACGAGGACCTCGTGGCCGACCCGGACGTCGATGTTGTCTACATTTCGACGCCGCACCCGTTCCACCACGAGAATGCGCTGTTGGCCCTGGACGCGGGTAAACACGTGCTGATTGAAAAACCCTTCGCCATGAACGCCTGGCAGGCCCGGGAGATTGTGGAGCTCGCCGAGGCGAAGGGACTGATCGCCCTTGAGGCCATGTGGACCCGCTACCTTCCGCACATGGTCCGTATCCGTGAGCTGATTCGGTCCGGTGCCCTGGGCGAGGTCCGGACAGTGATCGCGGACCACAACCAGAATCTGCCCAGAGACCCGGCGCACCGCCTCAACGACCCGGCGCTGGGCGGCGGAGCGCTCCTGGACCTGGGCATCTACCCCGTGTCCTTCGCCTTCGACGTCTTCGGGGCGCCGACCGGCATCCGGGCTACGGCCAGCATGACTGAAACCGGTGTGGACCGGCAGACCGCGATGATCTTCGAGTACGGTGACGGGCAGCAGGCCGTGCTGCAATGCGCGCTGGACACGGCAGGACCAAACCAGGCCGCGATCATCGGAACCGGAGGCCGGATCGAGATCCCGTCAGTCTGGTACACGCCGTCGGCCTTCACCAGGTACGACGCCGACGGAAACGTCGTCGAGCGCTTCGATGAACCAGTCGCCGGCCGCGGCATGCAATACCAGGCGCGGGAAATGGAGCGGCTCATTGCGGCCCGCGCCATTGCCAACGACATCCTGCCGCCCCGGCAGAGCGTTCAGGTCATGGAGGCCATGGATGAAGTCAGGCGCCAGATCGGCCTCGCCTACGCCAGCGACGCCAAGGACCACGGGCGCGCCTAGTTCCGGTGCTCCGGCAGCCCCGGTGTCCAGGAGAGGCAGGGCCCGCCGCCGCTCAGCCGCGCCCGATCAGCGATCGAGCAGGGCCGTGATGCCGAACCGGCGGAAGATGCCAAGCGCCGCCTGCTCGGCCAGGGCGGGAAACCACGCCAAGGAGGCATCGAGCTTCGAGGCCGTGGGTGAGAGGTCCATAGCCGGTCCGTAGAAGCTCTCGGCCGGGTTGCGAGCGGCCTTCCAGCCGGGACCGACGGGCTGGATCCGGTCAAGCAACCCGCTGCGGACATAGAGGTAGCCCATGCCTCTGGAGCCGAGCAGGAACTTGTGGCTCGCGGCGGCCAGGAAATCCACGCCGTCGCGCACCACATCCAGCGGCACCGCGCCCGCGGCCTGGCAGCCGTCGACGAAGAACCAGGCGCCGGAGCGGGCCGCGACCCGGCTGAGCGCGGCCAGGTCGGCCCGGTAGCCGTTGGCCGAATGAACGGCGCTCACGGCGATCAGGCGGGTGCCGCCGTCGGCCGCCTGGCCAAATGCCTCGGCCGTCACGCCGTCGCCGCCCGGTGCCACGGACCGGACTTCGTAACCTGCGGGCCTCCTCCCCTGCCCGCTCGGCATCCATCCAGTCGAACTTGCCGGCGGACCGGCGCCCGACGGCCAGCTCGTAGGCCTCGCGGGCGGGGGCGCAGCCGACGTTCATGGAGGCGGTGTTGAGATAGATGGTGTCCTGTAGCCCCGGGAAGAGCCCGCGAATATCGGCCGCCTGCATGGCCGGGACCGCCCTAGCCGTGCCCGTGCACGGAGTTCAGGCCCTTGGCGTAGGCCGCCTGCCCCACATGCTGGAGGCAATCGGCAATCGTGCTCACCAGCCGCACCCCGAGGGTGACGGGCGGGTCCCAGCGGGTATCGACGATGCGGTCGAAGTCGTCGTCGCCGAGGTTCGCCAGGAAATTCGCAGTCTGCCGGTGGACCGCGTCGTAGTATTCGAGCAACAGTTCCGGCGGTGCCTGCACCGCGTCCACCTGGGCGCTCGTATGGCCGTAGCCGGTGTCCCGCTTGGAGAGCGGCAGGCCAAAGCGGGCGGCAAACCCCTCCGAGGTCCAGACCTGGTCCAGGCCCGCGGCGGAGGCGACTTGGGCGTCCTCGACCCTGCTGAGGTGCCAGATGAGCCAGGCCATTGAGTTCCCGTTGCCTCCGGGCCGTCGGAGCAGGGCGGCCTCGTCAACCCCGGCCAGGGCCGCGGCCACCGTCTCGCGGATCCGGCCGAAGGCATCCAGCAGCAGTTCATTGGATTTCATCGAGTCCCCCCGCTGTGCGTGATCGAAGTGCTGTGCGTGATCGAAGTGCTGTGCGTGATCGAAGTGCTGTGCATGATCGGTGATCCCCATGCTTGCATGGAGGCCGCACCGGTGGGTAGGGCCGCGCGTCTCCGTGCCAAGGGCGCAAGCGAGACCCTCCAGGTGTCAACACTGCCGCACGCAGTTCCGCAGTCCGCGAGGTCTTGGCAGCGGCGACCCCCCGCGCCTACCCTTACGGATTATGAGCAACTTGTTGCCTGTAGCGCAGCCGGTGCGGGCGACGTCCAGTCGCTGGGAACGCCGGGACAAGTTCCATCTCGCCGGCATCACCGGCTTCGTCCTCCTGCTCAACGTCGTCGGCTGGAGTGTGTTGACCCTGGCCGTGGCTCCACAGAACTTCGCGCTGGGCCGCTCCGGTGTGTACGGGGTAGGGCTGGGCGTCACCGCCTTTCTGCTGGGAGTGCGGCACGCGTTCGACGCCGACCACATCGCCGTCATCGACAACACCACCCGCAAGCTGGTCGGCGAGGGAAAGGCCGCGCTGGGGGTGGGCTTCTGGTTCTCGTTGGGCCACTCGACCGTGGTGTTCGGCGCGGCGCTGCTCCTGGCCCTCGGCGCGAGGGCCATGGCCGGCACCGTGCAGGACGGGGACTCGGCCCTGATGCAGACGCTGGGACTGGTGGGAAGCGTCGTGGCTGGAACGTTCCTGATCCTGATTGGTCTGATGAACCTCGCCTCGGTGATCGGCATCGCCCGGGTGTTCCGCGGGATGCGGACCGGGGAACTGGACGAGGCCGAGCTTGAACACCAGCTCAACAACCGGGGTTTCCTGGCGCGGCTCCTCGGCGGAACCATCCGGAGGATCACCAAGCCATGGCACATCTATCCCGTCGGCCTGCTGATGGGCCTGGGATTCGACACCGCGTCCCAGGTGGCCCTGCTCGTGCTCGCGGCCGGTTCCGCGGCCTTCTCCCTGCCCTGGTACGCCATCCTGGTCCTGCCGGTGCTGTTCGCCGCCGGAATGAGCATTTTCGACACCGCCGACGGCGTGTTCATGTCCCGGGCTTACGGGTGGGCGTTCCTGAAGCCGGTCCGCAAGGTCTTTTACAACCTCACAGTCACGGTGCTCTCGGTGATTGTGGCCCTGGTGGTCGGGGTTACCGTGCTGCTCGGGGTCGTGGCGGACAAGCTGGGACTCGAATCCGGGCCGGCTGCCGCCATTGGTTCGCTGGACCTCGGAAACGTCGGGTACATCATTGTCGGACTGTTTGTCATCATCTGGCTGATCGCGCTCGCCGTCTGGAAATTTGGCCGGATCGAGCAACGCTGGAGCCAAGCTGGCACCACCTGAGCCGCTTCCGGCGCAAAATGGGTCAGCAGTTGGGCGAGTCGAACTCGTAGGCCCCCGAATCGGCAGCGGCCGTTCCGTTGCAGTCCCCGTCCTGGGGCACCGCACTTCCGGCAAGGTCGACGGCAGACAGGCTCGTTCCAGCGCGGTCGATGGCCGGGCTGGTGCCGGTCAGGTGGAGATCGGCCGGTGCGTTCACGAAGCGGGCCGACGCGGTGGTGGACGTGCTGTTCGGGACAAAGTTGACCGGGCCGTTGAGGACGTTCTGCTTCTCGGTCCAGCCCGAGCCGTTGATCCACAAGGAGTTCTTGACGCCCGTCAGGATATTGCCTCGAATCACGGTCGATGCCGGGCAGCCCGCATGGCAGACGACGGACTGGGATTGCGGGCCGTTCAGATACACGGTGTTGAACTCGAACACGGTGCCGTTCGTCGGCCCGAAGGACGTCCCTGCACCGCGGGCGATCAAGCCCTTGGCCTGGGCACAGTTGGCACCACAGGTCGACCGGACCAGGTTGTAGCGGTAGATGTTCCCGTCCGCAGTTCCGGAGGACCGGCCGATCTCCGAGAAGTTGTTGTTGTCCAGGGACACGTTGTGATGGATGTAGTTCCGGCTGCCGTTGTAGATTTCGAAAGAACCGCCGTCGCGCGTGTAATCGTAGGAAAACGCGGTGGAGCCGCTGACCGTGTTGCCGGAAAGTTCGTTGTCATTGCCGTTGACCAGCACACCGGAAGCACCAGAATCGTCACTGCAGTTCACCGCCTGGGGTGTCCCGCAATTCGTGCCCTGTGTCAGGACGTTCATGATGTTGTTGTTGGTCAGCACATTGCCGGTGTATTTCCCGAAGTCAGACCCGGTCCCTGCTTTGATGCCAACGGCATTGTTGGAGGCGCTGGAATTGCGGACCGTATTGCGGTCGCCGGTGACGCTGATGCCCGCGTAGCCGCAGGAGACGCCCCGAAGCCCGTCAACGGTGGTGAAGTTGCCGTTGATCCTGATGCAGTTTCCTGACTTGCCGCCGGTAATGGTCGGAGCGTTGCCGGTGCCGTAGCCGATCAAGGTGATGGGCGCTGCCTCGGTCCCGCTCTGGGTGGTCACGACACCTCCGGTCCAGGTGTCGCCCCTGCGGAAACTGACGGTGTCGCCGGGCTCGAGGACGATCGAGTTGACCTTCGACAGCGACTTCCAAGGTGCAGCGCTTGACGTTCCCGAATTCGTATCGCTCCCGGCCGCACTGACGAAGTACGTGGTGCCCGCGGCCTGGGCCGGCGCCGGGAGGCCCACCGCCAACCAGCCGGCCGTCAGGAGCAGGGTGGTCAAGGCTGTGAAGGCGGAATTGATTCTCATGGCCATCCTCGCGGGTTTGTGGGTGAACGGAGGAGAGCTCCGCGACCTTGAGTGTGTCCGCTCCGGCGCTTCGACCATAAGTCGAGACAGGTCATCCGCCGAACCTAGTGCGCCGGGGTTGTAAAAAGCTGGGGACAGGTGCTGGTACAGCCTCATTCCAGGCCGTTCTTCCGAGTGGCCCGCGGACCATCCGGTTCGGGTGAGGCGGCGGCCGGAGGAGCGGTCCTATGGTCAGGGAATGGGACTACTGCGGCACCGGCCTGACGAACCCGTGGGCGAGCGGTTTCAGATGCGCGAGAAGCTGCTGTCGATCGGGGATGACTTCTGGATCGAAGACAGCCAGGGCAGACGCGCCTACAAAGTCAATGGCAAGGCGTTGCGGATGCGGGACACTTTTGTTCTGGAGGATGACTCCGGCAACGAGGTGGCGCGCATCCAGGAGCGCAAGCTCTCGATCCGGGACAAGGTCGCCGTCGAGCGCGGCGAAGACACCGCCGCAACGGTCCACAAGGCGTTGATAGGGCTCCGTGACCGCTTCTCGATCGACGTAAAGGGCGGCCCCGATATGAAGGCGCACGGCAACATCGTCGACCACGAGTACGAGATCGAACGCGACGGCCATACGGTCGCCACGATCTCCAAGAAATGGTTCCGTGTGCGCGAGTCCTACGGCGTCGAAATCGCGGCGGGCGAGGACGTTCCGCTCCTCCTGGCGATCACCGTCGCCATCGACTCGTTGACCTAGCCTGGCCAGGCACCATGGCGCCCAGGAAACGCACCCGATCCCGGCTAGCCGTGACCCTGTGGGGGCTTTTCGGCTTCTTCACAGCGAGCGCGGTCTGCGGCGTCCTGGCCGCCAGCCTCCTGGTCCCGACCGTGGCCGCCGCCGGCGTCGCCGTCAAGGAATCGATCGTCCTGTTCAACAGCCTTCCCTCGGAACTGACCGTTGATCCGCCGTCGGAGTCGACCAGGGTGCTCAGCGCCGACGGGAAACCGATCGCCACCTTCTACGCGGAAAACCGCGTGAAGGTCCGCCTCGACCAGATGTCCCGGTACATCAAGGACGCGATCGTCGCGATCGAGGACCGCCGCTTCTTCGAACATGCCGGCATCGACCCCCAGGGGATTCTCCGGGCCCTGGTGTCCAACCTGACCAGCGGCGGCAGGCAGGGCGCCTCCACCCTGACCCAGCAGTACGTCACCAACGTGCTCAACGAATCCCTCGTGTCGGCGGACCGGGGCGATCAAATTGTCCTCAACGGGCAAAAGAGCATGGCCGACAAGATTCGCGAGATGAGGCTCGCCGTCGAATTGGAGAAGAAGTACACCAAGGACCAAATTCTCGAGGGGTACCTGAACATCGTGTTTTTCGCCCGGGACGCCTACGGCATCGAAGCCGCGTCCCGCTATTTCTTCAACACCACGGCCAAGGACCTCACCCTGCCGCAAGCTGCCCTGCTGGCCGGCCTCGTGAATAGCCCCAGCTTCTTCAATCCTGACGTCCATCCGGAGAACGCCGTCCAGCGACGCAACCAGGTTCTCGCCAGGATGCTCAGCTACGGCGCCATCACGCAAGTGCAACACGATGCGGCCGTCGCCGCCCCGGTGGATCTCAAGATCACCCCCGGCAGGCAAGGGTGCGCGGGCGCGGAAATGGCACCGTACTTCTGCGACTACGTGTCCCACCTCATCCTCAACAATCCGGCCTACGGCGCGGATATGGCCGAGCGGGAGCGGAAGCTGTTCCGCGGCGGCCTGACTATCACCACCACCCTGGACAGCCGGCTCCAACTGGCCGCCCAGGCGCAGGTCGATGCCACGGCCGGGGCCAACCCGGACAAATGGGGCTCGGCGATGGTCTCCATCGCACCCGGTACCGGCAAGATCCTGGCGATGGCGCAAAACACCGTCTTCCTCCCGGCGCCCGGGAAATTCGATACGCAACTGAACTTCAACGTCGATTCCAAGGATGCCAACGGCAACGACCTCAACGGCGCCGGCGGGTTCCAGCCCGGCTCCACCATGAAGCCGTTCACGTTCGCGGAATGGCTCAACGAGGGCAAGTCCCTGGCCGCTATAGTCGACGCGTCCCGGCGCTCCTATCCGCTCGGGTTCCGCTGGAGATCAAGCTGCGGCAGGGTGCTCGGGGCCTACAGCACCAGCCAGAAGAGCCTCGGCGCGGCGGACGACCTCCAGAACAACGACGCCGGGTACTACCGCCGCATGCGCGTGGACTACGGGCTGTATAACTCCATCAACACCGCCACCTTCGCCGAGGCCGCGCAACTCGACTTCTGCGGCATCCAGAAGATGGTCGATGCCGCCGGGCTCCACAGCGGCGTGGACAACGCCCAAATCAACATGCACCAGCTGGGCAATCTGCTGGGCGCCATCGGGGTGGCGCCGCTCCATCTGGCCAACGCGTTTGCCACGTTCGCCAACGACGGCAAGTACTGCGCACCGATCGCCATCGTGTCAGTCACAGATGCGGGGGGACGTAAGCTTCCGGCTGAGACCAGCGCCTGCCGTGATGCGTTCAAGCCCGAGGTCGCCCGGGGCGTGAACGCCGTGCTGCAGGACGTGTTGAAACGCGGGTCCGGCGTTTACATCAAGCCCAAGGTCCAGGAGCGGTTCCCGGTTGCGGCCAAGACCGGCACGTCCAATACCAACGGCGCCACCTGGGTGGTGGGCTACACGAGCGGCCTCGCGACGGCTTCCTTTTTCGGCGACGCACTGGAGGGCCAGAAGCGGCCAGGACAAAACATCACCGTCAACGGCAAGTTCTATAAGGCCATTGACGGGTACATGCTCGCCGGCCCGCAGTGGGCGAACTACATGCTTCAGGTCGCCCGGTATTACCCCACCGCCCCCTTCCCGGCGCCGCCTGAGTCCATGACCCGGTCGCCCTTCGCGAGCCGGACTCCCCCTACGACCCGCACGCCGTGCTTCCCTGGGGTTAATGGTGCGTTGTTGTGTCGCTGACACGGGCCCGAAATCCTCTGGATCCAAAAGAGCACTCTATGCCTTCGGGCTTGGAGCCTCTATCCTCTTGCCATGGGAGACGGGGCCAATTTTCCGGCGAGGGGAATCGCGCCACCGCGCGCAGGTAGCTCATGATTCCCGATAGCGCCCAGCCCCACGACAATTACGACGCCTTCCTGTCGAGGCTGGACGCCGCCACAACCAGCCTGAGCACCCGGGCCGCGTCGCTGGACAAAGCACTGGCAGCTGTTTCCCTCCTCGTGGGACCATCTGAATCCGCCGTCCGGAAATGGGAACGACGGCGCCATTACGTCAGTGAGCAGCTCGCCGTGCACTCCGGGTCCCCGCAGTCCTACACCGCGCTGTGCGAGCTCCACGTCGTGGCAGGAAAAATGGAATCGATGCTCCGCGGCCGTGTCCAGCGTGTCACCGAGAAGCTGGCAGTCATGCAAGGGCGTCGAGAGGCCATCGACAAGTCACTGCTGGAGCTTGAGCTGAGCAGAATTAAGCTGACTTCGTCCCGGATGCTGTCACAAGACCGCGAAAGGTTGAGCAGCATCTTTTCCGAAATCGCCGGCTCCACCGTGGCCACAGGAGCCATTCCCGATATGGGGTTGCTGAGCGATCTCAAGGAAGCACGCGAGGCAATCATCCTGGCCGAAGCGCTCATGGAAGTGAAGGGGTACTAATCATGGATATTTCACGGCGCGATCAGCCCCGAAAGGACATCGTCGCCCTTGTTCGCTGGTCAAAGAAACCGGGCGAAAACCCCGTTTTCAAATTCATCATGTCGAGTATTTTGGGATTGATTCTCTGCCTGTTCCTGATGATCTTTCTGCCCTTCCTCAGAAGCTTCGGTGCCCTGGTGTTGTTCACCCTCTTCTTCGCCGCGCTTCTGACGGTGCGCACCGTCATGGCCCAGCAGCGCTTCATGCGGGGGCTGACCAAGAGGATCAATGACACCCTCGCAGAGGTCACGAGCAGCCCGGGCGACCAACTGTCGGTCAGGCAATTCCGGCACATGACCAAGACCGGCGAGCAGCTTCCGCTCCTTGTCAGCGGCGTACCGGGGCTGAACCTGCACGTGGCCCGGGCGTCAACGCTGGAGAGACATGCCCCCGAGAAGTGGGTTGCGGTCTTCACGGTTGTGCCTCCGGAGAACGGGACCTCCAGCTTCGACCGCCTGGTGGCGGCGGCCATCAACGCCGGCCCCGGTACCACCAGCGCGAAGGCCTCCTAGCGGCGGGAGCTGGCCGCCGTCGTCGCTCCACATTTTTCAGCGCCGCTGGCGGCTGGCTCCTCGGCTATGCAGAGCGGGCAAGTGGGACGTTCTGCCCTAGCGTCTAAGCCGTATAGGCCCAACAGTGAGGACATGACGACCAAGTCGGGTCGCAGGCTGTCTCTGCTCAGCAACTTGTGGGTTGCTGTTTTCTTCCCTCCAAGGAGTACAGAGAATTCAGAGATCTGGTTCCGGGGACCGAAAATGACGCCAAGACAACTTGTTGACCGGGTGAGTGCCGAGGACATGATGTCCCTGGACGCCGATATTGGCTCAGCACCAATGCAAGTCGGGGCCATCCTCATGCTCAGCGAGGAAGGCGGCGAAGGTCCGGCACCCCTCCTGGATGCACTGGCGCGTCGGCTCGGCGCTGTCCCCCGGCTGCGTCAACGGCTGGTCTCTGTCCCCTTCGGCTGCGGGCGGCCTATTTGGGCGGAAGATGCCGGCTTTGATCCGGCACAGCACCTGGGCGTGATCGCCTGTCCGGCCGGCGGCGAGGAAGCCGTGCTCAACATTGCAGCCGAAATGCTCGCCACGCCGCTGTCCCACGACCGTCCTCTCTGGTCAGCCAAGCTCATTACCGGCGTGAGCCAGGACCTGTCAGCGCTTGTTGTCGTTTTTCATCATGTCCTCACGGATGGAATTGGAGGTCTTGCCGTCCTGGAGGCCCTGGCCGCCGCGGAAGACGGATGGGATGGCCGCCGGGAGCCCGAAATTCCATACTCGGCGCTGCAGCTGGCCGTTGATGCTGCGAGGAGCCGATTCAACGCGCTGGCCCGGCTGCCGGCCGCACTGCGGACCGCAGCCGCCGGAGCCTCCGAGTTGCGAGAGACGGGCAAACCCCGGGCTGCCCGCACCTCACTCAACCGCCCGACGGGTCCGCAACGGACGCTTGCTGTCCTCCGCTGCGACGTGGAGGCCGTCAGAACCGCCGCACACGTGCAGGGAGCTACGATCAACGATCTCATCCTCACCGCCGTCGCGACGGCCTTGCACCGCGTGCTGCTGGCGCGGGGCGAATATGTCGAAGAGTTCGTCATCTCCGTGCTATTTTCGGCACGCCGCCACACAACAGTCACCTACTTGGGGAACCGGAGCGGCATCATCCCGGTGACCGTTCCCGCGGTCGGTCCGACCAACAGACGGCTGGCAAAAGTGGCCGCAACAATGATGAGTGTCAAGCAGCGGCCTCCCGGGGCCTCCACTGCAATCATCGGCCCCGTATCCCGGATCGCAGCGCACCTTGGCGCCTACCGCTTCGTCATAGACCACCAACACCTTGTCCATACATTCGTCACGAACCTGCGGGGGCCCGAACGTGCCCTGGAGATCGCGGGCAGGCCGGTATCCGGGATCATTCCGCTCGGAGCGATCAGCGGTAACGTAACGGTTGCATTTGCCGTCCTCTCCTACGCCGGCACGCTGACCATCACCGCAATCGCCGATCCCGAGACATGCCCGGACCTGACACGACTGCGTGACGAACTTTCCAGCGCACTTGAGGCTCTGACGGAGGCTGGGCCCGCATGAGCTTCGACCCGGGAATGTCCGCTCATGGAGAGCAGACGGCCGGGCGCATTCTGCGCGGGTGGGAACCTAACTGACCTGGCGCTGGCTAACGCCGTTTATCCAAGCGCTTACGGACCTTTGTCCAGAAGCCCGGACCGGCGCCGTCGTGATTCATCCGCCCTGTCCAGTGGCTCTTCGAGATGTCCCTCCGGTAGACATGACTGTGAACGGTTGGGTCCGTACTCAGCAGCCAGTCCACGACGACCCAGAATTGGGCCAGCAAGTCCTGCTGGAGCGCTTCCTCGCGTGAGAGTTTGTGGCCCCAAAGGGGTGAGTCAGGATATGGCCGGGCTGCGTCCACCAGAGTCGCCGCCGGTTCTGCGGCTCCCGCTATGGGACCGACTCTGCAGCCGAAGCTCACTCGCCCGCCGGTGGAGTCGTCCCCGAATGGGCCGAATATGACATCGATCCACGCCTCATGTTCGTCGCCATGGTGATGAAGTGCTGACTTCGCAATGGCATGGGTGCGGCCATCCATCAGGATGAAGTGATCCACAACGACAAAGGTCGCCCCGCAACAGGAGCATTCCTGCTCACGAATGTCCGGCGCGCCGTCCAAGCTCAAGGTCATGCCCCGACCCTAAGCGATGGACTGGGTATCCTGCCGGCAACCGGGGCATAGTCTGTGGACGCCAGGGCAAAGTTTAGGTCTGGCTGGAACAGAGTTCAGCTTCAAAAGCGGTCATGTCAGCAGGCGCGGCGCTGTTGTCAAAATCGATGTGCATCGCGCCGTGCCAGTGGCAGGAGTTTGCTTGGGCTCCCGCCCAGAAGGTTTCCCAGTTGGACAGTTTCCATTCATCACGCGGGTAGCCGCGGGTGATGAGGCGTTGCCGGAGGGCCTCTCCGGCAAGTTTGACGTGGACCACTACGAGTTCCGCGTCTGGCCACTGGTGGTGGGCACGGATCTTGGTCAGGTATTCGCTGTCGGAAAAGAACTTTCCGAAGGGTGCGTCCAGGACCACGGAGTTGCCTGCCATGAGGTTGTCCCTGGTGAGGTCCAGGATGGACGCATATTCCAGGGGCATGATGGTCGTTTGGTAGAACTCGTTGTTGTCGCGTTCGTTGGGATCCGAGTTGTTCAGCTTGAGCAGCAGCTCGGTGAAGCGGATGGTGGCGGTGTCCTTGTCGATGTAGGCGGCACCGAACCGCGCGGCGATCAGCCGGCTGACGCTGGACTTTCCAGAGCCGGCAGGGCCGATCACAAAAAAGACTTTGGGAGTGGTGGTAGTCAACTGCCTGTTCTTCCTTGAACCTGTGTTGTGCTGTGGCGGGTGCTAATCCGCGCCCGCCACAGCACGCCTAGTGCGTGGGGATATTCCTTAGACCTTGATGGCCGCTCGGCGGTCCTTGACGAAGACGCCGTAGGACAGGGCGCCGACGATCAGGAGCATGCCACCGATCAGGAACACCAGTGTGTAATTGCCGCCGGTTTCATTCAGGATGTAGCCGGTGACGATCGGGGCCACCGCGGCGCCGAGGAACCCGCCGAAGTTCTGGATTGCACCCAGGGATGCCACCTGGTTGGAGTCAGCGATGTCCGAGGCCAGGGTCCACAGCACGCCGATCGGCACCTGGGCCGCAAAGTAGCCGACGGAGAGCAGCACGATCGCCAGGGCCGTGTTCTCGACGTACGCGACCGGCAGTACAGCGGCGGCGGCGAGCAGGGCGCCGCCCACGATCGGGATCTTGCGGGCCGTGATGGTGGGGACGCCGCGTTTGATCAGCTTTCCGGAGAGGATGCCGCCGGCGAGGACTCCAACGATGCCGCAAAGGAACGGCAGCCCGGCAAGCCAGCCGATCTGGCTCAGGCTGAAGCCGCGGGCCGTCTGCAGGTAGCTCGGAAGCCAGGTCAGGTACACCCAGACGGTGTAGAAGATGCCGAACGCGCCGAGGACCATGAACCAGGTGTTCTTCTTCTTGAGCAGTTCGCCCCAGCCGGCCTGCTTCTCCTTGGGCTGCTGCTGTTCCTCGAACTCCGCGCCCTTGATGATGAACTGTTCCTTCATCGTGGGGTCCCGGTAGATCCGGAGCCAGACGAGGGCAATCACAATGCCCAGGGCGCCGATCACGATGAACATGCCCCGCCAGCTCATGGTGAGCATCAGGAACGTCAGCAGCGGCGGGGCGATAGCGTTGGCAAGCTGTGAGCCGGTGTTAATAATTGATACGGGAAGTGCCCGCTCGGACTTGTTGAACCACTTGTCGGCCACTTTCAGGCCCGAGGTGAAGAACGGGGACTCGGCGATGCCGAGGGCCACGCGGGCGGCGTAGAGGAAGCCGAAGGAGTTGGCGAACGCCGAGAGCATCGAGATGATGGACCACAGCCCCGCGGCCCAGGCGAACATGCGCTTGGGGCCGAACTTGTCCACGAGGTAGCCGGCAGGCAGGTTCGCGATGGCATACGGCCAGGAGAATGCGGACAGGAGCACGCCCATCTGCAGGGTGTTGAGGCCGAACTCTTTGGCGATCGTGGTGTTCGCGATGCTCAGGTTGTTGCGGTCCAGGTAGTTGATGATGCCGCCGATCACGAGCAGCGCGATCAGGTACCACCTGATCCGCACGCCCTTCGCGGGCTTCACCTCGGATGTTGCGATTTCTGCGGAAGCTTGGCTCATGCAGCTCACTCCTTTGTGTTCTGTCGACATTTTCTGTCGGATGTCGTTGTGGTGCCAGACCCTACGGCCGGGCGTTGTCTATCGCTTCGAGGAACGTCCGGGCAGCGCGGGCAACCAGCCCGTAGTCGCCGTCGTTCTGGGCGGCCTTGGTGACGAAGCTGCCGACGCCGACTGCGGTCACGCCGGCGGCGAACCACGCACCGACGTTCTCCGGCGTCACTCCCCCGGACGGCATGATCGGTGCCTGCGGCAGCGGCGCCAGGATCGTCTTGACGTAGGCGGGGCCGCCGAGTTCAGCCGGGAAGAGCTTCACTATGTCGGCACCGGCTTCCAGCGTGTTGAGGACCTCGGTGGGGGTGAAGGCGCCGCTGGCAGTGACCGCCTGGTAGCGGTTGGCCGCGGCGATCATGTTCGGGTTGAGCTGCGGGCTGACGAGCAGCCGCGCCCCGGCCGACACCGAGGCGTAGGCGGCTTCGGCGTCGAGCACGGTGCCCGCTCCCACGACGATCCCCTGATCGCCGTATTTGTCGGCCAGCCGCTCGATGACACCGAGAGCGCCAGGAACGGTCAACGGGACCTCGACGGCCCGGATGCCTCCGTCGATGGCTGCCTCGGCAACCCGGTAGGCCTCGTCTGCCGAATCCAGCCGTGCGATAAGCAGGGCACCGGTGCGGACAATGGTTTCGAGTACTTCAAACTTGGTTAACATGATTTAAGAGATTAGCCCAAATTTTCACACATGGGAACATGTGCGTGAAAGTTTGTTAAAGTAGTGATGTGTCCGCGTACCGAAGGAGTTTTACGTGAATCCGACAGTGAGACCGCTCATTCCTGAGCAGCGCCACCAGGAGATCTTGCGCCTGCTGCGGCGCGAAGGAGTGCTGAGCATCCGCAGCCTCACGGACTACATGAGTGTGTCCCACATGACCGTCCGGCGGGATATCACAGCGCTGGAGGATTCGGGTCAGGTCGTCTCAGTGCAGGGCGGGGTCCGCCTGGCGGAATGGACCGGTCAGGCCCCGCCGCGGGAGCGGGAATTCCGGGCCCAGCTCGAGCTGCCACGCAAGCAGGCCATCGCGGAACTCGCGGCCGGGTTCGTGGAAGATGACATGGTGGTGTTCCTGGATGCGGGGACCACCTGTCAGTCCGTGGTGCCCTACCTGAGCGAGCGTAAGAACCTCACGGTCGTCACCAACGACTTCTACGTGGTGACCAGCCTTTTCGCTCACCCCCACATCGAGGCCATCCACACCGGCGGCGCCGTGGACCCCTCCAGCGCATCCAGCTCGGGGCGGATTGCGGCGGAAGCCATCAAGGGCATCAACATCGACCTCTTCTTCCTCAGCACCGGCACCTGGAACATGTCGCGCGGTGTCACGACCCCGTCGATGGACAAGGTGGAGATGAAGCTCGCCGCCCTGGAGGCCTCGACGTCGTGCTTCCTCCTGGCGGACAGCACCAAGTTCGGAACCGTCTCAAGGTTCCGTGTTGCCCCGATCGACAAAATGGATGCGGTCATCACCGATGAGCAGCTGCCCCAGGAAATGCAGGAGAGCATCCGCGAACTGGGAGTCACTGTCCATGTCGCAGGCCTCCGGAAGCCGGGCCTTACGTAGCCGCCTCCGGAGCCCTGCTTCAGATCCGGGCTGAATGGTCGCAGCGTGCGATCGACCCGATAAATGCCGGGTTCGTGGACACCGTCAGGCAGTGAAGATTTCCCTGGCGACCGTGATGGCGGACATCGCTTTGGGCCAGCCGGCGTAGAAGGCCAGGTGGATGATGGCCTCTTTGAGTTCGGTCTCGGTCAGGCCGTTGGCCTTTGCGCGTACGAGGTGTCCGCGGAGCTGGTCGGTGCTGCCGCTGGTGACGAGGCTGGCGACCGTGATGAGGCTGCGGTCCCGTGGGGAGAGTTCGCTCCGTTCCCAGACGTCGCCGAAGAGCACGTTGTCGGTGAGGTCGACGAGCTTGGGGGCGAAGTCGCCGATGAGTTGCTGGGCCCGGGTCTGGTGTGAATTGCTCATGCTGGAGTCCCTTCGGGAAGTGTGTGCAGTGGATGGGGATTGGGTGAGGGCAGCTCACCCCGCCGGGCTTGAACGGTCCTGGAGCAGTCCGGTGCGGCGAAGCCAGGCCTCGGCAGCCGGCCCGGCGTCCCGGACGTCCTCGCCCCGCACCGCGAGCCCTTCGCCGATGGTCGCCCCCGGGCAGGAGCGGGCGTAGTCCCGTTCGGTGGTGCCGAGACCGCTCATGGCGTGGGTGGTGACGGCGTGGATGGTTTTGCCGGTGAAGTCGTAGCTTTCGGCGAATGTCGTCATGATCATCGGCGCCCGGACGTTCCAGATCCCGCTGGCCAGCAGCACGGTGTCGTACTCCTCGATCGAGGCCAGCGGCGAGGCCATGGCCGGGCGTGCGTTGCCGTCCTGCTCGCGGACGTTGCGCGCGACGGTCGCGTCGTAGCTGTCCGGGTAGGGGTCGGCGGCCTCGATGCGGTGTACGTCGCACGCGATGAGATTGCCGATCATGCCGGCCAGTACTTCGGTGTTGCCGACGTCGAGGTTGGTGCGCCCGCCGTAATAGTAGTTTTCCCCGGCGCGGGAGAAGTAGGCGAGCAGGACCCGCCGGCGTTCCCGCGCTCCCGGGGTGATTTGTGCGGAGGGCGGCGTGGCTGGCTTTTGTAGGGGCATGGGGGCGTCCTGTTCTCCCGGGCCGCAACCCGAGATTCCGGCCGTGATCATGGCGGCGCCCAGACCGCTGACGGCCGAACGCAGGACTGCACGCCGGGCAATGGGCTCCAGGCTGGTGTTCATCACGGGTCTCTCTGGTCGTGTTTGCCGCCCCGGGGCCGGCGGTGGCCCGCGGCGGAGGCAATGGGGTCCGTCCGGGTGACGGGGCGGGTCACCCGGACGGAAGACGGGCGTGATTAGTCGATCCGGCGTCCGCCGAGCCAGCTGACCATGGCGGGGTCGCGGTGGTCGAAGAAGAGGCTCGCACCGGTGTCCAGGGTGGCGATCCGGCTCATCTGCTCGTCGGTGAGCTCGAAGTCGAAAACATCGAGGTTCTGGGCCATCCGCTCGGGCCGGACTGATTTGGGGATGACGACCACTTCGCGCTGGATGAGCCAGCGGAGGACGACCTGGGCCACGGACTTGCCGTGCGCCTCGGCGATGGCGCTGAGGAGCGGATCGGTGAACAGGTTGTTCTTTCCTTCGGCGAAGGGTCCCCAGGACTCAATCTGGACGCCGCGTTCGCGCATCAGTTCCTGGTCGGTGGCGCGCTGGTGGAAGGGGTGGGTCTCGATCTGGTTGACGGCCGGGACGATCTCGTTGTGGTCGATGAGGTCGACCAGGCGGTCGGGGTGGAAGTTGGATACGCCGATGGCGCGGGCCAGGCCTTCCTTGTTGATTTCCTGCATGGCCCGCCACTCGCTGTAGTAGTCCCCGAGCGGCTGGTGGATCAGGTACAGGTCAATGTAGTCCAGTCCGAGCCGGTCCAGGGACTTTCCGAAAGCGCGCCTGGTGTCGTCTTGAACGTTGCCGGTGGGTGCGTGCTGGATCCAGAGCTTGGTGGTGATGAAGAGTTCGTCGCGGGCGACTCCGCTGGCTTTGATCGCGGCGCCGACGGCCGCTTCGTTGCCGTAGGAGGCGGCCGTGTCCAGGTGGCGGTAACCGGCCGCGAGGGCGGCTTCGACGGCGGCCTGGGTTTCGTCGTCGGGGATCTGGAAGACACCAAAGCCGAGGATCGGCATCTGGACGCCGTTGTTGAGGGTCACGTTATTCATGGGATTTCCTTTGTGCGGGGTATCGATTGGTTGCGGACAGGGCCGTGGCGGGGCCTGCGGCTCTGTCACGTTTGGGGCCGGGGTGCTTCCGCATGCCGTAGTCGCAGCGACGCGGCGATGAGGATGAGGAGGACGACGGCGGTGGTGCCGAGGCCCAGGCGGAGGCCGTCCATGAAGTCGTGCCCGGCGAGCAGGGCGCCATAGATGGCGACGCCGAGGGAGCCGCCAACCTGCCGGGCGGTGTTGATGACTCCGCTGGCGGTCCCTGCGTTCTGTGCCGGCACGTGGTCCATGACGAGGGCGATGATCGGGGGCACGGTAAAGGATCCGCCGACGCCGACGGGGACCATGACGAGCGCCACGAGCAGGGCCGGCGCGTCGGCGGGGAGCAGCCACAGTCCGGCCAGGCCCAGCGCCATGAGCAGTTGGCCGGCGGCGATCATGGCCACGTTGCCGAACCGGGCCATCAGCCGGGCCGCGAGGGGGTTGAGGACGGCGACGAGGCCGGTCATGGGCAGGAACAGCAGTCCGGCCTCCAGCGCGGTGGCGCCGCGTTGCTGTTGGAAGTACAGGCTCTGGAGGAAGACGACGCCGTAGAACGCCGCCATCGTGACGACGGCTATGGCCAGGGCAGTGGAGACTGTGCGTGACCGGAACAGGTCCAGCGGGACCATGGGATGCCGTCCCCGGGCCTGCGCCAGCACGAATGCGGCCGCCGACGCCGCGCACACAGCGAACAGTGTGAGGATTTCGGGGCTCCCATAGCCAACCTCCGCGCCTTCGATGATGCCGTAGGTCAGGCTGGCCAGGGCCAGCACGGCCGTGATCTGCCCGAGCCAGTCAAAGGGCGCCGGCCGCCGTGGCGACGGGGCGACACGGGAGAGCACCATAAGTGCGGCGGCACCGACCGGCAGGTTGACGAAGAAGATCAGCCGCCAGTCGAACTGGGTGAGGACGCCGCCGAGCACCGGACCTGCCGCCGCGGCGACGGAGCCGCCCAGACCCCAGTACACGATGGCCCGGCCGCGACTGGCTGCATCCTGGTAGGCCTCCCGGATGAGGGCCAGGGAGCTGGGGGTGATCATCGCCGCGCCGATGCCCTGCAGGATGCGGCCGGCAATGAGGACCGGCAGGCTCGGGCTGAACCCGCACGCCAGGGACGCAGCGGTGAACAGGACCATGCCGAGGCCATAGGCGCGGCGGGCCCCTGCCCGGTCGGAGAAGGTCCCCGAGAAAAGCTGCAGGGCGGAAAACATCAGGGTGTAGCCGGTGACGATCCACTGCAGTCCGGACAGGCCGCCTCCGAGGTCGTTGCGGATCTCTGGCAGGGCGACATTGACGATCTGGGCATCGAGGGCAACGACGAAGAACCCGAGCATGGCTACCGCCAGCGATGCGCGCGGCCCGGGCCACCGTTCTCGAGGGGCTGAGCGTGGATAAAGACATGGTGTCCTTGCAGGATGGGGAGACTGGACTCATTCAAGAAAACCAGCCAATTCCTGCGCGCGGGAGTACCTGCCGTGCGGTGTACTGCCAGTTCCTGTTAGGCCGGACCGGGACGTCGTAGCGTAGGGGCCATGGAGAACAGTCAAGACGTCCGCGAGTTCCTCATGAGCCGGCGCTCGCGCATCACTCCCGCCCAGGCCGGGCTGCCCGCCTACGGCGGGACGCGGCGGGTGGCCGGCCTCAAACGCGAGGAAGTGGCAATGCTGACCGGCGTCAGCACCGAATACTATGCCCGGCTCGAGCGTGGAAACCTGCGGGGAGTATCCGAGAGCGTCCTCGAATCCCTCGCCGCGGCCCTCCAGCTCGACGAGGCCGAACGGGCCCATCTGCTCGACCTGGCCAGGGCCGCCGCCCCGTCGCGGGAACCGGGGAAGCGACGGGTCCGGGCCGAAGTCCGGCCCAGCATAGAGCGGATACTGTCCGGAATGACCGGCACGCCCGCCTATGTCCGCACTACCCGCATGGACATCGTGGCTGCCAACAGCCTCTGCTTCGCCCTCTACGGCGGCATCCTCAGCCCCGAGACCCTGCCGCTGAACCTCGCACGGTTCATGTTCCTGGACCCGCGTTCCCGGGACTTCTTTCTCGAGTGGAACACCCTGGCAGATGACATCGCCGCCGCGCTCCGCACCGAAGCAGGCCGCAGCCCCCACGACAGAGCCTTGAACAACCTCATTGGTGACCTTGCCACCGGAAGCACGGAATTCTCGACACGCTGGGCACGGCACAACGTGCGCTTCCACCGCTCGGCCCGCAAGACACTGCACAACCCGCTCATCGGAGACATCGAACTCACCGGCGATTCACTCGAAATCCCCGGAGAGGGCCTGACCCTCATCGCCTACACCGCCGAACCCGGAAGCCATGCCCAGGAACAACTCGACTTCCTCACCAGCTGGAGTGCCACCGGAAAACGTCCCGCCGAACCGGCTGCAGCCACCGCAGCGACCATGCCACCCGAAAGCGACTCGCAGGACCGACCCTGAGCATCAAATAGCGCCGCGAAAAGCAAACGGGCCGGACCCCGCCTAGGGGGTCCGGCCCGTCCACCGTTTGAGAGCCGCGGGAGCCTTCTAGGAGAGGGCCCCGTCCGCCTTCACGGCAAGGACGGGCCGATCGGCCTGCATGAGGATGCGCTGGGCGTGGCTGCCCAGGATGAATTTTCCGACCTGTGAGCGGTGCCGCAGGCCAATGACGATGAGGGAGGCGTTGACCTCGCGGGCGACGTCAAGGAATTCATCGGCGAGGTCCTCACGATACGGCGGTTGGATCACCGTGGCCCTGATGCCGGCCTCCGTGGCCCGGCGGCCGGCCTGCTCCAGGACATCGGACGCGGCGACCGACTTGTCCACCAGGGCGCCCTCGCGGGCGGAGTTGACGATGACCAGGTCTTCCTTCGCGGAGCACGGCTTCGGCGATGCCGGCGGTCAGCGCGGCTTCCCCTGCTGGGGTGGGGACGAAACCGACGATGATGCTCATACCTTCTCCTTGATTTTCGTGGTGACGGGTTGTACGACTGGCACTGTCTTGCGTTTGGCGAGCACGGTCCGGATGCCCGGGAGCACCGCCACCAGGACGAACGCGATGAGCAGCGTCGCGGAGATGGGACGGGTGAGGAAACCCGTGGGATCGCCGCCGAACACGAGAAGTGAACGGCGCAGCGAGCTCTCCAGCAGGGATCCGAGAACGAAGGCCAGGACCAGCGGCCCGGGTTCAAAGCCGAACTTCTTCATCAGGTAACCGACGATCCCAAACACCACGACAAGCGTCACATCGAACATGCTGTTGTTGATGGTGTAAGCGCCGAGCAGCGTGATGAGAGCGGTGACCGGGGCCAGGATCGCGGCCCGGACGCGGAGGATCTTTACGAAGATTCCCACGAGCGGCAGGCTCATGATCAGCAGGAGGATGTTGCCGATGTACATGGAGTTGACGACGCCCCAGAACAGCTCGGGGTCCTGCTCCACCAGTTGCGGCCCCGGTGTCACGCCCTGGATCAGCAGGGCACCGAACATCAGGGCCATGGTGGCGTTGGCCGGGATTCCAAGGGTCAGCAGCGGAATGAACGACGACGTTGCCGCCGCGTTGTTTGCCGTTTCCGGCCCAGCGACGCCTTCGGGCGCCCCCTTACCGAATCGTTCCGGCTGCTTTGCGCGCTTCTTCTCCATCGCATAGGAGGCCATCGACGCGATCGTGGCGCCCCCGCCGGGCAGAATCCCGAGGAAGAACCCCAGGACCGAACCGCGGGCGATCGCCCCTGAGGCCTGCTTGAGATCCGTGCGTGAAGGCCAGACGTTCGTGACCTTGGACGGCGCCTTGGCCGCCCGGTGCCGCTCCTCGAGGTTGTAGAGGATTTCGCCCAGGCCGAAGATGCCCATGGCGATCGGCACAAAATCGATTCCGTCTGCCAACTCCAGGTTGCCGAACGTGAAGCGGCTTTCGCCGGTGAAGATGTCCCGGCCGACCGTTGCCAGCAGCAGCCCGACGGCGGCGGCGATGAGCGCCTTGGTCTTGGCACCGTTGCTGATGGTGGCCACCAACAGGATCCCGAGCAGTGCGAGGGCAGAATATTCTGCCGGGCCGAAGTCGAGGGCAAAGCTCGCCACGATGGGGGCCAGGAAGGTCAGGCCGATGATCGCGGCGGTTCCGCCGATGAACGAGCCGATGGACGCCAGGCCGAGTGCGGTGCCGGCCTTGCCCTGTTTGGCCATCTGGTAGCCGTCGAAGACCGTCACCACTGAGGATGCTTCGCCGGGAAGCCGGAGGAGCACGGAGGTGATGGTGCCGCCGTACTGTGCCCCGTAGAAGATTCCCGCGAGCATGATGATGGCGGTGACGGGTTCGACGTTGTAGGTCAGCGGCAGCAGGATGGCGATGGTTGCCGCCGGCCCCAGGCCGGGCAGGACACCGATCAACATGCCGATGACGACGCCGATCAGGCAGTACAGGAGGTTGCTCGGCTCCAGGACAACGGCGAATCCGTTGATCACGGGATTTAGAAAATCCACGGGGTTCTCCTAGAAGAGGTGGGGAATGGAGGTGTTGAGCGCCAGGACGAAGATCGCATAGAACGCGGCCACGACGATCGCGCTCACCAGCACGGTGGAGCGCCACGTTTCGCCGCCCAAAAAGCGCATCCAGATGACGCATAGGACCAGGGCGGGCAGTTCAAAACCGATCACGGGCATGAGCGCCACCATGGCGGCGAGGGTGACGAGCCCTGTGAGGGGGGCCAGGGACATGCGGGTGAACTTCTCCGCGTCCCGGTTGTGCCGTCCGATGATCAACTGGAAGAGTCCCAGGACCACCATGACGCAGCTGATCATGAACGGCCACAGCCCGGGTTGCGGGGCCGCCGGAGTCCCCAGGCCCATCACAACGGACAGGACCAGGGCGCCGGTGCCGACGCCGAGGACCACCAGGGAAGATGCCGCATTGGCGAGCGCCCCGGCGGCGGGAGGCTTTTCGTCCTCCCACTGCGCGGCGAGCTGCTCCGGCGTCAGGTCCTCCAGACGGTCGTCGGCAGGTGTCTCGGGGGCGTCCCCGCCGGAGGGGGCGGCCGGGTGGCGTCCCCTCCCGGCGGGCACTGCAGGCGTTGCCGTCACTTGGATCACTTCGTCCCGCTGAGGCTGATGTCGTACTTCTCCACCAGCGACTTGTACTTGGCGGCGTATTCCTTCCACTGGGTGACGACTTCCTCGCCGGAGATTTCTTTCGGCGTCAGCATGTTCTTTTTGTTGAATTCCTTGTACGAATCGGACTTGAAGGTCTCCTGGATGGCAGCGAGCAGCTTGTCCTTTACGTCCTTGGGGGTCCCCTTGGGAGCGGCGACAGCGCGATACTGCGCCACAGGAACGTCGTAACCGGATTCCTTGGCCGTGGGCACGTCCGGGAGGAAGGCGTTCCGCTCTTCCGAGAAGACCAGCAACGGTGCTACCTTCCCGGCCTGGATCTGCGGCATGGCTTCACCAAGCTGGATGGTGGACACTTCGACCTGATTGCCAAGGACGGCGGTGAGGGCAGGCTTGCCGCTGTCGAACGGAACATCGGTGCCCTTGACGCCGGCCTGCTTGAAGAGGACGGTCTGCGCCAGCTGGCTGCCGGTACCCACGCCGGTGGTGCCGAAGGTGATGTTGCGTCCGGCTCCGGTCAGGTCCTTGATGCTGTTGAAGCCGGAGGCCTTGCTGGCGACCAGCACGTAGTCGTCCTGGGACAGGCCGGCGATGATGTCGAGGTCGTCGATGTTGACGGCCTCATCCGCGGTGACCGCCAGCGGGGTGATCGTGACAAGGGACGCGGTGACCAGCAGGAGGTTTTGGCCGTCGGCAGGTTTGCCGGCCACTTCCTTGGTCGCCAGGGCACCGTTCGCGCCCGGCTTGTTCACCACAGGCATCGGGGCGCCGAGGGATTTGGACGCGCCCTCGGAGATGGCGCGGGCAATCAGGTCGGTGCTTCCGCCGGCGGCCTGGCCTACGGTGAGGTTTACGGGCCCGTTCGGATATTTTGATGAATCGGAACTGCCGCCGGCAACATTGCCGCAGGCCGTCAGCGCCAAGAGCGTGACGGCGGATGCCGCTCCAAGTACGGTGCGGCGCGAAGGGAAGTGCATCATTGAAACTCCTCATTGATGGTCAGGGCCAGCGCCCCGGAAGCATGTGAACCGCGTCACTGCCGGTTCGCTGTGTCGAGTGTAGGGAGGGGCTATGATGCATGTCTAAGCCCAAATATGCATCGAGTGATACCGGGAAGGCATCATGTTTACCTTTGACCAGCTGGCCGGATTCATCGCGGTGGCAGAAGAACTCCACTTTGGCCGCGCGGCGGAACGCCTAAACATGACCCAGCCTCCGCTGAGCCGGCAGATCCAGAAGCTGGAGAAGACCGTTGGCGCCGAACTGCTCGAACGGGACAACCGTAGGGTCCAGCTGACCCCGGCCGGAACCGCGTTCCTGGACGAAGCCAGGCGCCTGCTGGCCCTCGCGGAACGGGCGCCGGTCACCGCCCGCCGGATCGCTTCGGGCCGCTCCGGCCTGCTGCGAATCGGCTTCACCGCCGCCAGCGGATTCAGCATCCTGGGACCACTGCTGGAGGAGATTTCGGCGATTCTCCCCGACGTCGACGTCGACCTGCAGGAACTGGTGACCGGCGAGCAGATCCAGGCCCTGGAAACGGGAGAACTGGACCTGGGGCTGGCACGACCGCCGTTCGACAAGGACGTTTTCGATTCGCGGCTTCTTTACCGCGAATCCATGATGGTGGCGGTCCCGGCCGGCCACCGCCTGGCCCGCCGCGGCGGAATGGTTGGGAACGAGGACCTCAAGGACGAGGCCCTCATCATGCATTCGCCGCTGCAGGCCCGGTACTTCTACGACCTCGTGATCCGCATGCTGCCGGTGCAGCACGGGAACGTGGTCCACACCGTCAGCCAGATCCTGACCATGGTCTCACTGGTGGCCGCCAAACGCGGCGTCGCCTTTGTGCCCCGCTCCGCCACGGCACTCGGCATCCAGGGGGTCGAATTCCTCCCGCTGGCGAGCAGCCATGGCGAGCCCGTGGAGCTTCATGCCATCTGGAGCCGGAAAGTGAGCAATCCCGCCCTGTCGCGGCTTCTCGGCAGCCTGGACTTCCAGCTGGACTGAGGCCATGGCAATGCACTGAAGGTATCAATGCATTCAATAATGCACTTGGACAGGCATGAGGCGCCAAACCTAGGGTGAAGGGAACCGAACTTCCCCGCCGACTCGGCGCATATCCGCAAGGACCATACCGTGGCAAAATACACACCCCAGGAACTGGCGAACGTCCTCAAGGACGGCCTGCTCTCCTTCCCCGTCACCTCGTTCGATGCTGAGCTCCAGTTCGACGAAGAGAACTACCGCAAGCACCTCGCCTGGCAGGCCAGCTTCCCGGTCGCCGGACTCTTCGCCGCGGGTGGCACCGGGGAGGGCTTCTCGCTGACCCCGGCAGAGTCGGAGCGTGTGGTGCGGGCCGCCGTCGACGAAGTGGGCAGCATCGTCCCGGTCTTGGCCTCCGCCGGCGGCTCCACCGCCCAGGCCATCGAAAATGCCCGCGCCGCCGAGGCAGCCGGCGCCGAGGGCATCCTGCTGCTCCCGCCGTACCTGACCGAAGCAGACCAGGGCGGCCTGATCGACCACGTCAGCGCCATCTGCCGGTCCACCTCCCTCGGCGTGATCATCTACAACCGTGCGAACGCGATTTACAAGGACACCACGGTCGCCACGCTGGCCGACCGCCACCAGAACCTGATCGGTTTCAAGGACGGCGTCGGAGATCTCGAACACGACGCCCGGGTCTACGCCAAGCTCGGTGACCGCCTGTTCTACCTCGGCGGCCTCCCCACGGCCGAGACGTTCGCGCTCCCGCTGCTGCAGCTGGGCATGAGCACCTACTCGTCCGCCATGTACAACTTCGTGCCCCAGTTTGCGCTGGACTTCTATCAGGATGTCCGCAACCACGACCGGGTCGCCGTCAACCGGAAGTTGAACGAGTTCGTGATCCCCTACCTGGACATCCGCGACCGGGTGAAGGGCTACTCCGTCTCGATCGTCAAGGCCGGACTCGACGCGATTGGCCGCTCCGCCGGCGGGGTCCGCCCACCGCTGCAGAACCTGGCGCCCCAGGACCTCGCAGACCTCAAGTCCCTTATCGCCACCGTTTCCTAGGAGGACGCACCGTGACACTCACCGGACGCTCACTCATTGCCGGCCAGGCCGTCGCCGGGAACGGCACGACGGCGTACGCCTTCAATCCCGCCACAAACGAACGGCTCGAACCCGGCTACACGCTGCTCGCCGAGGAACAGCTGAAGGACGCCACCGCAGCGGCCGCCGCGGCCTATCCCTCCTTCAGCACGCTCGACCCGGAAACCCATGCCCGGTTCCTCGAGGCCATTGCCGGGAACATCGAGGCGATCGGCGAGGAACTCATCACCCGCGCTGGCCTCGAAACCGGGCTGCCGGCCGCCAGGCTCCAGGGTGAGCGGGCGCGGACCACCGGCCAGCTCCGGCTCTTCGCCGGCGTCGTACGCCAGGGGGATTTCCGCGGGGTCCGGATCGACCCGGCGCTGCCGGACCGCGCTCCGCTGCCGCGGGCGGACATCCGGCAGCGGCAGATCCCGCTGGGTCCCGTCGCCGTTTTTGGTGCGAGCAACTTCCCGCTGGCCTTCTCGACGGCGGGCGGCGACACCGCCTCCGCCCTCGCCGCCGGCTGCCCCGTGGTTTTTAAGGCCCACAATGCGCACCCGGGCACCGGCGAACTCGTCGGCGAGGCCATCGCCAAGGCCGTCCGCGACACCGGGCTGCACCCGGGCGTGTTCTCGCTGATCTACGGTCCGGGCAGCAGCATTGGCCAGGCGCTCGTCGCCGATCCGGCCATCAAGGCCGTCGGCTTCACCGGGTCGCGGTCCGCCGGCATCGCGCTGATGCGCACCGCGGCCGCCCGGCCCGAACCCATTCCTGTCTATGCGGAGATGTCCTCGCTCAACCCGGTGTTCGTCTTCCCCGGCGCCCTCGACGGGGACGCCGAAGAAATCAGCGCGCTCGCCAGGCAGTACGTTGCCGCCGTCACCGGCAGCTCCGGGCAGCTGTGCACCTCCCCCGGCCTCCTGTTCGCCCCCGCCGGTGCGGCCGGCGACGCCTTTGCCGCCGCCGTCGGCCGGGCCGTGTCCTCCTGCGCCGGGCAGACCATGCTGACCGAAGGCATCGCCGGGTCCTGGCAGGCCGGAGCCGATGCCCTGGGTTCCGCCGGGAACGTCAGCGTCGTCGGGCAGGGCGCCGGCGGGGCGACGAAGAACGCCCCGGCTCCGGCCATCTTCGGCACGTCCGTCGCCGAGTTCGTGGTCAACCCCGTCCTGCATCAGGAAGTCTTCGGCGCCGCCAGCCTGGTCATCCGCTACTCCACCACCGGGGAGCTCGTCGACGCCGCCCACCGGCTCGAAGGCCAGCTCACGGCCTCCCTGCAGCTCACCGAATCGGACTACCGCGCCGCTGCCCCCCTCATCCCGGTACTGGAGCAGAAGGTCGGCCGGATCATCGTCAACGGCTGGCCGACCGGCGTCGAAGTTGGCCACGCCATGGTGCACGGCGGCCCGTTCCCCGCCACATCCGACACCCGGACCACGTCCGTGGGTACATTGGCAATCAACCGGTTCCTGCGCCCCGTCGCCTACCAGAACCTGCCACAGGAACTGCTCCCGGCGCCGCTGCAGGACCCCAACCCGTGGCGGCTGAACCGCCGGATCGACGGCGTCGTTCAAGCCCCGGCGGCAGAACAGACTGCAACAGAGAAAGCAGAGGTCAACGCGTGAGCACGCAGCCCACCATTGCCCACGTTGAAGTGGTCCCCGTTGCCGGGCACGACAGCATGCTGATGAACCTCAGCGGCGCGCACGGCCC
The DNA here is from genome assembly GCF_041262145.1 of Arthrobacter sp. MW3 TE3886. Lineage (NCBI taxonomy): Bacteria > Bacillati > Actinomycetota > Actinomycetes > Micrococcales > Micrococcaceae > Arthrobacter > Arthrobacter sp. MW3 TE3886. The sequence goes on from NZ_JBGCAN010000001.1 coordinate 3,040,537, forward strand.
GTTCTTCACCCGCAACATCGTTCTCATCACCGATTCGGATGGCCGCACCGGACTCGGCGAAGTGCCGGGCGGGGAAAAGATCCGCGCCACCATCGAGGAGGCCGGCGCCTTCCTGGCCGGCCAGCCGGTGGCCCGCTACCGCTCCCTGCTCCGGGATGTCGCGGCGAAGTTCGCCGACCGCGACGCCGGCGGCCGCGGCCTGCAGACCTTTGACCTGCGCACCACCGTCCATGCCGTCACCGCGATCGAATCCGCCCTCCTTGACTTGCACGGTCAGTTCCTCGGCGTCCCCGTCGCGGAACTGCTCGGCGACGGCCAGCAGCGCAGTTCGGTGCCCATGCTCGGTTATCTGTTCTTCATCGGCGACCCCGGCCGCACGGATTTGCCGTACCTGGTGGAGGACGCGCCGGCGGACCGGTGGGAAAAGCTCCGCCGGCGGGAGGCCATGACACCGGACGCCGTGGTGGCCCTGGCCGAGGCTGCCCAGGAACGCTACGGATTCAGCGACTTCAAGCTCAAGGGCGGCGTACTCTCCGGCGACGCCGAGGTGGATGTGGTGACGGCCCTGGCCGAGCGTTTCCCGGAAGCCCGGATCACCCTTGATCCCAACGGCGCCTGGCTCCTGGAGGAAGCCATCCGGCTGGGCAAACGTATGCAGGGCGTTGTGGCCTACGCCGAAGACCCCTGCGGCGCGGAAGGCCGCTTCTCCGGACGCGAGGTCATGGCCGAATTCCGCCGTGCCACCGGGCTTAGGACCGCGACGAACATGATCGCGACGGACTGGCGCGAAATGTCCCATGCCATCCGCAGCAACGCCGTGGACATCCCCCTCGCGGACCCGCATTTCTGGACCATGCACGGCTCCGTCCGGGTGGCACAGATGTGCGCCGAATTCGGCCTGGCCTGGGGATCGCACTCGAACAACCACTTCGACATCTCGCTCGCCATGTTCACCCACACCGGGGCGGCCGCCCCCGGCGAGATCACGGCGCTGGACACGCACTGGATCTGGCAGGACGGCCAGGGGCTCACCAAGGAACCACTGCAGATCAAGGACGGTGCGATCAGGGTTCCGGACGCGCCGGGCCTCGGAATCGAACTGGACCGCGACGCCCTGGACAAGGCACACCAGCTGTATCTGGAACACGGTCTCGACGCCCGCGACGACAGCATCGGCATGCAGTACTACGTTGACGGCTGGTCCTTTGATCCCAAGCGGCCCTGCCTCGTGCGGTAGAAAGCAACCATTCCTTCTGCACGGCCGGGTTTCCTCCACAACAAGAGGCCCGGCCGTGCAGAGCCACGCGTACACAGACTATTAGCGCGTACACAGATTATTAGAAGGACCAATCTTGGGCGGCGTTCTCACCGGCATACTGATCGTCGCCTCCGTCATCGCCGTCGGCTATCTCTCAGCCCGGCTGCGGATCCTCGGACCGGAGGTCCAGGGCGCCCTGACCCGCACCGCGTATTACATCACCAACCCGGCGCTGCTGTTCACAGTGGTGGCCGGCAGCGATATCCGGGCCGCGCTCGGAACTGATGCCCCGCTGGCGCTGCTCTCCGCGGCGGCCGTGGGGCTGCTCTATGCACTGCTGAGTTTCCTGTTCTTCCGCCGGCCGGTGGCAGAGACCGCCGTCGGCGCGATGGCCAGCAGCTACGCGAACGCCAACAACATCGGGATCCCCGTCTCCCTCTACGCCGTGGGAACTGCCCAGCACGTGGCTCCCGTCCTGTTGGCCCAGATCCTCGTCCTGGCGCCGGTCTATTTGACCCTCCTGGGGCTCGCGTCGGGGTCCAGGATCTCCTGGCGGAAACTGCTGCTTCAGCCCTTAGCCAACCCCATGATTATTGCTTCCGGCCTGGGTGCGGCGGTCGCACTGACCGGCTGGACCGTTCCGGACCTGCTGCTGAAACCTGTCGACATGCTCGCCGGCGGCGCCGTCCCCATGGTGCTGCTGGCCTTCGGACTGTCCCTGGCCGGCAAGGCCCCGCTGCAAAAGGGCGACGGGCGCACGGAATCGCTCGTCGCCACCTTCCTGAAGATCGCAGGCATGCCGGTGATCGTCTGGGCGCTGGGACGCTTCGTCTTCGGCCTCGACGGGCAGCACCTGCTGGCCATCGTGATCATGGGGGCGCTGCCCACGGCCCAGAATGTCTTCCTCTTCGCCTCCCCGTACCAGCGCGGCGTGATCGTTGCCCGGGACGTCATCCTGTGCACCACCCTGCTCTGCGCCGGCTCCTTGCTGGTCATCGCCTGGCTGCTTGGTTGACGGCGGCGCAACACTGTTCTCATACTTGTTATACAAGTATATGACTTGTAACCTAAGTTGAGCGGGGCGGAGTTGCCCCGCAGGAACTTCAGGGAGAACCATGACCAGCGTTGATCTCATCCGCCACGTAAAGCTGTCCACGGCCAGGCTTCCACTCGCCGTTCCGATCAGTGACGCGAAAGTGTTCACCGGACGCCAGAAGCCGATGATCGAGGTGGTGTTCCTTTTCGCCGAAATCACCACCGAACAGGGCCACAGCGGGATCGGTTTCAGCTACTCCAAGCGCGCCGGCGGGCCGGCCCAGTACGCCCACGCCAAGGAAGTCGCCGAAGGCATCATCGGCGAGGACCCGAACGATATCGGCCGGCTCTACACCAAACTTCTCTGGGCCGGGGCGTCCGTGGGCCGCTCCGGCGTGGCCACCCAGGCGCTGGCCGCAATCGACATCGCGCTCTACGACCTCAAGGCCAAGCGCGCCGGCCTGCCGCTGGCCAAGTTCCTGGGCGCCTACCGGGACTCCGTGCAGACCTACAACACCTCCGGCGGCTTCCTCAATGCCTCCCTGGACGAGGTCAAGGCCCGCGCCACCGTCCTGCTGGACGAAGGCATCGGCGGCATCAAGATCAAGGTTGGCCTTCCGGACACCGCCGAGGACCTGCGCCGCGTCGCCGGCATCCGCGAGCACATTGGCTGGGACGTGCCCCTCATGGTCGACGCCAACCAGCAGTGGGACCGCGCCACCGCACTGCGGATGGGCCGCCGGCTGGAAGAATTCAACCTCGTCTGGATTGAGGAACCGCTTGACGCGTACGACTTCGAAGGCCACGCGGACCTCGCCCGCGCCCTGGACACCCCCATCGCCACGGGCGAGATGCTGGCCTCGGTCGCGGAGCACAAGGGCCTGATCAGCGCCAACGGCTGTGACATCATCCAGCCTGATGCCCCGCGCGTCGGCGGCATCACCCAATTCCTGCGCCTCGCCGCTCTGGCCGACGAGCGCGGACTCGGCCTGGCCCCGCACTTCGCCATGGAAATCCACCTCCACCTCGCCGCCGCCTACCCGCGCGAGCCCTGGGTGGAGCACTTCGACTGGCTCGATCCGCTGTTCAACGAGCGCCTCGAAACCAAGAACGGCCGCATGCTGGTCCCGGACCGCCCCGGGCTGGGCATCTCCCTCAGCGAGCAGGCGCGCGCCTGGACCACAGATTCTGTGGAATTCGGCAAGTAACCTTGAAGCCATGAGCCGGAACCTGACCGCGGACCTCGCAAGCGATCTCCGCCGCCGCATCGTCGACGGCGTCATTGCGCCGGGCGCAAAGCTGCCCAGCGAAAACACCCTGATCAGCGAATTCGGCGTCAGCCGGACCGTGGTCCGCTCGGCCCTGACCCGGCTGCAGGCGGAGGGGCTCGTGGAAACCGAACGCGGGCGGGGCAGCTTTGCGCTGACCCCGCCGCCGGACGGCCCGCAGCACTCGGCCGGCAGCCGCCCCGTGGCCAGCCTGGAAGACCGCCTGTGGCAGCTGGAGTTCCGCATCGCGGTGGAGTCCGAGGCGGCCGCCCTCGCGGCCCGGAACCACACAGACCGGCAGCTGAACGCTGTCCGGAAGGCTTTTGCAGACTTTGTGGACAGCGCAGCCCACCCGGGACACGCCATGAAGGCTGACTACGAGTTCCACCGGGCCATAGCCGCAGCCTCCGGGAACCCCTTTTACTCCGACTGCCTCGCCTCCCTGGGGCCGACCATGATCGCGATGCCCCGCGGCCGGCTCGTGGGCGGCGGTGAGCCTGTGGCGCGCGGGCATTTCGACCAGGTGGTGCTGGAACACGAATCAATCGTCGCCGCCATCGCGGAGGGCGACGGACCGTCGTCGTCGGCGGCGATGCGGAGCCATCTGGCAAATTCCCGACGGCGGCTGCGCGCCGCCGCTCCCGGCAACAGCTGATCCCAGGGCCGGCCGTCAGGCGGGGACTTCCAGTCCCTCAAGGTATCCAGCGATGCAATTAATGTGTTGGACGGGCATTACCGCCGCCGAATAAAGTGAAGAATCGCTGTGGCGAGGGCCACAATCAACTGCCCGCCCCGGCCGACCAGCTTCGCCAATTCAAAGGAAATCTCCATGCAGTCTGTCGACAACGCTGTCACGGACGTGGCCTCGGCCACGAAAAAGTTCTTCAAGCGGGTGCTGCCCATCATGCTCGTCATGCTGGTCTGCAACCAGCTCAACCGGTCCAACATAGGCTATGCCCAGGAGCATCTGCACGCGGATGTCGGCATCGGCGCTGCCGCCTACGGGTTCGGGGCCGGGCTGTTCTTCATCGCCTACGCAATCTTCGAACTGCCCAGCAATGTGATGATGGAGAAGTACGGCGCCAAGGTCTGGCTGGCCAGGATCATGATCAGCTGGGGCATCGTCTCTTTTCTGATGGTGTTCGTGCAGAACGAGACCATGTTCTACGCCCTGCGGTTCCTCCTCGGCGCAGCGGAAGCCGGTTTCTTCCCCGCCGTCATCTTCTACTTCGCCCGCTGGGTACCGGCCGGGCACCGGGGCAAAGCAACAGCGATCTTCATCGCCGGCTCCTCGGTCGCCGCGGCACTCTCCGGCCCGATCGCCGGAATGCTGCTCAGCCTCCACGACGTCCTGGGATTCCGCGGCTGGCAGTGGCTGTTCGGCTTCGAGGGGTTGCTTTCAGTGCTTGTCGGCATCGCGGTGTTCTTCGTCCTTGACGCCAGGATCGCGGACGCCACATGGCTGACAGCTGGCGAGAAGCTTGCCCTCACCGCGGCGATTGCGGACGAGGACGCCCAGCACGCCGACGCCTCAGGCGGCAAGATCAACCGCTGGAAGATGCTGCTGAACCCCCAGATTCTCCTCCTCTGCGGCATCTATTTCTCCGTGCAGCTCTCCATCTACGCCAACACGTTCTGGCTGCCCAGCATCGTCAAGCAGATCCCGGGGACCACGGACCTGAGCGTCGGATTCCTCTCCGCCATCCCCTGGGTCTGCGCCGTGATCGCCATGTACTTCGCCGCCAAGTGGCAGGACAAGGCCAAGTCCAAGCGGCCCCTCCTCGTCGCTGCGCTCCTGGTCGCCGCCGTCGGAACGCTCGCAGCCGCCGTCGCCTCCCCGGTGCTGGCCCTCGTGTTCCTGGCCATCGCCGCCATGGGATTCAAGAGCGCGTCACCGTTGTTCTGGACCATCCCCCAGTCCGGCCTGCACCCCCTCATCCTCGCGCCGGCAATTGCCATCATCAACTCCCTGGGCAACCTCGGTGGCTTCGTGGCCCCGTTTGGATTCGGAATCATCAAGGAGCAGACCGGCAGCGTCATCCCGGGACTCTTCGCCCTCGCAGCGGCATCGACAATCGCCGCCGCGCTCGTGTACTTCCTCAAGGAGCGCCAAACCGAAACCGCGGCGGGGCCCGCAGCTACACCCGAGGAGGCGTCGCCGTTCGCAGCGGCCGCCAAGTAGGCGGGCATGGTAAGGATAGGCAGGCACCCTACGGGCGCCTGCCTTTCCCATCGCCCATGCCGCGCTCAGTGGCTCTTGCGTGCGTCCTGCAGGTGCCGGTCGAGCTTTTCTTCGGCTTCGCGGCGCCGCTGACCGATGATGCGCAGCTGCTGCGTGATCGGATTTCCGTAACCATCAACATCGCGGTGATGCGTGCCCTTCGGGCGCTCGGGGCCGGAGGGCAAGGTCACCCGCGGTTCAGTATTTTCGCCCATACCGGGATGATCCCACACTGCCCGCCGGCTGAAAAGGACGGTTCTTGCCTCGAAAAACCAGCCAGCACGCCGGGTTCACTCCGGCCTCGTGTCCCGATGTAGGTCCGTGTCGAGCGCATGGGCGCTGGCCAGCCTGGCCAGCAGGATCCCCAGCTGCGCAGACTGTTCGCTGGTGAGCGGGGCCAGAAGTTCGGCCTCGTGCCGTTCGGCGATTCCGCGCAGCGCTCCGAGAACCTTCGTGCCCTCGGCCGTCAGCCGGAGCTCGTAATTCCGCCGGTCGGCGCTGCTGCGCACGCGGGCCACCAGGCCTCGCGTCTCCAGCGAGTCGATGAGGGGAACAACGCGGCTCGGCACCGCTCCCAGGCGGTCGGCCAGGGACCGCTGGCTCAGTCCGGGGCTACGGCCGAGCAGGCGGAGGACCCCCGCATCGCTGGGGGTCAGGCCGAGTTCGCGGGTGCGCTCGGCGAAGCGTGCCGATGCCAGCGCCCCGAGCTGGGACAGCAGGAAAGCGGTTCGCTTCGGCCGCGGCGGATCCGTTGACTCCATGCCCCAATATTACGCCATTGACAGAATCATTCAACAGGTGAATCATTTTAGTTGTGACGTAATTATCGGAAAGAAGCGATCATGACTGACCCGTCCCCCCAGCACACTGCTCCCTCGACGCGATCCGGCGGCCCCAACCCGGGCATCCTGGCGGCCGTGAGTCTGGGACTCACGATCGGAGCCCTGCTCGGCAGCGCGATCCTCACCAACGGGCAGACCTACGTCTCGCCCTTCTCCCCCGCCGGCCAGGTCGCGGCATATTTTCACGGGAACCCCGACGCCGTCCGGCTCGCCAGCCTGTTCCAATTCGGTTCAGCAGTCCCGCTGGGCATCTTTGCGGCCACGGTTTACGCCCGGCAGCTCCGGCTGGGTGTGCGGGTCCCCGGGCCCGCAATCGGCTTCTTTGGCGGCATCACCGCCTCGGTGTTCCTCATGGTCTCGGCTGCCGTGGGGTGGGTTCTGAGCCGCCCGGAAATCACCACCGACGTGACGCTGACCCACGCATTGTCGTTTCTCGCGTTCATCGCGGGCGGTGTCGCCTATGTCGTCGGCTTGGGGCTCCTCGTCGCCGGAATCGCCGTCCCCGCCCTCATCCTGCACTTCGTGCCGCGCTGGCTGGCCTGGGCTGGCCTGGTCATTGCCGCCCTGTCCGAGCTGAGCTTTCTCTCCATGGTGATCGAGCCGCTCCAGTTCCTGCTGCCCGTCGGGCGGTTCGGCGGACTGCTCTGGCTGGTTGCGGTCGGATTCCTGTTGCCGCAAAGCCGGGCTGCCGCGAATCGACGCGAACCCTGAGCCTGTCGAGACGGCCACCCGGTCTAGGCTCCCTCCCCGGAGAGGCCGCCGAGCACGCCCCCGTCCGTGCGGCCATAGCGCACGCGCTCGGTGGGACGATGATGCAACAGGGGTTGACGGGCGGCCGAACGACGCCCGGGCGACCGTCCGGCGCCTGGTGTCGAGGGCTGCCCGGGCGTTTCCGCCGCCGCTTCATCCGTGACGAGTTTCAGGTCGGTTCGCCGGCCCTGGGCCGCTTCTTCCCGGAGCGCGATCAGGTGTTCCGCCAGCGCAACTTCCGGCCGGCCCGGGTTGGCCTGCAGCAAAAGGCACAGCTGATCCCGGGCACGGGCCTGCCCCGGCGAAGAATCAGACAGCATTTCGGCGATGATCTCGGCGGCCTGCAGGCGTATTCCCCGCGCCCGGCTGTCCTCCTGCTCGTTGACCACCGCGTCCGTGGGTGGGTGTCCGTGTGAGGGTTCCATATGGGACGACAACTCAATGGACATTGGCATTCCTTTGTTCCCGTTCCGGCTGAGCCCGGAACCGGCCACGATCCCGAGAGCCCTGCGTCCATTCCTGGAGCCAGCGGGGCGGAAGACCGTGAAGACACTTTACAACGGTAAAGACCGGTCTGTCTCGGGTCGGGGGAAGAATTGATGGCGACGCCGGGCCGGCAGTTTTCAATCGTGGCTCTGGATGACATCCTTTAGCCATGCAATTGCTGCAGTCCTGGAGGTAAAGAACTCGTGCGGGTATTTTGTCTCCCGACTCGTGGCGGAAGCGATCACCCTGTCGACCGTGCTCGATCCGAGGACCGCGATAGCGACCACGCCCCTGCTTTGCGCGAATTGGTATCTGGCCGCTGCGCTGAACACCACGTCGGTCATTTCAGAGAGCATTGGCATCGGCGTCCCGCCACTGATCCGGTCCACGGCAAGCATGGCGTCCCGCGCGTCGTCGGCGTCCACAAAAGAACCCGGGCGCCAGACGCTCTCGAGTATCCCTGCATCGACGCTGAGCGAGTTCTTCCCGTCGGCGGCGTGGATTGGTCCCTGCATCATGCCGTTGATCCTAGGCCCGAACTGCGGCGGCGCCCGGCACCGCGCCCATGGGATGGCCGGCGAACGCCGTACGGCGTGGATTCCCCCCACTGTGGAACAACCGCGGGGTGCCGTACGTTGCAATTAGCCTAGTTAAGACTCGAGAAATGAGAACAAGCCAAGTGGCAACCGATTACGACGAAGTCCGCTCGGACGTCAAGGAAACCCAGGAAAACTCCCTGGAAGCACTGCAGTCCGCCAACGCGCCGGACGCCCGCAGCGTCGTCCAGGAACTCGACGAGGCCGACGGGCTGGATGGGGCCGGAGTCCCCGGCGGCGAGTTCATCGCAGAAGAGCTGATTGTCCAGGTCATCCCGCAGGCTAACGACGAGTTCACCTGCAGCTCTTGCTTCCTGGTCCGGCACCGTTCCCAGATCGCCCGGCAGTCCGGCAACGATATCTACTGCACGGACTGCGAGGGCTAAGAGACAGACTGCCCTGGCCGAGGCCGCCGGCGCGAGAGCGTGGTCCCCCGCCTGACGCGTTGTTTCGCACCGACCATCGGCAGGTGGCCAGCGCCGGCCTCCTGCCATTCCCTCGGACAGCAGGCAGCCCCCAGCCACGACAGCCCCCATTACACGGCGGGCGCTCCCGGCAGCGGCGACGAGTATTTCCTGTTCGCCGGCAACGGCGGCTACGACGTCCTGAACTACGACCTCGCCCTCCGCTATGCGCCACCGACCAATCCCGCGGTGCTCGCAGGCCGCCTCAGCGGGGTCGCGACTGTCACCGTCCGTGCAAAGCAGAACCTGGAGTCGGTCAACTTCGACCTGCGCGGCCTCGGCGTCACCTCGGTCCAGGTCGATGGCAAGGCCGCCAAGTGGTCCCAAGTGCAAAACGACGCGAACCGCGACCTGGTGAATGACGACCCTGAAGACAAGGCGACCTACACGTTCCGCATCACGGTGCCGGCGGGGAAGACGGCTGTGGCGAACGGCCTGCCTGTCGGCAGGCCGGCGACGAAGGCCGGATGGACCACATGGACGTGGAAGGCCTCGGACCCGATGGCCAGCTACCTGTCGACGGTGAACGTCGGCGACTTTGCCCTGTCCTACGACGTCGGTCCGCACGGGCTACCTATCATCAACGCGATCGACGCGGACGTGACGGCCGCGGCACTGGCCGAGACGAAGGCGTCGCTTGCGTTGCAGCCCAAGATGATCGCATTCCTTGAGGGCCAGTTCGGTCGGTACCCGTTCGAGGCCTTCGGCGCGATCGTCGACGACGACACGGTCGACTATGCGCTGGAGACGCAGACGCGGCCGGTCTACTCGGAGGTCGCGGATGAATACACGGTGGTGCACGAACTCGGGCACCAGTGGTTCGGAAACGCGGTGAGCCCGTCCGACTGGCAGGACATCTGGCTTAACGAGGGCTGGGCGACGTACATCGAGTGGCTGTGGGCCGAGCACCAAGGCGCGGCCACGATGCCGGAACAGTTCGGGGACGGAACACTCGACACCTTGCTGGCTGGTGGGGCGTCAGGCGCGCGGGCGCATGAGCGGTGGGTTGAGCACGGCCCGTACTGGCTGGCCTGCTGCCTGGCGGGCTGCTTCAGCGAGCCGGAAGAGCGCGGCAGGGCGGCCGGCGTCCCCTGTCGTCATCCGCCCGGTGTCTTCCAGGAAACCAGGCGTTCCCGTGGCCTTGCGGTGGAAGTTCCGGGGGTCCAGCCGCGTGCCCCAGACGGCCTCGTACACGGCCCGGAGCTGGGCAATGGTGAACTCGTCGCCGCAGAAGGCCGCCCCCAACGGCGAATATTCGAGCTTTGATTTCGCCCGTTCCAAGGCGTCGACGACGATCCGCTCGTGGTCGAACGCGAGCTGCAATTCGCCATCCAGCACCTGGCTGACCGGGTACCAGGCAGCGTGCTCGGCGTCGCTCCCGGCGGACAGGACGGGGAAGTTGGGCGCGAGCAGCAGGTGCGCCACCGTGAGCACATCCCCCCGCGGGTCGCGCCCCTTCGGGCCGTAGCTCCCCAGTTGTTCCAGATGGCCAGGAACCCCCACGACGCCGGTTTCCTCGGTCAGCTCACGGCCCGCCGCCGTCGCCAGGTCCTCCCCCGCCAGCACGAAACCGCCGGGCAGGGCGAGCCTGCCGCGGAAGGGCTCAATGAGGCGGGTGATGAGCAGGACCTTCAGTACGTCGTCGGTCACGGTGAGGGCGACGACGTCGACCGTCACCGGGAAGCGCGCGGGCGCCGGGTGCGATTCAGGCATGAACCCATCGTAGGTATTTATCGTCATATTGACAATAAATCGGGCAAGGCCCTACAGTTCAGTTATCGTCAAATTGACGACAACACTGAACGGTTTAGGAGAATCCCATGGCCAGCATCAAGCGCTACCCCTGGATCAGCCACTTCCTGGGCAGCCCCACCGGCTATGTCGTCCACCTGCAGAAGGGCGAGGTCAGGCACCAGGGAGTCGGCCAGGCCTTCTGGTTCCGGCCGGCGAACTCAGTGCTCAGCGAGGTTCCCGTGGATGATCAGGAACTGCCCACCCTCTTCCACGCCATTACCCGTGACCACCAAGACGTCAGCGTCCAGGCCAACGTGACCTACCGCTTCATCGACCCGGTGGCCGTCTCCAACCGGCTGGACTTCGGCCTCCAGCCGGCCGGCGCGGCGCCGGCGACCGGGAAGGAGCAGGTGGCCACGATCATCGGCCAGCTGTGCCAGAGCCACGCCATCGACCAGATCGCCACCACGACGCTGGCCGGGGCGCTGGAACGCGGAGTCAGCCAGCTCCGCAACGTCCTCACCGAGGCCCTGCGCGCTGACACCCGGCTCCTGTCCACCGGCATCGAGATCCTTGGGGTGCAGGTCCTGGCGGTCCGGCCGGAGTCCGACGTCGAACGGGCCCTGCAGACGCCGGTCCGCGAACAGCTTCAGGCCGAAGCAGACCGCGCCGTCTACGAACGCCGGGCAGTCGCCGTCGAGCGCGAACGGACCATCTCCGAGAACGAGATGGCGAGCCAGATCGAGCTGGCCACCAGGCGCGAACAGCTGGTTGCCCAGGAAGGCGCCAACGCTCGGCGCCAGGCCGAGGAAAAGGCCGCAGCGGGACTCATCGAGGCGGAGGCTTCGGCCGAACGCAAAGGCATCGGCGCCTCCGCCGAAGCGAACCAGATCCGGCTCGTAGGCCAGGCGGCAGCGGCGCGGGAGGCCGCCACTATGGAGGTCTACAGCGGCATGGAACAGGCCACTCTGCTGGCACTGGCTCTGCGCGACGCAGCCGGATCACTGCCCAACATCGGCAACCTCACCATCACGCCAGACCTGCTCAGCGGGGCACTTGCCGGGCTGTTCAGGGAGCCCGCGGGCGGCGCGGTTCCGGCTGCTGCCGCCGGCGTGATGGCAAGCACCACCGGCAGCTTCGAGAACTAGGCTCCTGACATGGCAAACCCCCGCCTCGTCATCGTCCACCGCCGGACCGAACTCCAGGAACTCCTGGACCGGCACGCCACCCGCGGCCAGGCCGAATTCTTCCTCCGCACCCGCGGCCGCACCCTCCAAGACGTGCAGGAGCGCCACGACCGGCTCAACGCAGCACTGGCGACCGTCCGCGCCGCAGTTCCGGCCGAATGGCGGCACGCCGAAGTGGAACGCGCGGACCTCAGCAGGTTCCTACTCACACCGGAGGACGTCATCGCCGTTGTCGGTCAGGACGGGCTTGTGGCCAACACGGCGAAGTACCTCAACGCCCAGCCCGTCATCGGCGTCGACCCGGAACCGGAAGCAAACCCAGGCGTCCTGGTTCGGCACACACCCAAGGCGGCAGACAGGCTCCTGCACGAGGCCGCTGCGGCCGGGACCGTGGAGCGGCTGCAGTGCCAGGAACTCGCAACTGTGACGGCACGGCTCGACGACGGGCAGGAACTCTCGGGGCTCAACGAGGTTTTCATCGGGCACGCCTCCCACCAGTCGGCCCGATACCGGCTCACGACCCCGGCGGGCCGGGCCGAGAGCCATTCTTCTTCGGGACTGATCGTCTCGACCGGCACCGGCGCCACGGGCTGGTGCGCATCCATCGCCCTCGACCGCGGCGGACGCCCCCTGCCGTCGCCAACAGACCCCCGACTGGCATGGTTCGTCCGGGAGGCATGGCCCTCCCCCATCACCGGAACCTCCTTGACCGAGGGGGTCCTGGAGGCAGGCGAAACACTCCGCATCACTGTTGCATCCGACCAGCTCGTGGTGTTCGGTGACGGGATGGAAGATGACCGCCTCACCGCATCCTGGGGACAGGAAATCACGGTCCAGCTAGGCGCACGGCCGCTCCGGCTGGTGGGGTAAGAGCCCCGCTGACGCCCCTTCCCCGACTTCCCCAAGCTGCGCGGTCTACCTCCGCGACGCCTTGAGGGCCATCGCGGATCCGCCGCCGCGCCGCACGGGCTCGGCGGCTGCGACCATGCCGCCATCGGGCAGGAACTCGATGGCGGTCGCGGCGCCGATCTCCGCTGCCGAGGTGAACGCATCCCCCGACGGCGTGAACTGATGGCCAAAGGGTGCCAACTGGCTGCCGTACTTCGCGATGAACTCCGGCTCGGCCGTGACCTTGGCCGCGTTGCGTTGCGAGGCACGCGGTGCCGCGATCGCCTCGGAGATGGTCATGCCCAGGTCCACCCGGTTCAGGATGGTCTGCAGGACGGTGGTAATGATGGTCGATCCGCCGGGCGAGCCGAGGGCGAGGAACGGTTTGCCCTCCTTGAGAATGATGGTCGGCGACATGGACGAGCGCGGGCGCTTTCCCGGCTCGATCCGGTTCGGGTCGGCCGGGTCGTAGACGGTCGAGAAGTCGGTCAGCTCGTTGTTGAGCAGGAAGCCGCGGCCGGGGACCACCATGCCGGACCCGCCGGTCTGCTCGATCGTGAGCGTGTAGTCCACCACGTTCCCCCACTTGTCCGCGACCGTCAGGTTGGTCGTCGAGATGTTCTCCGTGTCCAACTCGGCCGCAGGCGCGACGGCGGCGGCCGGGCACGCGCCGTCGTACGCGGACACGTCCCCCGGCGCAACCGGCTTCGCCGCCGCGTGCAGCGGGTCGATCCGGCAGGCGCGCTCCTTGCCGAACAGAGGGTCCGTGAGCGCGGCGGTGGGGACGCCTACGAACGCGGGGTCCCCCACGTACTTGCCACGGTCCGCGAAGGCAAGCGCGCTGGCCTCGAGGTAGTGATGCAGGGCGCCTGGAGTGGACATCCCGGACAGGTTGGAGGGGTCCAGGATGTTCAGCGCCTCGCCCACCGTGGTGCCGCCGCTGCTGGAGGGCGCCATGCCGTAGACGTCCAGGTCACGGTAGTCCACGTGCGTGGGCGCCTGGTCCAGGGCCCGGTAGGCCGCGAGATCCGCCGTCGTCAGGTGGCCTGTCGGAACGGGCAGCTGTGTTTTAGACGTCTTAGGCGGAGCCTGCACCGTGGCCGCGATCTCGGCGGCAAGCGGTCCGCTGTAGAAGCCGTTCGTGCCCTTTTTCGCGAGGAGCCGGTATGTCTCGGCGAGGTCGTGGTTTTGGAAGACACTGCCGACGGCGGGGGCGTCGCCGCCCGGGAGGTAGAGGCTGCTGGTCGAGGTGAAGGCCTCGAACCGGGCCTTGTTGTCGAGGGTCTGCTGGCGGAAGGTCTTGTCGACTACGAATCCGCGGGTCGCCACGTTGATGGCGGGCTTCAGGGCATCACCGAGGCTCAACGTGCCCCACCGCTCCAGGGCACGCGCCCAGGTGGCCGGGGTGCCCGGGACGCCAACGGAGACGCCGCTTGTGACGAGCTCGGGCGTGAAATTGTAGGGCTTGCCGGTCGCCGGGTCGATGAACGCGTCGTGCGGCATGCCTGCCGGTGCGGTCTCGCGGCCGTCGATCGTGCCCACCTTGCCGGTCTTCGCGTCGTAGAACACGAAGTAGCCTCCGCCGCCGATTCCGGCGCTATAGGGCTCAGTCACACCAAGAGTCGCGGCTGCGGCGACGGCGGCGTCCGCCGCGTTGCCGCCCTTGCGGAGGACCTCGATCGCCGCAGCGGATGCCTCCGGGTCCACGGTGCTCACCGCACCGCCGTACCCAGTGGCGGTTGACGTCTTTGCGATTTCCCGCGGATCGGCCTGGGCAGGGGCAAGGACGCCGCCCGTCACGCTCAGTGCCAGGGCCGCCGTGACAGCCACCAACCCTCGTGTCATATGTGCCATGATCACTCCCGAGTCCGTGTTACGCGTATTGACAGTCCTTGTCACGCTACTACGCAGGCGTGCGACACTCAACAGTCACGTCGACGGCACTGGCTGCCCTTTCGCTAGCCGTCAGACGTGGGCTGCCGGCTGCCCGGTGGCGTCGGCGGGGTCCGGGGCGCACTCCCGGTCCCCGCGCCCGGCGGCATTTACAGGCGCTCCCGGGACTCCGCCCGCGTTGATCGTTGGCGGGGTGCCGCAACTGAAATCCGCGGACGTAAGTCAGTGCCTTAGGCATGTGGCGGCAAGACCGGTCTCATCAAATATTGTCGGTGCCTCCTGAGATGATCTGAGTGTGGAGAGCAGGACCGTGTTGGGTGCGGAGAGCGGTGCGGCCGTGGAGGCCGTCGCCGAGTCCGTTGCCGTGCTGGCTGCCTTGGCCGGAGCGGGCGCTGACGACGCCGATCCGCCTGCCGACCCGCTGGAAGCCGCCGATCCGTTGCGGCGGCTGGCGGACGGTTGCCTGGACGGACTCGCCGAGGTGGTCCGGCTGGAGGCCCGGACCGCGGCGCTGAAGGTTCAGCTGGCCGCCGACTACGCCCAGGCGGCCAGGTTCCTGGCCCCGCCGGCGGCGTCCGCGCGGGACCGCGCCGTGCAGGAGATGGCCCTGGTGGCCGAGGTCGCCTGTGTCCTGACCGTCAGCGAACGCAGCGCCGGCGCCCTGGTGGCTGAGTCCCGGGCCCTGACGGCGGCGCTGCCGCTGGCCCTGGCCGCGCTGCGGGCCGGGACGATCTCCTGGGCCCACGCCCGGATCTTCGTCGAGGAAACCGCCGGCCTGGACCGGGCCGGCGCGGCCGGGCTCGAAGCGCATTTCCTGGACCCCGCCGCACCGAACCCGGCCCGCGGCTGCCCGGCCGGGGACCTCGTTCCGGCCCGGTTCCGGGCCAAGGCACGCACCTGGCGCGAATGCCACCACCCGGCCAGCATCGAGACACGCCACGCCACGTCCGCCGCGGACCGGCGGGTCGAGTTCGTCCCGGACCGGGACGGCATGGCCTGGCTCTCCGCGCACCTTCCGGCCGATACGGCCGCGGGGATCTGGGAACGGACCACCGCCGCCGCCCGCGCCCTGCAGGGCCCGGACGAGGCCCGGACCCTGGCCCAGCTCCGCGCCGACATCACCGCCACCTGGCTCCTCACCACCGGCACCGGAACGGACGACGGCGGAACGGCCGACCGCGGCACCGGCACCGGGACCACCGGCGGCACGGGTGCGGGTGCTGGTGTGGGGACGGGCGCGGGCTTGGCAGGGGGTGGTGTTCCGTCGCCGCGGGCGCAGGTCCTGGTCACCGTCCCGGTCCTGTCCCTGCTCGGCGCCACGGACGAACCGGCCGTGCTGGACGGCTACGGGCCGATCCCGCCGTCGATGGCCCGCCGCCTCCTCCTAGACGGCGCCGGCTCCTTCCACCGGGTCCTGACCGACCCCCGGGACGGTGCCCCGCTGGAAATCGGCCGGACCAGCTACCGCCTGACGACGGCCCAGCGCCAGTGGCTCCGGCTCCGCGATGGCAGGTGCCCCTTCCCCGGCTGCGGCAACCACTCCCTGGACAACGAAGCAGACCATATTCTGGCCTGGGCCGACGGCGGCAGCACCGGGATCTCCAACCTGGGCCAGCCCTGCCCGAAACACCACCGGCTCAAACACGCCTCCGCCTGGACACCGGCCGGAGCCAGCAAAGACCACCCGCCGGGCTGGACCTCCCCGGCCGGGCGGCACTACCCCAGCGAACACCAGGACTGGGAACCACCCCGCTGGCCCCAGGACTGGCTGCCCGACATCCCGGCCACGGACACACGCCCGGAACCAGACACCGACACAGGCCCCGACACAGGCCCGCCCGAGGACCCGGAGCCAGGCCTGCCCGAGGATCCGGACCCGGACCTGGCCGAGGATCCGTACCCGGCCATGCCCGAGGATGCGGACCCGGGCCTGCCCCCGGACCCCTTCCCGGACTGGCACCAATTCACCGCCGGGCACCCACTGCCCGATCCAGTGCCGGAATACCGCCTGCTCCAATCCATCTGAACGGCCACCCGTCAATGTCCGGTCCATCAGTCTGCCGCCTGCAGTCCCTGTCCGCCACACCCGCGCAGGACTACGATTTTGCCTGTTGACCAAGTACCCGTGACCAGCACAGACGGGGCAAATGCAGAGCGAGGAAGACGCTGTGACCGGAACGACGATGATGAGTGGACCGCACTGGCGGCGAGTAGTGGCAGCCCTCGCCAACAACGACGCTCGGACCGCCTACGCGCAAATAGTGCTCGGCGCCAAGCTCCCCGACGTGCTAGCTGACCTGAACGACCACCGACGAAACCGGGCCACCACTGCCCTCCTTGAGTCGGGACTCGTCGAACGGAATGCTGCCAACGAACTGGTGGCGCCCGAGGCGATCTTCCGCGACCTTCTCACACAGCAGCCCCGGCGACAGCCGCAAACCGGATTGGCCCGCTTCATGCGGCTGGGGAGGATCGAGAGGTATCCAGCCAACATGACGGAACGGCGGGAGCTCCTGGCTTGGATCGTCAGCGAAGCCATCGAGCCGGGCGAACACCTAACGGAAAAGCAGGTAAATGAACGGCTCCTCAGCTATTCCGATGACGTCGTGATGCTGCGGCGCTACATGATCGACTTCGGACTACTGGAACGGACGCCCTCCGGCTCCTCCTACTCCCGGCACGACGAAGCCTAGGCCTGGAACCCGGCACTCTGACAGCCTCAAAACCTGTCCGAGCGCCAACTTAGCGCAGACGGGACGCAGCCCCGAACCCTTGAGCTGACGGAAGCTATGCCTCAGTGGTCTGATAATGCTTTGCCCGTTCGTCGAGAACGGCGGTGGCCATGGCTAGGCGCCCGGGGAGCGGAACCAATGCCTCCCGGAGCCAGATGGTGTCCGAGTAAGCATGGAACCGGTCCGGATTTACATGCAGTTCCTGGGCTACGGCCAACACTTGATTGTGAGCCGTAAGGTAGCGTGCCGACGACAAGTCGTTCCGTCGCCGGTGCAGCTCCAAGCGCACATCCATCTTGGCCAGATCGCGGGCCGCCTCTGCTTGGGCTCCTTCGTCAAAATCCAGCAATCCGAGCGGGGACCGATCGTCGACTACGATGATCTGTTTGCTGTGCAGGTCTCCGTGAGACCACACCAGCGGATCCGGGGCCGTCCGAAGCAAATTCGTCGTCACATCCTCCGCTGCGGCCCGCAAGGCACTGACTTGAGGCGACATTTCCGGCACGTTTTCGAAGTGACGCAGCCAGCGGTTCACGCATCGCCACAGATACGCCGCTTCCACCTCTGCTGAGCGGAGAGGCAGGCTGTTCAGAACGCTGCGTGCGGCGTTGCCGGGCGGGACGCTCAGCAGGGCGACCCACGAGCGCGCCCATTTCTCCCATGCCCGTGCGAACGATTCATCGCTGGTCGTGTAGTCATCCTCACTCAGCTCGTTCAGGGTCGGTCCCGGGACGGTGCTGAAAGCGATGACGTCCTCGGAGCTGCGGAGGATCCTGGGGGTCGTGAAGGTGCCGCCGGCGTCCAGGAGAATGTCCATGCGAGCGCAGCGTTCGGCGGACGCGATGGCCTGCCCTGGCCGGAAAATCTTAATGTAACGGCCCTCCGCCCGGACCACCGCACGCCTGTGGGGCCGATACGTAATGAGTTCGCCTTCCTGGGCTTCCGCCCGCAAGGCGGGCAGTTCGGGATCGTCCAGCGGTACGAGTTCAAAACGCCCCTGACGCAGATAGGCTCCACGGAGAGCGCGGGTCCGGCCCTGGCTCACGACCTCCAGCACGTAGTTTCCTGGTTTCTTGTCGAACCAGGCCCGGCTGACGCGCCAAGTTGTGCCCGTAGCTTTGTCGGCATATTGCGGGACGGGCAGGTACCAGCTCATCGGATCAGCTCCAAGTGCCACTTCAGATTGTGTGACCAGCATGAACGAAGAGCATGAGGTCCAGATGAAGTGCGCATTAAGGAACCCTCATGAATAGACCGCCGTCGGATCGCTCTGGCTGAGTTGGACCGGCTGCAGAAGATCTCGACGGCGGGATGCAGCGCAGAGTCCGCTACGGAAATCAGTGAGGAGATCCGCCTGGAAATCGCCATAATCAACCCAATTCGGGAAATGATGAAGAGCCTGGCCGGCGGGAGTTTCGACGTTGCCCAGCACGGCTACGGCCTCGCGTCCATGATCTGCCAGGGCGCCGACCGGGAGGCCCAACTCCTCAAGGAGCAGGCCTGTATCGGCCTCTAGCCGGCGCACCTACGTCACACCCGCGCGGGACTACGATTTTCGCCAACAGCCGTCAGCCCGCGCCCTGGCCTTCGCGGGCCACCTCTTCCAGAATCCTGGCTGTCGGCGCTGCCGTCATCAGCTGCCCTATCACCTCTGGCTTGTCCCACACCTGGCTACGCAACTTTTCCAGAAAGCCGGTCGCGGCGTCCTTGGTGTCGAAGTCCAGGAGCACGGCCACGCTGTTCTGGTCCTCGGCATCCCGGAACAAGCGGACAGACCGGGCTCCCGAGGCGGCGCGGCCTGCGGGATCGCTGTCGAAGACGTTCTTGAAAGCCTCGTAGTCCCGGACCGGATAGCTAATCTGCAGGGTGAACATCGTCGTTCCTTTCCCTCGGGCTGTGTCAGGAACACGATAGGCCGACCAGCGCCATCCCGGTAGGGCCGGAGAGCAGCTTTGACCCGGTCGGTGACATTAGGCAGCACAGTCGCTACGTTGAAGACCGGACACTAGTGGCCTGGCCTAGGGCGCCGAAAGAAGGACTGAGTGGACAGTGATGCTGGTGCGTGGTTTCTGAGCCGCGCTGAGCGGGGGAATTTGGCCACAGACGTGCACGCGGGCGGTGCCGGATCGCCGTCGTGGTCGGAGGGCAATCTCGTGCTGCCCCTGATCCATGGAGCGACCTACTTCGCCCGGCTGCACGAGGAGTTGACGGCTCTGAAGGCGGGAGACCGCGTGTGGTTCACCGACTGGCGTGGCGACGCCGACGAGCGGCTGCTGGCGGACGGATCGTCGATCGGCGACGTGCTCGCGGGGTTGGCCGGCGCGGGTGTGGAAGTGCGGGGCCTTGTTTGGAGATCCCACGGAGAGCGGGTGTCGGCCCCGATCAGCGGCCGATCCAACGAGCTCCTGAGTCGTCAGGTCAACGACGCCGGCGGAGAGGTGCTTCTGGATCAGCGTGTACGCCTGTTTGGCTCCCATCACCAAAAAATCTTCGTTATCCGCCGTCGTGACAATCCGTCGCGGGACGTCGCGTTCGTTGGCGGGATCGACCTTTCCCACAGCCGTCGGGACGATGCCGACCACGCGGGCGACCCGCAAGCCGTGAGCATGGATTCCCGGTACGGGAAACGACCGCCGTGGCACGATGCCGCCCTCGAACTGCGTGGCCCCGTGGTGGCAGATGTGCTGGCAGTGTTCGCCGAGCGGTGGAACGACCCCCATCCCCTGGACCGACGCACCCCCTACCGGATGCTGCTGCAACGACTGGCCCGTATGCCCCGGCACCCCGAACCGCTCCCGGCCACTGCTCCTCCGCCACCACCGGCGGGCCCCCACGCGGTGCAGCTGCTGCGCACCTACGGCGTTAGGCGTCCCCCGTTTCCGTTCGCGCCTGGTGGGGAGCGCAGCATTGCCCGCGCCTACACGAAAGCCTTCGCCCGTGCCCGCTCGCTGATCTACGTCGAGGATCAGTACCTGTGGTCGAAAGAGGTCGCAGCCGGAATCGCGGAGGCCCTCGACCGGAATCCCGACCTGAACGTGATCGCCGTCGTCCCCCGTTACCCCGACGCTGATGGGCCGCTCGCAGGGCCGGCGGCCCGGATCGGGCAACTGCGTGCCATCAGCATGCTGCGTCGGGTTGCGCCCGACAGGGTCGGCGTGTTCGATCTGGAGAACCGCGCGGGGACTCCGATCTATGTCCACGCCAAGATTTGCATCATCGACGACACCTGGTTCACCTGCGGCTCAGACAACTTCAACCGCCGGTCTTGGACCAACGACAGCGAGCTCACCTGCGCCGTATTCGACACGACTGTCGAAAACCCGGACGGGGCCGGCACGGACAACAGCCACGACACTTTCCGGCCTTTGGCTCGCGGGCTCCGGCTCCAACTCTGGGCCGAACACTTGGGCCTGGACCAAAACGACCCCCGGCTCGTCGACCCGGCGGCCGGGCTCAAACTTTGGAATACCACCGCAGACACTCTCGACCGCTGGCATGAAACGGGCCGGGGCTCACCCCGACCCGCCGGACACGTGCGCCACCACACGCCAGAGCCGGTGTCGCCGCGCCAACGCCTGTGGGCAGATCCGATGAGCCGCCTCCTCATGGACCCAGACGGCCGCCCGCGCCGGCTGCGCGGCACCACCCAGTTCTAGGCAAAGAAAGTCCGGCGCGAAGAGAACCGCGCCTCCATGCAAGCAGGTGCGGAGGCTCTGCGGGGCCACCAAGTGGATCGAAGACGTTCGCCACGGCGGCGCTCTTGCTCTCGCCGTCCGCTGCGCGTATGAGAGAAGCATGGGTTCGCAACGAGACGTTCTCCGCGGACGCGTGGCGGTTGTGACTGGCTCGACACGCGGCCTGGGGTTTGCCATGGCCCGGCTGCTGGGGCAACGGGGCGCGACGGTGGTGCTGGCGTCCAGGTCGGGCGTCGACGTCGCGGCCGCCGTCGAGCGGCTGCATAGGGAAGGGATCGCGGCATCCGGACGTCGCTGCGACACCGGTGAGCTCGCCGAGGTCGAGGCCCTGCGCGACGAGGCCTTAGGCCGCGGGACGCTGGACATCTGGGTCAACAACGCCGGTGCTTCCGGTGTCTTCGGGCCCACGGCGTCCACGCCGGTCGACGACTTCACCGCGGGTGGTGCGCACGAACATCCTCGGCACGTTCCACGGGTCGAGGGTGGCGTTGCCCGTGTTCCTCGGCCAGGGCAGCGGCGATCTCGTAAACGTCTACGGCCGAGGCGACCAGGGGCCGGTGGCGCTGCAGAACGCGTATGCGTCGAGCAAGCGTTGGGTCCGCCAGTTCACCGAGTCGTTGCGGCTGGAGACCAAGGGCACCGGCGTCCGGGTGCATGGCATAAACCCTGGCCTGGTGATGACGGACATGCTGGGGCACGTCACATCCCAGCCCGGCTACGAACATCGACTGGGCGGCTTGCAGGTCGTCGTCGGACTGTGGGGGCAAACCCCTGACGACGCCGCTCGCCCTCTCCTGGACCTCGTAACGTCGGACGCCGCCGAGTTCCGGTATCTGACCAAGACGACCATGGTGACCCGCGGTGTGCGCAACGCCCTGGCCGGACGCCTCCGTCGAGCCAAGCGCATGCCCCTGGACGTCACCGTCCTGGACACGAACCGCAAGGGCTGACGGGCGCGGCTCTCGGCTCGCCACACCGTGATCAGCGTTGACCTGCCGGGCTTCGCGTACTCAGACCGGCTTTCCGGAACAGCGACTTTGGCGAAGCTTGCGATTATCCTGCCCGCCTTCCTCGATGCCCTGGGGGTGCACGGTCCGCTGCCCGTGGTGGGCAACTCGCTGGGCGGCGCCGTCGCCATGAAGCTGGCAGCCGACCACCCGGACCGTGTCTCGGCCCTGGTTCTTGACAACAGCGCCGGCTTCGGCAAGGAGGTGGCACTGGTGCTGCGCCTGCTCGCCGTCGGGCTGCTCGCGGCAGTGCTGCTGCGTCCGGACGAGCAGGCCTCCCGCCGCACCGTGCAGTCGCTGTTTTATGACAAGACGCTGGCGACCGGCGAGCGCGTCGGCCACGCGTTTGCCTTGTCGCAACGGGAGACGCATCGCCAGACGCTCCTGGACGTTGCCCACGATCTTGGCACCATCTCCGGCGTCAGGGCCGAAATGGCGGAGGGACCTGATTGAGGCGCTGGCGCAATCGGCTGTTCCCACGCTCGTGCTTTGGGGCTCCCAGGACCACATCCTTCCGTTCAGCCACCTGGACGCCGCGGCCGCGGCATTGCCGCACGCCGAGTCGCACGTCTTCTCGAAGACAGGCCATATGCCGCAGATAGAACGGCCCGACGAGTTCGCCGCGGTGGTGCAAGGCTTCCTCTCCCGGGTCCTGGCGGGCAGCGCAAAATAATTGGCCCTGGCTGTAACTCCTGGCCATGTTACGGAAACTTTGCTTTCAAGCGGGATATTCAGCCCGCCGTCAGAGAACTTGGGGGTTACACAATGAATTCACGTCGGGCCACATTCTTCACCGCCGTCACCAGCGCAGGTTTTTCCGTCAGCCTGGTCCTTGCCGGATGCGGGGCACAGCCGGGGACCCCGGCGGCAGCCTCGGACCTTGCACTGAGCGGCACGGCGGAGCGGACCGCAATACTCACCCTCCGGACCGCCTCCACTGCAGCACCGGCGGCCACGGCTACCAGCGCGGTACCGGCGTCGGCCGCCACATCGGGGAAGCACGTGTCTCCGGCGCTGAAGACCTTCACTTTCCCAGATGGCCACATCTCCTTTACCTACCCGGAGGCCTGGACGGTGCGGACCGTACTGCCCCCGGACGGCCTCGCCGGAGTTGAGGCGATCGTCGCCGACGCTTCGGGCAACGATCTGCTCACCCTGGCCAATGGCGTCAACGCCGGATGTACGGGCGGTCCCGTGTCGCGTCAGGTCTTCGACCAGGCGGCGGTTCCCGGAATGACGGCGCCGAACGGTACGGAACCCAGCTTCGGCTTCGTTGCGGAATCCTATGGGAAGGGCGACGCCTTTTTCATGGGGCTCACCGATCCTCGGTCGCTGAAAGAAGGCGAAGGCGTCTCGTCCTGGTGCAATCTCGTCCCCACAGCAAACGGCGGACTCTTTACCCGTGTTCATTTCAACGACCCGGGCTTTCCGAACAAGGGCGCAGCCAAAGCCTGGATGGCGACCGATCAGTACGCCCAACTCAAGGCCCTGCTGCTCAGCCTGAACTACGCCTGAGCCTTCGGATCCGGCCCGGCCGCCTCACTGGCCGCCGGGCCGGAACTTTAGGCCAGGGTCCACCAACGCTTCTACAGGCCGAACCAGAGCCCACGGGCAGATGGCCGCCGCAAGGTTTGGGCTCGATCCATTCCAAGAGCGCCAGATCGACGGGAGCCAGCCCACGCTGCTGAAGTCGATTCAGAACGTCAGACGGTTCCAAGCCGCTGTCGGAAACTTCGAAAAAGTGATTTATATCGAGGATGACATTGCGGGGGTGCCCGCCATCATTGCCGGACGGCGGACGCTTTTTGTCGCAGCGGGCACGGTGAATGCCTATGTTGACCTGTCCGGCCTTACCGACAGAGACTTAGAGCTGTCACCGGACGGCAAGACGGCAACGGTTCGGCTGCCCGACTCTCAGCTTGAGAAACCCAACCTCGACTTTGACCGATCCTCCGCGGCTAGGGTGCGCGAATCGGGGCGCTCTCCGCACAGGTAGAAAACTCAGCCTCTTTGGCGGGCGCCCGAAATGCTCGCCGACACAAAACGGCCCCGCACGCGTGTGCGTGCGTGTGAGATGCCAAGCAACTTGGCCATGTGCCTCGGAATTGCCCCCTGAAATCTCGGGGTTCCTGCTGCCAAGCCGCCGGGCAGAACTGTCAGCGTAGTTGGCACTTTTTCGTCGTTGGGACATCGACGCCACATGATTGCTCTGGGTTCGCGCCGTCACTCGACAAAGCGGGTCATAGGGAAAGGGGGTTGGATACGATGTTTCTTAGCAAAAGCATTTACGATAGTTCGCAATTTTGCGCGTTCGGTGTCTATAAATTGCGACTGGTGCTGGTCGAGCATGGCACTTCTGGGGTCAGCCCTATTGATGGCGATTTTGACGGCGTTGACCTGCTTGAGGATGGTCTTCAGGTCCGTCCTGAGCATCGGGTTAAGAGTCGGTAATGGCCTCGTCCAACCTGTAACAGGGGCAGTATTCATGCCGTCGTCCAGTTTCACGCCGGAGTTGATTAGCAGCGCTACAGCGTCGAGAGCCGACATGCACTTCGTCCAGCTGATCTCGTCTTTGGAGTATTGGTAAACAGCTGGGCGATCCATGAACTCAATTATCCGTTCCAGGCTTTCCTGCTCGCTGGGCTCGGAGGTCATCTGGCACCCAGTGATCTGTAGCAGACTCCGTTCAATCCGCTCGAGCTTGCTCGAATCTAGGCTTTCAAGCATGAGCTGGCTGCGAAACGATCCGAAGACGACGTTGTGGGGGTCTGTATTTTTCCAGGTGGGGGGATCGGTTCTTGGCTCCAGCCGAAGGCCCAGGATCCATAACTTTTGAGTTCCGTGCAGTGAGCCACCTGGTACCGTCAGCTCGCCGAATTTTTTCAGCGTTTTTTTCACTTTGCTGATGTTCAGCTCGAGAGTGATCTGGACGCCCAGAGAGCGGTCCCTCGTCAAAAGGTCCACGGCTGGCGTGTTGGTCTTGAAGCAGTTCTCGTTGTTGAGATCCAGGCCACGCGAGATGTTGAGCAGTTCGCATCCCAGCCGTTCAAGCTCGGAAGAGACATATGCTCCTTCTCGCGATTGAGCGGACATCTGTTCGCCCGCGAGACCAAGCAGTCGAAGGATCGAGCGATGATAGTCACCTGGTGTGGGGGCGCCGGACGATACGAGTTTCTGAGTCACGGCATGATCGTACGTCACGCATCGCTGAATCGAGCGCAGCACGGCGAGCTGTTCCGGAGTGAACGACTAATGACGCATCGCCGTGTTCCGCTGGTTCCGTAGGAACTGCATTTCTCAGCCGGGGAGGGAGGGGCTTAAGACGGGGCTTCTGCTGACAACCGTGACGGATTTTGACCCCCTGCTGAGGGCCACGTATAGCTCTTGAGCGTTGTATTGGTCGGCATCGAGCAGGATTGCATGGTCGTATTCGAGCCCCTTCACCAGGAGCGGTCGCGAGAGGACTCGCCGGGCTGGTCGCCTACCACGAGCTCTTGCGGCGTTGCGTACCTGCGTCAGGGCACGGGTAACGGAGAGCCCATCATCGAGGGCAGCGAACTGCAAGGCCTGAAGAACTTCAGTCCATGCTTCTCGACAGTAGATTTTGACGTTTGGAAGACCAACAATTGCCTCCATGGCCGCATGGACGAACCCTGGCGTCGGGCCCGAGAGCGTGCGGTTAATGGCAGCGTAAGCGCTCTGCCTGTCCTGTGTCCGAGTCGCGATGGGCTTGCCCGAGGCCAGACGCCGTCTTTTCGTCGAGTCGAGGTGTGCCGCAATCCCCGTTGCACAATTCACTGCGAACTGAACAGCGCCGGCAGCGATCTCCGGCGCAGTGCCGGTGTCCACGAGTTGGCAAAAATCCTCGGTAACGTTCGAGTCCAAGGCCTCCATGACTGAATAGGACCCGTTGAGGTACTGGGCAGGGCTCAGGATGTCATGGCGAAAATGCCCGAGAGCGACGGTGGAACCTTCCTGCGGCGATTGGAAACAGGTTCCGACCTGTTCTTTCACCTTGAACCGCTGGTCGTTGGGCATCTTCTTCCACTGAACGGGAGAGCGGGTCAGATCGATCGAATTCCCACGGGAGAGGGGGGCCCGGATGGAGAGCAGCCAGGATCCCAGCGCCTGATTGTGGCTATGCCATCTCCATGGGTATACATCAACCGCAACCTCGGGAAAATGATTGAGGACGTCGCCCCTCCAGTTGACTGGCTGCTGTTTTCCGAAATTGAAGAGCCCCTGCAACGGGTCCCCTAGGACCAGCGTGGGCATCATAGCCGAGAACCCGACGATAAGCCGGTGCTGGTCAATAAGGCAGTCTTGGTATTCGTCGACAACGATGAGGTCGTAACTGACTGTCAGCATGCGCCGGACAGGTTCGCTATCAACCGCGCGTGTGGCTGCCACGTGGTAGGCCTGAGAATGGGACCAGTCTGGAGCGGCCGAAACGATGTGCCCGGCAAGCAGAGGAAAATGCTGAATGAGGTCGAAGCACCATGCATCGATGGTGCGGACACTGACGTGCTTCTTGGGCACGGAAAACTTGTCCATCCGACGTCGGAGTGCCTCGACGCCTGCATGCGTGTGTGTGAGGACAAGGACGTTGCCGCCGTCGGCTGCCACCTCGGCCACAACTGCGGCAACCAGTTCCGTTTTCCCGGTTCCCGCTGGCAGAGTAATCGAACCTGGCAGCGAGTCCAGAATACGAATGGCTACGGCTCTGAGAGCAGCCCTTTCAGTCATCGAAGCTTTGCTCCGTTTCCGCGTCGTTCACCTCGGTGTAGACGAAACGGAAAACCCTTTCGAAAGTAGCGCCCAAAGAACCGTCCTTGATACTGGCCCAGTGGTTTACCACGAGAACAGCCAAAATCTCCCCGCCATCTACAGTCTTGAACCACGGGTTCTTCTTGCCCTTGGCCGCCAGCCCGATGGCGTTTCGGACCTCATCGAGTGGTTTGCCGCTGAATGCCGCCCATTCCGCAGGATCTGTCCCCTCAAGCTTGCGTACCGAAAGTTTCGCAGCGACGGCCGAACAGACCGCCTCCTCGCTCATCAGCTCCGCTGCGCTGTCCACCATTTCCCGCAAACCTGCCGCGTCCAGGCCATGGGCGAGTTCATCTTCAAGTGCTCGGCCAGCTTGCCATTGAGCAATCGTGACGCCCGCAGCCTGCGCGGCCGAAACATTAGGCTCTACCTTGTCGTCGTCGTTGTCCATGAGGACAAAGGAGGCGTACCCCAAGTTCGCA
Source organism: Arthrobacter sp. MW3 TE3886 (assembly GCF_041262145.1). Lineage (NCBI taxonomy): Bacteria > Bacillati > Actinomycetota > Actinomycetes > Micrococcales > Micrococcaceae > Arthrobacter > Arthrobacter sp. MW3 TE3886. The sequence continues at coordinate 3,067,842 of NZ_JBGCAN010000001.1, forward strand.
AACAAACACGCCCTGTCCGGCGCATCGTTACCGCCCCTCCCGTCAACGACAGCCAGACCCAAGGAAACACTGCTTGCTTGCCCTTGTTCGATGCGGTTGGCGTCCCACTGTCTGAACAACCCGCGAAGCAGGCCCACCTCGGTAGCACCCTCACCGACGACTACTTTTCGTGCCAGCAGAGCCGACGGCGCCGAGCGGAACACCCCTTGGGCGGTCTCCAGTTCATCCGGGACCGGGATCACCGTCGTTAAGCCATTGACAGATCGAACCACTGCAAGATCGCTCGCCTTGAGGCTTTCCACTGCCATGGCCGAGTGAGTTGTGAACAACACCTGAACGGATGTTGCCTCAGCTTTCTGCCGGAGCATGTGGAGCAAGTGGGCAAGGCGATGTGGTTCAAGCCCATGCTCGACCTCGTCAATGGCGATAATTGAACCGCCGGCGACTGAGGCGGACTGAATACCGAAACTGGTCAGCCTCCTCGTCCCCAACCCGAACTGGGTAAGAGGAATAGATCCGTCGTGCAGCATCAATGCATGGGCTGAAGATGCTGAGCTAGGCTCCAAACCCGGCTGAAGCTTAGTGAACGGGGCGCTGCCGACCTCTCGAGCGCTGGCCTGCGCCAAACGGGCCGCCGCAGTAAGAGCCCCTGGCTGAGAGTCGAACACCGCTTTGCGAGCCTGCCGGTGTGCATCCAGAATCACGGCAGCTCCCTGGCGATGTTCAGTAAGACCGCTAAGGGCCGAAGTGCGCGTCCAGCGAAGATGCATGTCGGCTTGGTCATCAATCCGGAAGAATCCCAAACGTTGACGCTGATTGCCACTGATGGTTCGCGTTTCGTCCCCGCCAGGACGAATGACTTCCCAAACGGGTTCGAGGTCCCTGTCTACGGTCAACCGAATCAACAGACACGGATCCGTACCAGGAATTGGATCATGCTCCAGCCTGCCGTCAGCATGGATGCCTGACTGCTCCTTCCCGAACTGGTTCTCCTGAACAAGAAAGTCAGGCAGATCGGCCACTGCTGCAGTGATAACGATCGGAAGGTCGGTGTTCCCACTGAAAAAGTCGGCGTCAGTGAAGCGGAGCGTGTACGTGGGTGACAGAACGGCCCCGAGGGCGTCCAGAAGGGTGGTCTTGGTTGAATCGCCAGGTCCAACCAACGCCAGAAGATCGGCCGTGGTATGCCAATCACACACGCGAATACCTCTGAAATTCCTAATGCTCAGACTCCGCAGCTTCATCCCTCGATTCTCAGGCATGCCTGTGCCCTTCAGATCCCGCGGCGCGCCGCGCACCGCCATCGAGCTGGCCAGGATCGTCACTGGACACAGCCGGGCCGAAATGACTCAAGCGTGCCGGCTAATACCGGCACGGCTACGAAGTCAACTGATTGGCTCCCGGCCGACACGCCCGACCCCAGAGGCATGCACCGCGGATCATTCGAGGCTCGATGACTACCCGCACTCGCATCATCAACCGGTGGGTCGATGATTTTCCCGTGTTTCGCGGTCAATATGGGCGCATTGCCGGGCATCCGCTGATTCACAGTTGGGGACGCGTCTATCCGTAGTGCACTGGGGCAGCCCTTGGTTTGACTCTGTTCGGAACGGACTCGAAGCACTCGCGGCCGCTAGAACACTTTCACCATCGATTGCCGTTGCCTGGAACCTATCGCTGGCCGTCATGACCCATTTTTCAGGGTGCCAGTCCCCGGCGATTTCTGACGCAGCTGTGTCCGGGAGGGCAAATCGAACTGGCCTTGGAACTGCTTCCGGCGTTGATCTGTTCGAGCTTCACGGTTTCGTTTGAGTCATGATCCGGCTCTGCCGCGATATTCGGGTGTGTTGTTTGGAGATCGGTGAATCCTTTCTTACCGGCCCGCACAGGCAGGACAGCCCCTTCCGTTCTTTCGGCTATAGACCGCGGACAGATATGCGTGTCCAGCAGGACAGTGCCAGTAGTACTTGGTTCCAGATCCGGCGACGACGGATTCGGGCGTGACAGCGCCGTTCAGACTGGGATGCCACTGGGCCGCCAGGTGTGGATGTGAGGTGGCCAAATCGTTCACGCCCTTCCGGACGCTTAGATTCGCACATACGGGACATCCTCTTCCGTTGCCTGTGCGGGCCCCTGGCGCCGTTCGGTACTCGTGGCCCTTGGGACATATCCAATCGACTTTTAGGCTGCTTCCGGCCGTGACTTCGGATGGCAGGAGGCTCCCGTTGAGCCGATGGTTCCATTCCGAGGCGATTTTTGGGTGGGTAACATCAAGACTCGTTACACCTGGTATGCATCTACGTCCCGAACAGTACGGGCACCCTCTGCCTTTTGCCCTGTTGTTGGGTGTGGCTTGCCACTCGTGGCCCGAGGGGCAAATCCACCAGTAGGACCTTGAGTTGCCTGCCCCGGAAACGTTCGACGGAGACTTTCCAGCATTCAAGGACGGGTGCCATTGGCGGGCCAGGGATGGATGGGTTTCGGCCATGGAATTGAACCCGGCAAGCGCCTGTACTCCGGCGCAATATGGGCAGCCGTCCCGTCCTCGCTTTAATGCGCTGAACATAGTGTTCAGCGTGCGTTGGTGCCAGTGCCCTTGTTTGCAAATGAAGGTGGCCATTTCGGCACTCTGCTTGGACGCAGCACGGGGGCGGTCACTCTGCCCGGCCACTAACGTCAGTTCGCAAACGTTGGACCACGGCTCGGCAAGTGAGGACTCAAGCAGCTCGAGGTAGCGGCCAAATGGTTCGAGTGGTCGTTGAACTTCTGCGGTACCGGCCCAGTGGGCGGAAGCAACGCCGAGAATCTGGCAGATGGTTGATGCCGGGTGGTTCTGATTTTCAATCGCGTCGCGCACGGTCAAAAAGGCCGGGCGAAGCAGCCTCCAAATTCCGTCCACGACAACCGACCCGCTGCCCGGTCGTAACGCGGCTACCGCTTCCTCGAGCGTCGTGCGGGCTTGGGCGAACGTTCTTCTGGGGTTTAGCAGGGTCCGTTGGAAGGAGCGGTTAGTCAGAAGGTTGGCCAGATCAACCACGGTGCTGTAGTTGCCCGTATCAAGTTTGGGGTCGGCAAGTCCACCATCGTGCCTGTTCACGATGACGGCCAGTTCCTTGACCAATGCGTTTGGTACACGTCCTGCCCGACGCAATCGGCGGTAGCGGAGCTCTGCGGCCCGGACCCGATCATCTATTGGAATCAATAAATGCGGGCCCGTCTGCGGGCCGGTCCACACCCCATGCCGTAGGCAGGCGTACGACTCGCCATGGCCAAATTGTTCCACCCTCTCGCCGCGGGCACAAAGATGGCACATGCTGCGGACAGGCAGACCCTCATCGGCGCGTCGCGCCTGGCCCTCGAACTGCCCATTCCGGAGGTCCCCCTTGATTTCGCACCACTGGACGAGAGCTATTCGAAGCGCAGCCGCTTTGCTCGTGGCGGCCAGCTGACGGGCAGCTTTGATGGAAGAGTCGGCGGGCAGGCCGTTCGCCAGGGCCAGCCGTCGTCCATAGCTTTCCGGTGTTTCCAAATGCCGGCGGCGGACCTTAACGGGAAACGCTCGGCTCATATCAGGAACCATGGATTAACCTGCCAACTGTCGCAAGGCGGGGCTGTCGTCCAGTTGCCCCCTCTTGGTCTCGGCGGCCATGTCTATGGGAATTGCTTCCATGTACTCGCGCGTTAGCGTTTCCTGGGCGGGATCGCCGTCGAGGATGCGCAGCTGGGATCCCCCGACCAGGATCCGCTGAAGTGTCCCAATGTTTCCTCCACTGCGCTTGTGGAGCCAAGCTGCAGTCTTCAGGAGAGACTTTGGTTCGTGTGCCAGGAGAGGCAGCTGTTCTGAGAAGGCCATGACGATGCCTTTCCAAGCCTTCACTTCCTCCTTAGTAGCGTTGCCATAACGATGCATTTCGAGCAGCGTGAATCGCCGGCTGATCTGGTTGCCCCGCTCCCCCGTTAGCAGGCCGCCCCGGTGGATGTTGATGCCCGAGTACACGAATGTCGACGGGACCTGGTTGGACAGGCTTTTGAGAACGTCGACAGACTCACCATTTCCCTGGCTTACTCGGCTGAGATTCTGTAGTTCGTCAACTACTACCAACTGCGTAGAGCAGGTGCGCATTGCCGTGACGACAGCGTGGAGTATTTCCTCGAGCGTGCAACTTTTGGGCAACTCCAATCCGTAGAAGTGGGCGAATCTTCCGATCATTGCCTTCGCTGAAGAGCCGGAAGGCACTTCGACGTAGGCTACCGGGATCTCCCCGCGGCCTTCGAATCCGGGATACTGATGCGAGTACATGGCTCGGAGACCGCGCATGACCGCAATGCATGCAGTGGTTTTGCCAACTGTGGACTGACCCGACACCATGACGCCGGTGCGCCCGGAGGCGCGACCCCTATTGCCCAGCACAGCCAGGCGGACGTTCCGGATGAGGGCTTTGACCTGAGGTGTGGATGCCGTCAGCCCGCCAGCCAGATAGTCAAGCCGAAGTGCGTCCAAGTCCTGGCGCTGTTGCCGGGTAAGGGCAGCGTACTGCTCGAAGCTAGGCAATTCAGGTTTGGCTGGCTTTGCGGCCAGCAGCAGGTTCAAATCCTCGTGCCGATCCAGCCTGACAGCGTCGATTTCAGTGAAGATCAATCTGTCCACCCCTTCATCGGGTCAAACATCTCGATCTCGTCGTACTCTTCCTCGTCGTCGACGTCCTGGGCCTCGGCTACCTGGACCACAGGGAGCACCGCCGGAAGGGGCAGCTTCGCCCCAGACAGTGTGGCAAGGTTTCGGGCGGACTCTTGGCGGGCCAGTTTCATCACATGGCGTTTGCGGGCCGCCGCCGTGTGCCCAATCAGCTCGATCGCGGCCTGGGTGCTGGCCTCGTCTCCCAAGACGCCCTGAGCCGCGGTAATTTCCCGGGCGTCGCGACGGACGCTTGCGGAAAAGGGCCGGGCGAACGCGTCACGGTTCATCCAGTCGCACTGGATCCACCCGCTTTCTTCCGGATCACGAATCCAGACCGCGCTGGGATCGTGCGGGTTGAAGTGGACCGTCCACTTCCCGCCCCGGGCGGCGTCCGGCGAGTCTTGCAACCTGTAGGGATGAAGTTCGCGCGCATCATAGCGGCGGTAGTCAATCTGAATGCCGTCCATCTGGATGGTGCGCAGTTCTGTGGGAAGCAAAGCGATGTAATCGTCTGCCGAGAGAGGCAAAGGCACGTATCCAGTCATTGGAAACATCGCCATGTACATCGAGTTCGGAGAATGAACGATAGACGGCACGAGCGGGTCACGCAGGGATTCATGCCGCATGTTCTGCCAAACAATGGCTACCCACCGTTCGAAAAGCTCCGCCAGCGTATATACGTCGAGTAGGTCATCCTTCTCCGGGTGCTCGCCTCGCTTGTCAGTGCTGCCACCCGTGTAACCCGGCAAGTATTGGGCAAACTTGGTCTTGATCGTGTGGAAGGCTCTTTCAACGTTTGGCTTGTCGGTGGGCGTATGGATGGCCGCGCTTGTGGTGTCGATCCCGAATCGGCTGCAGGCCGATTCGAAGACTACAGAAGCGTAGTCGGATCCGTTGTCTTTCATGATGCGCTGAGGCTTGATGAAAGGACGGGTGGTCTCAAACTTGGATGCCTCTTCTGCCGAGAGGAATTTCGCCCATGGCATCTCGGCCAGCTCGTATTCGTTGAACGCGACTATTCCTTCCGGCCGCAGCTGCCGGGGAGTCAGGCATTGGGCAAGCATGAAGGCCAGGTCAATCCCCTTGACGCCTTGAAGCCGAACGCTGGTGGCAATGATGCTCTGCGTCGCCTTGTCCAGCATGATGACCAGATTTGCCCGTCCGGTCTTTATCTTTCCGCTCTCCGGGTCGATTCCGGTCACCACCGTCACGTCGAAAGGCGAGGTGTCCGTCTGCACCTCGTGCCCGGGCGCGATGGCCGGCCGTGAGCTGAACATGCGGTCCGGCGCGTTGGCGGCGCTCCTGCGGTTAGGCGCGTTCCCGGTGGTGTACTTTCCCCGGGTCAGAGAATTAATCTGCCGCCGAAACGTTCGGTCAGACGGGATGTGGATGTCTTCTCCCGGGTAAAGCCTGATTAGTTCCGCTTTCACGCTGCGGATCAGGCGGTCCACCGATCCGGTGGACCGGTTCGTCTCGTTGGCTATCGCACCGATCAGTACCCCCTTCACTCTTTCGTCCAGGCGGCCCAGGGGCTCTTGCCGTCGCTCCTGCCGCTTGTCTGTCAAACTTTCAATGCCGCGTTCCCTGTAGTCACTGCTCCACCTTGACAAGGTTCGCCGGGAACACTTGACGCCGAGTCCTGCGAGCTCGAGGACTTTACTGTCTATCCGCTGGGTTTGAGTCGTCCTCTCAGGGTCGTACTGACGTCGCCGTTCCATTCCTTTCAGAGGTGTGCCATGCATCATTTCTTCCAGGTGAGCAGCGAGCATAACGGCACGCGCCGAGTCCTTAGAGTCTGCCCACTCCAGAGCCCTCGGTCCGGGATCCTCGATGGTGAATTTCGGCGGTGTAACCAGAAGTGCGGGCAGCGCACTGACATGAACGGACATCCGTTCGGCTGTCAGGGTATGCCGTAGGCCGAGGGTTGCCCCGTGGACTGTTTCGAGAATGTAGTCCCCATCCTCAAACTTCAGAATTTCTCCGAGCTGGATGCTATCCACCGGTGTTCCTTTCAATGATGGAGTGCCAGCCGAGAGGTCTCGACGGGTCATAGGTAAGGTCGCCACGCCAGAGCAAGTGATAGATCCCGGGCAGGTACCTGACTGGTTGCGTTGAATCGAGGGCGGCGGCCAGTCGAGCCAATGGGAGCGACTCTGAAGCCTCGTCAAGGATTTTGGTCCGTATTTTCGGGCCCGGATCTATATATGGATGGCGGTAGCCGGCCAGCCATTCGAGGTTGTGTCTCGGCACACCGGTGAGCCCGTGGAGGACCTGATAGCCCCAGCCGATTTGCTCGCAGACTTCCCGCGTGTTTGCGAACTGAATCTTTGCCCTTTCATCAACGAGTGCCTCGGGGCGGACGTCGTACACAAATTGCCTTCCGGACTCATGTAGCGCGAAATAGTCCGGGTAGTGGCGGGTGCCGTCTCCGAACAGAATGCAAAATGGCTGAGCCACCACTTTCGCCAGACGTAAAGTGTGGTCTAGCTCCATGAGGGCCGAATATTCGGTCATCGATTCGTACCAGATGCGTTCGCCACTGCCTGCACACCAGTAATATCCCTCGTAGTTGCGGCGGTGTTTGTACTTCGCCGGTCTTCGCACCATGCGGGCCGTCTCAATGCCCTGGCGCAACAGCCGTTTGTCAGCGATCGACGAACGCACAGCACCGGTGGCGTCATTCCATGCAATGACGGCACCGGCAGAGGCATTGACCAGGTTTCGGTAGGGATCCGCGCCTCCGGCGAGATTCTTACTCTTCAAGTCCGCCCCTAGTTCTTCTCGCTATAATGTGTGTCTATTAGACATGCATGCTACCAGAACATGAGTGTCTAAAAGACATACTGGCTGCGACATGCGAACTACTCTTCAGGTCTGACGCATGAGCCGCGAGTCCCCCTCCCATCAGGGTCTCGCCGTCGCATCGTCAAACTCCGCAAGGTTTCTCGTTGGTCAGAAGCTCAAAGGAGTGCCTTCGGCTGGAGCAATTACCCATTGCAGGCTCGAGTAGAGCCGACCCAAAAGGATAAGCCGGCAAGCACGAGATAGGAGGACCTAGGAACCCCTGGGGCCCAATGCCGTTGGATCAATTGGGGCCATAATTGTGCCTGAAACAGGCAGGTCCTCGTTGACGACATGCAGGTTAGGGTGTAACCATGAGCGACCCCAGATTCCATCCCCGCAAAATGGCCGCCCCGCCGGACCGCCAGAACTTCGGCAAGGTCGCGGAGATCTCTTGGCTCAAAGGGACCACCGAATTGGAAGTATCCCGAATCGAGGCTGCCCGGCTTCAGCATGCCTTGGCCCTCAAGATCACGAGCAGGCTTCGGGACAGAGGCTACAGCATCCGCAGCTACGCAGAGCTTGCAGGAATCGGCTACGACCGGATGGCCAAAGTCCTTCGAGGTGACGCGGTAATGCGGCTGGAGGACGTGTCGGACGCCGAACGCCTGCTCGGCGCTATTGCGGACCCTCTGCTAAACGACAGTATTTCCCGGTAACCCGCCGGGCTTGGCTGTCATAGCCGTCAGCGGGCGTGGACAGCCCCCACCCGAGCTTCTTCCGCGCTGATAAAAACTTGGCACAGCAGACCGTGACGATAGCGTAGCAACCTCGCCACCGGACTCATACGCTGCGACCAGCATGCGACTTGTCGTCAGCAGTTCCCTGACATCATTTCACTTCCGGATCAATCGATAACCGAGTCCGAGTGCTGCCTTTTGAACTTCCGCGACGGTGAATTTCGCTGGAAGGCTGGCTGGAAGCGTCGGAGAAGAAATCCCTCACATCCACACCCAGAACGTCAGCGATGTCCCAGAGTCGTTCATAGGCGATGCTTTTTTGGCCCCACTCGATGCCAATGAGCATGTTGCGGCTGAGGCCCGCCTCGAGCGCCAGGGACATCTGAGTCAGTCCTTGGGACATTCGGATCTCCCGTATACGCGATCCAACTCGCTTGCGGCGTTCTAGCCAATGCTGTAGCCGGGCCGGCGGTGTCTGGGAAGGTCTAATGGGCACACCTCATGCCACTAGACTAAAACATATTTGTCAGCTCCACTAGTGAGACATTGACGCGATGAGATGCAGATCACCACTGAGTGCGAAAGGCCTTTCCCATGGGAGTATCAGTCATCCTCGATCTAAACGAGGACGTATCCGTGCCACAACTGAGGCACTTCCTCAGCTACGTTCCTGAGGGCTTCGACCCCAGCTGCGATCTACGGATGCAGATCCAAGATGGTGTAACGCCAGAGTTCCTCGAGATTCGGCTTCCCGTCCCCCCGGAGCTGGACTAACATCCCCAGCGCCGCAACCAAGATGGATTCGAACCTGCGGTCACTAAACGACGAAACAACTGGAAGCTATGCGGTGCGGACCGGATCCGGAACCTTGTACGCCATCCACCTGGATCCGCCCCGGGAGGTCGTACGGCTCGCCAAAGACCGGAACCCGACCTCTCCCTATGACGAGTTGCCAGCCGCTGAGCTCCGCCGCGACGGCGAAGCGATCAAGCTTCTCAACGTCATCGAGATGCGGGTAGGACGACGCGGCCTGATGCTGCTGGACCTCAGGCTCGATGGGATCCCCACACTCCGTGGCACAACCGAGGTACTTTCCATCTCACGCCTCCAAGGGAATTGGCCCCATGGAGCTCATATTGAATTCCACTAACGCAGGAGAACGACGCGACATCGAGAACTCACCAAGCAACCACGCACCCTTTGTCGTCGCCGGTGACTGGCACGGCAACCAGGGGTGGGCCATCGCCACGATTCAATCTGCGGCGCGTGAGGGCGCCGCCACCATGCTGCATGTAGGCGATTTTGGCCTGGACTGGCCTGGTGCCAAACGAGGCCGCTACGAAGCCAGACTCAACGGGTTTCTGCAAGCGCTCGGGATCACATTGATAGTTTCAGGCGGCAATCACGACAACTGGAAAACCCTAGAGGAGCTCCCCGTCGGAGCCGACGGCCTAGCGACCTTTCGTTCCAACATTCGGGTGTTGCCCAGGGGCGGCCGAGCGCAGATCAGCGGCCTGGTTGTCGGCGCCCTCGGCGGAGCCTTCAGCGTCGATTACGGGCACCGGAGTGAAGGTAAAGATTGGTGGAGCAACGAGGAGCCAACGTCGGAGGAGGCGAAAAAGCTGATTGAGGGCGGACCCGTTGATGTCCTCATTACCCACGATGCGCCTGCCGGCGTACCGCTGACGGGCGACTTAGAACTGCCACCGGAGCTCACGGCAAGAGCGGAAAAAACCCGGACGTTGCTCCGTGAGGTTGTCGATTCACTGGCCGTTCCACACGTCTTCTGCGGCCACTGGCACCAGCGGCGGATCCACGAACTAGCACACCCGGACGGGCGCGTATCGCGTATCGACGTGCTCAATAAGGAGAACTCCCGCGAAGGCAACGCGGTGCTCGTTTGGCCGGGTGAAGCGCCGCTGCGCATCGAATCACTCAGCATCCGGGGTAACCAATGAGTCGCTCCGCGGGAGTGCTGCCGGGTTCCAGCAGCCCTCACGAGCGCCGTTGCCGGACAGGGTCTGGGCTGGCGTCGGTGCTGGTCCCGTGAACCACGCACCCTCACGGAGCACCATCGACGTCATCGCCCACACCACCGGGGGCGCCGAGTGGTGGCAGATCGTCGCTGCCCTAGGGCCGCTCGTAATGCTCCTCGTTGCCGGGATTGGCTGGTTCGCACTGCGGCGGCCGACTGTCGCGGACGCCGTCGCCTTAGACGCCGAAACGATCCCCGCCAGTCAGTCAGCCTGGTGGCCCAGGGCACGATGGGCGTTGGAAGCGAGCCTAGATGAAGATCCGGCTAAACGCGAGGTTGGCCTGGCCGCCTTGGAGCTCCTCAACGCCAGCAGTCTTTCAGGCAAAGAGGAGACCCTGATCATCGCCGAAGCATGGAGAGGACCGCTCCGAGACAGAACGGCGATGAGAGTTTTGGCGGACAAGAATTCCTTTGATGAAGGCGACACACAGGACCGGACCCGCCCCGAGGAGCGCGTGATGGTTCGCGCCGCCCGCCTTCGACTCTCAACTGACAAGAAGCAAGGCATAGAGAGCCCGTCGTGGGTGAAGGAGATCGCAAAGCGGCCGCTTGATCCTAATGTCAGCACATGAAAGATCCACAAATATTCCTCCCCTACTGTGTCGGTGGTCAAGGCCGCATGTGCCGGCGCATCTGGCGCCCAGACGGCCTAGGTGTGCCAGGCAATTGACGAGCATACGGATTTCGCGAGGCGCTGGACGGACGCGTTGACGGACGGATCGGTCGTCGAGAAGTCCGCAGCCTGATTGCCAATCACGGCCGAGAGCTCCGTCCAGGTAATCCAGCAGAAGACATCGTGGATCCGTTCAACCAGCCCTTCCAACGCCAGCTGCTCGTTGTTAGCGCGTAGTAGTACGGACTCAAGTTCGGAGGAGATGGCGTCTTCGAGGCTCATTCGGCCACGGCCACGGCCATGAACCAGAACCGGAGGTGCCGTGCCCAGCAACAGGATCAGAGGGACGCGCCTAGCTGCATGCGCCATCGTTGCCACGTATTCCTTTGCCAGCTGCCCGGGCTGGAACGAACTCGATCGAACACGCTTGGCCTCAACGAGGACAAAAGAGCCCGGAGAAGTGCTGAAAGCGTCTGGCTGCACCACGAGCTGGTCAGTTCCTGACCGGTTCGGGGCGAGCGTCATATCCCCTGGCAGGAATCGAAGTTCGGCTTCTTCGATCTCTTTGACCAGGACATTCCTGGCGTGGTCGGCGCCCTTGGCGGCACGAATTGCCGCACCGAGGAAGCGGTCTCGGGGAAGGAAATCGAGCGCCATCGTGACTTCTGCGCTCAGCACGTTCTCCCGGCCTCGGCCGCCTTGACGGTAACTGGTCGCGTGTTCCCACGAGACTTCCTCAAGCAGCTTTCCGACCATCGACATGGCAACACCTGGCATGGCTTCCACACAGATTCCTTTTCCAACTCGGCTACTGCAGACCTGACCGTGACCGCCGGCTTACCCCACCATCGCCGACACGCGCACCCGGTTCAGCGCCTCAGCCAGCAGATCCACGTCCGACTCCGGGAACAAGCTCTCCGGTCCGGCAGGGGCAGCGTCGCTGTAGGGAGACTCGTACAGCGCGCCGACGTCCACCACGCCATTCTCGGTGAGTTGCTGGACGATCATGTTAACGAAGTGCATCTGGTTGGCATTGAGGGTCTTGTCCCCGACGAACTCGGACAAGGAATCCAAGGCGGCCTGACGGTCCATACCCACCAGGGAACGGACAAACAGACCTAGCCCCTCAGCCTGTGCGGTGGCGGCTTCAAGTTCCTCGGGTGAACCCGCGCCGCTCTCAATCAGCATCCGCTGAAGCTCAGCAAGATCCGTCTCGGTCAGGGGATAGCCTCGACGTAAGCGGTGGATGGCCATGTGGTCGAGGAATCCCTGGAGGTACATCCGGGCCTTCTCGCGGTACCGGGACAGATCTACCGATCCGGTCACGGTCCCCTTCAGCTCACTTTCCACGATCTCGCCGAGGGTGTCTTCGAAGTTCGTGTAGACCACCTTGCGGCGCTTCTTCTCGATCAAGTGGACCAGCCCCCGGAGCCGGACCCGGATCAGTTCCAGCCACTGCGGCGAGACCTGGCCCCACTCCCCTCCCTCCAGAATCGACTGGATCAGGAGCATCTGGGCGGCGATGGCGGGGATGTTCGGCTGGTCCTGCAGGGCGGACGCAATCTCAACAATCTTCTTGCGGTACGGCTCCACGGCTGCCGCTGAGGTCAGTGAAGCCAGCTGAGCCTGGTACATCAGCAGGTCGAAGCGTTTGGCTTCCTCTGTATCGGCGGCGGATGCCAGCGTCGCCAAGGGGGCCAGCTTGGTCTGCAGGTCCGTCAGATCCTGCGTGCCAAGGGTGCCCCACGAAGCGGGCTTTGAGAACTTCTCCACCCACTCCAACTGCGGGCGGACCAGGAAGTTCTCCCGGGGCAGCCCCGCTACCTGCCCCACAAGGCCGGACTGGAGCGTCGGCACGAAGTCGCCGTCGAGCCCGACAGCGCGGGCTTCCGCCAGCAGCTGTGCCCGGACGGCGAAGCTGCGCTGCGCCAGGGACTGTCCCAAAGAGCCTTCGGAACCAGGCAGCTCGGCGTTGAAGTACTCAACGTTCTGGCAGACGTCGAAGATGAAGAAGTCCTTCTTGTCCTCACCCGGGCCGTACAGCTCCGGCCTGAGCCGGGTGCCGCGGCCCACCATCTGCCAGAACTTTGTCTTGGATCGCACCACCTTGAAGAAGAGCAGGTTGACCACTTCGGGCACGTCGATCCCGGTGTCCAGCATGTCCACGGACACGGCAATGTGCGGACTGTCCTCCGCGCGGGCGAAGGCGTCGATCAGGGTAGAGACGTAGTTGACGCTGTGCGTGATGATCTTCGCGAAAGTGCCCCCGTACTGCGGGTAGTTGATGTTGAACCGCTCGGCGATGAATTCCGCGTGCTTCTGGTTCTTGGCGAAAACGATCGTCTTCCCAAGCCGGTCTCCCCCGGCGACCTTGTGCCCGCGGGTCATCAGCACCTCGAGTGCCTTATCCACGGTGTCGGCGTTGAACAGCCAAGTGTTCAGGATGGCCGGATCCACGGCGTCCGGGATCTCCCCATCCTCATCCCATTCGGCAGAGTCCCAGTCCTCCTTTTCCTCCTCCGAGAGTTCCTCGTAGCGGATCCCTTCGACCGGGAACTTCAGCGCAATGGACACGGTCCGGGGCGGTACGAGGTAGCCGTCGGAGATGGCCTGCGTCAGCTCGTAAGCGAACGTGGGGACGTGGTCCTCGATGTCGAACAGGGAGTAGGTGTTGCGGTCCACCTCGGACTGCGGGGTGGCCGTCAGGCCCACCAGATACGCATCAAAGTAATCGAAGATGGCCCGGTACTTCTGGTAGACGGAGCGGTGGGCCTCATCGATGATGATCAGGTCGTAGTGGCCGATCCCGAACCGTTGCTTCAGGACCGTGCCGTCGTCGGTCCGTTCGTTGATCAGGTTCATCATCGTGGGATAGGTGGCGATATGGATGCGGCTGTCAGCCTCCACGTCCCGCCCCAGAATTACGGGTGATGATCCTGGGAGATTGCTCTTGAAGGCCCGGGCGGCCTGATCCACCAGGGCGACCCTGTCGGCCAGGAAGAGTACGCGTTTGGCCCAGTTCGCCTGCATCAGCAGGCTGGAGAGCGCGACGACGGTGCGCGTCTTGCCGGAGCCGGTCGCCATCACCAGCAGCGCCTTGCGTTCCTTGTCCGTTTCCAGGGCGTCGGTGACCGCCCTGATGGCCGCCTGTTGATAGCTGCGGCCCGCAATCTCGGTGTTGATGGCCGCCGTGGCCAGGCGTTTGCGGGTGGCGCGGCGGTCCACCATGAGCTGGAGCTGGTCCCGGGTGTGGAATCCCTGGACCGGGCGGGGCGGGTAGCCGGAGGCGTCGTCCCAGATCCAGTGCTCGTAGCCGTTGCTGTAGTAAATGACCGGACGCTGGCCTTTCTCCGTCTCCAGTGCGTCGGCGTAGAGCTTGGCCTGCTGCTGGCCCTCGTACGGTGACTTGGATGACCGTTTGGCTTCGACGACGGCGAGTGGCTTGCCGTCGGATCCCCACAGGACGTAGTCCACGAACCCGGTTCCGGTAGTGGGGCCGGCGTGGGTGGGCATGTGGTTGACTTCGAATTCGCGGTCTTCGGCCTTGTCCAGTGCCCATCCTGCTTCGCCCAAATAGAGGTCGATGTAGACCCTGGTTTCGGCTTCTGAGTAGTCGTGGCTGTCCGGGAGCTTCTTGTTTTCTTCCTTCGCCCGGGCGATCTGTGCGCGCAGGGCCAAAAGCTGGGCCTGAAGTTGCTCGTTGTCCTGCTTCTGCGCGGCCAGCGCCGCGTCCTTGGCCGCCAGTTCTTCGGCGAGTTTGGCCGTCTGGTCCGCAGAGCGGGGCTTCTCGGCGGGCATCCTAACGCCCGGCTTCGGCGTCGGGCTGAGGAACTGTCCGTTGAATGCAACAGTTGAGGCCGGGCGGTGGGCTGGATCCCGGGTGTAGCGGAGCGCCAGCCAGATGCAGACGTGGAAGAGTTCCCGAATGGTCTGCTCGGAGTGCTGGACGGTGATGGCGGCGTTGGTGTGGATGGCGCTGTTCGCGACCTTGCGGATGAGGTGGAACTTACTCACGATCGTCTCGCCCGCGAGGCGCTTGAACGACGGTTCCGACATCAGGGCGTTGAGATCGCCCTTGTAAGGCAACGCAAGCGCGTTGTCAGCTTCGTACAGCCAGGCCAGCATCGCTTCGACGGACCGCCGCGCGTAAAGCAGAGAAGACCGGGGGTCCTTCCGCGCGTAATGCTCGGCCAGCCGCGCTTCCTTCGCGATGCCCGGCCACTCCGCCTGCAGTACAGCGAAGTTGCTGTTTACATCCCCCAATGCCACTCCTCTGTCGGTGTTCTGTTCGGAGCCTAGCCGATGCAGCATGCCGCTTCGCGGCGCAACATCCGTTCCAGCGCTATTTCGGCCATTACGCGTAACGAATGGCAGGTCCGGCAAGAAAACTTGCCGGAACCTGTACGCCGCGACTCTCTAGCCTCCGCCAGTGGAGGCTAGGAAAGTCCCAACTACTTAAGCCGGAAGTAGTTGAAAGCCGCGTCAACTAACCGTTGGCTCCGGTGGATTATGTGCTGCTTCGTCCAAGTCGATTCGCTGATCACGTCATCATTGATTCGAAGCATATTCTTTAGCCCCACAGAGTTACCGTTGCCGTCTCTGGCATTAAGTTTGTCGAGGAATGATTTATTGCTCAGCGTTGCATTAAAACGCGTGACGCTGAGATTCCCTAGAGTGTGAACGTGTTCCGCCTGAACGGCTTTCGCCACCTCTGGGGATCCGCCCATCATGTCAATCCAGGATGGAGGGATATTGGCACCCTGGGGGAAGATGTGCTCAACGGACCAGGCATGTCTCTTTCCCTCCATTGCCCAAAGATCCACGCGTGTCTCGTCCGTCATGCTTGCTTCCGCAAGCGAGCACAATATGAAGCGGGTCATGTCGTAGGAGTCTTCGTAAGCGTTGCCAGCGAGCTTTTCGCGGAACAACTCGTCCGACGACGAAATGCCGACGAGCCGTTCACGCAGCAATTCGAAAATGGGATCGCCGACACCGTGGTGCAGTTGGGACGTGATGGCCATGAAGAGACGTTGGAGTTCATAGGTGGCTGGCAGTCCCGTGACATTTCGGCGTACGAAGAAGGCAACCAGCAAGTCGCAAATCGCGACTAAATCGCCATCGTTGAGCTTCAGGCGCCCCTGATTTGTCATCAAGTACATGAGAAGCAAGTGTGACGGTGCCCCTTGCGCCCTGCGGAGCCGAATCAATGCGGCGTTCAGCGCAGGGTTCTCAGAGCTGCGTGATCCGCCGGCAATTTGGCTGTAAACCGCTGCTGCTCCGCTTATTCGGCTGACAAATTCCTCATGTCCATGCTCGATCAGCTTTTCGTAGATGCGGATGAGGTTGGACCGTGTAGCCACCGGCTCGTTGACTACGTCATTCAGCACTTCCTTGAAGGCGTTGTAGTACTGACGGAAGAAGCGTTCTTGCAAGGAGTAGTCGTCCCCCAGCAGATCAATGATGCCCATCCACTCTTCAAAGACCGCTTCCACAGCCAGGGCATCTTTCCCGTGGGTGGAGGCCAGCAGCTTGTTCTTGATCAAGTCAATGGGCGTTAACTGTGCACCGCGGTTGTTGAGCGACTCGAAGAGGACGTAGGCGTCCGAGTGATTCTTGACTTCGATCTTGACCAGCACAGCAGCGGAGACCTGCTCGACCATTCTCAGGAGTTGGGTGTGCGACGGCTCAGAGGTGGTAAGCCTGGCTTCAATCTGGTCCACGAAGTAGCGGAAGCACTTCATGATCCGCCGGTTACCCAGATTGCCGGGTCTACTCTTCAGCTGCTTGACGACACCGGCTTCGCTGAGGACAGCGACATAGTCCCCGGCGTTGTTGTTCTGACGTTGCGGGGTGAGCCTCGGGTGGTCGGCGGGGTCTTTGAGGACCAGCTTCCGCCGGAGATTGATTAGCGAGGCGTTCTCGTCTTCATCAAGGTCCTCTTTGCGTGCAGCCAAGCAGGAGTAAAGGGCAGCGAGCAGGATGGACAGTGTTGTCATTCGCTGTTGACCGTCGACAAGTTCAAGCTGGGCGATGTCGGTGGCGTCCTTCTGCTGGTTGATACAGATGATCGACCCGAGGAAATATCCCTCCGGGGCCCCCAGCACATCGTCAATCAAGTCCTCCCAATGCGTCTTGGACCATGTGTATTCGCGCTGGTAGGGGGGAATGACATAGACGATCTTGTGGTCTACGCCGAGAAGACTTGATACAGCACAGTCTTTGACTGAATCGATCATTGGTGATTCCTTCGGCTAGCGACTAAAGCTGACCGCTGAAGGCGCGGTGCTGTAGAGACGCGGATAGGTCTTCGAGTTCGTACAGGTGGATCTCGTGCTGGCTCTTGAGTTGTTCAATTGCCGCCACCCGCTCTGCGAACCGTCTCCGCATGTCAAGCGGAGGAGCTGGTACTTCCACGCCCCTAAGGATCGCCAAGTTGATATTCTTTTGGGCTGATTCGGGAGCCCTAGCCTCCAGCGTTTTCTGGAGAAATGAGAACCAGGTTCTGACATACTCGATGGTCGCCGCGTCTGACTCAAAGCCCACAACACTGTCGGGGAAGCATGCATCGAGCTTGAGAATTGCGGTCTTGGCGATATTGGCAGCGATCGTGATACATAATGTTCCTGCAGGCCACTTCTTACTCTGCTTCAAGCCGAATTCCGAATAGGTGGCTGAGAATTTCCTAACGTAGCCCGAGGCGTTGGCCACATCTCCCGTCTGAATCAGCGGGTGAGATCCACCGAGCAGCTTGGGGTCATTTCGGGGACGATGTTTGGACTGTCCTCTTTCAAGAGTCCCGAGTTGAGACAGGGCTACTAACGGCCAACCCATCGGGTTGAGAATTGGGTCGCCGAACATAGCGTGGAAGATGGACCGGGTGAGAGCGTCGAGATGGGCAAGAGCCTGACGTCGTTTGGCATGGAGTTCGTCTGTCTTGTCCAGGATGGCCGCAATCCGCCGCTGCTCGCCTAAAGCAGGGAGCCGGATCTTCAACCCGTCGAGATGCTCGTTCCGCAGATTGTTGATATTTGCGCCGGCAGCCATACTCGATACCTTCGAGCGATAGTCCGCGGTTCGGAAGTAGTGGCCGAGGTAGCTTGCATCGATCTTGTCCGTTGGCCGAACGACCTTGCAGAATGCGCCGAATGTTCCGTGGAACCCCGCCGGAACGCAGGCGGCCTTGCCGACACCGCTGAGACTCCCGCTAGATGCGACGACTACGATGTCGCCCGCCTGCAGTACTTGTTTCTGGGAGACACTTTCATCCGGAACGAACTGAAGATCATCGAAAGCCAGACCATGTTCGTGAACGTTCCCGCCGCGCAGCAACGGAATGTAGCCAGTCTGAGGGGCTGTTCTAACATCCGCCTTAGAATATGAAACTCCGCGTATCTGCTCGGCAACGTCCCCTACACGAACGATTTCTGTGTCGGCGAGAACGGTCGGGGTGCTCATTTGAGCAGTTCCTTCAAATCAGACATTCCCAGTGTGATTTCCCGTTCAAGGCGCTCCAGGTCAGCGATTATTTCGGCTGGCTCTTGGTGATCGATCTCCTCGTGCTGAACTTCTTTGTACCTCTTGAGCGAGAGGTCGTAGCCGTTCTTGGCGATTTCAGCCTTAGGGACGACGAAGGACCGGTGGGTGCGCGCCCGGTCGGCCTCCGTCGTCGTCCGGTGCTGCCAGCGGCCCAGAACGTCGTCGAGATCGGATGTCGCCAGCGGGGTGCGCTTGTCGTCCAGGCTGAACCCGTCCGCGGTCACCTCGTAGAACCAGACGTTGTCGGTGCCGCCGGAATTGGTTTTGGTGAAGAACAATATCGCGGTTGAAACCCCAGCGTAGGGTCTGAAGACCCCCGAAGGGAGTTTGACCACGCCTTCGAGTTTGTGGTCCTCGACGAGGATTTTCCGCAGTGCCTTGTGCGCCGTGGACGAGCCGAACATCACGCCATCGGGCACAATCACCGCGGCCCGTCCGCCAGGCTTGAGCAACCGGAGGAAAAGGGCCAGGAAGAGCAGCTCCGTCTTCTTGGTCTTGACCAGGGAGAGCAGGTCTTTGGCGACGTTCTCGTAGTCCAGGCTGCCGGCGAAGGGCGGGTTGGCGAGAATGACGTCGTACTTTTCCTCCTCGGTTCCGTGTAGGTCGGCCAGGGAGTCCCGGTAGGTGATGTCCGGGTTTTCCACCCCGTGCAGGAGCATGTTCATAGACCCAATGCGGAGCATGGTGCTGTCGAAGTCGTAGCCGTGGAACTGGCTGTGGTGGAAGAACCTGCTCTGCTCGGCGTTGGTGAGCAGGTTCGGGTTGTGCTGCCGTAAGTACTCACCGGCCTGGACGAGGAACCCCGCGGTACCCGCGGCCGGGTCACAGATCGCCTCCATCGGCCGCGGCGCCGTCATCTTCACCATCAGGTCGATAATGTGGCGTGGCGTTCGGAACTGGCCGTTGGTGCCGGCGGAGGCGATCTTGCCCAGCATGTATTCATAGAGGTCGCCCTTGGTGTCGCGCTCGTCCATGGGGATTTCATCGATGATGTCGACGACTTTTTCCAGCAGCCCGGCATTGGGGATGGTGAAACGGGCGTCTCTCATATGCTGGGCGTACGAGGATTCCTCGCCGTTGGCTAGCTGGGCCAGGCCGGTGCGCAGGAACGGGAAGATGTGCTCGGCGAAGACTGTGTACATCTCGTCGCGGGAGAAGTTCTTGAACTTGCTCCAGCGGAAGTCCTGATACGAGCGGCCCTTTTCGTCCAGACCGCTGGGGAAGACCGGGTTTTCGACAGGCTTGCCGGTGCGGTTGGCCTTGTTCTCGGCTCGGGTCTGGTTCTCATCCAGGCGCTTAAGGAAGAGCAGATACGTTATCTGTTCGATCACTTCCAAAGGGTTGGAGATGCCGCCAGTCCAGAATGCGTTCCAGACCTTGTCTACCTGAGATTTGATTTCGCCTGTTATCACCGTTTGAGTTTAGTGGGTGTTCGATGATCGGCCGGCAGCCTCGCGGGCCATGCATCAGACCGACTCTGCTCAAATTTCGGCCCGACGATAGTCCTAGGAACAGGCCAAAACGGCCGTTACCAGCGGGGCGTTAGACGGCAAATGGAGATCCACAGACTAGACAGTAGAACGGGCCAGCAGCTGTCTCTGGGACTTTGACCGGTTCGTAGGCATGGCAGGGCGACGCGACGATCGACATGTCATCCTTGTCCACGAGGGGCATGGCCTCCTCCGGGAGGTCGAGATGGCCCGTCCGCTTCACGGAGAAGTGCTTGTTGGACGCACCCTGGAAGATTCCGTCCAGCTGGTCCTCGAGAGATTGCAATGCCGCGGGCATCGCAGCCTTTTGGGCGTAGTCGAGCTGTTCTTGAGTCCACCACGAGCCAGGACCCGCGGACTGGCCGCATAAGGGACAGTGGTAAATCCCCGAGTCACTAATCTGTTCCGCTTCCTCGTTGGCGGGGCCGTGATGCCATTTGAACTCTTGCATGCAGTCAGGGCATTCTCGGCGGAGGAAGCCGTCGTTGTCTAGGGGCAGGGAAATGGAAATTTCCATCAGGCACCACTCACGAACTCGGTTTGTTCTATGGCTACGCCGTCAGCCGTTCTGCCGGTGATGACGATGTTGAAGTAAGGTTTGGCGGAATCGCCCATGCTGAGAGGCATCCGCCGCAGCGCCACAATGGACTTCCCGTGAGGAAGGTTTGGCACGGGGAGGGAAGCAC
Source organism: Arthrobacter sp. MW3 TE3886 (assembly GCF_041262145.1). Taxonomy (NCBI): domain Bacteria; kingdom Bacillati; phylum Actinomycetota; class Actinomycetes; order Micrococcales; family Micrococcaceae; genus Arthrobacter; species Arthrobacter sp. MW3 TE3886. The sequence continues at coordinate 3,088,401 of NZ_JBGCAN010000001.1, forward strand.
TCTCCCTATGGAGATTCCTTTCCTCTCCGGATGCTGGCTGTACATCCAGGTCAAAAACATCACCTGGCCCGTTGTTTGTGACGATCACGTCACTCATCTTGTTGCCCCCATGTTCGTTGAGCCGAGCTGAGAGGCGGGGGCGTCCTGAAGCCTCAGATGATGGTAGCCTGCGCCCCAAGGGCAGGCCCTCACCAGGGGCTGAGGGCGGCGTTAGATCACCGGCGGTGTGCCAGTCAGTACCATCGGTGTTCACCGAGCAACCGGCAGTTCGGAGCCGAGTCGCAAGTTCCTGTCGCTTCTGGGAGGAATTGTCCAAACGAACGACATGTCGGCCATGTATGTCGCTGAAACTCCTAATCTGGCCCAGTTCCACGATTACAGTCCGGTCTGGGTTTCGCCCCATAGCCATCCCGGCTTCGAATAGAACATTTGGGCGCGGTTGCATCTGAGGTGAGCATTCAGGATCACCCGGATACGTCAAAGACTCGTGAAGATGTGCGATGTCATCGGGGGTCTGAAGGACGACCACGGCACTCGCCGCACCAAAGGCGGCGTTCAGAACGTCTCCAATATAGGGCGACCCCTGACCGGTCATCGCAATGGCCCGCGACCACTCCAATGGATTGAGACCAATAGACCTCAGAAATTCGAACAGCGCCTTCCTGGCCGCTTCGTTGCGTCCGTGTATAACAAAAACCGTGCGCGCATCAGTGGTCATTGCTGCTGCTTCCTCTTTAAGAACTTGAACAAGGCTATCGATCAGTTGCGAGAAGTTGCGGACACTTTAGATTCGCCCGCATGGCTGAAGTCAGCTCCGCGCAGCGTGGGCAAGTCTTGCTGTGCGCGCAGATGCAGGTATGACGTTGCCGGGGCGAGGAGTTCACGCTGGGGCACGGAACCATATCACCCAGCCGCTAATTTCAGCGCTTAGAGAAGGGGTCCGATCCGCAGCGGCGGAGCCGCCTGGAGGCAAAGTGTCCCACCTCGATGATCACTTATCCAACACAAGAGAACTCACCGACGAGGTTTATTCGTCCTCATTGGTAAAGCCGACGATCTTTGAGCCCGTTCCTTTGCCGCCGGTTCCGCTTGCCCCGCTGCCCTTGGCCAACCGCCGTGAATGTGGCCACCGAGGGTTAGAGATTTCCCATGTACTGCGGAATCTCACATTCTCATTGCAAATGAGACCTAGCTGGAAGACTCCCAAGCCCCCGTCGTTTCTTCCAACTAGGTCGACATCTCATCACAGTTGCCAACTAACTTGCCAGAGAAGCCATGCTGTTTGTCACTTGCCAACTAACTTGTCACTTGTGCCAAGTATCTTGGCAACTCACAGTGCGGGGCCGTTCCGGATCGATCGACTCGCCGACCTCACAAAAGACTAGAAGTCCCAGTCGTCATCCTCAGTATTGACTGCCTTGCCAATCACGTAAGAAGAACCCGAACCCGAGAAGAAGTCGTGGTTCTCGTCAGCGTTCGGCGACAGGGCCGAGAGGATCGCCGGGTTCACGTCGGTGACGGAGGCCGGGAACATGGCCTCGTAGCCCAGGTTCATCAGCGCCTTGTTGGCGTTGTAGTGCAGGAACTTCTTGACGTCCTCGGCCAGGCCGACGGAGTCGTAGAGGTCGTGGGTGTATTGGACCTCGTTCTCGTACAGCTCGAAGAGCAGCTCGAACGTGTAGTCCTTGATCTCCTGCTTGCGCTCCTCGGACAGGCCCTCCAGGCCCTTCTGGAACTTGTAGCCGATGTAGTAGCCGTGCACGGCCTCGTCGCGGATGATCAGGCGGATCAGGTCGGCCGTGTTCGTCAGCTTGGCCCGTGAGGACCAGTACATCGGCAGGTAGAAGCCGGAGTAGAACAGGAAGCTCTCCAGCAGCGTGGAGGCCACCTTGCGCTTGAGGGGGTCGTCGCCCTGGTAGTAGTCCATGACGATCTGGGCCTTCTTCTGAAGGTTCTCGTTCTCGGTGGACCAGCGGAACGCCTCGTCGATCTCCTTGGTGGAGGCCAGCGTGGAGAAGATGGAGGAGTAGCTCTTGGCGTGCACGGACTCCATGAACGCGATGTTCGTGTAGACGGCCTCTTCGTGCGGGGTGAGGGCGTCCGGAATCAGCGAGACGGCGCCGACGGTGCCCTGGATGGTGTCCAGTAGGGTCAGGCCCGTGAACACGCGCATGGTGAGCTGCTGCTCGTCCGGGGTCAGCGTCGCCCACGACTGCACGTCGTTGGACAGCGGCACCTTCTCCGGCAGCCAGAAGTTGTTGACCAGGCGGTTCCAGACGTCCACGTCCTTGTCGTCCTGGATGCGGTTCCAGTTGATCGCCTCGACGTGGCTAAGCAGCTTGACCTTTTCGGTCATGTCATCCCCTAAATGTTGGGTTTAGTTCTTAGTTAAAGCGTACGACGGCGGGCGGGCGCCCGCCGTCGTACTGTCACGATTTAGTTGAAGCTACAGCATGCAGCTGACGCAGCCCTCCACCTCGGTCCCTTCCAGCGCGAGCTGGCGGAGACGGATGTAGTAGATGGTCTTGATGCCCTTCTTCCAGGCATAGATCTGGGCCTTGTTGATGTCGCGCGTGGTGGCGGTGTCCTTGAAGAACAGCGTCAGGGACAGGCCCTGGTCCACGTGCTGCGTGGCGGCGGCGTACGTGTCGATGACCTTCTCGTAGCCGATCTCGTACGCGTCCTGGTAGTACTCCAGGTTGTCGTTCGTCAGGTACGGCGCCGGGTAGTACACGCGGCCCAGCTTGCCTTCCTTGCGGATCTCAATCTTGGACGCCACCGGGTGGATCGAGGAGGTGGAGTTGTTGATGTAGGAGATCGAGCCGGTCGGCGGGACAGCCTGCAGGTTCTGGTTGTAGATGCCGTGCTCCATGACGGAGGCCTTCAGCTCGCGCCAGTCATCCTGCGTGGGGATGTGGATGTTCTTGAACAGCTCGGCGACCTTCTCGGTCTGCGGGACCCATTCCTGCTCGGTGTACTTGTCGAAGAACTCGCCCGAGGCGTACTTGGACTTCTCGAAGCCGCCGAAGGTCTGGCCGGTCTGGATGGCCAGCAGGTTGGAGGCGCGGACCGCGTGGAACACCACCGAGTAGAAGTAGATGTTGGTGAAGTCCAGGCCCTCTTCGGAACCGTAGTGGACCCGCTCGCGGGCCAGGTAGCCGTGCAGGTTCATCTGGCCGAGGCCGATCGCGTGGCTCTGGTCGTTACCGCGGGCAATCGAGGGCACCGAGGTGATGTTGGACATGTCCGAGACGGCAGAGAGCGACCGGATGGCCGTCTCGATGGTCAGGCCGAAGTCCGGCGAGTCCATGGTCTTGGCGATGTTCAGCGAACCCAGGTTGCAGGAGATGTCCTTGCCGGTCTGGTCGTAGGACAGGTCATCGTGGTACGTCGTGGGCTGGGAGACCTGGAGGATCTCGGAGCACAGGTTGGACATGATGATCTTGCCGTCGATCGGGTTTTCCCGGTTCACGGTGTCCTCGAACATGATGTAAGGGTAGCCGGACTCGAACTGGATCTCGGCGAGGGTCTGGAAGAACTCGCGCGCCTTGATCTTGGTCTTCTTGATCCGGGAATCGTCCACCATCTCGTAGTACTTCTCGGTGACCGAGACGTCGGAGAACGGCATGCCGTAGACCTTTTCGACGTCGTACGGGGAGAACAGGTACATGTCCTCGTCCCGCTTGGCGAGCTCGAAGGTGATGTCCGGGATGACGACGCCGAGCGAGAGGGTCTTGATGCGGATCTTCTCGTCCGCGTTCTCGCGCTTGGTGTCCAGGAAGCGGTAGATGTCCGGGTGGTGCGCGTGCAGGTACACCGCGCCGGCACCCTGGCGGGCACCGAGCTGGTTGGCGTAGGAGAAGCTGTCCTCGAGGAGCTTCATCACGGGGATGACGCCGGAGGACTGGTTCTCGATCTGCTTGATCGGCGCGCCGACCTCGCGGATGTTGGTCAGCGCGAAGGCGACGCCGCCGCCGCGCTTGGAGAGCTGCAGCGCGGAGTTGATGGACCGGCCGATCGACTCCATGTTGTCTTCGATGCGGAGCAGGAAGCAGGAGACCAGCTCGCCGCGCTGGCGCTTGCCGGCGTTCAGGAACGTCGGGGTGGCCGGCTGGAAGCGGCCTTCGATGATCTCGTCCACCATCTGGGTGGCGAGCTTCTCGTCGCCGCGGGCCAGGTGCAGGGCCACCATGCAGACGCGGTCCTCGTAGCGCTCCAGGAAGCGCTTTCCGTCGAACGTCTTCAGCGTGTAGGAGGTGTAGAACTTGAACGCGCCGAGGAAGGTCTCGAAGCGGAACTTCTTCTTGTACGCGCGGTTGTAGAGCTCGCGGATGAAGTTCATCGTGTACTGGTCGAGGGTTTCGCGCTCGTAGTACTCGTTCTTGACGAGGTAGTCGAGCTTTTCCTCGAGGTCATGGAAGAACACGGTGTTGTTGTTCACGTGCTGCAGGAAGTACTGGTGCGCGGCCTCGCGGTCGGCCTCGAACTGGATTTCCCCGTTGGGGCCGTAGAGGTTCAGCATGGCGTTCAGCTCGTGGTAGCCCAGGCCCTTGTAGGCGGCCGGCATTTCGTGCTTCTTCTGCTGTTCCTGCTTCTCAACAGCGGCGGCGCCGGTGCCGGTGTGCAGGCCTGCGCCCTCAGTTACTGCTTTGTCTGCGACAGTCGTGTCCAAAACTCTTCCAATCCTTGTTGTACGCGGTTGACGTCTTCCGGCGTCCCCATGAGTTCGAAGCGATATAGGTGCGGGACCTTGCACTTGGCGGCGATGATGTCGCCTGCCATGCAGTAGTTGTCCCCGAAATTGGTGTTTCCTGCGCCGATCACTCCGCGGATCAGCTTCCGGTTGCCCGGATCGTTCAAAAACCTGATGACCTGCTTTGGAACAGATCCCTCTCCCCCGGTGCCGCCGTAGGTCGGGAGCAACAAAACGTAGGGCTCCCGGGCCACCAGCGGAGCGTCCCTCGGGTAGAGGGGGATCCTGGCGGCGTCGACGCCCAGCTTCGCTACGAAGCGTGCGGTGTTTTCGGAGGTGGAGGAAAAGTAGATGAGCCGGCAGTGCGTTGTGGTGGCCGGTGCTGCCGTGCTGACCGCTTCCCCGCTGTCAGCCGTGGCAGCCACCCGATCTTCAGTTTTTACAGCCACGGTGGTCACCTCATCTACCGTGAATTTTTGCCTGGTAGCGGCGTCCTGGGCTTTTCAGGCGACAGGGCGTTTCAGGCTACTGCGACGGCGGCAGCCTGTGCCAGTTCTTCGATCTTGTCCGGGCGGAAACCTGACCAGTGGTCCTGGTCGGTGACGACAACGGGGGCCTGCATGTAGCCCAGGGACTTCAGGCGCTCAAGGGCTTCCGCGTCCTGGGAAATGTCGACGCTCTGGTAGGCGATGCCCTTCTTGTCCAGCGCGCGGTAGGTCGCGTTGCACTGAACGCAGGCCGGCTTTGTGTAAACCGTAACGGTCATGGTCCTGTCCCCTTTGTTGAAGTCTTCTGTGGAGCGCAATCCCGGCTCCGGATGTCCCGCGCTGATGCTCTGCTGGAACTGTATGTCGATACTACATGTAGTGCAAGAGCCTCATGTGGACCCCAAGATGATGTATTACAAGTATGTCATTTAACCCACCTTTAATCCACAGGAGGGTGCCCTCCAAATGTCCGGATTTCCGCCATTTTCGCGGACGAAATCCACACCCTGTGGAGTAGTTAGCCACATTAATCACCCCCGCGTGTCGCACCGCAGACGGCGTGTCGCGCGCCGCCGCGGGGACCCGGATCGGTGGCGCCGGCCACTACATCTGGTGTCCGGGCACACGAAAGAGGCGGGCACCGTGGTGCCCGCCTCTTTGGTTCGTGATTGTTCTAACAGCCGTCGAGCACGATCTGCTGCACGTCGAGGTAGCCCGTTTCAAACCCGGCCCGGGAGTAGCAGAGGTAGAACAGCCACATCCGCTGGAAGACCGCGTCGAAGCCCATGGCCCCCACCTCGTCTTCGCGGGCCATGAACCGCTCCTCCCAGAGCCGCAGCGTCTGGGCGTAGTGCTCGCCCATGGCGAGGCGTTCGCGGACGCGCAGTCCGGTCTGCTTCGCCGTGATGTCTTCAATGGCGCGGACGGACGGAATGACCCCGCCCGGGAAGATGTACTTGTGCACCCAGGTGTAGCTGGTGCGGGTGGCCATGAGCCGGTCGTGGGCGATCGTGATGGCCTGGATGGCCACCTTGCCGCCCGGGGCCAGGACCCGCTCGATGGTCTGGAAGTACGTGGCCCAGTATTCGAAGCCGACGGCCTCGATCATTTCGACCGAGACGACGGCGTCGTACTCGCCCTCGACGGCGCGGTAGTCCTTGAGCTCGATCGTGACGGCGTCGGCGTAGCCGGCCTCGGCCACGCGCTGGCGGGCCAGTTCCTGCTGCTCGCTGGAGAGCGTGACGGAGTAGACGGTGGCGCCGCGGGCGGCCGCGCGCAGGGCGAGCTCTCCCCAGCCGGTGCCGATTTCCAGCACCCGGGTGCCTTCCTTCACGCCGGCCTTGTCCAGCAGCCGGTCAATCTTGGCCTGCTGCGCGGCGGCCAGCCCGTCCCAGGCCACGTTCCGCAGGGCGTCGCCGCTTTCCGGGAAGAGGGCGCTGGAGTACGTCATGGTGCTGTCCAGGAAGGAGGCGAACAGCTCGTTGGAGAGGTCGTAGTGCCGCGAGATGTTCGAGCGGGTGTTCTTCTCCGTGTTCCGTTCCCTGCGCGGCTGGCGCGGCAGGTACAGGCCGCGCAGCTTCTGCAGCGGCTCGGGCACGAGCGTGCCGACGCGGGAGGCAAAGACCTCCATGACGGCGGTGAGGTCATCGGCGTCCCAGTCGCCGGCCATGAAGGACTCGCCCAGGCCGATCAGGCCGCCGTCGCCGAGGCGGGTGGCGAAGGCGTCGGGCCGGTTGATGGTCATGACGGGGTAGGTGGCGGGCGCCTCGTCAGAAGGAGCCTTGCCCAATACTGTGCCGTCCGGGTACCGGACTTCCAGGGGCAGCCTGCGCACGGCCGCCTTGAAGATGGCGTCCGCGGCGCGTCCGGCCACACGGGCCTTGAGGCTCGCGGGCACCGTGGCGATGCTGGGCCAGATGGCGGCATCGATGGTGGCGGGAGGCTGGGGAACGGTGTACGGCACCCTGCCGGTGACGAGCCCGCTGGTGACGGCGCTGCCGGTAACTGCGCTGCCGTCTATGGCGCTGCTGCGCGTGGTGCCCTGTGCCCGTCCCGTACCGGATCCGGTCGCTTCGGTCATTGTCACTGAACTGCCTCCTGTGAAGGGTGGTGTGGTTTCTTGATGATGGGCAGGCGGCGCGCCCACAGCTTGATGCCCTGCCAGCGGATCTGTGCCGCGACACGCAGCGGGGCCGCGGGTACTGCGAGCGCCGCGGACACGATGTTCCGCAAGCTCGCTTCGTGCCGGACGCCGTCCATGGTGGCGATGAAGGGCTGCTGGCCCTCCCGTTCCAGGACGATCGATACGGCGAGCCGTTCGCCGGGTTCGGGGAGCTTCATGCGGTATTCGCCGTCAACGTCGTTGAACGGCGAGACGTAGAACGCCTTCGGCACGCTCGCCCTGCCCGTGGCGTCGGTTTCGAGGAGGTAGCAGTGCCGCTCCCCGTACGTGTTGTGGACCTCGGCGACGACGCAGCGCAGCTCGCCGGAGGCGCTGTGGCACCAGAACACGCTCAGCGGGTTGAACACGTGCCCGAACACCCGGGCGCTGGCAAGCATGGTGATGCGTCCGCCGTCGAGCTTTATCCCCTGGGTGGCAAGGTAGCTTTCCACGTTGCCGCGCAGGGTGCCGGACGGATCGCCGAGGTGGTCCTCCACCCGGAAGCCGGCCAGCGGCCAGAGCAGGCGCGGCAGCCGCGGGAGGTGGTCGACGTCGACGTACCAGCTGTAGCTGCGGTAGGTGAACGCGTTGCGCAGCGGGGTGCGCCGCACATGGGCGATGGCGGTGCGGTAGATGGCTGCGCCGTGGAGTGCGGCCGGGTGGATGGTGGCCGGCGCGCTCATGGCACGTCCACCGTGGCCGGTTGAACTGTGGCCGGCTCCTCTGTCGCCGGGGCTAGGTCCGGGTCCACGGCCACCGTGCCGATATTAACGGGGAGCTGGTCCCAGTCGCGGCCGAGCCGGGCGGCGGCCTTGAGGCCGGACAGGGCGCCGTCCTCGTGGAATCCCCAGCCGTGGTACGCGCCGGCGAAGGCCAGACGCCCGTCGCCGAGTCCGAGGATCCGCTGCTGTGCCGCCAGCGACTCCGGAGTGTACTGCGGGTGCTCGTAGACCATCCGGTCCAGGACCGTGGCGTCGTCGATCAGCTCGGATTCGCCGAGGCTGACGATGTACCGGCCGCCGTCCACGGGATCCAGCCGCTGCAGCCGGGTCATGTCGTAGCTGACCAGGACCTTGTCCGGCCGGGCGTCGCAGGACGGCAGCCGGTAGTTCCAGGACGCCTGGGCGTTGGGGCTGGCCGGCAGCACGGCCTCGTCACGGTGGAAGAGCGTCTGGTTCACCGAGTACGGCATGCCGCCAAGGGCGGCCCGCTCGGCGGCCGAGGCGTCGGTGAGCATGCGCAGGGCCTGCGCCGGGTGGGTGGCGATGACGACGGCGTCAAAGGTCTCGCGCACGGTCCCGGCGCCGAGAGCGGACGTGACGTCGACGCCGTCGGCGTGCCGCTGCACCGCGGTGACCGGGCTGGCGAGCCGGATGTCCGGCAGGGTCGCGGCGACCTTGTCGACGTAGCTGCGCGAGCCGCCGGTGACGGTCCGCCATTGCGGCGAGCCCTTGACGCCGAGCAGGCCGTGGTGGCCCAGGAAGGTGAACAGGTAGCGGGCCGGGTAGGCAAGGGCGGTGGTGGGGTCGCAAGACCAAACGGCGCTGACCACCGGGGTCATGAAGTGCGAGATGAAGTAGCTGCTGAACTTCTCCCGCGCCAGGAAGTCTCCCAGGGTGAGCTCGTGTCCGTCGGCTGCCGTGCCTGTGGCGGCGGCGGGTTCGGCCAGCAGGGCACGGGCACGGCGGTGGAACCGGGTGACTTCCAGCAGCATCCTCAGGTAGCGGCCGCGCAGCAGGGTGGACGGCCCGGGAATGATGCCGCTCCCCTTGGCCCGTGCGCCCGCGTATTCCAGGCCGCAGCCGTCGCAGCGGACGGACATGCTCATTTCGGAGTCCTGGGTTTCGACGCCGAGCTCGGCGAACAGGCGCAGGAGGGTGGGATACGTCCGCTCGTTGTGGACGATGAAGCCGGTGTCCACGCCCAGGGTGGGCCCGTTCTGCTGCGGCACATCGTGGGTGTGGGCGTGGCCGCCGAGCCGGGAGTCGGCCTCGAAGAGCGTTACCCGGTCCTGCCCGTTCAGCACGTACGCGGCGGTCAGCCCCGCCACTCCGCTGCCGATGACGGCTACCCGCCGGCCTGCCGGAATCCCTGCTGCTTGCGACACTGATCTGCTCCTGTTGTCTGGCCCGAAGTCTCTTATGGGCAATTCGTGGCCGTCGGGCGGCCGGATGAGTATGAAACTGGGATTTTTTAGTTCTGCTGTCAGACCGTCGCCAGTGACGCCATCATCCGTCCCTTGGGTTGGGTTCCTCGGATTCTCCTGCATCGGCCCGGCCGCGCAGCGCAGACATTCCGTGCAGTCCCTCCGGCAGACATCCGGCAGATTTACCGGCACGGCCGCCGGAGGGCGGGATATGCCACAATGAAGCGGGAATTCCGGTCCCGTCTCCGTGGACCCGCAACCAGGCGAAGGGCAGCCCTTGATCAACCCCGTCCATCTCCGGACCCTTGTGGAAGTGATCCGGCTTGGATCTTTTGCGGCCGCCGCCACCCGGCTCGGCTACACGGCCTCGGCCGTCTCCCAGCAAATGTCGGCCCTGGAACGCGACACCGGCGTCACCTTGTTCCAGCGGGCGGCCCGCAGCATCCAGCCGACCGAAGCCGCCGTCGTGATGACCCGGCACGCCGCCAAGGTGTTGACGGACATCGAGACGCTGATGGCCGCCGCCTCCCGGGCGCAGGAAAGCCCCAGCCAGGAGCTGCGGCTGGGCATCTTCCCGAGCCTCGCCACCTATGTGCTGCCGCCGATCCTGCAGAACCCGGCCTGGAAGAAACTCGGCATCGACCTGCGGGTCTCGGTCGCGGAACCGGCCCAGACCATCCAGGGGCTGCGGACCGGCGGCGAACTCGACGTCGCCCTGGTGTACCAGGTGGGACAGTCCGGCCTCGCCTGGCCGCACACCGTGGACCGGCAGTGGATCGGCGACGACGACTTCCGCGTGGTCCTGCCGGCGGCCTGGGGCATCGGCACGGATTCCAAGGTGGCCGCACCGCACCTCTCGGACATGCCCTGGATCATGCACCACCCGGGCACGTCCGATGCCACGGTGATCGAACGGCTCTTCGCGAGCTGCAACCTGCACCCCCGCGTGGTGGCCTACAGCGATGACTTCCACGCCAGCCTGGAGATGTCCGCCGCCGGGCTCGGCGCCGCCCTCGTCCCCGAGCTCGCCTTGCGGCACCGGCCGGCCGGCGTGGTGGTCCTCGATGTGCCGGAGATCCGGCTGGCACGGAATGTTTTCGCCCTGCTGATCAACGAGAAGCGGACGGCCCAGGTCCAGCTGTTCGTGGAGCTGCTGGCCGAGACGATGCACCGGCTCGGGACCGCGCGAAAGGACTGAGCTCAAGGGCCTGAACCGAAAGGCCTGGGCTGAACGACCGGGCTGAATGGCCGGCAGCGGCGGGCCGACGTCGGCCGGGAGGACGAAGGGGACGGCGTGGAGGCCGGTCAGCCCGGCGGGCGTTCAGCGCTTCCTGGCCCGCTTCCCGACCGGCGCCACCAGCGCGTCGATGATCCGGTGCTTGGTCCGGGTGTAGGGCGGGTAGATCGCTTCCAGCGTGTCCGGCCACAGCGGCTTGTCCAGGGTGGGGCGCTCATGCGAGAACGTCCGCAGCGAATGTTCCCCGTGGTAGGCACCCATGCCGCTGCCGCCGACGCCGCCGAAGGGAAGCCCGGGGACGGACAGGTGGGCCGCCGGAACGTCGAAGCACAGCGCCCCGGACGAGGTCCGCCCGGCGAAGGCGCGGCGCGTCAGTGGATCCTTGCTGAAGACGTAGAGTGCCAGCGGCTTGGCGCGCCCGTTGACCTCCTCGATGGCCGCGTCGAGCCCGTCCACGGGCACCAGTGGCAGCAGCGGTCCGAAGATTTCTTCCGCCATGACGGCGTCGCCGGGCGCCGGCCGCAGCAGGGTCGGCGCAAAGTAGCGGCTGGCGGCGTCGCGCTGTCCGCCGTGCACCACCGTGCTGGCGTCCGCCAGGGCAGCGAGCCGTGCGAAGTGGCGGTCATCAACAATCCGGCCGTACGACGGGCTCGCCGCCGGGTCCGTTCCGAAGAGCGCCGCGACGGCCTTGATCAGCTCGGCCTGCAGCGGCTCCAGGACCTCCTCCCGGGCCAGGACGTAGTCGGGTGCGACGCACGTCTGCCCGGCGTTCATGAACCGGCCCCAGGCGATGCGTTTGGCCGCCGTGGCCAGGTCCGTGGACGCGTCGACGTACGCCGGGGACTTGCCGCCGAGTTCCAGGGTCACCGGGGTCAGGTGCTCGGCCGCCGCGCGCATGACCACCTTGGCCGCGGCTTCTCCCCCGGTGAAGAAGATGTGGTCGAAGCGTTCGGCCAGGAGCGCCGTGGTCTCCGGGATGCCGCCCTCAACCACCTCGGCGGCGCCGGCCAGGTATTCGGGAATCCAGCGGGCCAGCGCCGCCGAGGTGGCCGGGGCGTGTTCGCTCGGCTTGAGCACCACGGTGTTGCCCGCGGCCAGGGCGCCGGCGAGCGGGGCGAGCAGCAGTTGCAGCGGGTAGTTCCACGGCCCGATCACCAGCACCACGCCCAGCGGGGTGAGTTCGGTCCAGGCGCGGGCCGGCCGCACTGCCAAAGGCACCGGCACGCGGCGGGGCCGGAGCCAGTCTTCGAGGTGCCGCTCCAGGTGCGCCGTCTCGGCGTCTACGAACCCGATCTCCGCCAGCTGCGCCTCGGTGTGGTGTTTGCCCAGATCGCGGGCGAGGGCTTCGGTGAAGTCCGCGTGCCGCTCCGCGAGCATGCGCCGCAGCCGGCGCAGCTGATCCAGCCGCCAGTTGAGCGGGCGGGTGGTTCCGGCGTCGAACGCGGCCCGGGCACGGCCGACGGGTGAGATTACATGCTGCATCCGATCAATGTACAGTCATGCGGCCGTAGGCCGGTCAGGTACCCGATAAAACCCTCCCAACGCTGGAATGGTCCGGTTTTCAGGACTATGTTGAAGATATGAACAAGGTAGCGAGCAAGCACTTCGGCGAGGTCGAGCTCAACCACGGACGGGAGCATAATCTCACCGCCACGCATGAGCTGGGGGGCCAGACCGTGGAGCTTGACCTGAATGTCAACGCGCATGACCATTTTGATGAAGCTGCCATGCATAAAGTTGACTACCGCCTGCGCTTCCTGCCCGAACTCGTGGACCAGGTCCGCGAAATGATCGCCGAGGAACTGGACCAGGAAGGCACCAGCCCGCAGGAGTACCGCCACTTCCATTGCAACGCGATCAAGGACGAACACCTCAAAAAGGTCTTCGGCGTCGAGGACAAGAGCCAGCTGACCGACGAGGTCTTCCTCAAGGCGCTCAAGCTCGGCCACGTGGGCATCTACCCCGGCCAGCCGGAACGCTACTTCGTCCTCGATTTCACGCTGGGCCAGCACTTCACCGACGAGGTCCTCGTCGCTTCCGCGGATGAGGACGGCGTCGTCGACGACGAAATCCTCTGGGAGTCCTGACTCGGGAATCCTGAGTCGCTGCTAATCCTGCGTCGGTTGCTCCGTAGATTCCCTTCTGGGCGCTCAAAACGGCGGCTGCTCAGCAATCGATGATTAAGAACGTACGACGCCGGCCGGCCACCTTGGGAAGGTGACCGGCCGGCGTCGTTTGTGCGTGGAGCGGACTCCTTGGCGGCTGCCTATTTAGCGGCCCCCACTAAAGGGGTTCCACTATTTGGCCGCTGCCTACTGGGTGGCCTGTGTTACTTGGCGGCTGAGAGCAACTCGGCGCGGACCGTCCTGGTGGCGGTGACCAGGTTGCGCAGGGACTCTTCAGTCTCGGCGTAGCCGCGCGTCTTCAGGCCGCAGTCCGGGTTGACCCAGAGCTGGCGGGACGGGACATGCTTGACGGCGGTGCTGAGCAGTTCGGTGACTTCCTGCTCGCCCGGGACGCGGGGCGAGTGGATGTCGTAGACGCCCGGGCCCACGCCGCGGCCGAAGCCGTGGGACTCGAGGTCGTGGACGACCTCCATGCGGGAGCGGGCGGCCTCGATCGAGGTGACGTCGGCGTCGAGCCCGTCGATCGCGTCGATGATGGCGCCGAACTCGGAGTAGCACAGGTGCGTGTGGACCTGGGTTGCGTCCGCGGCGCCGGCGGTGGCGAGCCGGAAGGACTTCACGGACCAGTCCAGGTACGCGGCCTGGTCGGACTTGCGCAGCGGCAGGAGCTCGCGGAGCGCCGGCTCGTCCACCTGGATGACCTTGATGCCGGCCGCCTCGAGGTCGGCGATCTCGTCGCGGAGGGCCAGTGCCACCTGGTTGGCGGTCTCGCCGAGCGGCTGGTCATCGCGGACGAAGGACCAGGCGAGGATGGTGACCGGGCCGGTGAGCATGCCCTTCATCGGCTTGCTGGTCAGGGACTGCGCGTACTCGGCCCACTTCACCGTGATCGGGGCGCTGCGAGTGACATCGCCCCACAGGATGGACGGGCGGGTGCAGCGCGAGCCGTAGGACTGGACCCAGCCGTGGACGGTGACGTCGAAGCCTTCGAGGTTCTCGGCGAAGTACTGGACCATGTCGTTGCGCTCGGGCTCGCCGTGGACCAGGACGTCGAAGCCGAGCTCTTCCTGCAGCTGAACGACGCGCTTGATCTCGTCCTTCATGAGCTGCTCATACTGCTCCGTGGTGAGGTCGCCGCGGTTGGCGCGGGCCCGGGCGGTGCGGATTTCCGCGGTCTGCGGGAAGGAGCCGATGGTGGTGGTGGGCAGCGGCGGCAGGTGCAGCGCCTTCTCCTGGGCTGCCTCGCGGACGGCGTAGGCGGAGCGGTTGAAGTCGGCGCCGGTCAGGGCGGCGGTGCGGGCCCGGACGTCGCCGCGGCGGACGCCTTCGGCCTCGGCGCGGGAGGCGATGACGCGGGTGGCCTCGTCGATGGCGGGCTGGACGGCTGCTTCGTCGGTCAGCAGGCCGGCGAGGGTGACGACTTCAACGGCCTTCTGGTCGGCGAAGGCCAGCCAGCTGCGCAGCTGCTCGGAGAGCTGGACTTCCTCGTCGACGTCGTGCGGGACGTGCTGGGTGGAGGTGGAGGTGCTGATGGCCAGCTTGGCCACCGACGTCTTCAGCTCGGCGATCTTCTTCGCGGAGGCGGCGAGATCGTTGCGCCAGATGTTGTGGCCGTCCACGACGCCGGCGACGAGGGTCTTGTTGCCCAGCGCGGCCAGGGCCGCGGCGGACGGGACCTCGCCCTTGAAGACGTCCAGGTGCAGGGCGTCGATGCCGGTGGCTGCAAGGGTGCCGAGCTGGCCGTTAAGTGCGCCGTACGGGGTGGAGACGAAGAGCTGCGGGCGCTGGGCCGCGGCGGCCAGGGCCTCGTAGGAGCGGGCGACGGCGGCCTGGATTTCCACGGCCGGGGTGTCCTGGTCCACCACGAGGGCGGGCTCGTCGAGCTGGACCCAGCTGGCGCCGGCGGCGGCGAGCTTCTGAAGCAGCGCCGTGTAGACCGGGAGGACGTCCTCCAGGCGGGACAACGGGCTGAAGCCGGCCGGGGCGTCGTCGGAGGCCTTGCTCAGCAGCAGGAACGTGACCGGGCCGACGATGTACGGGCGGGTCTCGACGCCGTTGGCGAGGGCGTACTCGAATTCCTCGACGATCCGGTTCGAGGTCAGCGCAAAGTTGGTCTCCGGACCGATTTCCGGCACGAGGTAGTGGTAGTTGGTGTCGAACCACTTGGTCATTTCCAGCGGCTGCTGGTCCTTGTTGCCGCGGGCCAGGGTGAAGTAGCCGTCGATGTCGAGCTGGCCCTGCGCGTTGAGGAGGTTCCCGAAGCGGGCCGGCACGGCGCCGAGGTGGGCGGCGGCGTCGAGCACCTGGTCGTAGTAGGAGAAGGTGCCGGGGACGGCTGCGGCTTCGGTCAGGCCCAGGCCTTGGAGGCGCTTGGCGGTGCCGAGCTGGATTTCCTTGGCGGCAGCGTCCAGGGCTGCGGCGTCGATCTTGCCGGCCCAGTAGGCCTCGACGGCCTTCTTGAGTTCGCGGCGGCGGCCGATGCGGGGGTAGCCGAGGATCGAGGCGGACGGGAAGGGGGTGATGGGAAGTTCAGTCATGGGAAGTCCTTGGTGTTGGTGGTTCTGTACGGAGGGAAGTTGTTGTGCCTAGCTGGCGAGCTGGCCGCTGGCGGCGCCCCGGGATGCGCTGATGCGGCCGGCGCCGTGCCGGTTGCCGCGGTGCGGGCGGGGCAGGGCGAGCTTGTCCAGCACGTCCAGGGCCGCGGCGTGCTCATTGAACGTGTAGAGGTGGATGCCGGGGGCTCCGGCGTCCAGGGCTGCGTTGGCGAGATCAACGGTGGCGCTGACCCCGATCCGGGTCCGCTCGGCGTCGGTATCGGCAGCCGCGAGGCGTTCGATGAGTTCCGGGGCCGGTTCCACGCCGGTCAGTTCGCCGAGCCGGGCGAGCCGCCGGAGGCTGGTCAGCGGCATGACCCCGGGAATGATCGGGATGGTCACCCCGGCCCGGCGGGCCCGCGCCAGGAGGTCGGCGTACTGTTCGGTGTGGAAGAAGACCTGGGTGATGGCGAAGTCGGCGCCGGAGCGCTGCTTGGCCAGCAGGACCTCGACGTCGTGCGCCTCACTCGGGGATTCCGGGTGCCGGGTCGGGTAGGCGGCGACGCCGACCGCGACCCTGCCGGCGCACAGCAGTGCCGAGCGGCGCTGCTCCACGCGGCGGATGAGCTCGATCAGGTCCTGGGCGTACCGGAGCGATCCCGGCGGCGGGGTTTCTCCGTCTTTGGGCCGGTCGCCGCGGAGGGCGAGGATGCCGCGGACGCCGACGTCGAGCAGTTCGCCGATGATCTCCGCCAGCTCCTGCGGGGAATTCCCCACGCAGGTCAGGTGGGCCAGGGGCCGCAACGTCGTTTCCTGCACGAGCCGGTTGACGAGATCGACGGCGGTGCTGCGGTTGGAGCCGTTGGACCCGTACGTCACGGACACGTAGTCCGGGTCCGTGGCTTCCAGTTCGCCGATGGTGGTCCAAAGGGATTCGGCGGCTGCGGGCGACCGCGGCGGGAACAGCTCGTAGGACAGCGCAACAGGGGCCGCGCCGGCAAGATTGGGATGGGTATCGATAAGGCTTGGAGGTGACATTTGCGTCCTTGGCTTTGAACACTGCCGCCGGGAGATCCGGAATCCCGGAGGACCGGAACCAGAAACGGAAACTCCGTCGTCAGTGAATTGAGTTTGGGGAACACGGAGGGAACTTCAGCAGGGCGCAGCCGCGACTGTTACGCCTGATACGAAGTTGTCCGTGAGCAAATGTCAGGCCCACATGGGGGCACCCACACCCTCCTGGGCCGCCCGGGGGCAGCTTTCAGCGGAGGATCGCTGACACGTTACTGAGGTAACTTGTATAGAACTCTAAGACCCGGCCGGGGGGCCCTTCAAGTCGGCGCCCGAATTAAGACGCACCTTTACGGCCGTTTGCGGTGCCGGGCAGAATAATGTTCGCCGAAGGCGCCGTTTTCGCCCCGCGCGGCCCGCTCTCCCCAACGCACCCGGGCAGGACTATCCTGTTGCCATGATTCAGCTTCCAGCCAGCTACCAGCAGTACCTCGCCGGCAAGAGCGAGAGCTTCATCAACACCGTCCGGCCAGTCCTCATGCAGTCGGCCGCAGAGAGGTTGCACGGGGTCCGGATTCTCGTGCTTCCGCATGGGCACCAGGCGCATCTGGATGACACCATCCCGTATGGGACGGTGGTTGAAGACATCGACTGACGTCCGGTCAGCCCCTGCCTAGTCCCCCAGGAGCAGCCGCTGGGAGCGCGGGGCCAGTGTGTGTTCGAGCACCAGGCAGGCCGCTCCGACGGCGCCGACGTCCTCGCCTACCCCTGTGCCCACGACTTCGATCCCATGGATCCTCCGGGTGGCACTGTTCGCCTCGACGAGTCCGGGGACCAGCTCGAGGTAGGCCGCTGAGAGGCATGTCCAGAACGGGCCGCCGAACACTACCCGGTCCACGTCCAGGGCGTTGGTGACGACCGACACCGCACGGGCCACGAGCACTGCGGACCCTCGAATGATCTCCTTGGCTTCCTCGTTGCCGGCGTCGGCGATCGCGCACAACTCGGCGAACCGTTCCTGAACTGCCGGTGCGCTCCTGTCCTGGAGTGAACCATCCAATATCCCGGCCGCCTCGGCCTGCGCCACGAGGACCTGCGGGATGGCGGAGGACTTCACGCAACCGTGCTGCCCGCAGTCGCAGAGGGCGCCGCCCGGGTCGACGACGATGTGTCCGATTTCCCCGGCGTTGCCCGAGGTCCCGCGGACGACTTCGTCATTGAGGACGATCCCGCATCCGATCCCGGTCCCCATATACATGAAGACAAAGCTGCCCTCGCCGCTGGGGCCGCCGGCCCAGGTTTCTGCCACGGCTGCGCTGGTGACGTCCTTGTCCATGAGCGTGGACAGGCCCGTGGCTTCCGCGAGGGCATCCCGCAGCCCCACGTGGTCCCAGCCCGGCAGCAGCGGCGGGTCCACGACGGCGCCCTCGTTGAGGTCGATGGGGCCCGGCGACGCAACCCCGAGCCCGGCGATCCGGTCCGGGTCCACCCCGGAGTCCAGGATGAGCCTCTTGATTTCGCCCGCAATGGTTTCGATGACAGCCCTGGGGTCGGTGCCGGGCGGGGTGGTGATCCGTGAGTGCCGGACGACGGCGCCGAGCAGGTCCAGCACGACGAACGTGAGGACAGCCGGGTCCAGGTGGACGCCCACGGCATACATCCCTGACGGATTCAGCCGGAGCATGGTCCTGGGCTTGCCCGGCCCTGTGCCTTCCTTGCCTGCCTCGACGATCAGGTGCTGGTCCAGCAGGCGGCGGGAAATGTTGGAGATGGTCTGCGGCGAGAGTCCGACAATCTGGGCGAGTTCCACCCGGCTCAGCCCGCCCGGCGTGCGGCGGATGGCGTCCAAGATGACCGTGAGGTTGAAGTCGCCCATCTTCGGTAGGTTGGTCCCTCGCCTCGGCGAGGGTTGCCGGAACTCGGTCACTGATACCTCTAAACGTTTTGGCCACGCACAGCAGTTGTCAGAATCGTACGTTACGGGCAGGCGTGCGCCCACACTTGCGCTTTACCGACACAAAGTTTCTTTCGTCAAGGCCGCCGGGTGCTGGCCGTGACGGTGAATTTTGGATTCCTGCCGGCCTCGCGTGTGGGCCCGATCAGCCGTTCCAGGGCCGGCCGGTAGTGCAGGTGGCTGTTGAACACGGTCCAGAGCTCCCCGCCCGGGGCGAGCACCCTGCCGGCCGCTTCGATCAGCTTGATCCCCGCGCCGGAGTGGACCGCCGCTTCCAGGTGGAAGGGCGGGTTGAGCAGGACCAGGTCAGCGCTGGCGTCCGGGAGGGAGCTCATGGCGTCGTCCCGGAGCACGTCGATCCGTCCGTCCAGGCCGTTCGCCCGGGAGGTGGCCAATGCTGAGTCGACGGCGGCGGCGGACCGGTCGGTGGCGGTGACGCGGGCACCGGGGTTGGCGCGGGCGTACATCGCGGCGAGGATTCCGGTGCCGCAGCCAAGGTCAACGGCATGGGTGGCGTGCGGCATCCGGGGCAGGAAGTCCAGCAGGAACCTGGTCCCGATATCCAGCCCGGTTCCGGCGAAGACGGCGCCCCGGGCGCAGACCGTGAGCCCCAGTCCGTCGTTGACCTCAGTGACCGGGAAGGGCAGCGCTGCCGGGACCGGCTTGGGGCTCCGGGCCAGCAGGAGCCGTGATTTCTGCCGCGCCAGCTGGGGCTGGACGTCGCCGAAGTAGCGGCCCAGAACGGCGTTCATGCCCAGGCTCATGTGTTTGACGCGTCCGCCCGCGACCAGTACCACCTCGGGCGCCGCGTAGCGGGCCACGGCGTCGGCGATCTCCTCAAGTTCCGCCAGGGACCGCGGCAACTGCAGCAAGACCAGGGAGGCTCCCTCCAGCAGTTCGGCGCCCAACGGGAGGTGCTCGAAGCCGCCGTCGATGCCTAGGGCCTCGGCGTTCGCCCGCAGCGCCCGTTCACCGGTGATGAGGTCCTGCTGGACCCGCACGGCCTCCACCCCGAGTGTCAGGGCGCCGAGGGTCAGGGCACCGTACCGGTCCCCCACCACCGCGAGCCGGCCGCCGAGCGGCAGCAGGCCGGCCGCGCGCATCTCAAGTACAGAGTCCAGCAGGAGCCTGTCCGTGGCGTCCCAGGCCTGCAGGTTGTCGGCCTCCACATCCGGGAATCTACGCAGCCGGGCAAAGAGGGATTCGAAGCTGTTGTCCGCCACGCGCGTTGTGCCGCCGTTTCTTCTCAGGGTGGGAATTTAGCCGGGTGTTTTTGGAACTTCGGCACTGCACTTCAACGCGGGGTCACTTACGGTCCGTCCTGCACTCCGGGATGGGCCGTAAGTGACCCCGCGTTGCTTTAAGTTATACCGGACCGGGCCAGCAGGGTGACGATTCCGGCGACGGCGGCCCGGCCGGCCCGGTTGGCGCCGATTGTGGACGAAGAGGGCCCGTAGCCGACGAGGTGGACCCGGGGCTCGGCGGCGACCTGGGTGCCGTCCATCGCGATGCCGCCGCCGGGTCCGCGCAAGTGCAGCGGGGCGAGGTGTTCGAGTTCGGCCCGGAATCCCGTGGCCCACAGGATGACCCCGGCGGCGAGGAAGCTGCCGTCGGCCAGCCGGACCCCGTCGGGTTCGATCGCGGTGAACATGGGGTGCCGGTCCAGGACGCCGCGCGCGGCGGCGGCGCGCAGGGCCGGAGTCCAGATCAGGCCCGTCACGGAGACGACGCTCTGCGGCGGCAGGCCCTGGCGCACCCGCTCCTCGACCAGGGCGACGGCGTCGTGGCCGGCCTGCCGGTCGAAGGCGGCCTCGCGCCAGACCGGTACCCGGCGCGTGAACCAGGTGGTGGTGGTGACCTTGGAGATCTCATCGAGCAGCCCGACGGCCGAGATCCCGCCGCCGACCACGATGACATGCTGCCCGCGGAATTCGTCGGCGGACACGTAGTCGGCGACGTGCAGCTGCCGGCCCCGGAAGCTGGCCCTGCCCGGATAGATGGGCCAGAACGGCCGGGTCCAGGTGCCGGTTGCGTTGATGAGGGCGCGGGCCGAGAACCGTCCGCGGGAAGTTGTGATGCTCAGCCGCCCGGCCGGATCATCGTCCTCCCGGCTCACCGATTGCACCTTCACCGGCCGCTCGATCGCGAGGCCGAGGTCGTGTTCGTACCCGCCGAAATAGCGGGTGAGGAAACTGGAGCTGGCCTCGGCGGGGTCCACGTCGGGCTGCGGGATTCCCGGGAGGGCGCTGATGCCGTTCACCGTGGCCATGAGCAGGCTCTTCCACCGGTGCCGCCAGGCCCCGCCGGGCCCGTCCTCGGCGTCGAGCACGATGTAGGTCCCGGCGGGTGCCGGGCCGGCCGCGTCCGGGTCGGCCGGGTCAGCGGCGGCCGGGACGAAGCCGCGGCGCTGAAGGTGGTAGGCCGCCGAAAGTCCCGCCTGGCCGGCGCCGACCACGACGACGTCGGCCGCCCGCACCGTCTCAGCGGTCACGGTCGCGTTCCCGGTCAGATCTTCTTGACGACGCTGGACTTGAGCTGCATGGGGCCCACGCCGTCCACCTTGCAGTCGATGTCGTGGTCGCCGACACCGTTGACCAGGCGGATGCCGCGGACCTTGGTGCCGACCTTGATGACGGTGGAGCTTCCCTTGATTTTCAGGTCCTTGACCACGGTGACGGTGTCGCCGTCGGCGAGGACGTTGCCTACCGCGTCCTTGATGACGGCGGCCGCTGGGGCGTCGGCTTCTGCGTCAGTCTCCGCGGACGCGGACCATTCGTGCGCGCACTCCGGGCAGACGAGGAGTGCCCCCATTTCGTAGGTGTATTCGCTGGAGCATTCGGGGCACGGGGGCAGGGAGTCGTTCACCCGACCAAGTTTAGTCGGCGCTTGTGCCCGCCCGTGCTGGCGGCCTATTTCTAGCCGCGGCCGGTCACCTCAGAACGGGTTCAGCAGGCGGTCCACGAACTGCCGCGTGCGTTCCTCCCGCGGGTCCCGCAGCACGGTGTCCGGGTGGCCGCGTTCGACCACCACGCCGCCGTCCATGAAGATGACCTCGTCGGCTACCTGACGGGCGAACGCGAGCTCGTGGGTGACCACAACCATGGTCCAGCCTTCGTCGGCGAGTTCCTTGATGACGGCCAGGACCTCGCCCACGAGCTCGGGGTCCAGCGCAGAGGTGGGCTCGTCGAAGAGCAGCAGTTGCGGGCGCAGGGCGAGGGCACGCACAATGCCGACGCGCTGCTGCTGGCCGCCGGAGAGCTCGAAGGGGTAGCTGTTTTCCTTGCCGGTCAGGCCGACCCGGGCCAACAGGTCCCTGGCCTCCTGGATCGCCTCCGCCTTGGGCCGCTTCTGCACCTGGACCGGGCCCTCGATCACGTTCTCCAGGACGGTCTTGTGCGGGAAGAGGTTGTAGTGCTGGAACACCATGGCGCTGCGGTCCCGCAGGGCGAGCACCTGCTTCTTCGCCACCGGCGTGGCAAAGTCCACGGTCAGTTGCCCCGCGAATTCGGCGACGCCGGCGTCGGGCACTTCGAGGCCGTTCAGGCAGCGCAGGACTGTCGTCTTTCCTGACCCGGACGGCCCGATCAACGTGACCACTTCGCCGCGGCGGACTTCAAGGTCGATGGATTTGAGCACTTCGTGCTGGCCGAACGCCTTGCGCAGGCCCGTGACGGTCAGGAGCGGCTCGTCCGGGACAGGAACATCGGAGGGTTGCGGTTCAGTGGGCGACATAGCGGTCCAATCTCTTCTCCAGGGCGGACTGTCCGCTGGCGAGAACGAGGCAGATGATCCAGTAGATCACGGCTGCTTCCAGATACAGCAGCATGAACTCCTGGCTGAAGGCTGCCACCTGCTGCGCCACGCGGAACAGTTCGGTGACGAGGATCAGCGACGCCAGCGAGGTGTCCTTGACCAGGCTGATGAAGGTGTTGGACAGTGGCGGAACCGAGACCCGGGCGGCCTGCGGCAGGATGATCCGCACGAGCGTCTGCCGGCGCAACATTCCGATGGTGTGGCCGGCCTCCCACTGGCCCTTCGGAACGGACAGGATGGCCGCCCGGATGACCTCTGCGGCATAGCCGCCGACGTTCAGGGAGAACGCGATGATGGCGCTGGGCCAGGGGCTGATGGTGATTCCCACGGAAGGCAGCCCGTAGAAAATGACGAACAGCTGGACCAGGAGCGGGGTTCCGCGGATGACGGAGATGTAGGTCCGCGCCACCGCGGAAACCAGGCGGTTGCGGCTCAGCCGCATGAGGGCCACCACCAGCGCCAGCAGGAGGCCCAGGCTGAAGGATGCCAGCGCCAGGGGGATGGTGCCGAAGATCGCACCCGTCAGGAGGGGGCCCAGCGATGACCACACGAGTTCCCAGTTGATGCTCATGCCCGGACGCGGCGTTTCTCTGCGGCGTGCACAGGGCTACTTCGAGACGTCGGCGTCGAAGTACTTCTGGGAGATCTTCGTCAGGGTGCCGTCGGCCGCCAGCTCGCCGAGGGCCTTGTTGATGGCGTCGGTCAGGCTGGTCGATCCCTTGCGCAGGGCGAACGCGCTCAGCGACTTGTCAGTGGTCTCGGCAGCAATCTTGATGCCGGTGTCGTGGTCGGTCTTCTGGTAGTCCAGGTACGTCAGCTTGTCGTTGATGGTGGCATCGACGCGGCCCTGCTTGAGCAGTGTGATCGCCTGCGCCCAGCCCTCGACGGCCTCGACGTTCGCGCCGCTCTGCTGTGCCAGCTTGTACCAGTTGCTCGTCAGGGACTGCGCCGTGGTCTTGCCATTGAGGTCCTCAAAGGAGTGGATGCTGTCGTTGTCCGATTTGGTGACGACGACGCCGGTGCTCACCGTATAGGGGGTGGAGAAGTCATACTTCGCCTTGCGCTCATCGGTGATGGAAACCTGGTTCGCGACGACGTCGAACCGCTTGGCGTCGAGGCCGGCGAAGATGGCGTCGAACTGCGTCTCCTGGAAGGCCGGTTTGACGCCCAGCTTCCCGGCAACGGCGTTGATGATCTCGACGTCGTAGCCCGTCAGCTCACCGCTGCCGTTGGCGTGGAACGTGAAGGGCTTGTAGGTGCCTTCCGTGCCGACCTTGAGCACGCCTGCGCTTTTCACGTCGCTGAGGGAGGTGTCCGCACCCGCTGCCGGCGCTGAGCTGGCCGGGGTGGTGGACGCCGACCCGCAGCCTGCCAGGGCGAGTCCTGCGGCAGCAATGAGGCCGATAACGGAAAGTCGTGTGCGCTTCATGATGTTCCTTAGTCGTGGAGCCGGAAATGGCCTTCCAGCTAAGCCGCATGGCGGCCGTCTCCTAGCGACGATAGCAAGGTCCCGCTCAGGGTGGAGAGCCTAAATGACAGTTTATGACGTCGGGTCATGAGACGGTCTTGACGGACGCAACATCTGAAGGCAAGCGCCAGTGCGGGGCACGAAAAAGGGAACCACCGCTCGCGGTGATTCCCTTTCTGGTGGGCGTCCTACATGCCTATTCGAAACAAAGCGGCGGGTTCGTCAAGATTCGTTCCCTTCTAAACAAGATCCAGGCCAGGCCCAAGACGGTGCGGAAAGAACGGCCTATCCCCCGCCGCTTCACCCAGCTGAGCGCTGAGCAGACGGCGGAGATGGCAGCAGCCTATTTGGGTGGTGTGCCAGTTGCAGAGCTAGCGAAGACCTACGGTATCCATCGTGGCAGTGTCAGTAAGCACCTACGTCGACATGGCATTGCACCACGCCCAGTTGGACTAAACGAGCAACAGATCACCGAAGTGGTCCGGCTCTATGAGCAGGGCGATTCGCTGGCGACGATCGGCACGCGGATGGTCGTAACTGCTCATACGGTGCGGTCACGGTTGGTTGAGCGGGGCGTAGTGATGCGGAGTTCGTATGAGCATCTGCTCTAACCTCGCCACTCAACAGGCGTGAGTACCTGGACCTTCAGAGCGACCTACGTCTTCTTCGTAGCGTTGATCCGCTCGATTACAGTCTTAAAGTTGTTGAGGGTTGTTTCGCCAAAGGCTCTATGAATCAGAACCAAACGGATTCTCAATAGTGAGACCTGTGTCATTATAAGGACATGCCAGACGCGCTTACTGTCGACAAACTTCTAGAACAGCCTTTCAAGATCCATACGCTAAATGCGTACGATCACGTGGGGCTGCAGTCCATGTCCGCGGCGCTCGACCTGTCGTCAGGTGAGGTTCAGAAGCTAATTCGAATAATGCACCACCGACTCGTGACCGATCTCGCATCTGGCGACATAGCGTATAAAAGCCTAGAGAAGGCGCTCATTACCAACCGAGAAAAGCGTGAGGCCGCATTCCTCTTTGACTGGAGTGCTATCACGAACGCGTGGTACGGACTTGACATCTCGCATGCTTGGCTTCCGGCCCTCCGAAAAGTTGGGCCCGCAAAAACCTCCATCCGGCTTGGAGATATCCTCAACCTCCCGACGGACTTCCTGTGGAAGACACTCGAAGAGTTTCTCGTGCGAGAGCGGGACTTCCCCCGGACATCAACGGAGCAGTACTACGTCGTCTATTTAACTAACCTGTCGAAGAAGCATCTTCAGGACCTCCATGAAAGCTTCCTGACTGACAGTCAGGCATATCTCGGCTACGTCGACTGCTCCTGCTGGAATCCCCTCAAGGCCGCTTTGCTACTGCCGCAGTTTGGGGTTCGAGCCGGCGATGTGATCATAACCGCCCAGGATGACGACGGAAACGCCAACCTGCCCGGGTATCCACTGGGAGAGTTCGGCTTCACGAGCTTCGGAGTGGACGAAGATCTATACGGAATGTTGCTTAGCCATCGATTCGACAACGGAGTTCCCGAATGGGCCGACGACGACAGCTCGATCGCCCTTAAAGTTCTTGGAGGGAGTAGCCAGCCGCTGTCGGGAATGAACCTGACGATGACGGACAGCAGGTTCGAATACCTGCATCGCGGCCATGGATCGTCACTCCAAATGGCTGGCCTCACCCACCTAGACAAGGCTGCCCTCGAGGGAGCCATCATGAGCAAACTAGCCAACAATTTAGTCTTCAATCTGGCGTTTCAGGAAGGCCTGCGGGAGGGCGTTCCCACTCCGGAATTAGACACGATGAAGCTCAACGTCCAGGTGGAGTTCCCCGACGAAAACGGTGTCCCGCGCCGCTTTCTGGCTGCACTCAAGTACTTTCCCTCGTCAAACACCTTGGAACTAATCACGCTGTACTAGCTCAAAATTCGTTCCCGACGGGTTCGGCAGACCTAAGGTCAGCAGGGAGTTCCGATCCGCGGTCTTGAGTATCTCCTGTCGTAGTCAGCTCTGTGCCCAGGTGTTCAGCCCAGCAGCCGTGTGCGCGATACAGGCGTCCAGCTTTACGGCGAAGTCCGCCGCAGTCAGACCGCCATAGCAGAGCGGCACCAAGCTGCCGATGAGATCGTCTTTGTCGACTAGCGATAGGTCGATACGGTTATCCGGACCATAGTGCATGAGCGTATTGCGAAACGGCTTAGTTGACGGATCGACAATCAGCTGAGCTTCGGCGGCATCGACGATTCCTGCGATAGCCGCCAGGGATTCGGCACTCAATTCAGAGGCACGTTCCGTCCGCAACATCCCCAGGCTGCGCAGCACTTGGTAGACCGTGAGGAAGCGGATCTTGAAGAGACTGTATTCCAGACTTGATGGCACGAGGACGTCAACGAAATTCATACTGGCCTGGAACACCCTCATTAGAGCGTTGATACTCGGCGTCGCCTCACCGTTGAAGACTCGCTTGTAATGGCGTTCACTGCGAACATCGTCACCCAAATTGCCGAACTGTGACACATCAACAACATCCAGGAACGAACTGGCCTTGGCATCGAGTGTGGCGGCAAGTGCTCCAAAGTACTGGCCGTACTCGGTCATGATTCGAACGAGCTCCGGACCTGCGTTCTTATTAAACATCGTCTTCGGGTCAAGCCCCAGGCCGAACGTCGCCGCATGCGTCGTCGACACGAGCCGGCCAGCGTAACGGTAGAAACCGAGATCCTTTTCCCAGCGACGCGCAAGTGGCAACCATGTATTGCCATAGAACCGCTGTGCATGTGCAGGAAAAATCTCGTCTTCAAAGTAGGAAATCTGCCCTTCTATCCCCCGAAGAGTGTCTTCGAAGAACTTCAGGCTATGCCGCGATCGGGCAGTTACACTCTGCGCCAGTGGTGACAGAGGCGCACTCAGGTGAGGAGCGACCTCCGGCAAACGCGCATAACCTTCGTGCATAAAGAGCGAGAAGTAGCTACCCAGGCAAAAAGACACCGTATGAGCCACCTCGGCCAACTCGGGCCGTGTCAAGGCACTGATAACGCACCCCACAAAACAGCGTCCGCCCTCATTGCACTATCGATAACCATCTTGCGGCTATTCATCTAGAGGACAGCCTCTGCCACAACTGATATTCCGCGCTCAAGAAGTACCCGCTTCATCGTCTCCAGACGATTTGGCGCAACAGCTAGCACTAGAACAGAGCGGGCACGACTAGCACCCACGTAGAACACACGTCTCGCTTCGGTGTTCCTACTCCGAAGCCAGTCTCCGATGACGTCATCATCCGGAACACTCAGCAGTACTGCGTCGTATTCCCGGCCCTTTGAAGCATGAATTGTTGACCATTGCAGCTGCGAACCCCCGGTTGAGGAACTCTCCACGGCGTGAAGCCAGTACCGCCACAGAGGATCAGCAGGCTTCTTGAATCTATTGCCAAGCCCTGATCGCAATTCAACGGCGGCTCCCTCAAAGTGAGCGGCAAATATCCCCTTAACCGAGGGCATGACATGACCGGCTTCAGTCCAGGCTTCGCTGCTCTTAACCAGGTCGCCGATCAGAATCTTGAGCCACACCGGACTCTTCCCTAGTGCCTCGAACTTTTCCTGCCGACCCCACCGGTCTGCGTCGTCGCCCCAATCAAACTGTCCAAGGATGAGCCTTTCCAGAGAATCTATGGCCTTCTTGCGAACCGCCGGGCTCTTCTTCTGGCGAAGCGTGGCGATACCGACTAGCAGGTGTTTGGCAGTGGCGTCTCCGCTTGGCTCATCTCGGACCCCGATGCCCAACTTGCGCGCATGGCTCGTCCTATGAGCAAGCGCGATACGTTGCTCGGGACCAATTTTCCACTCCTCTGCAATTTCACAGAATCTAGCGCCCAATTTATCAGTGGCTCCACCAAGAATATAGATCGCACCCGGAGCTACTGCATCGAATGGATCGCGAGGATTCACCGGGGACGACTTGTCGTGTCGCAATTCTGAAACGAAAGAGCAGATGGCCGGACTAGACCGATAGTTAGTCGTAAACCGCACAAGCTGTTCAATGGACAGTTCATCCTTGAATGCTTGATAGACTCGTGGGCTTGCGTTGCGGAACTCATAGATCGCCTGATCGGGGTCGGCCACAGCAACAATATTGACTCCAGCAGACTTCAGGAGTGTGAGTATTTCATGTTCAGTCTCAGCACAATCTTGGAACTCGTCAACGATGACCTCGTGGAATCGCATCGATAGCTTAGCCAAGCGCTTCAGGCCCCTTTGTCCTCTGAGTATGTCCAGCGTTTTACGTCGCGCTGAATCACTGTCAAGAGTGCCGAGGGCTATCTTGCGCCGTATCGTCGCAATACCCTTCTCTGTCAGCTCGTTCCTCGCTTGCGCACTTGGCAGGGTGGAATGGTAATAGATCCCCTCATCCCACGACAGACGTTCAGGGTCCAGAGT
Organism: Arthrobacter sp. MW3 TE3886; assembly: GCF_041262145.1. Classification (NCBI taxonomy): domain Bacteria; kingdom Bacillati; phylum Actinomycetota; class Actinomycetes; order Micrococcales; family Micrococcaceae; genus Arthrobacter; species Arthrobacter sp. MW3 TE3886. The sequence goes on from NZ_JBGCAN010000001.1 coordinate 3,116,475, forward strand.
AACTTCTCCATCCTTGTCATAAACAAAGCTAGACAACTTGATCCCGGAGCCTCGAGGATAATACTTGTGGCGAATCGTGTTCTCGAAGGCAAGATCATCCCACGATTGAAGATAATTAGGCACTGAGCCCAGACTTTTAGTCAGTTCCGGAGTGACGATGTATCTATGAACGAATGTATCAAATGTGCCAATAAAATTTGGAGCCCTTAGTAGCTGCGGATAGTCCAAGCATCGAACTGTGGCCTCATCGATAGCTGCGTTGGTAAAAGATAGAAGAGCCACGCCGCTCGTGGCGCCATGGATGCGTTGTCGGTATCGACTCACCACCGTTCGAGTCTTTCCCGCTCCCGGACAGGCCTCAATTAGCGCTACGCTATCCGCAAGTGCCCCTAGCTGCTCATCGGACAGATCGTCATCGGCCATGTTCGTCAACATTTCCCGAAGCGAGTATGTCGACAACTGAAGGGATCGACTCAGTTGACAGCAAAACAGCATCGATGGCCGAGCGAAGATATGCCGGGACAACAAAGGCGGATCGCTCACCGTCAGGTCGCTCTTCGGTGTCAAGAGCTTCGGCTACTAGTTGAGAAAAATCACCCTTGCCAATATCAAGCTCACCATCTCTCATAGCCTGACGGAAACACCTCGCTCGCTCTTTGGCGTTATCACCGGCCGCACTCACAACTGCATCCCACTTTGCTACCGACCGCGAGTGGAGCTCGAGATATATCTGCTTCAACAGCGCATCGTTTTCGACTGGCCCAAAGAGGTCCGCCTCCAACGTATATTCGCCATGGCACACGTGAAGTACTCCTTTGGCAGCCGCTTCCGGGAAGGCTGCCAAGTAGGCCGTCTTTCGGTCCAAGCCGGGCGTCGTGTCATCCGTGATGTCACCGTCGGTTACGACCACGACCCTGTCGACCAGCTCGAACGCACCACCAAGAAGAAGCCTCAAGTAGGGCTCAAAGTCAACCCCATCAATAGCAATAATTGAGACGGTCTCAAACTGCCTCAACTCTCTAGTCAAGCCCTCAAGTACTACGTGCTTGGCAAGTGCCGGCAAAACAAGCGCGTCCGCAATACCTTCAACGAGGATTACTTGCCGAGCAAACACCAGTGACGAACGAGTGACATTCAGGTATCTGTCTATCTTCCTCTGCGCTGAGTCCCCCAATCCAGCGTCTGATAGGGGTCTCGTTTTCGTTCCCCATGTAGGTGAACCCTCTTTGATTGGCTGACGCGAGACGGCGACAATTTCGCGAGTTGAGATCGAGCTCGCGAGGTTCGGTGAGTGTGTCGACACGATCACTTGGATGCGACCGGCCGGCTCCAGCGAACCAGCAACTTCTTTGTCACGGCTCTCCTTGGCGCGGTCACGGAGATACGAAAGCAGAAGTGTCTGCAACTGAGGGTGAAGATGGGCCTCTGGTTCCTCAACGAGGAGAAGCGTCAGATCGAACTCGCGAGCCTTCTCCAGCTGGAGCACGATGACCGCGATGTACAGAAGGTTCGCGTAACCAAGACCTGTGGAGCTAATGTCGGCGGCGCTAATGCCAGCTTCGGACATCATCAATCGCATCAGACCGGCCAGCCGCCGTAGCTCTTGCTGCCGGCCGTTCATATGAACTTTGTAGCCTCTGGCGGGATGTGTCACCTTCTCAAGCTCAGTCTGGAGTGCTGCCTTGACGTCCTTAGCAAGCTGCAGATCGGCTACTTGCGAGATCAGCAGATTAGCGTTCAACTCGAAATCGTCAGTCTTGCTACCAGACAAAACTCGGAGAACTTCAGCTAATCGTGTCCCGTCCCCAGAACCCAATTCGCGTCCGGCATCCCGGAGTGGCGGCAGATAGACATGCGCTATACGTTCCCTATTTTCGGGTTCAGCATCAGCTAGTTTCGCTTTTCCCACGCTGTATGAGGCTCGAGCACGCTTCGGCAAATCAGCACCCGTGGCGAGATTTAGGGTATAGGTCAGCGTCTCGTCATCATCAACAAGTTGAGCCATATAGATAGCTTCTTGCTGCGCGCTCAGTTCTGTAAAAGACTGCTGAATTTCGATAGGCGCCGACTTAACTGAGCTATAGCTCCTGTCTCGTTCTGGATCAAACCATAAGGATTTATGTTCAAGTGCCGAGGCCGTCGACAGGCGAATAGCATCAATAAGATTGCTTTTTCCACTGCCGTTCTCACCGACGAGTACTGTTAGATCACCAGTCAAACTAAGATCGGTTTCAATACACGAACGAAAGTTTGACATTTTTAGACTCGACAGACGCACTTCATATCCCCTGATTATTTGTACGTATTATGACATACGCCATTGAAGACGTCAGCTATTATCGTGTTTTCTACTTATGCCAAATTTTCACATCGAAACAGGCCAGCCGATCGCCAAGTGCACTACGACGTCTACGAACTTATCAACGTCAATACTCGGCCGCTCGATTGGACACGCCGTCAACACGTTTCACCTCTTCGCTTCAGTTGATCTCTGAACCATATCTCCCCCATCGAGATAGCGTGTGACCCCTTCCTGGCTTCGGCTCCCCTGGCGCGCCCTTGGACGTGCCCAGTGGCCTCAGTCCTCGGTTGGCTGGCCGGGCCATAGTTCCCATTGGTTCGCTCTGCCGCGTCGGACTTCACTACTTGGGTACCTAGCTTGAAGTTCCGTGAGCTGTTTGATCACATCGGCAATAGGGTGCCTGACGGCACCACCACCAACGGCTTGGACTCGCTGCGGCGGCACCGGCTTTCTGCTTGGATGGGTCGGCCCGGCAGACTCCTCAGAGCGAAGTCTCGCCATCAAGACTCGAAGACACAGGCTGACGGGGAGATGATTCTCCAGCTATATGTTCCAAACGTCCATGTTTTCTAGCTTGGACGGCACGTGCACGGCTTTCGCGAGAGGATGCCCCTGAAGACTCTGGCGAATCGTTCTGGCCGCGACGTAAGCGCCCATGATCAGCTTTCGCTGCTTGCCGTAAATCGCTTCGTCATAATCGTTATCCCGAATCCTGTGTGCATCAGGATTTCTTGCATTCCGAATGTCCCTCATCGTCTTGCAAGTGAAATCTACCAAGCCCTCCGGATCCTCTTTGACGAAGAGCGTCAGCCATTCCTTGAGAAGCGTAAGCGACCGTTTCTGCTGCCGCACCATCGCACCACCATGCCCCGGAACATCGTGGAACATCTCTGGTATCTCCACGGCAAAGAACTCGTACGTCATGTTGTCGGACAGCATCTTGTCCAGCATGGCGGTGAAGTCCCGCAGTTCCTTCATAGTCGGGCGAACCAGATGCCCGAAGTCGCGTGGTCGTGGCTCACGCAAGTCCGATTCCTTAGCCCTGGCGCCACTCTCATAGACCTTCCTAAACAGCCGCGGATATCCGATGGCGTCGCACATCTTGTTGACGAGTGCCATTTCTTCAAGCATCGCGACAAAGGGGCTAAGCTTTTGTGGGAACTCGGCGCGAAGGTGGGTACGTATGAAGTCTGGATGCAGCTGGTAGTTCTCAGGGTCGGAAACCTCGTGCATCTTCCAATACTGCTGCTCGATCGGCGCGAGGTCATCGACATATTTCAAGAAAACCCCGACAACGACTAGGCCGTCAGTAACACGATGACCGACGCTCATCGTGTTAAGGAACATGCCATCCGGTAAGTCATCCCTCGAAATCTGACCGTCGATGTCGAAAATGTAGTTGTAGCGAGGATCGTCCCGGTACCGAGCCAGGACAGCCGTCTCGAAGAAGCGGTGCTCCAACTGGCCAGCCCCCAAAGCCAGTTCCCGGCTGTAAGGCGCATCGGAATAAAGGGCCGAAGGGACCACCGTCTGCAGGTGCCCCGGGGTCGGGTATAGCACGGCGTCAGTGATGGGCCGGCCAATAGTATCGATGACTTGAAGATGGACTCCAGGAGCTTCAGCAGGTAAGCCGAGAATGTAGGGGTTGACCATACGCTGACCGAAATTCGCGTAGATGAGACCCGCTTCCAGTAACGGCCGAAGTTCAGCCGTCAGCTCGGGCGGAAGGGAGCCGTAGTGAACCCCGTTGAAATCGTTGGAAGTCAAGTAGGCATCAGTGACGAAGCCGAGCAGCGACTTCTGGGAATCGGACAATTCGGCAGGCATGCTTCATCCTGCCATAACCTCAATGCCCAACGACGAAACCCCGCGCATGCTGCACCCTGCTCACGGTTCGCCGCCCCAGGCTGATTCGTCCCCGGCACAGCTCCGGACGCATGATAGAGATAACCCATGCATCCCGTTTTTTCCACCGCGTTGTCATCGGATTTCCCTCCCGGAGCGACGTTCAAGACTCCCAAGCCGTCGGAGATCGATGACGAAGGCTTCGGCAACTTTCGAGACGTCATTGATCTCCGCGGCACGACGGTCAAGGGCGCTCGAACTTACCTAGCGGCACACAGGCGCGTGTTGGAATTCATAGATGCACTGGCGACCGCCCCAGACGCCTTCGATGAATATGCGCAGGCCTTCGAGGCCGGCAGTGCTATGGATGCGGGCTTGTCGGGAGGCGCCGCCGACCAAATCAATGACCTTATAGATTCCCAAGACTGCGACCTTGGAGGTCTGGAGCTTGGCGTGGGGGCCCTGGCATACGCCCTCTCGGCCGGAAAGATATTTCCGGCTGCTAGCTGTCGCAGTCATGCTGCTCGGAGTTGGGCGCCGTATCCGGTCGTCTATTTCGCCTCCAACCAGCCCCGTGCCGAACTTCTGCGAGACCTGATCCGCCAAAACGGATGCGGATTCGACTCCGACCCCAACCGACCCGAGCTACTTCTGGTCGCAGCCTCGTCATTAGTCGAGATACTCGATCTGGCCCAATCCGTAGTGGACAATTTGGCCAAATTTCGATCGCTCACCACCCTGACCAACGGTAGTCGAAGCCCCGTAGCACCCTATATTCAGCCTTCCCTGCTCGACGACTGATGACCTGCCCGGTCCCCAAGAGACTGATAAAACATATTTTGTCGTTGCTGCCAGTTAGTATCCAAAGAGCTGTGCAACGTTGACGGCACGAACTACAACTGGGGGGTCAGTGACAACCGAGCAAATCCTTCCGCCGGATCCGCATCTCATGGAGTCCATGCGCGCCGTCGGCTACACACTTCAGACAGCCGTTGCCGACCTCATAGACAACTCGATATCCGCCGAGGCCACCAACGTCGACATATTCTTCGGCGATCAGCCTGATCCATACGTCGCCTTAGTCGACGATGGCGAGGGGATGACGGCCGATGATGCCATCAAAGCGATGCGCCTAGCAGGTGCCAGCCCGTTGAAGTCGAGAAATCCGAAGGACCTGGGACGCTTTGGACTCGGACTGAAGACAGCGTCGTTGTCGCAGTGCCGAGACTTGGTCCTTGTTTCGAAGCGCGACGGAGTCTTGTGCGGCTTCGAATGGAACATCGATCACATGATCGAACAGCAATCCTGGAGCCTCCTCGTCCTTGCTGAGGATGAGTTGCAGGAGCTCCCCCGATTCAGCGAACTCGCCGGGCTCACTTCGGGGACACTCGTCATTTGGCGGAACCTTGACCGGCTCGAAGCCACCGTTGGAGATCTCAGCTCGTCGTTCGATGCAGCCATGATGGACGTCAAAAGCCACTTGGCGCTTGTATTCCATAGATTTCTTGCCGGCGAACACGGTCAGCGCTTCGGTATCTCGCTGAACCGCACCCCTGTACAAGGCTCGGATCCCTTCCTGGAGTCCAACAAGGCGACCCAACTCGGCCCATCCGAGTCCTTCTCCGTCGACGGGGAACGAATTGACGTCCAGCCGTACACGCTGCCGCATCTAAACCTGATGACGGCCGCAGAAAAGAAGCGGGCCCAAGTCGCAGGCCGGGTCCGCGACAGCCAGGGCTTCTATATCTATCGTGGCAAGCGGCTGGTCATTTGGGGTACGTGGTTTCGAATTGCACCTAAGGACGACCTGGGCAAACTTGCCAGAGTCAAGGTCGATATCCCGAACACGTTGGATCACCTGTGGTCTTTGGACATTAAGAAGGCTTCAGCAGCCCCACCACCGCAGATTCGGGACAATCTTCGCCGGATCGCGGGGCGCATCGTAGAGCCGAGCAAACGTGTCCACCTCTACCGTGGCCGCATCGTCCAAGAACAGTCCCGCACGAGTCCCGTGTGGAACGTGGTCGATGATCGGGGCACCTTCAGATATGAGATCAATCGGCAGCACCCAGCTTTGGAAATGTTGGCCGATCAGATGAGTCCCGATGATGTGACACAGCTCTCGTCGGTGCTTTCGCTCCTGGAATCGACCTTTCCGGTTGAGGACGCATACAACAGACTCGGTCAAGACGAGAGTCACTCACCACTTCAGCCATCTGCTCCAGCGCTCGAAGGCTTGGCCTCGGCGCTTTGGAAAGCACACAAAGCCAGCGGAGGTGACTCGGAACAGTTTGTCTTAGCTATGTCTTCGATTGAACCCTTCGCTCTTGCATCCGCCCCCACAGAACTACTTTGGAAGGTCGTAAATGACTAGCCAGGCCGCCACCGACCCCAGTGTCATCCGTTCTCAGATGGAAAAACTTGAGACCGTGGTGAGCGCTCTGCTCAGCGACGACACATACAGCGAGTCTCACCTACACGACCAGCTGGAAACTTTCCGTCCTGTCGTAGCTCCCGACGTCTCTGATAACGACATCACAGCTGTTCACCGACGGCTTGTGAGCAAATTGAGCATCGACGTGGAGATTGGTGTCGGAATCACTGACAAGGATTTCAAGCCTTGGCTCGCGGCAAAAAAGCACCATATCGAATGGACTCGATGGCTGACGTATAAGCAGTGGCTGAGGAATAACAACCGTTCTCCGAAGGTACTGGAGAAGATGGAAGAGTTCACTGACGACATCCTGGACTACGTCGGTGATCCAGCGGTCCCCGGCCATTGGGATCGCAAGGGCTTGATTATCGGTGACGTCCAGTCCGGTAAAACCCAGACATATTTGGGACTTCTTAATAAGGCCGCCGACGCTGGATATCGGCTCGTAGTCTTGCTGGCCGGCAACACGGAGTCGCTGCGGCAGCAAACTCAGATCCGTATCGACGAGGGCTTCCTTGGCAAAGACTCGAGCCGCAATGTCACACGATCAGGGACAGCCAAAGCCGCCGACAGGATCGTCGGTGTTGGGCGGCTTAACAAGCAACTAACTCAAGCGGTCGGTATGACGACCGTCGTCCAAGACTTTCTGCAGGCCAGCAAAGATGCAACAAGCATCAGCGTCTCGGCAGACTCTCCGCATCCCTTCATCTTTGTCATCAAGAAGAACGTGCATGTCCTAAATGCACTCATTGAGTGGGCAGATGACCAAGCCAAATCGCACGGCAAGATTACGCTGCCTCTTCTGCTCGTTGATGACGAGTCAGACTATGGTTCCGTAAATACGGGAAAAGAAGACGACCCAACAAGAACGAACCTCCTCATCCGCCAGCTTCTCGGAAAGTTCGCGCGAAGCTCCTATGTCGCCATAACCGCAACCCCATTTGCCAATATCCTCATCGACCATAAAGCCACGACTGTCAATGAGGGAGAAGTTCATAAGGACCTGTTTCCAAAGGACTTCATTTACGGCTTAGAAACACCAACAAACTACGTGGGCGCGGCCAAAACCTTCGGTACCGAAGAGAACATCAATCGGGCGAGCGTCATTGATCTTCACGATGTCGAACCAGTGTTACCACTGAAACATAAGCAGCACCATTCGTTTAGTAATATCCCGGAGAGCCTCAAGACAGCCATCCGCGTCTATGTCGTAGCAAACGCGATCCGAGACATTCGTGGGCAAGAGGACCAGCCTCGGGCCATGCTGGTCAACATCTCTCGGTTCAAGCGCGTCCAGGCGCATCTCTACGAGCTGGTGAAGCAAGAGCTGGACAGCATCAAGAATGCGCTTGAGGCTCACGCAATTCTCTACACCGAAGGCGTGAAGAACCACATCATCGATGACCTCCGATCGACATTTGAAAGGTTTTATCCCCACGCGGAGGTTGCATGGCCAGAGGTGTTGAGTGCCTTGCCGGCTGCGTCGATCGAGATTACGGTCCGGACCTTCAACTCAGACACTGAGCGACTTCTAAAAGAGCAGCAGCTAAGTACCGAAATGCCAAAGAGGGTCATAGCCATCGGCGGCGATGTCCTCAGTCGCGGGCTGACTCTAGAGGGCCTCACAATCAGCTACTACTACCGAAACGTGCGCGCGGCCGACACCATGTTGCAAATGGCCCGATGGTTCGGCTACCGGGACGGTTTCGAGGACCTATGCAGGATCTGGATAGACCCTGGCGTCGCCGCGGACTACCGATTTATCGCCGCGACCATTGATGAGCTGCGATCCGATCTGAAATTCATGCGACGCCAGAAATTGACTCCGGAGGACTTCGGGCTAGCTATCCGAATGCACCCAGACACCTTGCTCATAACTGCGAAGAACAAATCGAAATCGGCTGCTGTAGCCGAAAAAGTCATCAGCCTCATCGGCCAACGGGTCGAAACGTCGCGGCTCGACTCACGACCTGCCATTGTCACAGACAACCGGGATGCCACGGCCGCCCTAGCCACGAACCTCGTGAAGACTATTGGCCAGCCTGAAAGAACGCAGCGAGACTACCCGCGTTTCACTAACGTACCGCAGTCGGTAATCGCCGAATTCTTGGATGGCTACACGGCGCATCGCATGGATCCGTATTTTTACCGCAACGCCATAGGCAAGTTCGTCAAGAACAACAAAAAAGCCAAATTCACTTCGTGGGATGTCGTTTTTGTCAACGGATCCAAGTCGCCCAGTTCTGCTCTGACCTTCGGAGACATCGTCATTCATCCGCCGACGCGTTCGATGACAATCGGCGGTTCAGGGGAATTGCTGGTGTCGGGCAGGAGCAGCCGGTTGGCTGGCGGAGACGATCTCCGGCGGATTCTCGATCCATCTACCGATGCGTCCGTCACCCAAGCCTTCGCGGACGAGAACCCGGGCAAGACCCTCACTGAGTCTGTGATTTATAAGCACCTTCCCCGGCCGGCATTGCTCATCTACGTTTTGCATCCGAAATTCGAGGGACTACCTGAAGAGGACCTAAAGAAGGTCGCGCACCTCGAGAGCGAGCTCGTTGTTGGGATCAAGTTAGCGTTCCAAGGCAATCGGCTTGACTTCAATGATAGAGATGGCGACGTTAAGTACCTCATCAACACGGTGGCCCAAGAGCAATGGTTTGTGGAGTACACGGGCGACGACGGGGACGATGATGTCTAATCCCGTCGAAGCCGCATGGTTGAGCGCCATCGAGCAACGGCTTCCCAGAACCCTTGAAGTCGATCCGGATCTCGAGCTTCGCCTCGTCTGCGGCACCGACCAAGCTGGACAAGCGATGTTCTGTTCCATCAGCGGCCTCAAACCGGGCATTCCAGAGTTGTCAGACGCCGTTGATGTGACGCGCACGCAGAGAAGCATCGACGGCCACTGGGTACTCCTTCTTACGCTCAAGGCGCCCAAATTTACGGACGTCTTTGTCCAGCTCTGCGCACATATCGTGGATCGTGTCTCCGAGACCAGCTCTGAAGCCCAGGGGCTTGCAGCGTTCATGGCCGGTGTTGAGGAGTGGCGGACCCTGCTCAAGGCTCCGGCGGGTCAGCGGCTCTCGTTGGACGCCGCGCGGGGCCTTTTCGGCGAACTTTGGGTCGGCTTCTCGAACCTAGTGCCGGATTGCTCTATCCGCCACGTAATGGATGCATGGCGTGGGCCGTTCCAAAGTGACCAAGACTTTCAGTTCCCTGGCGGTCCGTTGATTGAAGTAAAGACTGTTCACAGTCGGGCTCGACGCATTCAGATTTCCTCGGAGAACCAGCTCAATCGCCTGCCGGATGAGCGACTCTTCGTCTGCGTCGTGGCCGCTGATGACGCCATGGCAGAGACACCAGGGGCACTGACGATTCCTGCGCTCCTAGACCGAACGGACCGACTTCTCCAGGATGCTAGCGTTGCGCAGTCTGAACTGGCAGGCCGACTCGCTGAGCTACGTTTCGATCGATCTGACGACGCCTACGCCGACATGCACTTCCTCCCGACTGGCGTTCGATATCTGGAGGTAACTGCGTCCTTCCCACGAATCGAGCCCAGCATGCTCCCAGCAGGCGTCAGCCGCGTCTCCTATTCCTTGGATCTAGCGGACCTAGCGCCCTTTGAATGCGATTATTCACAGCTGGGGCTACCCACAGCAGAACTAAAGGTTTCGTCGAATGAATCTTGATGATTTCTACTTGGACCTGCAAAACACTGTCAACGCTCGCGCAGCAGTCGATAACGAGTACACCTCTATGGCCTTCATGGCAGAGGTGTCGGAACGCTTCGCCGAAGCCGGTGAAGTTGAAGACTTTACGGTGATGCAGTTTGAAGGGTCTGGTCAACGCAACAAAAAGCTTGCCGTCAACGCGTACGACCTGGACAATGCCGACGAATCGGTCTCAGTCGCCGTTCTTCTGCACTCGAACTTCGACTCCATCGACGTGGTCACTGCTACCGACGCCAAAAAACGTCTGTCAGCACTCGAGAACTTTCTATCGGAAGCAGTTTCCGGACACTTCACGGCTGGCAGAGAAGAAAGCTCAGCCGCATATCAGCTCGCAACAGACCTCCATCACCGGGGACGAGCGGTCTCGCGTTACCGTCTTTACCTCGTCACCAATGGCCGACTGAGCGACCGTATCAAGGAAGTCCCATCGTCGACTCTTAACGGGGTCCCCGTAGATTTCCACCTCTGGGACCTGCGAAGACTCCACCAAGTTCAGGAGTCCCAACAAGGCCGTGAAGCCCTCGAGATCAACTTGACGAAGTGGGTACCGGAGGGGCTCCCAATACTAGAAATTAGCGGTGATTCGACGGATTTCGCTACGTATATGGCTGCCGTCCCCGGCGCCCTCGTTGCCGACCTGTATGCGCAGTACGGAAGCAGACTTCTCGAAGGGAACGTCCGATCTTTTCTAAGCGGGCGGGGCAAGGTCAATAAGGGTATCAAGACGACCATTCTGTCCGAACCTGAGATGTTCATGGCGTACAACAACGGCATCACCGCCACCGCCACGGGCCTTACGCGGACTTCGGATGGGCTCAGAGCAACGTCCCTCGTTGACCTCCAGATTGTGAACGGTGGACAGACCACTGCTTCGCTGTTCTACGTGGCAAGGGAAAACGCCAAAGACTCGGTACTCAGTGACGTGTTCGTGCCGATGAAACTCGTGGTCGTAGACCCAGAGAAGGCCGTTGACCTCGTTCCAAAGATCTCGCGCTTTGCCAACAGCCAGAACCGCGTCAGCGAGGCAGACTTCTTCTCAAATAGCCCGTTCCATATTCGGTTGGAAGAGCTCTCGCGAAGGTTGCTCGTCCCTGCTCGCCCTGGCGTCAACTACCACACTAAGTGGTACTACGAGCGGACCCGTGGCCAGTACCTCAACGAAAAAAACAAGCTCTCCACCACCGATGCCAACAAGTTCGTAGTTACGTGTCCGCGAGGCCAAGTCTTCACCAAAACGGACGCGGCGAAATATGCGGTGTCGTGGGATCAAAAACCGCATGTCGTGAGTGCTGGCGCTCAAAAGAACTTTGTCGCCTTCGCCGAAGGTGTCGCAAAGATCTGGGAGACATCCAACGAAGAGATCAACGAACAGTATTTCCGGGACCTGGTCGCCAAAGCGATCATGTACGAGGAAATTCGACGCTCCGTTGCAAAGGCAGACTGGTATGACAAGGGCTATCTCGCCAACATCGTCACCTATACCATGGCTAAGTTAGCCTTCGAAATTGCTAGGCAAGTCCCGGGACGCCACCTCAACTTCGCGGCTATTTGGCAACAACAAACGTTAACCGAGGCCATGATGACGACCGCGCTCTCAGCCGCAAAACTCGTGTCCGACTCCCTTACGTCACCGACACGCCGCGTCGCGAACGTAACCGAATGGGCCAAGTCGGCTGCATGCTGGGAGACGGTGAGAACTGCGGCCTTCGAATTGCCAGAAGGTTTCAAGAGGGAGCTCATCGATTCGTCGGTCCGGACCGAGGCCAAGAGCGCATCCAAGGCCGCTCAGAGGATCGACAACGGCATCGATATCCAGACGCAAGTCTTGTCGACATCCAAGGAGGAATGGGAGAGTCTGCGCACGTTTGCTCTCGCAAACCGCGTAGCGGGCCCCACCGATATCGGCATCCTCGATGTGGTCACCGGACGCAAGAACGGATTCCCTTCCGAGCGTCAAAGCGCCCGGCTCATGGCGACTCTAAGCAAGGCACGGGAGAAGGGCTTCTCCGACTTTTAGCCTTCGTTTGCATCCTTGGTTACATCGAGCCGCAGGGTCTCGACTACCTTTTCTGCAATGAGCCTTGCCAACAGCGGCGGGACAGCGTTTCCGACTTGGTGGTACTGCATTGTTCGAGAGCCTTCGAAGAAGTAGTTATCGGGAAACGTCTGCAGCCTCGCAGCTTCGCGCACCGTCAAGCTTCGCATCTGGGACTCATCCGGATGAATGTAATAGTGCCCGTCCTTGGAGATGTGCGAGACGATCGTCGTCGACGGTTCATTCCATACCTGCACCCGGAATCGATCAAGGAATGGTGTGTTGTCTTCACCAATGTTCTTGTGGTTGGGCTCAAGATCTTCAGGCAGATCCGCGAACTTGGGGCTCTTGCCCAGCTCTTCAGCCTTCCAGGATAGGTGCGCGTACCGCTCAATATCCGTTTCCATGTGGCTCCGCGACTGATGCTGGAGTGGCTCAGGCAAAGCATCGTCTTCAACCCACTTTCGATATCTAATGACAGCGGCGTTGCGCGTCTCTGTATCCACCTGTTGTCCCGATTCGGCCGCGCCCGAATCGACCGATACCTCCGAATCGTCAACACCCTGGGCCTCACGACGGCCGATGGCGCGTTTCCGCAGCATGTCCCAGTTCTCTTGGCTGTCATGGCGCTTCGGTGAGATCTTTGAACGCAGGAACGGCAGATCCGCAATGGCATCTCTGACCGTAACCCTAGAACTCGGCTCAAGCACGGCGCGATTGGTTCTCTCGACAACGTCGGATCTGACACCAAGCAAAATGACGCGGTGACGCTTCTGTGGAATGCCATAATCTTCCGCGGGGATAACAAAGTCCTTCGGGGAGAGCTTCTTATCCTTCTTATCGATCACCAGAGACCTGACTTCGTATGACAAGGAAGGACTCGGATGCTGCAGATCGTGCAGTATCTGGCCAAACATTCCGATGCCGTGATTGGTCGACGAGAGCAAACCCTTTACGTTCTCCATCACAAATACGGCTGGTGCGAATTGTTTGATGATGTCTAGATACTCTTGATAGAGGAAGTGCTTCTTATCGAATGCAAATTTCTCGTCGTTCGTCCGACGCGACCGTCCAGCCAGTGAGTAGGCCTGGCATGGAGGGCCTCCGATGAGGACCCAGTCTCCGTTGGGGTTCTTGGGCGCCGCAGCCAGCGCGTCCTTGATCTTTTGAGTGACGTCCTCGCGAGTAGCGTCGCCAAGTTCAATCTCGTGGACATGAGCCGTCGCAAGCTCAAGTGCCGCGGCGACTCTAGGTTCTTCCGTGAACTCTTCCCAAGTCTTCGAGCCCGAAATGTACTCATAGTACGATTCCGGCACCCCACCGTTTCGCTTGAGGTGCCTGAAGACCGAGCGGAGTTTCAGAGTCGAAACGGCGTTTCGTTCCATCTCGAACGACCCAACGGTTTGAAAGATTGGGCCGCCGTCTTCCTCACCTATGCTGGAGAATCCTTCGTTGAGACCGCCCGGGCCAGCAAACAGGTCAATCACTGGAATGGGCGTGCGCGGAACTGCCGGAATTTCATCACTCATAGTCTGACCAGGTTACCAGGTCACGGCCATGAAGCGTGCATCGCATAGACGCCGTCTGGGAAGCAGGGCAGTCAGAGACCAAGACAGACGCGAAATCTCGCCTGCTTGCGAGCCCTGCGAGATTGCCGCAAGTTGGAGTTTCCACGGAGATGCGTCGATTCACCTCAGGCCGTCGGACCTGTGTGACAGGCTACTCGGTATGACAGATCTCACCCGAACCCCTGGCCTCTCCTACGTCTCCTGGAACGACTGGGTTGCCATGGGGCAACAGAGGTCCGCGGTTGGGTGCCTCGCCGAATGGCTGGAGACCAGCCCTCGTCCCGTCCAGTCCGTCTTGGTGAGTTCACAGGGCACAGATATTGAGCAGGAAGTCGTGCCTGGCATCCTGGCTTGCTGTCCGGACGTATCGGTCGGCGCTCTGGCGAATGGCGTCCTGACCGTCACGTCCGGCGCCTCTGTACTGGCTCTTTTCCCGGAGGAGAAGGTGGCCGAGGCCATGGTTGATGCGGTCGACCCGACCTCCGCGGACCTTTGCATCACACTCTGGCCCGGCTTCGACGATCTCGAGATGTGGCTCCAGGCGCACGGCGCAGTGCAACTCCCATCTGGAATGCCCGCCGATCAGAGTTATGTCGAGCGAGTGCCCGCGGTCGTGCGCGTCGCATTGCCCCATGCAGGGGAAGTTATGGATCAGGCCAGCGGGCTCAAGCACGGGCGAGGCAAAGACCAAATCGTGCAGACGCTACAGCTTTTGCACGACAACGGTTACCGATACGAGCCGCAAGACTTGGAGCTGTATGCCTACCGCCTCGGTTATCGGCAGCGCGACGTCCGGCAGATTCGAGATTATGTGCAGCGCATCCGTCAGGGACGGCGGATTGTGACCGGCGCGAACCGGCTCCGAACTAACATCCTGGATATGTGGATTGCGGAAGCGGAATCTCTTAATGGGTAATGTCGGCGCCCCATGGGTTGTCATGTCGCTCCTCCCCTAGATCCGTCGGCAGCACCTGCGGATCAAGCACTGCTAGGAATAGCCACGTTCCGGACCATAGGGGTTCCAGCCCTTCATGAGCGGTTTGAGCGCATCAGGCTTTGGCTCAGGCGGCGTCGGCATATGTAAGGGACCGGCAAGAGGGTCGAGGCTTAACCGGTAGGACCTCGCCCAGTCCAGCCAGTCATTGGCGTCCAGTCGCTCCGCCTCCGATGGCATATCACTGACGCGGCGCTCCATTGAAGCCAAGTACTTGCCCAAGTCCTCGGACTGCTTCCAGGCGGCTAGCTGCGATAAGAGCACTTCCGCACGGTGAGATTCGATCAACTTGAGCACCGCGGCATTGCGGGCGTTCTCCCACTGGAGTCGTCGTTCGTCGTCCTGATGACGCCGGCGCTCGGCTGCCTCCCTTGCCGTGACAGAAGCCCGCTCTATGGCCTCGAGAATGTCTTCAAGACGGTCCTCAAGTGCCACCCGTTGTAGCGCCTCCCAATTGTCTGGAGATGCGCCGTGAAGCACGATATGCAACCGCTCGTTCGGGGTGAAGTCATATTTCGGGTACGCCGTGTAATGGAAACGTGCGCTGTCATCGAGTTCCTTCTTTGTGGGCTGGTGAAGACTTCGAGTCTGGTGCTGCCTTACGTCCACGCCGACGCGTCTCGCTCCGGCGTCGAAGAAGATGAGGCCCCTCTCTCGGTCAGAGGGGGGGAAGGTATCTGGCGGGCTCGGGTTTTCGTGCTTCGACGGTGAAACCACGGCGGACAGCCCCGTGGCTAGCCCTTGCAGCAGTCTCAATGCCCGCCCTTGCTGATCCTTGGAAACATGGGATATGGCCGAGTTGCCCCGCAGCAGACGAACGGCCGGGTGGAGTCGCAGAGGCTCCGATTTCTCGGCACTCGAATCCGAAGCCGGTGGTTTTGTGCCGCCGTTAGCCGTAGGCTCCGCCCGCCGGACAGCCTTGACTTGCTTGCCTTCGACTCCGGCGACGGCTTCGGGAAGTGGGCGAGACTTCGCTGACTGCGTTGTTCGAGGCTGTTGGGTACCCGGCTGGCCAACGCTCATCAGCTCGTCGTAGCTCGCAACAACTATGGGGTCGTAGTCTCCGTGCTCCAGGTAGTACTGGCCGCCAGGTAGCACCGTGGCTTGCCAACGGCCGTGCGGCTTCGAAATCCTGACCAAGTTCCGATTCTGCAGGGCCGCTGCGGTTGTCTTGTATGTGACGTCTTCCATCACGCCATCCGGACAGCCGGCGGCGATCCAACGAAGGACGCCAACTTGAGCAGGCTTCAGCGGCGTGTATTTTGCAGCCATCGACCTATTGACCGTCAGAAGTCGTGCCGAGGGCTACCAGGGTCCTTTGCCGTCTACTTCCGCGACATCTCGACCATGGCGAAAGCAACCCACCACACGAAGCGGGCGAGATGCTTTAATCTCGAGGCTGCTGCGCGACCGCTACTACTGCGGAATCATCACCTTGGACGGCGCCGAACATCCCGGACGCCACGAAGCCCTCGTCTCCGACGACCTGTTCCACAAGGTCCAGCAGCTCCTTGATAGCCGCGGCGTCTCAGGGGAGCGCCGCCGCCTCTACGACCATTACCTCAAAGGCACGCTCTACTGCGACAACTGCCACAAACGAGGCATCGTCCACCGCGTGGTCATCCAGCGCTCCATCGGAAGAAGCGGCAACGAATACTTCTACTTCTTCTGCGCCGGACGAACGGTCAAAGACTGCTCAACGAGCCACATCAGTACAGCCAGGCTCGAAGACGCCATGATCCGTGAATACGGCTAGCTCCGATTCACGCCAGACTTCATCGACCTCGCCCGAGCCCGAATCCGCGAAGCCCTCCGCGAAAAGGAGGCCGCCAATCTGCTCCTTCAACAGCAGCTGGCGGCCACGCTCAAGGAATGCGACTCCAAGGAAGAGAACCTGCTCGATCTCGCCGCCGACGGCACCATAGCCAAGGACAGGATCCGTACGCGCCTGACCGAAATCGAGCGCCAACGAACCAGAGTGCGCCAGCAGCTCGACAGCGTCGATTCAAATTTGGAAGCGGGAGCCCGGCACCTTGAAAGCTACCTCGATCTGCTGGCTGACCCGGAGGCGCTGTACCGGGGAGCCAGTGATCAGGAGCGCCGCCAGCTCAACCAAGCAGTCTTCATCAAAGTTTTAGTAGAAGACCAAGAAATAGCAGGGACGCTATTGGCCGAACCGATTGCAGCGCTGGTTGCCGCCCAGACGGGCCACCAGGCCCTTCAAGCGGGAGCGAGCCGCACGGAGGCTCTAGAGCGCGCACAGGCGCACCACGTGGCCCACAGCGACACAAAAAAGGGAACCACCAGATCTGGTGGTTCCCTTTTGGTGACCGTAGAAGACTTATTCGATGGCATCAACTATGTCGATGGTTCGAATAAGGCCACTATGGTGGAGCTGAGGGGACTCGAACCCCTGACCCCCTGCATGCCATGCAGGTGCGCTACCAGCTGCGCCACAGCCCCTCATTTGCCCGGAAGTTTTCGTCCTCCCTGAAGCAACCTGAATAGCCTAAACCACAAATCGCGTTCGCGCTAATCGGCTCGTTGACTCATGGGAAAGGTTCGTCACTTCCAGGTCCTGGCCCGGATCCTTGCACAAAAAAATCCGCCGGAATCTTTCGATTCCGGCGGATTATCCGGTGGAGCTGAGGGGACTCGAACCCCTGACCCCCTGCATGCCATGCAGGTGCGCTACCAGCTGCGCCACAGCCCCGAATTTTCGCTGCTCCGAGCATGTCTGCTGACGTGCAAAGCTCCGGTTTTTTGTCCGGATCTCTCCGAAGCAACTCAAATATCTTAGACCAGCCCTTCGGAAAATTCCAAATCGGGCATATTCGGCTCTTTTTAGCGTCCGGACCTGGCCTGGGCGCGGGTGGCTACTCCGTGTCGGTGCCGGCGGTGGCCTTGGCGGAGGCGTCGTCGCCGAGCTGCAGATCGACGACGGGGCAGTCCTTCCACAGGCGCTCGAGGGCGTAGAAAACGCGGTCTTCCTCGTGCTGGACGTGGATAACGACGTTGGAGTAGTCCAGCAGCACCCAGCGACCGCCGGAGCGGCCCTCGCGGCGGACGGGCTTCTGGTCGAACTTGGAGAGTTCGTCCTCGATGCCGTCCACGATTGCGTTGACCTGGCGTTCACTCGGGGCCGAGGCAATCAGGAAGACGTCGGCCAGGGCCAGCCGTTCGCTGACGTCCAGGGCCACGATGTCCTCGGCAAGCTTCTCCGAGGCAGCGCGGGCTGCGTGGCGGGCGGTAGTGATGGATGAATCGGTTGCAGTCACGGGACTCCTTGTAGTGATGAAAACTATGGTGATGAAAATGTGGACGCCGGTGGCGGCCTGAGACCTAGTGGGCCAGCCCGGTGACGATCAGCGTGATGCCGGCGATGAGGGCAACAATCCCCACCGCCAGGACGCCGAGCTGGAGCATGCGCAGGCGGCGCGCCCGGCCGAGCCCGGCGGTGGCGGCATCCAGGGGTTCCAGCCCGTAGGCGGCATTCGCGGCCACGGGTTCCCCGCCCACGAATCGTTCGTCGGACTCCCCCGCGGAATTTGCCGCGCTTGCCGGCCGGGCTGTTCCGGCTTTGGCGGCTGCTTCCGCCCGGGCCAGGACGCCGGCTCTGCCAGCGGCAGAACCCGTAGCAGGACCTGCGGCCTTCTGGCGGGAACTGCCCGGCCGCCGCAGGCCGGGCTTCCGTGGCGAGTCCACGCGCGGACCCGGGTTGGTGACAACCGGGACATACGACGTGGCAGGGCGCTTCATGACGGGCCGCTCCACGCCGGGGATCTTCTCAAATTCCAGGGGTGTGACCATGGCCAGGTTGTTGGCCGTGGTCGGATCGTTGCGAGGCGCCGCCGCCGGCTGGCTGTTTTGTTCGGCAAGCTTCTGCTTGGCGGCGGCGCGGCGGTTCAGGATAGCGGCGCGCTCGGCGAGGGCGATCTGCTCGGCCAGGACGGCCGGATCAACGGCATCCGGATCCGTGGCCGCAATGTGTTCCATCTTGGCCACTTGGTTCTTGGCCTGCTCCGCGAGGAGCTCGCGGGCGGCCAGCGCCTGCTCCACAGTCATGCCGTCGGGCGTCGTGCCGCCCGGTCCGGCGCCGTCGGCCGCGGGGGCCTTGGGCGCAGCGGGGGCTTTGGGCGCCGGGGCGGCTGACACAGCCGGGGACGTGCCCTTCGGGGCAGCATCCTTCGGAGCAGCGCCGCTCGGGGCAGCATCCTTCGGAGCAGCGCCCTTGGAAGCGGCGTCAGCGGGTGCGGCGTCCTTCCCGGCTGCGTCCTTCCCTGCTGGGGAGACCACCGGGTTGGCCCGGGTCCGCGGCGACACCGGAACAATGGTGTTGGCCTGGGTGGCCGGGGCGGTTTCGGTCGCCAGCTCCAAAAGCCTCAGCTGGCGTCGCGTGGGCGGCCCGCCGCCGGCCAGCTGGCCTTCCTTCTCTGCGAGTTCCTTGATGGTGCGCAGTGCGGCGCGGTCCCGTGCCCGGACCTGTGAGGACCGCTCCGTGCCGGCAGGCACAGAGTCAGCGCGCACAGAGTCCACCGGGGCGTCGGCAACGCGACGGCTCCGGCCAGTGATTTCGGCCTCCGTCGGCTCGCCCGGGCCCGGAGTGTCCAGGCGTTCATCTCTGGCCTGCCGCAATTCGCGGCGGCTGCGGATGGGAGGCTGTTCCTGGCTCATGGCAAACTCATTCAGTGCTGGCTGGTTGGGTTATCTCAAAGGCTGGATCATGCTGTGCGGGGTCAGTTTCCGCCGCGCCGTTTCCGGCGTTGGCGGTCCCGGCGTGTCCGGCTTCGAGGCGGTCGGCGTCGGGGCTGGCGTGGTACAGGCCGTACTTGGCGATGTACTGGACCACCCCGTCCGGCACGAGGTACCAGACCGGGTTGCCTTCGGCCACCCTCGTGCGGCAATCCGTGGAGGAAATGGCCATGGCCGGGACCTCCAGGAGGCTGACGTCCTTGCGGCCCATGCCGTCCAGGACGTGGCCTGGCCGGGTGACGCCCACGAAGTGCGCGAGGGACCAGAGTTCATCGATGTCTTTCCAGGACAAAATCTGGGCCAGGGCGTCCGCGCCGGTGATGAAGAACAGATCGGCGTCCGGACGCAGGGTCCGCAGGTCACGCAGGGTGTCGATCGTGTAGGTCGGTCCCGGACGGTCCACGTCCACCCGGCTCACGGTGAAGCGGGGGTTCGAGGCCGTGGCGATGACTGTCATGAGATACCGGTGCTCGGCTTCGCTGACCTTCTTGGCCATCTTCTGCCAGGGCTGGCCGGTGGGCACGAACACGACTTCGTCGAGGTCGAACTTGGCCGCGACCTCACTGGCCGCGACAAGGTGTCCGTGGTGGATGGGGTCGAACGTGCCGCCCATCACACCCAGACGCAGGCGGCGCTGGGCGCCGCGCTGCTTCGTGGGGGCGGAAATATTAGTGACCTTGGCCGTGATCGTGCTTGTTCGGGTGCTGGCGGTGCGGGTCCGCATGCTCCTCGACGGCCACGTGGCGCCGGCCCAGGTTGGAGTAGGACAGCGTGATCAGCAACAGGACCACCAGGATCGCGAACATGGTGCCGCCAATGACAAACGGCGGTGCAATGAGCGGTGCGAGTTCCTCGTGGCCCGATTCGCCGGCGGCGGCGACGAAAGTGGCGATCTGCTGCGACAGCATGTTCTCCCCTAGTGAGTTCAAAATTTGACGACGGCGGAGGTGTCCGCCGTTCCGGTCTTCCGTTCCATGTTACAGCGTTGCTAGCCCCGGATCTGGCCCTCGCCCTGCACGATCCACTTGGTCGTGGTCAGCTCGGTCAGTCCCATGGGGCCGCGGGCATGGAGTTTTTGGGTGGAAATCCCCACTTCGGCGCCGAGGCCGAGCTCGCCGCCGTCGGTGAAGCGGGTGGAGGCGTTCACGATCACGGCGGCCGAATCGACATCGGCGATGAAGCGCTCGGCGTTGGCGAGGTCGTTGGTCAGGATCGCTTCCGTGTGGCCGGTAGACCACTTGCGGATGTGCCTGACGGCCTCGTCCAGGCTGTCCACCATGGCCACCGCCAGGTCCAGGTTCATGTATTCGGTGGCCCAGTCATCCTCCGTGGCCGGCACGGTCTGGACCGAGGCCGGCAGGGCGGCGCGGATGCGCTGGTCCACGTGCAGGGTGACCCCGGCAGCCCGCAACGCGGCGGCGACCGCGGGAAGAACGGTGGACTTGGAGTGCACCAGGAGCGTTTCGACGGTGTTGCAGACGCTGGGCCGCTGGGTCTTGGCGTTGAGGAGGATGTCCACGGCCATTTCCTCGCTGGCGGAAGCGTCCAGGAAGATATGGACGTTGCCTTCACCGGTCTCGATGACCGGCACAGAGGAGTTCGTCACAACGGACTGAATGAGCTCGCGGCCGCCGCGGGGAATGAGCACGTCCACCCGGCCGCGCGCCCGCATGAGCGCGGTGGCGCCGTCGCGGCCGTACTGGTCCACGGTCTGGACGGCATCGGCGGGCAGGCCCACCGATTCCAGCGCATCCCGGAGGATGGTGATCAGGGCGGCGTTGGTGGCAGCGGCGGCGGATCCGCCGCGCAGGATGACGGCGTTGCCGCTCTTGAGAGCCAGCCCGGCGATGTCGACCGTGACGTTCGGGCGGGCCTCATAGATCGCGGCCACCACGCCCATGGGTACGTTGATCTGGCGCAGGCGCAGCCCGTTGGGGAGGGTTTGGCCCCGCACGACGTTTCCTACGGGATCGGGCAGGGTGGCGAGGTTTTCGAGTGCGGCGGCGAGGGCCGTGATGCGTGAGTCGGTCAGCGTCAGGCGGTCCAGCAGGGCGGCGCTGGTGCCGGAGGCCCGGCCGGCCGCGACGTCCTTGGCGTTGGCGGCCAGGATCTGGTGCTTGTGTTCCACAAGCGCCTTGCCGACGGCGCGCAGGCCCCGGTCCTTCCAGGCCCGGTTGGCGTGCGCCATCTTGCGGGCAGCGTTGCGCGAGCGGTCGGCGATCGCGTGGACGGCCGCTTCGGTCCCTGTTGCTGTGCCAGGGGCGGGTGCCGGATCCGGGGCCGCGGCGAACCCTTGGGCGGGCGCGGCGTTACCGGCGGGAACGGTGCCGGCAGGCACATCAGTCACGGCAGCGGAAGTCAGGGCCTCAGTCATGCTTCCAGTTTAGGCGTCGGGGGAACCTAGACCAGCACCAGGTCGTCAACATGAACAACTTCGCGGTCATATCCGCGGCCCAGTGCCTTGCCGAGCTCATGGGTGGACCGGCCCAGCATTTGGGGCAGCTCGGCGGCCGAATAGTTGACCAGCCCGCGGGCAATCACAATGTTGTCCACTGACACCATCTCCACGGCGTCACCGGCCTCGAAGTCGCCCTTGACCGCTGCGATTCCGGCCGGCAGGAGCGAGGTGCGGCGGTCGCGGACGGCCTTGACCGCGCCGTCGTCGAGCACCAGGGTGCCGCGCACGGATGCCAGGTGGGCCAGCCACAGGAGCCGGATCGGCTTGCGCGCGCCGTTGACGGAGAACCACGTGCCCACGTCCTCGCCGGCCAGCGCGGCGCCCGCATTGGCCGTGGATGTTACGAGGGCGTGGATGCCCGACCCCGCGGCGATGCTCGCGGCTTCGACCTTGGTGACCATGCCGCCCGTGCCCACGCCGGCCTTGCCGGTGCTGCCGATCGAGACGCCCTCGAGGTCGTGGGGGCCGGAGACGTGCGGAATCCGCTTGGCGCCGTGCGACGGCGGGCCGTCGTACAGGGAGTCGACGTCGGAGAGCAGCACGAGCGCGTCGGCGCGGACCAGGTGTGCCACCAGCGCCGCCAGGCGGTCGTTGTCGCCAAAGCGGATCTCGTGGGTGGCTACGGTGTCGTTTTCGTTGACCACCGGGACAACGCCGAGGTTCAGCAGCCGGTCCAGCGCGCGGAACGCGTTGGTGTGCTGGCTGCGGCGCATGAAGTCGTCCGCGGTCAGCAGCACCTGGCTGACGGTGACCCCGTGCGCGCCAAAGGCGTGGGTGTAGCGGGCCATGAGCAGGCCCTGGCCTACGCTGGCCGCGGCCTGCTGGGTGGCGAGGTCGCGGGGGCGCTTCTCGAGGCCGAGCGGGGCGAGGCCGGCGGCGATCGCGCCGGAGGACACGAGGATGATCTCCGCGCCCGCGTTGCGCTTGTGCGCCAGGGCGTCGGCGAGCCCGGTCAGGGCCTCTTCGGAGATCCCGCCCTTGATGGAGGTCAGCGAGGACGAGCCGACCTTGACGACAATCCGGCGCGCTCCGGACAGCACAGTGCGGTCCGGGGCGTCGATGGTCTGGGCCTTGAGCGGCTGGGACCGGTGCTCGACGACGGTCTTACTCGTCATCGGCTTCGCCCAGTCCACTCTCCTTGAGCGGCTGCCGCGCGCGGCGGCCGCTGACGGATTCGGTCCAGATGCCGGCCTTGCGTTCGGCTTCGAGTTCGGCGCGGGCGGCGGCCTTGGCGTCGCGGCGTTCCTGCTGTTCGTCGCGCTTCTGGCCACGCGTCGGGCGGTCGCCGATGTCGGCGAAGCGCACGTCGGTGCCGCGCGGCGAGGCGAGCAGCTCGGCACCGGCCATCATGGTCGGTTCCCAGTCGAAGACGACGCCGTCGTCCTCGCCGATGACCACCATGTCGCCCGGTTTGGCGCCCTGCTTGAACAGTTCATTTTCAACGCCGAGCTTGGCCAGGCGGTCGGCGAGGTAGCCGATCGCTTCCTCGTTGGTGAAGTCGGTCTGCTTGACCCAGCGCACGGGCTTGTCGCCCAGGACGCGGAAGAGCGGCTCGAGGTTCTTTTCTTCGCGGCGGATCGTGAAGCCGGTCTCGTTGACGGCGCGGGGGCGCAGCACCGGGGCGTGCACCTTCGGCGGGGTCGCGGCGACGGCGTCGCGGGCGGCCTTGACGATTTCGGCCATGGCGAAGCCGAGCTGGCGGAGGCCTTCGTGGCTCGTCGCCGAGATTTCGAAGACCTTGTAGCCCCGGGATTCGAGCTCAGGGCGGACGAACTCGGCCATGTCCTTGCCGTCCGGCAGGTCGACCTTGTTCAGGGCCACGAGGCGGGGGCGGTGGTTCAGTGGAACGACTTCGCCGTCGGACCCGCTGTAGCTCATGTCCACGGCGTATTTCTCCAGCTCGGCCTCGATGATGGCGAGGTCGGAGAGCGGATCGCGGTCCGATTCGAGCGTGCCGCAGTCCAGCACATGCACCAGGGCGGCGCACCGCTCGACGTGGCGCAGGAAGTGGTGGCCGAGGCCCTTGCCCTCGCTGGCGCCCTCGATCAGGCCGGGGACGTCGGCAATGGTGAAGCGGACCTCGCCGGCCTGGACGACGCCCAAGTTGGGGATGAGGGTGGTGAAGGGATAGTCCGCGATCTTGGGCCGGGCGGCGGACATGGCGGCGATCAGGCTGGACTTGCCAGCGGAGGGGAAGCCGACAAGGGCGATGTCGGCGATGGACTTCAGTTCCAGGACAACGTCGCTGGATTCGCCTTCGATACCGAGCAGCGCGAAGCCGGGCGCGCGGCGCTTCTGGGAGGACAATGAGGCGTTGCCGAGGCCGCCAATGCCGCCGGCGGCGGCGATGTATTCGTCGCCTTCGGCCACGAGGTCGGCGATGACTTCGCCGGACTTGGACTTCACCACGGTGCCCACCGGGACCGGAAGGATCAGGGTTTCGCCGTTCTTGCCGCCGCGCCAGTCGCCCATGCCGGGGCCGCCGTTGGTGGCGTGCCGGTGGGGCGCGTGGTGGTAGTCGAGCAAGGTGGTGGTCTGGGGGTCCACGCGCAGGATGACGTCGCCGCCGTTGCCGCCGTTGCCGCCGTCGGGACCGCCGAGGGGCTTGAACTTCTCGCGGTGGACGGAGACACAGCCGTGGCCGCCGGTACCGCCGGATACGTGCAGTACTACCCGGTCTACAAAGCTCGCCACGTGGATCTCCTCAGTGCTGTTCCCCGGACCCCCAAAGAGGCCCAAGATGATTGTAATGCGGTTAAAACACCGGTGGAGCGGACCTAATGGCCCGCCCCACCGATTTAGAACTTATGGTTACTCTGCAGCTGCAGCAGCCACGATGTTCACAACGCGGCGACCACGGCGGGTGCCGAACTCGACAGCACCGGGGGTCAGGGCGAACAGGGTGTCGTCCCCGCCGCGGCCTACGCCGGCGCCCGGGTGGAAGTGGGTGCCGCGCTGGCGGACGATGATCTCGCCTGCGGAAACTACCTGGCCACCGAAGCGCTTGACGCCGAGGTACTGGGCGTTGGAGTCACGACCGTTGCGAGTGGAACTCGCGCCTTTTTTATGTGCCATTTGAAATGCCTGCCTTCAAAAATTCTGGGGAATCTGCTGGAACCTGAACAGTAACGAAGAGTTACTTGATACCGGTGATCTTGACCTTGGTCAGTTCCTGACGGTGGCCCTGACGCTTCTTGTAACCGGTCTTGTTCTTGAACTTCTGGATGACGATCTTCGGACCACGGAGGTCTTCGAGGATCTCAGCCGTAACCGTTACCTTGGCCAGGTCCGCAGCAGCAGACGTGACTTTGTCACCGTCCACCAGGAGCAGTGCGGGCAACTCAAAGGTGCTGCCGGCTCCACCGGGGACGCGGTTCAGGGTAACGAAGTCTCCAACGGAAACCTTCTCTTGGCGGCCGCCTGCGCGGACAATCGCGTACACCACTGGGGAACTCACTTCTCTCGACGTTTATTACTAGATTTGCGTGCGGAACCAGGGGCCAAATTGTTTGGACCGGCTCACGCTGTGCCTCAACGCCGGTGGATTCCCCGGGGGAACCCATGAGCTATCCCCGGAACAAATCCATTTGGAATTCCAAGCGGACTGTTCTCAGGGTCATAACCCAAGTGTTGGCGTAAGCACCGAAGATCTAGAATACGCTAATTTTGCCTTCGGCCGCAAATGAGGCTGGTTCCGGCGGGTAGTCCGTGATAGGCGCCACAACCTCCTGATGCAAGACCCTGCCAACGTTCTTGACCGGGATCTTGACCATCCTGAGCTGTGTTGCCGCAACGACTTCCGGAACCGTGCCCCACCATCGTACCGGTAGTCCGGGCCAGCTCGTGTCAGGCGTACAGCCGCGGCGCGTCGAAGAAGTCCACTTCGTAGCGCGATGACTGCCGGAACGCCAGGGCCATGGCCTCCCGTTCGCTCTCCGATGCCCGCCTGGCCGCCGTGTCCGTGTACGCGATGGCCTGCCGGGTCGCGGCGGCGAAGTCCTCATCGGCGTAGGTCTTCAGCCAGTCGGCGTAGGGATGCTCCCCGGGGGCGCCGCCGGCCAGGAATTCCCGGTGCAGCGTGGAACCGACCTCGGCGTAGAGCCAGAAGCACGGCAGTGCCGCCGCCACCAGGACCCCGTAGCTGCCGGAGACCGAGGCGGCCAGCAGGTGGTCCACATACGATTTCGTGACCGGGCCCAGGGTGGAGTCCGTGGGGCGGGTGCTGAGCCAGGAACGGTGCAGCTCGGATTCGACTTCCAGGCAGGTCTGCGCCGAGCGGGCCCAGAACAGCTGCTCGGCCTCGGTGGGGGCAATCGCGGCGGCCCGGGCCAGGACCCGGGAGTAGCCGTTGAGGTAGATGGCGTCCTGGGCGAGGTAGTACGCGAACTCGTGCTCGGGCAAGGACCCGTCGGCCAGTCCGCGGACGAAGTCCAGGGCGTAGATGGCTTCAAGATCGCCGGTGGCTCCTGCGCGCAGGGCTGCGGCGAACTCCCCCGCTGCCGGACCGTGTCCGGCCGGGCGGCATTGTCCGTCGGTGAGTTGCTGCAGGTGGTGGAAGTGGTGGACCGGCCCGTTGCCGGTGCCGACGTCCAGGACCGAGGCTTCGCGGAGCGCGCCCAGCAGCCACGGCTTGACTTCCCGCAGCGCCGCTTCCCAGTCCCCCACCCGGGCCTGCACGGTGGCCATGGCCGAGGACAGCGAGCACCCGGTGCCGTGGCTGTTGCGTGTGGCGATCCGCTCCCCCGGTACGACCACGGTTTCCTGGCCGAGCAGGCCACCGGTGTTGACCAGCGCATCCGGGCAGCCGGCGGCGGCGTCGTTGCCTGCGGCGGCGTCGGCGTCTCCGGGCTCGCTTCCCTGGAGGTGTCCGCCCTTAACCAGGACGGTGGTGCCGGTCAGGGCGGCCAGCCGCTTGCCCTGAGCCAGGGCCTCGGCCCAGTCGGCCGCGACGGGTTCCTTGAGCAGGATGGCGAGTTCGGCGAGGTTGGGCGTGATGAGGTCCGCCAGCGGCAGGAGGGCCTGCAGGGCGGCCTCGGCCGATTCCTGCAGGAGCCGGTCACCGCTGGTGGCGACCATCACCGGGTCCAGGACGACGACGGCGGGGCGCACCTTTTCCAGCCAGCCGCGGACGGCGTCGATCACGGCGGCGTCACCGAGCATGCCGATCTTGACCGCGTCGATGCCGATGTCGTCGCTGATGGCGTCCAGCTGCGCCGTGAGGAACGCTGCCGGGGGGACGTGGACGGCGCGCACGCCCTGGGTGTTCTGCGCTGTCAGGGCGGTGATGGCGGCCATGCCGTAGCCGCCGTTCGCCGCGATGCTCTTCAGGTCGGCCTGGATTCCGGCTCCGCCGGAGGGATCGGAGCCGGCGATGGCCAGCACGCGGGGAATGCGCGGCGGCGCCGGCAGAGACTCGCTGTGCAGAAAATTGGCCGGCAGAAACTCGCTGGGCAGGAACTCGGACGGATTCGATCTCGCGGACAAGGCAGACATCCCTTCGCCGGTGCTAACCGGACAGGTTCAACGGGTCTGGATCTCAGCCGGCCCGATGCCCGGCACCCCGTGTCAGTGTTCCAGCCTAGCCGCTGCCACCCGGCGGACCCGTTAACGCACGGGCGGGCCCGGGCCTGGGCGGACGTATGTTACGCCCGCTTGGACCCGGACCCGCAGCCCGACCAGTCGAAAGGGTGACCGGTCGGGGATGTGGTCAGTCGCGGAGGACTACAGCTCCGACGCCGGCACGCCGACGCCGAGGATGATCGGCTCGTTGCCGGCCGGGACGGACGCAGGCCTGGCCGCAGCGGGAGCCTTGGCCTCGTGAACCGATCCGACCGCGGCCGGCCGGGTTGCCTCGCGGTGTTCCACGGAGGTTTCGTTGGCTGCACCCTGGGCCCGGCTTGCACTCCGGTTGCGGCGCCCGCGGCGGCCGCGCGTGGTGTCGGCTGTGCGTGACGCCGGCGCCTCCGCAGCGCGGACGGCCGACGGCACCTCGGGCGCCGTGGCTTCCGGGGCGGCAACAGCCGCTGCCTGGCCGGCGGCCTGGTCCTGCTTGCCGGCCTCGGCCTCGCCCAGGTTGGCGAAGGCCTCGGTCAGCAGGTCCAGGGTCAGGGCAGGTGACGGCGCGTCCTCGGCGTGCTCGACAAAGGGCAGGGCCACCTGCTCGCCGCCAAACGTCAGAACCGTTGCGGGACGCCCCGCTGCCTCGTCGGCGGCTGCGAGCTGTGTGACGGCGTCGACGGCGGCCTGGCGGGCCCCGGCGTCGCTGGCTGCGGCTGCCTCCCCGTCGTGCAGGTGCGCGGCGTGCGCCGCGGCAGCGATGTTGGCCAGCGCGGCACGGGTGGCTTCGGCCTTGGCGTGGCGTTCGGCCTCGGTGGGCTCGGCGTGGACGGGTGCGGGTGCGGCCGGCGCGGTCTCAGCGCCCTGGCCTCCCCTGCCGCGGCGACGGCTCTTGCGTTCCGTGCGGGCAGCAGGCTGCGCCTCGGTACGCGGCACATAGTGCTCCGCGGCGACCGTGTTGGCGCGGCGGTGCTCCACCGGCTCGTCGTGGGTGACGATGCCGCGGCCCGCACACGTTTCGCACTGCTCGCCGAAGACTTCCAGCAGCCCGGTGCCCATCCGCTTGCGGGTCATCTGCACGAGGCCCAGCGAGGTCACCTCGGCCACCTGGTGCTTGGTCCGGTCCCGGCCCAGGCACTCCACCATGCGGCGCAGCACGAGGTCGCGGTTGGATTCGAGCACCATGTCGATGAAGTCGATCACGATGATGCCGCCGATATCGCGCAGGCGCAGCTGCCGGACGACTTCTTCGGCCGCTTCCAGGTTGTTTTTGGTGACGGTTTCCTCGAGGTTGCCGCCGGAGCCGGTGAACTTGCCGGTGTTGACGTCCACCACGGTCATGGCTTCGGTGCGGTCGATCACGAGCGAACCGCCAGAGGGCAGGAAGACCTTCCGGTCCAGGGCCTTGTGGATCTGCTCGTCGATGCGCCAGGCCGCGAAGATGTCCGTGTCCTTGGTCCACTTCTCGAGCCGGCCCACGAGGTCCGGTGCGACGTAGGTGACGTAGGCCTCGATGGTGTCCCAGGCTTCCTCGCCGGAGACGATCAGCTTGGAGAAGTCCTCGTTGAAGACGTCCCGGACCACCTTGATGGTCAGGTCAGGTTCGCCGTAGAGCAGCTCGGGGGCGAGGATCTTGGTGGACGTCGACTGGCTCTCGATGCCTTCCCACTGCGCGCGGAGGCGGTTGATGTCGTGGGTCAGCTCTTCCTCGGACGCACCCTCGGCCGCGGTGCGGACAATGACGCCCGCGTCCTCGGGCAGGCGGTCCTTGAGGATCCGCTTGAGGCGGTTGCGTTCGACGTCGGGCAGCTTGCGGGAGATGCCGGTCATGGAACCGCCGGGCACGTACACGAGGTACCGGCCGGGCAGCGAAATCTGGCTCGTGAGGCGGGCGCCCTTGTGGCCGACCGGGTCCTTGGTGACCTGGACGAGCACGGAGTCGCCGGACTTCAGCGCGTTCTCGATCCGGCGCTGCTTGCCCTCGAGGTTGACGGACTCCCAGTTCACTTCACCGGCGTAGAGCACGGCGTTGCGGCCGCGGCCGATGTCCACGAAAGCGGCTTCCATGGAGGGCAGCACGTTCTGGACCTTGCCCAGGTACACGTTGCCGATCAGGGAATCCTGCTGGGTCTTGGACACGAAGTGCTCGGCGAGGACGCCGTCTTCGAGGACACCGATCTGGATTCTGTCGTCGCGCTGGCGGACGATCATCTGGCGGTCCACGGATTCGCGGCGGGCCAGGAACTCGGCCTCGGTGATGACGGTGCGGCGGCGGCCGGTGTCGCGGGATTCGCGGCGGCGCTGCTTCTTGGCTTCCAGGCGGGTGGAGCCCTTGACGGACGTGACGCGGTTGTTGACCGGCGCCTCGGCCATCGCCCGCGGCGCACGGACGCGGGTCACCGTGTTGGGCGGATCGTCGCCTTCCCCGCCGGTCAGCTCCAGGTCCTGGTCACCGCGACGGCGACGGCGGCGGCGGCGGGAGGTCACACCGTCTTCGAGGATCACCTCGGAGCCTTCATCGCCCTCTTCTTCGGTGCCTTCGGTCTCGGTGTCGGACTCGGCAGAGGTGCGGGTGCGGCCGCGCCGGCCGCGGCTGCGGCGCCGTCGGCGGTTGCCGGCGTCCTCGTCCTCGTCGCCTTCTTCGTCCTCGGACTCAGCTGCTGCCGCGGCAACGGGGGCCTGACGCACCACGGTGCTCAGGTCCGGGGCCTGGAAGATCACGGAAGTGAGGGCACCCGGTTCCATGAACAGCGACGCGGCCGGGCTCTCCTCGGGACGGGCTTCCGGCTCTTCGGGCTGGGCTGCGGCGGGCTGGGCTGCGGTGGCTTCCGCAGCGGGTGCTTCCGTAGCGGGGGCTTCTTCGGCCGGGAGTACTGCCGCGGGTGCTTCTTCGGCCTTCGGGGCGGCCTTGGCACGGCTGGCGCGGCGCCGGACCGGCTTCTCTGCAACCGTTTCTGCGGCAGCTGTGTCAGTGCCAGCTGCTGCGGGGGCCTCAGCCGCGGCAGGTGCGCCGGCTGCGGCGTCGTCTGCGAAGGCAGGCAACGGTTCCGGGGCGGCCACAGCTTTCCGGGTCCGGGTGCGCCGCGCGGGCGCCTTGGCCGCAGTGTCAGGTGCGGCAGTTTCAGATACGGCAGCTTCGGGTGCGGCTGCCTCGACGCTGGCAGCCTTGCGGCGGCCCCGGACGGGCTCATCTGAGCCGGCCGCGTCGGCCAGAGCGGCGGCTTCGGCCACGGCCTCCGCAGCCTCCTCGGCGTTGACCTTGGCGACGGGCGCCTTCCGGCGGGTCCGGACGGCCCTCTTCGGGGCTGCCGGAGCCTCTGCTTCCGCAGTTCCCTGTGCTTCCCCGGCGACTGCTACTTCTTCGTTTCCGGCTACAACCTGGTCATTATCCATATGTGGCGACACTCCTGCCCCTGATGCGCCGCCACATTCGGCGCCCCTTGGGGCAAATATGCGTCAACACCCGCAGGCATTGACAGAAGTCAATTGGATACCCTCAGGTTCGCACCGGCAGTGGGGTGCGGCAGCCCTGGAGGGCCGGCGAGATTGTTTTGGAACCCGTTGACCTACACGCCACAACCAGGTGCCGTCCAATGGCATTGCGGGACAGCTGGAATCAGAGGATCCGCAGCTCCCTGCTCATCATTGGCGGTCTTGAAACAAAATCGCCGGACCGGAATCCGGATGTGGATCGGGTTCCAGCCACGATCATTGTCTCACAGGAGCCGTCAAAGCAGGCGTAGGCGGGGCTGGAAGCGCATCAGGTGCGGCCGGGCACGGCGGACGGGGCCATTCTCCGGCGCTCTTCAGCCTGCGGCGTTACAATCGGGGCAAGAAGCACCCGGTCAAAACGACTAAAAAGGACTCAATTTCCATGCCCAGCATCTCCAGCACTGCCGGCGACGCGACCGTGCACCAACCGGGTTCCGGCCCGGCCCCCGCGGAGCGGTCCCTTCCCACGATGACCCGCGACCGCCCGTTCGCCTGGCTCCTGCTGATCACCGGCGTCATCGGCTGGCTCGCATCCGGGGCCCTGGTGCTGGAGAAGCTGGAGGTCCTGAAGGACCCGAACCACGTCACGGTCTGCGACGTGAACCCATGGATCTCCTGCGGGCAGGTCATGCAGACACCGCAGAGTTCCGTGTTCGGCTTCCCCAACATGTTCATCGGGATCGTCGCCTTCGCCGTGATCATCACCACGGCCATGGGTATCCTCGCCGGCGCCCGGTTCGCCCGGTGGTACTGGCTGGGGCTGCAGGCGGGCGTGACGCTGGGCTTCGCGTTCGTGGTCTGGCTCTGGTCCCAGGCCCTGTATTCCATCCACATCCTGTGCCCGTTCTGCATGATCGTCTGGGCCGTGATGATCCCGCTGTTCGTCTGGGTGAGCGTCCGGAACGTCTCCCACGGCGTGATTGCGCTGCCTGCCGGCCCCACCAAGGTGATCGGCGACTCCGGCTGGATCATCACGGCGCTGCTGTACGTCGCCGTCATCGCGACGATCTTCTTCGCCTTCATCCAGGTCTTCATCGGGACCTCCGGCTACTGAGCGCCCCCAACCGCACCGAGGTGACAGTTAAGGCCAATGCTCGCGCGGCAAATTCTTATGGTCGTAGCAACGCTCTCATTGATGGAGCGTTTGATGGTCAATGTATTTTCCCTGGAAGCGCGCACTGAGTTCTTTGATCTGGTGTGCTCGGGGAGGTCGATTCTTGCTGCCGCCCGGTGTGTCGGGGCCACGCATGGGACCGGGAGGAACTGGTGGGCCCAGTCTGGCCGGATGATGACTATGGACATGGGGCCAGTCGGGGGCCTGGCGGATCCGGCGCCCTCGCCCGGGGGCCCGGGCCGGGCGCTGGACCTGGCTGAGCGGGGGATGATCCAGATGGGCCAGCGCAGCGGGCTCAGTTACGCCAAGATCGCCGAGCTGATCGGCCGGGACAGATCCGTGGTCTGGCGTGAGGTCAACCGCAACACCGGCGACGACGGGGTGTATTACGCCTCGGTCGCCCACACGAGGGCCCACCAGGCCAGGCGCCGGCCCAAACCGCTGAAACTGGTCCAGGACGAGGCGTTGTGCCGGCTGATCGGGGTATGGATGGATGACGGGTGGAGCCCGAAACTGATCTCGGAGATGTTGGCCTTCTACTTCGCCGACGATCAGACTATGCAGGTGAGCCACGAAACGATCTACCAGGCGCTGTACGTCCAAACCCGCGGAAGTCTGCGGGCGGACCTGGCGGAAAAGCTCAGCCTGAAACGGAAGCAGCGCGTCCCGCATGCCGCGGACCGGCACAAGAACAGCCCCTACAAGGAGGCCTTCAAGATCAGCGAACGCCCGGCCGAAGTCCAGGACCGGGCCGTGCCCGGGCATTGGGAGGGAGACCTGATCATCGGCTCTAACGGGACCGCGATCGGCACCCTCGTGGAACGCTCGACCCGGTTCACGATCCTCCTCCACCTCCCCGGGGACCACACCGCCGACACCGTCGCTGCCGCGATGATCCGGGAGATGGGCCACCTCCCGGATCACCTGCGACGCTCGATCACCTGGGACCGCGGAACCGAACTCGCCGAGTATGACCGGATCCAGACCGCCCTGGACACCACGCTCTACTTCTGCGACCCGCACTCGCCCTGGCAGCGCGGCACCAACGAGAACACCAACCGGCTGCTGAGATTCTGGTTCGAGAAAGGCTCGGACCTCTCCGTCCACACCCCCGAAGACCTCCGCCAGGTCGCAGCGAAACTCAACCGCCGGCCCCGTCCCACCCTCAACCTGCAGACCCCAGCCAACCGGCTGAACCAGCTGCTGCAAACAGCAGCCTAAACACCCGCGTTGCACCGACCAGTTGACTTTGCCCGCTGAGCATTGGCCTTAACTGTCACCTCGGTGACATGGTCCGGGCCCATGTCGGGACTTATGGCACGACCCCGCGCGCACAGGTTGGACAAGGCTGGAGAAAGGAAGACAGGAGGCTTCATCGTGACTGTTCTTGTTGCCTATGCAAGCGCTTTGGGGTCCACGCGGGAGATAGCCCAACATATGGCATACCGGATGGCGGGTGCACTGGGCGAGGTAGAGTGCCGGTCCGTGGAGGAAGTCGAGGCTGTCTCCCGCTATGAGGCTGTCGTCGTCGGCAGCGCCATCCACAACCAGGCCTGGCTGCCCCCGGCTTTGCTGTTCTTCGAACACCATGCCCGCGAGCTGGCCAATCGACCCGTCTGGGCCTTCAGCGTAGGCATGGCGGATGCGTTGCCCAAGCCGTTTCGCCGTCGGGGCGCGGCCCTGCAACAGGAACGTCTGGCCGAAGTCCTGAACGAGGAAGTTCCGCTGCGGGGCCACAAAATCCTATCCGGCGTCTACCAGGCCGGCCAGATGCCGGCACCGCTCCGGATGGTGTTCCGGCTAGTCGGCGGCCGTTTCGGGGATTTGCGGGACTGGGCGGCTGTCGATGACTGGACAGATCAGATTACGGACCAACTCGCTAAACCTGCTTCGTCCACATCTTCAGGCAGCATCACAGGATAATGCCATCGAGACTGCACAGTCCGGCCCTGCCGCCTGGCGGGGTGGAGCGTGCCCGGGAGGCCCCATGACGGTTGTGAGCATTCGCACCGAACGAGGGGACATGCCTGCCTACGCGGCGACGCCGGCCGGTGCCGGTCCGTGGCCCGGGGTCGTCGTCATCCATGACGCACTCGGGCTGAGCCGTGACACCAGGGACCAGGCCGACTGGCTGGCCAGCGAGGGGTTCCTCGCCGTGGCGCCCGACTTGTTTTACTGGGGCAGCAGGGCGACTTGCCTGTGGTCCCTCATCCGCGGCTGGCGGCCCCTCGGCGACCTGGACGTCACCCGCGCCTGGCTGGCGGGACAGGACGGCTGCACCGGCCGGATCGGCGTGATCGGCTTCTGCATGGGCGGCGGGTTCGCCCTCATGCTGGCCCCGGACCATGACTTCGCCGCGGCAAGCGTCAACTACGGCGGACTCGATGACGAAACCGCCCGCGCAATTCCCCGCGCCTGCCCCATCGTTGGCAGCTACGGCGGCAGGGACCGCTGGCCCGGAGTGCGCAAGGTCCCGGACCGTCTGGAGCCGCTGCTCGCCGAGGCCGGAATAGACCATGACATCAAGGTCTATCCCGACGCCGGTCACGGCTTCCTCAACAGACATGGCCCGTCGGACCTCACGTTCGGGGACAAGTTGCTCGCGAAGCTGGTCGCTGCCGGTTATCACGAGCCCTCCGCCGAGGACGCGCGCGTGCGCATCCTCGGCTTCTTCCGGGAACACCTGACCCTTGAGGGGGAAGCGCGATGATGCACCCTGCACCGAGGGGGTCCCTGCCGGCAGCCGGTGCCGTGGCCGTTTTCACCACCGGCTACCTGGCCGTTGTGCGGCCACGCCTGCTTCGCTGGGGTGCGACCGTTGACGAAGCGCGGGGACCTTACCCTGGCGCCGGGTTGATTCCGGGCAGCACCCGAAGCGCGACCATGGCGGTGACCGTCGATGCGCCCCCTTCCCGCGTGTGGCCCTGGCTGGTGCAGATGGGAACGGATCGCGCCGGCTGGTACAGCTGGGACCGTCTCGATAATTTCGGGCGCCGCAGCGCAGAGAGCATCCATCCGGAGTGGCAGGACATCGCCATCGGTGACCGTCTGGCGGCGAAGCCCGACGGCAGCGAGTGGTGGGCGGTCGCGGCGCTTGAACCCGAGAGGTTCCTGGGCCTGCGGATGTCGGTCGATCTCCGCGGGCGTCCATTCGACCCGGCACGAACCCGGCCCCGCTATTACACCGACTCGCTCTGGGGATTCGAGTTGCGGGAGGCCCCGGGTGAGCGCACCCGGCTGGTAGTCAGCGGGTACTGGTCGCTACGGCCACAATGGCTGCAACCCATCATGAGCATTGCCATGCTGGAGCCCGCGCACTGGGTCATGCAGACCCGTCAGTTCTCGAATCTGGTGCGCCTCGCCAGCCGTTGAGAAGGCACCGGGGCCGGAAGGCCCGGAGCACGCAGCGAACCCCTCCGCCGCGAGGTGCCAGATCGCGAGGGGACAGTTAAGGCCAATGAACGCGTGCGTTCATTGGCCTTAACTGTCCCCTCGGTGCTGAGGGTGTCCCGAAACCTTGGCTAGAACCAGATCTTGATCTCGCGCTCGGCGGATTCCGCCGAATCCGAGCCGTGGACCAGGTTCTGCTGTACCTTCAGGCCCCAGTCGCGGCCGAAGTCGCCGCGGATGGTGCCGGGCGCCGCCGTCGTCGGGTCCGTGGTGCCGGCGAGGGTGCGGAAGCCCTCGATCACGCGGTGGCCCTCGAAGATCGCGGCGACCACGGGGCCGCTGAGCATGAACTCAACCAGCGGCTCGTAGAACGGCTTGCCGACGTGCTCCTCGTAGTGCTGCTCCAGCAGTTCGCGGCTCGCATCGACTTTCTTGAGCTCGGCCAGGGTGTAGCCCTTGGCTTCGATCCGGCTCAGGATGGCGCCGGACAGGTTGCGGGCGACGCCGTCGGGCTTGATCAGGACGAGGGTGCGCTCAATGCTCACAGCTGCTCCAATGTGTTGGGGTGGGATTCGGGTCAAGTCTACGGGGTTCGGGCCAGGTGCCCGGGATGGACGTTCAGGCGTTGTTTCCGGGCGCGGGGCCCTGGGGGTGGGCGGCATCCCAGTCAGCCTGCTCGCGCTCCCGCTGGGCGGCTTCGCGGTCAATCCGGATGCCGGTGCGGATCCCGTACCACCACGCCACGGCGAAGAGCGCGCCGACGAGGTACATGGCCGGTTCCACGATGCCGCCCAGGATCAGCACGAGCTGCAGGATCCAGCCCAGGGCCACTCCCCACGGCTTCGAGAGGACCGCGCAGGTGAAGACGAAGACCAGGCACAGGCCGATCCCGACCGAGAAGACCAGGGCCGCAGGGTACTCGTTCCGGTGCAGTCCAAAAACGGCCAGTGTCCCGAAGAGCACCACGAACGCTTCCAGCAACAGGACCGTGGAGGCGAACATGACCTTCGTTGAACGTCGTTTCTTGGGCATACCCGGGCGCCATTCGCGCTGGGCTTTGGTGAGTTTCGCCATCGCCTACGCGTCCGCCTTTCCGAGCAGGATCCGGGCGTCCGCGACGAGCGTGATCGAGCCGGTCACGAGGACCCCGCCGGCGAGCTCGTCGTCGGCTTCGGCACGTTCCACGGCCCATTCAAGGGCGTCGTCGAGCTTCTCGGCGACGTGGATGTTCTCCTCGCCGAAGCCCAGGTCAACCGCGATCTCGGCCAGGTCCTCGGCCGGGACGGCCCGGGGCGAGTTGGACTGGGTGAAGCAGTATTCGGTGGCGAGCCCGCCCAGGGATTCCTTGAGCTGGCGCAGGATCTCCTCGGCGTCCTTTTCCCGCAGGACTCCCACCACCACCACCAGCTTGGTGAAGTTGAAGGCCTCGTGGATGGCCTCGGCGGAGACCCGGATGCCCTCCGGGTTGTGGGCGGCGTCCACGATGATGGTCGGCGCGGTGCGGACCACCTCGAGCCGGCCCGGGGAGGTGACGGAGGCGAAGGCCTCCTGCAGGATCTCGGTGTCGATCGCCTTTTCCCCGCCGAAGAACGCCTCCAGCGCCGCAATGGCGACGGCGGCGTTCTCCGCCTGGTGCGCGCCGTGCAGCGGTACCAGCAGGTCCTCGTAGCGGCCCGCGATGCCCTGGATGGTCACCATCTGGCCGCCCACCGCGACGGTGCGGGATTCAACGCCGAACTCCACGCCCTCGAAGCGGAACGGCACGTTGACCTCCTTGGCCTTCTCCAGCAGGACCTGGGCCGCGTCGACCGGCTGCGCCGCGCTGATGAGGAAGCCGCCGGGCTTGATGATGCCGGCTTTCTCATAGGCGATGTCCCCGGTGGTGTCGCCCAGCAAATCGGTGTGGTCCAGGGAGATCGGGGTGATCACGGCCACCTGGCCGTCGCCGACGTTCGTGGCGTCGGTGATGCCGCCCAGGCCCACTTCCATGACTGCGACGTTGACCGGCTGGTCCGCGAAGACCGCGAAGCCCAGGATGGTCAGGCACTCGAAGTAGGTCAGCCGGGGCTGGCCCGCCGCCTCGAGTTCGCCGTCCACGATCTGCAGGTAGGGCCGGATCTCGTCCCAGATCCGGACGAACGTCTCATCCGGCACCGGGGCGCCGTCGATGCTGATCCGCTCGGTGACCTTGGACAGGTGCGGGCTCGTGTAGCGGCCGGTGCTCAGGCCGTGGGCGCGCAGCCCTGCCTCGATCATCCGGGCCGTGGAGGTCTTGCCGTTGGTGCCGGTGACGTGGATGATCGGGAACGCCTTGTTCGGCTCCCCCAGAATTTCCATCGCCCGGTGCAGCGGGGCGAGCCGCGGCTCCATTTTGTTTTCCGGCGCCCGGCCCAGGAGCTCGGCGTAGACGCTTTCCACGGAGAATTCGTCGGTCATGGCTTAGGCTCCAACTTTCTTGGCGACGCTGACCTGCGGGTCCTTGACGTCGGCCGCCAGGGTTTCCAGCTCGACGGTCAGGGTTTCGGTCTTGACCAGCTCCGCGTTGGCCAGCAGGGCCTCGACG
Organism: Arthrobacter sp. MW3 TE3886; assembly: GCF_041262145.1. Taxonomy (NCBI): domain Bacteria; kingdom Bacillati; phylum Actinomycetota; class Actinomycetes; order Micrococcales; family Micrococcaceae; genus Arthrobacter; species Arthrobacter sp. MW3 TE3886. The sequence continues at coordinate 3,154,718 of NZ_JBGCAN010000001.1, forward strand.
ACGTCCTGCTTCGCCGTTACGGACGTGCTGATCCGGTCGCTGACATTGAGTCCGGCGTCCTTGCGGGCCTGCTGGATGGCGCGGACCATGTCACGTGCCATACCTTCAGCCTCCAGCTCCGGGGTGACCTCGGTGTTGAGGACCACGAACCCGCCGCCGGGAAGGACTGCCGCGGCGCGGGATCCTGCTCCCTCCGCGGCTTCGGCCACGACGGTTTCCAGGGTGTATTCCTGCGGCTCGAGCTCAAGGCCGCCGGCGGTGACCACCCCGGCGTCGCTGACGGACCAGTCGCCGGACTTGGAGCCCTTGATGGCCTGCTGGACGTTCTTGCCCAGGCGCGGGCCGGCGGCCCGGGCGTTGACCACGAGCTTCTGCTCGATGCCGAACTCCTCCGGGGAGGCGTTCTCGGCGTCGAGCAGGCGGACCGAGCGCAGGTTCAGTTCATCGGCGACGACGGCGGCGAAGCCGCCCAGCGCGTCCGCGCCCGGTGCCACGACCGTGAGTTCCTGCAGCGGCAGGCGCACGCGCAGGTTCGCGGCCTTGCGCAGCGAGGAGCCGGTGGAGCAGATCTGCTGCACGCGGTCCATCGCCTCGACCAGGCCCGGGTTGGCCGGGAACAGTCCGGCATCCGGCCAGTCGGCCAGGTGCACGGAGCGCCCGCCGGTGAGGCCGCGCCAGATTTCCTCGGAGATCAGCGGCAGCAGGGACGCGGCCACGCGGGTGACGGTTTCCAGCGCGGTGTAGAGCGCGTCGAAGGCGTCCACGCTCTCGTCGAAGAAGCGCTGGCGGCTGCGGCGGACGTACCAGTTGGTGAGCATGTCCAGGTAGCTGCGCAGCTCGTCGCAGGCGCCGGAGATGTCGTAGCTGTCCAGCTGGGCGGTCATGTTCCGGACCAGGTCCCCGGTGTTGGCCATGAGGTACTGGTCCAGTGTGTCGGCGTAGCCGTCGTAGCGGAGCTTCGCGTCGTACCCGCGCCCGCCATCGGCTGCGTTGGTATACAGCGTGAAGAAGCTGTACACGTTCCACAGCGGCAGGATGACCTGGCGGACGCCGTCGCGGATGCCCTGTTCGGTGACCACGAGGTTGCCGCCGCGCAGGATCGGGCTGGACATCAGGAACCAGCGCATGGCGTCGGAGCCGTCGCGGTCCAGGACTTCGGAGACGTCCGGGTAGTTGCGCAGGCTCTTGGACATCTTCTGCCCGTCCGAACCCAGCACGATGCCGTGGCTGATGACGTTGCGGAAGGCCGGGCGGTCGAACAGCGCGGTGGAGAGGATGTGGAGCATGTAGAACCAGCCGCGGGTCTGGCCGATGTACTCGACGATGAAGTCCGCCGGGTTGTGGGTGTCGAACCATTCCTCGTTCTGGAACGGGTAGTGGACCTGGCCGTAGGGCATGGAGCCGGAGTCGAACCAGACGTCCAGGACGTCCTCGACGCGGCGCATCACGGACTGGCCCTCTTCCGGGGTGCGGGGGTCATCCGGGTTCGGGCGGGTGAGCTCGTCGATGAACGGCCGGTGCAGGTCCACCTGGCCGTCGTTGTTCAGCGGCAGGCGGCCGAAGTCGGCCTCGATCTCGGCCAGGGAGCCGTAGACGTCGGTGCGCGGGTAGTCCGGGTCCGTGGACTGCCAGACGGGGATGGGGCTGCCCCAGTAGCGGTTGCGGCTGATGGACCAGTCGCGGGCGTTGGCGAGCCACTTGCCGAACTGGCCGTCCTTGACGTTGCCCGGGATCCAGTTGATGTCCTGGTTCAGCTCGGACATGCGGTCCTTGAACTTGGTGACCTCGACGTACCAGGAGGACACGGCGCGGTAGATCAGCGGGTTGCGGCAGCGCCAGCAGTGCGGGTAGCTGTGCTCGTAGCTGGCCTGGCGGACCAGGCGGCCCTGGGCGCGGAGCACCTGGGTGATGGGCTTGTTGGCCTCGAACACCTGCAGTCCGGCGATTTCGGCGAGGTCGCCGTGGCCGAAGAGCGGCAGGAACTTTGCGCCTTCGTCGACCGAGAGGACCACCGGGATGCCGGCTTCTTCACAGATTTTCTGGTCGTCCTCGCCGTAGGCGGGGGCCTGGTGGACGATGCCGGTGCCGTCGGTGGTGGTGACGTAGTCGGCCTCGAGGAAGCGCCAGGCGTTCTCGGTGCCGTACTTTTCGGCGTCGTGGAAATAGTCCCAGAGCGGCTCGTAGCTCAGGCCGTCCAGCTCGGCGCCGGTGTGGCGGGAGGTGATGGCGGCCTCCGCGGCGGCAGCGCCCTCGGCCCCGTCACCGTAGCCGAGGTCCTTGGCGTAGGCGCCCAGAAGGTCAGCGGCGAGCAGGAAGCTGCCCGTGACTGGGGCCTCGGCTGCCGCGGCCTTGATCCCGTGCGGGCCGGCCGGCAGGACCACGTAGGTGATGGCGGGCCCGACGGCGAGCGCCAGGTTGGTGGGCAGCGTCCACGGCGTGGTGGTCCAGGCGAGCGCCTGCACCCCGGCGAGCTGCCTGGACAGCTCCGACTCCCCCGCCGTGATGGGGAACGTGACCGTGACGGTCTGGTCCTGGCGGTTCTTGTAGACGTCGTCGTCCATGCGCAGCTCATGGTTGGACAGCGGCGTCTCGTCCTTCCAGCAGTACGGCAGGACACGGTAGCCGTTGTAGGTCAGGCCCTTTTCGTGCAGCTGCTTGAAGGCCCACAGCACGGACTCCATGTATTCGACGTTGAGCGTCTTGTAGTCGTTCTCGAAGTCCACCCAGCGCGCCTGGCGGGTGACGTAGCTCTTCCACTCGTCGGCGTACTTCATGACGGAGGCGCGGCAGGCGTCGTTGAACTTGTCGATGCCCATGGCCTCGATCTGGGTCTTGTCCGTCATGCCGAGCTGCTTCATGGCTTCCAGCTCGGCGGGAAGTCCGTGCGTGTCCCAGCCGAAGCGGCGCTCCACCCGGCGGCCGCGCTGGGTCTGGTAGCGGCCCACGAGGTCCTTGGCGTAGCCGGTCAGGAGGTGGCCGTAGTGCGGCAGGCCGTTGGCGAAGGGCGGGCCGTCGTAGAAGACGAATTCGTTGCTGCCGTCTTTGCCGGCATCGCGCTGGTCGATGCTGGCCTGGAAGGTACCGTCCTGGTCCCAGTACTTGAGGATGCGCTCTTCGATCTCCGGGAACTTCACGGAGGCGGACACGCCTGAGGTGGTGGAGGCAGAAGTGTTGGAAGCAGCGGTGGAACCGGCGCCTGCGGGTGCGGCGGAGGCCTTGGGGTAGTAAGTCATCTCGACATCCTGGGTTGAGCGGCGAACACATGTATTCATTCAGGATGCGAGGACGGCCCCTGCACTGTCTTTCGACAGCACCGGCTCCGCGGTACCACCTCACTTACCGCCACCGGTTCCCACCCTTCCGGGAAAGGGTCTGCACCGGCGTCGGCCGCTCATTACTGCTGTGACGGGCTTACCCGTCCGGTTCTACTGGCCCAAGCACGCACTGTGGCGACTGAGTCTCCACTGCATGCGGGGGTTTTCTTCCGGAAGCTCACCGGTGATGGCCGGGTCAAAGCTGCTACGTCGATGTTACTGCAAATCACTGGCCCAACGCAGTGACAGGCAGTGACAGGCAGTGACCCTCCGTTTTACAGCGCGGCAAACTCCGCTGTGAGGGGGGGCGACGCCGGCGGTCCGACTGCATAGACTCTTGCCATGACCGTCCCCCGGCCGCCCCGGGCCTACCCGTGAAGCGCCGCAGCGCCAGCCGGCGGTGGCACGTGTCCTCTGCCCTCTGCGCCGCGCCCGTTGCGGTGGTCTCCATATTCCGGGCGGTCCCGGCGCCGTGGCCGGCCCCTGTGGTCCAGCTCGTGGCCTTCACGCCCTGGTTCGTGCTCCCCGCGGGCGCGGCCCTCCTGCTCGCGCTGCCGGGCCGGCGTCCCTGGGCGGTCCTCCCCGCCGGCGCCCTCCTGGCCCTCCAGCTGCTGTGGCTGTTCCCGCCGGACCGGGTGGCGGACCGATTCCTGGCCCGGGAGGCGGACCCCTTACAGGGGCAGGAACAGGACACGGCACGGGACACGGGACAGCGGCCGGCGGCGGAACTGACGGTCATGAGCCTCAACGCCTGGAAAGGCCAGGCGGACGCCGCGGAAGTGGTCCGGCTGGTGCGTGAAAACGGCGTCGCGTTCCTTGCCGTCCAGGAACTCTCGCCGGCCCTGGAAAAACGGCTGGACGCAGAGGGGCTGGGCGCGCTGCTTCCGCACCGGATCAGCCGTTCGAGGGACGGTGCGGGCGGCGGCGCCATGTACTCCACCCGCCCGATGATTCCGGTGGACTCCGTGGACGGTTCAGCCTTCCACATGCCCACGGTGCAGTTGGAGCTCGACGCCGGCGGCCGGCCGGCACCCCTCACCGTCACCAACGTGCACACCAAGGCACCGGTGTGGGGCCGGGCCGGGCAGTGGCGGAGCGAATTGGCTGCCCTGGGCCGCCTTGCCGCCCGTCCCGGCAACATGCTGCTGCTGGGCGACTTCAACGCCACCCTCGACCACGCGGAGTTCCGCCAGATCCTTCAGGGACCGGACGGTACCGGGCCCGATGGCACCCGCGTCGACGCCGGCGCCGCCGCCCTGGCGCGGCTGGTGCCGACCTGGCCCATGGACGGGCCCCCGCTGCCGGGCGTGGTGATCGACCACATCGTGACCGGCCCGCGGGTGCGCAGCAGCGGCTATGCCGTGCTGCCGATGGCCGGGACGGACCACGCGGCGGTCCTGGCCAAGTTGTCCGTCCCGGCGGCGGACTAGCTGCGCGGCAGTTTCATGCCGGACTCGGCCATCACGTCCCGGAGCCGGTCCGGGTAATCCGTGATCAGCCCGTCCACGCCGGCACCGATGAGCGCCCGCATGGTGGGCTTGTCATCAACGGTCCACGGAATGACCTGCATGCCGGCCGCGTGGGCACGGCGGACCATGTCGGCGGTGACGTAGGGAACATAGCCCGGATCCGTCACGGCGCCGTTCTGCGGCGTGCCGTGCACCGGTGAGATGGCATCGAAGCCCAGGGAGGAGGCTGCGGCGACGAGGTCACCGCCGAAGTCATCGGCGTCGATGCCGCCCAGCCACGGCGACTTGCCCGGCTGGCCTGCCTGGAGGAAGTCCTTGTTGGTCAGGGCCACGGTGCGGATCTGGGGATCCTGCTGCTGCACCAGGCGCAGCGAACCCCAGTCGAAGCTCTGGATTGAGACACGGCTCTGCATGTGGGCGGCCTTGATTTCGCGGAGGGCGACGTCGACGAACTGCTCGCGCGGCGCGGTTTCCTGCGGCGCACCTGCCTCCACCTTGGTTTCGATATTGAACTTCACCCGGCTGGCGCGGCGGGAGTCCGCCAACGCGAAGACCTCGGCCAGCGTGGGCATTTTGGCGCCCGGCGAGGCCACCTGGCCCGGGAACTGGGGCAGCGTGAGGCTCCCGCAGTCCAGGCTCCGGACCTGCGCGAACGTCAGGTCCTTGATGTATTTGCCCACGTAGGGGAACTGGGGGTCGTTCGGCGTGACAGGAGCCGTGTCCAGGCACTTCTGGCCGCTGATCTTGCGGTCGTGGGTGATGACCTCGCGGCCGTCCCTGGTGATCTGGAGGTCAAGCTCAAGGGTGGAGACGCCGGTTTCGATCCCCTTCGCGAACGACGCCAGGGTTGACTCGACGCTCAAGCCGATGCCGCCTCGATGGGCCTCGAGGTCAAAGTGGTTGTCCTGGCCGTTGGGGTTTGTGTCGGCAGCGTTTGCCTGGGCGGCGGCGGTGAGGAGCAGGGCTGCGCTGAGTACGGCAGCGCCGAGCTTCGTCGGGGTTCGCATGGGAAAGATCTCCACTCTGGTGGTGTGCAGTTGCATGCGCCACCTTGCCCAACCCCGGCCAACTACGGACCAGCAATGCCTGACCTCCGCCCCACGCGGCGGTGAACGTCCGGTGTCGCCGCCGGACGTCCCGTCCCCCGCGCCCGGCCCCTGCCCCCGGCCCGCCGCCCTACTGGTTCTTGCGGATCAGCTTGTAGTTGGCCGCCTGCGCTACCGGTCGGATCACGATCTGGTCCAGGTTGATGTGGTGCGGCGCTACGACGGCGTAGCGGACCACATCGGCCACGTCCTCGGCGGTCAGCGGCTTCTCGACTCCCTGGTACACCTTGGCTGCCGCGTCCTGGTCGCCGAGGCGGTTCAGGGCGAACTCCTCGGTCTGCACCAGCCCGGGGGCCACCTCGATCACGCGGAGGTTGTGCTCGGCCTCTTCGAGCCGCAGGGCGCCGGTCAAGGCGTGCTGGGCGAACTTGGCCGCGTTGTAGCCGCCGCCGCCCTCATAGGCCGCGAGCCCGGCGGTGGAGGTCAGGTTCAGCACGGTGCCCTCGCCGCAGGCACGCAGCATGGGCAGGAACGCGCGAATCAGCTTCATGCTGCCCAGCACGTTGACCTGGAACATCCATTCCCAGTCCTCGGTCTTGGCCCCGGCAACCTTGTCGGCGCCACGGGCACCGCCCGCGATGTTGATCAGCGTGTCGATGCCGCCGGCGCGGGTCACTTCATCGAGCAGCCGGGCCACATCGGCGTCGTCGGTCACATCGGCGGGAAGGGCGACGGCGCCGGTTTCGGCGGCGAGCGCTTCGAGCCGGTCGGCACGGCGGGCGACGGCGAACACGGTCCAGCCTTCCTTGCGGAGCGCACGCACCGTGGCCTCGCCGATTCCGGTGCTGGCGCCGGTGACCACTGCCGCTTTGGCCACTGCTGCATTGAATTCCTGTGTCGTGAATTCTTGTGTGTTGTTGTCGATTCCCTCAGTCATGGCACCACCCTAACGGCAATGCCGGGCTCATTTCCTGCTGTTGCGGCCTCGCTCCAGGAACTCCTGAAGCACCCGGGCATGGTTGGTCTCCGGGTCCCGGGCGCCGAAGAGCAGCGTCACTTTCCCGTGCTCCGCCGCGAGTCCGTACAGCGTCTGCACCGCGGGGTTGGTTTCCAGCTCCGCTTCATAGGCCGCCCGGAACTGCGCGAACCGCTCCTGCATGTGCGCGAATTCCTTGCGCAGCGGCGGTGACGGCGCCACATCCTTGAGCCAGAGCTCCAGTTGGGCCCGTTCCTTGCTGACTCCCCGCGGCCAGAGCCGGTCCACCAGGACCCGGCAGCCGTCGTCGTCGGAAGGGTCCGCATAGACGCGCTTGATCGCGAAGGTTCCGGCAGAATTTTCCTCAGAATTGCCCATCTGCGCATGCTACTTCACGTTACTTCGGCGGCTCCCGCACCCGAAGAACCCGCCGCCGGTGCGTTCCGGTACATAAGGGGATGGCAGTTAGTGGAAGAATTGGCCCATGGCTGAAGACAATCAGGGTACAGACACGCCCACCACCGCCCCCATCAACGTTCCGGACAAGCCCGCCCTGGAGGGGCTGGAAGAGGCGCTCACGCGGCGCTGGCTTGAGGAAGGGACCTACAAGTTCACCCAGGACACCACCCGGGAACAGGTCTACTCGATCGACACACCCCCGCCCACCGCGTCGGGATCCCTCCACGTCGGACACATGTTCTCCTACACCCAGACCGACGTCCTGGCGCGCTACCAGCGCATGACCGGCAAAAACGTCTTCTACCCCATGGGCTGGGACGACAACGGCCTGCCCACCGAGCGCCGCGTGCAGAACTACTACGGCGTGCGCTGCGATCCGGCGATCGCCTACGACGCCGGCTACCGCCCCCCGGCCGAGCCCGCCAAGAACCAGCGCGACTTCGACGTCATCTCCCGCAAGAACTTCATCGAGCTGTGCGAAGAGCTCGCGGTCGAGGACGAGAAGGTCTTCGAGCACCTCTTCCAGACCCTGGGCCTGTCCGTGGACTGGGACCTGACCTACCGGACCATCGATGACAAGTCCCGCGCCATCTCGCAGCGGGCCTTCCTGGCCAACCTGGCCGCCGGCGACGCGTACATGGCCGAGGCCCCCACCCTGTGGGATGTCACGTTCCGCACCGCGGTGGCCCAAGCCGAGCTTGAGGACCGCGAGGTCGCTGGCGCCTACTACCGCTACCCGTTCTTCACCGAAGACGGCGAGAAGATCTTCATCGAGACCACCCGCCCCGAGCTGCTGGCCGCCTGCGCCGCGCTCGTGGCCAACCCCGACGACGAGCGCTACAAGCCGCTGTTCGGCAAGAAGGTCACCTCACCGCTGTTCGGCGTAGAGGTGGAGGTCAAGGCCCACCCGCTGGCCAAGGCGGACAAGGGCTCCGGCGTCGCCATGGTCTGCACCTTCGGCGACCTCACCGACGTCACCTGGTGGCGCGAGCTGCAGCTGCCCACCCGCGCGATCGTGGGCCGCGACGGCCGCATCATCGGCGAGACCCCGGAGTGGATCACCACCGAAGAAGGCCGCGCCAACTTCGCGGCCATCGCCGGCAAGACGGTGTTCAGTGCCAAGGAGTCCGTGGTGGAGCTCCTGGCCGCCGCGGACCTGCTCGACGGCGAGCCCAAGAAGATCATGCACCCGGTGAACTTCTTCGAGAAGGGTGACAAGCCTCTCGAGGTCGTCACCTCGCGCCAGTGGTACATCCGCAACGGCGGCCGCGACGAAGACCGCCGCGAACGGCTGATTGGCCGCGGCAACGAGATCGAGTTCCACCCGGCGTTCATGCGCTCCCGCTACGAGAACTGGATTTCGGGGCTCAACGGCGACTGGCTCGTGTCCCGCCAGCGCTTCTTCGGCGTGCCGGTACCGGTCTGGTACCCGCTCGATGCCGACGGCAACCCCGAGTACGACGCGCCGATCGTTCCGTCCGACGCGCAGCTGCCCGTGGATCCCGCGGCGGATGCGGCCCCCGGCTACGAGGAAGCCCAGCGCGACGTGCCGGGCGGCTTCACCGGCGACGCGGACGTCCTCGATACCTGGGCCACGTCCTCGCTGACCCCGCAGATTGTGGGCGGCTGGAGCACCGACAAGGCGCTCTTCGCCAAGGTCTTCCCCTTCGACGTGCGCCCGCAGGGTCATGACATCATCCGGACCTGGCTGTTCTCCTCCGCCGTCCGCGCCGACGCGCTGCAGAAGACCGCACCGTGGAAGCACGCGGCCATTTCCGGCTGGATCCTGGACCCGGACCGGAAGAAGATGTCCAAATCCAAGGGCAACGTCATTGTGCCCACGGATGTGCTGGAGGAGTACGGCTCCGACGCCGTGCGCTACTGGGCTGCCTCGGCCAAGCTCGGCGCGGACACCGCCTACGAGATCGCGCAGATGAAGATCGGCCGCCGCCTGGCGATCAAGCTGCTCAACGCCTCCAAGTTCGTCCTGAACCTGGGCGCCACCGAGGACTCGGTCGTCTCCGGTGACCTGTCCGTGCTGAGCAACCCGCTGGACCGGGCCGTCCTGGCCCAGCTCGCCGACGTCGTCGAGCAGGCGACCAAGGCGTTCGAGGGCTACGACTACGCCAGGGCGCTGCAGATCACCGAGAGCTTCTTCTGGAACTTCACCGACGACTACGTGGAGCTCATCAAGGACCGCGCCTACGGTGCGGCCGGCGAGGAGCAGCAGGCGTCCGTGTTGGCCGCCCTCGCGACGAGCCTGGACACCCTCCTGCGGCTCTTCGCGCCGTTCCTGCCGTTCGCCACGGAGGAAGTCTGGAGCTGGTGGCGCACCGGTTCCGTGCACCGCGCCCAGTGGCCCTCCGCCATCGCGGTCGACGGCGACACAACCCTCCTGGCCACGGTGGGCACCGCGCTCAGCGGCATCCGCAAGGCGAAGTCCGAGGCCAAGGTCAAGCAGCGCACCGAGGTGCTGTCCGCGACGATCACGGCCTCGGAATCCCTCACGACCCAGCTCAAGGCCGGCCTCGCCGACCTCAAGGCCGCGGCCAACGCCCGTGAACTGGCGCTTGTCGCCGGCGAGGGTGAACTGGCCGTCAGCGACGTGGTGCTGGCACCGGCCGAGCCGGCCGTCCAGGCGTAAGGCCTGCGCGGCCCGTCCGGGGGCAGACGTTTGGGTCTGGCCTCCGAAGACTGACGAGGGCGCCGTGCCGGGGAAACCCGGCGCGGCGCCCTCGCTCGTCCTCAGGGTCAGAAGCGATCCACGCCGAGGCCTACCTCCGCTGGGCCGCCGGGCAGTCCCACTGCCCGGGCAACCTTCCCGTCACCACCGCCGAACAGACGGAACAGGACCGCGGGCCCTGCCCGGGCGCGTGAGGTCACCCGGCACGGGTGAGGCGCCGCACCTCACCGGGGGCACAGAATGAGATGCAGCGGTCCGTCGGATCGCCTTGAACCCCAAGAAGAAGCGGAGGTCATACGCATGACTGAGACACTCGATGAACTGGGGCCGGTCGACTGGATCGTCGTTGAATTCCCCGGACCCGACTTCGGCAAGGGCCAGATCGCCCCGTTCCTGGAGGACCTGGTCCAGCGTGACCTCGTCAGGGTGCTCGACATGGTGTTCCTGAGGAAGACGGAGGACGGCACACTCGAGACGGCGGAGATCTCCGACCTCGACCCGAGCGAGCTCGGCGAGGTGCGCACGGCCGAAGCCGACCTGGCCATGGTGCTCTCTGAGCAGGACGTCATGGACCTGGCCGAGACGATCGCGCCCGGCCACTCCGCCGCGGTGCTCGTCTGGGAGAACCTGTGGGCGGCCCCGTTCGGCACGGCAGTCCGCAAGGCCGGCGGCCAACTCGTGGCCAGCGGCCGGATCCCGACCCAGGCCGTCATCGCCGCCTTCCAGGCCGACGCCGAGGCCGAACAAACGACAGAAGGAGCCTGACATGCCACTGGCAGCACGACGCAGACGCAGGACCGCCGCCGCCGTCGGCGGGGCCGTTGTGGTCGCCCACGGGATCAACCGTCGCCACGACCGGCGGGACGACCGCCGGGACGACCGCCGGGACGACCGCGGCGACCGCCGGGAAGACCGCCGCGATTAACACCCGCGGCTGACCCCACGGAGCCAGCCCCGGGCACGTGCAGGTGCGCATGACCCGTCCCGGGTGATGCGCACCTGCACAAGTCACCCTGTTTTTGGGCAAAGGGGAAGCCCCATCAGCGTTAGCCGTTGGTGGGGCTTCGACTTTTCGATTGTCACGTGACGTCTTAGACAATCTGGCGGGATCCTTAGACTTTCAGGTCTTCCTACCTCGTCACTGGTAGCCATCATCTGACTTTGCCGAAGGCTGCGTCGGATGAGTGTCACTGAATCTTTGGTTCCTGCGTCCCTCTTCTTTCGAAGTGGGTAAGTTCTATTGTTGTCCCCCGGCCCGCCGTGCACAAGAGCCCCGGCAGAACTACATCGGAGTAGTTCTGCCGGGGCTCCAGGCAGGCTGGGCAGGGGGCCCGGCCCGGCGTGTTCAGGCCTAGTTGAACACCGGGCTTTCGGTGCGGCTGCGCTTGATTTCGAAGAAGTAGGGGAAGGATGCCAGGGTCACCGTGGCGTCCCAGATCTGGCCGGCTTCTTCGCCGCGCGGGATGCGCGTCAGGACCGGGCCGAAGAAGGCCGTGCCGTTGAAGGCGACGACGGGCGTCCCCACGTCCTGTCCGACCAGCGAGATGCCTGCCTCGTGGCTGGCGCGCAGCTGAGCGTCGAATTCGTCGCCCTGGCCCGCGGCCGCAAGCTCGGCCGGCAATCCCGCCTCTGCCAGCGACTTGGCGATGACCTCGTCGATATCCTTGATGCCTTCGTTGTGGATCTTGGTGCCCATGGAGTCATAGAGCGCCTTGATGTATTCCGCACCATGCTGTTCAGCGGCGGCGGTGATGACGCGGACCGGAGCCCACGCCTTCTTCATGAACTCGCGGTACTGCTCGGGCAGTTCCTCGCGGCCCTCATTGAGCACGGCGAGGCTCATCACATGCCACTCGGTCTTGATGTCGCGGACTTCTTCGACTTCGCCGATCCAGCGGGAGGTGACCCAGGCGAAGGGGCACATCGGGTCGAACCAGAAGTCGGCTTTGTTGGTCATGGTTTCAGACACAGGTGTTCTCCTTAAAGAGTCTGCTTGGGACAGCGCCGGGGCAGATCACACACACGGCGCACTGAAGATTACAGCGACGTTGGCCGCGTTTATATTCCGGATCAGGCCGACTTGCGGCGCTTGACCTCGTCGTGGGCGATCATCGTGGGCGCGGCCTTCTTGGTCACGACCTCTTCCGTGATCACGACGCTGGCGACGTCGTCGCGGCTGGGGAGGTCGAACATGACCGGGAGCAGGACTTCCTCCATGATGGCGCGGAGTCCCCGGGCTCCGGTGCCCCGCTCCAGCGCCTGGTCGGCAATGGTGTTGAGGGCCTCGTCCTCGAAGATGAGCTCGACGCCGTCGAGCTGGAACATCTTCTGGTACTGCTTGACGAGGGCATTCTTCGGCGTGGACAGGATCTGGATGAGGGCGGCGCGGTCCAGGTTCGAGACGGTCGTGATGACGGGCAGCCGGCCGATGAATTCCGGGATCAGCCCGAACTTGAGCAGGTCTTCCGGCATGACCTCGCCGTAGGAATCCGTGGTGTTCTTGACCTCGTTGAGCGGGGCGCCGAAGCCGATGCCCTTGCGCCCGGACCGCGAACCGATGATGTCCTCGAGCCCGGCGAACGCGCCGGCGACGATGAACAGCACGTTGGTGGTGTCGATCTGGATGAATTCCTGGTGCGGGTGCTTGCGTCCGCCCTGCGGCGGGACCGAGGCCACTGTGCCCTCGAGGATTTTCAGCAGTGCCTGCTGCACGCCCTCTCCCGAGACGTCCCGGGTGATGGACGGATTTTCGCTCTTGCGTGAAATCTTGTCGATCTCATCGATGTAGATGATGCCCTGCTCGGCCTTTTTGACGTCGTAGTCGGCGGCCTGGATGAGCTTGAGGAGGATGTTCTCCACGTCCTCCCCGACGTAACCGGCCTCCGTCAGGGCCGTGGCGTCGGCGACGGCGAACGGGACGTTGAGGCGGCGGGCGAGGGTTTGGGCCAGGTAGGTCTTGCCGCAGCCGGTGGGGCCGATCAGCAGGATGTTGGACTTGGCGATCTCGACGTCGTCGTGGTGCACGCCGTCGGCGAGGTTGCCGCTCTTCGGCGCGTGGCCGGCCTGGATCCGTTTGTAGTGGTTGTACACCGCGACGGCGAGCGATCGCTTGGCCGGTTCCTGGCCAATCACATATTCCTGCAGGAAATCAAAGATTTCGCGGGGCTTGGGCAACTCGAAACTGCCCAGGTCAGCTACTTCCGCGAGTTCTTCCTCGATGATCTCGTTGCAGAGTTCGATGCACTCGTCGCAGATGTAGACGCCGGGCCCGGCAATGAGCTTGCGGACCTGCTTCTGGCTCTTTCCGCAGAAAGAACACTTCAGCAGATCTGTGCTCTCGCCAATCCGAGCCATGTGTGAACCCCTTTAGTAGCTTGCTGCTGGCTGTGACATGTTCCACTCTAGGTCACTTTGGGCCCGTTGGGTGGAAAGCGGACGCCGGTGCGGCCAAGTAAAAATGCCGCACCGGCGCCGCGGATTGCTGATTAGCGCGCGATTGCCTGGGGCTTGATCTTGCGGGAATCCAGGACCTGGTCAATGAGGCCGTACTGCATGGCCTCGGCGGCCGTGAGGATCTTGTCCCGCTCGATGTCGTTGTTGACCTGCTCCGGCGTGCGGCCGGAGTGCTTGGCAAGCGTGTCCTCGAGCCAGGAGCGCATGCGCATGACCTCGGCGGCCTGGATCTCCAGGTCCGAGGCCTGCCCGCCCTGTCCGCCGGACAGTGAGGGCTGGTGGATCAGTACGCGGGCGTTCGGCAGCGCGAGGCGCTTGCCCGGCGTGCCGGCCGCGAGCAGCACGGCGGCGGCGCTGGCCGCCTGGCCGAGGCAGACGGTCTGGATCTCAGGCCGGATGTACGTCATGGTGTCGTAGATCGCGGTCATGGCGGTGAAGGAACCGCCCGGGGAGTTGATGTAGAGCGTGATGTCGCGGTCCGGGTCGGTGGACTCGAGCACCAGCAGCTGGGCCATGACGTCGTCGGCCGAGGCGTCGTCGACCTGCACGCCGAGGAAGATGATGCGGTCCTCGAACAGCTTGGTGTACGGGTCCTGGCGCTTGAAGCCGTAGGGGGTGCGCTCTTCGAACTGGGGCAGCACGTAGCGGCTGCTCGGCAGGTTGCCGGCAGTCGAACCGAAGTTGTAGTTCATGTTCATTGCTCCTGAATTCATTGCTGTCTACCTGCCGGTCAGTTCTCGGTGGCTGTCGCAGCGCCGCCGCTGTTGCCGGAGCCGTTGGCGTTTGTTCCGCCGCCGCCGGCCACGGATCCGGCGTGCGCGGCGATCTTGTCGAAGAAGCCGTATTCGAGGGCCTCCGGGGCCGTGAACCACTTGTCGCGGTCGTTGTCCTTGAGGATGGTTTCCACGGTCTGCCCGGTCTGGTCGGCGGTCAATTCAGCCATGACCTTCTTCATGTGCAGGATCAGCTCGGCCTGGATCTTGATGTCCGACGCCGTGCCGCCGATGCCGCCGGAAGGCTGGTGCATGAGGATGCGGGCGTTGGGGGTGGCGTAGCGCTTGCCCTTGGTGCCGGAGGAGAGCAGGAACTGGCCCATGGACGCGGCCAGGCCGGTGGCAACCGTGACAACATCGTTCGGGATGAACTGCATGGTGTCGTAGATGGCCATGCCGGCGGTGACGGAGCCGCCGGGTGAGTTGATGTAAAGGTAGATGTCCCTTTCAGGATTCTCCGCCGAGAGCAGCAGCAGCTGGGAGCAGATCGCGTTGGCGTTATCGTCGCGGACCTCGGAGCCGAGCCAGATGATGCGCTCTTTCAGCAGGCGGTTGTAAATGTAGTTATCCTGGGCTGCCGGATCGACCGTGGCCATCCGGGGTGCCCCTGCTTGCTGTGACATATGTACTTACCTCTCGCTGGCGACGGTGACGCCACTGGACGACATCACTGAACTTTCCTACAGCGACACTAACCGTTTTCACGCCCGCTTTGTTCGCTGGCGCCGGGCTGTTCGCTGACGGCGCACGATTGCCGGAACCCCTCGCGCCGGGTCCCGGATATGGGGCGTTTGTGGCCCCCGAAGCAACCGTGCCGGCCGGGCATGGCCGCAGGCGGGGACTTAAAGCGGTCGGCCCCCGGATCGGTGATCCGGGGGCCGACTGTTCCAAGTCTCAGGGACTGCTAGAACTTCACTGCTGCGGGGTCATCGCTCGGCGTGGCCTCGGTGGTGGCTTCTTCCGAAGCTGCTTCGTCCTCAACGGTCTCGGCGGCCGGGGCGGCCTCGTCGCCGGGGCGGACGAAGTCGCTCAGGTCAACCTTGTTGCCCTCGGAGTCGGTGACCTCGGCCTGGCCCAGCACAACGGCCAGTGCCTTGCGGCGGCGGACCTCGGAAACCATCATGGGCACCTGGCCGCTCTGATCGATGATCTGGGCGAACTGGTTCGGGTCCATGCCGTACTGGCTGGCGGTGGTGACAATGTAGTCGATCAGCTCATTCTGGCTGACGTTGACTTCTTCCTTCTCAGCGATGGCGTCGAGGATGATCTCGTTCTGGAAGGCGCGCTCGGTGTTGGCCTTGACCTCGGCGCGGTGTTCCTCGGTGTCGTGCTCGCCTTCACCGTGGGCGTTTTCGGCGTTGAAGTGCTGCTCAAGCTGCTCTTCGACGATCGACGCCGGGACGGGAACCTCGACGAGCTCAACGAGCTTGTCCAGGACCTTGTCGCGGGCCTCGACGCCCTGGTCAACAACCTTGGACTCGGCAGCCTGCTTGGCAAGGTCCTCACGGAGTTCGGCCAGGGTGTCGAATTCGCTGGCGAGCTGGGCGAAGTCGTCGTCGGCGACGGGAAGCTCGCGCTCCTTGACGGCTTTGACGGTGACCTTGACCTGGGCAGACTCGCCGGCGTGCTCGCCGCCGACCAGCGTGGTGTCAAAGATGGCGTCTTCGTCGGCGCTGAGGCCGGTGACGGCCTCGTCGAGGCCTTCGAGCATAGTGCCGGCGCCGACCTGGTAGGACAGGCCGGAGGCGGAGTCAACATCGGCGCCGTCGATCGCGGCTGCGATGTCGATGGTCAGGAAGTCGCCGTCGGCGGCCGGGCGGTCCACGGACTTCAGCGTGCCGAAGCGGCCGCGGAGCTCGTCCAGGGCCTTGTCGACGTCGGCGTCCGAAGACTCGGCGGCAGCGACCTCAACCTTGATGCCCGCGTAGTCGGGCAGTTCGATCTCGGGGCGGATGTCAACCTCGGCGTGGAACTTGAGTTCGCCGTCGGTGGCGGACGGGTCCGGAACCTCGGTGATCTCGACCTCGGGACGGCTCAGGGGGCGGATGCCGGTTTCCTGCACGGCGGCCTGGTACCAGCCGTTGAGGCCTTCGTTGATGGCCGTCTCCAGGACGTAGCCGCGGCCAACGCGCTGGTCAATGAGCTTGGAGGGGACCTTGCCCTTGCGGAAACCGGGGACCTGGATCTGCGAAGCAACAGTCTTGTATGCCTCTGCGATGCTGGGCTTCAATTCCTCAAAAGGGACCTCAACATTGAGCTTGACCCGCGTGGGGGTGAGGTTCTCGACAGCGCTCTTCACAGTCTAAGTACTCCTGGTGTGGGGGGTATGGGGTTCTGCATTGCCATGTGCTGGCAGTGCTTGCAGAGTCGGGGTGACAGGATTTGAACCTGCGACTTCCTGCTCCCAAAGCAGGCGCTCTAGCCAAGCTGAGCTACACCCCGTAAGTGCACAGAACAGTCTACGGTCATACTGTGCTGATTTGCACATTTGACACCGGGGCCCTGAATTGGGTTTAGTTGTATCCGGCTTGAACAGCCGCCCGGAAGTTTTACTGGAGTTCCAGTGAGATCCCGGGGACGTAGCTTAATGGTAAAGCCTCAGTCTTCCAAACTGATTACGCGGGTTCGATTCCCGTCGTCCCCTCGGAAATATGACGAAACAAAGCCCCTCCGCGGAGGGGCTTTTTTCATGCCCTCGGCCGTCGATTGCTCCACAGCTGCCCTTCTGGAGGCTCAAAAGGGCTGTTGCGGAGCAATGGATGCGGCTGGACAGGCGTACCGGCTCAGGCCTGCTGGCAGGCGGGGCACCAGTAAAGCTTCCGGGCGCCGAGCTCGGTCAGCGCCACCGGCGTTCCGCAGTCGCGGCAGTCGAGTCCGTGCCGCCGGTAGACGAAGTGCGCCTCCTCCGGGGCGGGCAGCACGCCGCGGGCTTCGCCGGCTCCGGCCCCGTTCCAGTACTGCGGCGTCGTGGTGATGATCCGTCCGTCCCGGACGCCGTCGGACATCATGGCCGCGGTGTCGTCCCAGAGCCGGCGGGCCGCGTCCGGTGACAGTTCGGCGCCGGGCAGCCAGGGGTTGAGCCGCTGCCGGAACAGCAGTTCGGCCCGGTAGACGTTCCCGACGCCGGCGATCACCTTTTGGTCCATCAGCAGGGCAGCCAGCGGTGTACGTTTGCCCGCCACGGCGGCGGTGAAGGCGTCCCGGTCGCCCGGAAGGTTCCGCAACGGGTCCGGGCCGAGCCGCGCCAGTACGGCCGCCGCTTCCACGTCCGTGATCGCCTCGCAGGTGGTCGCACCGCGGAGATCGGCCCAGCCGTGCACGCCGGCGAGCCGGACGCGGACGGCACCGACCGGCGCGGGCGGTCCCACGTACGCGGCGGGACCCGCCGCATCACCGTCGTCGTAGACTTCCCGCTCCCCCACCTTCCGGGGCGCGCCGATGCTGGACGCGCCGCGGAAGGTGTCGTCGCCGCCGAAATCCCAGGCGCCGTAGAGCCCCAGGTGGACGTGCAGGAGAAGCCCGTGCCCGAACTCCAGGAAGAGGTGCTTCCCGTGCGCCACGGAACCGACGAGGGTGTGGCCGTCCAGCAGTGCCGCACCCTGGGCAAACCGGCCCTGCGGACTGGAAACCGCGAGCCGCTCCCCCGCGAAAACGTCCCCGAACTGGCGGGCCAGCCGGTGGACGGAATGCCCCTCCGGCACTAGTCGATAACCTCGCCGGTGCGCTCGTACGTGGCGATCTTGCCGATCCGGCGGACGTGGCGCTCATCGTTGCTGAAGGGTTCGGCCAGGAACGCCTCGATGATTTCCGTGGCCTCGTCGACGCTGTGCTGGCGGCCGCCGACGGCTACGACGTTGGCGTCGTTGTGCTCGCGCGCCAGCTGGGCGGTGGACAGGTTCCAGGCCAGCGCGGCACGGACGCCCTTGACCTTGTTGGCGGCGATCTGCTCGCCGTTGCCCGAGCCGCCGAGGACGATGCCGAGGGCGTGGGTTCCGGCTTCCTGGTCCGCGACGACGGCGAGGGCGGCGTTGATGCAGAACGACGGGTAGTCATCCAGGGCGTCGTAGACCTTGGGTCCATGGTCCACCACCTCGTAGCCCTTGGCGCTGAGGTGGCTGACCAGGTGGGCGCTGAGCTCCATTCCGGCGTGGTCGGTGGCAATGTGCACGCGGGGCAGGTCAGAAATGGTCACGGCTGTTCCGTTCGGTTGCGGCGCCGGGCGGCGGCCGGGGCGGTTGGGGTCTGGTCCAAGCGTACTAGGCCGGGTCTTCCGGGACGGTGCTGCAGCCGGCCGGACGCCGCACTGGGCGGTCGTGTTACACAGGCCCGTCACGCCGTCGCACTCCACTGTCGTGCTCCACCGTTGATCTACACCGCGGAGCGACACCGCCGTGCTACACCGCGGGGGTCCCGCCGTTCCGCCGGGCCCTGTCCGCCACCCGGGACAGTGTTTGGGCGATGTTGTCGGCCGCTGTGGCGCTCCCGCCGCTGACCGCCAGCCGGCGCCCGTCCGAGCGGTCGATGACCACCGCGGGGCCGCTGCTGACCAGCATCGCCGTGGTGTTGCCGTGGATCCGGTAGCCCCACCCGCCATAGTCCGCCGCCGTGACGTCCCTGGGCGTGGCGGCGTCGATGGCCGCGGCCGGAACCTCCATGACCCGGACGAACCCTGCCGCGAAGACGTGCAGGCCGCCGCGGTCAACCCGGATCCGGGCCACCAGGAACGCCGCGGCCACCAGGGCCGCCGCCACCAGGAGGACTGACAGCCACGGCACGGCAATGGTCAGGAGGGCGGCCGGCAGAAGCGTTGCGATGCCGAGCATGACGAAGATCGAGCTGCGGGCGTGGACCCAGAGGCTGACCCGGTCCCGGGCCAAATCAGGATCCTGTTCGCGCTCGAGCGCCTGCCGGACGGCGAGGTCGTCATCGACGGACCAGCGCTCGTCGGCTTTGAAGACGAAACCCATGACGATGCCCAGGCCGAGGGCCGCGCCGCTGCCGAGGGCCAGGACCGAGGCGTCCACATGCGATCCCCGAGCATCGGGCAGGCCCAGCTGGCCCACGAGCACGGCGGCGAGGACCGTGGTGACGAAGAGGCTCATCGACAGGCCGGCGCCCATCATGATGCGGCGCATCATTGCGGGGCGGGACAGCGGCACGGCCTGCAGCAGCACGGCCCAGCCGATTACCACGATCAGCGAGGCCCCGGCTCCCACGACCGTGCCGAACGGCGCGAAGTCGGCGGCACCGGCGGCGGTCCAGCGGACGGCGAGCGGCTCGGGCAGATCCCGGCGCACCAGAAGCGCACACACCACGAATCCTGCCGCCAGCATCAGGGGGAAACCGATGGCAAAGCGCAGCGCCCTGGCATCGACTGAGTCACGGATCTTTCCCATGCTCCAACGCTACCGCGGACGCACCTTGAGGGATGTGGGGACGTGCGCGCAGGTCAGGACGTGGCCGCCCCAACCGCACCCATCTGACACGAATGGCCGCTAAGGGCATCGGGTTAGGGGCCATTCGTGGCAAATCGTGGACTGGGTGCGGAGGCCTTGGGCCGGACATTGTGATCGGGCTAACTTGCCAAGGGCGGCTGACGTGAAAGAATAATTTCACAGTATCGCCGGCGGCTGCGGCCGGCCGGCAGTATCCATCTTCTTCTGGAGGCCCCTTTGCCCGGTATGAACCTGACCCGCGCCGAAGCCCGCGAGCGCGCCGCCCTGATCGACGTCGACTCCTATGAGGTCAGCCTGGACCTGACCCGCGGCGAGAAGGTCTTCGGCTCCACCACGGCCGTGAAGTTCCGTGCCAAGCCCGGCTCGTCGACCTTCATCGACGCCGTGACCCACGCCGTGCAGAGCGTGAGCCTCAACGGCCGCGAACTGGATCCGGCCGAGGTCTCCGACGGCGTCCGGATCCAGCTCCCGGACCTGGCGGCCGAGAACCACCTGATCGTGGTCGCCGACGCCCCGTACATGAACACCGGCGAAGGCCTGCACCGCTTCGTGGATCCGGTGGACAACGAGGTCTACCTGTACACCCAGTTCGAGGTCCCGGATTCGCGGCGCATGTTCGCCGTCTTCGAACAGCCCGACCTGAAGGCCAGCTTCACGTTCACCGTCACCGCCCCCTCGCACTGGGACGTCGTGTCCAACTCCCCCACCCCGGTGCCGGTGGAGACCATCCCCGGCGCGGATGGGGGCGCCCGCTCCGTCTGGGAGTTCACTCCGACTCCGCGGCTGTCCTCCTATGTCACCGCACTGATCGCCGGGCCGTACCAGGCGGTGCGCAGCGAGGTCACGTCGGCGGCGGGCCAGGTCACCCCGCTGGGCATCTTCGCCCGCAAGTCGCTCATGCAGTACCTCGACGCGGACAACATCTTCGAGCTCACCCGACAGGGCTTCGAGTTCTTCGAGGCCCAGTTCGGCTGCCCGTACCCGTTCGAGAAGTACGACCAGCTCTTCGTGCCGGAGTTCAACGCCGGCGCCATGGAGAACGCCGGGGCCGTCACCATCCTGGAAGGCTACGTCTTCCGCGGCAAAGTCACCGACGCCCAGGTGGAACGCCGCGCCATCACCGTGCTGCACGAGCTCGCGCACATGTGGTTCGGCGACCTCGTCACCATGCGCTGGTGGAACGACCTCTGGCTCAACGAGTCCTTCGCCGAATACATGTCCCACCTGGCCGCCGTGGAGAACACCGAGTTCGGCCACGCCTGGACCACGTTCGCCTCCGTGGAGAAGTCCTGGGCCTACCGGCAGGACCAGCTGCCCACCACGCACCCGATCTTCGCCGAGATCAACGACCTCCAGGACGTCGAGGTGAACTTCGACGGGATCACCTACGCCAAGGGCGCCTCCGTGCTGCGCCAGCTCGTCGCCTGGGTGGGCCCGCAGCAATTCATGTCCGGGGTGCGGGAATACTTCAGCAAGCACGCCTGGCAGAACACCGAGCTCAGCGACCTCATGGCCGAACTCGAGAAGGCCAGCGGCCGCGACCTGGAACGGTGGGGGCAGCTCTGGCTGGAGACCGCCGGCGTCAACACCCTGACACCGGAAATCTCGGCGGCCGCGGACGGCACCATCGAGTCGTTCGCCATCGTGCAGTCGGCGATCGAGAGCGAGCCGACCCTGCGCCCGCACCGCCTCGCCGTCGGCTTCTACAACCTCAACGGCGCCGGCAAGCTGGAGCGGGTGCACCGCGAGGAGCTCGACGTCGACGGCGAGCGCACTGTGGTCCCGGCCCTGGCCGGCCTTGCCCAGCCTGACCTGATCCTGCTCAACGACGACGACCTCGCCTATGCCAAGGTCCGCCTGGATCCGAAGTCCCTCGCCACCGCAACGGCGCACCTGAAGGACTTCAGCCAGAGCCTCCCCCGCACGCTCGTGTGGGGCTCAGCGTGGGACGCGGCGCGCGACGGCGAGTCCCCGGCGCGCGGGTACGTGGAGCTGATCCTCGCCAACATCGCCGAGGAAT
The DNA here is from genome assembly GCF_041262145.1 of Arthrobacter sp. MW3 TE3886. NCBI lineage: Bacteria > Bacillati > Actinomycetota > Actinomycetes > Micrococcales > Micrococcaceae > Arthrobacter > Arthrobacter sp. MW3 TE3886. Next base: position 3,176,367 of record NZ_JBGCAN010000001.1, read on the forward strand.
CCGATTCCTCCGTGATCCTGGTCCAGCTCCGGCAGCTGGCCACCACGCTGACCTTCTACGTGGCCGAGGAACACCAGGAGGCCACGGCCGTGGCCGCTGCCGACAAGCTCTGGGAGCTCGCCTCGGCGGTGCCTGCCGGCTCGGACGCCCAGCTGCAGTTCGTGAAGTCCTACGCCCTGCTGGCCCGCAGCGCCGGGCAGCTGGACACGGTGTCCGGGCTGCTGGACGGCTCGCTCACCCTCGACGGGCTGAGCGTGGACCAGGACCTGCGGTGGGAGCTGCTGGCCTCCCTCGTGGCAGGCGGCCGCGCCGGGCAGGAGCGGATCGACGAGGAACTGGAGCACGACAACACCTCCAACGGCCAGAACGCGGCGGCCCTGGCCAAGGCCGCCATCCCCACCCCGGAGGCCAAGGCCGAGGCCTGGGAATCGATTGTGGTCAAGGGCGATCTCTCCAATGCCCTGCAGGGCTCCGCGGTGACCGGTTTCACCCGTGTCCTGGACACGTCCCTGCTCGAGCCGTACGCCGAGAAGTACTTCGAGGCCGTCCCGGGCATCATGGCCAGCCGCACCCACGCGCTGGCCTCGCAGATCGTCGTCGGGCTCTACCCGGCCCAGCTCACCACGCAGGCCACTGTGGACCGCACCGATGAGTTCCTGGCCTCGCTGCCCGAGGGCAGTTCGGCGCTGCGCCGGATGATGCTGGAGAACCGTGACGGCGTTGCCCGTGCCCTGCGGGCCCGCCAGGCCGACGTCGGCTAACGACCGGCACCTGACCCCCGGCCAGCCTGGAACCCCGGCACCGCCCCTGTGCGGCGCCGGGGATCCGTCGTTCTAGGCTGGAGTCATGCACCTTGACGAACACCGCTATGCGCTGACCGTCCGCTGGACCGGGAACCTCGGGGCCGGGACGTCCACGTACCGCGGTTACTCACGCGACCACGACGTCGAGATCCCCGGCTTGCCGGTGTTGCGCGGCTCGGCCGATCCGACCTTCCACGGGGACCGCGGGCGTTACAACCCCGAACAGCTGCTCCTGGCCGCCCTCTCGCAGTGCCACATGCTTTCCTTCCTGCACGTGGCCGTGAAGCACGGCGTCGTGGTGACGGCGTACGAGGACCGGGCCGAGGGCCTGATGCGGACCAACCGGGACGGCAGCGGGCAGTTCGAATCCGTCACGCTGAAGCCCCAGGTGACGGTGGCGGAACCGGCGGCACCGGACGTTCTCGAGGAACTCCACGTCGAGGCCAACAAGGTCTGTTTCATCGCCCGCAGCGTCAACTTCCCGGTGCTGCACGAGCCGACGGCTGTGGTGGAGGGCCAGGCGGACTGAATAATTCAGGCGGCGCCGTCAGCCGGGCCGGACGAGGCCCCTGACCGGTACGCGGATACGATCCGGCGCTCCGCCTCCGGGCTCATCCCGGCCTTGCGTTCACGGCCAAGTCCGCGGCGGCGTTCATCCGCCAGGGTGTCCCGCAGGGTGTCCATCCAGGGCCGCAGCCGCAGCCCGGCGGTACGGGCGGCGTCATTGCTGCGGGTCGCGAAGCCCTCGTGGCCGGGCGGCAGCCACAGCGGCAGCGAGTCCGGGCCGGCCCAGTAGTTCGCGCCGTGCGACGCCAGCCAGTCCTCGGGGGCGACAACAACCTCGGAGTCGGCGTCGGCGAGCTGGCGTGCTTCCCCCAGGTAGGCGGCAAACGGCGCCGGCTCACCGACGGCGTTCAGCGCCCCGGTGGTGCCGTTTTCAGCGGCGGTGAGGATCCAGGCTGCGAGGTCGCGGACATCGATGACCTGGGTGGCGTCGGCGGGGATGTCCGGGACAAGGACGGGATCATCGTCGCGGGCAAAACGGGCCGGCCAGTACCCGTAGCGGTCGGAGCCGTCCCCGGGTCCGCCGATCAGGCCGGCGCGGCAGAGGTGCGCCTTGTCCCCTGCCAGTTCCCGGGTCAGGTCTTCAATCGCGGACTTGGCTTCGCCATAGTTTTCCATGGTCAGCTCCGTGCCCGGAGCCAGCGGCGGGAGCACCTGGGCGTCCTCGGCCTCGCCGGCCACGGAATGGTCCGCGTAGACCGAACAGCTGGAGATGAAGGTCCAATGCCGGGCCGAGCCGGCCAGCGCCTCGAGGGCCTCCCGTGCCTGGTCAGGGTCCCGCGAGACGTCGACGACGGCGTCCCACCGGCCGCCTTCGGCGGCTGCCTCGTAGGCGGCCTTCCCCTGCGAGCGGTCAGCGCGCAGCCAGGTGGCGCCGTCGGGCGGTGCGGACGCGGTGCCGCGGGCCAGGCAGGTGACGTCGTGGCCGGCGGCCAGGGCCTGCCGGGCTATTTCTGCTGACAGGAAGACCGTCCCGCCGAGGACCAGGATGCGCATGGGGCCACGCTACGGCGCTAATGTTGAAGTAGACCAGAGTGTTATGCGCCCGGCGAACGCCGGGCGCCTTGCCGGACGACCAGCCCTGCTGCCGCCCGGCAGCAGGGACGCAGTAAACAAGGAGTTTCCCCCGCCGATGATCAGCCTGACCACCATCGAACCCATCACCGCGCCGGATATCTCGGCCGTCAACCTGCCAGGTGGCCTCATCAGCCTGGGCATCGGCGTCGCCGTGTGGCTGGTGGCATCCTTCGTGATCACCGGAATCACCAAACGGGTTGCGGCGGGCAGCACACTTTTCAAGAAGTCACACTTCCGCTGGGTGGCTCCGGCGTTCCGCGCCCTGGACCACGAACGCCGCGTCCAGCGGGCAGAGACCATCGGTGCACTGCTCCGCAGCGTGGTCGGCGTCCTGATCGCCGTCCTCACCATCGTGTACGTGCTCAAGTACCTGAACGTGGACGTGGCACCCATCCTGACGAGCGTCGGGATCCTCGGTGTGGCCATCGGCTTTGGCGCCCAGCAGTTGATCCGCGACTTCCTCGCCGGCATCTTCATTACCTTCGAGGACCAGTACGGCATTGGCGACATCATCGAGACTTCCGAGGTGGTGGGCACGGTCGAGGCCATGAACCTGCGGATCACCCGGGTCCGGGCCGACGACGGCACCATCTGGTACCTGCGCAACGGCGAAATCCTGCGCGTGGGCAACCGCTCCCAGGGCACCTACATTCCGCCCGTGACGTCCCCGGCGGACGAGTCCGACAGCGCACCCCAGCAGAAGGCCGGAGAATAGTGAAATGACGATTCCCAGCGCCAGCGAACCCAGCCAGCCCAGGCAGCTGCTGCAGAACGATCCGTTCAGCCAGCCCGGCTACACGGACAACTTCTATGACGCCGTGGGCGGCCACGAGACTTTTGTGAAGCTCATCGACGTCTTCTACGACGGCGTCGCAACAGATCCGCTGTTGCGCGCCATGTACCCGGAAGAGGACCTTGGCCCGGCCAAGCGCCGCTTCCTGATGTTCCTGGAACAGTACTGGGGCGGGCCGACGACGTACGGCGAGGAGCGCGGGCATCCGCGGCTGCGGATGCGCCACATGCCGTTCCGGGTGACGCCGGAGGCCAAGGAACGCTGGCTGTTCCACATGCGCGCCGCGGTGGATGCCCTGGAGCTGCCGCCGTTGTACGAGGGGACGCTCTGGGACTACATGGAGCGGGCCGCCCTGTCCATGGTGAACAGCCCGTCGGAGGCCTGAGCGCGGAGGACTGGGCGCGGAGGGTGCCGGAAGCGTCCTAGAGGCCGGTACCGGTCCGGACCAGCACGTGGCCGCGGGTGCCGCTGAGCCGGTACCAGCGCCCGGCCCGGTAGAGCCGTTGCTCGCCCTCTGCCAGGAAGCCCAGGGTGAGCGCGGCGAACGCGGCCCCGGCCGGCAGGCCGCCGGCGTCGGGCAGTTCCCGGCCCCAGACCGTTGCCCTGGCGTTGTTGACGATCAGCGCGCCGGGCCTGTCCGGGATGATCGCGGCGATCTCCCTGATGCCGGCCTCGGCTGCGGTCCGCAGGGCGGCGTCCTCGACGGTACCGAGCAATTCCCAGCCGGCCCGCGGCGCGCCGATCCCGGCCCACGACTCGCTGACGGTCACCGGCGGGACGGGAAGTTCGACGTCGTCCTCCCCCGCCCGCGCCAAACGGTCCAGCACCGCGGAAAGCGGCACCGTCACGTCAGTGTCCGCCGGCTGTGCCAGCGCCATGGTCCGCAGGCCCAGGATGGTGGGGGTGGATTCGCCCAGGAGCCGGGGCCGCAGCACGCAGACGTAGGCGGCCAGGACCGGGCCCGTGGCCTGAAGCCGGATGGCGCCGTCGTCAATGGACTTGGCGCGGGTGGCGAAGGTGCGCAGATCGTCGAGGTCGCGGGGATCGGTGAACTGCAGGGGCTGGGTTAGGACATCAGACACACTACTGACTCTACCGGCTGCGCTTCTTTGGAGCGGCGCCGGGCGCCGTCTAGAGTCAAACCATGACTGAAGCCGAAGCCGGACTGTTGGGGCTCCCGACCCAGGACCCCACCTCCTCGCTCATCCAACTCCTCAACCTCGGCGAGCTCGAGGGCGCCCGGACGGACGAGGACATCTTCATGGGTCCCTCCCAGCAGCAGCCCCAGCAGCGCGTCTTTGGCGGCCAGGTGCTGGCGCAGTCCCTGATAGCAGGCAGCCGCACCGTCGATCCGGACCGCAGCGTGCACTCCATGCACGGTTACTTCCTTCGGCCCGGAGACGCCAACAAGCCGATCACCTTCGGCGTGCAGCGCCTGCGCGACGGCCGGTCCTTCTCGGCCCGCCGGGTCCACGCCTATCAGGAGGGCATGCCCATCCTGTCGATGATCGCGTCCTTCCAGGCCGAGGACGAAGGGATCGAGCACCAGTCCGAGATGCCCGCCGGGATCCCGGACCCCGAATCGCTGCCCAGCACCGCCGACCTGCTGGGCAAGTTCGACCACCCCGTGGCCCGGCACTGGGCCTACGAGCGGCCGTTCGACATCCGCCACGTCGATCCGGCGCTGTATGTCTCGGCCAACGGACCCCGGGAAGCCCGGAACGCCGTGTGGATGAAGACCTTCGGTGCGATGCCCGACGACGCCGGCCTGCACCGGGCCGCGCTGGCCTACGCGAGCGACTACACCCTGCTCGAATCCATCCTCCGCAAGCACGGGATGAGCTGGATTACGCCGGGGATGTCCGTGGCAAGCCTGGACCACGCCATGTGGTGGCACCGGCCGGTCAGGGTCGACGAATGGCTCCTGTACGTCCAGGAATCGCCCAGCGCGCAGGGCGCACGGGGCCTGGCGACGGGCCGGATCTTCAGCCGGGACGGCCGGCACGTGGCGACGGTGGCCCAGGAAGGCATGATCCGCGTCCCGAACGACTTCTCGGACACCGGCCTCAAGAACACCGGCCTCAAGAACACGCAGAAGGGCGGCGTGCAGGCCGCCGTCTAATCGAGGGCGGTGCAGCACGAGCTCCGCGAGGCCGGGGGCTGCTGGCACTCCCCTCCCGGCGGGCGGCATACCGCGCCCACGGCCCACATCGTCCCCGGCACACAAAAAAGCCGGCTCCCCTTGAACTGGTTCAGGGGGGAGCCGGCTTTTTTCGTGGCGCTGTAAGCCTTGCGGGCTTAGTCGCGGGTGAGGCGGCGGTGGGTTACCCGGTGCGGCTTGGCCGCGTCCGGGCCCAGGCGCTCCACCTTGTTCTCCTCGTAGGACTCGAAGTTGCCCTCGAACCAGTACCACTTGGAGGGGTTCTCCTCGTCGCCTTCGTAGGCGAGGATGTGGGTGGCCACCCGGTCCAGGAACCAGCGGTCGTGCGAGACGACGACGGCGCAGCCCGGGAATTCGAGCAGGGCGTTTTCGAGGCTGCTGAGGGTTTCGACGTCGAGGTCGTTAGTCGGTTCGTCGAGGAGCAGCAGGTTGCCACCCTGTTTGAGGGTCAGTGCAAGGTTGAGGCGGTTGCGCTCACCGCCGGAGAGCACCCCGGCCTTCTTCTGCTGGTCCGGGCCCTTGAAGCCGAAGGCGGCCACGTAGGCGCGGGACGGCATTTCGACGTGGCCGACCTGGATGTAGTCGAGGCCGTCGGACACGACTTCCCACAGGGTCTTGTTCGGGTCGATGCCGCCACGGCTCTGGTCAGCGTAGGAGATCTTGACGGAATCGCCGATCTTCAGTTCGCCGCCGTCGAGCGGTTCCAGGCCCACGATGGTCTTGAAGAGCGTGGACTTGCCGACGCCGTTGGGGCCGATGACGCCGACGATGCCGTTGCGGGGCAGGCTGAAGGACAGTCCGTCGATCAGGGTGCGGTCATCGAAGCCCTTCTGGAGGCCCTTGGCCTCCAGCACGAGCCCGCCCAGGCGCGGTCCCGGCGGGATCTGGATCTCTTCAAAGTCGAGCTTGCGGGTGCGGTCCGCCTCGGCGGCCATTTCCTCGTAGCGGGCCAGGCGGGCCTTCGACTTGGTCTGGCGCCCCTTGGCGTTGGACCGGACCCATTCGAGTTCCTCGGTCAGGCGCTTGGCCTGCTTGGCGTCCTTCTTGCCCTGGACTTCCAGGCGGGCGCGCTTCTTTTCCAGGTACGTGGAGTAGTTGCCCTCGTACGGGTACAGGTGGCCGCGGTCCACTTCGGCGATCCACTCGGCCACGTGGTCGAGGAAGTACCGGTCGTGGGTGACGGCAAGGACGGCGCCGGAGTAGCTGGAGAGGTGCTGTTCCAGCCACAGCACGCTCTCGGCGTCAAGGTGGTTGGTGGGCTCGTCGAGCAGGAGCAGGTCCGGCTTCTGCAGCAGGAGCTTGCACAGCGCGACGCGGCGGCGCTCGCCACCGGAAAGCAGGGTGACGTCGGCGTCGGCGGGCGGGCAGCGCAGTGCGTCCATGGCCTGTTCCAGCTGGGAGTCGATGTCCCAGGCGTCGGCCGCGTCGATCGCTTCCTGCAGCTGTCCCATTTCCTCGAGGAGGGCATCGTAGTCAGCGTCGGGGCTGGCCATTTCCTCGGAGATCGCGTTGAAGCGCTGGATCTTGCCGTAGATTTCGCCAACGCCTTCCTGGACGTTGCCCAGGACGGTTTTGTCCTCGTTCAGCGGCGGCTCCTGCAACAGGATGCCTACCGTGTAGCCGGGGCTCAGCCGGGCCTCACCGTTGGAGGGAGTGTCCAGGCCAGCCATGATCTTGAGAATGGTGGACTTACCGGCACCATTCGGGCCGACAACGCCAATCTTGGCCCCCGGGAAGAAGGACATGCTCACGTCATCGAGGATGAGTTTTTCGCCGACAGCCTTACGGGCCTTGGTCATTGTGTAGATAAATTCCGCCATGCCTACAAATCTAGTGGTTCGGCCGGGATAACTCACATTCCGTGAGCCCGGATCGGCCACTTGACGGCCGCCCTGGCGGCCGTCGACGGTTCTGCTCAGCCCCGGACGCCCACGAGGCAGCCGCCGGAGTCCAGGCCCGGCAGCACAGTGACGGCGACGGTGCCGGTGCGGATCTGGGCCACGATGCAGTTGCTGCCGTCGCGCACGGCGGCCTCGACGGCGTCGGCAGCCAGGCCGGTGGGCGTCCGCCCGGCGGTGACTTCCACGGCGTCGGCCGGAATCCCTGCGTTAACCAACGACGCGCGGATGTCCGCCGTTTCGGGCCGGCCCCCGCCGCGGACCACGGCGTTCAGGGCCGTCTCGACCGTGGATTTAGTGGCGGATTCCCTGTCGGGTTTCATGCCGGGTTTCATATCGGGGCTGGCTGTCCCGGCCCCGCCGGCGGTCGGCCCAACCAGGTCCGGGGACACTGCGGGTGCCCGGGACACCGCGGAAGGTGTGCCTTCAGAATCCGCAGCTCCAGCGGCTCGGGCCCCGCTGCTGCCGTCCGGCGTCGCACAGGCGGAGGCCGACAGCAGGAGCACCAAGGTTGCGGCGGTCGGAACGGTCCAGCCGCCGCGACGTGCTGCCCCTCCCCCGGCGGGAGTGGGCGCCGCCCGTCCCGCGGTGATCCTGGCCTGTTGCATCGGGCAATTCTGCCACGCGGGAGTGCCCCGTTCCGGCGTTCCGGTGCCCGGTCCCGGCCTCCACGGCGTTGCCCGCCGGTCCTGCGGCATTCAGGCTGCGGCGCCTTTCAGTTCTCCGGTTTCCTGGTCCACCTCCTCTTCCTCACCGCTCTCGTCAACGATGAATGTCGCGTGCAGGTCGGCGCCGCCGTCGCCGTCCGCGCCGGCATCCTCTGGCTGGCTCTGCGGTCCGCCGCCGTCCCCGTCCCCAATGCCAGGCGCACCTGGGGAACCTGGTCCGGCAGTCGTCTGGCTGCCGGCTGCGGCTGAGCGGGTGAAGTTGGCAGAGCCCCACATGAGGTCGTGGCCAACTGACTCCGCATTAATCTCGGCGTCGTGGTAGACCCTGCCGTCCTTCTCCCAGCTCCGCATCTTCAGCCTGCCAACCACGATGACCCGCTGGCCCTTCTTGATGCTGCAGCCGATGTTGCCGGCCAGTTGCCGGTATCCCTGGACGGTGAACCAGTTGGTGTTGCCATCCACCCAAGTGCTGGAGCCGCGGTCGTAGCGGCGCTCGGTGGCGCCGAGCCGGAAGGACGCCGTGGCCACGCCGCCGGGCGTTGTCGCGCTTCTGATCTCCGAGGCGACGAAGCCACGGACCGTAATGTTGTCGCTCATTCTCATGTCCTGTCTCGAATTGTCGTGCCCAGCCGGGCAGTTCCAGCATCCCGCCGCCGGCCACGGCCGGGGAGTGCCCGGCTGTGCCATGTGGAAAACCGGCGGCCGGCAACGGCGTGGGGGCCGTGTTGGGGACTAGTCCGGTCCGGCAGGACCGGCCACCGGCCGCCGTTGACCCGCACCGGCCGTCCGGCACTGTAAACTTTTTGAGGCGCCACCGGCAGCAGCCGGTGGGTACCAGCGCGCCCCAGTAGCTCAGGGGATAGAGCAGCGGCCTTCTAATCCGCCGGTCGGGGGTTCGATTCCCTCCTGGGGCACAAGAGAGCGGCCCTGACCTGCGACAACGCACGGTCAGGGCCGCTTCTTGTTTCGACTCATATTTCAAACAGAGCGTCAGATCCACTTGTTGTGTTTGAACGTCAGGAACAGGATCCCGCCCATGCCGATCATGAGCGCGAGTGCCATCGGGTAGCCGAAGATCCAGTCGAGTTCTGGCATGTCGCGGAAGTTCATGCCGTAAATCGACGCGATCAACGTTGGCGCGAACAGGATGGCAGCCCACGACGAGATCCGCTTGACCTGCTCGTTTTGGGCGAAGCTCGACTCCGTCAGGAGCCGCATTTCGTCGTTCTGCCGCTGGGCTACCAGGGCTGCGTTGACGGCCAGCGCATTCTGCAGCAGCGCCCGGAAGGCAGATACCCGCTCCCCCAGCCGGATGGCGTGGTCCAGGACGTCGCGGAAATGGTCCTGCAGTTCGGGGTCCGGCACCCCGTCCGGTCCGCTGCCCATAAGGCTCTGCAGGATTCCGGCCAGCGGGGCCGTGGCACGCTGGAACGTGATGACCTGGCGGGAGAGTTCATAGATCCTGCGCGATACGCCGGGATCGGCAGCGAACAGGTCGTCTTCGATTTCATCGATGTCGTTTTCCAGGCCCGCGGCCACCGGCTCGTACTCATCCACCACCTGGTCCAGAATCGCGTACAACACCGCATCCGGCCCGAGCGCCAGGAACTCCGGCTCGGACTCCATCCGCCGGCGCACCCGGGCCAGGTCGGGAGACTCCGCCCGGCGGACAGTCACCACAAAGTCCGGGCCGGAGAACACATGGATCTCGCCGAACTCGACCTTCTCCACATCGTCCAGGTACCGCGCGGGCCGCAGCACCAGGAACAACGTCTCGCCATAGTGCTCAAGCTTGGCCCGCTGGTGGCCGGCGAGCGCGTCCTCCACGGCCAGGTGGCTCAGGTCAAATTCCTCGGCCACTGAGCGCAGCTCCTCGGCTTCGGGCCGGTAGAGCCCAATCCAGGCCATGCCCTGGCGCTGCCGCAGCAGAAAGTACGTCTCCTCGAGCCCTTCCGGGTCGGCGGTCCGGTGGCCGTCCACATAGACGGCGTTGTCAATGATCGTCACGGCCGCGCCTCCTCTTCAAGGCATTCGCTTTGCTGTGACGTTATACCGTCCCCGGGCCGGTGCCAACAGCCTGCACTGCCCCGCGACCGCCGCTGCTTTTCCGGAAAGGTTGCCGGGAAGAACCCCGGAAAGATTGCCGCCCACCGGCGGCCGCCGAAGACCACGACAGCAAAGTTGTTGGCGTGGGGGGCGCCCGGACCGTGCCGCCCACTACCCGGAGCCCCGCCAGCCCTCAGCACGCTTAGTATTGAGTTGACGGGCAGGCCGGCAGCGAAAGCCTGTGCACCCTGCCCGCAATCGAAAGGTACGGCCGCCATGACCGAAACACCCCGCAGATTCGACCCCACCAATCCAGACGACGCCCCCACCACCCAGTACGCGGAGGCAGCTGACGCCACAACCGGCCCCGGGTCCGCCGAGCAGGTCCCCGGCGCCGGTGGCCCGGCGGGCAGCACCGAGGTGGCCGCCACGACGGCGGGACGTGCCGAACCCTCCCGTGCCGAGGCACCCACGGAGCCGGCTCCCGCCCCCGCACCGGAAACGCGCCAGGTCACCCGTGCCGGAATGGTCTGGGCCGCGGTTGCCTGCGCACTGGTGGTGCTGATCCTGCTGATCGCGTTCATCCTGCAGAACCAGGAATACGTGCAGGTGAAGTTCTTTGGCCTCGAAGGCGCGGTCCCGCTCGGCATCGCGTTGTTCATCGCGGCAGTCGGCGGCGGAGTGCTGGTCGCCATCGCCGGAGCCGCCCGCATCATCCAGCTCCGGCTCGCCGCGCACCGTGTCCGCCGCCAGGCGAGCCCGGGCACCCGCACGCGCTGACGCACCCGCACGCGCTGACGCTGACGCTGACGCCGCCAGGCGCTACCCTCTTTTCCATGCGCGAAGCAGAACTCCGGACCCAGGCAGCCGTCACCACCGCCGCGGCGGACTGGCCCAACGTCGAGCGTCTCTTCGGCGTCCGCGGCGAACCCTCACGCTGCTGGTGCCGGTTCTTCGCCTTGACCGGCCCCCAGTGGTCCGCGTCCACCCCGGATGAGCGGAAGAGCCAGTTACGGGAAAAGTTCGGCGGCGGCCAGCCGGAGCCAGGGGTCTTGGCCTTCCGCGACGGGAATCCCGTGGGCTGGTGCGCCGTCGAGCCCCGCGGGTGCTACCCAAGGATCCTGCGCTCGAAGGTGCTGGCGTCGGCCGCCGACGCCGCCAAGGATCCCGGCGGCCACCAGGTATGGTCCGTCAGTTGCTTTGTGGTCTCCCCCGGCCACCGGCGGACCGGCGTGGCGCGAGCGCTGCTTGCCGCCGCCGTCGAACACGCCCTCGCGCACGGCGCAACCGTAGTGGAGGCATATCCGGTCGACCCCGCGCAACGGCCCAAGGCCGGCCCGGCGGATCTCTACCACGGCACCCTGGGGCTCTTCTTGGCGGCCGGCTTCACAGTGGTCAGCAATCCAGTGGTCAGCAACGCGGTGCCGGGACGCGCCGTCGTCCGCCTGACGGTGCCCCCGCCCGGCGGGGACCGCGGGCACTAGGGCAGGGTCAGGATCACCGGCCCGTCGGCGGTGATGGCCACAGTGTGCTCGCTGTGCGCGGCGCGGCGGCCGTTCGCTGAGCGGAGGGTCCATTCGTCGTCGTCATGGTAGTAGTCGTCCTTGCGGCCGAGAATCAGCATCGGCTCGATGGCGATAACCAGGCCCTCCGTCAGTTTGATGCCGCGGCCGGGACGTCCGTCGTTGGGCACGGGCGGCTCGGCGTGCATGGTCCGGCCGATGCCGTGGCCGCCGTGGTCGGCGAGCAGCCCGTAGCCTGCCCGGCGCGCCGCCCCGCCGATCGCGTAGGCGAGGTCGCCCATCTTGTTCCCGATCCTTGCCGCGTCGATCCCCCTCGCCAGGGCGGCGTCCGTGGCGTCGATGAGAGCCTGGTCCACCGGGTCCGCGGTCCCCACGATGAAGCTGATGGCCGCATCGCCGCACCACCCGGCCAGGAAGGCGCCGCAGTCCACGCTCAGGAGGTCCCCGTCCTGGAGCCGGTACTCGTTGGGGATGCCGTGCACGACGGCGTCGTTGACGGACGTGCAGATGACCCCGGGAAACGGCACTGATGCCCAGCGCGGCCGGTAGTTCAGGAACGCCGGGGTGGCTCCGGCGTCGGCGATTGACGCTGCGGCGACATCGTCCAGCTCCTTGAGCGAAACGCCGACGGCGGCCGCCTCCCGGACCCGGGCGAGGGTGGTGGCGACCACCCGGCCGGCCTCGCGCATCAGTGCGATCTCTTCGGGACTCTTGATCATGGACATGGCTTTCCCTTCCGACGCGGAGCCGCGGCTTGCTGGCTTCAACTCTAAAGCCCGCCGCGGCATGTCTACAGTGGCCTCATGACCACCACGGAACTGATTGACGCGATCCGCGGCAGCCTGCAAACCGCTGCCGATCCTGGCCGGGCCGCGGGGGCACAGGCTTACATGAAATCGCAGATGCCGTCCCTGGGTGTGAGGGTTCCCGTGGTCCGCAGCATAGTCAGGGCCGCGGCCGCGGACCACCCGCCGGCCAGCCTGGCGGAACTGCAGTCCACGGTGCTCGCGCTGTGGCGCAACGCCGGCCACCGTGAGGAACGCTACGCCGCGATCGAGCTCACGGGGCTCAAGCCCGCTGCCGGGGAACTGAGCATGCTGGCCATTTATGAGGAAATCATCCGCACCGGAGCCTGGTGGGACCTGGTGGACGGGGTGGCGCACCGGTTGGGCGCCCTGCTGCAGGCCCACCGGGCGGAACTGACGCCGGTGCTGGAACGCTGGAGCCGGGATGAGGACTTCTGGGTCCGGCGGGCCGCGATCACCGCACAGCTGGGGGCGAAGGACGCCACGGACACGGCCCTCCTGGCCGTTGTGATCGAGGCCAACCTCGACGACCGGGAGTTCTTCATCCGCAAGGCGATCGGGTGGGCGCTGCGCCAGTACGCCAGGACGGATCCGGCCTGGGTGCGGGCGTTTGTGCGGCGGCATGCCGACGAGCTCAGTGCGCTCTCGCGCAAGGAAGCGCTCAGGAACCTGCCGGCCTAGATGATCGGCCGCGTGGTGACCGGCTCGTCCGACTTGGTGAACAGCAGCTTGGTCTTTGGGTCCAGGAAGATCAGGTACAGCGCGAACAGCAACGCGATGATCGCCGCGGCGTTGCGGGCCAGCGCCAGGGCCAGGCCCAGGTCCGCGGTCTGCAGGTACGGGAAGACATCGAGCTGGTCCGAGATCGCGTAGACCATGAAGAAGGACACGATGAAGTAGAGCGCCTTGACCTGCCAGTCGTCGCGGATACCCGTGACGGCGAAAAGCGGGATGAGCCAGACGATGTACCAGGACTGGATCATCGGGGACAGCAGCACGACGGCGGCGAACGCCAGGGTGAGCCGGCGCATCAGGCGGTCGTAGTCGCCGCGGAAGATCTGCCAGGCGACGATCCCGACGGCGAGCAGCTTGCCGGCGTCGAACGCCCACTTGGCCAGCCCCCAGCCGTCGAGCCCGAAGGCGTTGGAGATGGAGGCCACGATCAGGCCCACCAGGCCGACGGGCGCGTACCAGATCCAGATGCTGCCCGGGGCGGACAGCCCGTTGATCCAGCCGAAACCGAAGCCATTGACCCGGCTCATGAGATACAGCAGGGCCAGGCTGAGGCCGGCCGTGAGGGCCCAGAAGACGAACTTGCGCGGCCAGCTGGCACCCTTGCCCGCCCAGAGCAGGCCAATGAACGGCAGGAAGACCACCGTGATGGGTTTGACGGAGATGGAGAGTGTGACCAGCACGATTCCGAGGATGACCCGGCGGGTGGCGCAGTAATAGAGGCCGGCCAGGGCCAGGCCGATCATGAGGGCGTCGTTGTGGACGCTGGCGATGAAGTTGGTGAGGAACAGCGGGTTGGCCGCCGTCAGCCACAGGGCCCGGTTCGGGTTCACGCCGTGCAGCTCGGCCAGTTTGGGCACGTAGATCACGCAGAGGACCACGCCCACCAGGGCCGCGATCCTGAACAGCATGATGCTGCCTTCGGGGTGCACGTTGGTGGCCCAGACCACGAACTGTTCGATCCATAGGAACAGCTGCCCGTACGGGACGGGGGCCTCGGTCCACATTCTGTCGGCGCCCAGCTGGAAGTAGTTGGACAGCGCCGAAATGCCGTTTTCGTAGGGGTTGAAGCCCTCCACCATGAGCCGGCCCTGGCCGATGTACGCGTAGACGTCGCGGCTGAACAGCGGCACAGAGAACATCAGCGGCAGCCCCCACGCCACCGTCGCCTGGAGCGTGGCCTTGCGGGCACCGGCCCCCCAGACCCGGACGCGCTGGCCGAGCCGCAGCCAGGCGCGGACCAGCAGCATGCCGCCGAAGGCCAGCAGGACAATGCAGAGGGCGACGCCCAAGGCCTCGGTGCGCATCCAGATAAACAGCGGGACGCGGCGGAGTTCGGACGCGGGGGCAAGCCACCCGACGCCGATCGAGCCGATCGTCATGAACAGGGAGCCCAGGAACCCGGCAAGGATCGGGGACCGCGGGTTGTCGACGTCGCCGACGGCCCCTTCCCCCTCAGGGGAGGCCGCAGTCCGGGTGAGCGCAGTGCGGGCAGACACAGAGGGGCGGGACGTGGACGGGCTGGACGTACCGGCAGCCGTTTCCCCCGCCGCAGGCACAGGCGCCGTCATGTCAGGATCGTCCAATCTGTTGTGGGCCACAATTCCGCCCACAGCCGGCCGCATCGTCCGGCCCGGGGCGCCGCGTTGAAGAAAGAAGTGCCGAATTAATTCGGCGGCCGCGTATTCGAAATCCTAGCACCGGACGGCTCTGTGGCGTCGGAACGGTAGGCTGGGCGGGTGCCTATTACTAACGAACGCATCGTCTGGATCGACTGCGAAATGACCGGCCTGGACACCAAGAATGATGCCCTGATCGAGGTGGCCGCCCTGGTCACCGATTCGGAGCTCAACATCCTGGGAGACGGGGTCGACGTCGTGATCAAGCCCGACGACGCCGCGCTGGCCCAGATGAACGACTTTGTCCGCGACATGCACACGCGCTCCGGCCTGCTGGCGGAGCTTCCGCACGGCAAGACGATGGCCGAAGCGCAGGCAGCCGTGCTCGCCTACATCAAGAAATGGGTGCCGGACCCGCGGAAGGCCCCGCTCGGCGGCAACTCGGTGGGCACCGACCGCGTGTTCCTTGTCCGCGACATGCCCGACGTGGTGGAGCACCTGCACTACCGGGTGATCGACGTCAGCACCATCAAGGAACTCTCCCGCCGCTGGTTTGCCCGGGCCTACTTCCAGTCCCCCGCCAAGCTGGGCGGCCACCGGGCGCTCGGCGACATCAAGGACTCCATCGACGAACTCCGGTATTACCGCGAGGCCGTGTTTGTCCCCGCGCCGGGCCCGGACAGTGCCACGGCGCAGCGGATCGCCAAGCGCGTCATGGGCGGGGAAGCAGCCGAGCCCACCCCGGCGGGGTAGGGGCCGCACACCCTCCCCCTCGCTGCGGGGCCGATGAAACGTCGCCGGGGACGTGGCGCAGAGAAGTAATCTGCGCCACGTTTCGCGGAAATTTTGGCGAAAATCGCAAAAGTGGCAAAACCACCCCCAAACAGCAGGTAAGCTATTTGTCGTTGCCTTTGCAGCCAGCCGGTTCGCCGGAGGGCCTGATATGGCACATGGTGGGCGTAGCTCAGTTGGCAGAGCGCCTGGTTGTGGTCCAGGAGGTCGCGGGTTCAACCCCCGTCGCTCACCCTCATGAAGGACGGCAGTGATTGTCCGACCTTTTCCAAAGGCCGCACCGGTTATCCGGTGCGGCCTTTGTTGTCTGTATGGGAAGGAATCGCAGTGAAGCGCAAGCTCTTTGAAGAAGACCACGAGATGTTCCGTGAGATGGCCGCCGAGTTCAACGCGCGCGCCGTCGCTCCCCACTACACCCAGTGGGACGAGGACCACATGATGTCCCGGGAACTGTGGTCCGCGGCCGGCGAGCAGGGCCTGCTGGGCCTGGCCGTGCCGGAAGAGTTCGGCGGCATGGGGATGTCCGACTACCGCTTCCGGACAGTGCTCGACGAAGAATTCGCCAGGAGCAACCACCTCGCGGTCGGCCTGGCCTTCCACCTGCACGATGACATGGTCCTCCCCCACCTGCTGGCGTACGGCTCCGATGACCTCAAGGCCCGCTGGCTCCCGGGCATGGTCTCCGGCGAAAAGGTCACCTCGGTCGCCTGGACCGAACCGGGGGCCGGTTCCGACCTGCGCGGCATCCGCACCAAGGCAGGCCGCGACGGCGACGACTGGCTGATCACCGGCCAGAAAACGTTCATCGGCAACGGCATCTCCGGCGACGCCTCCCTGGTCCTGGCCCGCACCGACGGCGGCACCGGACGCGGAAACCGCGACTCGTTCTCGCTTTTCATGGTCCAGAAGGGTGAGGGCTACAACACCGGCAAGCAGCTGGACAAGATGGGCCTCAAAGCCTCCGACACGGCCGAGCTGTTCTTCGACAACGTCCGTGTCCCGCACGCCGACCTCGTCGGCGAGGAGGGCAAGGGCCTGCAGTACGCGGCCGAACAGCTCCCCCAGGGCCGGCTGGCCATCGCCGTGGCAAGCTCCGCCGTCGTGCGCGCCACCTACGAAGCGACTGTCCGCTACACGAAGGACCGCAACGCGTTCGGCGAGCGGATCATCGATTTCCAGAACAGCCGCTTCGAACTTGCCGACATCCTCACGGAGGTCGAGGTCACCGAAGCGTACGTGGACCAGGCCATCCTGGCGTTCAACGCCGGAGAGCTCGACGCCGCAGGCGCTGCCCGTGCCAAACTGTGGGCGTCCGAGCGCGCCAAGTCCGTCACGGACCGCTGCCTGCAGCTGCACGGCGGCTACGGCTACATCATGGAATACCCGGTGGCCCAGGCCTACCTCGCCGCCCGGCTGCTGACGATCTTCGGCGGCACCAACGAAATCATGCGCGACGTCGTCGGCCGCACCATCGCCGGCTGACCGGCCGCGACTCCACCAGCACCCGAGGAACTTTTCTGATATGACCGTTCTGCCCATCACGATCTGGGGCGAGCCCGTGCTGCACCGCCGGGCCGCGGAAGTCGAAGTCTTCGACGACGAGCTCCGCACCCTGATCGCCGACATGTTCGAGACCAACGACGCCGCCAACGGCGTCGGGCTGGCGGCCCCCCAGGTGGGGGTCGGCAAGCGGCTCTTCGTGTACAAGTACGACAACGACGACGGCGCCCCGCCCACCGGCGTCGTGGTCAACCCTGTCCTGACACTTTCCAAGGTCTCCGGAGCCCTGCCGGACCCCGACGAGGAAGAGGAGGGCTGCCTGTCCTTCCCCGGTGGCCAGTATCCGCTCAAGCGGGCCGAATGGGCGAGGGTCCAGGGCTTCGACGGGGACGGGAAGCCGGTGGAATTCGAGGCGACCGGCTGGTTCGCCCGGGTCATCCAGCATGAGTACGACCACCTCGACGGCAAGCTCTACGTCAACCGGCTGATTGACCGCTATGCGCGCCGGGCCATGAAGCAGGCCAAGCGCAGCGGCTGGGGCGTTCCCGGCCTGACCTGGATGCCGGGAGTGGACCCGGACCCGTTCGGCCACTGACGGCTGGTGGATGCTGGCGGGGCAGGTGGAAGACCGGCGGGCTGGCGCCCGGCCGGGTCAGCTCCCCGGGGGTCCGGTCGACGGCGGCCAGGATGGCGGCGCCTAGCTCGGCCGGCCTGGTGAACTGCGGCCAGTGGCCGGTGGGCAGGTCCACATAGTCGACCTCGCGGATCCGTCCGAGCTCGGCCACGTACGGGTGGCCGCCGGCAATCATTTCCGTCAGCATCGCGGACGGGAATTCGCAGGCGATGACGGTGACCGGGACCTCGTAGCGGCGTACATCCGTGAGCTGCTGCCGGTCCTGGGCCACGCCGCGGGGCTGCGGGATGGCACGGGCACGGAACATGGCGCGCAGCTCGTCGGTCAGGTCGGTGAGGTCCTCGTCCTCGAAGAGCTCCCACGCCGGCAGCGGCACGTCGTCGCCGCCGGCCGGAAGTTCGTCATTGATGACCCCGCCCTCCCCCAGTGGTCCGCTGTCCACGTAGATTGCCCGGGCCACCCGGTCCGGGCGGGCATCGACGGCGCCGTGGATGATGGCTCCGCCGCCGGAGTGGCCCACCAGGACCACCGGTGCGTCGAAGGAATCGATCTTCGCCACGACGGCGTCGATGTGGGTGCGCAGGCCGATGCCGGCGCGCGGCGCATCGGCCGACTCCAGGCCCGGCAAGGTCAGCGGGTAGACCTTGTGCCCGGCCGCGGTCAGCGGCGGGGTGACGTCCGCCCACGACGAGGCGTCCAACCAGAATCCGGGTACGAGGATGATGTCCATGCCGGTACCCTACCGGTGGAGTTCCAGCTCCACCACCTGATAGGAGTCCTCGCCCGGGACGAGGTTGTGCATGGTGATGCGTCCGCCCGGGCCGTCCGCCGGGTGCAGGTGGATCTGCCAGCCCCAGTCCGGGCCGGGCGGCGCCGGATAGGAGCCGTTGAGCCGGAGGACACCGTCGGCGCCCACCGTGCCGGAAAACTGCATCAGCGCCTTGCCCGTGTGCCAGGAGTCCGCCCACACCGCGGTGGCGGGATCCGCGTCGGACGCCCCGCCAGCCAGGAGCAACAGGCCTTCCTGCGGGCTCTCACCGTCAGTCCTCCGGCGGCTTTTCCAGGCTTGCCGCGAAATCCGGGACATAGCGGAACAGTTCCCGCGGCGGACGCGTGTAGTTGACGGCTTTCGGCCGCTCCGGCAAGGTCACCGGCTCTGTCCGTACTTCTTGGTAGTCGATGCTGGAGAGCAGGTGGGCGATGAGGTTGATCCTTGCCCGGCGTTTATCTTCGGCTTCCACCACATACCAGGGTGATTCCGCTGTGTCCGTCTGCACGAACATGTCGTCCTTGGCCCGCGAGTAGTCTTCCCACCGCAGGATTGCCTCCCGGTCCATCGGCGAGAGCTTCCATTGCCGCATGGGATCATCCAGTCGGGATTTGAACCGCCGTTCCTGTTCCGCATGGCTGATCGAGAACCAGTACTTGAAGAGCAGGATCCCGTCCTGGATGAGGAGGCGTTCAAAAACCGGGCACTGGGCCATGAAGCGTTTGTGCTCCGCCGGGGTGCAAAAGCCCATCACGTGTTCGACGCCGGCACGGTTGTACCAGGAGCGGTCCATCAGGACGATTTCCCCGGCGGCGGGCAGATGCGCCACATAGCGCTGGAAGTACCATTCACCACGTTCGCGTTCCGTCGGCGCCGGCAATGCGACTATCCGGGCAAACCGCGGATTCAGGAACTCGGTGACCCTTTTGATCGCACTCCCCTTGCCCGCTGCATCCCGCCCCTCGAAGATGATGAGGACCCGCGCCCCGGTGCTCTGGACCCACTCCTGGAGCGCAACCAGTTCTGCCTGGAGCCGCAGAAGCTCGGCCTCGTAGATTCCGGCGTCGAGCCGCGCCGGCCGCCGTGCAGAGCCCTTCTTGTGCCCGGCCTTGTGGCCGGCATGCCCCTTGCCTGAATCGTCCGTGCGATGTGCCATGGTTTCCGTTCCAGCATTCCGGCGCGCGGTTTGTCCCGCCGCGCCCATTCTCGCCGGGCAGGAGAACGGCTGCAAGGGCCCTCCAGCCCGGAAGCAGCGACGGGTCCTCACCGCGGCACAATCGTCTGCTGCCCGGGGCACAAGGTCAGGATCCGTTTCATCGCCTCCTTCTCTGCGGCAGTGACCCACAGCCGGTAGGCCGCCTTGACCGAGATTTGGCGGGCCACATAGTGGCAGCGGAAAGCCTTGTTCGGCGGCAGCCAGGTGGCGGCGTCAGAGGCGCTCTTGTCCTGGTTGGCGGGACCGTCGACGGCGATCAGGTTGAGGGGATCGTTGGCCAGGTGTTCGCGCTGCTGCGCTGTGAGCTGCTGGGCGCCCTTTTGCCACGCGTCCCCCAGCGCCACGACGTGGTCGATCTGCACCGCGGCACTGGTTTCGGCGCCGCGCCGGAACGCGATCATGCGGCCGGTGTACGGTTCCTGGAACGTGCCGCCGGCCACCTGGCACCGGGAGCCGCTGGCGAATTCGGCGGCCGCCAGGTCGCGGCGGAGGATGTCGTTGCGCGTATCGCAGCCGTTGCGGTCGACGTCGAGCCACGCCTGGCCGAAGGCGCCCCGGTCATAGTTGTTCTTTGCCGCCCGTCCCTTGACCGCGAGGGTGTCGAGCACTCCGGCAGCGCTTCCCTCCGGCACGGCCCGGACGGCCTCCACTGCGTTCATCCACCCGGCGGCGACCACGGGGGCCTCGCTGGGGCCGGCGATCTGCGGCTCCGCGGCAACAAACTGGCCGGCCGTGAAGAACCAGGCGAGGCCGCCAAGGACGGCCAGGCCGGCTGCGGCCAGGAGAATCCAGGCCTGGCGGGAGTGGCGGCGGGCGCGGCGGAATTCCATCCAGGTGATGGTCATAGGGGCGGCCGCTCGCGGCGTTCTGGCTGCACGCCCTGAGCCTAAGCGGACGGTCCACCACCGGGGCGGTTGTCCACAGTGTTGGGGACCGGTGGCGGAACGCCGGGGCCTATTGCTCCCGCGTGACCCGTTTCAAGTCTTCGTTGGCCAGATCCAGCAGGCCCTGGAGCTGGGTCACCCGGTCCTCGTTGACTTCACCGGACTGGCGTTTGACCAGGGCGTCGTCCAGCAGCCGCTTCGCTTCTTTCGCGTTGCTCCGCGCGACATCCAGCGCGTGTTCCAGGGTGGTCTCGTGTTCAACAGCCGGGTTCGGTTCCATGGCTCCATTGTGGGTCCCTTTCCCGGCCGATTCCAGTGCATCGGCCGGGAAAGGAGGAACCAGTCCCGGTCAGGGACCTTGGCCCTGGTTAGACCTCGACGGGCAGCCCGGCGGCCTCGAGGATGGAAGCGGCGTCCTTGGCGGGGAAGGACGGCGGGTTGACCCCGGCCATTTCCTCCATGACGCGGACCACCTGGCAGCTGTAGCCGAACTCGTTGTCGTACCAGACGTACAGGACGAGGTTCTTGTCGTTGGAGATCGTGGCCAGTCCGTCGACGATGCCAGCCCGGCGTGAGCCGACGAAGTCCGTGGAGACAACCTCGGGCGAATCGATGTAGTCGATCTGCTTGCGCAGCTCGGAGTGCAGCGACATTTCCCGCAGGTAGTCGTTGACCTCGTCCTTGGTGGTGCCGTTCTCCAGGTTCAGGTTCAGGATGGCCAGCGAGACGTCCGGGGTGGGGACGCGGATGGAGCTGCCCGTGAGCTTGCCGAGCAGTTCCGGCAAAGCCTTGGCGACGGCCTTGGCGGCACCTGTCTCGGTGATCACCATGTTCAGCGCGGCAGAGCGTCCACGACGGTCACCCTTGTGGAAGTTGTCGATCAGGTTCTGGTCGTTCGTGAAGGAGTGGACCGTCTCCACGTGACCGTGGACCACGCCGTAGCGGTCGTTGATCGCCTTGAGCACAGGGGTGATGGCGTTCGTGGTGCAGGACGCCGCCGAGACGATCGTGTCCGAGTCGGCGATGGTGCCGTGGTTGATGCCGTGCACAATGTTCTTCAGATCGCCCTTGCCCGGTGCGGTGAGGAGAACGCGGGCAACACCCTTGCTCAGCAGGTGCTGGGACAGGCCCTCGGCGTCGCGCCAGCGGCCCGTGTTGTCCACGACGAGCGCGTCGTGGATGCCGTAGGCGGTGTAGTCCACCGTGGAGGGGTTGTCCGAGTAGATGACCTGGATCTGGACGCCGTTGGCCGTGATGGTGTCGTTTTCGAGGTCAACCTTGATGGTGCCTTCGAACGAGCCGTGGACGGAGTCGCGGCGCAACAGGCTCGCGCGCTTGCTGAGGTCGTTATCGGAACCGCGGCGGACCACGATGGCGCGCAGGCGCAGGCCGTGGCCGCCGCCCGCCTTTTCGATCAGGAGCCGGGCCAGGAGCCGGCCGATACGGCCGAAGCCGTAGAGGACGACGTCGGTGCTGGTGCGGTCGTCGCCGCCGCGTTTGCCGACAACCTCGGCCAGTTCGGCGCGGAGGAACTCATCCAGGCTGGCGCCGTCGCCCTCGGCGCGGTACTTCTCGGTGAGGCGGGCAATGTCGATCGCCGCGGCGCCGAGGTCCAGCTTGGTCAGGGCCTCCAGCAGCGGGGCCGTCTCCTCGAGGCGCAGTTCTTCCTTGCTCATCCGGCGGGCGAAGCGGTGGGCCTTGAGGATATTCATGGTGGACTTGTTGATCAGGCTGCGTCCGTGGATTGAGGTCACCACATTGTTCTCGCGGTACAGCCGGCCGATCACGGGGATCATCGCCTCGGCGAGCGCCTCACGGCCCATCCACGTATCAAGACAAGAATCTGACGTCTGGCTCACAGAACTACCTTCCTAGAATCCACCCCCTACGTCCTCGTAGGGGGAAGTCGGCCGCCGGAGGGTGTCCGGTACCGGGCACCGGCGGGGATTCGGTCCACCCCGGGCGCCTCATCGAGCGCAAAGAAAAACCGCCGGCTGCGAACGCAGACCCGGCGGCAGAACTTCTACGTTCACCACCAATTCTACGGGCGGCCAGGCCAGGTGGGGTGCCTGTTGCGCGTGAATTGACTCACACACCGTCCGGGGCCAAGGAGGAGCCGGCCAAACCACTCACTCCGGGCGCCAGCCGGGCTGCGTCCTCCAGGATCATGTCGACGGCCTTTTCCGCGATCATGATGGTCGGCGCCTGCGTGTTGGCACTGACCAGGCGGGGCATGACCGAGGAGTCAACAACCCTCAGCCCCTCCAGCCCGTAGACCTTCAGCCGGGGCGAGACGACCGAATCGTCGGTGGTCCCCATGGCGCACGTGCCGACCGGGTGGTAGGAGGTCCGTCCGTAGGAGCGCACGAAATTCACGTATTCGTCGCGGGTTGCCACGCGGGAGCCGTCGCCGATGTGCTCCTTCTTGATGAACGCCGCCATCGATGACTGCTCCATGATCTGCCGGCTCTGCTGCACGCCGGCGATCGTCATCTCCAGGTCATAGTCGTCCGCGAGGAAATTCGGATCGATGAGCGGCGACTGTGTGGGGTCTGAGGATGCGACCCGGACTGTTCCCCGGCTGCGGGGGCGCAGGAAATAGGAGTTCAGCGTCATGCCGAACCCGGGCTGCAGCGACGCTATGCCCGGCTCCGACCTCGCTGCGGGCAGGAAGTGGAACTGCAGGTCCGGGGATTTCTCAGCTGTGTTGGCGTAGCTGAAGCCACCCGCTTCGACGAGGTTGGATGCGAACGGTCCCGAACGGAAAGCCAGATACTCGAGGCCCGCCAGGACGGTCGCCGGGCGTACCCGATTGAACCGGTCCAGGCTGTGGTCATCGGTGAGTTCGTAGATGATGTCAAGGTCAAGGTGGTCCTGCAGGTTCTTCCCGACCCCGGGCAGGGCGTGGATCACGTCGATGCCGGCGGCAGCAAGGTCTGCCGGGTCGCCAATGCCTGAAAGCTGCAACAACTTGGGCGAGCCAAACGCTCCGCTGGCGATCAGCACCTCGCGCCGGGCACCGTAGGTCCGCGCGACTCCGCCTTCAATCGTCTGGATGCCGACGGCGCGGCCGTTCTTGATGACCACCTTGGAGACGGTCACGTTGACGCGCACCGTGAGATTGGGCCGCTTGCGGGCGGGTTTCAAATAGGCGACGGCTGCGCTGCACCGGCGGCCGTTCCTGGTGGTGGTCTGGTAGAAGCCAACGCCGAGCTGCTTCGCCCCGTTAAAATCGCTGTTGTAGGGCAGCCCGAACTCCTGGCCAGCCTGCACGAAGGCCGCCGAGAGCGTGTGCGGACGCCGGAGGTCAGAGACGCCGAGGGGCCCCTGGGTTCCATGGTGCGGTCCTGAGAGTCGGGAGTTTGATTCCGAGCGGATGAAATACTTGGACACCTCGGCGGCGGACCAGCCCTCGCATCCGTAGTCCGCGGCCCACCCGTCGTAGTCCCCAGCCACGCCCCGGGTGAAGACCTGGGAGTTGATGGAGCCGCCGCCGCCGAGTCCCCGGCCCTGAGGAAGCGCGATCCTGCGGCCGTTGCTGTGTTTTTGCGGAACGCTGTTGTACGCCCACTGATACGGGCCCCCCTTGAGTCTCGGGAAGCCCGCGGGCATGTGAATGAACGGATGGCGGTCGGATCTTCCTGCCTCGAGCAGGAGCACGCGTATCGAAGGGTCCTCGCTAAGTCTGCCGGCCAGGACGCTGCCGCCCGTGCCACCACCGGCGATGACATAGTCGTATGCTGCGTCATCCGGCACTATGACTCCTCAACCATCGCATGCACCGTTACCTGAAGCGTTCATTGAAGTGTCGGGGCCCGCCGGGATGATGTCAAGCATGCCTCAAGGTTTTCCCAAGCTTGCAACCGTGCACGCACGCGCACCGCGGCCGGCACCCTGTGACGGCCGGATCCTGCTCCGGGCAGGACAGGGTAACCCGGCGGTTTGGGTGGATGGGTTGACCGATACGCCGGGTTCTGTGTTCCCGCGCTGTTGCCGGCGCGGGAGTAGCGGCCATCCATCTACGGACGCCGTTGCCGACGCCCTCCAGCGGCCTACCCGGACACTCGGGCGAGCAGCCCTCAAACGTGTCCTGTCTGGCCTTGCTCCGGGTGGGGTTTACCTAGCCTTCCCGGTCACCCGGGAAGCTGGTGGTCTCTTACACCACCGTTTCACCCTTACCTGCCCTGCAGCCTGTGCAAGCACACGCCGCACGCAGGCGGTCTGTTCTCTGTGGCACTGGCCTGCGGGTTACCCCGAGTGGGCGTTACCCACCACCCTGCTCTGCGGAGCCCGGACGTTCCTCGAGCCACTTGCGTGACGCGCGGCCGCCTGGTCAACCCATCCGTTGTCCATTCTACGGTCACGGCGAACGCATCCAGTGACACGTCCGCACCACGGCCTTTTGGGGCGGCCCGTGGGAGAATTGGAGCAGGATTCCTGCTAGTCAAGGAAGAGATCCCAATGAACTGGATCGCCATCATCATCTGGCTGCTCGCGATCATCCTGGTGGTGATTATCGCCAAGATGTCGATCAAGATTGTGCGCCAGTACGAACTAGGCGTCCTGTTCCGACTGGGCCGGGTGGTCGCGGTCCGGATCCCCGGGTTGCGGTTCATCATCCCGGTGGTGGACCGGCTTCAGCTGGTGAGCCTGCGGATCGTGACGATGCCGATCCAGTCGCAGGGCATCATCACCCAGGACAACGTCAGCGTCGACATCTCGGCAGTGGCCTATTACCGGGTGATCGACGCCGTGAAGTCCGTTGTGGCAATCGAAGACGTAGCGGCGGCCATCAACCAAATCGCCCAGACCACCCTGCGCAAGGTCGTGGGCCGGCACAGCTTGGACCAGACGCTGTCCGAGACCGAGCACATCAACAGTGACATCCGGAAAATCCTGGACGCCCTGACCCTCGAGTGGGGTGTCGAAGTAACCCTCGTTGAACTCAAGGACATCCAGCTTCCGGAGAGCATGAAGCGGGCGATGGCCCGCCAGGCGGAGGCCGAGCGGGAGAAGCGGGCCAAGATCATCGCGGCCGAAGGAGAGGCGATCGCCGCCGTGGCGCTCGGCGCGGCATCAGACACCATGATGGCCCACCCGGTCGCCCTGCAGCTGCGGAATCTCCAGTCCCTCGTGGAGATTGGGGTGGACAAGAACTCAACCGTCGTCTTCCCGGCGCCCCTGATGAGCACCATCGCCGAACTGGCCGCCTTCCTGGCCCGCGAGGACCATGCGGCCAGGACAACGATGTCGGCGGCCGCACCCGCAGCGACACCGACGGAATCACCGGCGGAATCACCGGCGTCACCGATCAAGGCCGCGTAGCGCGTGAACCTGGGAGTAGCACCCGGGACCGGCGCGCCTATTATCGAGGGATGGACGAGTCTGCCCTGACCCGGCGCCGCCTGCTGGGGCTGGCAGGGATCGGTTTGGGCGCCTCCGCCCTCGCGGCGTGCACGGGCGGGCTCGCGCCCACCGAAACGTCCCGGCCGGCAAGCCCCGCGCCAACGAGCCCGACGACGACGGCACCGCCGGCCCCCGCCGGCCCGCTGACGGTCCGTACCAGCACGGGTTCGTTCGTCTCGGCTTACCGCCCGGGGACCGCGAGCCACTGGTCGCTGGCAACGCCGGAACTGCCGCCCGGCGGCGCGCCGCCCGAACTGCCCCTGGCCGTGTTTCTTCACGGACTGGGCGGCAGCCACACGGCTCTGCTGGAGGACCTGGAGGCCCACGAGGCCCTGCAACGGCACCTCGACGCCGGCGGCGCGCCCTTCGCGATCGCGGCCGTGGACGGCGGAAACGCCTGGTGGCACCCGCGCGCCGACGGCAGTGACACGCAGTCGATGCTGGTGAAGGAATTTGTACCGTTCCTCGGCGGCCAGGGCTTCGACCTTGGCAGGATCGGCCTCGTCGGCCTCTCGATGGGGGGTTTCGGTGCCCTGCTGCTCGCCTCGCAGGGCCGGCTACCCGGGGTCCGGGCCGTCGCGGCCATGAGTCCTGCGGTCTGGGACCATTACGACCCGCGCCAGGATACCGCGTTCGACGGCCCGGAAGACTTCGCCGCCCACGACGTTTTCGCACTCCGGCCCCGGCTCGCAGCGCTGCCCAAACGGATCGACTGCGGCACCGGGGACGAGCTTGCCGCCACTGTTCGCCACTACCGGGCGGGACTCACGGGCGAAATCGAGGGCGGCTTCCAGCCAGGCGGCCACGACTACGGCTACTGGCGCACAATCCTGCCCGGCGTCGTGTCCTTTCTCGGCTACAACCTCGCCTGAACCGCCGCCAATCGCCGGCCCCCGGGCCCTGGACGGCGGTCCCGGGAAGGCAGCCGCCGGTAAGATCGTACGGTGCTAATTCTGCTGCCGCCCTCCGAGGGCAAGACTCCCGCGACCGGCGGGGACGCCGCCGACTGGACCGCGTTGAGCTTTCCCGCCCTCAACAGCTCCCGCGCCAAGGTCCTGGAGGCGCTCGGTACTGTCAGCGCCCACGAGGACGCCCTGGCGCTGCTGGGCGTCGGCGCTTCCCTGAGTGCCGACGTCGAACGCAACACGCGGCTGCACGCAGAACCTGCCGCCCCGGCCCACCAGGTGTATTCCGGGGTGCTCTTTGACGCCCTCGGCTACAACTCGCTGACCCCGGCTCAGCGAAAGAAGGCCGACGAATCGGTGCTGGTGGTCTCCGCCCTGTGGGGCGCCATCCGCTTCGCGGACCGTGTGCCCGCCTACCGGCTGTCGATGGGGACCTCGCTGCCCGACGTCGGACGGCTCGCCTCCTTCTGGAAGCCGCAACTGGGCGACGCGCTGGCCGCGGCCGCCGCGGGCCAGCTGCTGGTGGACTGCCGGTCCAGCACCTATGCCGCGGCCTGGGCTCCCCCGCCGGAACAGACGGTGGCCGTGAACGTCTTCACCGAGACCGCCGGGGTGCGCAAGGTGGTCAGCCACTTTGCCAAGCACACCCGGGGCGAGCTGGCACGCCATTTGCTCAGCCGCCGGGGCAAGGCACCCCAAACCCCCGCACAGCTGCAGAAGGCGGCGGCGGAGAAATGGGTTGCCGAACTTGTTGCGGGCACGGCCCGGAGGCCGCACACCCTGAACATCATCCTGCCGGGCTAGGAACTGCTCAGGCCCAGTCGGCCGAGCGGACCAGGATGCAACCGGAGTCGGGGCAGAACACGATGTCGTCCTCGGCCGCGGCCTTGATCTCGGCCAGGTCGCCCGGGCTCAGGTGCATGCCCGAGCCTTCCGAGGTGCCGTGGAAGAGCCGGGCGGCGCCGACGCCACGCTTGGCCAGGGTCTTCTCATAGACGGCGAGCATTCCGGCGTCGAGTCCGGCGGCGAACTCGGCACGCTGCCCGCGCACCACCGTGGCTTCGGCGGCGATCTCGGCCAGCTGCTCGTCCAGCTCGGCACGGATGGAGCCGAAGGAGCCCTGGATGTCGTCCACGATCTGCTGCTGGGCCGCCTGGCGGGCGCGGAGCGAGTCGAGCCGTTCGAGGACTTCGAGCTCGACGTCCTCGAGGTCCGAGCGGCGCTTGTTCAGGGAGACGAGGTCCCGCTGCAGGGCGACGAGGTCCTTGGACAACCCCGTGCCGCTGTTGAGCCTGGCCTCATCGCGTTCGATCCGGGAGGCAACCTGCTCGACGTCGGCCTCTGAGCGCTTGAGTTCCAATTCAGCGTCGTGGACGGCCACCTTGGCGGCACCGAGCTCACCGTTGGCCACGCTGAGGGCGGCTTCCAGGTCCGTGATGCGGGAATCGCTTTCAAGGCTTCGCCGGCGGTTGGACAAGGACTTGAGCTTGGCATCGAGTCCCTGCAACTCGAGCAACTTCAACTGTTCCGCCGGTGCTGCCTTGGCCACTATTTACCTCCGCTAAATCCAATCCGGCCGAAGCCGGGCACCGTCCCGGCGCTCCTTAGACTCTAGCGCCTAGCGTACTCCCCGGCCTCGCTACGCTCACCCGGGGCCCCTCGCACGCCAGGCTTAGCCCGGAGTCAGAATGAAGTCCCACGGGTCGCTGTTGGTGGCACTGACCCGGATCTCGACGTCGTGGCCCTGGTCGGCGAGCACATTGCCCAGCGCTTCGGCGGCCGCAGGCAGCCACAGCCATTCGCTGGCGAAGTGGGAAACGTCGATCAGGTACGGCCGGTCGTTGACCGCCGCCTCCCGGGCTTCCGATGCCGGGTGGTGCCGCAGGTCCGCCGTGACGTAGACGTCCGCGTTGCTGGCCCGCACCTCGCCGAACAGGGAATCGCCGGCGCCGCCGCAGACAGCCACCCGCCGGATCAGCCCGTCCCGGTCCCCCGAGACCCGGACGCCGCCGGCCACCGAGGGCAGGATGCCGTACACGCGGGCCGCGAAATCACCCAGCGTCAGGACCTCTTCAAGGTCGCCGACGCGGCCGATGCCTTCCTCGGGGAGCCCGTTCGCCGCGGGCGTCAGCGGGGCCACGTTCTGCAGGCCCAGCGCGTCGGCCAGGACGTCGGAAACTCCCCCGACGGCGGAATCACCGTTGGTGTGTACGGTCAGCAGCGCGGTCCCGGACTCGATGAGGCGGTGCACGGCCTTGCCCTTGGCCGTGTTCGCGGCAACGGACGTCACGCCCTTGAGCAGCAGCGGATGGTGCGTGATGAGCAGCTCGGCACCGAAGTCGATGGCCTCCTCGATCACGTCAAGGGTCGGATCGACCGCGAACATCACCCGGTGCACCTCGGCGTTCGGGTGGCCGGCCACCAGGCCCACCTCGTCCCAGTCCTCGGCGAGGGATTCGGGCCAGAGCTCCTCCACTGCCAGCTGGATCAGGCCCAGCGTCGCGGCGCCCGTGGCCTCCCCGGTGCTGCCATCGCCGTCGACGGCGGCAGCAGGGCGGTCGGATTCCGCTGAAACATCGGTGTTCACAGGTTCCATACCCCCATTTTTACCCTATCCGCGGGCGGCCCGGTCACTCGTAACACTCTCGTAAGGTGGGTGGGGAATCATCGGGGCCCTCGAACCATTGAAGAGATCATGAAAACTTTTGTCCTCGGCGGAGGCTGCTTTTGGTGCCTCGACGCCGTCTACCAGAAAACCAAGGGTGTCAGCTCGGTCGTGTCCGGCTACACCGGAGGCCATGACCGCAGCCCCGACTACTACTCTGTGTGCTCCGGGACCACAGGCCACGCCGAGGTGGTGGCGGTGACGTTCGACGAGGACATCATTCCCGCCGAGGTCATCCTGGACATGTTCTTCGCCCTCCACGACCCCACCACGTTGAACCGGCAGGGCTACGACGTCGGGACCCAGTACCGTTCCTCGATGTTCTACGAGACCACCGAGGAGAAGATCATGTTCGAGGAGGCGATCGAGCGGAACCAGCCCCTCTGGCGGCACCCGATCGTCACCGAGGTCAGCCGGCTGCCGCAGTTCCATGTGGCCGAGGAAATCCACCAGGACTACTTCGCCAAATACCCGGAACAGGGCTACTGCCAGGTCATCATTAACCCGAAGCTGGCCAAGGCGAGGAAATATTACTCTGCATGGCTTAATGCTTAGCTAGCGCCTGTAGGCGCTCGTTAGGCTGACCTCAGTCAACCCTCTTCAAAGACAGGCATACATACATGGCACCGATCTATGACGATGTAACCGCGCTGGTAGGCGGAACTCCGCTGGTCCGGCTGAACCGGCTGACCGAAGGCCTTGACGCCACCGTGGCCGTCAAGCTGGAGTTCTACAACCCGGCCAACAGCGTCAAGGACCGGATCGGCGTCGCGATTGTTGACGCTGCCGAGAAGTCCGGTGCCCTCAAGCCCGGCGGCACCATCGTCGAAGGCACGTCCGGCAACACCGGAATCGCCCTGGCCATGGTGGGCGCGGCCCGCGGCTACAAGGTCATCCTGACCATGCCGGAGACCATGTCCACCGAGCGCCGGGTCATGCTGCGCGCGTACGGCGCCGAGATTGTCCTGACCCCCGGCTCCGAGGGCATGCGCGGCGCCGTGGAGAAGGCCCAGGAGATCGTGGCCAACACGGAGAACTCCATCTGGGCCCAGCAGTTCGCCAACGAGGCCAACCCGGAGATCCACCGCCGCACCACGGCCGAGGAAGTCTGGGCCGACACCAACGGCAAGGTGGACATCTTCGTCGCCGGCGTCGGCACCGGCGGCACCGTCACCGGCGTCGGGCAGGTCCTGAAGGAACGCAAGCCGGAGGTCCAGATCGTCGCCGTCGAGCCGAAGGACTCCGCCATCCTCAACGGCGGCGCGCCGGGCCCGCACAAGATCCAGGGCCTCGGCGCGAACTTCATTCCCGACATCCTGGACACCAACGTCTACGACGAGGTCATCGACGCCACGCTGGAAGATTCCGTCCGGGTGGCACGCGATCTCGGCATCAAGGAAGGCATCCTGGGCGGCATCTCCTCCGGCGCCATCGTTTGGGCGGCCCTGGAGCTCGCCAAGCGGCCGGAGAACGCCGGTAAACTCATTGTTGCCGTGGTGTGCGACTTTGGTGAGCGCTACATCTCCACCGTGCTGTACGACGACATCCGCGGCTAAGTCCGCTGACCCACGATTGCCCAGAAAGGTCTTTGTGAGCTTCTTCGCAAGACTGAAGGAAGACCTCGACGCCGCCCGGTCCCACGACCCGGCGGCTCGAGGTTCTTTTGAGAACTTCTTCGCCTATTCCGGCCTGCACGCGATCTGGTTCCATCGCCTGACGCACCGGCTGTGGCAAAACCCCGCCCTGCGCTTCCCGGCGCGGCTCATCTCCCAGCTCGCCCGGTTCCTGACCGGCATCGAGATCCACCCCGGCGCGACCATCGGCCGGCGCTTCTTCATCGACCACGGCATGGGCGTGGTCATCGGCGAGACGGCGGAGATCGGCGAGGACGTCATGATCTACCACGGCGTGACCCTCGGCGGCCGCTCGCTCGCCAAGATCAAACGCCACCCCACCATCGAGGACCGCGTGGTGATCGGCGCGGGCGCCAAGATCCTGGGCCCCATCACCATCGGCCGGGACAGCGCCGTCGGCGCCAACGCCGTGGTGGTCAAGGACGCCCCGGCCGAATCAATCGTCACCGGCGTGCCGGCCACCTGGCGGCACCGCGACGCGCAGCGCGAGACCAAGCCCGCCGTCGACCCGGCCGAATACCTGATCGATTACCACATCTAAAACTAATACCCGGCCTAGGCGGTCCTAGCCGGGGAACCGCTTGTAGATGTTCCACAGGACGGCGTCGAACGCCCGGTCCGGCAGCAGGTGGCGCAGCAGCAGGATCCCGCGGGCGCTGGCACCCACCGGGTACCGGGTCCTGGGCCGCCGGGCGGTCGCGGCGTGCAGGATCGCCTCGGCCGCAAGCTCGGGCCGCGACGACGTTGCGGCGTTGTCCGTGGTGCCCAGCGCCGCCGCCACCACCTTGGCCTGGGCTGCGTAGGGGCCGTTCCCGGAGCTGGCCAGCAGCCCCTGCGCCGCAATGGCACCCCACTCGGACTGCGTCCCGGCCGGCTCGATGATGGCCACATCGATGCCGTGCGGCTTGAGCTCGATCCGCAGCGAATCGCTCAGGCCTTCCACGGCGAACTTGGTCGCGTGGTACCAGGCGCCCAGCGGCTCGTACATTTTGCCGCCGATGGATGAGATGTTGATGATCCGGCCCGCGCGTGCGGCCCGCATGGCGGGGATCACGAGCTGCGTCATGCGCGCCAGGCCGAAGACGTTCACGTCGAACTGCCGCCGCCCCTCGGCCAGCTCCACCTCCTCGAGCGAACCGTACGTCCCGTAGCCGGCGTTGTTGACGAGGACGTCGATCCGGCCGTGCGCGGCCAGCACGTCCCCGACGGCGGCGCTCATCGAGGCCTCATCGGTCACGTCCAGGGCCACCACCTTGACCCCGGATGCCTTCAGCGGTTCCATTAGCTCCACCCGGCGGGCCCCGGCATAGACGGTAAAACCGGCCGAGGCAAGCTTTTTCGCGGTTTCGAAACCGATCCCGGTGGAGGCACCGGTGACAAACGCTACGGGCTGGGGCATGGGCTGAACTCCTCGGGCGCTGAACTCCTGGGGCAGGAGCAGCCGGAAACACGGGCGGCCGGCGCCTCCCAGAGTAACTGGAAAGTGCCGGCCGTCGCGTCGGAACCGGGGTGGGTCAGTGGGTGTCGACTGCCTCGATCTCGGACTTGTCCTCGCCCCAGAGGGTGTGGAACGTGCCCTCGGCGTCGACACGGCCGTAGGTGTGCGCCCCGAAGAGGTCGCGCTGGCCCTGGATGACGGCGGCCGGCAGGCGCTTGCGGCGCAGGCCGTCGTAGTAGGCCAGCGAGGAGGAGAACACCGGAACCGGGATGCCGAGCTGCACCGCGGTGGAGACCACGCGGCGCCAGGCCGGGAGGACCTCGGCGATCGCCTTGGTGAACGCCGGGGCGAAGAGCAGGTTGGCCGGCTTCTCCGCAGCGGCGTAGGCCTTGGTGATCTCCTTGAGCAGCTCCGCGCGGATGATGCAGCCGCCGCGCCACAGCGACGCGATTTCATCCAGCTTCAGGTCCCAGCCGTATTCCTTGGCCGCGGAGGTGAGCATGTCCAGGCCCTGGGCGTAGGAGACCAGCTTGGAGGCGTAGAGCGCCTGGCGGACGTCCTCGACGAAGCTCTCGGGGACCTCGGCGGCGGCCTCGCCGCCGGCCAGCAGCTCCTGGGCCAGCACGCGCTGCTCGGCCTGGGAGGACAGGGCCCGGGCGAAGACGGACTCGGCGATGCCCGACGTCGGCGAGCCGAGTTCGAGCGCGGAGATGACCGTCCAGCGGCCAGTGCCCTTCTGGCCGGCGGCATCCACCACGACGTCGACGAACGGCTTGCCGGTCTTCGCGTCGACGTGGCCGAGGACCTCGGCGGAGATTTCGATCAGGAAGGAAGCGAGGTCGCCCTTGTTCCACTCTTCGAAGATCTTGGCCTGCTCGGCCGGTTCGATCCCGGCGCCGGAGCGCAGGAGGTCGAAGGCCTCGCCGATGACCTGCATGTCGGCGTATTCGATGCCGTTGTGGACCATCTTGACGAAGTGGCCGGCGCCGTCGGTGCCGATCCAGGCGCAGCAGGGCTGGCCGTCGACGTGGGCGGCGATCTTTTCCAGCAGCGGGCCGAGGGCGTCGTAGGACTCCTTGGAACCGCCCGGCATGATCGAGGGGCCGTTGAGGGCGCCTTCCTCGCCACCGGAGACGCCGATGCCGACGAAGTGCAGGTCCTTCTTGGCGAGCGCAGCCTCGCGGCGGCGGGTGTCCTCGTAGTGCGAGTTGCCGGCGTCGATGATGATGTCGCCCGCTTCCAGCAGCGGCTCGAGCTGCTCAATCACGGAGTCGACCGGCTTGCCGGCCTTGACCATGATCAGCACGCGGCGCGGCTTCTCCAGCGAATCAACGAGTTCCTGGAGGGTCTCGGTGCGGACGAAGTCGCCCTCATCGCCGTACTTGGCGAGCAGGGTGTCTGTCTTTTCCACGGACCGGTTGTGCAGGGCAACGGTGAAGCCGTTCCGGGCCAGGTTGCGTGCGAGGTTGGCCCCCATCACCGCGAGGCCGGTAACACCGATGTGTGCTGACATCAAAACTCCAATTCATTTCTGTACACCAGGGATGTACGGCGATTCGTCTCAGACGTTCATCTAGGACCCGGCAGGTCGCGCCGCGGAGGGCGGAACCCGCTCTTAAGGATTGTGGCTGTCCTTAAACCATATGTATTTCCGCGGGCTGCGGGAAAGCCGCGCCCACGGAGCGGAATACTGCGCGTCATAAACAGTCTATGATCACCGGCGTCCGCCCCTCCGGTCAGCCCGGACCAGGCCCACCGCATTATGCTTACGACTATGTCAACCAGCCTCCACCACCGTGCCATTGAGCACCTCGGGACCCGGATCGTGGCCGGCGAGCTTCCGCCCGGGCACGTCATGCTCGCCGAGCACCTTGAGGACGAACTCAAGGTCTCCCGCTCGGTGGTCCGGGAGGCGGTCCGGGTCCTCCAGTCCCTGGGCCTGGTGGAAACCATCAAGCGCGTCGGCATCCGTGTGCTGCCCTCGAACCGGTGGAACCCCTTCGACCCGCTCGTGATCCGCTGGCGGCTGGCCGGCGAGGGCCGCGGCGCCCAGCTGCGCTCCCTGGCCGAGCTCCGCACCGCCGTCGAGCCGGTGGCCGCCGAGCTGGCCGCGGCCAACGCCCCCGAGGAGCTCCGCCGCGAACTCGTGGAGATCTCGCACGCCATGCGCGACGCCGGACAGGCCGGGGACGTGCCCCGGTTCCTCGAGCTGGACATCCTGTTCCATTCCCTGCTGCTGACCGGTTCCGGCAACGAGATGTTCGCCAACATGGTGGGCCAGGTGACCGAGACGCTGACCGGCCGCACCATTCACGGCCTGATGCCGGACCACCCGCGCGAGACCGCGCTGCGGTGGCATGTCGAGGTCGCCGAGGCCATCGCCGCCGGGGATGCCGCCGCCGCCCGCGAGGCCTCGAACCGGATCATGCGCGAGACCATCTCGGAGATGGAGCCGAGCTGGAAGAACCAGCCGCGGGTGTTTGTCCCGGTCGAGCGCCGCTAAGCCACTGGCCGTCCGGGCGCCGGCGGCGGCGCCCCTCACGCAGGGACCGGCCTGAAGTCCAGCAGCACCTTCCCGGAAACGGCCGCGTTCCTGGCGACCTCGAACGCTTCCAGTCCGCGGTCCAGCCCAAAGGTGTGGGTCACCACGGGATCCACCCGCAGGGAGCCGTCGGCGAGCGCCGCTAGGACGTCGTCGATTTCGTCATTGAAGCGGAAGGAGCCCAGCAGCTCCAGCTCGCGCGTGATGGCCAGGGAGATCAGGACCGGCTGCGGGCCCGAAGGCAGCAGGCCCACCATGACCACCCTGCCGCCACGGACCGCGCCCTGGATGGCCGAGGCCAGGCCGTGGTGGCTGCCCGAGGACTCGATGACGACGTCCGCCTCAACCGCGGCGATCGCCCCGGCGTCGTCCCCCTTTAGAACCATGTCGGCTCCCACGGCACGGGCTATCTCCAGGGGCCGCTCGTGCATGTCCACGGCCACGATCCGGCCGGCGCCGGCGCGTTTGAGGACGGCGACGGCGAGGGCCCCGATGGGGCCACTGCCGATCACCAGCGCCGTCTTTCCCGCCACGTCCCCGGCGCGCGAGACGGCGTGCCAGGCGACGCTGGCCGGCTCCGCCAGGGCCGCGGTCCGCAGCTCCAGCCCGGCCGGCAGCGGCCGGAGCATCCGGGCCGGCAGCGCGGCGAAGCGGCTGAACGCCCCGTCCGTGTGGGGAAACCGTGCGGCGCTGCCCAGGTAGGTGCAGCCCGGTGACAGGTTGGGACGCTCTGCCGGGTACCGGGCGCCGCCCGGGCCCGGCGTGGCGGGATGCACCGCGACGGCCATGCCGGGCGCGGGCCCCGAGCCGTCAGCGGCCGCGCGGATCACGCTCCCCACGATCTCGTGGCCCAGGACCATGGGAGCCTTGAGGACGGATTCGCCCGCGGCGCCGTGCAGCCAGTAGTGCAGGTCGGAGCCGCAGATGCCGCCGAAGGCCACGTCGACGACGGCTTCATCGGGCGCCGGTGCGGGCACGGGGATGTCCTCGATCCGCAGGTCGCCCGCCGCGTGGGCCACCACCGCCGCGGCCGTGGCCGGAAGTTCTGCCACGGCGCCCATCAGACCACCACCGTCATTCCGCCGTCGATGAAGATGGTCTGGCCGTTGACGAAGTCCGACCCGTCGGAGGCCAGCCACACGGCGGGTCCGGCCAGGTCCTGCACGGTCCCCCAGCGGTGCGCGGGGGTCCGGCCCAGGATCCAGGCGTTGAACTGCTCATCGTCGACGAGGTTTTGCGTCATCTCGGTGTGGATGTAGCCGGGCGCGATCCCGTTGATCTGCAGGCCCGAGGCGGCCCATTCCGCGGTCATGGCCCGGGTCAGGTTCCGCAGTCCGCCCTTCGCCGCAATGTAGGGGGCGATCGTGGGCCGGGCGAGGTCGGTCTGGACCGAGCAGATGTTGATGATCTTGCCCCGGCCTCGCGGGATCATGTGCCGGGCCGCTTCCCGCCCCACCAGGAACGCGCTGGTCAGGTCCGTGGAGATGACCCGCTCCCAGTCGGCCACGTCGAGCTCAAGCATCGGGACCCGGTGCTGGATGCCGGCGTTGTTGACCAGGATGGCCAGCGGGCCCACGTTCTCCTCAACCCAGGCGATCCCCCGGGCGGCTCCGGTGTCGCTGGTGACGTCGAAGGCGCAGCTGTGCACCCGGCCCGGCGCGTAGTCCGCGGCCATCGCGGACTCGGCGGCCTTGAGCCGCTCGGGGTTGATGCCGTTGAGCACCACGGTGGCGCCGGCGTCGGCCAGCGCCCGGGCCAGGGCGTTGCCGATCCCCCGGCTCGAACCGGTCACCAGGGCCACACGCCCGGTCAGGTCAAAAAGTCCACTCATGGTTCACTGATCCTCATTTGGTCTTTGCTGCTGGAATGGCTGTTGTGCTGGTTGTGGTGTTGCCTGTCATGGTGGCGCTCCCGCTGCCGGTGCCGCTGAGATTAGCGATGGCCTGCCGTACCACGGCGAGGTCCCGGTCCCCCAGCCCCTGGCGCTTGAGTTCCGCGTAGAGCTCGACGCCGGCGGCCGCCATCGGTACCGCGGCACCGGCCGCTGCGGCGCTTTCGAGCACGAAGGACAGGTCCTTGTGCATGAACTTGGCGGGTCCGGTGGGCTCGTAGTCCTTGGCGGCGAGCCGTGGCCCCACGATGTCCAGGACCCGGCTGCCGGCCAGTCCTCCGGCGAGCACCTCGTAAAGGGCCGGCACTTCCATGCCGGAACGTTCGGCGAGCTCCGCGGCCTCGGCGAGCGCCGCCGTCGTCGTTCCCACGATCAGCTGGTTGCATGCCTTGGCGAGTGACCCCGATCCCAGCGGTCCGAGCCGCCGCACGGTGCTGCCCATCGCGCCGAAGAGCGGCAGGAGCCGGCGGAAGTCATCTTCGCTGGCGCCCGCCATGATGGCGAGGGTCCCGTCCGCCGCGCCCTGGGTGCCGCCGCTGACGGGCGCATCGACGACGACGGCGTTGCCTCCGCTTGCCTCCGCGACCCGCGCCCCGAAGTCCCGCACCCCGGACGGCGAGACGCTGCTCATGACCACGACGGCGGTTCCGGGCGCGGGCGGGCTGGCGCCCCAGCCGGCCAGGAGCGCGGCACTGGCGTCCTCAATGTCGGACAGATCCGGCAGCATGAAGACAATGACGGGCTGGTCGCGGAGCGCCTCGACCCGGGCCACGCGCGAGCCGCCCAGGGCCTCGAAGGCGTCCAGCGCCGCCGGCGAACGGTTCCAGGCGGTGACGGTCCATCCTGCCGCGAGGAGGTTGGCGGCCATCGGCGCGCCCATCAGTCCGAGGCCGACAAACCCGGCCTCCCTGCGGTCCAGCTCCATGCGTTGCCTCACTTCGTCGTGGTTAATCTAGGAATTCTGTTCAGCATCCTAGCCTCCATTCAGTATGATGAACACTATGACGACCAAAACCACCGTCGCGATCGCCGTCCCGCTCGAAGCAGAGCTGGTGGACCGCATCCGCGCCGTAGATCCGTCCGTGACCGTCCTCTACGACCCCGAGCTCTTGCCGCCGGAACGTTTTCCCGCCGACCATTCGGGTGACCCGGATTTCCGCCGGACGCCGGAGCAGGAAGAGCGGTACTGGGACATGCTCAACAAAGCCCAGGTCCTGTACGGGCTCCCCAACGAAAGCCCGGCAGGCCTCGCCCGGATCGCCGGCAGCAATCCCCGGCTTGAGTGGATCCATGCCATGGCGGCCGGCGCCGGCGGTGCCGTGAAGGCATCGGGGCTGGACGCCGCGACGCTGCAGAAGTTCAAGGTCACCACCTCGGCCGGGGTGCACGCCCTGCCGCTCGCCGAGTTCGCCGCCCTGGGCATCCTCAACGGCTTCAAGCGCAGCGCCGAGCTGGCCCAGGACCAGGCGGCCAAGCACTGGCCCGAGCTCCGCACCCCCACCCGCCTGGTCAACGGCTCCCGCCTGGTGGTCACCGGACTGGGCGAAATCGGGCTCGAGACCGCACGGATCGCCCGCGCCCTGGGCATGAGCGTCAGCGGAACCAAGCGCACCGTGGAGGCCATCGACGGGATCGAGACCGTCACGGACAACGACGGCCTCGCCGGCCTGCTGGGCAGCGCAGACGCCGTCGTCAATACCCTGCCCGGCACGCCGTACACCGAGAAACTCTTCAGCCGCGACGTCTTCGCCGCCATGAAGCCCGGAACGGTCTTGGTCAACGTGGGCCGCGGCACAGTGGTGGATGAAGAGGCGCTCCTGGAGGCACTGGGCAACGGCCAGGTCTCCTATGCCTGCCTGGACGTCTTCGCCGTAGAGCCACTGCCGCAGGACAGCCCGCTGTGGACCCACCCCAGGGTGATGGTGTCCCCGCACACCTCGGCGCTCAGTGCCGCCGAAAACCGGCTGATCACCGAACGCTTCTGCAGCAACCTGCGGACCTACCTCAACGGCGGCGAACTCCCCCATCTGGTGGACACGGTGCACTTCTACTGAGTCCACCCCGCACTGCGGCCAGCGCCGCAGCGCACACCAGGGCGGTCCCGCCGGAAACGGCTGGGCCGCCCTTTGCGTTGGGCGACGCGGGTTCGGCTCGGCGACGCGTATATCGCCGGGCGCTACCGGTGTCCCAGAAACGGCCGTGGCCCCTTCCTGGTGGAAGGGGCCACGGCCTGAGGTGCCGCGGACGGCGGGTCTGCACCCGGATGCCGGCTAGTGCGCATCCTCCGTCAGGAGAAGGTCGCGTCCCACCGTCTCGGGCGTGAAGAAGGTGGTGACGAATGAGATCAGCGCCAGGACCAGCGAGTAGATGGCGAGCACCAGCCAGGAATGGTCCGTGGCGGCCAGCAGCGCGGCGCCGACCAGCGGGACCAGCCCGCCGGCCACGACGGCGGAGAGCTCCCGGCTCATGGCCACGCCGGTGAAGCGGTACTGCGAGCCGAAGAGTTCAGGCAGCAGCGGGCACTGCGGTCCGAGCATGGACTGGACGCCGAGGGCGATGCCCACCACCATGACAATCCAGACCAGCGTGACATTGCCCAGCGTCACCAGGTAGAACGCCGGCAGCGCGATGAGCGCCTGGAACAGCGCACCGTAGCGGTAGACGGGCACCCGGCCGAACCGGTCGGACAGCGCGCCGAACGTGATCACCATGACGGCGGCGAAGCCCGCGGCGATGAGCAGGCCGACCGGACCGATGAACTTGTCGCCGGGAAAAACGCCGTCCTTGGCCGCCAGGAACGCGATGAGCAGGGCGGAGTAGATCGAGGAATTGCCGTTTTCGCCCATCCGCAGGCCGATGCCGATCAGCACGTTCTTCTTCGAGTGCTTCCACAGCTGGCCGATGGGGTTCTTGACCACATTCTTGTGCTTTTCCAGTTCCTGGAAGACGGGCGTTTCCTTGAGGCGGAGCCGAATGAAGATGGCCACCACAACCAGGAGCACGCTGGCCAGGAAGGGCACCCGCCACAGCCAGCCTTCCAGGACGGCCTTGTCGGCCATGGCAATCAGCGCAAACGTTCCGGCGCCGAGCAGGGTGCCCAGCTGGATGCCGACGAACGGGAGCGAAGCGAAGAAGCCACGACGGCGGCGCGGCGCGACTTCGGAGATCAGCGTGGTGGCACCGGCCTGTTCGGCGCCGGCACCCAGTCCCTGCAGGATGCGCAGCGTCACCAGGAGCACGGCGCCCAGCATGCCAGCCTGTTCGTACGTCGGCAGCAGGCCGATGGCGAAGCTGGCGGTCCCCATCAGGCCGATGGTGAGGATCAGGACCATTTTGCGACCGAACCGGTCGCCGATGTAACCGAAGACCATCCCGCCGAAGGGCCGGGCCGCGAAGCCCACGCCGTACGTGGCGAAGGATGCGATCAGGGCCCCGTCCTCGCCGAGCGGCTTGAAGAACAGCGGGCCGAAGATCAGGGCCGAGGCCAGGCCGTAGATGTAGAAGTCGTAGTACTCCAGCGCGGAGCCCACGGAGCTGGCAAGCGTTGCCCGTCGCAGCTGTTCCGGATCGACGACGGCGCCGTCCGCTTCAGCGAGCGGTGTATTAGTACTAGTTGTCACAAGCACTCCCTCAAGAACACTCCAGACCCCCGTTGGTCTGGTGGGTGTGAGCAACCCCCAAAGGAGTCGATCACTATGCTGAACAGAGTACAGCATAGTGATCGAGTAGCCAATGAATAATCAGATTTATTCCCGGGGTGTGCAGGACCGTCCCGCGACAGGACCCCTAACCCATGGGATTGCCGAGGGACCGGGCAAGATCCTGGAGTTCCTTGACCATCATGGCGCCCTGCTCGTTCGAGTAAGTCGCCTTCAGCGCGGTGACCGAAAGGCCGAGGCTGGGCCCGTGTGCGCCCCGGGTCGGGACGGCAACGGCCAGGCACACGACGCCGGTGGTGGATTCCTCGTCCTCGAACGCGTACCCCTGCTCCCGGATGAGCGTGAGCTGCGCCTTCAGTTCGGCTCCCGTGCGCAGCGACTTCGGCGTCAGGACCGGAAGGGCAGCGTCGTCAGGAAACATCTCGTCGACGTCATGGTCATGCAGCCGCGCGATCAGGGCCTTGCCCACGGCACAGAGGGAAACGGGCATCTTGTCGCCGATGTTGGACGTCAGGCGAACCGCCGGGTGCCCTTCGTAGCGGGCGAGGTAGATGACATTGGTTCCGTCCAGCATGGCGATCCGGACCGTTTCCCCCGAGAGCGTCGGGGCCTGTTCACAAAAACGGTAGAACTCCTGGACCTCGTCGAGCCGGCTGAGGTAGGCAGCGCCGAGCTCAACCAATTTCCGGCCGAGGGTGAACTCCGCACCCTGGCGGTTGATCAGCCTCGCCTCCTCGAGCGCGAGCAGGAGGTTGGAGGTGGAGGACTTCGGGATTCCCAGTTCCCTGGCCAGATCACTGAGCGTGAGCCGTCCCGTCGCGGAAGCCGCCAAGGCGTCCAGCACGGCGGCGGCACGGGTGACAGCCGGTGCGGGTGACGCGCTCCCCAATCCGTCGGAGGGTCGGGAAACTCGGGAATCGGCCATGATTCTCCTTCAGGTATCGCGCGCCAGTCGCCGCGCCACTCGTTCGAATGCCGTCCAGTCAGCTGAACAGTAACCATCATAATGTCTGGCGCTGTGACCCGGGACCCGGCGGTGCCCGCGCACGCGCCCGCTATGCTCCCCTGTCAGCGGTCCTCGCCGGGGACCGCCAGTCCGTCAGGCGGCAGACACCACTGGATTCGTCAGCTCGCCGATGCCGGCGATGTGGCACGTGACGGAGTCGCCGGGAACGATCGGCGCGCACTCAGCGGGGAAACCCGTCAGCACCAGGTCGCCCGGGTGAAGGGTCATGAAGGAGGTGAGGTAGGTGAGGATTTCCTCCACCTTCCAGCCAAGGTCGGCGGAGCTGGCTGCCTGGAGATCCTGACCGTTGTGTCTGATGCCGATCGCCAGGTCTTCACCCTTCAGGTCTGTGACGATCCAAGGCCCCACGGGCGTGAACGTGTCCTGGCTCTTGGCGCTGATCCACAGCTCGTCGGAATCCTGGAGGTTCCTGGCGGAGACGTCGTTTCCGATCGTGTAGCCCAGGACTGCGCCCATGGCATTGCCGGGCGTCAGTGCGCGGGCCCTGCTTCCGATGACGATTGTCAGTTCAGCCTCCGGCTCGACGCGGCCCACACCCGGCCGGAGTTCAACGGCGTCCCCCGGGCCGACCACGCTGGTGGCCGCCTTGTGGAA
This sequence comes from Arthrobacter sp. MW3 TE3886, assembly GCF_041262145.1. NCBI lineage: Bacteria > Bacillati > Actinomycetota > Actinomycetes > Micrococcales > Micrococcaceae > Arthrobacter > Arthrobacter sp. MW3 TE3886. The sequence goes on from NZ_JBGCAN010000001.1 coordinate 3,218,613, forward strand.
GGCCTGCGGCGGAAGTCCGCGGCCCGCGGCACCCGTATTGTGCGCCATGCCCAGGACGTTGGCCGGGACACAGGGCGCGAGGAACGTGAAGGACGATTCCTCCACCGTCGCGCCGACTTCCCAACCGCTGCGGGGCAGGCTGCCGGCATTGGCAGCAGAACCGGGGAATGGAGAGGTGGTCACCGTCCACACTTTGCCGGCCGCACTGTCAAAGTCCGCTGCGTCGTTGGCGACGAAGAAGTATTCGTCCCCGGCAGCAGGGGAAAGGGGGCGGACTCTGGCGATTCGGCGGGCACTCGTGGCGGTCATGAAAACATCCTAGGCGGCGAGGTTCCGGAGCCCTCGATTAGGCCATCGACTGGCGTAATTCTTGCGCACAGAAACGCCGCCGGTGTTTCACATTTCCAATCGTTCACGGTATATTCATTACAAGCCTTCCACCGCGGCATCCCCCAATAGTCGCGGTGGAAGGCTTTTCCAATGCCCGGGTGATTCCAGTGTCCGGGGCCCCATTATGAGCGGGCCGGATTCGCCGATCGATGCCCGCGCCGGCACCTACGCGGCATCCGCAACGGCCCCCCGCAGCCGCCAGCCCCCGCCGAGGCCGTCCCGGATCAGTTCCATGGTGGTCAGGGCCGAACCGCGGTTGCGGCCGAGCCTTGCCTGAACCTGCCACACCTCGACGTCCACGCGACTCAGGCCCTTGGGCATCCGGCGCTCGGCTTCCCACCAGCTGACCCGCTCGAACCAGCGCACGGGCTCGGCCCCGATCAACCATTCCCTGCCGCCGCGGACCACGGCCAGGGGCCGCCCGTCCGGGCCTGTTTTCACCATCACGTGCTCCATGCCCGTCACAGTAGGGCGGAGCCCTGACATTTTCGAGGCCGGACCGACCGGCGCTGGTCCCGGGACCAGCGTCAGGCCCGATTCTTCAGTCGGCGCCGTGCACGGCCACGAAACGAGGCTCGCGCAAGCGGATGTAAACGTCTGCCGGCTGACGCTTCTTGCCCCGCAGTGTGATGCCGGAGACGCTGACACCCTCGGGCAGCAGAAGGTTCTGGCGCATGACGCCGTGCGTACTCTTCGACCACGCCAGCCGGTACATCCCATAGAAGGGGCTCTTCTGCAGCCCAAGGCTGAGACCGAGTTCCTCGACGTCAACGCCGTCTTCAGCATTGAGCTCGTACGAGACTACGGCGAAGGCCCCAGTGAGCTCCTGGGCCGACTCGAACTCGAACTCGAACTCGAGCATCCCTTCGGCAACCTCCGGTTCCAGGGGAAACACCAGCGCGGTCTCCGTGGTCAGGCGCAGGGGTCCCGCATCGGGCAGGAACAGCTCATGCGGTGTAGGTTCGCCGCGGACGATGTCCTCGATGAGACTCGGCCATTTTTCCGCCGAAATGTCGGCCGACCGCACCGCCGGAAGCTTGTCCAGCCGCGCCAGAGAGGCTGCGACGCGCTCGTGCGGGGTTTCGTTCAACGTCGAGTCCTGATCGCTGTGACGGACCTGGAAGAACATGTGTTCCCGGGAGTCAAGGATGGTCGGCATCACCTGGTCTACACCGTGGTGCGGTCCGGGCGTGACGATCGAGAGGCTGCGCTGGCGCGGGTCGAACGCTGACACGAAGGCCATCCCCTGGGCGGACTTCGGGTGGTAGAACTCCCGGAGGTTCACCAAGTCATGTTCGCCCTTGTAGGCCGTCAGGCCGAGTCCGAATGAAATGGCCATCCCCACGTGGTTCAGCGTCCGGTACACCTCAAGATGGGTCAGATAGTCGGCGGCGAGCAGGTCGTCGTCATCGAGACGGAACCACGCGACCGGCTGCACGCCGGCGTCGGCGTCAAACTTGCTGGCGAGGTCCTGCTCAATCAGGGGCTTGACTTCTTCGATGCCTGTTCCCCGGACGACGTCGTTCCATTCCACCGGAACCAGGAACGGGTACCTGGCCGCCGCCGCGAACAAAATTTCCTGATGCCGCTTCGGGAGCAACTCGGAATACATCACGAAGTGTTTGTAGTCATGGTTTTCCGCCATCGCGGAAAGGGCAGGCACGGCCTTCTCGAAGAACATCTCAGCTCGAAGACTAAGGCGCTTTTCCGAGAACAAGTACTGCATGTAGTCCTCCGGGGTCTTGAAGACGCCGGAGCGCGACGTTTTCCAAGAGTGCGATCCGGGAGAGAAGAGGCTGTAGCGCGTGACGCCGTAAAACATGTTGAACCCCCAGTGTTGCGGTGCTGAGTCCTCCATCTAACTGTATGCGCCGGTCTTCTTCCGAACCGCATTGTGTCCGGCCGGTGATGCGGCGTCAATAATGACGTAGATTTGCCGCTTGGCCCACGGCAGGTGGTAGGTTCGACGCGTGCCGGGGCGCACAGGGCGCCCCGGCAACGACCAAGGGGAATCCAAGATGGCTGAATCAAACGCTCAGAAACTGGAAAAGGCGAAGGCCGTTGTGCTGGATTCGATCGTAAAGGGCGGCGTGTCGACCAATCAGTCGCAGGCTGTGCAGCGGCTGGCCAACGCCTACGCCCTCCTCGAAGGGACCGTAGCGCCCATCAGCGGCCCCAACGAATCGGCCCCGAAAAGCGCCTGAACGGATTAACCGAGACGCACAAAACCCCGCCGTTCCGGACCCATGGTCCGCAAAGGCGGGGTTTTCTGTGGTGGGTCCTACCGGGATCGAACCGATGACATCCACGGTGTAAACGTGGCGCTCTACCAGCTGAGCTAAAGACCCAAACCGCGGTTTCCGCGCTTCAGCGCTTCAACCAACGAACAGTTACTGTACCGGATGTCACCGGCCCAGCGCCAATCGGGCCGGCCGTCGCTACAACGGCGGCAGCTCGGCGGCGAGCCAAGTCAAGGCCCCGCTGACGCCTGCCTCCAGCTTGATGGTGGCTAGGCCATCGCCGCGGGTCGGTCCTCTGTTGATGATGACGACGGCTTTGCCCTGCTTCGCCGCGTGGCGGACAAAACGCAGGCCGCTCATCACGGTGAGTGAGGAGCCGGCCACCAGGAGCGCCCGGGCGGCGTCGACCATGGCGTAGGAGCGTTCCACCCGGTCCTTGGGCACGTTTTCCCCGAAGTACACGAAGTCCGGTTTCAGGGTGCCGCCGCAGGCGGGGCAGCGGGCGACGACGAACGATTCAATCAGTCGCGTGTCCTCGACGGCGGCATCGGCGTCCGGCGCCATTTCAACCACCCCGGCGGCCTGCGCCCGTTCGAGGAACCCGGGGTTGAGTTCCTCCAGGACACCGGCCAGCATCCGGCGGCTGAACCGCCGGTGGCAGTCCAGGCACACGACCTGGTCGAACCGGCCGTGCAGGTCCACCACGTTGACGCTGCCGGCGTCCTCGTGGAGCCGGTCCACGTTCTGGGTGATGAGTCCGGTGAGCAGCCCCTGCTGCTCCAGCCGGGCTACCGCGGCGTGGCCCGCGTTGGGATCCGCCCTGCGCAGGTGTGACCAGCCGATGTGGTTGCGGGCCCAGTAGCGCTGCCGGTTTCCCGGCTCGCCGATGAATTCCTGGTAGGTCATGGGGGTCCGCGGCGCGGCGCCGGGCCCGCGGTAGTCCGGGATCCCTGAATCCGTACTCAGGCCGGCGCCGGTCAGCACGGCAAACTGGCCCCCAGACAGGAGTCCGTGGATGTCCTGCAGGGTCTCGAGTTCGGTGCGCTGGAGCTCCGCGGCGGTCCCGGCGGCCGTGACCGGCGGGAGACTGGCAAACCCGGTCATGCCGATTCCTGGCCGCCGCTGCCTCACCGGGTCAGTTCCCGCCGAGTCCCGCGAGGGCAGCCCGGTATTCGGCGAAGTCCCGTGCCTGGCCGCGGGGATTCACCACGACGTAGCGGACAATTCCCGCCGCGTCAATGATGAAGGTGCCGCGCAGCGCCATGCCGCTGTCAGGGTCGAACACGCCATAAGCCGAGGCCACGGCGCCGTGCGGCCAGAAGTCGGCGAGCAGGTCGAAGCCGTAGCCTTCCTTTTCGGCATAGGCCCGCTGGGCGAACTTGCTGTCCACCGAGACCGCCAGCACGACGGCATCGGAAGCCTCGAACAGTGCCAGGTTGTCCCGGATTTCGCACAGTTCCCCGGTACAGATGCCGGAGAAGGCGAACGGGTAGAAGACTATGACGACATTGCGGCCGCGGAAGTCCGAGAGGCGCACCGGTTCGCCGAATTGATTGGCGAGCTCGAAATCCGGTGCGGCATCGCCGACGCCGGGTACCCCGCCGGGAACAGGACTCATTACGGCGGGCAGCGCAGCGGCAGACACCGCAGAGGCCTCGTGCTGGACCGCCTGGGTCACTTGTTCTTCCGCGTGACCAACCGGGTGGCGCTCCAGTCCTTCGAGACGCCGGCGGAGGTGGTGTAGTGAAGACCTGCGGTGGGCGCGGCGTCCTGGATGTCCGCGGGCGAGACGTAGCCGTCCCGGCCGGACTTGGGAGTCAGGACCCAGACCACGCCACCCTCGGTGAGAGTGGTCAGCGAGTCGACCAGCGTGTCCACAAGGTCTCCGTCACCTGCCCGCCACCAGAGAATGGCGGCGTCGACCACCTCGTGATCGTCCTCATCGAGAAGCTCAGAGCCCGTGAGATCTTCGATATCGTCCCGCAAGTCGAAGTCGACATCGTCGTCATAACCGAATTCCTGAATCAGGTCCCCGTCTTTGAAACCCAGTTTCTCCGCCACATTTACCGAAGTGGCGGCGTCGGCCTCGCTCACGTGTTGCTCCTATGCTTTTTGAATTGCTTCATGTTTTCAATGGCACTAGTGATTTCCATTACTCCAAGCCAACACCCTTTGAGCTCTCGCTTCAAGCTGTTGGCACCGCGATCCGCCATATTCTGCGTCACACGAGGCGATCCGGAGGCTGCAGGGCAGCGCTTCGTCACACAACCAGTATGCCCGTGAAATACGGCGGCGGGTCCATAGGGCGGCTACGCATCCACCAGTCCGCACGGCTAGAGTGGCTGATGACGACTACGCCTGCGCGGGCAACCGCCCGGCTGATACAGGCAGGCGTACCGTGATTGGACCTTGCCCGGCGCATACGACCGGGCTGTTGTAACCGATATGTCGCACACGTCGCGTTCACGCCAGGCAGTCACCCTGCCCGGAGCTGAGGGTGCCGATAGATGCGCTCAAAGAGAGGTTGGACGTGGCTGCAGGAGAAGATACCTCCCATATCCTCAGCGGGTTGACAAACCAGCTGCCTGATCGTGATCCGGAAGAGACCGCCGAATGGCTGGAGTCCCTGGATACCCTGATTCAGGAACAAGGCACCGAACGTGCCCAGTACATTATGCGCAGCCTGCTCCAGCGGGCCGGCGCGCAGAGCGTGGGTGTTCCGATGGTCACCACCACGGACTACGTCAACACCATCCCGGTCGACCAGGAAGCGGCATTCCCTGGCGATGAAGAGATCGAACGCAAGTACCGTGCCTGGCTGCGCTGGAATGCCGCCGTGATGGTGCACCGGGCACAGCGGGCGGACATCGGCGTCGGCGGCCACATCTCCACCTACGCCGGTGCCGCGACCCTGTACGAGGTCGGTTTCAACCACTTCTTCCGCGGCAAGGACCACCCCGGCGGCGGCGACCAGGTCTTCTTCCAGGGCCACGCCTCCCCCGGCATGTACGCCCGCGCCTTCATGGAGGGCCGGCTCTCCGAGGAGGACCTGGACGGCTTCCGCCAGGAGAAGTCCAAGGAAGGGCACGCACTGTCCTCCTATCCGCACCCGCGCCTGATGCCGGAGTTCTGGGAATTCCCCACCGTCTCGATGGGCATCGGCCCGATGAACGCCATCTACCAGGCCCAGTCCAACCGGTACCTGCACAACCGCGGCATCAAGGACACCTCGGACCAGCAGGTCTGGGCATTCCTGGGCGACGGCGAAATGGACGAGCCCGAGTCCCGCGGCCTGCTGCAGCTCGCGGCCAACGACAAGCTCGACAACCTCAATTTCGTCATCAACTGCAACCTCCAGCGCCTCGACGGTCCCGTCCGCGGCAACGGCAAGATCATGCAGGAACTCGAAGCGTTCTTCCGCGGTGCCGGCTGGAACGTCATCAAGGTCGTCTGGGGCCGCGAGTGGGATGACCTGCTGGCCAAGGACGAGGACGGCTCGCTCGTCAAGATCATGAACGAGACCGTCGACGGCGATTACCAGACGTACAAGGCCGAATCCGGCGCGTTCGTCCGCGAGCATTTCTTCGGCAAGACCCCGCAGACCAAGGAAATGGTCCAGGACCTGACCGACGACCAGATCTGGAACCTCAAGCGCGGCGGGCACGACTACAACAAGGTCTACGCCGCGTACAAGGCCGCCACCGAGTTCAAGGGCAAGCCCACGGTCATCCTGGCGCACACGGTCAAGGGCTACGGCCTGGGCACCCACTTCGAGGGCCGCAACGCGACCCACCAGATGAAGAAGCTCACGCTTGCGGACCTCAAGGCCTTCCGCGACCACCTGCGCATCCCGATCACGGACGAGCAGCTCGAAGCGGACCTCTACCGGCCGCCGTACTACCACCCCGGCATGGACTCCCCGGAGATCCAGTACCTGATGGACCGCCGCAAGCAGCTCGGCGGCTTCGTCCCCGAGCGGCGCTCCAAGCACGCCGACGTCACCCTCCCGGATGAGAAGGTCTACGAAGTCGCCAACCGCGGCTCCGGCAAGCAGCACGCCGCCACCACCATGGCATTTGTCCGGCTGCTCAAGGACCTCATGCGGGACAAGGAGTTCGGCAAGCGGATTGTGCCGATCATCCCCGACGAGGCCCGCACGTTCGGCATGGACGCGTTCTTCCCGACGGCGAAGATCTACAACCCGAACGGCCAGAACTACCTCTCCGTGGACCGCGAGCTCGTCCTGGCGTACAAGGAGTCCATCTCCGGCCAGATCGTGCACGCCGGCATCAACGAGGCCGGGTCCGTGGCAGCCTTCACCGCCGCCGGCACGTCCTACGCCACGCACGGCGAGCCGCTCATCCCGGTCTACGTCTTCTACTCGATGTTCGGGTTCCAGCGCACGGGCGATTCCTTCTGGGCAGCCGCCGACCAGATGACCCGCGGGTTCATCATCGGCGCCACGGCAGGGCGCACCACGCTGACCGGCGAAGGCCTGCAGCACGCCGACGGGCACTCCCCCATGCTGGCGGCAACCAACCCCGCGGTCGTCACCTACGACCCGGCATACGGTTACGAGATGGGCGTCATCATGCGTGACGGCCTGAACCGGATGTACGGTCCCGGCCCTGACGACAACGACCCGTCGCGGAACGTGATGTACTACATCACGGTCTACAACGAGCCGATCGTGCAGCCGCCGGCACCGGCGGAACTCGACGTCGAGGGCATCATCAAGGGCATCTACCTGCTGGCGCCGGCCAAGATTGACGGCCCGCGCACGCAGATCCTTGCCTCGGGCGTGTCTGTTCCCTGGGCCCTCGAAGCCCAGCGGGTCCTCGCCGAGGACTGGGGCGTCTCAGCGGACGTCTGGTCCGTGACCTCCTGGACCGAACTGCGCCGCGACGCCATGGCCGCCGAGGAAGATTCCTTCCTCAACCCCGGCCAGCCCGCCCGCGTCCCGTTCGTCACCCAGCAGCTCGCCGGTGCCACCGGGCCGATCGTTGCGGTCACCGACTACATGAAGGCCGTGCCGGACCAGATCCGGCAGTTCCTCCCGAACGAGTTCGCCTCGCTCGGCGCGGACGGCTTCGGCTTCTCCGACACCCGTGCCGCGGCACGCCGCTTCTTCAAGAACGACATCCACTCGATCGTGGTCCGTTCCCTGCAGATGCTGGCCCGCCGCGGCGAGGTCGACGCCCAGGCGCCGGCCCAGGCGATCGAGAAGTACCGTCTGCTGAACGTGAACGCCGGCACCACCGGCAACGCGGGCGGCGACTCCTAACCGCGCTCCGGCGCAAGAGCGAATGTTCGACGGCGGCTCCCACCGAAAGGTGGGAGCCGCCGTCGGGCGTTTAACCGCCCCGCCTGCCTCCTTCTCCCTTTCCATCTCCCCTCCCGCCTCCCTCCGGCCTCCCTTGTTGGGCGCGCTTTGGATTGCTGCGGGACGCTGTGATGCAGGACAAGGGCAGTTGTAGCCTTCGCACAAATGGAGCTTGGGCGGCCCGCCCCGTATGCTCAATGCATGGCAGAGCCGATCACCACTCCCGAAAAACGCAAGCCGAGCTCGAGGGCGATGACTCCGGAGAAAGCCGAAACCCTCAAGAAGCTCCGGGCCAGCGTGGGCCAGCTGTCGACGACGACGCTGCGCCAGTTGGAGAAGTCCCTGCCGTGGTACGGCCGGCTGAACTCGGATGAACGTTCCGCCCTGGGCATGGTGGCGCAGAACGGCATCGCGGCTTTCGTCACCTGGTACGAGCGGCCGAGTTCGCCGTCGTGGATCCTCTCCGACGTCTTCGGCACCGCCCCCACCGAACTGACCCGCTCCATCAGCCTGCAGAAGGCGCTCCAGCTGATCCGGATCGTGGTCGAAGTCGTCGAGGACCAGGTCCCGGTGATCGCCCCGGAAGCGGACCAGGGGGCCCTCCGGGAAGCCGTGCTGCGCTACTCGCGGGAGGTCGCGTTCGCGGCCGCCGACGTTTACGCCCGCGCCGCGGAATCCCGCGGCTCCTGGGATACCCGGCTGGAGGCCCTGATCGTCGATGCCATCCTCCGCGGCGAAAACACCGACGCGCTGCGGTCCAGGATCGCGGCCCTGGGCTGGAAAGCACAGGAGCGCTTCACCGTCATGGTCGGGAATTCCCCCTCTGAACCAAGCGCCAGCTACGTCAGCGAACTGCGGCGCACCGCCGGGCGCTTCGCCGAGGACGCCCTCGTGGGGATCCAGGGCGACCGGCTCATCCTGATCCTCGGCGGGGTCCACGACCGGGAGACCGCGTACCTGAAGCTCAGCGAACTCTTTGCCCCCGGCCCGGTGGTCTACGGCCCGGAGGCCGGGTCCCTCCTCGAGGCCAGCGGCTCCGCCCAGTCGGCCTTTGCCGGCCTCACCGCGGCCCGCGCATGGCCGTCCGCGCCGCGCCCGGTGGCGGCCGATGACCTGCTCCCCGAGCGGGTGATCTCCGGCGACGACGCCGCCCGCCGCTCGCTGGTCAAGAACATCTACCGCCCCCTGCTCGCCGCCTCCAACGGGCTGGTGGAGACCCTCGGCACGTACCTCGAACTGGGCCATTCACTCGAAGCCACGGCCCGGGAACTCTTCGTCCACGCCAACACGGTGCGCTACCGGCTCAAGCGCGTCTGCGACGTCACCGGCTGGGATCCGCTGCTGCCGCGGGAGGCGTTCGTGCTCCAGACCGCCCTCGTCGTGGGCCGGCTTTCCGCCCCGCCGAAGGCCCCCATCGAGCGGCAGCCTCCCCGCAACGGCTCCTGAACCGTTGTAGACTTCCTACAAACTGACCCAGTGAGCTTGGTGCATGAAAACACGAATGTTCACGCGGTAATTTGGAAAGCTGGTTACGTGCTTGCAATCGTTTGCCCTGGACAGGGCTCCCAGACCCCTGGTTTTCTGGCCCCCTGGCTGGAACTGCCACCCGTCGCAGGCCTCCTGGCCTCCCTCAGCGAAATAGCAGGCATCGACCTCACCGCGCACGGCACCACCTCCGATGAGGAGACCATCAAGGACACCGCGGTCGCGCAGCCCCTGATCGTCGCTGCGGGCCTGGTGACCGCAAAGTCGCTGTTCGACGTCGAACTCGGCACACTTCCCGTCATCCTCGCCGGCCACTCCGTCGGCGAAATCACCGCGGCTTCGCTCGCCGGTGTCCTGTCGGAATCCGAAGCGATGACGTTTGTCCGCGAACGCGCCAACAGCATGGCGGCCGCTGCTGCCGCCACCCCGACCGGCATGAGTGCCGTCGTGGGCGGCGACCCCGCCGAGGTCCTGGCAGCCATTGGCGCCGCGGGGGCCACGGCCGCCAACGTCAACGGGGCGGGCCAGACCGTCGCCGCCGGCACCCTGGAGCAGCTGAAGGCCCTGGCGGAGAACCCGCCGGCCAAGGCCCGGGTCATTCCGCTGAAGGTCGCGGGCGCGTTCCACACCTCGCACATGGCCCCCGCCGGCGCGGCCCTGCAGGCCCTGCGTCCGTCGCTGCACCCGAAGGACCCGCAGGTACCGCTGCTGTCCAACTTCGACGGCGCGGAAGTCACCGACGGCGCCGCCGCCGTCGACAGCCTGATCGCCCAGGTCTCCCGACCGGTCCGCTGGGACCTGTGCATGGAGACGATGGTGCAGCGCGGGGTGACCGGCGTGATCGAGCTGGCTCCCGCCGGGACACTGGCCGGCCTGGCCAAGCGCGGCATGCCCGGCGTCAAGACAGTCACCGTCAAGACCCCGGACGACCTTTCCGCGGCCCTGGCCCTATTTGCAGAACTGGAGGGAGGGGCATGAGCGTTCCCACTCTGAAGCAGGCACCCGTGCAGGCAAACACCCGCATCATGGGTATCGGCGCCTACCGGCCCAGCGTGATCGTGACCAACGAGGACGTGTGCCAGTGGATCGACTCCTCGGATGAATGGATCCGCCAGCGCACGGGCATCATCACCCGGCACCGCGCACCCGCCGATGTCAGCGTTATTGACATGGCCGAGGGCGCCGCACGTGAAGCCCTGCAGAAGGCCGGCATCGAGGCCTCCCAGCTCGGCGCCGTGATCGTCTCCACGGTCACCCACCCGTATGCGACCCCGTCCGCTGCAGCGAGCCTCGCCGACCGCCTCGGCGCGACGCCGGCCCCGGCCTTCGACATCTCGGCGGCATGCGCCGGCTACTGCTACGGTATCGCCCAGGGCGACGCCCTGGTGCGCTCCGGCGCGGCCTCCTACGTCCTGGTGGTCGGTGCCGAAAAGCTCTCCGACGTCATCGACAACACGGAACGGACCATTTCCTTCCTGCTTGGCGACGGCGCGGGCGCCGTCGTGATCGGCCCCTCCGACACCCCGGGCATCGGCCCCTCGGTGTGGGGTTCGGACGGCAGCAAGTGGGATGCCATCGGCATGACCCACTCCATGCTGGACATCCGCGAGCTCGCCCTGACCGGCAAGCACGGCGCCGCTGTCAGCGATGAGGAAGCGGCCGTGACCGACGCGTCCCTGTGGCCGACCCTGCGCCAGGACGGCCAGACTGTCTTCCGCTGGGCCGTGTGGGAGATGGCCAAGGTGGCCCAGCAGGCCCTGGATGCCGCCGGCATCCGGTCCGAGGACCTCGCCGCGTTCATCCCGCACCAGGCCAACATGCGCATCATCGATGAGATGGCCAAGAAGCTGCAGCTGCCCGAGACCGTCAAGATCGCCCGCGACATCGCCGACGCCGGAAATACGTCGGCGGCGTCCATCCCCCTGGCCACCCACCGCCTGCTTAAGGAAAACCCCGAGCTCAGCGGCGGGCTGGCGCTGCAGATCGGCTTCGGAGCCGGTCTGGTCTTCGGCGCCCAGGTGGTCGTGCTTCCTTAGGCAGCCACCGCTTTTCCGAACTAAATACGTTTCACCCGTTTCACCCTTGCACCGCATGTCCTTCTTTCAGGGCTCGCCCGCATGCTGTGCTCGCAAGCATTCCCGCACCAAGCCGAACCCTCGGTTTGAATCATTTCCGCCCTTAGGCTGCCGGCATTTCGCCGGCAGCCGAGGGCAATAACCAGAAAAGGAGCCATCAATGGCTAGCAACGAAGAAATCCTGGCCGGCCTGGCTGAAATCGTCAACGAAGAGACCGGCCTGGCCACGGAGGCTGTCGAAATGGACAAGTCCTTCACCGAGGACCTGGACATCGACTCCATCTCGATGATGACGATCGTGGTCAACGCCGAAGAGAAGTTCGGCGTCCGCATCCCGGACGAAGAGGTCAAGAACCTCAAGACCGTCGGCGACGCCGTCAGCTTCATCTCCAACGCCCAGGCCTAGTCTGGCTTCCGCCGGCAACGGCGGACCCCGGTGCCGGTCCGGGCGCTGCAGCAGCGCCCGGACCGGACCACCAGCAATAGAACGACCCCAACGTTTTCCCCTCGCAGGCCCCGGCCATCCCCTTCGCGGTTCCGGATACGGCAGGCGCACCGACAGAGAGTGATCCCATGGCACGCAAAGTAGTCATTACCGGTCTGGGTGCCACCACACCCATCGGCGGCGATGTCCCCACAATGTGGAAGAACGCGCTCAAGGGCGTCTCCGGCGCGCACACGCTTGAAGACGACTGGGTGGCCAAGTACGAGCTGCCTGTCCACTTCGCCGCACGCGCCTCCACCCCTGCCCTGGACGTCCTGACCCGGGTCGAGGCCAAGCGCATGGACCCGTCCACCCAGTTCGCCGTGGTCGCATCCCGCGAGGCGTGGGCAGACTCCGGCATCACCGAAATCGACCACGACCGCCTGGCAGTTGCCTTCGCGACCGGCATCGGCGGCGTCTGGACGCTGCTGGATGCCTGGGACACCCTGCGCGAAAAGGGTCCCCGCCGCGTCCTGCCCATGACCGTGCCCATGCTGATGCCCAACGGCCCCGCCGCGGCGGTCAGCCTGGACCTGGGCGCCCGCGCCGGCGCCCACACCCCCGTCTCCGCTTGCGCGTCCGGCACCGAGGCCGTGCACGTGGGCCTGGACCTGATCCGCGCCGGCAAGGCCGACGTCGTCGTCTGCGGCGGCGCCGAAGCCGCCATCCACCCGATGCCGATCGCCGCCTTTGCCTCCATGCAGGCCCTCTCGCGCCGCAACGACGATCCCGAGCACGCCTCACGCCCCTACGACCTTGACCGCGACGGCTTCGTCATGGGCGAAGGCGCCGGTGCCCTGGTGCTCGAGGCCGAGGAACACGCTCTGGCCCGCGGCGCCCGGATCTACGCCGAGCTGGCCGGCACGTCGGTCACCGCCGACGCCTACCACATCACCGCCCCGGACCCCCAGGGCCTGGGCGCCACCCGCGCGCTGAAGGCTGCCATGTTCGACGGCCGCATCCAGCCCGAAGACATCGTGCACGTCAACGCGCACGCCACCTCCACCCCGGTCGGCGACAAGCCCGAGTACGCGGCCCTCAAGGCCGCCCTGGGCAAGCACGTGGACTCCGTCGCGGTCTCGGCCACCAAGTCCCAGATGGGGCACCTGCTCGGCGCCTCCGGTGCCGTGGAAGCCGTGCTGACCGTCATGGCCATCTACGACCGCAAGGCGCCCGTGACGATCAACCTCGAGAACCAGGATCCGGAAATCCCGCTCGACGTCGTCACGTCGGCCCGCGACCTGCCGGCCGGCAGCATCGCCGCGCTGAGCAACTCGTTCGGCTTCGGCGGCCACAACGCCGTGATCGCGGTACGCAGCGTGTAGCTGCTCCTGCCCGCTCCCCCGCCCGGAACGCAGATGGCGGCAATGTTCTTCATGAACATTGCCGCCATCGCTCGTTTGGCGCCTAGCTATGGAATTGCTGCGGTGGTGCGCCCGGTGAAGCCCTAGCCGACCTGGTGGAGCCAGCGCACTGGGGCGCCTTCGGCGGCGTGCCGGAACGGCTCGAGTTCCTCGTCCCAGGCCTCGCCCAGGGCGAGCGAGAGCTCGTGGTAGACGGCCGAGGGGTCGCCGGCGCCGGATTCGTAGGCGTAGCGGATGCGGTCCTCTGACACCATGATGTTGCCGTGGACGTCGGTGGTGGCGTGGAAGATCCCCAGCTCCGGGGTGTGCGACCAGCGGCCGCCGTCCACCCCCTGGCTGGGTTCCTCAGTGACTTCATAGCGCAGGTGCGCCCAGCCTCGCAGAGCGGACGCCAATTGAGCCCCCGTGCCCGGCGTTCCGGTCCACGACAGCTCGGCCCGGAACATTCCGGGCGCGGCAGGCTGAGCGGTCCACTCCAGGTCCGTCCGCTTGTCCACGACAGACCCTATGGCCCACTCGACGTGGGGGCACAAGGCAGTCGGGGCCGAGTGAACGAACAACACACCGCGGGTCAGTGCAACAGACATTCCATCCTCCATAGCTGTAGGTACGTCTTCCCCAACGACCTGTGCCTGGATGTCTGTCTGTTGCGCGGATCCGAAATTGTGCCGGCGGTCCCTGCCAGACTACTAATATACAACCGGGTTCAAAGCTGGGACGTGTTGCATTCCAGCTTCAAGTTCAACTTGAAACTTCCCGGGCGTGAGTTTCATTCTGCCCTACCCCTCCTAATTACGCCAGTGCGATTCGGCGCGTCTTTTGCGGCGCGCCGTGCCCCGTTCAGCAGACCTGTAGACGGACCCTGGTCCGCTTGGTGCCGGGCCCGTTTGCGGGCGGAATCCCGGGCAGGAATCCGCGCCGGATTGTGGGCCTCTCCGGCTGCCCGGACGCGCCGCGCCAGCGATCCTCAGGCCCGGGGGTGCGCCTGCTGGTAGCTCTGCCGCAGTCTCTCGACGGACACGTGGGTGTAGATCTGGGTGGTGGCCAGGCTGCTGTGCCCGAGGATTTCCTGCACGGCGCGCAGGTCTGCCCCGCCGTCGAGCAGGTGGGTCGCTGCGGAGTGCCGCAGCGCGTGCGGCCCGGTGGCGGCGGTGTCTCCGAGCCGTTCCAGCATCTCCTTGACCACGCTGCGGACCTGGCGCTGGTCCACCCGTCCGCCGCGCGCGCCCAGGAAGAGCGCCGGGCCGCTGGTCCCGGTTGCGAGGGCCGGCCGGCCGCGGCGGAGCCAGTCGTCGACGGCGAGCGCCGCCGGCAGTCCGTAGGGCACCGTGCGTTCCTTGTTGCCCTTGCCAAGCACCCGGAGGGTCCTGCGGTCCGGGTCGAGGTCGTCGACGTCCATGCCGGCGAGCTCGCCGACCCGGACGCCGGTGGCATAGAGCAGCTCCACCATGGCGCGGTTGCGCAGGGCCAGCGGATCCCCCTCGGCCGAGGCGGATTCGGCGTCGTCGACGAGCCGCCGGACCTGTTGCTGGTGCAGCACGCCGGGCAGGGACTTCTCCCGCTTGGGGGCCTTGAGCCGCAGGGCGGGGTCGGCTTCGATCAGCTCCTCGCGGACAGCCCAGGCGGTGAAGGCCCTGGCGGTAGCGGCGCGGCGGGCCAGGGTGGCGCGGGACTTCCCGGACTCGCTCTGGGCGCCAAGCCAGCGCCGCAGCGTCCCGAGCTCCAGCCCGGCAAGGTCGCGGACCCCCTCGGTTGCGGCGTGCGCCAGCAGGCTTTCGACGTCGGAGAGATAGGCCCGCACTGTATGGGCGGACCGGCCCCGCTCGGCTTCCAGGTAGCGGCCGAAGCGTACGACGGCGATCTGCATATCGCCGTCGGGCGCGGCAGGCGGGGCAGCGGGGGGATCCTGTGTAGACACCCTCTTACTCTGGCAGTATTCCCCCGGCATTCAAGGAGCCGGTCGGCGAGCCGCTTCTTCCCGGTGAAGCCAGCCATCTCAGTCCGCCTTCCCTGAGCGTTTCCAGCCGCCGTGCCGGGATTCGGCCAGCCCCAGCAGCCCGAGCCGGCCAAGGCCTGCGCGGACCGAGTCCGGGCTCAGCCCGGCGACCGTGGCCAGCTTCTCCACCGAGGTGGTGGTCCGCAGCGGCAGGGCATCGAGCAGGATCAGGTCCTCCAGGGTCAGGCCATCGTGGGCCTGGGACCGGTCTGCCTTGTCCGGGGGCATCGCCTCGCCGCTCGGGGAGGCGAGCTCGGCGATCTCCCCGGCATCCGTGACGCACACCGCGCCGCCTTCACGCAGAAGCCGGTGGCAGCCGGCGGAGTTGGCGCTGTGGATGGATCCGGGCACGGCGCCCACGGCCCTGCCCAGGCTTTCGGCATGGTGCGCCGTGTTGAGGGCGCCGGAGCGCCACCGGGCCTCGATGACGACCGTGACGGAGGCCAACGCGGCAATGAGGCGGTTGCGCTGCAGGAAACGGTAGCGGGTGGGGGCGGAGCCGGGCGGGACCTCGGCCAGGACTGCGCCCTGGTCCGCCACCGCCCGGAGCAGGTCCTCATTGCCGGCTGGGTAGAAGCGGTCCACTCCCCCGGCCATGACGGCAATGGTGGGCACACCGCCCGCGCTTCCGGCCAGGGCCGCCCTGTGGGCATGGGCATCAATCCCGTAGGCACCGCCGGAGACGATGGTGAAGCCACGCTGGGCCAGCGAGTAGGCGAGGTCGCCGGTCACCGATGCCCCGTAGCTGGTGCTGTCCCGGGAGCCCACGAGGGCTATGGACCGGGCCGCCGGGGGCAGCTCCTGTTCCACGCCGCGCCACCACAGGCAGAGGGGCTCCTGCAGTCCGAGGTCCGCCAGCTGCCGCGGCCACAGGTCATCCGTGGGAATGATGAGCCGTCCGCCGAGCCGCTGCATGGTGGACAAATCCCGCTCCGGTGCGAGGTCGGGCGCGCGCGGGGCCCAACGCTTCAGCCCCTCGCTGAGGCCGGACCAGCCGCTGCCGGAGCCGCTGTCCGCCAGGATTCCGGTGACCTCCTGTTCGAGCCCGGGACCGGCGGCCAGAGCGCCGCTGGCAATCCGCAGGGCGTCCTGCGCTCCCGCCGCGTGGACCAGTGCCAGCGCCGCCGCGTCCTGCGGCTCGAACAGGCGGGACAGGGCTGCCCGGGCTGTTCGTTCGTCATCGATCATGGTGGTTCCTTTCGCGGGGCTGGGGTGGGCTTCGTCCGGGCCGGCTCAGGGTGAGACCGCGGCGGCCTGGCGGAGACCCAGCGCCTGCCCGATGTCGTCTGCGTCCGGGGCGTCGTGCCGGGACAGGTCCGCAATGGTCCAGGCCAGGCGCAGCACGCGGTCGTAGCCGCGGGCTGTCAGCACTCCGCGCTCCAGCGCGTAGTCCAGGATGCGGGTGGTGGGGGCATCGAGCCGGAGGGCCCCGCGCAGCAGCCGCCCCGGCACCTGCGCGTTGGTTTCCAACCCGAATGGCAGCAGCCGGTCCAGCTGGCGGGTCCGGGCCGCCCGGACCCTTTCCGCGATGCTGGCGGTACCCTCCTCGGCCGCAGGCTGGCCGAAGCCCGCGAGCGAGACCCGCTCGACTTCGAGCTGGATATCGACCCTGTCCAGCAGCGGCCCGGACATCCGGGCCTGGTACCGGCGGCGCATCGTGGGCGTGCAGATGCAGTCCACTCCTTTGCCCGTCGCCTTGCCGCAGGGACAGGGGTTGGCGGCAAGGACCAGCTGGAATCGGGCGGGATAGGCCGCGGACCCGGCCGAGCGGTGGATGACCAGCTCACCGCTTTCCAGCGGCTGCCGCAGGGCGTCCAGGACGCCGCGGTTGTATTCCGGGGCCTCGTCCAGGAAGAGCACGCCGCGGTGCGCACGGGACGCTGCCCCTGGCCGCGGCAGCCCGGACCCGCCACCGATGATGGCCACAGCCGTCGCGGTGTGGTGTGGGTTCTCGTAGGGCGGGCGGCGCAGCAGCTGCACGGAGCCCGACGGCAGCGAACACAGCGAGTGAATGGCGGTCACCTCCATGGCCTCGGTGTCGCCCAGGTCCGGCAGCAGCCCGGGCAGCCGCTCGGCGAGCATCGTTTTCCCGGCGCCTGGCGGTCCGGTCAGCAGCAGGTGGTGGGCACCGGCTGCGGCCACTTCCAGGGCCCTCCGCGCCGCCGCCTGGCCGGAGACATCGCACATGTCCGGCGCCAGGGCGGGACCTGTGCCGGGGTCGGCGTGGTCGGAGTCCTCGGTCTCGGGTTCGAAGTCGAGGGCGAGGTCCTGCGGGTCCGCGCCGCAGTCAAACGCGAGCCGGGCCAGTGTGGCGTAGCCCCGAACTTGCGCGCCGGGGACGAGCTCGGCCTCGGCCACGTTGGCCCGGGCCACGACGACCTCGGGGTAGCCGGCCCGGACCGCGGCCATCACGGCCGGGAGGATGCCGCGCACGGGCCGCAGCCGGCCGTCCAGGCCGAGTTCGGCGATGAAGACCGTGCGGCCGGTGGGCCGGATGTCGTTCGCCGCCAGCAGTACGGCCATGGCGATGGCGAGGTCGAATCCCGAACCGCGTTTGGGCAGGGATGCCGGGATGAGGTTGGCCGTGATCTTCCGGCGGCTCAGTGGGATGCCCGAGTTCTGGGCCGCTGAGCGGATCCGTTCCTTGGCCTCGTTCAGTGAGGCGTCCGGCAGGCCCAGGATCACGAACGCCGGCAGGGTCTGGCCGATGTCGGCTTCGACCTCCACGATGTAGCCGTTGAGGCCCACGAGGGCGACGGAGTAGGTCCGGCCCAGGGCCATCTACCCCACCCCCTTGAGGTGCTCGAGGGCGGGCTCGCCGATGCCGTCGTCGACCACGGCGATCACGTCCACGCGGCACAGCGGCATCCGCAGCCCCTGGGCATGGCACCACGCCGCTGCCAGCCGGTGAAGCCGGGCGAGCTTGTCCGCGCCGACAGCCTCGAAGGGATGGCCGTACGCTAGGGATTTGCGGGTTTTCACCTCGGCGATGACCAGCGCGTCGCCGTCGAGCGCGACAATATCGATCTCGCCCTCGGGGCAGCGCCAGTTCCGCTCCACGATCCGCATGCCGTGGGCCTGAAGGAAATCGGCGGCGAGCTCTTCCCCGCGCCGGCCGAGCACATCCTTAGCTCTCATGCCTCCAGCGTGAAGCGCCGCCGCGGACGAACACAGGGCACACTTCGGCTATGTGGAAAACGTCGCCGGGCTGCAAGCGCACAAGCCTGATGAGACGAGTATCCGCAGCGCGTTCAGCGCTGCCGATCGCATAATCAAGGCAGAACGAAAAGAGCTGCAGGAGGAACAGGAATGAAAGTACTTTTCCTCGATATTGATGGGGTCGTCAACCGCGTGGGTACGAGACAGCGCTATCGCGGCTTCACGGGCATCGATCCTTTCCTGGCGTCCAAGGTCGGCCGGATCATCCTCGACACTGACGCAGCCGTTGTTCTTACGTCCACATGGCGGCATTTCCAAGGCGGCCGTGAAGAAGTCGACCGGCACGTCTACAAGACCTTTGACGTTACTCCGACTGCAGACACAGGTTTTCGTGGCGAGGAGGTGAAGATGTGGCTGGACCGGCATCCGGAAGTCACGCGGTATGCCATCGTCGACGATGACACTGACTTCTATGCCGATCAGCCCTTGTTCAAAACGAGCTGGCAAACGGGAATCACCGACGAGGTTGCGCAGCAGGTAACCGAATTTCTAAACAGAGGAGATACCCCATGAGTGAACAGCTACCACGTTGGGAAACTTCGCCGAAGCGCCTGCCGAAGGCCCGGGATCCGGGCGGATCCCGGCAGGCCCTACCGGCGATCAAATCCGTGGCGGCATTGACAGGACGTGTTGAGGCGATTGTCAGGCAACGAAACGTAGCCAATGTCCGCACGGCCCACCTAGGCTCTTTCCCAACCCCCTCGAATTCCGCGGGGCGCCCGTATTCTCTCCTGAGGATCGGCCGAAGGATCGGCGTATGGAATATCGAGCGGCCCAACCGCTGGAGACGCAGCAGCTTACGGAACCGGGTCCGCCCGGCGGGCAGGCTGGCCCCGGCTGGCCCCCACCAGCGCGGCTTGAGCCCGTGCCCCCAGCAGCGCGGCTTGAGCCCGTGCCCCCACCAGCGCGGCTTGAGCCCGGGTACGGCCCCGCGCCCGGACCTAAGCCTGAGCCTGAGCAGCCGGCGGCAAAACGCACGCACCGGCTGCGGCGGCTCCTCGCAAGGGTCTTCAAGCTCGTCCTCGCCATGGTGGTCATCACAGAGCTGGCCGCCGTCTCCTTCATCTGGTTCGCTCCCCCGCGTACTGCCTTCATGCTGCAGACCGGCGGCCCAATCGCCTACCAGTACGTATCCCTGAACCACGTCAGCCGCTATGTCATTGCCGCGGCCGTCGCCCACGAGGACCAACAGCTGGGAACACGTGTGGGCGCGTTCTCCGTTGATGATTTCCGGGACAGGGCCGTCGCCTACCTGCAGGGCAAGGATGACCCGAGCGGGTCCACGGTCCCGCAACAGCTCGTGAAGAACATCTTCCTGTGGCCTGACCCGAATGCCCTGAGGAAGGGCCTGGAGGCGGGCCTCGCGACCGAGTTCAGCCTCACGCTGACCCCGCAACGGATCATGGAGCTTTATCTGAACTACGCGCAGTTCGGTCCAAACCTGTACGGAATCTGTGCGGCGAGCTGGTACTACTTCGACGAACCGCCGTGGAACATGTCCGAGTACCAGGCCGCGCAATTGATGGGGGTTCTGCCACTGCCCACCCTCGTCACCCGCGCGGCGGAAGGCGGCATCTATCTGGGCCCGGGTGTCCACCCCAAAGTGTGGGACTACGTCAACGGTGCGGCCAACGTGTGGGTCCCCCTGCAGATCGAAGGGCTCGGCGGATGGAAGGCGGCCGTCGCAACCATCGGCGTCGGCGACACAGCGGCCGACCACGCCGCCGAGCGGGGAGCCGCAACCCCGGATGGCTGCGTTTCGTATCCGGAGAGCGTGCTGGACCTGCTGCGGCAGCAGGGCATTGCCCTGGACAGCAACGGGAACCCTGCGCCGCCCAGGGGTTAAGAATCGTGGATCAGTTGCCCAGGTCCTCGACCTTGGGCAGGGCGAGTTCCTCGCTGCGCGGCAGTTCCTCGACGTTGACGTCCTTGAACGTGATGACGCGGACGCTCTTGACGAACCGGGCGGAGCGGTAGACGTCCCATACCCAGGCGTCCTGCAGGGTCAGGTCGAAGTAGACCTCGCCGTCGGCGCTGCGGGCCTGCAGGTCAACGTGGTTGGCAAGGTAGAAACGCCGTTCGGTCTCGACCACATAGCTGAACAGCCCGACGACGTCGCGGTATTCGCGGTAGAGCTGTAGCTCCATGTCGGTCTCATAGTTTTCAAGGTCCTCGGCACTCATGGTTCCATCTTGCACCATCCGGCGCCGGCCGCGCGCCACACGACGTGCCGGCCGCGCGCCACCGGCGGGCGGCACCCCCACGCCGGAGCGGCTAGAGCAGCTGCCAGCTGACCCGGTGGTACGGCGTGGGACCGCCGGCCCGGAGCGCTTCCTTGTGCGCTGCGGTGCCGTAGCCCTTGTTCACGTCCCAGCCGTACGCCGGGTATTGGGTGTGCAGCTCGCACATCATCGCATCGCGCTCGACCTTCGCGATGATGCTGGCCGCGGCGACGCTGAGGCACTGCATGTCGGCTTTGACCAGTGTGTGCACCGGGGCGTCGCAGCCGGGTTCGGCGGGGGCATCGTCAAACAAGGAGGGCTGCAGATCCGGCGAGAGCCAGTTGTGGCTGCCGTCCAGCAGGACAACCTCGGGCCTGACACCGGCGGCGAGCACGGCAAACCAGGCCCGGTTCCCGGCAAGCCGGAGCGCTGCGATGATCCCGAGTTCGTCGATCTCGGTCGCGGACGCATGCCCTACGGCGGAGGCGACGCTCCAGTCCCGGACCAGCGGCACCAGCCGCTCCCGGTCCGCGACCTTGAGGAGCTTGCTGTCCCGGACATCGGCCAGGAGTTTCTGCTGCTGCAGGTCCACGACGGCGATCCCCACGCTGACGGGACCGGCGAGGGCGCCGCGGCCGACCTCGTCGATGCCCGCGAGGAGCCGTGCGCCGGAGCTGCGGAAGCGGCGTTCGTAGTCGAGGGTGGGGGCTGCTGACATGACGGGCGGCTTACTTCCCGGCCGGGGCGGGCACGCTGCGGAAGACGTCCGGGTAGTTGTCCAGGGCCGACATCCGGTTCAGCGGCCACGCGATGACGGCGGCCTTGCCTTCTATGTCGGATTCGTTGACGAAGCCGCCGTTGGCGTCCATATGGGCGCGGGAATCCGCGGAGTGGTTGCGGTTGTCGCCCATGACCCAGACCTTCCCCGCGGGCACGACGACGTCGAAGTCGCGGACCTGGGGAATCTCCGCGGAATTGATGTATTTCTCGTCCAGCGGCACGCCGTTGACGGTGAGCTGTCCGCCGGCGTCGCAGCAGACCACGTGGTCGCCCGGGAGCCCGATGACGCGCTTGACCAGGTGCTGTTCGGAGTTGTCCGGCAGCAAACCGACGAACGTCAGCCCGTCCTGCACCCAGGTAAACGGGCCCTTCGTCTTCTCGGCCGCGGGGGCGAGCCAGCCCTGGCTGTCCCGGAACACCACTACGTCCCCGCGCTGGAGCGCCATGGGCTCGGGCACGAGGAGGTTCACGAAGATGCGGTCGTTCACATCGAGGGTGTTGACCATGGATTCGGACGGGATGTAGAAGGCCCGGAACAGGAAGGTCTTGATCAGGAAGGACAGCACGATCGCCACGATGACCACCGTGGCGACCTCCTTCAGCCACAGGAAGAGCGGGCTGCGCCCTTCACGGGCCTTGGCCTTCCTGGCCCGGCGGGACGTCGGGCCGGCGTGGGCGGGGCCGTCGGCCCGGTCCCGCTCCGCCCCCTCGGCCCCGGCCCGGTCCGTCCTGGCAGCCTCCGTCCGCGCACCACGGATACGGTCAGCCTCGCTCCCGTCAGCGCGCTGCGCTCCGGCGCTGTCGTCCTGCAACGCCGACGCAGAAGCCGACGCCGGAGCCGGAGCCGGCGCACCAGCCGGTGGATCCGCCGGGTCGTCCGCCGGGATCGCCGAGGCGGTAACCCGGGGTCGGTCCTGGCCCTGCGGATCAGGAGTGCGCGGTTCGGTCTCGGGCATCTACTGTCCGTTCGTCGTCGTCGTTGTCGCAGCCGGTTCGGGCCGCGCTACTGCTGCAAATCTATCAAGCGGCCAGATGATCTGTACCGGCCGGCCAATGACGCGTTCCAGCGGCACCATGCCCCCGCCGGGGGCGCCCAGCAGGCTCCGGGAATCGGCCGACACGGAGCGGTGGTCGCCCATGAGCCAGAGCCGCCCGGCGGGCACCTGGACGGCGAACTTCACGTCGCTCGGAGTGTCCCCCGGATACACATACGGTTCCGCAACTTGCTGGCCGTTGACTGTGAGCCGGCCGCCGGCATCGCAGCAGACCACGCGGTCGCCGGGCAGTCCGATGACGCGCTTGACATACGTGGTGTCGCTGCCTGCCAGGCCAAGCCACCGTCCGGCTTCGGCGAGGGCATCCACCACGGGGCCGTTGCCGCTGTTGAGCGGGGCGAAGGAGCCGCGCCCGTCAAAGACGACGACGTCGCCCCGGCCCAGGGGCTCAGCCTGGAAGCCGGCCCGCGCCACCACGATCCGGTCCCCCGTGTGCAGGAGCGGCTCCATGGAGGCGGACGGGATGAAGAAGATGTCCACCCACAGGGAGCGGACTACGGCACTGATGGCCACGGCGAGCACCAGGGCCAGCAACGCAAAACGCCAGCCCGGTTTCCTGGGCTGGCGTTTTGGCTGTTCCATGTTCCGTATCCCCTGGCGCTGTCGTGAACTAATGTGCGCTGTTGCGGATAGCTCCGGCGCCGCACTAGCTGACGCACCGGGTACGGTCCGTGGATCCGCGGTGAAAGACTGCGTTGGAAGTCTGGGAAGACTTACTTGGCGGTCTGGAAGTCGCGCTTTTCCTTGATCTTCGCGGCCTTACCACGCAGGTTACGCATGTAGTAAAGCTTGGCGCGGCGCACGTCACCCTTGGAGACGAGCTCGACCTTGTCGATGATCGGGGAGTGCACCGGGAAGGTACGCTCTACGCCGACACCGAAGGAGACCTTGCGGACGGTGAAGGTTTCGCGGACGCCATCGCCCTGGCGGCCAAGGACGAAGCCCTGGAAGACCTGGACGCGGGAGTTCTTGCCTTCGATGATGTTCACGTGAACCTTGATGGTGTCACCCGCGCGGAACTCGGGAACATCGGTGCGCAGCGAGGCTGCATCTACGGAATCGAGGATATGCATTGATCCACTCCTGGTGAACGCCACAGGTCACTCACGTTGGGTTACGGCGGCCAAGCCCGGTGGCATGCGCCGCCCGGAAATTTCCGCCGAAAGTTTGTCAATCCGGCCCTGTCAGGAGTAGACGGGGCCGGGGTGCCGGGCTGTTGGTAGCGCTCCCCCTGTGGCAGGTTCGCAACCCAGCAGGCACAAGGACTAATTTTGCCACATTTTGTGCGGGTTAGCCCAATCCCGGCGCTTAGGCGTCGGGACGGCGTAGCAGGCGGCCGTCGACGACGTCGTACCCCAGGTCGGAGAAGGCCGTGCGGTCCGCGCGCGGCAGCTTCCCGGCGTCGAACTCCATGAGGAGGTCGGGGCGGCGTTCGGCGGTGCGCCGGTACTGCTCATGCCGGCGCCATTGGGCGATCTTGCCGTGGTTGCCGCTCAGCAGCACGGCCGGGACGTCCCGGTCCCGCCAGCTGGAGGGCTTGGTGTAGACGGGGTACTCGAGCAGCCCGTCCGAGTGGGACTCCTCCACGAGGGACTCGGGGTTGCCGACGACGCCGGGCAGCAGCCGTCCGATGGCTTCGACCATGGCCAGCACGGCGACTTCGCCGCCGTTGAGGACGTAGTCTCCCAGGCTCATCGGGCGCACCGTGAAGTGCTCCGCGGCCCATTCCAGGACCCGTTCGTCGATGCCTTCATAGCGCCCGCATGCGAACACCAGCTGGTCTTCCTCCGCCAGTTCGTGCGCGGTGGCCTGGGTGAAGCGCTCCCCCGCCGGCGACGGGACGATCAGCACGGGTTTGCCGGCAGACCCGGGAGTGCCCGCTGCGCCGGCGTCGGTTGCGTCCCCGGCGTCCTCGGACCGCCCGGCGGCCACGGCGGTGAGGGCCTGCGCCCAGGGTTCGGGCTTCATGACCATGCCGGCGCCGCCGCCGTAGGGGGTGTCATCGACCGTCCGATGCCGGTCGGTGGTGAAGTCCCGCAGGTCATGGACCTTGAGGTCCAGCAGGCCGTCCTGGCGGGCCTTGCCGATCAGGGACAGCTCCAGCGGGGCCAGGTATTCCGGAAAGATGCTGACGACGTCGATTCGCATCTACGCGTTGCCTCCGGCGGCGGTGCCCTGGGCTTCGGGGTCCTGGGTTTCGGGCGCCTGGGTTTCGGGCGCCTCGTCCGTGTTGACCTCGAACAGTCCAGGCGGCGGGGTGACGAGGACGTACTTTTCAGCCACGTTGACCTCAGGCACAATCTGCTCGACGAACGGGATCAGGACTTCCTTGCCGTCGTCCGTGGTGACCACCAGCAGGTCCTGGACCGGCAGCGTGTGCAGCGCCGAGACCTTGCCGACCACGTTGCCGCCCACCCGGACCTCCAGGCCCACGAGCTCGTGCTCGTACCAGCCCTCGTCGTCGTCCTCGGCGCCGATGTCTTCGGTCTCGATGAACAGCTTGGCGCCGCGCAGGGTCTCGGCCTCGTTGCGGGTCTCGATCTCATCGAAGGCCAGCAGCAGGATGTCCTTGTTCCAGCGGGCGCTGAACACCGTCAGCGGCCCGGCCGAGGCGGGTTCCACGATGAACTGCGTGCCGGGGACAAAACGGTCGCCGGGCGCGTCGGTGAGCACCTGGACGGTCACTTCGCCGCGGATGCCGTGGGGCTTGCCGATTCGTGCCACCTGGAGCTGCATCTGTTCCTCTGTTCGGGGTTGGTGATTCTGTGTTCTCTGGTGCGGAAATGCGGGAAAACAGTCCGGCCCCTCCACCATTATCTGGTGAAGGGGCCGGACTCAAGACAAGTAGTGCTGAAAGCGTTACCGGCGGCGGTCGGTGTCGACGACGTCGACCCTGACCGGCTCGCCGTCCGCCAGCGCCGCAACCACAGTGCGCAAAGCACGTGCGGTCCGGCCCTGCCGGCCGATCACCCGTCCGAGGTCGTCCTGATGAACGCGCACCTCGAGGGTTTCCCCGCGGCGGTTGTTCTTCGCACTGACCTTGACGTCCTCGGGGCTGTCAACAATCCCGCGGACCAGGTGTTCGAGCGCTTCTGCCAGCAATTTACTCAGCCTCGGTGGTCTCTGCTTCGGCGGCGTCGGCGGGAGCCTCGGCAGCTTCGTCCTTCTTAGCCTTCTTGGTGATGGCTTCCGGGATGATCACGGAACCCTTTTCCGGGGTAACGAAGGCAGCCTTGGGAGCCTTGGTCTTCAAGGTTCCCTCCTGGCCGGGGAGACCCTTGAACTTCTGCCAGTCACCGGTGATCTTCAGGATCGCGGCGACCTGCTCGGACGGCTGTGCGCCGACGCCGAGCCAGTACTGGGCACGGTCCGTGTCGACCTCGATGTACGAGGGCTCTTCGGTCGGGTGGTACTTGCCGATCTCTTCGATAGCACGGCCATCACGCTTGGAGCGTGAGTCCATGACGACGATGCGGTAGTACGGTGCGCGCATCTTGCCGAAGCGCTTAAGGCGAATCTTTACGGCCACTTTTGTGGTCACTCCTGTTTCTGAAACGGGGTCGAGCCCGGCGTTCTGCACCCGTGGGGCGGGCCGTACTTGGGGGTTCTAAAGGACAAGATCCAGACGCGGAGAGAGGGGCCACGCAGATCGAGTACCTGTTCATTGTGCCAGATCACCGGCAGGATTTCGACTTGACACGGACCCGGCGCACCGGCGCGCGTCCTGGCAGCGGCCTTGGGGGCCGGTCAGGACGTCCAGACGTAGAGGCCGGACTTGGCGGCGGGGTCGACGGCGGCGGCGAGCTCGGCGATCCGGCGGACGTAGCCCCGGGCCTCGTCCGGACCGAAGGGCATGTCCTCTTCGGCGGCCCAGTTGGCGGCGACATCCTCCAGGACGTCGCCCTCCCCTTCCGTTTCATAGCTGAGCAGTTCCGCCAGCGTGCGGACCATTGCCGCCGGGACGCCGAGCAACGAGTCGCTGGCCACGTCAACCATGGCCAGTTCATAGTCCGCGCCCGGGGCGTGCACGGCGACGCCGGCGAGGTCGCCCAGCCGCTCCACCTCGAAGTCACTGATCTCCGGGATGCGGACGGCCCCCTGCGCGGCCGGGGCGCCGCCTTCCAGTGCGCCGGCGCGCTTGAGGGCTTCTTCGTGGGTGGACACAAAGAGTTCGGTGAATCCCATGCAGCTGGTCCTTAGGGTTCGGCGGTCCGCTGACCGCTGTTTTCGACGTCGCTTCAGCCTAGTCGCTTCGGCGCGCGGCGACGCCCCGGCTACTGGACATGCCCTCCGCGACGGGCCGAAGCTCGCCGCCCTTGCGTGTGGACATGCCCTCCCCCGACCGTGAGCAATGGACATATGGCAGGAGTGTCTATTCCCGGCTGCGACCGTTGGACATGTTCCGAACTGTTCCGAAGTCCCGTCAGCGAACAGTGGGCATGTTGTGTGCTGGTACGTGGAAACCCGGCCCTCCCGGCCCCGGCTCCGGCCCCGCCCGCGGACATGCCCTCCCCAGGCCGCGAGCAATGGACATATGACAACTATGTCCATTCCCGGCTGCGACCGGTGGACATGTCCAGCCGTCCCGTAAGCGAACAGTGGACATGCCCTTCGCTGGCCCGGGGAAACCCGGCCCCGCCCGCGGACATGCCCTCCCCTGACCGTGAGCACTGGACATATGGGAGCAGTGTCCATTCCCGGCCACGACCGGTGGACATGCCCGGCCGTCCCGTCGGCGAACAGTGGACATGCCCTTCGCTGGCCCGGGGAAACCCGGGCCCGCCCGCGGGCATGCCCTCCCCCGGCCGTCAGCACTGGACATATGGCAGCTGTGCTCATTCCCGGCCGCGACCAATGGACATGTCCAGCCGTCCCGTCAGCGAACAGTGGGCATGTCCAGCGGGAAGCTGTGCACACTGGGCATGTCCAGCGAACAGCTTGCCTGGGCAGAACTTCTAGCGCACGGCGACGCGGATGCGGTTGCGCCACGGATCTTCGAAGCGCAGCTCGGCGCCGGTGTGGTGGGATTCGACGCCGGCGACCTTGAGCCGGTCGGCCAGGGCCGCGACGTCGTCGCCGGAGGGCACTTCAATGAGGACTTCACCCAGCCCCAGCGTGTCGCGCCGGGGGCCTGCGCCGCGGCTGTTCCACACGTTCATGGCCATGTGGTGGTGGTAGCCGCCGGCCGAGACAAACAGCGCCTGGCCGTGCCAGCCCGCGGTCTTCTCGAAGCCGAGCGTGCCGACATAGAAATCGTGCGCCGACTGGACGTCGCCGACCTGCAGGTGGACGTGCCCGACGCCGGCGGCGGCCTGGCGCTGGCCGGTCACGGACTCCTCGGTCAAGTATTGCTGCAGGTAGCGCTGCGGCGGCAGGGCGAGGCTGTCCATGACGACGTTCTTGCCCTCCCAGGACCACGCCTCCCGCGGCCGGTCCCAGTACAGCTCGATGCCGTTGCCCTCGGGGTCGTTGAAGTAGAACGCCTCGCTGACGAGGTGGTCCGCGCTGCCGGTGAAGGACTGGGGCTCGTACTGGGCCGCGCTGGCAATGGTGGCCGCCAGGGAGTGCTGGTCCTCGAAGAGGAGGGCGGTGTGGAAGAGTCCGGCCTCGCCGCGGGAGGGAAGATTCAGGCCCGGGGCGGGCGCCAGATGGACCAGCGGCTTCTGCTGGCGCCCAAGGTAGAGCCCGCCGTCCTGTTCGGCCACAGTCTCCAGGCCTAGGGCGCGCTGGTAGTAGTCGGTCATGAGCTTCATGTCGCCGACCTTGAGCATCACGGTGCCCATGGTGAGTTCGGCAGGAAGGAGGTCCTGGGTGCTGGCTTCTGCGGTCATTGCAACGCTCCGTGGATTCTGTAGCCACCGGCTTTCGGTGACCCTTGCATAAGACTAAATTACTTGAAGCTTCAATTTATTCCTACCGGATGGGATGACCCCGAAGCACAATGTGCTTTAGTTCCCTGAGCGTGGCCGGATTGCTCCGCGGATCCTCGGCGCAGAGCAGGACATCGGCGCTGGCCCCTTCACCGATGGACTCAGCGCCGAGCCAGGTCCGCGCGGACCAGGCCGCGGCGTCGAGGGCGGCCGCGGCGGGAAGGCCGGCGGCGTGCAGGGCCTGGATCTCGTCGACGATCCTGCCGTGGCTGATCACGCTGCCGGCGTCGGTACCGGCGTAGATCGCCACCCCGGCCTCGTGGGCTTCGAGGATCCGCTCCGCCCGCCGCTCCCACAGCGAGCGCATGTGGGCGGCGTAGCGGGGGAACTTGGCCTCCGCCCGGGCCGCGATGTCCGGGAACGTGGCGATGTTGATCAGGGTGGGCACGATCGGGACGCCCTGTTCGAGGAAGCGCGGCAGATGCCGCGGCAACAGCCCGGTGGCGTGCTCGATGCAGTCGATCCCGGCATCGAGCATGTCATCGAGGGTGTCCTCGGCGAAGCAGTGGGCGGTGACGCGGGCCCCCTCATCATGGGCGGCCTGCACGGCGTCCTTGACCGTCCTGGCGGGAAAGCTGGCGGCGAGATCGCCGGCGTCGCGGTCGATCCAGTCCCCCACGAGCTTGACCCAGCCGTCGCCCGCGCGGGCCTGCTTCCGCACGGCCTCGACAAGATCCTCCGGCTCGACCTCGACGGCCAGGCCCGGCAGGTAGCGCCGGGTCCTGGCGAGGTGCCGGCCGGAGCGGAGGATCCGGGGAAGGTCCGCGCGTTGCTGGAGCCAGCGGGTGTCGTGGACGGCGCCGGCGTCACGGACCAGCAGCGTCCCGGCGTTGCGGTCCGCCAGGGCCTGGGATTCCGCGGTGTCCTCGGTAACGTCCCCGCCCGGGCCGAGGCCGATGTGGCAGTGCGCGTCCACGAGGCCGGGAATGACCCAGCCGTCGAGCACGAGCTCCGGCGCGGCCGCGGGCCGGTGGAAGGTCAACCGGCCCTCCACCGACCACAGCCCGTGGCGGACCTGGTCCGCCGCCGTGAGGATGGGGCCGCTGAACTCGATGATGCTGGTCATGGCCTAAAGCCTAATCCGCATGACAATCCTCGCGCCCAGATCATCGAGTCCCAGCTGCGCTTCGTGGATCCGCAGGGCAGCCAGCGCGGGCCCCGGCCGGGCGACTTCCTCGAACCCGCAGCTCGCGTAAAACGGGGCATTGAACGGAACGGCTGCGAAAGTGCAAAGCGTCATCCAGGGATAGCCACGACTCCGGGCAGCGTCGAGGGCCGCCTCCACCAGGGACCGTCCGATCCCCCGCCTGCCGAAGTCCGGCTGCACGGAGAGTTGCTCCAGATGGGCCTGGCCGCCGAGTGCGTCAACGCGGGCAAAGCCTACGGGCGGAGTTCCGGCGACCAGTATGAACAGCGGCTCGACCGGTGTCGTCAACTCCGGAGCCGGGAGCGCCCGGTTCCCCAGTTCCTTTATCAGGACGCCGTCTGCCGCGGCCTCGATAGCCGGCAGCGCTTGGATATCTTCCGGCGCCGCCATCCTGATGCGGGGCACGGCCTTGGGCGGGGTCACAGTGCCACGCTAACAACGCGGTCCTACCGTCCGCGTCACACTCGACGGCCGGCCGGAGGCGCGTGGTAGCTTCGTCTACGACCACACGGGTGCCCCTGCAGGGGCTGAGATCGGGCTGACGCAGCCTGCGACCGTTGAACCTGTCCGGGTAATGCCGGCGAAGGAAGTGAGTATTTCCGTGAACACCCAACTGACACAGCACAGCCCTGTCCACAACCAGCCTGCGGCCCCCACACAGTCGCTGAAGTCCCACTCGCTGGCCTTTACCACGGACCCGGACCACGGCATCCGTGTCCCGGTGACCGAAATCGCCCTGGAACCCTCGCCGGGTGGCGTCCGGAACCCGCCGTTCCGGGTGTACCGCACGGCAGGACCAGGCAGCGATCCGGTCCGCGGGCTGGAGCCGTTCCGCACGCCCTGGATTGAGGCCAGGGCGGACACCGAACCCTACGCCGGCAGGGAACGGGAGCTGCTCGACGACGGCAAGTCGGCGGTGCGCCGGGGTGCGGCGTCGGCCGAGTGGCGGGGCGGCCGGCCGGTGCCGCGCCGGGCCGTTGAGGGCAGGACCGTCACGCAGATGCGGTACGCCCGGGACGGTGTCATCACCCAGGAAATGCGGTTCGTCGCGCTGCGCGAGAACTGCGATGTGGAGCTGGTGCGCAGCGAGGTGGCCGCGGGCCGGGCGATCATTCCCAACAACGTCAACCACCCCGAATCCGAGCCGATGATCATCGGCAAGGCGTTCCTGGTGAAAATCAACGCCAATATCGGCAATTCCGCCGTGACCAGCTCCATCGCAGAGGAGGTCGACAAACTCCAGTGGGCCACGCAGTGGGGCGCGGACACCGTCATGGACCTCTCCACCGGGGACGACATCCACACCACGCGCGAGTGGATCATCCGCAACTCCCCCGTCCCCATCGGCACGGTCCCGATCTACCAGGCGCTGGAGAAGGTCAACGGCGAGGCGAACGCCCTGACCTGGGAGATCTTCCGGGACACCGTGATCGAGCAGTGCGAGCAGGGCGTGGACTACATGACCATCCACGCCGGGGTCCTGCTGCGGTATGTGCCCCTGACGGCCAACCGGGTCACCGGCATCGTGTCCCGGGGCGGTTCCATCATGGCCGGCTGGTGCCTGGCGCACCATCGGGAGAACTTCCTGTACACCCACTTCGACGAGCTGTGCGAGATCTTCGCGCGGTACGACGTCGCCTTCTCCCTGGGCGACGGGCTGCGGCCGGGCGCGACGGCGGATGCCAACGACGCGGCACAGTTCGCCGAACTGGACACCCTGGCTGAGCTCACGCAGCGGGCCTGGGAATTCGATGTGCAGGTCATGGTGGAGGGTCCCGGGCATGTGCCCTTCCACCTCGTCCGGGAAAACGTGGAGCGCCAGCAGGAACTCTGCAAGGGCGCCCCGTTCTACACACTCGGGCCGCTGGTCACGGATATCGCACCGGGATATGACCACATCACCTCGGCGATCGGCGCCACCGAGATCGCCCGCTACGGCACCGCCATGCTCTGCTACGTCACGCCCAAGGAACACCTCGGGCTGCCGAACAAGGACGACGTGAAGACGGGCGTAATCACCTACAAGATCGCGGCCCATGCCGCGGACCTCGCCAAGGGCCACCCCGGCGCGCACGAACGCGACGATGCCCTGTCCAAGGCAAGGTTCGAGTTCCGCTGGCGGGACCAGTTCGCGCTGTCCCTGGACCCGGTGACGGCAGAGGCCTTCCACGATGAGACGCTTCCCGCCGAGCCGGCCAAGACGGCCCACTTCTGCTCGATGTGCGGTCCGAAGTTCTGCTCCATGCGGATCAGCCAGGACATCCGGGACGAATACGGCACCGGCAACTATGGTGTGGCGGACTCCGCTTCGGCGGATCCTGGTTCGGCGGAACAGCAGGCCGCCCTTTCAGAGAGGGCGGCCGGAATGCGGGCGAAGAGCAACGAGTTCCTCGCCTCGGGCGGCAAGGTCTACCTGCCGCAGCCCTCGGTGGGAGGGCCCGCAGCTTCCTAGGAGGCCCGGGCGTGCTGGCGCCGGCTGACCTCGGCGATGTAGGAGCGGATGGCCCGGTCCCCTTCGGCTGAATCCTGGGGCCGGTGCCCTCCCGGGGCGGTGCGGTGCAGGGCGCCGGTCTCGCGCAGGTAGCCGGCGATTTCCTCGTACAGCGGTTCCCAGCCGCCGGTCAGGACCAGGGTCGGCACGCCCGGCACGATCTGCAGCGGGGCTTCCCAAGGCGGCGCCTGCAGGCGGAGCCGGCGCGCCGCCCGGAGGGCCTCCGGCGTCGTGGCCCCGGGGGCGTCCGCCGCGAACGCGCGGCGGATGAACTCCCGCTGGAAGTCGTCGTCGCTGAGGTTGTGCCGGACGTCGAAGAGCGGCTGCATGAGGGCCCGGTGCGCGGCGGTGGCCGGGAGTTCCGCGGTCAGGGACAAGCAGGCAGGTTCCACCAGGGTCAGCGACTGGACGAGGTCGGGCCGCTCGACGGCGGCCATCATCGCGGCGATCGCGCCCTGCGAGTGGGCCACCACGTGGCCGCCGGCCTCGCCGCGGCCGTCGTCGGCCAGCGATGCGAGCACGATGGCGGCGTCGGCGGCGAAGTTGGATTCGAGCGGTTCGGCGACGGCGTCAAACCCGTGCCGCCGCAGGAACAGGGCGTCGTAGTCCAGCGCCATTCCGTGCTGTTTTGGCCACGCGGCGGCGCCGAAGCTGCCGTCCCCGTGGACGAAGACTACGCGCTGCTTGAACATTGTCTAACCCTATGGCACTTCAGTGCTGATGCCGCCGGCGACACAGTGCCGGCGGCCGTCAGCACCTGCGGCTACTTGCTGCCGCCGAGGAACTTGTCGAAGCCCTTGGGCAGGTTCAGCTGGGACGGGTCGAAGTCGCCGCCCTGCTGGCCGAACGACGCTCCGGTGGGCAGGGCCTTCGGACCGGCGGCACGCCTGGCCTCGGCGTCGCGCAGTTCCTGCGCCGCCTTGGCCGGGTTGCCGGAGCGGGCCTTCTTCTTGGGCGCGGGCTTGGCGCCCTTGCGAGCCCCGCCGCCCATGCCCGGCATCCCCGGCATGCCGGGCATCCCGCCGCCGGCGGCCATCTTCTTCATCATCTTCTGGGCCTGGGCAAAGCGTTCCAGCAGTCCGTTGACCTCGGAGACGTGCACGCCGGAACCGCGGGCAATACGGGCCCGGCGGGAGCCGTTAATGATCTTCGGAGCCACGCGCTCGTGCGGGGTCATCGAGCGGACAATGGCCTCGACGCGGTCGATCTCGCGCTCGTCGAACTGCTCCAGCTGCTGGCGGATGTTCTGCGCACCGGGCATCATCATGAGCATTTTCTTCATGGAGCCCATGTTGCGGATCTGCTGCATCTGGGCGAGGAAGTCATCGAGGGTGAAGTCTTCCTGGTCGGCGAACTTCTTCGCCATCCGGGCGGCTTCATCCTTGTCCCAAGACTTCTCGGCCTGCTCGATCAGGGTGAGAACGTCACCCATGTCCAGGATGCGCGAGGCCATGCGGTCCGGGTGGAAGAGCTCGAAGTCGTCCACGCCTTCGCCGGTGGAGGCGAACATGACCGGTTTGCCGGTCACCGACGCGACGGAGAGCGCGGCACCGCCGCGGGCGTCGCCGTCGAGCTTGGAGAGCACGATGCCGGTGAAGTTGACGCCCTCGTCGAAGGCCAGGGCCGTGTTGACGGCGTCCTGGCCGATCATGGAGTCGATCACGAACAGGACTTCGTTCGGCACGATCGCGCGGCGGATCTGGCGCGCCTGCTCCATCATGTCGGCGTCGACGCCGAGACGGCCGGCGGTGTCCACGATCACGACGTCGTGGAGGGTGCGCTTGGCTTCCTCGACGCCGGCGCGGGCAACGGCGACAGGGTCGCCGGCCGGGTGGTCCAATTCGGTTGACGTGGCGCCCGGGTGCGGGGCAAAGACGGGCACGCCGGCGCGCTGGCCGACCACCTGCAGCTGGGTGACGGCGTTGGGGCGCTGGAGGTCACAGGCCACCAGCATCGGGCTGTGGCCCTGGGACTTGAGCCACTTGGACAGCTTGCCGGCCAGGGTGGTCTTGCCGGCGCCTTGGAGACCGGCCAGCATGATGATGGTGGGTCCGGTCTTGGCCAGGCGGATCCGGCGGGTCTCGCCACCGAGGATCTCGACGAGTTCCTCGTTGACGATCTTCACGATCTGCTGGCTCGGGTTCAGCGCCCCGGAGACCTCGGCGCCGAGGGCACGCTCGCGCACGCGGCCGGTGAACTCCCGGACCACGGGCACGGCGACGTCGGCGTCCAGGAGGGCACGCCGGATCTCGCGGACTGTGGCGTCAACGTCCGCCTCGGTCAGGCGGCCCTTGCCACGCAGATTCTTGAAGGTTGCTGTCAACCGGTCAGAGAGTGAATTGAACACGCGCCGTGCACTTCTTTCAGTGGATCTACAGGTGGCGGCCGGTGCGGCACGCCAGCGTCGCGACTGGTATTCGCCTGGACGAACCGCCTCGACAACAGGACTCGACTATCTAGGGTACCAAGATGCGCCTTCAAGATGGCATGCTGGCGTAGGTGACCAGCCAAACAACTGTAAAAACCCTGCTCATTCTGGGCGCTTCCGGCGATCTCACCGGAAGGCTCCTGCTACCGGGGCTTGCCCGCCTGGTGGCCCGGGGCCGCGCCGACGGCCTCACCCTGGCGGGAGCGGGATCGGACCCCTGGACGCCGGAGCAGTGGCTTGGCCGGATCGAGGAGTCGTTCGCGGACGAGGGCTCCACGGCCGACGCCCGCGGCAGGCGCGAGCTCAAGCGGGTCCGCCAGGAGAGCACGTACCACCAGCTCGACGTGACCGCCGAGGGCCAGCTCGCCGGGCTGCTGGCGCAGCTGGAGGGGCCCGTGGGCGTCTACTTCGCCCTGCCGCCGCGCGTCAGCCAGCTCGCCTGCGAGGCCCTGGCGCCGGCGGACGTGCCCGCCGGCACCCGGCTGGTCATGGAGAAGCCGTTCGGTTCCGACGAGCAGTCGGCGCGGCACCTGAACACGACGCTGGCCGCGCTGGTCCCGGAGGACCACATCCACCGCGTGGACCACTTCCTCGGCAAGGCAACGGTCCTGAACATCCTTGGCCTGCGCTTCGCGAACACGTTCCTGGAGCCGGTGTGGAACCGGCAAAACATCGAAAAGGTCGAGATCATATTCGACGAGGACCTGGCCCTCGAAGGCCGCGCCCGCTACTACGACGGCGCCGGAGCGCTCCGCGACATGATCCAGAGCCACCTGCTGCAGATCATGGCCCTCATGGCGATCGAGCCGCCGGCATCCGTGGACGAACGCGACCTTCGCGATGCCGTGGCCACCGTGCTGCGGGCCAGCAGCATCAAGGCCCCCTACCGCCAAAGCAGCCGCCGGGCCCGGTACACGGCGGGTTCGATCAACGGCCGGGACATTCCGGACTATGCCCGGGAGGAGGGCGTGGACGCGTCCAGGGGCACCGAAACCCTCGCCGAGGTGCAGGTGGGGATCGACAACTGGCGCTGGCAGGGCGTGCCGTTCATCCTGCGCTCAGGCAAGGCACTGGGCCAAAAACGCAAGGAGGCTGTGGTGACCTTCCGGCCGGTGCCGCACCTTCCCAAGGGGTTCACCGGTGTGGACGCCCCCAACCAGCTGCGGATCGGCTTTGGCCCGGACACGCTGCAGTTCGACGTCGACGTGAACGGCCCCGGCAATGTCCTGAGCCTGGACCGGACCACACTGCGGGCCGAACTGAGCGCCTCCGAGCTCCTCCCCTACGGTGAAGTGCTCGAGGGCGTGCTGACCGGCGATCCGCTGCTCTCGGTGCGGGCGGACACGGCCGAGGACTGCTGGCGCATCCTGGCGCCGGTGCTGAAATCCTGGACCGCCGGTCATGTCCCGCTGGAGGAATATCCGGCCGGGACACCGGGGCCGGAGGGCTGGCCGGCCTAGTTCCGTCGCAGCAGCGCCCGCGCAGATCCGGCGCAGGGCGCGGGCGCCTGAGCCCGAGCCCCCGTGCAGATGCGACCAGGCCGCACCCGGAGACGACACAACGGGCCGGATACCTTCCCAGGTATCCGGCCCGCTGTGTCAGTGCTGTGTCAGTGCCGTGTCCGTCTCCCGGTCAGGGAGTCGAGCGGGGAGCAGCTAGATCGCTGCCGCACCGCGCTCTCCGGTGCGGACCCTGACAGCTTCGAACACATCCATCGTCCAGACTTTGCCGTCGCCGGCCCGGCCCGTGTTGGAACTGGCGATGATGACATCGAGGATGTCATCCGCCTGTTCGTCGGTGGCCAGGACTTCCACCCGGATCTTGGGCAGCAGGTCCACGTTGTACTCGGCCCCGCGGTACACCTCGGTGTAACCGCGCTGCCGGCCGTAGCCGCTGGCTGCGCTGACCGTGAGGCCCTGCACGCCGTAGGCTTCCAGGCCTTCGCGAATAGCCTCAAGCTTTTCCGGTCGGACGATTGCTGTGATCAGTTTCATGCCCCCACACTTTCCTTGCCTGTTGCGTTCTGCTTGCCGTTGGACTCGGCGTCCACCGGCACTTCGGCGGCTGCCTCTTCACTCATCGGCTTGCCCGTGATCAGTTCGTGCAGCGGCTGGAAGCTGCCGCCGTGCCCTCCGACGCCGAACTCGTAGGCGGTCTCTGCGTGCAGGCTCAGGTCCACACCGACAACTTCCTGTTCCTGGGAAACCCGGAAGCCCATGAGCTTGTGAATCGGGAAGGCGATGATGAAGGTCATCACGGCGGTGAAGACGATGGCCATCAGTGCCGCGAGGCTCTGGGCGACCAGCTGCGTGGTGCCGCCGCCGTAGAACAGGCCGGCGGTGCCCTGGGTCGGGGTGGCCAGGAAGCCGATTGCGACCGTGCCGACAACACCGGAAACGAGGTGGACACCCACGACGTCGAGCGAGTCGTCGTAGCCGAACTTGAACTTCAGGCCGACGGCGAGCGCCGAGGCCACACCGGCTGCGACGCCGAGGGCGATTGCACCCAGCGGGGAGACGTTGGCGCAGGCCGGGGTGATGGCGACCAGGCCGGCGACCACGCCGGAGGCGGCACCGAGGGAGGTCGGGTGACCGTCGCGGAAGCGCTCCACGGCGAGCCAGCCAAGCATGGCGGCGGCCGGGGCGGCCAGGGTGTTGATCCAGATCAGGCCGGCCTGCTCGACAGTGGCGGCGGCACCGGCGTTGAAGCCGAACCAGCCGAACCACAGGATGGCGGCGCCGAGCATGACGAACGGAATGTTGTGCGGGCGGTGGTTCGGGTCCTTGCCGAAGCCCTTGCGGTTGCCGATGATCAGGACCAGGATCAGGCCGGCGACGCCGGCGTTGATGTGGACCACGGTGCCGCCGGCGAAGTCGATGACCGGCGCGAACGTCTGGCCGAACCAGCCACTGGCGGAGAAGAGTCCTCCACCCCAGACCATGAAGGCCAGCGGCGCGTAGACCAGGGTGGCCCAGATGGGCGTGAAGACCACCCAGGCGGAGAACTTGGCGCGGTCGGCGACCGCACCGGAGATCAGGGCCACCGTGATGATCGCGAAGGTTGCCGCGTAGCCGACCTTGAGCAGGTCAGCCGGTTCGGTGAAGCCGTGCAGGCCGAAGTGGCTGAACGGGTTGGCGAAGATCTGGTAGAAGTTGTCTTCGTTGCTCGTAGCCATCGAAGCGCCCCACAGGATCCACATGATGCTGACGGTTCCAATGGCGACGAAGCTCATCATCATCATGTTCAAAGCCGACTTGGCGCGGGTCATGCCGCCGTAGAAGAATGCCAGGCCCGGGGTCATGAACAGCACGAGTGCCGCGGCGACCAGGAGCCAAACGAGACCTGCGGTGAGTTCCATGGTCTACGTCCTCTCTTGCTATTAGGTGCGGAGTAGTCCGCCGGTCCCAACGCATTTATTTGCGTTCTAGAAAGAGTTTCGCGGGGCAGTGTTTCGCTGGCGGAGGATTTACATTGCCGGGTTGTTACAAGAACCTCCCGGACGTAAATGGTGCATCTCACACTTGTTACGGTTATGTTTCAGCGGATCATTTCCGCACACGTTGGACCCGCCGCCAGCCGGCCCCGCATCTTCCCAAGGACGAACGCATTATGAGCAAGACCTCCCGCCCCGCCGGCGACGCCGCAGCCAAGGTGCCCTCCCGGGCCCCGGGCCGCTCCCGGCTGCCCCGGGACATCAAGGTGATGCTGGTGGCGGCCTTCCTGATTGCGATCGGTTTTGGCCTCGTGGCACCGGTTCTGCCCCAGTTCGCCACCACGTTCGACGTCGGGGCGACCGCGGCGGCCGTGATCGTGAGCATCTTTGCGTTCATGCGGCTCGTCTTCGCCCCGGCCGGCGGCGCCCTGATCGTGAAGCTCGGCGAACGGCCGGTCTACGTGGCGGGGCTGCTGATCGTCGCGGCGTCCACGGCGGCCTGCGCCTTCGCCCAGGACTACTGGCAGCTGCTGGTCTTCCGCGGCCTGGGCGGGGCCGGTTCGGTGATGTTCACGGTGGCGTCCATGGCGCTCGTGGTCCGGCTCGCGCCGCCGGAAAGCCGCGGCCGGGTCTCCGGGGCCTATGCCTCCGCCTTCCTGATCGGCAACGTCTGCGGCCCAATCGTCGGCGGGATGCTTGCCAGCTTCGGTTTGCGGGTGCCGTTCCTGGCCTACGCGGCGGCCCTGGTGCTGGCCGCCGTCGTGGTGCAGACCCAGCTCAGCCATGTCCCTGCCGCCTCGCGGCAGCCCGGCGCAGCGGCCCCGGCGATGGCACTGAAGGACGCGCTGCGGGACAGCGCCTACCGGGCCGGCCTGTTTTCGAGCTTCGCCAACGGCTGGGCCACCTTTGGGGTGCGGATGGCCACAGTGCCGCTCTTCGCCGTCGTGGCGCTCGGCGCCGGGCCGGAATCCGCCGGCTGGGCCCTGGCGGTGTTTGCCGGCGGCAACGCGGTGGCGCTGACGTTTTCCGGCCGGCTCGCGGACAGCCTCGGCCGCAAGCCGCTCCTGCTGGCCGGACTGCTGGTCACCGGCACCGCCACCGCGGCCATCGGGTTCACGCACCAGCTGCCCTGGTTTCTGCTCGCCTCCGCCTGCGCCGGGATCGGCTCCGGGCTGCTGGGACCGGCCCAGCAGGCCGCC
Source organism: Arthrobacter sp. MW3 TE3886 (assembly GCF_041262145.1). Classification (NCBI taxonomy): domain Bacteria; kingdom Bacillati; phylum Actinomycetota; class Actinomycetes; order Micrococcales; family Micrococcaceae; genus Arthrobacter; species Arthrobacter sp. MW3 TE3886. The sequence goes on from NZ_JBGCAN010000001.1 coordinate 3,257,874, forward strand.
ATCGCCGACGTGATCGGCAACGAGCGCTCGGGCGGCCGCGTCCTGGCCGTGTTCCAGATGGCCTCCGACAGCGGCGCGATCGTCGGACCGGTGGTGGCCGGGCTGCTGGCGGACCGGCTGGGCTACGGCTGGGCCTTTGGGGTCACCGGCGGCATCCTGTTGGCCGCCGCCGCCGTGTGGTTGCCGGCCCGCGAAACGTTCCGCCGGCCGGCGCCCGACCGCGCCTGACCTGCGGCGTTGCCGCCACTGGTCGGCTCCGGGCAATGCCTCCACCGGAACCCTGTCCGGGACCCTGCACAGGACGTCGTCCTGGGCCTGCCGGTCAGCGGCGGCCTCCGCCCTTGGCTAAGCTGGGGGCACGTGCCACAAACTTCCGGAGGTAATCCCCCATGGCCAAATTCGACTCTTCCCCCGGGAAAGCCGAAAGCCCCGACCCTGCCCAACCCGCCAACGCCGCTAAGAGCGCGGGAAACAGGAAGCGCGCAGGGTTGATCACCGGCGCCGGAATTGTCGCCGTCGCCGCAGCTGTACTGATTCCCCTCGCCCTCGGAAACCCGACGCCGGCACCGCCGGCCGCTTCTTCCCCCGCCCCGTCGGCACCGGCGCTCGCCCCTGCCGAGGCGGGACCGCCCGTCACCTATTACGCACAGCCGGGTCCGCCGGCCGGGTCGCCGCTGGAAAAGGTTGAGCCCCTCAAGGTCGATGTCTCCAACGACCTCGTGGGCACCTCCCTGAACAAGGGCATGACGGGAATTTCCCTGGAGGCCACGGATCTGGCCGATCCCGACCTCAGCAGCGACAACGCGTCGATGGTTAAGCTGCTCCAGGAGATCGACCAGCCGGTCCTGCGTTTCGGCGGCAACGCCGTGGACCGGCGCTTTTTCTGGACATCCAGCGGCGAGGCCGTCCCCGCCGACTACAAGGGCGACAAGACGCACCCGGTCAAGGCCGTGGGCCCGGCAGACCTGGTCCGGCTCAAGACCCTGCTGGAGGCAGGGGATGCCGCGGTCAGCCTCACCGTGGACCTGGGCCACTACAATCCGGCCCGGGCAGCGGACATGGCCAAGAACGCCTCGGCGATCCTCGGCAACCGGCTGCTGAGCATCACCGTGGGCAATGAGCCCAACGGCTTCGTGTTCAACGACGTCAAGGCCGGCAACGGCTACAGCCTGGAGCAGTACGTCCGGGAACTGAAGGACTACGCGGCCGCAATCTATGCAGTGGCGCCCAACGTGCCCATCTCCGGCCCGGGCGCCTACGACCAGAAGTGGTGGCAGCCGTTCGTCGACGCGGACCTCCCTCAGAAGAAGATCCTGACGTTCCACCACTACCCGCTCTCCAACTGTGACGGCGGCGTGCCCCAGGACTCGCCTACGTTGGCAAACGCGATGAGCCGAACGATGCACGACCGTGGCGTCAACTACCAGAAGGCGGCCCTCGCGGTGGGTCAGGCCGCGGGCCTGGAAACCTGGATTCCGGAAACCGGGATCTCGGCGTGCCCCGGTTCCAATGAGACCTCCCGTACCCACGCATCTGCGCTGTGGGCGGCAGACTATGCCCTCACCGCCGCCCAGCTGGGCATCACCCGAATCGGCTTCCACAGCTCGTTGCTGACGTGCAAGGGCGGCCCGCCCCTGTCCGCCATCTGCAGCGCCGGGGCCTACCCGTTCGGCAACGGCCAGATGTCCGGCCGGGCCAACTTCTTCGGGATCTCCATGGTGGCCGAGCTCGAGGCCGGCAAGTTCATGAAAGTGAACAGCTCCGGAGGGGGCCCGGCGTTCAGCTACGCGCTGCAGAACGCGGACGGCAGCACCAGCGTGGTGATCATCAACGAAAACGACCCCGAAAAGGCCGCGCAGACTTCCGTCACCCTGAACCTGCCGGGCAAACCGGTCACCGGGACCATGACCCAGCTCAGCGGCCCCAGCTACTCAGCCGAGAACCAGACCGTCATCGACGGCGCCAAGACCGAGCCCACGCCCCTCGCCAAGCGCGCCACGGTGCCGGGGTTCGCGTACAAGTCCCAGACCCAGCAGTTCCAGCTGACCGCCGGAACAGTGACGGTCCTGAACTTCAAGTACTAGCCACTTGAACAAAAAGTGCCCCGGTCCTGTCTGAACTGTCCAGACAGGACCGGGGCACTTTTTGTGGCGGTGCGTGCTAGTTCAGCAGCGCATCCACGAAGCCTTCGGCGTCGAACGGCGCGAGATCGTCGGCGCCTTCGCCCAGGCCGATCAGCTTCACAGGGACCCCGAGGGATTTCTGGATGGCGACGACGATCCCGCCCTTGGCGGTGCCGTCCAGCTTGGTCAGGACGATCCCGGTGATGTTCACGACCTCGGAGAACACCCGGGCCTGGTTGAGTCCGTTCTGGCCGGTGGTGGCGTCCAGGACCAGCAGCACCTCGTCCACCTCGGCCAGCTTTTCGATGACCCGCTTGACCTTGCTGAGCTCGTCCATGAGGCCCACCTTGTTCTGCAGGCGCCCCGCGGTGTCGATCATGACGACGTCGACTTCCTGGTCGATGCCGGCCTTGACGGCCTCGTAAGCCACCGAGGCCGGGTCCGCGCCGTCGATGTCCGACTTCACGGTGGGCACGCCGACGCGCTGGCCCCACGTGGCCAGCTGCTCGGCGGCGGCGGCGCGGAAGGTGTCGGCCGCGCCCAGCAGCACGTCCTTGTCCTCGGCCACGAGCACGCGGGCGAGCTTGCCCACGGTGGTGGTCTTGCCAACGCCGTTGACGCCGACAACCATCATGACGGCGGGCTTGTCGCCGTGGCGCTCGACGTTCAGGCTCCGGTCCATGGTGGGGTCCACGAGCTTGATGAGTTCCTCGCGGAGCAGGGCCTTGACGTGCTCCGGGTCCCGCGTGCCCATCACCTTGACGCGTTCGCGGAGCGAGTCCACGAGCTGCATGGTCGGTTCGGTGCCGAGATCGGCCAGCAGCAGGGTTTCCTCGACCTCATCCCAGACGTTTTCATCGATCTTGTCCGCCGAGAGCAGTGCCAGGAGCCCCTTGCCCAGGATGTTGTTGGACTTGACCAGCCGCTCGCGCAGCCGCATCAGCCGCCCCGCCACGGGCAGCGGGGTTTCCACCGGCACGGTTTCCAGCCCGGCTGCGTCGTCCGGAACCTCGAGGGTTGGTTCTTCGAGTTCGACGCCGTCCGGCGAGGTCCGTGCCGGTGCCGGCGCCTGCGCGGGACGGTCCTCCACAAGGGTTCCGGCTCCGGGGGCCTGCACGGGGTCGTTTGCGTCACGCGGGCCGGTGTAGGTCTTGGAACTCTTCCGGGTCTTCATGAGCACCGGGATCAGCGCACCGAGGACCACCAGGACAGCGAGAATGGGCAGAATGATGGGGAGGATGTCGTTCACTCCCCTAGCTTCTCACAAACCCCAAATGAGCCGTGGCCAGCGCTTTTGTTGCGTGTGGACGCCGCCCCGCCGGGACGTGGACGTTTGCCTAGCTCTCCGCACTGAGCCGCTGGCTGATCACCGTTGAGACGCCGTCGCCGCGCATTGTGACGCCGTAGAGGGCGTCGGCGACTTCCATGGTGCGCTTCTGGTGCGTGATGACGATCAGCTGGCTGGATTCGCGGAGCTCTTCGAAGATGGTGATGAGCCGGCCCAGGTTGGTGTCATCGAGGGCGGCCTCGACCTCGTCCATGACGTAGAAGGGCGAGGGCCGTGCCTTGAAGATGGCCACCAGCAGCGCCACGGCCGTAAGGGAGCGTTCGCCGCCGGAAAGCAGCGAGAGCCGCTTGATTTTCTTGCCGGCCGGGCGGGCTTCGACCTCGATGCCGGTGGTGAGCATGTCGGTGGGGTCGGTCAGGACCAGCCGGCCCTCGCCGCCGGGAAACAGCCGGGCGAAGACGCGGACAAACTGCCGGGAGGTGTCCTCGAACGCCTCGGCGAAGACCTTCTGGACGCGGTCGTCGACTTCCTTGATGATGTCCAGCAGGTCCTTGCGGCTGGACTTCAGGTCTTCGAGCTGGGTGCTGAGGAACTGGTGGCGCTCTTCCAGCGCGGCGAACTCCTCCAGCGCCAGCGGGTTGACCTTGCCGAGGGCGGCGAGGTCGCGTTCGGCGCGTTTGAGCCGTTTTTCCTGCTCGGCCCGGACGAAGGGCTTGCCTTCGGGAATCTCGCGGCCGTCCTCGTCCACCGGGGCGCGCAGTGCAGCCCATTTGTCCGCGGAGTCGCCGGCCGGGACCGGGACGGGCTGGTCGGGTCCGTAGTCGGCCACGAGCTGCCCGGCGGTCAGCCCGAGCTCCTCCACGCTCTTCAGTTCCAGCGCCTCGATCCGCAGCCGCTGCTGGGTGCGGGCGAGCTCGTCGCGGTGCACGGAGTCGGTGAGTTCGGCCAGTTCGCGGGCCAGGGCGTCGTTGCCGGTGCGGACCCCGGCCAGTTCCCGGTCCATCGCGTCCTTGCGTTCCTCGGCGCTGTCCCGCTCCCGGCGGGCCAGCTCCACGGACACGTCAATGAACCCGATGACCTGCTGCACGGCGGCGGCGACGGCGGCGGCGCGCCGGGCCTGGAGCCTGCGGCGGCGGGCGCGTTCGGCGGCTTCCTCGCGGGCGCGGCGTTCGGTGGCGGCGGCCCGTTCCAGCGAGGCCGCCCGGTTGCGGGTGGCCGTGAGCTGTTCCTCGGCGCTGCGCAGGGCGAGCCTGGCCTCCATCTCGGCCGTGCGGGCCAGCGAGGCGGCCAGGGCCAGGGCGTCGCGGTGCTCCGGGGAGGGTTCCTGCTCCGCGGGGGCCTCGGTGGCCGCGGCGAGCCGGGCCGCCACCGCTTCCAGTGCACTTTGTTCGCTGACGATCTGGGCCTCAGCCCGGGACAGGGACGCGGCCAGGCGCTCACTTTCGGCGACGGCGCTGCGCAGCACGGCGTTCAGGTGGCCCAGGCGTTCGGCGACGGCCGCGAGTTTCGCGTCGGAGTCGTGGAGTTTCGCGAGCGCCGCGTCGGCACGGTCCTGGGCTTCGGCGCGCCGGGTCCGGGCGGTGGAGAGGGCGAAGCGGTTGCGTTCGAGCGCGGCGGTGACGGCGGCCAGCTTCGCGGCGGCGTCGTCGACGGCGGCCTGGACTTCCAGCAGCGACGGCGCCGACGCGGACCCGCCGGTGACGGTCAGCGCCGTGAAGACGTCCCCGGCGCGGGTCACGGCGGTGAGCTCGGGACGCGCGGCGATCAGCTGCGCCGCGGCGTCCAGGTCCTCGACGACGGCGACGCCGGCCAGCAGGGCGGCCAGCGGCAAGCCGGCGCCGTCCGGCCCATCAGCCGAGACCAGTTCCGCGGCCCAGCGCGCGCCTCCGGGAAGCGTGCTGCCGCCGGTTAATGCATCGGCCGACAGCGCACCGGCCAACAGCGGGGGTGACCCGGCCGGGGTGCCGGCGAGCAGCAGCGCGGCACGGCCGGCGTCGTCCGCGCGGAGCAGCCGCACGGCAGCGGCGGCCGTTTCCTGGTCCCGGACCACCACGGCGTCGGACGCGCTGCCGAGTGCGGCGGCGACGGCGGCCTCAAATCCGGCCTCCACGGTGATCATGGACGCCAGCGGTCCCAGGACCCCGCCGGCCAGGTCCCCGGCGGCCGTGCCGAGCACGTGCCCGGAGCCGTCTTTGCGGTTCAGGCCCAGCTGGAGGGCATCGCGGCGGGCCATGAGGGCGCCGCGTTCCCGCTCGCCCTCCCGCTCAGCCGCCTTCAGGGCATCAATGTCGGCGATGATCGTATCGAGGGCCTCGCTCGCCGCCTCGTAATCGGCGTCGAGCGATTCCTCGCCGTCCTCGACCCCTGCCACCTGCGCTTCCAGGGCGGTGAACTCGCTGTGCGCCTGCCGGCGGCGCTCCTCGCCCGCTTTTTGCGATTCGCGGAGGCGGCCGAGCTCGGACTGGGCGGACTCGACGCGGGATCGTGCCGCGCCGACCTGCCCGGCGAGCTTGGCCAGGCCCTCACGCCGGTCCGCGGCGGCCCGGAGCAGGGCGGCGAGCCGCTTGTCCTCGGCGGCCGCGGCCTGTTCGGCGTCGTGTTTGGCGGCTGACGCGGCGTCCAGGGCTTCGGTCCGGTCCAGGATCTGCCGTTCCAGCCCGGCCTGCTCGTCGCGGACGCGGGCGGCCTGTTGTTCCAGCTGGTCCGGATCCCGGCCGGTGTCCGGAACCACGTCCGCGGCGCCGAGCAGCCGGCGGCGCTCCTCGGCGAGCGAGCCGAGGGAACGGAGCCGTTCGCGCCCGGTGGAGAGCGAATACCAGTTCTCCCGCGCGGCGTTTAGCGCGGGCGTGGCCTCGGCTGCGAGCCCTTCGAGGACCGCCTGGCGCTGCCGCCCGGCCTCGAGGTCGCGTTCGACGACGGCGCGGCGTGCCTTGAGCGCCGATTCGTCCGCTACGTCCTGCGCCAGCGCGGACTGCAGCTGGACGAGGTCATCGGCCAGGAGCCGTGAGCGGGCGTCGCGGACCTCGAACTGGACGCTCTGGGCGCGCCGGGCCACTTCCGCCTGTTTGCCCAGCGGGGTCAGTTGCCGCCGGATTTCGCCGGTGAGATCGCTGAGCCGGGACAGGTTGGCCTGCATGGCCTCAAGTTTGCGGACCGTCTTTTCCTTGCGGCGGCGGTGCTTGAGGATGCCCGCGGCCTCCTCAATGAAGCCGCGCCGGTCCTCGGGGGTGGCGTGCAGGACCTTGTCCAGCTGGCCCTGGCCCACAATCACGTGCATCTCGCGGCCCAAGCCGGAGTCGGAGAGCAGCTCCTGGATATCGAGCAGCCGGCATCCGGTCCCGTTGATGGCGTATTCCGAGCCGCCGGTCCGGAACAGCGTGCGCGAGATCGTCACCTCGCTGTATTCGATCGGGAGGGCGCCGTCGCTGTTATCGATGGTCAGCGAGACGTGCGCCCGGCCCAGGGGCGGCCGGCCCGAGGTACCGGCAAAGATCACGTCTTCCATCTTGCCGCCGCGGAGGGTCTTGGCTCCCTGTTCGCCCATGACCCAGGCCAGCGCGTCCACCACGTTGGATTTGCCCGAGCCGTTCGGGCCCACCACGGCGGTGACGCCCGGTTCGAATTCAAAGGTCGTCGCTGAGGCGAACGACTTGAATCCCCGGACGGTCAGACTTTTCAGGTGCAAGGTGCTTCGGTTCTCCTGGTCGGCGGACTGGCCCGCTGTTCGACGAAAGCATGATTCGGGCGGACGCGGGGGGGTCCGGGGTGGCCCCGGATACCTACAATCTACTGCGCATCTGCGGCCATTCCGCGCAGAACAGCGCGAAGCCGCGGCGGATGGCGTATGCCGCATATGCGGGAATTGACCTGCACGGGGCATAGTTAAGCTCTCGGGCTTGTGAGCGGCCACCGCCGGAGCGCAGGACGGACATGAACAGGGGCTTGATTTTGGTAGGCAATGCAACATTCCGGCACAGCAACACCGCTTTACTATCGGTGAGCAGCGTCGAAGCTCCGACGATCGTCAGTTCCATGGACTTCGACCGCAAGCTGGCTTCGACCCTGCGGCGGCTGGGGGTCCCCCCGAAGCTGCTCGAACGGGTCGCAGGCATCACCCACCGGCGGTGGTGGGCTCCCGGGACGTCGTTCGACGACGCAGCCATCGAGGCGGGCGCCAAGGCCCTGGCCGAGTCCGGCATCGAAGCGTCCGAGATCGGTCTGCTGATCAACACTTCCGTGACGCGGCGCAACCTCGAACCGTCCGTCGCGGTGAAGATCCACCACGGACTGCGCCTCCCTTCGTCGGCCATGAACTTTGATCTGGCCAACGCCTGCCTCGGATTCGTCAACGGCATGACGCTGGCGGCCAACATGATCGACTCCGGCCAGATCAAGTACGCGATGATCGTCAACGGTGAGGATGCCCAGGCAACGCAGGAGGCCACCCTGGCCCGGCTGCAGCGGCCCGAGACGACCCGCGAGGACTTCAACCGCGAGTTCGCCACGCTCACACTCGGCTCCGGAGCCGCTGCGGCCGTCCTGGGCCCGGCGGACGAGCACCCAGGGGCGCACCGGATCCTCGGCGGCGTGATGCGTGCCGGCACCGAGCACCATGAACTGTGCGTGGGCAGCATCGACGGCATGGCCACCGACACCAAAGGCCTGCTCGACGGCGGCCTGCAGCTCGTGGTCGACGCCTGGCACGAGGCCCAGCCGGAGTGGAACTGGGCCTCGATGGACCGCTACGTCACGCACCAAGTGAGCACTGCCTACACCCAGGCCATCATCAACGCCATTGACCTGGACCCGGACAAGGTGCCGATCACGTTCCCGCACTGGGGCAATGTGGGCCCGGCCTCCCTCCCCATGACCCTCGCGGCCGAAGCGCAGACTCTCGCAACCGGGGACCGCGTGCTGTGCATGGGCGTCGGTTCCGGCCTGAACACCGCCATGGTGGAAATCGTTTGGTAACCGCGGACTGGCCCGGCGTCGACCCTGAATGGTCGCGCGACATCGATGTGGCGTCCACCTCCGCCGCGGACGGGCCCGGCACCGTGCGCCGCTGGCACCTGCTTGACAACGGTGCCCAGCTCACGCGCCGCGGCCTGACTCCTGCCGGCACCCTGCTGTGCGTGCACGGCAACCCGACCTGGTCCTACCTGTGGCGGTCCCTGCTGGCCGCCGGATCCGGCCCCGCACATCCGTGGCGGGTGGTGGCGGTGGACCAGCTGGATATGGGCTTCTCCGAGCGCACCGGCACGTTCCGGCGCCTGGAGGACCGGATCAACGACCTGGGCGACCTCACCGCCGCGCTCGGCCTGGACGGCCCGGTCGTCACCGTCGGCCACGACTGGGGCGGCGTGATCAGCCTCGGCTGGGCAGAGGCACACCCCCAGCAGCTTGCCGGCGTGGTGTTGACGAACACCGCCGTCCATCAGCCCGCCGGCACCCCCGTCCCGCCGGCGCTGCGGCTTGCACTGCACCCTGCCGTGCACCGCTGGGGAACGACGACGTCGGATGCGTTCCTGCGGGTGACCCACGCCCTGGCCCATCCGCCGCTCGCTGCGGACGTCCGGCGGGCCTTCATGGCCCCCTACCGCGGCGCCGGCCGCCGCGCCGGCGTGGGGCACTTTGTCGCGGACATTCCCGCCGACGCGTCCCATCCCAGCTTCCCGGCGCTGACCCGCGTCGCGGAAGGGCTGCGCGGGTTGAGGACTCCGGCCCTGATGCTCTGGGGCCCGCGCGATCCGATCTTTTCCGACCGGTACCTCAAGGACCTCATCGGCCGGCTGCCGGACGCGAAAGTCCACCGCTTCGAGGGTGCCGGCCACCTGGTCGCGGAAGACCGGGACATCGCCGCGCCCGTCTTCGAGTGGCTTGCCGAGTGCGTCCGGGCCAACGGAGACGGCCTGCAGCGGACAGCCGCCCCGGCCGGGCGGTCAGCCGGCGGCCCGGCCGCCCACCCGACGCTGGACCTCGGGTCCGGCCCCCTGAAGCCCGGCGCCGGGGTCCCGCCCCTTTGGGCGCCCCTCACCGAGCTGGCGGCGGGACCCGCAGCCGGGGATACCGCCGTCGCGGAAATGGGCACGGACGGCAGCATCGCCCGCTCGCTCAGCTGGCGGGAGCTGGAACAGAACATCGCCGCCCTCGCGGCGGGCCTGCAGGGAGCCGGTGTGGGGCCCGGCAGCCGGGTGAGCCTGATGGTTCCGCCGGGCGTGGACCTGACCGTGGTCCTCTACGCCTGCCTGCGGCTCGGCGCGGTGGTCGTCGTGGCCGACGCCGGCCTGGGCACCCGCGGCCTGAGCCGCGCCGTGCAGGGCGCCACCCCGGATTTCCTCATCGGAATCGACAAGGCCCTGGCGGCCGCCGCGGTACTCGGCTGGTCGGGACGGCGCATCAGTGTCCGGGACCTGCCGGCCGCCCGCCGCCGCCTCCTCGCCGTCGAAACCTCCCTCGCCGCCCTCGCCCGCCGCGGAGCCGGCCTCAGCCCGGAACTCCCCTGCCAGGGTCCGGCCCCGGCCCCGGACGCCCCCGCCGCCGTGCTGTTCACCTCCGGCTCCACTGGACCCGCCAAGGGCGTGCTCTACACGCACCGGCAGCTGGCCGCGATGCGCGACACCGTGGCCGAAACGTTGGGGATCGCCCCGGGCGCGCGCCTGGTGGCGGGCTTCGCGCCGTTCGCCCTGCTGGGTCCGGCGCTCGGAGCTGTCTCCGTGACGCCCGCCATGGACGTCACTGTGCCCCGCACCCTGACCGCCAGCGCGCTGGCCGACGCCGCAGCAGCCATCGACGCCACGGTGATCTTCGCCTCGCCCGCGGCTCTGCGCAACGTCCTCGCCACCCGTGCCGGCCTGAGCCGGGCCGGTCACGACGCCCTGGGGCGGGTGGAACTGCTGCTCTCCGCCGGCGCGCCGGTCCCCGAAGCCCTCCTGGCAGAGGTGCAGCGGCTGCTGCCGCGGGCCTCGCTGCACACCCCGTACGGGATGACCGAGGCGCTGCCCGTCACGGACATCAGCCTCGAACAGATCCGCGCCGCAGGGGCCGACGCCGCCGCCGGAACCGTGGCGGGGGCCGGCAACGGCGTATGCGTGGGCCGGCCGGTGCGCGGCGCCCGGGCCGCCATCATCCCGCTCGCCGCGGACGGCACCGCACCCGGGAACGAGCCCGTCACGGAGGCTGGAGTGACCGGAGAGATCCTCGTCAGCGCCCCGCACGTGAAGGATACCTACGACAGGCTCTGGCTGACCCAGCGCGAGAGCGTCCGCACGGCCGGATGGCACCGCACCGGCGACGTCGGGCACCTCGACGCCGCCGGCCGGCTCTGGGTGGAAGGACGCCTCGTGCACGTCGTGACGGCGCCGGGCGCTGTGGTGACGCCTGTGGGCGCCGAGCAGGCCATCGAACGCCTGGACGACGTCGGGATGGCCGCCATCGTCGGGGTCGGTCCGTCCGGGACCCAGGCCGTCGTCGCCGTCGTCGAAACCGTTCCGCCGGTCCGCCGGGCCGGCCCCGCCGCGCCGCAGCTGGCGGGCCGCGTCCGGGACGCCGCCCGTGCGGCAGGCGTCAGCGTCTCCGCCGTGCTCGCCGTGCCCTCCCAGCCGACCGACATCCGCCACAACGCCAAGATCGACAGAAGCCGCCTGTCCCGGTGGGCTACGGCAGTGCTGGCCGGCGGCCGTCCGGGCACGCCGTGAGGGTCCTCGTCACCGGCGCGAGCGGACTGCTCGGCCGGGAAGTGGCGCGCCTGCTGGTGCGGCAGGGCCACGCCGTCAGCACATTCCAGCGCCGCCCCTCCGGCGTCGACGGCGCTACGGACCTCCAAGGGTCCCTAGCGGACGAGGACGCCGTCCGCCGAGCCGTCTCGGGCGCCGACGGCGTCATCCACCTGGCCGCGAAGGTGTCCTTCACCGGCCGCGCCGCGGAGTTCGACGCGGTGAATGTCGAAGGCACGCGCCGCCTGCTCCGGGCCGCCCGCGAGGCCGGCGTGCGGGAACTGGTGTTCGTCTCCTCCCCCTCCGTGGCCAATTCCGGGGCCGCGATCGCCGGACTGGGCGCGGAGGCAGCGGACCCGGCCCGCGCGCACAGCGACTACTCCCGCACCAAGGCCGAAGCTGAACTGCTGGCGCTGGCCGCGGACTCGCCGGATTTCCGGGTCGCGGCGGTGCGCCCGCACGTCGTCTGGGGCCCGGGCGACACGCAGCTGGTGGAGCGGGTGCTGGAACGTGCCGGCCGCGGCCGCCTGCCGCTGCTCGACGCCGGAGCTGCCCTGATTGACACTACCTACGTGGACAACGCCGCTTCGGCCATCGTCGCCGCGCTTCACCGCATGGAGCACGTCCACGGCCGGGCGCTGGTGGTCAGCAACGGCGAACCCCGCCCTGTCGGCGAGCTGCTGGCGGGCATTTGCGCCGCGGGCGGCGTCCCTGCGCCGTCCTGGACGGTCCCGGGCAGCCTCGCGCGCGCTGCAGGATCGGTCGTGGAGAAGCTCTGGTCCCGGTCCGGCCGGGCAGGGGAGCCGCCGATGACCAGATTCCTCGCTGAGCAGCTCTCCACCGCCCACTGGTTCGACCAGCGCGAGACCCGAGAACTGCTCAACTGGGCCCCCGCCGTTTCCCTTGACGAGGGCCTGGCGAGGCTGGCCGGGCACTACGCCCGCACTCCCCCTACCAGCGCCCGTTCCGCGGCCGGGGCTGGCAGACGGGGCAGGTGTACGAGGACCGGTTCATGAACTGTTCCCGCTTGAGCAGGCTGACCCGGCCGGCGGCAGCGCAGCGCTTGCACTCGAGGCCCTCCCGGCCGTAGGCGTTCAGGGAGCGGTCGAAGTACCCGGAGGCTCCATTGACGTTGACGTAGAGCGAATCGAAGCTCGTGCCGCCGGCGGCCAGGGCATCCGCCATGACCTCGCGGGCGGCGTCGAGGACCCGCAGCGCGTCGGCGCGGCGCAGGGTGTCGGTGGGCCGGGCGAAGTGCAGCTGCGCCTTCCAGAGGGCCTCGTCCGCGTAGATGTTGCCGATCCCGGAGACCAGTCCCTGGTCCAGCAGCGCCCGCTTGAGCCCGGTCTTGCGGGCCCGCAGGCGCCGGTAGAAGGTATCGAAGGAGAACCAGGGGTCCAGCGGGTCCCGGGCAATGTGCGCGGCTTCCTCGGCGATGAGCGGCAGCGGCGATTCGGCGAGCCCGCCGGGGCCGCCGTCGTCGGTGGGGATCAGCGTGGTGAGGAACAGTCCGCCGAAGATGCGCTGGTCCACGAACCGGAGTTGGCCGGGCATGCCGTCGGCCGGGCTGAGCCGCAGCCTGACCTTCAGGTGTTTTTCGTCCGGAACCCCGGGGTCCTGCATCAGCAGCTGGCCGGACATGCCCAGATGGGCCATGAGCGCGACGGCGGGGGCCGGCTGGTCGGCCAAGTCGTCGGCCGGGATACCGTTTCCGGACGGGGCCGGCGAGTCAGCCAGCGGCATCCACAGGAATTTGCCGCGGCGGACCACGTCCAGGACCCGTGCGCCTTCAAGGTTGCCGGCAAAGTCTTCCGGGCCCAGGGCGTGCCGGCGCAGGGAGCGCGGGTCCAGCACCTCGACAGAGGTGATGGTCCGGCCGCGCACCCAGCTCACCAGGCCGCGCCGGACCACCTCGACCTCGGGCAGTTCAGGCAACGCCGCTGCCTAGCTGCCGGTCTGGGACTGCAACTGCTGCGGATCAGGCGCGGACGGGGCGGTCAGCCGGCGCCAGGCATCGGCGGCGGCTTCCTGCTCGGCCTCCTTCTTGGAGTTGCCGGAGCCGGTGCCGTAGTCCGTGCCGCCAATCCGCAGCACGGCCTCGAACGTCCGGGCGTGGTCCGGCCCGGAGCCGTCGACCGCGTAGTTGATGGTCCCGAGCTGCCGGCTGGCGGCCAGCTCCTGGATGGAAGTCTTCCAGTCGGTGCCCGCACCGAGGGCGGCCGCGTCCTTCAACAGCGGGCCGACCAGCCGCATGACCAGCTGCCGGGCCGTCTCGATGTCGTTGGAGAGGTAGGTGGCACCGATCAGCGCCTCCATGGTGTCCGCCAGGATGGAGGCCTTGTTCTTGCCTTCGGTGAGCTTTTCGCCCTGTCCAAGGTAGATGTAGTCCCCCAGCCCGATGCTGCGGCCGATGCCGGCCAGCGCCCGGGTGCTGACGACGGCGGAACGGCGCTTGGCCAGGTCGCCTTCGGGCAGCGTGGGGTTGTCACGGTACAGCGCGTCGGTAACGGAGAACCCCAGGATGGAGTCGCCCAGGAACTCGAGCCGTTCGTTGGTGGGGATGCCGCCGTTTTCGTAGGCGTAGGAACGGTGTGTGAGCGCAAGACGAAGCGTCCCGGCGTCAATAGTGACACCGAGACGCTTCAGAAGCTCTTCAGTTGAAGACATCTTTTTCAGCCTGTTGGCGGATTAGACGTCTGCGACCTTGCGGCCCTTGTACTCAAGGAACAGCGCAGTGCCAGCCGAGTCGGTAACGACCTTTGCCTGGTGCGGCAGGCTGTACGTGACCTGGCCGTTCTCGACAGTCTTCACCAGGTGGGGGGCAGTTGCCTTCCACTGGGAGCGGCGGGCGCGGGTATTCGAGCGAGACATTTTCCGCTTCGGGACAGCCACGGCTAACTCATTTCTCTCTAGAAAAACACTTACAAATCAGTTTTGCCGGTCAGGCTTAGCCAAGTCAGCCAGGGCGGCCCAGCGAGGATCTACGACCTCGTGGTGATGCCCCGGCTCGTCTTCCAGGCGCACTCCACATTCGGAGCAAAGGCCCTGGCAGTCTTCCCGGCACACCGGCTGGAACGGCAGTATGGTGACAACTGCGTCCCGCAACACCGGCTCAAGATCGATCAGATCGTGCTCGACTCGACGTTGCTCTTCTTCGTCTTCTTCGTCGGAGAACACAGCATCCTCGTAGAAGAAAAGTTCTTGCACATCAACCTCTTGGTCATACGCAAGGGGATCCAGGCATCGGCCGCATTCGCCAGTAACTTCAACGTGTGCGGTTCCTGATACCAGAATTCCTTCGTGTACGGCCTCAAGCCGCAGGTCCAGCTCGACATCCGAGCCTTCTTGCACGCCAATGAGCGCCACACCAAGATCACTTGGCGCGGGTACATGTTCCGTCAGCGTCCGCATGCTTCCCGGACTGCGTCCGAGGTCCTTGACGTCGAACGCCAAGGGCGAACTAGCATCTCGTTTAATGAGAACTCCTGTTGAACATATGACCGACGCACTATCTTAGCCTGAACTTCCGGACGGACTCAAACCGGGGGCACGCCGGCGGTTCACACCACAAGCGGCCTCGGATTCGGGCCACGCAACCGGCAGCAGGCCGCCGAGTACCGGTCAAGCTTACACTTTGCGCGCCCGGTTCGGGACCGGCTCGCCCGGGGCCAGCCGTTTCAGCACGGACCGGGGAACAAAGTCCGAGACGTCCCCGCCCAGGGCGAAGACCTCTTTGATGAGGGTGGAGGACAGGTGCAGGTAGTGGCTTTCCGCCGGCAGGAACACCGTCTCGACGCCGGTCAGCTGCCGGTTCATCGTGGCCATCGGCAGCTCGTAGTCGAAGTCCGAGGACGAACGCAGGCCCTTGACGATCGCGGACACGCCGCGCTGCCGGCAGTACTCGGCCAGGAGCCCCTCCCCCACGGGTTCGACCACGATCCCGCGCAAGGACGCGAACGTTTCCCTGGCCATGTCGATCCGCTCCTCAAGGCTGAAGCGGTACTTCTTGGAGTAGTTCGTGGACACGGCCACGATCACCTCGTCGAAGAGGCCCGCGGCACGCGCAATGACTTCCAGGTGTCCATTGTGGATGGGGTCAAAAGAGCCAGGGCAAACAGCGCGTCTCATGCTCCGAACCTACCGTATCCGCGCCGAAGCCCGGGATAACATGGCTGAATGTCAGCATCGAACAATCGCGCGGCCCGGCCTTTCACTGTGCCGCCTTTCACTGTGGACGGCGGAGTGGCCCTGGTCACCGGTGCCGCCATGGGCATGGGCCGGCTCTACGCCCTCCGCGCCGCCAGGGAAGGCGCCGCGGTGGTGATCCTCTGGGACGTCGACGCCGATGCCCTGGCCCGCACCGCCGCTGAAGTTGCCGCCCTGGGCGCCCGCGCCATCCCCCGCACGGTGGACCTCGCGGATCGCGCCGCGATTGCCGACGCCGCCCGGGAGGCCCGGACCGAGGGGCCGCTGGCGCTGCTGGTGAACAACGCCGGGATTGTCCGCGGCGCGTACTTCTGGGACCACGCCCCGGACCGTGACATCGCCCTGACCATGGACATCAACGCCCTGGCCCCCATGTACGTCACCCTTGAGTTCCTGCCGGACATGATGGCCGACGCCGGCCGCCCGCGCCGGATCCTCAATGTTGCCTCTGCCGCCGGCACGGTCTCGAATCCGCGAATGAGCGTGTACGCGGCCTCGAAATGGGCCGTCATCGGCTGGAGCGACTCGCTCCGGCTCGAGCTTGAGCAACAGGGCTACGGCCACCTGAAAGTCACCACCTTCTGCCCCAGCTACATTTCCACCGGCATGTTCGAGGGAGCCCGCGGTCCCCTGCTGACCCCGCTCATGACGCCCGAGGACGCCGTGGACCGGGCATGGCGCGCCACGGCCGCCGGGCAGCCGCAGCTGATCGCCCCCGCAATGGCCAAGCTTGGGAAAGTGCTCAAGGGCATCCTGCCTGTGCGGGCGTGGGACTTCGTGGGTGGAAAGGTCTTTGGGATCTACACCACCATGGACAGGTTCACCGGCAGGCCAGCCGCCGCCGCCAGCTCCGATACGGCAGGTTCCCGGTGACCGGCCCCGCCCAGCTCCCTGCCCAGTTCCCGTGGCAGCGCGCCGCAACCGGCGCCAACCTGCTCTCCCCCGAAGGTTCGCTGGGCGTCACGATCTTCGAGGAGATGACCACCCTGGCCCTGAGCACGGGCGCCATCAACCTCGGCCAGGGCTTCCCGGACGAGGACGGCCCGGTGGAGATCAAGGAGGCCGCCCAGGCCGCCATCGCCGCCGGAGCCAACCAGTATGCGCCCGGCAAGGGCATCCTGCCGCTGCGGGAGGCGATCGCGGTGCACCAGCAGCGGTTCTACGGGCTGACCCCCGATCCCCAGACCGAAATCATCGTCACCACCGGCGCCACGGAGGCCATCGCCGCCTCCCTGCTCGCGCTGGTAGGTCCGGGAGATGAAGTGCTCACGTTCGAGCCGTTCTACGACTCCTACGGCGCCATCATCGGGCTCTCCGGCGCCACGCACGTCACCGCCCCGCTGCTGGCCCCGGATTTCATGCCGGACCTCGCCGCGCTCGAGGCCGCGTTCAGCAACCGCACCAAGGTGGTGCTGATCAACAATCCGCACAACCCGACCGGCGCGGTGTTCCCCCGCGAGGTGCTTGAGCGCGTCGTCGAACTGGCCGCTCAATACGACGCCGTCATCGTCACCGACGAAGTGTACGAGCACCTGACGTTCGGTGTGCGGCACATCCCGATCGCGACGCTGCCCGGGGCGGCCGGGCGCACGCTCACCATTTCCTCGGCCGGCAAGACGTTCTCCTTCACCGGCTGGAAGATCGGTTGGCTCTCCGGGCCGGAGGAGCTCGTGGCCGCCGCCCGGACGGTCAAGCAGTTCCTGAGCTACAGTTCCGGCACGCCCTTCCAGGCCGCGATCGCGGTGGGCCTGGGACTTCCGGACGAGTTTTACGCCGGCATTGCCGACACCCTCCGGTACAAGCGCGACATCCTCAGCGAGGGACTGCGCGCAGCCGGCCTCGACGTCCTGACCCCGCAGGGGACCTACTTCGTGAACGTGGATACCTCACCGCTGGGGATCACCGATTCGGTGGAGCTGGCCCGCAGGCTGCCGGCCCTCGTGGGCGTCGCCGCGATCCCGGTGCCTGTCTTCTGCCACGCCGACGGCGCCGAGCGCACCCGCAGCCTGCTCCGCTTCGCGTTCTGCAAGCAGCTGCACGTGCTGGAGGAGGCCGCCGAGCGGCTGGCGACCTTGCGCGACAGGCTGTGAACATGGCCGGGCAGCAACCCGGGGCCTCGCGGTTCCTGCGGACCACCGGACAGCACGCCGTGATCGAACCGGATCCCTTTACCGAGGGCGGCTTCGTGCTGAGCATCGGCGGCGCCGAGCAGTCCCACGTCAACCTGGCCGACCCCGCGGATATCTTCTACGAATACCTGCGCAGGATCGGCCACGTCGTGGACCTTGCCGCCCCCTGGGGCGAGCCGATCACGGCGCTGCACCTGGGCGCGGGGGCCCTGACGCTGGCCCGCTACATCCAGGCCACCCGGCCCGGCTCCGTCCAGTACGCCGTGGAGCTGGAGCGGGAACTGCTGGACTTCGTGCTCGCGCAGCTGCCCCTGCCGGAGGGAACCGAACTGCACACGGTGATCGGCGATGCCCGCGACGCCCTCGCCGGGCTTCCGGCGGACCTCCGCTTCGACGTCGTGATCCTGGACATCTTCTCCGGGCCGGAGGCGCCGGAACACATCGCCTGCACCGGCTTCTACCAGGAGGCGGCGGCCCGGCTGACGCCGCGCGGTGTGTTGATAGTCAACGTGGGCGACGAACCCGGGCTGACCCTGGTCCGGAGCCAGATCGCGGCCATGCGCCGGGCCATGGCCGACGTCTCGGCCTTCGCGGAGACCGGAATGTTCACCGGCCGGTACCCCGGAAACATCATCCTGACCGGGACGCAGGGGCCGTGGCCCGAGGTCTGGACGGCCGCGCTCACGGCGCGCGGTCCGCATCCGGCCCGGCTGCTCGCCGGCGTCGATCTGGACGCGCTGGCCGGCTAGTCCCCGGCCTCCAGGTCCACGGCTTCCACGCCGGGCTCGGCGAACCACAGCCGGGTTTCGCCATACTTCTTCTCGGCAAACCGTTCCATGCCCTCGGGCCACGCCGGCTCGGGACTCCGGGACGAGCGTTCCACCACCACGACAGCGCCCTCGCCCAGGTGCGGCACCAGCTTGGCCAGCACGGCAGCGAGGGCCGGCTCGTCCAGGGGGTAGGGCGGGTCCAGGAACACCAGGTCCCAGATGGCGGAGTCGGCGGTCCGGTCCAGGAAGGATTCGACTTTGGAGCGGTGCACGGAGACCACCTTGCGGCCCGTGACGGTATTGACGAGGTCGGCGTTCCGCTGGCAGACGGCGCTGGCCTTGGCGTCGAATTCGACCAGGTCCACGCAGTCCGCGCCGCGGCTGCCGCTTTCCACCCCCAGCGAGCCGGATCCCGCGTACAGGTCCAGCACGCGGGCGCCGGCGATGACGTTGAAGGCATCCAGCCGGGAGAACAGGGCCTCCTTGACCCGGTCCGTGGTGGGCCGTGTCAGGTTTCCGGGCACGCTGTTCAGCGTGCTGCCGCCGGCCGCGCCGGCAATGATCCGGCTCATGCGCGACCCGCCGCGGACGTCTTTGCCTGGCTCGTGGTCCTAGCCGCGTTCAAGGAACGCCTCCTTCTCGGGGTTCAGGTATTCGTCGATCGCGGCCGCAAGCCTGGGCTGGCCCTGCAGCGAGGGATCGGCGGCGACGATCCGCTGGGCGTCCTGCCGGGCCCGGGCGATCACGTCCTCGTGTTCGAGCACGCGCAGCAGCTTCAGGGTGGAGCGCCCGCCGGACTGCGAGGCGCCGAGGATGTCGCCCTCCCTGCGGAGCTTGAGATCCTCCTGGGACAGTTCGAAGCCGTCGGTGGTGGCAGCCACGGCATCCAGCCGGCGCCGGCTCGGATGGCCGGGCTCCAGGGTGGTGACCAGCAGGCAGGTCCCGGGCAGCCCGCCGCGGCCCACCCGGCCACGCAGTTGGTGGAGCTGGGAGATGCCAAAACGGTCCGCGTCCAGGATCACCATGAGCGTGGCGTTGTGCACGTCCACGCCGACTTCGATCACGGTGGTGGAAACCAGGAGCTTGGTCTGGTTGGCCGTGAAGGAGGCCATGGTCTCGGACTTCAGCACCGGGTCCTGCCTGCCGTGCAGCGGCGCCACAGTGATCCCGGCCAGGGCCGGTTCGTCCTGGAGGTGTTCCACGACGCCGGTGACGGAGGCGAGTTCCCGCCCGCCGTTCTCGCCTTCGAGGTCCGCGGCGGACGGTTCGGCCTCGCCCGGGGTGAAGTCGCCGTCGTCGTCCGCGCCGATCTTGGGGCAAACGACGTAGACCTGATGGCCGGCGTCGATCTCCTCCCGCGAACGGGACCAGATGCGGGTGGCCCACCCCGGGTGTTCCGCGAGCCCCACCACGTGGGTGGAGATTGGGGCGCGGCCGGCGGGGAGCTCGTCGAGCACGGAGGTTTCGAGGTCGCCGAACACGGTCATGGCCACGGTCCGGGGAATCGGGGTGGCGGTCATGACCAGCAGGTGCGGCGGTTTGCTGGCCTTGGCCCGGAGGGCGTCGCGCTGTTCCACACCAAAGCGGTGCTGCTCGTCCACCACAATCAGGCCGAGGTCATAGAAGGACACGTTGTCGCTGAGCAGGGCGTGGGTGCCGATCACGATTCCGGCCGTCCCGGAGGCCGCGTCCAGCATGGCCTGCTTCCGCGCCGCGGTGGGCATGGAGCCGGTGAGCAGGGTGACCTGGACGGCGTCCGGGCCGAACCCGCCAAACATCCCGTCGCGGGAGAGCGGTCCGAGCGTGCGCCGGATGGATTCATAGTGCTGGGCGGCGAGGACTTCGGTGGGGGCCAGCAGGGCAGCCTGTCCCCCGGCGTCCACCACCTGCAGCATGGCGCGCAGCGCCACGATCGTCTTGCCGGAGCCCACCTCGCCCTGGAGCAGCCGGTTCATGGGCGAGTCCCGGGCGAGCTCGTCGGAGAGCGTCTTGCCGACGGCGGCCTGGCCGGCGGTCAGCGTGAACGGCAGCTGGCGGTCGAAGGCTGGCAGCAGGCCGTCGGGTGCCGGGCGGCGGGCCGTCGCTTCCTCGGCGGCGAGTTGGGCGCGGCGGCGGGCCAGGGCCGACTGCAGCACCAGGGCTTCCTGGTAGCGGAACCGGTCGCGGGCACGCTGGAAGTCCGTGGGAGTTTGCGGGGCGTGGATCAGCCGGTAGGCATCCGCGACCGGCAGGAACTTCTCCCGCGCCGCGATCTCGGCCGGCAGCGGGTCGCCGAGGGTTTCCAGCTCCACGGTGTCCAGCAGCGTCGAGATGACCTTTTGGATGGACCAGCTGGTCAGTTTGGCCGTGGCCGGGTACACGGGGATCGGCATGGCGGCGAGCTTCTCCGGGTCGAGGCCCGGCGTTTCGGGATCCTCGTCGAGCAGCAGGAAATCCGGGTTGGTCAGGCCGAGGGATCCGGCGTAGCGGGTCACCTTGCCGGAAAACATGGCGCGCCGGCCCGGCTGCAGCTCGGCCTTGGCCCGGAACCCGTTGAAGAAGCTGACCTTGAGCGTGCCCGGCAGTGCGCCGGCGGCCCGGGCGGAACCCGTCCCGGCGTCGTCGGAGATCACGACGTCGGTGAGGGAGCCGCGCCGGGCGCGCATGGCCCGGGTGCTGTTGGAGACCACCCTGGCGATCAGGGTCACTTCCTCGTCCAGCGGGACCTCGCTGATGGGCGTCAGCTCGCCGCGGCTGAGATAGCGGCGGGGGAAGTAGTTCAGGAGCCCGCCGACAGTGGTGATGCCGAGGTGTTTTTCGATGACAGCCGCGGAGCGCTTGCCGATGCGGCGCTCCAGGCCCAGTTCAAGTTCAGCGTGCATGTCCGTCGGGGTTTCGGGTTTCGGCGGCAGCTGCGAGAGCATCGGGGGCAGCAACGGTGGCGGCAACTGTGGCGGCCGGCGCCTCCGGGTCGCGCGGCACTGCGAGCTCGCTCACGGAAATGTCCGTGGGCTCGCCCAGGGAACGGATCAGCGCGACGGCGGGGTCCGCATCCAGGACGTGGACGTGGACGCGCCAGCGGTAGCGCCCGGCGGCATCCGCGCCGCCGCCAACCTGGCTCATGATCACCGAGTCGCCCATTTCGTCGAGCCGCTGGCGCATCATGGCGGCGTCCAGCGGGGACAGGGAGATGGTGCACATGACTTCGACGCCTTCGTCGCGCGGCATGCCGACGTGGATATGCGGATCCTGGACGTCGTAGCCGTGCAGCCCGTCCAGCAGTTCGCTCTGGAGCTCCTCGCCCAGCACGGCGGAGCGGAGGCAGTCCAGGATCAGCAGCATGCCCACGCCGCCGGCGTCCACCACGTGGGCGGCCTGCAGCGCATCGAGCTGCTCCTCCGTGCGCACCACGGCGGCCAGGGCCGCCTCGACGGCGGCATCCAGGGCCAGCCCGAGCGTCTGGTTGCTGTCATCGCCGTCGTGTGCGGAGTCCACGGCGGCCGCGGCCCGGGCGGCCGCCTCCATGACCGAGAGCATGGTGCCGGGCACGGGATCACTCAGCGCTGACCAGGCCCGGATCTGGGCCCGGTTCAGGGCCGCAGCCAGCAGGGGTGAGCTGATCCGGGTGTGGCCGGCCAGGGGTTCGGCGGCGGCGCAGAGGAAGACGGCGAAGAGGGTTCCCGAGTTGCCGCGGGCCTGTTCCATGGCAACCTCGCCGGCCTGAGCCAGGACGGCGCCAACGTCATGCAGGGACGGATCCGGTGCCGCGTGCGTCGCCCCGACCGGATGTCCCGGCACAGCGGCGTCGGCTGCGTGGGCCGCGGCGCGGACAGTCAAGTAAAGGTTGGTGCCGGTGTCGCCGTCGGCCACCGGAAAGATGTTGATGGCGTTCAGGCGGTCGCTGTGGTTGCCGAGCGTGGTTTCCGCCTTGCCCAACCACCGCTTCATCGCTTGCGCGTTGGCGGCAATCTTAGTCTGCAAAGTGATCCCATCCCACAGCGTCAGCGGGCCTGCCCGCGATCGTTACCCCCGTGCTTTCGGTTGGTGCAGGGGCCTCTACCGAGCCTATCGCAGTGAACCCGGGAGGGAGCGGAACCCCTGCCGGGAAAGTGGCGAGCAGCCCGTGGTCTTCACCGCCGCCGAGGACCCAGGCCATCGGGTCGGCCCCCACCAGCTCCGACGCCGGCAGCAGCGGGGCGGCCAGCTCCTTCAGCGCGGCGGCTTCCAGATTCAGCACCGCGCGGCTGGCGGCCGCCATGCGGTTTCCGTCCCGGACCAGGCCGTCCGAAATGTCCATCATGGCCGATGCTCCCGCCTCACGCGCCAGCGGTCCGGCCGCGAGCGGCGGCTGCGGCCTGCACTGGATGTCCAGGAGGGAGCGCTGCCCGGCGGTCAGGTCGCCCACGGGGACGTCCGACTCCAGCAGCGCCAGCCCTGCGGCGGCCCGGCCCACAGTTCCCGCCAGGGCCACGGTGTCCCCCGGCCGGGCCCCGGAGCGCAGGACGGCCTCTTTGCCGTCCAGGGTCCCCACGATGGCAACGCTGACCGCCAGTTCGCGGCCGCGGCCGAGGTCGCCGCCGGCCACCGCGCAGGCCGGAGCCCCCAGCCCCCTGATGCCGGCCACGAGGCCGTCCGCGAAATCCTCCACCCAGGAGACGAGGGTCTCCGGCGGCATGGTCAGGCTCACCACAAGGGATGTGGCCCGGGCGCCCATGGCATTGATGTCGCTGAGGTTTTGTGCCGCGGCCTTCCAGCCGACGTCGTACCCGGTGGTCCGGTAACCGTTGTTCCATTCGAGCCGGAAATCCTGGTCCGCCACCTGGGTGTCGATGCTCAGCACGGTCCGCCCGTCCGGTGCGGCGACAATCGCGGCGTCGTCCCCCGGGCCGAGCAGCAAGTACGACGCCGCCGCCGGGCCGCCATCGGGCTGCGGGATCGTCAGCCGCGGGAAGATGCGCCCCAGCAGTTGGGACTCCGAGAGCCCGGCAACGGTCAGTGCGGCGTCCGCCGGCAGGGATTCGGACACAGCGGCATCAGGCACAGGTTCAGGCACGGGAGATTCAGGCACAGCCCTACGCTACCGCGACGGACTGACCCTGCCGGGCTGTGGCTCCAGGGAACCCTTCACCTCGTCAGTAGGTAAGGGACCGGCACCCCAGCGCGGACACCCCGGTCCGCAGGACGCCGGCCCCGGCGCTGGAGACACAGACGGTGTACTTGCCCCGGGCCTTGATGGGAATGGCGGCACGGTAGCCGTGGTTGCCTCTCACGTTCAGCGCGCTGTTCACATCCGCCCGGTAGATGTTGGCCGAGACACTGTAGCTCTTGGAGCTCGAATCCGGAGACTTGACGGTGACGCGGACCGGGACGCTCTGGCTCGTGAAGCCCGGATCCATGGCCCAGCCGGTCGCCACGATCGTTCTGCTGGTGCTGGTCCCGGACAGGCGGGCGGTGTCCAGGTAACCCCGCACCGGTGCGGCGGGCTGCGCAACCACATCCCGGCAGCCGAGCAGTGTGTTGCCCGCACTCAGCGGGCTCACGGAGATGCCGTAAGCGCACACGTGGTAGCGGCCGGACAGGGTGATCGGGATGCTGTTCCGGAATCCGTGGTTTCCGGTCAGCGAAAACGCGGCATTGACGTCCGGCCGGGTCCCGTTCGCGGTGAAGGGGTAGCCCTTGGTCTTGCCGTCCGGGCCCGTGACGTAGATGTGCACGGCGTTGGACGCTGCCGGCGTGCCGGGTTCATAGGTCCAGCCCGACGCCGTGATAACCGCCGACGGCGTCTTGGTCTGCACCACGATGGCGTCCACATAGCCGACCGGCCGCGCAGCGGAGGCCGCCGTAGCGTTCACGCAGCCCAGGAAGCCGTTGCCCTTGGTCAGAGGGGCGACAGCGATTCCGGTGGCGCAGACGCGGTACGTTCCGGCCTTCGTCACGCTCACGGATGTCCGGTACCCGTGCGAACCGGCGATCCCCATGGCAGCGTTGACGTCGCTCCGGGCAGCGTTGGCGGTGGTGGTCACTGTCTTCGTGCTGCCGTCCGGGGACGTGACGCTCAACTGGACAGGGATCGACGCCGACGGGACGCCGGCGTCGAAGGACCAGCCTGCGACGTCCAGCCGCGCCGAGGACCCGGCGTTGATGAAGGACACGGAATCCAGATACCCGGTGGGCGGATCACTGACAGCCACGGGGACGTTGCGGCAGCCCAGGGTGGTGTTACCGGCAGCAAACGGGGCAACGGGGATGGCGTAGGCGCAGACCCGATACGTGCCGGTCTCTGTTGCCGGGATGGTGATCGCAAACCCGTGCGTGCCGCTGACCCCCAAGGCCTTATTGACGTCCAGGCGCTGCAGGTTGGCGGTGAAGGCCTGGCCGGTGGTGGCCCCTGCAGGGGTGGTCACGTAGACGTGGACCGGGATGGATGCGCCTGGCTTGCCGCGGTCCACTGCCCAGCCCCGCAGCTTGATGGACGGTTTGCCAGACACCATGGCCGTGCTGACCGCATCGAGGGATCCCTCGGGTGCGGGAGTGCTGGCCAGGGTTACGGTCCGGCAGCCCAGTGCTGTGTTGTTAAAGATGCCGATCGCATAAGCGCAGGCTTGATACTGTCCGGCCGCCTTGACGGCGATCGACGCCTGGAAGCCGTGGTTTCCACTGATGCCCAGCGCCGCGTTGACGTCGGCGCGCGGTTTGTCCGCGGTGAAGGCATGGCCCGTCGTCGTGCCGTCAGGTGCTGTGACATAAATGTGCGTCTGCGTTGAGGTGGAGGCCGCCGCCGGATCCACCGACCATCCGCGGACGTTGATGGTGGCGCCGGACGAGGTGACCGCGAGGGCTGCGCTGTCGAAGGAGCCCTTCGCGGGCGCACCCGGCGGACGGATCGTCACGGTCGCCCCGGTGTTGCTGACAGCGCCAATGGAGACCTTCGTGCCGGCGTGCGTGGTGAAGGTCTGGCCGGCCTGCCAGGCCTGGGTGTTGCTGTAGTAGCCGTTGAAGGCTGTTGCCCGGGTATTGGCCGGAAGCAGGATCGATGAGTTGCCTCCGCCCTGCTGGGTGATCTTCACGCCGCGGTTTCCGTTCTGCGCAATCACGGAGTCGTAACCGACCGGAGTGCGGAGTTCCAGGAAATACACCTCGCCGGATTTCGGGTCCGTGAACTTGGCTGCGCGGTTGGCACCTGTTCCGGCCCACGGCTTGAGGTTCACCGTGCGGGGGGCGGACACCGTGCCCAGGTTGGCGATCTCGTTACCGTTGCCGAACCGGCCCATTTCCCAGAAGCTGGCGCTGATTTCCGGCATGATGTCGAAGTGCGAGATACCCATCAGGTCCAGGTTGTCGCCGTAGGTCTTGATGCTGCAGGTGGCATCCGCAAACCCGGCGAACGGCCCGGAGGCCACGTCCATGGCGCCGCTGCCGCACAGCAGGCTGTTGGCATGGTCCATGCCAAGGGCGTGCCCGAACTCATGTGCCAGGACAGGCGTGGAGAGCCGGCTGTTCTGCGGCATCAGGATGCGGCCGCCAATGTTGCCGTTGCTGTAGGTCATGCCCGCGGCGCCGTTGGTGAGGTAGGCGCCGGGGATGAACATGACCAGTGCCGTGTAGGAACTCTGCGTCCAGCCCAGCTCCTGGGAGACGATGTCCACGATCTGCGCCGGCGACTGCTTGGAGGTCGCGGCGGACTTGTGCAGTTGGCGCGATGAACTCAGCGCAATGTCCACCCGGCCCGCTGTGGCGAAGGCCCAATAGCGGTTGGCGGCGCTGAGCGAGGCTTTCGCCGCCGCCATCGGGACGGCCGTGTCCGTCTCGGCTGCAGACTTGTCGGCCAACTGCACCGTCACCAATGTGGTTTTCAACGTGCCGGCGAGCGGCGCGCTGACGTAGGTGTATTCGGACTTGGCCGCCCTGCCTGCGGGCGGCTCCGGGCGCACAAAGTCATCCACCGGCCCCTGGGGGCTCGGGTCCGACACCGCCGGCACGGCACCAGTCTGCACGGCAGCCGACGGCGCCAGTGCGCCGGCGGACACCTGTCCAGCGGCCGGCACCTCGACAGCAGCCACGGCGGCCTGCGGCAAGGTTGCTGCCAGCATCACGGCGGCAATCACGGTTGCCGCTATGTTTAGTTTTCGCAAGATTGCTCGCTTAAGGGTGAGACCGAAGGTGGATACCTGTGGTGGGAGCGACGTAAGTTGCCTATAGCATAAACGCCAATCCACATCTGTCACCCCAGTAACTTTGATCTCCAGAATCACAACTGCATCACGCATTCTTTTGTGCAAGTTTTGGCGCAGCACCGGCGCACCATTTCGCCACCTGAAAACCGCGTGCCAAACTCTTAGCCGTGCCTCCTTCCGTCGCCGCGGTGAATACCGCCACCCGCAGGGTGCTCGCGGCCGCCGCCGGGGGCCTCCTGCTGTGGCTGATCATCGCCCTTCAACTGTTCGTTAACGTGGACCCCCTCAGCGTGCACCGGACGGACGCCGTCATCATGCTCGGCGGCGCGGCTTCCGAACGCCTGCCGGTGGCGCGCCAGTTCCAGGCCGATTTCCATGTTCCGGTCCTCGTGATCTCGCACACGGACACGTTTGGCAACCGGGCGGCGGATGAGGCGTGCAATTCGGCCGTCTTCCCCAACGCGTCCGTCATCTGCTTCCGCCCCCCGGACCTGGACACCCGCGGCGAAGCACTGGCCATCTCCGGCCTGGTCGAGGCCAACGGCTGGAAGTCCGTCACCGTAGTGACGTCCAGTTATCACCTCACCCGCGCGGGGCGCCTGATTGGGCAGTGCACGACGGCGGACGTACAGATGGTTGCCTCACATCCGGACCTGGATTTGGGCCAATGGTTGCGGCGGTTTGTGATCGAAACCGGAGGACTGATCGATGCTTCCTTGCGGCCGGAATGCGCCATTCAGTGAGCGGAAATGTAACAATTGAACCTCATCCGGCTGAACTGGTCAGCCGGTCCGGGCATCTGACCCAGGCGAGGAGGACATGCTGGAACACTCTCCTGACGGCCCTCCCCCGCTGGCTGCCGCGCCCCGGCACCTGCGCAGGCGCCGCATGCACGCAGAGATCGCGGACACCCTCCTGGTGCCCGGGGCGGAGCCGCTTCCGCTCAAAGAAACGCCCGCCGAAGCGCCGGCTCCTGCAGAACCGGAAACCGCAAACCACGACGCCGCGGACCCGGACACCGCAAGCCAGGATGCCGCAAACGCGGCCACAGAAGCCCAGGACAAGGAATCCCAGCAGCTCCTCCGGGACGCGCAGTACCGACGCAAACGGCGGGTGGCACTCCTGGGCGTTCTCTTCGTAGCTATAGCTTTGCCAGCCATCGTGCTGGCGCTGCTGCTCGGCTGAAGCCTGGCCATAAACCTTAGCAACCACTCGCACACCCTTGGGGAAAACCATGCACAGCATCATGCCGATCTTCGGAACCAGGCCGGAAGCCATCAAGATGGCCCCGATCGTCAGCGCGCTGCAGGAGTCTCCGCTTTTCCGCTGCATCGTGACGGTCACCGGGCAGCACCGCGAGATGCTGGACCAGGTTAATGAACTCTTCGGCATCGTTCCGGACCACGACCTCGACATCCTGCGGCAGGGGCAATCCCTCTCGGCCATCATGACGCGGACCATCGACGGTCTGGAGAAGCTCTTCGCCGGCACCCGGCCGGACGCCGTCGTTGTCCAGGGTGATACCACCACCTCCACGGCCGCGGCCATCGCAGCGTTCTACCACGGCATCCCCGTGGTGCACGTCGAGGCCGGGCTGCGCAGCGGAGACCTGCTCTCGCCGTTTCCGGAGGAAGCCAACCGCAAGATCACGAGCCAGATCGCCCGCCTGCATCTGGCTCCCACCTCCACTAGCCGGGAAAACCTGGAAAGGGAAGGCATAAGTCCGGAGGACATCGTAGTGACCGGCAACACGGTGATTGACGCCCTCCTGGCCACGGTGGACAAGCAGCTGCCCTTCACGGACCCGCGGTTGGAAGCGTTGGCCGCCAGCGGCCGCCTGATCCTGTTGGTGACCACGCACCGGCGCGAAAACCAAGGCGATGCCATGCGCAATATGGGGCGGGCGCTGGCCCGGATCGCCGACGCCGAACCGAACCTTGTGATTGTGCTGCCCGCGCACAAGAATCCCGTGGTGCGCGAGGCCGTACTCCCCGCACTGGAGGGCAAGACCAACGTGCTGGTGACGGAGCCGCTGGCCTACGGCGAATTCACCCGCCTGCTGTCCCGGGCCCACATCGTCCTCACGGACTCCGGCGGAGTGCAGGAGGAAGCGCCCAGCCTCGGCAAACCCGTCCTGGTGATGCGGGAAAACACGGAGCGGCCCGAGGCGCTGGAGGCCGGAACCGTGAAGCTCATTGGCACCGACGAGGAACGGATTGTTGCCGAGGTGAGCCACCTCCTGCACGATTCCGCGCACTTTGCCGCCATGGCAAACGCAGTGAACCCCTATGGCGACGGCAAAGCCGCCGCCCGCACAGTGGCAGCCATCGAGGAACTGCTCGGCGTCGGCTACCGGACCGCGGAGTTCACCGGGGCGTAGCAGGCGACCGACGCCGGGCATCTGGCCCTGCTCGGCTTGCCGCGAGGCATCCCGAGCACGGAAGGGCGTTACCAACGCCACTTTCGGCGAATGAGCGGTCAAGCTCTTCCGGTGGGTCACCCGCAGTCGGTCCCGGTTGGCTGCCCAGAGCCCGCTGAGGCGGTGGTACCAGTCGCGGAGTGGATCGCCGGCATTGCAGGCCGCTCCGAGTTCCCGGTAGTAAGTGTGCAGCCGCTCAGTACCCCTGGCGCCGCCCCCGTAGGCGTAGCCGGCCCGCGCCTTGTACGGCAGCGGCCCGTGGTGCGCGAGGGATTTCCTCAGCTCGAAGGCGGCGTGCGCCCAGTGGGTCCACCGAGGGGCCGGGTGCGGTGATGAGCTCGTCGAAACGGTCCAGAAGCTTGTGGGAGAACACGAACATCCGCCGGTGCGTACCACCAGGAGAATAGGTGAACTCGCCGAAGACCGGCCCTGTCGGGCTGTAGAACATGTCGATATTGTCAAACGGCGAGTCTGCTTCGAGCGAGAGCCTCTGCGCCCGCCACAGCATTTCGGGGGCGTTGACTCTCAATTGCCACTAAGTCGCCAGTTTGGGGACAGAAAACGGCCTGGCCCAATCGTGGAACAATGGAGTTCCAGCCGGGGAGGGAATGCTTAAACCGCCCGCAGCCGAGAAAAAGTGAGAGTGGACGTGAGAATGGACCGCAGGGACTTTCTACGGCTGTCAATGGCGGCCTCCGCCGCTGCCGCCCTGGCCGCTTGCACGCCGGATACAGCGCCCAGTCCCAGACCGCCGTCCGCCCCTGATGTTGCTCCGTCCGCACCAATAACCCGCCGGCCAAAGCCCGGGTATGCCGGCAAGGGCATAGGCATGCCCCGGTTCGACGGATTCGGCTTCGAGCAGCTAAATTCCCTGGACCTGGACTGGTTTTACAATTGGGGGCCAGGCTACCCGCCCCTTCGGCCTACTTCGAGCCACACCGCTGAATTTGTTCCTATGATCTGGGGGCCCGGATCGCTGGAGCGGAATGCAATCGCGCAAGTGCGGTCGGAGGTAGCGTGGACGGGCGCTGAATACCTCCTCGGCTTCAACGAACCCGATCATGACGGCCAGGCGGACATGTCCGTGGGCACTGCCATCAAACTATGGCCGCAGCTGGAACAGTCGGGCCTCAAGCTGGGGTCGCCGGCCCCGGTCCAGGCGCTGGGCGACTGGCTCAAGAAATTCATGGACCAGGCAGCGGCGAAGGACCTTCGGGTGGACTTCGTCACCATGCATTCTTACGCGCCGCCCAACGCCGACTCGTTCCTCAAGACAGTGCAGAAGCTGCATGAACGCTACGGAAAGCCTGTCTGGATCACCGAATTTGCCGTGGCCGACTGGAAAGCCACCGCGAAGTCGCCCAGCCGATTCTCGGAGAGGGAAATACTGGCTTTCATGCTCGAGACTGTCGACGGTCTCCGGCAAATGCCGTTCGTGGAGCGTTTCGCCTGGAAAACACGGGCCCACGACGATCCCATCATGGGAGCCTCGGCACTGTTCCGGAGCAACGGGTCACTAACCCCCACCGGCGAGCTCTACCGGTCCCTTTAAGGCGTCCGTCGAAAGCACGGACACGTCGGAGGGAGCGGCCGGCAGTGGTCCCCCGCCGGGTCCACGGGACCACTCCGTCGTGAGAAGAAATCCTGCGCAATTCCTGCGGTTTTCCGTGAGTTTCCTGAGTGTCTTCTGTGCTAGGTTAGCTCGAGCCCTAGTGCTGTGGCAGTCGATTGACGTCCGCTGTGGCGCTGTCCGCCGACTCTCCGGTCCCTATCGAAAGGAACTCATGGAACGCCGTAAGTTTCTTGCCATGCCCCTTGCGGCCATGGCTGCCCCGGGCGCACTGCTCGCCGCCAATGCTGGATCCGCACACGCGGCTTTGGCGCCGACCGCCATCCCGACAGTCCCGTCCATCACCACTCCCGCCAACACCCTCAAGGGTTTCGGGCATGGCGGCAAGGATGCCCTGGCACTCCAGCAAATCAAGAGCCTCAACCTGGACTGGCACTACACGTGGGGCTCGCACCCCAACGTCACTACCACCCCGCCCTTCGTCCCCATGATCAAGAGCGCCAGGACCATGCTCGAACAGGACGCCCTGGGCTACGTCACACGCCAGCTGGCGGAGACCAAAACCAAGCACCTCCTGGGCTTCAACGAGCCCGATGTCGCGGCCCAGGCGAACATGAGCGTGGACCAGGCGATCAGCCTTTGGCCGAAGCTTCAGGCGACGGGCCTCCGGCTCGGCTCCCCGGCGTGTACCAGTCCGGGAAGCGCGTGGCTGGCCGATTTCATGGCCAAGGCGAAGAATAAGGGCCTCCGTGTGGATTTTGTGACCACTCACGTCTATGCGTGGCCCAAGGCCGACGACTTCCTGAACAAGATCACGATGCTTCACGAGAAATACGGCAAGCCCATCTGGGTGACGGAGTACGCGGTGGCCGACTGGAATGCCACGGCTACCCGGCCCTGCATCTACACCCGGGCCCAGACGGAGGACTTCATGCGCGCCACCGTCGCTGGCTTGCGCGCCATGCCGTTCGTTGAGCGCTTCGCCTGGAAGACGCGGCCGGCCGGAGACATCAAGATGGGGTGCTCAGCCCTTTTCCACACAAACGGCGCCCTCACCAGCACGGGCAGGCTCTACGCTTCCCTGTAAGGGGGCCCGGAGCCTTCTTCTGCGGCTGGTTCCTCCCGGAGCCAACAAGTAGTCCGTTATGCCGACAGAGACCCCACCGGAGCGATTCATCCGGCGGGGTCTCTTTGCGTGGGCGCCGCCGGGACCGGCGGCAAGTGCACCCGTCACATTCAACGCATCCCTGGCCGTCGAATGCATCCGTGGCGTTTAAACGGCCCGGCCCGGTCGGATGATGCGAAATCATTTCGACCGGACCGGTTCTGTTCCCGCCGGGAGGCTGTGCCCCCCGGGCTGGCGCTGCCCTAGTTAGCGGCAGCCAGGTCCAGCAGTTCGCTCTTGTGGCCAGCCGACACTATGTCCCAGCCGGCGGCGTTCCACGTCTCGTGGTCGAGGACGTTGCGTCCGTCGAAGATGCGCTTGCGCGCGACGGCGGCAGACAGTTCAGCGGGATCGACGTTCACGAATTCGTTCCACTCCGTGAGCAGCATGACCAGGTCGGCATCTGCCACGGCCGTGGCCAGCGAGTCGACGTAGTTCAGCCGCGGGTAGCGCTTGGCAGCGTTGGCGTTGGCTGCGGGGTCGTAGACGCTGACGTCGGCTCCGCTGTTGAAGAGCCTGGCAGCTACGTCCAACGCCGGTGAGTCACGGACGTCGTCGCTGTTGGGCTTGAAGGCGACACCGAGGACGGCAACGCGCTTGCCTTCTACAGTGCCAAGCAGCGTCTCCGCGACGTGGACAGCACGGTCACGGCGTCGGAGATTCACTTCGTCCACTTCGTTCAGGAACCGCATGGTGCTGTCCAGACCGAGTTCGGAGACCCGTGCCTGGAGCGCCCGGATGTCCTTGGGCAGGCAGCCGCCGCCGAAGCCGATGCCGGCGTTGAGGAATCGGCGGCCGATCCGGGCGTCGAGTCCGATTGCGTCCGCGAGCGTGCGGATGTTGCCGCCCACGGTCTCCGTAACCTCGGAGAAAGCGTTGATGAAGGAGATCTTGGTCGCGAGGAACGCGTTAGCAGCGACCTTGACCAATTCCGCCGTCTCGAAGTCCGTCGAGATGAACGGTGTATCGCGGCCGATGGCGTCAGCGTAAACCTCGCGCAGGGTGGCCTCGGCAGCGGCAGAGTCGGAGCCGATAACCAGGCGGTCGGGACGCAGCGTGTCCTCCACTGCGAAACCCTCGCGCAGGAACTCCGGGTTCCAGGCAAAGTTCACTGTCACGCCGTCGCGGGATTCTTCGGCGACGAGTCCCTTCAGGCGACGTGCGGAACCCACCGGAACGGTGGACTTGCCGACGATCAGGGAGTCCTTCGTGGCGGCGCGGGCAATGGCGGTTACGGACGCGTCAACGTACGTCATGTCCGCAGCGTGCTCGCCGGCCCGCTGCGGGGTACCGACGGCGATGAAGTGGACGTCGCCAAAGGCGCCGGCCTCTTCGAACGAGGTAGTGAAGCGCAGGCGGCCGGATTCTGTGTGTTTGCGCAGCAGTTCGGGCAGGCCAGGCTCGTGGATGGGCAGTTCGCCCCGGCTGAGGCTATCGATCTTTTCTTTGTCGACGTCGACACCCAGGACTTCGAATCCGAGTTCCGCCATGCATGCCGCATGGGTCGCGCCGAGGTATCCCGTACCGATCACGGTTAGTCGTAGTGTCACTAGTCCCCCAGTAGCCGCAGTTGATTTTCATTGCTTTGGGCGCAAACAGCGCAACCAAACGGGACCACTATATAGCCGTTGCGAAAAATCTCCCATTTGGGCCCTCCCGGGTGACCAAGGTCATCCAACTACCACCCTCGCCCCAAAGTTGTCACTGTCCTGTCGGCTCCAAAGCGAGCCGGCCGTCCTCCAAGTGCAGATGGGCCCCTCAGCACCAGCACCTTATCAACCGCCAAATAGGGTTGCACCGCCTCGCGAGGCTCGCACCCTACACGTAGAGAGCGCTACTAATGTCGCAATAACTGTAAGTTCTGCCTATGTCGTGGCCCCAAAATCCACCACCCTTCTTGTGGTGAGTGGCGTTCAGGCCACTGCAGAACTCGCCAAGCAAATCCTCGAGGATCGGAATAGCATCCACTGATCTAAGTCGTGCAAAGAAGTCAGCCCTCTTCTCCTGAGGCGTGCGCCAATTGCCGCCGCGCCCTTGATCAATTTGTCCTGCGGAAACCTCATAAGTACGCCGCTTCGCGGCTCGGTCCAAGGACAATTCCTGATCCACGCACGTATGCGAAATCGTCGCGGGAGCGGTGCAACCCTGCGCCGAACTCGCTGCGCGTCTTCCAAATGACAGGTTTGGTAACGTTGAACCGGTGGATCGCCATTGCCGAACGTGAGATTCCGGAGCCGGCCGGGCAAGGGCCCTTGTTCCGGACCAGTTCCTCTTTTAACAGTGAGCTGAGGGCCTCGGCCACAGGGTTCGCGTTGCTATCGCCCTTGGAGCCCACGGACGCTACCGGTTTCTTCGGCTTCGAGCCGCTCGGCCTACCTGATCGCCCGATATTTGCACCCCGCGGTCGCTGTTGAGCCGAATTCGGCTTAACAGCGACGCGGATTGCAGGAGGTGTCGATCGCCTCTACACCGAGCATCTGGCCGCGGCCGGCACCAGGGCCTCCAGCGGCACGGCCGGGGACAACTACGGCGACGTCCTCGCCGAGCCCGTTAACGGACTCTATAAAGCTGAGCTTATCCACGCGAGGCCGGCTTCGCCCACGATGACCCGAGGCCGAGTTTTGAACCCCGGGAGGGTCCACTGGTTGAATACTGAGCGCTCTCACGAAAATCCCGATTACCATACTCCGGCAGAAGTTGAAGCCGCCTACTATGGACCAGAGCTAGATCCGCCGCACTCGTTTGAAAAGCGGACTTAAATCTAGGGCGGTTCAGACGGTTCGCCCGTGCTATCAGGGGCCTCCAACAAACCCGATGCGATTCATGGGCTAAACTCGGACGCTGAATACGACCTTGAGGGGGATGCGTGGTAATTGCTAATGGGAACGTGCACGTCGATCACGCCATGTCCGGGGGTGTGCCCGATCTATGTGACGCGGGGCGCGGAGATGGCGATCGGAGCCTCGCGGGATGACGTCGATCTGTTTTGTGTCCGAAACTGGACGGAGCGAAAGGCCCATCAGCGACCCATCGGTACGGTACCGCTGCTATCACCCTGCAGAGGTGCTGGCGGGCCAGGGCAACTTCGCCTCCGTGTACTCGGCCGCTCAATTCTACAAAGACCCGAATTTCGATTACGACGTCTATGTCTTCCACCGGCCCAACGCGGCCCGCAGGAACTTCTTACCTGTCCTCCAACATCTGCGGAGGGCTGGCAAAACGCTCATCGCCGATTACGACGACCTCATCTTTGGCGACGAGAACATCGCTCTACAGTCGTCGGCTGCAAAAAACAGGACACTGACACCCGAGAGGGCCATCGCCGCATTTGCGAGCAACCTCTCGGGCCTGCGAGAATTCGACAAGGTGACCGTTTCGACTGCACCGCTTGCGCAACGGGTAAAGGAATCGAATCCGGACGCCGAAGTGAACGTCGTGCCGAACATCATCCCGCCGTCGATACTGTCCGTCCACGGCGAGCTGGAGACGTACCTCGCGCCGCGACCGCATACGGCGATCGGCTACTTCGCAGGGACCAAGAGCCACGACCGGGACTTCCCGGTGGTCGCCGATGCCCTGCACCGGGTGCTCATGGAGAACGCCGACTTCACGCTGATGATCATCGGGCCCGTCGCGGTCCCGCCGGCGCTCGCTGCGCTGCCGAACGTCAGCACGGCGCCCGCGGTGAATTTTCTGCGGCTGCCCGGGCTGATGACGCTGTGCAGCACGGTAATCGCCCCATTGGAGTTGAGTGACTTCAACGCGTGCAAGTCGCGCGTGAAGTTCCTCGAAGCAGCATTGTCGGGCTGCCGTTTGCTCGCCAGCCCGATCCCGGACATGCGAGCCATCCAATCAGAAAGTCTGAAACACATGGAGTCTCTCGACGACTGGTACGAGGCCTTATCTGCGCCCGTGAAGTCTCTTGACTACAAGCCGCAGGCGGCGGACAACTTCGAGTTCCTGCGTAGCACCTCCCACGTGGACGGTCTGACGACATTCTGGAGTGCAGCATGAGGGTCCTGATTTACGTCGAGCCGCACCCGATTCGAGACAGCCAGACGATGTTGAACGACGTCGCGCGGAAATTCCTTCCGCTGCTAGCGGGGTCCACGCCGGACTTCGACGTTCGTATGTATACGACGCGTGCCCTGTTGGGCGCCCTCGGGACGGAGGCCCTGGCCGGGGTGGAGAAGCGCCTCATCCGGGCGAGCCCAGCTGAGGAGGCCCTGTTCGCCGGGCATCTCTGCGATTGGGAGACCGAGGGCATCCCGGCGTGGTTGAGCCTCATGGCCGGTGACGATGTCGCCGACGACTACGTAGGGGTACTGCGCCGCGTCTGGAGTGTCTTCCCGTACGACATCATCGTCCA
Organism: Arthrobacter sp. MW3 TE3886; assembly: GCF_041262145.1. NCBI lineage: Bacteria > Bacillati > Actinomycetota > Actinomycetes > Micrococcales > Micrococcaceae > Arthrobacter > Arthrobacter sp. MW3 TE3886. The sequence continues at coordinate 3,293,778 of NZ_JBGCAN010000001.1, forward strand.
CTGGGGTGAGAACGGCGCCGTGACCCGCTTCGTCGAGGAGCGGCCCGTGACGCGCATAGCGATGGAGCTCGGCTGCGCCCGTGCCCCGTTCCTTCCGACCGTCGTTATGGACCCGTACGGTACTAACGGCAATGCGATCGTCCCCCGGCTGTCAGTGGACGACCTGCGGGGGATCGTCGGCGACAACCCGATGACGGCCGCCGAGGCGCTCTACGGCTACTCGGCGAACGTCGAGGCCGTGCCCTACGAACAGCAGTTCCTCCCCCTCGATGGTGGGGACTGGCCGGCCCGGATCCTCGGCACCACCCAGAAAATCGCGTTCCTCCCGCTCCAGCTCCACGACGACGCCAACCTCTTGCGCTTCTCCAAGTACGAGACAGTCGAAGACGTCGTACTTGACGTCGTGCCCAAGCTCGCCGCCGCCGGTTACCTGACGGTGATCAAGACGCATCCGGGTGCCAAGAGCCGGCACCAGTCTCAGGCTGCCTTCTCCCTCGCCCGGGCCGCGTTGCGGCCCTGGGCAGACGACGTCGTGTGGCTGGATGCCACTAGGGCGGTGTACAACAATGCCCAGCTGGCTGCGCTGGCCGATCTCGTGGTAACGGTCAACAGCTCCGTTGGGTTCGAGTCGCTGTACTACGACAAAGTTCTTTCGGTGCTGGGCGACGCTGTCTACAAGCCGACGGGCCTGTTCCCCGACCTCGACGAAGCGATCTCCGACGCCTTCGACCTGCCGGCCTACCGGCACGGGATCGGCCTGCTGCGCCGCTTTATGCTCGGCGGGTACATGGTCAGTGACGCCGTTCGCGGCGACTTCCCCGCGTTTCAGAGCGCCGCTGTAACCATCGACGCGGCGCGCCGTGGCCACGACGACGACGCCGTCGCCATCGCGAAGCGCATGTACCAGTCGTTCAGCCTGGCCCGGGAGCACCAGAGCCGCGCGCGAATGGTGCGGGGCGGTTCCGTCCCTGGGTCGGGCGAGTTCGGCGTCCCCGTCGTGATGGCGTCGCACTCCCGCGGGATCGAGCCGACGTCGGCCCAATTCTCGCGCACCGAGTTCACCGGCCCGGCCCGCAAACTCCTCGCCCTGATCGGTGCAGTTGACGCGGACAGCTTCCGAAACGAACTGCGCACGGCGTTTGCCGATCCGAAGACCGCGGAGAAGTACGTTCGCGCCGCGGGAATCGTCGACGAGACGTTCTATCTCACCACGCACAAAGACGTCGCCAAAGCGGCGAAGGATCCTGTCCATCACTGGGCGCGCTACGGCCTCCGCGAAGGACGCAAGCCTCGGCGTGGTCTCAACGTCGGCTCGGTCGAGCAGCTGGTCGACGAGCTGGTCGCCGCCGCTGAGCCGCAGTTCGGCGGCATCCCCCACTTCCCCGATTTTCCCTTAAACCACGACGCCGAAGCTTGCCGTCAGTCCAGCCTCGCCGCGATCCGGGGTGGCCTCGGCACGCGAGGCAACAAGATCGCTGTCGTCGCGCACTTGTACTACCGTGATCTCGTCCCGGAGATCCTCGAACACCTCGCGAACATCCCCGAGGGCTTCGACCTCGTGGTGACGATGCCCGAATGGGGCAACCGCCAGATCGCCGACCTCGTGCGTGCCGCTTACCCGGACGCCCTGCTCTACCCGGCGGCCGACCGCGGCCGCGACCTCGGACCGTTCCTCGACGTGCTCCCCGCGGTTCTCGAGCACGACTACGATGCGATCCTGCACCTGCAGACCAGAGCCGGCTACTTCGATGCCGGCCGCCTGCGCCGCGACCTCGGCGAACTGTGGCGCGGCGAGGCGCTGGAGGCTCTGCTCGGCGGGCCCGAGCGTGTGGCGGCGATCCTCGACGCCTTCCGCGTGGACCCGGCCGTCCATGAAGTCGGACCGCAGCCCCACTACCTCTCCCTGGCCCAGCACCCGTACCACGACGGGGGCGACCTCGGCGAGGCGATCCTCGGGACGACCCCTGCGGAGGGGTTCTTCGATGGGGCGATGTTCTGGGCCCGGCCCGATATCCTCCGCCCGCTCGTCGAGCCGGGTGCACTGACCCTGACGAGCTTCGCCGAGGAGAACGGCGCGAACGACGGTGCGCTGGCCCACCTCGTGGAGCGGCTGTTCGGCCACGCGGCGGTGGCCCACAGTGGGGTGATCCTCGGGGCACCCGTTGACCCGGCCGAGCCCCTTATCACCGACCTCAAGCCCCTCGCGGCCACGATCCACGAGCATCTGGAAGCCGCCCTCGCCGCGAAACAGGCGGCGCGCAAGGCTCGCACGCGTGGGTCGCTGGCGTGGTAGGTGCACCACCGGACGTCACGCTGGTCGCCGGACCCTCGCATGTTGTCCGGTGGAGCTGGCACGTACGCGACCGCGTCGTCGACTCGCCCTTGGCGTGGGACCGTTTCATCGGGCTCGGGGGAGCGCCGGTGTGGCAGGCGTCCCTGCTGAGGCAGGCGGCCCGTGCGGCAGGTCCCGAGGGAAGTCTCGCCGTCCTCGTCGGTGATTTCCGGTTCGGGAACGGCATCCTCCTGGAGGATCCGATGCCCGCTGATGTCTTGGTCGACGGGTTTACGGGCATTGCTGCCAGTGCGATGACCCCTGAGCAGGACCGTGCCATGCTCGAGCGCGGCCTGGCAGGGATGCGCACCTGGCATGAGACGTTCGGCGCCCGCGCGCGCTACGTGCTGTGGGATGTCTTTGGGCGTCAGGTCCAGGATCGCCTCGCGGGTCGCCACATCGCCGACGGGAGTTACCGGCACCCGGCGTTCAACTACGACGAGATTGCAGCCGCGCTGCCGGGCCTCGACATCGTCGATCTGGCCCCGCTGCTACGCCTGCCGATACACGAGGTGTCACGGCTGTTCATCGACAGCAGCAACCACCCCTCGCAACTCGGCTACCTGCTGCTCAACGGGCTGATCTTCGACCGGCTCGACGCACGGGAGGCCTACGCTCGTGCTGTTGGGGCGGTGGAGGGAGCGCTGCTCGCGCTCGCGCAGGACGTTTCCGAGTCCGCTGGCCAGCGGGTGCTGCTCACCGGCAGGTCCGTATGGCTCGATACGCTGTCGCGGTACATGGGAGCGAACGGAGCTCAACGGCTGGCCGACGCCGGGCTCATCCTCGCGCCACTCGATCACGTTCCTGGGCAGCCCTCTCTGGCTCAGATCGTCGAGAGAACCGATCTCGCACGGTGTGCCGCCGTCGTCGTCTCTGCCGGTGGGAGGGACATCTCGGCTCTACTGGCCCGTGCGTTCGGGACGGGACTCTCGATGTGGACGAACGTGCCCGTCATCGACTGGGAGAGCGCGACCGAGAAAGCTATCCGCGACCGACGCGAGACACCCCGGTTCGCTCGCCTCGACACCGCCCTCCGCGCCGACCCCGACGCGATCAAGCCCGCCCTCGTTTCCTCGGCTGTCGAGCAGGGGCCGCTCGGTACCCCATCGTGGTCGGGCATCACGGCGCTCTTGCGGCAGAGCGCCGGGAGCCGCTGGCACGCACCGATGACAGGTGATCGTGAGGCAGTGATGACGGCCGCCCCGTCCGACCTCGTAGGAGCTGAGGCGGTCCACGGTTCGCGGGCTCGAGCGTGCTACGACGCGGATTTGTTGACGGAAAGTCGCAGAAGCAGAGCGGCAATCGAACACTTCCATCTGCTACGCAGCCATGGGCACCCCGCCAACCCCTCTACGTCCAGCTCTCCAGCTTATTTGTACGGGTTGAGCGAAGGTGTATCTGCAGATTTATCCAGCTCGCTGCCGCTCGAACTTCGATTCGGCAATAGATATGAAGGTAACACCCCCGTGACTTTGTCGGTTCTGGGCGATGTTGGAATCATTGTGAGCCGTGGCCAAGCTCAAGCCGTGATACAGCTTTCCCGGAGGGGCCGATTCGTATTCCTGACCGAAGCGGCAACTCGACAGATCTTTTCCGCCGGTCCGCGCGACTACGACTCCGCGGATAGCTTCACCGCCACGCGGACCAGTGCCACGGACTGGGAGATGTTCGAACTCGAGGATGCACCTGCGCCAGATGGTGTCACTAAATTGTGCTTCGACCTACTGGCGGCCGGTGCGCACGGCATAGTCGACGCTCTCCTTGGCGGTGGAACCTTGCCAGGGCTGCTTCGTTGCGCGGTGAACGCGGTGACTTCCGCACCTGAGCTGGCTTCGGCGATCCGCGCCACTGGCGATACGGAGCTTGTGTTTCGCGCAATCCGTGCATGGGCGAGAGACGAGTTGCCCTACACGATCGCCCTGCTAGAGAACCTGCTATCCCCTGGAGAAGCGCCCCTCACCATCGGCAGAAATATGGACTGGCTCTCCTCGAGCGAAGGCACGCCTGCAGACCGAATCGTCAATGACGCAATTCGCCTCTGCCTAGCGAAGGAGGTTAGGTCGTGCGTGGTCGCTACCGCTCGCAATGAGGGCGTCTACATGCTGGAATGGATTGCATATCAGAGGCTTCTCGGATTCGAGCGGATCGTCATCTACACAAACAACAACACCGACGGCTCATTAGCCCTATTACAAGAGCTTCACCGAACCGGCGTCATCACGCTCATCGAGTCCGAGGTCAGCCCGGGTGCGGACGCCCAAATGAAAGCTTATAGGCATGCGGCGCGTCTTCTGCCCAATGCGATTTCCGCAGAATGGTGCGCATTCCTTGATATAGATGAATTTGTTGTCCTTAATGGAGACAGATTTGGAAAGCTCGATGACTACCTAAACTGGGCCGCCCGCAAGGGCGGAGATGCCATTGCACTGACCTGGTCGTTGGTAGAGACAACCACTGCTGTCCAGGACTGGATCAACCTTCCTGTTCTCCAACGCCTCACCCGCTCGTCACCGAGGCAGGTGCCGCTGATCAAGTGCTTCTCTCGACCCGAGTTGATCGATGCCTCTGAGCCGCACCACCCCGTGGCGTCAAACGGCCTTGCGATGCGCATGTCAAATGGAGATGGCATGCGACATCTCTGGGAGATCCTCCCCGACATGCCGATTGACCCAACTCGAGCAGTCCGAGCCGCCAAAGATGCATGCCACCTGTACCACTTTGAACTGCGAACGCTTGCCGAAATGATCTGGAAGTACTCCAGAAACCGGGGAAATCACGCTCTCCAAGGCGAAGACCTGCAGATGAACGCAGACTTCCCTGGGCGTCTCCATCACTTCAAGAGTTGCTTTGCTAACGCCGGGTCCAGCACGCTTCCTTTTGTATCTGTCACTTCCAACCTCCATAAGGAGATGGACTACCTTCGGACACTTGGCACAGTATCGAGCGCGGAGGAGCAAATGAAGATTGCCACGGCGGCAAGACTCCAGGAGCTACTCAGCCGCCTTCCGGATTACCTTGCGTCCGACCAGGCGCGTGCAATCGATTCCGAGAGCCGAGCCTTGCTTGAGGCGGTCGTTGCCGCCTACGGGGCTGATGCACCGCCAGATGACAGCCAGTCTTAAAAGGGCTAGGGCGGCTGTTGAGTTCATGATGGTCTCGCATTCGAAGGGGTCAACTTCTCGGGCGGAAAGCATCTGGCACGAAATTCACAATGGCGCCACTAGCTAGACTGGCCGTCGAACACTAGAAGCGTTGGGAATAGACGAAATGGCAATCCAACAATGGCGGTGCCTCCAGCTGAACACGATGCACTTGAGGCGTCCGCCAGCTCGCGGGCGCGGGTGTGCCAGTATCCGGCTCCGTTCTTGAGTCTGAGGCACACCACGTACTTCTCCGTCTGCGACCATCTGTTCTCCCGCTTTGTCGGCAAGGCCTCGGTGATCGTCGAGATGGGGTCCTTAACGGCGGCTCGCTCTTCATATGACATGAGTTCTTCGGGCCGGATGCCCGGATCATCGGTGTCGACCTCAACCCGGAAGCTGTTTGGCTGCGCGAGGACGGCTTCGAGATCCACATCGGCGACCAGTCCGACCCGCAGTGTCAATGGCCATTAGGTTCTGCCCGCGGGCGGCCAGTTGATGTGCCCGCTGGTGGCCATTAAAACTGCCCGGTGATGGCCAACAGATCTGCCCACTGATTGGTTTCGGCGGGGTTGGCCATCGTTGTTTTGGTCAGTTCAGTCGGGTTACTCCTTTTCCGGCGAGGGCCTGGGTGAGGCGGACGGAATCGCCGCTGGTCTGGCAGATGTGGGCGTGGTGCAGCAGCCGGTCAACGGTGGCGGTGGCGAGGGTCTTGGGCATGAGCTCATCGAACCCGGCGGGGTGGAGGTTGGAGCTGATTGCGACGGACCGTTTTTCGTAGGCTGCGTCCACGACCCGGTAGAGGCCTTCGGCGGCGTCGATGGCCACCGGCAGCAGGCCCATGTCATCAATCACCACGAGTTCGGTGCGCAGGATCCGGGCCACGGCCCGGGTGACGCTGTCGTCCGTGCGGTGCGCGCGGATCAGGACGCCGAGGTCCTCGAGCTTGAACCACGCCACCCGCATCCCGGCTTCCACCGCTTGCTGGCCGAGGGCTTCGAGGAAGAACGTCTTGCCAGTCCCGGAGGGGCCGCAGACGACCAGGTTCTCCCTGCGGGTGATCCATTCCAGGGTCCGCAGCGCCTGCTGGGTCGGGGCCGGGATGGAGGACGCGGCCGGGTCCCAGGCATCGAAGGTTTTCCCGGTCGGGAAGCCCGCGGCCTTGCGGCGGGAGGCGAGCATGGACCGGGCCCGGCCGGCGGCTTCCTCGGTGAAGAGGGCCTTGATGACCTCGGCCGGTTCCCAGCGCTGGGCGCGGGCTGTCGCGATCAGGTCCGGGGCCAGCGCCCGGGCGTGAGGCATTTTCAGGGACCGCATCAGGGCCTCCAGGTCCGCCGGCAGCGGCGGGGCCGCGGTGTTGATCGTCGTGACGGTACTCATCGGGCATCCTCCGCGGCGGTGTTGCTGGCCGTGGTGTTCAGGGCGGGGTTGCCGATCGCGGCCCACGCGCCGGTGCCCTGGGTCAGGGAGGTGGCTTCGTTGGCGGCGTGGGTGGTGGTGCGGCGGATGTTGGCGTTCAGGATCGAGGAGAGGTCCGGGTGCGCGAAACGGCCGTGCAGGGCAGCGTCGCCCAGGACCCGGTCGACCTGGTCGGTGCCGGCGATCTTGGCCAGCGTGACGGCTTCGGCCATCTTCACGTTCATTCGTGCGGTTCCGGCCGCGGCGGCTTCGGCCAGCCAGGTCCTGGCGCCTTCGCCGATGGCCAGGAACGCGGCCTCGTCCGCGCTGCGGGCCCTGACCTCATACTCGCCCGGGATCCGGGTCCTGGTTCCGGGGAAATGCTCATCGTTGATGGCGGGGCTGCCGGGCCGTGCCCGGTCGTGGCGGGCGACTTCGACCGGGCCGACGGTGCCGTGGTGGGACGATGATGACCTGCTCGCCGGCCCCGGTCCCGTGGGTGCGCACGAACACCCGCGCCCCAAGCAGATGCGCCGGCACGGAGTATTGGGCGTTCTCGAACGTGACCATCGGGGTGTTCTCCGGGACCGTGCGCGCGAGCCCGAACGCGACCGTGTGGGCGGTATCCGGGATCCGGTGCAGCCGCGGTGCCTCCTCGGCGAGCATGGCCGCCGGTTTGCGCCGGGTCACCCGGTGCTCACGGTTGTTCACGTCGTCCCTGAAAGCCGCGCAGGCGGCCTCGAGTTCGGCGAAGGTGCCGTACTCGTCGCGGAGGTTGGTGTCCTTCGGGACGATGTCGGCCTTGGCGAGCTTCACCGACGCTTCGACCCCGCCCTTCGTGGCCGGGTCCGCGGGCTGACAGGTCAGTACGGTGACACCATAGTGCCGGGCGAAGTCCAAAGTCTACTGGTTCCTGATCGGGACTCCGGCAACATGGGCGGTGGTGACGGTCTTCTCGTTGTCCGTCAACACATACGTTGGTGCCCCGCCCAGGATCCGGAAGCACCGGTCCAGGGCCGCGAAAACGCTCGGCGCGGTCCGGTCTTTGAGCGGGATCACGATCCGGAACCGGGAGAACGCCAGCCACGCCACGAACAGGATGGTCTTGACCCCGCCGATCCGGGGCCCGTCGCCGAAGTCGTACTGCAGCCACATCCCCGGCTCGGTGACCCAGGGCCGGTGCACGCGGGTATGGCCCAGCCGCCACGCCGCTTTGACCTGCGCGATCGCGCGGCGGGTGGAGCGTTCCGAACCCGTGTAGCCCAGGGCGAGGAGCTTTCGTGGGCTTTGTCCGCGCGGATCCGGCCCTTGGATCCTTCGATCCATTCCTCGATCTTGGGCAGAAACGCGTCCGTGACCCGGCCGCGGGCCGCGGGTTCCCCGATCGGCCGGCCAGCATCCCTGGCAGCGACGTGATTGGCAACAGTGTGGTGCGAGCAGCCCGTGAGCTCCGCGGTGGCGCGCAACGACCCGGTCAGATCGTAGGCAGCAAGAATTTCCATGATTCTCCGTCAGACTTCATACAGGGCCTCTTCCTGGTTCGCTTTTGGTGCGCTTAGACACCGTCATCAAACCCCAGGGAGAGGCCCCCACCGCTTAAGACGCGGTCGGCTCAGTAAGGAAGTGGGCAGATCTCATGGCCACCGTCGGGCAGTTCTACTGGCCGCCAGCGGGCAATTTCGTGGCCGCCTACGGGCAGCTTTTCATGGCCGCTAACACCGCAGTTCTGGGAGGACTTCTTCCGCCAGGTCGGTGACGTCGATATCTTCCTCGACGATGGCGGACACACGTATCACCAGCAGATCGTCACCGCGGCGTCGGCGCTCGACCAAATCCGGAACGACGGGCTGTTGGTTGTTGAGGACACGCACGCGTCGTATATGACGGAGTTCGGGGGCCCGAGCGACACCTCTTTGGTGAACTGGGCCGTCAACCTGGTGCACGGCGTCAACCACCGCTTCTCCGCCTTCGTCGAGGACCACGACCCGGAGTTGCGGGTGTGGTCCTTACAGTTCTTCGAGTCGATCGTCGCGTTCCGCGTCGACCCCCCCTCGCGACCGTCGTGTCCCAACCCACGATTAACGACGGCGAGGGGCGCGACGCGAAAGATTTCCGCTACCGCTCCGAGCACACCATGACCGACGACGAACTGCGGACGTACTTCAAGCACTGACCGCATTGAGGGGCGGCCAACGTCAGCGCCGCTTCAGCCGCGGGGGGAGGGCTGACTCGTGACCACGCCGAGCACGTCGTCGCCGTCGGCGACGAGCACAGACGAAATCCGACGTCCTTCCATTAGCGCGAAAGCGTCCTCCATCCGTGTGGTTGGCGCGACCATCGTAGGCGTCGTTGTCATGATGTCTGCTGCTACGAGCGAGAAGAAAGCGTCGTCATGGGACTGCACGGCTCGACGGATGTCGCCGTCGGTGATGATCGCGGGCCCGATCGGCGTGGACACGAGTGCGATGCCGAGCTGGCTCTTCGTGATCTGTCGGATGACCTCAAGGATTCCGTCGGTAGGCGAGACCCACGGGAGATCCCTTGTGATCATGACGTCGGTTACCCGCTCAAGGAGCCGTCGCCCGAGCGACCCACCGGGGTGCAGGCGGGCGAAGTTCTCGGACACGAAGCCGCGCGCTTCCATCAATGCCACCGACAGCGCATCGCCCATCGCGAGCGCGGCGGTGGTGGAAGACGTCGGCGCGAGGTTGAGCGAGCATGCTTCCTCGGCGACCGAGACATCCAGGTGGAAGGTCGAGTGACTCGCGAGGGTCGAGTTGGGGTTCCCCGTCATCGCAAGGATCCGATTGCCGTTGTCGAGCAGGAATGGCAGCAGAGCGACGAGCTCCTGCGTCTCGCCGGAGTTGCTGATCCCGAGGAAATAGTCGGCTTCCGTGGCCATGCCAAGGTCGCCGTGGAGCGCTTCTGCCGGGTGCATGAAAAAACTCGGTGTGCCGGTGCTCGCGAGGGTCGCGGCGATCTTGCGGCCGATAAGACCCGATTTGCCCATCCCGCACACGATCACGCGGCCAGAGGAAACGAGGATGTCTTCGACGGCCGCGTCGAAATCAGCGCCCACGCGCTCAATGAGGTCGGCGACACCTCTCGCCTCGGCGGCGAGAACCCTACGCCCTGCTTCCGCATGCTTTCGTGTCAGGCTGTACCTGGCGTCACTGAACGACATGGCTACTCGTCATCGTTTCTATTAGGGGTCGGTACATGTCCTCGAGACTGAGGCCGCGTGCTGCTAACACATGCTCCGCAGCCTCTCGGGCGACGCCGCGCCCGCCTGGGCGGGTCAGCACGACGTCGGCGGCGGCGAGCACCACGGGGTGGGCATCGCTGGGCGCGTAGAACCGGCCCACGATACCCGCAAGCGGCAGGTCGACAACGTCGTCGCCGACGTACGCGACCTCTTCACTGGAGATCTTCTGCTCCGCCGTGATGGCCGCAAGCGCCTCGAACTTGCCTAGCGTACCGGTCACCGCGACATCGAAGCCGAGCTGCTTGATCCGTGCGTCGAGCGGCGCGCTCGTCTTCCCTGACAGCACTCCGCAACGGATCCCGTGTACACGCAGGAGCGACACAGCGAGCCCATCCTGCACGTGGAAGCCCTTGACCGCTTCGCCGGACCCGTCCATCCAGATGGTGCCGTCTGTGAGCACACCATCAACGTCGAACAGGACGAACTCGATCACGCGATGTCCAGCGCCGGGAACGACTTTACGAGATCGTCGATCGCCTTGACCTGCCCGAGGAACCCTTCGAGCGCGCTCAGCGGCAACGCGCTCGGGCCGTCGCATCGTGCGTTGTCCGGGTCCGCGTGCGCCTCAACAAACAACCCGGCGAGGCCGAGCGCCATGCCGGAGCGAGCGAGCTCGACGGCCTGACGCCGCCGTCCTCCGGAGGCGGAGGCGCCGGCCTCGCGGCGCTGCAGGCTATGCGTGACATCGAAAATCGCGGGCGCACCGCCGCACGCCTCGACCATCTCACGGAAGCCGAGCATGTCCACCACGAGGTTGTCGTAGCCGAACTGCGAGCCGCGCTCGCACAAGATCACTTGCTCGTTGCCCGCCTCGGCCAACTTGCGCTGGATGTGGGCCATCTGACTCGGACTCAAGAACTGCGGCTTTTTGACGTTGATGGGACGACCCGTCTTCGCGAGCGCCACGACGAGGTCGGTCTGGCGGGCGAGGAACGCCGGCAGCTGCAGGACGTCCGCCACCTCAGCGACGGGAGCGGCCTGTGCGGGCTCGTGGACGTCAGTGATTACCGGGACGCCGAACTCCGACTTGACGGCGGCGAAGATCTTTAGCCCTTCGTCAAGCCCGACGCCACGGTACGAGTCGACTGAGGAGCGGTTCGCCTTGTCGAAGGATGCCTTAAATACCAGCGGCATATCGAGCTTGGTGGTCACCTCGACATAGCGTGACGCCGCTCGGAGTGTCGAATCGAGGTCTTCGAGGACGTTGATCCCACCGAAGATAACGCAGGGGCGGTCATTGGACACAGCAATGTTCGGCCCGACGGCCACGGTTTTTGACATGCCCCGATCCTACTAGACTAAAACTGTCTCCCGTTCCCTATTGTTGAGGATGTCTATCCATGCGAGCCCTCGCCGTTATTCCCGCCCGATACCTAAGCACCCGGCTTGAAGGTAAGCCGCTGCTCGACTTGGGCGGGCGAACCGTAGTACAGAGGGTATGGGATGCGACGATCGCCAGCGGCGAGTTCGACGACGTCGTCGTGGCGACGGACGACGAACGGATCTTCGATGCCGTGCAGGGGTTCGGCGGCAGTGCCTTGATGACGTCACCGTCGCTGGCAAACGGGAGTGAGCGGGTCGCCGCAGCCGCCGACTTGATGCCGGGAGAGTACGACGTCGTCGCAAACGTCCAAGGGGACCAGCCGTTCGTGTCCCAGGCCGCGCTAGGCGCGTTGCTTGCCCCGTTCCGTGAGGGTGAGACAGCAGACATGACGACGGTGGGGATGCCGCTGCAGCCCGAACTCGCCGACGATCCCAACACGGTAAAGATTGTCACCGACGCGCATGGCCGGGCACTGTACTTCTCTCGCTCACTCATCCCGGCGAACCCGCGCGGAGTCGACCACCCATATCTTCAACACCTCGGGTTGTACGCCTTCCGTCGCGACGCGCTGCGCCGATTCCCGACGCTGACGCCCACGCCGCTGGAGCGGGCAGAGAATCTCGAGCAGCTCCGCGCGCTCGAACATGGCCTCGTCATCGTCGCCCGTGTGGCCGTGAGCAGCAGCATCGAGATCAACACCCCGGAGGACTACGAGCGCGCCCAGGCTTGGGTGAGCGAGCACGAAGGTGCGCAGTCGTGACCGAACGAAAGACCGAATCGACGGCTGGGCTTTAAGTACCAGCAGCCGCCGTGACGCAAGCAACCGACTCGCTCAACAACGCCACCGGGGTCGGGCCTTGGCTCACCGGACCCGACTCCAGCCGGCAGCCTTCGCCGTCCCGGGTTTGAGCGGCCGCTGTTCAAACGCGAGGAATCTCACCCTATGAAATGCATGAGCCCTCGAGGGGCTTTCAGCGTTTGAAGGGGCCGTTTGCGGAGAACAGGACGAAGTCTGTGGTGGTTGGTGCGTGAGCGGATCGACGACAGCGCCACGGCAGTGAAGACCATCGAGGCGGCATCTCGTCATCCAGAACTGACGATTCTTTCGACGTGGTTCATGACGCATCGATCCTTTGGTTCCGTGAGAGAGCTGCTGACAGCAATGACAAGTAATCTTAGACGACCCTTCTATGGTGGCGAGTCAAGCCATGAGTGTCTGGAGTTGGCGGAAGAGCTGTCTGGCGATGAAGCGTTTGAGGCACTGGCGGATTACCTGTGGGCTCTTGACCTCGCCGGTGCGCCGCTCGATGTAGGCGCGGGTGGCGGAGGAGGCCGGTATGGGACTCGCACCGGCGAGAGCGGCGAAGGCCGCTTCGGAACGGACCCGGCCGTGATGTGAACAGGCGGCGAGGATGATCGCGTCGGTCACAGGGCCCACCCCGTGGATGGCCAGGACGCCGGGGGCCATGCGGTCGACGTGCTCGGCCAAGGCCTTCTGGTTCGCTTCGAGTTCCGCGCCGAGGTAATGACAGCGGACGCGAGCCGCCGCGGATCGGCCCGTGCGACAACGGCAGCGGGACCGTCGCTGTGTCTGGACCGCCAGCCCTGGACGGCCGTGACTTGGGCAATGCCGACGCAAAGAACACCGGAATCAAACACATCAAATGCACCGCACGAGGGCTTCCGCAATGTCGCAATTGCAATCGGTTATCCTCATGAGAAGTGCCGTCCCGACGGCGGCGTGACACTCACCCACCCTGAAATCACTCCAGCAACAAACCTTGACGAGCCGGTTAACAGGCAATGTGCTTTACGCTGGTAGGAGAATACCGCAGCATGAAAGGGTTGGTCTCGGTCTAGGACAACATCGACTCGGCATCAGAGATAGTGGCACGTACGATATCGGTTGACGCCGTCCACCCGTCCGTGGCCTGCCCCTTACCGTCGTCTTCGAACAGGTCGATCCAAGCCAGCATTCCGGAAGTCTTGCATAACGAAAGCGGTCCAGCATTCGGGTAGCTCAACTGGGCTAGCTCAATGTAAAGAGCACCGGCGCGCCCGAACAAAACATTGGTCGAACCAGCGCCGTGCGGCGCAACAATCACCGACGCCGAGCGGAATGCCTGAATCTGTTCTCGAAGTGACATGGTTCCGCCCGTAACGATCTGAAACCCGTCGGCAGCAAGCGCAACATGCAATGAATCCTCGTTCACCAGGGGACGCTTCTTGGTGTCCTTCCTGGAAATGGCTAGCTTTACGTCTGCCGAGTGATGATCGCCGGCCCATCGCACGAATGTTTCACTTATTTCTTCTCTGTAGCCATTGTTTGCGAACACCGATGACCCAGAGAGGAACGAACTATACAAACACGTCTTGGCCTGAGCATTTTGGAATTGACTGATCTCAACGACGAGCCCCTGGGGAATCCCCAGAACCGAGAGACTCTCGACCTGCCAGTCTTTGAGGGGACCGGTGATGACACCAAGATTCGATTTGCCAAGAGACCTAGCAAAATCGCGACAGTGGAGAACGGCCGGAAGAATCTGTGCAAACCAGTGCCAGTAGTTACTCCGCGAAGACGCATTACCGGCGACGATCCAGGTGACGGAATCATCGAGCAGTACAGGTTCGTCGCGCAACGACAGTTCAACTCGCCGTTCCAAATTGCTAGCGAGATATCGCGACTCCCGAACTAGTCCATCCTCCGTGCATACCATGAAGCCGTTTCCTAGGAGCAATACATCATGGAGCATGAATGCGGTCGCTGATGGGGAGACGGCCGATAGTTCAGTCTGAAGACGAACGAGCGCGAGTTTTTGCTTGGTCTCGATGGACGCGCCGGGTCTGAGACGAAAGGTGCCGACTCCCTGATCTTCAACATCGCAGCCGGAAGCGGATGCGATCAAGGCGGCATCTCGCCATCCAGAACTGACGATTCTTTCGACCTGGTTCATGACGCTTTGATCCTAAAGTTTTGAGAGACTGCGGGTGGCGGTGGCCAAGCAATCATAGCGGAAGAGCCAGCAGGAATCCTGCCGTTCGCAGACGAGCCTCGTTGCTGGTTCTGACTGGCTAAGCCTGATAAGCCACCCTTCACTTCCTTCCCTGTTGGTCCGGTTGCCATAGTAGAGACGCGTTGCTTGGTGTCGAGGGCATCCGCACCACCGCCCTTCGGAGTCTTCGCCTAATCGACCTAAACCATTGGTCTATCCCTCGGTCAGCTGTAGTCCATCCCGGAACACCCATCGTCAGCAAAAGCCAGCGGCTACGCGCGGCATCTAAGGGCCGCCTCAAGGAGCGCCTCAGCTCGTTTGTCGAAGTTGTGTTCGTCCCGGACCATCTGGCTTATGGCAATCATCTCAGAATCGTCTGGGAACCCCTTCGGATCGGCCAGGATTTCGGCCAGTTGCTCGATGGAAGTGTAGGTGCGGACAGCTCCCTTGAAGATCTCGTCGATGCCGTCTACGTCATCGCTGATCACCCTCGCGCCTGAGGCCACGGCATCATAAAGGCGGTTGTTGGCGAACCCCCACCGCGCCATGTCTTCAAAATGGTCATTGAGGACAATTTTGGACGAGCTGTACACCTCAGAAAGGTGGTCATTGTCGATGAAATCGGCCACCACCATCTCTGCCGGAATGAACTGCTCCCAGCGTGGGCCCCACACACTGACGTTTTGGCCAAGTTCGACGCAATCGGCGACAATTTTGCGTCCGAGTGGCTTCCGCGGCCCACCCACGAAGGTCAGGTCGTAGACTGGCTTCTCGGCGGCGGAAGGCGATGGACGGAACCGGCGCGGGTTCGTGGCTTGCGGCAGGTAGTGCGCTTCGATCCCCCACTCGCTTCGGACGTACTCGCACCAGATTCTGGACGCACCAAAAACGACGTCGAACCCCAGGAGCTCCTCACGTGTAATCAAGTCCGGACGGCTGATCGCCCACAGGATATTTGTCTTGCCCGGCTGGGGATCACAGGGGTGCAGGCCACGAATTACAACCACAACATCGTCCAAGTGGTTTGAAGGGCGGGCGAGGGCAGCAGCCCTGTCGACCACAACTTCCTGGCCGCGGGCGGTGAGTGCCTCAGCAAGATCAGCCGCATACGGAACATCGCCCCAGCGGTCACCGCCAACGCTAAAGTCGGCGCCGATTTTGATCGCCCAACGCAGGCCCGCTGCCGGCTCTGACCCGGAGGTCTGCCTAACGACCACCGGCGCCGCAGGCTGGAGCCGGGGGCTTCGTGGCGCAGTCATGGCAACGATATCCAAGCCAATGTCCTTGTAGTGTGCCTCCACCGGTCTGGCAGGTTTCCTGGATTCACTCAGCCAACCGGGGTCCGCCGCGGCCAAGGGCGGGTGCTCCGCGAAGGCATCCGCCGAATGGTCCACTGCGACCGCGGCGGTCTCGACGACAAACTCCCCTGTACCAGATTTGCCGAGCCTCCGCAGGAAATCGGTGACTGCCGCCTCTCCAGCAAAGATCGTGTTGAAGCGTCCGAGTCGCTCAAAGGATTCCGCACGGACCATGAACATAGCTGGTGACAGCTCGTCGACCGCCCTGCCGTTGTGGCGGCGGGCATCGGCAATATTCAGGCCCCGGAACAGGGGGACAGCGAGGCTGTTACGGTGTCCGGCGGCGCCAGCCGAGACGACGACGCCAGCGGGGTCGGTCAAGAGTGGCTGGGCCGCCACCACAGATTCATCGTCGAACTGCTCAACAAGCTTCTCCAGGGTGCCGCTCCGGACCTCAACGCTTTCCTTGAGAAACAGGAGATTTGGGCCTAGCGCATGGGCGGCGGCAACGTTGTAGGCAATTGCTTCCGTGTAGCGTCGCGGAAGCTTGATGTACTTCAGGCCGGGCACGCCCGCGAGTGCAGCACGCAGACGCTGGGACGTGCGAAAACCCTGGACCTCGTCCAAGACAATCAGTTCGGTTAAATCAGCGTCAACGGTTTCCTGAACCCTGCGGATATTTCGAATGGCCACGTCGATACTGTCAGTGATGCGCACGATCACGGACAGGGACGGAGCTTGCGCCCGTTCGGTGACAAAATCAGGAACAAACCGGTTCTGCACATTCTTGCCCAGTACCGCGAATTCCCAGTTGGCTGACTCCCTTCGCGTAATCCTGTCCTCGTTGTGATCGTCCACATAGTCGCAACCGATAAACGGAAAGAAATCGATGCCGGTCCTCTCGGTAATGCGAAGGACGAGGTCATAATCAACCCAACGGCGCAGAGCAGTGTCGAAGCCGCCCAGCCCGCGGACTAGAGATGCTTGTACCACGAGGACATTGAGATCGACGTAATTCCGGACCAGCAGTTGGTTAGCCGTGATGGGCTGGCCTGTGAATTCTTCGCGGCCACTTAGCATGCGCGTTGCAGAATAGGCGGCCGCCCCGCCTTGGGCGCACAGTCCGGCATACATGTTCCTGAGAAAATCTGGGCGCCAAGTGTTGTCGGAATCAAGGAATGCAAGAAACTCTCCACGCGATTCCTCGATGCCCCGGTTGCGGGCCGCGCAAACGCCCAGGTGGTCAGCCTCCACCAAACGAATACGGCTGTCGAGGCTTGCGAAGGATTGCACAACTTCCCGTGTTCCGTCCGTGCTGCCGTCGTCAATGACGATCAGTTCCCACGACTTCAGGCTCTGGCCGCGAACAGACTCAATGGCATCCCTGATTGCGACTTCGCGATTCCAGGCAGGCATGACGATACTCACCACAGGGTCCGTGCCAGTAGTGGTGACAGGGACAATTGCGATACTTTCAAGCCACTTCTGCTCCACGGCCGCGGACCAGGTCGGGAGACGCAAAGGTTTCTTGCCGAGCTCGAAGGTCTTTGATGTCAGCGCGTGGGCAATCATAGTAGCCCGCACTTCAGGCCAACCCGGAGCGGAACCAGGCAACTTGTCCGGCACCGGAAGTGCGCGAACCTTGCCGGCGCGGTATCTCGACAGGAGCAAGGATCCGGTGGCCGCGGGGTCTGTGAGGCCGGCAGGATCGAACAGCCACGACCACAAATGCTCTCGCGACTCCGGACTGCGCAGATAGCTCAGCACAAACTCGACATCGCCGGCCTTGTAGCGATCACGAACGGGCATTGGAAACATTCCAAGATCAAACAACGGATGAAAGCTGAGACCGGCTTTCATCCCATATTGAACGAAGTGGCGTGCCGCAGCCTGCTTTGACTCGAAGTCCTTCCCGGATTCTGCCGCGTAGTACTCGGCATCAAACACTTCAGTGTTGATCAGCCGCTGGCTGCGGGCCGGAACGGGGTCGAGGGCTTGTGCCGAAGCAATCATTGGGTACGTTTCCTTAGTCTGTTGTGAACTTGGCTGACCCCGCCCCAGCGGGCGCAGTCAGAAGAAATCTGTATCCAACTTGCTGCCCGTGCGGGGTCAGCAAGCCGTCGTCAGCCGGCCTCGTTGACGCTGACCATGGTTATCGAATGGATCCTTGGACCCTTATACCTATTTCTCAGTCCCTTGGTCGTCGAGGACCACCAGTTCCTCGCCGAAGAAAGCCTTGTGCGCATCCATGACGTGGCCACGAAAACGCCCTCGGGACGGCGGCTCGTGGCCCGCCTGCAGTTCCTGCGGCACAAACTCAATACAGCCGGAAGCGTCACGCCCGCCCACAGCGGGATCCACGCCGCGCGCTTCTGCGAATGGCGTGTAGTGCTTCTCGAAGTGCGAAGTGTCCCGGGTGTTCTGGACATACCACACAAAGTTTCGGTCCCGCGTTGTTGTGTAGAGGTGCCGAAGGTCCAGCCGCGGACGGTTACTCTCCTCAATGCTGTCGTAGCCGTCGAACTCGGGAAAGCAGACCCGGGTGAAAGTGCCGACGGCCGACCGCTCGTAGTCCCCCACGCGGGTTTGCGGCGAGAAGCACACGGCCAGAGAGCCGCTGATCTGCCGCGATACGGCAAGTGAGGCAAAGCCGCCTCCACTGGAGCCGGTCAGCAGGATGCGTTCGTAACCTGCGGCCGCCGCGATCTCCTTGATGAGCAATGCCACATCCGAGGTCAGGTCCTGGGCTTCATTGCCGACATACCACGCCAGGGGTATGCCGTCGCTGAGATTGAGGCTGGAGTCCGCGATAAAAAGCTGCGCGGCATCGATGGACGCCAGCGACTTCCGCCACTCAAAGCGCGGGAGCTGGTACTTGGACCGCTGAAGTGAGCCATGGAACGTCACGATCAGCGTCTTTGATACCCTCGGCGCATAAAGTCCCACGATATCGAGCGGGCCGCCAGACGCCCCCGGCACAACGAACTCGTATGGTTCCGACGCCTGATGATCGATCTCGCTGGCGGACCCCAGGCGGCGGATCTCAACATTGTTCCGCTCGTCCCAAGCCGTTTCTTGGGTAATGTTCTGCGAATTCATTTATTCTCTCCTGCTTCAAAAGCGCCCACAGTGGAGCCTGTCAGTGTAAGCGGAGCTTCCTCCGCCGGGCTGTCGGGAATGGTCAGCGTGTCTGTTGGCGCCACATGGTCACCGATGGACTTTTGTCCGTGCCCGGACTCCGTGATGATCCGCAACGTCCGTTCGTTGAGCGGAACCCAACGGATAGGAGCGCCAAAGACCGACAACAGGTTCCGTTCCACCGTTCCGACCTCGTACTTGTGTTCGTCCGTTTCCCAGTTATAGGGCGGCTCGTCCGTCCATACGGACAGATGTTCCGCAGCGTGCCCGCTGCGCAGCTCCCGGCTGTACTGGAACGCCGTCGGATCATAGACGTTGACTGTCGCGGACCGCACGCGGTCCGTGACCTCCACGCGGACAAGACTCCCGTCGTGGAAGGCGTCCATGAGCTCATCTGAGAATGACCGGTCGATGGCGGCCGTGTGAAGGATGCTCGGATAGTGCATAAGCCCAACCCGTTGTCCCTTCTCTACTGCTGCCGCAAGATGTTCCTTCATCAGTACGCCCACCAGGGAGTCCGCGCCGAAATCGCCGACCAGCAGGATATCAAGTTCCAGGTCCTGTTGTTTGGCACCGGCCGGAAGGAACCGGGACGGGGCCGGGAACGCCCGCCTGGCAAGCGGGAAGTCCAGGTAGCCGGAGTGTTCGCCCGTCTGGATCATCTTGTGCCAGTGCTCGTAAGAATCGCGGTAGGACACCCGGTCCGGCGACCTGTAGCCGAGACGGAAATCTTCCATGGAAAGGTTCGAGGCGCCCACCAGGGACATCGTCAAGGGTGCCTCGCACACTTCGAAAGGCTCTTCGCCATTGACGAGGGCCTGGTAGCGGAGAATGAACTCCGTGTCCGCGGCCTTTCGGACGGAATCCCAGTGGCCCAGGTGCTTCCGAATGGTGGGCGTGTGGAACATGGTGGACACGTGGGCCGGCGTGATGAAGGCTCCGCGCCATCCGCGGTAGTGGAAGAAGAGGTCCTCGTCCGCGCGCGTCCAAGGAGCGGAAACGAGCCTTCCGTCGGTCTGTTGCAGGGCGCCCTGGACCAGGAGCTCGATCTTCTGCGGGTGCTGCCAGTCGTCGCCGTCGAAGATCGTGATGAACTCGCCCTGAGCCATGGAGTACCCGATGTTGCGCGACGTGTACGCGCCGGAGTTGGGCTCGTTGAGCACCACCTTGACGCGATCGTCCGCAGCCAGCCACTTGTTAAGCCGTTCAGCTGCGTCCCCGCCGGAACCGTCGTCAACGATGATGATCTCAATGTTCTGGTAGCTCTGCTTGAGCGCCGACCGGATCGCCAGGTCCGTGTACTCGTCCGGTTTGTAGACGGGCATGACGATGGTGACGAGCGGCCCCTCCGTGACAGTGACGGGCGCTTCTGACTGCAGGCGCAGGAAGGCCGGGGCGGTGCCTTCGGCCAGCGAAAGCCGTGACAAGCCCGCCCGCTCGTAGATGTCGTTGATCTCGGCAAGCCACTGGTCGGCGTCGGCTGCATTGTCTTTGAACGGGTTGGCCGCGTTGGCCCGGTACAGGTGGAGGTCGTTGGAGTTATTTTCCTCGGCGTCATAGAGGTCCTGGAGCCGGATGACTTCCTCGCCCTGCCCGGTCCGGGCAAGGGCGTCAAGGAAGAACTCCCCGCGTCGCTTACCCCGGAACGGCTTCGCTCCGAGGCGCTGGAAGACGTACTTATACAGCGTGGCCGCGTTGAGGATGTCGTCCTGGAGAACGTTCTGGCGGAAGCAGAGGTCGCCGAGATGCAGCAGTACGGAGCGGGGTGTCTTGTCCAGCACGGGCTGAACGCTCCGCCGGGTCTTCCCCCCGATCCGGTACATTTCGAGGGCTACAGCCATGTCCCGCCAGCCCCACTGGCCCGTGGTAGCCGTACTGACCAGGACATCGCGGCCGTCGACGGAACGGAGCTTGGTCAACCGCTGGGCAAGCCGTGCCTCCGGGATCCGGGAGCGGGCACCCCACTCAACGAGAGCACCGGGCCGCGGGTCCGGCAAAATTGCAGCCTGTTTTGACTGCGCGGCGATGGCGCGTTTGGCAGCGCGCCGGGACACCTTCAAGAGCCTGTCCATGTACAACGCCCCCACGGCCAGCGCGGCCGCGAAGGCCAGCATCAGCAGTGCCAGGATCCAGGGGGTGCGAGCGTAAGCCGCCACCACTACCAAGGAAAAGAGGACGGCGAAGGAAGCGGCGGCCGCTTTTTTCTTCGGGGACAGGCGCGCAAGTCTGCGGAGAGCTTGTTGAAATTTCATTCCCTGAGCCTTCTAAATATGCGGATGAGTAGTAAGGGCGGACTGAGACGAGACTGGAACCGGCACGCGGGCAAAGTGGCTGCGCATGGCATCCAGCCGCGCTCCTGCAGGACGGTCCGAAACCGGGCCGATCTGTGGCGGCGGCTGGAACCCGTCCCATTGTTCGGCAACGCTTTGCAGGAAGATGCTGTCCTCGGGGTTCCAAGTGTGGCCGCCGTGCGAATCCGCCCCGGAGTGGCGTTGCATTACGTAGTTCTGGCCATGGGAGCGGTAGATGAGTCCCCCGGCGGCCTGGACGGCCTGCAAGAGGCATCGGTCGACGGCACGATGAACGGGCCGCCACCCTCCCAGTTGACGCAGCTCGTCCCTGCCGAGCATCATGGTGCCGCCCGCAACGTGGTCCGAGTACTGCTCGCCGAGCGGGGGCCTGCGGGTGGTGATGTCCAGGCTTTCCAGGTACACGAATTCGACCTGTGCCCCCACTAGGATGGCACCGCTGAAGTCCTTGGCGTGAACGAGGTCCCGCAGGTGGTGCGGGCCGTACCAGTCGTCGTCGTCCATCTTGCAGATAAGATCGCCGCCGGCGGCGCTGACACCGGCGTTCAGCACGTCGCCGAAAATCATGTCGGCCGGAACGGAACGCACCTGCAGCTCGCCGGGATACGCCTCCACAGCCCGGCGGACTTCGGAGAGGTCCGGGTCGAAGCCGTGCAGCACCACCACCACTTCCACGGCTTCCCAGCTCTGGCATGCCAGCTGCTCCAGGGCCGACGCCAGCTTCTCCGGCCGGCGGGTGGCCAGAACCACGCTCACCGAGGGTACGGGAAGCAGCGGCTTGCCGAGCCGGCCCCGCAGTGTGTTCCAGACGGCGCGCGGGCTGTAAAGGTCCAGCGCCGTCCGGCGCAGGTCAATGGACTTCGATTCCCGCACCACCGGCGCGTCACCGGCGTCGAAGGCCTCGATGCAGTCCACCAGCCGGTCACCCAGCATGGACCTTACCGGGGACGGCAATGCACGCGTCAGCATCGGCACGCCGGCGACGGCGAACTGACTCAGGCGCCGCGCCAACTGCCGGTCCAGGCCGCCGAAGCGGCCGCCATCAACCTCGACATAGTCGTGCGGGCGCAGGGCGGCGAGGCCGGTTTCGCCGAGGTCTCCCCCTTGGCCGAGCTCCCTCGGCTCGAGCGCACGAGCCGGCTTCTCCGGGTAAGGCAAGAACCCCATCGGAGAGACGACGGCGGTATCAACAGGAGGCAGCACCGTCGCCGACGGAGTCCAGACCGGCGGGGTTACCCGTCGTGGCTGGGCGGCGATCTGATCACTGAGCCGCTGCTCGAGCTCGGCGGGACCGATCAGTACGTCGACGGAATAGATGTCATCCGGCTCGGGCTGCAGGAGCTGTTCCGTCATGAAGCTGCCCAGCGAATCGCCAGCGAGCCAGGCCCCGTCTGAGGGGTCGCTGATACCGACGCGCAGTCCGCCCAGCACCGGCCGCGGCGCGGCAGGCGAGCAACAGCCCAGTGCGGCGAGGGCGGCAGCGTGCACATTCACCCATTTGCCGCCTTCCACCACCACGGCGAAGCCGAGTCCCGGCACGGTCAGGGCGGACGTGCCTGCCTTGACCTGGAGGCTGCGCGGCGTCCAGACCGGCAGATCAGCTGCCGGGAAGAGACCGCGGATCACGAGGACGAAGCGCTGCGCCCGTCCCTCGCTGCGGAACAAGGGAAGCAGCGTCCTGGCCTCGGCGAGGGACGCGGTCTGCACAACGTAGTGATCCCACCACAATTGATCTGCAGGGACGGCGTGTTCCCAGTCGGACGCGGCCTTGGGGTCGCGGTGCTCCCAGTCCGTGCGGGCGTAGTCCAGTCCTAGGTCCAACGCCAGCTGCGCCATGGAGTGCTCTGCCGGGCCGACGACAACGCTCTTGATCTGCATCCTGCTAGCTCCCAACCCCGCCCGCGCGGGACTTGAGCTGGCCAAAGATGTAGGCCGGGCCCTTACGGGCAATGGCACGGGCGCGGGAGAGGCCGCGGTTCGGGGCCATCCCCTGCTCCAGGCGGCGGCGCTCGATTTCGGACTTCTTCAGCCGTGCCTCGAGGTGCCGAATCTTCTGCTCATAGTCGAGGCGGGTAGCGGCGTCGGCCAAATCCCGGACCACGATATTGAGGTCAAGGGTTGCCGCGGCGCCCTTCCGCAGGTGGAGCTTGGGCTTGGGGCGGCGGAAGTCATGCAGGCCCAGGGCGCTGCCGGAAACCCACCGTTCACCGCCGGCGCTTCGTGCGGATTTCTCAGGGTCACCGGTTTCTGACAGCTCCCGGAGGGTCGCCGTCTGCCACAGTTCCATCGCGCCGGACTGCCCGTCCACCAGTGCCCTCAGGACAAGTGCCTGCGTCTGGCGCAGGGTGTCGATCATCGCCTCCAGCGAGTGCAGGCCGATGGCCGTTCCCGCGCTGAGCACCAGGGTGTAGGCGGCCTCAGCAGGCTGTCGTCCGTCCGTTCGAGGAAATGAAAAGCGGCGGTCCGTGACGAGCCACTCCTCCAGCTTCGGCCGCCTGTCCTCCACGAGAACGTCCACGGTGAAATCCTGGCACGCGGAGCCGAATAGCGATGCGACGGTCCCTGCAATCTCCAGGTCCGTGGCCTTCGCGGCCGGGATCAGGATTCTGACGAGTGGGGTCTCCTGCCGCGGCCTGTGCAGGGCTTTGAGCGCGAAACCGGCGTGTCGCAGCTCGTCTTCAATAGCCGCTGCCGCTGACTGGGCGTGGCTTGTCTTATCCACTGACGGAGGCCCCCACGGGCGCGTGCAGCCGATTGGGCTCGGAGGGCTCCTGCTGGTTCCAGATGCCCTTGGTGTCGATCACGTTCTTTCCCTCCAGGGACTGCAGGTCTAGGGTCAGGAATTCGTCGTGGTCCACCAGGAGCATCACGAGGTCCGCGGCCGCTACGGCTTCCTCCATGCCGTGGAGCACGGAGAGGCCGGATGCTGCCAGCGCCGTCGGGAGTTCCTCGACGTTCGGGTCAACGACCAGGATGGTGCTTTCAGGCAGCTGCCGGACGAGCTCCTGGACGATCGTCACGGACGGCGACTCGCGGACGTCGTCGATGTTGGCCTTGAAAGCCAGGCCGAGGACAGCCACGGTTGCCCCGGGCTGGTCGGCCAGTGCTTCTACAGCCTGCCGGACCACATGGTGCGGCTTGGCGTCGTTGACTTCGCGGGCGGTGCGTATCAGGACGGAGTGTTCCGGGACGGCGTCGACAATGAACCAGGGATCCACCGCGATGCAGTGTCCGCCCACACCGGGGCCGGGTCGAAGGACATTCACGCGCGGGTGGTGGTTCGCCAGTTCGATCAGCTTCCACACGTCGATGCCCAGGTTGTCGCAGATAAGCGAGAGCTCGTTAGCGAAGGCGATGTTGACGTCGCGGAACGTGTTTTCCACCAGCTTGGTCATTTCGGCCGTGGTGGCGTCCGTGACCAGGATTTGGCCCTGGCAGATGACCTCGTAAAGCCGCTTGGCCAGCTGGGCCCCCTCTTCGGTCAGGCCTCCGATCACGCGGTCGTTGGTGACCATTTCGACCATGATCCGCCCCGGCAACACCCTTTCCGGGGAGTGCACAACGTGGACATGGTTCAGTCCGGGACCCGCTTCGAGCGACAGGTCCGGCCGCAACTCCGTGAGGTAGGCGCCCAGGCGGTCCGTGGTGCCCGGAGGCGACGTGGACTCCAGGACCACAAGTTCGCCGCCGCGCAGCTTGGGGGCGAGGGCCTCGAGAGCGCTTCGGAGGTAGGAGAGGTCGGCGCCGTTGCCCTCCGCGAGCGGGGTGGGCACAGCGATGATGAACGCGTCGGCCGCAGGTACGGTGGACATCGCAACGAGGTTCCCCAGGCTGACCGCACCTGAAACCACCACGCCCATGTCGGGTTCCACAAAGGGAACCTCTCCCCTGTTGACGGCGTCGATGGTCGACTGCTTTACATCGACGCCGGCCACGCGCTTGCCTTTGGCGGCAAAGCTGGCCGCCGTGGGCAAGCCGATGTAGCCAAGTCCGATGACGGCAACATCAAAAATCGTCTCGTCCATGTCTCCCCTAAACTAAAATGTGGTCTTCGGGCGAGCCGAAGAACTGAATCTTTGAAGAAGCCAGAAGCTCTTCAGTGGTGATGGGCCAGGTGTGTGACGCCACGTCGGCGCCCCGCATTTGGCAGTAGTTGAAGCGGTCCGCGGAGTACACCCGACCGCCCGACTCGATGACGTCGCCCAGGAAGCGCGAGTCCTCCCCACGCTGCACGGGATGGAAGGGTATGCGCCTGAACGTGTCGGTGGCAGCGAAAATCGTCGGTCCGGAGACTGCTTCCACGAACCGGTGTTCCAGTTGCGGGTTGCGCAGGATCGTAGCACCAGCCCCGGCGAGGTGCATGTAATGCGCCCGCTTTCCCACCACCTCGGCCTCGGAGTACATCATGGCGTTGACCTGGTCGCCCAGGTACATGGGGCCGTAAATGTCGTCGTCATCCCATTTGGTGGAGAACCGGCCATCGGCGCGCGCCACGGCGGCATTCAGGCACTCACCGAGCAGCGTTTGCCCCGGTTCCTGAAGAACCACGACGTCGAGAATCCCCGCTTCCAGACAATTGCGCCGGAATGCGGATTCGTCGATCTCAAACCCGTGGGCGAGGTAGACCAGTTGGACATCCACGCCCTGCTGGGCGGCGACGCCGGCAATGACATGGTCGAGTTGCTGCGGACGGAAACTAGAGACGAGGACCGATACCTGGGCCCTGGGCGCCGGCGCGGCAAGGGCCGGCCGCGCCGCAGCCGCGATGGACTGTGCCCGGTGGCTGAAGGTGTGTTCCGCCCAGATTCTGCGCTGGGCCTTGTGGACCAGGCGCTGTGCGTAGTCCGGGTTGGCCGTCAGCGCCTTCAACAGGTGCGCGGCATCGTGCCGGTTGTCTGCCGTGGGAATTTCATTGCCCGGGAAGAATTCCGCTATGGCCGCGCTGGGAGTAGAGACCACGCAGGAGCCGGCCGCCGTGATCTCGAAAATGCGCCGGGCACACATCGACGGCGAATCCGTGACGGAGTTGACGTTGAGGAAGACCTTGTACGCCTTATAGGCGGTCAGCATCTGTTTGTAGGACAGGGATCCCACCACGTGCTTCTTGAGGATTCCCGGGAACTGATACTGCGGCTGCCTGCCAAGCTGGCGCGAAAAGATTTCAAAGCCTGGCCGCTTGCCCGCCGTCGCGTCCACGGCCGCTCCCAGCAAGTACTCCATCTGGCGCCGACGGTCCTCATACTTGTGCGCAAAGTACATTCCAGCGAATGCAATCTCGCGGGCGTGCCAGCCGTGCCGGGGCCGGGCCGGGTTGTGGATGCGGGGCTGCGCGGCAAAGGGCAGCACGGAAATCCGGCTGTGGCCCAGGTCCGCCCGGTAACGGGGAAGCATGTTGGCGTCGGTGGTAAAGACGTGGTCGAACAATCTCGCTGCGGGGAGAAAGTCCTCGTAGTGCGGCGGGTCTTCCTTGTTCCAGAAGACCGCAGGAAGTCCGGCTGCCCGGCATCCTTCCACCAATTCCTGGAAGACTGCTGCGGGGCCGGCGGGGCCCGTGATTTTGCCCCGCCAGAGTCCGGCGTTACCGGCCCAGGCGGATTCGACCACGACAAAGTCCAGTGCCTCGTCACGCAACTGCTGGGCCCAGCTGTCCGGCCTGAGCGCCACGACGGTCCACTCGGCGGAGAATGCCGCCGCGGAAAAGTCGTCCATGATGATGCCGACTCGCAGGTCCGGGTTCCGCGGCTGCGCGATGTCAATGGCCGCTTCACGGAAGATCAGGTGCCGGCTGCGTCCCAAGCCGCGCCAAGCACCTTCCGCGCCGCGAACTCCGGCCATGCTGGCCTCGTCGCGCTCGGCCGTGCTGCGGTGGAGATAGCTCTTGACCTGGGACATGCCGCCCCGGCGGGCGTGCCAAAGTGCGCGGCGCCAGTACGCCGTCTCGTTTCGAAAACTCATTCGCTACCTGGACCGCTTCCAGCCGTTGGGCAGCAGCGTGGTCCGCATTTCCGGAAGGCTTGCCATCAGCTCCGCCCGGATCTGGCGGCCGTAGTCGGCGTTGCCCTCGTTCATGCGCCAAATGAAGTTCCGGTATTCCTTGGCGACGTCGTCCGGGGTTCCGTCCATGATGAAGTCGCCCTTGTCGATCCAGATGGCGCGGTTGCACATGCCCGTAATGGTTCCGAGGCTGTGGCTGACAACGAACACGGTTCCGGCCTGGTTGGTCACGTGCTCCATCCTGGCCTTGGAGCGATCTTTGAACTGGGCGTCACCGGTGTTGAGGGCCTCGTCAATCAGGAGAATTTCGGGGTCCACGGCAGCGGCGATGGCGAAGCGGAGGCGCGCGCCCATGCCCGAGGAATAGGAGTTCATCGGGTGGTAGATCTCGTGCTCCAGGCCGGACATCTCGACAATGTCATCGAACTTGGCATCGATTTCTGCGTGGCTCATGCCCATGGCAAGGCAGCCGAGCCGAATGTTCTGGGCACCGGAGATGGAGCTGATCAGTGCCGCGTTGACACCGAGCAGGATGGGGTTGCTTGAGGCATAGACGGTTCCGGTGTCGGGGATGATCAGCCCGGCAAGGACCTTCATCAGGGTGCTCTTCCCGGACCCGTTCCGGCCGATAATGCCGATAGAGTCACCCTGGTTGGCCACGAAGGAGATCTTGTTCAACGCCCTGGTCTTCACCACGGTGTCGCCTCGGCGGGGAGCGCGAAGTCTCTGCAGAACCGAGGTCCGGGCGTTGGTCCGCCCAGGCGTTTGATTCTTGGTCCGGTAGACCACTGAAATGTCGTCTACTACCACTGTCGGCTCGTTGATGTGGCCGCCTGACACCTCAGACACGTCCATAGCTTTCCTCTCCGCGCCAGAATACAAAGAGCCCGGCGGCAACTGATCCCAGCGCCCACAGACCAAGGACCGCCCAGGACCGCCAGGATGGCGTGGTGTCGTAAAGAACAGAGTCTCGAATGACCTTGATCACTTGGTATATCGGGTTGAAATCCATGATGGTGCGCACGACGGGATACTGTCCGAACCGGTCCTCCGCGAAGAAGACCGCCGAGACATACATCAAGAATCGAATGATGAACGAGAGCAGGTGCGTCAGGTCCGGGATCTTGAGGATTACGGGGGCCAGCAGCATGCCAATCCCCAAATTGAAGAGGAACTGCAGCAGGATCGCCGGAATGATCAGCAGCCAACGCCACGTGATTTCTTCAGCTGGTGCCGTGAAGATGACAAAGAGCAGCATGACGATTGTCACGGGAACGTTGGAGAGCAGTTCCCGCACGTTGACCGCAATAGGCAGCGATGCCCGGGGAAACTGGAAGGCCCGGATCATGGACGTGTTGCCTGTGAGCGACTTGGCTCCGCCCAGAATAGACCGAGTGGACATCGAGAACGTAAAGACTCCGATGATCAGGTAGCCGACGAAGTTCTCGATGCCCTTGCTGGTGCCCAGGAACAGGCCGAAGATCAGATAGAAACTGAGTCCGTTCAGGGCTGGCGTCAAAACCAGCCAGGCGGCGCCTAAATGGGTTTTGTCGTTGCCGCTTTGAACCCGCGCGCGGGCGTCGAAGAAGATGAAGCTCCTTCGGTCCCACAGCTGGACCAGGTAATCGAGGAAGTCGGGCCGCTGCCCCACCTTGCTTAGCCGGACGAGGTTGACGGGCACAGAAATCGTGGGTGTCTTGGCCTCGTCCGCCTGGGTCTGTTCCTGGACGCTCATCTGTTAGTTACTCCCAGCATTTCCAACTCTCGTGCCAGGGCAACCGCGTTGGCGGCCCATGTTCTCTCCTGCAACACGCGTTCCCTGCCGGCAGCTCCGAATTTTGCTGCGAGCTGTGTCTCGGAGAGCAGTTTCCGGATCGCCGTGGCGATTGAGACAGGATCCCCCGCCTCCGCTAAAAGGCCTGTTACCCCGTCTTCGACGATTTCCGCCAACGCCGGCAAGTCGCTGGCCACCACGGGCCGGGCGCAGGCCATGGCCTCCACGGGCTTGAGGGGTGTCACGGAACGCGTCACCTCCAGGTCCTTGCGCGGCACAACGAAAACATCCAGCGCTTGATGGTACAGGGCCGCCTGGCTCCGAGGCACCCGGCCTGTGAAGATAATGCGGTTGATGAATCCGCTCCGCTGCGCCTGAATCTGCAACGATGGCATGGAAGAACCGGCCCCAACGATCAGGAGACGGAGCTGAGGCATGTCCGCCGCGAGCAAAGCAAACGCGGCCATGAGGTCCTCGATCCCTTCATAGGGTACCAAGCTGCTCACCGTGCCGATAAATTGTCCGTCTTCTGCGAGACTGAGCTCACGCCGGGCACTGGCCTTGTCCAGCGGTTCGGTAAGGAAGTCACCGCCAACAGCGTTGGGGGCAATGAGGACCTTGCTCTCCGGGACCCCGGCAGCAATGATGTTGGCCTTCATAGCTGTCCCGAGCGTCAGCACCAGATCAGCATGCTGCATGACTTCTGCTTCCCGGTGCTGAAACATCCGGTACTTTTCGCTGCTCCGGGCCTCGGGCCCGCGGGTGGACGCCCAGGTGTCGGCCAGTTGACCGCGGACCTCGTAGACCCAGGGAATCCCGAGGGCCTGAGCCACGGCACGCACCACGAGTCCGTTGACGTAGTGCGTGGTGGTATGCAGAACGCTCGGCTTGAAGTCCAGGGCCACGGCCAGCAGTTCCTCCGCCTGCTGCTGCAGCCGGGCGTCAATGGACTGGGTCATCGTGCCCGGCAGGAGCCTCTGGTACCGGATGCCGTCCACGGTGTCCGTGGATTTTGCGAGGAGTTTACCGACCTGCACGGGGTAGCCCATCCTGGTGACGGCAAGCACGTCCCAGCCCGCTTCCTGCTGGGCCAGCAACGTCGAGTGGGAGCGCTGGGCATAGCCGCTGGCGGTGTGCGGCAGCGAATTCGTCAGCAGATGCAGAATCCGGCCGGGAACCGGTTCGTAGGGTCGGCGTTCCAGGGAGGGCGATGCGTCCGTCAGGATGGCCGCCTCAGCAGCCAGGCGGGCACGTTGCCGCTGTCCCGCCGCTCCTGAGCCATTAAGGGCCTCGACCGCGCCGCTGACGTCGCCGTCATACCAGAGACGACGTGCCCGGGCCTGTTTGAGACGCTGCGCCGTACTTGCCTTGGTCAGGAAATCGTCTGATAACGCGGGGAGGTTCGCGGCAAGGGCGACGTCGGCCAGGCGTCGGGCCTGCTCCCCCTCGACGGAGCCGTCGGCAGCGATGCGCAGCCGCCGTTCGACGTCGGCGTCGTCACCGGCGGCGAGGGCCGCGAACAATACGGCTGCGGAGGTGGAGTTCTTCGGCGCCAGCTTGCACAGGCGCTTGGCGAGGGGGAGGACGGCCGAGGGCAGCCTGCGCGAAAGCTGCAGGAACAGGATGACGGGATCGTCTGTCAGGTGTTGGCGGACAACACCCTGGGCCAGCCGGACGTTTTTGAGCAGTTGCATCATCGGTTAGGGCGGGCTTCCGCGAGCAGTTCGGTGATCAGTCCCATGTAGCGGCCGGCGAGTTGCTCGTACTCGGCGTTAGCTTTGACCCACTGGCGGCTGTCGCCGTTGCGGACCAGGCGGCCGCGGTCGGCAGCCAGCTCACGCCACAGTGCCGCCAGCTGTTCCGGATCGCTGGCCACGATGTCGCCGGCCTCGGCGTCCGAGACGATTCGGGCAGCTTCTCCCTTCACCACAGCGGTGACGTGTCGGCCGATCGCCAGAACTTCGTAGGTCTTAGACGGCACGGTGGTCTCAAAGGATTTCCAGTCATCCCGCAAGGACACGATGCAAGTGTCCGCCGACGCGTAACGTTCCAGCATGGCGTCTCCGGTAAGGGGCGGGTGGAACGTGACAGGGGCTTTCAATTTGCGGGCCAGTTTCTCCAGCGCCGGCCTCTGGGTCCCGTGGCCCACCATGTGCAAATGCATGGAGTCCCCCACGAGGGCGCTTGCGCGGATGGCGACGTCGAGCTTTTGGCTCTCTCCGTGGTTCCCCAGGTAAAGGGCCTCGAAGACGTCCCGCTCGGGCTCCGGCGGCCCGACCACGGGGATGGCGTCCAGATGCACTCCGTTGCTGACGGTCGCCACGTTGCGGACACCGCGTGACCGCAGCGTGGCGGCGAAGCCCTCCGTCACTGTGACTACGAGGTCCGCCCGGTGCTGGACGAAGTCCACCACGTGCTCCACAACGCTTTTGACACTGCCTTGAACGAGGCGGGCGTCCCGGGCCAGGTCCGGCCAGGCATCACGCATTTCCACTATCAGGGGTACACCGCGCAATTTGGCGACGGCATAGCCAGCGGCAAGCGAGGGGAGGCCGGGGGCGGTGACAATGACGACGTCCGGCTTGCGGACCATCATGCCGCCGGGAATCGACAGAAAGGCCGAAAAGCACTGGTCCAGCAGCCGCGCGGCGCGGGAGTTGCCGTGGCGCAGGTAAGGGACGTGGAGAATTTTTTCGGTGAATTGGCCGTTGCGCAGCCGGAACGGCCTGCCAGCCATCCACCGCGGGAGGGCCCGCCGCCCGAAGGGGTAATGTGCCACCGGAGTCACGACGTCGACGTCCCAGCCTGAGTGCGAGAACTCCTTGATCATGGCGGTCCAGCGGCGCTGTGGAGGGCTCTGTTCCGGCCAGTAGGAGTGCGTTATCAGCGTGACCCGCAGGCTTTCACTCACGGGATCAGGCGCAGTCGACTCCACCAGGGCTTCATCCTGCATGGATGTCAGGACTTACCAGTGCGCGGAACGCCGGTGACTTTTTTGGAACCGATGAACCGGAAGTAGGCAAAGCCCATGCCCAGCAGCACCAGGACGGTGATGGCCTGGACGGCCAAGGGGCTGCCCGTGGCAACGGCCACTGCCGCCTGGACCTCCGACTTCACCATCACCGGAGGTTTGGTGGGAGTAGCGATGATGGCGGGCGCCGTGGACTGCGCCGGTGTGGGCGTGGGTGTTGGGGTCGGGGTTTCCGAGGGAGTCTGCTCGGGGACTGGGACAACCGGAGCTACGACGGCCGGCGCTACCGGTACAGGAGCGGGAGTCACCACCGCAGGAGCGGGCGCTGGCACCGGAACAGGTGCTGGCGCGGGAACAGGGGCAGGTGCTGGAGCAGGAGCCGGGGCGGGCGCTGGTGCAGGAGCCGGGGCGGGCGCTGGTGCAGGAGCGGGCGCAGGAGCCGGTGCGGGCGCCGGAGCCGGAACAGGTTCGGAAGGGACCGGAACGGGTTCAGGAGCAGGCTCAGGAGCGGGGTCCGCTGGCTGAAGAGGATCGCCGGAGCCGGGCGAAGGAGCCGGGGTCGTGGTCAGGAATCGGACGAGAGGGTGGGGAACGGCTACCGCAGCATTGGCGGCTGTCGCCGTGCCCATGACTGAAGCGGCTAGAAGCAAAGCTCCCAGCCCGATCCTTATGGATTTCTTTCGGCTGCACGACGTCATCGACAGTCCCTCCCCCACAGTGCGAGATTGAATCAGGTGTGCGTTATGCGGCCAACACTAACGTCTTTGTCGGCAGAGCCCCAGAGGTGCACGAGGTCCCAGTCTACTCGAAGGCTTGAGTCAGGCTGTTTCAAGTGATGTTACCCGCACTCCTGAACCCGTAACCGTAGCGCCACGCGGTCCCGGCTAAGCTGGATAAATGCTCCGATTCAGCCGTCCGGTTTCCGCGCGCCTTGCCATTACTTTGGTCACCGCCGCGACCGCCGTCGCACTTTCATCCTGCTCGCCGGTGGTCGACGTCACGCCCGCCAAGGATGCCGCGAACGCGGCCTGCGCGCCGATGATGCTGGCCCTGCCGGACGCGATCGGCGATGCCAGGCTGCGGAAGACCAATGCCCAGGCGACGGCGGCCTGGGGCGATCCGTCCCAAGTGATTCTGCGCTGCGGCGTCAACGTTCCCGGCCCCACGACGGACCGCTGCGTCAGCGTCAACGACGTCGATTGGGTCATCAAGGAAGGCAACCCCGTGTGGACGTTGACCACGTTCGGCCGCGAACCGGCCACGGAGATCCTGATGGATCCGGACAAGATCAGTTCGGCCACCGTGCTCGCGGACCTCTCCGCCGCCGCGCTGAAGATCCCGGCAACCCGGAAATGCGTGGGCCAAGAGGACCTGCAGAACCTGCCCACCAGCAAGTAGGTCCGGGCAGGCGCGTCCGCGCCCGCCCAGTCCCAGCAGCAGACCTAGCGCAGACCGGTCTTGCGGTGCAGGGCCAGGTGGATCAGCTCGTCAATCAGGTCGGCGTAGCCCAGCCCTGAGGCCTTCCACATCTGCGGGTACATGCTCTTGGGCGTAAACCCGGGCATCGTGTTGATCTCGTTGATGATCAGTTCGCCGTCAGGGGTGTAGAAGAAGTCAACCCGGCTGAGTCCCTCGCCGCCGACGGCGTCGAAGGCGACGGCGGCCAGTTCCCGAACGCGGGCGATCGCTTCTTCGGGGAGGTCGGCCGGGCAGCTGAGGGCCGCGGCGTCGTCCACATATTTGGCGTTGAAGTCATAGAACTCGTGTCCGCCGCCCGCGACGGAGATCTCGCCCGGGCATCGACGTCCGGGGGGCATCGGTCCCCCGGCCCTCCAGCACGGCGCATTCGATCTCGCGGCCCGTGATGCCGGCCTCGATGACCAGTTTAGGGTCGTGCTCGCGGGCGATCTCTATGGCGGCGTCGAGGCCATCGAGGGAATCCACCTTGGAGATGCCCATGGAAGACCCTGCCCGGGCGGGCTTGACGAAGACCGGGAAGCCGAGCTGGTCCACGCGCTTGCGGACGGTCTCGGGGTCGTTGCGCCACTGCCGGTCGGTCACGGCGATGTAGGGCCCCACGTGGAGCCCGGCCGATTCAAAGACCACCTTCATGAAGTGTTTGTCCATGCCGACGGCGGACGCGAGCACACCCGCGCCCACGTATCGGGTGTCGGACAGTTCCAGGAGGCCCTGGATGGTTCCGTCTTCGCCGAAGGGACCGTGCAGCAGCGGGAAGACGACATCGACGGCGCCGAGCTCCTGCGGAACAGTGTTCGGGGCTGCGACGATCAGCTGGTGCTCGCCGCCGATCTCGGCCAGGGTCACGGTCTGCGCCGAGGGTGCCACCTCGGGCAGCGACGAGGAGGAGAGCGACCACTCGTCGGTCCCGCCGGAGGCCAAAACCCACTGGCCGGTCTTGGCGATCCCGATCGGGATGACGTCGTACTTGTCCTTGTCGATGGCGCCCAGCACGCCGGCAGCTGTCACGCAGCTGACGGCGTGCTCGCTGGAGCGGCCGCCGAACAGCACCGCCACGCGGGGCTTGGGCTGGCCCGTACGGCCTTCTGTGGTCATGTTGTTCTCTGACACTCTCAGTGATCGCCTTCGGGTTTCAGGTCCCGGGACAGCAGCAGCGGCCCCAGTTCGTCTACGGACAGTTTTCCGGCAAGGACCGCGACGACGGCGGCCGTGATCGGCATATCCACGCCGAGCTTTCCGGCAAGTTCGTGGACCGCCTGGCTGGACTTGATGCCTTCGGCCGTTTGCTTCATTTCGGCGGTGACCTGCTCGAGGGTCAGCCCCTTGCCCAGCAGCCTGCCGGCCGTGTGGTTTCGGGACAGGGGGGAGGAACAGGTGGCTACCAGGTCACCCAGTCCGGCAAGCCCCGCCATGGTCCTGGCTTCGCCGCCCAGGGCGAGTGTCAGCCGGGAGGTCTCCGCCAGGCCGCGGGTGATGACCGAGGCCTTGGTGTTGTCGCCCATCTGCTTGCCTTCACAGATGCCGACGGCCAGGGCAATGATGTTCTTGACGATCCCGCCGATTTCGACGCCGATCACGTCGCTCGTGGTGTACGGGCGGAAATAGGGCGCGGTACAGCTGCGCGCGATCCAGCCTGCGGTGCTCGAGTCCGTGCAGGCCACGACGGATGCCGTTGGCTCCTCCCGGGCGATCTCCATGGCCAGGTTGGGGCCGGATACCACGGCGACCCGGTCCGCGGGCAGGTCCAGTTCCGTGCAGATGACCTCGCTCATGCGGGCGTCGGTGTGGAGCTCGAGGCCCTTCATCAGGGACACCACGACGGCCCCAGGCGCCAGATGCTCCTTCCAGGCCTTCAGTTGCGGCCGCAGGGTCTGTGCCGGCACGGCCAGAATGACCAGCTCCGCGCCCGCCAGGACCTCGGAAACGTCCTTCGACGCCGTGATGCTGGACGGCAGCGTGATGCCCTTCAGATACTGCTCGTTGCGGTGCATGGTATTGATCTGGTCCACGACTTCGGGCCGCCGGCCCCAGAGGCGGATGTTTCGCTCGACGCCGGAGGCTGTGGCGGCGTCGGCCACGACCTTGGCGAAGGTCGTGCCCCAGGAGCCTGCCCCCAGGACGGCCACTGTGGCGGCGGACCCGGACTCGCGGGTGGCCGGCATCGCCAAGTCCGCCGTCACGCTGTGACGTCCGGGTCTATGCGGCCGTGCGTTGGCTGGTTGTGCGCTGCTGGGTTCCACCGCTGGGCGGGCGGTTGTTCTCCGCGTAGTCCCGCCAGGAGGCCAGTGATGGCGTCCATGATGGCATTCGTGGCTGAGTCCAGCGTTGCCTTGTCCAGCGGGCGGCCCTCAAAGGCGCTCAAATCCACGGGATCCCCGACCACCAGGCGGGAAGTCTTGCGGGGGAAAATGTAGAAACGCTTCGCATACCGCGGGAAGACCTCTTGGGCACCCCAGTGGGCCATGGGCACCACGGGAATGCCGCTCTCCAGCGCCATGCGCGCCGCACCGGTGCGCCCCTTCATCGGCCAGAGTGCCGGGTCCCGGGTCAGGGTTCCCTCCGGGTAGATGATAATCGCCCCGCCTTCGTTCACGATCTCTTTGGCGAGTTGCAGCGAACGGTTCGCCCCCGTCGTCGAACGTTCCACCGGGATCTGTTTGGTCGATCGCAGGACAGCGCCCAGTACCGGGACCTTGAAGAGGCCGGCCTTGGCGAGGAAATGCGGCATCCGTTTCTGGTTGTAGAGCATGTGCCCCACCACCAGCGGGTCGATCTCAGTGCAGTGGTTGGGCGCGGCGATGAAGCCCCCGGCGGGGAGCTTTTCGAGGCCTTCCCACTTCTTTCCCATGAGGAGGTTCATCACGGGACGGATGATCCCGGCGACTGTCACGAACGTGACGTGGCTCTTGGCCGATTCCTTCACAGGTCCCCCGCTACTTGACCGAGGTGATGTCGAAATCGGCGCCGAGGCCCGCGAGCTTCTCGGTAAAGCGCTCGTAGCCGCGGTTGATGATGTCGATCCCCGTGACGCGGGAGGTGCCGGTGGCGGCCAGGGCGGCAATGAGGTGGCTGAACCCGCCGCGCAGGTCCGGGACGTCGATGTCGGTGCCCTTGAGCTGCGCCGGACCGGAGATGACGGCGGAGTGCAGGAAGTTGCGCTGCCCGAAGCGGCACGGCACGCTGCCGAGGCACTCGCGGTGGACCTGGATATTGGCGCCCATGCGGATCAGTGCATCGGTGAAGCCGAACCTGTTCTCATACACGGTCTCGTGGACGATCGAAACGCCCTCGGCCTGGGTCAGGGCGACGATGAGCGGCTGCTGCCAGTCCGTCATGAAACCGGGGTGCACGTCAGTTTCGAGGACCAGGGGGTTGAGCTTGCCGCCGCGGTGGTAGAAGCGGATGCCGTCGTCGCCGATGTCCATGCCGCCGCCGACCTTGCGGTACGTGTTCAGGAAGGTCATCATGTCGCGCTGCGTGGCGCCTTCGACAAAGATGTCGCCGCGGGTGACCAAGGCCGCGGAAGCCCAGGAGGCGGACTCGTTGCGGTCCGAGAGGGCGCGGTGGTTGTAGCCGCCGAGGTCCCGGACCCCTTCGATGCGGATGGTGCGGTCAGTCTGGACGCTGATGATGGCGCCCATCTTCTGCAGCACCGCGATGAGGTCCACGATTTCCGGCTCGGTGGCCGCCCCGGAGAGTTCGGTGATGCCTTCGGCGCGCGTGGCGCTCAGCAGGACCTGCTCTGTGGCGCCCACGGACGGGTAGGGCAGCGCAATCTTGGCGCCCTTGAGCCCGTTGGGCGCGGAGATGTGGATGCCGCCGGGGCGCTTTTCCACGACGGCGCCGAACTGGCGCAGGACATTGAGGTGGTAGTCGATCGGACGGTCGCCGATCTTGCAGCCACCCAGGTCCGGAATGAAGGCCTCGCCGATGGCGTGGATCAGCGGCCCGCACAGCAGGATCGGGATGCGCGAATCGCCGGCGTGGGCGTCGATGGCCGTGCTGGAGGCCGTCTTGGCGCCCTTCGGGTCAAGCGTCAGATCGCCGGTCACGGGATCCTTGTCGACCCTGACGCCGTGGAGCTGGAGCAGGCTCGTGACAACCTCGACGTCCTTGATTTCAGGCACGTTGCGCAACACCGATGGCTCATTGCCCAAAAGGGCAGCAACCATGGCCTTGGGGACAAGATTCTTGGCCCCGCGAACGGTGACGCGGCCAGTTAGCGGGACGCCTCCGCGGATTGTCAGAACACTACTCATATACCGGTTTCCTCACGACTACTCGCCCCCAAATCCTTACAAAGGCTCCAGCTAAGCATAGGAGCATCCGTTACCGATCTGAAATACAGAGCGGTTCCAGCGGCCTCGTGTTGGCCCTGTCGGCACGGGTGCGGCACCGCTTTCGGGCCTGCGGACGGTGCGTCGGGTGGGCGCGGAGGGCCCGCCGGGTGGGACCGAAGACAGAACCGACTCCTCCGAAGAGGAGAACCCTTCGAATACGATCGTGAGATGCCTCGCCTAATCGCTCCGGACGTCAGTTATCACTCCTCTTGGCTGGAAGGATCCGCCGAATTTGACGGTGCCCACCGGGACGGCGCGGGTGCGGAGGACTGGCCACTGGAAGAACTCGACGACGACCACTCGTTCCGCCGCTTCGTGGATGCGCTGGTCAACGATGCCCGGCCGGAGAGCCCGCGGAAACCAGGGTACGTACCCTGCACGTACCTGTGGATCGTGGACGGTGACACCTTTCTTGGCTCATTGGCCATCCGACACGAGCTGAACGATTTCCTCCTCAACGAAGGTGGGCACATTGGCTATAGCGTGAGGCCTTCCGCACGGCGCCGCGGCCACGCAGCTGCTGCTTTGGCCAGCGCCCTGCCAATTGCCCTAGAACTGGGCATCTCCCGGATTCTCCTCACTTGCGATGAAGATAACGCTGGTTCCCGGGCCACCATCGAAAAGAACGGCGGCGTCTACGAAGACAGCCGCAACGGCAAACGCCGCTACTGGATCGAGCCCGCCTAACCGGAAGCACATGTAGAGGGAAGCACCTGATTGTCGTACCCCCGGAGGAGACTGGCTGCATGGACGGCAATCAGGGGCCCGAAGTGGTTCCGGCGGGACACGGCGACGGCGGCCTCGGCCGCGCCGGGAGCCGTCCCGCCACCGGCGGGCGGGGTGCCGCAGTCTGTAATGCCGCCATCGGTGCGGCGACCACCCACGAGTCCCCGCGGTCTGTCCGCCCGTCTCGGTCTCCGCTAAATGTCCGTCCCCCGGAGGAGACTGTATTCATGGACGGCAATCAGGGGCCCGAAGTGGTTCGGGCGGGACACGGCGACGGCGGCCTCGGCCGCGCCGGGGGCCGCGCGGGCGCCGGCGGGCGGGGTCCCGGAGTCTGTCATGCCGCCATCGGTGTGGTGACCACTCGTTGGTCCCCGCGGTCTGCCCGCCGGCTTCGGCCTCCCGTTAGTGTCGTACCCTCGGAGGAGACTGGGTTCATGGACGGCAATCAGGGGTCCGAAGTGGTTCCGGCGGGAGACGGCGACGGCGGCTTCGGCCGCGCCGGGAGCCGTGCCGCCGCCGTTCCGGTCAGTGCTCCGGTGGCCGTCGAGGACCTGGTCCGCATGATGTCGGAGATCCTTCCGGCCACGGACAGTGCCGGGATCATTGACCGGATCCGGGAACTGGAGGACTGGAAGTCCGCCGCGTCCGCGGAACAGGCCCGGCTCGCTGTGGCCCTCGACCTGCTCCAGCGCCGCGAACAGGCCGCCGCCGGAGTCCCGGCCGAGAAGCTCGGCGCCGGGATCGGCGCGCAGCTCGCCCTCGCCCGGCACGAATCCCCCGCCAGGGGCGGCCGGCTCCTGGGCCTGGCCAAAGCCCTCGTGACCGAAATGCCCCACACCCTCGCCGCCCTGCAGGCCGGACAGCTCAACGAATGGCGCGCCACCCTTTTGGTGCGCGAAACGGCCTGCCTGACCCCGGCGGACCGGGCCGCCGTTGACGAGGAACTCGCGCCCGACGCCGGAACGCTCGCCGGGGCCGGTGACCGGTCCCTGGTCGCCGCGGCCCGCGCCGCCGCGTACCGGCGTGATCCCCGCACCGTGACCGAACGCGCCGCGCACGCCGCCACCGAGCGGCACGTCAGCCTCCGCCCGGCCCCCGACACCATGTGCCACCTGACCGCCCTGCTGCCCGTGACCGCCGGCGTCGCCGTCTACAAGGCCCTCACCGGGCACGCCGACACCCTCCGGAGTAGCGGGGATCCCAGGGGCCGCGGGCAGCTGATGGCCGATGCCCTCGTCGAACGCACCACGCGGCACCCCCGGCGGGATCCGCGGCGTCGAAATCCAGGTCATCATGACCGACCGCACCCTGTTCCAGGCCGACTCCGAACCCGCCCGGCTCCCCGGCTACGGCACCGTCCCCGCCGGCTGGGCCCGCACCCTCATCAACCCTGCGCCGGGCGGCGCACACGGCAGCGAGGGCGGCACTCCCCCGGGACACAGTGGTCCCCCTGGGCCCGGCGCCGCGGCCCCGGGCACGGACACGGACACAAACGTTGACGGCCAGTCCGGCGGTCCCCCTCAACCCGGCGGCACCGCCGGCGGTCCCCCGTCCGGCAGCCCCATCAGAACCCGTGACGCGTCCCGGGCCGCCGATGACCCCGCGTTCACCCTCTGGCTCCGCCGCCTCTACACCCACCCACGCACCGGAGAGCTCATCGCCATGGACTCCCGCGCCCGCCTCTTCCCACCCGGCCTGCGCCGCTTCATCCAAACCAGGGACGACACCTGCCGCACCCCCTACTGCGACGCACCCATCCGCCACCTGGACCACATCATCCCCTGGCACCACGGAGGAGAAACAACCAGCACCAACGGCGCAGGCCTCTGCGAAGCCTGCAACCACACCAAAGAAACCCCCGGCTGGAACGCACGCCCCAGCCCTGAAGCCGAACCCGGCAACGGCAGAAACAGCCGGCACAACATCGAACTCACCACCCCCACCGACCACACCCACCACTCCCCCGCACCACCACTGCCGGGGACACCGCTTCGCCCATCAGCCACAGATCAGCCAGGGCCCCGCCAGCTTCACCTGATCCGGGTTCGGGCGAAGGCCCTCAAGAGCCGCAAACGCGTTGCCGTCGCGGCGGCCTGAGCGCGGTTAGTGCCGAACAAAACACGAGCACCGCACAAAACACGAGCACCGCACAAACACGAGCACCGCACAAACACGAGTGCCGCCGTCGAGTCTTAAAACTCGACGACGGCACGTCATTACCGGGCGCATCGCCGGGCCCTTACTCGCCACTCCGGAGCCCCGCCCGAGCCTCGGACAGGACCCGGAGCCTCTGCGTGGAGCCGCAGCCCAGAAGCCTCAGCCCCCGGCCCTCAGGTCTGGGACTTTAAGACAACCGGGCAGGCAGCGTCTTGGGCTTGAAGGAAGGCCGGGTGGCCTCATACGCGGTGATGTCGGATTCGTGCTTCAGGGTGAGTCCGATGTCGTCCAGGCCCTCCAGGAGGCGCCAGCGTGTGTAGTCGTCAATCTCGAACGGCGCCACAATGTTGCCGCATTGCACGGTCTTGGACACGAGGTCCACCGTGACCTCGGTGCCCGGGGCGTTTTCGAGTTCTTTCCAAATGAGCTCGATGTCGTCCTGGGCGACTTCCGCGGCGAGCAGACCCTGCTTGCCGGAGTTGCCCCGGAAGATGTCGGCAAAGCGGGAGGACAGGACCGTCTTGAAGCCGAAGTCCTTCAGCGCCCAGACGGCGTGCTCGCGGGAGGAACCCGTACCGAAATCGGGACCGGCCACCAGAACGGATCCTGCGTTGAACGGCGCCTGGTTCAGGATGAAGGACGGGTCCTTGCGCCATGCGGCGAAGAGGGCGTCCTCGAAGCCGGTACGCGTGATGCGCTTGAGGTACACGGCGGGGATGATCTGGTCCGTGTCGACGTTGCTCTGGCGCAGCGGGACACCGATTCCGGTGTGAGTGGTGAACTTTTCCATGGCGGATCCTTCGGGACTGTATGGATCGAGGCTGTGTGGCTCGAGGCTTCGGATCTGGGCGGGGAAGGCGGTGACTACGCGGCGGAGTTTACGCGGCGTCGACTCGGACCGCCGCGGACTCCGGGGCAGGGTCCAGATCCGACGGCGAACTCAGGGTGCCGCGGACCGCCGTCGCCGCAGCGACAACCGGCGAGACGAGGTGGGTGCGGCCACCCTTGCCCTGGCGCCCCTCGAAGTTGCGGTTGGACGTGGAGGCGCAGCGCTCCCCCACCTCCAGCTGGTCCGGGTTCATGCCCAGGCACATGGAGCAGCCGGCAAAGCGCCATTCGGCCCCGAAGTCCTTGAAGACCTTGTCCAGGCCCTCGGCTTCAGCCTCGAGGCGGACGCGGGCGGAACCGGGCACCACCAGCATCCGCACGGCGGGGTCCTTGGTCCGGCCCCGGATGATGTCGGCGGCGGCCCGGAGGTCCTCCATCCGGGAATTCGTGCAGGAGCCCAGGAACACCGTGTCCACCCGGATGTCCTTCATCGGAGTGCCCGCCTCGAGACCCATGTACTGCAGGGCGCGTTCGGCGGCGGCCTTGGCGTTCTCATCGCCGAAGTCATCCGGCGAGGGCACCTTTGCGGACAGGGACACGCCCTGGCCCGGGTTGGTTCCCCACGTCACGAACGGTTCGAGGGTGTCGGCGTCGAGGTCCACCTCGACGTC
The DNA here is from genome assembly GCF_041262145.1 of Arthrobacter sp. MW3 TE3886. Classification (NCBI taxonomy): domain Bacteria; kingdom Bacillati; phylum Actinomycetota; class Actinomycetes; order Micrococcales; family Micrococcaceae; genus Arthrobacter; species Arthrobacter sp. MW3 TE3886. Next base: position 3,335,915 of record NZ_JBGCAN010000001.1, read on the forward strand.
GAACGCTGCGTCGTCGTCGGTGTGCAGCGTGTTCCAGTATTCGACGGCGGCATCCCAGTCGGCGCCCTCGGGCGCATGCGGGCGGCCGTGCATGTAGTCGTACGTGGTCTGGTCCGGAGCCACCAGCCCGGCGCGGGCGCCGGCCTCGATGGACATGTTGCAGATGGTCATCCGGGCTTCCATGGACAGCGCACGGATGGCGGAGCCGCGGTATTCCAGCACGTAGCCCTGCCCGCCGCCGGTGCCGATCTTGGCGATGACGGCCAGGATGATGTCCTTGGCGCTCACGCCGGGGCGCAGCGTGCCCTCAACGTTGATGGCCATGGTCTTGAACGGCTTCAGGGACAGCGTCTGGGTGGCCATGACGTGCTCCACCTCGGAGGTGCCGATGCCCATGGCGAGCGCCCCGAAGGCGCCGTGGGTTGAGGTGTGCGAGTCGCCGCAGACCACGGTCATGCCGGGCTGCGTGAGGCCCAGCTGGGGGCCCACCACGTGCACGATTCCCTGCTCGGCGTCGCCGAGGGAGTGCAGGCGGACGCCGAACTCCTGGCAGTTGTTGCGCAGGGTCTGGATCTGGGTCCGGCTGGTGAGATCGGCAATTGGCTTGTCGATATCCAGCGTGGGAGTGTTGTGGTCCTCGGTGGCGATGGTGAGGTCCGGCCGGCGCAGCTTGCGGCCGGCGAGCCGCAGACCTTCAAAGGCCTGCGGCGACGTCACCTCGTGCACCAGGTGGAGGTCGATGAAGAGGAGATCCGGCTGGGCGTTGGCTCCTTCGCCGTCCCCCTTGCGCACAACGTGCGCGTCCCAGACTTTCTCGGCCAGTGTCTTTGCCACGGCCTGCTCCCTTCACTGCGGTAAGTATTGTGCGTTCCGACGGACTATCTCTTCCACTGAACCAGCACAGCCAAGTAATACGCCAGCGCGCTGACTTGCATCTCAGATAATGAGACGTCAATATCATTACATGGACAATTCTAGTGGAGTCGGTGTCATCGATAAAGCGGCCCATGTGCTTGACGCACTTGAGGCCGGCCCCACCACCCTGGCGCAGCTGGTGGCGGCCACGGGACTGGCCCGGCCCACCGTGCACCGGCTGGCTCTCGCGCTGGTGCACCACAGGCTTGTGAGCCGCGACATCCAGGGCCGCTTCGTGCTCGGGAGCCGCCTGGTGGAACTGGCCTCCGCCGCCGGCGAGGACCGCCTCATCGCCTCCGCCGGCCCGGTGCTCATGCAACTGCGCGACGCCACCGGCGAAAGCGCCCAGATCTTCCGCCGCCAGGGTGACTGGCGCGTCTGCGTGGCCTCCGCCGAACGCCCGATCGGGCTACGCGACACCATCCCCGTCGGCACCCAGCTGTCCATGAAGGCCGGCTCCGCCGCCCAGGTGCTGCTGGCGTGGGAGGACCACGACCGCCTCCTGGAAGGCCTCCAGTCCGCCCGCTTCACCCCCACCGTCCTGGCGGGAGTACGACGCCGGGGCTGGGGCCAGAGCCTCGGCGAACGCGAGCCCGGCGTCGCCTCCGTTTCGGCCCCCGTCCGCGGGCCGTCCGGCCGCGTGATTGCCGCGGTGTCCATCTCCGGCCCGATCGAGCGCCTGACCCGCCAGCCGGGCCGGCTGCACGCCGAAGTAGTCTGCAACGCCGGCCGTGTCCTGACTGAAGCGCTGCGCAAGACCAACGACTAAGTATGCTGTGCCCATGAACAGCTATGCAGTGTTCCTGCGGGGCATCAACGTGGGCGGCATCAATATCAAGATGGCCGATCTCAAGAACGCCCTGAAGCCCCGGCCATTTTCGGGCGTCGTGACCCTACTGGCCAGCGGGAATGTCGTGCTGGCGAGCGAACTGGATCCCGCCGGCGTGAAGCAGGAATTTGAGGCGTGCCTGCGGGAATCCTTCGGCTACGACGCCTGGGTGGTGGTGCTGACCGCGGACCGCGTGGCATCGCTGGTCGACGCGTGCCCCTACCCGGCCGACGACGCCTCCACCCATACGTACCTGACGCTCGCCTCTGACGAGGCGGTGCTCTCGGAGCTCTTCGAGTCAGGCAGTGCCCTGGCGGGGGCCGAGCTTACCCGGCTGGGCCCCGAGGCCATGGCCTGGCTCGCCCCCGCCGGCGGCACCCTGGACAGCCCTTTCAGCAAGCTCTCCTCAAAGGCCAAGTACAAGGCCGCCACCACCACCCGCAACCTCCGCACCATGATCAAGGTCCGCGACGCCGCGGCCGGGATTTAGGCGGGGCTCCCGCCGGCCGGCCCCGCACGAATGGCTCACTGCCGACCCGCGGCGGCCTTCAGCGCAGCGGTGAATGTCGTCAGGCGGCCGACCTCACGTTCCACGGGCGCCACGACAAGTTCCTCCGCGACGGCGGCGACGGCGGCTGTCAGGCGCTTCCGGGCCACGGCACTCCGTGACGCCTCCGCGGCTCCGGAAATGAACCGCGCCCCAATCGCCAGGACGATGCCCAGCAGCACTCCCCCGGCGATCATCACGGTAGGAACCGGCCAGCCCTGGACCCGCGGGACCTCCGGCACTGGCAGTTGCAGGTAGCCGAGCGCAGCCAGGACTCCCAGCCACGCGAACCCGGCCAGGGCCGTCACCAGGGCGAGCCACTGAACCGCATTGAACACACCCCACCACCAGGACTTCCTGCCGGCGGACAGATCTGTGGAGGCAATCGCCTGGTCCAGGGCGTCCGGCAGCCGGCCACTGCCTTCCCGCGCGGCGCCGCGGATGACCGCACGCCACGGCCCGGGGGCACCGGCGGACGCCGCCTCAGCGAACTCCCTGACGGCGGCATCGGCCCGCGCCTGCTCCGGCGCCCCCGCAGGAGGCAGAGACGTCCGGTTCAGCTCAGGCTTGGCGCCCTCGCGGCGCAAGTTCAGACGCCGCAGCGGATCCGGCCGGAACCTGGCCAGCCAGCGGGTCACCGGCCAGCCCGTGCGCCGGGTTGCTTCCAGCCGGTAGGACCGGGCGACTGCGTCGACCACCAGCGGCACATTGGCGGCCACAGCCAACTCCCCCGCCAGCCGGGCCTTGGACGCGGCCGTCGCACCGGCGGCCGTCCCGCCACCAGCGGGCTTCATGCCACCCGCGGACAAGCCGGACTCCTCGGCCAGCCGGGCGGCGGCGTGCGTGACATCTGCCGCAAGTCGCTGTGACATCGCCTGCCGCTGAATCGCCACCTGCCGGATCGCGGCCCGCACCTTGTCCACCCCCGTTCCCAGCACCGCGGAAGCCCCGAGGACCTGCACTTTGCCCAGCCCGTCCCGCGCCAGGATAGCTGTGAGGGATTCCAGGACCGGCCGGACCTCGTGGTCCGGGAGCCTGTCGATCTGGTTGAGCACAACGATCGTCACGGCCCCGTGCGAGGACAGCGGCGTCAGGAAATCGTTGTGCACGGCGGCGTCGGCGTATTTCTGCGGATCGAGGACCCAGACGAGGACGTCCACGAGCCCCACCATCCGCTGCACAATCTCCCGGTTGGCGGCCCTGGTCGAGTCAAAGTCCGGCAGGTCCAGAAGGATCAGCCCGGTGTCGTCGTCGGCGAACCCCTTGATGGGCGCCGCAGCGTGGCGCTTGTGGACCTCCAGCCAATCCAGCAGCGGATCGCTGCCCTGGACGCCCCAAATGCCAGCCAGCGGCTCGGTGGTGGTCGGCCGGCGCACGGCCGCCGTCGCGACCTCCTCGCCGCTTACGGCATTGAAGAGCGATGACTTGCCGCTGCCGGTGGCTCCAAAAAACCCAACCGCCGTGTGGTCGCCGGACAGTGACCGCCGCGAACTCGCGCGGTCGAGCACCTGCAGGACACCGGCCAGGGTCTGCTCCGGGAGGACTCCGGACGCAAGTTCCCTGGCGCTGTCGAGCGCTTCCAGCCTGCGATCGAGCTGGGACGCCTCGCGGGCGGCACCATGACGGCTCATGACGTGGCCGCCAGCCGGCGCAGTGCTGCCGCATGTCCGGCAATCGCTGACGGCGGCACGCCGCCGTCGACTTCCAGCAAGGTCAAGAACCGCTGGCACTCCGCCGCCAGCAGGCCCTGGCACCGCAGATGCAGGTTCTCGCGTGCGGTCCGGGCGAGCCGGCGGACGGCGTCCTCCCCGAAGACCGCCTCCAGGAGGCGCTGACCCACGACGGCGGTGCCGCCGGCGACTCCGATCTCAAGCCCGGTCAGACCCGCGGTCATGGAGAACACCACGATCATCAGTGCAGCGCCGAGGCCGTTGATGCCGAAGGACAACCAGCGGGCCTGGGTGCGCTTGCCCTGGCCTTCGGTGCGGATGAGTTCCATCAGGCTCCCCTGCCAAGCCCGGATCTCGGCCGCCACAGCGTCCGCGAAGCCCTCGGACGCACCGGAAAGATCGTCGGCGCCCAGCAACTGCCTGCCGGCAGGGTCTGAACGCCACCGCTGGTCGGTGTGCTCCGCGGCCTTGGCGGCTTGATCGACAATGACGGCCTGCAGTCCCGTTTCGATCGCGGTTTCCACTCTGACCGCAGGCGCCGGCTCACCCCGGACGAACGCGCCCACACGGTCACGGAAGCGTCCGATGTTCTGTTCCATGGCGCGGAAGAACTCCCCGGTCCCGACGAAGTCCTGCCAGCGCGCCAGCACTTCGCCCCGCAGCAGTGCGCCGTCGCGGGTGGCCTCAAGGATCCTGGCCACGGCGTCGTCATAGGCGTTGCGGGCGTCGGCTGCGAGAACATCGGCTGCGTGCTGCTGTTCGGACAGCGCCTGCTCCGCCGCGTCGACGCGGTGGGCGAGGGCGAGGAGGGTGCCGTTGAGGGTGCGCCGGGCAATTCCTGCCCGTCCCGCGGCGTCCCCCGCCAGCTTCCCGAGCCAAACCTGCAGCGGCTCGACCGCCTCTGCCGGAAGCATCCCTGCGGCATCCAGCGACAGCTCCGGCACCACGAACAGTTGGGCAGCACCCAGGCCTTCCCGGCTGAGCATGGCCTGCAGATCCGCGCTAATTTCCGCTTCCGCCGCTGGCGGCACCCGGTCCAGGACCACAGCCACCATGATGTCGCGGGAGGCCGCATCCAGGAGCAGGCGCCATGGCACGGCGTCGGCATAGCGGTTGGCGGTGGTGACAAACACCCAGAGGTCGGCGGCGGCAAGTAACTGTCCGGCCAGCTGGCGGTTGTTCTCGGAAATGGAGTCGACGTCGGGCGCGTCCACCAGGGCGATTCCCGGCGGGACCGCGGAGTCGGAGACCAGGACCAGGGAGCTCACCGGGCCGGAATCCAACGCCGGATCAGCCGGGGCCGGCGCCCGGCCATCCACGAGGGCACCCCGGATGCGGCCCAGGGCGGGCAGCACCCGCTGGCCCTCAAACCAGGCGGCGTCGGCGGGATGGTGCAGCAGGATGGGCTGGCGGGTTGTGGGGCGGATCGCACCGGCCCGAGTGACGGGGTGGCCCACCAACGCGTTGACCAGGGTGGATTTCCCGGCCCCGGTGGAACCGCCCACCACGGCCAGCAGGGGCGCATCGAGGCTGCGGTAGCGGGGCAGGATGTAGTCATCAAGTTGAGCCACGGCATTCCGGAGCTCCAGGCGCGTGTGGTCCGTCCCGGGCAGCGCGAGCGGCAGCCGGATGGCCGCCAGGTCCTGCCGCACTGCTTCAAGGAGGGCCACGCCGGTTGCGGCCTCGGGGCCGGTTTCATGGGAGCTCACAGCATCATCATGCCAGTTCAGGACGTGGTTACTGCGGGGGGCACTCCTGCGCGGAACCAGGGCGCCATACATCGGGAGCCGGCGCCCCCGGCCAGCCGCCGCCTATCGATGGGGCCCGGCAGCGCAGCAATTCCGGGAAACGAAAAACGGCCCCGGGCTGATGCCCGGGACCGTTTCCATTGTGACCCCAGCGGGATTCGAACCCGCGTTACCGCCGTGAGAGGGCAGCGTACTAGGCCGCTATACGATGGGGCCGCGTACTTCCTGAACAGCATTTCTGCCATTCAAGCCAAATGATTGTTTCATACATTTGGCCGCCGTTTCAAATCGGACCAGCCGATTCAAAACTTCCGAATTTCAGCGGAAACCCGCGGAACTTCAGAGCTGGGATACCAGGACTCGAACCTAGAATGACGGTACCAGAAACCGTAGTGTTGCCAATTACACCATATCCCAAAGGCACTTTCGCTCCGGATGTTTGGGCCTAAACCCTCGCTCCCGGCGCCTCAGCACGAGTAATTACTTTACCCGAGAGTTTTCACTTCCACAAATCGGGCGTGCGGCGGCGGGGTCGGGCTGCCGGGGCGGGCCGCGTCCGGCGTCAGTGGCGGCAATACCCGCGCCAGCCCTTGCCAATCCGGCGGAAACAAGTTTACGCTCGGTAAGTTACCAACGAGTAACCACCCCTCCCCCACTCCGCTGCGGGCAGCTTTGCGCTCATTTTGCAGTGTTAACTGCGTCACAGTTGCCGGGGTGGCCGGCAGCAGAGCCGCTGTCGGCGGGAACGTCGAGAGGAATCATGTGCCACAGAGTCGTGCCGCTATCAGCAAGACCCGGACCCCCGCGCAGCAAATCGCCATCGCCATCCTGGCGTTGCTGCTCATTGCCCTGCTGGGCTTCTATACCCTCGTCACGGGCCGCATCACGGACGGTTCGGCCAAACTCAAGGACGGGGCCGCCCAGGCGTCCGCCGGAGCCGGTCAGCTGGACGACGGCGCAGGGAAACTCGCCAACGGCGCCAGCCTGGCCGATACCGGGGCCGGAAAGCTTTCCGCGGGGGCGGAAAAGATCTCCTCGGGCATCAGCACCAAGCTGGCGCCCGGGGCGGACAAGCTTCAGGCCGGTGCCGGCAAGTTGGCCGAAGGTGCCGTCAAAATCGAAGCCGATGTCACCAGCAAGCTGGCGCCCGGCGTTTACAAAGTCGACGACGGTGCGCAGAAGCTCGCGGCGGGGGCCGTGCAGCTCTCGGCCGCGCTGACGCCGACGCCGGCGGGCAACGCCGAGAACAACCTCGCCGACGGAGCCACCCGGCTCGACGGCGGCGCCGCCCAGCTGGCCGGGGGCTCGGCCGCGCTGGCAGGCGGCACGGACCAGCTCAAGGGCTACCGCGGTGCCAACGGCAATCCGGCAGCCGGAACCGGGACCGCGGCCCTGGCTCAGGCGATGGAACTGCTGGAGGCAGCGGCGAATGACCCGGTCCAGCGGCTCGTTCCGCTGTCGGTGGTGAAGGACAAGATCGCCAAGATCACCGCGGGCGCGCACAAGCTCGACGCCGGCGCCAGCCAGCTGCAGGCCGGCGCTCAGCGGCTGCACGACGGCGCGGTCCAGCTGAACGCAGGAACGGGCAAACTCAAGGCCGGATTCGCAACGCTGGCCGGAAAGCTCAACAGCCAGGACCCCGGCAGCCCGGGCGTAGTACTGGGCACCCGGCTTCTGGCCGACGGCACGTCCAAGATCCGGGTCGGGATGGACGGCGTCCCCGGCGATCCCGAGCACCCGGGCCTGCTCAAGGCCGCCGCCCGGATGACCGAGGGCAGCTCGCGCCTTGCCGACGGAACCGTGGCCCTGAACGCCGGCATCAAGGGCAACCCGGCCGATCCCACCAACCCCGGCCTGCTGGGCGGCTCCCAGGCCTTGGCCTCCGGCGCCTCAGAACTCTCGGCCGGCAGCACCAAGCTGGCGTCCGGCTCCTCGCAGCTGGCCACAGGAGCGGACAAACTCGCGGACGGCAACGCCCGGATTGCCGACGGTACCGGCACGCTGCATGCCGGAGCAGCCGCAGTCTCGCCCACCAGCCTGCTCCGGCAGTCCGACGCCGCCACGGCACTGGGACTCGTCGCAGTGCTCGCCCTTGGCTCTGTTGGTGCCTTCCTGGGGCTGCGGAGGAGGCAGGCCGGTCCCCGGTAACTTCCGGAGCCGGTTGCGGCGCCGGTTACAGCGGCGGCTACGCCAGCAGGTCCAGCAGGGAGCCCACCTCGCGGCCCAAAAAGTCCGGGGCCGGTTCCCCGCCGCGGTTCAGCCAGACGCCGAGGAGGCCTGCCGCCGTCGAGCCTTCCGCGTCGAGCAGCCGGTTGTCCCCGACGTACAGCGTTTGGCCGGGGCCGGTACCGATCCGCCGGACACCCTCGAGGTAGATGGCCGGGTCCGGCTTTGCGGCGCCGACGGTGTCGGTGCCGACCAGAACGGTAATCCGTGTCAGCCCGGCCGCGTCCAGCTTCACGCGCTGGTAGTCGTGGACGTTGTTGCTCACGGCCCCGTAGGGAATGCCGGCGGCGTCCAGGGCGTCCAGCAGGGGTCCGACGTCGTCGAACGCCCGGATGTAGCCGTGTTGGCGGCTCGCGTAGGAACTCACCCAGTGGTGGGCCTGTTCGCCGTCGGCAAGTTCGACGCCGAAGTACCCCAGTGCCGCCCGGCCGCGGAGCAGGCGCTGTTCATTGAACGTGATCTCGCCGGCCAGGTAGCGGTCGTAGAAGTGGGTGGTCTCCCGGGTGAAGATCCGCCCGAACCTCTCCCACCCGGCCTCGTCCAGGCCGGGCAGGAGGTGCTCGCTGACGTCGCGGAGGGCCGTCGTCATGGCGAATTCAAGGTCCACCAGGGTGTCGTCAATGTCGAACAGGACCCCCTGGACTGCGCCGCCGCCAAGGCCTGCCGCCAGCATGTCAGCCGCGGAAGGCGCGCAGGCGGGCCAGGGATGAATCCTTGCCCAGGATGACCATGGACTCGAACAGCGGCGGGGAGATCCGCCGGCCCGAGACGGCCGTGCGGACCGGGCCGAACGCCAGGCGCGGCTTGACACCGAGGCCTTCCACGAGGGCTTCCTTCAGGGCGGCCTGGATGTTCTCGGCCGTCCAGTCGGCAACGGGCTCCAGGGCGGCCAGGGCGGCGTCGAGCACCTCGGTGAGGTTCTCCGGCAGGCCCTTGCGGGCGTCGTCGGCGACGTCGATGGCGTCGTCGGCCTTGAACAGGAACGCGATCATTTCGGGGGCCTCGCCCAGCAGCGAGATGCGTTCCTGGATCAGCGGTGCGGCCTCGGACAGGATCTCTTCTTCGCGCTCCGTGAGGCTCTCCCCGACGAAGCCGGCGGCCTGCAGGTAGGGCACCAGGCGGCCGCGGAAGTCCTCGGCGTCGAGCATGCGGATGTGGGTGCCGTTGATGGCTTCGGCCTTCTTGATGTCGAAGCGGGCCGGGTTGGCCAGCACATCGTTGACGTCGAAGTGCTCGATCAGCTGGTCCACGGTGAAAATGTCCTCGTCGGCGGAGAGGCTCCAGCCGAGCAGGGACAGGTAGTTCAGCAGGCCTTCGGGGATGAAGCCGCGGTCCCGGAGCAGGAACAGGTTGGACTGGGGGTCGCGCTTGGAGAGCTTCTTGTTGCCCTCGCCCATGACGTACGGCAGGTGGCCGAAGACCGGCATGTAGCTGGCGACGCCGATGTCCATCAGCGCCCGGATCAGCACCACCTGGCGGGGCGTGGAGGAAAGCAGGTCCTCGCCGCGGAGCACGTGGGTGATCCCCATGAGGGCGTCGTCCACCGGGTTAACCAGGGTGTAGAGCGGGGAGCCGTCGGCGCGGACAATGACGTAGTCCGGGATGCTGCCGGCTTTGAAGGTGATCTCGCCGCGGACCATGTCCGTGAACGTGACGTCCTCGTCGGGCATCCGGACGCGCAGCACGGGCTGGCGGCCCTCGGCCTTGAACGCGGCGAGCTGGTCCTCGGAGAGTTCGCGGTCGAAGTTGTCGTAGCCGAGCTTGGGGTCGCGGCCGGCGGCGCGGTGGCGGGCCTCGACTTCCTCCGGCGAGGAGTAGCACTCGTAGGCGTAGCCGGCGTCGATCAGCTTGGCCACGACGTCCTTGTACAGGTCCAGCCGCTGCGACTGGCGGTAGGGCTCGTGCGGGCCGCCGACTTCCACGCCCTCTTCCCAGGTGATGCCGAGCCATTTGAGGGCCTCGAGCAGCTGCTGGTAGCTCTCCTCCGAGTCGCGGGCCGCGTCCGTGTCCTCGATCCGGAACACAAAGGTGCCCTTCGTGTGCCGGGCGTGGGCCCAGTTGAACAGGGCGGTGCGGATCAGGCCGACGTGCGGGGTGCCCGTGGGTGACGGGCAGAACCGGACACGGACCGGGGTGTCAGCGGTGACTTCACCGTTGGAGGCGGCAAGCGGGGCGGAGCTGGGAGCAGTAGTCATAGTGGTACCAACATTACCAATCTCTACAACCGCCGCCCGCCCGGATTTCCGCGTGCAATTTCGGACAGCCGCCCCGCGGATCCACGGGGCGGCTGTCCGAAATCGGAGCGAAAACGCTTAGCGGCGGACCACCGGGTTGGAGAGGCGTCCGATGCCCTCGATCTCGACCTCATAGCGGTCGCCAGCCTGCACGGCGCCGACGCCGGCCGGGGTACCGGTCATGATGACGTCGCCGGGCAGCAGGGTGAAGGCCTGCGAGACGATGGAGACGAGCTCCCGGACGCCGCGGATCATCTGGTTCGTGCTGCCGTCCTGGCGCAGTTCGCCATTGAGCCGGCCCTGGATCTGCAGGTCCTCGGTGTCGAGCTCGGTCTCGATCCACGGCCCGAGCGGGGCCGAGGTGTCGAAGCCCTTGGCCCGGGCCCACTGCAGGTCCGTCTTCTGGACGTCGCGGGCGGTGAGGTCGTTGCCGCAGGTGTAGCCGAAGATCACGTCATCCACCCGGTCCTCGGGCACGTCCTTGCAGATCCGGCCAATGACGACGCACAGCTCGGCCTCGAAGGAGACGTCCTCGGAGAACTCCGGCAGGACAATGGGATCGTTCGGCCCGATCACGGACGTGTTGGGCTTGAGGAACAGCAGCGGCTGCGCCGGGACCTCGTTGCCGAGTTCCCGGGCGTGTTCGGCGAAGTTGCGGCCAACGCCGATCACCTTGCTGCGCGGGATGATCGGCGCCAGCAGGCGGACGTCCTCCAGCTTGTGCTTCATGGGGGTTCGTTCCACGCCGTGGAAGAAGGGGTCGCCCTTGATGACAGTGACTTCCTCACTGCCGGGCTCACCTTCCACGATGCCGTAGAGGGGATCAGAATCGACTACAAACCGGGCGATACGCATGGTTCCTAGCCTACCGTCCCGCCAGTGCGCAGGTAGTCCAGCTGCGCCGCGACGGAGAGCTCCGCGGCGCGGCGGACTGAGGGGTCGACGTCGGCGTACACGACGTCCGTTACGGCTCGGACATCGGCGTCGGCGCCCAGTGCCGCGAGGGCTGCCCGGACCTGTTCGAGCCGGCCCTGCCGGTGGTCCCGGTAGGCGCGGGCGACGGCGTCCAGTGCCGGCAGCACCGGGCCGTGGGCCGGCAGCACCGTGGCCGGCCCGAGGCGCTCGAGCCGGTCCAGCGAGTCGAGGTAGTCCCGGAGGGTGCCGTCGGGATAGTCCAGCACGGTGGTTCCGGAGCCCAGAATCGTGTCCCCGGTCAGCACGGAGCCGTGCGGGCCGTCCTGCGGCAGGTGGAAGCACAGCGAATCCGCGGTGTGGCCCGGCGTCGCCAGAACCCGGATGTCAGTTCCGGCTGCCCGGATGGTTTCGCCGTCCTGGAGCGGGGGTGCGCCATGGCAGTGGGCGGGGTCCGCGGCCCGGACCGGTGCGCCCGTCAGGGCCGAAAACCTCTCGGCGGCCGCGGTGTGGTCCGCGTGCCGGTGCGTGATCAGGATGAGTTCGACCGGTCCCTCGCCGGCCAGCGCCTGCAGGTGCGGCTCGTCGAGGGGCCCGGGGTCGACGGCGACCCTCGCCGCCGCCCCCGGGGCGGCAATGAGATAGGAGTTGGTTCCGTCCAGGCTCATGGGGCCCGGGTTCGGGGCCAGGCGGAACCGGGTCAGCTCACTGCTGCGGACAATGCCGCGGGATGTCTCGGAGGTCACGGACCCATCCTTGCATTGAATCGGGCGCCGTTGGCTCCAGCCCGGACCACAGACGCCGACCACAGACGCCGACGGCGGCCCTTACCGGAAGGTGGGGACCGCCGTCGTGCGCTATGACATGCTGTGGCTGCGCGGGATTCTGTGGCTACGCGGGATTCTGTGGCTACGCGGGATTCTGTGGCTACGCCAGGCGGGTCAGCCAGCCGTGGGTGTCCTCCACGGTGCCGGTCTGGATCCCGAGCAGCTGGGCGCGGATGGCCAGGGTGGTCTCCCCCGCCTTGGCGTCCTCGGAGCCGATGAACTCGGTGGCGTCCTTGAGCACGCCGATGGGGGTGATGACCGCGGCGGTGCCGCAGGCGAAGACCTCGGCAATTTCCCCGGAGGCAACACCGTCGCGCCACTCATCCAGGGTGATCTTGCGTTCGGTGACTTCCCGGCCCATGTCCCGGGCCACCTGGATCACGGACATCCGGGTGATCCCCTCCAGGATGGTGCCGGAGAGCGCGGGGGTGACGAGCGAGCCGTCCTTCATGACGAAGAAGACGTTCATGCCGCCGAGTTCCTCGACGGCGTTGTCGTTGAACTGGTCCAGGAAGAGGACCTGCTTGCAGCCGTTGGCCTCGGCCTCCTGCTGGGCGATCAGCGAGGCGGCGTAGTTGCCGCCGCACTTGGCGGCGCCTGTTCCGCCGCGGCCGGCGCGGGCGTATTCGCGCGAGATCCAGATGGAGACGGGCTTGAGTTCGCCGCCGAAGTAGTTGCCGGCCGGGGAGGCGATCACGCGGAAGGAGACCTCGCGCGCTGCCCGCACGCCCAGGAACGCCTCGGTGGCGATCATGAAGGGCCGCAGGTACAGGGCTTCGCCGTCGCCGGCGGGGACCCAGTCCTTGTCGGCCGCGACGAGTTCGCGGATGGCGCCGAGGAAGTATTCTTCCGGGAGTTCGGGCAGGGCCAGGCGCCGGGCGGACTTGTTCAGCCGGGCGGCGTTGGCCTCGGGCCGGAACGTCCAGACCGAGCCGTCGGCGTGGCGGTAGGCCTTGAGGCCCTCGAAGATCTCCTGGCCGTAGTGCAGCACGGCGGCGGACGGGTCAAGGGAAATCGGGCCGTAGGGCTCAACCCGCGCGTCGTGCCAGCCGCCGTTGCCGGCGGCGTCGACGCTGTAGTCCACAATCGCGGTGTGGTCGGTGAAATAGTCGCCGAACCCCGGGTTTGCCAGGATGGCGGCACGCTCTTCAGCAGACTTCGGGGTCTCCGACAGGTGCTGGGTGAATTCGACGCCATGGGCAGTCTGAGTCATGGTTCCTCCACGATCGGCTGCCTGGTGTGGGAACGTGGTTCACCCTCGGACCACGGCAGCATATTGGTGATTCGAAACAAGCTTACGCCCGTTGGCAGCACGGTTTTGCGGTGATGGCGGCGCATGCAGTGCAGGAAATGCAGCCAGGTCCTACAGCGCCGCCGCGATGGCGTCGCCGATCGCGCTGGTGGTGCGGACGGCGCCGTCGCGGGCTTCGACGTCGGCCGTGACGGCGGCCTCGATCTTCCGGGCGGCGCCGGCGAAGCCGAGGTGGTCGAGCAGGAGCGCCGCGGAGAGGATGGCCGCGGTGGGGTCGGCCTTCTGCTGGCCGGCAATGTCCGGGGCGGACCCGTGGACCGGTTCGAACATGGACGGCGCGGTGCGGTCCATGTTGAGGTTGCCGGACGCGGCGAGGCCGATCCCGCCGGTCACGGCCGCCGCGAGGTCGGTGATGATGTCGCCGAAGAGGTTGTCGGTGACGATCACGTCGAAGCGGGCCGGATCGGTGACCATGAAAATCGTGGCGGCGTCGACGTGGAGGTAGTCGTGCGTGACGTCGGGGAACTCCTGGGCCACGGCCTCGACCGTGCGCTTCCAGAGCTGGCCGGCAAAGACCAGGACGTTGTGCTTGTGCACGAGGGTGAGCTTCTTGCGGGGGCGGTCGTTGGCCCGGCGGAACGCGTCGCGGACCACGCGCTCCACGCCGTGGGCGGTGTTCAGGGACACTTCGGTGGCCACCTCGTGGGGGGTGCCGGCGCGCAGCGTGCCGCCGTTGCCCACGTACGGGCCTTCGGTACCTTCGCGGACCACGATGAAGTCGACCTCGCCGGGGTTCGCGAGCGGGCTGCCGACGCCGGCGTACAGGCGGGAGGGGCGCAGGTTGACGAAGTGGTCCAGGCTGAAGCGCAGCTTGAGCAGGAGTTCGCGTTCGATGATTCCGGAGGGGATCCGGGTGTCGCCGGGCGCCGCCCCGACGGCGCCGAACAAAATGGCGTCGCGGGTGCGGAGATCGGCGAGGGTGGCCGCCGGCAGGGTCTCGCCCGTCGCGAGCCAGTGCTCCGCACCCAGCTTGTAGTGGGTCTGCTGGAGCACGATCCCCTCCGCGGCCGCGGCCTTTTCAAGGACCTTCAGGGCTTCGGCCGTGACCTCCGGGCCGATGCCGTCGCCCGGGATGACTGCCAGATCAATCGTGGATGCGCTCATATTTTCAGGGTAGCCAAGTGATCCACATTCTGGTCAAGTTGTCTCACTATTCGATCACCACTCTTCCCGGAAACAGCAAAACGCCCCCGCTCCCCCGGATCAGGGGGTGCGGAGGCGTCAGGCTGTGAGTGCTCAGGCCTCGGCTGGTTCCTCGTACTTCGGGAACACCGGGGCCGGGGCGGGCAGTTCCGTGCCGGCGGCGATCGGCGTGCCAAGGGCCGAGAACTGGCGCGCCCCGCCTTCGGGCTGGCCGAGCGTGTGCAGGATCGCCGCCGTCGCCACCGGCATGACCGGCTGGGCCAGGATCGCGACGATCCGCAGCACCTCGAGCGTCACGTAGAGCACCGTGTGCATGCGTTCGACGTCGGTCTTGCGCAGCACCCACGGGGCCTGCTCGGCGAAGTAGGCGTTGGTGTCGCCCAGGACAGCCCAGATGGCCTCCAGCGCGCGGCTGAACTCCTGCTTCTCAAACGCGGCCCGGGCGGTGTCCAGCAGTCCGTTGGCCTGGGCCAGAATCGCGGTGTCCTCGGCGGAAAATGCGCCGGGCGCGGGCACGCGGCCCTCACAGTTCTTGGCCACCATGGACAGCGACCGCTGGGCCAGGTTGCCGAAGTTGTTGGCGAGGTCGGAGTTCATCCGGCCCACGATTGCCTCGTGGTTGTAGTTGCCGTCCGCACCGAACGGGACCTCGCGCAGGAAGAAGTAGCGCACCTGGTCCAGGCCGTACTGGGCCACGAAGTCCGCGGGGGCCACCACGTTGCCCAGCGACTTGGACATCTTGACGCCGTTGTTCTGCAGGAAGCCGTGGATCATGATCCGCTTCGGCAGCTCCAGGCCGGCGCTCATGAGGAACGCCGGCCAGTAGATGGCGTGGAAGCGGGAGATGTCCTTGCCGATCACGTGGACGTCGGCCGGCCAGAACTTCTTGAAGGAGTCCGAGTCGACGTCCGGGTAGCCGACGCCGGTGAGGTAGTTGGTCAGCGCGTCGACCCACACGTACATGACGTGCTTGTCGTTGCCGGGCACGGGAACGCCCCAGTCGAACGTGGTGCGGCTGATGGACAGGTCCTCCAGCCCGCGCCGCACGAAGCTGATGACCTCGTTGAAGCGGGACTGCGGGGCACCGAATTCGGGGTGGGCCTCGTAGAGCGCCAGCAGCTTGTCCTGATAGGCGGAGAGCCGGAAGAAATAGCTCTCCTCGGCCGTCCAGGTGACCTCGGTGTCGGATTCGCGCGAGTAGCGGATCCCGTCGTCCTTGACCACGGTCTCGTCCTCGACGTAGAACGCCTCGTCGCGGACCGAGTACCAGCCTTCGTACTTGGACAGGTAGATGTCCCCGTTGGCCTCCATCTTCTTCCAGATGGCCTGCGACGCCGCGTAGTGGTCGGCGTCCGTGGTGCGGATGAAGCGGTCGTACGAGACCCCCAGGGCCGCGTGCGCTGCCTTGTAGATCTCGGCGTTCCGGTCCACCAGTTCCTTGGGCGTGACGCCCTCCTTCTCGGCGGCCTGGGCGATCTTCATGCCGTGCTCGTCGGTGCCGGTCAGGAAGAAGACGTCGTACCCGTCCAGGCGCTTGAACCGGGCCATCGCATCGGTGGCGATGTACTCGTACGCATGGCCGATGTGCGGTACCCCGTTGGGGTACGTGATGGCCGTGGTGATGTAGAACGGGGTCTTGTCAGTTGAAGTCACGGTCTAAATCTAGATCAGTTCTGTGAGGGTATCGCTCTGGCGGACCAGTTCGTGGTCATGTGAAGCCACCAGCACCGCAATGCCGTCCGAGGTGGTGTCCTTGAGGATGCTGATGATGCGGTTGGCCGCGGCGCGGTCCAGGCTGGCCGTGGGCTCGTCGACCACCAGGACGCGGGTGCCGAGGATGAGCGCCCGGGCGATCGCGACGCGCTGGCGTTCACCGCCGGAAAGCTGCGCGGGGCGGTGTCGCATACGCCGGCCCAGCCCCACGAGGTCCAGGAGGTCCTTGGCCATGTCGCGGCGCTTCTCGACCTCACCGTCCGGCACGGCCGGCAGCAGGACGTTCTCGAGCGCGCTCATCCCGTCGATCAGGGCACCGCCTTGATCAACGTAGCCGATCAGGGCCCGGCGGCGGTCGGCGATCTCGTCGTCGCCCATGGTCTCAAGCGAGTCGCCTTCCCAGAACACCCGGCCCGACGTCGGCAGGGTCAGCCCCGCGCCGACGGTCAGGATGCTGGTCTTGCCCGAGCCGGAGCGGCCCGCGACGCAGTGCATTTCGCCGGCATGCAGCGTCATGTTGAAGTCGTCCACGACGTTGACGGCCTCGGCACCGCCCTTGCCGCCGCCGTAGTGGATGGTGATGTTGCTCAGTTCCAGCGGGGTGGCGTGGTCCGTGGCCTTCACGATCGTGTTGGCGCGGGTCTTGTGCGCACCGCGACGGGTGCTGGCGGTCATCCGGTCGTGTGCCTCCCGGTCAAGGTTCAGCTCGTTAGTCATTGGACCACTTTCGTTGCAATCGGAATCCAGCAAAGTACAGCTACGAGACCGGCAATTGCGGCCCACAGCGCGGCATAAGGGGCCAGGAGGAGGCCGATGCCGAGGGCGCCCACAACACCCAGCGGCAGCGCGACGGTTCCCACCATGGCGTTTTCAAAGAAGCGGACCTGACCCAGCATGTCCGGGTTCCAGCCCATGGCCCGCAGCGTGCCGAGGTACTGGCGCTTGGCCTGCAGCTCGAAGCGCCCGGTGACCATGGTCAGCAGCAGGCCGACGGCTACGCCGGACACGCCAAGGATGATGCTGGGCAGGGCGATGCTGGCCGCGGCCAGCCCGCTGAGGGCGCTGGCGCCCGCGGCCCGCGGAATGTCGATCAGCAGGGCGACGAGTCCGCCGACGGCCGCGGCGAAGACACCGACGGCAACGGCCAGCGAGATGGTGTTGAACTTGTTCGTGCTCAGCTGCCGGTTGGCAAAGGTCAGCGGGGAATCAACCGCGATGAGCCGTTCATCGTGTTGCGGCTCCTGGTCCACGACGTCGCGGTGGCGCAGCTGCTGCGCGGCGACGAACGCCGCACCGGCGTACAGCGCCAGGACCGACGCCGAGACCACCGCGGTGGCGGTGCTCCAGCTGATCAGGCTCAGGACGATTCCGACGACGGCCAGCAGCGCGGCGCCGACGCCGAATTCGGCCAGCACCCAGGAACGGATCTTGCGCTGGGTCCAGCCCATGGCGCGGAGGGTCCCGGCCTCGCTGCGCCGTTTACGGATGTAGCTGACGGTGGAGGCGCCGGTCAGGAGGGCGGCGCCGCAGAGGGTCAGGAACAGCAGGGTCAGGTTCGTGGCGGTCAGGGAGCCGGACACGGCGTCCGCGGCGTCCTGGCGGACCCACGACTGCTGCACGGTGCCCAGCGGCGATTCCTTGCCGGCGTCGTCCTTGGAGTAGCCGGGAACGGCGATGCTGGCGTCTTCGCGGGCCGAACCGGCCACCACGGTGGCCTGCAGGCCCATGTCGCGGATCTCGTTGGCGAGTTTCTCCACCTCCGGCTGCGCCTGCTTCCAGCTGCCGGGGACCTTGGCGCGGACCCGGACGGCGTCGATCACGTTGGCGTTCGTATCGTAACCGCGGGCGGCCGCGAGGCCGTAGTAGTCGGTGATGGCTCCGGCCGACTGGCTGACCAGGCCCGTGGCGCTCAGCGAAGGCTTGAGTTCGGTGTTGACGTCCTTGCCGGACGCGTCCTTGGTCAGGGTGAACGGCGCGGGATCGTAGCCGCCCAGGGGCAGCCGGTTGACGTCGCCGGCAGCTTCCTTGACGTTCGCGGCGTCGAAGGTGCCGTAAACCATGGCCAGCGGCGTGGCCAGCTTCTTGCCGGTTTCCAGGTTCTGGCGGTAGGAGCGCTCGTCTACCGGCTCGCGCTGGGTCTGGTCGACGGCTTCGCCGTTGGCGGCCTTGTCCGGCAAGCGGTTCACGGTGACCCAGTCACCGGGCGTGGCGCTCTTGTCCATTGCGCCGTTGGCGGCGGTTTCGCCGTCCTTGTACGTCGGGGCGGCGGCAAAGTTGGTGGTCCAGGTGGCCGGGTTGTAGAGGCCCTGGCTGAAGGATCCGGTGTCGCCCATGAGCTGGGAGAGGTCCTTGGACCCGGGCCAGGCGAGGGCGAACGGGGACTTGGAGACGAACGGCAGGTAGTCCTTGTCCAGCGAGCGGGTCACGGTGCCGACGTCCTTGGTGACGTTGCCGGAGTCGTCGATTTCCTCGATTTTGACCGAGTACTTCAGGTCCAGGGCGGTGCCCGAGCGCACGATCAACGGGATGGCCTGCGAATCGTCGGTGAGCTGGCCGTCGCGCTTGGCCTGCTGGTACTGGGTCATCAGCGGTGCCCAGTACTTGAGCTTGACGCCGAGGAAGTCCGGGCCTTCCTTGAGTTCGTCCATGCTGATGCCGTTGGTGAAGAGGCTCTCGAAGTGCCGGCCGATCGCGCCGGCGTTGCGGGCGTCCGCGGGCGGGGCCTTCTCCAGCGGGGACAGGAAGTCACCGGCCGTGCCGAGCAGCGCGCGTTCGGAGACGGGGTCGACGGCGACCACGGACTCGGTCACCTGCGGAGCCATCGGCAGGGAAACGGAGAGGTTGAAGAGGTTGTGCTCGGAGCCGCCGGCCGGGGTGGGGAACTTGATGCCGGTCTCGCCGTCCGGGCCCTGGATGCGGACGTTCTTGCCGCCCTCAACCTGTTCCTCGACCAGCTTCGCCTTACCGAGGGAGCCCTCGGCCGTGGTTTTGAACAGGGTCTGGTCCGCTTGGCCGTCGGAGCTGACGGCGCTGGCCGTGAGGCGGTACTTCTTCGGAGTGTCGCTCAGCACCGATTCCGCGGCCGGCCATTTGCTCGGGTCCGTGGCGGTCGGGTCGCCGGAGGTACCTGCGAGGCCCGCGTTGAAGCCCAGGTAGTCGGTGGCGTCCAGCCGCGGCGACTCCAGGTTCTGCGTCACGCGCGAGACCAGGCTGATGGGGGCGGCCACCGAGGTGCCGGAGAGCTTGCGGATCGACTCCAGCTGCTCGAAGCTGATGCCGCCCTGGCCGGTGGCGATGTCCGGCTGCATCAGGCCGCCGTCATCCTTCGCCTTGGCCTGCACCAGGACGTCATAGAGCCCCCGGGAGTTTTGGTCCACGGTCCTGCTCAGCGCCGCCTGGGACTGACCCTGGACGAGCACGGACAGGCACATGGCCACGATCAAAATGGACGCGGTCAGCAAAAGCACTCTGCTTCTGATGAACCTCTGGACGGCGTTCATTGGGCTCCTGAAAGCTGGATTGCGTGCGCACGCCGCAGTTCATTTCCTGAGGAATTGAAGGCGTCCCGTGCCGGGCGTGCAAAAGTAAAGGCCGGTCTGCCGGCCAAGACCTGAAATTCGGTCCTAGCCATTGTACGCAGACCGGCCGGCCGCTTGTGGCCGCCGGCGGCGGTCATGCCGCCGCCGGGGCCCTGCGGGGAGGACTTTAGTCCTCGAGGTCAACCTCGCGGACCATGTCAGCGCCGATCCCGGCCTTGATCGCGTCAAGGACCTGCTGGGGAACGGAACTGTCGATGGTCAGCAGGGCCAGCACTTGGCCGCCCTCTGCCTGGCGTGCCACCTGCATGCCGGCGATGTTGATGTTGTTCATGCCCAGGATGTGCCCGATCGTGCCGATCACGCCGGGGCGGTCCGTGTAGGCCACCACCACGAGGTGTTCGCTGATCGGGATTTCCACCTCGTAGCCGTTGACGCCGACCAGTTTCTGGATCTGCTTCGGGCCCGTCAGGGTTCCCGCGACGGAGATCTGGCTGCCGTCGCTGAGGGCGCCGCGCAGGGTCAGGACGTTGCGGTACGACTCGGTGTCCGGGGTCGTGATGAGCCGGACGTTGATGCCGCGCTGCTCGGCGATCACGGGGGCGTTGACGTAGGAGACCTGCTCGGTCACGACGTCGGCGAAGATGCCCTTGAGCGCCGCGAGTTCCAGGACCTTGACATCGAGCGAGGAGATCTCGCCGGCCACCTCGACGTCGAACTGGGTGAGGGAGGCATGGGTCAGCGCGGTGAAGATGCGGCCCAGCTTTTCCATCAGCGGGATGCCGGGGCGGACGTCCGGGGCGATGACGCCGCCGGCGACGTTGACGGCGTCGGGGACCAGTTCGCCGGCCAGGGCCAGGCGGACAGACTTGGCGACGGATACGCCGGCCTTTTCCTGGGCCTCATCGGTGGAGGCGCCCAGGTGCGGGGTCACCACCACGTTGTCGAGTTTGAAGAACGGCAGGTCGGTGCTGGGTTCCTTGGAGAAGACGTCGACGCCGGCGCCGGCGATGTCACCGGCCTGCAGCGCGGTGTAGAGGGCTTCCTCGTCCACCAGGCCGCCGCGGGCGACGTTGACGACGTACGCCGTGCTCTTCATCTTCTTGAAGGCCTCGGCGCCGAGCATGCCGACGGTTTCCGGGGTCTTGGGCATGTGGATGGTGATGAAGTCCGACTGTGCCAGGAGCTCGTCGAGCGTCACCAGCTGCACGCCGAGCTGGGCGGCCCGGGCGGAGGTGATGTAGGGGTCGTACGCGAGGATCTTGGTGTCGAAGCCCTTCAGGCGGGCCGCGACCAGGGCGCCGATCCGGCCCAGGCCGATAATGCCGATCTTCTTCTCGAAGAGCTCGATGCCGGTGTACTTGGAGCGCTTCCACTCCCCGTCCTTGAGGGCGGAGCTGGCCTGCGGGATGTGGCGGGCGAGGCTCAGGATGTGCCCGACGGTCAGTTCGGCGGCGGAGACGATGTTGGAGGTCGGCGCGTTGACCACCATGACGCCGGCCTGGGTGGCCGCCTTGATGTCCACGTTGTCCAGGCCGACGCCGGCGCGGGCGATGACCTTGAGGTTCTTGGCGGCGGCGATGGCCTCCGCGTCCAGCTGGGTGGCGGAGCGGACCAGGATCGCGTCGACGTCGGCGATCGCGGAGAGCAGCTGGGAACGGTCGGAGCCGTCAGTCTGGCGGATTTCAAAGTCCGGGCCGAGGGCCTCGACTGTGGCGGGCGAAAGTTCCTCAGCGAGGAGTACGACAGGTTTGGTGCTTGTCACCGGTGACCTCTTTAGCTCTCTTGTGTATCTGGTGGGGATTTTGGTGAATCGGATGATGCGGGTGGTGCTGGACAGCAGGGAAGCCGGACCCCAAGATGTTGGTGTCCGGCTCCCCTGCCGGGCAGTGCCTAGCGGGCCACTGAGCCTTCGGTGTAGTCGTCTTCGTTCTTGATCCAGGAGAACAGCTTGCGCAGTTCGCGGCCGGTGGCCTCGATCGGGTGGTCCTCACCCTTCTTGCGCAGCGCCTTGAACTCCGGTGCGCCGGCGTCCTGGTCGTCGATGAAGCGCTTGGCGAAGGTGCCGTCCTGGATGTCCGCGAGGACAGCCTTCATGTTTTCCTTCACCTGCGGGGTGATGACGCGGGGGCCGGAGACGTAGTCGCCGTATTCCGCAGTGTCCGAGACGCTCCAGCGCTGCTTGGCGATGCCGCCCTCGACCATGAGGTCGACGATCAGCTTGAGCTCGTGCAGCACCTCGAAGTAGGCCACCTCGGGCTTGTAGCCGGCCTCGGTGAGGGTCTCGAAGCCGTACTGGATCAGCTGCGAGGCGCCGCCGCAAAGGACAGCCTGCTCGCCGAAGAGGTCGGTTTCGGTCTCTTCGGTGAAGGTGGTCTCGATGACGCCAGCACGGGTGCCGCCGATCGCCTTGGCGTAGGACAGGGCCAGTTCCTTGGCCTTGCCCGACGGGTTCTGCTCGACGGCGATCAGGTCCGGCACGCCGCGACCGGCTTCGAACTCGCGGCGCACGATGTGGCCCGGGCCCTTGGGGGCGACGAGGGCGACGTCGACGTCGGCCGGCGGCTGGATGTATCCGTAGCGGATGTTGAAGCCGTGGCCGAAGAACAGGGCGTCGCCCGGCTGCAGGTTCGGGGCGATGTCCTCGGCGTAAACGTGGCGCTGCACCTGGTCCGGGGTCAGGACCATGATGAGGTCGGCCTCGGCGACGGCGTCGGCAACGTTCAGGACCCGCAGGCCCTCGGCCTCGGCCTTGGCGCGGGACTTCGAGCCTTCCTTCAGGCCGACGCGGACGTCAACGCCGGAATCGCGCAAGCTGAGGGCGTGGGCGTGGCCCTGGGAGCCGTAACCGATGACGGCGACGGTGCGGCCCTGGATGATCGACAGGTCGGCGTCGTCGTCGTAAAACATTTCAGTCACTGGGGTGTCTCCTTTTGAGTGGATTCTTCGTAGATATTGTCTGTGGTGCTGCGGTACAACGGGGCGGCTCCGCCTGCGCGGTTTTTTGCGCGGTCTTACGCGGTCTTACGCGCTGCGGAGTGCCCTGTCACTCATGGAGCGGGATCCCCGCCCAACGGCCAAGGTGCCGGACTGCACGATTTCGCGGATGCCGAATGGCTCAAGCACTGACAAGAGTGCCGTGAGCTTCTCGGGGTGGCCCGTTGCCTCAATGACCACCGACTCTGTGGAGACGTCGACCACTGAAGCGCGGAACAGGTCTGCAGCCTGGGTGACCTGCAGGCGTGTTGCGGCATCCGCACGTACCTTGACCAGGATGTGGTCACGCTGTACGGAAGATTCGGAGGTGAGCTCGACGATCTTGATCACGTTGACCAGCTTGTTCAGCTGTTTCGTGACCTGTTCGATCAGCTCGCCATCGGCGTCGACCACCACGGTCATCCGGGACATGCCCGGGACCTCGGTGGGGCCGACGGCCAGGGAATTGATATTGAAGGCCCGGCGGGCGAAGAGGCTGGCGACGCGGGTCAGCACACCGGGCTTGTCTTCGACCAGAACGGACAATGTGTGGCGGGTCATGTTCAGTCCTCCTCTTCCCATTCCGGGGTCATGTTGCGGGCAACCTGGATCTGGTCGTTGCTGACCCCCGCGGGGACCATCGGCCACACCATCGAGTTGGGGCTCACGACGAAGTCGATGACCACCGGGCGGTCATTGATCTCCAGTGCCTTCTGGATGGTGGCGTCGATGTCCTCGTCGCGTTCGCACCGGAAGGCAGCGCAGCCGTAGGCGTCCGCCAGCTTGACGAAGTCCGGGATGCGGACCGTGTCGTGTCCGGTGTTGAGGTCGGTGTTGGAGTAGCGGCCCTCGTAGAAGAGGGTCTGCCACTGCCGGACCATGCCCAGGGAGGAGTTGTTGATGATGGCAACCTTGATGGGGATCTTGTTGATCGCGCAGGTGGCCAGTTCCTGGTTGGTCATCTGGAAGCAGCCGTCGCCGTCGATCGCCCAGACCACGCGGTCCGGTTCGCCCACTTTGGCGCCCATGGCCGCCGGCACGGCGTAGCCCATGGTGCCGGCGCCGCCGGAGTTGAGCCAGGCATGCGGGCGTTCGTACTTGATGAACTGCGAGGCCCACATCTGGTGCTGTCCGACGCCGGCGACATACACGCCTTCGGGTCCGGTCAGGGCGCCGATGCGTTCGATCACGCGCTGCGGGGCGCTGAGGCCGTCCTCGGGTTCGGTCCAGCCGAGCGGGTAGGTTTCCTTGAGGTTGTTAAGGAATGCCCACCAGGCGGTCAGGTCCGGGGTGCCGAAGGCTTCGAACTGCGTGCGCAGGGCCTCGGTCAGTTCCGGGATAATCTCCTTGACCGAGCCGACGATCGGGACGTCGGCCGTGCGGTTCTTGGAGATTTCCGCCGGATCGATGTCGGCATGGATGACCTTGGCGTTCGGGGCAAAGGACTTCAGGATGCCGGTGACGCGGTCATCGAACCGGGCGCCCAGGGTGATCAACAGGTCAGACTGCTGCAGGGCCGTCACGGCGGAAACCGTGCCGTGCATGCCCGGCATGCCCACGTGCTGCGGGTGCGAGTCCGGGAACACGCCCCGGGCCATCAGGGTGGTGACCACGGGGGCGCCGGTCAGCTCGGCCAGTTCGCGCAGCTCGGCCGAGGCGTGGGCCTTGACCACTCCGCCGCCGACGTAGAGCACGGGCTTGCTGGCAGCGGAAATGAGCCGCGCGGCCTCGCGGACCTGCTTGCTGTGGCCGCGCACCACCGGCCGGTATCCCGGGAGATCGATCTTGGGCGGCCAGGAGAACGTCATCTGGCCCTGCTGGGCGTCCTTGGCGACGTCCACGAGGACCGGGCCCGGGCGTCCGGTGGACGCCAGGTGGAACGCCTCGGCCATCACATGCGGGATGTCGTTGGGGTCCGTGACCAGGAAGGAGTGCTTCGTGATCGGCATGGTGATCCCGACGATGTCCGCTTCCTGGAAGGCGTCGGTGCCGATCACCCCGCTGGAGACCTGGCCGGTAATGGCCACTATCGGCACGGAGTCCATGTGGGCATCCATGATGGCGGTAACGAGGTTGGTGGCACCCGGGCCCGAGGTGGCGATGCAGACGCCAACCCGTCCGGTAACCATGGCGTAGCCTTGCGCGGCGTGGCCGGCTCCCTGTTCGTGACGGACCAGAACGTGGTTCATTTTGGAGGCCATCAAGGGGTCGTAGGTGGGCAGGATCGCGCCACCGGGCAAACCGAAAATGTCCTGGACGCCGAGTTCTTCGAGCGAGCGGACAATTGCTTGCGAACCGGTCATAACCGTCGGGGGTACGACGTTGTTCGGTCCGAGGACAGGAGAGACGGCAGCAGAGTCGACGCCGGCGTCAGCCGGACGTTCGACGCGTTCCGGAGCCTTGTGGGCTCCAGCGGACTTGGTGGCCATCAGCGAGGGGCTGATCGGCGATCCTTTGCTCATCGGACTCTTCCTTTGTGGATCTTCGGTGATCGTGGAACTACTGGGTTGTTCTGGTGGTGCGGGAAATAAAAAAACCCCTCAGCCGGCGGGCTCTTCGAGGGGTTGCGCGTGACGGTTCGTTACCAGTGAAGGCTATTGAGCCACGCGCTTGGTAAGTACGACGGAAACACCCGCAGTGCTCTCGACTGCAGGGCACTCAACTGCGGTGACTCCGGCTGTAACGATCTCGATCATGCGTTCAGTTTTCCCTCTGAGTGAGACGGGTGTCAACGAGCCCGGCCCGCGTCTCACTATTTGGACAACGGTGTCCACTGGTTGGGACCCTCGTTTTCCCCTTGCCCCCGACGCCGAACGGCGAGCCGCCCACTTCGGCGGCAGGGCTTAATAAGGGAAACGCCGAGGGCCCCGGAGTGGGCGGCGCCCAGCGCCGTCCACTCCGGGTAAGCGTTACCCGTCAGCCGCAGTACGCGCCCGTGGAGGCGCTGTGGACGAGCTTGGCGTACTTGGCGAGCACACCCTTCGTGAACTTGGCCGGGAGCGGCTCCCAGCCGACCTTGCGGGTCTCGAGCTCGGCGCCGTCGACCAGAAGGTCGAAGGTGCGGGCCGCGATGTCCACGCGGATCCGGTCACCGTCCTTGACGAACGCGATGGGGCCGCCGTCGACGGCTTCCGGCGCGACGTGGCCGATGCACAGGCCGGTGGTTCCGCCGGAGAACCGTCCGTCGGTCAGCAGCAGGACGTCCTTGCCCAGGCCCGCGCCCTTGATGGCGCCGGTGATGGCGAGCATCTCGCGCATGCCGGGGCCGCCCTTGGGGCCTTCGTAGCGGATCACGACGACGTCGCCCTTGTGGATCTCACCCTTATCCAGGGCATCGAGCGCGCCCTGTTCGCGTTCGAACACGCGGGCCGTGCCCTCGAAGACGTCGGCGTCGAAGCCGGCGCTCTTGACGACGGCGCCTTCCGGGGCCATCGAACCGTGCAGGATGGTGATGCCGCCGGTCTTGTGGATCGGGTTGTCCAGTGCGCGCAGGATCTTGCCGTCCAGGTCCGGCGGGTTGATCGCGGCGAGGTTCTCGGCCACGGTCTTGCCGGTGACGGTGAGGCAGTCACCGTGCAGCAGGCCGGCGTCGAGCAGTGCCTTCATGATGACCGGCACGCCGCCGATCTTGTCGACGTCGGTCATGACGTAGCGGCCGAACGGCTTGAGGTCGCCCAGGTGCGGGATCTTGTCGCCGATCCGGTTGAAGTCTTCCAGCGTCAGCTCAACTTCGGCCTCGCGGGCGATCGCGAGCAGGTGCAGCACGGCGTTGGTGGAACCGCCGAAGGCCATGGTGACGGCGATCGCGTTCTCGAACGCCTTGCGCGTCATGATGTCGCGGGCGGTGATGCCCAGGCGCAGCAGGTTGACCACGGCTTCGCCGGACTTGTGCGCAAAGGCGTCGCGGCGGCGGTCCGCGGAGGGCGGTGCGGCGGAGCCGGGCAGGGACATGCCCAGGGCCTCGCCGATGCAGGCCATGGTGTTGGCGGTGTACATGCCGCCGCAGGCGCCCTCGCCCGGGCAGATTGCCTTTTCGATGCGGTCCAGGTCCTCGCGGCTCATCTTTCCGGCGGCGCACGCACCGACGGCCTCGAACGCGTCGATGAGGGTGACTTCCTTTTCTGAGCCGTCTTCGAGCTTGACCCAGCCGGGCATGATGGAGCCGGCGTAGAGGAACACGGCAGCCAAGTCCAGGCGGGCCGCGGCCATCAGCATGCCGGGCAGCGACTTGTCGCAACCGGCCAGGAGTACGGAGCCGTCGATCCGCTCGGCCTGCATGACCGTCTCGACGGAGTCGGCGATGACTTCACGGGACACCAGGGAGAAGTGCATGCCCTCGTGGCCCATGGAGATGCCGTCCGAGACGGAGATGGTGCCGAACTGCATGGGGAACCCGCCGCCGGCGTGGACGCCTTCCTTGGCGCCCTGGGCGAGCCGGTTCAACGAAAGGTTGCAGGGGGTGATCTCGTTCCACGAGCTCGCCACGCCGATCTGCGGCTTGGCGAAGTCGTCGTCGCCCATGCCGACCGCCCGGAACATGCCGCGCGCGGGGGCGGCGTGGATTCCATCGGTAACGACCCGGCTGCGGGGCTTGATGTCCGGCTTTGTGTCTGCTGCTGTTTGGGTGTCCTGACTCATGGCTCAAAGTCTAGGGCTCTGCCACAGGCGCCAACGACCCAAGAACGGAGCGTTAAGCGGAAAACCGGGAATATTTCGATCAAATAGTGGACTCTCGTCTCACATAATGACACCGGGGCGTGGTTTGCCTTAGGCCCCGTGAGCCGCGTCACGCAGTTCCGGGGCCTCGGCGACACCCTGGGCCTCGGCCTTGAGCATCGCCAGGACCTGCTGGATGGTGGTCCGGGCCGCGACGTCCGGACGGGCCAGCGCCACGATGCTCCGGCTGGCCTTCACGCCCTCGAGCGGGCGCAGGACGAACCCCCGGCCCTGGTTGCTGACCGCCGTGTACCGCGGCAGCAGGCTAAGCCCGTGCCCGGCGCTGACCAGGGCCTCCAGGACCCGCAGATCCGGGAACTGCTGGGCCCGGACGGCCTGCGCGTCGGCCCGTACCTCGATCTGGCGCAGCACGGTGTCGAAGGGAAAGCCCTCGGGGACTCCCATCCACGGAAAGCCGACGACGTCCTCGGCGCACAGTGTGGCTTTGCCGGCCAAAGCGTGCCCGGCCGGCAAGGCCACATCCAAGGGTTCGTCCAGCAGCGGCACCACCGTCAGGCCCTGGCCGCCGAAGACTTCCGGACCGTCGACGCTGTGCGCCAGGACGATGTCGTAGTCCGCGGTCAGCCCGGCGAACCCGGCAACGCCCGGGTCCTCGAAGTGCGCCTCGAACCGGAGCCCCTCGACGGCCTTGACCCGGTGGAGCATGCCCGGCAGGAACATCTCCGCGGCGCTGGGAAAGAAGGCTGCCAGCACCCGCGTCTGCCAGCCGCGCCGGTACGTGTCGATGGTTGCTTCCGCCCGCGCCATGGCCGTCGAGACGTCGGCGGCGGCGCCGGCCATGGCCAGTCCTGCCTCGGTAAGGCGCACTCCCCTGCCGGACTTCTCCACCAGGACGACGCCCAGTTCCTCCTGCAGGGTCTTCAGCTGCTGCGACACTGCCGATGGCGTGACCTTCATGGCCTCGGCCGTGGCGCCCACGGTCCCGCGGCCGGCGAGTTCGCGCAGAATCTGCAGTCGCTTGAAATCCATGAGGCGAGGCTACACGCCGGGCCGGGTTTGATTCCGGTTCGGGGCCGCTCACCAGGCCGGAGATCCGCTCCAGGGATGCCCGGCATTTGGCCGCCGGGAGGGTGGACAGCCGGCTTTGCCCGGACGTAACGTCAAGCATCGGCAACCATGTCTCATGGGCTGAATACGGACTGAAAGGCTCTGCTATGGACTGGATCGTCTGGCTCGTCGTCATCATCGTGGTGGTCGCTGTGGTTTGGCGGCTGCTGAACCGTAACAAGAGCCGCCCGGGCGCAGATTCCTCATCCGCCGCAGGCACCAGCTCCGGCACTTCTGCCGGCATCTCTTCTGGCACGCCTGCCGGTTCGACGGCGGTGTCTGATGCGGCGGCAGCCAGTCCGACGGCGCCGAGTGGTTCGGCGGCCAGTCCGACGGCGGCGGGCACGGCAGCGATGGCAGGCCCGACAGCGGCCGGGGCCGCGGGTCCGACGGCGGCCGCCGGTGCCGCAGCGATGGCCGCGCCCAATGCAGCATCTGCACCTGAGCCGGACGCACCTGCCAGGGAGGACACGGCCGCCCCCGAGGCGCCCGAGCCCGCAGCGGCCGCCGCGAGCCCGACAGTCGAGCCGGGCGCCAAGGCGGCCCCAGAGGCAGCGGGAGCAACGGGCAATGCCGAGTGGGAGACCCAGTGGTCCGAGACCGCCCCGCCGGCGGAGACGCACGCTGCCGCGGCCCACGTCGAGCCGGCCCGCGGTGCGCACGCTGTGACGGCCGCCGAGCTTGGCGCGGCTGCGGAGACCGGAGCGGCGGGCCTGCCCGTCCACCACCCCGAATACACTGAGCCCCACGCGCCGACTCTGCCCGGGGCGGAATCGGCAGCCGCGGAACCGGTCGACGACGAGGACACAGCAACCGGCACGGCCACTACAACCAGCACTGGCGCCGGCACCGTCCCCGCCTCTGGCACTGGCACTGGCACGGCGATGCCCGCGGCACCCGACGCCGGGACTGGCACAGCGATGCCCGCGGATCTCGCTGAGCCGGAAACGACGCAGACGGCAGCCTCGCCAGCGACGGCCGGGGCCTCCGCCAGCCAAACAGCCGAGCCCACCGGCCATTTGGCCACTGAGCAGCCCTACGGGGAGGGGTCAGCGGCTCCGGCCGCGGACGGAAGCGGCCCGGAGGGTTTCACCGTCAAGGGCAATGCCTCGTCGATGATCTACCACGACGAGACCAGCCCGGCGTACGACGAAACCCGGGCTGAGGTGTGGTTTGCCTCCCCGGCCCACGCCGAAGCGGCCGGGTTTCGGCCGCCGCGCCGGACACGGCAGTAGCCGGCGGCCCGGGCCGTCGGCCCACGCCTTCCCATCGCGTCCGTTGATGCTCCCCCGTTTTACCGGCAGGCGCTTCGTTGGCAGGGCAGCGGCCCGGGCCACCGCGCTGGCCGTTGCCCTGTTTTGCTTGGGTGCCTGTACCGGCGGCTCAACCTCGCCCGTGGTTCAGCCGGGAGACCGCACTGCCACCGGCGCAACAGCTACGGCCGGGGCAGCGGGTGAGCCCACGGTTGCGGGGCGGGTCAGCGGGCTGCAGCTGCCGTGGTCCACGGTCCATCTACCCGACGGCACCGCGGTCATCTCCGAGCGCGACACCGCACTGCTCAGGACCATCAAAGACGGGCAGCTGGGTACGGTCGGCAAAGTGCCCGGCGTCGTTCCCGGCGGCGAAGGCGGCCTCCTGGGCCTGGCCCTTTCCCCCGACTTCGCGTCGGACCGGTACCTCTACGCCTACTTCACCGCGGCGGCGGACAACAGAATCGCCCGCATGCGGCTGGAGGAACGTGGCGGCCGGCTGGAGCTCGGCGCCCTGGAACCGGTTTTCACCGGTATTTCCAAGGCCGGCACGCACAACGGCGGCCGGATCCGCTTTGGGCCCGACGGCTTCCTGTATGTGGGGACCGGCGACTCCCAGCGCCGGGAGCAGCCGCAGGACCGCGCGGCACTGGGCGGGAAGATTCTCCGCCTCACTCCGGATGGCCGGCCGGCGCCGGGAAACCCGTTCGGCGACAACCCGGTCTACAGCTTTGGCCACAGGAACGTCCAGGGACTGGCCTGGGACAGCGCGGGCCGGCTGTGGGCCAGCGAATTCGGCCCCGACGTCAACGACGAGCTCAACCTGATCGTGCCGGGCGGCAACTACGGCTGGCCCGAGGTGACGGGCGCCCCTCACCGCCCCGGCCTCCTGGACGCCAAAGTGGTGTGGCCGTCGACGGCGGAGTCCTCCCCCAGCGGACTCGAAATTGTCGGCAGCATTGCCTATCTGGGCGCCCTTCGCGGTCAAAGACTCTGGGTTGTACCCCTCAACGGCGAATTCGCCGGAGATCCTGTGAGCTATTTCACAGGAAAGTATGGCCGGGTGCGCAACGTTTCCCTCGCTCCTGACGGCCGCCTATGGCTCCTCAGTAACGGCCAAAACCCTGATTTCGCGCTGATTTTGAACCTCCCCGGCTGACGTGGACCTTCCCGAGCCGCTCGATTTCACACGACAGCCAATCTCGTGTAGAGTTTCATGTCGTTGCGGAGAACAACGCGGGAAATAAAAAGCCCCGGTGAACGAAAACAACAGATGCACCTCTAGCTCAACTGGCAGAGCAATTGACTCTTAATCAATGGGTTCCGGGTTCGAGTCCCGGGGGGTGCACCAACGAAAACCCCGTCTTTACTGGCCTAGCGGCTGGCAGAGGCGGGGTTTTGTTTTGCTCCGTATGGCTCTGGGGGATGCGGACGCAGCACACCCGTTGCATCGGAACGGGTTCGGAGGGCGCCCACGGCTGCAACCTGCCCCTGGACAGCCCAGACAAGTGCCATCCAGGCGGTTTTATCCTCAACATGAGACCGGTGCGACGATCTGAAAAGCGTTGACTCTTCCGTGCTCCTCTTCATAGCCGCAACGATCATTGCGGTCCCAGATCCTGGAGCCGGACGGTCCGTTCTTGCTGGTTCCCTGGTGGTCATAGTTGCAGTGGGAATCGCGTTCAAGTTGCGTTCAAGGCGGCGCGATGGTGCAGCGGGCGGCCCTTTGTGATCAGCGAGGATCCCTAGTTGGCTGACGTCAACCAGCCCTGGCTGGGGCGAACCGGATGAGTTTCGTCGTGGAGGTCAGGCCGGCCACAAAGTGATTAGTCAGGTGTCGCCTGATTCCCGGGATAACCCGATGCCCATGACGATCAGAACCGGAACTGACAGCAGGAAGTTGAAGAAGAACATGCCGACACCGGATCGGCCGGCAAGGTGGAGGACACCGACAAAGAGGGCGAACCCTGCGAAGCTCATCACGGTGACGGGCGCGCCCCTCTCCCAGCCCCGCTGTTTGGCCAACAGCACAATGCCAGCCGTGAGCGTCCCGCCCGCAGCGACGAGTGAAAGGAAGGCCAGGAAACCGAGTCCTTGGGATACTCCGACCAGAAATTGCAGGAACAGCCAGGCGCCCAGCACGATCGACGTGGTGCCTGCCGCGATACGGTATCCAGAGGACCTCGAAGCCGGCGTGGACGTCCATCTGCCGTCCGGTGAATACTGCAGCGGCGGTGCCGGCGGGTAGGCCGAATAGGGCTGCTGAGCCTGGTACGGGTACGGCTGCTGGCCGTACGGCGGAGCGTAGGTCTGGGGTGCAGCGAGAGGCGGCTCGTTGCCCGGGACGGGACCGAACTGCCCCTGCCGCGGGTGGGGCGGCGTCTGGGCATACGGCGGTACTGGCGGGACGGCCGGGATGTTCTCAGTCAAGGTTTCCCATTACGTTGCGAGCGATTCGAAGTCAGATTACATGCGGCTTGCGGATTAGGCCATGACGGGAAGTGCAGTCCGTCGGGGCTCGGAACTCCGCACTCCTCAGCGAGGTAACTTGACCATGTGCAGACATGTTGTTCGGGTCGCAGGGCGGGGCCACGCGGTGTCGTCGTCCGCGGGCATGGAGGAGGTATCCGCAGGCGCCTGCCCGCCGGGCCGGGATGACTTGTAATTCAGAGGACTGACCGTAGACTCGGCCCATGTCTGGACCTGGGGGAACGAAAACAGTCCGCGTCGCTGCGGGACTCATTGTTGGCATGCTTCTGGCCGGCGGCGTGGCCGCCTGCGCCTACGAGGACGACGGCGATCCGCGGCCGACGGCGGCCGGGCAAAGCCACCGGCCGTCGCCCGCCGCCCCGACGAAGGATCCGGGGGTTCTGGGCGTGGAAGCGAGCAACTACGCCGAACTGCATAAGCGTCTGGCCGTGGCGCCAGGGTCCGCGCTCCTCTCCGACGCCGGTCCGGCGGACGGGCCAGGGGTTGGCTTCACCAAAGCCGCAACGGTGACGGTCGCCGGTCCGCACACAGTCACCGCGGCCTGCGTGGGCATCCCCCATGCCCAGATCTACCTCTCCCAGAACTCGCCGGCCGGAACAGAGCACGCGGTGTTGGAGGTCGATTGCTCGCGAACCCAATCGCAGGTCGTCCAACTGCAGAAGGGCTACGTCAGTGCCCAGTTGACCCGCCCGGACCCGACCGGCGCCTGGACCGGAGCGGTCGCCGGAATCAAAGTCACGGGCCAGTGAGCCACCGGACGACTGCCCCCGTTAAGAACGCAACGAAGACGAGCGCTTGAGGGCGCTGCAAGGGAGCCGCGCCGGGCCGGGATTCCCTGGCTGCCGGCGGTTGAACCCTACGATGGTGAGGATGAACTCCATCCGGAAGGCCTCGTACGCATCCGCCGTGGCCCTGCTGCTCGCGGCCTCGCCGTTAGCCCTTGCGTTGCCCGCGGCGGCCGGGCCCTGTAAGCCAGCCGGCCTTCTTCCCGTGAAGATCTGCCCCGCCTCGCCGACGCCCGGCCCACCGTCCGCTTCCCCGACGCCCAGCCCGACTGCCCCGGGCAATGCAGCGCCGCCGTCGGACCCCGCACCGTCCCAACCGCCGTCACAGCCGCCGTCTCAAGGCCAGGTTCCCGGGCAGGTCGCGGCTCCGCCGACGCCGGACACCGCCCCCTCCGAAAGCCACGGAGCCCCCACCTCACCGGCCACGGGTGCCGTTCCGGCCCCAGCCACGGCGGGCACGCCCGCGCCCCAATCACCTGATCCGGGCCAAGGCTCAGTGCCCTCAACGGCGAATCCTTCCGGAGCGGCGGCCGGTCGGGGCCGGGTTGGTCCCGGACC
This sequence comes from Arthrobacter sp. MW3 TE3886, assembly GCF_041262145.1. NCBI lineage: Bacteria > Bacillati > Actinomycetota > Actinomycetes > Micrococcales > Micrococcaceae > Arthrobacter > Arthrobacter sp. MW3 TE3886. The sequence goes on from NZ_JBGCAN010000001.1 coordinate 3,369,370, forward strand.
CGACGGGCAAGGCGGTCTCGCCGGAGGATTACTGCTGGCGCTCAGCGGCCTGCTCATAGGCCTCTCCGCGGCCATTGGCCTCCGCCGGCCCGCCCGGCCATGAAACGGCCGCCGAACCGTCACAGTGAACTGTGTGGTTCAGCGGCCGCCTCATGCACATCGATTTATCAGACCTTCTCGCGGGACCGGTCGCGCACCTTCTCCGGCTCTTCGACCGTGAACTCCTTGCTGCGGCGAGGGAAGGCCCAGAACCTGAATTCCGGCGCCTTCGCCCGGGTCTCCGGGCGATCCTCAGATTCCTTTGCGGCATCCTTACTGGTATCCCGCCAGGAATCCCTGTTGTACGAATAGCACATAACTGACCTCCTTCATGGTGATTGCCTATTAATCGTCCTCCCGATCCGCTGGCGCGTCGATACTTCCGGACTGCACTTTGCTCCCGGGCGGCAGGCTGGCCCCGGGGTTCCAGCGGACGGGTCTGCGCCGTCGGCCGGCCTTCCCGCCGGCACGGGCCGCGGTTAGACTCCATCCAATGCACCACTGCGACCAATGGGGGAATCATGGAGTTGCTCATCCTGGGCATTGTTGCCGTTCTCATCGTAATGGCGACCACGATCCGTGACCTGCGGCAAAAGTCCTTACGCATGCGCACCGGCTCGGACCCGGAATCGGAACGGGCCCTCAGGGATCTCAAGCACGGGAGGACCGTTGGCCTCTCGCATTTCGTCGGCCTCGACAACACCGGTCACCGCCGCTGACGCCGCTCCCCCTTGCAGCCACCCCTGTACGCTTTGTCCCAGAACAGAACAAGCGAACGCGCCACGTCCCGCAAAGGATCAACAGCCATGACCGTCCCGCCCAACGCCTCCGCCCCTGGCCCCGGCTGGTATCCGGACCCGGCAGGATCGGGCCGGCTTCAGTGGTGGAACGGTTCGGCCTGGACCGGTCAGTTCAACGCACCCCAGTTCCAGACGACGGCGCCCCGGCACCCGGTGGCACCGCGCAGGCGCATCAGCGACCGGACACCGGTCTACAACGCGTACATCTGGACGATTGTGGCCCTGCCGCTCGTGCCGCTCATCCTGCTGATGTTCTGGAATCCTGTGCTCAGGCTGCGCACCGTGGGCCCGCGGCAGATCCAGACAATTGATCCGGCGTCGATTTTCACTGCGCCTTACTTCCTCTTCATAGCCATCAGTTTCGTGGCCTACGGTGTGTCCGCCCTCCTGGCGTACCTGGACTGGGACCGGCTGCGCAAGGACGGCGTTGTCCGGCCGTTCCACTGGGCGTGGGTGTTCCTCAGCAGGGATGTCTACGTCATTGGCCGCTCCGTGATCGTCCACGAGGTCGCCCCGCGGCGCGGTCTCGCCCCGGTGTGGGTCACGATCAGCGTCGTCTTGCTCACGGCGGTGCTCACCGGCCTCAAAGTGTCCGCCATCGTGGCCACCCTGGCGAACCAGGCAGTAACGGTGTAGGCAGTAACGGTGTAAGCAGCATCGGTGTAGGCAGCGTCAATCCAGGCAAGCAGCCAACGGGCCGGGGCTGATCCGATCGCCAGCGTCCTAGCTCCTGAAACGATCCGTCCGATTGCGGCAGAAACAGGGTCTTTAGTCCCTTTTGAGAGTCAATGCAGGGGCGTTGACTGGAAAGGTGCTCCGGGCAACTTTCCTGGAACGACAGGTCCTGCAGACCCGGACCGACAACAAACCGCCGGCCAGAGAGCCCGACGCGACCACCAAAGATGACATTCAGATCTCCCGGTGCCCTCACTGAGGATCGCGTCAGCAGACACGGAATCATGGGCCGCCGGCAGCATGCCTGCACGGCCCGCACCGGGGCCAGGGAAATCGATCTCCGTAAGGACCAAGTTTCATGAACAAGGCTATTCGCATCATCGGAACAACCGCGGTGACCGCCGCGCTGGGCCTGGGCGCCGGCGCCCTGCCTGCCAGCGCCGCCGCAACCATTTCCACCACCTCCGCCAGGTCCTGGAGCCAGTCCTCATTTGAGAACCGGCACCACATGCGGGACAACAACCGGCACGACACACGCAATGGCTGGTGGGACGGAGAGAGCCGGTGGCATGACAACGCCGACGGATGGGGTTGGCGCGACGACCATGGCAATTGGCGCGACGACAACGACCACCGCGGGTCGTGGACGGGCCGGGACGGCTGCCGGCATGACAAGGACGGGTTCTGGGACCATAACGGAAACCGGCACGATAACAGGAAACACAACCACCACAGGAACCCCTGGTGACCGGTCACCGCTGAAGGCCTCGAGAACGGGATCTATTGGGACGGCGGGATACCCTGCCGTCCCGTTCCCGTTTCCCCACAGCGGGGCGGCTAAGTCAGCGGGGTGGCTAATTCACCGGGGTGGCCCCGGCAGCGGCGCCCGGCTCGGCGGCCGTGACGATCGCCTTGGCCTCCGGCGAGGAGGACCTGGTTGCCAGCACCCTGACCACGGCCTGGAGCTCCTGGCGCAGCACGTCTGGGTCAATGGGCGTGGCGGCGAGCACGGAACGTTCCATGTCGGCGGCCGCGGCAACCGCCTGGCGCCCCTGGTCAGTCAGCGACACCACGTGGCTGCGCCGGTCGGAGGTGCTGCGGTGCCGCGAAATGTGGCCGTGCGCTTCCAGCCGGCTCAGTGTCTTGCCCATCGTCTGGGCCTGGACCCGGACGAGTTGGGCCAATTGGGCTTGCGTCATCGGCCCATTCGCCGAGAGCACCTCCATGGCGATCACCCCGGCATGGGTCAGGCCAATGGCCCCCAATTTTTCGTTCCAGGAGTGTTCTACAAGACGTGCTGCCGTGGACAGTAGGCGGCCCGTGGGCCAGCGATCCATATCAGGCATACCCAAGAGTATAGCGAGCAGCGGATTCGTCCGGCGCCGATCGCGTCACTACGCTGGATTACCACCCCCATTTCATGACGAACCTCACCAAGGAGACACCCGTGCCTGAGCGACTCACCGCCGGTGCCACAGCACCGGATTTCACCCTCAAGAATGCCGAAGGACAGGACGTCAGCCTGCGCGATTTCCGGGGCCGGAAGACCGTGATCTATTTCTACCCGGCCGCCGCCACGCCCGGATGCACCAAGCAGGCCTGCGATTTCCGGGATTCCCTCGGCGCACTTCAGGCCGCTGGTTACGAGGTGGTGGGCATCTCCCCCGACCCCGTCGGGAAGCTTGCGGCGTTCGCGGCCGCCGAAGGGCTGAGCTTCCCGTTGCTCTCCGACGAGGACCACTCCGTCGCCGAGGCCTACGCGGCCTGGGGCGAGAAGAAAAACTACGGCAAGACCTACCAAGGTCTGATCCGCTCCACGATCGTCGTCGACGCCGCCGGCCAGGTTGCCGTCACGCAGTACAACGTCCGGGCCACCGGGCATGTCGCCAAACTTCGCCGGGACCTGAAAGTCGACGCCTAATCCCCGGGCCTCTGCTCCGTCCGCCCGCGGGCAGCCGTTGCAACCAGCAAACCGGCAATAGGTACAATAGAGCCTGGCGTCCGCCGCCGGGGTTCTTTCCCGGGACGACGACGGCGCCGCGCGCGAGTGGTGAAATTGGCAGACACGCAGGATTTAGGTTCCTGTGCCTTCGGGCGTGGGGGTTCAAGTCCCCCCTTGCGCACAGAGAGAACCCCGGTCTTCGGACCGGGGTTCTCGTCGTTTCGGGCGCTGTTCCGGGCTCTTTCCGGAGTTTTGAAGCCGCCAAAAAGAATTTCACATCCGCACCCATCCGTTTCCTCCGAGCAGCCGAATACCCATTGAGACACCAACCAAGGGTCGGTGCCCAACAGTCGGGAAAGGGCCGCAGCGGCAAATAATCGCCGCCGGCAAACATCGGCACAACAAAGGAGAAACCGAAATGCAGAACATCAAGCGCACCACGTTCGCCGTTGCAGGTATCGCAGCTGCCGCCATGCTCAGCCTCACTGCCTGTGGCGGATCCAGCGCCTCATCGGCCCCCGCCTCCTCGGCACCGTCCTCCGCACCGGCGGAATCCAGCATGGCGTCGCCCTCCACGAGCGCCTCCGCCGCAGCCATGGATCCGGCCGCCAACCTCGTCGGCTCCGGCTGCGCCGCATACGCCGCCCAGGTTCCCAGCGGTGCCGGTTCCGTCTCCGGCATGGCGCTCGACCCGGTAGCCACCGCGGCGTCCAACAACCCGATCCTCACCACCCTGACCGCCGCCGTTTCCGGCAAGCTCAACCCCAAGGTCAACCTGGTGGACACGCTCAACGGCAGCGAATTCACCGTCTTCGCCCCGACGGATGACGCCTTCAAGAAGATCGATCCGGCCACGATCGAGGCCCTGAAGACGGACGACGCCACGTTGAGCAAGATCCTGACCTACCACGTGGTCCCCGGCAAGATCACCCCGGACCAGATCGTCGGCACCCACAAGACGGTTCAGGGCGGTTCGGTGACGGTCACCGGCACCAAGGATGCCCTCAAGGTTGACAGCGCCAACGTCGTCTGCGGCGGCGTCCAGACCGCCAACGCCACTGTCTACATGGTCGACTCTGTCCTGATGCCCAAGTAGGCAGCCCTTTTGCACTCCTGCCCGGCTCCAGCCTGACTCCCTGGACCACTAGGAGAAGCGGAGGCCCGCACCACCAGGTGCGGGCCTCCGCTTTTTTGCGCTGCCGTGCGCCGTGCGGCGGTGTGCCACAAGAGCTGGCGGACCCGGCCGTCAACTAGACTGGGGCTGGTCCGCAGCCGGCGGACCATCCAGTTCCCAGAGGTGATTCTCGAGTGCCCAGCAGTACAGTGCCCAGCAGGACAGTGCGGCGGATTGCCGCCAGCATCGGGACCGCCCTCCTTGTCCTGCCGCTCGCGTCCTGCACGGGCAGCCTCGGCCCGGCACCCAGTTCCCCCACCGCCTCTGCCACCGCCAGCGCGGCCCCTGCCGCGGTTTTCACCTTCGGCACCGGCTCGGAGCCGCTCGGGCTCGATCCTGCCCTTGTCTCCGACGTCGAGTCCTACCGCGTCACCCGGCAGGTACTGGAAGGCCTCGTCGGCGTAGACCAGACCACCGGCCAGCCCACGCCGCTGCTGGCCACCGAATGGTCCCAGAGCGATGAAGGCCGGACCTACGAGTTCAAGCTGCGCGGCAACGTTAAATTCCAGGACGGGACGCCGTTCGATGCCGCCGCGGTCTGCACCAACTTCAACCGCTGGTTCAACTTCTCACCGGCCCTCCGCGAACAAGCCACCGGCACCACTTTCAAGGGCGTCTTTAAGGCCCATGCGGACCAGGCGCCGCTGTCCATATACAAGAACTGCACCGCCGTTGCGCCGGACAATGTGCGGATCGGCCTCACCCAGCCCTTCACGGGTTTTCTCCAGGCCCTCACCCTCCCGGCCTTCGCGATCTCTTCGCCCAAGGCCCTCGCCGCGGAGAACGCCGACGTCCTGAACCAGAGCCGGGGCGGGCAGCCGGTGTCCGCCTACGGCCTCCACCCGGTAGGCACCGGGCCGTACGTTTTCGACTCGTGGGACTCGGGCAGCGTCGCCCTGGCCAGCAACAAGGACTACTGGGGGGACAAGGGACAGATCGGGACCATCAAATTCGTGACCTACGATCACCCGCAGACCCGGATGCAGGCGCTCCTGGACGGCAAGATCGACGCCTACGACGCCGTCACCGTCGGAAACTTCGACCAACTGGTCAAGAGCGGAAAGCAGATCATCCAGCGGGACCCGTTCTCCGTGATGTACCTGGGCATGAACCAGCAAGTCCCCATCCTGCAGAACCTCAAGGTGCGCCAGGCGATTGAAATGGCGCTGGACAAGGACACGCTGATCCGCCGGTTCTTCATCGACAACACGGCCCAGGCGACCCAGTTCGTTCCGCCCAAGCTCAGCGGCTTCAACAACAATGCCGCGGCGCTCGGCTACAACCCGGGCAAGGCCAAGGAACTCCTGGCCGAGGCCGGCTACAAGGGCGAGGAGCTGAAGTTCTACTATCCGCTCAACGTCACCCGGCCCTACCTGCCGACGCCGGAAAAGGTGTACGCCGAAATCAGCCGGCAACTGACCGCCGTCGGGCTCAACGTCAAGCCCGTACCGGTGGACTGGGCTGACGGCTACCTGCAGAAGGTCACCTCCCCGGGCGACCACGCCCTGCACCTGCTGGGCTGGAACGGCTCGTATTCTGACCCCGACAATTTCGTGGGCCCGCTCTTCGGCGAGAACACCGGCGAATTCGGTTACCAGGATCCCCAGGTCTTCTCCAAGATCGCCCGGGCCCGGGGCCTGCCGGACGGCAAGGACCGCACCGAGGAGTACCAGACCATCAACGGACAGATCGCGGCCACGGTGCCCGCGGTTCCCATTGCCTTCCCGATCTCGGCCCTGGCGCTCTCGGACCGGGTGCTGAAGTACCCGGCGTCGCCGGTGCTGAACGAAGTTTTCACAAAGGTCGAGCTAAGGCCTTGACGCCCGGGGCCAATTTCAGTTAGTGGGCGGTGCGGGATATTCTGTGACAGCCAGAGCCGCTGCTATCGGAGACTGATTGTGACTTTCATTTCCAAGACCCAACACGCCGACGTCGTACTGATTGGCGGCGGCATCATGAGCGCCACGCTCGGCGCCTTCATCAAGCAGCTCGAGCCGACCTGGACCATCTCGCTCTTTGAGCGGCTGGACGAGCCGGGACTGGAAAGCTCCGACCCGTGGAACAACGCCGGTACCGGACATGCGGCCCTGTGTGAGCTTAATTACTCCCCCGCAGCCAAAGACGGCTCGGTGGACCCCGGCAAGGCCCTGAACATCAACGAGCAGTTCCAGCTGTCCCGCCAGTTCTGGTCCCACCTCGTCTCGAACTCGCTGATCGGCTCCCCCAAGGGCTTCATCAACACCGTTCCGCACATGAGCTTCGTGATCGGCGAGGACCACACCAAGTTCCTCCGCACCCGCTACGAGGCACTCAAGCCGAACCCGCTGTTCCGTTCGATGGAGTATTCCGAGGACCACGCGCAGATCGCCAAGTGGGCCCCGCTGATCGTCAAGGGCCGCGACCCCAAGCAGCGCGTCGCGGCAACCCGCGCCGTCGAGGGCACCGACGTCGACTTCGGCGCCCTGACCCGCGAGCTGACCACATACCTGGGCAACAACGGCGTGGAGATCAACTACGGCCACAACGTCAGCGACATCAAGCGCGCGTCCGGCGGCGGCTGGGACCTGTCGCTGAAGCACGCCAAGAGCGGCGAGCACGGCTCCATCCACGCGAAGTTTGTGTTTGTCGGTGCCGGCGGCGGGGCACTGCACCTGCTGCAGGCCTCAGGCATCCCGGAAGGCAAGGGGTTTGGTGGTTTCCCGGTCTCCGGCCAGTTCTTCCGCTGCACCGACGAGACCATCGCTGCCCAGCACAGCGCGAAGGTCTACGGCCAGGCGTCTGTCGGCGCCCCGCCCATGTCCGTGCCGCACCTGGATACCCGCTACGTCAAGGGCAAGCGCTCCCTGCTGTTCGGCCCGTACGCCGGCTTCTCCACGAACTTCCTCAAGAGCGGCTCCTACCTGGACCTGCCCCTGTCCATCCGCCCCTCCAACATCATCCCGATGCTGGCCGTGGCCAAGGACAACATGGACCTCACCGCCTACCTGATCAAGGAAGTCGCCAAGCGCCACGGCGACAAGGTCGAGGCCCTGCGGGAGTACTACCCCGAGGCCAAGGACGGCGACTGGGAGCTCATCACCGCCGGCCAGCGGGTCCAGATCATCAAGAAGGACCCGAAGAAGGGTGGCGTGCTGCAGTTCGGCACCGAGGTCATCGCCGGACGCGACGGCACCATCGGCGCCCTGCTCGGCGCATCCCCGGGCGCGTCCACCGCTGTGCCGATCATGATCGAACTGCTCCAGAAGTCCTTCCCGAAGAACTTCAAGGGCTGGCAGTCCAAGCTCAAGGACATGATGCCCGGCTACGGTGTCAAGCTCAACGACAACCCTGAGCTCGCCGCCAAGCTGGAGGCCGAGACGGCCAAGACGCTGCAACTCGAACAGGTCACCGCCAGCAACTAAGCCGGGACCCGGCCGCGGCTGGTTTACACTGCTGGTCTGGGACCGCTGCAACCCGTGACGTCCCCGTTTTTTGATGTCCCGTAGTGCAGGACGCCCCGACCCACCAGGAGACCATGAGATGTTCCGGCTCGCAAAGCTGTCTCTCGCCAACCGGGCCCTGATCGCGCTGATCACGGTGTTCGCTTGCGTTTTCGGCGTGATCACGATGTCCTCGCTGAAGCAGGAGCTCATTCCCTCCATCGAGTTCCCGCAGATCACCGTGATCTCCTCGATGCCCGGCGCGTCGCCGGAAGTCGTGGACAAGCAGATCAGTGCCCCGTTGGAAAAGGCGCTGAACAGCGTCGAGGGGCTGGAGTCGACGTCGTCAACGTCCCGGAACGGCGCTTCGCAGATCTCCCTGGCGTTCACCTACGGCTCCAACCTGGACCGGGCCCGGAACCAGATCGACCGCGCCATCTCCAACGCCAAGCAGGCCCTGCCGAAGGACGTCCAGCCGCAGGCGATCGCCGGGAGCATCAGCGACTTCCCGATCGTCTTCCTGGCCGTCTCCTCGGACAAGCCGCTCAGTGAACTCAACGCCGATCTCGCCCGGCTCAGCGTCCCTGCGCTGCAGAAGCTCGAGGGCGTGCGCGGCGCCGACGTGACCGGCGGCGCCACGCAGCACATCCAGATCCTGCCGCGGCCGCGGGACCTGGCGGCATCGGGCGCGAGCCTCCAGTCCATCAGCGACGCGCTGAAGAACAACGGCGCATTGGTTCCGGCCGGCACCATCGAGGAACAGGGCAAGACCCTCTCGCTGCAGATCGGCAGCCCGGTGGACTCCCTCGACGCGATCAAGGCCCTCCCCCTGGGCGCGGCCCGCGATGCGGCGACCATCGGCAGCGTGGCGGATGTCAGCCTGGTTGAGGACGCCCGCACGTCAATCACGCGGACCAACGGCAAGGAAACCCTCGCCCTGTCCGTGACCAAGAAGCCCGAGGGCGACACCGTCGCGATCTCCCACGCGGTCAAGGAAGCCATCCCGCAACTTGAGGCCGAGCTTGGCTCCAATGCCAAATTCACCCCGGTCTTCGACCAGGCGCCGTTCATCGAGAAGTCAATCAAGGACCTCACCACCGAGGGCCTGCTGGGACTGGGCTTCGCCGTCCTGGTGATCCTGGTGTTCCTGATGTCCGTGCGCGCAACCCTGGTCACGGCCGTGTCCATCCCGCTGTCCCTGCTGATCACGTTCATCGGGCTCTCGGCCACCGGCTACTCGCTCAACATCCTCACTCTTGGCGCGCTCACCATCGCGATCGGACGCGTCGTGGACGACTCGATCGTGGTCATCGAAAACATCAAACGGCACCTGAGCTACGGCGAGGACAAGATCACCGCGATCGGGACCGCCATCCGCGAAGTCGCCGGCGCCATCACGGCGTCCACCCTGACCACCGTGGCCGTCTTCCTGCCCATCGCCTTCGTCGGCGACCTGGCCGGCGCGCTGTTCCGGCCGTTCGCCCTGACAGTGACCATCGCCCTGCTCTCCTCGCTGCTGGTCTCGCTGACCATCGTGCCGGTGCTGGCCTACTGGTTCCTGCGCACACCCGCCGTCACCGGCTCGCCGGCTTCTGCCGCTGGCATTGCCACCAAGGCGCACGAGGCCGAGCAGAGCACGCTCCTGCAGCGCGGCTACCTGCCTGTCCTGTCCGGCACGCAGCGGCACCCGGTCCTCACCCTGGTCGCCGCGGCCCTGGTGCTTGCCGGCACCGTGGCGATGTCCCCGCTGCTCGCCACCGACCTCCTGGGCCGCTCCGGCGAGAACAGCATGACCGTCAAGCAGGCCCTGCCGGCAGGGACCAGCCTCGACGAAGCCAGTGCCTCGGCGATCCGCGTCGAGGACACGCTGCGGGGCATCGACGGAATCAAGGACGTCCAAGCCACCACCGGCAACGCCCAGACCGGCTTCTCGGCCCTGCTCTCCTCCGGCGCGTCGAATTCGACGTTCACCGTGGTGACAGACGAGAAAGCCAACCAAGGCAAGCTCCAGGAGACCGTCCGCAGGGAACTCTCCAAGCTCGGCGACGCCGGAAAGATCACGGTCGGTTCCCAGCAGGGCGGCTTCGGCACTTCGTCAACCGTGGACATCACCCTCAAGGCCGCCAGCACCGCCGATCTCCAGACCGCCAGTGACGCGATGGTCAAGGCCATGGACGGTGTCCCGGGCAGCAGCGAGGTGGCCACCAACCTGGCCGCCAGCCAGCCGGTGGTCCAGGTCAAGGTGGACCGCGCCAAGGCCGTCGCGGCCGGCCTGAACGAGGAGCGCGTGGCCGGGGTCCTGGCCGCCACGATCAGCCCGATTCCCGCCGGGACGATCCGCATCGACACCAACGACTTCCCGGTCCGGATTGGTGAGGGCACCCGCTTCACGAGCATCGAGGCCGTCCGGGACATCCCGCTCCCGACGGCGGCCGGCGCCGTCCCGCTTGGCAGCATCGCCTCGGTGGAGCAGGTGGACGTCCCCGTCTCCATCACCGCCAGCAACGGCCAGCGCACCGCGCGGGTCTCGGTGACGCCGTCGGGCTCCAACCTCGGCGCGGTCAGCACCGAGGTGCAGAACCGGCTCAAGTCAGTCCAGCTGCCGCCCGGGGTGACCGCCACGATCGGCGGCGCCACGACGCAGCAGGCCGATTCGTTCCGCCAGCTCGGACTCGCGCTGCTGGCCGCCATCGCGATCGTCTACGTGATCATGGTGGCTGCGTTCAAGTCGCTCGTGCAGCCGCTGATCCTGCTGGTCTCCGTCCCGTTCGCCGCGACAGGCGCAATCGCCCTGCTCGTGGTGACCGGCGTGCCGTTGGGCCTGCCGTCCCTGATCGGCATGTTGATGCTCGTGGGCATCGTGGTGACCAACGCGATCGTGTTGATCGACCTCATCAACCAGTACCGCCAGCCGCGCGACGGCGAACCCGGGATGAACGTGGCGGACGCCATCACGCACGGCGCCCGCCAGCGCCTCCGCCCCATCCTCATGACGGCGCTCGCCACGGTGTTCGCCCTGACACCAATGGCGCTGGGACTGACTGGCGGCGGCGGCTTCATCTCCCAGCCCCTGGCGATCGTAGTGATCGGCGGCCTGATCTCCTCCACGGCCCTCACACTCATCCTGGTCCCGGTGCTGTACCGGCTCGTGGAAGGCCGGCGCGAGCGCAGGGCGCTACAGAAGCCGCTGCGCCGCGGACGCCATTCCGGGCCGGCCGTGACCGAAGACTTCCCTGACGACTTCCCAGAAGACGCTCCCCTGCCAACCGGTTCGCACTAGGAACCAGAACCTGGCGTCCCTGCCTTTTTCCGCGATGCCCGGTGCGTCCCGTGGGCTGCGTTGGCTGCAGCACGGGTCCCGCGGGCTGCGTCGGCTGCAGCACGGGTTGCGTGGGCTCCGTGGGATCCGTGCGTACCCTTGGAGAGTTTAGGCCGGCCGGCAGCCGCCGCGGCTGCGTCCCGGTGACGGGGCCCGCGCGATGCCAGGGCCGCGAGGGTTGCGGATGCGGCGGGGTTCATCACCTCGCGGGCGGGGTTCCCGGAAAACGTTGCACCTTCCGGGACATCTTCGCCTTTCATCAGGAAGGCGTCGGCGCTGAGGGACGAACCTTCGTGCATCGTCGCCCCGTAGTTGACCCAGCCATCGACGCCGAGGGAGCAGTGGTTGCCGAACACGATGTAGTCGGACTTGAATGCGCCGTCTTCCATGGAGTGGCCCTGGACGTGTGTTCCCTCGTTGAACGTACAGTGATCGCCGATCGTGACGAGGGTTTTTTCCGGCATGTTCAGGCCGGCGTCGTAGAGCCGCTTGCCCACCTTGACGCCCAGCAGCCTCCACATCAGGGCCTTGAACGGGGTTCCATTGAACGGCGCCCCGGCCAGCAGCTTCCAGAGACGCTCATGCCGCCAGAAGTACCGGTCGTAGATCGAGCAGTATTCCGGCTTCAGGCGGCGGAAGCCCATGACCGAACGCTCCACCAAAGCGGTAAACAGCACCCGGAACACCAGCAAGCCAAGCATTGCCGCGGCGATGGCCAGCACACCGAGGAAGCTGTGCGCCGAAACGGCAACAGCGCCGGCCAGTGTGGCAGCGAGCAAGAGGACCCATTTCACGGACAGGAACAGCACCATGCTCAGGATGTTGTGCCGGTTCTTGGCCGGGAGGACCCGTTTCACGGCTTCCGGGGTATTGAGTTCCTCAAACTGTGCGTCACGCTGGACTGACCGGGGAATCTCAAATGCGGGTGAGCCGAGCAGCCCCACATCCCTCCGGATCGGGCCGTCAATCGGAATCATCACTTTCGAGGCCAGAAGGCAGTTCTCACCGACATGGGCACCGATCGGAAACGTGATGTTGTTTCCGAGGAAGTTGTGGCCGGCGATCTGGACCTGAGAGAGCCGGAAGGAGGAGCTCGTGTAATCGGCGTTCATCATGTTCAGGCCGTCTGAGACCATGGTTCCCGTTCCTACAGAGCACAGGAATGGCGATTCGTGGCCCAGCGTGGGGCCGAAGTTTGAACCTGTTTGCTGCACGTTGCCCAGTTTCCAGCCCAGAGCCTGCAGGTAGTAGATGATGTACGAGCTGTCGCCGAAGGTGTCTTTGTACGTTTTGATGTTCGAGATACGGGATATCAGCCGGTGGATCGAAAAATGCCAGCCATAGAGCGGATAGACCACATCAGGCTTAATGAAGTGGTTCAGCAGTCGCGGCAGGCAGAGGACGGTCACCAGGCCGGTGATCAGCCCGACAATGAACAGGACCAGTGTCACCACCACGACGTCGACAAAGAACGTGAAGGCTCCCAATTGAAGATGTCCTGTGCTCAGGTAGGGCGGCAGCAGCGCGGCCAGCCCGAGGACGCCCGCAGGAACAACCAGGACGAGGCGGTTGAACAGCTGGAGCAGGCTATAGATGACCCTCCGGCGGGTGCCACACGGGACGGCCGGGACCCGCAAATAGTTTGTGCTGGCACGTGCGGCGGGAGAACCGTGCCAGACCTCGCCGTCGGGTACCGCCTGCGAGGTCTGCAGCGATGAGGCATGTCCGAGCTGCGTGTCATTGCCCATCGACGTTCCAATGTCGAGGGTGGTTCTCTCCGAGATGAGAACGTTGCTTCCCAACGACACCGGGCCGATCTCGATGATGCCCGCATGTGCCCGGTAGCACAGGAACGAGGAGTCTTTGTTGATGACGGTGTTGTCACCGACGGTGAGCAGGTCCGGGCACGCGGGCACCTTCCGGGAGAAGATCACGACCCCCTTGCCGATCTTTGCGCCCAGTAGCCGGAGATACAGCACGTAAAGCGGCGAACCCGCGAACGTCACCAATGGGTTTGCCCTCGTAAGTGTCTTGACCGTCCAAAAACGGAGATAGGCCAGGCTCCAGATTCGGATGGTGCCGGGCTTCCACCTCCCGACGAGGACCCATTTGGCGATGATCGGGGTCACAGACAGGACCACGAAAGTTGCGACACCGAACCCGATGGAGCGAAGCCACATGTCCAAAGGGGTGCTTCCCCCCAACACCCATTCGTAGCCAAATATCAGCAGCCAAGCGGCGTACATCGTATAACCGAGGAAAATCAGCAGTTGGATTGCACCACACAGGGCGTACTGGAACGAACTCACCGGGGGCATCGGTGCGGGGCGCGCAGCGTCGGCCGCCGGTACGTCCGCGATGTGAATAGATTCACTGTGCCTGGCTTCGAGGCACGCGGCGAGCTGCCGAACCGTCGGGTGCTCGTAGATATCCTGCATCGCCGCTGCGGGCAGGGCGGTTTCTTTCCTGATGCCGGCGCAGTAGCGCGCCATCAACAACGAGTCGGCACCGAGGTCGTTGAAGAAGTGGGCATCGGTGGAGACCTTGTCAAGGCTCAGCACGGCGCCGAGCTGGGCGGCCAGGGCCTCTTCGGCGGCGGTTGTCGGGGCGGTGTATGACCCCGAGCCCGCCCGGCTGATCCTGTGCTCCGGACGGGGCAACCGCTTCCGGTCCACTTTGTCACTGGCCATCATGGGAATGGCGTCCAGCTGTTCAAAGTAAGCAGGAACCATGTACCCGGGAAGCCTCGTGCGCAGCATCCGGTGGAGGTCATGGGCATCCACACCCTCCACGTCCTGACGCAGGGTGTAGTAGGCCGCCAGCTCCACGGTTCCTTGTTCCGGCTCATAGGTCTGGACGACTGCCTGCGCAATGCCCGGGAGCTGCAGGAGGACGGATTCTATTTCGCTCAGTTCGATCCGGTAGCCGCGAATTTTGACCTGGGTATCGATCCGGCCGAAGTATTCGAGTTGCCCGTCGTCGTTTACCCGTCCGAGATCTCCGGTGCGGTAAATCCGGCCGGAGGGATTGTTCTCAATCCCCAGGAAATCCGGGACAAAGGCCCGTTCCGTCAGGTCCTCTCGGTTCACATACCCGCGCGCCAGGCCCACCCCAGCGAGACCGATTTCTCCCGTTTCACCGCGCGGGAGGGCCCGAAGCTCAGCGGGATCCACAATCACCGCGGTATACGTGGGCAAGGGCACCCCGAGAGACACCGGCATGTCCGGGTCGAGGACCGACCAGGTCGCAGTAACGGTCGCCTCGGTGGGGCCGTAGACATTCAGGAAGCGCCGGCCGGGGCGGTGCCAGCGCATCACGAGGTCCTTGGGGCAAGCCTCTCCGGAGACCAGCAGGAACCGCAACCCGGGCAGGTCTTCGTCAAGCGTCGCCAGCAGCGTTGGAACGCAGCAAAGGGCGGTGATCTTTTTTTCCTGCAGGTACTCCGCGAGCTCGGCACCCAACATGCTGGACCGGCCCGGCTTGGGCACCAGAGTGGCTCCGACCATCCAGGCAACCCAGATTTCCTCCACCGAAAAATCGAAGGCGATCGTCATGCCTTGGTACACGCGGTCCGTGGACTCAATCCCGTAGACGTCAGAGGCCACCCGGACAAAATTGCAGATACTGGCCTGTTCCACTGCCACGCCCTTGGGGCGTCCGGTCGAACCGGAGGTGTAGATGATGTAGGCCAGCTCATCCTTCGTTCCGCCATGGTCCGCGCTTCCCAAGCGGGAGGGATCCTTGGCGTCGATCTGGGCCTGCACATCATCAACGCACACCGTGACGGCGGCTACTTCAGGCAGCAGATCCCTCAGATGGGACAGAGACAGGACCATGGACACGTTGGCGTCCTCGACGATGTACTGAAGACGGTCAGGGGGAAATCCCGGATCCAGGGGAACATAGGCCGCATGGATCTTCAGAACGGCCAGCATCGCCACGTAGGCCCGCCATGGCTGGTCAAACAGCAGGGCGATGCGGTCACCCGGCCGGGCACCGCACACCAGAAGATGCCGCGCCATCTGGTTCGCCCGTTCATCCAGCTCCGTGTACGTCAGGACAACGTCCCCCGCATCGACGGCAACCTGGTCGCCGCGCCCCTGTTCGCGCAAGCGGTCGCAACTATCCTCAAACAGCCGGTCCAAACGCTCGCCCCGCCGCCAGCGAGCGGCCTGGTCGGGCGCGGCCGACGTCAGGACAGTTCCGCCTTCCGAGCCGCCGATCATCGACATTATGCCCCGCAACTCGGGAGGTCTGGTGAGGCCGTTGCCGATCCTCGCGGTCTTGCCCATCCTTTAGCTCCTTCGCTAGAAGTGACGTGCCACAGTTCTGTCGCCCTGGGAAACAGGGGTCATATCCTGGCCAGAAATCGCGACCCACGTCTGGAGCGGGGGGCCTACAGCGGGCGTGAGATGGCCTTCATGACCCGCCGCCGTTGCCTCGTCCGCCGGGGCCATGCCGAAGGCCCGCCGGACAGCGCGCTCGGCATCCGCGAGCCGGCTGGCGTGCGTGACAGCCCCCACGGACGTCTCGGAAATATCGACCAGATCGAGCGCCACATCGGCGTCGGACAGGGCCTTGAGGAAAGTGCAGAAAATTTCCGGGGACGACCGCATGCCCAGCCCCGTGATGGACACCCTGCCCACCTGGCCGTCATGCTGCAATCCCTGGAATCCAATGGCTCCCTTTTCAGCATCCAGCACCGCAAGGGCGTTTCCGGCGTGGGCCGCCGGCACGATCAGGGCAACGTCGGAACGCCTCGGGCCCTTGCCCGCCGAATTCTGTACGATCGCCTGGACGTGCGCACCCGAACTTGAGAGGACGTGCAAGATGCGTGCCATGGTGTCCGGCTGGTCCGGCATTCCCACGACCGTGATTTTCGACGCCGAGTTGACCCCTGCTACTCCGGTCACCTCGGGTTGTTCCCTGGCGGGCTGGAGGAGTGGATGTCGGTCAAGGCCAGGCAGGATCAACGTCCCTGGTTCCGGCACGAAGGATGACCTCACATGGATTGGTATGCCGAACCGGCGGGCATATTCAACACAGCGCAGGTGCAGTACCTTGCAGCCGGAGGCGGCGAACTCAAGCATTTCCTCGCTCGAGAGGACCTCGATCTTCCGCGCTGTCGGGACGACGCGGGGGTCCGCGGTGTAGACGCCGTCGACGTCGGTGTAGATTTCACAAATATCGGCCCCGAGCGCGGCGGCCAGGGCGACCGCGGTAAGGTCCGAGCCGCCGCGGCCGAGCGTGGTAACCCTGTTCCGTTTCTGCGTCCTGCCCTGGAACCCTGCCACGATGGGGACCTCACCACGGGCAAGACTGCTGCGGACGCGGTCCGGCCTGACATCAGTGATGTGTGCCTTGCCGTGGATGCTGTCGGTAATGAGGCCGGCCGCACTGCCGGTAAATGTGCGGGGCAGCTGGCCAAGATCCGCCAGGGCAATCGCCAAAAGCGCGGAGGACACAAGTTCGCCGATGCTCAGCAGGGCGTCAAGGTCCACAGGCAGGGGCCGGGCGGAAACCTCCGCGGCGAGGTCGCAGAGTTCGTCGGTGGTATCGCCCATGGCGGACACCACCGCCACGACCCGATAGCCGTTGGTCCGCGTTTTGGCGATCCGCTCGGCTGCCCGGAGGATACCCGCGGCATCCGCCAGGGACGAACCGCCAAACTTTTGTACAATGACGCTTCCCGGAGGAATCGCCCGGTCGGTTTCCGCTAGATCACTGTCGTTGAAATCTGTTGCCTTGCGGGTACCCATTTTGCTCCCCGAAATCTACTTCGATTCTTGCTAGGGGCACTGGCCCCTGTGAGCCGTTTTGCCCTGTTCGGATGCTCAAATGGTTGATCCCAAGGCGACCGGCTCTCCGGTCACAGTCACTGCGGCTGCAGCGAGAATATCGAGTCCCTTCTGAAGATCCTCTGGGCTGATAGTCAGCGCGGGCATCGCCTTGACCACCTCACCTTCGGGGCCGGACGTTTCCACGAGCAGGCCCCTGGCGAACGATTCAGCTGCGATCTTCTCCGCAGTCTGGGGGTTGGGGTAGTAAACCCCCACGAGCAGTCCCCGGCCACGGACCGTGGCGCCTTCGACGCCCGCGGCGATCTGCGTCAGCCCGTCGTGGAGCTGCGCAATGAGCCTCGCAACGGTTGACTGGAAGCTGCCGTCCTGCCAGTAGTGCTCCAGGGCAGCTGCGCCGGTGACGAATGCCGGGTTGTGGCCCCGGAATGTTCCGTTGTGCTCGCCAGGCTTCCAGATATCCAATCCGGGTTTGAACAGTGTCAGTGCCAAAGGCAGGCCAAAGCCCGAGATGGACTTCGACAGGCAGACGATATCGGGGGTGATCCCCGCCTCCTCAAAACTGAAAAAGGTCCCCGTCCGTCCGCACCCGGCCTGTACATCGTCAACGATGAGCAGGATGTCATGTTGACGGCACAGCTCTGCAAGGCCTCGCAGCCAGGACGCCCGGGCGGCCCGGAGCCCGCCCTCGCCCTGAACGGTTTCCACGATCACCGCTGCGGGCTTATCGATGCCCGAGCCCCTGTCTTCCAGTGCTTGCCGGAGCCACAGGAAGTCCGGCATCTGACCGTTAAAAAACCCGTCATAGGGCATGCTCGATGTGTTCGTCAGGGGGACGCCGGCTCCCTGACGTTTCATTGAATTGCCCGTGACTGACAACGATCCCAGGGTCATCCCGTGAAACGCATTGGTGAAGCTCAGGACATGCTGCCGGCCGGTTACCTTCCGGGCAAGCTTCAGGGCAGCCTCCACTGAGTTGGTTCCCGTCGGACCGGGGAACATGACTTTGTAGTCCAAATTTCTGGGTTGGAGGATCAACTCCTTGAAGGTTTCCAGGAAGCGCCGCTTGGCGGGTGTTTTCATGTCGAGTGAATGCACAATGGCGCCGGAGCGAAGATAGTCCAACAGTGGCTGCAGCAGCACCGAGTTGTTGTGCCCGTAGTTCAGTGCGCCGGCGCCGGAAAAGAAGTCCAGATATTCTCTGCCGTCTTCGCTGAAGAGGCTGCTTCCGTGCGCACGCTCAAACACCGTGTCCCAACTGCGGCAGTAGCTGCGGACCTCGGACTCTAAGCTTTCGAAGATATCCATCTGGCAATGTCCCCCGTACTTCCGACTAGCGAAGTTTCCCGGGCGTAAACACGGACCCAGGCTTTCCGGATGACGGGCGCGAAAAGGAGACAGCGCAGCATCTGTGGCGCACTGACAGTTGCTTTCACGGGGCCCGTATTTGTTCCCGTCGAGCGGTTGTTCAGACGGGACTGGGCAGATCATAGGCGCCTGCCCAAATGCTTATCCGTTTCTTATCGTAATCTCAGCAAACTCTCAGCACCTGAGTAGCGGGTACCTGTCTTTTCCCCTCAAATGGCTGATTAACTACCCGATCCGGCGCGGGTCCCGCGCCGTTTGCCGCCGCGGGGTACTTGGAAAAAGGCCGGCCGCCGGGCAGCCGGTGGACATAGGCGCCGGCGCCGTGGACATCCGACATCCTCGGCGAACGGGACGGCGTAGCGGGGTGTTTAGCCGGTCTTGGCCATCGCGTAGGCCAGGGTGCCGTAGGCCAGGGCGCCGGACATTTCGGTGAGCAGTTCCAGGTTGGTGTTGGCGATGGTGTCGCAGGCCTCGTGGTAGCAGGGATCGAGGTCCTTGCCGGCCTCCCCGCCATAGGTCTGGGCCTGGGCCTGGGTCTTCCTCTTCTCATCGCCGGTGAACAGCCCGCCGCCGGGAATGCCGGCCGAGAGGAAGGCGTCGTAGTCGGACCCGCCGTCAAAGGGCGTGGTCTCGGCCGGCAGCGCGTTCTCCTGGAAGTAGCGGAAGAAGATGTCCTCGATCGCCTTGGACCCGGCCGGGCCGGCGTCGCCGAAATCCGTCCCGTCCCCGTCATGGACCGAGCGGACCCCGTTGGGCGAGGCCACCATGTCCACGTTCAGGTTCGCCGCGGTCTGGCCGATCTCGGTGGCGCTGAGCTCGTCGACGTAGTGCTGGGACCCGTACAGGCCGTCCTCCTCGCCGCCCCAGAACGCGAACCGGACCCGGTTGGCCGGCGTGATCCCGGCCTCCTTCATCCACCGCGCGGTCTCCAGGACCGCCGCGACCCCGCTGCCGTTGTCATCAATGCCCGGGCCCTCCTGCACGGAGTCCAGATGCGCGCCCACCACCACGGTGTGCTCGGCACTGCCCCCGGTGTCGGCCAGGATGTTGAAGGACTCCACCGTTTTGCCGCGCCGGCCGTCCTCCTTGAACGTGAAGCTTTGCCGCACCGGCGCATACCCGGCCGCGCGCAGCTGCTCCTCAACGTAGCGGGCCGATTCCTCATACCCCGAG
The DNA here is from genome assembly GCF_041262145.1 of Arthrobacter sp. MW3 TE3886. Classification (NCBI taxonomy): domain Bacteria; kingdom Bacillati; phylum Actinomycetota; class Actinomycetes; order Micrococcales; family Micrococcaceae; genus Arthrobacter; species Arthrobacter sp. MW3 TE3886. Next base: position 3,389,077 of record NZ_JBGCAN010000001.1, read on the forward strand.
GTGCCCGAGGCCCGGTTCCCGCCGTTGGCATCGGCCACCCGCTGCAGCGCCTGCAGGTGCCCCACCATGTCCCGGGACTTGAACGCCGCCAGCACCGCACGCGCATCCACCGTACTGGCCGGTGCCAGCCGCGACGCGGAACATCCCGAAAGCACGAAGCTGGTTGCCACCAGGACGGCCGCGGCCGCCGCCCGCCCCCACTCGTACCTCCGCGTACCCGTCACGCTAAGAACATACTTGCTCAGTCGCTGAGGAGGAAGGGTACCGCTAGTGCGAGCCGGCCCCGAGCGGTGCGGCGGCCACGGCCGCCGGGTCGGAGAAGGCCAGGCGGGGCACCATCACCAGCGCGGCGGCCGCGGCAAGCCCGGTGACCCCGCAGATGGTCCATACCGTGAGGTAGCCGGCGAGCGGCGCCGCGGTCTGACCGGCGTCCCCCGCGCCGGCCCCGGCCTCGGCCAGGACGTGGCTGAGCAGGGCGATGCCGAACACTGCGGACGCGAAGGCCCCGCCGATGGTCTTGGTGGTGTTGGTCAGGCCCGTGGCCATCGCGGTCCGGTTGAGGGGCGCCGCCGCCGCGGCCGCCGAAGGAAGCGCCGCCACGAGGGCCCCGGAGCCGACACCGGCGATCGCCATGTTGACCAGCGCCTGGGTGAGACTGCCATGGAACGGCAGGAACAGCAGGTAGCCCAGGCCCACGAGCGTGGCGGCGCCCACGAGGGTCCAGCGCGGGGTGAGCCGGCGGGTCACGACCGGATACAGCAGGGCGCCCACCAGCAGCGCCAGCACATAGACGCCGATGATGATGGAGACTTGCCCGGCGCGCAGCCCGAGACCGTAGCCGTGCAGCGCGGGGTCGGTCCGGGCGAAGGTGGACAGCGGGGCCTGCGCGCCCAGGACCGAGACGCCAAAAAGCGCTGCGGTCAGCTGGACGGGCCACATGGACTTGCCCCGCAGCATCCGGATGTCCACGAGCGGATCGGCCTCGCGCAGCTCGTACCGCGCGAACGGAATGAACACCAGAATTCCGGCTCCCACCAGCGCCCACGGCCACCACGCGCCGGCTCCATTGAGGCGCATGAAAGTCAGTCCCGACGTGATGAGCAGCAGTCCGAGGGCGAGGAGCGTGAAGCCGCGGGTGTCCACGCGTCCGCCGCTGCGCCCACGCGACTCCGGCACGCCATACCGGACGGCGAACCAGCATGCGGACACGGCCACCGCAGGGACCAGGAGCACCAGCTGCAGCTGGCCCGCAAACACTTCCACGAGCGCCCCGGCGGCGAGCGCTCCGGCGATGACACCGGCCTCCAGCGCCCCGACGAGGACGCCGGCTGCGCGCCGGGTGCGGGCGGCGCCGTCGGGCAGCTGATGGACGCGGCTGAAGATCAGGGCAATTTCCAGGGGCAGCCAGACCACGTAGAAACCCTGGAACGACCACGCGGCCAGGAAGGTCCAGAAGTCCGGGGCGAGCGCGACGCCCCAGGAGGCCGCAGCGGTGACCAGCGTGGAAACCAGCAGGATCTTCTTGTGCCCGTACATGTCCCCCAGCTTGGCCAGCACCGGCACGGCGAGGGCGCTGACCATGAGCTGCGCAGCCTCGAACCAGTTGACGTCGGCGTCGTGGATTCCCAGGTGCCGGGCGATATCGGTGAGGATGGGCGTGTAATAGCCCTGCAGGATTCCGCTGGTGAGCTCCACCAGACACAGAAAAGCGACAACACGGCGCATGGCGGCCTTCCGGGAGGGCGGGCACCTCGCGGCCAGCCGGTTGATTGCATCCTAGGCCCGCACCAGCTCCGAAGGCGGGAACACGGCCGGCAACGCGGCCGGGAAGACGGGGGGGGGGGGCGGAAAACCCGGCCGGAACGTGCGGGAATATTCGTCCGTGGCGGGCGTTATACCGGTCGATAGATGCAAACGCATGTATATCGGCTATAGTAGAACCAGCTCCCGGATCCACCCCGGCCACGGAAAGGCACACCATGCAGATCGGCGTATTCAGCGTCAGCGACATCACCACCGACCCCACGACGGGGCGCACCCCGACGGAGCACGAGCGGATCAAGGCGTCCGTGGCGATCGCCAAGAAGGTCGAAGAGATCGGCATGGATGTCTATGCCATCGGCGAGCACCATAACCGGCCGTTCTTCTCGTCCTCCCCCACCACCACACTGGCGTACATCGCGGCCCAGACCGAGCGCATCATCCTGTCCACGGCCACGACCCTGATCACCACCAACGACCCCGTGAAGATCGCCGAGGACTTCGCGATGCTCCAGCACCTCGCGGACGGACGCGTGGACCTGGTCCTGGGCCGCGGCAACACCGCCCCCGTCTACCCCTGGTTCGGCAAGAACATCCAGGACGGGATCGAACTCGCGATCGAGAACTACTCCCTGCTGCGCCGCCTGTGGGACGAGGACACCGTCAACTGGTCCGGCAAGCACCGCACGCCGCTGCAGAACTTCACCTCCACCCCCCGCCCGCTCGACGGCGTCGCCCCCTTCGTGTGGCACGGCTCGATCCGCACGCCGCAGATCGCCGAAGTGGCGGCGTATTACGGTGACGGCTTCTTCGCCAACAACATCTTCTGGCCCAAGGAGCACTACCAGCAGCTGATCGGCCTCTACCGCGAACGCTACGAGCACTACGGCCACGGCAAGGCGGACCAGGCGATTGTGGGCCTCGGCGGCCAGTTCTTCATGCGGAAGAACTCCCAGGACGCCGTCAAGGAGTTCCGCCCCTACTTCGACAACGCCCCGGTCTACGGCCACGGCCCCTCGCTGGAGGACTTCACGTCCCAGACCCCGTTGACCGTCGGCAGCCCGCAGGAAGTGATCGAAAAGACCCTGACGTTCCGGGAGTACTTCGGCGACTACCAGCGCCAGCTCTTCCTGATCGACCACGCGGGCCTGCCGCTGAAGACCGTCCTGGAACAGCTGGATCTGTTCGGCGAGGAAGTGCTGCCGGTGCTGCGCAAGGAATATGCCGCGCTCAAGCCGGCACACGTGCCCGAACCGCCGACGCACGCCGGCCGGGTGGCCGCCGCGCTGGCAGCGGGGCCCACCGATGCCGCCGCGGCCGCCGCGTCAGAGACCACCGTCCAGGGGTCATGATGCCCGCCAAGGCCACAGAATCGCCGGTACGCCTGGCCGCGGAAACCTGGGAATCCCTGTTCCGGGCCCAGGTGGCGGTGATGCGCAAGCTGCAGGCGGCGCCGGCGTTCAAAGCCCTGGCGCTCAATGAGTACGACGTCCTGTTCACGCTCTCCCGCTGCCCCTCCGGGTGGCTGCGCCTGAACGAGCTCAACGACAATGTGCTGCTGAGCCAGTCCAGCCTGAGCCGGCTGGTGGAGCGGCTCGACAAGCGAGGGCTCGTTGAACGGACACCGGCCCCGGAGGACGGCCGCGGAATCCTCATCCGGCTCACCGATGCCGGACGGGACCTGCAGAAGCAGATCGGCCGGGAACACGTGCGCGACATTGCCGCGCTTGTGGGCCCGGCCCTCTCCGCCGCCGAACAGCAGGAGCTGCTGCGGCTGACCGAGAAGCTCCGCGCCGCGGTCTCCGTACGCTGAAACCGTGCGCTGAAAGCGTACGCCGGGCGTGCGCCGGCGCGCCGGGCCGGCCTAGTGGATGGCGACCAGTTGCGCCGGGTCTTCCCGGGGCAGCTCGTCGACGACGGCGGTGACGCTGAGTTCCTTCAGGGACAGGCTGCCGCCCACGGTGGACAGGAAGGCGGTGTCCGAGGAGTCGCGCCCCGCCGTGATCCGCAGCATGCTCTCCCGCGGCGCCAGCCCCGTGGGGTCGATGACGTGCCAGGCGCCGTTGATGTGCGCCTCGGCCACGGCGTGGAAGTCCATCGGGGTCAGGCCTGGGGCGTAGACGGCGGCCAGCCGGGCCGGGACGTTCTTGGATCGCAGCAGGGCAATGGCGAGGTGGGCAAAGTCCCGGCAGACGCCGCGGCGGTGCAGCAGGGTTTCGACCGCGCCGTCGGTGCCCCGCGAGGATCCGCTGACGTAGCGCAGTTCGTTGAAGACCCAGTCGCGGACGGCGCGGAGCAGCTCTTCGCCCTGAAGCCCGCCGAATTCGGCATAGGCAGTGGGCAGCAGCCGGTCCGACTCCGCGTAGCGGCTGGGCCGGACATAGCGGATCAGTTCCATGAGCCCGGGCTCCTCGGGCAGCGCGAAGCCGGTGACGGTGGCCGAGTACTCAACCAGCACGTCGGTGGGCTCGGCGAATTCCATGTAGTGGAAGCGCCCGCCGTGGTGGTCCGAGAGTTCGGTCAGCGGCACGTCCCCGCCTCCCGCGGTCACCCTGAGCGACTCTTCGATCGAGTCGTACCCGGCGTTCCGGGCCACGGCCACGGCCAGAGCCACCTTGGTCTCGGCAACGGTCTTGAAGGCCAGGCGGGCGGCTACGGCGCGTTCCATGTATCTCTGTCTCCGGGTGTGGGATGTGAGGTGGGTGCAAGGGAAGTCGCCGTCAACGGCCCGGGGATGTGCGGGCGGGCGGGACTAGTTTTTGATCTTCAGAGACATTAGCATCCGCTGGACGTTCGCGAATTCGGACCCCTCGTTGACGTACTTGGCCGCCTGGTCGAGAGTGTCGAACGCCTTGGCGGGGGCAACCTTCTGGTCCGGGGCCAACGCTTTGAGCACGGTCAGGTCCCCGAATGAATAGTCCCCCTTCCCGGCCGGGCCACGGACCACGTTCTGCAACGCGCAACTCTTCCCGCCGTCGCCGCCCACCACATTGGTGATGCCGTAGGAGCCGAAGTACTTGTAGCCCTGGATCACCCGGAACACCACGTGCGGGTCAATGGTTCCCCCGCCGCCGGCGTGCGGCAGGTCAACCGGCACGCTGCTGACCACGACGTAGTTGCGTGCTGCGTCGGCCGCGCAGGCCGCGGCAGGCTGCGGGGGCAGGCCTGTCTGCAAGGTGGCCAGGTAGGCGCCGTCGGCGTCCTTGACGGTGATCTTGAGCGCCCCGGGCAGCGCGCCGGCGTCGGGAGCTACGGACTGGACAATCCAGTCCTGCGGCACCTCAAAACTGACGGTCTTTGCCGGGTCGGTGAAGACCTTCCAGGCCGCCGCGCTCGAGCCCGGAGAGGCGGTAGCGCTGGCCGAGGGGGCGGGACCAGTGGCGGCAGAGGGCCCCGCACTCTCACTCGCGCTGTCCGCCGCGCTGCTCCCTGCGGTCCACACCGGCGTCCCCTTGCCGTCGCTGCTGCAGCCCGAAAGGGCTGCCGCCGCGACCGCGAGCGCCGCGCCGGTGCGCAGCGCAGCACTCCGGATTCCTGCGGTGCCTGATCCTGAAGAAGGGGCCGTCCCAGTCATGGTGCCAGCGTAGCCGGGGCGCCGCATGACTCAGAGCTCCCGCATCAGTGTTTCGTAGAACCGGACGCCCTGCTCCAGCGTCTCCAGGCCGATCTTTTCGTCAACGGCGTGGATGGAGCCGCGGGCCCGGACGTCCATGAAGAACGGCGCGAAGCGGTACACGGCACCGCAGATCCCGGTGAAACGGCGCGAGTCGGTGCCGCCCATCATGATGTATGGGGTGATGATCGCCTCGGGGAAGACCTGCCCGATGCAGTCCGCCAGCAGGTCCCACTGGGCCCCCGAGGACGGCGACACCGGGGACGGGCCGTTGCCCTCCACGACGCGCAGTTCGACTTTCGGGTCGCGGATGATTCTCCGCAGCAGTGCCATGGTGCCCTCCACCGTCTCCCCCACCGCCACCCTGATGTTGGCGTTGGCCTTCGCCGTGGCGGCGAGGACGTTCGCCCCGGAGCTGCCTTCGAGCGTGGTGATGGCGACGGTGGTTCGGGTCATGGCGTTGGTCTCGCTGCCGAGCCGGCCGAAGAGCCAGATGATCGGCGCCCGGAGCAGTGCCACATTCGCGAACACGGCCCGCAGCGGCGGCGGCGTGTGCGGGCCGAAGCGGCGCAGCATCTCGGCGGTCACCTCCGGCAGCGACTGCGGGAACGGGCGGCGCTCGATCCGGGTGATGGCGCGGGCCAGCCGCGCCGTCGCCCCCATCCGCGGCGGCGTGGAGGCGTGTCCACCCGGGTCCCGGGTCAGCAGCTCCACGTCCAGGATTCCCTTTTCGGCCACGCCGACGACGGCGGCCGGCCGGCTCACCCCCGGGAAGGCTCCGCCCGCGACGGCGCCGCCCTCGTCCAGCACGAGCCAGGGCAGCACACCGCGGCCGGCCAGCAGGTCCGCGGCAGCCGCCGCGCTGTTGCCGGCCGCCTCCTCGTTGTTGCCGAACGAAAAGTAGAGGTCGTGCGCGGGCGCATACCCCGCCCGCAGCAGGCGCTCGGCCGCCTCCAGGATGGCCACGAGCTGGCCCTTGTCGTCCAGTGTCCCCCGGCCCCACAGGAAGGTGCCGTCGTTGTGGCCGGAGAACGGCGGGTGTGTCCACTCCCCCGGGTCGTCGGCCGGGACGACGTCGTAGTGCGCCATCAGCACCGACGCCCGGTGCCGGGCCGCCGGGTCCTCCGCCACGGCGCTGCCGGGCCACCGGTACAGGAGGGCGTGGCCGTTGACACGCTCCAGTTCCAAGGCGGCATGGACCCCCGGATACAACCGGGGCAGCGCGGCGATGAAGGACTCGAACTCGGCTGTCTCCCCTCCGGCCCCGGCCTGGGAGGTCCCCCCGGCCCGGGAGGACACGGTCCGGTACGTCACGAGCTCCGCCAGCGACGCCGCCGCGCGCCCGGCGCCCGGCGCGTGCCCGGGGCTGTCCGGTGTGCCGCCGGGGCTCTTGGGGGTAATGCCGGCAGCCGCGTTCTGCAGGGGGTTGCGCATGCGCGAAAGTCTACGGCCGGAGGGTCCGCCGGAACGGGCTATCCGGAGCGCGGGTCCGTCCCCGGAATCCCGGGCACAATTTCGGGCCCCAAATTTCGGTCCGGGAAAGCGGATACGCTGGGGGCATGGCCGAACAGCACATTGACGGAACGCACTTTGGGGACCAGGGCGACGTGGCAGGCATGTCGGCCCTCGATATCGCGGACTGGCGGCTGCGGACCTTTGCCCTCTACGCCACGACGCGGAAGATCGCCGCGGACAGCCCGGCCGAGGCGCATTCGTACTGGCGCCAGGAGCGGGACCGCATGTTCGGCACCCACCCGGCCTCCGCGCTGACCGCTGAGGCCAAGGCCGCTTTCGGCGGCCTGAAGACGGCGGACTACGATCCGATCTACCGTTTCCACGTCCCGCTGACCCCCGAGGGCGCCGGGCGGGAGATGAATGTGGAGACCGGGACCGACGGCCTGGTCCGGTTTGTGCGGCTGGGCACCTTCGACCTGCCCGAGATGGGACAGCTCGCGGTCTGGAAGCTCAGGGGCTACGGCGGCGGCATCTTCGTGCCGTTCCGTGACGCCACCGCGGGCCAGCCCGGCGGCAGCTACGGCGCGGGACGCTACCTCCTGGACACCATCAAGGGGGCTTTCCACGGCGTGCGGGGCACCGGGCCCCAGGCCGAATTCATCCTGGACTTCAATTTCGCCTACAACCCCTCGTGTGCCTACAACGAGGCCTGGGCATGTCCGTTGGCGGGCCCGGCGAACCGGCTGGCCGTGGACATCCCCGTGGGCGAGCTGTACTGAGCGGATGGAGTCCCAGCTCGAACAGCTTGACCCTGCCCCCGCCGTCGTCCGCGGGCCGAAGACCCGGCGGTACCGCGGAATCCTCCGTTACCCCGTGGTCCGGCAGCTCATCCGGTTCACCGGCGTCGGCATTGTCTGCACCCTGACCTCCCTGGCCCTGTACGCCCTTTCCCGGCCCTGGCTCGGCGCCCAGCCGGCCAACGCGGCGGCCCTGATCCTGACATCGTTCATGAATACCGCCCTCAACCGGCGCCTGACGTTCAAGATCACCGACCGCCGCCGGATGAAGCGGGACCACTTCAACGGCCTGATCGTGATCCTCGTCGCGCTGCTGATCACCGGCGGCAGCCTGGCCGTCCTGCACTGGGTCAACCCGGAGGCCACCGTGGCCGAGGAGCTGTGGACCACCACCCTCTCCGGTTTCGCCGCCACCGCCGTCCGGTTCACGATGCTGCGGCACTGGATCTTCCGCCGCGCCCGCCACCGCTGACTTCGGCCAGGCCCCCACCCCCGGTTGAGCTGTCAGTTGATGCTGCTATCGGTGCCCGTTAAGGACATTTAGTGATGGCTCAACCGGTGGAGGGGGTGCCGAGGGTGCGGACGCCGGCGACGGCGGTGCGGACCGCGGCCGCCGCCTCCTGCAACTGCGCTGCCGTCACGGTCGAGTCGAAGCTGAACCGTACCGCCGTCTGGGCGATCTCGGGGGCGATGCCCATGGCCAGCAGCACGGGCGAGGGCGCATCCGAGCCCGCCGCGCACGCGGACCCGCTGGAGCACACCACACCCTGGCGCTCGAGTTCCAACAGCACGGACTCGCCGCTGATGCCCGGGAAACAGAACGAGGCCACCGAGGGCAGCCGCTCGGTGGGGTGGCCGGTGAGCTGCGCGCCGGGAACACCGGCCAGCACGGCGTCGATGAACCCGTCGCGGAGGGCAGCCACGCTCCCGGCCGGCTCCCGCGGCAGCGCCAGGGCCGTTGCGAGCGCCACGGCGCCGGCGACGTTTTCGGTGCCCGAGCGGCGGCCCCGTTCCTGCCCGCCGCCGTGGACCAGCGGTTCCACCCGGACCCGGCCGCGCACAAACAGCGCGCCGCTGCCTTTGGGCGCGCCCAGCTTATGGCCGGAAATGCTCAGCCCGTCCACGCCCAGCGCGCCCGTGTCCAGCGGCAGCCAGCCGGCGGCCTGGACGGCATCGGTGTGGAACGGCACCCCGTGGGCGCGGGCCAGCGCCGCGAGCCGGGCGATGGGCTGGACCGTGCCGACCTCGTTGTTGGCGTACATGATGCTCACCAGGGCCGTCCCGGGCTGCAGCACGGCGGCGAGGGCCTCCTCGCTCACCTGCCCGAAGCGGTCCACGGGGATCACGTCGACGGCGAAGCCGTGGACCCGTTCGAGGTATCTGGCGGATTCTTCCACCGCGGGATGTTCGACTGCGCTGATCGCCACCCGGTCCAGGCGCGGATCGGCGGCGCGCCGGGCCAGCGCGATGCCCTTGACCGCGAGGTTGTCCGCTTCCGTGCCGCCGGAGGTGAAGACGACTTCCCCGGGCCGGCAGCCGAGGGCCTTGGCGGTTGCCGCGCGGGCCCCTGCGAGCGCCGAGGCAGCCGCCTCACCCAGGAAGTGATGGCTTGACGGGTTGCCGAATTCGCCCGTGAGGTACGGCCACATGGCCTCCAGCACCTCGCGGCGGACCGGGGTGGTGGCTGCGGCGTCGAGGAAGATCACGGTGCGCCTCAGCCGACCGCCGGACCGGCGCCGGACTCAAGGGCCGGCTCGACATCCAGCTCAATATCCAGGCCGAGGTCCAGGGCCGTGACACTGTGTGTCAGGGCGCCGATCGAGATGACGTCCACCCCCGTGGCCGCGATGTCCGCCACGGTGGCAAGGTTGACGTTGCCGCTGGCCTCGACGCGGGCCCGGCCGCCCACCAGCCCCACGCCGGCCGCGAGCTCGGCCAGGGAGAAGTTGTCCAGCATGATGGTGTCCACCCCGGCGGCAAGGACGGGCTCGATCTGCTCCATGGTGTCCACCTCCACCTCGAAGTGGGTTGTGTGGCCCAGCTGGGCCTTGGCGCCGCGCAGCACCTCGGTCAGCTTCGCCGGGTCACCGCCGGTGAGGACGGCCAGGTGGTTGTCCTTGGCCAGGACGGCGTCGGAGAGGCTGAAGCGGTGGTTGGCGCCGCCGCCGCAGCGCACGGCGTAGCGTTCGAGCACCCGCAGCCCCGGCGTCGTCTTGCGGGTGTCCGTGATCCGGGCCCCGGTGCCGTCCACGAGCGCCACGAACTCGGCGGTTTTGGTGGCGATGGCGCTCATCCGCTGGACCAGGTTCAGTGCGACGCGTTCGGCCAGCAGCACGGCCCTGGCGTTTCCGGTCACGCGGGCCAGGGCGGTTCCGGCGGCGAAAGCCTCGCCGTCGTGGACCAGCAGTTCGACGACGGCGCCCGGGTCGGTCAGCTGCATCGCCGCGGCGAAGACCTCCCCGCCGCTCAGCACGCCGGGAACGCGGGCATTGAGCACCGCGGTGGCCCGCGCCTGCGCGGGGATGAGCGTCTGGGAGGTGATGTCCCCGTAGGGGGCGTCCTCCTGGAGCGCCGCGCGGAGGACGGCCAGGACGGCGGCCTCGGGCAGGCTCCCGGCGAGCGCCGCGGCGCTGGTGGGCAGGGTTTCCGGGGCAGCGGTTGCGTGGGCAGTGGTGGTCACGAGGAAATCCTTTGCATGGAATGGGTGAAGGCTGGGGTGGCGGCGTTATCTGCCCGGTAGTGGGCGCCGATGGAGTGCGTGCGCTGCCGGGCCGCTGCCACGAGGAGTTCCGCGGCCAGCAGCAGGTTCCGGTCCTCATGGCCGGCCTGGTCCAGCCCGGCCAGGCCGCGGCCTTCAAGGACGGTTCCCCACTGCGCCAGCTGGGCCGCGGCGGCGTCGAGGTCGGCGCCCGTGCGCGTGACCCCCGCGGCCGCGGTCATGAGCCTGCCCAGGGCTGCCCGGCTGAACGGGACCTCCACGGCACCGGCGGCGCCGGTCGCCCCCGTCCTGGGAGTCTCAGCCGGCGGGGACGTCACGGGGCTGCCGGGGTGGAAGTCCCCGTCGGCCGGCGCGGGCCAGTCCGTCGCCGGCACGGGTGCGCGCAGGAAATCCTCGACCGCACGGCGGCCGAACACGAGGCCCTCCAGCAGCGAGTTGCTCGCCAGCCGGTTGGCCCCCTGGGCGCCCGTGCGGGCCACCTCGCCGGCGGCATACAGCCCGGGTACCGACGTGCGGCCCCGCAGGTCGGTGCACACGCCGCCCATCCAGTAGTGGGCTGCCGGGGACACGGGTACGGTCTCTGTGGTCCAGTCGTAGCCGGCGGCCCGGGTGGCCGCCGTGATGGTCGGGAACCGCCGGGCCAGGAAGCCCGCGCCCCGCTCTGCCTCGAGGCCGCGGGCGTCCAGGTAGACCGGGCTGTCCGGCGCGGCCCCGGTGGCGGCCAGGTGCAGGGTGATGCTGCGGGAGACGACGTCGCGGGGGGCCAGTTCGGCGTCGGGGTGGTAGTCGGGCATGAAGCGGTATCCCGCGGCGTCCAGCAGCACCGCGCCCTCGCCGCGGACCGCTTCGGAGATGAGCAGGGCCGGCGGCCCGCCGGGGACCTCCTCGGCGGCAAGCGTGGTGGGGTGGAACTGGAAGAACTCGAGGTCCCGCACCGCGGCGCCGGCTCGCCAGGCCAGGGCCAGGCCGTCGGCGGTGGCGACGGAGGGGTTGCTCGTGCGGGCGAAGAGCCGCCCCGCACCGCCGGTGGTGAGCAGGACGGCGTCGGCAGCCAACTTCTGGGGCCGCCCGCCAGCCAGGAAGGCCACGCCGGTGACCCGTGCCGGCGCCGGAGGTGTGCTGCCGGGCTGTGGCAGTTCTGCCGGCAGTGCTTCAGCCAGTTCTTCAGTCATGGCCGCCGGTTCGGTCAGGAGCCCGGTGACGAACGCGCTGGTCTCCACCCGGAGCCGGCCGTGGCCGGCACGATCCAGGACGGCGCGTTCGAGGACGGCGGCGACGAGCCCGCGGGCGATGCAGGCGCCCGTCGCGTCCCCGCCGGCGTGCAGGATGCGCGGCGCCGAATGTGCCGCTTCCAGGCCCAGGGCCGGCCCGCCGCCCGGACCTGCGTCGAACTGCACGCCGTAGCGGCCCAGTCCGGCGATGTCCCGGACAGCCTCGGTGCACAGGACCCGGACTGCCTCAGCATCGTTCAGCCCGGCGCCGGCGGCGAGGGTGTCCGCGATGTGCGCCGCCACGGAGTCCCCGGGGGCGGCATCCTCCGGCGCCAGCACGGCCGAGACGCCGCCCTGGGCGTAGAAGGTGTTGCTCTGCTCCAGCGTCCCCTTGCTCAGCAGGACCACCTCGATGTCACGGCCGCCTTCGGTGGCGGCGTCGGTGGCGAGCAGCGCGGCGTAGAGCCCCGCGATCCCGCTGCCGACAATCACGAGCCGCCTGGTCACGGCCGCGCCGCCAGCATGCGTTCCAGGGCTACCTTGGCCGGGGCGGCCACGTCCTCGTCCACGGTGATGCGGTTCAGCACCTCGCCGCGGACGAGCACTTCCAGGACCCAGGCAAGGTAGCCGGGGTGGATGCGGTACATCGTGGAGCAGGGGCAGATCACCGGGTCCAGGCAGAAGATGGTGTGCTGCGGGTATTCCGCGGCGAGACGGTTCACCATGTTGATCTCGGTGCCGATCGCAAACGTGGTGGGTTCCGTGGCCGCGGCGATGGCCTTCTTGATGAAGTCGGTGGAGCCGGCGGAATCGGCGGCATCGACCACCTCCATGGGGCATTCCGGGTGCACGATCACCTGCACGCCGGGGAACTCGGCGCGGGCTTTTTCGATCTGGCCCACGTTGAAGCGCTTGTGGACCGAGCAGAAGCCGTGCCAGAGGATCACCCGGGAATCGAGGAGGGTGGCCGCGTTGTTGCCGCCGAGGTCCTTGCGCGGGTTCCACATCGGCATCTGCTCCAGCGGCACCCCCATGGCCTTGGCGGTGTTGCGGCCCAGGTGCTGGTCCGGGAAGAACAGCACGCGCTGGCCGCGCTCGAACGCCCATTCCAGCACCGTCGCGGCGTTCGAGGAGGTGCAGACGATCCCGCCGTGCTCGCCGCAGAAGCCCTTGAGGGCTGCGGAGGAGTTCATGTAGGTGACCGGGATGACCGGGACCCGGCCCTCGGCGTCGGGCTCGGTGCCGAAGACTTCCTCAAGCTGTTCCCAGCACTCGGTGACCGAGTCGATGTCCGCCATGTCCGCCATGGAGCAGCCCGCGGCGAGGTTGGGCAGGATCACGGCCTGGTCGGGGCGGGACAGGATGTCCGCCGTCTCGGCCATGAAGTGCACGCCGCAGAAGATGATGGCCTCCGCGTCCGGCCGGGTCAGGGCGGCGTTGGCGAGCTGGAAGGAATCGCCCACGAAGTCGGCGTATTCGATCACTTCGTCGCGCTGGTAGAAGTGCCCCAGCACGACGGCGCGGTCCCCCAGCGCCGCTTTGGCGGCGCGGATCCGGGCGTCGAGTTCGGCGTCGGATGCGAGCTTGTACTCTTCGGGGAGCTGGCCCTGCCGGGGAGTGGAGGCCGGCGCGACGTCGGTGGAGGAGGCACCCGGGCCGTAGGCGGGCACGCCGGCGAGGGCCTCGGCGAGGTCGTAGTCCCAGGGCCCGCGGGCCAGTGCGGGACTGCAGGTAGAGGCGGCCGCGCCCTGTGCCATCGTGGTGGCCTGCTCGCGCGTGATCAGCTGGATTGCCGTGTTGACGCTGCTCATGGTGTGCTCCTGTTGTCTGGGTCGAGGCCTGGGCGGCCGGTGAAGCGGTAGAGGCGGGGCGGGCGGTGCTTGCCGCCCTGCAGATAGTGATCGGTTTCTTCGATTTCCGGCGTGGCCTTGACCTGCCGGCGGAAGTTGGCGGGATCGAGTTCGCGGTCCAGGACGGCCTCGTAGACCTCCCGGACCTGGGCGAGGGTGAAGTACTCGCCCAGCAGGTGGTAGGCGATGGAGCCGTAGGCCATCTTGTTGCGCAGCCGCCACAGCGCGTAGTCGACGATCGAGTTGTGGTCGAAGGCCAGCTCGCCCAGCCGGTCGGCGCGGAACCAGCGCACGTTCTCCGATTCGTCGGCAAGCGCAGCCTCCGTGGGCTGGACGAGTGCCCAGTACACAATCGAGACGACGCGCTGGGTGGGCGAGCGGTGCAGCCCGCCAAAGGCGTAGAGCTGCTCGAGGTAGTTCGGGGCCAGGCCCGTGGTCTCGCGCAGGTTCCGCGACGCTGCGTCCTGGAGTGACTCGGAGTGTGTCAGCGGGCCGCCCGGCAGTGCCCAGAGGCCCTTGAACGGTTCGCGGATCCGGCGCACCAGCGGGATCCACAGCGTGGGCCGTCCGGAGCGCTCGCTGGGGCGCAGCGCAAAGATCACAGTGGAGATGGCCAACGACGGCGGCGCGGTCTGGCGCTCCGAGACGTTGGCTGCTGTGGTGTAAACGGTGATCCACCCGCCCTCTTGGGTCCCGGGCGGGTCCCGTCATGGACTGCCCGGCTGGATCCGGCCCGACCGCCGGATTAGTTATAGTCAAAGTGACTAGAACTAATGATACGGCCGAGCCGCCCGGTCGCAAAATGTTTCAGGTCACATGCTTCTCACTTGGCGGCGGCCGCGGCTTCCAGCAGCGGCAGGGTGCGGCCCTGGAAGTGGGTATTGAGCACGATCACGGAGGACGAGCGCAGGACGGACCTGGTCGCGATCATGGCATCGAGGACGCGCTGAAGGTCCGAATTGGAGCGTGCTGCTATCCGGGCCATGAGGTCCGAGCTCCCGGAGACGGTGTGGATCTCAATCAGCTCGGGGATCCGGGCCAGGGCCTCCACGACGGCGTCATGGCCGAGGTCTTGGTTGATCGTGAGGGAACAAAACGCCACCACGGGATAGCCGAAGTGCGCCGGATCGGGCTGCGGCACCCATGAACCGATCACGCCGGCGTCCTGCATCCGGTCCAGGCGCGACTGCACCGTGGCGCGGGCAACCTTCAGCACCCGGGAGGCCTCCAGCACGGAGGACCTGGGGGAATCCGTGAAAAATCGGACAATCTTTGCATCAAGCGGGGCAACATCCATGGATTTTTCCTTCCCAAGCGGGACCGGGCCGGACAAACAGCCGCCGACGCCCTGATTCAGTTAGCAAACTGCCACCATGCTCTCACGGCGGAGGCCCCCCGGCGGCCGGGGGCCGGGCCCAAATCCGGTAAATTCAATAGGTCCCATAAGGACGCAAAGATCCAAACCACACAAAGGTTCGCCATGACAATGAAGTCCACCGCGACGCTACCCACCGCGGTCCCCGCCCCGAGCCTGGGGCACAGCATGAAGCCACGCCAACTGACCATGATGGGACTGGGCAGCGCCATCGGCGCGGGCCTGTTCCTCGGCTCGGGGGCTGGAATCCAGGCGGCGGGACCGGCCGTGCTGATCTCCTACCTTGTCGCCGGAACCCTGATCATCCTGGTGATGTGGGCGCTCGGGGAGATGGCCGCGGCCAATCCCAACAGCGGCGCCTTCTCCGTGTACACGCAAAAGGCCATGGGCAAGACCGCCGGGGCCACCGTCGGCTGGCTCTGGTGGCTGCAGCTCGTGGTGGTCATCGCCGCCGAGGCCCTCGGTGCCGCCGGGCTCCTGTTCACCGTGTGGCCGGTGGTCCCCGTCTGGGCACTGTCCCTGATCTTCATGGCACTGTTCACCGCCATCAACCTGGCGGGCGTGAAGAACTTCGGCGAGTTCGAATTCTGGTTCGCCATCCTCAAGGTCGCCGCCATCGTGATATTCCTGGCCATCGGCACGGCCCTGCTGCTGGGCTTGCTGCCGGACGTCCCGTCCCCCGGCCTCGGCAACTTCACGTCCGGCTTCGCCCCGGCAGGCCTGGGCGGCATCGCAACCGCACTCTTCGTCGTGATTTTCGCCTTCGGCGGCACCGAGATTGTCAGCGTGGCCGCAGCCGAGACGGAAAACCCGGAGCGCAGCGTCGCCCAGGCGATCCGCACCGTGGTCTGGCGGATCCTCGTGTTCTACATCGGCTCGGTCTTCGTCATCGCTGCCGTCCTGCCCTCAACCTCCGCGGCCCTGAAGTCCCCTTTCGCCGGCGTCCTCGACGTCGCCCGGATCCCCGGCGCCGGCGCGGCGATCACCCTCGTCGCCGTCATCGCGCTGCTGTCCGCCCTGAACGCCAACCTCTACGGCGCGTCCCGCATGGTGTACTCGCTCTCTGAGCGCGGCGAAGCCCCCAAGGTCCTCTCAAAGCTCAACACGGCCCGGGTCCCGGTCGTGGCGGTAAGCGTCTCCGTAGCCTTCGGCTTCCTGGCCGCCGTCCTGGAACTGCTCTTCCCGGACCAGATCCTGCCGGCCCTGTTCCAGCTTGTCGGCTCCACCTGCCTCGTGGTGTGGGGCTCGGCCCTGGTGTCCCAGCTGATCCTGCGCCGCCGGGCAGACCGCGACGGCACTGCGCTGCCGCTGCGGATGAAGGGCTTCCCCGGGCTGACGATCTTCGGGCTCGTGCTCCTGGCGCTGATCTTCGCCGTCGGCTTCAGCAGCCCGGAGAGCAGCAAGCAGCTGGTCAGCACACTGGTGCTGGTGGCCGGCATCGCCGTGGCGTGCTGGACCGGTGCCCGGATCACCCGGAACCGCAACGCCGCCGCCGCCGCAAAAGCCGATCAGCCGTCCAGCTAAGTCGCTAGACAAATTGCCAAGCTCACCGGCGCGCGGGCCGGCAAAAGTATGCAGTCTGGGCACCCCCGCCTAGGCTGATTGCCCACCCCGCCGCCGGTGACTAGGGTCACAGGCATGGACACACTTCTCCCCGTGGCTTCCGGCAGCGCTGCCGGGCCGCTCACAGCCGACGAACTCCGCGAGCTCTATTCGCTCATGGTGGCCGTCCGTCACCTCGACACCTCGGCCATCGCCTGGCAGCGGCAGGGCATCATCCCCGGCTACGCCCCCGAACTCGGGCAGGAAGCGGCCCAGGTAGGCAGCGGCTACGCCGTGGACACCACCCGGGACTTCGTCTTCCCCACCTACCGCGAAATGGGCGTCGCCCGGACCATGGGGGTGGACATGGTGGCCTACATGTCCACCCACAAGGCCACGTGGCACGGCGGCCTGTACAACCCGCTGGAATCCCGGCTGGCCCCGATCCAGGCGGTCGTCGCCGGGTCCGTCCTGCACGCCGTCGGCTGGGCCCACGGCCAGACGCTGGATGGGAAAGACGGCGTCGCCCTGACCTACTTCGGTGACGGCGCCTCCTCGCAGGGCGATGTGCACGAGGCGATGAACTTTGCCGCCGTGATGAAGGCGCCGGTGGTGTTCTTCGTCCAGAACAACGGCTGGGCCATCTCGGTCCCCACCGAACGGCAGGTGGCCGGCGGCTCCGTCGCGGCCCGCGCCGCGGGTTACGGGATGCCGGCGCTGAAGATCGACGGCGACGACGTCGCCGCGGTCCTGGAGGCGACCCGCCGGGCCTTCGCGCATGCCCGCTCCGGCAACGGCCCGGTGCTCATCGAAGCCATGACCTACCGCCGCGGCCCGCATTCCACGTCCGATGACCCGGGCCGCTACCGCTCCCTCGACGAGGAACGCGACGGCGCCGGCACCGACCCGATCGAGCGGCTCCGGCAGCGGCTGCTGGCCGATGGAATCGCCGACGAGGCGTTCTTCGCCGGGGCGCTGGCCGCGGCCAAGGCCGAAGAGGAGCAGATCCGCACCGGCATCCAGGCCCTGGGCTCCCGGCCCGGAACTGAAATGTTTGACCTGGTCTTCCAGGAAACCACCCCTGCCATGCAGGCCCAGGCCGCCAACTGGCGCGAGGAGTCCGAACATGTCTAACTCGATTCTCGAAGGCACAAACGCCGCAGGCGAGAGCACTGCCGGCGACACAGTCGCCACCCCGGCCGGTGGCGGGCCCGCCACCACGGTGATGTCGATGCAGCAGGCGCTCAACCGCGCCCTCGACGAGGTCCTCGCGGACAACCCCAAAGCCGTGATCTTCGGCGAGGACTGCGGCCGGCTCGGCGGCGTCTTCCGCATCACCGACGGACTCCAGGCCAAGCACGGAGCGCAGCGCGTCTTTGACACCCCGCTGGCGGAATCCGGCATCCTGGGCATGTCCGTGGGCCTGGCGATGGCCGGGTTCCACCCCATTCCCGAGGTCCAGTTCGACGGCTTCGCCTACCCGGCCATCAACCAGATCGTCTGCCAGATCGCCCGGATGAACTACCGCAGCCGGGGCACCCTGCCGATGCCCATCACCCTGCGGGTACCCAGCTTCGGCGGCATCCGCGCCCCCGAACACCACGGCGAAAGCCTGGAGGCGCTCTTCGCCCACGTGCCGGGCCTGAAGGTGGTCTCGCCGTCGAACCCGCATGAGGCCTACCACCTGCTCAAGTACGCCGCCACGCGGCCGGACCCGGTGATCTTCATGGAGCCGAAGTCGCGGTACTGGCAGAAGGGTGAGGTGGACACCGCCAGGCACGATGCGGGCGGCGGCTCCCCCACCGGTGCCAAGGTCATGCGTGAAGGCCGCCACCTCACGCTGGTCGCATGGGGCGCCATGGTGGCCCGCTGCCTGCAGGTGGCCGAGCTCGCGGCCGAGGACGGGATCGACATCGAGGTCCTGGACCTGCGCTGGCTCAAGCCGATCGACGCCGAGGCCCTCGCCGCCTCCGTGCGAAAGACGCGCCGCGCCGTCGTCGTCCACGAAGCGCCGCTGACCTCCGGCCTCGGCGCCGAGGTGGCGCAGCTGATCACGCAAAGCTGCTTTGACACCCTCAGGGCGCCGGTGGAGCGCGTCACCGGCTTCGACGTCCCGTATCCCTCGGGCGACCTGGAAGATGAATACATCCCGAACATTGACCGGATCCTCTTCGGCATCCAGCGAGTATTGGAGTACAAACGTGGCTGAAATTTCCTTCCCGCTCCCGGATCTCGGCGAGGGCCTGATCGAGGCCACCGTGCTGGAATGGCTGGTTTCCCCGGGCGAGCAGGTGGAGCGCAACCAGCCGCTCGTGGAGGTCGAAACCACCAAGTCGGCCGTTGAATTGCCCAGCCCGCAGGCAGGTAAGGTAGTGCGTATCTACGGCGGGCCCGGCGACAAGATCAATGTCGGCGAGCCCCTGATTGTGTTTGAGGTGCCGGACAACACCGCCGGCATCGTGGGCACGGTCCCGAAGGAAGAGGCACCTAAGCGCCGGGTCCGCCTGAGCGCCGTACTTGATGAGGACTGAGAGCATGAGCGGCAGACACACCGGCGAACAGCATTCGCACACCGTTGAGGGCACCGACCCCCAGCTGTATGTGCAGGTGCATGAGCCCCAGAACGACGCCGGGCTCCGTCCCGTCCTGCTGCTGCACGGCTTCTCCTCCTCCTCCAAGCTCAACTGGGAGGACAGCGGCTGGCTCACCGCGCTCCTGGAAGCCGGCCGGCGCGTCATCACCGTGGACCTGCCCGGCCACGGCCGCAGCGGCGCCCCGGAGGACATGGACTCCTACTCCCCCAGCCGGATCCGCGCGGACCTGCTGCAGATTGTGTTCGACGCCGGCGCGCGTCCGCTGCGCGACGGGGACCCGTCCAGCGGGCTCGACGTGATCGGCTATTCGCTGGGGTCCCGGCTCGCCTGGGAGTTCGGGGCCACCCAGCACGAGCTGGTGCACCGGATGGTCCTGGGCGGCCCGAACGTCGCCGACCCCCTGGCGGACTTCGACCTGATCGCCGCGCAGCGGTACCTGGCCGACGGCACGCCGATCGCGGACGAGTCGACTGCCGGGCTGCTGAAGATGGCCATGCTGCTGCCCAGCAACAACATCTTCGCGCTGCTGTCCCTGGTCGAGGCGATCAAGACCGAGCCGTACGACCCCGCCGAAGCCGTCCCCCACATGCCGATGCTCCTCGTGGCGGGGGAAAACGACGACCGGGCCGCCTCCATGCCGGAACTCGCCGCCCTCGGCGCCAAGGCCGGCGGCATGGTCGAACAGCTCGTGCTGCCGGGCCGCAACCACACCAACGCCATCACCAGCCGTGCCTTCAAGCAGGGCGCCATCAGCTTCCTGGGCGTCTAGGCTTCCCTTAAAGCAACGCGGGGTCACTTGCGGCCCGTCCGGGGGCTCCGGATGGGCCGTAAGTGACCCCGCGTTGTTTGTGTGTGGCTAGTGGTGGCTACTGACGCCGAGCGGGCGGCCCCTCGTTTCCCCGGCCAGCAGGACGCCGACGGCGGAGATGACGCAGAGGACCATGATGTAGATGCCGATGGAGCCGGTCCAGTGGGTGCCCTGCAGGAGGACTTCCGCGATGGTGGCCGCGAATGCGCCGCCGAGGATGGCGCCGAACGCGTAGCCGATCGAGATCCCCGAGTAGCGAACGTTCGCCGGGAACATCTCGGCGTACATGGCGGACATGGGGCCGTAGGACAGGCCCAGGCCGATCGTCAGGACGAACAGCGCGACGCCGTAGAGCAGGATGTTCTTGGTGTCAATCAGCGCGAACATCGGGATCATCCAGGCGAAGACGATGCCGTAGCCGATCAGGAAGGTCTTGACGCGGCCGATCTTGTCCGAGAGCCAGCCGCCGACCAGGGTGAAGATCAGCCAGCCGAAGGAGGCCAGCGTGGTGGCGAGCAGGATCTGCGGGGTGGGCATCTTCAGAGTCTTGGTGGCGTAGGAGATGAAGAAGGCAATCAGCAGGTAGCCGGCGGCGTTGTTGCCGATGAAGATCATCGTCGAGTAGAGGACGGCCTTCTTGTGCTTGCGGAGCAGCTCGCCCAGGGGCGCCTTGCTTTCTTCCTTGCGGTCCTGCATCTCCTTGAAGACGGGGCTCTCGGCGACCGCCCGGCGGATCAGGTAGCCGACGATGATCAGCACGATGGAGAGCAGGAACGGCACACGCCAGCCCCAGGACGCGAAGTCTTCCTTGGACATGGAGGTGTTGAGGAAGTACAGCAGGCCGGTGGCGAGGATCATGCCAACCGGAACGCCGATCTGCGGGTAGGCGCCGAAGAGGCCGCGCCTGCTCTTGGGAGCGTGCTCCACGGCCATCAGGGCAGCCCCGCCCCATTCACCGCCGGCAGAGAAGCCCTGGATGACGCGGAGCAGGATCAGCAGAATCGGGGCCCAGACGCCGATCTGCGCGTACGTGGGCAGCATGCCGATCAGGGCCGTGGCGGCACCCATCATGATCAGGGTGAAGACCAGCATGGCCTTGCGGCCGAGGCGGTCGCCCAGGTGGCCGGCGACAATCGCGCCGAGCGGGCGGAAGAGGAAGCTGATGCCGATGAGGGCGAAGGACAGGATCTGCGCCAGGCCCGGGTTGGAGGCGTTCAGCGGGGCGAGGAACAGCGGCGACAGCAGCGTTGCGGTCAGCTGGGCAAAAATGAAGAAGTCGTACCACTCGATAGTGGTGCCGACCAGTGTCCCGGCGAGGACCTTGCGTTCCTCGTGTTTGCTGCTGGGACCCGCCTCAGAATCTACGGATGAAGTTACGGTCATTGGAACTCCGTTGCTGGGGGCAGAGGTACTGCCCGGGGTGGGTGCGAAGTGGATAACTGATGCCTCGTGGATTACTGATCGAACGGTCAGTTAGTATCCTGATACTACTATGAAAGATGTGATAAGGCACACATATTTCCGGGAGTGTTTTCCGCGTGTCAGGCGGGTCAGTCGGAGCGGTTGAGCAGCTCTCTGACCCTGGCCCGGACCGGCTCGCGGTCGTAGGTGTTGACCAGGGCGCCGGCCATGCGGACGGGGTCTCCGAAGAAGAAGTACTCGTAGAGCGACTGGCGCCCGGAAAACCCGGAGATCGAGGCGTCGAAGGCCAGCTTGAACAGCCGGACCCGTTCGGGGCCGGTCAGGGTCTTGCCCTGCAGGTACAGCTCGATGTCCTCCCGGGCCTCGCTGTTGACGTCCGCCTCCCCCGGCAGGGCCATGAGGCCCGACGCCGAGAACTTCCGGATGATCTGCGGGAAGCGCTGGGCGATCTTCGGGTACCAGTTGCGGGCAGCGTTCAGGGTGGTCCACTTCGGCAGCATGACGCCGGCGTCGTTGAGCCCGGCGTCGGCCTCGGACGCGCGGACCAGCGCCTTGCCGATTTCGACGTCGATAATCAGTTCGGCGATGTCCTCCTGGATGTGCTGGAATCCGTCGATGCCGATCGATTCGGCCAGCTCCGAGGCCAGTCCCAGGAAGAACTCGCTCTTGGCGACGGTGCGGGTGACCACCTGATGGGTCATGAGCGCGCCGGCGCCGGTCTCGGTATAGAAGGTGTTGCACAGTTGCGGGTGGCCGAGCATGAAGATGCGCTCGTTGGGCACGAAGACGTGGTCGAAAACCGCGACGGCGTCCATTTCCTCGTAGCGGGAGGCCAGCGGCTCGTCGTGGGTGCTCCCGCCGTTGTACAGCGAGGTGCGGCAGAGGTAGCGCAGGCCCGGGGCATCGTTGGGGATGGCGAACGCGTAGGAATAGGGCGCGTCTTCCGGCGTGCCCCGCAGGACCGTGGACGGGAAGACGAGCAGTTCGTCGGCGATCGGGGCGATGGTGGCGAGCATGCGCGCGCCCTGGATGACGATCCCGTCCCCGCGCTCCTCCACGATCCGGGCCGAGAGCTGGCCGCCGAGCTGCTCCGAACCGGAGACCGAGCGGTTGACCTGCGGCGGGATGAGGGTGTGCGTGGCGAGGACGTCGTTTTCCCGGGCCCACTCGTAGTAGTTGCGGATGTTGTCGCCGAACTTCGGGTCCGCCTGCGCGAACCACTTCCCTGCCGTGCCCAGCGCGGTCAGCGCGGAGTTCATATAGTCCCCGGAGCGGCCAAGGAAGCCGTTGGAGGACTCGGCCCAGGTGGAGATGGCGCGGCGCCGCCGCTGGAGGTCCTCGATGGACCTCGGCACCAGGAAGGAGGCATTAACCCGGTCCCCGGTGCTGGGTGAGGCGTAGGTGAGCGCGTCCCGGTACTGCGGATCATGCTGCATGTCGAAGAGCTTGGCGTAGGAGCGGGCCACATTGCGGAAGGCCGGGTGCTCGGCGATCTTCTCGCTGACCACCTCGCCGTCGATCACCACGTGCGGGGTCATGGCGTTGAGCTTGTCCAGGTACTGCCGTCCGGTACGGATACCCATGGTCTTCCTCCAGTCGTCGTTGAGCGCAAATGCCGGGAAGGGATGTGGTGCGGCGCTAGAGCAGATCCTCCATGCCAAGCTGGCTTTCCGGGATGGTGGTAAAAGTGCTGTTGGCGAAGGCCAGGGCATCGCCGTTGCGGTAGTTGAAGTCCACCACCTCGCCGACATACAGGGTGTGGTCTCCGCCGTCGTACGCCGCCCAGGGTTTGCATTCGAAATAGGCGAGGACGTTGGACAGCCGCGGCGCGGTCTTCCCTTCCACCCACAGCGGCTCGGGGCCGGGGCGGCCGGCGAAGTGCATGGCCAGGTACCGCTGCTCGGCGCCGAGGATATTCACGGTGAAGGGCCGGCCGGCGAGCTCGTCGTGGGCCCTGGCCGTGCGGGAGATGCTCACCAGCACCAGCGGGGGGTCCATCGAGACCGAAGTGAAGGAGTTCACGGTGATGCCGTGGCGCTTCGTGGCACCGTCGAAGGTCACGATCGCGACGCCGGTGGCAAACCTGCCGAGGCTGCCCCGGAAGTGGTTGGCCCGCGGCGCCGACAGGGGGCCCTGGGCACTCCCGGCGTGGCCGCGCGGCGTGGCAATCATTGTTGATCCCTTGCGTTCGTTGCGTTTTCCCCGGCTGTGGTGTGGGTGTGCTTTCGATCAGCTGTGTTCGATAGTCGAGTTCTGTCATTGTGTTCTATAATCGAACAAACAGTTCCCATATAGAACGCTAGCGGACCGTGAGCCGGAACACAAGGGTTGCCCGGCGGCCCGGCGTCCAGCACCCCCGCCCCTAGGATGGACCCCATGACCCCGAATGCCGGCACCGCCCAGGCTTCCCCGTCCCAGACGCTGTCCCGCGGCATCAGGGCGCTGGAGATCCTCGCCGAGGCCCAGCAGCCGCTGACCATTGCCGAGCTCGCCGATGCCATGGGCGTCCACCGCTCCGTGGCCTACCGGATCCTGCGCACCCTCGAGGACCACTCGCTGCTGGTCCGTGACGACGGCGGCCGCGTCCAGCCCGGCCCGGGCCTCGCGGTCCTGGCCCGCGGGGTCTCCCGGAACCTGCAGTCGGCGGCGTTGCCGGAACTGACCCTGCTGGCCAACACCCTGACCATGAGCGCCTTCGTGGCGGTCTGGGACCGGGAGGAGTGCGTGACGCTGGTGACGGTGGATCCGCGGCACAGCGGCGCCGCGGTGGTGCAGCACCCGGGGTCTCGGCACCCCATCAGCGCAGGGGCGCCGGGCATTGCGATCCAGTCCGCCTTCCCGGAGCAGGACTGGCGGGCCTTGGTCCCGGGCATCCCGTACCGGCCCGAAGCGGCCGAGGCCCGGCGCCGCGGCTTCGCCGCCAGCCATGACGAGGTGATCCCCGGTGTGTCCTCGATTGCGGTGCCGCTGCGCGTGCCGGGCGGCCGGCCGGCCGCCCTCGCCGTCGTCTATATCCGCGCCGCGCAGGATCCGGACGAGGTCGCCGCGGCCCTGACCGAGGCGGCGCGTCGCATCGAGGCGCAGCTGGGCTAAGCGCGTGCGCCGCCGTCGCCCGTTACCTCCGATGCCCTATCGGTAGATGTCCTCCTGGCGCCGTTTTGGGGACCAAAAGTGATAGGGCAACGGCGGGTTAGCGGGGTCAGTCGGCCTGTACCGGCTTCTTCCCGCGTTGCCGCAGTACGACGGCGGCGGCCGTTCCCAGCAGGAACAGCGCCGTGGCGGCGCACACCGGGACCAGGAACGCCGTCGAATACCCGAAGTTCTGCGCCAGCTGTCCGGCGACGGACGATCCGAGTGCGTGTCCAGCGATAATGCCACTGGCAAGGGCCGTCATGACCGTGCCGAGCTTGCCGGCGGGGGCGACTAGTCCTCCGACAGCGAAGACCGTCACCATGAGCGGCCCCACCGGCAGGCCCAGAACCAGCAGCACAAGGACCATGGGCAACGCCGTCGAGGGCAGCAGCAGCAGTGATGCGAAGCCGGCCATGAGGGCCGCGCACGCGATCCAGCGGGCGTTGAGGGTAAACCGCCGGGGCCAGTAGGCAACCGAGAGAGCGGCCGCTGCGGAGCTCAGGCCCATCACGGCGTACAACAACCCCATGAGTTCGGAGGTGGCGAAACTGGCCGAGAAGGAACTCAGGGACGCCTGCGTGGAGCCAAAGAATGTGCCCATGCAGGCCATCGCCAGGACGGGGAGGGCCACGGCGGCGAAGGTCCGGACGCGTTGCGCGACCGGCATGGCGGCGCGGCGCTGCTTCTCGAGGGCCGACACCGCCGAGGTGCGTGCCGGAGTCCGGACCACCGCATGGTGGGTGGGGTGCACGGCGAAGGCCGGAACCAGGGTGATGGTCAGGGCAGCGGCGAGGGCCAGCGGAAGCCAGGGCGCGATGAGGCTGGCAAGGATTCCCACGAGCGCCGGCCCGAGGACGAAGGTTAACTCGTCGGCAGTGCTTTCGTAGGAGAGGGCCGTGTCCAGATCCGTGGCGTCGGATTTGGTCCCGCCCCGGGACGTCAATGCCATCCAGCGGACCCGGGCCAGGGAGCCGACCTGCGGGCAGCTGACTCCGGCCACGAACGCAATCACAAGGGCAGGAACGATGGTTCCGGGAGCTGATCCGCTGGGGATCAGGTAGGCCGCGATGATCAGGACGACGACGGCCACAGCGTTGAGGATTGCGGTAAACAGCAACACGGGTCGCTGGCCGAGCCGATCCGCACTTGCGCCCCAGCACGGGAGCGCCCAGCGCCGAGCCGATGCCGACGGCGCCGGCCACTGCCCCTCCGACAGCGTAAGAGCCGGTGACAGCGGTGGCTAAAGTCAGGGCGCCGACGGTGAGCATGGCCAGCGGCAGGCGGGCGAAGAGCCCCAAGGGGATGAAGCTGCGGCCGGCGAGCATCGGCAGCCGCGCGAAGCGGCCGCCCTTGGCGGGCGCCGGGGCAGGCAGGGCGCCGGTCGAAAGTGCGGAGTCCGGCGGACCGGCGGGCGGCAGAGCGTCGGTCGAAAGTGCGGAGTCCGGCGGACCGGCGGGCGGCAGAGCGTCGGTCGAAAGTGCGGAGTCCGGCGGACCGGCGGGCGGCAGAGCGTCGGTCGAAAGTGGGGCGTCAAGAGTAGACGCCAAGGAAGACGGTGAAGGGTTCATGGTTTCCGGGTTCGTTCAAATAGTGCGCATCGTCCCCCCTCCCGATGCGCGCGACCCGGTAACAGGTCAATGATACCTGATCCCGGAACGCCCGCCCCGGGGACCGGGCCCCGGGCCGGGGCCCAGACCGGCCCCGGAACGGGCTCAGGCCCAGGCCCCCGGGGCGGGCTCAGACCCTGGCCCCCGGGGCGGGCTCAGGCCCAGGCCCCCGGGGCGGGCTCAGACCCTGGCCCCCGGGGCGGGCGGGCTCAGACCCGGGTGTCGTCGCTGATGTGCAGGGTGGAGCCGCTGCGGCCCTTGACCACCTGGAGCTGGGTGCCGATGCGCTGCTTCATTTCGGCGACATGGCTCACGAGCCCCACCACCCGGCCGCCGTCGCGGAGGCCTTCGAGGGCGTCCATGACTTGTTCCAGCGCCTGTTCGTCGAGGCTGCCGAAGCCCTCGTCCACGAAGAGGGTCTCGATGTCCACGCCGCCGGACTCGTGCTGCACGACGTCCGCCAGTCCAAGGGCCAGCGCCAGTGAGGCCATGAAGGACTCGCCGCCGGAGAGGGTGGCGGTGTCCCGGCGCTGGCCGGTCCACTCGTCCACGACTTCCAGGCCAAGGCCGGACTTCGCGCCGCGTGCTGCCTTGGCGTCGGTGTGCTGCAGCGTGTAGCGGCCATCGCTCATGCCGATCAGGCGTTCGGAGGCAGCGACGGCCACCTGCTCGAGCCGGGCGGCGAGGACGTAGCTGTTCAGGCTCATGCGGTAGGTGTTGTCCCCGCCGCCCTTGGCCGCGTCGGCGACGGCGGTGAGCATCGCGGCCCGGTCCCGCGGTTCCCTTCCCGCGGCGGCGAGGTCCGCGTAGTCAGCGGCGATGCGCCCGAGGGTACGAAGCGAGTTTTCCGCCAGCCCGGCCGCAAGCACGGCTCCCCGGGCTTTGCGTTCAGCCGCCGCCGACCCGGCCCTGAGCTCGTCGAGGGCGGCGTCGCTGACGATGTCCCCGGCGGCCCGCTCGGCTGCTGCCAGCGCGAGGTCCTCGCCGGCGAACAGTTCCTGGATCCTGGCGGCTTCATCCTGTCCGGCCCGGATGGCCGTTTCGAGACTTGTTGCCACCGGCGTTGGCAGCAGTGCTTCCCGCGCCGCGGTCTCGGTGCTGAAACCGGCCCCGGGGAGGGCCTCTTCAAGGCGCCGGCGTGCCTCCGCGGTGCGGGCGGCGGCCTGTTCGTGGGCCGACTGCGCGGCGTCGGCGTGCTCCAGGACCGCTGTGGTTGCTGTCAGGGCGGCGATCCGCTGTTCGAGGCTCGCATGGCCGGCGCGCAGCTTGTCCAGGGTGTGCTCGAGGGCCCGTGCCTGCTCGTCGATTTCGGCGATCGTCGATTGCGTCTGCGCGACGCCGGAGGCGGCGTCGGCCTGCGCCCGCTCCGCGTCGGCGATCGCTGCCTCGAGTTCTGCCATCCGGGCCCGGCTGGCAGCAAGGTCCGTGGCAGCGCGGACGGCGTCATCAGCCCGCTCCCGGGCCAAGGCTGCATCCTCACGGGCTTCCCCCGCAGGTGTGTTGCCGCCCTGGGCGGCCAGGACGGCGACGTTCTGTTGGGCCTCGGCGAGCTCGCGCCCAAAGGCAGCGACGGCTTCTTCAGCCGTGTCGCTGGCCAGTTGCGCGGCTTTCTCGGTCTCGGCGACGGCCAGGGCGGAGGCTGCCGCGGGGGCGGGTGCCGGGTGTTCAGGGCTGCCACAGACCGGACATGGAACTCCGGCCAGGAGCTGGGTGGCGAGCTCGGCGGCGGCGTTTGTGAGCCGTTGCTCGCGGAGGTCCAGCCACTGCTGCCTCCGGTCCTGGTGCGCGTTGCGGGCAGCGGCGTGCTGTTCGGCAATTGCCGTGCA
This sequence comes from Arthrobacter sp. MW3 TE3886, assembly GCF_041262145.1. Lineage (NCBI taxonomy): Bacteria > Bacillati > Actinomycetota > Actinomycetes > Micrococcales > Micrococcaceae > Arthrobacter > Arthrobacter sp. MW3 TE3886. The sequence goes on from NZ_JBGCAN010000001.1 coordinate 3,416,789, forward strand.
CTCGGCCTCGGCGGCCAGGAAGCGGCCAACGATGGTCACGAGTTCATCCGCTGCCGTGGCTTCCTTGGTGCGCAACTGGACTTCGGCGGCCAGCTCCTCGAGGGGACGGAGTCCGGCGGACAGGGCCGCCGACTCTGTGCGCAGGGTGTCCAGTGCGGCGGCGCCGGCCAGCCGTCCGGATTCCAGTTCCTGCAACTGCAGGCGCAGCCGGCTGCCGCGGTCAGTGAGCCCGAGGAACCGGGCTTCGTCGGGCAGGCGTTCGGTGAGCACGGCATGCAGGGACCGCAACCGGGCGAGGGTGCTGCGGACGGCCGCGCTGTCCAACTGGACGGCTTTGCCCGCCCGGACGGCGTCGTCGGCAGCGGCGTCGTCGCCAGCGCCGTCGTCGTCGCCTCGGGCGCGGGCGGCGAGGAGGTCCTGCCCGGCGAGCTCCGGGTCTGTGGCGGCCGCGGACCGCAGCTGCCGCGCGGCCTCCAGCAGGGCCGTTCCTGCCAGGTCCTCGGCTGCCGCGGCGCTTTCGACTGCCTGCAACTGGCCGCCGAGCATCTCGGCCTGGCGGTGCAGTCCCAGTGTGACGGCTTTGCCCGCCAGGACGGGGGCGGCGGCGTCGGCTTCAATCCGCCGCTGTTCCGCGGCGGCAAGTTTGGCGTGGCGGTTCGCCCGCGCGTTCGCCGCCTCCAGCAGGGACGCATGATCGGCGGCCTGCTTCTCGGCTGCCGCGGCGTCGCTGCGGCGGCCCTCCGCTGCGGTTGTTGCGGCGTTGTCGAGCCAGGCCAACAGGGCATCCGGCTCGTCCCGGCCGGGGGCGCCGTCGGGGTCGAGTTCGAGCGCCGCGGTTTCGGACTCCGCCTGCGCCAGCAGCAGGTCCAGCTTCGCGTTGAGGTTGGCGACCTCGGCCTTGGCAGTCTGCGCCCGCCGGGACAGTTCCTGTTCCACGGCTTCAAAGCGCTGGGTGCCGAAAAGGCTCTGCAGCAGCTCCAGACGGTCGGACGCCTTGGAGCGCAGGAACGCCGCGAAGTCCCCCTGCGGCAACATGACCACGCGCGTGAACTGGTCCCGGTTCATGCCCAGGACGTCGGCGATCTCCGCTCCGGCCTCATCATTCCGGCCGGATTTCTCCACCCACGCGCCGTCGATGCGTTCGCGCAGCAGCGTGTTGGCCTGCTGGACCGTGAAGCCGTTCCTGCCCCGGGCACTGGGCTTGTCCCACGCGGGCGAGCGGGAGACTTCAAAGTGCCGGCCCTTGGCCGAGAATTCGCAGGTGACGCGCGGCTCGGCGGCGGCCTCCGCGTGGTCGCTGCGCAGCCGCTTGCCGTCCTGCCGGACCCCGGGAACCGATCCGTAGAGGGCGAAACAGATGGCGTCCAGCACGCTGGTCTTGCCCGCGCCGGTGGCGCCGTTCAGCAGGAACAGCCCGTGTGCGCTCAGGCGGTCGAAGTCGATCCGCTCCGTGCCGGCAAACGGGCCGAAGGCGGAAATCTCCAGGCGATGGATCCTCACAGGGACACCCCTTCCAGGCGCACGGCGTCGAGCGCCTCGGCGAGAACGGCTGCCTCGGCGTCGGACGCGGGACGGCCCCGGACGTGGTCGAGGAATCCGCAGCAGACGGAGAGGTCGTCCTCGGCCTCGGCAAGCCGGCTGCTGTAGCTGGCTTTGGGCGCCGCGCCCGGGCCATCGGGATCGAAGCCGAGCACCAGGGTGTCAGGGAACCGTGCCCGCAGGCGGTCCATCGCCAGGGCCGGGCGGGCCTCGTCCGTCAGCGTGATCTGGCAATAGGCGGCCTCGGCCCACGCGAAGTCCTCCGACTCCAGGAGCTCATCCAGCTTCCCGCGGAGCACGGCGAGGGTCCGGGGCGCGTCCCAGAGCACCTCGCGCACGCCGCCGATTCCCTCGGCGTCGACCTCCACGAGCCAGCTGCCCTTCCGGTGCTTCGCTTCCGAGAAGGAGTACGCCAGCGGCGACCCGGAGTAGCGCACCGCCGGGGAGAGCTCCTGCCGGCCGTGCAGGTGGCCCAGTGCCGTGTAGCCAAAACCGTCGAAGAGATCCAGCGGGACTGCGCCGACGCCGCCGATACTCAGATCCCGTTCGCTGTCGGAGCTGATGCCGCCGCTGGCGAAGGTGTGCGCCAGGACCACCGAATGCACGGTCCGTGTCTGGCTCCGGTGCCGCACGTCGGCACGGATCCGTTCGGTGGCGGCGCGGGTGACCTCGAAGTGGCTCGCGGTCTCGACGCCCAGCTGCTCGGCGACCAGCCGGGGCTCCAGCCAGGGGATCCCGTAAATGGCGAGCACCGGTGCTGCCTCGTTCCCGGCATCGTCCCCGAGCGGAAAGAGCACGGGAACGTCCAGTTCGTTCAGCCGTGTGCGCAAATGCACTCCCCCGCGCTCAAGCAGCCGCGAGGCAAACCCCAGCCTGATGGCGGAGTCGTGGTTGCCGCTGGTCAGCACGACTTCGGCGCCGGCCCCGGTGAGGCGCACCAGGGCGTCATCCAGCAGGCCGACGACGTCGACGCCCGGCAGAGCGCGGTCATAGACGTCCCCGGCGATGAGGACGACGTCGACGCTCTCTTCCCGGACAAAGGCCACGAGCTGGTCGATGAAGGCGCGCTGGGCATCCAGCATGCCGACGCCGTGGAAGGACCGGCCCAAGTGCCAGTCGGAGGTGTGCAATAACCGCATATTCCTACGGTATCGGCTGCCACCGACACTCTTGCGCCACCACCCCGGAGGTGTGACGGAGGTTAAAAGTAGTCAGCAGGTGCTACTTCCCACCCTTGCGGTCGAAGAAGCTGCGGGCCTCGTCGTTGCCGGCGGGGGCGGCCGAAGCAGAAGCGGTGGTGGCGGTGACGTCGGCCAGCTCAGCGTCATCGAAGCCGGCGCCATCCACATCGGCGTCCGTGAGCTTTCCGTCGGTCTGGGAAGTGACCGCACCAGTGCCCTGGTCAGTGGTCCGGGCCGCCTGGACACTGGCCTGGACGAAGCCGCGGAAAACCAGCCCGGCGATGGCCGCACCGACCACCGGCGCCACCCAGAACAGCCACAGCTGCCCGAGCGCATCCGGGCCGCTGAAGATGGCCGACGCCGTTGCCCGGGCCGGGTTGAACGGCACATTGCCGAGGGCCTGGCCCAACTGCAGGAGCATCGCCGTCGTCAGGCCGACCGCGAAGGGCGCCGCCGCCCTGGCCGGATTCCTGTGGGCTGTCGTGGCAAGGAAGATGGCCACGAGCAGGGCCGTGCCGAGGACCTCTACGAGCAGGACGCCGGCCATAGGCACCTGGATGATCGAGTGCTCACCGAATCCGGCGGCCACCGTGGCGAACGCGGCCTGCGAGTCGTCGATGGTCGGTACGGTGCGCAGGACGCCGAACAGGGCGACGGCCCCGAGCAAAGCGCCCACAAGCTGCGCGCCGATGTAGGCGGCGGCGTCGGCAAGCCGGATCCGGCCGGCGATGGCGTTGCCCACGGTAACGGCCGGGTTAAAGTGGCCGCCGGAGACGTAGCCCACGGCCAGCATCGCCGCCGTCAGGGCGAGGCCGGCAGCCAGGGCGGCGGGCAGCGGGCTTGACTGCGGGATGGTGAAGAGCGGCACGCCCAGGCCTGCAACCACGACGATCAGGGTCCCCAGGGCCTCGGCGGACAGCCGGGCCACGAGCCCGGGCCGGGGCGTGACATCGCTGGCGGCCGGTGGCTGGACGCCAACGGTCTCGGGGGCTGGCACAAGCAGGGTCATGGTCAGGATTCCTTAGCTGGCGGCGCGCCCAGGGCTGCAGTTGCGGCGTCGCTGGACCGCCGCCGGGTTCGTGGTCCGGGTGCGGCCTCGGCCGCCTGGAGATTGGGTCCGCCAGCAGTCTGCCAGCGCAATCTGGATGTTGGCTGGATTCCGGCTGGGTGCAGTTCAGTGCCCCAGGGCGACCGCGGCCACGGCGCTGGCGGCCAGGACCACGACGGCGGCGGCGGCCCAGCGCAGCAGCGGCGCCGGCGGCGCAGCGTTGGACCGCCGGAGCTCCCGCCCGCGGACCAGCACGCATACACCCAGGACCAGCGTCGCGGCCATGGCGGCCAGGGCGCAGAGGCCAAGGAAATCAATAGGACCCGCAGCCCCGCCCCGGGACCCTGCGAGCGCCCAGCTGCGCCAGACCAACAGGTCCGCCACGATCAGAGCCAGCAGTGTCCGGCGCCAGGCCAGGGACGTCCGCTCGGGCTGCAGCCCGGGGTCCCGGACTGCATCTGGTCTCACCGCGCCACCAGGATGAGGACCGCGAACACCAGTGCCGCAGCCGCGACGCCGATGGTCATCACCAGCATCACCCCGGAGAACGGCAGCTCCCTGTTGTTCCGCATCGCGGCCTCCATGAGCCCCCACCGGTGGTAGGACAGGGCGGCCAGGCCCGCGCCCAGGAACGCGAGGATGACGCACAACACGATCCGCACGGGGCCGGGCGCGATCTCCGGGGCCAGCTGGTCGATCGCAAGGGCTCCGGCAATGAGGGCCAGGGACGTGCGGATCCAGGCCAGGAACGTCCGCTCATTGGCCAGGGAAAACCTGTAGTCGGGGGTGGTCCCGGTCTTCCGCCACGCTGGTTCGCGCATTCGTTTCCTCCGCTGCCCGGCGATGCGGCGCCGGCGGTTGCCTCGTCTGACCGCTGGACGGGTCCTACCAGCACCCTACCGGCCTTCCGCATCCGCCGCCCGCCCCGCCTCAAGTCACACCGGCGCTAAGTCCCCCTGGGGCGGCGGCATTGCCGAGTGCGGTGCAGCGCCGGGTAAATTTGAGGGCATGAGCACCGAGCCCGGGACCAGCCCCGCACCCGCCCCAACACCCGGCCAGCCACACTCCCCTGCCCACGGCTCGCGCATCCACGGCTGCCTGCTGGGCGGCGCGCTCGGCGATTCGCTGGGCTACGCCGTCGAGTTCGACAGCATTTCCGCCATCCGCGCCCGGTTCGGCCCCGCGGGCCTGCAGGATTTTTCCGCGCTCGACGCCGGCAGCCCCTTTTCGGACGACACGCAAATGACGCTGTACACCGCCGACGGCCTCCTCGAGGCGCTGGAGTGGGCCAACGACGGCGTGGCGGCGGACATCAACGCGTGCCTGTGGCTCGCGTACCTGCGCTGGCTCGGCACCCAGGGCGTCGCCGTGCCGGCGTCGGCCCCGTTCCAGCCGCCGCGCTGGATCGATGCCCAGGATGTCCTGAAGAGCCGGCGCTCACCCGGCAACGCGTGCCTGAGCGGACTGGCCACGGGCGAGATGGGCACCGTGAAGCGGCCGGTCAATCCGGATTCGAAGGGCTGCGGCACCGTGATGAGGTCGGCGCCGTTCGGCCTGATCCCCCACCTCGAAGCGGAAACGGTCTATAAGCTCAGTGCCGATGCCGCGTCCCTGACCCACGGGCACCCGGCGGCACGGCAGAGCGCCGGAGTTTTCAGCCTGCTCATCCATGCCCTGTCCTCCGGCCACGGGCTCCGCGAGGCGGCGGAGGCGGCCCTCGGGCAGCTGCTCGGCGGCGTCCTGCGCAAGGGCGAAAATCCCGATCCGGATGTGGTGGCGCGGCTGGAGGCGGCCCTGCGGTTGGCCGGAGACGTGCCCGGCGGCGGAGACGTGCTCAGCCCCGAGGACCTGGTGGGCGAACTCGGCGAGGGGTGGGTGGCCGAGGAAGCCCTCGCCGTCGCCCTCTACGCCGTGCTGGCCACCGCCCCGGGATCCGGGACAGGGACTGCGGACGCCGTCCGTGCCGGGGCCGACCCCGCCCAGGCCCATTTCCGTGCCGCAATCGCGGTGGCGGTGAACCACAGCGGGGACAGCGATTCGACGGCGTCGATCGCCGGGAACATCCTGGGCGCGTTCTACGGCGAGCGGTGCCTGCCGGCAGACTGGCTGGCGGCGCTTCAGGCGCCGGAAGTCATCCGGGGCATGGCCTCGAAGCTGGCCACCGTCACCGGCGCATAGCTTCGGCGGGCAACTGTCAGCCGGGCTCCTGTGTGCCAGGCGTCGGGGTGCCGGGCGTCGGGCCTTCGGCATTCGCGCAGCGCAGCAGGCTGCGCTCGGAAGCCGCGGCCCCGGCTTGTCCGCGGGACATGCCGCGTTCCACCCCTCTGCGATGGACATGTCCTTCCCCGGCTACTGCATCCTCAGGACATGCCCAGTCGTGGCCCAGCGCCATGAACATGTCCATCGGCCATTGCCGAGCACCCGACGACATGCCCAGTCGCCCTCGCTGCGAAGGACATGTCCATCCCCGGCCGCGGCATCCTCAGGACATGCCCATCCCCGGACACGGGGACTGGACATATTGCCACTATGTCCACCCGTCAGATCCTCGCAAGGACATGACCGCCCCTCCCTGCAACGCACCCCAGGAAATGACCGTCCCTCCCTGCATCGCACCCCAGGACATGCGCGGTGGCCCTCGCTGCGAAGGACATGTCCATCCCCGGCTGCGGCTTCCTCAGGACATGCCCATCCCCGGCTGCGGCATCCTCAGGACATGCCCATCCCCGGACGCGGGGACTGGACATATTGCCACTATGTCCACCCGTCAGAGCCTCCCAAGGACATGTCCGTCACCGGCGCGCACAGCTTCGGCGGAACCCACGCTCCCCGGATCCTAGGCGCCGCGGAGCGAGATGTTGTTGCAGGCTTCGCAGACGTCGGCGGGGATGAGCCCGCGGCGCTGCAGGAAGCCGAAAATGGTGCAGCCGAGGCAGAACCCGGCGAACGCTTCAAGGGACGCGGCGGCTATCAGCACGGCGAGCAGCACCCACGCCGCGGGAGCGAGGCCGGCAGCCAGCAGCACCGCAGCCGCCGTCGACACGGCGGCGCCGATGCCTTGGGCGAACCGCTTGGGCGGACCGGGAACGAGGCGGGTCCGCCCGAGACGGGGCGTCAGGACCTTGACCGAGAGCTGGGCCAGGGGCGAGATCCGGGGGCCAAACAGCACGCGCAGCCAGAACCCGGCCGCGATGACGGCGAGCCCCCAGCCGAAACCGGTCAGCAGGGTCACGGCGGACAGCGCCACCACCAGGGCCGCGGTGATGCGGGCGGCGTACTCGTTCACCGGGTTCGGAAACGCGAACACCCGCCGCCAGTCGATGCCGCGCGTCGACGGCGCTGAGTCCGACGGCGTTGACGCAGCCGGCGCTGTGGAGGCCTGTGCATCCGTGGGTTTGCTCATCCGCCAAGGCTATGGGCGGGCGCGGCGTGGGGGGAATGATTGTTGCGCCGTGTGACTGCCGCTTCAGGCAGGCCCAGGTCTGGCAGCACCAGGGTCAGGCAGGACCAGGGTCAGGCAGGTGCGGCAGCAAGGTGTCCGCCGACCATCTGCAGGAATTCGCCCTCAGACAGGACCTCGATGCGTTGCCCGCGTTCGTGCAGTTCCAGGACGCGGCGCGCCTTGCCGGTCAGCCGGCCGGAGCGCAGGTCCGCGGCCACGAACCCGTCGCCCACCACCAGGACGGTGGTACGGGCTGTAACCCGGCTTTCAGGCCTGGCGCCAAGCTCTGCGGAACGGGCCTTGGCTTCGGGGCGGGGAATTGCCAGTTCGCCGGTGAACACGACGGTCTGGCCGAACAGCGGGTGGTCGGGGCTGGCGGCGGCGTTGGGGGCCGGGTTGGGGCCTTCCTCCGGCCACCCGGCCACGAACCGACGGCCCGGGGGCGAGCCGGCGGTTCCCCCCGCGAGCGCCTCCATCGCGGCCAGGGTCGCCTTGGACAGCGGGTCGCGCCGGGGGTCGAACGCCGGCTGGTGCGATACCGCCAGGCCGAGGGACAGGTAGAGCTCCGCGATGCTTGCTGCCCCGTTGCGGGCGGCGATGTCAATCAGGATGCCGGCACAGGCGCGGGCGTCCTCCGCGGCATCGTGGTGGTTGAGCAGAGGGACGCCGGCCTCCTCGGCGGCGTAGGGCAGCGAATTGGACACCAGGGAGTAGCAGCGCCGGGACAACATCACCGTGCAGACGTAGTCGTAGGCGGGTCCGGACAGCCCGGACACCTCCAGGCCGGAGCGGATCACGCCCAGATCGAACGCTGCATTGTGCGCCGCCAGCACGTCGCCGCCAATGAACGCGCCGATCTCCGGGAACAGCTCCCCGAACCGGGGCAGTCCCGCCACCTGGTCCGGCCTGATGCCGTGGATCCGCACGTTGTGGTGGTCGAAGGTGTCATGGTTTTCCGGCGGCCGCATGAGCCAGGAGGCTTCCTCGACGACGACGCCGCCCCGGACCTTGCTCAGGCCGACAGCGCACGGCGAACCGCGAAAGCCGTTCGCAGTCTCAAAGTCGATCGCCGTAAAGTCCAAAGCCACGGCCCAACTTTACCGTCCGCGGGCGGCACCCCCGCACCGGACCCGGCCCGCCGGGGCCGGCCGGCGGCCGTCAAGTACCCTTAACGGGTGAACGTACTAGCAATGAGCGACCTCGCCGTGTCCGCCCTTGGCGGCGCCGGCCCCGTCCAGCCGCAGATGGCCTCCTTCCTGCCCGACTGGCTCAACCCGCAGGTTTTCCTGGCGAATCCCGCGTTCGCGCCGTGGGTGGTCCTGCTGATCTGCGGCATCATCTTTGCCGAGACCGGGCTGCTGATCGGCTTCTTCCTGCCCGGCGACTCCATGCTGTTCACGGCCGGTCTGCTCGTGGCCACCGGCACCATCCAGGTCAACATCTGGGTCCTGACCGCGCTCATCATCGTCGCCGCAATCATCGGCAACCAGGTGGGCTACCTGATCGGGTCCAAGGCCGGACCTGCCCTGTTCAACAAGCCCGATTCCAAGCTGTTCAAGCGTGAAAACGTGGAAAGCGCGCATGCCTTCTTCGAAAAGCACGGCGGCAAGGCCCTGATTCTGGCCCGGTTCGTTCCCATCATCCGCACCTTCGTCCCGGTGATCGTGGGCGTCGCGCAGATGAGCAAGCGGAAGTTCTTTACCTACAACGTGATCGGCGCGGTGCTGTGGGGCGGCGGCGTCACGCTCCTGGGCTACCTGCTCGGGGACAAGGTCCCGTGGGTCAAGGACAACCTGGACATCATCTTCATCGCCATCGTGCTGGTCTCCGTGATCCCGATCGGCATCGAGGTGGTCCGCGGCATGATCGCCAAGCGCCAGGCTGAGAAGTACGGCACCGGCGTCGTGGACGAATTCATCGAGGAGCACGAGCCGGAAGAAGAGCGCCGGACCCCGTAGCGCAGTGCCGCAGTAGACGCGGTAGTTAACTTAAGGAAGGCGCCCCACCGTGTGGGGCGCCTTCCTTCGTCCTGCCCGGCCTGGCCGGTGTGTCCGCCTGGCCGGCGTGGGCCGGCTACTTCCCGGCCAGGGCCTCGACGATGGCCGGCAGGAGCGCCCGGAACGCATGGCCCCGGTGGCTGATGGCGTTCTTTTCCTCGGAGCTGAGCTCAGCGCAGCTGCGGTCCAGTCCGCTCGGCTGCAGGACGGGGTCATAGCCAAAGCCGCCCTCCCCGCGCGGCTCCCGCAGGAGTGTCCCCTCCAGCTGCCCGTATTCCACAACTTCCCGGCCGCCGTCGGGCGAGGACCCGGGCACCGCCAGCGCCGCGGCGCAGACGAACGCGGCCCCGCGGTACTCCTCCGGCACGTCGGCCAGCTGGGCGAGCAGCAGCTGCAGGTTCGCGGCGTCGTCGCCGTGCCGGCCGGACCAGCGCGCCGAGAAAATCCCGGGCGCGCCACCGAGGACGTCCACGGCAAGTCCGGAGTCGTCGGCGATCGCCACAAGGCCCGTGGCCTGTGCCACCGCCCGGGCCTTGAGCAGCGAGTTTTCGGCGAAGGTCACGCCGGTCTCGGCGACGTCGGGGGCGCCGACGGCGCCGGCATCCACCACCTGCGTGTCGACGTCGAGCCCGGGAACCTGGCCGCGCAGCAGCTCTCGGAGTTCCCGGAGCTTGCCTTGGTTGTGCGTAGCGAGGACGAGCCGCGGGCCCGGGGTATCGGCTTCCGGCTGGCCTGCGAGGGGCGCCTCCGTCACGGGGCCTCCGCCAGGGTGTCGCGCTGGATCGCGGCGAGCTGCTCCGTGCCCAGCAGCGCCAGGTCCAGCAGCTTGTTCAGCTCGTCGCGGTCAAAGGGTGCGCCCTCGGCGGTGCCCTGGACTTCCACGAACTTGCCGGAGCCGGTCACCACGACGTTCATGTCGGTCTCGGCGCGCACGTCTTCGACGTAGGGCAGGTCGAGCATCGGGACGCCGTCGATGATGCCGACGGACACCGCGGCGATCGTATCGACCAGGGGCTGGGCGTTGCGGGCGATCATCTTCTTCTCGCGGGCGAACCGGATGGCGTCGGCGAGTGCCACATAGGCGCCGGTGATCGCCGCGGTGCGCGTGCCGCCGTCGGCCTGCAGGACATCGCAGTCCAGCACGATCGTGATCTCGCCGAGCGCCTTGGTGTCAATGATGGAGCGCAGCGAGCGGCCGATGAGCCGGGAGATCTCGTGGGTGCGGCCGCCGATTTTGCCCTTGACCGACTCGCGGTCGGACCGGGTGTTCGTGGCCCGGGGCAGCATGGCGTACTCGGCCGTGACCCAGCCGCGGCCCTCGCCCTTGAGCCAGCGCGGCACGCCTTCGGTCAGGGAGGCCGTGCACAGGACCCGGGTGTTGCCGAACTCGATCAGGGCCGAACCCTCGGCCTGCTTGGACCAGCCGCGCGTGATGCTGATCGGGCGCAGCTGGTCGGGGGTACGGCCGTCGGCGCGGATGACGGGGACACTGGGAGCTTGGGAAGTCATGCCTTTAGCTTATCGACTCACCCGGTCCGGCCCGGGCAGCACAGCTAGACGGTGTAGTGCACACCCGCGACGGCGACGGCCACGTCCTTGCCGAAGATCTCCTTGGCCTCGGCCATGACGGTGGTCGGCGACGTCCAGACCGGAATGTGCGTCAGCAGCAGCCGGCGCGCGCCGGCGGCGACGGCGGCCTCCCCCGCCCGCTTGCCCGTCAGGTGCACGTCCTTGATCGCGTCGTCGCGGCCTTCCTCGAACGCCGCCTCGCACAGGAAGAGGTCGGCGTCCCGCGCGGCGTCCTCCAGGCCCGCGCAGGAGTCCGTGTCCCCGGAGTAGCTCAGGATGCGGGTCACGGGCGTGCCGTCCTTCGCAGGCTCGGTGACCTCCACACGGAGGGCGTAGGCCTCCTCGACGGGATGGTTCACCGCGTAGGGCGTCACCGTGAACGGGCCGACGCTCACCGGCTTGCGCTCGGACCAGTTGCCGAAGTCGAATTCCTCGTGCATGCCCGGGTCCAGGTCCAGCCCGTAGGCCGTGGCCATCCGGTCAGCCGTCGCGGCGGGCCCCCATACCGGAATCCTGCCCCGCCCCCAGCCGCCCGGCTTCCAGCGCACGGCAACATGGAGCCCGCACAGGTCCATACAGTGGTCCGGGTGCAGGTGGGTGAGGAAGATCGCGTCAATGTCCTCCAGGTCCGTGTAGCGCTGGATGGCGCCGAGCGCCCCGCTGCCGAGGTCCAGGACGATCTTCCAGTTCCGCTCGCCGTCGTTGGCGGTCAGCAGATAGCACGACGCCGGCGAGCCCGGCCCCGGGAAGGAGCCGGTACAGCCCACGATGGTCAGCTTCACAGCAGTGGTCCCCCGCCCGCGGATCCGCCCACGAAGTTCGAGATCCGCGGCCGGCCCGCGCCGGCCCGGGCGGCGGCGATCATCTCCGGGGTGATCCGGGCGAGGCTGCCGGTGGGGTACTGTGCCGCGACGTGGTCCACGTGGCGGACACTGAGGACCTCGGGACCCAGGAAGCGCCGGGCGAGGTGCTCAAACTGGGCGGCGTCGCCGGTGGCGATGAAATTGTGCTCCGGCGCCGCGGCGTCCGTGCGCTCCAGGCCCCGGGAGGCCAAAGCCCGGTAGACGTCCTTGGCCGTCTCCTCGGCGCTGGAAACCAGCGTGACGTCCTCGCCCATGACGAAGGAGATCACGCCGGTGAGCAGCGGGTAGTGGGTGCAGCCGAGCACCACGGTGTCCACCCCGGCGGCAATGAGCGGTGCCAGGTAGTCCCGCGCGACGGCGAGCAGTTCCGGTCCGGTGGTGATCCCGGCCTCCACGTACGGTACGAACGCGGGGCAGGCGACGGACGTGATCTCCAGGTCCGGGGCCGCGGCGAAGGTGTCATCGTAGGCGCGCGAGCCCACCGTGGCCGAGGTCCCGATCACGCCCACCTGGCCCGTCCGGGTTGCCGCGACGGCACGCCGCACGGCCGGCTGGATCACCTCGATCACGGGGATCCCGTACCGGGCCGTGTACCGTTCGCGGGCGTCACGCAGCACGGCGGCGGACGCGGAGTTGCAGGCAATGGTCAGCAGCTTCACGCCGGAATCCACGAGCTCGTCCATGACGCCGAGGGCATTGGCCCGGACTTCGGCGATGGGAAGGGGCCCGTAGGGGCCGTGTGCAGTGTCACCGACATACAGGATGGATTCGTTGGGCAGCTGGTCGATGATCGACCTGGCCACCGTGAGGCCGCCGACGCCGGAGTCGAAGACGCCGATGGGGCGCGACGCCAGCTCCGCATTTCCGGCGCCGCCCGCTGCGGTCTCCGCCGCAGCTGGCGCTGCCGGATCCGTATTTGATGCTGAAGTCATGATTATTCGAGGATAGGGCTTCACTACACGCGCGGCCATCACATTGTGTCCTGCAACTCGTGTCTGATGGGTCACACAGGTTTCCCACGGATAGGCAACGCGAGGAAGAATCCTGCTCATCCTTGGAGCCCGCCGCTGTCCCCTCCCTGTATGCTATGGGCGCCGTCGAGATGTCGCCGGCGACCGTCGTGCCCCCACGATGGAAGAAACAGCGAAAGGAGCGCATGTGACATGCGACGGCTGCACGACATCGTCAAAGCTCGACTTCGATTTCAGCATGGCCTTCCAACCGATCTATGACGCCGTTGCTGGTCGCGTATGGGGCTACGAGGCACTGGTCAGAGGCTTGTCGGGCGAGGGGGCCTTTCAGGTCTTGTCTAGAGTCGCACCTGAGCAAAAGTACCGTTTCGACCAGGACTGCCGCGTCAAGGCTATCGAGCTGGCGTCGCGGCTGTTTCCTGCCGATGAGGATTTGATTCTTTCCATCAACTTCATGCCGAACGCCGTCTACGAACCGGCTGCGTGCCTTCGTGCGACGCTGCTTGCAGCCAAGCGTTGCAGCTTTCCGACGTCTTCGATCATGTTCGAGTTCACGGAGAATGAGGAGGTTTCCGACGCTGCCCACCTCACGAACATCATCACCGAATACCGCAAGCATGGTTTCACAACCGCCATCGACGACTTTGGTGCCGGCCATGCAGGGCTGGGGCTCCTGGCCGATTTCCAGCCAGACCTGATCAAGATCGACATGAAGCTCATCCGAGGAATAGACACCAGCCCGGCCCGCCAGGCTGTCGTTGCTGGCATCATAGGCATCGCCAAGGAGCTCGACATCACGGTGCTCGCAGAGGGCATCGAGACGGAGGCAGAGTTCCGGATTCTGCAGGAAGCCGGCATCCGCTTGTTTCAGGGGTATTGGTTCGCAAAGCCGGCATACGAGGCGCTTCCACAGATACAGTCCGTGCCTGTTTCTGACGCCACCGCTGTCGCTTAGCGGCCCTTCGCATCGAGCGAGTGCACCATGGCCTGGACCAGCGACTCCTGCAGCCACGTGGTGAAGTTGTACACCAGGGCCAGGTAGCTTTCCACGTCCTCGGCCTGGGCCCAGTCCTGCATGAGGTGGACGTTGTCGGCGTCGGCGTCGTCACGGATGTCCAGGCGTTCGGCCAGCACCAGCCGGACATCGTTGAGCGCGGTGGCCCAGTGCCGGGCGTCGTCCGGGGTCAGGACGAGGTTCTCCCGGTCCAGGCTCAGGGCGGCCGCCTTCAGCGCGCCGATCTTGCTTTCGCGCAGCGAGCGCTCGGTGTACCGGCGGAACTCCAGGGAGGCGTCGTCGTCGTTCTTCATCACGTTCGGCAACAGCCGCCGCATGGCGCGGTCCGACGGCTCGCGGGCTTCAGTGTCCAGGCCCACCAGGGCCGCCAGCGGGTCCTCGTTGGCGCGCTGCTCCGGCTCCAGCATGGAGATGACGTCGTCGAAAAGGCTGCGCAGCAGTTCCCGCTCGGCCGGCTCCAGATAGCCTTTGATGCCCTTGAGCCCGTACTTGAATGCCTTAGCCACGTTTTCCCTTGCCTTTGCCGGAACCGCCCGCGTTGCCGCCCGTGGCTTTTTCCACCGTCGCCCAGAGGCCGTAGCCATGCATGGCGACGGCGTGCTGCTCCACCTGTTCCTTGCTGCCGTGCGCCACGATCGAGCGGCCCTTCTTGTGGACCTCCATCATGAGCTTGTTGGCCTTGGCCTCCGAGTAGCCGAAATAGCTGCGGAACACATAGCTCACGTAGCTCATCAGATTCACGGGATCGTTCCAGATCACGAGGTTCCAGGGGACGTCCGGGGCGGTCAGGACGTCGCCGGACGTCACTGTTCCGGTCTGGGTGCTCTCCCGTGTGTCGGGGCCGAGCGCAACGCTGAGGGTCATCTGTCCATTCTATGGGGATGCACACTAGAGTGAATTTGTGAGTACCTCCGCCGGCTGGGACCGTCCCCGCACGTCCCTGTACACCGACCATTACGAGCTGACCATGCTGCAGGGTGCCCTGCAGTCCGGCGCAGCCCACCGCAAATCGGTCTTCGAGGCCTTCGCGCGGCGGCTCCCGGACGGGCGCCGCTACGGGATCGTGGCGGGCACCGGCCGCCTGCTGGAGGGGATCGCGAACTTCCGCTTCGGCGAGCAGGAACTGGACTTCCTGCGCCGGACCAAAGTGGTCAACGACCAGACACTGGAGTACCTGGCCGGCTACAGCTTTTCCGGCGACATCTGGGGCTATCCGGAGGGTGAGGCGTACTTCCCGAACTCCCCCGTGCTGATCGTGGAGGCCACGTTCGCCGAGGCCTGCATTCTGGAGACCTACCTGCTCTCCGTGCTCAACCACGACTGCGCCATCGCCTCGGCCGCCTCCCGGATGATCTCCGCGGCAGGAACCCGCCCGTGCATCGAGATGGGATCGCGCCGGACACACGAGGAATCGGCGGCCGCCGCCGCCCGGGCCGCGGTCATCGCCGGGTTCGACAGCACCTCGAACCTGGAGGCCGGATTGCGCTACGGGCTGAAGACCGTGGGCACGGCCGCCCATTCCTTCACCCTCCTCCATGACACCGAGCGGGAAGCCTTCGAGGCGCAGATTGCCGCCTTTGGGCCGGACACGTCCCTGCTGGTGGACACCTACGACGTCGAAACTGCCGTCCGCACCGCCGTCGACCTCGCCGGGGACAAGCTGGGCGCGGTCCGGCTGGACTCGGGCGACCTCGTGGCCCAGGCCCAGTGGGTGCGCCAGCTCCTTGACGAGCTCGGCAACGACCACACCAAGATCGTGGTGACCTCCGACCTCGACGAATTCGCCATCGCGGCGCTGGCCTCCGCGCCGGTGGACTCCTACGGCGTGGGCACCTCGCTCGTGACCGGTTCCGGCGCCCCGACGGCGAGCATGGTCTACAAGCTCGTCAGCCGCACCGACGACGCCGGCGATTTCATCTCCGTCGCCAAGGCCGCCAAGAACAAAGCCAGCAAGGGCGGCCGGAAGTACGCGCTGCGCAAGCTCAACGAGCGCGGGACCGCCACGGCGGAAATCGTCGGCGTCGGCCATCACCCGGAGGACGACGGCAACGACCGTCCGCTGCTGCAGCAGTTCGTCAAGAACGGCGAGCTTCTGCCCGGGTGGACCGGGCCCGAGGGGGTCCAGCGCGCCCGCCGCCGCCACGCGGAGACCATGCGGGAGCTTCCCGCAGTGGTCAACCGGCTCCAGCGCGGCGAGGCGGCCATCCCCACCATCTACGAGGAGGACTGAATGTCCCGCGCCCTGATCATTGTTGACGTCCAGAACGATTTCTGTGAGGGAGGTGCCCTGGCCGTCCCCGGCGGGGCAAGCCTGGCCGGGGAAATCAGCGAGTACGTCGACGCCCACCACGGCCAGTTCGACCACGTCGTGGCCACCCAGGACTGGCACATCGATCCGGGTGCACACTTCTCGGAGGAACCCGATCTCGTGGACAGCTGGCCGCGGCATTGCGTGGCGGGCACCCGCGGGGCCGAACTGCATCCCGATCTCGATCCCGAACACATCCAGGCGTACTTCCGCAAGGGACAGTTCGCCGCGGCCTACTCCGGCTTCGAAGGGCTCCTGGCCCCCGAGGACGACGTCCCCACCGGTGACCGCCAGCCCGGCGCCATGCCCGTTACCGGCGCCGGCGCCGAAGACGCCGTGGGTTCCTTCGCCGGTGATTTCGCAGTCAGCGACGATGCGATCGGACTGGACGACTGGCTGCAGAGCCACGACGTCGAGGACATCGTGGTGGTGGGCATCGCCACGGACTACTGCGTCAAGGCGACCGCCCTGGATGCCGTCCAGGCCGGCTACTCCGTCACGGTGCTGCGCGGATTGACGGTCGGCATTGCCGAAGACCTGGACGACGCCGTGGCCGAGATGGAGCTCGGCGGCGTCGATGTCCTCTGAGCCAGTAGACTCGAAATCCTTGCCCTATCGCCAGTCTTGCCATATTGACAGTCCCGTAGAACCCCGGAGTACACCATGAAGAAGACCCTGACCGTCCTGATTGCCGCCGGAGCGTTGCTCGGCGCGGCCGGCTGCTCGGCCACGCCGCAGCTGACCAACGAGGAAACCTGCGCCCGGGTCAAGACCGTGGTCTCCGCCCAGTCGGCCACGTCGGACAAAGCCGGCATGACCAGGGTCGCCAACCAGCTGCGGCCCATCAAGGCGGCGGCCTCCGAGGACCTGCAGGCTCCGCTGCAGACCATCATCGAATACTTCGACGAGTCGGCCAAGCCATCCCCGGACACCGCCAAGCTCGAGGACATGAAGGCCGACTACACCGCGGCAGGGCAGACCTACGGCCAGGTCTGCGGCGCCGGACAGTAGCCGAAGCAAAATTCACAGCAGAGTAAACAGCAGAGGGACCAGTTCACAGTGAACTGGTCCCTCTGCTTGTTGCCCTGCGACAAGTGGCCTCTGCTCATGGACTCCTGCCCATAACCCTGCGCGGGGCTACTTCCGGCCGATGAACCAGTCCTGGAGCTTGCGCAGACGTGTCTGCAGCTGTTCCTCGTTGGCCTGTGCGACGGCCGGGCCGCCGCAGACGGTCCGGAGCTTGGTGTGGATGACGCCGTGCGGGGTCCCGGTGCGGGCCGACCAGGCCGCGACGTTCTTGGCCAGCTCGGTGCGCAGGTCCATGAGCATCCGGTGGTCCGGGACGGCCGGGGCGGCCGCCGCGGCGGCACTCGAGGCATCAGCCTGCGGGGAGCGCCTGTTCTTCCGGTTCAGCTGCTCGTGCTGGCGCTGGCGCAGCAGCGTGCCGACCTGTTCGGCGTCCAGCAGGCCGGGGATCCCGAGGAAGTCGAGCTCGTCCTCCGAGCCCACCTCGCCGCCGGTGCCGAACTCGCCGCCGTCGAAGAGCACCCGGTCAAAGGACGCCTGGGAGTCGAGGGCCTCGAACTTGCCCTTCATCAGGGAGTCGGAGGCCTTCTCCTCACGGTTCGCCTCGTCCATGAGCGAATCCTCTGGATTGAAGAGGCCGTCGCTGTCTTCCTTCTCCGGGCGGTCCAGCGCGTGGTCGCGCTCGGCCTCCATCGAGTTGGCCAGCGCCATCAGCTGCGGCACCGAGGGCAGGAAGACCGACGCCGTCTCGCCGCGCTTGCGGGCACGCACGAAGCGCCCCACGGCCTGGGCGAAGAACAGCGGAGTGGAGGTCGAGGTGGCGTAGACGCCGACAGACAGCCGGGGAACGTCCACGCCTTCGGAAACCATCCGGACGGCCACCATCCAGCGCTTCTCGCTGGCGGTGAATTCCTCGATCTTGCTGGAGGCCTTCGCGTCGTCGGAGAGGATGACGGTGGGAGATTCGCCGGTGATCTTCTTCAGCTGGCCGGCGTACGCGCGGGCGTCCTCGTGGTCGGTGGCAATGACCAGGCCGCCGGCATCCGGAACGCTGCGCCGGACCTCGCTGAGACGTTTGTCCGCGCCGGCCAGGACCGCGGGAATCCATTCGCCGGCCGGGTTCAGCGCGGTGCGCCAGGCCTGGGAGGTGATGTCCTTCGTGACGGCCGACTCCCCCAGCGAGGCGGCCATCTCGTCCCCCGCGCTCGTGCGCCAGCGCATTTGGCCGGAGTACGCCATGAACATCACCGGGCGGACCACGTGGTCGCGCAGCGCCTTGCCGTAGCCGTAGGTGTAGTCGGCCTTGGAGCGCCGGATCCCGTCGCGGTCCTCGGCGTACTCCACGAACGGGATGGGCGAGGTGTCCGAACGGAAGGGGGTGCCCGTCAGGGAGAGCCGCCGGGCCGCCGGGTCGAACGCCTCGCGCAGGCCGTCGCCCCAGGACAGGGCCTCGCCGCCGTGATGGATTTCGTCCAGGATCACCAGCGTGCGGGCGGCTTCGGTCTTGGCCCGGTGCAGCATGGGCTTGCTGGCCACCTGGGCGTAGGTCACGGCAACGCCGATGAACCCGCGGCCGTGCTGGCCGTCGGCATTCTTGAAGTTCGGGTCGATCGCGATGCCCACCCGGGCTGCGGCGTCGGCCCACTGGCGCTTCAGGTGGTCGGTGGGCGCCACGATGGTTACGCGGTTGACCACTCCGGACTCGATGAGCATGGACGCCACGCGCAGGGCGAAGGTGGTCTTACCCGCGCCGGGGGTTGCGACCGCAAGGAAATCCTTGGGATGGGTGCTGAAGTAGCTGTCCAGCGCCTCCTGCTGCCAGGCGCGCAGCTTGGGGGCGGTGCCCCAGGCTGCCCGCTCGGGATAGGCGGGGGGCAGCGTGGGTCCGCCGAAAAGTGTCTCCGTCATTAAGGCGCCCTCCATCCGCGCATGGCTGCAGCCGACGGAGAAACCCAATTAAGCACAAAAACACCAATCTTTTTCGGATGGACCCGGCGGAACCCCGCACCAGGCGGAAC
This sequence comes from Arthrobacter sp. MW3 TE3886, assembly GCF_041262145.1. Classification (NCBI taxonomy): domain Bacteria; kingdom Bacillati; phylum Actinomycetota; class Actinomycetes; order Micrococcales; family Micrococcaceae; genus Arthrobacter; species Arthrobacter sp. MW3 TE3886. Next base: position 3,435,766 of record NZ_JBGCAN010000001.1, read on the forward strand.
CCGGACAGCATGGACCGGCAATCAGGAAAGCAGAAAATCAGGGGCGCGACGGCGCGCCGCCATGGGGAAACGCCGTCCGTGGACGGCTAACGGAACCTGTTGTTCCGCCTATTGCCCTTACTTGTCGCCGGAGCCCTTGCCGCCGTCGTTTCCGGGGCGCAGGCCCTCGTAGACTTCCTTGCATTCGGGGCAGACGGGGAACTTCTGCGGGTCCCGGCCCGGAGTCCAGACCTTGCCGCAGAGCGCGATCACCGGTTCACCGGTCAGCGCCGATTCCATGATCTTTTCCTTGCGCACGTAGTGCGAGAAGCGTTCCCGGTCACCGGGCTCAACTTCCTGGCGCAGTTCCTCGCGCTCGATCGTGGCCGTTGACGTCCCGGCTCCGGAGAGCTCGCGCATCGGATCGTTTTCGAGAGGATCGGTCATGCTAGTCATGACACCCATCTTAGCCGTAGGAAGGGCGCCGCCGGACCTGCCGGGTGCCGGCGGCGGGGCCTAGAGGCCCTGCCAGGCGGGTTTGTGGTCGTAGCTGTGGCGGTAGTAATCCGCCAGCCGCAGCGACGACGCCGCCGCCTCGTCCAGGAGGATGGTGGCGTGCGGGTGCAACTGCAGCACGGAGGCCGCACAGATGGCGGCGACGGGGCCTTCCGCGAGGTCCCGGACGGCCTGGGCTTTCTGCGCGCCGGTGGCAACCAGGATCACGTGGCGGGCATCCAGGATGGTGCCCAGACCCTGGGTCAGGACGTGGTGCGGCACGTCGGCCAGGCTGCCGAAAAACCGTGCGTTGTCCCGGCGTGTCTGCTCGATCAGGGTCTTGATCCGCGTCCGGGACGCCAGCGACGAGCCTGGTTCGTTGAACCCGATGTGGCCGTCCGTTCCGACGCCGAGGAGCTGAAGGTCCACTCCCCCGGCGTCGCGGATGGCGTCTTCATAGGCCCGGCAGGCCGCCGGGATGTCCGGCGCGGCGCCGTCGGGCACGTGGACGTTGTCCGGGCTGATGTTCACCCGGGCGGTGAATTCGCGCGCGATCACCTCGCGGTAGGACTCCGGATGGCCGGCCGGCAGTCCCACGTACTCGTCCAGGGCGAAGGCGCGGACCCGGCTGAAATCCAGGCCGGCCCGCTCGTGCCGGGCCGCCAGTTCGGTGTAGACCGGCAGCGGCGTGGAACCGGTCGCCAGGCCCAGCACGGCGTCGGGCTTGCGGCGGAGAAGGGCCTCCACCGCATCGGCGGCAAGCGACGCGATCTGTTTGCTGCCGGGAAGGATGACAACTTCCATGGTCCTGCCTTTGCTGACCTACCTGGTGTCCGAGTCTGCGCACTCCCAGCATGCACCCGTCAGCGGTTGACGGCCAGTTGTGCCAGCAGCTCCGGTGCCCGCCGGTCCAGCCATGCTCCGCCGCTCCGGATGCCGACGGCGAAGAGTGCGAGGCCCAGCACGGGCCCGAGGACCACAGTGATCCAGCCCGGCACGGGGCTGCCGGTGATGAACTGCGCGGCCACGAGCGCCGCCTCGGGCGCCACGAGGACCATGAGGACGGCCATGCCGCCGAACTGCACGGCGAGGGTCTGGGCCACGTTGCCCGGAGGCTTCTTGAACGGGCTGTCCCCCGGCAGCGGGACGCTCACGGTGTAGCGCGCCGAGATCACCGACGCCAGGCCCAGGCCGGAGAAGAGGACACCGAGGGAGAGGCCCAGGACCGCGGGCAGCTTGTCCCAGTCGCCGGTGAAGAAGAACGGACCGACGCTGAAGAGGACCACCACCGGCAGCGCGAAGCTCAGGCACGCCAGCGCCCGGCCGAGCCGGTCGTCGGCGCCGCGCACCCCCGTGGCCACGTGCAGGGCGAAGGCGGTGCTGTCATAGGAGACGTCCGTGGAGATCGACCAGGACAGGAGGAAGGCCGTCAGCGGCCCGACAAACTGGAACGGGCCGTAGAACCCGCTCTGGCTGCCCTGGAAGAGGAACAGCACCGGCAGGAGCGGAACGACCACGAGCGCGCCGGCGTAGCGGGGGTCGCGCAGCCAGTAGTACAGGGATCGCGCGGCGACGGCGGCGGCCGGTGTCGCCGGGAACAGCCCGAACAGGCCCGTGCCGCCGGTCCGACGCTTGGACGTCCCGGCGTAGGGCGGGGTCACGAGGGCGCGCTGCAGCAGGAGCTTCCACGCCAGGGCCAGGCCCGCCAGTGTGGCAACGGCGATGAGGAATTTCACGGCCGCGGCCGCGTAGCTGCCGGCAGCGAGCTCGCCGCCGAGTGAGAAGGCCGCCCCGGCCGGCGTCCAGGACAGTGCCCGGGCCAGGCCGGTCAGGAAATCGCCGGAACCGGCGATTCCCCTCGCAATGCCCGCCACGATGGGACCGGTGAGCACGAGCGGGATGAGGAAGGCGACGGCGCTGATGTCCTTGAAGCGCCGGGAGCTTGCCAGTCCGGCCGTGGCCGTGGTCACGACCTTGGAGAGCACGATGCAGCTCAGCACGCCCAGCACGGCACCGGCGAGGGCGCCGGCCGCGGCAGGCAGGCTGCGGGACCAGGTGCCCACCGTGGCGAGTGCAACGAGGGAGGTTGCGAGACCCGGTATGCCGATCAGGCCGCCGAGCGCCAGCCCGGCCAGCAGCTGCGGCATGGGCACTGCGAAGGTGGTGAAGCGGGCAGGGTCCAGCGTCATGTCCGCGGCGGAGACCGCGACGGGAATGATGGCCCAGCCCAGCAGGGCCGTGGCGCCGCCGAGGACCACCACGGTCTGGGCGAGTTCAATCTCCACCCCGCGCAGGACGAACAGCCCGGCCACGCAAACACCCACGATTCCCAGGGCATACAGGGCGCCGATCCCGAGGCCCACCAGCTGCCACGGGCTGCGCCGGACGCTGTTGCGCAGCAGGGTCAGCTTGAGCCTCAGAAGGTGCGCAACCATTCCAGCCCCTCCGTGTGGTTCCGGCCGCCCACGAGCTGCACGAAGCGGTCCTCGAGGCTGGCGCCGGCGCGGACTTCCTCCACGGTGCCTGCGGCGAGGACCCGGCCGCCGGCGACGACGGCGACGTGGTCGCACATGCGCTGGACCAGGTCCATGACGTGGCTGGAGACGATGACCGTTCCGCCCGAGGCAACGTAGCGGTCCAGGATGTCGCGGATGTTCGCCGCGGAGATCGGATCCACCGATTCGAACGGCTCGTCCAGGACCAGGAGCCGCGGGGCGTGGATCAGCGCCGAGGCCAGCGCGATTTTCTTGGTCATGCCGGCGGAATAGTCCACCACCAGCGTGCCGGCGTCACTGTCCAGGTCCAGCGCCGCGAGCAGCTCCGCCACCCGGGACGCCACCATTTCCCGGTCCATTCCGCGCAGCAGGCCGGCATAGGTGACCAGCTGCTCGCCGCTGAGGCGGTCGAACAGCCGGACGCCGTCGGGCAGGATCCCCATCAGCTTCTTGGCCTCCAGCGGATGCTGCCAGACGTCGACGCCGTGGACCAGCGCGGTGCCGAAGTCGGGGCGCAGCAGGCCGGTCGCCATGGACAAAGTGGTGGTCTTGCCGGCCCCGTTGGGCCCGACCACCCCGTAGAAGGAGCCCGCCGGAACGTCCAGGCTGATGCCGTCGACGGCGATTTTGTCGCCAAAGCGCTTGGCGAGGCCAAGCAGGGACAGGGCAGGAACCGGCGGCGAAGACGGGCCGGGCGGGGCTGGCTGTCCCTGCTGGCCAGGGGGTTGGAATGTCATGACGCCAGACTAACCGCAGGGCGGCGCGAAAAGGATCGTCCGCAAGGCGTAGGTTTCACACCCGGGAACCGGCCGCTGCTTTTGGAATCAAGGCCGGTTCTGGAACGGATGCCGGTTCTAGAACGAATGCCGGGGCAGGGCGCGCTCGTACTGCGGCGGCCACGCCAGGTCATGGCCGAGCTCGAACGCGGCCCGCAGCCACCAGTGCGGATCCCGCAGTGCGGCACGGGCGATGAACACGCCGTCGGCCTGGCCGGTGGCCACCGCGTGCTCGGCCTGCCCGGCGGACGTCAGGAGTCCCACCGTGCCGGTCCTGACCCCGGTTTCGCGCCGGATCCGGGCGGAGAACCCGGTCTGGTAGCCGGGGCCCACGGGAATCTGCTGGTGGGCAACGGCCCCGCCGCTGGAAACGTCCACCAGGTCCACTCCGCGCTCGGCGGCGGCAGCGGCCATCCGGACCGAGGCGTCAGCCTCGATCCCGCCCGGCGCCCAGTCCGAGGCCGAGATCCGCAGCAAAAGGGGCATGGAGTCCGGGATGACCGCTCGGACGGCGTCCACCACAGCAAGCGTCAGCCTGTTCCGGCCCGCCTCGTCGCCGCCCCAGCGGTCCGTGCGGTCGTTGACCAGCGGGCTCTGGAACTGGTGCAGCAGGTAGCCGTGCGCGCCATGGATTTCGATCGTGTCGAACCCGGTGTCAACGGCCCGCACGGCGGCTGCGGCGAAATCGGCGATCACGCCGTCGATCTGCGCTTCCGTCATGGCCGACGGCGGCGCGTAGCCGTCAAACGCGCCCGTGCCAGGACCCACGGTGTCCCAGCCGCCCTCGGACGCCGGCACGCTGCCCTTCGCGCCGGAGAACGGCCAGTAGGAGGACGCCTTCCGGCCGGCGTGCGCCAGTTGGGTGCCGATCTTGGTCTCCGCGGTGCCGTGGCGGTGCACGAAGGCGGTGATGCGTTCCCAGGCCGCGGCCTGGTCGTCGTTGTAGAGGCCGGCGTCGCGGGGGCTGATCCGGCCCGCGGCGTTCACGGAGTTGGCCTCGGTGAGGATCAGGGCCGCTCCCCCGGTGGCAAAGGAGCCAAGGTGCATGAGGTGCCAGTCGTTGGGCACGCCTTCGCCCGTCTCGGGCTCGCAGCTGTACTGGCACATCGGGGACACCCAGCCGCGGTGCTGCAGCCGCAGCGACCTCAGGTCCAGCGGCGTGAAGAGCGCGGATCCCACTAGAAGAGCACCCGGGCCAGCCCCTGGCGGGCCTTGGCGACGCGCCCGTCACCGGTGCCGACGACGTCGAAGAGTTCCAGCAGCCGGACCCGGGCGGTCTCCCGTTCCGGGCCGAAGTTGCGGCCAATGAACGTCACGATCCGGCCGAGTCCGTCCTCAATGTGGCCGCCGGCGATGTCCAGGTCCGCAACGCCGAGCTGGGCCTCGAGGTTGTCCGGCTCGTCGGCGGCGAGCCGGCGCAGGGCATCCGCCTCGGGCCCGGAGATGGCCTGCAGGCGATCCATCAGTTCCACCTGCGCCAGGCCGGCCTTGGCCTCCGCATCGGCGGGCATCTCGTTCAGGGCCTGACGGTAGGCGGCGGCCGCGGCCGCGTAGTCGCCTGCCTCGATCGCGTCGAACGCCGCCTGGTGCAGCGGCGGCAACGGCGGGGCCTCCGGTTCCGCACCGCCCGGCCCGCCGGCACCGATCTGTCCGGTCACGCCGTTGGCGGCCGCGACCTTGAGGAGTTCATCGAACAGGCTGCGTACCTGCTGTTCGTCCGCGCCGCCCTGGAAGAGCGGAACGGGCTGGCCCTTGACGACGGCGACGGCGGTCGGCACGGCCTGGACCTGGAACGCCTGGGCAAGTTCCGGGAAGACGTCGATGTCCGCGGCCCCGAGGACCAGCCGGCCGTCGTAGCTCTCGACGATGCCTTCGAGGACATCCACCAGCTGGCCGGAACCTGGCGAGTAGGAGGCCCAGAGGGCGATCACCACGGGCACCTGGGCCGAGAGGTCCACGAGCTCCTGGAAGTTGCCCTCGGTCACATCCACGCGCAGCGGCCGGCCTGCATGGTCGGCCGGTGCTGCCGGGGCACCGGCAGCACCGGCGGGGCCGGGGGCTGCAGCGCCGGGTGCGGATGGCGCCGGCCGCTGTTTCAGGGCGGAGAGATCGACGGCGCCGCGCAGGTTCAGCGGGCTGGCGGCAACTGGCGGGACCGGGCGGGAAGCTGGCGTAGTCATAGCTCCACTCTATCCACTACGCCACACGCAGCAACGACCGGGCCGCGATGGCGGCCCGGTCGTCTGCTGTGCTGTGCCCGGGCCGTGATTCTCAGCGGGGGCAGGTTCCTGCGGGGGCTACTTGAACTTGGCCCCGACCAGGCCGCGGGTGGCAGCCACGAGCTTCATCGGATCCTTGGAACCGGCCGGCGGAACATAGACAGCCACGGACTCTGCGAAGTCCAGCACCATGCCGGTGCTGGTCTCCTTGCCGCCGGCCAGGGCGGCCGCGTCGTCGCCGATGGTGAGCTTGTCCCCGTCGGCCTTCGGAGTGCCGTCAAACGAGAAGTTCAGCCGGCCCAGGACCAGGGCCCCGCCGTCAGCGGTACGGAACACGACAGTGTTGTCCGCGGCCGCCTTGTGGGTGAAGGCGAAGGTGCCGTTGACGCCTGATTTGACGACGTCGGCCTGGTAGGCGAGCGTGTCCGCGATGTACGGGGAGGACTGGCCTTCGACGAGCTTGTCCTTGAACGTAGAGTCGGCCTTGGTCAGGCGGTCACCGAGCCCGGCGAGGGCTTCGTCGCCGCTGTACGCGAGTCCGGTCTTGTCCGCGGGCGCCAGCGTCTCCGTGCCGGCCCGCCCGATCCCCGGGAAGGTGGCACCCGGCTGCAGCGGGGTGCTGCTGACCAGCTTGTAGTTCTCCCGCGGGGAGGCCTGGGTGAGGGTCAGCAGCTGCGGGACGACGTTGCCCTCGCCCTGCGTCACAGCCATGACCGAGCGCGGCCAGCTGCGCTTGTTGGTGACCACCGTGGTCAGCAGCTTGGTGGAGCGGACCGGCATCCGCGCCTCGTAGGAGCCGACCTGCGAGCGGATCTTGTAGTTCTGCGTGCGCACCTGGAGTTCGGACTTGGCCACCCGCGGCGCCAGCTTTGCGGCGTCCTTGGCAGCGTCTCCGGCATCGACGGCACCGGCAACCTGTTCCAGGACACGGCGGAACTGCGCGTCCAGCAGCACCGGCGTATCGCCGGTCTGGCCCTCAGCGGAACTGCCCGGCGTCGCGCCGTCGGAGGCCGGGGCGCTGGAGGCCGGGGCACTGGGCGACGGCGTCTGGCTGGCCTGGGCGGCCACAGACGTTCCGGCGACGGCAGCGGCGGTCAGCACGGCCACCACGATGCCGGAACGGCGAGCGGTGCCGGAACCCTTCTTCTGGCCGGCCGCTGCTTTCTCCGGCGCGGTTTTCTCCGGCCCTGTTTTCTCGGGGGTGGCCGGCTGCGGCGCAGTCTCGGGGGCTGCGGTCTCCTGGGTGCTTGCTGCCGAGCCCTGATCCCCGCGGCGTGCCGCGGCCTTGGCCTGCGCGCGGCGGGCGAACGTGCTGCCGCCGCCGGTGCCGTTGCCTGACCGGTTGCCTGACTTCGGCTTGAGGACCAGCAGCGCCCCGCCGGCGATGATCAGCAGGCCGCCGAGCACCATGAGCGGAATGGCCCAGGGCGTGGAGGTGTCGTTCGGGAAAGTCATCGTGATGGAGCTCGGGGCGGGCTTGGTGCCGTCCGCGGCGAGGAGGAGGGACCAGTCGCCGTCGGCCGGCGCGTTCCACGCGTAGTCCATTTCGCCGGTGGCGTTCTCGGTGGTGACCCAAAGATCCGATCCGGCGGGCGACGGCGCGGTAGCTTCGCCGTCGGTATGCGTCAGCTGCAGCGCCTTGCCGTCCTCCGAGACGCCGTCGACGGTGTTGTGGGCCGTCTTACCCACCCAGGCGTCGACGTCGTCCGGCCGTCCCGCGGCCAGCAGGAAGGCCCCTTCACCCTTGACCTGGATCTTCACGGTCCCGGGGTGCAGAGTCTTCAGCTTCTCCTCGAAGACGGTCAGCGGCGCGGCCGTGCCGGCCGGAGCGGTGGCCGTAATCGTCTCCGGAGGAGCCCAAAACGTCTTCTGGCCAATCCCGGCCAGGAGTGTCAGGAGGCCGAGCAGCACCAGGGCGACTGCAGTCTTGAAACGCAAAATACTACCTATCATCAGCGGACAGTTAGCTTCAATAGTAACCATTTTGTTACCCGCGAGTCAGATCGGGGACCCGGACGCCCCCGCGGGCGGTGCCCGCGGGGGCGTCCCGCCCTTGAGCTGACAAGCCTGCTGATAGTGTTTGCGGTGATCATCACACCAGTGCCGCCTGTGTGGCGCCGCAAGGAATTAAGGGCATTCAACGCAGTGACTGAACATACGGATTCGTCCTCCGCCGGACCACAAGAAGCGCAGGAATCCGACGGCCAGGAACCCGGCCCCGAGCAGCCCGCTTCCAGTCCCCGGCCCGCTACCTCCCGCCCCCGGATTGCCGCGGCAAATGTCCTGCTGTCCGCGGCCCGGCGCCTGCGCCAGCCCCTGCCGGGAGCCCAGCCGAGAATCCGCTTCGAGATGCCCCCGGAGCACGAGGCTGTTGCCGGGGACGAGGAGACGTCCGCGGCCGATGCCCGCTTCGGCAGTCCCGGTCCACGCATGTCGGCCCAGCACCCCCTGTACATGGGCTTCATGGGCACGGTCGGAGTCGGCTTCGCGCTCCTGGTCTACTGGATCGGTTCGAACACGACGCAGCTCCTCTTGTGGATCATCACGGCGCTCTTCATCACCCTCGGCCTGGACCCGGTGGTGCGGTGGCTCGAACACCGGAACGTCCCCCGCGCCGCCGGCATCCTCTTGTCCGTGTCCACCCTGGCACTGGGAGTCGCCGCTTTCTTTGCCACCCTGATCCCCACGATCGTGCAGCAGGTGACGCAGATCGTGCAGCAGGCTCCCAAGTGGGTCCAGGACTTCATTGACTCGGACTTCTTCCGGAGCATTGACAGCCAGTTCGGCATCAGGGACCGCATCAGCCAGGAGCTGGAGAAGTTCGTCAACAACCCGGACGCCATGGGCGGCATCTTCGGCGGCGTGGTGGGCTTCGGCTCCACCGTGGCAAACGGGATCTTCGGCGCACTGATCGTGCTGGTCCTGAGCCTGTACTTCCTCGGCGCCCTCCCTGCGATGAAAAAATGGGGCTACCGGCTCGCGCCGCGCTCGCGCCGGGCCCGGGTCGAAGCCCTGTCCGAGGAAATCACCGGTTCGGTGGGCAACTACGTGATCGGCCAGGCCGCCGTCGCCCTGCTGAACGCCACGTTCGCGTTCATCGTGATGTCGATCATCGGGGTTCCGTTCGCCACGCTGCTGGCATTCGTGGTTGCCCTGCTGGCCTTCATCCCCCTCGTGGGCGGCATGATTGCCGGGTGCCTGGTGACGCTCGTGGCCCTAACCGCCGGCTGGCAGACCGCGCTTGTTTTCGCCATCTGCTATTTCGCGTACCTCCAGTTCGAGGCCTACTTCATCTCTCCGCGGATCATGCAGAAAGCCGTGGCGGTGCCGGGCGCCGTCGCCGTCATCTCCGTGATCGCCGGCGGCAGCCTGCTGGGCGTCCTCGGAGCCTTGATCGCCATTCCCACTGCGGCGGCCATCATGCTGCTGGTCAAGGAAATCCTCATCGCGCGCCAGGACAGCCGCTAACCGGTTTCCGCGCCGAAAAAGGACAGCCGCACCGTGGATCCACGGTGCGGCTGTCCTTTTTCAACGCGGTTTCACTTTTTGCGGTGTTGGCGGGTCAGGCGTGTGCCGTGGCGACCGGCCCGTCCCATTCCTGCGGCAGCACCGTTCCGGCACCCCCTGCGGAGCCGCCGGGGATGACCTCGTCCACGATTTCGTTGAGCACCCGCCCGGCGTACTTCTCCCCCACCCACAGGTGCTTGGCGCCGTCGACCCCCAGCACCTGTGCCTGCGGCACCAGCGCGAACCTCGCGGCCGCAGCCGCCGGCTGCAGGTAGTCGTCGTGCTCGGGAACCAGGACCTTCAGCGGCTTGCCGGACTCGGCCCATTCCTTCAGGTGCACGTCCGTGGCCCGGTGCAGCGGGGGCGAGAGCAGCACGGCCCCCTCGATTTCCGAGGCGACGGGCTCAGTGGCGCCGTACATCAGGGCCAGCTCGGTGCCGAAGGACCAGCCCACCAGCCACCGGTTCGGCAGGCCCCGGTCCACGGCGAACTGCACGGCGGCCTCGACGTCGAGACGCTCGCCGATGCCTTCCTCGAAGGCTCCCCCGCTGGTTCCCCGCGGCGATGACGTGCCGCGCGTGTTAAAGCGCAGGACGGCGATGCCCGCGAGGGCCGGCAGCCGGTAGGAGGCCTTGCGGTAGAGGTGTGAATCCATGAAGCCGCCGTGCGTCGGCAGCGGGTGCAGCGTGATGAGTGTTGCCTTGATCCCGCCGGTTTCCGGGACGGCGAGCTCGCCCACCAGCCGGTGCCCGTCCGACGTGCGGAGTTCGACGTTCTCGCGGCGGGCCGGCAGGACGGTGGAAGCGCGGATGGCAGTGGGAGCAGCGGGCTGGGTGAAGACGTAGGACGCGGGATCAAAGCTCATGCTGACCAGCTTAGCGATACCGGTAGCTCCGCGAAGTCCAGCAGTTGCTGTGCCAGTGGCGCCGTTCGGCGAGACCCGCGGCGGCGCCAAAGAGGTGGTCCTCGGACCAGACCACCAGGTGCGCGATCCCCGGCAGCACGGCAGTGGAGCAGCCCGGGCAGATGTAGGTCTTCTCGGCACGGCCCGCGGTGATGGGGCGGACCATCCATTCGCCGTCCGGTGCGCTCTCCCGGCGGGCGAACCCTGAGCGGGCGCGCTCCAGGTCAAGTTCCGGTGCCGGGCCGTGCTTGGCTCCGCCGGCTTTGCTCTTTCCGGGCGCTGCGCCCTTGCCGGAGCCTGTCTTCGCAGAGCCGGCGCGGCGGGGTCGGTTGGAACGGGGCATGCCTCCATTCTGCCCCAGTCCGGCGGCCGCTCCTTGCCTCCCCCGCCACGCCGCCGCCCGCGCAGGCGGTAGAGTGGACCGGGTGCGTTTAGTCATAGCCCGCTGCTCCGTTGATTACGTCGGCCGCCTCAAAGCCCACCTGCCGCTGGCCACCAGGCTGTTGCTGGTCAAGGCCGACGGTTCGGTCCTGGTCCATTCCGACGGCGGGTCCTACAAGCCGCTGAACTGGATGAGCCCTCCTGCGTCGCTGCGGGTCTCGACACCGGATGAGGTCGACGTCGAGGTCGGCGTCGTCGAGCAGTGGACGGTCCAGTCGGCCAAGACCGATGACCGGCTCATCATTAACATCCACGAGCAGCTGCACGACACCTCCCACGAACTGGGCCAGGACCCGGGCCTGATCAAGGACGGCGTCGAGGCGGACCTCCAGCGGCTCCTGGCCGCCCAGATCGAACTGCTCGGCACCGGGTTCTCGCTGATCCGCCGGGAGTATTTCACCGCGATCGGCCCCGTGGACATCCTGGCCCGGGACGCGGACGGCGCCACCGTGGCCATTGAGCTCAAGCGCCGGGGCGACATCGACGGCGTCGAGCAGCTCACCCGGTACCTGGAACTGCTGAACCGGGACCCGCTGCTGGCCCCGGTCCGGGGAATCTTCGCAGCCCAGCAGATCAAGCCGCAGGCCAAGGTCCTCGCCAAGGACCGCGGAATCGACTGCGTCACCCTGGACTACGACGCCATGCGCGGCGTTGACGACAGCGAATCCCGGCTCTTTTAAGCACCCCGCGGCAGGCTTTCCGCGGTGACGATTCGAGTTAAGCCGTTCTTTGCACAATTTTTATGCAATTCTTCCGTTCGCCCGTTGACCTGACGCAAGTGTCATGAAATTCTTATACGAGTCTTTGTGTAGGTGTTTTTCATGCTCGCAAGACATGTTGCGAGCGTGAAGCTCCTGCCGCCACGGTCCGTGAATCCGGTTCCGTTGCCAAAGGTTCTTCTCGCAGAGTGACCAAGTCCGGTGCGAAGTGCGCCGGATTTATTCAAGATCCACAATGAGGAGAAACAAATGGCTCAGGGAACCGTCAAGTGGTTCAACGCAGAAAAGGGCTTCGGCTTCATCACCCCGGATGACTCCGATGGCGATGTCTTCGTTCACTACTCCGAGATCCAGACCGGTGGCTTCAAGACCCTCGACGAGAACCAGCGTGTTCAGTTCGAGATCGGCCAGGGCGCCAAGGGCCCCCAGGCCACCGGCGTAACGCTGGTCTAGTCTCCCGTCGCGAAGTGCTTTAGGGCATTTCCGCACAAGGAATGATCCCCGGCATTTGTGCCGGGGATCATTTTTTTGTGCATTCTTGGGCGCGGCGTTTCAGGTCCTCCGCATTGTGCCGGATGCATTCTTCAGCCGAATTGCGCACTCACGCCGGGCACTAATCCGCCGGCCCCGCCTATCTCACCAACGTGCGCAGCAGGCGGGCGCTTTGCCGGACGGACAACCCGGGAAGGTATGCGCGGCTAAGGGCCCGGCCCATCGCGGGCAATTGCAACGGATCCTGGTAGTAGAGGTACAACGTGCGGTAGTCCGGTTTGAAACGCGACTTGAAGGTTGCCAGCGAACGGAAACCATAGACGGGTTCCAGGGCCCGGCCCACGACGTCCAGGATCCCGGCCAGCCCCTCCGGCCCGGCGTCGCTGCCGGCGTCGCTGTCCCCGGAGTCGCTGCCGCCGGCGAGGTCTCCGTCACGGTCCTTCGCCAGCGGGGAGCCGGACAGGGAGATCACCTCAACCGTGCGCTTGAGCTCCAGCACGGCGGAAGCGATGAGGAACTCCATGACACCCGGGAACGCGTCCCCGCGCCGGCGCATGAAGTCCAGGGTCCAGCTCACGAGCTGTCCGTCCGCATACACCGGCAACCAGCTCGTGACGCCCTGCACGCGTCCGTCGGCGTCCACCGCCAGGCAGCACAGCACCTCGTCGTCGTCGAGCTCGTCGATGCTGCCGAGCGTGAAGCCCATCTCCGGCACGTGCTTTTGTGCCGCCCATTCTTCGGAAACCTCGCTGAGCTGGGTCCGCAGCTGGGCCGGGAATTCGCTGTAGCGCCCCCACACGGCCTGGACACCGGTCTTCGCGGCCCGGTTCAGGGCGGTGCGGACGTTCTGCCATTCCTTGCCCTTGAACTCCAGTTCGCGCACGGCGAGCCTGGTTTCTTGGGCCACGGCCACGCGGCGGAATCCGCGGGCCCGGAGCATCGGCCAGAGCCCGGCGGTGCAGGAGTAGAAACACGGGATCAGGGCGTGTTCGGCGCAGTAGCGCATGAAACCCGCCGCGGTCTCCTCTCGGAGGGCGGCGGGGCCGAACGGGCCCGCCAGCGTCAGGGCCACGTTGCCGTGCTGCTGGTAGGCCACGCCGCCGCGCCGGTCCGGCGTAAACCAGTATTTGTTCGGTTCCCAGAGCGCCATCCAGGACAGTGAGTCCCCGCCCTGGCGGATCAGGTCACGGGCCGTGTCCCGGTCCCCGGAACCGACGTCGGTGCTGTTCGGTCCGGTACCGTGCAGCCGCCGCCGCAGCACCAGCCAGACCGCCGCCAGGGCCACCCCCCAGAAGATGATGCCGGCGTAGGCGAACAGGAAGGACTCCACGGCGTTACGGTTCTGGAACAGCCGGCTGTAGGCGCCCGGAATGGGCAGCGGCAGGTACTGCCGGGCGAGTTCCGCCGCGAGGCCCAGCACTCCCCCGTCGCGGTCCATTCCGCCGGCGGCGAGCCAGGCCACTGCGTAGGCCCCGGCGAGCACCAGCCATGTGCCGCCGACCACGATGCCCAGGATCCGTCTGGCCTGCGGAGCCGTCTCCACGCGGAACTGCCGGCGGTTAAGCCAGAGCAGCACGGCGAGCAGCAACGGAACGGCGACGAGCGGAAGGACGTGGACGAAGCCGGAGCCCATCACAGCCGTGTGCGGCCGGTTGGGGTAGTGCGGAATGCGGGCGAACAGGGCCAGGTACACGGCCGCCAGGGCTGTAACGCCGAGCTGGACGATGATGGCGATCCGCAGGGCCAGGCGGCGGCCCTGCCGCATGCCGTCCGCACAGATCAACAGCAGGACCACCGGGACAACTGCCAGCGCGAGGCCCAGCGGACCGGCGAGTCCGGCCCGGCCGGCCTCCAGGCAGCTGACGTCAACCGTTCCGCCGCAGTTTTGCTCCAGCTGGCCCAGCGTGGGCAGCGGGTTCAGCACGACGTCGCGCAACAGGGCCAGGGGCCCGGTGGGGCTGCTGACAGCGGCCGTGAGGATCGGCCCCACCGCGAAGATCGCGACCGTAAGCGCCAGCAGGTTGCGTGTTTCGCGTCCCGTTGAACGGTGCCGGTGCAGGGTCCCCCGGTCGCCCTGGATCCACCAGCCCGCGGCCAGGCCGGCAAGGGCGCCGGCGAGCCCCACCACCGTCTCCGGGTGCCCGACGTAGAGCACCAGCAGCAGGGACGCGGACAGGACGGCGGTCCGCAGCCTGCGTTGCCACAGCGTGGGCAGCAGCCCGCTGGCGGCCAATGCCACGGCCAGGATGGCGGCGTAGGGGCCGATCAGCCGGGCGTTGACCATGAGCCCCAGCCAGCCGTCGCCGAGATACCGGGCCAGCTGGGTGACCAGCAGGAACACCGTCACAGCAGCGAACTGGCCAACAAAGAAGAACACGGCCGTCCGCAGCGTCCCCAGATGCCGTTCAGCGAGCCCCAGCAGCAGGAGGATCATCAGGGACGCGGCGAGGTAGGCCAGCAGGTTGGTGGCGAAGAACAACGAGGTGAACAAGGACCACCAGTGCCCCGCCTTCAACCCCGCAGCGTTGACGGACGCGATGGGCAGCAGGGCGTCGGGCGGGCCCGACAGGAAGCTGCCGGTGACGGCCCCGGCCCCGAGGAAGACCGCGAGGACCGCCAGCGTGAAGGGTACGGCACGGAAGTGCGCCAGCGTCCGGCGCATGCCCTGGCCCCAGACGCCCTGCAACGGCGGGGCCTCCGGCCCAGGGCCCGCCGCGGTCCGGGGGCTGCCGGTCTTGGCCGGGCTCATGGCGCGATCCCCCAGCGCCGGGCCAGGAAGTCCAGGCCGCCGGGAAGGCCGCCGGCTGCCACGTCCCAGGAGTGCCCCGTGTTGGCGATCCGGTGTGTTTCGACGCTGAACCCGGCCCGGCGGGCCGCCTCGGAGAGCACGTCCATATAGCCGGTGAACTGCGGGTCGCGGTCCCCGGCGGCGAAGTACACGCCGTGGCCCTCGAAGCGGTTTTCCGCCATGACGCGCAGCGGGGTCAGCCGGTCGAACGCCGCGGTGTCGGCGCCGAAGGAGGCCTCGATGGTCTTGGCACGCACCTTCGCGAGGGCCGGCTCCTCCTCGCTGGAGAAGGCCAGGGCGGCGGTGTAGACGTCGGGATGCCGCGTGAGCATCTGCATGGCGCACGTGCCGCCGAAGGAGAATCCGCCCGCGGCCCACTGCCGGGGATCCGGGTCGACGTCGAGCGTGCGGTTGATCCAGTCCGGCACGTCCCGCGCCAGGAAGGTGTCCGCCCGGGCAATCCGGCTGTCGAGGCACAGCGTGTTTCCCGACGGCGAGCCGTTGGGATCGACCACCACCGCTACGGGCGCCACCCCGGCGTGCTCCGCGGCGAAGCGGTCCAGCCGGCTCCGGAGTGCGCCGCCGGTCAGCCAGTCGGCAGGGCTGCCCGGCTGGCCGGAAAAGAGGACCAGCACCGGCAGCGCGGGCCGGGGCGAACTCAGGTAGGCCGGGGGGAGATAGATGTAGGCGTCCCGGCTCTGGAAGCCGGAGACGGTGCCGGGGATGACCGCCCTGCGGATGACGCCGTCGGGAAGGTGGGCCGGCGCCTGCCAGTGGGCCAGCCCGGTGGCGGCGGGGACACCGGCGGCGCGCGTCAGGTCCGCCTCGAGCGGCTGGATCCGGGCTACGGCGGCTCCGGTGAGGTCACCGACAGTGTGATTCAGGCCAAAGTAGATGTTGATCTGGACGGCGGACAGCGCGAGGACGGCCAGGAGGGCCGCCGTGGCTGCTGCGCTTGAACGCCAGCGATGGGTGCTGCCTTGATGGGTGCCGCCCGGAGTGATGCCTCCCGGATTCGTGCCGCCCGGACCGCGGCCCCAGAGTCCAAGCAGGCGCATGAGCCACAGGAGCAGGGCGGCGACGCCGGCAACGGACCAGGCGAGGGTCTCCCCCGGCAGTTCGGCAGGGAAGACCATGACGGCATAGAGCAGGAACCAGTGCACGGCCGCGACGAGCGCGGCGGCGATCAGGGTCACGGCAGCCGCGACGGCCACGGCCTCGCCGGGCGGCCGGCGGCCGGTGTGCGCTAAACCGGTGCGCCGAAAACCCGTGCGTCGAAAACCCGTGCGCAGGAGGGCGGCGTGCCAGAGGAGGCAGGCCAGGCCCGCCGCGGCGGCAGCCCACGCGAGCCACACCACCGGGCCGTCGACCAGGCTGAGGCCATCGAGGTAGTCCACCGGGACTAGCGCCAGGTGCCGACGCCGATAACGGGTCCGGCCTCAAGCCAGGATGACAACCCCGTGTAGGCATCGAAGCGCATGGCGAGGAGGACCTGCTGCCCCTCGTAGCGGAGCTCCACGATCACGGCGTCGGGCTGGACCTTGAGGAGCTCGGATTCGGTGGGCTTGCGCCGGCCAAGCAGCTCCAGCGAGCTGCGCCGGAAAGTGTGCTTGGGCCGGACGCTGAGTGAGACCAGGCGGAACCACTCGAGGTCGTTGTCCTGATAACGACAAACCCCCATCTGCCAGCTTTTTCCAGCCGTGCAGATGGAGGCGTCCACCGTGCCGAGGGCGCGCCGCAGATTGAAGCGGCGCACCCCCGAAAGGCACAGTGCAAATACCAGCAACGCAAACGCAGTTGCCAGGACGATGAACGGCAAACCAATATCGTTCATCAAGGTCGTGCTAGCGGATCCCCGCAGTAGCCGCTTCGCCCATTTGGGCGTTGTCAGCAACAATGACCACCCTGTTGTTGTCGACAGAGAAGAATCCTCCGTCAACAACTACAGCGATGCGGTCACCGGATACCGGCTCGATTGCCAGCTCACCTTCGGCCAGAATCGCCAGCAGGGGCGAGTGGCCGGGCAGGATTCCGATTTCACCATCGCTGGTGCGGGCCTTGACCATCTTGGCCGCTCCGGACCACACGAAGTGGTCCGCTGCGACAATCTCAACCTCAAGCTCAGCCATATTACTTGGTCTGTTCCTGGATCTTGGCCCACTGGCGCTCGACGTCGTCCAGGCCGCCGACGTTGAAGAACGCCTGCTCTGCAACGTGGTCAAGGTCGCCGTCGCAGATAGCGGTGAAGCCTTCAACAGTGTCCTTGATGGACACGGTGGAGCCTTCGACGCCGGTGAACTGCTTGGCGGTGTAGGTGTTCTGCGAGAGGAACTGCTGGATGCGGCGTGCACGCGACACGACGATCTTGTCTTCTTCAGAGAGTTCGTCAACGCCGAGGATGGCGATGATGTCCTGAAGTTCCTTGTTCTTCTGCAGGATCTGCTTGACGCGGACGGCCGTGTTGTAGTGGTCGTGGCCGATGTACTGCGGATCCAGGATGCGGGAGGTCGACGTCAGCGGGTCAACGGCCGGGTACAGACCACGGGAGGCGATTTCACGGGAAAGTTCCGTGGTCGCGTCGAGGTGTGCGAAGGTCGTGGCCGGAGCCGGGTCGGTGTAGTCATCTGCGGGGACGTAGATGGCCTGCATCGAGGTGATGGAGTGGCCCTTGGTGGACGTGATGCGCTCCTGGAGGAGACCCATCTCGTCAGCCAGGTTGGGCTGGTAGCCCACGGCCGACGGCATGCGGCCAAGGAGGGTGGAAACCTCGGAGCCTGCCTGGGTGAAGCGGAAGATGTTGTCGATGAAGAGCAGCACGTCCTGGTTCTGCACATCGCGGAAGTACTCCGCCATGGTCAGGGCGGACAGTGCAACGCGCAGACGCGTTCCCGGCGGCTCGTCCATCTGGCCGAACACAAGGGCGGTGTCCTTGAGGACGCCGGCCTCTTCCATTTCGACCCAGAGGTCGTTACCTTCACGGGTACGCTCGCCGACGCCGGCGAACACCGAGGTGCCACCGAAGTTGCGGGCCACACGGGTGATCATTTCCTGGATCAGCACGGTCTTGCCGACGCCGGCACCACCGAACAGGCCGATCTTGCCACCCTTGATGTACGGGGTGAGGAGGTCGATCACCTTGATGCCGGTTTCCAGCATCTCGGTGGAGCCTTCCAGGGTCGCGAAGGCCGGAGCCTTGCGGTGGATAGGCCAGCGTTCGCTGATCTGGAGTTCGGACTCGGCAACGTCGAGGGGCTGGCCCAGCACGTTGAAAATGTGGCCCTTGACGCCGTCGCCCACGGGCACGGAGATCGGGGCACCGGTGTCCACCACGTTGGTACCGCGGACAAGTCCGTCGGTGGCCTGGAGGGAGATGGCACGGATCAGGTTGTCACCCAGGTGCAGGGCAACCTCGAACGTGATGGTTCGGGTCTCACCGTTGAGAGTGATCTCGGTGGTGAGTGCGTTGTAAATCGAGGGGATTGCGTCAGCCGGGAATTCGACGTCGACAACCGGGCCAATAACACGTGCAATACGACCGGTAGCACCGGACGTTGCGGCTACGTGATCGGTAGCAGTGGCAGTCATCTCTCTCACTTCACTCAGTAGATGGCGTGGGGTTAAGTTTATCTTTTGGTGCAGGTACAGCTGGAACCGGGCTCGTGCTGGCTAGGACGCGGACAACGCGTCGGCACCGGCAACGA
Source organism: Arthrobacter sp. MW3 TE3886 (assembly GCF_041262145.1). NCBI lineage: Bacteria > Bacillati > Actinomycetota > Actinomycetes > Micrococcales > Micrococcaceae > Arthrobacter > Arthrobacter sp. MW3 TE3886. Next base: position 3,454,282 of record NZ_JBGCAN010000001.1, read on the forward strand.
TTTCGGAAAGCTCCTGCGTAATTTCAGCCTGACGGGCAGTGTTGCGCAGACGCGTGTACTTCTTGATGAGATCCGTCGCGTTGTCGCCGGCGGACTTCATCGCACGCTGGCGGGCTGCGAGCTCGGAAGCTGCTGCCTGCAACATGGCGGCGAAGATACGTGATTCGATGTAGCGCGGCAGCAGGGCATCGAGGACCTGCTCCGTTTCCGGCTCGAATTCGTAGAGGGGCAGCAGGTCCGATTCGGACGCGGCTTTCTCTTCGACAACCTCGAGCGGCAGCAGACGGACGACCGTCGGCTCCTGGGTCACCATCGACTTGAAGCGGGTGTAGACGACGTGGATTTCGTCGACGCCGCCCTCTTCGTAGGCGGTAGCGAATTCGGCCAGCAGTGCTTCACTGACTTCGCGGGCGGTCGCAAACTCCGGTGCATCCGTGTTGCCGGTCCATACGCGAGCGTATTCACGGTTCCGGAAGTCGAAATACGCCTGCGCCTTGCGGCCGACCAGGAACGTCTTGACTTCCTTGCCTTCCCCGTGGAGCAGCTCGTTGAGGCCTTCGGCCTGCTTGAGGACACTCGCCGAGTAAGAGCCCGCGAGGCCACGGTCCGAGGTGATGACCAGGACGGCGGCCCGGCGGATCTGCGCCGGCTCGGTGACCAGGGGGTGGTCGATTTCGCTCTGGCTTGCGACAGCAGAAACGGCACGCGTGATCGCGTTCGCGTAAGGCAGTGAAGCTGCTACGCGTGCGCGGGCCTTGCCGATGCGCGAGGTAGCGATCAGTTCCATCGCCTTGAAGATCTTGCGCATCGACGTCGTCGAGCTGATCTTCTGGCGGTAGACCCGGATCTGGGCTCCCATACTTATCCTTTCCTAAGATCCCGATGGCCGGGACTGCCGGAACCCGTGCGGGTCCCGGCAGTCCCTGCCAGCGAAACTAGCGCTTCTGCTTGACGATTTTTTCCTGGTCGACCTGATCCTCGCCGATGGGGGCGTGCTCCTCGTGCCCCGCACCGACAAGGAGGTTGTCTCCCTCGCCGAAGAAGCCCTTCTTGAAGTCCACGATTGCGGTCTTCAGTGCTTCAGCGGTGTCATCGTCCATGACGTTGGTCTGGGCCAGCGTCGTCAGGATGGAGGACTTGTGCTTGAGGTGCTCCAGGAACTCGGTCTCGAAGCGGTTGATGTCTTCAACCGGAACCTCGTCGAGGTGGCCGTTGGTGCCGGCCCAGATGGAGACGACCTGGTTCTCGACCGGGAACGGCGAGTACTGGCCCTGCTTGAGCAGTTCCATCAGGCGTGCACCGCGGGTCAGCTGCTGGCGCGATGCGGCGTCCAGGTCCGAGGCAAACATGGCGAAGGCCTGCATGTCGCGGTACTGGGCCAGTTCCAGCTTCAAGGTACCGGAGACCTTCTTCATGGACTTGACCTGGGCGGCGCCACCAACACGGGAGACGGACACACCGACGTCGACAGCGGGGCGCTGGTTTGCGTTGAAGAGGTCCGACTGCAGGAAGATCTGGCCATCGGTGATGGAGATCACGTTGGTCGGGATGTAGGCGGAAACATCGTTCGCCTTGGTCTCGATCAGCGGCAGACCGGTCATCGAGCCTGCACCGAGCTCGTCGGAGAGCTTGGCACAACGCTCCAGCAGACGGGAGTGCAAGTAGAAGACGTCGCCCGGGTAGGCTTCGCGTCCCGGCGGGCGGCGGAGCAGCAGCGACACTGCACGGTAGGCCTCGGCCTGCTTGGACAGGTCATCAAACACGATGAGGACGTGCTTGCCGCCGTACATCCAGTGCTGGCCGATGGCCGAACCGGCGTACGGTGCCAGGTACTTGAAGCCTGCGGGGTCGGACGCCGGGGAAGCCACGATCGTGGTGTATTCCAGGGCGCCGTTGTCCTCGAGGGTCTGGCGGACGGCTGCGATCGTGGATGCCTTCTGGCCGATCGCCACGTAGATGCAGCGCACCTGCTTCTTCACGTCGCCGGAAGCCCAGTTGGCCTTCTGGTTGATGATCGTGTCGATGGCAATGGCGGACTTGCCGGTCTGGCGGTCACCGATGATCAGCTGGCGCTGGCCGCGGCCGATCGGGATCATGGCGTCGATAGCCTTGAGTCCGGTCTGCATCGGCTCGTGGACCGACTTACGCTGGGTCACGCCGGGTGCCTGGAGTTCCAGGGCACGGGTGGTCTCGGCCTTGATCTCGCCGAGGTCATCGATGGGCTGGCCCAGCGGGTCAACCACGCGGCCGAGGAAGGCGTCGCCAACCGGCACGGACAGAACCTGCCCGGTGCGGTGGACTTCCTGGCCTTCTTCGATTCCGGTGAAGTCACCGAGGACGATGACGCCGATCTCGCGGACGTCGAGGTTCTGGGCCAGGCCCAGCGTGCCGTCTTCGAAGCGAAGCAGCTCGTTCGCCATGACCGAGGGAAGGCCCTCAACACGGGCGATGCCGTCACCTGCGGTTGTTACACGGCCGACCTCTACGCGCTCTGCGTTTCCGGGTTCGTAGGACGCCGCGAACTCGTTCAACGCATTACGGACGTCGTCGGCGTTGATGGTCAATTCGGCCATCTGCAGTCCCTGCTCTCCTGTTTTCGTGATCATCGTTGCTCACGATGACCGGGGTTTCTTGTCGTTAGGTTGTGCTTGTCCGGCTAGCCGGCAAGCTGACGCTGGAGCTGGCCCAGGCGGCCGGCGACCGAAGCGTCAACCACTTCGTCACCTACCTGGATCCGGATGCCACCGATCAGTGCCGGGTCAACGTTCATGTTGATCTTGAGCTCGCGCCCGTAAAGGGTGTTCAGCCCCGCCTGCAGGCGGCTGATCTGCGTCTCCGTCAGCGGACGGGTGACGTCGACCGTTGCAATCCAGCGCTGCTGGCGCTTGGCGGCAAGCTCGGCGAAACGGCGAACCAGCCTGGTGACCTTAAGCCCGCGCGGAGCCGTGACGGCCTGTCCGATCAGGACTTTCGCTTCCGCACTCGCACCGGGTACGAGCCTGTCGGCGAGGGACACCTTGGCGGCCGGGCTGGCCTGCGGCTCGGACAGAGCGCGCTGGACCTCGTGGCTGGACTCAACGGCCTGGTTGAAGGAGAACAGATCGTTCTCCAGCTCTTCCAATCCGGTGAGCCCGGAGGCAGAGACGGCCGACTTGTTCTCGGCAACAGCGATGACCACCGAAGCGGCAAGAGTCTCGAGTGCATCGCCGATATCCCGTGCCGATGCCCAGCGGGAGCTGGCCAGTCCGGCTGCGATTTCAACAGCGTCAGCAGATACTTTCCCGCCGAAGAGCTGCTTGACCAGCGCCGACTTTTCGTCACCGCTGCGGGACGGGTCGGTCAGGGCGCGGCGCAAGCCGGCCGAGCTGTCGACCGTTCCCAGGATTCCGAAGAGTTCCTTTGCCAACTGCAGCGACGCGGTGGGAAGCTTGGCTTCCAGTGCCGCCAGCGCAGCGGCCAGCGATTCGCTCGATACACCTGCCATTACTTAGCTACACCCGCGTTCTGGTTCTCCAGATCTGCCAGGAAGCGGTCCACCACTCGGGCCGACCGTGCATCGTCGCTCAGTGCCTCGCCGACGATGCGGCTTGCCAGCGTCGTGGCCAGCGTGCCGACCTCCGCGCGGAGCGACACAACGGCCGCCTGGCGCTCGGACTCGATCTGCGTGTGGGCCTGTGCGGTGATGCGGGCAGACTCGGCAGCCGCCTTCTCCTTCAGCTCTGCAAGGATCTGGGCACCTTCGGCGCGTGCTTCCTCGCGGATGCGGTTGGCTTCGGTGCGGGCTTCCGTGAGCTGTGCCTTGTACTCTTCGAGTGCTGCGGAGGCCTCGGCCTGGGCCTTTTCGGCCTTGGCGATACCGCCCTCGATGGCTTCGGCCCGCTCTGCGAAGGTCTTCTCGAACATCGGGACAACGTACTTGACCACGATGAACATGAGGAGAGCAAAGCCGGCGAAGACGACAAGCATTTCCCAAGGATTGGGAACGAGGGGGTTAGTACCGCCTTCGGTGGCGGCTGAGATGATCGCTTGATTCATATTTCACCCGTCCTTATCTACTCGGTTCTGGATGTTCGGTTGTTCTGTTTACTTGAGAACGAACGCGAAGACCAGGCCAAGGATGGCGAGGGCTTCAGTCAGCGCGAGGCCGAGGAATGCGATCGGCTGCAGGACGCGCTGGGCTTCCGGCTGACGTGCCACACCGTTGATGTAAGCGGCGAACACGAGACCCACACCGATACCACCGCCGATGGCGGAGAGGCCGTAGCCGATGAGGTTGAGGGAGCCGTTGATGGAGCCTTCCATTTTTCTTCCTTTCAAGATGCCACCCATGTGGCAGGTTGTTTGGGTTGCTTCATCCCCGTGAGGGGAAGACTATGTTGTGCCGGCTGGGTTGTGCCTTCTGGCGTTTGCGCCTGAAGGCATTCGCCTAGTGGCTGTCGGCGTGCAGCGCGCCTTCGATGTAGATGGCGGTCAGCAGCGTGAAGACGTAGGCCTGCAGCACCATGATCAGCGCTTCGAGCATGTACATGGCGATCGCACCGCCAAGGACGAGTACGGACGCGCCCTTGAGGAGGACGTTTTCCTGCATCACGAGGTATTCGATGCCAGCACCGGAGATCATGATGATCAGGTGGCCGGCCAGCATGGTGGCGAACAGACGGAGGCTGTGCGTGACCGGGCGGACCAGGAAGTTGGAGATGATCTCGATCGGGACGACGATCGGGAGAATGTAGAACGGCACACCGGACGGGACCGTGGCCAGCTTGAAGTACTTCAGGCCGCTCTTCCGGACGCCGACGGCGATCCAGGTGACGTACACGATCGCTGCGAGCACGTAGGCCCCGCCAACGTGCGAGAAGGTCGGAAGCTGGATCAGCGGGATTGCCCCGTAGATGTTGTTCACGAGGATGAAGAAGAAAAGCGTGAACAGCAGCGGGACATACTTCATGAAGTCCCGGCCGCCGATAATGTCCTTGGCGATGCTGTTGCGGACGAAGCTATAGGCGGCCTCGCCTGCGAACTGCAGCTTGCCGGGAACGAGCTGCTGCTTCCGCGCAGCGATCACAAAGAATGTACCGATAATGACGACCGACAGGATGACCAGCAGCATCTGCTTGGAAAATCCGTCGGCAGCACCCCAGGGGATGATAGCCGGCAGGTGAAGTTCTTCAATTCCAGGAGGCGTGAAGGTTCCTGAATCTTGGGCCGGGAGCGCAAGCGCGATCAACGCGTTTCCTCTCTGCAGTGTCCATCATTGGGCGTTGGGCGGGGACCGGCGACATTGGTGCCCGCCTCTCCCCCTGTGAAATTATTTGGCATTACTGTTCCTCGTCCTGGGACGGGCCACGTGCAGCAGTGCCGTCATCAGCTGAAGTTCTGTTACTGGTGAGGCCGTGCATATGAGAAAGATAGAACCCTCCCGCAGCTCCAAGCAGAGCGCCTGCGAGCACAATCCAGCGGGTTCCCCACAGATTATCCAGACCCCACCCTATCAAACTCCAGACGATGATTCCGCCAACAATGTAGCTGAAGACGGCGATTCCGGCGTTGTATCCGCCGTCGCTTCCGTCGGTCGATACACCGGGGGCACCGGCCGTGGTTTTGGGTGATTTGGCTGGCTGGTTTTTTGGTCCGGTTACCGGCTTGCGGCCGGTTTTGCGGCTAAACATCGGTGCCGCCTTTTCGGGTTTCGGGATCGTTGTAAATCTGGAGCCGGGCCTTGCTGAACCCGTAAATTTCGGCTGCCTGCCAGAACACGACGGTGACGACGGCGCCGATCAGGAACCAGCGGCCGTGCAGCCAGGCCGGAGCGCCGATGACGAAGAGGACCACGGCGAAGCCGACCACTTTGACGAAGTACGTCGCGACGAACAGTCCGATCGCTCCGGAGGGGTTGCTGCGGCCGACGAAGTGGCCCACCGCGAGGCTGATGGCAAAGAAGGCCATCACCAGCGCGCCCCCGAAGAGCGCGGACCAGAACCCCACGGCGCCGTTGAGGACGAAGGCGGCGATGCCGGTCAGCAGCAGGGCTGCGGCGGAGGCGGCGGAACTCATTGCCAGCAGCCTGAGCCACAGGGATTTTGTGGGGCCGGAGACGCCAACGGGTCCGTTGCCGGAAGCGGGTTCCGGTTCGGCGTTGGAGGTCATGAGATCCCAATCGTCGCTGGCGTATTGCTGGTCAAGGCAGGCGGCGAAGTACCGCCCCTGAATTCTACATTAGATAGAAATTATTCGGAAAAGCGCGCCGGAGCAGGTTCCTCCGGCATGCCGGGCAGGCTATTCGGGGGTGCGGGCCATCTGTCGCGGACCCCGCTGGCGCAGGTAGGGCCAGGCTGTCACCACGGCCATGATTGCCGCGGCGGCCAGATCGACGGCGAGGACTATGTGCCAGGGGAAGATCGCAAAGGCGAGGCCGCCGAAGGCCAGGATGCAGGTCCACAGATACATCAGCACGACGGCGCCGCGGTGCGAGTATCCGATGTCCAGGAGTTTGTGGTGCAGGTGTCCGCGGTCCGCCGACCACGGCGACCGGCCCAGCGCTGTCCGCCGCACCACCGCCAGGCACAGGTCCAGCAGCGGCAGGAACAGTACCGCGAACGGCAACAGGATGGGGATGATCGTGGGGATGCCGTTGGCCCGGTCGTAGAGGCCGGAGCTGATCTGGCCGGTGGAGACGACGCCGGCCGAGGCCATCAGCAGGCCAATCAGCATGGCCCCGGAATCGCCCATGAAGATTTTGGAGGGAAACCAGTTGTGCGGCAGGAAACCGACGCAGCTGCCGACCACGACGGCGGTCAGCAGGGTGGCGAGGTCCGAGCGGTCCAGCAGGACGGCCGTCCGGTGCACCCAGTAGGCCGTGAGGAAGAACGCCGCCCCGCCGATGATCGCCACGCCCGCGGCGAGGCCGTCCAGTCCGTCGATGAAGTTGAACGCATTCATGGTGGTCACGATCAGACCGGCCGTCAGCACGATGCTCACGGCCTCGTTCTGAATCACGATCGGCTCGGGGATGAACGGGATGATCGTCATCCGGACTCCCCAGGTGGCTACGACCAGTGCCGCGGCGCTTTGGCCGATCAGCTTGACCCACCACCGGAGATCCAGCAGGTCGTCCGCCACGCCGACCACGACGATCACGGCGGCCCCGGCCAGGATTCCCCATGGCGCCGTGTTGTTCCGGAAGATGTCCTTGACGAAGAACGAGTTACTGGCCGTGACCAGGGCGACCAGGACGCCCGCGAAGATGCCCAGGCCGCCGAGCCGGGAGATCGGGGTGGAATGCATGTCGCGGCTGCGGATCGGGGAATACAGCTCCAGCTTGTTGCCCGCGAGCCGGGCACCCCATGTGGCCGCGTAGGTCACGATCGCTGCCGTCAGCATCATGAGCAGGTACATGATCACGGGACGGCCACCAGCCCAACACCGTCAGTGCCGTCAGCGCAGGCAACACACGCCGGCACCTCCCGCAGCACCGGACGCGCCGGTGAGCTGCGGAAATGGGGTGGATTCAATTGCCGTGGAACTGTCTTTCGAAAAATGAAACTTCTCCGTCGCCGTGCGCAGGGCAGGCAGTGCGTAGTGCCTGACAGGGCTGTATTACAGTGGACTCTAGTCAAGATACTAATGCCAACGGCCACCTGTCTTCGCGTCACACGGCCCTCTGCCGGCGGGAAAACCACTGACGGTCGTGCTGAAAGGACCCGCGATGACCCCCTCGGTTGCAGTCGCTGCCGTGACGTTTGACCGTCCCAGGGAGCTGGCGGTCCTGCTGGACGCCATCAACAACCAGACCGCTCCAGTGCAGTCAATTTGCCTCGTCGACAGTGGCACCGTGCCCTCGAAGGAGGTTGCCGGCCAGCACGCCAACGTGGACTATGTCCGCTCCGAGGCAAACCTCGGCGGCGCCGGCGGATTCTCGTTGGCCATCCTCAAGGCCGTGGCCAGCGGGGCCGACTGGATCTGGATGATGGACGACGACGCCGAACCGGCAGATCCCGGCTGCCTTGCCACGTTGCTCCGTGAGGCGCAGGACCGTGACCTGGACGCCGTCGTGCCCCTCGTGGTGGCCCCCGGCCACCCGGACCAGCTGTCCTTTTTCTTCCGCCTGGGCGGCAAGGTCACGCATGAGCGCGCGGAAGTGGAAAAGGTCGGCTTCCTGCCCGACGACGGGCACTTCTTCAACGGCGCCCTGATCCGTTCCGATGTCTTCTTCAAAGTCGGCCTGCCGGACATGCGCCTTTTCATCCGGGGCGACGAAGTGGATTTCACGCTCAGGCTCAGGAAGGCCGGGATCCGCTTCGGCACGGTGACCACCGCCGCCATCACGCACCCGCACGCCTTCTCTGAGACCAAGCACGTCTTCGGCGCGCGGTGGCACGTGATTGTTCCGGATTCCGCGTTCAAGCGCTACTTCTACTACCGGAACCGCGGGTACATGATCCGCCGCCACTTCCGGGTCAAGTCCTTCATCGCGGATGTGGGCGGCTACCTCGGCTACTTCCTGCGCAGCGGCGACTTCCGCGGGCTCGCTGACTGGTTCCGTGCCTTTTCCGCCGGGCTCCGCGGCAAGGGCTTCGGCCCGCTGGAGGACCAGAAGTTCTAACCGCCGCCGGCCGCCGGCAGCCTAGGGCTGCCGGCGCAGGCGCCGGCGAAGCAGCAGGCCCAGCAGCACCCAGGGCTCACCGAACACCCGGTAGGCCACCCGCTGCGGGTGGAGCAGGAGCCGCCAGGCCCACTCGAGCCCGAGCCGGCCAATCCAGCGCGGCGCCAGTTTCTGCACCCCGGCAATCTGCTCGATGGCGCCGCCGACGGCGCAGTAGACGGCCGGCGGAAGCGCGGCAAGCCGGCGTGCCAGGACCTGTTCCTGCAGCGGCATCCCGAGGCCCAGCAGCACAAGCTGCGGGCGCAGCCGGTTCAGCCATTCGACCGCGGCTTCCTCAACGTCCTTGTTCCAGCCTTCGCCGGGCATGCCGTCGACCCGCGCCCCGGGGACGATCTCCTGCAGCCTGGCCACGGCGCCGGCGTTGGCCACGGCGCCTGCGCCGATGACCGCAATGCGCTCCAAGCCCGCGACATTGCCGAGCGCGGGAATCCAGTCCGTCGACCCCAGCCGGTAGTCCATCACCGGTTCCCGGCCGTCGTCCTCTTCGCCGGTCTTCGCCCAGAGCCAGAGCACCGGTGCGCCGTCGATCAGGACCACGTCGCTGCGCTCGTAGAAAGAGCGGAAGGCGGGATCGGAGTGCAGCAGCGTCACGCTGTGCAGGTTGTGCCCCACCACGATCCGGGTCCGGCCCTCGGCCATGAAGGTGCTGAGGACCGCGGTCAGCTCGGACACCGTCACGGGGGTCGCTTCAACCTCGAGGAAAGGGACGCGCTGGCGCTCCAGCGTCATGCGGAACCGGGCTCCGGCGCAGCGTCGCCCGGCGCAGCGTCGGGCTCCACAGCAGGCTCCACGGCTTCCGCAGCATCATGGGCGTTGCCGTCGACGTCCAGGACGCCGGGCACCACGCCGCGCAGGCGTTCGAGGCTGATGGCTCCCTGCCGGACGACGCGCAAAGGCAGCGACGTCGCGTCGACGATGGTCGAGGCGAGGGCCTCGGCGCCGCCGGCGGGCCGGGGCCCGCCCTCAAGGTAAACCTCCACGGATTCCGCCAGCTGGGCCTCGGCGTCCGCCGCGGTCTGCGCCGCTGCGTGCCCGGTGCGGTTCGCGGAGGACACCGCGAGGGGCCCGGTGAGCGTCAACAGGTCCTGGGCGATCTCGTCGGCCGGGATCCGCAGGGCGACCGTGCCCTTGGTCTCGCCGAGATCCCAGTCCAAAGACGGCTGGGCATGCAGGATCAGGGTCAGGCCGCCGGGCCAGAATGCCTCGGCCAGCCGCCGCGCCTCGGCCGGAACGTCCGTGGCCAGGCCATCGAGGGCGTTCAGCCTGGGGATCAGCACGGGCGGCGGCATCTTCCGGCTCCGGCCCTTGGACGCGAGCAGCAGGGTCACGGCGAGCGGTGAAAAGGCGTCGGCGGCAATGCCGTAGACCGTGTCCGTGGGAAAGACCACGCACTTGTTCTCCCGGATGGCCCGCTGGGCGTGCTCAAGTCCCGCAGCGCGCTCCTCGGCTGCCGTGCAATCGTAGCTAGTCGTCACTGGCCCATTCTTTCATCACTTGTCACACGGTTTTTCGCAGGGCCCGGCTCCAACGGTGCCAGGACGGCGCTGGTGGCCCGGTCCTTGCCGTTGAGGTCCCGGTGCGTTGTTACGTCGGCGAACACCCCGGTGCGGTTGAGCATCGCGGCGATCCATTCCGACTGGACCTCGGCGTGCTCCATCACGAAGTAACCGCCGGGGACCAGCAGGCGGGCAGCGGAGGCTGCCGCCGCCGTCGGAAGTTCCATCCCGTCCGCTCCCCCGCCGTACAGCGCCTCGGGCGGGTCGTGCAGCGCCACTTCGGGTTCGTTCGGGATCGCTTCGGCGGGAATGTAGGGCGGGTTGGAGACGACGACGTCGAACGTGCCGTTGTGATCGCCCAGCGCGTCGCGCAGGTCGCCGCGGATGAGGTGGACACCCAGGGGAGCCAAGTTTTTCGCGGCCCAGGCATGTGCGAATTCGCTGTACTCGACCGCGTGGACTTCCGCGCCGGGAACCTCGTGGGCGATCGAGCCTGCGATCGCCCCGGATCCGGTGCCCAGGTCCACGACCTTGGGGTGCGCCAGGCCGTCCCTGCCCTTGAGCCAGTCCAGCACCAGCTGCACCACGGATTCGGTCTCCGGCCTCGGGATGAACACGCCGGGACCGACGGCGAGTTCGAGGTAGCGGAAGTGCGCGACGCCCGTGATGTGCTGCAGCGGGATCCGCTGCGCCCGTTCGGCGACGAGGTCGGCGTAGCCCTCCGGCGCCGGCGAGTCGCCGAGCATCAGCGCGCGCAGCCGGCCGGGCCCGACGCCGAGCAGGTGCCCGGCCAGGAGCTCGGCGTCCACGCGCGGGCTGGGCACGCCGGCCGCCGCGAGGACCGCCGTCGCCTCGCTGACCGCCGCCGCGAGGCTCGGACCATCACCTGCAGTCATCACCAGAGGCCCGCGCCTATTCGCCGATGGCGTCGAGCCGGGACTGCTCGTCCAGTTCGATGGCCGACTGGATCACCGGTTCGAGGTCGCCGTTCATGACCTGGTCCAGGTTGTAGGCCTTGTAGCCGGTGCGGTGGTCCGCGATCCGGTTTTCCGGGTAGTTGTAGGTGCGGATACGCTCGGAGCGGTCCATGGTGCGGATCTGCGACTTGCGCTGCGCCGAGTTTTCGGCGTCGATCAGCTCCTGCTGGTGCGCCAGGATGCGGGCCCGCAGCACGCGCATGCCGGCCTCACGGTTCTGCAGCTGCGACTTCTCGTTCTGCATGGCGACGACGATTCCGGTGGGAAGGTGGGTGATGCGCACGGCGGAGTCGGTGGTGTTGACCGACTGCCCGCCGGGACCCGAGGAGCGGTAGACGTCGATCTTGAGATCGTTCTGGTTGATCTCGAGTTCCTCGGGCTCGTCCACTTCAGGCAGCACCAGCACGCCGGCGGCCGAGGTGTGGATGCGCCCCTGGGATTCGGTGACGGGGACACGCTGGACCCGGTGCACGCCGCCTTCGAACTTGAGCCGGGCGTACACGCCTTCAGCCGGATCGTTCGAGCTGCCCTTGACGGCCATCTGGACGTCCTTGTAGCCGCCGAGGTCCGATTCGGTGGCGGAGATGATCTCGGTCTTCCAGCCGCGGGATTCCGCGTAACGGCTGTACATCCGCAGCAGGTCCGCGGCGAACAGGGCCGCCTCGTCGCCGCCCTCGCCGCCCTTGACCTCGAGGATCACGTTGCGGGAGTCGTCCGGGTCGCGCGGGATCAGCAGCCGGCGCAGCTTGGCCGCCGCCGTCTCCAGCGCGGCCTCCAGCTCAGGCACTTCGGCCGCGAACTCGGGGTCCTCGTCCGCCATTTCCTTGGCAGCGGCCAGGTCATCGCGGATGCTTTCCCAGCGGTGGTAGGCCTCCACAATGCCGTTCAGCTGGGCAGAGCGCCGCCCCAGCTTCCGGGCCAGCCGCTGGTCAGCGTAGACAGCAGGATCCCCCAGCTGGGCCTGGATCGAGTCGTGCTCATCCAACAGGCCCTGTACGGACTCAAACATTTTCAAACCTCTTTCGACTCTCTCAAGTCTAGTTACTGCAACGCGGGGTCACTTACCGCCCATTCCAACGGCCCTGATGGGCCGTAGGTGACCCCGCGTTGCTCCACGCGAAGGGGCGGGGGCGGACAACCCGCGCGGCGAACCACGCGAGGAATCCACTCCCCGCCCCTACGTCAGCTACTTGTCGTTATCGGACTTCGCACCAAGCGTCGTCTTCTGCACCTGCATGAGGAACTCGACGTTGCTCTGGGTCTCCCGGATCTTGTTGGTCAGCAGCTCAAGGCTCTGCTGCGTTTCGAGTCCGGACAGGACGCGGCGCAGCTTCCACATGATCTTGACTTCCTCGGGGGAAAGCAGGTTTTCCTCACGGCGGGTACCGGACGCGTTGACGTCCACGGCCGGGAAGATGCGCTTGTCCGCGAGCTGGCGGGACAGACGCAGTTCCATGTTGCCGGTGCCCTTGAACTCTTCGAAGATGACCTCGTCCATCTTGGAACCGGTCTCGACGAGCGCGGTGGCCAGGATGGTCAGCGAGCCGCCGTTCTCGATGTTGCGGGCTGCACCGAAGAAGCGCTTCGGCGGGTACAGCGCGGCGGAGTCCACGCCACCGGACAGGATGCGGCCGGAGGCCGGTGCTGCCAGGTTGTAGGCGCGGCCCAGGCGGGTCATGGAGTCCAGGAGCACCACAACGTCCATGCCCATTTCCACGAGGCGCTTGGCGCGCTCGATGGAAAGCTCGGCCACGGTGGTGTGGTCGTCGGCGGGACGGTCGAAGGTGGAGGCAATGACCTCGCCCTTGACGGTGCGCTGCATGTCCGTGACTTCTTCGGGACGTTCGTCAACGAGCACCATCATGAGGTGGACCTCAGGATTGTTGGTGGTGATGGCGTTGGCGATGGACTGCAGGATGAGCGTCTTGCCGGCCTTCGGCGGCGAAACGATCAGACCGCGCTGGCCCTTGCCGATCGGGGCGACGAGGTCGATGACGCGCGGGCCGATCTTCTTCGGGTCCGTCTCGAGGCGCAGGCGCTCGGAGGGGTACAGCGGGACGAGCTTCGCGAACTCGACGCGGTCCTTGAGCTCTTCCGGCGTCTTGCCGTTCACCGAGGTGACGCGGACCAGGGCGTTGAACTTCTGGCGGGCGGACTGCTGGCTGCGGTCCTCGCCTTCGCGCGGGGCACGGATGGCGCCGACGCAGGCATCGCCCTTGCGCAGGTTGTACTTCTTGACCTGGGCGAGCGAGACGTAGACGTCGTTCGGGCCCGGCAGGTAACCGGAGGTGCGGATGAACGCGTAGTTCTCGAGCACGTCGAGGATACCGGCGACCGGCAGCAGGACATCGTCCTCGGTGACCTCGACGTCGTCGACGTCGGGTCCCTGCTGGCGCCCGCGGCGGCGGTCGTTGCGGTCGCGGAAGCGGTCGTTGCGCGAGGAGTTGTCGCGGCTGTCCTGCTGGCCCTGGCGGTCACCGCGGTCGTTGCGGTCACGACGGTTGCGGCGGTTCCGGCGGCTTCCGCCGTCAGAATCATCGCTGTCGCGGGTGTTGTCGCGGGTGCCGGCGGACTCGTCGCGGCCGCCACGGGTGCGGGTGTCGCGGCGCTGGCCGTCTTCGCTGCCCGGCTCGCGCTGTTCGCGCTGTTCACGCTGTTCAGTGCGCTGTTCACGCTGTTCAGTGCGCTGTTCACGCTGTTCGGTGCGCTGCTCGGCGGCGGGCTGTTCGGCCTGGGCCTCGACGGCGGTCTGGCCGGTCTCGGTGGCCTGGGCAGCGGCTTCGCCGCGGCGGCGGTTGCGGGTGCGCGGCTGCCTCGTGCGGTCGCTGCCTTCGGTCCCGGAAACGGCAGAACCGGATTCGGCAGGGGCGGAGGCGCCGGAGTCGGTGGAAACCGCGGGGGCTTCAGCCGGGGCGGCGGCGGGTGCCTCGACGACGGGCGCCGTGACGACGCCGTCACTGCCTGCACGGCGGCTGCGGCCACGGCGTGCACGCGGGCTTTCCTGGGCCGGGGCCTCATCGGCGGCGGGCGCCGTTGCGGGCGCAGCTGCCGGGGCGGCTGCGTGGGAAACAGTGCCGTTGTCGCTCGCCTTTTCGGCAGCGCGGGCCGGAGCCTTGCTTACCGGAGTGCCTGCGCGGTGGGCGGAAATGGCTGTGACCAGATCACCCTTGCGCATGCGGGAACCGCCGGAAATGCCCAGTTGGCTGGCGAGGGCCTGGAGCTGGGCGAGCTTAAGGCCTGCAAGGCCGCTGCTCTTGGCGGGTGCTGCCGTTGATTCGGCAGCAGAAGATGTATCCACAGCCGGAGACAGCTCAGTGGTTTCGGTCACGAAGGATCCTTCCCCCTCGACGGCGTCCAGGCTAGGAGCTGGACGCGGTGATTTGATCTGGGCTGCAGTTCAGATCTGCAGCCGGGATTTCGGCCTTGCCGGATGGATTTCGGCCAGCAGGGCCGGATATTGCTTCACCATGCACGATCCGAGAATGAGGAACGGCGGGCTGAGTTTCAGGGGGCAGATCAATTCTGCTGATTCCTGCGTCAGACCGAAAGCAGGTGGCACCGGAAAATATTGCGCAGTGAAAGATGAGAGAGGCTACGTGGCCAACATCGCGGTCTTACAACGGTTACTAAATTTACCGCCTGCGTATTTACCGCCGGTGCACTTCCACTTTAGCACCTTCGACGTCTACGGCCAGCTTCATCACACGCCAGCCCACTTCCGGCGTGTTGCCCGCGGTGTGGGCGCCGATGAAGTCCACAACCTCACCGGCTTCCGCTTCGCCGTTGGCCAGGACCAGCACGGTGGGCCCGGCGCCGGATACGACGGCGGCGTGCCCTGCCCGGCGCAGCGCCCCGATCAGTTCCGCGCTGGGCCGCATGGCCTGGGCGCGGTAGCTCTGGTGCAGGTAGTCCTCGGTGCCGGGCAGCAGGAATTCCGGGGCGGCGGTCAGGGCATGGATCAGCAGGGCCGCGCGCCCGGAGTTCATGGCCGCGGCATGGTGGCCCACGGAGGCGGGCAAAAGGGCCCGGGCGGCCTCAGTGGAGAGCTCGTAGTCCGGCACGGCGACCACCGGGATCACCGAGGCGGCCACGGACGCGCACGTGCTGCTGTACTGGTCACTGTCCTGCCATGACAGCGCCAGTCCGCCGAAAATGGCGGGTGCAACGTTGTCCGGGTGGCCTTCCATTTCGCTGGTGAGCTGCAGGATCCAGTCGCGGCCACGCCGGGCGGCCTCCGGGACCAGGGCATTCGCTGCGCTGACGGCCGCCACCACGGCCGAGGCCGAGGATCCCAGGCCCCGTCCGTGCGGGTTGACGTTGTCCGCCGTGATCCGCAGGCCTTCGTGCCGGAACCCGAGGCGGTGCAGGGCCTCGGTGAGGGCCTTGACCACGAGGTGCGTCGCATCCCGGGGCAGGGACTCGGCACCCTCGCCACTGAGCTCGAATTCAAGTTCACCGCTGGCCAGGGTTTCCACGGTCAGCGTGTCGTGCAGCGAGAGGGCTAGGCCGAGGCTGTCGTACCCGGGGCCCAGGTTGGCGCTCGTTGCCGGGACCCGCACGGTGACCAGCTGGCCCGCCGGAACGGCCGGGGAGCCGGCAGCTGATTCGGCGGGGACAGTGAGGGTTGTTTCCAACGTTATTTTTCTTCCAGTCCCAGTGCTGCGGCGACGGTGACGACGTCGTTGGAGACCTTGACCGGCTGCACGTCGCTGCCGTCCTCGGTGCGCAGGGCCCACTGCGGGTCCTTGAGGCCGTGACCGGTCACCGTGATCACGATCGTCTTACCGGCCGGCACTTCCCCGGCCGCGTGCTTCTTGATCAGCCCGGCGACGCCGGCAGCGGAGCCGGGCTCCACGAAGACGCCTTCCCGGGCGGAGAGCCACCGGTGCGCGGACAGGATTTCCTCGTCCGTGACGGCCTCGATCACGCCGCCGGATTCATCCCGGGCCGCCACGGCGGTGTCCCAGGAGGCCGGGTTGCCGATCCGGATGGCGGTGGCAATGGTGTCGGGCTCGGTGATCGGGTGGCCTGCCACGAAGGGTGCCGCCCCGGCGGCCTGGAAACCCCACATGACGGGTGTCTTGGTGGACACGGCGGGCAGCGGACCGGCGGTGGGCGACTCATACGCCGCGGCGTATTCCTTGTAGCCCTTCCAGTACGCGCTGATGTTGCCGGCGTTGCCGACCGGGAGCACGTGGAAGTCGGGGGCGTCGCCCAGCGAATCCACCACTTCGAAGGCACCGGTCTTCTGGCCTTCGATCCGGGCCGGGTTGACGGAGTTGACCAGGAACACCGGGTAGGACTCGCCGAGCTTGCGGGCGATGTCGAGGCAGTCGTCGAAGTTGCCGTCCACCTGCAGCAGCGTGGCTCCGTGCGCGACTGCCTGGCTGAGCTTGCCCATGGAGATCTTGCCCTCCGGGACCAGCACCGCGCACTGCAGCCCGGCCGCCGTGGCGTAGGCCGCGGCGGAGGCAGAGGTATTGCCGGTGGAGGCGCAGACCACGGCCTTGGCGCCGGCGGCCACCGCGGCCGTCATGGCCATGGTCATGCCGCGGTCCTTGAAGGAACCGGTGGGGTTCATGCCTTCGACCTTGAGGTAGACGGTGCTGCCGGTCAGCTCGGAGAGGTGGCGGGCGTGCACGAGCGGGGTGCCGCCCTCGCCCAGGCTGATGACCTTGGTCGCCTCCGTGACAGGAAGACGGTCAGCGTATTCGCGGATGACACCGCGCCATTGGTGAGCCACTTAGACTCCTTCTACCCGGAGTACGGATGTGACGGAATTGATGACGTCGAGGCGCCTGACGGCCTCGACGGTTGCTGCAAGTGCGGCTTCGCGTGCACGGTGTGTCACGATCCGCAGCTCGGCCGACTCCACGTTGGAGTCGGCGTCGCGGTGTATGGTCTGCCGCATGATTTCGATGGACACGCCGTGCTCCGCGAAGAGCTGCGCGATCCGGGCAAGGACGCCGGGCTGGTCCGCGACGTCGAGTCCGATGTAGTAGCTGGTGACGGCCGCGTCGATGGGCAGCGATGGCACGTGCCCGGTGGTGGTTTCGGTCCGGCCGGGTCCGCCCAGGACAATGCGGCGGGCCGCGGAGACGAGGTCGCCCAGCACGGCGGACGCCGTCGGGGTGCCGCCGGCGCCCTGGCCGTAGAACATGAGCTCACCGGCGTTCTCGGCTTCGATGAAGACGGCGTTGAACGCACCGCGGACGGCGGCGAGGGGGTGCTCGCGGGGCAGCAGCGTGGGGTGGACGCGGACCGAGACGCCGGTCTGGCCGTCCTCATCCACCAGTTTTTCCGCAATGGCCAGCAGCTTGATGACAAAGCCGGCCTCCTTGGCGGCGGCGATGTCCGCCGCGGTGACCGACGTGATGCCCTCGCACGAGACGTCTTCGAGGGCAAACCGCGTGTGGAAGGACAGTGACGCGAGGATCGCGGCCTTGGCGGCGGCGTCGTAGCCTTCGATGTCGGCCGTGGGGTCGGCCTCCGCGTAGCCCAGGCGCTGCGCCTCGGCCAGCGCATCGGCGAACTGGGCGCCGGTGGAGTCCATCTGGTCGAGGATGAAGTTGGTGGTGCCGTTGACAATCCCGAGCACCCGGGTGATCCGGTCGCCGGACAGGCTGTCACGGATGGGCCGCAGGATGGGGATGGCGCCGGCCACGGCTGCCTCGTAGGACAGCTGCACCCCGGCCTTGTCCGCTTCCTCGTAGAGTGTGGGGCCGTCCTGGGCCAGGAGCGCCTTGTTGCCGCTGACAACACAGGCACCGTGCCGCATGGCGGTCAGGATCAGGGTCCGGGCCGGCTCGATGCCGCCCATGAGTTCAATGACGACGTCGGCGTCCTTGACGAGGACTTCGGCGTCAGTGGTGAACAGCTCCTTCGGCAGCTCGACGTCGCGCTCGGCATCGAGGTTGCGCACCGCGATGCCCTGCAGTTCCAGGCGGGCGCCCGTGCGCGCGGCGAGGGCGTCGGCGTCGTCAATGAGAATCCGCGCAACCTGGGCCCCAACGTTGCCACAGCCCAGCAGGGCCACTTTCAGGGTTCGCAATTCAGACATTCAGACTCCCATGTCGCGGTTGAGCAAATCTTCTTCGGTTTCCCCGCGGACAATGAGCCGGGCAGATCCGTCGCTGACAGCGATAACGCCCGGCCGGGCCAGATAGTTGTAGTTGCTTGACAGGGCCCAGCAGTAGGCGCCGGTCCCCGGTACAGCAAGCAGATCACCGGCTGCCACGTCCTCGGGCAGATATACATCTCTAACAACTATGTCGCCGCTCTCGCAATGTTTGCCCACCACTCGGGACAGCTG
Source organism: Arthrobacter sp. MW3 TE3886 (assembly GCF_041262145.1). Lineage (NCBI taxonomy): Bacteria > Bacillati > Actinomycetota > Actinomycetes > Micrococcales > Micrococcaceae > Arthrobacter > Arthrobacter sp. MW3 TE3886. Next base: position 3,472,729 of record NZ_JBGCAN010000001.1, read on the forward strand.
CGGCGCGGCGTCGGAGCTCCGCGAGGCGAGAATCGCCGAATAATCCGCGTCGTACAGCACCGGCCGGGGGTTGTCGCTCATCCCGCCGTCCACCGACACATAGCGGCGGGGGTGCGTAACGTCCCCGGCTCCGTCGTTGCCGGCCACGGCACCAGCAGTGGCGGCCCCGGCGCCCGGCGCATCCACCCGGACGGTCTTGAGCGTGCCGACCTCATACAGCGTGAAGGTGGTGCTTCCGACGATCGCGCGGCCCGGTTCGATCGAAATCCGGGGGGCGGTTATGCCGAGGGCAGCGCATTTGGAACGGACGACGGCGGCCATCGCCTGCGCGATCTCGGCGGCCGGGCGCGGGGTGTCCACGGGGGTGTAGGCAATGCCGTAGCCGCCGCCGAGGTCAAGTTCGGGCAGCACGATGGAGTACTTCGACTGCATCGCGGCCAGGAAGTCCAGCAGCCTCTCAGCGGCGAGGGCGAAGCCGTCGGGTTCGAAAATCTGCGAGCCGATGTGGCAGTGCAGGCCCAGCAGTTCGATGCTGGCGTGCCCGGTGGCCGCGGCCACGGCTTCCTCTGCGGCGGACAGTCCGGCCTGGTCCGTGGAGTCCCCGGCCATGGACAGGCCGAACTTCTGGTCCTCGTGGGCGGTGGCGATGAACTCGTGGGTGTGGGCGTGCACTCCGGGGGTCAGCCGCAGCATCACCCGGGCGGTGTCGCCCCGGTTGGCGGCGATTGCCGCGACGCGTTCGAGCTCGTCAAGGCTGTCCACCACGATCCGGCCCAGCTGCATGTCCAGGGCCCGGTGGATTTCGCCGTCGGACTTGTTGTTCCCGTGCAGGGCGACGTCGGCGCCGGGGATGCCGGCGCGGAACGCCACGGCGAGTTCGCCGCCGGACGCCGTGTCCAGGCGCAGCCCCTCTTCCTCGACCCACCGGACCACGGAGGTGCACAGGAAGGACTTGCCGGCGTAGTAGACGTCCACTCCCCCGCAAATATCCGCGAAGGCGTCGTTGAAGGCGTCGCTGAACGCCCGGGCCCGGGCCCGGAAGTCGGTCTCGCTCAGCACGAACAGCGGCGTGCCGTACTGGCGCTGCAGCTCGCTGACCGTCAGCCCCTCGATGGTGAGCTCGCCGTCGTCGTTGCGCGCCACGCCGCCGGCCCACAGCGGCTCGTGGAGGGCATTGAGGTCGGCGGGAACCTCAAGCCAGTCCGGTGCGAGCGGTGAGCCTGCGTTACCGGTGTTGCGTGCCTCGGCCGGCTGTCCTGAATTTGCGGTCATGGCGGTTACATCCGTTCCGGCGCCGAGACGCCCAGCAGTTCCAGTCCGTTGGCCAGCACCTGGCTGGTGGCGTCGTTGAGCCACAGCCTGGTGCGGTTGGTGTCGGTGATGGGTTCCTCGCCCTGGGGGGCCACGCGGCAGGCGTCGTACCAGCGGTGGTAGGCGCCGGCGATGACTTCGAGGTGGCGGGCCACGCGGTGCGGCTCGCGCAGCTCGGCGGCCTTGGCCACGATCGAGGGATAACTGCCCAGGTGCGAGAGCAGCTCGTTTTCGGTGGCGTGGTCCAGCAGGGCGGCGTTGAAGCTGTCCTTGCCGTCCACTCGGCGCTCCACGCCGGCGGCCACGGCATTGCGGGCGGCGCCGCGGGAGCGGGCGTGGGCGTACTGGACGTAGAACACCGGGTTTTCGTTGCTGTGCTTTTTCAGCAGCTCCGGGTCCAGGGTCAGCGGCGAATCGGCGGGGAACCGGGCCAGCGAGTACCGGACGGCGTCCTTGCCGAGCCAGGAGATGAGGTCCTTGAGCTCGATGATGTTGCCGGCGCGCTTGGACAGCTTGGCGCCGTTGACGGAGACCAGCTGGCCGATCAGGACCTCGATATTGACCTCGGGGTCGTCCCCGGCGGCTGCCGCGATGGCCTTGAGCCGGTTGATGTAGCCGTGGTGGTCGGCGCCGAGGAGGTAGATCTTCTCGGTGTAGCCGCGGTCCTTCTTGGACAGATAGTAGGCGGCGTCGGCAGCGAAGTAGGTGGGCTCGCCGTTGGCGCGGACCATCACGCGGTCCTTGTCATCGCCGAAGTCGGTGGTGCGCAGCCAGACTGCGCCGCCGTCGTCGAACACGTGGCCCTGTTCGCGCAGGCGGGCGACGGCGTCTTCGATCGCGCCGGCGTCGTGGAGCTCCTGCTCGGAGAAGTAGACATCGAAGTCGACGCCAAACTCGGCCAGCGTCTGCTTGATGTCATGCATCTGCGCCTTGTAGGCGGCGCCCCGGATCACCGGCAGGGCCGCCACTTCGGTGAGTTCGCGGATGTCCGGATGCTCGGTGAGCACCTCGTGGCCGAGGTCCGCGATGTACTGGCCCGGGTAGCCGCCCTGGGGCACGTCCTGGCCGTGGAGCCTGGCGAACACGGAGTTCGCGAACACGTTCATCTGGGACCCGGCGTCGTTGATGTAGTACTCGGCAGTGACGTCGGCACCGGAGGCCCGGAGGACGCGGGCGATCGCGTCGCCGAGGGCCGCCCAGCGGGTGTGGCCGATGTGCAGCGGGCCGGTCGGGTTGGCCGAGACGAACTCCATGTTGACCACGTGCCCGGCGAGCGCGGTGTTGGTGCCGTAGTCCGCGCCGGCCTCGACGATCGCCTTGGCGAGCGCACCGGCGGCAGCGGCGTCCACGGTGATGTTCAGGAAGCCGGGGCCGGCGATGTCCACCGCGGACACGCCGTCGATCGTCTTGAGCCGGGCGCTCAGGACGGACGCGAACTCCCGCGGGTTGGTGCCCGCCGTTTTGGCCAGCTGGAGGGCGACGTTGGTGGCCCAGTCCCCGTGGTCCCTGTTCTTGGGGCGCTCCACGCGCACCTCATCCGGGATGTCAGCCGCGGAGAGGGCTATGTCACCGGCGGCGACGGCGTCCTTCAGGCAGGCGGATATGGCGAGGGAGAGTTCTTCTGGGGTCACACTTCTAGCCTACCGGTGGGCCCGGAGTGTGGCGGAATCTGGCGCCCGGCATGACGGCGGGGGCCGGTTCCGGGAAGACCCAGGGACGCCAATGCCCCGCGCCCAGGGTGAACCGTTACCCTGAATTCAACGTCTGCAACCCTGTCATGCCGCCGCATTGTCCGCTGTTCGTTCGCTGTCCGATCCCCGCACAGAATCGAGTCCCGCATGAATACCGCCTTCCGCAAAAGCGTCCTCGTCGGCATTGCCGGCCTCTCCGTGGCCGGAACCGCGGCCGGCTGCGCCCCTTCTGCGCAGGCCCCGGCCGCCCAGGGCGCGCCCCCGGCATCCGAGTCCGCTGCCGGTACCGGCTCCTACAAAGACGGCACGTACAGCGCTGACGGGAACTACACCTCCCCCAACGGCACCGAGACCGTGGGCGTGGAGCTGACCCTGGCCGGCGGTGCCGTGTCCGACGTGAAGATCACGCAGCACCCCTCGAATCCGAACACCCGAAAGTTCCAGGGCGAGTTCGCCGGCGGCATCCAGTCCCAGGTTGTTGGCAAGAAGCTCGACGAAATCAAGGTTTCCAAAGTGGCCGGATCCTCGCTGACCAGTGGCGGCTTCAACCAGGCCGTGGCGAAGATCAAGTCACAGGCCCAATAGCGCAACGAGGGAATAGGGAACAGAGAACAGAGAACAGGGAGCAGGGAACAGAGGAATCGTGGCGCATCCGGGCTGGGCGCACTTCAGCTTTGACGGGATCGGGACCCGCTGGGAGATTTCCACCCCGTCCCGCCTCTCCGACGGGCACCGCCGTGGCCTGCTCGCCGCGGTGGAGGAGTACGACGCCGCGTGGTCCCGGTTCCGTCCCGATTCGCGCATTGCCGACGCAGCCCGGACGCCCGGCCGCATTGAGCTGCCCGCCGAAGCGGCCGCCCTGGGCGAGCTGTACGGCACCCTGTACCGGCTCACCGAGGGTGCGATGACCCCGCTCATCGGCGGGAGCCTGGAGCGCCTGGGCTACGACGCCGCCTACACCCTGAGCCCGGGCGGTGCGCCGCTTCCCGCGCCGCGGTGGGAGGATGTGCTGGACTGGCAGGGCGCCGCGCTGACAACCACGTCTCCGGTGGTGATCGACGTCGGCGCGGCCGGAAAGGGGCAGCTGGCCGACCTGCTCTCCGCCCGGCTCCGGGACGGCGGCTGCGCCGAGCATTTCATCGATGCCAGCGGGGACCTGCTGAATCCGGGGCCGGATCCTGTGGCGGTTGCCCTTGAGCATCCCTACGATCCCACCCGGGCCATCGGCACCGTCCAGCTGGGGGCCGGCGCCCTGTGCGGTTCCGCCGCGAACCGGCGGGCCTGGGGCGACGGGTTCCATCATGTCCTGGACGGCACCACGGGAGCGCCGGTGCGTACCGTCGTGGCCAGCTGGGCCATGGCCGGGACCGCGATGGTGGCCGATGCGCTGGCCACTGCGTTGTTCTTTGTCGACGGTCCGCGGCTGGAGCAGGAGTTCGAGTTCGCCTGGCTCACGGTTTATGCGGACGGGCACGCGGAATATTCAGCCGACTTCGAAGGGGCCCTGTTCTCATGACTGCCGTCACCACCGCCGCACTCGGCTCGAGGCTGGACACCGCCTTGGGCCGGCTCACGATGTACCGGCTGGTGCTGTGGGTCCTGGCCGTCCTGGCCGGCTACAGCCTGCTGCTCAATGTGCTGGGCTGGCTGACGTTCGGGCTGCCGGAAATGCTGGCCCACCTGGCCTTGTGCCTTGGCCTGACGTACGCCTCCAGCCAGGGGCTGGGCGCGCTGTTCCATGTGCGGCCGCACACGGAATCCTCGCTCATCACCGGCCTGCTGCTGTACTTCCTTTTTTGGCCGAGCGAGCTTTTTTGGCCCAGCGAGCTGACCCAGGGCCCCCAGCTGGCGGAACTCGCCGGCGTCGCCCTTGCCTGCGTCCTGGCCTCGGCCTCGAAGTACGCGCTGGCCTGGCGTGGCCGGCACATCTTCAATCCGGCCGCGGCCGGCGCGTTCCTCGCCGGGCTGACCGGGCTCAACATTGCCACGTGGTGGGCCGCGACGCCGGCCATGCTCTGGCTTGTGCTGCCGGGGGTACTGCTGGTGCTCTACCGGACCCGGAAGTTCGCCATGGCCGCCGTCTTCACCGTGGTTGCCGTGTCCATCGTGGCCGCGGATCTGCTCCGGGCCGGAATGGAGCTTCCCGAGGCCCTGTGGCAGACGTTCGCGCAGCGTCCGGTGCTGTTCTTCGTCGGGTTCATGCTCACCGAGCCCCTCACCCTGCCCCCGCGGCGCTGGCAGCAACTGGCGCTGGCCGCCGTCGTCGGGGTGCTGTTTGCCGTCCCGTACAACCTGGGGTTCGTGGCCAACTCCCCCGAGCTGGCGCTGCTCGCGGGCAACGTGCTTGCCTTCGCCTTAGGACAGCGGGGCGGGGTCCGGCTGAGGTTCGTCGCGAGCCGTCCGCTGACGCCCACGACGACGGAATTCAGCTTCCGCCCGGAGCGTCCGGTGCGCTTCGCTCCCGGACAGGCCCTGGAGCTGCACCTGCCCCCGGCCACGGCCGGCGGCACTCGCGCCGCCAAGGGCGATGGGAAGGCCCCCGGCAAGGGTGATGGCAAGGGAATCCGGCGCGTGTTCAGCCTGACCAGCGCACCCGGAGCACCCCTGCTGACGATCGGGGTGGGGACGGCCGAACCGGTGTCCTCAGCCAAGCGCGCGCTGCTGGCCCTCGAACCGGGAGACGGACTGACCGCCACCATGGTCAGCGGCGATTTCGTCCTGCCCCGGGATCTGGCCACCCCCGTGATGCTCATCGCGGCCGGAATCGGGATCACCCCCTACATGGCCCAACTGGCCGGGGCGCCGGCCGGGGACCGCGACATTGTCCTGCTGTACCTGGCCAAGAGTGCCGCCGAACTGGGCTACGCCGGGGAGCTGCAGCGCTCCGGGGCGCGCATCCTGGCCCGGCTGGCCGACGGCTCCGCGCCGCCGGCCACCATGGAGGACGCAGGCGCCAGAAGGATTGACGCGGCGGCCCTCAAGGATCTGGTGCCGGACATCGGCGGCCGGGAAGTCTTCGTCTCCGGCTCGCCCGCCAGCGTGCGTTCGCTGCGGGCGGCGGCCCGTGGTGCGGGCGCCCGCCGGGTACACGTGGACTCCTTCACCGGCTACTGAGGTGACGGTGCGGCTGCTGAGGTGACGGTGCGGCTGCTGAGCCGGCCAGGGAGCGGTTCCGGGGCGGCCGGCCGGTTCCCGGATTCGTCACGCATCTCATGCCGGGTTAAGACGCACCCGACGCTGCTTGACTCCACAAATGAGTGCCGATTTTCCGTTGGAGGCCACCTTCCTGCTAAGCTCTAGGACGTCCCGCCGGTAACGGCAGGAACCCTGACTGCCCTCGTAGCTCAGGGGATAGAGCGTCTGCCTCCGGAGCAGAAGGTCGTAGGTTCGAATCCTATCGAGGGCACAAAATACCGGCTTCGCCGGCACATCCCCGCTGTTTCATTGAAACGGCGGGGTTTTTTGTACCCTGGATCCCGCCGAAAGACCGCGGAAATCCAGCGGCTTTTCCCCTGCCGATTGTCGGTGCCCCCTCGTAGGCTGTTTTCATCGGTGGCGGGCTACCCTGCCGGCTCCGAAGCATGAAGGGGGTCTCAAGTGTTCTTCTCAACTGTGTACTGTTCCATCGTTCCGCCCTACTTGCTCCGCCGGTTGGCCGCGCAGCGCGAGCCGGAGCTCTCCAGGGCCGCCCGCGCGGCAAAGGAAGCCCTGCAGCAGGTTCCGAGCTTCCACGCCTCCCGCGCGGTGGCCGGGCCCGGCAGTCATCCGGGCCTGCGGGAAATCAAGCCGTCCCCGCCGGAACGGACGGTCTACGACGCCAAGTCCGCCGAGAAGTTGCCCGGGAGCGTGGTCCGCAAAGAAGGCGAACCGCCCACCGGCGATCCCGCCGCCGATGAGGCCTATGACGGGCTGGGGCACACCCACCGCCTCTACGCCGAGGCCTTCGGACGCAATTCGATCGACGGCAAAGGCCTGCACCTCGATGCCACGGTCCACTACGGCCGCCTGTACGACAACGCGTTCTGGGACGGCCAGCAAATGGTCTTCGGCGACGGTGACGGGCAGGTCTTCGAGCGGTTCACGAAATCCTTGAGCGTCATCGGCCACGAGCTCACCCACGGCGTGACCCAGTACTCGGCCGGGCTGGTCTACCGCAACCAGGCCGGAGCCTTGAACGAATCGATGTCCGACGTCTTCGGGGCCCTCGTTGAGCAGTATGTGCGGAAGCAGTCGACGGCGGAGGCCAGCTGGCTGATCGGCGAAGGCCTCTTCACCGACCAGGTGCAGGGGGCCGCCTTGCGTTCCATGAAGGCTCCCGGAACGGCATACGACGACGACGTGCTCGGCAAGGACCCGCAGCCGGACTCGATGGACGGCTACGTGCGCACAAGCGCGGACAACGGCGGCGTGCACATCAACTCCGGTATCCCCAACCGCGCATTCTGCCTGGTGGCCACGGCCCTCGGCGGCAATGCCTGGGACGCACCGGCACAGATCTGGTACGAGACGCTGACGGGCGGCACGCTGTCCCCCACTGCCACGTTCGGTGCCTTCGCCAAGGCCACTGCCGCCTCTGCCAAGGAGCTTTTCGGCGAGGATTCCAAGGAACATGACGCCGTGCGCTCCGCGTGGGAAACTGTGAAGGTCAAGTTCCCGGGAGCCCGGCGATAAGCCGAGCCCCTGCAGATCCGAGTCCTATGAAGGTCCGAGTCCGATGAAGATTACTGTCCAGCGCAGTGGCGGCGTGGCCGGAATGAAAAGGACGTGGACCGTCCGGCCCGAGCCGCCCGAGGACACGGACCGGTGGCAGCCGCTGATCGAGGCCTGCCCCTGGGACGACGTCGCCGGGATCAGCGGGACATCCGGCCAGCCGGACCGGTTCATGTACAGCATCCGGGCCGATCAACGCCGGGCGGTCCTGCCCGAGCGTGAGCTGACGGGCCCGTGGCGCGACCTCGTCGAATGCGCCCGGGCCGCGGCCGAGGAGTCGGCGCCGCCGGGCTTTGGCTAGCCGTCGCCCCCTATGCCGTGGCCAGGTGCCCCCGGAACGTGCGCCGGTAGGACTGCGGGCTGGTGTCCAGCGCCTTCGTAAAGTGGTGCCGCAACAGGACCGAATGCCCGAACCCGGATTCCCTCGCGATTTCATCGATATTGAGCTCCGTGGTCTCCAGCAGCTCCTGGGCGCGGAGCACACGCTGGGAATTGAGCCAGGCCGCCGGGGTGGCCCCCGTTTCCGCGCGGAAGCGCCGCGCAAACGTCCGCGGCGACATATGGACCCGGGCCGCCAGTTCGTTGACCGCGTGTTCCTCGTCCAGGTGCCTGACCATCCACTGCAGCAGCTGCTCCATGGGCTCCGAGCCGCACTGCGGAATGGGCCGGTCGATGTACTGGGCCTGGCCGCCGTCCCGGTGCGGCGGGACCACCATGTCCCGGGCGATGGCGGCGGCCACCTTGGCGCCGAACTCAACACGGACCAGGTGCAGGCAGGCATCAATCCCTGCGGCCGTGCCGGCACTCGTGATGATCCGGCCGTCTTCGACGTAGAGGACATTTTCATCCACCAGCACGGCCGGGTATCGACTGGCCAGCTCCTGGGAGTAATGCCAGTGCGTGGTGCATCGCCGGCCATCGAGCAGGCCCGCCCGGGCCAGGGCGAAGGCCCCGGAACAGATGGACATCACCCAGGCGCCCCGGGCATGGGCCGCCCGCAGCGCTTCCAGGACGGAGTCGGGAACGTCCTCGTCCCGGCCGTACGGCGCCATCACCACCAGGTCTGCGTCCGCGGCCGCTTCCAGCCCGAGACCGACGTGCATGGACAGGCCGGACTTGAGCGGGACGTCGCCCGGTTCGGGTGCGCAGACGCGGAAATCGAAGGCAGGCACCCCGTTTCCGCGGTCCGAACGGTCGATGCCAAAGACCTCGAACGCGGTCGCGAACTCGAAGATCGAGAAGTTGGGAACCACGATCATTGCCACTGATTTGATCATGATTCCAGTGTGGCAGAAATTATAGCTTTTTGGTCATTTCTGCCACTTTTTTTAGTTCCTGGACCGGAGAACCATAGAGGTATGGAACTCCTCGGAATCGCCGTTATCGTCCTGATCATCGCCGGCCTCGCCGCCACCATTTCCGCCCTGCGGAAGGACGGCCTCGGTCACACCCCGCCCGTCCGCTCGGAAGAGTACTGGATGGCCCGGGACCTGCCGAGCGTCAACTACACCCTGCGGATCTTCTGAGTCCGCGCACGTTTCGTCCACCCGCCCATCGGGCCCGGCTCATCAAGCCGGGCCCTCAACATGCGCCGGGCCTGCACAGGTTCTACTTAAGCGGCGAGACCGGACATCCGCCGTCGCCACCCCAGTGGACAGTCCGCCCCAGTAGACTGTCTCCAGCCATGACATTCCATATTTCCTACCCCGCCGAGCTACCGGTTTCCGAGCGCCGCGAAGATCTGATGGCCGCCATTGCGGCCAACCAGGTGACCATCATCGCCGGCGAGACCGGCTCGGGTAAGACCACCCAGATCCCCAAAATGTGCCTCGAGCTCGGCTTGGGCGAGACGGGGCTGATCGGCCACACCCAGCCCCGCCGGCTCGCGGCCCGCACCGTGGCCGAGCGCATCGCGGAGGAACTCGGCGTCGAGATCGGCCAGGAGGTGGGTTTCCAGGTCCGCTTCACCGGCGAGGTCAGCCGGTCCACCAAGGTCAAGCTCATGACCGACGGCATCCTGCTGGCGGAGATCCAGCGCGACAGGCTGCTGCGCAAGTACAACGCCATCATCATCGACGAGGCCCACGAACGCAGCCTCAACATCGACTTCATCCTCGGCTACCTCAAGCGCATCCTGCCGCAGCGCCCGGACCTGAAGATCATCATCACCTCGGCCACTATCGATCCCGAGCGCTTCGCCAAGCACTTCGGCACCGAGGAAGAGCCCTCCCCCATCATCGAAGTCTCGGGCCGGACCTTCCCGGTGGAAATCCGCTACCGGCCGCTCTCCCAGCCCGCAGGCGGTGCGGCCGGCGCCGAAGACGGAGAAGGCTCAGCCTCGGACGACGAACTCGAGGAGGACCGCGACCCGCTCGACGCGGTGTGCGACGCCGTCGACGAACTCGCCCTGGAAGCCCCCGGCGACGTACTCATCTTTTTCTCCGGCGAGCGCGAAATCCGCGACGCGGCGGAGGCCCTCAACGCCCGCATCCAGTCCAACCGGCGCCTGGCCGGCACCGAGGTCCTTCCCCTCTTCGCCCGGCTGAGCCTGCAGGAGCAGCACAAGGTCTTCCACCCCGGCAGCAAACGCCGGATCGTGCTCGCCACCAACGTCGCCGAAACCTCGCTGACGGTCCCCGGCATCAAGTACGTGATCGACACCGGCACGGCCCGGATCTCGCGCTACTCGCACCGGACCAAGGTCCAGCGCCTGCCGATTGAGCGCGTCTCCCAGGCTTCGGCCAACCAGCGCTCGGGCCGCTGCGGCCGCGTTTCCGACGGTATCGCGATCCGGCTGTACTCCGAGGAAGACTTCGAGTCGCGGCCGCTGTTCACGGATCCGGAGATCCTGCGCACCAACCTCGCGGCCGTCATCCTGCAGATGACGGCCATGGGCGTGGCCCGCGGACCGAAGGATGTGGAGAACTTCCCGTTCGTCGAGCCGCCGGATTCGCGCGCCATCAACGACGGCGTCAGCCTCCTGCGCGAGCTCGGCGCCCTCAGCGCCGCCCGGGCCCAGGACGCAACAGACGGCGGCCCGGGCCGCCGTCCCGCGGAAGCTGCCGGTGCTGCTGCCGGCCGGAACGGCGGCAGGAACGGCGGCGGACTCACCGCCGTCGGGCAGCAACTGGCGCAGCTGCCGGTGGACCCGAGGCTCGGCCGGATGATCGTGGAGTCCGGCAAACGGGGCTGCGTGCGGGAAGTCATGATCCTCGCCGCTGCCCTGACTATCCAGGACCCGCGCGAGCGCCCGACGGATAAGCAGCAGCTCGCCGCGGAGAAGCACGCCCGGTTCCGGGACGAGAACTCGGACTTCACCGGCTACCTGAACCTGTGGAACTACCTGCAGGAGAAACAGCAGGAACTGTCCTCCACGGCGTTCCGCCGGCTCTGCCGCACCGAGTTCATCAACTACCTGCGGGTCAGGGAGTGGCAGGACCTGTTCGCCCAGCTCCGCCAGCTGGCCCGGCCGCTGGGCATCAGCCTGGACAACAAGCGCCTGGCCGATCCCGTGGGCAACCACGACGGCATCCACATCAGCCTGCTCTCGGGGCTGCTGAGCCACATCGGCATCCTCGACGAGCGCAAGCGCGAGTACGCCGGTGCCCGCGGCAGCCGCTTCGCGATCTTCCCGGGATCGGCCCTGTTCAAGAAGTCGCCCACGTTCGTGATGGCCGCCGAACTCGTGGAGACGAGCCGGCTTTGGGCCCGCGTCGCGGCGAAGTTCGATCCGCTCTGGGCCGAACAGGTGGCCCCTGACCTGGTCAAGCGCAGCTACAGCGAGCCGCACTGGTCCAAGAAGATGGGCGCGGTGATGGCCCACGAAAAGGTCACGCTGTACGGCGTGCCCATCATCCCGAGCCGGCGGATCAACTACGGCAAGGTGGATCCGGAGCTCTGCCGCGAGCTCTTCATTCGCCATGCCCTGGTTGAAGGCGACTGGCAGACCCACCACAAGTTTTTCCACCGCAACCGCGCACTGCTCCACGAAGTCGAGGAGCTCGAGGCCCGGATGCGGCGCCGCGACATCCTGGTGGACGACGAGACACTGTTCGAGTTCTACGACGCCCGGATCGGCGCGGAGGTCGTCTCGGAGCGGCACTTCGACAAGTGGTGGAAGGACGCGCGGCAGCAGGATCCCACGCTGCTCGACTTCGACCAGTCCCTGCTGATCAGCGAGGACGCCGCGGCCCTGGACGATTCGGCCTACCCCAAGACCTTGCTTCACAAGGGCTTCGAGCTGCCGCTGAGCTACGAGTTCCACCCCGTCGCGCCCGGTTCGCCGCCGAATCCGTCCGACGGCGTCACCGCCGAGGTCCCCGTGCTGTTCCTGAACCAGCTCGACGACGCCGCGTTCCGCTGGCTGATCCCCGGGCAGCGTGTGGAGCTCGTTACGGCGCTCATCAAGTCGCTGCCCAAGCAGATCCGCAAGAACTTCGTTCCGGCCCCGGACGTGGCCCGCCAGGCCGTCGCGGCGCTGGAAGCGGACTTCGATCCCGCCACGGACGAGCTCGAACCGTCGCTGGAACTCGTGCTGCGCCGGATCCGCGGACAGGTCATTCCGCCGGGCTCCTGGAACTGGGACGCCGTGCCGTCGCACTTGCGGGTCAGCTTCCGCGTGGTGGATTCCCGCGGCAAGTTGCTCGATGAGGGCAAGGACCTGAACGCGCTGCAGGAACGGCTGGCCCCGGCCACCCGCCGGGCCATCGCGGAATCCCTCGGTGCCACTCCGGGCACCACGGCACCCCAATCCAGAGGAAACGGCACGGCGAGGGGTAAAGCCGGCGCGGACGGGAAGGGCACGGCGAACGGCAAGGATGGCGCGCGTTCGTCGCGGGCCGGCACATCCCCGTCGGCCGCCCTGGCCGCTGCCGCAGCCGCAGCCCCGGGCGGGTTCACCGAAATGTCCGGGCTCAAGGACTGGACCTTTGGAACCGTCCAACGCCAGGTCCAGGGAACCGTTGGCGGGCACACTGTCACCGGCTATCCGGCCCTGGTGGACGAGGGAACTTCCGTGGCGCTGCGGCTGTTCCAGACGCCGTCGGAACAGCAGGAAGCCATGCGCGGCGGGGTCATCCGGCTCCTGGCCCTGAAAGTGCCGCCGCCGGACCGCTATGTCCTTGAGCACCTGAACAACACGGAGAAACTGACGTTCAGCCAGAACCCGCATGGATCCGTGGCGGCGCTGATCGCTGACTGCGCCCTGGCCGCCATCGACAAGCTCACGCCGGCCGGGCTGCCGTGGGACGAGGCATCGTTCAAGGCGCTCTACGAGAGTGTCCGGGCGGAGCTGATCGACACGGTCTTCACGGTCACCGCCGTCGTCGAACGCATTCTGGCCAGCACCCGCAGGATCGAAAAGCAGCTCAAGGGCACCACGAGCCTGGCCCTGATCAGCGCGCTCAACGATGTCAAGAGCCAGCTCGAGCAGCTGGTCTATCCGGGTTTCGTGGCACGCACGGGCTACGCCCAGCTCAGCCAGCTGCCCCGCTACCTCGCGGCGATCGAAAAGCGCCTCGAGAAGCTGCCGGGCAACGTCCAGCGGGACGCCCAGCACATGGCCGCTGTCCAGGCGCTGGAGGACGATTACGACGACGCCGTGTCGGCGCTGCTGCCCGGGCGTCGGGCCGGCGCGGAGTTAACCCACGTGCGCTGGATGATCGAGGAACTGCGGGTGAGCCTCTTCGCCGTCGAACTCGGGACGGCCTATTCGGTGTCCGAGAAGCGCATCCGGGCGGCGCTGAACAAGGTGCTGGCACCGGCGTAGACCCTGGGGGTGCTGCGCCGGCGCCAGCTTCTGGTGGCCGGGAATGTCCGGGAGAGACCTAAGCGGCCGGAACGTGCTCCGCATGGCCGGCCGCGCGGAGGCCTTCGCGGAGCTTCTCCGCGTTGGCGTCCAGCCTGGCCGGATCCGGGTGGTGGTCCGCCGAACCGAAATCAAAGTCCGCCATCGAGTTCGATGGCCACACGTGGACGTGCATGTGGTTGATTTCGTAGCCGGCCACGATCAGCCCTGCCCGGGCGGCGTCGAACACCTCCACTTGGACGGCGCCGATCTTGCGGGCAACTTCCATGACCCGGCCGAGCACCTCGGGCGAGGCGTCCGTCCAGCGGTCCACTTCCTCGGTGGGCACCACGAGGGTGTGGCCGTCGGCCAGCGGACCCATGGTCAGGAACGCCACGACGTCGTCCTCGCGCCAGACGAAGCGGCCGGGGATCTCGCCGTTGATGATTTTGGTGAAGAGAGTGCTCATGCGTCCGCCTTTTCTGCCGGGGACCCCAGCGTGCTGACGTCCAGGACAAAACGGTACTTCACGTCGCCTGCCACCATGCGGTCGAAGGCTTCGTTGAGCTGGTCTGCGCCGACCACCTCAACGTCGGACACCACGCCGTGCTCGGCGCAGAAGTCCAGCATCTCCTGGGTCTCGGCGATGCCGCCGATCAGCGAACCCGCATATGCGATCCTGCGCCGGATCAGCGCGCCGGGGTTGACGGGCGGCATCGCTTCGGCGGGCAGGCCCAGCTGGAACAGCACGCCGTCCAGGCGCAGGGTGCGGAAGTAGGGGTTGAGGTCGTGAGGTGCGGCGACGGTGTCGATGATGACGTCGATGCTGCGGTTCGCGGCCTCCATCGCGGCCGGGTCGGTGGAGAGGATGACGTCGTCGGCGCCCAACTCGCGCGCCGCGGCGAACTTGTTCTCCGACGTCGTGAAGACCTTGACCTCGGCACCCATGGCCTTGGCGATCTTGACGGCCATATGGCCGAGGCCGCCCAGTCCGACGACGCCGACGACGTCGCCTTCCTCGACCTCGAAGTGGTTCAGGGGCGAATACGTGGTGATGCCGGCGCACAGCAGGGGCGCCGCCGCGGCGGGGTCCAGGGCCTCCGGCACCCGCAGGACATAGTGGCGGTCCACCACGATCGAGGTGGCATAGCCGCCCTGGGTGATGGCGCCGTCGTTGCGGGCGTCCTTGGCCCCATAGGTTCCCACCGCGGCTTTTTCGCAGTACTGCTCGAGGCCGTCCAGGCAGCTCTCGCACTCGCGGCAGGAGTCCACGATGCAGCCCACGCCCACGCGCTCACCCACCGTGAAGTCGTCGACGGCGGAACCGAGCCGGGTGACCCTGCCGACAATCTCGTGGCCCGGGATCAACGGGTACGTGTCGCCGCCCCATTCGCCCCGGGTGGCGTGCACGTCCGAGTGGCACAGTCCGCAGAATTCGACGGCGATCTCGACGTCGTCCGCTTTCGGCGCGCGTCGGGACACAGTCAAGGGAACAAGTCCGCTGTCCGGTGCGGTGGCGCCGTACGCAGCGGCGAGGGTGGGGCCGGTGGTCTGCGCGGAGCTGTCCGTGGTGGCGGCGGTGGTGGCGGAATCCGGCAGCGGCTTGGCCAGCGGCGGGGGTACGGGACGTCCAGGTGTCATACGTTGACGCTACCCCCGGTCCCGGCATCTATTCCACTTTGGGGTGCGGGGACACATTGCGGGTCATGCGGTTGTCGATGGGCGGTGCCGCAACCAGTCCACGCGCTGAGTCAAGCTACTGGCGGCCGTGCCTGAGAGACTGGCGATCGTGAATACACTCGATGCCGATATGTCTGCCCTCTGGCCGCGCGTCGAACGTGCTTGGCCGCATCTGCAGTGGCATGAAGCCGCATTCAAGCACGGAGCTTTCCACCATGTCGCCGTCCTCGGCGACTCTGCCGTCGTGCGCGTAACGCGCGGCGCAGGCCACGCTTCCCGGACTCACAGCGAGCATCAGAATCTCAGGGCATTAGAAGGCGTGGATCTTCCGTTCCGTATCCCCCTGGCCATGACCGAACCGCTTTCGGGGCCGTCATGGTCTGCGCAGATCAGCAGTTGCATCCCCGGCGAACATCGATCTGGCCACTCCTGGGAGCAGATTAGAGGGCCGCTGGAACTTATCCTGACCGGGCTCCGGGAAGCTGCGATTCCTGGCGGTGAGCTCCGACCCGTCAGGCAATGGTGCGGAGGGCAGCAATGGCCAGACGTTGTCGACCGGATCATCCAACCGTTCGATATGGCCGTAAAGACCTCTGCCCGGCGGGCTGTCGAGGAAGTATTGGAAATGGAAGCCGGAGTTGAGACTTCACTAGTGCACGGTGACTTTGGCCTGCACAACATCATGTGGCGAGGAGATCAGCCTTCAGGTGTCATAGACCTCGACAACGCCTGCATTGGCGACCCCGCCCTTGACCTCGCACCCCTCATCGGAGCGTTCGGCTCCGCCAGTGTCGCTGACATAGCGGACAGGGAGATGATCGCCAGGGCAAGGGTTCACCGGGCATCGCTGCCGCTGCAGGTTGCCGCCGCTGCCCAGCTGATCGACGACAGTAAACTCAAAGACTTTGCACTCGCAAACTTTCAGATGCGGCTTCACGCAGGCACCCTTCAGGATCCGCATCAGCCATGACGCAGTCGCCTTTGCCCTCGCCGAATGTCATAGCCCAAAGGGACACTTGAATCGTGGACGGAAGACAGAGGGACATTCGGATCTGAAAGGTCGCCAATGGCTTCGGAATCGGTGGAACGGCTCCGGCGGGCCATAAATGTCATAGCCCGCAGGGACACTTAACTCATGGACGGCAATCAGGGGCCTGAAGCGGTTCCGGCGGGAGACGGCGACGACAAATCGACTGCACGAACGCGGCACCAAAGGTGGGCCAATCCTGCTTTCCGGGGTCCCTTCCAGCTGTCGCTTAGATTGTCGGAGGTCTCTGGGAGACTGGGTTCATGGACGGCAAACAGGGGCCCGAAGTGGTTCCGGCGGGAGACGGCGACGGCGGCTTCGGCCGCGCCGGGAGCCGTGCCGCCGCCGTTCCGGTCAGTGCTCCGATGGCCGTCGAGGACCTGGTCCGCATGATGTCGGAGATCGTTCCGGCCACGGACAGTGCCGGGATCATTGACCGGATCCGGGAACTGGAGGACTGGAAGTCCGCCGCGTCCGCGGAACAGGCCCGGCTCGCCGTGGCCTTCGACCTGCTCCAGCGCCGCGCCCAGGCCGCCGCCGGGGTCCCGGCCGAGAAGCTCGGCGCCGGGATCGGCGCGCAGCTCGCCCTCGCCCGGCGCGAATCCTCGGCCACGGGCGGCCGGCTCCTGGGCCTGGCCAGGGCCCTCGTGACCGAAATGCCGCACACCCTCGCCGCGCTGCAGGCCGGGCAGCTGAACGAATGGCGCGCCACCCTGCTCGTGCGCGAAACCGCGTGCCTGACCCCGGCGGACCGGGCCGCCGTTGACGAGGAACTCGCGCCCGACGCTGGGACGTTCGCCGGGGCCGGGGACCGGTCCCTGGTGGCCGCGGCCCGGGCCGCCGCGTACCGGCGTGATCCCCGCTCCGTGACCGAACGCGCCGCGCACGCCGCATCCGCCCGGCACGTCAGCCTCCGCCCGGCCCCCGACACCATGTGCCACCTGACCGCCCTGCTGCCCGTGACCGCCGGCGTCGCCGTCTACAAGGCCCTCACCGGGCACGCCGACACCCTCCGGAGTAGCGGGGATCCCAGGGGCCGCGGGCAGCTGATGGCCGATGCCCTCGTCGAACGCACCACCGGCACCCCCGGCGGGATCCGCGGCGTCGAAATCCAGGTCATCATGACCGACCGCACCCTGTTCCAGGCCGACTCCGAACCCGCCCGGCTCCCCGGCTACGGCACCGTCCCCGCCGGCTGGGCCCGCACCCTCATCAACGGCACAAAGGCTCAAGACAGCACATTCGGCGTCGGTTCACCCGAACAAGGGCAAAGTGGTCACCGGGAACCCGGCGAGTCAACCGGCGGTCCCCCTTACCCGGGCGGGACCGCCGGGAGCGGCGATGGCCGCGCGTTCCGGCTCTGGCTGCGCCGGCTCTATACCCACCCGCGCACCGGCGAGCTCGTGGCCATGGACTCCCGCGCACGGATCTTCCCACCCGGACTGCGCCGCTTCATCCAAACCAGGGACGCCACCTGCCGCACCCCGTACTGCGACGCCCCGATCCGCCACCTGGACCACATCGTCCCCTGGTACCACGGAGGAGAAACAACCAGCACCAACGGCGCCGGCCTCTGCGAAGCCTGCAACCACACCAAAGAAGCCCCCGGCTGGACCGCACGCCCCGCACCCGGTCCCCGCCACACTCTGGAGCTCACCACCCCCACCGGCCACACCTACCACTCCACCGCGCCACCGCTGCCGGGGACACCGCTTCGCCCAGCAGCCGCAGAACAGCCGGGCTCCCAGCCAGACTCCCGCCACCGCCGCCAGCTCCGGCACCAAGCCAAAACGCTGCGGCGCGGAAAGCCCAAAGTGGCAGCCGCAGCCTAGGAATCATTGGCTGCCCGTGGAACGGGAGGCGCTCCGGCTGCGCGGCCGTCCGGCGCTCCTGCTGGCGTTAGTGTGAAGCCGTCTGCTCGCCGTACGGTTCCGGCCCGGTGACAACATCGTTCGCAGGACCGTGGCACCACTCCGAAAACGACCCCGGGTAGAGGGCAGCGGAGAAGCCGGCAATCTCGAGGGCGGCGATTTCATGGGCCGCCGTCACTCCGGATCCGCAGTACACGGCAGTCGGGACGCCGTCCCGGTAACCGAGCTGCTCGAAGCGCTCCCGCAGCTCCGCCGGGGCCAGGAAGCGCCCGTCCGCGTCCAGGTTCCCGGTGGTCGGGGCACTGACGGCTCCGGGAATATGGCCGGCGCGGGGATCCACGGGCTCGAATTCCCCGCGGTACCGCTCCCCTGCCCGGGCGTCCAACAGCAGCCCCCGCCCGCCCCAGGTGGCGGCCTGTCCGGCATCGATTGCGGGCATGGCGCCGTCGGACAGGGTGACGTTTCCGGGTGCCGGCTGTTCGGGTCCCGCCGCAAGTTCGAACCCGGCGGCCCGCCAGGCGGCCAGGCCGCCGTCGAGCAGGAACACGGAGCTGAAGCCGGCGTTGCGCAGCATCCACCACAGCCGGGCCGCGGCCATGTTGCCGCTGTCGTCATACGCTACGACCGCATCGCCGTCGTTGATGCCCCAGCGGCGCGCGGACTCCTGGAACTGCTCAAGCGGCGGCAACGGATGCCTTCCGCGTCGCGGTTCCGCCGGTCCGGCGAGTTCGGTGGCGAGGTCCACGAAGACGGCTCCGGGGATGTGTCCGCGCAGGTAGTGGTCGCGACCGTGGGGGTCCCCCAGCGCCCAGCGAACGTCGAGGAGCACTGTGCGCCGGCCGGTTTCGACGGCGCCGTCCATCCGGTCCTTCAGGGCAGCAGCATTGAGAAGGGTGTCCATTTCCCCACTCTATCTTTGGCGTCCCGCCGCCCCCGGTAGGCTGTAGCGGTGAACACCACGCACCAGCAGGACCGGGCCTGGGCCGATGAAGCCGTCCGCCGGATCAATGCCGAAAACAACCGCTCTGCCGACACCCACCTGTATTCGGTACCGCTCCCGGAGCGCTGGGGCGTGCAGCTGTACCTGAAGGACGAATCCACCCACCGCACCGGCAGCCTCAAGCACCGGCTGGCGCGGTCGCTGTTCCTTTTCGGCCTCGTCAACGGCTGGATCCGCGAAGGCACCACGATCGTCGAGGCTTCCAGCGGCAGCACCGCCGTCTCGGAAGCCTATTTTGCGCAGCTGCTGGGGCTGCCCTTCATCGCCGTGATGACCCGGACCACCAGCCGCGAGAAGATCGCCCTGATAGAACAGTTCGGCGGCTCGTGCCACCTGGTGGACCACGCCTCGGAGGTCTACGAGGCCGCCGCGGATCTGGCCAGCAGCACGGGCGGGCACTACATGGACCAATTCACGTACGCCGAACGGGCCACGGACTGGCGCGGGAACAACAACATCGCCGAATCGATCTTCGGCCAGCTGGCGCTGGAGGAGTACCCGGTCCCCCGCTGGGTGGTGGTCGGGGCCGGCACTGGCGGCACCAGCGCCACGATTGGCCGGTACCTGCGGTACCACCGCTACGAGACGGGCCTCGCCGTCGTCGACCCGGAAAATTCCGCGTTCTATCCGGGTTGGCGGAACAGCCGGCCCGACGGCGGGACAGCTGCCGGCGCACCCGCGGCGGGATTGCCCTCCCGCATCGAGGGCATCGGCCGGCCGCGGATGGAGCCGAGTTTTGTGCCCGCTGTGATCGACCACATGATCCAGGTTCCCGACGCAGCGTCGGTAGCGGCCATGCGGCATCTGAGGGACCACGCCGGTCTGCACGCGGGCCCGTCCACGGGCACCAATCTCTGGGGCGTGTGGCAGCTCATCGCCGGGATGATCGCGGAGGGCCGCAGGGGCAGTGTTGTGACGCTGATGTGCGACGCCGGGGACCGCTACGCCGGGAACTACTACAACCCCGAGTGGCTGGACGCCCACGGCCTGGATCCGGAGCCCCACGAGGCCGTGCTGCGCGAGTTCTTCCGGACCGGCGCCTGGCCGGCCTAAGCCGCCAGCCAGCCGCCGCCAGCCGCCGCCAGCCGCCGCCAGCCGCCGCCGCCAGGCAGCCCGCACCACTCCGGGTCCGCGGAGGCTAAACCTCCGCTGTATCGCCGCTGGAGAGGTGGCGGTACTCGGTGCCGTACTTGGCGCCGATCCGGGTCACGTGCCCCTCCACCAGGCCGCGGCCCAGCTCGTTCAGGAGCGCGTCGTGGATCGGGAAGGCCCGTGGTGCGCGGACACCGATGACAAAGTCCACCACTTCGCCCACCTTGTTCCACGGTGCATGGATGGGTACAAGGAGCGTCTTCACGTCGACGCCGTCGGGAATCGCGAAGGAGTCCCCCGGATGGTAAACGTTGCCGTCGACGAGGTAGCCGACGTTGGCCACCACGGGGATCTGCGGATGGATGAGGGCGTGCTGGCCGCCAAAGGTCCTGACTGCGAAGCCCGAAGTTTCAAATTCCTCGCCCGCGGCTGCCGCATGGATGCGGCTTCCGGCGTCGGGCGCCTTGCCGCGGAGCGTCTCGGCCACCGCCTCCGGGGCGAACAGCTCAAGGGCGGTGTTCGACTGCAAGGCAGCGGCGACGGCGTCGACGTCCACATGGTCAGCGTGCTCGTGGGTGATGAGCACGGCGTGCGCTCCGGCGAGGGCCTGGTCCGTCTCCGAAAAAGTGCCCGGGTCGAACACCAGCACCCGGCCGTCCTGCTCGAGTCGGACACAGGCGTGAGTAAATTTGGTCAGCTTCATCCGGCCAGCCTAGGCACCAGCCGTCACAGTGTCCACGGACCCCTGCTGGTAATCTTGGACATTGCCACCCCAGCCAGTCCCACCCGCGAATTCTTTGACGAAGCGAGTTCCACGATGTCCCAAGGCGCCACCACCGGCAGCAGCCGGACTCCGGCCCCGGCACCTGTGCAGGGCAAGGAACAGCGCGTCACCAAGCAGCGACTCGCCGTCAGCGCAGCGCTGGACGACCTGGCGGACTTCGTCAGCACCCAGGAACTGCACCGCATCCTCCAGGAGCGCGGCAGCGCAGTGTCCCTCGCCACCTCCTATCGGATCCTGCAGTCCCTCGCCGACGACGGGCTGGTGGATGTCCTGCGCAACGCCGACGGCGAAGCGGTGTACCGGCGCTGCGCCGTCACCGGGCACCACCATCACCTGCTGTGCCGGAACTGCGGCAAGGCCGTGGAAGTGGAAGCCCCGGCGGTCGAGGCCTGGGCTGCGCGGATCGCGAATGAGCACGGCTTCACCGCGGTGGAGCACACCGTGGAAATCTTCGGCCTGTGCCCCGAATGCACGGCCGGCCAGCCCGGCCAATAGCCGAAGCTGCTGAAATTCCCCACCTTGACCTCGTGACCCCGGAATTCGCCGGCGGGCCGCAGGGACCCGCCGGCGGCCGCCGGCAAACCTGGGGAAAATCCGCCGCAGTGGCGCGAGAGCGTCTAAGCTGCCGCGCTCCGCACCACCCGGCCGTTAAGCCCGCGCCTGGCCCGTGCGCCACCGATCATCCGGCAGGCCACGTAGATCAGGAAGGACAGCGTGGTCACATAGGGGCTGATCGGCAGCCGGCCGCCGAGGGCCAGCAGGATGCCTCCGACGGTCGCCGTCATCGCAAAGACGATGCTCAGGGTGACCACCAGCCGGGGCGAGGACGTGACGCGCATGGCGGCGGCCGCGGGCGTGATCAGCAGGGCCAGCACCAGCAGGGCGCCCACAATCTGGATGGACAGCGCCACGCTGATCCCCAGCAGCACCATGAAACCCAGGGCCAGGGCCCGCACCGGCACGCCCCGGGCGGTGGCGACGTCGGGGTCGACACTGGCAAAGGTCAACGGCCGCCAGATGGCGGCCAGCGCCAGCATCACCACGACGGCGGCGACCGCCAGGACCTGCAGCTGGACGGTTCCGACCGACACGATCTGGCCGGTGAGCAGGCCAAATTTGTTGGCGGCCCGGCCCTCGTACAGGGATAGGAAGAGGATGCCCAGGCCAAGCCCGAAGGGCATGATGACGCCGATGATCGAGTTCTTGTCCCGTGCGCGGACACCCATCACGCCCAGCACCAGGGCTGCCAGCACCGATCCTGCCAGCGAACCGAGGATGATGTCCGCGCCGATCAGCAGCGCGAACGCCGCACCGGCAAAGGAGAGCTCGGAGATTCCGTGGACGGCGAAGGCGAGGTCGCGCTTCATCACGAAGGTGCCCATGATTCCGCCGAGAAGCCCGAGCACGGCGCCGGCCCAGATGGAGTTCTGCACCAGGACCAGCAGCTCGCCGTAGTTTTCGAAGTTGAAGATGGAGTGCAGCAGGTCGCCCAGATCCACTTAGCCCACCTCGCCCGCGACTGAGTGCGCGTCCAGATGGTGGTGCGTCGCTGCATCCGGCAGCCCGACGACGATCAGCCGGCCGTTGGCCTGGATGACTTCAACACGGCTGTCGTACAAATCGGAGAGCACCTCGGTGGTCATGACCTCTGCGGGTGTGCCCACCCGGAACTTTCCGCCGGCCAGGTACAGGACCCGGTCCACGTAGTCCATGATCGGGTTGATCTCGTGGGTCACGAACACCACGGCGCTGTCCGCCTCACGGCATTGCCTGTTGATCAGCGCGCTGACGCCCTGCTGGTGCTGAAGGTCAAGGGAGAGCAGCGGCTCGTCGCACAGCAGCACTTTGGGATCGGTCGCTAGGGCCTGGGCCACGCGCAGGCGCTGCTGCTCACCGCCGGAAAGCTGCCCCACCGGCACCTTGGCGTAGTCGGCGGCGCCCACGAGCTCCAGGAGTTCGTCGACCTTGCGGTTCACCTTGGCGCCGCCGAGGCGGATGCCCCAGCGGTGGCCGTCGACGCCGAGGGCCACGAGGTCGCGGGCGCGCAGGGGCGTATCGGGGTCGAATGATTTCTGCTGGGGCACGTAGCCGATCCGGCGGCTTCCCCGCTCAACGGGCTGGCTGGCGAGCACAGCCGTTCCCGTGCTCAGTTCCTGCAGTCCCAGCAGGACTTTCAGGAAGGTGGTCTTGCCGCTGCCGTTGGGACCGAGCACGGCAAAGAATTCACCCGGATTGATGTCCAGGTCCAGGCCCTCCCAGAGAGTCCGTTGGCCGAACGCCAGGGAGGCGCCGCGGAGGCTCACTACCGGTGTCAAATGCGGTTTCCTCGATTTTCCGCGGAGACTGCTGCTCCCGCTGTTGCGATCATCCTAGGGCCTTGCCGATGCTCTCCACGTTCCCGGTCATCCACTGCAGGTAGGACTGGCCGTCCGGGAGGGTTTCGCTGAAGTTCACGACCGGGACGCCGGCGGTCTGGGCGGCCTTTTTCAGCGCCAGAGTCTGCGGTCCCTCGGTCTGGGTATTGTAGGCCAGCAGCCGGACGCCGCGGGATGCCACGAGGTCGACAGCGGCTTTGAGCACGGCGGGAGGGACATCGGCGTCTTCCTCGATCGCCGCCGTGTACTCGGCCGGGGTCTCGTTCTCCAGTCCGGCGTCCTCGAGCAGATACAGCGGTACGGGCTCGGTGACGGCCACGGGCACGTGGCCCGCCGAGGACTTGATGGCGGCGAGCCTGGTTTCCAGGGTGCCGAGCGAGTCCTTGAAGGCCGCCGCGTTGGTCCGGAACGTCTGCGCCGAGCCCGGTTCCAGCGAGCCCAGCTTGTCGGCGACGGCGTCCGCGAGTCGGGACATGGCCGGCAGGCTGTACCAGACGTGTTCGTTCAGCCCGGTGTGCTCGTGGCTATGGCCGGCGGAGTCGGGGCTCGCCGCCGCCGGGCTTTCGGTGGCCAGGCCCGAGGCGTCCACGGCGTTGATGATGTTGCCGGGCTCAAGCCCGGTGTCGGTTGCCAGCGTGTCGATGAAGGCGTCGTATCCCCCGCCGTTCTCCACCACGAGCTCGGCCTTGGAGACGGCCAGCTTGTCCTGTGTGGTGGCCTCGTACGAGTGCGGGTCCTGGCTGGTGCGGCTGATGATCGAACTGACCCGGACCTTGTCGCCGCCGATGCTGGAGACGATGTCGCCGTAAACGCTGGTGGAAGCGACGACGTCGACCACGCCGTCGCCGGCGGTCCCCCGCGAGCTGCCCGCCGTCGGACTGCACGCGGTCAGCAGGAGGCCTAAGCCGGCAAGACCAGCCAGCATGGCTCGGGCAGCAGGACGACGCACAGGAAACCTCGGATCTGTTATTGAGAATCAGGAGCAATAGCAACAGCCCGAGTGTATCCCTAAATAGGAATCATTCCTATTTAGGGATACACCGGGGTGCCCTGCTGCCGCCATCCGTTACTGGGCCGTGCGTTACTGGTCTTGGCCCAGCCTGCGGTAGCCGGTGGCCTGCGTAGCGTCCCGGATTTCGCCGACGAGCTGCTCGATCACGTCTTCGAGGAACAGCACCCCCTGGGTCAGCCCGTCGGGGCCGATCACGCGGGCCAGGTGCGAGCCCGTGCGCTGCATGACGGACATGGCCTTCTCGATTTCGTCGTCCATGGCCAGGTTCGCCAGCGACCGGATGCGGCTTTCGGCAATCGGCTGGTGGTACCCGGCGTCCGGGATGGACAGCACGTCCTTGATGTGGAGGTAGCCGGCCAGCATGCCGTCGTCGTCGAGCATCGGGAACCGCGAGAACCCGGTCCGGCTCACTGCCTTTTCGAATTCGACCGGCGTGGTGGCCGCCTTGAGCATGACGAGTTTGCCCAGCGGAACCATCACATGGGACGCGGTGTGTTCGGAAAACTCGAGCGCTCCGGTGATGAGTCCGGCGTCGTCGTCCACGAGTCCGTGCCGGGTGGATTCCTGCACGATCGACTGCACTTCTTCAAGGGTGAAGGTGGAGGTCACCTCATCCTTGGGCTCAATCCGCATCAACTTCAGGATGTGGTTCGCAGACCAGTTAAGCGCGGCAATGACGGGTTTGACGAGCCGCCCGATGAACATCAGCGGCGGCGCCAGCAGCAGCGCCGCCTTGTCCGCGACGGACACGGAGATGTTCTTGGGCACCATTTCACCGAAGGTGACGTGCAGGAACGTCACCAACAGCAGGGCGACGGCGAAGGCCACAATGTCGGCGACCTCCACGGGGACGCCCACCGCTTCCAGCGGCACGGCCAGGAGGTGGTGGATCGCGGGCTCGGCCACCTGCAGGATCAGCAGCGAGCAGACGGTGATGCCGAGCTGGGCGCAGGCGAGCATGAGGGAAACGTTTTCCATCGCCCGCAGCGTGGTCTGGGCGCGCTTGGAACCTGCCTCGGCCAGCGGCTCGATTTGGCTGCGGCGGGCCGACATGACGGCGAATTCTGCTGCCACGAAGAAGGCGTTGCCCACCAGGAGGAACACAAGCCACAGGATTCCTGCCCAGTCGCTCATGCGGCACCTGCCTGGCTGGCTGGCTGGCCGTCGCCGGACACCCGGATGGGCCGGAAACAGATCCGGTCGATCCGGCGGCCGTCCATGCGGGTCACGCTGAGTGTCCCGCCGACGACGTCGACCGTGTCGCCGACTGCCGCGATGCGGCCGAGCTGGCTCATGACGTAGCCTCCCACCGTTTCGTAGGCAGCCTCGTCGGGCACGGTCAAGCCCGGGATCTGTTCGGAGAGTTCATCGGGCCGGAGCAGGCCCGGGAAATACCAGTCCCCCGAGGCGCTTTGGAGCAGGCCCGGCCGGACCTTGTCATGCTCATCGGCCACTTCCCCGACGATTTCCTCCACGAGGTCCTCGAGCGTGGTGATACCGGCGGTTCCGCCGTATTCATCCAGGACGACGGCCAGTTGCAGATTGCCCTCGCGCAGTTCGGCGAGGAGGGCGTCCAGGTGGATGGTTTCGGGGACCCGGAGCACATCGGTCATGATGGCCCCCGCCTGCAGCTTGGCGCGGCGGTCCGCGGGCACCGCGATGGCCTTCTTGATGTGGACTACCCCGCGGATGTCATCGGAGGACTCGCCAATCACGGGGAACCGGGAGTATCCGGTGCGCTTGGCGGCCTCGACGATATCCGAGACCGGCTGGTCGGCGTCGATGGTCTCGACGCGGATGCGGGGGGTCATGACGTCCGCGGCGGTCCGCCCGGAGAACTTCAGGGTCCGGGCGATGAAGTTGGCCGTTCCGGCGTCGAGGGTGCCCATGGCCGCGGAGCGGCGCACAAGCGAGGCCAGCTCGGCCGGGGTGCGGGCGCCGGAGATTTCCTCCTTGGCCTCCAGGCCGAAGACGTTGAGGACCTTGTTGGAGAAGCCGTTGAGCACCACGATGGCGGGCTTGAAGATGGCGGTGAACACCAGCTGCGGCCGGGCCACGGCCTTGCCGATCTGAAAGGACAGCGCGATGGCCATGTTCTTGGGCACCAGCTCGCCGATCACCATGGAGAGCAAGGTGGCCACCGCCATCGCCAGGACCAGGGACAGCGAGGCGGCCGCCGCCGGCGGGACGCCGAGCGCGGTGAGGGGACCCTCGAGCAGCTTGCCCACGGAGGGTTCCATGACATAGCCGGTCAGCAGCGTTGTCATGGTGATGCCCAGCTGGCAGCTGGAGAGCTGGGTGGAGAGCGACTTGAGACATTTGAGCAGAGGCTCGGCGGCGGTGTCGCCGGTGTCAACGGCACGCTGCACTGTGGCCTGGTCCAAGGCGACCAGGGAGAATTCCACGGCAACAAAGAAGCCGGTGCCGAGGATGAGCAGGAGGCCTGCTGCGAGGAGTAGCCATTCCATCTAGCGGCCTGCTTCCGCAGCAGCGCATGGCGCGTGCCGCTGCAGGGGACGTAAGTGCTGGAAGGCCCTGCCTGGCGGAGGATGGTCGGCGGCGGCCGACCCTGTTTCCTGGAAAGCTCCGGAATGGCGTGCGGCCGGAGCATGATGGGCGCGTGAACGGGGTTTGCCGGCTCTGCGGGTGGACTGCGCGGGAACGGTTTCCGTATTCCGCTGACAGCCCCCAGGCCGGCACCTAGATTTACTGTCCATAAGAATTTCAGTCTACAGGAGCAGCCGCCGCCAGCCTCCGACCGCCGGCGCCACCGGCCGCGCCGGATTCACCAGCTCTGCGGGACGGGCCGGCCCTCCTCGTACCCGGCCGCGGACTGGATGCCTGCCACGGCACGTTCCCGGAAAGCGGCGAGATCGGCAGCGCCGGCATAGCTCATGGAACTGCGCAGGCCCGCGGTGATCATGTCCAGCAGGTCCTCGACGCCGGGCCGCGCCGCGTCGACGTACATGCGGGAGGTGGAGATGCCCTCCTCGAAGAGGGCCTTGCGGTCCTTTTCAAAGGCGCCCTCGCGTTGGTTGCGGTTCTGAACCGCCCGGGCGGACGCCATGCCGAAGCTCTCCTTGTACTGCCGGCCCGAGGCGTCGAGCTGCAGGTCTCCGGGGCTCTCGTGCGTACCGGCAAACCAGGAGCCGATCATGACCTGGCTGGCCCCGGCGGCGAGGGCCAGGGCGACGTCGCGCGGGTAGCGGACCCCGCCGTCGGCCCACACCCTGCCGCCGGCTTCCCGGGCCGCGGCGGAGCATTCCAGGACGGCGCTGAACTGGGGGCGGCCCACGGCCGTCATCATGCGCGTGGTGCACATGGCGCCGGGGCCCACCCCCACCTTGACGATGTCCGCCCCGGCCTCGATGAGTTCACGCGTGGCGTCACCGGTGACGACGTTGCCGGCGACCACCGGCACGCCGGGGTTGAGACCCTTCACGGCGGCCAGGGCATCGAACATTTTCTGCTGGTGGCCGTGTGCGGTGTCGAGGACCAGCACGTTCACGCCGGCCGCCAGCAACTCGGCGGCCCGCCCGGCCACGTCACCGTTGATTCCGACGGCGGCGGCAACCTTCAGCCTGCCGTCGTCGTCCAGGGACGGCCGGTAGAGCGTGGAGCGCAGGGCGCCCTTACGGGTGAGCACGCCGGCCAGGACGCCGTCCTGCTGCACCGGCGCGTAGTCGGTCCCGGCGGCGTCCATCGCTTCAAAGGCGCGGCGGAGGGCCTGCGCAGCATCGGCCGCCGATCCGCCCCCAAACAAGCCGCCGGCGAGCGGTCCGGCGTCGAGCACCAGCGGCTGGTGGCGGATGACGGAGGCCAGCGACGCGAAACGGTCCTGGCCCTCGCAGTCGGTGGCGCGGACAACACCGGTGACCGCGCCGGAGTCGTCCACCACCACGACGGCCCCGTGCGGCCGCTTGCCCATCAGGTGGAGGGCATCAATGACGGTGTCCGTGGGAGCGAGCGTGACGGGGGTCTCGAGGACCGGGTGGCGTCCCTTGATCCAGGACGTGACATCACGGATGACATCGAGCGGGACGTCCTGCGGCAGGACCCCAAGGCCGCCGCGGCGGGCCATGGTCTCGGCCATCCGCTTCCCCGTGACCGCCGTCATGTTCGCCGCCACCAGCGGGATCGCCGAGCCGGTCCCGTCGTCGGCCGCGAGGTCGACGTCCAGGCGCGAGGTGACATCGGACCGGGACGGGACCAGGAAGAGGTCCGAGTAGGTCAGATCGGTGGTGGGCTCATTCAGGAAACGCACTGCTGCTCCTTTGCTGGCACCCGCGGCTGGCACCGTCGGCGACATACGGGTTCTCTTTTGATTCTAGGGCGGAATCCGACGGGGCCGGCACCGCCTCCGGCACGCCCGCCGGCACGGACTCCGGCCCCGTGCAGGGCGCCGCGCAGGCCACCGCGTCCGGGCCGTATCCGGGCCGATTCTGCGACTCTTCTTCTCTGTATTTCAGTGGCTGCCGGGGCCGATCATGATTTGGGTCACGCTTATTGGCGGTTTGGTAAGAATCGTCACTAGACTGGCATGGGTCTGGGTTCACTGGACGCAGAGACTGGCTCAATCGTTGTGCCGAGGCACCGTGGAAGCCAGAGGGAATCAAACTCATGGAAGAGGCGTATTTCAAGTGCCAGAGCAGCCTAGCCACCGTCTACCAGAGGAATTTGGCGGAAACGAGTGGCTCGTTGACGAACTGTATGAGCGTTACCAGCAGGATAAGAACACGGTCGACTCCAAGTGGTGGCCCCTGTTCGAATCCTTCGAAGCTAGTGACGCCTCTCCCGCCAACGGAACGTCCGGCACCGCGACAGCTGTGCATCCTGCCACCCGTGAACTTCCCGTTGTAGCGCCCGCCGCCGCTCCGGCAGCACCTGCGCCGGCAGCGCCCGCGGCCCCCGCAGCTCCCGCCGCCACGGCTGCGCCCGCACCGGCTGCGCCCGCACCGGCTGCGCCCGCAGCCAAGAAAGCCCCGGCCACCGTCGCCCGGGACGGCTCCAAGACTTCCGACGCCGGCCCCGGCACCGCGCCGATCCCGGCGCAGCTGCCCAAGAACCTCAAGGCCCCGACGGCACCCGAAGAAGACGTCGTCTCGGTCCTGCGCGGCCCGGCCAAGGCCATCGCCTCGAACATGGTCACCAGCCTGGAAGTGCCGACCGCCACGAGCGTCCGCGCCATCCCGGCGAAGCTCCTGATCGACAACCGCGTGGTCATCAACTCCAACCTGGCCCGCGCCCGCGGCGGCAAGGTCTCCTTCACGCACCTGATCGGCTACGCCGTCATCCGGGCCCTGTCCCAGTTCCCGTCGATGAACGTCTACTACGACGAGATTGACGGCAAGCCGGTGGCTGTCCAGCCGGCGCATGCGAACTTCGGCATCGCGATCGACATGCCCAAGCCCGACGGCACCCGCCTGCTCATGGTCCCGAACATCAAGAAGGCGGAGACCCTCAACTTCTCCGAGTTCTGGCACACCTACGAGGACCTGATCAAGCGCGCCCGCAACGGCAAGCTGACCGCGGACGACCACTCCGGCACCACCGTGTCCCTGACCAACCCCGGCGGCATCGGCACCGTGCACTCGGTGCCGCGCCTGTCCAAGGGCCAGGCCGCCATCATCGGCGTCGGCGCGCTGGACTACCCGGCCGAGTTCCAGGGTGCCAGCGAGAAGATCATCGCGCAGAACGCAATCAGCAAGGTCCTCACGCTGACCTCCACCTATGACCACCGCGTCATCCAGGGTGCCGGCAGCGGCGAGTTCCTCAAGCTCGTGCACCAGCTCCTGCTGGGCGCGCAGAACTTCTACGACGAGATCT
The DNA here is from genome assembly GCF_041262145.1 of Arthrobacter sp. MW3 TE3886. Classification (NCBI taxonomy): domain Bacteria; kingdom Bacillati; phylum Actinomycetota; class Actinomycetes; order Micrococcales; family Micrococcaceae; genus Arthrobacter; species Arthrobacter sp. MW3 TE3886. The sequence continues at coordinate 3,502,893 of NZ_JBGCAN010000001.1, forward strand.
TCGAGTCCCTGCGTATCCCCTACGAGCCCGTGCGCTGGAGCCCGGACCTGCAGGTGGACCCGGCCGACGAGATCAACAAGGTTGCCCGGATCCAGCAGCTGATCCACGCCTACCGCGTGCGCGGCCACCTCATGGCGGACACCGACCCGCTCGAGTACGTCCAGCGCAAGCACCCGGACCTCGACGTCCTGACCTACGGCCTGACCCTGTGGGACCTGGACCGCGAGTGGCCCACCGGCGGCTTCGGCGGCAGGCCGATGCTCAAGTTCCGCGACATCCTCGGCGTCCTCCGTGATGCCTACTGCCGCACCGCCGGCATCGAATACATGCACATCCAGGACCCGGCCGAGCGCAAGTGGTTCCAGGACCAGCTGGAGCACCCGTACTCGAAGCCGAGCCGCGACGAGCAGCTGCGCATCGTCTCCAAGCTCAACGCCGCCGAGGCCTTCGAGACCTTCCTGCAGACGAAGTTCGTCGGCCAGAAGCGCTTCTCGCTCGAAGGCGGCGAGTCCCTGATCCCGCTGCTGGACGCGATCATCTCCGACGCCGCCGACGACGAACTCGACGAAGTGGCGATCGGCATGGCCCACCGTGGCCGGCTCAACGTGCTGACCAACATCGCGGGCAAGACGTACGCGCAGGTCTTCCGCGAATTCGAGGGCACCCAGGACCCGCGCTCCGTGCAGGGCTCCGGCGACGTCAAGTACCACCTGGGCACCGAGGGCACCTTCACCTCGGACAACGGCAAGGAGACCAAGGTCTACCTCGCCGCGAACCCGTCCCACCTCGAGGCCGTCGACTCCGTCCTCGAAGGCATCGTCCGCGCCAAGCAGGACCGCCTGGACCAGGGCGAGGCGTTCCCCGTGCTGCCGATCATGGTGCACGGCGACGCCGCCTTCGCAGGCCAGGGCGTCGTCGCGGAAACGCTCAACCTCTCCCAGCTGCGCGGCTACCGCACCGGCGGCACCATCCACATCGTGGTCAACAACCAGGTCGGCTTCACCACCGCGCCGTCGTCCTCGCGTTCCTCCACGTACTCCACGGACGTCGCCAAGATGATCCAGGCACCGGTGTTCCACGTGAACGGCGATGACCCGGAGGCCGTGGTCCGCATCGGACAGCTTGCCTACGAGTTCCGTCAGCGTTTCCACAAGGACGTTGTCATCGACATGGTCTGCTACCGCCGCCGCGGCCACAACGAGGGCGACGACCCCTCGATGACCCAGCCGCTGATGTACAACCTGATCGAGGCCAAGCGCTCGGTCCGCAAGCTGTACACCGAATCGCTGATCGGCCGCGGTGACATCACCGAGGAAGAAGCCGAGCAACTGCTTCGGGACTACCAGGAACGCCTGGAACGCGTCTTCGCGGAAACCCACGCGGCCCAGACGTCTCCGATCCCGATCATCACGGCCGATTCCGCCGCGGTATCGGACCTCGAACGCCCCATGGCCCAGCAGTCCGATTCCGGCGTCAGCGCGCCGGTCTCTACCGCGATCTCCGCGGAGACCCTGGCCCGCATCGGCAAGGCACACACCGATATCCCGGACGGCTTCACTGTCCACGCCAAGCTCAAGCAGCTGCTGGAGAAGCGCGAGGCGATGTCCCGCGAAGGCGGCATCGACTGGGGCTTTGGTGAACTGGCCGCGTTCGGCTCGCTCATCATGGAAGGCGTCCCCGTCCGGCTCGCCGGCCAGGACTCGCGCCGCGGCACTTTCGTGCAGCGCCACGCCGTCTTCCACGACCGCGCCAACGGCGACGAGTGGCTGCCCCTGGCGCACCTGTCGGACAACCAGGCGAAGCTGTGGATCTACGACTCCTTGCTCTCCGAATACGCCGCCATGGGCTTCGAATATGGTTACTCGGTGGAACGCCCGGATGCTTTGGTGCTCTGGGAAGCGCAGTTCGGTGACTTCGTCAACGGCGCGCAGACCATCATCGATGAGTTCATCTCCTCGGCCGAGCAGAAATGGGGCCAGCGGTCCTCGCTGGTTCTCATGCTGCCGCACGGCTACGAGGGCCAGGGTCCGGACCACTCCTCCGCCCGCATCGAGCGTTTCCTGCAGATGTGCGCCGAGGAGAACATGATCGTGGCCAACCCCACGACGTCGGCCTCGCACTTCCACCTGCTGCGCCGCCAGGCGTACAGCAGGCCGCGCAAGCCGCTCATCATCTTCACGCCCAAGCAGCTGCTCCGCCTCAAGGCCGCCGCGTCCTCCGTGGAGGACTTCACCACCGGCTCGTTCCGCCCGGTCATTCCGGAGCACGCGCAGCTGCAGGCCGACGCCGTCGAACGCGTGCTGCTGGTCTCCGGACGCCTGTACTACGATCTGCTGTCCACCCGGCAGAAGACCGAGAACAAGACCACGGCGATCGTCCGCGTCGAGCAGCTGTACCCGCTGCCGGCCGACGAGATCGCCGCCGAGCTGGCCAAGTACCCGAACGCCGAAGTGGTCTGGGCACAGGACGAACCGGCCAACCAGGGTCCGTGGCCGTTCATCGGCCTGAACCTGCCGGATGCCCTGGACCGCCGGGTCCGCCTCATCTCCCGCCCCGCCTCGGCCTCCACCGCGGCAGGGTCGATGAAGCGCCACGCGGCAGAACAGGACGCCCTGCTGAAGCAGGCATTCGCTCGTAAATAGCGGCATTGCTGCCCGGCCGGAGACTGAAACACAACACTCCGGCCGGGCGGTTCTGTTTAATGGACTATTAGTGGTCAGCTTGTTGGACAGCGTTGAAGTGAAGAGGTAGTCGTGGAAGATCGGAAGCTGCGGATCGCGGCCGTTGGGGACGAGCTGTTGGCCGGGCTTGGTGATCCGCGCGCCTTGGGCTGGCTGGGCCGGGTCCTGGCCCGCACGCCGCAGGACAGTGTTGCCCTGGAGTGCTACTCCCTGCCATGCCCGGAAGAGGGCACCGAGGGCATCGCAGCCCGCTGGCTCGAGGAAGCGGGCCGGCGCTTCGGGAACCACCACGAAAACCGCCTGGTGATCGGCCTGTCCGGACGCGACATCGAGTTCGGCCTGTCCACGGCCCGCAGCCGCCTGAACCTGGCCAACATCCTGGACTCCGCCTCCCAGAACAAGATCGAGGTCTTCGTCGTGGGCCCGCCGCCCACACTTGACCCCGCACAGAACCGCAGGCTCGGCGAACTCAACACCGCCTTCGCCGACGTCACGACGCGCCGGAAGCACCTCTATGTCGACACGTTCTCGCCGCTGCTGAACCACGAGCAGTGGCGCCAGGACCTCGCGGCCAACGGCGGCACGCCCGGCCAGGCCGGCTATGGGCTCATGGCCTGGCTCGTGCTGCACCGCGGCTGGTTCCAGTGGCTGGGCCTGGACGCCCCGGAATAGGCGGACGAGCAGGGGCAAGCGGCAACCGGCCGTGCCCGGGCCCACCGTCCACGGAATTTCGCGATATATCTTGACCTGGCGGCAAGCGCGATATATCGTGAATTCATAGTCGCGATATATCGTTAGTTGTCCAGCCCCTTTCGCCTTTCCGGAGGAACCATGTCAGAGAACACGTGGACCGTGACCGGCCCGCAGACCATCGACGTCGACGGCGTCCACTCCCTCAAACTCGGGATTGTCCGCGGCCGCTTCGACATCGTCACCCATGAGGAGGACGTTGCCAGGATCGAGGTCTCCGAAATCGAAGGCGATCCCCTGTCCGTTTCGGTCGTCAACGGCCGCCTGGAAGTCCGCCACCAGCTGCACGGCCCCCAGGGCTGGTTCAAGAACCTGATGAGCACCGTCAACAACGGCAGCAGCAACTCGGTGGTCATCAGCATCGCCCTGCCGGCCGGCGTCGAGGTCGAGGCCGGGACGGTGAGCGGCGACGGCATGGTTTCCGGACTCAGCGGCCACACCCGGCTCAACACCGTCTCGGGATCCGTGCTGGCCGACGGCACCTCCGGGAACCTGTCAGTCAACACGGTCAGCGGCGAGGTGATTGCCCGCAACCACCGCGGCGTCCTGACCGCCAAGAGCGTCTCCGGCGAAGTAACGGCCTCGGGGGAATTCAGCAACATCCGCGCGAACACCGTCAGCGGCGACCTGAACTTCGACCTGCACGGCTTCACCCATGACTTCGGGGCCAATTCGGTCTCCGGCGACGTCACCATCCGGCTTCCGCACGACATCGGGGTGGACATCGTTGCCAAGTCCGCCAGCGGCGCGGTGGTCATCGACGACACGAGGTACGTCCAGCCCGGCGGCACCGTGCAGACCATCGCGGGACCGGACGCCAAGCTGATGCTGGTCCGGACGAACTCGGTCTCGGGAAAAACTTCGCTCTTCCACGGCCAGCCCAGCCCGGACACCGAAACGGCCCTCTGATGCCTCCCGTCTTCGCCCACGGGGCGCTGCGGCTGTACCTGCTCGCCCTGCTCGAAACGGGCCCCAAGCACGGCTACGAGCTGATCAAGGCGCTCAGCGAGCGTTTCGGCGGCACGTACTCCCCCAGTGCCGGGACCATCTACCCGCGCCTGGGCAAGCTTGAAGAGGAAGGGCTCGTGGCCACCCGCACCGAGGGCCGCCGCACCAACTACAGCATCACCCCGGCCGGTCTCACGGAACTGAACAGCCGGCGGGACGAACTCGCCGGCGTCGAGAACGACATCTCGGCGTCAGTCCGCCGGCTTGCCGACAACCTGCGCCAGGACATCCGCGTCAACATGCGAGGCCTCCGGGCCGACCTTGCGGCGACGGCGGAGGCGGCCCGGACCTCGGCCCGCGCCGCGGGTTCTGCCGGCGGGACAGGCACTGCCGGCGGCGCGGGCAGCCCGTGGTACTCCCCGGAGGGCGAACGGCGGCTGAAGGAGGCGGAAATGCTGGTGCAGGCGTTCCGCGATGACATGCGGGTGGAACTGCGGCGCCACGCCGGAAGCCATCCGGTCACCGCCGTCACGCTCGAAACAGTCAGGACCGTGCTGGACCAGGCCCGGATCTCGATCCGCAATTCGTTGGACGGCTGAGATCGGGCCCAACCCGTCACGGCCCGTAGCGCGGGTTCCCCGGTTCGCGGCGGGTGCCGCGATGTGGGAGACTTGAGGGCAGCTCTTTTGAGTACCAAGATTAAGGAGGCCAGCTATGAGCAAACGTGCACGTAAACGTCGTGACCGTAAGCGTGGCGGCGCGAACCACGGTAAGCGCCCCAACGCCTAAGCAAAGCTTGGAATGACAGCTTTAAACGAATGACCCCGGAATCCGCACGGATTCCGGGGTCATTCGTTTATGCCGGTACGGGCCGGCTCAGGCTTCCACGGTCCGGATCGAGTGAATCCGGTCCAGGATGGAGTTCTTGAGGTTTTCCGGAGCCGCTTCGGTGCACGAACGCTTGACCATCACGCGGATGACACATTCGAGGTCATACTGCTCCAGGCACTCCGGGCAACTGTCCAGGTGGTCCTTGATCTCTGCGATGTCCGCACGCGTGAGCGCACCATCCAGATATTCATAGATACGTTGCATCCGGGCGTCATCGCAATCGCCCAGTCCCTGGCAGTCGCTCATTTCCTGTTCTCCTGTTTGTTGCTGTCGGCCGCGGCGCTTGACTCGGTGGCGGCCCTGAATCCTCGTTCGGCGGCATAGTCCGCCAGCATGTCCCGCAGCATCTTCCGGCCGCGGTGCAGCCGGGACATGACGGTCCCGATGGGGGTGTTCATGATGTCTGAAATTTCCTTGTACGCGAAACCCTCGACGTCGGCGAAGTACACGGCCAGCCGGAACTCCTCCGGAATCGACTGGAGGGCGCGCTTCACATCCGAATCGGGCAGGTGGTCGAGGGCCTCGGCCTCCGCCGAACGCAGTCCCGAAGACGTATGCGACTCGGCGCGGGCCAGCTGCCAGTCCTCGATGGTGTCCGAATTCGACTGCAGCGGCTCGCGCTGACGCTTCCGGTACAGGTTGATGTACGTGTTGGTGAGGATGCGGTACAGCCAGGCCTTCAGATTGGTTCCGGGCTTGTACTGGTGGAACGCGGAGAACGCCTTTGTATACGCCTCCTGGACCAGGTCCTCGGCGTCGGAGGGGTTCCTGGCCATCCTCATGGCCGCCGAATACAGCTGGTCCACGTACTGCATCGCGTCACGTTCAAAGCGCACCCGGCGCTCTTCCGCGGACTCGGTGGAGACATCAAGGGGCTTCCCGTCCACCTCGGTCTCCAAGGCCGCGGACGCGCCGGCATCAGGTGTCTTGGTGGGCGTGGCGTCGTTTCCGGCAACCTCGTGCATGGCCGCAACGGCCGGGTCCATGGTGCTCATTGCGTTCAAGTCTACTGTCACCTTCCGCCGGGCACCCGGAACCGCCGGAAGCGCGAGGGTCCATGATTGCCCGGAACCGGCTTCCGGTTCCGCCCTGTCTTTGACCAGAGTCAAATCTCCGCCTTCGTTAGCCTGCTGGGATCTGCCTTTCACAACCACGTCCTGCGGGCAAATATTCCGCAAAAGTGCAAGACTAGAACCGGTTCTCCCGCAGTGAAGCCGCTGTTCGTCCATCCAGGAGGAAATTCATGTCGTTTGTCCGCTTTCTCGCCCGGCCCATGCTCGCTTCCAGTTTCGTCCTCGCCGGCATGGACAAGCTCAAGAACGCGGATGACACTGCGGCCCAGCTGTCGCCCCTGTTGCGCCGCACGGCCGACGCCCTGCCGTTCCAGCCGAATGAAAAAGTCGTGGCACGCGTGATCGGCGGCACCCAGATCGGTGCCGGCCTCTGCTTCGCCCTCGGCAAATCCGCCCGGCTGGCGGCCACCCTGCTCGCCGTCATTTCGATCCTGAACGGCTACGTCGAATGGCGCAGCGCGGACATCTCCTCGAAGGAAGCCCGCGACGCCCGCCGCAAACAGCTCCTGAAAAACGTCTCCCTCACCGGCGGCGTGCTCCTCGCCGCGGTCGATACCGCCGGCAAGCCCAGCCTGGCCTGGCGCGCCGGGCACCTGGCCGCGGATGCCAAGAAGAGCGCCGGACACCTCGCCGCCGATGCCCGCAAGACCACCAACAAGCAGCTGAAGAAGGCCGACAAAGTCGTCCGCAAGGCCGTAGACCACTCTGCCGGAGCCTAAGACGGTAATGACTGGCACCACCCCCTCAGCAGCCGCCCCGTCCCACCCTGCCAACGGCGGTCCGCACTGGTCCGCCCCCTTCGCCGCACGGCCCGTCGATGCCACGGTCACCGTTCCGGGATCCAAGTCCCTGACCAACCGGTACCTCGTGCTCGCCGCCCTCGCGGACGGGCCGTCCCGGCTGCGGGCCCCACTCCACTCCCGCGATTCCGCGCTGATGATTGAGGCCCTGCGGCAGTTGGGGGCCACCGTTACGGAGGTTCCCGGCGACGGCGCCTTCGGCCCCGACCTGGAAATCGTCCCGATCAGCATGGACGCCGCCGCGGCGGACACGGCGATCGACTGCGGCCTGGCCGGCACGGTCATGCGCTTTGTGCCTCCGGTGGCGGCGCTGCGCCGCGGTGAGGCCCGTTTCGACGGCGACCCGCACGCCCGCAAACGCCCCATGGGCACCATCATCGAGGCCCTGGCCGGCCTGGGTGTGGCCGTGACCGCGCCCGACGGCGGTCCGGCGTCGTCATTGCCGTTCACCGTCCACGGCACGGGCGAGGTGCGCGGCGGCCACCTGATCATCGATGCCAGCGCTTCGTCCCAGTTCGTCTCCGCCCTGCTGCTGGCCGGGGCACGCTTCACCGAAGGACTCCACCTCGAACATGTCGGCAAGCCCGTGCCGAGCCTGGACCACATCAACATGACCGTGGCCGTGCTGCGCGGCGTGGGCGTGGCGGTCGATGACTCGGTGCCGAACCACTGGGTTGTCTCCCCCGGCCCGATCCGCGCCTTCGACGTCCGGATCGAGCAGGATCTCTCGAACGCCGGCCCGTTCCTCGCGGCGGCCCTGGCCACCGGCGGCACCGTGCGGATCCCGAACTGGCCCGCGGAAACCACCCAGGTCGGTGATCTCTGGCGCGGCATCCTGACCGCCATGGGCGCCACCGTGACAGTGGACGACGGCACCCTGACCGTCAGCGGAGGGCCGGAGATCAAGGGCGGCGACTTCGACGAGACCAGCGAACTCGCCCCCACCGTGGCCGCACTCTGCGCCCTCGCCGCCGGCCCCTCGCGGCTCAGCGGCATCGCCCATCTCCGCGGCCACGAAACGGACCGGCTCGCCGCCCTCGTCGCCGAAATCAACCGCCTCGGCGGCGACGCCGAAGAGACCGCCGACGGCCTCATCATCCGCCCGGCCGCGCTGCACGGCGGCGTAGTCCACAGCTACGCGGACCACCGCATGGCAACCGCCGGCGCCATCCTCGGCCTTGCCGTACCCGGCGTGGAGGTCGAGGACATCGCAACCACGGCCAAGACCATGCCCGATTTCCCGCAACTCTGGGAAGCGATGCTGGCACAGGGACCCGCCGCAGATGAGGACACCGCCGGTGGCACGCAGCACTGATTCCTGGGACGAGTCCGACGTCCGGATCCGGCCGAACAAGAAGGGCACCCGCCCCCGCACCAAGGACCGGCCCAGCTACGACGACGCCGTCACCGGACGCATCATCACCGTTGACCGCGGCCGCTACACCGCCGTCGTCGGCGAAGGAACCCCGGACGAACGCAAGATCATCGCGGCCCGCGCCCGGGAGCTGCGCCGCAACCCCGTGGTTGCCGGCGACTTCGTCTCCCTGGTCGGCGACGTCACCGGCGAGCCCGACACCCTCGCGCGTCTGGTCAAGATCCAGGACCGCAAGACACTGTTGCGCCGCAGCGCCGACGACACGGACCCGATCGAACGCGCCGTCGTGGCCAACGCCGACCAGCTGGTGGTGGTGGTCGCCGCCGCCAACCCCGAGCCGCGGACCGGTTTCATCGACCGCGCACTGGTGGCCGCATACGACGCCGGCATCGAGCCGCTGCTGCTCGTCACCAAGGCCGACGTCAAGGATCCCGCCGAACTGCTGTCCAACTACCAGCACCTCGATTTTCCCGTCATCATCTCCAAGACCGCGGACTCCGCCGCTTCCGGCATCGACGCCCGCTCCGACGACGGGCTCTCCGCCCGGCTCGACAAGGACGCGGTGTCCCAGCTGCGCGACTACCTCGACGGCAAGGTCACCGTGATGCTGGGCCATTCCGGCGTCGGCAAGTCCACCATGGTCAACGCCCTGACCGGGGCCGAGCGGGCCACGGGAGGCGTGAATGCGGTAACCGGCCGCGGCCGCCACACGTCCTCCTCGGCACTGGCGCTGAAGGTCAACGATGCCCCGGCGGGCAGCTGGATCATCGACACCCCCGGCATCCGGTCCTTCGGCCTGGCCCACGTGGACCCGGACCGGATCCTCCGTTCCTTCCCGGACCTGGAACCGGGAACCGATGATTGCGAACGCGGCTGCAAGCATGACTCCACCGCCGTCAACTGCGGCGTCGACAAGTGGGTGGCCGCCGGGCACGCGGGGCCCTCGGGACCGGCCAGGCTCGCGTCCCTGCGCCGGCTGCTGGGCACGGACCCGCGGATGGAAGCACAGGAAACCAAGGAACTGGGCACCGTCTCCTAGCCGGCCCGGCAACCGGGCTGCGGCGCCGTGCCGCGGCCTCCCGCCCGGCAGCCCGGTTTGACGGTAGTTTGGAACCATGAGCCAACCCGCTTCGAGCTACAACGATGACCTGCGCCTTGCCCATGTACTGGCAGATTCGGTCGATTCCCAGACCATGAGCCGCTTCAAGGCGCTCGACCTTCGGATCGAGACGAAGCCCGACCTCACACCCGTCACCGATGCCGACAAGTCCGCGGAAGAGGCCATCCGCGGCCAGCTCTCCCGGTCACGTCCGCGGGACGCGGTCCTGGGCGAGGAATTCGGCAGCTCGGGCCACGGTTCCCGCCGGTGGATCATCGACCCGATCGACGGCACCAAGAACTTTGTCCGCGGCGTCCCGGTCTGGGCCACCCTGATCGCCCTCGTCGATGAGGGCGAACCGGTGGTCGGCGTCGTGAGCGCGCCGGCACTGGGCAAGCGCTGGTGGGCCGCCAAGGGTGCGGGCGCCTACACGGGCCGCTCGCTCGCCGCCGCCACACGCTTGAAGGTATCCAATGTCTCCAATCTCGAGGACGCCTCGCTGTCCTACTCCAGCCTTGGCGGCTGGAAGGAACGCGGGAATCTGGATGAGTTCCTGGGCCTGACCGAGGAAGTGTGGCGGACCCGCGCCTACGGTGACTTCTGGTCCTACTGCCTCGTGGCCGAGGGTGCCGTGGACATCGCCTGCGAGCCCGAGCTGAACCTCTACGACATGGCCGCCCTGGTGCCGATCGTGACCGAGGCCGGCGGCCGCTTCACCTCGCTCGAGGGAGAGGACGGACCCTTCGGCGGCAATGCCCTGGCCACCAATTCGATCCTGCACTCGGAAGTCCTCAAGCGGCTTAACCCCGGTCTCGACGACCTCTTCCCGGCTCACCCCAACAACTGAACCGAACCACTGATCCAAGCCCCTGGTTGATCGAACAAACGGCGGCGGCCGACCCCCATTGCGGGGCCGCCGCCGCCGTTTGTTCGGCCACAGCGCGTTGTGGCCGCGCCCGTAATAATCCGCTTCACAATCGGCGCCCGCCTTTTCCCCGGCTGCGCGGATGTCCTACGCTCGATGCAGGTCACGAGTGCCAGCGCTAAACCCCGGTTTGCTGGCCGGCAACCCTCCAGTCGCGGTGGGGTGCCCCGGGTGACGACCTGGCCGGTCCGGAACGGACCCGGCAAGCGCGGATTCCCACGGTGTGGGGTCCTGTTCGAGTGAGGTCCCATGACAACTGCCATTTTCCCCGTCGCCCCCGAATTCCATGCCGCCGGTGCAGAACGGTCTGCAGGGCAGGCTGATGGCCGCCTCGCCCTCGCGGCCCGCCCGCTGGCCGCCGTTACCGGGGCGGAAATCCAGGCGCCGCTGATCACCGGCGGCCACACCCGCTACGCCAACCTCGACTACGGCGCCTCCGCCCCGGCCCTGTCCGTGGTCTCGGCCTACCTGAACGAAATCCTGCCGTACTACGCCAGCGTGCACCGCGGCGCCGGCTACGCATCGCAGATCAGCACGTCCGTCTACGAGAACGCCCGGGACATCGTGCGGGACTTCGTGGGCGGCCGGCCGGACGATTCCGTGATCTTCACCCGCAACACCACCGATTCCCTGAACCTGCTGGCGGGCTGCCTGCCGCTGCGCGACGGGCGGCCCGCGGGCGAGGTCGTCTACCTCGACATCGAGCACCACGCCAACCTCCTGCCCTGGCAGAATGTCCCGCACCGCAGCGTCGTGGCCGCCCCCACCCTCGCGGCCACGGTGGACCGCCTGCGCGAGGAGCTGGCGCGCGGCGATGTCAGCCTGCTGGCCATCACCGGCGCTTCCAACGTCACCGGGGAGATCCTGCCGATCCGGACCCTGGCCGCGCTGGCACACGAATACGGCGCCAGGATCGTTGTCGACGCCGCGCAGCTGGCCCCGCACCGGCGGATTAACATCGCCGCGGACGGCGTCGACTACCTCGCCTTCTCTGGGCACAAGCTGTACGCCCCGTTCGGCGCGGGCGTGCTGGTGGGCCGGACGGACTGGCTCGACGCCGGCACCCCACACCTGGCCGGCGGCGGCGCTGTCCGCGACGCCCGGCTCGACTCCGTCAGCTGGACCACGGGACCTGCCCGGCACGAGGGCGGCTCGCCTAACGTCCTTGGCGCGGCGGCCCTCGCCCGTGCCACCCAGGTCATTGCGGCCCTGGACCAGGAGCAGTGGCAGGCCCACGAGGACGCCATCCGGTCCTTCCTCGTCGAAGGCCTCCAGGGCATCGACGGAGTAACCGTGCACCGTATCTTTGCCGATTCGCCTTCCGTTTCTTCCCCCGAAGGCGGCCAGGCAGGCCCCGGCACGATCGGCGTCGTGAACTTTTCCGTGGAAGGCTTCGACGCCGGGCTGGTGGCCGCCTACCTGTCGGCCGAACACGGCATTGGCCTGCGCGACGGCCGATTCTGCGCCCACCCGCTGCTCAAGCGGCTCGGCCTGCCCGCCGGCTCCCTGCGGGCCAGCTTCGGGCTGGGCTCGCGGCTGGAGGACGCCGAACGCCTGCTGGCCGGCCTGCAGCAGCTGCGGCAGAACGGACTCGGCTGGGATTACGTGGTGGACGCCGGCCGCTGGGTGCCGGCCAACGACACCCGCAGCTACCCCCACTGGGCGCCGAACACCCCGGGCACCGCCGGCGCCGCGCCCTGCACCCTCGACTAGCGCAGGATCAGGGCCCGGCGAGGGTGCGGTAAATTCGAAAGGTACCTGAAACAAGCAGGACCTTCCGAAGGAGATCGCACGTGGCAAGCGCCGGCCCCAGGCTGCACAGTGGACCCAAGCTGCAGAGCGGGCGGCGCCAGGAACTCGGACAAAGCTTCCAGGACGGCGGGGAACACTATGAACGCGTCCGCCCCGGCTATCCGCAGGAGTCCGCCGGCTGGCTGGTCCCGGCGGGGGCCAGGGACGCCGCGGACATTGGCGCCGGCACCGGGAAGTTCACTGCGCTCCTGGCAGAACGCGGACTGGACACGGTGGCTGTGGACCCCTCTGCCGACATGCTGGAGCAGTTGCGCCGGACCCTGCCGGACGTCATCGCCATCGAGGGCAGCGCCGAGGACACGGGTCTCGAGCCGGAATCCTTCGACCTCGTCACGGTCGCCCAGGCGTGGCACTGGTGCGATCCTGGCCTGGCCAGCATCGAGATTGCCCGGATCCTGCGGCCGCACGGAGTGCTGGGCCTGATCTGGAACCAGCTGGACACCAGCGTGCCCTGGGTGCACCGCCTCTCCCGGATCATGCACGCCGGGGACGTCCTCAAACCACACTTCCGCCCCGCTGTGGGCCCCGAGTTCACCGGGCTGGAGAGCCACCTGACGCGGTGGGAGGATTCCGTCACCACGGAGGACATCCAGGAGCTGACCAAATCCCGCAGCTACTACCTCGCGGCATCGGACTCCACCCGGGCCAAGGTCATGGCCAACCTCACCTGGTACCTGCACGAGCACCTGGGGCACACCCCAGGCGACGTGCTCCAACTGCCTTACCTCACCCAGACGTGGCGGGCATTCCGGGCCTGATGCCCGTTCCCCCCGGATTCCCGGATTGCATGCAAGGCCCCGCCGGGCTTATTGTTTCGGTATGCCTAATAATTACTTGTAGGCAGATGGAACTTTGACGCCGGCTGTTTTCCAGCCGGCGCCGATCATCGCGTCAACGCGGACGCGCCAATCACAGGAGCTGGCAGTGCTGGAGGTAAAAGGACACGGGCAACCGGCGCAGGACGTCGCCCCCACCTACAAACACCCGGGTGCCCGCAGGGCGCTGATCGGCCTGTTGGGGCCGGCGTTCGTGGCATCGATCGCCTACGTGGACCCCGGAAACGTGGCCGCCAACCTGACCGCCGGCGCGCAGTACGGCTACCTGCTGGTGTGGGTCCTCGTGGCCGCCAACGTCATGGCCGTCCTCGTCCAGTACCAGTCCGCCAAGCTCGGGATCGTGACGGGCAAGAGCCTTCCGGAGATCCTTGGTGAACGGCTTAAGCCGTTCTGGCGCCGCGCTTTCTGGGTGCAGGCCGAAGTTGTCGCCGCCGCCACCGACCTCGCTGAGGTAGTGGGCGGCGCTATCGCCCTGTACCTGCTTTTCGGCCTCCCGCTCCCCCTTGGCGCCTTGATTGTCGGTGCCGTTTCCATGCTCCTGCTCGCCGTCCAGGCCCGGCAGAAACAGCGGCCGTTCGAATTCATCATCATGTTCCTGCTCGGCATCATCACTATCGGCTTCCTGGCCGGGCTGTTCATCAGCCCGCCAGATCCGGGGGCCGCCCTGGCCGGGCTCATGCCCGGCTTCCAGGGCCCGGACACTGTCCTGTTGGCCGCCAGCATGCTCGGGGCCACCGTCATGCCGCACGCCATCTACGTCCACTCGGCCCTGTCCCGGGACCGGCACCGGCCGGACGAACACCTGCATGTTCCCCCGGCGGCCATCGCGCGCCTGGTCCGGGCCACCCGGTTCGACGTCGTGGCCGCACTCGCGATCGCCGGACTGGTCAACATCGGCATGCTGCTCCTGGCCGCCTCCACCCTCGGCGGCGAAGAGGGCACGGACACAATCGAGGGCGCGCACGCCGCCATCACCGCCAACCTCGGCCCGATCGTCGGCGTGGTCTTTGCTGTCGGGCTGCTCGCCTCCGGCCTGGCATCGACCTCGGTGGGGTGCTATGCCGGTGGCTCCATCATGCAGGGCCTGCTCAAGATCCGGATTCCCGTCATGGCCCGGCGCGTCGTGACCCTCATTCCCGCCGTCGTGCTGCTGGCGGTAGGCTTCGACCCCACCTGGGCACTGGTCCTGAGCCAGGTCGTCCTCAGCTTCGGGATTCCCTTTGTCCTGGTCCCGCTGGTGATGCTGACCAGCAACAAGGCCCTTATGGGACGGTTTGCCGACGGCCCTGCCCTCCGAATCGCAGCCATCATCAGCGTGGTCCTCGTCGTGGCACTCAACCTGGTCCTGCTGTGGCTCACTTTCTCCGGAGGCAGCTGACGGTAGGCTTAGGTCTGTGAAGACCAGTACGCCCTCCTCCTCGATCGAGGACTACGTCAAGGTCATCTATTCGTTCACCGAGTGGCAGCACAAGCCCATCACCTCCACGCAGCTGGCGCAGCGCCTGGGCGTCGCCAACTCCTCGGTTTCGGAAATGGTCCGCAAACTCAAGGACCAAGGCCTCGTAGACCACAAGCCCTACAGCGCCGTCACGCTCACCAGCGATGGAGTCCGGCTCGCCCTGTCCATGGTCCGGCGGCACCGGCTGATCGAGACTTTCCTCGTCCGGGAGCTCGGGTACCGCTGGGACGAGGTCCACGACGAAGCCGAGCTCCTGGAGCACGCCGTCTCTGACACCTTCATTGAACGGATGGCGGCCAAGCTGGGGAACCCTACCCGGGACCCACACGGCGATCCCATCCCGGCAGCGGACGGCTCGGTGCTGATGCCCGCCGCTCACCGCCTGAGCGAACTCGACGACGGCCACACCGGCCGGATCACCCGGATCAGCGACGAGAACCCGGAACTCCTGCGCTATCTCGCCGCCGAGGACATCGACCTCGACGCCGAAGTCGAGGTCGTGGGCCGGCGGCCCTTCGGCGGCCCCATGGTGGTGCGGATCGGTTCCGCCGCGGCACCGCGCGAGTTCGATTTCGCCGACGAGGTCGCCTCGGCCCTCTGGGTCCACAGCGAAGCCGCGCACGCCGGCTGCAGCGTCACGGAGAACTGAGTGAAGGGTGCGCTGGACGAGCGCCGGGCCGGACCGCGCCCCGGCGTCCCGGGCTGGAAGGCCTGGTCCGCCGTCGCCGTCGGCGGACTGATCGGAACCGAGCTGCGTTTCGGCGCCGGCCTGATTTTTCCCGAAGGCGCCGGCGCGGTGCCGTGGACAACGTTGACGATCAATGTCTTCGGGAGTTTCGTCCTGGCCACCCTGACGACCCTCTGGATCGCGCGGCCGCAGACGGCATTCTGGCTGCGCGCCGGCATCGGCCCCGGCCTCCTGGGGTCCTTCACCACCTTTTCGGCGCTGGTGATCGCCATTGACCAGCAGATCCGCGGCGGCTTCCACGCCACGTGGCTGGCTTACCTGGGGCTCTCGCTCGTCCTGGGCCTGGGGGCGGCGGCGGCCGGCTGGAAAACCGGCAAGGCGATTGCCGACCTCCGCGGCGGTGCCCAATGATGACCGCGCTCGTGGTCGGGGCGTGCGGCGTGGCGGGAGCACTCCTGCGGTTCGCCGTCGACTCCTGGTTTGCGCACCATCAGGGCTCCCGACCGCACTGGCCCTGGGCGACGTTCACGGTCAACGTCGTCGGATCCTTCATCATCGGCTGGTCCGTCGGCCTGACCGGCCACCTGGAGCTGGGCGCCGACTGGCACGCCGCGATCGCAACCGGTCTCGCCGGGGGTCTGACCACCTTCAGCTCATGGACCACCGCGACGATCCGCCTGGTCAGCGAAGAGCGGTACCGGGCGGCGGCGCTCAACATCGGCTCGAACCTCCTCGCGGGGCTCGCGGCCGCGGCGCTGGGACTTGCCCTCGCGGGCTGAAAACCGCAGCCAGCCGCCGGTGTGTCGAGCGTTACACCGGGGCGTTCGGGTGGCTTCGGGCCGCCGTCGTTCCCGTATCGTTGAAGGATGGTTACCCGACGTGAAGCAGCCCAGATCCTCGACATTCCCCTGGAAATGGCGCACCGCCACGGCATCCCACCCCGGCTCTCCGAAGCCGAGCTCGGCGAGCTGCTGGACAACCCGCCGGCGTGGCTGGTCCAGTCCAAAGCAAACCGCACCGGCAAGCGGCCCGTCTGGGTCCAGCTCACCTGCGCCGTCTGCGGATTCTCCGAAGCGGCCCGGCCCAAAAAATGGTGGCCGGACTTCACCTATGTCTGCTGCGCGCACCACGAGGAACGCGACATCCCGGTGCTCGGGCCCGGGCTCGTGCGCAGCGTGTACGACGGCGTCGGCAGCCGTTTCGCAGGGATCGTGGACGCCGCGGTTCCGGAGGCGTAGCTTAAAAGTCGGGGCTACTCCTGGCCCCAGCCGTGAGGGAGAGCACCATGCCTGACAAGACGCCGCACCAGAGCGTGTCGAAGAAGTCGGTTAAAACCATCAAGGAAAAACGGGCAGAGAAAAAGGCGAAACACATCGTTGATGCCCACACCGACCCAGTGGCACACATCAAGAAGCGCTGAAAAATCGAGAGGCCGGAAGCCGTTGCTTCCGGCCTCTTGTTGTGTGGCCCTGACACATGCCGGAGGGATGGGGGGCTCACCCGAAATGGATGATGTGACAATCTCCGGTTGGCGCTTTAGTGGGTCTTGGGATCCAACCGCGAGGTCCGGTTCCAGCCCATGTCCGCGGGCCAGTTCCAACCGTTGAGCGGGTGCGGGCCGCCATCGGAATCATTCGACGCGGGTGGTGACGGCCCGGCGGGGACCGCCCACACTAAGACCAGTGCGCCAGACAGCGTGCTCGACACAGACCGGAGGAATACCAGTGACAACCACACCGGAGACTGAGGCCCACGGGCCGGTCGACTTCGTACTCCTGGAGTTCCCCGTATCGGGGTTAACGGGACAGGCGAGTGAGGAACTCGTTAAGCTCGTCGAGCAGGGCGTGATCCGCCTCTTCGATCTCCTCGTCGTCATGAAGAATGACGACGGATCTGTCGAGGTGCTCGAACTGACCGACCCAGGCGGTCCCGCGGCGGGGTTCTCCTACTTCGAGGGAGCCCGGACCGGGCTTTTGGGCGACGATGATATCGCCGAGGCATCGGCCGCGCTGCTCCCCGGGACGGTGGCCGCGCTGATCGTCTACGAGAACACCTGGGCCGCCCCATTCGTGGCGGCTGTTCGGGACAGCGGCGGCGAACTCATCGCGAGCACGCGGATCCCTGCGCCGGACGTGATGGAAGCACTTGATGCCCTTGACGCCGCCGCACCTCCGGTAGCCGACGCCTAAGACCTGACGCAGAACAAGAGATGTGAGAGGAGAAGAATTATGGGACTTCTTAGGGGTGTGGCACGGACGGCAGTCGTTGCCGGGACGGCCAGTGCAGTCAGCGGCCGGGTCCAGCGCCGCCAGGCCAACAAGTTTGCCGAGAAGGACGCCGCGACGGCGGCCAAGCAGCAGGAGGCCTACGATGCGCAGATGGCCCAGCAGCAGCCACCGCCGCAGGAATACCAGCAGCCTGTCTACCAGCAAGCGCCGCCCCCTCCCCCGCCCGCCGGCGGCATCAGCAACGACGCCATCCAGCAGCTCAAGGAGCTCGGGGCGCTGAAGGAGCAAGGGATCCTCACCGAAGAGGAGTTTGCGGCCCAGAAGGCGAAAGTCCTCGGCACCTGACGTTGGCGTGTTGCGTAAGGGGAAGGGAAGTGCCTGCCGGCGCTTCCCTTCCCGCTTAACGCACAAAACTCCCCGCCGGCCGAAGCCGGCGGGGAGTTCTGTGAACCCAATACGGGGTGGAGCGCCGTTGCCGGGCCCCTATGTGGAGATGGGGGGAATTGAACCCCCGTCCGATGTCGTGTTGTCAGGGCTTCTCCGGGCGCAGTTTGCGTTGGATTTTCTCGGCCCCAGCCATGCTGCAAACAGCTGGCTGATCCGGGCCCAGTCATCTAAGAGTCCCGTTTACCCCGATGACGGAGGTAAACAGCAGTGGCTATCTAAATGACGCCAGGATCCGGGGCAATAGCAACCTCGGGCTGACGGACTGTCTTACTGCTTAGGCAGCGAGAGCGAAGTCAGTGCGTTTTGATTCGGCACTTATTGGTTTGCAGACAGCGTTTACGAGATAATTCTGCATCCTCGGCCCGCTTCACCTGTCGCGACTAACATCGTCGAAACCGATCATCCCCGTATTTTTTTATCAAACCCGGACCGGACACTTTCGAATCCTTCCCGGACTACCAATCATAACGCACCGCCTCCGGGAAACATTCCCGGGGAAGGTGACAGCCTGCGGCGCGCTAGCGGCGGTTGCGTTCGCGCATGACCCGCTGGGCCTCGCGCTTGTCCTGCTGTTCGCGCAGCGTCTGGCGCTTGTCGTACTCCTTCTTGCCGCGGGCGACGCCGATTTCGACCTTCGCGCGGCCGTCCACGAAGTACAGCTGCAGCGGCACGATCGTGAAACCCGACTCGCGGATCTTGTGCGAGATCTTCGTGAGCTCTTCGCGGTGCAGCAGCAGCTTGCGACGGCGGCGCGCGGCGTGGTTCGTCCAGCTCCCCTGGTGATACTCAGGGATGTGGATGCCCTCCATCCACAGCTCGTCGTTGTAGAACGTGCAGAAGCCGTCCACCATCGAGGCATGGCCCTCGCGCAGGGACTTCACTTCGGTGCCCATCAGCGCGATGCCGGCTTCATAGGTGTCAAGGACGTGGTAGTCGTGCCGGGCCTTGCGGTTGGTGGCCACTACCTTACGGCCACTTTCTTTGGGCACGGTAGGACTCCTCGGTTTGTTGGTGGTTCACTCCGGCCAAGTGGTGCGGAGTCTTTCCAGTTTACGGCAGGGCGCCCGCCTCAGCGGATGGCCCGCCGGATGGCCCGTGCGGACTACAGCAGGTTCATCGGGTCCACGGCCCGTCCGTTGAGCCAGGTCTCGAAGTGCGAGTGGCAGCCGGTGGAGTTGCCGGTGGTGCCTGAATAGGCGATCAGCTGCCCCCGGTTGACGTGCTGGCCGACCGAGACCGCCACGGAGGTGTTGTGGTAGTAAATCGTGGTCAGCGAGTTGCCTTGGACCACCCCGTGGGAGATCTTCACGTTGTTGCCGCCGCCGTCGTTGGCCCAGCCGGCCGAGAAGACGGTGCCGGCGGCCGCGGCGTAGACCGGGGTGCCGCAGGCGGCGCCGAAGTCGATCCCGGTGTGCATGTAGCCGCCCTGGCCGTAGAAGTCGATGGTGCCCGGCGGCGTCGCACGCCAGCCGAACCCGGAGGTGATCGGAATATTGCCGGGGAACGGGTGCTGCAGCCCGAAGGCCGACGGTGAGCCCTGGGCCGGCGGGACATACGGCTGGACGGCCTGGCCCTGGGCCCGGGCGGCGGCCGCCGCGGCCTCGGCAATGCGCCGCTGCTCGGCCAACCAGGCCTCCCGCAGCTTCCGGTCGCGTTCGGCGATTTCGGCGGCCACGGCGTCCTGCTGCGCCTTGACCTGGGCGAGCTGGCTCTGGATGCCGGGCTTGGCGGCCTGGAGCTGGGCGTCGAGCCGGGTGGTGTCGGCGATCAGCTTGTCCACGGCGGCCTTCTTGGCTGCGGCCTCGTCCCGGGCGGCCTTTTCCCGGGCCAGCGCGGCGTCGGCTTTGGCCTTGAGGTCGGTGATTTCAGCCTCGACGGCGGCCAGCCGGGCCTGCGCGTTGACGTTGGTGGCGCTCTGCTGGGTGAGCTTGTCCATCGCGGAGTTCTGGCTCCGCAGGGCCTGGTCCGCGAGGTCGATGGTGTCCGTGAGGCTGCTGCCCTGGTTCGATCCGAAGAACAGGGACAGATTGGACGGGACGCCGCCGGACTTGTAGGCCTGCGTGGCGATCTGTCCGATCAGTTTCCGGGTGTCCGCGATCTTCTGCTTGTCCGTTTCCAGCTGCTGCGTGATTTTTGCCTTGTTCTGCTGTGCCAGGTCCACGCGGGCCGCGAGGGCCTGCACTTCCTGGACCGCGCCGGCCACGCGGCCCTGGGCGTCCGTGAGGGCCTGCTGGGCGCCGGGGAGCTGGCCCTGGTACAGGACCAGGTCTGCCGCGGCCTGGGCGATCCGGCCGTCCACGAATTCGAGGGAGTGCTGGACCCGTGCGGCCTCCTCGCGCAGCGCGGCCTGCTGGTCCTCGAGGTCGTCGGCGAATGCCGCCGGGCTCGAGGCCCCCATGGTCCCGGCCAGGACCAGCGCCAGGGTGGCGCCGATCATCCGGCTCCGGCGCCCCACCAGGCGGTGCCGGAGGGACTGCCGGAGGGGGCGGCGGGCCATCGGTGTCATAAGCATTCCCTTTTCGTTGCGCAAAGCTAGACCCGCAAGTACCGGCGGAGGGTCAGCAGGGAGGAAATTCCGGCCAGGACGACGCCCAGGCCGATCAGGGCAGGCACCAGGATCAGCGTCTGCCCGGGCGAGATGAACGCGGTGTCCGGATACTGCTTGGACATCACGCCTTCGAGGAAGAAGTGGGCCACGGCCCACAGGGTGCCGGAGGCCAGGGCCGCACCGATCACCGCGGCGATGACGCCTTCGAGGATGAACGGCAGCTGGATGACCATCTTGGAGGCGCCCACCAGGCGCATGATGCCTGTTTCCCGGCGGCGGCTGAACGCGGAGAGCCGGATGGTGGTCGCGATCAGCAGGATGGCGCAAATGATCATGACGCCGGCGATGCTCACGGCCACCAGCGACGCCGCGTTCATGGCCGAGAACAGCCGCTCCAGCAGCTGCCGCTGGTCGATCACGGTCTCCACGCCGGCCTGGGAGGAGAAGGTCTCGGAAATGATCTCGTACTTTTCCGGGTCCTTCATGTTAATCCGGAAGGACGCCGGCAGCTGGTCCGGGGTCACGGAGTCCACGATCGGGGAATTGGAGAACTGTTCCTTGAAGTGCTTGTAGGCGTCGTCCTTGGACTCGTACTGGAAGTCGTTGACGTACTGCGCCACCGCGGGAGACTGCAGCAGCGTGCGCAGGTTGTCCTCCTGCTCCGGCGTCGCGGGCCCGGTGGCGCAGCCGGGCGCCGTCGAACCGTCACTGCAGAGGAAAATGGCCACCTGGACTTTGTCGTACCAGTAGCCCTTCATCTGGTTGATCTGCAGCTGCAGCATGCCGGCGGCGCCGACGAAGGTCAGCGACACGAAGGTCACCAGGATCACGGAGATCACCATGGACAGGTTGCGGCGCAGGCCGCTGCCGATCTCGCCCAGGACGAATGCAAGCCTCACGCCTGGCCCTCCCCTGCGGTGCGGAGTTCGGCGCGGGCTTCGGCGCGTGACCCGGCCCGGGGCGGGAGAACTTGCGGCTGTTCGTCCCGTCCGCTGGCGTCGCGCAGGCGCCGCGACTGGCCCACGACGGGAATCATGGAGGTGTAGAGGGCCTTGGCCTCGTCGCGGATCACGACCCCGTTCTTCAGTTCCACCACCCGTTTGCGCATTTCGTTGACGATGTCGTCGTCGTGCGTGGCCATCACCACGGTGGTGCCGTTCTGGTTGATCTTGTCCAGCACGCCCATGATGCCCATCGAGGTGGTGGGGTCCAGGTTTCCGGTCGGCTCGTCGGCCAGCAGGATGCCGGGGCGGTTCACGACGGCGCGGGCGATCGCCACGCGCTGCTGCTCGCCGCCGGAGAGCTCGTGCGGGAGGCGGTTTTCCTTGCCTTCCAGGCCGACGGTCTTCAGGACCTCGGGGACGGTGTCGCGGATGACGCTGCGGCTCTTGCCGATGACCTGCATGGCGAAGGCGACGTTGGCGAAGACGGTCTTTTGCGGCAGCAGGCGGAAGTCCTGGAAGACGACGCCGATTCCGCGGCGCAGGCGCGGTACCCGCCAGCTGGAGATGTTGGCGACGTTCTGGCCGGCGACGTAGACGGCGCCGGAGGAGGCGCGGTCCTCTTTGAGGACCAGGCGCAGGAAGGTCGATTTGCCGGAGCCGGAAGCTCCGACGAGGAAGGCGAATTCGCCACGGTCGATCTCAAGGTTGATCGAATCCAGCGCCGGCCGCGCCTTCTGGTCATAGACCTTGGTGACATTTTCGAAACGGATCATGGCCCTTAGTACCCTGCAGGACGAGGCCGCGGGGGCCCGGTTCTGCTGCCGGCGCAAGGGCTTTCGTTTGGGGGAAGTAGAGCTCCGGCCCCTCGACTATACGCACGGGTAACGGCGGATCGGCCGGAACGGCGGGGTGTGTCGCGCGATTGTCAGGGACCTCCCAGCGGAGGCTCCCAGCCGGGCGCTCAGTCGATGCGGCAGGCCTATTTCTCGGCGTTGCGGTTGTCCGTCCGCCAGCGGATCCCGGCGTCGATGAAGTCGTCGATTTCGCCGTCGAACACGGCCGACGTGTTGCCGACCTCGTGCTCGGTGCGGAGGTCCTTGACCATCTGGTACGGGTTCAGGACGTAGGAACGCATCTGGTCGCCCCAGGAGGCCTTGACGTCGCCGGCGAACGCCTTCTTCTCGGCGTCCTCCTGTTCCTTCTTCAGCAGCAGCAGGCGCGACTGCAGCACCCGCAGGGCGGCGGCGCGGTTCTGCAGCTGCGATTTCTCGTTCTGCATGGACACCACGGTGCCGGTGGGGATGTGGGTCAGGCGCACCGCGGAGTCGGTGGTGTTGACCGACTGGCCGCCGGGGCCGGAGGAGCGGAAGACGTCCACGCGGATCTCGTTGTCCGGGATGTCGATGGAGTCCGTCTGCTCGATCAGCGGAATCACTTCCACCGCCGCGAAGGAGGTCTGGCGGCGGCCCTGGTTGTCGAACGGGCTGATCCGGACCAGGCGGTGGGTGCCGGCCTCGACGCTGAGCGTGCCGAAGGCGTACGGCGCCTTGACCTCGAACGTGGCGGACTTCAGCCCGGCTTCTTCGGCGTAGGAGGTGTCCATGATGGTGGTCGGGTAGCCGTGGCGTTCGGCCCAGCGCAGGTACATGCGCAGCAGCATTTCGGCGAAGTCCGCCGCGTCCACGCCACCGGCGCCGGCGCGGATGGTTACCACGGCTTCGCGTTCGTCGAATTCGCCGGAGAGCAGGGTGACGACTTCGAGGTCGGCGAGCGCCTTGCGGACCGATTCGAGTTCCGCGGCGGCCTCGCCCATGGAGTCGGCGTCGTCTTCGTCCTGGCCGAGTTCCACGAGGACCTCGAGGTCGTCGATCCTGGCCACGAGCTTGTTGAGCCGTTCGAGCTCGGTCTGCTTGTGCGAGAGCTTCGAGGTGATGACCTGGGCGGCGGCGGGGTCGTCCCACAGATTGGGTTCACCGGCCCGCTCGCTGAGCTCGGCGATGTCTTCCTTGAGCGCCTCGACGTTCGAGACGTTCTCGATGGACGCATAGGTGGCCCGCAGCGCGCGGATTTCAGCGGGAAAATCAATGTTTGCCATGGTTTTTTAAGCCTACGCTATGTGTCCTAGCCCTCTGACCCGCCCGGTTGACCTGTCACTTTGGGTTGCCTGAAGGCCTGGTTGGCAGCATCTACTGATAGGGCAACCGGAGTGGTGGGCCAGCAGCTCAGCGGCTGAGGCGGGAGCGCGCTGTCGACGTCGCCTCGATCCGGATGCCGTCCGGCACCAGGAAGTTCACCACCGGCGGATGGACAGCTGCGCTCAGCACCACGACGGCGGTGGCACCGTCCGGGCTGCCGGTGGACGGCGCCACGCTTAGGGCGCTGAAGCGGTCGAACGCGCCGTTGCGGCCCAGATAGTCGACGGCGGTGCTGCGAACCCTCGCCCCGCTGAGGACGGCGGACGGTGTACCGCCGGCGTTGCCCAGCTGGCCGAGCGTGAAACTGTCCGCAGCGGCCACCGAGGCGCCGTCCGCGACGGAGAGCAGCTTCTTGTGCTCGAGGTAGACGCTGGAGGCCGCCATCACGACGGTGGCGACCAGCAGGGCAATCAGCATGAAGCCGATGCTCAGCACCAGCACCTGCCCCTCCTGCCGGCGGGCCCGGGGCCGGACTCTCACCGGAACCTGCCCACCAGCTGGGTTGCCGACGCGCTGAGCCGGCTCGCGTTCAGATGCAGTGCGTCGCTGAACGGCACAAACGGCAGGGGCACTGAGAGGTGGACGGTGACCGTCACCGCCGAGCCGGGAGCCAGGCAGTCGGCGGGCTCGCAGCGGGTGTCGACGCTGGCGTTTTCCGCCGGTTGGCCGTAGTCGGCGAGCGCCAGCAGCACGGCTTGCTCGGCGGCGGCCCGTCCGCTCCCGGCGTCCGGCTGGGCGACGTAGACCTTGGCGGCCTGGTCAGCAGCGCCGACCACCGCGAACGACCCGCCCTGGATCTGAGCCACGGTGATGATGAAGTACACCAGCGGCACCATCAGCAGCGCGGACAGGAAGACGAACTCGACCACGGCGCTCCCCTCGTCCGCCGAGGTGCCGGGCTCCGGCCATTCAACGCTGGATGGCCGCATGGCCCTTCACCTCCAAGAGCGCCCGGGGACCGATGAAGCCGATGACCGGCAGGGGTGCCCGGACGGTCACCTCCAGTGTGCGGATGCCCTGGAACGTCGATTCGCTCGTGGCCACGTCCCGGGCGAAATCCGGGTTGAGCGCCGCGGTGATCAGCTGGACCGTCCGGTCCCTGGCGTCCCCGTCGTCGCGGTCGGCCAGCGTGCCGTATCTGGCGCCCGAGGCGGCGGCGTCGATGAGCGTATTCCGGACGTGAAGTACCAGGGTGAGCTGGACGATCGCGAGGAAGAGCAAGGTGAGCATGGCACCGATCAGCACGAAGTCCACCACGGCGGCGCCTCGCTGAACATCCTTGCGGTGCTGCCGGCTATTGCCGTGGCGCCCGGTCCCCCTGCCCTGGGCTGCCATTGCCTACTGTCCGACCTTGTCCATGGCCTGGTTGAAGAGTCCCTCGAGCGCGGGCCCGGCGAGGGCGAGCAAGGCGGCCACGAGGACAGCCGACATGAGGGTGATCATGACCCAGCCGGGGACGTCGCCGCGCTGGGGATTGGCGACTCCCGCGTCAGGATGGTCCCCCGCCCGCGGTCGCGACGGAGCAGACCACCAGGTCAACATGCTGAGC
This sequence comes from Arthrobacter sp. MW3 TE3886, assembly GCF_041262145.1. Classification (NCBI taxonomy): domain Bacteria; kingdom Bacillati; phylum Actinomycetota; class Actinomycetes; order Micrococcales; family Micrococcaceae; genus Arthrobacter; species Arthrobacter sp. MW3 TE3886. The sequence goes on from NZ_JBGCAN010000001.1 coordinate 3,528,141, forward strand.
GCGCAGGCCGCCAATGCCGCCCGGGTTCCGAAGTTCTTCACCGTGTCCTCTTTCCTGGTTTTGGTTTTTTGGTTTTTCTGTTTTTCTTGGAGTCCTGTTTTTGGATCTGACGGGTCGTGGTGTGTCGCCGACGGATCGTGCTGCACGCCAGGCTGGCCGGCGAGCTGCAGGGCGTTCTTCGTATCCTGTTCCCTCCTCGTATGACTTTTCTTGAGTCCTGCCCGTGCCGGCCGGGTGGGCCGCCGCCGGCTGTTGGTCGTCGTCGTGCGCCAGGCGCCTAGAGTCCGAGACTGATGGCGGCCAGACCGGGGAAGACGGCGAAGATGACCGTAAGCGGAAGGACGCCAAAGACAAGCGGCACCATCATGCCGATTTCCTTCTTGCCGGCGGATTCCATGAGCTCCCTCTTGGCTGTGTCCCGGACATCCTGTGCCTGCGCCCGGAGGACGTCGGCGAGGGGTGTTCCACGTTCGACGGCCACGATCATCCCGTCCACGAAACGGAGCAGCGGCCCTTGATCGGTTCTGGACGAGAACTCGTGGAGGGCTTCCACGAGGGGCTTGCCGGACCGGGTCTCGGCGAGGACACGGCCGAATTCCTGCGAGAGCTCACCCCGTGCGCTGCGGCAGACCCTGTCCAGGGCGCCGGTGGCACTTTCGCCGGCGCTGACGGCCAGGGCCATGAGTTCGGCGATGCTCGGAAACTCCGCCATCATCCGCGTCTCCCGTTTCTTGATGTGCGCGCCCAACAGGTAGTCCCGGAGCAGGAATCCGCCGACGGCGCTTCCCACGACGGCGACGACGGCGACGAACGGGCTGAAGCGGCCGACCGAGCCGGCGAGCGCCACAACTCCTATCGCCAGGACGAAGCCGCCCGCCGCCCAGAGGAGCTGTTCAGCCCGGAAGTCCACGGCTGTTTTGGCGCTGCCGGCGCGGGCAAGCCTGCGGTTCAATGCTGTTGCGCCAAGGTTGATCCCGCCCAGGGACCTGGCACCGTCCCGGATCGCCGGGCGGAGGATTCGTTCCAGCGGCCCAAACGGCGTGACATTCCGCGGGGCGGTGCGCAGAAGCCGGGATTCCAGGTTATGGGTTCGCAGTTGCGGTTCGATACGTTCCACGAACGTCGTTGGGCGCATGAAGGGCAGCCGGACGAGGAACAGCCAGAGTCCGGCCCCGAGCACGGCCCCGCACACCGTGGCGCCGGCCATCAGTCCGGTCATCGGAGGACCCGTTGTTCTTCCGGCAGCGCCCCGATGCGCAGCATGAGGGCGTAGGACAGCAGGGAGACGGCAAGGCCGCCCAAAAGGACGGCAGCGCCGACCGGGGTGTTGTACGCCATCACTGCCTCAGGACGGCTGGCCAGCAACACCAGGACAATCCAGGGCGCAGCGACCGCGAGGCGTGCGGCGTTGACGGTCCAGGACTGCCTTGCCTCCAGTTCACTCCGGGTCCTGGCACTCTCCCGCAGGAACTCCGCGAGGGTGCCCAGCAGCCTCCCGAGGTCCGAGCCGCCCACCTCCCGGGTGAGCCGGAGGGCCTCGACGATCCGGTCCGCCACGGGATCGGCCAGACGGTCCTTGAGCCGGGTGAGTGAGGGATCGAATTGGCCTCCCGACCGGTAGTCGGAGCCAAAGTCCACAAACACGTGACGAAGCTCCACGGGGCCCTTGTCGCCCAGCTGGATAAGGGCCTCCGGCAGTGACAGGCCGGCCCTGATGGCTGAGCGCAAATGATCAACGACGTCGGGCCAGAGCTGGCGGAGGACAGCCGTGCGCTTTCTGGCACGCCACCGGACCATCGCCATCGGCAGCCAGCCGCCAAACAGGCCAAAGCATCCCGAGATCGGCCAGGACCCGGTGACTGCGAAGAACGCGAGCGTTGTGAATGCCCCGAGCCCAAGGCACGAGGCGAGCAGCCCTGCCGCGCTGACCTTTTCGATGCCCGCCGACCGCAGGAGGTCCTCCAGCCGGCTGGTCCGGGGCTTGCGCGGCACGCTCTCAGGCTTCTCCCACGCAGACCACCAGATCAGCAGGAGGCCGGCGCCGCCCAGCATGCCCACCAGCGGCGCCATCACCGCTGCTCCAGCAGCGCCGCGACGTCGTACCCGGATCGGGCAAACTTTTCCGCGGCGGGCATGGAGTTGGCCTTGGGCAGAAGCTGCCCGTCCGACATCGTGAACACCATGGAAGACTCGATGATCCCGTTTTCCACCCGCCGGCCCAGGGACAGGATCTCGGTGACCTGCCGGCGCCCGCTGGCGTGCCTGCTGCAATGGACCACCAGGTCGATGCAGGACGCGACAGTGGGAACTACGAACGCACTCGAGATGTTGTCGCCGGCGAGCAATGGTAAGGTACAGATTTTTGTCACGGCGTCGTGGGCGGAGTTCGCATGTACGGTGCACATCCCGGGAAGCCCGGAATTCAAAGCGATGAGCATGTCCAGGCTCTCGGCCTCCCGGACCTCCCCGACCACCAGCCGGTCCGGCCGCATGCGCAGGGCCTCCTTGACCAGGCGGCGCAGCGGAATCTCGCCCTGCCCCTCCAGGTTCGGCTGACGGCACTGAAGACCGACGACGTCGCGGAGCGGCAACTGCAGCTCAAAGATTTCCTCCACCGTTATAACCCGTTCGCGGGTGCCGATGCTGGCGGCGAGGCAATTGAGCATGGTGGTTTTGCCCGCCTGGGTGGCGCCCGAGACCAGGATGTTGAGGCCGCTGGCGACAGCCGCACCGAGGAACCTGGCCGCCTGCGGGGTCAGCGTTCCCAGCTCCACCAGGTGCTCGAGCCGGCTGGCTTTGACCACGAACTTTCGGATATTGATGGCCCAGTGACGCCGGGTGACGTCCGGGATCACGACGTGCAGCCTGGAGCCGTCCGGGAGCGCCGCATCCACGAACGGGGAGGACATGTCCAGGCGCCGGCCCGAGCTCTTCAGCATCCGTTCCACAAGGTCCCGGACCTGCTGGTCCGTCAGCGAAACAGAGGTCAGCTCCGATTCGCCATTGCGCGCCACATAGATTTCATTCGGCGCGTTGAGCCAGATTTCCTCGATGCCCGGGTCGTCCAGGAGTGGCTGGAGCGCGCCGAAGCCCGCCACAGCGTCGAAGACAAATCTTCGGGCCGACTCCAACGGGCCCAGCGGGGGCAGCGGCGCCAGGAGGGCCCGTTCGTCATAGTCGCTGACCGCCGCCTCGACCAGGCGCCGGACCTCCCCGGACTCCCGCAGGGGGTCAAGGCCCCGCCGGCGGATCAGTTCACGGACCTCGTCCTCAACAATGCGTACAGCCTCCACGCGGACCCCCATATGACTGCCGCCCCTGTGCCGGGGCGATGGGGTTAAAACTAGGGGCGGGCCACCGGCCCGACAAGGGGTGCCGGGCGCCCATGTGGATAACCGGCAGGTTTCAACATGACAACTTTCACTTTGGCAACACTTGAATCACTGGTCTCGGATGTCGGCCGGTGTTAGGGTGAGCGCGTTAAGTCAGACATTCTCTCAGCCCGGCCAGCTCTCCTCGTAGCCCCTCGGGCGCGAGACCGTGTGGCGCGGCTCCCACAGCGTGCCATTGCCCCGGAGCGGAACATGAAGCGCACCCCACATCCCCCCACCAGCCACCGATGCCGCCGGCCCGGGGCCATTCTCCTCGCCGCCACCCTGCTGGCCATCACCGGTGTTCCGGCGCCTGCAACCGCCGTCGAGCCGCCGGCCACGCCCTCGGCATCTGCCACCGCGTCCGCCACGCCGGCTGCCACCCCGACGCCGACGGTCACGAGCACCGTTCCGGCGCCGTCCGCAACGGCCCGCCCGGCCGCCACGACCGCCCCGGCACCGGCCCCCTCACCGTCACCGACCGCAACGCAGGCAGCGGCACAGGCCGCGGCGGCGCCGGGCGGCGTCAAGGACCGGGCGGCCATGGCCGCGGCGGTCGGCCCCGGTGGTGCCGAGATGGGCCAGCGCTCCGCCCGGGTCAGCGCTCCATCGCCTCTGCTGAAGGCGACCACCCAGTCCGCCGGCATTGAATCGCTCACCACGCAGGGCACGTGGTCGCCGTCGTACGGGGTCAAAGGCCTGGACGTCAGCGGCCACCAGACCAGCGTCAACTGGCAGAGCCAGTGGAACATGGGCGCCCGCTTTGCCTACGTCAAAGCCAGCGAAGGCAACTACTTCACCAACGATTCCTTCGCCGCCCAGTACGGCGGCGCCCGCAGCGTCGGCATGATCCGGGGCGCCTACCACTTCGCGATCCCGAACTGGTCCTCGGGAGCGGACCAGGCACGCTTCTTCGTCCAGAACGGCGGCGGCTGGAGTGCCGACGGCCGGACCATGCCCCCGGTCCTCGACTTCGAATTCAACCCCTACGCCGGCCGCACCATCAACGGCTTCTACTTCGGCAACACCTGCTACGGCATGTCCCCCTCGCAGCTGACGTCCTGGGTGCGCGACTTCGGGAACACCATGCGGGCCCTCACCGGCCGCCTTCCCGTCATCTACACCAACACGTCGTGGTGGAACCAGTGCACGGCCAACGCGCCGGGCTTCGGCGACTACCCGCTGTGGGTCGCGTCCTACCCGCTCTCCGCCACGGACAACGCCGGGCCCGTCCCCTCCAGCTGGAGCGTTTTCAGCATGTGGCAATACAGCAGCACCGGGCCGTTCGTGGGCGACTCCAATATCTGGAATGGCGACTATGCCTCACTCCAGCGCTTCGCCGGGACGCCGCTGCCCACCGGGTCCTTCGACGACCTCTCCGTGACGCGCGACGGCGCCGCGGTCTCCCTGCGCGCCCGGGGCTGGTCGGCAGACCTGGCCAAGACGTCGTCCTCGATCCAGACCCACATTTACGTCACTGATCCGTCCGGGACCACCAAGGGCTACGCCTGGCAGGCCAACCAGCCCCGGCCGGACGTTGACCAGGCACTCGGTTACGGTCCGTTGCACGGCTTCGACGGCACGGTCCGGATCACAGCTTCGGGTACCTACAAGGTCTGCGCCTACGCCATCGGTTCCTTCGGCAACACACTCCTGGACTGCAAGTCACTCCGGGCCACCGGCGTGGAGGCACCGACGGGGTCCTTCGACAGCTTCGGCCAGGTCCGCACGGCCGACAAGGTCACGCTGCAGCTCAAAGGCTGGGCGGCCGACCTCGCCAACCCCTCGGCCTCCAGCTATGCCGACGCCTACGTCACCGACCCGGCCGGGAAAACCACCGGGTACCGGATGACGGCCAACGTCGCCCGGAAGGATGTCGCGGACGCGACCGGCCTGGGGCTGGCCCACGGCTTCGACTACCAGGTCAAAGCCACCGTTCCGGGATCGTACCGTGCGTGCGTCTACGGGATCGGCCGGAACGCCAACGTGCTGCTGTCCTGCAAGACCACAAATGTCCAGGCCAACCCCGCACCCTTCGGCTCCTACGATTCGGTGTCCCTCACCCAGGCGCCCAACGCCGCGAACTTCCAGGTGAGCGGATGGGCACTGGATCCGGTGCAGCCAGGGAAGAGCGTGCCCGTGCACGTCTACGTCCAGTCGCCCAACGGAACCAATCCCGGCTACGCCTTCACCGCGAACCGCCCGCGCCCGGACGTCAATGCCGCGCTGCAGACGGTCGGTGACCACGGTTTCCAGGTCTCGGTCCCGCTGACCCGTGCCGGGAAGTACACCGTGTGCGCCTACGCCATCGGCATCGCCCCGGTCACGGCCGGCAATACCCTGCTGGGCTGCAAGTCCATCAGCGCAAGCCCAACCCCGGCCACCATGGGTTACCTGGATGCGGCCTCGATCCAGGTCGCCAGCGGCAAAGCCTCCATCAGGGCCTCCGGCTGGACCTTGGATCCGTCCTTCCCGGCCTCATCGATCCCGGACCACGTCTACGTGACCTCGCCTGACGGCGTCCGGAAGGGGTACGCCTTCATGGCCGACCAGAAGCGCCCGGACGTCAACCGGGCCCTCGACACGGTCGGAAATCACGGCTTCACGTCATCGGTCCCCATCACCCAGCGCGGCCAGTACCGGGTGTGCGCCTACGGCGTCGCGGTCTCGATGCTGAGCCTGAACAACTCCCTGCTGGGGTGCCAAAACCTCACCTATTAGCCCCACCTGACTGACGCCGCATAACGCAGACCGGCCCCCGCACATGCGGGGGCCGGTCTGCGTTGTGGTGCCTGGGGCTGCCCTTAAGGACCGTTAGATCAGGAACCGAGGTAGTCGCTCAGCCGCTCAGCTGCGGAGGGAACGGTGAACCCGGTCGCCTTGATCTTGTCCAGCGTGAGGGCGCTGTTCAGCGGCCGCGGCGAGACGGCCTTGCCCTTGAAGTACTCCTCGGTGCTCACACCGGTCACGGCCTCCCGCGGTTTGCCGGAGAGTTCGTAGACGTCCGCGGCGATGTCCGCCCAGGACTGCTGCTCGCCGTCGTTGCTGAGGTTGTAGACGCCGTACTCGGCGCCCGATTCCAGCAGGTGCCGGATGCCGGCGGCGATGTCTTCGGTGAAGCTCAGCCGCCCGATCTGGTCGTCAACCACCGACGGTTCGATGCCGCGCTCGGCCAGCGAGGCCATGGTGCGGACAAAGTTGTTGCCCTCACCGATCACCCAGCTGGTGCGCACAATGTAGTGCCGGGGCACCACGCTGACGACGGCGTCGCCCGCGGCTTTGGTCTGGCCGTAGACGCCCAGCGGCGCCACCGGCTCCGATTCGTCGTGCGTGGCGCGCGTGCCGTCGAAGACATAGTCCGAGGACACGTGCACCAGGGTGAGGTCGTGTTCGACGGCGGTGCGGGCCAGCCGCGCCACGGCCGTGACGTTGACCGCCCAGGCGGCCGTGCGGCCCTCGGCCGACTCGGCGGCATCCACCGCGGTGTAGGCCGCGGCGTTGATGATCGTGGAGTAGTTCTTCCAGTTCCGTCCGGCGAAGGCGTCCTCGCTGCCGAGGTCAAACTCGTCCCGGCCGGCAAACTCAACGGACGGGTCGCCGTCGTACTGCCGGCGCAGGGCCTTGCCGAGCTGGCCGTTGGCGCCGACCACGAGGACCTTCTTCGGCGGCATCGGCGTGACGTCCGCCAGGCGCGGGTGCGCCTTGTCCTTGTCCGAGAGTTCGGCCTCCTCCAGCGGCACCGGCCAGCTGATGGCCGCGGTTTCGTCGGCGAGGTTCAGGAACGTGTACTGGCCCTGGGCGTCGGCGGACCAGTGGTCGTTGACGAGGTAGGTGTAGGCGGTGTTGTCCTCCAGCGTCTGGAAGGCGTTCCCCACCCCGCGGGGAATGAAGATGGCCTGGCTGGGGTCCAGCTCGGCGGTGAACACGGCGCCGAAGGTCGGGCCTTCGCGCAGGTCCACCCAGGCGCCGAAAATCCTGCCGGTGGCCACGGAGATGAACTTGTCCCACGGCTCGGCATGGATGCCGCGGGTGGTGCCGGCGGATTCGTTGAACGAGATGTTGTTCTGCACCGGACGGAAGTCGGGCAGGCCAAGCGCCACCATCTTTTCCCGCTGCCAGTTCTCCTTGAACCAGCCCCGGTTGTCACCGTGGACGGGAAGGTCGTAGAGGACGACGCCGGGGATCGGGGTTTCGTGCGCTGTGAGCTTCTTCGAGAACTCGATCGACATAATCTACTGGCCTTGTTCCTTGTACTTCGCTTCCGTGGCGGCCTTCTGGGGCCGCCACCAGTCCTCGTTGTTCCGGTACCAGGCGATGGTGTCTTCGATGCCGGCCTCGAAGTTGGAGAACTGCGGCTCCCAGCCGAGTTCCTCGCGCAGCTTGGTGGAGTCGATGGCGTACCGCATGTCGTGGCCGGGCCGGTCCACCACGTGCTCGTACGCGTCCGGCGACTGGCCCATGTGCTTGAGGATCAGTTCGACGACGTCCTTGTTGTTCTTCTCGCCGTCGGCGCCGATCAGGTAGGTCTCCCCGATCCGCCCCTTGGCGATGATCGCCAGGACAGCGGACGAGTGGTCGTTGGCGTGGATCCAGTCGCGGACGTTCTCGCCTTTGCCGTACAGCTTGGGACGGATGCCGTCGATCACGTTGGTGATCTGGCGCGGGATGAACTTCTCCACATGCTGGTACGGGCCGTAGTTGTTGGAGCAGTTGCTGATGGTCGCCTGCAGGCCGAAGGACCGCACCCAGGCGCGGACCAGCAGATCCGAGCCCGCCTTGGTGGAGGAATACGGGCTGGAGGGGTTGTAGGGCGTGCTCTCGGTGAACCGCTCCGGGTCATCGAGCTCGAGGTCGCCGTAGACCTCGTCGGTGGAGATGTGGTGGAAGCGCTTGTTGTGCTTCCGCGCGGCCTCGATCAGGGTGTAGGTCCCGATGATGTTGGTGTCCAGGAACGGACGCGGATCGTGCAGCGAGTTGTCGTTGTGGGATTCGGCGGGCGTAATGCACCACGACGTCGGACCCGGCAACCAGGCGCTCCACCACAGCGGCGTCGCAGATGTCGCCCTGCACCAGTGTGAAGCGGTCCGCAGGCAGGCCCGCCAGCGACTCCACATTGCCCGCGTAGGTGAGCTTGTCGAGGACCGTGACGTGGTGGTCGGTATTCTGCAATACGTAGTGGACGAAATTGGAGCCGATGAATCCGGCGCCGCCGGTGACGAGGAGTTTCTGCATGAGGCCAGCTTACCGAAAGGCCGTTGCCGGCTCAGACGCGCCGGCGGGTCCTCCGGAGGGCTTCGACCATGAGCCGGACCAGCATTACGCGGGCCGCGACGATCTTGGGCAGCGACCGCAGGCCGGCTGGCGTCTGGTTCGATTCGTGGATCCGGCGGTAAATGGTCGACTCGTCGAGGTGGGTTATCGATCCGGCGACATTGCCGCAGATGGCCAGCCAGAGATCGTGTGATTCCCGGACGTAAGCGGGAATGGGGGTGAAGTAGCGGGCAGCCTCCCGGCGGAAGGCCATGCCGCAGCCGTAGTACGCCCGGTACCCGATCAGGATGGCGAACAAGTTTGCCAGGTGCCGCCGCGAGTCCGCGGACTTCAGCCGCGGAATCCAGGGCCGGCTCCCGCCGCCCAACATGTCGAAATTGCTGGCGACCACCAATGAACCGGACAAGGCAGCGAGCATCAGCTCCAGCCGTCCCGGAATCCAGACATCGTCCTGGTCGGACAGGAACACGTACTCCCCGCGGCTCAGCCGGATCGCTTCCTCGAAGCTGCGCACGTACCCCCGGTTGACAGGCGAGCGGACGAGGCGGATCCGCGGATCATCGATGCCCTCCACGATCGCGGCAGTCTCGTCGGGGGACGCATCATCGACCACGACGAGCTCGTCGTCGGGACCCAGCTCGGCGAGGATGGACGCTATCTGCTCCCGGACAAAGGCCGCACCCTTGTAGGTGGCCATGCACACGCTGGCCCTGATCTTCGGTATGCCGGGGCCATTCTCGTCGTTCATGCGAACCACTCTAGGCGACTCCTGGGCCAGGGGCCGGTGCGGGGCAATCGCGTATCATCGTTAGGTCAAGCCCCCCAGCACGAGGACCGCACCGCATGAGACCCGTTCTGTTCAGGCTTGCAGGCTTCACCCTGTTGCCGCTGCTGGCGCTGGTCCTGCCGTTCCTGCTCCTGCCGGTCGTTTCGCGCGTCGTGGGGGCCGCCGGCTGGTCAAGCATCACCTCCGGCCAGGCCATTGGCATCTTTGCGTCCACCATCATTCTCTGGAGCTGGAACATCTCCGGCCCGGTCGAGATTGCCCGCGCCGGCGCCTTCCCGCTGCGGGCGGCCCTGTATTCCAGGAGCGTCCGTTCGCGGATCCTGCTCGCGGTGATCGTCCTGCCCGTCATGAGCGTGATCGTCGCGCTCGTGGCCCGTGAAGGTTTCCGCCTCGACGCCATCACCATGGCCTGGGCCACGGCGCTGACCGGATTCTCGCCCGCCTGGTACGGCATCGGCACCGGCCAGCCCCGGATCCTTGCCGTCTACGACACGCTCCCCCGTTTCTTCGCGGCCATCCTCAGCGCCCCGGTCATCCTGCTCACAGGACAGGTCTGGACGTACGGGCTGGTCTCGGTCCTTACGACGCTGGTGGCATTGGTCGCGTTCCACCGCCGGTTTGGCGAACCCCGGACCTGGCTGCCCCGGAGCCCGCGGAAGGTCGTGGGGGAGATCGTGCCCACCGCGGGCACGGCAGGGATCAACTTCACGGGAAGCGCCTACGGCTCGTCCCCGGTTCCGATCGCCACCGCGACGGTGCCGTCCGCCGCTGCCACGGCCGGTTTCGCCTCGGCGGACGCCATCTACCGTCTGGGGCTCTTCACGATCGTGGCGCTCGGCAACACGTTCCAGGGCTGGACCCTGGAACACGACGCCACCGACCCGCGGCGCCGCCACTTCGTGGCCATGGCCGCCCACGCGGTCCTGGGGCTTGCGGGCGGGATATTCCTGACGCTGTTCGGCCCGTGGGTCTCCGGGGTGATGTTCGGCGAAGCCGTCCGCGCGGACACCCTGACGTGCCTGTTCTACGGGGTGTCCTTTTTCTTCATCTCCTCATCAACGCCCCTGATCCGGAACGTGCTGATCCCCGCCCAGCGCCAGAAGTCGGTGCTGTTGTGGACCGCGGTTTCCGCCGTCGTCGGCGTGCTGCTCATGGTGGCGGCCGGTCTGGCGGCCAACGTTCCCGGCGTCGCCCTGGGCATGGCCGTGAGCGAAGCCCTGCTGTTCCTTGGCCTGCTGCGTCCCTCCCTCCGGATCCTGCCCGCGGGCGCCCGCGGCCGGGGCCGGAAGGTAGGATCAGCAGCGTGATCGACAGATGCCCGCGCCCGGTCGCCGCCGCCAACGCCGCATTCCGCAGGGTGATCACCAATCCCGAGCCGGACCCCGCCCACTCCGTCAGCCGCCTCCGGGCCGTTGATATATTGGAGAACTATGAAAATTCTTGACTCGACCCGTGTGCTGGTCATAATGCCGGCGTGGAACGAAGCCGAGTCCGTGGGGAACACCGTCCGGGAAGTGCTTAGTGTCGGCCGGCCCTACGATGTCCTGGTGGTCAATGATGGCTCCACGGATGCCACCGCGGCCGTCGCGAAAGACGCCGGCGCCACCGTCCTGACGCTGCCGTTCAACCTGGGGGTCGGCGGCGCCATGAGGGCCGGCTTCAAGTACGCCCAGCGCCTCGGTTACCAGCGCGTAATCCAGGTGGACGCCGACGGACAGCACGATCCCCGCAATATCCACGAGGTCCTGGCAGGCCTGGAGCACGCCGACATCTCCATCGGCGCGCGCTTTGCCGACCGCGGCGACTATTCGGTCAGCGGCCCCCGCAAGTGGGCCATGCAGCTCCTCGCCAAGGTCATCTCAGCACTGGCCAAGACCCGGCTCACGGACGTGACCAGCGGCTTCCGGGCAGCGAACGGGCGCGCCATCAACCAGTACCTGGACCACTACCCCGCGGAGTACCTGGGCGACACCATCGACTCACTGGTGGTGGCGATCCGCTCCGGCTGCCGGGTGACCCAGGTCCCGGTGGAAATGCGCCCGCGCCAAGGCGGGACCCCCAGCCACAACCCCGTCAAGTCCGCCGTCTACCTCGGCCGGTCCGTCTTCGCCCTCATGTTCGCGCTGACCCGTAAGCGGTCCACCATTTCCGACCCCGCGCTGGCCGCCAAAGGAGCCGTCTAATGGGCAACTGGCCCGCCTTTTTCCTTGCCCTGGCGATCGTCGGCGTCGTCTTCGAGATGCTCCGCCGGAAGAAGCTACGCGAGAAATACGCAGCACTCTGGCTCTTCGTGGGAATCGGCACGCTGGTTCTGGCCGCATTTCCGAGCCTGCTGACGATCGTGGCCGAACGCGTCGGCGTCCAGCTGCCCTCCAATCTGCTGTTCATCATCAGCATCCTGCTGCTGCTCGGTGTCTGCCTGCACTTGTCCTGGGAGCTGTCCGTGGTGGAGGACGAGACGCGCACCCTCGCGGAGGAAGTGGCCATCCTCCGGACCATGGTCGAGGACATGTCCGCCCAGGACGGCGACGCTCCAGCGACGCCGACGACGAAGTAGGAGGCCCCGGTGGCACTGGACATCTTTATCCCCTACTGGGGCGACGTTAACTACATGAAACAGGCCGTCGACAGCGTCCTGGCCCAGACCAGCCCGGACTGGCGCCTGACGGTGGTTGACGACGCCTACCCGGGTGACGACGTCAGACGCTACGTCGAGGCCGCGGACGATCCCCGGATCACCTATATCCGCAAGGAAAAGAACGAGGGCATCACCGAGAACTTCAGGACCTGCGTCTCGCTGGCCAGCCAGGACGTCCTGGTGGTCATGGGATGCGACGACCTCCTGCTGCCGAACTTCGTGGACGTCGTACTGCGCGCCCACGCCGAATTCCCCGACGCCTGGATTATCCAGCCCGGCGTCCAGATCATCGACGAGGACGGCAAACCCTCCGTTCCCCTGGTGGACATCGTCAAACAGCGGCTGGTCAAACCGCGCGGCACCAGGTCGCGGCTTGTGGGCGGCGAGCGGCTGGCGGTAAGCCTCCTGCACGGCGACTGGCTCTACTGGCCCTCCCTGGCCTTCCGGCGCGACCGGATCCGGGACTATGACTTCCGTGATGGCTTCCCCGTCATCCAGGACCTCGCCCTCGTCATCGACATGGTGCTTGGCGGGGCCGAACTGTTGATCGTCCCCGAGATCTGCTTCGAATACCGCCGGCACACCAGCAGCGCGTCGTCCGCGAAACTCGTCGACGGGTCCCGGTTCGTCGGTGAGCGCGACTTCTTCGACCTGGCCGCGGCGCTGTGCACGGCGAAGGGCTGGCGCAAGGCGGCCCGCGCCGCCCGGCTGCGGCTCACGTCCCGGGCCCATGCACTCCTGATCCTCGCCGGCACACTCCGGCAAAGTGCCTCCGGGACGCTCGGCATCCTCCTGCGGCACTCCTTCGGAAAGTGAGCGATCCCCACGTGACTGGCGAGTCCCCCGTCCCTGCCGCGGGCGCCACCGGCGTCACCGGCGTCGTCACCGCATTCCGGCCGACGCCGGCGCTGATCGGCAACGTCGAATCGCTGCGGGAACAGGTGGACGCCGTCGTGGTGGTTGACGACGGCGGCGGCGCCGGCTACGAGCCGATCTTCGCCGCGCTGGCCGCGGCCGGCGCAGAAGTGGTGCGCCTCCCGCAGAACGCGGGCATCGGCGCCGCCTTGAACGCCGGCATCCGCACGGCCCGCCGGCACGGCAACCCGGACTACATCCTGACCGTGGACCAGGACTCGCTTCTGCCCGCGGGCTACGTTCAGGCCCTGCGCCGCGCCGCCGCGGACGCGCGGGCCGCCGGCGTCGAGCCCGGCCTCATCTCCCCGTCCAGGATCCACGGAAACCCGGTGCTGCGCGCCGGGACCCGGAACGGCGTCGCCCTGGGCCGGGAGCCGATCCAGTCGGGCCTCCTGATCCCGGCCGGCACGCTGGACGTCCTTGGCGGGTTCTGGGAAGAACTCTTCATCGACCTGGTCGACACCGAGTACTACTACCGCGCACTCGCCGCGGGCCTGCCCACCGTTCTCGCGGAGGCGGAGTTCGACCACTCCCTCGGAACGATGGTGGAGGCCAAGGTGTTCGGCCGGCCCGTCCCGGCGGGCGGCCGCCCGCTGCAGGTGCGCACCGCCGCGACCTGGCGCTACTACTACATCTTCAGGAACCGCCTCGTCACGGGCCGCCGGTACGCGGTCCGGTATCCCGGCTGGGTGGCCGGTGGGATGTGGGGCGATCTGCGGCATCTGCTGATCGTGACCCTGCTGGCGCCCGGCCGCTCCGCCCGGCTCGGCTCGGCGCTCCGCGGCACCGCCGACGGCCTCCGCGGCCGGACCGGGCGCCGGCATTCGGCCTGACACCGCCCAGGAGGCCGGGCCGCCGGGCCCTCCACGGGTTTGGCCGAGTGCAGACCGGTAGGGGAGGATGTATACCATGCGCGGAATAATTCTTGCCGGCGGGACCGGCTCTCGTCTCCATCCCATCACCCACGGCATCAGCAAGCAGCTCGTCCCGGTTTACGACAAGCCGATGATCTACTACCCGCTGTCGACGCTGATCCTGGCCGGCATCCGGGACATCCTGATCATCACCACCCCGCATGACGCCGAGCAGTTCAAGCGCCTCCTCGGCGACGGTTCACAGTTCGGCATCAGCCTGACCTATGTCCAGCAGGCCTCCCCCGACGGACTGGCGCAGGCCTTCATCCTCGGCGAGGAACACATCGGCAACGAGACCGTCGCCCTGGTGCTGGGTGACAACATCTTCTACGGACAGGGGATGGGAACCCAGCTGCGGAAGCACAAAGACATCGACGGCGGCGCCGTCTTCGGCTACTGGGTCAAGAACCCCAAAGCCTACGGCGTCGTGGAGTTCGACGACGCCGGCCAGGCCGTCTCGCTGGAGGAAAAGCCGGAGCGGCCCAAGTCCCACTACGCCGTCCCCGGCCTGTACTTCTACGACAACGACGTCGTCGGGATCGCCAAGGATCTCAAGCCCTCGCCCCGCGGCGAGCTGGAAATCACCGACGTCAACCGGACCTACCTCGAAAAGGGCAAGCTCCGCGTCGAAATCCTGCCCCGCGGCACGGCCTGGCTGGACACCGGAACCTTCGATGACCTCAACGACGCGTCGAACTTCATCCGCACGGTCGAGAACCGGCAGGGCCTGAAGATCGGCGCCCCGGAGGAGATCGCCTGGCGCCAGGGCTTCCTGAACGATGACGAACTCCGCCAGCGCGCCGAGCCGCTCATCAAGAGCGGGTACGGAGCGTATCTCCTCGAACTCCTGGAGCCGTAACCCTCCATGTGGATGTCCGTCTTACCGCAGGTCCTGATCGCCTGCGCTGTCTTGATCCTGCCCGGGCTGATCATCTCCGTTGCCCTGCGGTTCAGGGGATTCAGTGCCCTGGCGCTTGCCCCCGCCTTGACCGTCGGTGTTGTGGTCATCACCTCCACGTTGGCCCCGTTCCTGAAGGTGAGGTTCGGGCTGCTCCCCGTGGCCGCGGTGACGGTGGTTCTCTCCCTGCTCGGTTTGTGGGCGGCGCGGTTCCGTCCCTCCGGCCCGGCCGCAACCGGCCTGAACCCGCTGCGGGTGCCGGACGTCCGCGGCGACCTCGCGGCGCTGGCCGGAGCCGTCATCGCCGGAGGGCTCCTCGCCGTCCACAGCGTCCACCTCATCGGCAGCCCGCAGGCCATTTCCCAGACGTATGACGCCGTGTTCCACCTGAATTCGGTCAGGTTTGCCCTGGACACCGGCCAGGCGTCGTCGTTGACCCTGGGTGCCATGACCGGCGGCGGCGCCTACCCGGCCGGCTGGAACGCTGTAGCCACCCTCGTCGCCATGGCGACGGGCGCGAGCGTCCCGCTCGCCGTCAATATCACCAGCATCGTCCTCGCGGCCGTCTTCTGGCCGTTGGGATGCCTCCTGCTTGCGCGGTCCGTGGTGGGGGGACGCCCGGCCGCCCTGGTCGCCGCAGGCATTGCGGCGGCGTCGCTGGGTGCCTTCCCGCTGCTCATGATGGACTTCGGGGTCCTGTATCCCAACCTGCTGGCCATTAGCGTCCTGCCCTCCAGCGTCGCCCTGGCAGCGGCGTGTGCCGGGTTGACGCCCGGACTTGTCCGCCGCGATCTCGCCTCGATACTGGCCCTGCTGCTGGCGCTCACCGGCCTGATTGTCGCCCATCCCACGACGTTCATGGCCTGGCTGACGTGGACGCTGCCCATGGTGGTGACGCTGGTGTGGCGCTCTGCGGCTGCCCTTCGGCGGAAGCAGGCCCGCGCCCGCTCGTACGTTTTGAGGCTGGCGCTGCCGGTCGCCGGATACGCCGTCGCTTTCGACCTGCTGTGGACCAACCTGCGCCCACCACCCGAGGCTTCGTTCTGGGGCCCGTACCAGAGCATTCCGAAGGCCATTGGCGAAGCCGTCACCATCTCCCCCGACGGCCTCGCACTGGCCTGGCTTGTGGCACCGCTCGTATTCCTCGGCCTCTGGGCCTGCTTCCAGCACCGCTGGCAGCGGGTGTGGATCGCAGGGGTCTTCGCATTGTTCACTTACCTGTTCGTTGTGGTCTCCGGCTTTACCAAGTCGGAAACCCGGGACTTCCTCACCGGCGTCTGGTACAACGACAGCTACCGGATTGCCGCCCTGCTGCCGCTGGTTGCGGTCCTGCTGGTCGCCGTCGGCGTTGACTGGGCAGGGCGCCGCATCCTGGCGATGCGCGGCCGGTCGAAGGCCATCGAGCTTGCCCTGGACGGCTCTCCGCGCTGGGGGCGCGCCGGAACGGCAGCCTACCGGTCCGTGGGCATCGCCGCCATCGTGCTGGCCGCCATCGCCCTGGGACAGCAGGGCGGCCTGGAGCTGGAGGTGGAGCAGGGCTCAAGAAACTACAGGCTCGCCGCCGATTCGCCGCTGGTCTCCACCGACGAACTCCAGCTCATGAAGCGCCTGCCCCAGACTGTTCCCGAAAATGCGCTGCTGATCGATAACCCGTACACCGGTGCGGCGCTGTCCTACGCGCTGGGCGAGCGCAAGTCCGCCCAGCTCCATGTCATGAGCTACGTCTCCCCGGAGGTGAAGCGGATCTACGATTCGATAGGCAACGTGACGACGGACGCCAGCGTGTGCCAGGCGGTTCGCGCGGCGAATGCCTACTACATCCTGGACTTCGGCCCGGTCGAGGTCCACGGCGGAGACCACACTCCGGCCGGCCTGCGCAATCTCGCAGCGAACCCCGGCGTGCAGCTCATCGACAGCCAGGGCGAGGCGAAGCTCTACAAAGTCACCGCCTGCGGGAACTGAACCCAGCAGCCTGCCCTGCCGCCGCGGGGCAGGTTCCGCAGCCTGGCCCGGCGCCTGCCCCGGCGCCTGCCCCGCGGCCGTGGCCTAGAAGCTGAGCTGCCGGGCCAGCGCCGGTGCCAGCGTCTTGGCAAAGGTGTTGGTCATATGGTTGTCCCGGTACACGAGCACGTTGCCGATGACGGCCGGGCAGATCCCCTGCCGGCAAAAGTAGGCGGACATATCGAGAACCTCGACGCCGGGCACGAGTGCTCCGGCCAGCTGCAGGGGGTCTGCGGCGGCGTCGGATGCCGTGAACTGGCACTCGGGCGCATCCCGTCCGTTGACCTGAACACAGTCCGGCGCCGAAAAATCCGGATACGGCGTGTCGGGCACCACAGCCACGCGGATCCCGGCTTCCCGGAGCGGCTTCAAGAGCTGGACATAGCCTTTGACGAGTTCTTCCGGGCTGCCCCACGTCCAGTTGAGGGCTTCGCGGTAGCCGGCCGGCGCCATTCCCGATACCACCACCAACCGCGGCCGCACCTGCAGGATGCGCTGCAACGTGGCCTTGTTCTGTTCGGAGCAACTGCGGTGCACCGTGGCGCCATTCATCGCCGGCGCTGCCGTGAAGGGGCACCCGTTCCGGACCATGGCCTGCACCTTCCAGCCCCCGGCTGCGCCGGCAATCACGAGCGGATCCACGTACTGCGCGGCGTGTGAGTCCCCGACGACGACCACCGTTTGGGTGGCGTCCGGCGCGCCGAAAACGCATTGGTCAGCCCCGGTGACGGCCGGATTGAATTTCCCGCACGTCTCCGTCCAGGTCAGGGGCACATCCTTCATGGCGACGGCGGGATCGGGCCGGACGGGCACGCCGTCGGGGACGGCGGCCGGCCGGACGGGATCAAACGCCGTCGCGCCAGGATAGTCGCGCAAATCCAAGGCCCCGTTCAGCTGCTGCGACTTGGCTTCGACGACGCCCCACGGCACCGCAGCCGCCACCGTCGACGCCACGAGCAGTCCTGCCGCCAGGACGAAGGCGTTCCGGCGCAGCAATCCCCACCGTCCAGGCCGCGGCGACGGCCCCTGGACGGCCGGCGCGTGCCGGAACTTCTGCTCGACAAGGTGGTACGAGGCGGCCGCCAGCGCCAGGCTGATGGCCACCATCGCGGTGCCCTGGAAGACGCCCGGAGCCCGCCCGAGGTGGAAGACGTAGAACACGACGACGGGCCAATGCCACAGGTACAGGGAATACGAAAGATCACCGATGTAGGTCACTGGCCGCAGGCTGAGGACACGGCTTGCCGAGTAGCCGACCGGGCTGCCCGGAGTGGCCGGTCCGGCCGCCGGCGAACCGGCTGTGAGCAGCAGTAATGTCCCCGCGACGGGCAGGAGGGCGATGCTGCCCGGGAAGTCCATCGCAACGGAGAGGGCCATCGCGGAAAAGACGATCACGCCCAGACCGATCCAGCCCGAAAGCCAGGCCCGCACCGGGCCCAGGCGCAATTTGGGAATCAGCAGGGCGCCGATGCCCCCGGCGCCCAGCTCCCAGATCCGCGTGGTGGTGGCAAAGTACGCCATGTCGTGCTGGGCGGACGAGAAGTCGACGCTGTGGACGAAGGACGCCACCGACACCGCCGCCAGGATCCATAAGGAGACGGTTTCGATCCGGAGGCGCCGTTTCACCGTGACGGCCACTCCCGCCAGCAGAATGACGGGAATGATCAGGTAGAACTGTTCTTCCACCGCCAGGGACCAGAAGTGCTGCACCGGGGACACCAGGGCGGTCGCCGCGGCATAGCTGTCCACGCTGAAGGCCTGGTTCCAGTTCTGCACTTGCAGGGCGGACATGATGACGTCCAGGGAAATGGACTGCCAACGGTTCTGCGGAAGCAGGACCACGGCGCCCAGCATGGTCGCCAGCAGAACCGTGGTGGCAGCGGGCAGCAGGCGCCTGATCCGTTTCGCGTAGAAGATGGCGAGCCGGATGCGTCCCGTACGCGCCAGTTCCTGGACGAGCGATCCCACGATCAGGAAGCCGGAGATGACGAAAAAGACGTCGACGCCGACAAAGCCGCCGGGGAGAATACCGGGCCAGACGTGATAGATGATCACCATGCCCACCGCCAGGGTGCGCAGCCCCTGGATGTCCAGTCGCCGGCCGTTCCTTCCCGCGCTGGAAGCGCCCGCAGGGCTGGCGGGGCCGGTACACTCGGGGAAACCCTGGGGCTGGGGCAGAACAGCCGCCGACGGCAAAGAGGTCACGGTTCTCTTTCTGTGTTCAAACAACGTCATCGTTATTTTGCGCCAAGTGCGCTTGCCGGGAACCTGAAGGGACCATGTCCAGTGGACATGGTCCCTTCAGCTGCGCTGCCGTCACCGGCTGCGGTACCGCCTAGGCCCGCAGCCGGGCAACGGCCTCATCAATAGGTCCGTCGAATAATACGTTGCCATGCTCGAGATAGACACCCCGGGCACAGATGCGCGACACCAGGTCAAGGTCGTGGCTGACAACCACCAGTGTCTTGCCGTGCCCGGCCAGTTCCTGAATCTTGGCTATGCACTTGCGCTGGAACGGTTCATCTCCGACGGCGAGGATCTCATCGATCAGGAAGACCTCGGGGTCGGTGTGGACGGCCACGGAAAACGCCAGGCGCAGGTACATGCCGGACGAATAAAACTTGACTTCCGTGTCGATGAATTCGCCGATCTCGGAGAATTCGACGATCGCGTCGAAGCGTTCGTTGATCTGCTTCTCCGTCATCCCCAGGATCGCTCCATTGAGGTACACGTTGTCGCGGCCGGACAGGTCAGGATGGAAACCCGCCCCGACCTCGATCAGCCCGGCCACGCGGCCACGCGTATAGACGCTGCCGGAATCCGGGAGCATCACGCCGGAGATGTGCTTGAGCAGGGTGGACTTGCCGGAGCCGTTGAGGCCGAGCAGCGCCACGGTCTCCCCCGTTTCCACCATCAGAGAGACGTCCTTCAGGGCGTGGAACTTCTTGGAAAGATCACCCTTGCGGCCCTTCACGAGCCAGACAACCGCCTCTTTGATGGAACGGGTGTGGCGGAGCACGAACTCCTTGCTGATATTGGAAACTTCAATCGCGTTTGCCATTTAGAGCTCCTGGGCAAAGCGGCCTTCAAGCCGCCGAAAAGTTAGCTGTCCCAGAGCCAGGACCACCAGCGAAATGACCATGCCGACCGGCAGCCACAGACTGAACAGGTTCGGCGGCATCGCGGCCGAACCGTCAGTTGTGGGGTACCAGAAGGCATAGTGGAACAGCTCGACGCCCACCGTGATGGGGTTTGCCTGGTAGAGGGCGAAGAATCCCGGGCCCAGCTTTGATTCCACCATCGTCCAGGAGTACATGACGGGCGATGCCCAGGTCGCCACCATCAGGAGCATGTCAACGAGGTTTTCCGAATCACGGAAATATACGTTGGCGGCCCCGAACAACAGCCCGAGCCCAGTGGCCAGGAAGCCCACAATGGCGAAACCGCCTACCGCAGCCAAGAGCTGGAACGCGTCCGGATGCCACCCGGCAACGACGCATCCGATCACCAGGACAACGAGCTGGGGGAAGAAATGCACGGCCGACACCCAGACCGACGCAACTGGAAACAGCTCCCGGGGAAGATAGATCTTCTTGATCAGGTTGCCGTTGTTCACGATCGATCGCGCGGAGTTCCCGAGGGCTTCGGAGAAGAAGTTGATCAGCACGATTCCGGAGAAGAGATACACGGCGTAGTTCGAGAGGCCGTCCGGGTTGCGTGCACTGCGTTCCAGGCCCAGGAAGACGCCCAAGGCCACATAGAACACGATGAACTGCACGGCGGGCTTCACATAGGACCAGAGGAGACCCAGAACGGAGCCGCGGTAGCGGACTTTCAGTTCCTTCCGGACCAGCAGTTTCAGCAGAAAACTGGACTGGCGAAGATCCCGAAATCCACCACCGAGACCCGGGCGGGTCAATTCCCCGGAAATCGTGGTTGTCACGCTACTTCACTTCACTCTGGGTGTGTTCTTCGAAGATTTTCTTCCAGGAATCCAGGGACGTGAGCTCCGGCATCGCGGCCTTGTACTGCTTGCTCAGCGACTGCCAGTCCTTGAGCAGGGCAGCGTGCAGGCGGCTGCTCTCGGTGAGCATCTCCCTCACACGCTTGGGGTCCCGCTTGTACCAGGACGCGCCGGTTCCCTCGGCGTTGGAGACGATGGCGCTGTCGAACTGCGCGATCCGCCACCAGCGGTTGTCCTGGTGCGCAATGTTGGTCTGCGGACGCTCCGCACTCGTCTTGGTGACCGGGCGGAACAACTGGCGTGCGACCGTCTTGGCAGCCCAGGGAAGGAGGGTGACCCTGGACGGCTGCGACACGCCGTGCCCGCGGCGCGGCGGCTTGTCCATCTTGGGCGTCGGGAACTCGTCCGCGTCGGCCCGGAAAATCGAGTCCGAATAGCCCGCCATCATCTTACGGATCTCGGGCAGCTTCGAGGGCAGCAGGTCCGGCAGATCGGCCGGGCCCTTGAGAACATCCTCGAGCGCCCAGCCACGGCCGTGCGCGGTCGCGTACTGCATCGACACGAGGTGCTTGATGTCCGCATACTGCGATTCGCGCACCACGCGGCCGCCGTGCTCGTAAGGGCTGTGGAGCAATGCCGCCACGATCCGGTTGCGGGCATGGAAGTAGGCCTGCCAACCGACGAGGTCGTCCTTGTCGATCCAGGACACGTGCCATACGGCCGAACCCGGCAGCGAGACTGTCGGGAAGCCGTGCGCCTTGGCGCGCAGCCCGTATTCCGAGTCGTCCCACTTGATGAAGAG
Source organism: Arthrobacter sp. MW3 TE3886 (assembly GCF_041262145.1). Taxonomy (NCBI): domain Bacteria; kingdom Bacillati; phylum Actinomycetota; class Actinomycetes; order Micrococcales; family Micrococcaceae; genus Arthrobacter; species Arthrobacter sp. MW3 TE3886. The sequence continues at coordinate 3,549,702 of NZ_JBGCAN010000001.1, forward strand.
CGGCAGCGAGAGGCCGATTTCCCGGATGACCGAGGTCGGGATCAGGCACATCCACCAGCCGTTGTAGTCCACATCGCAGCGGCGGTGCAGCCAGGAGGTCTGACGCAGGTTCGAGGACAGGAAATCATGCCCAAGGACCATGTCCTCGCTCGGCAATGACGGCTGGAAACGGTAGGGGTTGACCACCTCGCCGAACGTGTGGAGAACCGTCCGGTTGTAGAGGTCGAACATGTGGCCGCCGACGATCGTCGGGGTCTTGCAGCGGTCCGCGAACGTGAGCAGGCGGATGATGCTTTCAGGCTCCACCACGATGTCGTCGTCCATGAGCAGGACGTAGTCGCTGCCGTTTTCGACGGCCTCGAACATGCCCCGGGCAAAGCCGCCGGAGCCGCCGAGGTTCGACTGGTTGATGATCCGCAGCTTGCCGCCAAGCGACTCATGGACTTCGGCGAAACCGTCCGCGTCCTCGACCTTCTGCGTGCCCTGGTCAACCAGCAGGATTTCCTGGACATGCTTGAGGGCATCGGGGTTCTCGGCCAGCAGCCGAAGGTTGTTGAGGCAGAAGTCGGTCTTGTTCAGCGTGGTGATCTGCAGGGTGACAGAACCGGGCGTGCTCTCAACAGCGGGGCCCTGCCATTCGGCGTCGACCATCACAAGCGGTTCGGAGCCCGCCACGAGGTCGAACCAGTACCAGCCGCCGTCACCGAAAGGCGCAAGGGACAGCTCGAAGGTGTTCTCGGCCGAGCCCTCGACACGCCGCGTGTCGACACGCTGCAGGGACCCGCGGGCGTTGGACTTGTAGACGATGACCGATCCGGCGCCCTGGGTGCGGACCTGAAGCCGGATTTTGTCCACCGTCGTCCAGCGCCGCCAGTAGCTCGCCGGGAAGGCGTTGAAGTAGCTGCCGAACGAGACCCGCTCCCCCGAACGGACCTTGGTGGAGCTGCGGGACAGGAAGTCTTCAACGTGGGCTTCCTTGGTGGAGCTGCTGAAGGACTGTGCCCTGGCCTTCTTGCCGTCGCCGCTGCCAACCGTGGGAAGCTGGATGCCGGTCGCGGTGCCCATGTCCATGTACAGGGGAACCGTGTCCATCTGGCTGGCGTTGGGCAGGATGACCCGCTGGAGGGTGTCCCACTGCTGGGCGGACTCTACCTGGGTGTCGGTTGCGGCGCTCATGCGTCCACTCCCCCGCTTTCAATCTTGGCGCCGCCCTCGAAGTGCGGGCGGATCTTGTTGTCGAACATGGTCAGGGCCGAGCCGATCGCCATGTGCATGTCCAGGTACTTGTAGGTGCCGAGGCGGCCGCCGAAGAGGACATCCTGCTCGGCCGCGGCCAGGTCGCGGTACTTGAGGAGCCGATCGCGGTCCGTGGGCGTGTTGATCGGGTAGTAGGGCTCGTCGCCCTTCTCCGCGGCACGGGAGAACTCGCGCATAATGACGGTCTTCTCCGACTGGTAGTCGCGCTCCGGGTGGAAGTGCCGCGGCTCGATGATGCGGGTGTACGCGACGTCTTCGTCGTTGTAGTTCACTACCGATGTGCCCTGGAAGTCCCCGACGTCGAGCACCTCTTCTTCGAAATCGATGGTGCGCCACGACAGATCGCCTTCGGCGTAGTCGAAGTAGCGGTCGACGGGTCCGGTGTAGACGACCGGGATGTTGCCGACCACCTTGCCCTTGCTGTACTCGTGGGACTCATCGAAGAAGTCCGTGTTGAGCCGGACCTCGATGTTGGGGTGTTCGGCCATCTTTTCGATCCACGCCGTGTAGCCGTTGGTCGGAAGGCCCTCGTACTTGTCGTTGAAGTACCGGTTGTCGTAGTTGTAGCGCACCGGAAGGCGGGAGATGATGCCCGCGGGCAGGTCCTTCGGATCCGTCTGCCACTGCTTGCCGGTGTAGTGCTTGATGAACGCCTCGTAAAGCGGGCGGCCGATCAGCTGGATGCCCTTGTCGTTCAGGTTCTGCGGATCGGTGCCGGCCAGTTCGCCGGCCTGCTCCTTGATCAGTTCCTGGGCCTGCCCGGGGGTGAGGTTGGCCCGGAAGAACTGGTTGATCGTGGCCAGGTTGATGGGCAGGGAGTAGACCTCGCCCTTGTGCACGCCGTAGACCTTGTGGACGTAGTTCGTGAACGTCGTGAAGCGGTTCACGTACTCCCACACGCGGTCGTTGGACGTGTGGAAGAGGTGGGCACCGTAGCGGTGCACCTCAATACCGGTCTGCTCTTCCTTTTCGCTGTAGGCGTTGCCGCCAATGTGGTGCCGGCGGTCGATGACGACTACCTTCAAGCCCAGCTCAGTGGCGGCCTGTTCTGCGATTGTCAGGCCGAAAAAGCCCGACCCTACGATGACGAGGTCAGCGGTCACAAACTCTCCTGGTTCGAATGCGGGCAGCGCAATGTTGTGCATTGTCTGCTGGTCTAGCCTACCTGAGACCCGGCGGGTACCGGCGAATCGTGCCTCGCCCCACGGCCCGATACCACCCCCATAAAGGGTCCGGGAGCCCCGCCTGGCAGGGATAGCCGCGCCGCTCCGAAGCGTTTTCCACATGGATCATTTTCCCGGGCGCGGTCGGGCCGGACCATCCCTACTGTGGAACCGGGCCTATGGAACCGGGCCTGCGGAACCGGGCGGCCGCACGGGAAAGGAGGTCGCGGATGATTTACCACTGCACTCTTGTGCCCAGCACCCTGATCCAGAGCGCGCCCGCGGCGGGTTCGACGCCGGACGGGCAGCTCATTGAATTGTCCGTCGAGGTCCCCGACCCGTGCCCGGGCGCGGACTTGGAGGTTGCCGTCGCCCGGCGCTACGGGACCGGTGGGCTGTCGGTCCGGGGAGCGCCGGTCGCCGCCATGACCGTTGGCGTGCCTCCACTGGTCCAGGGTGCCGTACTGGTTGATACGGCGGTGCTTGTTGAGGGTGCCGGGCCGGTGAGCGGATCGGGCTCGGCATTCCGCTCCGGGCCGGGCAAACCGGCCACTGCCACGTTGCTGCTCACCGTGGACAGCGGTCCCGGCGCGGGCATGCTTGTCGCGCTGCGGCGGGGACGGTTCCGGATCGGACGCGGCGGCACCGAGATCGTGATCCCTGATGCTGCGCTCTCCCGGGAGCACGCGCGCCTGGACGTCGCGGACTCGGACGTCACGATCCACGACCTCGGCAGTGCGAACGGCACCAGCGTCGATGGCCAGAAAGTGCGAATGGCCCCGGTGACCACGGCGTCCTCGATCCGCTGCGGCGATTCCACCATCTCGCTCCGGCTCGGGCCGCCGGGCGTACCCGGTGCTGCGATGGACACCGTGACGTCGCTGGTCCGGCTCCAGCGTTGCCGCGCCACTGGTTGTCCGCGGCGCCGTTGGCCCAGGCCACCGGGCCGCCGTGGCGCTGGCCGCCGTTCTGCCGCTCCTGGCCGGCGTCGGCCTGGCACTTCTCACCGGCATGTGGATGTTCCTGGCCTTCACCGCAGTCTCTGGCGTGTCCGTCCTCGTCCCATTCCTTGCGGGCCGTCGCCAACGCCGCGAGCTCCATTCCGCTGTCGCGGAGGCCGCCCTGCAGGACCGGGAACGACGCCGGCAGGCCGCACCCTCCGCGGCGGACCTGACCATTGGCTGCGCGGCCGCGGTACCCCCGGCGGCCCGTGCACGTCACGGGGAGCCGCCGGACATCTGCCTGCGGCTCGGGCTGGCGGACCAGAGGGCGAATATCCGGCTCGAACCACCCGACTCCAGCTTCCGGCCACCCCCACTCGGCCAAGTGCCCCTGACCTTGGACCCGCTCCCGGCAGTGGTGACTGTCCACGGCCCCGCGCCCGCGACGGCCGGGCTGATGCGCTCGTTCATCCTGCAACTGGCCGCCTATCCCCTGGCGGGCAGCACCCGTCTGCTGCTGCACGGCCCGGCGGACACGGTGCCGTTGCCAGCGCGTTTCCTGCCCAGCGTCACACTGTCCGCAAATGACGCCACCACCGCGGCCCTGCTGGCTGCCGGTCCGGGCGGTCCCGGCAGTACCGGCGATCAGGGCAGCCCGGGCGGTCCTGCGGGTCAGGGCAGCCCGGGCGGTCCCGCGGGTCAGGGCAGCCCGGGCGGTCCCGCGGGTCAGGGCAGTCCGGGCGGTCCCGGCAGTACCGGTGGTCCGGGTCCGGGCGAGGGCTTCGACGGGGGGTTCCTCATGCTTTGGGACACTCCGGCGCGGTCCGGCGCCGCTGCCGGACCGGGCGCTGCCGGGCCGGACGCTGCAGGCGCCGGCCCGGCATTCAGGGCACTGGCGGCGGCACACGGGTGGAAGGTGATCGAGTGCTCGCCGGAGCCGGGTCCCGGCGTGCACCCCGGCATTGTCCTCGGCCGGCGCGGCGCCCTGATCAGGACTGGGTCCCTGCCCCTGGACTTCGTCCCGGATCTGGTCCCGGCCGAGGTCTTTGACCGCTTTTGCCGGGGGTTCAGTGCCACACGGCGCACGCCGGCGACTCCCCCGCCGGCCATCCCGCAGCACTGCAGCCTGGCCGACGTCCTTCCCCTCTCGGCATCGGACATCTCCCGGCGCTGGTCCCGGAGCGGCGCGGAGGCCGGGCTGGGTACGCCCGTCGGCGCGGCGATCCGGGGGACCGTGCGAATCGATCTAAAGGCTGACGGTCCGCACTTCCTGGTCGCGGGGACCACGGGTTCCGGGAAGTCGGAGTTCTTGCGGACTCTTGCCGCCGGCCTCGCGGCCAGCCATCCTCCGGACCGGGTCAACCTGCTCTTCATAGATTTCAAGGGCGGCTCCGGCCTGGGCCCGCTTACCGGCCTTCCGCACTGCGTCGGCATGCTGACCGATCTGGGCGCCACGCAGGTGGAGCGCACACTGGTTTCCCTGCGGGCCGAGGTCCGGCGGAGGGAGGAGCTGCTCGCCCGGGCCAATGCACCGGACCTCACAACCTACGAGGGGTTACCGGCCGCCGGACCGCCCGTCCCCTATCTGGTCATCGTCGTTGACGAGTTCAGGATCCTGGTGGACGAGGCGCCCGGCGCCCTCTCCGAACTCATGAGGATTGCCGCCATCGGCAGGTCATTGGGGATCCATCTCATCATGGCCACCCAGCGCCCGCAGGGAGCCCTGAACGCCGACATCAGGGCCAATGTCACCACCTGCATCGCGCTGCGGGTCCAGTCCGGCCCCGAATCGTTCGACATTATGGGCTCCGGGCTTGCGGCCGCCATTCCCATTGGCCGCCCCGGGCGGGCGTTCCTGATCCGCGGTGCACAAGCTCCGGAGGAGTTCCAGACGGCCGCCCTGACGGCCCGGACCGCCCCGCAGGCCGAGGGAACAATCACGGTTCGCACGGTCACGGACGAGCTGACGCGGCCACCGGCAGCCGCCGGTTCCAACGCCGGCGGCTCCGCCGGACGCGACGCTGACGACGGCGCGGCCCCGTCACCGGTCTCGACTCCGGCACAGGGATCGGGCGCGCTCATCGACGCCGCTGTGGCCATCTGGCAGGATCTCGGCGCCCGGCGGCCCCGCCGGCCGGTGGCAGATCCCCTGCCGGCCCTGCTGCCGCATCCAGGTCCCGGGCACGCCGAGCGGGACACGGTCCGGCTGGGGCGGGTGGACCTGCCGGAACTCCAACGCGTCGCGGAGCTGGGCTGGAGTCCTGCCGCGCACGGGCATCTGGGCCTTGTCGGCGCTGAGGACGGCGGCGGCGATCCTGTATTGGCCCTCGCAGTCGATCAGCTCCTGGCCGGCAGCGTCGAGTCGCACCTGTACATACTTGACGCCACCGGGGCTTTCAGCGGCGCCGCGGCGCAGCCCCGTGTCGGCGCGGTGGCCGGGCTGCAGGAAGTGCGCCGGGCCGCCAGGGTATTGCGGCGGGTCGCCGAGGAAGCCACGTCACGGCTGGGGACGCCTGCGGGCGGGCCGCGGCCCGGGCTGGTCCTGGTGCTCAGCGGCTGGGGCGCCTGGGTTTCGGCATTCCGGTCCGGCCCGTTGGCCTGGGCCGAAGACCTCGTTCATGACATCGTGCGGGACGGTTCCCGGGCAGGGATCACTGTCATCGTCTCGGGCGGGCGTGAGCTCGTGACCGCGAGGTTCTTCGCTGGCCTGCCTAACCGGATCTTCTTCCCTTTGGGGTCTACCGACGAAGGCCGGCTTGCATGGCCGCGGCTTCCGGCGCTGGAAACCGTCCCCGGCCGCGTGGCCGTGTTCGGCGCCTTTGTTCCCACGCCTCTGGCGACCGGGCATGCGGCCCAGCTGTTCGAACCAGCAGCCGCGGGCGGGCGGCACGCCACGGGCGGAGCCGTCTCGACGAGGCCCTTCCGGGTGGACGCGCTGCCTGGGTTGGTGACCGTGGACGAGGTGATGGCCCAGTCCGGCAGCTCCGGTCCAGGGCAGAGGACTCCGGCGCCTGCTGCCGGGTCCAGCGCCTTGCCCGGCACCGCGGACGTCCCGGTCCCGGCGGCCGCGTTGGTCCTCGGGGTCGGCGGCGACGAACTCCGGCCGCAACAGATTCAGTGGCCGCCCGGCGGCGTCCTCGCGGTCCTCGGCGGCCCCGGCTCGGGCAAAAGCACGCTGCTGGCTGCGCTGCCGGGGATGAACCCCGCTTGCGCCTGGCTCGCGCCGCGGCCGGGGACCGATTCCGGCCAGTACTGGTCCGGACTCCACGCCAGCGCGCTCGCAGGCACGCTGGACCGGTCAGCGATCGCGCTCGCAGACGACGCCGATCTGCTCTCACCGGAGGCCAACAGGGCCCTGGCGTCCTTGAACAGTCTGGGCTGGAGGGTGATCCTTACCGCGGGATATGGCCCGTCCTTTGGGCAACGGGTGGATCTAGCCGCCACCGTGCGTGGCCAGGGACGGGCGGTCCTGATACGTCCGCGGGGGCCAATGGACAGTGAGCCGTTCGGGGTCCGGTTCGATCCGGAGCACAGTCCCCCGCCGGGACGCGCCGTCATCATTTCCGACGGCCGCGCGACGCCGGTCCAGCTGGCTGCGCCCCGCCCTGCCGTCCGGCCGGATTCTCTCCGGTCCAACGGCGGGGCCGAGCGCATCTCATCTGGGCGGCACGCCGCACGGGACGGACCGCTACAGGGCGGGCGGGGCTCCGGCTGCCCGTGAGGCGAACGCTATGACCCGCTTGTCGAACAGAAGCACGATCGCCGTCACAGCGGGGATCAGCATGGCCAGTCCGGCCACCGGATAGCCGCCGGTCAGGGTGGGGAAGCCGATGGTCAGCAGGAAGAGCTGGGCCACCAGGGCACCGGCCCGAGTCCAGCGGAACCCCCGCAGCAGGAAGCGTGCAACGGCAAAGAGCCAGACGGAGAAGGCCAGCAGGAGGCAGAGCGTAAAGACCGCACCCCAGAATGAAAGCACCGGCGCCCCGGTCAAAAGCTGGGTCCCATACCAGACGGCCGCCACGAGCAGCGCCGTGGCTTCCAGTGCCACGATCACGGCGATGACAACAATTCCCCTTGGCCGCACAGGGCTTCCGGCAGGGGCTTCGCCCGGATTGGGCAGCGAATCTGCTGCGGGAGGCCCGCCGGCATTTTCACGGAGACTGTCGCCGGGGTTTTCGCGGGGATTCTCACCGGGGTTTTCGCCGGCATTTTCACGGGGGTCTTTAGGGTTCACAGGGGGCCTTGACACACTGGCACACTACCGGACATAGTCGTCTAGATGTGAGGACTCCGCCACTGAATGTGATGCATCGCTCACGGTCTCGAGGCATCTTGGCCTCAATTACCCCTTGTTTACACAGCGTTAACATGACACGCTTAATCCAGATGACCGAGGGGGCCCCAATGGGCCCTTTTCTTATGAAGCCTCTAGTGAATAATTTCACAAGGCATTTAACGTGTTCCCAGGAATGGAGTGACTGATCAGCATGGATTGGCGTAACCGCGCAGCCTGCCTTGACAAGGACCCGGAGCTGTTTTTCCCCGTAGGAAACACCGGCCCTGCCCTCCTGCAGATCGAGGAAGCGAAAAGTGTTTGCCGACGCTGCCCCGTCGTGGACACCTGCCTGCAATGGGCATTGGAATCCGGCCAGGATGCCGGAGTGTGGGGCGGCATGAGCGAGGACGAGCGCCGCGCCCTCAAGCGCCGCGCAGCACGGGCACGGCGCGCCTCCTAAGCCTGCTGCCGGAGTGCCGGCAGCCATCGCCCTACCCTGCAGCAATGGCCGCGGACCCACAGGTCCGCGGCCATTCTCCGTTTAAGCCCACGCCAGCGCGTTAAGCCGGCGCCAGCGCGGCGCCAAGCTGTCAATGCGGCGCCAAGCTGTCAGCGCGGCGTCAGGCTGAGGACAATCTGGACTGCTGTTCCCCCGCCATCCCTTCCCTGCCAGTGGATGGTGCCACCGAGTTCACTCATGACCAGTGTGCGGACAATCTGCAGGCCCAGGCCCTCGACATACGGCGTGTCCGGCAGTCCGACGCCGTCGTCCTCCACTGTCACGGTGAGAAGTTCATCCCCGTCCTCGCTCTCAGACCGGTCGGCGAGCAGCCAGACAGTGCCGGTCCTCCCCTCCAGCCCGTGCTCGACGGCGTTCGTGACCAGTTCGTTGATGACGAGGGCCAACGGGGTGGCGAAGTCGCTCGGCAGTTCGCCGAAGAGGCCCGAACGCTGCGTCTTGACCTGCTGCGAAGGCGAGGCGACCTCGGCCGAGAGCCGGAACTGGCGGCCGATGAGTTCGTCAAAATCAACGCTCTGCGTCAGGCCCTGCGAGAGCGTCTCATGCACGAGGGCAATGGTCGCCACCCGCCGCATGGCCTGCTCGAGTCCCTGCTTGGCCTCGTCACTGACCATGCGCCGCGACTGCATCCGCAGGAGGGCCGCGACAGTCTGCAGGTTGTTCTTCACCCGGTGATGGATTTCGCGGATCGTGGCGTCCTTGGTGACCAGCTCCATCTCCCGGCGGCGCAGCTCCGAGACGTCCCGGCACAGGACCAAGGCGCCGAAGCGCTGCTGTTCGTCGCGCAGCGGGATCGCGCGCAGCGAAAGACTCACACCGCGTGACTCGATTTCACTGCGCCACGGCATCCGGCCGGTGACGACGAGCGGCAGTGTTTCATCGACCATGCGCCGGTCCCGCAAAAGCCCGGCAGTGACCTCGGCCAGGGACCGGCCCTCGAGCGACTCGCCGTCTCCGAGGCGGCGGAACGCCGAGACCCCGTTGGGGCTGGCGTACTGCACGATCCCCTCGGCGTCGAGCCTGATCAAACCGTCACCCACACGGGGAGCGCCCCGGCGCGAGCCCGTGGGCGACGCGAAGTCCGGCCACAGCCCCAGGGTTCCCATGCGCAGCAGATCGTAAGCGCATTGCCGGTAGGTGAGTTCGAGCCGGGAGGGCATCCGCGAACTCGAAAGGTCCATGTGGGAGGTCACGATCGCCAGGGTACGGCCGTTGCGGACCATCGGGACCGCCTCAACCCGCAGCGCCATGTCGCTGCTCCAGTTGGTCTCGTTGGAGCGCTCGATCGCGCGGCTCTCCCACGCCTTGTCGACCAGCGGCTGCAGGTCCGACCGGATCCCCTCCCCCACGAAGTCGGCGTGGAACACCGTGTGCGTGGTGGAGGGGCGGACGTGGGCCAGTGCCACATAGCCGAACTCAGGATGCGGAAACCACAGGGCAAGGTCGGCGAACGCGAGGTCGGCGACCATCTGCCAGTCGCCGACCAGGAGATGCAGCCATTCGGCGTCCCCCGGCCCGAAATCAGCATGTTCCCTGATTGGGTCCGTAAAGATTGCCACAGCACCTCCATTTGCGACGCCAGGGACGGCAGCCCCTTAGCGTCGGACGATTGACCTCAAGAGCCTCAATGCTACCGACAGTGAGGCCATGTCATCGGCCTCGAGCGCATTGACCTCGTCAAACATTGACTTCGCCCGGCCCAGCTGCTCCGCGTTCTGGCCCTCCCAGACCGCCAGCCGCTCCTCCGCGGGAGTCCCGGCGGGGGTGCACTCCAGCACCGCCGTCGTCATGTCCGAGACGGTGGAGTAGAGGTCATCGCGCAGGGCTGCACGGGCCAGGGCCTGCCAGCGGTCCTCCCTCGGCAGCTTGGTGATGCGTTCGAGGAGGGAATCTGCATGGAAGCGGTTGAAGACGGTGTAGTACACGTGGGCAATATCGGCCACGGATTCCTTGCTGCCGTGGACGATCTTGGCGATGTCCAGGAGCACGAAGCTCTCGAACAGTTCCGCCCAGCGGTGAGCCAGGTCTTCCGGAAGGTCCCAGCTGCGGGCCTTCTCCAGCCATTCGGCCACGCGGGCGCGGTCGTCGCCCCGGAGGTAGTCGAGCAGCCGGGCCCGCATGGGATCCATCAGCGGTTTGAATTCGGCCACGATCTCGGCGATCGGGCGGGACGCCGAGCCCTGGCCGAGGAGCCACCGGACGGCGCGGTCCAGCAGCCGCCGGATGTCCAGGTGGACGGTGCTCCAATGTTCGGTCGGGAACGACGCCGGCAGTTCGTTGAGTTCCGTGACCATGATGTCCAGCTCATAGACCTCGCGGAGGGCCACGAACGCCTTGGCGACGGCCGCCTCCGTGGCCGAGGTTTCCTCGATGGCACGGAACGCGAAGGTGATGCCGCCGAGGTTGATCATGTCGTTGGCAACCACGGTCGCGATGATCTCGCGGCGCAGCGGGTGGGTGTCCAGTTCGGCGTCGAACCTCTCCCGCAGCTGCTCCGGGAAGTAGGCCCGCAGTGTCGTGCGGAACCACGGGTCATCGGCGAGGCCGCTGTCGCGCAGCGCGGTGGCAAGTTCGATCTTGGCGTAGGCGGCCAGGACCGACAGCTCCGGGGAGGTCAGCCCCTGGCCCTGTTCCAGGCGCTCCCGCAGCGTGTCCGTGGTGGGCAGCGCCTCCAGGTCCCGCTTGAGGTCCGCAGATTTTTCCAGCCAGTCCATGAGCCGTTCGTAGCTGGGGCTCCATTCGGAGACCCGCATCCGGTCGTTGAGGAGCAGGATGTTCTGGTCGATGTTGTCCTCGAGCACCAGCCGGCCGACCTCGTCGGTCATCGAGGCCAGGAAGTCCGCACGCTCGGCGGGCTCAAGCTTGCCTGCCGCCACCATCCGGTCCACGAAGATCTTGATGTTGACCTCGTGGTCCGAGCAGTCCACGCCGGCCGAGTTGTCGATCGCGTCCGTGTTGAGGATGACGCCCTGCAGCGCGGCCTCGATGCGTCCGCGCTGGGTCATCCCCAGGTTTCCGCCTTCCCCGACCACCTTGACCCGCAGTTCGCGGCCGTCCACGCGGATGGCGTCGTTGGCCTTGTCACCGACCTCGGCATTCGTTTCGGTGCTGGCCTTGACGTAGGTGCCGATGCCGCCGTTGTAGAGCAGGTCGGCCGGGGCCAGGAGGATGGCGCGCAGGAGCTCCGGCGGGCTCAGCTCCGTGGTGCCCTCCGGGAGGCCGAGGGCCGCGCGGACCTGCGCGGACACGGGGATCGACTTGGCCTGCCGGGCAAAGACGCCGCCGCCTTCGCTGATGAGCGACTTGTTGTAGTCATCCCAGGAGGACCGGGGCAGTTCGAAGAGCCGTTGGCGTTCCGCGTAGGACGTTGCCTCGTCCGGGGTGGGGTCGAGGAAGATGTGCCGGTGGTCGAACGCCGCCAGCAGGCGGATGTGCTTGGAGAGCAGCATGCCGTTGCCGAACACGTCGCCGGACATGTCACCGACGCCCACCACGGTGAAGGGCTCGGCCTGGGTGTCGAGGTCCAGTTCGCTGAAGTGGCGCTTGACCGACTCCCACGCGCCGCGGGCGGTGATGCCCATGGCCTTGTGGTCGTAGCCGACGGAGCCGCCGGAGGCGAAGGCGTCGCCGAGCCAGAAGCCGTATTCGCCGGCCAGTCCGTTGGCGATGTCGGAGAAGGACGCCGTACCCTTGTCGGCCGCGACCACGAGGTAGGAATCGTCGTCGTCATGGCGCACGACGTCGGCCGGGGGCCGGACGGTTTCGCCCTCGGGCGTCACGATCAGGTTGTCCGTGATGTCCAGTAGCCCGCGAATGAACGTTTTGTAGCTCTCGACACCTTCGGCCATCCAGGCGCTGCGGTCTGCCGCGGGGTCCGGGAGCTGCTTGGCGTAGAAGCCGCCCTTGGCACCCGTCGGCACAATGACGGCGTTCTTGACGGTCTGCGCCTTCACCAGGCCCAGGATTTCGGTGCGGAAGTCCTCGCGCCGGTCCGACCAGCGCAGGCCGCCACGGGCCACCTTGCCGAAGCGCAGGTGCACGCCCTCGACCCGGGGCGAGTAGACCCAGATCTCGAACATGGGCCGCGGGAACGGCAGGCCCTCGATCTGGGACGGATCCAGTTTGAAGCTCAGGTGGGGCTTGTTCTGGAAGTAGTTCGTGCGGAGCGTGGCCTGGATGAGGTTCTTGAACGTGCGCAGCACGCGGTCGGCATCGAGGGTGGCGACCTGCTCGATCGCCGCATCCAGGCCGGCGAGGACCTCTACTTCCCTGAGCACGCGGTCGGCGTCGCTGAGCGCGGGGTCGAAGCGTGCCGTGAACAGGGCGCTGAGTCCCCTGGTGACATCCGGGTTCGCCAGCAGGGTGTCGGCCAGGAATCCGAAGGAGTTGGTGTTGCCCATTTGCCGCATGTACTTGGCGTAAGCGCGCAGTACGACCACCTGGCGCCAGTGCATGCCTTCCCGCAGCACCAGCCGGTCGAAGCTGTCGGATTCCACGGCGCCGGTCACGGCGGCGCCGAAGAACTCGCCCAGCAGCTGGCCGGTGGCTTGGGGATCCACGCCGGCGGGGTACTTGAGGCCAAGGTCGTAGAGGAAGAAGTCCCGGTGATCCGCGGTCTCGATCTCGAACGGGCGTTCGTCCAGGACCTCGAGGCCGAGGTTGTGGAAGTACGGCAGGATCTGGCTCAGGCTCTTCGGCTCCAGCATGTAGAGCTTGACCCGGGCGTCCTCTTCCAGTGTGGCTCCGGCGCCATCGGGGAGGTACACGTGGACACCGGGGTGCTCCTTGACGGCTTCGCCGGCCCGTTCGGCCGCGGCACCGTACTTTTCGAAGCGGTCGATGTCCTGCAGCGCGTCTTCGATCTCGTAGTCCACCCGGTAGCCGGCCGGGAATGCTTCCGCCCAGACGGCTGCCAGTTCCTTGGCGCTGGCGTCTCCGCCGTCGCCGCGGGCCCGCAGAACTTCGGAAATGCCTTCGCCCCAGGAACGGGCGGCCCGGACCAGGCGCTTCTCCAGCTCGTCGCTGTTGACGTTGCTGACGTCGGCGTCCTTGGGCAGCCGGATCCGGAAGAAGAGGCGGGCCAGAGCGGACTCTGTCATGCGCGCCTCGTAGTCGATGGAGACGGCGTTGAAGGTCTCCCGCAGTTCCTGCTCAATGCGCAGGCGGACGTTGGTGGTGTAGCGGTCGCGGGGCAGATAGACGACGGCTGACATGAAGCGGCCGTAGATGTCGGGGCGGAGGAAGAGCCGCGTCCGGCGGCGCTCCTGCAGCCGCTGGATGCCGGTGGCGATGGCGGCGAGGTCCGGGATTTCGATCTGGAAGAGCTCATCGCGCGGATAGGTTTCAAGGATGCCCAGCAGGTCCTTGCCCGAGTGCGAGTCCGGCGGGAAGCCGGCGTCGCTGAGGACGGCGGCCACTTTTTCCCGGACGACGGGGATATCGCGGACGGATCCGGCGTAGGCGGTCGTGGCGAACAGGCCGATGAAGCGGCGTTCCCCGTTGACGTTGCCGGCGGCGTCGAAGCTCTTGACGCCGATGTAGTCCAGGTACGCCGGGCGGTGCACGGTGGAGCGGGAGTTCGCCTTCGTGATCACGAGCGCGCGCTTCTCGCGGGCCTTCTTCCGGCCGGCCTCGGTGAGGTGCTGGACCTGTCGGGTGTCCGCGCCGGCGCGGAGCAGGCCGAGGCCGCTTTCCTCGCGCAGTTCGAGGACATCCTCACCGGATTCGTTCACGAGGTCGTATTCGCGGTAGCCGAGGAAAGTGAAGTTCCCGTCATCGAGCCAGCGGAGCAGGTCCTGGGCCTGCCGTAGCTCGGCAATCTGCGCCCGGTTGGCCACCCGGTCCAGATCCGCGGAGATCTCCAGGGCCTTCGTGCGCATCTTGGGCCAGTCTTCGACGGCGGCGCGGACATCGCCAAGCACGCGGGAGATTCCCTTGACCAGTTCCGCGCGCTTCTCCTCGTCGACGAGGTCGATCTCGACGGCGATCCAGGATTCCATGTGCGAGGCGTTGTCGCCCTCGGCGATGAGGTGGGAGAGGTTCGGCATGGCCGCCGTGTCACCGCTGGAGATGCCCAGGTGGGAGGGGACGCGCGCCACCTTGACGAGATCGCCGGTCTCCCGGTTGCGGGTCACCACGAAAAGCGGGTGCAGCACGAGGTGGATGGGCGCGTTCTGGCGGACCAGTTCGGCGTTGACGGAATCCACGAGGAAGGGCATGTCATCGGTGACGATGTACAGGACGCTGCAGTCGGCCTCGTCACGGAGGGCGATGTTCGCGATGCCCGGCTTCCGCGTCGCCGCGATCTGGCGGTGGGTTTCGGTCCTTGCCGTCAGGACTTCCTGGGGATAGGCCCGGAAATCCTCCTCCGCGAGGTGCTCGTAGTAATCCCCGAGGTAGCTTTCGCTACTACCGATCGAAACGGGCTGATCCTCCACGCTGGACCCAGACGACATCGAAACGCCTCCATAAAAGAAGTTCACAGCCGCCTCTTTGCGGCCCTTACGTTGACACTAACCCTTTGCCCGGCGTCGTGCTGTGGAAGAAAAGACAAAGGATTTCTTGATTCGCTGGGCAGGTGCACAAACCAATGTGGCGATCGCATGCCGCAGCTCGGATTCAGGGGCGGCTTCGAGCAAAAGTGCCCCCGACAGGAGGGCGGCGTCGCTCGCTGCGGGGTCGGAGGGCAGGAACGCCGACAACGGCGCCGAGGGGCCGTACCGCTCCCAGGCGGCCCGCAGCTGACGTTCGGGCGAGCGTCCAACGGCGGAGGTTCTGACTTTATTCAGGACCACGTGGGGCGATGCCTGCGGGACGGCCGTCCGGAGTTCGGCGAGGCCACGGACCAGCCTCGGCACGCCGATGGAGTCGGCTGCCCCGACGGCAAAGACCGTGTCGGCCAGTTCCAGGCTTCGCAGGGTCGCGGCGTTGCGGCGCGGCGCGCCACTGTCAAAGCCCAGCGCGTCATCGGTTTCGAGGCAGAAACCGGTGTCCACCACCGTGACATCCGCAATCTCCCGGGCACGGTCCAGCACCAGCGTGAGGGCCGCAGCGCGCAGTTCCGTCCAGCGGTCCGCCCGCGTGATGCCGGTGAGCACCCGCATTGCCCCGGCCTTGGTCGGCACCGTCGTGGCGATCCTGAGCAGGGCATCGGCGTCGAGCAGACCCTGGTCTGCCAGCCGGCAGGCCTGGGCCAGCCCGGCGGCCTCGTCAAGCAGACCCAAAAGGGCGGCCACGCTGGCACCGTAACTGTCGGCGTCGACCAGCAGCACGGATTGGCCTTCTGCGGCCAACTCCCCCGCGATGTTGGCGGCCACCAGGGTCCGGCCCGGCGCGCCGGCGGGGCCCCAGACCGCAATGATCCGGCCCTTCGCGGCTGGACTTGCGGTGACCGGGGGCGCCCCGGAAGACCGCGGCATCTGCCCTGCGGCCGCGACGGCGACGGACGAGGCGCCGTCACCCGCGGCCAGCCCCGGCCCGTCTCCGGCGCCGCTGAGCTGCGCCACCGCCGCGGAAATCCGCGCCGCCAGGGCCGCGGCATCAATGGCGCGGGCTTCCGCTGCCACGCCAATAGTCCGCAGGCGGACCGTTTCCTCAGGGTTGTCGGTCAGGGCGATAACGACGACGCCAACGGCGGACAGCCGGTCCACCCAGCGAGGCCGTCAGCTCTTGACTGCCGGCCGCTACGACGGCGGCGCGGGCCAACCCGCTCTGGCAGGCCGCCAGCAGTTCAGCCAGTTCGCTGCACCGCCGGACAACGGACACGGGCCCGTGCAGCCGCTCGAGTCCGCCGACCAGGTCATCACGGGAGTCCCCCACGGTCACCACGGGAATGCTCATCGCGCGGTACCGCCCGGGTTCCACACGACCGCGATCTTTGCTTTGTTGGCCTGGGCCCCCAGCAGCTTGGGCATCTGGGCGTCCGGGACGAGCACCATGACCACCGTGGAGCGGGAGGAGCCCAGAGCCGTACTGCCCGAGGTGATCTGGGCAATTTCGGCGCCGGAGAGGAGCAACGCAGGCTCGCTGAAGCCGTTGCGGGTATCCGGCAAGGCAACCCAGACATCCACGCGCGAGCCCGCCACGGCCTGGGCGGGAAGGGTCTCCTCGACGGTGACGGCGACCGGCTTTCGATCCAGCCCGTCCAGTTGCCCGACACTCTCGCGCGGCAGCAACTGGTCCTTGCCGATCCGCTGCACGGCCACGAGTCCGGCATCCAGGCCGGCCTCCGGGGTCAGGTAGTGCTGTTCCAAATCCCCGAGCCGTACCTTGACCCGGTGCAGTTTGTCGGCAGTCAGCGTCTCCCCCACGGCGATCGGCTCCCGCGCTGCATACGCTTCCGTGGTCTGGTCCGCGGCACCGACCAGCGAGACCACGCCCACCACGGATGCCAGGACGAGCAGGATTCCGACGAGGAGCCGGGGGTCTTTCCAGGACGGCCTTTTCAAACGGGCACCTCCGGCTGCCGCGCTTCCACTCATGCGTCCGCTCCCCCTGTCGTCGCCGTCCGTTCCCGGGATGCCGGGCACCCCTATTGTTGCGCCCGGGCCGCCTTCGTGGAAGATCCAGGGCCAAACAGGCGCAAACTGTGGATAACGGCACCAGTAGGCCTCAACGGTGGCAAAATGGATTCATGCCCCGATTCCTGACTCTCGCTGACGTTGCCGAGCAGCTCCAGATCAACTCTCCGGCCGCCTACGCGCTTGTTCGCAGCGGCGAGCTGAAGGCAATCCAGGTGGGCGGGCGCGGCCAGTGGCGCGTCGAGGAGAAGATGCTTGAGCAGTACATCCAGGAGCGCTACGCCGAGGCCAGCCGCATGATCGAAGAGGCCAAGGCGAAGTCCGCCGGAAGTTGAACCTGGCGGGCTGACTAGCCGCCGGCGGCACCAACGGATCTGATGCCCGCGAGGGCACCGAAGGGAATGGCCAGCACCTGCCGGGCGTTCCCCGGAGGCCGTTCCTCGCCCTCCCGTCTCACGGCCAGGTCCAAAAAGTCCCTGCCGACTGTGTCAATGACCCCATAGAGCCCGGCATCCGCCCCATCGTGAGCGACAAATATCGTCACCGGCGCACGGTTTCTTGCGAGTCCCCGCAGGGCGCTGCCCAAACCGAGCCGCCGGCGGACAACTGACGGTTCGGAGACCGCCACCCGCGAAAGACCCCCATAGTACGCCGCCGCGGCGTAGGGAACGAGTACCTGGTGCTGGGGCTCGTCAAGGACCAGGGCTTCGCTGCCCGCATGGCTCAGCACTCCCTCGAACGCCCTCCCCGAGGACAGCTGCACGCGGATACTGAGCCCGAGGGACCCCCGGAGCCGGTCCGCGAGTTCCACTCCCGCAGAGTCCACCAGTGCACGCTCGGCTATTTCGGCCTCAAATTCCAGCCGCTGGCGCCCAGCCAGCTGTCCCTCCATGTCCTCAAACAAGGCATCCCACCGCATGGCGCCAGCGTAGGCGGGCCTCCCGCGCCGGTCAATCCGTAGGCAACCCTATCCACAGGCACGCACTGCACCTAGACAACCGGGACGCAATAGGATCACACTTCGTTAAACAGAATTAAACACAATCAAACGACATCAAACAGCATCAAAAGATATCTATTCTGACTGGAGGAAACAGCCCATGGACCGGACAGCAACACCGCAACCCGGGGCCCGTCCCCTGCCCGTCCGCCTGCCCAGACAGACAGTTCGGGCCGACGCCGCCATGGCCGCCGTCATCCTGCTGCTTGGGATCTTCCTCGCGGCTACGGGAAGTTTCCTCATTCAGCGCTGGCAGTCCGGCTCGGCGCGCCGGCAGTCACTGTCCTTCGAGGACCAGGTGGGGATCGTGGCAAATACGGCCGGGCTGATTGTCATCACCTGGTGGGTGATGTCGCTCGCCATCGCCGTCGCAGCGGCACTGCTGGACCGCTTCGGCAGGACCCGCGCGGCGGCGGCCACGGCCCGGTTCAGCCCGGCGTTCATGCGGCGGCTGGTGCTCGCCGCCGTCGGGCTGCAGCTGCTGACAGCGCCGCTGGCCAACGCGGCCACTGCGCCCGGCGTGGCCGGGCCGGACCGGACCGGCCCCGCAGCAGTGTCGGCTTCGTGGACACCGTCGCCCGGGCAGGCCTTGGCGCCGGACCCGCAAGGGCCGGGAGCCGGTACCGCGCTGGATCCGCGGTGGAAGCCGCTGAGCCCCATCGTGGATGCCGGACCATTGGCTGCACGCCATGTGCGCGCGCGGGACATCCCCGGCGCCCGCAGAGAGGTCACGGTCCGGTCCGGCGATTCGCTGTGGAGCATCGCCGCGGCGGCGCTGGGGCCGTTGGCTTCCGACGCCGACATCGCCAGGGAGTGGCCCCGGCTCTATGCGGGCAACCGCGACGCTATCGGAGCCGACCCGCACTTGCTGCGGCCCGGACAAGTCCTGGTCCTCCCGCCGCCACGCTAGGCGCCCGCCGCACCACGGGCCGCAGCCACGGCCCCTGCCCCGCTCCGGCTCCGGCTCCGGCTCCGGCTCCGCCTACACCGAAGACCACAGCACGGGCCGGCCGGAAATTCATCCGGCACAGCCACCCGCACAGGCACCAGCCGCCCGCATTAGCCATTAGCCATTAGCCATCAGCAAAGGAACCGTCATGAAGGCAGTCACCGGGATCCGCTCAGCCGCGGCGACCCCCGTCCCGCACGCCCCCGCCCTCCGGGTTGTGTCCGGCACGGCAACACCAGCGGCCAACCACGCCGCCGCGGCCCCGCCGCCGCTGCGCGTTGTTGACGAGGCCCGCGAGATATGCGCGATTTCCCGCAGCACCGTGCAGGCCGCGATCGAAGTGCTGGCCGGCACGCGGCCCGCACAGCAGCTCTCCCGGCGCCTGGACCCGCGCTGCCTGGCGGCCCTCCAGCACCGCGCCGCACTGACCCGACGGGTTGCCTCCGGCAGCTCGCCAACGGCGGGCAGGCTGCACCGCAACCCGTCTGTCCGGTCCGTCCGGGCCTGCCGCGTAGCGGATGACGTCTACGAGGCCAGCGCGGTGGTGGTCGAGGAAACACGGGTCCGCGCAGTCGCGCTGCGGCTGGAGCGCGGCACGGCGGCCTGGCGCGTCACCGTGCTGGAGATCGGCTGAACGGCAGGGCCGGAGGCAGAAAACAGGCTGAGAGCCGGCAGAAAACAGTAGCGGGCCGAAGGCGCAACGGGCAGGAACCTGCGGGACCGGCCCCGGCCTGCAAGGGAAAGCCCGGACTGTCTAGGGCCGGACTGTCAAGGAAAGGAGGCGCAAACACGGGAGGACCGGAGCAAATGCTCCGGTCCTCCCGTACGTTGGCGTCGTGCCTAGCGCCGCTTCTTCTTCGCAGCGCGGCGGCCAATGTCCTGCGCCGCGGCCTTGGCCGGGTTTCCCGAACGACCGGAGACCTTCGCCTCGATCCGGGTCTGGGCGGCACCGTCCTCGCCAGGGGCGGTGTACTGCAGCTGCGCGGGTTTCTCCGGGGCTTCGAGTCCGGCAGCATGGATCTGCGGCTCGTGGTGTTCGGTGTGCTGGCCCTGGGCGTCCGCCACCACAACGTCCTCCGCCGGTGTCACTTCGACGTCGAGGTTGAACAGGAAGCCGACACTCTCCTCGCGGATGGCCTCCATCATGGCCTGGAACATGATGAAGCCCTCGCGCTGGTACTCCACCAGGGGGTCACGCTGGGCCATGGCGCGCAGCCCGATGCCCTCCTTGAGGTAGTCCATCTCGTAGAGGTGTTCTTGCCACTTGCGCCCGATGACGGACAGGACAACCCGGCGCTCCAATTCGCGCATGCTCTCGGAGCCGATCGCCTGCTCCCTGGCCTGGTACACCAGACGGGCATCGGAGAGGATCTCTTCCCGGAGGAAGTCGACCGTGATCCGGGACTTGCCGCCGGCCTCGTCAATGACGTCGCGCGGAGAGAAGCTCACGGGGTAGAGCGTCTTGAGATTCGACCACAGGAGGTTGAAGTCCCAGTCATCGCCCGTGCCCTCGGCTGTGGCTGCGTCGATGAAGGCGTTGATGGTGTCTTCCAGGAAGTACTGGACCTTCTCGTGGAGGTCATCGCCTTCGAGGATGCGGCGGCGGTCACCGTAGATTGCCTCGCGCTGGCGGTTCAGGACGTCGTCGTACTTCAGCACGTTCTTGCGCTGTTCGGCGTTGCGGCCCTCCACCTGGCCCTGGGCCGAGGCGATGGCGCGCGAGACGAGCTTGGATTCGAGGGCGACGTCGTCCGGCACCGAGCTGTTCATGAGCCGCTCGGCCGCGCCGGAGTTGAACAGACGCATCAGGTCATCGGTCAGCGAGAGGTAGAACCGGGACTCGCCGGGGTCGCCCTGGCGTCCGGAACGCCCGCGGAGCTGGTTGTCGATGCGGCGGGACTCGTGCCGTTCAGTGCCGAGCACGTAGAGTCCGCCCAGGTTCAGGACTTCCTCGTGCTCGTCCTTGACGGCCTGCTTGGCGGATTCAAACACCTCGGGCCATGCGGCCTCGTATTCCTCGGAGTTCTCCTCCGGGTCCAGGCCGCGCTTGGCCATTTCGGCGACGGCGGTGAACTCCGCGTTGCCGCCGAGCATGATGTCGGTACCGCGGCCGGCCATGTTGGTCGCGACCGTGACGGCGGCCTTGCGGCCGGCCTGGGCCACAATGGACGCTTCACGGGCATGGTTCTTGGCGTTCAGGACCTCGTGCCGGACGCCTTCCTTGGCCAGCAGCCGGGAGAGGTATTCGCTCTTCTCGACGCTGGTGGTGCCGACGAGGACAGGCTGGCCCTTTTCGTGACGTTCGGCGATGTCCTTGACCACGGCGTCGAATTTGACGGTCTCGTTCTTGTAGACGAGGTCGGCCTGGTCGATCCGTGTCATGTCACGGTTGGTGGGGATGGCAACGACGCCGAGCTTGTAGGTGCTCATGAACTCGGCGGCCTCGGTCTCGGCCGTGCCGGTCATGCCCGCGAGCTTGTCGTACATGCGGAAGTAGTTCTGCAGCGTGACGGTGGCGAGCGTCTGGTTCTCGGCCTTGATCTCGACGCCTTCCTTGGCTTCGATGGCCTGGTGCATGCCTTCGTTGTAGCGGCGGCCGGCGAGAATGCGGCCGGTGTGCTCATCGACGATCAGCACCTCGCCGTCGAGGATGACGTAGTCCTTGTCGCGCTTGAACAGCTCCTTGGCCTTGATGGCGTTGTTCAGGAAGCCGATCAGGGGCGTGTTGGCGGACTCGTAAAGGTTGTGGATGCCGAGGTAGTCCTCGACCTTTTCAATGCCGGCCTCGAGGACACCCACGGTGCGCTTCTTCTCATCGACCTCGTAGTCGGTCTCGGCCTGCAGGCGCATGACCACCTTGGCGAATTCGCTGTACCAGCGGTTGGTGTCCCCCTGCGCCGGACCGGAGATGATGAGCGGGGTGCGGGCCTCGTCGATGAGGATCGAGTCCACTTCGTCGACGATGGCGAAATGGTGGCCGCGCTGGACGAGTTCCGAGCTGTCCCACGCCATGTTGTCGCGCAGGTAGTCGAAGCCGAATTCGTTGTTCGTTCCGTACGTGATGTCCGCGGCGTACTGCTCGCGGCGCAGCGCAGGGTCCTGGTTGGAGAGGATGCAGCCGCTGGTGAGGCCGAGGAAGCGGTAGACGCGGCCCATGAGGTCGGACTGGTATTCGGCGAGGTAGTCGTTCACGGTGACGACGTGGACGCCTTTGCCGGTAAGGGCGTTGAGGTAGGCCGGAGCGGTGGCCACCAGGGTCTTGCCTTCACCGGTCTTCATTTCGGCGATGTTGCCCAGGTGCAGGGCGGCGCCGCCCATGAGCTGGACATCGAAGTGGCGCATGCCGAGGGTACGGGACGAGGCCTCGCGTACCGCCGCGAACGCTTCGGGCAGCAGATCGTCGAGCTTCTCGCCGGCCAGGTGGCGTTCGCGCAGACGGTCAGTTTCTTCACGGAGCTCGGCGTCCGTGAAGGTCTGGAAGGAGCTCTCCAGGGCATTGATGGAATCGGCATAGTTCCGCAGTTGCCGCAGGGTTTTTTTGTCACCCGTGCGGAGAAGTTTTTCGATAAGTGATGCCACGTGAAGTTGCTCCCAGTCTCAAGCTGCCGAATTCTGGCGTGTTTAGTCTACGGGAGAGACGCCGGGCCGGTGGCGCCTGTTCCCTCACAGCGGATAGTGCGGTTCACCGGGCAGCCATGGCTTCGGCGAGCGCCGGCGCAAGGTTCCCCGTTGGCGAGACAACTACGTCGTCCAGTCCCAGCCACTCTGCCATGAGCTGCAGTTCCGCGGCGAGTTCGACGGCGGTGTCCTCCGGCGCGCCGGGTTCCGCATGGGCGGCCCTGGCCAGGAGCCGCCCGCCGGCCCGGTCCGCTTTGAGGTCGACCCGTGCGACGATCGCGTCGCGGAGCAGGAACGGCAGGACGTAGTAGCCGTACTTCCGCTTCGGCTCGGGCGTGTAGATCTCGATCCGGTAGTGGAACCCGAAGAGCTCCTCGAGCCGCCGGCGTTCGAACACGAGGGAGTCGAAGGGGCTCAGGAGCGCCCGGCCGGTGGCTGAGCGCGGCAGTTTCGCCTCCGTGTGGCGGTACAGGGGCCGGTCCCAGCCGGCTACCGTGACCGGCTGCAGCCGGCCGCTGTCCACAAGGTTCCGGACGGCCACGGCGGCGTCCTTCTGCGGTGTCCGGAAGTAGTCGGCGAAGCACCGCACGGTCCCAATACCGTGGGCCTGGGCCGCGGCGTCGATCAGCCGGTCCATGGCGGCGGCCGCATCCGGTTCAGGTGCCGCCGCTTCCCCGTCCGGTCCGGGCAGCACCCGGGCTGTGAGGGTGTAGCGCCGCTCGAAGGATTCGGTCCGCGAGGATGCGGAGACAAGGCCCTCTTCGAAGAGGTGTTCGAGCACCCTTTTGACGGCGTTCCAGTTCCAGCCCCAGTTGTCCCGCTGCTGGTCTTCCACGTGCCCGAGCCGGGCTGTCAGTTCGGCGGCGGTCAGCGGCTTCCCGCCGGCCAGGGTTTCGAGCACCTTGGCCGCCACGCCGTTGCGCAATTCGGGGTCCATCGCATGCGCGCCCACCCATTTGCGGCTCTGCCACTGCACGAGATCGTGGAAGTGGTCCGGGCGGATGAAGCAGGCTTCGTGGGCCCAGTACTCCATCATCCGGCGCGGGTGGGTCCCCGCCATGCGCGCCAGGATGGTGCGGTCGTAGTTGCCGAGCCGAGAGAAGAAGGGCAGGAAGTGGCTGCGGGACACCACATTGACGGAGTCGATCTGAACCAGGTGCAGCCGGGCAAAGGTACGGCCCACCGCCCGCGCATTCACGGGTCCGGTGGGCCGTTCCTTGTCCAGTCCCTGGGCTGCCAACGCGATCCGCCGTGCCTGTGCCAGGCTCAGCGATGCTTGCACGTTAGTCCCTTCGTCGGAAAAGTCTGCACCAGCTTATGCGCTGGCGGGCTCATCCTCTGAACGGTAGGCCACGATTTTCTCTTCCAGACTCGAATGTCCGGGTTCGCACGTCTGGTCCAGGGAGATGACCCCGTAGGTCCAGCCGTCACGGCGGTAGACGACCGACGGCGCCTTGGTCTCCTTGTCCACGAAAAGATAGAAGTCGTGACCCACAAGTTCCATGTTGTCGACGGCGTCATCGAGGGTGAGCTGGGACGCGGCGAACACCTTGCGGCGGATCAGCACGGGCGAGTCGCCGGCCGGAATATCGTTCTCGACCTCATACGGCGACTTCTCTGCCGCCGTCGCCTGGCTCTCCTGCTGCTGCGCCGCCTCGACGTAGAGGGGTTCGCTGGGGCTGGCCGGCTCCAAGGCTGCCGTCGCCTCGGTGACGGACTTGGGGGTATGCCGGCCGTGGTGGACCTTTCTGCGGTCCCTGGCCCTGCGCAGGCGTTCAAGAAGCTTGTTGTAAGCGAGATCGAACGCAGCGAACTTGTCGGCGGCACTCGCTTCTGCGCGGATTACTGGGCCGCGTCCCAGGACTGTCAACTCAACCGTGAGCGATTCGGCGGTCTGGCGGGCCTTGGTCTCTTTGGTGACCTTCGCGTCTACCCTCTGGACCTTGTCTCCCAACGACGCGATCTTTGAGATCTTGTCGTCGGCATATTCGCGGAACCGGTCTGAGACCGTCAAGTTGCGTCCGCTGATCATGAACTCCATGGTGCCCTCCAAATGACTTCGGTGACACGACGGCGGTACTTCCCGGGGGCCGATCTGACTGACAGTCGAGCCCCTTTCCGAGCCGCTATCGACAGGTACATCTGTTCTTGGTACCCATCTTCGACGTTAGTTCATAGACACCTGTTATTCATCCTTTTACGGTTTATTTTTTTGGGTCCCGCCGATCGTCCGCGCCGCCGCGGGGCTGGCGGCGCCGACATCGGCGGCGGCCGGCGGGCGTGTCGCGGCCAGCACAACGGCGCCGCTGACAATGGCCCCCGCGGCCCGGAGCGCACGGGCCGCCTCCGCCAGTGTAGCGCCGGTAGTCAGCACGTCATCGACGATGATGCAGGGACGTCCTTCGACTCGCGCAGGCCACGGACCGGACCTGGCCCGCATGGATCCGCGCACGCGCCGGGCGCGCTCACCCCCGCCCAGTCCCTTCTGTCCGCCGGGCAGGGAGCGGGCCCCTGTGGGGCCGGCCCGTAACCGGTCCCACAGGGGGAAAGCCGGGGGTTTCGTGGTCCGCGCGGGCGGCACGGATTTCCGCAGCGCGTCCGCGACGGTGAACCCTGCGAGTTCATTGCCGCGGGCGAGCCGACGGAGCAGGAGATGGACGGGGCTGAAGCCCCGCATGCGGAAAGCGGCGGCGCTCGTGGGCACGGGGACGAGGACGAGTCCCTGCCCGGGCCCGGCCGCGGCGTGGAGGGCGCGCGCCAGGCCCCGGGCCAGTTCGGCGCCCAGCCGGGCCTGCCCGTGGCGTTTGAAGGACAGCAGGCACTGCGCCAGCTCGGCCCGGTAGGCCCCGGCCGCCACCACGGGCAGCAGCACGGAGCCGTCCATGTCCATCAGGGCCGGAGCCTGGGCCTCTGCCCGGAACGGCCTGAGCGTCAGCAGGCGCAGCTTCCGGGAGCACGCGCCGCAGAGTGCGGAGTCCTCCGCCCCGCAGCAGACGCAGTCCACCGGAATGGCCAGGGCGAGCACCTCAGCCGCCGCTTCGGCTGTCCGGTCCCCCAGCCTCGCCAGCGGCCGCGCGTAGCTCCCGCGGTGTCGGGCCGCCCTGGCCGCGGCCGGGGCGAGGTCAGGATCGGCGGACGGGACGCGGGTGGTGTGGCTGCCCATCCTCCGATCCTGGACCGGGTACGCCCCGAGTAGTAGCCCGGCGGGCAGCCATGTGGACAACACCCCGGCCGGAACCGTCACCGGATCCCGGTGATGGCGGCCCCGCCGTCGGCGGCGTCGCCGTCATCGATGCAGGGGCGCCTTCCGAGGGGGCGCCGGTCAGCCGGGGAACGAGGGGTCGATGGGGCCCTTGAGCTGCGGTGACCAGCCGTTGCCCAGCCGCTGGAAGATCCCTTCCGCGGACTGGCCGTAGATCTCGGCTGGTCCGTTGCCTGCGCTGAGGGCGGTCAGCCCGGGCCACGGCGCCAGCTGCTGCGGCTGTGCCGAGGTCAGCGACAACAGCTCGGGGGTGACGGCATCGCTGGCGGAGGCCTTCATGACCGCGACTGTGGTGTCATCCACCCAGACGCCTTGATCCGGATCCCGTGGAGTCAGGAGGGTCAGGGGCACGGTCAGGTCCCTGGGGGTGCCGTCCGCGTTCCGGATGATCCCGGTGATCTGGACCTTGCTCTTGCCGTTCTGCTGGGAAATGACGAGGGCACGCGTGCCGTCCCGGGAAATCCGGAACTCCTTGACCGTCCGGCCCGAGAGCCACCCCGGCGACAGGGTGACGGTGGGTACGCTGGCGTTCTCCGCCACACCGACCGGCCGGTAGGCCACCACCTCGGTGGCGCCGCCGGCACCCGGCCCGGCGGTCCAGACCCAGTCGTACCGGCCGAACGAAGGCCGGGACAGCGCGGCCCGGGTGGTCAACGCCCTGGCGGGCTGGCCCGGAACGATCGAGTACAGCGTGGTGCGGGCGGCGTTGAGGAACGCGGCCGCCTGCGACTCGGTGGACTCCGCGGGCGCCCGGGGTGACAGGGCTGCGACGGACCGGACGTCCGGGAGCGGTGACAGCCTGTTGTTTTCGTACCGGACCAGGTCATTGTTGCTGACGGCGATCTGGTAGGCGGGGACGCTTTCGTTCTGGACCGGAGGCAGGACCGTGCCGTTGTCCTCGACGCGCACCAGGTCCTGGTTGGCCCGGAGCTCGACATTGATCACATCGGGCTGGCTGCGGAACGTCAGTGCCAGCTGCGTCTGCATCCGCAGCCGGTCCTCGTTGGAGGCCTCGACCAGGTCCTTGGCGGTGAGATCCACCTGCGCGGCGCCGGAGACAACGGGCACTGACTCGCGGGCCAGCTTGATGCCCGAAGGGAACGCGCTGACGACGGCGCCCTTGAGGTAGGGGGCGGGTCCGCCCAGGAGGGCGCTCGTCATGGCTTTGACGGTCTTCTTGCGGATGAACCACCGGACATCGGGCACCGCATAGGTGAACGTGGGGTCGTAGAAGTAGATCGGGTAGGCGCCGTAGATGACTTTGAAGGTCTCTTCCGGGATGGCGGTGCCGTCCGGAAGATGCGGAGATTCGCCACTCACCGTCCACCTGGGTCACGGTGACGGGTATGTTTTCGGTGGTGCCCTCGGGAAGCTGCGTGGCCACGCCGTCGGCGTCTACCGAATAGGCGAGGTCGAGCTGGTAGTTGAATTCGTTTTCGACGCCGGTGGCCACCACAGTGGCCTTGCGGAACACGAGCGCCCGCTGGTCCGGCTTCCACGTCACCGACGAACCCTGGGTGAGGTATTGCCGGGCCACGGCGTAGTCGTCCTCGTAGCCGCTGCCGGCGAGGTAGAAGTCTTCGATCACCGCTTCGGGTCCGGCGCCGGGACGCGGCGCGGCCGGGAAGAAGACCGGGGCGTTGGGGTTGCCCGCGCTCTCGTCCGTGCTCTTGCCCACCGGCCCCGAGCGCGGAATCTGGGCGCACGAGGTCAACAGAAGCAGGACGAGCGCCAGCAGCGCAACTCCCACGCGGGTGAACTTGCCCGAAACCCCACTCATGCCCTGCCCTCCGTCCCGGTTCCCCGGGTTCCGGCCGAACCGCCGTCCGGGATTGCCCCGCCGGCGGCACCGCTGCCGCCGTCGCCAGAAAAGTCGCCATCGAAACCGTCGGCGTATCCGCCCGCGGACCCCTCAGCACTGGTCCCGCTGCCCGCGGTCCGTAGCGGGTCCGGCAACACCACGGTCCGCTGGCGGCCTGCCTCGGGGAGCCCGACGTTGACCGGTTCGAGCTGGAGCGGGGACCTGGTGATCGGCTCGTCCCGGCGCAGGGGAAGGGTCAGGCGGAAATTCGACCCGTGCCCCTTGCTCCCCCAGGCCTGCAGCCAGCCGTCGTGGAGCTTGGTGTCCTCGGCGGCAATGGACAGTCCCAGCCCGCTGCCGCCGGTGGTGCGGGCCCGGGCCGGATCGGCGCGCCAGAAGCGGTCGAAGACGCGCGCCGCCTCCGCCGGGGTCATGCCGATTCCGTGGTCCCGAACGGCCACGGCCACGGCGGTGTCGCTGGCGGCCACGGAAACGTTCACCGGCCGGCCCTCGCCGTGTTCGAGGGCGTTCAGGATCAGGTTGCGCAGGATCCGGTCGATCCTGCGGTCGTCCATATCGACAATGACGCTGCCGGCCTGGGCGTTGAGGGTGACGGCGGACCCGTATTCGGCGGCGACGGGCGCCACCGCCTCAATGACTTGCGCGACAAGTTGCACAATGTCGGTGGGCTCGGCGTCAAGGGTGGCGGCGCCGGCGTCAAAGCGGGAGATTTCCAGCAGGTCCGCCAGGAGCGACTGGAACCGTTCCACCTGGTTGTAGAGCAGCTCCGCGGAGCGTTTGTTGATCGGGTCGAAGTCATCGCGGGCGTCATAGAGGACTTCGGCGGCCATGCGGACCGTGGTGAGCGGTGTGCGGAGCTCGTGGGAGACATCGGAGACGAACCGCTGCTGCATCTGGGAGAGCGTGGCCAGCTGGGTGATTTGTTCCTGGAGGCTTGCGGCCATGTGGTTGAACGAGGCACCAAGCCGGGCAACCTCGTCCTCGCCTTTGACCACCATGCGCTCCTGCAGCTGGCCGGCGGCGAGCTTCTCGGAGACGACGGCGGCATGGCTGACGGGGCTGACCACGTTGCGGGTCACATACCAGGCGACGCCGCCGATCATGAGCACCAGCAGCGCGCCGCCGGCCAGCAGGACATTCTGGATCTCGTCCAGCGTCTTCTGCGCCGTATTGAGGTCATAGATGAGGTAGAGCTCGTAGACGGTGCCGTTGAAGGTCACCTTGTTGCCGACGGCGATGCCGGGCCGGTCTTCGGTCCCTACCGGGAACTGGGTGGACGCCCAGTACTGGTCCTTGCCCGAGTCCTGCACAGCCTTGCGCAGGTCCGGGGGGATGACGCCGATGGTGAGTTGGTCCGAGGCCCGGGATTCAACCCAACGGTTGCGCGGCTTGGTCTGCTCCGGCATGGCCTCGAAGACGTAGCGCCGCTGGATCACGGATCCGCGGCCTTCGACGGCATTCAGGGTGTCATAGACCAAGGTGATGACGCTGGACTGGTCCGTGACCTGGGCGCCGTCGAACGTGTCCTGGACCTGTTTGACGTTGTAACGCGTCTCCGATTCGGCCTGGGCGAGCCGTTCCTGGAACAGGTTGTTGGCGATCTGGTTGGACAGGTAGGCGCCCACAACAGCGAACGAGCCCATGGCCAGCATCAGCGTGGTCAGGACGGTGCGGAACTGCAGGGACCGCCGCCACTTCCGCTGCACCGCCCGGAGCAGGTACAGAATGCCGGGCCACAGGCGCTGCATCCCGGTGCGGACCAGCCGCGCGACCCGGACGCCCACGATCCTCGCGCGCTTGGCCCACAACCGGGTCCGGAAGGCGAGACGGCGCAAAGGGTCCGGCCCGCCGCCGGCCGGCGGCGTTTCGGGCGCGCGGGGCATCGAGGTGCCTGCTGATGACTCTGGCGATGGCGCCGCGGATGGCTCGGCCGGCCTCGTGTCCGGCGACGTATCCGTTGCTATGGCCTGCCGGACACTGCGGTCCGCAGGCTCAGGAACCTGCTTTATAGCCGACACCACGGACCGTCAATACAACTTCGGGGGCTTCCGGGTCGCGTTCGATCTTGGACCTCAACCGCTGGACATGGACATTGACCAGCCGGGTGTCGGCAGCGTGCCGGTAGCCCCAGACCTGCTCCAGGAGCAGTTCGCGGGTAAAGACCTGCCACGGCTTGCGGGCCAGGGCAACGAGGAGGTCGAATTCCAGCGGCGTCAAGGAGATCCGGTCGTTGCCGCGGCTGACCAGGTGGCCGGCCACGTCGATCGTGACATCGGCGATCCGCAGGGTTTCCGGGGCCTTCTGGTCACCCGGGCGGAGCCGGGCCCGGACCCGGGCGACGAGCTCGGCGGGCTTGAACGGCTTGGGCACATAATCATCGGCCCCGGACTCGAGGCCGCGGACCACATCCGAGGTATCCGCCTTGGCAGTGAGCATCACGATCGGGACGTCGGACTCGGCGCGGACCTGGCGGCAGACCTCAATGCCGTCCATCCCCGGAAGCATGAGGTCGAGCAGCACGAGGTCCGGCTTGGAGGAGCGGAACACGTCCAGCGCCTGTGCGCCGTCAGCGCAGAAGACGGGTTCGAAGCCGTCGTTGCGCAGCACAATACCGATCATCTCGGCCAGTGCCTCGTCATCATCCACTACCAGAATGCGTGCCTTCATAGTTATATATTCCCCCATTGAATTGGCTTTGTCGTATCGGGCGGCCCGCCGGCATGGTGCTACTGGGCCTGCACCCGCTGCCGGAACCCGGCCGCCGTACGGGACGCTGTGACAATTGCCGCGTTGTCCTGCATGCTGTGGACAGGCCCAGTGAACCGGCCCGGACCGCAGGAGGAACCCGTGAACACCCCGATCTACGAGCGTGCCCTGGGCAGCGACTTTGCCCGATTGCAGCCGGAGCTTCAAGAATACTTTGCTTTGGCGCCGGGATCCGGCCACTATGGCGTCGGCGAGGGGGTGTTCGACGTCGTCGGCTGCCGGCAGGCCTGGCTGCGCCCCCTGCTGCGGCTCACCACCGGCGAGCAGGCCTTCTTCCCCGAATACGGCGAGGGCGTGCGCTTCCGGATCGAGAACCACGCCCACCTGGACCCCTTTGGCCGGTCAAGCCTGACGGCCCGCCGGGAAATCTTCTTCCCGGGGACCACCCGGCTGTTCCAGGACACCACCAGCTTTGATGACGGCGACGACGGCGGGCCGGCTAACGGCGGGCGCGGGCCAGGGCTCGTGGACTACGTGGGCCGGTACCGGCGGCTGGTCACCGACCTCAATCTCAGCGTCACACCGGAGGGCCGGCTGCGCGGCGTGTCCGAGGCGTCGCGGCTGTTCCTGGGACCGCTCCGGATCCCGCTGCCGGCTGCCTTCGATGCCAAGGCCTACGCCGAGCAGTGGTGGGAGCCGCAGGACGGCGGCCGGCACCGGATCCAGGTCAAGGTGATCCAGCCCCAGCTCGGCCTGGTGCTGGTCTACGCCGGCCATTTCGACTACCGGCTCGAGCCCTACCCCGGCGGTATCGCGACGCCGGGCTACCTGCCCGGGCACGCCCGCCCGGACGGCTGGGAAAGCAGGGTCTGACCGGGTCCCCGGCGGCCGGGGCCCGGTTGCGGCCCGGGCCCGCCGGGGGCTTAAGGTGCCGGGCTAACCGAGGGCGAGCTGGTTGAGGCCGTCCGCGACCTGGGTCAGGCGGGTCAGGACCGCTGCCGCAGTGGCGGGCGAGTGCCGGGCCAGGCCCTCCGACGGCGTGACCCGGAGCGCCCCGAGCGTGGACGCGGGGAGACCCAACTGCCGCCATGGGCGCCACACGTCTTCCACGACGTCGCGGACCCTTGGCAGCGACGCGGCAGGGTCGGCCACGTCCAGCGCGCCGGCCCAGAGCCGCTTGCCGGCCTCCACCGCGCCCGCGAGTTGTTCCCACTGGCGCGACGTCAGTGCCCGAAGCGGCACGGCGATTCCATCCGCGCCTGCCGCCAGGATCCGCTCGAACGGCGCCTCGACCTCGGAGACCGCCACTACGGTTTCGACGGCGCCCGCGGCCCGGAGCGCGTCGATCACCAATTGCCAGGACTCGGTAACCTCCCGGCCCGGCACCGAGCGCAAGGTCCGGTAACCGCTGGCGGTGGGAATGGTGCCGGCCAGCACCGAGGCAATTTCGGGTTCGTCGATCTGGACGACGATCCGGGCACCGGGGGCGGCCGCCGCCACCCGCTTGAGGTAGCCTTCCACGCCTGCCGCGAGCGAGTCTGCGATGTCCCGGCGGGCTCCGTAGTCGATCAGGGCCCGCTCACCGTTGTGCAGGTGCAGGCCGGCGGCAAGGCTGAGCGGCCCGCGCAGCTGGATCTTGATATCGTCCGACGGCACTTCCTCGACGCCGATCACGTCCGCCAGGATGTTGATGTCGGTGGACAGGGCCGACTTGGCCCGCTGCAGGTCCTTGCCGGGCCGGTCCACGAACCGCCATCCATGCGGCTGGACGTCGACGGCGAGTTCCACGAGCAATGAGGCGGTCCGGCCCAGGGCATCGGAGCCGACGCCGCGGTCGGGAAGTTCGGCGAGGAACGGCAGGTGCGGGCTGCCCAGTTCACCGCGGATGATGCGCGCGGCCTCGGCCGGATCCTCGCCCGGCCAGGGGCCAAGGGCCGTCGCGGTCACCTGGCCCGGTGCGGGAGCCTCTGATGCGGCCATGGCTAGGCGCCCGCGGCGCGGGCGGCGTCCGCGGAGCCGGAGGCCTGGGCGGCCTGGTGGTCCTCGGCGATGGCCTCGTGGTGGCGGATGACCTCGCCGATGATGAAGTTCAGGAATTTCTCCGCGAACGCCGGGTCCAGGTGGGCCTCGGCGGCGAGGTGCCGCAGCCGGGCGATCTGCGCCGTTTCGCGGCCCGGGTCCCCGGCGGGAAGTTGGTGCGCGGCCTTGAGGAAGCCGACCTTCTGGGTGGCTTTGAAGCGTTCGGCGAGGAGGAAGACCAAGGTGGCATCGATGTTGTCGATGCTGGAGCGGATCGACAGCAGCTCCGCCATGACCGCGGGATCCACGGAACCGGCCAGGGAGCTTGCCGCCGGGTCGTAGGAATCGGTTTCGGGAAGATTGGGGTTCTGCTCGGTCATTGACCCAGTCTAGGGGTTCGGCGGCCAATGCCTCCCGCTGTTAAGCACCGTTGCAGGCCGCCCGCGGAGACACCAATGGGCATGCCCACCGTTCGTGGCGAACGGTGGGCATGCCCAAGTGGCTGCGGCATTGCCGGAGCCCGGGCCGGCGCCGGAGCGGGCCTCAATCGGGCCGGCGCCCGGTCCTGGCGGTTAGCTGTGGAGCACGGCCTTGAATGCCTCGCGGCGCCTTGCCTGTTCGTCGGGATCCGGAACGGGCAGCGAAGCGATGAGCTTCTTCGTGTAGTCGTGCTGCGGGTTGCCCATCACCTGGTTGCCGAGGCCCTGCTCCACCATCTTGCCCTTGTAGAGCACGCCGACCCAGTGGGAGAGCATGTCCACCACGGCGAGGTCGTGGCTGATGAACA
Source organism: Arthrobacter sp. MW3 TE3886 (assembly GCF_041262145.1). Lineage (NCBI taxonomy): Bacteria > Bacillati > Actinomycetota > Actinomycetes > Micrococcales > Micrococcaceae > Arthrobacter > Arthrobacter sp. MW3 TE3886. Next base: position 3,582,541 of record NZ_JBGCAN010000001.1, read on the forward strand.
GGGCCGCGAAGCCGAATTCCTGCTGGATCTCCTTGAACAGCTCCAGCACCACGGCCTGCACGGACACGTCCAGGGCCGAGGTCGGCTCATCGGCGATGAGCAGCTTCGGGTTCAGGATGAGCGCCCGCGCCAGGGAGGCGCGCTGGCGCTGCCCGCCGGAGAGTTCGTGCGGGAACCGGTCAGCGTACGAGGCCGGCAGCTGCACGGACTCGAGCAGCTCCCCGACCCTCTTGCGCGCCTCGGCCGCGGTCGGGTTGGAGTGGATGATCAGCGGTTCCGCCACGCAGTCGCCGATGGTCAGCTGCGGGTTGAACGAGGCTGCCGGGTCCTGGAACACGAAGCCGATCTCCTTGCGGAGCGGCTTGAAGGTGCGCTCCTTGAAGTTCAGCATCTCGTACCCCAGCACCTTCAGGCTGCCGCCCGTGGTGCGGTTCAGGCCGGCGATTGCCCGGCCGATGGTGGTTTTGCCGGAGCCGGACTCCCCCACGAGGCCGAAGACTTCGCCTTCGGAGACGGTGAAGCTGACGCCGTCGACGGCCTTGAACGCCGGGCTGCCGAGCCGCCCCGGATACTCGATGGTCAGGTTCTTCGCCTCGACCAGCACCTTGCCGCCCTGGTGGGCGCGTTCGACCATGCCCTCCGAGGCGGAGTTGCGGCCAAGGTGCGGGACGGCGGCGAGGAGCTTCTTGGTGTAGTCCTCCTTGGGCTCGGCGAACAGCACCCGTGAGGATGCCTCCTCCACGACGTCGCCCTGGTACATGACCACGACGCGGTCGGCGAGGTCGGCGACGACGCCCATGTTGTGCGTAATCAGCACGATGGAGGTCCCGTAGTTGTCGCGCAGGTCCCGCAGAAGTTCAAGGATCTCGGCCTGCACGGTGACATCCAGGGCGGTCGTGGGCTCGTCGGCCACGATGAGGCCAGGGTTCAGGGCCAGCGCGGCGGCAATCACGACGCGCTGTTTCTGGCCGCCCGAGAACTGGTGCGGGTAGTAGTTGACCCGCGTCTCCGGGTCCGGGATGCCCACCTTGCGGAGGGCCTCAATTGCCCGCGCCTTGGCCTCCTTGGCCGAGACCTTGCTGCGGCCGCCGCTGCCGGCGTGTGCGCGGATGCCCTCGGCAATCTGCCACCCCACGGTGAAGACCGGGTTGAGGGCGGTGGATGGCTCCTGGAACACCATGGCCACGTCGCGGCCCCGGATCTCCCGCAGCTTGGCTTCACTGACGCTGATGACGTTGTTGCCGTTGATCAGGACAGCGCCCTGGCTGATGGCCGTCTCCGGCAAAAGTCCCAGGATGGTCTTGGCCGTCACGGTCTTGCCCGATCCCGACTCGCCAACAATGGCGACGACTTCGCCGGGGTTGACCTCGAGGCTGACGTCCTTGACGGCGTACACATCCCCGGCGTCGGTCGCGAAGGTGACTTTAAGGTGGTCGATGTCCAGGACCGGGCCTGCGCCTGCGCCCGGCTTGTCGATGTTGATGGTCATAGAACTCTCGATTCTGCTTCGAGTGCAGCCTGGGTGCCGGCGGTGGAGTCCGGTCCGCCCTTGCCTGCCACAGCCTTCTTGCGACCCCGCAGGCGGGGATCGTTGAGGTCGTTGATGCTCTCACCGACGAGGGTCAGCCCAAGCACGGTCAGGACGATCGCCGTACCGGGGTAGACACCGGTCCACCAGATGCCCGAAGAGGCGTCTGCAATGGCCTTGTTCAGGTCATAGCCCCACTCGGCGGCGGAGGTCGGCTCGATGCCGAACCCCAGGAAGCCAAGGCCCGCCAGGGTCAGGATGGCCTCGGACGCATTCAGCGTGAAAATCAGCGGCAGCGTGCGGGTGGCGTTCTTGAAGATGTGCCGGCCCATGATGCGGATGCTGGAGGCACCCACCACCTTGGCCGATTCGACGTACGGCTCCGCCTTCAGCCGGATCGTCTCGGCACGGATGACGCGGAAGTACTGCGGGACGAACACCACCGAGATGGAAATGGAGCAGGCAACAATGCCTCCCCAGAAACTGGACTGGCCGTGGCTGATGACGATTGACATCACGATGGCCAGCAGCAGGGACGGGAAAGCGTAGATCGCGTCGGCGACCACCACGAACACCCGGTCGAGCCAGCCGCCGAAGTAGCCGCTGACGAGTCCGAGGGCTACGCCGAGGAAGATCGACATCGCGACGGCGACGATGATCACCACGGCGGCCGTCTGGGCACCCCAGAGCACCCGCGAATAAACGTCATAGCCACCAACCGTCGTGCCCCAGATGTGGGCCGGGCTGGGGGGCTGCTGGGTCGGGAAGGGACCGGCGGCGTCGCTGAGCTGGGCAAACCCGTAGGGCGCGATCCACGGCGCAAACACGGCGACGAGCAGGAAGACGGCGGCCAGCACCATGCCCGTGACGAGCATGCCGCGTTGCAGCCCGACGCTCGAGCGGAAATGCGAGATCACCGGCAGCCGGTAGACGAGGGGCTGCTTGCGCCCGCTTACTTTGGTTGCATTCATGGCTAGTACCTCACTCGCGGGTCGATCAGGGCTGCGACGACGTCCACGATGAAGTTCGTGACGGCAACAATGACCGCCAGCATTACGACGATTCCCTGGACGGCCACGAAGTCACGGGCGTTCAGGTATTGCACCAGCTGGTAGCCGAGGCCCTTCCACTCGAAGGTGGACTCCGTGAGGACGGCGCCGCCGAGCAGGAGGGCAATCTGGAGCCCCATGACCGTGATGATCGGGATGAGGGCAGGCTTGTAGGCATGCTTGGTCACGAGCCGGTAGTTACTGACGCCACGGGACCGGCCGGCCTCGACGTAATCCTTGCCGAGCGTGCCGATGACGTTGGTGCGGACCAGCCGCAGGAAGACCCCTGCCGTCAGAAGCCCGAGGGTGAGCGCGGGGAGGACTGAATGGGCCGCGACGTCGCCGAACGCGGCCATGTTGCCGCTGCGCAAGGCATCCAGCCAGTAGATCCCGGTCGGTGCGGCCAGGCTTCCCATGGCCAGTTCGGTCCTGGTGGAGGCCCGTCCTGCGACGGGCAGCCAGCCGAGCCAGACGGAGAAGGCCAGCTTCATCAGCAGGCCGGCGAAAAACACCGGGGTGGCGTAGCAGAGGATAGCGAAGAACCGCAGGACTGCGTCGGGTGCCTTATCGCGCTTGTAGGCGGAGATCAGCCCGAGCGGGATGCCGACCAAGAGCGCCACGATGAGGGCATTGATGGCCAGTTCCAGGGTTGCCGTGCCAAACGTGATGATCATTTCGACCACGGGCCGGCGGTCGGTGATGGTGGTGCCGAAGTTGCCGGTCGCCACCTGGCCAACGTATTCGAGGTACTGCACGAGGATCGGGCGGTCGTAGCCGGCATCGTGGATGCGCTGCGCGAGCGCCTCCGGCGGAAGCCTGCCGCCCTGGGCTGCGGTGATGGGGTCGCCGATGACCCGCATCAGGAAGAAGACCAACGTCACCAGGATGAAAATGGTCGGAATGATCAGGAAGAACCGGATCAGGATGTAGGTCCCCAAGCCCCCACCCGAGGATTTTTTCTTGGACGGAAGAAGTCCGTCGGCGTCGCTTGGCGGCGCCTCAATCAATGTTGTCATTGGTACCTAAGATTGTGCTGTCGCGGCCTTGGGCGGGCCGGCGTGGACTGCAGGGTGCGGCAATGACCAGCAAAGGCGGGGCGCCTCGAGGGCGCCCCGCCTGGCAGGCTGGTCAGGTCAGCACAGGTGCAGCCTTACTTGGAAATAGTTCCCAAACGGAACTTGAAGGAGGCATCGAGGGTGGTATCGACACCCTTGACACCGCTGCCGGAGATGGCAACCTGCGCGCCCTGGAGCAGCGGAAGCGTGGAGATGTCCTTGGCGAGGGCATTCTGCGCATCCTTGATTGTGGACTCGCGTTCAGTCTTATCGACGGTGGTGAGCTGCTTGCTGATCAGGTCGTTGACGGTCGGGTTGTTGTAGTGGTTCTTCAGGAAGCCGCCCTCCGGGAAGAACGGGGTCAGGTAGTTGTCGGCGTCGCTGAAGTCCGGGAACCAGCCAAACTGGAACAGGGGGTATTCATCGGCGCGGCTGGCCTTGCTGTAGGTGACCCATTCGGTGGACTGCAGGTTGACCTTGAACAAACCGGACTTCTCCAGCTGGTCCTTGATCATGGCGTACTCGTCGCCGGAGGACTTGCCGTAGTGGTCCGGGTTGTACTGCAGGTTCATCGAGACGGGGGTCGTCACACCGGCGTCGGCCAGGACCTTCTTGGCCTTGTCCAGGCTCGGCTTGCCGGCGTCGCCGTAAGCGTCCTTGAACGATTCGTTGGCGCCCAGGAAGCCGCTGGGAACGTTGGAGTACAGCGGCAGGTAGGTGCCCTTGTAGACCTGGTCCGCGATGGACTGGCGGTCAACGAGGTTCGCGACGGCCTGGCGGACGGCGAGCGCCTTGGCCGGATCGGCGTCGGCAGCCTTCGCACCGAACGGCATGGTGTCGTAATTGAAAGTGATGTAGCGGATTTCGCCGCCGGGGCCAACGTTGACCTTGACCTTGGAGTCCTTCTTCAGGTCATCGACGTCGGTGGCGCTCAGGCTGCGGTTAGCGACGTCGATGTTCCCCTGCTGGATGTCCAGCTTCATGTTGGTGGGATCGGCGTAGTACTTGATCGTGGCGGCGTCGTTGGCCGGCTTGCCGAGGACTCCCTGGTAATCCGGGAATGCCTTGAAGCTGATCAACTCGTTCTTCTTGTACGTGTCGATCACATACTGGCCGTAGAAGGCCTTGGCCTTGACGATCGAGTCGTCGTCAAGCAGCTTGTCCGCCGGGAAGACTTCATCGTCGACGATCGGCGCGGCAGGGCTGCTGAGGATCTGGGCGAAGGTCTGGTCGTTCGCCTGCTTCAGCTTGAAGACCACGGTGTTCGCATCGGGGGCGGTGATGCTTTCGACGTTGGTCAGCAGGCTTGCGGGACCGGCGGGATCATTGATCTTGGTCTGCCGGTCGAAGGAGAACTTGACGTCCTTGGAGTCGAGCGTGTGGCCGTTGGCCCACTTGAGGCCCGGCTTGAGCTTGACCGTGTACTCGGTCGGCGAGGTGAAGGACGCGGACTCGGCCAGGTCCGGCACGGGATCTGCGCTGCCCGGCTTCGAGTTGAGGAGGAAGGAGTAGATCTGGTTCATCACCATGAACGAACCGTTGTCGTAGGCGCCCGCCGGATCCAAGGCTGTGACCTTGTCCGTGGTGCCGTAGGCGATCGGACCGCTTGCTGCGGCTGATGACCCGCCAGCGCCGCCCGTCGGCCCGGTGCAGGCCGTCAGTGCAAAGGCGGAAACCCCGGCGAGCGCGATGACGCTCTGCCAGGCCTTTTTGTTCATTGCCATCTGTGAACTTTCTGTTCGATGCGTTCTAGCGCAGCCCGAAGTGAAACGAAGGACTCGTCGGGCGGCACGCTTTGCTGATCCCTAGATTCAACCAGACAATCATTCGGTGAAACGTTGCATTTTGTGAGTTGAGACACAAAATTTACACGATTCGAAGGTTTCTCTCATTTTCTTCAGGATTCCGCCCGGATCTTCGGCAGGGTCGCTGGCCCGCCGGCCGTGGGGTGAACGACGAAGGGCCCCGCCATCTGGCGGGACCCTTCGCTGGAGTCGGTGTGGCGGCCGGCTAGAGCGCGGCCCGCTGGAGTGAGCGCGCGGCATCGATCGTGGCCTGGCCGAGCACGCGGCTGCCCTGGTAGAGCACGACGGTCTGGCCGGGGGCCACGCCGCGCAGCGGCTCGGTGAGGGTGACCACGAGCTCGTCCCCCGCCATGTGCGCGCGGGCCGGGACGGGGTCGCCGTGGGCGCGGACCTGGGCGTAGCAGTCGAACTCTTCGCCCGTTGCCACCTCGGCGATGGGCCGCCCCGCCCAGGAGACCTTGATGCCGCGGATTTCGTCGATGGCGAGCAGCGCCTCCGGGCCCACCACCACCTTGTTCTCTTTGGGCCGGATCTCCAGCACGAACCGCGGCTTGCCATCCGCGGCCGGAGTGCCGAGCTTCAGCCCGCGGCGCTGGCCCACGGTGAACGCGTTGGCGCCCGGGTGCTCGCCGACCTTCGCGCCGGATTCGTCCACGATGTCCCCCGTGGTCATTTCAATCTTCTCGGCGAGCCAGCCGGCGGTGTCGCCGTCGGGGATGAAACAGATGTCGTGGCTGTCCGGCTTGTTCGCCACCGAAAGGCCGCGGCGCTCCGCCTCCGCGCGGACCTCAGCCTTGGACGGCGTCTCGGCCAGCGGGAACATCGAGTGCTTAAGCTGTTCGTGGGTCAGCACGCCGAGCACATAGCTCTGGTCCTTGGCCCAGTCCGCAGCGCGGTGCAGTTCGGGGTTGCCGTCGGCGTCGGTGATGACCTTGGCGTAGTGGCCGGTGCACACGGCATCGAAGCCCAGGGCGATGGCCTTCTCCAGCAGGGCGGCGAACTTGATCCGCTCGTTGCAGCGCATACAGGGATTGGGGGTGCGGCCCGCGGCGTATTCATCGATGAAGTCCTGGACGACATCTTCCTTGAACCGCTCGGAAAAGTCCCAGACGTAGTACGGGATCCCGAGGATGTCGCAGGCACGCCAGGCGTCACGGGAGTCCTCGATCGTGCAACAGCCTCGGCTGCCGGTTCGCAGGGTGCCCGGCATCCGGGACAGCGCGAGGTGGACGCCGACGACGTCGTGCCCCGCCTCGACGGCGCGGGCGGCGGCAACGGCGGAATCGACGCCGCCACTCATGGCTGCAAGAACTCGCATACTGGCTTTCTCTAGGGTTCGGGGTGTCGCAGGCTCCGGGGATGCTGTTCACAGCTGCAGTACGGCTGGGCTTCACAACTGGGCTTAACTGGGCTTAACAACTGGGCTGGTACTGCCGGCCCCCGGAAATAGCACAATGCCTGCTACGCCATTCTATCGCCACGCCGAATCCTCCCCAAAAAGCCTTGACGGGGCCGAGTCCCCCTTCTAGCGTCAGGATAAGCGGTTTTAGAAAACGGGAATGCGCACTCGCGGGAATCGAGCGGACATGGCTGTCGGGAACATCGTGATCGTGGGCGGCGGGCTGGCCGGCGCCACCGCCGCCAAGACATTGCGGGCGGAGGGATTCGGCGGCCCCGTGGTGCTGGTGGCCGCCGAATACCACCCGCCTTACCTGCGCCCGCCGCTGTCCAAGGAGTACCTGCTGGGCAAGGCCGGCGACGACACCCTGCCGGTGGTGCCCGAGGACTGGTACGACGCGAACGACGTCGACCTCCGGCTCGGCGTCCAGGCCACGGCGCTGGACCCCGCGGCCCGGGCCGTGGTTCTGGAGGACGGGCAGCGGCTGGAGTACGGCTCGCTCCTGCTCGCCACGGGAGCGCGGCCCAGGACCATCCCGCTGCCCGGCAGCGGGCTCGACGGCGTCAGCACGTTCCGGACGGTGGAGGACAGCCGGCGCCTGCATGCCCGCCTCGCCGGAGGTGGCCTGAACGTGGTCATGGTCGGGTCCGGCTGGATCGGGATGGAACTGGCCGCCGCCGCCAGCACCTTTGGAAACACCGTCACCCTGCTGGGGCTGGAGGACGTGCCGCTGGGCGCGGCGATCGGCCCGGACCTGGGTGGCTTCTTCCGCGAGCTGCACGGGGCCCACGGTGTACGGTTCAGGCTTCCGGCGTCTGCTGCCGGGATTCAGGGGCAGTCTGGACGGGCGACGGCAGTGGTCACCGATGCCGGCGAAGTGCTGCCCGCCGACCTGGTAGTCATAGCCGTCGGCGTCGTTCCGGAGGTCGGCTTGGCCGAGGCGGCCGGCCTCGGGATCCGCAACGGCATCCTCACCGACGCGTCGCTGCGGACCTCCGCGCCCGGGATCTTCGCCGCCGGCGACGTCGCGAATGCCGTGCACCCGTTCACCGGCGCGCACCACCGCAGCGAGCACTGGTCCAATGCCCTCAATGGCGGCAAGGTGGCCGCCAAGGCGATGCTCGGCCTCGACGCCACACTGGACACCATCCCGTACTTCTACACGGACCAGTACGACGTCAGCATGGAGTACTCGGGCTTCCCGACGCTCGTTGCCGGGCCGCCGGTCATCCGCGGCTCACTGGCGGACAAGGAGTTCATTGCCTTCTGGCAGCAGGAAGGCCGGGTGATCGCCGGAATGAACGTCAACTGGCCCCGCGCCGCCAAGCCGCAGAAGGCGATCAAGGCGCTCATCAACGCACGCACCGCCGTGAGCCCGGACCTGCTTGCCGACTCCTCGGTACCCCTGGATCAGCTCCTGGATTAACTCTGGATCAGCTCCTGCCGGAAGCCTGACGGGCAGACTCCCGCGCGACCGTTCCCGCGGTCTGGATGCTGGACTCATGCCCGGCCATGCCCGCCTGGCGGGCCCGCGCATAGGCTCCCGGCAGCGCAGCGAGCAGGGCATCGACGTCGGCGTCGGTCGAGGAATGCCCGAGCGTAAAGCGCTGCGCCCCCCTCGCAGTGTCCTCATCCAGGCCCATCGCCAGCAGCACGTGGGAGGGCCTCGGAACACCCGCGGTGCAGGCGGAGCCCGTGGAGGACTCGACGCCGGCGAGGTCCAGCAGGAACAGCAGCGAGTCCCCTTCGCAGCCGGGGAACGTGAAATGCGCATTGCCGGGCAGCCGCCCGGGGCCCGGGGCACCCCGCAGGACGGCCTCGGGGACGGCAGCACGGACCCCCTCAATCAGCCGGTCCCGAAGGGCGGCGATCCTGGCCGCTTCGTCGGGGAGTTTCGCGGCAACGGCCTCGGCGGCCGCGGCAAACGCGGCAATCGAGGCGGTGTCCAGCGTCCCGGAACGGACGTCGCGTTCCTGCCCGCCGCCATGCTGGACGGGGGTCAGCTTCACCGCGCGGCCCAGGATCAGCGCACCGACGCCGACCGGTCCGCCGATCTTATGCCCGGAGACGGACATGGCGTCCAGGCCCGTCCCGCGGAAGTCAACGGGCAGGGAACCGAAGGCCTGGACGGCGTCGGAGTGGACCGGTACGCCGGCACCGTGGGCCAGTTCCACAACCCGGGCGACGGGCTGGATGGTGCCGACCTCATTGTTGGCCCACATGACGCTCACCAGTGCGATCGAGCCCGGATCCCGGGACAGCTCGGCTTCGAGCACGGCCAGGTCCACGACGCCAGCGGCATCCACCGGGAGCCAGCAGACCTCGGCGCCCTCATGCCGTTCGAGCCATTCGACGGTGTCCAGCACCGCGTGGTGTTCGACGGCGGAACACAGGATGCGGTTACGCGCGGGATCCTCGGCACGGCGGGCCCAGTACAGGCCCTTGACCGCCAGGTTGTCCGCCTCGGTCCCGCCGGAGGTAAAGATGACCTCCGAGGGATGGGCGCCGGCGGCCGCCGCGAGAACTTCCCTCGCGTCCTCCACGGAACGCCGGGCACGGCGGCCCGATCCATGCAGCGATGAGGGGTTGCCGGTCCGGGCCAGTTCGCGCGTCAGTGCGGCCAGCGCTTCCGGGGCGAGGGTGGTAGTGGCGGCGTGATCGAGGTAGACAGGCACAGCCCAATTCTACCTGCGTGCACCCGGGCAGCCGCGGCGCCAGGGCGAAAGCGCAGCGTTGGGGCGAAGGCATAGTGCCGGGCCGAAGGTCCGGGGCGAGGGCGCCGGGCGGAGGGACGGGGAAGAGGACGGTACTGGTGTACATTCAAGCGGTGAAAGCGCCACTCTGCCTTGTGCTGGCCACCCTGTTCTGGTCCGGCAATTTCGTCGTCGGACGGGCCGCCGTCGCCTCCATGACCCCGCTGGAGCTGACCTTCTGGCGCTGGACCCTGGCCGCCGTGCCGCTGCTGGTCCTGGCCCACTTCGTCGAGAAGCCCGACTGGGGCGCCGTGCTGCGCCACTGGCGGGTGCTCCTGCTGCTGAGTGTCCTGGGCATGAGCGGCTACACGCTGCTGCTCTACGGCGCGCTCGGATTCACGTCCGCGATGAACGCCTCCCTGATGACGGCCGCAAACCCGGCCCTCATCGTGGTCATGGCGATCATCCTGCTCGGCGAGAAGACCACGCGGCTGGGCTGGCTCGGCATCTGCCTTGGCCTGTTGGGTGTGCTGCTCGTCCTGACCCAGGGCGACCTGGCCCGCGTGGTCAGCCTCTCCATCAACACCGGTGAGCTCATGATGATCGGCGCGATCATCGTCTGGGGCTTCTACACGATCATTGCCCGCCGGCTGACTGTGCCGCCCATCGCGGCCACAGCGGTGCAGGTGGTGATCGCGACCGTGACGCTGGCGCCGTTTGCCCTCGCCATGAACGTGCAGTTTCCCGACACCGCGGCCGAGGGCTGGTCAATGGCGTACATCGCCCTGTTCCCGTCCCTTGGTTCCTACCTGCTCTGGAACCTGGCGCTGAAAACCACCCCGTCCGGGACTGCGGGAAACTACCTCAACCTGATGGTCGTCTTTACCGCGATCATCACCGTGCTGCTCGGGACGCCGCTCACCCTCGTGCAGATCGTAGGCGGCCTCCTGGTGATCGCCGGCGTCCTGCTGACCGGAATCAAGGGCCAGGCCCGCAGTGCCGGCCGGCCCGCCGGCAGGGCCCCGGCCGGGACGGTCGCCGCCGCGTCAGGCAGGGCGGGTCACGCAGGCAGCCCGGTCACAATGGCAGAATACGGGCACAGCACTGCCCGGGCTGCGCGCCGCCCTGCTCCCTGAGATCTTCGATGGCGAGCGCTTCGATCCGGCCCGGGTCGATCCCCAGGGCCGTTGAGGCCCCGCCGAGGAAGGCGCCGTTCATGGCACACACCACGTCTGCGTGCCCGGCGGCGAGCCGGTGGAACGGGCAGTTCAGCAGCACCAGTCCCCCGCCGCCGTCGTCCGCCGGGCAGTAGCCCTGCCCCGCCAGGAAGTCCGCGAACGGACCGGCGCCATCGGGACCGCCGGCGGAGTCCGCCTCCGCAGCCCCGGCGGCCCCCTCCGGCTCGCGGCCGGCTGCGCGGGCTGCCGACTCACCCGCTGACTGCCCCCTGGCGCGGGCAGCCCGGAGCAGGGCCTCCCGCGGCGATCCGCCGCCGCTGGTTGCGTCCTCGATCGCGGACACCAGCAGTTCGGCGGCGAGGTCATAGTGGCGGTCGGGAACGGAGGCCGCGACCTCGTCCACGGCGGCCCGGTACAGCTTGGCGGGCCTGCCGGAACCGGGGCCCTCCCGCCCTCCGAGCTTGCGGAACTCCACGGCCAGCAGCCCGTCTTTCACCAGCCGGTCCAGATGGAAGGAGGCGGTGCTCCGCGCCAGGCCGACGGCCCGGGCTGCATCTTCCCGGCCAACGGCATCCGCCGCTGAGGCGACGAAGTCAAAGAGCCTCCTGCGGCTCTCGTCTCCCAGCGACGCGACCGCCGCGAGCCTGTGGTTCCACGGAAGCTTGGTCATGAAACAAGAATAACTCTAAAAACAAGAATCATTGCTTAATCCTCGTGCGGCCCTCTAAAATCGAGGTATCCACTTTTAGAAGGAGCAATGCCATGAAAGTTTCCCCAGCCCCCGCCACTCAGACGCATCAGCTCACAAAGGACCGCCAGGCCTTCCTGTCACTGCGGACCGTCTTCACGGTTGCGCCGATCCTGTTCGGCCTGGACAAGTTCACGAACCTTTTGACCGACTGGACCATGTATCTGGCCCCCGTGGTGACCCAGGTGGTCCCGCTGCCGGCCCAGACGATCATGTACATCGTTGGCGTGGTGGAGATCGCCGCCGGTGTAGCGGTGGCGCTGCGCCCGCGTTTCGGATCGGCGCTTGTGGCCGCCTGGCTGCTGGGCATCATCATCAACCTGATCATCCTCGGCGGCTTCTATGACGTCGCTCTGCGTGACTTCGGGCTGCTCGTGGGCGCCCTGGCACTGAACAGGCTATCCCCGCGCAAGGCCGCGCCGGCCGCTACGCCGGGCAGCTAGGCCAATCGGCTGGTCCCCAGCAGTTAAGCGACGACGCCGGGCACTACGCCAAAACGCAGACGGCCCGCGGAACGACCTCGATGGTCATCGGGAGCGCCCCGATCCGCTCGCCGTCGGCGTAGGCCATGATGTTGCCGGCCGACAGTTCCACGGTGCGGACCCGGCGAAGCTGCACGGCGGGGTGGCCCACGTGCTTGCCGGCAAACACTTTCGGGAACACGGCCAGCAGCCCGGTCCGGGACAGCCGGCTGACAATGAACAGGTCCAGGTAGCCGTCATCGAGGACGGCTTCCGGGACAATCCTCATCCCGCCGCCGATCGACTGGCCGTTGGCGACGGAAATCAGCATGGCGCCCTGCTGCCACCGCTCGCCGTCGGCCGTCACCGTGTAATCGATGGCCCGGAACGACGCCAGTTCCCGAAGCATGGCGAGCTGGTAGCGGATCTTGCCGCGCGGCCAATGCCAGTCATTGGCCCGCTCATTGACGGCGGCATCGAACCCGGCCGAGACGACGCCCGCAAACAAGCGGGAGGATCCTCCAGCGGTAATCCTGCCGGCGTCGATCATCCGGCCGCCGTCGGCCAAAGACTCCAGCGCCCGTTCGCAGGCCGCCGGGAGGTTGTGCAGCGGCAGGCCCAGCGCCCGGGCCGTATCGTTGCCCGTCCCGGTTGGAATGATGCCCAGCGGAACCTGACGGCCGGCACCGGAAATCGCATTGAGCCCGAGGTGGACCATGCCGTCGCCGCCCACCACCACGAGGGCATCCACGCCGGACTCCAGCACATCCTTAACGGCCTGCGCGAGCCCGGCATAGCTGTCTGCGCACAGCAGCAGGACCTCCGCCCCGGCTGCACGGAAGTGCGCCGCCGCGTCCTTCCCGGCGTGCCGCGCCCGGCCAAAGGATGCGCGCGGGTTGACGGCGACGGCGATCAGCATGCGCGCAATTATGCCAGCCGCCGGGAACCATCCCTGTACACGCAGTCGTTATCCTTCCAGCCGGTTAAACTGGGCACGCCGGACGCCCACGAACGGTCCGGCATTCGCACCGCCGGCACCATCAATGAAAAGGATCTCTGTTTGACGCAGGGCAGCAGCTCGCACTACCAGGTCCTCGGGATCCCCTTGTCGGCGACGGAGAAGGACATCAAAGTGGCGTACCGCAAGGCCGCCCGGACCGCCCACCCGGACCACGGCGGCGATCCTGCCGCGTTTCGGCGCGTCACCCTCGCCTACGAGACACTCATCGACACCAAGCGCCGCGCGGACTATGACCGCTCCTACGGCAGCGCATCCGGCGGGGCGTATGCGTCTCCCGCCGGCGACGAGGGCGCCCACTTCGACGCGCCGGCCGCGGGCAGCCGGGCCTCGGCCAACGTGCGACGGCCGAACACGCCGCGGAATACGGCCGCGGACCCACCCGTCTACGTTCCGCCGTTCGAGCAGTTTGACGGCGGGACGGCGGTGCCGCTGATTCCCGCCAGCGTGGCCCGACAGCAGGTCCACGGCATGCCCCGCAAGCGCGGAATCTTCGGTGCCGAAGCCCGGATCCAACGCGAGATGCGCACCGTGCAGCTCATCAGCAGACAGATCCTGACCACCATCCCGGCGGCGCGCCTCGTCAACGGGCTGCAGTCCCCGGCGGACAACAGCCACATCGACCACGCCGTCCTTGCCGGGTACCGGCTCGCGATCGTGGGATCCATGCTCCTGCCGCCGGGCGCCTATGCGTGGAACGGCAGCACGCTGACCCACGGCGGACGCTCCGTTGCCCCGCCCCAACTGGGCCACATCGTGCGCCGGATGCAGGACATATTTCCCGAGCTCAATGTCACCGGCTGGATTGTTGTCCACAGCACGGACGGCAATCTGCATCAACCGGTCATCGACCGGCACCGCCGCGCCGGCGGCCAGGGAAGCGGGTACGGGGAAGGCTCGGGCCTTGTCGAGGTGGTCAATGCCGCGGGCCTGGCCCGTGGCCTCAAACTTTTCCTCGGCTCGGGACCGGCTCCCAACACGGTCAACGTTCCCGTTCTGGCCCGCCTGCTGGGCGGAATGCACTAGATTCCGCCCAGTACTCCCCTGCGCCCCCGGGACAGAAGGCCCGCGGCGCGTTCGACGCCGCCGGCTCGCTAGGATGGAAACGTGTTCCGCATCCTCTTCCACACCCCCGAAATCCCCGGCAATACGGGAAACGCCATCAGGCTGGCTGCCATCACGGGCGCCGAACTGCATCTGGTGGAGCCCCTGGGCTTTGACTTCTCCGACGCCAAACTCCGGCGGGCGGGCCTGGACTACCATGACCTCGCCGTCGTGACCGTCCACCCGGACATCGACGCGGCGTGGGCCGCTCTGGAACCGGAACGGGTATTTGCCTTCACCTCTGACGGCGAGACCACGTACACAGACATCCGCTACCGCGCCGGGGACGTCCTCCTGTTTGGTCCTGAATCCGTGGGCTTGCCCGAGGAAGTCAAACACAGTCCCCGGGTGACGTCCCGGGTCCGCCTTCCGATGCTGCCAGCCCTGCGCTCGCTGAACCTGGCCAATGCGGCGTCCATCGCCGTCTACGAGGCGTGGCGCCAGAACGGGTTCGCAGGGGCCAAGTTGTAGCGGTCCGCCGCGGAGGCCCGCCAGGACCGGCGGCGGCCCCATGGGGAGCCCGCGGGAAAGAATTCCCGCGCACCGCGCCCATCCAGGTGCCGGGCTGCGCCGAATCACTTCTGAAGGCGGACACCAAATCCGCCACTCGGCATTGTGTCTACCAAGCATCATGCGGAGAAACGGAAGGGAGCGAGGAACGGCGGGTGAGAACAGTACATCTGGACAGATCCTCTGCCGGCGCGGCAGGGGCCGGCCTCGCGCAGCATGTCGCACCGAGTGGCCCGCGTTGGCCTGCAGGCGCCCTATGCTTGGGAGTGATGGAAACTCCGAATGCCCCGAACCCCGAGGCCGCCGCACCGGCGGGCACCTCAGCCGACATCAACGGCCGGCTCAGCAGCCTGCTGGCACTGATTGCCCAGGGTGACCAGACGGCGTTCGCGGAGTTTTACAGCCTTACCTCCAGGCGCGTCTTCGGCATGGCGCGCCGGGTCCTGATCGACACCGAACTCAGTGAGGACACCACCCAGGAAGTCTTCCTGCAGGTGTGGCAGAACGCCGCCAAGTTCAATCCCGCCGCCGGCAGTCCGCTCGCCTGGCTCATGACCATCTCGCACCGCCGCGCCGTTGACAAAGTCCGGTCCTCGCAGTCCGCCACCGACCGCGAAGCCAGATACGGTGCCAGCAGCCAGGAGATCGACCACGATTCCGTCTCGGACGAAGTCGGCAGCCGGCTCGAGGCCGAGGCCGTGGTCCGGTGCATGGAGACGCTGACCGATACGCAGCAGGAGTCCGTCCGGCTGGCATATTACGGCGGCCTCACCTACCGGGAAGTGGCCGAGCGGCTGAATGCCGCAGTACCTACCATCAAGTCCCGCATCCGCGATGGACTCATCCGACTGAAGACCTGCTTGGGGGTGAGCTGAATTGACCGACATGAACGCACCTGAGAACAACAACCGCCTCCCCGGCGGCTTCACCGCCGAGATCGCCACCGATCTGTCGTCCGGCCGCGTCGTGGACCTCGCCGAGGTCTACGCCCTCAACGCCGTGGACGACGCCGAACGCACCGCAATCGAGCAGTTCCTCGCCTCCGCGCCGGCAGCAGACCGGGATGCCTTCAACGACCGTGTCCGGCAGGCCCGGGAGACCCTGGCCACCAGCTTCACCGCAGAGGAAGAGCCTCCGGCCGGGCTGCTGGACCGGATCATGTCATCCCTGCCCGCGCAAACGGCAGAGCAGGCCGCAGCGCGGATCCCCGCCGCAGTGCCCCTTCCCGGCAAGGGTCCGCAAGCGACGCCGGTGCTGCCGCATCCGGCACGCGACAGCTCCGCACTGCCCGCCACCGACGAACTCGGTGCGGCCCGCCAGCGCAGGGAAGAACGCCGCCGCCCGCAGGGCATGCGGAACTGGCTCATCGGCGTCGCCGCCGCAGCCGTGATCGCCCTGGGCGGCGTGGGCGTCGGCGCGTACGTCGCCAACCAGAACGATCCGCTGAATCAGGTCATGCAGGCCAGCGACGTCCGCCAGGCCACCGTCGACGTCAACGGTGGCGGCACCGCCACCGTGTCGATCTCCCCGTCCAAGGACGCAGCCGTCGTCAAAATGAACGGCGTCCCCGCTCCGCCCACGGGCAAGGTCTACCAGATGTGGCTGATCCCCAAGGACGGCTCTGCCCCGGTCTCGCAGGGCCTCATGGACGCTGAAGCCCTGTCCAAGCCCGCGGTGGTCAAGGGCATCGGTTCCGCTGCCGCGCTGGGCATCACCGTGGAACCCGAAGGCGGATCCGCGTCACCTACCCTGCCGACCGTCGCAGCCGCACCGCTGGACGCCTAGCAACCTGCAGGACACGGCAAAGCCGCCCGCAGACACAAAGCCGCCCGGGCCTTGGCTCCTTCCGTAGAAGGACTCAAGGCCCGGGCGGCTTCTGTGTTGTGTCCGGCGGGCGTCCTGTCCGGTGGACGTCTTGTCCGGTGGACGTCTTGTCCGGCTAAATGACCAGCGAGAGCAGCATGACCAGGCCGAAGCTCACCACGGAGATCAGCGTTTCCATGACGGACCAGGTCTTGAACGTCTGGCCCACCGTGAGTCCGAACAGCTCCTTGACGAGCCAGAACCCGGCGTCGTTCACGTGCGAAAAGAACAGCGAGCCCGCACCGATCGCCAGCGCCAGGAGGGCTGCGTGCGTCGGCGACAGCGAACTGGCCAGCGGTGCCACGATGCCGGCGGCCGTCACTGTGGCGACGGTGGCCGAGCCGGTCGCCAGGCGCAGGGCAACGGCCACGATGAAGCCGAGCACCAGGACGGACATGTTGGTCCCCTCGGCCCAAGCCTTCACGGAGTCACCGACGCCGGCGCCGATCAGCGTCTGCTTGAAGCCGCCGCCTGCGCCGACGATCAGGATGATCCCCGCGATCGGGCCCAGGCTGGCCGCGATCTTGCTCGTGATCTTGGCGCCGTTCAGGCCCACGGCGTAGCCGAAGGTCACCATGGCCAGCAGGACGGCCAGGGTCATCGCCACCAGCGGCTGCCCGACGAAGTCGAAGAACATCCGGATCGCCGGGGCCGTCCTGGGGTCGGGCCAGATGATGTCCACGACGGCCCTGAGCAGCATGAGGACCACCGGGAAGAGGATGGTCAGCAGCGTGACGGTGAAGTTCGGCGGGCGCTTGACGCCCTCCATGTCCGCGCCATGCACCGTGTCGACGCCGCCGGCGACGGCGGGGGCGCCCACCGGCACCCAGCGGGCCGCCAAACGCGAGAAGAGCGGGCCGCAGATAATCACCGTGGGCACGGCGATGAGGATGCCGAGGGCCAGGGTGGTGCCCAGTTCCGCCTTGACGGCGCTGATCGCGATCAGCGGTCCCGGGTGCGGCGGCACCAGCCCGTGCAGCACGGACAGGCCGGCCAGCGCCGGGATGGCGATGCGCATCAGTGGCATCTTCGAGCGCTGCGTGACCAGGACGATCACCGGCAGCAGCAGGACGAGCCCGATCTCGAAGAACATCGGCAGGCCGATGATCACGGCGACCAGGGTGATGGACCAGACCAGCTTGTTTCCGGTGGCCTTGGCCAGGAGGGTGTCGACCACCCGGTTGGCGCCGCCGGAGTCGGCGAGCAGTTTGCCCAGCATCGCGCCGAGGGCGACCAGCAGGCCGACTTCCTTCAGGACGCCGCCCACACCGTCTTCGAAGTTGGCGATCACCTTGGCCGGTTCCACACCGGCGGCGAGGCCGACGAATCCGGATCCCAGGATCAGGGCCAGGAAGGGGTGGAACTTGAATTTGGCGATCAGCACCACGAGCAGGGCGATGCCCAGGCCCGCAATGAGCAGTAGTTGGGTATTGACGCCGGTCCCGGCCTCAACGGCAGCCGGAAGCTGCATTGCTAACAGTGATTTCACAAAAATTCCTTGGTCGCGGCGGAACGCGGGAAGGCTCAGGGCCTGGCGTCGGCGGCGTCGAGATTAAGTCGGGTGATGATTTCCTGTGCTTCTTCCGCCGGCGTTGCGGAGACGGACAGGGAAATGAAGTTTTCGTCCGCTGTGGGGGCTTCGAGCGCGTCGAACTGGGACTCCAGCAGGGCCGGGGGCATGAAGTGCCCGTGGCGGGAAGCCAGCCGGTCGGAGATCTTGTCCCGTGATCCCTCAAGGAACACGAAGACCACCCCTTCGCCGCGCAGAATGTCCCGGTAGCGCTTCTTCAGCGCCGAACAGGTCACGACGCCGGGATTCCCGGACCCGGTGTGGGCCCTGATCCAGTCGGCAATGCTTTCGAGCCAGGGCCACCGGTCCTCGTCGGTCAGCGGCTGTCCTGCGTGCATCTTCGCGACGTTTGATTCGGGGTGCAGATCATCGCCCTCGGCCAGGTCCCAGCCCAGCCTGCCGGCCAGAAGTCCCGCGACAGTTGATTTGCCGGATCCGGAGACGCCCATGATCACAAGAACGGGGTGTTGCGCAGTCTTCGCCATCAAAGTCTGCCTTCCATCAAATAAATATGATTTAAACAGAGGCCAGCTTATGGCAGAGGTTGTGCTGCAGCAACACTAGAAGCCGGCGATGGTCCCCTGGCCGTTAACTGTTACGACATGGAAGGCCTCGGCGCTGCGCCCGGCGGGAAGTCCGGCGCGGGCCCCGGTGCCGAGCATGAGGCCGCGGACCGTGCGCTCCATGGCGTCGACGTCGGGATGCTGGCTGACGTGGATGTGGATGGCGGCCAGTTTGCTCTCCACATGCTCTGTGACGTCCACGAAGTGGTTTTCGCGCTCTTCCGGCCCGGCGAAGAGCCACAGCCAGGGCAATTTGTAGGCCTCCAGCCCGGCCTCGGCCAGTTCCGGGTACGCAAACGGGTTTTCCAGGGCGGGGTACACAGCACGGGTCACGGCCTCCCCCACGGCCAGGTGGTCCGGATGGCTCTTCTGGATCCGGTTCCAGTTGCGTTCCGGATGCATGGACACCACGACGTCGGGCCGGAGCTGCCGGATCAGGCGCACCACCTCGCGCATCACCTCATGCGAAGGTTCGAGGTAGCCGTCGCGCTGGTGCAGGTAATGGATGTCCGTGACGCCGACCAGGGCGGCGGCGCGCTGCTGCTCCGCAACGCGCAGCCGCACGATTTCCTCCCGCTGCTCCGGATCAAAGCCGCCGGCATCGCCGTCGGTCATGATGCAGTAGCTGACCTGGACGCCGGCGGCGGTCCATGCTGCAACCGTGCCGGCGGCGCCGAAATCGATGTCGTCGGGGTGGGCCGTGAAACAAAGCACCCGCTCGATCCGGGAGGTCTCCGGATCGAACGGGCTTTGTGCCGGGATGGCGGTGGTGCTCATGCGGTCAGCCTCTGCGCTTCTTGATTTCGGCGGTGGCCTGCGGCAGGACCTGGAAGAGGTCGCCCACAATGCCGAAGTCCGCGATCTCGAAGACCGGCGATTCGGCGTCCTTGTTCACGGCCACGATCACCTTGGCGGTCTGCATGCCGGCTTTCTGCTGGATGGCTCCGGAAATGCCCGCGGAGATGTAGAGCTGCGGCGCGACGGTCTTGCCGGTCTGGCCGATCTGCGCGTCATGGCCGATCCAGCCGGCGTCCGTGGCAGCCCGCGAGGCGCCGATGGCCGCGCCGAGGGCGTCGGCGAGTTCCTCCAGCGGACCAAAGTTTCCGTCTACGCCGCGGCCGCCGGCCACGACGATCCGCGCCTCGGACAGATCGGGGCGTCCGCTGGCAGGCTTTTCGGTGCGCGCCGTGACCCGGGCGGCGGCCGCGGTCACGTCAGGGACCTGGACAGTGATACTTTCCGGCGCCGTGCCGGTGACCGCGGGCTCGGGCGTGACGCTGTTGGGCTTCACGGTCAGCACGGAAACGGGCGTCGTGGCCTTCGCGGTGGTGGTGTAGGACCCGGCCAGCACGGACTTGTGTGCCGTTCCGTCGGGGTCCACGGCCACGACGTCTGTGATGACGCCGGCGCCGAGCCTGATGCCGAGCCGGGCGGCGATTTCCTTGCCCTCGGCCGAGTTCTCGGCCAGGACCACGCCAGCCCCGGCGGCGTCGGCGGCCGCGGCCAGGAATGCCGCCTTGGGTCCTACGAGGTAGTCGTCGAGGTCCTCGGCAGACGGGCGGTACAGTGCCTGGGTGCCGTAGGCGGCCAGGGTCGAGGCGACGTCGTCGTGCAGTTCGCCGTTGACGGCGGCGACGGTCTCGCCCAGGGAACGGGCGATCGTGAGCAGTTCCAGGCTCGACTTCTTCAGCGCGGCACCGGGATTGTCGATGAAAACGAGTACTTTTGCCATGATTCGGATAATCCCCTTTAGAGCAGCTTCTGGGCGGCCAGGAACTCGACCAGCTGGATGCCGGCGTCGCCTTCGTCGGTGATAATGGTGCCGGCCGTCCGCGGCGGGCGGGCCTCTGCGGTCTCGACGGCGGTCCAGGAACCGGACTTGCCCACCTGGGCAGCGTCGACGCCGATGTCGGCAAGGCTCAAGGTGGTGATGGATTTCTTCTTCGCCGCCATGATGCCCTTGAAGTTGGGGTACCGCGGATCATTGATCTGGTCGGTGACGGAAACGACGGCCGGCAGTGCGGCCTCAATGGTGTCCGCGTGGGTGTCGCCGTCGCGGCGGGCGGTGAGCTTGCCGGCGTCGAGCTCCAGGGACGCGGCGAAAGTTACCTGCGGGAGACCCAGCCGTTCAGCGAGCTGTGCCGGGACCAGCGAGGTCTCCCCGTCCGTGGAGGACATCCCTGTGAGGATCAGGTCCGCGGGGACATCCGCGCCGAGGTGGCGGATCGCGGCGGCCAGCGCCAGCGACGTGGCCGCGGCATCAGAACCGGCCAAGGCCTCATCGCTGAGGTGCACGCCTTCCGTGGCGCCGATCTGGAGGGACTTCTTCACAGCATTGACGGCCCCGGCCGGGCCCATGCTCAGTGCGATGACCTTGTTGCCGGCCGCTTCTCCGCCGCGGGCCTCGGTCAGCTGCAGCGCCGCTTCCAGGGCGTATTCATCCAGTTCGGACAGGATGCTTTCGGAGCGGTCCACCGTGTTGGCCTCATCGGTGAGGTGGCGGTCGAACTGCGCATCCGGGACGTGCTTGACCAGCACAATGATTTTCAGAGTTTCTTCCACTGTGTCTACAGCAGCCTTCCATGCGGGTGGACAGCCGCCCCTGACGGGGTCATGGCCACGGATCGCCCGGCAGCCGGGCTGTTCCTAGCTAACCATATAGCCGCCGGGCAGCGCGGCCACGGTTAAGGTCTGTGTCAGCGAACGGGCCCGGGACGGCAAAGGCCGGGCCGCACCTTTCCGGTGCCGCCCGGCCTGCCCGGTACTGCGCTGTTCTTGACTGTTGCGCAGTCTGCCGCTGCGCTGTTTACTGCTGCGCTGGCTTCCTACTGCTCAGGTTACTGCTCAGTTCTACTGCTCAGCTGCGGCGCCGAGCGTCACGTCGACGTCCTTGAGTTGGCCGCCGCGCAGCACAGTCACCTTGACCGTGGCCCCGGCGGCCTGTTCCCGCACCGCCGCGGTGAGCTGGTTGGGATCGCTGATGGTCAGGTTCTGGAACTTCGTCACGACGTCGCCGACCTTGATGCCGGCCTTGTCTGCGGCCGAGCCGGACTCGACGGTCGCGACCTCCGCGCCCACCGAGAACCCGGAGGAGGACGAGCCGGCGGCCTTGGGCTTCACGCTGACGCCGAACTGCCCGTGGGAGGCTTTGCCGGCGCTGATGATCTCCTGGGCCACGCGCTTGGCATGGTTGATGGGGATGCTGAAGCCCACGCCGATGTTGCCGCTGCTGCTTCCGCTGGCCGCGTCGCCGCCGGCGGAGGCGATCGCGACGTTGACGCCGATGATTTCGCCCTTGGTGTTCACCAGCGCGCCGCCGGAGTTACCCGGATTGATGGCCGCGTCCGTCTGAATGACATTGATCGAGATCGAGCCCTGATCCGCGGTGTTCGGAGTCTCGCCGCCGCCGGGAGGTGCGAACTGGAAGCCCTGGTCACCGCCTTGGGAGTTGTCCGCACCGTCCTTCGGCGCAGCCGAGGATGCCACGCTGATGGTCCGGTTCAGGGTTGAGACGATGCCGTCCGTGACTGTTCCGGTGAGTCCCAGCGGCGATCCGATGGCGACGGCAGTGTCGCCGACGTTCAGCTTGCCCGAATCACCGAGCGTTGCCGGGACCAGCCCCGAGGGGTTCTCGATCTTGATCACGGCGAGGTCGGAAAGCGGGTCGGTACCGACGATCTTCGCGGAGTAGACCTTGCCGTCGCTGGTCCGGACCTCCATGGAAGCGTTCGCGGCCTTGCCGTCGAGTGTCACCACGTGGGTGTTGGTCAGCACGTGGCCCTGGGTGTCGAGGATGATCCCGCTGCCGGTGCCGCCGTCGCTGCCGCTGGTTGCCTTGATGGTCACAACACTCGGGGAAGCCTTGAGGGCGGCGGCGGTGATGGCGTTGACGTCGTCCCTGTTGTTGACGATCACCGGACCGGCCTGGCTCGTGTTGCTCGCGGCGGACGGGGCAAGACGGTCGCCCAGCAGGACGTTGCTGCCGGCCACCACGCCGCCGCCGATCAGGCCGGCGGCCACGATGCTGGCCACGAGGGTGGGAACGCCGAATGCCGCCTTGCGCTTGGGGGCGTGTGCCGGGTCGTTCGCAAAGGCCGGGCCGGAAGGGTAGGACGGGCCCGACGGCGGCTGGCCGCCGGAGTGGGCACCGTAGGGGTTGGCGCCGTACTGCGACTGGCCGTACGGGGCTTGCTGCGACTGGCCGTACGGGGTTTGCTGCGACTGGCCGTAGGGCGGTTGGCCGGGCTGGCCTTGGCCGGGCTGCGATGGTCCGCCGTAGGGGCCTGCTTGCTGGGCCGGGGCGCCTATCTGCTGGGTGTCCGCGGCGGGCGGCTGGTGCTGCTGGTACACCGGACGCGGTGCGCCGTCCTCGGTGCGGTCCAGCCGGAGGGTCGGGTTCTCGGGCGCCGGGCTTCCCGCGGCCGGGCTTTCGGATACCGGATTTCCCGGTGCCGCCTCAGGCGTGCGGCCGGCATGCGGCTGCTCCGGCGAGCCCTCCTGTGCTCCCGCCGGTTCCTGGTTCTGTTGTGTCGGCTCCGGTGACACACCCGGCACTGGGTTCTCAGTCATGAGACTTCCTTTCATCCTCGTCTGCATTTAACTATGGACGCTCAGGCTGACACTAGAGCGGACATTTGCTGGGAGGTTCCTGAACGGACAGTTTCGCGGCCCGCGGGCCGGTGTTTCTTTGGTTAAGCGCGTTTCGCTGGTGGCATATTCCCCTAGGTGGACTGCCATTTGGGTGCACCATAGAATCAAATGGAAATGCCACAGCGACCTGCGGCTTTACATCTGCGTGGGGGCGCTGCTGCTTTCTGTGACGGCTGGTTCGACCGAACCGGTCCCAGAAGTGCTGAAGGGTTGCACATGCGGTCTAAGTTGAATCGTTTCCTCGCCGTCCTTGGCGTCGCTGGATTGCTGGCGCTCCCCGCCGCTCCAGCCCTGGCCGAAGATCCGGTGACCATTCCGTCCGGGCAGAACATCGTGGACAGTGCGAACGTGCTCGGCAGCCGCAAGGCCGAAGTCCAGGACGCCATCCAAAAGCTCCTGAAGGACCACAAGTACAACCTCTACGTCATCACGGCAAAGACGTTCGAGAATCCGGCCGACCCCAAGGCGTGGGCGCAGGCCGTCGCGACCAACAAGGGCATGGGCAAGGCCGACGTCATCCTGACCATGTCCGACGATGGCAAGTACTACTTCTCACCCAGTTCGGCCAGCGCCATCTATCCCAAGACGTCCAACATCGTCCAGAACGCCATCGTGCCGAACCTGGCTGGCGGAAAGCGCGACTTCTCCCAGGCCGCCATTGATACGGCCGCTGCGGTGGGCGACGCGGCCGGCGGCGGCAGCGGAACGGTGCCCTCCGGCGACGGAGCGGGCAGCGCCGTCCTCGTGGGAGTCGGCGTCGTGGCTGTGGGCGGAGCTGGAACGTACCTGTACCTGCGCAACCGGCGGAAGAAGGCCCTGCAAAGTTCGGGGGCGTCAGCCGGGGCCCAAGGCTCGCAGCCGGACCCGCTGGCGGGGCTCAGCGTGGCCGAGCTGCGCCGGAAGAGCGATTCGCTGCTGATCGAAGCCGACGACGCCATCAAGTCCAGTGAGCAGGAGCTCGGATTCGCCCAGGCCCAGTACGGCGACGCCGCGGTGGGCAATTTCACCAAAGCGTTGCAGGAGGCCAAGGGCCACATGACGGAATCGTTCAAGCTGCAGCAGCAGCTTGACGACCACATCCCCGACACCGAGGAGCAGCAACGGAGCTGGCTCGTTGAAATCATCGGCCGCTCCGAGGCCGCGCTGGCATCGCTGCAGGAACAGAAAGCGGATTTCGATTCCCTCCGGGAGCTGGAAAAGAACGCCCCGCAGGCCCTCGCCGCCGTCGGCGCCGGCGCCGCGGACGCCCAGGCAAGGCTGGCCAGCGCCGAACAGTCCCTGACCGATCTGCGTGCCAAGTACGCCGAGAGTGCCCTGGTCCAGGTTGCGGACAACATCAAACAGGCCAAGGAACGTCTCGACTTCGTGCAGAATGCCTCCACGGCGGCGCACGAAAAGCTCGCCGCGGGTGAGAGCAGCCTCGCCGCGGTCGCGGTCCGCGCCGCCGAGGAAAGCCTGCACCAGACGAACGTGCTGATCGGCGCCATCACCAAGGTGGCCGGCAGCCTCGACGAGGCACGCAACAGCCTGGAAGCCGCGGTCGTCGATACCGCCCAGGACCTGGCCCAGGCGAAGGCGATGATCCAGTCCGGCGCCCATCCGGAACTTGCCGGCCCTGTGGCCGCGGCGGAAGCTGCGCTTGCCCAGGTCAAGGCGGAAATCCAGGGCGGCAAGATTGATCCGATCGCGACGCTGGAACGGGTGGTCACGGCCCACCAGGCACTCGACCAGTCCCTCGCCGGAATCCGCGACCAGCAGGACCAGACGCGCCGGGCCCAGGCCTCACTGCAGCAGAGCATCATGTCGGCCCAGGCCCAGATCAGCGCGACGTCGGACTACATCACCGCCCGCCGCGGTGGCGTGGGCACCGATGCCCGCACCCGCCTGGCGGAAGCCCAGCGGAACCTGGACTATGCGCTCTCCATTTCCCGCACTGACCCTGTCACGGCCTTGCAGTACGCGCAGCAGGCCTACGCGCTGGCGGCACAGGCCGCGCAGCTGGCCCAGTCCGACGTTGACCAATTCGGCGGCTACGCCAACCAGGGCCAAGGCTACGGCCGGGGTGGCATGTTCGGCGGCAGCAGCGGAGGGGGCCTCGGCGGCGCGATCCTCGGCGGAATCCTCATCAACTCGATCCTCCACGGCGGAGGCGGCGGCTGGGGCGGCGGCGGCGGAGGCTGGGGCGGCGGAGGCGGCGATGATTCCGGCGGCGGCTGGGGTGGCGGCGACTTTGGCGGCGGCGGAGACTTCGGTGGCGGAGACTCCGGAAGTTTCTAGCCTGTTGGCCCCGCCCCCGCAGGGGACAAAGTGGGGAAACAGGGACGGCAAACTTTGACGGGAAACTTTACAGACCACGCGCCGGCCACAACGGCCCGGACAGCGGATAGATGCGATACATCATCGATCACTGGAAGCAGTGAGACAACGGAGCAGGACGAAAGGTAACACCATGGTTAAGCAGTCCATTTTCGGCCGCATGGCGCAGCTGGCGAAGGCAAACATCAATTCGCTGCTGGACCAGGCCGAAGATCCGCAGAAAATGCTGGACCAGATGGTCCGTGACTACACGAACAACATCGCGGAGGCGGAGTCCGCCGTGGCCCAGACCATCGGCAACCTGCGCATGCTCCAGGACGACTACAACGAGGACGTCCGCAACGCCCAGGATTGGGGCAGAAAGGCCCTCGCCGCCTCGCGCAAGGCCGACGAGTACCGGGCGAAGGGCGACGTCGGCGATGCCGAGAAGTTCGACAACCTGGCCAAGGTAGCTTTGCAGCGCCAGATGGGTTCCGAGAACGAGGCCAAGGCTGCCGAGCCGAGCATCGCGTCCCAGACCGAGGTGGTGGACAAGCTCAAGCACGGCCTTGACCAGATGAAGGGCAAGCTCAACGAACTGACCAGCAAGCGCAATGAGCTGGTGGCCCGGTCCAAGACCGTGCAGGCCCAGAGCCAGGTTCACGACGCCCTCAAGAGCATCAACATCATGGACCCCAC
The DNA here is from genome assembly GCF_041262145.1 of Arthrobacter sp. MW3 TE3886. Taxonomy (NCBI): domain Bacteria; kingdom Bacillati; phylum Actinomycetota; class Actinomycetes; order Micrococcales; family Micrococcaceae; genus Arthrobacter; species Arthrobacter sp. MW3 TE3886. Next base: position 3,608,729 of record NZ_JBGCAN010000001.1, read on the forward strand.
CTCCGAGGTGGGCCGCTTCGAACAGAAGATCCGCCGCGAAGAAGCCAAGGTCCGCGGCCAGCAGGAGCTCGCCGCCTCGAGCCTGGACGCCCAGTTCAATTCGCTGGAAGATCTGGGCGAGCAGACCGAGATCGAAGCCCGGCTGGCAGCGCTGAAGTCCGGCGGCTCCCCCGCCGCTATCGGCGCCGGGGAACCGAGCACCGAGTCCGGTTCCACGGTCGACGAGGCCGACTTCGACAAGCTCTGACCCGCCGGTCCGGCGTTTCCGCCGGACAGGATGCACGCATCAGTCCCGCGGGCCGGGCTCCGGCGGGCAAACCTGACACCTCAGGATCGCCCGCCGGAGCCCGGCCCTTGTTGTGGCTGTATTTCACCGTTCCGGCGCCCGCGCCGGCGGCCGCGCGTGTACCGTGGATCCATGTCTGCGACCCTTGTCTGGCTCCGTGACGACCTCCGGCTGGATGACAATCCGGCACTGGCGGAGGCCGCCGCCCTGCACCAACCCCTGACCGTCGTCTATGTCCTGGATGAGGAGTCACCCGGCATCCGGCCGCTGGGCGGCGCGGTGAAGTGGTGGCTCCACCATTCCCTGGCCGGCCTGGCCGCCGCGCTGGAGGCCACGGGCTCGCGGCTGGTGCTCCGCCGCGGCCCGGCCGCCCGGATCATCCAGGACCTCGCGGTGGAGACGTCGGCAGACGCGCTGCTGTGGAACCGCCGTTACGGTGGCCCTGAACGCGCCGTCGACGCAGGACTGAAGAGCTGGGCCAGCGGGGAGGGCCTGAACGCCACGAGCTTCCAGGCGAACCTCATGTTCGAGCCGTGGACCGTTCGCACAGGCAGCGGGGGACCCTACAAGGTGTTCACGCCGTTCTGGAAGGCCTGCATGGCCGGTGCCGAGCCGCGGCAGCCGATGGCGGCCCCGGACCGGCTGCCGGCCCCTGCACACACCCGCGGCGGCAGCCTGCCGGCGAGCGAAACGCTCGAAAGCTGGGGCCTGCTCCCCCGTAGCCCCGACTGGAGCTCTGGACTGGCCGGCACGTGGACACCGGGAGAAGCAGGCGCCCTCAGCCGCCTCGAGGATTTCGTGGACGGACCGGCGGCAGAATATGGCACCGGCCGCGACGTTCCGGGTGTCGAAGGTACCAGCCGGCTCTCGCCGCACCTGCGCTTTGGCGAAATCAGCCCCTTCCGGATCTGGCACACGCTGCGCCACAGCTTTGCGCCGGGGGCTCCGGCCGACGTCGGGATCTTCCGTTCCGAACTGGGCTGGCGGGAATTCTGCTGGCAGCTGCTGTACGAGAATCCGGATCTGGCGACGCGGAACTACCGGCCGGAGTTCGACCGCTTTCAGTGGCAGCCGGCGTCGGGCGACGAGCTCAAGGCCTGGCAGCAGGGCCGTACGGGCTACCCGATGGTGGACGCGGGCATGCGCCAGCTCTGGCAAACGGGCTGGATGCACAACCGCGTGCGGATGGCGGCCGCGTCCTTCCTGGTGAAGAACCTGCTGGCCGACTGGCGGCTGGGCGAGGCCTGGTTCTGGGACACGCTGGTGGACGCCGATGCCGCGAGCAACCCGGCCAACTGGCAGTGGGTCGCGGGCTCGGGTGCCGACGCGTCGCCGTATTTCCGGATCTTCAACCCGGTCACGCAGAGCAAAAAGTTCGACGCCGCCGGTCGTTACCTGCGCGGGTACATTCCCGAGCTCGCCGCGCTGGACGACAAGACAGTCCACGAGCCCTGGAAGGCCGACAGCGCCGCCGCCGGCTACCCCGCGCCGATCGTGGACCTTGCCGAGTCCCGGGCACGGGCGCTGGCGACCTATCAGCGGCTCAAGGACGGCTGAGGGCCAGCTCTGGGCCCGCTGGGGCGGCCGGTTCCGGGCCGGCCGTGTCGGGTAAGTCCCGGCCACGTGCTGGACTGCTGGCCACTGCCGGACGATGATTTCTTACAAGAGCGAGAGCGCACGACACGCTAATTGGGGGGCACGCCAAAGCAAAGGAGAGCCTCGTGGGCAAGGTGGTCATGTACAGCTCGGTGTCGGTGGACGGCTTCATCGCGGACGAGCACGACCAGCCCGGACCGCTGTTCGACTGGTTGTCCAGCGGTGACGTTCCGTTGGACGAGAGCGGCGAGTTGAAGGTATCGCAGACGTCCTACGACTACACCCGGCTGTACTGGGACCAGATCGGGGCGACAATCGTCGGCCGCCACGTCTTCGACATGACGGACGGCTGGGACGGGAAGCCTCCGGGCGGAGTCGACCACGTAGTCGTCGTGACACACCGGCCGAAGCCCGGGGGCTGGGACCCCGAGGGGTCGTTTCACTTCGTCGGCGGCGTCGAGGCTGCAGTGGCCAAGGCGCAGGAGCTTGCCGGTGACCGCCTGGTCGAGGTCGCCGCCGGCGACGTCGGTGGCCAGGTGCTTGCCGCGGGCCTGATCGACGAGGTGCGCATGGACGTGGCACCCGTCGTGTTCGGGTCCGGCAAGCGCTACTTCGGGTCGGTCCACGCGCAGCACCTGTTGGAGGATCCTGACGTGGTGATTCAGGGCAACCGGGTGCTTCACCTGCGCTATCAGGTGCGCCGTTGACCGATCTGAACGGGCACGCAAAGTAGTCCACAGCGAACGGTGACACAAGATCGGGCCTCCGCCCGCGTTTGCGCATCCTCGGAAGACCTCGACACCTGCCCCGGGACCGACGCGCCAGCCGCCATCCACCCGGCGACTACACCCTCAACTGTGAAGAGCCCTTAAAGCGAAAGGTCCGGAACACTGTTTCCAGTGTTCCGGACCTTCTCTCCAGTTGCGGGGACAGGATTTGAACCTGTGACCTCTGGGTTATGAGCCCAGCGAGCTACCGAACTGCTCCACCCCGCGTCGCTTGATCAACTCTACCCTAGTTTCCGGACCGCCCTGACCACGCCCCCGGCCCGGCCCAGCCGCCGCCCGCCCTCCGGGGCGGCTTTGGGCTCCATTCCGGCGCCGGGTCCAGTGTCTGCGGCGTGTCCGTGTCAAAGTGCCCCCGGGCCGCATCCGCCGGGCGGGAGCAGGGGCACCCGCCCGGTAGCTCAGGGTTCCGGCAGGACGCCCCTGGTACGGCCGGGATTCCTACACATTTTGTCCTGTAACCCGGCTTTCCGGCTTCCGGACCGTCCCCCGAGCGGCTTAAAGCAAAAGGTCCGGAACACTGTTTCCAGTGTTCCGGACCTTTTCTCCAGTTGCGGGGACAGGATTTGAACCTGTGACCTCTGGGTTATGAGCCCAGCGAGCTACCGAACTGCTCCACCCCGCGTCGCAAGAACAACTCTACCTGCCGGTGAACTTGAGGCCAAATCGAGGTGGCGTGATGTGCATCTCGCCACCAGCGAGCGTCCACGCAGGTCCATGCAGGTCCACCCGCGCCCGATCAAGACCTGTCCAAACCGGTCAAGGCCGCAGGGATCGAATCCGGTCCGTCTACGCCACAGGCCGGGGCCTGGCCTCTCCGGAGAGGGCAAACCCGGCCTGTCGGACCGTGCACAGCCGGCGCCCGGCCCCAGCTCAATGTCAGGAGCCTGCCAGCGTCAGCTGCGGATAGCTAGCCGCCCGCCGTCGCCGACGGCGTGGCTGACGGGGTGGCTGAAGGCGTCGGCGTGGCGGTGCCAGCCGGGGCGGCCGGGGTTTCCAGCTTCGCTTCGGCCTCGAGAGCCTTTTGCAGGGCGGCAGCGAGCTTCTTCTGCTGGTCACCGTAGGTCGCAAAGTCGCCCTTCGCGAGGGCGTCCTGGCCGGCCTTGATCGCGGCATTGGCCTCGTCCAGCGCGGCCTTCAGCTCTGCCTTCGCGTCGGTGGTGCCAGGCGGCGTCGCACCCCCTGGCGTGGTGGGCGTGGCCGGCGTTTGTCCCTTGTTCGCCGAGTCTCCTGCCGCGGCCCCCGAATTTCCGCCGAACAGCTGGTTCAAGGCCTCGTCCAGGGTGGGCGCGAACCCGATCTTGTCGCCGAACGCCACCAGGACCCGCTGCAGCGTCGGGTAGGAGGTCTCACCCGTGGAGCGCAAATAGACGGGCTGGACATACGCCATGCCACCGCCGACCGGCAGGGTCAGGAGGTTGCCGTTGAGAACCGCCGACGCGCCCTGGCGCAGCAGGTTGAGGGCCTGCGAAACCGTGGGGTCGGAGTTGAACTTGTTCTGCGCCTGGCCGGGGCCGGGGACCTGGGTTTCCGGCGGGATCTGCAGGAGCCTGAGCTGGCCGTAGCTGTCCGCCTTGACGCCCTTCTGGTTGCCGGCGTCGGAGTCCGCGGCCAGGAAGCCGTAAAGCACGTTGCGGGCGTTGCCGTTGACCACCTGCGGGATGAACGACGACGTCAGCTGGAACGCCGGCTTGTCCTGGTCGGGCATCTTCAGCGACATGTAGTACGGCGGCTGCTTGACCTCGTCCTTGACGGTGGGGTCGTTGGGAACGGACCAGGCGTCAATGTTGGTGTAGAAGCTGTCCGGGTTGGTCACGTGGTAGCGGCCCAGGAGCTCGCGCTGGACCTTGAACAGGTCCTCCGGGTACCGCACGTGGCTCATGAGCGCGCCGGACATCTCCGAGTACGGCTTCACCGACGTCGGGAAGATCTTCTGCCAGGCCTTCAGGACCGGATCCTGGTCGTCCCAGGCGTACAGCGTCACGGAGCCGTCATAGGCATCCACGGTGGCCTTGACCGAGTTGCGGATGTAGTTCACCGAGCTGTTCGGCAGGGCTACTGTCCGGTTCGCGGCGGTCTGTGAGTCGGCCGTGGCGGCGGAGAGCTGCTCCTGCTGGGAGTACGGGAAGTACGGGCTCGTGGTGTATCCGTCCACGATCCACTTCACCCTGCCGTCGACGACGGCGGGGTACGGGTTGCCGTCAACGGTCAGGTAGGGCGCCACCTTTTCGACGCGGTCCCGCGGGTTGCGGTCGTAGAGGATCTGGGACTCGGCGTTCACGCCGTCGGAAAGCAGCAGGTCCGAGGACTGGAACTTGATCGCGTAGAGGATCTTGTTGAAGAAGCTGCCCACGTTCGGGCCGCCGTTGCCGGTGAAGGTGTACTGCGTCTCGCCGTCGCCTTCCTTGGCCGCGGGCCGGTCCTGCTCACGGTGCGGTGCACCGTCCGGGGCGCCCACGATCGAGTAGTCGGGCGAGTCCTGGCCGAAGTAAACGCGGGGCTGATAAGTCGAATCGTTGCCGAGCGCACCGGTGGACGGGATGCCCGCCTGCAGGAAGTCCGGCTTGCCGTCCACGGTGAACTTGTTGCCCTTGGCGGCGACAACGCCGTAGCCGTGTGTGTACACGACGTGCCGGTTGAGCCAGGACTGCTGGTTCGTGGCCAGCCCGTCCGGGTTGAGTTCGCGGACGGCGATGACCGTGTCCTGGATCTTGCCGTCGATCTCGTAGCGGTCCACGTTCAGGGCGCTGGGGAACTGGTAGTAGGGCCGGTACTGTTCCAGTTGCGAGAACGCATCAGAGATCAGGTTCGGATCCAGCAGCCGGATGTTGGCGGTGGTCTGTGCATCGGGAGCCAGCGCGCCGGTGGTGGCATTGGTGGTGGCGTTGTACCGCTTTTCCTGGACCTTATCCAGGCCGTAGGCGGCACGGGTCATCGCGATGTTCCGCTTGATGTATTCGTTCTCCAGGGTCTGCTCCGAGGGCCGGACCTGGAACTGCTGGATGACCCACGGGTAGACGCCGCCGGCCAGGATGGCCGTGATGATGAGCATGGCAGTGCCGATCACCGGGAGACGCCACTTGCCGATCACCGCGGCGACGATGAACAGCACGGCGACGATGGCCGCGGCCACGGCCAGGATGGCCTTGGTCGGAATGACGGCGTTGACGTCCGTGTACAGCGCACCGGCCCAGCGCCCGCCGTTATTCTGCACCGTGGAGTAGCGGTCCAGCCAGAAGTTGATGCCCATCAGCACCAGGAAGGCGGCGCCCGTGACAGCCAGGTGGATCTGCGCGGCGCGGCTGGTGAAGATCCCGCGTTCCATGATCCGGATGCTGCCGTACAGGTAGTGGGTGAGGATACCGGCAAGGCCGGCGATCACCGTGACACTGATGAGGAACCCGGTGACGAAGCCAAGGAAAGGAAGCGTCATGAGGTAGAAGCTGATGTCGAGCCCGAACTGCGGATCGTTCTGGCCGAACGGCTCCTGGTTCAGGAACAGGAGCACTTTCTGCCACTGGCTGGCCGCGGCGCTGCCGGCAAACAGGCCAAAGAGGACGGGAAGCCCCACCATCACGACGCGCCGGATCGGTTCAAGCTGGGCCTGGTAGCGGTTGAGGTTGTCCCGGATTTCCGAGTCTGGGGCGTACACCGGCCGCGCATGGTAGGCAATCCGGATGGCGAAGAAGACGGCCGTGAACATGACGGCGAAACCTGCCAGGAAGATCACAATCCTGGCGAGGTTCTCGGTCATGAACACCCCGAAGTAGCCCAGCTGCTGGTACCAGAGGACATCCGTCCAGACATTGGCGAAGAAGATGAATCCGACCACGATCAGGGCCACGATGATCAGCGTCGGCGTCAGGGCGCCGCGTCGTGTCTGGGGTCTTCCGGGCGGGACAGTGCTGGCGGGACGGGACAAACTCGGTACCTCATAGCTGGTCGTACTGCTGGTTTTTAGTTATCAGTCGCTGCTGCGGCTCAGTCTGGCGACCAAGTGCCGGTGTTGCAGGGTTGATGCATTCTAACGGCCGTCGCCGCCGTTCCGTCAGGGCCCTGCAGCAGGGTCACGTCTGGCCGGCGCGGCCGTCATTAGTGCCACGAGTGGGGGCGGCGCTTAGTTCCGCGGCCAGTCTAGTTGTTGGTGCAGACCGGCAGGCCCGATGTGTCGCCGCCTGACGCGGCCAGTTCAACTGCTTTGCGGGCCTCGGTGAGGTTCTCGACCCGGACCACCTGCAGTCCGTCGGGGATGTGGCCCAGGACGTCTTCGCAGTTGGCCGCCGGCGCCAGGAACAGCGTGGCCCCGCCGGACCGCGCCCCCTGCATTTTCTGGGCGATCCCGCCGATGGGTCCTACGGCGCCGTCCGGGGTGATGGTTCCGGTCCCGGCGATGTGCTTGCCGCCGGTCAGGTCCCCCGGAGTGACGGTGTCAATGATGCCAAGCGCAAACATCATGCCCGCACTGGGGCCACCGACCTTATCGAGCGAGATGGTGACATCGAACGGGAACGTGAACTTGTACTGCAGCAAGACGCCGAGGATGTAGCGGCCCGCGCTGTTCTTGGCCGGAGTGATGGTAACGGGCACCCGGGCGCCGGCGCGTTCCACAATGACCTTGGCGGGTTTGCCGTTGCCGGCGGCCAGTTCCGCCTGGACCACGCCGAGCGCGGTAATCGGCTTGTCATTGATGGAGACAAGTTCGTCCCCTGCCTGCAGCAGCCCCTTCGAGGCGGAGTCGTCCGGGAGGCCGGCCACCTGCATTTTCTGCCCGAACGGAATCTTCAGTTCCTTCAGTGCCGAGGCGATGGCGTTCTCCTGGGAGGTGGTCATCGCGGTGGCGCTCTCCTGCTGGGACTGCTCCTTGGTGACGCCGGTCGGGAACAGCAACTCCTGGGGGTAGACGGCTTTGGTGCCGTTCAGCCATGCCGAGAAGGCCTCGACGACGCTGACCGGGCCGTTGGGACCGCCGTCGACATAGACAGTGGTGAGGTCCAGGCTGCCTTTGGCGGGATACGACTCATGGCCGCTGACGCTGATGACCGGTTTGCCGTTGTCCTGGCCGATGGTGTTGAAGGTGGGGCCGGGAGACTCGATCACGTAGGGCACCGGCAGGCTCACCGCTGTGATGCCCAGGGCGGCGGCAAGCAGCCCCGAGACCAGCATGGCCGAAGACCGGTTGTTGCGCGGGCGCCGCACGCCGGCCAGTCGCGCCCTTCTGCCCCGGGCAGGGCCGGCCGCTGGGTCGCTGGCGGGCTGCTCACCGTGGGTGATTGTCATTGAACGACCTCTCCGTGCCGGCACGAGATGCTGCGGCCCGCCAGGACAAGCCCGAGGACACCGCAACCACGCACCAGGGCCGCAGCCTAACCCGAGGCTGCCGCGTGCAAATATTCCAACTTCCAAGCCTACGCGCTTGGGACCCCGGACCGCTCTTTGCCTACAGCGAACGTGGCGCGGTTTCGGCAGACAGCCACTCTTGCACAGGGGTACCGTGAAGTTGAGAAGCAGCCACACCGACGATCGGCGGGATCATGACCTCCAACCCACTCAATCCGTCCAATGGCGACGAGGAACCCAAGGATCCCCTGGCCGAAATGCTCAAGAACCTGATGGGCGGGCAGGGCATGGGCAATATCGACCCAGCCGAACTCGCCAAGGCAGCAGGCCTCCCGGACGATCCCAACCTCCTGGCCCAGATGTTCTCCCAGGTGCAGGCGATGATGAGCGCCCCCTCGGAGGGGCCCGTCAATTGGCAGCTGGCGCATGAGAACGCCCGGCGGGTCGCCGCCAGCGGATCCGATCCCTCGGTCACGGCGCAGCAGTCGCGGGAGGTCGACGAGGCCCTTCGGCTGGCCGAACTGTGGCTTGACCAGGTCACCGGGCTTCCGGCCACGGGACTGATCGGCCGGGCGTGGTCCCGCGCCGAGTGGGTCGAGGAAACCCTGGGGACGTGGAAGCGGCTGACCGAGCCCGTGGCCAACAGCATCGCCAATGCGCTCTCGGCCGCCATGACCGAGCAGATGCCCGAGGAAATGAAGTCCATGATGGGCGGCGCCTCCTCGATGATCCAGAACATGGGCGGGGCGATCTTCGGCATGCAGCTCGGCCAGGCGATCGGCGCGCTCTCGGCTGAAGTGGTCAGCTCGACGGACATCGGCGTGCCCCTGGCCGACCTTGAAATGGCGCTCCTGCCGGCCAACGTGGCGAAATTCGGTGAGGGCCTCAGCCTGCCGGAGAACGACATCCGCCTGTTCCTGGCCGTGCGCGAGGCGGCGCACGCCCGCCTCTTCGTCCAGGTCCCCTGGCTGCGCGGGCACCTGCTCGGCGCGATCGAGGCGTACGCCCGCGGCATCCACATCGACACGTCCAAGATCGAAGAACTGGCACGCGAGATCGATCCCAGCAACCCCGAGGGCATCCAGGAGGCGCTCTCGCAGGGCGTCTTCATGCCGCAGCGCACTCCCGCCCAGGAGCAGGCCCTTGAAAAGCTGGAAACGGCGCTGGCCCTGGTGGAGGGCTGGGTGGACGAACTCACCTGGGGTGCGACCGAGAAGCTGCTGCCCTCCGCCGCTGCGTTGCGCGAAACCGTCCGGCGGCGCCGCGCCACCGGGGGCCCAGCCGAGCACGCGTTCTCCTCCCTCGTGGGGCTCGAACTGCGGCCGCGCCGGCTCCGCGAGGCCGCCACACTGTGGGCCTTGCTCAAGGACGAGCGCGGGGTGGACGGCCGCGACGCCGTTTGGCAGCATCCCGACCTGCTGCCCACGGCAGAGGACCTGGAAGATCCGCAGGGCTTCAGCGAACGCCGCAAACTCGCCGAAGCCAGCGACAGCGAAGTGGACGACGCCCTGCAGAAGCTGCTTAGCGGAGGGTTCGACGAGCCGGCCGGCACCGACGCCACGGAAACCGAGGGCACCGCAGAGTCAGAGCGTACCGCGGAGCCCGGCGCGTCCGGCCAGGAATCGGCGGCCAAGCAGGACGACGACGACGAACGTCAGGACGGCGGCCCGGAACACGGCGGTCCGGAAGACGGCGGCACGCCCAAGGCGTAACCGAACGCTAGTGGGCCCCGGCCGGGACTTCGGTTCCGTCCGGGGCTTCGTCGTATCCGCCGCCGGGCGCGAGGCCGCGTGAGGTCGCAAACGAGACCCCTTCCAGGAAGGCCTTGGCGCGCTCAGTCTCCGGGTACGCGGTCAGCAACCGCCAAAAAGCGGCATCGTGGCCGGCCACCAGGAGGTGGGCCAGTTCGTGGAGCAGCACGTAGTCGATCACCCACTGCGGCATGGGCTGCAGCTTCACCGAGAGCCGGATGGTCCCTTCGGACGGCGTCGCGGAACCCCAGCGCGAATTCTGGTTGGTGACCCAGCGGACCGAGGAGGGCACCGCTCTGCCGCCCAGATACTTCGCCGACAGGGCGGCGGCGTGGGCGGCCAGGTCGGCATCGCTGCGGGGGCGCCGCCGGCCGGAACCAGGCGCCGCCCGGTCCCCCTGGCGCCGGAGTTTTTCCAGCATGCGATGGACCCACTCCCGTTCCTGGGCCCTGCTGAAGGAAGCGGGGATGGCGACGACGGCGGTGCCGTCCTCCCAGAACGCGGCGACCGTGCGGCGTCGGCGGGCAGAGCGGCGCACCACCACCGGGGCGCCGTCGGCGGTGGTCAGCGGTGTGGCCGCCGGAGCTGCGCCGGGCTTCACTGAACCGGGCATCACTGAACCGTGCTTTCGGCCAGGACCGTCAGGACGGCCTCGCCGTACTTCTCCAGTTTGGATGGACCAACGCCGGCGAGTTTGGCCAACTGCTCCAGCGATTCGGGGCGTGCCTCGGCGATGGCAGTCAAGGTGGCATCGGTGAACACGACAAAAGCCGGGACGTCGGCCTCAAGGGCCACGTCCTTCCGCCATTGCCTGAGCGCGTCGAACGTCTGTTCCTCGTAGCTGGGCGGGCACTGGTTGCAGCGGCCCACCTTGCGCTCCGCGCCGCTGGAGAGCATGCTGCCGCAGACCCGGCACGACGCCGGGACGGCCGCCTTCCGGCGCGGCGCCGGCCCCTTGCCCCGCAGTTGGGAGCTGGCCACCGAGTCGGGGCGCAGGCCGTCCAGGAAGCGCGAAGGCTTGCGGTTGGGGCGTCCGCCCGGTGTCCGGGCAGTGGACCAAGACAGCGACAGGTGTTCGCGGGCGCGGGTGATGCCGACATACAGCAGCCGGCGCTCCTCGTCCACCGCCTCGGGGGTGTCAGCGAACGAGATCGGCACGAGGCCCTCGCTCAGCCCGACCAAGAACACGGCGTCCCATTCCAGGCCCTTGGCGGCGTGCAGCGATGCCAGGGTGACGCCCTGGACGGTCGGTGCGTGCTGGGCCAGGGACCTTTCCTGGAGCTCGTTGACGAAGTCCGGGAGCGCGAACTGCGGGCCCCTGCTGATCACGAGTTCGTCGGCCAGCGCCACGAGGGCGGCCAGCGATTCCCAGCGCTCCCGGAGCGCGCCCCCGCTGTGCGGCGCCGCGTCCGTGTAGCCCAGGGAGGCGACGATGTCCCGGACCAGCTGCCCGAGCGGCTCGGGCGTGGCGGTTTCGGCCACGGCCCGGGTGGCGGCCCGGAGCTGCAGGATGGCATCCCGGACCTCCTTCCGCGCGAAGAACCGCTCACCGCCGCGCAGCTGGTACCCGATCCCTGCCGAGGCCAGCGCCTGTTCGTAGGCTTCGGACTGCCCGTTGGTGCGGAAGAGCACGGCGACCTGGCTCGCCGGAGTTCCGACGTCCAGGAGTTCGCGGATCCGCGCGGCGACCGTGGCGGCCTCCGCCTCGTCATCCGAGCATTCGGTGAACCGCGGCACCGGGCCTGCCGGCCGCTGCGCCACGAGCTGCAAAGGTGTGGCCCAGGCGGCGTCCGCCACCGGGCCGCCGCTGCGCCGGCCGGCGAGGAGGTCGTTGGCGAGCCTGACAACCTGGGGCGTGGAGCGGTAGTCCCGGATCAGCTTGACGACGTGGGCCTCGGGATACATCGCTTTGAACCCGAGCAGGTGCTTCGGGGAGGCGCCGGTGAAGGAGTAGATGGTCTGGCTGGCGTCGCCCACGACGCAGAGCTCGTCGCGGCCGCCGAGCCACAGCTCCAGGAGCCGCTGCTGCAGCGGCGAGACGTCCTGGTACTCGTCAACGACGAAGTGCCGGTACTGTTCCCGGACGGTCGCTGCCACCTTCGGGTCCTCCTGCAGGATCCCCACGGTGATCAGCAGCACGTCCTCGAAGTCGATGACGTTGCGGTCGGTCTTGACGTCCTCATAGGACTGGAAGACCCGCGCCACGGCCGTCAGGTCGAAGCCGCCCGGGTTGCCGCGGCCCTGGGCATTTTCCAGATAGTTCGCCGGGGTCAGCATGGATACCTTGGCCCACTCGATTTCGGAGGCGAGGTCCCGGATGGAGGCGCGGTCCGTGCTAAGCCGGAGCCGCCGCGCGGCCTCGGCAATCATCTGTGCCTTGTGGTCCAGCAGGTTGGGCAACGTGCCGCCCACCGCCTGCGGCCAGAAGAACTGCAGCTGGCGCAGCGCCGCGGCGTGGAAGGTGCGGGCCTGAACGTTGCCGACGCCGAGGTCACGGAGCCGGCTGCGCATCTCGGCGGCAGCCCGGGCCGTGAAAGTGACAGCGAGGAGCCGTTGCGGGCTGTACACCCCTGAGTGCACGCCGTAGGCGATCCGGTGCGTGATGGCGCGGGTCTTGCCGGTGCCGGCGCCGGCCAGGACACACATCGGCCCCTGAAGGGTGCTGGCGACCTCGCGCTGTTCGGCGTCGAGGCCTCCGAGGATCCGTTCCTCCAGCGAGCGGCCGTCAGGCTCGGGGGCATCGCCGGCCGGGGCATCGCCCGACGTCGTGCCGCCGGACGGTTCCCCGCCGGGGATGGTGCTGAAGTTCAATTTCTCTGTGGTCACTTTGCTGCTTAGTCGGTAGTCGGTGTCCTGCGGATGGGGGCAGGCCTGGTCAGGCGCTGTCCGCGGCGTCCTGAATGACGCCGCCGTACCAGTGTTCAATAAGGGACCGGGCAATGGAGAGCCTGCTGGAAATGACGATCTCGCCGCTGAGGACGGCGTCCTGGAGTTCGCTCCGGCTGAACCAGCGCGCCCTGGTGACCTCGACGCCGTCGGGCCGGGCCTCGGTGTCCGGCGTGGTGGCCGTGAAACCGAGCATCAGGGAGGCGGGAAACGGCCAGGACTGCGATCCGAGGTACTGGGAAGCGGTGACGCGGACCCCGACTTCCTCGCCGATTTCGCGCTGCACGGCCTGTTCGAGCGACTCCCCCGGCTCGACGAAGCCGGCGAGGGTCGAATAGTTTCGGGCATCGAGCGGGCCGCCTCCGCCCAGCAGCAGTCTCCCGTCGGGGCCTACCACGGTGACGATGATGGCCGGATCCGTCCGGGGGAAGTGCTCGGAGTTATCGGCCGGGCAGCGCCGGACCCAGCCGCCGGCTTCCGGCTGCGTGGGAGTGCCGCAGCGCGGGCAGTGCGTGTGGGTGGAGTGCCAGTTGGCGATGGCGCTGGCTTCAATGAACAGCGCAGTGTCCGTGGCGTTCAGGCGTGCTGCGACTTCGCGGAAACCCACCCACTGCGCATCGCTGGGAACGCCGGCCACGTGGGCCTCGAATTCCTCGGCCTGGACTTCGAACTGAACGGGGAGGACAAAGAGGACGAGCTCGGTGCCGGCGTCGAGGTCCGAGCCCGCCAGGGCGGAACCGAGGTAAATCACGTGTTCGGGAGCATACGGGGTGTTGGCCAGGTGCCCGGAGAGCTCGGCCGCGTTGAGGAGCACGAGGCTGTTGCCGCTGACGAGGGCCTGCCGGCCGGAGAGCACCATGGCCTGCGCCGAGCCTGAACCGACCAGTTCCGCGAGCATTCCGGGTTTCCCCCGCGCCGCTGATCCACGGTCGATCAGGGCCGGGCGCACGGGAAGGACAGTCTCCATGAGGTGGTTTGCCGGCAGGGGGTGCACCGGCGGGGCCGCACCGTCGGGTGCCGGCGATTCGGAGGGGGTTTGCTGTGATGCCGATGACGATCCTGGTGACGATGCCGGTGACTCCGCAAGACTCATATACCCACCGTACTGACTCGGGCAGACAATTGACATTTGCCGGTCATGCCGCCGGGAACTCCATGGCGTGTGCGGGACAGGCCGTTTACCCCGGATTCAGCGCCGATTTAGCGCCGATTTGTCCCCGATCTCAAGACTCGCCGGAGTGCCTCGCCGTCTTGGGCGCCGCTCAATCTACCGTGGAAGGGTGAGAAGGAAACCAATCGAACTGGCAGCCGTAGCAACGGCGGCGGTACCCGGCCTGACCCCGACCGCCGTCAGCTCTGCGCCCGACGATCCGGCGGACTTCGACGCAGCCCTCCTGCTGGACTCCGAAGGCAAACGTTGGCGCGTCCGCTCCCCCCGGCATGCCGAAGCCAGCGCCCGGCTGGAAACCGAATTCCTGGTGCTGCGGGCCTTCGCTCCCGGCATCCGGGCCGAGCTGCCGTTCCTCATGCCCACGGTGGCGGGAACGGTCCGGCAAGGCCAGCTCAGCACGTTCGTCTATTCGCACCTGGCCGGCGCCACCCGCTCCTTGGACGAGCTCAGCAGCGGCTCCCCCGCACTGGCCCGCGAAATCGGGGCGGCGCTGGCCGCGATCCATGACCTCCCGCGGTCGATCGTGAGCAACGCCGACCTGCCCAGCTACACGCCCAACGAATTCCGCCAGCGGCGTCTGAATGAACTGGACCAGGCGGCCACGACCGGAAAGATCCCGTCCCTGCTGCTGCGGCGCTGGGAACACGCCATGGAGGACGTCTCGCTCTGGCGCTTCAATCCCTGCGTCGTTCACGGCGACCTGCATGAGGACAATCTGCTGGTCGAAGGCGAGCGTGTGACCGCAGTGACGGGCTGGACCGACCTGCGCATCGGCGACCCGGCGGACGACATGGCTTGGCTCGTCGCCTCGAACGAACAGGACTTTGTGAACGCGGTCCTGGATCACTACACCTCCAGCCGGCGCGACGTTCCCGACGCGCACCTGTTGCGGCGGGCCGCGCTGTCCGCGGAATTCGCCCTGGCGCAGTACCTGGTCAAGGGCATGGCCGCCGGCAACGAAGACATGATCGACGAGGCAGAATCCATGCTCGCCACACTCGCCGAGGACGTGGCGGAACACGGCGGCCAGCCGATCAGTGTGGAACCGCTGCCGGCCGCGGCACCCGTACCCGGCACAGAACAAGCCAACGCCGAGGCCGGCGTTCATGTCGGCACGGCGACGGCGACGGTCCCGTCCGCGCCCGTCCCTCCGGCCAACGGAACTGCGTCCGCCGTCAGCAAGGTCACGCTGCTGCCCATGGAGCCGGTACCCGGTACCGCTCCGGCCGGCGATGCCACTACCGGCATCAGTGCGCGGCCCGCGGTGCATGTCACGCCTATCCCCCGGGAATCGGAGACTGACGAACCGACGTCTGTCCCGCAGCCTGCCGCGGACACAGTGCAGCACACGGGCACAGCCAAGGACACAGCCGCCGACGCAGGCGCCCAGGTAAGCGCCGGGCCGGGTGCCGATAAGGCCGCAGGCGCGTCCGCCGACATCACCGCCGTCCCCGGCGCCGCCAAGTCCTTCGAGCCCTCCAAGTCCCCCGAGTCCTCCAAGTCCTCCAAGTCTGATGGCGCGCTAGACGACGCCCAGCAGGCGGGGGCTCCGGACCCGGACGCCGGGGAGGTCAGAGAGGCCGGTGACAGCGACGCCGGGGCGGCGGTTTCCGGCGGCGACACGTCGACGCAATCGATCGCCGTCGTACAGCCGGACTCCGCTGTACAGCCGGACTCCGCCGTGCACCCGGACTCCGCCGTGCACCCGGACTCCGCTGTACAGCCGGACTCCGCCGTGCACCCGGACTCCGCTGTGCAGCCGGACTCCGCTGCGGAGCCCGGGTCCGCTGACAACACGTCGACCGCCGCCATCACGGTGGTCGACTCCGCCTCCCGCTAGCCCCGGCTGCCGGCCGGTTTAGGTGCACTACCCCGGCCGGCTCGTTCGGCGGGTGTTCTCGGGCCGGCTGACATCCGCTAGGTGCCGCTCGCCGCTGCCTTCCTTCCCAGCGCCGCCGCCACGATTTCCTCAAGCTTTTCCGCCGATCCGAGGTCGTGCGGGCGGACCACCTGGTTGTCGGCCACGTAGTAGAAGGCGGCCCGGACATCATCCAACGGGACCCCTTTAAGGCGGGCCCAGGCCAGGCGATAGACGGCGAGCTGGACTGCTTTCACCTTAAGCTGGGCAGCCGAGGGGCGGCGGCCGGTCTTCCAGTCCACAAGGTCCCAGCGGCCGTCGGCATCGCGGAACACGGCATCGATCCTGCCCCGGACCACGACGTCGCCGATCCGCGTCTCGACCGGGACCTCAACGTGGGCGGGGGCGCGGTGGGCCCACTCGGACTGGCGGAAAGTTTCCACCATGGAATCCAGGCCGTAGGCCTCGTCGATGTGGTCGTCAGCGCCGGCGGCCTCACCCAGGTCCAGCATCCCTGCGGCGCCGAAGTATTCCTCCACCCAGGCGTGGAAGGCCGTGCCCTTGCGGGCCGACATCCCCGGTTCGCGCGGGACCGGCCTGCGCAGGCGGGCCACGACGGAGCCTGCGTCATCTTCCAGGTCCACGAGAGTCGACGCCGAGATATGCCCGGGAAGATGCACGTCCTGGAGCACCGAACGCCGCGAGCGGCGTTCCAGCAACGTGGCCGCCTCCTGCGCCCACCCCGCTGCAGGACCGCGCAGGACGGGACGTTTTCCGACCTCTGCGCCGTCCGCCGCGCCGGGGTGCGTCGGGGCCGCAGCCGGGTCACCATCACGGTCCCGCTGCGGGCCGCTGCCCAGGCCGAGGCCAGGCTGGGCGTCCGGGCCGGCGTCCATTGCCTGCAGGACGCGGGCCGCGGCGGATTCCATGGCCGCCCGTCGGCCCGGGACCAGCCGCAGCCGTTTCCCCGTCCGGGGGTCATGCGGGCCCTCCAGGGGATCGTAGGGCCAGGCGGCGACTTCGAGTTCAGAGGTCAGGGGGCTTTCGGCCGGCAGCGCGTCCTCGCTGACGGACAGCGGGTGGATTTCGGCCGCGCCGTCCGCGGTGAGGCCCTCGAGCCCGGCAAGGAAAGGAGACATCTCCGCCAACCCGGCCCGGGACCCCACCCACGCGGCACTGGACATCCAGAGCACATGTTTGGCACGGGTGTATGCCACGTAGGCCAGGCGCCGTTCCTCGGCCTCGCCGTGCGCCTGGACGGCAGACTTGAACTCCTTCTCGGCGTCCAGCCAGCCTTTCTGGTCCGGCTGGTCCAGGTCCCATTGGGGCAAATCGGTGCGATCGCCGCGCAACGGCCACGGCAATGCCGCACTGCCGCTGCTCCACCGCGAGTCCCGGCTGCTGGGGAACGCCCCGGAATTGAGCCCGGGAACGAACACCACATCCCATTCCAGCCCCTTGGAGGCATGCACGGTCAACAGCTGGACGGCTTCGTGGTTCACTTCCGGCGCTGCGGCATCCAGGCCGTTTTCCTCGGCCGCCGCGGCTTCCAGCCATGCGAGGAACGCCAGGACGTCGACCCGCTGGGAGGTGTGCAGGAATCCGGCCGCTGCGTCCTGGAAGGCGTCCAGGTTGCGGCGGGCCTGATGGATGCTGATCCCGGGACGCGCCGCAACTTCGATGTCCAGGAGCATCGCCCGTTCCACCTCGCCCAGCAAAGTGGTGAGGTCGTCGCCCATGTAGCTGCGCAACTGCCGGAGCTCGTCCGAGAGCCGCTGCAGACGGTCCCGGGCCTCCGGGCTCAGTCTGCGCCCGTGCGCCGAGGTCCAGCCGTCGCGGGGCAGCCAGTCCAGAGCCTCGACCAAGCTGGCCGAATCGGTGATGTCGCCTTCAATCACTGCGTCGTCGCCGTCGTTCTGGCCAGTATCCTCGGCGGCACGCCCGGCGTCGTCGGCGTCCAGGCCGCCGGGGCGGCCCCGACGGCGGGCCAGGAAACTGGACCAGTCCCGCAGGGCCATCAGGTCCGCCGGGCCGATCCGCCACCGCGCGCCGGCCAGCAGGCGCATGAGGGAGTCTGAGCGGCCCGGATCGGCCAGGACCCGGAGCGTAGCGACAAGGTCGATGATTTCCGGTGTGTCCAACAGCCCGCCGAGCCCAACGATCTCATAGGGAATGCCCCGGACTTCGAACTCGCGGCGAATGCATTCCATCTGCGCCCGTCGCCGGCACAGGACGGCCATGGCCGGCGGAACCGGGTCCGCGGAGTGCGCGGCGTCGAAGTCCGTCACACGAAATTTCAGCACGTCGCTGGCGATCGCCGCGGCCTCGGCTTCGTCCGTGGCGAACCGTCCCATCACCACCCTGCCGTCCACCGCGGCGGGGCTGGGCTGCAGGGGCGGGACCTCGACGGCGTCGGCGCTTTCCCGGGCCCCGGCGGCCCCGAGGTTCGCCGCCGCCTTGCTCAGCGGCGCCGAAATGAGGTTGGCCGTGGCCAGGATGTTGCGTCCGTTGCGCCATGCCGTAGTCAAGTAGGAAGTGGGCGCAACGGCAAAGCGCCGGGTCTGCCCACTGCTCTGGTCGCCGCTGCCCTGGTCCCCCTCGCTGCCGCGGCCGGTGTCGTGACCGTCCCCGCCGACGCCGACGAGGACCGGGAATTCGCGGACGAAATGGAAGAGTTGCCCGGCGGACGCTCCCCGAAATCCGTAGATGGACTGGTTCGGGTCCCCCACCGCGGTGACCGCATGGCCGTCGCCGAAGAGCCGGGAGAACAGCACCAACTGGGCGTGCGAGGTGTCCTGGAACTCATCGAGCAGCACCACCTTGTAGCGCTGGCGCTCCGTTTGGGCAGCGACCGGAATCTCGTTGGCCACCCGCGCCGCCAGGGCCACCAGGTCACCGAAGTCCAGGGCGCCGCGGGCGCGCTTCGCCTCCGAATAGCGGCCCACCATGTCCGCGACGCTGGCCCGCGTGCGCAGCATCGCGCTGAGCTCGCCCGCAGCCTGGGTGGGGTTCTTCTTGGCTTCTGCGACGTACGGGAGCGACTCGAACTCGGCGACACGTTCCAACAGCCAGCCACGGACGTGGGCCGGGTCCTGCAGATGCTCCGAGCACTCTCCCGCCAGTTGGATCACGGCCTTGACGAGCGTCGACTTGGCGGACCGGAAGTGTTCGTAGTCCCCGTCAAAGGCTTCCACGACCTCGCTGGCGAGCTGGAACGACTGGGCGCCGCCGAGCAGCACGACGTCGCGTTCGACACCGAGGCGGAGACCATAGTCGGACACAATGCCGCTGGCATACGAGTGGTAGGTGGAGACCTTGGGTTCGAGCGCATCCGCGCTCAGCAGCCCGGCAGGGAAGAGCGTGTTCCCGGTGTCGGCCGCCGCGATGCGCGCCAGCGCGGCCAGCTTGGCCCGGATCCGCGAGGCGAGTTCACCCGCTGCCTTACGGGTGAAGGTGACGCCGAGGACTTCCTCCGGCCGGACCCAGCCGTTGGCAACAAGCCACACCACCCGGTCCGCCATGGTGGCGGTCTTCCCCGACCCCGCCCCGGCGATCACTAGCCGCGGTGTGAGGGGCGAGGAAATGATCAGGGACTGTTCAGCCGTGGGGCTGTTCCCCTCCCCCAGCAGTGCCGACAGCTCTTCCGGGCTGAACCGCGGGGCGGGAAGGGGAGCCGGTGCCGGATGCGGATCGGTCGGGCCGGGTGGCGGCGCCTCGGGGCTCATTCAGTAACCTGCTTTCCCCGCACGCACAGCGGGCACACTTCAGGGAGCCGGCAGCCGTGGCCGCCGTGGCCTCCCTTGGACGGATCGTGGCGGGCCTGGAAAACGCTGCCGGACATCACGCGGGCGGCGTCGCCGACCATCTCCAGTGCCCAGTTGTCCTGCGGATCCAGCGGTGCCTGGGCCTGGATGCCGGGGCTCTTGGTGGTGGTCCCCAGCTGGGCCAGGACGGCCCCGCCCGGCAGCGGCGGCGGACCGTCGTCGGGACCCGCGAAGCCGCCGGCCAGCACAGCGGCCTGATAGGCGCCGAGCTGCGGGTGCCGGTCCAGATCCGCTTTGCCGGGCTGGCGTTTGCCGGTCTTGAGGTCGATGATCACCAGCCGGCCCTCGGCGTCGATCTCGAGCCGGTCGACCTGGCCCCGGAGCACGGCGGGCCGCGCCGGACCGGTGCTCCCGCCGTCGCCGGACTCGGATCCGGCCTGCGAGGCAGTGGCCTCCGCCGGAACGTCCGGCAGCTTCACCTCAAAATCCTGTTCGACGCCGACCAGGCTCCGGCCCTCGCTGCGCATCACGAGAACATACTGGGCAAGCTTGCGGACCATGGACTCGGCTCGCTGGAAGTCCAGTTTGCCTTCCCAGTTGTCCTTCATCCCCAGTGTGGGCCAGCGCCGGACGAGTTCGGCAACGTATTCGCTTCCCGAGGCGTCCGGCATGTCCTGCGCGATGGCGTGGACCAGCGTTCCCAGGCTGCGGGCAAAATCGGTTGCGGCTTCTCCGCCGGCGGCCTGGACAAACCAGTCCAGCGGCGATTTCTGCACGGTTTCGACCTTCGACGGCGACACGAACACGGTACCGCCCGGCGGGACCACCGGCTCCGCCGAGGACAACTCCGCCAACCCCCACCAGCTCGCGGGGTGCGCGCCCGGAACCGGCGGCTGGGCCGTGGCCAAGCCTCCCAGCACGGCCGCGGCTTCCGCCGATTCGGCCGCCCTCGGGTCGAGCTGGGCGTGCTGGCGCAGTTCCGCGACCAGCGCCCGGAGGGTCAGGGGGCGCTCGACCGGGGTAAAGCCCCGGCGGTCCTGCCCCGGCCGCAACGGCGCCACGTAGTCCAGGAACGAGGACGGCTGCTCATCCTCCGAGGACACCGCCGTGCAGATCAGCACCTCCCGGGCGCGGGACACTGCCGTGGAAAAGCTCCGGAGCTCGTCATAACGGATTTCGCGCAGCCGGCTCTGGGGATCCAGCCGCAGCGCATACTCCACGCCGTGCTCGACGGCGTCGGCGAACAACGTGCTGCCGAGCAGCTCGCCGCGCAACCGGGTGTTGGGCCACACGCCTTCCTGAAGTCCGGGCACAATCACCACCGGCCACTCCCGGCCCGCCGCGCTGGCAGGGGTCATGAGCTCCACCGCATCTTCCAGCTGCGCCCGCGCCGCAAGGGTATCCATGGGAAGTTCCTGGCTGAGCAGGTATTCAAGGAACTGCTCCGGGCCGGACCCCGGCAGCTGGTCCACAAAGCGTTCCGCGGTATGGAACAGCGCCATCATGGCGTCAAGGTCACGGTCGGCCCGGGCACCGGCAGAACCTCCCGCGAGGGCTGCGTCGGTCCAGCGGGAGGCCAGGCCGGTGGAATGCCAGAGCGCCCAGAGCACCGTTTCGGCGTTGCCTCCGGGGGCCCCGGCGGCGTCCCGCCCCGCGGCGATCATCCGGGCGATCCGGCGGGCCGAGTGCCCCTCGATGCCCAGCGTCGCCAACGCTCCCGGCTCCAGCAGGGCCTCGACCAGGAGGGCGTCGCTGGTGCGTCCGCCGCCGCCGAGGAGTTCCTCCCGGCGCAGCGACTGCCGCAGCCTCCGCAGTTCAATAGACGTGGCGCCGCCTATCCGGGACGTCAGCAGGGACACGGCTGACTCGGGTGTGAGCGCGGCAGGGTCCAGGGCCACCGCATAGGCGTCGAGCAGCGGACGGACCGCGACCTCGTCCCGGACGGCGGATTCGGCGACGGGAATCCGGACCGGAATCCCCTGCCCGGCCAGGTACCGCTGCAACTGGCTGAGCTGGCCGCCGTTGCGCACGATCACGGCAATGTCCCCGAGTTCCCGGGCGTCGTTCAGCTGGGCTTCGAGGATCCGCTGGGCCACATACCGCAGCTCATGGACCGGGGACGGCAGCAGGTGGGCCTCGACCGTCCCCGCGCGGCCGTCTGCTGTTCCCTCCGGCGTCGGGACTGGTTGCCCGTCCGGCGCCGGCACTGGTTCGGGCTGTTCGAGCCGGCGGGCGGACTGGCCGCCAGACCTGCGGGAGATGCGCCCGGCCACCGACAGCCAAGCCTCTGCCACCGCCGGTACCTGCCGATGCGCCGTCCACAGCGGACGTTCCAGGATCGCTCCGTCAGGGGCCAGGAGGCCGGGAAGCTCCGCTACGAGATCGGGGCGTGCCCCGCGGAAGCCCTGAACCACGGTGTCCGGCGAGGCAGTGATGATGGCGTCCTTGCCGGCGGCGATGTCTGCGAGCAATTCGAAGACCGCCGGGTTCGCCTCCTGGATGTCGTCCACGAGAATCAGCTGGAGGCGGTCGCGTTCGGCGGCGAGGAAATCGGGCGAGTCCTGGAAGATCTGGCGCGCGGCAGTGATGATGCCGGCGGGGTCGAAGGCCTCGGGCATGCGCAGGTCCAGGACATCGCGGTACTCGGAGTACAGAGCGGCCGCCGGAATCCAGTCCGGCCGGTTGCACTGCCGCGCCAAGGCTACAAGGTCCTCGGCCGTCCGCCCGGATTCGATAATCCGGTCAAAGAGCTGGCGCACTTCCTGCCGGAAACCGCGGGTCCGCAGGGCGGCGTCCAGGTCCTCGGGCCAGGGCAGTTCGAGGCCGGGCAGCGCATGGCCCTCCAGCAGTTCCTTGATGATCAGGTCCTGTTCCGGACCGGAGAGCAGCTTCGGCTGGCGCGGAAGCGGCAGGAGGCCTTCGGCCTTGGCACGGCGAATCAGATCGAAGGCGTATGACGCCCAGGTCCGCGCCGGCGTCGTGCTCAGGCTCCGGTCCAGGCGGGCCGTGAACCGGTCGCGGAGCGTATCCGCGGCGAGTCGCCCAGGAGCCAGGATGAGCATCCGCTCCGGCTCCAGGCCGTCGCGCAGGGTGCGGCGGACGGCGGCCTCGACCAGGACCGTCGACTTGCCGGTGCCGGGTGCGCCGGGCACCAGCACGGGGCCGGAGCCGGGCGGGACCTCGACGGCGGCGAGCTGGTCCGGCGACAGCACCGGGACCGCACTGTGGTGGGTCCGGGGCGGCAACAGGCGCAACCCTGCTCCCGTTGCGTGGCCCGCCCCGGGAAGGGGACGGGACCCGGACCGCTGCAGGCTTGGTTCGAGGTGGCTGGGGGTACTCACACAGTCATTTCATCATCGGGTACCGACAATTTATGCGACTCCCGCTCGAGCCGCTCCGCGATGGCATCGATCCGGTCGAAGTCGGCCTCGGTGGGCGCCCAGCGGCCGGAGGCCAGGTCAACACGCCAGCGTCCCTCGCCGGTCCGGCGGAAGTCGTCGTAGCGGCCCAGCAGCGGCGTCCCCTCCTGCAGATAAAGGCCCAATGCCTCGTGCTCCAGGCCGGGCGGGGCGTCCCCGCTGGACTTCAGGACGCGCCACCAGGGCACGCCGCTGCCATAGTGGCTCATGACCGAACCGACCTGGCGCGGGCCGCCGGCGCCGAGGAGTTCCGCAACGTCGCCGTAGGCCACCGCCGTGCCGGCCGGGATCAACGCCACGAGCTCCAGCACCGCCTCCACATACTCCGTCCGCATCGGTCCAGCCTAGCCGTTCCGGACTCCGGGACCGTGTCCGGGCGGCACGCGGGCACGGCGGTCAGGAACTGTCAGTGGCAGCAGTTACGGTTGAAGCATGAGCACTTGGAACACCCTCCCCCGCGCAGCCTTCGACCTCGAAACCACCGGGCGGAATTCCCGTGCGGCGCGGATTGTCACAGCATCCATCACCGTGGTGGACTCCGACGGCGGGATCGTCCAGGAACACGAGTGGCTCGCCGACCCCGGCGTTGAGATTCCCACCGAGGCCAGCGACATCCACGGCGTCACCACCGAGAAGGCCCGCAGCGAAGGCCGCCCCGCCGCGGAAGTGACGCGGGAGGTCGCCGCCGTGCTCCAGGAGCTCTTCGACACGGGTGTGCCGGTCATCGCCTTCAACGCCAGCTACGACTTCACCGTGCTCGCCGCCGAATCGGCCCGCTACGGCGTCCCGCAGTTGAGCCGCTTCCCCGTGCTGGATCCGTACGTCATGAACAAGCAGGTGGACCGGTACCGCAAGGGCAAGCGCACCCTCACCGCCTTGTGCGAGGAGTACGGCGTCAATCTGGACAACGCGCACACCTCCGCGGCCGATGCCCTGGCAACCCTTCGGATGCTCGATGCCATGGCCGGAAAATTCCCCAAGCTCAGGATGCCGGCGAGCAACCTGCACCAGCTCCAGGTCGAATGGGCCTCTGCCCAGGCCGCGGACTTCCAAAGCTACCTGCGCAAGACGAAGCCGGCCGCCGTGATCGAAGGCGACTGGCCCGTCCTGCCTCCCGAGGATGCCAGCCGGGGCGACTTCTAGGATTTCGGAACGCCGGGATTCCGGACGCCCGGGCGCCGGCGCGGGAACACTTCTTAAAACGAAACGTTCGCCGGCGGAACGGCTTAACTAGTCCCCCGCTGCGCGCAAATCCAGTGAATGCGACGGAGGTCACACCGCCCGGGGCGTCCACCGGCCGCCCGCTCCGGCGCCAATGATTCCGCGCCACCCCGCCAGCACTGTCAGGATCACCGCCGATCACGCATGACCCTGAAGATAGTTCGCAGGACGCACACACCAGCTCTGATTTATTCGGATTGAATGGGCGCGCCCACGTCGGATGACACAATTATCTTTCGCGGCGCGTCTGCTCCACCCGGCGCCCAAGCCAGCGGCCGGGGGCCCGATGAGCCTCCCGCGACCCACTGAATTTCAGACGAAAGTGATTGCGTGATGAAAAGCAAAGCCTTGAAGTGGCTGACCACCGTTCCCGTGGCCATCGCCGTGGCGGTTTCCCTTGCAGCCTGCGGCGGCGGTTCGGCCCAGTCAACGGCGTCACCGACGGATGCCCTGCAGGGCAGCGACCAGAAGTCCTTGGACAAATACACCACCAAGGACGTCACTCCCCTGGACCAGATCGACAAGTCCAAGCTCGGCCTGATCACCGAGGGAACCCTGACTGTGGGGACCCTTTCGGACGCGCCGCCGAACATCTACATCGACCAGTCCGGCAAATTCACCGGCTACGACAATGAGCTCCTGCGCGCCATCGCGGACAAGCTGGGCCTCAAGGTGGAGTTCAAGGCCACCGGCTTCGCGTCGCTGCTCGCCCAGGTCCAGAACAAGCAGTTCGACCTCGGTTCCTCCTCGATCTCCACCACTGACGCCCGACGCAAGACCGTTGGCTTCACCAACGGTTACGACTTTGGCTACATGGCCGTGGTCGCCAAGAAGGACTCCAACATCAAGGGGTTCAAGGACCTGACCAAGGACACCCGCATCGCCGTGGTCCAGGGCACGGTGCAGGATGACTACGTCACCAACACCCTCCAGATCGAGCCGGTCCGCTTTGAGGACTACAACACCGCCTACGCCAACGTGAAGAACGGCCAGGTCGACGCCTGGGTCGCTCCGTCCCAGCAGGCCACCGGCCAGGTCAAGGAAGGCGACGGCACTGTCATCGCCGAGTCGGTCGTGAACACCCAGAACTTCACCGCGTACGCCGTGAACAAGGAAAACCAGCCGCTCATTGACGCGCTGAACTCCGGCCTTGACGCCGTAATCGCCGATGGCACCTGGTCCAAGCTGACCAAGGAATGGTACCCGGACCGCGAGACCCCGGCCACGTGGTCCCCGGGTTCCAAGGCCGTCACTGTTCCGAAGTCCTAGTCCATGGATGCACTCGATCAACTCATAGGCAGCTTCTTCGACTGGGAGGCGATAGCAGCCGTCCTGCCGCAAATGCTTACGGTCGGCCTGCGCAACACCCTGATCCTGGCGATCGCCTCGGGTGTGCTCGGGTGCATCCTGGGCATGGTCCTGGCCATCATGGGCACGTCCCGCAGCACGCCGCTCCGGTGGCTGTCGCGGATCTATACGGATGTGTTCCGCGGGGTCCCCGCGATTGTGGTCATCCTGCTGATCGGCATCGGGCTCGGGCCCGTGGTCCGGGAACTGACCGGATCCACGAACCCGTTCCCGCTCGCCATCTTCGCCCTGACGCTCATGGCGTCGGCCTACATCGGCGAGATCTTCCGCTCAGGCATCCAGAGCGTGGAAAAGGGCCAGCTGGAAGCCTCCCGTGCCCTGGGATTCAGCTATAACTCATCCATGCGCCTCGTGGTGATTCCGCAGGGCATCCGGCGCGTGCTGCCGGCCCTGGTCAACCAGTTCATCACGCTGATCAAGGACTCCTCCCTGATCTATCTGCTCGGCCTGCTCGCCAGCCAGCGCGAGATCTTCCGGATCGGTAACGACGCCGCCGCCAACACGGGCAACCTGTCGCCCCTGATGGCCGCGGCGTTCATGTACCTCATCCTGACCGTTCCGCTCACCCACTTGGTCAACTACATCGACAACCGTCTGCGCACCGGCCGTCCGGAGAAACAGCAGCCGGACGACGCCGCGGCCCTGATCGGGAAGGGAGCTCAGCCTTGAGCGAATTCGCCTCCGGCTCGCTGACCGGCAAGAACCTCCACTTGTCCTTCGGCTCAAACCATGTCCTCCGCGGCATCGACCTGGACGTCCCGACGGGCACCACGGCCTCGGTGATCGGTCCCTCCGGCTCAGGGAAGTCCACGCTCCTGCGGGTCATGAACCGCCTGATCGAACCGGACCAGGGCGACATCCTGCTCGATGGCCGCTCGGTCCTGAAGGACAACCCCGACGAGCTGCGCCAGCGGATCGGTATGGTGTTCCAGCAGTTCAACCTGTTCCCGCACAAGACCGTGGTGGACAACGTCTCGCTGGCGCTGCGGAAGCTGCGCAAACTGCCGGCCGAGCAGGCCCGGGCCGAGGCGCTCGAGCAGCTCGACCTGGTGGGGCTCAAGCACAAGGCCGACGCACGTCCTGCCAACCTCTCCGGCGGCCAGCAGCAGCGCGTCGCCATTGCCCGCGCCCTGGCCATGAAGCCGGAGGTGATGTTCTTCGATGAGGCCACCTCCGCCCTCGACCCCGAGCTCGTCAAGGGTGTGCTGGCGCTGATGGCCGACCTCGCCAAGGGCGGCATGACCATGGTAGTGGTGACCCACGAGATGGGCTTCTCCCGCAATGTCTCGGACACCGTGACGTTCATGGACGCCGGCGTCGTCGTCGAGTCCGGTCCGCCGGAACAAATCTTTACCAGCCCGCGGACCGAGCGGCTGCAGGGGTTCCTCGCGGACGTTCTGTAGTTCGCCAGCGCCAAGGCAACTTAAATGACTGATGGCACCCGCAACAGCGGGTGCCATCAGTCATTAACTCGCAAAAGAACTGCAGGCTACGGCTTGGCGCCAGCCGCCGCCTTCGCCGCGGCCGGGAGGGCGTCGAAGATCCGGTTCATCGCGGCATCGTCGTGCGCGGCGGAGAGGAACCAGGCCTCGAAGACCGACGGCGGCAGGTAGACGCCGGAGTCCAGCATGGAGTGGAAGAACGGGGCGTAGCGGAACACTTCCTGGCCCTGGGCGTCCTCGTAGTTGTGGACACCCCGGGCGCCCGTACCGAAGGCCACCGAGAACAGGTTGCCTGCGCGCTGGATGGAGTGGTCCACGCCGGCTGCATCGAGCGCGGAGGACAGCGCCGCAGAGAGTTCCAGCGAGCGGGCATCCACGAACGAATAGACCTCGGGGGTGGCATGCGTGAGGGTCGCGACCCCGGCGGCCATGGCCACCGGGTTACCGCTCAGCGTCCCGGCCTGGTAGACGGGGCCCAGGGGCGCCAGGTAGTCCATGACCTCCGCGCGCCCGGCGAGGGCCGCCGTCGGCATGCCGCCGCCAATCACCTTCCCGAACGTCAGCAGGTCCGGGGTCCACGGCTCGGCGGCGTCGGCGGCGCCTCCGGTGAGGCCCCAGTAGCCGGAGTAGCCGGTCCGGAAGCCGGTCAGGACCTCGTCGAGGATCAGCAGGGCGCCGTGCTCGCGGGTGATCCGGGAGAGGCCGGCGTTGAAGCCGTCGCCGGGGGTGACAACGCCCATGTTGGCGGGAGCGGCTTCGGTGATGACGGCGGCAATGCTGTCACCGTGCTTGGCGAAGGCGGCCTCGACGGCGCTGAGGTCGTTGTAGGGCAGCACGAGGGTCTCGGCGGCGGTGGCGGCGGTGACACCGGCCGAGCCGGGCAGCGCGAGGGTCGCCAGGCCGGAGCCTGCGGCGGCAAGGAGGCCGTCGAGGTGGCCGTGGTAGCAGCCGGCGAACTTGATGATGAGGTTGCGGCCGGTGAAGCCGCGGGCCAGCCGGACGGCCGTCATGGTCGCCTCGGTGCCGGTGGAGACCATCCGGACGCGCTCGGCGGCCGGGACGCGCTCCTTGACGATGGCGGCGAGGTTTGCCTCGTCCGGTGTGGAAGCTCCGAAGGAGAGCCCGCGGTCGACGGCGGCGTGCACGGCTGCCAGGACCTCCGGGTGGGCGTGCCCCAGCAGCGCCGGGCCCCAGGAACAGACGAGGTCGACGTAGTCGGCACCGTCGGCGTCGGTCAGGTAGGCGCCCTTGGCGGACACCATGAACCGCGGCGTCCCGCCCACGGAGCCGAAGGCGCGCACGGGTGAGTTCACGCCGCCCGGCATCAGCTGGCGGGCTCGGTCAAAGAGTTCCTCGTTGCGAGGCATGCTGGAAGTCATGGTTCCTATTCTTTCAGTTCGCGGCGAGGTCAGTTCGCGGCCAGGAGCGCGGCCACGCGGGGCGCCACTTCGGTGCCGAACAGTTCAATGGAGCGCATCATGGCCGGGTGCGGCAGGGTGCCGTTGCTGTACTTGAGATCAAAGCGGTCCACGCCCAGGTTCTTTTTGAGCAGGGCGATCTTCGCGGCCACGGTTTCCGGCGACCCGACATAGAGGGCACCCTCGGGCGTGCACATCGCGTCGAACTCGCCCCGGCTGGCCGGGCCCCAGCCGCGTTCGGCCCCGATCCTGTTGCGCTGATCGAGCCAGTGCGGGAAGAACTCCTCGCGGGCTTCCTCATCCGTGGCGGCAACGTGGCCGGGCGAATGCGTGGCCATTTGCTGCATCGGGTGCCCGTACTTGGCCATGGCTTCCCGGTAGAGGTTGGCCAGGGGCGCGAAGGACCGCGGCTGGCCGCCGATGATCGCGAAGATGATCGGGTAGCCGTACTCGGCGCAGCGCAGCACCGACTCGGGGGTCCCGCCGACGCCGATCCAGGTCGGCAGAAGGTGGTGTTCCAGCGGTGGATAGACGCTCAGGCCGCTGATGGCCGGCCGGGTGCGTCCCTCCCAGTGGACCGGTTTCTGCGCCCGGACCTTGTCGAAGAGCTCGAGCTTTTCCTCGAAAAGGACCTCGTAGTCCGCCAGGTCCAGGCCGAACAGCGGGAATGACTCGATGAAGGACCCCCGGCCCAGCATGACCTCCGCCCGGCCGCCGGAGATGGCGTCCACGGTGGCGAAGCGCTGGAACACCCGGATCGGGTCATCGGAGCTGAGCACTGTCACGGCCGAGCCGAGCCGGATGTTCTTCGTGCGGGCGGCCGCCGCGGCCAGGAAGACCTCCGGGGCGGAGACCGCGAAGTCGCGGCGGTGGTGCTCCCCCACCGCGAAGGCGTGCAGGCCGATCTGGTCCGCGAGTTCAGCCTGTTCCAGGAGCTGGCGCAGCACCTGGGCGTGCGGGACGGGATGGCCGTCCGGGAAGACCCCGACGTCGCCGAAGGTGTTCAGGCCCAGGAGGATGCGGTGCGGTCCCACCGGCGCCGTGGGTGTGGAATTGAGCGGGGCGATCGGGGTTTCGGGGGCCGTGTTCATCGGGTTTCCTTCAGCCAGCCGGCGAGCTCGCTCGCCCAGTAGGTCAGCACCATGTTGGCGCCGGCGCGTTTGATGCCCAAGACGGACTCGGTGATGGCGGCCCGGCGGTCGATCCAGCCGTTCGCGGCGGCGGCCTCGATCATCGAGTACTCGCCGGAAATCTGGTAGGCGGCCACGGGGACCGGGCTCATGGCGGCGACGTCGGCGAGGATGTCCAGGTAGCTCATGGCCGGCTTCACCATGACCATGTCGGCGCCTTCGGCCAGGTCCAGGTCGACCTCGAGGATGGCCTCCCGGCGGTTGGCGGCGTCCATCTGGTAGGTGCGGCGGTCGCCGGTCAACTGCGAGTCGACGGCCTCGCGGAACGGGCCGTAGAACGCGGAGGCGTATTTCGCGGCGTAGGCCACGATCGCGGTGTTGGCGTGCCCGGCGTCCTCCAGGGCCTGCCGGATCACGGCGACCTGGCCGTCCATCATGCCGGAGGGGCCCAGGACGTGGGCGCCGGCGTCGGCCTGGGCAACCGCCATCTGGCCGTAGATTTCCAGGGTGGCATCGTTGTCGACGTAGCCGTTGGCGTCCAGGACGCCGCAGTGGCCGTGGTCGGTGAATTCGTCGAGGCACACGTCGCTCATGACCACGAGTTCGTCGCCGACCTCGGCGCGGACGTCCCGGATGGCCTTGTTCAGCACGCCGTCGGGGTCCAGCGACGCCGTCCCGCGCGCGTCCCGGACGGCGGGGACGCCGAACAGCATGATGCCGCCGACGCCCAGCTGCACCGCCTCGGCCGCGGCACGCCTGAGCGAATCGGTGGTGTGCTGCTGCACGCCGGGCATCGAGGCGATCGGGTTGGGCTCGGTCAGGCCTTCGCGGATGAAGGCCGGCAGGATGAGCTCCGAGGCTGAGAGCCGGTGTTCGGCCGTCAGCCGGCGCATGGCCGGGGTGGTGCGGAGCCGGCGGGGGCGGTGGGTCGGGAAGCTCATATGGTGTCCTTTGCTGAGGGCTCTGCGACTGACGGATGCGGTGGGGGCTGCTGGTGGTCAAGGGACCGGACGACGGCGGCAACCAGCCCGGACGCCGTCGGCTCTTCGGCGACGGCGTCGACAGTGAGTCCGAGGGAAGCCGCCTCGGCCGCCGTCGAGCGTCCGATGGCGACGAAACGGCAGTTGCCCAGCGGGGCGAGGTCCGCGTGGATGCGGCGTGCGGCGCTGGGCGAGGCGGCGACGACTGCGTGCAGCCGGCCGGCACCGATTTCGGCTTTGGCCTCGGCCGCGGTGAGCACGGCGGGCTGCGGCGCGTCCTGCCCGGCTGGACCGGTCCCCTGCGTCAAGGCCGCCTGCGGTGGGGCCGGCGGGGAGGCGGGCAGGGCCCGGCGCGGATCGGCCGGATAGTCGACGGTGTTGTACGCGGTGACGGCCTGGACGGCGGCACCGCGGGCCTCGAGGCCCTTGCGCAGCCGGGGGTCCGCAATGTCCGCCTGGGGCAGGAGCACGCTGCCCTGGTTCGCCGGCCAGATGTCGAGCAGGCCCGTGCCGGATTGCTGGCCCGTGGGTGCGAGGTCGACGCTGATACCGCGGGATTCCAGCACACGGCGGGTCGCCGGGCCGATCGTGGCCACGAGGATGCTGCCGGGCAACCAGCTGCTGAGGGAGGCACCGCGTTCGGCGGCTTTCGCTTCAAGTGCCTGGACGGTGGTTACGCTGCTGACCACGAGCCACGTGTAGGCCCCGGCACCGAGGGCGTCGAAGGCGACGTCGAGGGAGTGCTGGTCGCTGGCCTGCTCGAAGTCGATCAGCGGCAGCAGCAACGGCTCGGCGCCGACACGGCGGAGGGCCGTGACGAGCTCCCCCGCGCGGTCCGGGCTGCGGGCAACCAGCACGCGGGCGCCCTCCGGCACGCTCATGCCGGCTGGCCCGCCCGTGTGGTTGCGGTCGCTGTGCCGTCCCATGAAGAGTGGAATCCGCGGTTCAGGAAGCGGCCAGGTCCGCGATGTCCGCGGCGCCACGGGCGAGCAGGACTTCCGCCAGCTCGATCCCGAGCAGCGTCGCCCCGACCTCGGTGAGGCCGTCGGTGGCCTTCTTGTCGCGGACGGTTGCCGTGCCGTCGACCGCGCAGACCACCGCTTCGAGGTGGAGCATGCTCCCCTTGCGGTAGGCGTAGGCGCCCACGGGGGCGGCGCATCCGGCCTCCAGGCGTGCCAGCAAAGCGCGTTCGGCCGTGACGGCGAGCCGGGTGTCCGGATCATCGAGGGCCGCGAGGGCCTGCGCCAGGACGCCCTGGGAGCCTTCCGTGGACCCGGCCCTGCGAGGCGCGTCGGCGGTGCGGCATTCGATCGCCAGGGCACCCTGCCCGGCGGCAGGCAGCATGATGTCCGTCTCGAGGTACTCGCTGACCGCGTCGAGCCGGCCGATCCGGTGCAGTCCGGCGGCGGCGAGGACGACGGCGTCGAGGTCGTTCGACTTGCCGTCAACGACAGCGTCGTTCGTGTTGCCCGACAGGCCGGGGACGCGCCCCAGCCGGGTGTCCACGTTGCCGCGGATGTCGCGGATGTCCAGGTCCGGACGCACGGCTCGGAGCTGGGCCGCGCGGCGCGGCGAGCCGGTGCCGACGCTCGCGCCGCTGGGCAGGTCGGCAAGTTTGAGCCCGTCACGGGCGCACAGCACGTCCCGGACGTCGACGCGTTTGGGTGTGGCCGCCAGGCTCAGGCCGAGGGCCGGACCGGTCGGGAGGTCCTTGAGCGAATGCACGGCGATATCGCAGGTGTCCTGCAGCAGGGCGTCGCGGAGCGCGGCGACGAAGACGCCGGTGCCGCCCATCTGAGACAGCGAGCCCTTGAGGACATCGCCGTCGGTCCGGATGTGGACGAGCTCGACGGGGAACCCGCCGACGGCGGCCAGCTGGTCCGCGGTCTGTTGGGTCTGGGTCAGGGCGAGCTTGCTGGCGCGGGTGCCGATCCGGACGCTCATGCGGTCCCCCGGCCTGCCGCCGTATCAGCCGTGCCCGCCGCCGTGCGCGAAGCCACCGCTGCGGCCGGGTAGGGATCGTGTCCGGTCCCGACGGTGGTGTCGGCTCCGGCGATGGTGGGCTTTTCGCCGCGGAAGTTCGCGCAGCAGCCGGGACGGCAGACGTCGTACCAGGGGCCGAGCTTGGTCAGGTGCGGCCGCTCGGCGATGTTGTTCGCGACGGTCCGCTCGCAGATGAGGTCCACGAGCCCGGCGACAAACTTGCGGTGCGTTCCGGGCGTGGGGACGCGGGTTGCGGCCAGCTCCAGCCGGGCGCAGGTCTCAAGCGCCTCGGTGTCCAGGTCCCAGACGACTTCCATGTGGTCGCTGACAAAGCCCAGCGGCACAATCACGATGCCCTTGACGCCCTGGCCGGCGAGCTCCTCGATGGCGTCGTTGATGTCCGGTTCGAGCCACGGCACATGCGGGGCGCCGGAGCGGGACTGGTAGACGAGGGACCAGGGCGCGGTCAGGCCCGTCGTGTCTTCCACCCGGCGGATGATCTCGGTGCCGGAGGCCAGATGCTGTGCGGCGTACGCGGAGTCTTCCTCGAAGGCGCGCGGCTCACCCTCGGACCGGCCTGCGGCCTCTGCGTCGCGGGTCGGGATGGAGTGCGTCGCGAACAGGATGTGCACGGGGGCATCCGGGGTGCCGGCCGCGGCCAGCTGGGCACGGACGTCGGCGAGGCCGGCGGCGGTTCCCTCGATGAAGGGCTCCACGAAGCCGGGGTGGTCGAAGTACTGGCGCACCTTGTCGACCTCGAGCTTGCCGTCGAGCCCGGTTTCGGTCAGCGCCATGCCGATGTCCTCGCGGTACTGGCGGCAGCTGGAGTAGCAGGAGTAGGCACTCGTGGTGAGCATGAGCACCTTGCGGTGGCCGGCGTCGTAGATCTCCTGCAGGGTCTGCGGGATGTACGGGTCCCAGTTGCGGTTGCCCCAGAACACCGGCATCGCGATGCCGCGGGCGGCAAGTTCGGCCTCGAGGCCGGCCTTGAGCTGACGGTTCTGTGCGTTGATGGGGCTGATGCCGCCGTTGGCGCGGTAGTGGTGCGAGACCTCTTCGAGCCGTTCGTCGGGGATGCCGCGGCCGCGGGTGACGTTGCGGAGGAACGGGATGACGTCCTCCTGGCCTTCGGGGCCGCCGAACGAGGCGAGGAGCACGGCGTCGTACTCCTTGGGGGCCATCCGGCCGGCCTCGGTGACGGCGTTCACGGCCGTTACTGAGGCGGCGGATTCCTGGGGATCCAGCGGGCTCATGCCAGGACCTCGGCAATCTCGGCGGCGGTGACGCGGCGGCCGGTGTAGAACGGGATTTCCTCGCGGACGTGGTGCCGGGCTTCGGTGGCCCGGAGGTGGCGCATCAGGTCCACGAGATCCACGAGCTCGGGGGCTTCCAGTCCGAGGATCCATTCCCAATCGCCCAAGGCGAAGGAGGACACGGTGTTGGAGATGACCTGGGGGAAGTCGCGGCCCAGCAGGCCGTGGTCGCGGAGCATGGCGCCGCGCTCGGCGTCCGGGAGGAGGTACCACTCGTAGGAGCGGACGAAGGGGTAGACGCAGAGCCATTCCGCCGGTTCCACGCCGCGGGAGAACGCCGGGGTGTGGTTCTTGGCGAATTCGGCCTCGCGGTGCACACCCATGGCGGACCAGACGATCTCGGTGCCGGCGAACAGCTTGCTGCGCCGGATGTCCCGCACTGCCCGCTGCAGCGCTTCCGGCCGGGGACCATGCAGCCAGACCATGATGTCCGCGTCGGCCCGCATCGCCGAGACGTCGTAGCTGCCGCGGTGGACAACCCCGGCGTCGGCGAGGCTTTTCATCAGGGCGTCGAAGTCCTCAGCGGCATCGGCGCCGCGCAGGATGTCCGCTGACCGCTTGAATACGGTCCAAAGGGTGAAGAACTGCTCAGTTGAATCTTCGGGCGCCGATGCCCCGGCGACGGATTCCCCGGGGGCTGACATTCCGGTTTTAGTGACAGATTCGGCAGAAGTGTGGCTCATGCATACCAGTCTGCCTCCTCTCCCCAGCTAAGTCGAAAAAAAGCACTTCTACAACGCGTAGAAGTGCTTTATTTCACATGCCGGGAGCGGGAGACGGGCGCGGCTGGCGGGTCCGCGAGAGCGGGCACGGGATGCTGGTCCTGTCAGCTCCGGCGCATCCGAAGGACCGCGACGCCGGCGCCAAGCGAGAGCGCTACCAGGGAGATGCCCCAGCCGACCAACGGGGACGGACCGGCCGGTTCCAACGTCGAGGTTGCCTCGAGGGAGGTGTTGCCGGAGTGGCCCTTGGCCGGGGCCTGGGTCTGTGTCTGGGTCCAGCCGGTTGTGTTTGAACCGCTTGGGGACGGATGCGGCGTGGCCGACTGCTTGCCGGTAACGCTGCCCGCGGCCGGTACCGCGGTGCCGGACTGGGGCTCAGCCGCCGGGTCGGCGCCCGCGCTGCCCGGTGCCGGCTGGCCGGGGGTCTGTCCGGTGGGGGCGGTCCCGGCGGGATCTCCCGGAGCCGGGGCCGCGGGCGGCGCGCCGGGGTCCTGCGGTCCGGCGGGCGGTGCAACTTTCGCGGACGGCGTGCCCGACGGCGGCGGGGTACTGGTGTGCGGGGCCGTGGGTTCGGGATCGCTGGGCTCGGGATCGCTGGGCTCGGGATCGCTGGACTCGGGGTCGCTGGGTTCCGGGTCGCTGGGTTCCGGGTCGCTGGGTTCCGGGTCGCTGGGTTCCGGGCTGCTGCCGGGCGACGGGGTGGCCTCGCCCGGGTCGGCGGACGGCGAGGGGCTCGGCGTCTTTGAGGAGCCGAGCAGGCTGTCCAGCACGTCATCGAGGCCGAGGGTCAGCGAACCCTGCGCGGACGGTGCGGTGGACGCCGCCGCGGACAACCCTGTGGCCGCCTGCGAGGCAGGAGCCCCGGCGGTGGCAGCCAGTACGGCCCCAAGCGCGACCGCCGCCGCGCCGCTTCGAAGGCCCCGATGGCTCCCGGTCTTCGTTGTTGACACCTTGGACCTGAAAGTAAACATGGTCATCGAGCCTAGCCGGAATCGATCGGCAGGAAAAACTTGCAAAAACCGCGAATTTCCGGCACGAAACCACCGGGACCGGAGGGGTTCAGGGTGCCTTTGGAGCCGCTGTGATTCCTGTGACTGAAGGTGCTTTTGGGACTCGGGGGGAACCGCGTTGTGGGCAGCTAAATTCGATGAAGCCACACTGAGCGCAGCAGCGGTCAGTGCAACCACTTGAACTCAGCGTCCCTCATGGCAATCCGCGGTCAGGGCAACCACTTGAACTCAGCGTCCCTCATGGCAATCCGCGGTCAGGGCAACCACTTGAACTCAGCGTCCCTCATGGCAATCCGCGGTCAGGGCAACCCCCAGTCAGGGCAATCCGCGGTCAGGGCAACAGCCTGCGGACCTGCTGCGGGGTGTCGGCGACGATCGCGGCCAGGCCATTGCCGGACAGCCAGCCGCCCACCACGGCAAGCGTGCCGTCCGCGGCACAGATGCTCCGGACGGCCGCGACGCGCTGCCTGTGGCCCAGGGACGCAAACGGCAGCGCACCGGCCCAGCGGACCACGTCCCAATCGGCCACGTCCCCGGCGCCGACGGGCACGGCCAGCAGCGCCGAGGCATCAGCCAGCGCTGCGCGGAAAAGTTCATCGTCGGAGCGCGGCGCTGTGGCCAGTCCGCCGCCGCGCGACGCGGGCAGTGCCCGGGGAGTAACAGCCCCGGGAGCTGCGCTTCGTCCGTACGAGAGCCGGAGCACATGCCTTCCCGGGCCTGCCTGCTCCGCCAGCCAGGCCCATTTGGCGGTGGCGTGCGTCAGCGCCTTGGCCTGCACGCCCGGGCTCTGCGGCGCAACAAGCACGCCGGTGCCGCGTGGCGCCGCGTCAAGGGCCGGGAGGTCCACCACGAGCGTGACAAGGCTGACGTCGGGTCCCGCGTCGGGGCGGTGGCCGGCAAGTTCCGGCAGGGACTCCTCAAGCAGAGCGACGGCGGCGGGACCTTCGACCGCAACCACGAGGAGCCCGGCGTCGAAAGTGGTCTGGTCTGTGGCCACGCGCCAGCCGTCAGCTGTTCGCCGCACTGACCGGGCCGGGGTGCCGGGCAGCAGGGTGACGCCGCGCTGACGCAGATCGGCCAGCAGGGCGGCGACGAGCGTGTGCATGCCGCCGCGCAGCCCGGCGACGGCGGAGCCGGCCTTCTGGAGCCCGGCGGCCTGGGCTGTTCCGGCTGTCCTGGCCGTTCCGGAGGGGCCAGCCACGGCGGTCGCCGCTCCCCTGCGCTGGGCCGCGACGGCGGCGGCGAGGGAACCGTGCTGACGGATGCCGGCCCGCAGACCGGGGGCCACCATGTCGACGTCGAGGGCTGAGGGATCGGCCGAGTGGACGCCGCCGACCACCGGGGCCACGAGCCGGTCCAGGACCCGCCTGCCCATCCGCCGGCGGACCAGGGCTGACACGCTCGTAGCCCCGGCAGCGGTGCCCAGCGAGGCCGGCAGCACGGCGTCGACGGAGGCGCGGAGGGAACCCAGCAGGCCCAGCGACCGGCGGACTTCCGGGTCCCACGGGCTCGCCGGGATGCCCAGCACGCCGGTCTTGGGCAGTTCCCGGGGACCGTCAGGCAACTGGACCCAGGCCCCGCCGGGGTTCGGCGCGACGATCTCGCCGGCCAGCCCGAGCTCCGCGGCGAGATCGGCTACGGCGGCGGTGCGGGTGGCGAAAGACTCCGCGCCGCTGTCCAGGGTCAGTCCGGCCACGGCATGGCTGCCGACGCAACCGCCCCAGCCCTCGCCTGCCTCCAGGACGGTAGTGCGGACCCCGGCCCGGGCGAATTCCCGTGCCGCAAGCAGCCCGGAGATCCCGCCCCCGATCACGACGGCGGCGCCTTCCCCGGGAGTCCCCGCGGCACCTGCGTCCACGCCCCTACTCCGGAGCGATGGAGTGGATGAGTTCGACGACGCGCGTGAGCACCTCAGGATCCGTCTCCGGCGGCACCCCGTGGCCGAGGTTCACGACGTGCCCGGGCGCAGCGGAGCCGGCCGCGATCACCTCGCGGACGTGGGCTTCGAGAACTTCCCACGGTGCCGAAAGCAGTGCCGGGTCGATGTTGCCCTGAAGCGGAACGGTGCCGCCGAGGCGGCGGTTGGCCTCGTCCAGCGGCAGCCGGTAGTCGACCCCCACGACGTCGACTCCGACGTCGCGCATCGCGACGAGCAGTTCCGACGTGCCGGTGCCGAAGTGGATCAGCGGTGCGCCGAGGTGCCGGACATGGTCCAGGGCCCGGGACGACGCCGGCGCAACGAAGCGCTGGTAGTCGGCCAGTCCCAGCGAACCGGCCCAGGAGTCGAAGAGCTGGCCGGCGGAGGCGCCGGCTTCCAGCTGCGCGCGGAGGAACATCCCCGAGGCATCGGCGGCCCAGTTGGCCAGGGCAGTCCAGGTCCCGGGGTCGGCGTGCATCATGGTGCGCGGGCCGAGGTGGTCGCGGGAAGGCTTGCCTTCCACCATGTACGCGGCAAGGGTAAACGGGGCACCGGCGAAGCCGATCAGCGGGGTGCCGCCGAGCTCGGCCACCGTCAGCCGGACGGCCTCGCGGATGGGCTCCAGGGCCTCCCAGGTCAGCTGCGGCAGGGCGGCAACGTCCGCGGCCGTGCGGACCGGTTTGTCCAGGACGGGTCCGACGCCGGGCACGATGTCCACGCCGACGCCGGCCAGCTTGAGCGGGATGACAATGTCCGAGAAAAAGATGGCGGCATCGACGTCGTGGCGGCGGACCGGCTGCAGGGTGATCTCGGAAGCCAGCTCGGGGCGCAGGCAGGAGTCCAGCATCGCGACGCCCTCACGTACCTTGAGGTACTCGGGGAGTGAGCGGCCGGCCTGGCGCATGAACCAGACCGGACGGCGGGAGGGCTTGCCGCCGCGGTAGGCGGTGATCAGCGGCGAATCCGCGGTGCGGCCGTCCATCAGCGGGTGCCCGGCATCGAGGCCGCGGGCGGCGGCATCCGCGGCGGCGCCATCATTGGCGGCATTGCCGGCTGCGCCGTTGTCGGACGTACTGAAGGTGGTCGTGCCGGCACGGGCCGCAGCGCTTGGAGTCATGACTTCGATTGTGCCCAAATTTGTGCCCAAAAGATAACGACAGCCTGTCACGCCGGCTCCGGCACTGGCCATGCGTGCCGCGCCGTGGCGGGAATCACAGGCCAGGGTGCCTGAGCCCACGCCCGGACAGTTGTTCTACACGGACGCGAAAAAGCTATGATGGTGATGCTGTGGTTCTTTTTTCATTGGTGGCTACACACGCCGACATCGACCTCGAAACCGTTGCTCAGTTGAGCACCGGCGCTTCAGGGATCGCCACATCCGCCCTCGCCGGATCGCCGGCCGTGGCGGGTGCCGTTGTCCTTGCCACCTGCAACCGGCTTGAAATCTATGGTGAAGCCCCCCATCCGGACGCCGTCGCCGCGGCCCGGGCAGCCCTCATCACCCACATCAGCGGCGCCAGCGGACTCAACGATCAGCTCGTCTCCCGCGCCTTCAGCACCCGCACTGGCGCCGAGGTCAGCCAGCACCTCTTCTCCGTCAGCTCCGGGCTGGACTCCGCCGTGGTGGGCGAACGGGAAATTGCCGGGCAGGTCCGCCGCGCCTTGATCACGGCCCAGCACGAGGGCACCGCCAGCTCCGGCCTGGTCCGGCTGTTCCAGGCCGCGTCCAAAACCGCGAAGGACGTCGGCGCCCAGACGGCGTTGGGTTCGCGCGGGCTCTCCATCGTCTCCGTGGCCCTGGACCTCGCCACTGACCTGTCGGAAAACCCGGACTGGTCCGCCAAGAAAGCCGTCGTCTTCGGGACCGGCGCCTACGCCGGTGCCACCATGTCCCTGCTGCGCGAACGCGGCTGCACCGATGTCTCTGTCTATTCCTCCTCCGGCCGCGCCGCCGGCTTCGTCGCCACCCGGGGCGGCACGGCACTGGACGAGGACACGCTTCCGGGCGCAGTTGCCGCGGCCGACGTCATGATCGGCTGCAGCGGCTCCGACAGCCGGGTCGAGGCGGACGAAATCGCCCGGATCCGTGCGAACTCGCCCCAGCCGCTGATCGCGATCGACCTCGCCCTGACCCATGACTTCGACCCCGCTGTCGGCGACCTCGACGGCGTCGAACTGCTGACGCTGGAATCGGTCCGGCTGGCCGCACCGCAGGAACAGGCCGAGTCGCTCGAACAGGCCAGCAGCATCGTGGCCGGGGCGGCCAGTGCCTTTGAGCAGGAGCGCGAGGCCAGGAGCGTCGACTCGGCGATCGTCGCCTTGCGCCGCCACACGATGAACGTCCTGGACGCGGAAATGGAAAAGGTCCGGGCCCGGCACGGCTGCACGGCCGCCGCCGAAGAAGTCGAATTTGCCCTCCGCCGCATGGTGAAACAACTGCTGCACGTCCCCACCGTCCGGGCCCGCGAACTGGCCTCCAACGGACAGCAGGACGCCTACATTGCCGGTCTTGAGGCGCTGTACGGCATCACGGTGGAGCCCACCGCCGGCGCAACGGTCCCCGGTGCCGCCGGTTCCACGGCCGCGTGCCCCGTGGACCACAACGCCGTTGTCCATAACGCCGTTGTCCATAACCCCGGCGACCTCGGCCCCGCAGCCGGCGACATCCGCGAAACCGCGTAGCTGCCCCGCGTCCCCGCACCGCGGCTTATCCGTGGATTATCCGGGGAAAGCGTTGATCCCGGTCATCTCGGCCGACACCTGCCACAGCCGTGTGGCAGCCTCCCGGTCCACCGCGTGGGCATCCACTCCCCTGACCCTGGCTTCGGGCGACCCGGGCACCGTGGCTTCGGCGATGTCACAGTCCTCGCAGTAGACGCCGCCCATTCCTTCGAGCGCCGGCGCCGTCGCGGCCCAGACCGAGGTGGCCGCGCCCTGCGCGGGTGTCTTGAAGCGCGGGTCGAGCTTGCCGTGTTCGTCCATCCAGCCCGCGGCGATCATCTCCTCCCGCGGCAGGTGCCGCTGCAGCTCCGTCATGATCCCGCCGGGATGTACTGCGAAGGCGCGCACGCCAAAGTTCCGGCCCAGGGCGTCGAGCTGGACGGCGAAGAGCGCGTTCGCCGTCTTGGCCTGGCCGTAGGCGCGCCACTTGTCATAGCCGGCGTCGAAATTGATGTCATCGAAGCGAATGGCCGAGAGCTTGTGGCCGGTCGAGGACAGCGCGACCACGCGGGCTCCCTGGGCCGCGGCAAGCGCCGGCCACAGCAGGTTGGTCAAGGCAAAATGGCCCAGGTGGTTCGTGGCGAACTGTGATTCCCAGCCGGGTCCCACCCTGCGCTCCGGACTCGCCATGATGGCGGCGTTGTTGATGAGGATCTCCAGGCTGCGGCTTGCGCCCGGCGCCGCGCCAGACGCAGGGCCGGACGCCGGGCCGGCCAGGAAGCCGGCGGCAAACTCCTTCACACTGTCCTGGTCCGCCAGGTCCAGCTCGGCAACTTCCAGCTCGGCGACGCTGACGCCGCCAGTGGTTGCCGGCGTCAGACCGGCCGCGGCGAGGACGTCGCGGGCATGCTCCGGCCGCCGGGCCGGCACCACGACGGCGGCGCCGGCGGAGGCCAGCGCCCGCACGGTCTCCAAGCCCAGCCCCGAGTACCCGCCCGTGACAATGGCGGTCTTTCCGGTCAGGTCGATCCCGGCAATGACGTCGGCCGCCGTCGAATCCCGGCCGAACCCGGAGCCAATCTTCCGCTGGGGCGTCACTGTATATTCCTCGCTCATGACATTTTCCTCGCTCACGACCAAGCCTTTCGGTTGCGGGCGCCGCTCAACGGAGCGTTCATTCGGGTGCCGCGACATGGCCGCCAATATGGCCAGCCACGGCTCAGTACACCGGTTTCCCGGGTTCCACGTCCCTAACCCAGGCGAGAATGCCGCCCTCGAGGTGGCTGACGCGCTCGTACCCGGCGGCGCGGGCTGCGGACAGGACGGCGGCGGATCGTGTTCCGGCCTTGCAGTGGAAGACAATTTCGGCTTCCTGGGGCAGTTCCTGCCACGCCTCGCCGGCAAGGATGCGGCCTTGCGGGATCAGCTCCGACCCCTCAATGCGGACGATTTCGTATTCTCCCTGCTCGCGCACGTCCACGAGGCGGAAGTCCTTGAGGCCGGCCTGGCGGGAGGCCAGCATGGTGGCGAGCTGGGTCGCCGTCACGGTGTGCTCGGTACCGGCATCCGCCGTTGGGGTGATCCCGCAGAAGGCCTCGTAATCGGTGAGTTCGGTGATCCGCGCCGCCGCCGGGTCCCGGGTCACCTTGATCTCGCGCCAGGTGCCACCCAGCGCGTCATAGAGCGCCAGCCGGCCCAGCAGGGACCGGCCGACGCCGGTGATCAGCTTGACGGCCTCGGTCACCATCAGCGCTCCGACGGCGGCGCACAGCATGCCGAACACGCCGCCTTCGCCGCAGGACGGCACAGATCCGGGCGGCGGCGCCTCCGGGTAAAGGTCCCGGTAGGTGGGCCCGAACTGTTCCCAAAAGACGCTGACCTGGCCGTCGAAACGGAAAATCGATCCCCAGATGTAGGGCTTGCCGAGGATGGCGGCGGCGTCGTTGACGAGGTACCGGGTGGCAAAGTTGTCGGCGCCGTCGAGGATCAGGTCGTAGCCGGCAAAGAGTTCCAGTGCGTTGGACGCATCGAGGCGGACGTTGTGGAGCCGGACGTCCACGAGCGGGTTCAGCGCCGCTATGGCATCGCGGGCGGACTCGATTTTTGGCCGGCCCACGTCCGCGACGCCATGGATGATCTGGCGTTGGAGGTTGCTGAGGTCGACGTCGTCGTCGTCGACGATGCCCAGGGTGCCGATCCCGGCGGCGGCGAGATAGAGCAGGGCCGGGGAGCCGAGGCCACCGGCACCGATCACTAGGACTTTCGCGTTCTTGAGGCGTCGCTGGCCGATCGCGCCGATCTCCGGAATGATCAGGTGGCGCGAGTAGCGTTCCACCTCCGCCGGGCTGAGGTCCGCAGCCGGGTCAACCAGCGGTCCGGGCCGCGGATCCAGCTGCGTCTTGGGGGTTGCGGGGGCACCGGCGGCGGTGAACTTGGAAGCCATACTTCAATCTATGCCCGAAGATACCGCCAGGTCATATTACCCGCGCGTAAGGTGTAATTGAGTGCAAGGTAGTTCAGTACGAAATGCAAATGAGTGCCATTGCGCGCAATGGGGTGAAAAGGGAAAGAAGGCCGACAGTGGTTCATCAGGCACCGTTGGAGCGGGACGAGTCGGGCAAGCCGTCGGCAGGGCAGGCTCGGAGCGGACAGCGCTCGGCCCGCCTCCCCCGCGACGAACGCCGGGCGCAGCTGCTGGCGGCCGCGCAGGAAGTTTTCGTGGCGAACGGCTACCACGGTGCCGCCATGGACGAGATCGCCGAGACTGCCCACGTCAGCAAGCCGGTGTTGTACCAGCACTTCCCTTCCAAGCGGGACCTCTACCTGGCCCTGCTGGACAGCCACCTCAGCAAGCTGACCGACCTGCTGCTTGGTGCCCTGAATTCCACCACCGACAATGACGAGCGCGTCCAGGCCGTCATGCGCGCCTACTTCCGCTTCATCGCCCACGACGACCAGGCGCACCGGCTCGTCTTCGAGTCGGACCTGATTAACGATCCTGACGTCAGTGCGCGGCTGGAAACGTTCAACAAGACCTTCGCCGACGCCGTCGCTCATGTCATCGCCGAGGACACCAAGCTTCCTGAGCTGGAGGCCCAGCTGCTGGGCCGCGGGCTCGCGGGAATGGCCCATGTGAGCGCCCGGTATTGGCTGGAAACGGACGGGAACCTGGATCTCGATGTAGCCAGCGACCTCATCTACCGTTTAGCTTGGCGCGGAATCTCCCGCTTCCCCAAAGAGACCTAGAGTACAACTAGAGATTGACCTTAGACATTTTTGGACGTTGATTGGCTGGGAGGCCTTGCTGTGGAAGTAAAGATTGGTATTCAGAACATTGGCCGCGAAATTGTCCTCGAATCGACCCAGGACGCCGACGCCGTCGCCAAGGTAGTCGGCGACGCGATCGCCAAGGGCAGCGAACTGCGGTTGAAGGACGACAAGGGCCGTCTGGTGATCATCCCCGCCAACGCCCTGGGCTACGTGGAAATCGGAGCAGAAGAGGCCCGCCGCGTCGGATTCGGCGCTCTCTAGCCCCGTTCTTCTCACTGCCGCTTCTTCACGGGCTTTTTCATCATCGTTTCTTCGTCATCGTTTCTTCACCAGCGTGAGGTGTCCTGAATGCTTTCCCTGATTGTGGTCGCCTTGGTGACCGTTGCTGCGGGTTTCGTGGTGTGGGCCAACGACAAGCGGCACCAGAAGTACGGCGTCGCCGTCCCGGCGGGAGTCGCTGCGTCAGTCGGCATGCTCAGCTGGATCATCTTCATCGCGGCCGGGCTCGGCTACCAGCCGGGCCTG
This sequence comes from Arthrobacter sp. MW3 TE3886, assembly GCF_041262145.1. NCBI lineage: Bacteria > Bacillati > Actinomycetota > Actinomycetes > Micrococcales > Micrococcaceae > Arthrobacter > Arthrobacter sp. MW3 TE3886. The sequence goes on from NZ_JBGCAN010000001.1 coordinate 3,652,543, forward strand.
ACCTGGATCCCGTGGATCCTGCCGATGGTCCTGGGCACCGCAGCCTCGATCGCGGCCGTGGTGTACCTCGGCAAGGCCCGGACCCGGCAGGACACCGAGCGGCTCACCAGCATCCTGAAGCTCTAGCCCGCTAGACCCGCGCAGCCGGTTTCCGCGCGCGGCCGTGACCACGCACCCAACAGGGTGCGTGGTCACAGTTCGTTTGGGGTCCGATCACGCCGTACGGAACCGTCTCCATCATCTTGTCGTACCCCAGAAATAGACTCGTGCCATGGAAGCCGTCAGGGATTTCATCAGGGATTTCACCGCTTGCGGGGACGAGGCGCAGGGCACGGACCGGGGTGCAGCTACGGTCCGGGGTGCAGCTACGGTCCGGCAATCCGGTATGGACGCCGCCCTGGCCGCGCTGCGGGCGGTGAGTTCGACGGCGGTGGAGGAGGCGGGCTCGTGGGGATTCCGGGCCGCGGCGGACTTCGCCGGCAGCGTGGAGGAACTCTCCCGCACGGTGGAGTATCTGCAGCTCGTCGCGGCCGCCGCCGTGGACCGGACCAGGAAACAGTCCGCCGCCGCGGCCTCCGGGGTTGCGGCGGGGTCGGCCACGGCGTGGACCACGGGCTGGCGCGAGAGCGGCGGCGGATGGCAGACCGGAGAACCCGGTACTTCCTTGGCCGCGGGGCCTGCCGGCGCAACCGGCGCCTTAGAGCCTGCCTGCGGGTCCGGTACCGCGGCGTCTGCCGGCGTGTCCGTGCCGGCGGTGCCGGGATCGGTGCTGGATGACGGGTACCGGAACACGGTGGAGTTCCTGCGGGCGCGGCTGCGGATCGGCGCCGCGGAGGCCAAGCGCCGGCTCTGCCTCGCCGACACGCTGCTGCCCCGGCAAGGACTCTCCGGCGGGCCCATGCCGGCCGTGCACCCGGAGCTCGGAGCCGCCGTCGCGGCCGGCGAGGTCGCGTCCCGGGCCGCGACGGTCATCACGCTCGCCCTGGACCGGGTCCGGCACGGCTGCCTCCCCGAGGCCGCGGCGGCGATGGAGCACGCCCTGACCCGCACCGCGGCCGAGAACGACGCCGACTTCCTTGCCCGGGTCAGCCGCAGCTGGGCCGAGGCGCTGGACCAGGACGGCGCCGAACCCTCCGAGGAACTGCTCCGCCAGCTCCAGGGCGCCTTCCTCCGCAAATCCCGCCACGGCCTGCAGCACCTGGAAATCTTCGCCACGGCGGACCAGTTCGAACACCTGATCACCGTGATGAACACCGCCACCAACCCCCGCACCGGCGAGGGCACCGCCTCCGGCCACACGGCACAGGCCGGACCGGGCGAGGCGGGCGAGGACGGGGCGGCGGCGGATGCGCCCTGCGCGGCTGATGAGCCCGCCACCGCGGAAGAGGACCCCTCGCTGCCGTCCCTGGACCTCCGCTCCCGGCCGCAACGGCTGCTCGACGGGCTGGTCGGCGCCTGCAAGGCGGCACTGGCAACCGGCGGGCTGCCCGCCGCAGGCGGGCTCCGGCCCCAGGTCATGGCCACCATCGACTACCGCGACCTGCTCACCCGGCTCCAGGACTCCTCCGGCGCCACAGCAGGCGCCCCGCGCCTCGGACCCCGCTCCCCGCACAGCACAGGGGCGCCGCAGCAGACCGGCTCGCTGCTGTTCACCGGCCCCGTCACCGCCGGCACCATCCGCAAAATCGCCTGCGACGCCGACATCATCCCCGTCCTCCTCGGCGGGAAGGGCCAGGTCCTGGACATCGGCCGCGCCTCCCGGGTCTTCCCGCCGCACATCCGCAAGGCCATCACCGCCCGGGACCGCGGCTGCGCCTTCCCGCAATGCACCATCCCCGCACCCTGGTGCGAGGCCCACCACATCACCTACTGGTCCCGCGGCGGAACCACCGGAACCGGGAACGGAACCCTGCTCTGCTCCCATCACCACCACGTGATCCACAAGGAACACTGGAACATCCAGATGCGGACCGGCATCCCCTGGTTCATCCCACCACCCCACCTCGACCCCGCCCAGACACCCCGCCGGAACAGATACTTCCGTCCCGACCAGTAGCGCCCGCGGCGCCTACGGGCAGTCCCGCCAGGCCTACGGGCAGTCCCGCCGACGCCTCACCGCCACCACCGCGCGCAATATTGCGGGCGGCTCCGACATCTTCCACGTCGTCCTCGGCGGCGAGGGACAGGGAACGGTGGCTATTTCTCAGGGAATCTTGGGCCGAAGACTCACGATTGCAAGGCAGTTAGGGCTGCGGGTACGTTGTGACTTGAACGACACAATCATGTGGAACCTGGGACGCCGCTATTAGGTGGCGCTCAAGTGTGGATATGAGCCACGCGAGTACTCTTCCAAGAAGGGTTTCGCCCGATGGCAACCTGCACCAAGATCACCTATCCCACTCTCTGGCATGCGAACCGCACGCTCCAGGAAATCATCCGCAAGGGCTCGTCCTCTGGTGGCAAGTTGCCCGCGAGCGTATACCCATGCCAGGACTGCAAGGGATGGCACCTGACCTCGAAAAGGGCAGCTGGAACGGCAAAGAAGTGGCAACTCCATTCTTCGTGAAAGTGGCTCCAGCGCGCTAACGGGACCCTGCCTTACTCGCACCACCACTTGATCCACAAGGACAGCGAACCATCCGGACGCGGACCGACGGCATACCTGGTTCATCCCGCCGCACGTCGCCCCGGCCGGGCCTACGCGTGATCGCGCCGACGCGTCATCAAGAGAGCCGACGCGTCATCAAGAGAGCCGACGCGTCATCAAGAGAGCCGACGCGTCATCAAGAGAATGGTGATCAGATTGTCCGGCCCGTGGGACCAGACCAGTCCCCGGGGGCTTCAAAGCACGGCTTTAGAGGAACTCGGCCCGGCCTTCCATCGCCGAAGACGCCAGTGCATGCTCACGCCGCGGGATCCTGCCGGCCATTTTTGCCAGCCTGCCGGCGATGACGGCATGTTTGAAGGCCTCGCCCATGAGCACGGGATTCTGCGCCCGGGTCACGGCCGTCGCCAGCAGCACTGCGTCGCAGCCGAGTTCCATCGCCAGGGCCGCGTCCGAGGCTGTGCCGATCCCGGCATCCAGCACCACTGGCACGGACGCGCGCGAGACGATCAGCTCGATGTTGTGCGGGTTCAGGATGCCCAGTCCGGTACCGATCGGGGCTCCCAGCGGCATCACGGCCGCCGCGCCGAGGTTTTCGAGTCGGAGGGCAAGCACGGGGTCGTCGTTCGTGTAGGCAAAGACCTTGAAGCCGCGGGCCACAAGCTGTTCGGTTGCGTCCACGAGTTCGACGGCGTCCGGCAGCAACGTGTGCTCGTCGGCAATGACTTCGAGCTTGACCCAGTCCGTTTCCAAGGCCTCCCGGGCCAGCTCGGCGGTGAGGACCGCATCCTTGGCGGTGAAGCAGCCTGCCGTGTTGGGCAGCACCCGGATCTGGTGGTCCTCGAGCAGCTGGAACAGCGATCCCGTCTCCGCCGGCGAATAGCGGCGCATCGCCACCGTGGTCAGCTCCGTCCCGGACGCCACCAGTGCCGCCCCGAGCCCGTCCAGGCTCGGCGCACCGCCGGTTCCCATAATGAGGCGGGAGCCGAGCCTCACGCCGTCGACCACGAACGGATCGGCCACTGGACCGGTCACGGGCACGGCCTGGGTTCCTGCGAACGTCGTCTCGTTCATGCTGGTCATCCTCCCTGGACTGCCGTGACAAGTTCGACGTCGTCGCCGTCGGCGAGCGCCGTGGCGTGCCACTGGCTGCGCGGTACCACTTCGGCATTGCGGGCCACGGCGACACCGAGCTTCCGCCCGTCGGCAGCGCGGCCGTCGGGGCCGATGCTCCTGCCCGTGAGCTGGCTGACGAGTGTGGAGACGGAGGCGCCGTCGGCGACACTCTGCTCCGTTCCGTTGAGTCGGATGTTCATGCTGCTTCCTTATTGGGGCTGTCCCCGGACGTATCCGGGATTCGGGAAAAACGATCGGGACGGAACCCGGACCAGCGCGGGTCCGGCGTGAAGTCCATGAGTTGCCGGCACACGGCCGCAGCGGCAGGGGTCAGCAGGACGCCGTGCCGGAAGAATCCTGTGGCGATGATGAGCCCGGGGACGTCCCCGCCGTCCGGTCGTGCGACCCGCCCCAGCAGCGGGGCGTTGTCCGGTGTTCCGGGCCTGGCCCGCGCCGTGGCTTCCAGCAGCTCCAGCTCGGCGACCGCGGGCACCAGCTGCTGGGCATCCCGCAGCAGCTGGTAGATGCCGCCGGCCGAAACCGCGTGTGGGTCCGACGGTCCGTCTTCGCGCTGGGTGGCCCCGATCACGACGGTGCCGTCCTGGCGGGGGACGATGTACACCGGGACGCCGCGCACCATGCCCCGCACGGTGGCCGTGAGCAGCGGCTGCAGATGCGGGGGCACGCGAAGCCGGAGGATGTCGCCGTAGACGGGGCGCAGCGGCAGCGCCAGTCCTGCGGGCAACTCCTCGAGGGCGGCGGCGCCGAGCCCGTTGGCGACCACGGTTTCCGCAGCCCGCACGGAACCGCCGCCGGCCAGCCGCACACCCGCCACCTGTCCGTCCTGCCACAGCAGGCCTGCCGCGCGCTGGCGGACGAAGCTGCCGCCTTCCGCACCGATTACGCCGGCGAGCCGGGCGATCAGCAGGCGGGGGTCCACCTGGTGGTCGGCCGGGATGTCGAAGGCGCACGAGATGCCGGGGCTCAGCAGGGGCTCCCGGGTGCGTGCCTCGCGCAGTGTCAGTGGTTCCACGCTGAGGCCGCTGGCCTGCTGGACTTGCCGCAAGTCCGCGAGCGCGCGCCGGTCCGCCGCGTCGGCCCCCACCGCCAGGGTCGGCGTCGTTAAGTAGCCGGTACCTGCCCGGGACTCGGTGCCGGCGGCACCGGCGTCGATCGCCGCAGCGAATCCTGGCCATAACCGGGAGGCCTCAAGCATCAGTTCCAGGAGCTGTTCCTCCTGGTAGTGCAGCTCACTCACGGGGGCCAGCATGCCGGCCGCGGCCCAGCTGGCTCCGCTGCCGGGAGCATCATCGATCAGGACCACGGAACGGCCCGCGCGGATGGCCTCGAACGCTATGCCATGGCCGATCACCCCGCCGCCGATCACGGCCACATCGGCACTGAGATCCCCCGCCTCGACCGCGTCGGCGGTGAAGTCGTCGGCACTGAGATCCCCCGCCTCGACCGCGTCGGCGGTGAAGTCGTCGGCACTGGTATCCCCCGGGACGGTTCCCTCTGCGGTACCGGGCCCTGTGTCACAAACCCGGGCGGCGGCGTCATCTGCGGCTTCGGCTGCGCAGCCTGCTCGTGTGCCCATGAAAAATTCCTTCCCTACGCCGGTACTAGCCGGATCAGGTCAAGCGGTCGGCTCTGACGCCCTCTCAGCCGGGCAGCGGTGACATGGCTGCTGCGGGCTCCCGCGGTATGCGCCCAGTTTAGAGGAACTAGGCTGGTCTCATGAGCCAGGACCCCCTCCACACCACCGCCCGCCTCTACCTCTGCACCGACGCCCGCAGGGACCGCGGCGATTTCGAGGACTTCGTCGACGCCGCCTTCGCCGGCGGCGTGGACATCATCCAGTTGCGCGACAAGTCGCTCGAGGCCTCCGAGGAACTGGAACTGCTGGAGGTCCTGCACACCGCAGCGCTGCGGCACGGGCGGCTGTGGGCCGTCAACGACCGGGCGGACATCGCCTCCCTGTCCGGGGCTCCGGTGTTCCATGTCGGCCAGAAGGACATTTCGCTCGACGCCGCCCGCGGCTTCCTGGGCAAGGATGCCGTGATCGGCCTGTCCACCCACAGCCCGAAGCAGGTGGACGCCGCCATTGCTGCCGCGCCCGGCCGCAAAGGGCTCGACTATTTCTGCGTGGGCCCCGTGTGGGCGACGCCCACCAAGCCCGGACGCGCCGCCGTCGGCCTCGACCTGGTGCGCTACGCCGCGCAGGCGGTCGGCGGGGCGGACGCGGAGGGAACGGGCAAAGTCAACGAAAGCCTGCTGCCGTGGTTCGCGATCGGCGGGATCGACCTCAGCAACGTGGAACGGGTAGTCGACGCCGGTGCCCGGCGGATCGTCGTGGTCCGGGCGATCACCGACGCCACCGATCCCGCCCACGCCGCCGCAGCCTTGCTCGCGGCGCTGGACGCCGCGTCCTAGGCAGGTTCGCGGCCTGTAATGCCGGCCGGCACGGAAACTAACCGGTCAGACCCAGCTCCGTCATCCGTCGCGCGTGGTTCGCTGCGAGCTCGGCCGCCAGGCCGTTGACCAGCGCCCGGGCGCCGGCGTCGTCCAGCCCCGATAGCCCGCCGAGGAACGCGTGCTCAGCGCTGACGCGCTGGGCGTGGTTCAGGACCTCCCCCAGCAGGCGCCTGGCCCACAACGCCAGGCGCGACGCCAGCCGGGGGTCATCAGCCAGGGCCGCTTTGAGGCGCTCCTGCAGCACGGCTGTGGACTCCCCGGTGGAGCGGACCTGCCCGATCAGCTTCCGGGTCGCGGTGTCGACGTACCGGCCGACGACGCCGTAAAAGTCCGCGGCGACCGTGTCGATCACGTAGGCCTTCATGAGGGCTTCGTACCAGTCCGACGGGCGCGTGCGTTCGTGGAAGTGGTCCACCGAAGGCTGGAACGGGAGCATGGCGGCTTCCGTGTCCAGGCCCATGTGCTCGAGCCGTGCCCGGACGAGTTCGTAATGCTGGAACTCGACCACCGCCATCCTGCCCAGCACCGCACGGTCATGCAGCGTGGGCGAATACCGGGCACTCGAGGACAGCCGTTCGAAGGCGGAAAGCTCGCCGTACGCCAAGACTCCCAGCAGGTCGGCAATGAAGCTGTTGTAGAGGGCCGGATCGTCCGCAGTTGCGCTCATCATCCAAGACTAATAGCGGAAATCGGGCTACCCTGATTTTCGTGTCCCATCATCGCCTGACCCCCAGTGTCCACGAGCAGCAGAACCAGCTTGCCGGGGCCCTCAAGGCGTTGCGCACCACGCTGGAACTGCCCGGCCCGTTCCCCGAAGATGTGCTGCGCGACGCGGAGGCGGCAGTGGCCGAGCACAAGCTCCCGGACCTTGACCTCACGCATGTCGAGTTCGTGACCATCGATCCGGCGTCGTCCACCGACCTGGACCAGGCCCTGTTTATCGAACGGAGCGACGGCGGCTACAAGGTCTTCTATGCCATCGCCGACGTCCCCTCTTTTGTCGCCCCGGGCGGGGCGCTCGACGCCGAGACCCGGCGCCGCGGCCAGACCTTCTACACCCCGGACGGCCGGATTCCGCTGCATCCGGAGATCATCAGCGAGGCCGCCGGCAGCCTGCTCGCCGGGCAGCTGTGCGCTGCTTTCGTCTGGGAGTTCGAGCTCGACGCCGCGGCAGAGGTCGCCTCGGTCCTCGTGCGCCGGGCACAGGTCCGCAGCCGCGCGAAGCTCAACTACAAAGGCGTGCAGGCCGAGCTCGACGCCGGCACCGCGGCGCCCGTGCTGCAGCTGCTGAAAGAAGTAGGCATCAAACGGGTGGAACTGGAACGCCTGCGCGGCGGCGCGAGCCTGAACATGCCGGAACAGGAGATCCAGCAGCTGCCCGACGGCGGCTACCGGATCGTGGCGGCACCGCCGCTGCCGGTGGAGGACTGGAACGCCCAGATTTCACTCATGACCGGGATGGCCGCCGCCGCGCTCATGCTCCAGGGCAAGGTCGGCATCCTGCGCACCATGCCCGCCCCGGACGAGGCCTCGCTGCGCCACTTCCACCGGCAGACCCACGCCCTCGGCAAGCCCTGGGACGGGGAAATGCGCTACGGCGAGTACCTGCGGACCCTTGACCCGACGGACCCCCGGCAGCTGGCCATTGTGCATTCGGCCGGGATGCTCTTCCGCGGCGCCGGGTACACGCCCTTCGACGGCACGGTGCCCGACGCCGCCGTCCAGTCCGCCATCGGCGCCGCCTACGCCCATTCCACGGCACCGTTGCGGCGGCTGGTCGACCGCTTCGTGCTGGTGATCTGCGAAGCCCTGAGCAACGGCACTGAAGTTCCTGCCTGGGCCCGGGAAGCACTGCCGTCCCTCCCGGCCATCATGGGCACTTCGGACCAGCTGGCCGCGAAACTGGAGCGGCTGTCGCTGGACACCGTGGAGGCGGCGCTGCTCGTCAACCACATCGGCCAGGAATTCGACGCCGTCGTCATCTCCGGTCCCAAGCCGGCAAAGAGCATCAACGGCACCAGCAACGGGAATGGCGGGAAGACCAACGGCAACGGAAACGGCCCGTCCGGGATCGTCCAGATCGCCGAGCCCGCCGTGACCGCACGTTGCCCCGGCGAACTGGAACCGGGCACCAAAGTCCGGGTCCGGGTGGTGTCCTCGGACATCGCCACGCGGGAAATCCAGTTGGAGCTCGTGGGCTGACGGTCCCCTGCAGGTCCGTTGACGGCCCGCTGGCTGTCCGCAGCCGGCACGCTCGCGGCGGCCTCCCGAGGCGCAATCACCCGCCCAGTCGAGGATCCGCGCCTTGTACAGCTAGACTGAAGAGGTAGAAATGGATGCCCGGTCGTTGATTTCCATGATTTTCGAATTCAACAAGCCCGCCCCTACGCGATCTTGAGATACACCCGCTGGTCCCCAGTGCCAGCATTTAGATAGCCCGCGATCGGCTTCCACTGGAATTGCTTGCGCGCCTGAGCGTGCTCCGGAACGGCCACCATGGCCGGCCCCGTTGAGCAAGCAGCGCAGCCCAAAATGAATAAGGAAACTCCCCTGTGAGTGAATTGCACACGCACCAGCTTCTGACCGATGAGTCCGGCACGGAGACCATCGAGCCCGAAGAGACCATCATCTCGGACGAAAAGCCGCACGAGATTGCCGAGAAGACCTTTGCCGACTTCAATGTCCGCGCGGACATCGTGGAGTCCCTGGCCGACGCCGGCATCACCCACCCCTTCCCGATCCAGGCCATGACGCTGCCGGTCGCACTGGCAGGGCACGACATCATCGGCCAGGCCAAGACCGGTACGGGCAAAACCCTCGGCTTCGGCATCCCGGCGCTGCAGCGCGTCGTCGGCCGTGACGATGCCGGCTTCGACAAGCTGGCCGTTCCCGGCGCCCCGCAGGCCCTGGTGATCGTGCCCACCCGCGAACTCGCCGTCCAGGTAGCCAAGGACCTCGAAAACGCCGCCAAGAAGCGCAACGCCCGCATTGCCACCATCTACGGTGGCCGCGCTTACGAGCCGCAGGTCGAGGCGCTGCAGAACGGCGTAGAAGTTGTCGTCGGCACCCCCGGCCGCCTGATCGATCTCTACAAGCAGAAGCACCTGAGCCTGAAGAACGTCAAGATCGTCATCCTCGACGAAGCCGACGAGATGCTGGACCTCGGGTTCCTGCCGGACGTGGAAACCCTGATCGCCGGCACGCCTGCGGTCCGCCAGACGCTCCTGTTCTCCGCCACCATGCCCGGCCCGGTCATCGCCATGGCCCGCCGCTACATGACCCAGCCGACCCACATCCGCGCCGCGGATCCGGACGACGAAGGCCTGACCAAGCGCGACATCCGCCAGCTGATCTACCGTGCCCACAGCATGGACAAGGTGGAGGTCGTGGCCCGCATCCTGCAGGCCCGCGGCCGCGGCCGCACCATCATCTTCACCAAGACCAAGCGCACCGCCGCGAAGGTGGCCGAGGAACTCGTGGACCGCGGCTTCGCCGCGGCCGCCATCCACGGCGACCTCGGCCAGGGCGCCCGCGAACAGGCTCTGCGCGCCTTCCGCAACAACAAGGTGGACGTCCTCGTGGCTACCGACGTCGCCGCCCGCGGCATCGACGTCGACGACGTCACCCACGTGATCAACTACCAGTGCGTCGAAGACGAGAAGATCTACCTGCACCGTGTGGGCCGCACCGGCCGTGCCGGCAACAAGGGCACCGCCGTGACCTTTGTTGACTGGGACGACATGCCGCGCTGGGGGCTCATCAACAAGGCCCTCGGCCTGAGCTACCCCGAGCCCGTGGAAACCTACTCGTCCTCGCCCCACCTGTTCGAGGAACTTGACATCCCTGCGGGCACCAAGGGCCGGTTGCCCCGCGACAAGCGTGTGCTGGCCGGCGTCGACGCGGAGGTCCTCGAGGACCTCGGCGAGACCGGCAAAAAGAACTCGCGCACCAGCGCAAAGGACAGCGGCCGCGAAGCCAGCCGCACGGGCAGCCGTGACGGCGCACGTGAAGGCAGCCGCACCGGCGGCCGTGAAGGCGCACGTGAAGGCAGCCGCACCGGCGGCCGTGACTCGCGCCGCAGCGGCGCCGAGGCCGGCGGACGCTCCGGCGACCGCCGGCGCCGTCCTGCTGCCGATGCCGATGCCGCCACGGCGTCGACCGCCAACGGACAGGGGCCGGATGCTGCTGCCGCCGCGCCGGCGAAGGCCCCCACCGAGGTGGACCGGGCAACCCGTGCCCGGCGCCGGACCCGCACCCGCCGGCGCAACGGCGAGGTAGTGGCCGGCGGCGACGCACAGCCGAGCGGCGCCGAGGCCTAATCCCCTCCATGACTGACACCGTCTGGGCGCCGGACGGCAGCAACCTGGTGGTTCACGCGGACAACGCGGAATACCTCCCCACGCTGCCGGACGGCGCCTTCACACTGATTTATGTGGACCCGCCCTTCAACACCGGTCGGGTCCAGCGGCGCCAGGAAACCAGGATGGTGCTCAACGCCGGCGGCGAGGGGGACCGCGTCGGGTTCAAGGGCCGGTCCTATGACACCATCAAGGGCGCGCTGCACAAGTACGACGACGCGTTCAGCGACTACTGGTCCTTCCTCGAGCCGCGGCTTGTGGAAGCCTGGCGGCTCCTGGCCGACGACGGCACCCTGTACCTGCACCTGGACTACCGCGAGGTGCACTATGCGAAGGTCATGCTGGACGCGATCTTTGGCCGCGAATGCTTCCTGAACGAGATCATCTGGGCATACGACTACGGTGCACGGGCCAAGTACCGCTGGCCCACCAAGCACGACAACATCCTGGTCTACGTCAAGAACCCGGCCAAGTACCATTTCGACTCCGCCGAAGTGGACCGTGAGCCCTACATGGCGCCCGGACTTGTCACCCCCGCCAAGCGCGAGCTCGGCAAGCTGCCCACCGACGTGTGGTGGCACACGATCGTTTCGCCGACCGGCAAGGAGAAGACCGGCTACCCGACGCAGAAGCCGGAGGGGCTTATCCGCCGCGTGGTTGCCGCCTCGAGCCGGCCGGGCGACTGGTGCCTGGACTTCTTCGCAGGTTCCGGCACGCTCGGATCCGTGGCCGCGAAACTCGACCGCAGGTTCGTGTGCGTGGACCAGAACCAGCCAGCCATCGACGTCATGGCCAAGCGCCTGTCCGCGAAGGCCCAGTTCACGTCTTTCCCGACCGTCTGACCCGCCACCCTCGGCCCGCCCCACACCGCCCGTTGCCCCTACCCTCCGAGCCAACCCGCCGTTGCGCTATCACTTGTGGCGGCTATTCGGGCCCGGAGGGGACTCATAGGGACGCTAAGTGATAGCGCAACCGAGGGTCCAGGGTCTGAGCGAACTGGGTCTCAGCGGGTGGGTTCTCAGCGCACCACCGATGAGCCCGTGCCCAGTTCCTCGATCCGGGCAAAGACTTCTGCGGAGGTCAGGTTCTCCCCCAGCAGGTTCGGCTTTCCTGCGCCGTGGTAATCGGAGGACCCCGTAACGAGCAGGCCATAACGTTCGGCGATGCGGCGCAGGAACGTCCGGCCCTCCTCGGGATTGTCCCGGTGGTAGATTTCCAGGCCTGCCAGACCGGCGTCGACCATCTCCCGGTAGGTCCCCTCCCCCACGATCCGGCCGCGGGCGGACGCGACCGGGTGGGCAAACACCGGAACGCCGCCTGCTGCACGGACCAGCTCGACGGCGAGCGCCGGCTCCGGCGCATAGTGCTGGACCCAATAGCGCGAACGTGCTGTGAGGATGGAACCAAAGGCCTCGGCCCGGTCTTCCACCACACCGGCCGCGACGAGCGCGTCGGCGATGTGCGGGCGGCCCAGGGTGGCGCCCGGCGCGACGTGGTGAATCACGTCGTCCCATGTCAGCGGGTAGTCCTCGGACAAAAGGGTGACCATCTTCTGCGCCCTCGTGTGCCGGGCATCCTTGGACTTGGTGATTTCCTCCAGCAGTCCGGGATGTGCGGGATCGTGGAGGTAGCTGAGCAGGTGGACGCTGATGCCTTCCGCGGTGCGGCACGAGATCTCCATGCCCGGGACCAGGGCGACCCCGGCTTTCCGGGCAGCGACGGCGGCCTCCGCCCACCCGGCAGTGGAATCGTGATCGGTCAGGGCGATGACGTCGAGGCCCGCAGCGGCGGCGGACTCCATGACGTCAGCCGGTGCCTGGGTGCCGTCGGAAACGTTGGAGTGCGCATGCAGGTCGATCCTCACCTCACCAGCCTAGTAGATGGCAGGATCCAAAGCCCCGGCTCCGTTATGCCGGGGCCCCGCAGCCCGCCCTGTGGCGCGCGCGCGCCGTTGGCCTAAGCCGCGGCGCTGGTGAGACTATGGGACGGTGAACGATGCAGATAACACCCTAGTCTCCGCTTCCCAGCCCCTCGAGGAGCGCGTCAACAACCGCTCGCAGCGGCCCAGTTCCGACGCCTTCAAGGCCTTCATGGCCAGCAACTGGGCGCCGGCCACGCAACAGCTCCCCGAGCGGGACGCCGTCGCGGGCCACGCCGCAGCCCGGCGCCGCACCATCTCAGGACAGTTCAAAGGTGAACGCCTGGTCATCCCCGCCGGCCCGCTGAAGGTCCGCTCGAACGACTGCGACTACCGCTTCCGGCCGCACTCTGCCTTCGCGCATCTGACCGGCCTCGGCCTGGACCACGAACCCGATGCGGTCCTGATCCTGGAACCGGTGGCGGAGGGCACCGGCGACGACGGCGGAAACCACCGCGCCACGCTGTACTTCCGCCCGTTGGCCGGCCGCGACACCGAGCAGTTCTACGCCGACTCCCGCTCCGGGGAGTTCTGGATCGGTGCACGCCCGACCCTGGCCGAGTTCAAGGCCAAGCTCGGACTGGACACGGCGGACATCGCCGAACTCGAACTCGCCATCACCAAGAACGTCGGCGCGCCCGAGATCGGCGGCATCTCCATCAGGCTGGGCCGCAAGGTTGACGAGAACATTGACGCCCTCGTCGACACCGCCCGCTACAACACTGCCAAGGACCCCGACAACCTCGACCTGAGTGTGCTCGACGCCCTTGACGAGAAACTCACCGAGGCCCTCTCGGAACTGCGTCTGCTCAAGGACGACTGGGAAATCGAACAGATGAAGATCGCCGTCGCCGCCACCGTGGCCGGCTTCACTGAGGTGGTCAAGGCGATCCCGCGGGCGCTCACCCACCACCGCGGCGAGCGCGTCGTGGAAGGTGCGTTCTTCGCCCGGGCCCGCGAGGAAGGCAACGAGCTCGGCTACGACACCATCGCCGCCTCCGGCAACAACGCCACCGTGCTGCACTGGACCCGGAACACCGGCAAGATCAATGCCGGCGAACTGCTGCTCCTGGACGCCGGCGTTGAGGCCGACTCGCTCTACACTGCGGACATCACCCGCACCCTGCCGGCCAACGGCAAGTTCTCCGAGGTCCAGCGCAAGGTCTACGAGGCAGTGCTCGACGCCGCCGACGCCGGCTTTGCCGCTGCCCAGCCGGGCACGAAGTTCCGGGACATCCACACCGCAGCCACCACGGTACTGGCCGAGCGGCTCGCCGAATGGGGCCTCCTGCCGGTCTCCGTCGAGGAAGCCGTCAGCACCGAGGGCCAGCAGCACCGCCGGTGGATGCCGCACGGCACCAGCCACCACCTCGGCCTCGACGTCCACGACTGCGCCCAGGCGAAGCGGGAACTCTACCTCGACGGCGTGCTCACGCCCGGCATGGTGTTCACAATCGAACCCGGCCTGTACTTCAAGAACGAAGACATCGGCATCCCCGAGGAATACCGCGGCATCGGTGTCCGGATCGAGGACGACATCCTCATGACGGCCGACGGTCCGGTCAACCTCAGCGCTGCACTGCCGCGCAAGGCCGACGACGTCGAGTCCTGGATGGCCGGCATCTACCTGGAAGCCGACGGCCAGACGCCGTAGGTCAACCAGACAGTAAAAACAGCAAATAGCAGTAAATAGCAGCAAATAGCAGCAAATAGCAGCAAATAGGGAGGGTTCCGGCACCGGAACCCTCCCTTTTTGCTGCTGTTGTGCTGCCTGGATCAGCGCTGCTGGCCGTCCTGGCCTGCCGCGGGCTTCTCGCTGTCCGTGACCCTGACCCCGTACTGCGGGCGGCCGTCCGGGAGGTCCGGATAGCTCACCCCAGAAACCCGGCCGGCGGGGCGGGCCGTCTCCTCCGCCGCGGCGGGTGCCGTCGGAGCGGGGCCTGCGGCGCCCTCCTGCTGGGGCGCACCGCCCTGGTACTGTCCGGCCGCGTCTCCGCCGGTCTCCGGCGTCCTCTGGCCGTAGGGGTCGTTCCATCCCGCGGGGCGCTGCGGCGCATGGCTCTGCGGCCCCGGCTGCGGCGGGCCGGGCTGCGGCGGCGCCTGATGGCGGTAATCGTGCTGCGCGTAACCGCCGGCAGCGGCACCGGACGCGTCATGCGCCGTCATAGGCAGCTGGTGAAGCAGGCGCCGCGCTTCGCCGGCGGCCTCGAAGGAGACCACGACGTCGTAATTGGTCGCCACCACCTGGCTGGTTGAGGTGAAGTCACGCTTGCCGCGCTGCATGGCGTAAGTGACGATGCCAAACAGCATGAAGAACGCGGCACCCATCAGCACTGACGTCACAATCGAGAAATAACCGGGGGTCGTGGAGAAGAAGGACAGCATGACGCCGACGAACAGGCCGAACCACATGCCGCTAAGGGCGCCGGAGAGGGCGACGCGGGGGTAGGTCAGCCGGCCGGTCACCCGCTCCACCATCTTCAGGTCATTGCCCACGATCGACACCATCTGCACGGGGAACTGCTGGTCAGCCAGGTAGTCCACCGCCTTCTGGGCATCCAGGTAGGAGTTGTAGGAACCGACAACGTCGCCTCTCGGGACGGTGCGGGCCTCGTCCGAGCCGTTGGGGGCACCGGCCCTGGGCGCACCAAAAATGTTTGACATATGCCCATTCTCACCCATCCGGCTGGTGTGCGGCTGGAAATTCAGCTAAAAGAGAGCAGACTCGGTAGCCTGTAGGAGTGAGCACGAATCTTTCGCGAGTGTTTGTCGCGCGCCTCCTCGGACTGGACGTCTTCGACCCATTGGGCGACCGTCTGGGTCGACTGCGCGACGTCGTGGTGCTTTCCCGCGGAACCAGGGGCGCCCCGCACGTGGTGGGCATCGTTGTCGAGGTCCCCGGCAAGAAGCGCGTCTTCGTGCCGATGACCCGGATTACGTCCATAGACCAGACCCAGATCATCTGCACCGGGCTGGTCAATCTTCGCCGTTTCGAGCAACGCGGCGCGGAAACCCTCGTGGTGGCCGAAATGTTCGACCGCCGGGTGACCCTCGCGGACGGCAGCGGCGATGCGACCATCGAGGACATCGCCATGGACCGGCACCGCTCCGGCGACTGGTTCGTCAGCAAGCTCTTCGTCCGACGCGGCCACTCCCTCTCACCCCTGAGCCGGCTGCGCCGCAATGAAACCCTCATCATCGACTGGGCCGATGCCCGGCAAGGCGCCAAGACCGAGCCGCAGGCCGCCACCCAGTTCGTGGCCACGCACGAGGACCTTAAACCGGCCGACTTCGCCGAGGCCCTGCAGGAAATGAGCGACAAACGCCGCTTCGAGGTTGCCAGCGAACTCCAGGACGAACGGCTCGCGGACGTCCTGCAGGAGATGCGCGAAGGTGACCAGGTGGAAATCCTCTCCGCCCTGGACGTCAACCGCGCCGCCGACGTCCTGGAAGAGATGGATCCGGACGACGCCGCCGACCTCCTCGCCGAACTCCCCAGCGCCCAGGCTGAAGAGCTCCTGCAGCTGATGGAGCCCGAAGGCGCCGAGGACGTCCGCCGCCTGCTCGAATACGACGAGGACACCGCCGGCGGGCTCATGACGCCCGTGCCGGTGATCCTGCCCCCGGAAGCAACCGTCGCCGAGGCACTCGCGCACGTACGCCGGGAGGAACTCTCCCCCGCCCTGGCGTCCTCGATTTTCGTCGCCCGGCCCCCGTTGGAGACGCCGACGGGACGGTTCCTCGGCGTCGTCCACATCCAGCAGCTCTTGCGCTATCCGCCGCCGGAGCCGCTGGGCAACCTGGTGGACAAGAGCCTGGAGCCGGTCTCCGACCAGGCCCACATCAGCGAGGTCGCCCGCGCGCTGGCAACGTATAACCTCAACTCCCTTCCGGTTGTCAACGACGACGGACGGCTTGTGGGGGCGGTGACTGTTGACGACGTGCTTGACCATCTGTTGCCGGACGACTGGCGCGCCCACGAGGACGACGCCCCGATAAGAAAGCTTGGAGGCCGCATTGGCTGATTCCACAGCACCACGGACCTCCAATGTCCGCCCTGGCGGCAGGACCACCGGCGGCCTCGACACGCCCCTGAGCGGCCGGCAGCGGATCCTGCCCAATTTCCGTCCCGACCCGGACGCCTTCGGCCATGCCACGGAAGGCTTCGCCCGTTTCATGGGCACCCCCGCGTTCCTGATGTACATGACGGTGTTCTGCTTGTTCTGGCTGGGCTGGAACACGTGGGCGCCGGAGGAATGGCAGTTCGATTCACGGGCGCTGGGCTTCACGCTGCTGACCCTCATGCTGTCCCTGCAGGCCTCCTACGCCGCGCCCCTGCTGCTGCTGGCCCAGAACCGGCAGGACGACCGCGACAAGGTCTCGCTCCAGCAGGACCGCCAGCGGGCCGAGCGCAATCTCTCCGACACCGAATACCTGACCCGGGAACTTGCGTCCCTGCGCATCGCGCTGCGTGAGGTAGCCACCCGCGACTACGTCCGCGCCGAACTGCGCAGCCTGCTGGAGGACATGCTGGAGGCCCAGGAAGAACTGCGCACCCACGATCCCTCCACCGGCGCCCACGAGAACCCACGCGAAAAGGTCAAGGAGAAACTCAAGGAGCGGCGCGACAAGCGCGGCCCCCGGACCCAACAGATCCCGCGCGTCAAGGCCGGCGGCAAGCGGGATGACCCGTCGAAGGATCGTGCGGAGGACCCGTCGGGGAACCCGGCGGGGAAACTGCCGAACCCGTCGGCGAACCACTCTGGGGCCGCGGCCGATCCCACCCGCCAGCCCGCACACCGCACCATCCCCGAAAGCTGAGCATCGCCCGCATGAGCACCCCGCTGGAACAGGCAGTGCACGGCGCACTTGCCACCGTGATCGACCCTGAGCTCCGCCGCCCCATCACCGATCTCGGCATGGTGGAGTCCGTGGAGATCGGCGACGGCGGCCGCGTGCGGATCGCGGTGCTGCTGACGATCGCGGGCTGCCCGCTGCGCGGCACCATCACGGCGGACACCGAGGCTGCCCTGTCCGCCGTCCCGGGCGTCACCGGCGTGGACGTGGACTTGAAAGTCATGACGCAGGAGCAGCGCGACGCCCTCAAGGAGCGGTTGCGGGGCGCCGGCGGCCAGCGCGGCATCCCGTTCAACGCGCCGGGCTCGCTGACCAGGGTGTACGCCGTCGCGAGCGGCAAGGGCGGCGTGGGCAAGTCCTCGGTGACGGTCAACCTGGCGTGCGCCCTGGCCGCCCAGGGGCTCCGTGTGGGGATCGTGGACGCGGACGTGTACGGTTTCTCCGTTCCGGCGCTGATGGGCATCACACAGGCCCCCACACGGGTGGACGACATGATCCTGCCGCCCGTGGCCTACGGGGTCAAGGTCATCTCCATCGGCATGTTCGTCACCGGGAACCAGCCCGTGGCGTGGCGCGGCCCGATGCTGCACCGGGCGCTGGAGCAATTCCTCACGGACGTCTACTTCGGCGACCTCGACGCCCTCTTCCTGGACCTGCCCCCGGGCACCGGCGACATCGCGATCTCCGTCGCCCAGCTGCTGCCCAAGGCGCAGATCCTCGTCGTGACCACCCCGCAGGCGGCCGCCGCGGATGTGGCCGAGCGGGCGGGTGCGATCGCCACCCAGACGGGCCAGACCGTGGCCGGCGTCGTGGAAAACATGTCCTACCTTGAACTGCCCGACGGCGGCAGGATGGAACTGTTCGGCAGCGGCGGCGGCGCCGTGCTCGCCGAACGCCTCTCGGCCACCGTGGGTGAGGACGTGCCCCTGCTGGGCCAGATTCCGCTCGAAGTCCTGCTGCGTGAGGGCGGGGATTCCGGGGTGCCGCTGGTGCTGGGCCGTCCGGAAACGCCTGCGGCCGTGGCCCTGGCGGGGATCGCCGGCAGGCTGGCGTCGGTTCCCCGCGGCCTCAAGGGCATGCCGCTGGGCCTGCAACCCCGCTGACAGCGCCCCGCACCGGCGGTCCGACCCGGATGCCGGCTGGCCCCGGCCGCATCCCTGCCCAGGCACCGCGGGACGTCCGCCGCGGAAAGTCCTAGGTCGCCTCTGAGTCGAAGGGTGCCGGTTCGCCCTCGGGCAGCCGCTCGAGAACCCGCTGTGGGCGGTGCTCGGCGACCGCAGTCGCGGCAGCGGCCGTGGACACCGCTGCGGGTGCCCCTGCGCTCATCGGCTTGGTGTCATCGTCAAGGAGCGCTTCCTTGATGATCCGGCGGGGATCGTACTGGCGCGGATCGTATTTCTTCCAGTCGACCTCATCGATATCGATGCCGACTTCTTCCTTGATCTGTTCCCGCGCACCCGAGGCCATCCGGCGCACTTCCTTGACAATATTGGCAAGTTTTTGGGTGTATTCGGGCAGCCTGCTGGGACCAATCACCAGAAGGCCGATGATCAGCAGAAGTAAGAACTCCGGTCCATTGATTCCAAGCACTTTAGGAAGGTTACCCTCTCGCTCGGGCTGGCGACGATTCCGCGAAGTCCGAATGCCGGCCATGTCCGGCCCGTCCCTGCCTCACGGTGCCAGGTGCTCCAGGATTCGGCTCAGTCCGCGTTCGATCCGTTCCGGAAATCCGTTGCGCGAGGCCGGCACGGGAGTGCCGCCGCTGACCCGGGTCAGGGCGGCGACGCCGTCGTCGGCCTGATCGGCGGGCAGATCCGAAATGTACGTGTAGGTGGCTGCCGAAGTCTGGTAAATGGCCCGGTACGGCGGGGCGGCATTGACCCAGAGAACGCCATTTCCCGGTTCGGAGACGGCCGACGGCGTACCGGCCCTGGCCGGGATGAAGCCGTCCGCCACGGCGGCGTGTCCGGTCAGCACGTTGATGGGCGAAACGTCGGCCCGGGCGGGTGCGGGGGGCGCGGCGGGGGCCCGCGTCGAGGCGTGCTGCTCGAGGACCGTGGCGAAGTGCCGGCCATCCGTGAGGCGAAGTTCCAGGACCTCGTCCCCGGAGACGACGCCGGCCCGGGCCCAGATGAGGTGGAATCCGAGCTCGCGCAGCTCCGGACATGTCCATCCCTGCGAGCGGAACGCGGCAAGCTGACCGGTGTCCAGCGTCCCGGCGGGGGTGAAGTCGGGCTCACCGCCGGGCCCAAACGCCACACGGGGCCCGGTTCCCTCAGCGCCGGGGCCACCGAAGATGCCGGGGATGCCGGTTCCGCTGGCGTCGAACAGCTCCCTTGCACCGAGCGGTTCACCGCTGGCGGGCAGCCCGGCGGCATCCGGCTGGGCGAGGGCGGCAGCCTGTGCGCCGTCGGCGGGCACCGCGTCGTCGCCTCCCATGACGTAGGCGGTGCCGGTCATGAGGGCCAAGGCGGCCACGGCTCCGCCGACGGCCAGCACCGGCAGGCGCGGGCCGCGGCGGCGGGCGCCGTGTGGAACTGCGGCAGCGGCCGCGCCATGGGCGACCGCCCCGGCGGTCCCTGCCCGATCCGGCACGGGGTGTCCTGCCGGGAACCGGCCTGGCGGCCACGGATGATGACCGCCCCCGACCGCGTCCGCCGCGTCCGGCCGTTCCGCTGTGTCCAATAGTTCCGTTGTTTCCATTAGTTCCGCGGTGTCCGCCGCTTCGGCGCGTTCCGCCGTGGCCCGTTCCGCGGCCAACTGCCCGGTCCGTGCCAGGAGCCGTGCGGTCAGGTCCTCACTGGCCTCGGGCACGGCGGCGCCGCGGAGCTTCTCAAGGTACTGCCGCTCGCGCTGTAGCCGGGCACGGCATTCGGCGCACGATTCCACGTGGTCGTGGCGTCCGGCATCCCATTTCCGGGTAGCGCCGGGCCTGCCCCAGAACTTGCAGCCTGGTGCTCCCAGTAAACGTCTCAGCAGACCCATTGACCGGTTCAGAGGAGGCCGGCGATGCGCGGCATCTTGAGCCGCGGCTTGAGGGACTGCTTGGCCGGCTGCGCCGGCCGGGGGTCGCGGTGCGCGAGCTTTTCACGGAGCATTGTCCGGCCGCGGTGAATCCGGGACCGGACGGTCCCGAGCTTGATGTCCAGCGCGGCGGCGACTTCGTCGTAGGAGAGCCCTTCGAGGTCGCACAGCACGACGGCGGCGCGGAAGTCGGGCGGAAGTTCCTCGAGCGCTGCCTGGACATCGACGTCGAGGTTGTTGAATTCAAAGCTTTGCTCCGGCCCGGGCTCCCGGCCCGGCAGCCGCGACTCGGCGTCGTCGGCCAGGGCATCAAAGCGGATCCTGCTCTTGCGCCGCGCCTGGTCCAGGAACAGGTTGGTGGTGATCCGGTGCAGCCAGCCGTCCAGCGTGCCGGGCTTGAAGTTCTCAAGCGAACGGAACACCCGGACGAACACCTCCTGGGTGAGGTCCTCGGCGTCGTACTTGTTTCCGGTCAGCCGGTACGCAAGGCGGTAGACCTTGGCGGAGTGGTTGGTCACCACTTCCTCCCAGGTCGGCCGGACCCA
Organism: Arthrobacter sp. MW3 TE3886; assembly: GCF_041262145.1. Taxonomy (NCBI): domain Bacteria; kingdom Bacillati; phylum Actinomycetota; class Actinomycetes; order Micrococcales; family Micrococcaceae; genus Arthrobacter; species Arthrobacter sp. MW3 TE3886. The sequence goes on from NZ_JBGCAN010000001.1 coordinate 3,673,441, forward strand.
TTCGGCTTCCGCCGCGGTCCGGGACTGGCCGGTTGAATCTGTTGCCTCAGCTGCCGGGACAGGTGCCAGAATCGACATCGTCCACTCCCCTCGTGGATGGTACCTACGCCTGAATTGTGCCTGCTTGCACAGGTTCCTGCACCCTTCATTCGACGCCGATCACCACGCGGATGAGCGGATACCCATCATTTCAAAATAAGCTGGGAATTTCCTGATCCACCGCGGTCTTCCGCCGAAGGCAGAACGGCGTCCTCCGGACGGGGCCACGATGCTGCCGCCTCCGCGTCCCGTCGCGCCGGACACAGTACGCTGTAGGGAACACTCCCCTGCCGCCCAGAAAGCGATATCCCATGAGCGCCGATAAGTCCACGAGCTGGTCCTACGCAGAAGATCTGCCTGCCGAGGATGAGGTCCTGTTGCACGCGCGCGAACGGTCCTTCGAGCTTGGCGTGACCCCGATCGGCCCCGGCGTGGGCGCCGTGCTGACGGTGCTGGCGGCGGCGTCCAAGGCACAGACCGCCGTGGAGATCGGCACCGGTGCGGGCGTGTCCGGCGTGTGCATCCTGCGCGGGCTCGGCCCGCAGGCTGTCCTGACCACCATCGACGTCGACGTCGAACACCTCAAGGCCGCGCGCGAAGCGTTCCAGGAGGCCGGCAGCCCCGCCAACCGCACCCGCACCATTTCGGGCCGGGCCGGTGATGTCCTGCCCCGGCTGACGGACGGCGCCTATGACCTCGTGTTCATTGACGCGGACAAGCCGAACTACCCCAGCTACGTGGAGCAAGCCGTGCGGCTGCTCAAATCCGGCGGGCTGCTGATCGTCAACGATGCCCTCGACAAGGACCGGGTCGCGAACCCGGCCGCCCGGGAAGCCACCACCGTGGTGCTGCGCCAGATCGGCAAGTCCATCCGCGACGACGACCGCCTCGCGTCCGCCATGCTGCCCACCGGCGACGGCCTGCTAATCGCCGTGAAGAAGTAACCGCCACGAGCTGGCAGCCCAGAAGTAACAGCCCGCGCGGGGGTCCGGGCGCAGACAGCAAAGGGCGGGGTCCGCAGCCTGGTGGCCGGGACCCCGCCCTGTTGCGAAGCTCTTGGCGTGACGCTATTCGGTGACGCCGACGAGGCATTCCTTGAGGTTCGTCGCCTCAGCGGCATTGAGTTCGACTACAAGCCGCCCCCCGCCTTCGAGCGGAACACGCATGATCAGGCTGCGTCCCTCTTTCGTCACTTCCATAGGGCCGTCGCCGGTGCGTGGTTTCATTGCCGCCATAAGGAATATCCCCTTTATTAGTCCCTGACTTACCAGCCCGGCCGGGCTGCGTCCGCTTGGCCAATCAACCCGCCCGGCGACGCTCCAGAAGGCGGCCGTGACAGGCAAACCCACAAATAATGCGCTTACAAACTGTGTGCTTCTTGTCCTTGCTTATCCTCTATTATCGCGTAACAATGCGCCCGTAGCTAATCGTTGGACTTTCCAGCGCGTCCCGCCAGGCCGGGCCGACGCCGCGAAAAGGTGCTGTGCGTCACGGCGGATAGTCCCCTCCGCCCGGCAGCTGCGCCCACGCCCACAGCCACACAATCCAGACGATCTGCAGCAGCACGAACATGACCACCACGGTGCCGCGGTAGGCGCGGGAACGTGAGAGAAGGGCAGCGCTGAGGGCGAGCGGGAACAGCGGCAGCAGCATCCTGAAGGTGCTGGTCTGGGGGTGCAGGAAGACCAGCAGGTACCCCATGTAGCAGCAGCACCAGAGCCTCAGCTCAGTGCCCAGGGCCACGACCGGCCGGGACATCATCAACAGCGTGAACGCGGCAACGAACACGAAGGGAGCCAGCACGCCAAGCGTCGGCCCGAAGAGCATGATGCCGGCGTCGAACCATGGCTTGAATGGCACCAGGTCATCGCCGCGCCATGCGGTTTCGGTCTTGGTGTAGGCGCCCAGATCGCCGGTCGCGGCCCAGGCGATGGCCGGCCACAGCAGCGCACCAATGCCGCTGACGGCGGTGAGCCCGCCCAGGGACCACAGCTCCGCGTTGCCGGGAACGTCGACTCCGTCCCCGCGCTGCACTGTGACGCCCCGTGTCGCGGGACTCTGCGTTGTGGGGGGCCGTGTCGCGGGACTCTGCGTTGTGGAGGGCTGTGTTGTGGGGCGCTGTGCGGCGAGGGGCTGCGCGGTGAGGCGCTGCCAGAAACGGTAGAGCAGCAACAGGCCCATCATCGCGGCAAACGGAACCCCGGTAGGCCGGGAAAGGCACATCAGGACCACGACGGGCATGGCCCACAGGTACCGGCGCTCCATGACGAGCAGCAGCGCGGCGCCGAGGAGCAGCAGGTTGAGGGATTCGGCGTAGGGCACCTGCAGCACCGGCGCCACCGGGAAAGCCGCCAGGAACACGGTCCCCCAGAGCGCCGTGCGGTGCGTGGCCCGGTGCCGGAAAATCCTGTACGCCACGAGGGCGGCACCCACTCCGGAGAGAACGGCGATGGCCGTCAGGGACCAGGCCGGACCCGTGCCTGTCAGCCCAGACACCACCCGGCCGAGCACGGGAAACAGCGGGTAGAAGGCCCACGTGTTCTCCTGAACGGTGCCGGCGTCGTCGGTCGGCAGAAGCGCCGGATACCCCGCCTGCAGCGCTTGGGCGTACCAGCGGGCGTCCCAGATGTTGATGAAGTTCCAATAGTCGGGCTTGGCGGGAAACCACGGATTCACGCCCTGGTGCAGGGCGGCGGCCATGAAGATGCAGGCGCTGACCAGCCGGGCGGCGATGTACAGGAGGGCCACCTGCGCCCACCAGGGCCACCGCGCCATCCCGGCTCCCGCGGCGGCGATGCGGCTCCACAGCACCGCATTCAACCCCTGTGGTTCCGGGGCAACAGGCGCCGCAACGGCCTCCGGGTCTTCCACGCGGCTCACGGCCGCTGTTCAGTCGGCGGGCGGAGGCGCTCCAGTTCCTCCCCGAGTGCCTCGATCCTCTGGTCCTTGGCGGTGATCTGCTCCCGCAGGTCATCCAGGACCTGATCCACCTGGTCCATCCGGTAGCCGCGGAGTCCGACGGCGAAGCGCAGACGGTCAATGTCCGCGGGGGCCGCGCGCTCGGGCAGCAGGACCGGCGGCAGGGATGCGACCGGCTCGTCGAAGCCGTCGTCAAAGGAACCGCCCGCACCACCGCCCCGGCGGCGCCGGAAGATTTTCGGCGCCAGGCCGGTGCCCAGGAGGACGGCGACGCCGATCAGCACAATCGCCAGGAAAACCAGGAAGAGACTCACTAGACCATCGTGCCAGAAGCCGGACGCCGGAGCGCTCAGGCGGACGAATCAGCCCCGCGTTCCCTTGATGTTCGCGGTGCCGGTCCCGTTGGTGGAGCTGCCGTTCGGGTTCCGGTGGCGGGCGGCGCCTTCCACTACCAGCTCGACGGCCCGCGCGGGGTCGTCCACCACCTGCACGAGGTCCAGGTCTTCGGCCGAAACCATTCCGTCCGCGACGAGGGTGTTACGGACCCACTCGAGCATGGGGCTCCAGAAAGCGGTTCCCACCAGCACGATCGGGAAGGAGGTGACCTTGCGGGTTTGGACCAGGACCATGGCTTCGAAGAGCTCATCCAGGGTGCCGAGGCCGCCGGGGAGCACGATGAAGCCCTGGGCGTACTTGACGAACATGGTCTTGCGGGCGAAGAAGTACCGGAAGTTGATGCCCAGGTCCACCCACTGGTTCATGCCCTGTTCGAAAGGCAGTTCGATTCCGAGCCCCACGGAGACCCCGTTGCCCTGCACGGCGCCCATGTTGGCGGCCTCCATCGAGCCGGGGCCGCCGCCGGTGATCACGGCGAGTCCGGCTTCGGCCAGCCGGCGTCCGACCTCGACGCCGAGCTCGTAGTTCGCGCTGCCCGGCACGGTGCGGGCGGAGCCGAAGACGCTGACTGCAGGACCGAGATCGGCCAGCGCGCCGAAGCCTTCCACGAACTCGCTCTGGATCCGCAGCACGCGCCAGGGGTCGGTGTGGACGAACTGGCCCGGCCCTTTCGTGTCGAGCAGGGTCTGGTCGGACATCGTGACCTTGGCGGCCTTGCGGCGCAGCTCAAGCGGGCCCTTGTGGCGGATCCCGTTGGGCGCCGGTGTGCTGCGGGTCTCGCGGGCCGGCTTTCCGGCGGGATTCTGTTCCGGGTTCTGCTCGGGGTTCTGCTTGGGGCCATGCTGCGGATCGCTACTCATGCCCATAGGCTAGCGCGGAACTCCGTCGCCGCCGCGTCGGCGCGTCGGCGCGGGAGCGGCGGCCAGAGGAGGCCCGGGACCGCCGCGGGACCCCTGCGGGAGTCCTGCGGCGGGCCCGTAAGGGACGCTGACGTGCAGGTATCTCTTGAATCACGATCTGTCCTAAACAGAGTGATTGCGGTCATATTCCGTCAATCTTCGCTAGATTCTTTCTATGACTACTCAAGTGCCCGGCGATGCTCTCGTCTCCCTGAAGGCCGTGAACAAGCATTACGGCCAGTTGCACGTCCTGAAGGACATCAACCTGAACGTCCGCAAGGGTGAGGTTGTTGTTGTCATCGGCCCTTCGGGTTCCGGCAAGTCCACGCTCTGCCGCGCCATCAACCGTCTCGAGACCATCGACGACGGCGACATCAAGATCGATGGCAAGGAACTGCCCGCCGAGGGCAAGGAACTGGCGAAGCTGCGCGCCGACGTCGGTATGGTCTTCCAGTCCTTCAACCTCTTCGCCCACAAGACCATCCTCGAAAACGTCACCCTCGGCCCGATCAAGGTCAAGGGTGTCCCCAAGGGCGAGGCCGACAAGGACGCCATGGCGCTGCTCGAGCGCGTCGGCGTCGGGCATCAGGCCCCCAAACTTCCGGCCCAGCTCTCCGGCGGCCAGCAGCAGCGCGTTGCCATTGCCCGCGCCCTGGCCATGAAGCCCAAGGTGATGCTCTTCGATGAGCCCACCTCGGCCCTCGACCCGGAAATGATCAACGAGGTCCTGGACGTCATGGTCCAGCTCGCCAAGGAGGGCATGACCATGATCGTGGTCACCCACGAGATGGGCTTCGCCCGCAAGGCCGCCGACCGCGTCGTGTTCATGGCCGACGGCCAGATCGTCGAGGACGCGACCCCCGAAGAGTTCTTCACCAATCCCAAGAGCAGCCGGGCCAAGGATTTCCTGTCCAAGCTGCTGACACACTGACCGACTACGAGTTCGCACCCTGGCCGCCTGACGGCGGCCCAATGAAAGGAATGTCATGAAGGCATTTTTGACCCGAAGGAAATCCCTTCTGGTTGCCGCATCCGCAGCACTGGCGCTCAGCCTGAGTGCCTGTGGCGGCAGCTCCTCCACTACCACCAACCCGCCCGTAGCCGAGAAGCCGAGCTTTGCCGCCGATTCCACCATGGCCAAGCTTTCTTCCGCAGGCAAGATCACCATCGGCACCAAGTTCGACCAGCCTCTCTTCGGCCAGAAGGGCCTCGACGGCAAGCCGGTCGGCTTCGACGTCGAAATGGGCAAGCTGATTGCCGCCAAGCTGGGCATCCCCGCCGACAAGATCGAGTGGGTTGAAACTGTCTCCGCCAACCGCGAGCAGTTCATCAAGCAGGGCAAGGTGGACATGATCGTTGCCACCTACACCATCAACGACAAGCGCAAGGCCGAAGTCGACTTCGCCGGCCCGTACTACGAGGCCGGACAGGCCCTCATGGTGAACAAGGACAACAACTCCATCACCAAGCCCGAGGACGTCAAGGGCAAGAACGTCTGCTCAGTGACCGGTTCCACGCCGGCCTCCACGATCGTGGAGAAGTACGGCGCAGTGCTGGTTCCGGCTGCGACCTACTCCGCCTGCCTTGAGCCGCTGCGGAACAAGCAGGTCGAAGCGATCACCACCGACAACGTCATCCTCGCCGGTTTCGTGGCCAAGGAGCCGGACGCCTTCAAGCTGGCATCGGACCAGACCTTCACCAAGGAGCCCTACGGCATCGGCCTGAAGAAGGACGACACCGCCTTCCGCATGTGGATCAATGACCAGCTGGAGGCCTTCGACAAGGATGGGTCCTACAAGAAGGCCTGGGAGGACACCGCCGGCACCGTCATCAAGACCGCGCCCGCGCTTCCCACGATCGACCGCTACTAGCCGGCTGTGGCGGTTGCCGGGCCAGCGATTTCATCGCAGCCCGGCGGCCGCCACTCCCGTCTTTCGCCTGGAATCCCCTCAACGCAGCTGAAGGAACTTATGGACGTCATCATTGAAAACCTCCCCCAGTATTGGGACGGTTTTCTCCGAACCCTCTTCCTGTCCCTGGTCTCGGGGATTATCGCCTTGATTTTCGGTACCGTTCTGGCGGCCGCCCGCGTCTCGCCCGTTGCCGCGCTGCGCGGCTTCAGCATGGTGTACGTCGAGATCGTCCGGAATACCCCGCTGACCATCGCATTCTTCTTCGCGGCGGTGGTTCTGCCCCGCCTCGGCGTCACGTTCCAGCAGTTTGAGGTCGCCGCCATCATCGCCCTGAGCGCCTACACCGCGGCCTTCATCGCCGAGGCCGTGCGCTCCGGCGTCAACAGTGTCCCGGTGGGCCAGGCGGAGGCCGCCCGCAGCATCGGCATGAAGTTCAGCCAGGTGCTCTCCCTGATCATCCTGCCGCAGGCCCTGCGCACGGTGATCCCGCCGTTGATCAACATCCTGATCGCCCTGGTCAAGAACTCCTCTGTAGCCGGCGCGTTCTATGTGCTCGAACTCTTCGGCCAAGGCAAGCAGCTCGCCAACGCCAACGGCGACGCCGTCATGTGGGTTCTGGTCGGCGTCGCATTCTTCTACCTGCTGATAACCATCCCGCTTGGCTACCTCGCCAGTGTCGTTGAACGAAAGGTGGCAATCGCGCGATGAGCTCTGTTCTCTACGACGTCCCAGGCCCCAAGGCCCGCCGGGTTTCGCTGATCGGTTCCATCATCGGCGTCATCGTGATCGGCGGCCTTCTCGTCCTGGCGGTCATGACCCTCGCCCAGCAGGGAATCTTCGACCCCAAACGCTGGGCGGTCTTCCAGCTGCCCGAGGTCTGGGCCCTGATCGCCGCCGGCATCGGCGCCACGCTCGCCGCCGCGGCGGTGGCGGCCGTGATTGCCTTCCCGCTGGGCCTGCTCCTGTGCCTGCTGCGCATCTCGGACAACGCCTGGGTCAGGGTGCCCACCCGGGTCGTGCTGGAATTCCTGCGCGGCATGCCCGTGGTGCTCATGATGCTGTTCGTGCTGCTCGTCTTTGCCACCAGCTCGTTCGTCGCGGTCGTGGCCGGCCTGGTCCTGTACAACTCGGCGATTTTCGCCGAGATCATCCGCGCCGGCGTCCAGTCGCTGCCCAAGGGCCAGCGTGAGGCCGGCCTGGCGATCGGCCTGACGAGCTTCCAGTCCCGGCTGACCATCGAGCTGCCGCAGGCCATCCGGCGCATGCTGCCGTCGCTGGTCGCACAGCTCGTGGTGCTGCTGAAGGACACGTCGCTCGGCTACATCGTCGCCTACGGCGAGCTGCTCCGGGCTGTGCAGGTCATGGCGGACTTCCTGGGCCCGCAGTACCTGTTCCCGGTGTTCTTCGTGGCCGCGGCCATCTACATCGCGATCGACCTGGCAGTCTCCCGCCTGGCCATCTGGCTCGAACGCCGCGGCTCCAAGCGGGCCGCCGGCGGCGTGGCGCACGTGCCGGTCGCCGGGATTCCGGCCGCCAAGTAAAACCGTCCCACCCGCAAAGGGTCCGGAACCTCTCGGAGGTTCCGGACCCTTTGTACGTTGCGCCCTATTTCCAGGCGTAGCGACCCGCGTGTTGTGTCCTGGGCGCTGCTAGGCGCTGAGCCAGGTCCGCAGGGCCCGCAGGCATTCGCGGATGGCGTCCGCCTCGACGTGCTCGTTGTCCTTGTGCGCCAGCAGCGCATCGCCGGGTCCAAAGTTCACCGCGGGAATGCCCAGTTCACTGAAGCGTGCGACGTCGGTCCAGCCGTACTTGGGCTTCGGCGCCGCGCCGACGGCGGCGATGAAGGACGCCGCCGCGGGGTGGTGCAGCCCGGGCCGCGCGCCGGCCGCGCTGTCGGTGCGAACGACGTCGAATCCGTCCAGCAGTTCGCGCACGACGGCCTCGGCCCCGTCCGGGGTCTTGTCCGGCGCGAAGCGGTAGTTGATTTCCACGACGCACCGGTCCGGAATGACGTTTCCGGCCGTGCCGCCGTGGATCTTCACGGCGTTGAGGCTTTCGCGGTAGTCCAGGCCGTCAACCGTCACGGTCTGCGGTTCGTACGCCGCCAGCCGGGCCAGGATCGGGGCCGCGGCGTGGATGGCGTTGCTGCCCATCCAGGCCCGGGCCGAATGTGCAGCCTCGCCGTTGGTGGTCACCTCGAAGCGGCTGGTGCCGTTGCAGCCGCCCTCCACCGTCCCGTCTGTCGGCTCGAGCAGGATCGCGAAGTCTCCGCCGAGCAGGGATCCGTGATTGCGCACCAGACGGCCCAGGCCGCTCTTCACGGCCTCGACTTCCTCATGGTCGTAGAAGACGAACGTGACGTCCTTGCCTGGCTCCGCCCCGCCGTCGAACACGGTGGCCGCCAGCGCCAGCTGCACGGCGACGCCGCCCTTCATGTCGGTGGCGCCGCGGCCGTAAAGGATCCCCTCTCCCGGGGCCCCGGAAGGCCAGTACGCCGGCACGGTCCCGAGCGAGCCCTCGGTGGTGGGCAGCGGCACGGTGTCCAGGTGGCCGGCAAGGATGACGCGCTCGGGGCGGCCGAGGTTGGTGCGGGCGATGATCGAGTCGCCGTCGCGCACCAGTTCCAGCTGCGGCACCTGGCGGAGGGCATGTTCCACGGCGTCAGCGAGCATCGTCTCGTTGCCGGAGACGCTGTTGATGTCAATCAGGGCGGCCGTGAGCAGGGCAACGTCCTGGCGGAGGTCCAGACGGACCGGTGTACGGACGGGGACGCTGGCGGTGGCGCTGGCAGGGGTGCGCGGGTTCGTGGGGGTCACCGTCCCACTTTATCTGTTTGCCTCCCCGTCCCAACTGACTCGCAGCAGGCGCCGTTTACCGTCGCCCAAGGGGCCCCGCTGCGGGTCGGTCGGGGTGTCATGAGTTTCAGCGCCCGAGGGGCCTCTCGTTAGACTTGGGCCATGACTGAATCTGCTGCTTCCGCTGTGCCCACCGACGCCCGCTCTGCCTTCGGCTACGGGGTGGCCACTGTGTCCACCCGCAACGGTGACGCCACCGTGCTGGACGTATGGTTTCCGGCGCCGGCGCTCGGAGTCGCCGCGGCGAACCTGCGCGACGTGGAGAACGCGGACCAGTCGCTGATCGACATCGCCGCAACCGGCATCGACCCGGACCGCGGCACCGAGCAGAAGGTTGTCTTTGCCCAGATCAACCTGGACGAAGCACCCGCGGACACGGCGGACGCCTACCTTCGCCTGCACCTGCTCTCCCACCGGCTCGTCCAGCCCAACACCATCAACCTTGACGGCATCTTCGGCAAGCTCCCCAACGTGGTGTGGACCAACTTCGGCCCCGCAGCCGTGGAGGACTTCGAGCTGACCCGGGCGCGCCTGCGCAAGCGCGGTACCGTCACCGTGTTCGGTGTGGACAAGTTCCCGCGCATGGTGGATTACGTGGTTCCCTCCGGCGTCCGGATCGCCGACGCCGACCGGGTCCGGCTCGGTGCGCACCTGGCCGAGGGAACCACCGTCATGCACGAGGGCTTCGTGAACTTCAATGCCGGAACCCTGGGCACCTCCATGGTTGAGGGCCGGATCTCGGCCGGCGTCGTCGCCGGTGACGGGTCCGACGTCGGCGGCGGGGCCTCGATCATGGGAACCCTCTCCGGCGGCGGCAAGGAAAAGATCGCCATCGGTGAGCGGGTCCTCCTCGGCGCCAACTCCGGCGTTGGCATCAGCCTCGGCGATGACTCCGTGGTGGAGGCAGGGCTCTACGTCACCGCCGGCACACGCGTCCGTGTCATCAGCCCGCGGGATGCCGAAGGCGAAGACACCAGCCGGGTCGTCAAGGCCGTGGAGCTTTCCGGGGTTCCGAACCTGCTCTTCCGCCGCAATTCCGCCACCGGCGCGGTCGAGGCACTCCCCCGCAAGGGCCAGACCGTGGAGCTCAACGCGGACCTGCACGCCAACTGACCGCACCGGCTGGTACGGTATGGCGGGCGGCGAAGACCGCGCGGGCGGCCCAAGCCGCCCCGACGAAAAAGCCGATGACGCAGCCCGCTGGGGCCTGAGGGAGTATTTTCGTGGCACGACGAGGGAGCTGGCGGCGCCGGATCGTCCTTCTGCTGACCCTTGCGATGGTCGCGGGCGCCATCTACACCGCGGTGGCGTTCCTGCAGCGGTCGGAGACGTTGATCACCGAACGCTGCACGGCCGCGGGCAGCGGGGGCGATGACCTCGCCACCGACCAGGCGGCCAATGCCTCCCTCATCACCGCCGTCGCGGTCCGGCGGGGGCTTCCCGCCCGGGCCGCCAGCATTGCGCTGGCCACCTCGATGCAGGAATCCAAACTGCGCAACATCGGCCATGGTGACCAGGCCGGTCCCGACTCCCGCGGATTATTCCAGCAGCGGCCGTCCCAGGGCTGGGGCACCACGGCGCAGGTGATGGACCCGTACCACGCCAGCAACGCGTTCTACGATGCGCTCGTCGAGGTCTCCGGGTACGAGTCGCTGGAGATCACCGTTGCCGCCCAGCGCGTCCAGCGCTCGGCGTACCCGGAGGCCTATGCCCAGCATGAGGTCATGGCCCGCGCCTTCGCCGCCGCCCTGAGCGGCCAGACGCCCGCAGGCCTGGACTGCTCGCTGCGCTCACCCGACGCCGCCGGGGATCCTGCCGCCGTCACCGCGGGGCTGACCGCTGCGCTGGGTGACGTCCCGGCAACCACCACCGGCCGGACACTGCTCGTGGAGGCCGAAGGCACCCAGGCCTGGGCTGTGGGTCAGTGGGCGGTGGCCAACGCCAAGGAGCTCGAAATCACCAGCGTGGAGGTCGACGGCCGCGCCTGGAACCGGCAGTCCCGCGACGGTTGGCAGCCGGCACAAGTCCCGGCCGGCCAGGTCAGGGTAACCGTCGCCGACACGCCCGGCACCTGACCCCCTGCCGGGCGGCCTGCCGCCACCGGGGCCTGTTTTCACCGGGCGCTGCCGCCACCGGGGCCAGTTGCCACCGGGCGGCCTCAGACGAGCAGATCGACCACCGGCTGCACGTAGCTGCGGAACAGCTCCGGCTGGGACAACAGCTCGCGGCTCATGATGATCTTGTCGGGCTCGAGATACCAGGCCCGCGGCTCCGCAAGCGGGAGCTCGATGATCGTCAGGCCGAAATCCTTTGAAGCGCGTCCCACGTCAAGCAGGCGGTCCTCCACCATGTCGGCCAGCAGCTCGTTGTTGCCGTTGGCTTCGCGCTCCGCTTCGAGGGCCTCGTATTCCCCGAGGCGTTCCCGGGCCCACGTCAAAGCGGCCCCGAAATGGGCCTGCAGCACGCGCCGGAGGGCCGGCGAATTACTGAACGCCCGGAAGCCCGGCGGGGAGAGCTCGGGAGACATTTCCGGGTGGGCCTTCAGCAGCTGTTCCCACCAGGCCTCCCATTCGGTCTTAAGCGCAGCCGGGCCGCCAACCTCGGCGATCAGGTGCGAGTGGTCCGAGGCGCGGATCTTTGGTGTCGCGTGGCAGAGCGCCGGGTGTCCCGCAGTGTCCAGTCCGGCGGCGTCACGAACGTAGAGGGCAATGAGCATGGGACCAGAAGTATCCATCGTGATCCGCCAGCCAGGTCCGCCGGTGTGGTGCATCCAATTGCCTCCTTGGCAAGACGTACGATCTCAGTCTATTCCTGTTGTTATGAGGCGGTAACGGCTGGCTGCCCGGCCGCCAGCCGGCGGTTCAGGCCCTCCAGATGGGCTTCGAGCACATCCTGGCACATCAGGGCCGTCATCCACTCGGGCTGCAGGAGGGCGTGCATCGTCAGACCGTCCAGGACTGCCAGTAACAGTTCCGCTTCGGTGACCAGCACCTGCTGCTCGAGGCCGGCTGCGTCATTGGCGTCAGCGGCGGCATCGACAGAAGCAGCCCCCGCCAGGCCCAGGATGAGCCCGCCCACGACGGCGGCCACCGCCCGGTGGCTGCGGTCGGCCTCCGTGGCCAGGAACTGCCTTGTCCGGGCGGCATTCTTGAAGGCCATCCAGACGCAGGCATCAACCGCCCGTTCCTCGTCCAGCGGAAGAAACTCACCCAGCAGCGCCAGGACGGCCGCATGCTGCTCCCCTGACCCCGGCGGCGTATCGCCCAGACGGGAGTCCGCGTCGGTGAGGCGGCCGACGATCCGGTCCACCACCACCGCGAACGCGTGGGTCAACAGCTCGTCGCTGCTGGCGAAATAGTGCCGCACCGAGCCGACGGCCAGCTGCGCTTCATCTGCGACTTCCCGCAGCGAGGCCCGCTCGAGACCATCCGTTGCGATGATCCTGAAGACTGCGTCAACTATTTCCTGGCGCCGGATTACGGCGTCGACAAATTTAGGCACTGGTCTTTTTTAGCACGTCCGTGCCGCTGCCGCCCCGGGGCACACCGGTTCCACCGGGGACGTGGCGCGGGTCACATCGGCGCGGATCTCAGCGGCGCGGCTCACAGCGGGTGAGCCCCTAAGAACGACGCCGGCCGCGCACCTCAGCAAAAGGTGCGCGGCCGGCGTCGTACTGTCTATCGCGCGTGCGCCGTGGCCGGCGGGCGGGCTACAGCGACGGGTAGTTGCGTTCCGGCTCGCCGACGTAGAGCTGGCGCGGGCGGCCGATCTTGGTGTTGGGGTCGCTGATCATCTCGCGCCACTGGGCGATCCAGCCCGGCAGGCGTCCGATTGCGAACAGCACGGTGAACATCTTCTCGGGGAAGCCCATGGCCTTGTAAATCAGGCCGGTGTAGAAGTCCACGTTGGGGTAGAGCTTGCGCTGGATGAAGTAGTCATCGCCCAGGGCTTTCTCTTCAAGGCGCATGGCGATGTCGAGGAGCTCGTCGTTTCCGCCGAGCTTGCTCAGGACCTCGTGGGCCGTGGCCTTGATGATCTTGGCGCGGGGGTCGTAGTTCTTGTAGACGCGGTGCCCGAAGCCCATGAGGCGGACGCCGTCTTCCTTGTTCTTGACCTTCTCCATGTAGTCCTCGGGCTTGACGCCGTCGGCTTGGATCTGGCGCAGCATCTTCAGGACGGCCTCGTTGGCACCGCCGTGTGCGGGACCGAAGAGGGCGTTGATGCCGGCGGAGACGGAGGCGAACAGGTTCGCGTTCGAAGAGCCGACCAGGCGGACGGTCGACGTCGAGCAGTTCTGCTCATGGTCAGCGTGCAGGATCAGGAGCAGGTCCAGGGCCTTGGCGATGACCGGGTCCACCTCGTACTGCTCGGCTGGCAGGCCAAAGCTCAGGCGCAGGAAGTTCTCCACCAGGTTCATCGAGTTGTCCGGGTACAGCATGGGCTGCCCGATCGACTTCTTGTGGGCGTAGGCGGCGATGACCGGCATCTTGGCCATGAGCCGGATGGTGGAAACCTCCACCTGCTCGGCGTTGAACGGATCCAGCGAGTCCTGGTAGAACGTGGAGAGCGCCGACACGGCCGAGGACAGCACCGGCATCGGGTGGGCGTCACGGGGGAAGCCGCTGAAGAAGCCCTTGAGCTCCTCGTGCAGCAGGGTGTGGTGGCGGATCCGCTGGTCGAAGGATTCCAGCTCGGTGGGGGTCGGCAGGTTGCCGTAGATCAGCAGGTAGGAGACTTCCAGGAAGCTCGAGTGCTGGGCCAGCTGTTCGATCGGGTAGCCGCGGTAGCGCAGGATGCCGGCGTCACCGTCGATGTAGGTGATGGCCGAGGTGGTGGCCGCGGTGTTCATGAAACCGGGGTCGAAGGCGACGGCGCCGGTCTGCTTCAGCAGCTTGGAAACGTCGTAGCCTTCGTTCCCTTCTACAACCTTGATGCGCGGGAGTTCGAGTTCGCCGCCGGCATGGCGCAGGGTTGCGCTGGTGGTTTCAGTCATGGAGTCTCCTCATGAGGCATCGGGGCCTCTGTCGAAAGCTGGTCCAACATCTGGTGAAGCTGCCCGCGGATCCTGTGCGGACAGGATTTCCAAAGGCTGCGCTGCCTTCTTGTGGAAAGCCACCATTGATCGTCAGTTAAAAAGTACCTTCACTTCGCGGGTGGCACTAATCCGGGGGGTCTGCAAAGCGCCAAAAACGCGCCACATGTGGTACGCGTCACAGCATTGTTACGCTTCCGGGGCCAGCCGCGACACGGCGGCGTCGATCCTTTCGTCGCTGGCGGTCAGCGCCACCCGGATGAACCCGTTGCCGGCGTCGCCGTAGAAGACCCCGGGGCCGACGACGATACCGCGGTCCGCGAGCCGGCCCACGGTGTCCCACGTCGCCTCGCCTGCGGTGGCCCACAGATAAAGGCCAGCCCTCGATTCATGGATTGTCAGGCCAAAATCCTCCAGCGCGGGCACGATCCGTTCCCGCCGGCCCCGGTATAGGTCTTTCTGGGCCTGGACGTGGGCGTCGTCGCCGAGGGCCACGCGCATCGCTTCCTGGACCGGATAGGGAACGATCATTCCGGCGTGTTTGCGGCTGTTGACCAGGTTCGCCATGATCACCGGGTCGCCGGCGACGAATGCCGCCCGGTAGCCGGCCACGTTGGACTGTTTGCTCAGCGAATAGACGGCGAGCAGGCCATCGTGGGAGCCCTCCGCGACCCGGGGATCCAGGATGCTGGGGACCGGGGCGCCGCCGCGCTGGACGTCCCACTCCCCCCAGCCGAGTTCGGCGTAGCATTCGTCGGACGCGACGACGGCGCCGAGTTCGCGGGCCTGGCGGACGATCAGCCGCAGCGACGCAATGTCCCGCACGCTGCCGGTGGGGTTGGCCGGTGAATTGACCCAGACCAGGCGCACACGGGCCCGGGTGCCGGCGTCGAGCTCGTCGAGGTTGTCGGCGGCGACCTGCTCCGCACCGGCGAAAGTGGCCCCGATGTCATAGGTGGGGTACGCAACCGTGGGGCGGACGACGACGTCGCCCGGCTTCAGACCGAGCAGGAAAGGCAGCCACGCGACGAGTTCCTTGGAACCGACCGTCGGCATCACATGCTGCGGATCGAGCCCGGGGACGCCGCGCCGGCGCGCAAACCAGCCGGCGATGGCCTCCCGCAGGGCCGGCGTCCCGTGGACTGTGGGATAGCCGGGGGCGTCCGCGGCGGCGCGCAGCGCCTCCTGGATCAGGTCCGGCGTGGGGTCCACCGGGGTTCCGATGGAAAGGTTGACGGCTCCCTCCGCGTGCCGGACTGCCGTTGCGAGATACGGCGCCATGGCCTCCCACGGGTAGTCGGGCAGGCTCAGGCCGAAGGTGCGCACCGCGGATGTCACCGTAGCGCCGTCCTAGTTGTCTTGGTTCTGCGGCGGCAGGGCGGCGATCATGGGGTGGTCGGTGTGGGTGTTCCCGACCTTCGCGGCGCCGCCCGGGGACCCGAGTTCGTCGAAGAACTCGACGTTGGCCTTGTAGTAGTCGGCCCATTCTTCGGGGGTGTCATCCTCGTAGTAGATCGCCTCCACGGGGCAGACCGGCTCACAGGCACCGCAGTCCACGCACTCGTCGGGGTGGATGTACAGGGAACGCTCACCCTCGTAAATGCAATCGACGGGGCACTCCTCAATGCATGCCTTGTCTTTGACATCTACACACGGCTGCGCGATTACGTACGTCACGTCCCTGGCCTCTCCACGTTGGTTCCGGCGACCGGCCGGATGATTTCCAGGCCCTGAGCCGGGCTGCTGACTTCTGAGCCTATTATCTCCCAGCCTGTTCCCGCGAACCTAGCCGGACGTCACACAGGCTCCGCGTCTTACTATGATCTGATGAGCTCGCCTTTGCCCTTGCCCCAGCAGTTCCTCGCCGCCGCCCCGCTCGGGACCCGCGTTGTGGTCCGGTACAGGATCGATGGCGGCCTGACGGATGCCCTCGGCGAGCTCGTGAACCGCGCCGACGGCGTGTGCACCGTCCGCACCCGCCGCTCCGACGTCGTCATCGCACTGCCCCTTGTAGTGGCAGCCAAGGAAGTCCCGCCGCCCCCCCCGCGCCGCGCCCCGCGGGTGCAGGCGCCCTGACCCGAGCTTCCGGGGTGGTCGCGTCGGTGGTCGCGCCAAGTGGACATGCCCTCCGCACCACCCGACCGTTGGACATGCCCTCCCCTGCCGGCCAACCACGCACAGGCCCAGCCCCGCCCCCGGCCACCAATGGACATGCCCTCCCCTGCCGGCCAACCACGCACATGCCCAGCCCCACCCCCGACCACCAATGGACATGCCCTCCCCTGCCGGCCAACCACGCACATGCCCAGCCCCACCCCCGGCCACCAATGGACATGCCCTCCCCTCGCTGCTGGAGATGGACATTTCGGCGCCATGCTCATCGCCGCCAGCCAGCGTGGGACATGTCCATTGGTGAATCGACGGAGCAAGGGACATGTCCGGTGGCGGACTAACGGAACAAGCGACATGTCCGGTGGCGGACTAACGGAACAAGCGACATGTCCGGTGGCGGACTAACGGAATAACGGACATATCCAGTGGCGAATCGACACAGCACGGACAATTCCACAGAGGAGGCTCGGCGCGGTGCAGGATCACGATGGAGTGCCGAGGCGCATCGCAAGGCCCACGAAGCTCGGGGTGGAGTCTGACTCTAGGCGGCGGCAGCCAGCCTGTTCAGGGCTTCCTGGACCATGGTGATGAAATCCTCGGGATGGTCCCTCAGCAGCGGGTACGTCACAACAAGTGTCGGGATTCCCCTGCGCGTGGTGACGTTCCACCGCCGCCGGTCTTCCTCGAAGCTCGCCTTGTCCATGTGGAATCCGGCCCCGTCAGTCTCGATGCCGAGGCGGCCATCGACCATCAGGTCCAGGTGTCCCATCCCCGGAACGTTGACCTGCGATTCAACATGGAAGCCGGCCCGCCGCAGCAGGAATCTGGCCAGGCACTCAATGAGCGACTGCGACTGCGGGACAATCGCCGACACGATCCGGCGCTCCCGGGAGTCGTTCCGGCCATCGAGCCGCTGACGCAGCGAACCTAGCGGGAGCCCCTTCAGCACGACGGCGGATTCGGCGATGATCAGCCCGTCAGGTTCGGGTAAGCAACGCAAGCATTGGATGACCGTGTCTAGGAGAGTGGGTGGCACGGAAGCGCGGTGGCAGACGAAGCCCTGGTAGCTCCTGCTGTGGGTGAGGGCTACATGCGGCCGGGCCGGGGCGTTGAGAACCCACAGCCCGCTGAAGTGGGCCGCGGTGACGCACGCGGGCTCCGCTGGAAGCGAGCGAATGGAAATCAGCTGCGCGTCCGCACCGGGCAACGCGTAGACGCCGCGGGCCACCCGGGACACGGTTCCCGAGGCCATCGCGGACTTGAGCTGAAAGTCGGAGACCCCCGCGGCCGTGATGTATTTGGCGCGGGCGACGCCGTCGTAATTCGAGAGGACCTCGATGATGTTGGCCATTCACCCATGGTGGGGGCCGCACTCTGCGCCCGGATAGTCACATCCCGCGCTATGTGGAAAACTGCACCGACCGGTCAGGATCGCGAAAGACTCGGCCGCCGCCAGCGGCTGGACATGTCCCTCGCGGCAGTCCAAGGCCGGACATGATGCCATTGTGCCCACTCGGGCGAACGAAAAATGGGCATGTCCCCGGACGGGATGGGTGAGCTGGACTGGCCCAATCATAAGGACTGGACATGTCCCGGGGACGAGCTCTGCGCCGGACATGATGCCATTGTGCCCACTCGAGCCAACGAAAAATGGGCATGTCCCGCGTGGGGAGCAGGGGCAATGGGGCCCCGTCCTAGCCAGTCATCACCCGTTCTGGCCAGTCATCACCCGTCCTGGCCAGTCATCACCGGTCCTGGCCGGTCGGCCTCCTGTAGCGCCGGCACCAGGCGAGCATGGCCACGGTGATGCCTGCGATGCCGAAGACCCAGATATTGCCTGCGGCGTCGCCGATGACCAGGCGCTTGCCCGCTTCCAAGGTGGACCACCAGCCGGTCAGCGCGTAGCAGAGAACTCCGCAGGCCGCCGTCGGGACGACCGAACAGAACGCCGCCCCCAGCCACAACTGGACCGAGCCCAGCAGCACGAGGGCCGCGACGGCGCCCCACGGGAGCTCCACGCCGCCCAGGACCAGGTCGTGGCGGTGCAGGGCGGTGCCGGCCAGGGCAACAAAAAGAGCTGCCGGCACGGCGGCGGCAATGCCGCCTGCCGTACCGGCAGCTCTCTTAGTCACGTTGTGGCGGAAGCCCGGAGACCGGGATCAGACCTTGGCGCGGGCGCGGTTGGCCTTGGCACGCTCGTTGGTGTCCAGGATGACCTTGCGGATGCGGATTGAATCCGGGGTAACCTCAACGCACTCGTCTTCGCGGGCGAATTCGAGGGACTCTTCGAGGGTCAGGTCGCGCGGCGGCGTCAGGTTCTCGAAGGTGTCCGAGGAGGCTGCACGCATGTTGGTGAGCTTCTTTTCCTTCGTGATGTTCACGTCCATGTCGTCGGCGCGGGAGTTCTCGCCGACGATCATGCCCTCGTACACCTCGGAGGTGGGCTTGACGAAGAAGGAGCCACGTTCCTGCAGGTTGATCATGGCGAACGGGGTCACAACACCGGCGCGGTCGGCGATCATCGAACCGTTGGTGCGGTACTCGATGGGGCCGGCCCACGGCTCGTAGCCTTCGGAGATGGAGGCGGCGATGCCGGCGCCGCGGGTGTCCGTGAGGAACTTGGTGCGGAACCCGATCAGGCCACGGGCCGGAACGATGAACTCCATGCGGCACCAGCCGGTGCCGTGGTTGGCCATGTTGGTCATGCGGCCCTTGCGGGCGGCCATCAGCTGGGTGACGGCGCCGAGGTACTCTTCGGGCACGTCGATGGTCATGTGTTCCATCGGCTCGTGGACCTTGCCGTCGATGGTCTTGGTGACCACCTGCGGCTTGCCGACGGTCAGTTCAAAGCCTTCGCGGCGCATCTGCTCGACCAGGATGGCCAGTGCAAGCTCGCCACGGCCCTGGACTTCCCAGGCGTCGGGACGCTCGGTGGGGAGAACCTTGATGGAGACGTTACCGATCAGTTCCTTGTCGAGGCGGTCCTTGACCTGGCGGGCCGTGACCTTGGCGCCCTTGACCTTGCCGGCCAGCGGCGAGGTGTTGATACCGATGGTCATGGAGATGGCCGGGTCGTCAACCGTGATCAGCGGCAGCGGCTGCGGGTTCTCGGCGTCGGTCAGGGTCTCGCCGATGGTGATTTCCTCGATGCCGGCAACAGCAACGATTTCTCCGGGGCCGGCGGATTCCGCGGGAACACGGTCCAGTGCCTTGGTGGCCAGCAGTTCGGTGATCTTGACGTTCTTCAGCTCACCGTTGGCACGTGCCCAAGCGACGGTCTGGCCCTTGCGCAGGGTGCCGTTGTAGATGCGCAGCAGCGCCAGGCGGCCCAGGAACGGGGAGGCGTCCAGGTTGGTGACGTGCGCCTGCAGGACACCGTTCGGGTTGTAGGTCGGGGCCGGGATGTGCTCGATGATGGCCTGGAAGAGCGGCTCGAGGTCCTCGTTTTCGGGGGCGCTGCCGTCGGCGGGCTGCTCGAGGGAGGCGCGGCCGACCTTGGCGGCGGCGTAAACAACCGGAACGTTCAGGATCTTGTCCAGGTCGAGGTCCGGAACTTCGTCGGCGAGGTCCGAGGCCAGGCCCAGGAGCAGGTCCATGGACTCGTGGACAACTTCTTCGATCCGCGCGTCGGGGCGGTCGGTCTTGTTGACCAGGAGGATCACGGGCAGGTGCGCGGCGAGGGCCTTGCGCAGCACGAACCGGGTCTGGGGCAGCGGGCCCTCAGAGGCATCGACGAGGAGGACGACGCCGTCGACCATGGACAGGCCGCGCTCGACCTCGCCACCGAAGTCGGCGTGGCCGGGGGTGTCGATGACGTTGATGGTGATGGTTTCGCCGTTGGAGGACGGTCCGTTGTAGGCCACCGTGGTGTTCTTGGCCAGGATGGTGATGCCCTTTTCGCGTTCCAGGTCACCGGAGTCCATGACGCGGTCTTCGAGGTGGTTGTGCTCGGCAAAGGAGTTGGTCTGCTTGAGCATGGCGTCGACCAGCGTGGTCTTGCCGTGGTCAACGTGGGCCACGATCGCGACGTTGCGCAGGTCACTGCGCGATGCAGTGGCTACCGCGGTGTTGGTGGTGGTTTCAGACATGCGTTATTGCTCGATTCAGTGGTGAAGTCAGCTGTGGTATCGCGACATTTCCAACCGGAACGCACGACAGATAAGTCCCTTTGGCACAGGGCACCTACTACCATTCTAAACGCTAGGTCATTTATTGGCCTAAAATGCGGATCGGCGACCGGCGGCCCGGCCGTCGCCAGAGCGTGACGGGCGCACGGAAGTGGTCTGTTACGTGTGAGTAAAGTCACTGGATTTTCCGGGGCCCATGCACCATCATTGCTCTGATAGCAGCAAGCAAGCCCGGAGACATTCATGCGAAACGCCTCGGCCCTGTCCCGCTTCGTCGCAATGATGATCGCCACCGGCGTGGTTCTTGGCGGCTGCGGGCAGGCCTCGTATTCACCTGCGCCCGACTCGGGCTCTTCCGAAGTCGGCTCTTCCGACGCGGGATCTTTGGGCGCGCCACTGACCGGCGGCGGGTCCGGAGCGGCCATCGGCGCGGGAGTGCCGGTCGCGGCCGGATCCGTGGCGAAGACACGCATCGGGTCCACCATCGACCCCGCCACCCTGCCGAGCGGCTCGACCTACCGCAATCCTGACAACGGCCGCAACGAGATCATCGTCAAGGACACCAGCAACATCGCTGTGCTGATTGGCGACTCACAGTCGGAACCGGCCTATGGCTGGCCCAGGCAGGGTCTGGCCGCGGCTGGGTACAAGGTCTTCTTCTGTGGCCGGGGCGGCACCGGTTTCGTGGCGTCCAACGGCAAGACCGGCAACTACATTGACGCGCTTCAGCGCGGCGACTGGAAGCTCCCCTACGGCGCTCCTCCCCTCGTGGTGATCGAAGGCGGCGGGAACGATGCCGCACGGGGCGCCTCCGACGCGCAGATCGTCGCCAACGCGGAACGGCTGATCGCGAGCATCCAGCAGCGTTACCCCGCGGCCCGGATACTCATGGTGGGCACACTCGGGCGCGGCGCCCACTACGGCGGAGGACGCCGGAGCGAGGTGGACGCGCTTCTGGGGCGGGTGGCGGACCGTCACGGGCTGCCGTTCGTCAGCGCGGGCGACTGGCTCACCCGGTACAACCTGACAGGCTCGATGGCGGACCGTGTCCACCTGAACCGGCAGGGCCACGCGGCCCTGGGCGCCGTTTTCGGCCAGCGGCTGCAGTCCATGGGGTTTGACTACGCTGACCCGGGCATGCTCGCCGGCTTGTCCCACTACGCAGGACGGGCCGCTGGCGCCGGGTTGTCCCACTAGCGCAGGACGGGCCACTAGGCAGGACCGGCCACTGCGCAGGACCGGCTCCAGTTCCGGACGGACCACAGCACAGCAAAGGAGCCGGTGTCCGCCCCCAAAGGGGAGGACACCGGCTCCTCTGCTGCCAACTGCTGCTGGCGGCGGACTCGTTCAAGCCCTACGGAAGGCAGCCGCTCTGGCCACGTCCATTTCCGGCGGCAGCATGAGGCCGGCGCCGGGGATGGCGTTGAGCAGCGCCCGGGTGTAGTCCTGCTGGGGCGACTCGAAGACGTCGTCCGTTGAGCCCGTTTCCACGAGCTTGCCCTTCTCCATGACACACACGCGGTCGGCGATCTGCCGGACCACCGCGAGGTCGTGGGTGATGAACAGGTAGGTCAGGCCGAGCCGGGACTGCAGTTCGGCGAGCAGGTTCAGCACCTGCGCCTGCACCAGGACATCCAGTGCCGAGACAGCCTCGTCGCAGATGATCACTTCGGGGTCCAGGGCCAGGGCGCGGGCGATCGCGACCCGCTGGCGCTGACCGCCGGAGAGTTCGTTGGGGTACCGCTGCATGGTGGACTGCGGCAGTGCCACCTGGTCCAGCAGTTCCCGGACCTTCTTCTCACGGCTGGCCTTGTCCCCGATCCTGTGGGTCCGCAGCGGTTCCTCAATGGTCCGGAAGATGTTGTACATCGGGTCCAGCGAACCGTACGGGTCCTGGAAGATCGGCTGCACCCGGCGCCTGAAGGCGAAGAGCTCTTTGCTGTTCAGCGTGGAGGTGTCCACGCCGTCGAAGATGATCTTGCCGGAGGTCGGCGTCAGGAGGTTCAGGACCATCTGCGCCACTGTGGACTTGCCGGATCCCGACTCCCCCACGATCGCCGTCGTGGTTCCCCGCTTGACGTTGAAGGAGATGTCGTCGACGGCGGTGAAGTCCGTGGACTTGCCCAGGCCCGAACGCAGCTTGAAGACCTTCCTGAGGTTCTGGATCTGCAGGACGTCGTCGGACTTGGCCGGCTCAACCACGCCGGTCTCGCCCGGGGCGAGCATGTCGTCGGTTTCCACGCCGAGTTCCTTGGCGGCCTGGATGCGCCGGGACGCCAGCGACGGTGCCGAGGCGACCAGCCGCTGGGTGTATGGGTGCTGCGGGTTCTGCAGCAGCTCCAGCGAGGGCCCGGATTCGACAACCTGGCCGCGGTACATGACCACCACCTGGTCGGCACGCTCGGCGGCGAGGCCGAGGTCGTGCGTGATGAGCAGCACCGCGGTGCCCAGTTCCGTGGTCATCTTGTCCAGGTGATCAAGGATCTGGCGCTGCACGGTCACATCGAGCGCCGACGTCGGCTCGTCCGCGATGAGCAGGCGCGGCTGGCAGGCGAGCCCGATCGCGATCAGCGCGCGCTGGCGCATGCCGCCGGAGAACTCGTGGGGGTACTGCTTTGCGCGGCTTCCGGCGTCGGGCAGCCCGGCCTGGGACAGGACCTTGGCGACGTCGTCGGGGCCGCTCGGCAGTCCGTTGGCCTTCAGCGTCTCGCGGACCTGGTCACCGATCTTCCACACCGGGTTGAGGTTGGACATCGGGTCCTGCGGGACCATGCCGATGCTGTTGCCGCGGAGTTCGATCATCCGCTTTTCGCTGGCGTTGGAGATGTCCTCGCCGTCGAACAGGATCTGGCCTGTCGTGACGCGCCCGTTGCCCGGGAGCAGGCCGATGGCAGCCAGCGCGGTGGTGGACTTGCCGGAACCCGACTCGCCCACGATCGCGACGGTTTCGCCCGGCATGACGGTGAGGCGGGCGTTGCGGACGGCGTTGACCTCGCCGTTGCTGGTGGTGAACCCGATGGCCAGGTCCTTGATTTCAAGCAGCGGGCGCTCAGTGGCGTACCCAGCTTCCTGGAAGTCAACAGAGGCGCTCATGGTGTCCCCTTTCATCGCTTGCGGGCTTTGGGATCGAGCGCATCACGCAGGGCGTCGCCCAGCATGATGAAGCTCAGGACGGTGATGGACAGCGCGATGGCCGGGTAGAGCAGCGGCATCGGGTTGGACCTGAGCGAGGCCTGCGCCGCCTGGATGTCGTTGCCCCAGGACATGACGCTGGGCGGCAGCCCGATGCCCAGGAAGGACAGCGTGGATTCGGCCACGATGAACGTGCCCAGGGAGATAGTGGCCACGACGATGATCGGGGCCAGCGAGTTCGGCATCACGTGGCGCATGAGGGCGCCGAACTTCGAGACGCCCAGCGAGCGGGCGGCCGTGACGAAGTCGGCGTTGCGGACCTCGATGACGGCGCCGCGGGTGATGCGGGCAATCTGCGGCCAGCCGAAGGCAACCAGGATGAGCACCAGCGTCCAAACCGTCCGGTTCGTCCGGAACATCGGCAGCTGCATGAGCACGATCGCGCCCAGGATCAGGGGCAGGGCGAAGAAGATGTCATTGATGCGGGCCAGGACAGAGTCGATCCAGCCGCCGTAATAGCCGGCCACGGCCCCGAGGATGCCGCCGATCAGCAGCACTCCGATGGTGGTGAAGAGGCCCACCGTCACCGAGGACCGCGTACCGAAGATGACGCGGGCGTAGACGTCGCAGCCCTGCTGGGTGAAGCCCAGCGGGTGGCCCGCGGCGGGGCCCGCGTCGGAGTTGGCCAGCTGGCAGGCCTCCGAGGTCGGGTCGATCTGCGAGAAGAATCCCGGGAAGACGGAGACCGCGACGACCACCAGGATCAGGAACGCGGAGATCAGGAAGAGCGGCTGCTTGCGCAGGTTCTTCCACGCCTCGCCCCACAGGCTCAGCGGTGCGGCTTCGTCCTTGACCCGGTCCGTTACCTGGAGCGGGGTCTCGGAGACATCGGCCACGAAGTGCTCGGTCCGGCGGACCGGGCGGCGGGAATCGGAGTGCCGTGCGGTGGTGGTGTTATCAGGAGTCATAACGGATCCTCGGGTCAAGCCAGCCGTAAAGCAGGTCAACGAGCAGGTTGGAGAGGCAGTAGATCAGCACCAGGACGGTGACGATCGAGACCACCGTGGGCCCTTCCCCGGACAGCACGGCCCGGTAGAGCCGGTTGCCTACGCCCGGGACGTTGAAGATGCCTTCCGTGACGATTGCCCCGCCCATCAAGGCACCGAGGTCGGCACCCAGGAACGTAATGACGGGAATCAGGGAGTTGCGCAGGATGTGGACGCGGACCACCTGGAACCGGGAGAGGCCCTTGGCGGTGGCAGTGCGCACATAGTCGGCGTTCATGTTTTCGATGACTGACGTGCGGGTCAGGCGCAGGACATAGGCGAACGATCCCAGTCCCAGCACGATCGCCGGCAGGATGAGGTCCGGGATGGTCGCCGCGGAGCTGACGGTCGGCTTGGCCCAGCCGAGCTGGACTCCGATGGTGAACTGCAGCAGGAAGCCGAGGACGAAGATCGGGATGCCGATCACGACCAGGGACGCGACCAGGACGGTGGCGTCGAAGAGCTTGCCCTTGCGCAGGCCGGCGATGAGGCCGAAAACGATGCCGAAAAAGGCCTCGAAGATCAGTGCCATGATGGCCAGCCGCGCCGTGACGGGGAAGACCTCGCCGAGCACGGCGGCGATGGGGCGTCCGGAGAAGTCCTGGCCCAGGTCAAACGTGAAGATGCTCTTGAGGTAGAGCAGGTATTGCATCCAGAACGGCTGGTCCAGGTGGTACTGCATGCGCAGCTTGGCTGCCACCGCCTCGTTCACCGGCTTGTCGCCGAACAGGGCCACGATGGGGTCACCGGGCAGGCTGAAGACCAGGAAATAGACCAGCAGTGTTGCGCCCAGGAAGACGGGAATCAGTTGTAGGAAACGCTTGAGGATGTATGTCGACATCAGCGAGTCACACCCTCGTTGGCAGGCATCCTGTCCAGGGATGCGGCGGAGTTGTTCATCAAAGAACCTTTTCACTATGGATGCAGGCCGGCGCCGGTTCACTCACGGCGGCAGGGCTGCGAAAAGTTCGCCCGAAAGAGCCGGGCATCAAGAGAATAAATGGAGGGGAAGCACGACGACGGCGGAGGCCCCAGTATGGGCGGCCCCCGCCGTCGTTTTGTTGTTACTTACCGGTTACGTTGTAGTACAGCGGGACGCCGTCCCAGCCGTAGTCGACGTTGGTGACCTTGTCGCTCCAGCCGCCCTGGGCAACCTGGTACCACAGGGGGATGGCCGGCAGGTCCGTCAGGAGGATCTCCTGGGCCTTGTTCATGGCCTTGTTGCCGTCGCTGACCGACGCGGCGTTCAGGCCGTCAGAGATGGCCTTGTCGAACGTCGGGTTGGCGTAGCTGGCGTCGTTGGAGCCGGCACCGGTCTTGTAGATCGGGCCGAGGAAGTTGTACAGCGACGGGTAGTCTGCCTGCCAGCCGGCACGGATGGAGCCAGTGAGGGTCTTGGCGGTGGCGTCGTTGCGGGCTTCCTTGAAGGTGGCGTACGGCTTGCCTTCAACCTTGATGCCGAGCGTGTTCTTGAGCTGGTTGACTACAGCCTCAACCCAGGCCTTGTGTCCGCCCTTGTCGGCGTTGTAGGCAATGGTGAAGGTCTTGTTCGCGTCCCACTTCTGGATCGCGTCGGCCTTGGCCCAAGCTTCCTTGGCCTTGTCGGCGTTGAAAGTCAGGTTCTCAGCTCCGGCGATCGAGTCGCTGTAGCCGTCAAGCACGGGGGCCGTGAAGTCCTTGGCAGGCTGGCGTGCGCCGTTGAAGATCACCTTGGTGATCTCTTCGCGGTTGATCGCCATGGAGATCGCCTGGCGGCGGAGCTTGCCGGCCTCGCCGCTCCATTCCGGCAGGTATTCCGGGATGGCGATGGTCTGGTTGCCGGCGTACGGCTTGTTGATGGTGCGGTCGCCGAGGTCAGACTTGAAGTTCTTCAGCGCGCTGGTCGGGATCGTCTGCAGGATGTCCAGGTTGTTGGACATCAGGTCCTGGTAAGCGGAGTCGTCGTTCTGGTAGATCTTGAACGTCACGCCGGCGTTCTTGGCCTTGCGCGGGCCGCTGTAGTCCGGGTTCGGAACGAGCTGGATCTGCACGTTGTGCTGCCAGCCGCCGTCCGCGAGCTTGTACGGGCCGTTGCCGACCGGCTTCTCGCCGAAGCCCTTCGGATCCTTCAGGGCACCGGAGGGAACCGGAACAAACGCGGTGTAGCCCAGGCGAAGCGGCCAGTCAGATTCCGGCTGCTTGAGTTCCACGGTGAACGTCTGGTCGTCAACGACCTTCAGGCCGGACATGGTCTCAACCGTGGAGCCTTCTGCGCTGGCTTCGTCGTAGCCCTTGATGCTTTCGAAGAAGCCACCGCTGAGCTGGGCGTTCTTGGCTGCGGCACCGAAGTTCCAGGAATCGACGAAGGACTTGGCCGTGATGGCTTCGCCGTTCGTGAACTTCTGGTCCTTCTTGACCTTGATGGTGAAGTGCTGGCCGTCCTTGCCTTCGATGGACTCGGCGAGTTCGTTGACCGGCTTGCCGCTGGGGTCGTAGCTGACCAGGCCCGCGAAGATCATGTCGATGACCTTGCCGCCGCCGACTTCGTTGGTGTCGGCGGGCATGAGGGGACGCTGGGGTTCGGAGCCGTCGGCGAGGATCACTTTGCTGGTGTCGCCGCCGGTACTGCCGCTACCGGTCGCGGAGCCGCTGGCACCGCATCCGGTCAGGGCGAGGGCGGCGATAGCCACCATGCCCAGTGCTTTGGAAGTGCGCGAAAAACGCATTCCGCCTCCTATGAGTTGTGGGAGTTCGTGAGGGAAAAACTTATGCTTCCCCGTAAGCAGGCACAGGGGTATCCCCTGTGACGTGGCCTACATATGGAAGTAGCCTAGCCCTAAACCGTCCAAATGTTGGAACCCTGTTGCCAAACCGTGATCCGACAATCTCATGACGATTAACGTCAAGCGGAGTGTATTTCAAGTCACACGCTACCGACTGGTAGTATTCGCCCGCCGTGTGACCTGGGTTACCCGCGGTTAACTGGAATCCGCCGGGTTTCCCCCCATTTTCCTGCCCTGCGGATAGGCCTCAGCTCGCACCGGACAGCAGTTGCGCGCGCAGTTCGCGGCGCTCGCGCTGCTTGTCCGGATCAGGCAGCGGAACCGCCGCCAGAAGCCGCTGGGTGTAGGGTTCCTGGGGGTTGCGGAGGATCTGGTCCCGGGTCCCCTGCTCTACGATCCTGCCGCGCTGCATGACACAGATCCGGTCCGCGAGCACGTCGACCACCGCGAGGTCGTGGGTGACGAACAGGCAGGCGAAGCCCAGTTCCTTTTGCAGGTTCTGGAACAGATCGAGCACCTTGGCCTGGACGGAGACATCGAGGGCGGAGGTGGGCTCGTCGGCGACCATGAGCTTCGGCTTGAGCGAAAGGGCACGGGCGATCCCCACGCGCTGTTTCTGCCCGCCGGAGAGCTCGTGCGGGTAGCGGTTGCGGTAGTTCCGCGGCAGCTCGACCTGGTCAAGGAGCGCCTCGATCCGTTGCTGCAGTTCGGCGCCCTTCGCGGCCTTTGCCAGGAACATCGGCTCCCCGATGCTTTCCCCGATGGGCAGCCGGGGGTTAAGGGACGACGACGGATCCTGGAACACCATGCCGACATGCCGGCGCATCTCGTGGAGCTGCCGGCCGTTCCTCTTGGCAGCGGAAATGTCCTGCCCGACGACGCGCATGGTGCCTGCCGCCACCGGCAGCAGCCCGACGGCGGCCCGGCCGATGGTGGTCTTGCCCGAACCCGACTCGCCGACGAGGCCGACCACCTGTCCGGGATAGATGACCAGGTTGGCCCCTTCCACGGCACGGAAGGCCGGCACCCGGCCCTGTTTCGGGTACTCGATGGCGACATCGGTAAGCTCCAGGACCGGCTCCCCCTTCGGTTTGGCCGCCTCGGCCGCGGCCAGGGCGGCGGCGTTTTCGCGCTCGCGCCGGATCAGCTCGTCTTCCGGAATGGACAGGATCTCGACGTGGGTCGCGGCGGCGAGGGCGGCGGTGACGTCCACGTCCGCCGCGGAATCCGCGCTGCCCTGTCCCAGGTGAGGGACCGCAGCCAGCAGCGCCCGGGTGTACTCGTGCTGCGGGTTGTGGAAGATCTGGGCTGCCGTACCTGTCTCCACGATGACGCCCCTGCGCATGACCGCGATCCGGTCGGCGAGGTCGGCCACCACTCCCATGTCGTGGGTGATGAGCACAATGGCACTATCCAGTTTGTTCCGCAGGTTGCGCATGAGGTCAAGGATTTCGGCCTGGACAGTCACATCGAGGGCCGTGGTCGGCTCATCGGCGATGAGCAGCTTCGGGTCGCAGGAGAGCGACTGCGCGATCATGGCGCGCTGGCGCTGGCCGCCGGACAGCTGGTGCGGGTACGACCGGAAGGCCTTCTCCGGATCGGGCAGTTCGACAAGTTCCAGCATCCGCAGGGCCCGGAGCCTCGCTTCTTCCGGGGAAACTTCATTGTGCAGACGCACAGTTTCCACAATCTGCGACCCCACGGTGTAGACCGGGTTCAGGGCCGTCATCGGCTCCTGGAAGATCACCGCGACGTCCTTGCCGCGCACGGCGCGAATATTGTTCTCGTTGGTTCCCAGCAGCTCACGGCCGGCGAGCTTGACACTTCCTGTCACACGGCTGTTACTCGGCAGCAGGCCAAGCAGAGCCATCGAACTGGAGCTCTTTCCGGACCCGGACTCCCCCACGATGGCGAGCACTTCGCCGGCCCGGACCTCGTAGTTCAGGCCGATCGCGGCCGGGACCCATTTCTTGTCCACACCGAAATCCACGCTGAGGTCCCGGACCTCCAGGACGGTTTCACCTTTGCCAGGCACGGGTGAGGCCGGCGGATCGAGGGTGATGAAGTCAGTCATGATGGGCTATCCTTCCGTCGGGCCGCCGGTGCACCGGGGATTAGTGCTGCGGCTCGGAATACTGAATTATTGGGGGCATGAGCTCTACGCCGCACGCCGGAAATGTTGAAGTCTTCAAAGCACGAACCAACAAATGGTTCGCGTTGCTGTCCTGGGCGGTGGCCGCGTTCGGTGTCGTGGTCACGGTCGTCATGGCCGGTCCGGGGGCGCTGGGCGGCGTCGCCCCGCTGGCCTTCATCGCTTTCATGGGCTGGCAACTGTTCTGGATGCCGTCCGTTGTAGTCCACGACGCCGGCGTCACCCTGGAAAACCCGTTCCGCTCGATTGAGGTGCCGTGGGCCGCGCTGGTGCACGTCGATACCCGCTTTGCACTGACGCTGGTCACCGCCGAGAAGAGCTACACGTCCTGGGCCGCGCCCGCCCCCGGCATCTGGGGCGGGCGCCACGCCCGCCCGGAGGACCTCCACGGCCTGCCGGCAACCACCTACGGTCCCGGCAAGTCGGTCCGTCCGGGAGATCTGAAGACCACGGACTCCGGCCAGGCCGCCATGCTGGTGCGGGCCCGGTGGCATGACCTGGTGGAAGGCGGGCAGCTCGCCGGCGACGCCGCCAGCACGGCCGCAACCGTGACCGTCCGCTGGGTGGCGATTGGCGCCGTCGTACTGCTCCTGGCGGCGAGCTACCTGGCGATTACCGCCGGCTAGATCGGTCCTGCAGGGGGCCGGCACCTACTGGCCCCGTGTTCCGTCAGCAGGCCCGTCGACGCGGGGATCCTTGGGCGCGGAAGCGTCGAGGCCGGTGCCAGCGCCCGCCTGCACGGCCGGATCCCCGTGATCCTTCGCCTTCTTGGCGTTGAACTTCTTCTGCCGCGGGTCAAACGCGTCCCGGAGGCCGTCACCGATGAAGTTGATGCTGAGGCAGATCAGCACGATGAACATGCCCGGGAACCAAAACAGCCAGGGCCGCGTGGCGAAGGCCTGCTGGTTCTGCGAGATGAGCAGGCCCAGGGACGTGTCCGGCGCCTTGACGCCGACGCCGAGGTAGCTCAGCGCCGTTTCGGTGAGGATCGCGGCGGACATGGTCAGTGTCACGTTCACGATCAGCACGCCGACGGCATTGGGCAGGATGTGCTTGAAGATGATCCTGGCGTTGCTGGCGCCGGAAATCCGGGCCGCATCCACGAACTCGCGTTCGCGCAGGGACAGGAATTCGCCGCGCATCAGCCGGGCCAGAGCGACCCAGCTGATCAGGCCCAGGAAGATTCCGAGCGCCAGGACGCCGTTGGTGCTGGCGAAGGAGGCGAACCAGCTGCCCTGGTCCCGGCGGCCGGCGAGCTGCGCCATGACGGCGGCCAGCAGCAGGGCCGGAATGATGATGATGACGTCGGTCAGGCGCATCAGGATGGCCTCGGACCAGCCGCGGAAGTAGCCTGAAATGGCGCCGACCACGACGCCGATCAGGCCGGCGATGAGGCCGATCACGATCATGATGGTGATGGACTGCTGCGCGCCGCGCATGGTCATGGCGAAGACGTCCCGGCCGATCCGGTCCTGGCCGAACGGATGCTCGCCCCAGGCCAGCGGCCACAACGAGGAGGTGGGCGCGCCACCGTTGACGAGCGGGGAGACTTCCTCGTGCGTGTACTTCCACCAGCCGGGGATGCCCAGGTAGCCCACGGAAGTGAACGCCAGGATGAAGATGAAGGAGAACACCACGAGGCCGATAATGGCGCCGGAGTGTCCGAGGAAACGCTTCCGGACGATCTGGCCCTGGCTGAGGCCCTTGGCCTCAAGGACCGGCTCAATGCCGGCCGCGGCTGATATCCGCGAGGCTTCGTCTTCGGCCATGATTACTTCCTGCTGACTTGGCTGGCTCATGCTTTTACCCTTACGCGCGGATCCAGTGCGGAGTAGGCGAGGTCCGCGATGAGGTTGAAGACCATGGCCGTGATGGCGACGCAGATGAAGACGCCCATGACCGGGTTGGGATCGACGTGCGCGATCCCGTCCAGGAAGAGGAAGCCCATGCCGCGGACCGAGAAGACGGTTTCGGTGATGACGGCACCGCCGATCAATGCCCCAATGTCGAAGGCCACGATCGTGGCGATCGGGATCAGGGCGTTGCGGAAGGCATGGCGCATGATGACGGTCCGCTCGCTCAGACCCTTGGCCCGGGCCGTGCGGATGTAGTCCATGTTCATGATTTCGAGCATCGAGGCCCGGGTGAAGCGTGTGTAACTGGCCAGGGAAATGAGGATCAGGGCCAGGGTGGGCAAGATCAGGTGGGTAAAGGAGTCAAGGCCCAGGACCCAGAAGTCGCCCTCAATGTTCGGCGTGCTGGCACCGATGGTGGCGATCGGCCGGCCCCGCACACGGCTGTTGTTGAAGTACGTGGGCCATGCCTGCATGTACCGGTCCAGCAGGATCAGGACACCGACGAGGAACGAGGTGATGCCCGCGGCCCGCATGGACTGCCCGCGGTCGTAGCCGCCCACCAGGTAGCCGATCCCGGCGCCAATCAGGACGAAGGCGACCGACAGCACCACGATCATCAGGAAGGTGGCCTCGTTGAGCAGCGGCTGGAGGAGGAAGTACAGCACGACGCCTACGCCGACGGCGATGAGGGCCGACTGCAGGGCCTTGCGGTTTTTCAGCCCGGCGGAGAGCAGGGTCACGGCGAAGGCGATGCCGACGCCGGCGATGGCGATGACCACCGGGCCCAGGCCCGGGGTCTTGAACCACTCGGTGGCGGAGAAGTAAATGAGCACCGCGGCGACGAAGCCGAAGACCACGGCGCCGGCGAGCAGCCGGCGCCGCATGGGCCCGCCCAACGCGACGGCTGTCACTGCGCCGACGACGACGCCGATCCCGAGCGCCACGGGCAGCGGCACCTCGGGGTTCCGCAAGAAGTTGTTGAAGCCGATGGCGCCGAACTCCTTGAGCAGGACGGCCACCCAGAAGATCGGCAGCGAGAAGAACAGGAATGCCATGAACGTCACGCCGTAATCCAGGGTGCTGTACTGCCGCAGGGCAGTAATGATGCCCAGGGTGATCCCGATCAGGATGGCGAGCACCGTTGCCGCGGTGACGAGCGTCAGGGTCTGGACTAGCGCGTTGCCCAGGGCATCCGTGATGGGCTGGCCGGCGATGTTCTTCCCGAGGTCACAGGAGTTGGCGAACGGAACGAGGCACTGGACAGCGCCGCCGAACCATTTGAAGTACCGCAGCGGGGCCGGAGTGTCCAGCTGCAGGAGCTCGGTCCTCGCGTCCATGAGCTGCTGCTTCTGCGGCGTGGGGTTGGCGCGGAATTCCTCGAGGGGATCCCCGGACGCCGCTGTCAGGAGATACACGAAGTAGGACGCGCCGAGAAGGATGAGGGCGGCAGTGACGAGCCGCCGGAAGATGTAGGTCACCATTGGAATAGAACCTCGGAATTCGGGTCCAGGGATTGCCCGGACCGGTCGCGGAGTTTGGCCGGTTCCCGCCGATGTGGCGGCGGGCCACGGCATCGCCAGGATATCGCCAGAAAGGCGCCGGGACCGAAGAAGCTGTGGTCCCGACGCCTTTCCAGCAGTGTTACTTGGGGTCGCGGGCTACTTCTGTGCCCATTCCCAGAAGTTCCACCAAACGCCGGTCTGGTTCGGCATGTACTTCACACCGGTGATGCGGTCGCTGTACGCGTCCACGCCAACCGACTGGAACAGCGGCAGGCCGTAGGCCGAATCCCAGATCATCTTGTCGATCTGCGCAACGAGGCCGTCCTGCTTGCTCTTATCGGTGGTGACAATCAGTTCGTCCATCAGCTTGTCGGCTGCAGGGTCGCTGAACTGGTTGAAGTTGGAGTCGTTGCCGGACTTGAAGATCTGCGGGACGCCGGACACGCCGACACCCGAGTTGCTCCAGCCAAAGATGGTGGCATCGTAGCTGCCGTCACCGAGGGCCTTGCCCCAGTCAGACTTGCCGAGGCCGCCGTCGACGATCTTGAATCCGGCCTTGGTGGCGGACTCGCTGATCAGGGAGAAAGCGTCAACACGGTTGGGGTTGTCCTTGTTGTACATGATGCGAACTTCGGGGGTGGCGCCGTTGAGGAGCTTCTTGGCACCCTCGATGTCCACACCCTGGTAGGCGGAGGAACCATTGTTCTTGGCCGACTCGGCGTACGGGGCCTGGTCCGGAACGAAGAGCTGGGAGTCAAGGGGTGCAGCCTTCGGATCCAGCTTCTTGACGATCTTGTCGACGATGTCCGCACGCGGGACGGCCTTCATGAACGCTTCGCGGACGTTCTTGTCGGCAAACGGGCCCGAGTAGTTCAGGTCGATGTGGTCGTACGCGAGCTGGTTGCCGACCTCGACCGTCACGCCCTGGCTTTCGAGTGCCTTGAGCTGCTCCACGGTGTCCGCGGATGCCTGCGGGGCGATGATGTCGGCCTCGCCGTTCTTGAGCGCCTGGACCTGGGCGGGTGCCTCACCGATGTAGCGGACGGTGATTTCGTCCAGATTGGCTTCCGGTCCCCAGTTGTAGTCCTTGTTCTTGACCATGGTCAGGGACTGGTCCTGGTTAATGCTCTTGACGAGGAACGGGCCGTTGGAGAGGTACAGGCTCGGATCAGCCGGCAGGGTCTTGGTGTCAAAGCCGGTGTTCCACATGTCCGCCATAGCCTTGAGCTGGGCGTTCGCCGGCTTGGGGGCCTTGGAATCGCCGCGGGGCATGCCCTTCAGCAGGTCAATGAACGCCTTGGTGTCCGCCAGGCCGGCCTTCTTTGCCAGGACGTGGGCGGGGATGTCGATGCCGGGGCCGCCGATGGCGATTTCCCAGTCCGCGAAGGGCTTGGAGTACTTCAGCGTCATGCTGCGGCCGTCGTCACCGAGTTCCGGGAAGTCGGTGAGCGCGATGCCGGTGGGGTCGCCAGCGTAGGAGAAGTAGGACGTTCCAGTCTTACCTTCCGCATCGGCGTCGTTGTAGTAACCCGAGAAGGCGGCCCACTGCAGGACCAGGTCGGCCGCGGTGACGGGAGTGCCGTCGGACCACTTAACGCCGTCGTTGATGGTGTACTTCACCGTCAGCGGATCGTCAGAGACCTTTTCCATCTTGCCGAACTTCTCATTGCGGACAACGTTGAGCTTGTTGTCGATGTAGAAGAAGCCCGAGTGCGTGGCGTAGCTGACCTTTGAGTTGATGTCAGTGTTTCCATCGGCCGTATTCGGGTTGAACGTATTAAACGCGTTGACCTCTACTACGGTTGCCGATCCGCCTTGCTTGCTTGCTGCCGCCGCAGTCGTCGGGGTTGTCCCGCCGCTGTTGCCCGCGCAGGCGCTGAGGGCGATGGCAGCTGCTGCCGCCACGCCCACTGCTTTGGAAATACGACCCAAGCGCATTCCGCCTCCTTGTTTCTGTGGTGTGGGTGAGACCGGCGCCGAAGGCGCCAGACAGACGTCCACACTCCCCCAGCGGCAGTGTGGCCCGTCTCACATGGCATGAAGCGTAACCCCAAAGAGCGTTCGGAGCCACCAAAGTTGACTCACCGTAAAGTTCGTTATGGAGCTGCAACATTGGGCGGGTTCCGCGGGGCGAGCTTTCCCACAAAACGTTGACGGCGGCGTAACAAAAAGATAAAAGCGCCCGCATACAGGAAAAGCCCCGATCCGAGAATCGGGGCTCCTCCAGTTAATCCTTAATTACTTGGCAGAATTACCGCGCTGCCGGGCGGCGGGCGTCAAACGTTGAAACGGAATTCGACGACGTCGCCGTCGGCCATGATGTATTCCTTGCCTTCGATCCGGACCTTGCCGCGGGCCTTCGCCTCGGCCATGGAACCGGCCTCGATCAGGTCATCGAAGGAGACGACCTCGGCCTTGATGAAGCCGCGCTGGAAGTCGGAGTGGATCACGCCGGCCGCCTGCGGGGCAGTGTCGCCCTGGCGGATGGTCCACGCGCGGGTTTCCTTGGGGCCGGCCGTCAGGTAGGTCTGCAGTCCGAGGGTGTGGAAGCCGACGCGGGCCAGCTGGTCCAGCCCGGATTCATCCTGGCCGTTCATTTCCAGCATCTCGCGGGCTTCTGCCTCGTCGAGCTCCACCAGGTCGGACTCGAGCTTGGCGTCCAGGAAGATGGCGTCGGCCGGGGCCACGAGGGCCCGCAGTTCCGCCTGTTTCTCCGGGCTGCCGAGGATTCCCTCGTCGGAGTTGAAGACATAGATGAAGGGCTTGGCCGTGAGCAGGCCGAGTTCCTTGAGGTGCTCCATCTCCAGCTTGTCGCTCTTGATGGACGAGAAGATGGTGTCGCCGCGTTCCAGTACTGCCTGCGCCGCCAGGATGGCTGCCAGCTCGGCGGCCTCCCGCTTCTTGATCTTGACTTCTTTTTCGATCCGCGGGATGGCCTTTTCGATGGTCTGCAGATCGGCCAGGATCAGCTCGGTGTTGATCGTCTCCATGTCGGAGCTGGGATCGACCTTGCCGTCGACGTGGATGACGTCCGGGTCATCGAACACGCGGACAACCTGCGCGATGGCCTCGGCCTCGCGGATGTTGGCGAGGAACTGGTTGCCGAGGCCCTCGCCCTCGGAAGCGCCCTTGACGATGCCGGCGATGTCCACGAAGGACACCGCGGCGGGCAGCAGGCGCGCGGAGCCGAAGATGCCGGCCAGCTTTTCAAGCCGGGCATCCGGCAGGTTCACGACGCCGATGTTGGGCTCGATCGTGGCGAACGGATAGTTCGCCGCGAGGACCTGGTTTCGGGTCAGTGCGTTGAAAAGGGTTGATTTGCCGACGTTGGGCAGTCCGACGATGCCAATAGTAAGAGCCACGAGCATATATTCTACCCGCACCGGCCGCCGGCCGTTGCTGCGTCCGGCGCGTGCGCCTGTGGGGCGGCCGGGTGCCGTCAGGTGTGCGGGACGGTGTGGGTTGTTCCCGGGGTGTCGCCGGGGTGTTGCAGCGGGTGAGTCCCGGGTGTTCCGGGCGTCGGAGCCAAAACTGTCACAGGGGCATGCCACAGTGAAGGCATGGAAGCTTTTTCACTGATTCTCGCCCTGCTCATGCTGCTCACGGGCGCCGTAACGGGCGCCGCCGTCGTCTATGTCCTGCTGCGGCGGCGCTACGTGGCCGTCGAACAGGACTTCGACGCCGTGTCAGCCCGGCTGTCCGACGTCAGCGCCCAGTTCGCCGCCGCCGACGCCGAGAGGCGCCTGCTCGCAGCCCAAAACCGCGAGCTCGGCGAGTCCCGGAACCACGACGGCAGTGTGCTCCGTGCGCTGGCGCCCGTGGCGGAAAAGCTCACCGCCGTGCAGCAGCAGGTGTCCCTGCTCGAACGCGACCGGCTGGAGCAGTACGGCCAGCTGGCCCAGCAGCTGCAGGAGGCCCGCCTGTCCGATGAGCAGCTGCTGCGGTCCACGCATGCGCTGGAGTCTGCCCTGCGCTCGAACAGCGCCCGCGGCCAGTGGGGCGAGGTCCAGCTGCGCCGGGTGGTCGAGGCGGCAGGCATGCTGCGGCACGTGGACTTCCACGAACAGGTCCACAGCGGGCAGGCCCACAGCTCCGGCTCGGACGGCACCCTCCGGCCCGACCTCGTGGTGCAGCTGCCCGGCGACAAGCAGCTGGTGGTCGACGCAAAGGTCCCGCTGGCGTCGTATCTCGCCGCCCAGGACCTCGGCGCCGCCCAGGCCGGCCAGCAGTCCTCGCAGCTGCCCGGCAGCCAGCAGGCGCACCTGGCCGCCCATGCCAAGGCCCTGAAGGCCCACGTGGACGCGCTGGGCAGCAAGAAGTACTGGGACATCCCCGGCAACTCTCCGGAGCTGGTGGTCTGCTTCCTGCCGGCGGAGTCGATCCTTGCCGCCGCCCTCACGGCCGACCCGGCCCTGCTGGACTACGCACTGGCCAAGAACGTGGTCCTGGCCTCCCCCGGGACCTTGCTGGCCGTGCTGAAGTCGGTGGCGTTCACGTGGCGGCAGGACGTGTTGACGGACAGCGCCCGGGAACTCTTTGAGCTCGCCCGGCAGCTCTACGACCGGATGGGCACGCTCGGCGAGAACGTCACCAAGCTGGGGTCCTCGCTGAAGACCTCGGTGGAGCGGTACAACTCCATGGTCGGGACCCTTGAGGCCCGGGTCCTGCCCACCGCCAGGAAGCTGAACGCCCTGGAAGCCGCCGGACTGGCCACTCCCCCCGCCGTCGAGGTCACGCCGCGGGCAGTCGCGGCCCCGGAACTTCAGCCCCGTGACGAGTCAGAAGAGTCCGCGGCCTAGGCGTACTGCGCGCTTAAGCCTCAGCACCTCGGCCTGTTCGGGGCCCAGGACCGTCCAGTACCTGGGACTGTTCAGTACCTAGGACTGTTCAGTACCTAGGACTGTTCAGTACCTAGGACTGTTCGGGGCGGGTGCCGCGGCCGCCGAGGGCGCGGGTGACGTCGCCGGCCTGCTTCAGGGTGGCCCGGAGCTCCTTCGGCAGGGAGAACAGGAGGTCCTCCTCGGCCGTGACGACTTCCTCGACCGATCCGTAGCCGTAGTCGGCGAGGAGCCGCAGCACGTCCTTGACGAGGACTTCCGGGACAGAGGCCCCCGACGTCACGCCCACCGTGGCGACGCCCTCGAACCACGTCTCGTCAACCTCGTTGGCGAAGTCGACGCGGTAGGAGGCCTTGGCGCCGTATTCCAGTGCCACCTCCACGAGGCGGACGGAGTTTGAGGAGTTGGCGGAGCCGACCACGATCACCAGGTCCGCCTGGGGCGAGATCTTCTTGATGGCCACCTGGCGGTTGGTGGTGGCGTAGCAGATATCGTCGCTGGGCGGGTCTTGCAGGGTGGGGAACCGCTCCTTGAGCAGGCGCACCGTCTCCATGGTCTCGTCCACGCTGAGGGTGGTCTGTGAGAGCCAGATGACCTTTTCCGGGTCTCGGACCGTGACCTTGTCGACCTCGTGCGGGCCGTTGATGATCTGGATGTGCTCGGGAGCCTCGCCAGCGGTGCCTTCGACTTCCTCATGGCCGTCGTGGCCGATCAGCAGGATATCGAAGTCATCCTTGGCGAACCGGACGGCTTCGCGGTGCACCTTGGTGACCAGCGGGCAGGTCGCGTCAATGGTGCGCAGGCCGCGGTCCTCGGCGGACTGGACGACGGCGGGCGAGACTCCGTGCGCGGAAAAGATCACGAGAGCGCCTTCCGGGACCTCGTCGGTTTCATCGACGAAGATGGCGCCCTTCTCCTCAAGGGAGCTGACCACGTGCACGTTGTGCACGATCTGCTTGCGCACATAGACCGGCGGGCCGTAGTGTTCCAGGGCTTTTTCCACCGCGATGACCGCACGGTCCACGCCGGCACAGTAGCCGCGCGGGGCTGCAAGGAGGACCTTCTTGGGACCGGCGACCGGGGCCGCCGCCAGGACGTCTTCCGGTGAACGCCGCCGGCGCGGAACGGAGGGCATCGGAACGGAAACAGCGGTGGTGGTCATGCTCCCATGCTACCGGTGTTCGCTCCTGCCCCGATTGCGGCCACCGGCTGCCCGGACAGCCACTCCCGCGCCCAGCAGCACAGCTCCCGCAACTGCCGCAGCGACGATCCACTGGCCGAAACTGGCAGAGCACGCCGCGACGAACTCGTTCTTGAACAGCTCCGCCACATCGTTGCCGCTCGAGGTCCCGGCGACGGCGGCGCCGGCGGCATCGCTGGCCAGCTTCCACACCCCCGCGAGCACCAGCGCTCCAACGCCCATTCCGACCAGCACGGTCCACCGGCGTCGGGCCGCAACGAACGCCAGCATGAACGCGATGGCCGCGCCGACCGCAACGGCGTAGCCCATCGGGGCGTAGACGGTGACGCGTTCGATCATCTGGCGCTGGTCGGACTGCCCGATATGGACCAGCACCTGGCCAGGCGCCTCCAGCGGAAGGGTGGTCGCTTCAGTGACCTGTTTGGCCACCAGCCCGGCCAGCGGGGCGACATCAAGGGTGAGCGAGGAGGTGCCGTCAACCTCCGGCGGCAGCGTGCTGGGGTCCGCGAACGTGAGTCGGTGGCTCTTACGCAGGGTTTCAGCCCAGGCCTCGGGGTAGCCGGGCAGTCCCGTCAGCGAGCGCGCCGCGCTGTCCAGGACCGGCCGGGCCAGCTCCGTGAAGGCTTCGGGAATGCCGGCACTGGCGGCCAGGCCGTCGACGGCGGCCGCGGCCAGCCGCTGCTGGAACGCCGGATCCTTGCCCAGCGGTGCGGTCAAGGCAACGAAGCCGTCTTCCTGGACGATGTTCTGGTCCACCCACATGGCTGGAACGGCGACGGCTGTCATCAGGAGCCCGATAAGGACGGCGACGGCAGAGACAAAAGTGCGCAAGGGATTCCTAGAAGGTTGATGGCATCCCTCCCATCCTAGGGCGGTGCCGGGCGCGGCCATAAAGTCGGGCCCCGGTGGTAGAGCTATGGATAGAGTTGAACGAGACAACTTCCGGCTGCCGGCCGGCCCACCCGCCCGGGACCCGGCCGCCGGCCGTCCCGGTGGTAAAGGACTTGCCGTAAACGGCACGCAGCAAAGGACACGCACGCATATGCACAAGGCACTCCACCAGGCATTCCCGGCCATGGAGCCCACGCATGCCTGAGGACGCGGCGGCGGCCACCACGCTACCGGCCACCGCGGCCCAAACCAGTCCGGACAATCCCTGGCCGCTGCAGTTGCTGTCCCAGAAGCTCAAGATGCATATCGACCGCGCGCCCTCGGCATGGGTTGAGGGGCAGGTGATCGAGCTCAACCGGCGTGGCAGCAACGCCTACCTGACGCTCCGGGACATCAACGCCGAAATCTCGCTGCCGGCATCGGTCTGGACCACAGTGCTGGACCGCCAGGCCGCCCCGCTGGAACGCGGCTCCCGGGTTGTGGCCCTGATCAAGGCCGAATTTTGGCTCAAGACGGGCCGGCTGAACATGTCCGTGAAGGACATCCGGCCCGTGGGCCTCGGCGATCTCCTGGCCAGGATCGAGCGGCTGCGCCAGGCCCTCGCTGCCGAAGGCCTCTTTGCAGATTCCCGCAAGAAGCGGCTCCCCTTGCTCCCGCACCGGATCGGCCTGATCACCGGCCGCGACTCTGACGCCAAGAAGGATGTGCTGCGCAATGCCGCCCTGCGCTGGCCGGCCGTCGAATTCGAGATCCGCGAAGTGGCGGTCCAGGGGAACACCGCTGTGGCCCAGATGATCGCGGCGTTGCGGGAGCTCGATGCCCATCCCGTGGTCGACGTCATCGTCATCGCCCGCGGCGGAGGCGCCCTTGAAGACCTGTTGCCGTTCAGCAGCGAGGAGCTCATCCGGGCCGTCGCGGACGCGTCCACCCCCGTGGTGAGCGCGATCGGGCACGAAGCGGACCGGCCCATCCTCGATGACGTAGCCGACCTCAGGGCATCAACGCCCACCGACGCCGCGAAGAGGATTGTTCCCGACGTCGCCGAGGAGCTTGTCAGGGTCCGGCAGGCACGGGATCAGCTCCGCCGCGGGGTCATCCGGCTCGTGGAACGCGAGGGCGACCGGCTGGCGTCCCTGCGTTCCCGCCCCGTGCTGCTCTCCCCCG
The DNA here is from genome assembly GCF_041262145.1 of Arthrobacter sp. MW3 TE3886. Taxonomy (NCBI): domain Bacteria; kingdom Bacillati; phylum Actinomycetota; class Actinomycetes; order Micrococcales; family Micrococcaceae; genus Arthrobacter; species Arthrobacter sp. MW3 TE3886. The sequence goes on from NZ_JBGCAN010000001.1 coordinate 3,714,277, forward strand.
GCGTCATGATCAGCCAGCGCCACGAGGACGTCGAACGGCTCAAGGTCCGCTCGCATTCGGCGATCAGCGCCGCCGTCGTGCGGGCAGCGGACCAACTGGTCCACCTCAAGGCGCAGGTGCGTGCACTCTCGCCGCAAAAGACGCTGGATCGCGGCTACGCGGTGGTCCAGCTCGCCGGCGCCGGAACCGGCCCCGCGACGCACCGGGATGTGGTGCGGCACCCCTCACAGGCGCCCGCCGGCACGGACCTCACGGTTCGGGTGGCCGGCGGCCGGTTCACCGCCCAATCCACCGGCGGCCAGGAACCGGCCGAGGAATAACCCCCGCGTTCGAACACGGCCACACGTCAGCGCCACCGAACGGCGCCACCGAACAGCAGCACCGCGGCAGAGACCGCGACAACCAAGGAGCACCCACATGGCAGCAGAACCCAACCCGAACGCCGACATCGAGGCCCTCAGCTACGAGGACGCCCGCGAGCAGCTGGTCGCCGTCGTGGGCAAGCTGGAGGCAGGCGGCGCCAGCCTGGAGGAATCCCTCGCGCTGTGGGAGCGCGGCGAGGCCCTCGCCAAGCGCTGCGAACAATGCCTGGAAGGCGCCCGCAAACGGCTCGCCGCAGCCCGGGACCAGGCTGCGGATAAGAACTAGGCGCCCGCCTTTCCAGGACCGCAGGTCAGGACCGCTGCACCAGCTCGCGTTCCAGGTCCAGGTCCAGGTCCGGAACCGGCCACTGGAGATTCAGGTCGTCGAGGGCCTCCAGGAGGAGCTGCTGCACCGCGATGCGGGCGTACCACTTCTTATTGGCCGGCACGACATGCCACGGCGCCAACTCCGTGTTGGTCTTCTCAAAGGCCTTCTGGTACGCGTCCATGTAGTCGGGCCAGAAAGCCCGTTCCTTCAGGTCTCCACTGCTGTACTTCCACTGTTTCGCGGGGTCATCCAGCCGGGCCAAGAGCCGGTTTTTCTGCTCGTCGCGGCTGATATGCAGCATGACCTTGACGATCTTCGCTCCGGCAGCTGCCTGCCGGGCCTCAAACTCGTTGATGGCCCGGTAGCGGCGCTCCAGTTCCTCGGCGTCCGCCCAGCGGTGGACGCGGTGGATCAGGACGTCCTCATAGTGGGAACGGTCGAAGACCCCCACCATGCCGGCCGCCGGCACTTCCTTTTCGATCCGCCAGAGGAAGTCGTAGGACTGTTCCTCGGGCGTGGGCGCCTTGAACGACTTCAGCTGCACGCCCTGCGGATTCATCTGGCCCATCACGTGGTTGACGATGCCGCCCTTGCCCGCGGTGTCCATGGCCTGCAGGACCAGCAGCACGCGTTTCCTGCCGCCGGTCCTGGACTCGGCGAACAGCTGCTCCTGCAGTTGCGTGAGCTTGCCGTCGAGTTCGGCGAGCAGCTGCTCGCCGTCGGCCTTGTCGCCGTCGTAGCCCGGCGTCGAGTCCGGGTCCAACGACTCCAGGCTAAAGCCCTTCCCGACCTTCAGGAGTTTCCAGGGGCGGTCATCGAATGTCGCGGAGCCTGCCATCAATGCCTCTTTCCGGTTGGCGCAGCCGCAGTAGGCGGAGCAGGAGCCCCGTTGCGCTGCTGACCGAAGCCTAGTTCCCCTTATACCGGCTCAGGAAGTCCGCCATGCGGTTGATTGCTTCTTCGAGGTCCTTGACGTTGGGCAGCGTCACCATCCGGAAGTGGTCCGGCCGGACCCAGTTGAACGCCCTTCCGTGGGACAGGAGAATCTTCTGCTCGCGCAGCAGGTCCAGGACAAACTTCTCGTCGTCGCGGATGTGATAGACCTCGGGGTCCAGCTTCGGGAACAGATACATGGCCCCGCGGGCCTGTTGCGTGCTGACGCCCGGGATGGCGTTGAGCATGTCGTAGGCCTTGTTCCGCTGCTCCAGGAGGCGTCCTCCGGGCAGGATCAGGTCGTTGATGCTCTGGTAGCCGCCGAGGGCGGTCTGGATGGCATGCTGGGCCGGAACATTGGCGCAGAGGCGCATGTTGGCCAGCAGGTTGATGCCCTCGAGGTAGTCCGCGGCGTCCTTTTTCGGCCCGGAAATGGCCATCCAGCCGGCCCGGAAGCCGCAGACCCGGTAGGCCTTGGAGAGCCCGCTGAAGGTCAGGCACAGGACATCGTCGCCGGTGAGCGAGGCGAGGTTTACGTGTACCGCGTCTTCGTAGAGGATCTTCTCGTAGATTTCGTCGGCGAAGAGCACCAGGCCGTGCTTCTCCGCCAGGGCGACGATCTTTTTCAGCGTCGCCTTCGGGTACACCGCACCTGTCGGGTTGTTCGGGTTGATGACCACGATGCCCTTGGTGCGCGGCGTGATCTTCGCTTCCATGTCCTCAAGGTCGGGTTGCCAGCCGGTTTCCTCGTCGCAGAGGTAGTGCACGGGCTTCCCGCCGGCCAGGGCAACCGAGGCAGTCCACAGCGGGTAGTCCGGGGTGGGGATGAGGACCTCATCGCCGTCGTCGAGCAGGGCCATGAGCGACATTGTGATCAGTTCGCTGACGCCGTTGCCGAGGTAGATGTCATCCACGTGGATGTTCTGGATCCCGCGGGTCTGGTAGTACTGCGAGACGGCGGTGCGGGCCGAAAATATGCCGCGCGAGTCGCTGTAGCCCTGGGCATGCGGCAGGTGGCGGATCATGTCCACGAGGATCGCGTCCGGCGCTTCAAACCCGAACGGGGCCGGGTTTCCGATGTTCAGTTTGAGGATGCGATGACCCTCCGCCTCCATCTGCTGGGCGGCCTGAAGGATCGGTCCACGGATGTCGTAAAGGACATTATGAAGCTTGGTGGACTGCTTGAATTCTGCCATTCATCAAATATGCCATATGGAGGATGTACTTCTGCTGAGACATGACTCACACGCGGACGCCGCGGTAACAACAACGACGCCGGCGCCCAGGCTGTGAGCCCGGGCACCGGCGTCGCAGGGTCACCAGTGGTCTACTGCTGGGCGAGGCCCTTTTCCTTCAGCCACGCCTCGGCGGCATCTTTCGGGTTCTGTTTCTGGCTGCCGCTCACGGCACGGTTGAGGTTGATGAGGTCTTCCGTGGTGAGGACCTTGGACACGGCGTTGAGCGTTTCCTTTGCCTTGTCCGTCATCTTGGCCGAGTTGTACAGCGGCAGCACCTGCTGGGCGATGAAGTTGTTCTTCGGGTCCTCCAGCACGACGAGGTCGTTGTCCGGGATGGACGGGGTGGTGGTGTAGATGTCCGCGACCTGGACCTGATCCGAGAGCAGCGCCTTGAGCGTGACGGCGCCGCCGCCGTCGCTGAACGGCTCGAGTTTCTTGGGCACGCAGTTGTAGTTCTTCGCCAGGCCCGGCAGGCCGTATGCGCGCTCGGCGAAGGTCGCCGGGGCGCCGATGACGAGATCGCCGCAGACCTTCGCCATGTCTTCGATGGACTTCAGCTGGTACTTCTCGGCCGTCGCCTTGGTGACCACCATGGCGTCCTTGTCCTCGGCCTTGGAGGCCTCGAGCACGGCCAGGCCCTGTGGGAGCTTGGTCGGGAGGGCCTTCGCGATGTCCTCGGCGGAGACCTCGGTGGCGTCCTTGTTTACATACAGCAGCAGGTTGCCGCTGTAGTCGGGAACGACGTCCACCGAGCCGTCCTGGACCGCCTTGATGTAGACCTCGCGCGAGCCGATGTTCGGCTTGGTGCTGGCGGTGACGCCCGCGGCGTTCAGGGCGCCGGCGTAGACCTCGGCCAGGATCTGGCTCTCGGGGAAATCAGCCGAGCCGATCACCAGGGCACTGCCGGAACCGGAGGCGGCACCGCTGCTGGCCGGGGCCGAGCTCAGCGGGTTTGATGAGCCTCCGCAGGCGGACAGGGCCATGGCCAGGCCGACGCCGACGGCCAGGCCGCCGAATGCGCGCCGGCCAAGGCCTCGTTGGCGGGATTCCTTCATGACGTACCTCCTTGAACAACAGTCTCCGCGATTACGGGGTCTGTGAGATCAACCGCAGCCTGCTGGCTGCGGTTCGGCTTGGACGAGGCGCCCCGTGACAGGAACAGCCTCTGGATGAGGGCAAGGACGAGGTCGACGCTGATGGCAAGGGCGGCGATCAGCAGCGAGCCACCCAGCATTTGCGGGAAGTCGGAGAGCACGAGCCCGTCGAACAGGTACCGGCCCAGGCCGCCCAGGTTGATGTAGGCGACCACGGAAACGGTGGCGATCACCTGGAGCACCCCGGTCCGGAACCCGCCGTACATCACCGGCAGCGCGTTCGGGAATTCCGCCCGGAACAGGACCTGCCATTCGGTCATGCCCATGGCGCGGGCGGCATCCACCACGTTGCGGTCGACGCTGGAGATTCCGGCGTACGTGCCGGCGAGCAGCGGCGGCACGGTCAGGATCACGAGCGCCCAGATCGGCGGCATCAGCCCGATGCCGGCGAGCAGGACGAACAAGGTGAGCAAGCCGAGGGTGGGCAGGGCGCGCAGCGCGCCCGCGAAGGACACGATCGCAACCCGCCCGCGGCCCGTGTGCCCGACGAACAGGCCGATGGGCACGGCGATGGCGATGGCGATCACCATCACCAGGCCCGTGTAGAACAGGTGTTCGGCCAGCCGCGCCGGGATTCCGGCACTGCCGGACCAGTTCTCCGGGTCGCTGAGCCAGGCGAAGGTGTCCGTGACGACGTTATTCACGCGTTTCCCCCTCCGGTCTTGGGACGCGAAAACCGCAGCGCCGCGGCGGCGGGGCCAGTCTTGTCCGGTCCCGCAGCTGAACCGGCGCCGGCACCCGTGGCCGCCCCGGCCCGGGTCCAGGGCGTCAGCAGCCGTTCAAGCAGCACCAGGACGGCGTCCATCAGCAGCGCCAGGAGAAGGATGGCGATGATGCCCACCACCACTTCGGTGACGAAGTCACGCTGGAGGCCGGAGGTGAAGAGCATTCCGAGGTTGCCGATGCCGAGCAGTGCCGCGACGCTGACCAGCGAGATATTGCTCACCGAGACCACGCGCAGCCCGGCGAACAGCACCGGCAAGGACAGCGGCAGGTCGATCTGCATGAAGCGGGCGAAGGGTTTGAACCCCATGGCGACGGCGGCCTGCCGGAGGTCTTCATCCACCGAGTCAAAGGCATCCAGCGTGGCGCGCACCAGCAGGGCGACGGCGTAGATGGTCAGGGCCACCACCACGTTGACCGGATCCAGGATCCGGGTTCCGAGGATGGTAGGCAGGATGATGAAAAGCGCCAGCGAGGGGATCGTGTAGAGCAGCGAGGACCCGGTGAGCACCACGGACCGGAGCCCGCGGCTCTGCCGGGCGAGCTGGGCCAGCGGAACGGCGATGAGGACCCCGAACACCATCGGCAGGATGGCCAGGATGAGGTGCTGGCCGGCGAGGTTGAAGACTTCCGCCCTGTTGGCCAGGAACCATTCCATCAGAGCCCTCCGTGCCGGACGCTGCGGTCCGACTCGATGACGGCGAGGACTTCGGCGGCTGCGATGACTCCGGCCACCCGGCCGTCGTCGTCCACGGCGACGCCGAGGCCCGAGGGTGAGGACAGGGCTGCGTCCAGTGCCCGGCGGAGCGTGTCCCCCTTGCGGAACAGGGAGCCTCCGGGAACCATCGCCGGACCGGCTCCGGTGCCGGTGCGGGGCCCTGCCCAGCCAAGGGGCCGGAGCGCGTCGTCGACCACCAGCTGCCATTCATCGGAGCTGCCCCCTGCCCGGAGCTGATCGGGTGTGAGGGTGGGGACGGGGTGGATGGTGACACCGTCCGAGGGGCTGAACGCAAGGTGCCGGAACCCGCGGTCGCGGCCCACGAAGGAGGCCACGAACTCGTTCGCCGGAGCCCGCAGGATCTCCGCCGGGGCGGCGTACTGCGCCAGCTTGCCGCCGACGGCGAACACGGCCACTTTGTCCCCCAGGACGGTAGCCTCGTCGATGTCGTGGGTGACGAAGACAATCGTCTTGGCCAGGTCATGCTGGAGCCGGAGCAGCTCCTTCTGGAGTTCATCGCGGACCACCGGGTCCACGGCGCTGAAGGGCTCGTCCATGAGCAGCACCGGAGGATCGGCCGCGAGCGCCCGGGCCACGCCCACGCGCTGCTGCTGTCCGCCCGAGAGCTGGGACGGATACCGCTTCCCGAGGGAGGAGGCCAGCCCGACGACGTCGAGCAGTTCCTGGGCGCGCTTGCGGGCCTCGGCTTTGGACACCCCGTTAAGCCGGGGAACGGTGGCAATGTTGTCCAGCACGGAGCGGTGCGGCATCAACCCCGAGGACTGCATGACGTAGCCCATGGACCGCCGCAGCTGCGCGGCAGGGATTGAAGTGACATCGGCGCCGTCGACGGTGATGACACCGGACGTGGGCTCCACCATGCGGTTGATCATCCGCAGGGACGTGGTCTTACCGCAGCCGGAGGGTCCGACGAAGACAGTGATGGCGCCCTTATCGATGGACATGGTCAGCCCGTCAACGGCGGCCTGACCGCCTTGGTACTGCTTAGTGACGTTCTGGAACTCGATCATGGCTTCGGCCATTTCCGGGCTTACCTAACTGTTGGCGGCAACATTGGTCGGGGCAGCGCACTGTTAGTCAGCGTGCTGCCCATAAAGCAGTTAGCTCATAGACTAACCAGCACCCCAGACTATGTCAGCGGCACGGGGCTCCCGTAAGGCTTCGGAAGCACAACGATTTTGGATGGGTTGCGCGCCGGAATTCCTTCCGGCGCGCCACCGGGGCCAATGTGTCACCGGGCGGTGTGCTTCAGCGGGGCCGCCGCCCACCCTTCGCGCCACCGCTATTTCCTCCGTGGCCGCGCTTCCCGTTGTTCTTGCCACTGCCGTGGCCCTGCGCGTTCTCGTGGTTGTCCCGTTCGGCCGACCGCTGGCTCTTGCCCGCCACGGCGATCTTCTGGTGCCATTCGCGCTGGTAGGCGCGCCGTGCGGCCGCGTCGTGGCGGCGGGCCAGGGCGGCGAGTTCGCGCTGCAGCTTCAGGTAGCTGGCCCACCGGCGGTCCTCCAGGGTGCCGTCGGCGAGCGCGGCCTGCACGGCACAGCCGGGCTCCCGGCCGTGCGCGCAGTCCGAGAAGCGGCAGTGCTCGAAGAGCTCTTCGAGGTCGCCGAACATCTCCTCCATTCCTCCCTCGGCGTCGAACACCCCGAAGCCGCGCACCCCCGGCGTGTCCATCAGGACAGCGCCGCCGGGCAGGGGAACGAGCGCGCGGGACGTGGTGGTGTGCCTGCCTTTGCCGTCGCCCGCGCGCACTGCCCCCGTCTCCTGGGCCGGGACGCCGGCGAGGGCATTGATGAGCGTGGATTTTCCGGCGCCCGAGGGCCCCAGCAGCACCAGCGTGCCGCCGGGCGGCAGATGGCCCAGCACTTCGTCGAGGCCATCGCCGTTCTCGGCAGAGGTGGTGACGACGTCCACACCGGCTGCCTGGCGCACGACCGTCCCCACGACGTCGTCAGCGAGGTCCGCGATGTCCGCCTTCGTGATGATCACGAGCGGTGTGGCACCGGAGTCCCACGCCGCGACCAGGGTCCGTTCGAGCCGGTTGTGCGTGAGCGGACGATCCACCGGAACGACGATCCCGACGACGTCCATGTTGGCGCCAAGGACCTGTGCCTCGGACGAGGCCTCGAAGGCACGCTTGCGGCTCAGCTCCGAGTGGCGGGGCAGAATGCCCACGATCGCGGGCTCCCCCGCCGCGTTCGGACCCAGCCAGACCCAGTCCCCGGTGGCGGGAAGCTCCCCGCCGCGCGGGTAGGGCAGGTGGGCGGTTCCGCCGCCGGCGGCCACCAGGACGAGGTTGCGGTCCACCCGGATGACGCGGCCCGGGCGGTCGCCTCCCGGTACCGGCTGGGCCGCGAACCGCTTGGCGACGCCGGCTGTGTAGCCGTAGTCGACAGGACCCTCCGGGAACGCCTCATCGGAGGGCACCGATGAATTGAATACCGGTGAAGTGACTACCGGTGAATTGAATACGGATGAATTAATTGCGGATGAAGGAGGTACGGATGTATTGATGAAAGTGGCGCTGCCGGCGCCCGGGGATGCAGGATGAATGGTCAACGAAAACCCTTTAGTGGGGCCCCGTGGTGCGGCGCGTGCGCGCTGCGGCGGCTTGGATGCCGCGCAGCGACCAGCGTTTGATGGCTAGGCTGCGGCGTGGGACGGGGCAGGAGTAATGACATGGCTTGTATCGGTGCGCTGCGCGCTCAGAAATATCGCATTCATTGCTTCCACCTCCCCGTCGATTGCCGGCCTGCTCCGGCCGGCGGTTTCTACAGAATAGCCATGGTGCCCGTGCCTGGCTAGCGATTCAGCCGGAAAGTTTTCCGTTCAGCGGCCTCTCGCGGTACAGGCGCAACCCGGCATCCACGAGCGAGACCCGGTTCAGCTCCGCCACCTCATCCAGCGGAATCCAGGCCGCGTGGGTGGTGCTGCCGTTCACCTCGTGGCGCAGTTCCCCGCCCGTGATCGTCGCCTCGTAGACGAGCCGGAGCGACTGGAAGTCCCGCTCGCCGCCGTCGAGCCGGACTTCGGACGGCCAGTGCCCGACGTCGATCTCCAGCATGGCGCCGACCTCGGCGTCGTAGCCGGTTTCCTCGTGGATCTCGCGGCGGCACCCGTCCACCGGGTGTTCGGCCAGGTCCAGGCCGCCGCCGGGCAGCGTCCAGCCCTCGCGCCCGTCCTGCTTCCAGTACGCCAGGAGGATCCCGGCGTCGCGGATGATGACGGCGTAGGCGGCGGGCCGGGTATCGAATTGCATGCTCATCCCTCCAGCGTAGTGGCCGGCGGATTGCCGCCGGCTAGTCCTGTTCCGCCACCAGCTGCAGCACGCCGAAGACCGGCTCCTGCGCCAGGACCCGGACATCGGTGATCCCCGCGGCGGCCAGGGCCCCGCGGAACGAGTCCTGCAGCCGCGGCACGTTCATGCCGAGTCCGCCGCCCAGGATGACGGGGCCCTCGATGCCGAGCTGCCGGACGGTTTGCGCGGCGAGGTCGGCGAGGTCGCGCCCGGCCTGGTCCATGAGGGCGAGGCTCGGCGCATGGCCGGCATCTGCGGCCTCCACCACGAGCCGGGCCTGCTGGGCCCAGAACCGGCGCCCGGTCTCGGGCGAGTGGAACATGGCGATCAGCTTGTTCGGGTCATCCACCCCGCAGGATGCCAGCAGGGCCGTGGAGAGCTCGTCCGGTTCCAGCCCCTGGTTCATCCGGCGCAGGCTGTGGCGGACGGCTTCCCTGCCCAGCCAGTAGCCGCTGCCCTCGTCGCCGAGCAGGTAGCCCCAACCCCCGGCCCGGGCTTCCTCGCCGCGGCCGTTCTTGCCCCACGCGGCCGAGCCGGTGCCGGCGATGACGGCGACGCCGGTGCTGGCACCTCCGGCGGCGAGCAGCAGACGGGAGTCGTGGACCACCGTGATCCGGGCGCCGGGCACGTGCGGGGCAATCAGTGCCGCGAGCGCCGCGGCGTCGTCGTCGGTGTCGATGCCGCCGGCTCCTGCGTAGACCTGGGCGACGTCTCCCCCGCCGATCCTGGCGAAGAGTTCCGCCAGGTTGACCGCGGCTTCCTCGGGGCTGACGTTCTGGACATTGGAGCTGCCCACCGATTCATCGGCCACGGGCGCGCCGTCTTCGAACCGGACGCCCCGGGTTTTGGTGCCGCCAATGTCCAGGCCGATCACGGCACCCGCCCCCGCCGTGGCAGATGGCGTGGTGGAAGATGGAACGGAGCCGGCCGCCGGCGGCATGTCAGTGTTAGTCACTGGAACAGGTTACTGAATCGCTGCAAGGAGCCCGCAATGCCCCACGATTTTTTCGGCACACCCGTCATCGCGGCGCCCATGGCCGGAGGCACGTCCACACCGGCATTTGTCGAGGCCGTGCACCGCGCCGGCGGTCTGGGCTTCCTGGCGGCCGGCTACAAGAGCGTGGCGGCCATGCAGGCGGAAATCCGCACCGCCCGGGAGTCCGGCGTCCGGTTCGGCATGAATGTGTTCGTCCCGGATCCGGCCCAGCTGCCGCCGTCCGCGGCGGTGCTGGCGGAGCTCGAGGACTACCGGCTGCAGCTGCGCACCGACGCCCGGCGTTACGGCGCGGAGCTCCCGCAGTTGCGGCTCGATGACGACGACGAATGGCAGGGAAAGATTGATGCCCTGCTGTCGGATCCCGTGGAGCTGGTCAGTTTCGCCTTTGGCCTGCCCGGCCCCGATGTCGTCCGGGCCCTGCAGCGGGCGGGGTCGGCGGTGCTTGCCACTGTCACTACCGCGGCCGAGGCCGTGCAGGCAGCCGGGCAGGGCGTGGACGCCCTGGTGGTGCAGCACACGAGCGCTGGCGGACACAGCGCGGCGTTCCTTCCGGCCCCGGAGGCGCAAGTGGCGCCGCCGGGCGGGTCACAGCTGGCACTGCCGGGCGGCACGACGGCGGAGCTGCTCGCCGAGGTGCGGTCCGCCGTCGGCCTCCCGCTGGTGGCTGCGGGCGGCATCATGGATGCGGCCGGGCTGGATGCCGTGCTGCGCGCCGGGGCCGTTGCCGCCCAGCTCGGCACCGCGTTCCTCCGCACGGACCAAAGCGGCGCGAAGCAGCTACACAAGGATGCCCTGGCGGATCCGCATTTCACCCGGACCCGGCTGACACGCGCCTTCACCGGCCGGCAGGCGCGGGCCCTGGAGAACGAATTCGTCCGCGACCACCCCGGGGCGCCGGAGGCCTACCCTGCCGTCCACCACCTCACGGCACCCCTCCGGGCCGCGGCCGCCGCTGCCGGCGACGCGGAACGCCTGAACCTGTGGGCGGGCACGGGCTGGCAGAAGGCACAGGCCGGACCCGTGGCCGGCGTCGTGCACGGGCTGCTCGCCGGCCGCTGACCCCGCCCGTACCCCGAAGTCGCCGGAAACGTGCCAAACCGCCGTCACCTTACGGCGACCTCGGGGCCAACCGGCGACCTCAGCGCACCGGTGCACCCGCCGGCCCGGCTCAGCCTGCCGAGCGTTCGCGCACGAAGCCTGCCAGGAGCGCCGGACCGTCGCGGAGCACGAGTTCGCGGAACAACCGCACGGGATCGGGCTCGGCATCGGCCTTGGCATTCCGCGAAACCGGCTCCCGCCACGCGAGGCCGATCTCGCGGAACGCCAGGTCGGAATCCAGGGGAATCTCCACCCAGCCGGGACCGCCGTCGTTGGCTTCCATGCCGAGCGACGGGTGGTGGCTGTCCTGTGCGGCCCTGCCGGGTGCGGAGCCGCCGGGCGGCAGGATGCTGACCCCGAGGCCGGCCGAGACGAGTCCGCGGACCGTGTGCGAGTCCTGGCTCTCGAAGGCGATGCGCGGGCGGAACCCCGCCTCCCGGAACAACGCGTCGGTCAGCGAGCGCATGCCGTAGCCGGGCCCCATCGCCACGAACGGTTCCTGCCGGATCTCGGCAACCCGGGCACGACGGCGGCCGGCCAGGGCATGCCGGTGGTGGACCACCAGGCGCAACGGTTCCCGGTACAGCGCGGCCGAACCGATCCTCTTGCTGGGTGCGGCAACGGGTGCCGTGAGCGCCACGTCGGCGGAGCCCGCGGCCAGTTCCGCGAGGCAGCCGTCCCGTGCGCCCTGGCTGAGGTCAAAGGCAGTCTGCGGGTGCCGGCTCCGGAACGCACTGATGAGCAGCGGCAGCATTGCCTCGCCGAAGGTGTGCTGGAACGACACGGCGATCCGGCCGCGGACCACTTCCGATTCGTGCCTGACACTGTCCAGCCCCGTCTGGAATTCGGCCAGGGCGGCCTCGATGTGGGGCATGAGCGCCCTCGCCGCGGGCGTCAACCGCACACCCCGGCCGTCCCGGATCAGCAGCTCGGTTCCCACAATGGCGCTGGCACGGGCAATGGCACGGCTCACGGTGGACTGCGGCAGGCCCAGGAGCTCGGCCGTCTCGGTAATGTGCTCCGTCCGCCCCAGTTCCGCCAGCAGCGGCAGCAGGGGCAGCAGCTGGACGAGCTGCCTGTGTTCGACGTCCATGTTCCACTCCCCTGCACTGATCCATACTTGCTATCTATCCTATGAAAATCATGCATTGGAAGCATCCCTCGTACAGGCTTTAGCCTGAAAGCATGCCACGCTTTTCCGCACCCTCCGGCACTGGCCCACGCCCCACAACCCGGCCCGCAGCCCGGCCCGCAGCTGATCCTGCAGCTGACGCTGCCGTGTGGGCGGGCCATCCGAAGGGCTCCACGGCCTACCGCCGGATCCTCGCCGGGCTTGCCTTTGCCGGCGTCGCAACCTTCGCCCAGCTCTACTCCACCCAGGCGGTGCTCCCGCTCCTGGCGGCGGATCTTCGCGTCTCGGCCGCCGAGGCCGCGCTGACGATTTCCCTGGCGACGGTGGGGCTGGCCTTGACGGTGCTCCCGTGGTCCTTCCTGGCCGACCGGATCGGCCGGGTTCGGGCGATGATGTGGGGCATCTCCGCGGCCACCGTCCTGGGCCTGCTGGTCCCTCTGGCCCCCAGCTTCCCCGTGCTGCTGTGCCTGCGGATGCTGGAGGGGATGGCCCTCGGCGGCATCCCGGCGATCGCGATCGCGTACCTCAACGAGGAGGTCAACAAGGCCCATGCCGCCCTTGCCGCCGGGAGTTATGTCGCCGGGACCACCCTGGGCGGCCTGGCCGGCCGGCTGGTGGCCGGGCCTGCGGGCGAACTGTGGGGCTGGCGGGCCGCGGCCCTGGCCGTCTCCGTTCTGGCCACCGGAGCGGCAGTCCTGTTCCTCGTTCTCGTGCCGCGGGCCCAGGGCTTCAGCGCCGCGGCCGCGGGCGGCTTCCGCGGGGCCCTGCGCACGCTGGCCGGCCATGGCCGCAATCCCCGGCTGCTGGCCCTGTACGTGCAGGCGTTCCTGCTCATGGGCGGTTTCGTGGCCGTCTACAACTACCTCGGATTCCGGCTCTCGGGGGCACCGTTCAGCCTGCCCGCCACCGCGATCAGCCTGATCTTCCTGGCCTACCTCTCCGGAACCGTCTCGGCGCGCTGGGCAGCGGGGCTGACGTCGCGGTTCGGCCGGCGCACCGTACTGATCGCCGGCACCGCACTGATGGCAGGCGGCCTGGCCCTGACGCTCACGGAACAGCTGGCCGCGATCCTGGTGGGATTGCTGCTGTTCACCGGCGGATTCTTCGCGGCACACAGCATCGGCTCCGGCTGGACCGGGCTGATCGCCACGACGGGCCGGGCTCAGGCCGCCTCGCTGTACAACCTTGCCTACTACCTCGGCTCCAGCGTGCTTGGCTGGGCCGGCGGCCTGGTCTTCCAGCGGCTCGGCTGGACGGCCCTTGCCCTGACGGTCATCGGACTGGCCGGCGCGACGGCGGCAATCACCGCCGTCGCGCATCCCGGCCCAGCGCCCGCGCCCGCGCCGGCAACAACAGCCGCCGGCGGCCGGGTCACGGCAGCGGGCTAGGCATCGGGCCCGCGGGCTACCGCGTTGCCTCGATCGCCTGAACGAGGTCGGCGACGATATCGGCCGGTTCCTCCAGCCCCACCGAGATCCGCAGCAGGTTTGCGTGCGGCTTGGCCGTGGCTTCGACCGGCCGGTGGGTCAGGCCGGCCGGGTGCTGGATGAGGGTGTCGATGCCGCCGAGGGAGACGGCGTGGGTGATCATGCCGACGGCGGCTGGGATCCGCTCGGCGTGCTCGGCGCTGGCGAGCTCGAAGGCCATGAGCGATCCCGGCCCGGACATCTGCGTGCCCACGAGGCCCTGCGGGTCGCATTCGGCCAGTCCCGGATAGTAGACCCGCCTCACGAGCCCGTGCCCTGCCAGGGCCACCGCGACTTTTTCGGCGCTGGCCTGCTGGGCGCGGACCCGGACCGGGAGCGTTGCCAGGCCGCGGTGCAGCAGGTAGGCCGGCCACGGGGTCAGGATGCCGCCGGTCACGGCCCGGATCTGGCGCAGCCGCACCGCCCATTCAGGGCCGGCGGCCACCACGCCGCCCATGGCGTCCCCGTGGCCGCCGAGGAACTTCGTGGCACTGTGCAGCACCATGGCCGCGCCGTGCGTGAAGGGTTGCTGCAGTACCGGGCTGGCGAAGGTGTTGTCCACCAGGAGCGGCACGCCGTCGGCGGCGGCCGCCACGCGGGTGATGTCCACGAGCTCGAGGGTCGGGTTGGCCGGCGTCTCCAGGATCACCAGGCCGGTGTCCGGGCGCAGGGCGGCGCCGACGCCCTCCGGCGTCGTGAAGGTGACCTCGTTGCCCAGGACGCCGGAGGCCAAAAGGTAATCGCTGCCTCCGTAGAGCGGCCGGACGGCGACGACGTGCTTCTTGCCCGCGGCCACAACCGCCAGGAGCACGGCGCTCAGCGCCGCCATGCCGGTGGCAAAGGCGACAGACTCGGGCGTGCCTTCCAGGACGGCGACGCCCTCTTCGAAGCGTGCCACCGTGGGGTTCCACAGCCGCTGATAAACCGTGCTTTGCCCCTCCACATGTGAGCCTCCGGTGGCCATGTGCTCGTAGGCAAGGCCTCCGTCGTGCACGGACGGCAGGGGCGCCGTCGTGGACAGATCGATAGGCACCGCGTGGACGCCCAGTTCCGTTAGCCCGCTCCGGCCTGCGTGGACCGCCAATGAATCTTGAGAAAGCACCCTAGCTCCTTACGAATATTCACCATTGAATTCCGCAAGTATCTGGCAATAATTCGCGCTTTTGTAGGGGTTCTGAATGGAACTGTCGGATAACGCCGTTTATGATGAACGGAGAACACTACTAGGAGGATCCGTGAGCAGCACTGCGAAGAATGTTCGGCCGGGAGCCAGCGAGCCGCTGGACGCGATCGACGAGCGCCTGCTCGCTGCCCTCGTCGCGGACGCCCGCATCTCGAACAAACAGCTGGCAGAGCTCGTGGGGATCGCGCCGTCGACCGCGCTGATGCGCACCCGCGCCCTGTCCGAGCGCGGCATCATCGAAGGCTTCGAGGCCAACCTGAGCCTGTCCGCGATCGGGCGTTCGGTCCAGGCCCTCATTGCGGTCCGGCTCCGCGCCCATGACCGCGAGCAGATCGACCGCTTCACTGCCCGGGTGCCCAAACTGCCGGCAGTGCTCTCGACCTTCCACACATCCGGGTCAGTGGACTATCTGCTGCACATCGCCGTCGCCACGACTGAGGACCTTCGGGACTGGGTTCTGGACAACCTGGCCACCGACCCCGTGGTGGGCCACACCGAAACCACGCTGGTCTTCGACCACATCCAGGGCAACCACGGCCCGCTGCCCTAGCGGGCCCGGCCGGTGCAGTTAGACCCGGTGCAGTTCGACCCGGCGCCGCACCAGACCCGCCGGCGCCCTTAGACCCGGCGCAGGGCGCTCCGCAGCGTAACGGTCGCCAGCGTCAGCGCGGCGGCGGCGCACACCGTGACGAAGCCGGCGACGGCGCTCTGCAGCCCGACGATCCCCGCCGCGAGCCCCAACCCGATCACCGGGAAGGCGCTGCCAAGGTACGTGATGACATAGACGGTGCTGATGATCTGGGCGTGCCGGGCGGCTTCCACCCTGCCGGCAACGTCATTGAACACGGTCCGGAAGGCCACGCCCTGCCCCACGCCGGCTGTGATGCTGGCCAGAATCAGCAGCCACGGGCTGCTCCAGGCGGCGGCCGCGGCGATCAGCAGGACGGAGACGCCCAGGACGGCCAGTCCGGCGGACACGGCAAACCGTCCCCGGATGGCCAGCAGCTGGCTCAGGGCTGAGGACCCCAGCGTCAGGCCCGCCAGCAGGCCGATCAGCGGCCGCGAATCGGCGTGGACAATCTGGGCGAAATAGCCGGGGGCGAGCGAGAGGCAGAAGCCAAAGACGGTGAAGCTCAGGAAGCCCACGGAGGAGGCCAGCCAGAAGGCGCCGCGCGCGTCGCTGGAGACCGAGGGCCGCCGCGGGGCCAGGACCCGCAGGGTCTGGGGACCGGCGTTCAGACTGATGGCGGGCCGCGCCTTGAGCAGGTAGAGGGGCACCAGCACGGCGGCGAGGACGATGGAGTGCAGGTAGTACGGCGTCGACGTCGGGCCCGGCAGGAGGGACAGCATTCCGCCGATTGCGGGGCCGGCCGCCACGCCGCCGGCCGAGGCCAGGAGCGTGAACCGCGAGGCCCACTCCGGCCGGCTCGGCAGCAGCTCGCGCAGGGCAGCCGAGCTGGCCCCGGTGGCGAGCGCCACGGCGACGCCCTGCAAGGCGCGCCCGGCGGAGAGCGCCACGAGGCTGCCCGCGGTGGCGAAGACAAAGCCGCCGGCCAGGCCCACCAGGACTGCCAGCACGAGGGCGGCACGGCGGCCGATGTGGTCGGACCAGTGGCCGGCCAGGACGAGGGTGGCCACCAGCGCCAGGACGTAGGCCGAGAACGCCACCGTGACATCGAGCGCCGTAATTCCGAGTTTTGCCTGCAGCAGCGGGTACAGCGGCGTCGCTAGATTGGCGCCGACGAGCAGCGTGAAGATCACGACCCCGGCCATCACGAGTCGTGCGGTCGTGGAGGCGTCCCAGCCCCAGCGGTCAGCTGTGGCCGGGCGCATGCGGAGTTCGCTGAAAACAGTCATGGCCGTGCCCTTGCAAAGTGCAGGGCCGGGCTTTCCCTGTTGTGGGGGAACCGCCCGGCCCGGTTGAAAGATTGGTATGTACAGAATGCAATACCAGTGATCTGCATGGCCAAAATCTGTGTCAAAATTGAGCAAAACAGTCATTCTCGGGCTGTTGAAGTGAACCGGAGTGATGATTTGAACAGTCTGGACCCCACCGACCTGAAGATCCTGCTGGAGCTGATCCGGGATCCGCGGATCCAGATCGGCGAGCTCAGTGACGCCTTGGGCATCGCCCGGAACACCGCCCAGTCGCGCGTGCGGCGCATGCTGCGCTCGGGCGTCCTGCACGACGGCGGCCGTGAAATCGATCTGGAGGCGGTAGGGTACGACGTCGTCGCGTTCGTGACGATCGAGGTCAACCACCGGGAGCTCGACGGCGTCGTAGGGGCCCTGCGGCTGATCGCCCAGGTCCTGGAAGTCCACGAGATCTCGGGGCGCGGCGACGTCTGGTGCCGGGTGGTGGCGACGGATACGCACAATCTCCAGGCGGCCCTCCGGTCGATCCTTCGGGTCAAGGGAGTCATCCGCACCGAGACCGTCCTGGCGCTGCACACCCATATCCCCTACCGAACGGAGCCGCTGATCAGCCGGCTCGCGCAAGGCAGTGCGCTGACGCCCGGCCGGTCCGCGTCGCGTCGGCCCGGCTCCGCCGAATTCCAGGTGAACAAAGGATAATGTCCCGGTGACTATCATCGACAACGCCGTCTACGTTGACGGCATCCGCAGCGCCGAGCCGCGGAACCTCGAGCAGACTTTCGAGACCCTGACCGAGCACGGGGGTATGGCCTGGATCGGCCTGTACCGGCCGACTTCTGAGGAAATGGCGGCCGTGGCGGCCGAATTCAACCTGCACGGGCTGGCGGTGGAGGACGCGATCTCTGCCCATCAGCGCCCCAAACTCGAACGCTACGACGACAACCTGTTCACTGTGCTCCGGCCCGCCCGGTACCTGGACGAGACCGAGACCGTGGAATTCGGCGAACTCCACGTCTTCACGGGGCGCAACTTCGTGGTCACCGTCAGGCACGCCGAGACGAAAGTCGTGGGCAAGGTCCGGCGCCGGATGGAGGGCCGGCCCGATCTGCTGCGCCATGGGCCCGAGGCCGTCCTGTACGCACTCATGGACCAGGTGGTGGATGACTACGGTCCCGTGGTGGCCGGGCTGGAAAACGACATCGACGAGATCGAGGACCAGCTCTTCAGCGGCGACCCCCTGGTGTCCCGGCGGATCTACGAACTCGCCCGGGAAGTCATCCATTTCCAGCGCGCCATCCACCCGCTCCCGGCCATGATGCAACAGCTCCGGCGGGGCTTCGAGAAGTACCGGGTGGACACGGAACTGCAGCACAGCCTGCGCGACGTCGAGGACCACGTGGAGCGGCTGATTTCCCGCGCCGATTCGTTCCGTGACCTGTTGCAGAATGCGCTCACCCTGGACGGAACCCTGACCGCCAACCGCCAGAACGAGGCCAGCGCGGAACAAAACGAGCAGGTCAAGAAGATCTCGTCGTGGGCCGCGATCTTCTTCGCGCCGACATTTGTGGCCGGACTGTATGGCATGAACTTCGACCATATGCCGGAGCTGCACTGGACCCTTGGCTACCCGATGGCAATCGCGCTCATGGCCGGCACAGCGGCGCTGATGTACGCCATCTTCAAGAAGAAGGGCTGGCTCTAGCCAGCGGCGCGGCGGTTCCGGACCTGGACCATGAGCCGTCGGAACGCCAGGACGAAGACGACCTCGATCAGCACCATCAGCCCGAGCAGCAGCCACTTCCCGCTGCTGATGAAAACGATGGCCCCCGTAAGGACCAGAATGCTCCCCAGCGCCAGGGAGTAGACGGCAAATCCGAGGGCTACCCGGGCACTGCGGACGCCCGTGCGGAAGCCGAAGCCCTGCGGTTCCCCACCGGGGTACCCGGCAACCCGGTCCGGACCGGCGGGCTGGAGTTTATCGAACTCCTCCCAGGGGTCGCGGTCCTGCTGCTGACTGGTCATGTTCTTATTATCCCGCTGACCGGATCATCGCGCCGCTGAGACCGATCCGATGTGAGTCTTTCGCGGTGGAAGATTTTTTGTGCCGTCACATTTCGTGCTGTCACGACGACGGGGCCCGGACCAGTGGTCCGGGCCCCGTCATTGCAGACCTGCTGGCTACTTGTCGTGGCCATGCCCGCGAGAGTCGCCGTGCTCGTTGGACTTGCCGTGACCGTCGGACTCCCCGGTGTGTTCGCTTCCGCGCCCGGCCGGCGCGGCACGGTGTTCAGCGGCATTGGCCTGGCCGGCGGCGCGGTGTTCAGCGGCGTTCTGGTGTGCCCAAACGCTATTGCCGTTCGATACGTGGGACCCGTCGGCTTCCGGCGCGTCGGCGGAGTCCTGCGAATCATCTTCTGCAGGTGCCGGGGACTCCGGAACAACGGGTGCCGGTGCTGCGGGGGCTTCCGGGGCCGGAGCGGGGGCAGCAGGCTCCTGCGCGTCCGTGCCCTCTTCGGCGCCCTGATCGTCCGCGTCCTGGTCTTCCGCGCCCTGATCATCGGTGCCCGCGGCTGTGCCCTGATCATCCGCACCTTGATCATCGGCACCTTGATCATCGGCACCCTGATCGTCCGACTCCTGGTCATCCGACTCAACCGGTTCGCCGGGTTCGGACGGTTCGCCGGGTTCGGACGATTCGCCGGGTTCGGACGATTCGTGATCAGCGACTTCCTGGTCGTCCACTCCCGGCGTCTCCGACTCGGCCGGATCGGCCGAGTCAGCCGGATCGGCCGAGTCAGCCGGATCGGCCGAGTCGGCCGGTTCAGAGGTTGCTGTGTCCGTCGCCGTCGTGGTCGACGTCGGGTCAGCCGGGAGATTGGCGGTCGCGGTGGCGGCCGCCGCGCCGGCGCCGCCAGTGATGACGACGGAGGCGACTACTACTGCCTTGCCGGTAGTGCCCAGCGCACTGAGCCAGCCGATGATTCCTGCCACGGGAGATTCCTTTCAAAGCGGTTAGGAGACCGCTGCCGTCCCCCCGGTCGGCAGCCAGCGCCACATTACCGCCCGCACCCGAACAATGGTTGGCCCTTCAGCCGTTTAGGCCACATCCTGAGCCAATGCTGATCAAACCCTGAGCCTCGGGGCGATCGTCACGCGGCTCTAGGCGGCGCGCACGTCCACCTCGCCGGGTTCCGCTCCGTCGCTGCCGAAGACCAGGTGCCGGTTGGCGACTTTCTCGCTGAAGAAGCGGTCGTGGCTGACCACGACGACGGCCCCGGGGAAGTGGAGCAGTGCCCGCTCCATGACCTGGGTGCTGGACATGTCCAGGTGGTTGGTGGGCTCATCAAGCAGCAGCACCGAGGCCCCGGACAGCAGACACTGGGCCATGGCGACGCGGGCTTTCTGTCCGCCGGAAAGGTTCCCGATCTTCTGTTTGAGGTCGGCCTCGGAGAACTGGAACATGGCGAGAAACCTGTTGACGGACTTCTTCGTGGCGCTGAAGGCCAGGCTGTCCGGCAGCGCGTTGACCGCGTGCGAGACGGTGTCGGCGTCGTCGAGCTCTTCCAGCATTTTGTTGTAGGAAACAAAACCCGGCCCCTTCGCCCAGACCACTTCACCGGAATCCGTCGGTTCCTCCCCGGTCAGCACTTTCAGGAGCGTGGACTTGCCGCTGCCGTTGGAGCCCAGGACCACAATCCTGTTGCCGCGGCGGATCTCGAAGCTCAGGTCCTCGAACAAGACCTTGTCGCCGTAGGACTTGCCCAGCCCTTCGACCCGGCAGAGGACATCCTTCACGTGCAGCCCGCCGTAGATCTCGGTGACGATCTGGTCCACCGGACGGGGTGTCCGCGCTTTCTTGATCTTGGCCAGCTGGTTCCCCAACCCGCGGCTGGCGGCTTTGGCGGCCTCGCGGCGGTCGGCGATGCCCTCCGCCTCAAAGGCCAGGAGCTCGGACTCATGGACGAACTGCGCCTCGAGCGTTTTTAGCCGGAATTGCTTCTGGACCACGTACTCGGCGAAGTTTCCCGGGTATTCGTGCAGGTGGAAGTTTTCCACTTCGATGGTCCGGGTGACCACCGCATCGAGGAACTTCCTGTCGTGCGAGACGATGATCGCGGCGCCGCGGTAGTCGCGGAACCAGTTTTCGAGCCATTCGACGCCGGCCACGTCGAGGTAGTTGGTGGGTTCATCGAGCAGCAGGACGTCTGGACCCTCCAGCAGGATCTTGGCCAGGGCGGCGCGGTTGCGCCACCCGCCGGAGAGTTCGTCAATCGCGCACGTACGGTGGGCGTCGCTGAACCCCAGCGTGGTCAGGACTGTGTCGATGCGCCGCTTGTAATCCCACCCGTCGAGGCGGTCCATGTCCTCGAAGAGCTCGGCCTGGCGCCGGATCAGCCGGTCCAGCTCGGCGCCGGCGGGGTCCGCGGCAATAGCGGTGTCGATGGCCGCCAGCTCTGCCTCGGCAGCTTTGATCTCGACGAACAGTCCGTCAAGGACCTCAAGGATGGTTGCCTCGCCGTCGAGCTCGGAAAACTGGGAGAAGTAACCCACCCCGATTCCCTGCTCCACAGTGACCGTTCCCGCGGCCGGGGAGACCTGGTCCAGGATGAGCTTGAGGATGGACGTCTTGCCGGAGCCGTTTTTGCCGATCAGGCCCACCCGGTCCCCGGGCTCCAGACGGAAGAACGCCTCGCGGAGGATCTGTGTGTTGTCGAAGCGGACGCTGACGTCGTGCAGCCGGATCAGGCTCACTGCTGCGCGAGACGGTTGCGGACGATTTCGCTGACGGCCTTGCCGTCAAAACGTCCGGCCACCGTGGCGGTGACGGGCTTCATCACTGCCCCCAGCTGACGCATGGACAGCTCGACGCCGTCGGCCTTGAGCGCCGCGATGGCCTCGTCCACGATCGTCTCGACTTCCGCCGCGGTCAGGGGCTTGGGCAGGTAGGCCTCGATCACCTCGGCCTCGGCGATCTCGGCGGCGGCACGCTCGGCTTCGCCGGCCTCGGTGTAGATGCGGGCCGTGTCGCGGCGCTTGGCGGCTTCCTTTTGCAGGAGTGCGGTCACCTGTGCGTCGTCCAGCACGATCGGCGTCTTGCCCGACTTCTCCCGGGTTTCGATCTCGCCCAGGACGTTGCGCACGGTGGTCAGGGCAACCTTGTTGCGGTCCTTCATGTGGCTCACGACGTCGGCGTGCAGGCGTTCTTTTAGGGTGGTCATAGTTCTCCTCGTGTTGTTAACAAGGCTAGCGGCAGAACCCGTTGGCCCCGATCGCCGAGATGATCCGCTGAGCGTCATCGTCCGAGAGGGCGGGGACGTCCCCGCTGAACTCCGCCTTTGCGGCGGCGATGAGCTGGTCCGCCGTCGATTGCCCCACCAGGCGGCCGCACAGGCGGCGGGCCTTGTCGACCGCCTGGTCGTCTGGCAGGCGGGGGTTGATCTTGGCGAGCGAGGCCAGGAGCGCTTCCCGCTGGGCCTGGTCAGGCTTGGGCAGCGACGCCGGCAGGCCCGCCGTAGGGGTCCCGGCGGACGGCTCGGGACTCGGGGAGGCGGAGCAGGCCGCGGTCAGCAGAACAGAGAGCAGGGTCAGGGCGATCGCGGTGGTGTTCTTCATCGGTGGTGGCCTTGTCTGCACTGGATGTCTATCTGGGATGCCTGCGCTGGATTCGGCTGCCATGCCGCTGTTAGTGGGTTGGGTTTTGCCGCGCGGATTGCTGCGCCGGCGCGGCCACGGCGCCGATCACGCAGGTTCACACCATCTCATGAAAACTCTTTTTGCCCCGCACCCGGGGTCGCCGGTAATGCGACACGTTGCGGCTGTTCCAAATGGCGAGAGACTGGCGTAGCGTGACCTTCGTCACATCCGGTTGAGGATTGGTATCGGCACGTTTCGCTTCGGAAGAAGGAATCCATGGATCGCCGGACTTTTCTCACTGCAATGGCGGCTGCCCTGGCCGCGGCCGGGGCCAGTTCCGCGGCCACACCCCCTGGGCCGGTTCCGGCCCCCTCCACACCATCCCTTGCCCGTACGGCCACCTCTGCCTCCCGGGCTCTCAAAGGCGCAGCCCACGGCGGAGATGATGCGCTGGCATTGAGGCAAATCCGGAGTCTGAACGCCAACTGGTACTACTCCTGGGGATCCGCGTATACCGTCACGACCAACCCGGCGTTTGTCCCGATGGTGTGGAGCGCGAATGCTTTGCTCAGAAAGGACGCCCTTGGCGACGTGGCCAGGCAACTTCCCCAGACGAGGACCAAACACCTCCTCGCTTTCAACGAGCCGGACCACCCAGGCCAGGCCAGCATGTCCGTCGATGAGGCCATCCGGTTGTGGCCCCACCTTCAGTCCACCGGCCTGCGTCTGGGATCTCCGGCCACGGTCGGTGTCAGGAGCCCGTGGCTGGACCACTTCATGGCCAGGGCGCGGCAGGCGAACCTCCGCATCGACTTCATGACGATGCATCACTACGGCTCGCCGAACCCAGAGAGTTTTCTCGCAGGAGTCTGGTACCTGCATCACCGGTATGGAAGACCGGTCTGGGTTACCGAATTTGGGGTTGCGGACTGGCAGGCAACCCCGTCACGCCCCTCCCGGTACACCACCCGCGAGACCGCCTACTTCATGCAGGTTGCGGTCGCCGGCATGCGAGTGATGCCCTTCGTCGAGCGGTTTGCGTGGAAAGCCAGGGAACCCAGTGACCCCGCCATGGGCCCGTCAGCCCTCTATCAAACGAACGGCCGGCTGACCGCACTCGGCCGGCTGTACGCCTCACTGTGACTTCCCGTCAAGAGTCGGAGGGAGATCCGCCGCTACTTGTCCGTGCTGTTCGGCCCATCCTTTCGGGTGGGAAGCACGAGGAGTGCGTCACCGACGGGACGTTCCGCGCCGCCCGAGGGGATATTCAGAACAGCTCCTCCGGCAACTGCTGTTGTGGAACCGCCACCGTCCAGGTTAATCGCCTGGATCATGCCAAAGGACGTGGCGACGTCGGCCTCTTCCTTCAGGCTTAGGCCCAGTGAGGCCGTCGAGCGTCCATCGGCCGTCACCAGCATGGTTCTCCCTTGGGCATCGGTGCCGGCGAAAGTCCGCGGGTTTCGCTTGTGGACCCAGCCGTAGTAGAAGCTGTTCCCGTCATTGGGGTGGACCATGCCGTCACGCTTGGCGGTGACCTCTGCCTTACCGTTCTTGACCAGCAGCGGGCCGCCGTTGACGACGGTGGTGTCCCTGTCCGTGGAGAAGGACCTTTCGTCCTGGTCGAGCAGACCGGTGTTGATTTTCAGCTTGGCGCCCACCGTGGCGATTGTCCGCAGCCGTGCGACGTTGGTCCCGGTTGCCTGGACGGTGCGTCCGCCGGCAGGAACGGCCGTGCCGCGTGTCCCGGCAATTGCGGTGACGGTGTCGTGGCTGTCCACCGCCACCTCAAGGCCCGGACCGGCCGGAGTGGACGGCCCGAATTCAGGCGTGAAGGCCACGAGTTCGCTGGCGTTCGTGCAGGTGACATCGTGGAGTGCGAGCGGGGTGGGCAGGCCGTTGGCTCCGCCGCAGTTGCGGATCAGGCCCGGCACCCGGTCAATGCCGTCCAGAGCCGCCGAGCCGGAAGCGGAGGAGACGGAACCGGCCCAGGTCAGCCGCTGAATGCTGGTGCTGTTCTTCTTGCCGTCGATGACCAGGGCCGGGCGGTCCGCGACTGGTTCGCTGAGGGTCTTACCGCCGTAGACGCCGACCCCGGCGGGGTCACCTTCGGCGCCGGCTGCCGGGTCGAAGACGAAGTAGCCCGCGTTGACGGCGGCGATGGCGCTGGCGTCAGCAGCGAGCTGGCTGGTGGTCTCCGGTTTTTCCAGGTCCGGGCCGAAGGAGCCGGCGAGCCGGCCCGTGAAGGTCTTGGGATCGATGGTGATGACCTCCAGGTTCCAGGGCCCGCGAGTTTTTGTGCTGGCGCCGGCGTCGCCGTCCCAACCCGTATAGATCATGGAGGAGGCAAACCCGGCCGCCTTGATCTGCGCGAGAACCGGGTTGCCATCGGCCTTGGCGGCGAGGTGACCGGCACGGACCCGATACCCCAGATCCCCGCCGGCGTCGGCCAGCTGCGGGGACTGGACATGTTCGACGCGGGCATCGACCCCTGCCGCATTGAGTTTGTCGGCGATGTGCTGCGCGGTGGCCTGGCTGGAGAGCGCCGAGGCTGGTGCGTCAGGATCCGGTGAATCCGAGGGTATGGCCACTTCGGCTGTCCAGAACAATGACGGGTCTGCTCCGCCACGGCTGATCTTTGTCCGGGTAACGCCCGGGGCGAGGGCGGTCACCGTCCGGTTTTCGGGCAGGTCGGCGGGGCCAAGGTCGAGGTGGGCGCCCTGGGCCGCTCCGGTGTCACCTTTCTGGCTGCCGTCCGCATGAGTCGGACCGACGGGGCTGAGGAGCGCTGAACAGACGGCGAGAACAAGGCCGCCGGTCAGGGCGCCGCGGTGCTGCAGGGAGGCTTTCATCCGTCCACCGTAGACAAGCCGCCAGGCCGATTCCGCCTGTTTCACGCGGCGTTGGGCACCTGTTGGCCGAACCTTTGCAGTACGTTTACCGATGCCGCCGTGGCCCGCCGGGAGCACCGAACCACCCCGCGCCCGCCACACCGCGACCGCCTTGCCGCCTTGCCGCCTTGCCGCCTGCCACTGTCCGGCCCGCGGCTTAGGCTGGTCGCATGCCACCAACGCCTGCCCCGTCTCCGGTCCCGGTTGAAGTCCTCCTCCCGCCAGGTCCGGCCGAGTGGTGGCAGATCGTTGCCGCACTTGCCCCGGTTGCGGTACTCGTTGCTGCAGCCGTGGGAGCGTTCATGGCCTGGCGGACGCTGCGCCAGAAGGCCGTCGCCGACGACCGGGCGGAGTGGTGGAAACGGACCCAGTGGGCGCTGGACCGTGCCCTGGATGAGGACCGGGACAGCAAGGCCCTGGGGCTGGCAGCGCTGGACGTGCTCGCCCGCAGCGAGTTGGCCCGCAACGAGGAGCTCGAGCTCCTGGACATCGCGTGGGAGTCCGTGAACGGGGCCGAGGAGAGTACCGGCAGCGGGCAGCACGTCTCTGCGAAGCCTTCCGGCTCTGCGGCCGTCTCGCAGCACCGGGTTCAGGTCACCGCCGCCAGACTGCGCGTCAGACTCGACGAGCGGCTCGGCCGCACAACGCCTCCCGGCACCGCGGCCCTGGCCAAGGAAGCGCGCCTAGCCGCGGTTGGCCCTGTCCATGAGTGGGAGCACCATGATGACGGCCGCGCAGACGCACCTGGCGCCGCACAGGGGGCAGAGGTAGCCGACCGCCCTCTGGTCGTCCGCCCAGAAGGCGGGGATCGTGGCCACCTGCGCAAGGCCGGCCCGTTCCAGCATCCCCAGGGAAGAATGCTGTGGATCGGCCGAGACCCAGGACGCCGACACGACGTCGTGGCAGCCGCGGGCCGTCAGAAAGTCCAGGCAGGCCGCGAGCACGGTCGAGCCGACGCCCATCCCCCTGGCTACGGGCGCGACGACAATGGACTTCAGCTCCCCGACCCGGCGGCCGACCAGGCCGGCGTCGACCCCAGGAAGGCGCAGGCGGTCCTGCAGTACGGCGTGGGACGCCTGGTCCAGGACGCGGGCGGTCCCCGCGCCGAGGAGCTCACCGCCCCTGCCGCGGGCGCGGATGAGGACTCCCCCGCCCTCGGCTGTCAGTTCCGCCAGAGCTGATGGCTGGATAAAGCCGGAGCCGAGGGACTCGTTGAGGAGGGCGGCTGTTTCGCTGGCCACGGCGGATCCTGGTGCCCCGACGTGCAGGGTTACGTTCGACGCCGGCCGGGTCCCGATCGCTGTGGCTGCCATGTTGCTCCTCTTCCCGGACGGGCTAGTCTGGCCTCCCGGACCACGCCGGCATGCGGCGGGCCCGGGAAAGCCGTTGGTCAGCCGACGAGGTACGCTCCGCTGGTCCGCGACACGGTGGTGTAGCCGAACCGTGAGCCGGTGACGCGGACGCTGAGCTTGGTGCCCTTGTCGGCGGTCCGGACCTTGTAGGTGGATGCATAGGCGTCAGAGATCGGGACGCCGTTGCGCAGCCAGCGGTACGTGAAGGCAGTGCCCCAGGACCAGGTGCCCCGCTGCACGGTCACGACGTTTCCAACCTTGACGGTGCCCGCAATCGTCGGAGTGGTCGAAATCAGGGGCAGACCCGCCACCCTCCCCGACGCGCTGATCGTCTGGTACAGGCCGCCCGTCGCGATCGGGGACACACTGACCGAGATCTTCTTGCCGGCATCATCCCTCGTCAGGACGTAACTCCAGGCGTAGGCCCCGTCGATCGGGACGCCGTCACGCCGCCAAATTACGTCCGATTCGACCCGGTCGTACCAGGGATCGCGAGTCAGGGTCAGCTTCGACCCGACGCCCAGGGTCCCGGTAATGGCCCGCGTCGACACTCGCGCGGTCACGGGCTTGGGCGCAGTGACTTTCACCCGGGCGGTGGTGTAGCCGGGGGCAGAGGCGGTCACCAGGACGCTCGGGGTCTTGCCAACCTGGGACTCATTCGGAGTATAGGTCGAGCCGGTGGCAGCTACCGTCCCGTCCGGAGCGAACCAGCTGTAGGTGAACTTCAGCTTGTCGGAGGGTAGGGACCAGCTTCCGGTCGACACCTTCATCGGAGAGCCGGTCACGGCGTCTCCGGTCACCACCGGTTTGGTGACGTTGGTCAGCTGCTTCAGCCCCGCAGCCGCCCGCACGGCGACCGCGTTGGAGTAGATTTTGGTGTCGTACCAGGAAGGATTGGTCATGAGCACCAGGGTGCGGCCCTGGTCCGCGGCCGTGATCTTGTAGGTCAGCGCGGTAGCCCCGGGAATCGTGCCGCCGTCCCGAAGCCACTGGTAGGTGTGCGGGGTAGAACCGGCCCAGGGAACGTCATCAGCCGCCGTGAGGACCTCCCCGAGGCCCGTGCTGCCGGTGACTACGGCGCCGGGCTGGGGGTCGAAGTCAGAAACCTTTCGCTGTTTAGAGGTCGCGGCGGCCGGCTTGAACCCGGGCGCGTGGCCGGTGATCCTGACGCTCAGCAGGCCCGTTGATCCCCAGCCCTTCGGGTCGAACATTTCCGCGGTGGCACCCAGGATGGGCTTGCCGTCGCGAAGCCACTGGTACTGGCGGTGAATGACCGGAGCGCCCGTAAAAGTCCCCCCAGCGAACACGAGGCGGCTGGGCCTATCCGGGTGGGTGTCCAATTGAGCGATGCCAACGTCCCCCGCAACGACGGACGGGACAGCGCCGCCGGCGCTCGTGACGGGGGCGGTTTTGGCGGACTGCAGGGTCGTCTTTGCATAGCTCGGCGCTGCCGCCGTGGTCTTGACCCGGAGGCCCTTGCCGAGGTCCGCCGTGGTGAGCAGGTAGGTGGGGCCGGTGGCGCCCGGGATAGGCACGTCGTTGCGCAGCCACTGGTGCGTGAGCTTGGCGTCCGCGGGATCCCAGGCGCCGTCAACAACGGTCAGGGTGCTGCCGACCTGGAGGGGCCCGCCGATGCCGGGCCGCGGGCCGGCGACGGCGCCGCCGTTGACCAGCATCGGGTACGGATGCCCGTCCGGCGCCGTGCAGAACCTGACTGAGTCGACCACCGGGCCGCAGGAATCGATGTTCGGTGGAATGGCCCACTGATCCGGATCGGCCTGCGCCGGAACGGCGAGGCCCGCAAGCGAGAGCGCGGTGAGCGAAAGCGCAGTGAGTGCCCCGGCGATGCCTAAGCGGATGGTCTTCTTGTTCAATTTTCCCCCAAGTCTTTGAGCCGGCTCCCGGCTCCCCCGTCGCCGAGCATAATGCGCAGACACCATTTCGACAATGATTGCGCAGGTCAGGGGCCCGGAATGATGGTATTGCTCTGCACCGGTCACGGGTCCGCGGGCAACGCGGCCCACCGTACTCAGTCGGGCTGACGGCCGCGGATCCTGAATGATCCGGCCCTACAGTCGGGCCACACACTCGGGCCACGCACTCAAAGGTTCAAAAACCCTTGAAATCTGTGGAGCTAAGGAGATTCGAACTCCTGACCTCTTCGATGCGAACGAAGCGCTCTACCAACTGAGCTATAGCCCCGAAGCAACGCCGGTCCTGACGGAACGGCGTTGCCGGTGTCCCTAGGCTACAAACTATCTGCGCTGTTTTCCAGCCAGCCCCGGAAAGTATCGGTGCCGTGTCGCGCGGCCGGCACCAGATCTAACCCCTCGCGCAGGTAGCGGCCCATCGCGCCGGGCAGCGGCAGGTGTACAAGTTGACCCTTTGCGCCCTGGCCATTCCAGCGTCCTGGGCGGCGGCCAGAAGCCGCGCGCCGCTGTCGGCGAAGTTCTTGCGTGCCTTCCCGGCGCGTCCCACGAAGCAGTCAATTACGACGTCGGCGCCTGCCAGGGCGGCCGCGATCCCCTCGCCCGTCGTGAAATCCGCGCGGAAGTATTCCGCGCCCCGGATGTTGCCGGCGGCGCCGGCCGCTGGCGGGTTACTGCTGAGCACGCCCACAGTGCCCGGCGTCGACGGCCCGGCGCTGCGAAGCCCGCCGTCGCCGCTGCGGGGACATGAAAACCCCGGGCAACCATTGCTGGTTGCCCGGGGTAATCTCGGGAAGGACGGGCCGGATCAGGCGCGGCGCCGCTGGAGGACATCATCCAGGTTGCTCAAGGCGCTCTGGGCCTTGCTGAGCTGCTTGGTCTCGGAATCCTCGGCGGTCTGCGGATCGGACGCTGCCGGCCGCGCTGCGGCCTGCTTGAGGGACGGCTTTCCTACGGCCTTCGGCGCCTCGGGAAGGTCGAGTGGCATCGGGGCTGCACGTTCGGCCTTCGGGGCTTCGACGTAGGTGGGCTTGGGAACCTCGACGGGCTCCCAGCTCGTGCCCTCCGCTACTGCACCCGTGCCGGCGGCCACAGCCGCCGAAGCATCACCCGAGGCGACGGCTTCGGCGAGGGCGGCCTGGCGGAGTTCCAGTGCGGTCAGCGGCTTCGGCGCGGGCTCGGGCGTGTTGCGGCCAGCTTCGGCGTCGAAGAGCGGGCTTTCCGGCCGGGCGCCGGGGCGGCCGGCGGGAATGGCGGGGTTCTGTTCCGGCACGGACGGCCGCGCAGGAGCGCGTTCCGGGCTGGCCATGGCTGCACGGAACGCAGCGTTCATCTTCCGCCGGCGATCGCGGACGGCAAGGCGGCGAAGCAGCGCCACTGAGGCGACGGCGCCCAGGAGGGCGGTCACCGGCAGCCAGCCTGAACCGATGCCGAAAAGTCGAAGGGCTCCGGACACCACTGCCGTGAGGAGAGCCAGGAGCCCGGCTACCGCCAGCACCAGGCGCCCCCAACGAATCCGGAACACCGGGGAGCCCGCCGCAGCAATCGGGCTCAGCTGAGGGGTCGCCGCTTTGCCCGCCCCAGGCCCACGTGTGCCGCCGGCCGGTTCTGCGCGCTGAGTGCTGATCATGGGTTTCTCCTGCTGCGACGCCATTTTCATAACCTTCCCCGCCTGTGGATCTGCTGGTTCCATGTCAATGACGTCCGCCAGGAATTCGCCTGCAGGCTGCAGCTGGTGGCGTCCGTTCCGGAGAACGTAAGGCGCCACCCACACGATCCAGAGCGCAACAGCAATGACAAGGATCACAGAGCTGCTAAGAGGGAAGTCCACACTCAAAACCGTATGAGGTATATGGGGTGCTGCCCCGCATTGTCAGGGGTGTGTCGCGCGCGCGGCGGCAGCTGACCGGCGTCGGAGCGTTGTGGCTGGTCAGGCGGCTGTCGCGGGCTTCAGGACTGGCGGGTTCTCAGCCACCGCGCGAGGAGGCCTTCCGGTACTTCTTCCGCCGTAAGCGCAAAGGTCCGGTGGTCCGCCCATTCACCGTTGATGTGCAGGAACCTGGGCCGGAATCCCTCGTCGCGAAACCCGAGTTTCTCCACCACGCGCAGGCTCGGCGCGTTCTCCGGCCTGATGTTGATCTCCATGCGGTGCAGGCCAAGGGTGCCGAAGCAATAGTCCGTCGCCATGGCCACCGCGGTGGGGGCGATCCCCCGGCCGGCCCGTTCCTTGTCAACCCAATAGCCAAGCGTCGCCATCATGGCCGATCCCCATACGATCGAGGACACCGTCAGCTGCCCCACGATCACCGGTGCCTGATGGCCGGGTGTCCATTCCGCGATCACGAAGGGCAGGGCCGTCGCCTGCGCGGCTTGGGCCTTGAGCGAACGCACCATCTGCCGGTAGTCCGGCAGACCGCCGCCGGGGACCGGGTTCGATGCCTCCCAGGGGGCCAGCCACTCGCAGTTGCGGGACCTGAGTGCTGTCCACTCCTTGCGGTCCCGGTACCGGATCGGGCGCAACACGATGTCGCCGCTCTCCAGGGTCACCGGCCAGGTGAAGCTGCCCCCCACGGGAGTTATTTGGCGAGGCTGGGGGCCAGGCTGGACGCGAAGCCGGGCAGCCATTCGCGCAGGCCCGGGCCGAGGTCCTCACTGTCGCAGGCGAGCTGGACGCAGGCCTTGAGGTAGCTGAGCTTGTCGCCAGTGTCGTAGCGGCGGCCGCGGAAGATGACGCCATACACGCCGTAGCCCTCGCCGGTGCCGGCCGAGAGTTCCTGCAGGGCGTCCGTGAGCTGGATTTCCCCGCCGCGGCCGGGCGCAG
Organism: Arthrobacter sp. MW3 TE3886; assembly: GCF_041262145.1. Taxonomy (NCBI): domain Bacteria; kingdom Bacillati; phylum Actinomycetota; class Actinomycetes; order Micrococcales; family Micrococcaceae; genus Arthrobacter; species Arthrobacter sp. MW3 TE3886. Next base: position 3,745,423 of record NZ_JBGCAN010000001.1, read on the forward strand.
TGCGCTCCAGCACTTCAAAGACGGCCGGGTGCAGCACATAGCGGCCAATAACGGCCAGGTTGGACGGGGCGTCAGCGGCGTCGGGCTTCTCCACGAGCTGGTTGATGCGGACGAAGTCCTCACCGCCGATTGCCTCGACGTCGGCGCAGCCGTAGGCACTGATCTGGGACGGGTCCACCTCGATCAGAGCGACCACCGACCCGCCGGTCTTGGCCTGGACTTCGATCATGGTGCTGAGGAGCTCATCGCGGGCGTCAATGAGGTCATCGCCCAGTAGGACGGCGAACGGCTCCTGCCCGACGTGCTGCTTGGCCCGGAGGACGGCGTGGCCAAGGCCCATGGGATCGCCCTGGCGGACGTAGTGGATGTCACCGAGGTTGCTGGCGGCCTGGATGGACTCGAGCTTCGCCGTGTCGCCCTTAGCCTTCAGTGTGGACTCCAGCGCGGGGACGCGGTCGAAGTGGTCCTCCAACGCCCTCTTGTTGCGGCCGGTGATCATCAGGATGTCGTTCAGGCCGACGTTCACGGCCTCCTCGACGACGTACTGGATGGCCGGTTTGTCAACGACAGGCAGCATTTCCTTGGGCATGGCCTTCGTGGCGGGGAGAAACCTGGTACCAAGGCCCGCGGCGGGGATTACGGCCTTGCGGACGGAAGCGTTGGGTGTATTCACACGACTAATCTAACGGAGGGACGAATCATTGCGTAATCATTGTGCGAACCGCCCGCCGGGCCTGCCTCTTGCAGCGCGGCTGCAAGAGGCAGAGGAAGGGCCAAGATGGCGTCAAAAGAGGAAATACGCTCCGGCCACAGGGCGGCGCGTTCCGCGCTCCCGCCGGCCGCGCAGGATGCCGCTGCGGCGGGCATCGCCAGCCATGGGCTCCAGTGGGCCTCCGGGCTGGCCAGCGGCCGCCAGGGCACCTTCGCGGCGTACCTCGGGGTGGGCGCCGAGCCGCCCACATTGCCGCTGCTGACGGCCCTGGTCGATGCCGGGCACCGGGTGCTGCTGCCGGTTTGCGAACCCGATATCAAGCTCAGCTGGGTGTACTGGACTCCCTTGTCCGGGTTTGTCCGCAGCCGTTACGCGCCCATCCAGGAGCCAGTCGGTGAACGCCACGGCACCGACGTCATGCGGGACGCCACCGCCATCTTCCTCCCGGCCACGGCGGTGGATTTCTCGGGCAACCGAATCGGACAAGGCGGCGGCTACTACGACAAGTTTCTTGCCGCCCTGGCCGCCATGACCTCCACGTCCGGCGGGGTGCCCGGCGGTGCGCCCGGCGTGGCGTCCGACGGTGTCGCGTTGCCGACTGCCGCCGTCGTGTATGACACGGAGGTGCTGCCCGCGGGCAGCATTCCGGCGGAGTCGTTCGACCGGAAAGTCGACACGGCGCTGACCCCGGGCGGGATCATCCGGCTCGGCTGATCCCGGCCCGACTGATCCGGGCTCGTGCCAAGGTGATAGAATTGGCACTCAGGCCCTGCGACTGCTAAGGACGGAACCGGTCGATAGACATATCGGCGGTGATCCGGACTCGACAGCACGGGACCTGCTCGTTTGCCCCTGAGGAGGATTTCCAGTGCCCACGTATGCATACGCCTGCAAGGACTGCAGCCACGCCTTCGAGATCGTGCAGTCGTTCAGCGACAACTCCTTGACGTCCTGCCCCGAGTGCCAGGGCACGCTGCGCAAGAAGTTCAACAGCGTCGGCGTAGTGTTCAAGGGCTCCGGCTTCTACCGGACCGATTCGCGCGACGCCAAGGGCAGCACGGTTTCTCCGGCTCCTGCTGCCCCCGCGGCCACCCCCGCACCCGCCGCCGCTGCCAGCTAAGGCATCTGCCTGGTTGGCGCCGGCTGCCGGCTGGGCCACGGCTGGCTGAGCCTGGGCACCGCCTGAACCGCTGGCCCCTGTCCGCTATGGCCGTTATCCACATAGCACGCTCCCCATCTCCCGCCGCCCTGGGCGGATCCGTAGCGTGGCGGCATGGCACTTTTCCCCAGCGCGGTTTCCCCGCCCTCGTTCCGGACGGCTGCCCCGGCGGCATCCGGGCCCTCTTCCACGCCTTCGTTCAGGCCGTTCCGCATCGCAATGCCCGAAGTGGCCTCCGGCCGCTGGTCCCGCACCGGGATCCGACCCGTCAGCCCTCCCCCAGCCACGTCTTCCGCCGCCGGCCGTCCGTTCCGGAGCCGAATCCGTCCCACACAACCCCGCAGGCATCCGCCCCGTGGCCACCCGTCGCGACGCCGCCTGCGCGGCTGGCTGAACCGGAACCGGCGCCTTATCGCGGCCCTCCTCTTCTGCATCCCCGCCGGTCTGACGGTTCAGCAGCTGGCTCCCCCGCCCGCTGACACGGTCGCAGCCTTCGCCGCAGCGGCCGATCTGCCGGCCGGAAGGACCCTGGAACCCGGCGATGTCAGCAGGATCAGCGTGCCGCCCGGCCTCGTTCCTGCCGGCAACCCGGGCAGCGAGACCGCGTTCGAGGGCAAACAGCTGGCCGCACCGCTGCGCCAGGGCCAGCTCCTCACCGACGCCCAGATCCTTGGGCCGGGTTTGCTCGCCGGAAGCCCGCCCGGCTCTGCGGCCGTGCCGCTGAGGATGGCGGATCCGGCCTCCATCCAGCTCGTCTCCCCCGGGCAGCTCGTCAACGTGGTGCTCACCGGCGGCAACGGCACGGAACAACCCGGCGAGAGCCAAGTCCTGGCCGAAGCCGTGCCGGTGCTCTGGACGTCGGCGCAGGGCGGCAAGGCCGGCCCCTGGCCCGCCGCTGCGGAGACTGACGGGCTGGTGGTGGTGGCAGCACCTGCCGACCAGGCACGCAGGCTGGCGGGCGCGTCTACCCAGGGCAAGCTGTTTTTCGTGCTCGTGGCGTCACCGCCGGGCTAGCGTTCCCGCAGTGCCAGGGTGCCCGGGCAGTTGGCTCGGGCCGACGCCGGCTGCGCCCGCAGGCTCTGCTGCGGACGGTAGCGTCAGCCCCAGTGCGGTGGCTTCTGTTCCTGGAGCCAGGCGTCGTGGTCGTAATTATCAGGCTGGTCACCCCAGCGCCGGGGGTCGTCTTCCGCCGCCTTGTTCGGCAGCACACCCTCGGCCACGGTGGCCTGTGCCTCCGAACGGCGGGTCGTCTCCTTCGCGGCGTCCAGGTCCGGCCCGTCGCCGGTCGATTCGCCGGGCTTTGGCCCAGCGGTCGTCGGCCCAGCGGTGTCGGCCGCGGCCCCCGCCGCGGCGTTGGTTGCGGCGGCTTCGTGGGCGCCGGTGTCGCCATTGTCGCCGGTTTTCGAGGTGTTGCCGGTGATGCCGTCCGCACTCATGCCGCCGGCCTCCTTACTGCCTGTGTTGCTTGTCATTGCTGATGCGGGTGCCTGCCGGCGGAGTTCCTGGCCGGCAGTTTCGTGGCCGCGGAATACCTGTCCCGCGGGTTCGGCCGCCACGTGGTACTCGGCGGCCCGGGCCTCGTCGATCGCCAGGTGCTCGATGCCGTCGTCGAAGAACCCGTGCGATGTCCGCAGCCGGCTGGACGCGGCGGGCTTCTCCAGCCCGAGGTAGCCGCCAATCCGGTCGGCGCAGGCCGAGGGGTCGGTGAAGACCTCTATGGTCCATAGTGGCATGTACCGCCAGCCAAGCCGCTCCAAAAGCTGCGGCCGGAGCCTGCTCCGTTCCCGGACGCTCATCCGCCGGTAGTGGCCGGTGCCATCGGACTCGATCGCCACCGGACGGGGAATCTCCGCGTCGTCCTGGCCGATGGTGGTCATCGGATCGGCGGCCGCCACCATGTTTAGGACACCGTCGTACTGGTGCCACACGCGTGCCCCGCGTGCCCGGAGCCGGTCGCCCAGGTCGGCCACCAGCGGATCGGCGCCGAGCGCCTGCTCGCTGGCCGCGGCCCGGGAGGCGGGGCTGCCAAGGTCCGTGTTGCCCGCGATCTCACGGTCCAGGAGTTCGTAGAAGTCCACGGCGCCGTGGCTGAGGCGGCTGACATCGAGGTCTTCGGGGCGGAAGCAACTGAGCACGTGCAGGGACCGGCGCGCACGCGTCATCGCCAGGGCGAATTTTGCGCGGCCCCCCTCGGCGGAAAGCGGCCCGAGGCTGTGGAGGGTGCGCCCGTGCGGGGTGCGGCCGTAGCCCGGGGAAAAAATGACGTGGTCGCGGACCAGGCCCTGGGCCCGTTCCAGATCCACCACGCGGAAGGACTCATCCCCCGCCGTGAAAAAGCTGCCGAGCATGGGGTAGTTGGGCAGTTGGGCCCTGATGGCCTCGCCGATCCGGGCGGCATGGCGGAGGCTGCCGGTCACCACGGCCAGCGACGTGCGGGGGCGGAGCCGGGCGTGCTCGAAGACCAGTTCCACGGCACGGTTGACCTCGGCAACAACCGATTCGACGCCGTCGTGGTCAGCGCTGGGCAGCCCCGTGCCGTCGGGGAGGTACTCCACGCTGAGGGTACGGTCAAGGCCCGTGGCGGATTGCCCCTCCGGGAGGCGGGTGAGTTCCCCGCCGTAAAAACCCTTGCTGAGCTGGCGCACCAGGTCTTCATCGACCGCACGGTACACGGTCCTCAGGTTCCAGACCGGAAGCACGGCAGCGAGTGCCCGGTACGAGCTCTCAACGCTTTGGTAGGAGCTCTCCCCCGCGGCGAGCCGTTCGACGCCCACGGTAAAGGTCCGCGGGCTGGCGATCTGTTCGTCGCCGAACGCGATGACCTGCCGGGACCGGGCGATCGCCGGGAGGACGGCCTGCAACGAGGTCGTCTCGGCGTCGAGGATCACGACGGCGTCGAAGGTCTGCTCGATCGGCAGGAGGCCGGTCATGAGGTAGGGGCTGACGGACCACACGGGTACCAGTGTGGGCAGCAGCTCCTGCGCCTGGCCGCTTAGGGCTGCCAGGGTCACCCGGCCGTCCTTCAGCAGGCTGCGCAACAGCTCGGCCTGGCGGGGGTAGGCTGCGATGGCCGTGCGCCAGCGCTCGGACAGGTTCCACCGCAGCCGGGCAGCGCCGCTGGCGATATGGGCGTTGTCCGCGAGACGGTACTCCGCCTCAAGCTGGCGCAGGGCGTCGCCGTCGGACATGGCGAGGTAGTCATCGCCGCTGATCATGGCTTCCAGGGCCGACTGCCACCAGGCCAGCTCGAGTTCGGCGGTCACCGAACCTTCCGGGACCTCGCGCTCGGCAAGGTCGGCGAGGAGCTCGCCCAGGCCGTGCTCACGCATGCTTTCGACGAGCAGCGTGCGCTCCGGGAGGGTTTCAAGGGTCGCGGTGTCGGCGACGAGCCGCCGCACCCGGGGCAGGAGTTCGTCGTAGGGTGCGCGGTCCAGCTCGCCGCCGGCGGCGGTGTGCTTGACCGCCAGGCCGAGTTCAGCCAGTTCCGCTGCGAGTTCCCGGTACAGGCCGGTGATTTCGCCCAGCCCGGACGGCACGGCCGGGTGCCGCTGCGTGGTCGCGTAGCCGGACCAGGCGGCGCGCTGTTCCTGGACGAGGACCAGGGAGCTGTGCAGGTCCGCGATGTGCACGCCGGGCCGGACATATTCCTTGGCCACCCTGCGCAGCCGTGAGCGCTGCATGGACGGCATTTCGATCCCGCGTTCCCTGCGCCAGGCGGAAGACGCCGTGGCCGAGATCAGGTCGTGCACGGGCCGGTCAAAGATGTCGGGAGTGAACTTGTCCAGGCTTTCGCGGACGGCCACGAGAAGTTCAATCTGCTCGCCCCATTCGGCGAAGGTCCGGCCGAGCCGGATCTCTGCGTGTTCCGCCACGGCATCCATGCGCCCGCGCAGCAACGGCAGTTTTTCCGCCACGGACTGGGCAACGCCCTGCGCTTCCTGCGTCTCCTTGCGGGTCAGCAGGCGCGCGCCGTGCCAGGGGCTGGTGGTCGACGCGCGGCTGAAGCTGCCGAGCTCGGCGGCGCGGCGGAGCCGGCCCGCGAGCTCCTCGCGGTCCCGGATGTTGTCCAGGACGCTGCGCTTGAGCCGGACGGTCGTCGCCGGTGCCGGCTGGATGGAGGTCAGCTCTGCCAGCGACTGCATGGCCTCATACGGCGAGCAACCCCAGCGCGCCCGGACGTTGTGCAGGGAGGCCACGTGGTCCATCAGGGCGTGGCGGTGCCCGGTGAGTGTGGCGTGCAGGTTGGTCAGTTGCGGCTGCAGCGACTTCTCGTTGCGGACGATCGCCCGGACCAGCTGGCCCTTGAGCTGCAGCGGGCTGGCGTTGCCGGTGAGCTGCAAGAGGACCGAGTCCAGGCCGAGGCCGTCCAGCTGCCCGGAGATCTCGGCGAGGCTGGCCCGCCGGTCGCCAACCACCAGGACGGACTTGCCCTCGTCCACGAGAGCGCCGATGGTGTTGATGACGGTCTGGGTCTGGCCGGTGCCCGGCGGGCTGCTGACCACCAGGGAGTCGCCCGCCCGGACGGCGTCGATCACATACTGCTGGTCCGTGTCGGCGTCGAGCAGCAGAAGCTCCTCGGCGGGGTCCCGGTCGTCCGTGCTGGGGAAGCGGCCGCGTTCCAGCGCAGGCACGTCGACCAGTTCGCCGGAACCGGACCGTGCCAGCGCGGTGACAAGGGGGTTGTTCTGGTTGATCCACGGATCATCGAGGTTGCCGGAGAGGTCGGCGAAGGTGGAGACGAGCAGGTTGTGTTCGACCTCCGCTCCGTGAATCGGCTGGACCAGGGTGCCCAGGCGGTCCAGGACGGGCTGCGGGTCGTACCGTGCCGTGCTGTACGCCATCCGTGTCACCGCGTTGACGTCGAAAACGATCCCGTGGACGGTCTTGAGGTGCCGGACCAGCGCCGGGTTGATCTGCGCCTGTTCGGTGAGCTGCAGTTCGTAATCGTCCTCGCCGGGGCGCACCGTCAGGGAGATGGCGGTGAGCATGACCGGGGCCGAGATCCGTTGCGGTTTACCGCCGACGGCGGACGTCCAGACGACCGTGCCGGCGGAGAAATACCCCGCGTCGATGCCGCGGTCGTTGGCGAGTTCGAAGATCTTGGAGCGCAGGTTGCGCGATGCCCTGGCGGCAACAACGTACTGCTGGCGGTCGCGGATCAGGGTCGAGAGCCGGGTGCGCCGCCCTGCCATCAGCTGCGCAAGCCCCGAGGGATGGGCATGAGTGAGGTCAATTGAGCCTTCGGGCGTCTTCGTGAAGCGCAGCATGGTATCTGCACCGGTGACGGGCTTGAGCCCCGACAGCCATTTCCTGAACTCCTCGGAGCCCTCGGGGTGGCCTTGACCAACTGACACTGCTGCCTTCTTTTCTGTGCTCGACTTCTCTGTGCCGGACCGCGGCGGGCTCGACTCTGGCGCGTTCGTCGTATCAACGCTCGTCTGTGTTGCGTCCGCGCTTTCCCTGGCCGCATCTTGTGTGCTCGCGGTTGCCGGGCTCGCGCGGGACGCCTTGGACCATACCGGCATGCTTTCGAGGGTAGCCCGAATCCCCCGCAGGTGCGGGGCCGCAACACTGGGCGGTGCGAAATTCAGGCTGAATTGTCAGAAACATTGTCAGGAACAAAATGAAATGGCCGGCCTCGAAAGGCCGGCCATTCAGATTGCTATTCCCACTCGATGGTTCCCGGCGGCTTGCTGGTCACATCCAGCACAACGCGGTTGACGCCGTCCACTTCGTTGGTGATCCGGTTGGAAATCCGGGCCAGGAGCTCGTAGGGCAGCCGCGACCAGTCGGCGGTCATGGCGTCCTCGGAGGACACGGGGCGCAGGACAATCGGGTGTCCGTAAGTGCGGCCGTCGCCCTGGACGCCCACGCTGCGGACGTCCGCCAGCAGCACCACGGGCATCTGCCACACTTCGTCATCCAGTCCGGCCGCGGTCAGCTCGGCGCGGGCGATCGCGTCGGCCTTGCGCAGCAGGTCCAGGCGTTCCTTGGTGACATCGCCGACGATCCGGATGCCGAGGCCCGGGCCGGGGAAGGGCTGGCGACCGACGATTTCCTGCGGCAGGCCGAGCTGGGCACCGACCGCACGGACCTCGTCCTTGAACAGGGCACGCAGCGGTTCAACCAGTTCAAACTGCAGGTCCTCGGGAAGCCCGCCCACATTGTGGTGGCTCTTGATGTTGGCCGCACCTTCGCCGCCGCCGGATTCGACGACGTCGGGATACAGGGTGCCCTGGACGAGGAACTTGATCTTCTCGCCGTGAGCTGCTGCCTCGGCGATGATCGCCAGCTCGGCTTCCTCGAAGGCGCGGATGAATTCGCGGCCGATGATCTTGCGTTTGGTCTCGGGATCGCTGACGCCGGCAAGGGCGCTCAGGAAGCGCTCCTGCTCGTTGGCGACGTAGAGCTTGACGCCGGTGGCGGCCACGAAGTCACGTTCGACCTGTTCGGCTTCGCCCTCGCGCAACAGCCCGTGGTCCACGAAGACGCAGGTCAGCTGGTCGCCGACGGCGCGCTGGACCAGGGCAGCGGCCACTGCCGAGTCGACACCGCCGGAGAGCCCGCAGATGACCCGGGCGTCGCCGATCTGGTCACGGATCCGCTGGACCTGTTCTTCGAGGATGTTGCCGGTGGTCCAGTTCGGTTCCAGCCCGGCGCCCTTGAAGAGGAAGTTCTCCAGGACCTGCTGGCCGTAGGCCGAGTGCTTGACCTCGGGGTGCCACTGGACGCCGTAGAGGCGCTTGTCCTCATTGGCGAACGCCGCGACGTCGGCGCCCGCCGTCGTCGCCAGGACCTCAAAGCCCTCGGGGGCTTCGTGGACGGAGTCGCCGTGGCTCATCCAGGTGCTCTGGTGCTGGGGCATGCCGGCCAGGATGGAGCGGCCCTCGCCGAGGGTGGTGGTCTCGGTGGCGCCGTATTCGCGCAGGCCCGTCTGGGCCACCTTGCCGCCGAGGGCGTTGGCCATGGCCTGGAATCCGTAGCAGATGCCGAAGACCGGGACGCCGGCCTCGAAGAGGTCGGCACCGACGCTGGGGGCGCCGTCGGCGTAGACGCTCGAGGGGCCGCCCGAGAGGATGATCGCGGCGGGGTTCTTGGCCAGCAGCTGCTCGGTGCTGTACGTATGCGGAACCACTTCCGAATACACATTCGCTTCCCGGACGCGGCGGGCAATCAGCTGCGCGTACTGGGCACCGTAGTCAACAACCAGAACCGGCCTGTGGGACGTCTGGGATGCAGTGGGAGTAGTCACCCCACTAGCCTACTTTGCGCCGCTGCCCGCCCGCACATTGAGAAGCCGGTGCGGGCCCGAATCGCGGGCCGAGGTAAGCGAACTCACATGCCCGACGGCGGCTGCCGGCGTCGGGTCCCTGTTCAGGATGGCGCGGCTCAGGAACGCTGCGGGTCAGCAGGGCCGCGGGTTCAGTACCGCTGGGGCGCCTGCGGGTCAGCAGGGCCGCGGGTTCAGTACCGCTGCGGCGCCTGCGGGTTTGCTGCGAGTTCGGCCTCGACCTCTGCGTGGAACTTCTTCTCGACGAAGAAGGACAGGAACGGCACGACGCCGCCCAGGGCCATAACCACCAGCTTGGTGAACGGCCAGCGCATGAGCGACCAGAGCCGGAAGTTGGAAATCAGGTACACGACGTACATCCAGCCGTGCACGATCAGGACCGTGACGGAGAGGTTGACGCCCCCGATCACCCCGGGAGGCTCGGCGTCGGCGAATCCGAGGCCGAACGGCTGGCCGGTGACTGCGTTGGTGCCGCCAGCGAAGAGGTACTGCCCGAAGCTGTACCGGGCGACCAGTTCGGCGCAGAGCAGCAGCAGCATCGTGCCCGTCATGTAGGCGAGCACCTTGTAGAACTTCAGGGCGGACCGGATTTGGGCCTCGGTGCCGCCGAAGCGGCGCTTCTTCCCGGCTTTCCCCGTGCCGTTGGTGGTCTGCGGCTGGATGGCGGGCTGGGGCTCGATCATGATTGCACTCTCGGGTCTGTGGGGTGGGGGGCTGTGGGGTGGGAGTCGGTGGGCTCTTCGGCCGCCTCGTGGTGGGCCGCGTGGCGGTCGTTGGGGGGTTCCTCACCGGCCGGTTCCTCGTCGAGCGCGTCTTCGAGGTCGCGGCGGTAGTCGTCCTTCACGAGCCGCCACCAGATGAACAGCGCGAAGCCGGCAAAGACCACCCATTCCACGGAGTAGAAGAGGTTCAGCCAGTTGACCTGCTGCGCGGGCGGCTGCGGACCGATCCGGAGGGGCTTAACGTCGCCGCCGGTGGCCGCGGCCCCGACGTCGGTACCGCCGGCCAGTTCGGTGGTTGCTGCGACAAAGCCCGGGTAGCTGCTGACGTTCCAGTCGTTGATGAGTTCGGCGACCGAGACGGCGCTCGCGCGGCCGGGTCCGGGATCGGTCTGCGGCAGCGGGGACTCGGACGGCAACAGCCGCCCGGTCAGTTCGATGGTGCCCGACGGCGGCGCCACGGCGTCCGCGGGATCCGCCACCCAGCCGCGTGCGACCGGAATCCAGGTCTGCGGTGTGGCTCCTCCGCCCTTGAGGACCGGGGCATCCTTCACCGCGAAGGCCGAAACGATCCAGTAGCCCTGCGCGCCGTCATTGAGGCGGCCGGCGATGAGGACCTGCTTCTGGGGGTCGTAGCTTCCCGTGGCGGTGACCATCTGGTCGGCCACGGATCCGGGGAAGAAGCCGCCCGGCTGCAGGACCGAGGTGAGCTGCCGCGTTTCCTCCGTTGTGGTGGAGACCGGGGCTTCGGCCTGCGTTGAACGGCCGAACTGCCACTGGCTGAGCAGCACAAAGACCCCGGAAATGGCGATCGCGAACACGAGTCCTGCGATCCAGCGGGGTTTGAGGGCAGTTTTCAGCACCCCTTAAAGGTACTTCGTCCCTGTGTAGAACAGCGAAACGGGCCTGCCTAGAGTGGGGCAGCCGGGTCCCTGAGTGGCGACGGAGTCGACACGAAAGGGCCTGCCTAGAGTGGGGCAGCCGGGTCCCTGCGTGGCGACGAAGTCGACGCGAAAGGGCCTGCCCCAATCTTTAGTGGTCGAAGAACACCAGGCTGGAATTGATCAGCTCGGCGATCACTTCGGCGTCGTAGGCGCGGCGGAGCGACTCACGGAAGGACTCTTTCGACAGTGAGCGTGCCAAGGTCGCGAGCACTTCGAGGTGATCGGAAAAGGAGCTCGCCGGTGTGGCGATGAGCAGGATCACCGTGGCCGGGCCGTCCGCCGCGCCGAAGTCCAGCGCCCTGCCGTACTTCGTGATGCCGACCGCGATGGATGTCTGTGACACGAGCTCGCTGCGGGCGTGCGGCAGGCCCACACCGCCGGGCAGGCCGGTGGCGAGCTGGTGCTCCCGGGCATTGACCTGCTTGAGGAAGCCCTCGAGATCGGAAATTCGTCCGGCAGCATGCATGCGTTCCGCGAGCTGGGAAGTGGCGTCGAGCTTGTCCGTGGCATCCATTTCGAGGATCACCATCTCGGGTGTGGTGAGCTCGGCGTCGTACCGGTCCAGTGGTTCCGCCAAGAGATGTCCCTTCGAAGTGGCGTCAGTGACGCCGGCCGGCAGTCCAATGACTAGCGTTGTAATCCTGCACTGCCGGCCGGCGCTGAGTCTCAGCGCAGGGGCACAATGTCTTCCACGCCCAGCCGTGCGGCATCGGCGGATTCGTCGTCCGGCTGCTGTTGGCTCAGGCGCTCGGCATCAACCCGGGCCAGATAGTGCTTGATTTCGCCCTCGCGCTGCGCATCACTCCAGCCGAGAACGTCTCCCATTAGTTTAGCGACTACCGGAGCGGCGGACACACCGCGGTCCCACGCTTCGATCGAAATCCGGGTGCGGCGGGTCAGGACGTCCTGGACATGCCGGGCGCCCTCGTGCGTGGCCGCGTAGACGGCTTCGGCGGCCAGGTAGTCGTCAGCGCCCGGCAACGGCTCGGCCAGTTCCGGGCTGTCGGCGATGAGCGCCAGCACCTCCGGGGTCATGGCACCGTAGCGGTTGAGGAGGTGTTCGATCCGGGCAACGTGGACGCCGGTCTCCTCCGCCATCCGGTTCCGTTGGTTCCATGCGGCCTTGAAACCGCTCGCCCCCAGCAGGGGGACGGACTCCGTGCAGCTGGCCGGGACGCGCTCGTCCATGCTGCGCGTTGCCTCGTCGACCGCGTCTTTGGCCATGACCCGGTAGGTGGTCCATTTACCGCCTGCCACCACCACCAGACCCGGCACGGGGTGGGCCACCACGTGTTCGCGGGAGAGCTTGGCGGTGGAATCGCTTTCTCCGGCCAGCAGCGGCCGCAGCCCCGCGTAGACGCCTTCGACGTCCTCGCGGGTCAGCGGGCGCTTGAGGACCTTGTTGACGTGTTCGAGGAGGTAGTCAATGTCCTTGCTGGAGGCCGCGGGGTGGGCCTTGTCGAGGTGCCAGTCGGTGTCAGTGGTCCCGATGATCCAGTGCCTGCCCCAGGGGATCACGAACAGCACGGATTTCTCGGTCCGCAGGATCAGCCCCACCGTGGACTGGATCCGGTCGCGGGGCACCACGAGGTGGATGCCCTTGGAGGCCCGTACCTTGAGCTGCCCGCGGTCTGTCACCATGGCCTGGGTTTCGTCGGTCCAGACACCGGTGGCATTGATGACCTGCTTGGCCCGGATTTTGAAGCTGGAGCCGTCCTCGTGGTTGACCACCTTGGCGCCGACCACGCGCTCGCCTTCGCGCACGAAGTCCACAACCGACATCTGGTTGACCGCGTGGGCGCCATAGTGCGCCGCGGTCCGCACGAGGTTGGCGACGTACTTGGCGTCGTCGACTTGCCCGTCGTAGTAGCGGATGGATCCGACGAAGGCGTCGTCCTTGAGGCTGGGGGCGGCGCGCAGGGTTCCGCGCCGGCTCAGGTGCTTGTGGAAGGGGACGCCGCGGCTGTGCCCGCCGGTGATGGACATCGCGTCGTACAGGGCGATTCCGGCGCCGACATAGGGCCGCTCCAGGAACGGCTTGTGGAGCGGGTACAGGAACGGGACCGGCCGGGCCAGGTGCGGTGCCAGCACGGAGAGAATGAGGCCGCGCTCATGCAGTGCCTCTTTGACCAGGCCGAAGTCAAGCATTTCGAGGTACCGGAGGCCACCGTGGATGAGCTTCGAGGACCGCGATGACGTCCCGGCTGCCCAGTCATTCGCCTCGACGATGCCGACGCTGAGCCCGCGGGTGACGGCGTCGAGTGCGGCGCCGGCACCCACGATGCCTCCGCCCACGATCAGGATGTCAAGTTCTTTGCCGGGGGCGGTGCTGCCCCTGAGCACAGTGAGTGAAGCCTCGCGTGCCGCTGGCCCGAGGGCACCTCCGGCCTCGGCAGAACCGCCGGGAAAACTGTTCATGTCACGCCTCCATCCGGATCGAACCTCGTAGGGCACCAGACTACGTCCAAGTTTCCCGGATGGGCAGGGCCAATCAACGCCCGGCGTGCGGTTTCAGTTGCCGGCGTACGGCGAGACGACGACGTCGACGCGCTGGAATTCCTTCAGGTCCGAGTAGCCGGTGGTCGCCATTGAGCGGCGCAGCGCGCCGACGAGGTTGGACGTGCCGTTGGTGTGGTGGCCGGGCCCGAACAGGACCTCTTCGAGCGGCCCGACCGTTCCCACGTTGACCCTGTCGCCGCGGGGCAGTTCGAGGTGGTGGGCTTCCTGGCCCCAGTGCCAGCCCTTGCCGGGGGCTTCGTCGGCGCGGGCCAGGGCACTGCCCAGCATCACGGCGTCGGCGCCCATGGCGATGGCCTTGACGATGTCACCGGAGGATCCCATGCCGCCGTCGGCGATCACATGGACGTAGCGTCCCCCGGACTCGTCCATGTAGTCCCGGCGGGCCGCCGCGACGTCGGAGATCGCGGAGGCCATCGGCGAGTGGATGCCCAGGGCGCGGCGGGTGGTGGTGGTGGCTCCGCCGCCGAAGCCGACCAACACTCCGGCGGCGCCGGTGCGCATCAGGTGCAGGGCCGGGGTGTAGCCGGCTGCCCCGCCGACGATCACGGGGACGTCGAGTTCGTAGATGAACTGCTTGAGGTTAAGCGGCTCGTGGTCCTTGGAGACATGCTCAGCCGAGACAGTGGTGCCGCGGATGACGAAGATGTCGACGCCGGCGGCCACCACGGTCTTGTAGTGTTCCTGCGTGCGCTGCGGGGTCAGGGAGCCGGCCACCGTGACTCCGGCGGCGCGGATCTCGGCGAGGCGGGAGGTGACCAGCTCGGGCTGGATCGGCGCCTGGTAGAGCTCCTGCATGCGCCGGGTGACGGCCGGGCTGTTGGTCTCGTCGGCCAGGCCCGCGATTTCGTCCAGTACGGACTGCGGGTCCTCGTACCGGGTCCACAGGCCTTCGAGGTCGAGCACACCGAGTCCGCCGAGGCGGCCCAGGGCGATGACCGTCTCCGGCGACATGGCCGAATCCATCGGCGCCGCGATGACCGGCATGTCGAACTTGTAGGCATCGATCTGCCAGGAGACGGAGACGTCCTTGGGGTCACGGGTGCGCCGGTTGGGGACGATCGCAATGTCATCCAGGGAGTAGGCACGACGCCCACGCTTGCCTCGGCCAATCTCAATCTCGTAAGTCACTGCTCTAGGTTATCCCAGCGGACGCGCGGCTCCGCTTCGACGTACTGTGAACGTCATGGACCAGCGCTGGATATTCGACGGACACATTGCCGGGATCGGCACGGGATCGGGCCTGCGCGCGGTGGTGGGCCTATGGACGCAGTCCCCCTTCGGGCCCCTCACCGACGCGATGGTCCAGCTGCCCTCCGGCCACCGAATCCTGCTCGCGCCGAGCGTGGAAGCCGCCGATTTCATCAGCGCGGTCTACAACTTCGACGAGACCTGCATCGTGCCCCTGGCATCAGAGCATCGGGCCGGGCAGTTCGCGGTCGACGCCGGCCCGCTGCGGATCCGCGCCCGGCTCGGGTCCCGCACCCGGCTGGGCGCCGTGGCGCGGCTGGTCCCCCGGGCTCTGGCGGTGCATCCGCGCTGGCTGCGTGCGGTCAGCCCCGTTGCGGCCAGGGTCCTCCCCGGCGTACGCACTGCGGGCACGGCCAAGGGCGGCCGGCGCGAATACTACGGGGTCACCGATCTGCATCGCATCGACTCCGCGACCGTCAGCTGGGACGGCGCCGACGCCGGCCCGCTGGCCGCCGTCCGCCCCGCCGTCGGCTTCGGTTTCAGCAGTGTCCCGCCGGAACCGAGCCTGGCCCGGGTGCGGACGACCATCGAGGGTGCTCCGCTTACTCGCCGCTGACGTTCTCGGTGTCCGGGACGGTGAGCTGGGACTCGAACATCCGGAAGTACCGGCCGCGGCGTGCCACCAGTTCCTTGTGGGTGCCTTGTTCCACGATGCGGCCGTCCTCGAGCATGTAGACCACATCGGCCTTCTCGATCGTGGCCAGGCGGTGGCTGATGGCGATGATGGTGCTGCTGCGGTCAGCGAAGAGCCGCGTGAAGATCCGGTGCTCCGCCAGCGCGTCGATGGCCGACGTCGGCTCGTCCATCACCATGAATGATGCGCCGCGGTAGAAGTTTCGGGCCATCGCCAGCCGCTGCCACTGCCCGCCGGAAAGGCCGGAGCCCTTCCGCCCGCGCGGGTCCTCCATCCAGTTGCTGACGTGGTTGTCCAGGCCGTTGGGCAGTTTGTTGATGAATTCGAGGGCCTCGGCATCCGCGGCGGAGCGGCGGACCCGTCCGTCGTCGCGGGGCGAATCGACATCGCCGAAGAAGATGTTTTCCGCCGCGGTGGCGAATTCGTATTTGAGGAACTCCTGGCTGAGCACCGCCAGGTGCCGGTGCCAGGAGGTGACGTCGACTGCGGCGAGGTCCACGCCGTCGAGCAGCACCTGCCCGGAATCGGGACGGTACAGCCCGGCCAGGATACGGATCAGGGTGGACTTGCCGGCGCCGTTCTCCCCCACGATCGCGATGTGCTGGCCTTGCCGGATGGTCAGCGAAATGCCGCGGATCACCTCCAGGTCGCTGCCGGTGTAGGTGAATCGGATGTCCCGCAGTTCCACCGTCTTCGGCGCCTGCAGCAACGGCGGGGCGTGGCCGGACGGCACGGGCAGGGCCATGAAGAGCTCGTAGTCCGTGAGGTTCGCCAGGTCCTCGTCGATCGAGCTCAGTGAGGAGACGAGGCTGTTGGCGGTCGAGAGGGCGCGGCTGACAATCTGCTGGACATAGAGGAACTGCCCCACCGGCTGGGCCCGGGCGATGATCTGGCCCACCACCCAGATCAGCGAGACCACCTCCGCGCCGTACTGCAGGGCATCGGCCGCGAGCTGTTTGGGGATATAGCGCTTCTGGAAGTCCAGCCGGCGCTTTTCATCGGCGTCCCGCAGCCGGGAGCGCAGGCCCATCAGGTAGCCGACGATCCCGTAGAGCCGCATCTCGGCGATGTGCTGCGGGCGCAGGAGGTTGGTTTCGATCATCCTGCGCTGCCTGCGCGAATCGACCTGGGTGTTCCAGTGCGCGATCTGTTCGCGGGAGAGCTTGAACTGCAGGTACACGCTGGGGACGATCGCAACCAGGACGATCACGGCGATCCACCAGCTGACCAGCAGCAGCGCGCCGATCGCGAGCAGCACGGAGATGAACTGGGTGAAGATGGCGGCGATCCGGTCCAGGACGCGGGCGTAGGAGTCGGAGAAACGCTTCGCCCGGTCGTACAGGTCCACGGTCTCTTTGTCGTCGTAGCGCCAGAAGTCCAGGGACAGGAAGCGCTCGTACATCAGGTCCCCGACGATCGCGCCCACCCGGAAGCTCATGAGCTGCTGGATGTAGCGGTCCACGCTGCTGAACGATCCCCAGAAGAGCCCTAGTGCCGCGGTGATGATGACGTACACGACGGCCTGCCGGCCGGCGTCGGCGTCGCCCGCGTAGGCGGCGGCCAGCGACGTAGTGGTCAGGGCGGCAAAGTACGTTGTGACCAGCGGCAGCAGCGCCGAGATCAGGGAACCCAGGACCTTCATGACGACGGCGGCGGGCGAGGCCCGGAAGCTCACCCGCAGCACCTGCGCCACGGCGCGGGCGTAGGGCTTGAGCGCGAGCTTGCGTTTGGGCGCGCGGGCCGGCAGGAGTTCGGACATGCCTCCAGCCTAGTTCCGGGACCCGGAGCCAACGTGAGCGGCACCGCTGCTGGGAATCGGGTCGCCGGGGAACCGGGTGAGCCCGCCGAAACTGTGGTTTCGGCGGGCTCACCCGGGTTTTAGCGGAGGGTTTAGCGCGACCCGTAGTTCGGGGCTTCGACCGTCATCTGGATGTCGTGCGGGTGCGACTCCTTGAGCCCGGCGGCGGTGATGCGGACGAACTTGCCGCGCGCCTTCAGTTCGGCCACGGTCGGGGCGCCGGTGTAGAACATGGTCTGGCGGAGCCCGCCGACCAGCTGGTACGCCACCGACGACAGCGGACCGCGGTACGCGACCCGGCCCTCGATGCCTTCCGGAATGAGCTTGTCATCGCCGGAGACGTCGGCCTGGAAGTAGCGGTCCTTGGAGTAGGAGGTGTTCTTGCCGCGGGTCTGCATGGCGCCGAGGGAGCCCATGCCGCGGTAGCTCTTGAACTGCTTGCCGTTGACGAAAATCAGGTCGCCCGGGGACTCGTCGCAACCGGCCAGGAGGGAGCCGAGCATCACGGTGTCGGCGCCGGCGACGAGCGCCTTGCCGATGTCACCGGAGTACTGCAGGCCGCCGTCGGCGATCAGCGGGACGCCGGCCGGGATGGCAGCCTTCGCCGACTCGTAGATGGCGGTGATCTGCGGAACGCCGACGCCGGCCACCACGCGGGTGGTGCAGATGGACCCGGGGCCGACGCCGACCTTGATGCCGTCGGCACCGGCGTCGATCAGTGCCTGCGCACCTTCGCGGGTCGCGGCCTGGCCGCCGATGATGTCCACGTGCGCGGCAACGGGATCGGACTTGAGCCGGCGGATCATTTCCAGCACACCCTGGGAGTGGCCGTTCGCGGTGTCCACGAAGAGGGCATCCACACCGGCATCGATGAGCGCCATGGCACGTTCCCAGCCGTCGCCGAAGAATCCGATCGCCGCGCCGACGCGCAGGCGGCCCTCGTCGTCTTTGGTGGCGAGCGGGTACTGCTCGGCCTTGGTGAAGTCCTTCGTGGTGATCAGGCCCTTGAGCCGGCCCTGCTCGTCAACGAGCGGGAGCTTCTCGATCTTGTTTGTGGCCAGCTTGTGCGAGGCTTCCTCGCGGCTGATGCCGACGTGTCCGGTCACGAGCGGCATCTTGGTCATGACGTCGCTGACCAGCCGCAGCGGGAAGTCAGATTCGGGCACGAAGCGGGTGTCGCGGTTGGTGACGATGCCCAGCAGCCTGTTGCCCTCGTCCACTACCGGCAGGCCGGAGACGCGGTAGCGGGCGCAGATTTCGTCCAGTTCGGCCAGCGTGGCCTCGGGGCCGATGGTCAGGGGGTTGGTGATCATGCCGGATTCGCTGCGCTTGACCCGGTCCACCTGGTCGGCCTGGTCGGCGATGGAGAGGTTGCGGTGCACGACGCCGAGGCCGCCCTGGCGGGCCATGGCGATGGCCATCCGGGACTCCGTGACGGTGTCCATCGCGGCGGAGAGCAGCGGGGTCTGGACCGTGATGCGCTTGGAGATCCTGGAAGACGTGTCCGCTTCCGAGGGGATCACGTCCGTGTGGCCGGGCAGGAGCAGGACGTCGTCGTACGTCAGGCCGATGAAGCCGAAGGGATCGTGTTCGGGCTGGGTCATGAGTGCGCCTCTTACCTTGGGTTACGGGGTCACGGGTAGGGGTTGCAACAGATGACCAGCCCGTCATTACGGGTCTGGCCTGTGCAGAAGGTCATGCAGAAGGTTCATGCAGTTGATTCGTGCAGAAGTCCTCAATAAATAGTAGAACCTTGGCGGCGATAGCCATATTCCGGGCGGTAATGTCCGGCTTCAATGTGAGCCGCCCCATGCCCGGAGGGCTCCCCGGCCGCCCGGGTCCGCGTCCAGCCGGCGGCCGCCGGCTTACTTCCAGCCGGTGGCGGCGAGCAGCCGCCGTTCGAACATGGGGATCATGGACTGGACGTACGTCTTGGTCAGATGGTTGTCATCCTTGTAGACGTACACGTTGCCGACCACCGCGGGGCACGTTCCGTTGGCGCAGATGAAATCGCTCATGTCCATGAGGTGCAGCCTGGGCACCTGACCGCGGTAGGCGTCCAGCGGCGAGGACCCCGCGAGCGATTCCTGCTCCGGCACGTTGCACTCCGAGGCATCCTCGCCGTTCTTCTGGACGCACTCGGGCATATTGATGTTGAAGCGGGGGTTGTCGCGGATGCCCACCACGTCCATGCCGGCGTCGGTGAAGGGCTTGATGCCCGCCAGGTACTCCGGCACTTCGGTCTCGAACGGCGCTTCCTTGTGGGTCAGGGACGCAACCGTGAAAACGGCGTCGGGGCGGTGGTCCAGGACGTACTGCGCGCTGGCCCGGTTGAAGGCGTTGCAGTCCGCGTCCCGCTCCGGGGACTCCCCGCCGAAGCGGCAGTTGCCCTTCAGGAGCGTGACAACTTCCCAGCCGTGGCTTTTCGCGATGGGGCCCAGCGCCGCCATGTACTGCTGGGCGTGCGAGTCACCGAGCACGACGATCCGCTTGGTGACCTTGTCCGGCTTGTTGTTCTGCAGGCAGCCCTGCAGCAGGGGGTCGCTGGGGACGTTTCCGTCCGTGCACAGCCCGTCGATGTCCGCCCACTCGTTCTTCATCGCCGCCGGCGCGGGGATGATCTTGGCTTCCGGCGTGGGCTTGCCGGCGTTTTCCGGTGCCAGGGCGGCCGCGCCGGGGGTCAGTTCCTTGGGCTGGGACGCAGCCTCGGCTTCGTCGGCCAGGAGCTGGCTCTGCCACACGGCGACGGGACCCGCCAGCAAGGCACCACAGGCGGCAATCACTACGGCGGTACGCCAGGCGCGGCGCTTGGGCCAGTGCCATTCGCGCAGCGGCTTCTCGACGAAACGGGTGGTGAGCACGGCCAGGACGACGGACGCGGCAACGATGCACAGACCCTGGAACAGGTTGGGCGCCGTGATGCCCGCCCCGGCGAGGGCCAGGACCAGCAGCGGCCAGTGCCAGAGATAGAGCGCATAAGAGTTATCCCCCAGCGCCACCAGGGGTTTCCAGGTCAGGAAGCGGTCGACGCCGAATCGGCTGCCGCTTTGACCGGCGGTGATGATCGCGGCGGCGGCCAGCGTGGGCCACAGCGCGATGAAGCCGGGGAAGGAACGGTCCACGGTCAGCAGCAGCCCGCAGGAAAGCATGGCGGCGAGGCCGGCCCAGCCGAGCACGACGCGCAGGATCCTGCCCGGCTTCAGATACGGCAGGGCAAGGGCCAGGAGCGAGCCGAGCGCGAACTCCCAGAGTCGCGCGCCGGTATCGAAGTAGGCGTGGGCCTGGTTCGTGGCGGTCTGCTGGATCGAGTAGGCCAGGGACACGGCGAAGATGGCGCCGAAGGCCGCAACCAGCAGCGACCGGTAACGCAGCAGGACGTGGGCCTGGCCGGTCCAGCGGCGGAGCAGCCGGGAAAGCAGCGCCGTGCCGGCGAAGACGAGCGGCCAGAGCACGAACACCTGGCCCTGGATCGAGAGTGACCAGAAGTGCTGGAGCGGGCTCGCGCCCGAATGGTCCTGGGCGTAGTAGTCCACCGCGCTGTCCGCCAGGAGCCAGTTCTGCCGATAGAGCAGGGACGCCCAGGCCTGTTCAAGGACGTCGGGCCAGCGGCTTTGCGGCAGAATGGCCCAGGTGCCGGCGAGGACGCCGAGAATGACCACGACGACGGCGGGCAGCAGGCGCTTGAGCAGATGCAGCCAGTGGCTGAGCAGCCGGAGCGGCGCGCCGCTTTCGACCTTCCGCGTGAAGCTGAGCGTCATCAGGAAGGCTGAAATGAGCAGGAAGATGTCCACGCCGCCGGAGACCCGGCCCAGCCACACGTGGTACGTGACCACCATGAGGACCGCGAGGGCGCGAAGGCCCTGGACTTCAGGGCGGTAGCTAGTTTTTCGGGTCGCCGGAGAACCTGCATCCGCCCTTGGCGGGGTGACGATGGTTCGCTCGCTCGACACAAATAACCCTTCCGGCCGGTTTCCAAAACATCAATGTTACCGAAACGTAATTTTCTTTGCCAATCGCGCGGGTCCCGCGCAGGCCTCCGCGAGGCCGGGGCGGCGGCCTCCGTGCGCCCGGCTGGCGGCGCTCTCGGGGGGCCGCCGGCGTAGTCGGCCGCGTCGTCAGCCGCGCGGCGGAAGCTAGGCTGGTAGGAGTCTGAGGAGGCCGCCAAGTGATCGTGCAGCTGCGCATTTGTGTTCCGGGCGAATTGTCCGGAGTTGTTCTCGAAAGTTGTACAAATCACGTCGGCGTCTCGGAAGTGGCGCTGGCGAAGGCTTCGTCCGTCACGCCGCCCGGGGACGTGATCGAGGTTCTGCTGGCCCGGGAATCCGTGGAGGGGCTCGTGGAGAAGCTGCACGCCCTCGATGTCCAGCAGCGGGGATCGATTACGGTCATCGCACCGGACCTTGTGCTCTCGGACCGCGCCGACCGGGCGGAGGCGGAGGCT
Organism: Arthrobacter sp. MW3 TE3886; assembly: GCF_041262145.1. NCBI lineage: Bacteria > Bacillati > Actinomycetota > Actinomycetes > Micrococcales > Micrococcaceae > Arthrobacter > Arthrobacter sp. MW3 TE3886. The sequence continues at coordinate 3,766,889 of NZ_JBGCAN010000001.1, forward strand.
CCAGGTGAGGGCGCGGACGCCGTGATCTGGGACGAGGTGTCGCGGCAGACCGGCGAGGATTCGCGCCTGACGTGGAGTTTCCTGGCGTTCCTGGTCCTGGCGACGCAGCTCGCGGCCATCGGCATCGTGACGGACTCCACCATTGCGATCGTCGGCGCCATGGCCGTTGGCCCGGAGTTCGGTCCGCTGGCTGCCCTGGCCGTGGCCCTGGTCCGGCGCCAGCGGCGGCTCGGACGTGACGCGGCGCTGGCCCTCGGCGTCGGCTTTCCCGTCGCGATGCTGGCCGCCGCGCTGACCGCGTGGCTCTCCATACCCCTCGGACTGTTCCCTACAGACGCGCTGGATCACGGTTCGGCAGTTGAATTCATCTACCACCCCGGCCCCTATTCCCTGATCGTCGCCGTCCTCGCCGGAACAGCCGGGATGCTGTCGGTCATCAGCCGGCGCTCTGCGGCGCTGATCGGGGTGTTCATCTCCGTCACCACGGTGCCGGCAGCCGGGTTTGTCGCCGTGGCACTGGTCCTGGGCGAGTACCAGAAGGCGGCCGGCTCCGCCCTGCAGCTGTTCCTGAACCTGCTGGGAATCGTGGTGGCCGCCGTCGCCGTCCTGCTGTTCTACCGCCTGGTGACCAAGCGGCTGGCGCCGGACGCCGCCCGGCAGCTGCGGCGCAGGGCGGACCGCTCCCAGCGTTGACCCATATGGGCAGCTGGTGCCCGACGTGGCCCGCCGGCCCGGGGACCGTCGGGCCTATGGGCCCCATCCGGTCGCGGCGAGGAGCCTCTCGCTGAACATGGGGGCCATGCTGGCCGCATAGCTCCGGCTGAGGTGGTTGTTGTCGAGGTAGACGTAGGTATTGCCGACCGCGCCCGGGCATTCCGTGCCGTTGCAGATCAGGTCAGTCATGTCAACGAACGCAACGCCAGGCAGCTTGCCATCTAGCGCGGCCAGGGGATTCGTCGCCGCCAGGAGGCCCTGCTCGCGCGGCCTGCAGTCCGGCGCGTCGGCACCCTTGGTCGCCACGCACTCTGCCATGTTGAAGGAAAAGCGCGGATTGTCCCGGAGCGCCACGACCTTGATGCCCTCGTCCGCCCAAGACTTCGCGGTGGCTTCGAAGCCCGGGATCACAGTCTCCTGTGGCGACGACGGCGCCGCTTCGGTGCCCACGATGATAATCGCGTCCGGCGGGTTGTTCTTCACTTCCGATGCGACCGCCGCATTGAAATTGTCGCAATCCGCGGAGACGTGCTGCGGCGCAATGTTGGGCTTGCAGGCGCCCTTGAGCATGGCGTAGAGCCGCCAGCCCTTCTCATCGCTGAGGGGACCGATCGAGCCCAGCCATTGCTGGGCGTGGGAGTCACCGATCACCAGGACCTTTTTCGCTCCGGTGTCGGACTGATTGTTCTGGAAACAGTCCTTCTGAAGCGTCTTGTCCTTCGGTTGCAGGTCACCGGAGCACGAGTTCGGCAGGCTGGCCCAGTCCTGCGGCAGCGTCTGCGGGGTGGGGAGCAGGACGGCGTTGGCGTCCGCCTGGTCCACGAAGCCGGGCATCAGCGCCAAGGCGCCCGGGTTGTTCTTCGGGGCCTGGGCCAGTACTGCCTCGCTTTCGAGGCGCTGCTGGATCTGAATCCCGGCCAGCGGCACGGCGGCGGTGGCCACGACCGCGGCGATGGCAACAAGGGCGCGGCGCCGCCGCACCTCCGGCCACTGCCACTCACGCCAGGGCTTCTCAATAAAGCGGGTGGTGAGGTAAGCGAGCACCAGTGAAACGGCGACGATGACGGCGCCCGTGATCGGACCCGCTTTGTCCCTGTGCAACACGGCAAGCGAGATGACCAGGACCGGCCAGTGCCACAGGTACAGGGCGTACGAAATGTCACCCAGCCGGACCAAAGGCTTCGAACTCAGGATCCGGTCGACGCCGAGCTTGCTGCCCGACTGTCCGGCGGCGATGACGCAGGCTGCCGCCAGGGTGGGCCAGAGTGCGACAAACCCGGGGAAGGAAGCCTGGACATTGAGCAGGAGGCCGCAACTGAGCATGGCCACAATGCCAAGCCAGCCAAGCCCGATCCGCCAGCCGCGCGGAAGCCGCAGGGCAGGAAGGGCCAAAGCCACCAGGGTGCCCAGGGCAAACTCCCACAGCCGGGCCCAGGTGTCGAAGTACGCCTCAGTTTGGCTCGCCTGGGTGAAGACGATGGAGTAGAGCAGCGAACCAACGAAGATCACGGCGAAGACGTAGCACAGCAGCACGCGGTAGCGGAGCTTGAAGCGCTTGGCGACGACCGCGGCCCCCACAAAAATAAGCGGCCACAGGATAAAGACCTGGCCCTGGATCGAAAGGGACCAGAAATGCTGGAAGGGGCTGGCCTGGCTGTGGTCCGCGGCGTAGTAGTTCGTCGCCTGGGTCTGCAGGAGCCAGTTCTCAGCATAGACCAGGGAGGCCCAGCCCTGGTTGATGATTTCCATCCACCGGGTCCGGGGCAGGAACAGGACAGTTGCAGCGAGGATGGCCACCAGGACGGTGACGGCGGCCGGGACGAGGCGCCGGAAAAGGTGCAGCCAGTGTTTGATGAGGGCCATGGACCGGCCCTGCTCGTAGCGGCCCACGAACTGCAGCGTCATGAGGAAGGCCGAGATCAGCAGGAAAACGTCCACGCCACCGGAGACCCGGCCCAGCCAGATGTGATAACTCATGACCATCAGCACGGCGAGGGACCGGAGTCCCTGGATTTCGGGCCTGAAGGTGGATTTTCGGCCAGCCTTGGGTGCGGGATCGTGCCCCGCCGCGGCATTGTGCCGGGCAGGCCGGGGCAAGGTTCCTTGCTGTGTCATAGAACTATCCCTCAACCAGATAACCAAAGCCTCCATGTTACCAAAACGTAATTTTGATGGCCAATCGCCGCGGCGGCCACCGATCCCCATTGAGGCATGCCAACGTGGGAGTTTCCAGTGAACCTGGGACGCTGGAGCGGCGCCTGACGGGTTAACTCTGCCAGAATCACGGCAACTTCCGGCCAAGAACACGGCAGAACGGCAGCAGAGACTCGACAGAAAAGGGACGGCCCGGCAAGTTGCCGGACCGTCCCCCTGCGGGCAGAGCCTAGTGCTTGTGCCCTGCGTGCTCGTCTTCGTCAGCCGGCTTCTCCACCACGAGGGTTTCCGTGGTGAGGACCAGTGCCGCGATGGAGGCCGCGTTGCGCAGAGCCGCACGCGTCACCTTGACGGGGTCGATCACGCCGGCGGCGATCAGGTCTTCGTATTCGCCGGACTTGGCGTTGAAGCCCTGGTTTACGGCGGACTCGGCGACCTTGGCAACGACGACATAGCCGTCGAAGCCGGCGTTCTGGGCGATCCAGCGCAGCGGCTGGGTCAGGGCGCGGCGAACGATGCCGACGGCGGCAGCCGCGTCACCTTCGAGGGCCTGGACGGCAGCGTCCTCGTCGAGCGCCTTCAGGGCGTGGATGAGGGCGGAGCCGCCGCCGGCCACGATGCCTTCTTCGAGGGCAGCGCGGGTGGAGGACACGGCGTCCTCGATGCGGTGCTTCTTTTCCTTCAGCTCAACCTCGGTGGCAGCGCCGACCTTGATCACGCCGATGCCGCCGGCCAGCTTGGCCAGGCGTTCCTGCAGCTTTTCCTTGTCCCAGTCCGAATCGGTCCGGGTCAGCTCGGCGCGCAGCTGGGCAACACGGGCGGCGACGTCCTCGGCCGAACCGGCGCCGTCGACGATCGTGGTGTTGTCCTTGGTGACCGTGATGCGGCGTGCGGTGCCGAGCACCTCAAGGCCAACCGTGTCCAGGCTCAGGCCCAGTTCCGCGGAGACAACCTGCGCACCGGTGAGGGTCGCGATGTCCTGCAGCATGGCCTTGCGGCGGTCGCCGAAGCCCGGTGCCTTGACGGCAACGACGTTCAGCGTGCCGCGGATGCGGTTCACGATCAGCGTGGACAGGGCCTCGCCCTCGACGTCTTCGGCGATGATGAACAGCGGCTTGGAGCTCTGCAGCGCCTTTTCCAGCAGCGGCAGGAAGTCCTGCACCGAGGAGATCTTGCCCTGGTTGATCAGGATCAGTGCGTCCTCGAGGACGGCCTCCTGGCGTTCCGCGTCAGTGACGAAGTACGGGGACAGGTAGCCCTTGTCGAACTGCATGCCCTCGGTGAGGACCAGCTCGGTCTGCGTGGTGGAGGATTCCTCGATGGTGATCACACCATCCTTGCCGACCTTGCCGAACGCCTCGGCCAGGAGCTCGCCAACCTCGTCGCTCTGCGCGGAGATCGCGGCCACGTTGGCGACCTGCGTGCCTTCAACCGGGCGCGCGTTCTCCAGCAGGCGGGCAGCGACGGCCTCGACCGAGACCTCGATGCCACGCTTGATTTCGCCCGGAGCGGCGCCTGCCGCTACGTTGCGGAGGCCTTCCTTGACCAGGGCCTGGGCCAGGACGGTGGCGGTGGTGGTGCCGTCGCCCGCAACATCGTTGGTCTTGGTGGCGACCTCCTTGGCAAGCTGCGCGCCAAGGTTTTCGTAGGGGTCGTCCAGCTCGACTTCACGGGCGATGGTCACGCCATCGTTGGTGATCGTGGGGGCGCCCCACTTCTTGTCCAGTACGACGTTGCGGCCGCGCGGGCCCAGCGTGACCTTGACGGTGTTGGCGAGCTTATCGATGCCGGCTTCAAGCGACCGGCGGGCAGCGTCGTTAAACGCAAGCTGCTTTGCCATGGTTTTGTCCTTTCAAGACAGAACCCCGCGCAACTGATCCAGACAATGCGTAAGGATCGGCTGCGCGGGGGTCCAAGAGAGTTACTTTACGACGATCGCCAGAACGTCGCGGGCGGAGAGCACGAGGTACTCGGTGCCGCCGGTCTTGACTTCGGTTCCACCGTACTTGGAGTAGATGACGACGTCGCCGACGGCAACGTCGATGGGAACGCGGTTGCCGTTGTCATCGAAGCGGCCGGGGCCTACTGCAACAACTTCGCCTTCCTGCGGCTTCTCCTGCGCGGAGTCCGGGATAACCAGGCCGGAAGCCGTGGTCTGCTCGGCTTCGAGCGGGCGGACAACAATACGATCCTCAAGAGGCTTAATAGAGACCGACACTCGGACCTCTCCTTTTCGTCAGCAAATTTGTGGACTATGAAGCGGTGATGCCAAGGCGCACAGACCGTCGTCGCGGTGCCGGCAGCGTGCCTGGCGGAGCGCGCTTCATGTGTTAGCACCCTCCTAGGGAGAGTGCTAATGACGACTCTATGTAAATGGTTAGCACTCGGTCAAGGCGAGTGCCAGAAATTCGTTCCGGGTGAACATGCCCCCCCCCCCGTGGGACATGCCCATTTTTCGCTGCGGCCGGTGGACACTTGGGCATCATGTCCTCTGCCCGCGCTGAGCGATGGACATGCCCAGCATGCGCGGGCGGCCCGGGAGGACATGCCCACTCCTGAAGCTGAGCGATGGACTTGCCCTGCGGGTGCGGGCTACCCCGAGGGGACATGCCCATTTTTCGCTGCGGCCGGTGGACACTTGGGCATCATGTCCTCTGCCCGCGCTGAGCGACGGACATGCCCAGCATGCGCGGGCCACGCCGGAGGACATGCCCAACGGGTGTGGGCCACGCCGGCGGACATGCCCAACGATTGCGGGCTGCCCGTGAGGACATGCCCAATCTTGGTGGCTGCCGGAGGACACTTGGGCATCATGCTCGCTGCCCGCGCTGAGCGATGGACGTGCCCAGCAGGCGCGGGCCACCCGGAGGACATGCCCAATCTTGGTGGCTGCCGGAGGACACTTGGGCATCATGTTCGCTACCCGCGCTGAGCGATGGACATGCGCAACGGGCGTGGGCTTCCCGGGAGGACATGCCCAAGCGTGGCGAAGGATGCTGGGCATGTCCTGTGTCCTGTGGAACCGATTGGCTCTGTGGCCTGTGGCACCGTTTGGCGTTGCGGGCGCTCGGCCCACGCGCTGCGCCCCCGCGTGCGCCTACTCGGTGGCTACTGGCCCGCGAGATCGTCGAAGTCCACGTCCTCGCCGTCGTCTTCGTCCGTGTCCTGGCCATCGTCGTTCCGGTGCCGGTACATCAGCACGGCACCGGCGGAGGCCAGCAGGATCCCTGCGATGAGAAAGACGATGCCGCCGAGCCGGGCCGCGGTATAGGTGTCGCGGATGGCCCGGGCCTCGTCCGTGGCGTCCTGGACGTTCTTGCCGCCGACGGAATACACGGTGGCGTTAAAGGAGTCGAGGAAGAAGATGATCACCAAGAGTGCGACAGACACGACGGCGATCACCGCGCCGGCGATCAGCGCCGGTTTTGCGTAGCGGGCCAGCCCCTGCGGGCGCCGGCGCTCCTGCCCGGCCTCGTCGTTCCCGACCGTGTCCTGTCCGGCCGTGTCCGCTGAGATGCTGTCGCCTGTGCCGCTGTCTTCCATGCCGTCAAGCCTAGCCCCCGCCGTCCGGTCACAGCGCGCCCGCGGACCTCAACTACGCTGGATGGCATGACTGACGCACCGCAGGAACATATTGCCCCGATCCTCACCCCCGAGGGCTGGGAGCTGCTGGCGTCGTTGGGGCCGTACCGCGAGGACGAGGCCTTCCGCCTCACGGCGGCGCTGCGCAAGGCCGGCCACTCCCCCGAAATGGTCTCGGCCGTGCTCACCCAGTCCCGGCTGCGGACCAAGGCCGAGGCGAAGTTCGGCGAGTTCGCCCGGCAGATGATTTTCACCAAGGCCGGCCTGGAGCAGGCCACCCGGCTCACGGTGGCGGCACGGCACGCGCAGCGGTTCGCGGAGGCCGGGATCGGCCACGTCGCGGATCTCGGCTGCGGGCTCGGGGCGGATTCGATGGCCCTTGCGTCCCTGGACCTGGTGGTCACCTCCGTGGAAATGGACGAGGCCACGGCCGCCTGCGCCACGATGAACCTGATCCCGTTCCGCAATGCCACCGTGGTGCATTCCGATGCCACGTCGGTATCGCTCGAAGGGGTCGACGGCGTCTGGCTCGACCCCGCCCGGCGCACGACGTCCACTTCGGGAACCAAGCGGATCTGGGATCCGGAGGATTTCTCCCCGCCGATGTCCTTCGTGGAGTCACTCGCCGGTTCCGGCCGCGCCGTCGGCGTGAAGATGGGCCCGGGCATGCCGCACGATTCCGTGCCGTCCGGATGCGAGGCGCAGTGGGTCTCCGTGGGCGGGGACGTGACCGAGGTGGCCCTGTGGTTCAACGCGGTGCGGCGTCCCGGGGTGCGGCGCGCGGCCCTCGTGCTCGGACCCCTCGGCTCTGCTGAGCTCACCAGCGGCGAGGACTTCGGCGCCGGCCCGGTGGCGCCCGTGGGACCCGTGGAGGGGTACCTGTATGAGCCCGACGGCGCGGTGATCCGCGCCGGCCTGGTGGCCGACGTCGCGCTCCAGCTGGGCGGGCACCTCGTGGACGAGCACATCGCCTACATCTGCGCCCCGGAGCTGCATGACACCCCGTTCGCCAGGGCGTACAGGGTCCTGGAGGTGATGCCGTTCAACGTCAAGGCACTCAAGTCCTGGGTCAAGGATCAAGGCATCGGGGTCCTGGACATCAAGAAGCGCGGCACGGCTGTCACGCCGGAGGAGCTGCGCAAGCAACTCCTGCCCGGCGGCAGCGCCAAGCACAAGCACAAGAAATCGGCCACCCTGGTCCTCACCAGGATCGGCGAAGACCGGGTGGCCATCTCGGTGGAGCCCGTCTAGCCCCGCCAGCGGGATCCCACGGGCGCGGGGCCCCGTGGCAGGATCCCACGGAAGGGGCCGGGCGGCCGGGTTACTGGGCCCGCGTGAACTCCTCGGCGGCCCGGATTTGCTCGTCGGTCGGCCGGACGCCGGTGTACAGCACGAACTGCTCGAGCGCCTGGATCGTGGCCACCTCGGCTCCGGTGATCACGGTCTTGCCGGCCGCGCGGCCGGCCTTGATGAGGGGCGTCTCGGCCGGGAGCGCGACGACGTCGAACACCACTTTGGCGGCGTCGATGGCCTCCTGCGGGAAGGGCAGCGCGGCGGCGTCCGGGCCGCCTGCCATACCGATAGGGGTGACGTTGACCAGCATGTCGGCCATGCCGGTACCGGACGCGGCAGCGCCCAGTTCGGCGCTCCAGGCGAAGCCGTACTGTTCGGCCAGGGCGCGGCCGGATTCTTCGTTGCGGGCCACGACGGTCACGTCCTTGAACCCGGCATCGCGCAGCGCGGCCACGGTGGCCTTGGCCATGCCGCCGGAGCCCAGGACCAGCACCGAGTAGTCCGTGGGGACCGCGTTGCTCTGCAGGAGCTGCTCGATTGCGGTGTAGTCGGTGTTGTAGGCCGTGAGCCGGCCGCCGTCGTTGACGATGGTGTTGACCGAGTCGATGGCCTTCGCCGACGGGTCCATGACGTCAACGAGGGCGATCACGTCCTCCTTGTAAGGCATGGACACCGCGCAGCCGCGGATGCCGAGGCCGCGCACCCCGGCGATCGCCTGGGCGAGGTCGGTGGGGGCAAAGGCCTTGTAGATCCAGTTCAGGCCCAGCTGTTCGTACAGGTGGTTGTGGAAGCGCGTCCCGTTGTTGCTGGGCCGGGCCGAGAGCGAGATACACAGGGTCATGTCTTTGTTCAGTATGGGCACAGCTCCATTAAACGCCAGGATGGGTCCGGCCACCCGCGGCTCACCGCGCGACTGCCCGCGCCGTCGCTGACCAGCCACGTTGTGAATACACTCACGCACCAGCGGCAACTTTGACACCGTCCCGGGGCCGGCCCTGCACTAGACTTGGACCACCCGTAGCCCCGCCAGCCGCCCGGCCGGCGCCCTGGTATGTGGGAAATTGCACGTGACACCGCCGGTGCCGCGTCCAGGGGCATGTCCGAGGGTGTTTGCCAGCGCATCTCCACACCAGGACCACGGCCAGGGACAGCAAAACAGTGAAGGGACCACATGAAGATCGAGTTCGCTTCATCCAGGCAGTCGACCCTAGGCGTGGAATGGGAGCTGGCGCTCGTCGACGCCGAGACCGGCGAGCTGGCCTCCGTGGCGAACCAGGTGCTGCGCGGCGTCGCTGCCCGGCATCCCGAACTCAATGAGGACGACGAGCACCCGCACATCAAGCAGGAGCTGCTGCTGAACACCGTGGAGCTCGTCACCGGCATCTGCACCACTGTTGCGGAGGCCAAGGCGGACCTGAGCAGCTCGCTCGCGGCGGTCCGGGATGTGACCGATCCGATGGGTGTGGAGATCTTTTGCGCCGGGAGCCACCCCTTCAGCCCGCCCCAGCTGCAGCCCGTCACGGACAAGGAACGCTACGCCAAGCTCATTGACCGGACCCAGTGGTGGGGCCGGCAGATGGTCATTTACGGCGTCCACGTGCACGTCGGACTCGACAGCCGGGACAAGGTCCTTCCGGTGCTGGACGGCCTGGTCAATTACTTCCCGCACTTCCAGGCGCTCTCCGCGTCCAGCCCTTTCTGGGGCGGCGAGGACACCGGATACGCCTCCCAGCGGGCGCTGATGTTCCAGCAGCTGCCGACCGCCGGGCTGCCCTTCCAGTTCTCCAGCTGGGAGGACTTCGAGGCGTACGCCCAGGACATGTTCACCACCGGCGTGATCGATTCGCTCTCGGAGATCCGCTGGGACATCCGGCCCGTCCCGCACTTCGGCACCATCGAGATGCGCATCTGCGACGGCCTGGCCACGCTCGAGGAAGTCGGCGCCATCGCCGCCCTGACGCAGTGCCTCGTCGACGAGTTTTCCACGACGCTGGACAACGGCGGCACCATACCCACCATGCCGCCCTGGCATGTCCAGGAGAACAAATGGCGGGCGGCCCGTTATGGCTTGGACGCAATCATCATCCTCGACGCCGCGGGCAACGAGCAGCTCGTGACGGAGCACCTGCGCGAGACGCTCAAGCGGCTTGAGCCGGTGGCGGCGAAGCTGGGCTGCAGCGCCGAACTGGCCGACGTCGAGAAGATCATCGAGCGCGGCGCCGGCTACCAGCGGCAGCGCCGCGTCGCCGCCGAGCACGGCGGGGACCTGCGCGCCGTCGTCCTGGACCTGGTCAAGCAGATGCGCCAGGGCCCGGACGCCTAGCTCCGGCGCCAAGAGCCAGCACGGAGGCGGACGAAGCCGAAGGCCGTGCTAGCTTCAGGCGGACGCAGCCTCAGGCGGAGACTGTCGTGACCGGCATCGAGGAATCCGGCGCAAAGCCGATCCCGCTCGGTTTCACGCCGGCCATCACCAGTTGCGCCCCGAGCGCGGCCACCATTGCGCCGTTGTCCGTGCACAGCGGCAGCGGCGGCACTGTCAGCCGGATCCCGGCCGCGCTGCAACGTTGTTCGGTGAGCTGGCGCAGCCGCGAGTTTGCGGCAACGCCCCCACCCAGGAGGACCTCCGTGATGCCTTTTTCGCGGCAGGCGAGCACCGCCTTGGCGGTAATCACATCCACCACCGCTTCCTGGAAGGCCGCGGCGATGTCGGCGACGGGGACCTCCTCGCCGCGGGCCTCGAACTGCTCCACGCAGCGGGCGACGGCGGTCTTGAGTCCGCTGAAGGACCAGTCGTAGCGGTGCGGTCCGGGTTCCTCGGCGGTCCCCATGTACTTGGGCTGGGTGAGCCCGCGCGGGAACCGGATGGCCTTGGCGTTGCCGGTGCGCGCCAGTTTGTCGATGGCCGGACCGCCCGGGTAGCCCAGGCCCAGGAGCCGCGCCACCTTGTCATAGGCTTCGCCGGCGGCGTCGTCGATCGTGGAGCCCAGCAGTTCGACGTCGTCCGTGATGCTCCGGATCCGCAGGATCTCGGTGTGGCCGCCGGAGACCAGGAGCGCGCCCATGTTCTCGGGCAGGGTTGGCTGCGCGGTCTGCTGAGTGGTTTGCTGCAGCGCGCCGACCGGCGTCGCGTTGCCCAACGGATTCTCTGCGCCGCCGCCCTGCTGCAGGAGCCCGACGCCGACATGCGCCACCAGGTGGTTGATGGCGTAGAGCGGTTTGCCGGTGGCGACGGCGAGCGCCTTGGCCGCGCAGACCCCCACCATGAGGGCCCCCGCCAGGCCCGGCCCGGAGGTGACGGCGATCGCGTCGATGTCCGCGAGCGTCACGTCCGCCTCCGCGAGGGCCTCCTCGAGGGTGGGGACGAATGCGTCGAGGTGGGCGCGGGAGGCGATCTCGGGGATCACGCCGCCGAAGCGGACGTGTTCGTCCATGGAGGACGAGACGGTGTTCGTCAGCAGGGTGGTCCCCCGGACGATGCCGACGCCGGTTTCGTCGCAGGAGGACTCGATGCCGAGCACGAGCGGCTGGGTGCGGTTCATGGTCGGCCTGCTTCCGTTGGCTGGGGGCTGAGCGGTTCGCGGGGCAGCTGGAGCCGCATGATCAGGGCGTCGACGCCGTCGCGGTAGTAGCGGGGCCGGACGTGGATCTGTTCGAAGCCGAAGCGCTGGTAGAGCTGCTGGGCCCGGGGGTTGTCCGCCCTGACCTCGAGCAGCACGTCCTGGGCGTGGCGGCGCCGGCTTTCCGTGATCAGCTCGGTGAGCAGGGCCGAGCCGATGCCCTTGCCTTCCTGCTCGGGCACCACGGCGATGGTCTGGACGTCCGAGATGGGCTCGATGCACATGAGCCCGGCATAGCCCACAATCCCGCCGTGGATCTCCGCCACAAGGTAGCGCCGGGTATCCGCCTGCGCCAGCTCGTCGTGGAACATCTGCAGCGGCCACGCATCCACGGGAAAGAGCCGGCGTTCCAGGGCGTGGACGGCGGGGATGTCCGCGGCGTCCATGTCCCGCAGGGTGACCCCGCCGGGCAGCCGGACGGCTCGCCCCGCGCTCACAGGGCACGCTTCCGGGGTCCGGGCACCTGGGCGTCGGATTCGCGCAGGTACAGGGGGGTGGAGTCCAGGAGCTGTTCCCCCGCGGAGAGCCGGGCAAGTGCGAACTGGCCGAGCGAGAGGGCCTCCGGCTGGCGGGTGCTGAATTCGGCGACCGCCTTGACGACGTCGGAGTAGATTCCTGCCCCGGCACCGTAGACGGGCAGATCCGGCAGATCCGCGGCGAATCCCACGTGCGGGCCGTCCTCCAGGTGCGGCAGCTGGGCATCGGAGAAGGTGTACCGGGCCCAGTACACTTCCTTGCGGCGCGCATCGGTGGCGACAATGAACTCCGCGGCCGAGTCGGTGGATTCGGCTACTTCCAGGGCGATCGCGTCCAGGCTCATGACGCCGTACAGCGGCTTGCCCCAGACAAAGGCGAGGGTGCGGGCCGTGACGATCCCGGAGCGCAGTCCCGTGAACGGGCCGGGGCCGACGCCGGTGACAATAGCGTCGACGTCGCGCCCGCTGACGCCGGCCTCGGCCAGGAGCCCGTCGATTCCCGGGGCCAGGACCTCCGCATGGGTGCGCGTGTCCTCGGTGGCGAAGCTGGCCAGCACGGATTCCGGTGCGTCATCGGAGACCAGGGCGGCGCTGGCGACAGCTGAGGTGTCGATGGCGAGGATCAGCATCAGGGATTCCGTTCCGGGGTCTGGGGCAGGGGCTCGGCGCCGGGCGTGGTCTCCGGCAGCTCGGCGCCGGGCGTGGTCTCGGGCAGCGGCGCGGTGCCGGGCAGTGCCGGCGCTTCGGCCCAGCGCGGGCCGAAGCCGCGGATCACGACGGTCCGCAGCTCGTCGTCGTCGTCCGTGTCGAAGTCCAGAACGGGGGCGGCGGGCGGTTCGGCGGCCGCGGCGGCACCTCCGCGGGTGCGGTGGAGTTCCACCTCGAGCCGGCTGTCGCTGAGGTGCTCAACCCGGCCGCGGCCCCACTCGACCACCGTGACGGCGCTGTCCATGGTGTTTTCCAGATCGATGTCGTCGATTTCAGCGGCCGACTCCAGCCGGTAGGCGTCCACATGCACCAGGTCCGGTCCGCCCGGCCGGGGTCCTTCGGGCAGGTTGGGATGGATGCGCACCAGGACAAAGGTCGGCGAAATGATGCCGGCCCGCACCCCCAGCCCCTCCCCCAGCCCCTGCGTGAACGTGGTCTTGCCGGCACCCAGTTCGCCGGTCAGGACCAGCAGATCTCCGGTTTCCAACACGGCGCCGAGGGCCGCGGCGAGCGCATGCGTCTGCGCCGCCGTGTGGACCTCAAGGCTCCGTTCCCACGCGGGCCCGCTCACGGCCGCTCTTCGCCGGTGGAGGGCTCTTCGTTCAGGTAGCGGCGCGGCACGCGCGGGCTGATCCTGGTGACGATCTCGTAGTTATTGGTACCGGCGGCCCTGGCCCAGTCATCTGCCGTGGGTCCGCCGTCGGCGCCGTCGCCGAACAGCACTGCCTCGGCGCCGAGGATGCTCGGGCCTCCGGCCGCCACGTGGCGGGGTCCGAGGTCGATCACCATCTGGTCCATCGCGATGCGCCCCACCACCGGATAGTTCGTGCCCTCGACCCGGACGGGGCCACCGGTGGCGATGCGCGGCACGCCGTCGGCGTAGCCCAGCGGGATGAGCCCGAGGGTGCTGACACCGTCCGTGCGGTAGTTCAGCCCGTAGGAAACGCCCTGCCCGGCGGGCACGTCCTTGCAGTGTGAGACCACCGTGCGGACCGTCATGGCCGGGCGCAGCCCGAGCTCGGCCGGGCTCTGCCCTTCAAAGGGGGACAGCCCATACAGGCCCAGCCCCACACGGACCAGGTCGAAGTGGGTGTCCGGCCGGGAGAGGGTGGCCGGGGTGTTGGCGAGGTGGCGGACCTCGGGGTCCACGCCGGCGTCCTGGGCGACGGCGAGGACCTGGCGGAACGCGGCGAGCTGCTCGTCGGTTTCGGGCCGTTCGGGTTCGTCGGCAACGGCCAGGTGGGAGAAGATCCCCACGACCCGGAGCAGGCCCTGGTCCTGGTGTTCCATGGCCTCGCCGACCAGGCTGTCCCAGGCGTCGAGGGTGGCGCCGTTGCGGCCGAGCCCGGTGTCGACCTTCAGGTGCACGCGGGCGGGCCGTTCCTGCTCGCGGGCCGCGGCCACGATCCGGTCCAGTTCCCAGCCCGAGCAGCCGATGTCGATTCCGGCGGCCACCGCGGCGGCGAAGTTGCTGTCCGGGGTGTGCAGCCAGGCCAGCAGCGGCGCCTCGATCCCGGCGGCGCGCAGGGTGAGGGCCTCGGAGATGTGGGCGACGCCCAGCCAGCCGGCCCCCGCGCCGAGGGCGGCCCGGGCCACCTGGACGGCGCCGTGCCCGTAGGCGTCGGCCTTGACCACGGCCATGACCTGCGCGGGTGAGGCCACGGCTGCGATGCGGCGGACGTTGTGCCGGATGGCGTCGAGGTCGATTACGGCTGAGCGCTCCTCAGCATGGGCCGGCACTGCCGCCGAACCGGGCAGGAGATCGCCTGTTGCTGCTTGGTAAGTCACCTAACGATTCTAGGCGCGGGCGCTGCGGGCCGAATAATCGGCCGGGGCCGCCTACCGCGGGACATGCCCATTCTTCCCCGCTGGACATGCCCAATCTTCACACCCAAGGCCCCGCAGAACGGGTCCATGCCCAAACCCTGGCCCCAGCGGAGGACATGTCCACTGGTGCCACGAACCCGGCCGGCACCCACCACGGGACATGCCCAATCTTCACACCCAAGGCCCCGCAGAACGGGTCCATGCCCAAACCCTGGCCCCAGCGGAGGACATGTCCACTAGTGCCAGCCACGAACGCCCCGGCCGCCCCGGCCGGCTACGCGTCGGACAAGTGGGCGATTGTCGCCGTCGCGCGCCGCTGGGCCTCGGGCGGGACATCGCGCACGATCTCCTCCAAGAAGCGGTAGCGGCGAAGCCATTGGCTGCTTTGCCGTTCCTTCCTGGCGTTGGCCCGCTGCCACCAGTCGGCAATGTCGCCCCAGCCGGGCGCGGCCAGCGAGCCGCCCACCTCCTGGACGGCCAGGGCGGCGCACAGATTGGCGAAGCGGAGCCGGTCTCCCAGCGGCCAGCCGGCCAGGGAGCCGACAATGAAGGCCGCACCGAAGCAGTCACCGGCGCCGGTGGGGTCGAAGGCCCGGACCGGCAGGGACGGGACCCACTCCTCCTCCCCCGTTTCCGAATCCACGGCCATGGATCCCTGGGCGCCGAGTGTGACCACCGCCACCGGAACCCGGTCCGCGAGCGAGTACAGGGCGGACCAAGGGTCGTCGCGGCCCGTGAAGTTCATGGCCTCGTGCTGGTTCGGCATAAAGGCGTGGAAATACTTCAGGTTGTCCAGCCGGGTCGAAGACCACGCGCCCGTGGGGTCCCAGCCGACGTCGCCGAACAGCTGGACGCCGTTCTTATGCGCGTCGACAGCCCACGGTTCGAGTTCCTCCCCCAGCTCCGCAACGGCTGCGAGCGCCGGCGGCGGGCATCCGACCAGCTCGGTGGAGGTCATCGGCGCCGGGTGCCCGTGCGTCACCATGGAACGGTCCTTTTCCACGCTCAAGGACACCGTGACCGGAGAATGCCAGCCCGGAACACGCCGGGACAGGGACAGGTCCACGTGTTCCTGGGCGGCGAGGATTTTCCAGTTGTAGTCACCGTAGCCGTCGTCGCCGAACACGGCGGCAAGCCCGGTCCGCAGTCCCAGCCGGGAGGCGGCGATGGCCTGGTTGGCGACGCCCCCGGGGCAGCTGCCCATCCCGTCGCTCCAGATTTCCGTCCCGGGCTGCGGCGCGTGGGGCAGCCCGGTGAAGATGATGTCCTGGAACACCGTCCCGGTCAGGAGCAGGTCGAACCCGTCCGCGGCCGGGCTGCGGACGGCAGAGAGCGGATCAAATCGCCGCGCCGGGGTCGCGTCCATATACGGCACACTACGCTGTACCGCCGTCGAGGGAAACCAGGGGAAGCGGCGCCACGGCCGGCGCCCCGGCCGGCGGAAAATGCGGCGGGGAATAGACTGTCCGCATGCGGCTCACGATCGCCGGCGGGGGCGGCTTCCGCGTCCCCCTGGTCTACCGGGCGCTCTCTGCCGGGCCTTTCGCGGGGCTGGTGCGGGAGCTGGTGCTCTACGACGTCGACCCCGCCAGGCTGGCGGCCATCGAGGCGGTCCTGGCCTCCCTCCCCCGGCAGGGCCTGCCGGGTTCCGGCCCGCAGATCCGTGCCGTGTCCTCGCTCCCCGAGGCCCTCGACGGCGCCGACATGGTCTTCGCCGCCATCCGGCCCGGCGGCACCGCCGGGCGGACCGCCGACGAACGGATCGCCCTGGACCTCGGACTCCTGGGCCAGGAAACCACCGGCGCCGGCGGGATCTCCTATGCGCTGCGGTCCATTCCGCCGATGCTGCGGCTCGCGGAGCAAATGCGGAGCCGCTGCCCCGGGGCGTGGCTGCTGAACTTCACCAACCCCGCCGGCATGGTCACGGAGGCCCTGCTCCCGGTGCTCGGTCCCAGGGTGATCGGGATTTGCGACTCCGCCAGCGGCCTGGTGCACCGCGCGGCGCGGGCCGCCGGCGTCGCGTTGCCGGAGGGCACGCTCGACGGCGTGGGCTACTACGGCCTGAACCACCTCGGCTGGCTGTACCGGCTGGGGGCCGGGGGCCGGGACGCCCTCCCGGCACTGCTCGCGAACCCTGCGGCGCTGTCGGAATTCGAGGAAGGCCGGCTCTTCCCGCCCGGCTTGCTGGCCGGCCTTGGCTGCCTGCCGAATGAATATCTGTTCTACTACTACGACACCGTTCGGGCGGTGGCCGGCATGCGCGCCGCAGGGCAGACCCGGGGGGAATCCATCGCCCGGCAGCAGGCCGAACTGTATCCCCGGCTGGCTGCCGCCGGGCCGGAGGCCTATGCGCTGTGGGAGGCCGCCCGCCGGTCCCGCGAGGAGGGCTACCTCGCGGAGGCCCGCGCCTCGGGCGAACGCCGCGACGAGACCGACCTCGCCGGCGGCGGCTACGAGCGGGTGGCGCTGGCGGCCATGCGCGCCCTCTCCGGCGGCGGCGCGGCGGACCTGATCCTGAATACGCGGAACACCGTCACCACCGCCGGGTCGGCGGGCCCGGAAGCGGTCGGCGCCGGGTCCACCGCCGGGTCCGGAGCGCAGGCGGTGCCGGCTGTCCCGGGGCTGCCGGCCGACGCCGTCGTCGAAGTCCCGTGCCGGGTGACGCCCGACGGCGCCGAGCCGGTCCCGCAGGACCGTCCGGGACCGGCGCAACTGGAGCTGCTGCGGCGCGTCAAGGACGTCGAACGGCTCGTGGTGGAGGCGGCGACGACCGGCCGGCGGGAGGCGGCCCTCGCCGCGTTCGCCAGGCATCCGCTCGTGGATTCGGATGTCCTCGCCGGCAAACTGCTGGCCGGCTATGAAGCGGCGTTCCCGGAGCTGGGCCGTCTCTGGCACGGCGGGCCCTAACGGCCCGCCGGCAGCAGCGGCCTGCCGACACTAGCGTCCCGCGGCACCGGGGCCGGCAGCCCTACAGCTTTCGGTACATCACATGCAGGCCCACGTAGCCCAGTTCAGGGTGGTTGAACGCCTCGGGAATGGTCGCGAGCACCTCAAAGCCCATGGATTTCCACGCGGCCACGGCCCGGACGTTACTTTCCACGACGGCGTTGAACTGCATGGCCCGGAAGCCGGCGTCGCGGGCGGCGTCGAGCGAATAGGCGCACAGGGCCCGGGCCAGTCCGCGGCCGGCCTGCGCCGGGTGAACCATGTAGCCCGCGTTGGCGACGTGGCTGCCGCCGCCGCCTTGGTTGGGGTGCAGTTCGCCGGTGCCAAGAACCGCACCCGTGTCGGAGGCAACCGCGACGAACGTCTGGCCCGGCGCCTGCTTGAACCAGCGTCCGCGGGCCTCGGCCTCTCCCGTGTCCCGGTCCCAAGTGAAGGTCTCCCCCGAACGGATGACAGGTTCCAGGATCGTCCAGATGCCCGGCCAGTCCTCCGGGCGGGCCTCGCGGATGCTCCAGCCGGCTGGCTCTGGTCCTGTCGTTGTGTTCACAGCGGCCACGTTAGCAGCACGCCCCGGTCTGCGAACCGAACGGACCCGTGAACCGGCCGGCACTTCAGGAGTAATGTTTTATCGACATGCATTTGGCAAAGAAAAATGGGCAGAGGAAAGGGGAACCGTGTCGCTGATCCGCCGCGTCGCCTTCCTTTCCCTGCACACCTCGCCCATGGAACAGCCCGGCTCCGGTGACGCCGGCGGCATGAACGTTTACGTCCGGGCACTGGCCGCTGCCCTCGCCGAGACCGGGGTGGAAGTGGAGATCTTCACCCGGTCCACCTCGGCCACTCAGCCCGCCGTCGAACATCCGTCCCCTGGCGTGTGCGTGCACAACGTCCTCGCCGGGCCGCCGCGGAAGCTGCCCAAGGAGGAGCTCCCGGGGCTGCTGCACAGCATGGTCGCCGAGATCAACCGGATCCGCCAGCTCCAGCCGCACGGCCGCTATGACGTCGTCCATTCCCACTACTGGGTTTCCGGGGTGGCCGGGCTGGAGCTCGCGGAGCTGTGGGGGCTGCCCCTCGTCCACACCATGCACACGATGGCGAAGGTCAAGAACCAGCTGCTCGAGTCCGGCGAACAGCCCGAGCCGCGGCGTCGCGAGGACGGCGAGCACCGGATTGTCGACGGCGCCACCCGGCTGATCGCCAACACCGGCACCGAAGCGGCCGAGCTGGTCTCGCACTACAACGCCGACATCGACCGCATCGACGTCGCGCCGCCCGGCGTGGACCTGGCCGTCTTCACCCCGGCCTTCCGGAACCGGGCCAGGGCCCAGCACGGCGTCGCCCCGGGCAAGTTCCATCTGCTGTTCGCGGGCCGGATCCAGCGGCTCAAGGGCCCGCAGATCCTGATCAAGGCGGCCGCGCTCCTGCGCTCCCGGCGCCCGGACATCGACCTGCAGCTGACCATTCTGGGGGCCGTCAGCGGCGCCAAGGACTTCAACCTCAAGACGCTGATCAGCGCCGCCGGAATGGACGACGTCGCCACCCACCACCCGCCGGTGAACGCCCCGGAACTGGCCGGCTGGTACCGGTCCGCCGACGTCGTGGTGATGCCCTCCTACAGCGAGTCCTTTGGCCTGGTGGCGCTGGAGGCGCAGGCCTGCGGGACGCCGGTCCTCGCCACGAAAGTCGGCGGCCTCTCCCGCGCCGTCCAGGACGGGCGGACCGGGATGCTGATCGAGGGCCACAAGGCCAGCGACTGGGCGGACGCCCTCGAGTCGCTCTTCGACGATGCCCAAACGCGCACCGACATGGGGCGCGCCGCCGCGATCCATGCCCAGGATTTCGGCTGGCAGCGCACCGCCGCGATTACGCTGGAGAGCTACCACACCGCCGTGAGCCAGTATTTTGGAAGCCTGACCATCCCGGTGGGCCACACACCCTGAACCGGGTCCGCCCCCTCCCCCGCTCCAACCCCGCCCGGCAACACCGGACCGGGACCAACCCGCCAACGCCACGAGCCGAAGGACAACGATGTCTGAGACCACCACTGCCGGGAACACCGTCCCCAGCGACCTGGAAATTGCCCAGCGGGCAGTCATGAAGCCGATCGGGGAGATTGCGGCGGCCGCCGGCATCAACCCGGACGCGCTGGAACTCTACGGACCCTACAAGGCCAAAATCGATCCGGCGAAGCTGGCCGTTCCGGCGGGCGCCCCCGTGCGCGCGCCCGGCAAAGTGGTGCTGGTCTCCGCGATGTCGCCCACCCCCGCCGGCGAAGGCAAGTCCACCACGACGGTGGGGCTCGCGGATTCCCTGGCCCGGGCCGGTCACAGCGTGATGATCGCGCTGCGCGAACCCTCACTCGGCCCCATCCTGGGCATGAAGGGCGGCGCGACCGGCGGCGGCTACTCCCAGGTGCTGCCGATGGACCAGATCAACCTGCACTTCACCGGCGATTTCCACGCCATCACCTCGGCGAACAATGCCCTCATGGCCCTCGTGGACAACCACATCTTCCAGGGCAACGAGCTGAACATCGATCCGCGCCGGATGACGTTCAAGCGCGTCCTGGACATGAACGACCGGTCCCTCCGGGAGGTCGTGATCGGCCTCGGCGGGCCGGCCCAGGGCACGCCGCGCCAGGACGGCTTCGACATCACCGTGGCCTCGGAGATCATGGCCGTGTTCTGCCTCGCCACGGACCTGAACGATTTGCGCGACCGGCTGGGTCGGATCACGTTCGGCTACACCTACGACCGCCGGCCCGTCACCGTGGCCGAGCTCGGCGTCCAGGGCGCCCTGACCATGCTGCTCAAGGACGCGATCAAGCCCAACTTGGTGCAGACCATCGCCGGCACCCCGGCGCTCGTGCACGGCGGACCCTTCGCCAACATCGCCCACGGCTGCAACTCCCTCATCGCCACGCAGACGGCCCGCAACCTGGCGGACATCGTCGTCACCGAGGCAGGGTTCGGCGCGGACCTCGGGGCGGAAAAGTACATGGACATCAAGGCGCGCATGGCCGACGTCGCCCCGTCCGCCGTCGTCCTCGTGGCCACCGTCCGGGCGCTGAAGATGCACGGCGGCGTGCCGAAAGACATGCTCAAGGAGCCCAACGTGGAGGCGCTGGCCGCCGGCGTCGCCAATCTGCGCCGCCACATCCGCAACGTCGAGAAGTTCGGCATCATCCCGGTCGTGGCGGTCAACAAATTCGCCACGGACACCGCCGAGGAGCTGGACTGGCTGCTTCAGTGGTGCGCCGCGGAGGGGGTCCAGGCCGCGGTGGCGGATATCTGGGGCCGCGGCGGTGGCGGCGACGGCGGGGACGAGCTCGCGGCGAAGGTGGCCGCCGCGATCGATGCGCCGCACGGCTTCCGGCACCTGTACCCACTGGAGATGTCCGTGGAGGACAAGATCCGGACCATCGTGCAGGAGGTCTACGGCGCCGACGGCGTGGACTTCTCCGTGCCGGCGCTCAAACGGCTGGCCGAAATCGAGAAGAACGGCTGGTCCGGGATGCCGGTGTGCATGGCGAAGACCCAGTACTCCTTCACCGACGACGCCACCCGGCTCGGCGCGCCCAAGGGCTTCACCATCCACGTCCGGGACCTCATCCCCAAGACCGGCGCTGGCTTCATCGTGGCCCTCACCGGCGCCGTGATGACCATGCCGGGCCTGCCCAAGGTGCCCGCAGCGATGCGGATGGACGTCGACGACGCCGGCAACCCCGTAGGCCTCTTCTAAACAGCAACCCGGGGTCACTTACGGCCCATCCCGAGGGGGATTATCGGCCGTAAGTGACCCCGCGTTGGAGTATGCGGTGAGGAAGGCGGTTAGCGCTCCAGGTCGCCGCGGATGAAGGCCTCGACCTTTTCACGGGCGAGGTCGTCGTTGAACTGCTCCGGCGGGGACTTCATGAAGTAGCTCGACGCCGAGACCAGCGGGCCGCCGATGCCGCGGTCCAGGCCGATCTTGGCGGCACGGATGGCGTCGATGATCACGCCGGCGGAGTTGGGCGAGTCCCAGACTTCGAGCTTGTATTCCAGGGACACCGGGGCGTCGCCGAAGTTGCGGCCCTCGAGGCGGACGAAGGCCCACTTGCGGTCATCGAGCCACTGGACGTAGTCGGACGGGCCGATGTGGACGTCCTTGGCGGCGAGCTCGGCCTCGACGTTGGAGGTGACGGCCTGGGTCTTGGAGATCTTCTTGGACTCCAGGCGGTCGCGCTCAAGCATGTTCTTGAAGTCCATGTTGCCGCCGACGTTCAGCTGGTACGTGCGGTCCAGGGTGACGCCGCGGTCCTCGAACAGCTTAGCCATGACGCGGTGCGTGATGGTGGCACCGATCTGGCTCTTGATGTCATCGCCCACGATCGGCACGCCCGCGGCGGTGAACTTGTCCGCCCACTCCTTGGTGCCGGCCAGGAACACCGGCAGGGCGTTGACGAACGCCACGCCGGCATCGATCGCGCACTGGGCGTAGAACTCGGCGGCCTGCTGGGAACCGACCGGCAGGTAGCAGACCATGACGTCAACCTGGGCGTCCTTGAGGGCCTGGACGACATCGACCGGCTCCTCCGGGGACTGCTCGATGGTCTCGAGGTAGTACTTGCCCAGGCCGTCCAGGGTGTGGCCGCGCTGGACGGTGACACCGGTCGGCGGGACGTCGGCGATCTTGATGGTGTTGTTTTCGCTGGCCAGGATGGCGTCGGACAGGTCCTGCCCCACCTTCTTGCCGTCGACGTCGAAGGCGGCAACGAACTGGACGTCGCCGACGTGGTACTGGCCGAACTCCACGTGCATCAGGCCCGGGATCGTGGCCTTGGGGTCGGCGTCTTTGTAGTACTGGACGCCCTGGACCAGCGAAGCGGCGCAGTTACCTACGCCGACGATTGCAACACGAATCGGATGTGAAGACACGGAACTCCTTTTGAGAAACAAGGGTGACCGGCGCGGCCGCACTCTGGTGTACTGCACCAGTTGTGCGGGCGGCAGGCGGACACGGCGCCGTAAGGCGCCCTTAGTAGTCTAGTCAACGCCACCGGGGCCGCGGTTGTTCCCCGGCGGCCCCGGCGCTTGTGTAACTGCGGGTGCCTTCTACTTCTGCGCCCACAGGTTGATGTCGGATTCGACGGCGAATTCATCGATCGCGTCGACCTCATCGGCGGTGAAACCCAGGTTGTTGATCGCAGACAGGGTGTCCTCGAGCTGCCGGACGCTGGACGCGCCGACCAGCGCCGACGTGACCGAGGTGCCCTTGCCCTGCTCGCGCAGGATCCAGGCGATGGCCATCTGCGCGAGGGACTGCCCGCGGCTTTCGGCGATCCGGTTGAGCCCGCGTATCCGGTCCAGTTTGTCCTCGGTGATCATGCCTTGGTCCAGGGACTTGTCCTGGGCGGCGCGGGAGTCGGCCGGAATGCCCGCCAGGTAGCGGTCGGTGAGCATGCCCTGCGCCAGCGGCGAGAAGGCGATCGATCCGGCGCCAACCTGTTCGAGCGCCTCGAAGAGGTTGGGGCTGCCGTTCTCGGTCCAGCGGTTGAGCATGGAGTAGCTGGGCTGGTGGATCAGCAGCGGCGTGCCGAGTTCCTTCAGGATCCGGGCCGCTTCGAGAGTCTGTTCCGGGGTGTAGGAGGAGATGCCGGCGTAGAGCGCCTTGCCGGAGCGGACGGCCTGGTCCAGGGCGCCCATGGTCTCTTCCATCGGCGTTTCGGGGTCCGGGCGGTGGCTGTAGAAGATGTCCACGTAGTCCAGGCCCATCCGGCCCAGCGACTGGTCCAGGCTGGCCAGCAGGTACTTGCGGGAGCCAAAGTTGCCGTACGGGCCCGGCCACATGTCGTAGCCGGCCTTGCTGGAGATGATCAGTTCGTCGCGGTACGGCTTGAAGTCGTCCTGGAAGTGGCGGCCAAAGTTGGTCTCGGCGCTGCCATAGGGCGGGCCGTAGTTGTTGGCGAGGTCGAAGTGGGTGACGCCGAGGTCGAAGGCGCGGCGCAGGATGGCGCGCTGGACTTCGAACGGCTTGTCGTCGCCGAAGTTGTGCCACAGGCCCAGGGAGATGGCCGGGAGTTTCAGGCCGCTGCGCCCCACGCGGCGGTAGGGCATGGAGTCGTAGCGGGTGTCAGCTGCCAAATATGTCATACGTCAGATCCTGCCTTAGTGGGTGAGTATCGCGGCGCTGTGGCCGGGTAGATGCAGCGGAGTGGCCGACGGCGCGCCGCCGGCAGCGGGCTCCGCGCCGCCAGGCGCGCCGGAAGCAGGGTCCAGCCGGACGCCGTCGTCGGTTGCCAGGGCCAGGGCCGCGCCGCGGACCGGGACCCGCCGCGCCTCGGCGGAAAAGTTCATCGCCACTTCAGTGCTGCCGCGGCGCAGCAGCAGCCAGCCCTCGTCCTCGCTGACGTCGACGGCGGTGTCCTCGAAGCCTGGTTCAGTCAGGTCCGGCGTGGTGCGGCGGAGCGCGATGAGTGCCCGGTACAGCTCCAGGAGGCGGGCATGGTCGCCTCCGGAAGCCTCGGCCCAGTCCAGCTTGGACCGGGTGAAAGTCTCCGGATCCTGCGGGTCGGGGACGACGGCGGGGTCCCAGCCCATGCGCTCGAACTCCCTGATCCGGCCCTCGGCCGTCGCCTTGCCCAGCTCCGGTTCCGGGTGGGAGGTGAAGAACTGCCACGGGGTGGTGGCCCCGTATTCCTCGCCCATGAACAGCATGGGCGTGAACGGCGAGGTCAGGGTGGCGACGGCGGCGAGCGCGAGCGGCCCGTAGCCCAGGGTCTGGGACAGCCTGTCCCCGGTGGCGCGGTTGCCGATCTGGTCGTGGTTCTGGCTGCACACCACCAGCGCGGCCGGGTGGACCTGGGCCGGGTCGATGGGCCGGCCGTGGTGGCGGGCGCGGAAGCTGGAGTAGCTGCCGTCGTGGAAGAAGCCGCGCTCCAGGACCTTGGCCAGCGCACCGAGCGAGTCGAAGTCGGCGTAGTAGCCGGTGGTTTCGCCGCTGACGTTGACGTGGACGGCGTGGTGGAAGTCATCGCTCCACTGCCCGGCCAGCCCGTACCCGTTGGTGTCCCGCGGGTAGAGCAGGCGCGGGTTGTTCAGGTCCGATTCCGCGATCATCGTGGCCGGGCGTCCGGTCTCGGCGGCTATTTCGTCGGCGAGGGCGCCGAAGTCCTCCAGCAGGTGCACGGCGCGCTCATCCTTAAAGGCGTGCACGGCGTCCAGCCGCAGGCCGTCCACGTGGTAATCCCGCAGCCACATCGCGGCGTTGTCCAGGATATAGCGGCGCACCTCGTCCGACTCCGGGCCGTCCAGGTTGACCGAGTCGCCCCAGGTGTTGCCCTCCCCCGATTTCAGGTAGGGCCCGAACCGGGAAAGATAGTTCCCGCTGGGGCCGAGGTGGTTGTAGACCACGTCCTGGATGACGCCAAGGCCGGCGGCGTGGGCGGCGTCCACGAAGCGCTGGTACGCGGCGGGTCCGCCGTAGCCTTCGTGCACGGCGTACCAGAGGACACCGTCGTAGCCCCAGTTGTGGGTGCCGTTGAACCCGTTGACCGGCAGCAGCTCCACGAAGTCGATGCCCAGCTCCGCCAGATACGCCAGCTTCCCTGCCGCGGCGTCCAGTGTTCCCTCCGGCGTGAAGGTGCCAACATGGAGTTCGTAAATGACAGCGCCCTTGAGCTCCCGGCCCGCCCACTGGCCGTCGGCCCACTGGTGGCGTCCGGCGTCGAACGTGCGGGAGAGCGCGTGCACGCCCGCGGGCTGGCGGCGGGAGCGCGGGTCCGGCAGCGGGGTGGGATCCCCATCCACCAGGTAGCCGTAGTCCACGTCCCCGGCGGCGGGCGCCCCGGCGGCGGTCCACCAGCCGGGCGCCTCCGCGCCGCGGCGGGTCATGTCGTACTTCCGGCCGTCAGCGAGGAGCGTGACCGCCTGCGCTTCCGGTGCCCAGAGATCGAAGCGGTCGCTTCCGTGTGCAGGCAAGGTCATGGCATTCTTCCGTTCCCCATGTCGGTACTCCTTCGTGCTACAGGATCTGCTTAGGCGGTGGGCACCAGGAGGGCCACGGGGTAGTCCCGCAGGATCTCCCCCACGGCCACGGTGCCCGGACCGTGCGTGGACCCGGTCAGTTCATCGGCCATGGCCGCGGCGAGCTCGATGGTCGTGTCCTGCCATCCGCCGCGTTGCTCCAGGCCGCGGGGCAGCCGGGTGGCGAGCGTCAGCGCGCCCGGGGCTGCGGGAGTCCCGCGGTCAAAGGCGAGCAGGTTCGCAGCAGCGGCGCCCGTGGCTGTGACCGGGGTGTACCCGGAGAACAGCTCCGGCCGGTCCCGCCGCAGCCGCAGGGCCCGCGAGGTGACGAGGAGTTTGGCCGCCTCGTCCAGGAACGACGCCGGACGCTCACCGGCGTCGAGCGCGGCGAGGGCGCGCCGGCGGGCGCCGAAGTCGAACGGCCGCCGGTTGTCCGGATCGGTCAGCGAACGGTCCCAGAACTCGGTGCCCTGGTAGACGTCCGGCACCCCGGGCATGGTGAGCTGCACGAGCTTGGCGCCGAGGGAGTTGGCGGCCCCGTACGGCTCCAGCAGGGCCACGAGGGACTCCAGCTCGGCGGTCACCTCCGGGGTGTCGAAGGCGGCGTCCACGGCGGCTGAAAGTTCCGCCTCGAAGGCCTCGTCCGGATCGATCCAGTTGGTCGAGTTCCCGGCCTCCCGGGCGGCTTTTTGCGCGTAGGACTGCAGCCGGTCGCGGTCTGCGGGCCAGACGCCCGCGATGGCCTGCCACAGCAGGTTGGCCAGCGGCCCGTCCGGCAGCGGCGCCAGCTTCTGCAGCCGCTGCAGGGATGCCTGCCATTCCGGTGCGAGCTCGGCAAGGACGGAGATCCGGGCGCGGGTGTCCTCGCTGCGCTTCGTGTCGTGGGTGCTGAGCGTGGTCATGGACAACGGCAATTCGGCCTGGCGCCGGGTCATCCGGGTGTGGAATTCCTCCGGCGTCACGGCGAACTCGGTGGGGTCGGCGCCGACTTCGGTCAGGGTGCCCAGCCGGGTGTAGCGGAAGAACGCGGTGTCTTCCACGCCCTTGGCCATGACCATCCCGGAGGTCTGCTGGAAGCGCATGCCCAGTTCGGCCTCCGCGTCGAGCAGCAGCGGCAGCAGCACGCCGACGGCGCCTTCGAGTTCGGGGCGGCGGCGGACCGCGAGTTCGCATGCCTCTTTCAGGACGTCCGCACCCTCCGGAAGATAGCTGCGGTAGACCGGGAACGCGGCGATGATCTCGGACAGTGCGTCCGCCGCGGCTTCCTGGCCCAGTCCTGCCCCGGCAGGGACCAGCCGCGCCAGCCGGAGCATTTCCGAGTGCAGGATTCCGTCCGTGATCCGGCGTTTGGTGCCGCGGATCATGTCCTCGTAGTCGGCAGCGCCGCCGCGCAGTTCGGCGTCGAGCGCGTCAAGCGGGCCCTGGCCGGCGGCGTCGACGAACACCCGGTCCACATCCGCGAGGGCGTCGTAGCCGGTGGTGCCCTCGCACTCGAAGCCGGCCGGCAGGGCCTCGCCCGGTTCCAGGATCTTCTCGATCAGCAGGTAGCTGCCGCCCGTGGCCTCCCGCAGCCGGGCCAGGTATCCCTCCGGATCGGCGAGGCCGTCCGGGTGGTCGATCCGCAGCCCGTCGACGAGCCCTTCCCGGAACCAGCGCACAACCTCCGCGTGGGCCTCATCGAAGACCTCGGGGATCTCCACCCGGATCCCGGCCAGGCTGTTGACGGCAAAGAACCGGCGGTAGTTCAGATCCGTGTCGGCCCGGCGCCAGCCGATCAGTTCGTAGTGCTGCCGGTCGTGGACCTCGCGGGGATCGTCACCTTCGGTGTACGTGCCCTCGGCGAGCGGGAAGCGGTGATCGTAGTAGCGCAGTTCCCCGTCCTTGATTTCCAGCGCGTCGACGTCGGAGTCGTCCCCCAATACGGGGATCCGCACCCGGCCGCCGCCGAAGTCCCAGTCGACGTCGAACGCCTGCGCGTAGCGGGACTGCTGCCCCTCCTTCAGGAGGGACCACCACCAGGGGTTCTGGGCCGGGGTGGCGACGCCGACGTGGTTGGGCACGATGTCGACCAGCACGCCCATGCCGGCCTCCCGCGCGGCCGCCGATGCCGCCAGCAGGCCGTCCGCGCCGCCCCGGTCTGGATCAATGGCGGAGGGATCGGTGACGTCGTAGCCGTGGTCCGAGCCACGCTCCGCCGTGAGGATCGGCGAGAGGTAGATCCAATCCACGCCCAGGGACTTCAGGTACGGCACGGTCTGCGCGGCGTCCTGCAGCGTAAACCCGGGCCGGATCTGCAGCCGGTACGTCGAGACGGGGGTTCTCATTTAGCTCGGCCCTTCGGCGTCTTCGGCTTGTCGGCCCCCGTCTTCTTCGAACCGGAGGCCTTCGCGGAGCCCTTGGAGGCGCCGGTTGCCGGGGCCTCCGGAGCCGACTCGGCCGGGGCCTCCGGAGCGGGGACCGCCGGAGCTTCCGGTGCCGGGGCCGTAGAATCGGCAGCCGCCGAATCCTCGTGCTCGGCCATCGCGGCGAGGGAGGCGGCCGCGGAGTAGTCCACTTCCACCTCGGGGCCGGAGTGGGCCCGGAGTACCACCATCGACTTTGCCGCCAGCTTCAGCACGGACCCGGCTTTCAGCGGCGCCTCAGTGTCCGCCTGGTCCGCGGTGTCCACCAGTACGTCCCAGAACCGTGAGTATTCCTCGGCCGGCAGGGCGAAGTCCACGTCGTCGTCGTGGGCGTTGAAGCCGAGCAGGAAACTGTCGTCGGTGATCCGGCGTCCGCGGGAGTCCTGTTCCTGGATGCCGTGGCCGTTGTAGAACACACCGATGGTCCGGCCGAAGCCGCTGCCCCAGTCCTCCGGGAGCATTTCGGTGCCGTCCGTTTTCAGCCAGACGATGTCCGGCAGCTTCTCGCCCTCGCCGCGGCGCACCGGGCGGCCGTCGAAGAAGCGGCTGCGCCGGAAGGTCGGGTGGTCGTGCCGGATCTTGTTGACGACGGCGGTGAACTCCACCAGCGGCTGGTCCATCGCGTCCCAGTGGATCCAGCTCAGCTCGGAGTCCTGGCAGTAGGTGTTGTTGTTGCCCTGCTGGGTGCGGCCGAGCTCGTCGCCGTGCAGGAGCATTGGGACGCCCTGTGAGAGCAGCAGGGTGGCGATGAAGTTGCGCTGCTGGCGGGCGCGGAGGGTCAGGACGTGGTCGTTGTCCGTGTCCCCTTCCTCGCCGCAGTTCCAGGAGCGGTTGTGGGATTCGCCGTCGTTGTTGCCCTCGCCGTTGGCGTCGTTGTGCTTCTCGTTATAGGACACGAGGTCGCGCATGGTGAAGCCGTCGTGCGCTGTGACGAAGTTGATCGAGGCCACCGGGCGCCGGGCGGAGCTTTCGTAGAGGTCCGCGGAGCCGGTCAGGCGGGAGGCGAATTCGCCGAGGGTCGAGGGCTCGCCGCGCCAGAAGTCGCGGACCGTGTCGCGGTATTTGCCGTTCCACTCGGTCCACTGGGGCGGGAAGTTGCCCACCTGGTAGCCGCCCGGGCCGATGTCCCACGGCTCGGCGATCAGCTTGACCTGGGAGACGATCGGGTCCTGCTGGATGAGTTCGAAGAAGGTGGACAGCTTGTCCACGTCGTAGAACTCGCGGGCCAGGGTGGAGGCGAGGTCGAAACGGAAGCCGTCGACGTGCATTTCGGTCACCCAGTAGCGCAGGGAGTCCATCAGCAGCTGGAGGGAGTGCGGGTGCCGGACATTGAGGGAGTTGCCGGTGCCGGTGTAGTCCATGTAGTGCTTCAGGTCATCGTCCACCAGACGGTAGTAGGCCTGGTTGTCGATGCCCTTGAAGGACAGCGTGGGGCCGAGGTGGTTGCCTTCAGCGGTGTGGTTGTACACCACGTCCAGGATCACTTCGATGCCGGCCTTGTGCAGCTCGCGGACCATGGCCTTGAATTCCTGCACCTGGTGCCCGACGTCGCCGGAGGAGCTGTAGGTGTTTTGCGGCGCGAAGAAGCCGATCGTGTTGTAGCCCCAGTAGTTGTTGAGGCCCTTCTCCTCGAGCGTGCCGTCGTTGACGAACTGGTGGACGGGCATGAGCTCGATCGCGGTGACGCCGAGCTTCTTCAGGTGCTCAATCACGGCCGGGTGCGACACGCCGGCATAGGTGCCGCGCTGCTCTTCGGGAATTTCCGGGTGGAGCTCGGTCAGGCCCTTGACGTGTGCCTCGTAGATGACCGACTGGTGGTAGGGGATCCGCAGCTGGCGGTCGCCGTCCCACTCGAAGAACGGGTTGATGACCACGCCGTGCATGGTGTGCGGCGCCGAGTCGCTGTCATTGCGCGAGTCGGGGTCGCCGAATTCGTAGGTGAAGAGCGCCGGGTCCCAGTCGATTTGGCCCTGGACGGCCTTGGCGTAGGGGTCCATCAGCAGCTTGTTGGGGTTGAAGCGGTTGCCGTTCTCCGGTTCGTACGGGCCGTGGACCCGGTAACCGTACTTCTGTCCGGGCTGGACCTGCGGCAGGTAACAGTGCCACACGTAGCCATCCACCTCGGTCAGTTCGATCCGGGTCTCGGTCAGATCGTCAGCGAGGAGGCACAGCTCCACCCGCTCGGCGCGCTCGCTGAACAGGGCAAAGTTGGTGCCAGTGCCGTCAAAGGTGGCTCCCAGCGGGTAAGCCGATCCGGGCCAGACTTCCATGTGTACTCCTCGTGCGGAACGAATATTCTCTAGACAGACTACTTGTAAGTAGGGTTAGTAATTGTTCGGGCGCTCGGAGCGCCCCTGTTTGTTACAGCTCCCGCATCACCTCCGGAACGGCACGGGCAATGGCCGTTGCGGTCACCGGGCCCCCGCGGGATGCCCGGACCCCGGCGAGACCATGGATACTGGCTGCCATCGCCGCGATCGCCGCCCATCTGGCGTCGGGGTCGATGTCATGTTCGCCGAAGCGCCCGACGTCGGCGCCCAACTGGGCCGCCAGCGCCCCGATAACTCCGGCCAGGACGTCACCGCTGCCTGCCGTGGCGAGCCAGGGCGTGCCCTCGGCCTGGCTGTAGAAGTCCTGGAAGGGCGAGGCCACAAGGGTCGTGGCGCCCTTGAGCAGAACGGTGGCTTCGGTCAGGCCCGCAGCCCGCCGCACTGCGCTGAGCGTGGAGGCCTCGACCGCGGTACGGTCCAGCCCAGCCCCGAGGCGCTGAAGCAATGCCGACAGTTCGCCGGCGTGGGGTGTCAGGATTACTTGCGGGGCCAGAACGTCCGGCAGGGCCGGCAACGCGCCGGCGTCGGCGACCGTCGGCAGGCCCGAATCCGCGGCGTCACGGGCGCGCTGCAATTGCTCCTCATCCGAGTCGTCGAGTCCGGAGCCAACGAGCCACGCCTGAACGTGCGTGTCGGCCACGGCCCCGGCGCTGCACACCACCTCGGGACAGGACCGGCGGACCAGGTCGGCGACGTCCGGCGGCCCCAGGTAACGCACCATTCCGGCGCCGGCTGCCAGGGCGCCTTGGCAGGCCAGCACCGCGGCGCCGGGATAGGCGCCGGAGCCTGCGACCACCCCCAGCACACCCCGGGAGTACTTGTGCGCCCGGCGCTGCGGGCGTGGCAGGAGGGCGGACAGGTCTCGGGCCTCCAGCCGTCGCAGGGACGGCCATGGCAGCGCCTGCTCGATTCCGATCGGGACTACCCGGATTGTGCCCGCGAAGTCCGCGCCCGGGTCCGCCAGCAGGCCGGCCTTGGCGGCTCCGAAGGTCACCGTCATGTCGGCCGCCAGCACCGGCGCGTGAGACTCCCCCGTGTCCGCGTCGACGCCGCTGGGGATGTCGCAGGCCACCACCAAGGGGGAACGGGAGCCCGGCCGGGAACGCCCCAGGGCCGCGACCAGCTCGGCGGCCGGTCCCCGCAGCCCGCCCTGGGCCCCGGTCCCGAGGACTGCGTCGATCACGACGTCGGCGCCGCCGGCCAGCGCGGTGAGTCCGGCCACGTTGTCCCCGGTGAGGGCCGCGGCATGACCGCCGGCCTTCCGGAACGCCGCCAGCCCGGCGTCGTGGGCGGCGCCGGCAGTGAGCACCGCCGTCGTGCGCATGCCGCGGCGGGCCAGCAGCGCGGCGGCGAAGAGCCCGTCTCCGCCGTTGTTGCCCTTGCCCGCCAGCACGGCCACGCTGGAGCCGTACAGCCGTTGCCCGCGGCTCCGCAGTTCGCGGATCACGGCGTTGGCGAGGCCGTACGCGGCCCGCTGCATGAGAACAGCGCCCGCACCGGAGCCCAGGGTGTCGTCGAGAAATGGCTTTTCGGCCTCTCGCACTTGGGTTCCGGTGTAGGCGCTGATCATGGTTTCAGTCCATTCGCGGTCGCTGGGGAATGCCTGGCGCTGGGGCCGGTCCTGCCTGGACGGCCGGCTCAGCCTTCGGCGACAACCGTCGCGGTGGCGATCCCGCCGTCGTGGCTCATGGACAAGTGCCAGCGCTTGACGCCCTTGGACTCCGCCACGGCCAGCACGGTGCCTTTGACCTGCACGGTGGGGCCGTTCTGGTCCAGCCCGATCCAGCAGTCCTGCCAGTTCATCCCGGCCGGCGCCCCCAGCACCTTAGCCACGGCCTCCTTCGCGGCAAACCGCGCGGCGAGGGACCGCGTGTTCAGTTCCCGCTCGGCGGGGACGAACAGCCTGTCGCGCAGCCCGGGGGTGCGCTCGAGCTGGCGCCCGAACCGCTCAATGTCTACGACGTCTACGCCTATGCCAACAATCATGGCGTTATTCTACGGTCACGCTCTTGGCCAGGTTGCGTGGCTGGTCCACGTCGTAACCCTTGGCCGAGGCGAGTGCGAGGGCGAAGATCTGCAGCGGAACCGTTGCGAGCAGCGGTGCCAGGAGCGTGGGGGTCTCCGGAATGTAGAAGACGTGCTCGGCGTACGCCTTGACGGCCTCGTCGCCTTCTTCGGCGATCACGATCGTCTTGGCGCCGCGGGCACGTACTTCCTGGATGTTGGAGACCACCTTGGAGTGCAGCGAGTCGCGGCCGCGCGGGGACGGGACCACCACGAAGACGGGCTGGCCTTCCTCGATCAGCGCGATCGGGCCGTGCTTGAGCTCTCCGGCAGCGAAGCCCTCGGCGTGGATGTACGCGAGCTCCTTGAGCTTCAGCGCGCCCTCCATCGCAACGGGGAAACCGACATGGCGGCCCAGGAACAGCACGGACTTGGCGTCCGCCATGGACTGGCCGAGTTCCTTGATCTGGGCCTCGTTGTCGAGGATGCGCTGGATCTTGGCCGGGATCTTGCCCAGGTCGGCCAGGATGTCCTTGATCTCGCCCTGGAACTTGTTGCCGCGCAGCTGTGCCAAATAAAGGCCCAGCAGGTAGGCGGCCGTGATCTGCGCCAGGAACGCCTTGGTCGAGGCCACGGCGATCTCGGGTCCGGCGTGCGTGTAGAGCACAGCGTCCGATTCGCGGGGGATGGTGGACCCGTTGGTGTTGCAGATGGAGACCGTCTTGGCGCCCTGTTCCTTGGCGTAACGGACCGCCATGAGGGTATCCATGGTCTCGCCGGACTGGGAGATGGAGACAATCAGCGTGTTCTCGTCCACGATCGGATCCCGGTAGCGGAATTCGTGCGAGAGTTCGACCTCGGTGGGAATCCGGCACCAGTGCTCAATGGCGTATTTCGCCACCTGGCCGGCGTAGGCGGAGGTGCCGCACGCAAGGACGATGATCTTGTTGACGTTCTTGAGCAGCTGCGGATCAACACGGAGCTCATCGAGCGTCAGCTTGCCGTGGATGTCGGAGCGGCCCAGCAGGGTCTGGAGCACGGCATCCGGCTGGTCGTGGATTTCCTTTTCCATGAAGGACGGGAAGCCGCCCTTTTCGGCTGAGGCGGGGTCCCAGTTGACGTGGTATTCCTTGCCCTCGGCGGGGGCGCCGTAGAAGTCCGTGATTTCCACGGAGTCGGCGGTGATCGTCACGATCTGGTCCTGGCCGAGTTCCACGGCGCGCCGGGTGTAGTCGATGAAGCCGGAGACGTCGGAGCCGAGGAAGTTCTCGCCTTCGCCGAGGCCGACGACGAGCGGGGAGTTCCGGCGGGCAGCGACCACCACGTCGGGCTGGTCTGCGTGGACGGCGAGGAGCGTGAACGCGCCCTCGAGCCGCTGGCAGGCAAGCTGCATGGCCCGGGTGAGGCCGCCGTTGCTTGCGTCACCGCCGAGCTGGTTACGGTAGATATCCCCGAGCAGGGCAGCCGCCACTTCCGTGTCGGTCTCGGACTCGAAGGTGACGCCCTTGCGCTGGAGTTCGAGCTTGAGCTCGGCGAAGTTCTCGATGATGCCGTTGTGGATCAGGGCCAGCTTGCCGCCGTCGGACAGGTGCGGGTGCGCGTTCTGGTCCGTCGGGCCGCCGTGCGTCGCCCAGCGC
Organism: Arthrobacter sp. MW3 TE3886; assembly: GCF_041262145.1. Taxonomy (NCBI): domain Bacteria; kingdom Bacillati; phylum Actinomycetota; class Actinomycetes; order Micrococcales; family Micrococcaceae; genus Arthrobacter; species Arthrobacter sp. MW3 TE3886. The sequence continues at coordinate 3,800,582 of NZ_JBGCAN010000001.1, forward strand.
GTGTGGCCGATTCCCGTGAGGGATTCCGGCAGCGGGCGGGTGTCCAGCTCCGCAATGAGGTTGCTCAGTTTGCCCGACTTCTTCCGGGAAGAAATGGTGCCGTCGGCCACTACTGCAATACCCGCGGAGTCGTAGCCGCGGTACTCCAGGCGCCGCAATCCTTCAAGGACAACGTCCAAGGCATTGTGTCCAGTATTTACCCGGCCATCTGAGTGGCCCACATATCCAACGATTCCACACATGGTCATAAGCCTAGCGGGTTTCCGGGAGGGAGGACGTGGGACGGCGGGGTGTGAAGGGCCCTGCGCCGGGCTGCGGAGGACCGGCCCCGGCTCCCACCGGCCAGTCCATTTCGCTCTCGGCGTTGTGAAGGGCAGAATCTCTAGGGTGACTTTGCAACGCAATGAAGCGAACGGGGAAGGTGTCTCCCCGTTCGTGGAGCTGGACCGGCAGACCTGGTCCCGGCTCGCTGCCCAGATGGAGCAGCCCCTTAATGAAGAGGATGTGTTCCGCCTTCGCGGCCTCGGGGACCCCCTCGATATCAAGGAAGTGCGCGAGGTCTACCTGCCGCTGTCCCGGCTCCTGCACCTATATGTGGAAGCCGCGGGCCAGCTTCACGCGGCCACCACCACATTCCTCGGCGAAAGCACCCAGCGCACGCCGTTCGTGATCGGCGTGGCCGGTTCGGTGGCGGTGGGCAAGTCCACCATCGCCCGCGTCCTGCGCGAAATGCTCCGGCGCTGGCCCGGCACCCCCAACGTGGAGCTCATCACCACGGATGGATTCCTCTACCCGCTCGCCGAGCTCAAGCGCCGGCAACTGCTCGAGCGCAAGGGTTTTCCGGAGTCCTACGACCGCCGCGCCCTGCTGCGCTTCGTGAGCGAGATCAAGGGCGGGGCCGAGGAGGTCCGTGCCCCTTGGTACTCCCACGTCACCTATGACATCGTCCCCGGCAAGGAAGTGGTGGTGCGCCGCCCGGACGTGCTGATTGTCGAGGGACTGAACGTCCTGGCTCCGGCCCGGCCGCGGCAGGACGGCAGGCAGGGCCTGGCCCTGAGCGACTTCTTCGACTTCTCCATCTACGTCGACGCGAAGACCTCGTATATCGAGGAGTGGTACGTGGACCGGTTCCGCAAACTGCGGAGCACGGCCTTCGCCCAGCCGGAATCGTACTTCCACCGCTACGCAACACTCTCCGATGCCGAGGCCGAAGAGACAGCCCGCGAGATCTGGAAGCGCATCAACGAGCCCAACCTCGAGGAAAACGTCCTCCCGACCCGGGGCCGCGCGCAACTGGTCCTGACCAAGGACGCCGACCACTCCATCCGCCGGATGCTGCTGAGGAAGGTCTAGCACGGATGTGCTACAACGACGCTGACGGGACGGCGGGACGGCAGGAGGCCGGCCGGGATTCGCCGAGCCGGCGGGCCTTCAGCCGCCTCCTGCTGGCGGGCACCGGCCTCGCGGCGCTGTCCGCCTGCACCCCGGCCCAGTCCTTCACACCGTCCGGCACGCCGGGGCCGACCCCGGGCACGGGCAGTTCGACGCCGACCGCCGCCGCCGCGGCAACCTCGCCTCCGACAAGCCCGGCCCCGGAGTCTTCCACACCGTCGACACCAGGGGCACCCGCGACGGCGTCGGCCATCCCGCCGTCGGCCACGGCACACCCTCCATCGGCCGCGGCACACCCTCCTTCGGCCGCGGCGCCGGGGCCGCAGCATTCCCTCTCGGACCCCACCAGCCCATGGGTGATCGTCAACAAGCACCGCCCGCTCTCCCCCGCCACCTTCGTGCCGCCGGACCTGGCCCGGCCAGCCGTCCGGTTAGCCACCTCTGGCGAGGCGGCGCTGCTGAACAGCACGACGGCGGCCGCGGCCGAAAAGATGTTCGCGGCCGCGGCCGCCGACGGCGTCATCATCACCCTGGCCAGCGGATACCGTTCGTTCACGACGCAGAGGGCCACCTACGGCAGCTACGTGAATTCCCGCGGCCAGGCGGAGGCCGACACCGCCTCGGCCCGGCCCGGCTACTCAGAGCACCAGACGGGGTGGGCGTTCGACATCGGCGACGGCAGCGGGGCGGACGCGTTCACGCCCCAGTTCAAGGACCGTCCGGCGGCGATCTGGGCCAAGGCGAACGCCCACCGCTTCGGCTTCGTGGTCCGCTACCCGTGGATGCTGCACGAAATCACCGGCTATTTCTACGAGCCGTGGCATCTGCGCTTCGTCGGGAAAGAGGCGGCCGCGGACATGCGTGCCCGCGGCATCGGCACGCTCGAGCAGTACTTCGGCCTGGAAGCCGCCCCGGCGTACTTGTAGCGCGGCGCCCGCCAACCTGTAGGGCGGCGCCGGTCCGGGCGGAATTTCCCCATCTTTGCCACCACGACGCCGGGACACGCCGACGCAATCGGCGGACACGCCGTCGGACGCGGGCATAGGTGGGTAAACCCTGCGGCGCCGGGCACAGCGAACCGCTGACGGAACCGCTGCCGGCCGGCTACTCGGGGACTAGCTCCAGGGCCAGCTCGGTCCGGACCACCTGCGCCAGGCGCTCCGCGACGCCCTGGGCGGTCTCGTGGTCTGCGGCCTCCACCATCACGCGCACCACCGGCTCGGTGCCGGAGGGACGCAGCAGGACGCGTCCGGTGTCGCCGAGTTCGGCTTCGGCAACGGACACCGCCTGCGCCACCACCGCGTCGCCCTTGACCCGGGAACGGTCCACGCCCTTGACGTTGATGAGGACCTGGGGCAGCTTGGTCATCACCGTGGACAGCTCCTTGAGCGGGCGCCCGGTGAGGGCCACCTGGGCTGCAATCTGCAGGCCGGTCAGGACGCCGTCGCCGGTGGTGGCGTAGTCGGCAAAGATTACGTGCCCGGACTGCTCGCCGCCCAGGCTGTAGCTGCCGTTGCGCATTTCCTCGAGGACGTAGCGGTCCCCCACGCCGGTTTCGCGCAGGCTGATCCCGGCGTCCCGCAGGGCGAGCTTCAGGCCGAGGTTGCTCATGACGGTGGCCACGAGGACATCGTCCTTGAGCTTCCCGGCGTCCTTGAGGGCCACGGCCAGGATGGCCATGATCTGGTCGCCGTCCACCTCGTTGCCTTCGTGGTCCACGGCGAGGCAGCGGTCGGCGTCGCCGTCGTGCGCGATGCCGAGGTCCGCCGCGTGGTCCAGGACGGCGCGCTTGAGCGGGCCGAGGTGCGTGGAGCCGACCCCTTCGTTGATGTTGAGCCCGTCCGGTTCGGCGCCAATGACGATCACGTTGGCGCCGGCGTCCTTGAACACCTGCGGGGAACAGCCGCTGGCCGCGCCGTGGGCGCAGTCGAGTACGACCTTCAGGCCGTCCAGGCGGTGCGGAAGCGTGCCGAGCAGGTGCACGATGTAGCGGTCCTCGGCGTCGGAGAAGCGCTGGATGCGTCCCACCTCACCGCCGACGGGCCGGACAGGCTCCTTGGCGAGCTGCACTTCGATGGCATCCTCGACGTCGTCGGGCAGCTTCTGGCCGCCGCGGGCGAAGAATTTGATGCCGTTGTCCGGCGCGGGGTTGTGGGACGCGGAGATCATGACGCCGAAGTCGGCGTTGAGGTCCGCCACGAGGTAGGCGGCGGCCGGGGTGGGCAGCACGCCGGCGTCGTAGACGTCGATTCCCGAGCTGGAGAGCCCCGCCTCCACGGCGGCCGCGAGGAACTCGCCGCTGGCCCGCGGGTCCCGCGCCACCACGGCGCGCGGCCGCTTCCCTGTCGTGTTGCGGTCATGGCCAAGTACGACGGCGGCGGCCTGGGCCAGCTGCAACGCGAGCTCGGCGGTCAGCAACCCGTTCGCCAGGCCCCGGACTCCATCGGTTCCAAATAATCTAGACATCGGACCAAGTTTAGTCGATGGCCGGGGCAAGTCCGGCTTAAACAGCGAAGGCCCGTCCCGCCAAGTGGCGGGACGGGCCTTTGAAGAGGCGCTTTGGGCGCCCGGAAGCTAAATTAACGCTTCGAGTACTGCTGAGCCTTGCGGGCCTTCTTGAGACCGGCCTTCTTACGCTCGATGACGCGAGCGTCGCGGCGCAGGTAACCGGCCTTCTTCAGGGTGGCGCGGTTGTTCTCGGTGTCGATCTCGTTCAGCGAACGGGCGATGCCGAGGCGCAGGGCACCGGCCTGGCCGGAGATGCCGCCACCGTGGATGCGGGCGATGACGTCGTAGGCGCCGTCAAGATCGAGGATCTTGAAGGGCTCGTTGACGTCCTGCTGGTGCAGCTTGTTCGGGAAGTAGTTCGCCAGCTCGCGGCCGTTAATGGTCCACTTGCCGGAGCCCGGCACAACGCGAACGCGTGCAACGGCTTCCTTACGACGGCCAACTGCAGCGCCGGCAACGGTCAGCGCCGGGCGTTCCTTCTTCGGCGCAGCTGCTTCCGCAGCACCGCTCTCCGAGGTGTAGCTGGTCAGGTTTTCCTCAGCCTCGACGGCTTCGGTGGTCAGTTCTTCGTTCTGAGCCACGATTCTCCTTGATAAAAAGTTGGTTGGTGGCCAGGACTACTGGGCGACCTGGGTGATTTCGAAAGTCTTGGGCTGCTGGGCGGCGTGGGGGTGCTCTGCACCGCGGTACACCTTCAGCTTGCCCAGCTGCTGCGCAGCGAGGGAGTTCTTCGGGAGCATGCCCTTGATGGCCTTTTCCACGGCGCGAACCGGGTTGGACTCAAGCAGCTCCGCGTAGTTGACGGAGGTCAGGCCGCCCGGGTAGCCGGAGTGGCGGTATGCGCGCTTCTGCTCCAGCTTGGCGCCGGTGAGGGCAACCTTTTCAGCGTTGATGATGATGACGAAGTCGCCCATGTCCATGTGGGACGCAAAGGTGGCCTTGTGCTTGCCGCGCAGCAGGATTGCGGTCTGGCTCGCGAGACGACCAAGGACAACGTCGGTGGCGTCAATGACGTGCCACTGGCGGTTGATATCGCCGGGCTTCGGGGTGTACGTACGCACGGTGTTTGCCTCGTTCTTGTTCTGGCGTTCTTGTTTTAGGCGTCACTCTTACGGTGCACCTACTATCTATGCGCTACCGGAACAGAGGTGAGGGCTCCATGTAACCAGTCATCCTGAGGTCTCGAATGTGCACGTTGAGTAGCTATCCTGCAACCGGATTCTCAAGCGGGCACGCACCATCGAGATAGGACACGCACAACGACTACCAAGAATAGCCGACGGCGGCCTCTTGGGTCAAAATAGGGTGTCCGAATGCATCCCGTCTGCTCTTTTTCGCAGACTGCCCCGTGCCGGCCCGTCGCATCCCTGGAGGAACCGTGTCCGATCCCGCCGCCGCCGGCTCCGTCTCAATGCTGCTTGCCCGGCCGTTGGCACAGCCATTTGCACAGCCATTTGCCCAGCCGACCGGAGCACTCACCGCGGTCCTGTTCATAGCCGGCGTCGCCCTCACCGCCGCATGCTTGTCCCTGTTGGCCGAGTTCCTCATCCGGCGCACGCTCCCCCACCTGCGCGGACCCATGACGGTACGCATGAGACTTACGACGGCGGCAGCCACCTTTACACTGTCCGCCCTGCTGGCCTGGCGCTTCGGCGCCTCCCCGGAGCTCCCCGCATACGTCCTGCTGGCAGTTGCCGGCGTCCAGCTGGCCCGGATCGACTTGCAGCACCACCTTTTGCCCAACCGGATGGTCCTGCCGCTATTGGGGGCCGGAATTGTGCTACTCGGGGCCGCCTCCTTGGTTTCCAGCGAGGCCGGAAACCTCCTGCGAGGGGCGGCCGGGGCCTTAATTTTGTTCGTTTTGTACCTTTTTCTTGCCCTGACCAGCCGAAACGGCCTCGGGATGGGCGATGTGAAGCTCGCGGCACCACTTGGCCTGTACTTGGGCTACCTAGGCTGGTCCCACTTGTTCTATGGCGGGGCCCTGGGATTCGTCGCCGGCGGCGTCGCCTCCGCGCTTCTGGTCCTCAAAAACCGCGGAAACAAGCCGAAGGAAGTGCCCTACGGGCCTTCGATGCTGGCCGCCGGCCTGGCAATCATTGTGCTGCTTCCCTAAGTAGCAGCAGGCCCTCCACGTGCGGGCTTTAAGTAAGCCGGCTTATCAAACCAAGTAATCGGGCCCCAGCCCTACTTGAAAACTGAGTACACCCCCTTTGCGGGCGAGTGGTACCCATATTTTCCTTCTAAAAAGTCGAGTATCGAACATCATTGCCGCGCCGATTGCGCCCGTGCAAATGTTGTCCCAACGAAGCTCCAGCAAATAGGCAATCGGGGATTTGCTGGAGATTCGTTCACTACTCAATCTCTGGAAAAGGAAAAACTAAAATGACTGGTCTCATGGTCTCAATGCTCGCTTTTGTTGCCGGCGTCAAGGAAAAGCTCACTTCCGAAAAGGGTGCGACCGCGACGGAATACTCGCTGCTCGTGGCCTTTATCGCCTTCGGCATCATTCTGGGTGTCACAGCCTTCGGAAACGAACTGAACACCTGGTTCAACGACCTCGGCACCACCGTGAAGGGCTGGAAGAACTAGACACGGCGTCAAAGCACAACAACAGGTCTCAGCAACACCCAATGTGCCGCGTCCGTGTCTCGCGGACGCGGCACATTTTTCTTAATCATCCAGCTGCATCTATCCCTGGGGGGATCCCATGAAGCGCAGCAGTCCACCGTCGCCCCGGTCTCGGGCGCAGGGCCGGCAGCGCGGCGCGGCAGCCGTCGAGTTCGCCCTCGTTCTACCCATCCTGCTCGCCCTGGTCGGCGGGATCATCGAATTTTCGTACATCTACAACCTTCAGATTTCCGTCACGCAGGCCGCCCGCGAGGCGGCACGGACCATGGCGATCAAGAACGACGTGGGTCTTGCAAAAGCCGCCGCAATTGCCGGCGCTCCTGGACTGACGGCAGGAAGCTTCGGGTTCGCCTTCTCCGGCGCCTGCGCGAAAGATTTGAACGCAACCGTGACTGTCACTTACAAGGCCGGCGGCATGACCGGCATGTTCGGTGATCTCTACACCCTCACCGGCGTAGGAGCAATGCGATGCGGAGGCTAAGCGCGCGAGACGACCAGGAGCGCGGCGCCACCGCCGTCTTCGTTGCCGTCATGATGGTGGTCCTTCTCGGTGCCGGCGCGATGGCCGTGGACGTGGGCCAGATCTACGCCGAACGGGCACAACTGCAGAACGCCGCGGACGCGGGGGCACTCGCCGTCGCCCAGCAGTGTCATCGCACTCCTGCCGCATGCTCTGCAAATGCACTCGTCTGGGCGAAGGAGCTCACAGGCGGCAATTCCAACGATGGTGCCACCGATATCGAGTCTGTGAAGGTGGATCTGGCGAACAGCCAGGTCACTGTGGTCACCTCCACCCGCAGCGGCTCTAACGCCTTTCTCACCAAAATGTTTGCCAGCGCGCTCAATGCGCCGCCTGTCACCGTAGGGGCGCATGCGACAGCCTCCATGGCACCACCCACAGGTGGCTCCAGTTTCCCGTTGGCAATTTCGAACAACTGCTACAACCTCTCGACCGCAGACACCACCGGCCAGGTGCAGAAGATCTCCTACAAGCCTGGCGGAACGTGCACGGGACCTTCCGGAACGGAGATCCCGGGCGGCTGGGGCTGGCTGGACCAGGACTCCCCCTGCGTGGCGATCACGGAACTTGGCAGCAATCAAGTCGGATCCGATCCGGGCAACAACCCGCCCTCTGGGTGCTCCGAAATTCTCAAGGGCTGGGCCGACACAATCACCGGCGGCGGCGAAGTCCATGTCGCGTTCCCTGTCTTCGACGACGCCACCAACAAGGGCCAGAACGGCTTCTTCCACATCATCGGCTACGCCACCTTCAAGATCTGGGGCTGGAAGTTCGGCAACAACCACGAGTACGAATTTCGCAACACAAAGAACGATCCCGGAATGACGGCCGACCTCGCCTGCGCGAATGGCAACGACCGCTGCCTTATCGGCCAATTCATCAAGTTTGAATCCATCGACTCCTGGACGGGGGCAGGTGGTGGCACAGGAGCAAATCTTGGAACGGCTGATATCAAGCTAATCAAATAGACAATTTCTAAGGGGATATCATGAAAACACGCCTGCTGGGGGGCATCGCCGCATTACTTGTGGCAATTATAGGAACTGTATTGCTGGTGACGTACGTTCAAAATGCTGATAAACGCGCACTGGCCAGTACCGAAACTGAAAACATCTACATCGTCCAGAAAACCATTCCTGCCGGCGCCTCCGCCGAGACGATCGCCGATTCTGTGGCCAGGAAGTCAGTGCCTAAGCTCGCCATCGCCCAAAACAGCGTGACGGACCTCGGGTCCCTCGGCGCCAAGGTCTCGGCCGTAGCCCTCATGCCGGGCGAGCAGCTGTTGTCCTCGCGGATGGTGGAACAAAACGCATTTCTTGGCCCGGCCCGGGTTCAGATCCCCACCGGACTCCAGGAACTCACGCTCAAGCTTCCTATCGAACGTGTCGCGGGTGGCGTCCTCAAGGCCGGGGACACCGTGGGTGTCTTCCTCTCGCTGGAAGACGCGGGTGCCACCCAGGCCGGTAGCAAAGCCAGGACCCAGCTGACCTTCCACAAGGTCCTCGTGACGGCGGCGCAATTCAGCAACGGCACGGCCACCCAGACGGGGGGCTCGGACGCCACAGCAGGAACGGCCCAGGCGTCGTCGACGTCCAGCAGCAACGAGCAGACGGACGACACGTATCTCGTGACGCTCGCCCGGAACTCCGCCGACGCCGAACGCATCGTGTTTGCCGCGGAGTTCGGCAAAATCTACCTGTCCAAGGAACCTGGCGACGCGCTCGAGAAGAGCAACGGCGTCGTTGACACGGCGGGACTGTTCCGATGAGCCGCTACATTCTCATCACCCCGAACAGTGACTTCGAGCGCCTGGTCCGGCTTGCCGTGACCGGAATGCACGGTGCACTGCATGTCTTCCAGGCAGACTACCTGCCGGAAGGCCCCGCAGATATTCTGCGCCAGATGCAGGGAGAACCTCCGGAGGTCCTGATCCTCGGACCCGGTCTGCCAGTGGAGGGTTCCCTCAAGCTCGCGTCCGTGATGGACCTTCAGTACCCGGAAATCAGCGTAGTGCTCGCCGCCACGGCGACTCCGGAGAGCGTGCTGCAGGCTATGCGGGCCGGCGTCCGGGACTTTCTCGACCCGGCGGCCGACGCGGACACCATTCGCGTCATGCTGGAGCGGGCCAGTCTTGCAGCTGCGGGCCGGCGGCGCGGGCTCGCCCCGCAGGCGTCGGAGCACGCAGACCACGGCGGCACCGGCCGAGTCATCGCGGTGATGTCGCCCAAGGGCGGCGTCGGCAAGACGACGGTGGCAACCAACCTCGCCGTCGGACTTGGCAAGACCTCCCCGATGAGCGTGGTGATCGTCGATCTCGACCTACAGTTCGGCGATGTGGCCAGCGGCCTGCTGCTGGAGCCGGAGTTCACCATCACAGATGCCGTGATGGGTGCCGCAAGCCAGGATTCGATGGTCCTCAAGACATACCTGACCGTTCACCCGGCCGGTATCTACGCCCTGTGCGCCCCGCTCAGTCCGATCGACATGGACAAGATCACGGCTGCCCATGTCTCCCACCTGCTCGAACAGCTGAGGCAGGAATTCCAATACATTGTGGTGGATACGGCCCCAGGGCTGGGAGAGCACGTCCTGGCGACGCTCGAACAGGCCACGGATGCCGTCTGGATCTGCGGAATGGACGTTCCCAGCATCCGCGGCATGCGCACCGGCTTCCAGATTCTGGATGAACTCAACCTGACACCCGAACGCCGTCACATCGTCCTGAACATGGCGGACCGGCGGGCGGGCCTGACCTTGAAGGACGTCGAAGCTACTGTCGGTGTCCCCGTGGATGTGGTGCTGCCGCGTTCCAAGAACCTTCCCTACTCCACCAACAAGGGAGTCCCCGTCCTCCAGGACGGCAGCAGGGATCCCGCGTCCAAGGGACTGCGACAGCTCGTGGATCGCTTCAAACCCGGGTGGGAAGCAAGACCTCACAAACAGCTGCACAGAAGGGCGGTATTCCAGTGAGCCTCACCGACCGATTCGCACAACTGCGCGGGGATGCCCCCGCCAGGAAGTCGCCTGAAGCGCAACCTGCCCCGGTGGACGTCTTCCAGGCCCCATCGACGCTTGGCCGCATACATGAGGCCAAGACCGCTGCGGAATCGCGCAGCGACGTCGTTGAAGTCCAGCAGACCGCTTCCATCGCCAGCGAGGCGCTCAACACGCTCAAGGAGCGGGCCAGCCAGGCCCTGTTTGAACGGCTCGGGTCCAGGATTACCGATTCCTCAATCGGCGAGGCTGAGCTCCACCAATCGGTCAAAGACGAACTCAAGGCCGTCGTCGACGAGGAACAGATTCCGCTCTCCGGCCAGGAACGCCAGCGGCTGATCCGCGAGATTATCGATGATGTGTTGGGGCACGGTCCCATCCAGAGATTCCTGGACGACCCCGCCGTCACCGAAGTCATGGTCAACCGCTTTGACCAGATCTACGTGGAGCGCGGCGGGCAGCTGCACCTGACGGAAACGAAATTCACCTCAGATGAAGCGCTTCGGCGAGTTATCGAGCGGATCGTGTCAAACGTGGGCCGGCGGATCGACGAGTCGTCACCCTTGGTGGACGCCCGCCTCGCCGACGGATCACGAGTCAACGCCATTATTCCGCCGTTGGCGGTCAATGGACCGGCTCTCACAATCCGGAAATTCGGGCGCGACCCGCTGACCGTCAACAACCTGATCTCGATGGGCAGCCTGTCCCCCGAGATGGCCGAACTGCTCCAGGCCTGTGTTCTGGCACGCATGAACATCATCGTGTCCGGCGGCACCGGCACGGGCAAGACGACGCTGCTGAATGTGCTGTCTTCGTTCATTCCGGCGTCGGACCGAATCGTCACGATCGAGGACGCGGTGGAACTGCAGTTGCAGCAGGACCACGTGGTCCGGCTGGAAAGCCGGCCGCAGAACATCGAGGGCAAGGGCGAGATCTCCATTCGAGACCTCGTTCGTAACTCCCTGCGCATGCGGCCGGACCGGATCGTCGTCGGCGAAGTCCGCGGCGGGGAATGCCTGGACATGCTCCAGGCCATGAACACCGGCCACGACGGCTCCATCTCCACAGTCCACGCCAACTCCCCCCGGGACGCCATCGCCAGGCTCGAAACCCTGGTCCTCATGGCCGGCATGGACCTGCCCTTGCGGGCCGTCCGCGAGCAGGTGGCCTCGGCCGTCAACCTGATCGTGCACATCTCCCGGCTCCGTGACGGCTCGCGCCGCGTCACGCATATCACCGAGGTCCAGGGCATGGAAGGCGACATCGTCACGCTCCAGGACGCGTTCGTCTTCGACTACTCGGCCGGTGTGGACAGCAGCGGCCGGTTCCTGGGCAAACCGGTGCCCACCGGCGTCCGGCCACGGTTCACTGACCGCTTTGCCGATCTCGGGATTACCATCTCCCCGGCGGTCTTCGGCGTGCAGCCGACAAGGGGGCGGTAACCATGCTCCCGGAGCTTTCCCCCCTCGCCTTCGTGGGCGGCCTGCTGCTGGTCTATGCAGCGCTGGCGATCGTCTTCACGTTCGTCTTCAAGTCCCGGTCGGCGGTACCGCTATCCCGGCGCAGGCCGGAAATGGGGCCGCAGACGTCCTCGTTCAGCAGACTGACCAACCAGGCGGTCGACGCCCTCAATAAGGGCGTGCGCCGCGGCCGCACCGGCATACTCAACAGGGACAAGCTCGACGCCGCCGGTCTCAAGAAGGGCCCCGGCGATTACCTGCTGATGGGCGGCGCTTTGACCTTCGTCGCAGTCGTGATCGGGTTCCTGACGGGCGGGGCGTTCTTCGCGGTTCTGCTGCTGGTGCTCACCCCTGTAGCCCTCGTGACATTCCTGAACATCATGGTTTCCCGGCGGAGAAAGAAATTCGACGACCAGGTGCCGGACACCCTGCAAATGTTTTCCGGCGGTCTCAGGGCCGGACACAGCTTGCTCCGCGCCATTGACGCCGCCGCACAGGAAAATGAAGCGCCCATGGCCGAGGAACTGAACAGGGTGGTCAATGAGACCAGGATCGGCCGGGATCTCGGCGAGTCCCTCGACGAAGTGGCGCGCCGGACAGACAACGAGGACTTCGGCTGGATCGCCCGGGCAGTCGAGATCCACCGGGAAGTTGGCGGAGACCTGGCCGAGGTCCTGGACCATGTTGGCGAAACTATCCGCGACCGGAACCAGATCCGAGGTCAAGTCAGGGCGCTTAGCGCTGAAGGCCGAATCTCTGCTTTGGTCCTCATAGCCCTCCCGATCGTGATGTTCATTGGCCTGACCCTGTTCAACCCCCTCTACTCCAGGGTGTTCACGAGTACGCTGCCCGGCTATCTCATGATCGCCGGCGTGGTGGTCCTCCTCGGGATCGGCAGCTTCTGGCTCAGCCGGCTCATCAAACCGAAGTTCTAGGGAAGCAGGGAGAGAACAGTGCAAACCATCGCTTATGCCGCCATCCTGGCGATCATCGCCCCGCTGTCGGTCATGACGTGGCTGGTTCTGACAGGCGACCGTGCCGGACTCAGAAACATCCAATCCAACCTTGGCAAGCGGCCGAAGACGGGGACGGCGGCGGCCGGTGCCAACGAGCAGCTTGCGTCGCTGGCGAGGAAGGCCATGCCGAAAGGTTACGCAGCATGGCTGGACAAGCAATTGGCCGGCGCCGGCCGGCCAAAGGCCTGGCCGCTGGCCCGTGTCGTCATGGTCAAGCCCCTGCTGGCCTTGGCCGGAGCCGTGCTGGGCATCCTGCTCTACACCGCTGATCCCAAGCCCATGAAGCTTGGCATCGCCCTGGGAGTCACCGCGCTCTGTTACTTCGTCCCCGACATCCTTCTCCGCAACTACGCGGAGAAGCGCCGGACCGCAATCAAGATGGAACTGCCAAACGCCCTGGATCAGATGCTCATTTCCGTCCAGGCAGGCCTGGGTTTCGAAACCGCCATGGCCCGCGCCGGCGAGGCCGGGAAGGGACCTTTGGCCGATGAACTCGTCCGGACCCTGCAGGACATGCAAGTGGGACGCTCCCGCAAAGAGGCCTACCTGGCCATGGCCCAACGCGTGGATGTGCCTGACTTGCGGTCCTTCGTCCGGGCGGTCGTCCAGGCGGACAGCTACGGTATCGCGATCGCAAATGTCCTCAAGTCCCAGGCGACCGTTATGCGAGTCAAGCGTCGGCAGCGGGCTGAGGAGCACGCGATGAAGATGCCCGTGAAGATGCTTTTCCCGCTGATCGTCTCCATCCTTCCAGCCCTGTTTATCGTGGTGCTCGGACCCACCGTCCTCAGCATCATGGACGTCTTCACCGGCCGCTAGGCAGGCGAACGCGCCGCTGCCCGTTCTGCGGGCAGCTCCACAGACCGGACCCCCTTGGACCCAGAGCCAAGGGGGTCCTCCTGTGTGTCCGGCGCAGGATGGGCGCAGGGAATGTACAGGAAACGTGCAGTTTGGGAAGCCTTAGCACAGGATGCGTCAAAGGCGAATCGTCGGCGTGTCGTCCGTTGCTAAGTTCCTCTCAGTGCTGGTGCAGGGCCAGCCGCCCAACTCGCTCAGGAGTCACCAATGCGTTCCATTCTCTCCAGCTTCGCAGCCCGCCTTCGCCGAGATCAGCGCGGCGCTACCGCCGTCGAATACGGCATCATGGTCTCCCTTATCGCCGTCGTCATCATCGTTGCTGTCACCCTTCTCGGCGGCACGTTGAAAGAAACGTTCAACTCCGTACAGTGCAGCGTCAAGGGCGGCGTCTACACGGCGGCCACGACAGGCACCACTCCCGTAGCCGGTAGCTGCTCGAAGTAGCTTTCTCCACCATCGCACCTTGCTGGCACCGTCCAGCCGTCCCGTCCAGGAGTTAACTCATGCGTACTTTTCTCTCCGCCTTCGCATCTCACCTTCGCCGCGACCAACGCGGCGCCACCGCCGTCGAGTACGGCATCATGGTCTCCCTCATCGCAGTCGTGATCATCGTCGCCGTTACGCTCCTCGGCGGCACTTTGAAAGAGACCTTCAATTCGGTCCAGTGCAGTGTCAAGGGGGGCGCTTACACGGCAGCCACGACTACCGGCGGCGTGACCACGGACGGCAGCTGCTCGAAGTAACACGCCAGCACGACCAACCGGACAGGGTTGCGGAAGGCTGCGGCCCTCCCAGCCCTGTCCGCATCAGGCGCCAGCGGCCATCGAGATCCAGGAAGGCGGTCCCCATGTCCAAAGCGTCTGAACGGGGCGCCGTCGCCGTGGAGTTCGCCATCGTGGCCCCGCTTCTCGTGATGCTGGTTCTGGGAATCATGGAGTTCGGCCGCGCCTACAACGCCCAGGTCACCCTTTCGAGCGCTGCCCGCGAGGGCGTCAGGGTCATGGCCATCGGCAACAACACCACAGCCGCCCGGACCGCAGTCAAGAATGCGGCCACCGGGCTGCAGCCGGCCCTGGCGGACGGGAACATCACCATCACCCCAACTAGTTGCACGTCAGGGGCCCAGACGACCGTCAAGATCACCTACACACTCACCACAATGACGGGAATCGCCGGGCCCTTCCCGATGGAAGGCAAAGGAGTCATGCTGTGCGGGGGCTAGGCAAGAGGGCACCAGTAGCCCAGGACGGCGAGCGCGGAGCAATAAGTGTCCTCGTGGCGATCCTCATGGTGGCGCTCCTGGGCTTCGCCGCCCTGGCTGTCGACGTAGGAATGCTCTACGCCGAGCGAACCCAGCTCCGCAACGGATCCGACGCCGCCGCCATCGCCGTGGCGCAAAAATGCGCCAAGGACGTCAACGACGTCGAGTGTTCCGCTGCGTCCCCGCTGGCGCGGATCCTGACCAGCAGCAATGCCGGCGATGGTTTGAGTAACGTCGCGTCCCTGGCCCTCGACAAGACGGCCCGCACCGTTACTGTCACCGCCGGATCGCAGGAGGCCGGCAAGGCGCCCAACCAGGTTTCGCTGTTCTTCGCCCGCGCCCTGGGCATCAACACCACGGAAGTCACCGCCGCTTCGACGGTCCAATGGGGCAGCCCGGTCGCCGGTCCCACGGTCTTCCCCGTCACCTTCTCGATCTGCCAGGTCAAGAACCATGTGGACGGCACGCTCCAACTGCTCCAGAACCACGGCAGCAACGCCAACCCGGACTGTCTATACGGGCCAGCGGGGGCCGCGGTGGAAGGCGGCTTCGGCTGGCTGCCGAACGATCCGGGGATCTGCGGAGCACTGATCGATCTAGCCGTTGCCGAGGGCGGAAGCGACCCTGGCAACAGCGCCCCGGGCTCGTGCCAGGCAACCCTGACCACCTGGGCTGCCGATATCACCGCTGGCCGTGACGTGGTCGTTTTCCTGCCGGTCTTTGACAAGGTGTCGGGCACCGGAGCCGGCGCCGTATATGGGCTGATCTCATTTGCGGCTTTCAAGGTCGCCGGCTGGAGTTTCAGCGGTAACAACAGCCTCCCCGACTCGTTCCACAACAAGGCTCCTGACGTCAGTTCGTCGGTGGCATGTGACGGCAACTGCCGTGGCATCATCGGGAGCTTCATCAAGTACGTGTCGCTGGCGAACGGCTTCACCCTTGGGCCCGTGGACGGCAACGGAGCCACGATCGTCAAACTCACGCAATAGCACCACTGTCGCCTCACCATCCACCAACCAATTCAGGAGCAGTTTTTGAAGTCACGCTTATTGGCAGGGATCGCGGCCCTGGTGCTGGCCGTCGTCGGGGCCATCCTGGTAGTCAGCTACGCGCAGGGGGCCGACGCCCGGGCAGTGCAGGGACTGGAGCCGGTCTCCGTCATGATGGTGCAAAAGGCCGTCCCCGCCGGTACCCCGGTGGCGTCGCTGTCGGCGTTTGTCACCACGCAGGAGCTTCCCGGCAAGGCTGTCTCTAAGACAGCGCTGAAGAATCTCGATGGCCTTGCAGGCAAAGTCACTGCCGTCGACCTCCTGCCTGGGGAACAGCTCGTGGCCGAGCGGCTGATTGAACCGGAAGCACTCAAGACCAGCGGTTCCGTTGACGTGCCAAAGGGGTTGCAGGAGGTCTCTTTCCAACTGGAACCGCAGCGCGTTGTCGGTGGCCGGATCGTGGCGGGTGACCACATCGGCATTTTCATATCGCTGAAGAGCGGCGGCATCGAGACCAAACCGGAGAAGGAAGCCACCCAGCTGACCATCCACAAGGTCCTGGTGACCGCCGTGCAACGCGCCCCCGTCGCTACCCCGCCTGCCCAGCCCTCAGCAGATGGCGCCACCGCACCGCCCGAAGATACCTCGCTCCCCACCGGCCTGCTGATGCTGACCGTCGCGGTGAACGATGTGGATGCCACGAAAATCGTCTACGCATCGGAATACGCAAGCATCTGGCTGAGCAAGGAGCCGCTCAACGCCACGGACAGCGGCCGGCCAGGAATCATGACGAAACCAGAGGTGTACAAATGAGCCGCTTTGTCCTGATTTCGCCGAACACGGACTTCGATGCCCGCGTGCGGCAGGCACTGGCCGGCGGCCTCCCGGGCGGCCTGCAGACCTTCGCGTTCGTCAATCCGGCGAACCCGGCGGAGCTCTTCGCCAGCCTCAACCAGGAACGGCCCGAGGTCCTGATCCTGGGACCCGACGTGCCGGTGGAGGACGCCCTGCGCCTGGCGACGGTGTTCGACGTCCAGCTTCCCGAGCTCAGCGTCATCCTGGTCGGCGAGCCAGATCCGAACTTCGTCCTGCTGGCCATGCGGGCCGGCATACGCGACATCCTCAGCCCGGCGGCGGACCCGGCCCAGATCCGGGTGCTGCTGGAGCGGGCCTGCCAGTCGTTCGCCACGCGCAACCGGACCAGCGCGGCCAGCCAGCCGGACAGCCCCAAGGGATTGGTGATCGGCGTCTTCTCCCCCAAGGGCGGAGTCGGCAAAACCACGATCGCCACCAACATCGCCATCGGACTCGGCCAAGTGGCGCCCATGGGCGTGGTGATCGTAGACCTGGACCTGCAGTTCGGGGACGTGGCCTCGGGCCTGTACCTGAACCCGGAACACACGGTGACCGACGCCGTCTCGTCCGCGGCCAGCCAGGATTCCCTCGTCCTCAAGGCCTTCCTCACCGTCCACCCCGGGAGCATCTACGCCCTCTGCGCCCCCCGGACGCCCGAGGAGGCTGACGACATCACACCGCAGCAGGTCACGCGCCTGCTCGAACAACTGGCCGAACAGTTCCAGTACGTCGTGGTCGACACCGCGCCCGGGCTCCCGGAGGTCGGGTTGGCCGCCCTCGAACAATGCACCGACGCCGTCTGGGTGACTGCCATGGACGTGCCGAGTATTCGCGGGCTGCGCTCCGGCCTGGAAATCCTCCGGCGCCTGGACCTGCTTCCCGAGACGCGCCACGTGGTGCTGAACATGGCGGATTCCAAGTCGGGGCTGAGCGTCCAGGACGTCGAAGCGACCATCGGCGCGCCCGTGGACGTCAGCATCCCCCGGTCCAAGGCAGTGGCGTTCTCCACCAACCGCGGCATCCCCGTCCTTCAGGATGGACGCAAGGATCCGGCCATCAAAGGACTGAAACAGCTCGTCCACCGGTTCGATCCCGCCTGGCGCGCCACCGCCCAGAAGAAACTGCACCGCCGGGTGGTGGTCTAGATGAAGCTTTCCGAACGGCTCCGCTCCGCCGAGGGAACGGCTGCAGTTGCCCCGCAGGCCGTCTCGCCCCAGGCCGCAGCTCCGGTGGCCCTGTCCGCCACCGGAGGAAGTGGGACGACGGCGGCCCCGCCAGCCGCCGTCGTGCTCCAGAAAAGCAGCCGCCCACCAGTGCCGGGCTTCCCGGAGCACCAGGACTCCCGCGCCCGGGGCCAGCAGCCCGTCGACGCCTTCGCGGCCCTCAAGCAGCGGGCCGCCACCGCGTTGTTCGAACGCATGGGAACCCGCTTCAACGATTCGGCAACTACGGAAGATGACCTCCGCACCTCCGCGCGGGAGGAGCTGACGCGCATCATCGACGCCGAGCAGGTCCCCCTGTCCGCCGAGGAGCGCTCCCGGCTGGTCCGCGACGTGGCCGACGACGTCCTGGGCTACGGTCCGTTGCAGCGCCTCCTCGACGATCCCGCCGTCACGGAAATCATGGTCAACCGGATGGACCAGATCTACGTGGAACGCAACGGCAAACTGACCCTGACGGAATCGCGGTTCAGCTCCGAGGACCACCTCCGCAAGGTGATCGAGCGCATCGTGTCCAAGGTGGGCCGGCGCATTGACGAGTCCTCGCCCCTCGTGGACGCGCGGCTCGAGGACGGGTCCCGCGTCAACGCCGTCATTCCGCCGCTCGCCGTCGGCGGTTCGTCGCTGACCATCCGTAAGTTCAGCAAGGTGCCGCTGACTGTCCGGAATCTCATCGAGTTCGGCACGCTGACGCCGGAAATGGCGGAACTGCTGAACGCCTGCGTGAAGGCCAAGCTCAACATCATCGTCTCCGGCGGCACCGGCACGGGAAAGACGACACTGCTGAATGTCCTTTCCTCGTTCCTGCCCCACGACGAGCGGATCGTGACGATCGAGGACGCCGTCGAGCTCCAGATCCAGCAGGAACACGTGGTGCGTCTGGAAAGCCGGCCGTCGAACACCGAGGGCAAGGGCGAGGTGACCATCCGCGAACTGCTGCGGAACTCCCTGCGCATGCGCCCGGACCGGATCGTGGTGGGCGAGGTCCGCGGCGGCGAATCACTGGACATGCTCCAGGCCATGAACACCGGCCACGACGGTTCGCTCTCGACCGTGCACTCCAACTCGCCCCGGGATGCCGTGGCCCGGCTGGAGACCCTCGTGCTCATGGCCGGCATGGACCTGCCGCTGCGGGCCATCCGGGAACAGATCGCCTCGGCCGTCAACCTGATTATCCAGATCTCCCGGCTGCGGGACGGCACCCGGCGGATCACCCACGTCACCGAGGTCCAGGGCATGGAGGGAGACATCGTCACGCTCCAGGACGCCTTCGTGTTCGACTACGCCGCCGGCGTCGACGCCCATGGCCGGTTCCTCGGCAAACCGGTCCCCACCGGCATCCGCCCGCGCTTCATCGACCGTTTCGAGGACCTGGGCATCTATGTCTCCCCCGCCGTGTTTGCCGCGCCGCTGACGCCGGCCGGAAGGGCGTGATCTGTCCATGACCCTGCTGCCCATCGGCGTCGGCCTGCTCTTCAGCGCTGTGCTGGTCCTCGGGATCGTGCTGCTCGCACCTGGCGGGGCGAGTCTCCCCCTGGACCGGCGCAGGCCCGTCAGGGGCCCGGCCGACTCGCAGCTGACCCGGTTCGCCGGCTCGGCTGTCCACCTGGTCGACGGATTCTTCTCCGGCCGCAAGATCCGGCTCTTCAACCGCGAGTCGCTGGAACAGGCCGGTCTGCGCCTGAGCCAGGCCGACTTCTATGTCCTGCTCCTGGCCGGAGCTGTTGCGGGGGGCTTTGCCGGGTTCGTCGTCGCGGGGCCGTTGCTGGCGGTCCTGCTGGTGCTGCTGGCGCCGGTCGTGGGCCACGTCGTGATCGGCATCCTGGCCGGCAAGCGCCGCACCAAGTTCGACCAGCAGCTCGGCGACACCCTGCAGCTGCTCTCCGGCGGCCTCCGGGCCGGGCACAGCATCATGCGCGCCATTGACGCCGCCGCGTCCGAATCGCAAAGCCCGACGTCGGAAGAGATGCGCCGCGTGGTCACGGAGACCAGCCTGGGCCGGGACCTCCTGGACTCCCTGAACGACACCGCGGACCGGATGCGGAACGAGGACTTCGTCTGGATCGCCCAGGCCATCCAGATCAACCGCGAAGTGGGCGGGAACCTGGCCGAAGTCCTGGACCAGGTCAACGAGACCATCCGCGAGCGCAGCGAGATCAAAGGGCACATCAAATCCCTCGCCGCCGAGGGAAAGTTCTCCGCCTACATCCTCATGGCCATGCCGATCGGGATCGTGCTGATGCTGATGCTGGTCAATCCCGGCTACATGAACGTCATGTTCACGCACCCGCTGGGCTGGGGCATGATGGCCGCTTCCGTCATCCTCATGGCCATTGGTGGCCTGTGGATGCGCAAAATCATCGACCTGAAGTTCTGAGGCGGCCATGGCACCTTCTGTACTCGTTGCCACGCTGCTGGTGGCGTTGCCGCTCGGCTATCTCGCGTGGTCGCTGCTCTCCGTTGACCGGAGGTCACAGCGCGCCATGCGGGCGATGCTCGCGCTGGGCACGGATCCTGCCGAACTCACCCAGCGGGAGCGCAGCAGCCTGCTGGAACGGGCCGGCCACCGGCTGACTCCCGCAGCGTACGTCCGCAAACTGGACCGGCTGCTGTCCCTCGCCGGGCGTCCCGCGTCGCTGCCGCTGGGCCGCGTGCTCGCGGCCAAGCCGCTCCTGGGGCTGCTGGGAGCCCTCTTGGGCTTCTGGATCAGCGCCAACAGCCCGACGCCGATCCTCAAGCTCGTGGGAATCTTTGTGTTCCTGCTGGGCTACTTCATCCCCGATCTCCTGCTGTACAGCAAGGGGCAGGAGCGGCAGAAGACCATGCAGCTGGAACTGGCCAACACGCTGGACCAGATGCTGATCTCCGTGGAAGCGGGTCTGGGCTTCGAAGGCGCCATGGCCCGGGCCGGCGAGAACGGCAAGGGCCCGCTGGCGGAGGAACTGATCCGGACCCTGCAGGACATGCAGGTAGGACGCAGCCGGCGCGAGTCCTACGTGGCACTGGCGGAACGGACCAACGTGCCCGAGCTGCGCAGCTTCGTCCAGGCCGTGGTCCAGGCCGACACCTACGGCATTGCCATCAGCCGGGTGCTGCGGGTGCAGGCGAAGGTCATGCGGGTCAAGCGCCGGCAACGGGCCGAGGAGAAGGCCATGAAGCTGCCCGTCACCATCTTGTTTCCCCTGCTGTTCTTCATTTTCCCTGTGCTGTTCATCGCCATCCTGGGTCCGGCCGTCATCAACGCCATTGACACGTTCAGTGGCCAGTAACAGCCGCCACCGCGAGAACACACACCGGAACGTGCCGTTTGATCGGAGCGCAGGTTCCGGGATCTGGCCGGGTTCTATGGCAACATCTGGACCATGAACGACACCACACGTGAGGACACGCCCCCTTCACGCTCCGAAATGGGCCAGGGGAGCGTCTTCGCAAGGAAGTTTCCGCTGCTGGCCCGTTCGGTGCCCTTCCTGCTTTGGCCTTTGGCCGTTGTGGCCGTGTTTGTGTCGGTCCGGCACGTCGTCACCGGCAACGCAATCGGGTACGACTCGCACGCCTACTGGCTCGCGGCGCAGGGCGGGCTTTCCTATGGCGCAAGTCCCGGACAGCCGGACGCGTATTTGTATTCGCCCGCGTTTGCAGCGGCGATCTGGCCGCTGGCGTTGCTTCCCTGGCCCCTGTTCTGTGCGGCGTGGTTTGCGATCGAGGCAGCAGCAGTGGCGTGGCTCGTGAGACCCCTCCGGGCGCGGTGGGCCATTCCGGTGTCCCTGCTGTGCCTCCCCGAACTCGTCGTCGGAAATATCTACATCTTGCTCGCCGCGGCCGCCGTGGTCGGCATGCGAAGGCCTGCCGCCTGGTCTTTCGCCGTCCTCACGAAGGTCACCACCGGCGTCGGCCTCCTCTGGTTCGCCACTCGTGGCGAATGGAAGAGGCTGCTTCAAGGAATTGGCGCAACCGTGCTCATCGTCGCCGTGTCCTATGCAGTCGACCCGACAGCGTGGAGCGACTGGATTCGGTTCCTGTTCGAGAACAGGGATGGAACGCCTGACAGCCGCGTCAGCTTCGTCGTGCGGTGCCTCATCGCTGTGGCCCTGGTCGTCATCGGCGCCCGGAAGCAATGGCCCTTTCTCGTCGCTCCGGCGATGGTGCTGGCCTCGCCGGTCCTCGTCTCGGTCGTTCCGTGGACGATCCTCATTGCCGTACCGCGGCTTCTCATGGAGGGAAGTAACCGCGGGACGCGGCAATAGCTGCGGACGTGAATGGTTCCCTCGGGAAAGCCTCAGGGTTTCCGCAGGATAGACCGGGCTGCACGGCATCGGCCGCGTCAGCAAGTAGCGTGGTCACATGTCCCTTCCAAGCGCTTGCCCCGACGACGGAGAAGCGAGCATTGCCCTCGCTCCCACAACCTCTCCGGGACTGCCGGCGCCCGCCCTCACGGCATCCAGTGCGCCTGTGACCCTCCCGGAGGTGCTCCCGGAGGCACTCCAGGAGGTCCTCCCCGACGGCCTGCCGCCGGCCCCGCTCGTGGACCCTGCCGCGCTTCAGGACCTGGGTGCCCAGCTCGAGAATCCGGCCGTGGCGAAGGGATTTGCCAGGGACTACACCCGGATGTGGGACCAGCGCTACCGCACGCTGGCCTCGGCCCTCGAACGCGGGGATCTCGCGGGCTCGATGGACGCTGTGCTGAGCCTGAAGACGTCCTCGGCCATGGTCGGAGGCCTGCGCCTTGCCCAGCTCGCCGGCGAACTGGAGAACGCCCTCAGGGCCGGCGACATTGGCCGCGCCCTGTCGCTCCTGCGCGACGTTGCCGCACGCGGCGGGGAAACCGTGGACGAGCTCCAGTTCAGCTATGTCCTGTGGGACAGCTAGGGCCGGCGGGACCGCTGCCCCCTACAGGTGGCCCGGGCGCCGGGCACCGGACGCCCCTCCGTGGGCTACCGGGCCGGCGACAGCCGGTAGCCCACGCCGCGGACGGTCTGCAGCCAGCGCGGCTGCACCGGGTCCTCGCCGAGTTTCCTCCGGAGGTTGCCGATATGCACCTCGACGGCGCGTTCGTCGGATTCGCTGATGTAGGCGTCCGCCCGGTAGTAATCGCCCCGGACCACGCGCACCAGCTCAGTCTTGGACCGCACGGCGCCGGCGCCCTTCAGGAGCGCCTGGAGGAGGTCGAACTCGCTGCGGGTCAGGCTGACCGCCACGCCGTCGACACTCACGGACCGGGTCTCGGGGTTCAGGTCCAAGCCGTTGTGGTGCAGCACCGGGCTCTGGGACGCTGCCGGGGCGGCAGCGGCCGCGGGATCCGTCCCGGATATTTCCGCGGCGCGGAGGTCCTGCCGGGGCCGGCGCATCATGGCGCCCACACGGGCGCGCAACTCCCGGGGCCGGAAAGGCTTCGCCAGGAAGTCATCAGCACCGGTATGAAACGCCGTCAGCGTATCCAGTTCGTCGGTCCGCGCCGTCAGCATGACCACGTACGCGTCGCTGAACTGCCGGATCCGGCGCAGCACCTCGAACCCGTCAATATCGGGAAGCCCGACATCCAGGGTGACCACGCTTGCCTCCCGTGCCCTGACGACGTCGACCCCTTCACGCCCGCCGGCCGCCGAATGGACTTCGAACCCTGCCTGGCTCAATACGGCTTCGACAAGGTTCCGAACATCTTCGTCGTCTTCTACTACGACGGCGACTCCCAGGTCGGTCATGGCCCCCCTCACGTGTCACGCTACGCTGCCGTTCGCGGATGCGGCGGCAGCAATGATCCCGCCGGCCCCCACCGGCAATGTCAGAATACCCACCCTAAGGGGCAAATTCGCGGCGGCCCGGTAACAGAAATGGCAAAACTTCGATTTATGTCAAATTTGCGTGACACAAGGTGTAAAACTGGAGCAACGGGAAGGGGGCACGGCGTCTTTGCTTAGACAGCGGCTGATCCGCGGTGTGGATCGATACGGCAAGGCTTTGGGGCCGCGCGGGCGGGTCCTCGTGTGCCAGTTGCCGCTGGCCGTGATGCTGGTCGGAATCGTCCTTGCTGCCCCGGCCGCCTGGCCCGGTCTTCCCGACAGCATCCTGTGCCGGTACGCCTTCGGCCTGCAGGCCGCGCTCCTTGCGGCCTGCGTGCTGGTGCCCTGGCAGCGTTTTGGGCCGTTGGCGCCGCTCGTCATCCCCGTCCTGGACCTGGTCGCGATTGGGCTGCTCCGGGACGGCACCACCGCCGGGCTGCCGGATCCCGGTGTGCTCTCCGTCCTGCCCGTGGTGTGGATTTCGGCGTCCAGGCTCTCTGCGCCCGCGAGCCTTTCACTGAGCTTCTCGGTGCCCCTGCTGGCCGCCCTGCCTTGGCTCCTGGCGGACCGGTCGGCACCGCTTGCAGCCCGCACGGCCGAAGCCTTGCTGGTGCCCCTGATGATGTTCGCGGTCTCCCTGGCCATGCGTTTCGCGCGGGCGCGCCTGCGGCACGAGCAGTGGCGGATCAAGTCCAAGGAGGCCGAGCTGGAGGTCCTGCTCGCGGACAGCAGGGAGCGCGAACGGCTCCTGAACACCATTCTTGACACCGTCGACGTCGGGATCGTGGCAGTGGACGCCAACGGCCGCCGGCTGCTGACGAACACGTGGCAGGCCGAACTGGAGGAATCCGCGGCCGCGGCGCCCCGGCTGACGGCCGAACCGGCGGGGCAAGTACGGCCGGAGGAAGAGGGCCAGCTCCTGCTGACCGGGCAGGACCGGAGCACCCCGCTGCCGCTGGAGCGCCGTCCCATCCGGCGGGCGCTGGCCGGCGAGTCCTTTGCCGACTACCTTGTCTGCTTCGGTGAGGCGGCGGCCAGCCGCGTGGTCTCGACGGGAGCCCGGCCCCTGAAGGACGACGCCGGCGACTTCCGCGGCGCCGTTGTGGTCTTCAACGAGGTCACCGGCCTGGTGGACGCCCTGGCCGCGAAGGACGAGGTCGTCTCCACCGTCTCCCACGAATTCCGCACGCCGCTGACGTCCATCATCGGCAACCTGGATCTGGTGCTCGCCGACACCGAGGGCCTGGACAGCCCGGTGGTCCGCCGCGTCGAAGTGGCGCAGCGCAACGCGGAGCGGCTGCTGGCCCTGGTCTCGGACCTTCTCATGTCTGCCAGCGCCGCCGTCCACCTCCATCCCCGCCGGACCGACCTGGCCGGGCTCGTGGAGGCGAGCCTGGGCTCAGCCCAGGCCCACGCCCAGGCGTCCCGTGTCTGCCTCGCCATGGACGTCCAGGGACCGCTCTGGGCACACGTGGACCCGCTCCGGATCAGCCAGGCCCTGGACAACCTCGTTTCCAACGCGATCAAATACTCACCCGACGGCGGCTCGGTGCGGGTATCCGCCAGCGCCGGCGACGGCCTGGTCCGCCTGCATGTCGCGGACACCGGGATGGGCATGACCGCCGCCGACGCCGGGCGGGTTTTCACCCGTTTCTTCCGCAGCCCGGCCGTCCGGGACGGATCCATTCCGGGCGCCGGCCTGGGGCTGTCCATTACCAAGGCCATCGTGGAAGGGCACGGCGGCTCCATCTCATGCCGCACCAGTCCGGGACACGGCAGCACCTTCACCCTCGAGCTGCCCGCGTAGTTTAGGCCCGCAGGGCCCGGGTCAGTTCGGCGCGGGCCAGCATGCCGCCGTCAGTCGGGTAGGCCACTTCCTCGAGCACCAGCGGGTGCGGGGCTGCCAGCACGGAGCGGGCGTCGCGCTGCCGGGCGAGGAGCCGCTCGTAAAGCCATCCCGGGGCCTCTTCGCCCTCACCCACGTACAACGCCGAGCCCACCAGGGAGCGGACCATGTTGTGGCAGAACGCGTCGGCCTGGACGGTGGCAACAATGACCCCGTCGGTGCCGCGCGCGAATTCGAAGCGCTGCAGCTCACGGATGGTCGTGGCACCCTCGCGGGGCTTGCAGTACGAGCGGAAGTCCTGCAGGCCCAGCAGCGGCGCGGCGCCCTCGTTGAGCAGCCCGACGTCCAGCGGAACCTTGTGCCACAGGGTCGAGGCGCGTCCCAGCGGGTCCCACAGCGCGGGGCCGTCCGCGATCCGGTAGGAATAGCGGCGCCAGAGGGCGGAGAACCGGGCATCGAAGCCCTCGGGCGCCACGCTCACCCTGTGCACCTCGATGGCCCCGCTGAGGTCGCCCAGACCCCGGCTCAGGGCACCGCGGATGCGGCGGAACAGGGCGACGGCGGGGTCCAGCTCGGCGCCCCGGTTCAGGCCCAGCCACTCCGCCTCGCTGAGGTCCAGGTGGACCACCTGGCCGCGGGCGTGCACCCCGGCGTCGGTGCGGCCCGCGACCGTGACCCGGACGGGGCGGCGGATCAGCAGCGCGAGGGCCTCCTCCAGTACGCCCTGGACGGTGCGCAGCCCCGGCTGCACGGCCCACCCGCTGAACGGGCCGCCGTCGTACGCCACATCAAGCCTGATACGCAAAAACCCGCCGCCCCCCATGACGGGGGCAGCGGGTTTGAGCTCGTTCATAGACTTAAGTCTATAAGAAAGATTTAGCGAATTACTTCGCGTCCTTCTCGGACTCAGCGGCTGCTTCCTCAGCGGCCGGAGCCTCTTCGGCAGCGGCTTCGGTCTCAGCGGCCGGAGCCTCTTCGGTCTCAGCAGCCTCTTCGGTCTCGGTAACCGGAGCTGCTTCGGCCTTCTCGGCGTCCTTCTTGTCAGCGTCCTTCTTAGCAGCGTCCCGCTGGGCAGCGGAGGTAGCCTCGGCTACAACGGCCTGCTTCGCGGAAACCGGCTCGAGAACCAGTTCGATGACAGCCATGGGAGCGTTGTCGCCCTTGCGGTTGCCGATCTTGGTGATGCGGGTGTAGCCGCCATCGCGGTTCTCCACTGCCTGTGCAATGTCGGTGAACAGCTCGTGGACGACGCCCTTGTTGCTGATCAGGCCGAGTACACGACGGCGGGAAGCGAGGTCGCCACGCTTGGCGAAAGTCACCAGGCGCTCGGCGTACGGCTTCAGGCGCTTGGCCTTGGTCACCGTGGTGGTGATCCGCTTGTGCTCGAAAAGTGCGGCGGACAGGTTCGCGAGCATAAGACGCTCGTGAGCCGCTCCGCCTCCGAGGCGCGGACCCTTAGCGGGGGTAGGCATTATAGTTTCTCCTCATATGGAAGCCGTTGGGCTGCGCACGCCAGGGTGCGTCCAGCCAGCCGGCCAAGATCTGTTGGTTAGAGCTCGTCGTCGCTGAACGCGGCGTCGTCCTCTTCGATGGCTGCGGCACGCGCTGCGAGATCGAAACCGGGAGGGGAGTCCTTGAGGGACAGGCCCAGTTC
Organism: Arthrobacter sp. MW3 TE3886; assembly: GCF_041262145.1. Taxonomy (NCBI): domain Bacteria; kingdom Bacillati; phylum Actinomycetota; class Actinomycetes; order Micrococcales; family Micrococcaceae; genus Arthrobacter; species Arthrobacter sp. MW3 TE3886. The sequence continues at coordinate 3,827,563 of NZ_JBGCAN010000001.1, forward strand.
GACCAGCTTGGCCTTGACCTCATCGATGGACTTCGCACCGAAGTTGCGGATGTCCATGAGGTCAGCCTCGGAGCGGGCAACGAGTTCACCCACGGTGTGGATGCCCTCACGCTTGAGGCAGTTGTAGGAACGGACCGTCAGGTCCAGATCCTCGATCGGCAGTGCCATGTCGGCTGCCAGGGCAGCGTCCGTCGGCGACGGACCGATCTCGATACCTTCAGCTGCGGTGTTCAGCTCGCGGGCCAGACCGAACAGTTCCACCAGGGTGGTACCTGCCGAAGCAACGGCGTCACGCGGGGCGATTGCCTGCTTGGTCTCGACGTCGACAATGAGCTTGTCGAAGTCAGTGCGCTGCTCAACACGGGTAGCTTCCACGCGGAAAGTAACCTTCAGGACCGGCGAGTAGATCGAGTCGACCGGGATGCGGCCGATCTCGGAGTCGCCGGACTTGTTCTGAGCTGCCGAAACGTAGCCGCGACCGCGCTCGATGGTCAGTTCGAGTTCGAACTTGCCCTTCGAGTTCAGCGTGGCAATGTGCAGATCCGGGTTGTGGAATTCGACGCCGGCCGGCGGAGCGATGTCCGCGGCGGTGACGACTCCCGGGCCCTGCTTGCGCAGGTAAGCAACAACCGGCTCGTCGTGCTCGGAGGAAACCGACAGGTTCTTGATGTTCAGGATGATCTCGGTGACATCTTCCTTGACACCCGGAACCGTGGTGAACTCGTGCAGCACGCCATCGATCCGGATGCTCGTTACAGAGGCACCGGGGATGGAGGAGAGCAGGGTACGGCGGAGGGAGTTTCCGAGGGTGTAACCAAAGCCCGGCTCCAGCGGTTCGATGATGAACCGTGAGCGGTTTTCGGAGACGACCTCTTCGGAGAGGGTGGGGCGCTGTGCAATGAGCACTTAGGTTTCCTTTCGGCGAGCATCCGCTATATGACGCAACACAGGTGGTGGAAAGATCGGTCTGAAGACTTAACGCGGCCGGGCCTGCCCGGACCGGTGAGGGTCCGGGCAAGCTCCTGGGCGCTGGAAAGCCTTAGACGCGGCGGCGCTTCGGCGGACGGCAGCCGTTGTGGGCGCTGGGGGTGACGTCCTGGATGGAGCCAACCTCGAGGCCAGCGGCCTGCAGCGAGCGGATGGCGGTTTCGCGTCCGGAACCCGGTCCCTTGACGAACACGTCGACCTTGCGCATGCCGTGCTCCTGTGCACGCTTTGCGGCGGCTTCGGCGGCCATCTGGGCAGCGAACGGGGTGGACTTACGCGAGCCCTTGAAGCCAACCTCACCGGACGAAGCCCAGGAGATGACTGCACCGTTCGGGTCCGTGATGGACACGATGGTGTTGTTAAAGGTGCTCTTGATGTGCGCCTGGCCAAGCGCGATATTCTTCTTGTCCTTCTTACGCGGCTTGCGAACCGCGCCACGAGTCTTCGGGGGCATTTTTTCTCCTACAGAAAGTTATCGGGGGAAGCCGAGTTAATCCCTCAGGGATTAACGGGCCTTCTTCTTGCCGGCGACGGTACGCTTCGGACCCTTGCGGGTACGGGCGTTGGTCTTCGTACGCTGACCGCGTACGGGCAGGCCCTTGCGGTGACGCAGGCCTTCGTAGCTGCCGATTTCAACCTTGCGGCGGATATCAGCGGCCACTTCGCGGCGAAGGTCACCCTCAACCTTGTAGTTGCCTTCAATGTAGTCACGCAGCTCAACCAGCTGCGCGTCCGTCAGGTCCTTGACCCGAACGTCAGCGCTGATGCCGGTAGCAGCCAGGGTTTCGTGTGCACGGGTCTTGCCCACGCCGTAGATGTAAGTAAGCGCAATTTCCAGCCGCTTTTCGCGGGGAATGTCTACGCCAGCGAGACGAGCCATATTGGCAGTACTCCTTGTATAAACCGGAGGTCGTAGGCAGTACACCCGCACTTACAGTGCGGCCCCAGCCTCCGACCGGGGGTTAGCTGTCCGGGCTCAATACGTCCCAGTTCAGCTTGTGCTGCCTTTATTTACTTGCGTGGGTTAGCAACCCAGGGTTTCCCGTGAAGGAAATTAGCCCTGGCGCTGCTTGTGGCGCGGGTTCTCGCAGATCACCATGACCCGGCCATTACGGCGGATCACTTTGCACTTTTCGCAGATCTGCTTGACGCTCGGCTTGACCTTCATGGCGTTCCTTTGCGTGTTGCAGTTGGTCAGCTGGACCGGCCCTCGGCTGTCGCCCTGGCCGCCCAGTGTTTACTTGTAGCGGTAGACGATACGACCACGTGTCAGGTCGTAAGGGCTCAGCTCCACCACTACGCGGTCCTCGGGGAGGATCCTGATGTAGTGCTGGCGCATCTTTCCAGAGATGTGTGCCAGAACGATGTGCTTGTTGGTGAGCTCAACGCGAAACATCGCGTTGGGCAGCGCCTCGGTCACAACGCCCTCGATCTCAATGACCCCGTCCTTCTTGGCCATACCCTCCGCTAACTGTTGTTGCCGCAGCCTCCCGGTTTGCACCGGTCATGACCGCGGACGTTTTTGATTGATTGGTTGGTGCCACCCGACCCCAAAAGGGCACAACGGGGCAGACAACCAACAGACAACACTACGCCATCACGGCCCGATTGTTAAATCCAAAGTTAAATCCGCCCATCGTAGCGCACTCAGCGTCCGTACGCACCTAGCGTCCCGGCCGCCGTCGTCACTGCTTCCGCCTGCGAGATCCCGTCGAGGATGGCCAGCCGGACCACGTCGGCGGCCGCGCTCTGCAGGGTAATGAGGCTGATCTGCCGGGCCGTCGGGGTGCTGCGGTCCAGCGCGACGGCGCCCGTCGCCAGGGCGAACACGGTGTCGCCGTCGGCGAGGGTGTGGCTTGGATTCAGAGCCCGGGCCAGTCCGGCGTGAGCCGCGGAGGCCGTCCGTTTGCAGTCCGCCTTGTCCAGGACGGCGTCGGTGGCGACGACGACGAGCGTGGTGTTGAGCGGCGGGGGCTGCTTTGCATCCGGATCCGTGCCGCCGGGTTCCGCCTCACCTTCCGAGTCAGCGGCCGAAACCCTCGGCGTGCTCGCTCGTTCCTCGCTTAGACGCACGCTGCCGGGTTCCGTCCACTGGCTCGATGTGCCGAATGGAAGTCCCAGCGCGTTGACTACCGCCAGCGCCGCTACAACGACCCCATTGTCTAAAGTGATTGAGGCTGTGCCCACTCCCCCTTTGTACGTGCCTCGGCCGATTGCTGCTCCTGTGCCGGCGCCGACGTTGCCGCGCTCGACGTCGTGCCCTTCCGGCTGCCCGGCGGCGGCGGCCGTCGCCGCATAGCCCATCGCCTCGCCGGGACGGGCGGAGAAATCGCCGCCGCGGCCCAGGTCGAAGATCGCGGCCGCCGGCACGATCGGCACAAGCCCGCCGGGGACCGGGAAGCCGCGGCCGTTCTCCTCGCACCAGCGCTGGGCGCCGTGCGCCGCGGCGAGGCCAAAGGCGCTCCCCCCGGTCAGGACCACGGCGTCCACGGTTTGGGACAGCGTGGTGGGATCCAGCGCGTCAGTCTCGTGCGTCGCGGGACCGCCGCCGCGGACGTCGACCGAGCCCACCGTCCCAGGCGGCGGGAGGACCACCGTCACCCCGCTCAGCCAGCCGTCGCCGGACTTGTGGACATGGCCTACCCGGATCCCGGCGACGTCGGTGATGGCTCCCGTTGCTCCCATGGCTCCATTGTGCGCCCCAGCTGTCCTGAGACGCGCAAAATCCCTGGCGCTACCGGCATTCGGGTGTCGCCAGGGATTTGCGCGTCGCCAGAAAACTTGCGAGGCGCTGGGTGCTTCGGGCTTAGGGGATCGGGACGGGCACGACGCCGAGCGGCGCCAGTTTCGCCGCTCCCCCGTCCGGTGCCGAGAGGACCCAGATCCCCTTCTCGTGCACGGCGACCGAGTGCTCCCACTGGCAGGAGCGCTTGCCGTCCGTGGTGACAACGGTCCAGTCGTCGTCGAGGATTGCGGTGTCGATGCTGCCGCGGACCAGCATGGGCTCGATTGCGAGGCACAGCCCCGGGCGGATCTTTGGCCCGCGATGGCCGGTGCGGTAGTTCAGCACGTCCGGCGCCATGTGCATCTCGGAGCCGATTCCGTGGCCCACATAGTCTTCGAGGATGCCCAGCGGTTTGCCCGGCACGGAGGAGACGTAGTCGTCCACCGCGTTGCCGATATCGCCCACGAATTTTCCGGTGGCCAAGGCTGCGATGCCTCGCCACATGGCTTCCTCGGTGACCTCGGAGAGGCGTACGTCCTCCGGATCGGCGGTGCCGACAACCACGGTCCGCGCCGAATCGGAGTGCCAGCCGTCCACGATCGCGCCGCCGTCGATCGAGATGATGTCGCCGTCCTGGAGCACCCGGGTGCCGGGGATGCCGTGCACCACCTCTTCGTTCACCGAGGTGCAGATCGTGGCCGGAAACCCGTGGTAGCCGAGGAAGTTGGACTTGGCGCCGGCGTCCTGGAGCACGGCGGCGAAGACCTCGTCCAGCCGGGCCGTGGTGACGCCGGGGGCCGCGGCGGCCACTGCCGCATCCAGTGCCCGGCTCAGGACCAGCCCGGCCTCGTGCATCGTGCGCATCTGGGCGTTGGTCTTGTATTCAATGCGTGCCTGGCCGAATGCCATCGCTACCTCAGTGTTTTCTCTCGCGGTCCGGGCGCGCTAGAACCCGGGCCTCCACCATGGGTCATCAACCCAAGTCTTCAAGCTCTATTCTCCCGCACCGGCTCAACGGTTCGGAACCGCCCGCCGCGGGGCCGCCCACGCCGAAGGGCGCGTCCCGTACACGATGGTACGGAACGCGCCCTTCGGGAGTGCGTCAGTCGCACTGCAAGCGTGGATCAGCGGGTGTGGATCAGGCGGCCTGGGCGGACTTGATCGCTTCCATGACGCGCTCGGTGACTTCGTCGATGCCGCCGATGCCGTCCACCTGGGTCAGGATGCCGCGTTCGGCATACTTGGCCACCACGGGCTCGGTCTGCTCGTGGTACAGGTCCAGCCGGTGACGGATAACGCCTTCGTTGTCGTCGCTGCGGCCAGTTTCCTTGGCACGGCCCAGGAGGCGGGTGACCAGCTCCTCGTCGTCAGCGGTGAGCTGGAGCACGACGTCGAGCTTCTGGTCGGCGCCGGCGAGGATGTCTTCGAGGTAGTCCACCTGCGCGGTCGTGCGCGGGTACCCGTCGAGCAGGAAGCCTGCCTCCACGTCGTCCTCGCTGAGGCGGTCACGCACCATCTTGTTGGTGACGCTGTCCGGGACGAAGTCGCCTGCGTCCATGTACTTCTTGGCTTCGACACCAAGCGGAGTCTCACCCTTGACGTTGGCGCGGAAGATGTCTCCTGTGGAGATCGCAACGACGCCGAGGCGTTCGGAAATGCGTTCCGCCTGCGTTCCCTTGCCGGACCCGGGAGGTCCGATAATCAACATTCTCGTCATCGCAAAAGCCCTTCGTAGTGACGTTGCTGTAGTTGCGCATCAATCTGCTTCACGGTCTCCAGACCGACGCCCACCATGATCAGGATCGAGGTGCCGCCGAACGGGAAGTTCTGGTTCGCGTTGATCAGGACCAGTGCAACCAGCGGGATCAGTGCCACGAAGCCAAGGTAGAAGGCGCCGGGCAGGGTGATCCGGGATAGGACGTACTGAAGATAGTCCGCGGTCGGTTTGCCGGCGCGGATGCCCGGAATGAAGCCGCCGTACTTCTTCATGTTGTCCGAGACCTCTTCAGGGTTGAAAGTAATCGCAACATAGAAGTAGGTGAAAAACACAATCATGGCGAAATACAGTGCCATATAGATCGGGTGGTCGCCCTTGGTCAGGTTGTTGTTGATCCACTCAACCCAGGGCTGCACCGGCTCGCCGGCCTTGGGCTGGTTGAACTGTGAGATCAGCCCCGGCAGGTACAGCATGGACGAGGCGAAGATGACGGGCACGACGCCGGCCATGTTCACCTTGATGGGGATGTAGGTGCTGGTTCCGCCAACCGTGCGGCGGCCGATCATCCGCTTGGCGTACTGCACCGGGATCCGGCGCTGGGACTGCTCCACGAAGACCACGAGGGCCACGGTGAGCAGGCCGATGATCAGGACCAGGAAGAACGTGCCGGGGCCCTGGGCCTTCCAGATCGCACCGAGCGAGCCGGGGAAGCCTGCGGCGATGGACGTGAAGATGAGCAGGGACATGCCGTTGCCGACGCCCTTCTCCGTCACGAGCTCACCCATCCACATGATCAGGCCGGTGCCGGCCGTGAGCGTGATGATGATCAGGACCGTGGTGACGATCGAGCTGTCCGGGATGATGGGCAGCTGGCAGTTTGGCAGCAACTGGCCGGACCGTGCCAGCGACACCAGCGTCGTGGCATTGAGCAGGCCGAGGGCGATCGTGAGGTAACGGGTGTACTGGGTCAGCTTGGACTGGCCCGAGGCGCCCTCTTCGTAGAGCTGCTGGAAGCGGGGAATGACCACCCGGAGCAGCTGGACGATGATACTGGCGGTGATGTACGGCATGATGCCGAGGGCAAAGATGGAGACCTGCAGCAATGCACCGCCGCTGAACAGGTTGACGAGCTGGTAGATCCCGCCCGAGGTCTGACCGTTCTGCAAGCATTGCTGGACATTCTGGTAGCTCACACCAGGCGAGGGGATGAAGGCACCCAAGCGGAAGATTGTGATGATTCCCAGCGTGAACAACAACTTGCGTCGCAGATCAGGCGTGCGAAAGGCCCGGCCAAATGCGCTAAGCAAGCGTCCTCCTGAGTAATAAGTAAAGTCGTGTGAGACAGGTCAAATAAACCCAACAACCGAGTCTAACGGGTGGATGCGCCCGGCGAACAATCGGCGGGGGCCGGAAAATGAAAAAAACTCCCGGCACCGGGGGCGTGAGCCCCTGGTACCGGGAGTTTCAACAACGGGCAATTGCCCCGCCGCCTCGTTAGAGGGCGGTGGCGCTTCCGCCTGCTGCAGCAATCTTGTCAGCAGCGCTGGCCGAGAATGCGTGGACGGTGACGTCAACCTTGACGGTGATGTCGCCGGTGCCCAGCACCTTGACGGGCTGGTTCTTGCGAACGGCACCCTTTTCGACCAGGTTCTCCACGGTGACAGCGCCACCTTCCGGGAACAGCTCGTTGAGCTTGTCCAGGTTTACAACCTGGTACTCAACCCGGAACGGGTTCTTGAAGCCGCGCAGCTTCGGCAGGCGCATGTGCAGCGGCAGCTGGCCGCCGGCAAAGCCAGCCTTGATCTGGTAGCGGGCCTTCGTACCCTTGGTACCGCGACCGGCGGTCTTACCCTTGGAACCTTCACCACGACCAACACGGGTCTTGGCGGTCTTGGCACCCGGGGCGGGACGCAGGTGGTGAACCTTCAGTGCGTTCTGCTTCTCAGCGGCGCCCTGTGCCTTTTCGGCGGTGTTCTTCTCTGCCATTTACTTCGCCTCCTCTACCTTTACCAGGTGCGGAACCGTGTTGAGCATCCCGACGGTCACGGCGTCGGCGGTGCGGACAACGGTGTGTCCGATCCGCTTCAGGCCGAGGGACCGCAGGGTGTCGCGCTGGTTCTGCTTGCCGCCAATGGCGGACTTGATCTGAGTGATCTCCAACTTTGCGTCGGAGACAAGCACGTTCTTAGCCATGACTCAGACACCTGCCTTCTGGTTCAGGAGCGCCTTGACCATTGCCGGCGGGGCGATCTCGTCGAGCGGGAGGCCGCGGCGTGCTGCCACTGCTGCCGGCTCTTCGAGGCGCTTCAGCGCGTCAACGGTCGCGTGAACGATGTTGATGGCGTTGGAAGAACCGAGCGACTTGGAGAGGATGTCGTGGATGCCCACGCACTCCAGTACTGCACGGACCGGGCCACCGGCGATAACACCGGTACCGGCGGAAGCCGGGCGCAGCATGACGACGCCTGCGGCGGCCTCACCCTGAACGCGGTGCGGGATGGTGCTGCCGATGCGGGGAACGCGGAAGAAGGACTTCTTGGCCTCTTCAACGCCCTTCGCGATAGCGGCAGGAACTTCCTTTGCCTTGCCGTAGCCAACGCCGACCATGCCGTTGCCGTCACCGACGACGACGAGGGCGGTGAAGCTGAAGCGACGACCACCCTTGACGACCTTGGAAACGCGGTTGATGGTTACGACGCGCTCTACGAACTGGCTCTTCTCGGCCTCGCGGCCGCCGTCACGGCCACCACGGCCGCCACGGTCGCCACGGCCCTGGCCGCGGTCGCCACGCTCGCCACGACGAGCGCCACCACGGCGGTCGTCAGTGGTAGCAGGCGCAGCGGTCTCAGTTGCCGGAGCAGCTACAGCTTCAGTCACCTGAATGTCCTTTTCGTTATTTTCGGTCACAGTGCCAGCCCACCTTCACGTGCGCCGTCAGCGACGGCGGCGATCCGGCCGTGGTACTTGTTACCACCGCGGTCGAAGACAACTGCTTCGATACCGGCAGCCTTGGGCACGCTCGGCGACCAGTTCGCCAACGCGCTTGGCCTTGGCGGTCTTGTCACCGTCGAATGCACGAAGGTCGGCTTCCAGTGTGGAGGCGCTTGCCACGGTCAGGCCCTTGGTGTCATCGACAACCTGGACGAATACGTGACGTGCGGAACGGTTGACGACCAGACGCGGGCGTACAGCCGTACCGGAGATGCGCTTGCGGATACGAAGCTGGCGGCGGCTGCGCTGGGCAGACTTGCTCTTGTTCGTACGCTTCTTGTTAATTGCGATCGCCATGGTTACTTACCAGCCTTTCCGACCTTGCGGCGGATGACTTCGCCTGCGTAACGGATGCCCTTGCCCTTGTAGGGGTCCGGCTTCCGCAGCTTGCGAATGTTGGCAGCAACCTCGCCGACCTGCTGCTTGGAGATACCTGAAACAGAGAGCTTGGTCGGGGTCTCAACTGCAAAGGTGATGCCGTTCGGTGCCGAGACGTTAACCGGGTGGCTGTAGCCCAGAGCGAACTCAAGGTCAGAACCCTTGGCCTGGACGCGGTAACCGGTACCGACAATCTCAAGCTTCTTCTCGTAGCCTGCGGTGACACCCTGGATCATGTTGGCGATCAGGGTGCGGGTCAGGCCGTGCAGCGAACGTGAGGCGCGCTCGTCGTTCGGGCGGGCGACAGTCAGGGTGCCATCTTCCAGGGAAACCTCGATCGGGCTGGCCACAGTGTGGCTCAGCTCGCCTTTGGAACCCTTGACGCTGACGACAGAGCCGTCAACCTTGACCTCAACGCCGGCAGGAACGGTGATGGGGAGACGTCCAATACGTGACATTATTCTCTTCCTTTCCCGTTACCAGACGTAAGCGAGGACTTCGCCGCCCACGCCCTTCTTGCCGGCCTGCTTGTCAGTCAAGAGGCCGGAAGAGGTGGACAGGATTGCGACACCCAGGCCACCGAGCACGTGCGGCAGGTTGGTGGACTTTGCGTAAACGCGCAGTCCCGGCTTGGAAATACGACGAACGCCAGCGATTGAACGCTCGCGGTTCGGACCGAACTTGAGCTCGAGGGTCAGCTTCTTGCCAACCTCAGCGTCTTCTTCTTTCCAGGAGGCGATGTAACCTTCAGCCTTCAGGATGTCGGCAACGCGTGCCTTGAGCTTGCTGTACGGCATGGTCACGGAGTCGTGGTATGCCGAGTTAGCGTTGCGCAGACGCGTAAGCATGTCTGCGACGGGATCTGTCATTGTCATGTGGGCTCTTGCCCTTCCTCATAACGGTTTCCGCCGTGCCGATTGTCCCGAACAGAATTCGGAACAGAGCGCGGGCGGACCTTTTACGTAGCTAGATTAGTCTTCGGTCTTGAACGGGAAGCCAAGCGCCTTCAGCAGCGCGCGGCCTTCGTCGTCGGTCTTGGCAGTGGTCACGACGGTGATGTCCATACCGCGAACGCGGTCAATGGAATCCTGGTCGATCTCGTGGAACATAACCTGCTCGGTCAGACCGAAGGTGTAGTTGCCGTTGCCATCGAACTGCTTGCCGCTGAGGCCACGGAAGTCGCGGATACGCGGCAGGGCCAGCGTGACCAGACGGTCCAGGAATTCCCACATGCGGTCCCCACGAAGAGTTGCGTGTGCACCAATCGGCATGCCTTCGCGCAGCTTGAACTGTGCGATCGACTTGCGGGCCTTGGTTACCTGCGGCTTCTGGCCGGTGATCAGGGTCAGATCGCGGACAGCGCCGTCGATCAGCTTGGAGTCCTTGGCGGCATCTCCAACACCCATGTTCACAACGACCTTCACCAGGCGGGGAACCTGGTTGACGTTCTGGTACTTGAATTCCTCAGTCAGCGTGTTCTTGATGGAATCGGCGTACTTGGTCTTCAGACGAGGAACGATCTTGCTTGCCGGAGTCTCGAGAGTCTCAGTCATTAGATGTCCTTCCCTGAGCTCTTGGCCACGCGGACGCGCACTTCACGCTTCACGCCATCGCGCTCAACGGTCTCGGTGCGGAAACCGACGCGGGTGGGCTTCTTGGTGGACGGGTCAACCAGAGCCACGTTGGAGATGTGGATCGAAGCCTCGACGACCTCAATGCCACCGGTCTTGGTGCCGCGCTGCGACTGACCGACCTTGGTGTGCTTGGTTACGCGGTTAATGCCTTCAACCAACACGCGGTTGGTCTCCGGGTAGACGCGCAGAACCTTGCCCTGCTTACCCTTGTCGCCGCCGCGCTCAGCCTTGGCGCCAGTGATGACCTGAACGAGGTCACCCTTTTTGATCTTAGCCATGGACTAGAGCACCTCCGGAGCCAGAGAAACGATCTTCATGAACTTCTTGTCGCGAAGTTCACGACCAACCGGTCCGAAGATACGGGTACCGCGGGGGTCACCGTCGTTCTTCAGGATGACGGCTGCGTTCTCGTCAAACTTGATGTAGGAACCATCCGCACGGCGGCGTTCCTTCTTGGTACGGACGATGACAGCCTTGACGACGTCGCCCTTCTTTACGTTGCCGCCCGGAATTGCATCCTTGACGGTAGCGACGATTACGTCGCCAATGCCTGCGTAGCGACGGCCAGATCCACCGAGAACGCGAATGGTAAGGATTTCCTTAGCACCCGTGTTGTCGGCGACCTTGAGTCGCGACTCCTGCTGAATCACTATTTACTCCTTGCGTCGCGCTGGTTCTCAGACCGAAAATCTTCCTACGGAATGAGCCTTGCGGAACGGTTGATCGGGGTGTCTCTTGACCTGCCTGGATTTTGCCAGACCAGGCCTAAACGCCCGTGCCAAAAACATTTGCTTCCCAGGCGGTTCCCGACGAGTCGGGGCGCAAGGGGGCACTATGCCGTGGCACGATTGTTTACGAGGTTGATGACGGCGCGCAAAAGGCGCCATACAAACTCAAAATCTTAGCACGTTTTGGGCGTATCCCCATATCACAGCCATGGCGCCTGCACACCCCCGGCCCGCGCAACTGCCGTCGCCGTCACGCCGGACAGGCTTTAGGCGGGCCCGCCGCCGGGCAAACCCGGGAACCCGGCCGGCCGCCGTCGCAGGCCTCCCAAAGGCTGCTCCGCCTGACGCGCCCGGCAAGCGGCTGTAGCAGGGCGCAGGCGGCCCGCGGCGGCTGCTGCCGGCAACGCGGAAGCCCCCGCTCCCCCAGAGGGGAACGAGGGCTTCTGCTGTATCACCAGGCACCAGGTGCAGGTGTTACTTGGCCTTCTCGAGGATCTCGACCAGACGCCACCGCTTGGTAGCGGAGAGCGGGCGGGTCTCGGCGAGGAGCACGAGGTCGCCGATGCCGGCGCTGTTCTCTTCGTCGTGAGCCTTGATCTTGGCGTTGCGGCGGATGACCTTGCCGTAGAGGGCGTGCTTCACGCGGTCTTCGACCTGGACAGTGATGGTCTTTTCCATCTTGTCCGAGACGACGTAGCCGCGCTTCGTCTTACGGTAACCGCGCTCGTCAGCCTTGGCTGCGTCGGAAACAGTTTCCGTCACGTTCTCGTCCTTTTCACTCACTTGGCATCCTCCTCGGATTCAACCGTTTCAGCCTTTTCGGCCTTCTTGGTTGCAGCCTTCTTGGACTTCTTCTCTTCCTTGGCTTCCACAACCGGTGCGGCAACCTCGGCACGAATGCCGAGCTCGCGCTCACGGAGAACGGTGTAGATGCGGGCGATGTCCTTCTTTACCGCGCGCAGACGACCGTGGTTCTCCAGCTGACCGGTGGCGGACTGGAAACGCAGGTTGAACAGCTCTTCCTTGGCCTTGCGGAGTTCTTCAACGAGACGCTCGTTGTCGAAACCGTCCAGCTGTGCGGATGCAAGTTCCTTGGATCCTACTGCCATTTCTACTCACCACCTTCGCGACGCACAATGCGTGCCTTCAACGGCAGCTTGTGGATTGCCAGGCGCAGGGCCTCGCGAGCTACCTCTTCACTGACACCGGAGAGTTCGAAGAGAACCCGGCCCGGCTTGACGTTTGAGACCCACCATTCCGGAGAACCCTTACCGGAACCCATGCGGGTTTCGGCCGGCTTCTTCGTCAGCGGACGGTCCGGGTAAATGTTGATCCAGACCTTTCCGCCACGCTTGATGTGGCGGGTCATCGCGATACGGGCAGATTCGATCTGACGGTTCGTGACGTAGGCCGGGCTCAGCGCCTGGATGCCCCACTCACCGAAGGAGACCTGGGTGCCGCCCGTAGCAGCGCCGGAACGACCCGGGTGGTGCTGCTTACGGTGCTTGACTCGACGTGGGATAAGCATTTAAGCCTGTCCTCCTTCTACTGCCGGTGCAGCTGCTGCTTCGACAGCCGGAGCTTCGGCGGCAGGTGCTGCCTCAGCTGCGGGGCGGTCGGGACGACGGCGGCGGTCACCACGGTCGGCGCCACCCGGGCGGCCCGGGCGGTCGCCGGCACGGCCACGGGACGGAGCAGCAGCTGCCTGCTGAGCCAGTTCCTTGGCAGTGACGTCGCCCTTGTAGATCCAGACCTTCACGCCGATGCGGCCGAAGGTGGTCTTGGCCTCGTAGAAGCCGTAGTCGATGTTCGCACGCAGGGTGTGCAGGGGCACACGGCCTTCGCGGTAGAACTCCGAGCGGGACATTTCTGCGCCGCCCAGTCGACCCGAGCAAGCGATCCGGATGCCCTTGGCACCGGCGCGCTGTGCGGACTGCATGGCCTTCTTCATCGCACGGCGGAAAGCCACGCGGGAAGTCAGCTGCTCAGCAACGCCCTGGGCGACAAGCTGGGCTTCCATCTCGGGGTTCTTGACCTCGAGGATGTTCAGCTGTACCTGCTTGCCCGTGAGCTTCTCAAGCTCGCCGCGGATGCGGTCTGCTTCAGCGCCGCGGCGGCCGATGACGATGCCCGGACGTGCCGTGTGGATATCCACACGGACACGGTCGCGGGTGCGCTCGATTTCGACCTTGGCGATACCGGCGCGCTCCATGCCCGTGGACATGAGCTGGCGGATGCGGATGTCTTCGCGAACGAAGTCCTTGTACCGCTGGCCGGCCTTGGTGCTGTCAGCAAACCAGTGCGATACGTGATCGGTGGTGATGCCGAGTCGGAACCCGTGCGGGTTAACTTTCTGTCCCACTTAGCGAGCCTCCTCTTTCTCCGGGGTAGCGACTACCACGGTGATGTGGCTCGTGCGCTTCTTGATCTGAAATGCACGACCCTGGGCTCGCGGCTGGAACCGCTTCATGGTCGGGCCTTCATCAACAAACGCTTCGCTGATGATGAGGTCACCTTCGTCAAACGCCACGCCGTCGCGGTCCGCGAGGACCCGGGCGTTGGAGATTGCCGACTGAACTACCTTGAATACCGGCTCCGAAGCTGCCTGGGGGGCAAACTTCAGAATTGCCAGAGCCTCATTCGCTTGCTTACCACGAACAAGGTTGACGACGCGCCGGGCCTTCATAGGCGTTACGCGGATGTGACGCGCAATTGCCTTGGCTTCCATTGCTTTCCTTCTCTCGTCTTTGACGTAAGTGCAGGCGCCTAGCGGCGCTTGCCCTTACGGTCGTCCTTGACATGGCCGCGGAATGTCCGCGTGGGAGCGAATTCGCCGAGCTTGTGCCCGACCATCGACTCAGTGACAAACACGGGGATGTGCTTGCGTCCGTCGTGTACGGCGATCGTGTGGCCGAGCATGTCGGGGACGATCATCGAACGGCGGGACCAGGTCTTGATGACGTTCTTGGTGCCCTTTTCGTTTTCCCTGGCTACCTTTACAAAGAGGTGCTGGTCAACGAAAGGACCTTTTTTCAGGCTGCGTGGCATGTGTCCAGGCTCCTATCGCTTGTTCTTGCCAGTACGACGGCGACGAACAATAAGCTTGTCGCTCTCTTTGTTGGGACGGCGGGTGCGGCCTTCGCGCTTACCGTTCGGGTTGACGGGGTGACGTCCACCGGACGTCTTACCCTCGCCACCACCGTGGGGGTGGTCAACCGGGTTCATGGCGACACCACGGACGGTCGGGCGAACGCCCTTCCACCGCATACGGCCGGCCTTGCCCCAGTTGATGTTCGACTGCTCGGCGTTGCCGACCTCGCCGACGGTTGCGCGGCAGCGCACGTCAACGTTGCGGATTTCGCCGGAAGGCAGACGCAGCTGGGCGAAACGGCCTTCCTTTGCAACGAGCTGGATCGATGCGCCGGCGGAGCGGCCCATCTTGGCGCCGCCACCCGGGCGCAGTTCGACTGCGTGGATTACGGTACCGACCGGGATGTTGCGCAGCGGAAGGTTGTTGCCGGGCTTGATGTCAGCGTCGGCGCCGGCCTCTACGAAGTCGCCCTGGGACAGCTTGTTCGGGGCGATGATGTAACGCTTGGTGCCATCAACGTAGTGCAGGAGGGCGATCCGAGCCGTGCGGTTCGGGTCGTACTCGATTTCGGCAACGCGGGCGTTGACGCCGTCCTTGTCGTGGCGACGGAAGTCGATCAGACGATACTGGCGCTTGTGTCCACCACCCTTGTGACGGGTCGTGATCTTACCGGAGTTGTTACGGCCACCCTTTTTCGGGAGGGGACGTACCAACGACTTTTCCGGCGTCGACCGCGTGATTTCAGTGAAGTCCGCTACGCTCGAGCCGCGACGGCCCGGGGTAGTCGGCTTGTATTTACGGATTCCCATAATTTATTTCCTCGTTAAAGTGGTCTCCGCTATGAAAGCGGACCGCCGAAGATGTCGATAGTGCCTTCTTTGAGGCTCACAATGGCACGCTTGGTGTTCTTGCGGGTACCCCAGCCGAATTTGGTGCGCTTGCGCTTACCGGCACGGTTGATGGTGTTGATCGATTCGACCTTGACGGAGAAAATCTTCTCCACGGCCAGCTTGATCTCGGTCTTGTTCGAGCGGGGGTCCACCAGGAAGGTGTACTTGCCCTCGTCGATCAGGCCGTAGCTCTTTTCCGAGACGACGGGTGCAAGCACGACGTCGCGCGGGTCTTTGATGGTGGCTGCGCTCACTTGGCATCCTCCTCGTTCTTTGCAGCCTTGTCAGCAACGAATGCTTCGTAGGCAGCCTTGGTGAAGACTACGTCGTCGGAAACGAGAACGTCGTAGGTGTTCAGCTGGTCTGCGTACAGAACGTGAACTTCCTCGAGGTTGCGCACGGACAGTGCAGCAACATCGTTGGCGCGCTCAATGACAACGAGCAGGTTCTTGCGCTCGGAAACTCCGCGCAGGGTTGCCAGTGCTTCCTTGGAGGACGGCTTGGAGCCGGCAACCAGGTCAGCAACGACGTGGACGCGGCCGTTGCGGGCGCGGTCCGAGAGTGCGCCGCGCAGTGCAGCAGCAATCATCTTCTTGGGGGTGCGCTGGCTGTAGTCACGCGGCGTGGGGCCGTGGACAACGCCACCACCGGTCATGTGAGGAGCACGGATGGAACCCTGACGGGCGCGGCCGGTGCCCTTCTGCTTGAACGGCTTGCGACCTGCACCGGAAACCTCGGCGCGGGTCTTGGTCTTGTGGGTACCCTGGCGAGCAGCAGCGAGCTGGGCAACGACGACCTGGTGCAGCAGCGGCACGTTGGTCTGTACGTCGAAGATCTCTGCAGGCAGGTCAACCTTGACAGTGCTAGTCATTGAACTAGGCTCCCTTCACGGCGGTGCGTACGAGTACGACCTGGCCGCGGGCGCCGGGGACGGCGCCCTTGATCAGGAGCAGCGACTTCTCGACGTCAACCGCGTGGACCGTGAGGTTCAGCGTGGTGTGACGAACGGCGCCCATGCGGCCGGCCATTTTCATGCCCTTGAAGACGCGGCTCGGGGTGGATGCGCCACCGATTGAACCGGGCTTACGGTGGTTCTTGTGGGCACCGTGGGAAGCTCCAACGCCGTGGAAGCCGTGACGCTTCATAACACCGGCGAAGCCCTTACCCTTGGTGGTGCCAACGACGTCGATCTTCTGGCCGGCTTCGAAGAGCTCTACGGAGAGCTCCTGGCCCAGCTCGTAAGAGTCAGCATCTGCAGTGCGCAGTTCTACGACGTGGCGGCGAGGCGTGACGCCTGCCTTTTCAAAGTGACCAGCCAGCGGCTTGGTGACCTTGCGGGGATCGATCTGGCCGTAGCCGATCTGAACGGCGACATAGCCATCAGTTTCTGCATTGCGCAGCTGCGTGATGACGTTCGAGTCAGCCTGGACCACAGTGACGGGGATGAGCTTGTTGTTCTCGTCCCAGACCTGGGTCATGCCGAGCTTCGTGCCCAGCAGGCCCTTTACGTTACGGGTTGCGGTCATAGTCTCTCAGCACCTCCCTACAGCTTGATTTCGATGTTCACGTCGGCCGGCAGGTCGAGACGCATGAGCGAATCAACAGCCTTGGGCGTGGGATCGATGATGTCGATAAGACGCTTGTGCGTGCGCATTTCAAAGTGCTCGCGGCTGTCCTTGTACTTGTGCGGAGAGCGGATAACGCAGTAAACGTTCTTCTCCGTCGGCAGCGGCACGGGGCCAACTACAGTTGCGCCTGCGCGCGTGACCGTCTCAACGATCTTCCGTGCTGAAACGTCAATGACCTCGTGGTCATATGACTTCAGCCGGATGCGGATTTTTTGTCCCGCCATGTCGCCTGACTCTCTTTCAGTCTGTGCTTCCCCTGATTAGGGCTGCCCTGTTCACTTACTAGTTGTATGGCTGCCGAAGCATTTGAAGTCGTAACTACCACCCGCCGCACAAGCTGAATCCGGAAGGATCCGGGTTCCTCAACCTGCCGACGCAACCGACCCCCGCGGTCGGGCGTGTCGCATGTTTTCACACGTACGCGTCCGCAATTCCATGGGGAGTGGGTTATGTTTGGTCTCTCACTTGGACCCTGGCACCCGGCATTATCCGGATCGGGACGCGAAAGAGCGCTTGAACAACTCATCTAGTATGCCGGAATATTCGGGCAGAAGCGAATCAGCCCGTAGCAGGCACTGCAATCACTGCACTGCAATCCCTGCCGGAGGGCCATTGTCCTGAATCGCCGTCGAATGGATGATAGGGGCATGACTGTGCAGGACTCTGTGGCAGTTCAGGCCCTCGCCGCGCGCCTGAGCCCGGGATTCACCCTGGGTGTTTCCTCCGCGGCTTTCCAGATCGAGGGGAGCCTCGCCGCCGGCGGCCGCGGGCCCTCGGGCTGGGACGCCTTTGCCGAAAAGCCCGGCAACATCCTGCACGGGCACTCCCCCGCCGTCGCCTGCGACCACTATAACCGTGCCGAGGAAGACATCGAACTGATGCACGATCTCGGGATCGATTCCTATCGCTTCTCGATCTCCTGGCCGCGGGTCCAGCCCGAGGGCAGCGGCCGCTTCAATGCGGCCGGCCTGGACTTCTACGACCGCCTGATCGACCGGCTCCTCGCCGCCGGCATCTCCCCCATGGCCACCCTCTACCACTGGGATACGCCGCTGCCCCTCGAGCACCGGGGCGGCTGGATGGACCGTTCGACGGCGGAACGGTTTGCCGAGTACAGCGCGGCCGCAGGCAAGCGGTTCGGCGACCGCGTGGCGCAGTGGGTGACGCTGAACGAGCCCGCCTCGGTTACCCTGAACGGCTACGCCCTGGGCGTCCACGCGCCCGGCCGCGGCCTGCTCTTCGATGCCCTGCCGTCGGTGCGGCATCAGCTCTTGGGGCACGGGCTGGCGGTTCAGGCGTTGCGCGCGGAGGGTGTCGCCGGCGCCGTCGGCGTGACGAACCTGCATTCCCCCGTCCGGCCTGCCTCCGGTTCGCCAACGGACAGGCTGCTGGCCAGGGTGTTCGACTTCGTGCTGAACCGGCTCTACGCTGACCCGATCCTCCTGGGCCGCTTTCCCCGGCTGCCGCTGATCGCCCGGCCGTGGTTCCGTTCAATGCGGAGCATCAGCGACGCGGACCTGGCCACGATCCACCAGCCGCTGGATTTCTACGGCCTGAACTATTACTACCCCGTCAAGGTGGCCACGGGGCGCGGCGTCGACAGCCTTTCGGCAACCGCGGAGGCGATGCTCAAAGTTCCGTTCCATATGGCCGCGTTCCCGGAGTACGAGCGCACGGGATTCGGCTGGCCGGTCGCTCCGGACCACCTGGGGATCCTGCTCCGGGAGCTGAAGGACCGGTACGGTGCCTCGCTGCCGCCGCTCTACATCACCGAGAGCGGGGCGAGCTTCCCCGAACCGGACCACGTCACCGGTCCCATCCCCGACGCCGGGCGGATCAGCTACCTCGCCGCGCACCTCAGCCAGGCGGTGGAGGCCACTTCCCCCGGGGGCGTGGCCCACGACGTCGAGCTGCTCGGCTACTACGTCTGGACGCTGATGGACAACTTCGAATGGGCGGCCGGTTACTCGCAGCGCTTCGGCCTGGTGCACGTCGATTTCACGAGCCTCAAGCGCACGCCGAAAGACTCGTACTACTGGTACCAGGCCCTCGCGCGGGCACGCCGGGCCTGAGTCCCGTCCGGCCGCTGCTACTGGTTGCGGTTTGACCGGTTGATGCGCTTGGCGCGCTCAATCTCCTGGCGGAAGTGCTTCTTCGCCCAAAAGAACGCGACGACGACCGCTGCGGCAATCAGCAGAAAAATTAACCAGCCCATGGTGAGCTCCTTTCCCTTCCTGCAAAGGTATCAGGAACTTAAAAGGAACAGCCCCGCTGCAAGTGCAGCGGGGCTGTTCCCGATCCTCTGTTCAGCTGCCGGACGGCGGGCTGATCAGGGGCAAAGCATCAGATCGGCAAGTAATTACTTGATGATCTTGGTGACGCGTCCTGAACCAACGGTGCGGCCGCCTTCGCGGATAGCGAAGCCGAGGCCCTCTTCCATTGCGATCGGCTGGATGAGTGCAACGGTCATCTCAGTGTTGTCGCCGGGCATAACCATTTCCGTGCCTTCCGGCAGGGTGATAACGCCGGTTACGTCCGTGGTGCGGAAGTAGAACTGCGGGCGGTAGTTGGAGTAGAACGGGTTGTGACGTCCGCCTTCGTCCTTGGAGAGGATGTAGACGTTAGCCTCGAAGTCGGTGTGCGGGGTGATGGAACCCGGCTTGACGACAACCTGGCCACGCTCGACATCGTCGCGCTTCAGACCGCGGAGCAGGAGGCCACAGTTCTCGCCGGCCCATGCTTCGTCGAGCTGCTTGTGGAACATCTCGATACCGGTAACCGTGGTCTTCTGGACCGGGCGGATGCCGACGATCTCGACCTCGGAGTTGATGGCGAGGGTTCCACGCTCGGCGCGGCCCGTAACAACGGTGCCACGGCCGGTGATCGTGAAGACATCTTCGATCGGCATCAGGAAGGGCTTGTCACGGTCACGTACGGGGTCCGGAACGGACTCGTCGACAGCTGCCATGAGGTCCTCAACGGACTTGACCCAGACGGGGTCGCCTTCGAGGGCCTTCAGGCCGGAAACGCGAACAACCGGAGCCTCATCGCCATCGAAGCCCTGCGAGCTGAGCAGCTCGCGAACTTCCATTTCAACGAGGTCGAGGAGCTCTTCGTCGTCAACCATGTCAGCCTTGTTCAGCGCGACCAGCAGGTAGGGAACGCCAACCTGGCGGGCGAGCAGAACGTGCTCGCGGGTCTGAGCCATCGGGCCGTCAGTGGCGGCAACCACGAGGATTGCACCGTCCATCTGAGCAGCGCCGGTGATCATGTTCTTGATGTAGTCAGCGTGACCCGGAGCGTCTACGTGTGCGTAGTGGCGCTTCTCGGTCTGGTACTCAACGTGGGAGATGTTGATGGTAATGCCGCGCTGACGCTCTTCGGGAGCAGAGTCAATCGACGCGAAGTCACGCTTCTCGTTGAGAGTCGGGTACTTGTCGTACAGCACCTTGGAAATGGCGGCCGTCAGCGTCGTCTTACCGTGGTCAACGTGACCAATGGTACCGATGTTAACGTGCGGCTTAGTCCGCTCGAACTTTGCCTTTGCCACAGGTTCCTCCTAGAACGTTTTCAAATGACTTACCCTTCGGCCGCGCTTGTCGCGGCAGAAACTCCAGTAAGTCTACTTGGGGGGCTTTGGATTGATGAAATTGCAGATTCAGGTACTAATGCTAGTGCCTAGAGCCTGTTCGTGCAGGCGGCCTGACTCCGGCCTGGCCGGACTACAGCTGACCGGAGTCCGGCCACTTGCACCAGATGTATCTCCGCTGGCGGAGACGCACCCGAGTTTCTTGTTACTGCGAGGCGTCCTAGGGACTACTCGCCGCGGTTCTTCTGGATGATCTCGTCGGCAACTGCCTTCGGGACCTCGGCGTAGCTGTTGAACGTCATGGAGTACACAGCGCGGCCCTGGGTCTTCGAGCGCAGGTCACCGATGTAGCCGAACATGCCGGACAGCGGGACGTGTGCGCGAATAACCTTGACGCCCTGGGCATCTTCCATGGACTGCATCTGGCCACGGCGGGAGTTGAGGTCACCGATAACTTCACCCATGTATTCCTCAGGGGTGCGGACCTCGACATCCATCAGCGGTTCGAGCAGGACAGGGTTCGCCTTGCGTGCGGCTTCCTTGAAAGCCATACGGCCGGCGATCTTGAACGCCATTTCCGAGGAGTCAACATCGTGGTAAGCGCCGTCAATCAGCGTCGCCTTGATGCCGACAACCGGGTAACCGGCCAGGACGCCGTCGTTAAGCGCATCCTGGATGCCGGCGTCGACCGACGGGATGTACTCGCGCGGAACGCGGCCACCAGTGACCTTGTTCTCGAACTCGTACAGCTCGCCACCCGAGGTGTCCAGCGGCTCGATCGCGATCTGGATCTTTGCGAACTGGCCGGAACCACCGGTCTGCTTCTTGTGCGTGTAGTCGTGACGCTCCACAGCACGCTTGATGGTTTCGCGGTAAGCAACCTGCGGCTTGCCAACGTTTGCCTCGACCTTGAATTCGCGGCGCATGCGGTCCACCAGGATGTCCAGGTGGAGCTCGCCCATGCCGGCGATGATGGTCTGGCCGGTGTCCTCGTTGAGGGAGACCTGGAAGGTCGGGTCCTCAGCGGAGAGCTTCTGGATGGCCGTGGAGAGCTTCTCCTGGTCACCCTTCGTGTTCGGCTCGATCGCTACCGAGATCACGGGCTCCGGGAAGCTCATGGACTCGAGGACAATCTGGTTGGCCGGATCGCACAGGGTGTCGCCCGTGGTGGTGTCCTTCAGGCCGATCGCTGCGTAGATGTGGCCGGCGGTAGCGCCCTCGACGGGCATTTCCTTGTTGGCGTGCATCTGGAACAGCTTGCCGATGCGCTCCTTCTTGCCCTTGGTGGAGTTGACCACCTGCGAGCCTGCTTCCACGTGACCGGAGTACACGCGGATGAAGGTGAGCTGGCCGAAGAAGGGGTGCGCGGCGATCTTGAAGGCCAGTGCGGAGAAGGGCTCTTCAGAGGAGGGCTTACGGGTAAGTTCCTTCTCTTCGTCGCGGGGATCGTGACCGATCATCGGCGGGACGTCGAGCGGGTTCGGCAGGTAGTCCACCACTGCGTCGAGCATCGGCTGGACGCCGCGGTTCTTGAATGCGGAACCACAGAACACCGGGTACAGCTCAGAGTTGATCGTCATCTTGCGGATGCCGGCCTTGAGCTCATCGATGCTGATCTCTTCGCCCTCGAGGTACTTCTCCATGAGTTCCTCGGAGGCCTCGGCAACCGTCTCAACGAGCGTTGCGCGGTACTCTTCGGCCTTCGCCTGGAGGTCAGCCGGGATCTCGCGGATCTCGTACTTGGCACCCATGGTGACGTCACCCTTGGCGTCGCCGGGCCAGACCAGCGCACGCATGTAAAGGAGGTCGACGACGCCGATGAAGTCGTTCTCGGCGCCGATCGGCAGCTGCATGACGAGCGGCTTGGCACCGAGGCGGCTGATGATGGTGTCGACGGTGAAGTAGAAGTCAGCGCCGAGCTTGTCCATCTTGTTGACGAAGCAGATGCGCGGAACGTTGTACTTGTCAGCCTGGCGCCAAACAGTCTCAGACTGCGGCTCCACGCCTTCCTTGCCGTCGAACACGGCGACTGCGCCGTCGAGGACGCGCAGGGAGCGCTCAACCTCGACCGTGAAGTCAACGTGGCCGGGGGTGTCGATGATGTTGATCTGGTTGTTTTCCCAGAAGCAGGTCACGGCGGCAGACGTGATGGTGATGCCGCGTTCCTTTTCCTGTTCCATCCAGTCAGTCGTCGAAGCGCCGTCGTGCGTTTCGCCGATCTTGTGGTTCACACCTGTGTAGAACAGGATGCGCTCGGTAGTAGTGGTCTTGCCGGCATCGATGTGGGCCATGATGCCGATATTGCGGACCTTGCTAAGGTCGGTAAGCACGTCCTGTGCCACGGTGTCTCCCTTTCGGATGGACTGCACGTTCGCCGCCGGCTCAGTCGAGCCGGCGGCGTCCGGGAAGTATTACCAGCGGTAGTGTGCGAAGGCCTTGTTGGACTCGGCCATCTTGTGGGTGTCTTCGCGACGCTTCACAGCGGCACCGAGACCGTTCGAGGCATCCAGGATTTCGTTCTGGAGACGCTCGGTCATGGTCTTTTCGCGGCGGGCCTTGGAGTAGCCAACCAGCCAGCGGAGGGCGAGGGCCGTGGAACGGCCCGGCTTGACCTCAACGGGAACCTGGTAGGTGGCGCCACCAACACGGCGGGAGCGGACCTCAAGCGAAGGCTTGACGTTCTCCATGGCCTTCTTGAGGGCTGCAACGGGGTCGCCGCCGGACTTGGCGCGAGCACCCTCGAGGGCACCGTAAACGATGCGCTCTGCGGTGGACTTCTTGCCGTCAACCAGCACCTTGTTGATGAGCTGGGTGACCAGCGGGGAGCCGTAAACGGGATCTAGAACTAGCGGCCGCTTGGGGGCCGGACCCTTGCGAGGCATATTACTTCTTCTCCATCTTTGCGCCGTAGCGGCTGCGAGCCTGCTTACGGTTCTTGACACCCTGGGTATCGAGGGCGCCACGGACGATCTTGTAGCGGACACCCGGAAGGTCCTTCACGCGGCCGCCGCGGACGAGCACAATGGAGTGCTCCTGCAGGTTGTGGCCTACACCGGGGATGTATGCGGTGACTTCAATGCCGCCGTTGAGGCGCACGCGAGCAACCTTACGCAGAGCCGAGTTCGGCTTCTTCGGGGTCGTCGTGTAAACGCGGGTGCAAACACCGCGGCGCATCGGGCTGCCGTTAAGCGCGGGAGCCTTGGTCTTTTTGACCTTAGGCGTGCGGCCCTTGCGGACCAGCTGGTTAATCGTAGGCACTCTCGTGTTCTCCGTTTTATCCGGAGCGGCCGTTGGCGGCCGCTCTCTTGTCGCTGCGCCTCGCCGCCCGAGCTTTGAAGTTCTCTCCAGAGCAGCTGAGGCGAAGCCTTAATAGTCGGACCGCACGCCGGGGTCCAAGGACTTTCGACCCGAACTGCCCCTAGGCATGCGAAAATGTGGCATACGTTGCACAAGAACCCTGCAAACCGGAAACGTCGTCCTGGTTGAACCTTTCAGCTGCAAGCTGTCTGACCCAAACCGGCGCACTCATCCACTGCCACAATAACAATTAGTCTCAAGTCTAACACGGACGGGTCCCAGCCCTTAATCGGCAGGCGGGAGGCGCCCTCCCGACGTCCGGCCCCTCCCTCATCGATTGCTCCGATAACGCCGTTCTGGGGCTCCAAAAGGGCGGCACCTCAGCAGTCGATCGTTGAACGGGGTCAAACGGAAGGGCCCCGCCCCCGCTCCGCTGAAAAGCGGAGTGGTGACGGGGCCCGACGTCGAGCTAGCGGTTAGCGGAAGTCGCTGCCGAGATCGTAGTCATCCAGCGGGATGGCGTGGAACTCGGGAGCTCCGTCGCCGCCCAGGCTGTCGTAGGAGAAGTCACTGAATGCGCTGGGGCCGGTGAACAGGTTGGCCTTTGCTTCTTCAGTGGGTTCCACCGTGACCTCGGTGTAGCGCGGGAGACCCGTGCCGGCCGGGATGAGCTTACCGATGATGACGTTTTCCTTGAGGCCGAGCAGCGGATCGCTCTTGCCTTCCATGGCCGCCTGCGTCAGGACGCGGGTGGTCTCCTGGAAGGAAGCTGCGGACAGCCAGGACTCGGTCGCCAGGGACGCCTTGGTGATGCCCATGAGCTCGGGACGGCCGGATGCCGGCGTCTTGCCCTCGGACACAACGCGGCGGTTGGCCTCTTCGAAACGGCTGCGTTCGGCGAGCTCGCCGGGCAGCAGATCCGATTCGCCGGACTCGATGACCGTGACGCGGCGCAGCATCTGGCGGACGATAACCTCGACGTGCTTGTCGTGGATACCGATGCCCTGGCTGCGGTACACGCCCTGGACTTCGTCCACCAGGAACTTCTGCGCGGCACGGGGACCCATGATGCGCAGCACCTGCTTGGGGTCGACCGGGCCGTTGATGAGCTTCTGGCCAACGCTGACGTGATCGCCGTCTTCGATGAGAAGACGTGAACGGCGCAGCACCGGGTAGGCGATCTCTTCAGATCCGTCATCCGGGGTGATGACCAGGCGCATCTGGCGCTCGGACTCTTCGATGGTGATGCGGCCGGCTGCTTCAGCAATCGGTGCGACACCCTTCGGAGTACGGGCTTCGAAGAGCTCCTGGATACGGGGCAGACCCTGGGTGATGTCGTCGCCGCCGCTGGCGGAAACAGCACCACCGGTGTGGAACGTACGCATGGTCAGCTGGGTACCCGGCTCACCGATGGACTGTGCGGCAATGATGCCCACGGCCTCACCGATGTCGACGGTCTTGCCAGTGGCCAGCGAACGGCCGTAGCACAGGGCGCAGGTGCCGACGCTGGACTCACAGGTGAGTACGGAGCGGACCTTGACCTCGGTGATGCCGGCTGCGAACAGTTCGGCAATGACGACGTCACCGCAGTCGGTGCCGGCAGCTGCCAGGACCTTGCCCTTGGAGTCGACGACGTCGACGGCCAGGGTGCGGGCGTAGGCGCTGTTCTCGACGTTCTCGTCCAGAACGAGCACGCCGTTGGCGTCGGCCACGGCGATGGCGGTCATCAGGCCGCGCTCGGTACCGCAGTCCTCCTCGCGGACAATGACGTCCTGCGAGACGTCCACCAGACGACGGGTCAGGTAACCCGAGTTGGCGGTACGCAGGGCGGTGTCGGCCAGACCCTTACGGGCACCGTGCGTGGCGATGAAGTATTCCAGCACCGAGAGGCCCTCACGGTAGGAGGACTTGATCGGACGCGGGATGATTTCACCCTTGGGGTTGGCCACCAGGCCACGGATACCCGCAATCTGACGGACCTGCATCCAGTTACCACGGGCACCGGAGGACACCATGCGGTTGATGGTGTTCATCGGGGACAGGCTGTCACGCATCGCCTGGGCGATCTCGTTCGTTGCCTTGTTCCAGATCTCGATCAGTTCCTGGCGACGCTCGTCGTCGTCGATCAGGCCCTTGTCGTACTGGCCCTGGATCTTGGCGGCCATGGTCTCGTAACCGGCGAGGATCCGCGGCTTGTCCGTGGGCACCTCGATGTCGGAGATGGCAACGGTCACGCCGGACCGGGTGGCCCAGTAGAAACCGGCATCCTTCAGGTTGTCCAGCGTTGCCGCCGTGATCACCTTCGGGTAGCGCTCGGCGAGGTCGTTGACGATCCGGGACAGCTCGCCCTTGTCGGCAACATCCTCAACCCACGGGTAATCCGCGGGCAGCGTCTGGTTGAAGATGACCTGGCCGAGGGAGGTCTCGACCAATGCGGTCTGACCGGGCTCCCAGCCCTCCGGGGCTTCCCAGCCGGCGTAGGGCACGAAGCCCTCGAGGCGGATCTTGACCTTGGAGTTCAGGTGCAGCTCGTGGAGGTCGTAGGCCATGATGGCTTCCGCGACCGAGGAGAAGATCCGGCCTTCGCCAGCTGAACCGACACGCTTGGTGGTCAGGTGGTAGAGACCGATGATCATATCCTGCGACGGCAGGGTCACCGGGCGGCCGTCAGACGGCTTCAGGATGTTGTTCGAGGACAGCATCAGGATGCGGGCCTCGGCCTGGGCTTCGGGACTCAGCGGCAGGTGGACTGCCATCTGGTCGCCGTCGAAGTCGGCGTTGAAGGCGCCACAAACCAGCGGGTGCAGCTGGATTGCCTTGCCTTCAACAAGCTGCGGCTCGAACGCCTGGATGCCGAGACGGTGCAGGGTAGGTGCACGGTTCAGCAGCACGGGGTGCTCGGTGATGATCTCTTCGAGGACGTCCCAGACCTGCGGACGGTAACGCTCCACCATGCGCTTGGCCGACTTGATGTTCTGGGCGTGGTTGAGGTCAACCAGGCGCTTCATCACGAACGGCTTGAAGAGCTCCAGGGCCATCTGCTTGGGCAGACCAC
Organism: Arthrobacter sp. MW3 TE3886; assembly: GCF_041262145.1. Taxonomy (NCBI): domain Bacteria; kingdom Bacillati; phylum Actinomycetota; class Actinomycetes; order Micrococcales; family Micrococcaceae; genus Arthrobacter; species Arthrobacter sp. MW3 TE3886. The sequence continues at coordinate 3,854,273 of NZ_JBGCAN010000001.1, forward strand.
ACTGGTGCAGCTTCAGCTGCGGGCCGACGACAATGACCGAACGGCCGGAGTAGTCGACGCGCTTGCCGAGGAGGTTCTGGCGGAAACGGCCCTGCTTGCCCTTGAGCATGTCGCTCAGGGACTTCAGCGGACGGTTGCCCGGTCCGGTGACCGGACGGCCGCGGCGGCCGTTGTCGAAGAGGCTGTCAACAGCTTCCTGAAGCATGCGCTTCTCGTTGTTGACGATGATCTCCGGAGCACCGAGGTCAAGCAGGCGCTTGAGGCGGTTGTTGCGGTTGATCACGCGGCGGTAGAGGTCGTTGAGGTCGGAGGTCGCGAAGCGGCCACCGTCCAGCTGGACCATGGGGCGCAGTTCCGGCGGGATCACCGGGACGGCGTCCAGCACCATGCCGAGCGGGCTGTTGTTGGTCGTCAGGAACGCGTTGACCACCTTGAGCCGCTTCAGGGCGCGGGTCTTGCGCTGGCCCTTGCCGTTGGCGATGATGTCGCGCAGCATGTCCGACTCGGCCTGCATGTCGAAGTTCTCAAGACGCTTCTTGATGGCCTCGGCACCCATGGAGCCTTCGAAGTACATGCCGTAGCGGTCGCGCAGTTCGCGGTACAGGCCTTCGTCACCTTCGAGGTCTGCGACCTTGAGGTTCTTGAAGCGGTCCCAGACCTGCTCGAGGCGCTCGATTTCGGCGTCGGCGCGCTTGCGGACGTTCGCCATCTGGCGGTCAGCGGAGTCGCGGGCCTTCTTCTTGTCGGCAGCCTTCGCGCCTTCGCCTTCGAGACGGGCAAGCTCGTTCTCGAGGTCGCGGGCGATCGTGGCGATGTCCGAGTCGCGGTTGTCGATCAGCTGCTTCTTCTCGATGTCGTGCTCAACCTGGAGGTTGGGCAGTTCTTCGTGGCGGCTGTCGGCGTCGACGCTCGTGATCATGTAGGCGGCGAAGTAAATGACCTTTTCGAGGTCCTTCGGCGCCAGGTCAAGGAGGTAGCCCAGACGGGAGGGGACACCCTTGAAGTACCAGATGTGCGTGACCGGGGCGGCGAGCTCGATGTGGCCCATGCGCTCACGGCGGACCTTGGCACGGGTGACCTCAACGCCACACCGCTCACAGATGATGCCCTTGAAGCGCACGCGCTTGTACTTACCGCAGTAGCATTCCCAGTCGCGGGACGGGCCGAAGATCTTCTCGCAGAAGAGGCCGTCCTTCTCGGGCTTGAGCGTGCGGTAGTTGATGGTTTCCGGCTTCTTAACCTCGCCGTACGACCAGCCACGGATGTCTTCCGCGGTGGCGAGGCCGATCTGCATGAGGCCGAAGGAGGATTCGCTGGACATATGGTCCCTGTTCTCTCTTGTTCTCTAAATTCTGAAGTCTTGGGTTACGGGAAGAGGGAGGTGGCGTTCGACGGCGAGTGGTGACCCGCCGTCGAACCCCACCTGCTAAACCTCTTCTACGGAACTGGGCTCTGCACGAGACAGATCGATGCCCAGTTCTTCCGCAGCCGTGAAGACTGCGTCATCAGAGTCACGCATTTCAATTGTGGTTCCGTCCGTGGAAAGCACTTCCACGTTCAGGCACAGCGACTGCATTTCCTTGATCAAGACCTTGAAGGACTCAGGAACGCCCGGCTCGGGGATGTTCTCGCCCTTGACGATGGCTTCGTAGACCTTCACACGACCGTGGATATCATCCGACTTGATCGTCAGCAGTTCCTGGAGCGTGTACGCGGCGCCGTAAGCCTCGAGCGCCCACACTTCCATTTCACCGAAGCGCTGGCCGCCGAACTGTGCCTTACCACCCAGCGGCTGCTGCGTGATCATGGAGTACGGGCCGGTGGAGCGCGCGTGGATCTTGTCGTCCACCAGGTGGTGGAGCTTCAGGATGTACATGTAGCCGACCGAGATCGGATCCGGGAACGGCTCGCCGGAGCGGCCGTCGAACAGACGGGTCTTGCCGGAGGAGTTGATCAGGCGGTCGCCGTCGCGGGTGACGTTGGTGGAATCGAGCAGGCCCGTGATTTCTTCTTCACGCGCACCGTCGAAGACCGGCGTCGCCACAGTGGTCTGGCCACTCTCGCGCGGCAGGTTCGGCAGCTGCTTGACCCACTCGGGCTCGCCCTCGATCTTCCAGCCGGTCTTGGCAACCCAGCCGAGGTGCGTTTCCAGCACCTGGCCGACGTTCATGCGGCCCGGAACACCCAGCGGGTTCAGGACGATATCAACGGGGGTGCCGTCGGCAAGGAAGGGCATGTCCTCGATCGGAAGGATCTTGGAGATAACGCCCTTGTTGCCGTGGCGGCCGGCGAGCTTGTCGCCGTCGGTGATCTTGCGCTTGGCAGCGACGTACACGCGCACCAGCTGGTTGACGCCCGGGGGCAGCTCGTCGTCGTTGTCGCGGTCGAAGACGCGGACACCGATCACGGTGCCGGACTCGCCATGCGGCACCTTCAGGGAGGTGTCACGCACTTCGCGGGACTTCTCACCAAAGATGGCGCGCAGCAGGCGCTCTTCCGGGGTCAGTTCGGTCTCGCCCTTGGGGGTGACCTTACCGACCAGGATGTCGCCGGCCTCAACCTCGGCACCGATGTGGATGATGCCGCGCTCGTCCAGGCCTGCCAGGACTTCCTCAGACACGTTGGGGATGTCACGGGTGATTTCCTCGGCACCAAGCTTGGTGTCGCGGGCATCGATCTCGTGCTCCTCGATGTGGATGGAGGACAGGACGTCCTCGGCCACGATGCGCTGGGACAGGATGATGGCATCCTCGAAGTTGTGGCCTTCCCATGACATGAATGCCACGAGCAGGTTCTTACCGAGGGCGAGCTCGCCCTGGTCCGTTGCCGGGCCGTCAGCGATAATGCCGCCGACCTCCAGGCGCTGGCCTTCGTTCACCAGGACACGGTGGTTGTAGCAGTTGCCCTGGTTGGAGCGGGCGAACTTGTTGATGCGGTAGTTGGTTTCCGTACCGTCGTCGTTGAGCATGATGACCAGCTCAGCGGAGACCTCGGTAACCACACCGGCCTTCTTCGCGATGACAACGTCACCGGCGTCGACGGCTGCGGCGCGCTCCATGCCGGTACCGACGAACGGTGCCTCGGAACGGACCAGCGGCACGGCCTGGCGCTGCATGTTGGCACCCATGAGTGCACGGTTGGCATCGTCATGCTCGAGGAACGGGATCAGGGCGGTAGCCACGGACACCATCTGGCGCGGGGAAACGTCCATGAACTCGACGTCGGCGGCGGGAACCAGCACGGGCTCGCCTCCACCACCGCGGGCACGGACCAGGACGGTCTCTTCCGCGAAACGCTTGTTCTCGTCCAGCGGTGCGTTGGCCTGTGCGATCAGGACCTCGGCTTCGTCGTCGGCCGTGAGGTACTTGACCTCATCGGAGACGACACCCTCGGCGACAAGGCGGTACGGGGTTTCGATGAAACCGAACGGGTTGATGCGTCCGTAGGAAGCCAGCGAACCGATCAGACCAATGTTCGGGCCTTCAGGAGTTTCGATGGGGCACATACGTCCGTAGTGGGACGGGTGCACGTCACGAACTTCCATGCCGGCACGGTCACGGGACAGACCACCCGGGCCAAGCGCGGACAGGCGGCGCTTGTGGGTCAGACCCGAGAGCGGGTTGTTCTGGTCCATGAACTGGGACAGCTGGGAAGTTCCGAAGAACTCCTTGATGGCTGCCACGACGGGACGGATGTTGATCAGGGTCTGCGGCGTGATGGCCTCGACGTCCTGGGTCGTCATGCGTTCGCGGACAACGCGCTCCATGCGGGACAGGCCGGTGCGGACCTGGTTCTCGATGAGCTCGCCGACGGCGCGGATGCGGCGGTTGCCGAAGTGGTCGATGTCATCGATCTCGACGCGGAGCTCGTGGTCCTGGCCGTCGCGCTTGCCCATGAGGGTCTTCTCACCGGCGTGCAGCGCAACCAGGAACTTGATCATGGCCACGATGTCTTCAACGTGCAGGACCGAAGCTTCCTTGTCGCCAAGGGAGCGGTCGATGCCAAGCTTGCGGTTGATCTTGTAACGGCCGACCTTGGCCAGATCGTAGCGCTTGGAGTTGAAGTACAGGTTGTCCAGCAGGGACTGGGCAGCCTCAACCGTGGGCGGCTCGCCCGGTCGCAGCTTCCGGTAGATGTCCAGCAACGCGTCTTCGCGGGTCTCGGTGGCGTCCTTCTCCAGCGTGGCGCGCATGGAGTCGTACTGGCCGAATTCCTCGAGGATCTGGCCTTCGGTCCAGCCGAGAGCCTTCAGCAGCACGGTGACGGACTGCTTGCGCTTGCGGTCAAGACGGACGCCGACCTGGTCGCGCTTGTCGATTTCGAGCTCGAACCAGGCGCCGCGGGAGGGGATGATCTTCGCGGTGAAGATGTCCTTGTCGCTGGTCTTGTCGGCGGTGCGCTCAAAGTAGGCGCCCGGCGAGCGGACCAGCTGGGAGACAACGACACGCTCGGTGCCGTTGACGACGAAGGTGCCCTTCTCGGTCATCAGCGGGAAGTCACCCATGAACACGGTCTGCTGCTTGATTTCGCCCGTGTTGTTGTTCATGAACTCGGCCTTGACGTACAGCGGAGCCGAGTAGGTTGCGTCCCGGTCCTTGCACTCAGCCATGGTGTATTTGGGGTCAGCGAACTCCGGCTCGGAGAAGCTCAGGGACATGGTGCCCTGGAAGTCTTCGATCGGGGAGATCTCTTCGAAGATGTCGGACAGACCCGAGGAGGTGGCGACGCTGAGGTCGCCTTCTTCGACGGCCTTCGCAACGCGCGCCTGCCAGCGTTCGTTTCCGACCAGCCAGTCAAAGCTGTCGGTTTGCAGGGCGAGCAGATTCGGAACATCAAGGGGTTCGTGAATCTTTGCGAATGAGAGCCGGCGGGTTGCACCGTCGGTGCTGTCGGCATTGATAGCGGTAGCGTTGTTTACATTAGAGGTGCTCGAGGCGACCAAGAGGGATCCTTCCACAGACCTTCAGGCGTTGTCAGATCTCCCCCGTTATGCACTCTGCAGAATGACTCCGCAGCGCTACCAGTCCGGTTCCGCTATATGACCCGGGACCCGCGCTGTCCATGGCTGGTGCACGTGGTAGACGGCACATTGATGGAACAGCTGTCAGGCTAAGCCCACCGCTATATGAAGGCTGAAGGTAAACAGGGAAGACGCAAATATCTACGATACGGCAAAGCAACCTACTTGTCTACCCCACTTCCGGCGGGATTGCAAGCACGAAGTTTCGGCGGAATTTTCCCGGCCTCCTCGCGGCGACGGCGTCCACCCTGCCGAATGGATAGGTGACGGGGCTCACGATAACGTAGACATAAGTCGAAAGTAGATCGGAAGAAAACACCATGAGCAATCCTGCAGACAACAACGATGTTGTCATTCTCGCCGCCGCCCGCACCCCCCAGGGGCGCCTGAACGGGCAGCTGGCCAGCTTCACCGCCGTCGAGCTTGGCACGCACGCCATCCGCGCGGCCCTGGCCGCCAGCGGCGTCAAGGCCGACCAGGTGGACAGCGTGATCATCGGCCAGGTCCTGCAGGCCGGAGCGGGCCAGAACCCTGCGCGCCAGAGCGCCATCGGTGCCGGCATCGGCTGGAACGTGCCGACGGTGACCATCAACAAGGTCTGCCTCTCCGGCCTCACCGCCGTGATCGACGCCGCCCGGATGATCCGCAGCGGGGACGCCACCGTGGTGGTCGCCGGCGGCCAGGAGTCCATGACCCGCGCGCCGCACGTGCTGCCCGGCTCCCGGCAGGGCTGGGCGTACGGCACGGTCCAGGCACTCGACGTGGCCGCGCACGACGGCCTGACCGACGCCTTCGACGGGCAGTCCATGGGACTGTCGACCGAGAGCAAGAACCTGACCCTCGGCATCGACCGGGCCTCCCAGGACGAGGTGGCGGCCCAGTCGCACCAGCGTGCCGCCCGGGCCGCGAAGGACGGAGTCTTCGACAGCGAGATCGCCGCGATGAGCGTCAAGCAGCGCAAGGGCGATCCGATCGCCGTCACCTCCGACGAAGGCATCCGGCCGGACACGACCGTCGAATCCCTGGCCGGCCTGCGGGCGGCGTTCGTCACGGACGGAACCATCACCGCCGGCAACTCCTCTCCCCTGTCCGACGGCGCTGCTGCCCTGGTGCTGAGCAGCCGGAAGTTCGCCGAGGACAACGGCCTCGAGTACCTCGCGGTGGTCGGCAAGCCGGGCCAGGTCGCCGGGCCGGACAACTCGCTCCATTCCCAGCCCTCGAACGCCATCAAGAACGCCCTGGACAAGGCCGGATGGTCCGCCGCGGACCTCGATTTCATCGAAATCAACGAGGCTTTCGGTTCCGTCGCGGTGCAGTCCCTGAAGGACCTCAACTACCCGCTGGAGCAGTGCAACATCCATGGCGGAGCCATCGCCCTGGGCCACCCGATCGGGGCCTCCGGTGCCCGGCTGGCCCTGCACGCGGCCCACGAACTCAAGCGCCGGGGTACCGGCAGGGCGGCCGTGTCCCTGTGCGGCGGCGGCGGCCAGGGCGAGGCGCTGCTGCTGTACCGCGACTAACACCGGCAACCGGCGCCCCGGGAACACCGGGCGGACCGGCAACAGCCACCAGGAGTCAGGAAGGTTTGACGCGATGCCAGAGCAGAAAACGGCCAGCGGCCGCGAGCGGTTCCTTGCCGACGCCGCGGCGCGCGGGCTGCACGTCGAGGTCGTCGAGCGCCTCGCCGCCCGCAGCCTTGAGGAGGCGGCCGGCATCCTCGGGATCCGGCCTGCGGATATCGTGAAGTCGCTCGTGGTCAAGCACAAGGACGGCAGTTTCCTGTTCGCCCTGGTCCCCGGCGACCGGCAGATTTCCTGGCCCAAGCTGCGGGCACTGCTGGGCGTCAACAAGCTCTCGCTGCCGGCGGCGGATACCGCCTTCGAGGCCACTGGGTACGAGCGCGGGACCATCACACCGCTCGGCAGCATCCGCCCCTGGCCGGTCTACGCCGACCAGACCATCACGGGCCGGCGGATCTCCATGGGCGCCGGGGAGCATGGCTATAGCGCGTTCGTGGACGCGGACGCCCTGACGGCGGCGCTGGGCGCCGTCGTCGCCGACATCACCGAACCCAACTAGCCCGCCCGGGTTAAAAGCAACGCGGGGTCACTTCGGGCCCATCCGGACGGTCGGGATGGGCGCGAAGTGACCCCGCGTTGCTGTTTTAACCGGGCGTCAGGCGGTGACTGTCAGCGGCGCTCCGTTGACGGTGAGCCGCCAGTTGGCCTGGCTGAACACGGCGACGTCCAGGGAACCGCGGTCCACTACGTAGTCGATGATGCGCTGCCGGATCTCCTGCTGGCTGTTCGAGAGCACCGGCGCGCTCTTCACGGCCGGGAAGTTGCCGCCGCCGCTCTGCCGGTAGTTGTTGATGGCCAGGGCGAATTCCTGCTCGGGCCGCAACGCCTGGCCGCCGTAGCTGAGGTTGGCGATCCGGTCCCCCACCGGCCGGGCAAGGTCGATCTCGTAGTTCAGCGGCGCGTCGAGTCCGTAAACGACGTCGTAGTTATAGTCGGGCGTGCCGTTCGGGGCCACGGCCGTCACTGCGTTGGTGACGTCCTGGGCCCTGGCCGTGGTGCCCGCCACCGGCTTGAAGTACTGCGCGGACCACTCCAGGTAGGCCTTGACCTGCGCTCCGGTGACCTTGATGGCGAGCAGCGTGTTGTCGAAGATGTACAGCCCCGCGACATCGCGGATGGTCAGCGGTCCGGCTTTGACGTCGACGGCGCGGGAGAAGGCCGCCGCAATGGACAGGACGGGCAGCCCCGCCGCCGGACCGTTGGCGAGCTCGGCCTTGATGGTGCTGGCCTGGACGTAATTGATGGCGTCAATCGCGGCGGAGTCTTCCCAGCAGGCGGTGGCCGTGCTCAGCGGCGCCGTCGAGGTCCCGATAACCTCGTTGACGTAGCTCACCGTGGCGTCGTGCCCGGCCTCGACGGCCCGGACGACGGCGGGATCGGCGTCGGCGGTCTTGGCGTCCAATAGGTGCGAATGCGCCGCGGTGACGGTCCACCGCCCCTTGTCCCTGGCGAGCTCGAGGTCCATGACGGAGACGCGCATGCCCCACTTGAGCGGCTCGGTCAGCAGCACCTGCCTGCCCGTCTCCTTGTTCGTTACGAAGCGCTCGGGGATCTCCAAGTGGGCGTGCCCGACCAGGATGGCGTCGATGCCGGGGACTTCCTCGGCAAGCTGGGTGGATGCGTTCTCGGGGAAGGGCAAGGCGTCGCCGTAGGAGGACCCGGGGGTTGCCCCCGAATGGCTCGTGACGATCACGACGTCGGCCCCGGCCGCCTTGACTTGCGGGATGACAGTCCGGGCCTCTTCGACGATGCCGTTGAAATCGAGCTTGCCCTGCACGTTGTCGCGGTCCCAGAGCGCGCAGCCCGGCGTCACAAAGCCGACCAGGCCGACCGTCAGCCAGCCGCTGCCGGTCTTGATCCGCTTCAGGACGTAGGGGGTGAAGGCGCGCCCGCCCGTCACGGCGTCGTGGACGTTGGCGCCCAGCAGGGGAAAGTCCAGTTGCCGCTCCCAAGTGCGCAGGAGTCCAATGCCGTAGTTGAACTCGTGGTTGCCCAGCCCCACGGCGTCGTAGCCGACCGCGTTCATGGCCAGCGCCATGGGGTGTTTCACGGTTGCCGATGCGGGGTTGATCTTGGCGAAGTAGTAGGCCAGGGGTGTGCCCTGGATGGTGTCCCCGGCGTCGATGGTCAGCGTGTTGGCCGCGCCGCGTTCGGCCCGCATGGCGTTGATCAGCGTCGCTGCCTGGGCGATTCCGATCTTGTTCCCGGCGGCGTCGGCATAGGGCGCGTTCTTGAAGTAGTCCCAGTTGAAGACGTTGTTGTGCAGGTCCGTGGTGCCGAGCACCGTCAGGGTAAACGGCTTCTTTGTGTTTGCCTGGCCGGGGGCGGCCTGTGCCGCCGGGGCTCCGGTCAGCGCGGCGGCGGCTGCTCCGCCGCCCACGAGGGCTGCCGCGAGCATGGCGCGGCGGGAAGGGGAAGTGTTTGGGTCCGTCATTGTGGGTGAACTCCTGGACGTTGGGGGCCGGTGGGCACAAATCCAAAGTTTAGGGTCACGCCGTCAAGTGCGACAGGGGTATCAGAAAAACTTTGCCGAATCCTTGGTTACGGTTCACCGGCGGCTGCTTCCGGCGCGGCCACTTCGCTGTCAGGCCGCAGAACGCAGGAAACCCCGCCCACTGAGTGGACGGGGTTTCCTTCGAGCAGTGCGGACCGCGATTGATCCGGACGGCGGGTGTTACTTGAGGGTAACGCGGGCGCCAGCTTCTTCGAGCTGAGCCTTTGCCTTCTCGGCAGCTTCCTTGGTGGCGCCTTCGAGAACAGCCTTGGGTGCGCTGTCAACCAGGTCCTTGGCTTCCTTGAGGCCCAGGGAGGTGATGGCGCGAACTTCCTTGATCACTGCGATCTTCTTGTCGCCAGCAGCTTCGAGGATGACGTCGAAGTCAGTCTTCTCTTCAGCTTCTTCAGCAGCACCGGCAGCGGGGCCGGCAACGGCAACAGCGGCAGCGGTAACTTCGAAGGTCTCTTCGAAGAGCTTGACGAACTCGGAGAGCTCGATGATGGTCAGTTCCTTGAAAGCTTCAATGAGCTCTTCGTTGGTGAGCTTCGCCATGGTGTGGCGTCCTTCCTATAGTGGTGCCCGGCGGGCCTGAGGCTCGCTGTCGCACCGGAGTCTTATGGAGAAGAGGACTAGTTTCTCTTCGGGGGCTGCGGCTTCGGCCGGTGCTTCGGCCTCGGCTGCTGCATCTGCTGCGGGAGCTTCTTCAGCGGCGGGTGCTTCGGCTGCTGCCGGGGCACCGTTCTCTTCTTCAAGCTTGAGGCGCAGTGCGTCGATGATGCGTGCAGCGGCGGCGGCAGGAGCCTTGAGGATCCCTGCAACCTTGGCGAGCTGCAGCTCACGGGACTCGAGTGCTGCCAGAGCAGCAACTTCGCTGGCGTTCAGTGCCTTGCCCTCGAAGTAACCGGTCTTGATGACCAGCTGCTTGTTGGCCTTGGCAAAATCCGTCAGGCTCTTGGCAGCTGCAACTGCGTCACCCTTGATGAACGCGATTGCAGTGGGGCCGGCGAGCTGACCGTCGAATGCTTCGACACCAGCTTCCTTGGCTGCAATGGCGGTCAGGGTGTTCTTGACGACCGAGAACTTGGTTTCCTGGCCGAGAGAGACACGCAGCTGCTTGAGCTGTGCAACGGTGAGCCCGCGGTATTCGGTCAGGACAGCGGCGTTCGATTCCTTGAAATCGTTAGTGATCTCAGCTACTGCTGAAACCTTGCTAGGCGTTGCCATAACCCTCCTTCCGGGGATAGTGCCGGTATGTCCGGGTCCCCGCTCAAAAGAGCTAAAACTAAAAAACGCCCCGCGCAGATGCACGGGGCTTGTCTCGACGCGGTCCATGACCGCGGAGCTTTGCTTCGTTCACCTGCGCTGGCCGCCCTATGTTCAGGGTCCTTCGTCCGGAAATCCACTGCGCTCTCCCGGCGCGACTGCAGAAGTGAGTCTTGCTTGGGAGAGTGGATTTCCAACAACCGACGGTCTTTGGTCCTCCAAGCTTACGGGACGCGGCGCGCGTGTTCCAAATCGGGCTCGGCGGACAGGGGTCGCGGTGGGGTCGCGGTGGACTTCGGCCCGGAGCCTCAGCTGACTGCTGGTCCGAAGTTGGGGAGTTCCTTTTGCCAGAGACCGGTCACGCCCGCCGTCGTGAAGCCGAGCTGCTGGTTGACCTTCAGGAGGTAGCGGTTCTCCGGGGCGTTCCACGTGTACAGGACACGGGCGTCCGGAAACTGTTCGCTGAGCCGTTCCATGTTGGCGACCTTGATCAGCAGCCCGAGCTTGTTGCCGCGGTGTTCCTGCAGCACCACGGTGTCGTCCTGGAAGACGACGTCCGGGCGCAGGGCCAGGACACTGATGGTGGTCAGGCCCACGAGCGTCCCGCTGGCGATGTGCTCGACGGCGGTGACCACCGTCCGGCGGCCCTGGGCAATGGTGACTTCCTCCGCTTCCCGGAGGATGCCGCCGTCGAACACCATTTCCTGGGCATCCGGCCCCGGCACTTCGTCCTCACCTGCCTGGTTTTCCAGGGCGGCGACGGCCTCGAGCCACTGGTCAGGACACCGGTCCGTCCAGTGGTGCAGACGGTAGCGGCCGGCATTGGCCTCCTCGGCCTCGGCCTCAAGGTCGGCGACGAGTTTGGTGTCCAGCGGCAACGCGCAGGAGCTGAACTGTTCGATGTGCTGCAGGGTGTAGCCGGTGTGGCGGGCAAATTCCACGTCACGGCTGCCCAACGGGACGAACCCGACACCGCTGCCGGGCACGAGCTGTTCGGCCTCAGGGTCCGTCAGGGTTGATCCCGGGTGGTTGGTGTCGATCAGGATCGTGTGGCGGCCCTCGTCCCGGGCGAAATGTTCGGCGGCCTCCAGCAGCTGCCTCCCCACGCCCTGGCGCCGGAATTCGGGCAGGATGTCGAGCGTAAATTCGGCGAGATCGAGGTTGTCCACGAGCGGCAGGGCGATGTCCGCCGTCCCGACAATCACGCCGTCGATCTTGGCGACGAGGATCACCTGGCGTTCGTAGGGGTCCGCCATCTCAAGAAGCTTTTCCTGCGGCGCGTAGGCGAGGTCGTCGGTGCCCCAGGTCTGCATCCGGACCCTGCGCCCCACCTCGATGGCGGCGAGAAAGTCGGCGGCATCGGGCGCGTCGAGGGAATCGGGGATCCACAGCTGCTCAATCCGTACATCGTTTGCCATAGAGGGCATCTTCCCAGCCGTTGTGCCACCCACCATCGGTACGGCCCGGCTCAAGCCGGGCTTTCAACCGCCAGCATATGCCGGTTTGGGCCGCTGTTCCATTGGTGACGCCGGGCAGGTTCCGCTCCAGTCGGTGCCCGGCAGTTTCTGCCCCGTTCGGCGCCCGGTCAGTTCCGGATCTCATTGCCGTCGGCTGCGCCCGCGGCGGCAGCGGTCCGCTGCCACTCGCCGTCGTAGCCCGCCGGCTTGAAGCCCAGTGCGATGTTAATGCCGAGCATGTGATCGTTTTCGGCCGCGTTATAGGTCAGGACGCGCCGGACTGCGGGGTACGCCTCCCGCAGCAGGCGCAGGTTGCGGATCTTGATGAGCATGCCAAGCCGGTGGCCGCGGTGGCCCACCGCGACCAGGGTGTCGTCCTGGTTGGCCAGCCATGGCTTGTCGGCTGTTGTCTGCAGGACGGTATAGGCGGCCAGTTCACCGCTGGACCGGTGCCGTGCCGCCACCACGAGGGAGGACTGGCCGGCCCGCCGCCAGGTGTCCTCGACGTGGCGGACCCGGGCGACGTCCCAGATTTCCGGGTCGTAGCTCAGCGCTCCGGAGGGGGCGTCGGTGCTCATCCGGGACATCAGCACCGCGAGCTGGGTGGCATGCTTTTCCGGGCAGGAATCGGTCCAGTGCAGCAGTTCGTAGTCCGCCGAGCGGGCCAGGGCGTCCCGTTCCAGGGCGTCGAGGTCCGCAGCGGGCGGGACGTCGAGCGCACTAAACCGTTCGACCTGTTCCAGGCGGTAGCCGGCTTTTCCGGCGAAACGGACTCCCGGCGCGCTGGCGGGCAGCGCCCCGGTCCCAGTGGCGGGCCTAATGAGGTTGGGGCCATCGACGTCGAAATCGGCCGGGTGCTCCGTGAAGGTCTGCAGGATTGTCCGCCCGTCGGCGGCGGCCAGCGCCTCGGCGTGCTCCAGCAGTGCCCGGCCGATCCCCCGCCCGGCGAAAGCATCCAGGACGCTCACGTGCAGCAGCGCACTGCCCAGGTTCTCCTGCAGTTCGCAACGGACCCAGGAGTTGGCCGCCATGCGTCCGTCGACGCGGACGAAGAAGAGCCGCAGCCGGGAGTACGCCGTGTCCCGCCAGTACTGCAGGCGGGCCGCCGCGGACGTTGCCCGGTCCAGGTTGCCCCAGCTCTGCAGGATGAGCTCATCGCAGAGGTCCATGAATTCGAGGAACTCCGCTGTATCAGCGGCGTCGGGGTCAGCGGGATCAAGGCTGGCGGGCAGGGAGAGTTCCTCGATGAGGTACGACGGCGTAGTCACCGGGACAGCCTAACCGGCAAGTCCGGCGGCTCCAAGGGTCCCGGACGCCCGGGGTTCCCGGGGCACTGGGGTCCCCGGGGCAGGACGGCGAAAGGCCGCCCCGCAGTTGCGGGACGGCCTTTTGCTGGAACCGGCGACGCCAGCGTGGCTGACGGTTCCGAGGATCCGGTGAGGACTAGACCTCGGTCAGGACCTTGGTGACGTTGGGGTCAACCGAGATGCCCGGGCCGAACGTGGTGGCCACGGTGGCCTTCTGGATGTAGCGGCCCTTGGAAGCGGACGGCTTGAGGCGAAGAACCTCTTCCAGTGCGGCTGCGTAGTTCTCGGCCAGCTTGATGGCGTCGAACGAAACCTTGCCGATGATGAAGTGCAGGTTCGAGTGCTTGTCGACGCGGAAGTCGATCTTGCCGCCCTTGATGTCGTTGACGGCCTTGGCGACGTCAGCGGTCACGGTGCCCGTCTTCGGGTTCGGCATCAGGTTACGCGGACCCAGGACCTTACCGAGGCGGCCAACCTTGCCCATGAGGTCAGGGGTGGCGACGGCGGCGTCGAAGTCGGTCCAGCCGCCGGCGATCTTTTCGATCAGGTCATCGGAACCAACGAAGTCCGCGCCGGCTGCGATTGCAGCCTCAGCTTTGTCGCCCGTTGCGAAGACGAGGACGCGGGCGACCTTACCGGTGCCGTGCGGCAGGTTGACGGTGCCGCGGACCATCTGGTCGGCCTTACGCGGGTCAACGCCGAGGCGGAAAGCGACCTCAACGGTGGCGTCGAACTTGGACGGGTTGGTGTCCTTGGCGAGCGTCACTGCCTCGAACGGCGCGTAGAACTTCTCCGCGTCGATCTTGGCCGCGGCTGCCTCATATGCTTTGCTGCGCTTTGCCATGCTGCTTATTTCTCCTTGTGCAGTTGTGGTCTGCGGACCGCGCTGGGCCCTGCCACAGGCGGCATTCCGGCTTGTATCCGTTCCGGAATTCCGCTTTTCATTGTTTAGGTGGTGCCGGCTGGCCGGCGGTGCTGACGGCGTCGTGACCGGTTTCCCGATCCCGGCGCATCAGCGGTGGGGAATTAACCCTCGACGGTGATACCCATGGAGCGGGCGGTGCCGGCGATGATCTTCGCTGCGCCTTCGAGGCTGGTGGCGTTGAGGTCTTCCATCTTGGTGGTGGCGATCTCGTTGACCTGGGCCTGGGTCAGCTTGGCAACCTTGACGGTGTGCGGGGTAGCCGAACCCTTGGCGACGCCTGCAGCCTTCTTGATGAGCTCTGCAGCCGGCGGGGTCTTGGTGATGAACGTGAAGGAACGGTCTTCGTAGACCGTGATCTCCACGGGGATAACGTTGCCGCGCTGGGCTTCCGTCGCAGCGTTGTACGCCTTGCAGAATTCCATGATGTTGACACCGTGCTGGCCAAGCGCAGGACCGATCGGCGGGGCCGGGTTAGCGGCACCTGCCTGGATCTGCAGCTTGATGAGGCCGGTGACCTTCTTCTTGGGAGCCAATGTAGGTCCTTCTCTCAAATACGTCCTGGGGCACAGGAGCGTGCCTCAGGTTGGTGGCCGCCATGGCGAGGCGGCCGGCCGCCCCGTGGCTGCTAAGCGGGCAGCCCGGGGCGAATTCTTGTAGTCCAGCTGGATCTTACGGTTCAGCTAGATCTTGCTGACCTGGTTGAACGCCAGGGTGACCGGAGTCTCGCGTTCGAAGATGGACACCAGCACCACGAGGGTCTGGGAATCGATCTTGATCTCGGAGATCGTGGCGGGGAGGGTCTCGAACGGGCCTTCCTTGACGATGACCGACTCTCCAACCTCGAAGTCGACGTCGACCTGGGCGGCGGCGTGCTTGACCGGCTTGCCCTTCTCGGCCTGCTCTTCTTCGAAGACCGGCGCGAGCATGGAGAAGACCTCATCGAGGCGCAGCGGGACCGGGTTGTGGGCGTTGCCCACGAAGCCGGTGACACCGGGTGTGTGGCGGACGGCACCCCAGGAAGCGTCCGTCAGGTCCATGCGGACCAGGACGTAGCCGGGGATGCGGACGCGGTTGATGACCTTGCGCTGAGCGTTCTTGATCTCAACGACTTCCTCCATCGGAACCTGGATTTCGAAGATGTAATCTTCCATGTCCAGGGTCTGGATGCGGGTCTCAAGGTTGGCCTTGACGCGGTTCTCGTAGCCTGCGTAGGAGTGGATGACGTACCAGTCACCCTCCTGGCGGCGCAGCTTGGCCTTGAACTCGTCGGCGGGGTCGACGTCGGCCTTGGCGGCCGCCGCTGCCAGCACGTCGGCGTCGTCAGCGTCAGCCTCATCAGCGTCGGTGTCGTCAGCGTCGCCTGCTTCTGCGTCGTCTGCCGCTTCTTCCGTGGCTACGGCCTCGTCAGTGACGTCGGATTCGGGCGCAGCAGACACAGCCTCGGATTCTTCCGCGGCTTCCACCGCGGCGTCCTGGCTCTTATCCAGCTCAGTCTCAGTTACCTCGAGCTCCTGCTCAGACACTTGGTCTCCTGCTTCCTCATTGCCTAACATGCCTATTTAAATGACTCAATTCCGCACACCCCGCGGAATCTCCGGTTTCCCGGGGAATCCACGCAGTCTGCGGACCGGTCGCCTTAGCTGTCCGTGGGGGCGCTGCCGCCGAAGACCCAGCTGACCGCGGTCCCAAAGGCCAGGTCCAGCAAGGTGACGATCACCATCATGATGGTCACGAACACCAGTACCACGAGTGTGTAGTTGATCAGTTCTTTGCGGGTCGGTGCGACGACCTTCTTCAGTTCGCCAATGACCTGGCGGATGAAGATCGCGATACGAGCGAAGAAGCCGGGCTTGGCGGCATTCTTGGCGGGGCGGCCTTTGGAGCTGCTGGCAGCTGTTTCGGTCACCTGGTCCTCACTCATCCTCGCAATGATCGGATACCCGGCTCTGAACTGAACCATGGTTGCTGCGCTGGTTCCGGATGATCCGGAACAGCATGCGCAGGGCAGACAGGACTCGAACCTGCAACCTGCGGTTTTGGAGACCGCTGCGCTACCAATTGCGCCACTACCCTTCGGGGAGAAAATTCGCTCCGGCCGACGCGTCCCACAGGCTTCCCTGAGGCGCAGGCCATCATCGTGTTTTCAACACCGGAGAACCAGTCTACGCAACAACTGCGCCTACGTCGAACCGGCCCTCTTTGGGACCCCTGCGTGCCTGCGAAAACCAACTGACAGCCGCCAGTCATATTCGGGTTCAGGCACCCCGGGGGATCCGCTGAACAGCATAGAGTAGATTTCGTCGAATCCCATATCCAGCCTTCCAGCTGCCAGCGAAGAACGGACCCGCCCATGTCTGCTGCCCGCATTTCCCAGCGCATTTCCGCCATAGCCGAATCCGCCACTCTGGCCGTCGATGCCAAGGCGAAGGCGCTGAAGGCAGCCGGCCGGCCGGTCATCGGCTTCGGTGCCGGGGAACCCGATTTCCCGACCCCCGGCTATATTGTGCAGGCCGCCATCGAGGCCGCCAGCCAGCCGAAGTACCACCGCTACTCCCCCGCCGGCGGGCTTCCCGAGCTGAAGCAGGCCATCGCGGACAAGACCTTCCGGGATTCCGGGTACCAGGCGGCGGCGTCCCAGGTGCTGGTGACTAACGGCGGCAAGCAGGCCGTCTACAACACCTTCGCCACCCTGCTGGATCCGGGCGACGAGGTCATTGTTCCCACCCCGTTTTGGACCACCTACCCGGAGGCCATCCGGCTGGCCGGCGGCGTGCCGGTGGAGGTCTTCGCGGGCCCGGAGCAGGGCTACCTGGTCACCGTGGACCAGCTGGAAGCGGCCCTGACCGAGCGCACCAAGATCCTGCTCTTCGTTTCCCCGTCCAACCCCACCGGCGCCGTGTACTCGCCGGAGCAGGTCAGGGAGATCGGCCAGTGGGCAGCGTCCAAGGGCCTCTGGGTTGTCACTGACGAGATCTACGAGCACTTGACCTACGACGGTGTGCCGTTCACCTCGATCGCCACCGCAGTTCCCGAGCTGGGCGACAAGGTGGTCATCCTCAACGGCGTTGCCAAGACCTATGCCATGACCGGCTGGCGTGTGGGCTGGATGATCGGGCCCGCGGATGTCATCAAGGCCGCCACCAACCTGCAGTCGCATGCGACGTCGAACGTCTCCAACATCCCCCAGGTCGCCGCCCTCGCGGCAGTGTCCGGGCCGCTGACCGCCGTCGATGAGATGAAGGTGGCCTTTGACCGCCGCCGCAAGGCGATCGTCGCGGGCCTGAACGCAATTGACGGCGTTGACTGCCCGACGCCGAAGGGCGCCTTCTACGTGTACGCGGACGTCCGCGCGCTGCTGGGGAAGGAGTTCCCGTCCGCGAACGGTCCGGTGCGGCCGGCCACCTCTGCCGAACTCGCGGCGCTGATCCTGGACGAGGTGGAAGTGGCCGTGGTTCCCGGCGAGGCGTTCGGCCCGTCCGGCTACCTGCGCCTGTCCTACGCGCTCGGCGACGACGACCTGGCCACGGGCGTCGGCCGCCTGCAGGACTTCCTCGGCAAGGCCAAGTAGCCCACCCCAGACCCCGGATGCGCTATCACGTAGGTTCCTTATCGCCGCGGCATAAGGACCCTACGTGATAGCGCATCCTTGGGTTAAAGCAGGCGGCGCTCGGCGGCCCAGCGGGTCAGCTCGTGGCGGCTGGAGAGCTGCAGCTTGCGGAGCACTGCCGAGACGTGGGTTTCAACGGTCTTGATCGAGATGAACAGTTCCTTGGCCACCTCCTTGTAGCTGTAGCCGCGGGCGATAAGGCGCATCACTTCGAGCTCCCGTGCCGAGAGCTTGTCCAGCTCGTCGTCGGCTATGTCCGCGGGGGCCGTGCCGAACGCGTCCAGGACGAAGCCCGCGAGCCGGGGTGAGAAGACGGCGTCGCCGCCGGCCACGCGGCGGACGGCGCCGCTGATCTCCGCGCCGGAAATTGTCTTTGTGACATAGCCGCGTGCGCCGGCCCGGATCACGGACACCACATCTTCCGCCGCATCGGAGACGCTTAGGGCCAGGAACCGCGTGGCGCCCAGCAGCGGCGCCGAGCCGGCCAGGACCTCGCGTCCCCCGCCACCCCGGCCGCCGGGAAGGTGGACGTCAAGCAGCACGACGTCGGGGCGCTGGACTGCGATGACGGCGATTGCCTCCTCCACGGTTCCGGCCTCCCCCGCGACGACGATGTCCGGGTCCAGGTCCGCTTTCAACCCGGAGCGGAAGATGGCGTGGTCGTCCACGATCACCACCCGGACCGGTGCAGGCTTTCCCAGCGTATGGCTTCCTGGCGCAGGGTTTCCTGATGCGGGGCTGGTCACGGTTTGGCCTCTCCGTTGGCGTTGTTGGCAGCGGCAGGTGCGGCGGCGGTGATGGGCAGCCGGAGCCGCACCTCGGTACCGTCCGGGCTGCTGATGATGGCGGCGGTGCCGCCGTGGCGGTTCATCCGGCCGATGATCGATTCCCGGACGCCGAGCCGGTCCGGGGGAACGGAATCAGGGTCGAAGCCCGGGCCCCGGTCCTTGACGAAAACTTCCGCGGCGGCGTCGGTGACTTCCAGGTACACGGACACAGCGCCGCCGCCGTGCCGGGCGGCGTTCAGCATGGCCTCGCGGGATGCCTGGACGAGGGCCTCGTGGCGCTGGGTCATGACGCAGTCCCCCACGCTGACCACCTCAACCGCGTGTCCCAGGGCGTCTTCAACCTCTGCGGCGGCGGCCTTGATGCTGTCGGACAGCTGGCCGGATTCCCTGTCGGCGTCCCGATACAGCCAGCCCCGCAGTTCGCGCTCCTGCGCGCGGGCCAGCCTGATGACATCGTGCTCGTTCCCGGCACGGCGCTGGATCAGGGCGAGGGTCTGCAGCACGGAGTCATGGAGGTGGGCGGCGATCTCGGCACGCTCGGTGGCGCGGACCCGCCCCGCGCGCTCGGTTTCCAGGTCGCGCCAGAACTTCAGCCCCCATGGCAGCAGCACCAGGGCCACGCCGCCCAGCACGGCCACCGAGGCAAGGAGGGCGAGCCAGGTCTGCTCCCAGGACCCCGAGCCGGAAACCATAACCAGCACTCCGGCCACGACGAGGGCGAGCCCGGCCGCGAGGCGGGCCCAGCCGCCGGCCTGGTCCGCCTTGGTCTTGTCCACGAGCCCTGCCCGGCGGGTCTCGTCCAGTTGCATCCAGGCGATCGCGGCTCCGCCCAGGATGGCCGCGACCGGGATCAGGGTGCCCAGCGGCACGTCAACACCCAGGAGGCGTGCGATCAGGATCCCGGCGGCCAGCAGCAGGCCTGCGCCCAGCAGGATCTCCTTGCCGAACGGCATGCCGGAGAATTTGGTCCGCCAGGGCCCCGTCGGCCCTGTCGCGGGCGTGCCACGGGGATCAGGGGCACCCGGCGCGTCGGGCGCGCCGGGCCTCTTTGCGACGTCGGGGGTCTCCGGGAAGCTCACTGCCGGAGCGATGGGCGACGCAGGGCGGCGGGCGTTGCGCCGGGCGCTTTCATCCGCCGTGGGGACCATGATCCAGAGCCAGGCGTAGAAGGCCACACCGGCCCCGCCAGCGAGCGCAGCCACCACCATGCCGATCCTGACCATCCGCACCGGCCAGCCCAGGTGGTTGGCGAGGCCCGCGCACACGCCGGCAATCACGCGATCGCTGCTGCGGACCAGCGGCGGGCGGGCGGGCGCGGTTGTCATGGATCAATCCAAGCACGGATCGGGGTTCCCCGGACGCGTTTGAGGGCCCAACCCGGGGGCCGCTCAGGGACCGTTCAGGGTGTTCCCCAGTAGAGCCCGGCACCGGGAACGGGAAGGATCGAAGTATGAACCCGCACACTCCGCACCCCGATGAAGGCACAGCCTCCGCAGACCGGCCGGCCACGGATCGATCCCACCCGGAACTTCCAAACCCGGAACTTCCAAACCCGGAACGTCCAAACCCGGAACTTCCAAACCCGGAACGTCCCGCCACGGAACTTCCGGACCCAGAGCTTCCAGGCACGGGCCAGCCCGCTCCGGCCTTCGCCGGGCCGGGCGGCGCGCCGCCGGAGCCGCCGCCGCTATACCCGCCCGGGGACCCGAATGGACCGTTGCCCGGCCGGCAAACCCAGAATTTCTTCGACTGGATCCGCAGCCAGGGCATCTACCGCGGACGCGACCGCTGGATCGGCGGCGTGGCCAGTGGCATAGCCCACCGGCTCGGCGTCGACCCGCTGATTATCCGCGGTGTCCTGATTGTCCTGACCGTCTTCGCCGGAGTTGGCGTGCTCGCCTACGGCCTGGCCTGGGCGTTGCTGCCTGAGCCTGACGGCCGCATTCACGTCCAGGAGGCCGCCGCAGGCCGGTGGACCGCCGGCATGACCGGCGCCCTCATCACCTCGGTCATCGGTTTCCCCAGCCTGGGCACCGGGGTCTGGGGCTGGGACCGCTTCGGCTTCGGCGCCTTCGTCTGGACCGTCTTCTGGGTGGGCGGCGCCATCTACCTCGTCTACTACCTGACCCAACGCAACAAGATCCGGAACGGAGCCACTCCCATGTCATCGCGATACGACTCCGGCAGCCCGGCCGGCGGCGCGGCTTTCGTGGTCAACCCCCGCACTGACGCCGGGCCGCAATCCGCAGGCAGCTTCCCGCAGGGCGGCGGCCAGGCATATGGCCACCCCGCTGACAGCTCTCGAGCCACCGGCGCCGGCCCGGACTGGGGTCCGAATCCGCCGTCGGGACCCCTAGCGTCCGGCCCCTTCCCGCCCGGCCCCGTTCCCCCGGGCGGCTATGGCCCGGGGCCCGGCGCCACACCGCCCCCTCCGGCCGCACGCAACCTTGGCCCGGGCACTCCGGCGGTCGCCATCACCGTCGGCTCCGCCCTCCTGGTGGGCGGCGGCATCAAGGCCCTCGACGCCGCCAACGTGATCGATCTCGGCGATGCCGGCAATGCGCTGGTCTGGGCCTTCGGCGCGGCCATCCTGGGTCTCGGGATCCTCGTCGCGGGGCTGCGGGGGCGGACCTCCGGGATCCTGGGCTTCTTCGCGGTCGTGGCCCTGCTGATCGGCGCGATCTTCAGCGTGGTCCCTCACGGGGACAGGTTCCGCTTCCAGAACGCCGATTGGACGCCCTCGAGCATTGAACAGGCACAAGGCGGCTTCGAGATCACCGGAGGCACCGGAACCGCCGACCTGACCAAGTTGGCGCTGAATCCGCCCCTGGGCTCCGACGTCGTAGTTCCGATCGACGCGACGGCCAGCAACCTCACCGTCGTCATCCCCACCACTGTCCCGGTGCACGTCCAGGCGGACATGACCATGGGCAACCTCCACGACGGCAACCAGGACCGCGGCGGCATCACGAAGCAGCAAAGCGACTACAACGCCTCGAAGCCGGGCGCCCGGCTGGTCCTGGAGATCTCCGGCACCGTCAGCAACGTGACCATCAAGGAAGGCAACTGACATGAGCATCTATGACGACTCGCGGCCGGCCGACGCCGGGCAGGACCCGGAAGCCGCGTCCCCCGCCCGGGTGGGCACAGTGGTCTGGGGACTGACAGTGGTGGCACTGGCCGCGCTGATCATCATTTCCGGGCTCGGCCTCGTGGCCCTGAACGGCACCTATGTGCTGATCGGCCTGATGATCGGGGCCGGGGCCGCCCTGGTCGTGGGCGGCCTGGTCTCGGCACGCAGGCGTGACAATAAGTCGACTACAGGGAAGTCTTGACCCATGGATAAATTCTTCGACACCATCCGGGGCCTCGGCCTGAAACGTGGTCCGCAGCGCTGGGTTGGCGGCGTCTGCGGCGGGATTGCCGCCAAACTGAACGTTGATGTGGCCTATGTCCGGATCGCCTACCTGCTCCTGAGCCTGCTCCCCGGGCCGGCGTTCGTGTTCTACGTCGCGGCCTGGCTGCTCCTCCCGGACCAGCGCAACGCAATCGTCCTCGAAAGCTTCCTCTCGAAGCGTTCCTCCCGGCCCTGACATCCGTCACAGGCCGACCGTCTGTGGCCGTCCCGGCCTGGCGGCTACCGGCGCCCGGCAGCTCCGCCGCACCACGAAAAGGTGCCCCCGCCTCCACGGCGGGGGCACCTTTTGTAACCGTTTGTGTCCTGCCCCACACCCGCCACTAGACTCTAGGGTGAGCTCAGCGTGGCGCTCTGCCTGTACCCCTTCAAACCAGGATTTGAGCCAAGACATGAAAATTGGAATCCTCACCAGCGGCGGAGACTGCCCCGGCCTGAACGCCGTCATCCGTGGCGCCGTCCTCAAAGGAATCGCAGTCCACGGCCAGCAGTTCGTAGGATTCAAGGATGGCTGGCGCGGCGTCGTCGAGGGCGACATCGTGGAGATTCCCCGCACCATGGTCCGCGGCATCGCCAAGCAGGGCGGCACCATCCTCGGCACGTCCCGCACCAACCCGTTTGAGAACGGCGGCGGCCCCGAGGTCATCAAAGCCAACATGGACCGGCTCGGGATCGACGCCATCATCGCCATCGGCGGCGAGGGCACCCTGGCCGCCGCGAAGCGGCTCACGGACGCCGGTCTCAAGATCGTGGGCGTGCCCAAGACGGTGGACAACGATCTCGACGCCACGGACTACACCTTCGGCTTCGACACGGCCGTGGAAATCGCCACCGAGGCAATCGACCGGTTGCGCACCACCGGAGAGTCCCACCACCGCTGCATGATTGCCGAAGTCATGGGACGGCATGTGGGCTGGATCGCCCTGCACGCCGGCATGGCCTCGGGCGCCCACGCCATCCTGATCCCGGAGCAGAAGGCCTCCATGGAACAGATCGCCGAGTGGGTCGTCTCCGCCCACGACCGTGGCCGTGCCCCGCTGCTCGTCGTCGCCGAGGGGTTCGTGCCCGAGGGCCAGGAATCCCCGCACTCGGAGCGCGGCCTCGACACCTTTGGCCGCCCCCGCCTCGGCGGCATCGCCGAAATGCTGGCGCCCGAGCTCGAGGCACGCACCGGCATCGAGACCCGCGCGACGGTCCTTGGCCACATCCAGCGCGGTGGCGTCCCGACGGCGTTCGACCGCGTCCTGGCCACCCGCCTGGGCATGGCCGCCATCGACTCGGTGGTGGAGAAGCGCTGGGGCACCATGGTCTCGCTGCACGGCACGGATATTGTGCACGTCGGTTTCGACGCCGCTCTCGGCAACCTCAAGTCCGTTCCGCAGAGCCGTTACGACGAGGCCGCCGTCCTCTTTGGCTAGGCTGGCCCGCCGGCGGGGGGAGGCCGGATCAGGCCCGGCCCCGCAGGCAGGAGTGCGGACGGCCGGCCCGTGCGGCCGGAAGCCCGGCCGCGGTGGGTAGGGTTGATTCATGACTCTTGAGCCCGGTTCCGCCGAAATTGTCCAGCTCGCATGGGCGCGCCGCTTGGGGTTCGACGACGGCGCCTTCGCGGCCGCCGCCGGCGTGCGGCTCACCCGGGCGGACGACGCAGCCCGGTCCCTGCAGTTCGTCCGCCTGTTCGGCAACTCCGCCCTGGTGGGCCCGCAATGGGCGCTGGACGCCGCCGACGGTCTCTCCGACGAGGAACTGGCCCAGCACGTCACCCTGCTGACCATCACCCGCGGGCACGGGGGCCACGGGCTCGGCGCCGCCGCACTCTTCTTCGCCGACGACCTCCCCCTGCAGCAGCCCTCCGGGGAACTGACGGTCTCGCACGGGAACCCGGAAGCGATCGAACTGGAGACGTTCTGCCCGCCCGACGACGTCAACGAGGTGGGCCTCGCCGACCTTGAACACCGCTTCACCGTCCTGCATCTGGAAGACGGGCGCCGGACACCGGTGGCCTGCGGGGCGTATGCCGAATGGGAAGGGCTCCTGGCCCATATGGGCGTGCTGGTCGCGCCCGAATGGCGGCGCCATGGCCTGGGCAAGCTGGCCGCCTCGATAGCCGCCCACGAGGCCCTCGCCGCCGGCCTGACGCTGCAGTGGCGTTCAGAAGTCAGCAACAAGGGGTCGCTGGCGCTGGCCCGGAGCCTGGGATTCTCCGCGGGCGGCATCCAGACCAGCGTGCTGCTGGGCTGATCCGGATGCCGCCAGGCTAGCCGCGTTCGGCGGCGGCCTTGTCCGCGCCTACCGTGTCCGCGTCTGCTGTGCCCGCGTCTGCCGTGCCCGTGTCTGCCGTGGCCGTTCCCGCAGCCGCGGCAGAGCCGGGTTCGCCCCAACCCTGGACCGGTTTGGGCTTGGCGAAGAAGAGCGCCACGGCTGCGCCGAGCAGGATGACCGCCGCCGGCAGCAGGATGGATTGGCCCATCGCCGTCGAGAACCCCTCCTGGAGCTCCGCGGGCAGGGCGCCGCCGAAGCCCATCGGGCTGGCGTCTGCGCCTGCTCCGGGCCGGGCGGGGAGCTCGGCCGCCAACCGCGCCTGGATGAGGACGGCGATGGCGGCGCTGCCGAGCACGGCGCCGATCTGGCGGGTCGTGTTGTAGACGCCCGAGCCGGCGCCGGCCTGCCGCGGCGGCAGGTTCCGCGTGACCGTGGAGCTCAGCGGCGCCCAAATGCCCGCATTGGCGAAGCCCAGCACTGCGCTCGGCAGCAGGAACAGCCAGATGGCGGTATCCGGGTGCATGAGCAGGGCGTTCCAGAACAGCGCCACCGACATCAGGACCAGGCCGACCGCGGTGATGAATTTCGGGTTCACCCTGTCGATGATCCGGCCGACGACGGGGGCGAGGCCGCCCGAGATCAGCGCCATCGGCACCATCATGAGCGCCGACTGGGTGGGCGTCAGGCCGCGGACGATCTGGTAGTAGAAGATCAGCGGCAGGCTGAACGCGGTGACGGTGAAGCCCACCGTGGTGATCGCAATGTTTGCGAGCGAGAAGTTCCGGTCCTTGAAAAGGGACAGGGGCAGCAGCGGTTCACCCGTGTTGAACCGCTGCCACAGGACAAAGACCACCAGCACGGCGATGCCGCTGATGATCAGGCCCCAGACGGTGATGGGGCCGGCGATGGTGCCCCAGTCGTACGTCTCGCCCTCCTGGATGCCGAAGACCAGGAGGAACAGGCCGAGGGCGCTGAGCAGCACACCGGGAATATCGAACTTGTGCGGGTGCGTGGTCAGCGAAGGGACGAAACGCTGGGCGAGGATGAAGCCGACAATCCCGACGGGAACGTTGATGAAGAAGATCCATTCCCAGCCGAGGCCGTCCACCAGCACGCCGCCGAGGATCGGGCCAACCAGCGTGGCGACGCCCGCCGTGGCACCCCAGATGCCCATGGCCGCGCCGCGGCGGTCCGGGGGGAAGATCCGGGTAATGACGGCCATGGTCTGCGGCGTCATCATGGCGGCGCCGAGGCCCTGGACCACACGGGCCGCGATGAGGATTTCGACGCTGCCGGAGAGGCCGCACCACAGCGATGCCATGGTGAAGACGACGAGCCCGGAGAGGTAGAGCTTCTTTGGTCCGAAACGGTCCCCCAGCCGGCCTGTGATGAGCAGCGGCACGGCATAGGCGAGCAGGTAGGCGCTGGTCACCCAGATCACCGAGTTGATGTCAGTGTTGAGGCCCTCCATGATGCTGGGGTTGGCCACCGAGACGATGGTGGTGTCGATCAGGATCATGAAGAAGCCGATCACCAGGGACCAGAGTGCCGGCCATGGCCGGGCTACGTTTTCCATGCGGTTCCTTAGGGGCTGGTGTGAAACGGTGGATGGGTTTGTGTGTGAGGGCGGCCGGGTCCCGACCGGGGTCCTGCGCGGGGGTCACCACGGCAGTTCGCCGGAGCGGAGCTGGTCCTGAAGGCTGTGGATCCAGGCGATTTCGGCGCGCAGCGTGCTCTGCTGGAACTGGACGTCGATCCAGTACTTGCGCTCCACGCCCTTCTTCGCGAGCAGTTCCTCGCCGGAGACCAGAAAATCGAGTTGCTCCTGCAACGCCTTAAGGCGCCGGTCGAGGAGTTCGACGACGACGCCGGCGGGCAGGTTGTATGCCTCGGAGATGGCCAGCGGGAAGGCCGGGTATTCGTTGACCGGGGCGGCGAGCATGTCCTGCAGCCACTTCGTGAACGCTTCGCGGCCGGCAGCCGAGATGGTGTACGTGGTGCGCTCCGGACGGTTGCCTCCCCGGTCCGTTCCCGTCGCTGCGACCAGCCCCTGTTCTTCGAGCCGCCCGACGGCGTGATAGAGCGTTCCCGGCCGGACCTTGACCAGCCGGTCCTCGTGCCGTGCGATCAGGAGCTGGTACATCTCGTAGGGATGCATCGGTTCTTCCACGAGCAGGGAAAGTGCGGCGACACCCAGGGGTGTCAAGGCGGTTGCCCGGGCCATGGTGCAGTCCTTTTCGGTCTAAGAGTGTCCTCTTCGGACTAAACGGCGGTTACTCCACTGAAGATTATTCCACGTGGAGTATTTGGCGGCAATCCTCCCGGCCCCAGGCGGGCAGAGCCCTGGGCCGGGTTTGGTCAGCCGAGGAGGGCCAGGATGTCCGTCCGGGCGAACATCTGCGCGGCGGCCCGCGCGGTGGGGGTGCCGGCGTCAGGGTCGGCCCCGGCCTCCAGCAGTTCCCGGGCCACGTCTGTGTAGCCCTTGAAGACAGCACCGGCCAGCGGGGTCTGGCCGCGGTCGTTCGGCGTGTTGGCGTCGCCGCCGTGGTCCAGGATCAGCCGGACCGTGCCGGCGTGGCCGTGGTAGGCCGCCAGCATCACCAGCGAGTCGCCGGAGGAGGTGGTCAGCGTGGCCGGGGCGCCGGCGGCCAGGTAGCTGCCCAGCAGCGCGGAGTTGCCCTCGCGGGCCGCGTCGAAGAGCGCGTGGGCCAGCGCGAGTGTCTCGTCGTCGGGCGCGGCGCCTCCGCCGCTCATCGGGTGCCCCGCAGGAAGCCGGTCTGGCGTCCCACCACCTGGCCGGCGTCGGGGGCCACAATGACTTCCTGGGCCGCGGAGTAGGGCTCGTCCCCGTCGACGACGGTGAGGACCTCGTCCGGGGCGACAGAGCGTTTGATCACGGCCAGGGCCACTGGGCCCATCTCGTAGTGCTGCGCCACGGAGGTCACGGCGCCCACCTTGCGCTCGCCCGCACGCACCTCGCTGCCGGCCGCGGGCAGGGTGTGCTGGGAACCGTCGAGCTGGAGGAACACGAGGCGGCGCGGCGGGTGGCCCAGGTTGTGGACGCGCGCGATCGTCTCCTGGCCCTTGTAGCAGCCCTTGGCCAGGTGCACGGCAGTGCGCAGGAGATCGAGCTCATGCGGGATGGTCTTGTCGTCCGTTTCCGCGCCCCACCGGGGCCGCCACGCCGCAATCCGCAGCGCCTCGGACGCCATGGTGCCGGCGAGAGCACGGTCACCCACGGTCGCGACCAGCTCGTCCGCGGGGACCAGGTACTCAAACCACGGCCGTTCCAGTCCTGGATGGGCGTCCTCGCCCACCACCGCGTAGGAGTAGCCGCCGGCACCGACGTGCGGCCACGGGTCTTCCCAGGCCTGCAGCGCCGCCCATTCCGGGATGCGGCGGGTGGAGCCGAGTACGGCCCAGTCCGCGGAGACGTCCGCGATCTCGACCCGGAGCATGAACTTCATCTTGTTCAGCCATTCGGCGAGCGGGGCCGCCTCGGCCGCCTCGACAATCAGCCAGGTGGTCGCGCCGTCGTCCACCACCCGGGCGTCGAATTCGATCCGGCCCTGCACGCTCAGCAACAGCAGTTCGGTGGACTGGCCCGGGGCCAGGGAAGTGAGCTGCTGGGAGGACAGGGTGTTGAGCCAGCTCAGGCGGTCCGGGCCGCTGACCGTGACCACACCGCGGTGTGAGAGATCGACGACGGCGGTGCCGGCGGCCAGCGCCCGCTGCTCCCGGAGCGGCTCGCCGTAGTGGGCGGCGACGCCGGCGTCGGCGCCGCCGGCCTCAACCGCGGCCGGGCGCGACAACAGGGGGCTTTTGATAGTCATATTGAAAGGAACGTCCTTAGCTCTGTGCGTATTCCGGCCCCACTGTGGGGCAAGCCGGCCCTAGCGGTATTCCGGATTTTCGAAGTCGAAGCGGGTGCCGGCTTTCCAGGCGTCGGGCAGGTTTCCGTAGGCGGGAATGCCGCCAGCGTCCTTGAGCATCCGCGCCAGATGCAGCATGTTCCAGGTCATGAAGGTGGTGTTGCGGTTGGTGAAATCGCTCTCCGGCCCCCCGGACCCCTCGTCAAGGTAGCTCGGTCCTGGCCCGACGGGGCCGATCCAGCCGGCGTCGGCCTGCGGCGGGATAGTGAAGCCGATGTGCTGGAGGCTGTACAGGACGTTCATGGCGCAATGCTTGATGCCGTCCTCATTGCCGGTGATGAGGCAGCCGCCCACCTTCGGATAGTAGGCCCACTGGCCCTTCGCGTTCAGCTGCCCGGAGTGGGCGTAGAGGCGCTCGATGAGCTTCTTGGTCTGCGAGGAGTTGTCCCCCAGCCAGATGGGCCCGGCGACGACGACGATGTCCGCTTCCTGGACGGCCGGGTAGAGTTCCGGCCATTCATCGGTGGCCCAGCCGTGTTCGCGCATGTCCGGGTACACGCCACTGGCGATGTCGTGGTCCACCGTGCGGATCACGCGGGTGGTGACGCCCTGCTTCTCCATGATCCGGCGGCTGACCTCGACCAGGCCCTGGGTGTTGGACACGTCCGGGGACTTCTTGAGCGTGCCGTTGAAGAACACGGCTTTGAGGTCGGCGTAGCTGGTGCTACCGGGGGCTGTGCTGGCGGCTGTGCTGGTGACTGCGTCGTTCACGGCATTTCTCCTGGGTCGATGCTGACAACGGAAAAATCAGTGAGACCGGGTAATTAGCCTACTTTGGCGAGGATGGCCGATGCGTGGGCCTCCAGGCCGCCGCCCGACGTCGAACTCTTGCCGGTGGCCACGTCCCAGCGCCACAGCAGGTTCCCTTCCACGAGCCCGAAGATCCGGGTGGCCGCCGTGTACTCCTTGGAGTGGCTGCCGCGCATCACCATGTCGGTGCTGAGCTGGATCTGGGGTCCCTTGATCTGGCCGTAGTACAGCTCCGAGATCCCGCCTGGGTGGGCGATGGAGACCGAGATGTCGAAACCGCCGTCGCTGTTGCGCAGGGCTTCCACCTCGTCGGCGCTCTTGAGCACGGGGACGATGTCCGCCGGGATCAGGCCGGGGCCGCCGTCCTCGTCACGCTGCTTACGTTCCAGCGCCCAGAAGCCGGTCTCGACGGTGAGGGGACGCAGCTTGGTGCCCTCGTCGTCGGTCAGCCAGCTCTCGGCCCGGTACTGCAGGTACGGCAGGCCGTTGTGCGTGAACGAGACGTGTTGCAGGAAGTGCTCGGAGTCCTCGTCCCCGGCCCCCAGCCGGCCGCTGCCCTCCCACTCACCAATGAGCCAGGACAGCGGAACGATTTCGGGGGTCAGATCAGTAGGGATTTCAATCGGCACAGCATCTACCTCTGGAAGCTACGGGGTCTGGAACGTGTTACTTCTGGCCTTTGAAGAGGCGGTACACGACAAAGCCGGCAAACCACGCCATGGACAGGCTGGCCACGCCAAGCAGGACAAGGAAAAAGATCTCATATGCAAGTACGGACATGATGCCATCCTAACGCTTAGTAGATGAGTAGTTTGTCTATGAAGTAGGCCAGGGAACCGACCGCAGACACCGGCCCGAGCCCCATGCCCACGGCCGCCAAAATATTCAGGCCCTCGCCGTTGAGGATGACGAGGCGGCGGAAACTCACCAGCACCGCCCCCACGACGACGCCGACGAGAGCGGCCGGCAGCACGGCGATGTCGGAGAACACCAGGCCGGCGAGCGGCCCGGCAAGGCCGGCGCTCACGATGCCCAGCGGGGCGACGATCCGGTCCGGCCAGCGGATCAGCCCCGCCAGCAGAGCGATCGCCGCGCTGATGGCCGCCACGAGGATCATTTCGCGGACCCCGTTGAAGCGCGAACTCGCAATCCAGCCGGCGCCGAGGCAGGAGAGCAGGACACCCGCGCACGAGCCCAAGGTGGATTCGAGGCGCTGGGCCTGGCCGGTGCCCCGGATCAGCTGCATGACGAAGATTGCTATGACCCCGACGGCCATGAACGACGGCGTCCAGTCCAGGAAGCCGGGAGCCGGGAGATACGTAGCAGCCACCGCCGACCCCACACCGGGCAGGCCAATCAGGACCGCGAGGGTCTTCTTGGCGGGGATGCCGAGAAAGTAGGGCCAGCCGATACCGATGCCGGCGGCGGCGAGCGCCGCGACTGCCAGGAGGACCTCCGGCGAGGAATAGGCGCCGGCGACAATAGCCGCGAGACCTGCCAGGCCGATGATCCCGACGCTCCACGGCTTCACTGTCTGCTCGCCATCGGCAGACCCACCATGGCCAGACCTTCGCTCACTGCGGACCCCAATTCGACTCGGCTCAATTTCGACGGGCCGCGGGCCCTGACGGTTCAATCCTGCCCTATGTGACCGGTATGTGTCGCAAAAGGAGGGGCTGGAGGTGACGGGACCATGGCCGGAATGGGGCCTTTAGGTATACTCAGCATCAGCAACAAGACGCTCAATGATGCGCGGACACCCCTTGGAGGAACAATGTCGCACATCCTGCTATTGACGAACAGCACGGGAACATCCGTGGACGTCCTGCCTGCTCTGGAACTGCTGAACCACCGGGTGCACATCCTTCCGGCCGAGCCCACTGCCCTGCTCGAGACCGACCCCTGCGACATCGTCCTGCTGGATGCCCGCAAGGACCTGGTCGGCGCACGTTCCCTCACCCAGCTGCTCAAGGCCACCGGCCTCAGCGCCCCGTTGATGCTGATCCTCACCGAGGGCGGCATGGCCGCGGTCTCCTCGGCGTGGGCCGTGGACGACATCCTCCTGGAATCCGCGGGCCCGGCAGAAGTCGAAGCCAGGATCCGTCTCGGGATCGCGCGCGCCGTTCCGGAGAAAGAGGATGTGCCGACCGAAATCCGGGCCGCCGGCGTCGTGATTGACGAGGCCAGCTACACCGCACGGGTCAACGGCGCCGCGCTCAACCTGACCTTCAAGGAATTTGAGCTGCTGAAATACCTGGCCCAGCACCCCGGCCGGGTGTTCACCCGCCAGCAGCTGCTGACCGAAGTCTGGGGCTACGACTACTACGGCGGCACCCGCACCGTGGATGTCCACGTCCGGCGGCTGCGGGCCAAACTGGGCGCCGACCACGAGAACCTGATCAGCACCGTCCGCAACGTCGGCTACCGCCTGACCCTGGTCCGCCAGCCCGAGGACGAACTCACCGAGGCCTGAGCGCACTGCGGCCGCCAGGACGCGGCAGCGCCGGTAATCAGGCGCCGCCGCCCAAGGCACTGAACGCAGAAGGCCCCGGACTCTGGAATCCAGAGTCCGGGGCCTTCTTGGTGCACCGATCCCTCGGTACGGAACTTCTCAGTATTTATCAGTACTTCTCAGTACTTCTGAGTGGAGGACATACGGGTCGAACGTATCGAGGCCACCCCAGTGGTGGATCCCCCTCGCATCTGGCTCAACGCCGGACGAGAAACGACTATACGCGGCCGTCCGGAGTTCAACAAAATCGGCCGCCGACCGCCATGCACCCGATAGCCTTGCACCATGAGCCCTGCGCACCCGGAAAACTGGCCCGTACACACTGTCAAAGGAACCGTGGACGGCGCGCTGCTGCGGGACGTCGCTGCCCTTGTCGCCGCGGCGGAAGAGTCGGACGGCAATCCGCCACTGTCCGAACAGACCCTTGTCACGCTGCGCGCCGCCGATGCGGGCGAGCACTCCGTGCTTGCCCTGGCACTCTACGCCCCGGACGACAAGTCGGATCCCGCGACGGCGCAGGACCTCGCCGGCATCGCCGTCGTCATCGAGGAGCCCGACGGCACCGGGGTCCTGGAGGTCGCCGTCCACCCCAGCTATCGCAACCAGGGCGTGGGCGACCGCCTGGTGGGCGAACTGAAAAGCGTCCGCGGCTTCGCCGGCCTGAAAGCCTGGTCCCATGGAAACCACCAGGCCGCGGCCGACCTCGCAGCCCGCTACGGCTACGGCGCCGTCCGTGAGCTGTGGAAAATGCGGCTGATGACAGCAGCGGCGGCCCTGCCGGAGGTCCACCTCCCGGAGGGCGTACAACTCCGCGCCTTCGTGCCCGGCCGGGACGAGGACGCCTGGCTGGCCGCCAACAAGGCCGCCTTCGCCCACCACCCGGAGCAGGGCAACATGACGCGGGCCGATCTGGCCGCCCGGATGGCCGAACCGTGGTTTGATCCCGCAGGCTTCCTTCTGGCCATCGACCCGGCGGACCGGCTCCTGGGATTCCATTGGACCAAGGTGCACCCCCGGCACGGCGATCACCCCGCCATGGGCGAGGTCTATGTGGTGGGCGTGACCCCCGATGCCCAGGGGTCCGGGCTGGGCAAGGCCCTCACGGTCGCCGGCATCCGGCATCTGAAGGGCCTGGGGCTCCGCGCCGTCATGCTCTACGTCGACGCCGACAACACCCCCGCCGTCGCCCTCTACCGCCGGCTCGGATTCACCCGCTGGGATGTCGATGTGATGTACGCGCCGCTGCCGCAGCCGCAAACACCGGCCGCCACTCCCGCGCCGGACGGCGTTAGTCAAGTCGGCGGATGACCGCCCCGACCGGGCCGAAATCTGGGGTCATCCGGCCATGATTGCTTGTAAGGTTGAAGCTACATCGCGCCAGCATTGAGGAGACACCATGCCACGGGATACCGCCCGGACATCCACGTCTGAACCAGCAACGCCGGAAAAGGGGGCGCGTCCGGTACGTGCCCGCTTTGGCTCCTCCGAAGTGCCGGCCTCACGCGCCACGCAGGACCGGATCGACATTCCGGAGTTCGCGCCGAACTTGGAGCCGGAAGGCGACATCAGCCCCGACCGGTTCCTGGACCGGGAACTGAGCTGGCTTGCCTTCAACGCCCGGGTCCTGGAATTGGCCGAGGACCCCAACCTGTACCTGCTGGAGCGGGTCAGCTTCCTGTCCATCTTCGCCTCCAACCTGGACGAGTTCTTCATGGTCCGGGTGGCCGGACTGAAGCGGCGGATCGCGACGGGGCTTGCCGTCCCCTCCCCTGCCGGGCTGAGCCCGATGCAGGTCCTGGAGCAGATCGGCGAGGAGGCCCACCGGCTGCAGCAGCGCCACGCCCGGGTCTATGCCGAACAGATCCGCCCGGCGCTGGCCTATGAGCACATCCACCTGATGCACTGGGAGGAACTCGACTCGCAGGCCAAGGACCAGCTCAGCGCCATGTTCGCGGAAAAGGTTTTCCCGATCCTGACCCCGCTGGCCGTGGACCCGGCGCACCCGTTCCCCTACATCTCCGGGCTGTCCCTGAACCTGGCCGTGGTGGTCCGCAACCCGGTCAGCGACAAGGAGCTCTTCGCCCGCGTCAAGGTCCCTGACCAGCTCCCGCGCCTGATCTCCATCGACGGCGCCCGCGCCGGCTCCGTTCCCGGGCGGGTGGCACGGTTCATCGCGCTTGAAGAAGTGATCGCCGTGCACCTGGACCAGCTGTTCGCCGGCATGGAGGTCCTGGAACACCACATCTTCCGCGTGACCCGCAACGAGGACGTCGAGGTTGAAGAGGACGACGCCGAAA
This sequence comes from Arthrobacter sp. MW3 TE3886, assembly GCF_041262145.1. Lineage (NCBI taxonomy): Bacteria > Bacillati > Actinomycetota > Actinomycetes > Micrococcales > Micrococcaceae > Arthrobacter > Arthrobacter sp. MW3 TE3886. The sequence continues at coordinate 3,887,882 of NZ_JBGCAN010000001.1, forward strand.
ACCTGCTGCAGGCCTTGGAGAAGGAACTCCTGCGCCGCCGGTTCGGCCCGCCCGTCCGGCTTGAGGTCACCAATGACATCAACCCGAACATCCGTGCCCTGCTGATCCGCGAGCTCGGCGTCGAGGAATCCGAGGTCTACTCCGTCCCGGCGCCGCTGGACCTGCGCGGGCTCTCGGTGATTGCCGGGATCGACCGGGCGGACCTGCACTACCCCAAGCACGTCCCGCACACCTCGCGCTACCTCAACGAATCGGAAACGTCCAAGGCGGCCAACGTCTTTGCCGCCATGCGGCGCCGGGACATCCTCCTGCACCACCCGTACGACTCCTTCTCCACGTCCGTCCAGGCGTTCCTGGAACAGGCGGCCGCGGACCCCAAAGTCCAGGCCATCAAGCAGACCCTGTACCGCACCTCCGGTGACTCCCCGATTGTCGATGCTCTGATCGACGCCGCCGAGGCCGGCAAGCAGGTCCTGGCGCTCGTGGAGATCAAGGCGCGCTTTGACGAGCAGGCGAACATCTCCTGGGCCCGGAAACTGGAACAGGCCGGCGTCCATGTGGTGTACGGCATCGTGGGGCTCAAGACCCACTGCAAGCTCTCCCTCGTGGTCCGCCAGGAAGTGGACGGCCTGCGCCGCTACTGCCACATCGGCACCGGCAACTACCACCCGCGCACGGCCCGCTACTACGAGGACCTGGGCCTGCTGACGGCGAACGAACAGGTCGGCGAAGACCTGTCCAAGCTGTTCAACCAGCTCTCCGGCTACGCGCCGAAGTCCACGTTCAAGAGGCTGCTCGTGGCGCCGCGCTCGGTCCGTTCCGGGCTGATCGACAGGATCGAAACCGAGATCAGGAACGCCCGCGCCGGCATCCCCGCCCGTGTCCAGATCAAGGTCAATTCGATGGTGGACGAGGCCATCATCGATTCCCTGTACCGCGCGTCCCAGGCCGGGGTGCAGGTGGACGTCATTGTCCGCGGCATCTGCTCCCTGCGGCCCGGCGTTCCCGGGCTGAGCGAGAACATCACGGTCCGCTCCGTGCTGGGCCGCTTCCTGGAACACTCCCGCGTCTTCGCCTTCGCAAATGCCGGCGACCCGGTGGTATACATCGGCTCGGCCGACATGATGCACCGCAACCTCGACCGCCGGGTGGAGGCCCTCGTGCAGCTGACGAGCGGCGACGACACGAGTTATGTCCTGGACTTGCTCAACCGCTACATGGTGCCCGAAACCGCCAGCTGGCATTTGGACAAGCAGGGCGAATGGACCCGCCACCACCTGGCGGAAGACGGCCAGGACCTCAAGGACGTGCAGTCCTGGCTGCTCGCCTCCCGCTCGCGCCAGCGCTCGACCAGCCTGCGGTAGGGATCGTGAGTGTGAGCAGCGATGCACTGGTTGCGGACCAGGCTGACCAACCCGGCGAAGAAGTTTCCGTCACGGCGGCGGGCGCCATCCCGTGGCGCCTCAATTCGGTAAACAAGGACCAGCTCGAGGTTCTGCTGATCCACCGTCCGCGGTATGACGACTGGTCCTGGCCGAAGGGCAAAATCAACCCCGGCGAGACCATCCCGGAGTGCGCCGTGCGCGAGGTGGAGGAGGAGATCGGGCTCTCCGCTCCGCTGGGGATTCCACTTCCGCCCATCCACTACCACGTGGCGGCGGGGCTGAAGGTGGTCCACTACTGGGCGGTCGACGTCGACGGCGCCGTCTTGATACCGGACGGCACCGAAGTCGACAGCGTCATGTGGTGCCCGCCTGAGAAGGCCGCCCGCCTGCTGAGCAACCCGGGTGACATTGAACCGCTGCAGCACCTGGTGAACGCCCACGACCGCGGGGAGCTGGAGACCTGGCCGCTGCTGATCGTGCGCCACGCCAAGGCCAAGCCCCGTTCCTCCTGGACCAAGGCCGAGGGCGACCGCCCGCTGGCCGCCACCGGCATGCGGCAGGCGCAGGCGGTGGGGCGGCTCCTGCAGGCGTGGAAGCCCGCGCGGATCGTTTCAAGCCCGTGGCTGCGGTGCGTGGCCACCATCGCACCCTACGCCAAGGCGGCCGACGCCAAGGTCAAGCTCAACGAGGCCCTTACCGAGCACCGGCACGGCCGCAGCCCGCACAAGACGGCAGCGGTCGTCGAGGGGCTGTTCGACAAGCAGCGGGCGGTGGCTCTGTGTACGCACCGCCCGGCCCTGCCGACCGTCCTGAAGCAGCTGGCAAAACACATGAGCTCCCGGCTGCGGGATCTGCTGCCGTCCTCGGACCCGTTCCTGGCGCCGGGCGAGATTGTGGTCTGCCACGTCGCGCGCGGCAGCAAGAAAAAAGTGGTTGCCGTGGAGCGGTTCAAGCCGTTCGACGACTAAGGTCCTTGACCCCCGGGGCCCCAAGCCTAGTTGTATCAATAGCTTGGTACATTACTGCTGAATCTTGGGGGATTCCATGCCGGTCCTGTGGAACGTGCCGCCGCTACTGCTGCTCGGCCCGGCGATCGCCGCCCTGCTGGTCTACGCCGTTCTGCGGTGGGTGATAGCCCGTGCTGCCCGGCTCGACGACGCGGCACTGCTGGCGATCCTCCGGGCGAGGCAGGGACGGTCACACAAATAAGGAGAGCCGGCGAGTTCTCAGTAGACTGGAACGGTGAGCATCCCTACGCCCTATGAAGACCTCCTGCGCGACGTCCTCGAGCACGGCACGCACAAATCGGACCGCACCGGCACCGGCACCCTCAGCGTTTTTGGCCGCCAGCTCCGCTTTGACCTGAGCAAGAGCTTCCCGCTCATCACCACCAAGCGGGTGCACTTCAAGTCCGTGGCCGTGGAGCTGCTCTGGTTCCTCCGCGGCGACACGAACGTCAAATGGATGCAGGACCAGGGCGTCACCATCTGGGACGAATGGGCCGACGCCGACGGCGAACTCGGTCCCGTCTACGGGGTCCAGTGGCGTTCCTGGCCCACGCCCGACGGCGGCCACATCGACCAGATCGCCGAACTCATCGAGAGCCTGAAGTCCAACCCGGACTCGCGCCGGCACATCGTCTCGGCCTGGAACGTCTCCGAGCTCAAGGACATGGCCCTGCCCCCGTGCCACGCGTTCTTCCAGTTCTACGTGGCCGACGGCAAGCTCTCCTGCCAGCTGTACCAGCGGTCGGCGGATACGTTCCTGGGCGTGCCGTTCAACATCGCGTCCTACGCCCTGCTGACACGCATGATCGCGCAGCAGACCGGCCTGGAACCGGGCGAATTCGTCTGGACGGGCGGGGATGTGCACATTTATGACAACCACATGGACCAGGTCCTCAAGCAGCTCGCCCGCGAGCCCTACGACTACCCCCAGCTGAACATCACCCGCAAGCCGGACTCCATCTTCGACTACACCCTCGAGGACTTCGAGGTGGTCGGCTACCGGCACCACCCGACGATTAAGGCCCCGATAGCCGTATGAGCAACGAAAACACTTCGCACCTGCAGCCCGGCGATTTCACCGAGCAACTCCGCGCGTCCACCACCGGCCTCGGGCTGGTCTGGGCCCAGACCAGCACCGGGGTGATCGGCAAGGCCGGCGCCATGCCGTGGCACCTGCCCGAGGACCTGTCGCACTTCAGCCGCCTCACCACCGGGCACCCGGTCATCATGGGACGCAAGACCTGGGAGTCATTCCCGGACAAGTATCGCCCGCTGCCCGGCCGGACGAACATCGTCATCACCCGCCAGGCCGCCTGGCGGGACACCCCGGGCGCGGAGGGCGCCGTCGCGGTCGCCTCGCTCGATGACGCCCTGCTTGAATCCCAGTTCGTGGACGGCCACGAGACCGTGTGGATCATCGGCGGCGGCGAAATCTTTGCCCAGGCCCTGGACCTTGCCGACGTCGCCGTCGTCACCACCATCGACACCACCGCCGAAGGGGACACCTTCGCTCCCGACCTCGGCTACGACTGGACCGCCTCCGCCAGCCTCCCGGCCAACGGCTGGCTGACCTCCGCCAACGGCACCCGCTACCGGATCACGCTGTGGCGCCGGACGGAGGCCAAGTAATGCTCCGCAAACCCGAGACACTCTTTGTCCTGGGGTACATGCTCCTGCCCCTGCTCGCCCTGCTCTCGGCGATCGTGGGGCTGACCATGATCCTGGGCGGCAACAAGATCCTCGGGGCGATCGTGCTGGTGGTGGTGACCCAGGTCTTCACGTTCGGGGCGGTCTTCGCGCTGCGCCGGCGCAAGGCGGCGCTGCTGGAAGAGCCGCGCGGCGACCAGAACGCGTGACGTAACCGACTGCGCCGTGGCGCCGGTGAAGTCTAAACTGGGCCCATGACTACAGCAGCTACCCCGTCCGTCGGCCTGGTCGGTTGGCGTGGCATGGTCGGTTCCGTCCTGATGCAGCGCATGCAGGACGAGGGCGACTTCGCCAACATCAACCCGGTCTTCTTCTCCACCTCGAACGCGGGCGGCGCCGCACCGGCCATAACCGGCGCCGCTGCGGGCGCAGCCGGCAAGCTCGAGGACGCGTTCGACCTCGAGACGCTGGCGAAGCTGCCCATTATTGTCACCGCCCAGGGCGGGGACTACACCAAACAGGTCCACGGCGAGCTCCGCAGCCGCGGCTGGGACGGCCTCTGGATCGATGCCGCCTCCACGCTGCGCATGAATGAGGACTCCATCATCGTGCTGGACCCCATCAACCGGGACGTCATCGACGCCGGCCTCTCCGGCGGGGTGAAGGACTACATCGGCGGCAACTGCACCGTGTCCTGCATGCTGATGGGCCTGGGCGGGCTGTTCAAGAACGACCTCGTCGAATGGGGCACGTCCATGACGTACCAGGCGGCGTCCGGCGGCGGGGCGCGCCATATGCGTGAACTGCTGAACCAGTTCGGCAGCCTCAACGCCGAGGTGAGCACCGAACTGGACGATCCGGCGTCGGCGATCCTGGAGATCGACCGGAAGGTCCTGGCGCACCAGCGCACCGGCATCGACGCCACACAGTTCGGCGTCCCGCTCGCCGGTTCGCTGATCCCCTGGATCGACGCGGACCTCGGCAACGGCCAGTCCAAGGAGGAATGGAAGGCCGGGGTGGAGACCAACAAGATCCTTGGCACCTCCGCCGGGAACCGCGTGATCATGGACGGCCTGTGCGTCCGGATCGGTGCGATGCGCTCGCACTCCCAGGCCCTGACGCTGAAGCTGCGCGAGGACCTCTCGGTCGCCGAGATCGAGAAGCTCGTGGACGCCGACAACCAATGGGCCCGCGTGGTGCCGAACACCAAGGAAGCCTCGATGGCCGAGCTCACGCCCGTGGCGGCATCGGGCACCCTGGACATTCCGGTGGGCCGGATCCGCAAGCTCGAGATGGGCCCGCAGTACATCAGCGCGTTCACGGTGGGCGACCAGCTGCTGTGGGGCGCCGCGGAACCGCTGCGGCGCATGCTCCGCATCGCGACCGGAAACCTCTAGGAGCCGTCCGGGAAACGCCTTCAGGCGCCGGCTCAGACACCCCTTCAGGCGCCGGTTCAGTCGCCTGTTCAGGCGCCAAGGAATCTGCGATACTTCGCGGCCTGCAGCCCAAAGGACTTTTGGGCGGCAGGCCGCAGCCCGTTAACGGCGTCGAAGGGTTCGGGCACGACGGCGGCTCCCCGGCCGCCCGGCGGCCCGACCCAGGTGCCGATCACGCCGCCGCCGGCCACGATGGTCTTCTTGAACACGCCGTTGCCGCCAGGGACGATCTTGTCGGCGTGCTCCGGCGGCAGCACTAGGGACCGGTCCGCGTAGCCGAGCAGGAATTCGTCGAACCCCGGCAGCGCCAGAACCGTGCGCTGACCGGGGACGCCGTCGTCGAGCAGCGCGGCTGTCTCTGGAGAGAGCCAGTAGCTGGTCCCCTCAAACTCCAGCTCCGCCAACTGGTCCGACACCCGGGCCAGGGCAGCCCGGGTTTCCGTCAGCGGAATGCCGGCCCACCAGGCAAAATCACGTTCCGTGGCGGGGCCGTGACTGCGAAAGTAGCGCAGCAGCCACTCGGCGATGCCGTCCTGGCGGTCCAGGGTCCGCGACTCGGTGATCCAGTCGCCGAACGCCACGACCAGTTGCTGGTTGCCTGACAGCGGCCCCTGCACCAGCAAACCCCGCTGGCACAGGACCCCGAGCAAGTGAATGCCGCGCTGGCCCGCGGTGGACTGGCCCGCCCGTTCGAAGGCCTCGAACAGCTCCGCCCGGCTGGCCGCCCCCGCGGAGACCAGCCGCAACGCGGACCCCGCCGCGGCGTCCACGTCCGTGTCATTGATCTCGAGCTCCCGGTGGCGCCGTGCCAGGCCCTGGATCAGCCGTTCCGAGGTGATGGCCAGCATCCATTTCAAGTCCTCGGGCGCGAGCACGTGCAAGGTGCCGCGCATCGGCCACGAACGAACGAACTCTGCCCGGTCCAGCGCGCCGCGGACGTCCGTGGCGCGGGAACCCGGCACACGCTGGCCGACGGCCCAGAGAACGGCCTGCAGGTCCTGGGCCTGCATCGCTGTCATGCCGCGGACGGCTTGCGGGACGGACTCAAACCCTGGTCCCAGCAGTCCCTGGGCAGCCAGCCGCAACCTGCCGATGACCCCGGGGGTAAGCCGGCGGATGCCCGTCACTGCTGCCATGGAACCATGGTAAGTCGCGTGTGCTGGCTGTCGGGTTGTTGCCCGGCTGCTCCCAGCCGCCATCCAGCAGGCTTCCCTACCCTTGAATCATGACTATGAGTGAGGTGTGGCCGCTGCTTCGGCCCCTGTGCCGGAAGCTGGCCCTGCTGGGCTGGGCGTCCAGCGCCGCCGGCATGGCTGCCGGGCTCGCCGTCGCCATCGCCAGCGGTACCCGGCTTTCGCCCATGATGAGCACCCTGCAGTTGGTGGCCACGTTGTCCATGGCTTTGTCCGTGGCCAGCTTCGTCACGGCTGCGGCGTTGCAGCCGCGGGCACGGTCTCAGGCACGGTCTCAGGCGGCCGTGAAGCACGGAAGGATCGCCCCGCAGGGCCGGGAGCTCCAGCTCGACTACGGCAGCGAATTTCCGGCCACCGTGCAGGCCTTCCTGCTCGGATCCCTGGCGTTCCTCGCCGGCGCCGTGGCATTTGCGTGCGCCGGACTGGTGCTGCAAAGCGGGCCCAGCGTCCAGTCCGTGGCGTTCTGCCAGGTCTTCCTGCTCGGGGCCGCGGCCTCCGGTTTTACCTTCATGCTTTTCAGCAAGGTGGCCCCCCGCCACACGGAACCGTAGCCGGGGAGCTGAGGCGCCCCGCCGGCGGTGGTCCGGCCCGGGCAGCGGCCGCTTTCCTGGGGCCGGTCGTTCCCTAGAGATCGACGCCGATCAGCAGCGGTTCCGGGTGCAGTTCAATGCCGAAGCGTTCGACGACGCCGTGGCGGACCTCCCGCGCGACGGCCAGCATGTCCGCCGCGCTCGCCCCTCCCCGGTTGGTGATGGCGAGGGTGTGCTTGGTGGACAGCGAGGCCCGGCCGCCCGAGACGCTGTCCGGGTCCAGGCCGAAGCCCTTGGCGAACCCGGCCTGGTCGATCAGCCAGGCCGCCGAGAGCTTGGTCAGCCCGTCCGCACCGGCGGGGTATCGCGGGGCCTCCTGCGGCAGCCGTGCAGCGACGTCCTCGGTCACGATCGGGTTCGTGAAAAAGGATCCCGTGGAGTAGGTGTCACGGTCGTTCGCGTCCCAGACCATGCCCTTGGACGCCCGGAGCCGCAGCACTTCGCGGCGGACGTCGGTGGAGTAGGCCCGCCGGCCCTGCTCGACGCCGAGCACCCGGGCGAGTTCGGCGTAGCGGACCGGGGCGCTCATCCGGCCGAGCGGGAGCTGGAATTCCACGGTGAGCACCACGTAGCGCGGTGAGCCGTTGACGGTGGTCTGCTTCAGGATGGAGTCCCGGTAGCCGAACTTGAGTTCGGAATTCGTGAAGGTCTTCACCGCGTTGCGTTCCCGGTCCCAAGTGCGCACCGCGGCGATCGTCTGGGAGACGTCGGCCCCGTAGGCGCCGACGTTCTGCACGGGGGTGGCGCCCGTGGCGCCGGGGATCCCGGAGAGCGCCTCGACGCCGGACCAGGCATGCTTCACGGCGTGTTCAACGAAGGCGTCCCAGTTGTGGCCGGCCTGGACCACCACTGCCACGCCGCCGCAGGAGTCCTCGGCGTCCACGGTGAAACCCTCCGAGGCGATCTTCAGCACCGTGCCAGGGAACCCGTCGTCGGACACCAGCAGGTTGGAGCCGCCGCCGATGATCAGCAGGGACTCGCCGGCGGCGTCCGCCGTGCGCACGGCGTCGATAATCCCGGCCTCGCTGCGGGCCTCGATGTAGCTGCCGGCAGGGCCGCCGACGGCGGAGGTGGTCAGGGCGGAGAGCTGGATCTGGGTCACCTGACCAGCCTAGCCGGGATCATCCGCTCGCCTAAGCCGGTGCCGGCTGCCCTTGGCTGGCTCTACTGTCCCGGCACGGGCGCGGGCGCGGGGAGTTTGCGGGCCACTGGGGAGAGCAGGAAGCTGACGACCAGCATCACCATGACGGCCAGCAGCGAGTGGAGGATCCCGACGTGCTCGGCCAGCAGACCCAGCAGCGGCGGCCCGCACAGGAACGCTCCGTAACCGATCGTGGACACCACGGACACCCGTGCGGCGGCCTTGACGGGATCGTCGGCTGCAGCGGACATGCCGACCGGGAAGCCCAGGGAGGCGCCGAGTCCCCAGATGGCCAGGGCCACGTAGGCCAGCCACGGTACCGGGGCGAAGACGAACAGGCCGAGGCCCAGAACCGCCAGCGCGGCGCACCAGCGCATCACCGGGACCCGGCCGAAACGGTCCAGGACCAGGGTGCCGGCGAAGCGGCCGATGGTCATGAAGGTGACGAACAGCCCGTACCCGGCGGCTCCGGCGGCGTCGGTCTGGCCGTGGCCGTCGGCCAGCGCCAGCGCCACCCAGTCCCCCGCCGCTCCTTCTGCCAGGGCCAGCCCGAGGACCAGCACGCCCAGCAGCAGTGTGCGCCGGTCACGCCAGGCCTGGGCGATGAGGCGTTTGTTGTCCAGCGGCGGCTCCGGGACCGCGTCAGTCTGCCGGACGATCGGGATGGGCCCGGTGGAGGGATCCTCGAAGGTATCTGTCCCGGATGCCTTGAAGGGCGGCTCCCCCTCGACCGGCGTGATGTCCGCCCGGAACCAGGCCGCCGCGGTGGTCACCGAGCCGGCCACCAGCAGGCCCGCCGCGGCCAGGTGCAGGAAGACGGGGATCCCGGCGGCGGCAGCCCAGGCGCCCAGCCCGGCGCCCGCCACTGTGCCCAGGCTGAAGGAACCGTGCAGCCGGGGCATGATGTGCCGCCGGACGGCGCGTTCCACCGCGGCCCCTTCGACATTGGACGCGGTGTTCCAGCTGGCCGTGCCCAGCCCGATGATGGCCAGTCCCGCGGCCACGGCCACCGGGCTGGCGAGCACGGAGGTGCCGAAGCCTGCCAGCGCCAGCCCAAACCCGACCATGATGCTGCCGATCCGGATGGTGCGCTTGGAGCCAAGGCGAAGGACAATCAGGCCCGAGGCGGACACGGACACGAAAGATCCCGCCGTCATGCAGAGCAGGAGCAGCCCGATTGTGCCCGGGGTCAGGTCCAGGCCGTCGCGGATGGCCGGCAGCCGGGACACCCACGTGGAAAAGGCGATACCGCTCGCGGCGTAGGCGACCACCACGGCGTTCCGCCAGTGCGTGATTTCGGCGGGCGGGACGAAGACTTCCTTGGTCACTGCAGCCAGATTCACAGAAACGGCATGGGCTAGGCCAGCCTGACGACGGCCTGGGCCTTGACGAGGACCTTCTGGGCGGCCGAGACGACCGTGAGGTCGACGCGGGCGGTGCCGGCGTCGGCGTCGAGCGCCCCGATGGCCCCGCTGACCTCGATCACGGCACCGGCCTCCGGTGTCCCCGTCGTGTCAGCGACGGGCACCGGCTTGGTGAAGCGGGTCTGGAAGTCGACGACGGCGGCGGGATCCCCGGCCCAGTCGGTCACGAGCTGGACGGCCGCGCCCATGGTGAACATGCCGTGGGCGATCACGCCCGGCAGGCCGACGCCGGTGGCGAAGGCCTCGTTCCAGTGGATCGGGTTGAAGTCACCGGATGCGCCGGCGTACTTGACGAGGTCGGTGCGGGTGACGGTAATACTGCGGCTGCCGATGTCCTGGCCGACCGTGAGTTCCGCGATGTCAATGCTCATGGCTACTGTCCCTCTCCGCGGACCAGGATGGACGAGGTGGCGGTGGCGACCGGCTCCCGGACGCCGGCGGCGTCGGAGGCATCGCCGGAGGCAAGGGCGAAGATTTCCGAGCGGGTGGTGATCATGGCTCCGCCGCCCATGGCGCGGACGCCGTCGACGTGCAATTCGGCGACCAGCCGGTCGCCCGCGACGATCGGGCGGTGGTGGGTGAACCGCTGGTCGGCGTGGACCACGCGGGAGAAGTCGATCCCGGATTCCGGATCCTCGATCAGCTGCGCGTCGGCGCGCTGCGCGACGATGATGGCGAAGGTCGGCGGCGCGACGAGGTCGCTGTGACCCAGCCCCTCGGCGGCGGCAACATCGAAGTGGGCGGGGTGGGTGGCCTTGACCGCGCGCGCGAACTCGCGGATCTTCTCGCGGCCGACGTCATACACCTCTGCGGCAGGGTAGCTGCGCCCCTGCAGGTCCGGATTGATTGTCATGGTTCCAGCCTATCGCCACGCCCGGGGCCGTCCGGCTTCGTGACGGGTCGGCGCGGGGCCCGGGCGGGTACTGGCGGGTGCTCTTGCGGGTCTTGACTCGAACGATATGATGAAAACATCAATCCATCAATCCGTACGGACGCGTTGACCCGCCGGGCCGCGCCGCGAACGGATGCGAGAAAGTGTCCTCCTGCCATGATCTCCGCCGCGCAGACCCCCCTGTACGAAATCAAGGCCAATCTGTTCAAGGCCCTGGCCCACCCGGCCCGAATCCGGATCCTCGAACTCCTGGCGGCGGCACCGGACACTACGGCGCCGGTCAGTTACCTGCTCGCCGAGACGGGGCTGGAGCCCTCGCACCTGTCCCAGCATCTGGGCACGCTGCGCCGGAACGGTGTGGTGACGTCGGTCCGGACGGCGAATGTGGTGACCTACCGGCTGGCTCATCCCAAGATCAAGGAGCTGCTCGCGATCGCCCGGGTCTTCCTGCTGGACACCCTGGCCGGTTCCAGCGAACAGCTCCGGATAGCGCAGGAGCTGCCGGCAGGCCACCTCGACCGTGCGGGCGGCGTCGACAGTGCCGCCCCCCTCGACAACACAGCACCGTGAGCGCGGCGCAGGCAGCAGACCCGGCCACCACTTCCCGCACGGCACGGGGACGCCTCGCCCGGTTTCTGCCGTCCCGCCGCGACTATGAGCTCTTGCGGTCCGCCTGGAAGACGGACCTGTTCGCCGGCATCACGGTGGGCATTGTGGCGCTCCCCCTGGCGCTGGCCTTCGGGGTGAGTTCCGGTGTCGGGGCGGAGGCCGGACTGATCACCGCGGTGGTGGCGGGACTTGTCGCCGCCGTCATGGGCGGATCCAATGTCCAGGTCTCGGGCCCGACCGGCGCCATGGTGGTGGTCCTGGCCCCGGTGGTCGCCGCCCACGGCGTCGGCAGCATTGCCCTGGTCTCCGTACTGGCCGGGCTGCTCGTCATGATCCTGGGAGCCAGCGGGCTGGGCCGGGCCGTCGCGTTCATCCCGTGGCCGGTCGTGGAGGGTTTCACGCTCGGCATCGCCGCCATCATTTTCCTCCAGCAGGTTCCGCTGGCCACGGGCACCGAGGGAACCCCGGGTCACAACACCCTCCTGGCCGCCGTCGAGAGCGCGTCACAGGCCACGATGCCCACTGTGTTGGAGACGCTCGCGGTGGTGGCGGGTGTCGCGGCCGTGATGTACCTGCTGCCCAAGCTCAACAGGTCCCTGCCCGCGAGCCTGATTGCGGTGTTGCTCACCACCGCGATGTCGGAGATGCTGGCGCTGGACATACCTCGGATCGGGGCGCTTCCGCACTCCCTGCCGGCGCCGTCGATGCCCTCGGTCGATCCGGCCGCGCTGGGCGGACTGCTGATGCCTGCCGTGTCCATCGCGACGCTCGCGGCCATCGAATCCCTGCTCTCGGCGCGGGTGGCCGCCGGCATGGTCGGCCCCGACGGCCGTCCGTCCGGCGCGTACAGCCCGGACCGGGAGCTCACCGGGCAGGGGCTGGCCTCGATCGCTGCCGGATTCTTCGGCGGCATGCCCGCCACCGGCGCGATCGCCCGGACCGCCGTGAACGTCCGTTCCGGGGCCAAGACCCGGCTCTCCGCGGTGGTGCACGCCCTGGTGCTGCTGGCCATCATCTACCTGGCGGCGGGGCTCGTCGGCAGGATCCCGCTGGCGGCGCTGGCCGGCATCCTCATGGTCACGGCCACCCGCATGGTCTCGCGGCACACCGTGACGGCGATCCTGCGCTCCACCCGGGCCGACGCCGCGGTGTTCGTCATCACAGCCCTCATCACCGTCGCCTTCGATCTCATCGTGGCCATCCAGATCGGACTCGCCGCGGCAGCCGTGTTCACGCTGCGGACGTTCGCTTCCCTGAGCGGGGTCCGGCGCGAGGACATCCCGGGGCCGCCCGTTCCGGGCGACGAGCACATCGCAATCTTCCGGCTGGACGGGGCCATGTTCTTCGGCGCCGCGGAGCGGGTCCTGCAGGAGATCAGCCAGGTCAGGGACATCCAGGTGGCCATCATCCGGCTGTCCCAGCTGCGGATGCTGGACGCCACCGGCGCCCACATGCTCGTCGAGGTGGTCTCCGCGCTGGAGCTGCGCGGGGTCACGGTCCTGCTCAAGGGGGTCCAGCCGCAGCATCTGGAGCTCGTGACCAATGTGGGGGTCATCCGCTCACTGCGGCATCACAAGCACCTGTTCACATCCCTCCCGGACGCCGTGGAGCATGCCCGGAGCCATGTGGTGCGGAACGCGGCCGCTAGCGCTTGAGATTTTTCCGGATCGCCTGGCCTCGGACCACAAGCCCGGCAATGTGCAGGATCAGGCCCAGCCCGATCACTGCCAGTGAGGAGAGGGCCAGCGCCTGGTTGCCGGTGCTGTTGCCCACCACGCTGAGGATGATGCCGACGCCGATCAGGCCCATGGCGCCGAAGACGAGCACCTTGTAGGCGGTTGACGCGGTGGCCCAGAATTCATTCAGCACCGTGCCAGTCTACCGGGGCGGGCGGGCAACGCCGCGAGCCGCACAATTCCTGGCGACACTCACATTGCCTGGCGACGTCGGAATCCGGGCGCGTCCGGTAATTTGCGCGTCACGGGGCAATTCCGGCGTCAGAACAGGGATTCCTGCACGGCCGGGACGTCCGAGCCATGGTCACCGAGTTCGATCACCCGGGCCTTGAGCTGGCCCAGGTTCACCACGAATTCCAGTCCGCTGCCATCCAGCGCCGCGACCGCTATGCCGCCGCTCAGCGAGTCGATCCGGAACCCGTGCGCTCCGGCCCCCAGGTCGTGCGGATAGGCATGCCGGGCGGCCGGGGCGCAGGCCTTCGCGGAGAGTTCCGGCCGGACCCACCGCTCATCCACCACCGCGAAACCCTCCCCGCCGGCACCGGCGAGCAGGGTCCGGACCTCCCCCGCCAGCCGTCCGTTCAGGGCGTCGAGATCGACGGCGGCCGCCGGGGCGAGCAGCGCGGCGGCCTTGGCGGCAGCGCGGACCTGCTGCGGCAGCCCGGCCTCGCGCGTGATCATGTCCTCAAGGAGACGGACCACGCGGCCATCCTCGGCACGGGCAACGTACCGGGCGACGACGGCGCCCTGCTCGGCGAGCCGGTTCCATTTGCGCGGGTGGGACGCGGTGCCGACCTTGCTGGCCCCGTTGGCGAAGGTGGCGACGTAGAGCCAGTGCGGCTGCATCAGGTACGCGCGAAGGCCCGGCGGGACCCGGCCGCCGCGGTGGAAGTCGTGGATCAGCCGGGAGTCGTCCAGGACGAAGCACCGCCCGCACTGGCCGCCCCTGGCGGCGGCTGCCCGGTCGGGGCACAGGACGTGGTCCCGGTCCGCCGAGCCGTGCACCAAGTGATGCCCAAGGCAATGTTTCCCCGCGGCGGCGAGCCGGAAACCGAGGCGGATGCCGGCGTCGAGCGGCAGTGCGGTGATGGCGCCGTCCGGGTCCTGCAGGCGCATCGCCGGAGGCCTGCCGCCGGACGCCGCGGCGGGCCCGGGCGCCGGAGAATCCCAAAAGACCCCGTGAACCAGATAGCGGGTATCGGTCACGGGGTCTCCTGTAGTGGTGTGGCGGTTACAGGGCCGGCCGCACGCCGAAGGCCACGGCGAGCTTCATGATCTTCTCGGCGCGGCCCAGGCGCGGCAGGTCGGAACCGTCCCGGATGACGCGGCCGCTGGCCTCGAAGTCGGCCATGAAGTCCGTGGCCCAGGCGACGTCGGACGGCGTGGGGCTGATGACCTCGTTGATGACCGGGGTCTGGTCGATCGCGAGGCAGAGCTTCCCGGTCATCCCCATCATCACGGTGATGCCGGTCTGTTCGCGCAGGATCGGGTGGTTCGTGCCGACGGTGGGGCCGTCGATGGGGCCGGGCAGGTTGCCCACGCGGCTGGCCACAACCAGCTTGGCGCGGGGGTAGGCCATGGCTTCCGCGGTGGCCGCCATGCCGGTGTCGCGGCGGAAGTCGCCCGAGCCGAAGGCCAGGCGGAACGCGCCCTGCGCCTTGGCGATGTTGTTGGCTTCCTCGATGCCGACGGCGGACTCGACCAGGGGGATCACCGGGGTCTTGCCGTCCATCCGGTGGAAGCTCTCGGTCACCTGGTCGGCCGATTCGGTCTTGGCCAGCATGATGCCCAGCAGGCCAGGGGTGCCGCGCAGGCCGGCGAGGTCGTCGGCCCAGAACGGGCTGGTGGCGTCGTTGATCCGGACCCAGGCGCTGCCGCCGGCGGTCAGCCAGTTCACGACGTTGGCGCGGGCGGTGTCCTTCTGGGAGGGGTCCACCGCGTCTTCGATGTCGAGGATGATCGCATCGGCCCGGGAGACGGCGGACTGGTCGAAGAGGTCGGTCTTCATCGCATTAACCAGCAGCCAGGAGCGGGCGATGTCGGCCGGGATGTTGCGTTGGGGGCCGAAGTGATTCGGCGGTGGTGGTAGAGGTCATGCATCTACGCTAGTCGCCCGGGGGCACTTGCCGCTAAGCGATCCGGCCCTCAGGGGCGACCATTACGACCAAAATCACATCCCTGCCCAACTGGCCGGCAGCAGAAGCCGTTTTCAGGGCTCACCACGGCCAGGCGGCCGGCCAGTTGGGTGGGGCGGGAGGGGGCGGATTGGCTAGGGGATGTTGCTTCCCCGGGCCGCGACCCAGAGGCCGTACCACTCGGCGCGGGTCATCGCCGCGGCGGCCTCGGCGGCACCGGCGCAGGCGAGGATCCTGTCCGGGTTCGCGGTGCCGATCACGGGCGCAATCCCGGCAGGGTGCCTCATGAGCCAGCCCAGCACGATCGCCTCCCCCGTGGTCCCCTTCTCGGCGGCCAGGGCGGCCACGAGGGAGGTGGCGGCCTCTTCGGCCGGCGTCCGCGCGGCCGCCGGCGCCCCGGTGTAGAGGCCCCGGGCCAGCGACCCGTACGCCTGCAGCCGGATGCCGCTCCGGACGCAATGCTCCACGGTCCCGTGCGGGAAGCTGTAGTCCGTGCCCTCCGCATGGTTGACCAGCACCGTGCTTTCCAGCCACGCCCGCTTCAGCAGGCTCATTTCGAGCTGGTTGCCCACCACGGGCGCCTCGAGCCGGTCCTGCAGCATCTCGATCTGCGGGCCCGACATGTTGGACACGCCCACGGCCCGCACCTTGCCTTCGGCCATGAGCTGCCCGACGGCGGAGGCCACCTCCGCCGGGTCCATCAGGGGATCGGGGCGGTGCAGCATGAGCACGTCGACGTAGTCCGTCCGGAGCCGGGCCAGGCTTTCGTTGACCCGCTCCAGGATGCCGTCCCGGCTGAGGTCGTAGTAGGCCTCCAGGCCCTGCTCATTGAGCCGGATGCCGCACTTGGTCTGCAGCCGGATCTTTTCCCGCAGACCGGGGGTCCGGGACAGGACCTCGCCAAAGACGGCTTCGGCCTTGCCGTTGGTGTAGATGTCCGCGTGGTCGAACAGCGTGATGCCCGCATTCATGGCGGCTTCGACGGCCGCGGCCGCCTCGTCCACGTGCGCGGAGGAGTACGGCTCGGCCGACCAGTCGCCGCCCAGGCCCATGCAGCCGTAGACGAGTTCCTGGGGGAGGTTCCCGGCGTCGGCGGCCGTGCCGGACGAAGCCTGCGGTGCGGGGATCACCGCAGCCAGACGGTGGTGTTGGCCGGCAGCTGTCCGCCGTCCAGCGGGCCGCTGCTGACCAGCACCTCGCCGGCCGGCAGATCAACCGGCGCGTCGCCGAAGTTGGTCACCGTCTGCCAGCCGCCGGGGCGGCTGAAGCGCAGGACGTCGGCGCTGCCGGATTCCTGCCACTGCAGTTCCTCGGAGGTCTGCAGTTCGCGGCGCAGCTTCAGGGCTTTGCGGTAGAGCTCGAGGGTGGAGCCTTCCACGCCGTCCTGGACTGCCACCGCGTAGCGGCTGAACCAGGCCGGCTGCGGCAGGTGTGCGCCGCCGGCGCCGAAGCCGAACGAGGTGCCCTCCGGGGCCCACGGCAACGGCACGCGGCAGCCGTCGCGGCCGATCTCCACGCCCTTGTTCCGGAAGAAGGTGGGGTCCTGGCGCTCGGCGTCGGGGATCTCCGCGACTTCCTGCAGTCCCAGTTCCTCGCCCTGGTACAGGTAGGCCGAACCCGGCAGGGCCAGCATCAGCAAGGTGGCGGCACGGGCCCGGCGCAGGCCGAGTTCGACGTCGAGTTCCTCGACGGGGGCGCCGGCCAGCAGCCAGCCCTTGCCGTCCTGGCCCTGGGCGTGCTTGCCGCCGCCCTGGGGCAGGCCGTAGCGGGTGGCATGGCGGACGACGTCGTGGTTGGAGAAGACCCAGGTGGAGGAGGCACCGGATTCCGTGGCCTCGGCAAGGTTCCGGGCGATGATTTCGCGGAACTCGCCGGCGTCGAAGTCGGCCTGCAGGAGGTCGAAGTTGAACGCCTGGCCCAGGCCTTCCGGGCTGGCGTAACGGGCGCGGCGGGTGGCGTGCACCCAGGCCTCGGCGACGGCGGTGCGCGGCGGGTTGTATTCGTTGAACACCTCGCGCCATTCGGCGTAGATCTCGTGGACTTCATCGCGGTCCCAGAACGGGTGCGAGCCGTCCGGGAAACCGTCCGTTCCGGTGTTGGCGGCGCTGAGCTCCACCTTGGAGATCAGCGGCTCGGTGAGGTCCTTGGTCAGCGCGTGGGCGACGTCGACGCGGAAGCCGTCCACGCCGCGGTCGGACCAGAAGCGGAGCGTCTTGAGGAAGTCGTCGCGGATTTCCCGGTTGGCCCAGTTCAGGTCCGGCTGTTCCTTCGCGAAGATGTGCATGTACCACTGGCCGGGCGTGCCGTCGGGCTCGGTGATGCGCTCCCAGGCGGGGCCGCCGAAGACGGATTCCCAGTCCGACGGCGCGAGCTCGCCGTTTTCGCCGAGACCGTCGCGGAAAATGTAGCGGTCGCGGGCGGCGGAGCCGCGCGGGGAGGCCAGGGCCTCCTGGAACCATTTGTGCCGGTTCGAGGAGTGGTTGGGGACGATGTCGGCGATGAGCTTGATGCCGGCGGCGTGCAGCGCGGCGGACATCTCGTCGAAGTCCGCCAGGGTGCCGAGCTTGGGGTCCACGTCGCGGTAGTCGTCGACGTCGTAGCCGCCGTCGGCGAGGGCCGAGGGGTAGAACGGGGAGAGCCAGACGGCGTCGATCCCGAGTTCCTTCAGGTACGGGACCTTGGCTGTGATGCCCTTGATGTCGCCCAGGCCATCACCGTTGGAGTCCGAAAAGCTCCGGGGGTAGATCTGGTACACCGATGCCTGGCGCCACCAGTTGGGGTCGGCGGCGAGGTCGGAACCGGACAGGGTGGCCAGCGTGGCGGTGTTGGTCAAAGGAGATTCCTTCGGGGTCTGGGAGGGCTTCTGGTATTTTAGATACAAGCTAAATATATTGCCTGAACAATTATGGGTCCGGGGACAGAAGAGGTCAAGAAGTGATGCCGCACGCAGCCGCCGCCACGCCGCAGCTGCTGCGCCGCGTCAACGCCCAGGCCGTGCTGCGCCACATCCGCGGCGCAGATGTTGCCACCGGAACCGAGCTGATGGCCCTGACCGGACTGACCCGGGCCTCGGTCATCGCCGTCTGCGAGGACCTGATCAGCCGGGGCTGGATCGTGGAGCAGGACCAGCCCACAGACCCTGCCAATCCGCGGAAGGGCCGGCCGGCCCGGCGCTTTGCCTTCAACCGGGAAGCGGGCTTTGTGCTGGGACTGGACATCGGTGCCGCGACCACCACCGCCGCCGTGGCCGACCTCCGCGGCACGGTGATCGGCCGTTCCAGCGGGAGCTTCCGCGCGGCGGACATCCCCGCGCAGGAGCGGATCGGCGTCGTCGACCTCGCCTGCCGCCAGGCCTTGGAAGCAGCGGGGGCGGACCCGGGCAGGGTCCTGGCCGTTGGCGCCGGAATCGCCGCGCCGGTGGACCGCGATGGCAACGTTCTGGTGACGCAGCGGTTTTGGAGCCTGTTCGACGTCGGGCTCCGCTCCGCGCTGAAGGAACTGCACGGCTGGACGGTGCTCCTGGAGAACGACGCCAACCTGGCCGCGCTCGGTGAGCGCTGGCGCGGGTCCGGCGTGGGCGTGGATGATCTGGTGGTGCTCCTGGCGGGCGAACGCCTCGGCGCCGGCGTGATGGAATCCGGCCGCTTGCTCCACGGCCGCGGCGGGGCCGCCGGCGAGATGGGCTATCTGGACATGGTGGAGGGCGTTGGCTCCAGCGACGGCATCGCCGCCCTGGTGCGGCAGTGGTCGGCGGCCGGCGGCGGACCCTCCGCGGGCGGCCCGGCCAGCGCGCCGCGCGTCTTCGCGGACGCGGCCGCGGGAGACCCTGCCGCCCTGGCCATCCTGGACCGGATTTCGGAGCGCATGGCACGGGTCATCGCCTCGATCGCGAGCCTGATCAACCCCGAGCAGGTGGTGATCGGCGGCGCCGTCGCCGAGTCCGCCGGGGCGCTCCTGCCGGGCATCACAGCGCTGCTCCCCCGTTTCACCGCGACTCCCCCGCGGGTGACGGTCTCACCGCTGGGCGACGCGATCGTCACGGCGGGCGCGGTCCGGCACGCCCTGGACTACGTCGAGGCGCATGCCCTGGAGCTGGCCCTCCCCGCCCCGGCCTGACGGGTCGGGTCCGGCTCGTTCGCTTGGCGCCGGCCGGCCGGATTAGTCCAACGTGTCCAGCGCTGCCGCCAGCGGGAGTGTGCCGTCGCGGAACTCGATGGTGCGCCCGATCGTGGCCGGCAATCCGAGGACCGCCGCCGCCACCAGGGCGACGTTGGCCCGTGCGGTTTCGGTGCCGTCCGACGCATCGGCGGGGTCGACGTCGATCATCCCGTTGCCGGGTCCCGCGGTCAGCGTTCCGGGGCCCAGGACGGTCCAGTCCAAGCCTGAACCGCGCAGGTACTCATCCGCTGCGGCCTTGGCCTCGGCGTAGGCGAAGAAGCCGTTGTCCGCGGGGACGCCGTGGTCCGGCCCGGCACCGAAATAAGACACCATGACGTACCTGTTGACGCCGGCTTCCGCCGCGGCGTCCATGGAACGGATCGCGGCGTCGCGGTCCACGGCGTAGGTCCGCTCGGGGCTGCCTCCGCCGGCCCCGGCCGACCACACCACGGCGTCGTGTCCGCGGAGGGCCCCGGCGATCTGCGCCGTCGTCGCGTTCTCCACATCCAGCAGCGCCGGCGTGGCGCCCGTGGCCGCGACGTCGGACGCATGGTCCGGGTTGCGGATAAAGGAGGTGACCCCGTGCCCTTCCGCCGCGAGGATCCTGGACAGTTCCAAAGCCACCTTGCCGTGGCCGCCGATGATTGCGATGCGCGTCATGGTCCCATTCTGTCCCACCGGAGCGCGAACTGCTGCCCCATGGTCCACAGGTTGGTGGTGGTCCAGTAGATCAGGACGCCGATGGGGAACACGATTCCGCCCACCCCGAAGACAACCGGCAGGCTGTACAGCAGCACCTTTTGCTGGGCCATGAGCGGAGTCGCAACGGCCTCGTCGGACAAGCTCCTGGCCATGATCTGCCGCTGCGTGATCAGTTGCGAAGCCGTCATGGCCAGGATCATCGCAATGGAGAGGACCCACACCGAGACTGGACTGCCGCCGCCGCCGTGCAGCAGCGAGGCCGAGAGCGGGGCGCCGAAGATCGTGGACTGGTCGAACTGCACGACCTGCTCGGCGCTCATGGCTCCGACGCCTTCGCCCTGGCCGGCCGCGGCGCTGATGCCGGACAGCATCTGGAACAGCGCGAAGAAGAAGGGCATCTGGATCAGCAGGGGCAGGCATGCCGAGAACGGGTTGGTGCCGTGCGCCTTGTAGATGGCCATCTGTTCCTGCGCCATGGCCTGGCGGGAAACCGGATCGGTCTTGCCCCGGTACTTGTCCTGGAGCTTCTTCAGGTCAGGCTGCAACCGCCTCATGCGCTGCTGGACGTTGACCTGCTTGAGGAACACCGGGATCAGGGCGGCGCGGATGACCAGCACGAGCCCGATGATGGACAGCGTCCACGTCCAGCCGCTGGCCGCCGGCATGCCGATGGCGCTGAGTCCGTCATGGAAGGCCGCCATCATGGCTGAGACCAGCCATTTGAACGGGGCCATGATGGTGCCAAGAAGGTCCACTGATATCCCCAACCGTCAGATGCTGCAAAGCTACGGTGAGGCTACACCTGGGCGGACTTGAAGTGATCATCTCTTGCGCAAGGCCCACCGAATGAGGAGCGTCACGCCGACGACGACAGCGGCCACCGTCAACACCGTCACCAACATCAGCACTACGTGGTAGCCCTCTAGCCTCATCAGTTCCCCCAAATCTGTTCAGTGCCGCTGACTGTACCAGCGGGGCGTAACGGACCGTGGGTGGGGCTCTCAATCATGACCGGTTTGGGTGTATCTGCCCGCCACGGGAGGCATACGTCTGCCGTAGACATGACTGGCCTCCAGCCGTATGACGCGGCCACGAGGAAGAACGTCGGGATAGCCGGAGTACTGGCCCTCATCCTGTTCACTTTGGCGTCATGTGCGGTGCAGCCGGCATCCACTGGCACCGCGCCAAGCGGTGGTGCCGCGCCTTGTGCCTGGCCCTTGTCCGCTCGGAGAGACAGAAAGACCCCCGGAATCCATGCGGATTCCGGGGGTCTTATCTGGTAGCGGTGGGGAGGCTCGATCTCCCGACCTCACGATTATGAGTCGTGCGCTCTAACCAACTGAGCTACACCGCCGTAAATGAGGAAAACCTGCGCTAAGCCGGTCAAAAACCGCCTTGACACAGGCCCTCATTCAGAGCCCCCCACCGGAATCGATCCGGTGACCTCGTTCTTACCAAGAACGCGCTCTACCACTGAGCTAGGGGGGCAACGAGTAAATACTCTACCGGAAGATTCGCCCACCAACAAATCGGCGGCCGAACGACGTCGGACCGGCCGGAAACAGCGGAAATCCGGGCTCCCAGGGCGGTCCGGGGAGCCCGGATCGGCTCCCGGGACCGGCCGGCCGCCGCGGCTGTGACGAAGCGAACACGGGGGCGGGAGGATTAAACAAGAACGGGCCGGCTCAGGGAGCCGGCCCGTTCTCAATTGGTGCTAGTGGTTACCACTTGTTGCGGGGCTTGAAGCCGCCCTCGGTGCGGGGCTTGCGGGTGTCCGCGCCGAAGGTGCGCTGCTCGGAACGCTCGCTGAAGGAGCGGCCGCCACGGTCAGCGGAGGACCGCTCGCCGTCGCCCTTGCGGAATTCGCGCTTGAAGCCGCCGTTACCCTTGAAGTTGCCGCTGCCGCCGGAGTAGCCGCCACGGTCTCCGCCGCGGTCGCCGCCACGGTTGCCCTGGTAGGAGCCGCGGTCCCCGGCCGGCTTGCGGCCGTTGTCGAGCTCGAGGTGGATCAGCTCGCCGCCGATCCGGGTGCGGGACAGTGCCTTGAGCTGATCGGCGCTCAGGTCCGCCGGGAGCTCCACGAGGGAGTGGTCCGAGCGGATGTCGATGCCGCCGATCTGGGCCGAGGAGATGCCGCCTTCGTTGGCAATGGCGCCAACGATGGAACCCGGCATGACGCGCTGGCGGCGTCCGACGGCGATCCGGTAAGTGGCGTTGCCCTCGGTCAGGGTGCGGGTCGGGCCGCGTGAGCCGAAGCCGTCCTTGGAGCGCTCGCGCTTCTGGAACTCGGGCGCTGCCGGCAGTTCCTTGACCAGCAGCGGCTGTCCGCCCTGGGCCATGACGGCCAGTGCGGCGGCGATCTCCGAGGCCGGCACGTTGTGCTCTTCCTCGTAGGAGGAGATCAGGTCGCGGAACGCTGCAACGTCCTCGGACGCGAGGGTCTCCGTGATGCGCTCGGCGAACTTGCCCAGGCGCAGCGTGTTGACGGTCTCGGCCGTGGGCAGGTGCATCTGCTCCACCGGCTGGCGGGTTGCCTTCTCGATGGAACGCAGCAGGTACTTCTCGCGCGGCGTCATGAACAGGATCGCGTCGCCGGAACGGCCCGCGCGGCCGGTGCGGCCGATGCGGTGGACGTAGGACTCGGTGTCGTGCGGGATGTCGTAGTTGACCACGTGGCTGACACGCTCGACGTCCAGGCCGCGGGCGGCGACGTCGGTGGCGACCAGGATGTCGATCTTGCCGTCACGCAGGGCCTCGACCGTGCGCTCACGCTGCTGCTGCGGGATGTCGCCGTTGATGGCGGCAGCCTGGAAGCCGCGCGAGCGCAGCTTGTCAGCGAGGTCCTCGGTGGCCATCTTGGTGCGCACGAAGGCGATGACGCCCTCGAACTCTTCGACCTCGAGGATGCGGGTCAGCGCATCGAGCTTGTGCGGGCCCATGACCTGCAGGTAGCGCTGGCGGGTGTTGGCGCCCGTGGTGGTCTTGGACTTGACCTGCACCTCGGCCGGGTTGTTCAGGTACTGCTTGGAGAGCCGGCGGATCTGGCTCGGCATCGTGGCGGAGAACAGCGCAACCTGGCGGCCCGCGGGGGTCTGCTGGAAGATCTGCTCAACGTCTTCGGCGAAGCCCATGCGGAGCATCTCGTCGGCCTCATCCAGCACGAGGTACTGGAGTTCGGACAGGTCCAGGGAACCCTTGGCGATGTGGTCGATGACGCGGCCGGGGGTACCGACAACAACCTGGGCGCCGCGGCGCAGGCCGGCGAGCTGGGGGCCGTAGGCGGAGCCGCCGTACACCGGGAGGACGGTGAAGTCGTCGATGTGCTTGGCGTAGGAGGTGAAAGCCTCGGCAACCTGGAGCGCGAGCTCGCGGGTGGGAGCCAGCACCAGGGCCTGGGTCTTGCGGGACGGGCCGTTGAGGTCGTGGAGCTCGGCCAGGCGGGACAGTGCCGGTACTGCGAATGCTGCAGTCTTACCGGTGCCCGTCTGGGCCAGGCCCACGACGTCGCGGCCTTCGAGCAGCAGCGGGATGGTTGCTGCCTGGATCGGGGACGGCTTCTCGTAGCCGACGTCCTGCAGGGCGGCGAGGACACGGCCGTCGATGCCGAGGTCTACGAACTTGACGCCTTCTTCCTCGGCGTCCTCGTCCTTTGCCGGGGCGGAGGTGGCCTCGGTCTTGGTTTCAGCCTGCGGGGCAGCTTCGGCAGTCTCGGCGGCCGGTGCTACAAAGTTCGCAGGAGCCTCGGTGAATTCCGGGGCGGAGCCGGCTGCGGGGGCAGCCGTTTCAGAAGTCTCGACGTCGCCCTGGCTAGTCGCGGTGGCGAGTTCGGTGTCGACGGAGTTGTTCTGATTTTCGGGCATAGGTGAAATTTCCTCATCCATAGGGGCCAAGCGGCACAACCCGAGGTGAGCGGAGCCGCAGTACGCGTGACACGAGTGCCGGGCGTACGGTTGACCGGCGGGTCACAGAAGTCCGGCGCTTTCGCAATCCCATGGCAGGACTTCCCGCTGCATCTCTTGGCTGCTATCCCAGCAGTCTGTACAGCGTTTTCTTTTGCCGGCTCTCCCTATGAAAATGCCCGCATCACATTTGCGGGCCCCAACACTTGCCAGTCCTGCCTCAAGAATTGGGCAGGAATAAGGGATTTCCGGAGTGGGGGATATTTCAAGTGTAGGGCATCGAACAGAACAGTGGTAATTGAGAGGCCGACGGCGGCTGGTGAGCTTGCGCACACCGGCTCCCACGCCTAGACCCCGAGACGGCGCTGCAGCTGCTCAAACCTCTGGTGGTACTCGGGCTGCAGGCGGATCTGGCCGTCGGCGTCGGCGTCGCGCAGTGCCTCCATGTCCTCCAGGGTGGGATCGGTGAACCACTTGGCGATCGTCACGCCGTGGGCGGGGACAAAGAGCCGGTGGATGTGGTCTCCGGCTTCGATGCTGCCGGTCCGGACCACCCGGAGGTAGGTGCCCACCCGGCCCGCCTCGGTGAACCGCTGGACCCAGTGGGGCTCGCCCATCCGCCGCTGGAAGGTAGCGCAGGGAATGCGCGGGGAGGTGACTTCCACCTCGACGTCCAGTCCGATCTTCCAGCGTTCACCGATTACGGCATTGGAGGCGTTGAGGCCCGTGATCCGCAGATTTTCGCCGAAGATGCCCGCCGGCATATCCCGCCCGAGCTCGCCGGCCCAGTAGTCGGCGTCGTCCTGCGAATACGCGTAGAGTGCCTGGTCCTCGCCGCCGTGGTGGATCCTGCTGGCCTGGACATCGCCGCGCAGGCCAAGTTTGTGGACTTTCACCGGTCCATCAACCGGGCGCTTGTCGATCGCGGTGACCCCGACGCTGCCGGGATCATCGAGCAGCTGGTGAACCCTGCAGACAGCAAGCACGGATGCGGTTTCCATGGCACCAGTGTAGGCCTGCGGCGCGCCCGCGGCCCGGGGCCCAGCGCCGGTACGCTTCCCCCCCGCCCGCTGCAGACACGGCTGGCCCTTTCCATCGCCCCGGATCCGGAGGCCGGTTAGGCTGGCGTCGGGAAAAGCACGCAAGCCATCCGCGGGATATCCTGCGGCCAGACGTGAGGGGACACATTTGGGCCGAAACGACGAGCACCCGGACGCGCCGCGGCCGGACCGGAAGCAGCCTCCGTGGCAGATTCCACAGCCAGAGCTCCGGCCCGAGCTGCAGAACCAGTCCGGCCAGCCCGCGCCGGGACTTCCGGCAGACGCCACTGCCCCCGCCGTCATTGACCCCTTCGCCCTGGAACGCGAGCGCGGCCTGGCGGGCGCGGCCGCGCGGAAGAAGCGCTCGCAGCGCCGTACCGTCGTCGTCGGGCTGGGCGTCACGGCACTCCTGGCCGGCACGATCGCCGCCATGGTGGCCAGCAACGAGGACGAGGCCGACTACGCGCAGGTGTGCTTCAACGACGACACCGGCGAGCGGGTCGATGATGCCCAGTGCAACAACAGCAGCACGGACGGCCGCAGCTCCGGCATCTACGCCTGGTACTTCTACTCCCGCGGCGCCAGCGTGCCCGGGTTGGGCCAGAACCGGTCGGGCTACCCCAGCTACAGCAGGACCGTTCCCACCGGGGCCAAGGCATCCACGGGGTACAGCCCCACGGGCGGCACGGTCAGCAGGGGCGGCTTCGGCGGCAGCGCCAAGGGCGGAAGCACAGGAGGCTAGGGATGAAACGACTGGGATCCGCGCCGCGGCCGGACTGGAAAGAGCGGATTGAAGCACAGGGCCTGCTTTTCTCCACCACGGCCCTGCCCGACGGCACGAACGTCGAGTACTGGCACGAAAGCGCCTACTACGAATTCACCATGGACGAAGTGGAGACCCTCGAACAGGCCGCGGAGGACATGCACCGCATGTGCCTCGAGGCCGCGAAGTTCCTCGCCACCGGCGCCATGGGCAACATCGGGATCGGGCCGCAGGCACTGGAACTGGCGGCCGCATCGCTGCAGGCCGGCGATGTGGACGTCTACGGCCGCTTCGACTTCGTCTACGACGGCCGGGGCGGCCCGGCCAAGTTGCTGGAGTACAACGCGGACACCCCTACAGGACTCATTGAGGCTGCCGTCGCCCAGTGGTTCTGGCTGCAGGACGTCTTTCCCGATAAGGACCAGTGGAACGGCATCCATGAAGCCCTCATCCGGCAGTGGAAGAGGCTGCAGTACCGCACCGGCATGAGCACGCTCCACGTCGCCCACTCCGAGGCGGAAGAATCCGGCGAGGACTGGATGACGGCGGCCTACATGCGGGACGTCGCGAGCCAGGCCGGCTGGACCACCATCGGGATCAATATGTCCGACATCGGCTGGGATCCGAACCTTAACCGTTTCGTGGACCTGGACAACTTCATGATCAGCACCATGTTCAAGCTCTACCCCTGGGAACTGATGATGAAGGAGCCGTTCGGGCAGCGGCTGCTCCAGCGCGCCCACAATCCGCGCTGGGTGGAGCCGGTCTGGAAGATGCTTCTGTCCAACAAGGCCCTGCTCGCGGCGCTCTGGCACCTCTACCCGGACCACCCCAACCTGCTTCCGGCCTATCTTGACGGCCCCGGGCCGCTCAAGGAGTGGGTGGCCAAGCCGCTGCACGGCCGCGAAGGGGACAACATCAGGATCCACGCCGCCGGCATCGACCTCGAACAGCCCGGCGGCTATGGCCGGGAAGGCTGGTGTTACCAGCAGTTCCACGCTCTTCCCGATTTCGACGGCAACCGCCCGGTGCTCGGCCTCTGGGTGGTCGACGGCGAATCGGTCGGCTGCGGCATCCGCGAATCGGACGGGCCCATCACCGACTACTTCTGCCGCTTCGTGCCCAACACGATTGACGCGCCCGCCCCGCCCTCGAACCAGGCCCACTCCAGCAAGGCAGGTATTGCCCTATGAGCACCGGAACCACGACGACGGCCGGCGGTCCCGCGGGTCAGGCGGCAGTTCCCGCCAAGGGACTGCGCGCCGGGATCCTGGATCTCGGAGACTCCGTCATGTTGGGGCTGGCCTCCACCGCGCCGGTCTATTCGCTCGCGGCGACCTTGGGACTGATCGTGGCTGTGAGCGGCAACTACACTCCGTTGATCCTGCTGCTGGGCTTCGTGCCCGTGCTCTTCATCGCCTTCGCCTTCCGTGAGCTCAACAGCGCCATGCCGGACTGCGGGACCACCTTCATCTGGGCCCGCCGGGCGTTCGGTCCCTGGGCCGGCTGGCTGGGCGGGTGGGGCGTGGCCCTGGCCGGCGTCGTGGTCCTGGCCAATCTCGCCCAGGTCGCCGGGCAGTACCTGTGGCTGCTGATCGGCGACGGTTCGCTGGCCGGGAACAGCCTCGTGGTCACCGCCACCGGCGTGCTGTTCATCGTGTTCATGACCCTTGTGAACTACCGCGGCATCCGCCTCGGGGAACATGTCCAGCGGGTTCTGACCTACGTGCAGTACCTCTCGCTGGGCATCTTCGCGATGGCAATCATCTTCCGGATCGCGGGCGGGGTGCCCGGCGGGGCCACCGGCCAAGCTTTCGACCTTGAGTGGTTCAACCCCGCCGGTGCGTTCGCCGATCCCGGCGCGGTGGTGCACGGTGCCCTGCTGGCCCTGTTCATCTACTGGGGCTGGGACACCTGCCTGGCGGTGAACGAGGAGACCGAGAACCCTGCCACCACGCCCGGCCGCGGCGCCGTCATTTCGGCGCTCGTCCTCGTGGCGATCTACGTCTCTGTGGCCCTCCTGGTGATGATGTATGCCACGGTGGGCACGGAAGGAATAGGGCTGGGCAACGAGACCAACCAGGACGATGTCTTCCTCGCCATGAAGGACGTGGTGCTGGGCCCCTGGGGCTGGCTGATCGTCGTCGCCGTCCTGGCGTCGGTGCTGTCCTCAACCCAGACCACCATCCTTCCCACGGCCCGCGGCACCTTGTCGATGGGGGTGCACGGAGCCTTGCCGCGCAGGTTCGGCGAGGTCCACCCGCGCCACCAGACGCCGGGGTATTCCACCCAGGTTATGGGTGCAGGGGCCGTCGCCTATTACGTCCTGATGAGCGTCCTGAGCGAGAACCTGCTCGCCGACTCCATCAGTTCGATCAGCCTGTTCATCGCGTTCTACTACGCCCTGACCGGTTTCGCCTGCGTCTGGTACTTCCGCGCGACCCTGCGCGGCTCGGCCCGGAACTTCTGGTTCCGCGGCGTCATGCCCCTGCTCGGCGCTCTTATGCTGACTGCGGCATTCTTCGTCTCGGCGGTGCAGATGTGGGATCCGGACTACGGTGACACGCAGATCTTCGGCGTCGGCGGGGCCTTCATCAGTGGCGTGCTGCTCCTGGGGCTGGGCGTGGCGCTGGCCGCCGTCTGCCGTTTCGCGCCGTCCACGCGGGGCTACTTTCTCCAGCACCAGCCCGCCGCCGGCACGCCACTGCAGGTGCGGCCGTAGGATGCTGGCATGAGCAACGAAGCTGGCATAAGCAATGAGGCCAACCTTTCCGACGTCTCCGATGTCCTGGCCATCGATTCCCTGCTGAGCGCCGAGGAGCGCACCGTGCGCGAGCGCGTCCGCGATTTCACGAACCAGCGGATCCGGCCGGGTATCGCCGGCTGGTACGAGGACGCAGTGTTCCCCCTCGAGCTCGCCCCGGAACTTGGCGAGCTCGGCGTGCTCGGCATGCACCTGGAGGGGTACGGCTGCCCCGGCCGCTCCGCCGTCGAATATGGCCTCGCGGCAATGGAACTCGAGGCCGGCGATTCCGGCGTCCGCACGTTCGTCTCCGTGCAGGGCTCCCTCGCCATGACGGCCATCCACAAGTGGGGTTCCGAGGACCAAAAGCAGGAGTGGCTCCCCCGGATGGCCGCCGGCGAGCTGATCGGCGCGTTTGCCCTGACCGAACCCACGGCCGGCTCGGACCCTGCCTCGATGAAGACCTTTGCCCGCCGCGACGGCTCCGGCGATGACGCCGGCTGGATCCTGGACGGCGCCAAACGCTGGATCGGGCTCGCCTCCGTGGCGGGCGTGCTGGTGGTGTGGGCCATGACCGACGACGGCGTGCGCGGCTTCCTCGTCCCTGCCGGCACCGCGGGCGTCACCGCGACGCCGATCGGTCAGAAGCTCTCGATGCGCGCCTCCATCCAGTGCGACATCACGTTCGACGCCGTCCGGCTGGGCCCGGAGGCGCTGCTGCCGGCGGCGCGCGGGCTGCGCGGCCCGTTCTCCTGCCTCAATGAGGCCCGGTACGGGATCGCGTGGGGTGCGATGGGTGCCGCCCGGGATTCCTACGAGGCTGCCCTGGCCTACTCCCAGGAGCGGCTGCAGTTCGGCAAGCCGCTGGCCGGGTACCAGCTGACGCAGGAGAAACTCGTGAACATGGTCCTGGAGATCCAGAAGGGCACGCTCCTGGCCCTGCACCTGGGCCGGCTCAAGGACGCCGGCAGGCTGCGTCCGGAGCAGATCTCGCTCGGCAAGCTGAACAACGTGCGGGAAGCGCTCGCCATTGCCCGGGAAGCGCGCACCATTCTGGGCGGCAACGGCATCACGCTGGACCATTCACCGCTGCGGCACGCCGCCAACCTGGAATCCGTCCGCACCTACGAAGGCACCGACGAGGTCCACACCCTGATCCTGGGCCAGCACATCACGGGTCTCCCCGCCTTCCGCTAAGCCCGGGGGCGTGCCACGGCAGTGTTTCCCGGTTCGACCGGGCGCGCGATACGGATGAGGCCAGGGAAACAAGTGGTGGCAGCCGGGTTTTCGGGTAGCCAGCACTCGTGTTCCCCCTCGGGCGCATTCGTACAGTGGCATTCGTACAGTGGTGCCATCGCCACCGGACCGGAGGCAGCCAAATGCCCGGCGGGTCGGGCAGGCTGCCAAGTAAAGGGGGACAGCATGAGTCTCAACGCAAAGCCAGCCGCGTGGACGCTTCGGCTCCTCCCGGCACGTCACACCACGGCCAGCTCAGACGTGAACGACCGGGACATTTCCGCCGCTGGCCAGGGACCCCGCCGGTACCGCGCCCGCATCAGCGCGGCACTCGTCCTGGACCGCAACCGACTTCAGGAGAGCACAGGGACGCTCCAGTCCTGGAGGTTCCACGACTTCGTCAGCACATTCCAGCTCATGCTTCCCCACCGGGTCGAAAAGATCCACCAGGCCTTGGCCGCCGGGGACTGGGAGGACGCGCGCCTCGCCGCCCAAAGCCTGTCCTGGTCCGCAGCCAAGGCCGGTGCGTGCCGGCTCGAACTCATCGCCGACCTCATTGATGCCGACCTCCGGTCCGGACGCAACGCCCGGGCACGGGAGACGGCCTGCCTCCTCCAGGGCGCCGCCAGGGAACTGGCAACAGCCCTCGCCCGGCTGAGCGCCGGCTGACCCGATCCGGCCACCACGGGACGCTGCCCCACCACCACACACGCTCCATGAATCAGAGCGTCACCGCGGTCCCAGCGGCTCAGGCGGAGAAGCCGCCGTCGGCTTTGACCAGCTGCCCGGACATCCAGCGGCCCTCGGGCGAGAGCAGGAACGCGACGGTGCCGGCAACGTCCGCCGGTGTGCCCAGCCGGCCGCCGGGGTGCCGCCGGGCCAGTTCGTCACGGAGCGGCTCATCCATCCAGCCGGTATCCACCGGTCCCGGGTTCAGGACGTTGGCGCTGATCCCCAAGGGGCCGAGCTCCCGGGCGGCGGCAATCACGATCCGGTCCAGGGCGCCCTTTGATGCCCCGTAGGGCAGGCTGAAGGCGGTGTGGTCGCTGGTCAGCGCCACGATGGCCCCGCCGTCGGGACCGGCCTGCCGGGCGAATGCGGCAATCAACTGCCAGCTGGCCCGGGTGTTGACCGCAAAGTGCCGCTCGAAGCTCTCCAGGGATGTGTCCAGGATGGACGAGTCCACGGATTCGGCGTGGCTGAGCACCAGTCCCTGCAGGGTTCCGGCCTCCGCCGCGGCGGCGGACATCAGCCGGTCCACGGCGCCCGGGTCCTGGAAATCCGCCGGCAGAGCCACGACGGCGGCGCCGGTCGCCTGCAGCTCGGCGGTGAGGCGTTCGACGTCGTCCGACTGGACTCCCCACGGCATCCTGGCGTCGTAGTCCTGCCAGTACGTCAGCACGAGGTCCCAGCCGTCCGCAGCGAGGCGGCGCGCGATGCCGGCGCCGATTCCCGCGAGGCGGCCGACCCCGGTGACAAGGGCCGTCTTACGTGCGTCAGGGGAGCTCATGCCGAACAGCCTAGCGGCGGCGGCCGGCGCCTACTAAGAGCGCGGCTTACTGCCTACTAAGCGCGGCGCCTACGAGGAGACTGAGGAAGCGGGAACGGCGGCCCGGACGTCGCGTTCAGCAACCGGTTCGGCGGCAAGGTCGGGCCCCGGGCCCAGCGGGTCCCGCCGGAGGGCCACAAGCCAGCACACCAGCAGGGCCAGGGCGCAGAAGACGCCGGCGCTGGAGGCCATGATCCACACCCCGGGCGTCTGGATGTCGAGGTTTTCGGCGCCGAGGGCCGTGCCGATGGTCTTGGGCGAGAACAGGAACACGAGGATCGACAGGCCCAGCACGCCTCCCATGGTCCAGCGCATCCCGACGTACCGGCGCGGAGCTTCCCGCAGGGTCCAGGCGAAAGCCGGAAAGACCGCCGCGACCCACACCCAGTGGTGGGACCACGAGACCGGGCTGATCAGCAGCATGGTGAGCGCAGTCGCCGATACGGCCACGACGCGGGCGCCCTGATCGCTGGCGGCCTTGATCACCGCGGCACCCACGGCCACAACCGCCAGGCTCAGCAGCAGCCATGGCCCGGTGACGTGCGCTTCCGGGACCCCGAAGTGCAGCAGGGCGCCCTTAATGGACAGGTTGTCCACATAGCCCGCTCCGCCCATCCGGGAGGTGTCCGGCAGCATCTGGAGCCAGAACTGCAGGGATTCGGCGGGCCGGAGCAGCCAGCCGGCCACCACGGTGGCGGCGAAGCCGGCGGCCATATTGCCCAGCCCGCGCCAGTCCTTGCGGACCAGGTAGTAGAGCCCGAACACCAGAGGTGTCAGCTTGATGCCGGCCGCGACGCCCACCAGGAAGCCGCCGCCCGGGAAACCGCGGGCCCAGCGCCGGTTGCGGGCCAGCAGGTCCACGGCGATCAGGCCCATCAGGAGGGCGTTGATTTGACCGAACACCAGGGTCTCGCGCCAGGGTCCCAGGTTCAGGACCGCCAGGACCAGGACGGCGGCGGCCCAGCCGTTGCCCGGAGCCCGGAAGGTGTCGCGCCAGGAGGCTTTCCCGTTCCAGTACCGGACCGCACGGACCGCGGCCAGGACCGCAACGCCGGCGCCGGCGGCGTTGAACAGGGTCAGCGCCGCCACCAGGGGGAGCCGGGCCAAAAGGCCGAAGAGGATGGCGGCGAACGGCGGGTAGGTAAACATCAGCGTCGGTCCGCCGGCCCAGTCCACGTTGCCCGCATACAGGGCTGAGGGTGCCGCGCCGGCGTCGTTGAGGATTTTTGCCGCCGTACCAGTAGACGCTGAAGTCCAGGCCGTGCTTGCCCCAGACTCCGAGCGAGATCCAGATGAAGTAGCCCACCGCGGCGATGGCCAGGATGACGGAGAGCCGTAACAGGTGCACGTCGGGTGAGTGCCGCGCCGGGCTGGGGTCTGAAGCGGGCACTGACATGAATTCCCCCATCGGGCTGCTGATGTAGACGCTGGCCGTTTGGTCGGTTCCGTCCAGGGCGGCGCAAACGCGCCCTCGCTGTCGGGTCAGTCTACAGAACAGCTACGCCGGAACCGGGACGGACTCCGGCTTCCGGGCGTCCTTGCGGATGGTGGCGCTAATGACGGCGGCGATGGTGCACATGGCAGCGGCGGCAAACCAGGCGTACGTGTACTGGCCGGTGGCGTCCCGGACCGCCCCGGCCGCCAGGGCCGCGGCGGCCGCGCCGAGCTGGTGGGCCGCGAACACCCAGCCGAACACGACGCTCCCGTCGGCACCGAACACCTGGCGGCAGATCGCGGCGGTCGGCGGGACCGTGGCGACCCAGTCCAGGCCGTAGATGACCACGAACACAATCATGCTGGGCTGGACGGTGGCGCTGAGCAGCAGCGGCAGGACCAGCAGCCCGATCCCGCGGAACTGGTAGTACACGGCGAGCAGGATCCGGGGGTTGAAGCGGTCCGTCAGCCACCCGGAGGCGATGGTGCCGATGATGTCGAAGAGGCCGACGACCGCGAGCAGGCCCGCCGCGGTGGTTTCGGGCATGCCGTGGTCGTGGGCGGAGGGGATGAAGTGGGTGCCGATCAGCCCGTTGGTCGTCGCGCCGCAGATCGCGAAGCCGGCCACCAGGGCCCAGAAGGTACGCACTTTGCTGGCCCGTTTGAGGACCTGCAGGGCACGGACCGCGGCGTTCCGGCGGGGCTCGTGCGCATCCTGCCCCGCGGCCGGTCCCGTCGGTTCGGGCCCGCTGGATTCCTTGGCGGCGTTCGGGTCGGCGGCCGGCGGCGTCGCCCCGTAGGGCAGCACGCCAACCTCGGCCGGGGAGTTCTTCAGGAACATCAGCACCAGCGGCACCACGGCCAGCGCGCCGGCACCGATGAGCAGCGAAGCCTGCCGCCAGCCCGGGTCCTGGGCCAGGGCCGCGATGAAGGGCAGGAACACGAGCTGTCCGGCGGCGCTGCCGGCGGTGAGGATGCCGATGACCAGGCCGCGGCTCTTGGCGAACCAGGTGTTGGCGATGGTCGCGGCGAAGACCAGCGCCATGGACCCGGTGCCGAGCCCGATCAGCAGCCCCCACGTCAGCAGGATCTGCCAGGACTGGGTCACGAGCACGGTCAGCGCGCTGCCGGCGCCGATCAGCACCAGTGCCACGGCCGTGACGGCGCGGATGCCGAAGCGTTCCATGAGCGCTGCCGCAAACGGCGCCGTGAGCCCGAACAGCACCAGGTTGATGCTGACCGCGGCGGAGAGCACGGTGGTGGACCAGCCGAACTCGTTCTGCAGCGGCACCATCAGCACACCCGGGGCTGCCCGGAACCCTGCCGCGCCGACGAGCGCGAGGAAAGCGACGGCGGCAACGATCCACGCCGGGTGGATGCGGCGGCGGACCGGCGCCGGGGTCAGGGTGGTTTCGGGGGCACTCATGCGGCGGTTCCGTTCTGGACAGGGGTCCCGGTGCCGGCCGAGGCCAGCGGCACGGGGTCCGTGGTGCGGGAAAGGCTGTGCCAGCTCGTGTTGGCGGCCGTCAGCGGTTCCCCGCAGGCCGTGCACGTGTCAGCCGAGGAGGTCCTCTCCCCGCAGCCGCTGTGGATGACGAACATGTGGGCCTGCCCGGACGGGGCCGGGAGATGCTTTTCGGCCCAGATCACGACGGCGTTGAGCACCGGCAGGGCGTCTTCGCCCATGGCGGTGAGGACGTATTCCTGGCGGGTGCGGCCCCCGTCGTCGTAGGGCCGCCGGGTGAGCAGCCCGGCGGCGACGAGCCCGGCGAGCCGCTTGGTGAGCACGGAATCGGCCGCCCCCAGCCGGGCCTTCATGGCCTCGAAGCGGCCGTTGCCGAAGAACACCTCGCGCAGGACGAGCACGCTCCAGGGATCGCCCAGGATGTCGAGGCCGCGGGCCATGCTGCAGGTCCGCTGGGACCAGTCCGATCGAAGTGCCATGCGGCCCACCCTAGCTGACTCTCTTAGAGAAAGCTAGGGTGGTCCGGCGGAAGGAGGCGGGCGCCGGGTCAGCTGCGCATCAGCTGCGGGTGCGGCTAGCTGCCGGCGGGCAGGGAGGAGATCGCGGCGTCGAGGTCGGCGATCAGGTCCTCCACGTCCTCGATGCCGCACGAGAGCCGGATCAGGTTGACCGGGACCGCCAGTTCGGTGCCCTTCACCGAGGCGTGGGTCATTTCGGACGGGTAGTTCATGAGCGATTCGATCCCGCCCAGGGACTCGGCCAAGGTGAACACGGAGGTCGACTCGGCCACCTTGCGCGCCGCGGCCTCGCCGCCCTTGAACTGCACGGAGATCATGCCGCCGAACTTCTTCATCTGCTTCCTGGCCAGCTCGTGGCCCGGGTGGGAGGGCAGGCCCGGGTAGAGCACGGCCTCGACCTCGGGGCGCTGCAGCAGCCATTCGGCCACGGCCTGGGCGTTGTCGCTGTGCCGGTCCATGCGCACCCCGAGGGTCTTCAGGCCGCGGGTGGTGAGGAAGGCGTCCATCGGCCCGGACACGGCGCCGACGGCGAACTGGACGAAGCCGATCTTCTCCGCCAGTTCCGGGTCGTTGACCACGATCGCGCCGCCGACGACGTCGGAGTGCCCGCCGATGTACTTCGTGGTGGAATGCACCACCACATCGGCGCCGAGGGCGAGCGGGGTCTGCAGGTACGGGGAGGCAAAGGTGTTGTCCACCACGAGGAGCGCGCCGGCGTCGTGCGCCACCTTCGCGAGCGCCTCGATGTCGGTGATCTTCATCATCGGGTTCGACGGGGTCTCCACCCACACCAGGCGGGTCTTGCCGCCGCCGTCGGCGCCGCCGCCTGCCGCGACGGCGGCTGCGACGGCGTCGAGGTCGGACATGTCCACCGGGGTGTTGCCGATGCCCCACTCCCCCAGGACCCGGCTGATGAGCCGGTACGTGCCCCCGTAGGCGTCGTTGCCGAGCACAATGTGGTCACCGGGGCGGGTGAGGGCGCGGATCATCGAGTCCTCGGCGGCCAGGCCGGAGCCAAAGGAGAACGCGGCGCTCCCGCCTTCCAGGGCCGCCAGCTGCTCCTGCAGCGAGTCACGGGTGGGGTTGGTGCCCCGGCCGTATTCGTAACCGGCCCGCAGCCCGCCGATGCCGTCCTGGGCATAGGTCGAGGAGAAGTGCACGGGGGGCACCACCGCCCCGGTGCGGGGCTCAAACGCCTGGCCGGCGTGGATGGCGCGGGTGTTGAAACCCTGGTTTTTCGAGGACGGGCTTTCAGGCACAGACATGGGACTCCTTGAACTGGTCAGTTGCTGAGGTACGCGAGGAGGTCGTGGCGGGTCAGGATCCCCACCGGAGCGCCGACAAACGTCACCATGAGGGTGTCGGCATCGGAGAGGAGTTCGCGGGCGGTCGAGATCGATTCGAGCGAGCCGATCACGGGGAGCCGGGCCTCCATGTGTTCGGAGATCTTGTCCGAGAGTTTGGCCTCGCCGCGGAAGAGCTTGGCCGTGAGGGTGCGCTCGTCCACGGCGCCCAGCACCTCGCCCATGACGACGGGCGGTTCCTGCGACAGGACGGGGATGTGCGAGACGCCGTATTCGTTCATGATGTTGATGACATCGCGGACGGACTCGTTCGGGTGGATGTGCACGAGGTCCGGGAGTTCACCGGTCTTGGCCTTGAGGATCTCGCCCACCGACGCCTCGTCCCCGCCGGCCAGGAAGCCGTAGGAGCGCATCCACTGATCGTTGAAGATCTTCGCCAGGTAGCCGCGGCCGGAGTCCGGCAGGATGACCACGACGACGGCGTCGGCCGGCAGGTCCTTGGCGACCTCCATGGCGGCCACGACGGCCATGCCCGAGGACCCGCCCACCAGCAGGCCTTCCTCGCGCGCCAGCCGGCGCGTCATGGCGAAGGAGTCAGCATCGCTGACGGCAATGACGTCGTCCGGGACGGACTTGTCATAGTTGGCCGGCCACATGTCCTCCCCGACGCCCTCGACAAAGTACGGGCGGCCCGTGCCGCCGGAGTACACCGAGCCGGCGGGATCCGCGCCGATGATCTTCACGACGCCGCCCTCGGCCCCGGTCCGCGCGGCGGAGACTTCCTTGAGGTACCGGCCGGTGCCGGTGATCGTGCCGCCGGTCCCGGCGCCGATCACGCAGTGCGTGATGCGGCCGTCGGTGTCGTGCCAGATCTCAGGGCCGGTGGTTTCGTAGTGGCTGGCCGGGGCGGCGGGGTTGGAGAACTGGTCCGGCTTGTAGGCCCCCGGGATTTCGGTCACGAGCCGGTCGGAGACGCCATAGTAGCTTTGCGGGCTGTCCGGCGGGACGGCGGTGGGCGTGACCACCACTTCCGCGCCGTAGGCCTGGAGCACGGCCCTCTTGTCCTCGCCGACCTTGTCCGGCACGACGAAGATGCAGCGGTAGCCCTTCTGCTGCGCCACGAGCGCCAAACCGACGCCGGTGTTGCCCGAGGTGGGCTCCACGATCGTGCCGCCGGGCAGGAGCTGGCCCGTTCGTTCGGCCTCCTCGATCATCTTGACCGCAATGCGGTCCTTGATCGAACCGCCGGGGTTCAGGTATTCGAGCTTCACCAGGACCGTGGCTGCGATGCCATCGGTCACGTGGTTGAGTTTGACGAGCGGCGTATGGCCAATGAGGTCCAGGACGGACTGGGCGTACTTCATAGGTACAAAGTTACCGTCTCCGGCGCGGCGGGCACGTCGGCGCGGCCGCGGTCCCGGCAGGTGCGAGGATATGGCGGTGAAGAGGATCGCCCGGCTGAAGAAGTTCAGGAGCTATGCGCTGCCCGCGGGCATGCTGCTGGCCGGGTGCGCGGCGCTGGCGTCCGGGCTGCTGCCGGTCCCCGCCTTCCAGGCCCTGGCAGCACGCACCGTGCCGATACTGGCGTTCGTGGTCGCGATGTCCCTTGTCACCGAGCTGGTGGATGAGGCCGGGCTCTTCCGCGTCGTCACGGAGCGGCTGGCCGCCCTGGGCCGCGGCCGGGTCCTCTTGCTGTGGTTCCTCGCGATCGCCCTCGCCACCGTTTCCACGGTGTTCCTGTCGCTGGATACGACGGCGGTGCTGGTGACTCCCGTCGTCGTGCTGCTGGCCATTCACGCCCGCATTCCGCCGCTGCCGTTCGCGCTGTCCACGGTGTGGCTGGCGAACACAGCCTCGCTGCTGCTGCCGGTCTCCAACCTGACCAACCTGCTCGCGCAGGAGCGGCTCAAC
Source organism: Arthrobacter sp. MW3 TE3886 (assembly GCF_041262145.1). Classification (NCBI taxonomy): domain Bacteria; kingdom Bacillati; phylum Actinomycetota; class Actinomycetes; order Micrococcales; family Micrococcaceae; genus Arthrobacter; species Arthrobacter sp. MW3 TE3886. The sequence goes on from NZ_JBGCAN010000001.1 coordinate 3,925,799, forward strand.
CTCAGCCCCGCCGCGTTCGCTTCGCTCGTGTGGGCCCCGGCCCTGGTGGGCATCCTCGTGCCGCTGGTGCTCCTGTGGCTGGCATTCCGGAAGGACCTGCGCGGCAAGTACGGCCCCCAGCCCGTCCATAAGGTCCGGGACCGGGTGCTGCTGTACGCGGCATCGGGGGTCATGGTGGTCCTGCTGCCGGCGCTTGTGTCCGGGGTGCCGGTGCAGATCCCGGCGCTCGCGGCGGCTGCGGCCCTGCTCCTGCTTTTCCTCTGGCGGCGGCGCTCCGTCCTGCGCTGGTCCATGATTCCGTGGCGTCCGCTGATGCTCACGTCCGGGCTGTTCATGGTGGTGGAGACCCTGCACGCCAACGGGCTCACCCAGTTCCTGACCGGGATTGCCGGCACGGGCCAGAGCCTGCCGGCGCTCCTGCAGCTCGCCGGCCTGGGCACCGGGGCAGCCAACGCGGTCAACAACCTCCCCGCCTATCTGGCCCTGGAACCCGTGGGCGGCTCCCCGGCCCGGCTGGCGGCCCTGCTGATCGGCGTGAACCTTGGCCCGCTGGTGACCCCGTGGGCGTCCCTGGCCACGCTGCTGTGGCACGAACGGCTCCGCTCCCTGAACGTCGAGATCCGCTGGGGAGGCTTCGCCCTGGCCGGTGTGGCCGCCGTCGTCCTCACCGTCCCCTTGGCGGTCGTGGCGCTGTGGCTCACCACCGGGATGCAGTGAGGTGGACGTACCGAGGCCCGGCTGCCCGGCGTGCCCGCGGCCGCATCAGGCGCCGATGTCGTTCCCGGCGTTCGCTGCCCCGGCGCCGCCCTCACGCGGGGCACTCTGCCAGAGACCGACCACATTGCCTTCGGTGTCCCGGAAGTAGGCGGCCCAGCCCATGGTGCCAATCGCCTCCCGCGGCAAGACGGTGCTGCCGCCCAGGGACTTGATCTTCTCCAACGCCGCGTCAATGTCATCGACGTCCACCGTGACCACGGGGGATGTGAGGTCGCCTTCGCGGCGGAACATGCCGCCGTTGATGGAGCCCGGTACGGAGGGCATGCCGCTGGCATCCGTCGGCGTCGTCTTGATCATGGCGTAGCTCATCTCCGGCACCTGGCTTAGCTCCCAGCCGAACGCCGAACTGTAGAACTCCCGAGCGCGGCCCTCGTCGTCTGCGGGGATTTCGAAATGCACCACTCCACCAGCCATCACACTCTCCTAAGAACAAGGATTCGGGGCCAAGAGGCGGGCGCGGACACACCACGCCACAGCCGGATTTTAGCCCCGGCAGCGCCGGAGGTTAAGGGCCCTACGGCCCGGGCGTCCTTGCCGCGGATGCCGCCGCTGTCAGCGGGCCGTGGGAACATATTCGAATGAGCCTTGCAGACGCCCCCGCAGGCCTTGCCTCCGCGGCGGACGCCTCATTGCGGTGGCACCCGGGCGGCCCGTTCGACTTGATGCAAACCATCGGCACGCTGCTGCGCGGCCACGGCGACCCGTCCATCCGCACCGCCCCGGACGGGATCTGGTTCGCGTTCACGACGCCGCACGGTCCGGCCACCCTGCGCCTGGCAACGGCCGGGACGCGGGCGGACCCTGCCGTGGACGCGCAGGCCTGGGGGCCCGGAGCGGGGGACGCCGTCGATTCCGTCCCGCGCATGCTCGGGAACGAGGACGACTGGTCCGGCTTCGACGAGCCCGCATTCCACGCCACCCTCCCGCGCATGGTGGTTGAAGCCCGACGCCGGAACCTCGCGATCCGACTGCCTGCAACCGGGCGGATGATCGACTCACTGGTGCCGACCATCCTCGAGCAGAAGGTCACCGTCATCGAGGCCCGCCGCGGGTACCGCTACCTGATGTACCGCTTCGGGACGGCGGCTCCGGGTGCCGGCACCGTCGCGCCCGCCAATCTCCTGGTCCAGCCGACGGCAGCGCAGTGGCTGGACATCCCGTCCTGGGAATGGCACAAGGCCGGCGTGGGCCCGCAGCGTTCGGGCACCGTCATGCGGGCGCTGCGTTCCGCCGTCGCGCTGGAACGGCTCGCCGCCCTTCCCGCCGCGGAGGCGGCGGCCAAGCTGCAGACCCTGCCCGGAATCGGGGTGTGGACGGCGGCGGAGGTGGTGCAGCGCACGCACGGCTGCCCGGACTCGATTTCGGTGGGCGACTACCACCTTGCGGCCTACGTCGGCGCCGCCCTGACCGGCCGCAGGACGGACGACGCCGGCATGCTCAGGCTGCTGGCCCCCTGGGCGGGGCACCGGCAGCGGGTGGTCAGGATGCTCGGGCTGAGCGGCTTCCGGAAACCGACCTTCGGCCCGCGCATGACCATCCAGGACCACCGCGGCCACTGAAAGCAACGCGGGGTCACTTACGGCCTATCCGCCGCGCTTTCATGGGCGCTAAGTGACTCCGCGTTGTCTCAGACCGGGCGGATTCGCGACCGCTTGATCCTGGCGATCATGGACTCGAAACCCTCTGCGAGGTCATCGGCGTTGGCTTTGAAGTACGCCCAACCCGCGCTGCGGAAGGCCTCGTCGCGACGATTATCCTTCGACTGCTGTTCCCGGGTGAGGTGAGGAGCGCCGTCGTACTGGACGGCGAGCCGGAATCTCCGGTAACCCAAATCTGCAGCCGGCGAGCGCCGGTCATCCGGATCAAGCCGCAGTTGCAGCTCCGGTTCCGGCAGACGCGCCTCCAGCAACGCCAGCCGCAGGAAGGTCTCCGGGAAGGAGTCTGCCCCCACCCGCATCTCCTCCAGGGCCAGCCGGGCCTTCTCGACGCCCTTCATGTTGGGATGCTGGCGGATCAGCAGCCGCAGGCCGTCCTTGTAGGCGTAAGGTTCCGACCTCAGCTCGAGGCTGGGCCGGGGCTGCCGGATGAGCTGGTCGCCCAAGGCAATGAGGTAGTTGAGCGGCAGTACCGCCGCCAGATCCAGCCAGGTCCGGGGTGGTGCGGTGACCGGGATGCCGTCGACCCCGGTCAGCTCGCCGGGGATGCACCGCACGCGGTGGCCCGTGACCCCGGCCCGGCGGACCCTGGGCAGTTCATGGGGCTTGCTGAGGTGGATGGTCGGGCACTCGCCCATCCACGGCGGCAGTCCGAGGCTGGTCAGCACTGCCGCGGTTTCGTGGGAAACCCAGGCGCCAGGGGTGGCGGCGGCGAGGACCCGGGCCCGTTCGGCGATCTCAAGGTGCCGGCCGGCGGGCAGATAGATAAGGCGGCCGCCGTCGGACAAATCCTGGGCCCGCAGACGTTTGGGCCGGACGCCCAGCGCGCGTGACTCATACACGGTGAACGGTGTCTGGACGAGGCTTCCGGGGAGAGGCACGATGCGGACCATGCGCACCATTGTGACCGCGGATCAGCCTCGGCGCTGAGGTTATCCACAGGCCCCCAGGAATCGCCAAAACGCGGGGTCACTTACGGCCCATCCGGAGCCTCCGGATGGGCCGTAAGTGACCCCGCGTTGCTGTTAAGCGTCGGCCTGCAGCCCCAGCCGGGCCGCGGCCTCCTGGCGCATGTCCACCTTGCGGATCTTGCCGGAGACGGTCATCGGGAAGCTCTCCCGGACGTCGACGTAGCGCGGAATCTTGTAGTGCGCCAGCTTGCCGCGGCAGAACTCGGCCAGGCTGGCGGCGTCCATCGGCGCGGCCCCGGGTTTCAAAATGACGCAGGCCATCAGTTCCTCGCCGTACTTGGCATCCGGGACACCGATCACCTGGACGTCCTGGATGTCCGGGTGGGTGTAGAGGAATTCCTCGATTTCGCGCGGATAGACGTTCTCACCGCCGCGGATCACCATGTCCTTGATCCGGCCCTCGATCACGATGTACCCGTCCGCGTCCATCCGGGCGAGGTCCCCGGTGTGCATCCAGGCGTCGGCGTCGATCGCCTCGGCTGTCTTGTCCGGCTGGTTCCAGTACCCGCGCATCACGGCGTAGCCGCGCGTGCAGAGTTCGCCGATCCCGCCGCGCTCCAGCACCTCGCCCGTGACCGGATCCACGACCCGGCTCTCCAGGTTCGGCATGGTCCGGCCCACGGTCTCGGTGCGCTGGGCCATGGTGTCCACGCTCCGGGTCATCGTGGACACCGGCGAGGTCTCCGTCATGCCGTAGCAAATCGCGACGTCTTTCATGTTCATTTCCGTGATGACCCGGTTCATCACCTCGATGGGACACAGCGAGCCGGCCATGACGCCCGTGCGCAGTGTCGAGAGATCGTAGGAGGCGAAGTCCGGCAGGGCGAGCTCGGCGATGAACATGGTGGGCACGCCGTACAGCGAGGTTCCGCCGAAGTCCTGCACAGCCTCCAGCGCCGCGGCCGGCGAGAACGACCGGCCGGGGATGATGGTGGCAGCCCCGTGGCTGAGCGCCGCGAGGTTCCCGATCACCATGCCGAAGCAGTGATAGAAGGGCACCGGGATCACCACGCGGTCGTGTTCCGTGTAGCCCAGCTGCTCGCCGATCGAAAAGCCGTTGTTAAGGATGTTGTGGTGCGTCAGCGTGGCGCCCTTCGGGAACCCCGTGGTGCCGGAGGTGTACTGCAGATTGATGGGATCGTGCGGGTCCAGTTCCGCCATCCGCGCCTTCAGCTCGGAGTGCCCGACGTCGTCGGCCCGCTTGAGCAGCTCGGCATAGGTGCGCTCCGCCTCAGTGCCGGGCTCGCCGGCGGTCAGCCCGTCCAGGCCGGCGTCCGGGAGGAAGACCAGCTCGCGCAGGTCCGGGCACGCCGACAGCGCCTGCCGGGCCATCCCGGTGTAGTCGCTGTTCCTGTCCGACGGCGCGGTGACCAGCATACGCATGCCGTTCTGCGTGACCACGAACTCGAGCTCATGGCTGCGGTAGGCGGGGTTGACGTTGACCAGGATCGCCCCGACCTTCGCGGTGGCGTACTGCAGGATGGTCCATTCGGCGCAGTTGGGGCTCCAGATGCCGATCCGCTCGCCCTTCGTCACGCCCAAGGCGAGGAGCGCACGCGCCAGGCGGTCGACGTCGTCGTTGAGCTTGGTGTAGCTCCACCGCCGGGCCTCTTCGCCGGGCACCGCGGCCGCCTCGATCAGGGCATCGTGGTACGGGAACCGCGCCGCGATCCGTTCGAAGTTCGCGCCAACGGTTTCCTCGAGCAGCGGGACGTCAGTGTCCCCGGCTGTGTAAGCAAGCATGGTGTGACGCTACCAACAGTGCGGAGGCAAAAGAAGAGCAAAGCTTGGAAGTCCTATGAAATCTTGGGTCATGTTCCTGCGCCTGCGCGGCGGCCCGGTAGGGTGATTGCCATGAGTGCACCCGTTGACCTTCAGGCCATTTTCATCCCCAACGACGGCGAATTCTTCCGCGTGAAGCTCGCCCTGGACATCGCGATTGACGAGGTGGTCAACGAGCCCGGCTGCATCCGCTACGAGCTCACCGAGGCCAGCGAGGACAAGCTCGTCCTGACCGAGCGGTGGGCCAGCCAGGCGGATCTGGATAAGCACTCCAAGGGCACGGCCGTCCAGGACCTGAACGAATCCCTCAGCGCACTGCTGGCCGAGCCGGTCAAGCTGGAAAAGCTCTAACCGGCCCTTCCAACCACAACGCGGGGTCACTCCGCGCCCATCCCTGAGGGATTTATGGGCGCGGAGTGACCCCGCGTTGCTTTAAAGCCGTGGAATTAAGCCGTGGAGGTTCAGGCCTCCGGGATCTGGGTGCCGTCCTGCTTGGCCGCGGCTGCGGCGGCCTCGGCCTGGGACCGGGCCACGTGGGCGTGGACTTCTTCCATGTCCAGGGCCTTGACGGCGTCGACCACCTGCTCGAGCTGCTGCGCGTTCAGGGCGCCAGGCTGCGAGAACACCAGGACCTTTTCGCGGAAGGCCATCAGCGTGGGAATCGACGTGATGCCGGCCTCGGCGGCGAGCTGCTGCTCGGCTTCGGTGTCGACCTTGGAGAAGACGACGTCCGGGTGCTTCTCGGAGATCGCCGAGTACGTGGGGCCGAACTGCTTGCACGGGCCGCACCATTCGGCCCAGAAATCGACGAGGACAATGTCGTTATCCTCGACTGTCGATGCGAACTGTTCACCTGTGATGTCTACGGTAGCCATGAGTCAACGGTACGGGAGCAGCCGTGGATTGTCCCCGGCATTTCGCTGTTGGCACATCCGGGCGGGGGCGGCCGCAGGTCACGCCCAGGCGTGCGGGGCCGGACGCCTGGCGCCGGGCAGGGCGTTGGTTTCGCGCCATTCGTGGATCCACTCGGGCAGCTCCAGATCCGCCGGCGGGGCACCGAACTCGCGGATGATTTCCTCCTGGCTGACGGGCTTGCCCTTGCTCAGAAGCCGGGTGGCGATATAGGCGCGTGCGTAAACTTCGCCGTCCACCACCATCCGCTGCTCGAAGTAGATGGCTTTCGAGTCCAGGCCGATGATCCGGGATTCGATCGTGTACTGCTGCCAGAGCTGCAGCGAACGGCGGAACGCGATGGTCTCCCCCGCCGCGACCGGGGTCCAGCCCCGGCGGCGCATCTTTTTCCAGGTGCCGCTGCGGGCCATGAGGTCGAAGCGCCCGAGGTCCATGAGCGAGAAGTACATGCCGTTGTTGACGTGCATGGCGATGTCGATGTCCGTGGGCAGTACCCGCAGCGGCAGCGAGGAGCTGTCCCAGATGCTCAGCGGTGGGCGGCGTGAGGACGTGAACAGCAGCAGGAGGGTCCGGAACAGGAGATGCATGAATCACATGTTACCCGCGAGTAACAAGCGTGCCAAGGGGTGGTGCCGGAACCTAGCTGTGCGCTGACAGAACCGAGACGGTGGCTTTGGCGCCGGCGCCGCGAATCGTCCAGCAGTTCCCGGTGCCGATCACGTCCAGCTCCTCCAGGTCCGCCTGGTGCAGGACCAGGGCGGTGTTCTCATCCACGGCGACCGCGCGGTCCACGAGGCCTTTTGCCACCGCCCCAACGGCCCGGCCGAGGGTCCCCGCCTGCGCGGCGTGCACGTCGACGGCGAAGGGCACCAGGCCCAGCCCGTCGCGGATCTCCACTTCATCCAGACCCTCCGACCAATCCGCTGGGCAGACCTCGGTGCCGCGGATTCGGTAGCCGCCCACGATCGCCCGTACGGGCGCCACCATCGCGCCGGCTGAGAATCCCATATACGGCACACCGTCAGAGACCAGACTGCGGATAGGCTGCGCGGACGGCAGCAGGCCTTCCAGATAGCCCGGCGTCGGCCCGCCCCCGACGATGATGCCGTCGACGTCGTCGAACGCGGCGGGGTCCGCGCCCCGGTTGAAGCCGAGGAGGACCGGTACGACCTCGCAGGCTCTCCGGGACTCCAGCGGCTCCACATAGGCAGGCAGGAAATATTCCGAGCTGCCCTCATGGTCAAAGAGAACCACAGCGACGCGGGAAATCCTGCCGGGGGCCCGGCGCCGGAGTTCCTTGACGAACCGGTCGAAGACGGCAGGAACGGTCACGGTGTCAGGGCCGCCGCCAACAAGCAGGATGGTCATGCTTCAACGTACCCGGATCCGGGGCAATCGCCATCAGTGTCTGCACCAGACACCGCGGACGCCAAAGTTCCTGTGCCGATTGACCGCCGCGGAGGGTGAGGAACATAATCGGAATCGGTACTAGTTTCACGACACGACTGCGCCGACCATGAGGCCGACGGCAGAGCATTCAACGGAAAGCGGTCGGCACTATGACTACTGCCCATCATCCTGTTGCTTCGACTGGCTGGACCGGCTGGGTCCGTTTCGCCGGAGTCATTCTGATCATCAACGGCGTTTTCAGCGGCCTTCAGGGCCTCGTCGCTCTCACCGGTCCCGACACCTACTATTTGTCGACCCCGGGAAGCCTGTTCCTCTTCGATGCGGAGGGGTGGGGCTGGTGGAATGTCGCCCTCGGGGTGCTCTTGATCCTCACCGCCGTCGGGCTCTTCTCCGGTGCAACGTGGGCTCGAGTCGTCGGTGTCGTCGTTGCCGGCTTCAGCGCGGTCGTTCAACTGATGCTCATTCCGGCGCAGCCGTGGTGGTCCGTCATCGTCATCGCCATGGACGTGCTGATCATCTACGCGATCATCGCCCACGGCGAGGAACTCAAGGCTGAACAGGCACCGCCGACAACCAACCCGTAGGGCACCGAGGCGATCAGGCGGCCGCGATCAGCTCCACTTCGTAGCCGTCCGCGTTCACGAGGTAGGCGGCGAAGTGATCGGGGCCGCCCGCGTGCGGATACTTGTCCGGAAATAACTCCGCCCAACCGTGGCTCGGGCCCTCCGCCGCTATGGCGTCCACGTCTGCCCGGGTCCCCGCGCTGAACGCGAGGTGGTTCAGGCCCGGGGCTTTGCGGTCGTGCGCGGTTCCGGTCAGCGCCGGGGACTGCTCGACGACGATGTACGTCGGCCCGCGGCGCCAGCTGCACCCGTGGGTCCAGTCCTGGTAGGCCTCGTAGCCCAGCCGGCCCAGCAGCCAGCCCCACTGGTCCCTGGCCCGCTGCAGGTCCGGCACCCAGAGCTCTACATGATGCAGGGCACCAAAGTCCGCCGGCGCAATTGGAACTGGTGCAATTGGAACTGCTGCAACGGGACCTGGTGCAACCGGAATATCAGCCATCAGAACAGTATCCGCTGGAACAGGACGTGGTCCTGCCAGGATCCGGCGATCCGCAGGTACCGGGCTGCCAAACCGATCTCCTCAAAGCCAGCCCGCTTCAGGATCCGCTGGGACGCGGCGTTGTGCGGGAGGGTTGAGGCCTGCAGCCGGTGCAGTCCCAGTTCATTGCGCGCGGTTTGGAGGGCAAACTCCACCGCGGCCGAGCCAATTCCCCGCCCCGTCATGTCCTTGTCCACCCAGTAGCCGAGGTGGGCGCTGAGGAATGGCCCCCGGACAATCCCGCTGAGGTTGATCACCCCGATGATGCGGGAACCTTCCACGAGGACCCAGGGCACGTCCGTTCCCGCGATGAACATCCCGAGCTTGGATTCAATGCTGACCGCCTGTCCCTCGGCGGTGAAGAATTCCTCAAACCGCAGCGGTTCCCAGGGCGCCAGGTGCTCCCGGTTCCGCAGGTAGGCGTCGGCCAAGGGTCCGGCGTCGGACCTGCGCAGCACCCGCACGCACACGGTATCCGTCAAAGCGACGCTGTTCTCGGTCATCCGCAGACTCTAACGGTCATCCCCGAACGGCTTCAATCAGCGCATGGTTCTCAAGCGCTGGCGTCGTCGTCATCCTCGTTTGGGTCGGAGTCGCGAACGTTCACACTCTGCACGCCGGGTACATCCAGGAGGTAGGGGACGAGTTCCCGCAGCGGAAGATGACCATGGAACCGGATGTCCATGAGGACGATCGGCTTTTGTTCATCGCCCGCCTTATTAATGCTCAGGATTGAGGAGCTGAACCCCATGTTGGTGGCGATCTCCAGCACTTGCCGCAGCACGCCTTTGTTGTCGGCATAGCCCAGGTGCAGGACCCGGTGGGCGTCAGGGGTCGGGATCTTCCTGATCACGGGAGAGACGACGTACAACGTGATGAGGTGGAAAGCGGTCAGCGAGACAGCCAGGGACAGCATTCCGGCGCCGCACGCCATGCCGACGGCGGCAGAAACCCAAATGCTGGCGGCCGTCGTCAGGCCGCGGACAACGTTCCGTCCCTTGAAAATCACCCCGGCGCCGAGGAAACCGATGCCACTGACGATTTGGGCTGCAATACGGGACGGGTCCACGGTGCCCCCGGTCTGGACGGCGGCGAAGCCGTAGGCGGAGATCAGGGTGAACGTGCACGATCCGAGCCCGACCAGGACGTGGGTGCGGTAGCCGGCGACCTTTTGCCGGACCTGCCGCTCGGTGCCGATCAGGGAGCAGAGGATAAACGTCGCCAGCAGAAGCCCGATTTCCACCAGCGTGGTCGGGGTATATAGCCCGTATGCGTCCTGCATCCCGCCCTCCGACCCGGCCCGAGAGTGGCGTCCGGTCAGTGCCGGGATGCGCCAGGAACTCTCGAATCTGATATTACCGCTGCCCTCTATTGGCGAGTAGTGGTGGGTCTGGCCCGCTCACGGGGCCAGATCCCGGCGGCGCCAGCCGGCGTATCCCAGCGCAGCGAGCGCAGCGGCCGTCACAGTGAGTCCCAGCAATGGGCCGACTGCGCCGGAATCCAAGGGCAGCAGCGGCGAATGCCGGAATGGGGAGAGCTCCATCAGCCACTCCGGGGCGTTCCACAGCACGCCGAACTCTCCCAGGGCAACAAACAGCAGCAGCAGAGCCCAGACCGTCCCCGTGAGCCGGGGCGCCCAGCCGAACACCGCCAGCACCGCTGCGGTCATGACCCAGGCAGCGGGGATCTGGGCGGCAGCGGCCAGGGTGACGCGGCCGAGTTGGTTGGCATCGGCCAGGACGGTGGCTGCGCCGGCCCCGACGGACACTCCGGCCAGCAGCATGAGCACGGCGACGCCGGCCAGCGCCAGGGCGAAATGGCTGGTGGCCCACCGCGGCCGGGTGGTGGCAGTGCCCAGCAGCGCCTCGACGTGGCCGTCCGTCTCCTCCTCACGGAGCCGGCTGGCCGCGGACAGTCCGTAGGCAGCGGCCAGCAGTCCCATGATGCTGATCTCCGCGGCAATGAAGGCATCCGTCATGGCCTGGGTTCCGCCCAGCATCCTGATCAGGTCCTGAGCGTTGGGCGAACTCAGCAAATCCGTGACGTTGCCGGCCAGCGATCCGATCACCGCGCCGAAGACCACGAAGGCGACCGCCCAGGCCGCCAACAGCCGGAACTGGAGCCGCACGGCGAGGTCCCCGACCCCGCGGAGCGAGCCGCGTGCCGGGCCGGGGCGCTCCTGGCGCAGGCCGGAGCCGAGGTCCCGGCGGGCGCGGAGGGCCAACGCCACGGGCACGAGTGCGGCGCACAGTGCCAGTGGCAGGGCGAGCACCCACCACTGGTCCCCGGCGAAGGCCCGGATCTGCTGGTTCCAGCCGATCGGCGAAAGCCAGGACAGGGCGGAGGGCCCCGGTTCGGCGAGGTCCCCCACCGCCCGCAGCGCATAGGTCACGGCAACGACGCCGAGGCTCATTCCCGTGGCCGCCCGCGCGCTGGCCGTCAGCTGGGCGGTGACCCCGGCCACGGCGCTGAACGCCATGCCGGTGGCGGCCCAGCCCAGTCCGAACGCGATCGAGCCGGCGGCCGGAAGCCCGCCGGCTGCCAAAGAAACTGCCGTGACCAGCCCCAGGACAATGCTGGCTCCGAAGCTGATGGCGAGGGCGGCCGCGAGCGGCGCGTCCCGGCCCAGTCGGCCGCCGCCCAGGAGCTCGAGCCGCCCGGACTCTTCGTCGCTGCGGGTATGGCGGACGGTGATGAACACCATGAGGACGGCCAGGATGGCAGCCATGAACGCCGTGTACTTGATGAGGGACAGGGCACCGAGGGATGTGGGGTCGTAGACCCTGCCGAAGAGGGCCACGAGCGAGGCCGTGGCATTCAGGGCCGTCGCGGCCTCGACCCGGCTCCCGACATCGGGGTAGAGCTCGGCGCCGGCCACCGCGGTTGAATACGTTGTCGCGGCGAATCCGGCGATCCACGCCGGCAACAGCCATCGGTCGCGCCGGAGCCCGAGCCTGATCAGGACTCCGGTCCCCGCCAGCGTTTCACGCATCTGCGGTGCCCCCGCTGCTCGACCCTGCCGCGGCCACGGGCACCGGCGCGCCGTAGTGGCGCAGGAAGAGATCCTCCAGGGTGGGCGGCTGGCTGGTCAGCGCGACGAGTCCCGCGTCGGTCAGCGCCCGCATGAACGGGGCCAGGCCGGACGGTTCCACTTGGGCGCTGACGCGGTGGTTCGTGACGACGACGTCGTGGACGCCTGGCAGGGCATCCAGGCCTGTCGGTACCACCGCGAGATCGGCAGTGACGGAGGTACGGGTCAGGTGCCTGAGTTCATCAAGCCGCCCGGTCTCCACCACCCGGCCCTCACGGATGATGCTCACGCGGTCCGAAAGCGCCTCGGCCTCGCTGAGGATATGGCTGCTGAGCAGTACCGTGCGGCCCTGGTTCCGCAGTTCCCGGACACAGCCGCGGAAGGCCTCCTCCATCAGGGGGTCCAGGCCGCTGGTGGGCTCGTCCAGCAGGAACAGCTCAGCGTCGGTGGCCAGCGCAGCGACCAGGGCCACCTTCTGCCGGTTGCCTTTGGAGTAGGCCCGGGATTTCTTCGTGGGATCGAGGTCGAAGAGGTCCAACAGCTGGGCCCGCCGGGCCAGGTCCTGGCCGCCCTGGAGGCGGCCGAGGAGGTCAATGACCTCCCCTCCGGTCAGGTTGGGCCACAACGCCACATCCCCGGGGACGTACGCCAGGCGCCGGTGGAGGCTCGCGACGTCGTGCCACGGGTCCAGGCCCAGCACTCGGATGGAGCCCGCGCTGGCGCGAAGCATGCCCAGCAGCAGGCGAATCGTTGTCGACTTACCCGAACCGTTCGGTCCAAGGAAGCCGTGGACCTCGCCCGCCTCGACTGAAAAATCCAACCCGTTCAGGGCGACCACGGATCCGAACCGCTTCACAACGCCGACCATCTCCAAGACATTCGCCATGGGGGACACGATACGCCCGGGACCGGCACTTTAGGCCCGGCCGAATGACCCCTTCGCCCGCGGGCGGCCTGTCGCGGTGCTGTCACTCCGGCACCGGGGGACGTAGCCTAGCGGGCATGGAAGACCCTTACGATCTTGAACGGTTCGTGGCGGCCCAGGATGCCGGCGGAACCTACGGGCACGCCCTGACGGAGTTGCGGTCGGGCATGAAGAGGAGTCACTGGATGTGGTTCGTTTTCCCCCAGCTCGCGGGCCTGGGCCGCAGCGAAACCGCCCGCAAGTACGCCATCTCCTCCCTGGCCGAGGCCCGTGCCTATTGCCGGCACGGCGTCCTTGGCCCGCGGCTGCGGGAGGCTGCCGCCGCAGTGGCCGACCTTCAGGGGCGGTCCGCGGTGCAAATTTTCGGCGGCATCGACGCCCGGAAGCTGCACTCGTCCATGACGCTGTTCCGGCGCGCTGCGCCCGGCGAACCCGTGTTCCGCGACGTCCTGGACCGCTACTTCGATGGCCTGCCCGATCCCGCCACGGACCAGCTCCTGGAAGACCAGCCGCTGGAAGGAGAATCCGGCGGTCCGGACCCGACGGACGGTTAGCTGTCCGCCGCCAGCGCCGTAATCATCCGTTCCATGCGCGCGACGCCGGCAAAGCGGCCGGCGTTGTCGGTCACCAGCAGGGGGTCAAACCGGCTGGCCTGGGTCCGCGTCATGGAACGCGCCAGGGCCTCGCTGAGCGGCGTGTCCAGGTTGACCCGCATTCCCGGGCTCACCACGCCCAGGGCCGCCGCGGAGGGGCCGAGCACCGCAACGGGCCGCAAATGCTCGCCCATCAGCACCACCGACTGCAGGGCGGGGTTGTCATCAAACGCGGCCGCCGCCGTCGCAGTGGTGGCGGCCGTCGCCGCGGGTTCCACGATGTCCCGGATGATGCTCTGCTGCGTGGCCGGGGGTTTGGATGCCAGACGGTGGGCAACGTCAAGATCGATCTGTTCCCACGCCGGACCGGGCCGGGCCAGGCAGTACCCCTGCACCAGGGGCACGCCGAGGGCGACGAGGGCGTCCAGTTCCTCCACGCGCTCCACCCCCTCGGCCAGGATCCAGGCATCGACGCGGCTGGCGAAGGTTCCGAGCATGGAGATCAGGGCACGCTTGGCCTCGTCCCGGTCAACGTCCTGGATCAGTTCACGATCGAGCTTGATCAGCGAGGGCCGCAGGGCCAGGAGGTGCCGGAGCCCGGCATAGCCGGCACCGGCGTCGTCGACGGCGATCAGCGCGCCGGCGGCGCGCAGCTGGTTGAGGTCGGGCTCGAGCTCCAGATAGGAGTTGATCGGGGTCTGCTCCGTCAGCTCGACCACCAGCCCGCCGAGATTGCCCTGGCCGCGCCAGATGCCACGGATCTCTTCCGTCAGCAGCAGCTCCGGTGAGACGTTGAGGGTCAGGAAGCAGTTCGGCGGCAGGGTGGGGCGCGCCGCGAGCGCCGCCCGCAAGGCTGCGGCCTCGAGCTCGGCCGCCAGGCCATGCGTGTGCGCGGCGGCGAACCACACCTCGGGATTTTTTTCGGCGAAACCCGGAAACCGGGCGAGGGCCTCATAGCCCACCACGGTGCCGCGCGCGGTATCAACAATGGGCTGGTAGGCCGCGGAAAGGCCAACACCCCGGCAGGCGGCCGCCAGCTGCTCCTCCCAGTCCGGGCCCGGTGCGGCCCCGGCGTCGGGCGGGAGGCCGCCTGCCTCGTGAATCAACTAACGGGAACGATGGCGCTGTGGATCGACTGCACGACGTCGGCCGGCAGCTCCTCCAGCCCATGTGCGGACGCGGCGTGGGCTGCCACATTGACCAGAATTTCATCGTCGGTACTGCACACCCAGCGGGCGTCACAACCGGGAACCACATCACCACAGGCAAACGACTTCACGAATGCTCCTTCTTCTTCAACAGCGGACCGGACTACCCTACGTTGGCTCCGCACCGAAAACTGAGATTTTGCTTGCAGAAACGATGCGGCGACGCTGGCAATCCGTCGCGGCAGTGTTCGCCGGCCGCTGTTGGCTGCCGCTACGTGCCCGTTTTAGCGGCCGTACTAGCGGCCGTACTAGCGGCCTGCCGCCCCCGCTTCGGCAGCGACGGCGGCTGCCTCGATGCGGGCCCGGTGCACGGCCCACCCCTCGGCGGTGCGCGGCGAAAGGTTCGGATCCCCCGGCCGCTGGCCCGCGCTGCCGTCGATGAGTTCGCGCAGGATGTCGGCGTGTCCGAGGTGGTGGGCGGTCTCCACGCACATGTGCACGAGGATCTGCTGCAGGGTCACGTGCTTGCGCTCGTCCGGCCACCAGGGCACCACACCGGGCGCGTCGAGCGGAAGGTCCTCGATGGTGGCATCGCTGTGGGCCGCCGAGAGCCGGTGCAGCTTAGTGATCTGCTCCCGCGTCTCGCCGGGGGCTGCCCACATGTCCGCATCCGGCTCCGCGTCGTCGGCGAACCACGGCAGCTTCAGCTCGCTGGGACGGCCAAAGACCTCGCCAAAGTAGCCGACTTCGACGCTGGCCACGTGCTTGACCAGTCCCAGCAGGTTGGTTCCCGTGGGTGTGAGGGGCCGGCGTACGTCGTACTCGCTGAGGCCTTCGAGCTTCCCGAGGAGGTCTTGGCGCCGGGTGCGCAGGTAGGTGTGCAAGATCGCTTTGTCGTCCATGACCGGCACTATACCGAACGTGCGGGCGCTGCCTGCCGGCACGCCAGGTTTCATAAAACGTATGGAATAATTGGCGCAACGGGCCTCGGGGGGAGGCCCCGAGCGACAGGACACCCAGGGTGAATCTCGATTCCGGTGCACATCGGGTCCGGCCCGCCGCCGCAGTTCTTCTTGCCGCGGTTCTCGCGGCGGCTCTCGCCATTCTGTTGGCAGCCTGTTCTTCCGGCACGGATGCCCCGGGCGGAGCGCCGGCGGTGTCCGCCCCCGCAACATCCCCGGCGTCCGGAGGCCTGCAGGGGACGACCGAAGTGAACGGGTTCCTCCAGCCGATGCGCTACACGGCCGTCGACGGCGACACGTGGGAGGGCATCGCCGCCCACTTCCGGATGACGCCGGAGATCCTCAAGAGCTTCAACGAAGCGGAGTCCGTTGCCGCCGGAGAGATCATCGACCTCAGAGGGGTAGACGTGCCCCAGTTGGGAGCCGGCGGCAGCGTGACCGGGCAGGACGGACAGGGACGGCTCCTGTACAGGGCGAGCGCCGGAGACACTCCCGCGGGCATCGCGAGCCGCTACGGCGTTCCGCTTTATGCCCTGCGGATAGCCAACCTGAACCTGTTAACGGGCGGCGAATGGATTCCGCCCGCCGGTGCCACGGTGGCCATTCCAAATCCACCGATCGACTGAGCAGGGCCTTTGAGCCGGGCCATTGAGCCGGGGACAAAGAAAAGCCTCCGGAACCTAGTGGTTCCGGAGGCTTTTCCAAGGGTGGCAGATGAGGGATTCGAACCCCCGTAGGCGTTGCCAGCTGATTTACAGTCAGCCCCCTTTGGCCGCTCGGGTAATCTGCCGAACTTCAAAAGAAGATCACTCGCGGTTTCCAGTCCCGGAACGCCTGTTTCCAGTCCGTTCCGCTTCCAGCACCCGCGGGCAAGACAACTTTACAGAACTTCCGCCGAAGAATCGAATCGGCGCTTCAGTGGATCAAAAAAGGGCCAAAAATGGGCCAAAATCCGCGGAATTTCAGGCCTCGCCGAGAATCCGCCCCGCCAGCCTTGCCTCGAATCGGGCCGCCTGCTCGGCGGTGACCTGGTTCAGCTCCACGGCACGGGCCAGGTCCGTGTGGACCCCGTCCATGCGGACTGATGCGTCGGCCGCCGGGCTCAGGATGATGGAGGCCGCCAGCGCGGCGGCGGCAACGGAGCTGGCCGTCGCGGCCAGGGTGCTGGCAGCGGCGGCGGTGGTGCGGTTTACGTAGCGGACGGCTTTATGGTGCATGTTCTTGCCTTTCAGCAGCGGTTCCAACTCTTGCAACTCTGGCCAGCCCGGCTTCGTTCCCGCCGTGATTGAGCTATGAGCGGACTGTGAAACCCTGGACGCAAGCCCGGCCGCCACTTCGGGGGCATCCGTACTAGTCTGGAATGCAGACATCCCGGCCCCACGCAGGCACCCGGCAACCATCAGGAGGAAAGTCATGGCAGGCGAATCTACGTTCGACGTCGTCAGCAAGGTAGACAAGCAGGAAGTCGCCAACGCGCTGAACCAGGCGCAGAAGGAAATTGCCCAGCGCTACGACTTCAAGGGTGTCGGCGCCGAGGTCGATTTCAGCGGCGAGAAGATCCTGATGAAGGCCAACTCCGAGGAACGCGTGCTCGCGGTGCTCGATGTGCTGCAGTCCAAGCTCATCCGCCGCGGCATTTCGCTCAAATCCCTCGACACCGGCGAGCCCTATGCCTCCGGCAAGGAATTCCGGCTCGAGGCCTCCATCAAGGAGGGCATCGCCCAGGACCTCGCGAAGAAGATCAACAAGCTGATCCGGGACGAGGCCCCCAAGTCCGTCAAGTCACAGATCCAGGGCGACGAGCTCCGCGTGACGTCGAAGTCCCGCGATGACCTGCAGGAGACCATGAACCTGCTGAAGGGCTTCGACGAGGCCGACCTGCAGTTCGTGAACTTCCGCAGCTAGCGGCCCGTCCGCGGCGCAAAGTTCCGCACGACGCGCAAAAGGCTGGCGACACCGGTATTCCGGTGTCGCCAGCCTTTTGCGTTTCACGGAATTATTCGCGCATCGCCAGACCCGCAGCCAGCTTCAGTGGAGCTGCCGGCCGGCCATCCGCTCCAGCCGCCCGATCCGTTCGGCCATCGGCGGGTGGGTGGAGAACATCTTGGCCACGCCTCCGCCTTTGAACGGATTGGCGATCATCATGTGGGAGGCGTTGACCAGCCGCTGATCCTGCGGCAGCGGGGCCAGCTGCACGCCCTGCTCGATCTTGCGCAGGGCGGAGGCGAGCGCCAGCGGATCTCCGGTCAGCGACGAGCCGTCCTCGTCGGCGTCGTACTCCCGTGTACGCGAGATGGCCATCTGGATCAGTGACGCGGCGAACGGGGCCAGCAGCGCCATGGCGATGGCGGCGAACGGGTTCGCATTGCGGCGGTCCCCGCCGCCGAACAGCAGCATCATCTGCGCCACCGAGGTGATGACGCCGGCGACGGCGGCGGCCACCGACGCCGTCAGGATGTCCCGGTTGTAGACGTGCATCAGTTCATGGCCGAGGACGCCGCGCAGTTCGCGGGCATCCAGCAGCCGCATGATGCCTTCGGTGCAGCAGACGGCCGCGTTCTGCGGGTTCCGGCCGGTGGCGAAGGCATTCGGTGCCATGGTGGGCGAGACGTAGATGCGCGGCATCGGCTGGTTGGCCCGGCCGGACAGCTCCCGGACGATCTGGTACAGCTGGGGCGCCTCGGCCTCCGTAACGGGGTAGGCCTGCATGGCACGGATGGCGAGCTTGTCGCTGTTCCAGTACCCGTAGGCCGTGGTGGCGACGCCGATCAGGGCCATGATCCAGATCGGCGCGGCACTGCGGGTTCCCGCGGCGATGAACGCCCCCAGGCCCAGCAGGACCGCCCACAGTACGCCGAACAGCGCCGCGGTCTTCAGTCCGTTGTGATGCTTGTGCACTGGTCCTCCTGATCCGTGTACTGCAAGCTGATGCCCTGTATTTCACTGACCTACCAAGGAAAACGAACCGCTACGGTACCGGGTTCCGCGCGTCGTACCGCAGGAATCCGCACTGCTGGCGGGCCAATGTCCAGGCCACGGCGATGCACAACATGCCGCCGAGCAGCAGGACCCAGCCCTCGTTCAAAAGTTTAGTCGCGCCGCCTGCCAGCATGTCCCCGATCCGGGGTCCGCCGGCAACCACCACCACAAAGACGCCCTGCAGCCGCCCGCGCAGGTGGTCCGGGGTGGAGGCCTGCAGGATGGTGGTCCGGAAGACGGCGCTCACGGAATCCGCGATGCCGGCCAGCGCGCAGCACAGGGCGGCGGGCAAAAGCCACACGCCCACGCCGTCGTCGCCGGAATGACCGGCCAGGACCACCACCAGGCCGAAGGCCGCCACCGAGCCGCCCCAGCCCATCACGGACCACACCACCGCGGAGCCCTGCCGGCGGACGCCGCCCAGAGGCCCCGAGAACAGGCCGGCCAGGAACGCCCCCACGGCCATCGAGGCCAACAGGATCCCCACCGTGGCCTCACCGCCGCCGATCATCAACGCGCCGATGGCCGGCAGGAGCGCCCGGGGCTGGGCAAAGACCATGGCCACGAGGTCGATCACGAACGTCATGCGGAGGTTGGGCCGGGTGCCCAAGAAACGGAACCCCTCCACCACCGAACGCAGCCCGGCCGGCCTGGCGTGCTCGCCCGGCGGCATGGAAGGCAGTTTCAGGAGAGCCCAGAACGCAAACGCAAAGCTGACGACGTCGATCGTGTACGTCCAGCCGAACCCGACCGACGCCACAAGCACGCCGGCCAGCAGCGGGCCAGCGGTCATGGTCAGCCCGAAAATCATCATGCTCAGGGCATTCGCCGCCGGCAGCAACTCCTTGCGCACCAGCACCGGGATGATGGCGCTGCGGGCCGGCTGGTTGATGGCCTGGGCACCGCTCTGCACCGCCACGAGCCCATAGAGCAGCCACACGTTGCCCAGCTGCAGCCATGCCTGGAGGGCCAGCGCGGCGGTGGTCAGCCAGAGGACGGACGAGGCCAGGAGGGCTACCGTGCGGCGGTCATGGGCGTCGGCGATCGAACCGCCCAGGAGGCCTCCAAAGACCAGCGGCACCAGGGCGAAGAGGCTCAGCAGCCCCACGTAGAGGCTGTCCTGGGTCAGCCGGTAGACCTCCAGGCTGACCGCCACCAGGGTCAGCTGGCTGCCCAGGGCGGAGACGGCGGACCCCAGCCACAGACGGCGGAAGGCCGGACTTTCACGCAACGGCGTGATGTCCGCCAACAATGTCCCCACCGGGCAACTCTAGTGGCGAACCGGGAGTATCTTGTGACACGGCCGGACATTATTAGCCCCGCCTTATTGTGAGGCAGTCATAATAAGTGCTTGAATGAGGGTATGACGGATTCCTCGGGCACCCACGACGCATGGGCAGCCGCCCTGCGTGCCCACGGCCGCCGGGTGACCAAGCAGCGCCTGGCCGTGCTGGCCGCCGTCGAACATCACCCGCATTCGCCGGCGGAGGCAATCCTTGCCGCCGCCCGGCAGGAATTGCCGGACCTGACCGCCCAGTCGGTCTATGTGGTCCTCGGCGATCTCACCGATCTGCACATGTTGCGCCGTTTTGAGCCCCCGCACTCGCCCGCGCTCTACGAGACACGGGTCGGGGACAACCACCACCATGCCGTGTGCATCAGCTGCGGCCGGGTGGAGGATGTCGACTGCGCCGTGGGCCACGCGCCCTGCCTGACCCCGCACTGGAACGCGGACGCCAAGCCGATGACCATCCAGATCGCGGACGTGCTGTACCAGGGCATCTGCCAGGACTGCCAGCGCACCCAACAGCTTCCCTCCGAACGAAACTAAAAAACCCAACCCAAGGAGAACTATGACTGAGATCATCTCTGCGCCCGCCGTGTCCACGACACAGTCCGGGACTCCCGTCACTTCCGACGCCCACTCAAAGTCCGTCGGCGCCGACGGCGCGATCATCCTGACCGATCACTACCTGATCGAGAAGCTCGCGCAGTTCAACCGCGAGCGCGTCCCGGAGCGCGTCGTGCACGCCAAGGGCGGCGGCGCCTTCGGTACCTTCAAGACCACAGAGGACGTCTCGAAGTACACCAAGGCCGCACTGTTCCAGCCCGGTGTTGAGACGGACATGCTCATCCGTTTCTCCTCCGTTGCCGGCGAGGCAGGCTCCCCGGACACCTGGCGCGACCCCCGCGGTTTCGCAGTGAAGTTCTACACCACCGAGGGCAACTACGACCTCGTCGGCAACAACACTCCGGTGTTCTTCATCCGCGACGGCATCAAGTTCCCGGACTTCATCCACTCCCAGAAGCGCCTCCCCGGCAGCCACCTGCGTGACGCCGACATGCAGTGGGACTTCTGGACCCTCTCCCCCGAGTCCGCCCACCAGGTCACCTGGCTCATGGGTGACCGCGGCCTGCCGGCCTCCTGGCGTGAAATGCAGGGCTACGGCTCCCACACCTACCAGTGGATCAACGCCGAGGGCGAGCGGTTCTGGGTCAAGTACCACTTCAAGTCCAACCAGGGCGTCAAGTCCATGACCGGTGACGAGGCCGAGGCCCTCGCCGGCGCCGACGGCGACTTCTACATCCGCGACCTCCAGGAAAACATTGCCGCCGGCAACTTCCCCTCCTGGGACCTCCACGTCCAGGTCATGCCGTACGAGGACGCCAAGACGTACCGCTTCAACCCCTTCGACCTCACCAAGGTGTGGCCGCACGCGGACTACCCGCTGATCAAGGTCGGCACCATGGAGCTGAACAAGAACCCGGAGAACTACTTCGCGCAGATCGAGCAGGCCACCTTCGCGCCGTCGAACTTCGTGCCCGGCATCGCCGCCTCCCCGGACAAGATGCTGCAGGCCCGCATCTTCTCCTACGCGGACGCGCACCGCTACCGCGTCGGCACCAACCACGCCCAGCTCCCGGTGAATCTGCCCAAGAGCCAGGTCAACAACTACAGCCAGGACGGCGCCGGGCGTTACCACTTCAACGCCCCGTCCGTTCCCGTGTACGCACCGAACTCCGTGGGCGGCCCGGCTGCCGTTGAGCCCGGCGTTGCAGGCGGCGGCTGGGAGAACGACGGCGAGCTCACGCTCTCCGCGCACTCCCTGCACGCCGAGGACGGCGACTTCGGCCAGGCCGGCACGCTGTACCGCGAGGTGTACAACGACGGCGAGAAGGCCCGCCTGCTGGAGACCGTCACCGGCGCCGTCAGCGGCGTCAAGAACGCCGACATCAAGGAACGCGCCATCCAGTACTGGACCAACGTCGACACCGAATTCGGCGCCAAGCTGCGCGCCAACCTCGGTGCCGGCCAGGTTGAGTCCGACGCCGAGGCCGCCAACAAGGTCTGACCGTTGCGTCGAAGCCTGCCTGAGCGCCGGCTCGGACGGCCGCTTTGGCGGCCGGTGACCGGCTTTCGGTGACCGGCCTTTCAGTGACCGGCCTTTCAGTGACCGCTGGAGCCAGAGAGACGCCCCGTCACGGATTTCCGTGGCGGGGCGTTTTGCCGTTATCCACATGGGTGCTCGTGCCCCTCGCCACCGTGTGCCGCGGCTCCGTAGGATTTGGGCATGACCGCATTCGCAGGCATTCCCTTCGCAGGCATTCCAAGTGACGCCTTCCGGTTCTACGCCGATCTTGAACAGAACAACAACCGGGACTGGTGGCTGGAGCACAAGCCTGTCTACGATGCCGCGGTGAAGGGGCCGCTGACCCAGCTGCTGGCCGAGCTGGAGCCACGCTTCGGCCCGGCCAAGCTCTTTCGCCCCAACCGGGATGTCCGGTTCTCGCCGGACAAGTCACCCTATAAGACCGCGCAGGGGGCCTTCGCGGCGGTGGACGAAGGCGTGGGCTTCTATATCCAGCTCAGCGCCGACGGCCTCCTGATCGGCGGCGGCTGCCACACCTACACTCCGGCCCAGCTGGCACGCTTTCGCGGTGCCGTGGACGATCCCGACAGCGGCGATGCCCTGCAGGCGATCGTGCGGAACGTCGAGGCGGCAGGGTTCGCGGTTGAGGGCGAACGGCTGAAGACGGTGCCGCGGGGCTTCGACAAGGACCATCTGAGGGCCGAGCTGCTCAAGCACAAATCCCTCACGGCCGGGGTCAACGTGGGCCAGCCCGGCTGGCTTGCCGGGCCTGGGGCGGTCGAGGAAATAGCCCGGCGCTGGGAGGAGCTGCGTCCCCTCGTGGAATGGGAGGGCCGCTACGCGGCTCCCTGAGGTTCAGCTCAGATGTGCTGGCCGTCGGTGGCGAGGCGCCTGTCGAGGTTGTTGAAGAAGACCAGCATCATCAGCTCAAAGGCCTTGCTGGCTTCCTCGGGCTGATTGTTGACGACGAAGTCGAACTGCAGCCCGTAGAACGCGGCCGTGAACAGGCGGGCGTCGGTGTCGGCGAATTCCGGCTGGATGCCCTGGATGACCAGCCAGTCCCGGGCCTTCTCGTGCAGCATCCGGAAGTGCTCCTGCGCTGTGCCGCGCGGCACCGCCGCCACAATGTCCTGCGCTGTAGCCTCAAATTCAAGCCGGGCCAGGTGCCGGTTGCGCTGCGCCATGGTCCACTGCCAGGACTCAAGCAGGAAGGCCCGCCACGCGTCCCGGTCGATGTCTCTGACGTCGGTGGCGCGGATGCTGTCGAGCCGGGATTCGATGCCGCGGATGATCTCGTTGATCAGCTGTTCGCGGTGCCCGAAGTGGTACACCAGGACGTAGCTGCTGACGCCCAGCCCGTCGGCAAGGCTCCGAAAGGTCAGCTCCGCCAGGGTCTTGTCCATGAGGTAGTCGAGAATTGCCGACAGCAACTCTGATTTGCGTTCCGGTCTTGCTGGGCGGGCCATGTGTCCATCTTAGGGAGCGCCGCCGGAACGCCGAAGTCGCCGGAGCCGTGCGACTACGCCGGAAATTTCCAGCGAATCCGCACTGCTCCGGCGACTTCGATGTGGCGGGGCGGCTCGCTCCGGAGTCAGGCGCGGGTGAGCGCGTCCTCGTCGTCCTCCGCGGACACTCCGGTAGCGCTTGCCCTGCCCGGGCCGTTCACCGAGGCGCGGGCCTCCGCGAACTTTTCGTTCAGCCGGGAGTGGCGCTGGCCGTACGCGAAGTAGATCGCAATACCGATCACGAGCCAGATGGCGAAGAAGATCCAGGTCTCCACGGCCAGGTTCGTCATGAGGTACAGGCACAGGACGGCGGAGACGATCGGGAGCACCTTGCCGAACGGGACACGGAAGGCCGGCTTCAGGTCCGGGCGCTTCTTGCGCAGCACCAGGATGCCGAGGCTCACCATGACGAAGGCGGACAGGGTCCCGATGTTGATCATTTCCTCGAGCAGGTCCACGTTGGTCAGGCCGGCGACGAGTGCCACTCCGGCACCGCAGATGATCTGCAGGCGGGCCGGCGTCGCACGAATGGTGCTGGTCTTGGACAGGGAGCGCGGCAGCAGCCCGTCGCGGCTCATCGCGAGGACCACGCGGGAGAGGCCCATGAGGAGCACCATGATCACGGTGGTAAGGCCCACGAGGGAGCCGAAGGCGATGACCTTGGCGGCGTCGGTGTTGCCGACGGCCTCGAAGGCGGTGGTGAGGGTCGGGTTCTTGGCCTCGGCCAGCTGGGTGTAGGACACCATGCCGGTCAGGGCCAGCGACACCAGGATGTAGAGCACGGTGACGATAGCCAAGCCGCCGAAGATGCCGCGGGGCAGCGTCTTCTGCGGGTTCTTGACCTCTTCGGCCGACGTGGCGACGACGTCGAAGCCGATGAAGGCGAAGAAGACCAGGGCGGCGCCGGCGAAGATTCCGAGGGTTCCGTACTGGGCCGGGGCCGCGCCGGTCAGGAAGCCGAAGAAGGACTGTTTGAGGACATCCGCGGTTCCGGTGCCTCCGGTCGGTTCGGAGGCCGGGACGAACGGGGCGTAGTTCTCGAACTTCACGTACGTGAAGCCAACGACGATCACGAAGAGGACCACTGCGATTTTGATGAGCGTGAAGATGTTGCCGACACGGGCGGAAAGCTTGGTCCCCAGGACCAGCAGCACGGTGAAGATGGCAACAATCAGGAAGGCGCCCCAGTAGAGGTCCACGCCGCCCAGGGAAATCGACGGCGGGATGTCCACGCCCATGAGCGCAAAGACTTTGCTGAGGTAGATGCCCCAGTACTTCGCGATCACGGCGCCGGCCGTGAAGAGTTCGAGGATCAGGTTCCAGCCGATGATCCACGCCAGGATCTCACCCATGGTCGCGTACGTGAAGACGTAGGCGGAGCCTGCCACCGGGATGGCCGTGGCGAACTCGGCGTAGCACATGATGGCGAGCGCGCAGGTGACGGCAGCAATCGCGAAGGAGATGGTGACGGCGGGGCCGGCGAAGTTCGCGGCGGCCTTGGCACCGACCGAGAAGATCCCGGCGCCCACGGCTACCGCGACCCCCATGATCATGAGGTCCCACGTGCTTAGCGAGCGCTTCAGCTTGCGTCCGGGTTCATCGGCGTCGGACATGGACTGCTCGATGGATTTGGTCCGGAAAAGGTTCATTAGGAAAGTCCGCAATCTCGATAACTGGTTTGGAAACAGACCTATCCATTGTAGTGTCCATCCACTGGACGGCCATTTTTATCCCACATAGTGAGACGCAAAAGCAGGCCGCGCGGGTTTCCCCTGCACGGCCCGCTTGCGCGCAGCTGCTCCGTATCAGAGCATCCGGGCCGCCTAGACGGGCCAGTTTTCCATCAGCGTCGAGCGGATCAGGAACCGCTTGCCTTCCGGCGCTTCCACCGAGAAACCGCTCCCCCGGCCGGGAACGACGTCGACGGTCAGGTGCGTGTGGCTCCAGTAGTTGAATTGTTCCTTGGACATCCAGAAGTCGATCGGCTGCGGCTGCAGGCCGTCGGAGATGTCGAACAGGCCCAGCTGCACGTCCGAGTCCCCGGTGATGAACTCCCCCGCCGGATAACACATGGGCGAGGAACCGTCGCAGCAGCCGCCGGACTGATGGAACATCAGCGGTCCGTGCTGGAGCCAGAGCTTGCGCAGCAGCTCCACCGCTTCCGGGGTGAGCGCCACCCGGGAGAAATCCTCGCCCGGGCGGGTCACTGCCGCATGGAGCTTGGTGTCAGGCATCAGCGTCCTTCCTTGTCAGTACTTGATGACCACACGGCCGTCGATCTTGGCGTGCTTCATCTCGTCCAGGACGGCATTGACTTCGGAGAGTTCCCTCGTGGACACAGTGGGGTGGATCTTTCCCTGGGCGTAGAACTCGAGCGCTTCCTCCAGGTCCTGCCGGGTGCCCACGATGGAGCCGCGGACCGTCAGGCCCTTGAGCACAATCTCGAAGATCGGCGCCGGGAAGTCCCCCGGCGGCAGCCCATTGAACACGATCGTTCCGCCGCGGCGGGCCATCCCGATGGCCTGCCCGAATGCTGACGGGTGCACTGCCGTGACCAGGACTCCATGGCAACCTCCGGTTTCGCGCTGGATGACTTCGACAGGGTCTTCGTGCAGGGCGTTGACGGTCAGCTCGGCGCCGTGCTTCTTGGCCAGGGCGAGCTTGTCATCGGCGATGTCCACCGCCGCGACCCGCAGCCCCATCGCCACGGCGTACTGGACAGCGATGTGCCCGAGTCCGCCGATGCCGGAGATGGTGACCCACTGGCCGGGCCGGGCCTCGGTCATTTTCAGGCCCTTGTAGACGGTCACGCCGGCGCAGAGCACCGGAGCCACCTCGACGGGGTCCGATCCGGCCGGGATCCTGGCCGCGAAGCGGGTGTCCACCAGCATGTACTCGCCAAAGGAACCGTCGACGCTGTAGCCGGCGTTCTGCTGCGCCTCGCACAGGGTTTCCCAGCCGGTCCGGCAGTACTGGCAGTCGCCGCAGGCCGACCAGAGCCACGCGTTGCCGACCAAATCGCCGACGGCCAGGTCCGTGACGCCCTCACCGAGGGCAACGACCTCACCGACGCCTTCGTGGCCGGGAATGAAAGGCGGGGACGGCTTGACCGGCCAGTCTCCCTCCGCGGCGTGCAGGTCGGTGTGGCAGACCCCGGTGGTCAGTACCTTGACCAGTGCCTCACCGCGGCCCGGCACGGGAACGGGGAGGGTCCGGATCTGGAGGTCCTTGCCGAATTCGGTAACTACCGCGGCTTGCATTGTCGTCGTCGTCGTTGTCGTCGTCATAGCGAAATCCTTGCGTCATCAAACTTGGGTGTGGCTTAAGGGCATGTGCAGTGAGCCGGCGTCCCTCCGTGTAAGTGCACAAGTGGTGCGGGCGGGCGGATCATGCGCGATCCGCCCCGCCCGGGTCAGTGCGGCTTAGAAGAAGCCGAGCTTGTTCTCGTTGTAGCTGACCAGGAGGTTCTTGGTCTGCTGGTAGTGGTCCAGCATCATCGAGTGGTTCTCGCGGCCGATGCCGGAGGACTTGTACCCGCCGAACGCGGCCCCTGCCGGGTAGGCGTGGTAGTTGTTGACCCACACGCGGCCGGCCTGGATCTCCCGGCCTGCGCGGTAGGCGACGTTGCCGTTGCGGGACCAGACGCCGGCGCCGAGGCCGTAGAGGGTGTCGTTGGCGATGCCCATGGCGTCGTTGTAGTCGCTGAAGCGGGTTACGGACACCACCGGTCCGAAGATTTCCTCCTGGAAGATCCGCATCTTGTTGTGGCCTTCGAAGATGGTCGGCTGGACGTAGTAGCCGCCGGCCAGGTCTCCGGGCATTTCGGCCCGGGCTCCGCCGGTGAGCACCTTGGCGCCCTCCTGCTTGCCGATGTCGATGTAGGAGAGGATCTTTTCCAGCTGGTCGTTGGAGGCCTGGGCACCGAGCTGGGTTTCGGTGTCCAGCGGATTGCCCTGGATGATTTTCTCTACCCGGGCCACGGCGTCGGCCATGAAGGAATCGTAGATGTCTTCCTGGACCAGGGCGCGGGACGGGCAGGTGCAGACTTCGCCCTGGTTGAAGGCAAAGAGCGTGAAGCCTTCCTGGGCCTTGTCGTAGAACGCGTCATTGGAGTCCGCGACGTCGTTGAAGAAGATGTTGGGGCTCTTGCCGCCGAGCTCCAGCGTGACCGGGATCAGGTTCTGGCTGGCGTACTGGCTGATCAGGCGGCCCGTGGAGGTTTCGCCGGTGAAGGCGATCTTGCGGATCCGGGGGCTGGAGGCCAGCGGCTTGCCGGCCTCGACGCCGAAGCCGTTGACCACATTGAGGACCCCGGCCGGCAGCAGGTCGCCGATGAGCTCCATCAGGACCATGATCGAGGACGGGGTCTGCTCGGCGGGCTTTAGGACGACGGCGTTGCCGGCGGCGAGCGCCGGGGCGAGCTTCCAGACGGCCATGAGGATCGGGAAGTTCCAGGGGATGATCTGGCCGACGACGCCGAGGGGCTCGTGGTAGTGGTAGGCGGTGGTGTCGTCGTCGAGCTGGGACAGCCGGCCTTCCTGAGCGCGGACGGCGGACGCGAAGTAGCGGAAGTGGTCGGCGGCGAGCG
Source organism: Arthrobacter sp. MW3 TE3886 (assembly GCF_041262145.1). Taxonomy (NCBI): domain Bacteria; kingdom Bacillati; phylum Actinomycetota; class Actinomycetes; order Micrococcales; family Micrococcaceae; genus Arthrobacter; species Arthrobacter sp. MW3 TE3886. The sequence continues at coordinate 3,953,509 of NZ_JBGCAN010000001.1, forward strand.
GAATGTCGGCGTTGAGGGTCTCGCGGATCGGCTTGCCGTTGTCCCAGGATTCGGCGACGGCGAGCATCTCGAGGTTCTCATCGATCCGGTCGGCAATCTTGTTCAGGATCGCGGCGCGCTCGGCCACGGAGGTCTTGCCCCAGGACGGCGCGACCTTGTGGGCGGCGTCCAGCGCCAGTTCGATGTCCTCGGCGGTGCCGCGCGCCACCTCGCAGAAGGCCTTGCCGGTCACGGGGGTGATGTTCTCGAAGTACTGGCCCTTGACCGGGGCAACCCATTCGCCGCCGATCCAGTTTTCGTAGCGGTCCTTGAAGGTGACCTTCGAGCCCTCGGTTCCGGGCTGGGCGTAAACAGTCATTGCTAGCTCCTTTGCTGTGCAAGATGGGGGCAGCAAGGCGCTTCCGGCCCCCGTTGCACCCAGCGTAGGCGCGCGAAGGTTGCAGTCAGGTTGCAACCGAAGTGAGCCAGGTCACTGGCGGGGCATTCCGCGGCCCGCGCCGGTCAGGCGCTCAGCTCGCGGTCCAGCCGTTCCAGGTCGGCGACGACGGCGGCGCGCTTGGGCGAACGCGGCGCCAGCAGCTTCAACGCGGCGCTGCGGACGTCGACGTCGTCCTTTGCTTCGGGCAGAGCGGCGTACTTCAACAGCGATTCGGCGCTGCCGTCTGTCAGCAGAGCCTCGCGCATCAGCGCGGAGACCCTGTCCCGCAGCTCCACGATGCCGGGCGCCTCGGAGCGGGGCAGCACGGCGCCGCGGTAGATTTCCAGCGCTATCCGGTGGGCGCCGCGCTGCAGGCAGTCCAGCACCTGGCCGGCGTCGGGGACCAGGTCCAGCGGCAGCCGGTAAGGGCGTGATTGCGGGACGGCGCCGGGGTTGAGCTGCTGAAGTACCTTGCGCAGCCGCACCATCTCCGCGCGCAGCGTCATGGTGGAGGCATCCCCGGGGTACAGGAGGGCGCAGAGCTCCTCGGCATTCAGCCCCGCGGGGTGGGTGCTGAGCAGGGCCAGGATCTCGCTGTGCCGGGCGGACAGGGCCACGGTGCGCCCGTCGATGCTGAGCAGCGCCTGGTCGCGGCCGAGCAGCTGAAGGCTGTTGCGGTAGAGGCTGTTGGCGCCCGGACCCACAGCCGTTTTCGGCCCCGAGTTCCGCCGCCGGGACGGCGCGGACTGGCCCGCGGCAGCCAACTGCAACCGCTCCACCCGCAGATGCGCCTGGGCCGCGGCGACCGTCGCCTCTACGAGCGACAACGTATGCGGGGCCACGGCCGACGCGGTGCCGGTGATGTCCACGACACCCAGCAGGGCACCGGAATCAGGATCGTGGAACGGCACGGCCGTACAGCTCCACGGATGCACCGAGCGCTTGTAGTGCTCGGCACCGGAGATCTGGATTCCCCGGCCCAGGGCCAGCGCGGTGCCGGGGGCGCTGGTGCCGACTGTCGCTTCGGACCAGTCGGCGCCCGGGACGAACATCATGCCCTCGGCCCGGCGCTGCAGGGCGGCATCCCCTTCCACCCAGAGCAGCCTGCCGACCTCGTCCCCCACGGCTACCAGCATTCCGCTGTCGTGGCTGGGCAGGACCAGGAGCTTGTGGATCACGGGCATGATGGCGGCCAGCGGATGCTGGCGGCGGTATTCTTCGAGTTCCTCGCGGTCCATGGCCAGCGGCGCCTCGGGGTTGTCCGGGTTGGCGCGCAGCTGCGCCGAACGCCGCCACGACTCCTGGATCAGGCTGCTAAGCCCGGGCAGGCGCAGGTCTTCCGGGGAAACGAGCCCCTGCGAGTCGAGTTCCTCGTGCCCGGCGCTGGCATGCTGCTGGCGCAGCGCTGCGGTGACCCCGCCTGCCGGCGGGAACAGTGCTGCGGGATGGACCAGTTTCCTCATTGAACTCCCACCGGACGGGCTCGACGGCGTGCCAGAGGCCGCCTCGTCCGGCCCAGTCTAGTTCCGCGCGGGGCGTTTGGATACGCACCGGCCTGCCGCTTCCGGTGGTCACAGCCTATCCGCGGGAAATCTCGATCATGTCCTCGCGCGGCACCACCTTGATGCGCTCCCGTTCGATCCCGTTGGCGGACTCCGCCGCGGACCACTCGGCGCCGAGGGCGAGCTCGTGGGCATCGAGCTTGATCCACCCTTCCCACGTGGTGTACTCGATGCCGCGCTCATGGAGCAGGTCGATGATGGCCTGCGGGTCCGGGTTCTGCGCCGGCGGAAGCGTCAGCCGGTCCTCCAGCAGGAAGCCGATGGTCTCCAGCGCGTCGCCCTTGGTGTGGCCGATCAGCCCGACGGGGCCGCGCTTGATCCAGCCCGTCGCGTAGATTCCGGGCACGGCGTTCCCCTCGGCGTCGAGCACGCGGCCGCCTTCATTCGGGACGACGCCGCGGCGGGCATCGTATTCCAGCTCATCCAGCGGCGACCCGTGGTAGCCGATCGCGCGGTAGACGGCCTGGACCGGGTAGTCGAGGAACTCACCGGTGCCCTTGACGTTCCCGGTGCCGTCCAGCTGCATGCGTTCGAACTTGATGCCGGCGACCTTGCCGGGGTTCGCGGCGTCGTCTGTTGTTCCATAGATTTCGACGGGACTGTGCAGGAAGTGCAGGTGCAGCCGGCGCGAGGACGGTTCCTCGGACTCGGCGTGCTCCTCGACGAGCCAGTTCGTGAGGGTGTTGACCATGGTCCGGATCTGGTTGTTGCTGCGAATGGCCTCGTCCGAGGCCTCGTCGAATTCGAAGTCCTCCGGATACAGGACGATGTCCACGTCCTTGGCGTGGCTGAGTTCGCGCAGCTCCAGCGGCGTGAACTTCACCTGGGCCGGGCCGCGGCGGCCAAACACGTGGACGTCGGTGACCGGCGAATCCTTGAGCGCCCGGTAGACGTTGTCCGGGATTTCGGTGACCAGGAGTTCATCGGCGTGCTTGACCAGCATGCGGGCCACGTCGAGGGCCACGTTGCCGTTGCCGATCACCGCAATTTCCTTGGCCTCCAGCGGCCAGTCCCGCGGCACGTCCGGGTGGCCGTCGTACCAAGAGACGAAGTCGGCCCCGCCGAAGGAACCCTCCAGGCCGATCCCGGGAATATCCAGGTCCGCGTCCTTGATGGCGCCGGTGGAGAAGATGACGGCGTCATAGAACGCACGGAAGTCATGCAGCGTCAGGTCCCGGCCGTAAGTGACGTTGCCGAGGAACCGGATGTCGCCGCGGTCCAGGACCTTGTGGAGCGCGTTGACAATCCCCTTGATCCGCGGATGGTCAGGAGCCACCCCGTAGCGGATGAGGCCGTAGGGCGCCGGATATGCCTCGAAGAGGTCGATGCTGACCTGGAAGTCGCCGTCCTTGACCTCATTGGACTTCGTCAGGATGTCCGCGGCGTAGACGCCTGCCGGGCCGGCGCCGACAATCGCGACACGGAGGGGACGAGAGGATGTGGATTCGGCCGAGTTGGACACCGGGAGCCCTTCTGAGTCTTAGGGACAGCGCCAGTAGATACAGCGCACAGGCCCCTATTCTAAATGTGCCCCGCCCGCTCGTGGTCCGATTGGCAGGAATAGGCGCCGCGCAGGTGGTGTTATTGGTCTTGTGCCTAAGCCCGAAGGATCCTTCTCCCCCGTCCCACTGACAGCGCCGGCAGGCCCAGCCGTTGAAGCCGGGCCTGCGCCGGTCCGGCCGGCCGGACCGGCGCCGGTGGACAAGGACACGACGGCGGGAATCCTGTTCGGTATCGGCGCCTACGGGCTCTGGGGGCTGCTGCCCCTGTACTTCTACGTTCTGCAGCCGGCCGGCGCGGTCGAAATCGTCGCCAACCGGGTGGTCTGGTCGCTCCTGTTCTGCGTCCTGCTCATCACCGTCACGCGGTCCTGGCGGGTTCTGGCTGCTGCTTTCCGGGACCGCACGGTGATTGGGCCGCTGTCCATCGCCGCTGCCCTGATCGCGGTGAACTGGCTGACGTACACCTACGGCGTGACCACCGGCCAGGCCGTCGAGGCCTCCCTGGGCTACTTCATCAACCCGCTGGTCTCCGTATTGCTGGGAGTCTTCGTCCTGAAGGAGAAGCTGCGGCCGCTCCAGTGGGCCGCCGTCGGCATCGGCTTCGTGGCCGTCGGGGTGCTGACGGTCTCCTACGGCAAGCTCCCCTGGATCGCGCTGACGCTCGCGCTGAGCTTTGGCCTGTACGGATTCGTCAAGAAGCGCGTGGGCCCGCGGGCGGAGGCGATCACGAGCCTCACCGTGGAGACGATCGTGCTGGCACCCGTGGCTGCGGCGACCATGATCTTCCTCGCGGTCAGCGGGGCGGCAACTCTGGCCGCCAACGGTGCGGGACATTTCTGGCTGTTAGTGGCATCAGGCGTCATCACTGCGGTGCCGCTGCTGTTCTTCGGCGCGTCAGCCCGCCGTCTGCCGATGACCACGATCGGCCTGCTGCAGTACTTCGCCCCCGTCCTGCAGTTCATTGTGGCGCTCGTGGTGTTCAAGGAAACCATGACACCGGACCGCTGGGCCGGTTTCGGCGTCGTCTGGCTGGCGCTGCTGGTACTGACCGTGGACATGCTGCACACGGCCCGGAAGAACTCCGTGACCCGGAAACGGGCCCGTGCCGCCGCCTAGCCCTGCCGCCCCGGCGGGTTAGCGGCCTGCGCACCCCTGCCGCTGTGCGTTAGTGTCATCATGAAGGGGACACGTTGGGGCGAAATTGAGGATTGCTGGTGCCACAAGAGGATCGTGAAACTCCGGGCGGGCGCGACATCTCGTCCCTGGACTTCGACAGCAGCGGCATCTTGCGCCTTCAGTGGGCCCGCGGCGTGGCGATTGATGCCCCCAGCGCCCAGCTGGCCATGGATCGCGTCAATGAGTTGTGCGGCGGCCGGCCCACGCCGTTGCTGATCGACATGGCCACCACGGAGTCCGTCAGCCGGGCGGCCCGGGCCGTGTTTGCCAAACGCTGCGACGCCTCGGCAATCGCGCTCCTCGGTTCCTCCGCCGTGGACCGGGTCCTCGCCAACTTCTTCCTAGGCGTCAATTCCGCGCCGGTACCAACGCGCTTCTTCACCAACGGCGATGAGGCGGTCCGCTGGCTGACCTCGCAGGGCCATGACGGGGCGTGATGATGACCGCCGCCTCGAGGAACTCGTGGACGGCATCGTCGTACTGTCCTCGGGCGATCTGTCGAACCGGCTGCCGGTCTCACCGGCCCGGGACGGGATTGACGCAGTCACCACCGGCATCAACCTGCTGGCCGAAGAGCTCCAGAGCATGTACGAGGACCTGGAAGTCCGGGTCGCCGAGCGGACCGCACTCCTCGAGGCGGCCAAAGCCGAACTCCGGCGCGTCATCGACACCGATGAGCTGACGGGCCTGGCCAGCCGCTCGCTGCTGCAGGAAAAAGTGGCCGAAGCCGTCGCCGGGGCCGGCGCGGGACGCCAGCCGGCGCTGATCCTGCTGGATCTTGATTCCTTCCGGCTCATCAACGACAGCCTCGGCCACGCCGCGGGCGATGCCGTGCTGCGCGAGACGGCCCTGCGGCTCAGCGCGGCGGCCGGACCCGGCCACGTGATCGCACGCCTCAGCGGCGATGAATTCGCGGTGCTCGTCGCGGACCAGGACACGGAGGCCGTGCTGCAGACCGCGGCCCGGCTCGGTGAATCACTGAAGGACAGAATCGTCGCCGGCGGAGTGGCGGTCGCCCTCACGGCCGGTACCGGTGTCCGGCTGGGGGAACCGGGCCTGCGGAGCGAGGAACTCATCCGCGATGCCGACATCGCCATGCACGAGGCCAAGAAACGCGGACGGGACACCCTGCTGGTGTTTTCCGCGGCCATGCACGAGGCCGCCAAGCAGCGGGTCCACCAGGTGGCGGAGCTGCGGACGGCGCTGGCGATGGACCAGCTCGAGCTGGAGTACCAGCCCATCATGGACCTGCGCACCGGAGCGATTGCCGGTGCCGAGGCCCTGATCCGCTGGCGCCACCCCGCCCTGGGCCTGCTGGGTCCGGATACCTTCCTCGACGCCGCCGACGACGCCGGGCTCACCGTGGAAATCGGCCACTGGGTGCTCCGGAACGCCATCGCGCAAACCGGCCGCTGGAAGTCCCTTCCGGGGCTTCCCGCGGACTTCAGCACGCACATCAACCTCTCCCCCGCGGACCTGCACCACGTCGATCTGGCGCCCTACGTCGAAGGCCTCCTGGCCCAGCACGGCGTCGATCCCTGCCATATCTCGATTGAAATCACCGAAACCGCGATCATGCGCGGCGGCCCGGAAGTGGCCGCCACCATGCAGTCGCTCAATGACCTCGGCGTCCGGATCGAGATCGACGACTTCGGCACCGGCTATTCCTCCATCAGCTACTTGCGCACGCTCCCTGCCGCGCAGGCGAAGATCGATAAGTCCCTGCTCGACGGGCTGACCACGGACCGGCAGCAGGAAACATTCGTCGCCGCTATCCTGCAGCTGATCCATTCGGCCGGGCTGGGTGCCGTCGCCGAAGGCATCGAGGACAGGGAGCAAGCAGACAGGCTGCGGCAACTGAACTGCGAATTCGGCCAGGGGTACTTCTTCAGCCGACCGCTCCCGGTGGCGGACATGACGGACCTGCTCGCGCACAGAAACGGCGCGGTCGCGTGAGCGGACCCGTTCCGGCGGGCACACGCGAGACAGGCACACACAAGACAGGCACACCCAAGACAGGCACACGCGTGCACAGGGCGGCAGACACTATCCGGCTCGCAGCCAGGGTCGCCGTACTCTCCCTGCACCGTCCCAGCCCCCCGGACCGGCGCTGGGATGCCTTCTGGCGCGGCGTGTCACAGGGATCCCTCAGGGAACCGATCATCTGGGACGCCGCCCCGGGCGCCGGGAACGAAGAGATCCGGCACCACCTGCAGGCGATGGCCGGTGCGATGGACACCAGTCTTCCGGTGATCGATCTCGGCTGCGGGAACGGGACCATCACACGGCGGCTTACCGGCATCTTCCCCTCGGTCCTGGGCGTCGATGTCTCACCCCAGGCCGTGGCAGCCGCGCATTCCGCGCCGCCGCCGGTCCCCGGCCTCAGTTTCCGGAGCCTGGATGCCACACAGCCGGCCGCGGCGGCTGCGCTGGCACGCGAACTCGGCGACGCCAACGTTTTTGTCCGCGGCGTTCTCCATGTCCTCAGCCGGCGACGGCAGGCACGCCTCGCAGGCTCCATCGAGGCCCTCCTTGGCACCCGGGGCAGGATCTACCTCGTCGAGACGAACGTCCCGGGCGGGGCCCTAAGCTACCTGCGGGAACTGGGCGCCACCGGTAATCGGATCCCGGGACCGCTCCGCCAGGCCATTGCCGCCCTGCCGAAACCGGGCCACTTCGGCCCCGGGCAACGCTCGCGCGTGTTTCCCCCGGACCGCTGGACCCTCATCGCTGAGGGCCCCACCGTCCTGGAGACCGTGCCGATGGAGGCCGGCGGACCGCCCTGCAGCATTCCCGCGTACTGGGCGGTCCTGGCCCCGAGGCCTCAAACCTCCGGGAGGGAATCCACGCGCTGGTAGTCGCGCGGGACCACGACCATGGGAACTGGGAGCGCCCGCAGCACCTTGAAGGCCGTGCTGCCGATGAACAGCTTGTACTTCTCCGCCAGGCGGGAGGACCCGACGATCATGACCTCGCCGTCGTCCCATTCCAGGTCGTCGATCGCTTCCTCGATCGTGCGCCCGTGGGCGACCTCCACACTGACGTGGTGGCCCTCCGGCAGGCGGTGCGCCGCGGCGGCCAGGATGGTGTTGGCGTGGATGTGGGCAGCGTTGACGTTTTCCCCGCCGTCCCCCTCGACGTCCAGTTCAACGAGGGAAACCAGCCGCAGCGGCACCCCTCGGCGCTCGGCGGATTCGATGGCGACGTCGATCGCCGCCTCCGCTCCGACGCGCTGGCCCACGGCGAGGGTCAGGCGCGTGATGGCTTCGGTGCGGCGGTAGCCGCGCGGCGCCAGGGCCACCGGGACCGGAGCCGCGTGCAGCAGGGCGTTGGCCACGTTGCCCACGGTATGGCGCTTGAACAGGCTGCTGCTGGCGGCACCCACAACGATCAGGCCGGCCCTGTACTCGAGGGCGGCCTCGATCAGGCCAGCCGCGAAAGATTCCGCCTGGCGGACATGGAAGTGCGCCTCCAGCCCCTCAGGAACCAGCTCCATTCCCTGGCGTTCCGCTGAGCGGATCTTCTGCTCCGCGGCGCTGACCTGGTTTCCCTCCGGATTCATCGCCACATAAGGCGTGTGCCGATCCACCACATAGACCAGGTCGAGATGGGCTCCCTGTGCCCGAGCCATGGCTGAGGCCAGGGCAACGGCGTCCGCACCGCGTTCGGTGGGTGTATAGCCGACTACGTATCGCATGTATGAACCCCTTTTGGGTCTGGGGCAGATGCCAGCTGCGCCCCGGGGGTTCCGGGCGACGTCGGCCGGTCTGCGTTCCTGCAGTGGATAGGAACGACTCTAGTCCAGCGGGCCCTCAAAGGTGGTGACTTATGACCCTGAACAGCACAATCTTCCGGGCCTACGCTGGGGTGGTCGAGGGGAGCGCATCATGGACGCCATTCGCAACCGCAGGGCCCGGTCGCGGACCGCGGGGCTGGGAACCCTGACGCTCTTGCTGGTCATGACAGCCTGTACGCCGCCGGCCCCGCAGCCCTCCGCCGGCAGCCAGCCGGCGTCGCAGTCCCCGACTGCCTCCGCCAGCCCGACCGCCAGCCCGTCGCCGTCCGCAACCGGGGATGCCGACGAAACGGCACCGCCGCAACCGGGCGACAAGGTGATCTCCTCCACGGTCACGCACGACTGGTCGGTGCCGGGGCCCACCACCCCGTTCCACACCGACCATGAAAATCCCGTGCCCATCGCGCCGCCGCCGGCGGCGCCGCTGCCGACGCTGTCCGCCATCGGCGCGGGCCAGCACCCCGCCGATGCCCCGCCATATGACCAGTTGAGCTTCCGTTTCGCCGGCGGGTTCCCCAGCTACGACGTCGAAATGGTCCCCGAACTCGTCGACGACGGCAGCGGCCTGCCCATCCCGATGCCCGGCACGGGAACCCTCCTCGAGGTGACGTTCCGCGGGGCCCAGGCGCACACCGCAGACGGCACGGCCAGCACCGTGACCAGTGCGCCGCCACCGGCAATCGGATACCCGGCGCTCACCAGCTACGCGCCCGCCGGGGACTTCGAGGGCGTGCTGAGCTACGGAATCGGCGTCGGCCGTCCGATGGGCACCATTCCGGAGACCAAGGTGCGCGTCATTGAGGTGGAGAAGATTGAGCAGGGCCAGCACCTGTACGTGGTCGCGATCCAGCTGGACGCGACCGCCTGGAAGTAGGGCCGGGCGCGGGGCCGAAACAGAAATCAGGACGGAAACAGCGGAGGAGCCGCGGACAAGATGTCCGCGGCTCCTCCGCTGAGTCGCCCGCTTTCGGGTAGCGCCGGGCATTCCGGGCCTCCCGCGTCTGCCGGGAAAGGATCGCCTTCCCGGCAGCTCATGGGGCCTTAGCCCATGGTGCCTAGGGTCAGGCGTTGGCCTTGATGGCCGCGGCCAGGACCCCGAGGCCGTCCAGCAGCAGCTCGTCGCTGATGACCAGCGGCGGCAGCAGCCGGATGACGTTGCCGTAGGTGCCGCAGGTGAGGATGATGACACCCTCCTTGAGGCAGGCTGCGGCGACGGCCTTGGTCAGCTCCGGGTTCGGCTCCTTGGAACCGGCCTGGACGAGTTCAATGGCCAGCATGGCGCCGCGGCCGCGGATGTCACCGATCACGGAACTGTCAGCAAGCTCGGCGGCGAGTTCGCGCAGCTTGCCGAGGGCAATCTCTTCGATGTGCTTGGCGCGGCCGTTGAGGTCGTACTGTTCCATCGAGCCGATCGAGGCCAGCGCCGCAGCGCACGCCACCGGGTTGCCGCCGTAGGTGCCGCCGAGGCCGCCCGGGTGGACGGCGTCGAGCAGGTCGGCGCGGCCCGTGATGGCGGAGAGCGGCATGCCGCCGGCGATGCCCTTGGCCATGGTGATGATGTCCGGGACAACACCTTCGTGGTTCACGGCGAACCATTCGCCGGTGCGGCAGAAGCCGGACTGGACCTCGTCGGCGATGAACACGATGCCCTTGTCCTTGGCCCAGTCCGCCAGCGCGGGCAGGAACCCGTCGGCGGGGACAATGAAGCCGCCCTCGCCCTGGATTGGTTCGATGATGATCGCGGCAACCTGCTCGCCGCCAATCTGCTTCTCGATCATGGTGATGGCGCGCTTGGCGGCCTCGGCACCGGTGATCTCCGGGTTTTCCTCGCGGAACGGGTAGCTCATCGGCATGCGGTAGACCTCGGGCGCGAACGGGCCGAAGTTGGTCTTGTACGGCATGGCCTTGGCGGTCAGCGCCATGGTCAGGTTTGTGCGGCCGTGGTAAGCGTGGTCGAACGCGACGACGGCGTCCCGGCCGGTGGCCAGGCGGGCCACCTTGACGGCGTTTTCGACGGCCTCGGCGCCGGAGTTGAACAGCACCGTGCGCTTTTCGTGGTCGCCCGGAGTGAGGCGGTTCAGCTGCTCTGCGACGGCAACATAGCCTTCGTACGGGGTGACCATGAAACACGTGTGGGTGAAGTGCTCCACGGCTTCCTTCACGGCGCCGACGACGGCGGGGTCCGAGGCGCCGACGCTCGTCACCGCGATGCCGGAGCCGAGGTCGATGAAGGAGTTGCCGTCGACGTCGTGGATGATGCCGCCGTCGGCGTCGGCCACGAAGACCGGGACGCTGGAGGCGACGCCGGCGGCGACCACGGCCTTGCGGCGCTCGGTCAGGGCGACGGACTTGGGGCCCGGGAAGTCGGCCTGGACGCGGCGTTTCTGTTCGAGCCGGTAGGTGATGTCATGTGCCGTGGTGGTCATGGGAAAGCCTTTCTAAGCGTGCGGTTGAGCGCGCGAGTTATGCGTCAGGTTGGGTTAGCAGCGTTATGCGGCCGGGGTACGCGCCTGCGTTATGCGTCTGCGTTATGCGTCCAACGCAGACATGACGTGCTTGATGCGGGTGTAGTCCTCGACGCCGTACATGGACAGGTCCTTGCCGTAGCCGGACTGCTTGAAGCCACCGTGCGGCATTTCGGCCGTGAGCAGGATGTGGGTGTTGATCCAGACGGCACCGAAGTCGAGGTCCCGGCTCAGGCGCATGGCGGTGCCGTGGTTGGACGTCCAGACGCTGGAGGCCAGGGCGTAGTCGACGTCGTTCGCCAGCTCCACTGCCTCGTCCTCGGTGCTGAACTTCTGCACCGTGATGACCGGGCCGAAGGTTTCCTTCTGGACGATGTCATCGCTCTGCTTGGCGCCCGTGACAATGGTGGGTTCGAAGAAGAAGCCCTTCTCGCCCGCGCGGTGGCCGCCGGTCTCGATCTTGCAGTTGGCAGGCAGGTGCTCGACAACGGACGTGACCGCGTTGAAGTGGTTGACGTTGTTCAGCGGGCCGAAGTAGTTGTCTTCGTCGTTCTGCGAACCCGTGTGCAGGGTCTTGGTGTGTTCCACCATGGCGGCGACGACGTCGTCGTGCACCGAATCCTGGACCAGGACCCGGGTGATCGCCGTGCAGTCCTGGCCGGCGTTGAAAAAGGCGAACTCGGCAATCGCCGCGGCGCTCTTCTTGATGTCGGCGTCGGCGAACACAATGGCGGGGGCCTTGCCGCCGAGTTCAAGGTGGGCGCGCTTGAGTCCCTTGGCGGCGCCCGAGGCGACGGCGATGCCGGCGCGGACGGAACCGGTGATGGAGACCAGGCCGGGGACCTTGTGCTCCACCATCATGGCGCCGGTCTCGCCGGTGCCCAGGACCACGTTCACGACGCCGGCCGGGAAGATCTCACCGGCGAGCCGGGCCAGCACCAGGGTGGATTCCGGGGTGGTGTCCGACGGTTTGAGGACCACGGTGTTGCCGGCGGCCAGGGCCGGCCCGATCTTCCAGATGGCCATGAGGAACGGGTAGTTCCAGGGGGCCACCTGCGCAACGACGCCGATCGGCTCGCGGCGCACGTAGGAAGTGTGGCCTTCGAAGTACTCGCCGGCGGACTTGCCTTCCATGATGCGGGCCGCACCGGCGAAGAAGCGCAACTGGTCGGCGCCCGCGGCCACTTCCTCAGAGGCGATCAGCGACCGGATCTGGCCGGTGTTGCGGTGCTGGGCCTCGACGAGCTCGTCGCTGTTGGCCTCAACGGCGTCCGCGAGCTTGAGCAGCATGAGCTGCCGCTGCCCGGGCGTGGTGTGCTTCCAGGTCTTGAAGGCGTCCTTGGCGGCCGTCATGGCGGCGTCGACGTCGGCCTGCACCGAAATCGGCGCCTGCGCCACCACGTCACCGTTGGTGGGGTTCACGATGGGCAGCAATCCTGTGCCGGCGGGCGTGACAAACTCGCCGTTGATGAAGTTCTGCAAGGTTTGAACCACGGTGTACAACCTCTTTCTTACTGCCAATGACGGATGTGTGACTGGTCACGAGCCTATGCCAGCACGGCAACGCTGGGAATAGGCACCTGCACACCATCCCCGCGGAACTTTAGTGCGCTTGACCAGCACCCGGCTATCCTGAATCCATGGCCATTTCACTCGCTGCCCTGCTGGGAGTTCCGTCCCTGAATCTCACCAAGGCCGGACTCGCCGAAACCACCTGGCACCAGGACATTCATTGGGTGGCCGTCACCGAACAGGAGGATCCGCAGCGGTTCCTCAATGGCGGCGAACTGATCCTGACAACCGGGATGCGGCTCAAGAGCGCCGCGGAGCAGCGCCGGTTTGTGCGTCAGGTCCAGCGGGCAGGTGCGGTGGGCATCGGGTTCGGGGTCGGCCTGACGCACGACGCCGTTCCGCCGGCCCTGATCGCCGAGGCCAACCGGTGGGGGCTGCCGGTGGTGGAAGTGCCGTACGAGACACCTTTCATCGCGATCGGAAAGCTCGTGGCCGACGCCCAGTCCGCGGACCACCTGGTCAAGCTCGAGCGGCTCATCGCCGGGCACCAGATCCTGGCCCGCGCGCTGCTGACCGGCGGCGGCCTCGCCGAGCTCCTGAAACACCTGGGGTCGATGCTGCGCACCGAGATCGTCCTGACCCAGTTCACCGCCCAGCTGTACAACAGCGTCGCCGGCCACCCGGCGCCCAAGGCCGAGGGCTGGGCGTCCTACCCCATTCCCACGGGACGCCGCGACGCCTGCACCCTCTGGGTAAAGCAGCCGTTCGAGGACACGGGCATCGTGGGCTACGCCCAGAACCTGATCAGCGTTGAACTCAACAACATGGTCAAGCAACGCCAGGCGCAGCGGGCGCTGGCCGGCCAGGTCCTCGACGACGTCATCCACGGGACGCTGGAGGCCTCCGAAGCCACCCGGCGCCTGGCCGGCGTCGGCATCAACAGCACCCGCAAGAACGTGGTCCTGCTCGCCGAATCGGCCGCCCACCAGAAACAGCTGGGCAGCTCTTCGCTGCCCCAGCCGCTTGCGGCGGCGGTCGGCTCCGTCGTCGGGAAGGACCTCGTGGTGGTGGTGCCCGACGACGGCAGCGGCGCCAGCGCCCTTGCCCGCAGCCTCAGCGACCACCTCGCCGAGGCCGGGATCCATGCCACGATCGGCATAGGCGGGGCGTACACCAAGCCCAACGGCCTGCGCTGGAGCTATTTCGAGGCCCGCGACGCGGCCAGCCACGGGCTGCCGGTCAACGAGCCCGAGCGGCTGAGCCTGACCTCGCTGCTGCTGGCCAGCGAGGACGTTCCGCTGGCGGACATGGCCAACGAATCGCTGAACCCGCTGCGGGCCTTCGACGCGGCGCACGGGGCCGAACTCATGGCCACGCTGGAAAGCTACCTCGGCAACAACGGCTCGGTGGCGGCCGTCGCCGAGGAACTGACCCTGCACCGCAACACGGTCCGTTACCGGCTGGCGCAGATCACCGAACTCACCGGATACGACCCCGCACAGACAGCGGACCGGGTGCAGCTCTGGCTTGCGCTCGCGGTGCAGCGGCTCAGCGCCCGGCACCCGCGCTGACCACCAAGCAACGCGGGGTCACTTAGCGCCCATTCCGGGCCGCACAATGGGCGCTAAGTGACCCCGCGTTGCATTTTGCGGGTTGTCACTTGCCGAGATATTCGCCACTAAAGGCTGAGTCTCAAACATCAAACGTCTAACCTTTAGCTATGGCTAGCAGCACTGCGATTTCCGCACCTTCCCAGACAGCTCCACCCGGCGCGGTCCGCCCGCGCCGCGTGATCGTGGCCGGCGTCGTGGCGCTCGTGCTCATCGGACTCAACCTGCGCGCCGGCATCACCGGCGCTGCCGCGCTCTTCCACGACCTGCAGGCTGTCCTGGGTTATGGCCCGCTGATCGCAGCCCTGCTCCCCTCAATCCCCACGCTGTGTTTCGCCGTGGCCGGTGCTGCCACGTCCTGGCTTACCCGGCAGCTGGGGCTGGAAAAAGCCATCCTGCTCTCCCTCGCGATGCTGGCGGCCGGGCTGCTGCTCCGCGGCGTCCCGTCCACCGGGATGCTGCTGGCCGGCACCGTGGCAGGGATGTCCGGGCTGGCCATCTGCAACGTGGCCATGCCCTCCTTCATCCGGGTGCACTTCGCGGACCGCACGTCCCTCATGACCGCCGTCTACACGCTGACCATGACCACGGGCGCCACCGCCACCGCCGTGCTGATCGTTCCGGTGGCCCAGGCCCTGGGCTCGCCCTCGGCGGGCGTCGGCGCGATCGGATTCCTGGCCCTGGGCGCCTGCCTCGGCTTCCTCCCGATCGCGGTACACGCCCACCGGAACGCTTCCGCCGGCAAGGCTGCCCGGGTTTCGCCATGGCCCCTGCTGCGGACCCGCACGGGCGCGCTGATCACCCTCGGCTTCACGGTGCAGGCGCTCCTGGCCTATGCCGTGCTCAGCTGGTTCCCCTACATGCTGGCCACCATGGGCCTCACCGCCTCCGACAGCGGGCTCATGTTCGGACTCATGCAGCTCGTCTCCGTCCCCGCCGGCATGGTGCTGGTGGCCATCGGCTCACGCCCCCGGATGTTGCGGACGGCGTTCTACCTTGCCACCGTGACCATGGCCCTGGGCATCCTGGCCATGCTGGTCCTGCCCCCTGTCTGGTCTCCACTGACCGCTGTGCTGGTCGGCTTCGGACTCGGCATCTTCCCGCTGGTCATGGTGATGATCAGCCGCAGCGGCCGCAGCACGGCCGAGACCACCGCGCTGTCCACCGTGGCCCAGTCCGCCGGGTATCTGCTGGCGACGCTCGGGCCGTTCGGCATGGGCCTGTTGCACAGCGCCACTAATTCCTGGACGCTGCCCCTGGCCCTGCTGCTGGCCGTGGCCCTCGGCCAGATCGCGGTAGGCCACCTCCTCTCAGCGGGACCGAAGGAGCTGCGGGCCAGGGAACTGGCGGCCAAAAAGCTGCGGGCGGCCACCCCGCACTCCTCGGAAGGAACCCGGCGATGACCCTCACGGCTTCGCACCGGCCACCGCTGGCGGAGGAAATCACTGCCAAGCTGCGGGCCCTGATCCACTCGGGCGAGTGGCCGCTGCAGCAGCGCATTCCGGCCGAACCTGAGCTGATGGCCGCGTTCGGGGTCTCCCGTGGCACCCTGCGCGAGGCCATCAAGGCGCTCGCCCACAGCGGAATGCTCGAGGTCCGCCGCGGGGACGGCACCTACGTCCGCGCGACGAGCGAGATCGCAGGCGCCACGCAGCGGATGTATCAGGACCACTCCCAAGAGCACATCCTCGAGGTCCGTGTCGGGCTGGACACCCAGGCGGCCCGGCTCGCTGCACGCCACGCGACGGCCGACGACCTCATTGCCCTGCGCGGTTTGCTCACCGCCCGCCGTGCCGCCTGGCTGGCCGAGGACTACGCCGCGTGGGCCCGGGCAGACTGGGACTTCCATGCGCGCGTGGCGCAGGCGTCCGCCAACCCGCTGCTGCATGAGCTGTATGTCAGCTTCGGCAGCGTATTCCACAATGACCTGCTCCGCCAGCAGCGGCGGGGAGGCTTCAACGGCCTGCCGGAGGAGGGCCACGACGAACTCGTGGCCGCGATTGCCGCCCGCGACGAGGCGGCCGCCGTCGAGAGCGTCACCCGGAACCTGAATTCCTGCGCGGAATGGCTCCAGGAGTAGCCCAAGGGATTCCCAAGGTGAACGGAAGATGCTCTGTCTCAGTGGCGGCCGCCACCCGCGCACCGGCCTCGCGACCGGGCGGGTTCCCGCCATCATCGGCGTCAGCGCCGAGTCCAGACGGCCGGCCCCTGCGCCCAGCAGCAGGGGCCGGCTCGACTGGGCCACCCGGTTCCGCGGGCGCCCATTAGGGTCTTAGTGCCGTAGACCGGACCCCAGCCCCGGTCAACACTAAGAGTGGCAGGACGCCGCACGAGGGTGCCCGCGATAAGTGCATTTGCGCGCTGGTCCCCGGGCCGAGGTGCCGGTCTCGTTGGATGACAGTCTCGCCGGTGTCGCAGCGTGTGGTTTACCTCAGCAAGTACGTCGCGAGGAGGTCGATGGTGGGCAAGAAGAAGAAAAAGACCAAGGGCTCCGACGCAGAGGATGAGCGCGCCGGGCAGAAGATGCCGCGCAAGAAGTACGAAGCGGAGATGGCCGTCCTGCAGGGTGAACTGGTCGCCATGCAGGAGTGGGTGAAGTCCACCGGAGCCAAGATCTGCATCGTCTTCGAAGGCCGCGACACGGCCGGCAAGGGCGGCACCATCAAGCGCATCGTCGAGCGGGTGAGCCCCCGGGTGTTCCGCGTGGTGGCGCTCCCCACACCGACCGAGCGGGAGAAGTCGCAGATGTACCTCCAGCGCTACATGTCGCACTTCCCGGCGGCGGGCGAGGTGGTCATCTTCGATCGCAGCTGGTACAACCGTGCGGGCGTGGAGCGGGTGATGGGTTTCTGCACCCCGGAGCAGACCCAGAGGTTCCTCGACATGACTCCGATGGTGGAGAAGGCGATGGTCGACTCCGGCATCATCCTGCTCAAGTACTGGCTCGAGGTCAGCGCGGACGAGCAGACCAGGCGGCTCGAGAGCCGCATGGACGATCCCCGCAAGACCTGGAAACTCTCCCCGATGGACCTGAAGTCCTACAAGCGGTGGTACGACTACTCCCGGGCCCGGGACGCCATGTTCGAGGCGACCGACACCGCCTGGGCACCGTGGTACGTCGCGCACAATGACATCAAGAAACGCGGCAGGCTGAACGTCATCAGCCATATCCTCAGCCAGGTGCCCTACGAACCGTACCCGGGGCTCGACGTCGAACTCCCCAAGCGCCAGAAGGCCGGCGATTACACCGAGCCGGCACTGCCCGTCCGGCACATCCCCACCCCGTTCTAAGCAGCGCCCCGGCGATGAGGAGGAAGTCATGAGCGACGATCCCGGAGCAGTAGCGGGGGTGGCCCCGGCGGAGGCGGACGCGAGCTGGTACGCGCTGGCGCCGGCGGAAGTGGCGGCCGAGCTGAAGGTGGATCCGACTGGAGGGTTGAGCCCGGGAGAGGCGCAGCAACGGCTGCAGGAGTACGGCCCGAACGCCCTGGCCGCCGCAAAGCAGGAGCCGGTGTGGAAACGGTTCTTCAAGCACTATCAGGACTACATGCAGATCGTCCTTGTGGTCGCCGCCCTGGTCAGCTTGCTGATCGCGGAATACGGAACCGCCATTGGTCTGGCCCTGCTGACGCTGTTCAACGCGTGGCTGGGCTACCACCAGGAGGGCAAGGCCGAGGAAGCCGCCGCCTCCCTGGGGCAGATGATGAAGGCCATGGCCAAGGTGCGCCGCGACGGTGACGTTGTGGAGCTCCCCGCCGAACAGATCGTCCCCGGCGACATCGTGGTGGTCGACGCCGGTGACCGCGTCCCGGCGGACGGCCGGATCATCCTGGCGGCAACCCTCCAGATCGAGGAGGGCGCCCTGACCGGAGAGAGCGTCGCCGTCGAGAAGGACACCGAGACCATCGGCCGGCACGACGTCGGCATCGGCGACCGCCTGAACATGGCATTCATGAACACGAACGTGACGCGGGGCCACGGCGAAATCCTCGTCACCACCACGGGCATGGGGTCGGAGGTCGGCCACATCGCCCACATGCTGTCCGGACAGAAGGCGGAGAAGACCCCGCTGACCAAGCAGGTGGACCGGCTCACCATCTTCATCATCGTCGCGGCCCTCTTCGCGTTTATCGCCATCGTCGTGATGGGCCTGGCCTCGGGCGAGTCCTTCGCGGTGCTCTTCGGAATCGGTGTGGCGCTGGCTGTCGGCTCCATCCCGGACGCGCTGCCCGCCGTCGTCACTACCATCCTGTCCGTCGGGTCGGTCAATATGGCCAAGAAGAACGCCATCATGAAGGTTCTCCCTGCGGTCGAGACCCTGGGCTCCACGTCGGCGATCAACTCGGACAAAACGGGCACTCTGACCCTGAACCAAATGACGGTTCGCGAGATCACCACAGTGCAGCACCACTACACCGTCAGCGGTGAAGGCTACAGTTTCGACGGCCAGATTCAACGGACCACCGGCGACGCCGAGCGGGACCTGGACTACGTGATGTACTCCTGTGCCCTGTGCAACGACTCCGATATCAACGACGGCGAGGTGGTCGGGGACCCCACCGAGGCGGCACTGTACGTGCTCGCGCAGAAGGGCGGCGTGGACGTCAGGGAATTCCGCCGGAACAACCCGCGTGTGGCGTCGGTACCGTTCGATTCCGATTACAAGTTCATGGCCACGTTCCACCGGATGCCGGGGGCCGATGGCAGGCCCGTGATCCGGGCCTACGTGAAGGGGGCACCCGACGTCCTCCTGAGCAGGTCCTCTTTCGGCCGGATGCCGGGCGGCCGCTCCGAGCGTCTCACCGACGAAATGCGGGGCAAGGTGCTTGCCGAGAATGACCGCATTGCCAGCCAGGGCAGGCGGGTGCTCGCCCTGGCGCAGCGCGAGTTCGACCCGGCGACGTTCCAGCCTTCGGGTGACCTGATGGCGCTGATGCAGGACCTGGAGATTTCGGCGCTGATCGGCGAGGTGGACCCGCCGCGCGCCGAGGCGGTGGCCGCCATCGCCAAGGCAAAGCACGCCGGCATCCGGGTCCGGATGATCACGGGCGACCACGCCGTCACGGCGGCGGCGATCGCCGAGGAACTGGGCATCAGGGGCCGTGCGGTGACCGGGGCCGAGTTCGCGGCCATGAGTGATGCGGAGGCTGACAGCCAGGTGGACGGGATCGGCGTGATCGCCAGGGTGGCCCCCGAACACAAAGTCCGGCTGGTCGAGGTGCTCAAGCGCAAGGGCCACGTCGTTGCCATGACCGGCGACGGCGTCAACGATGCCCCGGCGATCGCGGCGGCCGACATCGGGATCGCGATGGGCATCACGGGCACCGACGTCGCCAAGGGCGCGGCCAAAATGATCCTGGCTGACGACAACTTTGCCACCATCGTCGCGGCGGTCGAAGAGGGCCGGCTCGTGTACGACAACCTGCAGAAGTTTATCCGGATCCAGGTCGCCAACCTGTTCATGTTCATTCTGGCGTTCATCGGATCCTCGGCGTTCGCCATCGCAGGCACGGCCCTGCTCAGTCCGGCTCAGGTGCTGTGGATCCACATGGCGATCGTCGCCCCGATCGGGGCGGTGATGGGCCTGGATCTCGCGACGCCGGGCATCATGGACCGCAAGCCCCGGCCCTTCAATCAGCCGATCCTCGTCAGGTCGATGATGGTGCGCCTGTTCGTCGTCGGGCTTTTCATGGCGGCCGCGACGCTGATCCTCGTGCAGATCGGCAAGACCACCTACGGTTCCCTCGAGGTCGGCCAGACCATGGCAATCGTGGGTCTGGGCCTCATGAACATCTTTGTCGCCCTCAACCTCCGGTACCCCACGGAGAGCGCCTTCGGGCCCGCCACGGTGTCCAACCCGAAGCTTCTCTGGGCATTTGCGTGGGCCGTCCTCGGCTCGATGCTGATCACCCAGATGCGGGTATTGCAGGATCTGTTCGGCACCGAGCCGCTCACCGGCCAACAGTGGCTGCTCTGCCTGATACCGGGCGTCGTGCTGCTGCTCCTCGGCGAACTCTTCAAGATCATCCTGCGGGCCCGGCAATCGAAGGGCCAGGCCGCAGTCTCGGCTCCCCCCGTTCCGGCGTGAGAGTACGGTTCCGGCGTGAGCGGACCTGCCACTGGTAGGGCCGGAACGCGATGTTCCGGCCCCTCCAGTGGCATTTACCGGGTTGTGCCGGGGCTAGCGGACGAGGCCCTTCAGGACGTTCTTGGGGCGCTGCATCTCGCCGTGCTTGGCGCCGAGAACAATCACCCAGCCGGCGAACACGGGGATGGCCCACTGAAGCATCTTGAGCTGCTGCTGCGCGGAACGGAGTTCCTCGGAAGCGCCCGGCTTCGGCTCGGTGGCACCCTGGGCGCCCTCGGCGGCCAGTTTTTCGACCTTGGCTCCCTGCAGGCCCGCGTACAGGGTCACAGCGGCACCGGCGAGGGTGACGACGGACTTGTAGACGCTCAGCCGCGTGACGCCGTCCTGCTTGGCCATCCGGCCCTTGTTCTCCCACATGACGGCGAGGCCCGAAAGGAAATGCGCCCCAAACGCCGCCGTCTGGTACGGCGCCCACTTCTTCCAACCCAGGCTTGAGAGGCGGGTACGTTCCGCCGGGTCCTTGGCAACAGCCGTAGCACCGTTGAGCCCAATGGCGCCCATCAGGGAACCGCCGAACCAGGCGGCTGCCGTCAGGTCGTGAATGGATCGGGCAACAAGATTACCTGCCATGTTGAGCTTCCTATCGTCTGTCTTCGAATCCGAATCGCAGGGGCAGCAAGGCTGCCGGTCCGCGGCATGTCCACGAGCGGGGCCATGACCCGGCTATGGTAAGCACACTTACCAAAAACGCGGTAGTCCACCGGCTGCCACTTCGCCGCGCGTAGAATCGGCGGGTAGACACACCGCCGCCGGGACACCGCCGGGGCACCGCCGGGGCACCGCCGGGGCACAACACTGGTCCACCGGACCAGATGAGGTTTGGCAGCATCAACGTGGCAGAAGAAAAGTCCGGGATCGAAGCCGCCATCGGCGACGCCGTCGACACTGCGGAGGCGGCGTCGAACAGTAGCGTGCTCGACGTCGTCGCACGTTCGGGATTCGCCGTCATGGCAGTGCTTCATATCGTGATCGGAGCTATCGCCGTCGCCCTGGTCCTGGGCGCGCCGGGCCAGGCCGAACCCACCGGCGCCATCGAACAACTCGCCGCCAACCCCTGGGGGCCGGCCGTGATGTGGGCGGCCTGCATCGCCTGCGCGGGCCTCGCGCTCTGGCAGCTGAGCGAGGCGACGCTCCGGGGCCGCCACCTGCCGCGCCGGGAACAGCTGGGCAAACTCATTTCCTCCGGCTTCCTTGCCATTGCGTACGGGAGCGTCGGGCTGAGCTTCGCGGGCTTCGGGCTCGGCCAGCGCGGCGATTCGGGCGAGTCGACGCGGGATTTCAGCACCGCGCTGGTCCAGTCACCGTTCGGGGTCCCGGCCCTGGTCGGCCTCGGGCTCACCATCATGGGAATCGGCGTGTATTTCATCGTCAAGGGCTTCGGGAAGAAATTCAAGGAGGAACTGCAGCATTTCGAAGGGACTCGCCGCGGCAAGCTGATCAGCGTGCTCGGCGTCACCGGCCACGTGTCGAAAGGGCTGGCGCTGATCCTGACCGGGCTGCTCTTCGTCATCGCCGCGGCGACTAACAACCCCGACTCCTCCACCGGCCTGGACGGCAGCCTCAAGGCGCTCAGGGGCCACCCCTTCGGCCCATACCTGCTCCTGGCGATCGGGGCGGGGTTCATTGCCTACGGCGTGTTCGCGCTGGTCCGGGCGCGCTTCGGCCGGATGTAGCCGCAGGCCCGGGTGGAGATTTTCTTGTTGGCATCCGCCCGCGGGACTATCGTGGACATACCCCGGGCCGGGCTGGGACGGCCACCGGCGGCAGGTCTCGCAGAGGTATGTCATGAGTTACGTTCCGGTGAGCCGACGCACCCTCCGACGGCACCGTGAATCTGAGCGGTCCACGCGGCGGCTCGTTGCCGCCTTGTCCGTCGCGGCCGCTGCGGCCTGGCTGCTGTCCGTCACGTTGTCCACCGCGGTCCATGTCGATACCTATGTCCACCATGTGGCCGTCGTGCTGCACGTGCTGTCGATGGTGGTGGCCTTTGGCGCCGTCATCCTGGTGGACTGGCACGGGTTCCTGTGGCTGATCGGCAGACGCGACCTGGCCGAAACTATCAGGCTCGATGGTGCGGCGACACCGCTGATCTGGGGCGGCTTGGCCGGCATGCTGGCCACGGGCGTGTTCCTGAACCCACACCTGAACAACCCGATGACGGACCTCAAGCTCGCCGCCGTCCTTGTGCTCAGCCTGAACGGGATCATGCTCATTCCGCTCATGCGGCGGCTGGCCAGACTGACGCCCGATGCCTCGTTCGAGGCCCTGGCCGTCGGGCAACGGGTCCATCTGCTGCTGTGCCTGGTGATCTCGCAGCTGTGCTGGTGGACTGCGATCGTCATCGGGTTCATCAACGCCGAGTTCTGAGGTGTTGCCAACGCCGCCGGGGTACTAGCCCACGGCCTTCCGCAGCGGCACCACGTCGCCTTCCTGGTACAGCAGGGCGCGGATTTCGGACTCGGCGGAATCCAGCCGCCTCGGGTCGATCGTCTCCCCCGCCGCGAAGTGGTCCAGCAGCCGTGGATCCACGTAGCTTTTCCGGGCGATCGACGGCGTGTTGCCCAGGACCGCGGCCGCGTCCTGCATGGCCTGGCTCACCGCGCTCTTCCGGGCCGAGACTTTCGCCTGCGGGCCGCTTTGCGCCAGGCTGACCGCTGCCGCCGCCGTCCCACGAAGGGTGCGGAAGTCCTTCGCGGTGAAGTCCTCCCCTGTGCGCTCCTTGACGTACTCGTTGATGTCCGCGCTCGACACCGGATGCCAATTGCGGCCGTCCTTGTAGGCCAGCAGCCTGGCGTTGCCGCCGCGGCGCTTGAGCTGGCGCACGACGGCGGCAAGGTCGGCGTCGTCGATCCGTGACTCCCAGGTCTTGCCGCTCTTGGCCGGGAAGCTGAGCCGGAGTTCGTTCTTGCGCACCTTGACGTGGGCGCAGAGCAGCGTGGCGAGGCCGTGGCTGCCGTTTTCGTTGGTGTAGCGCTCCGAGCCGACGCGCAGCGATCCGCTGTCAAGCATCCGAAAGGCGGCCGCCAGCACGCGTTCCCGGGTCAGGCCTTCCGAGCGCAGGTCCAAGGTCACCAGGCGGCGTGCGGTCGGCAGGGTCTCGGCCAGCTGCAGCGAACGGTCGAACTTCAGCCGGTCTTTCCGTTCCCGCCAGCTCGGATGGTAGATGTACTGCCGCCGGCCCACCGCGTCGACGCCCGTGGCTTGGATATGCCCGTTGTCGTACGGGGCGATCCAGACGTCCGTCCAGGCCGGCGGGATCCCGATGCCCTCGAGCCGTTCCCGC
This sequence comes from Arthrobacter sp. MW3 TE3886, assembly GCF_041262145.1. Lineage (NCBI taxonomy): Bacteria > Bacillati > Actinomycetota > Actinomycetes > Micrococcales > Micrococcaceae > Arthrobacter > Arthrobacter sp. MW3 TE3886. The sequence continues at coordinate 3,976,981 of NZ_JBGCAN010000001.1, forward strand.
ACGGGGCCCGGCGGCAGGGTGGAGCCGTCCAGGTCCTTGTAACTGAACCCGGTGCCGGCGGGAACCCTGCGGTATCCGCGGCCGGACGCGTTGCTGTGGCGGAGCCTCACTGGCCCGATCCTGCGCCGGGGGTCTGCATGCGCTGCTCGTTCATGACGGTAAGCCTACTGACTACCCGGCGGGATTGCGCCGTTAACACACAACGCGGGGTCATTTCGCGCCCGTCCCGGAGGGGATTATGGGCGCGAAGTGACCCCGCGTTGCAGTTGCGAGGCGGGCGTTTAGACCTCTGCGGCCACTCCGCCGCGGGAAATTTCCACCATGTCCTCGCGCGGAACCACCTTGATGCGCTCGCGCTGGACGGCGACGCCGTGCGACCCGCCGGCGGCGGTGGCCTTTTCTCCGAGGGCGCGTTCGTGCTCGTCCAGAGCCAGCCAGCCTTCCCAGCTGGTGTACTCGACGCCGCGGCCCGCCAGGAGCTCGACGATCGCCTCGGGGGCAGGCGACGCGGCCACCGGCAGGTTTTCGCGGTCCTCGAGCAGGTAGGTCACGGTTTCGAGGGCGTCACCCTTGGTGTGGCCGATCAGTCCCACCGGCCCGCGCTTGATCCAGCCGGTCGCGTAGAGCCCCGGCACGTGGCTGCCGGCGGCGTCCAGAACGCGGCCGCCGTCGTTCGGAACAACGCCCTTGCTGTGGTCGAACTCGACCTCGGGGAGGGCGGAGCCGAAGTAGCCGATGGCGCGGTACACGGCCTGGACCGGGTAGTCGACAAACTCGCCGGTGCCGCGGGCGTTGCCGGTACCGTCCAGCTCGGTGCGCTCGAACTTGATCCCGGCGACGCGGCCGGGGGTCCCGGCGTCGTCTGTTTTTTCTCCGTAGATCTCGACGGGGCTGTGCAGGAAGTGAAGGTGCAGCCGGCGGGACGCGGTGAGCTCGGAGAGGTCCTCGGGCTGTTCGGCGATCCAGTTGGTGAGCGTGCCCACCATGGTCTTGGTCTGGTTGTTGCTCTGGATCTGCCGGTCCGATTCGGCGTCGAACTCGAAGTCCTCGGCGTAGAGGATGATGTCCACGTCCTTGGAGTGGGAGAGTTCGCGCAGTTCCAGGGGCGTGAACTTGACCTGGGCCGGCCCGCGCCGGCCGAACACGTGCACGTCCGTGACCGGCGAGGACTTCAGGCCGGCGTAGACGTTGTCCGGGATTTCGGAGACCAGGAGGTCGTCGGCGTGCTTGGAGAGCATGCGGGCCACGTCGAGGGCCACGTTGCCGTTGCCGATCACGGCGATTTCCTTGGCCTCCAGCGGCCAGTCGCGGGACACATCGGGGTGGCCGTCGTACCAGGACACGAAGTCGGCGCCGCCGTACGAGCCCTCGAGCTCGATGCCGGGGATGTTGAGGTCCGCATCCTTGATGGCGCCGGTGGCGAAGATGATGGCGTCGTAGTGGGTGCGGAGGTCATCGATGGACAAGTCCGTGCCGTAGTCCACGTTGCCGAAGAACCGGATGTCGCCGCGGTCCAGGACCTTGTGCAGGGCGTTGACGATGCCCTTGATGCGGGGGTGGTCGGGGGCCACGCCATAGCGGATCAGGCCGTAGGGTGCCGGGTAGCGGTCGAAGAGGTCGATGCTGACGGTGAGCTCGCCGCTCTTGACGGCCTCGCTCTTGGTCAGAATGTCCGCGGCGTAGACGCCGGCGGGACCGGAGCCGACGACGGCGACGCGCAGCGGGCGGGCGGCGGTTCCTACGGGGGTGCTAGTTGACACGGCTGTGTTCCTTTTTTCTTCTGCATCCGTTGCTCCACAAACGCCCTTTTGGGGCTTGATAACGGCAGTTATGGAGCAATCGACGGGTGTTAGGGGGTCAGTACGCGGGTCTTGGTGGTGCGGGGAGCGTTCGGGGAGGTGGTGCTGTAGTCCGCGGTCTTGAAGTGCGACGGCGCGAACGGGCTGACGCGGACCACGTCGCCGATCACGATCACGGCGGGGTTCGCTACGCCTGCGGCCTCCGCCTGGTCCGCGATGGTCCCGAGGGTTCCGATGGTCACCCGCTGGTTTGGCAGGTATCCATTCTCTACGATGCCAACAGGCGTCTGAAGAGGCAAACCGGCGCGGGCCAGGGAGGCCGCGGAATCGCGCAGCTGGCCCACGCCCATGAGCAGGATCACAGTGTGGTCGGCACGGGCCGGAACTTCTGCGAGTTCCTCGTGGCCGGTGACCACACTGAAGCCTTTGGCGAGCCCGCGGTGCGTGACCGGGATGCCGGCGGCGGCTGGGACGGAGATGGCCGACGTGACGCCGGAAACCACTTCAACCTCGACGCCGTGCTGCCGGCAGAATTCGGCTTCCTCGCCGCCGCGGCCCAGCACATAGGGGTCGCCGCCCTTGAGCCGGACCACGCGGTGGCCCTGCAGGGCTTCCTCGACCAGGATCCGGTTGATCTCGGACTGTGGCACCGGATGGTGGCCGGGGGTCTTGCCGACCTCCACCACGCGGACGTCGGGGGCCAGTTCGGCCAGGAGTTCACGCGGGCCGAGCCGGTCCGCCACCACGACGTCGGCCTGGCCAAGGAGCCGGCGGCCGCGGACGGTGATGAGTCCGGTGTCGCCGGGGCCGCCGCCCACGAGGGCCACGGATCCGGGAGTTGCCCCCGTCCCGGAAAGACGGTGCCGGCGCAGCGGCAGGTCTCCGGTGGCCAGGGCGGTGGCGACGGCGTCGCGCAAGGCCATGGCGCGGCGCGGGTCACCGCCGGCGTTGACGGCGATCTTGACGTCGTCCACCACGGCGACGGCGGGCGTCCAGGCGGCGGACGCTTCGTGGTCGGAGGCGTTGACGCACCAGATGCGTTGCGCCTCGGCGTCGGCAGAGACCTGGGCGTCCACGGCGGCGTCGCCGGTGGCGGTCTGGACAAACCAGACGCCGTCGACGTCGGAGGGCCGGTACGGGCGGGGCTCCCAGTTCAGGAGGCCAGCGTCGGCGAGTTCAGCCAGCGCCGGGCAGGCAACCGGTGCCACGACGGTGACGCGGGCTCCGGCGTCGAGCAGGCCCTTAGTACGCCGGGTGGCCACCGGTCCGGCGCCGACCACCAGCACTGGACGGCCGAGGAGGCGCAGCGCCGTGGGGTAAATGTCCTGAATTGCCATGCATCGACGATAGGGCGGCGTCACACAGCGGAACAACGGTGCGGCAACACCAGTTCACGCAAGGTAACGCCGCGTCACATAATTGCGGGCTCCTGTGGGCTCATCCGGGTTCAACTGGTCAGGCTGGGAGCGGTCCGGGGGCACTTTGACGTCTGGAGCAGTCATCTCGGGCCAGAATGACGGCGTGTCCTCGCCAATGTGCCCTCGCCCCGCCGGAGCACAGGCCTGGGCCTACTTCACGGCGATGAGTTCGATGAGTTTGATGTCGGGATCCTTGGCGAGCAGGGCGGGACCGTGTTCGCCGAGTGCGGCAGGAATGGCCCCGCCCAGGTGGGCCTGCCGGTCCTCCTCGGTATCGAAGGTGTCGAAGATGCCGAAGGTGTTCTCGTTGACCCGGAAGGCATACCAGGTGCGCGTTCCGGGCTCGTTGAGCACGATCTCCCGCCCTCCGTTCAGGAAGTCCCAGACGTCTTGTTCCTTCCCCGCTTTGGCTTCGACCAGGGCCAGCACGCCAAATTTTGCTGCCACAGCGACCTCCTAGGAATCGGGCTTTGCATCAGCCGTGGAAGGGGCCGCAACCCGGCCTCTAGGCGCGAGTGTAGGCCCGTGCCCGTGCCCGGGCAAGGAGTCATCGCAAAAGCAACGCGGGGTCACTTACGGCCAATATCCCTTGGGTTTATCGGCCGTAAGTGACCCCGCGTTGCTTTTGATGGGGCGGGGTGGTGGGGCTGGGCGGCGGGCCTAGCGGGTGCTGCCGGCCAGGAGGCCCCGGCGGCGGAGCAGCCGCTTTTCAATCGGGGCGAACACGAGCAGTTCGATCAGGATTCCGACGGCGAGGATCAGCAGGATCGCGGCCATGACGATGGTCATGTCGGACAGGACGCGGCCCTGGTCCAGCATGGAGCCCAGGCCGAAGCCGATCGTGCCGCCGACGGCGATGATTTCCGCCGCCATGAGCGAGCGCCACGAGAACGCCCAGCCCTGCTTGAGGCCACCGAGGTACCCGGGCAGGGCCGCCGGCAGGATGATCTGCAGGGCCAGCTGGAGCCGGGACGCACCCAGGACCTTTCCGACGCTGCGGTACTGCGGCGGAATCTGGTCCACACCGGAGATCAGGCCGTTGATGATCGAGGGAATGGCACCCATGAACACCACGAAATACACGGTGGCGTCCGTGATCCCAAACCAGAGAATGGCGGCCGGCACCCAGGCCACCGACGGCAGGACCTGCAGCCCGGAGATCAGCGGCCCGAACGCGCGGCGCAGCGGTGCCACCTGGGCCAGCACAAGACCCACCGGCGTCGCGATCACCACGCTGATCAAGAAGCCCACGACGCCGCGCTGCAGCGAGGTCCAGACGGCCTCTTGAAGCTTGCCCTCGCTCCACAAGGTTCCGACCTGGCCGACGACATCCAGGGGGCCGGGCACGACGTCGCGCCGCTTGAAGCCGAGGGAGACGTACAACTGCCACAGGATAATCAGCACCGCGAGCGCAGCCACCGGCAGCAGGATCCGGCTCCAGTCGATGCGGACCTTGCGGATGGAGTCTGACTGCAGGGAATCGAGGCCCGCTTCGAGCTCGCGGAGATCTTCCGTGCCGGTGGAGGACCGGGTCAGCGCGGCATGGACTTTGCGGGTCTCGGCCGGGGCTTCCGCCACGGGTAGCTGGTTACTTGGCATGGCGGCGGATCTCCTCGCGTAGCCGGGCGGTGATTTCGCCGGTGAGCTGGCCGGCCAGTCCGGCGTCGGTGCGGTGCTCTTCGCTGACGTGCCATTCCCGCACCACGCGGCCGGGCCGGGAGGACAGCAGCAGCACGCGCTGGCCAAGCCGGACGGCCTCGCGGACGTTGTGGGTGACGAAGACGATGGTCCGGCCGGTTTCCTTCCAGATGCGTTCCAGCTCGTCATGGAGCAGGTCCCGCGTGATGGCGTCCAGGGCCGCGAACGGCTCGTCCATGAGGAGCAGCTGGCGGTCCTGGGCCAGCGACCGGGCCAGCGACACGCGCTGGCGCATCCCGCCGGAGAGTTCGTGGGGCCGTTTGTCCCCCGCGCCGCCCAGGTGCACCAGGTCCAGCAACTCCCCTGCCCTGACCCGGCGATCAGCTTTCCCGACGCCGCGGAGCTTCAGGGCCAGCTCGATGTTTTCCCGCGCGGTCAGCCAAGGAAACAGTGCGGCGTCCTGGAACATGAAGGCGGCGCCGTCGCTGGGCACTTCCAGGGCCCCCGACGTCGGGGCCTCCAGTCCCGCCATGATGTTGAGCAGGGTGGACTTGCCGCAGCCGGAGGCACCGAGCAGGGCGACGAACTCGCCCTGCCCGATGGTGGCGTTGACGTCGTCCAGCACCGGCGTGCCGGCGCCGAAGCGCTTGCCCAGGTGTTCCAGTACGACTGGCATGGTCTGGTCCTTACTGTTGTGGCGGGTGGCTGGAGGCCGGGGAGCTACTCTTTGCCGAGCCCTTCGGCGGAGATCTTCTTGCCGGCCGCACTCTCGCCCAGAACACTGTTGAGCGCCGTGAGGTCGAAGATGCCGTTGATGTCGGCCTGCTTGGTGGTGCCGGCGTCGATGCCGTCCTGAAGCAGTTTCTTGTACGTCCCCGCGAGCGGGTCGGTGGTGAAGACAATGTTCTTCAGGGACCTGTCGATGACGTCCGCCGGCAGCGCCTTGCCGGCGGCTGCCTTGAGTCCGTCATTGAGGACCGTGGCTTTCTCGGCGGCGGGCGCCGCGTTGAGCCAGTCCACGGATTCGACATGGCCCTTCAGCAGCGCCTGCACCGTGGCAGGGTGCTCGGCCGCGAACGTCTTGTTGACGATCAGGACGGTGGTGACGAACTCGCCCTTCTCCCACAGGTCCTTCTCGTCGACCAGGACCTTCGCGCCGGCCTGCAGCACCAGGCGGGAGGCCCAGGGCTCGGGCAACCACGCGCCGTCGAGCTTGCCGTCCTGGAACAGCTTGAGGGTCTGCGCGTTCTCGGTCGGGTTGATCGAGACGTCGCCGCTGCCGTCCGTGGAGGTCTTGAACCCCTGCTTGCCGAGCCAGGCGCGGAGGGCCACGTCCTGCGTGCCGCCGAGCTGCGGCGACGCGAGCGTCTTGCCCTTCAGGTCGGCGGCCGAGTTGATGCCGGGCTTGACCACCAGCTGCGCTCCGCCGGCCGTGGCGCCGGCGATGATGCTGATGGATTGGCCGTTGCTCTTGACATAGGAGTTGATGGCCGGGTTGGGGCCGATGTAGGTGGCATCGATGGCGCCGGCGTTCAGGGCCTCGATCGCGGCCGGGCCGGCGTTGAACACCTGCGTGCTGAGCTTGGTCGCCCCGAGGTCCTTGGCGATGAACCCCTTGTTGACACCCACCAGGGCCGGGGCGTGGGTGATGTTGCCAAAGTAGCCAAGCTTGAGCTCGGTGGCCGGGCCTGCGTCCGCCGCGGCCGCTGCCGGGGCGGTTTCCGGGCTGCGGGACAGCGAGGATGCCACGGCGGCGCCGGCGCCGATCAGGAGCACGAGCCCCGCGACGAGGGCAATCTCCAGGGTGCGCTTGCGTTTGGGTTTGCCGGTCTCGCCGGCGACGATCCGGGTGGTGCCGGGCTGCGTGCCGGGCCCGGGGTTTTCGGGGGTGTGAGACATGGGTGAAGTCCTGTTCTGGGGGTGTGCGGAAGGGCCGGGCGGATGGTCAGCGCCGGCGACATCGCCCCTGGAAGTCCCTGCGGGGGAGGCCGGGGAACCGTTCCTGTGTCTTCATTCATTCACCATAGGGAGTGTCATATTCGGGGTTCAACGGCCCCGGAAACCGGGGGTCACGCGGGTTCACGCAGCGTCACATTCGGCCCCAAAAGAGGGCAGCTTGTTTCCCGGACCACCGCCAATGGCGACCGACCGGGAAACAAGCTGCGCCCGTGTGACACGTGGCCTAGATCGAGTAGCGCTCGTCCTCGTGGTCGCCGGGGTGGCCGTTGACCAGGCCGGCGGCGAGGGTGTTGCCGTCCAGCGGGTCGATCACGAGGAACGCCCCGGTGCGGCGGTGGTGCAGGTAGTTCTCCAGCGGAAGCGGGGCGGCGAGCCGAAGCTGGGCGTGCCCAATGTCGTTCAGCTCCAGGGTGGTGGTCGGCTCCAGGCCGAAGCTGGCGAGGTCCAGCTTGCCCGTCACGTTCCGGACCAGCGCCTGGACGGTGCGGGTGCCGTGCTTGACCAGGACCTTGGCGCCCTCCCGGAGCGGTTTGGGCGAGAGCCAGCACAGCGCGGCGTAGAGGTCTGCCGATGCTTCAGGTGTTTTGCCACCGGCGGGACCGGCGGCCGCGATCGTGTCACCGCGGGCAACGTCGAATTCATCCGCCAGACGAAGGGCCACGGACTGCGGCGCTGCCGCCTCGGTGAGCTCGCGGCCAGCGAAGTCGATCCCGGTGACTATGGTGGTGCGCGGCTCCTGGCCCGGGGTCAGGATGCTGACCTGGTCCCCCACCTTGACCGAGCCTTCGGTGATCTGGCCGGCATAGGCACGGTAGTCGCGGTACGCCTCCGGATCGAGGCCGCCGGCGATGGCATCCGGAGCCAGCGCGCCCTGCGGCCGGACCACCAGCTGGACCGGGAAACGGAAGCTCTCGAGGTGGCTTTCGAGTTCGTCCGCGGCCGGCAGCGTCTCGAGGACTTCCAGCAGCGCCGGGCCGTCGTACCACGGGGTGCGCTCCGAGGCATCGACCACGTTGTCCCCCTCGAGCGCGGACACGGGGATGACCCGGAGATCCGCCACGCCATCGGAACCGAGCCCGAGTTCGCGCCCGACCTGCTGGACATCCGCCTCGATCTCGCGGAACACGTCCTCGCTGAAGTCCACGAGGTCGATCTTGTTCACGGCGACGATCACGTGCGCCACCCGCAGCAACTGCAGCACGGACAGGTGCCGGCGGGTCTGCTCCAGGACACCCTTGCGGGCATCGATGAGCACGACGACGGCGTCCGCGGTGGACGCGCCGGTCACCGTGTTCTTGGTGTACTGCACGTGCCCGGGGCAGTCCGCGAGGATGAAGCTGCGGCGGTCCGTGGCGAAGTAGCGGTAGGCGACGTCGATGGTGATGCCCTGCTCGCGTTCCGCGCGCAGGCCGTCGGTCAGCAGGGCGAGGTCGATCGCTTTTGTGCCGGTGGCCCCTTCGCCGCCGAAGCCGCGGTCCGCGGAGGTGCGGGCGACGGCGTCGAGCTGGTCGGCGAGGATCGCCTTCGAGTCGTGCAGGAGCCTGCCCACCAGGGTGGACTTGCCGTCGTCGACGGAGCCTGCGGTGGCGAAGCGGAACAGTGTGGTGGGCAGCGCCGCGGAGACCAGGTCCGGGCCCGGGAGAAACGTTTCCGTGCTCATTAGAAATAGCCGTCCTTCTTGCGGTCTTCCATGGCGGCCTCGGAGATGCGGTCATCGGCCCGGGTGGCGCCACGTTCGGTGATGGTGGAGGCGGCAACCTCAATGACGACGTCGCGCACCGTGGCGGCGTCCGATTCCACGGCGCCGGTGCAGGACATGTCGCCGACGGTCCGGTAGCGGACGGTCTTGGTGATGACTTCCTCGTGTTCGCGCGGCTGGGAGACCTCGCCGACGGCGCGCCACATGCCGTCGCGGGCAAAGACTTCGCGGCGGTGGGCGTAGTACAGGCCCGGCAGCTCGATGTTTTCGCGCTCGATGTAGCGCCACACGTCCAGTTCGGTCCAGTTGCTGATCGGGAACGCGCGGACGTGCTGGCCCACGGTGTGCCGGCCGTTGTAAAGGTTCCACAGCTCGGGCCGCTGGTTGCGGGGGTCCCACTGGCCGAACTCATCGCGAAGGCTCAGGATCCGTTCCTTGGCCCGGGCCTTGTCCTCGTCCCGGCGGCCGCCGCCGAAGACGGCGTCGAACTTGTTGCGCTGGATCGCATCCAGCAGCGGCACGGTCTGCAGCGGGTTCCTGGTGCCGTCGGCACGCTCGGCCAGCTCACCGGAGTCGATGAATTCCTGGACGGAGCCCACGACCAGCTTCAGGCCCAGCCGCTCCACGGTGCGGTCGCGGAAGTCGATGACCTCGGGAAAGTTGTGCCCGGTGTCCACATGCAGCACCGGGAAGGGGACCTTGCCCGGCCAGAACGCCTTCGTGGCCAGGTGCAGCATCACCACGGAATCCTTGCCGCCGGAGAACAAGAGGGCAGGCTTCTCGAACTCGGCGACCACCTCGCGGATGATGTGGATGGCCTCGGACTCAAGGGTGTCCAGGCTGGAGAGTCGTGTGGAAACGGGAGCGTCGTTCACCTGCGTGGGCTCCTCAGTCAGGAAAGTGCTCATACGTGTAGTCCGCATTCTGTCTTGTCGGTTCCTGCCCAGCGTCCGGCGCGGGGGTCGTCGCCGGGCGCCACCTTGCGGGTGCAAGGCTGGCAGCCTATGGACGGGTAGCCCTGTGAAAGCAGCGGGTTGACGGGAAGAAGATTGTCGTCGGAGTACTGCACCAGCTGGTCGAAAGACCACGCCGCCACCGGGTTGACCTTGACCAGGCCGTTGGCCTCGTCCCAGGTGACCAGCGGCGTGTTGGTGCGGGTGGGGGCCTCGTCGCGGCGGACCCCGGTGAACCAGACCTCGTAGCCGGCGAGGGTGCGGCGCAGCGGCGCCACCTTACGCAGGGCGCAGCACTGCGCGGGGTCGCGGGCGAAGAGGTCCTTGCCCAGGAGCCGGTCCTGCTGCTCCACGGTGTTCTCCGGCAGCACGTCCACGACGTTGACGCGCAGGTTGGCTGCCACCTCGTCGCGTGTCGCGTGCGTCTCCGGGAAGTGGTAGCCGGTCTCCAGGAACAGGACGTCGACGCCGGGAAGCTGGTCCGCGACCAGCGCCGGGAGGACCGCATCCGCCATGGAGCAGGCGACGGCGACCGTCGGCAGCTCGAAATTGCGGGCCACCCAGGCAATGACGTCGCGGGCCGGGGCGTCCCAGCCGAGCTCGGCGGCACCGGCCTCGGCGAGGGCCTTGAGCTCGTCGTGGGTGCGGAGGACTGCGGTCACTGAAGGTCACCTTCCTCCGCGGCGAAGGCCCACTCGGCGAAGCTTTGGCCCTCGGAGCGGTCGGCGACGAACTTGCGGACCACGCGTTCAACATAGTCGGGCAGCTCCCCGGCCGTGACCTTGAGTCCCCGGACGGTGCGGCCCAGGCCTGCCTCCTCGCGGCTGTCGGACGCGAGCCCGCCGCCGAGGTGGACCTGGAAGCCCGGGGTGGGGTCGCCGTCGGGTGTTGGCAGCATCATGCCCTTGAGGCCGATGTCCGCCGTCTGGATCCGTGCGCAGGAGTTGGGGCAGCCGTTGATGTGCAGGGACAGCGCCTGGGGCAGCTGCTTGCTCTCGGCGAGGTCGGCCAGGCGGCGCTCCAGTTCGGCAACCGCCGTCGCCGCGGTCACCTTCGTTTCCACGATGGCGAGCTTGCAGAACTCGATGCCGGTGCAGGCGATGGTGCCGCGCCGGAACACGGACGGCCGGGCGGACAGGCCCAGCGCGTCGAGCTCGGCCACGAGCGGGTCCACCTCGTCCTTGGGCACGTCGAGGACCACGAGCTTCTGGTGCGGGGTGGTGCGCAGGCGCTGCGAGCCGCGGGCCTCCAGGGTGTCCGCGAGCTTGACCAGCTGGCTGCCGGAGAGGCGGCCGGCCAGCGGGGTCGCGCCGATGAAGAACTTGCCGTCTTTTTGTTCGTGCACGCCGATGTGGTCGCCGGGTGTGGAGGGCTTCGGGGCGGCCGGGCCGTCGGCGAGCTTGTAGCCGAGGTATTCGTCCTCGAGGACCTGGCGGAACTTCACCGGTCCCCAGTCGGCCAGCAGGAACTTCAGGCGGGCCTTGGTGCGCATGCGCCGGTAGCCGTAGTCGCGGAAGATGCTGGTGACGCCGAGCCACACGTCGGCAGCCTGGTCCGGCCGGACGAAGGCGCCGAGGCGCTTGCCCAGCATGGGGTTGGTGGAGAGCGCGCCGCCCACCCAGAGGTCGTAGCCGATGCCGAGTTCGGGGTGGACCAGGCCCACCAGGGCGACGTCGTTGATCTCGTGCACCACGTCCTGGCTGGGGTGGCCGGTGATGGCGGTCTTGAATTTGCGCGGCAGGTTGGCCAGTTCCGGGTCCCCGATGAACCGCTCGGCGAGTTCCTGGATCAGCGGCGTGGGGTCGATGATCTCGTCCTTTGCAATGCCCGCCACCGGGGAACCGAGGATCACGCGGGGCACGTCGCCGCAGGCTTCCGTGGTGGACAGCCCCACGCCCTCGAGCCGGCGCCAGATCTCGGGCATGTCTTCGACCCGGATCCAGTGCAGCTGGATGTTCTGGCGGTCCGTGAGGTCGGCCGAGTCGCGGGCGAAGTCCACGGAGATCTGACCGATGACGCGCAGCTGCTCGGTGGTGAGCGCACCGCCGTCGATCCTGACCCGGAGCATGAAGTATTTGTCTTCGAGCTCGTGCGGTTCGAGCGTGGCAGTCTTGCCGCCGTCGATCCCGGGTTTGCGCTGGGTGTAGAGCCCCCACCAGCGGAAGCGGCCGTGCAGGTCCGTGCCGTCGATCGAGTCGAAGCCGTGCTTGGAGTAGACGGACTCGATACGCTCGCGGACGTTGAGGCCGTTGTCTTCCTGTTTCCAGGTCTCGTTGGCGTTCAGCGGCGTGGTGCCGTCCACTTTCCACTGCCCGTGCGGCTTTGCGGCCGGGCGGGAAGGGCGCTTGGTGCGGCCGGCGGCAGCCTCGTCCGTGGACGCTCCGGCTAGAGCTGTATCAGTCATGCATCGACTGTAGGGGCGGCCGTAATCCCGTCACAAAGGGTCAGAAACGGGGAGTCACCTAGGGCAACATTTCGTCACGAACCGCCGGAAACCCTTGAAGTCGCCCACCGGCTGTGCATCTGCGCGGACCGTCAGGGCAGGGGTTGCGATGACCCGGCCAGCGCCGCGTCGAAGCGTTCCAGGGCAATTTCGGCGAGGACAGGCGAGGGCAGCAACGGCGCCGTCACCAGGTCCGCGCCGGCCTTGGCCAGTTGGTCGTGGAAGAAGCCGGGCGCCAGAAGATACGAGGCGATGACCACCCGTCCGCCAAGGTCCACCGCTCCTGCCGATTCCCCCGCACCGGCACCGCCGGCGGCCTCCTCGCGGAGCATGGCGACGGCGTCGGGAACCGAGGGTTTGGCGGAGGCGCCGTAGGCGGCCACGATCCGGTTGGAACGCAGGGCGCGGAGCTGTTCCGTGAGTTCCTCAACACTCTGTGCGGCTCCGGGATCGGAGGAACCGGCGGCGGCGAGGACCACGGCGTCGTTGTCCGTTACCCCGGCCTCGCGCAACCGCTGGTCCAGCAGCGCTGCGAGCCGCGGATCCGGCCCGAGCGGCGCCGCGGCCAGGGAGGTGGGCCGGCTCTTCACGGCGCGGGCGATGTCCACCTTGACGTGGTACCCGACGCTGAGCAGCAGCGGAACCACGACGGCGGTCTCCCCCGTCGGGAGCCCCGCTACGACGGCCGGCAGGTCCGGGTTTTGCACGTCGACGTAGGCCTCGCGGACGTCCAGTCCGGGACGGAGCCCGGCGATGCCGTCCCGGAGCGCGTTGACCTCCGCGGCCCCCTGCGGGCTCGACGTGCCGTGGGCGCAGGCGATCAGGATGGGGGTATTCATAGCCGTTAGCGTAACCTTGGAGCCGCCCTATCCGCCCCCTTGCAATCGACCGGGACGCTTCATGACCTTCTCCTTCAGCCTTGTCCTGGTCTGGCTTGACCTCGCCGGCGTGTTCTTCTTTGCGGTCTCCGGCTCGCTGCTCGCGGCGCGGAAGCAGTTCGACATCATCGGCTCGCTGCTCCTGGCCTCGGTGGTGAGCCTGGGCGGCGGCGTCATCCGCGACATCATCATCAACGCAGGCCCGCCCGCCGCGTTCACCAACCCGGCGTATCTGGCGCCGCCCCTGTTTGCCACGGTGCTGGTGTATTTCCTGTTCTCCAGCGTCCAGCGCTTCACGTCGCTGCTGGTCCTGTTCGACGCCGGCGGGCTGGCCCTGTTCTGCATCACCGGCACACTGAAGGCCCTGGCCGCGGGGATGAATCCTGTGGCTGCCGTCCTGCTGGGTGTCACGACGGCGGTAGGTGGCGGCCTGCTGCGGGATATCACCGCCAACGAGGTGCCGCAGCTCTTCGACCCCAAGGATCTGTACGCACTGCCGGCGTTCGCCGGGTCGGCGTCGACCGTGATCCTGTCCCTCACGGGGACCTTCACCGCGGTGACCGCGTGCGCCGTCGCCGGGATTGTCTTCGCCTTCCGGGTCACGGCCTGGCGGCGCCACTGGTACGTTCCGCTGGCGGTGCGCGGCTGGCACCGGCTGGGCCTGGACACCGCGGAAAACGACCGCTGAGGATTAGCTAGGATAAGACCATGACTGACATGTTCCTCGAGAAATTCCGCGCGCTTGTCCCGAAGTATCTCGAAGACGAATGGCAGGAAGAAGATGGCCTCCCGGCCGAGGAGCTCGATGCCGCCCTCGCCGAACACCAATTCCAGGTCCCGCTGGTCCTGCGCGAGTTCTACCTGGCCGTCGGCGGCTGCGAGGACATCATGGAGGCCTACCACTACTTCTGGGACCCCGAAGAGCTCGAAGTAGATGATGAGGGTTTCCTCATGTTCCTCGAGGACGAGGAAGAGCAGTTCACCTGGGGCTTCCGCGTCGGGGACCTCAGCATCCCGGATCCCATCGTGTACCGCCGCAACAACGCCCGCGGCCAGTGGAAGAGCGAGGAAGGGACCTTCTCCGAATTCGTCTTCGACATGTTCGAGTGGGCCTTCAACGACGAGGACGAGGACGAGGACTAGGCCTTCACGGCTACCCCCCCTGCCGGGCCCGGCGGTCCGGGGGCACTTTGACACGGACACGCCGTCGTCCGGCCCGGGGATCCCCGGCTCAGGCACCAATGTAGCCCCGGACGGCCGCCGAGACCTGCCCGTCACGGCCTGAAAGCCCCACTGCGCCACAACTCCAGCACCGCCAGCACCTCCGCAACCATCCGCTCCGGGTGATGGACGACGTCGTCGTAACCGAACCTGAGCACCAGGTAGCCGCCGATGAGGCTTGCGTTGTTCCGCCGCCGGTCCTTCTTGACTTGCAGTGGCTCCAGGTGCGAGGCACCATCAGTCTCCACGACGATGCAGTCCTCGACGAGGAAGTCCACCTCCCCTACCCCGGCAATCTCCACATGTCGGCGCACGTGCAGCCCTGCCCTGCGGAAAGCGGTGTTGGCGAGGACTTCCAGCAGCGAATCGGCCCGGGCAATGACGAGGTCCAGCACCGATCTGGCGCGGCCGTTGCGGTTGCCCCCGAGCTTGCTGCGGAGGAAGGCCAGGCTGATGTCCCCCCGGGCCCACAGCACATTGGACCATGACAAGGGCCGCCAATTCAGGCAGACAATGGAGTGCATGGATCAGCACGTCCGCGAGTCCGGCCATGGGTAGCCACGGGTGCCGGACGTGCCTGCAGCTGCCGTGGGCCACGGTGCCGGGCGGTGCCGCCCGGTGCCCAAGAGACAAATGCATGGACTCGGCCGGCGCCAAAGTCCACAAGCCGTAGCCCGGAGCGGCCGAGAGGCACGTCAGCAACCCCTTCAGTTCGCGCGCCGCCCGGTAGGCGCCGGGATCCTGCGGAAGCCCATATTGCCCGCGGCGGATCCTCACCACGGTGCCCTGGGCCACGGCCTTGGCAAGTCGGTGGCGGCTGAATCCAGCTCGGCCAAGGTCCGCCGTAGCGGCCGTCCCTCCCCGTGAAGCAAGATAAGTGGCAACGTCCATTCCGCCAATGTGCCCTGTCGGGGATCTTTAGGGCCCGGCCCGGTTGTGCCATGTGGAAAACCTCGGACCGGACACCCCGTGCCGCTGCGGGGCACTTTGACGCCAACACGCCGAGAAAACAGCCTGGAACCAGTCCGCAGCACGGCAAAGTGGCCCCGCACGGCCGAAAGATACGCCGGCGGCCCCAGGTGCCCGGGGTTCCGCCAAGCTGCCGACGAAACCTGTGACAATCAAATTACAAAACCGCTGGACAGTATTACAAAGTTGTCATATGCTCTTTCTTGGGTTCACCAAATGCCTCCGGTGGATCTGATGCGAACGGAGAAATGGCCCCGGTTCGGCACAACGGAAGACTCGAACGTTGTGAGGAACCGGGGCCATTCCGTTTAAGCCGGAGGACCGGCTGCGCGGCGGGCCGGGCTTGGCCAGAAGGACCGGCCGGGGACGGCGCTGAAGGCTCAGCCGGAAGGCCGGCCGGTTTAAGCCGGAGGCCGGGGCGGGGGACCTAGCTGCTGCGGTCCACTACGGCGTGGGCAAAGCTGGTCAGCGAGGCCTTCACGACGCCTTCGGGCAACGGGGCAAGGGCGGCAATGGCCTCATCGGCCCAGGCGCGTGCCACCACCCAGGACTGTGCGGTGACGGGGTGTTCCCGGAGTCCGGCCACGGCGGCGGCCAGGGCCTCATCCGAGCTGAGGTCGCCGTCGATCAGCGTCAGCAGTTCGACGGCGGCCTGATCGCCGTCGCGGGCGGCGTTGCGCAGGAGCAGCACGGGCAGGGTGGGGACGCCTTCGCGCAGGTCGGTCCCCGGCGACTTGCCGGACTTGACCTTGATCCCGGTGACGTCGATGACGTCGTCGGCGAGCTGGAAGGCCACGCCCACCTTCTCGCCGTACTCAACCAGGATGGGCTCGTAGGCTTCGTCGGCGCCGGAGAAGATCGCGCCAAGCTGCCCGGAGGCGGCCACGAGCGAGCCGGTCTTGTCCGCGATGACGGAGAGGTAGTGCGCCAAAGGGTCCTCGTCCGGGCGCGGTCCCACGGTCTCGTGCAGCTGGCCCAGGCAGAGCCGTTCAAAGGTGCGGGCCTGGATGCCAAGCGCCCGGGACCCGAGCTCCGAGACCAGGATGGAGGCGCGCGCAAAGATGAGGTCGCCGGTCAGGACCGCGACGGAGTTGCCCCAAACCTCGTGGGCCGTCGGCGCCCCCCGGCGGAACGGCGCGGAGTCCATGACGTCATCGTGGTAGAGGGTGGCGAGGTGCGTCAGTTCGACGACGACGGCGGCCTGCACCACTGCGGGCAGGGAGGCGTCGCCGAGGTGGGCGCACAGCAGGGTCAGCAGCGGGCGGATGCGCTTGCCGCCGGCTTCCACGAGGTGACGCGACGTTGCGTCAGCCAGGGGATCGGAGTTGGCGATGGCTTCGCGCAGCTTCTTCTCGACGCGCGCCAGGTTGGTGGTGAGCGCGGGGCCCAGCTCGGGGTCGCCCGCAATGGCCGAGAAGCCTGCCGGCAGTTGGAGGCCGGTGGCGATCGCGGTGGTGTTGAGGCTGGGTTCAGCGCTCGGCAGGCCGTGTCCGGCGTGCGTCCAGCTTTGGTCTGCAGAGTTGGTCACGGGTTAACCCTAACTTTTTGTTGCGGAAACCGCGGAGTTGGTGCCGGAGCGCGGAACACTGTCCGAGGTGGGTGCGGCCTTGTTGGACGTTGCCTGATTGGACGTGGCGGGTACCAGGGACTCCAGAACCCGGATGACCCGGTCCTCGAAGCCCTTGGCGGCAGGATCGGTGAGGTTGGCCAGCATCCGCACCACGAAACGCATGAGCACGGGGACAGGCATGCCGGTCCGGAGGGCCAGTTTCATGACGGCCGGCTTGCCGATCAGGGCGGCGAACGCCCGGCCCAGCGTGAAGTGTGAGCCCCACTGCTGGCGGACGTAGTCGGCGTACCGGGCAAGGTGCGCGTCGGCGGCCCTGGCGGCCTCCGTCCCGGACCCCCAGCCGGCGGACGCGGACCGGGCAGCGGCGTCGGCGATGAATTCGGCCGCGAAGCGGGCGGACTCCATGGCGTAGGAGATGCCCTCGCCGTTGAACGGGGAGACCATGCCGCCGGCGTCGCCGAGGAGCAGCAGGCCCGGAGAATAGTGCGGGGTGCGGTTGAAGCCCATGGGCAGCGCGGCGCCGCGGATCTCGCCCACCTGGTTCTCCGGGGTGAAGCCCCAGTCGGCGGGCATGCCGGCGGTCCATTCGCGCAGCACCTGCTTGTAGTCCAGCTTGCCGAAGTCCTTCGAGGAGTTCAGGATGCCCAGGCCCACGTTGGAAGTGCCGTCGCCGACGCCGAACACCCAGCCGTAGCCGGGCAGGAGTTTGCCGTCGCGGCCGGGAAGCTCGAGCCAGCCTTCCATCCAGTCGTCCTCGTGCCGCGGCGAGGTGAAGTACGTCCGCACGGCCACGCCGAGCGGGCGGTCGTCGCGCTTGCCGATGCCCAGGGAGACGGCGGTGCGCGTCGAGTTCCCGTCGGCGGCGAGGACGACGTCGGCACTGAAGTCACGCGTCTCGCCGGTCTTGCGCCCGGAGTTGTCCAGCAGCGCGGCGCGCACGCCGGTGACCCGGCCGTCCTCGGAGCGCAGCGCCTCGGTGACGCTGTGGCGTTCGAGCACGACGGCGCCGGCGGACTGGGCATGCCGGGCGAGCTGTTCGTCGAAGCCGAGCCGGGTCCGGATCAGCCCGTACTGCGGGAAGTCGGCAACCTCCGGCCAGGGCAGTTCGATCGTGCGGCCGCCGGCAATCAGGCGCAGGCCCCTGTTCCGCCGCCAGCCGTCGGTTTCGGGGTGGGCGAGTCCCAGCTTCTGGATCTCGCGGACCGCACGCGGGGTGAGTCCGTCGCCGCAGACCTTCTCGCGGGGAAAGCTGGTTTTCTCCAGCACCGTGACATCAATGCCGGCTTTGGCAAGGTAGTAGGCGGCGGTGGATCCGGCCGGGCCCGCCCCGACGATCAGTACATTCACAGCAGGGATCGGCTATCGGCCGGGCCGGGTGATGTTGCGGCGCAGCTTGGCCACGGGTCCGGTGTGGGCGGCCAGCGCCGCAGCGCCGGCGGCAGGGCCGGCTGAGGGATCTGCCGGTTTCTGGGCCCGGTGCACGGCGACGATGCCGCCGCTGAGGTTGCGGTAGGTGACGGATTCCCAGCCAGCCTCCTGCAGCCAGGCCGCGAGGTGGTCCTGGTCCGGCCAGGCCCGGATGGACTCGGCGAGGTAGACGTAGGCGTCGGGGTTGGAGGAGACCTTGACGGCGATGGCCGGCAGGGCCCGCATGAGGTATTCGGTGTACATGGTGCGCCACAGGGGCACCACCGGCTGGGAGAACTCCGCGATGACCAACCGGCCGCCGGGCTTGGTGACCCGCAGCATCTCGGCCAGGGCCTTCTTCGGCTCGTTGACGTTGCGCAGGCCAAAGGAGATCGTGCTGGCGTCGAAGGTGTTGTCCGCGAATGGCAGGCGGGTGGCGTCCCCGGCGATGAAGTCGATGTCCGGGCGGCGGCGCTTGCCCACCTTGAGCATGCCAAGGGAGAAATCGCAGGCGATGACGTTGATGCCTGCGTCGGCGTACGGCTCGCTGGACGTGCCCGTGCCCGCGGCGAGGTCCAGGACGCGCTGGCCGGCCGATACGCCCATGGCCTCGACCACCACCTTGCGCCAACGCCGCGTCTGCCCCAAGGACAGGACATCGTTGACGACGTCGTATTTGGGGGCGACGTCGTCAAACATCGTGGCTACTTCGTCCGGACGCTTATCCAAGGATGCTCGGTTCACCCTGACATTGTCTCAAATGATCGGCGCTCCCACGAACGGACCGTCAATTGACGCGGCTTTCACCTGCGGCAACGGCCGCGGCACCCTCGTCCGGTCCCTGCGGACTCGTGTATATCCACCCAACGGGCGATCACGGGCTAGTGTTATGCCATCATGACGAGCACGTTCCGCACCTTGACAGTCACCCTCGATGCCGAAACTTTCCCCGGGGGCCTGCCGTCGTTTCTGGTCCGGGATGATGTCCTCTGCTGGACCCGCCGCGAGGCCGGGCTCGTGGGCTTCGGCGAGATCGCCCGATTCACCGCCACCGGCCCCGAGCGGTTCCTGGAGGCGGACATCTGGTGGCGCCACCAGGTCCTGGAGGCAGAGATCGAGGACCGTGTGGGCTGCCCCGGCACCGGCCCCGTCGCCTTCGGATCCTTCGCCTTCTCCAAGGCTTCCGCCCATGAATCCCGGCTGCTGGTCCCGGAAATCGCTGTGGGGCTCCGCGACGGCCAGGCCTGGCTGACCCAGCTCACGTTCGACGACGGCGAACTCACCGAAGCCGGCGCCCGCGCCGCCCTGGACCGCTGGCTTGGCAGCACGAGCACCAGCCCCGGCGCCAATCCCGGCGCCAGCGCCAACCCCCGCTCAAATCCCGGCGTCAGCGCCAACCCCGGTCCCGGCGCCAATCCCGGCGCCGCTGCCAGCGCCAATCCCGGGGCCCGAGTGACCGCTGTGGACGACCCGGTGCCTGCGGCCGCGCAGGCCGGTGGCGCCGTCGTACGCCCTTTGCCTTTGGCCGCAGGGGCCACGTTGCACACCGGCTCGCTGAGCGAGGAAGACTGGATGGCCGCCGTTGCCGCCGGGGTCGCTGAGATCCGGACCGGCGCCCTGGAGAAGCTGGTACTGGCCCGCGACGTCGTGGCCACCGTCCCCACCGGCGTCAAGGCCGCCGAGGTGCTCCGCGAGCTGTCCGCCCGGTACCGCGAATGCTGGACGTACGGTGTGGACGGGCTGGTCGGGGCCACACCGGAGATGCTGATCCAGGTGGAGGGCCGCACCGCGCAGGCCCGCGTCCTGGCCGGCACCCTGGACCGCCGCGACGCCGACGGCATGGACGGCTCCCCGCTGGAATTCGCCGAGCGCGTGCTGGCCGGCTCCGAGAAGCAGCGGCACGAACACGACATCGCGATCCAGTCCCTCACCACGCAGCTGGCCCCGTTTTCCGAGGCCATGAACGCGCACAGCGAGCCGTTCATCCTGGAACTGCCCAACGTGTGGCATCTGGCCTCGGACGTCAAGGCTGAACTGGCCGAAGTGGAAGGCCACGTCCCCACGTGCCTGGCTCTGATCAACGCGCTGCATCCGACCGCCGCGGTCTGCGGCACGCCCACCACCGTGGCCGGCGCACTGATCCGCAAACTCGAGCACCTGGACCGCGGGCCCTACGCCGGCCCGGTCGGCTGGCTCGACGCCGCCGGCAACGGCGAATGGGGCATCGCGCTGCGCGGCGCCGTCATCGAGTCCCCGAATACGGTCCGGCTGTACGCGGGCTGCGGCGTGGTGGACGGCTCCGTGCCCGAGACCGAGCTCGCCGAGACGTGGGCCAAGTTCCGCCCGATGCTGGAGTCCCTGGGCATCAGCAGCTAGCGTGCGGCGCCGGCGGTAGGTGCCGGCGGCTCGGCGCCGGCGGCGCCGGCGGACCTGGCGGTGCCCGCGGAGCTGGAGGCGCCGTCAGAGTTGGCAAATCGGTAGGATTCCGGGATTACAGACAGATCGGACTTTAGAGATGTTGCTTTTGGACCCGAATTTGTTATCCAATAGTGAAACAAAGTTTTCTGTGACGCACATCTCATGTTCGGCGCTACACTATAACCGGCCTCGTTACCATCCCTCCGGCAACAAAAGGTAAGAAAATGCAGACTTCCCGTTCGCTCCTGAGCAACTCCATGCTTAAGACGGCAGCCGTCCTGGCCGTCGGCGCCCTGGCCCTCTCGGCCTGCACCAACGCCTCCGAAACCGGCGGCCAGGGGGCAGCGTCGCCCTCCGGCAGTGCCGCGGCGGCCAGCTTTGACCCCAGCACGGTCCAGAAGGACGACGCCCTGGCGGCCATGGTGCCCGAGGCGATCAAGGCAAAGGGCACGCTGACCGTGGGCTCGGACACCTCCTACGCACCCGCGGAATTCCTCGGCACCGACGGCCAGACCCCCGTGGGCTACGACGTCGACATCGCCAAGGCGATCGGCGCGGCACTGGGCCTGAAGGTCCAGGTCCAGACGTCCGAATTCACCGGCATCCTTCCGGCCCTGGGCCCGAAGTACGACCTCGGCATCTCCTCGTTCACGATCAACCCGGAGCGGCTCGCCGCAGTGAACATGGTCAGCTACTTCAACGCAGGCACCGCCTGGGCCGTGCAGAAGGGCAACCCGAAGAAGGTCTCCCTGGATGACCTGTGCGGTAAGTCAATCGGCGTCCAGACCGGTACCGTCCAGGAAGATCCGGACCTCTCGGGCCGCAATAAGAAGTGCGTCGACGCGGGCAAGCAGCCCATCAACATCGTGACGCTCAAGACCCAGACGGATATCACCACCCGGCTGGTCAACGGCAGCATCGATGCGATGGCGGCCGACTCCCCCATCATCGGTTACGCGCTGACCCAGACCAGCGGCCAGCTCGAGAAGCTGGGCGATGTCTACGATTCCGCTCCCCAGGGCATCGCCGTCGCCAAGTCCGACACTGCGCTGGCCGACGTCGTCCAGAAGACCCTCACCAAGCTGATGCAAGACGGCTCCTACAAGAAGATTCTGGAAGGCTGGGGCAACGGCGACGGCGCCATCACCAAGTCCGAGGTCAACCCGGCGGTCGGCTAATGAGTATCCCCACAACCAATCAAAAATCAGGTGCACAGATGGACAGCCATCAGGACAGCCAGGCAGCACCGGTACTGAACAAGGCGGTGCCGGTGCGGCACCCCGGCCGCTGGATCAGCGCCATCATCATTCTCGGTGCATTGGCTCTCTTCCTGCAGAGCCTCGTCACGAATCCCAACTTCCGCTGGGACGTCGTAGGCGCCTACATCCTGGACGTCAAGGTCGTGCAGGGTGTCGTCTGGACTCTGGTCCTGACGGTTGCGTCCATGCTCCTGGCCATCATTCTGGCCGTCCTCCTGGCTTTCATGCGGCAATCCGAAAACCCTGTATTCCGCTATTCCAGCTGGACCTGGGTCTGGTTCTTCCGCGGCACCCCGGTCTACACCCAGTTGATTTTCTGGGGCCTGATCGCCGTTCTCTACCCCAAAATCAGCGCCGGCGTCCCGTTCGGGCCGGAGATGTTCAGCGTGGACACCAGCACGGTCGTCACCGCCACGGTGGCGGCGATCCTGGGCCTTGGCCTCAATGAATCCGCCTACCTCGCGGAAATCTTCCGGGCCGGGCTCAAGTCCGTGGACCAGGGCCAGATGGAAGCCGCCGAGGCTCTGGGCATGGGCAAGACCAAGATCATGTGGCGTATCATCCTGCCGCAGGCGATGCGAGTGATCGTGCCGCCCACCGGGAACGAAACCATCGGCATGCTCAAGACCACGTCGCTGGTCCTGGCCGTGCCCTTCACCTTGGACCTGACGTTTGCCACCAATGCCCTGGCGAACCGGACGTACCTGCCGGTTCCCCTGCTGATCGTGGCGGCCATCTGGTATCTCGTCATCACCAGCCTCCTGATGGTGGGCCAGCACTTCATCGAGGCCTACTACGGCAAGGGCGTGGACAACCGGGCCCCCGCCACGGTGAACCCCGCGGCGGCCAAGGCTGCAGCGGCCGTTGCCCCAAGCGCCGACGCCGAGCCGGCACTCAAGATGGACTTCCCCGAGGAGGAGGCGAAATGACGATCACCACTGAGAAACCGCTGGTACAGATCGAAGGCCTTCATAAGTACTACGGCCAGCACCACGTGCTGCGCGGGATTGACCTGAACGTCAACCAGGGCGAGGTGTCGGTGGTGATCGGCCCGTCCGGTTCGGGCAAGTCGACGATGCTCCGCTGCGTGAACCTGCTGGAGACCATTAGCGCCGGACGCATTTCCGTGGGCGGGGAGCTGATCGGCTACCGGGAGGTCAAGGGCAGGCTCCATGACCTGAAGGCCAAGGAAATCGCCGCCCAGCGCCGCGAGATCGGCATGGTGTTCCAGCGCTTCAACCTGTTCCCGCACAAGACGGCGCTGCAGAACATCATGGAAGCCCCGGTGCAGGTCAAGGGCCAGTCGAAGGCAGTGGCCCGGAAGCGGGCCCTGGAGTTGCTGGACCGCGTGGGACTCGGCGACCGCGCCGGCCACTACCCGAACCAGCTCTCCGGCGGCCAGCAGCAGCGCGTCGCGATTGCCCGTGCACTGGCCATGGATCCCGAACTCATGCTCTTCGATGAGCCCACCTCCGCGCTCGACCCGGAGCTCGTGGGCGATGTCCTGAACGTGATGAAGGACCTCGCCAAGTCGGGCATGACCATGATCGTGGTGACCCACGAGATCGGCTTTGCCCGGGAAGTCGGTGACCGCCTGACCTTCATGGACGGCGGCATCGTCGTGGAGTCGGGCGACCCGCGGGAGGTCCTGGCCAATCCCCAGCACCCCCGCACCAAGGAGTTCCTGAGCCGGGTGCTGTAATTCCGGTATTCCGCACCGAATAAGGACAGCCGCTACGTGGATCCACGTGGCGGCTGTCCTTTTTCGTAGCGGAAACGTGCGCTACGTCTGCGGCAGGCCCTCCACGGCCGTGGCCACCGCGGCCCGGATGGCGCGGTGCAGTTCCCCGAGCCGGTGCCGGTCCGTGCGCACCTCGATGATGCTGCGGCCCTCCGGCGGGCCGGACAGCGCCTCGGCGAGTTCCGCCGTCGTGCCGACCTGGCGGTGCGGGACACCGTATGCCGCAGCCAGGGCGGCGAGGTCCACGCGCTGCGGGGTGGCGAAGAGACGTTCGACGGCATCGCCGTAGCGCCCCGCCGCGGCGACTGTGCCGTGCTCCAGGAGCCCGAAGATGGCACCTCCGGCATCGTTGAGCACCACGATCCGAAGCTGCGGTTCGGCCTCCCCGGCCCCGAGCAGGAGTCCCCCGGCGTCGTGCAGGAACGTCACATCCCCCATGAACACGGTCGTTTCCTGGCCACCGCCAAGCGCGATCCCGGTGGCGGTGGACGTGGTGCCGTCGATCCCGGCCAGGCCCCGGTTGGCAAACATGGTGGCCTGGGGTTCCGCGGGCGGCGCCCCGGCGAGGTCGACGTCGCGGATCCCGTTCGAGGAGCCCAGGACCAGCTGACCGCGGGCGTGTTTCCAGACCTCGGCGCCCGCCGACGGGCCAGTCGCGGCCGGGGATGCGGCCAGGATCAGGTCCACGGCGTGTTGGGCGGCGGCTCCTGCGAGCAGCCAGGCATCGAGCCATGCGGCAGTTCCGCGGCCGGCGAAGTCCGCCAGGTCCGCCAGGGTTTCCAGCGGCAGTTCGGTGCGGCGGCCGGGTTCGTACCAGGCCACCGGAACGGGCTGGTACAGGGCCGACGGGACATCGGCGCGCTCCAGCAGCGCGCTCACCGGCCGGGAAAGCGTCGGCCGGCCGAAGAGGACCACACGTTCGACCGGCTGTGCCGCGTCCGCGCCGAAGTGCTCGATCAGCAGCCGGTAGGGCCCCACCGCGTTGGGGCCGAAGCGGGCGTTGGAAGACGGTTCGGCCAGCAGCGGCAGGCCGTGCGCGCGGGCGAAAGCCTCGGCGACCGGGCCGGCGTCGTGCCCGGCCAGCACCACGGTGCGCCGCTCCGGCAGCGCCGTCGACGCGGCCGGAAAGTCCAGGGCCAGGGGGTTCCGGGCGGCCCGGTAGATGCCGCGCCCTGCCGCCGCGGGCAGCCCGTCGCCCACGGCCGGGACCAGCGGGTCGCGGAAGGCAAGGTTGAGCTGCACCGGCCCGGGCGGGGCGTCCTCGAAGGCTCCGGTGGCGGCGCTGAGGGCCGTTTCGACGGCGCGCTGCGGATCGCTGCCCGCGGGCACGTCGACGGCGAAGCGGACGTGGTCGCCAAAGAGGTCCAACTGCACGGTGGTCTGGTTGGCGCCGGTTCCCCGGAGTTCCTCGGGCCGGTCGGCGGAGATGACCACGAGCGGCACCGCGGCGTGGTTGGCCTCCATGACGGCCGGGAGGAGGTTGCCGACGGCGGTCCCGGACGTGGTCAGGACGGCGGCGGGCGCACCGGCGGACAGGGCGAGGCCCAAGGCCGTGAAACCGGCGGACCGCTCGTCGATCCGGACCAGCAGCTCCACCCGTCCGGCGGCTTCGGCCTCGGCCAGGGCGTAGGCCATGGGCGCCGAGCGCGATCCCGGCGACACCACCACCTGGCGCACACCGGCGGCGAGCAGCGCGTCGACGGCGATGCGCGCGGCCTCCACCGCGGTCAGGCGGCCGGGGGCGGGCGAGGCGGCAGCGGAATCCGCCGGACTCACATGTTCTCCGGCGTTTCGATGCCCAGCAGCTCCAGGCCGCCGGAGAGGCGGCGCAGCGCCAGCGCGCACAGGGCCAGCCGCGAGTCACGGACCGATTCCTCGGCCTTGAGCACCGGGCACTGGTCGTAGAACGTGGTGAAAAGCTGCGCGAGCTCAAAGAGGTAGCCGCAGAGCCGGTGCGGCTCCAGCGCGTCCCGCACCTTGTTCAGCGTCGCGTCGAACTCCAGCAGGTGCAGGGCCAGCGCGCGTTCTGCGGGTTCGACGACGGCGATCGCCGTGGCGGGTCCGCCGGATGCTTCGGCTGCCGGAGTGCCCGCCGCCGGTGTGCCGCCGTCGCCGGTGATCTGTTCCAGTACCCCGGCTTTGCGCAGGATGGAGCGGATCCGGGCCGCAGCGTACTGCACGTAGGGTCCGGTGTTGCCGCTGAGGGCGAGCATGCGGTCGAAGTCGAAGACGTACTCGGTGTCGTGGCCGGTGGAGAGGTCGGCGTACTTGACGGCGCCGATGCCCACCTGGCGGGCGGTCACCGCGCGCTCCGCCTCGCTGAGCTCGGGCCGGCTCGCGTCAATGACGGCGCGGGCCCGGTCCACGGCCTCCTCGAGCAGGGCCATGAGCTTCACCGGGGCACCGGACCGGGACTTGAGGATCTTCCCGTCCTCGCCGAGCACGTTGCCGATCTGCACATGCACGGCCTCGACCGTCTCTGGCAGCCAGCCGGCGTCCCGGGCCGTGGCCATGACCATGCGCAGGTGGACGTTCTGCGGGGCACCCACGACGTAGAGGATCCGGTTGGCCTCCAGGTCGCGGACCCGGTAGCGGATGGTGGCGAGGTCCGTGGTGCCGTAGCCGTAGCCGCCGTCGGACTTGCGGATAATCAGCGGCAGCGGCTGCCCGTCGCGGCCGGTAAATCCTGCCGGGAAGGTGCACAGGGCGCCGTCGCTGATCCGGGCCAGGCCGCGCTCCTCGAGTTCCTGGCACAGCTGTGCCAGGTGCGCGTCGTAGGAGCTTTCGCCGGCGATGTGGTCATCGGTAAGGCTGATGCCGAGGGTGGAGTAGATGGCGTTGAAGTAGCGCTTGGACTGCGCGACCAGCCGCTGCCAGACGGCGAAGGTCTCCTGGTCGCCGCCCTGCAGGGCCACGACGCGGAGCCGGGCCCGGGTGGCGAAGCCGTCCTCGTCGGTGGCGGAGGCATCAAACTTGGCCCGGGCGGCCTGGTAGAAGGCGCTGGGGTCCTCCACCAGCAGCGCCGCCTCCGGGGAGTCCTCGCCGATCTCCAGCCAGTGCTCGATCAGCATCCCGAACGGGGTGCCCCAGTCACCGATGTGGTTCTGCCGGATCACGGTGTCGCCGAGGGCTTCGAGCACCTTGACGAGGCTGTCCCCCACCACGGTGGTGCGCAGGTGGCCGACGTGCATTTCCTTGGCGACGTTCGGGGAGGAGTAGTCGACGACGACGCGCTGCGGTGTCGCGGCGGGCGTGACGGCCGTGGCCGGGGACGCGGCCTGGACCGACTCTGCATTGAGCAGTTCCTCGATCCAGGTGCCGTCAAAGCTCAGGTTGATGAAGCCGGGCCCGGAGATTTCCACACTGGTGCAAATGCCGTCCAGGTTCAGGGCTTCCACGATCTTGGCAGCGGCGTCCCGGGGCGGCAGGCCGACCTTCTTGGCCAGGGCCATGGCGGCGTTGATCTGGATGTCCGCGAACTGGGAGGGCCTGACCACCGGGTCCGTCTGCCGGAACTCTTCGCCAAACGCGGTGGCAATTGCAGCCTGGACTCTGGGGACAACCAATTCGGCCGGATTATTCACAGTTCCCAAATTATCAGTAGGAGCCCTCCCCCGATGCTCGCCCGTCCACCGAAGCAACGCCCTCAGATGCAACGCGGGGTCATTTCCGGCCCATGCCGGGCGCCGACACGGGCGGGAAATGACCCCGCGTTGCTTTGACCGGAGGCGGCTAGGCGTCGGTGCGGAACACCTGGACCACGGACGGACGCGGAGCGCGCACCTGGCCGGGCTTCGGCGTCGCCCCGGCCGCGACGTAGTCCGGGAAGTACGAGTGCTGGTCGGCGAACGTGCCTTCCTCGCCCGGGTGCTGGACGGCAACGAAGACGGTGCGCTCGTCGTCGTGGATGACCGGGCCGCAGGTTTCGGCGTCGCGCGGGACGGCGAGGAACTGCTCCACCTTCCCGCGTTCGGCACCGTCCAGGGTCACCTTGAAGAGCCCGTCGGCGTAGCCGATGCTGGAGGGCGCACCGTCGGTGGAGATCCAGAGGTTACCCACGGAATCGAAGGCCACGTTGTCCGGGCAGGAGATCGGTGAGACCTGGCTCGCGGGGAACCCGGCGAAGTAGGTGGCGGAGTTCTTGGCCGGATCGCCGCAGACCATCAGCAGGTTCCAGCCAAACGTTGTGGAGCTCTGGTCCCCGGTCTCGGTGATTTCGACGATGTGGCCGTCGCGGTTGAGGGTGCGGGGGTTGACCTCGGTGGCCCCTTCCTTGCCGGGTTTGCCGCGGTCCGCGTTGTTGGTGCAGACCACGTAGACCTTGCCGGTGTGCAGGCTCGGCTGGACGTCCTCGCAGCGGTCCATCTTGGTGGGGCCTACCTTGTCGGCGGCGAGGCGCGTGTACACGAGCACTTCTTCCACGGACATCCCGGGCACCTTGGACTGTCCGCCCACCACGAGGGGCAGCCAAACACCGGCCCCGTCGAAGGCCCCGTCGGCCGGAAGCTTGCCCGCCCCGTCGAACCCGTCGGCCGGGGAATTGCCGGTGAACTTCGCGACGTACAGGTCGCCTTCCGAGAGCAGCGTGAGGTTGTTCTTGCGGTCCTCCGCCGTCTTTCCGGGCCGGTACGTGCCGGCCGAGACGAACTTGTACAGGTAGTCGAAGCGCTCGTCGTCGCCCATGTAGGCCACCACGTGGCCGGACTTGGCGACGATCACGTTGGCGCCCTCGTGCTTGAAGCGGCCCATCGCGGAGTGCTTGCGGGGCGTGGAGGTGGGGTCGAACGGGTCCACTTCCACGATCCAGCCGAAGCGGTTGGCCTCGTTCTGGTATCCGGGGTTGCGGGTGTCGAAGCGCGGGTCATCCAGTTCCCACTGGCGGGCGGTGGGCTTGCTGGTCAGGCCGTAGCGCTTGTCGGCGTCGGAGGTTCCGGGCGCGGCGAAGTAGCCGTTGAAGTTTTCCTCGCCGGAGAGGATGGTGCCCCACGGGGTGGTGCCGCCGGAGCAGTTGCCCAGGGTGCCCTGGATGGCCCGGCCGGAGGGATCGGCGGTGGTCTTCAGAAGGGCGGATCCGGCGGCCGGACCGTCGAGCTCGTAGGTGGTGTCGGTCAGGAAGCGGCGGTTCAGCCCGGCGCCCCGGACGTAGCTCCAGGGCTTGTTCTTGTTCGTGCGTTCCAGCTCCACCACCGTCAGGCCGTGGGCTGCGCGGCCGATCGCGCGGGCCTCGGCGGCGTCGAATCCAGCCGGCAGCATGATGTTCTCGTTGGTGTATTCGTGGTTGGTGAAGAGCACGGCCCGGCGGTCCTTGGATCCTTCGATCGGCAGGATGTCGGTGTAGTCGTTGTTGTAGCCGAACTGGCGGGCCTGCGCCGCGGCGCTCTGGTGCCCGATGTCGAAGGCCGGCGAGTCCTTGAACAGCGGGTCGCCCCAGCGGATGACCGGCTGCCAGGTGAACCCGGCGGGGACGGTCAGCTTGTCCACGCTGGCGTCGACGGGTGCGATGGCGGTGAACTGCAGCTTGGATTTCCCAAACCCGTCCTTGGCCGCGGCGGCGAGTCCCGGGCCGCCGTCGGCGACGGCGGTTCCGGCGGATGTCACCGCGTTGCCGAAGGCGACGGCGAGCGCGCCGGCGGCGCCGAAGCCCAGCACGGCGCGGCGGGACATCGTGGCGGAGGCGATGTCACGGAAGTAGCTGTTGGTGCTGGTGTTGCAGACCTCGCCCGAGCAGGCGTTGTCGCACTTCAGCGCGCAGGTGACGGGGCTTCGCTTGCCTTTGGTGTGGCCAAGCATGGGGAGCAGGGAAAACGTGCGTCCGGAGGAGACAGACATGGAGAGACCTTCCATGGGGTGAGTTGCGGTCGCGCCCACCCTTCCAGCCGCTGGCTACCGAGAGGCGTCTCCCAGATGAAGTCCCGGTGAATGCTCGCCGTGCCGCCGAACCCATCGGTTGCTCCGTAAGCGCCGTTTTCGAGGTCCTAAAGGGCCGTTACGGAGCAGTCGATGCGGCCAGCACCGCGTGCACACGCCGCAGCCGGTCCAGCCACCAGTCCCGGCGTTCCGGCGGGGCGGCGTGTTCGGCCAGCAGCTCGGGCGCCGGGCGGACGTCCCGCAGGGCGATCGCGCCGTCGTCGGGAACCAGCGGATCGTGAGTGACATCGGCAGCGAGCAGGGACACCGTGCCCAGGCCGCAGGCATACGGCAACTCGGGCAGGGCGGCAGCCAGGGCCAGTCCGGCCCGGATCCCCACCGATGTGTCCAGCGCCGAACTCACGACGGCGGGCAGCCCGGCCTGCGCCACGATCCGCAGGGCGCGCCGCACTCCCCCGAGCGGGGCCACCTTGACCACGATCAGGTCCGCGGCGCCGGCCCGCGCCACTTTGAGGGGGTCGTCCTCCTTGCGCACGCTCTCATCCGCGGCGATCAGCACGGGTACGCCGGCGGCCCGGAGCTGCCGCCTGACGTCGGCGAGGCCCGCGATCTCCGGCACGGGCTGTTCGGCATATTCGAGCCCGACGGCGGCGAGCCGCGTCAGTGCCGAGACGGCCTCCGGCACGTCCCAGCCGCCGTTCGCGTCCACACGGATCGCGGCGTCCGGCAGCGCCGCCCGGACGGCCGCCACCCGGGCGGCGTCGTCGTCCAGGCTCTGGCCGCGCTCCGCGACCTTGACTTTGACCGCGTCCACCCGCCCGAAGCGGGCCAGGACCTCCGGCACCTTGTGCGCCGGCACGGCAGGGACCGTGGCGTTGACCGGGATGCTGTCCCGCAACGGCGCCGGGAACCCGGCCCAGCCGGCCTCGATCGCGGCTGTAAGCCAGCGGGAGGCCTCGGCGTCGCCATATTCGGGAAAGGGACAGAATTCGCCCCAGCCCAGCGGCCCGCGGAGCAGCAGGGCCTCCCGCTGCAGGATGCCCCGGAATTTCACGCGCATCGGCAGGCTTACAACATGGGCGCCGGCCAGGAGTTCGTCGAGGCCGGGCAGGGGCGCGGCGGGACGTGCCGGGGGGTCCATGGGGAGGGCAGGCATGGAGCCACTGTACTGGGAATGCACTGCGAGGAATGAACAGCGCGGGGATTGAGTTCCGGGAGCCGGGCGTGGATCCTTGATTGGGCCGGCGTCGACTGGGGGTGAGTCCCTGGTCCAGGAAACTCGTCTCCGCCGGCCCCGCTCAAGGAGCGTCGTGCCGGGGACAAGCCGCGCCGGCACACACGACTCTACAAATCCCGGTCCGACGGCGCACGAGTAGTGGGTACTCGTTTTTTGGCAGGTACGACCGCCCCAGCCACGCGCCGGGCCCTTCAGCTGGCGCGCAGGGTTCTGTGGGACTCTTAATGGCATGACTTTTCGGCAGGAACGCACTTCCTGGGACCCGTCTGCCCGAGTCCAGAAAACCCAGGTCCAGATGATACCGGTCCATGAAACACAGGCCGCGGAAACACAAGTCCTCCCGGCCCGTCCGCCCGAAACTCCGGGGCGCAGCGCTCGGACCCGCGCCACACCGGATCCGCAGGCTCAGCGGTCCCCCGGCAAGGCCACCGCCGCCTTGTTCGTGCTGGCCACGGTTGCCTGCGTCGCGGCGCTGGCCGCCACCTACGTCTTCTTTGTCCGTACCACCACGGGCCAGTTCATTGACGAATCGGCCCTCGTGGAAGCCGTGGCGCTCAGCGGTACCGCGGGCAAGGCCGCCACCAAGCTGTTGGACTGGCTGCCGGCGCTCTCTGTGGTGATCGCGTCGGTGGTGGTCGTGTTCGTCACCATCCTGCGGCGCCGCTGGTCTGAGGCGGTGATTGCGATTGCGGCGTGCGTGGGCGCCAACCTGGCCACCCAGATCCTGAAGGACTGGCTTCCGGTCCGGCCGTACCGCGGCGTCGAGACGCTGGAGCTGAATTCGTTGCCTTCGGGCCACACCACCATGGCGGCCTCGGCCGCCGCTGCCGTGTTCCTCATGGTCTCGCCGCGCTGGCGGCCGCTGGCCGGCTATCTGGGCGGCAGCTTCGCCGTCGCCACGGGCGTGTCCACGCTGATCAACCAGTGGCACCGGCCCGCCGATGTGGTGGCGGCCTTCCTGGTGGTCGGGGCCTTTATGGTCCCGGCCGGCTGGCTGATCATTCGCCGGGGCCCGGGCTGGAATGTCTGGAACGGCTACAACGAGCACTGGGCCTCAGCCAGGGTGTGGGTGGCGCTTCCCGTCCTCACCGGTCTTGCCGCGGCCGGGGTGGCGGCCGTCGCGTTGCTGAGCATCGGGCCGGGTGGGCAGGAGGTCAGCACCATCAGCTACTTCTGGGCCGGCACGGCGCTGATCGTCATTGCCGGCTACCTCGCCACGGTGGCCGGTGTGTGGTTGTTCGGCCTGGCCGCCCGGCAGCCGGACCCACGACGGCCGGACAGGCCCCCGCGCCAGGAACGCTAGCGTGGCGCACGTAGGCCCGGGCAGCACAGCGTGCCCGGGCCTACGGGATCCTGCGACAGCTAACTGAGACGTGCGCAGATGTCCACGGCTTTGCCCCCGCTGGAGTCCACGGAGAGCACGTTCACAGTGCTCGGCGAGTCAATGGTGAGCTTCAACTGTCCGGTGTACTGGAAGGCCCCGGCCCCGGGCGCATCTGTCGGAAAGAAGATAAACCCAAAATGGCCTGCGGCGCTGAACGTCCAGGTTTTTCCGTCCGGGTTTTGGGTGAATCTCGCCACGGTTCCGGCCGTGTTGACCCTGTACGTCTTCCCGTTGCTCATGTTGGTATAGGTGAGGATGACTCCCTTGCCAACCTGAAAGAAGTTGCCGTTCTTGAAGTCAATCCGCGTAATCTTTCCGCCGGTACCGGAGACGCCAAGATCAAAGCCGCACGCCAGATCGGCCGAAACAACAAAATCCGGCGGGTTGGGCGGACGGGTGACAGTTGCACCCGCGGGCGAAGCAGCAAGTAGCAGGGCTGCTGTTGCAGCCAGGGGCGCGAACCAGCGGGACGGTTTTCCGAACATGAGCATCTCCTCATTTTTTTGCGTCGAAACGCATCACCCATCCGGGCGGAGACCATGCGCTGCAAATAATCACGGGCGGACCCTGACAACGGCACTCGTGCCGCCCCACGTAGGGCCGGCATGGAATGCACCGGCGCACTGGCCCGACCCTACTAAGCCCGCTTAGCATGCACCCGAGTAGTCGCTACCTGCTTGTCGTTCTGGGCCCGGCAGCGCTCAGTAGTTCCGGCGGTGCTTGAGTCGGGGAATGGTCACAGCGAACACGGCCGCGGCGGCCAAGCCGATCACGCCGGTCGCGGCCACGCCGGCCCCCAGGGACGCGACGGCGGTGACGGCGGAGAGCAGCACGGGCCCGCCGGTCGCTCCGGCGTCGGCCATGAAGCGCCAGATGCCCAGGAACTGGCCCCGGCCGTTGTCCGGCGAAAAATCGGCCCCGAGCGTCATGTTCAGGCCCGAGCTGATCCCGTTGCCGAAGCCGATCAGGAGCGCCGCCAGCATGAGCGAGACGAAGCCCGTGCTTAGCGGAATCAGCACCATGGCCGTCCCCATGATCAGCGTGGACGGCACGGCCACCCATTGCCGGCCCTTGCGGTCCATCAGCTTTCCGGCCGGATAGAACACCAGCATGTCGATCGCCCCGGAGATCCCGTAAATCAGGGAGGCCTGGGTGGGGTCCAGGCCCAGGTGATCGGCCCACAGCGGGATGACCACCTGGCGCGAGGCGCGCAGCCCGCTCAGCAGCAGGACCCCGATCCCCACGCTCAGGAAGACGCCGGCGTGGGACACCGCGATCCCGCGCAAGGTGGGCTGCTGCGCCGGAACGCCGCCGGCCGGCAGCGGCTTCGCCTCGAGGTCGGGGATGGTGACGGACACGGCTGCCGCGGCGGCCATCGCGACGACGCCGGCCCAGTAGGCCCCGCTGATGCCGGCAAACTGCATCACGGCGGCGCCAACGAACGGGCCGATGAAGATCCCGATCCGGTTGACGCCGCCGAGGGTGGACAAGGCCCGGGCCCGGAGCATGACCGGCACGGCCTCGGTCAGGTATTTCTGCCGGGCCAGGCTGAATACGCTGGCGGCCATGCCGACCACCACCATCGCCGCCGCCAGCACCCAAAGGCCGCCGGAAAACAGCGGAGCGACGGCCGCCGCGGCGAGGGCTAACGCGCTGGCGGCCGCGGCCCCCACGATCGCCCAGCGTTCCCCGAATTTCAGGGTGATCAGCGACGCCGGAAGGTTGAAGAACCACGATCCGAGGCCGATCAGCGTAACAATCAGCGCGGCACCGGGCACGGAGGCGCCAAGATCGCGGGCGGACAGGGCGACCACGGGGAGGATCGCGCCCTCGCCCAGGCTGAACATGAGGGCCGGCCCGAACGCGGGAACGGCGATGCTGCGGAGGCTGAAGGGCTCGAGGCGTGTGGTGGTCATCCCCTTCATCCTAGGCATCCACCGCGGCCGTCCCTGCCCTACGCGTCGAAGTGGGTGCGGACTTCCTCGCTGGTGAGGTGCCGGAGCACGTCCGCGGCGACTTCCCGGAGCTTTTGGTTCCGGTTGCTTGAGACCTTGGTGAGGATGGCCATGGCCTGGTCCTGGGAGCAGCGGTTCTGGGCCATAATCACACCG
Organism: Arthrobacter sp. MW3 TE3886; assembly: GCF_041262145.1. Taxonomy (NCBI): domain Bacteria; kingdom Bacillati; phylum Actinomycetota; class Actinomycetes; order Micrococcales; family Micrococcaceae; genus Arthrobacter; species Arthrobacter sp. MW3 TE3886. Next base: position 4,010,953 of record NZ_JBGCAN010000001.1, read on the forward strand.
CAGGCGAGATCGATGGAAGTGCGGTGTTCCATGGCCGACTGGAGATCTTCGGCCCGGGACTGGAAGGTTCCGAGCCGCACGGCCAGCCGGAGGGCGCGGCCGGCGAGGTCGGCGAATCCGGCCGCCTCCGCAATGATGTCGTCCGTGAACAGCCCGGTGTCCGCCCCGAAGAAGTTCAGGGCCGCGGCGGCGTCGTCGCCGATTTCCAGCGGAACGCCCAGGGTGCTGCGGCACCCGTTGGCGGCAAGTTGCCGCTGGTAGTCGGGCCAGCGGGGATCGGCGTCGACATCCGCCAGCAGGACCACGGACCTGGTCCGCAGCGCCTCGATGCAGGGGCCGTCACCGAGGGTCTGTTCGATGCGGTCCAGGGTGACTGCCCGCGGACTGCTGCCCGCGACCGTCATGGTCCGCTTGCGGCGCTGCAAGGTCACGCCGCACTCAATCTCGGCGCCGGTCGTACGGCTCAGGGTGGCGGCCGAGAACTCCGCAAGGCGGCCCAGGAAGTCCTCGACGTTGTCGGTTCCCAGAAGCAGGTCCTGGAGGTGGCGGGCGGCGTCGACCCCGAGTGAGTTGTTGGCCATGCTCAAATGTACCGCGGAGGCCGGCACGGGTCGCGCTTAGACGTATCCGTCAACGATTGCCGCGGCGATCTCCCGGTATGCGCGCCGCGTTTCGGGGCGAAGCACATCAAGGGTGACAAGGTCGCCGTCGGCCACCCCGCGGTCGTGCGGAACCGCGATCAGCTGGCGGCAGATGCCGGACAGGTGTTCCTCGATGGCGTCCTTGTCCACCCGGGTGGACACCTCGTCCTTGTCGGTGATGACCACGACGGCGTTGCGGGCGAGGTCTTCGTAGCCGTGGCTGGCCAGCCAGTGAAGCGTGCTGCGGGCCCGCTTGGCTCCGCTGACGGCATAGCCGGCCGCGATGATCAGGTTGTCCGCCGACTGCAGGATGCCGCTCATGGCATTGTGCGTCACGCCCGTGCCGCAGTCGATCAGCGCCACTGAGTAGTAGGCGGAGATGAGCTTGCGGATCCGCAGGTATTCCTCGGCCGTCAGCGAATCTGAAACCTCGGGGTCCTGTTCGCCGGCAATGAGGTGGAGCCTGCCGGCGTGGTGCATGTAGCGGGCCAGGGCCGTGAGGGAATCGACTGACTCGATGTTCTTGAGCAGGTCCGTGATGGTGCGCGGGCTCTGCTGCTGGTAGATCCCTTCGCCGAGGGCGCGCTCGACGAGGTCGCCGGAATCGGGGTTGGCGTCGATGGCGCACGGAGGATCGCCCCGGAACTCGGCCAGGGTCAGTCCGACGCCGACCGTAGTGGAGGTCTTCCCGATGCCGCCTTTGAGGCTCAGGACGGCCGTGTTGTAGCTGCCCTGGAGCTGGCGGGAGATGCGCCGGGCCAGCTCGTCTTCCTCACGCTGCCTGGCACTCGGGCCCAGGTTCAGCCCGCCGCCGGTCAGGTTGTAGAGGGCGCCGCGGAACCCGCCGACGGGCCGGGGCTTCTGCTCGCGGACAAAAAGACCCGGGGAGCTGATGAAGTCGGGCAGCGGGGCGTCGGCCAGGGCCGCGGCCCTGCTGGCCGAACGGGTGGAACGGGTGGGCTGGGCGGGCACGGCAGGAGCGGCCTCGGGGGCAGGCGGCTTCAGCACGGGATCCTTGGACGGTTTGGCAGGCTGCGGGCGCGCCGGCGCATCGGCGGCAGCGGCGGCCTCCGCCCAGGAACTGCTGGGGGCTGAGGGGCGCTGTTCGGCCTGGTTGCTCGAAATGATGGGCATGGTTCCTGTCCAGGCGTCAGAGTCGTCGCCGCGGCGGCGGTCTCTCCGGCGCGGAAGTTGGGCCTGCTCTTCAGCTGCTTCAGCTTCAGCGAGGGCGTTGGCGGTCTTGTTTTCGACCGGTTCTGGCATGTTCGTTCCCCCCAAGGATCACAGCGCAGACCGCTGCAGTGCTCGATTGACATCGTTCAAGGAACAAGTCTAGGGGCAGTAATGAGCACGCTTACCATCACCGCCATTTATCTGGACTTAGCGGTGGGCCCGTGTGTCCTGCAGGCGCTTGATGAACCAGCGAGACTGTTCGGGGCCGTACGGCAGGATCGGGATGGCCTTGGTCGCATCGTCCGGGGTTTCCCGGGTGGCCTGGATCGCCTGCCGGACCGCGGTGCTCATGGTGTTGGCCATGGTCTTGACGAACTGGTCCGAGCACGGTTCGCCGTGGCCGGGAATCAGGAATTCGTAGCGGTGCCGCAGCGCGGAGAGGTGCCGGAGGGCGTCGGCCCAGTCTTCCGGGAATGAGTCCTCGAAGGATGGGTGGGAACCCTGTTCAACGAGGTCGCCGGCGAAGAGGGTGCTTGCCGTGCCGACCAGGAGGTCGCCGTCGGTGTGGCCGCGGCCCAGATAGAACAAGGTGGCGGTCTGTCCGCCAAGATCCACGAGGACCGGCTGGTCCTTCACGATGGCGTTCGGAACCACCAGCTCAGCGTCGGAGCCCTGACCGGCCGCCATTTCGGGTTCCGCGGAGGCCACAAGGCGGCGCTGCTCGTCGCCGTTCTCCTCGATTTCCGCGGCACAGTTCTCGTGCGCCCAGAATTCCGTGACGCCGTCGCTGGCGAAGACGGCGTTGCCGAAGAAGTGGTCGTAGTGGGCGTGCGTGTTGACGACGACGAGCGGCAGCCCGGTCTTTTCCCGCACGGCAGCCAGGATCTCGCGGCCCTGCCGGGGGCCGCCGCCGGTGTCGATCACCATGGCGCGCTCGGTGCCGACCACCAGACCTGTGTTGAGCAGGGAACCTTGGGTTGTCAGTACGTAGTTGTCCGGACCGACTTCGAGCCATCGTGACATTGAATCTCCGTATTTCCGACGCTTTTCCGGCATTGTTGGTCCGGCGTTGTTGGTGCTGTACAGGCCTCGATTCTACCCGCGCTGGCTGGCAATTCCCGTCAGGGCGTGCCCGTCCCGTCCCTGCGGCGGGTATGCCCGGACCCCTCGTCGTGGCCTGCGCGGCGGTGTAGCCTGTGGGCTACTTCCCTCGATTGAGCCAGGTGCTCCACCGAACGAATGGGGGTGGCTCCCGTTGAAATCCGGCACGTCCCTGGAGCGGATGGTGTTCTTCAGCGATGCCGTCTTCGCGATCGCCCTGACGCTCCTGGCCCTGGACCTGAAACTGCCCGAGGGCATTCCCGCGGAGCAGGTGGACGACGCCTTGGTTGCTGCCCTGCCGCAGCTGCTGGCGTACGCCTTGTCCTTTGTCATCATCGCCAAGACGTGGATGTCCCACCACTCCGACTTTGCCCTCATCCGCCGTTTCAATGCGAACCTGGCCTGGCTGAACCTGGCCCTCTTGTTCTTCATCGCCATGCTGCCCGGTCCGACGGCGGTCCTCAGTGACTACGGGGACGATCCCACCCCGTGGCCGAGCGTCCTGTACGCCGCCAACATTGCCGCGGTCTATTTGATGCTGGCGGCCATCTGGGGCTATGCGAAGCACGCGGGGCTCATGGACCGCGAGATGGCCGCCCACGTCCACCGCCGCATCTTTTATGCGCGGATTGCCGTGGCGCTGGTCTTCCTGCTCTCCATCCCGGCGGCGTTCGTCCTCAACGCCTACACGCCGTTCGTGTGGCTGCTGCTCCTGCCGGCATCGTGGCTGGCACGGTGGTTTTCGGCCCGGCCGGAAAGCACGGGGACCGCACCAGACTGACTGTGCGGTCCCCGTCCCCTCACCCGGGGTGCAGATCCCGGTTACGCCTTACATGTCCGCGAGCGCCGACCCCGGGTTCTCGATCGCGTCCGCGACGTAGCGCAGGAAGCCGCCGGCCGCGCCGCCGTCGCACACCCGGTGGTCGAACGTGAGCGTCAGCTCGGTGACCTTGCGGACCGCGAGCTCGCCGTTGACCACCCAGGGCTTGTCGATGATCCGCCCGACGCCGAGGATCCCCACCTCGGGGTGGTTGATGATCGCGGCGGAACCGTCAACCCCGAACACGCCGTAGTTGTTCAGCGTGAACGTGCCGCTGCCCAGTTCCGCCGGGGTCGCTTTGCCTTCGCGCACGACGGCGGTGAGGCGGCGGATCTCGGCGTCCAGTTCGCGGGCGCTGAGCTTGTCCGCGTTCCGCACCGACGGCACCATCAGTCCGCGGTCGGTCTGCGCCGCGAACCCGAGGTTGACGCCATCGAAGGCCACAATCTCCTGCATCGCGCCGCCCGCGGCATCCTCGGTGGTCACGATCCGGGTGTTCAGCTCAGGGAATTTCTTGAGCCCGGCAGTAACAAACCGGGCGATGAAGGCCAGCAGCCCGGGGGTGCTGTGCGGGTCCGCCTTCTTCAGCGCGGCACGCATCTCCACCAGCGCAGTGGCGTCCACGTCCACCCACACGGTGGCTTCCGGGATCTCGGAGCGGCTGCGCGTCATGTTCGCCGCGACCGCCTTGCGCACGCCCCGGACCGCTGTGCGTCCGGAAATGCCCAGCCCGGTGCGCGCGTCGGTGTCTCCGGATGCCGCGGCAGGCGCAGCAAGAGCAGCAGGCTCCGCAATCGGGCGCTCAACCACCGGCGACGGCTTGATGACGGCCTCGACATCGCGCCGCATGATGAGCCCGCTGGCCCCTGACCCTTGGAGTTCCCCCAAATCAACCCCATGATCGCGCGCCATCCGGCGAACCAGCGGAGAAATAACGGCCCCCAGTTTCCCGGGAACCCGGGTGCGCATCAGCACCAGGTCATCGGCAGCCTTCTCGGCAGCAGAGACCCCGCTGGCAGCCTCAGCCATCGCGGCCCGCTTAGGAGCCCGAGTCCGCCGGGCAACCCCATGCCCGCCCGGAGTCCCATACCCGATCAAGACATTGCCAGACCCGGCCTTCTCCTCCTCGCGGTAAGCCTCAGCCGCAACAGCAGCAGGTGAGCCAGCAGCGAAACCGGCCGGCGCGGATGATGCCGCCCCGGGAGTGGCATCGGGCCTTCCGGAGCCGGACGGCATGCTGCTTGCAGCAATGCCGTCCGGCGAAGGGGCGGGGGCGGCATCATCCGCGCCGGCCCCACCGGGGGCGGCATTGCCTGTGGCGGCGCCACCAGCCCCACCGGAAACGGAAGAAGCAGCGGCTCCAACCGGCATCACAGAGATCAGCGGCTTGCCGACGTCGAGCGTCTGGCCGGGCTCGCCGTGCAGCACGGCCACGGTGCCGGCGTACGGCGAGGGCACCTCCACCATGGACTTGGCCGTCTCGACCTCGGCGATCGGCTGGTCCACGCGGATCTCGTCGCCCACGGACACGAGCCAGTTCACGAGTTCGGCTTCGGTGAGGCCTTCGCCCAGGTCCGGCAGGAGGAATACTTTCGGTTCGCTCATGGTCAGTCTTCCCACTGGAGGTCGTCAACGGCGTCGAGGATGCGGTCCACGCCGGGCAGGTAGTAGTGCTCGAGCTTCGGCGCCGGGTAGGGCACGTCGAAGCCGGTGACGCGGCGGATCGGTGCGGCCAGGTGGTGGAAGCAGCGTTCCTGGACCCGGGCGACGATTTCCGAGGCCACGGACGCGAAGCCGTGGGCCTCGGCGATGACCACGGCGCGGCCGGTCTTGCGGACCGAGGCGCAGACGGTCTCGTCGTCGAACGGCACGATCGAGCGGACGTCGATCACTTCCAGCGAGCGGCCTTCCTCGGCGGCGGCGGCCGCGGCGGCGAGCGCCGTCGGGACAGACGGGCCGTAGGCGATCAGTGTGGCGTCGGTGCCGGGGCGTGCGACGGCGGCCCGGCCCTCGGAGGACGTGCCTTGCTCGGTGTTCGCGGCGTGCTCGGCGCGCAGCGCATCCAGGTCCACCTGGTCTTTGGACCAATACAGCTTCTTGGGCTCCATGAACATGACAGGGTCGTCGGAGTCGATGGCTTCCCGGAGCATCCGGTAGCCGTCGGCCACGGTGGCCGGGGTGAAGACCTTCAGGCCGGCGGTGTGCGCGTAGTAGGCCTCGGACGAGTCGCAGTGGTGCTCCACTCCCCCGATGCCGCCGGCGTACGGAACCCGGATGACCATGGGCAGCTTCACGGCGCCCTTGGTGCGGTTGTGCATCTTGGCGACGTGGCTCACGATCTGTTCGAAGGCCGGGTAGGCGAACGCGTCGAACTGCATCTCGATGACCGGGCGCATGCCGTTCATTGCCATGCCGACGGCCATGCCGACGATGCCGGATTCGGCCAGCGGGGTGTCGAAGCAGCGGCTCGTGCCGAAGGTCTTGGTGAGCCCGTCCGTGATGCGGAAGACGCCGCCGAGCATGCCGACGTCCTCGCCGAAGACCAGGACAGAGGGGTCCGCGTGCATGGCGTCCGCCATCGCGGTGTTCAGGGCCTTGGCCAGGGTGATGGTCTGCGGGCCGGCCTGCTCGGCCGCAACTGCGGCCTTGGCGGCGGCGCGCGCGGTCGCGGCGCTGACGTTGCCGTTCGCTTCGGAGGATGTGGTGATGGTGGGGCTCATTTCCCGGACCCCTTCGAAGCAGATGCGGTTGCGGTGGATGCGGCGTCGCGGGCCAGTTCGTCGGCGAGCATGGCGGACTGTTCCTTCAACTGTGGTGTGGGGGTGGAGAAGACGTACTTGAAGAGATCCTGCGGTTCCACCGGGACCTCTTCGCTGAGGCCCTCGCGCAGCTGCGTGGCCACAGCCTCTGCCTTTTCGGCGATCCTGGCGGCGCGGTCGTCATCCAGCAGGCCGCGGTCCGTCAGGTAGGTCTGCATCCGGCTCAGCGGATCCTTCGCCACCCATTCGGCGACTTCGCTGTCCTGCCGGTAGCGGGTGGCGTCATCGGCGTTGGTGTGCGCCTGCATCCGGTAGGTGTGCGCTTCCACCAGCAGCGGGCCGGAACCTTCCCGGGCGAGCTTGACGGCCCGGCCGAGGACGGCCAGAAGGGCCACGATGTCATTGCCGTCCACGCGTTCGCCGGCCATGCCGTAGCCCACGGCCTTGTGGGCGAGCGAGGGCGCGACGGACTGGTGCGCCAGCGGCACGGAGATCGCGTACTGGTTGTTCTGGACGAAGAAGACCACGGGCAGGTGGAAGACGGCGGCGAAGTTCAGGGCTTCGTGGAAATCGCCTTCGCTCGTGGCGCCGTCGCCGCACATGGCCAGGACCACGGTGTCCTCGCCGCGCAGTTTGGCGGCGTGGGCAACGCCGACGCCGTGCAGCAGCTGGGTGGTCAGCGGGGTGCACTGGATCCCGACCTTGTTCTTGGCGGGGTCGTAGCCGCCGTGCCAGTCGCCGCGGAAGAGCGTCATCGTCTGGACCGGATCCACGCCGCGGGCCATGACGGCCACGGAGTCGCGGTAGGTGGGGAACAGCCAGTCACCCTCGGCAAGGCACAGTGCGGCGGCAACCTGGCAGGCCTCCTGGCCGTGACTCGAGGGGTAGACGGCCATGCGGCCCTGCCGGACCAGCGCGGAGTTCTGGTCATTGACGCGACGGCCGACGACGAGCTGCTCGTAGGCGGCCATCAGTTCGGCTTCGCTGGGCAGGCTGTACTCGTGCCCCGGCTGGGTGCCCTGCTCCGTGTGGGGATTCAGGGTTCCGTCCGGGCCCACCATCTGGATCTGGTGGCGGGCGGGCAGCATGTAGTCCTCAACGGTGATGCCGAACTTGCTCACGGCCTCACCGGCTGGATCTTGTTGCGCGGCCTGCTGCGCAGCTGGCTGCGCAGCGTGGTCTGCGGAGATCGTCATTGGTCCGTCCTTCTGTAGCCACTAATCTTTCCCAGTATGCCGCCAGCCGATGTTTCGTATCCACCTCTCCCGGGAATCATGGAGATGTCCACGAATTTGCCCTAGTCTGGAAGACAAATCGTAAGTGTGAGCTGGATTACCGGCGGGGGTTGTAGACGAATGGCAGAGCTCGAATCAGAGCAGGTGGCGGTGCCGCTGGACGATGTGGACCGGAACATCATTGCGGAGCTGACCCGGGACGGCCGGATGTCGGTGACACAGGTGGCCGAGAACGTCCATATTTCCCGCGCCCACGCCTACACCAGGATCGCCCGGCTCACCGGCGAGGGCGTCCTGACCAAGTTCACGGCCCTGGTGGATCCCATCAAAGCCGGCCTGAAGTCTTCTGCCTACGTCACGCTGAAGGTGCGCCAGCATTCCTGGCGCGAGCTGCGCGAACTCCTGCGCGCCATCCCCGAGGTCCACCACATCGCGCTGGTGGGCGGGGACTTCGATGTGATCCTGCTGGTGCGCGCCGTGGACAACATCGACCTGCGCCGGGTGATCTTCGACCAGCTGCAGTCCATGCCCGGGGTGCTGGACACCCAGACGTTCCTGGTGTTCGAGGACCTGGACACCCGCTAGCTGACGAACGCCTTCATCCAGGCCCGGAGCTCTTCGCCGAACTCCACCCGGTCGGCAGCGATGGAGATGACAGCCTTGAGGTAGCTCAGTTTGTCTCCGGTGTCATACCGGCGGCCCCGGAAGACCACCCCGTAGACGCCTCCGCCCTCGCAGTCGGACACGGCCAGGGTCTGCAGCGCGTCGGTGAGCTGGATCTCGCCGCCGCGGCCGGGCGGGGTGTCCTCCAGGACATCGAAAATCTCCGGGTGCAGGATGTACCGGCCGATCACGGCCAGGTTGGACGGGGCCTCGGCTGCGGCGGGCTTCTCCACGAGCCGGTTGACCCGCACATGGTCCTGGCCCGGCACCGCCGAAACGTCGGCGCAGCCGTAGGCACTGATTTCCGCCGGATCCACCTCGATCAGGGCCACGACGGAGCCGCCCGTCCGGGCCTGGACCTCCATCATGGCGGTCAGCAGCTCGTCCCGCTCGTCGATCAGGTCATCGCCCAGCAGGACGGCGAACGGTTCGTACCCGACGTGCTGGCGGGCGCAGAGGACCGCATGGCCGAGGCCTTTGGGATCGCCCTGGCGCACGTAGTGCAGCGGGCCCAGGCGGGAAGCGTGGCGGACGGCCTCCAGCCTGTCGAAATCACCCTTGAGTTCGAGGGCGTGCTCCAGCGAGGGCTCGCGGTCAAAGTGGTCCTCCAGCGCCCGCTTCTGGCGCCCGGTCACCATGAGCAGATCCGTCAGCCCGGCCCGGACGGCTTCTTCCACCACGTACTGGATGGCCGGCTGGTCGACCACGGGCAGCATTTCCTTGGGCATCGCCTTGGTGGCCGGCAGGAACCGCGTTCCCAGTCCCGCCGCAGGTATGACAGCCTTGTTTACAGATTTCCCCAGAGTCATAACCGAACATTACAAGCGGGTTCCGGAAATGAAAATGCTTCGAAGCAAAGACGAGTACCCCGAAAGCACGTTTCCGGGACGCCCGTCCGGGGCGGCCCTCAGCCCTTGAAAACCGGGCTGCGCTTCTCCTGGAAGGCGCGGAAACCCTCGGCGTAGTCCTCGCTCTTGCACAGCCGTGCCTGTTCTGCGTTTTCCTCTTCCATGGCCTCCCACAGCCCGAGCCGCTGGTCCCGGATGTGCGCGACGAGCTCCTTGCTGGCCCGGAACGCACCCGTGGCGCCGGTGGCAACGTTGGCCACGATGGCGCGGGTATTCTCCAGCAGTTCCGCCGCGGGCATGGCCCGGCTGAACAGGCCCTGCGCCACGGCGTCGGCGCCGCTCATGAGCTCGGCAGTGTAGATCAGGTCCAGGGTCCGGTGCATGCCCAGGCGCTCGGTGAAATACCAGTGCCCGCCCGAATCGAGGGTGGCACCGAGCTTGGCGAACGGTGAGCCGACCTTGGCGTTCTCTGCCACGTAGACCACGTCTGTGGCCAGCAGCAGCCCCAGCCCCACGCCGAGGCAGGCGCCCTGGGCAGCGGCGAACGTGGGCGCGGGAAAGGCGCTCATTTTCTTCAGCAACGGCTGGACGAGCCCGCCCAGGTAGGCCTGCGCGTCGTCGCTCTCCGGGGTCACGCCAGCGATGTCACGGCCGGCGCAGAAGGCCCGGCCCTCGCCGCGGAGCAGCAGAGCCCGGACTTCACCGCGCGCGGCGGCGTCAGCGGCGTCGTCATACGCCCGGGACAAATCCGCGAGCGCCTGCTCGTCGAGGGAGTTCAGCTTGTGCGGGGCGTCGAGGACGACCTCGGCGACGCCGTCGGCGATGGAAAGGGAAATCATGGGGCTCCTTGGATTCGAAAAAACCTGGATTCGGAAAACCTCGAAAAACCTTAGACGTCGAAGTCGACCGTGACTTCCGGGGTGGTGGGGTGGGACTGGCAGGTCAGGACGTAGCCCTTGTCGAGTTCATCCTGTTCCAGGGCGTAGTTCTCGTCCATGATGACGTTGCCGCTGACCACCTTGGCCCGGCAGGTGCCGCAGACGCCGCCGGCACAGGCGAACGGCACATCGGGGCGGACCCGGAGGGCCGCGTTGAGGATGGACTCACGGGCATGGGTGGGGCTCGCCACTTCGCCCTGCAGCCCGTCCAGCTTGAACGTGATCTTGTAGGTTTCCTTCGATTCGTCAGTGACCACGGGCCGGCCAATGTTGCCCTCGGGGCGCTCCGGCTTGCCCGAGGTGAACAGTTCGAAGCGGACGTGCTCCGGGGCGACGCCGCGCGCGGCGAGCGTGTCCCGGCAGAGCTGGACGAGTTCGAAGGGGCCGCAAAGGAACCATTCGTCAACGTCGTCGGCGTGGATCGCGGTGCCCAGCAGGGCCTGCAGCTTCTCGGCGTCGATCCTGCCGCTGAGCAGCGGAGCGATCCGCTGTTCACGCGAAAGGACGTGGTGCAATGCCAGCCGGGCCGGGTATCTGTCCTTCAGGTCCGCGAGTTCTTCCAGGAACATCACGTCCATGGCGGCCTTGTTGGCGTAGATGAGGTCGAAGCGGGTCTCCGGGTGGGCCGCCAGCAGGGTGCGGGCGATGGCGATCACCGGGGTGATGCCTGAGCCGGCGGCGATCGCCACGAAGGAGCCGGGCTCACCCGCCAGTTCCGTTGCCATGTCCTGCGGATGGTTCATCGAGTTCATGACGTTCTGTTCCACGGATTTGCCGTCGCGGCCGTGCTTGGAGACAAAGGCACCCATGGGGCTCATGACGTCCAGGACGTCGCCGGCCTTGAGTTCGGCATTGGCCCACGTGGAGAACCGGCCCCCGAGGTCTTTCTTGATGGCGACGCGGATTTCGCTGCTGCCGTCCGCGAAACTGCGCGGTTCGGCGCAGATCGAGTAGCTGCGGCGGATCTCGTGCGGCTGGCCGTCGGCGTCGGGCAGCGTGGTGCGCAGCGCGACGTACTGGCCCGGCAGGTAGTCGAACTGCCCGGCGAGCTCGGCCGGGACCCCGAACGTCACCTCGATGGCGTCGTCGGTGAGCCGGCGGACCTCGTCCACCGTCAGCGTGTGGAAGGACGCACGACGGCGGCCGGTGGCTGCGGCCGACTCCGCGGCGGTCTGGCGGACAACCTTCATGGAGGCACCTGTTCCTTACAAGACTTTGAAGTAGTCGAACGGTTCCTTGCAGTCCTGGCACACGTAGAGGGCCTTGCAGGATGTGGAACCGAAGCGGGTGAGTTCTTTGGTGTTCAGGGATGAGCACTGGGGGCACTTGACGGCGAGCGCGAGCCGGACCGGGCCGGCGTGCCGGACTGCTTTTCCGTCAACAGCTGTGTGGCCGGACGGCGGGGCTATCCCGTACTGTTCCAGCTTGGCCTTGCCCTCCGCACTCATCCAGTCAGTGGTCCAGGCCGGCGAGAGGACCAGTTCGATCCGGACGCTCGGATACCCCGCGCGGTGGAAAGCCGCGGTGAGGTCATCCCGGATGGCGTCCATGGCGGGGCAGCCGGAGTACGTCGGGGTGATGGTGACCTGGACGGCGGGAACCATCCCGCCGTCGTCAGTGCTTGGTTCCGTCGAGACCTGGACATCGCGAAGGATGCCGAGGTCCGCGATGGTGAGGACCGGGATTTCGGGGTCGCACACTGTGGCAGCCACCGCCCAGGCCTTTTCACGGGCGGTGTTGCCCTTGGCGGCGTTGCGGCGCTCGGCGGTTTCCGGATCGGAGACAAACATTTCCATGGTGTCTACCAGCTGGCTCCGGGGTGCTCGCGGGCGAGCACCTGCATCTCGGCGAGGATGTAGCCGAGGTGTTCGGAGTGCAGGCCGCGGCGGCCCCCGCCCGGTGTTGGCTGGACGTTGGGGACCTCGAGCTCCGCTTCGGCCAGGACCTCGCCGGTGAGCCGGTCGAAGTCCTCGCGCAGGCTCGACGGCTGGGGCGCGGCGCCGGCTTCGCTGAGGCGTCCGGTGAGTTCGTCGTCGTGGAACAGCTCATCAACGAAGGGCCAGACGACTTTGAACGCGTGGATCATCCGCTGGCGCGATTCGTCCGTGCCGAGGGCCAGGCGCAGCACCCACTGGGCGCTGTGGTCCCGGTGGTAGTCCACTTCCTTGACCGCCTTGGCGGCGATGCCGGCCAGGGTGGAGTCGGTGGAGGACATCAGCCGGCGGTAGAGCTCGAACTGGTAGTAGCTGACCACGAACTGCCGGGCGATGGTGACGGCGAAGTCCCCGTTCGGCTGCTCGAAGAGCGCCGCGGAGCGGAACTCATGCTCGCTGCGGAAGTAGGCGAGGTCGTCTTCGCTGCGCCCGTCCAGCCCGCCGGCGTAGCTGAGGAAGGACCGGGCATGGCCCAGTTCGTCCAGGGCGATGTTGCCGAGGGCGACGTCCTCTTCGAGCTCCGGGGCGCGGGAGATCCAGTGGCCCAGCCGCTGGGCCAGGATCAGGGCGTCGTCACCCAGGCGCAGCGCGAACTCGGCCGCGTCCTCGCTCGGCTTCGCGGAGCCGCGGCTGACGGCGAGGGCAATGTCCTCCGGACGGAGGGCGTTGCCGGGGGTGATGCGGGTGGCGCTGGCCGTGGCCTCGCCGCTACCGCTGGCTCCGGTGACGCCGACGTTGATGTCGCCGTGGCCGGCCGTTTCTTCTGCGGGCAGGGCAGTTTCGGGAGTGGTGCTCACAGGTGCTTCACGCCCTCACTCTTGGTGTAGTACGTCGCGTGGCGGTAGTCCTTGCCCTGGGGGGATTCGAAGAAGGAGCCCTTGGAATCGGGGTCGCTGGAGGCGATGGCGTCGGCCGGAACCACCCAGATAGACACCCCTTCGTTGCGGCGGGTGTAGAGGTCCCGGGCGTTGCGCAGGGCCATGGCCGCGTCGGGCGCGTGCAGCGATCCTGCATGGACGTGGGACAGGCCGCGGCTGGAGCGGACAAATACTTCCCAGATGGGCCAGACGTTTCCTGCTTGGGGCTCGGTGGGGGCCACGGCGACAGGGATCCCCGGCCGAGCTTGCGAGGTTGGGGTGTCGTTGGGGATCATGCTGCGGATACCTTTTCTGCTTGCTTCTTTGCCTGCTTTTCCGCGTAGGCGGCGGCGGCTTCGCGCACCCAGGCGCCGTTCTGGTGTGCCTCGCGGCGCCGTTCCAGGCGCTGGGCGTTGCAGGGGCCGCGGCCGGCCAGGACTTCATGGAATTCAGCCCAGTCCAGCGGCCCGTGCTCCCACTTCTTGGTTTCCTCGTTGAACCGGATGTCCTTGTCCGGAAGCGTCAGGCCGAGGACCTTGACCTGCTCCATCATCATGCCGACAAACCGGTTGCGGAGCTCGTCATTGCTGAATCGCTTGATGTTCCAGGCCATGGACTGCTTGGAGTTGGGCGAATCGTCGTCTGGCGGGCCGAACATCATCAGGGCGGGGGCGTACCAGCGGTTCACCGCTTCCTGCGCCATCTGCTTCTGCTCCGGGGTGCCGTTGGAGAGTTCCAGCAGGATCTCAAAGCCCTGGCGCTGGTGGAAGGACTCTTCCTTGCAGACCCGCACCATGGCCCGGCCGTAGGGGCCGAAGGAGGCGCGGCAGAGCGGCACCTGGTTGGCGATCGCGGCGCCGTCGACCATCCAGCCGATGGCACCCATGTCGGCCCAGGTGCGGGCGGGGTAGTTGAAGATGGAGGAGTACTTGGCCTTGCCGTCCATCAGGTCCTGCATCATCTGATCGCGCGGCTGGCCGAGGGTTTCGGCAGCGGAATACAGATAGAGTCCGTGGCCGGCCTCGTCCTGGACCTTGGCCATGAGGATGGCCTTACGCTTCAGGCTCGGGGCGCGGGAGATCCAGTTGGCTTCGGGCTGCATGCCAATGATCTCCGAGTGCGCGTGCTGCGAGATCTGGCGCAGGAGCGTTTTGCGGTAGGCCGGGGGCATCCAGTCACGCGGCTCGATCCGGGAATCTTCCGCCATGACCTTGTCGAAGTATGCCTGGCCCTCGGCGTCGCGCCGGGCCGCGTCCTCGGGGCTCGGTTCATGCCGTGCCGGCGATGGCTCGGCGGGCACTGACTGCAGGGTCTGCGATGCCATGGTTGCTCCTAATGATTTCCGATAAATAATTACCGACCGTTCGTTCAGGATATGCGGAAGGCCGGAGATGCGTCAAGGACAGGAATCCGTGCAACGCTGGTTGTATGGATCTGGAGGTGTCGGCCGCGCTCACCATTCCCGCGTCGGAACTCCGCTGGCGGTTCTCGCGGTCATCCGGGCCCGGCGGCCAGCACGTCAACACCTCGGACAGCCGCGTCGAACTTTCGTGGAACGTCGCGGCCTCGACGGCGCTTTCGGATGGCCAGCGGCTGATGCTGGCCACGCGCCTTGAACGGCGCCTCATCGCCGGCGTTATCACCGTGACCGCCGCCGAGCAGCGCTCTCAGCTGCGCAACCGCGAGATCGCCCTGGCCAAGCTCGCCGGCCTCGTGGCAGAGGGTCTTGCCCCCGAGGCTGCCCGCCGGCGGGCGACCAAACCCACCCGCGGCTCGAACCGTCGGCGCCTCGCCGCCAAGGAACAGCGGGCGGCAACGAAACAGCAACGACGGCGGCCGTCCGCCGAATAGCGCCGTCCAGGCATCCTTTCAGCGGGCAAACTCACGCCGGTGCCCGGGGGAGGATAAGCTCGAACATCACGTCGCCGCTAAGCATCACGAACCGGAAAAAGGAAGCCTTGGAGTCGTCCACACCCATTCGGATCCTGACCATCTGCACAGGAAACATCTGCCGTTCCCCCGTCGCAGAGCGCCTGCTCCAGGCAGGACTTGACCGGATGAAACCCGGCGCCTTCCAGGTGGAGAGTGCCGGCACGCGGGCCATGGTGGGCGAGCCCGTCCAGCCCAGCTCAGCGGACATCATCCGGGCCTATGGCGGAACACCGGAAGGCTTTGCCGCCCGGCAGTTGACGCCGAAGATCCTGCGCGACACCGATCTGGTCCTGACCATGGCCGCACATCACCGCGGCGAAGCGCTGCAGCTGGATGCCTCCGCGCTCCGGCGCACGTTTACCGTCCGTGAGTTCGCGCGCATGCTGAGCGTCCTGGAACAGCGGGGCAGCACGCAGCGGGATGGCACGGCGGATCCGGCCGTGGACCTGGGAAGCTTTTGGCGCGAGTTGCCCGCCCGGGCCGCTGCGGTCCGGCACTTGACGCTTGCCCAGGACGCTTCAGAGGACGACGTCGTGGATCCCTACGGACGCGGCGAGGGAATGTACCGGCAGATGGAGTACGAGCTTGCACCCGCGCTCTTCACCATCCTGCGTTTCGCGCGCACCGCGACTGAGAGGCACAACGGCTGAGCGGCACAACGGCTGACTGGCAACGGCTGAGCGGCCGTAGAGCCGGGCACTCCCGGAGGAGTGTCGTTCGACGGGCCGGAGCTATGCCGCCAACATCCTGGCCCGGGGTACCGCCGTCGTTTCCACCGGCGCCACGATGCTGAGCTGGCATTCGGACTGAAGCGGATCAATGGCCGCGGGCAGGTGATGGGAGGCTGAGCACTCCCGCAGCTGCTCAAGGGCCGCCGGCTCCACCACGGCGTGGCTGACATCCAGCACCAGGTGGAGTCCTTCCCTCAGGTGGTTCGCCCGCTTGACCACCACGTACAGGGCCTGGAGGCTTCTTGCCGTCACATGTCCCTGCGCTGCTACTTCTGCCTGACCGCAATCGAGGTCAAGCCTGACAAGAACCCGGAGTTTGTGGTTCAAACGATTCCCCTGTTCGTGCATTTACTGCTTTGGCCGCGACGCTGCGACCGGTTTGGCCGCGACGCTGCGACCGCCCCCAGCCTAGGCAGGGAGTGTGACGCAGGCAACAGTGCGCTTCATATCCGGGAAACCCCGCGTTATCTAGCGCCTTCTTGGGCCAGAAGTATTGTTGCCGTCCCCGGTGTACTGTAAAGAAGGCCGCCACCGCGCCCACTTTCTGGCGCCTGCCCCCGGCGCAGCCAGCCTGAGTACGGCCAGCCTGAGTACGGCCAGATAGATTCCGGGCACCGTCCCGACTGACCAAGAGGAACACATGACGCACCCCTTCGACAGCGCAGACCAAGTCCCCGCGGCCGGATCCAGGGAACGGCGGCCCCTGAAGAAACACCGAGGCCGCAAGGTGCTGATCGCCGTCGCCGTGGTGGTGGCGCTCGTCGCGGTGGTGGCTGGCGGCTACCTCTTCAACCTGGCACGGACCTTCGACTCCGGTACGAGCAAGATTGAGCAGGCCTTCCCTGACGAGTCCACGCGGCCGCAGAAGACAAACTCCGCGATGAATATCCTGGTGATGGGCAGCGACAGCCGCGGCGCCGCCGAGGCCGATGCCGCGGGCGGAACGCCCACGAACCAGCGCGCGGACACGCTGATGCTCATGCACATCCCGGCGGACCGCAAGAACATCTACACCATGTCCATCATGCGCGACCTCTGGGTGGACATTCCCGGCCACGGCGAGGCGAAAATCAACTCGGCGCTGGCCCTTGGCGGTACGCCGCTGATGGTGCAGACCATCGAGTCGATCTTCCAGCAGCGCATCGATCACGTGGCGATGATCGACTTTGAAGGTTTCAAGGGACTCACCGACGCGTTGGGCGGGGTAAGCGTGAACATCAAGGTGCCGTTCACCTCGACCGCACTGCCTGGCCAGTCCTTCGCCCCGGGCCAGCACACCTTCGACGGAACCCAAGCCCTGGCCTTCGTGCGCGAACGCCATGCCTACGCCGACGGCGACTACCAGCGGGTACGCAACCAGCAGGAGTTCCTGCGGGCCATCATCAAGAAATCGATCGCCGGCCAGACGCTGAGCAACCCGATCACCATCAACAACATGGTGGGTGCCGTCTCGCCGTTCGTCACGGTCGACAAAACCTTCGATTCGGGAGCCGTGGCAGGGCTGGGGCTCGAACTCAAGGACATCCGGGCGCAGAACACCGTCATGTTCACCCTGCCGACCGGGGGCATCGGAACGTCCACGGACGGCCAGTCGATTGTGCTGGCCGACCCGGACGCCATCCAAAGAATCTCCGCGGCGATGGCCTCTGACACCCTGGGCGAATACGTCGCGGCGAACAAGTTCGAGAACGGCAACTAAGCCCGGCCGGGTGAGGCGCCCAGAGAGGCCCTTGGACCCATAGTCCGCGGCCGGGCGCAGTGGTAGCGTCCGCTTATGGGGAACGCTCCGGAGCCAGCAGCAGCGGCATCCGCGGCGTCCCCGCCCCCTCCCCCGCCCGCCGCTGCAGGCGCCCGCCGCCGGACGATGCTGCTGCTGGGAGTACTTCTCGCGGTCGCCGCCGCGGTGGCCGTCGCGGTCTACATTCTCCCCGGGGCCCGGCCCGGCAGCCCCGGACCGGCCGGAACCACGGCACCGGCCGCCGCCCCGGCGGCCGCGACCGCGACGCCGGCCAGCCCCACGCCGGCGCCCAGCCCCACGCCCACCCCGGAACCACCCGCCGTCGCCCTCAACATCCTGCTGATCGGAAGCGACAGCCGGGTGAATGAACGGGCGGCGGCGGCCGGCGGCACCACCTCCGACCAGCGCGGCGACGCCCTTGTGCTGATCCACCTCCCGGCGGACCGGAAGACCGTCTACGGCATCTCGATCATGCGCGACCTCTGGGTAGACATCCCCGGCCACGGAGCCGCGAAGGTGAATGCCGCACTGGAACTGGGCGGGGTGCCGCTGATGACGCGAACGGTGGAGGTGCTGCTGGGTGCCCGCATCGACCACACGGTGATGCTGGATTTTCAAGGGTTCGCGGCCATGACGGACGCACTCGGCGGCGTCGACGTCACCATCAAACAGCCATTCACCGCCACCGCAGATGACAAGGTGCATTTTCCGGCGGGCGTGAACCACCTTAACGGGCTGCAGGCCCTGGCCTTTGTCCGCGAACGCCATGCCTTCGCCGACGGCGATTACCAGCGGGTCCGGAACCAGCAGACTTTCCTGAAAGCCATGATGGCCAAGATGGCTTCCGAAGGCGGCCTGGCGGACCGCGGCACCGTCCGCAAACTCATCAAAACGGTGCTGCCGCACGTGACCTTGGACGCCAGCTTCACCCTGAAGCCGCTGGAAAACCTCGCCTTCAGCCTGCGGAACACACCGCCGGGGCGTGCCGTGTTCTTCACCCTGCCGACCGCGGGCACCGGGACCAGCCGGGACGGCCAGTCGATTGTCCTGAAAGACCCTGCCGCGACCGCCGCGGTCTCCGCCGCACTGCGCTCGGGAACGCTCGCCGGCTACGTCGCGGCCAACAACCTGCAGAACGGCAATTGAGGCGCCGCTCTTCGGTAGATTGGGTCCATGACCCAGACTCCCGCCCAGCCGTCCCCGCAGCCTCCCGTCGCCCGGAAAGTGCCCTCGGTGCGCACCCACCACGGCGACGCATTCGAGGACAACTACGAGTGGCTCCGGGACAAGGAGTCCGCAGAGGTCGTGGACCTGCTCAAAGCGGAAAACGCCTACCAGGAGTCCGTAACCGCGCACCAGGAGCCGCTGCGCGAAGCGATCTTCCAGGAAATCAAGGGCCGCACCCAGGAAACTGACCTTTCCGTCCCGAACCGCAAGGACGGCTGGTGGTACTTCACCCGCTCCGTCGAGGGCAAGGAGTACGGCATCCACTGCCGCGTGCGCGGCCAGGACACCGGGGACCGCGTCGCGGACTGGACTCCCCCGGCCGTGGAGGCCGGCGTCGTCATCCCCGGCGAGGAAGTCCTCCTCGATGGCAACCTCGAGGCCGAGGGCAAGCCGTTCTTCGCCGTGGGCGGGGCCGCCACGACCATCGACGGCACCCTCTATGCCTATGCCGTGGACAACGCCGGCGACGAGCGCTTCACGCTGCGGATCAAGGACCTCCGCACCGGCGAGCTGCTGCCGGACGTGATCGAGAACGTCTTCTACGGCATCTCCTTCTCCCCCGACGGCAGCCGGATCTTCTACACCGTGGTCGACGACTCGTGGCGGCCGTACCAGGTCAAGTCCCACGTGCTCGGCACACCCGTCGGCGAGGACACAGTCATCTACCAGGAGGACGACGTCGCCATGTGGCTCGGCTTCGAGCTCTCGGCCGACCGGCGCCACCTGGTGCTCAGCATCGGCTGCTCCGAGTTCAGCGAGACACGCCTGCTGCGCTTTGACGATCTCGACGCCGGCCTGCGCACCGTGATCTCCCGCGACGAGCGCATCCTCTACGAGGCCGAGCCGTTCCTGCTGACGGACGCCTCGGGCCGGGGCCAGGAGCGGATCCTGCTCACCCACAACAAGGACGCCATCAATTCCATGGTCTCGCTGGTGGACCCGGCCGAGCTCGCCAAGCCGCTCGCCGAGCAGCGCTGGGACACCGTCGTCGCCCATTCCGACCAGGTCCGGGTCAACGGCGCCGGGGTCACGTCGACCCACGCGGTGGTCTCCGTGCGCAAGGACACCATTGAACGGGTCCAGGTCCTGCCCCTGGCCGGGCTGGGCACCCCGGAGCAGGGCGCCGCGGTGGAACCTGCGTTTGCCGAGGAGCTGTATACCGCCGGCGTCGCGGGCTCCGACTACGAGGCGCCCGTGATCCGGATGGGCTATACCTCCTACTTCACCCCGTCGCGGGTCTACGACTTCGTGCTGCCCACCCCGGAGCTCCCGGCCGGTGAACTGCTGCTGCGCAAGGAGAGCCCGGTACTCGGCGGCTACTCGCCGTCGGACTACGTCGCCACCCGGGAATGGGCGGTGGCCTCCGACGGGACCCGGATTCCGCTCTCGGTCCTCCGCCACGCCTCCGTCCGGCAGGATTCGACGGCGGCCGGCCTGGTGTACGGCTACGGCTCCTACGAAATGAGCATGGATCCGGGCTTCGGGATCCCCCGGCTGTCCCTGCTGGACCGCGGCATCGTGTTCGTGATCGCCCACATCCGCGGCGGCGGCGAGCTGGGCCGGCACTGGTACGACGACGGGAAGAAGCTGCACAAGAAAAACACATTCACCGACTTCATTGCGGCCACGGACTGGCTCGCCGGTTCCGGCTGGGTGGACCCGGCCCGGATCGCGGCGATGGGCGGCTCCGCGGGCGGCCTGCTGATGGGCGCCGTCGCCAACCTGGCGCCGGAAAAGTACGCGGCGATTGTTGCCGCCGTCCCATTCGTGGACGCGTTGACCACCATCCTGGACCCGGAACTGCCGCTCTCGGCGCTGGAGTGGGAGGAATGGGGCAACCCGATCACCGACCCGGACGTGTACACGTACATGAAGTCCTACACGCCCTACGAGAACGTCCGCGCCGTGGCGTACCCGAAGATCGCCGCGGTCACCAGCTTCAACGACACCCGCGTGCTCTACGTGGAGCCGGCCAAATGGGTGCAGCGGCTGCGCGAGGTGAACACCGGAAACGAACCGGTCGTCCTGAAAATCGAGATGGAGGGCGGCCACGGCGGCGCGTCGGGCCGGTACGTGCAGTGGCGCGAACGGGCCTGGGACTACGCATTCGTCGCCGATTCCCTCGGCGCCACCGAACTGCTGCCCGGAGCCGGACTGAAGTAAGAACCCCGTCGGTTGCTCCGTAGCCGCCCTTTTGGAGGTCCATAAGGGCAGCTACGGAGCAACCGATGCGCTTTCCGTTACCCAACACATGATCATCATGCTTACTATTGACCCGGAATTAGGCACATCGATGTAGATACTGCTCACTGGGGGCAGCAGACACCGTGCCGGAGATGGAGTTTGTTATGAGCGTTGAGCAGGGAATGACCCCGTTGACTGATGATGAGCTGATGGCGCAGGGCGGCACGGCTCTTCCGGACAAGGAAGTCGCCTCCGTCCTGGACCTGAACGCCGACCTGAACCTGGGGATCAGCGCAGCGGCGCCGATCGATCTCGGCATCGCGGCCAACGCCAACGTGGCCGCCCCGATTGACGCGGCCGCCTCGGCTAACGTGCTCTCAGTCGGGTCCGAATCCCAGGCCCTCGCCGACCAGGGCACCATCATCAACCAGGGCGTCACGGGCGACGCCACGGCAGACTCCACCCAGGACAGTGTCATCGAGCAGGGCACCGGCGCGGATGCCGGCACCGGTACCGACGCCGCCCCTGCGCCCGCGCCTGCCGCCACGGATCCGGCCGCGACCGATCTCGGCGGCGCCGTACCCGCCGGCACGGTACCCGCCGATGCCACCGGCGTCCTGCCGGATGGCACGGCCCCGGACCTGGGCGGCGCGCTGCCGACGGACGTGGGAGCCGCCGCCGGCGCCGCGGGCGCCCTCAGCGGAAACCTGCTCAACGTCGACGTGAACCTGGACGCCAACGCGGGCATCGCGGCACCGATCAATGGTGCGGTGGCCGCCAACGCCAACGTGGCCGCGCCGATCGACGCTGCCGTCGGCGCCAACATCGGCTCAATCGACAGCAACGCGTTCGCCGTCGCCCAGCAGGATGCCATCATCAACCAGGACATCCATGGCGACGCTACGGCGTCGGCTGACCAGCAGTCCGACCTGAAGCAGTAGCACCTAGATGAGCACAGTTCACGGAGGGCCGTCCGGGCAGGACGGCCCTCCCGCCGCGCCTGCCACCGGCGGCGCCACAGCCGGCGCCCCATCGCCCGTCGCCGACTCCGGCGCTGGCGTTGGCGCGCGCGGCGCCGCCGGGCCGGCGTCGTCCGTGGCGGTCGCCCAGCAGCCGGTTCCGGTGCGGGCCGCCGGCGTACAGCTGATCGGCGAGGCGAAAGGGTCCGGTTACAAGGAAGCCCCGTCCCTGGTGCGCCGTGCCGACGGCCAGACCATCCAGCTCACCCGTCTGCTGTACCTGGTGCTCGAGGCAATCGACGGCCAGCGGGGCATCGAAGAAATCGCCGGGCACGCCAGCGACAGTTTCGGACGGCTCGTCAGTGCCGAGAACGTCCGCACGCTGATCACCTCCCAGCTGCTCCCCCTCGGGCTCCTGCAACTGGCGGACGGTTCCGAGCCCGCGGTGAAGAAATCGAATCCGCTGCTGGGCATGCGGTTCCGGTACTCGGTGACCGATCCGGACCGCACCCGGAAGATCACGGCGCCGTTCGCCACGCTGTTCAACCCCTTGATCGTGGTGGCCGTGACTGCTGCATTCCTGGCCACGTGCTGGTGGGTGCTGATGGTCAAGGGGCTGGCGTCGGCCACGCATGAGGCCTTCGCCAACCCCGGCCTGGTGCTGCTGATCCTGGTGGTCACGGTGCTCTCGGCCGGCTTCCATGAGTTCGGCCACGCCGCCGCCGCCCGCCGCGGCGGGGCCACCCCCGGCGCCATGGGGACGGGCCTGTACCTGATGTGGCCGGCCTTCTATACCGACGTCACGGATTCGTACCGGCTGGGGCGCGGCGGCCGGCTGCGCACCGACCTCGGCGGACTGTACTTCAACGCCATCGTGGCCGTCGCGATCATGGGCATCTGGTGGGCCACCGGCTTCGATGCGCTGCTGTTGGTGGTGGTCACCCAGATCCTGCAGATGGTCCGGCAGCTGATGCCACTGGTCCGCTTTGACGGCTACCACATCCTGGCCGACGCTACCGGCGTCCCGGACCTGTTCCAGCGGATCAAACCCACGCTGCTGGCCCTGGTGCCATGGCGGAAGACTGATCCCGAAGCCGGGCTCCTGAAGCCCTGGGCGCGGGCCGTGGTCACCATCTGGGTGTTGGTCACGGTCCCCCTGCTTCTGTTCAGCATGGCCACCATGGTGCTCACCCTGCCGCGCGTCCTGGGCACCGCCTGGGACAACGGCCTGAAGCAGCAGGCCATGCTTTCCCACAGCGTCGCCACCGGGGACATCGCCGACGCCGCCGTCCGGGTGATCGCGATCGCCTGCCTCGCGCTGCCGGTGCTGGGCATCTTGTACATCCTGCTGCGCCTGGTCCGCCAGCTGGCCACCGGGTTATGGCGCAAGACCCGCGGCAAGGCCCTCCAGCGTGCCACCGCCATCGTTGCGATCGCGGCGGTGGCGGCGGGCCTCGCCTGGGCCTGGTGGCCCGGCGCTGACACCTACCGCCCGGTCCAGCCCTACGAGCGCGGCACCCTGGCCGACGCCACCACCGCCGTCTTCCCGGCCGCCGCCGCGGCCCGGATGGCCGAGGGCCAGTCAGGAACGACCGTTGCCCTGTGGCCGGAGGGCGCCCGGCGGCCCACACGCGAGGACC
Organism: Arthrobacter sp. MW3 TE3886; assembly: GCF_041262145.1. Classification (NCBI taxonomy): domain Bacteria; kingdom Bacillati; phylum Actinomycetota; class Actinomycetes; order Micrococcales; family Micrococcaceae; genus Arthrobacter; species Arthrobacter sp. MW3 TE3886. The sequence continues at coordinate 4,034,333 of NZ_JBGCAN010000001.1, forward strand.
CGCAGCTGAGCATGGTCCTGGTACCCCGGCAGTCCGGCACCTCCACCACGGCCGGCCCCCGCGGCGGCGCCCGCTGCCCCTTCGTGGGTGTTCCCCTTCGACAAGCCGGCCGCGCCGGAAGACGACGGCAACCAGTCGCTCGCGGTCAACACCACTGACGGTTCCGTGGTCTACGACGTCGCCTTCGCCCTGGTCTGGGCCGAGGACGGTGACACCGTGGACACCCGGAATGAGGCCTACGCCTTTGCCAGCTGCGCGGACTGCGCCGCCGTGGCGGTGGGCTTCCAGGTGGTCCTGATTGTGGGCCAGACCGACGTGATCGTTCCGGAAAACCTCTCGGCGTCAGCGAACTACAACTGCGTCCGGTGCCTGACCTACGCCCTGGCCAGCCAGCTTGTCTTGACCCTCGACGGGCCCCTGAGCAGCGACGGCATGGCCAGGCTCAACGCGCTGTGGCAGGAGATCGCCGCCTACGGCAAGGACCTGCAGAACCAGCCGCTCTCGGAGATCCAGGGCCGGCTCAGCGCCTACAAGGAACAGATCATGGCGGTCATCAAGGCCGATCCGAACGCCACCCCGGCCGGGTCCGCCGGCACGGCCTCGACGCCGGGGGCCACTCCCGGCGCAACCTCCGGCGCCACGCCTGCCGCCACCACGGGAGCCAGCACGCCTGGTGCGACTCCCGGCGCCACTGCGGGAGCCACCCCCGGCAGCACGCAGGCCCCGGCCCCGGGACCCACGGGAACGGCGGCGCCGACTGGCGGTACGACGTCGTCCGGGCCCAGCCCGGGTTCCTCTGCCACGGTGCCGGCGGGACAGCAACTGACGCAACCCGCGGCCCCCGCACCGGGCACGGTCTCACCGGCGCCCGCGTCGACCGCGCCGCCGGCACCCTAAGCCGGGGACCCGAATCGGGCCCGAATCGGGTTCGAATCGGGTTCGAAGCGGGCCCGAATCGGGTTCGAAGCGGGTTCGAAGCGGGCCCGAATTGACGCAGATGGCCGGAATGGGGACTTCATTCCGGCCATCTGCGTCAGACCGGTGTCCCGTTGGGTCGTTGTTCCGTGGTGTTGGGGCTTCCCGGCGCCGTCAGCCGCCGGATACCTGTTGCAGGGCCTTCCACTCGTCCGCGAGGATGGCGTACACCACCTCCGTGGCCCATTCGCCCTTGTAGTGCCATTTGTCCACCTGCCGTGATTCCAGGCGCATGCCGAGCCGTTCACAGAGCGCCGCCGAGGCCGTGTTCAGGGCATCGAGCTTGGCGTCGATGCGGTGGAAGCCTAGATCCTCAAAGCCGAGCTTGAGCAGCGCCCGGGCGGCCTCACTCGCGATGCCCCGGCCCCGCGCCTCCGGGGCCAGGCTCCAGCCGATCTCGGCCTGCCCGCACCCTTCCAGCCATTTCAGCACCACCTCGCCGAGGAGTCCGGGCGAATCCTGGGCCTCGATGGCCAGGGCCACCCAGTCGCCCTCCTTCTCGAACTCGAAGTTCGCGTACCGTCCCACCGTTTCCATCGACTGGGTGTAGCTCTTGGCCTCGCGGGGCAGGAACCGGGCGGTTTCCGGGAGCGAGTGGTAGGCGTGGAAGGCATCGAGGTCGGCGGCTGCAAAGCGCCGCAGCACCAGCCGTTCAGTGCGGATGGGCAGCGGAGGGAGGGGCTTGGGTTCGGTCACATCTCCAACGCTACCCAATCAGCTGCTCCGTAAGCGCCGTTTTGAGCCGCCACAAGGGCGGCTACGGAGCAACGGATGCCCGGGCGACGACGGCGGCCGTTGCCTCTGCGATCGCCCGCTCCTCGTCGGTGGGCACCACGAGGACTGGCAGGGCCGACGTCGGGGTGGAAATGACGCGGGGTTCCCTGGACCGCTCCCGGTTCAGCCCGGCGTCGAGCTCGACGCCGAGGGCGCCGAGCCGCTGCGCCACCAGGTTCCGGAACTGGTGCGAGTTCTCGCCGATCCCGGCCGTGAACACGAGGGCCTTCGCGCCGCCAACGGCCACGTGGTAGCCGCCGATGTACTTCGCGAGCCGGTAGGACGCAACCGCCAGGGCCATGGCCGCCTTGGCATCGCCGGCTTCCGCGGCCTCCACCACCGAGCGCATATCGTTGTTTCCGGCCAGGCCCTTGAGACCGGACTGCCGGTTCAGCATCGAATCCAAGTCCTCGGGGGACCAGCCGTTCCGGCCCAGGAAGACCAGGATAGACGGATCGAGGTCGCCGGAGCGGGTGCCCATGACCAGGCCCTCAAGGGGCGTGAATCCCATGGACGTGTCGATCGAATGGCCGCCGCGGATCGCCGTGACCGAGGCGCCGTTCCCCAGGTGGGCGATCACGGCGTCGAACTCCTCGACCGGAACATCCAGCAGCGCCGCCGCCCGGTGCGCAACGTATTCGTGCGAAGTGCCGTGGAACCCGTAGCGGCGGATCCCGTGGTTGGTGTAGAGCTCGTCCGGCACCGCATAGCGCCAGGCGTGCTCAGGCAGGGTGCGGTGGAAGGCGGTGTCAAACACGGCCACCTGCGGCAGTTCGGGCCACTTCTTCGAGATCGCGCGGATGCCAAGGACGTTTGCCGGATTGTGCAGCGGTGCGAGCGGGTTCAGCCGTTCAATGGCCCGGGTGATCTCGTTGTTGACCAGCACCGGTTCGGCGAAGCGCTCACCGCCGTGCACCACGCGGTGGCCCACGGCATCCAGCACTCGGTCCCCCAAGGCTTCGTGGATGGCCGCGTCCACCTGTTCCAGCGCCTCGGCGTGGTCGCGCGGGCCCTCGATCTGGCCGTCGCCCTCGCCGCCGGCACCCATGCCGATCTTCTCGACCAGGCCTTCGGTGAGCACGTTGCCGGCCTCGACGTCGCGCACCTGGTACTTGAGCGAGGACGAACCGGAGTTGATGACGAGCACGAGCATGGGGCCTCCTAAAGCCTTGGCTTCGACGCTACCCTAGGGTGCGCCGTAACTGGCATCACGCCGGAGCCTGGCCGAGCGCTCCGTGGGATCCACTATAAATTGCCGGACGGAACTGCCGGACCAAAATGCCGGAACGCCAGGGCGCCAATCCGTTGCGAAAGCCGGGCCGGGCGCCTAGAGTCGGCGGACCAACTGGACAACTCACGAAAGGGATTTCCATGACTGACGACCCGACCCAGCCGGGCAGCACCGGACCGGACAGCACCGAGCCAGAGGGCACCGGACCGGCCAGCGGTTCCGGTAAACCGGATCCCACCGGCGTCGTGGGCGCGAACCCGGCCCTGGACGACACAGGAAACCTTAAGGCCGCCGAGGTCGGGGAAGCACCCGAGGCCCCCGAGAATCTGGAGGACCTGGATCTCACGCCGGCGGGCCTGGCCGATGAGCCTGCCAAGCAGGAAGATCCCGACAGCCCGGCAAAGCCGGAAAACAGCTGAGCCGGAAAACAGCTGGCCGGGAAACAGCTGGCTATGCGCTGGCGGCCGCGGGTGCCGGCTCGGCAGCGGGCTCCACGGACTGGGCCTGGATGGCCGTGATGGCCACGGTGTTGACGATGTCCTCCACCGTGCAGCCGCGCGAGAGGTCGTTGACCGGCTTGCGCAGGCCCTGCAGGACCGGCCCGACGGCGACCGCACCCGAGGACTGCTGCACAGCCTTGTAGGTGTTGTTGCCGGTGTTCAGGTCCGGGAAGATGAACACGGTCGCCTGCCCGGCCACGGACGAGCCCGGCATCTTGGACGCGGCGATGGCGGCGTCCACGGCGGCGTCGTACTGGATGGGCCCCTCCACCGCGAGGTCCGGGCGCCGGCTGCGCACCAGTTCGGTGGCCTCCCGGACCAGGTCCACGGCCCCGCCCGAGCCGGAGCCGCCCGTGGAATAGGAGAGCATCGCGACCCGCGGCTCGACGCCGAACTGCACCGCCGTTTCCGCTGACGCCAGTGCAATGTCCGCGAGCTGCTCCACGTTGGGTTCAGGATTCACGGCACAGTCACCGTAAACCAGGACCCGGTCCGGCATGAGCATGAGGAACACGGAGGAGACGATCTTGACGCCGGGCCGGGTCTTCACGAATTCCAGTGCCGGGCGGATGGTGTGCGCCGTGGTGTGGGCGGCGCCGGAGACCATCCCGTCCACCACGCCGAGCTGGACCATCATGGTGCCGAAGTAGCTTTCGTCCTGCATGACCTCCAGGGCCTTGGCCAGGTCCACGCCCTTGTGCGCGCGCAGTTCCGCGTACTTGCGGGCGAAGTCGCCCCGGAGTTCGGACGAGGCCGGATCCACGATGTTGATGCCGGTGAGATCGACGCCATGGGTGGCTGCGACCTCGCGGACGTCGGCCTCGCGTCCGAGCACCGTGAGTTCACAGACGTCGCGGCGGTGCAGGATCTCTGCGGCGCGCAGGATCCGCAGTTCCTTGCCCTCGGGCAGGACGATGTGGCGGCGCTGGGATCTGGCCCGCCCGATCAGCTCATGCAGGAACCGCAGCGGGGTCATCCGTTCCGGCCGGGGCAGGTGCAGGCGCTCCAGGAGCTCGGCCTCGTCCACCCGCCGGGCCCAGAGACCCAGGGCGGAGGCGATCTTGCGGCGGTGCCCGGACCAGATTTCGCTCCGGACCTCGGAGACGCGTTTGGCGGTGACATAGGTGTCGTCGGGAGCAGCGAAGATCGGGAACGGCGCCTGCGCCAGCAGTGAGTAGATGGTCGGGTCCGGGGCCAGGCCGCCGGTGAGGATCAGGGCCGACGGCACCGGGAACTCAGGCGAGAACGAGGACGCCAGGCAGGCCACGAGCACGTCCGCCCGGTCGCCGGGGACGATCACCAGCGCGCCGTCGTTGAGCACGTGCAGGAAGTTGGCGACGTTCATCGCCGCGACCTTGATGGAACGGACATCGCGTTCCAGGTCCGGAAGGCCGGCCACCTGGCCGAGGCCCAGGGCCGAGGCGACCTCCCCGGTGGTGGGCCGGGCGATGTCATCCAATTCCGGGAAGACATAGACAGGCCGGCCGGACGCGCCAGGCTTCACGGCGGCGGCAATGGCGTCGAGGTCTTCCGGGTCGGCACGGTTGACCATGATCGCCAGGAGCTCGCAGCGCTCCGCGAGGAGCTCCTTGCGCGCCACCTCGACGGCGTCCGCGGCCTCCGGAGCGGTGAGGCCGCGTGCGCCCACCACCGCCACCACGGGGGCGGCGAGGTTGTTGGCCAGCCGGGCGTTGAGGTCGAACTCGACGGCGGCGTCCTGGCCGGTCAGATCCGTTCCCTCGACGATCACGACGTCGCAGTGCTGGGACAAGTCGGCGAAGATTTCGACGCACCGGGAGTTGATTTCCTCGCGCTTTCCTTCGGCCAGGAGGCTGCGGACCTCGGCGAAGGTCAGGCCGCCGCGGCAGCGGTCCTCGTCCAGGCCGAAGCGGGACTTCATGACGGCCACCATGGGGTCCGAGGCGGCGTCGGGGCCGTTGACCACGGGCTTGAAGAAGCCGATCCGGTCCGCGTGCCGGTGGAGGGTGTCCGCCAGGCCCAGCGCTACGAGGGACTTGCCGGAGCCCGGGGTGGTCGCGCTGACATAGATTCCTTTGGCCATGCGTCCCAGCATACTTACACCCCTTGACAGCGGGCACCCACATGGGATTACCTAATGAACATTCGGTAAATAAAGCTGGAGGCAATGAGGCATGGCTGAACTGACGATTTCCGGTGACACCCACCCAATCCTGAAGGACGACTATGCCTCCGAATGGATGGGCATCGAAGTTCTCGCACTGGACGACGGACATGCCACGATCCGGATGAGGCTCCGGCAGGAAATGCTCAATGGCTTCGGCATGGCCCACGGCGGAATGATCTTCGCCTTCGGCGACACAGCCTTTGCACTGGCCTGCAACCCGGCCAGCGCGAAACCCGGCGAAGCCGGGATCGACAGCGGCACCATCACCGTGGCCTCCGGCGTCGACATCAACTTCCTCAAGCCGGCCTTCCGCGGCCAGGTCCTGACCGCCGTCGCCAACCGCCGCGCCAGCACCGGGCGCAGCGGCCTCTACGACGTCCAGATCTACGCCGCCGATCCCGGCGCCGGCGCGGGCACTCCGCAGCCGGCACCCGCCGGCTCGGTTCCCACCGCCACGGTCCCGGGCGAACTCCCCGCGGACCCCGCCACCCCTGCGGGCGAACTCATCGCCGAGTTCCGCGGCCGCAGCCGCACCATCTCCAAGAAATAGAAACAGGGACCCACAGATGACCCAAGAAACTGCCGCCGCCACAACTGACGCCGTCCTGGACCGCGAGGAGACGATCTCCCGCGACGAGCTCGAGGCGCTTCAGCTCAGCCGCCTGCAGCACACGGTGGCCTACGCCTATGACCGCGTCCCCCTGTACAAGCGCAAGTTCGACGAGGCCGGCGTCCACCCGGCGGACCTGCGTGAGCTCTCCGACCTCGCCAAGTTCCCCTTCACCACCAAGGAGGACCTCCGCCTCGAGTACCCCTTCGGCATGTTCGCCGTGCCGCAGCACGAGGTCGCGCGGATCCACGCCAGCTCCGGCACCACTGGCCGCGCCACCGTGGTGGGCTACACGAAGAAGGACCTCGCCGACTGGGCCAAGCTTGTGGCCCGCTCGCTGCGCGCCTCCGGCGTCCGGCCCGGCATGAAGGTCCACAACGCCTACGGCTACGGGTTGTTCACCGGTGGCATGGGCGCCCACGCCGGCGCAGAGGCCCTCGGCTGCACCGTCATCCCGATCTCCGGCGGCCAGACCGAGCGCCAGATCACGCTCATCCAGGACTTCAAGCCTGACGCCATCCTTGCCACCCCCACGTACCTGCTGACGATTGCCGACGCCATGATCAAGCAGGGCATCGACCCGGCCTCCACGTCCCTGAAGTACGCGGTCCTAGGCGCCGAGCCGTGGACCGAGGAAATGCGGCACGAGCTCGAGACCACCATGAACCTCAAGGCCTGCGACATCTACGGACTCTCCGAGGTCATGGGCCCGGGCGTCGCCGGCGAAGCCGTGGAAACGCAGGACGGCAGCCACATCTGGGAGGACCACTTCCGGCCCGAGATCATCGACGCCTTCGACCCCACGGTGGTGCTGGGCGACGGCGAACCGGGCGAACTCGTTTTCACCTCGCTCACCAAGGAAGCGCTGCCGATCATCCGGTACCGCACCAAGGACCTCACCCGGCTGCTGCCGGGCACCGCGCGTCCGGCACACCGCCGCATGGGCCGCATCACCGGCCGCAGCGACGACATGATCATCCTGCGCGGGGTGAACCTGTTCCCGTCCCAGATCGAGGAGATCGCCCTGCGCATCCCCGAGCTCAGCCCGCACTTCCAGCTGGAGCTGACCCGGCCCGAGGGACAGCGCATGGACCAGCTGACCGTGAAGATCGAGCGCCGCGACGCCGTCACGGTCAAGGGCGCCACGGACGCCGCCAAGGTCCTGCAGCAGCAGATCAAGATCCACGTCGGCTCCTCCTGCACAGTCGACGTCGTCGAACCCGGCTCCCTGGAGCGGTCCAACGGCAAGCTGCGGCGGATCTACGACCTGCGCCCCAAGGCCTGAATGAGCACCCGATCGTGAGAAACTAGCCACTATGCCCAGCACAGCAACCACCACCAAGCGCGGCCGCCCCGGCTATGACCAGCAGTCCGTGCTGGTCATCGCCGTCGACGTCTTCAACCGCCACGGCTACGACGCCACCTCGATGGGTATCCTCGCCGAGAATCTGGGCATCTCCAAGTCCGCGATCTATCACCACGTGCCGTCCAAGGGCGACCTGCTGAAGCTCGCCCTGGACCACGCCCTGGGGGGACTCGAGGCGATCCTGGACCAGCCCGGGGCAACCTCCGGTTCGGCCGATGCCCGGCTGGAGTTCGTGGTCCGCCAGACCATCTCGGTGCTGGTGGAGCGGCTGCCCTTCGTGACGCTGCTGCTGCGCCTGCGCGGGAACACGGAGATCGAGCGGGATGCGCTGGAGCGGCGCCGCACCTTCGACCACAAGGTCGCCGCACTGATTTCCGAGGCCCGGGATGAGGGCTCGCTCCGCCAGGACATTGACCCCCGCACCGTCACCCGGCTGCTGTTCGGCACCATCAACTCGATCGTCGAGTGGTACAAGCCGGGCGGCTCGCTGTCCCCGGAGAAGTTGGCCGACGACGTCATCACCATGGCGTTCCACGGCCTTCACGTCCCCCGCTGACCGCCTGCCGGCCGGCGGGTGGCCCGGCGAGTCGTTGACGGCAGGATAACGGACGCCCACCCTGTTGTCATGGCCACGAAGATCTCTGATGTCCTCTTCAGCACCTTCCCCGATTTGCGTTATCAGCCCACCGCGAAAAGGGTCCGTGCCATGGCGGGCGGGCGGCCCGTCATCGACACCCTGGGCGCGCTCCTGGTGTGGGAGCCGAAACGCGTCACCCCCGTCTACGCCGTTTCCGAAGGTGACCTCCGGGCCGAGCTCGCGCCGCCGGGCCAGCAGGCGGGCGACGTCCCGGAGCACGGCTTCAGAATGGGCCGGGAGGGGCCGCCGGCACTGGATCCGCGCACGGCGTTCGGCAGGCACACGGCGGCCGGTGAGGAGCTCGACGTCGTCACTCCCCATGCGAGGCTGCCGCGCGCTGCCTTCCGGCCGGCGGACCCCGACCTCGCCGGCTTCGTAGTGCTGGATTTCACCGCTTTCGACTGGCTCGAGGACGACGAGGAGATCATCGGCCATCCACGTGATCCGTTCCACCGCGTGGACATCCGGGCGTCCTCGCTCACCGTTGAGGTAGGGATCGACGGCGTAATGCTCGCCACGACGAACGGCGCGCAGCTGCTCTACGAAACCATGCTGCCGGTGCGCTACTACATTCCGCCGGCGGATGTGCGGCTGGATCTGATGGAGGCGAGCCCCAAGCGGACCGTCTGCCCGTACAAAGGCCAGGCGAGCTACTGGAGCTACCCGGGTTCCGCGCAGGGCAGGAACGTCGCGTGGAGTTACGACCGGCGGTTCCTCGACGCCGCCCAGATCCACGGACTTGTCAGTTTCTTCAATGAAAGAGTGGACATCACCGTGGACGGCGTCCGGCAGGAGCGCCCCGTCACGCCGTGGTCCCGCCCGGGCGGACCCGGGGCACCGGAGGCGTGAACCGCAGCGCTTTAGTGCTCTTTCACCCGCATTGGGTGACGACTGCGCCCGGCTGGAAGCGCTAGCTTGGAGAACATCTGAAGGACCACCTCTATCGCTTGTGAGACCTCGCTCAAGGCTCCCCGCCGTCTGGCGGAAGGAGGAGGGATGATGTTCTGCCCGTTGATCACCGGTGACCCGCGGTGTTGCCGGCCGGGCACGCCGCCCCGAGCTGGAAGAAGGACATTCGGGGCCACCCGGATCGTCACAGTCGCGCCGGGTCGCCGAAAATGAGCGAGCCTGCAGCATCGCCGCCCAGTTTCGATCCGGCCGTCGTAATTCGTTCCAGGGCGTACATTTCTGCGCTTGTGCTGGCAGCGGTCCTGGGCGTTCCCATCTCGGTCATTGCGTACGGCTTTCTCGCTTTGGTCGCGGCGGTCCAGCAGTACGTCTTCGTCGGGCTGCCGGAACAAGTCCTCGGGGGACCCGCTCCTGCCTGGTGGCCGGTTCCGTGGTTGGTGCTGTGTGGGCTGTTGACGGCGTCGACCATCCGGTATCTGCCGGGAACCGGGGGCCACTCACCGGCTTTCGGCTTCAAGACAGGCGGCGGTCCGCCCAGCGGCCGGGAGCTCGTGGGCATCGTTCTCGCGGCGCTGACCACGCTCAGCCTCGGTGCGGTGCTCGGGCCGGAGGGTCCGCTGATCGCGATCGGTGGCGGCCTCGGGGCGTTGGCGGTGCACCTGGCGAAGAAGGACGCCCCGCCGATGGCCCTGACGATCATGGCGTCGGCCGGCAGTTTCGCAGCGATCAGTACCCTGCTCGGATCCCCCGTGCTCGGCGCATTCCTGATCATGGAGGCCGCCGGAATCGGGGGAATGACGCTGAGCCTGATGGCCCTGCCCGGACTGCTCGCATCCGGCGTCGGGGCGCTGGTGTTCGTCGGCCTGGACGGCTGGACCGGGTTGGGAAGCTTCTCGCTGGCGCTGCCCGTCGTGCCGCCTGCGGTGCCGCCGACCCTGGCGACGCTGGGCTGGGCGGTGATCATGGGCGTCGTCGGCGCGCTGTTGGGATGGTTGATCCGCTGGGTCGGGCTCTCGCTTCGTCCGCTCGTGCACCTGAACCGGGTGGTGGTGACCTCTGGGCTGGGCCTGCTGATCGGTCTTGCCGCGATGGCCTACCAGTTGATCTCTGGGAAAAGCTTCACGCAGGTCTTGTTCTCGGGGCAGGACGCCCTTCCGGATCTGGTCGAACACGCCACGGACTACTCGCTTGCTGTGCTCCTTCTGCTGATCGCCTGTAAGGCCTTGGCCTATGGGCTCTCGCTGAGCGCCTTTCGTGGCGGGCCCGTGTTCCCTTCGATGTTCATCGGTGCGGCGCTGGGTATTGCCGCGAGCGGGTTGCCCGGAATGAATCTCGCGGCAGGGCTCGGCATGGGCATGGGAGCCATGTGCGCAGCCATGCTGCGGCTGCCGTTGACGTCGACGCTGCTGGCCACGCTGCTGCTGGGAGTGGACGGCGTGGCCGTAACACCGCAGGTGGTGGTGGCTGTGGCGGTGGCCTTCGTAATCTCCAACGTGCTCCCGGCCCCCGGGCCGAAAGCGCCCGCGGCGCCTGACCATGGCGGCAAGGTCCACCATCGGGCTGCCTCGAAGTCCGAGCATGCAAGTGAGATGAGGAGCGCGGGCGGTTCGACCGGACGGGACCGGCGGATCGCATGGTTGTTCATCATTGGTTCGGGCCTGTTCGCCTTGGGGGCGGTTCCGTCATACGCCGAGGCCGTGGGATTGCGCTTGTGTGCGCTCACCTTCTTCGTCGGTTCGCTGTTCTTCACCTCTGCGTCGTTCCTGCAGTACCGCGAAGCCGTTGACGCGCTCCCGTTCCTGGGGGCCACGCGCCGCCACTCGTTTTGGGTGTGGGCGCCACGGAACCTCGGCTGGCTCGCCTGCGCGGTTCAGCTTGCCGGCACGCTGTGGTTCAACTGGAGTACGGGAAACGCATTGCGGGTCAATCTCAGTGTGGCGCTGACCGAGCAGCGGGTGTGGCGACCCGATGCGCTGGGTTCAGTCGCCTTCCTCGTTGCCAGCGGTGTGGCGTTGCGGGATGCCGGTCGCGCCATCGCCGGCAGGCCCAGGCCTCGGGTGTGGAAGATCGGCGTGATCAACCTGGCCGGCTCTGTTGCGTTCGGCGTCTCGGCTGTCGCGGCCTTTGTCATGCCGTCGAGCAGCGATGTCTGGAACGCCGACCTGGCCACTCTGGGCACATTCGTGGGAGCCCTGTGCTTCCTCACCGGCGCGATTCTGATGCTGAGTCCAGAATCCACCGACGCCGCGGTTCCGGCGGAACGGGAAGCTCATCCGTAACCCTTTTCAACAGTTTCGCAAGGAGAAGTGATGTCAATAAATTCCCAGCCGGCTGATGCCGATGTGGCACTGTTCGGCAACCGATTTGTCACCCAGGAGGTTCCGAGCCGCAAGTTCCCGGAGACTGGCATTCCGGCTCAGGACGCTTTGCGGCTGGTGTCGGAGGACCTGGCGCTGGAAGGTGATCCGGCCCGGAACCTGGCGACCTTCGTGACGACGTGGATGGAGCCGCAGGCCCAGCAGATCATCGCTGCGAACCTGCACCGCAATTTCATCGACCACGCCGAATATCCCCGCACGGCCGAGATCGAGCAGCGCTGCATTCGGATGCTCGCCGACCTCTTCCACGCCCCCGGCGAGACGACGGGCGCCCGGACCCAGGGATCGTCCGAGGCGATCATGCTCGGCGGCCTGTCCCTGAAGTGGAACTGGCGCAAGCGCCGCGAGGCCGCCGGCGCATCGACGTCGAGCCCGAACCTGGTGTTCGGCGGCGACGTGCATGTTGTGTGGGAGAAGTTCTGCCGCTACTTCGACGTCGAGCCGCGGATCGTGCCCCTGCAGCCGGGGAAGTACACGATCGGCCCGGAGGACGTGCAGGCCCATGTCGATGAGAACACCATCGGCGTCGCAGCCGTGCTGGGCACAACGTTCACCGGGCACAAGGACGACATCGTCGGCATCAACAACCTGCTGGTCCGGATCAAGGGTGAGCGGGGCCTCGATGTGCCGCTGCACGTGGACGGGGCCAGCGGGGGGTTCGTCTGGCCCTTCCTGTACCCGGACTCAGAGTGGGACTTCCGGCTCGAGCAGGTCCGCTCGATCAATGTCTCCGGGCACAAGTTCGGCCTGGTCTACCCCGGCATCGGCTGGCTGATCTTCCGGGAGACGGCCGATCTGGCCAAGGACCTCGTCTTCGAGGAAAACTACCTCGGCAAGACCGACTCGACGTTCACCCTGAACTTCTCCACCGGCTCGGCGATGGTTCTCGCCCAGTACTACAACTTCGTGCGCTATGGCCGCGCCGGTTACACCTACATCATGCAGATGATGCAGACCAACGCCCGCGTCCTCGCCGAGAAGTTGGAAGCCATGGGCCGGTTCGAGATCATCGGCCCCAACGAGGAGCAGCTGCCCCTCGTCGCGTTCCGGCTCGCCACCGACACCGGGTACAACGAGTTCGACATTGCCTGGCAGCTCGCGGCCGAGCGCGGCTGGATGGTGCCGGCCTACACCCTGCCGCCGAACGCCCAGGACGTGACGATCATGCGGGCGCTGGTCAAGGAAACGATGAGCCGCGAGCACGTCGACACGCTCGCCCGGGACATCGAGGAGGCATGCGCAACGCTGGCGAAGAAGGGCGGCGCGCATGAATCCGAACGCAAGAAGATCGTCACCGGCCCCGGCCATTGACCCTGCGTGCACCGGTGACACGCCCGGCCCGGGACATCCGCCCGGACCGGCGCGGGAACCGGCAGCGGTTCGTGCCTGCCAGACGGGGTTGGGAGCCCGGATCTAGTCCCCGTCCTTGGGGCGTCCTTCCCTGATTGAGGCGAGGTCGCGGCGGAACATTTCGGGTTCGCTCTCCGTAGGGAGGTCGACAATGTCCTCGGCCGCGTCGAGGGATTCGGCTGAGTCGGGCGTCAGTGCGGCGAAGACCGTGGCGAGGTCGTCTTGTTCGGGCCCGTGCCCGGCGATGAGCTCGAGTGTTTTGTGGTTGGCAGCGTCAACGTGAAGGCTGTCGATGAGCACGCGGGCGATCTCGTCCCGGGCGATGACGCCGTCGGCGGGTGATCCGGTCTGGCGTCTGTCTCCTTGGAGCATGACGATCGTCCGCTGACCCGGCTGGTTGTAGTCGAACCAGCCGGGCCGCACGATCGTGTACGGGTTGCCGCTGGCGCGGACGAGCCGCTCGCTGCGCAGCTTCCACTGGGCATAGGCGACGCCGGGCCGGGTGGTGCCGATGGCAGTCATGAGGGCAATACGGGTTCGGCGGCCGTTCAAGGCTTTAAGGACGTTGGCGACGCCGGTGTAGTCGTTGTCCCGCACGTCCCGTTCGCTGGTGGTGGATCCGTGCGTGAACACGACCGCGTCCACTCCGTCGACGGCTGGGCCGAGAGTATCGGGGCGGGTCAGGTCACCGGTCACGAGATCCACCCTGTCTGGAAGGATGCGGACCGCGCGGGCCCGGTCACGCACGAGCGCCCGGACGACGTAGCTCTGGCGCAGAGCCTCGGCCACGGCGTGGCGGCCAATGCTTCCGGTGGCGCCGACGATGAGCACGGTGGAGGAACGGCCGGTCATTTCTTCTCCTTGACTGCGGCCGCTGTCGTTTCGCGCTGGGTCGCGGCCCAGCTGGCGAGGACTTTCAGGGCGTCCTCGGAGGGTGTCCCGGGATCTGCGGTGTAAACGTTGATGCGCAGTCCCGGGTCCGCGGGCAGTTCCAGTGCTTCGAAGCTCAGGTCCAGGTCCCCCACGATCGGGTGGTGGAGCCGTTTGCGGCCGGTGCGGTGGTACTTCACGTCGTGCCGGGCCCACCGGGTGCGGAACTCCTCGCTGCGGGTCGAAAGCTCTCCGATCAGGTCCGTGAGGTCCCTGTCGTAGGGGTTTTTCCCGGCAGTGGAGCGCAGGACCGCGACGATGTCGTCCGCGCTGCGTTCCCAGTCGGCGAAGAACTCCCGCGCTTTCGGGTTCAGGAAGGTGAACCGTGCACTGTTCGGCGGAGTGGTTGCTTCGGCCATCAAGTCCAGGTAGAGCGCACGGCCGAGCTCGTTGGCGGCGAGGACATCCCCGCGGTCGTTGCGGACCCAGGCCGGCGCCGTCGTGATCGCATCAATGACGCGTTGCACGCTCGGCCGCACCGTCTGCGGGCTGCGCTTGCGCCGCACCCGGGGAGCGGCCGTGGCCGCGCGGGCCAGGTCAAAAAGGTGGGCCGTCTCGGCGTCGTCAAGCTTCAGCGCACGGCAGAGGGCTTCAAGGACGCTGTCCGAGGCGCCGGAGAGGTTCCCGCGCTCAAGGCGGATATAGTAATCGATGCTCATCCCGGCGAGCATCGCGACTTCCTCGCGGCGCAGCCCGGTAACGCGGCGGTTGCCGCCGTAGACCGGGAGGCCTGCCTCGTCCGGCGTGATCCTGGCACGGCGGGAGGTCAGGAACTTCCGCACGTCGTCACTGTGTGTCATGGCCTCCACGCTACCCGCGGCCGATGCGACGAGGGAGGCACTGGCATTACCCGGAACGACCGTGACTCCCCGCCATTAAGGGATCAGGGTTGCATTGAAAGCATGAAACCTGAACCCGCACCTGCTGCCCACCCGGCAGCGATCCTGGCGATCGTCCTCGTCAGCTACTTCATGATCTTGCTCGATAACTCGGTCATCTTCACGGCCCTGCCGAGCCTGCAGGCGGATCTGCAGCTGAGCACGGGTGAGCTCTCGTGGGTCCAGGACGCGTACACCCTGGTCTTCGGCGGCCTGCTGCTCCTCGGCGCCCGGGCAGGAGACCTGCTCGGCCGGCGGCGCGTCTTTGTGTTCGGGCTGGTGGTGTTCTCGATCGCGTCGCTGCTGATCGGCCTGGCCCCGGCGGGCTGGTGGGCGATCGCCGGCCGGGCGATCCAGGGTATCGGGGCGGCGATCGTCGCGCCCGCCTCGCTGTCCCTGCTCACGGCGAGCTTCCCGGAAGGCCGTGGGCGCACCCGGGCCGTGGCGTTGTACGGCGCGACCGCAGGGATTGGTGCCAGCCTGGGCCTGGTCATCGGCGGGGCGTTGGCTCATTGGATCTCATGGCGTGCCGGGTTCTTCGTCAACGTACCCATTGGCGCGGCCATGATCGCGCTCGCTCCGCGGTTCCTCCCGGAAACCGGTCGGGCGAGCGGCCGCTTCGACATGTTCGGGGCGCTCAGCGCGACCCTGGGTGTCGGCGCTCTCGTGTTCGGCATCATCAACACCGCCGACGCGGGCTGGACCTCCCCGGCCACTGTCACGGCCGTCACCACCGGCGTCGGACTGCTCATCGTGTTCGTACTGATCGAACGCAGGGCCGCCCAGCCGATCATGCCGCTGCGGCTGTTCGCCAGCCGCCGCCGCACCGGCGCCTATGTTGCACGCTTCCTGTACCTGGGCGCGATGATTGCATTCTTTTTCTTCACCACCCAGTTCCTGCAGGAGGTACTCGGCTTCGACCCCCTGCAGGCCGGCCTGGGATTCCTGCCCATGACGGCCGTCAACTTCGCCGTCGCGATGAGCATCCCGCGGCTCCTGAACCGGATGCCGGGTTCATTTCCCCTCGTGGCCGGCATCCTGGTCACCCTGGCCGGGATGTTCTGGCTCAGCCGGGTCGGCGTCGACTCCTCCTACCTGACGGGCGTCGCTTTCCCGATGGTCCTTATCGGAGCCGGACAGGGCTTGGCTTTTGCGCCCCTTACGTCGTTCGGCATCGTTGGTGCGCCCGCGGCCGACGCCGGCGCGGCATCGGGCCTGCTGAACACCTTCCACCAGGTGGGCACCTGCCTCGGGCTGGGCATCGCGGTCGCGGCCGCAGCCACCGTCCCCGCCGCCGGTTCTGCCGCGGCTCACCTGGCCGCGCAGGTCAGCGCTGCCCTCACGACAGGCAGTGCCCTGCTGCTCCTTGCCCTGGCTGTCACCGCGGCCCTCATCCTGCCCGCAGACCTCACGGCACGGCGGACCAGAAATCAGCGAGCGGCCGTGCCCGCACGGGAGGCAGAACCCGCGCGGTGAGACTGTTGGACACCTGAGTAGTCAGGGCGGTCGAGGCTACCGCTGAACTGGTGGACACTGGCGTTCTCTGGGTTCGCAGGGCTGCCGCTGAACGCCGGACACCCTGGAGATGAACGGCCCACGTTTGGTGGCGGGTGTTTACGCGTTGCCGACGCTACCGGGTGTCAGCGCCCGGCTGCGGGGGGCCGAGCAGGGTATGGGTTTCCTCGGTGGTCAGCGGGCCCACGGGAAGCGGTGAAACGCCTTCCGGTCGGGCCCGGAGGCCATCGAGCGCGATCCACAGGTAGCGTCGATACAGCTGTCCAACGTCTGGCAGGATTCCCGGCTCGGTCCTGTCAGCAACAGTTTCGGAGATGGCGGTCAATGCGATCTGCAGGAAAATCAGGTCGGTGCCGGTCGCGTCGGGGCGAAGGACACCCTGCGCCCGCCCACGGTCGGCGAGCTCATTGACCAGCGGGGCGAGCCGGTCGCGCTGCCAGTCGTACTTCTCCCGCCGACCGCGCCTGCCGGACTGGATCTGCGCTATTCCACGGTCCTTAGCCTGCATGGCCAGAAGACCCTCGAGATACATCACCAGGCCCTTCCACGCATCGGGCTCGGCCAGGGCGGCGCGCAGGATGCGTTCGATCTCACCGACCTGCTGTTCGAGAATCGCGTCAATCAGTTCTTCCTTGTTGGCGAAGCGCCGGTACGCAGTGCCGACCCCCACACCCGCATGGTGGGCGACGTCGTTCAGCGTGGCGTCCAGGCCGCGCCGGGCGAACACCTCGCGTCCTGCGGCCATGAGCCGCTGCCGGTTCAGTTCGGCGTCCTTACGCAAAGCCGGTTCAGTCATGCCACCATCCTAACAAGTGGATAGACACTATCCGGTTATCGGGCTACCATGGATCTATGCGGATAGAGAGTATCCGCTTATCGGCCTTCCTGCAGGAAGCCCCCTTCGACCGGCGCGTTGCGGTTAGACCCAACTGCGTTCCCGACAAAACCTAAGGAAATCCCCATGGACACACGCAAACTCGGCGACGGCCTCGAGACCTCGGCCCTCGGCCTCGGCTGCATGGGCCTGAGCTTCGGCCTCGGCCCCGCCACCGACCGGACGGAAGCACTTGCCGTCATCCGGTCCGCCGCCGACCGCGGCGTCACCCTCTTCGATACCGCCGAGGGATACGGCCCCTACGTCAACGAGGAACTCGTCGGCGAAGCGCTGCAGCCCATCCGCGACGACGTTCTGGTCGCCACCAAGTTCGGGTTCGACATCAACGGCAATGGCGAAACGGTCGGACTCAACAGCCGGCCCGGGCACATCCGGGACGTGGTCGACGCCTCACTGCGCCGGCTGCGCACCGACCACATCGACGTTCTTTACCAGCACCGGGTTGACCCCAACGTCCCGATGGAGGACGTCGCGGGCGCCGTCAAGGAACTCATTGCCGAGGGCAAGGTACGTCACTTCGGCTTGTCGGAGGCGAGCGAAACAAGCATCCGCCGCGCCCACGCCGTCCAGCCCATCGCCGTCATTCAGGACCACTACTCTCTGTGGATGCGAGAGCCGGAAACCAAGAAGTTCGGGGTCTGCGAGGAGCTGGGTATCGGGCTGGTCGCGTGGGGTCCGCTTGGACAGGGATTCCTCACCGGGGGCATCACCCGGGACATGCGGTTCGACAACCCGGATGACCTCCGCGCCGACTTCCCGCGCTTCACCCCCGAGGCCCTCGAGGCGAACTTCGCCCTCGTCGACTTCCTCAAGGACTTCGGCGCCGAAAAGGGCGCATCGCCGGCGCAGATCGCACTCGCCTGGCTGCTGGCCCAGAAGCCATGGGTCGTGCCGATCCCCGGCGGCACCCGCATCGCGCACCTGGACGATAACCTTCCAGCCGCCGACCTCGAACTCACCGCACACGACCTCCGGCAAATCGACGAAGCCCTGGCCGCCCTCGACCTCGTCGGCGCACCGCTCTCGGCAGGTCTCGACGCCGCGATCGACCGCGACCAATAAGTTCAGCTGCGCCGGCAAACACGCGTTGCCAGGGGCAGTGCCTCTCGCGGGGCCTGCCCCTTTGCGCTGAACCTTTGAACCGCCCAGCCGCTAAAAAGGGGGTACTCATGTGCCCTCCCACAACTGCGCACCTCTGAATACGGTGAAAGGCATGGACATGAAACTTACTCTCAACAACGGCATCACGATGCCCGCCCTCGGTCTCGGCGTCTTCCAAAGCGCCCCCGAGCGGACCACGGCGGCCGTCGAAGCCGCGCTTGCCGCCGGCTACCGGCATATCGATACCGCCGCGGCGTACGGCAACGAGCGGGAGGTCGGCGAAGGCATCCGCAACTCGGGCCTGGACCGTTCCGACGTGTTCATCGAGACCAAGGTCTGGGTCAGCGACTACGGCTACGACCAGACCCTGCACGCCTGGGATAAAGCGACGGCCAAGCTCGACGTCGACTACGTGGACCTGCTCATCCTGCATCAGCCCGCCCCCGACCGGTTCGACAAGACCGTCGGCGCGTACCGGGCCCTGGAGACCCTGCTTGCCGACGGCAAGGTGCGGGCGATCGGCGTCAGCAACTTCATGCCGCACCACCTGGAGCAGCTGCTGGCGAGCACCGACGTCGTCCCGGCGGTGAACCAGGTCGAGCTGCACCCGTACTTCACCCAGCCGGACGTCCAGGCGGCCGACGCCGAACACGGCATCCTTACCCAGGCGTGGTCGCCGATCGGCGGCATCACCTTTTACCCCGGATGGGGCGAGGACCGCCGGAGCGTGATGGAAGACCCGACGATCACCGGCATCGGACAAACACACGGGAAGAGCCCTGCACAGGTCATGATCCGTTGGCACCTGCAGCAGGGCCGCTCAGCCATCCCGAAGTCGACCAACCCGGCACGCATCGCCGAGAACTTCGACGTCTTCGACTTCGAACTCGGCGCCGACGAACTCGCCGCCCTCGACGCACTCGACACCGGCGTGCGCAACGGACCGGATCCCGACGAGGCCCGCGAAGAGCGCTTCGCCATGGTCATCCCCGAAGCCTGAGACAGAGAGAAGGAACCACCATGAAATACCGCCCCCTTGGCCGCACAGGCGTGCAGGTCAGTCCCCTATGCCTCGGCGCGATGATGTTCGGCCCCTGGGGCAACAACGACACCGCGGACTCCATTCGGATCATCCACCGCGCCCTGGACGCGGGCGTCAACTTCATCGACACCGCCGATGTCTACTCCGGCGGGGCATCCGAGGAAATCGTCGGACAGGCCCTGGAGGGCCGGCGTGAGGACGTGTTCCTCGCCACGAAGTTCTTCATGCCCATGAGCGAAGACCCGAACCAGCGGGGTGGATCCCGCCGCTGGATCATGCGGGCGGTGGAAGACTCCCTTCGCCGGTTGAACACCGATTACCTCGACCTCTACCAGGTGCACCGGCCCAGCCCGGACACCGACGTGGAGGAGACCCTCGGCGCCCTCACCGACCTCGTCCGCCAGGGCAAGGTACGTTACATCGGGTCCTCGTCGTATTCCGGATCCCAGATCGTGGAAGCCCAGTGGGCATCCCGGGAACGCAACCTGGAGCGGTTCGTCACCGAGCAGCCGCCGTACTCGATCCTCGTGCGCGGCATCGAGGAAGACATCCTTCCCACGGTGCAGCGCCACGGCATGGGCACCCTCACCTACAGTCCGCTCAGCGGCGGCTGGCTCTCCGGGCGCTGGCGCAAAGACTCAGCGTCCGCCCCTACCTCGAGTGCCCGCCCGAGCGCCCGGTTCGACATGACGAGCACGGCCAACCAGCGCAAGCTCGACATCGTCGAAGAACTCGCCCAGCTGGCCGAACAGGCCGGGCTGACACTCATCGAACTGGCCATCGCCTTCGTGATCAACCACCCCGGCGTCACGGCCGCCATCGTGGGACCGCGCACCATGGAACAGCTCGAGTCCTACCTGCCCGCCGCCGACACCACTCTGTCTGCCGACGTGCTGGACCGCATCGACCAGCTCGTCGCACCCGGCGTTACCGTCAACCCCGAGGACAACAGCTACGGAGCCCACGAACTCACAGCGCAGTCACGGCGTCGGAAGACCCCGTGACCGCCGCGGCAGTAGAGGCCCTGCATGAAGCTCTGTGCCAGGCGATGGTCGCCGGGGACCTGGCGGAGCTGGACAGCATCCTCGCCGACGATTTCACGCTCACGCACATGACCGGATACGTGCAGTCCAAGGCGGAATGGTTGGACGCCATCGAATCCGGCCAGATGCAGTACCACCGGATGGAAACAGTCGAGGCCACCCTCAACGCGGAGGGGACCGCGCCACGCTTGACTGCACGCACGCGCACCGACGCCACGATCTGGGGATCCAGGTCCACGTGGCGCCTGACGCTGCGTTCCTGGTTCGAGCCCCGCGGCGACGGCTGGGTCATAGCACGCACGGTCGCATCAACCTGGTAGCAGCCCCGCCATCGGCAGCCCACCCGTCCGAAACAGCAATAGAACATACAGATCGAAAGGAGATGCCATGGAAGGCCTGGAAACGGTCGTACTCCTGGGCGTGACCGTCCTCGCGGGCGCAATCCTGGCTCCCCGGCTCCGTGTCGCCGCACCCTTGCTGCTGCTGGTCTTCGGCCTTGTCCTTGGCTTCGTCCCGCAACTGCGACAGATCGAGCTTCCACCGGAGACGGTGCTGCTGATCTTCCTGCCGGTCATGCTGTTCTGGGAGAGCCTGACAACCTCACTCCGATCGATCCGGCGGGACCTGCGCGGCATCGTCTTGCTCAGCACGCTGCTTGTGGTTGCCACGGCTCTCGCCGTGGCGGGCGTGGCACATCTCCTCGGTCTTCCCTGGAATGCCGCACTCATCCTCGGGGCGGCTCTGGCTCCTCCGGACGCGACGGCTGTCGCGGCTCTGGGCCGGATGCTGCCGCGCCGGAACTTCATGCTGCTTAAGGCCGAGAGCCTGACGAATGACGGCACTGCCTTGGTGCTGTACGCCATCGCAGTGGGCGCGACACTTGGCGGGAGCTATACGCCCCTCGACATCACAGGCATGTTCGCGCTCTCCTATGTCGGGGGCGCGGCCGCCGGCATTCTGGTGGCAGCCGCAGCCTACCTGCTTCTGGTCCGGGTACGCGATCCGCTGATCATCAACATCGCACTGTTGATTACCCCGTTCGCTGCCTTCCTGCTCGCCGAAGCCTTTGGAGCCTCGGGTGTGCTGGCCGTTGTTGCCGCCGGGTTGATCATCTCCTTCACCTCGAACCGGATCAGCACGGCAGCATCGCGTCGCCAGACCGAGTCCGCCTGGCCTCTCGGTTCCTACCTTTTGAACGGCGCCTTGTTTGTTCTCATCGGCCTTCAGGTGCAGGCCGCGGTGCACGAGATCGATCCCGCTGACGTGGGCCGGCTTTTGGTGACCACAGTTGCCGTTTGGCTGGTGCTCATCATCATCCGGTTCGTGTTCCAAACCGTGAGCGTCGCCATCATCCGAATTCTGGACAGACGCCCCTCGCAACGCCACCGCCGCATGACCTACCGCGCACGAATCGTCAGCTCCATTGCCGGCTTCCGCGGAGCAGTGTCCCTCGCGATCGCATTGTCCGTGCCCCTAACACTCGATGACGGCACGCCGCTCCCCGGACGCGAGGACATCATCTTCATCAGCGCCGGCGTCATTGTGCTGACCATGCTCGTCCAAGGCCCACTACTTCCCGCGGTAGTCCGCTGGGCCAAGCTTCCCGATGAACCTGAGGAGGAAGAACTCCGACTGGCCGAACTGGCCATCGCTTCCGCCGCCGTCTCCGCCGTGGACGAACTCGCCCAGGAACTCGGGACCAGCGCAGAAGTCCGCGGCCGAGTCGCGGACGAGTGTCGGTCCCACCTGTCGGTCACACAAGCGCTGAAAACCGGTTCCGATCCGGCGGCGATTACGCAATCGCGCCGGGAGGAAACAACGCTCCGCCAAGCCCTACTCGAGAGGAAACGGGAGGCACTCCTAGGACTACGCCTCGCCGGCACGGTCGATGACACCGTCGCCCGGCGACTTCAGACCAGGCTCGATGTCGAAGAACAACGCCTCACCGGCGTCGAAATCTTCGACTGACCATCCGACGACGACGAATGACATCCACACCTGCCAACCGCCACAACACTGAAAGAAGGAACATCATGACTGACCAACCCAAGCAGGTCGGCGGAGGCCGGAACATGTTCGGAGACTTCGCCCCGAAGCTCGCCGAGCTCACCGACGACATCCTCTTCGCGGACGTCTGGAACCGCCCGGAGCTTCCGGCCCGGGACCGCAGCCTCATCACCGTCGCCATACTCACGGCCGGCGGCAACACCGAACAGCTCGGCTTCCACCTTGGCCGCGCCATTGAGAACGGCCTCACGCAGGAAGAACTCATCGAAGCCATCACCCACGTCACGCTCTACGCCGGCTGGCCCAAGGGCATGGCCGCCATGGGCGTCGCCAAGCAACTCTTCACCGAGAGCAAGTAAGGATCACCATGAACATCGAACCCACTGTCCCCACTTCGAAGAACCCGCCGGCCCGGTTCGCCGGCGATGTCTGGCTCGATCCGATCGCGCTCCCGCACGAGCCGGATCAGACGATGGTGGTCGCGACCGTCCGATTCGCGCCCGGAGCCCGCACCGCCTGGCACTCCCACGAACACGGCCAGTACCTCCGCGTCACCCAGGGCGTGGGCCGCTTCGGGACCCGGGACGGCAAGATCATCGAGGTCCACCCCGGCGAGACGCTCTACACGCCGCCCGGCGAGGAGCACTGGCACGCAGCTGCACCTGGCTGCTTCATGGAACATATCGCCATGCTCCAGAACGGCGAGGACCCAGCGACCACCACCACGTGGGGCGAGCACATCACCGACGACGAGTACAACGGCCGCTGACCAGCCTGCGAGCCACTGGCGAGGCGCCCTGGATGACCGCAGGCAACAGAAAGGGCGCCCCGCTGAGCCGGAGCGCCCGAAAACTCGCCGTTGCCCGCCGTTTAGAGCTGGTAATCAGCTGCCGTGGTGATGTTCTCGTGGACGCACAGAATATTGTGCTCGGAGTCCATGAACCAGGCGCATTTCTCTGAATCTGTTGTACAAATGTGGTTCTCGGTCTTGAGATCCGGGCGATCGTAGTCCTGGAACATGACGCCCTTGGCTTCCATTTCCTGGACGGTGCGCTCGATCTCGTTGACTTCGAAGCTCAGGGTGGTGTGCTCTGAGTGCTTTCCATCCTTGACTGGCATCAGCTGCAGCATTGGGCCGCCTTCTGAGCCGAACAATTCGCTTCCGTCATCTGCCACGCCGCGGTGCGGGAGCCCCAAAGTGTCCGCGTAGAAATGCCGGGCACGCGCTGCATCATCAACTGGCAGGACTGTTGTGGCTTTATTGAGTACTAGGGTCATTTCGCCACCTCCTACGAGCAAGATTTTACGCCGGAGCGTGGTGGAAAGAGCCTGCTAATTGCCCCGCGGACAGCTGACGCTCCCTGGTTGCCCTATCACTTGTGGCGGCCATTTCGGCCTTTTGCGACGGCAAATTCTTATGGTCGTAGCAACGCTCTCATTGATGGAGCGTTTGATGGTCAATGTATTTTCCCTGGAAGCGCGCACTGAGTTCTTTGATCTGGTGTGCTCGGGGAGGTCGATTCTTGCTGCCGCCCGGTGTGTCGGGGCCACGCATGGGACCGGGAGGAACTGGTGGGCCCAGTCTGGCCGGATGATGACTATGGACATGGGGCCAGTCGGGGGCCTGGCGGATCCGGCGCCCTCGCCCGGGGGCCCGGGCCGGGCGCTGGACCTGGCTGAGCGGGGGATGATCCAGATGGGCCAGCGCAGCGGGCTCAGTTACGCCAAGATCGCCGAGCTGATCGGCCGGGACAGATCCGTGGTCTGGCGTGAGGTCAACCGCAACACCGGCGACGACGGGGTGTATTACGCCTCGGTCGCCCACACGAGGGCCCACCAGGCCAGGCGCCGGCCCAAACCGCTGAAACTGGTCCAGGACGAGGCGTTGTGCCGGCTGATCGGGGTATGGATGGATGACGGGTGGAGCCCGAAACTGATCTCGGAGATGTTGGCCTTCTACTTCGCCGACGATCAGACTATGCAGGTGAGCCACGAAACGATCTACCAGGCGCTGTACGTCCAAACCCGCGGAAGTCTGCGGGCGGACCTGGCGGAAAAGCTCAGCCTGAAACGGAAGCAGCGCGTCCCGCATGCCGCGGACCGGCACAAGAACAGCCCCTACAAGGAGGCCTTCAAGATCAGCGAACGCCCGGCCGAAGTCCAGGACCGGGCCGTGCCCGGGCATTGGGAGGGAGACCTGATCATCGGCTCTAACGGGACCGCGATCGGCACCCTCGTGGAACGCTCGACCCGGTTCACGATCCTCCTCCACCTCCCCGGGGACCACACCGCCGACACCGTCGCTGCCGCGATGATCCGGGAGATGGGCCACCTCCCGGATCACCTGCGACGCTCGATCACCTGGGACCGCGGAACCGAACTCGCCGAGTATGACCGGATCCAGACCGCCCTGGACACCACGCTCTACTTCTGCGACCCGCACTCGCCCTGGCAGCGCGGCACCAACGAGAACACCAACCGGCTGCTGAGATTCTGGTTCGAGAAAGGCTCGGACCTCTCCGTCCACACCCCCGAAGACCTCCGCCAGGTCGCAGCGAAACTCAACCGCCGGCCCCGTCCCACCCTCAACCTGCAGACCCCAGCCAACCGGCTGAACCAGCTGCTGCAAACAGCAGCCTAAACACCCGCGTTGCACCGACCAGTTGACTTTGCCGACCTTTTGGCAGCCACAAGTGATAGCGCAACGTGAGGGAGCGTCGGACGGGCTACTTTTCGACGAGGGTCAGGACGTCGTAGGTCGCCACGATTTCGTCGTTCTGGTTGGTCAAGACGGCGTCCCAGGCCACCTCGCCGTATTCGTCGGTCTCGCGCGGGGTGATCTTCTTGGCCGTCAGGGTCACCCGGATGGAATCACCCGCAGCCACGGGGGTGATGAACCGCAGGCTCTCCAGCCCGTAGTTGGCCAGGACCGGGCCCGGTGCGGGCTCCACGAACAGGCCGGCGGCCCAGCTGAGCAGGAGGTAGCCGTGCGCCACGATGCCCGGGAAGAAGGGGTTGGCCGCGGCGGCTTCCTGGTTGGTGTGGGCGTAGAAGGTGTCGCCGGTGGAGTTCGCGAACTTGGTGATTTCCTCCAGCGAGACCTCACGCAGCTCCGAGCGGATGGCGTCGCCGATGTGCAGCGTGGCCAGGGATTTCCGGAACGGGTGCTGGCCCTCGGTCTCGAGCGTGAAGTTGCGGTCGGCGCCGGTGTGCCACACCCCGGTGACCGCGGTGAGCATGTTCGGCGAGCCCTGGATGGCGGTGCGCTGCATGTGGTGCATCACCGAGCGGATGCCGCCGAGCTCTTCGCCGCCGCCGGCGCGGCCGGGACCGCCGTGGACCAGGTGCGGGACCGGGGAGCCGTGGCCGGTGGAGCTGCGGGCGTCCTCGCGGTTGAGCATGAGCACACGGCCGTGATGGGCCGCGATACCGGTGACCAGCTGCTGGGCCACGGCGGGATCGTTCGTGCAGACCGAGGCGACGAGAGAGCCGCCGCCGCGGGCGGCGAGGCGGACGGCGTCGGCCAGATCGGTGTAGCCGATCACCGAGGACACCGGGCCGAAGGCCTCGAGCGAGTGGACCTCCTCGGCCTCCGGGTTGGCCCAGCTCAGCAGGACCGGGGACATGAAGGCGCCGCCGTCAACGACGCCGATGCTGCCGTCCGCGCTGGTGACCTTGGGCGCATCGAGCGTGCCGTAGGCGAGCTCCCCGCCGGCGTCGAGCATGGACTGGACGGCGGCGCGCACGTCGGCGAGCTGCTCGAGGGAGGCCAGGGCGCCCATGGTGACGCCCTCGGCGCGGGGATCACCGAGCACCACGCGTTCGCGGATGCGGTCCCCCACGGCCGCGGTGACGTCGGCGACGAGGTCCTGCGGCACGATTGCGCGGCGGATCGAGGTGCATTTCTGGCCCGCCTTGGCGGTCATCTCGGTGACGAGGGACTTGATGAAGGCGTCGAATTCAGGTGTGCCCTTGACGGCGTCCGGGCCCAGGATCGCGGCGTTGAGCGAGTCGGTCTCGGAGGTGAAGCGGACCCCGCCCTTGACCACATTGGGGTGGGACTTGAGCGTGTTGGCGGTCGAGGCGGAGCCGGTGAAGGCCACGAGGTCGCGGTAGTCCAGGTGGTCCAGCAGGGTGCGGACGGAGCCGGAAATCAGCTGCAACGAGCCGGTGGGCAGGATGCCGGATTCGTCGATCGCCTTGACCACGGCCGCGGCCACGTACCCGGTGGGGGTGGCGGGCTTGACGATGGTGGGGACGCCGGCGAGGAAGGCCGGGGCAAGCTTCTCCAGCATGCCCCAGACCGGGAAGTTGAAGGCGTTAATCTGCACGGCGACGCCGGGAATGCGGGTGTAGATGTGCTCGCCGGCGAACGAACCGTCGCGGGACAGCACTTCCATGGGGCCATCCACCACCACCTGGGAGTTGGGCAGCTCGCGGCGGCCCTTGGACCCAAAGGTGAACAGGACGCCGATGCCGCCGTCGATGTCGATCATGGAGTCGATCTTGGTGGCGCCGGTCTGCGCCGAGAGCGCGTAGAACTCCTCGCGGCGGCCGTTGAGGTACTGCGCCAGCTCCTTGAGCTTGAGCGCGCGCTGGTGGAAGGTCAGCGTGCCAAGTTCCGCCTGGCCCGTGGTGCGGCCATAATCCACGACGGCGGCGAGGTCGAGCCCCGCGGTGCTCACCTTCGCCAGGAGTTCGCCGGTGCTGGCGTCCAGTACCGGCGCCGCGCCGGCGGCGGAGGTGGCGTCGGGAGTCCACCAGGAACCCCGGATGAAACTGGGAACGATCTCGACAGTGTCTACTGTGGGTGCGGCTGTGGTGGTCATCGTTGACGGGTCCTTCCAACGGGGGAGCAAGATCAACACGGCCGGAACATTACTGACCGTCCGTTCGGTAATATGATCTACAGTACATGAATGAGGCCTGCCGCACACTAGCCGCGGCGGCACCGACCGTCCCGGCCCCGGCCGGTCGGCAACAAAGGAGACGCTATGACGCCCGAGACCGGCAGCACCGACTTGTGGAAGATCACCCTTGGGGAACTCGACGAGAAGATGGGCGTGAAGATCGTCGAGGAGTCCGTGGACCGCGTGGTGGCGACCATGCCGGTGGAGGGCAACCGGCAGTCGTTCGGGCTCCTGCACGGCGGCGCCTCACTGGCCGTGGGCGAGGCCGTGGGATCCTGGGCCGCCGTCATCCACGCCAGCACCCTGGGCAAGACGGCGGTGGGCGTCGACGTCTCGGCCACGCACCACAAGTCGGCCCGCGAGGGACTGATCACGATCACGGCAACCCCCATCCATCTGGGCGGCACCCTGACCACCCACGAGGTGCTGATCACGAACGAGGCCGGCCAGCGGATCTGCACGCTGCGGATTACCAACCTGCTGCTGGACCGCAAGGGCTGAGTACCGCCCCGCCCCTCGAGGTCGCCGGAACGCTGCGGGGTCGCCGTATCTTTCCGGCGACCCCGCAGCGTTCCGGCGAGCCGGGGCCTTGGAGGCTGAGCACCCGGGGCTGAGCACCCGGCTACACCGGACTCCGCCGGCGATGTAGGGCCGATGGACCCGGAAGGCCCGCTGCCCCGGCTGTTAGCGTGGAAGTGCTGAGTCGCCCGGCACCGCTGGGTATCACCGGTCTCACCGGAAGGGATGCACCATGCTCTCAGACACCTCACTTCCCGTCATCCAGGCAACGCTTCCCGTGGTCGGCGAGCACATCGAGGAGATCGCCAAGCGCTTCTACAAACATATGTTCGAGGCGCAGCCGGATCTCCTGGACGGGCTGTTCAACCGGGGGAACCAGGCTGACGGCCGGCAGCAGCAGGCACTCGCAGGATCCATCGCGGCATTCGCCGGCATGCTCGTGGAGAAACCGGACCAGGTGCCGGACCATCTGCTCTCCCGGGTGGCCCACAAACACGTCTCGCTGGGGCTGAGCCCGGACCAGTACCAGATTGTCCACGACCACCTCATGTGGGCGATCGTGGATGTTCTGGGGGATGCGGTCACGCCCGAGGTCGCCGCGGCCTGGGACGAGGTCTACTGGCTCATGGCGAACCTGCTCATCAACAAGGAGCGCGGGCTGTACAACGCAGTGCACCTTTCCCCCGAGACCATTTGGCGGACGTGGCGGGTGGTGCAGCGGATCCAGGAGACCGCCGACGTCGTCTCGTTCGTCGTCGAACGGACCGACGAGCGGGACGTCAAACCGTCCCTGCCCGGGCAGTACGTGACTCTCAAGATGACCATGCCCGACGGCGTACAGCAGCCCCGGCAATACAGCCTGACCAAGGCCGACGACGGCCAGCACCGGCAATTCGCCGTCAAGAGGGTCCACGGACTTCCGACTCCCGACGGCGAGATGTCCACCCTGCTCCACAACGATGTCCAGGTGGGCGACGAGGTGGTGCTCTCAGCACCGTTCGGCGACGTAGTGCTGGAGTACACGGACCGGCCCCTGGTCATGGCCAGCGCCGGAATCGGCATCACGCCCATGGCCGGAATGCTCTCCCACCTCGTGCAGTCCGGGTCGCGACGCCAGGTGATGCTCCTGCATGCCGATGAGAGCGAGGCGACCTTCCCGCTCCGCGCGCAGGTCACGGAGGATCTCGCGAAACTCGCGGACGGGACCCTGAAGACGTGGTTCCTGACTCCCGCGGAGGCAGCGGAGGCCGGCGGGACGGGCGAGACCGGCGGGGCGTCCGGGTCCGTGTTCTCCGGTTTCATGGACGTCAGCGACGTCGAACTCCCCGACGACGCCGAGTACTACCTCTGCGGTCCCCTGCCGTTCCTGAAATCGGTCCGGAGCGCCTTGATTGCCGGGGGCGTCCCAGCCAAGGACATTCAATACGAGGTTTTCGGCCCGGATCTCTGGCTGGCCGACTTCCAGTAACCGCGGCGGGCTGTTCTGTCCCGACCGCGCGTATTCGGCCAAAACTCGCGGGGTCGCCGTAGCCGTACGGCGACCCCGCAGGTTTCCGGGGAGCCCGGGCTTGGAGCCCCTGCTTACCGCAGCGCCCGGCGCCGGCCGAACGCCATGAAGGCCGCGCCGAGCAGCAGGGCCCCGGCACCGAGACCGGCGACGGGCAGAAGCCCGCCGGCGCCCGTGCTCGCCAACTGGTCTGCGGTGCCCGGCGTGTTGCCAGGTGCTGTGTAGTCCGGTGCTGTGCCGCCCACGCTGACGGAGGTGTCCGACGGCGGGGCGGGAGCCTGCGCCGGTTTGGCCGGTCCGGCGGGAGCCCCGGCGGGGTTGGCCGGCTGCTGCGGGACTGCCGGCTGGCCGGGCGTTGCCGGCGTCCCGGCTCCCGGTTTCCCGGATCCCGGCGTGCCGGCCGGGGTGCCCCCGGACGCAGGCGCGGCATCGACAACGAATGCTACGGCTGCCGGCAGCGATGCGACACCGTCAATGGCTTGCGTCACGGTCACGGTGTGCGCTCCGGCGGCGAGTTCCGCGGGGAACGGGACACTCCACCGGGCACTGCCGGCCGAGGTCTGCGTGATCCCGGGCTCAAGCGCGGCCTTCGCCGCTGTGGAACCGGGACCGGCCCGCACGGAGTCAACAGCAACGCCGTCCACCGCCACGGCCACGTCGGCACCATCAATCGCCATGCCGGAGATGGTCGCTGGGAGGGCGTCCTGGCGCAGGTGTCTGCCGTCCCTGAGGTTCGACACCGCCGGCGCCGGCGGAATGACGGAGTAGGTGCGGGTCACCGCGGGGCTGTCCACTTCTCCGGGGGCCGTGAGCACGGCCATGACCGAAATTTTTCCGAAGACCGGCTGATCGGCCACGTTGATGCTCCAGCGGCCGTCTGCGGCGACGAGCCCGGTCCCGGTGAGGTCGCCGGAGAGCCGCACCGTGCCTCCGGCTTCTCCCGTGCCCTCGATGGTTTCGATGGCGGTGAGACCGGGGCCGTCCGGCTGGCCGTCCACCGGTGAGGTGATGGCCGGAGCCGCGAGGCGGGAGACGTCGACGGACAGGGCGACTGCACCGGAGCGGCTGTTGCCGTTCACGGTTTCAGCGGAGAACTTGAAGGTCCCTGCCGACGACGGTGCGGGGAACTGCCAGTTTCCCGACGCGTCGACCGGCACTTCCAAGGGCTGGCCGTCCTTCTGGCCGGAGGTCTGGCCCGGTTTCTGGTTCAGGACGGTGACGCGGACCTTGGAATTCGGAGCCACCACAGACGCCGGACCGGCATCGATGTGCCCGGTAATCGGCTCACCGGCTGTGACAGTTGCGTTGGAGGCCGCCGCGAGCGTTGGCTTGGCCAGGAACAGTTGCAGCTGGACACCGCCGGGGACCTGGCCCATGGCGTCCTCGAGAGTGGTTGCGATGGCCCGTGTCTGCACGCCCTCGTCGGTACTTTCCGCCCCTGTGTGCAGCCCGACAGCGAAGTTCCCGCTGATCCACGGCCCGCCGGAGTCCCCGCCGCCGGAGGTGACGGACGTCGAGTCGAAGCCCCGGATCGCCCGGAGATCGTTGTCATAGTCCGGCGGCAGTGAATTTGGCCCAGGGATGGCCCAGATGCCGACCGAGTCCACCGTGCCGCACCTCCACCCGGTGGTCCGGCCGGAACGGCACACGGGCTGGCCCTGGAAGGGCGCCACAGTTCCCACGATCTTCACGGACGTCGGCCCCGGATCGGCAGGATTGTCCCATCGGGTGACGGCGGGCTGGAGGTCCAGGCCACTCCTGATGCCTTGGAGGACGGTGATGTCCGTGCCGACGTTGGTGCCGTCCGACGCAACCCTTGAATTGCCGGAGCCACCGAACTGGCTGAACCCGAATGTGCCCAGGATCCCGGCGGCCGCGCCCGAACCAGCGCCCCCGGCCGCTGGCGCTCCCGCCGGATTTTCGATCTCGGCCTGCTTCGCGGCGCCGTCACCGGCGCAGTGCCCGGCGGTCAGGACCACGGGCTCGCCCGCGGGGCTGAAGGCCCCGAACCCGGCCGAACAGAGCGTGCGTCCGTCAACGATGTAGCCCTGGCCGCCAAAGAAGTCCTCTTCGGTGGTGACCCGCGATCCTTGTTCCAGCGTCACGTTGGCGTAGCGGGCCACGAACTCGGCCGCGGACATCTTCGTGCCCGGCTCTCCCGCCGGCTGCAGATTCAATCCGGCATCCAGAACGGCGCCGGAGGCGGGACCGGACTGCGCCGTGTTGGTGCCGCCGGCGCGGATGACGAAGTGGCCGTCGGTGTAGGTGACGGCCTGGAGCCCGGCGGTCCCGACCTCGCGGACGTAGGCCTCGAACAGTTGCTGGGTGCTGGAGGCCAGCAACTCCGCGGCCGAGGGGACAACGGCGGCGGCCGCAGGGGCGGCAAGCACGAAGTCGGCGTGGCCGGACTGGTTCAGTTCGGCCACGCGGGCACGGAGCCCGGGGCCGCTGCCTTCAACCGCGATCTTGCCGCCGGAGAGGCTGATCCCCACGTAGCCGGGTAGCACCCGCAGGGAGGGCGCGGCGTCGGCGGCCCGGCGGGCAAGGGCACCGGCGGCGTCGAATTCCGCAAGGGTCATGCCCAGATCCCGCCGCACGGCCTCGGCGAGCCCGGCATCGCTGATCGGGGTCGCGGACGGCACCGCAGAAGAACCGGCCAAAGGCGCGTCAGACGGCGCCGGCACCGGGACCGCCGTCGAGACCGTCGACGGCGCCGGGTCCGGCGCGGCCGGACTGGGGCTAGCCGCCGGCACCGGGACCGCCGTCGAGACCGTCGACGGCGCCGGGCCGGCAGGGGCCGGGGCCGGGGCGTTGGCTTCGGCCATGGCCGGGACTGCGGTCAACGCAAAGGCAGGCAGGGTACCGGCAAGCGCAATCGCGAGCGCCGCAGCGGCCCGCCCCAGCGGCTGGAACTTCGGAGTCTTCACTGGCCTACCCTAACTGCGCGCACCCTATCTGCCGAGCTTTCCCAGGATGGCCGCGAGTTCCTCGGACGTCACTCCGTGGCGGACCAGGTAGTCCGCTGTGTTGAGGGACCGGACGAAGTGCAGCAGGCTCTTGCCCCGGGATTCCAGCAGGGGCACCAGCACGTTCTCGGGCAGGAAACGCTCGTGGGGATGCGGGACGGCAGCGTGCCGGAGGTGCTCGTTGATGCCCCGCATGGAGCGCTGGTAGCCGCTCACAATGGCCTCGTCGCTGTCGCCGGCGAGGTCCTGGAGCATGGCGGCGATCATGCCGCTCCGGTCCCGCCCGGCGGAGCAATGGATCACCACGCCGCCCTCCGCGCCGGCCACCGCTTTGAAGACACGGGCCAGCAGGTGCGGGAACAGCCTGGCGTTGTCGGCATAACAGGCGGGGTCGTTCAGGTAAGGCACGCAGAGCTCGCGAAATTCGCGGTTATCCGGGTCTTCGGTGGGGGCCTGCACGACGTCGAAGCCGGCCAGGGCCGCCGCCCGCACCGGCGGATCGGTCTCCCGGCGCCGGATTTCGGCTTCGTTGCGGAGGTCGATGACGGTCCGGATACCCCGGCGGTGCACCTGCCGCCAGCCGGCCTCGGTGAGCCATTCCCGGCGTCCCATGCGGAACACGTCCCCGGCCACGTGCCACGCGTTGACGGCCCCGTCCCACTCCATCGTTCCGGGCACCGCCTGCCCCTTGGCTTGGCCCAGGGGCGCTGCAGGAATCGTCATCCAGACAGCTAAGCACACGCACCGGCGCGATCCGCGGCAGGATTCACAAACGTTATACAGAGTGGGACCATTGGCAGAATCTGGGGTTCACGCCTCGCGACTCGTTTCACGGCACGCGCGCTGAAACCAGCGTGCCACTGAGGGGAAACACCATGGGAACTCTGAAACTTCGACGCCGGCGGACGGCTCTGGCGGCCGGTCTCGCCACCCTGGCCATGGCGGCCGGGGTGGCGGTTGTGCCGGCGCAGGCTGTGGACAGGACCAGGTACGTTGCACTCGGAGACTCCTACGCCGCCGGGCTGGGGGCGGGGCCGTACTTGGATGATTGCTACCGCAGCGAGAACAGCTATTCAGAACTCGCTACCCACACGAAAACCGTCAAGCTGGTTGCCAACGCCGCCTGCAGCGGCAAGACGACCCAGGACGTCGTCGACACCCAGCTCAAGCGGCTGAACAGGGCTACCGGGCTCGTCACCATCACTGCTGGCGGCAACAATCTCCGGTTTGCGGAAATCCTCGCCTCCTGCGGCGCTGCCATCGTCAATCCCGCCGCGGACCCACTGTGCGAGGCCGCCAGCGCCTACGCGGAGGACCAGATCTCCAGCCACAAACTGGCCGGTGACGTGACCGCGATGATCCAGCGCGTGAAGGCTGCCGCGCCCAACGCCAACGTTGTGGTGACGGGCTACCCCTACCTCTACGATCCGGTCGCCCCCGGCCAGACTGATTCGATGTCCCGGTTCATCTACAAGGCCACGCACTTGGCTGACGGCCTGAACGGCTCCATCGCCGCCGCTGCCCGGGCCACCGGGGCGGAGTACGTCGATGTCCGGGCCGCCTTCGCCGGTCACGGTGTCAACTCTGCGGCCCCGTGGATCAATCTCCACCGTTGGGCCCCGGCCAGTCCGGAAAACTTCCACCCGAACGCCAAGGGCTACGAGGCGTACTTCGCATCCCTTAGTGCGGCCAAGGCCTACTCGGCACCCTAGCGCCGCTTGGCCAGCCTTGATTCAAGGGCGTTCCGGACCATCGGCCACTCGTGTTCCAGGATGGAATACACGACGGTGTCGCGCAGCGCCCCGTCAGTGCTGCGCGTGTGACTGCGGAGCACGCCGTCCTGTTTGGCCCCCAGCCGGGTGATTGCCTCACGGGACTGGTGGTTGAGCCAGTGCGTCCGGAACTCGACGGCGGGGCAGCCCAACGTCTCGAAGGCATGCCGCAGCAGCAGCAACTTGGAGTCCGGGTTGCTGCCGCTGCCATGTGCGGACGCCGCGTTCCAGGTGGAGCCGATCTCCACCCGGGGCGTGGCGGCGTCGATGTTCATGTAGGTGGTCATCCCGATCACCCGGCCCGGCCCGCCCGTGGCGGGGTCGAGCAGCCGCGTGGTGAAGGGCAGCATGGCGCCGCTGTCCTGCAGGGCCAGGCGCCGCTCAATCTCGGCGGCCATCTGCTGCGGGGCGGGCACGCTGGTGTACCAGAGGTGCCACAGCTCGCCGTCGCGGGCCGCCTCGACGAGGCCGTCGTGGTGGTCCTGGCTCAGCGGCTCGAGGACGACGTATTTGCCGGTCAGGGTGATGGGGGCGATCGCGGGGCGGTCCAGGGAGGTCACCGCACCATCCTAGGGGCACGAACGAAGGCCGGTCACTTGGTCCAGTCGAAGAAGCCCTTGCCGGACTTGCGTCCCAGTTCGCCGCGGGCAACCTTGTCGCGGAGGATCTGCGGCGGAGCGAAACGATCGCCCAGCGTGGACTGCAGGTATTCCGCGATGCCGAGGCGCACGTCCAGGCCCACAATGTCGGTGGTCCGGAGCGGGCCCGTGGGGTGCTTGTAGCCCAGGACCATGGCGTTGTCGATGTCTTCGGCGGTGGCCACGCCCTCTTCCACCATGCGCATCGCTTCGAGGGCGATCGCGACGCCCAGCCGGGAGGAGGCGAAGCCAGGTGCGTCGTTGACCACGACGGCGGTCTTGCCGAGCGCTTCGACCCAGCCTCGGGCGGCCTGGGCCAGGGCGTCGGAAGTCTGCTCGCCGAGGACCACCTCGATGAGCGTCGACGCCGGCACCGGGTTGAAGAAGTGCAGGCCCAGGAAGTTCTGCGGCCGCTTCAGTTCACGGGCCAGCCCGTTGACGGACAACGACGACGTGTTGGAGGCAAGGTAGGCACTGTCGGCGAGCCGTTCCTCGATGCCGCGCAGCGCCGTGACCTTCAGGTCCCAGTCCTCCGGAACGGCCTCGACCACCAACTGCCGGCCGGCGAAGTCGTCATAGTCCACCGTGACCGCGAGCCGGGAAACGATCTCGTCCAGGTTGCCGTCCACGGCGCCCCGCTCGATGCTCTTGGCGGCGGCGGACTCAACCCGCTCCCGGGCTGCCTCGGCCGACGCCTCATCGCGCTCGACCACCACCACGTTGGCTCCGTTGATCAGGAAGGCGTGGGCGATGCCTGCGCCCATGCGGCCGCCGCCGAGAACTCCGACGGATGCGAGGAGGTTGGCGGGGAGTACGGAGTTGCCCATGTTTATTTCTGCTTCCCTGATTCCTTGGCTGACTTTTTGGCTGATTTCTTATCCAGAAAAGCCTGCATACGGTCGAACTTGGCCTGGGACTCGAAGAGGATCCCCTGTGCCAGCTGGTCAATGAGGGGATGCGCCTCGGCCGGGGCGTGGAACACGGATTTGGTAATCCGGACGGCCAGCGGATCCTGGGTGGCGATCCGGTCGGCGAGGCTGTGGGCCGCGGCCATCAGATCGGACGGTTCATGGATTTCGGTGATGAGATTGACCGCGAGGGCACGTTCTGCGCGCAGCACGGAACCGGCGAGCAGCATTTCCTTGGCGACGGGCTCCCCCACGAGTTCCTTGAGGCGCCAGCTGGCACCGGCGGCGGCCAGGATGCCGAGTCCGGTTTCGGGATTGCCGATCCGGACGGACGGTGTGCCGATCCGGAAGTCGGCGGCGTACGCCAGCTCGGCGCCGCCGCCGAGGCAGAAGCCGTCGAGGGCCGCGATGACGGGCATCGGCAGCTTGGCGATCCGGACGAAAATGGTGGAGTTGATGCCCTGCAGGGCATCGTCGCGGCGGCGTTCGCGCAGCTGGCCGATGTCGGCACCGGAGGCGAATACCCCGTCAGCGCCGGCGATGATGAGGGTCTTGGGGAGACGCTCGAGATGGGCGCAGACGGTGTGGAGTTCGTCCACCATCTGCTGGTCGATTGCGTTGCGGACCTCGGGGCGGTTGAGCAGCACCACCACCCGGTCCTCGCGCTCTTCGACCAGGAGCGTGCTGAAGGTAGCGGTCTCGAGCGCTGCTGCCGGGGCCGCCACTAGACGCGCTCCAGCAGCATTGCCGTGCCCTGGCCGACGCCGATGCACATGGTGGCGAGGCCGATCTTCGCGTTTTCGCGTTCCATCCGGCCCAGCAGCGTGATGGCGATCCGGGAACCGGACGACCCCAGCGGGTGGCCCAGGGAAATCGCGCCGCCGTCGCGGTTCACGATCTCCGGGTCCAGGCCAAGCCGGCGCATGCTGGCCAGGGACTGGGTCGCGAACGCCTCGTTGAGTTCGACGGCGCCGAGGTCCTCGACGCTGAGCCCGGAACGGGCGAGCACCTTCTGGGTGGCCGGGACCGGGCCGATGCCCATGATTTCGGGCTCGCAGCCGGCGGAGGCGCCATCGATGATGCGGGCGCGGGCTGTGAGGCCAAGCTTCTGGATCGCGGCCTCCGAGGCAACGATGATGGCGGACGCGCCGTCGTTGAGGGTGGAGGAGTTGCCCGCGGTGACGATCGAGCCGCCCTTGACTACCGGCCGGAGCCCGGCGAGGACGTCCATGGTGGTGCCGGCGCGGGGACCCTCATCGGTGTCCACCACGGTCTCACCCTTGCGGGTCTTGACGGTCACGGGGACGATTTCCTCGGCGAAACGGCCGGCGGCGATGGCGGCCAGGGCGCGTTCGTGGGACCGGACGGCGAAGGCGTCGGCGTCCTCCCGCGAGATGCCGTCAACCCGTCCCACCTCTTCCGCCGTCTCGGGCATGGAGAAGGTCATTTTCCCGTCCCGGGACAGCTCGCCCTTGGTGAACTGGGGGTTCACGAAACGCCAGCCGATGGAAGTGTCAAAGATTTCGCCCGGCTTGGCGAAAGCGGTCCGGGGTTTTTCCTGGACCCAGGGAGCGCGGCTCATGGATTCGACGCCGCCGGCGATCACGATGTCCGCGGCGCCGGACTTGATCATGTGGCTGGCCATGATGATGGCGCTGAGCCCGGAGGCGCAAAGCCGGTTCACGGTGATGCCGGAGATGTGGAGGGGCAGCCCGGCAAGGAGGGTGGCCATGCGGGCCACGTTGCGGTTCTCTTCGCCGGCCCCGTTGGCGTTGCCGAGGATGACCTCGTCGATGGTGTCCGGATCGACGCCGGCGCGGGCCACAGCCGCGCGGACCACCAGTGCGGCCAGGTCATCGGGGCGGACTGCGGAGAGGGCGCCGCCGTACCGGCCCACGGGGGTGCGGGCGCCGCCAACAAGAAAAGCCTCGACCATGAGAACATCCTTCACCAAGAAAGCGGGGCCGGCAGCAAAGTAATTTACCGACCGTTCGTTCTATAAAGATTACACGGCGGTGCAAGGGGGTCAACCGGATGCCACCGGATTACGCGACGACGACGCCCAGATGGGCCGCGAGCAACGGGGCGAGCAGGGTGAGCTGGTAATCGTCGACGACGAGGCCGGCCAGGCTGCCCAGGCCGCTGACTGTGCGGAAGTCGGTGCCGCGGAGGTCGAAGTCCTTGAGCCTGGCTCCGGTGAAATCAAGAGTGCCGATCGTGCAGTTCTTCAAGGCGACCCGCGTGGCGGTGCAGGAGCCCAGATCCAGCTCGCTAATGATGCAGTCGCTGATCTGCACGTCCGTGAGCTTGGATCCGCGAAGGTTCACGTAGTCGAGTTTGCCGCCGTCGATCCGGACAGACTGCCAGCCACTTTCATAGAGCTCCGCCGATCCCCAGCGGGGGTTGCCGATCTCGACATCCCGCAGGCTGGTCCGGGCCGCCATCAGCACCGGGGCGTAAGCCTCGGTCAGGATGCAGTCACGAAAAGTCGCACCCCGCAGCTGCGTCTCATTGAACGACACCCCGGTGAACTCGCACTCGGCAAAGTCCGCACCGCCCAGGTCCAGACCGTCTGCCGACGCGCGGCTGTACCGGACGCCGTCGTTCCGAACACCTCGCCGGAACTCCGGGGCAGGGTCATCCCGCAGATCCCCGGTCCGGACCGGGGCGAGCCGGGGGGCGGTGACTTTCGGGGTCTTGTCCGCCGCAGTCCGCCGGACCATCACAGGGACTCGGCCTTGGCCGCGATGTCAGCCAGGTCTTTTGCAAGGGCCTTGCGGGTGATGCGCATTCCGAGCGGACCGAACACGGTGAGCATGATCCTGCTGAACCGGGTCG
Source organism: Arthrobacter sp. MW3 TE3886 (assembly GCF_041262145.1). Lineage (NCBI taxonomy): Bacteria > Bacillati > Actinomycetota > Actinomycetes > Micrococcales > Micrococcaceae > Arthrobacter > Arthrobacter sp. MW3 TE3886. The sequence continues at coordinate 4,072,678 of NZ_JBGCAN010000001.1, forward strand.
GTTTGATGACTTCGGCGCCGAAGGTCAGCGTGAGGTCGGTTCCGCCGCTGCGCTCCGCCAGGGCGAACCTGGTGGTGTAGTCGGCGCCGCCCTGATGGGCCTTCACCGTGGTGCTGCCGCCCCGGCCGTTCGACGGCGCCTCGGACTGGGACACCCACATCTCCACCGTTTCCGAGCGCCCCATCATGGTGCGCGTTTCCTTCCAGCGGGTGCCCACGGCATAGGGCCCGTCGGTGAGCATCTGGATCGAATCGACGCCGGACAGGGTCGCGGCAGATCCGGGAATGTCCGACACCACCGCCCAGACCGAGTCCGCCGGAGCATCGATGTGCTGGGTGAGAGTGGTCTTGTGGTCCATGACCTCGAGCCTAGCCCGCGGACCGGGGGAACTTCACCCTTTGACAAACCGCCCCGCAACTGCCGCAGACGACGCTCTGGAGGATTATCCCGCGAAACCCCTTGAATTAGTAAGCATGCTTTGTGTTAGGCTGATCGGACAGTATTTTCAACCGGAACGAAAGGTGGCCTACACCATGGGTGTCGGAGACAAGATTCAGAACGAAGCAGAGCACCTCGGCGGCAAGGCCAAGGAAGCTGCTGGCAACGCAACTGACAACGACCAGCTTCGAGCCGAGGGCCAGCGGGACCAGGTTGTAGCCGACGCGAAGAAGGTCGGCGAAAACGTCAAGGACGCCTTCAAGAAGGACTAGCCCTTAGGGCGATCGCGGCGCCGGATTTTCCTTTGGGGGATCTCCGGCGCCGCTTTTTTGTGCCCGTTCTGTCGTGCCGCGGTTTTGGGGTTTTGTGGCCATGCAAGAATGGCCCCACAGCCGACGGAGGGGCCAGCATGGACCGGACACACGCAGGACAGGGCAAGCCCGCCACCCGGGGTCTCAGCAATACTGACCTCAGCCAGGCTGGCGGCGCCGCGGCCGGCGGTTCGCCGGCGCTGCGCGGCTACCTGGCGACGCCGGCAGGCGAAGGGCCTTTCCCGGCCGTCCTGATGGTCCATGAAGCCTTCGGCCTGGACGACATCACTGTCCGCCACGCCGACCGGATGGCGGCGGCCGGTTACCTGACACTGGCCGTTGACCTGTACAGCGACGGCGGGGCGCGCCGCTGCCTCGTCGCCACCATGCGCGCGCTGTCCGCGGGCGAGGGCCGGGCCTTCACCGATCTGGCCACCGCCCGGGACTGGCTGCTTGCGTCCGGCCGGACCACGGGCAAGATCGGCGTGATCGGTTTCTGCATGGGCGGCGGCTTCGCCCTGCTGCTTGCCAATGACGGCTTCGACGCCGCCGCCGTCAACTATGGACGCCGCCCGAAAGACCCCGCGGTGGCCCTCGCCGGCGCCTGCCCGATCGTGGCCAACTTCGGCGGCCGGGACCGCACCCTGCCCGGCGAAGCGGCAAAACTCGCGGCCGTGCTCGACGGGCTGGGCGTGGAGAACGACGTGAAGGAATTCCCGCATGCCGGACACGCCTTCCTCAACGATGTGGAGACCGGGCCGAGAGTGCTGCGGCCGCTCATGCGGGTCATGGGCATCGGCCCGGATCCGGAATCGGCCCCGGAAGCCTGGCAGCGGATCGAGGACCACTTCGCCACGCATCTGAACCCCACCTGATTCGCGGCAAGCCGTTTTGAGTCCCTAAGCGGCGCCAGCCGCGACTTACTTAGGCAGGCGGACGCTGGGCGTGAAACCATACGGACCATGGTCCAGAAGATTGCGTACCAGGGTGAGCCCGGCGCCAATTCAAATATTGCCTGCGCGCAGATGTTTCCCGGGCTGGAGAGCGTCCCCTGCGCCAGCTTCGAGGACGCTTTAGAGCTGGTATCCAGCGGCGAGGCCGACCTGGCCATGATTCCGATCGAGAACTCGATCGCCGGCCGGGTGGCTGACATCCACATCCTGCTGCCCCAATCCCGGCTGCAGATAGTGGGCGAATACTTTCTTCCGATCCATTTCGACCTGATGGGCATCCCCGGCAGCACCATCGAGGGGGCCACCGAGGTCCACAGCCACATCCACGCCCTGGGTCAGTGCCGCAAGTTGATCCGCAGTGCCGGCCTGAAGCCCGTAATTGCCGGGGATACCGCGGGTTCCGCCCGTGAAGTGCGGGAGTGGAACGATCCAGCCAAGCTGTCCCTCGCTCCCCCGCTCGCGGCCCGGATCTACGGCCTGGAGGTGCTGGCTTCGCGGGTGGAGGATGATCCGTCCAACACCACGCGGTTCGTGGTCCTGGCGCCGGAAAAAGAGCTGCCGTCCCGGGAGGCGTTGCCGGGACCGGCTGTGACCAGCTTCCTGTTCCGGGTCCGGAACGTCCCCTCCGCACTCTTCAAGGGGCTGGGCGGGTTTGCCACGAATGGCGTGAACATGACAAGGCTGGAGAGCTACATGGTGGGCAACGAGTTTGCGGCCACGATGTTCATGGCCGACGTCGAGGGGCACCCCGAGGATTTGCCGCTCAGCCTGGCGCTGGAGGAATTGGAGTTCTTCACCACCGAGGTACGCATCCTTGGCGTCTATGCCGCCGCCGAATACCGGACCGGGCAGGCAGCCGGCCTCTGACCGCCAGCCCGGACCAACCTTGCGAAGAAAGCCACCCCACGCGGTCACACCGCCGCAGCCCGCCCTGCCTGCAGGAGGGGTGCGAAGAACGCGGCAAGCTCCGCCGTCGCCGTCAGCGGCAGGATGTTGGCCACGTACTGGTCCGGGCGCACCACCACGATGACGCCGCCGCGGTCGATGCCGCGCAGCTCAAAGATGTCCGCCGCCGGATCGGTGCCGTAGACCTTCTCGAGGTAGGGGAGCTTGAACGGCCCCACCTCCGGCGTGAAGACCGCGGGGACGTTGCCGATATCGATGCCCGTATGGTCCTGCTGGTAGATCACCTTCACATCGAACCACGCATCACGGTCGGCCCCTGCGGGGGTGGCGGCGAGCGGCGAGTCCGGCGCGCCGGCCAGCCACGCGGCGAGGTCCGCGGCGGGCGACGGGGACCCCGCCTGTTGTCCTGGCGCTGCCGCGTCCGCGAAGACGTAGATGCGCCAGCGGCCGTCCGCCGTGGCCTGGTGGCCGAGCTGGACCGGGTTGGTGTCGCAGACCCGCACAACGGGCGCGGACTTGAAGCGCTTGCCGACGGGAAAGCCGGTGGCCAGCTGCTGGTGCGTCGCCTCGGCCACGACCATCGACGGCGAGTACTCGGTCATGAAGCCGGCAGGGAACTCGGCGGTGCGCACGTAGAAGTCCTCGAGCTCGGAGGGGTTTTCAAACTCCTCGGGCTTCTTCGCCATGAGCGTCGACCACACCTTGTCGAAGTCAATGAGGTTCTTCGCGACGACCTGCCGCTCGGCCGAGTACGTGGACAGCAGGCTCTCCGGGCTGCGGCCCTCCAGCACGTGGCCGAGCTTCCAGCCGAGGTTGAAGCCGTCCTGCATGGAGACGTTCATGCCCTGGCCGGCCTTGGCGCTGTGCGTGTGGCACGCATCGCCGGTGATGAACACGCGCGGCGTGCGGGCGCCCAACTCCTCCGGCAGGACGTCGTCGAACCTGTCGGTGAGGCGGTGGCCCACCTCGTAGACGCTGTGCCAGGCCACGTTGCGCACGTCGAGCGTATAGGGGTGGATGATCGCGTTGGCCTTGGCGATGATCTGCTCGATGGTGGTCTTGCGGATGGCCCCGCGGTCGTCCGCGGCGACCTCGCCGAGATCGACATACATGCGGAAGAGATGCCCGCCCTCGCGCGGAATCAGCAGGATGCTGCCGCCGTCGTGGGACTGGATGGCGCATTTGAGCCGGATGTCGGGGAAGTCCGTGGACGCGAGCACGTCCATGACGCCCCATGCGTGGTTGGCCTGGTCGCCGGCCATGGTGCAGCCGATCGACTCGCGCACCCTGCTGCGGGCGCCGTCCGCACCCACGACGTACTTGGCCCGAACGATGCGTTCCCGGCCCTCGTCGGGACCGGCGGTGTGCGCCAGCGTCACAGTGACCGGATATTCACCCTCGCCGGTGACCTCCAGGCCGCGGAACTCCAGACCGTAGTCCGGGGTCATTCGGGCCGGGGACATGGCCATGAACTCGGAGAAGTAGTCGAGTACGCGGGCCTGGTTGACGATCAGGTGCGGGAACTCGCTGATCCCGCCCGGGTCATCGAGGGTGCGGGCGCTGCGGACGATGTTCGAGGGGTCCGCGGGATCCGGCTTCCAGAACGCCATTTCGGTGATGCGGTACGCCTCGGCGATGATCCGCTCGGCGAAACCGAAGGCCTGGAAAGTCTCGACGCTGCGGGCCTGGATGCCGTCGGCCTGGCCGATCGCGAGCCGGCCCGGCCGGCGTTCCACGATCCGGGTGGTGACGCCCGGGAACTGGGACAGCTGGGCGGCGGCGAGCATGCCTGCGGGGCCGGAGCCCACGATCAGCACATCAACCTCGTCGGGAAGCTGCGTGGGCCGATCGATGCCGACGCCGGCGGCCGGCTGGACTCGCGGGTCACCGGATACGTAACCGTGGTGGTGGAAATGCACGGGCTTTCCTCACTTCGTTGTGTGGCGGCCTGTCAACGGCCAAGCGTGTTCGATATTAGAACGTCACGTTCGATAATAGAATTTGTGTTCCTGATCCAGAACTGTACGGCAGATATGACGCGGGTTACAAGTGCGCCAGATGGTGCCGGCAAATGCCCGTGCCAATGTCCCGGCGCAGGGGGTTGACGCTCCGCCATTCCCGGGCCATAGTGTTTCGTATACGATTTCGTACTCGATGAGGAGCAACACTTGGAACAGGTCACCGACCACATCCTGGCCGCGGCCCGCAAGGTCATCGCGGTGCATATCAACTACCCCAGCCGGGCAGCCCAGCGCGGCCGCACACCCGAGCAGCCCTCCTACTTCCTGAAGCCGTCGTCGTCCCTGGCTCTCGGTTCGGCAGCAGCCCCTTCGACCGTGGAGCGCCCGGCCGGCTGCGAACTCCTCGGCTACGAGGGCGAGATCGCCCTGATCATCGGCAAGCCCGCCCGCCGCGTGGGCATCGAGGATGCGTGGAGCCATGTCGAGTGGGTCACGGCCAGCAACGACCTCGGCGTCTACGACCTCCGCTACGCGGACAAGGGCTCCAACCTCCGCTCCAAGGGTGGCGACGGCTTCACGCCCGTGGGCCCGGGCCTGATCGCGGCAGACGCCGTCGATCCCGCAAAACTGCGGATCCGCACGTGGCACAACGGTGAGCTGGTCCAGGACGACACCACCGGGGACCTGCTCTTCCCGTTCGCACGGCTCGTGGCCGACCTGTCCCAGCTGCTGACCCTCGAAGAGGGCGACATCATCCTCACAGGCACCCCCGCCGGGGCGTCGGTCGCCACGCCGGGCGACATCGTCGAGGTGGAAGTAGACAACGACGGCGGCGGGCTCACCACCGGCCGGCTGGTCACCCGGGTAGTGGAAGGCACGACGCCGTTCGCGGACTTCGGCGCCCGGCCGAAGACCGATGATCTCCAGCGGGAGGAAGCCTACGGTTCCCGTGAAGCGGCCGGGCTCGCCGCCGCCCAGCCGTCAGGAACGCCGGGCCTGTCCCCGGAGCTGAAGGCGAAGCTGGAGTCCGTCTGCACGGCCACCCTGTCCTCCCAGCTGCGCAAGCGCGGCCTGAACAACGTCAGCATCGACGGCCTGACCTCCACCCGCCCGGAGCGGCGGATCGTGGGACTGGCGCGGACCCTGCGCTACGTGCCCAACCGCGAGGACCTGTTCAAGACCCACGGCGGCGGCTTCAATGCCCAGAAGAAGGCCATCGATTCCGTCAACGAGGGCGAGATCCTGGTGATGGAGGCCCGCGGCGAAAAGGGCACCGGCACGATCGGCGACATCCTGGCCCTGCGCGCCCAGGTCCGCGGCGCCGCCGCCATCATCACCGACGGCGGCGTGCGCGACTTCTCGGCCGTGGCCGCCATGGACATGCCGACCTACTATGCCAACCCGCACCCGGCCGTCCTGGGCCGCCGGCACATCCCCTGGGACACGGACATCACCATCGCCTGCGGCGGCACCACCGTGCAGCCCGGGGACATCATCGTCGCGGACGCGGACGGCATCCTGGTGATCCCGCCGGCCCTCGCCGACGAGGTCGCGGACGACTCGATCGCGCAGGAACGCGAGGAAACCTTCATCGCCGAGATGGTGCAGCAGGGCCACAGCGTCGACGGCCTCTACCCGCTCAACGCCGCATGGCGGACCCGCTACGAGCAATGGGAAGCTGGCAAGGCCAATGACTGAGACAGCCAGGGCCGCAGCCACGCCGCCCGCGACCTCCGGCAGCAAATCCGAGCAGGCCTATGCGGCCGTCAAGGCCCGGATCGTGGACGGGACCTACTCCCCGGGCTACCGGCTGGTGCTGGCCAAGATCGCCGAGGACCTGGGCGTCAGCGTGGTGCCGGTCCGCGAAGCCATCCGCCGGCTCGAGGCCGAGGGCCTGGTCAAATTCGAACGGAACGTCGGCGCCACCGTATCCGGGATCGACCCCACCGAATACCTGTACACGATGCAGACCCTCAGCATCGTCGAGGGCGCCGCCACGGCACTCTCGGCCCCGCTGATCGGGGCGGCGGACGTGGCCCGCGCCCGGGCCGTCAACGCCGAGATGCGCGAGTGCCTGCAGCACTTCGACCCCATCCGGTTCACCGCCCTGAACCAGGATTTCCACAGCGTCCTGTTCGAGCACTGCCCCAATCCGCACATCCTGGACCTCGTCCACCGGGGCTGGAACCGGCTGGCGTCGCTGCGGTCCTCCACGTTCCGCTTCGTCCCGGGCCGTGCCCACGAATCCGTCGATGAGCACGAGGCGCTGCTGCAGCTCATCGAGTCCGGCGCCAGCCCGGATGACATCGAAAAGGCCGCCCGCCGCCACCGCAGCGCCACCCTCGACGCGTACCTCGCCCAAACCAACGCGGGGTCACTTAGCGCCCATTAAGGCCCCCCTCATGGGCCGTAAGTGACCCTGCGTTGGACTACCAGTAAGGAAGACAATGACGTTTACTGCCGCAGAAACCACAGCCCACTACGTTCCGCAGGACCTTCCCACCCACATCCAGCACTACATCAACGGCGAATTCGTTGATTCGGTGGGCGGGGCAACCTTCGACGTCCTGGACCCGGTGTCCAACACCAACTACGCCACCGCCGCCGCCGGCCAGAAGGAAGACATCGACCTCGCCGTCGCCGCGGCCCGCGAGGCGTTCGTCAACGGCCCGTGGCCGAAGATGAAGCCGCGCGAGCGGGCCCGGGTCCTGAACCGGATCGCCGACGCCGTCGAGGCCCAGGAGGCACGCCTGGCCGAGCTCGAAACGTTCGATACCGGCCTGCCGATCACCCAGGCCAAGGGCCAGGCGCTGCGCGCGGCGGAGAACTTCCGCTTCTTCGCGGACCTGATCGTGGCCCAGTTCGACGACGCCATGAAGGTCCCCGGCGCCCAGATCAACTACGTCAACCGCAAGCCGATCGGCGTCGCCGGGCTCATCACGCCGTGGAACACCCCGTTCATGCTCGAGTCCTGGAAGCTCGCCCCGGCCCTGGCCACCGGCAACACCGTGGTGCTCAAGCCGGCCGAATTCACCCCGCTCTCGGCCTCGCTGTGGGCGCAGATCTTCAAGGACGCCGGGCTCCCCGACGGCGTGTTCAACCTGGTCAACGGCCTCGGCGAGGAAGCCGGCGATGCCCTCGTGAAGCACCCGGATGTGCCGCTGATCTCCTTCACCGGCGAGACCACCACGGGCCAGACGATCTTCCGCAACGCCGCGGCGAACCTCAAGGGCCTCTCCATGGAGCTGGGCGGCAAGTCACCGTGCGTCGTGTTCGCCGACGCGGACCTCGACGCCGCGATCGACTCCGCCCTGTTCGGCGTTTTCTCCCTCAACGGCGAGCGCTGCACCGCCGGCTCCCGGATCCTGGTGGAGCGCGCCGTGTACGAGGAATTCTGCGACAAGTACGCCGCCCGGGCCAGGAACATCGTGGTCGGTGACCCGCACGATCCCAAGACCGAGGTCGGCGCCCTGGTCCACCCCGAGCACTACGCCAAGGTGGCCTCCTACGTGGAGATCGGCAAGACCGAAGGCCGGCTGCTGGCCGGCGGCGGCCGGCCGGAGCACTTGCCCGCAGGGCTCAACAACAGCAACTACATCGCCCCGACTGTGTTTGCCGACGTCGCCCCGGACGCGCGGATCTTCCAGGAGGAGATCTTCGGCCCCGTGGTCGCCATCACCCCGTTCGACAGCGACGCCGAGGCCCTCGCCCTGGCGAACAACACCCGGTACGGGCTCGCGGCGTACATCTGGACCCAGAACCTGACCCGGGCCCACAACTTCTCGCAGAACGTCGAGGCCGGCATGGTCTGGCTCAACAGCCACAACGTCCGCGACCTCCGCACCCCGTTCGGCGGCGTCAAGGCCTCCGGCCTGGGCCACGAGGGCGGGTACCGCTCCATCGACTTCTACACCGACCAGCAGGCCGTCCACATCACCCTGGGCACCGTCCACACGCCTAAATTCGGCGCCTAAGTTTCCCGCCGGCGCCACCCAGACCCCTTTCAAAGAAGAGAGAGCACCATGACCAACTTCGTCCCCACCCCCACTGTCCCGGCTCCGGACATCGTCCGCTGCGCCTACCTGGAACTCGTGGTCACGGACCTCGCCAAGTCCCGCGAGTTCTATGTGGACCTGCTGGGCCTGCACGTCACCGAGGAAGACGAGAACACCATCTACCTGCGCTCCCTCGAGGAGTTCATCCACCACAACCTGGTGCTGCGCAAGGGTCCCGTGGCCGCTGCGGCCGCTTTCGCCTATCGGGTGAAGTCCCCGGCCGAGGTGGACGCCGCCGAGGCCTACTACAAGGAACTGGGCTGCCGCACCGAACGCCGCAAAGAAGGCTTCACCAAGGGCATCGGCGACGCCGTCCGCGTCGAGGACCCGCTCGGCTTCCCCTACGAATTCTTCTACGAGACCGAACACGTCGAGCGCCTCACCCAGCGCTATGACCTCTACTCCGCCGGCGAACTGGTCCGGCTGGACCACTTCAACCAGGTCACCCCGGACGTCCCGCGCGGCCGGGCGTACCTCGAGGACCTCGGCTTCCGCGTCTCCGAGGACATCAAGGACTCCGACGGCGTCACGTACGCCGCGTGGATGCACCGCAAGCAGACCGTGCACGACACCGCCCTGACCGGCGGCAACGGCCCGCGGCTGCACCACATTGCCTTCGCCACGCACGAGAAGCACAACATCATCCAGATCTGCGACAAGATGGGCGCCCTGCGCATCTCGGACCGGATCGAACGCGGCCCCGGCCGGCACGGTGTCTCCAACGCCTTCTACCTCTACATCCTGGACCCGGACGGCCACCGCATCGAGATCTACACCCAGGACTACTACACCGGCGACCCGGATAACCCCACCATCACCTGGGACGTCCACGACAACCAGCGCCGCGACTGGTGGGGCAATCCCGTGGTCCCGTCCTGGTACACCGAGGCCTCCCTGGTCCTGGACCTCGACGGCAACCCGCAGCCCGTGATCGTCCGCGAGGAAAAGAGCGAGATGGCCGTGACCGTGGGCGCCGACGGCTTCTCCTACACCCGCAAGGAAGAGGAAGGCTCCGCCGGAGAAGCGACGGGCTTCAAGCTCGGGGCGCAGGTCTAGCGTGCTGGATCCCGCAACGATCGAGGCCATCGCGGACGAACTGCTGGAGGCCGGCCGCAACCGCACACCGGTCCCCCGCCTGACCACCCGCTACCCGGAGATGACGGTGGAGGACTCCTACGCCGTCCAGCAGCTGTGGCGGCGGCGCAACGAGGACGCCGGACGCCGGCTGGTGGGCCGCAAGATCGGCCTCACGTCCAAGGCGATGCAGGCCGCCACCGGCATCACCGAGCCGGACTACGGCGCCATCTTCGATGACATGGTGCTGGAAACCGGCTGCTCCGTGGACTGGGACCGGTACACGCATCCCCGGGTCGAGGTGGAGCTCGCGTTCGTGTTGAAGCAGGACCTCGCCGGCCCCGGCTGCACCATCTTCGACGTCCTGAACGCCACCGACTATGTGGTCCCGGCCCTGGAGATCCTGGACTCCCGGATCGAGATGGAGGGCCGGACGATCGTGGACACCATCGCCGACAACGCGGCCATGGGCGCCATGGTGATCGGCGGCAACCCCGTCCGTCCCGACGCCGTGGACCTGCGCTGGGTCTCCGCTATCCTCTACAAGAACCAGACAGTGGAAGAAACCGGCGTCGCGGCAGGGGTCCTGGACCACCCGGCCAACGGCGTGCACTGGCTGGCCAACAAGATCGCCGCCCACGGCGACGGGATGAAGGCCGGCGACATCATCCTCGCCGGCTCCTTCACCCGGCCGCTCTGGGTCTACAAGGGCGACACCGTGCACGCCGACTACGGACCGCTGGGGAGCATCACATGCCGCTTCGAGTAGAACCCGACGCAACGCTCAGGGACGCCCTGCGCAAGCAAACCGGCGCTGCCGGCCGGCCGCTGGCCGGGATGTGGGTGTGCTCGGGCAGCCCGCTGGTGGCCGAGCTCTGCGCCGGGTCCGGCCTGGACTGGCTCCTGATCGACGCCGAACACAGCCCCAACGGGCTCGAATCCGTCCTGGCCCAGCTGCAGGCGGTGCACGGCTACCCGGTCCAGGCCGTGGTCCGGCCGCCGGTGAACGACACGGTCCTCATCAAGCAGTACCTGGACCTGGGCGTCCAGAACCTGCTGATCCCCATGGTGAACTCGGCAGCCGAGGCGGAGGCCGCCGTGGCCGCCACCCGCTACCCGCCGCACGGGGTCCGCGGCGTCGGCTCCGCCCTGGCCCGGGCCGCGCGCTGGAACCGGATCCCGGACTACCTCGCCCGCGCCTCCGACACCGTCAGCGTCACCGTCCAGATTGAATCCGAAGCAGCGGTTGCCGCCGTGGAGAACATCCTGGCGGTGGACGGCGTGGACGCGATCTTCCTCGGGCCTTCCGACCTTGCCGCCTCCATGGGGCTGCTGGGCCAGCAGGAACACCCCCGGGTGCGCGCCGCCGTCGAACACTGCCTCGCCGCCGCCACCGCGGCCGGCAAACCCGCCGGCGTGAACGCCTTCAACCCCGCAACCGCCCGCGCCTACCTGGCCGCCGGCGCAGCGTTTGTGCTGGTCGGGGCGGATGTGTCCATCCTGGCCCGCGGCTCCGAGGCCCTTGCCGCCGACTACATCCCACCGGACCCGGTGGCTGAGCCTGGCGGCACCCCCGCCAGTTACTGAAGCTTCGGGGCGTTAAACGCGACGGCGGCAGCCACCTTCTCCAGGTGGCTGCCGCCGTCGCCGCGTTAAGCGCCGGACTGGTCGGTCCTAGCTGTAGAGCTCGCTCTTGGGTGCGTTGTTCTTGACCTTCTGCCAGCCCAGCCACAGCACCAGGGCGAAGAACGGAACGGTCGCCAGGGTCCACAGGCCCAGGTGGAAGACCTCACCGGTCTTGCTGGTCATGGTGTCGAAGCCAATCAGCACCGTGATGGCCAGCAGCGCGACCAGTCCGGCCCAGCTGGTCCACGGCGAGCCCGGCATGGGCAGGCTGGAGACGCGGCCCTTCTGGTGGCGCAGCGCGATCTGGCTGGCGAAGATGGCGCCCCACGTGAAGATCACGCCGATCGAGGCGGTGTTCAGTGCGAGGTCGAAGGCGTGCGAGCCGCCGAGCCAGATGTTCAGCAGGATGCCCACGAGGTAGAAGGCGGCGATCGCCAGGATGGCCGCGTACGGCACGTGGCGCTTGGACATCCGGGTGAGCCACTGCGGGGCATGCCCGTTGTTGGCCATGGTGCGGAAGACGCGGCCGATCGAGTACAGGCCCGAGTTGCAGGAGGACAGCGCGGCGGTGATGACGATCATGTTCATCACGTCGCCCACCCAGCCGAGGCCCATCTGGCCGAACACGGTGACGAACGGGGACACGCCCGCCTTGTACTGGTCCGAGGGCAGCAGCATGGCCAGCAGCAGCACGGAACCGACGTAGAACACCACAATGCGCAGTACGACGGCGCGGATCGCCTTGGGCACTTCGCGCTTGGCGTTCTCCATCTCGCCGGCGGTGATGCCGACGAGTTCGATGCCGTTGTAGGCGAAGATCACGGCGTTGAGCACGAGGACCATCACCAGGGCGCCCTTGGGGAACATCCCGCCGTCGTCGGCGAAGAGGTTGGCGACTGAGGCGTGGCCGGTGCCGACCTTGGCGTTGGTGACCACCATGAAGGTGCCGACGGCCAGGAAGATCAGGATGGCGCCGACCTTGAGGCAGGACGCCCAGAATTCAAACTCGCCGAACGCCTTGACGCTGAGCAGGTTGACGGCCACGAGCAGCGCGAGGGCGGCAATCGCGGAGGCTTCCACCGGCACGTTGGGGAAGAAGAACTGGAAGTACAGGCCGATCGCGATCAGCTCGGCGATCCCGGTCATGCCCCAGTTGATGAAGTACATCCAGCCGGAGAGGAAGGCGCCCTTCTTGCCGAACATTTCGCCGGCGTAGCTGACGAAGGAGCCCGAGGTCTGGCGGTACATGATGAGCTCGCCCAGTGCCCGCATGAGCAGGTAGGCGATCACGCCGGCGATGGCGTAAGAGAAGATCAGCGCCGGGCCCGTGGAGGCCAGGCGTCCGCCGGCTCCCATGAACAGGCCGACGCCGATTGCGCCTCCCATCGAGATCATCGTCACGTGGCGGCCGCTCAGGGTCTTCTTGTAGCCCTCGGCGCTGAGGGTCGAGTCGACGGCGGATTCCGCCGGCGCGCTCTGGAGTTCTGTAGGGGTAAGTGATGGCACAACGGTTCCTTGTAGGTCGAATTATGGCCGGGACGGGACCGGGATTCGGTTACACACCATTCGGGTTCTGCCCGGTGGGGCAGCCTCGTGTACCGAACCTCACAAAGTCAAAGCTTCGCGCGGCTCATCCATCGTACTAGAATTCCCAGCCTGGCCGTGACGCGGGCAACACCAGATGGGTACTATCCATAATTTATGGCGCATGATTTGCCTAATCGCCGAATAATGTTCTATTTCGGCTCCGCAAAGTCCGGCTCATCCTGCTGTTACGCCAGCGCGCCGTCCCGCATCGCGTACCGGAGCCAGTTCCCGGAGCTGTTCCCGTGCCCGTTCCGAGTTTCTTGGCTCGTTCCTCGCCGGGCGCAGGTGCTGAACCACTCCCCCAGCGCGCGGTCGTGGCTGACCATGACCAGTGTCCCTGCGAACTCGGACAAGGCCGCTTCGAGCTGTTCCACCAGCACGGGCGCCAGGTGGTTGGTGGGCTCGTCCACCAGCATCGTCCCGAACCCGCCGAGCAGGAGCCGGGCCAGCGCCAGCCGGCGTTGCTGCCCCGCGGAAAGGCTGCCCACCGGCACGTGGAATTCGCTGGTCCGGAAGAGCCCCAGCCGGAGCAGGGCCTCGGCGTGCTCATCGATGTTGCCGCCCAGGCCCGCGGCAAAAGCGGGCAGGAGACGCAGTCCCGGGCGCTGCGGAAGGTCCAATTCCTGCTGCAGGTAGCCGATCCGGCCGTGCCTCACCACTTTGCCCTGGGCCGGTTCCAGCGTGCCGGCGAGGACGGAGAGCAGCGTGGACTTCCCGGCACCGTTGGGGCCCGTAATGAGTATCTTCTGGCCGGTTTCCACCCGGAAGTCCGTGGGTTCCAGGCGGCCGGGCACGGCGACCCCCTTCGCCTCGAGAGCCGGGCCTTCGGCCACGTCCGCCCGCAGATCCGTCGCCAGCCTCAGGGGCACCGGGGGACGGTCAATGGGGTTTGCCTCCAGCCGGCGCAGCCGCTCCTGGGCATTGCGGACCTTGCTGGTGGCGGCCTTTTGCCACGTGCCGGCCTTGAAGTCGAACCCCATTTTGTCGCCGTCGCGCTGGCGGGCGTAGCCCATCTTCCCGGAAACAGTGTCCGCCTGGAGCCGTTCGGCGGCCATCGCGTCCAGCCATCCGTGGTACTGCTGGGCCCAGCGCTGGCGTTCGGCAGCCTTCTCCCGCAGATAGCCTTCATAGCCGTTGCCATACCGGTTGACCGACCGGCGTTCGGCATCGACCTCAATCACGGTTGAGGCCACTTTGCGCAGCAGGACGCGGTCGTGGGAGACCACCACCACGGTGCCGCGGTGCGCGGCCAGCCGTGCCTCCAGCCAGGCGGTGCCGCTGGCGTCCACGTGGTTGGTGGGTTCGTCCAGGAGCAGGATGTCCGCGGGATCGGCGAGAACGCAGGCCAGTGCCACCCGTTCCTGTTCCCCGCCGGAGAGCGAGCCCAGTGTCCGCATCCGGTCCAGCCCGCCCAGGCCGAGCCGGTCCAGCGCCGCCTCCACCCGGGATTCCGCGGCGTAGCCCTCCCTGAGCTGGTACTGCGTCTGCAGGTTTCCGTAGCGCTCCAGTTCGTCCGCTTCCGCGCCGGCCAGCCCGTCCTCCAGACGGTCCAGCTCGGCCTCCAGCGCGCGCAGCGATTCCAGTGCGGCGTCGATCGCGTCGCGGACGGTGAACTGCTCCGGCAGGCCATGGGTCTGGGCCAGGTAGCCCACGCGGCCGTGGCTGACGGCCGTGCCCTCGTCCGGGGCCTCGAAGCCGGCCAGGATCCGCAGCAGCGTGGATTTGCCCGCGCCGTTTTCGCCAACGATCGCCACATGTTCTCCGGCAGTGATGGCAAGGTCGACGCCGGCAAAGAGCTGGCGGTCCCCATAGCCGTGGGATACGCCTGAAAGGCGGAGATGTTCGCTCAAGGAGTCCTCGCAAGTAGGTGCCAGCATGCCCGACGGCGGCCTGCAGCCTCAGTATGGCACCGCCGGCCGTCACTGGGGCACTGGGCGCCGGGGCCGGTGTCCGGGGCGGGTGCCGCCGTCGGGCGTCGGGTCTGCCGTGGTGCCGGGGATGATGAGCTGGACCGCGTCCTCCTGCCTCGGCGCTAGGCTGGGGACATGGGCACAGCTCTCCGCACACCACCCGCGCCGCAGCCGGAGCTTTACCGGTTCTCCCGGCTCGATTTCATCACTGTTGGACTCTATGTTGCCGTGGCCGGCGTATTCGCCGTGGCGGGCAGCCTGCTGGAGCCGCTGCTGCTGCAGCTCTCGCCCAATCCTGCGGTGGCGTCCTACGCGGTGAACCTGATCTTCTATGCAACCGTCGGCGTCCTGGCCGTGACCGCCGCCCGGCGTGTCGCGGTCCGCGATCTCCGCGTCCTGGCCACGAGGCCCTGGTTCACGGCCCTGATGGTGCCCCTGACCGTCGTCGCGATGCTCATCCTCACCGCGGTGCTCGTGGCCCTTAGCGGGCCGGTGCAGACCTCCGCCAACCAGGCCGGCCTCCAGGCGCTCATGCAGCAGGTCCCGGTCTGGCTCATGGTGCCCCTGCTGGTGCTGGTCGGCCCGTTCGTCGAGGAATACATCTTCCGCCATCTGCTGATCGGCAAACTGAGCCGCCGGGTCAACCTCTGGGTCTGCTGCACCATGTCCGTGATTCTCTTCGCGGCCCTGCACATCGTGGGGCAGGAGCAAATGACCCTGCAGGTGCTGATGCCGTACCTCGCCATGGGCGCCGTCCTGGTGTTCGTGTACGTCTGGACCGGGAAGAACGTCATGTTCTCCTACTTCGTCCACGCCTCCAAGAACCTCCTGGCGGTCATCTTCATCTACGCGATTCCGCCCGAGGTGCTCGAACAGCTGCAGCAGGTCCAGGGCTGACCGAAGGAACGCGGCGCCTTGTGGGGCCTGAACCCTACCGCCGCACGCGGTTCCCCTCTGGTTGTTCGCCGGCGCATGCGCTATCTTGAGGGCACTTCGCGATAGTTTGGGAGGGTTGGAGCGGCAACCTTGTATTGGGGAGGACTGCCATGAAAGCCCACGCCCACCGAATGTTCGTGCTCCCGGCAGCTGCGGCGATGACGACGCTTCTCGCGCTGAGCGGCCCGACGGGCAGTCATGCTCGGAATGGAAGCTCGACTACCTGATGGCACGGGATGGATCGATCTGGCGGATCGTGGACTCCCTGACGCCGCAAGGGCCTCCGACGCCTTGTGGGGCCTGAACCCTTCCGTCGCGGGCCGCGGCGTCGTAGGTTCTTCCCATGACACTGAACATCCAGATCGCCGTGGACTGCATCAACCCGCACGAACTCGCCGACTGGTGGGCCGAAACCCTGGACTGGGCTGTTGAGCCGCAGGATGAGGGCTTCATCCGTTCGATGATTGAGCAGGGTTTCGCGACGGAAGCTGAGACCAAGGTGCACCACGGGAAACTGGTCTGGCGGACCGGCGCCGCCATTCGGCCGCCGCAGGATCTGGGGGTCAAGCCGGCTACCCGGCGGATTCTTTTCCAGACCGCGCCGGAGGCGAAGACCGTCAAGAACCGGGTCCACTGGGATGTGAACCTGGCCGGCGCGGACAAGGACGAAGTGCGTGCGGCGCTCGAAGCGCGCGGCGCCACCTTCCTCTGGACCGCCAGCGAGGGACCGCATTCCTGGCATACCATGGCGGACCCGGAAGGCAACGAGTTCTGCATCAGCTGACGCGATTACTAGACTCGGACTGTGAGCAACGAAATCCCCGCCAAGGTATCCGACGTCTTTGACCCCTCCCGGTGGCGCACCGTGTCCGGTTTCGACGACTTCCAGGACATGACCTACCACCGGCAGGTGGAGCGCTCCGCAGACGGGGAAGTGGTCCGGGACCTGCCCACCGTCCGCATCGCCTTCGACCGCCCCGAGGTCCGCAACGCCTTCAGGCCCGGCACCGTGGACGAGCTCTACCGTGCCATGGACCACGCCCGGATGACCCCGGACGTCGCCACCGTCCTGCTCACCGGCAACGGCCCCTCCCCCAAGGACGGCGGGCACTCGTTCTGCTCGGGCGGGGACCAGCGGATCCGCGGCCGCGACGGGTACCGCTATGCCAATGGTGAAACGACCGAAACCATTGATCCGGCCCGCGCCGGACGGCTGCACATACTGGAAGTCCAGCGGCTCATGCGCACCATGCCCAAGGTGGTCATCGCCGTCGTCAACGGCTGGGCGGCCGGCGGCGGGCACTCCCTCCACGTGGTCTCGGACCTCACGATCGCCTCCCGCGAGCACGGCAAGTTCAAGCAGACCGACGCCACCGTGGGCAGCTTCGACGCCGGCTACGGCTCGGCCCTCCTGGCCCGCCAGATCGGCCAGAAGTCCGCCCGGGAGATCTTCTTCCTGGCCCGCGAATATTCCGCCGAGGACATGGTCCGGATGGGCGCCGTGAACGAGGCCGTGGACCACGAACGCCTCGAGGAGGTCGCCCTGGAGTACGCCGCCGACATTGCCCGGCAGTCCCCGCAGGCCATCCGCATGCTTAAGTTCGCCTTCAACCTGGCCGACGACGGCCTGGCCGGCCAGCAGGTCTTCGCCGGCGAGGCGACCCGCCTGGCGTACATGACGGACGAGGCCGTGGAGGGCAAGGAGGCCTTCCTCGAGAAGCGCGATCCCGACTGGTCCGCTTTCCCGTACTACTTCTAGGGCGCGCTGTGACTTCCGGAGCCATAAACATCGAGCCTGCGCTCAAGGCGCTGGCTGCTGCCCTCCATGGCGAGGGACCCGCCGTCGAACTCTCCGCCGGGCCGGACGGCACGCCGGTGCTGGGATTCCCTGACACGGCCGGCATCGAGGACGCGGCCGTCGTGGTCCGGACCTCCGGCTCCACCGGCACACCAAAGGCGACCGTGCTGACCGTCGATGCCCTGGCGGCCTCGTCCGTGGCGACCGCCTTTGCGCTCAAGGGCGAGGGGCAGTGGCTGCTGGCCCTTCCCGTCCAGTATGTGGCCGGCGTCCAGGTGCTGGTCCGCTCGCTCTTCGCGGGGACCCGCCCGTGGGTCATGGACCTCTCCGGCGGTTTTACGCCGGAGGCCTTCACCGCCGCGGCGCTGGAACTCACGGACAAGCTCCGTTTCACCTCGCTGGTGCCCACCCAGCTCCAGCGGCTCCTGGACGCTCCCTCCGCCGGGACGCTGGCGGTGCTGCGGCGTTTCAACGCCATCCTGCTCGGCGGCGGTCCCGCGTCCGCGGAGCTCCTCGCCGCAGCCAGGGACGCCGGAGTGCGGGTGGTGACCACCTACGGCTCGTCCGAAACCTGCGGCGGGTGCGTGTACGACGGCTTCCCGCTCGAGGACGTCCTGGTCCGCGTGGAGGACGACGGCCGCATCCTGCTGGGCGGGGCAACCATTGCAGCCGGCTATCTTCAGGCCCCCGAGCTCTCGGCCGCGGCGTTCATCGAAGCGGACGGCGTCCGCTGGTACCGGACCAATGACCTCGGTGAGCTGGACGCCGACGGCCGGCTCACCGTGCTCGGCCGCGCCGACGACGTCGTCATCACCGGCGGCGTCAAAGTTTCGGCCGCGCATGTCCAGGCTGAGCTGGAAAAGCTCGACGGCGTACGGGCGGCTTTTGTCGCCGGTGTACCGTCCGCCGAGTGGGGCCACGCCCTGGCCGCGTACGTCGCCGTGGCCGACAGTTCCCCGGAAGGGCTGGCGGCGTTCGCCGACCGCCGGAACGAGACCTGGGCACCGTCGCTGGGCGCGCTGGCCCCGAAGACGGTGCTGCCCGCCGCGGAACTGCTCATGCTGCCCAACGGCAAACCGGACCGGCTGGGCATGACGGTCCTGCTGGACGCCCTCCATCAGGGAAAATAGACAAGCCGCCTCCGGCTTCGGGCCGGCTGCGTGTTTCAACCAACGAGTATTCAACCAACCAACGAGGTACTGACCGTGGCTACAGCCGCACAATGGATCCAAGGCGCCCGACTGCGCACCCTGCCGGCAGCGATCGCACCGGTGCTGATCGGCAGCGCAGCCGCCTACGAGATGGATTCGTTCATCCTGCTGAACGCCGTGCTGGCCGCGCTGGTGGCCCTGCTCCTGCAGATCGGAGTCAACTACGCCAACGACTACTCTGACGGCATCCGCGGCACGGATGAGGACCGGGTGGGCCCGCTCCGGCTGGTGGGCTCCGGTGCCGCCAGCCCGGAGCACGTCAAAAGGGCAGCGTTCGCGGCCTTCGGGCTGGCGATGCTATTCGGCCTGATCCTCGTGATCATAACGCAGGCCTGGTGGCTGATCCTGGTCGGCGTCGGCTGCGTGCTGGCCGCCTGGGGCTATACCGGCGGCAAGAACCCGTATGGCTATCTCGGCCTGGGCGACGTCTTCGTGTTTGTGTTCTTCGGGCTCGTCGCAACGCTTGGCACCACGTACACCCAGGCGGGGCAACTGAGCCTCGCAGCGATCATCGGGGCGATCGGCACCGGACTGATCGCGTGCGCCCTGCTGATGGCCAACAACGTCCGCGACATCCCCACCGACAGAAAGGCGGGGAAGAAAACCCTTGCCGTGCGGCTCGGGGACAAGCACGCGCGCGAAAGCTACGTGCTGATGCTGGCCGTAGCGATCCTGCTGGTCATCGTCCTGGCCCCCGCCCGGCCCTGGATGCTGATTGTGCTCCTGCTGATCCCCGCCAGTCTCATGCCGTCCTGGCTGATGATCTCCGGGCGGCGCCGCAAGAGCCTGATCCCGGTCCTGAAGCAGACCGGACTGATCAACCTCGGCTTCGCCGCGCTGTTTTCACTCGGACTCGTGCTCAGCCACGGCTTCTAGGCGGGGGGGCTCTGAGCCGGGGTTTCCCAGGACTGCACGGGACCGGCGCGGGGGCTCAGGCCCCGGGTTGCCGGGACTGCACGGGACTGGGCCGGGGGCTCAGGCCCCGGGTTGCCGGGAATCTTTGGGGCGGTTGTCAGTGCGGACGGCAATGTCGGGGTTCTCGTCCACGAGGCGGTCTTCGGCCTCGGCGTCGGCCACCTCGCCGGCGCTGCGCATCGGCTTGGCCTTGCCCGAGAACCGGTGGTGGAGCGTCGCGGTGGCCGCGTCGCGCTGTTTCTGGAAGAACAGGAAGCTGACGGCGAAGGACATCATCCCGGCGCACAGGGCGGCCAGGAGCACCCCCAGCTGAAGGTAGAGGAAGAGCGCAAACAAGGGCGCAAACAGCGCCAGCCGAATCAGGGTGTATTTGAGGAAAGCCACGCCTCAAGTTTAGCCGCCGGGACGGCGCGTTGCTTCGGCCATTCCGCTCCCAGCGGCCGCGGTGCCTGGGGCCTGCACCCGGGCATAGTGACCGGCGCCGTCGAGGCGCCCGACGGCTAGACTGAAGGTATGCTCCGTGTAGTGGTTCCGATCGTCATACTGGCCGTGTTTGTCTATGGACTGGTCGACCTCATCCGCACTGACGCGCGGCTGACCAGGGGCATCTCCAAGACCGCCTGGATCTTCGTGCAGGTCCTCCTCCCCGTGGTCGGCGCCACCCTGTGGTTTCTCATTGGACGCCCCCGCGCCACGGACACCGCACCGGTTGCCTACAGCCACCCGGTAGCGCCCGATGACGACCCCGAGTTCCTGCGCAACCTTGAGATCCGCCGCCGCAACCAGGCCGAGGCCGACAGGCTCAAGAAGCTCAAGGAAGAATTCGACGCCAAGGGCCGCAAGCACGACGCCGGCAACGCGGAAGCCGGCGGCACCGAAGGCGCCGGCGATGCCCACGAACCCGGCGATGCCGGAACGCCCGGCACGGACGAAGTCAAGTAGAGGTCAGGTAGAACCATTCCGGGCCTCCACCTGCGGCCGTTCGCCCCAAATGGCCGGAATCCCACGCTCTAAGCGGCCATCTCCGGCAAATGGCCGCCACTCATCCGCGCCCGCGTCTGCTGCTCACAGCGCCTCTGGCCACTGTTTACGCGCCCCGGCCCAGGCGTCTCTTTCCCATCTTCGGCCGCCCCCGTCACCCCGCCCGGGCCTCCACCTGCGGCCGTTCGCCGCAAATGGCCGGAATCCCACGCTCTAAGCGGCCATCTCCGGCAAATGGCCGCCACTCATCCCCGCCGGCGTCTGCTGCTCACACCGCCCACTCCTCCCCCACACTGTGCCTGCTCTGTGGATAACCTCCGAGCCTTGTCCGCGCGGGCGCAGAATGCCCGTATGCGCCAGCCCAGTGAGCTTCCCCCGCATCTTCGAAACCAGCCCTTCACCGTGGCCGCGGCCCGCACTGCCGGGGTGGGGCGACGACGGACCCGGGCCAGGGATCTCGTCAGCCCCTGTTACGGGGTCCGCGCCACGGCGGCCACCCCAGACAGTTTGCTGAAACGCGTGCATGCCCTGACTGCCGTGACGGGCGCAATCGTAAGCCACCTGTCTGCGGCAGTGCTGTGGGGATTTCCACTGCCGCAGGCCCTGGAGAACCTGGCGGTCATCCATCTGACGAGTCGGCCGGGCCAGCGGGCGGTCCGGCATAAGAATGTGGTGGGCCATCAGCAGTCACTTGAACCGGAGGAAATCGTGACCGGGGTGCGGGTGAGCTGCACCTCTCCGTTGCGGACGTGGTTCGATCTCGCGGGCATACTAAGCCTCGATGACTTGGTGATCGCCGGGGACTTCCTGCTGCGGCGGAGAAATCCATTGACCACGCTCGCCGAGCTGGACGCATTCCTCGCCGGGAAACAAGGCCGGGCGGGCTGCCGGCGGGCCATGCAGGCCCGCTCCCTGATACGCGCCGGCACGGACTCCCCCAAGGAGACCGAACTCCGGCTCCTCCTGATTCGGCATGGCCTGCCCGAACCCGGAATCAATGTCCCGATGTTCGATGAGACCGGCGGTTGGATCCAGGACCCGGATCTCTCCTATGAGCAAGAAAGGATCGCGATCCAGTACGACGGCGGTCACCACGCCGGTCCGGCCCAGCGTCGCAGCGACATCTTCCGGGATGAGAACGCCAGGGATGCCGGGTGGCGCGTCGTCGTATTGACCCAATGGCATTTGACCCCGCCCGGCCCTGGGATGGAGCCGGCCGCAGTTACCCGCGTGCGTGCGGCGCTGACGGAGCGCGGCTGGACCCCGGACCCGTGCCAAAAGCCGGGCCGGCGTCAACGTGCCCACCCCCAGCCGCACCGACCTGACACGAATGGCCGCTAAGAACATCGGCTTAGCGGCCATCTGTGGCGAATCGATGGAGCGCGGTCCCTGCCAGCCCCGAAAGCACCGTCCGAGGTCCGCGGCCGCGTCCAGCACACAGGTGTCGGCAGGCCCGCAACGCCATGCCGCCCCCAGCCGCACGCCACGCCACCCCAGCCGCACGCCACGCCGCCCCAGCCGACCCCAGCCGCACGCCACACCGCCCCCAGCCGTACCCACCTGACACGAATGGCCGCTAAGCGCATCGGCTTAGCGGCCATCTGTGGCAAATCGAGGGAGCGCGGGCCCCGAAGGACCCGGCTGCGGTGCGGCTTACAGTCCCGAGTAGGAGTGCAGGCCGTTGAAGAACTGGTTCACGATCGTGAAGTTGAAGACCACGCACAGGTAGCCAACGATCGACAGCCAGGCGGCACGGGTTCCGGTCCATCCGCGGGTGGCACGGGCGTGCAGGTATCCGGCGTACACCACCCAGATCACGAACGTCCAGACTTCCTTCGTGTCCCATCCCCAGAACCGGCCCCAGGCCTTCTCCGCCCAGATGGCGCCGAACATGAGCGTGAAGGTCCAGCCGACGAACGCGATCGCGTTGATGCGGTAGGACAGGTTCTCCAGGCTCAGGGCGTTCGGAACCAGGCGCATGAACCCGAGCTTGTCGGCGCCGCCGGCGGCGATGGTCTTCTGCCGGTGCGACTGCACGAGCTGCAGCGCGGACATGGCGAAGGTCAGGGTGAACAGGGCCGAGGACATTACCGCGATCGACACGTGGATGATCAGCCAGTAGCTCTGCAGCGCCGGCACGAGGTGGCCCACGGGGGTCCAGAAGGCGATGGAGGCCGCGACGAGCATGATGATGGCCAGCCCGATCACAAACGTGCCCAGGAAGCGCAGGTCGCGGCGGATCAGCACCAGCAGGAAGACGGCCACGGCCACGAACGCGCCCGTCGTGAGGAATTCGTACATGTTGCCCCACGGCACCCGGCCGGCACCCAGCGCGCGGGTGATCACGCCGGCCGCATGAATCGCGGCGCCGAGGACGGTCAGTGCGACGGCCACCCGGGCGGGGGCGCGCCGCTCGCCGGCGTAGCGCATGCTGCCGTCGGCGGTCTGGCCCGCGCCTGCCGCGGTGCCGCGGCGGGAGGTGGCCGACGTCGGACGTTCGGCACGGCCTGCCGGTCCGCTGACGTCCGCATCGGAGCGGGCGACGTCGGCTCCGGCGGCCGCCGCGCCGACACCGACGGGAACCCGCGCGGCATTGGCCTCGGCCGCCCCGGAGAGCTCTGCGGCCTTGAGGTCCACCGCGCGCAGCGTCTTGCTGCTCTTGGCCAGGTCCCAGGCGAAGGCGATGAACGCCACCGTGTACGTGCCGGCGGCCAGCAGCATGAACAGCTCGCTGTACTGGCCCATGGTTTCGTTGATCGAGAACGGCATTACTGGTCCTTCTTCGACTCGGAAGAGCCGGCTGTTGACTGGATGAAGTCTTCTGCGGGTTGTTCAGGAGAGGCGTGCGCGCCGCTGGCACCTTTCGCGGCGGTATCCGCCCGGTCATTATCCGCTGTTGCGCTGGGAGCGGGCTGGGAGCCGGTTGGAGCGTCATCGCCCAACAGCCAATCGTCGGAAAGGAGCTTGCGGATGGCCGCGGCCTCCCCGGCCAGGCGGTGGTCTTCGCCGCGGGCCAGCAGACCGTATTCCACCATGGTCCGTCCGTCCTCGTGGGTGCCCGTGCGGACCCAGACGCGGCGGCGGTTCACGTAGAGCGAGGTCACCAGACCGGCGACGGCCAAAAGCGCGAAGATCAGGGCGTAGAGCTGGCCGGGGTTGTGGTGGATGTCCACGCCGATGTAGCGCTTGACGCCGTCGAAGCTGATGGAACCCTTGCCGTTCGGCAGCGTGTAGCTGCTTCCGGGCGCCAGGACGATGCCCTTCGTGTCCAGGTTGCGGGCGTTGAGCGGCGTGAGTTTCTTGACGTCGAGCTCGAAGACGTTCTGCGGGGAGCCCGCGTCGAGGCCGAGGTCGCCGAAGTAGGAGTTGAGCGTCAACTGCGGGTTGATGAGCTCGGGATCACCGCTGAAGGACACCCCCTGGTCGGTGACGAACGCCGTCGGCAGGAAGAACCCGGCGAAGGCGAGCTGTTCCGGTTTGGCGTCCGGGACCTTGATGACCACGGAGGAGTAGTAGTTCTCGCCCTGGAGCTTGGCGACCACGGGACCCTGCATGGCAACATTGCCGGCGCCGTCGCGGATGGTGACCACGGGAGCGTAGCCGTTGCCGGTGAGGTACACGCTGGTGCCGCCGAGGCTGAGGGGGTCGTTGACCTTGAGCACCTCCTTCTTGGCGGGTGCGTCCGGGTTTTCCTTCGTGGTCACGGCGGCGGTGAAGTCGATGGGCTGACCGAACTTGCCCTTCGATTCACGGTCGAAGGTGATGTCGAACTTATCCAGCTGGACCGAATAGGGCTGCAGCTGGCTGCTCTGGAAATTGGTACCGGGGGTGAACTGGTCGTACCCGACGAGGGTGTTGACGAACGTGTCCCCCTCCACGAGGATCCGCTGCCCGCTGTAGCCGAAGAGGCCGCCGGCCGCCACCGAGACCAGCACCCCGATCAGTGCGGTGTGGAAGACGAGGTTGCCGACTTCCTTCAGGAAGCCGCGCTCGGCACCCAAAGACGGGCGGGCGCCGTCGCGGTCCCGCACGTCGACGCGGTAGCCGCGCTTCTTCAGCAGCTCGGCGGCGTCGGTGATGGCGGCCGACGCCGGGATCCCGGCGTCGGCCGGAATCACCAGGGTGCCGTATTCGGGCAGCCTGGACAGGCGGGCGGGGGTGCGCGGGGGCTGGGAGCGCATCGCCTTGTAGTGCGCGATGGCGCGGGGGATCACGCAGCCGATCAGCGAGACGAACAGCAGGATGTAGATCGCCGAGAACCAGGCCGAGGAGTAGACGTCGTAGAGCTGCACCGAGTCCAGGATCGCGCCGTAGTCCGGGTGGTCCTTGATGTACTGCGTGACAATCGCCGGGTTGGCCGGGCGCTGCGGGAACAGCGAGCCGGGCACGGCGGCGACGGCCAGCAGCAAGAGCAGGAACAGGGCTGTGCGCATGCTGGTCAGCTGCGTCCACGCCCACCGGAGCATGCCCAACGGACCCAGGGTGGGCAGGACGGCCTCGGGCTTCGGGGACTTCTTCTTTTCGTTCACGCGCTCGCTCATCAGATTGGCAATTTCACATCGGTTTGGAACCAGTACTGCAACCCGGAGACCCAGGTGCCCCACACGCCGCTCGCCATCAGGATCCCGAGCAGGATCAGGATGCCGCCGCCGGTGCGCTGGATGGCGAGCCGGTGGTTGCGGAAGAAGGACATCACGCCGATGCCGCGGCGCACGGCCAGGGCGATCAGCAGGAACGGGATTCCCAGCCCAAGGCTATAGACGAACGCCAGGAACGCCCCCTTGGCCGCCGAGGAGCCGCCGGAGAGGCTCAGCAGCTGGACGGCCGAATACGTCGGACCGATGCACGGCGCCCAGCCCAGCCCGAAGGTGATGCCCAGCAGGGGCGCGCCCCAGAGTCCGGCCGGCGGTTTGGCGTGGATCTTGGCATCGCGCTGGAGCCAGCCGAAGCCGCCCATGAACACCACGCCCATGACGATCACCAGGACGCCCAGCAGCTGGGTGATCCAGGTGTTCTGCGAGCCCGTGATGACGCTGCCCAGCTGCCCGAAGGCGCCGCCGAGCAGCACGAAGATCACGGAGAAGCCGAGGACGAACAACCCGATGCCGGCCAGCATGCGCCCGCGCCTTTGCTTCTGCAGGTCGACGCCGGTCAGTCCCGTGACGTAGCCCAGGTATCCGGGCACCAGCGGGAGGACACAGGGCGAGAGGAAGGAGACCAGTCCGGCCAGCAGCGCGACGGGAATGGCAAGCAGGAGCGATCCGTTGAGGATGGCTTCGGCGAAGGGGCTGTTCACAGTGGGGCCGCGCTACTCGGCCACGGCGGCGGCGATGAGGGACTTCAGGGTGCCCTGCTGGATTTCGCCCAGGACCCGGGAGGCGACGCGGCCCTGCTTGTCCAGCACGAGGGTGGTAGGCACGGCGCCGGGCGGCACGAGTCCGGAGACCGCCAGCAGCACGGCGCCGTCCTTGTCATTGAAGCTCGGGTACGTCAGGTTGAAGGTCTTGTCGAACGCGTCGGCCGTGGCCTTCTCATCGCGCAGGTTGACGCCGAAAAACTGCACGCCCTGGGTCTTGAATTCCTGGTTCAGCGCCTCGAGGGAGGGCGCCTCGACCCGGCAGGGGGCGCAGGCGGCAAACCAGAAGTTCAGCACGGTCACCTTGCCGGGGAAGTCCGCCGACGTCACGGCCGTGCCGTCGAACAGCGTCCCCTTGAGCGCCACGGGACTCTTGCGGTCCGCGACGGCGAACTCGGTGACGGACCCGTCGCCGGCCACATAGTTCTTGTTGTCCCCGGCCTTGGCCTGTTTGGCGAGGGCGTCGTCCTGGGCGCAGCCGGACAGCCCGAACACGGCGGCCAGCGCGGCCCCGCCGACGGTCAGCACGCGGCGGCGGGACAAAGGAGTTTCTTCGCGGCGGTTCGCGGCCATGGTCAGGCTCCCGGGGTGCTGGCGGCACCGGGCAGCAGGGCGGCAGCGGGCTCGCTGTAGTCGACGCGCACGAGGCCGCCGGCGTCGTCGAACACCAGGGACGTCAGGGACGTCAGGGTGCATTCGCGCTTGCGGGGGTCGTGCCACAACGGCCGGCCTTCGGCGCTGAGCCGCGTTGCCCAGATGGGCAGCTGGTGGCTGACAAGGATGGCTTCGGCCCCGTTGCCGCCCAGTTCGATGGCCCGGACGCGTGCGTCCTGGACTGCCGCGATGACCCGTGCGGCCTGCTCCTTGTAGGGCTCACCCCACGAGGGCCGCAACGGGTTGTACAGCCGGGCCCAGTGCTTGGGCCGCAGCAGCTCCGCTTTGGAGACGTGGAGGCCCTCGAAGTGGTTGGCGGCCTCGATGATGCGGGCCTCGGTGGCAATCTCCAGGCCCAGGGCATCGGCGATCGGCTGCGCAGTCTCCTGCGCGCGGGTCAGCGGGGACGCGGCGAGGTGGACAATCCGGGCCCCTTGCGCGGAACGCTCCCTGAAGTGTTCCGCCAGGGTGCGGGCCATCTCCCGGCCGAGTTCGGAGAGGTGGAATTCCGGCAGCCTGCCGTACAGGACACCATCGGGATTGTGGACCTCGCCGTGGCGGAGCAAATGAACAGTGGCTTGGGGCATGTCTACCAGTTTCTCAAAGATGCCGGTCGATCTGAAATCTTCTACAGGAGGTAGAACTGATGAGTTTGGAAAAATGTTCCCCGGAGTTGGAATAAAAGATGCAAATGCATGTTTATACTGGGTGAAGCAGTTAGTTGAGAGTTCAACCAATGATGCTTCAACTAGCGATCAGACGAACCACCGCAGTACCAACCCGACTCAAGGAGAACCACCATGGCACTTCCCGCAAACGTCACCACCGGCACCTGGACCCTCGACCCGTCGCACAGCGAGATCGGCTTCACCGTCCGCCACGCCGGCATCAGCAAGGTGCGCGGTCAGTTCACCGACGCCTCAGCCACCCTGGACCTCGCCGAGAACGTCACCGACTCCAAGGTCAACGCCTCGATCAAGACCGCAAGCTTCGACTCCGGCGACGCCAACCGCGACGGCCACGTCCGCGGCGAAGACTTCTTCGACGTCGAGACGTTCCCGGAGATCTCCTTTGTCTCCAACACCATCGTCCCCAAGGGCGACGCCTACGAGCTCCAGGGCGACCTCACCATCAAGGGCATCACCCGCCCCGTGGCCCTCGAGACCGAATTCAACGGCGTGGCCGTCGATCCCTTCGGCAACACCCGCGCCGGCCTCAGCGCCGAAACCACGATCAGCCGCAAGGACTTCGGCCTGACCTGGAACGCCGTCCTCGAAGCCGGCGGCGTGCTGGTCAGCGACAAGGTTGCCATCAACCTGGAACTGGCCTTCATCGCTCCCGCAGCGTAGTCAGTATTCAACAGGTCGGTATTCAACAGGTCCGGTCCCGGTCACTCCAGTACGGGCCTGATGGCCGACGCCGGTCAGCCGGCTCCAGCGCCCTGCTTCATCTTCGCGATGAAGCAGGGCGCTGCTGTTTGCGCCGCTGCTATCTGCCCCTGTTGGGCGCCGCCGGCGGGCACCGGGACGCGGCTGCAGATTCCCTAGATAACAGGGAAACGGCGGTCTACAGTGAGAGCCATGAGCAACCCGAGTGATGTACCTCCGCAGCAGCCGGGCGCCCAGCCACCGGCGGCGGGCAACGTCCCGCCCGCGGGACCGCAGCAGCCCCCGGCCAACCCGCCGTTCCCTCCCGGTTATCAGGCACCGCCGCCGGGGTACCAGGGCGGGCCCGGTTATCAGGCACCGCCTCCGGGGTACCAGGGCCAGCCGGCCCCTGCCGGCGGATTCCGCTTCGAGATGCCGACCGACCGCCCCCGGAACTTCGGCGATGCACTGCCTGCCGGCGGACTCTCTGGCATGTTCAAGGTCGCTGCAATGCCCACCGAGCTGAAGGTCTCGTACTGGATCTGGCTTATCGGCGGGCTCCTGGGACTCCTCGGTGGAATCATCGGGTTGTTCGGGTCCTTCGTTTTGATCGCCTTCGCGCCGGCAATCGGGCTCCTGGTGCTGTTGCTCGTCATCGTGGCGCTCATGCTGGCAACTGCTCAGATCATCCTGGCGATGAAGATGAAGGAAGGCCGGGAGTGGGCCCGCTTCGCCCTCACCATCCTTGTTGGCATCTCCTTGGTGCTGGCACTCATCAGTTCCGGCATCGCGGACGGCCGGGCGGGCGGAAACCTGCCGGGCTTCCTCATCAGCCTGGTGGCGACCGTGCTCATGTGGCTGCCGAACGCACAGGCCTGGTTTGTCGCCAACCGGGGCCGAATCTAGGCCCGCCGCCGCACAGGGCACGGCCGGATCGTGGCAGCGCCAGGGCTCCACCGCGGCCACTCGCCGGCCACCGAATGAGGGTTGAGAATACCTCTCCGGAATGATCCGCACGGGGGCCAGCCCGCGGTACGGTTGAGCTAAACCATGCTGGGGGCAGGGCAGGATCTCTGATCCCGGTGGCCGATTCGATCGATCGACACGCAAAGGACCGCTTCATGAGCAACCCGCCAGTCCAGCCCCCACCTTCCGACGGCTCCGAGCCGGGCCAGGAATCCACTCCGGCCCCGCAGACGCCCCCGGCCTACGGCCAGAACGCCCCGCAGGCACCGCAGTACGGCCAGCAAACACCCCCGGCCTACGGCCAGAACGCCCCCCAGGCACCGCAATACGGCCAGCAAACACCCCCGGCCTACGGCCAGAACGCCCCCCAGGCACCGCAGTACGGCCAGCAGACACCCCCCGCCTACGGCCAGAACGCCCCCCAGGCACCGCAGTACGGCCAGCAAACACCCCCGGCCTACGGCCAGAACGCCCCCCAGGCACCGCAGTACGGCCAGTCCCCCTACGGTCAGTCCCCCTACGCCCAGTACCCGTCCGAACAGCCGCAGGCTCAGGGCGCGGTTCCCCAGCTGGTCAATACTTCGTTCTGGCTGATCATCGCAGCCGGAGCCCTCTGGGTCATCTCGATGCTGGTGTCCCTGGGAACCCTGGACAGCCCTGCCGTCAGGGACATGTTCGAGCAGCAGATGGCAGCGAGCGGCACGAGCATCGATTTCGAATCCATCAAGGGTGTGCTGATCGGCACCATCGTGGTGTTCGCCGCCATCAGCGCCGGGCTGTACGCCCTCGTGGCATTCAATGTCCGCAAGGGCAAGAACTGGGCCCGCATCCTGGGCACCGTGTTCGCCGCCTTGTCGGTCTTCAACATCATCCCGCTCAGCCTCGCCACCCTGGCGGCACTGGTCGGCATCGCGGCCATCGTGCTGCTTTACCTGCCCGCGGCAGCGCCGTACTTCCAGAAGCGGCAGCCCTTTGCCAACCCCTACGGACAGCCCGGAGCCCCGTTCGGGAAGTAACTCCGCCAGTCTCTGCCCAGTAGGGAACCACCCAGCGGCGCGGGGCCCGGAAGACGCCGACCTTAGTCGGCGTCTTCCGGGTCCTGCGCCCTTTGTGCGTGGTAGGCCAGAATCTGCAGTTCCGTTGCCATGTCCACCTTGCGGAGGTTGACCCCAGGGGGGACCTGCAGCATCACCGGCGCGAAGCTGAGGATGCTCCGCACGCCGGCGGCGATCACCCGGTCGCAGACGTCCTGGGCCACAGCGGCAGGCAAGGCGAGGACCACCATGTTGGCGCCCGTCCGCTGCAGTACCGGCTCAAGGTCGGCGGCGTCGCTGACCCGCAGCCAGCCGACCTCGCTGCCCACCACCATCTGGTCGGCGTCGAAAATTGCCACGATGTCAAAGCCCCGCGACTCGAATCCGCCGTACCGGGCCAGGGCCTTGCCCAGGTTGCCCGCACCGACGATCGCGACTTTCCAGTCATGCGTCAGCCCGAGCGCGGCCGCGATGTTGCGGTTGAGGTACTGGACCTCATAACCGACACCCCGGGTTCCGTAGGAGCCGACATAGGAGAGGTCCTTGCGCAGCGTCGAGGAGCTGACGCCGGAGGCCTCGGCCAGCGATTCGGAGGAGACCCGGTCCACTCCCTCAGCCAGCAGTGTGGTCAGGGCGCGCAGATAGATGGTCAGCCGGGCCACGGCGGCGGGTGGAATCTGTTTGGCCGCAGTCCCGGCTCCCCCGGGGACAGCCCCGGGAGATGAATCCAGCGAAGTCACTATCTGCTCCATTGCGTCGCGTTGTGCTTCCCACTCTAGAGCCCCCGCGCATCACGCAACAAAGCACCCGCCGTCAGGAGGACTGGTCGAGGACCCGTTGCAGGGTCCGGGTCAGGCGGGCCTCGTCGATCTTCCAGAAATCCCGCTGGACACCATTGACCAGCACCACCGGGATCTCCTCGGCAAAGCGTTCCCGCAGCCCGGCGTCGTCGTCCACCGATTTCTCCGACCAATCTATTCCGAGCGCAGCGGTGACGCGGCCGACGGCGGCACGCGCCTCTGTGCACAGGTGGCAGTCAGCTTTGGTGATCAGAACTACATCGGGGAAAGACGCGGGTTTGGCCATGCGTCCACCGTAGCCCGGCGGCCACTTCGGCGTCGACGCGCGGCGCAGTCCGCCCGGGGCCGGGGCCGTTCTGCCGTCGCGCCGCGCGCCACGGGGGCGGCCGGGGGCCGGTCATTGACTAGACTCGTGGCATGCCCGAGGAGAAATACGTCATTGTGGCCAATGAGCCTGCTGCATCGACGCAGCACGGCGAGGCCGCATTTTTCGACGTCGACAACACCCTCATGAAGGGCGCAAGCCTTTTCCATGTCGCCCGGAAGCTTCACCAGCGTGGCGCCTTCACCCTGCCGCAGGCTGCCGGGTTCGCCTGGAAGCAGTTCATGTTCGTACTGCGCGGCGAAAACATGGATGACGTCCATGCCGTCCGCGATTCGGCCCTGACGCTGGCCGCCGGCATCACGGCGAAGGACATCGAGGCGTTGGGCGAAGAGGTCTACGACGAGATGATTGAGTCGCGGATCTGGCCGGGGGCAAAGGCCCTGGCCGAGCAGCATCTCCGGGTCGGGCGCAAGGTATGGCTCGTTACGGCGACGCCGATCGAGGTGGCCACGGTCATTGCCGCCCGGCTGGGCCTGACCGGGGCGCTGGGCACGGTGGGCGAGATCATGGACGGCTCGTACACGGGGCGGCTGGTGGGCGAGATCCTCCATGGACCGGCCAAAGCGGTCGCAGTCCAGCACATCGCCGAGGAGCAGGGCCTGGACCTGAGCCGCTGCTGGGCGTACAGCGATTCCCACAACGACATCCCGTTGCTGAGCATGGTGGGGCACCCCGTTGCCATCAATCCCGACTCCAAGCTGCGCCGTTACGCCCGCGAGCACAACTGGCCGGTCTACGACTTCCGTGCCGGCCGGCGCGCCGCCACGTTGGGCTTCAAGGCCGCGACGGTCGGAGGGGCCATCTACGGCCTGTGGCGGGGGTTCTCCCGCTTCCGCGGCCCCAGCCGCTAGGCCGCCCGCGGCTTTCCGCTGCGATTTCGAACCCGGGTTGCGGTTTCAGACCCGTGCGCCGCGGATCCGGGCCGCCTGTGTCCGGTTCCGTAGCCCGTGTCCCTGACCGGTGCGAAATCCTCACACCGGGGCGGGACAAGAAAAATGCCCGCCACCGGGAAGGCAACGGGCATTTCATGCATTTCGAAGTATTGCTACTTCTTATTGCGACGCTGGTGGCGCGTCTTGCGAAGCAGCTTGCGGTGCTTCTTCTTGGCCATACGCTTGCGACGCTTCTTAATAACTGAACCCACGAAAGTTCCTTACCGGCTAGATGCAGTACCTGCCTGTTGGGAAGTGTCCGCGGGCTAAGCAGCAGACTAAAACAACTGACAGGTTCTTACAATGACGTAAAACGTTCCTTAACAGGGTACCGCCTCTGCGAGGCACCCCACGACCGCGGGCCCCGTGCGGGACCCAAAGCAGTCGATTCACGCTGTGAATGTTGCCGCTGACTGTTCAGCCAGTTCCGGCGTGGCCGTCGTTCCGGTCGACGACGGCACCCTTGAGGTACTGTTCGACGGCGTTTTCCGGCACGCGGTAGGAGCGGCCGAACCGCACGGCCGGCATCTCCCCCGAATGCACAAGACGGTACACAGTCATTTTTGATACCCGCATAAGTTCCGCGACTTCGGCCACGGTCAAAAAACGGGCCTTGGAGAAGTTGGCCTCCGTAGACATTTCCCTATTCCTTTGCTCAAGCGAACGGCAGCCCCACCTGTTGACATGGCGGTGTGCCGATGCTGAGCCATCAAACAACCATGTGTTAGCAACACTAGTTGCTCATGGTGCCAAAGTGAAAGACTTCCTCAGGAATCCCCACACGATTTCCGCAGGAATCTCGAAAAACTCGCAGCACCGGCCTCCTCCGGTTCCCGACTCAGGCAAGCGTCCGCCGGGTGCGGGCCGAGGCGGCCAGCTGGCCAAGTACCGATGCCGTCACGTCCCAGTCCATGCAGGCATCCGTGACGCTCTGGCCGTAGACCAGCCCGTCGCGTCCGGCGCCTGTGACGGTGTTGACGGCGGCGTTGACCTCAAGGGTCTGCGCCCCGCCCACCAGGAAGCTCTCCAGCATGACGCCGGCGATGGCCCCGGCGGCGGCTCCGGCACTTTCCAGCTGCGCACCGATTTCGAGGGCGACCTCGGCCTGGCGGTGGTGGTTCTTGCCGCTGTTGGCGTGGCTGGCATCGACGATCAGGCGGGGGTTCAACTGCTTCGCGGCGAGTTTCGCCGAGGCCGCTTCAACGTCGGCTGCCGAGTAGTTGGGACCCTTGCGTCCGCCACGGAGTATGACGTGGGTGTCCGGGTTGCCGGCGGTAGCCACAAGCGCCGCCCTGCCGTCGTCGTCGATCCCGAGGAATGCCTGGGCGGCGGCGGCGGCGCTGCACGCGTCCAGTGCCACCTGGAGATCGCCGTCGGTCCCGTTCTTGAAGCCGATCGGCATCGACAGCCCGGAGGCCAGCTGGCGGTGGATCTGGCTCTCCGTGGTGCGGGCGCCGATCGCGCCCCAGGCGATCAGGTCCGCGACGTACTGGGGGCTGATGGGCTCAAGGAACTCAGTGGCGGTGGGCAGGCCGAGGGCGGTGACCTGCCGCAGGAACGCCCGGGCCGCGCGCAGGCCCGCGGCGATGTCGTGGCTGCCGTCCAGCCGGGGGTCGTTGATCAGGCCCTTCCACCCGACCGTGGTGCGCGGCTTTTCGAAGTAGGTGCGCATAACGATCAGCAGGTCCTCGCGGTGCTTCTCCGCCTGGCTGACGAGCCTACGGGCGTATTCCAGCCCAGCTTTGGGGTCGTGGATGGAGCAGGGGCCCACGATGACGAGCAGCCTGTCGTCCACGCCGTCCATGATGGCCCGGACCTCGTCCCGGCCCCGCCGGACCACCTCGGCCAGGCGGGCCTCCAGCGGCAGTTCCGCCATGAGGTCCTGCGGGGTGGGCAGCGGGGTGAACTCGCTGACGCGCAGGTTTGAGGTGGGTTGCTGGGTGCCGGTGGCTGCTTCGATGCTCATGTTCGGGTCCTGTTCCGGATGCGGAGCGGGCCCTGATCAGAACCCGCCGGAGAAATGGCGAAGGGCAGAGAATGATCTCTGCCCTGTTGGCTCTGAAGGAAAGTTGGATGCGTGTCAGTTAGACGCGGGCCCCTCCAGAGCCAACGAAAAATACGCATACCAACGCTTAGTCATAGCGTCGACCATAGCCCCGGAGCCGCGGCCGGGGCAAACGTCGGGCGTAACAATCCGCCGTCGCACCGGGCCAGGACGTAACTCCCGTCATCGGGCAGCAGGTCAATGCCTCCTGCGGGCACCAGGCTGGTCGGTGACGCCCACGGGTCTGGCCCGAACGCCCTGGCAGCCACTGGGCCACACCTGCCGGGGCCCAGAAGCATGGCCATTAGAGTGTTCTGGAGCACACGCTTAAGATCCCGCAGAACCGGAGGCAGCCATGACGCAGACCGTCCCGCCCCGCAACCCCGAGGCTCCGACCACACCCGCGGCCACCGCCCCGGACCCTGGGCCCCCCGCATCCGGCCAC
Organism: Arthrobacter sp. MW3 TE3886; assembly: GCF_041262145.1. NCBI lineage: Bacteria > Bacillati > Actinomycetota > Actinomycetes > Micrococcales > Micrococcaceae > Arthrobacter > Arthrobacter sp. MW3 TE3886. The sequence goes on from NZ_JBGCAN010000001.1 coordinate 4,107,323, forward strand.
GACACAGCCGCGGCCGCCCGCGGGCTCCCTGCCGCGCTGAAGCGCCGGGTGCCCAAATACGCCGACCTTGCGCCCCTGATGCAGTTCAAGAAGCCGGAGTTCAGCCGGGCCGCCAGGCTCCGCCGGGCCAGCACCATCTGGGACCTGCGGGACATGGCCAAGCGCCGCACACCCCAGGCGCCCTTCGACTACACCGACGGCGCCGCCGAGGCCGAAATCTCCCTCCGCCGCGCCCGCCAGGCGTTCCTGGACATCGAATTCCGGCCCGGGGTCCTGCGTGACGTCTCCAGCATCGACCTCAGCACCGACATCCTGGGCGGACCGTCCCGCCTCCCGGTGGGGATCGCGCCCACCGGCTTCACCCGGATGATGCAGTCCGAGGGCGAATACGCAGGCTCCCAGGCCGCCGAAGCCGCCGGCATTCCGTACACCCTCTCCACCATGGGCACGGCCTCCCTCGAGGACGTGGCCGCCGCCGCGCCCACCGGCCGCAACTGGTTCCAGCTATACCTGTGGACGGACCGGGACCGTTCCCTGGAACTGATCCAGCGTGCCGCCGCGGCGGGCAATGACACCCTCATGGTCACGGTGGACACCGCCGTCGCCGGCGCCAGGCTCCGCGACGTCCGCAACGGCATGACCATCCCGCCCGCCCTGACCCTCAAGACCGTCCTCGATGCGTCCTACCGGCCCGCGTGGTGGTTCAACTTCCTCACCCACGAACCACTGACCTTCGCATCCCTCTCCCGGTACACCGGCACGGTCGCGGACCTCATCAACTCCATGTTCGACCCCACCCTGACCTACGCCGACCTCGATTGGCTGCGCGAGACGTGGAAGGGCAAGCTCGTGGTCAAGGGCATCCAGACAGTCGACGACGCCCGCAAAGTCGTGGACCACGGCGCCGACGGCATCGTGCTCTCCAACCACGGCGGCCGCCAGCTGGACCGCGCACCGATCCCCTTCCACCTGCTCCCCGAAGTCTCCGCCGCCCTCAAGGCCGACCACAGCGACGCCGCGATCCTCCTGGACACCGGCATCATGAGCGGCGCGGACATCATCGCCGCCCTCGCCCTCGGCGCCGACTTCACGCTGATCGGCCGCGCCTACCTCTACGGGCTCATGGCAGGCGGACGGGACGGCGTGGACCATGCCCTCCACATCCTGGAGAAGGACATGCAACGCACCATGGCCCTGCTGGGCGTCAGCCGGGTCGCGGACCTCACCCCCGAACACGTGCGGATCCTCCGCACCTAGCGCACCAGGCGCCCGCAAGGTCCGCCTGGTCCGCAGTGGGGCAGGGCTGCCGGCCGCGGCGCATACCCGCGGCGGCATACGCAGGGGCGGGAAAGGCTACTTCTTGCGGCCGAACTTGGGCAGGTTGGCCAGGAGATCCGCGGCCCTGGTCGCCGCCCGGCCAACGGTCCGCCCGATCTGCTGGGGCATCTTGTCCTCCCCTGCCGTTCCCACCGGAATGACGACGGCGGGGCTCAGCGGGCTGCCGGCCGGGCGGCCCGCCAGTGCTGCGGCGGGTTGCGCGGCGACCGGTTGCGGGACGGCCGGTTGCGAAACAGCGGCGGCGGCCAGGCCATCCGGGACGGCCGTGGGGCCGGTTTCGGGGTGGAGGGCCGCGGCCGCGTCCGCCGTCACGGCGGGGCCGACGTCGAATGCCTGCAGCCAGCTGGCAACCCCGGCGAGCGGCTTGGGATTGAGCGTGTAGTACCGCTTCTGGCCCTGGGCGCGCATGCTCACCAGGTCCGCTTCGCGGAGGACTTTAAGATGCTTGGAAATAGTGGGCTGGCTTGCTTCAAGCTCCTGGACCAGTTCCCCCACCGCTTTGTCCCCCTTGCGGAGGGCTATCAGAATGTCACGCCTGGTTGCCTCAGCAATGACGGCAAATACGTCGTCTGTCACCATGCCCTCCACACTAGCGACATATACGCCAGATGGCATCCACGAATTGGTGCCTTGGCGCAGGGCCTTGGGCCCGGTCGGGATTTAGTCGAACCAGGGGTCCAGCCCGTGCAGCGGAAACACTTCCTTGCGGGTGGCCATGATGGTGCGGTCCACCTCGTCGTTGGGGTCGAAACCCACTTCCCAGGACCGCCACCAGAGGTCCACGTCGTCGCCCATCGTCTCGGGGGGCTCCACGCCGAACTTGGCGCCGTACTTGTCTTTGACGTAGTTGCGCCAGTCCTCCGGAACCGGGGTGCGCAGCGGCACCGGGCGGCCGGCGGCGATGGCTATGAGGTGGCTCCAGGCCCGCGGCACCACGCTGACGACGTTGTAGCCGCCGCCTCCGGTCGAAATCCACCGGTTCTCGCAGTAGCGGGCGGCGAGGTTGCCGATCGCTGTGGCGGCCTCGCGCTGGCCGTCCACACTGATGTTCAGGTGGGTCAGCGGGTCAAGCCGGTGCGAGTCGCAGCCGTGCTGGCTGACGATCACTTCCGGTTCGAACGCACCAATGAGCTGGGGCACGACGGCGTGGAAGGCCCTCAGCCACCCGGCGTCAACGGTGCCGGCCGGGAGGGCGACGTTCACGGCGCTGCCCTGTGCGTTCGGTCCGCCAATCTCGTTGGCAAACCCGGTGCCCGGGAAGAGGGTCAGCCCGGATTCGTGCAGCGAAATTGTCAGGACGCGCGGATCGTCCCAGAAGATGCTTTGCGTGCCGTCGCCGTGGTGGGCGTCGACGTCGACGTAGGCCACCCGCCGGACGCCGCCGTCGAGCAGCCGCTGGACGGCCAGGGCGGCGTCGTTGTAGATGCAAAAACCGCTCGCGCGGTCCCGGGAGGCATGGTGCATACCGCCGCCGAAGTTCACGGCCCGCACCGCGCTTCCGTCGAGGACAGCTGCGGCAGCCAGCAGGGAGCCGCCGGCCAGCCGGGCACTGGCTTCGTGCATGCCGGCAAAGGCGGGGTCATCCTCGGTTCCGAGGCCCCTGGCATGGTCGGGGGTGTCCGGCTTTTCGCTCACGCGCCGCACGGCGGCCACAAACTCCGGGCTGTGGACTGTGCACAGCTCCGCGTCGGTGGCGACGTCGGGAGGCGCTACCGTGACGTGGTCCAGATCCAGCAGTCCAAGGCTTCCGGCCAGCTTTGCGGTGAGCTCCATGCGTTCCGGCGCCATGGGGTGGGAGTGGCCAAAGTTGTAGGCAGTCATGGCTGGGGCCCACACCACCGTCGTTGGCAGCGCGGTCTGAGCGAGTCCGGGCAGGAATGTCATCAATCACAGGCTACCCGAGCGGTCCCCGGCTTCCCGCGCGTGCAGGTTGGATCCCCGGCCATTACGCGGTGTTTAGTGGTTTACTACTTGGGGAAGAAGTTTCAACCGAGGAAAAACATGACGCAAAGCCAGTCGAGGTCCACGAGCCCGGCCAACTGGCAGCCAGGCATGCCGGAGCGGGAAGGCCTGTGGATTTTCACACGCCTGCGCGACTTCATTGACGGCATCGCCAACAGCTCGCCTGCCCGCCTGGCTCTCTCGGCGTTCGGCGTCGTGATTCTGGTCTTCACCGCCTTGCTCTCGCTGCCCCTAGCTTCCGCGACGGGACAAGTCACACCACTGCATCAGGCGTTCTTCACCGCGGCGTCCGCTGTCTGCGTCACGGGGCTGACCGTGGTCTCCACGGCTGTGCACTGGTCCTTCTTCGGCCAGCTCGTGATCCTGGTCGGCATTTTCGTGGGCGGCCTGGGTACGTTGACCCTCGCGTCGCTGCTGGCGCTCATGGTCAGCAAGAGACTCGGTGTCCGCGGCAAGCTGATCGCCCAGGAGGCCATGAATGCCGGCCGGCTCGGCGAAGTCGGTACGCTGCTCCGGATCGTGATCGTGACCTCCGTGGTGATCGAGGCCGCCCTGGCGCTGACTCTTATCCCCCGCTTCCTGATCCTCGGGGAGAGCTTCCCGCAGGCAATCTGGCACGGGATCTTCTACGCCATTTCGTCGTTCAACAACGCCGGATTCACGCCGCATTCGGACGGAATCGTGCCGTACGAAACGGATCTCTGGATCCTCGTCCCGCTGATGCTCGGGGTATTCCTGGGCAGCCTGGGCTTCCCGGTGGTCATGGTGCTGCACCAGAACGGGCTGCGGTGGAAGAAGTGGAACCTCCACACCAAGCTGACCATCCAGGTCTCCTTCATTCTCCTGGCCGCCGGCACGGTCCTCTGGGGCTTCCTGGAGTGGGACAACCTGCGCACCATCGGGGACATGGACCTCGGCGACAAGATCACACATGCGCTGTTTGCCTCAGTCATGTTGCGCTCCGGAGGCTTCAACCTGGTGGACCAGAACCACATGGAGTCCACCACCATGTTGCTCTCCGATGCCCTCATGTTCGCCGGCGGCGGTTCCGCATCCACGGCCGGCGGCATCAAGGTCACCACCATCGCCGTGATGTTCCTGGCGATCGCCGCCGAGGCCCGCGGCGACGCGGACGTGAAAATCTACGGCCGCACCATCCCCGAGGGCACGATGCGCGTGGCCATCTCGGTGATCGTTGCCGGTGCCACCCTTGTCTCGGTCTCGGCCCTCCTGCTCCTGCACATCAGCCATGCCTCCCTGGACCGGGTCCTGTTTGAAACCATTTCCGCCTTCGCCACGGTGGGCCTTAGCACCAACCTCAGTGCAGAGTTGCCGCCGTCGGGGGTTTATGTCCTCGCTTTGCTCATGTTCGCCGGGCGCGTCGGGACGGTCACCCTTGCGGCCGGCCTGGCCCTGCGCCAACGCAGCCAGCTGTACCACTACCCGGAAGAGAGACCGATCATTGGCTAGTTCCTCAGGCGCCGTCAACCGCCCCGCCCACAACGCCCCTGTTCTGGTGATCGGGCTGGGCCGTTTTGGTGCGTCCACCGCAGAGCAGCTGGTCAAGCAGGGCCGGGAGGTCCTTGCCATTGAACGCGACCGCACCCTCGTCCAGAAGTGGGCGAGCGTCCTGACGCATGTGGTGGAAGCCGACGCCACCAACATCGATGCCCTCCGCCAGCTCGGCGCCCAGGAATTCAGTTCCGCCGTCGTGGGCGTGGGCACCTCGATCGAATCCTCGGTGCTGATCACCGTAAACCTCGTGGACCTCGGGATCGAACACCTCTGGGTCAAGGCGATCACGCCCTCGCACGGCAAGATCCTCACCCGGATCGGCGCCAACCACGTCATCTACCCGGAGGCGGACGCCGGCGTCCGTGCCGCGCACCTGGTCTCCGGGCGCATGCTGGACTTCATTGAGTTTGACGACGACTTCGCGATCGTCAAGATGTACCCGCCGCGAGAGACCGTGGGCTTCACCCTCGATGAGTCAAAGGTCCGGTCCAAATACGGCGTCACGATTGTGGGCGTGAAGTCCCCGGGCGAGGACTTCACCTACGCGCGGCCGGAAACCAAGGTTTCCTCGCGGGACATGCTCATTGTTTCGGGGCACGTGGACCTGCTCGAACGGTTCGCTGCCCGCCCCTAGCCCGCAGCCGGAGCCGGCCGGGGGAACTGGAGCCGCGGCGGCTCCGGACCTGCAGCAGCCCCCTGGGCCGCCCGGGCCGGCTCAGGCGAGCTGGCGGGTGATTTCGGCTGCGCGCTCGGCCGCCGCGCGGGCGCCGTCGGCGATGATGGCCGGCAGTCCGCGCTCGTCAAACGTCGCGATGGCCCGTTCCGTGGTGCCGTTCGGGCTCGTGACCGCCTTGCGCAGCGCGGCGGGATCCGCGCCGGGCTCGGCCAGCATGAAACCCGCCCCGGCGACGGTCTCGCGGGCCAGCAACAGGGACAGCTCCGGGTCCAGGCCCAGTTGCGCCCCGGCCTCGGCCATGGCCTCCGCCAGGTAGAAGGCGTAGGCCGGACCCGAGCCGCTGATCGCGGAGAGGGCGTCCACCTGCTCTTCCGGGATCTCCACGACCGTGCCGGCGGCAGCGAGGATGTCCTTGGCGCGCTGGAGCTGCCCGGCGGAGCAGTTGGTCCCGGGCGAGACGGAGACGACGCCGCGGCCCAGCTTCGCCGGCGTGTTCGGCATTGTGCGGATGACGGGCTGGCCGGCCGGCAGCGCCGCCTCGAGCTGTTCCAGGGACACGGCGGCGGCAACGCTGATGACGATCGTGTCCGGAGCCAGGGAGCCGCTGATTTCCCGGGCCAGGTCCGCGATCCCCACGGGTTTGACGCCGAGGATCACGACGCCGGAGCCGGTGGCGGCCTGTTTGTTGTTGTCGGGCTCTTCTTCGCCCGCGATGGCCGTGATCCCGTGGTGGCGCTGGGCCAGCTCGGCCGCGCGCTCGGCCCGACGGACGGTCGCGACGATGTCGCCCGGGTCGACGCCGCCGTCGATCAGCCCGCCCATGATTGCCTCGTTCATTGACCCACAGCCCAGGAATGCGATTCGGTTGCTCATGTCCCCATCATTGCAGTCTGACGTGATTCCCAGCCAGCTCCCACCTTCAGCGCAGTCAGCGCACAACTTTGGAACCTACCGTTGTAACTACCTCATTGAGGGTGCGAGTGATGCAGCAGGCATGCGGATGCCTGCGCGGCACCGGTGGTTGCAGCGGGTTTTCCCATTTTCCCGCAGCGGACCGCCGGTGCCTTTGCCGTTTAAGACAGCTTTGCCGTTTTGACCGGTGGCGGAGCTGGCCGCAACCCCGGGGGCGCCGTCGGATTGCCAGCAAACGTACAGGGAAATCTCGCTGTGCGCCCAAGATCGGCCGTTACCTTGGAAAGTGCCTCAACAGGTGCGAGTGATGATAGCCGGTTCCTCCGAGCCGGCGGTGCGCCGGGCGATTTGCAGCAGAGTTCCCCCAAGTCCTGCTCCGGATCGCCCGGCCATACTCGTTTAACCGGTGTGAACGGGCCCGCACCGGGGGCGCGGTGCCCCCGGTTTCTAGCCGTCTCCGGCCCCGCCGAACGCCGGGCTGCGGAGCTTGCCTTCCAGGAACCGGCGTTCCGCGGCGCTGCCGGCAAGCGCCAGGGCCCGCCTGTAGCCTTCGGCGGCCTCCGGATAGCGGCGCAGGCGCACCAGGAAGTCGGCGCGGACGGCGTGGAAGAGGTAGTAGTTGTCCAGCCCCAGGCCCTCGACCGCCGCCAGCGCGGCAGCGGGCCCGTGCAGTTCTGCCAGGGCCACGGCGCGGTTCAGCGCCACGACGGGCCCCGGCGCGACGGCCAGGAGCTGGTCATACAGCTGCAGGATCTGCGCCCAGTCGGTGTCCCCGGCGGTCGCGGCGTCGCTGTGGACGGCGTTGATCGCCGCCTGCAGCTGATACGGTCCGGGCCGGTTCCGGCGCAGGCACCGGCGCACCAGTTCACGGCCTTCGGCGGCCAGGGCGGAGTCCCAGCGCCCCCGGTCCTGGGCCGCGAGCAGCACCAGTCCCCCGTCGGGTGTGAATCGCGCGGCACGGCGGGACTCACTGAGCAGCATCAGCGCCAGCAGTCCCGCCGCTTCCGGCTCGTCGGGCATCAGCGACGCCAACAGCCTGCCGAGCCGGATGGCTTCCGTGCAGAGCTCCGTGCGTTCCGGGCCGTCGGCGGGGCCCGCGGTGTAGCCCTCGTTGAAGATGAGGTAGACCACCGCCAGCACGGCTTGCAGCCGTTCGGGCAGTTCGGCGCCCCGCGGGACCCGGTACGGGACCTTGGCATCCCGGATTTTCGCTTTCGCCCGGACCAGCCGCTGTGCCATGGTCGCCTCCGGGACCAGGAAGGCCCTGGCGATTTCCGCCGTCGTCAAGCCACCCAGAAGCCGCAGCGTCAGCGCCACCCGGGCGGACCCGGCCAGGGCGGGATGGCAGCACGTGAAAATCAGCCGCAAGGTGTCGTCGTCCACGTCCTCGACTCCTGACTGTTCCGCCAGGAACTGCTCTTCGGCGGCCGGCGCGGGTCCGGTCCCGGACCGCGCCGCCGCGAGCAAGGCCGCCTGTGCGTGCTTGTCCTCGCGTGAGGCTTCCCTCCGCAGCCGGTCGATCGCCCGGTGCCGTGCCGTCGTGATGATCCAGCCGGCCGGGCTGGGCGGGATGCCGGCCGAGGGCCAGTGCTGGACCGCCGCGGCAAAGGCATCCTGGACGGCGTCCTCGGCAATATCGATGTTCCCGAACGTCCGCGTCAGAACGGCTACGGCGCGGCCGTATTCGTGCCGGAACACCCGCGCAATGTCCGCCTCGGTCGCTGCCTCATTTGCACGACGGTCACCCACAGCGGCACCCCGGCCCGGCGGCTAATGCTGGAACGGACGGACTTCAACGGGAAGTGTGGTGGCGCCGGCCAGCTTCCGCGCCCAGCCAAGGGCCGCGTCCAGGTCTTCGGCCTCGATCACGGTGAATCCGCCGAGGTGCTCCTTGCCTTCGGTGAACGGCCCGTCGGTCACCAGGATCTCGCCGCCGTCGGGCCGCAGGACCGTCGCGGACTCTGCCGGGTGGAGCCCCGCGGCGAACACCCAGGCCCCCGCCGCCTGCATTTCATGGTTCAGGGCCGCCAGGTCCCGCATGATGGGTTCGAGGAACTCAGGGTCCGGGGCAGGGCCGTCCGGCTGGTAAATGCTGAGCAGGTACTGCGTCATTTCGGGTGCCTCCTTGTCGAATCAGCCGGCGGTGTGCCGGCCTCTCAGCAATTACACGATCGAGGACGCTCCGGATCGACACGGTCCCGGCACCGTGGGTCACCGGAGTGGTCTCAGGAAGCTTTTGCCGGCGACTGGAGCCGCGCCGGCGGCTGCTCTGCCACATGCGGCGCGGGCTCGACCGGCCCCTCAAACACCAGCTGGTCCAGGCGGCGGAGGATGAGTCCCTCACGCAGGGCCCACGGGCAGGTCACCATGCTGTCGAATTTGAACATCTCCAGGGCCGCTTCCGCGACGAGGGCGCCGGCGAGGACCTGCGGCGCGCGGGCCTCGGAGACCCCGGGCAAGTGGAGCCTGTCCTCTATCTCCATGGCAGAGATCCGCTGCGCCCAGAGCCCAAGGTCGAGGGCCAGCAGCTCCCTCTTGACGTAGGGCCCGGCGCCGCTGGGGGCGGCCCCGGCAATCCTGGCGAGGGACCGGAATGTCTTGGACGTGCCCGCGACAAGGTTGGGCGGGCCCAGCTTCTCGAATTTGCGCACCGCGGGTTTGAGCGTGGCGCGGATGTAGCGGCGCAGCTCTTTGATGCTCTTGGCCGAGGGCGGGTTCTCGGGCAGCCAGTCGCGCGTCAGCCGGCTGGCGCCGAGCGGAACGGACATCGCCAGCTCGGGCAGCTCGTCCTGTCCGAGGGCCATCTCGAAGGAGCCGCCGCCGATATCCAGGTTCAGGATGGGCCCGGCGCCCCATCCGTACCAGCGCCGGACGGCGAAGAACGTCATGGATGCCTCTTCGCTGCCCGTGAGCTCCCGGAGGGTGACGGTGGTTTCATGCTTGACGCGGGCCAGGACGTCAGCGCCGTTGGTGGCCTCGCGGATGGCCGAGGTGCAGAACGCGAGCAGGTCGTCGGCTTTGTGCTTGGCCGCGAATTCCCACGCCTCGAGGACAAACTCGACAAGTTCATGCTGCCCCTCGTCGTCGATGTTGCCGTCGTCATCGAGGTACTGCACGAGCGACAGCCGCCGCTTGTGCGAGGCGTAGGGGACCGGACGGGCGCCGGGATGGGCGTCGACCAGCAGGAGATGGACAGTGTTGGACCCGATGTCGAGGACGCCTAGACGCATGCTGCCATTATTCCCCCCACGGACCGGCCGGCCTAGCTGCGACGGCGGTATTCGCGAAGAATACCGCCGTCGCAGTCTTGGCCGATCACGGGCTTAGGCCGGGTCGCTGTCCTGCGCCGGGCGGTCAGCGGACGGGTCAGTGGGCTGGTCGGCAGTGCCGTCAGCGGGCTCGTCCGTTGGCTTGAAGTCGCGGCGGATGTTGGCCACGCCCTCCGGGTCGATTTCAAAGCCGTAGGCGGCGCCGGGGTTGATCACCATGCCAAGTTCCGCGCCGAGGTTGCCGATGATCGCGGCGCCCTGCGTGCCCAGCACGTTCGGGGCGGCGGCGAGATACTGCTCGGTGACGCGGCTCGGGTGCGAGAAGACGGCCAGGACGGGCTTGCCGGAGGAGTTGGCGAGGACCAGCGGCTCCACCTGCGAGTCGGGGCCCTCCCAGGGCGTCGGAGCTGACCACATAGACCTCGTTGTTGAGGAAGGCCAGGATCACGTCCACCGGGTTGGCGTCCGGCTGCTCCCCCCGGGCGAGCTGCTCCTCGAGTTCGTTCAGCGGCTGGTTGTCCAGGTGTGCGGGCTGTTCAGTCATATTCCTACTCGATCACGTCCACGGCCGGTCCGCAAACGCGAAATCGCCGGAAACCTGCGGTTTCGCCGGTAATTTCCGGCGAAACGGCAGGTTTCCGGCGATTTCGGCGCGCCGGCCTACTTCTTGGCCGGGGCCTTCCGGGCGGGTGCCTTGCGGGCCGTCGTCGTGCGCTTGACCGGGCCCTTGGCCCGCTTTTCGGCGAGGAGTTCGACGGCGCGTTCCCGGGTCAGTTCCTCGATCGAGGTGGTGCGCGGCACCGTGATGTTGGTGATGCCGTCGGTGATGTACGGGCCGAACCGGCCTTCCTTCACCACGATGTTCTTCTCCGAGACCGGGTCCGGCCCGAATTCGGCCAGCGGCGGCACGGCGGCACGGGCGCCGCGCTGCTTGGGCTGCGAGTAGATCTCCAGCGCCGCCTCGAGCGTGATCGTGAAGATCTCCTCTTCGGAGCCGATGGAGCGGGAGTCCGTGCCCTTCTTCAGGTACGGGCCGAACCGGCCGTTCTGCACCGTGATCGGGTTGCCCTCGGCGTCCTGGCCGAGCACGCGGGGCAGGCTCATGAGCTGCAGCGCCTCGTCCAGCGTGATGGTGTCCACGCTCATGGACGCGAACAGGGACCCGGTGCGCGGCTTGGCCTTGACGGGCTTCTTCGGCGGTTTGGGCTTGCCGTTCTTGTAGTACTCAACGGGCTGGTTGGCCAGCTGTTCCTCGGTCATCTCCGGGATGATCTCGGTGACGTAGGCGCCGTAGCGGCCGTTCTTGGCCACAATCGTGTGCCCGGTGTGCGGGTCCGCGCCGAGGACACGCTCCTCCGGGGCAGCGGTCTCCATGAGTTCGATGGCCTTGGCGGCTGTGAGCTCATCCGGGGCCAGGTCCTCGGGGACGTTGGCGCGGGCCGCCTCAACCACTTCGCCGGTCTCGGGATCCACCGTCGCGGTGGAGCTTTCCAGGTACGGGCCGAACTTGCCGACCCGGAGCGTGATCGCGTCCGTGATGGGGATGGAGTTGATCTCGCGGGCATCGATCTCGCCGAGGTTGTTCACGATGCTCAGCAGGCCGGGCTCGGAGTCCTCACCGAAGTAGAAGTGCTTGAGCCACGCCGGTCCGGCCGCCTGGCCGTTGGCGATCTTGTCCAGGTCCGCTTCCATGTCGGCCGTGAACTCGTAGTCCACGTAGTCGTGGAAGTGCTGCTCCAGGAGCCGGATCACGGAGAACGCGATCCAGCTCGGGACCAGCGCTGAGCCCTGCTTCCGGACGTAGCCGCGGTCCTGGATCGTGGAGATGGTGGAGGCGTAGGTCGACGGGCGGCCGATGCCCTTCTTTTCCAGCTCCGCGGTCAGTGAGGCTTCGGTGTAGCGCGGCGGCGGCGAGGTCTCGTGGCCGACGGCGACAATGTCGGTGGCGGTGAGCGCGTCGTCCTTGGCCACGTTGGGCAGCCGGCGTGCTTCCTCGGACTCGTCGTCCCCGCGGCTTTCGTCCTTGCCTTCTTCGTAGGCGGCGAGGAAGCCGGGGAAGGTGATGACGGTGCCCGAGGCCGAGAACTCGGCGTCGCGGCGGTCGGCCGGGTCACCCACGGTGACGGCGCCGAGGCGGATCGTGGCGGTGGAGCCCTTGGCGTCAGCCATCTGCGAGGCGACCGTGCGCTTCCAGATGAGCTCGTAGAGGCGGAATTCGTCGCCGGAGAGCTGCTGGGCCACCTGGGCCGGGGTGCGGAAGGAGTCACCGGCGGGACGGATGGCCTCGTGGGCTTCCTGCGCGTTCGCTGCCTTGCCGCTGTAGACCCGCGGCGACTGCGGCACGTACTCGGGGCCGTACAGCTCGGAGGCCTGGCGCCGGGCGGCCGTGACGGCCTCGTTGCTCAGCGCGGACGAGTCCGTACGCATATAAGTGATGTAGCCGTTTTCGTAGAGCCGCTGCGCCACCTGCATCGTGCTCTTCGAGGAGAAGCGCAGCTTGCGGCCGGCCTCCTGCTGCAGCGTGGAGGTGGTGAACGGCGCGGCCGGGCGGCGGGTGTAGGGCTTGGTGTCGACGGAGCGGACGCGGAATTCGGCGTCCTGCAGCCCCGCCGCGAGCGAGGCGGCAAGTTCCTCGTTGAGGTGCACGGCGTTGCGGGAGGTGAGTTCGCCGTTGTCGTTGAAGTCCCGGCCGCTGGCGACCTTGGCGCCGTCGACTGCGGCGAGTTTGGCTTTGAAGGAGCCGGAACCGGCAGCGAACTGGCCGGTGAGGTCCCAGTAGGAGGCGGCCTTGAAGGCCATCCGTTCGCGTTCGCGGTCCACCACCATGCGGGTGACGACGGACTGCACGCGGCCGGCGGAGAGGCCGCGGGCCACCTTGCGCCAGAGCACGGGGGAGATCTCATAGCCGTAGAGCCGGTCCAGGACGCGCCGGGTCTCCTGGGCGTCCACCAGGTCCTGGTCGACATCGCGCAGGTTGTCCATGGCGCGGTGGATGGCTTCCTTGGTGATTTCACCGAAGGTCATCCGGTAGACGGGAACCTTGGGCTTGAGCACTTCCAGCAGGTGCCACGCAATGGCCTCGCCCTCGCGGTCCCCATCGGTTGCGAGATAGAGAGCGTCGGCGTCTTTGAGCTGGGCCTTGAGCTCGGCGACCTTCTTCTTCTTGTCCGAGGACACCACGTAGTAGGGCTTGAAGTCGTTGTCGATGTCGACGGCGAACTTGCCCAGCGGGGTTTTCTTCAGTTCCGCGGGGAGCTCCGAGGGCTGCGGGAGGTCGCGGATGTGACCGATGGAGGCCTCCACTATGAAGCCTTCGCCGAGGTACTTGGCGATGGTCTTGCTCTTGGCGGGAGACTCCACAATCACGAGTTTCTTGCCGGTTTTGGCCTTGCTTGGCACGGTGCTCCTACAGAAAAAGGTGGCTCGGGCAGATGCGCCCATACCCGCCTAGTTCACCATATTTTGCAGAATCCCGCGCATCCGGCCGGATATGACGGCCTGGCGGACGCGGCTTCCGGCCGCAAAAAGGCCGGGTCCCGGGCGGCTCCTGGGGGCGCCCCGGATGCAGTCCCGCGCCGCGCCCGCGACCGGTCCATGCCTTCCCGGCGTAGGCCTCAGCCCTTGCCGGCGGCGGGCTTGCCGGGGGCGGCTTTTGCAGCCGGTCCGCGGTCGTCCGGAATCATCGACCACATCGTGGCCATGCGCTCGGCGCCCTCGGGCACGTGGTCCGGATCCTCGAGTTCGTAGTCCCGCAGCAGGTCGAAGATCCGCCGCGTCAGTTCGGCCCGCTGGTCCGGCGTCAGGTACAGCAGGTTGCTGGCCAGCACCACCGAGGACGGGCCGTCGGCGGTGTCGCCGCTCTCGCGCCGGGCGTTGCGGGCCGTGGCGTAGGCACGGACCCGGCGGCGGTAGGCGTCGAGCTCCAGGTCCAGGACGGCGAGTTCGGGGCTGGCCACTCCCCCCAGCGAGTGGATGGTGAAATCTGTACCGGCGGCCTGCCAGCGCCGCTCCCGGGCATCCCCTGCGGTGGCCGCGGGAACCACGATGCCCCACTTCTGCAGCGCCCGCAGGTGGTAGCTCATGGCGCTGGGAGTCAGTCCGGTCTGCGCGGCAAGCTCGGTGGCCGTCCGGCTCACCTGGGTGGAATACAGCTCGGAAATGACCTCCAGCCGGGCGGCGTGGGCCAGGGCACGGATCGCCTTCGGGTCAGTGATTTCCACTTGCTTCTCCGGACGGTGCCGGCGCTTGGTGGCCGGCGGAGCCGTTGACTCCGCCGTCGGGGTTTCTGCGTTCACTCCTCCAGTGTATCCAGCCCCGCCAAACTATGAAAGAAATGCTTGACATTTGTTTTGCCGCCGGGCTACGTTCCTGTTTATGAAACAGACACTTCATAAATTGCCGGCCCCCGCAACCGGCGTGCGGCCCCTGTGGCGCAACCGCGACTTCGTGATTGCCGGCACCGCCCGGTTCGTGGCGACGGCCGGGATGGGCGCCGTCGTCGTCAGCGTCATGCTGCATCTACAGAACGCGGCCGCGGCCGGCGAAACGCCTGTCGCCGGGCCCTGGCTCGTGGCCGCCTACCTTTTGTGTTCAGCGCTGCCGCTGGTCCTGCTGGCCCCTTGGGCCGGCCGGCTCGCCGACACCATGGATTCGCGCACGCTGGCGACGGCGAGTTCCGCGGTCAGTGCCGCCGCCGTCGCCGGCATGGGGCTTGGCATGCAGTATCTGGAGAACTATCTGCCGGTGCTATTTGCCATGACGTTCCTGCTCGACGCGGCCCAGTCCGTGGCCAGCCCCACCTGGCAGGCCCTGCTGCCGCGGATCGTCGGCGAGGACCGCACGCCCCGGGCCATGGGGACCATGCAGGCGACCATCATGATCGCGGGCATGGCCGGCCCCGCCGCGGGCGGCCTGCTCAGCGGCTGGGGCGGGACCGGGCTGGTGTTCGCCGTGGCCAGCGGCTGCTATGTCGCCATGGGGCTCGGCGCGCTGCTGATCCGCACCCGCCGCGGCACGGCGGCCGAACGGGTCGGCCAGGCGAAGCCGGCGCTGCTGGACGGGCTGCGCCTGATCCGCCGGGACAGCCTGGTCTGGGCCCTGGTCCTGGGGGCAATGTTCTTCATCGTCGTCGGCGAAGCCACCAACGTGCTGGAGGTGTTCCTGGCCCGCGACGAACTTGGCGCCACCGAGATCCAGTACGGCCTCCTGTCCGCGGCCTTTGGCCTCGGGATGGCAGCCGGGGCCGCGATAGCCGGCAGGATCAGGACGCCACGGGTCCGGCTGCGCGTGCTGCTGGCCGCCATGACCGCAGCCTCGGCGTGCCTGGTCCTCACCGGGATGGTCCCGAACGTGGAACTGCTCTTTGCCGCCTACACAGGGACGGGAATGGCCTGCGGCGTCCTGAACGCCTGTTTCGGGGCCATCGCGATCCTGCGGATTCCGGAAAGCGGGCGCGGCCAGGCGATGGCGATTGTGGGCGGGATGACGCGTGCCGTCTCCATTGGTGCGCTGGCCCTGGGCGGCCTCCTGGGCGCCCTGGTGCCGGTGCGCGTCAGCTTCGTGCTCACCGGCGTCGTCGGGGCCGTGGTCGCCCTCGCCCTCACGGCGTACGTCCTGCCGCGGTTCGGCCGGGAGGATTCCGACTCCGGTACTGGTCCTGCGGCAGCCGGGGCTGCGGCAGAAGCGGCCTTGCCGGCCGCTACCGAACCGCCGTTGGCGGGCGCGGCCGCTGCCGTATCAGGCAGGCAGCAGGAAGCCGTCGCGGACGAGGTTCCCGACTTCTTCGAGCAGGCCGGTGCGGAACTCCGCGCCGTCGAACCCCTCGTAGCCGCCCAGCAGCGCCTCGAGGGCGCCGATGATCTGCCCGACGGACAGGTCGCCGTCGCACGCTGAAACGAGGCCCGCCAGCTCGGTGCTGAGCAGGTTGGTGCGGCGCAGCCCGGCACCCTGCCGCAGCAGGATGACGCCGGGGTGTTCCGCGCCGGGGCGCTGGTGCCGTTCTTCGGTGACGTCCTCCGCGACCAGCAGGTGGGCGGCGGCCAGATCATGGCCGGCCAGCCAGTCGGCACGCTCGACGGCGGCGCCCAGGTGCGGCCCGACCGGTTGTTCGATCGGGTAGGTGATCTCCTCGAAACGGGACAGCACCCGTCCGGCGCCGTCGGCAGGCCGCCGCAGCCAGATCATGCCGAAGCCGATTCCGGCCACATTGCGCGAGGCGAAGTCGTCCAGGTAGGCAGCGTACGAGTCCTCGTAGAGCCGGCGGTCGCGGCCTTCCGAGGCGTCCTGGAGCCAGGTCTCGGCATACTGCTCGGGGCCCACCTGCTCGCGCTGGATGAACCAGACGTCGGCGGCCGGGCCGGCCCAGCTCTGGGGCCGGTCGGCCCAGCCGGCGCCCGCCGTGATCTCCCAGTTGCCCAGAAGCTGGGCCGTTCCGCCCGGGGCAAGGACCGAGGGCAGTGTACGGACCAGCGAGGACACAATCTCGTCCCCCGGCAGGCCGCCGTCGCGGTACGTGAACTGGTCCGTGGCGGTCTCGCCCAGGCTGCGGGGCGTGATGACGAACGGCGGGTTGGACACCACCAGCTCGAACTCCTGCCCCGCGACCGGGTCCAGCAAGGACCCGAGCCGCAGGCTGACGCGGGCATCAAGGTCAGCCGGATCCAGGTGCAGTTCGGCGGCGTTGAGCAGCAGGTTGAACCGGGTGAACGCCAGCGCACGTTCGGAGATGTCCGTGGCGGTCACGTGCTCGGCGTGGTGCAGCAGGTGGAAGGTCTGGATGCCGCAGCCGGTGCCGAGATCGAGGGCCGTGGCAACATGGCGGCGGGCGGTGACCTGGACCAGGGTGGTGGAGGCCTGCCCAATCCCCAGGACGTGGTCATGCCGGAGAACGCCGGCGCGCTGATGGGCCGCGAGGTCGCTGGCCACCCAGAGGTCCGCGCCGCCCGCACTGGTCCCGTCCTCCCCCACGGCCGGGTCCCAGCCGTAGGGCCTGAGGTCCACCTTCGCCTGGACCAGGTCCCCGCCCGAGGGCTCCACGAGACCAAGTTCCATCAGCCCCTTGGTACGGATGCCGGGGAGGGCGGCGTCGAGCGTCTCCGCGCGCTGCGGTTCGGACAGGAGCCAGAGACGCACGACGCCGGCGAGCGCCGCCGTCGCCGGCTCCCCGAGGGAACGCCCGGTGATGATCAGCGCCGGGATGAGCTGGTCCCGGCCCAGGGCCGAGTGCGCGGCCTCGCCGAGCAGCTCCGCGACCCCGTCCACGGTGTAGCCAACGGCACGCAGGTCAGCGGCCAGCGCCGCGAGGAGGCCGGGGAGGTCGCTGCGCGGAGCGTCCGGAGTATTGCCCGCCGTGAACGGCGTAGCCGGAGCCTGCGTTGAACGAGCCTGTGCGGCGGGGCCTTGCGCTGAGGAAGTCACCGGACAAGTTTAGTCCCCGGGCCCGGGCCCCCTTTCATTCCGGAGCCTGTGCCCCGGTGGTGGGCCCGGGCGATGCAGGTCCGGCTACAGCTCGGTCTCCGCATAGATTTTCAGGGCGTCCCGGACGAAGGCGGCGCCGTCGGCACCTCCGTAGTTGGCGGCGAACCTGGGATCGGCCACGTACATCTCGCCGAGCCCCGTCACGTACCCCTTGATGTCGCCACCGGTCGCCGGGCTGCCGGCCGCTGCGGGTGACGCCGGCGTGCCGGGGATTCGCCTGAGCCATTCGACGTGGCGCCGGGCCAGGTCTTGCGCCTGCGCGCTGTCCGCCGGGACTCCCGATGCCGCAGCAGCCGTCCAGTCGGCACCGAGCTGCCGGGACTGTTCTGTCCAGGCAGCCTTCTCCCCGGCCCCCATGCCGCGCCACCAGGCGTCCGACTTCGCATAGGCGTCCTTGCCCCACCGCTGCTCCACCTCTTCCTGGTACCTGGTGTGGTCGAAACCGTCGAACATTTCCTCCGCCATGATCTTTCCTCCCGTTTGCAATGCCTCGATGGTGTGACGGACCGAGGCAATCTGCCGCCCCAGCCTGTCCTGTTCCTGCAGCAGCCACGCCAGGTGCCGGCCCAGTGCATGCTCCTCGTCCGCCTCGTTGCCGAGCACGTCCGCGATCGCCGGCAGCCCAAGCCCCAAGTCGCGCAGGAGCAGGATCCGCTGCAGACGGACCAGGGACTCCTGGCCGTAGTACCGGTAGCCGTTGTTGCCGGTGCGGCTTGGCCTGAGCAGGCCGATGTCGTCGTAGTGACGCAAAGTCCGGCCGGTGGTGCCGGCCAACTTCGCGATCTGCTGAACGGACCAGTCCATGCCTCCACCCTTCTGCGCCCTCGAGGCCCGCGTCCCCTGGACCCCGCTGTTCCCGTGCCGGCCGGCCGCTGCCGGCCGTCGCTTCGACTCTAAACTTTGACGCAACGTCAAAGTCAAGGGCCCGCGGGGGAAGGGCGCCCGGGACGTCGACGCGGCCGGAGGGCAGCCCGCGGGACGGTAAGTTTGAGGCATGGCTTTCCCTTCCTCCCACGCCCCGGCCGCCCGCCTGGCCCGGCGGACGCTCAGCGGCACGGCCGCCGCCGTCGTCGTACTGGCCGCAGCGGCATGTTCCCCGGCCGGTTCGATTGAGGGCGCCGACGTCCCGGCGTGGAAGGCCACCGCGCTGCCCTCCGCCCCGGGGACGGTGCTGGAGGATGCCGGCAAGATCCTGAACCGGGATCCGATCGTCCGGACCGCGTCCGGCGTGCCCGCCGGCACCTACACCTTGACCATGACCTGCGACGGCGGCGGGAAGGCGTTCTTCGCCGTCAGCCTGGACGGCAGCCAGTTGGCCGAAGCCGGTGCCGCCTGCAACGGCAGCCGCGAAACCGCCCGCATCAAAGTGCCCGCCGCGGGCAAGGTCACGCTCAGCACGTCCAGTGTGGATGCCCCGCTTCTCTACGCCTACCACCTGGCGGCGTCCGAGTAGCGTGCGCCGCAGCCCGGTCCGCGGTGTCCGGCCCGGCGCCCCCTGACGGGGCTGTCCGACCCGGACCTTTGGCCTCTGGCGTTTGACCCCGGGCGGCCCTAATCTCAGGGTATGCCAACTGTGCCGGCGAGCAGGGTGCCGCGACGGCGCACCCCGGCGGCCGCCGTGGTGCTTTCAGTTGCGGTATTTCTCGGGACGGTCCTGTCCGGTTGCGCGTATGAATACAGCGCCGACCACTGGGACGATGAATCGACCTCCGCTGCCCCTCCGACCACTGACGCCGCCCTGCCCCAGGACCCCCATCTCAACGAGCCGGTGACGGGCGAGGAGCTGGATGACTGGGTCGATGCCGTGCTGCCCGACGCCGAGGGACAAGTCCTCCATACCGGTTTCGGGACGCTGGAGGCCGACGAGGAGCGGAAAGAGACGACAGCCCAGCTGCCCAAGGGTACGTACGCCGTGACCCTGGCTTGCCGCAGTACCCGCCGCGTGTCCTTTTCCATCGAGAACGGTGAGGACGAACTCGTGGACCTGAGTCTCCGGTGCGGGACGTCCAGGGTGAACGTGGTGCAGCTGGCTGCGGATGCGTCGCTGTCGATCAAAGTGGATGCGAACGCACCGGCAAACTTCGCGTACCGGGTGAGCCGCATCTGAGCGTTCCGGGGCGGCCGGAAGTCCGGCTCAGGCCTCAGGCGGCGCAGCCCTCGGGGCACCGCAGGGTGTCGGGGCTCGCGGCGCAACCGGCGCAATAGAGCGTCAGGGTCCGGCAGGACGGATTCGAGCAGTTTTCGAACTTGCTTGTGGGTGCCGAGCAGCGGACGCATTTGCCGATGGTCTTGGCGTCCCCGCTGAACTCGACGTGCATGCGCTTGTCGAACACATACAGGGAGCCCTCCCACAGGCCCTGGTCCTTGAAGGCCTCGCCATAGCGGACAATGCCGCCGTCGAGCTGGTAGACCTCCTTGAACCCGCGGTTCACCATGAGGCTCGAGAGCACCTCGCAGCGGATGCCCCCGGTGCAGTAGGTGACAACCGGCTTGTCCTTGAGGGCGTCGTATTTACCGGAGTCGAGTTCCTTGATGAAGTCGTGGGTGGTGGCGACATCGGGAACCACTGCGTCCTTGAACTTGCCGATCTGGGCCTCGAAGCCGTTCCGGCCGTCGAAGAACACGACTTCGTCGCCCTGCTGCTTCTTGGCTTCAATGAGTTCGTGGAGTTCCTCGGGTTTGAGGTGCGTTCCGCCGCCCACCACTCCGCCGGCGTCGACTTTGAGTTCGCCCGGGGCGCCGAAGGATACGATTTCGTCCCGCACCTTCACGCTGAGCCGCGGGAAGTCCGCCGCGCCGCCCTCGGACCACTTCACGTCGATGCCCTGGAAGCCCTTGTACTCCCGCGTCGTTTTGACGTATTGCTTCACGGCGTTCAGTTCTCCGCCGACCGTGGCGTTGATGCCGTCCTTGGAAAGGATGATGCGGCCGGTCAGTCCGAGTTTTTCACACAGGGCGCGCTGCCAGAGCCGGACGGCGTCCGGGTCAGGCAGGGGGGTGAATCCGTAAAAAAGCACAATCCTGTTCAAAGCCACGCTTTTAAGGGTACTTGCTGGCGCGGACGGCCGGGCGACAATCACAATTGGATAAGCAAGCGGCTTCGCCCAACCCGGCCCCTGTTGCTTGTGGCACGGCTGGAATACGCTCATCACATGAGTCTTGACGCCATGGTTGAAGACACCACTCACCTGCTGGAAATCTGGGTTGCCGGATGGGCCGGCTGCCGCGGATACGAGACGCGCAGGGAGGGACGGTTCCCCGCGGCCTTACGCGCGGACACCACTCACGAATGGGAGTATTTCGCCTACGATCCGTCCGACGCGGAGTTCGAGGCGCTGGCGGCAAAGACGGCCGAAGTGCCGGCCCGGGTCCTCACCATCCTCACCAACGATGCGGCCCGGTACACGTTGCTGGGACAGCGGAACGGCCTCCATGTCACCTCGGCCTCCCAAACCATGATGATCGTGGACATGGAGACCCAGGATGCTGAGGACCCTTGGCTTTCGGACGACGACCTCAAGCTCGAGACCTCCCGGACCGACGGCGTCCACCACGCAGTAGTCACCGCCGGCGAGGACGTCGCCGCGAGCGGACGCGTGTTTGTGGTGGGACACACCGCCATCTTCGACAACATCGTGACGTCGGCGGCCTACCAGCGGCGGGGGCTGGGCAGCTTCATCATGAAGGCCCTGGCCGCCCAGGCATTCGAACACGATGTCGACTCCGGGCTGCTGCTCGCCTCCCTTGACGGCCAAAAACTCTATTCACACCTCGGCTGGCGCGAGGTGTGCCACGTCCTGATGTTGTCGACATCCGACGAAGGGGCCGACCTGTCCGTGGGGTGAGGCGCCGCTCCGTCGGTTGAAGCGCCGCGGGCGCCTGCCGTCCGGCGGGCGTGCGCCCGGGGCAACATGCCTGCCCGGCGGAAGGCCGCCGATTTGAGGGCGGATGAAAGAATATGTGAGTGAACCCGCATGAGTCCTTGATTCCGTTGCTGGGCCGAGGTCCGGACCCGGAACAGCTGCGTCATGTGCGGACGATCCCCGCCCGCCAGGCCGTTAATGCGCCGTGGCCGGAGTGGTCCCACCCCGATCTCGTGGCAGCCTACGGTTCCCTGGGGATCCACGAGCCCTACCTTCACCAGGTCCGGGCCGCCGAACTGGCCCACGCCGGAGAGAACGTGGTCATCGCCACCGGCACCGCGTCCGGCAAGTCCCTGGCGTATCAGCTGCCGGCTCTGGACGCGATCCACCGTTCCGAGCTCAAGGTCCTGTCCGATCCCGGGAAAATCCACGACGACGGGGCTGTGACCCTCTACCTCTCCCCGACCAAGGCGCTCGCCGCCGACCAACTGGCAGCGATCAGGGCACTGAAGCTCCCCACAGTCCGGGCAGAAACCTACGACGGCGACACCGATCCCGCTTCCCGGCGCTGGATCCGGGACCATGCGAACTTCATCCTGGCCAACCCGGACATGCTGCACTTCGGCATCCTCCCGAACCATGCCTGGTGGGCGAGGTTCTTCCGGCGCCTCCGCTACGTGATCGTGGATGAGGCCCACAGCTACCGCGGCGTCTTCGGCTCCCATGTGGCAAACCTCATGCGCCGGCTGCGTCGGATCTGTGCTTACTACAGCCCGGGCGGCTCACATCCCGGACCGGTGTTCATCGCGGCGTCCGCCACGGCCTCTGAACCCGGACAGTCCTTCGGCCGGCTGATCGGCGCACCGGTGCGGGCCGTTTCCGAAGACAGTTCCCCCCACGGGTCCACCACGGTGGCGTTTTGGGAGCCGGCATTGACCGAACTCCGGGGCGAAAACGGTGCCAAGGAGCGCCGGACGGCCGTCGCCGAGACCGCCGACCTGCTGGCCAACCTGGTGTCCTCCCGGACCCGGACCATTGCGTTCATCAAGTCCAGGCGCGGGGCAGAGACGATTTCCTCAATCGCCAAACGCCTCCTCGACGAGGTAGACCCCAGCCTGCCGCAGCGCGTGGCCGCCTACCGCTCGGGCTACCTGCCGGAAGAGCGGCGGGCCCTGGAAAAGGCGCTGCGCTCGGGTGAACTGTTGGGCGTCTCGAGCACGTCCGCGTTGGAGCTGGGCATCGACATTTCCGGTCTCGACGCCGTCCTGGTCGCAGGCTGGCCGGGCACCCGCGCGTCGCTGTTCCAGCAGATCGGCCGGGCAGGACGCGCCGGGCAGGACGCGATCGCGGCCTTCGTGGCCAGCGACGACCCGCTGGACACCTACTTGGTGAACCACCCCGAGGCGATTTTCGACGTCTCGGTGGAGGCCACGGTCTTCGATCCCTCCAATCCATATGTGCTGGGCCCGCACTTGTGCGCGGCCGCCGCGGAACTGCCCCTCGGGTTCGCCGAACTGGAGCTCTTCGGGGCCACCGCCGAGAAGCTGCTGGACCGGCTGGTCCTGCAGGGCTACCTGCGCAAACGGCCGGCCGGATGGTTTTGGACCCATCCGCAAAATGCCGCAGCCATGGTGAACCTCCGGGCCGACGGCGGAGGTCCGGTGAGCATCGTGGATGCCGAGACGGGTTCCTTGCTCGGCACTATGGATTCGCCGCAGACCCATTACCAGGCCCACACCGGCGCCATCTATGTCCACCAGGGCGACAGCTACGTGGTGGAAGACCTGAATGAGGATGAGCACTGTGTGGTGGTGCGCCGGGCGAACCCCGACTACTACACCACCGCCCGGGACGTGACCCAGATCGAGGTCCTCGAGACGCAACGCACCACCCAGTGGGGCGATGTGGCTGTGCACTTCGGCGATGTGAAAGTGACAACCCAGGTGGTGTCCTTCCAGCGCAAGGCGTTGATTTCGAATGAGATCCTCGGCGAAGAACCGTTGGAATTGGGCGCCAGGGACCTGTTTACCAAGGCGGTCTGGTTTGTTGTGGACAACCGCTCGCTGACCGGCGCGGGGCTCATCGAGGCACAGTTCCCCGGCGCGCTGCATGCTGCCGAGCACGCGGCAATCGGCCTCCTTCCGCTGGTGGCCTCCAGCGACCGCTGGGACATCGGCGGAGTGTCCACGGCCATCCACGCCGACACTGGAGTGCCCACCATCTTTGTCTACGACGGCCATCCCGGCGGGGCCGGTTTCGCCGAGCGCGGCTACGACAAGGCCAGGTTGTGGCTGACCGCCACGCGCGACGCCATCAAGGCCTGCGAATGCGAGTCCGGCTGCCCCTCCTGCGTCCAGTCACCCAAGTGCGGCAACAAGAACAACCCGCTCGACAAGGACGCCGCCGTCACACTGATCGATGTACTGCTCCAAGACGCCGGCGACCTCATGCACGCCGGCAGTCCCGGCACAACGGCGGCCGCGGCCGGGACCTCGGACGATAAGCCTGCCCAGCCGCTCCGCGCCTGAACACCTCTCCTGGCGACCCGCCGGAAACGAAGCATCATTCACCGTGCGGACCCGTTCCCGGCCGCGGGGGGCGGTCCCGCCCTGGCCCGTCCGGTGGCCGCCCCGAGGAACGGACCGGCGCCGAACTCGGTGCGGACCTGAACCGTGGCGTCCGGTCCTTCAGCACAGGCGGCCAGCGTGGCGTTGTTCTTCAGCGCGACCTCTCGAGCCACAGCGCAGGGCTCGCCGGACGTGATCCCCCGCGCGGCGTCCGCGGCAGCCAGCGCCGCCAGATCGGCAGCCGCCGCAGCCCTCGACGCCGCGACGGCCGACTGGGCCAAAAGCAGCAGCAGGGCCAACGCCATGATGACTGCCAGCCCGAGTCCCAGGGCCAGCACGGTCCCCGACCCCCGCTCTGAAGACGCACACCGGTGCCGGGCGCGGGCAGGATCCGGGCTCCGGGGTCGCGGCCCGCGGGCCCGGGCACGGACGCGGGCCCGGACACGGACACGGACATGGGCAGGCGACATCACGTGCCGCTTCGCCACGGGGACGGGGACCGGGAGACGCCCATCAGTCCGGACTCGTCCAGCCCGGGACGTTGTGCCGCGCCAGGATCCTCAGCACGCGCCCATGCGCTGGCGCTGAGGGCCCAGGGAACCAGAGACCCAACAGCCCCGGGGACGCGGCCGGAAACGGTGACCCTGTGCCAATCGCCGTCCCGCGTCACCTCGGAGTCCGCCGTTTCGCCGGCGAGACGGCGGACAATCTCACCGACTTCGCCGGCCGCGGCTCCCCTCGCCACCGCCCGGGCACCGCCACGGGCCGCCTCCTCGACGCGGAGCTGCATCACCCCGGCAGCCGAACCCGCGAGCAGCACGGAGAGCAGGAGGACGACCGAGGGCAACGCGACGGCGAACTCAGCGGTGACGGCCCCGCGGCACTCCGCCGTTGGCGGCGGCTCCCTCCGGCCGCCGCTCCCCCGGGCGCGCCAGAGTCCGTTCATGGCAACGTGAGCGCTGTCCGGATGAGGTTCAGGAGGAACCCGCGGACCTCATCGCTGCGCATGATGAACACGAGGACCCCGGCGAAGCCCACGGCGGCCAGGGTTGCTATGGCATATTCAGCGGTAGCCATGCCCGCCTGCGCGGCCGGCGGCCCTGTGCGTCTCTGTGGTTGAACGGGAACAACCGAGCTGGCGCCGGGGTAGATCTCATAGACCTCGGCAACGCCGCCCTCCCCTGCTTCAATGCGACGTGCAGCGGGAGTGTCCTGATTTGTTGACATCTGCTTTCCTTCCACGGGACACCGGCGTGATCGCCGGCTGATTCGACTCTCCCGGCTTGTACGCCGCGTCATAAGCCCCGAGGGCAGCCAAGTGGAAAACCTGCCCGAAAATGCCGTCGTGGCTGCCTGTGGAGGAGAACTGTCTGGTCCCCGCCGGGCGGCCAACAGACGCCGAACGCCAAGCCCGGATCCGCCAGCCCCCTGCCCGGACCCAGACAGGGCTGAACCCGAGGGGCTGCGGTCCGTCCTGCGACGACAGCCCCTCGGGTTCAGTTGGTGCGGGTCACCCGCGCGTTCCTAAGGGAGGAAGTATCCCGCGAGGTCGGCGATGAGGTGTGAGGACCCGGAGGAACGGTTGAACAACGTCACCTTTCCGTCTGAACCGACGGGGACCGAGACCAGGTTCGGCACAGTCTGTCGGGCGGTGAAGTTCAGGTTGGACGCGTCCGGACGGGCGGAGCCCGAGGGGTAGGCGGTGACGTAGCCGATGGACTGGGGCGAGACGACCGTCAGGTTGAAAACAGCCGCCAGGACACTGGAGGGGATGCCGTTGGCCCCGGCAATCTGGAAGGACACCGCGGAGTCCGGCCGCACAGCCGTTGTGTTTCGGGTGTCGAGGATCCTGGATGGACCGGTGGCCTTGAACGCACCGGTGGCCGACGGCGTGCCGCCGAGGTAGTAGCCGGCAACGTCTGCGATCAGGTGTGAACGTCCGAAGGAACGATTGAACAGTGTGACTTTCCCGTCTGGGCCGATGGGGACCGTGACCAGGTTCGGCACTGTCTGTCCGGCGTTGAAGTTGAGGTTGGACGCGTCCGGACGCGCCGAGCCCGACGCATAGGCGGTAATGTACCCGATCCTAGTTGGCTCGGTCACTGTGAGGTTGAAGACCACAGCAGCGGCAGATGCCGGGACGCCGTTGGTCCCCGCAACCTGCAGGGACACCGTGGAATCTCCTGCAAGTGCCGTGGTGGACCGGGTGTCCAGCAGCCGCTTGGGCGCCAGGCTTTGGAAGGCACCCGGCGTCGCTGGGGCCCCCGTGACGTAATAGCCGGTGACATCGGCGATGAGGTGGGTTGTGCCAGAGGATCTGTTGAACAGCGCAACTTTCCCGTCCGCACCCACCTTGACTGTTACCAGGTTAGGCACGTTTTGGTTGGCGCGGAAGTTCACATTGGAAGCATTCGGCCGGACTGTCCCGGAGGGGTAGGCGGTGATGTAGCCAATGGATTTTCCTTCGGTGACGGTCAGGTTGAAGACGACCGCGGCGACTTTTGCCGGGATCCCGTTGGCCCCCGCAACCTGGAAGGAGACGGACTTGTCGGCACCCACCGGCGACGTTTTCCGGGTGTCGAGGAACCGCTGTGGGGCAATCGGGGTAAACGTCCCGGGAAGCTGGCCGGCCGCCTTTTTGGCCTTGATGACCACGTCGTCAATGAAGCTGTCGCCGGCCTGCCGCCGGTGTTCGGCGCCGAGTTGCATCTTGGTGACCGCGGTAAAGGCCGTGGCGACCTGCTTGCTGGAATACACGAGCTTGCCGTCGAAGATCACCTCGACCGTGGAGGAGGCCCCATTTGCGATGACGTGTGTGACGAGATGGTGCCAGGTGCCGAGCGGAACGTTCACCTTCATCGCGGTGTAGCGGAGGGTTCCGTCGGGTGCCGCGACGCGCAGCCACAGCGGGCCGACGCCGCCGTTGGAACGGTAGACGTCAACGAACCGGGTGTTCCCGTTGAAGAACCGGAAGTACGGGACGTTGTTGCCGGCGACGCCCTCCTTGGTGATGTTGAACCAGCCGTCGGCGTAGACCTCATTGTTCCCGGCAGGAACTGGTGCGGAAAAATTCGCCACGGAACCGGCATCCGTGGTGACGTGGACCTTGGCTGAGCAGCGGCCCGAGTGTTGCTGGGCCGAGGAGACGTCGGCGGTGCCGGTTCCGGAAGTGAAAGCGGTGGCGAAGCCGGCGGTGGTGAGGCTTCCGGACTCGAAGTTCGTGGCAATCACCGTTGTGCCAGGGTATTGGTTGGTCGGTTGGGGTGTTCCCGGCTGACAGGTCGGGGCGGCGGACGCCGGACTGGCTCCCACCGCCAAACCGGTCAACACTAGTAGGTTGAGCGCTGCAATCACGCCCGCTTTGTACAGTCGAATCATTGATCTGCCCCCCTGGCGTGGCTCCCAGTTTGTACGAGACCCCAGATACTCCGGGATTCGAGGCGCCAAGGAAGTGCTGTGAGTAGCCGACGCACGAGACCGCTCATACTCCGACGGTGCCTGCCCCCAAGGTATCCCCCAGCAACTTGAATTAACCTTGGGTCCGGGTGATCCGCGGGCTGCCGGCATCACGTCGGAAGCAGCCCCAGGAGCACGGGCACGACGCCGAGGCAGACGAACGCCGGCAGGGAGCACAGGCCCAGCGGCACGACGAGCTTCACGCCGAGCGCCGCCGCGCGCTGCTCGGCGGTCCTGTTGCGTTCGCGGCGAAGCCGGGCCGCCTGGGCATAGAGGAGCGCTGAGGAGGGGGCGCCGGTGAGCGCGGCGAAGGAAAGGGCGTCGCGCAGGGCCTGAAGTTGGGACGCCTGGGCACCGGAACTGCGCCATGCCGTGCCCCAGTCCGCACCGATTGCGAGGGCTGACACAACCGGCCGAAGCTGCCGCCCGAGTTCCGGTGGCATGAGGGCGGCCAGGAGTTCGAGGGCCCGGCCAAGTCCGGCTCCCGCATCCAGCATGGCGCCGATCAGTTCCAGCATCATGGCGGTGTCCCGCAGACCCTGGAAGCCGTGACGTCCCCGGCCTGCGTCCTGGGCCGTCGGGCGTCGCGCGGCCCCGTCAGCCGGTGCCCGAAGCTGGCGCCGGAGCCGCCGGCGGACACGGCCCGGCCGGGCGAGGACCACGGCGGCTGCCCCGGCAAGGCTCGCTGCGATCACGAATCCGGCAAGTTCGGGCCTCACGGCGGCCGCTGCGTCACGTTGGGGCTTCCGCCGCGGTGCGGACGAGCCTTGCGGACCACAGCCGGCCGACGACGGTGAGCGCCACGCCCGCGGCCAACGCCGTGAGGCCCCAGGGATTTCCCAGCAGTGTCGCGACCGGGTCAACGCCGAGCAGCAGGCCGAGGCCCAGGCCCGACAGCGGCAGCCAGGTCAGTAGGCGGACGGTTGCGCGGGGCCCCGCCAAGGCGGTCTGCCGGGCAGCCTCGGCGTCGTCCTCCGACTCAAGGTGGGCGGCAAAGCGCGCCAGGACATCGGCCAGGGGGCAACCGCTGGCCTCAGCGGTGTCAAAGCATGCGGCGAGCTCGCCCCACACGCGCACGTCGCGGCGGGCCCGGATGCCGACGGCACCCTTGGTGGCCGGGACGACGGCGCCCTCACCGGCAGAAACCGCGGAGACCTCGCGGCGGATGGCCGCGGCCACGGAGGACCCGCGCAGGGCGGCGCCACGCGCGGCTGCAAGGATCCTCCGGGACTCCGGGCCGAGGACGGTTCCGGCGCCGTCCCCTGTCCGGTCGTGGGGGCGGTCGCGGGGACGGTCGCGGCCGGCGCCGTGAACCGCGACCTGCGCCACCGGCCAGCCCCTTGCGGCGTCCCCGCCGTACAGGGCCCACAGTTCATCCCACAGTCGGGCGGGGATGCGCCCTCCCCTCAGCAGCGCGGCCAATTGTTGGACCAGGACTGTCATGGGGACGGGCCCGGCATCGGCGGATCCTCCACCGAGCCGACGGGCCACGCCCCTGACTGCTCGTCCTTGCCGGGATCCCGGCGGCCCGTGAGCCGCCGGACCTCGCGTGCCCGAGGCCTGCAATGCCCTGCGGGTACGAGGGCCGGCCGCGCGCGGCGAGGGAAATGCCAGCCACACGGCCAGGACCAAGACGACGATGAGGAAACCGGTCATCGCTGCGCCCATGGCTGTACGGATTCGTGCCCGGAACCCGGAGGTCGTCCTGGCGGCGCCGCCGGCAGATCGGAGGGGCCCGCTCCGGCCAACCCGGGATCCATGCCGAGACGGTGCGCCAGCAGCGGCCAGGCCCCGCAGAAGCGGAGCTCGCCCCGTTGGATCTCCAGTGCGGCAGCGACAGCCAGGCCCGAGTCTTGGACCTCCATGATTCCAACGCTGGCGACCTGGCGCCCCGATTCGGTCCGCTCGACGTGCACGACGGCGTCGATCGCGCTGGCGGCCTGCAGCCGCACCGCGTCCTGGCCCAGGCCGGCGAGCGCGCCAAGGGCCGCCAGCCGGGCCGGCACAGCCGCCGCCTCATTCGCGTGGATGGTCCCGCCTCCTCCGGTGTGTCCGGTGTTCATCGCCGAGAGCAGCTCGCGGACCTCAGCGCCGCGGCATTCGCCCACCACCAGCCGGTCCGGCCGCATCCTGAGGGCCTGGCGGACCAGTTCGCCCAAGTCCACGGCGCCACCACCTTCCAGGTTTCCGTGCCGGGATTCCAGCGAGACGACGTGCGGGTGGACGGGATTTAGTTCTGCGGCGTCCTCGAGCAGGACGAGCCGCTCCCCGGGGTGACACAATCCCAGCAGCGTCGCCAGTAGCGTGGTCTTCCCCGAACCGGTGGCCCCGCTGATGAGGAAGCTCAGCCTGGACGCCACCATGCGTTCGAGCACGGACTGGACCAGACTCCCGAGCGTCCCGGTCCCGAACATGCCGGCGCGCTGCAGCTCCGGCATGGAGAAAACCGTGGCCCGCCGGATCCGCACGCTCAGGAGTGTCCCGGCCGTAGAAATCGGCGGCAGCACCGCGTGCACCCGGTAGCCGCCGTCGAGCCGGACATCGACGCAGGGCGAACCGTCATCCAGGCGGCGGCCGCCGGCTGCCACCAGCCTCGCGGCGAGGGCCCTGACCTGCAGTTCCCCGGAAAAGACGACCGGCGCCTTCTCAAGACCGCGGCCGCGGTCCAGCCAGACCGAGTCCGGCCCGTTGACGAAGATGTCCGTCACGGCGGGATCCCGGGTGAGCGGCTGCAGGGGACCCAGTCCATTCAGTTCCGCGCTGATGCTCTCCGCGGCGGCCAGGGCGCCGGCCGTTCCAAGCAGCCGCCCGCTCGCCTGGACCGCCGCCGCGACCCTTGACGCGGTCACCGGGGAGGCATCGGCCATGACGGACTCGCGTACGGACTCCAGCAGCGTCTCGTCGAGAAATCCCTGCGAGCGGCGGCGGCCCGGTGCCCGGCGGGCCGGACGTTCCGGTTCTGCCGGTCCTGCGGCCGAATGGGCACTCATGCCCCATCTCCCCCATTTAGCCCAAGGAGTCCGGCCGCGAACCGGCGGACGGCGCGGTGCCGGCCGGTTTCGAGTAGGCGGCCGAGTTCCGTTGCCCCGGTCAGATCCTTGATGTCCGGCATGATGCCCTGAAGGACAAGCCCCACGGAGCCGGCGATCAGCGGCGCATCCAAGGCGGCGCCGCGACTGACCCGGACCACGAGCGCGGTGTCCACGGGTGGAAGCTCCTGCAGCAGCCAGGCCGTGGCGACGGCGGCCCGCAGCCGGGCGGGCGCCACGACGATAATCCGGTCGCATTCGCCGGCGAAGGCCCGCAAGGCTTCCCGTTCCCGGCCGATATCCAGCACCACCAATTCGTAGCCGCGGCGGGCGGCGTCGAGAACCGCGGCCACGGTGGCCGCGTCCACGCCGGCGGCCCGGTCCCGGGTTCCCGGCCACGACAGGAAGGAGAATCCACCGGCGACGGGCAGCGACTCCTCCAGCTGGGCGGGGTCGATACTGCCGCTCACCCCGGCAAGATCCGGCCAGCGCAGCCCGTGGGCGTCCTCGGCCGCCAGCGCCAGTTCCAGGCCCCCGCCCAGGAGGTCTCCGTCGATCAGCAGCACCCGGACCCCGGCCCCGGCGGCGGCCTGCGCGATCCAGATCGAAGCTGTCGTGGCCCCGGCCCCGCCGCAGCCGCCGGTGAGACCCAGCACGAGCCCGCCGGCTTCCGGCGCACGGGACCGGCTCAGGTATTCCGCCAGCCAGGCCGCCGCGTCCGGCAGCACCGCGACACGTTCGGCCCCGACGGCGGCGGCCAGATGCCACAACCCTTCTCCATCACCTTCGAGGCCGAGCAGCACCGCAGGAGCCCTCCGCCGGGGCGGCAACCCGCGGATGTCGCTGCCCACCAGCACGGCGGCCGCGGCGTCCCAAAAAGGCGCAGCCTCGGCAACGTCCTGCACCGTCCGCAGCTGGCCTCCGGCCGCTGCCACGATGCGTTCCACCTCGCTGCGCAGCGCATCGACCCCAGTAACGAGCAGGGTTTCCGCGGAATCCCCGGGGGTCCAGGGCTCATGCGCCCGCGGTGGCGGCGAGCCTGGACCACGGTGCTGGTGCCTGTTCATGCTGCCACTGTGCCCGGGCCGGAAGCGCGGCGGAACCGCCGTCGTGGGCTATGTGGACAAGTCTGGCGGCTTTCCTGCACCGCCGCAGGGGAATGGGCACGGACCACGTCCCGGAGCAGGGCAGAATTGACCCTATGTACCTGCTGCTCGCCGCCCACGCCGATGGCGCGGCATTGCAGCAAATCACGGCCGATGGCGTCCCCGAACCCGCCAATCCGGAACCCCGGGTTGTCAGGGCCGTCGACCTCGCCGGAGTTGTGCGCGGGCTTGAGTCGCGGCACCCGCGCTGGATCTGGCACCGTACGCAGGACTGGTATCCCGCCCTGCTGCGCGCCGGGGTGGAGCTCGAGCGCTGCTACGACCTCACCTTGTGCGGTTCGATCCTGGCCCACTCGGAGTTCACCGCCCACACCGGCTACGCCCAGGCGGCGGAGAAGCTGACCCAGGACGACGAGCTACACCAGCCGCCCCGGGGGCTGCAGCCTCCTGCCCCGCCGCCGGAACAGGGGGCCCTGTTCGATGCCCCGGCCCCCGGTCAGCGTCCCGGCCAAACCCTTGAGGCTCTCCGCACCGAGTACGCCGCGCAGCAGGAGGCACTTCGCCAGGCGGGAACGGCGCCCGGCACGGGGCCCGGCACGGACGTCGTTCCTGACGCCGGCCGGCGGCAACGGCTCCAGCTGCTGCTCGCGGCGGAATCCGCCGGGGCCATGATCGCCGCCGAAATGCAGCACACCGGCGTCCCGTGGCGGGAGGAACTCCACGAGCAGATCCTCGCGGAGCACCTGGGACCCCGCCCGGCTCCCGGCCAGCGTCCGGCCAAACTCGAATCGCTCACGTCCGAACTGAGGCTGCTGCTGAAGTCGCCGGTGCTGAACCCGGACTCCCCGCAGGAGCTCATGCGCGCCCTGCACCGCAACGGCATCGAAGTGAAAACCACCCGCCAATGGGAGCTGAAAGAATCCAGCCACCCCGCGATCGTGCCGCTGCTGGCCTACAAGAAGCTGGCCCGTCTGCACGCGGCGAACGGCTGGGCATGGCTTGATACCTGGGTGAAGGACGGCAGGTTCCAGCCTGAGTACGTGGTGGGCGGCGTGGTCTCGGGCCGGTGGGCGTCGCGGGGCGGCGGGGCGCTCCAAATCCCGCGCCAGGTCCGCGAGGCGGTCCACGCCGATCCCGGCCACAAACTGATCGTTGCCGACGCCTCGCAGCTCGAACCCCGCGTGCTCGTGGCACTGGCCCAGGATTCCAAAATGGCCGAGGCTGCGCGGGACAAGGACCTCTATGCCGGCATTGCCGCCCAAGGATTCGGCGGCGACCGGGCCAAGGCGAAGGTGGCCCTCCTCGGGGCAATCTACGGGGCGACCACGGGCGAGTCCGGCCGGCTGATGCCCCAGCTGGCCCGCACCTACCCCCGCGCCGTGGGCTTCGTCGAGCAGGCCGCCCGCGACGGCGAAGCCGGCAGGACCGTCACCTCACGCCTGGGCCGGAGC
The DNA here is from genome assembly GCF_041262145.1 of Arthrobacter sp. MW3 TE3886. NCBI lineage: Bacteria > Bacillati > Actinomycetota > Actinomycetes > Micrococcales > Micrococcaceae > Arthrobacter > Arthrobacter sp. MW3 TE3886. Next base: position 4,139,943 of record NZ_JBGCAN010000001.1, read on the forward strand.
AGCCCGCCGCCGTCGGAGCGCTGGCTGCAAAGCCAGCACTCCACCACGGCGGAAGAACAGCGCCGGGGAGACTCGATCGCCCGCTCGCGCGGCCGCTTCACCCGGAACTTCGTGGTCCAGGGCTCGGCCGCTGACTGGGCGGCGTGCTGGCTCGCGGAACTGCGACGCCGGCTTCGCGCCGCACGGGCGGAAGGCGCCGCCGCTGGCGAACTGGTGTTCTTCCTCCACGACGAGGTGATGGTGCACTGCCCTGAAAGCGCGGTCGGCGACTGCATCAAGGCGATTGAGGAATCCGCGGCTGCCGCCAAGGAGCTGTTGTTCGGCCGGATTCCGGTCGAATTTCCAGTCAGTGTTGCCGTCGTGGACTCGTACGACAACGCCAAATGAGTGACCCAAGTCACCGCCTGTAACGTACCCGTCGGTAGCGTTGTGTGCGCTCCGTCACCGGGCTACCCTCGGAAAGGCCGGCGAAATTCCCGTACGATCCGCCGGCTATTGCAACGACGCAAGGAAATTGGGGAGGCAGAGGTTTGGCTGGCATTTTTGAGATCGCGCAGGCTGGCGACAAGGCATATTTCTTCAGGCTGACGGCGGCGGATGGCACAGTAGTGGCCGTGTCCCCGCTCTTCAGCTCCATCAAAAGCGCCGCGGCGGGCATCAACGCCGTGCGCGAGAACGCCGCGACCGGCCTGGTTGTGGATCGTTCAGGCGCTCACCGGCGAGTCGCCACCAGCAGGTCGGGAGTACGGGCGCTGGCTCCCCGGGCAGGCAGCCCGGTGGCTGCCGGCTAGCAGACTGGCCGGCTAGCGGACCGGCCGGCTGGCCGGCGCCCTGCGGGCTTTACACATCGATCCCGTACAGCCGTGCGCGGTCCCACGGCACGGCCCAGCCCAACTGTTCAAAGAGTTGGTTCAGGATCATCCCGGTAAACCCCCACACCACGACGCCGTTGACGGTGAAGGCCGGGCTCTGGAAGGTCTGGCCAGCCCGGCTGACCGTGGCCATCACCCGGTTGTCCGGGTCCAGCAGGTCCCGGACCGGGACACGGAAAACCTGCGCGGATTCACCGTAGTCCACCACCCGGACCGGCGACTGGGCAGCCCACCAGGCAAGGACCGGGGTCACCAGGAAATTGCCCCGGGGCAGGGCCAGTTCAGGCATCACGCCGAGGACGTCCACGCCCGCAGGGTTCAGGCCGGTCTCCTCTTCCGCCTCACGGAGGGCCGCGTCCACCACGGACTCACCCGGATCGATGCCGCCGCCGGGAAACGCCACCTGCCCGGGATGGTCGTCCAGAGTCTGGGCCCGCTGCAGCAGCAGCACGTCCAAATCGGCCGGAGCGAGCAACTTCTCGGACACCGCGGGGACGTTGTCCAGCGCACCAAAGAGCATCAGCACCGCGGCCCTGCGGACCCGCTCACCGGGTTCGACGGCGAGTTCCCGCCAGCGCGGGTCCGGGGCCGGCGCCGTGCCCGCTTCCACCGCGGCGACGAGATCGACGAGGTCCTGGCGCGCGGTCACGGCTGTTTCCTTTGCGATTCCATCCGGATTTCCGCGGCGCGGTGCGTCTCGGCCAGCAGCCGGGCCAGCAGTTCCTCCTGCCCCGGGGCGAGTTCGTACTTCAGCAGCTTTCTGGCCCTCTCCGGGTCGGTCTCGCCAACACCGTAGCTGGGGCACCAGTTAGCCACGGCGCAGGCGCCGCAGGCCGGCTTGCGGGCGTGGCAGACTCGCCGGCCGTGGAAGACGACGCGGTGCGAGAGCATGGTCCAGTCCTTGGGCTCGAACAGCGCGGCGACGTCGGACTCGATCCGGACCGGATCATCGGACTCCGTCCAGCCAAAGCGCCGGGCCAAGCGACCGAAGTGGGTGTCCACCGTGATGCCCGGAATGCCGAAGGCATTGCCCAGCACAACGTTTGCGGTTTTCCGCCCGACGCCGGGCAGCGTCACCAAGTCCGCGAGCCGGCCCGGCACCTCGCCGTCGTACTCGTCCACCAGCCGGGTGCACAGCGCCAGGAGATTTCTGGCCTTGGCGCGAAAGAAGCCGGTGGGCTTGATGATGGCCTCCAGCTCGGCCGGATCCGCCTCTGCCATCCGCCGCGCATCCGGGTAGCGCGCGAACAGCAGGGGCGTGATCTGGTTGACCAGCACGTCTGTGGTCTGTGCGGACAGCACGGTGGCTATCACGAGCTCGAACGGTGTGCGGAAGTCCAGCTCCGCGTGGGCGTAGGGGTACTGTTCCGCGAGTTCCCGGTTGATCCGACGCGCGCGGCGCTTGAGCGCCAGCACCGACTCTTCTGACGCCCGCGGCGCACCCGGCTTGGCGCTCCCCGGGTTCGGGGTCCCGGGGACCGGGCTGCCGGATTCCGTGGCGCCGGATTCCGTTGTCACGGGGTGGACTAACCGCGTTCGATGTTGCTGAGGTCCCGCAAAACGCCGAGCCGGCCGTCAGTGTGCTGGACCAGGAACTCGTTGCCGCGGTCCTCCAGGGCAAGGACCCAGCCGCCGGGTTCAATGACGAACGCCGGGGCACCGGTGCGCTCATCGACGGCGGTGCGGGGCTGTGCGACGGCGAACCAGAAAGCCTCGTGCACGGGGTGGACATCGTCCTCCGCGGGCCGGCTGGCGGGATCAACGGTCGCGCCGATGGGCTCCTGCGGCCGGACCTGTTCCTGCGGCCGGACCTGGGGGTTGACCGTGGTGGGGGCACTGCCGCCGGCAGCTGCCGGAACGGCAGCGGCCTGGGTCTGTTCCGCGGCGGGAGCAGGCTGCGCACCAGCGCCCGCGGCACCGGCAGCGGCAGCGGCGCCCGCGGCAGCTCCGGCGGCAGGGACGCCGGCGGTCCGGGTCTTGTCCGCGGCGGACGGAGCGGGCTCCGCAGTCTGGGCCGGCGTCGACGGCGTCGATGAGGCCGTCGGTGCCGGGGCAGCCGCTGGCACGACGCCCGAGACCTGGGTCTCCGGTGCGCCGGGAGCCGCAGCGCTGGGCGCCGCAGCGGACGCCGCGCCCGCCGCAGCTGCCCCGGCGGAGGGCCCGGCAGGTGTGGTTTCCGCCGGCATGGCCGCCTGGCTGCCGGTGGCCGGACGCTTGGCCCAGCCCGCAGCCGCGCCGGACGCGGCCTGCCCCGACGCAACCGCGCCGGACGCCGCCGCGCCGGATGCGGCCGCCGAAGAGGCGCCCGCCCCGGCTGCGCCTGTACCCGCAGTGTCCTTGGTCAGCTTGGATTGTTTCGGTTGCTTCGGCGCCTTAGGCGCTCGGGGCTTCCGCACCGGGACAGCAGCTTCGCGGGCAACCACGTGGGCAGGCGCATCCTCCCGGCCCAGGAAGTCGCCGGCAAAGAACGGAATCCAGCGGGCCAGCACCGTGGCGGCGAAGAGCCCCAAGGCGCCCAGGAGCGCGATCAGCATGCTCGGCACGAACGCGCCGGCGGCCGCGAGGAAAAAGAAGGCCAGCGTGAAGGACGCAACAACGGACGCGAACTGGTCGATCGACAGGGATCCGATCCGGATCTTGGTCGACGGGCTGAGGCGGCGGGCCACAAACAACGCGGTGACAATAAGCGGCAGCACGATGCCCAGGCCCAGGAAGAACAGGCTGCCCAGGTTCCACAGGTTGTAGGCGAAGGCAAACATCGGAATCAGCGAGGCGATGAAAAGAAGGAGCGTCGAGCCGAAAACGGTGAGGTCACGGATGGTGAACGGACCGAGGACTGCTTCGTTCTTCTTCGCGGTCTTCTTGTCCACCGTGAAGCGTGGCGCATCCCCGAACCCGGCGGGCCCCGGCTGCGCCGTTCCACCTTGGTTCAGGGCGGGCGCCCGGAGTTGCCCGTTGTCTTGCTCGTTCATTCCGTATCTCCTTAGCATGGCGGCGCCCTGGACAGCGCCGTCTAACGGCAGGCAAGGACAGAACCGCCAGCGGTCCTGTCGCCTCCATCGGATGTCACAACTTCATCTCAGCCTAGCCAAGTGAATGGCCGATCACTAGCTGACAAGCCGAGGGCGGACGCAGCAGAATTCCCCGGATTTCCGAATCGCGGACGCTTGCCCCGGCCCGCCGCCCGGCGCCGGCGACAGACCACTCGGCGCTTAACAAACACCGCTCACGGTGCTGTTTGTGACGGGGCGCACGTTTGGTCGGACCCACGTATTAGTGTTGATTCCAGACAGCGCTAGCGGCACTGCCGCGGTCTGCCGCCGCCCAACGTCGCGCATGCGGCACGGCGCGGAGGCACCACGAACGTCCGCGCAGCACGGATCGATGAATGATGAGGTTCACCATGTCCCAGCAGACTCCCGTATCCACCGCAATGCAGGCGCCCCAGGGCGATGCCTTCGAAAACCTGTCCCAGGAAAACCGCCGGTTTGCGCCGTCGGCCGAGTTCGCCGCGAACGCAGTGGCCACCGCCGCCGAGTACGCCGAGGCCGACGCCGACCGTCCTGCATTCTGGGCGAAGCAGGCCCGCGAGCTGCTCAGCTGGTCCAAGGACTTCACCCAGGCGCTGGACTGGTCCGACCCGCCGTTCGCGAAGTGGTTCGTCGGCGGCGAGGTCAACGCCGCCTACAACGCCCTGGATCGGCACGTCGAGGCCGGCAACGGGGACCGGGTGGCCATCTACTTCGAGGGCGAGCCCGGCGACACCCGCACGTACACGTACGCGCAGCTGACCGAGGAAGTGAAGAAGGCCGCGAACGCGTTCGAGTCCCTCGGCGTGGCCAAGGGCGACCGCGTGGCCGTGTACCTGCCCATGATTCCCGAGGCCGTCATCACACTGCTGGCCTGCGCCCGGATCGGCGCGATCCATTCCGTGGTCTTCGGCGGCTTCTCCGCCGAAGCCCTGCGCTCCCGGATCGACGACGCGGAGGCCAAGCTCGTGGTCACGGCCGACGGCACCTTCCGCCGCGGCAAGCCCAGCGCGCTGAAGCCGGCCGTCGACGACGCGTTGTCCCACGAGGGAGACGGCAGCGGGCACACCGTGCAGAACGTCGTGGTGGTCAAGCGCAACGGCCAGGACGTGGACTGGCACGAGGGCCGGGACCACTGGTGGGCGGACACCGTGGGGACCGCGTCGGCCGAGCACACCGCCGTCGGGCACGACTCCGAACACCCGCTGTTCATCCTCTACACCTCCGGCACGACGGGCAAGCCCAAGGGCATCCTGCACACCACCGGCGGCTACCTCACCCAGGGCGCCTACACGCACAAGGCGGTCTTTGACCTCCACCCGGAAACCGACGTCTACTGGTGCACCGCCGACGTCGGCTGGATCACCGGGCACTCCTACGTCGCCTACGCCCCGCTCATCAACGGCGCCACCCAGGTCTTGTACGAGGGCACCCCGGATTCCCCGCACCAGGGCCGCTGGTGGGAGATCGTGGAGAAGTACAAGGTCTCCATCCTCTACACCGCCCCCACCGCCATCCGCACCTTCATGAAGTGGGGCAACGACATCCCGGCCAAGTCCGACCTCTCCTCGATCCGGGTCCTCGGTTCCGTCGGCGAACCCATCAACCCCGAAGCCTGGATGTGGTACCGCGAGGTCATCGGCGGCAACGCCGGCAAGAACGGCGAGCGGAAGCAAAACCCCGCGCCGATCGTGGACACCTGGTGGCAGACCGAGACCGGGGCGCAGATGATCGCCCCGCTGCCCGGCGTCACGGCCACCAAACCCGGTTCGGCCCAGGTCCCGCTGCCGGGCATCGCCGTCGACGTCGTGGACGAACTCGGCGAATCCGTCCCCAACGGGCACGGCGGCTTCCTGGTGATCCGCGAACCGTGGCCGGCCATGCTGCGCGGGATCTGGGGCGACCCGGAACGGTTCAAGGAAACCTACTGGTCCCGCTTCGAGACCATGTACTTCGCCGGCGACGGCGCCAAGAAAGACGAGGACGGCGATATCTGGCTGCTGGGCCGGGTCGATGACGTGATGAACATTTCCGGCCACCGCCTCTCCACCGCCGAAATCGAGTCCGCACTCGTATCCCACCCCGCGGTGGCGGAAGCCGCCGTCGTGGGCGCCGCGGACGAGACCACCGGCCAGGCCATCGTCGCCTTCGTGATCCTGCGCGGCGATGCCGTGGACACCGGCGACGCCGTCGTCCAGGAACTCCGCAACCACGTCGGCAAGGAGATCGGCCCGATCGCCAAACCCAAGACCATCCTCGTGGTCCCGGAACTGCCCAAGACCCGGTCCGGCAAGATCATGCGCCGCCTGCTCAAAGACGTCGCCGAAGGCCGCGAAGTTGGCGACGCGACGACTCTGGCGGACAACACGGTCATGGCCCAGATTGCGCAGTCACTGAAGAAATAGCCGGCAGAAATAGCCGCCGCGCCGGGGGGGGTGAACACCGGCGCATGGACGACGGCGGCGCTGCCCACCCCGGTGGGCGTCGCCGCCGTCGTCGTCAATCCTGTCTGTATACGCGGCCGCGGCGGAAAGTTCCGCAGTAGCGAACCGATTGGCAGTAACGAACAGCGCGTGCCGGCCGCGGCGCGATAGATTTGCAGACATGACTGAAGCCACCCCCGCCAGCGCTGCCGGCCGCGGCACCATCCTGGTTCTCAACGGACCCAATCTGAATCTGCTCGGCACCCGCGAGCCCGAGAAATACGGGACTGCGACGCTGGCCGACGTCGAACAGCTCGCCAAAGATGCCGGCGCCGCGCACGGCCTGGACGTCCAGTGCTTCCAGTCCAACCACGAGGGCGCCCTCGTGGACGCCATCCACGCCGCACGCGGGAAGGCGGTGGGAATCGTGCTCAACGCCGGCGCCTACACGCACACGTCCGTGGCCATCCGGGACGCCATTTCCGCTGTTGCCCTGCCGACGGTCGAGGTGCACATCACCAATGTTCACGCCCGCGAGCCCTTCCGGCACCATTCATACCTTTCGGACATCAGCAAGGCCGTGATCGCCGGCGCCGGGATCCTGGGCTACCGCTTCGCGGTGGAATACCTCGCCGGGCTGCCCGCGGCCGAGGACTGAGCATGTCCCCCGTGGAACCCGCGGCGGCGTCGGAAGCGTCCGGGGATCCTGCCGCAGATCCGTCCGGGAATCCGGGACCGGTTGCGCGGCCGGCCGGGGGCACGGCGTCGGACACTGCTTCGGACACGGCGCAGTGGTACCGGCACTTCGGCACCACCGACGCGCTTGCTTCCTCCCCGTGCTATGCCGCGTGGGCCGTGGGGATCGCCGGGGACGCCGAGCTGATCCGGCGGATCGATCAGTGGCCGCACAACAAGCGCCAGCCGCTGCTGATCCTCGCCGCGGCCCGCTTCCTGGGCGCGCAGGTCAGCCCCTACCGCGACTTCCGGAAATTCCTGGACAGCCACTGGGCAGCGGTCTCGGAAATCGTACTGTCCCGGTCCACGCAGACGAACGAGGCGGGACGTTGCGCCACCCTGCTGCCCTCACTCGCGCAGATTTCCGCAATGGAGGGCCGGCCGTTGGCCCTTATCGAGGTGGGCGCCTCGGCCGGGCTGGCCCTATTCCCTGACCGCTACGGCTATGAGTTTGTCGACGCTGGGGCCGGCGGACCGGATGAGCCGGGTTCGGGCCCGGCGGCGGACTCAAGGACGACGCGGCTGGTTCCGGCTGGCGCTCAGCCTGGAACTTTTCCGGTCCTGCGCTGCGTCACCTCGGGCCCGGTGCCGCTGCCGGCGGAAATTCCCCGGGTGGTTTGGCGTGCCGGGATCGATCTCAACCCCCTGGACGTGCGCAACCCGGACGACGTCGCCTGGCTCGAAGCCCTCGTCTGGCCGGAGCAGGAGTTCCGGCTTGAGCGGCTGCGCCAGGCGATCGCCATTGCCAGGGAACGGCCGCCGCTGCTGGTGGCCGGCGACCTCAACGAAAAACTTGTGGCCCTCGCCGACCGCGCCCCGGCCGACGCCGTCCTGGTGGTGTTCCACAGCGCCGTCATGGCGTACCTGGATGCCGGCGGCCGCGCCCGGTTCCGGCGCACCATGGCGGATCTTGCCGCGGAGCGAGGCTGCCACTGGCTCTCGAACGAAGGCCACATGGTGGTTGCGCAGGCGGACGGGTCCAGTGTGGTCCCGGAAATGGATGACGCCCGGCTCCGCGGCCGGTTCCTGCTGCTGCAGGACGGCCAGCCGGCGGCCATCACGGGCCCGCACGGGCAGAGCCTGGAGTGGCTCTAGCCTGAGTGCGGCTCCAGCCAGAGTGGCTGTCCGGCTACCGTGGCGGTCCGGCTACTTCTTGATGCACTGTCCGGACGAGACGGCGCTGCCCAGACCCGGCGCCTGCGCCGCCACGGGGCTCAGGTCATTCATGGTGATCGCAAATCCGAGCGAGGACTCGGTTGTGGCCTTGGCGAAGACCACCCCGGCCACCTGCCCGTCCATGGTCAGGAGCGGGCCCCCAGAGTTGCCCGGCTGCACGTCGCCCGCCAGCCGGTAGACGTCCTCGGGCGACGCATTTTTGCCATAGATGTCGGGGACCAGCACCGTGGCGATGTCCTGGACCGTGGCCGGTTTGGACTGGAAGGGCCCGCCGTGCGGATAGCCGGCGAAGGCCGCGGCGCTGCCGGACGGCAGGTCAGCGGCCAGCGCGAGCGGTTCCGAGCGCAGGCCGTCAACGGCCACGACGGCGAGGTCGTGCTGGGCGTCGAAGTACACCACGCGCCCAGGCAGTGCGCGGCCGCCGGGCGTCTCCACCACCGGTTCGTCGACCCCGGCGACCACATGGGCGTTGGTCACCACGCGCCCGGGGGCGACCACGAAGCCTGTTCCGGTCTGGTTTTGGCCGCACTGGTAGGCGGTTCCGGCGATCTTGAGCACCGACGCTGCGGCCTTGTTCAGCGCCGGCGTGTCCGTGCTGGTGTCCGGAACGGCAACGGGCTGGCTCTGGCCGAAGCCGTCCAGCAGGGTTGGGATGCCCTCGCCGATCACGGCGGAGCGCAGCTGGGCCATCGATGCCTTGACCGGCATCGGCGTCACGCCGTCGATGAACCTGATGACTTTGGATTCCGCGAGCTGCTGGGATACGAAGGGCACGCCCAGGGCCCCGATGCTGAACGCGAGCATCGACATCACGAGGGCCGACACCACCACGTTCACGCCTCCGCCCACGAGGCGGTCCGCCGCCCGCAGGGGGCTGAAGGGGACCACGCTGCGGATCCGCCGCCCGATCATGGTGCCAAGGCCGTTGCCCACGATCATCAGAAGGACCGCGGTGGCAACGATGGCGGTCAGGCGCCAGCCGCTGTCCTCCACGAGGCCGCTGACGATGGGAACGGAGACGAATGCGGCGACGGCGCCTGCCGCGAATCCCGCGATGCCTCCGAGCGTCACGAGGAAGCCGTTGCGAAGGCCGTGGATCAGGTAGGACAAGAGCGCCACAACCAACACCAGGTCCAAAATGGTCAAGCCAAACACCGGGGCTCCTCACAGACAGTTCAGCGACGATTGTACCGGTGTAAGCTGAACGTTTGCCGACCGGCCGCCAGCCTGCACAGGGATCTGCGCGGACTTCCCCAGCCGTGCGCTTTCGGCCCCTTCGGGCGTTTCCGTGCCAACTACGTCACAGAAGCTCCAAAATTCTGAAAGAATGGCTGAAGCGCCCCAGCCGACACAGCTAGTCAGGAGATTTCATGGATATCGAGGTATTGCGCCGCGCACCCCTTTTCGCCACGCTCGACGACGAGGCGTTCCGTCTGCTGACGGACGAACTTACCGAGGTGGACCTTTCACGCGGTGCCTCGGTATTCCGGGAAGGCGATCAGGGTGACCAGCTTTACTTCATTGTCTCCGGCAAGGTGAAGCTCGGCCGCACGTCGCCGGACGGCCGCGAATCGCTGCTGGCCATCCTCGGCCCGGGCGAACTTTTCGGCGAAATGGCGCTCTTCGACCCCAGCCCGCGCACGGCCACGGCAACTGCCGTTTCCGAGACGCGTCTCGCCGGCCTGAAGAACGAGAGCCTCAACGCGCTGCTGCGCACCCGCCCCGAGGTTTCGGCCCAGCTGCTGCAGGCCTTGGCACGCCGCCTGCGCCGCACGAACGACTCCCTCTCCGACCTCGTCTTCTCCGACGTGCCGGGCCGTGTGGCCAAGGCGCTGCTGGACCTGGCCGACCGCTTCGGCCGCCCGGCGACCGACGGTGTTCTGGTCGCCCACGAGCTGACGCAGGAAGAGCTCGCCCAACTGGTCGGCGCCTCCCGTGAGACGGTCAACAAGGCTCTGGCTGAGTTCGTGCAGCGCGGCTGGCTGCGCCTGGAAGCGCGGGCCGTCGTCATCCTTGACATGCAGCGCCTGCGCCAGCGTTCCCGCTAGGGATTCCCAGCAGCAACCACGAAGGCCGGCCCCGGAAACGGGACCGGCCTTCTGCCGTTAAGTGTCGCTGGTCCCGGCTGGTTGTCCGCGGGACATGTCCAGTGCTGAGGAGCCGGGCGGGGTATGTCCCGGGCCGGCACGCGCCAATACGGGACATCTCCAACCCCGGCCGCGAGGACTGGACATAATGCCACTATGTCCACTGGCCAGGGCCAACGGAGGGCATGTCCCGGGCCGGCGCGCGACAAGAAGAGACATGTCCAGCGCTGAGGAGCAGGGAGGGGCATGTCCGGGGCCGGCACGCGCCACTTGGGGACATTTCCAACCCCGGCCGCGAGGGCCAGGGCCAACGGAGGGCATGTCCCGGGCCGGCGCGCGACAAGAAGAGACATGTCCAGCGCTGAGGAGCAGGGCGGGGCATGTCCGGGGCCGGCGCGCGGCAAGAAGGGACATGTCCAGTGCTGAGGATCAGGGCGGAGCATGTCCCGGGAATCGCCCGCGCTCCCCGCCCAAGCCAAGCCCTAACAGGCCGCCAACCCGAAGCCTGGCTTCCGTGGCGTCGGCCCTCGGCGGCCTAGCGTTCCCGCTGCGGTTCGCCGGCGATCGTTTTGGCTGCTTCGACTTCGAGCATGAGCCGGCCGTCTTCCTCGACGAGCTTCGGCTGGTAGACGTGGGCCTTGCGCTTGTAGCTGAGGTACGCGATGCAGCCGTTGGCCTTGGCCATCTTCTCGAGCATGATCTCCGAACCGGGGACCAGGAGTTCGCCCAGGGTCCGGCCGACGGTGTTCTCCTGCCCCACCTCGTCACCCAGCACGGTGGTGTCCCGCTCGAGCACAACCTTCCGGACACACACCCAGCGGCCCCAGACGCCCTTGCTGGCCAGCAGCGAGGGCTGCTGGTTCACGGGCACAGTCGCGGCGAAGTACCGGGTGTTGAACCGGCGGTGCGCGAAATCGGGGCTGAGCCAGTTCACCAGGGGTTTGAGCAGGTCGGTGCGCAACGAGAGACCGCGCTTGGCGAGCACGTCGGTGAAGGATTTCTCCTGCTCGGCCACGGCTTCGCGGGCGCGCATCCATTCGGCACTGGAGGTCAGCTCCACCGTGGTGGACAGGTCGGGGCCGGCCAGCAGGATGCCGGTCTCCTCAAACAGTTCACGGATAGCACCGATGACGTGCCGGCGCGCCAGCCCGACGTCGGACGTCCCCATCTGCTCGGCCCAGTGCTGGGGTGAGGGGCCCAGCCAGCCGACGGCGTCGTCGTCGGAGGCTTCCAGCGATCCGCCGGGGAAGGCGAGGACACCGAGCGGGGAGGATCCCGTCCGGTAGCCGAGCCAGGTCTCCAGGCCCGTGGGCGAATCCCGCAGGAGGATTACCGAGGAGGCAAACCGGGGCGCGCGGGGCGTCCGCTCACCGTGTTCAATCCAGCTGCGCGCTGCCCCCTCAAGATCTGGGGGCAGGACGAACAGGCGGCGTTCTAACTGAGGCAACGAAGTAACCGGTCTACTAGGCGAATTCAGCGATCAATTCGACTTCGACGGGCGAGTCGAGTGGCAGGACCGAAACGCCGACGGCGGAACGCGCGTGCTGGCCGGCGTCGCCGAGGACCTGGCCCAGCAGCTCCGAGGCGCCGTTGATGACACCGGGCTGCCCGGTGAAGGAAGGGTCGGAGGAAACAAATCCGACAACCTTGACGATCCGTGTGATGCGGTCGAGGTCGCCGATCACGCTCTTGACGGCAGCCAGGGCGTTGACCGCGCAGACGGCAGCGTAGGCCTTCGCGTCTTCCGGGGACACCGTCGATTCGTCGGAGGCGCCCGCCGAACCGGTGGAAACCTTTCCGGTGGCCTCGAGCTTGCCGTTGATGAACGGCAGCTGCCCGGAGGTGTAGACGTGGTCGCCGGAAATCACGGCGGGAACATACGCCGCGACCGGAGCCGCGACGTCGGGGAGCGTCAGGCCCAGCTCCGCCAGGCGCTGTTCGACGGCGGACGACGCGCCCGCGCCGCCCGTGCGGCTCTCTGCGCCGGCCGTGTTTTCGGAGATGTTTTCCGCGCCGGCCGGCGTGGCCGGAACGGCTTCTGAGGGGGTGCTCATGGCTACTGCTTCTCCCGCTTCAGGTAGGCAACCAGGCCGTTTCCATCGGGTCCCGGAACAACCTGGACGAGCTCCCAGCCGTCCTCGCCCCACTGGTCCAGGATCTGCTTTGTGGCGTGGATAATGAGCGGAATCGTGGCGTACTCCCATTTGGTCATGACATAAAGCCTAGTCGTTGCCGGTAAAGTGGAAAACATGGCGACTGGCAAGAACCCTTTATTCGACACGGCCACCACCCTCGGAAAGATCTTTCTTTTCCTGGGCGTGAGCGCTATTTGCGGTGTCTTGGTGGCGGGCCTCCTGGTTCCCGCGGCGGCCGTTTCGGGCAGCGCGGCGAGCGGTTCGATCCAGTTCTTTGACACGCTCCCCGCAGAGCTGAAGGTCGATCCGCCGAGCCAGTCGACCACGATCCTGGCGTCCGACGGCAGCCCGATCGCCAACCTCTACGCGGAAAACCGCACCCGTGTTTCGCTGGACCAGATGTCCCCGCACATCAAGGATGCGATCATCGCCATCGAGGACAGCCGCTTCTACGAGCACGGCGGTGTGGACACCACCGGCATCCTGCGCGCCCTCGTGAGCACGGCCCGCGGCAACAAGCAGGGCGCGTCCACGATCACGCAGCAGTACGTGAACAACGTCATCAACTCCTCGCTGGAGGCCGAAGGCAAGGGCGACGAGGTCCTCCTCAACGGCGTCAATAAGGGCGTCGGGGACAAGCTCCGTGAAATGAAGCTGGCCATCGCGCTGGAGAAGAAGTTCACCAAGGAGCAGATCCTCGAGGGCTACCTGAACATCGTGTTCTTCAACCGGGACGCCTACGGCATCGAAGCCGCGTCCAAGTTCTTCTTCAGCACCACGGCCAAGGACCTGACCCTGCCGCAGGCGGCCCTGCTGGCCGGCGTCGTGAACAGCCCTTCTTACTATGACCCGATCACCAACCCGGAGAACGCCAAGGTCCGCCGCGACCTCGTGCTCCGTGCGATGCTGACGCAGGGCAAGATCAAGCAGGCCGACTACGACGCAGCGGTCGCGACGCCGGTGCAGACCAAGGTCACCCAGCCCCGCCAGGGCTGTGCCTATTCGCAGACCGCGCCGTACTTCTGCGACTACGTGCTCCACCTGCTCCTGAACAATCCGGCCTACGGGGCCGATGCTGCCGAGCGTGAGCGGAAGATCTTCCGCGGCGGCCTGACCATCAAGACCACGCTGGATCCGAAGGCCCAGTCCGTGGCCCAGGCCCAGGTGGACGGCTCGGCCGGGGCGAACCCGGACAAGTGGGGCGCCTCGCTGGTGTCCGTGCAGCCGGGCTCCGGCAAGATCGTCTCCATGGCCCAGAACACCGTCTGGTTCCCGGCCGACGGCAAGTTCGACCAGACGCAGAACTTCAACGTGGACGTCCAGGACGCCAAGGGCAATGACCTCAACGGCCTCGGCGGTTTCCAGCCCGGCTCCACGATGAAGCCGTTCACGTTCGCGGAGTGGCTCAACGAGGGCAAGTCGATGAGCACGCAGCTCAACGGCGCCGTGCGCCGCTACTCCCCCGGCTTCCCGTGGAAGAACACGTGCCCCACCCCGACGGACGGATTCTATGACGCCAACGTCCAGGGGAGCTTTGACCTGCAGAACGCCGACGAGACCCACTACAAGTACATGTCGGTCCTTGACGGTCTGGCGAACTCCATCAACACCATCACGTTCGCCTCGGCCGCCCAGGTGGACCTGTGCGGGATCCAGAAGATCGTCGACGCAGTCGGAATCCACGGCGGCAACCCGAGTCCCAACGGCGATGATCCGCACCCGCAGGTGCCCATGACCCGCCTTTCCAACCTCATCGGCGCCACCCAAACGGCCCCGCTGACCATGGCAAGCGCGTTCGCCACCTTCGCCAACGACGGCAAGTACTGCGAACCGATGGCCATCGAGTCCGTAACGGACGCAACCGGCGCCCAACTGCCGGCCCAGTCACCCAACTGCAGGGACGCGATCAAACCCGAGGTGGCCCGCGGCGTCGCGTACGCGATGCAGGAAGTGCTCAACCGCGGCTCCGGCTCGCTGATCCAGCCCAGGATTTCGACGCGGACCAGCTTCCCCATCGCGGCCAAGACCGGCACTAACGACAACAACAGCTCCACCTGGGTGGCGGGCTACACCAAGGGCCTCGCTACGGCCACGTGGTTCGGCGATCCGCTGGGCGACCAGCAGCGTGCCGGTCAGAATGTCACGATCAACGGCAACTTCTACAAGGGCATCGACGGCTACATGATCGCCGGGCCGCAGTTCTCGAACTACATGGCCCAGGTCGCGCCGGCCTACGGCACCGATCCGTTCCCGGAACCGCCGTCGGACATGCTCTACGCCCCGGCGCCGGTGGCACCGCCGCGGAACACCAACCCCGTGGAGCGGAGCACCGAGCCGGCCACGGAACCGTCCGCCGAACCGTCCGCCGACCCAAAGCCGGCGCCCACGAAGTCGTCCGGCAAGAAGTAGCCGATGACCCTGCGCAATGATCTGGCGAGCCGCGTCCGAAGCATCGGACGCGGCTTTGCCGTGACCGCCGCGATCGGGACGGCGGCAGGGGCGGCCGCTACCGGCTACGGGCTGTGGGAGAAGAACCAGTTCGTGCTCCGGGAGGAAACCCTCCCCATCCTGCCGGCCGGGTTCGGCCCGTTCCGGATACTGCACCTGTCCGATATCCACTTCGTTCCCGGCCAGCACCGGAAAGCACAGTGGCTGTCCTCCCTGGCGCAGCTGCAGCCGGATCTCGTGGTCAACACGGGCGACAACCTCAGCCATGCCAAAGGCGTGGACCCCCTCGTGGCGGCCCTGCGCCCCCTGCTGGAATTCCCCGGCGTGTTCGTCCCCGGCTCGAACGACTACTTCGGCCCGAGCTTGAAGAACCCGGCCTCATACCTGTTCGGGCCTTCGGGCGAGCGCAAAGACCCGGAAAAACTCGACTGGCCCCGGCTGCGTTCCGAGTTCGGCATGTCCGGCTGGCTGGACCTGACCAACCGCTGCCAGTCTGTTGTGCTCAAGGGCATGCGCTTCGATTTCTCCGGTGTCGACGACCCCCACCTGCGCCTGGAACGGTACGCGGGCTGGCCGCGCGGCACCAAGGGCCGGGACGCCGACCCGCACCTGCGCATCGCCGTCGCTCACGCACCCTACCAGCGCGTCCTGGACCACTTCACCGAAGCCGGCGCCCATCTCCTCCTGGCCGGCCACACCCACGGCGGCCAGATCTGCGTCCCGGGCTACGGGGCACTGGTCACCAACTGCGACCTGCCCACCTGGCGGGCCCGGGGGCTGCACACCTGGGAAAGCAACGGCAGGACGACGCCGGTGAACGTCTCGGGCGGCATCGGCACGTCCCGCTTCGCCCCGGTCCGCATCGCCTGCCGGCCCGAAGCCGTTCTGCTCACACTGACCTCCCGCGCCTAGGCCTGGCCGCAGCCCGCCCTGCGCGTCCTCCCCGTCCTGCGGTCCGGCGGGTGGACATGCCCTCCCCTCGCGCCCGCGCCCACGGGACATGCCCTCCCCTGATCGCAAGCAATGGGCATAGACCCACAATGCCCACCCGCCACGGCCACCACCGGACATGTCCCGCCGGGCTCCGCGCCACCACCGGACATGCCCACCCGCCACGGCCACCACCGGACATGTCCCGCCGGGCTCCGGGCCACCACTGGACATGTCCCGGGGTCCCCCGCCGCCCGTAGCCCATTGCGGATCGTAATGACTGGGCGAGATGCTGGGAGCGCTGAACAACGTGTGAATCCGGTCACCCGATGGCCTAGGGTAGTTGCTACAGGAAACTACATTCAACGGTGCGATCTATGCACGGGCGTCTTAAGAAGCAGGCATGGCCAAGCAGAGTTCATTCTTCACCTCCATCAGCCGTCTCTACCCGCACGTCAGGCCAATCCTGCCCCGGCTGGTCATGGGCCTGCTCTGCGCACTGCTGGCCAGCCTCATGGCACTGGCCATCCCGCAGGTGCTGCGCGTGCTGGTCAACGAGTCCCTGACCCCCGGCGGCAGCGCGGAGGCCGTCTGGACCGCCTCGCTCATAATCCTGGTCCTGGGCATCGCCGAGGCGGGCCTCGTGGCCCTGCGCCGGCAGTTCGTCATCAATCCCGCCACCACCGTCGAGACCCGGATGCGGGTCTCGCTCTACGGGCACCTTCAGGACCTCACGGTCGCCTTCCATGACCGCTGGGGCTCCGGGCAGCTGCTGTCCCGGGCCATGACGGACCTGAACTTCCTGCGCCGCTGGATGGCTTTCGGCGCCATCATGCTGGTGGTCACCACGCTCACCGTGGTGATAGGCGTCGCGGTGATGTTTGCCATGAGCTGGCAGCTGGCCCTGATCTTCCTGGCCGCCGCCGTGCCGATCATGATCTACGGATTCCGCTTCCGCACCCGGTTCAGCAAGGTGGCCCGCCGCAGCCAGGACCAGGCCGGGGACCTCGCCACCACGGTCGAGGAATCCGTGCACGGCATCCGCGTCCTGAAGGCCTTCGGCCGCAGCCGCGAGGCGCTGGAGAATTTCAACGAACAGGCCGAGGAACTCCGGCAGACCGAGATCGCCAAGGCCAAGCACCTGGCCACCTTCAGCCTGGTGGTGACGCTCCTGCCTGAGCTCGCCCTCGGCGCCGGCCTCGTCGTCGGCATCCTGCTGGCATCCACGGACCAGCTCTCCATCGGCTCCCTGGTGGCCTTCTTCGCCACCGCCGCCGTGGTCGCCGCGCCGGTCGAGTTCTGCGGCATGCTGCTGGCGATGGCCCTCACCGCGAAGTCCGCGGTGGACCGGCACTTCGAGGTCATGGACGCGCAGAACACGATCACCAGCCCGGACCAGCCCCGCCGCCCGGCCGGCCTCAAGGGTGCCCTCAGCTTCCGCAATGCCTCGTTCGCGTTCGAGGACGCGCCGGACAAGCCGATCCTCAAGGACATCACCCTGGACATCCGCCCCGGCGAAACCATGGCCCTCGTGGGCATCACGGGCGGCGGCAAAAGCGCCCTGATCCAGCTGGTCCCCCGCCTCTATGACGTCACCGGCGGTGCCATCACCATCGACGGCGTGGACCTGCGCGAGTTCGCCGTGGAGGACCTGCGCACCGTGGTCGCGGTGGCGTTCGAGGACACTACGCTGTTCTCCAGCTCCGTCCGGGACAACGTTCTGCTCGGCGCGCCCGACGCCGGGTCGGCGGAAGGCCGCGACGCGGCCCTGGAAGAAGCCCTCGACGTCGCCCAGGCCCACTTCGCCTACTCCCTGCCGGACGGGGTGGATACCCTGATCGGAGAGGAGGGCCTCAGCCTCTCCGGCGGCCAGCGCCAGCGCATCGCCCTGGCCCGGGCCATCGCCGCGAAACCGGCCGTGCTGGTCCTGGACGATCCGCTCTCGGCGCTGGATGTGAACACCGAGGTGCTCGTCGAGGCGCGGCTGCGCAAGGTCCTCGCGGACACCACCACGCTGATCGTGGCGCACCGGCCCTCCACGGTGGCGCTGGCCGACCGGGTGGCCCTGCTCGAGGACGGCCGGATCGCCGCCGTCGGAACCCATGCGGAACTGCTCGCCAAGAACAGCCATTACCGCTACGTGATCGCCAGCCTGGACCCGGAACCGCGGGACCTGGATTCAGAATTGTCCGCCCTCGAGGACCAGTCCGAGGAGATTTCCCGATGAGCAGCGCCACGTTCGGCACCGCCAATGAGGACAACGCGCACCTCAGCAGGAACGAAAGCAAGGCCGTCCGGCGGCGTTCCCTGACCCTCCTGGGCTCCCTGATCCGTCCCGTCCGGGCCCGGTTCTGGCTGACGATCGGCGCCGTCGTCCTGTCCCAGGCCGCCCGCGTGGCCGGGCCGGCGCTGATCGCATTCGGCATCGACCACGCCCTGCCCGCCGTGCGCGCCGGCAACAGCCTTCCCCTGGTGCTCGCCGGCGTCGCCTACCTTGCCGCGGCCGTCGTGGCGGCCGGCCTGACGGCCCTGTACGTGACGTCGACGGCGCGGCTCAGCCAGGCGATGCTGCTGGACCTCCGGGTCCGGGTCTTCCGCCACACGCAGCGGCTGAGCCTGGAATTCCACGAGAAATACACCTCCGGGCGCATCATCGCCCGGCAGACTTCGGACCTGGAGGCCCTGCGCGAACTCCTGGATTCCGGCGTGAGCTCGCTGGCCTCGGGAACACTGTTCATGGCCTTCACCGCCGTGACCGTGTTCGCCCTGGACTGGCGCAGCGGCGTGCTGGTGCTGGCCGCCGGCGTGCCGATGTACTTCCTGGCCCGCTGGTACCAGAAGCACTCCCAGATCGCCTTCCGCGAATCCCGGGTGGTCTCGGCCCGGCTGATCGTGCACTTCGTCGAGACCATGACCGGGATCCGCGCCGTGAAGGCCTTCCGGAAGGAACGCGAGAATGCCGCGCGCTACGCCGGACTGTCGGAGGACTACCGGCGCGCGACCGTCCGCTCCATCAACCTCAACGGCATCTTCCAGCCGGGGCTGGTGCTGATCGGGAACGTGTGCGTGGCTCTCGTGCTGCTCACCGGCGGTTTCCGGGTCCTTAGCGGCGACCTGGAGGTGGGCGTCCTCCTGGCCCTGATCCTGTCCGCCAAGCGCTTCTTCCAGCCGGTGGACCAGATGGCGATGTTCTACAACTCCTTCCAAAGTGCCCAGGCGGCCCTGGAAAAGGTCTCGGGCCTGCTCGAGGAGGTCCCCACGGTGCGGCCGCCGAAAACACCCGCGGCCCTGCCCCACGCGCGGGGCAGCATCGACTTCAACGGCGTCGAATTCCGCTACGGCGAGGGCCCGGTCGTCATCCCGCGCCTGGACCTGCACATCCCCGCCGGCCAGACGGTCGCGCTCGTCGGGCAGACCGGGGCCGGCAAATCCACCCTTGCGAAGCTGATTGCCCGCTTCTACGACGTCTCGGCCGGGTCCCTGACTCTCGACGGCGTGGACCTGCGCCAGCTCAGCACCGAGGACCTGCGCCGGAATGTCGTCATGGTCACCCAGGAGGCCTTCCTGTTCAGCGGTTCCGTGGCGGACAACATCGCCCTGGGCCGGCCCGAAGCCTCGCGCAGGGAGATCGAGGACGCGGCCAGGGCGGTGGGGGCGCACGCCTTCATCATGGAACTTCCGGACGGCTACGACACCGACGTCAACAAGCGCGGCGGCCGCGTCTCCGCAGGGCAGCGCCAGCTGATCAGCTTCGCCCGCGCCTTCCTGGCCCGCCCGGCCGTCCTGATCCTGGACGAGGCCACGTCCTCGCTGGACATCCCGTCGGAGCGCATGGTCCAGCAGGGCCTGGCAGGGCTGCTGCAGGGCACCCGGGAGGCCGGCCAGCAGGCGACCGGCGGCCAGCCCGCCGCGGCCCCCGCCGGGCGGACAGCGCTGATCATTGCCCACCGGCTCTCCACCGTGGAGACGGCGGACCGGGTCCTGGTGGTGCACGACGGACGCGTCGTCGAGGACGGCACCCCGGAGCAGCTGATCGGCGACGGCGGCGCCTTCGCCCGGCTCCACGGCGCCTGGAAAGACTCGCTGGTCTGAACAGCTCCTGCCGAGACCGGTCGGCATCCGGGCCGGGACGACGGCGGGACGCGTCCCGGCCGACGCCCCGATTTCACATCCGGGGCCATGATCGGATACTCTTGTGAAGTTGCTTTTGAAGCAGCGGATCGGGATGTGGCGCAGCTTGGTAGCGCGCGTCGTTCGGGACGACGAGGTCGCAGGTTCAAATCCTGTCATCCCGACCAAACACAAAGAGGGCCCTCCACACGGAGGGTCCTCTTTTGTATGTCCGCTGCATGTCCGGCACGATTTCAGGGCGTCACCGGCGCGTCTCCCGGCGGCGAATTTCCCGGCGCGGGGCGCCCCGGACACAACTCCGCCCCGGACACAGCACAGCCCCGGGAGTCAATCCCCCGGGGCTGTGCCGGACATTCGCAGGCAGCCGGCCGTTGCTGCGCCAGGCCCGCTATGCCGGGGCTGTTACATCGGGTCGGGCCAGTTGCCGACGTTCAGCGAGTGGGTCATGGGGTCGGGCCAGTTGCCCACCGCCTGGGCCGTGCGCATGGGGTCGGGCCAGTTGCCGACGGCGGCAACGTCTGAGACATCGGTCAGTGAAGCAGCGGACAGCACGGCCGGGGCCGCGGCGGAGAATGCCAGTGCGCCCGCCAAGACGGCGCCGGCTGCAATCTTCTTCAACATAGAGTTCCTCAATATGCGTTGGGGTCCTTAACCAAGTCAGTACTACCCTTGTTGACACACATTGTAAAATGGTTTCCACAGAGACTGTCAAGCATTTAGTACAAAGAATGTCCGGAATTAGGAGGTATCCGTGGGGAACGGATTTGGGGAGAAGCTCCGCGCGGAACGGCTCGAACGGGGCCTGACGCAAGCGGAGCTGGGCCGCGACCTGTACTCCCCCAGCTACATCTCTCTGTTGGAAACCGGGCGCCGCGAGCCGACGGCCGACGTCATCGAAGAGCTGGCCCACCGGCTTGAACTTGCCCCCAAAGCGCTCGAGGCCTGGAGCCAGCCGGTGTCCACCAGCGACGCCGAATACGTGCTCGCTGGGCTGTATGCCCGGCAGGCCTGGGACCTCCGGGACTACCCCGTGGCCGCCACCCACGCCGCCGCCGCCGCCAAGATCGCCCTGGAGGCCAGGAACACCAGCGCGTGGTGGAACATGACCTATATGCAGGCCGAGTGTCTGATCAAGCAGGGCCTCTGGCAGGAGTGCAAGGACGTAGTCCAGAATCTCCTGGAGCACCCGATGGCCGCGGAGTCGGCCGGGCTCGGCGTCCGGGCCCAGCAGATGCTCGCCGCAGCCTCGCAGGGCCAGGGCCAGCTGACCGCCGCCGTCGAGCATGCGCAGGAAGCGGTGCGGCTCTGCGCAGAGCTGCCCAAGGGCTCCACCATGATCATCGGCGCCCTCCGCGCCCTGATCGGCGCCCTGGCTGAGAGCGGCCGGCTCGATGAAGCCTGGGAGTACTGCCAGGCGATGAACGACCAGATGGACGACCACTCAATGTCCCAGCTCGCCGGCGAGGTGGCCTGGGTGATCGGCAACGTCGCCTTCATGCGCCACGACTACCCCGAGGGGATCAAATACCACGAACGGGCCGGCCGGCTGCTCTCCCCGGCCAACGACATCGACCTGTGGGCCCGGTTCAACAAGGCCTCCGCCGCCGTCCGCCTGTCCTCGGGAATCGTCGAGCCCGAGACGCTGTCATCGATCGAGCGCGCCGAGCTGGCCCTCTCGATTGTCGGCGGCAACAAGACGGACCAGCTGGAGGTCGCCTTCATCCGGGCCCGCTGGCTCTACCTCACCGGCGACATCGTGGCCGCCGTCCAGAAACTGCGCGAGATCCATGCCGAGCGGGAGGCACTGGCCCGGCACACCGCCGGCGAGGTCTCCCTGCTGCTGGGGAAGGCGCTTAAGGCTGCCGGGGAGTCCGCGGAGGCCCTGGTGTATCTTGAGGAAGCCCAAAAGGAGTTCAGCGCGGCGGGCGCCTCGGACCGGGTCCAGCAGGCCCTGGACGCCGTGCTCGAGATCAAGCTCGCCCAGCGCCGGGCCGAGGCCGCTTCCGCGGAAGCCTAGCCCCGCCCGGACCGGGTGCAGCCCGGACCGGGTGCGCCCGGGCTAGGCGAACGTCCGGCCGGTGAGCTTCTCGTAGGCCTCCACGTAGCGGCTGCGCGTGCGCGCCACGACGTCGGCCGGAAGGACGGGCGGGGGCGTGTCGGAGGCCTTGTCCCAGCCCGATGCCGGCGACGTCAGCCAGTCGCGCACATACTGCTTGTCGTAGGACGGCTGCGCCTGCCCGGGCTGGTACGTGGCCGCGTCCCAGAACCGTGAGGAATCCGGGGTCAGCACCTCGTCGCCCAGGGTAATGACGCCGGTCGCCGCGTCCAGGCCGAACTCCACCTTGGTGTCGGCCAGGATGATGCCGCGGCCGCGCGCGATTTCCTCGGCCCTGGTGTAGATCTCCAGGGTCAGCCTGCTCAAATCCGCCGCGACGTCCGCACCGACGAGGCCCACGACGGCGTCGTAGGTGATGTTCTCGTCGTGCTCGCCCACCTCGGCCTTGGCCGACGGCGTGAAGATCGCCTCCTGCAGCCGCGACCCGTCAACCAGGCCGGCGGGCAGCGGGATGCTGCACACGGTGCCCGACTCGCGGTACTCCGCGAGCCCGGTGCCGGTGAGATAGCCGCGGGCGATGCATTCGACCGGGAACATGTCCAGCTTCTTGCAGATCATCGCCCGGCCCTCGACGGCGGCGGGAACACCGCCGTCGGCCGTGGAGGCGAGGACGTGGTGGGCGACGCCGAGCTGGTCGAACCACCACAGGCTCAGCTGGGTCAGGATGCGGCCCTTGTCCGGGATCTCGCTGGCCAGGACGTGGTCGAACGCGCTGATCCGGTCGCTGGCAACCACCAGGACACAGTCCTGGCCGAAGCGCTCGGTGACGGCGGGGTCCGCGGGGACGTAGAGGTCGCGGACCTTGCCGGAGTAGACGTGCCGCCAGCCCGGCAGGTCCTGCGTGGCGGTGTCGAGCCCGCCCTTGGGCCGGGTCTCAGGCGCGGTCTCGGGCGTGGTCTCGGGCTGGGTGCCGGGCGCCGGCGCTGCGGGTTCGGTCACGTTCATGCCTTCGCTTTCGACGCGGCCGGGGTTCCCGGCGCGGCTACCCGGATCTGGCCGCGGGCGGCCTTGCCGCCGATGTCGGTGCGGAACTGGCTGCCGTCCAGCTGGACGAGCTCGACGCCGTCGTACGCCCGTTCCCGGGCCTCTACGAGGTCCGTACCCAGCGCCACAACCGCCAGGACGCGGCCGCCGGCGGAGACGACCTTGCCTTCGCCGTCGAGCTTGGTGCCGGCGTGGATCACGTGGACGCCGTCCAGGGCGTCGACCTTCTTCAGGCCCCGGATGCGGTCACCGGTCCGCGGGGTGTCAGGGTAGTTTTCGGCAGCCACGACGACGGCGACGGCCGTGTCCTTGGACCAGCGCAGCGGCTGCACCTTGTCCAGTTCGCCCTTGGCGGCAGCCATGAGCAGCCCGCCGAGGGGCGTCTTGAGCCGGGCGAGGACGGCCTGGGTTTCGGGATCGCCGAACCGGACGTTGAACTCGATGACCCTCGTCCCGCGCGAGGTCAGGGCGAGGCCGACGAAGAGGACGCCGACGAACGGGGTGCCGCGGTGCGCCATCTGGTTAACGGTGGGCTGGGCGATGCGGTCGATCACTTCCTGCACAAGGCCTTCGGGGGCCCATTCCAGGGGTGTGTACGCGCCCATGCCGCCGGTGTTGGGGCCTTCGTCGTTGTCGAAGATGCGCTTGAAGTCCTGCGCCGGGGACAGGGCCACGGTGTTGGTGCCGTCGCAAAGGACGAACACGGAGACCTCGGGTCCGTCCAGGAACTCCTCGATCACCACGGTGCCGCCCGCGTCGAAGCAGGTCTGGGCGTGCGCCAGGGCCTCGTCGCGGTTGGAGGTGACCACGACGCCCTTGCCGGCGGCGAGCCCGTCGTCCTTGACGACGTAGGGGGCGCCGAAGGTATCGAGGGCGTCGGCGGCTTCCCCGGCGTTGGAGGCAACGCGGGCCATTGCGGTGGGCACGCCGGCCTCGGCCATGACTTCCTTGGCGAAGGCCTTGGACGCTTCCAGCTGGGCCGCGGCCTTGCTGGGGCCGAAGACCGGGATGCCGGCAGCGCGGACGGCGTCGGACACGCCCGCGGCGAGGGGCGCCTCCGGACCGACCACCACCAGGTCCACGGTGAGCTTGACGGCCAGCGCGGCGACGGCGTCGGGATCGTTCGCGTCGATCGCATATGTGGGGACCAGCGCACTGATCCCGGCGTTGCCCGGGGCCGCGTGGACCTCGGAAACGTTGGGGTCTGCAAGCAAGGATCGGACAATGGCGTGTTCGCGGCCGCCGGGGCCTATGACAAGTACCTTCACAGTCTCCAAGGGTACGTGGTGCACCCCGCAGGCTCCTAAGCTGTGTCGGCCGCTGGACATGCTCAATTTCGCGGCCGGTCACTCGCGGGCGCAGTTGCAACCCGCGGGACATGTCCAGTCCCGGACGCAGGGGCAACCGGCAGGCTCGGCACTCGCGGGCGCAGGCGCAGGGGCAACCCGCGGGACATGCCCAGTCCCGGGCGCGGCCACTGGGCACAATGCCACCATGCCCACGCCTGGGCGCCAGGGCTGGACATGTCCCGTGTTGCGGGCGAACATGCCCCTGCCGGAATGCCAAGGCTGGACATGTCCTCCTGGGCCCGGGGAACATGTTGCACCCGCCAAGTTACGGCGGGATATGTCCCCCGGCCGCGTCGAACAGACCCAGGCACTAGCCCCGGGACCGCATGTGGGTCCGCAGCGCGGCACCCACGGGCGCCGGGCAAATCCCCGGGACATGTCCAGTCCCGGCCTCGGCCATTGGGCACAATGCCACCATGCCCACGCCCGGGTCCCAAGGCTGGACATGTCCCCTGGCGCTGGAGAACATGCCCACGCCCAGGTTCCAAGACTGGGCATGTCCCGTGGACCGCGGGGCATGTCCACTCCCGGGTCCGGCCGGAGGGCATGCCCACCGGCCGGAGGACCGGACCCGGCGCCGGACAATCCGCCGGGCCCGCGGCTACGAATGGCCTGTATGACCAAACCCAGCATGAAGCCCAGCAAGCGGTCCCGCGGCGCCACAGCCCTGGCCGCGGTGGCCGGAGTGGCTGCGGCCGCCGTCGTCCTGTCCGTCGCGGAACTGATCGGGGCGTTCTTCACCGCGCGGGCCACACCCGTCATCGCGCTGGGCTCCACGTTCATCGACTTCACGCCGCCGTGGATGAAGGATTTCGCGATTGCCACGTTCGGCACCAACGACAAGGCCGCACTGTTCGCCGGCATGGCCGTCACGATCCTGCTCCTGGCGTGCGTGCTCGGCATCGTGGCGTACCGGAAGTGGGCCCTGGGTGTGGCCGGCGTGGTGCTGATGGGCGCCGTGATCGTCGGCAGCGTGGTGACGCGGGCCAGCGTCAAGCCGGTCGATGCCATTCCCTCCCTGATCGGCACCGTCGCCGGGCTGGTGGTGCTGCGGTTCCTGATCACCCGGCTGTGGCGGATGCAGGAATGGCCGGACCGGGCCGCGGACCTCGCCGCGAAGGAACCCGAGCGCCCGGCGACCACCCGGCGCGGGTTCTTCGCCGCCGCCGGCATCACCGCGGCCGCCTCGGCCGTGGCCGCCACCGGCGGACGGCTGCTGAGCGCGGCCCGCAGCAACGTGGCCGCGGCCCGCGAGTCGCTGCAGCTGCCCGCGCCCGCCAAGGCCGCCCCCGCGGTCCCGGCCGGGGTGCAGTCCAAGGCGCCGGGCGTCACGCCGTGGCTGACCCCGAACAAGGACTTCTACCGGATCGACACGGCCCTGAGTGTGCCGGAGGTCAACGCCCAGGACTGGGAACTGCGCATCCACGGCCTCGTGGAACAGGAGGTCCGGCTCACCTTCCAGGACCTCCTCGACGCCCAGCTCATCGAATCCCACGTGTCCCTGACCTGCGTGTCCAACCCGGTCGGCGGCAACCTGGCCGGCAACGCCAAATGGCTGGGCATGCCCATCCGCGACGCTCTGAAGCTGGCCCGCCCCACGCAGGGCGCGGACATGGTGCTCTCCACCTCGATTGACGGCTTCAGCGCCTCCACGCCCCTGGAGGTCCTCCAGGACGACCGCGACGCGATGCTGGCAATCGGCATGAACGGCGAGGCGCTCCCGCTCGAACACGGCTACCCGGTGCGGATGGTGGTTCCCGGGCTGTACGGCTTCGTCTCCGCCACCAAGTGGGTGGTGGACCTGGAGGTGACCCGGTTCGCGGACAGCACGGCCTACTGGACCCAGCGCGGCTGGTCCGAACGCGGCCCGATCAAGACCATGGCCCGGATCGAGGTGCCGAAGTCCTTCGCCAAGGTCCCCGCCGGAAAGGTCGCCATCGGCGGCACCGCGTGGGCCCAGACCCGCGGGATCACCAAGGTCGAGGTGCAGATCGACAGCGGGCCCTGGACCGAGGCAGTACTCTCCGACGAGGCCTCCCTCATCACGTGGCGGCAGTGGTCCCTGGACTGGGAGGCCACGCCGGGCCCGCACTACCTCAAGGTCCGTGCCACGGACGGCACCGGCGAGGTCCAGACGGACAAGCGGGCGGATCCGGTCCCGGACGGCGCCTCCGGCTGGCAGTCGGTGATGGTGACCGTGGAATAACCGGGGTATCAGCACCGGGCACCATAGACTTGCAGCATGGCTTTGAACCCGCATGCAACTTTCACAGTCGACTCCGCCGTCGAACTGGCAGTCATCGAACGCAGCGGCTTCGTGGAGTCCCGCCACATCGGCTCGGCCGTGGTGCTGGCCGCGGACGGGACAGTAGTGGTCGAGCTCGGCGACGTGAACGCCCCGATCTTTGCCCGGTCCACGCTCAAACCGTTGCAGGCCCTGGCCTCGATGCAGTCCGGCGTGCCCCTGCGGGGCGCCCAGGTGGCCATCGCGTGCGGCAGCCACGTCGGATCCCTGGACCACATGGACGTGGTCGAGGGCATGCTCAAGGCGGCCGGGGCCAAGGAAGACCAGCTGCAGTGCCCGGCCGACTGGCCCCAGGATGAGACCGCCCGGAACTGGCTCGTCCAGACCGAGCGCGGCAAGTCCCGGCTGGCCTTCAACTGCTCGGGCAAGCACGCCGCGTTCCTGTGGGCGTGCACGGAGAACGGCTGGGACAAGAACAGCTACCTCGAACCCAACCACCCGCTGCAGCAGCGCATCCGCTCCGTGATCGAGGAATACTGCGGCGAACGCATCACCCACCTGGGCATCGACGGCTGCGGCGCGCCCGTTGCCGCCGTCTCCCTGATCGGCCTCGCCCGGGCCTACTCGAAGCTGGCCAAGGCCCCGGGCGACAAGAACTCGAACGCGCGGGCCGCCACGATTGCCACATCCATGCTGGACTACCCGTGGGCCGTCCAGGGCCGCGGGCAGGCCAACACGATCGTCATGGACGAACTCGGCATCCTGGCCAAGATCGGCGCCGAGGGCGTGCTGGTCATGGCCACCCGCCAGGGCGTCTCGGTTGCCATCAAGATGCTCGACGGCAACATCCGGGCCACCACGCTGGTGGGGCTGACGCTCCTCGCGGCCTCCGGCGCCGTCGAAATCCCTGAAGTGTCCAGCGTCCTGGACAAGGTTGTGGACCCGGTACTGGGCGGGGGACGCCCGGTCGGCAAGATCCGGCTCGGGCGGGCCGTCGCGGCACTGCTGGACTAGGAGTCATACCCCAGCCGGAGGGCGGACGGCGCCGGCTTCGGGACCACCGCGGCCTGTGGCATAGGCTGGACTGAGGCCACCGAAACGGCGGCCGTCACATCGCCAGGCTGGAGGCAGGAAAGTGGCTGTATCGCGCCGTCGCATTGCCGTGGACGAGGGCCGCGCGGCACTCGCCGCATGGCAGGACGCCACCGCGCCCGCGCCGGGAACCGGCGTACAGGCCCCCGGGGTCCCCGGCCCTGCAGGACCCGGCGCGGTCCCGCGCACCACGATCGCGACGGCGGTGCGCTACTGCCTGGAGGAAGTCACCGCGCGGGCGCCCGGGAACTCCGTGGAGGTGCGCGTCCCGCCGTTCGGCGTCACTCAGTGCGTGGAGGGCCCGCGGCACACGCGCGGCACCCCGCCAAACGTCATCGAGTGCGACGCCGACACCTGGCTGGCGATGGTCAGCGGACGATTGAGCTGGGCCGACGCCGTCGCGGCCGGCCGTGTTGCCGCCTCGGGACTGCGCGCGGACCTGTCCGCCCTCCTGCCCCTCTAGCAACCCCCGGATGCGGCGTCCGGATGCCGAGTCCGGCAGAACCCACCGGCAGGACCCACCAGACGGGCCCGCGCCTCAGCCGCGCCCGATGAACGGCATGCCCGCAGCTGTCACCACGAGGGATCCCACGTTGGCCGACGCCGGCATCCCGGCCATCAGCAGCACGGCCCGCGCCGCGTCCTGCACCGCAAATGTCGGCTCGGCCCGCAGGCTGCCGTCTGCCTGGGCTGCCCCGGAGCCGACGCCGATCTCCTCCATGAGATCCGTCGCCGCATTGCCGATGTCGATCTGTCCACAGCTGATGCCGAACCCGCGCCCGTCCAGGTCAATGCTTTTGGTCAGTCCCGTGATCGCGTGCTTGGTCACCGTGTAGGCCACCGTCCGCGGCCGGGGCGAATGCGCCGCGACCGAACCGTTGTTGATGATCCGCCCACCCTGGGGCGACTGGGCCTTCATGGCCCGGACCGCGGCAGCGGCGCAGAGGAGGGATCCTGTGAGGTTCACGGCAACGGTCGCGTCCCAGTCCTCCAGGGTGATCTCGTCCACCGAGGCGGCGGGGCCGAACACGCCGGCGTTGTTGAAGAGCACGTCCACCCGTTCCCACTGACGCAGCGCCGCGGCGAAGAGCCGCTCGACGTCGGCGGGGACGGTGACATCGCACGGGACCGCGAGCGCCTGGCGGTGGCCGGCCGCGGTCTCGCGGAGCGGTTCTTCCCGCCGCCCCGCCAGGACCACCCGGTAGCCCTCGGCCAGCATGAGGCGGGCCACCGCACGTCCGATGCCGGAACCGGCTCCGGTGACGACGGCGACCCTTCCGGGGGTGTGGTGCTGGCTCATGAGGTCCTCCTCCTCGACGGTTAGGCGCTGCCCGGCCAGCGTACCGCCGAGACGGCACATCGCGGCAGTGTTTCGCGCCCGGACCGCCGCGAACGCTCTCCTCGGGGCGGCGGCGGAGCGGGCTGGCGGCAGAGCGGGGCACCGGCAGAGCGGGCTCGCGGCTGCAGCCGGTGCGGCGCGGCCGGCCAACCGACGGACGGCCAGGCGGCAGCCGCCTAGCGGGAGTCGTCGCCGCGGTCCCGGGCCTGCCGGCCGGTGCGGTAGCCGGACCAGAACGCCAGCAGGAGCAACCCGATGCCGATCAGCGCGACCCCTGCCCAGGTCCACGGGCCCATGATCATGAGCCCCTGCAGCACGACGGGCCCCGTCGGCAGCGGAGCATAAGCGACCCAGCCAAAGTCCTCCTGCGGCACAGGCTGGGCGAGGAAAACCAGGCCGGCCACCAGCATGGCCGCGGCAGCGAGCGGCACCGCCACACGGCCGAGCAGATTCTTCCGTGCACGGCCGGTGTTCCGATTCCCCCGCTGCTCCATGGCCATACTGTAACCGCTCGGCGCGGGGAACCCCGCAGGGGACACTGCCGCCCCGAGGATCAGGTACGGGCCTGCGCCCTCTTGCCCGCCAGCGAGCTGCCCAAGGCGGAGTTTGAGCGCCCGGCGCCGCCGCGCCGCCCCCTGATCACCCGGGCGGACGAGCCGGGCACGGCGGGCCGTCCATCGGCGCTGCGGTCCCTGATCAGGCCGGTTCCGGCGATCTCCCTCGCCTGGGCCACGCCGGCCACGGCCGCTTTCTTGGTGGGAAACGTCACGGAAACCGCCAGCAGCTGCCCTGCCCCGTCCATCATCCGAATGCGGTAGCCGCCGTCGGGCGCGTCCACGAGCTCAAAATACCCCGCCATTGCACACTCCTCATTCCCTCGTATCCCCCGCCGGGATATTAGTAAGTGTACTTATTTTACGGTGCGGGGAAAGTGCTGAAGGTCCCGCCGGCGGTCGCCGCGGCCGGTGGCGGGGCCGCGGGTCACGGAAGCGGCGTGTCGCTGCGGCGGACGCCATCTTCATGCAGTTCCAGCGCGCTCATCACGAGGGCGAAGTGGCTGAAGGCCTGCGGGGTGTTGCCCAGCTGCCGGCCGGTCTCCACGCCCCACTCCTCACTGAGGAGTCCGACGTCGTTGCGCAACGCCAGCAGGCGCTCAAACAGCTCCCGGGCCTCGTGGCGCCGGCCCGCCCCGATCAGGGCCTCAACCAGCCAGAAGGAGCATGCCAGGAACACCCCTTCCCCGCCGGGAAGCCCGTCGTCGCTCTGCGCCGGCAGGTAGCGGCGGAGGAAGCCGTCGTGCGTCAACTCGCGCTGGACCGCGTCGATGGTGCCGATGATGCGCGGATCATCCGGCGGGAGGAACCCCACCCGCGGCAGCAGCAGGAGGCTCGCATCCAGCTCCGGCCGCCCGTAGGACTGCACGAACGTGTTGCGGTCGGCGTCGAACCCGTTGGCCATGACCTCGGTGTGGATGGCGTCACGCAGCTCCTCCCAACGGTCCGCCGGGCCGATCAGGCCGAAGTCCCGGACACCCTTGACCATGCGGTCCGCCGCCACCCATGCCATCACCTTGGAGTGCGTGAAATGGCGCTGCGGGCCGCGCATTTCCCACAGCCCGTTGTCCGGCTGGCGCCAGGCCGTCTCCAGATGTTCCATGAGGGCCACCTGGACGTCCCAGGCGTCGTCAGTGTGTTTGAGCAGGGAGTTCCGCGTCAGGGACAGGCAATCGAGGACCTCGCCCCAGACGTCGAGCTGCAGCTGGCCGGCCGCACCGTTGCCGGTACGCACCGGCGCGGAGTTCTCGTAGCCCTTCAGCCACGGCAGTTCGAGCTCCGGCATCCGGCGCTCGCCGTGGAGCCCGTACATGATCTGCAGATCCGCCGGGTCCCCGGCGATGGCGCGGAGCAGCCAGTCGCGCCACGCGCCGGCCTCCTCCGTGTAGCCCGCGGCCAGCAGCGCCTGCAGCGTGAGCGTGGCATCGCGCAGCCAGCAGAAGCGGTAGTCCCAGTTCCGGGTGCCGCCGATCTCCTCCGGCAGCGACGTCGTGACGGCGGCCACGATCCCGCCGGTGGGGGCAAAAGTCAGGGCTTTGAGCGTGATCAGCGAGCGCTGGACGGCGTCGCGGTACCGCCCGGTGACCGTGCACTTCGCCGACCAGCGAAGCCAGAACTCCTCGGTGGACGCCAGGACCGTTTCCGGATTCACCGACCGCGGCCGGTGCAGGTGGCTGGGGCTCCAGGTCAGCACGAAGGGCACACGCTCCCCGGCCTTGACCGTGAAGTCGCTGACGGTATGCATCCGCTCACCGCGCAGGGGCGCATCGGTCACCAGATAGGCGGCATCGGGCCCGGCGACGGCGTGGATCCCGCGCTCGTCGTGGCGGACCCACGGCACAACATGGCCGTAGTCGAACCGGAGCGCCAGTTCGCCGCGCATCCGCACCGTGCCGCGGACACCGACCACGATCCGCACGATATCCGCCACCTCGTCGCGGGGTGGCATGAAGTCAATGATCCTGACCTTGCCCTCAGGCATATCCCACTCGGTTTCCAGGATCAGCGTGCCCTTGCGGTAGCGGCGGCGGGTGCATTCGCCGCCGCCTGCCGGCGCCAGGAGCCACCGGCCGGCCGCGGGCGAATCGAGGAGGGCGCTGAAACAGGCCGGTGAGTCGAAGCGCGGCAGGCACAGCCAGTCGATGGAACCTTCGGTGCTGATCAGGGCCGCGGTATGCAGATCCCCGACCATTGCGTAATCCTCGATGCGTACCATGACACTTACAGTGCCACACCGCCGCGCACCCGGCACGGGCGGAGGGCACACGGTGAAAGCTGACGGTGAAAGCTGATGGTGAAAGCTGACGGGCGGCGGCGCACGGGACCGGCCGGAGGACGCGGATCCATCGTTGAGGGGAAAGGGCAGGGGACGGGGCATGGCAGCGCACGAAGCCACTGTGCGGATCGGCACGTCCGGCTGGAGCTATGACCACTGGGACGGGGTCCTCTATCCGCCAGGCCTGCCGGCCCGGGACAGGCTGGCCTACTACGCGGCACGCTTCGACACCGTGGAATTGAATGCCAGCTTCTACCGCTGGCCGAAAGAGGACTCGTTCGCCAGCTGGCGCCGCCGCCTGCCCGACGGTTTTGCCCTGTCCGTCAAGGCGCCCCGGGGCCTGACGCACGCCAAGAAGCTATATGCCCCGGAGGTCTGGGCGGAGCGGATCACCCGGTGCTGGCACGAGCTCGGCGACAAGCGGGCCGTGCTGCTCGTCCAACTGCCCCCGGGCTTGGCGCGCGATGACGCCCGGCTGGACTACTTCCTGGCGGCTCTGCCCGGGTGGATCCGCGTCTGCGTGGAGTTCCGCCACCCCAGCTGGGACGACGACGCCGTGTACGCCCTGCTGGAAAGCCACGGCGCGGCCTACTGCATCATGAGCGGCGCCGGGCTCCCGTGCGTGCTGCGCGCCACCGCGCCGTTCGTCTATGT
This sequence comes from Arthrobacter sp. MW3 TE3886, assembly GCF_041262145.1. Lineage (NCBI taxonomy): Bacteria > Bacillati > Actinomycetota > Actinomycetes > Micrococcales > Micrococcaceae > Arthrobacter > Arthrobacter sp. MW3 TE3886. The sequence goes on from NZ_JBGCAN010000001.1 coordinate 4,172,517, forward strand.
CCGGCTGCACGGCCCGGACCACGACGTCCTGTACGGCGGATCCTATTCCGATGAGGACCTGCGCTGGTGGGCGGACCGGATCCGCGAGTGGCAGGCCGGCGGGAAAGACGTCTACGCGTATTTTAACAACGACGGCGGCGGCAACGCCGTCCGCAACGCCGCCACCCTGCGCGGGCTGCTGGGTCAGCCGCCGCGATGGTGATCCGGCATGGCGGGGGCCGGGTCCCGGGGACCCCGCCGGCACGGCCGGAGCCCGGCACTGTGGGAGAGTGGAGGCATGGAATTGGCGTCGCAACCAGCGCAGCAGCTGCCCGTGTCCGGCAACAGGGCCTTCCGGCTCGCCCACTGGGTGTCTGACACCGTCAACGGGGTCCGGCTCAAGACGGCCCGGCGCTGGAAGTTCAGCCCGCAGACCGTCGCCTATCAGGGCTACGGCTCGACGGAGTGGGTCAGGGTACTGGGCCGCGTGGTCCTCACCAGCCGGCCGGTGGCCGGCAGCAAGGCGGAACGGCTGGCCGTGAACGGCAACCAGAACTTCCGCGGCTGGCGGGCGTTCACGAGTGTCCCGGTCCAGTTCACCGAGGTGGAGATCCAGATCGGCGGCGTCACCACCCGCGTGCATGCCGACCGCGGCGGCCTGGTGGACACCCTGGTTCACGTGTCGTTGACCCCGGGCTGGCATACGGCGGTGCTGCGCGCCGAAGGAACGGAACCGGTCGAGGCCAGGATTTTCGTGATCTCCCCGGACACCAAGCTGGGCATTGTCTCGGACATTGACGACACCATCATGGTCACAGCCCTCCCCCGGCCCTTCCTGGCACTGTGGAACACCTTCGTCCTGAACGAACGGGCCCGGATGGCGACACCCGGCATGGCCGTCCTGCTGGATCGGCTCAAGGTGGAGCACCCGGAGGCGCCGGTGATCTACCTGTCCACCGGGCCGTGGAACGCAGCTCCCACCCTGGCCCGTTTCATCGCACGGAACCTCTATCCCTCGGGCGCGCTGCTGCTCACGGACTGGGGACTGACGCACGACCGTTGGTTCCGTAGCGGCCAGGAACACAAGCGGCGGAACCTTGAGCTGCTGGCCCAGGAGTTCCCGAACATGCGCTGGCTGCTGTTCGGCGACAACGGCCAGCACGATGAAGAGATTTACTCCGGCTTCGCGCAGAAGCACCCCGACCAGGTGGCCGCGATCGGCATCCGGCAGCTCTCCTCCACCGAAGCGGTCTTCGCCGGTGGCCACTCCGACACCGGCGACCACTCGGAGTCCTCCGTCCCGTGGTTCTATTCGCCCGACGGGGCGGGACTCGCCAAGGGCCTGCAGGACCTGGATCTGCTCTAGTCTGACCCTGCTTTTGGGGTGTCAGCCTGCCGGATGCGGCGCTCCGACGTCGGCCGTCTAGTCCTGCCCGGCGCCGCTGGCGGGCTGCGCGAGGCTGTCGGGCTCTCCGGCGGACGCCGCGCTTCGGGCCGCAATGACCTCCTGGAGCCAGTAGTAGGAGGCCTTCGGCGTGCGGACCTGGGTATCGAAATCGACGTGCACCAGACCAAACGGCTGCTTGTAGCCAGCGGACCACTCGAAGTTGTCCATGAAGGACCACACATAGTAGCCGCGGAGGTCGATGGCCTCGGCGGCACCGCCTGGACGTGTCGCTTCCAGGGCCGTACCGATGTGGTCCGCGAGGTAACGCAGGCGCCGTTCGTCCGGGATCATCCGGCGGTCCGTCCCGACAGGGTGGACCACGACGTCCTCGAAACTCGCCCCGCCCTCGGTGATGTAGACCGGGGGCAGATCCGGGTAGCGGTCGGCCATCTCGGCCAGGGCGACAGACATGTATTCGGGCTTGACCGGCCAGCCGTAGGCCGTGGTCTCGGTGTCCGGGAACGGCGCGATGTGGAAGGGCGCTCCGGGTGTCCCGCTGAGGTCGTCCCCCATGGCCTCGGCCATGCCGGGCGGCACGGCCCCCTCCCCCGGGCCTGCCCCGACCAGGGTGGGCATGTAGTAGTTCAGGCCATAGAAATCCAGGGGCTGGGAGATCAGCTCCATGTCTTCGCTGGACGGGCTGAAAGACGACGAAAAGAACGTGGCGGCCCGGATGACATCCGGGTATTTGCCGAGCAGCACGGGATCGGCGTAGAGCCGGTTCTGCGCCACGTCCATGAGTCCGGCACTGACCTTGTCCAGCGGGTTCGCGGTGGCCGGGACCATCGGTGAGTAAACGTTGGTGATGCCGATCTCCCCCGGTACTTTGGCGGCACGCAGCGCCTGGAGCGCCAGGCCGTGGCCCAGCAGTTGGTGGTGCACGCTGGGGAGTGCCTTGAGCATGAGGGCCTGGCCGGGCGCGTGCATGCCCAGGGCGTAGCCGTTGGTGGTGACTGTGGCGGGCTCGTTGACAGTCACCCAGCGCTTCACGCGGTCCCCGAAGGCAGCGGCGGCGATGGCGGCGAAGTCCCCCAGCCGGTAGGCCGTGTCTCGGTTCATCCAGCCGCCGGCCTCATCCAGGGGCAATGGGGTGTCCCAGTGGTAGAGCGTGGCCATGGGGGAAATGCCGTTGGCGAGCAAAAGGTCGATCAGCCGGTCATAGAAGTCCACCCCGGCGGGGTTCGCGGGCCCGCTCCCGCCGGGCTGGATCCTGGACCAGGACAGCGAGAACCGGTACGAGTCGATCCCCAGGTCCTTCATCAGCGCCACGTCCTCGGGCATCCGGTGGTAGTGGTCGCAGGAAACGGCCGGGCTCTGGTCCTCCACGATCGAACCCGGCTTCGCGGCAAAGACGTCCCATCCGGAAGGGCCGCGGCCGTCTTCATCGAGTGCACCCTCGATCTGGAAGGCCGAGGTCGCCACGCCCAGGGTGAAGCCGGGCGGAAGAAGGGAAGCCAGATCGTTGGCGGAAGCGTTCATCGACGGGGACCTCTATGTAGTTTCGGTGGTTGGTTGACTGATCTTAGGCTCCGACGGGGGTGAGCGCCACGACCCGGGCCGTTTGACGCGCGCGGTGCCAACGGCCACTGTTGATCAGTGCACGTGAAAATTGAACAAGGCGTCAACCGCCGGCCGCCGGCGGCGCCGCCCAGCCCCGGCAGGCAGGCGGCGGCCCTCCTTTGCTTCCTGGCGGTCTCCCACGGGGTGTCCTTCGTGGCGTCGCTGGCCATCATCGGCAACGCCGACGGCTGGTACGCGGCGGCAGAGAAGGCCCCGTGGACTCCGCCGGGCTGGGCCTTCGGAGCGGTCTGGACAGTGCTATATACGACCATGGCCGTGGCAGCGTGGCTGGTCTGGCGCCGGGGGACAGGACTACGCTCCGGGCGCGGCCGTGGCGCCATGACCGTCTACGTCATCCTGCTGCTCGTGAACCTCGCCTGGGCGCCCTTGTTCTTCGGCATGTACCCCATGGCCGGCGGGGCCGCCCTGTGGCTGGCCCTGCTGCTCATCGCCGTCCATGCGGTGGCCGCTGCCGTCACCGTGGTCCGGTTCGGCCTTATCAGCCGGGCGGCGGGCCTGCTCATGCTGCCATATGTCTCGTGGATCGTGTTCTCCCTGAGCCTGAATGCGTACGCCGCCGCCAGCAACTGATCCCTGGCATCAACTGGTCCCTGCCGTTCAGACCACCGGGCCGTTCAGAACACCGAGGTCTCCGGCCCGAACAGGAAGACCTTGGCGTGCTCCACGGCCTTGCGGAAGGCATCATTCCGCAGCGTCATGAGCTGCTCAGCCTCGTCCATCGAGGGTTCCAGATACTCCGTGAAGCCAGGCCTCAGCACCCAGATATCACCCGCGGGCGGCAGGTAGAACACGCCAAAGGATCGGTGCTGACTGTCTTCATCTGTCCAGACCGGGACCACGGCCAGCGCCGCGCCCGTGTCGATGTTGATCCATTGCGCACGGGGCAACGGGGCCTCGTGCGCCTCTGGGTCCAGGAACGGCGCCGTTCCCACGCCCCAGCGCTCTTCGAAGCGCTCGTGGAATACCGGCATCAGGTGCGAATCGTAACGGCGCCATGTGCTCATGGCCGCTCTCCTCCTCAGCGGATGGGACTGTTGGATGGGACTGTTGGATGGGACTGCCGGGTGGGCTTCCTGTCCGGTTCAGCGGCCCGGCCATGAGTGTTGCCCCGTCACGGCCCGGGTTCCCAGCGGACGGGGAGCACGCGCACAAGAGGATCCCGACGCCGGATGATGCGCACCGGGATGTCGCGTCCGCCTTGGCCGGCATGGTCGTTCCGGTGCTGGAAGGTGTCGTCCTCGACGGCGGGCCGCCAGCCGCCGGCGTCGTACTCCGCCCGGCTCCTGGCGTCCCGCAGCACGGCGAAAGCGTGCAGAATGGCGCCGACATCGGGAGGGTCGATGTCCAACTGGCCGATGTCGGGATGGTGCCGGCGCATCAGCGCCCGGAAGGCGCGGCCAATCTCCTGCCGTCCCGCCTCCGGCGAGACGTGCAAGAGCGCGTAGTAGCCGTGGGGATCAGGGTTCCTGCCGGACATGATCGGCCTCCGTTGCATGAAGCCGGAGCCGGAGCAACGCTGCGGGCGCCGCCCCGGCTCCGGGGGCTACTTCCCGATCTCCTGCATCTTGTCCTGCGAACGGGTGACTTCAATCTTCCGCGGCTTGGCCGCCTCCGCCACCGGGATGCGGAGCGTCAGGACGCCGTCGGCGTAGTTCGCCTTGACGTTCTCCGTGTCCAGGGTGTCGCCGAGGATCAGCTGGCGGCTGAACACGCCACGGGGGCGCTCCGAGACCGTCAGCTCCACATCGGGCTGCACCGGGTCCCGCCGTTCCGCCCGGACAGTCAGGACATTGCGCTCAATGTCGAGCCCGATCGAGTCGACATTGACCCCCGGAAGATCGAACACGACGACGAATACGCCCTCTTCCTGCCACGCATCCATGGGCATGGGCGCCGGGCGCGCCACCGTGCCGAACACCTGCTGCGCGAGCCGGTCAAAGTCACGGAACGGGTCCGTCCGAATCAACATCATTTCCCACTCCTTTAGCGAGAGTTGATCTGCATTCCTTCCACAACCCACCACTATTTATCTGTGGTAGTGGGTATAGATTTTTTATAGCACCGGTGAAACACTGATGCAAGGGAATTGCCGGAACGGGAGGAATGCCATGGCGGACCGCGGCACGAATACAGGCCTGTACGCCATCTCGGTGGTGGCTCAACTGGTGGGCACGGGGCAGCAGAACATCCGGCTCTACGAGCGCCGGGGGCTCCTAGCGCCGGACCGCACCGCGGGTGGCACCCGGCAGTACAGCGACGCAGACCTCGCAGTGCTGCGGCGGATCGGCCAACTCCTGGCGGAGGGGCTCAACCTGGCCGGCGTGGCCAAGGTGATGGAACTGGAGGCAGCCAACGCCCGGCTGCGGGCCGAACTCAAGCGGGCGCGCAGCCGCTGACGGCGCTTAGTCCTGGCCCGCGTCGGCGGTGGACAGCGTCCCGGTGATCTGTTCGCCCGGGATCCGTGCCGTTCGCCAGGTGTCCAGCGCAATGACGCCGCCCAGGATCACGAGCGAGATCGAGAAGGCGCCCAGGGCATCGGTCATCCAGTGGTAGCCGAGGTAGAGGCGGCTGACGGCCGCGAAGAAGATGCCGATCCCCGCCACAATGAAGGCGATGACAGCGGACACGGGGTTCTTCCGGCGCGAAAAGACCAGGTACGTGGTGACCAGCAGGAAGTCGCACGCGCCCAGGACGTGCCCGGAAGGAAACGAGAACGTGGAGTCGGCGCCGAAAAGCATGAGGTCGATCGGAGGCCGGTGGCGTTCGACGATGCGGCCGATGACCTGCGCCAGGATGACGCCGGTCAGCATGGCGCCGGCCAGGAGCATCGGCCGCCAGGCGTGCTTGGCGAGCAGGCCCCAGGCCACCGTCACGATGAGGACGATGATTGGCAGGCCGATGGGGCCGAAGATGATCGCCAGGATGATCATGATGATGGTGGTGGGTTCCGCGCGCAGGGTCAGGAGCCAGGTTCGCACGGGCTCGTCCGCCGCCGAGATGCCGCCGTGCTGCAGGACTCCGGTGAGGATTACCACGAACAGCACGGCGCCCGTGATCATCAGGACGACGGCAGTGCGGTAGAGATTCCGGCGCGCCGCCACACTCATGTAGCGCTCTTCCACGACGAATTTTTCGTGGAAGGTCCGCCACCGTCCCCGGGGTTTGCCTGTCTGAGCCTGTGCCATGTCGCCGTGCCGCCTTTGCGCCGTGTAGTGGATAGTCCCCGTTGAAGATTATCCCTGTTCTTCACGGGGCGGCAGGCACCCGGGCGCCCGGGCCCCGCGGGAGAGGTCCGGTCCGGCGGCCGGTTGCTTAATATGCCGGCCGGACGGACCGGCGCTTTGCTGTGAGCCGCTTCACAGTGTAGCCTCCAAACCAAGCAAGGTAGCCTCCAAAGCAACTTGTGATGCTTATGAAGCAACTCTCACGGAATCAATGATGAGCTGGATGGAGAACAACATGGTCGAGGAACAGCCTGCCGGCGCCCGCGCAGGGCGGAACCGCGGCAAGGTCACCGACGTGGAGACCTATGGCATCGAACGGATCCCCGAGAAGGACCGCAATGCCAGTGCCTTTGACTTGTTCAGGGTTTCGTTCGGCGGGGCCAACACCTTTGCCACGGCCTTCCTGGGCGCGTTTCCGATCCTCTTCGGCCTGTCATTCTGGCAGGGGCTCGCCGCGACGGTGACGGGCCTGGTTGTCGGCGCCCTCCTGCTGGCGCCCATGGCCGTCTTCGGCCCCACGAACGGGACCAACAACGCGGTGTCCTCCTCCGCCCATCTGGGCGTGCACGGCCGGGTGGTCGGATCATTCCTGTCGCTGCTCACCGCGCTGGCATTTTTCTCCATCTCGGTCTGGAGCTCCGGCGATGCCCTGGTCGGCGGGCTGAACCGGCTGGTTGGCCTGCCGCAGGACATGGGCTCGTTCGCCGTCGCCTACGGCCTCTTCGGTGGACTCGTCCTGGTGGTCTGCGTCTACGGGTTCAAGTTCATGCTGCTCGTGAACAAGATCGCCGTCACCGCGGCCACCCTGCTGTTCGTTGTCGGGTTCATCGCGTTCGCGGGTGACCTGAACCTGAACTTCGAGGGTGCCTTCGGGACCGGGTTCGACGGCGTCGGCGTCGCAGGGTTCATCCCGGCGTTCATCGGCGCGGCCCTGATCGTCATGTCCAACCCCATCTCCTTCGGCGCGTTCCTGGGCGACTGGGCGCGCTACATCCCCACCGCCACCCCGAAGCGCAGGGTCATGGGTGCGGCGCTGCTGGCCCAGCTGGCCACCCTTATTCCGTTCGTCTTTGGCCTGGCCACGGCGTCCATCATCGCCACCAAAGCGCCGGAATTCATGGACCCGGCGGCGCCGAACTACGTCGGCGGCCTGCTGGCGATCTCCCCCGCCTGGTACTTCATCCCGCTCTGCGCCATCGCCCTGATCGGCGGCATGTCCACCGGGGCGTCATCGCTGTACGGGACCGGCCTTGACTTCAGCAGCGTCTTCCCGAGGTTCAACCGGGTCCAGGCCACCCTGTTCATCGGTATCCTGGCGATCGCATTCATCTTCGCCGGCCGCTTTGCCTTCAACCTCGTCCAGAGCATTTCCACGTTCGCCACCCTGATCGTGACCTGCACCGCGCCGTGGATGGTGGTGATGATCCTCGGTTTCATCACCCGCCGCGGCTGGTACGACGCCGACGCCCTCCAGGTATTCAACCGGCGCCAGACCGGCGGACGGTACTGGTTCAACCACGGCTGGAACCTGCGCGGCATGACGGCCTGGCTGGTCAGCGCCGCGGCCGGGCTGAGTATGGTGAACATGCCCGGCCAGTTCCAGGGGCCCCTGGGCAACCTGGCGGGCGGCGTGGACATCAGCCTGCCGGCATCGCTGGCGCTCGCAGCCGTGCTCTACCTCGGGCTGCTGTGGATCTTCCCGGAGCCGCGCGGGGTGTTCCCGTCCGCCGGGCCGCGCTGGATCCCTTCGAAGGACACCCCGGTGCCGCCGGTCATCGATGCGGCCGGAGACACCGTCGCTGCCGGAACACCGGAGGCGGCCGGGCCGGGCTTGCCCGGCGACCGGGACACGGAACTGGTGGGCCAGCGGTGACGTGGTTCGATCTCAGCGTTCCGCTGCGCACCGGAATGCCTGTCTACCCCGGCGACCCTGAGGTCCGGATTGCAGCGGCGCTGACCGTGGAGGCCGACGGCGCCAACGTGCTCTCGCTCGGACTGGGCTCCCATTCGGGCACCCACGCCGACGCACCCCTGCACGTGGGCGAGGGCTGGGCAGCTTTGGACGAACTGCCGCTGTCCCTCTTCGGCGGCGTCGCCGAAATCGTGGACGTCCGGGACGTGGCCCGCGGCGGCGCCATCACCGCAGCGCAGCTGGCGGGGATCGCCCCGGCGGGTTCAGGTGGGGCTTCTGGGGATCAGGACAAGCCAGCAAAGATCCTGCTGCTGCACACCGGCTCCGCCGCGGCGTGGGGAACGGAGGAGTACCTCAAGCATCCCTGGCTGGAGGAGGCGGCGGCGCAACTGATCGTGGACCGCGGCTACCGCGCCGTAGGCCTGGATGCCCTCAGCGTGGATCCCAGCTCCCCCGGCGCTTCGGACGGCAACCCGGCCGGCGGCGACTTTCCCGCCCACGCCATCCTGGCCGGGAACGGCTGCATCATCGTGGAAAACCTCACCGGGCTGGAGCAGGTCCAGCGGGCCAGAGACGCCGGATCCGACGTCGAGCTCTTCCTCTTTCCCCTCCATATCCCCGGGGCCGACGGCGCCCCGATCCGGGCCGTGGCCCGGCCGCTGCCGGCGGCGGAACTGCGGCCGGCTGCGCTCCGGGCCCTCAGCCGCGAGGAGGTGCAGGATGCGGCGGACCGACTGGTCGCCGCCTTCGCCGCCACGGACACCGAGGCCTACTTTGCGGCCTTCAGCCCGCAGGCGACCTTTATCTTCCATCCGGAAGCCCAGCGCCTTGGTTCCCGCTCCGCCTACCGCACCCTTTGGGACAGCTGGCTCGCCGGTGGCTGGCGTGTGCTTGAATGCCGGAGCAGCGAGCAGGATATCCAGCTCCTCGGGGCTACCGCGGTGTTTTCGCACCGAGTCGCCACGACCGTCCAGATTGACCGGGACGGTGGCCGCGATACGAGCGATGAACGCGAGACCATCATCTTCTCCCGTGCCCCCGACGGCGGCATCGTTTGCGTCCACGAGCATCTTTCGGCCTGCCCGCAATGATGCCGGGTGATCAGACTCACTGGGGCCACCCGTGCCTGGATGGATCTGCAGGTCAGCCGCCCGCGGCCCAATGTGCGGGCATTTGGCCCCCGCACGGCACCCCGCGCAGATGCGGCGTGGTGATTTGACGGGTCAATAAATATGACGTTATTGTTCCTGAATCCATTGGGGCCGACTAGAAGTACTCCAAGAAAGACAGAGCTATGACCACGATTACCGAGTCCATTGAGATCCAGGTCGACAACCGGCGCGTACTCGATGACCGACTCAACGACGCCGTCCGCGGGCTGCAGCAGCTCGCCATGACCACGGGGACGCACGGCATTTTGCTCACGCGGCACAAGCCGGGCCACTACACCGCGGCCCTCTCCGACCAGGTCCCCTTCGGCATGACCCGGGAACAGGTTCGCTAAGCCACCAGCAAACCGGACGCTGAGAGCCGGACTCAAAAGAGCCAGGTCCCGGGCGGCAGAGCATTGACTCGCCGCCCGGGACCTTTTTGGTGTGTCAGGGATGGCCACCGGTCATGTTCAGCTCACCGGTCGTGGCCGGGGTACTTTTCATGGCCGGGTCACCAGTCATGGACGGTGCCGTCGACGAGGCGGTTGTAGGGCAGGTAGGCCTGCTGGTAGGGGAACGCGGCGGCGGCTTCTTCGTTGAATTCGACGCCGATGCCGGGCTTGTCGCCCGGGTGCAGGTAGCCGTCGGTGAACGTCATGGATTGTTCGAAGACCTCGTTGGTCGCCTCCGAGTGCTGCATGTATTCCTGGATGCCGTAGTTGTGGATCGCCAGGCCCACGTGCAGCTGCGCGGCGAACCCGACCGGGGAGATGTCGGTGGGGCCGTGGAAGCCGGACTTGATCTGGTACTGCGCGGCGTAGTCCATGACCTTCTTCAGCGGGCTGATCCCGCCGAAGTGCGTGGACGCGGCCCGGACGTAGTCGATCAGCTGTTCCTTGATCAGGGCCTGGTAGTCGTAGACGGTGTTGAAGATCTCCCCGATCGCCAGCGGGGTGGTGGTGTGCGCCCGGACCAGGCGGAGGGCTTCCTGGTTCTCGGCCGGGGTGCAGTCCTCGAGCCAGAACAGGTCGTAGGGTTCGAGCGCCTTGCCCAGCTTCGCGGCCTGGATCGGGGTCATCCGGTGGTGCCCGTCGTGCAGCAACGGGATTTCCGGGCCGAACTCGTTCCGGACCGCCTCGAACACGCCCGGCAGGTGGCGGAGGTAGGCGCGGGTGTCCCAGTCCTCTTCCTGCGGGAACGCGCCGCGCCCGGCCGGTTCGTAGTCGTACCGCTCCCCGGAGGCCTGGGCCTGGGCCGCGACGCCGTAGACGGCCTTGATCCCGGGGACCGCGGTCTGGATCCGGATCGACTTGTACCCGAGCTCCAGGTGTTCGCGGACCGAGTCGAAGAGCGAGGGCAGGTCCGCGCCGGAGGCGTGCCCGTAGGCGCGCAGCCCGTTCCGGGACGCCCCGCCCAGGAGCTGGTAGACCGGCATCCCGGCGAGCTTGCCCTTGATGTCCCACAACGCCATGTCCACCGCGGCGATCGCGGCCATCGTGACCGGCCCGCGGCGCCAGTACGAGGACCGGTACAGGAACTGCCAGGTGTCCTCGATCCGGTGCGGGTCCTTGCCGATCAGCAGCTGCGCGACGTGCTCCTTCAAATACGCGGCCACGGCCAGCTCGCGCCCGTTCAGGGTCGCGTCCCCGATCCCGGTCACACCGTCCTCGGTGGTGATCCGCAAGGTCACGAAGTTCCGGGAGGGGCTGGTGACGAACACTTCAGCGGCAATGATTTTCACAACAGGTCCTTATCTGCTCTAACGGGGATGTCTTAATTGCCCGGCACCAACGGCGCCGCGCCGGCCGAAACGGCCGGTCGCCGGCCGCGGCGGGCTGATAGCTGGGGGCTTAGCGCTGGGTGGTTCCGCTCGGCGTGGTCCCGAGCAGTGCCAGCTCCGCGCGGCCGGGCAGGCCTTCCCAGTCCCCCGCGGTGCTGACGGCGAAGGCTCCCGCCAGGGCGCCGCGCTGCAGGCGTCCGGCGGCGTCGGCGCCGTCGAGCAGGGCGGAGAGGTAGCCGGCGGTGAAAGCGTCCCCGGCCCCCACGGTATCGATGCTGGTCACGGGCACGGCGGGCACTTCCCAGCGCCCGTCGGAGGTGTGGACGCCGGCGCCGGCGGCGCCGCGTTTGACCACGACTTCCCGGACGCCGCGGTCCAGCAGTTCGGCGGCCATCGCCGTTTCGGCGGCATCTGCATCTGTATCGGCATCGCCGGGATGCGGTGTTCCCTCCGGGCCTGCCCCCACCGGGGCCGCGACCAGCCCGAGCTCGTCGTCGGAGGCGATCACGATGCTGGCGTGCCGGGCGAGCGGCGTGAGCGCAGCGCGGGCCTCCTCCCGGGTCCACAGCTTGCTGCGGTAATTGACGTCGAGGGAGACCTCCATGCCTTCGGCGGCGGCGCGCTCGGCCGCGTACTCCACGGCCTTGCGGGCGTCGGGGCTGAGGGCGGCAGTGATGCCGGTCAGGTGCAGGATCCGGGCACCGGCGCTCAGGGCACGGTCCAGGTCCTCCCGGCCCAGGGTGGATCCGGCGGATCCGGCGCGGTAGTAGAAGGCCCGGGTGACATCCGCGGTGCGTTGTTCAAGGAACATCACCCCGGTGTTCCGTGCGGCGTCCACCCGGTGCCGCAGCCTGATCCCTTCGGCGCGCAGCTGCCGCAGGATGTACTCCCCGTGCGGGTCGGCGCCGACCACCCCGGCCCAGGTGACGCTGTGCCCGAGCCGGGCGACCCCGACGGCCACGTTCGACTCTGCCCCGGCCACGTGCATCCCCAGGCGGCCGCCGGCGGACAACGGACCGGTGGACCGGAGCGAGACCATGGACTCGCCAAACGTCAGCAGGTCCACGGCCTGCGGGGCGGACGCGCTGTCGACGTCGGCCATCACCGCAGGCTCCCCGCGCGCGGGCGGCCAAATTCCGCGGCCAGGGCCACGAAACGGCGGGCCCGCTCCCGCATCGGCGCGAGGTCGCCGCCGGAGCCGGCGTCGCCGAACAGCGGTCCGCCGAGCCCCACGGCGATGGCGCCGGCTTCCCAGTAGCCCTCGGCCTCATCCAGCCCGACGCCGCCGACCGCGATGAAGGGGATCCCGGGGAACGGATCGCGGAGCGCCTTGAGGTAGCCCGGACCGCCGATGGAAGCGGGGAAGAGCTTGACCGCGGTGGCGCCGCGGTTCATGGCTTCGTAGGCCTCGCTGGGGGTCAGCGCACCGGCGAGCACGGGCACCCCCAGCCGGGCCGATTCGGCGATCGACTCTGCCAGCGACGGGGTCACCATGAACTGGCCGCCCGCCTCGGCCACCCGGTGCACGTCCCGGGCCGTCAGCACCGTTCCGGCACCCACGAAGCAGCCCGCGGGCGCGGCTGCGCGGACGTCGCGGATCGCTTCAAGGGCCCGCGGCGTGGTGAGCGCTATTTCGACGTACCGGAAGCCCTCCTCCATCGCCGCGAGGGCTGCCTTCGCGGCGGCCGCCCCGTCTGTGCCGCGCACAATTGCCACCAGCCGGCTTTCCTGGATGCCGGCCAGCAGCAGCTCGGGCGTCAGCGTGTTCTCCATGTCAGGCGTCTCCTTCGTCGGGGCAAATAGGTCCGGATCCGGCGTTCGGGCGTTCACCACTCGGCGAAGGCGCCGTCGGGGTGCCGCCAGACGGGACCGCGCCAGGCATGCCCGCGCTTGTCCGCGGCCCGGACCACGGCCTCGTCGATCTCGATGCCCAGGCCCGGGCCGGTGAGCCGTTCGATGTGTCCGTCCACGAACTTCAGCGGGGACTTGTCCACCACGTAGTCCAGGACTTCGGCGCCCTGGTTGTAGTGGATGCCGATGCTTTGCTCCTGGATCAGGAAGTTGGGTGTCGCGAAGCCCACCTGCAGGCAGGCGGCGAGCGCCAGCGGGCCCAGCGGGCAGTGCGGGGCGAGCTGGACCTCGTAGATTTCGGCGAGCGAGGCGATCTTACGGACCTCGGTGATGCCGCCGGCGTGGGAGAGGTCCGGCTGGGCCACGGCGATGCCGGCCTGCAGCGCGGGCAGGAATTCCTGCCGGCTGTAGAGCCGCTCGCCGGTGGAGACCGGCGTCGTGGTGGAGGAGGTGAACTCGCGCAGCAGGTGCGTGTTTTCCGGGACCACCGGTTCTTCGAGGAAGAAGGGCCGGTACGGTTCCAGCAGCGGAGCCACCCGGCGGGCGTTGGCGAGGCTGAAGCGGCCGTGGAAGTCCACGGCGACGTCACGGTGGTCGCCGAGGACCTCGCGGGCGGCGGCGACGCGGCGGACGACGCCGTCGAGCTCGGCCACGGAGGCGATGGGGCTCATCCGGCCGCTGGCGTTCATCTTAACGGCCGTCAGCCCGACCTCCAGCTGCGCGCTGATCTGGTCGGCCACCTCGTTGGGCTCATCCCCGCCCACCCAGCCGTACATCCGGATCCGGTCCCGGACATGGCCGCCGAGCAGCTGGTGCACGGGGGTGTTGAAGTGCTTGCCGGCGATGTCCCAGAGGGCCTGGTCCAGGCCGGACACGGCGCTGGCCAGGATCGGCCCGCCGCGGTAGAAGGACCCCTTGGTCATGACCTGCCAGTGGTCCTCGATCCGCAGCGCATCGTTGCCGACGAGCAGCTCCGAGAGCTGCTCGACGGCGGTGCGCACGGTTTCGCTGCGGCCTTCGCAGCTCGCCTCGCCCCAGCCGACGATCCCGCTCTCGGTCTCGACCCGGACGAAGAGCCAGCGCGGCGCGACGAGGAATGTTTCAATCCTGCTGATGAGTGTCATCTGTGGCCTAGCCCTTGGTCGCGCCGGCGGTCATGCCGGAGACGATGTACTTCTGCGTGAAGAGCGCAATGATCATGATCGGGATGGTGACCACGGTGGCGGCCGCCATGAGTCCGCCCCAGTCGATGCTGGCGTAGGAGACGAAGTCGAAGATCGCGACCGGCAGGGTCTTGGTCTTGGAGCCGGAGAGCACCAGGGCGAACATGAAGTTGTTCCACGAGAAAATGAAGGACAGGATGCCGGCGGTGGCCATGCCGGCGACGGAGAGCGGCAGCGTGATGCGGCGGAACGCGCCAATCGGGGTGAGGCCGTCCACCTGGGCCGACTCCTCCAGCTCCAGCGGCAGGGAATCGAAGTAGCTCATCATGATGTACACGATCAGCGGCAGCGCGACGAACATGTGGCTAAGGATCAGGACCTCGAAACCGCCCACCATCTTCAGGTTGGAGAAGACGTAGTACCAGGGCACCAGCAGGGAGACGCCGGGGATGACGCGGGCCATCAGGACCACGATCGCCGAGCGGTGCATCGTGAACCGGCTCATGGCGTAGGCGGCGGGCACGCCCAGGACCAGCGACAGGGCCGTGGAGACGAAGGCCACCCAGAAGCTGTTGAAGATAAAGACGAAGTAGTTGTTCCGCTGCAGCACATTGGCGTAGTTCTCGAATGTGGGGGTGAACAAGAACGACTTACCGGTGTCGTAGATGTCCACGTTGGTCTTGAGGGAGGCCAGCAGCATCCAGAACAGCGGGGCGATCAGGAACAGCACCACGGCCACCAGTGCGGCGACGCGGAACACCTTGTACGCGCGGGTGCCCAGCGGCTTCCGGGGGCGCGGCGCCGTCTTGGCCGGCTCGGCGGGGGCGGTTTGGGGTTCGGTGTTTTGGGTGTTTTTGGTGTTTCCGTTGTTTTTGGACAGTACGGTCATTTGCTTACCGCTTTCTTGCGCATGGTCAGCAGCCACATGGAGCCGATGATGATCATGAAGAACAGGATCAGCACCGCGGAGGAGAGGCCGTACTGGTTGTAGTCGAAGCTCAGCCCGTAGGCGTAGACGTTGAGCGTCTCGACTTCGTGGAAGGACCCGCCGCCTTTGCCCTTGGTGGCGTAGAGGATGTCGAAGGTCTTCAGGGCGTCGATGCCCCGGAGCAGGATGGCGACGATCACGGTCGGCATCATGAGGGGCAGCGTGATGAAGAAGAAACGCTGGAAGGCGTTGGCGCCGTCCATCCGGGCCGCCTCGTCGGGCTCCTCGGAGAGGGAGGTCAGCCCGGCCAGCAGGATCAGGACCACCATGGGGGTCCACTGCCACACGTCCATGAAGATGGTGGTGCCCAGCGCCGTGTCCTGGCCGGAGAGCCAGGGCTGGGCGGGAATGCCGACCATGCCGAGCAGTTGGTTGACGAAGCCGATGTTGGGGTCGAAGATCAGCCTCCACATCATGCCGACCGCCACGGGGGTGGCGACGAGCGGAAGCAGGATGGCAACGCGGACCCACTTTTCGCCGCGGAACGGGCGCCACAGCAGCAGCGCGATGCACATGCCCAGCACCACCTCGCAGACGAGGGCAACGCCGGTGAAGCTGAGCGTGCGGCCGACGGCGGGCCAGAAGCGTTCGACGTCGGACAGGACCGTGAGGTAGTTCTGCAGGCCGACGAACTCGGAGGCAGCCCTTACCGAGCCCTGCGAATCGGTCAGGCTCAGGTACAGGGTCCAGGCCAGCGGGAAGACGATCAGGACGCCGACGAAGATCATGGCGGGGGCGGCGAAGAGCCACTTGCGGTGCCGGTTGGCCCAGCCCGAGAAGTTCTCGCGTGCGCTGGGTGGGCGGACGGCCTTCCTGGTCGGCGCGCTGCGGGGAGGAGTCAATACAGACATGGTTCACCTAAGGAGTTGGGGGTGAAGTGAAGAGCTGGCCGCGGCGGGACGGCAGCGGACTGCCGTCCCGCCGGGCTCGATGGTGCGTCACGCGGGTAGTGTGTCAGGCGCGTAGCGCGCCGGGCGCGCTACTTCTTTTCGGTGTCCAGGAACTTCTGGAAGGCGTCGTGCGCCGTGTCGGCTGCGGCGGAACCGTCAGAGCCGGTGATGGTCGCGACGATCGGGCCGCCCACGATTTCGCGGGCCTTGCCCACGGTGAGAACCTGGGGACGGTCGTGTCCGACACCGTTCTTGGCACTGACGGTGATGGCCTCGGCGAGGTCCTTCGGGTACGTGGAGGTTCCGGCCGGGTCAGCCCAGACCGAGGCGCGCGGTCCGGGGACGCCGGCCTTCTGTGCCTCGAGGGTGCGTTCCTTGCTGGTGGCCCACTGGATGAACTTCCAGGCGTTGTCCTGGTTGCTCGATGCCTGGTTGACGGCGAGGCCCCAGGACGGAATGTTGTACGGCTTGGAACCGGCGGGGCCGGCGGGCAGGGCGGCGAAGCCCACCGTGTCGGCGACCTTGGACTTGGCCGGGTCGGTGGCGTTCTTGTAGAGCGAGTCGGCCTCGGTGTAGAAGGCGGCCTTGCCCTGCGTGAAGATTGCCATGGCCTCGGGCCAGCTCATGTCGGTGCTGACGTTGGCGGGGCCGTAGTTCTTGATCAGGCCGCCGTAGAACGCGTACGCCTTCTTCGCGGCGTCGGAGTTGACGGCGGACTTGCCGCCGGCGTCGGTGAAGTCGCCGCCGAAGCTGTACAGGAAGCTCGAGAACTGGGTGACGGCGGCGGACTTGCCGGTGCGGGCCACGAAGCCGGCCGTGTCCGGGGAGGAAGCCTTGATGGCCTTGGCCGCGGCTTCGAGCTCGTCCATGGTCTTGGGAACCTCCAGGCCGGCGGCCTTCAGCAGGTCCTTGCGGTAGTAGAGAACTTCGCGCTCGGTGATGATCGGGACGCCGACCACCTTGCCGTCAGCGGTGGTGGCCTTGACCGGGCCCTCCTGGTAGTCCTTCCAGTCCCACGCGGCGTCCGAGGAGACCTTGGACGTCAGGTCCGCGAGGTAGCCGTTCTTCGCGAACGCCTTGCCTTCCTGGAGCGGGCGGTACATCATCACGTCGATCTCGTCGCTGCCGGCGTTGAGCTTGACGTTGTACTGGTCCGAGAGCTGGTCTTCGCCCAGCTGGGTCAGTTCGACCTTGAGCCCGCTGGACTTCTCGAATTCCGGAATGGCGGCCTTGATGCCCTCGGTCCAGACATGGTTGGCGAGGGTGACCCGGACGGTGCCGGAGGTCTTGGCGTCGGTGCTGCCGCTGGCCCCGCCGCAGGCGGTCAGCCCCAGTGACAGGACCGCGGCAACAGCCGCGTACTTCGCAATTGAACGTCGCTTCATTACGACTTCCTTTGGTTTTCAGGGCTGGGCGTCTCTGCACAGCCGACTGCAAATGCATCTTTACATCCGCTCTGGAAGTGATCTTAGGTAAATAAAGCAGATTTATACAAGACCTTGCGGCCCGACAGTATGATTTATTTATGAAAACTCCAAAGGCGGAGCCAACAGCAGACCTGCATGCCGTGCTGCTCCAGAACCTGGGGCTTGCCATCGCCGAAGGGACGCTGGCGCCGCACTCGATCCTGCGCCTGGACGAGATTGAGGCCCAGCACAACGTCTCCCGGTCCGTGGTGCGGGAAGCCACCCGCGTGCTGTCCTCCAAGGGGATGCTGGAGTCGCGGCGGCGGCTGGGGACGGTGGTGCAGCCGGAGGAATCGTGGAACGCGTACGACCCCCAGGTAATCCGCTGGCGGCTTGCGTCCTCAAGGCGCCTCGAGCAATTGCAGGCCCTGAACGAGCTCCGCGGGGCAATCGAACCGCAGGCTGCCCGCCTCGCCGCCGAGAGGGCATCCTGGGATGCCGGCAGCGACCTCGTCTCCCTCGCCGCACGGCTGTGGGCGTCCGGCCAGCGCGGGGACCAAGACGAGTTCCTCCGGCTCGACATCGACTTCCACGCGGCGGTGCTCCGCGCCTCGGGCAACGCCATGTTCGCCCAGCTGCACAACCTGGTCACCGAGGTGCTGACAGGGCGCACCGAGCACGGCCTCATGCCGCATTTGCCCCACCACGAGGCCCTCCAACTGCACGTGGATGTGGCCAGCGCCATTCAGCGCGGCGAGGCGGACGCCGCGCACGCCGCCATGAGCAGGATCGTGGAGCAGTCCACCGAGGAAATGGGCGACATCTGGTCCAGCTACCACGCCGGCGGCCCCGCCTCCCCCGGGAACTGACGCGGGGTCCCTCCGCGCCCATCCACACCCCCTGGACCGGTGCCAGGTGACCCCGCGTTGTTTGGTAAGCGGCTTATTTGGTTAGCGGCCGCCCTCGAGCTTCCGGCTGCGCTGTTCCTGGGCCATGGGCCCATAAGGATAGACTCCGACGCGCGGCCGGCTGACCTCGGTCAACCGCTCTGTCTCGCCTGCGGTGAGCCGCAGATCCGCGGCCGCGAGATTGTCCGCCAGCTGCCCGGTGGTGCGGGCGCCCAGGATCACCGAGGTGACCGCCGGCCGGTCCGCCAGCCAGGCCAGCGCCACCTGGGAAGGGCTCACGCCATGGCGCCCGGCGGTCTGCTCCACCTCGGCAATCACGTCCCAGGTGCGCGGATCGGCGTTGCGGGCCTCCCAGGCCTCCATCCCCCGCTTCGGGTTTTCGCCGAGCCGGGTCGCCCCGGCCGGCGGCTGGTCGCGCTTGTACTTGCCGGACAGCCACCCGCCACCCAGCGGCGACCATGGCAGCAGCCCGATCCCGGCGTCGAGTGAGGCCGGGACAACTTCCGACTCGATCTCCCGGACCAGCAGGCTGTACTGAGGCTGCAGCGTCACCGGGGCGCTCCAGCCATGAGCCTTCGCCACATGGACAGCCTTGGTCAACTGCCAGCCCAGGAAGTTGGAGAAGCCGTAGTAGGCGATCTTGCCGCTGGTGACGGCGTCGTGCAGGAACCGGAGGGTCTCCTCGAGGGGCGTGACCGGATCCCAGGCGTGCAACTGGTAGAGATCGATCTGTTCCACGCCCAGCCGGCGCAGCGAGTCATCGAGTGCCCGGACCAGGTGCCGGCGGGAGGTTCCGACGTCGTTGGGCGCCTGGCCCATGGGGAAACGGCCCTTCGTGGCCACCACCGCCCGGTCCCGCACCTCGGCCCGGTCCGCCAGCCACCGGCCGATGATTTCCTCCGACACCCCCGAGCTGTAGACGTCGGCGGTGTCGATGAAGTTGCCGCCCGCCGCGAAGTAGTCATCCAGGATCGCGCGGGATTGCTCCTCGGTTGCCTCGGCGCCGAAAGTCATGGTGCCCAGCGCGTAATTGGAGACGACGGCGCCGCTGTTGCCCAGGGTGCGGTATTGCATGGAGCTCCTCAAATTGGGGTCAGTCTTCCGTGGGGGTGGTGCGCAGCGGGTGGTAGTTCCGCCAGGTGTGCTCCGGCGCGTAGCCCAGCAGCCGCTTGGCCTTGTCGATCGAGAGCATGGTCTCGTGCTCGGCCAGGTCCTTGACCACTTTCACGTTCGGGAACACCTCGGCGGCCAGGCTGGCGCTGGAGCGGCTCATCACCGTGTCCTCGTTGGCGATGATGAACGCCTCGAAGCCGGGTTTGCCGTGCTCCAGGGCGCGGGCCACGGCCTGCGCGCCGTCCCGGCCGTCAATGTAGCCCCAGAGATTCCACTTGCGCGCCCGGGCGTCGTGGTCGAAGGAGGGGAATTCCTCATAGTCCTCCGGGTCCATCACATTGGAGAACCGCAGGCCGGTGATGCTCAGGTCCGGGTCCCAGCGGGTCAGCTGGATGGCCATCTGCTCCTCAAGGTGTTTGACCAGGGAGTACGTGCTTTCCGGCCGGGCGGGGTAGTCCTCGTCCACCGGGATGTAGGGAGGGTCGACGTCGAAAGGCAGCCCCAGCACCGTCTCACTGGACGCGTAGACGATTTTCTTGATGCCGGCCCGGCGGGCAGCCTGGAACACGTTGTAGGTGGACTGCATGTTGTTCTCGAAGGTGGCGGCATCAGGGGCATGGCCCGGTGCGGGAATCGCGGCCAGGTGCACCACGGCGTCAAAGCCGGCATGGCGGTCCTCCAGGCCCAGGAACACATCCACCACCTGGCCGTAATTGCGCAGGTCCACCTCCGTGAAGCCGCGGCCGCGCGCGCCGGTGCGGTCCAGGTTGGTCACCTCGTGCCCGTCATCGCTGAGCCGCCGCATGACGTTTCGGCCCAGCTTTCCGCTTCCTCCAGTAACAGCAACTCGCATCAGAAACTCCTCGGGTGGCAGGCTCGGCTGACCGTCATGGTCCGGCCGGGGGCCGGCACCTGCTCCGGTGCCGGCGCTCACCGTTCCACCCTAAGGGGAGGCGGCCGCGGTGCCCAGCCCCGCGTGACTTTCGGCCCTAGGCAGTCCCGGGGGCAGCGGCAAGGCTGGGGAACATGAACGGTGATCAGCGCATTGTCGTGGGTGTGGACGGTTCCGAGTTTTCGACGACGGCGCTCCGCCTCGCCGGGCGCATGTCCGCGGGGCTGAACATCCCGTTGGAAATCATCACCTGCCTGGGAACTTCCGATTTCTTCCTTGCATCCCACCTGCCGGAGGACAGAACGCCCACCCTCGATGAGCTGGAGGAGACCGCCGAACGCCTCGTGGACCAGTCACTGGAGCGGGCCTTCGGCGAATCGCGTCCGGAAGGACTTACCCGCTCGGTCAAGTTCGGGGCGCCGGCCAAGGTCCTCATCGAGGAAAGCCAGCACGCCGAGTTGCTCGTGGTGGGCCGGCGCGGCAAGGGCGGCTTCCTCCATCAGGTCATGGGCTCGGTGAGCGGGGCCTGCGCGGCCCACTCCCACTGCCCGGTGGTGGTGGTCGGCCCGGACTCGGACGACCTCCGGGGCCGGACCAGCGGATGAGGTCCCTCGCGTGAGCGGTCCGCACGTTCCCGGCCGGCTGCGCGGACCGCTCGCGGCGCTGGCTGCGGCATCGGCGGGCGCAGCCTACGTCCTGGCCGTCCGGCCGCGGCTCCTGCGCTGGGGGGCCACCACCCAGGAGGCCGCCGGCCCGCTCGCCGGGGACGAGATCGTGCCCGCCCCGCGCATGCAAAGCACCCGTGCGGTCACCATCGCGGCGCCGGTGGCAGAGGTCTGGCCATGGCTGGTCCAGATGGGCGCCGGGCGCGGCGGTTTCTACTCCTACGACTGGCTCGAACGCGGCGCGGGCCTGGGCATCCGGAACGCGGACCGGATTCTCCCGGAGCTGCAGCGCCTGAAAGTAGGCGACATTGTTCCGATGTCCGCCGACGGTGGCCTTCCGGTCAGGCTCCTCCAGTCCGGTTCGGTGCTGGGGCTGGGCGGAACCATCGATCTGCGCACGGGGACGATGTCGCCGGCAGGGGTCCGTCCCACCGGGCGCCGGCTGGACATCAGCTGGACGTTCGTGTTGCGGCCTGCTGGTCCCCAGGCCACCAGGCTCCTGTCCCGCACCCGGTACGACTTTTCGCCCCTGGCGGAGGGGCTGGCCCTGCGCGCACTGCTGGAGCCGGTGCAGTTCCTGATGGAACGGCGGATGCTCCTGGGGATCCGGTCCAGGGTAGAGGGCCGCCGGAGCCAGGGTCCGCGGCCTTCGTGACCCCGGCCCTGCTGGTTCTGGGCTGGTTCCGCCCCCTCAGACGCCCGCTGCCCGCGCGCTGGTACCGTTCGGGGGCAGCAGGTAGTCGACAAACCAGTCCCGCGCCAGGATGGCCGCCGCCGCGAGCGTGCCCGGCTCTTCGAACAAGTGCGTCGCCCCCTGCACGACGGCGAGCTGGCTGGGGCTGCGCATCATCGCTTTCGCCCGGCGGTTGAGTTCCAGGACCTCGTGGTCCAGGCTCCCCACGATCAGGAGCGTGGGCGCTTTGACGGCGGACAACCGCGGGCCGGCGAGGTCGGGGCGGCCACCGCGGGACACGACAGCCGCGATCCGGGCCGACGGCTCCGACGCCGCCCACAAGGCGGCCCCGGCTCCCGTGCTCGCACCGAAGTAGCCCACCGCGCAGGAGGCCGTATCTGCCCGGGTGGAAAGCCAGTCCGTTGCCGAGGACAGCCTGCGGGCCAGGAGTTCAATGTCAAAGACGTTGGCGCGGTGGCGCTCCTCCGCAGGCGTCAGCAGGTCCAGCAGCAGCGTGCCGAGACCGGCCTGCTGCAGGACGCCGGCCACGTACCGGTTCCGGGGGCTGTGGCGGCTGCTGCCGCTGCCATGGGCGAACAGCACCACGGCCCGCGCGGGCACCGGCAGGTGGAGCTGGGCCTGGAGCCGCACCCCGCGGGACGGGATTTCCACTTCCTCGTCGACGTCGGCGGCTCTGTCGGTGCGGGTCGCCGTCGAGGTCCAGAAGGGCGGCGGTGCGGCCTCGACGCGTTTGGCCGCAAGATCGAGCAGGCGCAGCACCTCGTCGTCGTCAGTGGGCGAGAAGTCCCGGTAGTGGTATCCGACGGCGGTGAACTGGCGCGGGGTCGCCAGGCAGACCACTTCGTCCGGTTCTGTCAGGTCGGCGAGGGTCTCGGCGGGGGCAACCGGAACGGCCAGGATCACGCGGGCCGCACCCTGTTTGCGGGCGACCCGGCAGGCCGCCCGGGCGGTGGAGCCGGTGGCGATCCCGTCGTCGACGATCACCGCGATGCGTCCGGTCAGGTCGTGCCGGGTCCGGCCCTTCCGGAACAGGACCACGCGGTTTTCCAGCACGGCGCGTTCGCGTTCTTCAACAGCCTGGAATTCCTCACCGCTGACCCGTGAATGGGCCAGGACTTCCTCGTCCAGGACTTTGGCGCCGCCTTCACCGATCGCCCCCATGGCGAGCTCTGGCTGGTAGGGAAGCCCAAGTTTCCGCACCACAATCACATCCAGGGGAGCGTCCAGGGCGGCGGCGACTTCGAAGGCTACGGGCACGCCGCCGCGCGGCAGGCCCAGGACCACAATGTCCTGGCCCCGCAATTCCGCCAGACGCCTGCCGAGCTGCCTGCCGGCGTCCACCCTGTCTTCAAAGATGCTCATGGGCTATGGCTTTCAAGTCGAAGCGTGGGCCATCGGCCATCAGTCATGTGCTGCTGAAACTGGTGCGCTCCTACGGGTTCCCCAAACCCGAACAGGACCAGGTGGCCGCTGCCTCCAACTATCCGCCCGCGGCCGAAACCCTGTGAGGGCCTTTATGCCCGAGTTTGCGTCGACGGCGCCATCCCGGGCCCCGGTGGACGAGGAGCGGCTTCGCCGGGATGCTGAAGCGGGCGGCCCGCCGGGCAATGCGGTGGGTCCGGCCGCGGTGCCGGAGCGCCGCTGGCCGGCCAGGGACAGGCTGCTGGGCGGCCCGGGCGTAAAACCAGACTTTCGCCATTTCGACCAGAACCAAGTACACCGCGGCCATCCCGAGCAAGGCGAGGAAGAACGGAACAGGCAGCGGATCGAAGCCCAGCACGCCGGCCAGGGGCGAGAACGGCAGGTACACCCCCAGGGTTACCACCCCCAGGGAGGCACCGACCAGGCCCAGCGACGGCCTGCTCCGGAAGAAGGGCACGCGCCGGGTCCGGATGACGAAGATGATCAGTGTCTGCGTGACGATGGACTCGATGAACCAGCCGGCCCGGAATTCGCCGGGAACCGCGTCGAGGACGAACAGCATCAGGGCGAAGGTCGCGAAGTCGAAGATAGAGCTGATCGGGCCAAACAGGAACATGAAACGCCGGATGAAGCCGATGTCCCAGTGCGATGGGGCCACCAGCTGTTCCTTGTCCACCCGGTCGCCCGGAATGGCCAGTTGGCCGGCATCGTAGAGCAGGTTGTTGAGCAGAATCTGGCCCGGCAGCATGGGCAGGAAACTCAACAGCACGGAGGCCGTGGCCGCAC
Source organism: Arthrobacter sp. MW3 TE3886 (assembly GCF_041262145.1). Classification (NCBI taxonomy): domain Bacteria; kingdom Bacillati; phylum Actinomycetota; class Actinomycetes; order Micrococcales; family Micrococcaceae; genus Arthrobacter; species Arthrobacter sp. MW3 TE3886. The sequence goes on from NZ_JBGCAN010000001.1 coordinate 4,196,369, forward strand.
TGAACATGTTGCCGAAGTTGCTGGACGTGCCCATGAGAACGTACTTGATGGTGTTGGCGAAGATCCGCCGGCCTTCCATGACGCCCTCAGCCAACACCCCCAGGTCCTTATCGAGCAGCACGACGTCGGCGGCGTCCTTGGCGACGTCGGTGGCGCTGTCGACCGAGATGCCGATGTCCGCCGCATGCAGTGCCAGGGCGTCGTTGACGCCGTCGCCCATGAACCCGACGGCGCCGCCGCTTAGCCGCAGCAGCCGGATGATCCGCGCCTTCTGTTCGGGCGATACGCGGGCGAAGATGCTGGCCTCCCGTGCGGCGGCGGCCAGCTCCGGATCGGACATGGCCTCCACGGCGGCGCCGCTGAGCGTTCCGCCGGAGAGGACGCCGAGTTCGTCACAGACCTTTTCGGCGACCCGGGCGTTGTCGCCGGTGGCGATCTTGACCGTAATGCCGAGCGCCTCGAGCTGGTCAAGCGAGCCGCGGGCGTTGGCTTTGGGCCGGTCCAGGAAGATGAGGAACCCGGCAAGGACCAGATCCTTCTCGTCGGATGGCGTCAGGTCCTCCAGCCCGCCCGCGGGTCGCGTTCCGACAGCTATCACCCGGGATCCGGCGTCGAACTGCTGGTCCAGCATCGCCTGCACGTCCGCAGGCGTGCCCACGCAGAGGGCCAGGACATCTTCCGGCGAGCCTTTTGTGATGATGCGGGCTTCTCCGTTGGCTTCGCGCACCAGCACGCTGGTCCGGCGGCGCTGGTGGTCGAAGTCTATGACGTCCAGGCGTTCGTAGCGCTCGGGCCGGAAGGCCGCCGCGTCGGATGATTCCCAGAGGGCGGCATCCAAGGGGTTCAGGCCGACCGCAGAGAGTTTCGCCTCGGCGTATTCGGCCTCTGTCGCCAACAGTCCGAGCGTGAGCAGCTCGGCGGGCGGGATGCCCGGGCCGACGGGCAGCGCGGCGGTGAAGCTGATCCGGCCCTCGGTCAGCGTCCCGGTCTTGTCCGTGACCAGGATGTCCATGTCGCCCAGGTCCTCGATGCAGACCAGGCGCTTCACCAGGACCTTGCGCCGGGCCAGCTGCCGGGTTCCCGTGGCCAGGCTGGTGCTGACCACCGCGGGCAGCAGCTGCGGAGTGATGCCGACCGCGATCGCCAGGGAGAACAGCAGCGATTCGATCACTGGCCGGTGCAGCAGCAGGTTCGCGACGAAGATGAGCGAGCTCAGCCCGATGGCCACCTGCAGCAACAGGAAGGAGAAGCGTTTCAGGCCCAGCTGAAACTCGGTCTGCGGCTGCCGTTCGCCCAGGCCCAGTGCAATCCGGCCGAATTCCGCCCGGCCTCCCGTGGCGACCACCACCGCGGTACAACTGCCGGACTGAATCACGGTCCCCATGAAGAGGCAGCTGCTCAGCTCCGCCAGCGGCGCATCCTCCGGCACCGGCGCCGGATCCTTGGCAACCGGCAGCGATTCCCCGGTCAGGATGCTTTCATCACACAGGAGGTCCTTCTCCGTCAGCACCCGCATGTCGGCCGGAATGATCGCGCCGATCCCCAGGTGGACGACGTCGCCGGGCACCAGCGCGGTGACGTCGATTTCGCCTTGGACCCCGTCGCGAACGACGACGGCGCGGTGCGTGACGCGGGAATGTAAGGCCTCCGCAGCGCGTTCGGCCCGGTATTCGTTGCTGAACCCGAGCCCGACACTGACCAGCAGGATCACGCCGATGACGATCGCGTTCGTGGGATCCCCGAGAAACAGTGAAAGCCCGGCGGTGATGAGCAGGAGGATCAGGATGGGGCTGGCCAATTGCCGGCCCAGCACCGACCACCCGCTGGCCATGTGGGTCCGCACCGCATTCGGCCCCAATTCCGCCAGGCGCCTGACTGCTTCGGCACCAGTCAGTCCATTCCCGCCCGAGCCCAGCTCTTCCAGCACGGCGGCGACTGGCCGGGCCGCGGCGCGGGCGATCGCCAGCGGTGCGGGGGGCGAGTCCTTGACGTCCAGCTCTGGCATGCGGATCCGTTCACGACAATTCGTTTAAGGCACAGCTTATGCCCGGGACGAACGGTTCAGGAGCCGTCGGACCAGTGCCTGGATGGAACCCGCGTTTCCCGGATGTATATACTCTCCCGGTACGGTTTTGCAGCGAGCCGTTGGATTGTTCTTCGATCCGGCCGCTGCCGTATCCGCCACTTTGCCGCGGTGGGAAGCACGGCCGGGTCGTCTTGACCTGAGTGAAACGGCACAACAGATAAGTGGTCAGCGAGTCAACCGCAAATTCAATAAACCAGCACCTGCATGAACTGGTGCTCAGCAGCTCCGACGTCGAGGACTTCCTCGGTGAGCTCGCCCGCGTGTCCGCGCGCAGCCTGTCCGAGCCCGGGGACGAAGTCCTGTGCGGCATCACGCTCCTGCGGGAAAGGAAGGCGGCCACCGTCGCGAGCAGCAGCCCCGCCGCGCAGGCCATGGACGAAATCCAGTACGCCTTCGGCGACGGTCCTTGCATGACGGCTTCCCGGGAGCAGGAAACCGTCCACGTTGAGGATCTGGTTCTGGATGGCCGCTGGCCGCAGTACGCCGCCACGGTGCGCGGACATGGCTTCCGGTCCATCCTGGCGCTGCCGTTCCTGCTCGAAGGCGAGACCCGGGCCGCCCTGAACCTGTATTCGCACCGGCCGGGCCGGTTCGATGAGCGCGCCACGGAACTTGCCCGTGACTTCGTCCACCAGACATCCATGGCCCTGCGCCTCGCTGTCCGGTTCGCGCACAGCAGCGATACGGCCGCCAACCTCAAGGCCACCCTGGAGACACGGACCGTGATCGACGTCGCCGTCGGCATCATCATGGCGCAGAACCGCTGCAGCCAGGCCGAGGCGTTCGAGCTCCTGAAGTCGGCCTCTAGCGCCCGGAACATCAAGCTCCACGCCGTCGCGGCCGGGGTGGTCGAGTCACTCGGTCAGGGCCCCACCCGGACCCACTTCGACGTCTGACCCCGGCCCTGGGCAGCCCGTGCGGTCAGGCCGGGCTTCCGGGCAGCGGCTCGCCCGCGGCCGCGCCAAGGCCCGTGAACGCCAGAATGCCGTCCCGCACCTCGAGGGCCCGGTTGTGCTGGACGACGTGCCCGGTTCCCGGCACCTCCAGTAGCCGCCCGCGGCTGGCGAGCCCGGCCAGCCGGCGGCACCAGTCTGCATCCGCGATGGGGTCGTTGGCGCCGCGCACCACGAGGACCGGTGCGCTGACTCCGGCGATCCTCTGATCCATGGGGTACTCCATCATGACCTGCAGGGTCTTGAAGTACCAGGACGGGCCGCACCGCAGGTAGTCGGTGAAAACCAAGGCGTTCGAGGAGGGGCTCTCGTAGAACAGGCAGTCACGGCCCAGCGCCAGGGCCGTCCGCGCCACTGTGCCGCGCCGGGGGTCCACCACGGGACCCATCAGAACCACATTCGAGATCCGGCCCGGTTCCTGAAGGGCCGCCTCCAGGGCCATCTGCGTTCCCATCGAGTGCCCCACCAGCACTATTTCGGCAACGCCAAGCTGTTCCATGGCGCCAAGGATGTAGCGGGCGTGGTCGGCAATGGAGAGCGTGTACGCGGGCTTGGGGGTGGCGCCGAATCCCGGCAGGTCGATGGAGTAGGTCTCCACCGATCCGGCCAGGATCCGGTGCAGCCGGCGCAGGTAACGGTGTGACGCGCCGATACCGTGGATGAGCACGACGGCGGGCGCGGACCCGCCAGCCATTTCGCGCGAGGCGAAGACGTGGCCGGCGTGGCCCGCGACAAAAATCTCCAGACGGACCGGATCGGTCATGCGGTGCACGACCGCGGCGCGCAGCACGGGTGCGGGAGGGACCGCGTGGCAGCAGCCGGGGTCATGGAGGGCTCGTTTCGTAGCCGGGTGGTCGGCCCAGTCTAGTAAGCCTGCTGGCTAGATCCCTGACGCCGTGCGGGACGGCCGGCCCTTTCAGGCTGATCACGGCGGATCAGGTGTCCCGTTTGTCCCGCTCTTCGAACTCCTCATCGAGGTCATAGTGCCGGAATTCCGTCTCCGGATTCGGCTCCCCCTCCACCACGTACTCATAGTCCAACTGGCGCTCGACTTGGCTGTCGAGGACCTGAAGATCCTTGTCCGGCACCTTGCTGAGGTCCTCCGGGAAGTCATCTTCCGGGCTGAGGTGCAGCTTCTCGGTCATTGCATGCCTCCCTTGGCCAGGGGACGGACTCGTCCCTGCACTGTCCTGGCTGCATCTAGGATAGCGCTTGCTGCCGGCCGGGCCGAGGGCCCCTCCTAGGCAGGCTCGGAACCGACGTTCACCAGCCAGTCCACACCAAACCTGTCCTTGCACATGCCGAAGATGTCGCCCCACGGTGCCCTCTCCAGCGGCATCGCGATGGTGCCGCCTTCGGCCAGCTTGTCGAAGTAGCCACGGAGCTCAGCCTCGTTGGACCCGCTGAGGGATACGGAAAAGTTGTTGCCCGGGGTGAAATCCATGCTGTTGGGCGTGTCCGCGCCCATCAACACCATGCCCGCGTCCGTCCTGAGCTGGGCATGCATGATCTTCTCCTGCTCCGCCGGGTCTTCGCTGGCGTGGTATTCGGCGAAGGTACTCATGGTCAGTTCGCCGCCGAACACCGACTGGTAGAAGGTCATGGCCTCTTGCGCGTTGTCGCGGAAGCCGAGGTAGGGATTGAGCGTAGTCATGTCCGAAACTCCTTGCTGCTGGGGGCGCCGGCCGGGGCGGCAACGACGACGGTGCACGGTACAGGGCATATCCTGCCGCAAAACCGGCAGCGTGGGTAGGTGCCCGGCAGCGGAACCGGGCCGCCGACGACAAAGCAACTGAGGGGCCAGCCGGAAGCCTCAGACGGCGGCCTTTGCCGCCGTCGGAGGCTTCCACGGGCGTGCGGCTACGGCGTCTGGCCTGCGTGTTCGCCTTCGGCGATTTCCTCAAGGAGTTTGGCGTTGAAGGCCGGGAGGTCACGCGGGCTGCGGCTGGTCACCAGGCCCTGATCCACCACGACCTGCTCGTCAGTCCAGATCGCGCCGGCATTCTTGAGGTCCGTCTGGAGCGTGTGGTACGAGGTCAGGCTCCTGCCGCTGACCACGCCGGCGTCAATGAGCAGCCACGGGCCGTGGCAGATGGCGGCGACAGGCTTGTGCTGCTCGAAGAAGGCCCGGGTGAACGCCTGGGCGTCTTTGTCGACTCTGAGGTGATCGGCGTTGACCACGCCGCCGGGGATGACCAGGGCGTGGAAGTCGGCGGCGTCGGCCTGTCCCACGGCGAGGTCGACCGCGAACGTCTGCCCTTTTTCGGTGCCGTCATAGCCCTGCAGTTCTCCGCTCTTCGGCGAGACCAGGGTTGGCACGCCGCCGGCTTCCTTCACGGCATCCCACGGGCTGGTCAGCTCCACTTGCTCCACACCGTCGGTCAGCAGGAACGCGACTTTCTTGCCCGAAAGGTTGTGCTCTGACATATATGTCCTCCTCATGCCGGGGCGCGGGCCGGGCAGCATTTGTTCAGTATTTGTTCAGTGCCGGCGCCAGCGCAGACTCTCAGTTGGCTTGCAGTCTTAACTCTAGGAAGCCGCCAAGTCGTAAGCAAGCTGATGATGTGTTGCGGAGCCGCGGACGGCAGCGGACAGGAAGCTGAGAGAATGGGCCAATGGAAGTCGCTTTCGGGCTACTGGCCCTCGTCGCCATCGTCTGTGCCGTCAGCGCGCTGGGCCAAAAGATCAACGTCTCCGTCCCCCTGCTGCTGGTGCTGGCCGGCGTGGTGTGCTCGTTCCTCCCGTTTGTTCCGACCATCGAGCTGAACCCCGAACTCGTTCTGGTCGGGCTGTTGCCGCCGCTGCTCTACGCTGCGGCGCTGCAGACCTCGCTGTTCGATTTCCGTTCCAACCGCCGCTCCATTGGCCTGCTGTCGGTGGGCTACGTCATTTTCGGCACGGTCAGCGTCGGGCTGGTGGTCGCCTGGCTGTTTCCAGAGATCCCGTTGGCGGCCGCCATGGCCCTGGGTGCGGTCGTCGCGCCTCCGGACGCCGTGGCCGCGACGGCGATCGCGCGAAAGGTGGGCATGCCCCGCAGGATTGTCACCATCCTGGAGGGCGAATCGCTGGTCAACGATGCCACGGCGCTGGTCTGCCTGCGTGCTGCCATCGCCGCCATCGCCGGAGCTGTCTCCGCAGCGGAGATCGCCGGCGGCTTCGTCCTGGCGGCCGGCGGGGGCGTGGTGGTGGGCGTTGCCGCGGCTTTCGTGCTCACCGCGCTCCGCAAGCGGATCCGCAACGTGGCCATCAACACCTCCACTTCGCTGATCGCCCCGCTCGTGGCCTACCTCCCGGCGGAAGCAATCCACGCCTCCGGCGTCCTGGCCGTCGTCGTTACCGGGCTGATCATGGGGACCAAGGCGCCGTCCATGCCAAACGGGGCGGCACGGCTGAGCCAGCGCAGCAACTGGCACACGGTGCAGTTCCTGCTGGAGAACTCTGTGTTCCTCCTGATCGGGCTGCAGGTCCGGACCATCATCGAGGGCGTCCGGGATGATTCGCTGGGGCCGGAAAGGATCTGGTTCGGCTGTGCCGTGGTGCTGCTCGCCGTACTGGTCCTGCGTCCGGTCTGGGTCTTCCCCACCACCTACCTGCCGCGGCTCATTCCCGCGGTCCGGCGCAAGGATCCCGCGCCGCCGTGGCAGTATCCGGCGATCGTGTCCTGGGCCGGCATGCGCGGCGTGGTGACGCTGGCCGCCGTCCTGGTCCTGCCGGCGGAGCTGGAGCACCGGTCCGTCCTGATCCTGATGGCCCTCGTGGTGGTGGGCGGCACGCTGACCCTGCAGGGCTTCACGCTCCCGGTCCTGGTCCGGTGGCTGAATGTGAAGGGGCCGGACCCGCGCGAGGACGCGCTTAACGAGGCTTCGCTGATGCAAATGGCGACGGCGGCGGGCGTGCAGCGGCTCCAGGAACTGCGTTCGGACGCCGATCCCCCGGAAGTCGTGGCGATGCTGAAACGGCGCACCCAGGAGCGCGGGCTGGCCGCATGGGAGCGGCTGGGCCGCCCGTCCGCCGAAGCCGCCACCCCCAGCCAGCGGTACGCCCAACTCCGGCTGGCCATGCTGGACGCCGAACGCACCAAAGTCCTCGAGCTGCGGCGCGGCGGCGGGTACGCGCACGAGGTCCTGGTCAACGTCCTTGACCGCCTCGACGTCGAAGAGTCCATGCTGGACGCCGCACTGGAGGAACCGGACGCGGACGGCGGCAGCGGCGGTGAGGGAATCGCCCGGCCCCGCGGAGTCTGTCCGCACCTGGAATCCGCCCCGGATCTCGTCGTCCCGCCCGGGCCCTTCTGTGAGGCGTGCGAACGGGAGGGGACGACGACGGTGCATCTGCGGATGTGCCTGCAGTGCGGCAACGTGGCCTGCTGCGATTCCTCACCGGGAACCCACGCGTACAAGCACTTCCAGCTCAGCGGCCACCCCGTCATGCGCAGCGCCGAGCCGGGCGAGGACTGGCGCTGGTGCTACCCGGACGAGCTCCTGGGCTAGGCCGCAGGCACCGGCCAGCGCCGTCCCGCCCGCACTCGGGGCTGCCCTGTTCACCGCGCCGTCCCCTCCGTAGGCTGGAAGGGAACCCGGGGGAAGAGAAGGCGGCCCGCCGCCGTCGGACGAAAAGAGGACACCGTGGACAACCAAGACATCCTGGAGCGCATCAAGGCCCTGGTGGAGGAGGAACACGGCCTCCGCGAAGGCTCAACCCAGCCTGGTGAGCAAGGGAGCGGAGCCCCGGACATTCTCCGGCTGCAGCAGGTGGAAGAACAGCTGGATCAGTGCTGGGACCTGCTCCGCCAGCGGCGCGCGAAAAAGGACTATGGCGAGAACCCGGACGAGGCGGAGGTGCGGCCGGTCAGCGAGGTCGAGGGCTACCAAAGCTAGCCCTCGGCCCTGACCTGACAGGCTGGGAAGTAGGCAGGCAGGCCATGCGGATCGCGCTGCTGGGAGACGTCATGCTGGGCCGGCTGGTGAACCGGCACCTGGCAACGGCCCGGCCTGCCTACCCGTGGGGCGACACTCTGGAGCTCCTGAAGCAGGCGGATGTTCGCATCGCCAACCTCGAGTGTGTCCTGGCGGCCGGCGGCGAGCCCGAGCCCGGCAAGATCTTCCATTTCCGCTCGGACCCGAAGAACGTCGCCAGCCTCCTCGCCGCCGGGATCGACGCCGTCTCGCTGGCCAACAACCACGTCCTGGACTTCGGCCAGGCAGCGTTCGCTGAGATGCTGCCGGCGCTGGACGGCTGCGGCATCTTCCATGCCGGGGCCGGCCCGGACCTGGAGGCGGCCCGCCGCCCGGCCGTGTGGCGCGTGGGCGCCGTCGCCGTCGGATTCATTGCCTTCACGGACAACGAGCCCGGCTGGGAGGCCGGCCCCGCGGCTCCCGGAGTCTACTACGTCCCGGTGGACGATGTTCCCTTGACCGCCGTACCCGTGACCGCCGTACCCGTGACCGCCGTTCCCGCGACCGACGGCGGCCGGCGCCGCCGGGCCCGGCGGGACGGCCTCCTGGAACTGGTCGCCAGGACCAAGGCCCGCGTCCAGGTCCTCATCGTGTCGGCCCATTGGGGCGGGAACTGGGGCTACGAGGTCCCGGCCGGGCATCAGGACCTTGCCCGGGACCTCATCGAGGCCGGGGCCGACGTCGTGTTCGGCCATTCGCCGCACATATTCCGCGGCGTCGGCATCCACCGGAACCGCCCCATCATCTACAGCGCCGGGGATTTCATTGACGATTACGCTGTGGACCCCGTCGAGCGCAATGACCAGTCCTTCGTGTTCATGCTCGACACCGACGCCGGCGCACCCCGCACTCTTCGGCTGCATCCGACGATCATCGCCGGATTTCAGGCCCGCCTGGCCCGCGGGTCGGCCCCCGATATAGCCGCCCGGATGCAGCGGCTGAGCGGCCAACTGGGCACGTTGGGCAGCTGGAACGCGGCCGGCCGCTGCCTGGAGATTCCGCTCGACAGCCCTCCAGGCACATGAGGCTCCGTTTACATTCCTGAAACATGCCGGTCACGCGAACTTCACGCCGTCGCGATTCCCGTAACGTGCCCGCAACTTTCCGCCCCACTGCCGGAAACATGGCTCCGCGAGGATTAAATCCGGATCGGGGGGGCCGGCGGCGACGTGTCCCGGTACGGAAGACTGACGAGAAGGGACCCGCCGGTGGAGCTCACTGCTGGAAGCGTCTGGATGATTGTGTCGGCAGCGATGGTTCTGCTGATGACCCCGGCCTTGGGCCTGTTTTACGGCGGCATGACCCGGGCCAAGGCCTCGCTCAACATGATGATGATGAGCTTCGTCTCGGTCGGAATCGTCGGGGTGGTGTGGGTCCTCTGGGGCTACTCGATGAGCACCGGGCAGGGCGTCCTCGGCGTGTTCGGCAACCCGTTCGCGAGCTTCGGCCTGAGCAGCCTCATCGGATCGCCGGACCTGATCAAGGCCGGCTACAGCGCCACATTCGCCATCCTCACCGTGGCCCTCATCAGCGGCGCCATCGCGGACCGCGCGAAATTCACCTCTTGGGCCCTCTTCGTCCCCATCTGGATCACCCTCGTGTACTGCCCGCTGGCCTTCATGGTCTGGGGCGGCGGCCTCATGAGTGCCGGCGGCGCCGTGAGTGCCGTGTTCGGCCAGGTCATCGACTTCGCCGGCGGCACCGTGGTGGAAATCGCGTCCGGAACCGCAGCCCTGGTCCTGGTCCTGATCCTGGGCAACCGGCACGGCTTCGGCAAGGACCCCGGCCACCGCCCCCACAACATCCCCTTCATCATGCTCGGCGCGGGCATCCTGTGGTTCGGCTGGTTCGGCTTCAACGCCGGCGCCGCTACCACCGTGGAGCAGGCCGGCCTGATCTGGGTGAACACCCTGGCCGCCCCCGCCGCGGCCATGATCAGCTGGCTGGTGACGGAGAAGGTCCGCCACGGCCACCACACCTCTTTGGGCGCGGCGTCCGGCGCTGTCGCCGGCCTGGTGGCCATCACGCCCTCGTGCGCCAACATCAGCCCCCTCGCCGCGCTGGGCCTGGGCTTCGTGGCCGGTGCCGCCTGCGCGGTGTTCGTGGACCTGAAATTCAAGTTTGGCTTCGATGACTCGCTCGACGTCGTCGGCGTCCACCTCGGCGGCGGCCTGATCGGCACCCTCGCGCTCGGTTTCATTGCGCTGCCGGTGGACGGTGCCGGCGGCGGGCTGTTCTACGGCGGCGGGCTCCACCAAGTCATCGCGCAGGCCGTGGCCGTCCTCATCACCGTGGCGGTGTCCGGCCTCGGGACCGCGGTGATCGGACTGGCCATCCACAAGACGCTGGGCTTCCGGGTCAGCCGCGAGGATGAACTCGCCGGCGTGGACCGGTCTGAACACGCCGAGACCGCATATGCCTTCGCCGAACTGGGCTTCAGCCGGTTCAACCCGTTCGGCCACCACGTCGGCGCGGCGCACGCCGCGACGTCGGCCCACGCGGCGACGTCAGCCCACGCGGCCGGCCGGGCACCGGAAAACGCATCCGCGCGTGCAAAGGAGGACAGCCTCGTCTGAGGCGACCGCCGGGTCCGGCACAAGTTTTTCCAAAGGGCCCGGGTGTAAGACGCGGCCGGAGGCTTAAGATATGGGCGGGGGGCACTCGAATTAGCGAACTCGCTTAATGGGAGGCCACGATGTTCAGCCAAGCCAGCCGCAAGGCATCAAAACCGAAGCTAACATCGGTGGCGCGGACCCCGCGCAGACACCGGCGCAGCTCCCTTCCCAGAACGGACACAGGTTGGTTCGGGCGCGGGCTGGCCTCGCTGGCGGCCTTTGCCCTGGTGGCTGGCGGCGGCCTGGTGGCGGCAGCTCCTTCGAACGCCGCCGGCCCGGCGCAAAACTATATCGTGGTGCTCAAGGACGGCGTCGTGGACGCCGGAGCGGTGGCGGCCGCCCAGCAAAGCGCCTACGGATTTGCGACGTCGAAGGTCTACCGCAATGCCGTGAAGGGCTACTCTGCCAACCTGACGGCGGCCCAGGCGCAACGCGTCCAGGCCGACCCGAACGTCGACTTCGTTACTGCGGGCCGGACCTTCCAGAATCCGCAGGAGCCTGGGACCTCGGCCACGCAGGAGACACCGTTTTGGCGGAAGCGGATCGCCGGAACCAGTTCCGACGTCCGTAAGGCCCTCGACAAGGGGCCAAGCCGGATCAATGTCAACGTCGCCGTGATCGACAGCGGCATCGACGCGACCCACCCGGACCTGAACGTCAAGGGCGGGGTTGACTGCCAGTCCGGCTCGCCCGTGGATGTGACCCCCGTTGATGTCATGGGGCACGGGACGTTCGTCGCCGGTGTGATCGGCGCCCGGAACAACCGCCTGGGCGTGATTGGGACCGCCCCGGGCACCCCGCTGTGGTCCGTCCGCGTGGTTGACGACGCCGGCCTGATCTCCGAGGAGATGCTGATCTGCGCGATTGACTGGGTGACGTCGACGCACAAGGATGACGACGACAGCAACGACATCGCCGTGGCCAACATCAGCATCGCCGGCGGCGCCCCGGACACGTCCAACTGCGGCAAGGGCACGGACCCGATGCACTACGCCATCTGCCGCTCGGTCCGGGCCGGCGTCACCTACGCCGTCGCGGCCGGCAACGCCGGTGAGGACTTCGCCAACACGGTCCCGGCCACGTACGACCAAGTGCTGACCGCCACCGCCATGGGCGACTTCGACGGAAAGTCCGGCGGGGATGCCGCCGCCGTCTGCGGCCCGGACGACTTTTCGAAGTACGGGCAAAAGGATGACCAGCAGGCCTTCTTCTCCAACTTCGCCACCACGAGCGAGGACAAGGCCCACACGGTCGCCGGCCCCGGCGTGTGCATGCTCTCCACCTGGCCCGGCGGGTACAACGTCAGCAACGGCACCAGCTTCGCCAGCCCGGCTGTGGCAGGATCCGTGGCCCTGTGCATCAGCCAGAAGGCCTGCACGGGCTCAGCCGAACACGTCATGAAGCAGTACCTGGAGCTGACAAAGTCGTACTCGAAGCGGCACCATGACTACGGCTTCGACGGCGATCCCATCCACCCGGTCGGGGGGCAGTACTACGGATACCTGACCCAGACGGTGAGCTTCTGACGCTTCGGTGTGAGGTATCCGGCCTTGCCAGTGGCGGACGTCGGTAGAGGTTCCCGGCAGGTCTCAGCCGGGGGCCAAAATGCTGGTCTCAGCCGTGGGTCTCAGCCGTGGATCTCAGCCGTGGGTCTCAGCCCAGTAGCCGGCGCTCATAGGCGAAGGCCACCAACTGGAGCCGGGTCCCGAGGCCGAGCTTGCCCAGCACGCTCCTGAGGTGTGTCTTGACGGTCGCCTCCGAAACGAACAGGCTTCCGGCGATCTCACCGTTGGCCAGCCCCTTGGCCGCGAGCAGGAACACGTCCCGTTCCCGGGCGGAGAGCACTTCCAGCACAGACAGATCCGGTCCCCCGGCCGGCACGGTCCGGGCGGCATGCTGGAACAAATCCTGCACTGATCCCGGCGCAATCACGGAGTACCCGGCATATACGGTCCGGATCGCGGCGAGCAGGAACTCCGGTTCGGCGCTCTTGAGCAGGTAGCCGCTGGCTCCGGCGTGCACGGCGTCGACCACCGCCTGGTCCCGGTTGAACGTGGTCAGGGCGATGATCTTCGGCGCGCTGGTACCCGAGGCCTCCGCCTCACGCACGATCCGCCGGGTGGCGCCGACGCCGTCCAGGACCGGCATGCGCAGGTCCATGAGCATCACGTCGGGGCACCGTTCGACGGCGGATACCGCCGCCTGCGCGCCGTCGCCGGCTTCCCAGGCCATCGCCATGTCCGGCTGGCTCTCCACCAGCATCCGAATTCCCGCACGGAACAGCGCCTGGTCATCGACGATCGCCACGGTAATGGCCGCCCCGGCATCAGCCACGGCCGGCTTCCTCCAGCGGCATTCCCGGGTGCGCTGCGGGACTTCCCGCGACAACCAGGTCCGGCTCCGCGCCGGCAACGGCGGCGTCGGCAGTCCTTGTGCCGTAGGGGATGAAGACGGTCACCCGGTACTGTTCACCATCCGGGCCGGACGTCATCCACCCTCCCGCGAGGTGGGCGCGTTCCCGCATCCCGGCGAGGCCGCGGCCCACCCGTGTTTCGGCGGCGGGGTCCGGGCTGACCGTGGATGCGGCATCCGGGATGCCGGAGGCCACATGCAGGGTCAGCCCTGGGCCGCTCCAGTCCAGGTGCAGCCGCACCGCGGTGCCACGGCCGCCGTGTTTCAGGGCGTTGGTCAGGCATTCCTGGATGATCCGGAAGACGGCGAGCTGCTGCCCGGCGGAGAGCTCGGCGGGCGCGCCGGACTCGCTCTGTTCAATTTCGAGGCTGCCCTGCATGCGCGCCACCAGGGGCCCGACGTCGCTGAGCCGGGGCTGGGGCGTGACAACGCCGTCGTCGTGCACGCCCTCGATGACGCGCTGCGCGTCCACCAGGGCGCTCCGGGCCGACGTCGCGATGTTCTCAAGTGCGTTCAACACGGCTCTGGGCTGGTCCTTGCTCAGGTAGCGGGTGCCGTCCGCCTGCGCCGCGATCACGGCGAGTGAGTGGGCCAGGACGTCGTGCAGGTCCCGGCCGATCCGGGTCCGTTCCTGTTCCACGATCAGGTCCACCTCCGCTTCCCTGAGGCTGGTCTGGGCGATGGTCCTGGCCCGGAACAGGCTGCCGCGTTCCTGGTACATGGCCAGCAGCAGTCCGACGGCGGCGGAGGCTGCCGCGATCAACAGCAGCAGCGAAAAGAGTTGCCAGCCGTAGTCCTGGAGCATCCACCGATCGCCGGTGTACGCAGGGGGAAACCAGCCGACGCCGTTGCCGTAGCGCCAGGACAGCATCAGGAAGGTCATGGCGCCGGCGAATACCACGTTCGCGGCCGCCGCGATGAAGCGTGTCCTTCGCCGGGCCGTCCATTGGATGAAGGCCACGGCCACGAACGCCCCGAGGTAGATGGCCCAGTGGTTGGCGTGCATCGCGGGAATGGCGTACCCCAGCTGGCCCGCGAGGAGCCCTGCCGTGAATCCGAGCGACGCATAGGGCCTCCAGGTGGCGCAGGCAATCGCTGCTGTCATGAGGATCAGCGGCCACGTCCCATCCCAGGTGTGGAGGCCCGGGCCCATCCGGCCGGCCTCGGCCACGCACCACAGCGTGAAGAAGAGAACGGCCGCCGCGGGGGCGCCCCAATGCCGCAAAACTTTCAGTAGTGGTTCCATGCTGTCACCCTATCCACGGCGTCGGCCCCCGGCCGGTCACATCCGGCCGCGCTCCACCTTGGGGCCAGAAGATTCATCTTTCGGGCCAGCCCACTGTTGATGACGGGCGTAGTATGACGGCCATGACCAAGGCAGCGGTTGAGGTCACAGCCCCCGCGGACGCGGTGCCGTACTCGGTGCTGGACAGCGTGTTCTTCGTGGTGGGCGGCGTTGCGGCTGTGTGGCTGACCGCGTTGCTGGTGCAGTTGAGCTTCGAATGGGGATGGGCGCAGGTCTGGTTCCTCTTCATCTTCTGGGCCCTGCTCGCCTATCTGGTGCTCCCCCGTCTCCACCGGATCCTGACCCGGCTCTACGTTCCGGACTATTTCATCGGCCGGGCGCGCACCAGCGACGGGCTGCTGGGCGATCCCGTGAACATTGCCCTGCTGGGATCGGAACCGCAGGTCCATGGCGTGATGCGGTCCGCGGGCTGGACGCTGGCCGATGACGTGACCCTGGCCAGCAGCCGGCGGATCGTCTCCTCCACCCTCCTGCGCCGCAGCTATCTCGAGGCCCCGGTCAGTCCGCTGTTCCTGTTCGGCCGCCAGCAGGATTTCGCCTACCAGGAGGAAGTCGACGGCACCCCGGGCAAGCGGCACCACGTCCGTTTCTGGCGTTGCCCGCCAGGCTGGCTGCTGCCGGGCGGCCTGGCCGTCGACTGGTTGGCGGCCGGCACGTATGACCGCAGCGTCGGGCTGTCCCTGTTTACCCTGCAGATCACCCACAAGATCGATGAGAACACCGACGCCGAACGCGACCATGTGGTCGGCGCCATTATCGAAGCCGATCCCGCTGCCGGGCTCCGGGTGATCCGTGATTTTTCCACCGGCTATCACGCGCGCAACGGCGGGGGCGACACCATCACCACCGACGGCAATCTCCCGATCGTCGATCTCCGGCAGACCGCCGCGGAGCCGCCGGTGTCCGTCACGCCCCCGGCCGGGGGCCGCACCAGGCGTCCTTCGACCACGGTTGTCGGGGCGCTCTTCGTCGGCGCCCGCGCGGCGGCGGCCGCGCTGCTGGCCCTGTCCCTGGTGCTCTTCAAGGACGCGCACGTCGGCTCGCTGATGCAGCCCGTAGCCGGTCCGGCGGTCACGGAGGCCCAGGCGGAATTGGCCGTCAGCGCCGCAACGGTGGTTGTCCTGCTCTTTGCCCTGGCCGAGATCCTGCTGGCGTGGTTTGTGTTCCTCGGCCGAAACTGGGCCCGGACGGTGGCCATGGCACTGAGCACGGCCGCCATCCTCATCCAGGCAATCGATGTTTTCCACGGCGGCCCGGACATCACCCTGGCGTCCAATCTCCCCGGCCTGACCCTGGACATCCTGTTGCTTCTGGCGCTCTCCAGCAAGCGGTCCCGCGACTATGCCCTGCGCTCCCGCAAGGAAAACAAACGGGATTCCAGCCGTCCCGGCGGCCGGGCGCCCTTCTGAATCCCCGGGATCCGGGGGCCCTTGACAGCCCTCTCGCAGCGGGCGCTAGATGTTCAAATAGCCGGCAATCCACCGCAGGAGCAGCTAAGGAGCGGACATGAGCAACGACTCACAGGCGCCGGAGCGCCACCACAGCGAGACCCCCGCCGAGGGTGATGCAACGGCTGAGCCCTTCGACGACCGGGCCCATTCCCAGGACGCGGCAGAAGGCCCGGACCTCGACGACGAACCGGGCCCCACGCCGTAGCCTCCCTGGGCTCTCTAGGCTCTCTAGGCTCGAATTCGCCGGAAGCCTCCGGGCTCGCCGGAAAGTTCCGGCGAGACCGCAGGCTTCCGGCGAATTGGACTCGCCTGCCCCGCGGGGCCCCGACGGTTCGCGGGCGCACAGTCCGTAACCGGCGAAATATCCTCGCCTGCCCGGGTGTTGCCCCGGCATGACAACAATCGGAATCATCGGTGCAGGACACATCGGCGGCCAGATCGCCCGCAAGGCCGTGGAGCTCGGCTACGACGTCGTGATCAGCAACTCGCGCGGGCCGGAAACCCTGGCGGACCTCGTCGCGGAACTGGGGCCCAGGGCCCGGGCCGCAACGCCGGCCGAGGCGGCGGCAGCCGGCGACTTCGCCGTCGTCACCGTGCCGCTCAGGAGCCTCCCGGACGTCCCCGTGGAGCCGTTGGCGGGCAAGATCGTCCTCGACACCAACAACTACTACTGGGAACGCGACGGGCATATCCCGGCTTTGGATGCCGGCGAGGCCACCACGACCGGCCTGCTGCAGGAGCACCTTCCCCAGTCCAAGGTGGCCAAGGCTTTCAACCACATCATGTCCAGCCAGATCACCACGGACGGTACGCCGGCCGGCACCCCCAACCGCCGGGCCCTGGCCACGGCGAGCGACTTCCCGGAAGCGGCTGAGCGTGTGGCCAGGCTCTATGACGAATTCGGCTTCGACACCGTCAATATGGGCCCGGCCTCCGAAAGCTGGCGCGCGGAACGGGACCGCCCGGCCTACGTGATCCGGCAGAACGCGGCCGAGCTCGCCGAGAACCTGGCCAAGGCGCCTCGCACCATCTGACCCGTCCTGCCCGGCCCAGGACCCGCTGTCCCATCCTGGCCCGGGCGCGCGAATTCGCCGGAAGCCCGCGAGGTCGCCGGACTTTTCCGGCGGGCTCGCAGCGTTCCGGCGAATTCGGCCGGGGTGGGTGGTCAGCGCTGGACGGCGGCGTCGAGCTTGAGCATCTTGGCGATCACGAAGTCGAGCTCGGAGTCGTCGAAGATCTTCTTCCAGTCGTCCTTGATGATGGTGTCCTTGCCGTACTGGATGGCGATTTCGCAGGCCTCGGAGAACGGGTTGGAACCACGCAGGGCGTTGGTCAGGGCGATCTGGACGTGGCCGAACAGCATGGCCTTGGCGGCTTCCTCGGGAACGCCTGCGGTGTGCACGGTCTCGTGCAGGGCTTCCTTGAGCAGGGTGCCGATCATGCAGGCAACCGTCTCCACGAGGGTGGGTTCGAGGATGGCGAGCTGCTTCACGGTGACCCAGTGCACGTCGATCACGGGGGCGTAGATGACCTTGATGGTCGCCTCGGCGGCAGCGCGGGCAGCCTCGGTGGCGTCCTCGTCGATCGCGGCAACCACGTTCTGCGGGGCGCCCTGGCCGCCGAAGGTGTCGGCCCATTCTTCCTTGGTGGTGCGCTCCAGGAAGACCGACGGGTGGCAGGGGTGCGCGACGGCCTGGACGACGTCCTCGCGCTTGGCCAGCAGGCCGGCGTAGGCCGCGGCCGGGTCGAGGGTGAGCAGGATGGCGCCGGACTTCATCTGCGGGACCACGCCGTGGGACACGACGCCCAGGACGGTGTCCGGGACGGCGAGGATCACGACGTCGGCGTCCTTGATGGCGTCCTCGGTGGCGCTGATTTCGCGGCCTTCAGCGCGGACGCGCTCCTGGCCGGCAGGCGAGTTCTCGCTGTAGAAGACGGTGTGGGCGCTCTTCTGGAGGTTGGCTGAAACACGCAGCCCCATTTTGCCTCCGGCCCCGATGACGGCGACGGTCAATTGTTCTGCTGACATTTCACTTGCTCCTTAGGAAATCGAGGCTTTGCTGGGTCCACTGGTTTTCGCGGCGGATGGTCTCGTCTTCGGAGTCCTGCCACGGCAGCCAGTGCTCGACAATTTGGTTGATGTTTCTTTCTTTGGGCTGCAGCTTTCCGGCCATGTAGTCATAGTCCAGAAGGCCTTCGCCGAGGGGAGCGCCGGAGTACGTGAACCCGACCCACCCCTCCTTGCGGCTGAACGCAAAGTCTTTGATGTGCATGTTGAGGACATAGGGCGCGACGGCGTCAATCACCTCGCGCGGGGACTCCAGCGCCGCCACCGTGTTCGCGGGGTCGCTGCAGATGCCCAGCGAGGGGCTGTTCACCCGGCGGATGACCTCCAGGATCCTGGCGGTGGGGACCTGTTCGTAGGTCTCGACCGCGATCTTCACCCCTGCGGCCTCGAATTCGGGCAGGACCTCGGCGAAGATTGCCACGGCCTCCTCCACGGAGGGGGTGTGGCCCGGGACGTTGAACATGGTCCGCAGCAGCGGCGCGCCCAGGATCCCGGCAATCCCGAGGAACTTCCGGAGGTGTTCCGGGCGGATGCCCTTGGTGCCCAGTTCCAGCGCGATGCCCAGCGAGTCCGCGGTGGCCCTGATGTCTTTGAGTTCGGCGTCGCTCATGGTTTCGAGCGGCGCGTAGTCGCAGATCTGGAACAGGTCCACGCCCAGGTCCGCGGTGCGCTGCAGCGCCTGGTGGAGGTTGAGCGGCTCCGAGACCTTTTCCGAGAGCTGCCAGAAGAACGCGTAGCTGCTCAATCCAATTCTTGAACCAGATCGGGTCCGGGAGCCGTGGCCGGTGGTGCTCATGCTGCCGCCGTCCCGGACAGCAGGCCCAGCCGTGCGGCGGTTTCGTCCAGGATGGTCTTGAGCGCCTGCGGGTCGTGGGCGAAGCGGCCCAGGAACAGCCCGGCGACGGCGGTGTCCAGCCGGCTGATCAACCCGGGGCCGGCGCTGCCGCCGTAGATGACCCGGCTGTCGGCCTGACCGGGCAGGGTGCGCAGGTGCGCGTCCAGTCCGGCGCTGACGGCGCTGATGTACTCCGGGCTGGCCGGTTCCGGTGCGCCGATGGCCCATTGCGGTTCGTAGGCCACAATCGTCCGCCTGGCGGGGCCCAGGCTTGCCGCCCGGTTCAACACGCCCTCAATTTCGCGGATGCAGTGCTTCACGGCGTCCGCGGCCGTGCCGCGGACGGGTTCGCCGACGCACAGGACCGGGGTGAGGCCGTTGCGGTAGGCCGCGGCGGTCTTGAGCCCGATCACGTCGTCGTCCTCGCCGAAGATCCGGCGACGTTCCGCGTGGCCCACTTCGGCGTAGCGGCCGCCGAGTTCAGCAACAATCTTGCCGCCGACTTCGCCGGTGTAGGCGCCCTCGTCTTCCCAGAAGATGTCCTGGGCGCCTGTGGCTGCCCCTGCGGTCCCGAGGATGCGGGCCGCATCGGGCAGTACCGGCAGGGTGGGCAGGACGAACAGCTCGATCTCGCCGTTCTGGACCGCCGGGTGCGCGAACGCGATGGTGGCCACTTCGCGGCAGTAGTCCAGCGTGCGCTGGTAGCCAAAGTACATCTTCAGGCTGACGCCGATGATGGCCTTCGGTTTTGTCGCGGTCTTAGCAGGAAGTGACACCCTCATAGTCCTTAATCAGTGTGACTTTTTCGGCCGAGGCGGAGGTTTCGTCGAACGTGTAGGTGAGCCATTCCCTGGCGAGCCGGCGGGCGAGTTCCAGGCCGACGACGCGCTGGCCGAAGGTCAGGACCTGTGCGTTGTTGCTCAGGATCGAACGCTCCACGGAGAAGCTGTCGTGCGCGGTGACGGCGCGGATCCCGGGGACCTTGTTCGCGGCGATCGCGACGCCCAGTCCTGTGCCGCAGACCAGCAGCGCACGGTCGGCCTTGCCGGCGGCGATGAGTTCGGCGGCCGCGATGGCCACCGACGGGTAGGGGGTGTGGCTGGTGGCATCCACGCCCACGTCGGTAACCGACTCGACGAGGTCGGATGCCTCGAGGTCGGCCTTCAGTGCCTCTTTGTAGTCGAATCCGGCGTCGTCGGCTCCGATGACCAGGCGCAGTTTGGCGCTCATGCGTTCTCCTTAATGTTTGTCCGCTCGATGAGCGTGTTGTGAATGGCTCGTACGATCAGCGCCATGGACACCGCGCCTGCGTCGGGGGTCCCGAGGCTCTTCTCGGCGTGCGGGCGCGCACGTCCCATCAGCGGCAGCAGCTGGGCGGTGTCTTCGGCCGCCTGCTCGGCCACGCCGGCTGCGGTGCCCCAGGCCTCGCCGAGCGACTTGCCGGCGGACACGCCCTCGGTGAGCGCGTCGCGGAACGGGACCAGGACGTCCACCAGGGTCTTGTCCCCGGGCTTTGCCTTGCCGAAGTCCATGATCGCGGCGGCCGCGCCGGCCACGCCGGCGGCGACGGCAGCGGCGTCGGGAGCGTTGCTGTCCCCGATCGCGTCACCGACGGCCCGCAGGGCCATGCCCCACAGCGCACCGGAGGTGCCGCCGGCCTTGTCGGCCCAGGCATCACCGGCAATGTAGAGGGTGGTCGCGGCTCCCGCGCCGCGGGAGACAGCGTCCGTGGCCGCCTTGACGGCCGCGCCCACTCCGCGTTCCATGCCGATGCCGTGGTCACCGTCGCCGGCGATCGCATCGATCCGGCCGAGTTCCTCGGCGTTGGCATCCACCACGTCCTTGGCGGCGCCGAGGGCGGCCAGGACCCGGAGGGCCCCATAGCGGGACTCTTCGGTGGCGTCCGGGATGGCGGTCACGGCGTCGTCCAGTTCGCTGTTGTCTGTACCTCCGTCGCCGGCCTCCAGGGCTTCCGCAGTGACGGCGCCGCGGCGGAAGGCCGGGGCGTCGGCCGGGGAATGCCAGAGAGTTTCGAGTTGCTCGTCCAGCCAGAACAGGGTCAGGGAGGTTCCGGCCATGTCGAAGCTGGTGACCAGCTCGCCCACCTGCGGGTCCACGGCTTCCAGGCCGGCCTCGGCCAGGAGCTGGGCCACCCGGCGGTAAACCACGAAGAGTTCCTCGTATTTGACGCTGCCCAGGCCGTTGAGGATGGGCACGACGCGCGCACTCTTTGCCTCGACGCCGTCGGGAACCTCCGCCAGCAGGCTGCTGACCAGCAGTTCGGCGAGTCCGTTCGCCGTCGGGACATCCGTTTCCGCGATGCCGGGCTCGCCGTGGATGCCCATCCCGACGGCCATCCGGCCGTCCGGGACGGAGAACAGCGGGCGGTCCGCGCCCGGCAGGGTGCAGCCGGTGAAGGCAACACCGAAGGAGCGGGTGCGGTGGTTGGCGCGCTCGGCGATCGCGACGGTCTGGTCCATGGTGTAACCGGCCTCGGCGGCGGCGGCGGCGACCTTGAAGACCGTGAGGTCGCCGGCGATCCCGCGGCGCTTGGCGTGCTCGGCCGGCGGGGCGGAGGAGACGTCGTCGGTGACGGCGATGCTGCGGCAGTCGATGCCTTCGGCGCGGAGCCGGGCCTGGGCCTGGTTGAAGTGCAGGACGTCGCCGGCGTAGTTGCCGTAGCCCAGGAGGACGCCGCCGCCGTTGCTGGCGGCCTTGGCCACGGTGTAGATCTGCTGGGCGGACGGGGATGCGAAGAGGTTGCCCATCGCGGCACCGTGGGCCAGGCCCTGGCCCACGAGTCCGGCGAAGGCGGGGTAGTGTCCGGAGCCGCCGCCGATCACGAGCGCCACACTGCCCGGGGTGCTGTGGGTGTTGCGGACGACGCCGCCGGAGACGCGCCTGACCCAGCGGCTGTGGGAGGCGACGAAGCCTTCGATCATTTCGTCAGCAAAGGCTGCGGGGTCATTGAACAGGCGGGTCATGGGGGTACTCCTGGAAGAAGAAAAAGCTGCTTGGTGGGTGCCCGCCGCGGCCGTGTGGCACGCGGCGGGCACCGGTTTGTTGGGAGGGCGCCGGCAGTGGACTCCGCCGCTGCGTCCGTTAGCGGGCGGCTGCGGACTCCACGGCCGCTGAATCCGCTGTTTCGGGGGCGGCCGTGGCGTTGCCGGCGCCGGAGCGGCCCAGCACCACCATCAGGACGGCGGACAGGAGCATGAGGCCGCCGACGACGAACATCGGGACGGTGTAGCCGCCGGTCCAGTCCTTGAGCCAGCCGGTAACGAAGCCGGCGCTGAAGCCGGCCAGGTTTCCCACGGTATTGATCAGGGCGATGCCGGCTGCGGCCGCCGCTCCGGTGAGGAACTGGGTGGGAACGGTCCAGAAGTTGGGCAGTGCGGCAAAGATGGCCATGGCCGTGACGGTGATGACGGCGATGGTCGCGGCCGGCGAGCCGGCAAACAGGGCCAGCGGGACGCTCAGGCCGCCGATGAGGGCGGGCAAGGCGATGTGCCAGGTCTTGACGCCGCGCTTCGTGGCGTCCTTGGACCAGAAGTACAGGGCAAAGGCCGCGAACACGTACGGGATGGCCGTGATGAGGCCCTTTTGGAGCACATCGAACTTCGCGCCGTATTGGCTTTCGAAGCCGGCGATGATGGTGGGCAGGAAGAACGCCAAGGCGTACAGGCCGTAGATGAAGCCGAAGTAGATGGCGGACAGCATCCAGACCCTGCCGTTGGAGAAGACAGTGCGGACGCTGACGTGCTTGTGGCTCGCCGTTGTTTCCTTCTTTTCCGTCTCCAGGGCGTTGGTCAGCCACGTCTTTTCGTCCGGATTAAGCCACTTGGCCTTGGCCGGGGAATCGGCGAGGTAGAACCAGGCGATGATGCCGACGACGATGGCCGGAACCGATACGCCGAGGTACATCACGCGCCAGCCCTCGAGGCCGAAGAGGCCCTCCTGCTGAATGAGCCAACCGGCAAGCGGTGCACCAACGACCGTGGTCAGCGGCTGGGCCAAGTAGAACAGGGCCAGGATCTTGCTGCGGTGACGGGACGGGACCCACAGGCTCAGGAAGAGGATGGCGCCGGGAAAGAAGCCGGCTTCGGCCACACCCAGGGCGAAGCGCAGAATATAGAGCCCCTCCACGCTGCTGACCCAGACAAACAGCAGGGAGACGATGCCCCAGCTGACCATGATGCGGGAGAGCCAGCGGCGGGCGCCGAACCTGTGCAGGGCGAGGTTGCTGGGAACTTCCAGCAGGATGTAGCCGATGAAGAAGACCCCGGATGCGAAGCCGAACTGGGCCGCCGAGAGGCCCAGATCGGCGTTCATGCCGTTGGGGCCTGCAAAGGCGATAGCCGTCCGGTCCAGGTAGTTGATAAAGAACATCAAAGCGACGAACGGCACCAGCCGGTATGCCACCTTCTTGATTGCAGATCTTTCGACCACCGATTGTGTGGTGTCCACATTGACTCCTAGATGTTGGTCTCCCAGCGGCGGCCTGCGATGGATGCCTTGGGATGTCTCAGTGCCTAGTTCGGGAAAGCTGGCGGGGCCGCTACTAAGCGTGTGATTAAAACCATAAAGCGCTGGAGGCAAATTGGTCAACCGGTTGACATGTTTATTTCTGAGGATAAAGCCTGCGCGGCTGCGCCTGTCCTGGTTGTTACGCTGGGAAGGTGTCCGTTAACTCCGCCGCTTCGACGGCAAAAATCAGTGCTGCGCTCGGTTCTATGGAGCAAGGCTCTGTTGTGTCCGAAGTCGCGGAACGCCTCTTGGGCTACTTCACGAGCGGTGAAATTGCCGTGGGAACCCGCCTGCCGGCCGAGCGCCAACTCGCCGCCTCGCTGGGGGTCGGACGCTCCGCCGTCCGCGAAGCCCTCGCGGCGCTGGAGATCCTTGGGATCGTCATTGTCCGGCCGGGTTCCGGAACGTACCTTCGAGACGGCATCTCCGAGCTCCTCCCCCGCACTCTGAGCTGGGGTCTCATGCTGGGCGCCCCGCGCACGCGCGAACTGGTGGAATTGCGCAGCGGGCTCGAGGTACAGGCCGGCCAGTTGGCGGCGCAGCGGATTACCGACGACGCCCTGGACCGGATGCGCGCCAATCTGGCCACGATGGAGCACAGCCTCGAGGATCTGGCGACCTTCGTGGAGGCCGACGCCGCCTTCCACCGCGAAATCGCCGCAGCCTCCGGCAACCAGGTCCTGCAGGAACTGCTCCAGAGCATCCGGTCGCTGCTGCGCATCTGGGTTGACCGCGCTCTGACGGACGAAGGGCACGCGGCATCGGCCCTTGCCGAGCACCGGGAGATCTTCCGCGCCCTGGAATCACGCGATGAGGCCGCCGTGACGGCAGCCATGCGCTCCCACATGGACACGGCCTCCCGGCGCCTCCTGGCAGGGTTCGACGCCGACCAGGGCTCCGCCGGAGGCTGAAGCCGGCTAACGCCTCCTCCCCCACGCCACCTTCGCCGCTCGAAGTCGCCGGAAGCCTTCAAGGTCGCCGGACTTTTCCGGCGGGCTCGCAGCTTTCCGGCGAATTCGGCCGGTCGAGGCCCGTCAGCCGCGTCACCTGTCGCGGTTCGGCACGTCCTTTCCGAGCCAGGCGCTCATCATCAGCCACACGGACCACACCAGAATCAGGACGATCCCCGAGAGCGTGGGAATGGTGTTGGCCGTGGAGAAGCCCTCGGCCCCGATGATCCAGCCCTGGGCGAGGTAGGCGAGCCCGGAAAGCGCCATGAGATAGCCGATCAGCCGGGAAATGCGGCGGGCACCGACGACCACGGCCCCGGTCAGGATGAGGGCTGCACCCAGCACGAGGCTTTGGTAGCTGCGCATCCCCCACTCCAGCCACCGGATGCCCTCGGCCGTCGCAAACCGCGCAGCCCTCTCCGGCTCCGGAGCCGCAAACCAGGCGTCCACGGCGTGCTTGAGGGCAACGCCGTCGACAGCCTGGAGCGCGGCATACAGCGCCAGTGCCGCGACGGCAGCCACAGCGCCGAAGCGGGCCGTCCAGGTCGTGGTCCCGTCCGGTCCTTTCAAGACCACCAGCAGGACCAGCAGCCCGGCGATCAGAAGAGCCATGCCGACGAACTGACCGAGGTGGACCGCAGTCCAGATGCTGCTGCCGGCATACTCCGTAAAGGTCGCCGGGTGGTCGTTTGCGCTGGCCGTGTCGGCATGGAGCAGCCCGGCGACCACGGACAGCGCGAAGCCGGCAAACGCCAGCGTGGCGGCCAGGCGCAGCGGTGCACGGGCTGATGACGGGCGCCCGGACTCGGCCGAAGCCGCCGGCCGCCGATTATGATCTGTGCCGTACTTCTTCATGGCATCGCCCGTTTCGTGCCGACGCGCGGGGTGCGCGAACTGCGCGCCTGGTTGCTGGCCCCTAAGCGCAGGCTACGCCGGTTGCGTCCGCGGAGCCACGGACCCTTGATCGGTATAGCGCGGCCGCACGTGCGACCCAGCCGGACGGCCCGTTTATCTGGACACCGCCGCACCCATTAGGACAGCGCTCGTCCATGGCCTAGCCGCGCAGCGAAGCGCGCGACGGCGTCTTCCGGAGTTGGCGCGGGACCGAAGAGTTCGGCCTGGCGGCTCGTCTTGGCCACGTAACGTCCGGTATCGAACCAGGCCGCCATGGCTCCCATGTCTTTCATGAGCGGGGCGGACTTTCCCGCAACCTTGCCTGCAGCCCGGAGCAGTCCCGTGGGAACCGACACGACCCTAATTTTCTTGTTCGCCAGCCGCGACACCAGATCAGCGCCCTCCTGCATGCTGATTGGACGGCTCCAGCCGAGATCGATGCGTTCGCCGTCGGCGATGTCCGCGTCAACGGCCTCCGCGAGATAAGTCGCGACGTCGCTGACCAGAACGAATGTCAGCGGGACGCTTTTGGAGCCGAGCCAGACGATCCGGCCCTTCTCGAACGGGTCACCGCCCATCTGGGCGATCTGATCGAAAAATGCTCCGGGACGCAGGGCGACGAACGGGACACCGAGTTCTTCGAGTTTGTCCTCGGCGAGCTTCTTGTGCCAGAAATGCGGCACATTGGGTGCCTGGTCGCTCGTGAGGATGCTGGTGAGCACGAAGCGCGGCACCCCGGCTTTGCTGGCGGCGATGGCGAGATTGGCGTTGCCACGCGTGTCGATCTCGTGGGCGTTCTTGTTCTTCCCGGTGTACCCGGCCGCCGTCGTGATTACCGCGGCGGTGCCAGACATCGCGGCGACGAGCGAATCGAGGTCGAGCATGTCGCCCGGGGCTATCTCGACGCCCTTGGCTTGGAGTCTGCCCGCGTCCGAGCTCGGGCGGACAAGCGCCCGCACCTTCCTGCCCCGGGAAAGAAGCCGGTCGACGACCTGCCCACCGAGCGATCCCGTTGCACCGACCACCAGCACAGGCTCCTGTTCAGACATTGATATCTCCTGGATGTTCTCTCTGCTGCAGCGGCGAAGGGCCGGCCCCGGGTAATGAGCCGAAGGACTTCGACGTCGCCAATCTGGCCGGCGTCGACGATGGGCTTAAGTTCGGCGGCGCCTAACCGGTCCCGTTCCAGAGCCGCCGCCACCAGGGCCGCTTCGGCTCCGGCTCCGGAGGGGCGACGGCGGCCGCGGCGGCCCGGCGGCCCCGCCAGCGGCCCAGTTCGACGTCGACGTCGCGCGTTTTGGTGATCACGGGCGGTCCGCCCTGAAGCTGCCGCCGGGCATCGATGATCCGGGCGTTGAAGTCCTCCACGATCTCGCGGACCTGCTTCTCACTGAACTGGGCATCGAGCCGCGCGTCGAGCCCGGCGTCCTCGGTGCGGAGCAGGATCGCCTTCGGGCCCAGGCCGGAGATGTTCTCCCGCTGGATCAGGCCCTTGACCCACCAGTCGGGGTCGTACGCCTCACCCAGCCCGGGAATGGGTTTGCCGGCGTACTTGAGGTTGTCGAACTTGCCCTGCGCCATGGCGTCCCGGATCAGGTATTCGGCTTTGGCGGCGTCGTCGATCTTGGCGCGCTTTTGCCGGAGCTCGTCCTCGGCGGCGTTGAGCTCGCCGTTCTCCTGGGCGGTGCTGCCCGAGGCCCGCACGGCCCGGAGTTCCGCGGCCCGCTCCACCCTGCGCCGGAACGCGCTGTTGGAACCACTTACTCCGCTGCTCATCAGCCACCACCGTCCTCGCCTGCCGGAATCGCGGATCTGTCTTCCAGTATGGGGAACGGCCGGGGGCGGCAAAAGATCCTTGCGGCGGCGAACCGCGACAATTGCAACCCGACTCCTCGCCGAGACGGGATCCTTACACTCCCGTAACCCGGTGTTAACCCACCCGTGCGAGGCTGGGGACTTCGGATAAAACTAAGCATCCTTCCCATCCCTTCTGCACAGCAGATCTCGAGGAGTTGCAGCCGTGAACAGCCAAAACCAGAGTGCGTCCGGAAGCCCCCTACAAACCAGCCGCGAGGAAGCGCCAGAGGATCAGAGCAGCACGCACGTCACGCATGTCCGCGAAGACGTGGCCATGGCGGGACGGTGCGCCAACGTCCACCTGCCCACCGGGCGAACGTGCACGCTGCCCGCGCGCCACCCCGGCTCGTGCAACTTCGTCGGGCCTGAGGAGACGGAAAACGCCGCCGTCCACTAGAACAGGGCAGTAGGACGAAGCGCACCCCATACGCAGTTTTGCGCAAGGATTCCGGCGGATCCGGTCACGGGTGCCATGCCGCGGCTACGATGATCGGACATTGAGCACCGGATCT
Organism: Arthrobacter sp. MW3 TE3886; assembly: GCF_041262145.1. Taxonomy (NCBI): domain Bacteria; kingdom Bacillati; phylum Actinomycetota; class Actinomycetes; order Micrococcales; family Micrococcaceae; genus Arthrobacter; species Arthrobacter sp. MW3 TE3886. The sequence continues at coordinate 4,223,790 of NZ_JBGCAN010000001.1, forward strand.
AGCTGAGGGAGATCACGTGCCTCGAGAGAATCTGCGTGAAGATCTGCATGAGCGCGCCGAGAACGTATCGGTTCAAAGACTGCCGACTGGAAAATCTTCCGCTGCGCCGCGGCCCGTACCGCTTGACGCCACAGCCCTGACCCGTGCCGGTATCGCCGGCTGGGCCGCACGGCTGGGACCTCCCGGACCGGAAGCACCCCGGTCCCGGCGGCTGGCCCATGTGGGCGGTATCGCGGCCATCGCAGCCCTGGTCATGTACCTGACATGGCGTGTCCTGTTTACGATGCCGTCCGGTGAATGGAACCTGGCCATCGCCTGGATCCTGGTCACTTTCGAGGCCTTGCCGCTGGCCGGCCTCATCCTGAAGGCGTGGTCCGTGTGGAACATTGACAGCCATCCGCCGGCGCCGGTGACGGAGGCCCCGGACGGCATGCGGGTGGCGGTGCTGATCCCCACCTACAACGAGCCCATCGAGGTCCTGACGCCCACTGTCGCGGCGGCCTGCGAGCTGGCCCCGGCGCACGAGACGTGGGTCCTCGACGACGGCGACCGGCCCTGGGTCGAAGAAATGTGCATCGCCTATGGCGCCCGGTACGTCCGCCGGGCCGTCCACGACCACGCCAAGGCCGGCAACATGAACCACGCCCTGGGCCTGATGGCGGCGGAAAAGGCCGCAGGCGGCCCGGGCATCGACATCATCGCCGTCCTGGACTGCGACCACGTCCCGCTGCCCACGTTCCTCACCGCCACGCTGGGCTGGTTCAATGACCCCGAGATCGCCCTGATCCAGGGCCCGCAGTCGTTCTACAACGGCGGCGCGTTCGACGACGACGGCATCACGGGTGAGCAGGGCACCTTCTTCAACGTCCTCATGGCGTCCCGCAACGTTCCCGGCGCCGGACCGTTCTGGTGCGGGTCGACGTCGTTGTTGCGCCTGAGCGCCCTGGAGGAGGTGGGCGGCGTGGCAACGGAGACCATCACCGAGGACATGCACACCACGCTCAAACTCATCCGGCGCGGCTGGCGGACCGTCTACCACCACCAGACGCTCGCCGTCGGGCTCGCGCCGGCGACGCCGGACCAGTACCTGCTGCAGCGCCGGCGCTGGGGCATGGGTGCCATGCAGATCCTTGTCCACGAGAAGCTGTGGGCGGCGAAGGGCTGGCTGTCATGGCGGAATTACCACGAGTACCTCAACGGCACGCTGTGGTGGCTGGAGGGCATCGCCACGCTGGTGGCCTTCCTGATTCCGGTGGTGATCATGCTGTCCGGGGCGCAGACGTCCACCGCCGGCCCGCTGCTTTTCACCGGGGTCTTCCTGGTCATGTTCACCGTGCGCCTGTGGGGCTCCAAGCAACTGATGCGCAACGAAATCCACTGGCCCACGGCTTTCGCCCTGCGGATCTTCCGCGTCCCGGTTGGCCTCGCGTGCCTCTGGTGGCTGATGTCCCGGAACATCCTGGAGTTCCAGGTGACGCCCAAGGGCGCCGCCGACCTCCGGCTCCGGGGCCGGACGCCGCGCATCTTGATCGTGATGGTTGTCCTTATCACCGCGGTGATTCTGTACGCGGCGGCCGGGCTGGCCGGGCTTGTTCCCTGGCGTACGACGCCCGGTTCCACGGTGGCGTCCGGTGCTTGGCTGGTTCTCGCCGGCGCGGTCCTGGTACTCGGGACGCGCAGGATCCGGGCCGCCGAATTCGCCACGTCCCGCCGCAACGCCTACCGGATCGAGGTGGCCGCCCCGGTGGAAGCCGAGGGGGTCCGCGGCGAACTGCTGGACATTTCGGTTGGCGGAGCGGCGGTCCGGTTCCCGCACGGCACGCTTCCGGCCTCGGGAGAGGTCATGCTTCGGCTGCCGGAGGCCGCTCCGGTACGGCTGCAGGTCATCCGGACCACAGAGCAGCCGGACGGCACCCAAATCGCGTCCCTGCGGGCATCCAACGACGACTGGGCCGTCCACCGAGCGCTCTCGTTGTGGATCTTCCACACGCCCGCAGGGGCGCTGCCTGATTTCCCGCCCGGCGTTCCGGCCGCGGCGTCGCTAAGGGGGCGCTGAGGGACCTGGGCCGGCTCACTCCCGGATGCCGAGGTAGATGCCGGTGTGGTCCAGTTCGCCGCGGCCCGCGGAGACCATCGCCTGAAACGCGGTCAGGAGGCTGCCGGCCACGGGCAGCGTCAGACCGGCCTGCGTTGCGAGTTCGGTAATGAATCCGAGGTCTTTGAGCTGATTCTTGGCAGATCCGCCGCCTTCGAAGTCTGCGTCAATCCAGCGCTGTCCTTTCTGAGCCAGAACCTCCGAATTGGCGAGCCCGCCGGAAAGCACGGACTGCACTTTTTCAAGATCCAGGCCGGCAGAGTTTGCCAAGGCCATAGCCTCCGCCAGGGCCGTCACGGTGGCGGCAACGACGATCTGGTTGCAGGCCTTGACCGTGGACCCGGCACCCGTGTCGCCGAACCACACGACTGTCGAGCCGTACAGCGAGAACAGCGGCTTAACACGTTCCACTGCGCCGTGGGGGCCCCCAACCATGATGCTCAGCCGGCCTTCCTCCGCCCCGATCGTGCCGCCACTGAGGGGTGCGTCCACGACGGTCAGGCCCCAGTTTCGCAGGCAGTCGTCGGCGAACTCGGCGACCGCCACCGGCGACACCGTCCCGTGAATGACGAGGATTGGATGCTCTATGCCGGCGGTCTTCCACCCTGCCAGCAGCCCGTCGTGACCGTGAAGAAGGGCTGCAACCTGTGGCAGGTCGGGCAAGACAGTCAGCACGACCTCGCTGGCCGCCTCTGCGGGACCGGCCACGACGGTACCTCCGTCAATCGCATGGGCTCTCTCGGGTGTGCGGTTCCAGAGGGTCAGCGGCACGCCCGCGGCGATGATGTTCCGGGCAATCGGGGCGCCCATGGGCCCTGTTCCCAGCAGTGCTACGGACGCGGGCAGGCCCGCAGACGAAATGTCCATTGTTGGCTGTCTCCTGGCTTAGAAGGGGATGAGCCCGGCGAGGGCGGGGAGGAAGGTGCTGAACCACGGAACCGCGGCCAGCACGAGGAGTCCGATGAATACGGCCACCAGGTAGGGCCAGAAGTGCTTCAGGCTGTTTTCCACGGTTTCGCGGGCGGTGGCGCAGGCTACGTAGAACCCGACGCCGGCCGGGGGTGCGAAGGAGCCGATGCCCATGGAGATGATGAGCACCATGGCGTACTGCACCGGATTGACGCCGAAGTCGATGGCGATCGGCAGCAGCAGCGGGGCAAAGATGAGCACGGCCGGCAGGCCCTCGAGCAGCTGGCCCATGATGATGAGCAGGATGATCGTGAACAGCATGAACAGGAGCGGAGAATCGCCGAGTCCGGACATGAGGTCGTGGATCTGCTGCGAGACGCCGGCGAGGGCGAGGGTCTGGGCCAGGGGCGAGGCGGCGGCGATGATGAAGAGGACCATGCCCGCCGTCGTCGTCGTTTCGCGCAGGGTGTCGCCGAGCAGCTTCTTGCTGCCCCGCCGGTAGGCGGCGGCGAGCACGAAGGCGTAGGCCACGGCCACCGAGGAGACCTCCGTCGGCGTCGCGAAGCCGCTGAGGATGCCCACCACCATGCCGACCGGCAGGAGGAGGGTGGGCAAGGCGAAGAACGTTGCTGAACCGCGTACCCGCCACGTGGCCTTGGGGCTGGCGACTCCGCCCTGCTTCCTGGCCCGCAGGAAGACGAGGGCCATGACGACGAGGGCGAGGAACGCCGCCGGAACGAAGCCGGCCAGGAAGAGCGTGGTGGTCGAGATGGTCGTGATGGATCCGAGGATGAGCAGCACGATGCTGGGCGGGATTGTTTCGCCCATGATGGCCGAGGCCGAAAGGACCGCGACCACCTCGCCGCGCGGGTATTTGCGTTCTTCGAGCATGCCGCGCATGGTGGTGCCGACGGCCGCGACGTCGGCGACTTTGGAGCCGGAGATGCCGGAGAAGATGTACATGGTGACCACGACCACCTGCAGCAGGCCGCCGCGCAGGTGGCCGATGAGGGCGTCGACGAGCTTGGCCAGCGGCAGGGTGAGGCCGGCAGAGTTCATGACCGTTCCGGCGAGGATGAAGAACGGGATCGCCAGCAGCACGAACCCCTTGGCTCCGGAGGCCATGCCGATCGGGATGGCGCTGACATCGGAAATGCCGCCGAGGTAGAGGTAGATTCCGGACGCGAGGGCCAGGACGAAGGCGATCGGGAGGCCCAGGAAGAGCAGCAGGAACAGGACCGCGAGCACCACGCCGAGGAGGACGTTCGGCGATGCGTAGTAGAACAGCGGCGGGGCCAGCATGACGACGGCGACCATTGCCGCGGCGATCCCGGCCGCGGCCAGGACGGGCCGGCGATCCTGGCGCCAGAGCTTGATGAGCGCGAACCACGCGATCAGCAGCATGCCGCAGGAGAACGGCAGGGAAACCCAGAACACGGGCAGCTGCAGGATGGGCGTCTTTTCCTCGATCTGCTGGGCCAGGGTCGGCACGAAGAGGGCGAAAGCCCCTGCACTCATGACGAAGACGAGCCAGTCGACCAGGGCGGCCAGATAGGGCTTCCACGCTGCGGGCAGGCGCATGATCAGGGCCTGCACCGACATGTGCGCACCCTTGGGATACGCGATGGCCCCGCCGATAAAGGCAATGGTCAGGAGCGCAATCTCCGACACTTCCTGGGTCCAGAGCACAGAGTCACCGGTGATGAGCCTGACCATGATGTTCAGAAGGATGACGACGAGCTCGGCGAGGATCGCCGCGCCCACGGTCCATTCGAGGACCTTGTCGAGCCAGACGGCACCACTCCAACCCGGGGGGACGTGACCGTGGTGCAGGATCTCTTCCGCGTCAGACGGAATGACCTCCTCGAGTTGCTCGGGAGCCAAGGTGCGTTTCATGTTCTTCCAGACTGTCGACATTGAGAGCGGGATGTTGGTGGAGGGGAGAGCGGAATATTGGTGGGAGGGCCGGGGCACCGATGGCGCCCCGGCCCGGGCCGTGCAGGGCTAGTTGGACTCTGTGAAAGCGATCGCCTGGTCGAAGAATTCCTTGCCGATCAGCTCGGAGAACTGCGGGTAGAGGCTCTTGGAGGTGGCTTTGAATTCTTCAAGGCCCGAGTCGCTGAGCTCGTTGACCGTCATGCCCTTGGCCGTGAGTTCGTCCAGCTGTTTCTTGGACTGTTCGGCGTCGTAGCTTGTCTTGAACGTGGCCGTTTCGGTCGAGGCGTCGGTGAGGGCCTTCTTTTGATCCTCGGAGAGTGTGCCCCACTTCTTCGATGACAGGGCGAGCACCCAGGCGTCATTGATGTGGTTGGTCAGCGAGACATATTTCTGCACCTCGGAGAACTTATTCGTCCACGGCACCTCGATCGGGTTCTCCTGCCCGTTGATCGTTCCCGTCTGCAGGCCCGTGAAGACCTCGGAGAAGGCCATGGTGGTCGGGCTCGCGCCGAGCTTTCCGAAGAAGTCGGTCCAGAGCGGGTTGCCGGGAACGCGGATCTTCAGGCCCTTCAGGTCCGACGGCTTCTGAATGGGGCGCACCGAGTTGGTGATCTCGCGGCCGGTCCGGGTGAGGAAGGACAAGGCGACGGTGTCTTTGGCTGCGAGCTTGTCCTTGAGTAGCTGGCCCGGCTTTCCTGCCAGGAACGCCGCTTCCTCGGTCGTGTCCTTGAAAAGGTAGGGGATGCTGATGCCGTTCATTTCCGGTACCACCGAGGCGTACACGGAAGTCGAGAGGATGAGGGCGTCGAGCGAGCCGCCCTGCAGGCGGGTGACGGCGGCGTTCTGGTCCCCGCTGAAGCTCGTTCCGTTCGGGACCACCGTGACGATCACCGATCCGTTGGAGGTCTTCTTGACCTGGTCGGCGAAATGCTGGGCGGAAACGCCCACGGACGAGGTGAGCGGATCCGGGATGGACAGCTGGATTTTCGCCGGAGCGCCGCCGGCCCCGCCGGGCGCTCCGGAAGCGCAGCCGGCGAGGAGCGAGGCGGCCAGGGTGCAGGCCAGCACTCCGGTGAGGGCGCGGGTCTTGGATTTCATGTGATGCCTTTCTTCATTGGAAGGAGTCTTGTTCCGGAGGCGTGAACAGGTGAAGTTCATGGCCGCGCCCGGTGTGCTGCGGGGAGTTGCGGGGAGCGTCAGGCGCTGAGGGCGGTTTCCGCGACGAGCGCTTCGGTTTCACGACGCAGCTCGAGGGCCTGGGACAGGGAGTCATCCATGATGACGTCGTCCCAGCCGACGATCTCGCCCTTGGCCACGTCGTTGCGCAGTTCCACATGGTGGGCCAGCGCCACCGGGAGTGCGCCGGCCGAGACGGAGTGCCTGGCCGAGACGAGCTTGCCCCAGACCGTGTACCCGCCTTCGCCGTCGAGGAACTCACCGGCTTTCAGGTCCTTCTTCGCCGTCGCCACAACGTCGCCGAAGAACCCGACGGGCGAACCCGTGGCGATCCCCCGAAGAACGGCGTTGGCGATGGAGACGTTCAGCTCCAGGCCCACGTAGTGGTACGGGCGGTACAGGGCGGCGTACTGGCCGGTGGGGTCCGGGTGCCACGGGTATTCGTTGAAGCAGCCGGAAACGTAGTCGTTCGTGGCCTTGACGACGACGAAGACACCCTCCTGGGTGTTGTGGGGGATCCACGTGCCGTCGCGGTTGACGCTGGACATGACATCGACGCTGCCTTCGTGCGCAAGGGCTCCCCCGACGTCGGCGGGGCGGCAGATCGTGGCGATTTCCTCGACATCCCCCGGCGTGAAGCTCAGCCCGGCGTCAGAAGGCACCAGCCCGGCGCCGTTGGCGACGGCGGCCATCTCGATGGCGGCCTTAGTGCCGTCGCGGAACGAGGTGTGCATGTTCGGGTTCAGCTGGCCGGAATCGGTGAGTTCCTTGGAGAACTCCCAGTTCTCCCAGACGTTGTCCGGGTTCATTTCGTGATAGTGCTCAAGGTACTTTGCGCCCTTGCCGGCGCAGACAACGTCGAAGCCGCTGGTGCGGGCCCAGTCGACGAGTTCCATGATGAGTGCAGGCTGGTCGCCGTAGGCCATCGAGTAGACAACACCGGCGGCTTCCGCACGCCTGGCCAGGGCGGGGCCCGCCAGGGCGTCGGCCTCAACGGTGACCATGATGATGTGCTTCTTGGTTTCAATGGCGCGCAGCGCGTGCTTCACGCCGACGATGGGGTTGCCCGTTGCTTCAACGATGACGTCGATGTCGACGTCGAAGAGCTCGTCCGCGTTGGCCACGATCGTCGTGGTGCGGTTCCTGAGGGCGGTCGCGATGTCCGGAGCGATCTGGTCCTTGGGCCAACCGACGAGATCGAAGGCGCCTTCGGCGCGCTTGACGTTGATGTCCGCGATGGCGACGACGTGGATGCCGGGGATGTTGTTGGCCTGGGCCAGGTACATGGTGCCGTAGCGGCCGGCACCGATCAGGCCAACCCGGATGGGACGGCCATCCTGTTCGCGGTCGCTGAGGAGTTTGTGAAGATTCACTGGAGTCTCTCTGGTAGGGGTGCGAAGCGAAGAGACGCCCGTCCGCCGCGGCGGATGGAACAACTTCTTTGTCGCTATGTGCTGGAAATTTACCCGAAGTGGAACCGGTTCCACTTTTGTACCACCCGGTGCTAAGCTGTGTCAACGGATCCAAACAAAACGTCCTCCGCCAGCTCATGGCACTCAAACGGAGACGCTGCATACGAACTACTGCCTAGGATTTCCCTCAAGGAGGAGCGGTGAAGAAGGCCCCAACCATTCGCGATGTCGCGGCGGCTGCGGGAGTCTCGGTCTCTGTGGTGTCCCGGGTACTGAACCCGGACTCCGGGCCCGTTGCGCCGGCAAAACGGCAGGAAGTCGTCAGGGTCATCGACGAGCTGGGCTACCGGCCCCGGGCGGCCGCCCGCGAGCTTAGCGCTGGCCATGCCCTCACGATCGGGCTCGTGGTCACGGATCTTTCCAACCCGTTTTTCGCGCGCCTGGCCGACCGCATCGTCTGGGAAGCCCGGAGCCACGGTGTGCAGGTTGTCTTGATGACCACACAGGAGGATCCGCATCTGGAAGCGGAATCGCTGGATACGCTGCTGGACCGGTCCGTCAGCGGCGTTATTGCCACCCCCACGGGCGGGAACATCGAGAAATGGGCGCGCCTGCAGGACCTCGGCGTGAATGTTGTATTCGTGGACCGCACCATCGAGGAGCTTGGCGACGCCGACGTCGTCAGCATCGAAAACTTTGACTCCGCGCAGCGCTCAACGGAGTACCTGCTAGGCCTCGGCCACACCCGGATCGCACTCGTTACGGGGCCCCGCAGCACGTCAACGGGCAGGGCCAGGATCAGCGGCTACACCGCGGCGCACGAGAGCGCGTCCCTCCCGGTTGACCCCCTGCTCATCCGCGATGTCCCGTTCCGGGGGGACGCCGGCGGCGATGCCGTCGGCTCCCTCCTTGCCATGCCTCAGCCGCCCACGGCCCTCATCGTCGCCAATACGGCCCAGGTGCAGAGCTCGGTGCGGCGGCTTGTCCAGAAGGGAGTCCGCATCCCGGAAGACCTCTCGGTGATTGTCTTCGATGACAACCCGTGGACTGAACTGATGTCTCCGCCGCTGAGCGTGATCCGCCAGCCGCTGGACATGCTCGCCGTTCATGCCATTGAACTCGTGCTCGGACGAATGCAAGGCAGGCTCCCCGAAGGCCCCCGCCTCATTGAGGTCAAGGCCGATTTCCTGCCCCGCAACAGCTGTGCCCCTCTCGCCCAGACCGCCATCCGCTAACGCCCACATCACAAAGGAAAATCCATGCCCGTCGTCGTCACCGCAACATTCACGCCCAAAGAGGGATCCTTCGACCACGTGGTCGCGGCCCTGTCCCCGGCCATTGCAGAGGTCCATGAGGAACCCGGCTGCATCCTCTACGCCATTCATGAATCCCCCAACGGGCAGATCCTCATGATCGAGAAGTGGGAATCCGCCGAATTGCTCGACGCCCATGGCGCGGGCGAACCCGTCCAGCGGCTGAATGCCGCCCTCGACGGACTGCTGGAGCGACCGGTCGAGGTCATGCGCCACGAGCCCATCCCGGCCGGGACCCCGGGCCAAGGCGCTCTCTAGGAGCCGCCACCCCGGAGTTGTGCGCCGAGTAGGCAATTCGCGGCAGTGTCCCCCACAAACACTGCCGCGAACTGCCCACTCGCGTCGGCCGGGGAACCGAATCGGCGGTCCAGGCTGCCGCGGCCTCAATCCTCGTCGAGGCAGAGGATGAAGCCGGGAAACACATGCCGGCCGGGGCGTCCGCCCACCTCGTCGATGGCCCGGCGGATCTGCCGGAGCTGCCCGACGGTCATCTGCAGCGGTGGTTCGTCGGGCTGGTAGGTGGTGAAGATCGGATAGTCGACGCCGGGCTGCCGCGACATCTCGATGTGGCAGCCCAAGACATGGGTGACGGGATGGGTGTCGCAGAACCCGATCAGCCGGTCGATGGTGCGGACAAACGCAGGCCAGTCCTGGATGTACAGCCGGCCGGGATAGACCGTGTCTCCGGTGAGCAGGAACCCGGTGTGGGGATCGTAGAACGTGACGGCCGCGTGGTGGTGCCCCGGGCTGGGCCAGCATGCCAGGACGCGGCCGCCGAGGTCCACGTGTGCAGGCCGAATGCCGCCGTCGCCGTTGTCCGGGTCACCGCCCTTGCCAGAATCGTCACTGAATTCGAAGAATTCCCACGCACTGTCCCGGGCCGCTTCCACCAGGACGGTGTCGGGACGGCCGGCGAACTGGGCATCGCCCGCGACATGGTCGCCATGCGGGTGGGTATGCAGGACGAGGAGCCCGTAGCCGTCGCGGGGATGGGCGGCAAGCCAGGTGTCCACAAGGCCGTCGACAACGCGGCGCAGCGGGAAGAAGGCCGCGGATGCCGTCGCGCCGGTATCGATGAGGACGGCCCGGGCGTTGCCGAACAGCAGGAACATGAACGGCGCCTCGTAATTGACCGCCATGTTCTGGCGCAGGATAAACGTGTGCTCGTCGTAGGCGTGGACCTGGATATCCGGGTCTGTGTTGTGTTTCGCGGACTCCGATCCGTGGATCCAGGCCACGTCCAGGTCGCCGGGCTGCGGGCCGCCTGCGGTGAAGTCGATCAGCTCCGGGGCCGTGTCCATGTGTTCTCCTGTGTGCGTCAGCGCCAGTGGCGGCCGGTGCGGCGGACGTCGGGTTCCGCAATGACGCACCAACACTCCATGATGACCGGTCCGTTTCCGGTCCTCAAACCCCGTCGATTGCTCCGTAGACGCCCTTTTGAGGAGTGATTACGGCACTTACGGAGCAATCGATGGGGCGCCGTGGGCCCGCTGACCTCGCCTTGGTCCGCAGACCTAAAACGGGCCACGTAATTTAGGAACTTTTCCATACTTTCGATGATGGCAGCTGGATAGGCTGAGGTGTCCGGACAAAGCCGTCCGGGAAGGGTGCCAATGTCAGAAGGAAGCCCATGGCCGCAGCTACGGTGGACCACATCCTCGCGGATCTCCCGCTGGGTTTCGCCAGCCTCATGCTCCGGCCGTCCCGCACGGATGCGGCGATCGAGCGATTTGTGATCGTCGACGCCGACGACGAGACCGCCGACGGCGGGACCGCATTCGTCCTGCTGATCGGCGTTCGCGGACGCTCCGCGTTGCCGGCAGTGCGGCGCCTCCTGAAGAACCCTCCCCTGGTGCTCGCCGTCAAGGGAAGTCGCGGGGAACTGGCGGAAGCCGAAGAGCTGCTGCGAGCCGCCGGAACCGGCCTGCTGCTGGTGGATCCGGCCGCGGACTGGGACCGTCTGCTGTCCATCGCCAAGGACCGGATCCAGCCGCCCAGCTACCAGCGCGAAGTGCTGACCCTTCTCGAAGAAGACCTCTTCGCCATCGCCCAGACCACGGCCCGCCTGACCTCCAGCCACGTGGTGATCGAGGATGCCGCCAACAAGGTCCTGGCGTACTCCACGGTCTCCAATGCCATTGACGAGCTCCGCAAGGCCTCCATCCTGGCCCGGCGCGGTCCGCGCAAATACGAACTCCTGCTCAAGGACCTTGGCGCCTACCGCGAGCTGCACCGGACCCGCCTGCCGGTACGGGTTGCCGCCCGGCCCCAGGACGGCCTGCGGGAACGCGTCGCCATCACCCTGTTCGCCGGCAACCGCATCATGGGCTACATCTGGCTTCAGGAAACCGGGGCCGGCTTCGGTGACGACGTCGACTACGTCCTCACCGGATCAGCCGCGCGGGCCTCCGCCGAACTGATCCGCTACCGCAACCAGCAGTCCGTGCACATGCGCGAGGACCGGATTGCACGCCTTCTTTCGGGTCCTGCCGAGGCTGCGGCGAGCGCGCACAGCGAGAAGATCCCCGCGGACCGTCCCGCGGCCCTGATCCTGCTTGGCCTGTCGGCACGTGAAGCCCAGGAAGACGACGCCGCCCTCAAACATGGGGAACTGGCCAACCTCGCCTCGATCCACGCGGCCGCCTACAAACCGTCAGCCATCGTGGGACAGTTTCACGGCGACACCGCCGTGGTCATTCCCGGGCTCCAATCCGCCAACACCGAGGCCGGGCTGCGGAGCCTGGCCCAGGCAATCGTGAGAGATGCCAACAAGCACCTCGGCATCAGCCCCTTTGCCGCCGTCGGACCCGTTGTCCCCGATCTGCTCTCGATCCATTCCGTGACCGGAATATCCGAAGCGCTGCTGGGGTGTATGCGCCTGTCCGGCGAAGCCCCGGTGGCCACCGTGGACGACTTCGAGGCAGAGATCCTCTTCCACGACGCTGTGGAGAACTTCACGACGGCGGCGTTCCGGCACCGCAGCCTCTGGGCTCTCCTTCGCGATGATGCGGAACTGGCCGAGACCCTGCGTGCATTCTTCGACGCGTCCCTGGACGTGGCCGAGTGCGCGAAGCGCATGCAGCTGCATAAGAACACCGTCTATTACCGGATAAACAAGGTCAGCCGGGTTACCGGGCTGACCTTCAGCAATCCCCGCGATTCATTGGTCGCCCTGCTTCATGTTCAGGAGTGGGCCGGCACGCAGAAGGAGCACCTGGGCAAGAAATGATGACAGCACTCGATTCGCCCCCGCTTGGCCTGGTACTGGATGACATTGTCCGCAGCCACCGGCCCCGGACGGATGCGGGGTCAGTTCCCGCAAACATTCCTCACCTGCAGTCCCCGCCGTTCGACCGTTTCGGCATCGCGGTTGCCACGACCTCCGGGGACGTGTTCAGTTCCGGCGACGCCGATCTTCCGTTCTCGATCCAGAGCATCTCCAAGGTCTTCACCCTGGCGATGGCGCTCAGCGCCGACGACTCCGGCGCGTTGTGGTCCAGGGTCCTTCGCGAGCCGTCAGGGACGTCCTTCAACTCGCTCGTCCAGCTTGAAGTCGAGCACGGAATCCCACGGAACCCCTTCATCAATTCGGGCGCCCTGGTGGTCACCGACCACCTGATGGAAAGATCTCCCGACGCCGCCGCTCAGGTCCTGCGCTTCCTCACCGGCCAGGTAGGTCAACCGGGCCCGTTCATCGACGAGATAGCCGCAAGGAGTGAACTCGCCAGCAGCAGCCGTAACCTGGCCCTCGCTCACTTCCTGAAGGAATTCGGCAACCTGCGGCGGCCCGCACAGGCAGTGGTCGAGAACTACGTCAGACAATGCTCAATCATGATGACCTGCGTGGAGGTGGCCAAGGCGGGCCTTTTCCTCGCGCAGGATGGTCGCGGAACGCAAGGCGCGGTGATCTCCAGGAGCGAGGCCAAGCGCATTGGCTCCATCATGCTGACCTGCGGCATGTATGACGCAGCCGGCGAGTTTGCCTACCGCGTGGGACTTCCAGGGAAAAGCGGTGTGGGCGGCGGAATCCTGGCCGTCGTCCCCGGCGAGTGCGTCATCTGCGTCTGGAGCCCGCGGCTGGATTCCAAAGGAAATTCCCTGGCAGGCACGGCGGCTCTCGCTGACTTGTCCGACCGGACAGGGTGGTCGATCTTCTGATCTGACGCCTGGCTGTCCCCACAATCTCCCTCCAATACCCCATTTAGATCTCTGACAGATCGAAAGGAACACCCATGTCCAACAACCCCAATGACGAGGTTGGTTTGTACCAGGCCGATGGAGGCCACGCCCACGCTTCGGATGCCACGATCCACGCGGAGGACTCGGGCTACCACAAAAGCCTGAAGCCCCGGCAGATCCAGATGATCGCCATCGGCGGCGCCATCGGAACCGGCCTGTTCCTGGGCGCCGGCGGCCGGCTCAACGCGGCCGGCCCCTCGCTGGTCATCGCCTACGCCGTCTGCGGCTTCTTCGCGTTTCTCATCCTGCGCGCCCTGGGAGAACTGGTGCTGCACCGGCCCTCGTCCGGATCGTTCGTGTCCTACGCCCGCGAATTCTACGGAGAGAAGGCCGCATTCATCTCCGGCTGGTTCTATTGGATCAACTGGGCCACCACCACCGTCGTGGACATCACCGCCGCGGCCCTCTACATGAACTTCTTCGGCAAATACATCCCCTGGATGGGGGCCGTACCGCAGTGGGCGTGGGCGCTGATCGCCCTCATCGTGGTCCTCTGCCTCAACCTCGCCTCCGTCAAGGTGTTCGGCGAACTCGAGTTCTGGTTCGCCCTCATCAAAGTCGCAGCCCTTGTCGCGTTCCTGCTGGTCGGCGCCTACTTCGTCATGTTCGGCACCCCCGTGGACGGCCAGGAAGTCGGCTTCAGCCTCATCTCCGACAACGGCGGCATCTTCCCCAACGGCCTGCTGCCCATGATCATCCTCATGCAGGGCGTGCTGTTCGCCTACGCCTCGATCGAACTGATCGGCACCGCCGCCGGCGAAACCGAAAACCCCGAAAGGATCATGCCCAAGGCCATCAACTCCGTAGTTTTCCGCATCGCCGTCTTCTACGTCGGCTCGGTCATTCTGCTCGCCCTGCTGCTGCCTTACACCTCGTACGAAAAAGGCGTCAGCCCGTTTGTGACGTTCTTCGGATCCATCGGCATCCAGGGCGTGGACGTCATCATGAACCTCGTGGTCCTCACGGCCGCCCTGTCCTCTCTGAACGCCGGCCTGTACTCCACCGGCCGCATCCTGCGCTCCATGTCGGTGGCCGGATCGGCCCCGAAGTTCGCCCAGCGGATGAACAAGGCCGGCGTCCCCTACGGCGGCATCGCCATCACCGCCGGCGTCTCCCTCCTCGGGGTCCCGCTGAACTACCTCGTCCCCGGCCAGGCATTCGAGATCGTCCTGAACGTCGCCTCCGTAGGCATCGTCGTCACCTGGGCGACCATCGTGCTCTGCCAGATCCAGCTCAAACGGTGGGCAGACAGAGGCTGGCTCGAGCGCCCCTCTTTCCGGATGTTCGGCGCCCCCTACACCGGGTACCTCTCCCTGGTGTTCCTGCTCGGCGTGCTCGTCATGGTCTTCATCGACTCCCCGCTCACGCTGCTGGTGACCCTGGTAGCCTGCGCGCTGATGGTAGGCGGCTGGTACGCCTGCCGGAAACAGATCCACGACATCGCCGAAACCCGCGACGGTTTCACGGGCGCCGCGCCCGTGCTGGCCAACCGAACCCCAATCCACTAATCGAACCTCGCTCATCGAACATTCGGGCGCCGACCCGTCCCCCAGCCCGACATACAACCTGAAAGCCTCCATGAAGCCACAAAACCCGCTGAGTCACGGCCGCCCCGGCACTCTGCAGGAGCGCCACCCGCCAGCCGCAAACGAAGGCAACCCGCCGGCGTCGAACGACAGTTGCGAAGACGGCTGCTTCTTCTGTACCGGGCCTGAAACCGACTAGCAATCCGCCACCCTCCCGCCGTGCCCGGCGGAACTGTCCCATCCCAACAAGCCAGAAAACCAGTAGTGATGACAACGGAGTTCACAGCAACCATGACCGTAACTGACACGAAGCCCTCCGACGGCGACCTCCTCCACCCGGGCAAGACGCTCAAGTCCGCCGGCCACGTAATTGTTGATTCTCTCGTGGCGCACGGGGTCGAACGCACCTTTGTTGTCCCGGGGGAAAGCTTCCTGGACGTGCTCGACGGGCTGCACGACTCTGAGATCGAGACCGTGGTCTGCCGCCATGAGGGCGGCGCCGCCTACATGGCCGAGGCCGACGGCAAGATGAACCAGCGCCCCGGCGTCGCCATGGTCACCCGCGGCCCCGGGGCGGCGAACGCCCACGTGGGCCTGCACACCGCGTGGCAGGACTCCACCCCGATGCTGCTCTTCGTCGGACTGATTCCGTTCGCGCACCGGGACCGCGAGGCGTTCCAGGAGTTCGACATCAAGGCGTGGTTCGACACGGGCGCCAAACGCGTGATGGTCCTCGACCACCCCGAGCGGGCCTCCGAAATCGTCGCGGAGGCAATGTTCGCGGCCATGAGCGGCCGTCCCGGCCCCGTGGTGGTCGGCCTGCCGGAGGACATCATCCGGGTCCCCATTGATCCGGCCCTGCACCCGGCCATCCCGGTGGCCGCGGGCGGCATGAGCAGCACCGATGCCGGTGCCCTGGCCGAGGCCCTGGCCCAGTCCAAGAAGCCGCTCTTTGTCACCGGCGGCAACGACTGGACCCAGGAAGCGGCCTCGGAGCTGACCGGCTGGCTCGAAAAGCACCACATCCCGGCCGCGGCGGAGTGGCGCACGCAGGGAACCGTCTCCTTCGACTCCCCCAGCTATGTGGGGCCGATCGGCTACGGCCGGCCCCGCCCCACCTATGACCTCCTGGAGGAAACCGACCTGCTCGTCTTTGTCGGGACAATCCCCGGGGACGTGATCACGGACGGCTTTGTCTGCCGGCAGGACTGGAACAAGAACAACTTCCTCGTCACCATCGATCCCTCGCTGCGCGGCCGCTCCGGTCCGGTCTCCCGCCAGATCCTGGCCAAGCCGGACGCCTTCGTCCGGGATCTGGTCAACATCGACCTGCCCGTCAGTCAGCAGTGGAAGGCGTGGACGGCCCGAATGCGCGCCGAGCAGCGCTCCTTCGCCAGCCTGCCGCCGTCGACCCCCGGCGAGGGGCCCGCGAAGATGGACACCCTGATGGCGAACCTCGTCCCCCTGCTGCCGGAGGATGCCCTCGTGACATTCGGGGCGGGCGAGCACACCAACTGGGCGCACCGCTACTTCCCCACCCGGCGCTACGCCTCGATGATCAGCGCCCGGAACGGTTCCATGGGGTACTCGGTGCCCTCGGCGATCGCCGCCTCGCTGGCCAACCCCGAGCGCCGGGTGGTCACCATCGCCGGCGACGGGGAATTCCTGATGAACGGCCAGGAGCTCGCCACGGCCGCCCAGTACGGAGCCACGCCGCTGATCATCGTGATGGACAACCAGGAATACGGCACCATCCGCACCCACCAGGAACGCCACTACCCGTCCCGGGTATCGGGGACGCAGCTGAAGAACCCCGACTTCGGCATGATGGCCCGGGCGTTCGGCGGTTTCGGCATCACAGTCACCGAGGACAAGGACGTGCCGGCCGCCCTCGAGGCTGCGTTGGCCGCCATCGACCGGGACCGTGTGTTCGCCCTGGTCCACCTCGTCGTCGAACAGCGAGTCAAGGCCTACTAATCCGCCCTGCCCAACCTCGTTGCGCGATCAGTCCTGGTCGTCATTCGGCGTTGATAACCGCCAGGACTGATAGCGCAACGGGTGGAAGCGTCGACCCGCCTGCCGCCTACTCCCCCGTTTCGCCGTCCACGGCCTCGCGGAGGAGGTCGGCGTGGCCGTTGTGCCGGGCATACTCCTCGATCATGTGGCACAGGATCCAGCGCAGGCTCGGTGCCGAACCGTCCGGCCACGGGCGTCGGGCCAATTGGTCCAGGCCACCGGTGGCCAGGGCCTCCGCGACGCTGGCCCGGGACCGGTCCACGGCGTCCTGCCACAGGGTGCGCAGCTGGTCCGGGGTGTCCCCGGCGGCGGAATGCCACTCCCAGTCCGGGTCGGCCTTCCAATCCACGGCGGCGAACGGGGCCTCGCGGTCCCGGGCGTGCAGGGACCGGGAGAACCATTCGCTCTCCACATAGGCCATGTGCTTCAGGAGCCCGCCCAGGGTCATCGATGAGGCGGCGGTGGTGGCCACGAAGCCCGGCCGCGTCCAGTCCGGCGCATTTCCACGCCAGCGTGGCCCGCTGATAGTCCAGGAATCCCAGGAGGGTCGCGGTTTCGTCGGCGGCAAGGGGAGGCTCCGGGCGGCCCTGATCATCCACAATCGTCATGCGCGTGAGTCTAGCCGCCCGGACTCCACCTCGCCGGAAGCTGCCCGCTTCGCCGGAACAGTACGGCGATCCGGCACGCTTCCGGCGACTTCGACGACGGCGGCGGGCCCGGGGACGGCGACGGCGGGCACCCGCACGGTCCGCCTGGCGCGCCGGTGGATGACGTACTCGGCCACCGCAACGTTGATCACCCAGGCTGCCCCCAGGAGCACCGCCCGGGTCGGTTCGTCAGGCGGGCCCACTAGCAGGATCCACGGCAGCCCCGTTAGCGCCTGCGTTCCCGCGGCGACGCCGATCGCGTAGCCACGGGTCATCCACGCGCCGTGCCGTACAAAGTCCCGGCGCACCACCGCCACGACTCCCAGGACAATGCTCGCCGCCATGGCCGAGCCGAAGACCAGCCGCAGCACCAACAGCGCCGGGCCGTCCCCGGGCGGCAGCGGATAGAAGACTGCCATCCACAGGCCGGACAGGGCGGCCAGCAGGCCCGCGGGCGCGAGGATGCGGCCGGCGATGCGGTGCCAGCCGCGGCGGCCCCGCAGCGAGGGGAGGAACTGGAACGCCCCGAGCAGGCTGTAGGTGGTGACACTGAGGATGTGCGTCACCACGGGCACCGGCGAGGCGAAGAACCGGGCGTTCTGGGCGGTGATGGCGGCACCGCCGGTCAGTTCCGTCAGCCGCGCCGCGCCCGCGATCACCGGGATGAGGCTGAGAAGGATCAATCCGGCGGGCACCGGCCACTGGGGGCGGCGGCGGACACGGGGGACGGGGGCGGTGCTGGCGTGTGTTGTCACGGCGTGGTCCTTGGCTGGGATGGCTGGAGGCGGTGGTACATGGGCCGGGGTGTACGGCGTACACCTGATGCGGCAACGTTAGGTGTACGGCGTACACTTGTCAATGGGGAACCGTTAGGGAAAGGTGGCCGGATGACCCAGCAAGCGGAGCGAACGCGCCGGATCCCGTTGAGCCGGGACCGCGTCCTGGCTGCCGCCGTCCAGCTGGCCGATCACGTGGGGATCGAGGCGCTGAGCATGCGCCGGCTGGCGCAGGAACTCGGCGTCGTGCCGATGGCGCTCTACAAGCACGTGGCCAACAAGGAGGAACTCCTCGACGGCATGGTGGACGCCCTTGTCAGCGAGATCGATCCTCCCGTCCGCGACGCCGGCTGGAAGGACGCCGTGCGCCTGAGGGTGCTCTCGGCGCGGGGGGCACTGCTGCGGCATCCGTGGGCACGGCAAGTGCTGGAATCGCGCACGAACAAAACGCCCGCGGTCCTTGGCTATATGGACTCGTTCATCGGCATGTTCCTGGCCGGAGGTTTCTCCGTGGACCTGACCCATCACGTCATGCACGCCCTCGGCAGCCGCATGTGGGGGTTCACCCAGGAACTGTTCGACGACTCCGCCGACGGGAACGCCGCGGGACTGGCCGCCCTTCCGCCGGAGGCCCAGGCGGCCATGTTCCAGGAGATGGCCGAGCGGTATCCGAACATCCTGAAGGTCGCCACCGCCTCCGCGCACCAGGACTCCGTGGTGGGACAGGGATGCGATGACCAGTTCGAGTTCGAGTTCGCCCTCGATCTGCTCCTGGACGGCTTCGAGCGGCTGCACCGGCAGCACTGGACCTCCGCGCCGGCACCGTCCTAGCTGTCGGCTACTCCTCCAGGAACCGCAGCAGGTACGGGAGAGTGGTCCGCATGGCCCGCAGGTCGCCCCCGCTGGCGGCCAGCTCGCCGAGGTAGTCGCCGTGGCTGCCGGGCACGATCATCAGGCGCGCCCCGGGAATGACCCGTGACATCCGCACGGCGTGTTCAGCGCTGACGACGTCGCGGTCGGCGCTCAGCACCAGGGTGCGGGCCGTGATGCGGCGCAGATCCTCGTCCGGCCAGCCGGGGAAGGTCATGATCCGCTGGCGGTCGAGTTCGAACATCCGCTCGAGGTGTCCGGGCTCCGGATTGAGCCGGCGGTCCGCGGACCGGTACGCCTCCGGCATCTCATCGAGGGTTGCCTTCTCCATCCCCTCCCAGAACTCGTCGCCTACAGCGTCGCGGCTGACGAAGGTTGAGGCGGCAATCAGGCAACGCACCATGGACGGATGCCTCATGGCCAGCGCAAGCGCAGTGTGGCCCCCGGCGCTGAACCCGAGCACATCCACGGAGTCCACGTTGAGCTCATCGAGCACGGCTTTGACGTCCCCGGCCGAGTTTTCGGCGGTGAGCGGCCGGCCGGTAGCCGCGGTCCGGCCGTGGCCTTCCTCTTCGACGGCGATCACCTGCAGGCTCTCGGCCAGCAGCGCGGGGATGAGGCCGGCGAAGTTGGTCTCGATGCTCGAGCCTCCGCCAGGAATCAGCAACAGCGGAGGCTCGCCGACCCGCGGGTGACCATGGACCTCGTAGTACATCCGGAGGTCGCTGTTGGCCGCGTAACCGTGGGTGAAAGTCACATGGCATCCTAACGCCGCACGCGGCGGGCTGAATAGGGCCAAAGGACGACGGCGGCAGATTCCCGCCGCCGTCGTCTTGCGTTGCAGGTCAGGCGTTGACGGACTCGGCGAGGATCGCGTCGACCTGGCCGAGTGCCCCCTTCATGCCTTCTTCCATGCCCATGGCGACGATCTGCTCCATCTGTTCCTCGGCCTCGAAGGTGGACAGGATGGTCATTCGGGTGCGGCCGCCGATTGGCTCCAGCGTCACAACACCGTGAATGGTGCCCATGTCGGCCACGGGGTCGCCGTTGTCGTCCGCGAAGCCGTCATCGAACTCCAGGCGGTGCGGGGCGTTGATGGTCACGAACCGCCACCAGCCGCGGGCCTTCTCCCCCTCGGGTCCCGTCATGTAGTAGCTGGCCTCGCCGCCCGGGACGAACTCGTGCTTCTCGAAGGTGGCCGGCCAGGTGGGCGGGCCCCACCAGCGCTCGAGCTGGCGCGGGTCCTCCCAGACTTGCCAGACTCGCTCCACGCCGGCGTCGAACTCGGCGACCACGGTGAGGCTCAGCGCCTCGAGATTCTTGACTGAACTGATAACCGTCATGACGAACCCTTCCTAACCTTCAGCTTGCTGGTTCCTGCCTTGCGTGTTGCCTTGCTGGTTTGTGTTGCCTGATTCGGGGGCGGCCGTTTCGGCGAGCAGGTCTGCGATCCGCTCCGCCCGCTGCCGCCAGATGACCTCGTACTCGTCGAGCAGCCGGCGGGCCCGCTGCAGCCCATCGTGGTTGGCCCGCACAATCTGCTCCCTCCCCCGCTTTTCCTTGGAGACAAGGGAAGCGCGTTCCAGGACCGCCACATGCTTCTGGACGGCCGCGAAACTCATGGCATAGAAGGCAGCGAGCCCGGAGACCGAGTACTCGCCCACCGTCACCCGGCGCACGATATCCCGGCGGGTCGTGTCGGCGAACGCCTGGAACAGGCGGTCGAGTTCTTCGTCGTTGAGCTGGGCTCGGAGCTGATCTACAACCATTTGGTTGTAGAATAGTCCGGCGGTTCGGGGGTGTCAATAGGTCGGGAAACGGCCCAGACGAGACCCGGCGCCGGGCGCCAAGAGACCGGTGTGCGGAGCGGGTGCCGAGCGTAGAGTGAGCCCATGAAGCGTGTGGTGATCGACCGCTTCGGCGGCCCCGAGGTCCTGCAGGTGGTGGAGGTCGAGGATCCCCGGCCCGGCCCGGGCGAAGTCCGCGTCAGGGTCCTGGCCTCGGGGGTCTCTTTCACCGACGCACAGTTGCGCGCCGGCACCTACCTCGGCGGACCGAAGCCGCCCTTCACGCCCGGCTACGAGTTCGTCGGCATCGTCGATGAGATCGGGCCCGGTTGCTCGCGGGTACGGGTCGGAGACCGGATCGGCGCGCTGACGGTGTGGGGCGCCAACGCCGAACTCGTCTGCGTACCGGAGGCATACGCGGTGGAGGTGCCTGAGGACCTCGACCCGGCCGAGGTCGTGAGCCTCGTCTTCCCCTATATGACCGCTTACCAGCTGCTGCACCGGACGGCCCAGGCGAAGCCCGGGGAGAGCGTTCTGGTTCACGGCGCGGCCGGCAGGGTGGGCACCGCTATCCTCGAGCTCGGAACACTGGCCCGCCTCCGCCTCTACGGGACCGCCGCCGGCGCGGACCGCGCCGCAGTGGCGCGGCTGGGCGCGGTGGCGATCGACTATCAGAACGAGGATTTCCTGGCCCGAGTGCGCGGGCTCACCGGCGACGGCGTCGACATTGCCCTCGACGGGATCGGTGGGCCGTTGTCGCTGCGCTCCTTCCGCGCACTGCGGCCCGGCGGTCGGCTCGTTGTGTTTGGCCGCTACGCCACGATCGCGCAGGGGCGCAAGAACTGGCCGGGCGTGATCGCCTGGTACGCGGCAACGGGGAGCGTCGCGCTCTGGGGCTGGCTGTCACCCCGCCGAAAAGTGCTGTCCTACCGGATCCAGAAGTTGCGCATCCATCACCAGGACTGGTTCAGGGCAGACTTCTTCGCCCTGCTCGAGATGCTTCGCCGCGGCCAGATTCACCCGGTGGTCGCCGAGCGCCTGCCAATTTCCGACGTTCGTCGCGCCCATGAGCTGCTGGAAAGCACCGCGGCGAAAGGGAAGATCGTGCTCGTACCCTGAGCCGGCATGGCTGACGCCGCGGCACTAGGCGTAAGGCCCCGCCGGGTTCGCCGGAAGCCTGCGAGGTAGCCGCAAGGTTCCGGCGAGCCCGAGGGTTTCCGGCGACTTCGCGCGCCACAGCCGGCACACATGCACGCGGCCGCCGTACCCGGGACCATCGACGCGCCCCAACGCCACGATGGGAGGATAGTTTTAGGGCATGACGGCAAGCTACAGGTACGACGTCGAGATCCTGCACCTCCTCGTCTCGCCGGCGCACGCCTACTTCGGCCGCGCCCGCGATGGTGCGGCGCAGGTCCCCACGACGGACGCGGAACAAGTCGAACTCGTGGCCGGCAAGGGCATCGTCGGCGACCGGTTCTTCGGCAAGGCCGCGCACATGGACGCCGCCGTCACCCTCCTCTCGATCGAGGCCCTCGAGGCGATGGCCGAGGAGCTGGGAACCGGACCCTTTGACCCGCTCCCGACCCGGCGGAATGTGGTCCTCCGGGGCGCCCACCTCGCTCCCCTGCTCGGCGAAGAGTTCGCGCTCGAATCGAGGGGGGACGTGGTCCGGATCCGGGCCGGACGGCCAGCCCACCCCTGTGCCTGGATGGACCGGATGCTTGCCCCGGGCGCGCACGCCGCCATGCGCGGCCGGGGAGGCGTGCGCTGCCAGCCCCTTTCGACCGGCCTCCTGAGCCGCGGGCCGGCCGTGCTGGTCAGCCCCGTGCCGCTCGACCCCGGACAGGCCGGCGTCCCCACGCTGCTGCGCCCGTCCCGGCTGCCGTAGCGCCGGGTTGCGTGATCCGGCGCGGACGACGGCGGGCGGCGGCCGGCGCGGGCGGCGCGGGCGGCGATAGCGTTCTTTGCCTCGGATGTGGAACAAATGCTCATCCGGACCGTCGGCAGGAAATAGGCTCGGACTCATCGATCAGGCGGACGCACGGCAACCGCCAAGCGCCCAACCGGTGAAGGAGCCAGCGTGGACACCCGAAAGCTGAAGTATTTTCTGGCTGTTGTTGACCACGACGGGTTCAGCCGGGCGGCGGAGCACCTTCTCATCGCCCAGCCATCCCTCTCGCAAACCATCGCCGCCCTCGAGAAGGAGCTGGGCGTGCCGCTGTTCCACCGGATCGGGCGGCGGGCGGTGCTCACGGAGGCGGGCAAGGAGCTGATCGGGCCGGCCCGGCTCGTGATGCGCAACCTCGATGCGGCGCAGTCTGCGGTGCAGTCGGTGCGGGGGCTGCGCAGCGGACGGCTGGACATCGTCACGATGCCCTCGCCCGGGATCGAGCCGCTGTCATCGATGATCGCCGCCTTCACGCGGGCGCATCCCCTGGTCAGGCTCAATGTCAGCGCCGCCTTCACTCCGGAGGACGTCATCGAGTCTGTCCGAAGCGGCAGCACGGAGATCGGGCTGGCAGGATCCCCCACGCCCATCAAGGTTCCCGGCGTTGAGGTGCTGGAGCTCGATCGCCAGCCGCTGATCCTTCTCGTCAATCCCCAGTCCGATACGTTCGGCGCCGCAACAACCATCCAACGCGAGGAGCTGGCCGGCCACCGTCTGGTCGCGAGCCAGCGCGGTTCGCTGATGCGGTGGCTTGTGGACGACGCCCTGGCACGGGGGATCGACGCCGAGATCGTCGTCGAGGTCGCCCACCGGACCTCGATACTGCCGTTGGTCCTGGCCGGGGTCGGCCACGCCGTGATGCCGTCGTCGTGGGCGCCCCTGGCGCACAAATCAGGGCTGCGGACGCTGCTGATCGAACCCGTGTCCTACCTGGATGTTGCCGTTCTCAGCCGGAGGGACGACCTGACCCCCGCAGCCCGGTCCTTCCTGGCGGTGGCGCGGCTGCACGCGGCCCCGCCACCGCAAGGAAAGACAGACACGCCTCCCCCGGGCGCCTCATCAATAGGCTGAACCTATCTAGCGGATCGGATCTTGGTCTTGGACGGCAGGTGGTGCCGGCCCGTCTACTTGAAGAGGAAGGCAGTGTGACGCTGCTAACACACTCAATGAGGAGGTAGGCACATGAGCGCCACCCAGAAATTCAGCATCGCTTCAATCCCCGCCGACGGGGTCGGCAAGGAAGTCGTCTCCGCCGGACGCCGGGTCCTGGACGCCCTGGCACAGAATTCCGGCGGCAAGTTCGCCTTCGAATGGACCGAGTTCCCGTGGGGCTGCGAGTACTACGCCAAAACCGGCCAGATGATGGACCCCGACGGACTGGACACCCTCAAGGACTTCGACGCCATCTACTTCGGCGCCGTCGGCTGGGAAAACGTCCCGGACCACATCAGCCTCTGGGGCCTGCGCCTGAAGATCACCCAGAACTTTGACCAATGGGCGAACATCCGCCCGGTGAAGTTCCTCCCGGGCGTCCAGTCCCCGCTGCGCAAGGCCGACACCACCGAGCTCGACTGGATTGTGGTCCGCGAAAACAGCGAAGGCGAGTACGCCGGCCTCGGCGGGCGCAACCTCAGCGGCCGTGGCCCCGGCAACGAGGTGGCCCTGCAGACCGCGCTGTTCACCGAGAAGGGCTGCGAGCGCATCATGCGCTTCGCGTTCGATCTCGCCCGGACCCGCACGGTGAAGAAGGTCTCGTCGGTCACCAAGTCCAACGCCCAGCAGTACGGCATGGTCCTCTGGGACGAAACCTTCCAGCGTGTTGCCCTGGACTACCCGGATGTCGCCACCGAGAGCGTCCTGGTCGACGCGATGAGCGCCAAGTTCATCCTGCACCCCGAGGACCTCTCCGTCGTCGTCGCCTCCAACCTCAACGCCGACATCCTCTCCGACCTCGGCTCGGCCCTGGCCGGCAGCCTCGGCCTGGCCGCCAGCGCAAACCTGAACCCGGAGCGCCGCTTCCCGTCCATGTTCGAACCGGTCCACGGCTCGGCCCCGGACATCGCGGGCAAGGGCATCAGCAACCCGATCGGCGCGATCGCCAGCGCAGCCCTGATGCTGGACCACTTCGGTCTGCACGAGGAAGCCCGCCGCATCGAGGCCGCCATCGAAGAGGCAACCGGCACCGGCCACCTGACCCGCGACGTCGGCGGCGACGCCACCACCGCGGACGTCACCGACGCCATCATCGAGGCCCTCGCCCGCACCCTGGCCACCGTCTAGCGCTGCGGCGCACTAAGACGGACGACGGCACTGAAACAGACGACGCCGGCCGCGCGGCCGCCGTCGAACGCTATACCACCGCACGGGGCGGCTGCGCCCAACTGGCACCCGCCCCGTGCAAACCCCACACTTAAAAGCATCTCCAGAGACATTCCACAATGAGGTAGGAATCATGGGACACATCACCACCGCGGGCACGGAAATCCCTGCCCCCAAGAAACGCTGGTACAGGCAGCTGTACTTCTGGGTATTAACCGGCATCGTCCTCGGCATTCTGGTGGGCTGGCTGGCCCCGGCCGCGGGCATCGCCATGGAGCCGATCGGCACCACCTTCGTCAACGCCATGAGAATGCTGATCGGCCCGATCGTGTTCCTGACCATCGTCGGCGGCATCGCCAGCGTCGCCGATCTGAAAAAGGTCGGCATGACCGGACTGAAGGCCCTGACGTATTTCCAGGTCGGCACGATCTTTGCCCTGCTCTTCGGCCTGGTCGCCATCAACATCTTCCGCCTCGGCGACGGCGTCAACGCAGACGCCAGCGCGATCAAGACGACGGACTCCGCAGCCAAACTCATCGACGCCGGCGCGCACCAGGAATGGTGGCAGTTCCTGACCCACATCATCCCCACCAGCATCGTCGCGCCCTTCGTGGAAGGCGACATCCTCCAGATCATCTTCATCGCCGTGATCTTCGGCATCGCCCTGAACGCCATGGGCAAGGTCGGAGCGCCCGTCCTCGACGGCGTCCAGCGCCTCACCGGGGTCATGTTCAAAATCCTGGGCTTCATCATGAAGGCCGCCCCGCTGGGCGCGTTCGGCGCGATGGCCTTCGCCGTCGGCAAGTACGGCGTCTCCTCCCTTTCCAGCATGGGCGGGCTGATCGCCCTCTTCTACGCCACCTCGATCCTGTTCGTCGTCGTGGTCCTCGGATCCGTCATGGCCTTCCTGAAGCTGAACATCTTCAAAATGATCCGCCACCTCAAGGAGGAATACCTGCTCATCCTGGGCACCTCCACTGCCGAACCGGCCCTGCCGGGCCTGATGCGCAAGCTCGAGCACGCCGGTGTGAAGAAGGAAACGGTCGGGCTCGTGGTCCCCACCGGCTACAGCTTCAACCTCGACGGAGCCGCCATCTATCTGTCCCTGGCAGCCGTCTACATCGCCCAGGCCACCAACACGAACCTGACCATCGGCCAGCAGCTGGGCCTCATCGCGGTCATGCTGCTCACCTCCAAGGGCGCCGCGGGCGTCGCGGGCGGCGGCTTCATCGCCCTGACCGCCACCCTGGCCACGCTCGGCACCATCCCGGCCGCCGGCATCATGCTCATCTTCGGCATCGATAAGTTCATGTCCGAGTGCCGGGCCCTGGTGAACTTCACCGGCAACGCCGTCGCCACCTTGTTCATCGCCTGGTGGGACCACACCCTGGACGCGGACCGCGTCCGCCGCGTCTTCAACGGCGAAGCTGTTGAGCCCCTGCCCAGCGAGGACCCGACCCCACTGGACGAGTTCACGGATATCGCTGCTGACCTCACCGACCACGGCCACCCGTCCATGGACAGCCACCCGGGGCACGCGGAACCCGCCGAGGACGCCCCGACGGCCCAGGACAACCGCCGCCCCGCCTACTCGGAAACCATCTGACATGTTCAACACCACCGCCCCGAAAACCGTGCGGACCCTCATTGCGCCGGACAAGTTCAAAGGCAGCCTCACGGCCGGCGAGGTGGCCGATGCCCTGGCCGCAGGGCTCCGCGCCGGAGCAGGCTCCACCGGCGGGGCCGCCGCGGTCCACTGCGAGCTGCTTCCGCTGGCCGACGGCGGGGACGGCAGTGTGGATGCCGCCGTCGCCGCCGGCTTCACCCGGCACCGCCACACCGTCACCGGGCCCACCGGCCAGCCCGTCCGGGCCGGCATCGCGTACGACGGCACCACCGCCGTCGTCGAGGTCGCCAACACCTGCGGCCTGGCGCTCCTGCCGGAGGGCCAGCTGGAACCCTTGGTGTCCTCCAGCCGGGGCTTTGGGGAGGCGGTCCTGTTGGCCCTCAGCCTGAACCCGGCCAGGATCGTGCTGGCGCTGGGCGGAAGTGCCAGCACCGACGGCGGCATGGGAATGCTCACCGCCCTGGGCTACAGCTTCCACGACGCCGATGGCCGGCAGCTCTACGGCAGCGGACAGTCCCTGGCGCAGATCCACACCATCCGCCGGACCAGGTTCCCGGAACTGGACGGGACGGAGCTCGTGGTCGCCAGCGATGTCCACAATCCGCTGCTCGGGGCCGACGGCGCGCCGGCGGTCTTCGGACCCCAAAAGGGCGCCGGACCCCAGGACATTGCGGCACTCGAGCACGGGCTGGAGCACCTCGTCGCCAAGATGACGGACGCCGGGTTCGAGGATGCGGCCGCACTTGCGCGGCGCGAGGGTGCCGGAAGCGCCGGCGGGATCGGCTTCGCCTGCCTGCTGCTGGGCGCAAAGCAGGTCTCGGGCGCCGACTACTTCCTGGACCTGCTCGATTTCAACAACCGCAGGGACAGCTGCGACGTCGTCATCACCGGCGAAGGCAGCATCGACGAACAGACCCTCGCCGGAAAACTTCCCGCCGCCGTCGCCCGGAGGTCCGGAACCCGCCCGATCATCGCGGTGGCCGGCCGTTCCCTCCTCCCCCGGGAACGGTGGTCCGAACTGGCGCTCACCCGGGTCTACACCCTGGCCGAGTACACCGACCAGGACTCCTCCAAAGACCCCGGACTTTCCGCCGCCCTGCTGCAGAGGATCGGGAGGGACATCGCGGCAAGCCTGCTGTAGGCACTCTGCCGCCGTACGGCCTAATCGCGCCCTGGCTCTTCCCGCTCCGCGATTCCTTTCACGCTCTTTACCAGGCTGTCCCACATGCCCTTGGAGTGGTCGGCTTCCTCGGCACTGGCGTTGTTGTCCTGGGCGAGCGTCAGTTGCGTGGCGCCGGCCCGGTCCTCGAGCGTCCAGGTGAGCGTGTGGTAGTTCTCGGGCGCATCCTCCTGGCCGCTCAGCGGACTGAAGTGCGTAACGACCAGCCGCCGACCGGGCTCAAACTCAAGGATGCTGCCCCTGTCCTCGTACTCCTTGCCGTCCCAGGTGCCCCGCCACAGGATGGTTCCGCCCACCGTCCAGTCGGTCACGAGTTCGGTGCCGAACATGAACTCCCTGGCGGCGCCGGGATCGGTGATCACGGACCATACGCGGCTCGCGGGCGCCTCGATGGTGATGGTCGATGTCGCCACATACTGTCCGGGCATGGCCTTCCCTTCTCTCAGAATCGGCTCTAAAATCGCTCGGCGCCGGCAGCACCCGGCACCGAGACTACTCCGCCGATCGGAACGTCCGGAAGCTCCCTAGGCCGGGTAGATCGCGATGGCGGCGGCCTTGATGACGAAGTAGACGCTCATTCCGGGGGTAAGGCCGAGGTCGGCTGACGCGGCCGGGGTGATGTCGGCGGAGAGCCGTCCTGCACGGACCCGGATCTGATCGCCGTGCGGCTCCAGGTCCGTGATGATCACCTGGAATGAGTTTCGCGGGCTGCCGTGCTCTTCGGTGAGGAACACCGATACCGCGGAGGGCGGAAAGACCGCTACGCCGTCCTGCCCGGGCTCGATGGTGCCGTCCCGCTGGCCCGCGACGACCATCCCCTGGGCGGTGGTCACGCCGGCGTCGCTGACGGTGCCGGCCACCAGGTTCAGCCCGGCCAGGCCGGCGGCGAACCGGCTGCGCGGTTTTTCGAGGACTTCGCGGGTGGGGCCTTGTTCCGTGATCCGGCCGTCCTCGAGGACGATCACCCTGTCGGCCAGCATGAGGGCGTCGAGGATGTCGTGGGTGATGATGATGGCGCGGCGGCCGGCGAGGACGCGTTTGAGGAGCCGGCGGAGCAGTGGGGCGGCATGGATGTCGAGCGCGGCCATGGGCTCGTCGAGGAGCAGCAGGGCTGGGTCGGCGGCGAGGGCGCGGGCCACGGCCACACGCTGGGCCTGTCCGCCGGAGAGCTGTCCGGGGCGCCGCGAGGCGAGGGAGTCGGCGTCGACTTCGGTGAGCCAGTGCATGGCCGTGTCGCGGGCCGCGGCGCTGGAGGCGCCGGCGCTGCGCGGCCCGAACGCGACGTTGTCCAGTGCGCTGAGGTGTGGAAACAGGAGGGCTTCCTGGGCCAGCAGCGCCGTGCCCCGGGTGTGCGGGGCGCGCCAGATGTTGGTGTCCGCGCCCAGGTCGAAAAGGACCTTTTCGCCGATCGTGGCCTTGCCGGCGTCGGGGCGCAGCAGGCCCGAAATGATCGAGAGCAGCGTCGATTTGCCGGCCCCGTTGGGCCCGAGGACGGCGATTGTCTCGGCCGGGCCGAGTCTGAGGGAGACCTCGAAACGCCGTGCGGCCAGGGTTGCGTCCAGCTGAAAGGTCACCGGACCGCCCCTTCCGGTGCCACGCCAAGGCGCGGGCGCCGGTAGGAGAGCCCGACGACGGCCACCGCCACGGCGACCAGCAGGAGGGAGAGGGCGACGGCGGCGTCGGCGTCGGTTTCGCGCTGCAAATAGATCTCCAGCGGGAGGGTGCGGGTGACGCCCTGCAGGCTGCCGGCGAAGGTCAGGGTGGCGCCGAATTCGCCCAGGCTGCGGGCGAAGGACAGGACGGCGCCGGAGGCCAACCCGGGCAGCACCAGCGGGATGGTCACCCGGCGCAGCACGGTGCCCGGGCGGGCCCCGAGGGTCGCGGCGACCGCCTCGTACTTGTTGCCGGCGGTGCGCAGGGCGCCTTCGAGGCTGACCACCAGGAACGGCAGCGCAACGTACGTCTGCGCGAGGACGACGGCGGTGGTGGAGAAGGCGATCTGGATTCCGGCCAGCTCCAGGCTTTTGCCCAGGAGTCCTTGGCGGCCGAAGGTGTAGAGCAGGGCGATGCCTCCCACCACGGGAGGCAGGACCAGTGGCAGCAGGACGAAGGCCCGGAGCAGGCGCTGGCCCGGGAACGGGCTCCGGGCCAGGATGAGTGCCAGCGGCACGCCAAGGACGATGCAGGCGGCCGTGCTCGCCGCGGAGGTCCGCAGGCTCAGGCCCAGGGCGGTCAGTGAGGATTCGGAGGTGACCAGCGGGATGAACTGGGACCAGTTGACCCTGGCCACCATCGCCACCAGGGGCAGCAGGACGAAGAGTGCCCCCGCCGCCGCGATGGCGTAAATCCATGCCGGGATGCCGGAATACCCCGTGCCGCTGCGTCTGTGCATGCCGTTTACGGGGTGCCGAATCCGGCGTCGCTCAGGACCTTCTTGCCCTCGCTGCCGGTGACGATGGCGATGAAAGCCTGGGCGAGCTCCTTGTTCTTGCTCGTGCCGACGGTGGCGATCGGGTACGTGTTCACGGCCTGGTCCGACTCGGCGAAGGGGATGCCTTTGACCTTGTCTCCGGCGGTCTTGACGTCCGTGACATAGACCAGACCGGCGTCGGCCTCACCCGAGGTGACCTTGCCCAGGACATCCGTGACGGACGATTCCTCGCTGACCGGCGCCAGGGTGGTGCCCGCCGCCTTTTCGACGGTCTCGGTCGCGGCACCGCAGGGAACCTGAGGTGCGCAGACCACCACCTCCACGCCCGGTTTGCCGAGGTCGGCGAAGGAGCTGATCGACGCCGGGTTGGACGGCGGAACCGCGATCTCCAGGACGTTCGTGGCGAAATCGGCCGGGGCGCCGTCGATCAGCTTCGCATCGGCCAGCTTGGCCATGTTCCTGGTGTCGGCCGAGGCAAAGACGTCGGCCGGGGCGCCCTGGGTGATCTGCGTGACCAGGTCCGAGGAACCGGCAAAGTTCAGCGTGATTTTGGTGCCCGGGTTCTTCGCCTCGAAGTCGCTGGCCAGCTTGGCGAAGGTCGATTTCAGCGAGGCCGCGGCGAAGACGGTGATCGCTCCGGACAGCCTGGGGGTCCCGCTGGCCCCGGCGCTGGAGGTGGAGCCTGCCCCGGACGTGCCGGCGGCGCAGCCGGCCAGGCCCGCGGCCAGGACGCCGGCCACCAGCATAGCGGTGACGTGCTTGCTGGCGATCCTCATATGATGCTCTTTCCGTGGGGCGTTTCGATGATGACGTTGGTGGCTTTGACCACCGCTGTCGCCACGGATCCAAGCTCCAGGCCCAGTTCACGGACGGCTTCGCTGCTCATCAGGGACACGACGCGGAAGGGCCCGCACTGCAGCTCGACCTGTGCCATGACTTTGTCCGCGGTGATGCCCGTGACCAGGCCGACGAACCGGTTGCGGGCGGAGCGGCCCACCTTGGTGGGGTCGTCGGGAAGCTGGGCCTGGTCGCGGGCGAGGTGGGCAAGTTCCAAGCCGTCCACGGCCAGGCGGCCGGAGTCATCCTTCACCGGGGTCAGGATCCCGTTCTCGGTCCAGCGCCGGACGGTGTCGTCACTGACCCCGAGAAAACGTGCTGCTTCGGAGATGCGGATTTTCGGCATGACTCCATAATCCCCCATTTGCGGAAATTATGGGCAGTTCGATCCGCAAATCAGTCGAAAAGTTCGGCGCCGTCGTCGGGCGCCGCCTGCTGGGCGGTCATCGGGAGCGACGGCGGGTCGATTTTGCCGCCGCCCGGGACGATAATCGGAGGTGACCGGACAGCTTCTGCCGAGAGGAGCCGGCCGTGGCACCCACCACCCTGCTGGCAGGAATCAGATCTGCGATCGCCGCCCTCACGCTGGGGGTGCTGCTGCTGACCGGAACCGGCTGCTCCTCCGACAATCCCGCGGAAACCACGAAGATCACGCCGGCAACCAACGGGATCAACACCGTGGTCGGTCCGATAAAGCTGGCGGACATGCTCATCCTCTCCTACGGAGCGGACCAGCCCGGACGGATCATGGGCACCGTATTCAACACGTCCGCCACGGACGCGGTTGTCACCATTTCGGGCGCTTCCGGGTCGACGGTATCGATTCCGGTCAAGGCCAACGGTGAAACATCCCTGGCCCAACCTCCGGCCATGATGCTGGACCCCACCACGGGATCCCCCGGGACCCTGGTCACGGTCCGGGTGAGTGAGGACTCCACGGGCACGTCGGCCGAGGTGCAGCTTCCGGTCCTCGATTCCACGCTGCCCGAATACCAGTCATACATGCCCGCATCGCCCGGGTCCGGGACTGCCTCGAGCGCCCCGTCACCCACGCAACCCGGGACCGGGTCCCCCAGTCCCAGCCCCTCCCCCAGCCCGTAGCCCGGGCCCGGTACCTGAGCAGGACAGGGCTTGGGCAGGCAGGGCCGGTGCACGCCGTCCCCGCCTGCCCTGGCAGCCGCGGCTCTGGCTAGGAGAAGCGTCCCGGCCGGAAGGTGGCGAGCATCGGGTGCTTCGTGCCGGTCATGATCTCGCCCGCAAGAAGTTCTCCTGCGATGAGGCCGAGCGTGGCCCCCGAGTGGGTGAAGGCCACGAAGCAGCCGGGCACCTGGCCGAGTTCACCGAGGACCGGTTCGCCGTCGCCCGGGATGGGCTTGTAGCCGATCTTCCAGGAGGCCGGTTTGAGGTCGGGGTTGCCGGCGATGAGCTTGGAGGCTTCATCGGCGAGTTCCTGGACCACATCATCGGGGATGCTGAAGGAGCCGTCGGCGTGTTCGGCGATGTGCCCTTCATACCAGTCGTGGTCCAGGGCAAGGGTGTTTCCGGGGTTGGGCCGGACGGCGGCCCTGGGGGTGTTCAGCACGGCCTTCAGCTCGTGCTCCACGGGCTTGGTCAGCACCAGCATGGAGACCGGGGATCCGTTGGGGATCTCGACGCCGAGGGGCGCGACCACGGCGGGAGTTGCGGCACCGCACGCCACGAGGACAGCGTCTGCCTCGTAGGTTTCGCCTGCGGCCGTCTCGACGCCGGTGGCCCGGCCGCCGTCGACCGTCACGGACACCTTCCCGGCGCTGAGTACGAGTTCACCGCCCAGGGCGTGGAATTCCTCCATCAGGAAGTCCACCAGATGAGGCAGGCTGACCCAGCCCTCACCGGGATTGAAGATGGCGTTCTCCGGCACGGCATCCGGAACGATGCCGGGGGTGCTTGAAGAAATCTGTCCGGGCGCCAGGAGCTTCGAGTCGTAGCCAATCGATTTCTCGTAGCCGTGGCGGGCTTCCGTCGCGGCTTCCTGGCCGGCGGGATTCCACATGAGGCCGCCGCCGAACTGCAGCCAGTCCCGGCCGGGGTCAGCGGCGAAGAGTGTGCGGTAGCGGTCCACGCCGGCGACCCGGAGCTGGTGGTACGGCGTGGACCGTTCTCCGGCGGAGTTCAGCCAGGAGAGCGAGCGGCCGGTGGCCTCGCTGGCCAGGCCGTGTTCGGTCAGGAGGATGACGGAGGCGCCGTCGCGGAGCAGGTGGACGGCGGTGGAGACGCCGAGGATGCCGCCGCCGATGATGGCGATGCGTTTGGTTGAGGGCGTGGAGGACATGGGTCTGCCTTTCCTTAAGTAGTGGTGTCTGGGGTGTCCGTCAGGGGCACTGGGAGCCGGTGTGCGGGCTATGCGAAGGCGCGGACATTTTCGATGGCGTTCAGGACGTCGAGTGATTCCTGCGGGTTGACAGGAAGTGGGCCCTCGCCACGGAGGGCAGACGCGAGCTGTGCATAGAACAGCGGATAGGCGCCGGGTTCAGGTGCGGTTGGCCGCAGGTCTCCGTCGGTGCCCAAGGCCCCCCAATGGGTTTGGGGTTCGATGCCGTAGGCGGGATCCGACGGTGTCATGCCGGCCGCGAGGGCCGGTTCCTGGCCGTCCAGGCCCCACTTCGTGTAGCCGGACTCTGAGCCCAGGACGTGGAAGCGCGGGCCGACCTGGGGGGCCATGCCGTTCATCCAGAGCCGTGAGCGGACCCCGGATTCGTGGAGCAGGGACACAAAGGCCTCCGTGTCGGCGCCGCCCGGGTCCGGGCCGTGGTTCGCCGTTTCCCCATAGCTTTCGGCTACCGGGCCAAAGAGCTGGATGGCCTGGTCGATCAGGTGGGCACCGAGGTCGTTGAGGATACCGCCGCCCTCGGACACGGCGGCGGTGTCCCGCCAGTTCCCGAAGCCCTCCGGCCGCCACCATTCAAAGCGCGATTCGAAGCTGCGGACCTCGCCCAGCGCTCCTTCCCCGATTAGCTTCTGCAGCGTCAGGAAATCGGCGTCCCAGCGTCGGTTCTGAAATACCGTGAGCTGCACGCCGGCGTCGGCCGCCCGGGAGATGAGCTCATGCCCCTGGTCCGATGTGGTGACGAACGGCTTGTCCACCACCACGTGGAGGCCATGGGCGATGGCCATCGCGGCGAGGTCGAAGTGGGTCAGCGGTGGCGTGCCGAGGACCACCAGATCAAGGTCACCGGACAGCGCAAACAGGGCCTCCGGCGTCGGGACGATCCGGGTATCCGGGTAGAGCCGTGCCGCCTCCGAGGCGCGGTCCGGATCTGCCGTGACGATCACGTCCAGCGAATAGTTCGCATCCGCCGCGATCAGCGGTGCGTGGAAGACCCTGCCCGAGATGCCGAACCCGACGACGGCGGTGCGGATGGGTGCCGCCGCGGTGTTTCCCTTCAGGGTGTCCATCAGAGCACTTCCGAGAGGAAGCGCTGGAGGCGTTCGCTTTGCGGGTTGTCGAAGAGGTCGGCCGGCGTGCCGGACTCGACGACCTCGCCTTCGTCCATGAAGACGACCTGGTCGGCGACTTTGCGGGCAAAACCCATCTCGTGCGTGACCACCAGCATGGTCATGCCCCGGCGGCCCAGGCCTGCCATGAGGTTCAGCACGCCCTTGACCAGTTCCGGGTCCAGGGCGCTGGTGGCCTCGTCGAAGAGCATGACTTCCGGTTCCATGGCCAGGGCCCGGGCAATCGCGACGCGCTGCTGCTGTCCGCCAGAGAGGTCGCGTGGCCGGTGCTCGGCGCGTTCGGCGAGACCGACCTCGGCGAGGCGGCGCCGGGCGCGTTCCCTGGCCTCGGCCTTGGGCATGCCCTTGACGCTCCAGAGGGCCAGCGCCACGTTCTCGAGGGCGGTGTGGTCCGGGAAGAGGTTGAAGTGCTGGAACACCATGCCGATGCGGCTGCGCAGGAGGTCCGGTTTGACCTGCAGGGCGCTCTCGCCGGCCAGGAGCACGTCCCCACTCTTGGGTTCGTGGAGCCGGTTGACGCCGCGCAGGAGGGTGGACTTGCCGGAGCCGGAGGGCCCGATAATGCAGGTGGTGGTGCCCGGGGCGACGTTGAGGCTGACGTTGCGGAGCACTTCGACGTCGCCATAGGCCATGGTCAGGTTCGTCAGTTCCAGGCTGGAGCCGTGGAACGTCTCGATGTCCGGGACTGATTCTTTGGCGTTGCTGGTGTTGCTGGTGCTGCTTGCGGTGTTGCTGGCGAGGCTCATGTGTTGCTCCCGGTGGTCAGCGGTGAAGCCGCGGCGAGTTCTTTGACTTCCTTGAGACCGCTGCTGGGTGCGGCGGGGCGGCGTCGGCCGGTGCGGAAGCGGTTATCGAAGTAATTGACCAGATGGGTCAGGGGAACCGTGATCAGCAGGTAAAAGATGCCGGCCATGACCAGGGGCGAGAGGTTGCCGGAAAGCACGGCGGCGTCCTGGCCCACGCGGAAGAGCTCGCGTTCCGTGACCAGCAGGCCCAGGAAATAGACCAGCGAGGAGTCCTTGACGATCGCGATGAACTGGTTCACCAGCGCCGGCAGGACCCGGCGAACGCCTTGCGGAACCACCACCAGGGCCATGGACTTCGCGTAGCTCATGCCCAGCGCGCGGCAGGCCTCACCCTGGCCCTTGTCCACGCTCTGGATACCGGCGCGGAAGATCTCACCGATGTAGGCGCTGGCGATCAGGCTCAGGGCGATGATCCCCAAGGGGTAGGGCGAGGGGCCGAAGATCGATTGGCTGAAGCGGGCGAAGCCCTGGCCGATCAGCAGGATGGTCAGGATGGCGGGGAGTCCGCGGAAGAGGTCCGTGTAGATCCGGGCCGGCACCCGAAGCCACCGGGAGGGAGATATCCCCATCACGGCGACGACCATGCCGAGGCCAACGCCGATGATCGTTGCCGCAATGGAGATGATGAGGGTATTGAGGAGACCGACTCCCAGAAGTTGGGGCAGGACCTCGGCCATTGCGCCGAAGTCGAAGAAGGTGCGGGTGATGGTGCTTAACCAGTCCATGGTTGCTCTCAGACGTAGGTAGCTTGTGGAACCCGGGCGGGCCGCGCGGTGCGGCCCGCCCGGTCAGGTGGCAGCCGGGCTATGTGCCGGACGTGCCGATAGTTTCGGCGGCTATTGGCTGCCGGGCCGCTTATTTGCTGGGCCGTTTACTTGCTCGGCCCTACTTGCTGGGTGTGGAGCTTGCCGTCTGCTCGGCCTTGGGCAGGTACTGCTCGGGCATCGGGGAGCCCGGGAACCACTTCTGGTAGAGCTTCTTCCACGTGCCGTCTTCCATGGCTGCGGCCAGGCCCTTGTTGAGGGCGTCCTTGAAAGCGGTCTTACCCTTGGCCACGGCGAAGCCGGCGGGAGCGTCGAAGGACGGGATGTCCGCGGCGCTGACCAGTCCGTACTGCGTCTCGTAGGCCTTGGCTGCCTCGTAATCCAGGAAGTGCGCGTCGACGGATCCGCTGTTCACTGCGGAGATGGCGGTGTTGTTGTCCGGGAAGCGCACAAGGTTAGCGGAGGTGAAGTTCTTGACGGCGTAGGCCTCCTGCAGTGTTCCCTGCACGACGCCGAGACGCTTTCCGGCGAGACCGTCGGCGCTGGTGATGCCCGAGGTCTTCGTAGTGATGACGGTCAGGTAGCCGGCCAGGTAGCCGTCGGAGAAGTCGACGGTTTGTTTGCGCTTGTCAGTGATGCCGATCGCCGCAACGCCGGCGTCGAACTGGCCGTTGGAGACGGCCGCGAGCAGCCCGGAGAAGTCCTGCCCGGTGAAGACGACCTTGTCGATTCCGGCGCGGTGGGCGACGTCTTTGAAGAGCTCGACGTCGAAGCCGGTGAAGTTGCCCTGGGCATCGGCAAAGGTATAGGGCTTCGAATCACCGAGGCTGGCAACGCGGATGGTGCCGGCCTCGATCAGGCCGTAGGGGTTGTCCGCCGGCGAAGACGAGGCGGACGAGCTGCCTCCGCAGCCGGACAGTGCCAGGACCGCGGCAACAGCAGCGGCGATGAGCGCCCCGGGGCGCATTTTGTTTCCTGTGTTCACAGCGTTTCCAATCGTGGGGGTGAGGGGCGAGGTTGGCGGGCAGTGGGCCCCTTGAAGTGGGACTTTGTCGATGGGAGTCTTGCTGAGTCCGGTCTCAGTCCCTAGAATTGAGACCGGACTCACATCGATTGCTAGAAATGTAATCGAAGCCACATCAGGCGTCAAGGGTCCGCTACGAAAGGCCGTAATGAATAGTGATGCTTCCCGGCGCCGCGATGTCACTGTCGCCGACGTCGCAAAAGCCGCCCAGGTTTCCAAGGCCCAGGCCGCCCGCGCCTTAGGCAACTACGGGGCCGTGAGCGACGACGTGCGCGAGCGGGTGCTGGCTGCCGCCGAAGAACTGGAGTACCGACCCAACGAGCTCGCCCGCAGCATGAACACCGGGAAATCGCACACGATCGGGGTGGTGGTCGGCGACATCGAAAACCCCCATTTCGGCCTGGCCACACGGGGCATTACGGATACCGCCAAGCGCAGTGGATTCAATGTCATCCTGATCAATACGGACGAGGACACCGACGCGGAAATCGACGCCGTCAGGGTGCTCCTCGACAAGCGCGTTGACGGCCTGATCGTGGCACCCGCGTCCTCCGTGGAAACGCAACATTTACGGCGCGTTCACGAATCCGGCCGTCCGCTGGTGCTTTTGGACCGCAAGGCGCCAGGGCTCGACGTCGACACCGTGGCGGTGGACATGGAGGACATCTCCCATGAATCCACCAGTTACTTGCTCAAGTCCGGCCACCGGAGGATCGCTTTCATCTCCACCCTGAAAACAGCCGGGCTTTACCACGACGGCATGCCATTGGACTCGTCACAGATCTCGGACCGGCGCGACGGAATGAAACGCGCGTTCGAGGAGGCGGGACTGGACCTGCCCGTCGATCTGATCCGCCTCAACGCCGGCGACGACGAGTCCATCAAGAAGATCACCCGCGAACTCGTGCAGCGCCCTGACCCGGCGACTGCGATCATCGCCTCCGACGGCCTGATCGGCCTCAGCGTCGTGGAAGCGATCCACGAACTCGGCCTCTCCATTCCGGATGACGTCTCCTTCCTCATGTATGACGACTTCGCCTGGACGCGCCTGACCACACCCCCGCTCACGGTCATCGCCCAGCCTGTCTATGACATGGGCGTTGCGGCCGCGTCAGCCCTGGTCCGGCAGATCGAAGGCCGCAAGGCACCGGCGGCCGCACCGACATTCACGGCCGCGCTGATCCGCCGCGGCTCGGTCGCGGCCCCGCGGGCGGCCCGCTAGCACACCTGATCCACCTGCGGGCGGCATTGGGCGCCTCGACCCAAAGGACAGGGCTTAGTTCTCTGGCGCGGTGCCGGGTCCGCGGATTCACTGAACTGCAGGGGAAACGTTGGTGCCACCGGCGGAGGGAGCGTGGTCCCTGTGGACGGACCGATCCGGCTGCTGGCATCGGGCCGCCCGACCGCTGGGCCCACGGACGCGGGCACAGGTCCGTCATGGAGCTGACAGTCGTCGTCCTCATCACCGCCGCACTGTTCGCATGGGCGCTGGTGTCGGTGAGGCTGCAGCAGGCGGACCTGACCGCCCCTATTGTGTTCACCGCCCTCGGCGCGGCCCTGGCCTGGTCCGGGCTGGTCAATGCGTCCTCGGCGCCCGCGCTGATCACCCCGGTTGTCGAGGTCACCCTGGTGTGGGTGCTCTTCACCGACGCTGCCCGCCTGCCGCTGCAGGAACTGCGCCGGGACGTGGGCCGCTATGTGCGGTTGCTGGGAGTCGGCCTGCCCCTGACGATTGTGTTCGGATGGGCCTTGGCCGCCTGGTTTTTCCCCCAGTTCGGGCTGTGGCTGGCCCTGCTCGTCGGTGCCGCGCTGGCCCCTACCGACGCCGCACTCGGAATCCCCGTGGTGACGAATCCGGCGGTGCCGTCGCGGATCCGCCAGCTGATCACCGTCGAGAGCGGCCTCAACGACGGCATCGCCACCCCCGTTGTCATGCTGGCGATCGCCGGCGCGGCCGCCGCGGCAGGTCTGGAGAGCGCCGCCGGTCCCGGCAGCGCCGCCGTCGAACTGCTCATCGGCGCCGGGGCCGGCGCAGGGGCCGGCACCTTGGGCGGGTGGCTGCTGCAGCTGGCCCGCCGGCGCGGGACCGGGGCCGAGGACTTCGCCGGCATCGGAGTCCTTGCCCTGAGCCTGCTCTCCTACAGCGCCGCACTCGTGGTGGGCGGCAACGGCTTCGTCGCCGCGTTCTGCGCCGGGCTGGCGTTCGGAACGTGCGCCGGTCAGCGGGCGCCGGCCGAGCTGGTCTTCGTCGAGCAGATGGGCGGCCTGGTGTCGCTGCTCGTGTGGCTGTCCTTCGGAGCCATCACCGTTCCGATTATGCTGGCGAGCTCCGTCCCCCTGACCATCGCCTATGCCGTGCTCAGCCTTACGGTGGTGCGGATGCTGCCGGTGGCGCTGGCCTCGATCGGCGCCGGCCTCGACCGGAAAACCGTCCTGTTCGTGGGGTGGTTCGGTCCGCGCGGCCTGGCTTCCCTCGTGTTCGCGCTGCTGGCGCTGGAAGCGCTCGGATCAGTGTCCGATCAGGCGGTGGCCGTCATTACCGCCACCGTCCTGATCAGCGTCCTGGCCCACGGCCTCAGCGCCGCGCCGTTGGCCGCCCGTTACGGACGGGCCGCTGCTGCCGCGGGACCGGAACCCGGCGGCCCGGTGCCGGTAACCCCCGCCCCCGCCCGGGGGCTGAGCCGCAAACACATGCCCGCTCCGCCGATGCGGCGGAAGCCAGGGCGGCTGTGACGAGTCTCACGCGCAATTTTCGCCATCTGGCTTGAGCCGCCCGCGCGGCGCTGTGCACTATGGAAAGGCAAGGCAGGGACTGCGACGTTCCGCGTCCGCAGTAAACGCCGGGCACCCATCCTGGTGGACGCAATGAGGCCAAACCGGTGAGCTCGCAGAGCTGCCCACGGTCTCAGGCGTTCCTGGTTTGGCCCCTACGGCGGCTCCGCATCGGTGCGGCAGCCGGACATCCGGATTCAAGAAATGGAAGCACTGAACAATGACGTTTGAAACTGCCAACTCTGTAACCCACAAGCTCTGGGACCGCTCCACCATGCACCACGAGCTGGACGCGCTGGTCCACGAGCTCTCCGAGCGCCACAACACCGCCAAGAGCAACATCGCGGTCCACGCCAGCGGCCCGAACACCTTCACCCTCAGCCTGAACCACGGCGCCTAAAGCCCGGGTTCCAGGCTAAAAGCAAAACGACGACGGCGGGAGCCACCTCCCCCCGTCGTCGTTTGGCGTTAAAGCCGGCGGCTCAACCGGCGGCCACGGCCCGGCGCATTTCCGTCTTGACCCGGTACATGTCCTGATCGGCGGCCAGCAGCAGGGCCGTGGCCAGTTCCTTGTGCGCTGCCGGATCAGCGTCCGCCGGGACTGCCGTTTCCGCCTGGCCAACGGACATGCCCAGCCGGAGTTCGCTTCCTGCGATGGTGACGGCGCCGGCCAGGCAGCTCCGGACGCGCCCGGCAACCGCCTCGAGCTCGGCCGGGTGCTCCAGCCAGGGGATCAGGACAACGAACTCGTCCCCGCTGTAGCGCGTGACGGTGTCCGCGCCGCGCACGGCCTGGGAGAGCATCAGCGCCACGTGTTCCAGGACCTGGTCGCCGGCCGCGTGGCCCAGAGTGTCGTTGACCTGTTTGAACTTGTTGACGTCGCAAAAGAGCACGCCGACG
This sequence comes from Arthrobacter sp. MW3 TE3886, assembly GCF_041262145.1. NCBI lineage: Bacteria > Bacillati > Actinomycetota > Actinomycetes > Micrococcales > Micrococcaceae > Arthrobacter > Arthrobacter sp. MW3 TE3886. The sequence continues at coordinate 4,264,600 of NZ_JBGCAN010000001.1, forward strand.
CGGTTCCGCTGTTCGCCGGCGCTGGCCAGGGCAGCCAGCAGGTTTTCCTCCAGGTGCCGCCGGTTCGGCAGGCCTGTCAGTGGGTCATGCAGCGCCCGATGGTGGGCTTGCTGCAGGAGTTTGGCGCGGTCCGCCTCGGCATCCTCGAGTCGCCGGTGCGCACTGGCCAGCTCGCGCTCATACCGCCGCCGCTCGGGGGCCGCGAAAAAGATCATCAAATCCCTCGATTCCGCCCCGTCCACGGTCCGGGTGACGGAGAGCAGGACGGGCCTGCGATGCCCGTCCGGGCCCAACAGCTCGATCGAGAGCTCGGCGAGGTGCCCGTCGCGTTCCAGCTTCGGCCCGGCGTGCGTCCGGTACATCAGCCTGTCGCCGGCCGGCATGAGGTCCAGGAGGCGGGTGCCGTCGAGGCCGCCTTCGGGGATGCCGGTCCAGGCGCACATGGTGGCGTTCGCGGCCAGGATGGTCCCGTCGGTACCGGCAACGATGTAGCCGGCGGGCGCCTGGTGGAAGAGCTGCCCGTAATCGACGGCCATGGTGCTGGTCCGGGTCATGCCGGCTTCAAAAATTCGAGGATGGCGGCGGACGTTTCGTCCGGCGCGCTGCTTTGCGGGAAGTGGCCTGTGGCCGCAAGCCGGACCAGGGTGCTGTTGGGGAGCGCGTTGTGCAGGTACGTTCCCACGTGGTCCGGCGTGACGACGTCGTCGGTGCTTTGCAGGACCAACACCGGGATGGTGACCTCGCCGAGCAGGTGCCGGACATCGGAAAGGAACGCCACCCGGGCAAAGTCACGCGCAACCCGGGGGCTAATCCGCCCGAAGCTGCCTTGGATCTCGTGCTCCAGTTCGGGAGCATGCGGTGTATTCATGTAGACTGGGGCCATCGACTCGGCCCAGACCACATAGTTGGCATCCAGGGATTCGAAGACGTCGTCAATGTCCTGCCGGGTGAACCCACCCACGTAACCGTCCTCGGGGTGGTCGAGGTAGCTCGGCGACGCCGTGACCAGCACAAGCCGGCCGAACCTGCGCCCTGTGTCCCGGGCGGCTGCGCTGACGGCCATCATGGACCGACGCTGTGGCCGATCAGGGTCACGTCCTGCAGGTCGAGTTCGCCGCAGAGTTCCATCAGGTCATCGACGTAGGCATCAAGCGTGGAGTAGGTGGCCGAATCGTAGGCGGACTGGTCGGAGCCGCCGGAACCCACGTGGTCCAGCAGGACCACCCGGTAGCGGTCGGCGAACCGGGGCAGAACCTTGCCCCACATGCCCTGGTCGGTGCCGAACCCGTGGGCAAACACCAGGACAGGGCCGTCTTCTGTGCCGTACACCTGAACGTTGTTTCGCGCTGCCGCACCAGACGCCATCGGCCAACCTGCTCTTCCAATTCACACACATGGACCCGCCAATCGAGACCGACGGCGGCACTGTTGGTCCGGGCCCCGGGCCCAGACAAATCCGTCCGGCGCCTGCAGGCGCCGCCCCACGAAAAGTCCCTCATGACAGGGATGTATTTCGACAACGTGGATCCATCTTAGTCCGGTGAACCATGGGCTCCGGACAGACGTCCCTGCTGGTCAGGCGGGGTTTTGGCGCGGATGCTTATAGTCGAAGACTGGCCGTAGCAAGCTGTTCCGGCGCTACCGGCCGCTACGGCCGATCCCGGACAGGCGTACGGAACTCCTGCGCCCACGAGGAGGCCCGAACGCGACGGCAAATAGGCAACGAAGGGGACGACACATCTGGTACGTCCCCACTCTTGCTGGCACACTGAGCCGATGAGCGATCCCCTCCCCCAGTCCCGGCGGCCTGGCATCCGTGCCGCGATGTTCGTGGACTTCGACAACGTCTATACGGGCCTGATGGCCTTGGACCCGGCGGCCGCGAAGAGATTCGCCGAGGACCCCAAGCACTGGACGGAGGCGCTGGCCGATGGCGGCGCCGGCGAAGAGTCCCGGCGTTTCCTGATCCGCAACTGCTATCTCAATCCGGTGATCTACTCCAAGTACCGGCCGTACTGGACGCGCGCAGGCTTCCGCGTGATCGACTGCCCCTCCCTGACACAGCGGGGCAAGTCCAGCACCGACATCAACCTGGTGCTGGACGCAATGGATGCCCTGTCCGGCGCGGCACATATTGAGGAGTTCTTCGTCGCGTCGGCGGACGCGGACTTCACCTCGCTGGTCCAGCGGTTCCGGGCGGCGGACCGGATGACCACCGTCATCGCTGCCGGTGCCGTGGCGTTCGCGTACCGGGAGATGGCCGACAGTGTGGTGGAGTCCCACGACTTCGTGGCAATCCTCAACGGGACCGCGGCCGAGTCCATCCACGCGGTGGCATCTGTCCAGACGCCGCGGGCAGAAGGGGCAGTGAAGGCGAAGTCCACGGCGACGACACTTTCCGGCGCCGCCAAAGAGGTCCGCGACTTTGTCCGGACTGCCCCGGGTCCGGTGGTCGGGGCCATGGTGGCTCACCGTGCCCTCGCGGCCGATCCCTCCCTGAAGACGGACTGGGGCGGCTGCGGCAAGTTCGGGACGTGGGTGGCCCAGATCGGCCACGGTGTTGAATACTCAGCTGCGCGGGGCGGCTGGGTCTGGGATGCGAAGAGGTTCTCCGACGACGATTTGCCCGCCGGAGCTGAGATTGAGCCCGGCATCGCGGAACGGGTCGCCCGGGTCACTGACGTGCCCGCGCTCTCCGCGGCCCAGTTCCGTCAACTGCTCGAGGCCATGGCCGCCAGGCTCCGGGAGCAGCCGGTCAATCGAAGCGAGCTGTCCCGCCTTGTCCGGGACGACTGTGTTGCGGCCGGGCAGCCGGTGTCCCGCTCGGCCGTCAACTTCGTGATCCAGGGCGTGGTGTACGCCGGCGGCTCCCTCGCAGAGGAGATGTCAGCGGCAGAACTCGCCGCCGCGTGGACCAGGAACGTGGAAGAGCTGTGCCGGCTGGCCCTGATGGAGTTCGACGACGCCGAAAAGCTCGCACTCAGGCGCTGGGCCGGAGGCGGGCTGCTGGAGGCCGGCGCCGGCGGCTCCCGGGCGTAGCGATACTCGCGAGTTCGAGGCCCAAGGATCGGCTGCGCACCTCCCACCGCCGTGGGCTTGCGTTGGGTGCCAAACCGATCAACAGTGTGATCTATCTACTTCGGGTACTCCCAAACGAGTTCGGAAAGGAGCGAGAAATGCCCAACGACCTTACGGAGCTGGTCAGCGTCCGGTACATGGTGGCCGACGTCGACGCGGCGGTCGACTTCTACACAACGCATCTCGGATTCACCGTCAGGATGAGCGCCGCACCGGCGTTCGCCGACGTCACCCGCGGCCGGTTGCGGCTCCTCCTGAGCGGGCCGAGCAGCTCGGCGGGCCGTCCCATGCCGGACGGCACGGTGCCCGCGCCGGGAGGATGGAACCGCATACATCTCATCGTGGGCGATATCGCGGCCGAGGTGAAGCGGCTGCGCGGCGCGGGCGTCACGTTCCGGAACGACATTGTCACCGGCCCGGGCGGACAGCAGATCCTGCTGGAGGATCCGTCCGGGAACGTGGTCGAGTTGTTCCAGCCCGCCGGCGAATAGCGGCAGTTTCACACAAAACGGACGACGGCGGGACCTCTCTTCACCGAGGTCGCCCAGCTTGGCTCCCGTTCCTGTCGAATGGGGAGCCCAGCTACGCCTGAGTCCGGGCTGGCGGAAGACTTAAGGAAATCTCCCGGAGCGGGGACATCTTCGCTACGGCTTCAGGACCACCTTGATGCAGCCGTCTTCCTTTTTCTGGAAGATCTCGTAGGCGGCTGCGGCACCGTCGAGGTCTACCTCGTGGGTTTTCAAGTCCATGACGCCGAGCGGGTCTGCGGGATCTTCCACGAGCGGGAGCAGCTCATCCGTCCACCGGCGGACGTTGCACTGGCCCATCCGGAGTTGGATCTGCTTGTCGAACATGGTCAGCAGCGGCATGGGGCTCGCTGTACCCCCGTAAACCCCGCTTAGCGAGACGGTGCCTCCGCGGCGCACAGAGTCGATCGCAGCGTGGAGGACCGTCATGCGGTCTACGCCGGCAGTCTCCATGGCCTTCTTCGCCAGGGCATCCGGCAAAAGCCCCACCGCATTCTGGGCAAAGGCGCCGACAGGCGAATTGTGCGCTTCCATGCCGACGGCGTCGACGACCGCGTCCGGCCCCCTGCCGTCGGTCATGTCGCGAAGCTGGTCTCCGATGTCTTTTGTGAAGTCAATCGTTTCCACTCCGTGACGCTCGGCCATGCGGCGGCGTTCCGGAACTGGCTCGACGGCGATGACCCGCTGGCCGAGGTGTCGACCGACCCGGCTGGCGAACTGCCCTACCGGGCCGAGCCCAAAGACGGCCAGTGTGCCACCGGCGGGGACGTCCGCGTATTTCACTCCCTGCCAGGCGGTGGGAAGGATATCGGAGAGGTAGAGGTACCGCTCATCGGGCAGTTCGTGTCCGACCTTTATCGGCCCGTAGTCGGCGTGGGGGACGCGCAGGTATTCGGCCTGCCCGCCGGGAACCGACCCGTAGAGCTCGGAGAACCCGAACAGGCTTGCCCCGCTGTTGTGGGCATGGACCTGGGTGGTTTCGCACTGGGACTGAAGCCCCTGCTTGCACATCCAGCAATGGCCGCAGGAAATGTTGAAGGGGATGACCACTCTGTCGCCCGGCTTGAGGTTCCTGACTTCGGAGCCGACCTCCTCAACGACGCCCATGGGTTCGTGGCCCAGGATGTCGCCAGCCTTCATATAGGGGCCAAGGACCTCGTACAGGTGGAGGTCTGAGCCGCATATGGCCGATGAAGTGATCCTGACGATGGCGTCCGTCCCCTTCTCAATGACGGGATCCGGAACCATCTCCACGCTGACCGACCGCTTGCCCTGCCAGGTAAGTGCCTTCATGTTCGCTCCTTCAGTCGCATCCAAATTAGTAAGTCTACTGACCAATATGATCATTCCTTGTTCTCGCCTGGATGGGAAGGAGCCCCGCCACCGGCACCCGCGGCAATGCGCGGGTGAGAAGGTACATGAAACATCGGATGTATTACTTGCCTGTGTCGAAAATCCCATTACTATTGGCTGAACTAACTGCGTGGCAACACGATCACGCCTGCTGACAACTCCGATGTTTGCTGTGCTTCGAGGTTCGCGACAATATGCGACACGCACCCAGGAATCGCCCGAAGGGATACGACAAGAGTGAAAATCGCACGGCTTGGACCAGCAGGGCAGGAAATACCCGTCATCTTCGCAGCGGTGAACGGCGAGGAAGTGGCGTACGACGCGAGCAGCATCACCGCCGACATCGACGGGGCATTCCTGGCGGGCGACGGCGTTGCCCGGCTCCGCGCCGCCCTAACGGCGGGCGCCCTGCCGGTCTTGCCCGGGGCAGCCGGTCTGCGGATAGGAACTCCTCTCGCCAGGCCCAACAACGTGATCTGCATCGGCATGAACTATGCGGCCCACGCTGCGGAGTCAGGGGCAGCTCCGCCTGAAATCCCGGTGGTCTTTCTGAAACCGAACAACACCGTCGCCGGCCCCTTCGACCACGCCCCGATTCCGCCGGGCAGCCGCAAGTATGACTGGGAAGTGGAGCTGGGGATCGTTGTTGGCAAGGAAGCCAGCTACCTGGACAGTCAGGCAGAGGCGATGAACGCCGTCGCGGGCTACCTCGTCGCCAATGACCTCTCCGAACGTGAGTACCAGCTTCCAGGCGCCGCCGGGCAATGGACGAAGGGCAAGTCACTGCCCAAGTCCACTCCGCTGGGGCCCTGGCTGGTGCCTGCCGATGAAGTGGACGCCGGAAACCTTCGGCTGCGCAGCTGGGTAAACGGGGAAGAACGCCAGGACTCGAACACCGCGGACCTGATCTTCGACGTCGCGACGGTGGTGCACCACGTGAGCCAGTACATGCTGCTGGAACCGGGGGACGTCATCCTCACCGGCACCCCGGAAGGCGTGGCCCTCTCCGGCCGCTTCCCCTACCTGCAGGACGGCGACGTCGTCGATCTCGAGATAGAGGGCCTGGGCCGGCAACGTCAGACCTACGTGCGCACCCCGTCGCGCGAGCGCCCGTCCGGGCCGGCGCCACACCCCCATCGAAGCAGCCACTAGCTCCAGCAAGGAGGCCTGCATGGGCCAGGAAATGAATGGACTCGTCGCCGTCGTCACCGGTGGGGCATCCGGGATCGGCGCCGCCATAGCCGCCCGCCTGCAGGAGTTCGGCGCCACAGTTGCCGTTCTGGACCTCCGACCCACCGGACTGCCGGACGGCCAGCTCGGCCTGGTCTGCGACGTCGCCAACGATGCGTCCGTGCGCGCGGCCATCGAGACGGTGCGAGCCTCATTCGGGCGGCTGGATATCGTTGTCAACAACGCCGGCATGGGTGCTCTGGGCACCGTGGAGGATAACGACGACGACGAATGGCACCGCGTATGGGACATCAACGTCGTCGGGATGGTCCGTATTGCCCGTGCCGCCCTGCCGCTGTTGCGCAGGTCGCCGTCGGCCGCCATCGTCAACACCTGCTCCATTGCCGCCACGGCCGGGCTGCCCCAGCGCGCCCTCTACAGCGCCACCAAAGGAGCTGTACTCTCCCTGACCCAGGCCATGGCTGCTGACCACCTGTGCGAAGGTATCCGCGTCAACTGCGTCAACCCCGGCACCGCGGACACCCCCTGGGTCGGGCGGCTGCTGGATGCCGCCGCCGATCCCGAGGCCGAACGCGTGGCCCTGAACGGGCGGCAGCCGCATGGCCGGCTGGTCACTGCGGACGAGGTCGCGGGCGCCGTTGTCTACCTGGCCAGCCCGCTCTCCGGTTCCACGACCGGTACCTCCCTGGCCGTTGACGGAGGCCTCCAGGCACTGCGGCTGCCCCCGGCCCGGCACTCATGACCGTAACCGATGAAGCGATTCTGAAGATCAAGGAAATGATCCTCGATGGACGGCTCACGGCAGGAGAGCGCCTACCGCCCGAGAAGGAACTCAGCGAGCAGCTCGGGTTGTCCCGCAGCTCGCTGCGCGAAGCGGTCAAGGCCCTGGAAATCATCCGTGTCTTGGATGTGCGCCGGGGCGACGGCACCTACGTCACGAGCCTGGAGCCGCGGCTGCTTTCAGAAGCGATGGCTTTCATCGTGGACCTGCACCAGGACACCTCAGTACTCGAACTCTTCGAAGTCCGTCGAATCCTGGAGCCGGCAGCTGCATCCATCGCCGCCAGCCGGATCAGCGGTGACCAGCTGGCCCTGCTCCGGGCAAGCATGGCCACGGTCCGGAAAGACACCTCGGTGGAGGAACTGGTTTCCCACGACCTGGAATTCCACCGCATCATTGCCCACGCCAGCGGCAACAGCTACCTCGCGAGCCTTCTGGATGGCCTCTCCAGCGGCACCGTGCGAGCCCGGATCTGGCGCGGCCTGACCGAGGAACGCGCGGTGGCACGAACCGTTGACGAGCATGCCGCCATCGTAGAGGCGCTGGCTCGCGGCGATAGCGAACTCGCCCGGGCCTTGCTGACGGTCCACATTTCCGGCGTCGACACCTGGCTCCGAGAAGCGGTCTGAAAAACTCCGCGAAGCGGTCGGAGAATGAGATGAGGCCTGTGCCGTGGCGGCGGGACCGGTCCACGTCGCCACGGCTCAGGTGCTCGGCTGCTCCCCCGGTCAGGCCCTCACGGCAGGAGACGGTATGGTCGTGCCGGCCCCGATGCGCTGGAGATAGCCCAGCAGATCACGGATGCCGTAGCTCCAGCGTGGCAGCTCTTCCGTAGGGCCTACCTCGTTGATCAACGTCCCCAGATGAGCGCTGGAAATTTCCACGGTGTCGCCCATCTGGTGAGTAAACCCTCGGCCGGGCTCACCCCTGTCCTGGGTGGGGGCGAACAGGGTGCCGGTGTACAAAGCGAAGCCGTCCGGATACTGGTGGTGGTCGCCATGGCTCGCGGATATCAGTTCTTCGAAGCTGCGGCTGATCCGGCCGACGCTGCTGTTCCCGGTCAGCAGGTAGCCGTCCGGGCCCTGGACTTTGAGGAGGATTTCCTCGGTCCGCAGGGTCTCCAACGTGAAGTCCTCGTCAAAGAGGCGAATGAAGGGGCCCAGCGCGCTGGAAGCGTTGTTGTCCTTCGCCTTACCCAGCAGGAGTGCGCTGCGGCCCTCCACATCGCGCAGGTTCACGTCGTTGCCGAGCGTTGCCCCTACGGCGGCTCCGCGCGAGTTGACCAGGAGCACCAGCTCCGGTTCCGGGTTGTTCCATGACGAGAAGGAGGGGATCCCGATCATTGCGCCTGTTCCGACCGAGGAGAGCACAGGCGCCTTGGTGAAGACCTCCGGGTCGGGCCCAATGCCCACTTCAAGATACTGGGACCAGAGCCCTTCCTCGATCAGCACTTTCTTGGCTTCCACGGCTTCTTTCGAGCCGGGCCGGACCCCTGCCAGGCTACCGCCAAGGGCTGCGCCGACGCGGCCCCGGATGTCGGCGGCCTTTTGCGGATTGCCCCCGGATCTTTCCTCGATGACGCGTTCGATCATGCTGTCCACGAAGGTTACTCCGCAGGCCTTGATGACCTGCAGATCTACCGGGGCCAGCAAGTGGGTGCGCTCAAGGTCCCTGGACATAGATGCGTCGATGATGTCCGCCGTGCGCCAGCGGGGCGTTGTCATGGCCGCTTTTACGTCCGCGAGGAGGGTCCTGGATTCCAGCAGCTCCGACACGGTGGCGGTGACGGGCTGAAGATCGAAGGCGTCTTCCCCGCGGAAGGCCACGACGCGCGGGCCCCGGGTTTCAACGTCCCAGACACGTCCGATCAGCAGGGCGTTCTCAGGGTCCTCGGGGAGCACGTCCCTCATCGTCAGGCGCTGCGGGAGGTTTTCGCTGGGAATAGTCATCGGGCATCCACCTTTGGCTGCGGTCGGGTCCAGGTCCCGTCGATGCGCTGGGGCACCGACCATGGGTTCGTGTCTTGAAGTGGTTCCGGCAGCCGTGCCGCGGGGAAGTCCTGGTGCGCCACCGGACGCATGAAGCGCCCGACGGCCGCCGTCCCCACAGACGTCGTGGTCGAAGTCGTGGCCGGGTAGGGGCCGCCGTGGTGCTGGGCGAAACTGACCGTAACGCCGGTGGGCCAGCCGTTCCAGAGAACCCGTCCGCTGATGTCGGCAAGCCGGACCGCGAGTTCGCTGACGTCGTCGTCCGCCTCGGCCTGCAGAGTGGTGGTCAGCTGGCCCTCGAGCAGCTCGGCCAGCGCCACCAGCTCGGATTCGTCCCGGTATTCGACCAGGAGGCTGGCCGGGCCGAACATCTCCTGCCGCAGCAGCTCGGGCTGTTCGAAGACCGCAGCGCTGGCCGCGTGCAGCACGGTCGGCATCGGGGCGGCGTCGAAAGTGCCTTCCACCAGCGGTTCCACTCCCGGCCGTCCGGCAACTTCCTTGACGGCATTGCGGTAGCCTTCGTGCAGCCGTTCGGTGAGCAGCGGCGCCGGCTCGAAGTCCGTGAACGCTGCGCGCAGCGCTTCGGCAACTTCCGCCGTCGTCCCCCCGGGGACAAAGAGGAGGCCCGGTTTCGTGCAGAACTGCCCCATGCCGAGGCTGAGTGACGCCGCGTAGCCGCTGAGGATGCTGTCTTTGCGCGCCGTCCAGGCTTTTTCGGTCACGAACACGGCGTTGATGCCGCCGAGCTCGCCATAAAATGGAATCGGCTCCGCCCTGGCGAAGGCCCGCTCTGCCAACGCCCGTCCCCCGGCCGTGGAGCCCGTGAAGCCGACGGCTCTAACCAGCGGGTGGTCTACCAGCGCCTCAGCCGCCGCCCGGCCCGCGATCAGGGCGAAGAGACCGGCCGGAGCTCCCGCCTCCCGGAGGGCGCGCTGCACGGTTTCGGCCGTGCGGAGCGAGAGTCCAAGGTGGCCCTCGTGGGCCTTGTAGACAACGGAACATCCGGCTGCGAGGGCCGATGCGCTGTCCCCGCCCATGACGCTGAAGGCAAACGGGAAGTTGGATGCGCCGAAGACGCCCACGACGCCCAACGGGACATTCATCCGCCGCAGGTCAGGCCGGGCGCCCATCCCCCAGTCGGGATCCGGATGGTCGATGGTCGCGTCCAGGTGCTCACCGGAGCGGGCTTCCGCGGCGAACAGCCGGAGCTGGAAAACGGTGCGCTTCAGTTCGCCCTGAAGCCTGGCTACACCGAGGTTGGTCTCGCGGGCCGCCAGCGGAACCAGGACGTCGGCGTCCTCTTCCAGGGCCGCAGCCACCACCTCGAGCCACCCTGCCCGGGTGGACAAATCGGCGCGGCGCCCGAGCAGAAACGCGGCGTGTGCCGCCTCTACGGTCGTGTTCAGGTCCTCGACGCTGGTCCTCACTGAGGCCTCGCCGCGGGTGGTGCTGGAAATCGTCGTTGCCATGAAGTCTCTATCTCCTGAACGGATGAATGGATCATATATGGATGCATCGCATCATATATGCAATGTGACCCGGATCAAATGGTGCTGGGGCTTAGGGTGTCAATCGTCCGGGCGCGGCGCGCGGCAGTGCGGCCGGCCCCGCGCCGAAGGCACGGGCGAAGCGGTGGAAGGAGCTGCGGAGGTGCGCGCTCATGGCTTCCTCGGCAGCTATCGGATCCGCGGCTGCAATTGCGTCGCGGATGCCGCGGTGCTCCATCAGCGTGACCTGGCTGTCCAGGTCCGAGGGGTAGAGCCGGAACATGTGCAGGTGGCAATGCGTCTGGACGTACGCCTGCTGGACCACCGGGTTGCCGGCGGAGGCCAGGATCAGGTCGTGGAAGCGTGCATCGTGGGCCAGCAGGTCCTGGCGCACGTTGACAGTGTCATCCACCTGGCGCTCAAGCACGTCAAGTTCCGCCCGCAGGGCAGCCGAGGGGTTGGACAACCGGTCCACGGCGGCCGATCGCGCCGCCCAGGGCTCAACCAGCAGCCGGAACTCAAACAGGGAACGAAGCTCCGGCAGGCTCAACAGGGGCGTAGTGCTGTAGCCCCGGCCGGGGTAGTACACCAGCAGGTTGTCGCCCTCCAGGTGCTGCAGCGCTTCGCGGACTGGAGTCTGGGACACGCCCAGGCGCCTGGACACTGCGTCGATGTTAATGCGCGTGCCCGGAGCCAGATCGCCATCCAGTATTGACTGGCGTAGGGCTGAATACACGTCGCTGGCCGCGACCTTCGCCGTCGTTGCGTCGCCTGCGGTTGATACCGTCACTCGCCCCTCATTCCAATAGCCGTCGAGATCGTGAGCTGGCCAGAACGGCGGGTCGTACCGCCAGCTAGCTGCAGCAGGCCCTTTAGGCAAAGACTTGACCTAGATCACATTGCATATATGATACAACATATTCCTACAGGATCTCTCGAGGCGCTATCAGCCGGGATCCCGGAACGCTGTCACAGTCCGCTTCCGTTACGCAGTAAATAATCACCAGGAGAGTACTCATGTTCAGAGCAACGCCGAAGTTGCTTCTTGTTCCGGCTGTCGCCTTGGCCCTTACTTTGGGGGGCTGCTCTTCCGGCGGCGCTTCGAACGGATCCGGTGCCGCAACAGGCGCCGTCGGAGACAGCCACCTCACCCAGATTCTCAAGTCGAAGACCGTCAAGATCGCCGTCAGCGCCGACTCCCCGGGATATGGCGTCATGAATTCCTCCGGTGCCCACGAGGGTTTCGACATCGACGTCGCAAATGCCCTCGGCGCCTCGCTCGGCGCCAAGGTCGAGTTCGTGACCGCCACGAATGAAAGCCGCATCCCGCTGCTGCAGACCGATAAGGCTGACGCCGTGATCGCCACCTTCACTGCTTCGGATGCGCGCGCCCAAGTGGTGGACATGTCCGAGCCGTACGCTGCGAGCTCCACCGTCTTCATGGTGCCTGCGGGAAGCCCGATCTCCAGCTACGCGGACCTTGACGGGAAAGCCGTGGCCACGTCACGGGGCAGCGTTGGCGAGCAGATCCTCAAGGCCAGCTTCCCCAACGCCAAGATCACCGGCTTCAACACGACGGCGGACTCCATCCAGGCGCTCAAAAGCGGCAAGGTGGACGCACTGATTGAAAACAATGCCATCGTCGGCGGTCTCGTGAAGAAGGAACCTTCCGCGTTCCAGGTCCTCAAGGGCGATCCGATCAAGCCGGCGCTGTTCTCCATTGGGGTCAAGCAGGGCGACCAGACCTGGCTCAACTACCTCAATAACTTCCTCCGGAACTACAACATCTCCGGGCAGAACGAGGCCTCCTTGCAGAAGTGGTTCGGGCTGTCCCTCCCTCCGTTCCTCGCCCACTAAACAGCATTCGAACGCGCCCTCAGGCGTGGGTGGCTGACATGCAGTCGCCGCCCACGCCTGCCGTTCACGGATAGGATCCCCTGCTCATGGCTCTATATTTCGGAGACCTTCTCCCGTTCAGCTCGCTGCTACTCGAGGGGCTTTGGACGGCTTTGTACATCACCCTCGTGGCCATGCTGGCGGGAAGCGCCCTCGGCGTTCTCGTGTACCTGGGGAAGGTCGGGCCCGGAAAACCACTCAGCATTCTGTGTACCTGCTACATCGAGGCCATCCGCAACACGCCCCTGCTGGTGCAGCTGTACCTGATCTACTTCGCACTTCCCGCCCTGGGCATCAACCTCGAGCCCGTCTGGGCGGCCATCATCGGCCTGACCCTGAACAATGCTGCATACACGGCGGAAATCTACCGGGCAGGGTTCGAGTCGGTGCCCCACGGCCTGCGCGAAGCCGGCAAAGCGCTCGGCATGAAGACTGGCCAGATCGTGCGCTACATCATCTTGCTTCCGGCCACGCGAAACGTCTTCCCCGCACTGACCAACCAGCTCATTCTGCTGTTCTTGGCCTCGTCGATTGGATCCATCATCTCGCTTCCTGAATTGACCAACGCGATCATGAGCGTCAGCAACACCACGTACCGAACCATCGAGGTACTCGCCGTCGGCGGGCTTCTCTATCTCGGGGTATCGGCACTGATGTCGCTGGCCTCCAAGCGGGCCGAAACGACGCTGTTCCGTTGGGCGGTGGGCACCCATGTTTAGGCCCTTCGACTGGCAGGACCTGATTCCGCTGCTCCAGGGAGCATGGCTGACCATTCAGCTCTGCGCCGTATCCGGGATTCTCGGAGTCATCTTTGGACTGATTCTCGGCATCGCCCGGACGTCGCCGAGCAGGATCGCGCGATGGATCAGCACCATCTACATCAGCTGCGTACGCGGCATTCCCGTTCTGGTCATCATCTTCTTTGTCTTCTTCGGGATCCCGTTGCTGTTTCCCGGTCTGGAACCGGACAAGTTCTCCTCAGCTGTCATCGCACTGACCTGCTTCGCCGCAGCCTACGTCGCCGAGATCGTGCGCGGCAGCATCGAAGCCGTGGCCAAGGGACAAAGCGAAGCAGCGGATGCCCTCGGCCTGAACTACTGGCGGAAACTGACCTACGTCATCCTTCCCCAGGCCGTGAAGATCATGGTTCCGCCCGGCATCGGGTTCCTCATCGGCCTGGTCAAGGATTCGTCGCTAGTCACGGTCACCGGCCTCCTCGAACTGACCCATGCAGGGAACATCGTCACCAACCTCACCGGTGACCCCATCAAGACGTTCCTGGTGGTCGCCGCCATGTACTTCGTCATCTGCTACGGCATCTCCCGGCTGGGCAGACTCTACGAGAAGCGCACCGGCGTCCATGCCGACCCCCTCAAACTTCCAGAGCCCGCGGGCATTTAGATCGGAATACACCAGTGATTTTTGTTGAGAATTTGAATAAGAACTTCGGGCCGAACCATGTGCTCAAGGGCATCGATTGCCACATCCGCGAGCGTGAGGTGGTGTGCGTCATCGGCCCCTCAGGATCCGGCAAAAGCACCTTCCTTCGGTGCATGAACGGCCTGGAGACGATCTCCTCGGGAAGCATCGTCATCAACAAGCATCGGTTGGACGATTCGAAGACCAATATCAATCTGGTCCGGCAGGAGGCCGGAATGGTCTTCCAGCATTTCAACCTGTTCCCGCACCTGAAAGTCATTGACAACGTCATGCTTGCCCCCCTCAAGGTCGCCAAGACCTCCAAGGAGGAAGCCCGCGCCAAGGCTGAAATGCTGCTGAGAAAGGTGGGCCTCGCGGAAAAGATGAACACCTTCCCCGGGAACCTGTCGGGCGGCCAGATGCAGCGTGTCGCCATAGCCCGGGCCCTGGCGATGGATCCCAAAATCATGCTTTTTGATGAACCCACCTCGGCTCTCGACCCAGAAATTGTCGGCGAAGTGCTGGCCGTGATGAAGGACCTGGCAAATGAGGGCATGACCATGGTGGTTGTCACCCACGAAATGGGCTTCGCCCGGGAAGTCGCGGACCGCGTGATCTTCATGGACCAGGGACGGATCGTCGAGGAAGGCACACCCGAAGAGATCTTCGCCGCCCCCCAGCACGGAAGAACCCAGGGATTCCTGAGCAAGGTTCTCTAGCCGCCGTTCTCCAACTGCCGTTCTCTAGCCGCCGGATACCGGCTCCCCTTAGCGTCCGGTGGGGCAATCTCCCACCGGACGCCCCAATTCCGTGCACAGCCCACGGCCCGGACGTGCCCGCACCATCGACGGCCCGACCTGGATCCGTCCTGCCGAAACATCGAACAAAGGTTTATCCCCGTGGCCACTGCCATTGCGCCCCTCATCCACCTTCACACCGAAGACAACGTGGCCATCACCACCCAGGACATGCAGGTCGCCTCAACTGCCAGTGCCGGCGATCAGCTGGTGACGCTGGCCGCCGCGGTTCCGCGCAGCCACAAGGTGGCCGTACGCGACATCGCCGAGGGCGACGCAGTCCGCCGGTACGGCCAGATCATCGGTTTCGCCCGGTCGGACATCAGCACCGGGGATCACGTTCACCTGCACAATCTTGACTACAAGGAGTTCGACCGCGAGTACGAATTCTGCGTGGACGCGAAGGTTGAGCCCGTTCTGCCCCTCAGCGAGCGGGCAACCTTCCAGGGCTACGTCCGCTCGGACGGCAGGGTGGGAACCCGGAATTACATCGGCGTCCTGAGCACGGTCAACTGCTCCGCCACGGCAGCGAGCCAGATCGTCCAGCGCCTCCGGTATTCAGGTGTCCTGGACCAGTATGAGAACGTCGACGGCATCGTTGCACTGACGCATGGCACCGGATGCGGCATGGCCCAGGAGGGCGAGGGGATGGACATCCTCCGCCGGACCATGCGAGGCTACCTCGCCCATCCCAATTTCGGCGGCTTCCTGGTGCTGGGCCTCGGCTGCGAAGACAACCAGATCAATCAACTGACCCAGGACGTCCAGCTCCGCCCGGACCTGCCCATCGTCTATTCGACCATCCAGGAGCTCGGCGGAACCTCGAAGACCATTGCCGCCGGCATCGGATGGCTCACCGGCATGCTGGGGCAGGTCAACGAGACGAAGCGAACCACCGTCCCGGCATCCGAGCTCATTCTCGGAACCAACTGCGGCGGCTCCGATGCCTACTCCGGGATTACGGCCAATCCCGCTCTCGGCAACGCCGTGGACCGTCTGGTCCTTCAGGGCGGGACCGGGATCGTCGGCGAAACCCCCGAAATCTATGGCACCGAGCATATGCTCGTTCGGCGGGCGGCCACCGAGGCCGTAGCGCACAAGCTGCTGGCACGCATCGACTGGTGGCGCGACTACACCGCGAAAAACTCGGGATCCATGGACAACAACCCGTCCCCTGGCAACAAGGAGGGCGGCCTCACCACCATTCTCGAAAAGTCCCTGGGCGCCGTCGCCAAGGGAGGCACCACCACCCTCGCCGACGTCGTGGAGTATGCGGAACCCGTCACGTCCAAAGGGTTCGTCTTCATGGACACCCCCGGCCACGATCCCGTGTCCGTCACCGGCATCGTCGCCGGCGGGGCCAATCTGGTCTGCTTCACCACCGGCCGCGGATCAGCGTTCGGATGCGCTCCGGTGCCCAGCATCAAACTCGCCACAAACACTGAACTCTATGACCGCATGACCGAGGACATGGACATCAACTGTGGCGGCGTGGCCGACGGCACCACCACCATCGAGGACCTGGGAGAGGAAATTTTCCGGACGATCCTCGACGTTGCCTCCGGGACCCACACCAAGAGCGAAGACTTCGGCTACGGCGACAAGGAATTCGTTCCGTGGATGGTCGGCACGGTGATGTAGCCCTAGCGCTGGAGCCGGAGCGGCGGCCGCTTCGTGTGGACCAGCGTCGGGGATCCTGCGCTGACATCAAAGGCCACGGAAAACCGTCCAAATGAGTTTTTGATGTGGTCGGACATGGCCTGCTCCGCCAGCTCCGGATCGGCGTTGGCGACGGCGGTGGCAATCCGCCGATGCTCATCGATCGTCTCAGCCCTGTAGAGGTCCCGGGGATACAGGCGGAATATGTGCAGGTGGCAGTGGGTCTGTGCGTAGGCCTGCCCGATCACCGGGTTTCCGGTGGCCGTCAGGATCAATTCGTGGAACCGCGCATCGTGCGCCACCATGTCCTGACGCAGGTCCTGGTCCGGAGCCGCCGTGTCGGCGAACTTTTCCACCTCATGGAGGAGTTGGGTTCCGGGGTTGGAAAGCCTGTCCACCGCTACCGCCCGGGCCGCCCAGGGTTCGACGAGCAGCCGGAACTCAAAGAGGTCATGCAGACCCTGAAGATCCAGCAGGGCCGTGGTGCTGTATCCCCTGCCCGGTGCGTAGTTAATCAAGTTGTCGCCTTCAAGGCGCTGCAACGCTTCACGAACCGGCGTCTGGGACACGCCAAAGGTCCGCGAAATAGCCTCGATATTGATCCGCGAGTCCGGTGCGATTTCCCCGGACATGATGGCCGCTCGGAGCAACGTATACACCTCGCTCGTAGGGACCTTGGCTTGGTCTGCGGGCGCCCGATTTGGCATGAAACCCTTCCGTCCCTCCGTGTGTGTGGCTTAAACGAAGCATATGTGATCGGCCGCTGCCCAGCACATCACACACGATTCCCCTGCGGCCATCCGGGTGCGGCCCCGCAGCAGGACCAATTGCTTGACTCAGATCACACCCTATATATAATTACGAGTATTCCTATAGGATTCGATCTCAGCGCATCACTTATGGAACGCCACGCCCGCACTCACCAGCTCATTCGCTAAGGAATCAAAATGACAGTCATCACCGGGGTCGACGTCGTAGACGTCCGCTTCCCCACATCGCTGACCGCGGACGGCTCGGACGCCATGAACAAGGACGGCGACTACTCCGCCGCCTACGTCGTCCTCCACACCGACGACCCGGAGCTCTCGGGCTACGGGTTCACCTTCACGATTGGCCGCGGCAACGACCTTTGTGTTGCCGCCGCCGAGCAGCGTGCGCTGCCGCTGATCGGACGGAACGTCGAAGAGATCACCTCGGACCTGGGCGGCATCTATCGTGAGCTGCAGTCCGACTCCCAGCTGCGCTGGCTCGGCCCGGAGAAGGGCGTCATTCACCTCGCCCTCGCCGCGGTCATGAACGCCGTATGGGACCTGGCCGCACGCCGGGCCGGAAAGCCGCTCTGGAGACTGCTGGCCGAGATGACACCCGAAGAGCTCGTCAACGCCGCGGACATGCGTTACCTGTCGGACGCGCTCACCCGCGACGAAGCACTGGCGCTGCTGAGGAACCTCGAAGGAACACGCAAAGACCGGATCGCGCAGTTGGATGTGTCAGGCTACCCCTCCTACACCACGTCCGCCGGCTGGCTCGGCTACTCCGACGACAAACTGCGCATGCTCTGCCAGGAGGCCGTGGACTCGGGCTACCGCCACATCAAGCTCAAGGTCGGCGCCGACCTTCAGGACGACATCCGCCGCTGTTCAATCGCCCGCGAAGTCATCGGCGACGACGCCCACCTGATGATCGATGCGAACCAGGTCTGGGATGTTCCGGAGGCGATCGAGTGGGTCAGCGCATTGGCCGAATTCAAGCCGCTGTGGATCGAGGAGCCCACGAGCCCTGACGATGTCCTCGGGCATGCCGCGGTCCGGAAGGCCGTGGCACCCATCGGTGTAGCCACCGGCGAACACGGAATGAACCGTGTCCTGTTCAAGCAGCTGTTCCAGGCCGAGGCAATCGACTACTGCCAGCTCGATGCCTGCCGGCTCGGCAGTGTCAACGAGGTTCTCTCCGTGCTGTTCATGGCAGCCAAATTCGGGGTCCCGGTCTGCCCGCACGCAGGCGGCGTGGGCCTCTGCGAGCTGGTGCAGCACCTGTCGATTTTCGACTTCGTTGCCGTCTCGGGAAGCCTGGAGGGACGGGTTACCGAGTTCGTTGACCACCTGCACGAGCACTTCGTCGATCCCTGCATCGTGCGCGACGGCGCGTACGTCCTGCCGTCCCTTCCCGGGTACAGCGCCGAGATGTTCGAGTCCACCCTGGCCGAGTTCTCATTCCCCGCAGGCACGTACTGGGGTAAAGCCAGGAACGCCGCTCCCGTCAGCGTCTAAGTCAACCGCGGGGCCGGGCACGTCCCGGTCCCGCATAGCCTCCCAGCAAAGGAATAAGACATGCCAGCGGCAACATATATCGGCAACAGCACCATCGACATCGTCGAAAGCAGCCAACGCCCGCCCGCGCCGGGCGAGGTCCAGATCGACGTCGCCTTCACGGGAATCTGTGGGACGGATCTTCACATCCTGCACGGCAACATGGACTCCAGGGTCACTTTTCCGGCGATCATCGGCCACGAAATGTCGGGCCGCATCTCGGCTCTCGGCGAAGGCGTCACCGGCTGGGGCCTTGGCGACCCCGTCACGGTGATGCCGCTTGACTGGTGCGGCGACTGCCCCGCGTGCAAGGCCGGACATCAGCATATTTGCCAGAACTTGAACTTTATCGGCATCGACTCGGCCGGCTCGCTGCAGAAGCAGTGGAACGTCCCGGAATCGGTCCTTGTCCGGCTGCCGGAGTCCCTGCGCCTGGACCACGCCGCCTTGGTTGAACCCGTTGCGGTTTCGGTCCACGATGTCCGCCGCGCCGATATCCAACCGGGCGAGAAAGCCGTCGTCATCGGTGGCGGACCCATCGGCGTCCTCATCGCCACCACAGCGCGGCATGCCGGCGCCGAGGTTGTTGTGCTGGAGCTCGACGGCGACCGGCGCGCCATGATTGAAGAGCTGGGCTTTGAAGTACTGGACCCGCGGACGCAGGACCAGGTCGAATGGGTCAACACGTGGACAGGCGGCGCCGGCGCCGACGTCGTCTTCGAGGTTTCCGGGGCTGCCGCCGCGGTGCTGGGAGCAACGGCGCTGGCCAAGGTGCGGGGACGGCTGGTGATCGTGGCCATCCACCCCCAGCCCCGGCCTGTGGACCTTCAGCGGGTGTTCTGGCGCGAACTGACCATCGTGGGCGCACGGGTCTACGAACGCCGGGACTTCGAAACGGCAGTAGAGTTGCTGGCTGCCGGGGTCATCCCGGCCGATCAGATGATCACCGGAACCGTGCCCCTCGAGCGGACCGCGGATGCCTTCAGCCGGCTCGCGGCCGGCGATGCCATGAAGATCCTGGTCGACTGCCAGGCGGTGCCGGCGTGAGCACACATCCATTCGACCTGACCGGGAAGCTTGCGGTTGTCACCGGCGCGAAGCGCGGGCTGGGCCGGGCAATGGCCGAGGCCCTGGCCGCCGCCGGAGCCGACATCATCGGCGTCAGCGCAACCCTGGAGCCCGAGGGCAGCGAGGTCGCCCAGGCGGTCGAGTCACTCGGGCGCACATTCAGCGCCCGCACCGTCGACTTCTCGGACCGGGCCGCCGTCGGCGTCCTTGGCGCCGAACTCGCCGCCATGGAGCGGCCCGTTGACATCCTGGTCAATAACGCGGGCACCATCGAGCGGGCACCTGCGGCAGAGCACTCGGACGATCTCTGGGACCATGTGCTGCAGGTGAATCTTTCCTCGCAGTTTGTGCTGAGCCGCGAAATCGGCCAGGCCATGATCCAGCGTGGCGCCGGGGGCAAAATCATTTTCACCGCGTCCCTGCTGAGCTTCCAGGGCGGCATCAACGTCCCCGGCTATACCGCCGCCAAATCCGGCATCGCCGGACTGACCAGGGCGCTGTCCAACGAGTGGGCGGGCCACGGCATCAACGTCAACGCCATTGCCCCCGGGTATATCGCCACAGACAACACGGAAGCACTGCGCAACGACCCCGGCCGGTCCAAAGCAATATTGGACCGCATCCCGGCCGGCCGCTGGGGCACTGCCGATGACATGGCGGGGGCCGTCGTCTTCCTGTCCAGCCGTGCCTCGGACTACGTCTCCGGCACGGTGCTGTCAGTGGACGGCGGATGGCTGGGACGATGACTCACACCTCGACAGCAACCGTCACCGGGATACTCGCTGAAATC
The DNA here is from genome assembly GCF_041262145.1 of Arthrobacter sp. MW3 TE3886. Taxonomy (NCBI): domain Bacteria; kingdom Bacillati; phylum Actinomycetota; class Actinomycetes; order Micrococcales; family Micrococcaceae; genus Arthrobacter; species Arthrobacter sp. MW3 TE3886. The sequence goes on from NZ_JBGCAN010000001.1 coordinate 4,284,943, forward strand.
CAAATCGTTCCGGTGGTGGTCCTGGATGACCCGGCGGGGGCGAACGAACTCGCCGACGCCCTGGTTGCGGGCGGCATCCCCTGCGCCGAAATCACCTTCCGCACGCCTGCCGGCCTTGAAGCGCTGAAGGCGCTTCGCGGGCGCACCGATCTGCTGCTCGGTGCCGGCACGGTGCTCAACGCCGCGGACGTGGATCTCGCCGCCGATGCGGGGGCGAAGTTCATCGTCAGCCCCGGGTTCGGAGCCGACGTCGTTACACGGTGCCGTGAACGCGGCGTCACCGCCATCCCCGGAGTCGCCACAGCCTCAGAACTGCAGGCAGCCGTAGCCGCGGGCCTCCGACACGTGAAGTTCTTCCCCGCCGAACAATCAGGTGGCCTGCCGGTCCTCAGCGCACTCTCCGGCCCCTTCCCCGACGTGCGGTTCATGCCCAGCGGCGGCGTGCGCCCGGACAATGTTAACGCCTACCTCGACCATCCTGCGGTGTTCGCCGCCGGAGGCAGCTGGATGGTCCCCCGGGCCGCGATCGTTGCGGGCAACTTCCAGGAAATTGCCCGGCTGTGCGCTGAAAGCCGTTCAGCGCTGGCCGAACACCACCGCATGAACAAGGGATCGATCTGATGCCTCTGACGGTCAAGGCCGACGCGTCCTACGACGCCGTGGCGCTGGGTGAGATCATGCTGCGCCTGGACCCTGGCGCCGGGCGGATCCGCACGGCCCGGCAATTCGATGTCTGGGAGGGCGGCGGCGAGTACAACGCGATCCGGGCCCTGAGCCATGTCTTCGGGCAGCGGACGGCGGCCTTGTCAGCACTCGTCGACAATGACATCGGTCATCTCATCGAGAGCCTGGCCCGCGCCGGCGGCGTGGACACCTCCCTCATCAAGTGGGTTCCCTACGACGGTCTTGGACGTGATGCCCGCAATGGGCTGAACTTCACGGAACGAGGCTTTGGCATCCGCGGCGCGCGCGGCGTCTCCGACCGCGGAAACACCGCGGTGTCACAGATGCGCGCGGAGGACGTGAACTTCGAGGACCTCTTCGGCGTCCGCGGTGTCCGCTGGTTGCACACCGGCGGCATTTTCGCTGGGCTCTCCGAAGTCTCCTGTGCGACGGCGATCGCGGCTATGATGTGCGCCCGGAAGCACGGCACGGTGGTCTCCGTTGACCTCAACTACCGTCCGAGCCTGTGGGCTGACCACGGAGGCCAGGACCGGGCGGCCGCCGTATTCATGCAACTGGCCGAAGCCGCCGACGTCGTCATTGGAGGTGAAACGGACTTTGTCGACAGGCTTGGCATCGAGGCTCCCGCCGAATCCCTGACTGGCACGCCGCGATTTACCTCAATCGCCTCCAGGACACTGCGGCGGTTCCCCAACCTGGGCATGGTCGCCACAACTACCCGCAGGGTCAGCAGCGCCAGTCGCAATGACTGGCACGGCCTGTGCCACACGTCAGCGACGGGAACCGTCACATCCCGGGAACGGAAGGAACTGGAGATTCTCGACCGGGTTGGCGGGGGCGACGGCTTCGCGTCCGGCCTGATCTACGGTCTGCTGCAGGGACTCTCGGTTCAAGAAGCCGTTGACATCGGCGCCGCCCACGGCGCCTTGGCAATGACCACCCCGGGCGACAATTCCATGGCGACGCTGGCGGAAGTCCTGACCGCGGCTCAAGGACAGGGCACGTCCACGAACCGTTAGGTCCGAAGCCTGCCGCATGAGGATGAGGACCTCTACACGCTGTGTCCATCATGCGGCCGCGTATACCGTGACACGGTCATCGAAGAGACAGGGACCGCACCCGCTGCTTTCCGGGTCGATGTCACCACTGGCCGAATCGCAGAGGCAATTCGGGTCCATTGGGGGCTAAGCATGTAGAGCCGACGGTGGGTCCGGAGCCCACGGAGACCGTCGAGTCCCGCGCCTGGCGATTCAGGCAGCCTCATATGCCTGGTTCTTCTTCCTCTGCCAGTCTGATCATGCGGAGTTCGACCTCCACCGCGCGGGAAGGCCAATAGTCTTTCGCCAGCTCACTTGCCCGGATTTTGTCTGCTGCCGGTATGAGCTTGCCGAGCAGCCCGGCCGCCTGCAGCAGGGCGATCAGCGCTGTGGTTCGGGCGTCGGGTGCCGTGGCGTCAGGCGTCGCGGGAGCGGGCGTCCCGGGAGCGGGCGTCCCGGCATCAGGTGCCGTGGCGTCAGCCGTCGCGGGAGCGGGCGTCCCGGGAGCGGGCGTCCCGGCATCAGGTGCCGTGGCGTCAGCCGTCGCGGGAGCGGGCGTCCCGGGAGCGGGCGTCCCGGCATCAGGTGCCGTGGCGTCAGCCGTCGCGGGAGCGGGCGTCCCGGCATCAGCCTTCGCGGGAGCGGGCGGCGCTCCACCGAGTGCGGCCTGGATCTTTGTCAGGAGCGCCGCCTCGGGAGCGTGGTCCTTCTCCGGGTACCGCACGGTCCGGAACAGACCCAGGTGTTTTTCGCCGATGTGTTCCACGATGCCCAGTGCCGCCATCCCCTCGTAGACACGCTGCATTTCGGCGCGGCCCTCCAGCATGGAGACCCACCGTTTGGGAGTGTGGGGCCGGGATTTGCCACGGATGAGCTCCAGCTCGCGCTGGAAATCCGTTTCCGGGGCAGTGCCGGTAGCCCTGACGAGCTTCCCCTGCAGCCCGATTGCACCGATCAGGTCCAGCTCGGCCAATATTGCCCCCGCCAAGGTGGTCCTGAGTGCGTACATCGGCACAACAGGTTTGCCGTCTTTGTCGTTCGTTGCCAGAAGGAGGAAGGCCTGGGGAAGATTCAGCTCCGCCGCCTTCGGTGTTTCAGCGTTCATACGGACATCGTGGCGCAGTCGGGCAGCCGCCACAATGAGGATTTACAAGGGGCCGTCACGCCACAACGACCTACGAAGCCTGCGCAGCACTGACCAAGTCCAGCGCGGCATCGGCGATCATGTCCTCCTGCCCTCCCACCAGTTTCAAACCATCGTGACGGCCGTCGCAGCACTCGGTGGGTATCCGCCGGGCCTGGGGACGCCTAACCCGGTGGGGGAAGGGCGCCGTAGGTATTTGGCAGCGCATGAGGATTGACGGGCCTGTCCTCGTCGGACGCGAACGGCTCCCTGGTGTCGTAGGTGCGGGCCGTTCGCAGGTTCCGGGATCGTTTGTGCAGCCCTACCGCGACAAGCCCAAGACCAACTGTCAGAAGGCAGACTCCCAGGACGAACAGCGTCACCGCACCTTGCCCTGCGATGCCCGAGAACACCTCGAACAGCGGCATCGGCAGGACGAATACCGTGGCCGCCAGGAATATCAAGCCCACTGCAATTTGCCATGTCCCCTTGGACTGCATGGTTCCCCCTCCGCCTATGCCGCCCGGGTCCCTCATGTCTGGTCTTCTGCGGAGGCGGCGCGCAGGTCGGGGTCCACGCCGCTGGTACGCTGCGCATCCGCGGACCGCACCGGCTCGTTATCCGCACGCCGAAAAGCGAGCCACACCGCGACTCCCGCGGTCACCGCGACGGCCGCCACTCCGGCAATCACCCAGGCCTTCCCGGACGCCGTCCGCCGCGCCTTAGGCCGGGCGGGTGCCGTGACAACTTTCGGTGCAACCCGATGCAGGCCCTCCTGAACACGGGGAGCCAGAGTTTCCACACCGCCGGCGAGGTCGTCAGCGAGCCGCCGTAGTCCGGTCTGGATCCTCGGAGACGCGGATTCAATCCCGGCATCGAGCCCGGCCACCGCTCTTTTCAATGCCGCCTCGACCCCGGGAGTGGCCCACTCCCTCCCCTCGGTGAGCTGAGAGATGAGATTCTCTGAAAGATGGCGGATCTGGTCGGCCTGCTTCTTAGGTGTTGCCGTGCGCATGAGTGCCTCCTCGATGGGGTGGATGCCCATAGCCTACGGCGGTCGTCACCGTAGGAACAGGACCTCCCGGCGGTAGTCAATACGAACGCCGGGGTTCCTCGGCGCGCTCCCGTCCTACGGGAAACCTGCCTCGAGGTCGGTATTTGCGAGCCCAGTTGGCCACGATGTTGTTCCCGCACCTGGCAATTCAGGCAGTCTCATATGCCTGGTTCTTCTTCCTCTGCCAGTCTGATCACGCGGAGTTCGACCTCCACCGCGCGGGAAGGCCAATAGTCTTTCGCCAGCTCACTTGCCCGGATTTTGTCTGCTGCCGGTATGAGCTTGCCGAGCAGCCCGGCCGCCTGAAGCAGGGCGATCAGCGCTGTGGTTCGGGCGTCGGGTGCCTTGGCATCAGCCTTCGCGGGAGCGGGCGTCCCGGGAGCGGGCGTCCCGGGAGCGGGCGTCCCGGCGTCGGGTGCCTTGGCATCGGGTGCCGTAGCGTCAGGCGTCGCGGGAGCGGGCGTCCCGGCATCAGCCTTCGCGGGAGCGGGCGGCGCACCACCGAGTGCGGCCTGGATCTTTGTCAGGAGCGCCGCCTCCGGAGCGTGGTCCTTCTCCGGGTACCGCACGGTCCGGAACAGACCCAGGTGTTTTTCGCCGATGTGTTCCACGATGCCCAGTGCCGCCATCCCCTCGTAGACACGCTGCATTTCGGCGCGGCCCTCCAGCATGGAGACCCACCGTTTGGGAGTGTGGGGCCGGGATTTGCCACGGATGAGCTCCAGCTCGCGCTGGAAGTCCGTTTCCGGGGCAGTGCCGGTAGCCCTGACGAGCTTCCCCTGCAACCCGATTGCACCGATCAGGTCCAGCTCGGCCAATATTGCCCCCGCCAAGGTGGTCCTGAGTGCGTACATCGGCACAACAGGTTTGCCGTCTTTGTCGTTCGTTGCCAGAAGGAGGAAGGCCTGGGGAAGGTTCAGCTCCGCCGCCTTCGGTGTTTCAGCGTTCATACGGACATCGTGGCGTAGCCGGGCAGCCGCCACAATGAGGATTTACAGGGGTCGGCGTTTACATTGCCGTGCCGCTGGCCACCCGCTTCCAAATGTTTGCGGCCACAGTGAGCGGACGACGGCGGGACTTCCCGCCGTCGTCCGCTTTGCGGCTGCCGGGGGCAGCGGCGGCTACCGGCAGGATCGGGTTCGGCCGCTGCTACATTCCGGGATTCTGCTCGGCTTCGTGGACCTTGGTCTTATGGCTGCTGGGCTTTGAGGAACGTTTCCAGTGCTGCGAGGTCGTCGGTGTTGATGTGGTCGACACCTGCCCGGTGAAGCTCGGTCCAAAGGGCTTCGCGTGCCTCGCCCGGCTGGTCCGGAGTCGCCCAGAATCGGACCCGGTATCCCTTGGCGTGTGCGTCCGCGACGTACCCGTTGAGTTTGGCGCGTTCCGCCTCGGGCATCGGGCCAACACCCTGCCACGTAAACAGCTTTGTCCAGTTATCACTGATCAGCGGCATGAGCGCTGAGGGCATCCCGGAGGCAAGGTCGGCTGAGCGTCCGTCGAAAAACCCGTAGCGTTTGTCTTCCGCCTGCATGGTGGTCAGCGGCCTATTGCCGCTGATCACGGCGGTCACCGGCCCGGTGCTGACTTTACCCTTGCTGTAAAAGGTCATGAGGGCCGGGTGCTTGCGCAGCTCCTGCTCAATGGCAGCGTAGGTGCTCTCGCCGTCGCTCTTGATGTCTACCAGCAACTGCAAGCTGCCGTCCCAGCCCGGATAGACGCTGTGACCTTCCTGCTGGACTAGTTTGTCCAACGGATCCAGGTACAGGCTCGCCAGGGTCTTTCCCGGCTGTGCGTTCTCCCGGTCGTGAGCGACCAATAGTTCGCCGTCAACCAGCCAAACGTCCGCCTCCACGCTGGTGAACCCATGTTCCAGGGCGTCAAAGAGCGGGCTGCCGTGCTCGTAGTCGTTGTGCGCATGGGCCTCCAACAGCGGCTGGCCCAGCACAACGTCCCGGGAGGAGGTGGCGGCAGAGGAGGGGACGGCGATTCCGGTCAGGGACGTGAGGGCCACCAGCGCGGCGACAGCACTTTTGATAAGCACGGGTTTGATAAGCACGGGTTCTCCTTGGTGCGGTTCAGGGGGCATAGTTCAGCTCGACCGATCGGGCGCGCCGATGCCTCAAACAGGCTCCCCGATCCGCACTAACAGGGACGGGCCACGCGGTGGAGGGCCGGTAAACAGCAGTGAACGGCCACGCTGAGCCGTGGACGCGTCAGGAGCGGATCCGTGGCGAACTGGAACTCGAACTGGTGGTCGCAGCCGTGCGTGACGAGATCATGCGGACTTCTTGGGTGTGTCACATTTAGGGCCTCTGCGGTGTCCTATGTTCAAACGTTCGTTCAGCGATAGGAGTCACCGTGTCAGTACGTTGTCGTGTGGTTATTATCGGCGCCGGGTATGCCGGAGTCATGGCCGCAAACCGGCTCGCAGGAAGTCCGGGACTGTCTGACTCCATCAGCGTTACCGTCATCAACCCGATTTTCGATTTCGTGGAAAGGATTCGCCTTCACGAGGTCGCGGCAGGAAGTCGGCAATCAGCCCGGGTGCCTATGCGGTCGCTGCTGCATGAGCGTGCGGACCTCGTCGAAGGCACTGCGTCCCGCATCGACGCTGAAAACCACTACGTGCACATATCAGGCGGCCGCGAACCGCTCGACTACGATGTACTGCTGTACGCCGTGGGCAGTACCCAGGCTTCGGGCAAGATTCCGGCGGGCGCGTACGCTCTGAAAGACCCCAAGGACGCAAACCGCTTACGGGCCCGGCTTTCGCAACTGAATCCAGGCTCAACCGTCAGCATCATCGGAGCTGGCCTGACCGGCATCGAAGTTACTGCCGAAATCGCGGAAAAGTATCCGCGGCTACAGGTACAGCTCATTTCCCGCGGAGCCATTGCCGGCAGCCTCTCCGGCTCCGGCCGACACGCGGTCATGAAACGGCTTTCAGGGCTCGGCGTCGAAATGATAGAGAATACCGATGTGCAAGGGTGCGACGATTCCTCGGTCATAACGTCGGGTGGTGACACCCTGCGGTCTGACTGCACGATCTGGACCGCAGGATTCAGCGCACCGAACCTGGCACGTGACAGCGGACTGCCAACCGATGCCCTAGGGCGGCTCATGGTCGACGAGTCACTGTCGTGCCCGCAGTTCCCCGACATCTTCGGTGCGGGCGATGCCATACAAGCCCCCCAAAGCGTCGCCGGTCACCTGCGCATGAGCTGCGCGACGGCCCTGCCGCTTGGTGCTCACGCGGCCGACAGCATCATGGCCCGCCTCGATAAACGAGCTCCGGCCCCGCTTTCAGTCGGATACATGCTCAGGTGCATCAGCCTGGGACGCAAGTCCGGACTCGTTCAGACCGTGCGCGCCGACGACCAGCCGCGCCGGTTCGTGCTTCGGGGTCGTCTCGCGGCAACGGTGAAAGCGCAGATGTGCCAAATGACGCTTTCCTGGATCAGAGGCGAGCTTCGTCGGAGCGGTTCGTTCAGCTGGCCCAAGGGGCCCCGGCCGGCAGAAGCCAGGTAAGGCTGTGGGAACAGCAGGAGTTTTCGAGGAACACCGTTCCCTGCTTTTCACCATTGCCTACGAAATCACGGGAACAGTCACTGATGCCGAGGACGTCGTTCAGGAGAGCTTTCTGAGATGGTCCGGTGTCGATACAGAAGCTGTCCAAAATCCGCGAGCCTACCTGGCCAAGACCGTGACGCGTCAAGCGTTGAACTCGCTGAGGGCAGCTCAACGCCGCCGGGAAGACTACATTGGTCCGTGGCTCCCGGAGCCTGTGGTCACGGCCCCGGATGTCGCGGAGAATGCTGTCCTGAGTGAATCGCTGTCATTTGCGATGCTCGTGGTGCTCGAGACCCTGTCCCCCGATGAGCGGGCAGTTTTCGTCCTCCGCGAGGTTTTCGATTTCCCATACGAGGAGATCGCCGAAGCCACAGACAAGTCGCTGGCGGCCGTCCGTCAAATAGCAAGCAGGGCAAAGGCGCACGTGCGCGCGCGTCGACCGCGCTTTGAGGTGGATGCAAGACAGCAACGAGCAGTCGCTGACCGGTTCCTCACGGCTCTACTCGGGGGCGACATGCAGTCCCTCATGGATGTCCTCGCCCCCGGAGCGGTCCTCCTCTCCGATGGAGGCGGAAAAGTCACAGCGGCCCGCAAACCCGTTATCGGCGCGGACAACATCGCGCGCTTCCTCACCGGCATCGCAAAAAACCCGCTCCCTGATCTGCGGGTTGAATCATCATATTTGAACGGGATGCCGGCCCTCATCATCTACAGCGGAGACAGGGTTGACCTTGTGGCCCTCGTTGAATCAAGCAACGAACAGGTTACGGGCATCTACCTCGTGCGAAATCCGGACAAACTCGGCGCGACCGCCAAAGCCCGAAGCTTCCGCACGCGTTTGCCTCATCGCGAACCCGTCACTGGCGAGGGCCCTACGCCGCGATGAACAGTGCCCAGTCAGGGAACGGATCCACCGGTAATGGCGGCTCGGGCTCTCCGGGGCCGACGACACCGGCAAGTACGTCGGGCCAGTCGGGCGGTTCCAGCTCCTGCCCTTCACCCGCGTGGCCGAGGTGCTGCGGCCAGTGTGGTGGTTCCCAGTCTTGTTGTTCGCTGGAATAGGAGCGTCCCGCAGGTGAGATCCAGCCGGGTGGCTGGTCCCGGGTCGCGCCAACCGGCCTCCATGCTGTGGTGTGTCTGAGTCGGTGGTGCCGCCGGCATGGCTGTCCCAGGTTGGTGACGCCGGTGCCGCCTCCCTCGGACCAAGCCAACACGTGGTCCGCTTCGTTATCCAGGGAATGGTTATTGCAGCCCGGAAATGGGCACCGGCCGTCCCGAAGCCGCAACCACTGGCGCATCGCCTTCGGAACCCGGTAGCTGGTCCTCCCGATCTCCAGCGGCGCTCCACTGCGCGGATCGGTCAGCACACGCAGGAACGATCCGGCGCCATCCCCCACAAGCCGGCGGGCCATGGACGGTGGAACGGGACCATACCCGTCCAGCATTGCCGGTTCCGACTCGGCGCCCAACAGAGACAGCACCGGCACGGTCACCAGGACCTGCGCCTTGGGTGACGGAGTTCCTTCCGCCACCCCCGCCAGCAGCCAGTCCGCGGCCACGTCCGCGCGGAGCTGGGTCAGGGTCCGGGATTCATTCGGCTCCTGCAGGGCACGGGCCGCTTCCGTGGCACGGGACCATACACCCGCCGCCGCGTCCGCAGTCAGATAGGCAGAGAGCCAGGCCATGCCGTCCCGGTCCGGCACATATTCCAGCCGACGGTCCTCCACACCCTTGCGGTGGCGCGTTTCGATGCTTAAGGGATGGTGCAGCTCACGCCATCTGCGCGCTTTGGCCCGGAACCTGCCCGGTACCAGCTCCCCCGCCGGGCAGCCACGCGCGGCAAAGGGAGCTTCGGGGTCCAGGAAATGAGCCTCCAAAGCAGCCGCCGCGGCGGGGTCCAGGCCGGACGTTTCATCACACATCACGCGTGCGTGTTGCCATGAAATGCTCCCGGCCTGCAGCGCAGACAGGGTCAGGGGCAACCGGGTGGTCAGGGTGGCTGATTCCGCCAGGAGCGCCGCCGCCGATCGTTCACTCACAGTCAGGACACAGGCCGCTTCTGCTGTCGCCGCCATTTCCTGGGCGGTGCGCTCCTGCGGGGAAGCAGCCGGGGTCGCCATGGCCACAGTAGCGCGGGCATATCCGGCGGCGAAGTGCACTTTCAGCGCGGCCAGCCTGGCTTCCATCCGGCTCACTTCTGCCATGCCGTCCAGGCACGCGTCCGCATCGTCCCGGAGAAGGTCAGCGCCAGTCGAGTGCACGTTTCCGGCTCCGCGATCGGCACATGCAGCCATTGCAGCGAGGGAGGCCTCCATGGCCTCCAACGTCTCGGCAACTGCTCTGCCTTCCATACCAACACCATAGAAGGCGCCACTGACATTAATAGGAGCACCATTAATGCCGGCGTCAGAGTTGCAGGCGAAAACGGTCATCCAGGATCTGCCTGATCCCGAACTCTCCCACGGCGAACATCCGCGGATTATCGTCGGAGTTGCTCAGCATGGCGGTGGACAGGATGAGAGCCCAACCGCGCGCCCTCGTCCAGGTGTCCCCGTCGACTGCGGAGCCAAAGGCGCCCATGAAGCGGCGGCGAGGGCCGGCGTCGAACATCAGCCACCCCACCGCAAGATCGACAGCCGGGTCCCCTGCCCCGACGTCGCCGAAATCGATGACGCCGGCCACGGAGCCGTCGCCCGCCAGCAGGATGTTGCCAGGGTGGAGGTCCCCGTGGAGCATCATCGCCGGACCATCCCAGGCTTTGGCGGCACAGGCCTGCGCCCACACTGCTCTCAGCGCTGCCGCCTGCGGGTAGCGTTCGTGGTCCCCGAGCCGTTCCACCAGCACAGCGTCACGGTCTTTCAGCGGCACGCCTCGGAAAGGATTCACCGGGACGTCAGTTTCGGCGGGCACGTGAAGGGACAGCAGGAAAGCGGCCAGGCCTTTAGCCGCCGGTCCGCGGCTTGCCGGGCCGACGTCGGCCGCTGCGGCTCCGGGGACCCACGGCACGATGCTCCACGGCCATGGAAAGTCCGATGTCGGCCTGCCAGCATGGACGGGGACAGGAACAGCAACCGGGGAGCGGCGAGCTATGTCGGGAAGGTAGCGCTGCTCGTGAAGTATCAGCGGCACGGCCTCCGCCCTGCGCGGCAGCCGGACGGCCAGGCTGTCTCCTAGCCGGAAGGTCGCATTGTCCCAGCCGTTCGCAACCCGCGCTATCGGACAATCGCCGAGGTCGGGCCGCTGGTCCCGGACGAGGCGCTGGACCACCGCGTTGCTCAATTCCACCGTGGCTGGCGGCATTTCCGCCATTCAGAAATCCGCCTTCCTTGGTGCCTGCACGGCAGTCCGGTCCTTTCTCTTGTCCGAATATAGGTCAAGACCCCTAGAGCGGACGCGGCGCGGAACGAGGTCAGCGTCGAAGGGTCCAAAGTAACGGGGCCAGCGCCTCCACCCTCGGCCGTCCAGCGTCATCCCGGTAGGGCAAAGGAGCTGCCCAAGCGGACGACGGCGGGACCTCCCGCCGTCGTCCGCGTGCGTTGAGCGCCGCTCCCCTACAGCGCGGACCAGCCGCCGTCGGAGGCGAGGATGGCGCCGTTGATGTTGGTTCCGTCGTCGCTGAGCAAGAAGGTGATAGACGCGGCGAGCTGCGCGGCCGTGGCGGGCGTCGGGACGGTGGCCTGCATCAGCGGGCCGAGGCGTTCGGCCGCGAGCTGGGATCCCCAGGTGGCCACGATGTTGGTGATGGTGGGGCCGGGGGCCACGGCGTTGAAGCGCAGGCCCTTCGGCCCGTACATCACGGCCGAGTTCTTGGTCAGGCCGACGACGGCGTGCTTGGACGCGGTGTACGCGGCGCCGGCGGCGGACCCGCGCAGGCCGGCCTCGGAGGCGACGTTGACCACGGAGCCGGTGCCGGCCTCAAGCATCAGCGGCACCACCGCGCGGGTGAGGCGCATGAGGGCGGTGACGTTGATCCGGAAGACGCGGTCCCAGGTGTCGTCCTCCACCTCGTGGATGGGGGCGAAGTTGTCCATGATGCCGGCGACGTTCGCCAGGGCGTCGATGCGTCCGCCGGCGGCAGCGACGACGGCGGCGACGGTCTCTTCGGTGGAGATGTCGCCGGCGACCGGGACCAGGTCCAGTCCGGTGTTCTCGGCCACCAGGTCATCCAGGCGTTCCTTGCTGATGTCGGCGGCGATGACGCGGCCGCCTTCCTTGGCGATCCGCAGCGCGGTGGCCTGGCCGATGCCGGAGGCCGCGCCGGTGACGATGACCGTCTTGCCGGCGAACCGGCCGGTGGTGGTGGCTTCCTGCCATGAAGCTTCGTTGCCCATGATGTCCTTCCAGACGTTGCTGACGGTGATGCGGTCCACCTTATGACACTCTGTGTCATTATGTAAGGGTGAATACTGGGGGAATGCCTTCGGATGCTGTGACCACCGCCGTCCCGCGCTCCACCGGGCGTCCGGTGTCGATTGATCCTGACGCCGTGGCCGCCGTCGCACTGCGGCTGTTCGCCGAGTGCGGTTACGAGCAGACCTCCATGGAAGACATCGCCCGCGAGGCGGGAATCGGGCGCAAGAGCCTGTACCGCTACTTCTCCAGCAAGGCCGAGCTCGTCTGGGGTGGCATGGAACCGGTGGTCGAGGCGTCGGGCCGGGTGCTGGACTCCGCCCGCGCTGCCGGCTGGGCCGACGGCGGCATCCTGGCCCGGCTGCGCGACGCGGCCGTCGCCGGGGTTGCCGTTCTGCCGGATCTCGCGGTCACGCGCGGCCGGCTGCGGCTGATCGCCGAGCACCCCGAACTGGCCAGCCGCAGCTACGAGTCCCTGGCGCCCCAGCGCGAGCGGACCCGGGCCTATCTGGTGTCCGCGGGCGTCCCCGAGGACGTGGCCGGGTACCTGTGTGCCGCGTTGATCGGCGCGACGTTCGAGGCCTGGATGCAGTGGGCAGCCGGGACGGACCCCGATCCGGTGCCGTATTTGGTGGCGGCGGTGGGGGTATTGCGGGTGCCCGAGACCCCGCCGCACCACGGGATGCCGGCCTAGCTGGCTATGGGTCGTGTCAAGTACTGGTGGAGGCATGGTGGCGGACGCCCCGTGGCGGAGGCGCGTTGGTAAGTTTCGTGTTTGGGCTGGGCGGTGTGGTGGCTGGACCGGCGTGGTTCCGGGGGCGCCCACGCTGACTTATGCGACCGCGATTAGTGCCCGGGTCATCTGGCGTCGTTCGGGCTGCGGCCGGGGCGAAGGGCCGGGCGCCAAGCTAGGCGCGGCGTAACGCGGAAGCGTCCGCCATAGCGGTTTCGGCGTCGGGTCCGACCCTTCACCGGTTCCAGCGTCTCACCGCACGGCTCGGGTTGTGAAGGGTTACTATGCACCTCCTTCGCCTCCGGAAATGGGGGCATTCCCGGCTGGCCTCATGGTGTGCCGGGGCTTGCCGCGGTCAACGTCGTTCGGCCGGTGCCCGGGAATGCCTGGCGGTTCGTCACACCCAACGGGCGGGGTCATAGGCTGCCTGGTCCCGGACCATGGCGTAAGCGATCCGGGTGGCACGGTTGGCCATCGCGCAGGCGATGACCCAGCCATGTTTGCCCCGCGCCTTGAGTCCGGCCGCGTAGGCCCGGCCGGACGCATCGTTGAACCACAGCCCCATGCCGAGATCGATCAGGGCCCGGCGCAGCGCCACGCTGCCTTCCCTGCTGATGGATCCGTCGCGACGTTTTCCAGCTGACTCATATTGGGTGGGCGACAGCCCCGACGCCCGGTAGATCTGCGAGGGGCCAGGCCAGCGGTGCGGATCGCCCAACGCGCCGGTGTAGTTGCCGGCCCGGACGACACCCCACCCTGGGGTTGTGGTGAGCGTCGCAAACGGGCTCAGCGGCAGCAGCCGGGCGAGCTCGGTTTCGGCCGCGTCGATCTGCGCCGTGAGTTCCGCCAGCAGGGTCAGATCCGCGGCCAGCACTTTCCGCGCCACCGCCGCGTCCACCGTGGTCAGCGCGTCGCGGGCAGCTTCGACCAGCCGTTCGGCCAGCGGCTGACGTACCTGGAGGCCGCGGACAGCCGCGAACCGGACGAACCCGCCTGACCCCAGCACGGCAAGCCGCTTCGGGTCGGCGAATTCAGCGGTCACCAGCCTGCCGACCTTAGTGCCGAGGACGTCGGGCAGGGCCAGGGTCAGCCCGAGGAAGGCCCTGTCCAGCTGCCCCAGCAGCTGGTTCTTCGCCGTGGTCCGCGCCTGGACCCTGCGGGTCCGGTGCGCGGCCCACGCACCAAGCTCCCCGATCACGGCCTCCCGCGCCGCGTGAGCGCCGGCGGGGCCACCGCAAACCCTGAAGGACCACGCAAGGACCCGCCAGCGCCGCGTCCGACCCGAACCGGCACCCGAAGCGGAACCGCCGCGCCCACCCGCACATGCCGGAAAGGCCAGCCAACGCGCTCACACGCCCGCACGCCCACACGCCCACACTGGCCCCACACAACGATTAGTTCAGCGCACTCCTAGTTGTACTGCCCAGGGACGTTGGTTCGGTGAATGTGATGACTCGCTGGAGTCGTTGACCCAAGGGTGAGGACCTCCGGTTGCACAGTGGAGTTGCTTAGACAACCGCTGCAGCGACCAGGAGGTCCTCGTGTCCCACGCTAATGCCGCTTTGACTCCACGCCAACGTTTGCGCGTCGCGCGTCTGGTCGTAGAACACGGCTGGCCGGTGTCCCGGGCTGCCGAGCAGTTCAATTGCTCCTGGCCGACGGCGAAACGGTGGGCAGCCCGCTACGCCGCGATGGGTGAGGCCGCCATGGCCGACAGATCCTCGCGCCCGCACCGGGTGGCGAACCGGACGCCGCAGCAGCTGGTGCGCAAGGTGGTGCACCTGCGCTGGAAGCAACGGCTGGGGCCGGTCGCGATCGGCGCGAAGCTGGCCATGCCGGCCTCGACCGTGCACGCGGTTCTGGTCCGGTGCCGGCTGAACCGCCTGCACCACGTCGACAAACGCACCGGGGAAGTCACCCGCCGCTACGAGCACGAGACGCCTGGAGCGATGATCCACGTCGACGTGAAGAAGCTCGGCAACATCCCCGACGGCGGCGGCTGGCGCTACGTCGGGCGGCAGCAAGGAGACCGGAACCGGGCAGGAACCCCGGACAAGGCGCGCAACAGACACCGCGGGCCACTGATCGGGACCGCCTATGTCCACACGGTCATCGACGACCACTCCCGGGTCGCCTACGCAGAGATCCACGGCGATGAAACAGCGGCCACCGCAGTTGGAGTGCTCAGGCGTGCAGTGTCCTGGTTTGCCGCCCGCGGCGTCACCGTTGAGCGGGTCCTCTCCGACAACGGCTCGGCCTACAAATCCCACCTCTGGCGCGACACCTGCCGTGAAATGAACATCAAAGCAAAGAAGACCCGCCCCTACCGGCCCCAGACCAACGGCAAGATCGAACGCTTCCACCGCACCCTGGCCGACGGGTGGGCATTCAAGCGCTTCTACGCCACGGAATCAGCCCGCAGAAACGCCCTCCCGGCATGGCTGCACCACTACAATCACCACAGGCCCCACACCACAATCGGAGGCCACCCGCCCATCAGCCGCCTAACCAACCTCCCTGGGCAGTACACCTAGTCCCGCGGCCTGAAAGGCTCCGTGTACGTTTCGCTCGAGGTCCTCCAACACCTGCAGCTCTTGTCTGTGCTGGCGTACAGCCTCGTCCGTGGTGGTCCACACAAACTTCAGGGGTTGGCCAGGCGCAGCTTGGCCAAGAACCGACAACGAGGTCCTCGTGACAACGGCAATGATGGGATACCCAGCTGTAACGTAGCGGCCGCGGTGCAAGATGATGAGGCCACCGTTGGGGACGAGTTCAACCCCACCCACGGGAACGCCGCGAGAAACCAATTCCGAGGTCGTAGTTCGTTGCAGGACCGGCCCTGCCAGCCGCAAGCCGATAGCGTCGGCTTGGGGGGTGACACTGTATGTTCCGCTAAGAGCGCCAGGTCCACCCGCGAGATCCGAAAAATCTGTGCCCGGAGTGATGCCGATCGGCCACACATCGGGCAACTGTCGCCGCGGAACCACGAAGCGAAACAGCGGCAGCACGAAGAATGGATGTACAAAGTCCACGTAGTCGCTGTCAACGGAGATGGTCTGGCCGCCCACGATGCGGCTCTTAAAACCGACGACAGAGTCAGGGGAGCAACTGCCCGCAAACACCGGAGTTTGAATAAACCCACGGATGGCTAGGCTGACTCTAAGGCCCCGAGAGGGGGCCGAGAGCCGCACCGTCTGTCCTTTCCGCACGGCAAGGGGGCTGTGATTCGGAACGGATGCTCCGTCTACCGTGATTTCGCATTCAGCGCCGGCGACCGCGATCAGCGCCGCGTTTTCGACTACCGCAGCGAATGAAGATGCCATGATCTCCAGGTGCGGAGCGGACTGTGGGTTGCCGACAAGGATGTTTGCTGCGCGGGCGGACAGTTGATCGGCTGCCCCGTTAACTGACAGGCCGTTCCGCTCGTGGCCAAAGCGTCCCAGGTCTTGGAATTGGCTGATACCTGCGTTTATGATGCGCAACACCGGGCGTTCAGTCATTAGTCTCACCTAAACGCATGTCTTCAAAGTCGATCCATTCCCCTGGTTGGATACTTCTTAGCCGGAAGCGGTCTCCGGCCTGATAGGTAACGGCAGGTTGCTCAGCGATGTCACAAAGCTGCAGAGGCGTACGTCCCACCAGCTGCCAACCGCCGGGGGAACCAAATGGGTAGATTGCCATGTTGTGCGCCGCTAGTGCGACACTTCCCGCAGGAACACTTACTCTAGGCACGTGTCGCCGCGTAATCGGCACATCGGACACGGCACCCGAGCACATGGGCTCCATACCCGCACCGAGGAATCGAACGACAAACTCTTGACGGAGCAGCTGCTCAACGACATCGGCGGCGGACATGCCCAGCTGTTCGGATACGTCCACCAGGTCCGGACCAAAAGTCCCTCCAAAAACGGTCGGTATGTCAAAGGTTCGGCGTCCGGACTGGAGGGACTCGACGCCAGAGCGATTCAGCGCGGCGATGACGTCATTGCGGATGAAGAACCCGTCAGTAACTGCGCAGTCGTAAGAGATCAAAAGGTGCTCGAATGTGGACACCAGGTCCAAGAACCCGGCCGGTCGATGTGTAAGAAGACGCTTCCGAAGGTCGTATATGACCGCCCAACGGTCGTCATCTGAGCCCCCTTGGGCCTCCAAAAGAACAGCAGAATCCCCGCTGGGGAGCAGCAGAAGGGTGATATCTCTGTGCGGTCCGAGGCTGCGGGCAATCGACGTAGCCTCATCAGGGGTTGAGGAATTGGAGTGACCCACGGACATCAGAAGTCGGAGTGCTGCACACGCTTGAGAAAGGCGGCCGTTCGGGCTTCTGTGGGTTCTCCGAATATCTGTTCGGGCGGGCCCGATTCGACGATGCGCCCGCCGTCCATCATGATGACGCGGTCGGCCACTTGCTTGGCGAAATACATCTCATGAGTGACGACTATCATTGTCATCCCATTTTCAGCTAGCGACTTCATCACACTGAGGACTTCATCGACCAGCTCGGGATCCAAAGCGGACGTGACTTCATCAAACAACATAGCCTTGGGCTTCATGGCTAAGGCGCGAGCGATTGCCACGCGTTGCTGTTGGCCTCCGGAAAGTTGGGCGGGATATGCCTGGGCCTTGCCCAGCATGCCCACCCGTGACAACAGTTCGCGCGCCTCGTTCTCTGCGTCGGCTCGCGACATCTTCAATGAACTCATCGGCGCCTGGATGAGATTCTCGAGCACAGTCCGGTGCGGAAACAGGTTGAACCGCTGGAACACCATGCCAACGTTTCGGCGGATTGATCGGACTGTCTCGCTGTCCGTGTAGGCGACCTTTCCCGCGGTAGTGGTGCTTGCCAGTACCTGCCCGTCGACCGTGATGGAGCCGAGGTCAATGGTCTCAAGGGCGTTTACCGTGCGGATTGTGGTCGTTTTGCCCGAACCGCTCGGGCCAATGAGCACGACGACTTCGCCATCATGGACGTCGAGGCTTATGCCGCCGAGTACTTCATTGGTTCCATAGCTTTTTCGAACATCACGCAGACTAATAAGAGCTTCTTTATTGATCACCTTCGAATTCCTTTCTCCAATTGGAGATCCAAAGCCCTGACTCCGCGCATCGCGGGGAAGCTAATTATGAAGTAAAAGACAAAAATGACGGTGAAAATTGCAAAGTACTCAAACGAGGCTGAAGCCAAAAGGCGCCCCTGGAAGAGTAGGTCAGCAACCCCGATGGTGGAAACCAGGGCAGTGTCCTTGAACAGTGACACGAAATAATTTCCCACCGGCGGGATCACGATGCGTATGGCTTGAGGCAACACAATTCGTTGAAGGATCGCACCGTGCCGCATCGACAGAGCTTGGCCGGCCTCCCACTGTGATCTGTCGATGGCAGCAATGCCTGAGCGGTATACCTCACTGAGGTAGGCGGCATAGTTCAGAGACAAGGCCACCACGCCGGCCACGAGGGGGTCCAACCGGATACCAACGTATGGAAGCACAAAATAGATGTAAAAGAGCTGAAGTATCAGTGGAGTGCCGCGGATGATTTCGACTAGCGCCGCTACGGGCCACGCGAGCATCTTTTTGGAACCATCGAGACGGCATAAGGCAAACACCAGCCCGAGAATGAGAGCTATTGGCATGGTAACGAATGTCAACATGACGGTGACCCCCAGTCCGTCAAGTAACTTGGGTAACCATTCCAGGAAATTTTCGAACATGAATTAGACCGTGCCTTCCAATCGTGGGCGGTGCCGGCTCACCTACGGAAACGGCCAGCCTGCGCCGCAGGTGAGTCCCTATCGCGATCAGGGCTTAAGGAAGTAGTCAGCAGGGGACAGCCCGTTGTCGTCCAGGATCTTGGCCATGGTGCCGTCGGCTTTCATGGCCTCCAAGTGCTTGTTGTAGTCAGAGACGAAGTCTTCGTTCCCTGGCAGAACGGCATTCGGTGCGGCCGTCAATGACTTGTCCACTGGAACATAATCAGAAACCAGCTCGATGGTCAGCGAAGGATTGACATGAATCCCATAGGCCGCGACAGTGGCATCGATAAGACCGCCGTCCAGTCTCCCTGCGGAGATGTCATTGATGACATCCTCGACCTTGGGGTAAGTAGTAAGGGCCATGGGGTTTGAGCCACACTTCTCGCTTGCTGCCTTGAGCATCCCCACGAAGGCGGAGCCATCGTATGAGCCTGCTGACTTACCGCATAAGTCGGCGAGGCTTGCGAGTTTGTCTGGATTGCCCTTCGGCACAACCAAACCTTCCGGGTTATAGAAAATGGGGTCCGTAAAGTCGACTACCTTTTTGCGCGCTTCGGTTACATACATCGTGTCGATCATGTAGTCGATCCGTTTGGTCTGCAGAGCCGGAATGAGTGAGGAAAAATCCATGGTTTCGACCTTCAGCGAAACCTTGTCGGCGACGCCCGACCGTTTGAGGTACTCACGCATTACATCCGCGGTGACACCTGAAAGTTGGTCGGATCCGCTCGTCAGGTAGGCGATAGGGGCATTGACTGACGTTCCGACTGTCAGCGTGCCGGAGCTGACAGCATTCTGCAAAAGTTGCGGCAGACCCGATTTTTTGTCGTCGGTGGTAGATGTGGTCCCCGCCGCACATCCTGTCAGGGCCAATGCCGCTGCAGTGAAGACGGAGGCGGCCGCGCTTACCTGCGTACGAGTAAATATGCTCATCGAGTGGTCCTTTTCATTGCGGGCGTACGTTGGCCTCGCACAGCTTGAAATAAAGAATTTTGTATACAGTGTGCAAAATCAGCTTGGCATACTTACTCCCGCCAGCACAAGGGTCGGCCTGTTGTTACTGGCCTTAAGGCAGCTTTCGGGACGCCAGGACGCGGGTGAGAGGCTCGATGCAGATACCCGCCGCCACCAGGCGGGCGCGCAGTAGTCGAGCATTTTCCACGGCTTCGGGAGTGTCGCCGTGCACTAGGACGCCGTCGCACAGCATCGGGATACTTTCTCCGTCGATGGACTCGAGAGTTCCCGTCTGGATAACCCGAATCGCGCGCTCCGCAATCTCGGCCGAGTTGTGGAGGACCGCACCAGGGCGATCGCGACTTACGGGCTGGCCATCGCTCTCGTAGGCGCGATCCGCCATGAAGGCGTATGCAACATCCAAGCCCTCAGCGAGGGCTACGCGTTCCAGTTCGCCACTCTGAGCCACCACGATGAGCGATCTGTCGAAGCGCGCGATGGCCTCTACAATCGCTGACGCGTAATCGTGGTTGGTTCCGGCCATGTTGTCCAGTTTTCCGTGTATGGTCACGTGGCCCAAGCTCAGATTCCACCCGCGTGAAAAAGCCTCCAAAGCCCCCAGCTGGTAAAGAATGTCCGACCGAATTTCATCGCGGGTCAGCGCCATTGCGCGCCGGCCGAATCCCGCCAGGTCAGGAAAGCCCGGATGAGCTCCCAAGCTGACACCATTCTGCTCACACAGGCGCACGGTACGCTCGATGACAAGCGGGTCCCCAGCGTGGAAACCACAGGCAACGTTGGCATCCGAGATCAGCTCGAGCAGTCCAGCGTCATCTCCCATCGTGTACGAGCCGAAACTTTCACCGACATCGGCTATGAGTGCAACAGCAGGCATGCGCGCCCCCTTCTTAGACGTGTGGAATACCCGGTGACGCGTCCTCCGGACGCGGACGAAAGGAAGTGGTTACACACTACATTATTTTGTATACGGACAGACGATACCCGCGCTCCACGGGTCATCAGGAACTCACGCGTTGGTTGACACCGCGCGTATTCTGTATACAAAATAGTCTCGCCCAGTGCGGCGAAGCTGCCCAATGGCGGTTCTAGCCACACCTCGAGTGAGCCCTGGCCTGATCCAACAGCAGTAAGGAACCTGATGACCCTTCCGAAAGCGCCCGCCGCAATTCAACGGCTCGACCTCCCCCAAGTGGAGTGTCACGAGGGCCAGAGCATACGCGCTCTCGAGCGCGAACTTGAAAAAGCACCCGCCCGTCAAGGGCCCATACTTGATGCCACATACGCCAATACTCACCGCTTTCCGGCCCCCGAGTATGCACTGGATGCCTTCATCAAAGCAGCTTCTGGTGACGGGATGACGTATACCCCCTTTGTGGGTGATGCCGGCGTACGCCGGCAGCTCGAAGCCAACATCGCTGAGCACCTGGGCCTGGACGCCTCAGACAGCAGCAGCACGATCCTCGCGCCGGGAACCCAGGGCGCATTGTTTATTGCTCTGGCTGCCGTGCTGGAGCCGGGAGACGTCGTGATCCTGCCGGATCCTGACTACCTCTCAACCGAGCGAACGCTGAGGTATTTCGGCGCCGAGGTGGTCCGGGTGCCAGTGCTGTTCGAAGACGTCGATGGGCGGCCAACCCTTGACATGCAGGCGCTGGAGGATGCGGCACAACGCAAACCGAAGCTGTTTATCTTCAGCCACCCGAACAATCCGACCGGGGCAATCTATTCGGACGAAACGCTTCAGCAGATCGCTGATCTTGCAATCGAACACGATTTTCTCGTGCTGGCCGACCAGCTCTACACGCGCCTCGTGTATGACGACGAATCCTTCACCCACATTGCCAACCTTGAGGCGATGAAAGAACGCACAATCACCACGCTGGGACCGTCAAAGACCGAATCGTTGTCTGGCTACCGTCTTGGCGTCGCGGTCGCTCCGTGCGCGCTCATCGACCGTATGGAGGACATGCAATCGATCACCGCCCTTCGAGCGCCAGCTTACGCCCAACATCTCCTGACACATTGGCTCGCTGAAGACGGCGAGTATGTCAGCCAGCGGATCAAGGAATATCAACTCATCCGCGACTGGACTGTCGATCGTCTGAACGAATCAGGGCTGTTCTCCGCCGAGCGTTCGTGGGGTAGCTCGTACATCTTTCCGAAGATCCTCGTGAATGCTACCGACCAGGAAATCGCCTTGGCGCTCAAGACGAAAGCCGGTGTGATCGTCAACCCCGGCTACCAATTCGGGGAGCGCGGCGCCGGGCACATACGCCTATGCATCGCTCAGGATGAAGCGGAATGGAGCGAGGCGCTGGATCGCCTCATCGAAGTGGTAGGCAGCTTTCGCTGAGTCCGCAGAGCAGCCGCCCCGTTCAGCGGGGCGGCTGCTCTGGGTCTCATCGCGATGCCGGCATCCCGCCTGACTGGCAAGAACCCGGGCTAGGCTTCGGTGGCCTTCTGTTCCTTGTCCGGAGGAGATGGAATCCTCTTTCAGCCGTTGACAGCTAACGCAGGGAGAGGACCTTCGGGCTGCGGCCGGAGCAATCGGCATTCGAGGACTTCCAGCCCTCTGTCGATGTGCTGCTCTGTTAGCTTCCGGGCGGCGTATGTGTCACCCTTCTCAACTGCATGGTAGATAGCCTCATGCTCATGGAATGAGACATCAATGCGTTCCTGGTCGCCGAGATAAAGCCGCACATAGCGTTCCGACATGGAGTAAAGGTTTGTAGCCACCGCGAGGGTTTTGGGCATGCCAGCAAGCTCGTAAATGCCAGTATGGAAAGCACGGTCGAGACGCTGAATGTCGTTCGCCGCGCCTTGGGTCAGAACTTCCCGCTGGCGATCCAGGACGTCCCGGACTTTCGCGAGACTGCTCGGCTTTGCGTTTCTGGCCGCAGCTTCGGCCAGCATCGCCTCCACGGCCTGCCGGCCACCGTAAACGTCTTTTGCGTCTGATAGCGAGAGCTCGGAGACGATCAATCTGCGATGTGGTTGGCCACTGACCCAGCCCTCCGAAATCAGGCGGGCGAGACCTTCGCGCAGCGGTATACGGCTGATGCCCAGCACGGCGGCCAACTGTTCCTGGTCGACGCGCTGGCTTGGTTTTAATTCTCCCGCGAGTATCCATTCGCGTATTTGTTCGTACGCCCAATCTTGCTTTCGCCATCCCGCAGCGGGCGTGACGTTTCCCCGAGATAGACTTTCGAGAACGGTCATTGTTCCCCTTCATTTCCCTAGCCTGCTCTGGCACACCCTTTTTATAAAGTATACAACAGCGGACGATCCGGCCGGGAGTGCAAGCACGGGAAGCCAAATGAAGCGCCCGTCAGGCCATTCAAACGTTCGGCCTTCAGTTCATTATTTGCAGGGAGCGCTCCTCAAGAACCTGCAGGCCATGGGCAATGTGCTCGTCTGTAAGCTTCCGGGCGGCATCGGCGTCGCCCGACGCTACAGCGCTCATGATGGCTTCGTGCTCGTGGAAGGACGTCATGCTGCGCTCAGCATCACCGAGGTACAGGCGGACATAGCGTTCACTCATTGAGTACAAGGTGGTGGCGGACGCCAGCGTTTTCGGCATTCGGGCTAACTGGTAGATGCCCATGTGGAACTGCTTATCGAGTCGCTGGACTTCCTTGATAGCAGCAGTAGAAAACGCTTCGCGCTGTCGAGCCAGTACCTCAAGGACGGAATCCAGGCTGTCAGGCCGGGCTTTTTGGGCTGCTGCTCCTGCGAGCATGGACTCCACGGCCTGTCGACCTGAGTAAACATCCCTGGCGTCAGCGAGGGATAGCTCGGAGACAACCAGGTGGCGATGCGGCTGGCCGACGATCCATCCTTCTGCCACCAGATGTGCCAGCGCTTCCCTCAGTGGGATGCGGCTGATGCCGAGTGCGGCCGTGAGCTGTTCCTGGTCGATGCGAGTACCGGGCTTTAATTCACCGTCGAGAATCCATTCACGGACTTGCTCGTACGCCCAGTCCTGCTTACGCCAGCTTATCTGCGGCACAACACTTCCAAACGTCAAGCCTTCTGGAGTCACCATGACAAAGCCCTTCCACTACATGCAGGTTGGATACAGACTCTACGAATTTGTTACGGAAGTCAGGATGTCGAGCATCATGTCTGTCACTTTACAATCCAAAGGCACTGCGGCTCCGTCAAGGATCCTTACGGGAACGACCAGGCGCCCACTTGATACGAGCCACACAGCAGCGGCTGCCCGCAGCTCTTCCTCGCGGATATGCTCCGTGACAGTGGCAAAACCCTGAGCCTCCAGTTCGCGGAAGATGCGGACCTGGGTGGTGCCTGGAAGGACGCCGTCTTCTGGAGGCGGGGTGCGGAACCCCCTCGCATCGCGGAGTATCACAGTCGATGCGGGGCCTTCCAGTACAAACCCGTCGGTGCTGAGGAAGATCGCATCTTGCGCTCCACGTAGGGCAGCCTCGCGAAGGGCGGACCGGTTCACGGCGTAGGAGAGCGTTTTTGCCCCCTGCAGTAACCACGGCGCCGTCAACGCAATGTCCCGAGGATATCCGCGGTTCAGGGTTACGGCAGCTATTCCCTCGGAGCGCGCGCGGGAATAGTCAGGTCCCTCACTGGCATGGATCCAGGCCGTCGGCTCTCCGGACGCTTCCGGACCGCGCGTCACGAATACCTTGACGAGCAATTCGGGAACAGAGGTGTGCTGCTCGATTGCCAGCCGGACGCCGGCGTCGATTGCGTCCAGACGCAGCGGCGGCAGGTCCAACATCCTGGCTGAGCGCTGCAGCCGTTCCAAGTGCGCCTCCAGCTCCAGTGGATGGCCGCCGTTGACCCCGATGGCTTCGAAGATGCCGTCTCCGCGGGTGATTCCCACATCGAGCGGATGCAACAGCAGCCTTGTTGGGTCGGAGAGCGCCGCTGAAGGTTTGGACGCGGAGTCTGCGGCCACGCCCGTGAGAGTCACGAGAATGTCTGGCTGTCCTTCATTCCGGGTCATGCGGCGTATCCCTTCTGTTTGTCGATGATGCCATCCAAGGGCCGGCCCGCGCGCCAATCATCGAAGTTCTTGCAGAATTGATCGACCAATTGATCCAGCCATCCGGTTGTCCGCGAGGAAGTGTGGGGAGACACCAGGACACCGGGGGCTTCCCACAGGGGGTCCTGCCTCGGGAGGGGTTCTTCCACGAAGGTGTCCAGGGCTGCGCCTTCGATGTCTCCCGCAAGGATCGCCGCTGTCAACGCCTCCTGGTCGACGGTCTGTCCGCGTCCGACGTTGATGAAGTAGGCGGTCTTTTTCATAGCCCGGATCGTTTCTGCGGATATCAGACCCATCGTCCTTTCCGTCAAGGGCAGTGCACCCACAATGACGTCGCTGTCCCCCACAAGGGTGGTGAGGTCTGATGCGGCGTGCACACGCCCGAACTCAGGGTCCGTGCGTTCGGATCGGCCGACGATGGTCACGTCCATACCTACAGCACGGAGCAGCCTGCCAGTCTCACGCCCGATGCCGCCGGCTCCCACCACTACGACGCGCGTTCCGGCGAGGTTGCGGGTTTCTCGGGTAAGCCATGATTTCTCTCGCTGCAATTCCCGGGTTTGGGGCAGGTGCTTGAGGTGCGCGGACACACAGGCCAGCACGTACTCGGCGATGGGCCGGTCGAATACTCCCGAAGCGTTGGTGAGGACAACAGACGAGGCCACCAGCTCGGGTACGAGGAGCTTGTCGACCCCGGTTGCGGCGACATGAATCCACTCCAGCGTGTGCGGTGCAGCCAGTAGCGGAGTGATCGCGGGCGAGAAAAAGTCCCAGAGGAACAGCACCTGGCTCCCTGGCAGAGCCTCTCTTAATCCTGCGGCGTTCACAATCCGCACGTCGGCGTGAGGTTCGATTCGGTCCAGCCCGAATACCGGGAATTCGCCTTCGAGCACGGTCACGACCGGCTTCCCGCTCATGATGGGTTCCCCGCTCTTGAGCGTATTCCGACGACGAGCGAAACCTCCACGGGCGCGCCACCGGGCAGTGCAGCTACGCCAACCGCCGCGCGTGCCGGCAGGAGACCCCCTGACCACTCCGCGATCGCCTCGCTGGCCCCGTCGGCGATATCGCCGAGCGCTTCGAATTCCGGAACACACCGCACGTAGACCGTCATGGACAGGGGAATGACGGTGCCGGTGATGCTGCTCTCAGTTAATGCGGTTACAGCGCGGGACGCGGCGACCTTCGCCGCGTCCCGTGCCGTCGTTGCATCGACTTCACGGCCCACGGTTCCACGAACAATAAGGGCGCCGTCAATCCGCGGAGTCATCCCGGCCACGTAGGCCGTGTCCCCGAAGACGATGACCGACTCATAGGAGCCGGCTGGGTGGACGGAGCGCTGCTGCTCAGGCATCAGCCGGATTCGCCACGTCACACCGAGTGAGGATCTCGTTACCGGCCTCTGTCACAAGGACGGTGGCTGAGAAGCCTTGGCCCGCCACGCCTGCCAACCGAAGCGTTGGAACGACGTGCAACACCATGCCGGGCTCGAACGGGCGGTGCTCGGTCTCCTTGAGGGACATGATGTGCCCCTCACCCCAGTCGGGCGCGAAAGCGATTCCCACCGAGTAGCCGCTGCGCTTACGGTAGGTA
Organism: Arthrobacter sp. MW3 TE3886; assembly: GCF_041262145.1. NCBI lineage: Bacteria > Bacillati > Actinomycetota > Actinomycetes > Micrococcales > Micrococcaceae > Arthrobacter > Arthrobacter sp. MW3 TE3886. Next base: position 4,310,831 of record NZ_JBGCAN010000001.1, read on the forward strand.
TGCGCGAGTCCGAAGCCCGCCACGGTGTCGCGGCAAGTCTGGTGCGCTTCCGCCGGTGTCTTTCCGGGGCGGACCATGTCGATGGTCGCGTCCCGCGCGGCCATGCACGCCTCTGCCATGCGGGCGGAGTCTCCCGTGAGCTTCCCGGTCCAGACGGTGTGCATCAACGGGGCGTTGTAGCGTCCCTTCGTTGCGGACATCTCCAGCAACACGCCTTCTCCTGGCTGGATAACGCGGTCGCTCCAGGAGGCGTGGATCGTTCCCGCACGAGGGCCGGAGGCTACGAATGGCTCCATTCCGACGTACTCGGAACCTGAACGGATGATCTCTGCAAATGCCTCGGCGGCCACATCCCGCTCCCGGGTGCCGGGGACTGCAGCCAGCGCTCCTGCACGAATTCCCGCGTTGGTGATCGCGGCTGCAGTGCGGATCATCGTGACCTCCGCAGCCGACTTAATAAGGCGCAGTTGGGCGATATTGTCATCGATGCGCACGATGCGGCGCGGCTCGAAGGCGCTGCTGAGCGCGGCAAAGTGCTCGGGCACCAGGAACCAGGAACGTGACTCAAGCCCGACGACGGCCGCGTTGGGTGCCACGGACCACACGAGATCAACGGTGCGCTGAATGGGGTCATCCACGTCGGGGTAGCCCACGATGTTTTCGAGATACGTCGTCTCCTGCCCGTTGATCGTTTCGGTCTCGCGTGTGAGCAGTACGGGCGCGCCGGATGCGGGCACGACCAGACACTGATAGGTGTAGAAGCCTGAGGTCTCGTGACCAACGAGGTAGCAGATATTCTCGGGGGTGTTAACAATGGCGACGTCGACTCCGAGCTCGTGGAGCGTGCGCTGAAATCTTTCGAGTCGCTGGGCGAACTCTTCCTTGCTAAATACCGGTGTCATGGCATCTCCTGGCGTGTCAGTAGTGGTGTGTAATCGTGTTGAAGGTCTGAGAGGTAGGGAAGAGCGGCGCGCGCCTGCACCACGTGTCCGGGATCGATGTCTGCGATGGTGATTCCAGAGGCAGCCCCGCCGCCGGACACGACCTGCCCGTGGGGGTCGTACACCCCGGATTCACCGAAGTATTGGATCTCTCCGTCGGTACCGAGCGTGTTGCTGACGGCGAGGTACGCGCCGGATTCCAGGGCGCGCGCGGGGTGATAGACCAGGTAACGGGATCGCTCTGCGCCCCTGGCGAAGGCGGAAGAAAAGACGAGCAATTCCGCTCCGAGCTGCGCGTAGGAGCGGACGAACTCCGGGAACGCAGCGTCATAGCAAATCCCCAGTCCAATCAGCAGTCCTTCGAACGGGACGATGATCCCTCCTGCTCCGGGGGAGAAGGCAGCCTTCTCCCCCTCCCAGAGGTGGGTCTTGCTGTAGATGCAGCTCACGGAGGCATCCGCTCCGAACCACAGGAGCGAATTACCATGCCCGCTCGGATATCGAGCTGTGTCAGCGTCAGGTGACTTTGTGGAAGCACCCACTACGGCACTGACGCCAAATTCTGCACACGCACGCCGGATCGGTTCGAGGCGGGCATCATCGGTCGTGAGGGCGGTCTGGCGTACGTACTCGGCGTCTGCCCGGTAGCCCTGCAGGAACAGTTCGGACAGTACCAGCAGCCGAGCTCCGCCGGTGGCGGCGGAGCCGATCAGTTCCACGGCTGACCGAATATTGGAGTCCACGTCAAACGTCAGGGGAGCCTGCGCTACGGCAACCCTCATCGGCGGGCCACCAACAGTCGTCTCAAAATCGCCCGATACGCGTTTTCGGCGCGGTGCAGTTGGTCAACCTCGACGTACTCGTCCTTGGCGTGCATGACTTCGAGTGTGCCGGGACCGAGGATGAGCGTGGGGATGCCGGCCGCGCGGAAGGTGGTCATATCGCAGTTGACCACCAGACCGGCGAGCTCCGGATTCTCGCCGACGTCCTCCATGGCCTCCTGGCAGCTCTGCACAAAGGGGTGCTGTGAGTCCGTCTGGGAGGGTCCGCCGGTGCTCGGAGCGCACTCCACGATTGACGCGTGAATCGGCGCATGTTGTGTGTTGAAATCCGCCAGGATGGTTTCAACTTCAGCCAACGCGCCGGCGTTCTCCTCCCCCGGTACGAGTCGGCGGTCCAGCGTGATGCGGCATTTCTCCGGGACGGCGTTGGGGGCCTGCCCCCCGGACACCAGCACGGGCGTCAGCGTCGGCCCTCCCGTCAGGGGATGGTCCCGCCCTGCGAGGTCGTCCGAGAGTCCACGCAGCATGCGAAGCAGTTCAGATGCCCCCGTGATCGCGTTTTCGCCGTTCTGCGGTGTGGCGGCGTGAGCGGCTCGGCCCACCACCTCGATCACGGGCCGGATGGAGCCCTTGTGGGCGGACAGGAGGCGTATGTTGGTGGGTTCGCCGACGATGCAGGCGTCCGGGTTGACCTTCGTGACCAGGGCGCGCGCCCCGGTGCTGCCGACCTCCTCGTCGCCGACGGCGGTGAACACGACGGTCCCCGAGAGGGTATCCGCCTCATCCAGAAGGCTCAGCAGCGCTGTCGTCATCGCGGCGAGGCTTCCTTTGGCGTCCGCGGCACCGCGCCCGTAGACACGCCCGTTCTGTAGTGTCGGGGTAAAGGGGTCCTGGCTCCAGCCCTCCCCCGCGGGGACAACGTCGATGTGGGAGTTCAGCATGACCGTCGGGCCATCGCCGAACGACACCGTAGCCGTCAGGTTGAAGTTACCGGCGCGGTATTCCTCGATCTCCACAGCAATGCCCCGGTCAGTGAACATCCGCTCCAGGACAGCGAGGCCGGCCTTTTCGTCTCCGCCGGGATTCGTGGTGTCGATACCGACCAGTTCGCTCAGGAGTGCAACGACGTCGGTTTTGGTTTGTGTGTTCATAGTGTTCCTTTCGGTGACCCGGGCAGGGTGACGCTGAGGCCCAATCCGTTTCCTTGCGGCACTTGGACGGCGCCGTGGCTGATAGTGAGCGGACCTGCGATGTCCTGGGAGATCTCGGCACAGCCCCACAGCTCTGCCTTGGTAAATCCGAGGCCGGCTGCAACGTGCGTTGTCGCTGCGCATCCGAGGCGCCCTTGGTCGAACTGGCCGAATGCCACGGCCAGGCCGTTCCCCCGGGCTGCCGTGATCGATTCGATGAGGCGCGCTAGGCTTCCAGTCTTTTCCAGCTTCACGTGCACGCCGTCGACGGCGTGGACCTGGGCCAGACGGGCGATGCTGGCGGCATCGCGGGCTGACTCATCGGCGCGGATCCTCATCTGCCCGGTGGCGGTCAGCGCCGCGAGTTCCCCGTCCGTGGCGACGGGCTGCTCGAGCCACTCGACGCCGAGCTTTTTCAGATGGGGAAGTATCGCCTCGGCCTGGTCCAGGGTCCACCCGGCGTTGGCATCTGCGACGATGGACGTTTTGGTGCCCACGACTCGGCGAATACCCTCGAGCCGGTCAATATCGTCGGAGACATCCGAGGAGCCCACACGCACCTTAAGCCGACGGAATCCTTCACCGTCATAGCGGCTCGCCAGGCCTACGGCGTCGTCGACGGAACCGAACCCAATCTGCGCGTGGGTGAGGACTTCTTGTCGAGGTCCGGCGCCAAGTAGCTGGTAAAGGGGCTGCTGTCTGTGCTTTCCCAGGGCATCCCATGCCGCCATGTCCACAGCCATTGAGGCAAGCTTGGACCGTTTGAAGAGTTCGTCAGTGACGTCCCGAACCGGTTCGCCGAGGAAGGCACAAGTCTTCAGTGCGTCCTCGATGTCTTCTCCCGTTTCTCCTGTGCCGTAGCTGCCGTTGGCGCGCACTTCCGCATGACCGATGACGCCATTTACGGTGACAGCGACGACGATGGAGTCGATGGTGGGTTCATGTGCCGAGGCGTGATGGATCGGCCGCCGCAGGGGCAGGGAGACTTCCCACCACGAGAGGGCCTCCAACCGATTTTGTCCGTGTTCTTCCAACACCCTGATTAACCCGGGCGTGATGATGCTGTGCACCGCCGTCACGACGCAGCCAGAATCGGGCGGAGGGCGCCGATTCCTTCCATCACGTGCTTTTCAACCAAGGCCGCGAGTGTGTCTGGGTCCCCGTGCTGAAAGGCGGCGAGCAGTTCTTCGTGGTCTGCCAGAGATGCACGGCGTCGATCGGGGCTCGCCATATACAGGTGGATGTACCGTTCGCTGAGGACGCGCAGCTGTCCGAGTGCCGCCAGTGTGCGGGGCAATCCCGCGGCGGCGTACATGGCGGAGTGGAATTCACGGTCCAGGCGGCGGGCCTCTTGGAGATGGTCGGTTTCGACTCCGCGCTGTTCGGTCAAGACCCTGCGTACACGGTCGTGATCCTCAGCGGTGGCGCGCTGACAGGCCGCCCGCCCCAGGGTGACTTCCAGGGACACACGGCCGGCGTAGATGTCTTCAGCATCCTGCAGGGACATCTGGGCGACGATGCGGCGCTTATGCGGGGTGTCGATGACCAGGCCTTCGGATGCCAGCCGGGACAGCGCATCTCGGACAGGCACCCGGCTGAGGTTCATTTCCTCCGCAAGTTTGACTTCGTCCAGGCGCCCTCCTTGCGGGTATTCACCCGTGAGGATTCCATCCCGGATCCGGAGGTAGGCCCAGTCCTGTTTCCGCAGGATCTGCGGTTGGCCTCCGTGGCTCGATGCTGTATCGGCGCTCACGCTTCCGCCCCGATTTGTTCCAGGAACTTCATCGCCCGATCGGTACGCGGAGCGGTGAAGAATTCATGCGCGGGACCTTCCTCCACGAGCGCCCCGTCGTCCATGAACAGCACCTTGTCGGCCATCTGACGGGCGAATCCCATCTCATGCGTGACCAGAGCTACGGTCATGCCGGAAGAGATGACCGCCTTCATCACTTCCAGCACTTCGCGGGTGTACTCGGGGTCGAGAGAGCTCGTTGGCTCGTCGAAAAGCATGAGGGAGGGCTTCATCGCGAGTGCCCGGGCGATTGCGACGCGCTGCTGCTGACCACCGGAGAGTTCCTCGGGGTAGTACCCCATCCGGTCGCCGAGGCCCACCTTCCGGAGGAGCTCCTCTGCCTTGCTTTTCGCCTGGGCAGACCCAGCGCGTCGAACCCGGTTGGGGGCGAGCATGACATTCTCAAGACTGGTCAGGTGCGGGAACAGGTTGAACTGCTGGAACACCATGCCGATGTCGCCCCGCAAATTGCGCTGGACGCCTGACGACGTTACATACGAGGTCCCGCGGAAAACCACTTCGCCGTCAGCGAGGTCGTCGAGTCCGGCCAGGCATCGCAGCACAGTGGACTTGCCCGCGCCAGATGGCCCAACGATAACCACGCACTCGCCAGAATTGATGGTGAACGACACGTCGCGGACGACAGCATTTCCGTGGTGCTCGCGGGTGATGCTCTTTGCCTCGATCAGTGGATCCATTAGTGCCGCTCCCCTACTACTGCCATGAGCTTCTCTTGCTTCCGGCGTTTGGCTGACTTACGTTCGGTGTTTACGCGGTTCTCGACTATCGTCACAAGTCCGGTGCAGATCGTCGTCAGGGCCAGATAGAGGATCGCTGCGGCGATAAGAGTGTTGACATAGTCAAAATTCCCTGCGGCGGTTCTTTGAGCCACCAACATGAGATCCGAGACGGCGACCACCGAAGCCAGCGCGGAGGTCTTGAGCATGCCAATGAGTTGGTTGCCCGTGGGCGGCAGAACGAGGCGGACCAGCTGAGGCAGGATCACGAACACCATGGTCTGCCGCGGTGTCAGTCCAAGCATCTGCGCCGCTGGCCGCTGCCCAGGGGCGATGCCTAGCAGACCGCCCCGAATGATCTCAGCCATATAGGCTGCCTCGTTCAAGCTCAGTGCAATAACGGCGCAAGTAAACGAGTCGAATCGCAGCCCGAAAAGGGGCAACACATTGAAGACGAAAATCAGCTGCAGAAGTACGGGGGTTCCCCGGAAGAGCCAGATGTAGAAGCGGGCCAACCATCTCAGCGGCCTGAGCCTCGAGGAGTCGATAACCGCCAACAGCAGCCCGCCGACGATGCCGAGAACCATCGCGAGCACCGTCAATGAAATTGTGAAGAGGGCCCCGAGGAGGAAAGCCTGCGAGAAAACGTAGTCCAGTACTGGCATTTCGACTCCCGTTCCTAGCCGAAGATGCTGGAATCGGCGGGCAGGTTGTACTTAGCGACAAGCTCCTTGTACGCGCCCTTGTCCACAAATTCCTTCAACGCTGCCTCAATCGCCGACTTGGTCTGCGTGTCACCCTTTCGCACAGCGATGCCGATCTTGGTGCCGACTTTGAACGTGCCGGCGACCTCGAAGGCACCCTTGTCCCTGGTGAGCGTGTAGGCCGCACCCGGTGTAGACGTATCGAAACCGTCGGCCCGGCCAGTCTTGACAGCCAGAAGGGCATCCTGGTTCGTGGGCAAAGCCATGATCTCCATGGGTTCCTTGCCCATCGACTTCAGTTCGTCGTTGAACTCGGTCATGTACTTCTCGCCGATGGCGCCCCGCGTCACAGCGATGGTCCGGCCCGAGAGATCCTCGGGGATCTTCTTGATGTTGTTCTTGTTACCGGCGGGAACGAGCATCGCCTCACCGACAACCAGGTACGGCACGAAGTCGACCTGGGCACTGCGAGCTTCATTGATGTACATCGCGGAGTTGATCACGTCGATACGAGAACCGTTCAGCGCCGGGATGAGACCGTCGAAGTCGATGTCGAGCGGTGACGCGGTCAGCCCCATGGACCCGGCCAACGCCTGAGCCATCTCGACGTCAAAGCCCGTCAAGGTCGTGCCATCTTTGTACTCAAAAGGAGGGAAAGTGGCGGCGACTCCATATGACAACGTTCCAGAACTGACAAGCTTCGCCGGCGGGGAAACGACCGCGCTGCCAGGCGCGGGAGCGGCAGCTTGAGAAGAGGCACAGGCCGTAAGACCCATAAGGGCGGCCGTGGCGAGAGAGGCAATTCGTACGGTGATGCTCAGACGCTGCTGCTTCATGATTGTCCTTAGGGTGGGGTCACATTTCCGGCGGTCCAACAGCCCGAGAGGGTCGAGACCGCCAGCGGGGATTATCTCGGCTCATCATCATTTTGTATCCTGTATACAGGACACTAGGACAGGCATTGGCCGAAAGGAAGCCCCTCGGCGCGCCTTTACACCGACTTCATGAGAGGTTTACGCGTTCGAAACGTCACGCCCGTCAACGCCCTCGCTCAACGCTATCCGGGTCAATCAGACGGAGTACTTGGTCGGTCCCCGCTCTCGCCAACCCGTAATGGCTAATGGCTAGGGCTTTTCGGGCGTAGAGAAAGGCCGTCAGTCGCAAATCACGGACGAACGCCGATAACCGCGCATCTGTCGCTTGTCAGGTTGAGTTCTAAGATGAAGCTGCCGGCCGTGGAACGGCGGAAACCCGGGGCCTGGAGCAGAAGCGCCTCACTTATGGTTTGCAAGACTCTCACCTCGCCGCTACGGGATGGCGTTCGCCCGGGTGCGAGCATAAACGGCACTGCCCGCGGGGAGAAAGTCGAGCTAGTCATTCAGTGGGACAACAACACGCGCGGCAGGTACACGAGCAAGGACCATCTTGTGGCCAAGCACTTTACTGGCCCGGACCAGGGTGTTCTTGAAGGGGATGCCATTGACGAGGTCAATCCGCACGTGACAACCACCTGGGAGAGCCTGCGATCATTCTTCCGCGTGAACTGAACCCTCCTCCCGGCTGGACGGGAGTCCGACAGAAAAACGTCCCAAGCCGATCTAAAAGCCTTTGAACCCGCAATAAAAAACTGCAACCCTCACAGGAATCCAGGCAGCCCTCGCTGAGTCGGGTCACCGGTACGGTCATCCTGTGTGCGGGGCCAGGCCCCGTACCTGTACCCGCCGATGACCCGTTCCACTCCATGCCACGTGGTAAGCCGTACGGCCTCGGCGAATCAATATCCCCTAGTCGTCAGGCCTCAGCCGGGCGTAAACACCGCAATGTCCAGCCGGACGTGCACGGGATTAAGCTCGAGCACCTGCCAGCCCGCAGGCCACACGGACGGCGCCAGCAGGGGCCGGTGGTAATGCCCGGCGGCCTCGATGCCGACTTTCACCGGGGCATCCGCCCCGGCCAGCCTGCTGCTGATCAGGGCGAGAACCCCGTCCACGCCCCGGCCCGTCATCTCGAAGTCCACCGGACCCAACAGCCGGTGCCGACCGGCGTCGGTGACCGACAAAGCGACCGTCTTCTTGCCGCCATCGACAGCAACAACCACGGGCGAATCAACGACCACCGCGGCCTGAACAGCAGACATCACAAACACCTCAAAACGTATCGGGAGGGCCCAGGAGCAGCCCCACGCCCCAAGGGAATCTGATACATCCCGTCCTGACATCTCCGGAGGTGTTTGGGAAGGACTAACTCAAGTCATATCAGCGGCTGCTCACCTGGCCGAACAGTTTTGCGATGGGCGCGAGCACCAGCGGCCGGGCGGCGTACCATCCGGCCGCCGTGATGGCGATTGCGGCCGCGAAGAGCCAGAACCCGACCCAGTTCACCACGTCGGTGCCGCCGAACATGTGGTTCAGGTTGCGGAGCGCACCGGTCGCGAACACGAGGAACACGTGGATGAGGATGAACAGCACGAAAAACAGCATGGTCGGGAAGTGCACCGCGCGCGCAACCTCCACCGGGTAGACCTTGTTCAGCGTTTTCGCGTCCTTCGGCCAGAACTCGCTCATGCGCACACCCGTGATCGCCGCGACCGGGGCCGCGATGAACACCACCACGAAGTACATGATCTGCTGCAGGCTGTTGTAGTTCACCCAACCGGTCTCAACGGGCCAGTCGAGTGTCATGTACTGCAGGAGCGCGGAGAGCGCGTTCGGGAACGCCTCCCAGCTGCTCGGCACGATCCGCATCCAGCGGCCCGAGGCAAACAGCAGCACCACAAAGATGAGGCCGTTGGCCAGCCACAAAATGTCCAGCGACTGGTGCAGCCACAGGTTGATGCTGATCTTCTTGCCACCGCGCTTCGGCGTCCAGAACGCTGGCGGCTTCTGCTGCGTGCGCACCTGATAGCCGGAGCGAATGATGAGCACCATCAGGAAGAAGTTCAGGAAGTGCGCCCACTGCGCCCACCACGGGAAGCCGGGCTCCACCGTATCGGGCAGGTCATACGCGCCGGGGTATCTCTCGAGGAACTCGGGTACTCCCGGCAACGTCGTCACGCCGCGTGCGGCGAGTACAAGAATGGCTGCGGCGGCCACTCCGCCGACGGCGAAGAGCACGACGAGCTTGATCCACTGGCCCAGAGTACGTGAGCCGTAGAGCCTTGCCTCAGCCTTTGGCTTCACGGGCTTTTCGACGGCGGCGGGCTGCGCCGGGACGACTGGCTGTGCCGCGGGTGCCGGGGCAGCGGGCTGCGCCACCGGTGAAGGGGCGGCGGCCGCGGGTGAGCTCGACGCCGAGGGCTCCGCGCCGACGTCGGCCTTCACCACGCTGGGGGCCGGGGCAGGGGCGGCGTCGGTGACGCGTTCGGGATGTGCCTGCACCGCGGGGGCGGCAGCGACCGCCGGAGCAAGTCCAGCCGGCGGCCAGGGTTCGCCGCCGGGGACACGGGGAAGCCCGCGACGCAGCGAGGTGGTTCCCGTCGTCCGTGTGGCGGGCGCGACTGCCGGAGCAGCTGAAGTCACCGCCGCTGCCGGCACCGCTGCCTCCTCAGGAGCAGCTACGGCAGCATCTGCGGCTGCATCTACGGCAGATGCCGCCGTGGCGCCTGCGGCCGGAGCGCCGGACAGAGCCGACACTGATACCGGAGCCTCGCCTACTGGCGGCCAAGGTTCGCCGCCCGGCACTCGCGGCAGGCCGCGGCGAAGCTGCCGCGCCTCCGCAGCGCCTGGGTTCACTGCAGGGACCGGCGCGGACACTGCCGCCGCCTGTACCGTTTCATGGACAGCAGCGGGGGCGGACGGCGCGGCGGCCACTGGCCCGGGGGCGGCCGGCGCTGCCCCGGGAACAGACGCCGACAGATCGGCCGATTCCGCCGATTCTGCCGCGTCTGCCGCGTCTGCCGCGTCTGCCGTGACAATGCGGGCGGGCGCCTGGCCTGCGGGAGGCCAGGGTTCACCACCTTCGACGCGCGGCAGGCCCCGCCGAATGGACCGAGACAGAGTTGCCATCGTTACTTCTTCCGGGCCTCAAGTGCGCTAATGAGCTGGGGAACAACCTTGAAGACGTCGCCGACCACACCGTAGTCCGCGACCTCGAAGATCGGCGCGTCGCCGTCCTTGTTGATGGCGACGATCATCTTTGCCGTCTGCATGCCGGCCCGGTGCTGAATCGCGCCGGAAATGCCCAGCGCGACATACAGCTGCGGTGACACGGAAACCCCGGTCTGGCCGACCTGATGCGCTGTGGGGACGTAGCCGGCATCCACCGCGGCGCGCGACGCGCCAACGGCGGCACCGAGGGTGTCGGCGAGCTGTCCAACGAGTGCGAACTGTTCTTCCGAGCCGAGGCCACGGCCACCGGCCACAACCTTCGCGGCACCACGCAGCTCCGGCCGCGAGGTGGCGGCAGTTGACTCCTCGAAGGAGTCGATCCGCGCGGCCGGTTTCGCGGAGCTCGTCACGGCCAAGGTCTGCGACGCTTGCGGCTGAGCCTCGGCCCGCGCCTCGATGGAACCCTGGCGGACCGTAATCACCGGCGCCCCAAACGTGGACGATGACGTCACGTTGTAGGCGCCGCCGTAGACGGAATGGTGTGCCACGACGCCCTCGTCATCACGGGACACACCGACCGCATCGGCAGAAATCGCGGCACGCGAACGGGCAGCGTAACGGCCGGCGAGGTCGCGCCCGTTCAGGGAATGCGAAATCAGGATCGCGTCCGGCTGCACCTGCTCCACGGCGGCGGCAAGCGCGTCAACGCCCGGCACTCCGAGCGCGGAAGGATCCGGAGTCTCCGCGATGAGGGCGCGCGCGGCACCAAGGGCCGCGGCCTCCGCGGCGGCGGCGCTCCCGGCGCCGGGTGAGGCAAGTACCAATGCAACCGGGGTGCCAACGGCAGCGGCGGCACCGAAGAGCCCGGCCGCGGCCTGCTCGAGTTCACCGGATGCCCGGGTTTCGACGACGACGAGGATTGCGTCACGAGGGAATTCAGTCATGTCGTTGATCCTTAGGCCAGTCGGTTTTCGATCAGGAACTCAGCGAGCTTTTCGCCGGCATCACCCTCGTCGATGATCTTCACGCCCGCCGCGCGCGGGGGCCTCTCCGCAACGGTCAGCATGATCGAACGCGCCGCCTCCGGGTTGTCGGCCGTGATCCCGAGGTCCGCGAGGGTCAGGACCTCAAGGGGCTTCTTCTTCGCAGCCATAATGCCCTTGAAGTTCGGGAAGCGCGCCTCCGGAAGTGCCTCGGTAATGGAAATCACCGCGGGCAGGTTCGCTGAAACCTTCTGCACGCCGGTGTCAACGGCCCTGGAACCCGACACCGCGCCGTCGCTGATCTCGACGGAGCTGAGGCCGGTGGCATGCGGCACGTCAAGCAATTCGGCAAGCATCGCGGGAATCATTCCGCCGGATCCATCGGTGGAGACGTTGCCGGTAATCACCAGGTCAAACCCACTGCGGCGGATCGCTGCGGCGAGGGTTTCAGCGGTAAGTCCCAGGTCCGCACCCCGTAGCGCCTCGTCACAGACATGGGTGGCGCTTCCCGCGCCCATCGCAAGCCCCTTGCGTATCGTTGCCGTTGCACTCTCGGGGGCGAGGGAAAGGATTGCGACCTCAGTGCCCTCGTTCGCGTCGGCGTAGGTCAGTGCCAGCTCCAGGGCCCGCTCACCGATCTCATCAATGACTGCCTCGCTGGCTCCTCGATCGGCGAGGCCCGTTTCAAGGTTCAGTTTTCGGTCCCCGTACGTGTCGGGGACCTCCTTTACTAGGACGATAATCTTCATCGATGGCTCTTCCTGTGGCGGCTTGTCCCTGGAGCGGAGACAATGTCGAACCCATCGAGTCTACGAAACTAGGGCCCCTTCTGGTTGACAGAGCCCGTGTCGTGCAGTGAAGTGCCTCGTCCTGGGACCGGCAGCGCCGTAAAGCTGGACGTCCCGTTGACAACTGCAAAACGTTTTGTGTAACGTGTCTCACACCAGATACAAAACGTTTTGCAAAGGGAAGTCAATGACGACAAGAGTGGGAATACGCGACGTGGCCAAGGCCGCGGGAGTCTCCGTCACCACGGTGTCGCATGCCCTCAACGACGCCACGAGCTTCCGGGTGAAGGCGGCGACGCAGCAACTCGTCCGGGACGTGGCCAGGGATCTTGGGTATGCCCCGAACAAGATGGCCAGTGGACTGCGCAACCAGCGCTCCCAGATCCTTGGCCTGGTCAGTGACGAAATCACCACCACCCCCTTTGCCGGGGCCATGATCCGCGGCGCGCAGGACGCCGCCTACGACCGCGGCTACGTGGTGATGGTGGTCAATTCCGGCCTGGACAGCGAGCTGGAAAACCGTGAAATCAACATGCTGCGCCAGCACCAGGTAGACGGGGTGGTCTACGCCAGGATGTACCACCAAAGCGTGCAGGTCCCCGCGGAACTGGAGGGCCTTCCCACCGTGCTGCTGGACTCCGTCACTGACGACAAATCCATTTCCTCGGTTATCCCCGACGAGGTGGGCGCCGCCGAAACGGCCGTTGAAGCAATCATCCAGGCGGGCCACACCCGGATCGGGATGATCAACAACATGGACGACATCCCCGCCACGCACGGCCGCAGGGAGGGCTTCCTCAACGCTCTCCGGCGGCACGGCCTGCAGCACGACCCCCGCCACCTCGTGATCGCCCAGCCCGAAACCACGGGAGGCCGCGAGGCAGCGCTGGGGCTGCTCGGTCAGGCCGACCGCCCCACAGCACTGTTCTGCTTCAGCGACAGGGTTGCCATGGGCGCCTACCAGGCGGCCACCGCATTGGGGCTGCGCATCCCGGAGGACGTGTCCATTGTGGGGATCGACAATCTCGAAATCATCGCGGACGCCCTGTGGCCGGGGCTCACCACCGTCGCCCTTCCGCACTACGAAATGGGCAGTTGGGCGGTCCACCGAATCCTGGACGATATCGAAAATCCCGGCGAACCCGCAGTCCAGACGCAACTGGACTGCCCCCTGATTGAGCGGGGGTCCCTCGGCCCGCCGCCACGTTAGCCAATTGCCGGCACCAAGCCGGCATCACCACACCGTTCCACCGCTCCACAGCTCCACCGCCCGGGGACCGCAATAAGAAGGGACGCAGCCGTTGCACCGGCCGCGTCCCGAAGGACCCGGGGCAATCTCCCACGCCCAAATTCAGCAGAAAGATTGACCATCATGAACAAGCGATTCACCCGGATCCTCGCCACCAGTGTAGCTGCGGCGGCACTTGTCGGCTCCCTGGGCGCCTGCGGCAAGGGCAGCGCCTCGGCCCCGTCCGCCGGCTCCAACGAGATCACCATGTGGACCCACAACGCGGGCAACGCCGAAGAACTCAAGGCGGTTGAAAACATCGTCGACTCCTATAACAAGAGCGCCGGCGCCAAGGCAAAGATCAAGGTCCAGGCGTTCCCGCAGGACTCCTACAACGACTCCGTGGTCTCCGCCGCGGCCGCCGGGAAGCTCCCCTGCATTGTTGACATCGATGGCCCCAATGTTCCCAACTGGGCCTGGGCGAAGTACCTGACACCCCTGAAACTCGACGCCGATGTGTCCAAGAACCTGCCGAGCACGGTGGCCAAGTGGGAGGGCGAGACCTACGCCGTGGGCACCTATGACGTGGCACTGGCGATGCTCGCCCGCGCCTCCGACCTCAAGGCAGCCGGTGTCCGGGTCGCCACGGTGGAGAAGCCGTGGACCAAGGACGAGTTCCAGGACGCGCTGACCAAACTCAAGGCCCTGGGCAAGTGGGAATACCCGCTGGATATGGGTACCGCCGGAACCGGCGAATGGCTGCCCTACGCCTACTCCCCGTTCCTGCAGTCCTTCGGTGGGGACCTGATCAACCGCGACGGGTTCCAGTCGGCAGACGGCGTCCTCAATGGCGACAAGGCCATCGAGTGGGCCCAGTGGTTCCGCGGCCTGGCCGACCAGGGTTTCATGGCCAAGAAGAGCGGCAAGGACTCCACCCAGGACTTCCTCAACAACAAGAGCGGCCTCCTCTACACCGGCTCCTGGGCCGCGGACAAGGCACGCGCGGCGGTGGGCAAGGACCTCGTGGTCATGCCGTCCGTGGACCTCGGGACCGGCCCCAAGATCGGCGGCGCCTCCTGGCAGTGGGGCGTGACCAGCGGCTGCAACAACTCCGCGGCAGCCATGGACTACCTCTCCTACTCACTGAAGCCGGAAAACCTGGCCGCGGTGGCGAAGGCAACGGGCACCATCCCGGCCACCGACGAGGCCGCCGCGCTCCTCCCCGAATACGCCAAGGGCGGCTCAAACCGGATCTTCATGGAACTTTCCCGCAACCACGCGGTGATGCGTCCCGAAACCCCGGCCTATCCCTTCATCGCCACCGAATACGGCAAGGCGGTTCAGGACATCCTCGCCGGCGCCGACCCCAAGACGGCGCTGGACAAGTCGGTCAAGGCCATCGACGCCAATATCAAGTCCAACGGCGGCTACAAGAACTAGCCGGCTGCCAAACGGTACGACGACGGCGGGCGCAACCGCCGCCGTCGTCGTACCTCCGGCCCTGACTGTCGACGGAGAAAACCATGACAACCACCCAACTCCCCTCCCCCGGCCGCCGCCTGGCGGAGCCGGCCCCGGCCGCACCGCCCAGCAAACCGCGCCGCCGGCCGCGCCACCTGCGCGAACAGATCAGCGGGTGGGGCATGATCGCCCCGGCCGCGGTCCTCCTGCTCGCCTTCGTCTTCCTCCCGGCGATCCTGGGCTTCGGCCTGGCGTTTACCAACGCCCGGCTTGTTTCCCCGCGGCCCGTGGAGTTTGTCGGCACGGACAACTTCGCGCGGCTCTTCGCGGATCCGGTGTTCTGGCGCTCGCTGCTGAACGTCAGCTACTTCGCCGTCGTGGTGGTGCCCGTCCAGTCCGGACTCGCCCTGGCGATGGCCCTCCTGATCAACAAAAAGTTCCGCGGCGTGAACTTCTTCCGCACCATCTACTTCCTTCCCGTGGTGACGTCCATGGTGGTGGTGTCCCTGCTGTGGCTGTTCATGTACCGCAAGGACGGCCTGATCAATGAGTTGCTCTCGGCGGCCAGCTTCGGCCTGATCAACGGCCCGGACTGGCTCAACGATCCCGCCACCGCCATGCCGGCCATCATCGCGCTGTCCATCTGGCAGGCCGCAGGATTCCACATGATCATCTGGCTCGCAGGCTTGCAGAGCATCTCCGGGGAGCTGTACGAGGCCGCCCAGCTCGACGGGGCCAGCCGCTGGCACCAGTTCCGCTACGTGACCTGGCCCGGCCTCACCCACACCCGCACCCTGGTCCTGGTGACCATCACCATCCAGGCGCTCGGGCTCTTCGACCAGGTCAGCGTCATGACCCAGGGCGGGCCCCTCGATTCCACCACCACCATCATCTACGAGGCGGTGAGCTCCGGCTTCAAGCAGCAGGAGACCTCCTACGCCTCGGCCATCTCGCTCGTGTTCTTCGTGCTCGTGCTGCTGATCTCCGCGGTGCAGCGCTACCTGACCCGAGAGAAGGACTGACGTGAAACAGACACTCATTTCCAAGGGCTTCGGCAGCGCCGCGACCACGGCGGTCCGCCTCCTGTTCGCCGCCGTCGCCGCCTTCCCCATCGTGTTCATGATGGTGTCCTCGCTCAAACCGGACCAGCAAATCTTCGGCGACATGTCCTCCGTGGCGGCGTTCCTGCCGATCGGCAACATTTCACTGGACAACTACGCGGCCGTGTTCGACCGGGTCCCGGCCGCCCGCTTCCTGATCAACTCCATCGGCATTTCCGCGGTCACCGTGGTGCTCGGCATCTTCATCAACAGCCTCTGCGCGTTTGCCCTGTCCCGCATGGAGGTCCGCGGCAAGCGCGTGGTGTTCACCGCGATCCTCGCCACCCTGATCGTGCCCTTCCAGACACTGGCGCTGCCGCTGGTGTGGTGGGTCAACCAGCTGCCGTACTTTGAGCTCAACGGCTTCAGCCTCGAGATCTCGAAGGGCTGGCTGGACACCTACCAGGTCCAGATCATCCCCTTCATCGCCAACGCGTTCTCCATCTACCTGTTCCACCAGTACTTCGAGTCCATCCCGAAGGAACTGGACGAGGCCGCCAGGATCGACGGCGCCGGCTGGTTCACCATCTACCGCAAGGTGGTCATGCCGCTCGCGGGACCGGCCACCGCCACCGTGGCCATCCTGACCTTCCTGCCCGCCTGGAACTCCTACCTCTGGCCGCTCATGGTGGTCCAGTCCGAGGAGCTCCGGCCGGTAATGATCGGCATCCAGTACTTCTTCCAGCTCAACGTCTCCTGGGGCGAGGTGATGGCTTACGCGTCCCTCATCACCATTCCCGTGGTGGTCCTGTTCATCGCGTTCCAGCGATCCTTCATCAACAGCATCGCCTCCAGCGGCGTCAAGGGCTGACCAGCCTCCTCACGCGAAAGCCTGCCAAGAACCCTCATGAAAACACTCACAGAACTCGACTGCCAGTACCGGCCAAAGTGGCACTACTCGGCCGAGCGCAACTGGCTCAACGACCCCAACGGGTTGGTCTACTCCAACGGCACCTACCACCTCTTCTACCAGCACAACCCGCACGGCGAGGAGTGGGGCAACATGTCCTGGGGCCACGCCACCTCCACGGACCTGCAGCACTGGGGCGAACAACCCGTGGCCATCGCGTGCGATGAGCAGGAGGCCATCTTCTCCGGCTCCGCAGTGCTCGATGTCCATAACACCAGCGGCTTTGGCATCGGCGGCGTGCCTCCGCTGGTGGCCATCTACACCAGCGCGTACTCGCCCGCCTCGCCGCTCTCCGGACGGCAGGCACAGTCCCTCGCCTACAGCACGGATGACGGCGCCACCTGGACCAAGTACGCCGGGAACCCGGTACTGGACCGGGCCTCCGCGGACTTCCGCGACCCCAAGGTCTTTTGGTACGACGGCGCCGCCGGCAGCTACTGGGTGATGGTCGCCGTCGAGGCGGTCCACCACGAGGTGGTCCTCTACAAGTCGGCGGACCTGCTGACCTGGGAGTACCTGAGCACCTTCGGCCCGGCAAACGCCACGGGAGGGGTGTGGGAATGCCCGGATCTGTTCGAACTGCCGGTAGACGGCGACGCCTCCAACACCCGGTGGGTCCTGGTGGTCAACCTGAGCCCCGGCGGCATCGCGGGCGGCTCGGGCGGCCAGTACTTCATCGGAACGTTCGACGGCGTGACGTTCCGTTCCGAAACCACCGTCACCGACGGCGTGCAGGCCGACGACACCCGGATGGCCGACTACGGCTGGCTCGACTGGGGCCGGGACTACTACGCGGCCGTGTCCTTCAGCAACGCCCCGGACGGACGGCGGCTCATGATCGGCTGGATGAACAACTGGCAGTACGCCGCCTCAACACCTTCGGACGGCTGGCGCAGCGCGATGTCCCTCGTCCGCGAGGTCAGGCTGGTCTCCCGCGGCGGGCGCCCGGTGCTGGTGCAGGAAGCGGTGGACCCGTTCCACAGCCAGGGTGCCGAGTTGTTCGCCCTGGACCGGCAGCCGTTGGCGGACGGGGTGACCTGGCTTCCGGCCGAGGCCTGGGGTGACGTGCTGCGAATCGATGCGGAATTCGAGCCCGGCGCCGCCGGCAGGGTAGGTCTGGTGCTCCGGGCCGGCGGCGAACCGGGCGGGGAATCCGCCGACCTCGCCGGAGCCGGTGCGCGCACTGTCCTGGCCTACGACTGCCGTACGGCCGAGCTCAGCCTGGACCGGACCGAATCCGGGAATGTGGGGTTCCACGAATCGTTCCCGTCGGTGGAGCGCGTTTCCGTGGCCTTGGAGGACGGCCGGCTCAGGCTCCGGGTGTTCCTGGACCGCTGCTCGGTGGAGGTCTTCGCGCAGGACGGCCTGGCCACCATCACCGACCTCGTCTTTCCCGCGAACTCCTGCACCGCCGTCGGACTGCTGGCCGAAGGCGAGGGCGGCACCCTGGCGGGTCTCGCCGTCCTCGCCTGACCGGCTTGATCGGCTTCTTCAGGAACCCGGCTACAGGGCCCGTCCCCACCGGCCTCGATCCAGATAGGCCCGCCCGGCGCGCCCTGCCTCTCGCCATCCCGAATCATCAACAGTTTGTTGACAACAGGATGTTGATGCCAGAAGCTGGTGGAATCGACGGGGGCCGAGCCTGCGGGAAAGGGAGTCTGGAATGGACGAGACCGACGGGGCCGGTCCGGGCGGCGACGCTGCGGAGGCTGAGCGCCAAAGCCAGGCCACGCGGATGTTGCTGGACCGGGGCGCCTCCGAACTCCCGCCCCGGCCCTGGCTGGGTGAGCTGCAGCCCCCTTCCGCGGGTGACCTCATCCAGCACGTCCTGTGGCGGGCCAACGGGATCGACCGCGGAGAGCCGGTGGATGGTCTGGACGTCCGGGCCTGCCTCACCCTTGTGTCCGCCGCGCGGGCAGAGATGGATGGACTGGAAACGGCACTCCTGTTCCTGGCACGGGCCGAGGGGCTGACCTGGCCCCAGATTGCCCAGAGCCTGGGCCTCCGCTCAGCGCAGGCCGCGCAGCAGCGACTGGATCGGCTGTCCGGCAGGCCCGGGACCGGCGCGGTGGGCTGACGTGGAACTCACCCCTGAGGCCAGTGCCGGAGCAGAAGGCAGGGATCCCGCCGGCGCGTTTCTCACCGGCATTGGCGCCAGCCCGGGCACCGCCTGCGGGACCGCCCGGACCGTTCACAGCGTCGACGAATTCTCCGCGGTGGCGCCCGGCGACGTCCTGGTCTGCCGCACCACTGACCCCGCCTGGACGCCACTGTTCGGGATCGCAGCCGCCGTCATCACGGAAACGGGCGGGATGCTCTCGCACGCCGCCATCGTGGCCCGCGAACAGGGCATCCCCGCCGTTCTGGGGGTAACCGGCGCCCTGACCCGCATCACGGACGGAACGACGCTCGTGGTCGACGGAACCCACGGAACCGTCCACGCGAAACCGGCAAGTGCCGTGGCAGGTCCATGATGGGCCCGCAGCAGCAGCCATCCATGCTGCTCACCCTCCACGCACTGAGGCTGCTCGGCTTCGCTGACACAGAGTCGGTTGCCGCCCGGTTTGGCCAGGATCCGCACGACGCCGAACGGCTCCTTATTGACGCCGGCGCGAACGGGTGGGCGTCGCGCTCCGCATTCGGCGGAACCCGGGGCTGGTCCCTGACAGTGGCCGGCCGGATTGAAAACGAACGGCTCCTGGCGGAGGAGCTGGAGAGCGCGGGCGGCCTGGCAGCGGTCACCGCCGTGCACGCGAAGTTTGCACCCCTGAACGCAGGAGTCGTGGCCGCCTGCAGCAAACTTCAGCTCCGCTGGCTCGCCGACGGGAGTCAGCCCAACGATGGGATCGACGAGCCAACACGTCAAACCTTCACCGAGGCGTCGGCGTCCTTGAGCGATCTGGAAGTCCGCCTGACCGCCGTGTTGCCGCGGTTCAGCGGATACGCGGAACGCCTCGAGCAGGCAGTAAGAAACGCAGCCACGGAGCCGGCGTGGCTTACCGCCACAGACCGCGACTCCTTCCACCGCATCTGGTTCGAGCTGCACGAAGATCTCATCGCCACCCTCGGTATCCGGCGATGAACGCCGGGCTCTGCCGGCCCCTGCGTCAGGCCACGTGACGCCTGCTAACTGAGTTCAGTCGCTTTCGATCTGCTTTCGCGGACCGGCTCTGCTGACGTGGTCAGCAGAGCCGGTCCATATGCGTGTCTTCTGCTGGCGGGCCGGTCGCACCGGCCAGCGGGATCGTTTCAGTTGGACGGGTCAAGCCACGGCTCAGAAGTGGTTGATTGCTGGGTTCGTTCGCCTGGGTCTCACCAGGTGCATCCGTGGCCGGTCCAGCTCGGCTGGTCCGCCTAGTCCCGCCTGAGTCCGGAGGCTTCCCGTGCCAGCTTGGTGATCTGCTCCCAGTCTTTGTTTTCCACGGCCGTCTTTGGAGTGAGCCAGCTGCCGCCGACGCAGGAGACGTTCGGCAACGCGAGGTATCCGGGTGCTGAGTCGAGGCTGATGCCGCCTGTCGGGCAGAACTGCACCTGCGGGATGGGCGCCCCGACGGCGGCGAGGTAGCCGGGGCCACCGGCGGGTCCGGCAGGGAAGAACTTCATGGCCGTCAAGCCGCGCTCCAGGACGCCCATCACTTCACCTATCGTGGCAACGCCGGGCAAGAACGGCACGCCCGTGGTCAAGAGGTGGTCCAGCAGGGTTGTGGTGATGCCCGGGCTGACCAGGAACTGGGCTCCGGCGTCGATGGCGGCGTCGGCCTGCGCCGGGGTTAGGACGGTACCGGCCCCCACCAGGATGTCAGGCACCTCGTCTGCAATACGTTTGAGCGACGTGAGGGCGCTCTCCGTCCGCAGCGTGAGTTCGATGATGCGGACACCACCGTCTGCCAGCGCCCGGGCAATGGGAACGGCGTGTCGAGGGTCATCGATGGTCACAACCGGGATGACGGGTGAAACGTGCAGGATGCTGGTGGCATCAGCCATGGTTGATCTCATTTCCCAGGCCGTCCAGCCCGTGGGTGTCGATAATGCGGTACCAGTGGATGAGGAGGTCGGCGAACCCCTGGTGTGTCGCGAGTCCGGCGTCGAAGATGCTGCGGCAGCCAAGCAGCGCGGGGACCACGGTGGCCGCTGTGCGATTCGCCGGCAGTAACGCATGCAGCTCAGGTGCGAGCGGATCATTGAGATCCGGGGTCGCGGCGGAGGCCACGTGGTGCATCCAGGCAGCTACGGCCAGGGCGGCCCAGCGGGGCTCGCGCCCGGCGTTCAGGCTGCCGCGGACCGTGGTTAACAGCCTCAGTCCGATCTTTTGGGAACCGTCGCTTCCCACCTTGGCTGTGGTGTGGCCCAGCGCGGGATTCGCGAAGCGGGCGAGTACTTGCGCGCAGTACGCTGCGCCGTCCAGTCCGGCTGGAAGCGTGATCGTGGGCAGGGCGTCCTCAGCCATCATGCGGCTGCAGGCGGTGCGGAAGGCCTGCTCCCCCACGGCGTCGCTGATGGTGGTCTTTCCTGTTGCCAGCCCCAGGTAGGCCAGCATGGAATGGCTGGCGTTGAGCAGGCGCAGCTTGGCGTCTTCCCAGGCGGCAACGTCGGAGCTGAAAAGCGCGCCGGCGTCCTCCCAGCGCGGGCGGCGCGAAGCGAAGTTGTCCTCGATCACCCACTGCAGGAAGGGTTCGGCCACCACGGCGGCCTCGTCCCGGAGGCCCAGTTCGCGTTCGACGGCGTCCAGGTCAGCGGCCGTGGTGGCCGGCACCATCCGGTCCACCATGGTGTTGGGGAATGTGACATTCGCTTCCAGCCAGGACAGCAGCGGCTCTGCCTCTTCTGCCGGGAGTGCGGCGGCGAAGGCATGGACGAGGGTCCGGGTGAGCTCCCCGTTGCCGGGCAGGTTGTCGCAGGAGACCACGGTGAGGGGTCCGGCGTCGGTGCGGGCGCGCTGCTGGAGCCCGCGGGCGATCTGCCCGATGGCCGTCTGCGGAGGCTGTCCGGCGAGGTCGGCGCGGACCTGGTCGTCTCCGGTGTTGAGGGTTCCCGTACGGGGATCGATCCGGTAGCCCTTCTCCGTGATGGTGAGCGTGACAACCGACGTCGCAGGGTCGGCGATCCGGTCCACCACGGTTCCGGGGTCATCCCGCCCGGAGATGGCCTCCACGATGCTGGACACCACGCGCAGCGGCGCGGCACCGTCCCCCCGCTCGGTCACGGTGAAGAGGCCGTCCTGCGGCGTCAGTTGGCGTGCCACAGTGTCGGAGCGCTGGGTAACTCCGGTGATCCCCCACCCGAAATCGCCGGAGGCCAGCATCGCGTTTTCGGTGAACACGGCCGTGTGGGCGCGGGCGAAGGCGCCCAGGCCCAGATGGACGATCCCGGGCTGCAGTTTGTCCCGCTGTAAGAGGACCTGCTGGCTTCCACCGGCAGCCAGCGACGCAGAGCTTAGGCGTGTGATGACAGCTCTCCTTCGGTGGCCCGCAGGGCGTGAGCGCTTGTCTGGTCAAAGGTGGGGATCAAGCCGGTCCCGCCCTTGCCGCCAACCACCAGCGACGCGGCCGCGGCCCCGTAGCGGGCGGCCGCAGCCAGGCTGTCACCCAGCACCAGCCGGGCGGTCAGCGTGCCCACGAAGGCATCGCCGGCACCAGTCTGGTCCACGACCGACGGCGCCGGAATCGCATCAACCCAGAAGAATTCGTGGTCACCGGCCAGCAGTTTGCCGTCCAGCTGGATCCCCTCCGCGCCGCAGGTCACGGCCACGTTCGCGGCGCCCAGGCTGCGGAGCTTCGCCGCCGCCTCCCTTGGCGTGGCGCAGTCCAGCAAGGCGGATGTTTCGCCCGGGAAGGAGGGGGTGACCAGGAAGGTCCGCGGCGCCAGCTCGGCGAGCAGGGCGGTCGCTTCCTCCACCGAGGTGAGCCGGGGCCGGAAGTTGGGGTCGAAGACGAAGCGGCGGGACACCGCGGATGCCTTGAGGACGGCGGCCCGCGACGTGGCCGAGATCGCGCAGGCGATCCCGCCGGCGATCACCGCCCTTGCCGCGGAAAAGACCGCGGGGTTGACGTCCTCCGGGGACAACGTGGAGCCCACGCTGCCCTGGCGGGCGTAGGAGAACTCACGCTGGCCTTCCGGGTCGGAGTGCACCAGGTAAACGCCCTGCTGGCCGGTCCTGAACTTCAGCAGCTCGTCCGAAATGCCGAGTTCGCGGATTCTGGCGGCGATCGCCTGGCCGAGGTCGTCGTCGGTCAGCACTGCCAGCAGCCCTGTGCGGGCTCCGGCCGCGGCGGCGGCAGCTGCGACGTTCAGCGCGTCGCCGGAGATGCCCAGCTGTGCCGGCACGCCGTGACCGAATGCGACGTCGGTGGCCACCTCCACGAGGATCTCACCCATCACGACTACATCGAAGGGCCGGTAGGGCCGGTTCTCCTGCGTGGAAGCGTTCGATTCGTATGTTGAGCCGCTCACCAGTCGTGCACCGACCCGTCGAGCCGGCGGTTGATGGGCAGGTACTTCGGATCGAACGGGAAGGCCGCAGCCGCCTCCTCGTTGAACTCGACGCCGATGCCGGGGGCGTCGCCGGGGTGCATGTAGCCGTCCGTGAAGGTGTAGGACGTCTTGAAGACCTCACCGGCCGGATCCCGGTGGCCCATGTACTCCTGGACGCCGAAGTTCGGAATGCTCATGTCCACATGCAGGGCCGCGGCGAAGGAGACCGGGGAGAGATCCCCGGCGCCGTGCGAGCCGGACCGGACCCCGTAGAGGTCCGCGAGCGAGAAGATGCGGCGCAGGTGCGTGATGCCGCCGGCGTGCGAAACGGATGTGCGGATGTAGTCGATCAGGCGTTCGGTGATCAGCTGCTGGCAGTCCCAGATCGAGTTGAACACCTCGCCCACGGCGATGGGCGTGGTGGTGTGCTGGCGGATTAGGCGGAAGGCAGACTGGTCCTCGGCCGGTGTCGGGTCCTCGATCCAAAACGGACGGTATTGCTCCAGTGAGGCACCCAGGCAGCCGGCCTCGATCGGTGTCAGCCGGTGGTGCACGTCGTGCAGGACGTGCACTCCGTAGCCGAACTGCTCGCGCACATGCGCCATCATCTTGGGCGCGAAGTCCAGGTAGGAGGTGGTCTCCCACATGTCCTCCTGCGGGACGTTGCCGCTGGCCGGTTCGTAGGTCTTGCCGTCCACGGGCGCGATCCCGTAGGTCTTTTCCAGCCCCGGCACGGCAGCCTGCGCCCGGATGGCCTTGTAACCGAGGTCCAGGTGATGCTGGAAGTCGGCGCTGAGGTCCTCCAGCGTGGAGCCGCTGGCGTGCCCGTAGACCATGACGCCCTCGCGGGCCGCCCCACCCAGGAGTTCGTAGACCGGCATGCCGGCCACCTTGCCCTTGATGTCCCAGAGCGCGACGTCGATCGCGGCGATCGCGGTCATGGTCACGGGCCCGCGGCGCCAGTAGGCGCCCTTGTAGAAGTACTGCCAGGCGTCCTCGATGCGGCGGGCGTCGCGGCCGATCAGCAGCGGGCACAGGTGCTCCGACAGGTAGGACGCCACGGCCAGTTCGCGGCCGTTCAGTGTGGCGTCGCCGACGCCGGTAACGCCGTCTTCGGTTTCAATAACGAGCGTGACGTAATTCCGTCCTGGCGACGAAACCACTACTCGTGCGTCGGTGATCTTCACTGGTTGGTCCTTTTACTTCAGGGAGCTGGGGGCGTGGTTCATATCGGCGCCGGTGGCAACGCTGTCATGGGCATGCCATACCGCGTATTCCTTGCCACCACGCTGTCCAGGTGCCGTTTCTGGTAGGAGCGCCAAGCACACAACGCTCACCAAAATCATGGCCGAGACGTAGATTGCGACTCCCGTAATGGATCCTCCTCCGGCGACGAGCAGCGCCGTGGCAACCACGGTGAACGGCCCCCGCTCGCGATCATCGCACCGAACTGCCACACGATCGAAACACCGGAGTACCGGCCCCGGACGGGGAAGAGTTCGGGGTAGAAGGAGGCCTGCGGAGCGTATGTTCCGGCATGCCCCAGCGCAAGACCCGCAACCAGCATGGCAACGATGGGAAAGGTGTCTCCGCTGGCGATGGCAGCGAACGCCGGCCAGATGAGGACAAGGTTGAGGATCGCGGTGCCAAGGAAGACTTTCTTGCGTCCCACCTTGTCCGTCAGCCAGCCCCAGACAGGGATCATGGCCAGCTCGACGAGGATGGCGATGATGATGGCCTGCAACACGAAAGCGGAGTCATTGCCAAGGTTCTTGGAGTAGGCGACCAGGAAGACCGTGTAGAAGGGGAACACAGCGGCCTCGACGAACTTGGAGCCTATGCCCAGGAAGACCTCGCGGCGACTTTCCCGAAAGACAACCTTGACGGGTGCCTGCTGGGACTTCGCGTTCTCTTTCACTTCCTTGAAGACTTCTGATTCATCAATACGGAGCCGGATCCAAAGGCCGATGGCGACGACAACGATGCTCAGGAGGAAGGGAATCCGCCAGCCCCAGGCGAGGAACTGCTCCTCGGAGAGCTGCGTCGTCAGGAACGCAAAGAGCGCGGAGGGCACAAGGTAAGCGGCCGGCGAACCCATCTGGACGAGGCTGGCGAAGAATCCGCGCCTGCTGGGCGGAGCGGCCTCCGCCGTCAAGAGCACAGCGCCGCCCTGTTCACCACCGACACCAAACCCTTGGAGAAGCCTGACGAAGACGAGGATAACTGCAGCCCACAGACCGATGGTTTCGTAGGTTGGCATGAGTCCGATAGCAAAAGTCCCCAGCCCGGTGATCAGGAGCGTCCAGATGAGGGCTTTCTTGCGGCCGATCCTATCCCCGATGTGTCCCCACACAATCCCGCCGAGCGGACGGGCGAAGAAACCTACGGCGTACGTGGCGAACGCAGCAAGCGTGCCGAGGAGCGGATCGACGTCCGGGAAGAAGATCTTGTTGAAAACCAGGGCCGAGGCTGTGCCGTAAATGAAGAAGTCGTAATACTCAGCCATTGTCCCGATGAAGGAAGCGCCCGCAGTCTTGCGGACCTTCCTCAGATCGTATGACGGCGATGCGATGTCTGCACTCATCTGATGCTCCTTTGCAGGCGATGAAAAACGAAGGGAGAGTTGAACAAACAGAGGGCCGGCGTGCTCTCAATGTGACCGGCGGCACCTCCCTAACGACTACCATACAAGCACTACCATTCTAGTGTGTCAAGGGAATAGACTGAGGGCATGGCATCCGACAAACACAGCAAGGGACAGTCGCCGCGGCTGTCCGTGCGTGACCAGACCCTGGAGACGCTGCGGCGGCGCATCATTTCCCTGCAGCTGCCTCCGGGGGAACCGCTCTCGGAGAACGAGCTCGCGCAGGAACTGGGGGTCAGCCGCACGCCGGTGCGGGAAAGCTTGATCCTGCTCAGGGAAGAGGGGCTGGTCCAGGTCTACCCGCAGATCGGTTCCTTCGTCTCGCTCGTGGACCTGGGGCGGGTCTCAGAGGCGCAGTTTGTCCGCGAGGCCATCGAGTGCGCCTCCCTGCGCGACCTCGCGGTCGATGACGCGGGCATCGCGGGACTTCGAACGGTCCTTCAAGGCCAAACGGAGGCCGAAGCCGCCGGTGACGTGGAGGAGTTCTTCCGCCTGGACGAGGAGTTCCATCGAGAGCTTCTCCGGCTTGCAGGCCACGAATCCGCTTGGGCCGCCGTCAACTCCGCCAAAGCGCACCTCGATCGCGCACGACGCCTGAGCCTGCTGGAGACGAGGCCCATTTCGACGCTGATCCAGCAACACGCCGCCGTAGTGGACGCCCTGGAAGCCAACAACCTGGCGGACGCCGACAGCTCACTGCGCCTGCACCTGCGAGGCGTTTTTGAGGATGTTCAACGCATCCAACAGGCAACTCCGCAGCTCTTTTCCGACGGAGCAACGCGCCGGCCGACCCGGCGCAGCGTGGCTCGCCTGGCCTGACCTCGGACAGAGACGCGTCAGTCTTGCTGATGTTCGCGGTCAACAATGCAGGGACCGGCTGCGCTGACCACGTCAGCACAGCCGGTCCTGTGGGTGTCTCCCGCTGGCGGCCTTGTCGCACCGGCCAACGGGGGCGGCATCCCTAGTTGGAGGGGAAGTTGTACGAGGCCCCCGAGGCGTGGCTGGCTTCGGGCCACCGGGAGGTGACCACCTTGCCGCGGGTGTAGAACGAGACGCCTTCCGGGCCGTAGATGTGCTTGTCGCCGAACAGCGAGGCCTTCCAGCCGCCGAAGGAGTAATAGGCCACCGGGACGGGGAGCGGCACGTTGATGCCGATCATGCCGACGTCGACGGAACGCTGGAACTTCCGGGCGTTGGCGCCGGAAGAGGTGAAGATGGCGGTGCCGTTGCCGTACGGGTTGGCGTTGATGAGTTTGATGCCCTCCTCCAGGTCCTCGACCCGGACCACAACCAGGACAGGTCCGAAGATTTCCTCGGTGTACGCGGACATTTCGGTCTTCACGTGGTCGATCACCGTGGGGCCGACCCAGAAGCCGTCCTCATGGCCGGGAACCACGAGGTCGCGGCCGTCCACCACCATCGCGGCGCCGGCGGCTTCCGCTTCGGTAATGGTCTTGACGATGAATCCCCGGGAGTCGCCGCTGATGACCGGGCCCATGTCGGCGTCGGGTTCCGTGCCGTTCTTGACCTTGACGTCCAGGGCGCGTTCCTGGACTTTCTTGACCAGCAGGTCGGCGGCGTCACCGACGGCGACGGCGACCGAGATCGCCATGCAGCGCTGGCCGGCGGAGCCGAACGCGGCGGCGGCCAGATGGTCGGCGGCGTTGTCGAGGTCGGCGTCGGGCATCACGATGGCATGGTTCTTCGCGCCGCCCAGGGCCTGGACCCGCTTGCCGTGGGCGGTGGCCACTTCAAGGATGTGCTTGGCCACCGGCGTGGAGCCCACGAAGGAGATCGCATCCACGTCCGGGTGGGTCAGCAGGCCCGAGACAACCTCACGGTCGCCGTGCAGGACCTGGAACACACCGTCAGGCAGCCCCGCCTGCTTCCACAGCTTGGCCAGCAGCATCGCCGCGGACGGCACGCGGTGGGAGGGCTTGAGGATGAAGGCGTTGCCGGTGGCGATCGCCATCGGCGCCATCCACAGCGGCACCATGACCGGGAAGTTGAACGGGGTGATGCCCGCGACGACGCCGACGGGCTCGCGGAAGGAGAACACGTCGATCCCGGTGGAGACCTGGTCCGAGTAGTCGCCCTTGAGCAGTTGCGGGATGCCGCAGGCGAACTCGATCACCTCGAGGCCGCGGCCGATCTCGCCCTTGGCGTCGGAGAGGACCTTGCCGTGCTCGGCCGTGATCAGCTGAGCAAGTTCCTCCACGTGCGAGGCGACGAGCTCGCGGAACTTGAACAGCACGGCCGTGCGCTTGGCCAGGGAAATGTCGCCCCAGGAATCGGCCGCGGCACGGGCGGCAGCGACGGTGGCGTCCAGGTCGGCCCGGTTGGCCAGCCGCAACTCCGCGGTGACGGCACCGGTGGCGGGGTTGTAGACGGGCTTGGTGTCGGTCCCGGTGCCTGCTGCCTCGGCGCCGCTGATGAAGTGGCTGATGCTAGTGACGGTCATTACTGCTCCTGTAGTAAGTGGTGTTCCATGGGGTGCACCTGTTCGACGTTCCGTGGCAGTCCTGCGGCGAGGGATTCATGGATGGCGAGCCGGACGGCCAGGTTCTGCTCGGTGAGTTCCCGATGGACCACCTCGTGCACCGAGCTACGCGTCCAGACGCTGAACCTTTCGATTTCGACCTTGAATGGGTCTTCGGAGACATCGAAGGCCTCGGTGCTGCCGTCCCTGAGCGAAACGGTCACCCGTGCCGGCTCTCCGGGGTCCGGGTCGAACGCCTTGTCGAGCGTGATGTGTCCCTTGGTGCCGATGACCTGGAACGTGTTCGTTCGGGGTCCTTCGAAGCCGCAATCCAAGGTGCCAAGGACGCCGTCGTAATCCAGGATCGCTGCGACTGTGGTCTCAACAAGGTCCGTGGGGCTGGTTCCTTTGGCGTAGACGCTGACGGGAGTCCGGCCCATGACCATATTCATGATGTCCACGGCATAGCATCCGACGTCGTTGACGGCACCGCCCTCAAGGCCCGTCTGCAGGCGGACCTCTCCCGGACTGCGGTCCATGACAAAGTGGAACCGCGCATGCATTGAGACGACCTGGCCGATCCGGCCGGCGTCGATGAACTCACGGACTTTCTGGTGCTGGGGATGGAAGCGGTACATGAAGGCCTCCATGAGGCTCACGCCGTTCCGATCACAGGCGTCCACGACGCGGGCGTAGTCTTCAAGGCTTCCGACCAGCGGTTTCTCGCACAGTATGTCTTTTCCCGCCTCGGCCGCCGCGATGATCCATTCAGCGTGCAGGCCATTGGGGAAGGGTAGATACACGGCCTCGATGTTCGGGTCGGCGAGGAGCTCTTCGTGCGACTCGTA
Source organism: Arthrobacter sp. MW3 TE3886 (assembly GCF_041262145.1). Classification (NCBI taxonomy): domain Bacteria; kingdom Bacillati; phylum Actinomycetota; class Actinomycetes; order Micrococcales; family Micrococcaceae; genus Arthrobacter; species Arthrobacter sp. MW3 TE3886. The sequence goes on from NZ_JBGCAN010000001.1 coordinate 4,339,935, forward strand.
CACTGTCGGGATCCCAAATCGTGAGGCGACCTCCGCCGCGCGTCCGTTCGGACTGCTGATCGCCGAAGCGACTGCATTACGGGTCTTCTTCATCGCCGGCAGGAAACGGTCCTGGGCGATGCGGGCGGTGGTGAGAACGCCCCAGCGCACTGCGCTCATGTGGCCAGCCCGGCTTCCAGCTCCCGGAGGAATGCCACGGACTGCCGGACATCCCGGACCGGCCCGTCGTCGGCAGGTTCGGATTCCAGGATGGTGTCCTGTTCCATCGTGAACCAGCCGCCATACCCGGCCGCGAGGAGGTCCCGGACGATGCCGGCGATCCCGACGTCGCCTTGTCCCAACGGGACGTACATTCCGGTCTTGACCCCGTCGGTGTAGGAGATTTCACCGTTCTGGACCCGCTCGGTGACGGCCTTGCGCACATCTTTCAGATGGGTGTGACCGATGCGCGAGGCATAGTCCCGGACGAGCTGTCCGGGATCCGTGCCGCCGATCAGGAGATGCCCGGTGTCCAGGCACAGGTTCGCGGCGGTGTCGTTCAGGACGCGGTTGACGTCTGACGTCGTTTCGATCATGGTGCCTACGTGGGGGTGCACGACGGCCTGGATGCCCCTGTCAGCCGCCGCCTTGACGATGGCGTCGAGGTTCCGGCCAAACCGGTTCCAGCCCTCGGCATCGAGCTCGTGGCGCTGGTCATAGCCGGCGACACCGGTTTCTGCGGCCAGGACCATGATGCTCGCGCCCGCCGCCTGGTAGGCGTCCAGTTCCGCTGAGACCGCCTGCAGCGGGTTCTTGGCGGCATCGTGCAGGATGACCGGGAAGAATCCTCCGATGGCCTGCAGGTTGTGCCGCTTGAGGACTTCCGCGCGTTCGGTTGCCTGTTCGGGCAGGAAGCCTGCAGGACCGAATTCCGTCGCGGTGATGCCCAGGGCAGTCATCTCGGACAGTACGCGGTCTGCCTCCAGTTGGTAGCCCCATCCGGGGACTTCGCACACGCCCCAGGAAATGGGGGCGGCGGCAAGGCGGCTGGTGATGGTGCTCAATCTGATCCTCCGTATACGTTTTGATCCCAGTCAATGACCGAGCCGGTGACGACTCCGCTCCTGTCGGAGAGGAGAAAGACTACAAATTCGGCGATCTCGTCCACTTGTCCGAGCTTGCCCATCGGCACCGAGGCGTTGGCTTGTTCCAGCCAGTCGTCTCCTGCGCCGTGAAACTTCTTTTGGGTCTCGGCTTCGCCGTCGGTGGCGGTCCAGCCGATGTCCAGGCCGTTGATGCGGATCTTGTCCCAGCGGTGGGCGTGTGCGGCGTTCCGGGTTGCCCCGGCCAGCCCGGCCTTCGCCGCGACGTAGGGCGCCAGGTAGGGTTGGCCGCCGAGTTCGGCAATGGAGATGATGTTCACGATGTTGCCCGGCGCACCGCGTTCCCGGAGGTGCCTGATCGTTTCGGCCATGATGAAGAACGGTGACTTCAGGTTGACGGCGATGTGCGCGTCGAAGAGCTCCGGGGTGGTGTCCAGCATGGTTCCGCGGATGGTCAGCCCGGCAGCATTTACGGCGCAGTCGATCCGCCCGAACGCGGCGATGGTTTCCAGTACCGAGGCCCTCGCCTGTTCCACGTCGGCCAGGTCGGTTTTGATGAAGCGGGCATCGACGCCGGACTCCGTCAGCTCGGCGGCCAGCTTTTCGCCCGAGTCGGCGTTGCGCCCGGTCACGGCGACGCCGGCCGCGCCTTCGGCTGCCGCCCGGCGGGCAATCCCGGCACCTAGGCCCTGGGTGCCGCCGCTGACAAGGAGGACCCTGTCTTTAAGGAGTGGACTGTTCATTGGCTACTCCGCTCCGATTTTGACGGCGCGGCCGGACCTGGCGGATTCTTCGGCGGCGTTGGCCAGAATGAGCGCCATCACCCCGTCGTCGAATCCCGGGCTGCAGGCGGTTCCTTGGCGGATGGACTGCACGAAGCTGTCCAGTTCGCTGCGGTAGGCCTGGGCGTAGCGTTCCAGGAAGAACGGCAGGTAGGCATCGGATTCTTCGGTGCCCGTGGCGCCGTACTTGCGCACGGTGGTCGGAGTCATGTTGCCGGCGGTCAGCAGACCCTCGCTGCCGAATGCTTCCAGCCGCTGGTCGTGGCCATAGGCGCTGTGGCGGGAATTGGTGATCGTGACGAGCTCACCTCCGCGTCCGCGGAGGGTGATGACCACCGAGTCGAAGTCGCCGGCTTCTTCGATGTAATCGCAGAAAAGGTTCGAACCGGTGGCCGAGACTTCGATGATGTCCGGGACGAAGAACCGGGCCATGTCCAGGTCGTGGATGCTCTGGTCCCGGAAGATCCCGCCGGATGTGGCGATATAGTCCTTGGGCGCGGGGGCGGGGTCCCGGCTGATGATGGTCAGCTGCTCCAGGCGTCCGATTTCGCCGGCCTCAACCCGTGCGCGGATGGAGGCGAAGTTCGGGTCGAAGCGACGGTTGAAACCAAGCATGAGCGGGGTCTTGGTGCCGCGGATCTGGTCGCGGCACACGCGGACGCGGTCGATATCCAGATCGATGGGCTTTTCGCACAGGGCGGCGACGCCGGCGGCGACTGCCCTGGAGATCAGGTCGACGTGGGTGCTCGTCGGCGAACCGATAATGATGGCGTCCAGGTCCTGGTTGGCGAAGACCTCGTCAGCGCTTTCGACGGCCTGCGCCCCGGTCGCGGCGGCGAGGGCCTGTGCACCCTTGATGAACGGGTCGGCGATCCAGGCCAGTTCCAGGTCGGGGTGGGCGGCGATGTTCCGGGCGTGGACCTGGCCGATGCGGCCGGATCCGAAGAGTGCAACCTTGAGGGGGCGGTCAGCGGACATGCGTGATGGTCCTTTCTAGTTCTCCACAGGCGGATTCGGCTGCGGTTGGTTGCGGGTGAGGGAGTGTCATGGTGCGGCCACCGCCGCCGGAGTTCGGCCGGCGAGAACGTCGACGGCGCCCTTGGCGGCGTCGCGGACGGTGTGGACCATTCCCTGGCGGGTGAAGCCCATCAGGTGCGGCGTGAGGACGACGTTCTGGTGGTCAAAGACGGGGTGGTGTGCCGGCGGTTCGGGATCATAGACGTCCAGCCCGAGACCAGCCAGCTGACCGGTGAGGAGGGCGTCATGCGCCGCGTCCAGGTCAACGAGCCCACCCCGGCTGCAATTGATGAGGATGGCCCCGGCCGGCATCAGTGCGATGCGCTCGGCGTTAATGAGGTTGTGGTTTTCCTGCGTCAGCGGCACGTGCAGGGTGACGAAATCGCTCCGGCGCAGCAGTTCCTCCACCGCGTCGCAGCGGATGCCGGCCGGGACGTCGGCGAACGGATCGAAGGCCAGGACACTGAGGTCAAAGGCCTCGGCAATTCGGGCTACGCGGCGTCCGATGCGGCCGTATCCGATGATGCCGAGGGTGAACCCCTCGAGGTCGCCGACGTGCACGGAGGACCTCTCCTCCCAGCGGCCGTCCCTCACCAGCGAGGTCAGGGTCGACAGCTTCTTCACGAGTGCCAGTAGGTGGGCGAAGACGCCTTCGGCGACGGACGCGGTGTTGCTTCCGGGGGTGATCACGACGGGGATGCCGCGGCGGTTGGCCTCCGCGACATCGACAAGGTCGGTGCCGACGCCGGTCCTGGCAATCACCCTCAGGGCCGGCATGCGGTCAAGGAGTTCACGGTCCACCCGGTAGGCCGCGCGGACGATTGCGGCATCGGCCCGGGCGAGATCTTCCTCCGTGGGGTTATGAATCATTTGTTGGTGTGGTGCCAGCACCGGTTCTACCAGTCCGGCCTCCACGTCGCCGAGAGCTACGACTATTTGGGGTGCGGTTATTGAAGCCATCGTCATCCTTGAAGATGTGAGGGTGCATCCCGGCCAGGCCATGAAGGCCCGCGGGGTGACTATATGAATGGGGTGTGGGTCAGAGGCCGAGCAGGCTGGACTTGCGGATGACCAGTTCCGGGACGATGGGCTGGTGGACGAAGCCGCCGCCAAAGTCGTGGTCCTGGATGCGGTGCAGGAGCGTTTTCGCCCCGGCAACGCCGATCGTCGAGCTGTCAGGATCTACGGTGGTGAGCCCGAGCCGGGGCATGGCGCCGAGGGAGATGTTGTCGTACCCGGTGATCGCGACCTGGAGTCCGCGTTCATCGGCTGCGGTCATCGCGCCCAGGGCAGCCAGATCGTTGATGCAGGCCAGGGCGGTGGGCCGCAGCCGGCCGGACGCGCCGAGCGCCCGCTGGGCCGCAACGTACCCGGATTCCTGGGAGAAGTCCGCATCGACAACGTGGATGTTCCGTCCCAGCCCGTGGTTTTCCATCGCGGCGGCGTAGCCGCTGACACGCGCCGCCCCGACCGAACCGCCGAGCCCGCCCAGATGTGCGATGCGTTCGTGGCCCAGGCCGACGAGATGGTCCACGACCATGGAGATGCCGCGGGCGTCGTCGCTTCGGACGACGTCGGCTGTGTCGATGTAGTCCGGGCCTCCACCGGCGAACACGACGGCCCCTCCCGAGACAACGCGGCTGAACGGCGCTTTGTCCGGAACGGTTCCAATCACGAGGAGCCCGGCGACCCGCAGGTCGCGGAATGCCTGGAGGATGGACAGGTCCACTCCCCCGCCAGATGCCGCCGACGCCGTGACCGCGCTGAAGAGCACGGTGTGGCCGGCTTCTTCCAGTACCGGCCGTGCGGCGTCGACGACGTCAAAGGCCCAAGGATTGTGCAGGTCGCTGACCAGCACGCCGATGGTCCCGTTGCTGCGGGTTGCGAGCGACCTGGCGGCCGTATTGAGCTCGTAGCCGAGCTCCTCGACAACTTCCAGCACCCGCTGGCGGCGTTCGGCGCTGACCCGGGGAGAGTCACGCAGGACGAGTGAAACCAAGGACTTTGATACGCCGGCACGTTCGGCCACGTCCAAGATCGTTGGCCGCCGGGCGGATGCAGTTGCCATGGTTAGGCCCGCGCCGCAGTTGTGCCGTGGATTTCCTCGATCTTCTGCCACTGACCGGACAGTGAGGAAGCCTCGGCGGCGCTGACGATCGCGGCCGCGGAGGCAGCATCATGGATGTTCGAGTTTTCCTGGGCGCCTCCTGCGACGGCGACGAGGAATTTCTTCGCTTCGATGACCTTCAAGTCATCGAAGCCCATGCTGTTGCCGGGTCCAGGCTGGAAGTGGGCGTAGTCGCCGTGGCGGGGGCTGGCGTTCACGGTGGTGTAGCCCTGCTCGTCGTTGCTGCGTCCCAGGCAGACCTTGAGCTCGTTCATGCGTTCAAAGTCCCATTTGAGCGAACCTTCGGTTCCGTAGACTTCGATCTGGTAGCCGCATTCGGGGCCCACAGCGACGCGGGAGGACTCGATGGTGCCGACGGCTCCTGCGCCGCGGGCGGACGGGCCGAAGCGGACCAGCGCGGCTGCGTAGTCCTCATTTTCAACCTCTCCCATTTCCCCGTTTTCGATCACTGCGAAGTGCGTTGCCGAGCCCATGGCGAGCTTTGGCCGCTGCGTGTAGACGGTGCTGGTGAGCGCAGTGACCTCGGCGATGGGTCCGACTACATATTGGCACAGGTCGGTGGCGTGGCTGAACAGATCGGCCAGCACGCCGGTGCCGGCAAGTTTCCGGTCGAACCGCCAGGACAGGGCGCCGTTGGGCTCGGAGGCGTACCCGGAGAAGAACACGGCCCGGACGTTGGTCACCCGCCCCAGGCGCCCGGCGGCGATGAGCTCGCGTGCGTGCTCGACGGCGGGGGCGTGCCGGTAGTTGTAGCCGATGGAGGTCAGCACACCGGCCTCCACTGCCGCTTCCTGCACGGCGGCTGTTTCTTCGTACCCGCGGCCGACCGGCTTTTCGATCCAGAAGTGCTTTCCTGCTTTGGCGGCGGCGATGCCGATCTCTGCGTGGAGGAAGTTGGGTGCGCAGATGGAGACGACGTCCACGTCGGGGTGGTTGAGGACATCGTGGTAGTCGGCGGTTCCCTCGGCGTAGCCGAGAACGTCGCGGGCGAACTGGACCCGGCTGGGTTCGGTGTCGGCGGCGATGACGAGCTTGGTCTTCAGGCCGAGTTCGGGATAGACGTAGGGTACGGCTTGGTAGGCGCGCGAGTGGAGCTTTCCCATCCATCCGACGCTGATGAGGCCGACGCCGATGGTGCGAGATTCTAGGCTCACGTTCTTGCCTTTCTTGTTGTGTTGGTCAGTTGCGGGCGGTTGCGAAGGCGTCACGGAACGCCGCCGCCATGATCGTCGAGTCGGAGCCGATGGCCACGAACTGGAAGCCCTGCCGGACGTACTTGGCAGCTCCCGGGCCGTCCACGGCCAGGATGCCCGCCGCCTTGTTGTGCAGCTGGGCCGCGGAGACGACGCGCTGCAGGGCTTCCTGGAAGACGTTGCTGTCCAGCTGCAGCGGGACGCCGAGCGCGTAGGACAGATCCAGCGGCCCGACGAAGACGACGTCGACGACCGTCCTGGGCGGCGATGTCTTCGACCGACTCCAGCGCTTCACGGGTTTCGATCTGGATGATTCCGAGGGTTTCCTGGCCGGCTTCGGTGAGGGTCCGGCGGTCCATGCCCCAGCGGCAGGCCCGGTTGTACGTGGCCACGCCGCGGTCTCCCTGGGGCGGGTACAGCATGTGCCGGACCGATTGTGCGGCCTGGTCGACCGTATTCAACCGGGGAACCATGATCCCGGCGGCCCCCTGGTCCAGGACGCGGCCGATGCGGATGCGGTCTCCGGATTCGACCCGGACGATCGTCGGGACGCCGTAGCTGCCGGCGGCAATGACGCCGTCGCGGACCGCATCTTCAGCTCCGGAGCCGTGTTCGAGGTCGATCAGCACCCAGTCGGCGCCGGCCGCCGCACAGACTTCGGCGGCAGTGGCCGATGACATCCCTACGAAGGTCCCGATGGTGACTTCACCGTCCGAGAGGCGCCGGCGCAGCTGCCCGGAATCCAGTGGTCCGGCACTTAGCAGTTCGGGGCTCATCCGAACCACCGCTGGCGGCCGCGTGCCTGCTCGTAGTCGGCGCGAAGGGTGCGGACCCATTCCTGTCCGGATACTTCCGCGGGAGCCACATCCCACCAGACGTCGCCGCCGGGCAGGTCCACGTGCGGCACTGTGGGGACAACGATCACGACGGGGCCCTGGGTATCCCGGGTCGAGGTCAGTGCCTCGCGGACCTCGGCGGCCGTGGTGGCCCTGAGAGCCAGGGCGCCCAGGCCTTCGGCGATCTGGCGGAGATCGACCTTGAGGTAGTCCCCGTCGAGCCGGGCCTTCGGCGCGTCGGCGGCCGCGACGCTGCCTCCGGTGGTGCGGTAGCGGAACTCGTTGCCGAATTCCTTGCCGGTGCGGTTCATCTGCAGCCGGTGGATGACCTGGTAGCCGTGGTTTTCGGAGACGATGACCGTGACGTTGAGTCCTTCCTGCGCGGCGGTAAGGATCTCCGTGGGTGCCATCAGGAAGGTGCCGTCGCCGATGAAGGTGACCACGCGGTTGTCGTTGTTCCCTTCGGCCAGGCGGACGCCCATGCCTGCGGCGATTTCGTAGCCCATGCAGGAGAAGCCGAACTCCAAGTGGCAGTGCCGGTTCCCGGTCGCGTCCCACACCTTCTGCAGGTCACCAGGGGGCCCGCCGGCCGCGGCGATCACGGTGTCGCCGGAACGGGCGTGTTCCTGCATCAGGCCGATCAGTTGCGGCTGGGTGAGGACCGCTTCTGTGACGGGTGCGTGCGGGTGGTCCGCGGGATTGTAGGCGGTGTCTGCGTCCAGCCATTGTGTCCGGATGGGTGCCCAGCGGGCTTTCTCCGCCTGGACGGTGTCCTGCCAGGACTCGTCAGTGCTGTGGCCTTCTAGCGCCTGGGCCAGGGCTTCGAGTCCCAGCCGGGCATCGGCAAGGATTCCGGTGGCACCCTGCTTGCGGGTGTCGGCGTCGACGACGTTCAGTGCCGCGAACTTGACGCCGTCGTGTTCGAAGATCGACTGTGAGCCGGTGGCGAAGTCGGTGAGGCGGGTTCCCACGCTGAGGACCAGGTCGGCCTGTTTGACCAGGGCGTTGGACGCGAAGTTGCCTTCGAGCCCGACGCCGCCTACCTGCCACCATTCGTCCTTCGTGACGGCACCCTTTCCGCCGAAGGTTTCCACAACCGGAATACCGATCTGGCCGGCCAGGTGCTCAAGGGCCGCGTGGGCATCCGAGTAGTGGATGCCGCCGCCGGCGATGATCACGGGCCGTCGTGCAGCTCTGATCAGCCCGGCGACCTCCTCGATTTCGGCCGGGTCAGGCAGCGGGCGCCGGATCTTCCAGTCCCGGGGGGCGAAGAATTCGGCCGGGAAGTCGTAGGCGTGGGATTGCACGTCCTGGGGCAGGGACAGGACGACGGCGCCGGTGTCCGTGGGGCTGGTCAGCACGCGCATGGCCTGCGGCAGTGCGGTCAGGAGCTGCTCGGGACGGGTGATGCGGTCAAAGAAGCGCGAGACGGGACGGAAGGCGTCGTTGACGGTGGCGTCCGCTTCGGTCGGGTGCTCGAGCTGCTGGAGGACCGGGCCCTGGTGGCGGGTGGCATACGTGTCTCCGGGCAGGAGCAGGAGAGGGACCCGGTTGACGGTGGCCAGTCCCGCCGCCGTGACCAGGTTCAGGGCACCTGGGCCGATGGAGGCGGTCACGGCCAGGACAGCCTGGCGGCGGCTGGCCTTGGCGTACGCGGTCGAAATGTGCGCCATGTATTGTTCGTGACGGCCCTGGATGAAGGGCATGTCATCGGCCAGTTCGTCGAAGGCTTGGCCGAGGCCGGCGACGTTGCCGTGCCCGAAGATTCCCAGGGCTGCGGGGACGAGGCGCCGCCTGACGCCGTCGGCGACGGAGTATTGGACGGACAGGTATTTGACGACCGCCTGGGCGGTGGTGAACCGGATGGTCTGTGAGTTAGTGGTCATTGCCTTATTCCAGAAGTCGGGGGGGTTACCAGGGGCGTCCGTGCAGAATGACCGTTTTTTCTTCGGTCATTTCCTGCACTGCGGAGCGGACGCCTTCCTTGCCGACGCCGCTGCCCTTGAGTCCTCCGTAGGGCATGAGGTCGGCACGCCACAGGGGCGTCCAGTTGATGTGGATGTTTCCGGCGTCGATCTGCCGCATTGCCTGGATGCTGCCGGCGATATCGCTGGTGAAGATTCCGGCGCCGAGGCCGTAGTCGTTGTCATTGGCCAGGGCGATGGCTGAATCGAGGTCGGATGCCGAGGTAACGGCGACGGCGGGTCCGAACAGTTCGTTGCGGCTCAGCGGAGAGCGCGGATCGACGCCTGCGACGACGGCCGGGGTGACAACGGCTCCCTGGCGGTCTCCGCCGGTGAGCACTTTGGCGCCGGAGTGCCGTGCTTCGTTGATCGAGGCGTGGACGCGGGTCGCTTCCTCTTCCGAGATCAGTGACCCGAGCCGGGTCTCGGCTTCGCGAGGGTTGCCGATCGCGATGGCTTCCACCTTGGGCACGAGGGCGTCGAGGAAGTCTGCTTCGACCCGGCGGTCAACGATGACCCGCTGGACCGAGATGCAGACCTGGCCGGCATTGATGAATCCGCCGGCTGCGACGGCGCTGGCAGCAAGTTCGATGTCGGCGTCCGGGAGGATGATCACCGGGCAGGAGGCGCCGAGCTCCAGGGACAGTTTCTTGACGCCGGCGATCGAGCTGATCCGGGTGCCGGTGGCGGTGGACCCGGTGAAGGAGACTTTCCGTACCCGCGGGTCAGTAACGAGCACGTCGCCCAGGGTGCTGCCCGGACCGGTCAGGACGGACAGCACCTCCGGCGGGAGGCCTGCGTCGACGAAGCACTGAGCCAGCTTCAGTGCGGTCAGCGGGGTCGCCCGGGCCGGCTTCAGCACGACGGCGTTTCCGGCGGCGAGAGCCGGTGCGATCTTGTGCAGAACCAGCAGCGCGGGGTAGTTGAACGGGGTGATGGCTACGACGATGCCCACCGGCTGCCGGAGCGTGAAACCGATCTTGTCCAGGCCGGTGCCGGCGTTGGCATCCAGGGGAAGGGTGGAGCCGTAGAGCTGGCTTCCCTCGTAGGCGGCCAGGCGGATGATGTTCCCCGACCTGCTGGCTTCTCCTCGGGCCTCCGTGATCGGCTTCCCGGTTTCGGCACTGATGGTATGGGCAATGTCCTCGGCACGTTCGTCGGCCAGGGCGGCTGCGCGCAGGAGGATGTCCACCCTGACGTGTGCCGGCGTGGACCTCTGCAGGTGGGCGCCGATCTCGGCACGGTCGAGGGCGGCCTGGGCGTCCTGGACCGTGGCGACCGGAACCGTGTCAATGACCCGGCCGTCGAAGGGAGACCGGACTTCCTCGGTCCTGCCGTCGGCGGCGCCGCGCCAGGTTCCGGCGATTAGCATTTGCATGGTTGCTCCATCTGGGTGGAAGAGCGGCCCTCCCGATTCCCGCGGGAATTGGGTCGACCGTTCGGTTCTTGAATTTGATCTGTCTACTTAGGCGCTGCGCCGGAGCCGGGGGACGTGCGGGCTGACGCAGTCAGTGTCTGCCGATGCTCTGGCGTTCTGAATCGACGTCGGCGACCTCTGCCTGGACTTCTTTGACGATGTCGCCGTGGCCGCCGAGTTGTTCGAGTTCGTGGGCGAGTTCGGCGAGTTCGGCGCCGCCGGCCATTTGGGCGGTGAGTTCGTCCAGGGTGATGTCTTTTTTGTCGTAGTAGCCGATTGATTTGCCGCGTTTGAGCAGCAGGAACCGGTCCCCGACGGGGAAGGCGTGGTGCGGGTTGTGGGTGATGAAGATGACCCCGAGGCCGCGGTCGCGGGCCTGCAGGATGTAGCGGAGCACCACACCGGACTGCTTCACGCCCAGGGCCGCGGTGGGCTCGTCCAGGATCAGGACCTTCGCGCCGAAGTACACCGCCCGGGCGATCGCGACGCACTGGCGTTCACCGCCGGAGAGCTGCCCGATGGGCTGTTCGACGTCGCGCAGGTCGATGCCCATCGCGGCGAGTTCCTTGAGCGTGATGTCCTTCATCTTCTCGACGTCCATGCTCTTGAACGGCCCGAACCCGCTCGTCAGTTCCGAGCCGAGGAAGAAATTCCGCCAGATCGGCATCAAAGGCACCACCGCGAGGTCCTGGTAGACGGTCGCGATCCCGACGTCCAGGGCGTCCCGGGGGGAGCTGAACTTCCGTTCCTCGCCCATGACTTTCAGGACCCCGGCGTCGTGCTGGTGCAGGCCGGCGATGATCTTGATCAGGGTGGACTTGCCCGCGCCGTTGTCGCCCAGGACGCAGGTGACGCGGCCGTTGTCCACGGCCATGGTGACCTCGGAGAGGGCGATGATGTTCCCGTAGTGCTTCCCGACCCCGTCGAGGGAGAGCAGGTGCACCGGGGTGTGGGTGAGCGGGTCTTTTTCGTTCTGCAGCAGGGTCTGCTGGTCGATCTCTTTGGCATTCATGGTTCCGGGCCCCTTTTACTTCAGTTCCGCGCGGCGCTTGACGATGAGGTTGACGATGGTGGCCAGCAGCAGCATCAGGCCCAGGAAGAACTTGAACCAGTCCGGGTTCCACTGCGCGTAGACGATGCCCTTGTTGGCCATGCCGAAGATGAACGCGCCGATCGCGCCGCCGATCGCCGAGCCGTAGCCGCCGGTGAGGAGGCAGCCGCCGATCACCGCGGCGATGATGTAGAGGAACTCGTTGCCCACGCCCTCACCGGACTGCACGGTGTCGAAGGCGAAGAGGTTGTGCATGCCCAGGATCCAGGCGCAGAACCCCACGGCCATGAACAGGCCGATCTTGGTGGCCTTGACCGGCACGCCCACGGCGCGGGCCGCGTTCGCGTCCCCGCCGACCGCGAAGATCCAGTTCCCCACCCGGGTCCGCATCAGCACCCAGGTCGCGACCGCGACGAGCGCAAACCAGTAGAACACGGTGATCTTGATGTCGACGTTGCCGATGCTCACCGAGGAGGCGAAGACCGCCCGGGCAGAGGCGAAGCCCTCCATGTTCGAGATCGAGGGTGAGGACACCGAGCCGCCGATCAGCCGGGTCAGGCCCAGGTTCAGGCCGGTCAGCATCAGGAACGTCGCGAGGGTCACGATGAAGGACGGCAGCTTGGTCTTGATCAGGATCCAGCCGTTGATGAACCCGACGGACAAGGACACCACCAAGGCCAGGCCGACGCCGACCCAGACGTTCGTGGTGAAGTACCAGCTGAACAGCGACGCGGTCAGCGCCGAGGTGATCACGGCGACGCCGGTGGAAAGGTCAAACTCCCCGCCGATCATCAGCAACGACACCCCCACGGCCATGATCCCGATCGTGGAGGAACCGTACAGGATGGTCGCCAGGGCACCGGGCTGGGTGAAGGTCGGGGACACCAACGCGAAGAAAATGAAGAGGACGATCGCGCCCACCAGGGCACCGACCTCGGGACGTCCGAGCAACTTCTGGAACGGACTGCGCTTGGCGACGCGCTCATCGGGCGCCGCTGACTCTGTCTTGGTCTGGGTGACGGTCATGATGATTCTCCTAGCTGCCGGGCCGGCCAGGGCCGGCCCGGCCAGCGGACTGTTAGCGGATACCCTGCTGGGCGAAGGCCAGGACGTCAGCCGCATTGGACTTGTCGATGACCGCAGGACCGGTGTAGACCTGCTGGCCCCCGCCGACCTTGAAGCCGCCTACTTTGCTCAGCCAGATGGCGTCAACGCTGCCGTAGCCCTGCAGATAGGGCTGCTGGTCCACGGTGAATTCCACAGTTCCGTCTTCAATGGCCTTGGCCAGCTCACCGTTCAGGTCAAAGGATGCGACCTTGACCTTGCTTCCGGACTCCTTGACAGCTTTGACAATCGTCAGCGTGAAGGGGGCGCCGAGGCCGACGATGGCGTCGGCATCCGGGGTGGACTGGAGCTTCGCGCTGACCGTGGAGGAAACCGATGTCATATCGGCACCGTTGACATTCAGGATTTCCGTTCCGGGGACGTTTTCCTTGACGCCGGCGCAGCGGTTCTCGAGGCCCACGTGACCCTGCTCCTGGATCACGCAGATCGGGTGCTTGATGCCCTCGGACGCGAGCCGCTGTCCCACCGTTACGCCCGCGAGTTTGTCGCTCTGGCCAAAGTGGGTGAATGCGCCGATGGCTTTGCTCTGGTCTTCACCGGCATTCATGCTGACCACAGGGATACCGGCGTCCACCGCCTTCTTCACCACGTCCGTGAGCGCTTCGGGCTTGGCGAGCGTGAGGACAATGCCGTCCACTTTCTGGTCAATGGCCTGCTGCACGAGCTGCGACTGGCGGCCGCCTTCAGCGTCACCGCTGTACAGGAGGTCCACGTTGTCCTTTTTCGCGGCGGTTTCGGCGCCCTTGCGAACGATGTCCCAGAAGGTGTCGCCTGCAGCGGCGTGGGTGATCATCGCGATCTTGATGCGGGGGGTGTCCACGGCCTGGCCGCTTCCCCCGCCGGCCGTAGCGGCCGAATCTGCGGGCTTGCCGCCGCTGCTCGAACATGCCGCCAGCGCCAGAAGCGGAACGACGGCGAGTGCTGTAACGCCCCGCCGCCAAGTGAAGTTTGCCACGTGAAATCTCCTTTGATTCGCGCCATTTCGGCCCTCGGAACGCTTCTGTGTCATGCCGTGGCATGGCGGAAAACGGAGGCCGCCGGTTTGTGAACGATTGTGATCCACCTCTCAGGATGGAACGTTCCAACCATAGATTGAGGTTATTCCGAATGTCAATGGAACGTTCCAACAAATTGTGGTTTGATTCTTACATCGCACTGACCGCTTCCGGCGGCAGCCCCGGATTTGCTTCAAAGGAGAAGAATGACCAACCCCCATGCTCCGGAACTAGTCGCGTCCTGCTGGACCAGCGCCGGCGCCGTGGCGCCGCTTCAGGTCCCCGAGACCAGTGCAGTGCCCATCTCCGACCGCATCGAAGCCATCGCCTCCACCGGATGGTCGGGCCTCGGGCTCGCTCATGACGATTTGGCCGCCGCGCGCTCAACCCTGGGCTTTCCGGCCCTGCGGAGCCTCATCGACGACGCCGGCCTCCGCCATGTTGAAGTTGAGCTCCTCTCCGACTGGTGGGACGAGAGCCTCTCGCACCGGTGGCGGCCCCAGTTCGACCTCCTGCTGGAAGCCGCCGAGACACTCGGCGCAAAGTTCATAAAAGTCGGAACGACTATCCGCAAACCAGTGGATGACCTCGATTTCCTGGTGGACCCCCTCCGCCGCCTGAGCGCTGAAGCCGCGCTTCGCGGGACGCGCATCGCTCTGGAACCGATGCCGTTTTCGATGGTCGGATCAGTCCCGGCCGCGGCGGACCTCATGCGCAAGGTAAACATGCCCGGCTGCGGGCTGGTCGTCGACTACTGGCACGTCTTCCGCGCCGGAACCTCCTTGGACGAGTTGTCCGGCAGCCTCGAGGCGCATCAGATTTTCGGAGTGGAACTCAATGACGCGGACGCGGACATCCGGGGCTCCCTCTTTGAAGATACCCGCGATAACCGACGCCTCTGCGGACAGGGCGACCAGGATGTTGAAGGGTTCATCCAGACACTGAAATCTATTGGCTTCAACGGTCCCTGGGGCGTGGAAATCCTGTCCGAGGAACATCGCGCCCTCCCCGTTCGGGAGGCGCTGCGGGCGGCCCATGAAACGGCGCTGGCGTGCTTCCCGGAGGATCCCGCGCTTCGCAGTGAAAAATAAGGTTCACCTGCAGCCGATTTGGTCGCCCTTGGTGGGGGAAATTGTGGAAATACGCCTCGGAGACAGAATCGTACGAACAGGCAGGGTCGACGGCGTGACATCTGACGATCAAATACTGTGGATGGCCGCCGACGGCGCCGGGCCGCGCTCAATGTTCGAACGCGCCCTCGCCCATTCGGTTTGGATCGAATACAGATGGGAAACAGCGTCCGCTGAATCTGTTGGACGGTGACGACCGAGGCCTCGGCCAGGCGCTCAGAGCAAGACCATGGAAGACGTCATCCGCTGCTGGATGACCCGCGCGCGGCGGCCTGGACCTGCTTGACGGGTTTTGTGGCGGGCATGCCGAGAACGGCGGCGACGGTGAGGACTGCGGCGATCATGACGGCCAGGAACACGGCGGATGAGGCGGCCACGATGGTCCGGGGATCCGTGTCGCCGTGCGGGGTGCCGGCGTAGACGGCGTTCGCTATCGCACCGAAAACGGCGACGCCGATGGAGCTGCCGATCGACCGGGCGAAAAGGTTGGTGCCGGTGACCACGCCGCGCTCGTTCCATTCGACGCTCGTCTGGGCGGCGATCAGGGTGGGGGTCGCGACCAGCCCGAGTCCGAGCCCGACGATGAAGCAGCTGCCTGCGACCATCGCAACGTTGGGGACGGCGGCGGTGACGGCCAGGACCGCCGTGCCGATGACGGTGACCGTGATGCCGATCATGGCCGTGTTCCGGAACCCGATGCGCAGATACAGGCGCCCCGATTGGGACGCACTGATCGGCCAGCCGATGGTCAGCGCCGCCAGGGCGAGCCCGGCCACGATCGGGGAGGTCGAGAGGGCTCCGACCAGGAACGTCGGAACGTACGAAGTGATGCCCAGCATGACCGCGCCGACGCCGAAGGCGACCATCGCCGTCGTCGCCAGCAGCCGCCGGGACACCACCCACGGCGGCAGGACCGGCTCCGCCGCCCTCCGTTCGACGAGGATGAACGCGACGAACAGGAGGGCGCCGCCGGCGAACACTGCGTCGCTGATGGCGGAGTCCCAGGCCCAGGCCTGGCCGCCCTCGAGGGCCCCGAGAATGAGCAGGGTGAGCGAGACTGTGAGCAGCCCCGCGCCCAGATAGTCGACCCGGTGCTTTACGTGTTCGATGTTCTCGTGGAAGGACCGGACCAGCATCCATCCGGCCACCAGGCACAGCGGGATGTTCACGAGGAAGATGCCACGCCAGATGCCGAGTGAGGCAAACACGCCCCCGAGCGTCGGGCCCACGACTGAGGAGACCGCCCACACGCTCGCCAGGTAGCCCTGCACTTTTGCCCGTTCGGCCAGGGTGTAGATATCGCCGGCGATGGTGATGGCCATCGGCTGGACCGCACCCGCGCCCAGGCCCTGCACCACGCGGAAGGCGATGAGGACCGGCATGCTCCAGGCGACGCCGCACAGGATCGAGCCGAGCAGGAACAGGCCGATTCCGATCAGCATGATCGGCTTGCGGCCGATGGTGTCGGAGAGCTTCGCGTAGACCGGGACGGACACGGCCTGCGCCAGCAGATAGGCGGAGAACAGCCAGGGGAACGACGTGAACCCGCCAATGTCGTGCACGATCGCCGGCACGGCCGTCGCCACCACGGTCGCGTCGATCGCCACAAGCCCCGTGGAGAGCATCAGGGCAATGAGGACAGGTCCGCGTTTGGAGCGGAACCCGACTCCCTCGGCAGGCATGGTGGTCACGTGCATCACTCCCGGTGTGGTGGTCTATTGAGCAGCGTCTATTGGGCAGGGTCTATTGGGCCCAGTCGGCGTCGTCGTAAGGGCGTCCGCGGAAGTGGGCGCGGAGGTACTCCCCCACCACGGCCGCACCCAGGTCCCCGGCCTCGGGCGCCACCACCCGGCCGTCGATCCGGCGGGCCATCCGCTGGACAAACCGCTCCAGGGACGGGTCGTCGCCGAGCCGGAAAAACGTGGCCTGCGTGCCGGCCCGGGCAAGACGGTCCAGTTCGGCGACCGTGACGCGGATGGTCTCCGGGTCCGGCGGATACTCGAACCACGACTCGCCGTCGGCCGTCAGGTGAGCGGTGGGTTCGCCGTCGGTCACCACGAGGAGGACGGGCTGCATCGACGGGTGCTGGCGGAAGAACCGGCCGGCCAGCAGCAGGCCGTGGTGCAGGTTGGTTCCCTGCTCCCGCAGGGCAGGCAGGGCCGTGAGCTCGCCAATGTCCATGGTCTGCGCGTAGCGGCCGAACGTGATCAGCTGCAGCCTGTCCCCGCGGAACCGGGTTGAGACGAGGTGGTGCAGGGCGAGGGCGGTACGTTTCATGGGCACCCAGCGCCCCTCGGCGGCCATCGAGAAGGACACGTCCGCGAGCAGGACGACGGCGGCCTGCGTGCGCGCCTCCGTCTCCGTGACTTCGATGTCGCCGACGGCGAGGCGCAGTCCGCGACCCGGGTCACCGCCGTCGGCGATGGTGCGGCGGATCGCGTTGGTGATGGTGCGGGTGACGTCCCACGGTTCGGCGTCGCCGAACTCCCACTGGCGGCTGGAGCCGGTCTGCTCCCCGGCCGCTCCGGCGACGCGCGTGTCCCGGCGGCCCTGCCGGCCGGAGAGTTGCTTGGCGGTGTCCCGCAAAAGCGACCTGCCGAGCCGCCGCATGGCCTGCGGGGACAGCCGGAGATCGCCGTCGGCCCCGCGCTGGAGGAAGCCGCCGTCCTGCATGGCCCGCTCGATCTCCGCGAGGGTCCGGGCCGACACGGCGGCATTCTGTCCCAGCTGGCGGGCGAGGGCGTCCAAGTCCAGGTCATCGAGGCGTGACCCGCTGTAGGCCTGGGAAAGCTGTTCGGCCAGCTCGTCCAGCTCGGCGATGTCCTGGAGCACGCCGGTGCCGTCGCCCAGTCCCAGCCCCTCCTCGCCCTCGAAGCGTTCGGAGCCGGTCCAGTCCTCGCCGGGGCGCAAAGCCTGCAGGTTGGCATCGAGTTGGCCCAGCTGTGCCATAAGGTCGGGCGAGCCGAACGCCTGGGCGGAAAGCCGCATCAGCTCATCGCGCTGCTCGGCGGACATGGACTGCAGCAGCCGCTGGGCGGCGGCCGCGCGCTGGGCGAGCGCGTCCACCAGCTCCTCGACCGACTGCGGGTTCTCCGGGAAGAACTGGCCGTGCTTGGCCATGAAGTCCTGGAAGTCCGCGTCGGTGTCCTCGCCGCGGCGGTGTTTGCCGAGGAGCTCGTTGAGGTCCTGCAGCATCTCGGCCACGGCGGCCCGGTCTTCTTCGGTGGCGCCCTCGAGCGCCTCCTTCATGCCGGCGAACCGCTGGTCCAGGATTTCGCGGCCGAGCAGGTCCTTGATCCGCTCGTAGGCCTCCCGCGCGGTGCTCGACTGCCAGTCATAGGCGGCGAGCTCGTTGACCGCCGCTGCCGTGGAGCTTGGCAGGTTCTGCAGCTGCATCTCCCGGAAGGCGCGGTCGGTGTTGTCCATCATGGCGTCGCGGGCGAGCTGCTTGCGCTCCTCCAGCACCGCAGTCTCAAGCAGCTTCTGGACTTCGTTGAGGGTGCCGTCCAGGTTGTGCCGGCCCAGCAGTTCGCTGCGCCGCTGCTGGACGCGGCCGGCGAGGTCATCAAGCCCTTCCCGGCTCCGGCCGCCGCGGCGCAGGAACTCCCGGAGGGCGTGCCGGGGCGAGTAGCCGGCCATGACGTCCTCGGCGACGGCGTCCAGCGCCTCCGCCAGGTCCACCGGCGGGGCGAGCGGGTCCGGTCCTCCCGTGTACCGGCCGTACCTGGACCGGTTGTGAGCGGTCATGAGGCCTCCTTAGCCGTAACGCTGCTTAGCCGTAGATCGTCTCCTCGTCGTCGGACTCCTTGGAGATCCGCCGGGCGAGGTAGAGCCCTTCCAGTGCCAGTTCGACGGCGGCGGCGCGCTGCCCGTCGTTTGTCGCGCCCAGGCGCTCACTGATGTCGTCGTAGAGGCTGGATCCGTTGAGGGACGGGAGGTTGTGGAGGAACTCCCGCGCGGTGACCAGTTCCCCGGTGGTCACCGTGGCGTGGCCGTCGAGCGCGGCCACGAGCGGGCCCATGTCCAGGCCGTGGAAGTGCGCCCGCACGGCTTCCGCGGTGGCCATGCGCAGGAGGTGGTCAAGGACGTCCTGTTCCCGGCCTTCCTCACCGGATTCGAACTCGATCTTTCCGGCCAGGACGTCGACGGCGGCGTCCAGGTCAATGATCCGGGCGACGGCCTCGTCCTCGCCGCGCACGCTGGCCCGGCGCAGGGCGGCCGCGGCGACGGTTTCGGCCCCGGCGATGGCGAACCGCGCGGAAACCCCGGAGGTCTGGTTGACCGCGGGCGACTGCCGCAGCGCCCGGGTGTAGCGGGCCAGGATCTCGAGGATGACGGGCGGGACGCCGGCCACCAGCTGTCCCTCCTGCCGGATGACGGCGACCTCGTCGTCGAGCTCGATCGGGTAGTGGGTGCGGATCTCGGCGCCGAAGCGGTCCCGCAGGGGCGTGATGATCCGGCCGCGGTTCGTGTAGTCCTCCGGGTTGGCGGACGCGACCACCAGGACGTCCAGCGGCAGCCGCAGCACGTAGCCGCGGATCTGGATGTCGCGTTCCTCCATCACGTTGAGCATGGAGACCTGGATCCGCTCGGCGAGGTCGGGCAGCTCGTTGATGGCGATGATTCCGCGGTTCGAGCGCGGCACCAGGCCGTAGTGGATGGTTTCCGGGTCCCCCAGGCGGCGGCCCTCGGCCACCCGCATCGGGTCGACGTCGCCGATCAGGTCGGCGACGGAGGTGTCCGGCGTGGCGAGTTTTTCGACGTACCGTTCCGAGCGGTGCCGCCACGCCACCCGCAGCCGGTCCCCCTCCGTGAGGGCGAGGGCGCGGGAGTGCTCCGTGAGGGGGTCGTACGGGTGTTCGTTCAGTTCCGAGTCCTCGATCACCGGCGACCACTCGTCCAGCAGCCCGGCCAGGGTGCGCAGGAGCCGGGTCTTGCCCTGACCGCGTTCGCCCAGCAGGACGACGTCGTGCCCGGCGAGCAGGGCCCGCTCAAGCTGGGGCAGGACGGTCCGGCTGAACCCGAACATGCCGGGCCAGGGGTCGCGGCCGGCGGCGAGCGCGGCGAGCAGGTTGTCGCGGATTTCGCGGCGCAGGTCCTTGTGAACGTGGCCGGAGGCACGCAATTCACCAACAGTGAAGATATCGGGGCGATCACTCACTCCTCCACCGTAGACCTCTACCGTGCGGGGAATCGAGGGATTCTCTGAGATTCCTGCGCGTGGGCGGGCCTACGGCCTAGGCTGGACGCTGATGACTGCAGTGACGCCAGGACCTTCACTGGAGCCCCCACCCCAGGGCACGCTCCTGCTTCTGGTGCGCCACGGGGAGACGCCGACGACGGGCACACTGCTGCCGGGCAGGGCACCGGGACTGCACCTGTCCGACCGCGGCCGGGCCCAGGCCGAACGGGTCGCGGAACGTCTCGCGGGCTTGCCGGTCGACGCCGTCTATTCCTCGCCGCTGGAGCGAGCGTGCGAGACGGCGGAGCCGACGGCGGTGCGCTCGGGTTTGCCGGTGAAGCACGACGACGGGCTGCTGGAGTGCGATTTCGGCGGCTGGACCGGGGCCGCGATCACGGAACTGGCCGCGCTGCCGGAATGGCAGACCGTTCAGCACAGCCCGTCCGAGTTCCGCTTCCCGGACGGCGAGAGCTTTCCAGAGATGCAGGCCCGCATTGTCGGAGCGATGGAGGCGCTGTGCGTGGCCCACGCCGGCGGGGTGGTGGTGTGCTTCTCCCATGCGGATCCGATCAAGGCCGCCGTCGCCCACGCCCTGGGCACGCATCTAGACCTGTTCCAGCGCATAGTCATCAGCCCGGGTTCGGTCTCGGCCATCACGTTCGTGGAGGGCCAGGACCCTGCCGTACTGATGGTGAATTCGACGTCGGAACCGCTCAGTGGGCTGAGGACGTCATGAAGTGGGCCAGCCGGTGTCCGGCCAGGAGCTGACTCTGCTGACCGAGGGCAGCATCGAGCTCCTCGGCCTCATCCCGCGCAGCAGCAACCAGACGTTTCTCGTCCAGGTTTCCTGCGGCGAGGAAGAGGGGTACGCGGTCTACAAACCGGAGGCCGGCGAACGTCCGCTGTCCGATTTCGAACCCGGCCTCTACAAGCGCGAACGCGCCGCCTACCTCCTGAGCGAGTCGCTGGGCTGGGGCTTCGTCCCGCCGACGGTGATCCGGGAAGAGGCGCCCCTCGGGGTGGGGTCCCTGCAGTGGTTCATCGAGTGCGACTTCCAAGAGCACTACTTCACGCTTTACGCCGACGCCCCGGAGACTCACCGCGAGCTGGCGCGGATCGCCCTGTTCGACTACGTCGCCAACAACACAGACCGCAAGAGCGGCCACGTGCTGCGCGGCGACGACGGTCGGATCTGGGGCATCGACCACGGGCTGTGCTTCTCGGCAATCTTCAAGCTGCGCACCGTGATCTGGGACTTCGCGGGCGACCCCATCCCCGACGCCCTGCTCGAGGACATCGCCCCGCTCGCAGACGCCGCGCCTCCCCAAGTGGCCGAACTACTCGGCGACGACGAGGTGACGTCCCTGCGGCGCCGCGTTCAGCGTTTACTGGTCGCAGGGGCGCTGCCGGTTGACCCTACCGGGATGCGCTACCCGTGGCCGCTCGTTTGAGATGGATGCTCAGGATGCGAGCCATGCCGCGAGATCCTCGATTGACCACGGTGAAGAGGTGGTCGTCGGGCCGATACTCGTGGGCCGATTAGCGAACGCGTTCCTTTCCCCATCGCCGTGGCGGCATGCACGTCGTACCTGTGCGTTGACGCCATGGGTATGCGCCACAGGTCTAGTCACAACAGTTGTCACTTAGTAGCACCGGCAGTGAGCTTAGCTACCCAGCCGACAGCGGTATCCATTGCAGCTACCGATGGAGTGACGCTAGGTTCACCCTTCATAGCAGGGTGGTCTCCGAAGGCCCTGGCCCCAAATGACTTTCGGAGTTCATCCTTGGTCTCCGATGAGGTCAATGGACCTAGGTAGGCATCGAATGTCTTTAGCTGAACTGCAAGCGACGCGGACCAGTTAGCTAAGGATCTGTGCTGATGCGCCTGGCGGGCAAGATAGCCTGCCAGTCCAAATACAGCCGCGGTGACGACGACGCGCTGGAGAAACGGCACGTAGTCGTTCGGCACGCCACCGGAAGGCTGTCCCGAGACTGCTGGCCCCAAGAGTAGGGCAGCTCCTATTAGGCCGCCAAGCGTGGCAATCGTGATAGTCCAGAAGCGAAATTTATCCGCCGACTTCTTTTGCTCCGCCGAGTACTCGCTGTAGTGCAGGGCTAGGGTTGAGTCGGCCACGACTCCGACTGCCTCTTGCGCGTCGTCCCTTAAATCGTTGATCTCCCTTACGATCTCGCGGCTCTGACGGAGCTGGTGAACAGCATTCTTCATCAGCTGTTCCTCCACCCGATGCTTGCAGCGGCGGGCAAGCATCGAAACAGCTTCTCCCATAGCTGACACTTCTCCACGGGCGACCCGGCTAGCGAATTTTGTGACGCCGTCCAAGAACGCACATGTGCTGTCGCCGAGCATTGCGATCAGTTCGGCGGCTTCTCTTTGACCATCGCTATGGAAGTTCAGAACTTCGGTGAGCGCCAACCACAATGGCTCGCCCAGCGTGCCCCCTGCCAGCCACTCTGCAAAGTCATCTTGAGGCTGCCTTCCGGGAGTTACAACTGCCTTATTGAGAGCATCGACTTCTGGGGCCAGGAGGAGGTCTGACAATGCATTCACAATCTCCATCAGCCCCTCCAGAGCTTGGGCATCCGGAATAGATGCGGAGAAACCATCCCGCGTGGTCACTCCGCGGGCCTCAGCCAGAAGGTCGAGTAACTTTTCGTACTCACCCCTGTGCACATGATTACTCATGTCCGATGCACCCGTACCTCTCCGCTAGCCTCATTCTCGGGACTGCCCCGCCTTTTGCTGGCTCGGGGTCTTAGGCCGCTGTGAGCGCGGTCCGGTTGATTCTTTCATATTCGCTGGGCGTGAGTTTCCCCAGCCGTCTTTGCCGCCGTGGCGGTGAGAGGTCCTTTCCGTCACCGGGCTTACTCTCCATCAGTAATAACTTGCTTGCCGTCCAGCTCCGCCGGCCCGGAATCCTTAGGCTTTGCCATGGCAATCCAACGCTTCAATGTCGTGACCGTCAGCCCGAAATCCTTCGCAATCTGTGGCAGCGGTGCCTAGCCCTTGAGGCCACATCAAGAACATCCTGGCGGAACTCCGCCCCATAAGCCGTGGGCATCTTCAACATCCGTCCACGAGCACCAGCTCGCTAGGTCAAGAAGGAAGTCAACGAAACCCCGTGCGGCCCCCTTACCCCCAAACGTTTGAGCGCCCCCTTCAATCCGCTTTGAATGTTGCTCATCACCGAGGGTCCAGTCGCTTGTCCAATCACTCCTAAACCTCCGCGACCGGCGCAGCAAACTGCGCCGCATAAGCCCCGCCCGACTCCAGCAACGAGGCCTTCGTTCCCTGCTCCACGATCTGTCCGGATTCCATCACCAGGACGAGGTCGGCGTCGCGGATCGTGGAGAGCGGGTGCACAATAACACACGACTTCCTATCGGAGCGCAGCGCGCTCATCGCCTTCTGCACCAGCACCTCGGTGCGGGTGTCCCTGGGAGACGTGGCCTCATCCAGAATCAGCACCGACGGCCGGGCCAGGAAGGCCCGGGCAATCGTCAGCAACTGCTTCTCCCCCGCCGAGACATTGCCGCCCTCATCCTCCAGCGCTGTGTCGTACCCGTCCGGCAGGGACCGCACGAACCGGTCCACGTACGTCGCCCGCGCCGCCTCCATGATCTCGTCCTCCGAGGCGCCGGGCCGGCCGTAGGCGATGTTGTCCCGGATGGTCCCGCCGAACAGCCAGGTGTCCTGCAGCACCATGCCCATCCGCGAGCGCAGCCCGTCGCGGGTCATCGCGGTGACGTCCACGCCGTCGAGCGAGATCCGCCCGGCGTCGAGCTCGTAGAACCACATCATCAGGTTCACCAGCGTGGTCCTCCCGGCCCCGGTGGGGCCGACGATCGCCACGGTCTGCCCCGGCTCCGTAGTCAGCCGACGGCCACGCCTGCGTCCGCGGCCACGTCCAGGTCGCTACGGCCCGGCGCGTGCGCCACGTTGCGCCCGGCGATGCGTCCGGAAACCATCGCCCAGCCGATGTGAAGCCCGTGGTTGAGCAGCTGGAGCCCGCCCTGGCCTGTGGATCCGGCTGCCCAGAGGCCGGGGATGGCTTCACCCTCAGGAGTGGTCACCCGGAGGTCGGTGTCGACGGCCAGGCCACCGTCGGCCAGGGTGATGAAGGCGTTCATCGGCCCCAACGCGTAGAACGGGCCTTCGCTCACGCCCTCGCCGAGGTGCTGGCGGTCGAAGTCGCCGTCCTTGCCGGCCGCCACCTTGGCATTCCAATCCAAAACGCTCGCGGTCAGCACCGCCGGGTCGAGGCCGGTGCTTGCAGCCAGTTCCTCGATGGTTTCGGCCCGGTGGTAAACGTCCGGGCGGTACCTCTTGTAGTCATCTACGTAGGCATAGGCAACGCCGGGGAACGTGGACACCGGGTTGGGCCAGGCCGAGAACTTCTTGGCCACCCGCTCGTCGAAGATCATGTAGGCGGTGTTCTTGGCATCGGCAGCGGTGGCCCGTGCCATGGCCTTGTCCGAATCCTCGTTGGCGATGCGCCTCCCGCCGTGGCCCACCAGGATCGCCCCGGCCCGGTACATGGTGTTGTTGGGGCCCACCCAGCTGGTCAGTGCGCCGCGGACCACGTAGGCCAGGATCTTCCGCGGCAGACGCTCGACCACCAGGCGCATGGCCTTGGAAATGAGCGGATGGGACGGCAGCATCTTGATCGGGTCCGCCCGGGTGGAGGGGGCGAAGCGGAGCCCCTCATACAGGCGGTCCATCTGGATCATGACCCCGCCGGCCTCGGTTCCCAGCTTAAAACCGTCGCCGGTGTTGTTGGGGTTGACCGGCGGGATCTTGGCCGCCTCCTCCCCCACATACTTGGCCTTCATTTCGGCGGACGCCGAGTAGTCGCCGGTGGCCAGGATGACGCCCCGGCGGCCGAAGAACTCCCTGCCGTTGGCCCGGGCACCGATGATCTCGCCGTCGGCGTTGCGCAGCAGTTCCTCCACGCGCATGGAGGTGTGGATGACGACGCCGCGCTTCCTGCACTCGCGCAGCAGCGCCTCGGCGTAGGCTCCGGAGTTCGGCAGGACGTTGTGCATGCGCGGCTTCTCGTAGGGCGGCTCCGGGGTGGGGCCGAGGAACTGCACGCCGATGCTGCCAAGCCACTCCACCGTGGGGCCCGCGTTTTCGGCCAGGATGCGCCGCAGTTCCTTGTTTTCGCGCTGTTCGAATTCGCCGTTGGCCACCTTCATGTCCTCGACGAACAGCTCGATGCTGTCATTGACCCCGGCGCGGTACTGGTAGGCCGTGTTGGCCGCCGTAAAGGATCCCACGGACATCGCGGTACTTCCGCCCACCTTGGGACATTTTTCCAGCACAATCACCGTGGCTCCGCTGGTGGCCGCCGAGATCGCGGCACTCATGCCGGACCCGCCGCCGCCGATCACTAGGACGTCTGCTGTTGAACTCACTGCTGTTGATCTCACTGCGCGTTCCTTTCACTGAAGTCGCCGACGACGGCGGAGCTTGCGTTCCGTACGAAGGAGGCCGCCCGCTCGGCGGCCGAGGTCCCGGCCCAGCGGCCGGTGATGTAGCCCGGGGCCAGGCCGCCGGCGTAGCCGTAGTTGGACAGACCGCCGATATCGGCACCGGCGGCGTACAGCCCGGGCACCGCTCCGCCGTCGTGATCGAGGGCCTCGCCGCGCGCATTGGTGCGAATCCCGCCGAAGGTGAACGTGATGGATGGCTGGACCACGAGTGCGTAAAAAGGGCCGTCCTGGGGCGCCCGCGCGGAGGCGGACACCGGAATGCCGTCGGCGGTGCCGCCGCCCTGGCCGGCGACCTCCGCATAGCGGTCCAGGGTGCGGGAGAGCTGATCGCGGTCCACGCCCCAGCCGGAGACCAGCTCCACGAGTTCCGGCAGGGTCTGCGCGACGGCGTGCTGCCCGCCGGCGTCGATGGCTATGCCCAGGCGGTCGATGCTGCCCAGTCCCGGGAACGGTTCCTCTAGCACTTCCGTGTTCCGGACGAACTCGTCGAAGATCAGGACTCCGCGCGCTTGTGGCTGGAAGGTGACGGCCTGGTTGAGCAGTTCGTCGCCGTCGGTCTCGTCCGCGAAACGCTTCCCCTGCAGGTTCACCAGCACCGTCGAGCCGGAGTAGTACTGGGAATAGGGCAGATAGTGAGCGGCCTCGAAGCTGTGCACCGGATACGGCAGCAGATGCCCGTAGAAGGTGCTCATCGCCGTCGTCCCACCAGTTCCCGCAGCCCGAGCCAGGCGCAGCCCGTCGCCGACGCTGCCGGGGTTGGAGCGCAGCACCAGCCGGTCCGCGTTGGGCCCGATGGACCGCGTCAGTTCGGCGCGGTCACCCTGGAATCCGCCGCTGGCGAGGACGACGGCGGCCGCTTCGTAGCGGATTTGGCGCCCGTCCGCGGTCCGCACGAGGACACCGGTGACGGTGCCTCCGTCGGCCTGCAGGAGTTCAGTGACGGCCGCCCCGGCCGTGGTCTCTCCCCCGGCCGCGACGACCTGGTCACGGCACCAGGCAAGGATGGCGTGGATGTCGGTGGAGTAGCCGATGCCGAAGGTCATGATGTCCCGCTTCGGCTCCCCCGCGACCCGGACGCCGGCGGCCCGCAACTCGGCGAGCGCTTCCTCGTAGTCGTCCACGAGGCGGCTGCCGAGGTCCAGGTTTCCGAGCGGAATCCGCTTGCGGTAGGCGTCCACACTGGGAGCGGTCCAGAACATTCCCGCCGACAACGCTGCCGAGCCGCCAAACGTCGGCTGTTTCTCCAGGAGAGCCACTCTGGCTCCGCTCCGGGCAGCGGTCATGGCAGCGGCGGATCCGCTGACCCCGGATCCAACTACGACGACATCCACCCGGCGGACCTCGTGCGCGCCGGGTGCCGCTTCTATGCCACGGTGCCGTGTGACAGCGTCCTGCTGCGTGGCCGTGCTCACTGCGCCACGCTCGATGCCAGCTTCGCCGCGGCATGCTCAGCAGCGATCCGGCCGAAGACGACGCCCTTGCCCAGCGAGGTGCCGGTCATGTAGGCGGCGCCGTGGAATCCGCCGGTGAGCTCGCCGATGGCGTAGAGCCCCGGGATCACGTCGCCGTCGACGTCCACCACCTCCGCGTTGGGGTTGATAGTCACGCCGCAGTAGGTGGTGGTCATCAGCGCCTTGGCCGGGTAGGCGTAGAACGGTCCCTGGTCCAGCGGCAGGAGCTCCCCGACGCCGTTGCACAGGTGGGTGCGGCCTACCTCGTCCTCTTCGCGGCCAGCCACCGAGTCGTTGTAGCGGGCCACGGTCGCCACCAGGGCGGCGGGGTCAATGCTGGCGGCCTCGGCCAGTTCCACGAGGGAATCGGCCTTGAAGAGATGGCCCAGGTCCTCGATCATGCCAATGTCGTTGAGCGGGATGCCGGGGTGCGATTTGGCCCGGACCTTGGCATCGAAGATCTCGAAGCCGAGGCCCTCCGGCTGCTTGAGCACCTCGCGGCCCAGGGTCTTGTAGGACTTGGACTCGTCAACGAACCGCCGGCCGTCCTGGTTCACGATGATCGCGCCCATGTAATACGCGGTGAGCAGTTCGTGGAATTCCTCGCCGGTCTCCGGGTGGGAGCCGTAAGTGGCGGTGATGTAGGACATGTCCGCCACGCCGGCGCCCAGCTTCCACGCCATTTTGAGGCCGTCACCGGTGTTGCCCGCCCCGCCGTAGGGGATCGCCGCAAGCTGCTCCGGCGCAAAGGTCCGCAGTAGGTCGGTACTCCTGCTGAAGCCGCCGGTCGCCAGGATCACCCCGCCGCGTGCATTGAACAGCGCCTCATTTCCGTCAGCTTCGACGACGACGCCGGTCACCGTGCCCTCGTGGCTGCGCACCAGCCGGACCGCGCGGTGTCCCAGCCGGGTTTCCCCGCCGTGTTCGGTGAAGGACCGGTGCAGCTTGGCGAGCAGTTCGGTGATCACCGTGTTGTGGCTACGCGGCGCGGACTGTCCGGAGCTGATTTCCAGGGCCCGGAACTGCGCGCCCTGCTCCTTGAGCCAGCGGTAGGTCTCGTCCTGGCGTTCAAGGTAGGCGTCCACCAGGGCGCGGTCGTTGACGCCGCCGCCGGTGGAGAGCAGGTCCTGCAAGAAGAGTTCCGCGGAGTCCTCGACGCCTTCGGCTGCCTGCTCCTCGGTTCCGGAGAAGGCAAAGAATCCGCCGCTCATGGCCGAGGATCCGCCAAGCTTGCCGGTCTTTTCCAGGAGCGCCACCTTGAGGCCGGCTTGCGCCGCGCTGGTGGCTGCGGACTGTCCCGCGATACCGGATCCGAGGACCACTACGTCGTAGTCGTATTGGGGCATGGTCATGGTGCTGTCCCTTTCAGGGGTCTTGTCATTGGTGCTGGCGCGTCCGTGAGGGACGCGGCAGGGCTCACGCCCGGGGCTTGTCAGCAGGTGAGGAATCCGCCGTTGACGTCCAGGCTGGTGCCGGTGATGTAGGTGGACTGGTTCCCGGTGAGGAAGGCCACCGCGTCGGCGATCTCCTCCGGCGTCGCGAAGCGCTTCATCGGCACCTGGCCGAGCAGCCTGGCGTCCTGGCGAACATCGCCCATCATGGGGGTCTGCACGAAGCCCGGCGCCACGCCGTTCACGCGGATCCGGAAGTCAGCCAGTTCGTGGGCCAGGCTGGCCGTCAGGTTCTGCAGCGCCGCCTTCGATGCCCCGTAAACCACGGAGCTGGGCAGGAAGGGGCCGAACGCCGCGTCCGGGCCGCCGCCCGTGCCGGTCTTGGCGGCGATGGACAGCAGGTTCACGATGCTCGCGGAACCATCCGTGGGCATGTGCCGGTAGACCTCGCGCACCAGGAAGAACGGTGCCGCCACATTGACCGCCATGACGGTGTTCCACTCGTCGTCGCTGAGCTCAAAGAAGCGGATCTTGCCGCCGTTGCGCTTGGGCGAAATACCGACGGCGTTGACCACCACCCCCACGGGTCCGGTCTCGGCCGCGAACGCGGCAAGTGCCTTATTGGTCTCCCCGTCGGCCAGGTTGCCGGCGAAGCCGCGGTGTTCGGCCCAGCCCACATCGGGGAGCGACGCGGCCGTGCGGTCAGCGGCGTCCTGGTCGAGATCGGCGACTACGACGGCGTAGCCTTCCTGCGCGAGGCGCCGGCTGATCGTCTGGCCGATGCCGCCGGCGCCGCCGGTGACGATAGCGGTCTGCAGCATCACCGGCTGTTTGGCCGCTTCGGCTTCGAGGGTGGCGGTGGGGTTACTGGTCATGGCCAGGCTCCTGGTTCCGGCTGAACGCCGTGTGTGGGTCGGTTGCGGCAACGGGCAGGGTGCGGATCGGCGAGAAGGACGTCGGGTACATGATCTGGTTCTCCATCGTCATGATCATGGGCCGGATGATGGCAAGGCATTCCTGCCATTGCCCGTTCTTGGCGAGCTCGGCGCGGCGGGTCCGGCGGTCCTCCAGGTCCGCGTAGGCCCAGAAGTGGTTGAGCTCGTTCTGGCGCCCGAATTCGGTGACGAAGTAGCCGAGGAATCCGCCCAGGATCGGCTTCTGCGCGGGCAGGCCGATGCTTTCGTAGGCTTCGAGGTACTCGTCGAGCCGGGCGCCGGTGTGCAGGACGTAGGTCCGTTGTTCAACAATCATCGGGTCACGGCCTCTTCGGCAGCGCCGGAGCCGACCAGCCCGGTGGCGGGCGCCGCCGTCGTCGTCGTTTCTTCAACGCGAACGTAACGGCCGAAGCGGTGCTCGCCGCCCTCGAGGGTCTTACCGTCGCCCATCATCACCATGTTGATCAGCGCGGCGGCGATGATCACGATCCAGGCAATGGTGATGGAGACGGTGCTGCCGCCGCTGATGCTCATCAGCCAGGAGGCCAGGAACGGTGCGGGTGCGGCGAAGATCAGGTTGGAACCGGTGAGGGCGAGTGCTGATCCCGTGTACCGCATGTGGGTAGGGAACGCCTCGGCGAAGAGCGCGCCCTGGCCGGCGTTTCCGAACTGCGCGGTCACCAGGGAGAACGCCACCATGCCCAGCGTCAGCGGGAAGCTGCCCAGGTTCACCACCGGGAAGAACAGGACGGCGGCGAGCAGGGTGCCTGCCGATCCGATCATCAGGATCCGCCGGCGGCCGTAGACGTCCGCGAGCCGGCCGCCCCACCAGATCGCGATCACGGAGAGGAAGTTGGAGATCATGATGATCGTGAACGTCTGGCTCTGGGTGAAGCCGTGGGTGGTGAGGTAGCTGATGCCGAACACGGAGACGATGTAAAAGGTCACGACGATCGGGGCGAAGGCGAGGATGAGCCGCAGGATGGTGACGCCGTGGGTCTTGATCACGGTGGCCGGGGTGGTGGATTCCTGGGCGAGCTCCTGCATGCCCTCCTTGAACACCGGCGTCTCTTCAACCTTGAGCCGGATGTAGATGCCCACGGCCACCAGCAGGATGCTCAGCAGGAACGGCACACGCCAGCCCCAGGCGAGGAAAGCTTCCGGGCTCAGTACGCCGGAAAGTACGGCCAGCACCAGGTTCGCGGCCACCTGGCTGATCGGGGAACCCATCGCCATGAGCCCACCGTAGAAGGCGCGGCGGTCCGCGGGTGCGTGCTCCATGGTCATCAGTTGGGCTCCTGTGGCCTCGCCGCCCAGCGCGATGCCCTGGATGAAGCGCATGAGAACCAGCAGGGCCGGGGCGGCGATGCCGATCGCGGACTGCGGCGGAAGCAGGCCGATGATCATCGACGCGACGCCCATCGTGATGAAGGTGGTCAGCAGGATCCTGCGTCGTCCCAGGCGGTCGCCCAGGTGGCCGAATACGATGCCGCCCAGCGGGCGGGCCACGAAGCCGACGCCGAAGGTTGCGAAGGACGCAAGCAGCGCGGTCGCGGGATTCATGTCATTGAAGAACAGCTTGGGGAAGACCGTCGCGGCCATGGCGCCGTAGACGGCGAAGTCGAACCATTCGAGGGCGGACCCGAAGGTACCGCTGACGACGGCGCGCTTGGCCTGCGGCGAGGCGGGCATTGCGGGTTTGAGCGAGCGTTTTACCGCTCGTGACTGGGACAGACTCATCAAGACTCCTTCGTCGGGTGAGCAGTGCGGCGCCTGTGGCGCCTTGAGCTTTGGGGGTATTCAATTCAGCGGCGGTGCGAACGACGCGCGGGCCCGGCTTTCGCGGGGTCCGGTGCGTAGGTTGTGATGTGAGGCTAGTCAGCCCTATGCGCGAGGCGCAATGGCTGTTAGCCTAAATTGCGTGATACGCAAAGATGAAGCACCGCGGGTTGAATCCGTCCACCGGGCGCTGGTGCTGCTCAAGCACATGGCGGAGCAGGGTTCCATCAGCGTGACCGAGGCTTCCAGCATCCTCGAGGTCAATCCGTCGACGGCCCAACGCCTGCTGGTGACGCTGGTGGGCGACGGCTTCGCCGAGCAGACCGCCCAGCGGCGCTATGTCCCGGGCCCCGAGCTCCGGAGGGCCGCCATCGACACCGCACCGCCGCCGCTGCCCGCGCGTGTGCGCCCCTACCTGGAGCGGCTGTTCACCCGTGTGGGCGAGACGAGCCACCTAGCCGTGCTTATCGGCACCGAGATCCACCACCTGGACGGCATAGAGGCCACCACCCATGCGCTGCGCTTTGGCCTCCGCACCGGGATTGTCCTGCCTGCCCATGTGACGTCGGCCGGCAAGGCGATGCTGGCGGACCTGCCGCGGGAGGACATCGAGCGGCGCTACCGCGTCCTCGACGACACGGCCGCTGCGGTCAACGCCCGCATCGACCTCCCCAAGCTGTACCGGGACGTGGACCAGGCCCGCCGGCAGCAGATCGGCATGAACTTCGAAGAGAGTGAGGACGGCGTGGCGGCCATGGGCGTGTCCCTGGGCCTGGTCGACGGCCAGCACGCCGCCTTGAGCATCGCCATGCCGATCGCCAGATTCGCCCGGCAGGACGCCAAGCGGCTGTCCGCGCAACTGTTGGAAACGGCTGCTGAGTTTAGGAAGCAGGAGCTGCAGGCGTGAAGTCTGGGTTGGGTGGCTTGTTGGCGTTGCTCTTTTCAAGAGCCTATGACGGTAGTGCCGGGACGGTGGTCAGCCCCTTAAACCTCCGCCACCGGCGCCGCGAACTGCGCGGCGTACAGTGCGGCATACGCCCCGCCGGCCTCCAACAGGGAAGCGTGCGTCCCCTGCTCCACAATCCGGCCGGACTCCATCACCAGAATGAGGTCGGCGTCGCGGATGGTGGACAGGCGGTGAGCAATGACAAACGAAGTCCGGTCGCTCCGCAGCGCGCTCATGGCCTTCTGCACCAGCACCTCGGTCCGCGTATCCACTGACGAGGTGGCCTCGTCCAGGATCAGCACGGACGGGCGGGCCAGGAACGCCCGGGCGATGGTGAGCAGCTGCTTCTCGCCGGCGGAGACGTTGGAGCCTTCGTCGTCGAGCACGGTGTCGTACCCGTCCGGCAGGGACCGGACGAACCGGTCCACGTACGTCGCCCGCGCGGCCTCCAGGATCTCGGCTTCCGAAGCGCCGGGCCGGCCGTAGGCGATGTTGTCCCGGATGGTCCCGCCGAACAGCCAGGTGTCCTGCAGCACCATGCCCATCCGCGAGCGCAGCTCGTCGCGGGTCATCGCGGTGACGTCCACGCCGTCGAGCGTGATCCGCCCGGCGTCGAGCTCGTAGAAGCGCATCATCAGGTTCACCAGCGTGGTCTTGCCCGCACCGGTCGGGCCCACAATGGCCACGGTCTGCCCCGGCTCCGCCACCAGGCTCAGCGAGGAGATCAGCGGCTTGTCCGGCGAATAGGAGAAGGACACGTCCTCGAACACCAGCCGCCCCCGGCCGCCGTCGGGGGCCTCAGACGGCGAAGGATCCGGCGACTGCTCGTCCGTGTCCAGCAGCTCGAACACCCGCTCGGCGGAGGCCACGCCGGACTGCAGCAGGTTCGCCATGGACCCCAGCTGGGCCAGCGGCTGGGTGAACTGCCGGGAGTACTGGATGAACGCCTGCACGTCTCCCAGCTGCATCGCCCCGGAGGCCACCTGCAGGCCGCCCACCACGGCGATCCCCACGTAGACCAGGTTCCCGATGAACGTCATGGCCGGCATGATCAGCCCGGAAATGAACTGCGCGCCGAAGCTCGCCTGGTACAGCTCCGCGTTCTTCTGCCGGAACCGTTCCTCCACCTCGCGCTGCCGGCCGAACACCTTCACCAGGGCGTGCCCGGTGTACGTCTCCTCGATCTGCCCGTTCAGCTCCCCGGTATGCCGCCACTGCGCCACGAACAACTTCTGCGAGCGCTTGGCGATCACCGCCGTCGTCACGAGCGTCAGCGGAATGGTCACCAGTGCAATCAGCGCCAGCGTCGGCGAGAGCAGCACCATCATCACCAGCACCCCGGCCACGGTCAGCACCGAGGTCACGGCCTGGCTGATGGACTGCTGCAGGCTCTGGGAGATGTTGTCGACGTCGTTGGTCACCCGGCTGAGCAGCTCGCCGCGCTGCACGGAATCGAAGTAGCGCAGCGGCAGCTTGTTGATCTTCGCCTCGATCCGCTCGCGCAGCCGGAAGACCGTGCGCTGCACGACGCCGTTGAGGATGTACGCCTGCATCCAGCCGAACACCGACGCCAGCACGTACAGCACCAGCGCCCACAGCAGCACGGTGGCCAGCGCGGTGAAGTCGATCCCGGCGCCGGGGGTCAGCGTCATGGCGCTGAGCATGTCCGCCTGCTGGGTCTGCCCGGCGGCGCGCATCTGGGCGATCACCTGGTCCTGGGTCTCCCCGGGCGGCAGCTGCTTGGACACGACGCCGGCAAAGATCAGGTTGGTGCCCTCGCCCAGCAGCCGGGGCCCGATCACCGAGAACGTCACCCCGACGACGGCGAGCACCAGGACCAGCACCAGCCACAGCCGTTCGGGCCGCAGCTCCCCCAGCAGCCGCCGGGCGGAGGGGCCGAAGTTCATGGCCTTCTCGGCCGGGATGTTCATCCCGGCGAACGGGCCGCCGCGGCCGGGTCCGCCAGCGGGGCGGGGAATCCGCATGGGGGTTTGCGCCGCGGGGGCCCCGCCCGCGGGAGCGGCGGCGGGGGCCGGCGTCGGCGCCTTGTCGGTGCGGCTCATGCTGCCTCCTCCGCTGCGAGCTGGGAGTTCACAATCTCCTGGTACGTCTCCGACGCCTCCAGCAGTTCCTCGTGCGTGCCGTGCGCGACGATCCTGCCGCGCTCAAGCACCAGGATCTGGTCCGCGTCCACAATGCTGGAGACCCGCTGGGCGATGATCACCATGGTGGCCCCGGCG
Organism: Arthrobacter sp. MW3 TE3886; assembly: GCF_041262145.1. Taxonomy (NCBI): domain Bacteria; kingdom Bacillati; phylum Actinomycetota; class Actinomycetes; order Micrococcales; family Micrococcaceae; genus Arthrobacter; species Arthrobacter sp. MW3 TE3886. The sequence goes on from NZ_JBGCAN010000001.1 coordinate 4,374,093, forward strand.
GTGTGCTGCTTGAGCGCCTGCCGCAGCCGGGCGTCCGTGGCGGTGTCCAGCGAGGAGAAAGAGTCGTCAAAGATGTACAGCTCGGGCTGTTTCACCAGTGCCCGGGCGATCGCGAGCCGCTGCCGCTGGCCGCCGGAGACGTTGGTGCCGCCCTGCGAGATCGGTGCATCCAGCCCGCCCTCCAGCTCCTCCACAAAATCCTGCGCCTGGGCAATCCTCAGAGCCCGCCAGAGCTCGTCCTCGCTGGCGTCCGGTTTGCCGTAAAGCAGGTTGCTGCGCACCGTGCCGGAGAACAGGTAGGGCTTCTGCGGGACCAGGCCGATGTGCCCCCACAGCAGGTCCGGGTGGAGCTCGCGGACGTCCACGCCGTCAATCCGGACCGACCCGGAGGTCGCGTCGAAAAGCCGCGGCATCAGGTTCACCAGGGTGGTCTTGCCGGACCCGGTGCTGCCGATGATCGCCGTCGTCTGCCCCGCGCGGGCGGTGAAGCTCACGTCCTGGAGCACCGGCTGCTCGGCGCCCGGGTAGGCGAACCCGACGCCGCGCATCTCCAGCTCGCCGCGCGCCGTCCGCCCGGCCGCGAGCGAGACCGGCCGCAGCGGCGGCCGGACGCTGGATTCGGTCCCGAGGACCTCGCCGATCCGGTCCCCGGACACGGCGGCGCGCGGGATCATGATCGCCATGAACGTGGCCATCATGACGGACATCAGGATCTGCATGAGGTAGCTCAGGAACGCGATCATGGTCCCCACCTGCATGGAACCGTCCTCGATCCGGAACGCCCCGAACCAGATCACAGCCGTGCTGGAGACGTTGAGCACCAGCATCACGGTGGGAAACGCGAGCGCCATGAGCCGGCCGGCGCGCAGCGCGGTATCCGTGACGTCCACGTTGGCGCGGGCAAACCGGGCGGTCTCCACGTCCTCCCGGACAAAGGCCCGCACCACCCGGATGCCGGTCAGCTGTTCGCGCAGCACCCGGTTGACGGTGTCGATCCGGGCCTGCATCAGCCGGAACAGCGGCACCATCCGGATAATGATCGAGCCCACCGCGGCCAGCAGCACGGGGACGCTGACGGCGATCAGCCAGGACAGCTGCAGGTCCTGCCGGATGGCCATGATCACCCCGCCGATGCAGAGCATGGGCGCCGTCACCATGAGCGTGGCGGACATCAGGACCAGCTGCTGGACCTGCTGGACATCGTTGGTGGAGCGGGTGATGAGACTCGGCGGGCCGAACCGGGTGACTTCCTGCTCGGAAAACGCCGCCACCCGGCTGAAGATGGCGCCGCGGACGTCCCGGCCCAGGGCCATCGCGGCCTTCGCGCCGAAGTACACGGCCGCGACGGTGCAGGCGACCTGCAGCAGGGTGACCGCCAGCATCAGACCGCCGACGCGCAGGATGTAGTCCGTGTCCCCCGTCGCCACGCCCTGGTCGATGATGTCCGCGTTCAGCGTGGGCAGGTACAGCGAGGCAATGGACGCCGCCAGCTGGAAGACGACGACGGCGAACAGCAGCCGCCGCTGCGGCCTCAGATATTCGACGAGCAGTTTCCAGAGCATCCGGTCTCCACTTCATGCGTCACAGACTGTTTCACACAGAACGATGTGACGGTCAGTTTACGTCCGGCCGCCGGGAGATAGCTGGGTTCCTCTCAGGGCGAATCGGGGATGGGCCTGCGGTTATGTTTCTTGCTTGCCGGGCCGGTGGCCCGGGTGTAGCTTGTCCGGATGCTGAGCATTGGCTCGATCGTCATCCGGGTGGACAACCTCGAACGCCAGATGAGTTTCTGGCAGGCCGCGCTGGGCTTCGAGCCGCGGTACGAGCCCGACGGCGACTTTGTGATCCTGCAGCCGCCGGGCGGCGCCGGCACTTGCATCTCCCTGGACCGCGTCCCCGCGCCCGTCCAGGTTCCCCCGCGCCTGCATCTGGACCTGTACACGGATACCCAGGACGCCGAGGTGCGGCGGCTCCTGGCCCTGGGCGCCACCCGGGTCGAATGGAGCAAACGGCCAGCCGACGCCGACTACGTGATCCTGGCCGATCCCGAGGGCAACAGGTTCTGCGTGGTGGACACCGCCGGGACGGCCAACTCACCCGCCACCCCCTAGCCGCCCTGCGAGGGGGCCAACAGAGAAGGAGCACGGCATGGGACTGATCCATATCGACCTGTTCACGACGCTCGACGGCGTCGCGCAGGCGCCCGGCGGGCCGGACGAGGACCCTGCCGGCGGCTTCGCGTTTGGCGGCTGGCAGGCGCCCCTCATCGACGAGGTCGTCGGGGAACAGATCCAATCCGGGATGGCGGAAATGGACGCCCTGCTGCTCGGGCGCCGGACCTACGACATTTTCGCCGCGTACTGGCCGCACGCCAACGGTGAGATCGCGCGGCTGTTCAACCGCATCCCGAAATACGTCGCCTCGCGCGGGACGCCTGCCCTCGAGTGGGCCGGCTCCACGCTGCTCGGTCCCGATGTTGCCGCCGCCGTGCGCGAACTGCGCGACCGGCACGAGCACACCCACGTGATCGGCAGCCTCGACTTCGTGCAGACCCTCTTTGCCGAGCGGCTCTTCGACCGGCTCACCCTCTGGGTGTACCCGATCCTCCTCGGCAGTGGAAAGAAGGTCTTCGCGGACGGGGTGGTTCCGACGAACCTCAGGCTCATCGAGCCTGTCGTCGCCTCACCGAAGGGCGCGGTGCTGCAGCGCTACGCGCTCGCCGACGGCACCCCTGGCGTCGGCGACATGGCGGCCGTCACCCAGGAGGGCTAAAGCGGCGTGCCCGGGCCGTTGCCGCGCCCGATCAGCCGTTCAGCACCACGTTGGCCGGCGGTTCGCCCGCCAGCATCATCTGGATCTGCCGCTGCAGCAGCCGGCCCATCCGCGGGCGCATCGCCGAGCTCGCCCCGCCCACGTGCGGGCTGATGATGACGCCCGGGGTCCGCCAGAGCGGGTGGTCCTGCGGCAGGGGTTCGGGATCGGTGACGTCGAGTGCGGCGCGGATCCGGCCGGAGGCGGTGTGCCGGACCAGGGCCTCGGTGTCCGCCACCGGGCCGCGGGCCACGTTCACCACCAAGGCGCCGTCCGGCATGGCCGCGAGGAAGGCGTCATCAATGAGGTGCCGGGTGGAGTCGCTGAGCGGAACTCCCACCACCACAATGTCGTGCTCCGGCAGCAGCGTGGGCAGCTCCGCGATGCCATGGATCCGGCCGCGGTCATCCGTCCGTTCGGTGCTCGCCACCCGGGTCACGGACGTCTCGAATGGAAGGAGCCGGTCCTCGATCGCCTTGCCCACCCCGCCGTAGCCCACGATCAGGACGCGGCGGTCGGCCAGGCTGGCCGTGGGCCGGGCGTCCCACCGGCCCTCCTGCTGGTTCTGGATCAGGCGGGGCAGCTCGCGCTGGCTGGCGAGGATCAGGGCAAGCGCCAGCTCCGCGGTGGACGTCTCGTGCACGCCGGACGCGTTGGCGAAGACCCTCCCGGCCGGCAGGAACTCCGCCACCCCGTCGTACCCGATCGACTGGCTCTGCACCAGGGCCGTGTCCACATTTTCCAGACCGCGCAGAACCTGCGGGCCACCCATGTACGGCGGCACCACGATGTCGATCCGCGGCCTGGGCGGCTCACCGGCGAGGTCCCACTCCAGGACGGTGACGTCCGGGTGCGGCTGAAGGTATTCACGCAAGGTGGCGTCCGGCAGGCTGACAGTAATTTTCCGGGTCATGAATGCCAGCGTAGTGGACCCGCATCCGGGATTTTTGTCCCACTTGGGCCGCGCCCCGCGCGCTCCGTGGACTTCGCCCCCGGCCCGGCCTAACGTCGGAGGCTCCACCCAGTCGAGTCCGGAAAGGCCCACGCACATGACGAATCCGGGCCCCCGGCCGGCCGCTCCCACCCATCGCAGGAACGTGGCGCTCGTCTGGGCCGCCGCCGTACTGGTGCTGGCCGCCGTCGTGGTCCTCGGCGCCATCCGCACCGTCCCCTCACCCGGCAGTAATTCCCAGACACGTGACTTCCTGACCCGCGATTTCCCGACCGGTGACGTCCTGACCGTCGCCCACCAGCAGGCGCCGGACCCGGCGGAGGCCGCGCCGGCGGCCGCCGCCGTCGACCTTCCCGCCGGGATGCAGCGGATCATCGGCGAACACCCCGACCACCGGATCGGCGTCGCCGTGATGGACACCCGCGACGGCCAGCTGCAGAGCTACGGCGACGTGGCACCGTACACGGCGGCGAGCACCGCGAAGGTCCTGACGGCCGCCGCCTACTACCACCTCGTGGAAACCGGCGATAAGTCACTCGACGCTCCCCTGGGCGCGTTCAATGCCGCGTTCCAGCTCAAGGCCATGATCAACACCAGCAGCGACGACTCATGGCTCCTGCTGATGCGGGACATCGGCTACCCCAACCTCACCGCCTACGCCGCCACCCTCGGCATCACCTACGATCCCGAACAAAACCTGCTGGCCCCGGCGGACATGGCGCGGCTGCTGTCTCAGCTCGCCACGGGCAAACTGCTCAACGCCGACCACACCGCGGAGCTGCTCGGCTACATGCAGCACACCAATGACGAGGACCTCATCCCGGCCGCCGTCGCGCCCGGCATCACGGTGCACCACAAGTACGGCGTGGTTCAGGGCTACGTCCACGACGCCGCCCTGCTCAGCGCGGGCGACCTCTCCTACGCGGTGGTCATCTACACATGGGGCCCGGACGACGCCGACAGTGCGGACCGCCTGGACCTCATCCACGACCTGACTCGCCAGCTCACCGGTGCCCTGTTCGGGCCATAGCAGGCCAATACTGGCGTGCTGCTGCGAGTGACCTGTTAACAGTCTGAAAATCAACCGATCAAAGGTGGCGCCGGCTCCATTACGGGGGCAGGATGAAAGAAGCGGGAATAGTCTCAGCCGCAGCCCGACGTAACGCCACGGTGCTGGGCCGTCTCCTGAAGGAGCACCAGATGTTCATTCCTTCTGAATCTCGATCCTGCCGTCCCGCCGAACCCGGGACCTCCGGTCCCGCACGGGCTGCGCCGCCGCCCTGACCGGAACGCGCAGACCAGCCCGCCTCCCGGATCCGGGCGTTTTCAAGGGAGTCACCTTGATCCGTATCCTTATTGCCGAAGACGAAGAACGCATCTCCCGCTTCATCGAAAAGGGCCTGCGCGCGGCTGGCTACGTGCCCACAGTGGTCGCCGACGGCGTCACGGCCGTGGACTACGCCTCCAGCGGCGAATTCGATCTCCTGCTCCTGGACATCGGGCTCCCCCGCCTGGACGGGTACGCCGTCCTCGCGGCGCTGCGCCGCGGCAAGGTGGGCATCCCGGTCATCTTCCTCACGGCCCGCGGATCCTCCAGCGACACCGTCGCAGCGCTGGAGGGCGGCGCTGACGACTACATCGTCAAGCCGTTCCACTTCGAGGAACTCGTGGCCCGCATCAAGGCCCGGATCCGCAAGTCGGACACCGGCGATGTGCTGGCGGGAAGCGTCATGCGCTACGGGCCCCTGGAGCTGAACCTGCTCACCCACTCGGTCAGCGTCGACGGCAGGATGGTGGAACTCTCCGCCCGCGAATTCGCGCTGGTGGAAATGTTTCTGCTCCACCCCGGGCAGGTCCTGAGCCGGCAGCAACTGCTCAGCCACGTCTGGGGCTACGACTTCGACGGCACGTCCAACGTGGTGGACGTGTACGTGCGCCAGTTGCGGATGAAACTCGGCGCGGACCGCATCCTCACGACCCGCGGCGCCGGGTACCGCCTCAGCTAGGCGAAGCAGGCTGATCCTCGCAGGAAGGGAACAGAGTGGCCACCTTGGATGAACATCCCAGTGAAGACGGCCAGGCCGCGCCGCCGGCTGCCTTCCCTGAGACGGAAACCCAGGACCCGTCCGGCTGGGGCGCAAAGATCCACTCGGTGCGCTTCCGGGTGGTGGCCGCCATGCTGGGCATGATGCTCGCCGGGCTTGTCACCGCGGGATTGGTCACGTTCGTGGTGCAGTTCCAGGAGGCTGATGCCAGGCTCGACCAGGCCCTTCTGGACAAGGCCAACGCCGTGGTCAAGATCGTGCAGACCAAGAAGAAAACGTCCGGGGACTACGCCAACAGGACGTACGTCAGCGCCCTTCACGAGGCCGCGGAAGATATCGAGCCGCGCAGCAACGAGGTCATGGCCGGGATCGTGGACGGGCGCGTGGCGTGGACCGTCGAGGGCAACGGGGACAAGGCCCTTCTGGAAGACAGCATGTTGGCCGACGCCGTCGGGCTCAGCAACCCGGCCGGCGCATCCTTCGGCGAACTCGACGCCGACGGGCGCCCGCTCCGGACCGTGGTGGTGCCCATGAGGGGCGCCACGGGCACGTTCTTCCTGGTCGGCCGGGACGCCGGCGACCAACGCGAGCACAACGCCAGCTCGGTCCGGACGTACTCGCTGGTGGCCTTCGCCATGCTCCTTGCAGCCGCGGTGATCGGCAGCATGGTCGCGGGGCGGTTGCTCGATCCGCTCCGGCGCATGCGCGAGGCCTCCAGGGCGGTCGGCCCGGAGGACCTCACGCAACGGGTGGAGGTGCGCAAAGGTGAGGACGACGTCACCCTGCTTGCCAAGACCTTCAACACCATGCTGGAAAGGCTGGATGAGGGCGCCCAGCAACAGCAGCAGTTCCTGGACGACGCCGGCCATGAGCTGCGCACCCCGCTGACCATTCTCCGCGGGCACCTCGAGCTGGAGACGGTCGATGATCCGGACGACGTCATTGCCACCCGGGACGTGCTGCTGGACGAGGTGGACCGGATGCAGCGCCTGGTGGATGACCTCCTGCTGCTCGCCAACTCCGGCGAGATCGGCTTCATCCAGCGTGAACCCGTCCGGATCCCGGAGCTCCTCGATCAGGTCATGGAGAAGGTGCACGTCCTCGCCGACCGGCACTGGCAGATCGATGAAAGGGCCGACTACGTGGTGGAGGCGGATCCTCAGCGCCTCACCCAGGCACTGGTCCAGCTCGCCGCGAACGCCGTCAAGTACACCAGGCCATCGTCCACAATCGCGCTCGGTTCCCGAATCGAGCGACCGACGGCGACCGACGGCACCTCGCTGCCCCCGCAGGACACCCTCGTGCTGTGGGTGCGCGATGACGGGATCGGTATCGCCGCAGAGGACCAGCAACGGATCTTCGAACGGTTCGGCCGCGTGCACACGGGCCGCGGCGTGGAAGGCTCGGGACTGGGCCTTGCCATCGTCGCGGCGATCGCCCAGGCGCACGGTGGCGTGGCCACGGTGGAATCCGAATACGGCCACGGGGCCACATTCATGATCCGGATCCCCCTGCAGTCCTCCGGCGTCCGCGTCTGACCTGCCCCGCCGTCGTACCTTGCCCGCACCCGATGGCGCCCGCATCTGACCGTTCCCGTACCCCACGCGCCCGTGCCTAAGCGCGGGGCCGCAAATGCGGGGCCTTTGATGAGGAATCCTTAATCTTCCCCTCATCCCATCCTCACTCTCGGGGCGCAGGCTGATGCATACCATCAGACAGCACCGGCCCGGACACAGTTGCGATCGCAGCCAGCCCGGGGAAAACGGGGGCGGGGGAGGATTTGCTGTGGAGCCAATGCGGATAGTGCTGTACTCACATGATTCAGTGGGCCTGGGACATGTGCGTCGGAATCTAGCCCTGGCCCACGCGCTGAACAATCAGCTTCCCGGCCTGATCGGCCGCCCCGTCACCGGAATCCTCATCACCGGCACGGCCCTCGCACCGGCGTTCCGGCTGCCCGAGCGGTGGGACTGGGTGCTTCTTCCCGGTGTGGCAAAGGGATCCGCGGGCTACCTGCCGCGGAACCTGACGTTGCCCATGGGGGAGCTCGTGCCGTTGCGGGCCAGGCTGCTGCAGGCAACGCTGGCCGGCTTCTCCCCGCACCTCGTGGTGGTGGACCGGCACGCCACGGGCGTCCACGGCGAACTCGAAACAGCCTTGCGGCACGCCCGCACCGCCGGGCCCGTGCGTGTGGTGCTGGGCCTCCGCGAGGTCCTTGACTCGCCCGCCGCGGCCGTTGCCGAATGGGCCAGGGTGGGCGGTCCCCGCGTGGTGAAGGACCTGTTCGATGCCATCTGGGTGTACGGCGATCCCGCCGTCCACGACCCCGTAGCCGCCGGCGAAATACCGTTCGCCCTCCGAAAGCTCATCCGGTACACGGGCTACCTCGCCGAGGGGCGCCCCTCGGCCTCCGGCACCAACTGCATGCCCGGGCGGTACTGCATGACGACGGTCGGCGGCGGCTCGGACGGCTATGCCCTGGCCCGCGTCGCCGTCGCCACGCCGGTCCCCGACGGGATGGGACACCTCGTGGTCGCCGGGCCGCAGATGCCCGCCGAGCAGCTCAACGACCTCCGGCAGCGGGCCCGCCCCGGCGTGAAAGTCGTCTCCACCGTCGATGACATCGTGTTCCACCTCCGGCACGCCGCCGCCGTCGTGGCCATGGGAGGCTACAACACGGTGTGCGAAATCATGAGCACGCCCGTCCCCGCCCTGATCGTGCCCCGCACGCAGTCGCGCGCCGAGCAGCGCATCCGGGCCGCTTCCCTCGCCGCGGCCGGGTACCTGGAACAACACGAGATTGGCACGCTGACGCCGGAAATCCTGGCCGCCTGGCTGGCCGCCCGGTTCGGCACCACCGTGGACCGCCGTCGTGCGGTGCTGGACGGCCTGATCCGGGTTCCGCAACTGGCCGCCGAGCTGCTGCAGCCGCTGCTCAATGCCGACCTGGCGAAATCAGACCGGGCCAATCAGGTCAGCGCCGATCTGGCCGCCGATCAATTCAGCGCGGACGAAAGCGATGCCGCAGCGAGCGTGAAGGGTGCCAGCCGTGTCGCCGTTTGAACCCGGGACAGCGTACGTCCTGAAGACGTACCCGCGGTTCTCCGAAACGTTCATCGTTTCGGAGATCCTGGCCCGCGAGGCGGCCGGGGACCGGATCGAGATCTTCTCCCTCCGGCCCACCGACGACCCCCGGTTCCACCCCGAGCTCGCCCGGGTCCAGGCACCGGTGACGTACATTGACCGCCCCATCAAGACTGTGGCCGTATGGGAGAGCCTCCGGATGGCTGACGCGGCCGGGCTCACGGCCGCCGTCGGCCGGAATCTGGGCGAACTCGCCGCCGCCAGGGCGGACGACGCCGTGCAGGCCATCAACCTGGCCACCGCGCTGCAGGACCGGAACATCCGGCACATGCACGTCCACTTCGCCTCGGGATCAACCACCGTCGCCCGGCTGACGTCCCTCATTACCGGCATCCCGTTCTCATTCACCGCACACGCGGTGGATATCTTCCATGAATCGGTCCAGGACGAGGACCTGCGGCTCAAGCTCGAGCAGGCCCACCACGCCGTGACCATCAGCCAGTACAACATGCGTTACCTGCGCCGCCGCTTCCCGTCCTCGACGGCCCGGCTCCATCTGGTGCGCAACGGGCTGGAACTGGAGCGTTTCCCGTACCGGGAGCCGCGGCCGCTCGGAGCCACCCTCCGGATCGCCGCCGTCGGGCGCCTGGTGGAGAAAAAAGGCTTCCAGTATCTGCTGCCCGCGGCCGCCGAACTGCTGGACCAGGGGGTCAAACTGGACCTCCGGATCGCCGGGACCGGGCTCATGGCCGAGGAGCTGGAGGCCAGCATCGGCCAGCTCCGGCTCGGCGGGTACGTCCGCCTCCTCGGCCCGCAGACCCAGGACCAGGTGCACGAGCTGCTCAACTCCTCCGATGTCTTCGTGGCGCCCTGCGTGGTCGGCGCCGACGGCAACGCGGACGGCATGCCCACCGTCCTGCTCGAGGCCATGGCCACCGGCGTCCCCTGCATCAGCACGTCCGTGACCGGGATCCCCGAAGTGGTCCGGAACGGCTCCACCGGTGTCCTGGTCCGGCCGGGCAACCCGCACGCCCTGGCCCGCGGCATCTGCACGCTCGGCTCCCCGGCCACGGACAGGGTCGCCATGTCCCGCAGCGCCCGCGCCCTGATCGAGGAGGACTACGACGTCCACCGCCAGGCCGAGCTCCTGAGGTCCCTCTCCCGTTCGGAAAGGAGAGTCGCATGACACGCGTGGCCTATCTCTGCGCCGACCCCGGCGTTCCTGTTTTCGGCACCAAGGGCTCCTCCGTCCATGTCCAGGAAATCGTCCGGGCGTGGCGCGGGACCGGCGCCGCCGTCACCGTCTACTGCACCCTGCTCGGCACCGAGCGGCCCAGCGACCTTGCCGATCTCGACGTCGTCGAAGTCAAGCCGGAATCCGTGCCCGCCGCCGCGCGGGAACGGGCGGTCCAGGACGCCGCGCTGGGCCTGGCGGACGAGGTCCTGCGCAACGGCTGCGGGCTGTTCTACGAGCGCTATTCGCTGTTCAGCCCGGCGCTGTCCGTGGTGGCCCGCATCCTGGACGTGCCGTCCGTGCTTGAGGTCAATGCTCCGCTGATCGAGGAGCAGCAGCGGTACCGCCAGCTGCTCGATGTGAAGAAGGCTGAGACGGTGTTCCGCCGCAACGCCGCAACGGCCGACGTCGTGGCCTGCGTCTCGGATCCCGTGGTGCGCTGGGTACGGGCGCGGGTGCCGACCGCGCGGACCGTGCTGGCACCGAACGGAGTGAACGTCGAGCGGATCCCGGCCCGCCGCCCCGGCCGCCGGAACCCGGACCACCTCACCGTCGGGTTTGTCGGAACCCTGAAGCCCTGGCACGGTGTCCCCGGCCTGTTGCACGGTGTGGCGCTGGCCAATCAGCAGACCGCCGACCCGGCCTTGCGCTGGCACCTCCACGTGGTGGGTGACGGCCCCGGCCGGCAGGACCTCGAACGCCTCGCCGAGTCCCTCGGCGTGCCGACGGTGTTCACGGGCGCCGTTGCTCCGGCTTCGGTGCCCGGCCTCCTGGCAGAATTCGACGCCGCCGCCGCACCCTATCCCCCGGACGGACCTGGCCAGGACGATTACTTCTCGCCGCTGAAGGTTTTTGAGTACCTGGCCGCCGGGCTGCCCGTGATCGCGAGCGCCGTGGGCCAGATCCCGTCCATCATCCAGGACGGCCGCACCGGGATCCTCATCCCGCCCGGGGACCCCGCCGCGCTCGCGGACGCCCTCCTCCGGCTCGGCGAAAACCCGAATTTGCGGGAAAAGCTGGGGCTCGAGGCCCGTAACGACGCCGTGCAGCGGTTCAGCTGGAGCGGGGTGCTGTCCCGGATCACCGGGGCGCTGCCGCCTGCGCGCAGACTGGCCAGGCAATGACCACCACGGCCAGGCATTCGAGCCCCCGCAGCTGGCGGACCCTGTGGCGGCCGACCGGCGCCAGCGCACCGGCTGAACTCTCACCGCTGCGGCGGACCTTGCGGTGCGTCCGCCCGCATTTGCGCGGGCACAGGCTGCTCATCACCTGGGGATTCATTGCCATGGCCGTGGAGATCCTCTTCCGGCTTCTTGAGCCGTGGCCAGTGAAAATCGTCCTGGACTCCGTCTCACACTCACTCGGCGCCAATCTGCGCAGGTCCCCGTTCAGCGTGGAGGCGAGCGCGGAGGTGCTGCTCCTCTGCGCCGGCGCGGTGGTTGCCATCAGCCTCATCCGGGCCGTGGCCGGCTACATGTCTGCGATTTCGTTTGCCCTCGTGGGTACCCAAATTTCCACCGAACTGCGCGCCCGGACCTTCCGCCACCTCCAGGGCCTGTCGATGCGCCACCATAACCGCGCCTCCACCGGAGACACGGTCCAGCGGCTCGTCGGGGACGTATCCCGGCTGCAGGATGTGGCTGTCACTGCGGGGCTCCCCCTGATCGGCAATGTCGTGTCGCTGATCGCCATGATGATCATCATGCTCTGGCTCGATCCTCTGATCGCCCTGGTGACGTTCCTGTCCATCGGCATATTCATCGTGTATTCCCGCAAGAGCTCGGGATCGATTACTACCGCCGCCCGCAAGTCTCGCAAGGGTGAAAGCGCCCTGGCCACCACAGCCGCACAGACGCTGGGAGCCATGCGCGAAGTCCAGGCGTATGGGCTCGAGGACACCATCAGCTCGGGCTTCAGCAAGAGCAACCAGGCGGCATTTGGTTCCGGTGTGGTTACGCTCCGGCTGGCCGCCAGCCTGCAACGGAAAACCGACGTCCTGACCGGAATCGCAACGGCGGTGGTCCTGGCTGCCGGCGGCTGGAGGGTGATGCAGCATGCGATGACCCCGGGTGATCTGGTCGTTTTCCTGACCTACCTGAAGACCGGGCTGAGGCCACTCAAGGATGTGGCCAGGTACACGAGCCGCATCGCCCGCGCGACGGCCTCCGGGGAACGGGTCGCGGACCTGCTCGAGGCCCAGAGTGACGTGCCCGAGTCACCGCACGCCGTCGCCCTCAAGAACCCGCACCCGGACATTGTGTTTGATGACGTCTGGGCCGGCCACTTCGAGGAAACCGCGGTCCTCAAAGGAATCACCCTGACCATACCGGCAGGCCAGCACTGCGCCGTGCTGGGGCCCTCCGGGGCCGGGAAGTCCACGCTGGCGAGCATGATCCTTCGGATGGTGGACCCCTGGAAGGGGAGCGTCAGCCTCGGCGGCGAGGACCTCCGGGACCTGAAGATCGCTTCCGTGCGCGCCCACGTCTCCATCCTGCTCCAGGACTCCGTGCTGTTCGGAACCTCGGTCCGGGAGAACATCAGGTTCGGCCGCCTCGATGCCACCGATGAGGAGATCGAAGCCGTGGCGGTCCTTGCCCAGGCCGACGGTTTCATCCGCGCACTGCCCCAGGGCTACGAAACCGTCCTCGGCGAGGCAGCCAGCGATCTCTCCGGAGGCCAGCGCCAACGGCTGGCCGTCGCCCGCGCGATGCTCCGCAAGGCCCCCATCGTGATCCTGGACGAGGCGACGGCGGGGCTGGATCCGGCATCCCGGGACTCGGTCCTCAGCGCCCTGGACACCCTCACCGAGGGCCGGACCTCCGTCACGATTACCCACGACGTCATCTCGGCGCAATCCTGCGACCGGGTGATCTGGCTCGAAGACGGCGAAATCCTCGAAGACGGGCCGCCGCAGGCATTGCTGGCCGATCCCGAGTCCCGCTTCGCCGGCTGGGTCCATCGGCAACAGACCGGCGAACCGGGTGAACTGTTCAAGGTGCCGACATGAGCACGGCCCCGCAGGGAGAACAGTTGCAGGGATGGCTGCAGGGAGAAGGACTGCAGCCGCAGCGGCGCGAAGCCGACCGTGCCCTCGCGGCCCGGGACCCCCGGATCCCGGGCCTGAACTGGCTCCTCGACGACGAGCTGCTCTCCGAGCTCCTGGGTGAAAGCGTCCGGATCACCAGGACCCGCTACAAGCCGCACAGCTCGGCCCTCGTCGTCTTCCGCCGCGCCGGCAACGGCGCCGGCAGCTACGGCTGGGCATCGACCACCGCCCCCGAGCACGTCGGGAAACTGCAACGGCGGGCGGACAGTTCGCAACAGCGAGGCGGCGGCATCCGGCTTATCCAGCCCGATCATCTCCACCCCGACGTCGCCGTGGCGGCCGGTCCCATCGAGGAGGACTGGCCGCTGCGCCCCAACCTGCGGTGGCTCCGGGACCACGGACTCCAACGGCTCGGAGCGCTCCCCGCGGCAGGGCGCTTCCTGGACCCCCCGCTCAGCGTGCTCAGATACAACCCGGAGCGCAGGCTCGTTGCCAGGGTCCCCACGCAGACGGTCCCCGTCGTCATCAAGACCGCCGTACAAGCTGACGAAGCTGCCGCCGGACTCCGCCTGCGGCAGCGGCTTCAGAGCCACGGCATCCCGGTCCTGCCCGAACTCGCGGACCCGGAATGCGCCGCGCACGGCATCAGTGCCTCCCCGGGCTGGGGCCAGGGAGACCTGGGCGGCGGCGGCAACGATCCGGCCGCCTACCGGGCCGGCCAAGCCCTGGCAGCGATCCATGGCATAGACGCGGGCGCCGGGGCGGACCCGATGGCGGACAGGGAGGACCTGGCACGCCAGCTCGCCGCCACGCGGTCCATGATTACCTGCCTGCTCCCCGGGCTCCAGGCTCCGGTGGACGCACTCACCGGCCGGCTCCTGGCAGCTGTCGGCGCCGCCGGCCCCCAAAGGCAACAGCCTGTGCTGGTCCATGGTGACTTTTCGGCGGACCAGGTACTGGTGGACGGCCCGGCCATCCGCATCATCGATTTCGACCGCGTGACGACCTCCGACCCGGCGAGGGACCTTGGGTCCTTTGCCGCGGTGGAGGACATCGCAGACCCCGCCGGCGCCGGGCCCGTCGCCGGCGGCCGCAAGACGGCCCTGCTGATCGACGGTTACCGCGAGGCCGGCGGGCACGTGACGCAGGCCAGGGTGGATAGCTGGGCGGCCTTCCGGTTGTTCCTGAACAGCGTCGACCCGTTCCGGAACCGGGCCAGCGACTGGCCGGCCGACACGAACTGGCATATCCGCCGAGCCTTGGAGCTGATCGCGTGAACTGGCACCCGCCGCTGTGGAATTACACCGACGACGCCGGCACCGCGTGGCGCGTCCGCAAGGCCTGGCCCGACAAAGAACCCGGGGAATACCTGCTGGAGGTTGTGACTGCGGGACGGCCCGGCGCCCGGGGAGCCCATCTGAGCCAGGGCCATTTTGAGCTCCTGCCGGAGGACGACCCTCAACTGCCGGCCCTTCGGACGGAAAGACAGCGCGGGGAAATCATTTCCCACTGGCCCTACACGCGGGCGGTCATCCGGGCGGAGGGCTGCTACATCAAGGTCTTCCGGCCAGGCAGCGCCGCCGTCCCCGCCGAACGGTGCGCTCAGATGGACCGCCTGCTGGGACGCCGGTGCCTTCACGGCGCCCAAAGTGCTGCAGAGCTCCCCGGACACCCTCGTTCTCAGCGCGCTCTCCGGACCGACGCTGGGCGAAATCGGCGAGGACTACGTCACGATCGGCGAAAAGGAGTTTGCCGGCGTATGGGAAGAGTGGTCCCGCGCGTGGCTCGCCCAGCTGGGCACGGCGTCGGACGCCAGCAAGAAGACCGTTCTGGACACCTTGCCGGTCCGCTCACCGGAAGTGGAAGCGAAGGCTGTGGCCCGGTGGCTGAAACGATGGCTGCGCCACACGGCGAATGTTCCGGTGCTGTCCACCCAACGCGATTTCTTGATCGCCATGGCAGAGCAGGTGACGACGGACCTGCTCCGGACGGCACCGGACCCGCTGGTCTGGGCGCACGGAGACCTGCACGACCGGCAGATCATCGCCGGCGACGGCCGATCCCCCTTCGGATTGCTGGACTTCGACGATGCTTCCCAGGCCGAGGCCGCCCGCGACCTCGCCTATCTGGATTTCCATCTGGAGCGGCGCCTGCTGCGCAACAACCTGACGCCGGCGCGATATCTTAAGGCCCACACGGAGGTGCTGGCCGTCGCCGAGCAATTGCAGGTCAGCCCGGATCGGTTCGATGCCTACTCGGACGCACGCTGGCTGCGGCTGGCCTGTTCTTCGCTTCCTTCGGGCTCGACGCTGGCGACCCACGTTCTCGAGGAACGGTTAGAGCATCGCCGGGCCTTCGGATCCACCACATTGACCGCCGGCCTGTCCATCGGATCCCGGAACTGACCAATGGGCTGGCATCCACCCGTCCCGGCCGCCATCCTGGATGCTGACAACACCGAATGGCAGGTCATCCGGTCCTGGCCCGACGACGCCGCGGAGGACTACGTTCTGGAGCTGGCAGCGCCCGGCCGGGCAGGGGTCCGGGCAGCCCACCTCCGGGCGGGGCAGTTGGAGCTCCTGCGGGACGGCCGCGACCGGCGTCTGCCCGCCCTGAAACACGCGTCGCCGCTGGGTGAGGTGGTGGTGCACCGGGCCCACAAGCGTGCCGTGGTCAGGGCCGGGGAACACCACCTCAAGATCTTCCGGGCCCGGCAGTCCGACGAAGCAGTGGGCAGGCACGAACGGATGAACGAACTCCTCGGCGCAGGGGACTTCCTCACCCCGGAAATTGTTTCCTCCACCCCTGGCTGCCTCACCCTCATGACGCTGCCCGGGCGTTCCCTGTTCGAGCTGGGAAACGACCCCGCGGTCAGCGAAATGGTCTTTGACCAAGCCTGGCAAAAATGGTCCCGGGCCTGGGTCCGGCAGCATTCCCTGGCCCGGGCTCCGGCGCAGCGCCCCGCGCTCGAGGCGCTCCCGCCGCGGACGGCCGCCGTCGAACTGGCGAGACTGCAACGCACGGTGAATCTGTGGCTGGTGCATGCCGGGGGCATTCCGGCGGCGCAGCCTGAGCGCGCCGCCGTCCGCGGGGCCGCAGGGCAGGCCGCCCAAAAGCTGCTCCGGGCCGATCCGGATCCGCTGATGTGGTCCCACGGGGATCTTCACGACAAGCAGATTTTCACCCTGGATCCCGACGCTCCCCTGGGTCTTTTGGACTTCGACGAAGCCTGCCGAGCCGAGGCCGCCGCCGACCTCGCCAACATCGCCGTGCATCTTCAGCTGCGCCTGCACCAGCACCGCCTGACCGCCGAACGGTACCAAACCGCCCGCCGCCACGTTCTCGCCACGGCCGAAGAGCTGCAGGTCACCCCTGCACGCTTCGACGCCTACGCCGCCGCGACCCGCCTGAGGCTCGGTTGCCTGTATTCCTTCCGGCCCCAGTGGGCGGATCTGGCGGAAGATTTCCTCACTCCGGATGCTGAACAGGCCCTGGCGGCGGGGGTTCCGGCCGCTAAAGTGGAGCCCACGTACTGACTGCAGACCGTAGAGAACCGCAGCGCCCTGCTCTGCCGAGCACTGCACCACTGCGCACTGCGCCGAACCGGGAGGACCGCTGGCATGGCTTACATCAAGGTTGGAACCGAAAACAGCACAGACGTCGAGCTCTACTACGAGGACCATGGTTCCGGCCAGGCCGTGGTCCTGATCCATGGCTACCCGCTGGACGGCTCGTCCTGGGAAAAGCAGACCGCGGCGCTGCTCGGCGCGGGCTACCGTGTGATCACCTACGACCGGCGCGGCTTCGGACAGTCCAGCAAGCCCACCGAGGGCTACGACTACGACACGTTCGCGGCGGACCTGAACACCATCCTGACCACCCTCGACCTGAACGACGCCGTGCTGGTGGGCTTCTCCATGGGCACCGGCGAAGTGGGCCGGTACCTCGGAACCTACGGCTCCGCCCGGGTGGCGAAGGCCGTGTTCCTGGCCTCCCTGGAGCCGTACGTGCTGCAGGCCGAGGACAACCCCGGCGGTGTCCCGCAGTCCGTGTTCGACGGGCTGATGGAGGCCGTGACGGCGGACCGGTACGCCTTCTTCACGGAATTCTTCAAGAACTTCTACAACAGCGACACTTTCCTGGGCACCCCGCGGCTCAGCCAGGAGGTCATGAACGCGGGCTGGAACCTCGCCACCGGGGGTGGGGCCACGGCGTCGTCGGCAGCGCAGCCGACCTGGCTCACGGACTTCCGTGCCGACATCCCCAAGATCGATGTCCCGGCCCTCATTGTGCACGGCACGGCGGACAACATCCTGCCGATCGACGTCGCCGGACGCCAGTTCGCCAAGGCGCTGCCCAGTGCCGAGTACGTGGAGATCGACGGCGCCCCGCACGGCATGCTGTGGACCCACGCCGCGGAGGTCAACGAGGTCCTGCTGCGGTTCCTGGCGAGCTAGCCGGGAACTGGCATCGAGGATCTGGCACATGCTGCTGGAAGACTTTAACGCTGCCGGACGCCCGGAAGCCGCGGCCGCCCTGCGCCCCTGCCTGGACATTGGCCGGTGGATTGAGGAGCTCGTCGATTCCCGGCCCTTCGGCAGCACCGGACGCCTCCTCGACGCCGCCCGCCGCGCCGCGGAGCCCTTCACCGCCGCGGAGGTGGAGGCCGCCCTGGCCCACCATCCCCGGATCGGTGAACGGGCCGCAGGAAACAGCACGGAGGCCCGGCTCTCGCAGTCGGAGCAGGCGACTCTTGGCGTCCCGGATCCGGCCGTCGCGGCAGCCCTCGCCGAGGGGAACCGGCACTATGAAGAACGATTCGGCCAGGTGTTCCTGATCCGCGCGGCCGGCCGCAGCCGGGAGGAGATCCTGGCCGCCCTCACCACCAGGCTCGCCCACACCCCCGAAGAGGAACTAGCAGTCATCGGCCAGCAGTTGCGCGAAATCGCGGTGCTCCGACTCGAAGGACTGATCCGCGCATGAGCACTTCCCACATCACCACGCACGTCCTGGACACAGGCTCCGGCAAGCCCGCCGCGGGCGTCGCCGTCACCCTGGACAGGTTCGACGGCGGCCGCTGGGTCAGGGTCGCGGCGGGCGCCACGGATGAGGACGGGCGCGTCACGTCGCTTGGTCCCGACAGCCTGGGCTCGGGAACATACAGGCTGGGCTTCGACACCGGAGCCTACTACGCCGCCGCCGGGACCGAGACCTTCTTCCCCGAAGTCACCCTGGTTTTCGCGGTGTCCCAATCGCAGCCCCACTACCACGTCCCCCTGCTGCTCAGCCCCTTCGCCTACTCCACCTACCGCGGCAGCTAGCGGCACATGGGCAATAGCGGAGCACCGGGCACGACGGCGGTGCTGCTGGCCGCCGGCGCAGGGACGCGGCTGGGGCTCGGGCCCAAGGCGCTGCTGCCCTTCCGTGGCCGCACGCTGGTTGAAGTGCTCGCTGACGTGCTGCTCGCGGGCGGCTGCCGGGAAGTGGTGACGGTACTCGGCGCGGACGCGGCAACGGTCCGCGCCGGCACCGACCTCAGCCGGCACCGGGTCATCGAGAACGCGGACTGGGACACCGGGATGGGCAGTTCGTTCCGGGCGGGCGTTGCCGCGGCGCCCCAGGCAGACCATGTGCTCATCGCACTGGTGGACCAGCCCGGACTGACCACCGAGACTGTTGCACGGCTGATTGCAGCCCACCGGCCCGGCCGGGTGACGGCGGCCGCCTACCGCGATGCGGAAGGGACGCTCCAGCGCGGACACCCGCTGCTGCTCGATGCCGGACTCCGCGCGGAAGCCGCGGAGACAGCAACGGGCGACGCCGGAGCGCGCGTCTTCCTGCGCGCCCACCCGGACCTGATTGATCTGTTGGACTGCAGCGACCTCTCCGGCGGCGAGGACCTCGACACCCCCGAACAGCTGCACCTCCTCGATTAAGGACAACGCGGGGTCAGATACGGCCCATTAGGGCCCCTCCAATGGGCCGTATCTGACCCCGCGTTGGTTTTAGCGCGAGTGGGCCAACAGTTCCTGCAGGCCACGCTTGAAACCGGACCGGCCGCCATGGGCCGGGTGCCTGATTTTCGGCACATCAAAGCCGCTGCGCTGCAGGCTGCGGTGCGCCACATTGCCCACGGCCACCACGGTTTCGATGGAAAACGCCTCCGTCAGCGCCTGCCAAAACGGAGTTCCCAGTGCAGCCTCGGAAGCCCTCGGCGTGCGGTTGGACAGCGGCCGCCCGGCCACGTGGGTGTGCCACGGGTAGGCGCTCCACAGCAGGGGCAGGAACTCCAGCTCGGCCAGGACCTGCCACATCACCGTGGCCGTCGGTTCCGCGGCTATGCCTTCGGAGTCTGCCGGAAGCACGTACCCCTTTCCCGGCCCAAACAGGCCAAACTCGTTGGCGGGGCCTTCGAACATGGTGCGGTTTGTGAAGGGAACTCCCGTGATCCTCATGCCCCGGAATCCCGGAGCCTCGCCCAGCAGCAGCACGTCAGGGCGCCGGTCCAGCATTTCCTGCAGATAGAGCTCCAGGTTCCGGCGGCGCAGGGCATTGCCGGCAGCGGCAAAATCAAAAAAGTTCTGGCTGTCCGGCCCGGTCTGCACGGACGCCAGCCTGTCCACGAAGGCCCGGATCGCGGGATCGGACATTCAGGGCGCTCCTATGGAGGGGACCAGCCCTGCTTCCTTCAGGCCCAGGTAGATCTTGTCCCGGGAGATGGGCAGCTGGGAGAACCTCACGCCGGTGGCGTTCCGGATGGCGTTCGCGAGCGCCGGCGCCACCGGATTGAACGGGCTCTCGCTCATGGACTTCGCGCCCAGCGGGCCCAGCTTGTCGCTGGTGTCGGCGAAGTACACCTCGCTGCGCGGCACGTCGGCGAAGGAGGGGACGTGGTACTGCCGCAGGACGTCGGTGGTGACGCGGCCGGCGTCGTCCACTGTGACCTCCTCGTAGAGCGCAGAGCCGAGGGCCTGCGCGATCCCGCCTTCGATCTGGCCGCGGCATTGGCGCGGATTGACCACCACGCCGGCGTCGGCCGCCTGCACGCTCTGCAGGATCCGCAACTCCCCCGTCCCGGTGTTCACGGCCACCCGGAAGCCCTGGACATTGAACGCCACGGAACGCGGCGTCCCGGCCCAACGCCCCTCGGCGGCGAGCCCGACGCCGGCCTGCTCCGCGGCATCGTAAATTTCCGCCAGGGGCACCCGGGTTCCCTCGCAGACCACGGCGTCCCCGTCCAGCACGCAGCCTGAGGGCGGCACGCGGCGGAGGCCGGCGGCGAAGTCGCGGATGCGGCGGGCGAGGTCCTCTGCGGCGGCCAGCGTCGCTTTGCCGGCCACCACAGTCCCGGCAGATCCGAACGCACCGGAATCGTGGTCCACGAGGTCGGTGTCGGACTGCCGCACGGTGACGCGGGCGGCGGAGGTGGACAGCGCGGTGGCCGCGAGCTGCGCGTGGACGGTGGTGGTGCCGTTGCCGAATTCTGCCGTCCCGACGTCGGCGGCGTAGGTCCCGTCGGGCAGGAGCCGGAGCCTGGAGTGGGCAAAGTGGCCGCGTGGCGGAACGGTGTCGATCATGGACAGGGCGGTCCCCTCCCCGACCACCCAGTCCTGGCCCAGGCTGTCGGGGCCGGCCGCGCGGAAGCGTTCCCGTCCACGGGCCAGGGCGTCCTCCACCAGCTTCGTGCACTGGTCCAGGCCGTAGCTGCCGTAGCGGACGTCCTCTTGGGGCTCGTCGCTAATGGACAGCATGTCGTCGCCCTCCCGGACCATGTTCCGGCGGCGGAACTCCAGGGGGTCCATGCCGATCCCTGCCGCGAGTTCGTCGATGCCGGATTCGATCGCGAAGATCATTTGGCTGAGCCCGTAGCCGCGGAAGGCACCAGACGGCACGGTGTTGGTGTACACGGCATGGGCGTCCACTTTCTTGTTGGCGCACTTGTACACCGCCAGCGACTCGCCGCAGCCGTGGAACATGACCCCGGTGGCGTGGTTGCCGTAGGCGCCCGTGTTGGTGAGCACCTCCAGCTGGAGGGCGGTCAGCCGTCCCTCGCGGCTGGCGCCGGCCTTGAGATGGATGGTGAAGGGATGCTTGGTGGTGGCGGCGGTGAACTGTTCGGTCCGGGTGAATTCAAGCTGCACGGGGCGGTTCAGCCTCAGGGCGGCCAGCGCCACGACGTCCTCGGTGAGCACCTCCTGTTTGCCGCCAAAACCGCCGCCCACCCGTCCGGCCACTACCCGGATCTGGTCTTCCGGCAGGCCGAATACCCGGCCCAGGGTCCGCCGCACCAGGAACGGGACCTGGCTGGAGGTGCGGATCAGCAGCCGCCCGTCACTGCCGAAGGAGGCGATGGAGGCGTGGGTTTCGAGCGCCATGTGCTGCACCCGTTGGGTCCGGTAGGTGTGTTCGTGGATGAAGTCCGCCGCGGCGAAACCGGCCGCCACGTCGCCGAGCTCGGAATGCAGTTCCGCCACGACGTTCCGCTCCGGCCGGCTGATCCGGGCCGTGGTCGCGTCCTTGTCCCCATGAAGGGCGGGGGCGCCGGGGAACATGGCGTTCTCCGGGGTGAAGACGGCGTCCAGCACGTCGTAGTCGACCTTCAGGGCGCGCACGCCTGCCTCCGCCGCGGCCACCGTCCCGGCGACGACGGCGGCGACCCGCTGGCCGATGAAGCGCACGACGTCGTCGAACACGCGGGTATCGTCCGGGTCATCGGTGTAGAGCTCGTGCTGCGCGGTCGAAAACAGCTGCGCCGGGGAGTCCTCGTGGGTGAGGACCGCCGCGACGCCGGGAATCGCCAGCGCGGCCGCTGCGTCGATGGAGCGGATCCGGGCGTGGGCATGCGGGGAGCGCAGCAGCTTCACGTGCAGCAGCCCGGGCAGCTCTTCGGCCGGGACGTCCAGGGTGTAGCGGGCCCGCCCAGTGACGATGGCGAGGCCGGCCGGCGCGGGAACGTCGTCGCCCAGTTGTCCGGGGCGCGGCCCCGGCCGGCCGGGCCCCTCGGTTGAGGTGGCCGGGCCGGAGGTGGCCGGGGTTGAGATGACCGGGGTTGAGACGACCGGGGTTGAGATGACCGGGGTTGAGGTGGCCGGGTGGGAGGTGGCCGGGTGGTTCCCCGTCCCGCAGACGGCGTCCTCGATGGCCGTGTACCCGGTGCACCGGCACAGGTTGCCCTTGAGGTTCCGCGGCAGGTCCGCCTTCTGCCCGTCATCGAACGTGGCGGCCGTCATCACCATGCCGGCCGTGCAAAACCCGCACTGGAAGCCCTGCCGGTCCAGGAACTGCTGCTGCATCGGATGGAGCGCGGCGCCGTCGGGGTCATCAGTTCCGCCGGAGGCGCTGGCGGCAGCCAATCCTTCCACCGTGGTGACCGCGCGGCCTTCCGCGCGGACGGCGGGATAAATGCAGCTGTGCACCGGGACCCCGTCCACGTGCACCGTGCAGGCGCCGCAATCGCCGGCGTCGCAGCCCTTCTTCACGCCCAGGTTCCCCTGCTCGCGAAGGAACGTGCGCAGGCACTGGCCGGGACGGGGCTCGGCCTGCGCCGGGACGCCGTTGATCCCGATTCTGGCGTGGAACTCGGTTGTCATGGTCAGGCCTCTTCCGTCCGGGACCCGGCACGCCGGGGCTCTGTCCGCGGTGGCGCTGTCCGCGGCGGCTCCGTCCGCGGGGGCTCTGTCCGCAGCGGCTCTGTCCGCGTGGAAGGGGCCCGCGGCGGCCAAAAGTCACCGGAGAAGCGCAGCGGACCGCGGCCTGCCGGCGCGGTGAGTTCGGCCCTGATTTCATGGGCCAGCCGGTAGGTCATGTCCTTGCGCCAGGCGGGCAGGCCGTGGACGTCGTCGTGGTACAGCTCATCGGGGATCGCGGCATCCAAGGCCTCGGAGAGAGGATCAGGGAGAGAGTCGGCGGGCGCCGCCGCGGAGGGCAGCAGGTGCAGCCGCACCGGGCGTTTGGTGGCTGCTGTGACGGTCAGGACCAGGGCGCCGTCGGCGTCGAGCCTTCCGATCAGCAGCACCGCGGACCTGCCCAGGTTGCTCAGCGACAGCCGGCGGAAGGCCACCGGGGAGGACAGTGCCGCCGCCGGCAGGCTCACGCTGCGCAGGAGCTCGCCGGGAGCGAGGCAGTTCGTTCCGTCGCCCGTGACGAACTCCAGCACGGGGAGCATGCGGCGGGCACCGCCGGGGCCCAAAATGGTGGCCGTGCCGTCGAGGGCCGCGCAGAGCGAAATCATGGGCCCGGCCGGCAGGGAGGTGCACAGGTTGCCGCCCACCGTGGACATGGTCCAGACCTTGAAGGAGGCCACAAAGGACTCGCAGCAGGGGCGGATGAGCGCCACGCCGGGCCAGTCCCCGGCCAGTTCCCGGCCGGGGACCGACTCAGGGAACGCAGACAGTTGCGCGATAGTGCAGGTTGCCGCCAGCTCGATGCCGGCCGCCGAGACGGTCAGGGGTGTCCAGTCCGTGGAGCCGAGGTCCAGGAGACGCCGGGGCGGTTCCGGTCCGGCGTCGGGGCTCCCGGAGGAGAAAAGCACAGTGCCCCCCGCGAGCCAGGCGTCGCCCTCGCGCCACTGCGCCGGATCCGCGGTGCGGACCATGGCCTCGACGGTGTTCAGGTCCATGGGGGCCTCCTGGGGTTGCTACGTGCCGGCGCTAATACTCGGTCCGGGACTCGAGCGAGTTCCAGGCGGTGAAGGGATCCAGGGCCGCGGGGGCTTGCGGGCCGGTCAGTTCCAGCCTGCCCACCGGCATGAGCAGGTCGCGCTGATCGTTTTCGAAGTATTCGTAGAAGACGGCGTCATCGAATCCCGCGGACGCGGCATCGTGCCTGTCCGCGGCGAACACCACGCGTGACACCCGCGCCCACAGCGCGGACGCCAGGCACATGGGGCACGGCTCGCAGCTGCAGTAGAGTGTGGCTCCGCTGAGCTCGAAGGTGCCAAGTTCGCTGCAGGCCCGCCGGATCGCCGTGACCTCGGCGTGGGCCGTGGGATCGTTGGCGGCGGTGACACGGTTGGCGCCTTCGAACGCCTGCCCGTCCGCGGTGACCACCACGGCGCCGAACGGCCCGCCGCCGTTCAGGACGTTGGCCATGGCCAACTCGATGGATCTCGCCAGGAACTTCTGGGCCGTATCGGTTGTCGTCATGCTGCCACTCCCTGCCTGCGGAAGCCGGTACACCGTAGCGGGAGCGCAAGTGCCGGATGCGACGGTGACTGTCTTCAGCATGTGCCTTGAAGGTTGCGCCTGGTAGATAGCGTCCCGGGTACGGGCCGCCCGCCGTTGGCAAGATTGAGAGTAGCACCGGGGCCTCCGCACGGCGCGCCCTATTGGGTGGATGCCTCATTTTCGTGATGTGAAATCTCCATTTCCGGGTCTTCACGCCAACTCCGGGCCATCCCGGCCACCCTCGATTTTTCGAAAAGTGATGTACACCAAGCCGGGGTCCGGCTACGCTTGGTCCCACTTCGTGGCCCGGAAATCGTGGCCCGGCCACGTAACCTGGGAGCAGCAGGCAGGGTCGTAATGAGCTGGCATCAACTGATGTCGGCTCTTTTTTGTGGACGGACGGAACAAGAAACGCGCGGGAAACGGCGCTTAATTTCTATGTGGGACTGTGGTGCCGCATACCTGAAGTTGGGAATCAGACCATGAGCAACAAGATCGTCCTCGGCCAAAACCAGTACGGAAAAGCCGAAGTCCGGGTCGTCAAGATCACCAGGGATACCCGCCGCCATGAGATCGAAGACCTGAACGTCACCTCGCAGCTGCGCGGCGACTTCGCGGCGGCCCACCTCGACGGCGACAACAGCCACGTGGTGGCCACAGACACCCAAAAGAACACGATCTACGCGTTCGCCCGGGACGGCATCGGCTCCCCGGAAGCCTTGCTGCTCCGGCTCGGCAAGCACTTCACCTCGAACTTCGACTGGGTCACCGGCGGCCGCTGGGCGGCCGAGGCCTACAAATGGGACCGGATCCAGGCCCACGGGTCCGGGCACCACCACTCCTTCGTCCGCAACGGCCAGGAGGTCCGCACCGCTGTCCTTGTCCGCGACGGCGGTACCGAGCACCTCATCGCCGGGCTGAAGGACCTCACCGTGCTGAAGACAACCCAGTCCGGGTTCAGCGGCTTCCCGCGGGACAAGTACACCACCCTGGCGGAAACGGCCGACCGCATCCTCGCCACGGACGTCTCGGCCCGCTGGCGTTTCAGGACCGGCACCAACTTTGGCGCCTTCGACTTCAACAAAAGCTACGAGGAAGTCAAGGCCCTGCTGCTGGAGGCTTTCAGCGAAAAGTACTCCCACGCCCTGCAGCAGACCCTCTTCGACATGGGCGCCAAAGTCCTGGCAGTCCACCCCGAGATCGACGAGATCAAGTTCTCCATGCCCAACAAGCACCACTTCCTCGTTGACCTCTCGCTCTTCGGCCTCGACAACCCCAACGAGGTCTTCTTTGCCGCCGACCGCCCCTACGGCCTCATTGAGGCCACGGTCCAGCGTGAAGACACCAGCCCCGCCGACATCGCCTGGCACGGGATCGCCGGCTTCTGCTAATGCCACGCGCCGCCGGGACCGCCGACGTCGGCGGTGCCTAGGAGTAGTGTGAGCGGCCAAAGAGAAGTGTGAGCGGCCCAGGAAGGACCAGAAATGACTCTCGTCGTCACCGATCCCCACCCCGTCGACCGGGCCGGAGAAATCCTTACCCCGGAGGCTCTCGCCTTCGTCGAAGAACTCCACCTCCGCTTTGCCGGAACCCGCGCGGAGCTGCTCAAGGCCCGCGCCCGCAAGCGCGAGCACGTGGCCCTGACCGGCCGCCTGGACTTCCTGCCGGAGACCGCGGAGATCCGCGACGCCGACTGGAGCGTGGCTCCGGCGCCTGCGGCCCTGCAGGACCGCCGGGTCGAAATGACCGGGCCGGCCGCCCCGGCCAAAATGGCCGTCAATGCGCTGAACTCCGGCGCGAAGGTGTGGCTCGCCGACCTCGAGGACGCCAGCACGCCCACCTGGTCCAACGTGGTCGAATCGATCCTCAACCTCCGGGACGCCGCCGACGGCACGCTGAAATACACCTCGCCCGAAGGTAAGGAATACGCGCTGCGCACCGACGCCCCGCTCGCGGTCGTGGTGGCCCGGCCACGCGGCTGGCACATGGGCGAACGGCACCTGCTGATCGGCGGGGACCACACCATCGGCGCCCTGGTGGACTTCGGCCTGCACTTCTTCCACACCGCCAAGCGGCTCGTGGCAAACGGCCACGGACCCTACTACTACCTGCCCAAGATGGAGAGCCACCTCGAGGCCCGGCTGTGGAACGAGATCTTCGTCTTCGCCCAGGACTACGTCGGCATTCCGCAGGGCACCATCCGCGCCACCGTCCTGATCGAGACCATACCGGCAGCCTTCGAAATGGACGAGATCCTCTTCGAACTCCGCGACCACGCCTCCGGCCTGAACGCCGGCCGCTGGGACTACCTGTTCAGCATCATCAAGTACTTCCGCGATGCCGGTGCGAGCTTCGTGCTGCCCGACCGCGCCACCATCGCCATGACCGCACCGTTCATGCGGGCCTACACCGAGCTCCTGGTCAAGACCTGCCACCGGCGCGGCGCCTTTGCCATGGGCGGCATGGCAGCGGTGATCCCCAACCGGCGTGAACCCGACGTGACCGCCCAGGCCTTCGAGAAGGTGCGCGCAGACAAGACCCGCGAGGCGAACGACGGCTTCGACGGATCCTGGGTGGCGCACCCGGACCTGGTGCCGGTCTGCCGCGAGGTGTTCGACGCCGTCCTGGGCGGGCGGCCCAACCAGCTGGACAGACAGCGCCCGGAGGTCAGCGTCACCCCCGAGCAGCTCCTGGACATCCGTTCCGCCCAGGGCCAGGTGACTGAGGCCGGCCTGCGGCTGAACCTCTACGTGGCCGTCGCGTACACCGCCGTCTGGATCTCCGGCAACGGTGCCGTCGCCATCCACAACCTGATGGAGGACGCCGCGACGGCGGAAATCTCGCGGTCCCAGGTCTGGCAACAGATCCGCAACCGTTCGGTGCTGGCCGACACCGGCCGGACCGTCACCCGGGAGCTGGTGTCCGCCCTCCTGGCCGAGGAGACCGAGAAACTCCGGGCCGAGGTGGGCGAGGACGCTTTCGCGAAGCACTACCTGCCTGCCAGCAAGCTCATCGGCGGCCTCTGCCTGTCCGAGGACTACACCGACTTCCTCACCACGCCGGCGTACGAGCTGGTGGACTGAAAGCATGGCAGCCTCCTCCGCCAGCGCGGGGCAGCATCCACGGAGCCAACCACCGGGCCGTTCACCAAGCCATTCAACGGGCCAGGGTCCGGTGACGCCGGCCCTCTCGGCGTCGGACCTCGCCCGGATCGATGCGCGGCTCGCGGACACCGACCGGCTGCTGGAGCGTGGCTACCCGGGCGACGACGGCTCCCGCCAGCCCGTGCACACCGTCTACGTACCGGCCGACCGTTTCAGCCCGGACTTCACCGCGGACTGGGGCGCCCAGGCCCTGGCCGCGGTCGAGGCCCGGGGCGGGCTGGAACAGCTCGGCATCCTGCTCGGCCAGGACCCCGGGCTGGCCGCCGCCGTCGCGCCCCGGGTCCAGGCCAAGCTCTCGCACGAGCCGATCGAGGACCTCCGGCTGGACTTTGAGGACGGCTTCGGGGACCGGGGCGACGACGCCGAGGACGGCGCCGCTGTTGCCGCGGCGGCCGCCGTGGCCGCCGCCGTCGCCGCCGGCACCGCGCCGCCGTTCATCGGGATCCGCTTCAAGTGCTTCGAGGCCGCCACCCGCGCGCGGGGCCTGCGGACCCTGGATCTTTTCGTGTCGCAGCTGGCCGCGGCCGGCGAACTCCCGGACGGGCTCATCCTCACCCTGCCCAAGGTCACCACGGTGGCGCAGGTGGAGGCCATGGCCTTCGCCGTGTCCCGCCTCGAGGAAGTCCACGCGCTTCCCGCCGGCAGGCTCCGCTTCGAGGTGCAGGTGGAAACGCCGCAGCTGATCCTGGGTCCGGACGGAACCTCGCCGGTGGCGCGCTTGCCGCACGCGGTGCCCGGCAGGATCAGCGGGCTGCACTACGGCACCTACGACTACTCGGCATCGCTGCAGATCTCCGCCGAATACCAGTCCATGGAACATCCCGTGGCGGACTTCGCCAAAGAAGTCATGCAGCTTGCCGCGGCAGGCACCGGGATCCGGCTCTCCGACGGCTCCACCAACATCCTCCCGGTGGGAGGGAACGTGGAACAGGCCTGGCAGCTCCACGGCCGGCTGGTCCGCCGCTCGCTGGAACGCGGCTACTACCAGGGCTGGGACCTCCACCCCGCCCAGCTGCCCAGCCGGTTCGCCGCGACCTACGCCTTCTACCGGCAAGGGCTCCCCGCCGCCGCTGCCCGGCTCCGCGATTACGTGGAACAAACCGCCGGCGGCGTTCTGGATGAACCCGCCACCGCCCGCGCCCTGGCGGCCTTCCTGCTGCGCGGCGTCCAGTGCGGCGCCGTCGGTGCCGACGAAGTCCTGGCGCTGGCCGGCGTCGGGCTCCCCCAACTCAGCGCCCTGGCCCGGCCTCGGCTGGCCGCCACCTCCACCCCCGCAGCCAAAGGAACGCACCCATGAGCAAGTACTTCTACCCTGAGGGCGGGCTTCCGCCGCAGACCCAGCTCCTGACCGACCGGGCCGTGGTCAAGGAGGCCTACACGGTCATCCCGAAGGGCGCGCTCCGGGACATCGTCACGAGCAGACTGCCCGGCTGGACCAACACCCGCGCCTGGATCATTGCCCGGCCCATCGCCGGTTTCGCCACGACGTTTGCGCAGCTGATTGTCGAGGTGGGGCCCGGCGGCGGCGCGGAAAAGCCCGAGCCGGAGGCCGGCGTCGAAGGCGTCATCTTCCTGACCAAAGGCGCCCTGGCACTGACCCTAGAGGGGGAAGTCCACAAACTCGGAGAGGGCGGCTACGCGTACCTCGCCGCGGGGGCCCAATGGTCCGTGGCGAACGAGTCCGGGGAGATCGCCAGCTTCCAGTGGATCCGGAAGGCCTACGAGCCGCTGCCCGGCTACACGGCTAAATCCTTCGTGACCCGCGACCAGGACGTCGAACCGCGGGCCATGCCCGGCACCGACGGCGCCTGGGCCACCACCCGCTTCGTGGACCCGGAGGACCTCGCCCACGACATGCACGTCAACATCGTCACCTTCCGGCCCGGCGCCTCCATCCCCTTCGCGGAAACCCATGTCATGGAACACGGGCTCTTCGTCCTGGAAGGCAAGGCCGTCTACCGGCTCAATGACGACTGGGTGGAGGTGGAGGCCGGCGACTTCATGTGGCTGCGCGCCTTCTGCCCACAGGCCTGCTACGCCGGCGGTCCGGGCAATTTCCGGTACCTGCTGTACAAGGACGTCAACCGCCAGATCCGCCTGACCTGAGACCGAAGCCGGGAGCACTTGTGGCACGGGCGATCCTTGCTAGCCTGATGCTGTGAGGTACGAATCCCTGTGGATCGGAATGCTCCTTGGCGCGGCCCTCGGCTACGCCATCGGGGTCACCACCGTCGACAAGCCGTTCACTGGCTTGCTGATCGGCGTGGCGCTCGGCGCGCTCGTGGGCCTGGCGGCCCGGAAGGACCCCAGGAAACGGTAGGGATGCCCTCCGCCGGGAGCCCAGCAGCCCAGCCCCGCCCCGGCGCACCACCCCTTGGCTCGCCAACCACCGGGATCCAGCTCCCGCCCTCACCGGAAGAAACCCGCAATGACGTACACCGTGAACTGCTCCATCCTCCTGACGGAGCTCCCCCTCCTGGAACGCCCGGCCGCGGCGAAGGCCGCCGGTTTTGACGCCGTCGAATTCTGGTGGCCCTTCGAGGCCTCCGTCCCCACCGACGCCGAGGTTTCCCGGTTTGAGAACGCCATCGCCGACGCCGGCGTGCACCTCACGGGCCTGAACTTCAACGCGGGCGACATGCCCGGCGGCGACCGCGGCCTGGTCTCCTGGCCGGCACGCTCCGCCGAATTCCGGGACAACATCGACGTCGTCGCCGGGATCGGTGAACGCCTCGGCTGCAAGGCCTTCAACGCCCTCTACGGCAACCGCATAGACGGAGAATCCGCGCAGAGGCAGGACGCCATTGGCGCCGAGAACCTCGCGACGGCGGCTGCCGGCGTCGCCAGTATCGGCGGCACGGTGCTCCTGGAATCGGTCAGCGGCGCACCACGCTACCCGCTGCTCAAGGCCCAGGACGCCTTCGACGTCATCGCCCGGGTCAGGCGGGAGTCCGGCGCGGAGAACATCAAGTTCCTCGCCGACTTCTACCACCTGGCCGTGAACGGCGAGGACGTCGCCGCCGTCATCGAAAAGCACGCCGGGGACTTCGGCCACATCCAGATCGCCGACAACCCCGGCCGCGGGGCCCCGGGAACCGGGCAGCTTCCGCTCGGCGAATGGGTCGCCCGCAGCCGCGCCCTCGGCTACCAGGGCTACATCGGCCTGGAATACAAAGAACCGGCGGAGATGGCGTTCAGCTGGGCCGGCCGTGCCTGAAGACACCTACGACGTCGTCTTCCGCGGCCGGCAGGTGCTGACCACCGCCGGCGTCGCCGCGCGGGAGATCGGCATCCAGGGCGGCGTGATTGCCGCGATCGAGCCGCTGGGCACCGGCCTGTCCGGCCGTGAAGTCATCGCCCTCGGCGGCGACGAAACCCTCCTGCCGGGCCTGGTGGACACCCACGTGCACGTCAACGAGCCCGGCCGCACCGAGTGGGAGGGCTTCGCGTCCGCCACCCGGGCAGCAGCGGCCGGCGGCGTCACCACGATCATCGACATGCCGCTGAACAGCATCCCGCCCACCACCACGGTGGCCGCCCTGAAACTCAAGCGCGAGGTGGCCGGGGGCCAGGTGTTCGTGGACGTCGGTTTCTGGGGCGGAGCCGTTCCGGGCAACAAGCATGAGCTGCGTCCGCTGCACGACGAGGGCGTCTTCGGCTTCAAGTGCTTCCTGCTGCACT
Source organism: Arthrobacter sp. MW3 TE3886 (assembly GCF_041262145.1). Taxonomy (NCBI): domain Bacteria; kingdom Bacillati; phylum Actinomycetota; class Actinomycetes; order Micrococcales; family Micrococcaceae; genus Arthrobacter; species Arthrobacter sp. MW3 TE3886. The sequence continues at coordinate 4,405,275 of NZ_JBGCAN010000001.1, forward strand.
CCGGTGTGGACGAGTTCCCGGACCTGGCAGCGGAGGAGATGGAAGAGGACATGGCCGAGCTCAAGTCCTTCGACTCGCTCATGATCGTCCACGCCGAGGACTCCCACACGATCGATCACGCGCCCCGACCGGGGGGCGACCGCTACGCCACGTTTCTGGCGTCCCGCCCGCGCGGGGCCGAGAACAAGGCCATCGCCGAGGTCATCGAACGGGCCCGCCGGACCGGCGCCCGCGCCCACATCGTGCACCTGTCATCTTCCGACGCGCTGCCCATGATCGCCGCCGCCAAGCGCGACGGCGTCCGCCTCACCGTGGAGACGTGCCCGCACTACCTGACGCTGACGGCCGAGGAAATCCCGGACGGCGCCACGGCCTACAAGTGTTGCCCGCCGATCCGCGAAGCCGCCAACCGCGAACTGCTGTGGGCCGGGCTCCTGGACGGCACCATCGACTGCATCGTCTCGGACCACTCCCCGTCCACCCTGGATTTGAAGGACCTGGAAAACGGGGACTTCGCCGTGGCCTGGGGCGGCGTCTCCTCCTTGCAGCTGGGCCTGTCGCTGATCTGGACCGAGGCCCGGCACCGCGGCATCGCGCTGGGGCAGGTTCTCTCGTGGATGGCGGCCAAGCCGGCCCAGCTCGCCGGCCTGCGCAACAAGGGCCAGCTGGCGCTGGGGTACGACGCCGACCTCTCCGTGTTTGCCCCGGACGAGGGGTACGTCGTGGACGCCTCCAAACTCCGGCACAAGAACCCCATCACCCCGTACGACGGGAAGGCGCTTTCCGGCGTCGTCCGGCAGACCTACCTCCGCGGCACCCTGATCGACGGCCGGACTCCGACCGGCCAGCTGATCCGCCGCGGCGTATGAGCCAAGTCCGCGCCTGCTCCGCGCGGCCTTCGGTTTTCTGCGCCGCTTCGGGACGAAGGCGCCGCGGATCCGCGGTGCGGCGGTCCGGTTCCGCCGCAGTCTTCGGATAACGCCGCGCTAGAAGAGGGCGACCGCCACGGCCTGCGTCAGCTGATGGATCACCTCGGTGCGTTCCGGGACGTCACCCAAGTCCTGGCCCTTGGTGTAGATGACCAGCGCGTACGCGGTGTTGCCCTGCGCGAGGACGGCAGCGTCGTGCAGTTCGTCGTCCAGGAGCCCGTACTTGTGAAAGACCGTGATCCCTTCCGGAACGGCGGCGGGAATGAGCGTTTCGTAGTTGGTGTCCTGCATGTATGACAACAACTGGGCGGTGTCCCCGGCCGTCAGGAGCGTCCCGGAGTAGACCCCCGCCAGGATCGTCGCCATTTCCGCCGGGGTCAGCGTATTGATTTCCGGGTCATAGCTCACGCCCAGCGATGCCGCGTACTCCGTCAGCTGCTCGTGGCCCACGGCATCCATGATCAGGGACCACGAGTCGTTGTCGCTCTGCTGGATCATCTCCCGGAGCTGGAAGCCGGCGGTGTAGTTCCCCAACGGGTCATCGAGGCTGGCCGCCCCGGTTTCGACCAGATGGTAGTAGGCCGCCGCGGCCAGCACTTTGGCGGTGCTCGCCGCCACGAACTCCTCCCGGACCCCGTATTCGTGGACGTCCGCGGAGCCGGAGTCCCGGGAGACGTCGACCAGCGCCACGCCGATCTGGTACTGGCTGTTGGCATCGAGAATGGCCTTGATGCGCGCATCCAGTGCCTCGTCCACCGTTCCGGGCGCCGGGGCGGATGCCGGGGCCGCCGCATCGAGACTGGCCGACGGCGACGCGCTGGCCTCCGCCGTCGTCGCGGCCGACGGGGCGGCCGACGCCGCCGTGAGATTCTCCGCCGTGAGATTCGCCGGCTGGAGATTCGCCGCCGTCGAGCGGGCTTCCGCTGAGGAATAGATGCCGGCGGCCAGCACGACCGCCAGTACTGCGGCACCGGCCGCCAGGGTCATGGCCCGGACCCGGCCCGGCGTTGGCTGCCGTCCGGTGGTGGCCGTGCGCCGGGATCCGAGTCGCCGCTGCCGTGGAGTTTGCTGTTCCATAATGGCTCCAAGCTAGCCACGGCAGCTATGCCCGAGCTATGAAAAAGCTGTCAGGCCGGCGGGTCCCCCAGGCCGCCGCGGACGGGTGCTGCCCGGGCCCAGGCGGCGGAATGCGGCGGAATACAGCCTCGGCACACGATGTTGTGCATCACAGACAGTTGTCCACTCCCCGAAGGAACATCATGAGCGCAAACATGACCGTCAAGCTTCAGCCCGGCACCCCAGCCCCGGATTTCACCCTGCCGGACGCCGAAGGCAACAAGGTTGCCTTGGCCGACTACCGCGGCAAGAACGTCATTGTGTACTTCTACCCGCAGGCGGCAACCCCCGGCTGCACCACGGAGGCCTGCGACTTCCGCGACAATCTCGCGTCCCTGCAGGGCTCCGGCTACGAGGTCCTGGGCATCTCCCCCGACGCCCCCGAGGCCCTGGCCCATTTCACCGGCGACTTCGCCCTGACCTTCCCGCTCCTGGCCGACGAGGACCACGCGGTGGCCCTCGCCTACGGCGCGTGGGGCGAGAAGCTGATCCATGGCGAGGTCACGGAGGGCATCGTCCGCTCCACCGTGGTGCTGGACCCTGAGGGCAAGGTGAAGCTGGCACAGTACCAGGTCAAGGCCCAGGGCCACGTGGCGTCGCTGAAGGAAGCACTGGGCGTCTAACGGCGTACTCCCTCCGCAGCGTCGCCGCGGCGTTTTCGCGGCGGTCGCGGCGGTTTCGGACCGGTTTCGGACCGCCGCGGCGGAATCGGACAGATGCAGCGCGGATCCGCGGCGCGCGGGTCCCATAGCTGCGCGCCGGTCCGAAACCGCCGCGGAATAGTTCTCCACATCCGCCCCGCCCATGGTTGTCCGGCCCCGGCAACGCGGGCCACCATGGGGCATGGACCTACCCCCACTGATTCTCAGCAGCGACCTCGCGCGCCTCGGCCAGGACGCGCGGGGCCTTGCACGGCAGGCGAAGTCCGGACAGCTCCGGCGCATCAGGCAGGGCGTCTACGTCCGGGCGCAGGAGTGGGAAGCGCTGCCGCCGTGGGACAGGTATCCGGTCCTCATCCGGGCGGCGGCTTCCACGCTGCGGAGCCGGACCGTCTTCTGCCGCCAGTCCTCCGCTGTGCTGTGGGACATGCCGGTGCTCGGACACCGCCATCTGGTGCACGCCTGCACGTCCGACGGCGGCGGCGGGCGCTCGCGCGCCGGGGTCCGCCGGCATCTCGTCGATTTGGGCTCGGCGCGGATCGAGGAACGTCACGGGCTCCTGGTCACGGGCCGGGTCCGGACAGCACTGGACCTGGCCGCCTTCGAATCGTTTGAGCAGGGGGTCACAGTATTCGACCATGTCCTGGGGCCGCGGTCGGACAACCTGGCACCGCTCAGCCGCGGGGAACTCGAAGCCGGCATCGGCGGCAACTACACGGCAGCCGCGGCCCGGCGGATCCGGACCGCCCTGCAGTTTGCTGATCCTGCGTCCGGCTCCGCCGGAGAGTCCGAACACGGCGCCGCGGTCCGAAAACGCCGCGAAAACAGTCCGGGCCCGCCCGCCTGGCTACACCTTGGTCCCCGCCACCACGGTAGCGGTGGACCGGAGCCGGATCGCGCCGTCGTGCTCGTAGCGGCCCAGCAGCGCGAACACATCCGAGCGGATCAGGGCCCGCGAGTCCGCGTCCGCCTTGGCCAGCCCCATCGCCACGGTGGTCGCGATGTCCGTCATGAACTCCCAATAGCTCTCCGGGGATTCGTGCACCAGGTCGGTGCTGACCTGGTGCTCGGCCACCTCCGCCAGGCCGGCCTCCTTGAACATGCGGGTCATGAACCCGGTTGGTGCGCAGCGGAACAGCCCGGGAGTCTCCGCGGGCGGAATGGGCAGTTCCCGGTGCCGGGCAATCGTGCCCAGGATCAGGCTGGCCCAGGGGTTTGCCGCCGCGCGTCCCCAGACGACGGCGCCCACCCGGGCGCCCGGCCTGGCGGTGCGCGCCATCTCTGCCATGGCCGCGGACATCACCGGGAAGAACATCAACCCGAAGTGGCTATAGACGGCGTCGAACGTTTTGTCGCGGAACGGCAGGGCGGCCGAATCGCACACTTGAAAGTCCAGGTTGTTCAGGCGCCGGGCCGCTGCCTTCTCTTCGGCCACGCGGAGCATCCCGGCCGAAATGTCAGTCAGGACCACGCGGCCATCCGGCACCTGCGCGGCCACGTTGAGGCCAGGCTCCCCCGTGCCTGCCGCGACGTCCAGCACCTCTGAGTCGGGGCGGAGACGGAGCTCCTTGAGGAGGGCGTCGCCGAACGGGGCCTGCCAGCCGAGCAGTTCAGCGTCCCATTTCTTCCAGCCCGACGAGAACTCATCCCAGAGCAAGCGCTGCTCCTCACGAATACGGTCGGCTGAGGCTAACATTGGCGGTTCCTTAGCTGGTCTGTACCTAGCCCTAGTCTGCTCCGGGAAGCGGTCCCCGGCAATGAGTCGAAGGGCAGTAGGCTTAACGGCATGTCTCCCCACGAAACCCCCGGCACAGCAGGCAACGACCCCCAGCGGGAACCGGCCCCGGGCAGTGTTCAGGGCAGTGCCCAGGGCAGCGTTCCGGAGCGCCGCGAGGTCACCGTCCGGCGGGCGCCGAAATATGTGCCCTTCCTGATCCTGGGCGGGCTCCTGGGCGTGGCCGTCGCGGCCATAATCGCCTACGCCCTTCCCGGTGACGCGAGCTTCGACCGCTCCTCGGTCTTCGGCTTCTTCATGATTCTCTGCGCGGCCGGCGGCGTCATCCTGGGTGCCGCGACCGCCCTGGTTCTGGACCGGCGGAGCGTCCGCCGCGCCGAGCACGCCGTCGTCGAATCCGCACCGGACGCGGACGACGACGCGGACGATGACGGGAACCGCGCCTGAGGGCGTCAGGTCATAAACCGGCCACCGGAAAAGTCTTAGCGCACATCGTGAGATAATCGACCAGTGGCACGCGGCGATGGAAAACTTTCTCATGATCTTCTCCCAGGCGAAAAAGGCCCTCAGGACGCATGCGGCGTCTTCGGGGTCTGGGCACCCGGTGAAGAAGTAGCAAAACTCACCTACTACGGGCTGTATGCATTGCAGCACCGCGGTCAGGAGTCGGCTGGCATAGCAACCAGCGACGGCAAGCGGATCAACGTCTACAAGGACATGGGGCTCGTTTCCCAGGTCTTCGACGAGACCACGCTGAACACCCTGACCGGGCACCTGGCCGTCGGCCACTGCCGCTATTCCACTACTGGCGCCAGCCACTGGGCCAACGCCCAGCCCACCCTGGGCGCGACCGCCACGGGGACCGTGGCCCTGGCCCACAACGGCAACCTGACCAACACGGCCGAGCTCAAGGCGATGATCGAGGACCGCAACGGCGGAAACCTCAGCGGCGAGATGAAGCAGGGCAACACCTCGGACACCGCCCTGGTGACCGCGCTCCTGGAGGGCGAAGAGGGCAAGTCCCTGGAGCAGACGGCCATGGAGCTGCTGCCCAAGATCAAGGGCGGCTTCTGCTTCGTCTTCATGGATGAGGGCACCCTCTACGCGGCCCGGGACACCTACGGGATCCGCCCGCTGTGCCTGGGCCGGCTCGAACGCGGCTGGGTGGTTGCCTCCGAGCAGTCCGCCCTCGCCACCGTCGGCGCCAGTTTCATCCGCGAAATCGAACCCGGCGAGTTCATCGCGATCGACGAGGACGGCGTCCGTTCGCAGCGCTTCGCCGAGGCGACGCCGGCCGGCTGTGTGTTCGAATACGTCTACCTCGCCCGCCCGGACGCCTCCATTGCGGGCCGCTCGGTGTACGAATCCCGCGTGGAAATGGGCCGCCAGCTGGCCCGCGAAAACACCCAGGAAGCGGACATCGTCATCCCGGTGCCGGAATCCGGCACTCCCGCGGCGGTGGGCTACGCCGAAGAATCCGGTATCCCGTTCGCGCACGGCTTCGTCAAGAACTCGTACGTGGGCCGCACGTTCATCCAGCCCTCGCAGACACTGCGCCAGCTCGGCATCCGGCTCAAGCTGAACGCCCTCGAATCCGTGATCCGCGGCAAGCGTGTTGTGGTGGTGGATGACTCGATCGTCCGCGGCAACACCCAGCGCGCCATCGTGCGGATGCTCCGGGAAGCGGGCGCCGCGAGCGTCCACATCAAGATTTCCTCCCCGCCGGTCAAGTGGCCCTGCTTCTACGGCATCGACTTCGCCTCCCGGGCGGAACTGATCGCCAACGGCGCCACCATCGATGAAATTACCCAGGCCATCGGCGCCGACTCGCTCGCCTACATTTCCGAAGACGGCATGATCGACGCCACCCGGCAGCCGCGCGAGCGTCTCTGCACGGCATGCTTCACCGGCAAGTACCCGATCGAGCTGCCCGGCGCGGACAAGCTCGGCAAGAACCTGCTTGAGCGCACCGACCTCGGCGGCCTCGCGCCCGCCGCCGGCGCGGCCGCGTCCGCGGCGCCCTCCGGCGCATCTGATTCCGCAGCAGCGCCCTCCGGCGCGTCTGGTTCCGCGGCGGCGTCCGACGCCGAACCCGGCACCTCCATCGCCGACGATCCGGCCGAGAAGGCCGGCGCCACCGGCTGCGATCCGGGGCCGGACTCCGAATTCGAAGAACTGCTCACCGATGCCGACCGCGTCAACACAGCCGACAAGAAAGAGCCAGTATGACTTCCGCCTCCCCGGCCGCTGACATGAACGCCGCCCAGAACGCCGGCATCACCTACGCCTCCGCCGGCGTCGACGTCGAAGCGGGAGACCGCGCCGTCGAACTCATGAAGGACGCCGTCAAGGCAACCCACAACGCCTCGGTGATCGGCGGCGTCGGCGGGTTCGCGGGCCTCTACGACGTCTCCCGGCTGCTGACCTACAAGCGCCCGCTGCTGGCCACCTCCACCGACGGCGTCGGCACCAAGGTGGCAATCGCCCAGGCCATGGACATCCACGACACCATCGGCTACGACCTCGTCGGCATGGTGGTGGACGACATCGTCGTCGTGGGCGCCGAGCCCCTGTACATGACCGACTACATCGCCTGCGGCAAGGTTGTCCCGGAGCGCATCGCCGACATCGTCCGCGGCATCGCGGCCGCCTGCTCGGTCGCCGGCACCGCCCTGGTGGGCGGCGAAACCGCCGAACACCCCGGCCTGCTCGGTGAACACGAGTACGACGTCGCCGGCGCCGCCACCGGCGTGGTAGAGGCCGAGGCGCTGCTCGGCCCGGACCGGGTCCGCGCCGGCGACGTGGTGATCGGCATGGCCTCCTCCGGCCTGCATTCCAACGGCTACTCCCTGGTCCGCCGCGTCATCAACCACGCCGGCTGGGCCCTGGACCGCCAGGTCTCCGAGCTCGGCCGCACCCTGGGCGAGGAGCTCCTCGAGCCCACCCGCGTCTACGCCGCGGACTGCCTGGACCTCGCCCGCACCTTCCCCGTGAACGGCTCCGCGGGCGGCAAGGCCGTCCACGGCTTCAGCCACGTGACCGGCGGCGGCCTCGCCGCCAACCTCGCCCGCGTCCTCCCGCAGGGCCTGCTGGCCACCGTGGACCGCTCCACCTGGGAACTCCCGGCCATCTTCAAGCTGGTTTCCGAACTCGGCAACGTCCCGCTGGCCGACCTCGAGCGCACCCTGAACCTGGGCGTGGGCATGGTCGCCATTGTTTCGCCGGAGGCTGCCGACGCCGCCGTGAACCGGCTCAACGACCGCGGCCTGCCGTCCTGGATCATGGGCACCGTCGAGCAGAACTCGGATGCGGTCCTCAAGACCGGCCCGGACTACGTCCAGGGCGCCAAGGGCGTCGACGGCGGCGCTGTCCGGCTGGTCAACGCCTACGCCTAAACGGGCCCGACCCGCCGTCGAGTGCTCCGTAACCGCCGTTTTGAACGCTTAAAACGGCAGTTGGGGAGCACTCGATGGGTTTAAGCCGCGGCCCTAGACCTCCAGCAGGCTGAAGACGCCGCCCTGCGGGTCCTTGAGGGTGGCGATGGTGCCTGCTTCCTCGACCTCGTCCGGTTCGATCAGCACGACGCCGCCCGCGGCCACCGCAGCTTGCACCGCCGCCGCGACGTCGGAGACACCGAAGTAGACCTGCCATCCCGGCTCGAGGGTGTCCTGCGCGTCGCCGGGGACCCGGGCGATGCCGGCCACCTCGGTGCCGCCCACCATGAGCGTGGTGTAGGTGCCGCCGTCGTCCTGGGGGTATTCGGTCACGTCGTGCCCGAAAAGCTGTTGGAAGAAGCCGACGGCGGCCTGCGGCTCGGGGGTGAGCAGCTCAGCCCATGCCAGGGTGCCCACCTCCTGGCTCCGGCCGGCTCCGACGTGGCTGCCGGCCTGCCAGGCACCGGTGGTTCCGCCGCCGGGCGGGGCGAAGAAGACCATCACGCCGGTGTCACCGATCTCCTCGGGGCCGAATTCAAGGCGCCCGGGGGAATGGGCCAGTTCGGCGGCCAGGTTCCGGGCGTCGTCGACCGCGAAGTACACGTTCCACCGGCCCGGTTCGGCCGCGGCTTCCTGCTGGGGGTTCTGCGGCGCGAGCACGGTAACCAGGTCGTCGCCCAGGAAGGCTTTCGCGTAGCTGCGTCCGTCCGGGGTGGGCAGGTCTTCATACCGCCAGCCGAAAACCCCCGCGTAAAAGGCCTTCGCCGCCTCCACGTCACGGGTCTGGAGGTCCGTCCAGCAGAGCTCGCCCTCGGCAAATCCTTTGCGCATGGTCATGGCAGTCCTTCCGGGCATCGGTGGCACCTCCGGGAAAATCCGGCACGAACAACGTAGCCCGCCGCCCCGCCGGTGACAACTGCGCCGGCATCTCCGCGGCGAAGCAGGGCCAGGCGGCCGGCTGCGGAAAGGGAACGCTGCGGGCACAAGAAAGGCCGCCGGTCACACTTGTTACAGGTGTGGCCGGCGGCCCGAAAATCTTTGGCTGGCACCGCGGTGCCGGAAGGATCCCCCGGAGAGAACTACCGGAAGGAAGCGTCGACTAACCTATGCGACGGGAATCAACCTCGTCGTCGTCGTCTTCCACATCGTCCGCGTACTTATCCACATACGCTGAATAATCCGGTTCGACCGGGTCATCCGCGAAGTGGCTCGTGGCACGACTTCCCGGGCCCGTGAGCTCGCGCTGAAGGGCCGAATAGTCAGTGTTCGGGGAGTAGTACTTGATGTCCCGAGCCTGCTTGGTAGCTTTTGCCTTTTGACGGCCGCGCCCCATGGCGTGACCCCCTTTTGTACTTGGACCGGAGGTGGTCACCTTTTGGCGATCGGTGAGGCCCCGGAATGTTTGGTCAATTTGTCGTACACCTAGATTACATGCTTTCGGCGCCAACTGCTCGCCGGCCCGCCCCCTGTGGACAGTGTGGCGCGTCCCGCAACGGTGGCCGAAGCCACCGGCGCATGCGCGGTGCCGCGCATCTTCGATAGAGTTTCGTGATGTGCGCCCAGAAAAGGGCCGCTGCGCCGGGCCTCCAGCCCCGGCAAAGACGCACGGAAGTGGTGAATTTCTCAGTGACTGAAGAGAATCCAAGGAACGACGCCGGGTCCATCCCGCCGCCGCCCTCGAGGCCGCCGACGTCCGCCCTGCCCGTCATTACAGCCGATCCTGCGCGGCGCACGAATCCCCCGGCGGGACCCGCAGCGGCTAAACGCGCGCGCCCGGCGCTTGCCGGGACCACGTTCGCCGGCACCCAGAAAGCGCTCTCACGCACGAGGAAAGCTCTCTCACGGCGGGCACGCCCCTTGGTCCGCCGGATCCGCCGGCAGGGGCCGAAGCGGCTCGCCGCGGCCGCGGCCGTCCTGGTGGTGCTGGCGCTGCTGGTCTGGTGGGCTGTGACCGCATTTGCCGGCAGCGGCCAGGCCTCCGCGGAAAACGACAGCCCGGCCCCCGCAGCTTCGGCGGCGTCCGCCCCGGCCAGCCGCGGAGCGTTGCCGCTGGAAGGCGTCAGCCCCCTGGACTTCCAGTTGCGGGACTGCTTCCAGGACTTCGACCCGGATGCGCAACAGTCCACGGTCGTGGATTGCGCCACCGGCCACTCGGCGCAGCTGGTTGCCGTGGAAAAATACGGGTCAAATGACTCGTACCCCGGCCGGGACCAGCTCAAGCAGAAAGCACGCGATGCCTGCAAGACGGCTCCGCTCACGCCTAAGGCCGGCGACTACGACCTGAGCTACAAGCTGGCCTATCCGAGCCCGCGCAGCTGGGACATGGGCGACCGACGGGTCGACTGCTACGCCGTGACGAACACCGGAAACGTCATCAAAGAGTCCCTGCTGCCCTAGTCTTGCCCGGCTAAGTGCACTGGCAAGGTGTGCGGCTTTGGCCCACCGGCAGGGTGCTCAGTGCCACCGGCAGCCGGGACGGGACCCGGGCTGCCGGTGGCACTGAGCGCACCCGGTCCGGCGGCTACTCCTTGCGCCTGACTGAGAGCCCGCTGCCGGTGGACGCGGCGCCGTCGCGCCGGTCCGTGGCCTCGGGGCCGCCCATGGTGAGTTCCATCAGGTTCGGCGCGGTGTCCACCACAACCGTGTCACCGTCGGAGATCTCGCCGGCCAGGATGGCCCGTGCCAGCCGGTCGCCGATCTCGCTTTGCACCAGCCGGCGCAGCGGACGCGCGCCGTACGCGGGATCGAAGCCCGTGACGGCAAGCCAGGCGCGGGCGCCCTCGGTCACCTCGAGATTGAGCCGGCGGCCCTTGAGCCGCTCGCCCAGCTCCTTGACCTGCAGCTCCACGATCCGGGACAGCTCCTCCACGCTCAGCGGGTCGAACAGCACCACCTCATCGAGCCGGTTCAGGAACTCCGGCTTGAAGGAGGCATGCACGGTCGCCATGACGGCATCCTTCTTGGCGGCGGCATCAAGATTGGGGTCCACCAGGAACTGGCTGCCCAGGTTCGAGGTGAGCACCAGGATCACGTTTCGGAAGTCCACGGTGCGGCCCTGACCGTCGGTGAGGCGGCCGTCGTCGAGCACCTGCAGGAGGATGTCGAAGACCTCCGGGTGGGCCTTTTCCACTTCATCGAGCAGCAGCACCGAGTACGGGCGCCGGCGGACGGCCTCGGTCAGCTGGCCGCCCTCCTCATAGCCGACGTACCCGGGAGGCGCCCCGACAAGGCGGGCCACGGAATGCTTCTCCGAGTATTCGGACATGTCGATCCGCACCATCGCGCGCTCGTCGTCGAACAGGAAGTCGGCAAGGGACTTCGCGAGCTCGGTCTTGCCGACGCCGGTGGGGCCGAGGAACAGGAAGGAGCCGGTGGGCCGGTTGGGGTCGCTGATCCCGGCGCGGGCGCGGCGCACGGCGTCGGAGACCGCGGCAACGGCCTTGGTCTGGCCGATCAGCCGCTCCCCCAGGACGTGTTCCATGTTCAGCAGCTTCTGGCTTTCGCCCTGCAGCATGCGTCCCGCCGGGATGCCGGTCCAGGCCGAAATCACCTCGGCGATGTCGTCCGCGGTGACCTCGTCGGCCACCATCTGCCCGGATTTGTCGGACACGGCCGCTTCGGCCTCGGCGGCGGCTTTGAGTTCACGCTCCAGGGCCGGGATCTCGCCATAGAGGATTCTGGACGCCGTCTCGAGGTCGCCCTCGCGCTCGGCCTTTTCCTCCGTGGACCGCAGCTCGTCGAGCTTGGCGCGCAGGTCTCCCGCCCGGTTCAGGCCGGCCTTTTCGGCCTCCCAGCGGGCGTTCAGGGCCGCGAGCTCTTCCTTCTTGTCCGCCATGTCCGCGCGCAGGGCCGCAAGCCGTTCCACGGAGGCGGGATCGGCCTCGCCGGCCAAGGCCAGTTCCTCCATGGTCAGCCGGTCCACCTGGCGGCGCAGCTGGTCGATCTCCTCCGGCGCGGAGTCGATCTCCATCCGCAACCTCGACGCGGCCTCGTCCACAAGGTCGATCGCCTTGTCCGGCAGCTGCCGGCCCGAGATGTAGCGGTTGGAGAGGGTGGCGGCAGCCACGAGGGCGGAATCGGAGATGGAGACCTTGTGGTGGGCCTCGTAGCGTTCCTTGAGGCCGCGCAGAATGCCGATGGTGTCCTCCACGCTCGGCTCGCCGACGTAGACCTGCTGGAACCGACGCTCCAGGGCCGGGTCCTTTTCGATGTTCTCGCGGTACTCATCCAGCGTGGTCGCACCGATCAGCCGCAGCTCGCCGCGGGCCAGCATGGGCTTGAGCATGTTGCCGGCGTCCATGGAGCTGTCGCCGGTGGCGCCCGCCCCGACCACGGTGTGGAGCTCGTCGATGAACGTGACGATCTGCCCCTCGGAGCCCTTGATTTCCTCCAGGACGGCCTTGAGCCGCTCCTCGAATTCACCGCGGTACTTTGCCCCGGCCACCATCGAGGCGAGGTCCAGGGCAATCAGGGTCTTGCCGCGCAGGCTCTCGGGGACGTCGCCCGCCACGATCCGCTGGGCAAGTCCTTCGACGACGGCGGTCTTGCCGACGCCGGGTTCGCCGATGATCACGGGGTTGTTCTTGGTCCGGCGGCTCAGCACCTGGATGATGCGGCGGATCTCGGCGTCGCGGCCAATCACCGGGTCCAGCTTGCCCGAGCGGGCGACCGCGGTGAGGTCGGTGCCGTACTTCTCCAGCGCCTGGAACGTGTTTTCGGGGTCGGCATTGTCCACCTTGCGGTCGCCGCGGACACCCGGCAGGGCGGCGAGCAGCGCCTCGTGCGAGGCCCCGGAGTCGCGCATCAGCTTGCCGACGGCGTCGCTTCCGGACGCGAGCCCCAGCAGCAGGTGCTCGGTGGAGACGAAGGAATCGCCAAGCCGCTCGGCCTCGTTCTGTGCGTTCTTGATGGCCTGCAGGGCGGTGCGGGACAACTGCGGCTGCTGCACGGAGCTGCCGGAAGTGGACGGAAGGGCCTTGATGGCACTGCTGGCCTGGACGCTGACGGAATCAGGGTCCGTCCCGGTGGCGCGGAGGAGCGCGACGGCGACACCCTCGCGCTGGTCCATGAGCGCCTTGAGCAGGTGAGCGGGCTCGAGCTGCGGATTGCCCGCGGTCGAGGCGTTCATGGCCGCCGCAGCGAGGGCCTCCTGGCTCTTGGTGGTGAATTTGGCGTCCAACGAGGGCTCCTTCCGGAATGGTCTTGATGTCAAAGTTGAGTCTACATCGCTCAACTTTAATATGAGGGAGGCTGGCTCCATGTTTGCCGACAGCGAAACGCCTGTCTAGAGGCCGACCGCCCGCACCCTCGGGCACCCCCCTGCGGGACATGCCCTCCCCTGCGCCCGAGGAGTGGACATAATGCCACTATGCCCAGCGCCCGGGACCAAGACTGGACATGTCCCCTCGGCCCGGACTCGAACAATGAGCATGCCCCTTCGGTTCGAGGCCATCAATGAGCATGCCCCGCGCCCTGGCCCATGCCCAGGCCCAAGGCTGGACATGTCCCGCGGCCCGAGGCGTCAGCAATGAGCATGTCCGGCGGACATCAGCCCGCGCGGCCCGCGTGAATGACTTAACGTTGCTTAACGATCGGCGGGCTCCTTACTGTAACTGGGGTCACAGCAAAACGAACCGACGCGAAGGAGGGCCGGTCATGCACGAACACGCCACAAGCGCCACCGTGGACGGCCCCGTGCCGCCGGTTTCGGCCGCCGCCGTGGCCCGGGCCGCAGGGGTCTCCTCGGCTGCGGTCTCCTACGTCCTCAACGGCAAGGGCGGCGTCTCGCCGGAGACCCGGCGCCACATCATCCACGTGGCGAACGAGCTCGGCTTCAGGCCCCGTAAGCCGTCGCAGTCAACCGACCCGCAGCGGACCCGGGTCATCGGGCTGATCCTGCCGAACATCATCAATCCGATGTTTCCACGCTGGGCGCAGGGGGTCATTACGGCCGCGGCGGAGTCCGGCTACGAAGTGTTCGTCGCCACCACCCAGGACGATCCGGAGGTGCTCGCCCAGGTCACCTCGACGCTCGCGCACCGCAACGTTGATGGCATCATCCTGGCCGCCTCACTCCGGGACGACGCCACCGCGCTCCGCACCCTGAGGGCGGCCCGGATCCCCTACGTGTGCCTGTCCCGCCGGGCAGACTTCCTCGATTCGGATTTCGTCGGGATCGACGACGACGCCGCAGCCACCACGCTGATGCAGCACATGCTCAGCCACGGCTTCACGGAAATCGCCACCGTGATCGGCCCCCGGTTCTCAACGGCCTCCCTGGCCCGCGAGCAGGCGTTTGTCCGCACCGCCGCCGCGGCGGGCATCACGATCAGCGGCGACCGGAAGATCAGCACCAGGGTCAACAATGAGGGCGGCCGGCTGGCGGCGGAGCGGCTCTTCTCCGCCGGAACGCCGCCGCAGGCCGTGGTGTGCGGCAGCGACGAGCTTGCCATCGGCGTCATGGAATACGCCTTGTCCCGCGGCCTGCGCATCCCGGACGACGTCGCCGTCGCCGGCTGTGACGGGCTGCCGCACAGCCGCTCCGGGCTGATCAACCTGACCAGCATTGTCCAACCGCAGCAGGAAATGGCCAACGAGGCGTTCGCCATGCTGCTCAAACGCATCGATTCCCCGTCCGCCACCTACACCTCGAAAGTGTGCCGGCACCGCCTGCATGTCGGGCGGACGTGCGGCTGCACGCCCCCGGACAGCTGAGGCCAGGCGCCCCACGCACGCCGGCCCGTCCGCGGCCGGCCCTACACATCCCCGAGACCCTGACGAGCCATGCGCCGCGCGCCCCGCCGCGCCCGATTACCTCCCGTTTGCCGTTTTCCGCATGCCCGACCTGACCACCTATCCCGCCAACGAGCCAAGGACCCCGCCCCATGTCAGTTGTATCCGCAACAAAGAAGATGCGCACACCGCAGGAAATCAACGGCGTGATCTTACGCCGCGTCATGCCGCTGCTGATCGGCGCCTACATCATGGCCTTCCTGGACCGCACCAACATCGGTATGGCCAAGGACCGGCTGGAGATCGATCTCGGCATCTCGGCCACCGCGTACGGCATCGGCGCCGGGCTGTTCTTCCTGACCTACGCCCTGTCCGAAATCCCGTCCAACCTGATCATGCACAAGGTCGGCGCCCGGTTCTGGATCATGCGGATCATGATCACCTGGGGCATCATCTCCGCCGGCATGGCCTTCGTCCAGGGCGAATGGTCCTTCTACATCATGCGGATGCTGCTCGGCGTGGCCGAGGCCGGACTCTTCCCGGGCGTCATGTACTTCCTGACGCAGTGGTTCGTGGTCAAGGACCGCGCCAAGGCCAACGGAATGTTCCTGCTCGGCGTCTCCATCGCCAACATTGTCGGGGCCCCGCTGGGCGGGCTGCTGCTGACCCTTGACGGGCTCGGCGGCCTGCACGGCTGGCAGTGGATGTTCCTCGTCGAAGGGCTTCCGGCCTGCGTCCTCGCCTACGTCGTCTGGAAGAAGCTCCCGGACCGCCCCAGCATGGCGACGTTCCTCACCGCCGAGGAAGCCGCCGATCTCGAGGCCCGCATCGCCGCCGAGGAGACCGCCGGCGCCGCGGCCTCCGGCAACCACCGGCTCCGGGATGTCCTGAAGGACAAGCAGATTCTCCTCGTCGTCGGCGTCTACTTCACCCACCAGATCGCCGTCTACGCCCTGTCCTACTTCCTGCCCTCTATCATCGGCACCTACGGCAAGCTCAGCCCGCTCCAGATTGGCCTGCTGACGGCCATCCCCTGGATCTTCTCCGCCGCCGGCGCCCTGCTGGTCCCCCGCTTCGCCACCGACGGCCGCCGTTCCCGGATGCTGGTCACCGGCACCATGACCGGGATCGTCGCCGGCTTCGCCCTCGGCGCCGTCGGCGGGCCGCTGCTGGGCATGATCGGCTTCTGCCTCGCCGCCTTCAATTTCTTCGCCCTGCAGCCGATCCTCTTCACCTACCCGGCCACCCGCCTCAGCGGCGCCGCCCTCGCCGGCGGCATCGCCTTCGTCAACACCATCGGACTCTGCGGCGGCTTCCTGGGCCCCTACGTCATGGGCTTCATGCAGGACGCCACCGGCTCCAAGCTCTCCGGCCTGTGGTTCATCGTGGGCATGTGCGTCATCGGCGCGCTGCTGTCCCTGCTGCTCAAGCGCGGCGCGGAGAAGCCCGCGCTTGTCCCGGCCGCCCACTGACCCACTGCTCCCACCGCCCGTTCCGAATGCGCCCCCGCCGCGCATTCGGAACGGGTCCGCACGCCAGCCCACTGCAAGGACTACTCATGGATTTCACCGCCAAGCGCGTTCTCGTCACCGCCGGAGCCAACGGCATCGGCCTGGCCATCGCCAGCAAGTTCCGGGAACTCGGCGCCACCGTCTTCGTCACCGACATCGACCCCGACGCCGTCGACAAGGCCCGCGTCAACGGGCTCCTCGCCGCGGTCAGCGACGTCTCGGACGAGGGCCAGGTCCGCGAACTCATGGACACCGTCCGGGACGAAATGGGCGGCCTCGACGTCCTCGTCAACAACGCCGGCATCGCCGGGCCCACCGGGCCCCTGGAATCCCTCGACGCCGGGGCGTGGAAGGCAACCTTCGACGTCAACATCCATGGCCAGTTCTTCTGCATCAAGCACGCCCTGCCCCTGCTGCGCGCGGGCAGCGGCGCCTCTATCGTGAACCTGTCCTCGGCCGCCGGGCGGCTGGGCATGGCGGGCCGCAGCGCCTATTCGGCGTCGAAATGGGCCGTCGTCGGGCTGACCAAGACCCTCGCGATCGAACTCGGCCCGGACGGCATCCGCGTCAACGCCATCTGCCCCGGCGCCGTCAACGGCCCCCGCATCGACTCCGTCATCGCCGCCAAGGCCCGGATGCTGGCGCTGCCGGCCGACGAGGTGTCCGCGCTGTATCACAACCAGTCCTCGCTGGGCCGCCTGATCGAGGCCGAGGACATCGCGAACATGGCCGTCTTCGTGGCCAGCGACATGGCCCGCAACGTCAACGGCCAGGCTCTCGCCGTGGACGGCAACACCGAAAAACTCTACTGACCTGAACTGAACTGCCCGGGGATCCGGTCCGCCCCAAGCGGCCGCCGCGCCCCGCACTCACCCTGCCCCACCAAGGAGACATTCCCATGGCTGCTGCCCGCAAGGTCATCATCACCAGCGCCGTCACCGGCGCCATCCACACCCCGTCCATGTCCCCGCACCTGCCCGTCTCCCCCGACGAGATCGCCGACGCCGCGATCGGCGCCGCCGAGGCAGGCGCCGCGATCGTGCACATGCACGCCCGCGACCCCAAGGACGGCCGCCCCTCCCAGGACCCGGAGCACTTCGCCCCGATCCTGGACAAGCTCAAGCGCAACACCGACGCCGTCATCAACATCACCACGGGCGGCTCGCCGCACATGAGCGTCGAGGAGCGGATGCAGCCGGCGGCCCTGTTCAAACCGGAGCTTGCCTCACTCAACATGGGCTCGATGAACTTCGGGCTGTACCCGATGCTGGACCGCTTCACCGAGTTCGGCCACGACTGGGAGCGCGAAGGGCTCGAAAAGAGCCGCGACCTCGTCTTCAAGAACACCTTCCAGGACATCGAGACCATCCTGGGCATCGGCAACCAGAACGGCACCCGCTTCGAGTTCGAGTGCTACGACATCTCGCACCTGAACAACCTCGCGCACTTCCATGGCCGGGGCCTGGCCCGGGGCCCGCTGTTCGTGCAGTCGGTGTTCGGCCTGCTCGGCGGCATCGGCGCACACCCCGAGGACCTCATGCACATGCGCCGCACGGCGGACCGGCTGCTCGGCGAGCACTACGAGTGGTCCATCCTGGGCGCGGGCAAGAACCAGATGCCGCTCGCCACTATCGGCGCCGCCATGGGCTCCCACGTCCGGGTGGGCCTGGAGGATTCCCTGTGGATCGGTCCCGGCCAGCTCGCCGCGTCCAATGCCGAACAGGTCACCCGGATCCGCACCATCCTGGAAGCCCTCAACTTTGAGGTCGCCACCCCTGACGAGGCGCGGCAGATGCTGCAGCTCAAGGGCCGGGAAAACGTGGGGTTCTGAGCCGATGAGCATTCTGGTGGCCCCGGACAGTTTTAAGGGCACCTTCACGGCTGCCGAGGTGGCCGGGCACATCGCGGCCGGCATCCGGTCCGCCGGCGGGTCGGCCAGCGAGCTGCCCGTGGCCGACGGCGGCGAGGGCACCTTCGAGGCCCTGGCCCGCGGGCTGGACGCCCGGCCCGTCCGGGTCACCACGATCGGGCCTTGGGGCGAACCCGTCGACGCGGCGATCGGGCTGACCGCCGACGGGACCGCCGTCGTCGAACTGGCCGCCGCCAGCGGCCTGAACCTGCCCTCCGACGGCGGCCGGGACCCCGTCGCGGCCACCACGTACGGCACCGGCGTCCTGATTGCGGAGGCCGCCCGGCAAGGCGCACGCCGCATCGTGGTGGCGGCAGGGGGCTCGGCCACTACCGACGGCGGGGCCGGCGCCATCGCCGCGCTCGTGGAACACGGCGGGCTCCGCGGCGCCGAGCTGGTGATCCTGAGCGATGTCACGACGCGTTTTTCCGACGCCGCACGCGTGTTCGGGCCGCAGAAGGGTGCCGGGCCGGCCGCCGTCGAGCTGCTGACGCGCAGACTCGAGCTGCTCGCGGAATCGTTTGTCCGGGACTTCGGCCGGGATCCCCGCCTGGTGGACCGCACCGGGGCGGCCGGCGGCTTCTCCGGCGGAATGTGGGCCCGCTACGGCGCCCGCCTGGTGTCAGGGGCGGACTACGTCCTGGATTTGCTGGGCTTCGACGCGCAACTGGACGCCAGCAGCGCCGTGGTGGTCGGCGAGGGCCGGCTGGATTCCCAGACCGGCCAAGGGAAGATCATCGGTGCCATCCTGGCCCGCGCCGGCACCAAACCGGTGTACGCCGTGGTGGGATCGGTGGATCCGGACCTCGGCGACTTCGCAGAGGGCTTTGCCCGGATCATCGTGGCCGGCGATCCGGCAGCCATGCACGCGGCGGGGTCCGAACTGGCCCGAGCGGCTTCGGCGACTTGCCCTGCCGCTCCTGCCTACCCGTGAGGCCACGGGACATGCCCCTCGCTGCCACGTCTGACCACGGGACATGCCCTCCCCCGGGCCCGCACCAGTGGACATACTCACCTGGTACCTATCCACGGACTTGAAGACTGGACATGTCCCTCACTGCCGGACGCGACCACGGGACATGCCCTCCCCTGGCCCGGACTGTTGGCTAACAACTGGACATGTCCGTCGCTGCCACGTGAGACCACCGGACATGCCCTCCCCCGGCCCGCACCAGTGGACATACTCCCCTTGTGCCCATCCACGGACGTGAAGACTGGACATGTCCCTCACTGCCGGACGCGACCACGGGACATGCCCTCCCCTGGCCCGGACTGTTGGCTAACAACTGGACATGTCCGTCGCTGCCACGCCTGACCACCGGACATGCCCTCCCCCGGCCCGCACCAGTGGACATACTCCCCTTGTGCCCATCCAAGGACGTGAAGACTGGACATGTCCCTCGCTGCCGGACGCGACCACGGGACATTCCCTCCGCTGGCCCGCACTGTTGGCTAACAACTGGACATGTCCACCGGTGGGAATGAACTGGTGCAGGGCAGCTCCGTGAAGCCCGGCTCGGCGGGGCTTGGCGGGGCTCGGCGGGGCGAAGCCCGGCTTGGCCGAGCTCGGCGGGGTGAACCGGGGCCCGGCTCGAAAGGCCCGGCGCGTATGCACCCGGCCCGTAAGGAGCGGCCCGAAAGGCTTGGTTCGGAAGGAGTGGTTCGGTGGCCGGGTCCCCCAAGGAGCCGGCCACCGAACCAAACACTCCCACCCCCAAAGCTTGTCACAGGTTTGACAAGATTGTCACACGCCGCTCCGGGCCGTGCCGAAGCCCATCGGTATTGTGGAATCCATGAACGAGACGACGGCACCGCAGAATCCCGAGCACCGGAGTATCTTCCTTGACAAAGCGCACCCCGCTGCCTGGCGCGCACTCAACGGTCTGGGCCTGAAAGCGAAGGAAGCCGCCGCCGAGGCCGGGCTGGACGACACGCTGATCGAGTTGCTCAACGTCCGCATTTCGCAGATCAACGGCTGCGCCTATTGCCTGGACATGCACGTGGGCGATGCCGTCAAGAACGGCGAGTCGGCACAGCGCCTTGCCGTCCTCCCCGCGTGGCGCGACACTACTCTGTTCTCCGAAAAGGAATGCGCAGCCCTGATGCTGGCCGAGGCCATCACCACTATCTCTGACGCCCCGACCCGCGACCGAGAAGGCGCACAGGCCAGGCGGCACCTGACGGCCGAAGAATTTTCCGCCGTCAGCTGGCTGGCGATCACGATGAACGCGTTCAACCGGGTTTCCATCGTCAGCCAGCACCCGGTCCGCGCCGCCCGCGGCTAACCCGGCCCGGTCCGCACCGCCGCCCGCACCTGGACCCCCGGTCGGCGGACGGCTGGCCGCGACGCCACGGGCATCAATCACGGCATCAATAGTGTGTGGCTGGCCAAGCAACGAACCGTAGCCACAACTGGCGCGCAGTCGTAAGCTCGAAAAGTGGGGCGGAGCCGCGGTCACCGAGGGAGCACTGCCATGAAGTGGGTCAGGCCGGGTCACCCGGAATACGACGAAACACGACGACTCTTCAACGCGATGATCGACCGCCATCCGGCCGTCATTGCCCCGTGCGCCGATCCGAAAGGGGTCGCCGAGGCGTTGGCGTACGCACGGACACATGGCCTCGAAGTCGCCGTCCGGGCCGGGGGCCATTCCGTGGCCGGCATGTCCATGAACGACGGCGGCCTTGTGATCGATGTTCGTCCGATGAAGTCCGTCCGGGTGGACCCGGAGGCCCGCACTGCCACGGTGGGCGCTGGCCTCACCTGCGGCGAGTTTGACCGCGCCACCCAGGAATACGGCCTCGCCATCACGGGCGGGCGGGTCTCCACGACGGGTCTCGCCGGTTTCACGCTCGGGGGCGGGTCCGGCTGGCTCGAGCGCGCCTTCGGCTTCGCCTGCGACGACCTCGTCTCCGTGGATCTGGTCACGGCCACCGGCGAGCAGGTGACGGCCAGCGCCCAGGAGAATCCCGAACTCTTCTGGGCCCTGCACGGGGGCGGCGGGAACTTCGGCGTCGCCACCTCGTTTACGTTCGGCCTGCACCAGCTGGGGCCAAAGGTGCATGCCGGGGTGCTGATGTGGCCGGGGGACGCAGCCCCGGAACTCAGCCGCGGATACCGGGACCTGGCCGTCGCGGCGCCCAACGAAGAGTCCGCCACCCTCATCTACGGGATCGCGCCGGCGGAACCCTTTGTGCCCGCGGATATGGTGGGCAAGATGGCGGTGTACGTCGTGTATGTCTTCGCCGGGGATGCCGAGGAAGGCAAAGAACATGCCAAGGCATACCGGGAACTGGGCCCTGTTGTGGACCTGGTGGAAGATACCGGCTACGCAGACTTCCAATGTTCCCTGGACGACCCGCCGGGTAAGTACAACTACTGGAGCGCCGACTATCACGACGAACTCTCCGACGACGCCCTGGACGTCATCATCGACTCGGCCCGGAATCTTCCGGGACCAAGCTCCCAGCAACTGATCGCCCATTGGGGCGGGGCGGTGAGCGGGCCGGCCGCCGCTGCGACCCCGCTGCTGAACAGGACCGCCAGCTGGGTGAGCCACCCGTTCGGCCTGGGCGACACGCCGCAGGGCGGGCAGGACGCGAAGGCGTGGGTCAAACGCTTCCGCCAGGACATATCCCCCTACGCGACCGGAGGCGTCTGGCTGAACTTCATCGGCGACGAAGGCCAAGCCCGGATCCGCGCGGCCTACGGCGACGAAAACTACAACCGGCTGGCACAAGTGAAACGCGAGTTCGATCCCGGCAACGTTTTCCACGGCAACCAGAACATCCGCCCCGCCGTCGCGGTATGACCCGGCGGCGGCGGACTCCCGACGGCGGCGCGCGCCCGGCGCCCGCCGCCCGCGCCGTCGCCAGCGCCGGCAGTCTGGGCCGCGCGCCCGCGGTCGGGGCTAGACTGCCACCATGGCCATCTACGTCGATCCGCCACTCTGGCCTGCCCACGGAACCCGCTTTTCCCACCTCGTCTCGGACACGTCGCTCGCGGAACTGCACGCCTTCGCCGCGGCCGCCGGAATCCCCGGGCGAGCGTTCGACGGCGACCACTACGACGTCGCCGAGGCCCGGTACGAGGCCCTGGTGGCGGCCGGCGCCATCCCTGTGGAGGGCAGGGTCCTCGTCCGAAAATTGATCGCCAGCGGGTTGCGGATCCCGGCCCGCCGCCGCGGCAAGGCCCTCCGGGTCCCGCTCCTGAATCGCTGGAATGAGGCGTTGCCGGGCCACGACGCCCTCTTCCTGGACCTGCTGGACCGCTGGGGCGAAGAACACCGGAAATACCACGGCCGCACCCATCTGCTGGCGGTGCTGGAGGCCCTGGACCTGCTGTGCGATCCGGCCGATCCGCCCCGCACCGTGCTGCTGGCCGCCTGGTTCCACGACGCCGTCTACCGCGGCGTGGCAGGCCAGGACGAGGAAGAGTCGGCGCGGCTGGCCGAGGACCGGCTCCGGCATGCCGGCCTCCCAGCCGCCGAGGTGGACGAAGTGGTGCGCCTGGTGCTGCTGACCGCGGACCACTGTCCGGAGCCCGGAGACGACGACGGCGCCCTGCTCAGCGACGCCGACCTCTCCGTCCTCGGCGGGGCACCCGAGGCCTACGCCCGCTACCTCGCCGCCGTCAGGGAAGATTTCGCCCACATCGGCGACGCCGACTTCGCCGCCGGCCGCGCCGCCGTCGTCCGCCAGCTGCTGCAGCTTGATCCGCTCTTCCACACGGGCCGCGGCCGGACACTGTGGCTGGACGCCGCCCGCCGGAACCTGCGGGGAGAACTCGCGTGAGCGGTTTCCCGGCCGCCTCCCTGCAGCCGGGGGCTCAGGCGGCCACGCTGAGGTGATTCGCCAGCCGGTCGAACGACTCACGCCACCCTTCGCCATGGCGGTCGCGGCTGGCCGCGGAGTCGAACGGCCCCTGGGTGAAGGTCATCTGCGTGCCGCCGTCGATCTCCTCCAACCGGATCGTCACCTCGGTCTCGTAGCCGCGGGTGCCGTCCGGCCTGTCCCAGGCATGGGTGAACATCAACAGGTGCGGCGGTTCAACATCGGTATGCACCCCGCTCCACCAGAATTGCTGCCCGGTACTGTCCTGGATCATGCAGGCGCGGTACAGGCCGCCGACTTCGAGGTCCGTGTCGACGCTCTCACGCGGGACATGGAAACCGCGCGGACCCCACCACTGCGGAGCCTGGTCCGGGTCCGTCAACGCCGACCACACGCCCTGGATGGGGGCCCTGAACTCGCGGACAATGACCAGCATGAGGTCCGTGTCGCCGGATGCCGGTTGGCTCATGGTCCTCTCCCTCGGATTGCTTGAATTGACAGGCGAAGTGCCCCCGCCTGCTGGCCGCGCTGGCGCTGCCGGCGCCTAGCGCCGGCCGGGGCTGTAGGCGGTCACATACGGGGTGTTGCTCGGGATGATCTGTTTGCCGAGCGGCATCAGCGAAATGGGGATGAGCTTGAGGTTGGCGATCGCCAGCGGGATGCCGATAATCGTGATGGCCATGGCGAAGGCCGTGACGACGTGCGCGATCGCGATCCAGAGGCCCGCCACAAGCAGCCAGATGACGTTTCCCACCAGGGTAAATATGCCGTTTCCGCCGGGCTTGTCCACCACCATGCGGCCGAAGGGCCACAAGGCATAGGACGCGATGCGGAACGAGGCCAGGCCCCACGGGATGGTGACGACCAGCAGGCAGCAGACGACGCCGGCCAGGAAATATCCAAGGGCCAGCCACAGGCCGCCGAAGAGCAGCCAGATGATGTTCAGGAGTGTCTTCATGGATTCATTCTCGCCCGTAGGAGTGACATTCGGATCAGTGGCTTACCCGGAAAAATCCCTGACTTGCGCGCCCGGCCCCGGAGAGGTTCCCCCGAGACGGGTGAGGCGTGCCCGGCCCCGGATTGGGCACCCCGTTTCGGCGCTTAGGTATCGGCCTGCTTGACCATGGCGGCCTCAACGTTGATCTTGACCTTGTCGCTGACCAGCAGGCCGCCCGCTTCGAGGGCGGCGTTCCACGTCAGGCCGAACTCTTTCCGGCTGATGTCCGCTTCGGCACTGAATCCGGCCCGCGTGGCGCCGAAGGGGTCCACCGCCACACCGGTGTATTCGACTTCGAGCTCCACGGGCTTGGTGATGCCACGGATTGTGAGCTCGCCGGTGAGCACATAGTCCTCCCCGTCGCCCCGGATCCCGGTGGCCCGAAAAGTCATGTCGGGGAACTGCTCAACGTCGAAGAAGTCCGGGCCGCGGACGTGGCCATCGCGGTTGGCGTCGCCCGAATCGAAGCTGGCGGTCTTAACCGTGGCGTGCAGGCTTGCGTCCGCCAGCGACTCGCGCACCCTCGCCTCGGCGGAGGCCTCGTTGAACCGGCCGCGGACCTTGCTGATGCCCGCGTGCCGGACGCTGAAGCCGATCTCGCTGTGGGACATGTCCAGTGTCCACACTCCGGGGGTCAAACCTTCGGGCAGAGTCACAACGGTCTCCTTCGAGCAGTGGCGGGCCTGTCCCGCCGGGGCGGTCGGGGTATTCCCCACTTTGCATGCTAACGAGGAAGCACGTCCCGGGCTAGGTCCCACCGGCCCTGACGCGGGACACGCGGGACGCGGCACGCCAGCGGCCACGCCGGCTGGCGGCGTCGGGATTCCGACGGCGGATCCAGCCATCCGGGGCCGACGCGTTCTCTGGCCTTCGCTCCACGGCCGGGTTACTCTGGCCTATAAATGCCGGGCAATCACCGAATTTCACGGAACTATTCGCACAGTCCTGATCAACCCAATGATGTGAGGAATCGTGGCCGGGTCCCTGGGGAAACGTGGCAAGGCGGGTATCGGCGCTTGCTTGCTGAGCCTGGGTCTGCTGCTTTCCGCCTGCCAGCCCGGGCCGCCGGAACCCTCACCGCGCCCGAGCTCCGGCACGCCGTCGTCCCCCGCACCGTCGTCCCCACCGCCGTCCACCGCGCCGCCGTCGTCGTCTGCCGCACCGTCGGCAGGCGAGCCCGTGCACTTCACCGCCCAGGGTGACATCGGCCTCGGCTCGGGCGCCAAAAAAGTGCTCGACGCCGTTGCCGGCCTCAAGCCCCACCTGAACCTCGCCCTGGGCGACTTCGCGTACAAGGCCGGACTCGAACAGGAGTTCTGCGACATGGTCACCGCCCGTCTCGGCGAGAACTTCCCGTACCAGTTGGTGACCGGGAACCACGAGAGTGATGGCCGGGATGGCGACATCGAGAAATACGTCCAGTGCCTGCCCAACAAGATGCCCGGCCTTCAGGGCGAATACGGCGTCCAATGGCGCCTGGATGTCCCTGAGCAGAATCCGGTGGTCCGCTTCATCATGGTTTCCCCCGGCATCGACTTCCGGGGCGGAGAGCCGCTGGACTACTCAAGGGGCAGCGAACGCTGGCGCTGGACCGCGGACGCCATTGACGAGGCCACATCGCAGAACATCCCCTGGACGGTGGTGGGCATGCATACCCCGTGCCTGAGCGTCGGCAACTACGACTGCCAGGCGGGGCAGGACTTCACGAACATGCTGATCGAAAAGCAGGTGGACCTGGTCCTGTCCGGCCACGACCACGTCTATCAGCGGACGCATCAACTGGCCACGGGGGGAGGCTGCGCGGAACTCGTTCCCGCGACCTTCACCTCCGGGTGCCTGGCCGATACCGATGGGACCATGGCCCAGGGCTCGGGGACGGTGTTCGCCACCGTCGGCGTTGGCGGCGTCGGACTCTACAATGTCAGATCCGAGGATCCGGAGATGCGTTACTTCGCCAGTACATCCGGAAAGAACCAGGACCCGGCTTTTGGGACCCTGGATGTCACGGCGACGGCGGATGAACTGGCCGCCCGGTTCATTCCCGCCGACGGCTACAGCTTCTCGGATTCCTTTACCCTCCGCCGGTAAGCCGCCAGACGCGCGACGAGGGCTCAGGCCGGCACCCAGATACTGACCCAGTCCAGGTAGACGTGGCCCTGGGTTTCCGGAGCCGGACACAGAGGCAGGCAGGATTCGGTCTGCAGGATGAAATGCATGGGCGTCGAGGGCACGTCCGTTGTGCTCGCGCCGATGGATCGTCCGTCAATGAAGAACTCAACGCGTCCGGGGGTCCACTCCGTCGTGGCCACATGCCAGTCTGTGGAAACTTTATTGGAAAAGAACTGTTCAAAGCTCTTTGGATTCAAGGACATGAAATGGGCAGCTGCCGTCAGGATTGCTCCGAGATCGCCTTCGGGGAAATCTATCTCCCCGTCCCGCGGCCAGATGCCACTATCCGGCCACAGGAGCCACGCCGTCTTGAAGCCAGGCATGGCATCACCCCTGTACCGGACTGAGTAGCGGCCGTACAGCATGCTGTTGGCCCTCGGCGGATTCTTGCTGGCATTCGGGAATTTGGGGGTGGGCGCGGCACCCATGAAGACACCGTTTTCCGAATGCATGAACCAGTCCAGAACGCCGTTCCTAACGCTCAGGACTTTCGAGGGGTAGTAGCCCGATTTTCCGTCGCTGACCTGTCCGTCCGTATCCGGTGTTCCGTCCTTATATCCGGCACTCCACCGGTCCCGGTAGAGCGGCCCGGGAAAGGAACCCAGGGGGACGTCGCCGCCGGAGAAATCCTCCACGAAGACGTTCCTCCATCCGGGCAGATCCCCCGACATCGCGGTGGCGGTGGTCCGGTCCGGAGGCGGTGCCGATGTCCGGGCGGGCCGGGACGCCGGCGCGCTCTCCGGCGCAGGGGCGGCAGGGGCGGCAGAGGCGGCGCCACCCGCAGGCGACTCAGTCGGCGCCACCGACTGGAACCCGGGCGGGGCCCCCGTTCCGGCGTCGGCCGGCGGAGCCGCCGGCGATGCCGAAACGGAAGTGAACAGCGGCCGCTCGCCCCGTGGAGCGGCATCCGAGCCGCACGCGGCCAGGGCCAGGACCGGGCCCAAGACCATGGCGGGAACCGCCAGGAACCGGAAGGTCGGGAGACGCCGGCGTCCTGCCGGCACGCGCCCCCATTTAACGGGTGTCCGCATTCGGCCAGTGTCGCATGGAGGCAACGGTCCATCAACAGTTTTGCATCATTTTTAGTTGAATTTTCAAGTTAATCCAAGGTTAATGCAAGGTGATGAAACCAAACTTAAGGCCTGGGGTATATCACTAAGTTGTCGACGACAGAACAGCGTGAGCATTGGGTCTATTTTCCGGTCGGAGGAGTCGGGAAGCGCTGCAGTTGCGACGAGCAGAAATACGTCATTGAGTGGTGAGGCCAGTGTCCATCCCGAATCTCAAACCGAACGTGCGCCCCCAAACGACGCCGCCGCCGGCAAATCCCTCGGTCAGCGTGGTGATCCCCACTTTGAACGAGGCATTGAACCTGCCGTGGGTGCTGCGGCGGATGCCCTCTTATGTGGATGAGGTGGTAATTGTTGACGGCCGTTCCCTGGACGGCACAGTAGAGGTGGCCCGGGCCTTGCGCCTGGACGTCGTTGTGGTGGCAGAGCCCCGCCCTGGCAAAGGAAACGCCGTGCGCGCCGGATTCGCCGCGGCCTCCGGCGACATCATCGTCATGCTCGACGGCGACGGCAGTATGGACCCCCAGGAGATCGGCTGGCTGGTGACTCCGCTCCAGCACGAATACGACTTCGTCAAAGGCTCCCGCTATGTGACGGGCGGCGGCTCAGACGATCTCACATGGCTGCGCAGCGGCGGAAACAAGATGCTCACCCGGCTCGCCAACGCGGTCCTCCACAGCGACTACTCGGACCTTTGCTACGGCTACATCGCCCTGCGCCGCGAATGCGTTGACATTCTGGAGCTGGAGTCGGACGGGTTCGAGATCGAAACTGAACTGATTGTGCGGGCCTCAAGGGCCGGCCTGCGCATTGCCGAGGTTCCCAGCCATGAACTGTCCCGCATCTCCGGGCAGTCAAACCTGCACACGTTCCGGGACGGCTGGCGGGTCCTCCGCACCTTGGCCCGCGAGCGCGTGAGCTGGGAGGCCCCGACTGCCGGCGCCCGCCCCGAAGCCCTGCGTCGGGTCAAGTACAAATACCCCAACGAGGTCTTCCCACACGTCCCCACCGATCCCAGCAGCGTCCTGGGCGTACGGGCGGGCGAATAGGATGTCCGAGAACTCCAGCCTTCCGGCAGTATCCGTGGTCATTTGCTCCTACTCGGAGGACCGGTGGGACCGGCTGATCGGCGCCCTGGACTCGGTCCGCACCCAGACCTTCCCACCCATGCAGACGATCGTCGTCGTCGACTACAACGTGGACTTGTACAAGCGTCTGATCTTTACTGTCCCGGATGCCGTAATTGTCGAGAACACCGGGCCCAAGGGTCTCTCCGGCGCCCGCAACACCGGAGCGGGCATCGCCAAGGCAGAGATCGTGGCCTTCCTCGATGACGATGCCGAAGCCGAACCGGACTGGCTCGAACGGCTTGCGGCGATGTACGACGACCCCGACGTTCTGGCGGTCGGCGGCCGGGTGGAACCGCTCTGGGAAGCCGGACGGCCGGGCCACTTCGCCAACGAGCTCGACTGGATTGTCGGCTGCACCTACCGGGGAATGCCCAAAGTCGCTGCCGAGGTCCGCAATGTCATTGGCGCGAACATGTCCTTCCGCGCCAATGTCCTGGAACGGGTCGGCGGTTTCAACACAGCCTTGGGCCGCCAGGACGCCGTCCCGCTGGGCTGCGAAGAGACCGAACTGTGCATCCGCGCGGTGATCGGAGCTCCCGGATCCCGTGTGGTCTATGAGCCCGCGGCCCTGGTGCACCACCACGTCCCGGCCGAGCGCGGCACCCTGCGCTACATGCTTGCCCGTTCCTGGGGCGAAGGGATTTCCAAGGCGCAGGTCAGCAGGGTGGTCGGCCACAAACGGGCGCTTGGCCCCGAACGGCGCTATGTCCGGCAGGTCCTGCCACGTGCGGTGTTTGCCGGAATCCGCGGTTGGCTCGGCGGCGGGGACCGCGCCGGGCTCGGCCGGGCAGCGGCCATCATCGCCGTGCTCGCGGCCACCGCGACCGGCTACGTGCGCGGCCGCCGCCTGCCTGCGGCGCCGTCGCCGGCCAAAGCGGCCGCGGTGTCGCCGGAAGAGCCATGGCGGGAAGTCAAGTGAACCGCGCAAGGCCCTTCCCCGTACACCGCCCGGTGCAGGCCCTGCACCCGGAACCACCCGACCGCAGAAACCCGACCCCAGAAAGCTTGGATCATGAGCCAACCTGAGCGCGACGTGAAACAGCCCATTGGCGCCTCTGCCGGAGCCTCCTTCGATGTCCACGGGATCGTGGGCATCGACGTTGAGGCGGGAACGCCCGGGGAACCGCAACTGAGGGACATGCTTGCCCCGTTCCTGGGGACCTCCACCGCGCCGCGGCAGATCACCATCGGCGCCAAGATATCGCCGATTTCCAGCCAGTCGCACGCGGAGGATGCCTACCGGTTCACCGGGGAGTCCCTCTATATTCCGGCGGACCGCGTGCAGATCATCGAAACGAAGGACGGGTACCGGATCGAAGGCGCCGGCGAGCTCCTGACCACCGTGATTCCGCTGCTGGACCGATTGTGTGTCCAGGAGGAGACGGCCATGATCCATGCCGCCGTGGTGGACTTCCGCGGCTCCGGGGTTCTCCTGCCGGCCTGGGGTGGCGTTGGAAAGACCAGCACGGTGGCGAAGCTGGTGGCCATGCCCGATGTGCGGTTCATGGCCGACGACTGGGCCTTTATGGGCGCCGGCGGAATGCTCATGGGCTACGCCAAACCGATGTTCATCAAGCCCCACCACCGTGCCATCTACCCGGACATGTTCCGGGGAACGCGCAAGCCCCTGGCCCCCGGATGGCTGACGACGCCGGTCGCCCATCTGGCCACGGCGGTCCATCCGGTCATTGTCCGCTATCCGAAAACAGCCGCGTTCACCCGGCGCTGGTCCCCCGAACACCGCATGGTGCAGCCGGAGCACGTTTTCGGGGCGCAGCGGATCTCGTCCGCGGCGCCGGCACAGCTGGCCATCTTCCTCGAGCGCTTCGACGGCGCGGACGCGCGGCTGGAAGCACGCAGCGCCGAATGGATGACGTCCCGGGTCGTCGGCAACTTCCATTCGGAACTGCCCATGGTCTCGCGGCGCCTCGTCGAGGCCCTCGGCGCCACCAGCCTCGTCCCCCTGGAGGAACACTTTGGCCAGAAGGCGGCCGTGGTGCGCCGGGCCCTGGAGGACGTTCCGTGCTGGCTGCTCCGGCTGCCCGCCGCTTGGTCAGCGGACCAGGCCTCTGACTTCATCGCGAATCTGGTTCGTTCAAAACTGGATGAGTGAGGCGAGGCCACGTGAGCGATCTGAAGGTGTCGGTTGTTGTTCCGGCGCGCAATGCCGCAGCGTGGCTGGGCGAGTGCCTGGAATCGATCCGCAGCCAACACCCGTACGAAATGATCGTGGTCGATGGCTGCTCGACGGATGACACTGCCGAAATCGCCCGCGACTGCGGCGCGACTGTCATCTCCGATGAAGGGCGCGGCCTGCCTGCCGCACGGATGCTCGGCGCCCGGAGCGCCACCGGTGACGTTGTCGCCCTGATCGACGCCGACGTCGTCCTTCCGCCGAAGAGCCTGCCCCGGCTGCTGGCCGAATTCGAGACCGGCGGTTACGACGGCCTGCAATTCGGGCTGGCCAGCGAAGCCGACGGCCCCGGCTACTGGGGGGCTGCGCTGGCCTGGCACCACAACCACAGCCGGGTGCGCAAGTGGTTTGGCGTCAGCGCCACGCTGATGCGCCGCGACGTGCTGCTCGACGTCGGGTTCGACGACGACTTCCGCTCCGGGGAAGACGTGGAGCTTAGGATCCGGCTGGAGCAGGCAGGGTACCGGCTCGGTGTCTCAGACTCCGTGGTGGTCAGGCACCGGTTCGACGACACGTTCGACTACGCCCGCGACCAATGGCTTCAGGATGGGGCCGGGACGGCCCGGACCGTCCGCAAGCACACGCGCCGCGCCGGCTGGCTGGTGATGCTGCCGCTGCTGGCCACCGTGCGCGGCGTCGGCATGTCCCTGGTCCGTGCACCCCGCTTCCTGCCGTACTGGATGGGTTTCCTGCTCTACAACTACCGCGCCATGGCCGGCGAGCTCCTGCGGCCGGCCCACAAACCGATCTCGGTCGGCGGGAACGCGGCCTGGCTGGCCGCCGCGAGGATCGCCCCCATGGTGACGGGCTTCCTGTTCTGGGCACTCGCGGCCCTCGTGCTTCCGCCGGAGGAAATAGGTCTTGGGTCTGCGGTGGTCGCCGCCGCGCTCCTGACCGTGCAGCTGGGGATGTTCGGCGTCGGGCCCGCCACGCTGACGCTCCTGCCCGCGGAATCGGACGGCGGCCGGCGCCTCATCGCCACCGGTCTGCTTACCGTCGCAACGTTCTCCCTGC
Organism: Arthrobacter sp. MW3 TE3886; assembly: GCF_041262145.1. Taxonomy (NCBI): domain Bacteria; kingdom Bacillati; phylum Actinomycetota; class Actinomycetes; order Micrococcales; family Micrococcaceae; genus Arthrobacter; species Arthrobacter sp. MW3 TE3886. The sequence goes on from NZ_JBGCAN010000001.1 coordinate 4,436,707, forward strand.
TGGGTGCGGTCCTATTGGTTGCCGTCACGTACTGGCTCGGCACAGGTGTGGGCGAGGCCTGGGTGGAACCCCTGGTCACGGTTCTTTTCCTGGCCACGGCATTACTCGCCGCCAGCGCCTACCAGCTCGACCACGTGGGCGTAGCCCAGGAACGGGCCGACCGTACGCTGGTCAGGAGCCTCGCGCAGTCCCTCGTCCAGCTCCTCTTTCTGGCCGCCGCGTTGGCCGTCGGACTCCGTGATCTGGCGGTGATTGTGGGCGCCGTTGCCGCCGGCGCGCTGGCCAGCGTCCTCGTAGGGCTGCGCCAGCTGGCCCGGGCTCACATGTCCCCCGACTGGAAGCATGGCTTCCGGCCTCGTCCGGCCCTGAATCTCCTGAAGCCGGGGCTTCCCAATCATGCCCTCACGCTCGCCGACCGCGCACCCGGCTACCTGCTCCCGCTCATCGTGGCAGCTACTCTGGGCCCGGCGTCGACTGCCGCGTGGTACGTGGTGTGGATGATGGCCTCGGCGGTGTTCTTCGTGCCGCAGTCGGCCGGGTTTACCCTGCAGACAGCCCTCGCGGGAACGCGGGCGCGGCCGGGCCTGGTGGGGTCCGCGCTCCGGGCCAGCTTCATGCTGACTCTCGTGGCCGGGCTGATACTGATGCTGGCCGGCCCCCTGCTTCTGGGCTTCCTCGGGCCGCAGTACGCGTCCGCGTGGATCCTCATTCCTATACTCGTCCCGGCGCTCCTCCTAAGTTGCGTGACCCAGGTCTACTACGGGCTGTGCCGGGCCCAAGGGCGGCTTTTCGAATCCACGATTGTCGCCACCCTGGCCGCCATCCTGGTCGTGGCACCCGCCGCGGCCGTGGCCCAGCAATATGGCCTCACCGGCGTCTCAGTCCTCTGGGCCGTTGCACAAGCGGCTGCCTCGCTGATTGCCACCTGGCGTCTGATCACCCTGACCCGGATGAAGCCCGCCGCCACCGCAGGCGAGATTCCTTCAGCGGCGCGCCACCAGCCGACCTGAATCGAGAAATGATGACACACGAATCGACAACGAGCCTCCCGGTGCGCACCGCCCACCGGCATGAGGCGCATGCGCACCTAGGCGGTGCCAAGCCGCCCACCCACCGCAACCTCGGGCTCACGCCGGCGTGGCACATCGGTGCCCTGGCAGCCGCCGCCGCGGCCGCGCTCGCCCTCGGCGTGTGGAGCATGAACCAGGTCAATCCCTTTCAGATCGGCGGGACCGGGCTGATTGACGCCCTCCCGCCTGCCTATTTCGTTGCCCTCGCGCTCAGCCTCGCCGGATTTGTCGCCTCGCTCAGCCTCCGCCGCCTGGTTCCGGCTCTTCTGACCTGGCAGCTCCTGGTCACAGTGGTTCTCCTCCATGGCGCTGACTCCATCATCCATGGCCTGCCCCGGCTCGAGGCCAGCTTCCGGCATCTGGGCATTGCCGACACCATCAGCCAATCGGGCCAGCTGGATCCGACCCTGGACGCCTACTTCAATTGGCCAGGATTCTTCAACGTGCTGGGAACGCTCTCCGGGGCGACGGGCGCCAAGGACCTTTTCGGCATCGCAACCTGGGCGCCGGTGGGGATCAACATCCTCCTGCTCGCACCACTGCTTGCCCTCGCCCGGCGGTTGACGGCAAATCCGCGCCAGGCGTGGGCGGCTGTCTGGATCTTCTACCTGGCCAGCTGGATTGGACAGGACTACCTGTCACCGCAGGCGTATTCGTTCTTCCTCCTGCTCACACTGGTTGCGTGCCTGCTCAGCGTCTTCGGCGGTTGGGCCTGGCCCACGGAGCGCACCAGGTTCTCCCGGTGGCTTGCCCGCAACGTCAGCAAACTCGACAGCTCGGTCCCGCGGTATGGCGCCGCGGAACCGCAGCGGGCCGACACCGCGATTCTCGTGGTGGTCTGCGCGCTGATCCTGCTTGCCATGACGACTTCACATCAGCTCAGCCCCTTCGCCGTGATCCCCATCCTGGCCGCGCTCCTGCTGACCGGACGTCTCCGGCTGCGCTTCCTGCCGGTCCTGGCCGTGGTCCTGCCCGTCGGCTGGCTGCTCTTTGCGGCTTCCACCTTCCTGGAGGGGCACTTCGGCCAGCTGCTCGGCTCGCTCGGTGACATCGGCGCGAACAGCCTCGGCGCACTGAGCACCAGGGTCTCGGGAAGCGACGCCCACATGTTCGTGGTCTACACCCGCATGGCCGAGGTCGCCCTGGTCTGGGTGCTCGCCGTTGCCGGCGCCATAGTCGGCTACCGGCGGAAGGCACCCTGGCTCGCGGCCGCTGCTGCGGCGCTGGCGCCGCTGGTCCTCGTTCCCCTCCAGCCCTATGGCGGTGAACTGCTCCTGCGCCTGTATCTCTTCAGCCTTCCGTTCGCCGTCTGCCTGGCGGTGCTGCCACTGATGTCAGACAGTGCCGCCGGACTGAGCCTGCGCCGAGCCCTTGCGCTGCTGCTGATGGGCGCGGTACTGGCTACAGCCACTGTCGTCTCCCGCTACGGAAATGACGGCATGGAAAGCTTCAACGACGACGAAATCGCCTTAGTGAACCGCCTGTATGCGACTGCGCCCACCGGTGCCGTCCTCATTGAGGCAGTTCGCAACACCCCGTGGAGATACCAGCACTACGCGGACTACGACTACCGGGCGCTCGTTGCTGCCGAGCCCATTCCCAACGCCGCGCCGCTCAGCTGTGACGCGGCCAACCAGATCGCCCACAAAGCGGGCGCGTACCTCATCGTTACCGAAAGCCAGCAGGAGGCAGCCGAACTTCGCGGTTCGACTCCCACCGGCGACCTTCAACGTTTTACCGCCACATGCGCCACGAGTCCTGGCTGGACGAAGGTTTTTGAAAACGCAGGCGGCGTGATTTTTCACATCGAAGGAGTTAGTAATGGCAACTGAACGCAGCTACGTGAGCTATGCGACGGCAGCCGTCGCCGTAGCAGCCATACCGCTCTCGTTTGTCGGCCCTGAGGGCCTGCGCCTGGCGGTGATAGGGCTGCTGATGCTGGCCGGACCCGGAACAGCGCTGGTGCTGCTCCTCCGCTTCGACCCCCCGCGCTCAGCCCAGGCCACTGGAGCGCTTCCCCTCAGCATCGCCATCGCAATCGCCTTCAGCCTCGCGATGTCCACGCTCGTGGCGACGGCGATGATCTATGCACGTCTCTGGTCACCGCCGGCGGCCGTATGCCTGCTGTCGGCCCTGACCCTCGTCTTCCTGGGCCTTGAGCTCAAGAGGCCAAAGCGGGTCCTGGTGCACGCAAAATGATCATCTTCCTGACGGGACTGGCCACCATGACGGCCCTCGTGAGCTGCGATGTGCTCCGCGTGTTGCAGCCGGACAAGGCACTCCCGCGCGCCGTGGTGATCACCACCGCAGCCCTGCTGGCCATAGTCGGTGTCGCGGTGGTCATGCAATTGGTGCATCTGGCGCAGCTGGCATGACAGAAATCGCCCGCCCGGTGCCGCAGCACCGGGCGGGCATCAATAAGTCGAACCAATCACGGAAAGTATCTTCAATGAGAAAACTTAGAACACTCAGCATGGTTGGCACGCTCGGAATGCTCGTAGCCGGTTCCCTTGTCTTCGGTCCGGCCCAGGCCGCAACCGCCGCAACCTGCAGCCCCGCACCGACCAACTCCTATCCCGGCACCGTTGTGCTCGCCACCAGTTTTGAAGCGGGCGGCTTTTGCGGCCTCATCCCCAAAGTGTCCGGTACCGGCACCGCAACGATTACCACCTCGCTGAAACACACCGGTCTCCGGTCAGCCAAGCTGCATGTGACCACGGATTCCGGTTCGCTCGCCAACCTGTCCTCACCGGCGTTCCCCTCGGGAACCAAGACCTCCTACGCTGACGGCTGGTTCAAGATCACCGTGGCCGGCGTGTCCGGCAACGATGTGCCGTACTTCCGGTTCTTCTCCGGCTCCACCCGCGTCGCGGACATCTACCGCTACAACAGCAACGGGCAGCTGTGGCTCCGGGTCACGTCACCGAGCGGCACCTTTGTCTATACGAAGCTGATCTCCGGCAGCATCACGCTGGGCGACTGGCACCACGTGTCCATGCGGGTGACCGCCAACGGCAACACGTCCACAATCCAGGTATGGTTCGACGGCGTGCAGCGATACAGCAGCACGAGCGTCAAAATGCTCGGGACCAGCCTGAGCAAAGTTCAGCTCGGGGCCGAGCACAACCGGCAAAAGGGCGACGAATACATCGATGACGTCGTCATCAAACGCTCGTAGCGACCTCTGATGGTCCGCGGGCGGCCCAGCCTCATTCAGGCGCCTTGGCCGCCCGCACGAAATTCCCGATCTTGACCAAGTCCTTGATGCCGCGCGCCGACTCGACGCCGGAGGACACATCGACGCCCCACGCCCCGGCCTCCGCCGCTGCCCGGGCAACGTTGGCCGGGTCCAGACCGCCGGCGAGCAGCCACTTGCGCCCGGCAAGAGATTTGGCCCGTACCGAACCGTAGTCCCAGGCCTCGCCGGAACCTGGCACAGCGGCGTCAATCAGGAGCAACTCCTCGCCCCAGTCATCGAAGGCTTCCGCGGTGGAGGCCATGGTGACGGCCCTGATCAGCTTCATCCCGGCGTCGTGCACTGTCCGGACGTCGGCGGGTGAGCGGTCGCCGTGCAGCTGGACCCAGACCAGGCCCGCCGCACGGGCGACGGCGACGGCGTCGGCGGCCGGTTCGTGCCGGAACACCCCCACCGCGGGCAACCCGCTCGGGACGTGGCCAAGGAGGTTCCTGACCTGTTCCGGCGTGACCTCCCGGGGGCTGCGGGTCAGGACGAAGCCGACGGCGTCCGCGCCGGCGCCGGCCGCGATGCTGACCGCATCCGGGGTGCTCAGGCCGCACACTTTGACAAACATTCGGGCTCCTTCTGCGTGCTTCCTGCCTCCGACGTTAGCAAGGCCGGGCCTCCGCCGCCGACTTTGCGTCGGCGCCGGCAAGAACGTGCGCATCCCCGTCGGCGCCGACACGAGCGTGCGCATCCCCGCAGGGGCCCGGGAAGCCCGGCGTTCCGGGACGGGCCGATAGGCTGAGGCCATGGAGATCATCCGCTACGCCGAGCTCAAAGCCCACCCCTGGCGCAACGGCGGCGGGGTGACCCGCGAAGTGGCGCGCCACCCACGGACCCGGTCCGTGGAAACCGCCCTGCAGACCGCCCCGCGAGATACAGGGCATGACAACGCCTGGGACTGGCGCGTCAGCATAGCCGAAGTCTCCAAAGCCGGCCCCTTCTCCGCCTACGCCGGGATGGACCGCGTACTGACCGTGATTGACGGCGACTTGCTGCTCCTGAGCGTGGACGGGGCCGAGCACCCGCTGGAGAAGTACCGGCCGTTCCGGTTCTCCGGCGACGCGGACTCGGCGGGGGCACTGCCCACCGGCGACATCCGGGACCTGAACGTCATCACCCGCAACGGCGCCTTCAAGGGCTACACCTCCATCATCGAGCTGTCCAAGAAGCGCGCCCATCCGGTGTTCGCAGGCCAATTCGGCATCCTCCTGCAGGGGCAGGGGACCGTCAGCCCCGGGACTGCCGGCGGCCCTCCCACCGAGCCGCCGGCCGCCGTCGCCCCGGAGCCGGAGCGCGTCGAGCTGAACCGTTACGACGCCGTCGTCGGCTCTGATACCGGGACGCCGGAAATCGTGGGCCGCGGATTCCTGGCTGTCATCTCGATCGACCCTGCGGAACCCGGCACCGTTTAGCGCCCGTCCGCCTTCACGCGGGCGCCGCTGACACGCACCGAGTCCCCGGACAGTCGCTGCGCGAGCCAGATAGGTACGATCGAGACCACGATCAGCACGACCGCAACGACATTGACTACGGGTGCCTGGTTCGGACGGAAGAGGTTCTGCAGGATCCAGATCGGCAGCGTGGTCTCCCCGGCCCCGATCGTGAACGTGGTGACGATGATCTCGTCGAAGCTCAGCGCGAAGGCCAGCAGGCCGCCGGCCAGCAGGGCCGAGCGCAGCTGCGGGAACGTCACCAGGCCGAAAGTGGTGAAGACACCGGCGCCGAGGTCGGCAGAGGCTTCCTCGAGGCCTGCACTGGTGCGGCGGAGCCGTGCAATGGCGTTATTGAACACTGTCACCATGCAGAAGGTCGCGTGGGCGATCACCACCGTCCACAGGCTCAGCGGGACGCCCAGGATGGTGGTGAACATATTGTTCAGCGCGATGCCCGTGACAACCCCGGGCAACGCGATGGGCAAGATGACCAGGAGGTTGATCACGTCGCGGCCGAAGAAGTCATAGCGCTGCAATGAGATCGCCAGGAGCGTCCCCAGCACCAGCGAGATGATGGTCGATACGACTGCCACCCACAGGGAGGACACGACGGCCTCCCGAACACCGGGCGAGTCAAAGGCCTTGACCCACCAGTCCAGCGTGAAGCCCTTCGGCGGCCAGCCGAAAGTCCGGTCCGCGTTGAACGAGTTCACCACCACCAGCAGCAGTGGCGTGTAGATGAAGAGCAGCACCAGCGCCGTGATGATGCCCAGGACCACCTTGGCGCTGCGGGAAAGTCTCATGATGCTCCCCGCACTACAGGTTGTTCAGGGCGCCGGTGCGGCGGACGACGAAGAGGTAGAACATGATGATGGCGATCGGCACCAGCGATACCGCGGCGGCGAACGGCAGGTTGTTGGCCGCTCCGACGTTGGCGTAAATCACGGTGCCCAGCATCTGGGTGGTCCCGCCGACGATCTGCGCAGTGATGTAGTCGCCAAGGGACAGGGAGAACGTGAAGATCGTGCCCGCGATGATGGAGGGGACCAGCAGCGGTAGCATGACAAGGCGCATGGTGGTCAGCGGCTTCGCACCCAGGTCCCCGGAGGCCTCCAGCAGGGAGTCGGGCACCCGGTCAAAGCCCGCATAGATCGGCAGGATCATGTACGGCAGCCAGATGTAGGACAGGGTCAGGATGACGGCGGTCTCGCCGTAGCCCGGCGAGGACAGGCCGATCGGCGCCCCCAGCCACTCCAGCAGGCCACCCTCGGACAGGACATTCCGCCAGGCGTAGGCCTTGACCAGGTAGCTTGCCCACAGCGGCATCAGCACGGCCACCACGAGCAGCTTCTCCCAGCGGGCGGGAGCGACCTTGGCGATGAAGAACGCGATGGGCAGGGCCAGGATCATGTCAATTACGGTGACCGCCACGGCGATCCACAATGTCCGCAAAGTGATCCGCTGATACACCGGATCGGTCAGGACCGTGACAATGTTTTCCGTGGTCCAGACCGTGGATACCTCCCCGGTGAAGGTATCCACGGTCCAGAATGCGGTGATCAGCAGTGCCGCCAGGGCGGCGATGTAGACAAGCACCAGCCAGCCCGCCGGGGCGGTGAGCAGCGCTGCCAGCCTCAGCCGGGGTGAGCGGTGCAGCAACGCCGAGAAGGCGTTGGTTTTCGCCCGGGGCACAGCCCCGGCATCACGGGGCGGGCCGGGCGGCAGCTGTTGCGTATGAAGTGCCATCTCGCCTTAATCTCTGCCGGCCGCCGGGGCCGGCTTGTTCTTGCGGGCTTGGTGCGGCGGAGCCGGAATCAGCCCTTGATCTCCGTCCAGGCCTTGGTCCATTCCGAATAGTCGGTGCACTTGACGTCCTTGCGGCCGTCGAGGCACTCGGCCACCGGCGTGGTCCAGAACCAGATCTGGTCGGCGTAGGCCGCATCGCCTGAGTGGTACGTCTCGCAGTGCTTGGGATCCTTGGTCAGCTCGCAGGACTTCGCGTTGGCCGGGGATTCACCAAAGTACTCCGCCACCTGGGCGTTCGCCTTGGGGCTGGCGATGTAATCGAGCCACTTGTAGGCGCAGTTCGTGTTCTTGGTCTTGGAGCCGATCATCCAGGTGTCCGACCAGCCGGTGGCACCCTCTTCAGGGACGAGGGTCGCGACCTTGGCGCCATCGGTCGTCGCGATGTTGGCCCCCACCTGCCAGGTGGTGCCGACCACGGTGCTCCCGGACGTAAAGGCCTGGACTTCCTTGACGACGTCGCTCCAGTACTCGCCGATGTGCGCGCGCTGCTGCTTGAGCAGGTCGACGGCCGCGGCCAGCTGGTCCTTGTCGAGGGCATAGGGGTTCTTGATGCCCAGGTCCGGCTTATGGGCCATGAGGTACATGGCGGCATCGGCGATGTAGATGGGCGAATCGTAGGCCGTGACCTTGCCGGTGTGCTTGGCGGCGTCGTCAAACACCGCGCTCCAGGAGGCGGGCGCCGGGGTGACCTTGTCGGTGGAGTACATCAGCAGGTTGGCGCCCCAGCCGTGGGGCATTCCGTAGTTGACGCCGTTGACGGTGTTCCAGGCTTTGTCCTTCAGGAACGGGTAGATGTCCGGGTAGTTCTTCAGCAGGCTCATGTTGACCGGTTGCACGTCCTGGCCGGCGATCAGGCGCAGCGACGCGTCCCCGGAGGCCGAGACGACGTCGTACTGTCCGGTGCGCATGAGTGTCACGGCCTCGTCCGAGGTGCCGAACGGCTTGAAGCTGACCTTGCACTGGGTCTCTTGTTCGAACGGGTGCACCCAGTCGACGGCCGGGTCGTTGCTGCCGTCCTCGACGTAGCCGGGCCATCCGAGGATGGACACCTGGCCTTCACCGGTGCCGATCTCGGTCTTGACCGGCTGCGCCGACTGTGAACCCGATCCGCCGCTGGTTCCGCAGGCCGACAGCGCGAGGGCTGCGGCCGCAACCACCCCGACCACGAGGGAGGCCTTTGTTCTTGGTGCCATGATCCGTACCTTTCGCTGTGGAGAAAAACTCTGGACTGGGGACGCTGCGCCAAGGCACGGAGGGGAACCCCGCCCGGCCTGGCCCGGCGTCAGGTGCCGGGTGCCGGAAGCCAAACGACGGCGTCGTCGTCCCAGCTGACAGTGACGGGCCCGTTCACCAGATCGGCGTCGCTGCCGGGCAGCTTTTCCGGAACGAGCGCGACGACGGCGGGTCCGCCGTCGAGCTGCACCCGCACCTGGGTGGCGTGCCCGACGTAGACGAACGACGTCACCGTCCCGGGCCGCGAGGTGGTGCCGGAACGGCGCTCCGGCTCGCCGGTCCAGGCGACGCGCAGCCGCTCGGGACGGATGCACAGGGGATCCGGCCGGCCATAGATCGCCTGGGCCTGGCCGGCGTCGAAAATATTGGAGGTGCCGACGAAGTTGGCCACGAAGACTCCCCCGGGGCGCTCGTAGATTTCGTGCGCGGTACCGATCTGTTCGATGCCGCCGTTGTTGAACACGCCGATCCTGTCGCTCATGGTCAGTGCCTCCTCCTGGTCGTGGGTGACGAAGATGAAGGTGATACCCAGCGAGCGCTGCAGCTCCTTGAGCTCGACCTGCATCTGCTGCCGGAGTTTGAGGTCGAGGGCGCCGAGCGGTTCGTCCAGCAGGAGGACCTTGGGCTCGACCACGAGCGCCCGGGCCAGGGCAACCCGCTGCCGCTGGCCGCCGGAGAGCTGGGCGGGTTTGCGGCCGAGGAACTTCCCGAGCTGGACCCGGTCCAAGGCCTCCCGGGCCCGCTCCCGCCGCTGTTTCCCGGGCATGCCGCGCACCCGCAGCCCGTAGGCGACGTTGTCCACGAGGGACATGTGCGGGAACAGCGCGTAGTCCTGAAACACGGTGTTGACGTCCCGCTGGAACGGCGCCATGGCCGTGACGTCCTTGCCCTCGAGTTCGATACTTCCGGACGTCGGCAGCTCGAAGCCGGCGATGAGGCGCAGGACCGTGGTCTTGCCGGAGCCGGACGGGCCAAGCATGGAGAAGAATTCCCCGTGGCGGATGTCCAGGTCCACGCCATTTACCGCGACGGTGTCCCCGAAGACCTTGGTGAGCTTGCGCAGGCGGATCGCCGGAACCGCTTCGCTTCCGGTCGAGGTGCCGGCGGCCAGTGTTTCGGTCATGGGGTGCGCCTTACTCCGTTGCCGGATCGTCCACAGGAGCCACGCAGCGGAATGTGATCCAGTCCACACTCGACTGCTGGCCCAAATGCTATTACTCCATAGGTTTTGTGTATAGACCCTCCGGCAAAGCCCGGATTAGGATGTCATCAGCCCTGGGCGACGCGGGGCGGCGCCGCGGAAGCTGCAGGGATGCGCGGCCGGGGCGGGTACCGCCGGAGGGAAGGGAGGCCCTGATGCTGTTGACGCCCAAGGGCGCCTCCCGGAGCCTCGCGGCCGTGTTCACGCCGATCAAATCACGCGGGCTTGTGGATGAAGTGTGCGCCCGGATCGAACAGGCGGTGGAGACGGGACTGCTGACCAGCGGCCAGCGGCTGCCGAACGAAACCGAGCTGGCCGCAGCCCTCGGAGTGTCCGCGGTAACCGCGCGGGAGGCCCTTTCCCAGCTGCGCGCCTCGGGAATTATCCGGACCGCGCGCGGCCGCAGCGGCGGAAGCTTCATCGCCGACGACGTGCTGCCCTCCCGGGAACGGGCCCTGGCGCAACTGCATGAGCTGAGCCGGCTGCAGATCAGGGACCTCGCGCTGCATTACCAGGCGATCGCCGCGGCCTGCGCGGGGGTGGCGGCACGCCGTTCCGACGCCGCAGACGTCGCCACGTTGCGTTCGTTCATCCCCGCAGCGGACGACGACTCCCTCAGCTGGCGCCTTGCCCTCTCAGAGTTCCTGCTGGAAGTCGCGGCCATTGCCCGCTCCGCCCGGCTCGCCCGGGAGCTCATCCGGCTGCAGGCAGATCTCGGCACCCTCACGCTGCTGCCCTGCGCCGACCCCGGCTACCGCGGGCGCACCGCCGTGATCCTCGGGGACGTGGCAGCCGCCATCGAGGCCCACGATCCAGGGGCCGCCGAAACGGGGGTCAAGGCCCTCATCTCCGCAACCACCGACTGGCTGCTGACCGAGCAGGCCAAAAGCTATTGACCGCACCCGCGACCGCCCCCCACATCACAGAACCACGATCCTGACCGCCCACCTTGGACCGCAAATGTCCGGCACCTTCGAGCTAAGGCAGCAACGATGTCCGATACCGCCTCCACCACTGGCCCCGCAGCGTCCGTGGCAGCGCCGGCCGAACCCGGCCCAGTCGAGAAGGCTGCCGAGCTGGCCGCCGCCGAACTCGACGCCACCATCGCTGCCATCGAGCACCGCCTGACGGCGTGGGCCGCTGACGCCGGGGCCGCGCTGGCCGCCCTGTCCGGCAAAGTCATGGGCACTGCCGTGGACAAACTCATCCGTCCGGTGGTCGAGGAACTGGTGCAGCTGCCCGGCGGCTACGCGGCCGGCGCAGGGTTCATCGCCAACGCCGGGCTGCTCGGCCCCGAGCGCAGCTATATCGCCTGGTGGCAGGGTCCGGACCTGGAACACGTCGACGCGCTGGCCAACTTCAGTCCCAACTCCATCAGCCGCTACGTCAAGGCCGAGTGGTTCCGGATCCCCGTGGAAACGGGCCGGGCCCACGTCACCGGGCCCTACGTGGATTTCCTCTGCACCGACGAGTACGTCCTGACCTTCACCCACCCGGTGTTCACCCGCCCGGACGGCCCGGTCGCGGGAATCGTGGGCATCGACGTCACAGTTCAGCGTCTGGAACGCGGAGCCATGGCGGCCCTGCGGCGGATCGGCGGCCGGGCCACCCTGGCCAATGCCGACGGCCGGGCCGTGGTGTCGGCGGCGGCCGATATCGACGCCGGCGACCTTACGGCACCGAACGAGCCGTGCGCGCATTACCCCGTGGGGCGCACGTTCATTCTCTGGAGCGACGCCGTCGGGCGCTGACGCGGATTTGCTAGAATTGGAGGCCAGGGCCCCCTCTTCCGGGCCTCCGGACGACGGTTCAGTACCCGGCACGCGACAAGACTGGCCACAGGAGCTGTCATGTCGTGGCTAATACTCGTTCTTTCCGGGGCGCTGGAGGCCGTCTGGGCCGCGGCCCTGCACCGGACCGCCCAGGCCAGGGGCCGCCGCCGGCTGGTCCCGGCCCTCCTCTTCCTCGTTTCCGTTCTCGCCAGTACCGGCGGCCTGGCCGTCGCCATGCAGTCCATCCCTACCGGAACGGCGTACGCCGTGTGGGTGGGGGTCGGCGTCGTCCTGACGTCCGGCTACGCGATTGCCGCCAAAGTTGAGCGCCCGACCGCGGCACGGATCCTGCTTCTTGGCGGGATTGCCGCGAGCGTCGTCGGCCTGAAGCTGGTGGCGTGACCATGATGAAATCAGCGGCAATGTCATGGCTCATCCTGCTCGCGTCCGCTGTGCTCGAGGCGGTTTGGGCCACGGCACTGGGCCTGTCCGACGGGTTCTCCCGCCCGCTGCCGACCCTCGTGTTCGCTGTGACGGCCACCCTCAGCATGGTGGGGCTCGGCCTGGCCGTGAAACGCATTCCGCTCGGCACCGCCTACGCCGTCTGGGTGGGGATCGGCGCCGCACTGACGGTCGGCTGGGCGATGGCCACCGGCGTCGAACCGGCCAGTCCGCTCAAGCTGCTGTTCATCGCCGGAATCGTCGGCTGCGCGGCAGGCCTGAAGCTCCTCCCGCCAACGGCGGACTCAGAGCAACCGGCAACGCACGCCGTCCAGCCGGCCTCCCCCGCGGAAACTCCCCACGTTTAGGGCGGTACAGGGGGGCGGAATAGCTGCGCGCCATCCGGGGTTCTTGGCAGGGACGGAAGTCCTACGGAACCACTTAGTGTGTGAATGGAGACCCAGATGACGGCAGCAACAGTCCAGCTCGGCGACGGCCTCACGGTCAGCCCCCTGGGGTTCGGCGGCATGGCCCTGACCCCTGTCTACGGCGAGGTGGACCCGGCCGAAGCCCTGCGGACCCTGCATCACGCGGTGGACGCCGGCGTCAGCTTCATCGACACGGCGGACATCTACGGCGGGGGCAGCAACGAGGAGCTGATTGCGCGGCTGCTCAGGGAACGCCGCGGCGAAGTCCAGCTGGCCACCAAGTTCGGCCTCGTGGGCACACCGTCGGCCGGCTACACGGACATCCGCGGCGACGCAGCCTACGTGCGGCAGGCGGTGGACCGCAGCCTGCAACGGCTGGGCACCGACACCATTGACCTGTACTACCTGCACCGCCGTGACCTCCGCGTTCCGATTGTGGAAACCGTGGAGGCCATGGCGGGGCTGGTACAGGCCGGCAAGGTGCGGCATCTGGGCCTGTCAGAGGTGACGGCCGAGGAGCTGCGCGAAGCCAGCCGCATCCACCCGATCGCCGCGGTCCAGAGCGAATGGTCCATCTGGAGCCGCGATGTGGAACGCAACGTGGTGCCCGCCGCCGCCGAACTCGGGGTGGGCTTTGTGCCGTATTCGCCGCTGGGCCGGGGATTCCTCACCGGCACCGTGGACGCCTCGACGCTGGGCAGCAACGACTTCCGCCGCAACATCCCGCGTTTTGCCGCGGACGCTGCCAGCGCCAACCAGGGTGTGGTGGCGGCCGTGCAGGCGGTCGCTGCGGAACTGAGCGTCGCCGGGCAGGCTGCAACTCCCGCCCAGGTGGCGCTGGCCTGGCTGCTCGAGCAGGGCCGCAAGCTGGGGCTGCCCGTGGTCCCCATTCCCGGCACGCGCAAGGCGGACCGGATCGACGAAAACCTGGGCGCCCTGGCCCTCGACTTCACCGCCGCGCAACTGAAGAAGCTCGACGCCGCCGCGGACGCCGTCGTCGGCTCCCGCTCCGCAGACCCCAACTGGGTGTCCCAGGGCCGTGAATAGCGGCTCCGTAGACTGAAGCCCATGGACTCGCTCATTCACTCTTTACGTGACATCACCATCCGCCGGATTTCGGTCGGCGAGATGGACAACAATGTTTACCTGCTCACGGCCAAGGCCTCCGGCGCGCAGCTCCTGATCGATGCGGCCGATGATCTGGCCGCCATCCAGGGGCTGCTCGCGGACGCTGCCGCGGATACTTCCGCGACGCCGAAGCTGGCGCTGGTTGCCACCACCCACCAGCACTGGGACCATGTCCGGGCGCTGCCGGGCCTGGTGGAAGCCACCGGTGTGAAGACGGCGGCCGGGACAGAGGATGCCCCGGAGCTGCCGGTGCCGGTGGATGTACTGCTGGATCACGGGGACGTCGGCAACTTCGACGGCTTCGACGTGACGGCTGTGCACCTGCGCGGCCACACACCGGGTTCGATCGCCCTTGTGTACCAGGACCCCGAGGGGCCGGCCCACATCTTTTCCGGCGATTCGCTGTTCCCCGGCGGGGTAGGCAACACGCAGAAGGATCCGGCGCGGTTTGCCCAGCTGATCACCGATGTCAGCGAGCGGCTGTTCGACGTGTATCCGGATGACACGGTGGTGCACCCGGGCCACGGCCAGCCCACGACCCTCGGTGCGGAACGCCCGCACCTGGACGAGTGGCGCGCCCGCGGCTGGTAGGTTCAGTTTTTCGCGGCGTTTTTGGACAACCGCAACGCTTTCGGACGGCCGCTACGGGGATTCCCGTAGCGGCCGTCCGTTTGCGTAGCGTCAGCTATTTTGCGTAGCTGATAACCGGAACCCTAGCGGCTGCGGCGTTCGTTCGAGGCCGGAGCCGACGCGCGGCGCGGGCCGGCGCCGCGGGCCGGACGTCCTTCACCGGAACGGCCGTTGCCGCCGCCGGCGTAGGATCCACCCGAAGTGCCGCCGGTGTTGGAGGACCAGACAGCAGCGCTGCCTCCGGATTTGCTGCCGGCAGACTTGGCGCCGGCAGCTGCACGCTGGCCGGTTGCCGGACGTCCGCTGCGCTGGCCGCCGGCCGAAGCGCCGGTGCGGGGAGCGCCACCCGTGCGGGGTGCTCCGCTGCGGGGAGCCGAAGCGCCCCGGGCATCGCTGCGTCCGTCTGCGGCGCGTCCGTCCGATCCGCGGCCGGCCGCGGCACGGCCGCCGGCGGCCGGAACATCGTTGTGGTGCGCATAGGCGGTGGTGCGGCCGCGGCCACGCGCATTCCGGCGCTCGGCGCGCTCGGCATCGGCGCGGTCCTGGTTCTGCTCGGCGACACGGTCGGCGGCGTTGCGGGCCGCAGCCTTGCCTTCGTAGGCGACGGCGCGGCGCTCGGCGCGCGGCAGGTCGGTCCGCGGCGCCTCAGCAGAGACCCGTCCACGTCCGCCACGGCCACCACGGCCACCCGCGGTGGGTGCAGCCTGGGTGGTGCGGCGGGCGCGCTTGCGCTCGGCGTTGGCACCGGTGGAGTTGCCGCCACCGTGCTGCGCGGCCTTGGCTGCCAGCAGGGCGGCCCGGGTACGCGGATCGATCTTGTCGGCCATTTCGCCGACCAGTTCAGCAACCAGCGGGGAGTTGGCGGTGACGCGCTCGAAGTTGACCTCGACGCCGGCCGCCTTCATCAGCTTCTTGACGTCGGACTGCTGCTCGGGCAGGGTCAGCGTGACCACGGTGCCGTCGGAACCGGCGCGGGCCGTACGGCCTGAGCGGTGCAGGTACGCCTTGTGCTCCGTGGGCGGATCCACGTGGATGACCAGTTCGACGTCGTCGACGTGGACGCCGCGGGCCGCGACGTCGGTGGCCACCAGGACGCGGACATCGCCGGAGGAGAACTCGGCCAGGTTGCGGTCACGGGCGTTCTGCGAGAGGTTGCCGTGCAGATCGACGGCGGGGATGCCGGCGTCGGTCAGGGTCTTGGCCAGCTTGCGGGCGTGGTGCTTGGTGCGCATGAAGAGCACGCGGCGGCCGGCGCCGGAGGCGAGCTCGACGATCAGCTGCTTCTTGACGGTCTGGTCGTTGACCACCAGCACGTGGTGTTCCATGGTGGTCACCGCGGCCTGCGGGTCGTCCACGGAGTGGGTCAGCGGGTTGGACAGGTAGCGCTGGACGATCTTGTCCACGCCGTTGTCCAAGGTGGCGGAGAACAGCAGGCGCTGGCCCTGGGTGGGGGTCATGTCCATGAGCTTCTTGACCACCGGGAGGAAGCCAAGGTCGGCCATGTGGTCGGCCTCGTCCAGGACGGTGATCTCGACTGCTTCGAGGGTCAGGATGCGCTGGCGGATCAGGTCCTCCAGGCGGCCGGGGCAGGCGATGACGATGTCGACGCCGGCGCGGAGGGCCTTTTCCTGGCGGGCCTGGGAGATGCCGCCGTAGATCACGGTGGTGGTCAGGCCCATGGCCTTGGCCATCGGTTCGATGGTCGCGTTGATCTGCGTGGCCAGCTCGCGGGTGGGAGCCAGGACCAGGCCCATCGGGCGGCCGGGCTTGCGGAAGTGCTTGGCTTCCCGCTCGGCGAGTCGTGCCACCAGCGGGATGGCGAATGCGATGGTCTTGCCGGAGCCGGTGCGGCCGCGGCCCAGGACGTCGCGTCCGGACAGCGTGTCGGGGAGGGTCTTGACCTGGATCGGGAAAGGCTCCACGATCCCCTGTGCGGTCAGGGTGTCGGCAAGTGCTTTGGGCGTGCCGAGGGCAGCAAATGTAGTCATGTGTTTCAAAGTCTTTCAGGCGGTATCCGTGCGGATATCGGCCCCCGATGCCGGTTGGCTCAAGGGTTCGCCGAAGAAAAGTCAGGTGATCAACCGGGCTGTTGCCAAACTTCAGCAAGCGGCCGCCGGGACCAAATGGAACGCGTTCATCGACGCAGGATGTGCCTCTCACATGAAAAAATCCCACTGCCTGCGTGCGGATTCCCGAAGGAATCCGGCAGGGATCCGGCTGGCGGACCGAAGCCGGTCAACCGAATCAAAAGTGGGCATCACTGCACATCAAGTTCTAGTACTCTACCACCCAGCGGGCCCGGGTCCCGTATCCGTGACGGCCGGCCCGGCCCCTAGCCCACCAGACTGGGGGCTTGGAACAGGGGCATGTGGGACGGCTGGGAGGCGGCGCGGACGGGCGCTGGCGACGGCGTGCTGGCCGGCCCCGGGCCGGCCGGCCGCAGGATCACGAGCGCCTCGGCGTCGATGAGGCGGCGGGTTCCCGTCCGGGCATCCAGTATCCAGAACAGGTCCACGCCTGTGACGGTCTGGGTCACCGGGCCCCGGTGGAAGAGCTTCCCGTTGTGCCACGCCTCGATCTCGTCGCCCACGTTCAACTCGGCCGAGCTGCGGATCTGCCGTGCTTCGTCAACGTCCATGGTCATTGCCCTTCCCCAGCGTTCAATGTCTTGTGCCCAGCATTCACGACACACATTTCGGATTCGTTTCCGGAGCGTGATTTCCACGTGTCCGTCCGCCTGCGCGGCGTTTGAGGGGAAGCCCAGGCGGTGTATTGACCCTCGTTGCGTCCGGGAGGACCATGGTGGGCGGGAAGGGCCATACGACGGCGGGGCCATGAGGGGAGTCGGACGCAATGCCGGGAATAGTCTCCGCTGGCTTGTTTCGGGTCATCCAAGTGGCGTTGTTTCCCTTGAGCGCGGCCGGCTACTTCATGTCCGTCCCCGGAATGCTCGCCTACAGCCGGCGCACCGGCACGTCGGCCACGCTGCTCGCGTCCCTCTACACGCGGTGGATGCAACACCGCCTGGGAACACGGCCGGACGTCCCCGCGGCCCGGCTCATGGCCGTTCTGCCGAACGTGTCCGCGACTGGCATCCAGATGGAGACCGCCCCCACGCTCGCTGCCCACCTGCTCACGGGGTACGTGCCCAGGGTCTACCGCTATCCATACCCGGGGCGGGCGCCGATGCGCCACCAGCCGACAGCACGGACCAGCCTCTATGACGCGGCCGTTCAACGGCATCGCGGGGGCGTCGACCAGCTCGTGATCCTCGGGGCGGGATTCGACACCCGGGCGTTCCGGCTTGTGCCCGGGGACCACGTGCGCTGCTTTGAACTTGACCTGCCCCGGACCCAGGCTTTCAAACTCGCGATGCTCGAGAAGGCAGGCCTCTCCACCCGCCTGGCCACGTACGTGCCCGCGGATTTCGAGACCGAGGACTGGATGGAGAAGCTGGTGGCGGCCGGTTTCGACCCGAGCCGGCCCGCACTGTTCCTCTGGGAAGCGGTGACCATGTACCTGGACCGCGCCTCGGTCGAGGCGACACTGCGCAGGATCGCCGGCACCGCGCCGGGCAGCATCGTGGCCTTTGACTACTTCTCCAGGGAAACCATCGCCTCGCGGTCGCCCTACATGCGATATGCCCGGGCTGCAGCGAGATTCGTCGGCGAGCCCCTGACCTTTGGCATCGATAACACTCCCCCGGCCAGGAAGAGCGCCGCGGACTTTGTTGGATGCTTCGGGCTGGCCCTTGAGGAGCACAGGAATTTCGGCAGGGAGACCCGACGGCGGTCGGCGCCGGGCGGTTTCGCCACCGCCGTCGTGCCTGAAAACGGACAGCGAAACCCGGCGAACCGCCGTGATGAGGGGAAACCATGACACAACGCAGCCACAGCCACGATCATGACGCCGCCGAACATGCGGCCGTCGAGGAGGCGGCGCCCGGTACCGCCGCCCGGATGTGGGATGAAAAGTACAGCAGCCGGTCCAGGATGTGGAGCGGGGAGCCGAATCCGCAACTCGTCGCCGAGGTGGCGGACCTTCCTGCCGGCGAGGCCCTGGACCTGGGGTGCGGCGAGGGCGCGGACGCGATTTGGCTCGCGGCCCGCGGTTGGAGCGTGACGGGCCTGGACGTTTCCGCCGTCGCATTGGAACGTGCGGCCGCCCACGCCCGGGAACGGGGCCAGGACGCCGCCATCAAGTGGGTGCAGCAGGATCTTGCCACCTGGGTCCCGGACCGGCTGTTCGACCTCGTCACGGCCCAGTTCCTGCATTCCACCCAGATGCCGTGGCAGCAGGCGTTGCAGCTCGCCGCGGCCGCGGTCCGGACCGGCGGGACGCTGCTGATCGTCGGCCATCACCCCGACGGGCTGCCTCCGTGGGGCGCGCACCATACGCCGGAGAAGTTCTTCACGGCCGAGGACCTTGCCCGGGAACTCCGGATCAAGGAGCCGCTGTGGCGCGCCGAGGTCCTGGACAGCCGGCGTCGCAGCGCCGTCGGACCCGACGGCGAGGCAGCGCCCCTCACGGATGCCGTGCTGCGGGCCACGCGCCTGGCCGCCCAGTAGGCGGCCCGGATTGGGCCCAACCTGAACGATTCGGGCGAGTGCGTCGCCCCCGCCGGGCAACCCCGCCGGGCAAAAATGTGACAAAAGACAGCGGACGACAACTGAAGCTAAGATGATCGACAGTTGTCGAACCTGCCCTCGGGTGGGAGATCCGCGGAAAGGCCATCACGGCGGCCGCGCCGGGCAGCCGCGCCGGCGTCGCGTTCTCCCCCGGAGTCCGCGAAGAATGCGGGTTCCGGGGCCGCTCCGGCACCGCGCGGGGGGCACCGGTGCCGCCGGCGAACACGGCCCGTGACCGACCAGACGGTCCACACACGCGGACCGACGCGACAACAGGGGCCGCGAAATACCGGCCCTAATCTTGATCTACCCGCCAAAACTGTTACCTCCGTCACATCCTGACGGAACTGTGCGGCCCGCATCGCGGAACCCCCGCCCTTTGCGGCCGCCCGTGACAAGGAAGAAGCCTCATGTCTGAACGCACCACCACGGCCGCTCCGGCCACTGCAGAATCTGACATTGCCCAATCTGGAACCGCCGCCCCCGCCAACGGTGGTTCCGGCGCCGGGAACCGCGAGCCGCACCTCGCCCGGGCCCTCGGCAACCGCCACATCCAGCTGCTCGCCATCGGCGGCGCCATTGGCACCGGCCTGTTCATGGGGTCCGGAAAGACCATCTCGCTCGCCGGCCCGTCCGTCATCTTCGTCTACATGATCATCGGCTTCATGCTGTTCTTCGTGATGCGTGCCATGGGCGAGATCCTGCTCTCAAACCTGAGCTACAAATCCTTCAGCGACTTCGCCGGGGACCTCCTGGGCCCGTGGGCCAGCTTCTTCACCGGCTGGTCCTACTGGTTCTTCTGGGTGGTCACCGGGGTGGCTGACATCGTCGCCATTTCCGGTTACGTTGACAAGCTCGCTCCCGGCACGCCCCTGTGGATTCCGGCGCTGCTCACGCCGGTGGTCCTGATCCTCCTGAACCTGCCCACCGTGAAGGCGTTCGGTGAAGCGGAGTTCTGGTTCGCCATCATCAAGGTAGTGGCCATCGTGGCCCTGATCGTCACCGGCGCGGTCATGATCGCCACCCACTTCACGTCCCCGAACGGCGCTGAAGCCAACCTCGCCAACATGTGGAATGACGGCGGCATGTTCCCGCACGGCATGTTCGGCTTCGTCCTCGGCTTCCAGATCGCCATCTTCGCCTTCGCCGGGATCGAACTGGTAGGCACCGCCGCCGCCGAAACCAAGGACCCGGAGAAGAACCTGCCGCGCGCCATCAACTCCATCCCGGTCCGTGTCCTCCTCTTCTATGTGGGCGCCCTGGTGGTCATCATGGCCGTCAATCCTTGGCGGACCATCGACCCCGCCAGCAGCCCGTTCATCGGCATGTTCACCCTCGCCGGGCTGGGCATCGCCGCTGTGGTCATCAACCTTGTGGTCCTGACGTCCGCCGCCTCCAGCGCCAACTCCGGAATCTACTCAACCTCCCGGATGGTCTACGGCCTCGCCCAGGACGGGAACGCCCCCAAGGCGTTTGGAAAGCTCAGCATCCGCAAAGTACCGCAGAACGCGCTGCTGTTCTCCTGCATCTTCCTGCTGGCCGGCCTGGTCCTGCTCTATTCCGGCGACTCCGTGATCGGCGCGTTCACGGTGGTCACGTCCGTGGCGTCCGTGCTGACCATGTTTGTGTGGTCCATGATCCTGGTCAGCTACATCGTCTTCCGCCGCCGCCGGCCGGCCCTGCACGCGGCCTCGTCCTTCAAGATGCCCGGCTCCGCCTTCATGCCGTACGTGGTGCTCGCGTTCTTCGTGTTCATGCTGGTGGCGCTGGGGCAGGCCGACGACACCCGCCTGGCACTCTTCGTGGCGCCGGTGTGGTTCCTGCTGCTCGGCGCGGCCTGGCACTTCAACCGCAAGTCCCCGCTGCAGCAGGCCCGGATTGTGGAATGGAAGGCCGTCCGCTCACAGGAGGAAGCCCGCGCCGCCGTCTGATCCGTAAATTGTGATGCACAGGAGCCCCGGCCGGATCATCCCGCCGGGGCTCCTGTGCTCTGCCGTCAGGTGCTCTGCCGTCAGGTGCTCTGCCGTTACGCGCGTTTGCTGACGGCGGCCGGGACGACGGCGACGCGCGGCGCGACGGCCACGGCGGCGGTCCCGATCACCGCCGTCAGCGCGAACACTCCCGCAAACGACGCCGACGGCGCCGCCGTCGCAAATGCGGCGAACACGATTCCGGTGCCGGCGAGGGCCAGCGCGCCGCCCAGGGAATCCGAAATGGACATCGCCGAACTGTTGAAGCCCTCGGTGTCCTTGGTGGAGAGTGCCAGGGTCATGACGCTTAGCCGCGGATACATCAGGCCCATGCCGCCCCCGGCGAAGATCCATCCCGCGATCGCGACGGCGGCCGGCCAGGCCAGCACCGTGGTCACGAGGGCCATGAGGACCGCGCCAAGGACCAGGGCCGAGCCGATCCGCACCGCTTTCCGGTGCTCCAGCCGTGTCCCCAGCCGGCCCTGGATGGCCGACGCCGCCGCCCAGGCGATGGCACCGCCGGTGAGCGTGAGGCCCGCAAACGTCGGGGCGAAGGCGTAGCGTTCCACCAGCAGGTACGGCAGGTAGACCTCGGCGCCGAAGAATGCCGCGGACGCGAGCCCGCGGGTGAGGATCACGCTCGGCAGGCCGAGCCGGGCGGTCAGCGTTCCGCGCGGCATGAGGGGACGGACGGCCAGGAGTGCGACGGCGACGGCGGCCGCCGCCAGCACCCCGCCGGCGACCGGTACCGCTGCGGACAGGTTCAGGCCCAGCACGGCGAGCGCCGCCAGCGCCGCCAGCGCCAACTTGGCAAGGCCGCCCGGCGGACGGCCGCCGGACGCCGGCTCCGGGGAATCTCCGGCGCCGCCCGGGCTGCCGTTCAGGCCGCGCAGGGCCGGGGCCGTCAGGAGCAAGGCCGGGACCACGAGTCCGACCACGCCGAGAAAGACCCACTGCCAGCCCGCCAGTTGGGCCACGGCGCCGGCCGCGAACGGCCCCACGAGGGAGGGGATGACCCAGGCCGCGGAGAAGGCGGCGAAGATTTTCGGATGCAGGACCGGCGGATAGACCCGGGCAATGACCACATACAGAGCCACGGTAAGCCCGCCCCCGCCGAGTCCCTGCACCAGCCGGCCGGAGACGAGGACCGGCATGGTTCCGGCAGTACCGGCGATGAGCAGGCCGAGCACGAACATGCCCACCGCGGCCAGGAGCGGCGCCACCGGCCCCTTGCGGTCCGACCAGCTGCCCGCGGCCACCATGCCGATCACCCCGGTGGCGAGCGGCCCGGCGAAGGCCAAGGCGTAGAGTCCCGCACCGTCCAGTTCCCGGCTGACGAGCGGCATGATGGTGGTCACCGCCAGGGACTCGAAGGCCGCCAGGAACACCAGCGCGCAGGCGCCGAGTGTCACCAGCAGGTAGCTGCGGTGGAAGATGCCGGCCGATTCCGGGACGGACTTCGGACGGGATTCCTGAGGAGGAGGCGGGTCGGTCTGTGGCACGTGCCACAGCTTACAACCGGGCGCGCCGCACCCCGCCTGCCGGCTGGCTTGTCACCTGCCGGCCGGCCGCAGTCAGTCCGCCTCGTCGAACCCCTGGGCAGGAACCACGACGGCGCCACTGGCCCTGGAGTCCGGGTTCAGCAGCCAGCCCACACGCTTGACCGTGCTCAGCATGACGACGCTTTCCACGAGCTCGATCCCGGGCACCTTTTGCTGCAGCGCCACCTCGATGTTCATGACGTCCGCCAGGGACTGCAGCCACATGATGATCACGAAATTCGTAGGCCCCGTGGTGGAGGCGCTGAGCCGGACGTTCCGCATGGTCCTCAGCTCGGCGGCGGCTGCCTCGTGCCGCCCGGCGGGGACGTTGACGAACCATTGGCAGGTCACAGGGAAAGCGGAGAGCTTCTGGGCCACCTCGCACCGGAATGACAGGATGCCGCTGGCGAGCACACGGTTGAGCTGGCGCTGGACGGTGGCAGGGTGCCTGCCCAGGCCGCGGGCAATGTCCGCCGCCGTGGCCCGCCCGTCCCTGGCCAGGAACGGCAGGAGCGCCAGGTGGCTCTCCGGCAACGCCTCACGGGCGGCGGCCTGGGCAACCCCGGTGGCCTCGGGACCGGCCAGCGCCCGCACGGCGGCCTGCTGCGCCCGGCTCAACACGTTCAGCCGCCAGGAGCCGCCGCTCGCGTGCAGCCTGGTGCAGAGGGCGGTCTGATATTTGAGGAGCCCGTCAATCTCCTTCAGCCGCGAGATGACTTTCAGACTGAAATCGTCCAGGGAGGGCGTAATGACGGTCAGCATAAGGTCCCGGTGGCTGGCCGCCTCCTCCACCGTGACGATCTCCGGCATCTCGGCGAGCCTGGCGGTGACTTCCTCGCGCCGGTGCATTTCACAATCCACGGCGACGAACGCCAGGCACATCTGCTGGGGGTCGCCGATCAGGTGCGCGGTGATCCAGGACACCCCAGAGTCCAGCAACCGCTGCCACCGGGCGGCGAGGGTGGTGGCATGCACGCCCAGCACCTGGGCCGCATCCGCCCAGCTCAGGCGCGGGGCAATCTGCAGGACGTTGATCAGGGCAAGATCGTCCTCGCTGAGTTCCACCATTTTTCCCTTCATCCATGCACGAAACCTGCGGCAACAGTCTATTCCTGCATTTTTTCTGGCGTTTGCATGGGTGTGAACCATGTCACTTGAGAATAGACGCAGGACTTCCTCGCCGGACGCGAAGCAAGCCAATTAGCCAAACCAAGCCGCTCGCCAACCAGGCGATTTCGACAAACAAGGAGAACACGTGCCGATCACCGCAGACGCCCGGGAAATGCAGACGGACCTTGCCCGGCTCCGCCATGAACTGCACCGGGAACCCGAGATCGGCCTTGCACTGCCCCGCACCCAGGAGAAGGTGCTCAAGGCCCTGGACGGGCTTCCCTACGAGATCACCCTGGGCCAGGACACGACGTCGGTCACCGCGGTACTGCGGGGCCAGGGGTCCGGGACCGAAGCGGGCTCCCGCCCGGCGGTGCTGCTGCGCGCGGATATGGACGGCCTGCCGGTGCAGGAGAAGACGGGCGTGGACTACACGTCCCGGACCGACGGCGCCATGCACGCCTGCGGGCACGACCTGCACACTGCCATGCTGGCAGGAGCCGCCACGCTCCTGGCCGAACGCCGGCACCAGCTGGCCGGCGACGTCGTCCTGATGTTCCAGCCGGGCGAGGAAGGCTTCGACGGCGCCAGCCACATGATCCGCGAAGGCGTGCTGGACGCCGCCGGCCGGCGTGTGGACGCCGCCTATGGCATGCACGTGTTTTCCGCCCTGGAACCGCACGGCACGTTCTGCACCAAGCCCGGCGTCATGCTGAGTTCCTCCGACGGCCTGGTGGTCACCGTGCTCGGCGCCGGCGGCCACGGGTCGGCCCCGCATTCCGCCAAGGACCCCGTGACGGCGGCCGCCGAGATGGTCACCGCCCTCCAGGTCATGATCACCCGCCAGTTCAACATGTTCGACCCCGTAGTCCTCTCCGTGGGAGTCCTCCAGGCCGGCACCAAGCGCAACATCATTCCGGAAACCGCACGGATCGAGGCCACCATCAGGACCTTCTCCGAGGAAGCCCGGCAGAAAATGATGGACGCCGTGCCGCGCCTGCTGAAGGGAATCGCGGCGGCGCACGGCCTCGAGGTCGACGTCGACTACCAGCAGGAGTATCCGCTGACCATCACAGACGAGGACGAGACGCACACCGCGGAGAATGTCATTGCGGGCCTGTTCGGCGACTCCCGGCTCTCCCGCTGGGCCACCCCGCTGAGCGGCTCCGAAGACTTCTCGAGGGTTCTGGCCGAGGTCCCCGGCACGTTCATCGGGCTGAGCGCCGTCCCCCGGGACGCCGACCACGCCACCTCCGCGTTCAACCACTCCCCGTACGCCACGTTCGACGACGGCGTGCTGGCTGACGGCGCCGCACTCTACGCCGAACTCGCCATCTCAAGGCTGGCCGCACTTGCGGCCGCCGACGCTCCCGCCGCGGCCAACACTGTTGCCGCCGCCTCCGCCCTTTCCTAGCCCGCACCCCCGAGGGAGAAGACCATGACTGCAGCCACGATCACGCCGGCGGCAACCCGAACATCCACCCGCAAGACGCTCGTCGGCACCGGCATCGGCAATGCCGTCGAATGGTACGACTGGGCCATCTATGCCACGTTCACGCCGTTCATCGCCAGCCAGCTTTTCAGCAAGTCGGATCCTGCGTCCGCGGTGCTGTCCACACTGGCGATTTTCGCCGTCGGCTTCGTCGCCCGGCCTTTCGGCGGCTTCCTCTTCGGTTGGATCGGTGACCGGATCGGCCGGAAGGCTTCGATGACCCTGGCCGTGGGGCTGGCGTCGGTGGGCAGCCTGATGATCGGCATCGCGCCGACGTTCGCGGCCGTCGGCGTCTGGGCATCGCTCACGCTCCTGGTGGCGCGCCTGATCCAGGGCCTGGCCCACGGCGGCGAGCTGCCGTCGTCGCAGACGTACCTGTCCGAAATGGCGCCGAAGGAACACCGCGGCTTCTGGGCCACCCTGATCTACACTTCCGGCACCGTGGGCATCCTGTTCGGAACCCTGCTCGGCGCCGTGCTGAACATGAGCCTGAGCACCGAAGTCATGAACGCGTGGGGCTGGCGCATCCCGTTCCTGATCGGCGCGGCCATGGGACTCTACGCGCTGATCATGCGGTCCCGGCTGCACGAAACGGACGTCTTCGAGGGCGAAACCTCGGCGGAGAAGCGCGCACCGATCTGGCCGCAGATCGTCCGCCACCGCAAGCAGGCCCTCCAGGTGATCGGCCTGACGGTCGGCCTGACCGTCATCTACTACATCTGGGGTGTCGTCGCTCCCAGCTACGCCACCACCGCCCTGAAGATCGACCGGGGCGAGGCCCTGTGGGCCGGCGTGATCGGCAACATCGTCTTCATCGCGGCGCTGCCCTTCTGGGGCAAGCTGGCGGACCGGATTGGACGCAAAAAAGTGCTGTGGGCCGGTGCGATCGGCGCAGGCATCATGCACTTCCCGATGACCGCCCTGCTCAAGGATTCCGCCTGGCAACTGGCCGTCAGCATGTCCGTCATGCTGATCTTCATCGCCGCCAGCGCGGCGATCGTCCCGGCCGTCTACGCCGAGCTGTTCCCCACCAGCATCCGCACCGTGGGCGTCGGAGTGCCCTACTCGATCTGTGTGGCCGTGTTCGGCGGAACCGCGCCCTATCTGCAGCAGTGGCTCGGCACCACCGTGCAGATGCCGCAGCTGTTCAATGTGTACGCCGTGCTGCTGCTCGCCATCTCCGCGGCCTTCGTATTCACCATCCCGGAAACGAAAGGCAAGGACCTCACCCTCTGATGCGGCCCGGCCCGGTTGAGCTACCAGTTGTGGCTGTCCTGGATGGTTCAGGACAGCCACAACTGGTAGCTCATCGCATTAAAACCTCAGCCGATGAAGCGGTCCCGCCCGGCCCGGTACCCGAACACCGCGGCGAGCAAGCCCACCAGCATGAACAGCACACCCGCCGCGGCAAAGGACCCGGTGGACTGGTGCAGCTGGCCGACCAGGAGCGTGCCGCTGGAGCCAACCCCGTAGCCCACGCCCTGCATCATCCCGGAAAGGTGGGCCGCGGTGTGCCCGTCCCGGGTGCGGACCATGATCAGCGTCAGCGCGGCGGCGGTCAGGCTCCCCTGCCCCAGGCCGAGCAGCCCGGTCCACAGCCAAAGGAATTCCACAGGCCCGAAGATGCTCAGCGCGAAGCCTCCGCCGGTCATGAGCGCCACCGCCGTGTTGAGGGCGCGCTGGTCCCGGAACCGGGTGGCCAGCGCCGGCGCGAAAAGCGAGCCGAGCATCTGCAGCACAATCGAGGCCGAGACGATCAGGCCGGCCGTGCCGCCGTCCACGCCGCGTTCGCGCAGGATCGGTGCCAGCCAGGCGAAGACGCTGAAGGACATCATGGCCTGCAGGACCATGAACCCGGTCACCTGCCAGGCCACGGCGGAACGCCAGACGTTGACGCCGCCGGCCGGCCGCGCCGCCCCGCCGGGACGGGCCCGGAGCGCCGGCGGCAGGAACAGCAGAAGGACGACGCCGGCCGGCAGCGCCCAGAACCAGAGCGCCGCCGTCCACTCCCCGCTCGCGCGGAAGACCGGGAACGTGAAGCCGGCACCGAGCGCGGCCGAGGCGCAGATCGCCGTGGTGTAGAGGCCGCCCATGAGGCCCAGGCGATGTGGGAAGTCACGCTTGACCACGCCCGGCAGCAGCACGTTGCAGAGTGAAATTGCGGCGCCGCACGCGGCGGTTCCGGCGAGCAGAGCCGGAAGGTGGCCGGCCGCCGGCAGCTCCACGGGCCGCAGCAGCAGCCCGGCAGTGAGCACCGCCATGGCACCGAGCAGCACCCGTTCGGCCCCGAACCGGCGTGCCAGCCCAGGAGCCAGCGGGGCGAACAGCCCGAGCAGGGTCACCGGGACGGTGGTGAGCACCATGACCGCCCAGGCCGGCAGCCCGGCGTCGGCGGTCACCTCCGGCAGTACCGCAGCGAAGCTCGAAAAGACTGTGCGCAGGTTCAGCCCGATCAGGACCAGGCAGATCCCCAGATACGCGAGCTGCCGGCGGCCGGCGGCACGCGGCGACCCGGCGGGGCCGTCCCGGAGGACGGCGCCGGCCGAATGGTCCAACTCGTCAGTTTTCCCAGCTGAGGTCACCCGCCCCATTCTTGCAGCCCCGCTTCTTTACCCCTATCCCGTCAACCCCTCCTCCGCGGCCGGCCCGCGGGGAGCCTACGGGATCCCCCGGGCGGCCCGGGCCGGCGAACTCAACTATTCTGGAAGGGATGAGCGAATCCCCAGAATCCCCCGGCACGCCGGCAAACCCGGAGTCCGGCGCCCCGGACGAGACCCAGCTGCCGCGCCCCGTGACCCCCGGCAGCCAAGCCTCGTTCGGCACGTACGGAGGCCGTCCGGTGAGCTTCGTGCGCCGCGGCACACGCCTGCAGGGCCGCCGCCAGGCGGCCTGGGAGGAACACGCGGACCGTTGGGCGGTTGAGGTCCCCCGCCATGTCGCCAACACCTCCGTCCACCCGGACTATGTGTTCGACGCGGAGGCCGAATTCGGCCGCACGGCTCCGCTGGTGGTCGAGATCGGCTCCGGACTGGGCGATGCCGTTTGCCACGCCGCGGAACAGAACCCGGACACGGACTTCCTGGCCGTGGAGGTGTACACCCCCGGCCTGGCCAACACTTTGATCAAAATCAACAGTCGCGGACTGAGCAACGTGCGGGTGGTCGAGGCGAACGCGCCCGAGGTGCTGGCAACCATGCTCCCGGCCGGCTCCGTCACGGAACTCTGGGTGTTCTTCCCGGATCCGTGGCACAAGTCCCGGCACCACAAGCGACGCCTCATTCAACCGGCCTTCGCTGATCTCGCCGCCCGGGCCATCAAACCTGGCGGCACCTTCCGGATCGCTACCGACTGGTCCAACTACGCCGTTCACGTCCGCGAGGTCATGGCGGGCTCGGCAGAGTTCGAGAACCTGCACGAGGGCGAGCGCGCCGGCGCGGACAGCCCCCTGACCCAGGTGTGGGAATCCGGCGTCGAGTCCCGCGTGGGCGGAGCCCCCGTCAAGGAAGGCCGGGCGCCCGTCAGCACCGAGCACACCGGGCCCAACGAGGGCGTCGACGGGACCGGCGGGTGGGCGCCACGGTTTGAGGGCCGCATTCTGACCAGCTTCGAAAACAAGGCGCACGAAGCAGGCCGCCTGATCTTCGACCTCAGCTACCGCCGAATTTAGGCACCCCGGTGCGCGGGCACCTTTTGCTGAGCGGCTTCGCGTGGCACGATTACGGAACGAATCACGCTGGGTAGTACTAAGGAAACGATCATCAAACGAGAACTGAACGAGGCCGCTGACGTCGCCGAGGACGTCACCAATTCGAAGCCACTCGAAATCGCAGCGCGGGCCGGGTTCGCTGTGTCGGGGTTGCTGCACTT
Organism: Arthrobacter sp. MW3 TE3886; assembly: GCF_041262145.1. NCBI lineage: Bacteria > Bacillati > Actinomycetota > Actinomycetes > Micrococcales > Micrococcaceae > Arthrobacter > Arthrobacter sp. MW3 TE3886. The sequence continues at coordinate 4,465,701 of NZ_JBGCAN010000001.1, forward strand.
CCTCATCGGGCTGGTCGCGATCCGGCTCGCCATGGGCGGCCAGGGCCAGGCCGATGTCAGCGGCGCGGTGGAGGAGCTCGCCGGGCAGCCGGCGGGGCCGTTGCTGCTCTGGACTTCTTTTGCCGCCTGCGTTGCGCTGGCCATCTGGCAGGCGTCCGACGCCATTTTCGATTTCGGGCACTTGCCGACCAAGAAGAAGGTCGGCAAGAAGCTCAAAGCAGCCCTGCAGGCCGTGGTCTACGCCGTGTTCGCCCTGACGCTCGCGTCGGTCGCCACCGGGGCCGGCTCCAACAACCGCGAGTCAACCAGCGATTTCACCGCAAACCTCATGAAGGCACCGGGCGGCGTTGCGCTCCTGGTGGTCATCGGCGTCGCGGTAGCCGTCACGGGAATCGTCTACGCGATCCGCGGCTTCAAGAAGTCCTTCATCAAGTACCTGCGCATGCCGTCAAAGCCGCAGGCCCGCACCGCGGTGACGGTGATCGGAGTCGTGGGCTACGTGGCCAAGGGCTTTGCCCTGCTGCTGGTGGGCCTGCTCATCATCATCGCCACGGTGAAGGCACACCCCGAAGAGTCAACCGGGCTCGACGGCAGCCTGAAGGCCCTGCGGGAGCAGCCGTTCGGCGTGTACTTGCTGGCCGCAGTGGGTGTGGGGCTGATCTGCTACGGCATCTACATGGCGGTGCGGGCCAAGCTCGCGAAGATGTAGGCTCGCGCCGACTTCCGGATCCCGGACCGATTTCCCGGACCGGACGGGCCGCCGTGCAGCCGTGCCGCCAGGGGTGGGCTACCCCTGCGGCACGGCGATGACAGCCACGGTCTGCTGCTGCTCGTCGCGCATCTCGACACTGGCGATCCTGGCCAGCTGCACCGGCGTCGCCCCGGTGATCCGGACCCTGCCGGTGGGCGTGGCCGTCCACGCGCAGGCACGGTCCACGCCGCCGTCGCGGTCCTTTACCCAGAGCGAGAGGGTCCCGGCGACGGGCAGGCTGCGGCCGTCCACCGCCAGTTCGGTGCCCCAGGTTTTCTTGACGAGCCCCACCGTGACCTCCAGCCCGCTGCTGGCCGCAACGGAATAGCTCGCGTCCGGCTTGGCGGGCTGATTCAGCAGCGGACCGGCCATGATCCCCAGCCCCAGGCAGGCGGCGGCCGCCGCGGCCACCGCCGACGTCCACCGGCGCCGCACCTTCCGGCGTCGGGCGGCGAGCTCGTCCAGGAGCCGGCGCGGGACAGGTTCGGGTTCCGGCGGAACCAGCGCGCGTTCCCGGGCGGCCGCAGCCGCGGCGGTGAGGGCGACGGCGTCGGAGACCGGGATCGCGTCCAGCAGCGCGGGGAGGCTGGCAAGGTCGTCCAGCTCCCGGCGGCAGTCCGCGCACCCGGCAAGATGCTGCTCGAAGGCCGCGGCTTCGGCCGGGTCCAGCCCGCCGAGCAGGTACGCGCCGAGGAGGTGATGCAGCTCGGTCCCGTTCACTGCTGCACCCCCATTTCGTCGAGGATTGTCCGTAGGGCCCGCACGGCGTAGAACGCCCGGGACTTCACCGTGCCGCTGGGGATCTTCAATTGGGCGGATGCCTCCTGGACTGTGTAGCGGCGGTAGTGGAGCGCGACGAGGACTTCGCGGTGTTCCGCGCTGAGCCGCAGCAACGCCTCTTCCATCAGCACCTTGTTGAGCAGCTCGTCGATGCGCCCGGCGCCGACGCCGCCTTCCGGGAGGGCTTGGACATCGCGGTCGCCGGCTTCCTGCGGCCGCCGCTGGGCCTTGCGGTAGTTGTCGATCATGATGTTGCGGGCCGTCCGGAACAGGTAGCTGCGCAGGCTGCCGGTGATCTGCGGCGCCTGCTGCCAGACCCGCAGCACCGTCTCCTGGACGACGTCGTCGGCGAGCTGAGGATCCCGGGAGACGCTGAGGACAAAGCGCTTCAGGGCCGTTCCGTGGTCGCGGTAGATCGCAGCCACCACGTCTTCGTCCAGCGGCATTGCCCACCTCCCGGGAACCTTGTTCTGCCCCTGTAAGACGTACGGGCAGGCCCAATAGTTCAGTGTGCCCCAGGACGGCCCGACACGAACATGTCGGTTCCGCCTGAACCATTCCGCGCTCCATGGCGTCGTATCCGGTAGCGCCGGCCTCCGAGTTGGGCTGGCTCGAGTCTAGGAGCAACAAATGAAGAAGCACCTCAGCATTGGCTTGTCCGCGTTCGCTCTGGCCGTGCTGCTGTCCGGCTGCGGCGGCGGAACGACCACGACGCCGACGTCGGCGGCACCGGCCACGTCCGCTCCCGCAGAGACCGCCACCAGCGCGCCGGCCAGTTCCGCTCCGGCGTCCACGTCTGCCGCGGAGCTCTCGGTGGCCGAGTCCAAGGCGGGCCAGATCGTGGTGGGCGCCCAGGGACTGAGCGTCTATTACTTCACCAAGAACACGAAGGATTCCGGGAACAGCGTCTGCACCGGCGCGTGCCTGACGTCGTGGCCCCCTGTCACGTCGACGACAGCCACTCCCACAGTTAATGGCGTCACCGGCAAGGTCGGAACCATCCCAACGGCTGACGGAAAGATGCAGGTGACCATCAACGGGATGCCGATCTACTACTACTCCAAAGACCAGACCGCGGGCGACATCACCGGCCAGGGCGTCGGCGGCGTCTGGTACCTCGTGTCACCCTCCGGGGAAATGATCACCGCACCGCCGGCCGGGTAGGCTCGCCCGCCGCGGATCCGCCCGGTCCGGGTCGCCGGGCCGGAAAACTAAGCGCGGCGGGGCCGGGCCAGGGACACTACCGTCACTAAGCACTGTACGGCCGGCGCCTGCATTTGGGGGGCAGACGCCGGCCGTACCGGAAAAACTGTCGGGAAGGGCCGCCTACGCGCGGGCCTTTTCGAACTCCGCTGACCTTTCGAAGTCCTCGGCCTCCTCGAACTCCACAGCCGCGAGGATTTCCTGGGTCCGCGGATTGAGCATGAAGGCCTCGTCGTCGTCCTCCAGCATGAGGAATTCGCCCTGTTCCGTGGTGAAGTGCCAGGCCAGGGTGGTCTCCCCGTTGTGCGCGTAGTTGGGATCGCCCATGGTGATCCGCTCCAGGCTGTGGCCGGCAATCTCGCACAGCTCCCGGATGATCTGTTCGAACTCCGGCGCGTCCAGGAGCGCTTCCTCGGCGGCTGCCGCCTGGCGCTCGGCGAGGTCGGAATAGCCGGGCCACCCGCCCGGCAATGTGGGCGTCGAGGTCGTCGTCGGAAAGGACCAGCAAGTCCTCCTGGCCGCGCAGCCAGGCGGCGTTCAGTGCCGCGATGTCCTCCGTTGCGAGGATCGACTCGAATTCCCCGTCCAGTTCTTCAATGTGCCGGACGGCGTCGGAGACTCCGTCCCCGGGTTCGCCTTCCTCTGTGCCGGCTCCGGCGGCCCAGCCGCTGCCGCCGTCGAGGTAGGCGTCGACGTCGGTGTCGGTCAGGGCGCCGAAGGCGGCCACCGTGCGGTTGAAGAGGTCCAGGTGCGCGCCGGCGCCCATGGCCGCCAGGCCTTCCCGGACATAGGGGTCGACTTCCTCGCGTTCGGGCGCGGTGAACACGTACTGCGCGAAGCCGCCGGCCAGCGCCTGCGTCAGGTAGAAGTCCACGTAGTAACTGCGCAGCGCGGCCGGGGAGATCTCTTCCGTGTCCAGCAACTCCTCGAACATGGCGTTGACCACGTTGACGTTCGCGTCGACGACGTCGTCGTTTCCGCCTTTGAGGCTTTCCGTGGTCAGTACTGTGGGGTAGCTGTGGGCGGACTGGGCGGTGGGCTCGCCGTTGGTCATGCGGGATCCTTACTGCTGGCTCTGCTGGTTCTCCGGACCCCTCCACGGTAGGTCCGTCTTCACGGCGGGCGGCCGAGCCCCAGTTGAATGTCAGGCGAAGTTTGAGTGGCGGTTTCGCGGGCGGCGGCGAAGTTCCTGGGGCCCGGCAGGCTCGGTAAGATGGATCAGATGACCACCTGCCGAAAGTAGCGCGCACATGCCATCCCATCCGGACGAGAGTGCGGCACTGGCAATACAGACTCCCGCGATCAACGACCGCTCCCTCGCGGCCGGGCTCGCTTACGCCATGGGGAGCCGCGTTTCCGGGATCTCCTTCGACGCGGCCACAGGCCTGCTGCTGGGCAAGGTGCGGGGCGGTTCCGACGTGCCGTATTCCACGACGGCGAAGCTGGTCCGGAAGGCGGGCGGCTGGAGCTGCACGGTGGGCGTCTGCAGCTGCCCGGTCCGCAAGGACTGCAAGCACGTGGCGGCCCTGCTCTTCGCGGCCGAGGACAACCCGGCCACCCGGATGCAGTTGCTGGCCCCCGCCGAGGGCACCCGGCTCTCCCGCCAGAGCGCGCCGCCGGAAATGGCCGACTGGGAGCAGGCCCTCAGCCCCCTGATCGCCCATCCGGGCATCACGCCGTCCGCCAACGGCACCCCGCTGGCGCTCCAGTTCGACGTCGAGGAACCCGCCCCGCACTTTTCCTACACGGGCCGCCGCGATCCGCTCCGCAGCGTCCGCCAGCTCAAGGCACGCCCCGTCATCATGGGGGCCAAGGGCAAGTGGATCCGCGGCGACGTCTCCTGGAGCACGCTGAGCTACCTGAACTACCGGCGCGAATGCAACGAGGCGCACGTCGAGTGGATGCAGGAATTCCTCGCCTCGCACACCGCCGTGGCGAACCGCCAGCACTCCGGCACCGGCCTGTGGCTGGGACTGAACACCTACGCCGGCAAGAACCTGTGGAGCCTGCTGTCCCAGGCCCAGAAAATCGGCGTCGCCCTGGTGCACAGCCGCGGCACGGAGCCGGTGCGGCTGGTCGAGCAGCCTGCCGCCGTCGGGCTGAACCTGGCGCGGTTCGGCACCGGCGGGGACGACGGCGGCCTCGAGCTCGCGCCGACCATCACGGTCGAAGGCGAGGTGGTGGATCCGGCGTCGGTCGGGACCATCGGCCGCCCGGCGCACGGCATCTTCCTGGCTTCCGACGGCGACGCCCTGCCCGGTATCGCCCCCACCGACCCCGTCATCACCCTTGCCCCGCTGGAGAGCGGTCTCAGCGAGGAACTGCTGACCTTCGTCACGGGCGGGACCACCCTGCACATCCCCGCCCGGGACGAAAGCCGCTTCCTGACCGGCTTTTACCCCAAGCTCAAGCAAACCGCCCGGGTTACCGCCTCCGACGAGTCGGTGGAACTGCCCACGCTGGCCGTCCCCACCCTGTCCCTGCTGGCCAACTACGGGGCGGACCACCGGGTCCGGCTGCACTGGGAATGGCACTACACCTCCGGGAACCTCGTCACGGCGCAGCCGCTGTGGCGGCACCCGGGCGATCACGGCTACCGGGACGACCCGGCCGAGGCCCGCATCCTTGAGGCGGTCGGGCAGCCCTGGGACGTCGTGCCGGCCCTGGGCGAGTCTGCGACCGGCGGCTGGGGAACGCCGCGCCTGGCAGCCACGGCAGAACTGTCCGGGCTGGACACCCTCGCCTTCACCGAGGACGTGCTCCCCCGGCTCCGCGACCTCCCCGACGTCTCCGTGGATACCTCCGGCGAGATCGCGGACTACCGCGAAGCCGAAGAAGCCCCGGTGGTGGCGATCTCCACCAAGGCGACGGACAGCCGCGACTGGTTCGATCTGGGCATCGTCATCACCCTGGAGGGCCAGCCGGTTTCCTTCGCGGCACTGTTTTCGGCACTCGCCGCCGGCCAGACCCGCATGCTGCTGCCCAGCGGTGCGTACTTCGCGCTGGACCTGCCGGAGCTGCACCAGCTGCGGGCGCTGATCGACGAGGCCCGCTCCCTGCAGGACAACCCCGGCGACAAAGATGCCCCGCTGCAGATCAGCCGCTTCCAGGCCGGGCTGTGGGACGAGCTCGCGCACCTGGGCATCGTGGATGAACAGGCCGCCGCGTGGCGCGAGTCTGTTGGCGGCCTGCTCGAAGGCGGCATCAAGGGCCTGCCCCTGCCCGGGTCGCTGAACGCCGAGCTGCGCCCGTACCAGCTGGAGGGCTTCAACTGGCTGAGCTTCCTGTACCGCCACGGCCTCGGCGGGGTGCTGGCCGACGACATGGGCCTGGGCAAGACCGTGCAGGCCCTCGCACTGATCTGCGCCGCGAAGGACGCCGCCGCAGGCGATGAAGCCGGGACCGCCCCGTTCCTCGTCGTCGCTCCCACTTCAGTGGTGGGCAACTGGGAGAGGCGGAGACGGCACGGTTCGCGCCCGGGCTCAGCGTTCGCGCCATCGGCGAAACCTTCGCCAAGAACGGCTCGCACCCGGCCGAGGCGATGGCCGGTGCGGACATCATCATCACCTCCTACGCCCTGTTCCGGATCGACTACGAGGCCTACGCCTCCCAGGCCTGGGCCGGGCTGGTCCTGGACGAGGCGCAGTTCGTCAAGAACCACCAGTCCAAGGCCTACCAGTGCGCCCGCAAACTGCCCGCCACCTTCAAACTCGCCATCACCGGCACGCCGCTGGAGAACAACCTGATGGAATTCTGGGCACTGACCTCGATCGTGGCTCCCGGGCTCTTTTCCAGCCCCAAACGGTTCGCCGAGTATTACCAGAAGCCGGTGGAGAAGAACGGCGACAAGGGGCAGCTGGACAAGCTCCGGCGGCGCGTCCGGCCGCTCATGATGCGGCGCACCAAGGAACAGGTCATCAGTGACCTGCCGCCCAAGCAGGAGCAGATCCTGGAAGTCGTGCTGAACCCGCGGCACCAGAAGGTCTACCAGACCCACCTGCAGCGGGAGCGCCAAAAGATCCTTGGCCTGATCGAGGACGTCAACAAGAACCGGTTCACCATCTTCCAGTCGCTGACCCTGCTCCGGCAGCTGAGCCTGGATCCCTCGCTGATCGATCCCTCCCTGTCCGGGGTGCGTTCCAGCAAGCTCGATGTCCTGTTCGAGCAGCTCGCGGACCTGGTGGCCGAAGGGCACCGGGCCCTGATCTTCAGCCAGTTCACCGGCTTCCTGGGCAAGGTCCGGGAGCGGCTGGTCGAGGAGAACATCGAGTTCTGCTACCTCGACGGCGGCACACGCAACCGCACCGACGTCGTGAATGAGTTCAAAAACGGCGCCGCGCCGGTGTTCCTCATCAGCCTCAAGGCCGGCGGCTTCGGCCTGAACCTGACCGAGGCCGACTACGTGTTCCTGCTGGACCCGTGGTGGAACCCGGCCTCTGAGGCCCAGGCCGTGGACCGGACCCACCGGATCGGCCAGGCCCGGAACGTCATGGTCTACCGGCTGGTCGCCAAGGACACGATCGAGGAGAAGGTCATGGCGCTCAAGGCGAAGAAGTCCCAGCTTTTCGCCGACGTCATGGAAGGCGACGCGCTCACCGGCGGCGCCCTGACGGCGGAGGACCTGGCGGGGCTGTTCAACGACTGACACTGTCCCGGCCGGACTGATGCGTCAGCCGCGGGGCTGCGCGCGGAGCCGGGCCAGGAGCGTCGCGGCGAGCAGCGCCGTCGTCATTTCCAGCGCCATGACCGCCAGCAGCGCCAAGGAGCCCGACGGCGACGCGCCGGCCGAAGCGGCGGCAGCGGTTCCATGGTGGCTGTGGCCCGCGCCGCCGGCCCCGGCACCGAGAAGCAGGACCGCGTGCACGCCGGTCATCGCCAGTGCCGCGGCCATCACCTGGCGAATGGCGCTGATGCGGCCGTGGCGCAGGATGTGCACGGCGCACGGCAGGCATACCGCCACCATGGCGAGCATGAGCAGGTTCAGCCACGTCCCGTGCTGGTTCCCGGCGACCAGCCACAGATGCGCGAGGCACGACGCCGCCGTCACGGCGGCACAGGTCCGGGAATGGAAGACGATGCCGGTGATGCCGGCCCGGCGGCCCAAGCTGGCGGCGGCACTCACGGCGTCGGCCTAGCTGTGGCAGTGTGCGCCGGGGTCGCCATCGCCATGGCAACCAGAGGACTGTTGAGCGTTGGCCGGCACATCCAGCACGGGGCTGCGGTCGAAGAAGCCCTCGGGACGGAGCTTGAAGCCGACCGTGTCCACCGGCATGATGGGCCAGTCCTCTATCCGGGGGAAGTGCGTCAGCCCGAAGGTGTGCCACACCACGATGTCCTGGCCGTCGATGTCGCGGTCCTGGGCAATGTAGGCCAGCAGGCCTGCTCCCCCGGCGTGCTGGTTGACGAAGTCCCCGGTGGGGTACCGCTCCTCCTCCGCGAACCGGGTGACCCACAGGTCCTTCGTGGCAAAGGCCGCGCGCCGGGCGATGGAGGACTCCGGGTCTGCCAACAGGGTGGGCTGGCCCTGGGCATGCAGCTTGTAGCCCACGGGTTCGCCCAGGCGGTTGCGTGATTCCGGATTGGAAATGATCCAGGTCCGGCCGCTGCGCGCGTCGGCTTCCCGGACGGCTTCCGACTCGCGCGCCAGGACAGTCCGCTTCCGGGAGAAGGCGTTGCCGCGTTCGTTGCCCTCGCCCATTCCCTGGCGGACCACGTCCTCCTCCTCCACCCGGTTGGTGAGGCCGTCGATCGCCATGTCCAGGCGGGCGCTGAACAGGTGCTGATGGAACGGAGCGCCCAGGCCCGGGGCGAGCTGGGAAATGTTGGCCGAGCCGCCCTCCGGGTATGCGGAGGTGAAGACGACGCCGGTGGCCTTGGCCTCGAACTCGATGGTGCCGTCGAGGTAGAGGTACCAGTAGAAGCCGTAGTCGTAGTTGCCGATCGTGGTGAAGAAGGAAATCACCAGGCGGCGGTTGCGGCGGGTGTAGTTGATGCCCGTCCAGAGGTCGCTGTGCTTGGCCAGGATGCCCCAGTCTTCCTCGTGCATGCAGATGCCGTTGCGGATCTCCCGGGGGTTGCCGAAGGCATCGCTGATGACGGGGCTGAGGTAGGTGATCTCGCCGAGGCAGTCGCAGCCCAGTTCCAGGGAGTTGGCGTACTGGCCCACGAGGTATTCGCCGGTGTCGAAGTAGTTCTGCCACGACCGGATCGGCGACGGGTCCCCGTACGGGACCACCATTTCGGCGATGGATGCCCGGTTGATGATGGGACGCAAGCGGTCGCCGTCCTGGAAGGCAAGGTTGTGCAGCACCACTCCCTCGCGGACGTCGAAGCCGACGTCGACGCTCCACTTTTCCCATTCGACGTGGTTGCCGCCGGTGACCGTGAAGCTGGGTCCCTCGGGCTGGGTGATGGTGATGGGCTTCTGCGTGGTCCGCAGCGGGCCGGTGAGCTCCGGGTCGGTGTAGTTGCCGTGCTCCGCGGGAATCGGGACGACGCCGGTGTCCAGCACCTGCGTGACTTCCTTGCTGACGACGTCGACGTACGCCACAAGGCCGTCCACGGGGTGCGCCCAGGCGCTGTCCTCGGGGAAATTCTGCACGAAGGCCAGGCCGCGGAGGATCCGGCGGCCCTTTTCCTCCGGGTACTCGAACACCCCGGCAGACAGCGGGGCAACGCGGACCTTGCTCACGTCCAGGTCACGGTTGGCCAGCGCCTTAAGCCACCGCTCGTCCGTGGCCAGGAGCTCCTCGACGACCTCGAACTCTTCTTCCAGGACAGGAAGCTCGCCGGTCACCGCCGTGTCCAGTTCGACGACGGAAATCACCGTGCCGCTGGACACGGAGACGGTCACGTCGGCCGGTTTCCCCCCGGAGACGTCGTGCACGAAGACCCGGAACCGGCGCTCCTCGATTCCCGCCGGCGCGTTCCTGGCAGGGTCCACCAGGCCCAGGTACGCGATGCGCCTGGTCTCGCCCAGCAGGCCGGCCGCGCGCAGGATGCCCTGGACGGCGGTGATTTCGGCGTCCGCGGCCAGACTGTACGGGCTGTACGGACTCAACGAGGTGCGGGTCTCAGTGTGTGCGGTCATCATGACGGCCTTCGTTCGGGGACCCTGGCGGGTCAGAACTTTATTTTCTATAGTTGTAGAGAATACGGAAATGTAAGCTGTGCCACAAGAGTCCGACGCAAAATATTTGGGGAGCTGCCCGGTGCCAAAGATTGTCGACCACGACCAGCGGCGGCTTGAACTCGTCGACGCCACGTGGCGGATCATCGCCCGGCTCGGGATTGAAAGTGCCACCATGCGGGAAATCGCCCTCGAGGCAGGCTTTGCGAACGGCGCCCTCAAGCCCTACTTCCCCACCAAGGATGACCTGCTGACGTTCGCGTTCGGGCACGTCTTCAACCGCACCAACGAGCGCATCGCGGAAGTCACCGCCGGGCAGTCCGGCCTCGCGGCCCTGCGGTCATTTTGCGTCGAGGTGCTGCCGCTGGATGAGGAGCGGATCAACGAGGCCCGGATTGTCATCCCGTTCTGGCAGAAAGCCATCAACGACCCCGGCAAGGCCCGGATCCACCGGGATTCGATGGAGCAGTGGCTCGCGGCGATGCGGCAGTACCTTGCCGAGGCGCGGCGGGCCGGCGCCGTCACCACCGCCGTCGACGACGCCGCCCTGGCCGGGCAACTGCTCAATCTTCTCCTTGGCGCGCAGATCGCGGCGGCACTCGCCCCGGAGGGCCAGGTGGAACTCGGGCTGAACGAGCAACTGGAGGGGTTCCTGACCCTGCTGGCCTGCTAGGCCCGCTGGGCCTCAGGCAATCTTTATTCGCCGAGCGTCGAAAAAAGATGACATCGGCGGGCTGCGGCGCTACCCTGAGAGGACTGTGTCCCATGACACATTCCCAGAATTACGACGGCGTCAGGATCTTCTATGACCGCAGTTGCAGCCCGCCCATCGCCCAGTCCCGCCGGACAGGATGTCCTCACCAGCACGGCAGAATCCTTCGACCACTGGCGGCACCTCGTCGCGGAGTCCTTCGTTCCCCTGGCCGCCTCGAGCGCCGATGCGGACAACTTCCGCGGCCGCATGCGGGCCCGCAGGCTGGACCGTGTGGCACTCGTCGAGGTTTCCTCAACGAGCCATGAAGTCCACCGCACGCCGGCGCTGATTGCACAGTCCAACCAGCGTTATTTCAAGCTCAATCTCCAGCTCCAGGGCACCGGGCTCCTCATCCAGGACAACCGCGAGGCAGTCCTGCATCCGGGTGATCTCTCCATCTATGACACCAGCCGCCCTTACACGCTTGCCTTCGAGGGCGACGCCCGGCTCATGGTGATGATGTTTCCATGGGACGCGCTGTCCCTCCCGCCGGACTGCATCGCGCAGCTTTCGGCCGTGCGGATGGCCTCCGACGGCGGCCTCGCCGCGATTGTCGGGCCGTTCATCGCCCACCTCGCGGAGAACCTGGATGCGCTGAGCGGCCCCAGCGGGTCCCGCCTCGCCACCAATGCCCTCGATCTCGTCTCCACGATGCTGCATTCGGAACTGGACATGTCCCCCGACCGCATGAGGCCGCAGGCCCTGCTGGCGGCCTCCGTCCGCGAGTATATCGACGCCCATCTGGCCGATCCGCTGCTCTCACCGGCGTCCATCGCGGCGGCCCATTTCATTTCCACACGGCACCTGCACAACGTCTTCCATGAATCCGGAACCACCGTGGCGAGCTGGATCCGGACCCAGCGGCTGGAGGGGGCGCGCCGCGAACTGCGGGATCCGCTCCTGGGCGGCATGCCGGTGGGAACCGTTGCCGCGCGCTGGGGCTTCCTGGATGCGGCCCATTTCAGCCGCACCTTCCGTGATGCCTTCGGCGAATCCCCCAGCGACTGGCGGCGCGGCGCCTGAGCGTGGCCGACGTCAGTTCGTGATGAGATCCGCGTGGTGGGCTGCGGCGACGTTCGGGTGGGCCCGGAGCCGGTAGCGAAGGGCGTTGTCCCCGTAGGTCTCCAGGATCGGGCTGTTGGTCGGGTCAACCGACAGACCGCGGGCCTTCGACTGAAACTCCTGGCTCACCGCGAGCTGGGGCATCGTCGCGTCCAGCGCCGGGTTGTAGAAGAAGGGAAGCGAGATCCTGTCAGTGCCGCGAAGGGGCGAGATCACGCGGTGCAGAGTCGCCTTGAGGTAGCCGTTCGTGGCCAGCTCGAGCATCTCGCCGATGTTGACCACGAATGTTCCGGGCACCTGGGGTGCGTCGATCCACCTTCCCTGGTACTCGACCTGGAGTCCGCCCTTTCCGGGTTCGACCAGGAGGAGCGTCAGGACGCCGCCGTCGCGGTGGGACCCGACACCCTGCTTCGGCTCCGGATTGGACTCCCCTGGATAACGCACAATCTTGAGCAGTGGGAAAGCCCGTGCGGCAAACGCCGCGTCGAAGGTGTCCTCTGGCGCCCCGAGGGACACGGCAAGCGCCCGCAGGAGAGCGAGGGAAATGGCGCTCAGCCGCTCGGTCCACTCAGAGACAATCGCCCGCATTTCGGGCAGTGCATCCGGCCACAGATTGGCCCCCTCCAGGCGCCAGTAGTCAGCGACGCCGGCACCCGGCTCCACAGCGTCACGCTCGACGCCAATGTCGATCTGCTCGCGCCAGTCGACCGCGCCGTCCGTGAGTTCGCCGCCGACGCGGGTGTAGCCGCGGAACTGCGGGCTGTGAACGTTCTCGACGGCGAGTTTCTGCTCGTCGGGCAATTCGAAGAAGCGGCGTGAGACATCGAGCATGGCGTCAATGAGCTCCTGCGGGATGCCATGGCCCGCCAGATAAAGGAACCCGACTTCATGCATGGCGTTACGCAGTTCGTCCCGAAACCGGGAGGCCTCCTCCGGCCCTGCAGTCAATCGAGAGAAGTCCAGGACGGGCAATGATTCGAGTGACAATGCACTTAGTCCTTTACAGCGAATTTGGCAAGCCGAAGCCTCTATTGGCTCCAATGTTACGGACCGAACTGCCCCGATGAAGATAAACGTGTCGAAATAAGACATCCGGAGCAGGGCAGCACCCTCAGGCAGGCGCCCGTCGCCCGACCGTCAGGAGGTGGCCCCTGCGCGCGCGGCCCTGCGTTCCACGGCAATTTCCACCAGCACACCGGCGGCAAACACAATGGGTACGGTCAGCAGCAGGCCCACGGCCGTTTCGGCACTGCCGCCTATCAGTGCGGTGAAGTTGCTGATGACGAGTGACAGGACCCAGCCGAGCAGCAGGGTGGCGAGCACCGGTGCCACCGCGGTCTGCCAGAGCTGGCCGGGCACCTTTTCCCGCCGGAAGTACGCGACGACGGCCAGCGAGCAGAGCATGTAGAGCACCAGGAGCGCCGCCACGGCCAGCCCGCTGAACCAGGAAAAGAGGGTCAGGACAGGATCCAGGGACAGCACCGCGAACGGCGCCACGAGCAGGAAGGCGACCACGGTCTGGATTCGCGCGGCGACGGCGGGCGCCTTGTGCCGGTTGGTCCGGGCCACTATGCGGGGCATCGACCCGCGCAGGGCCAGCGAATGGAGGTAGCGGTTGATGCCGTTGTGGAAGGCGATGATGCCGGCCAGCAGGGAGGTCACGAGCAGCATGCCGGTGACTGTTCCGGCCCACGGCCCGAACAGTTCCACCATCGGGGTCAGCACGAAGGAGGTGGAATCGCCCGATTCGAGGGCCGCGCCCGCGGCGTCGATGACGTGCGAGGGTCCGTAGTAGCTGACCAGCATCCAAGATATGAAGGAGAAGAAGACCGCGATGACGCCTACCGAAAGGTACGTGGCCCGGGCGACCGTGCGGTGGGCGTCCTTGGCCTCGGCCGAGTAGATGGCCGTTGATTCGAAGCCAAACATGGAGGCGACGGCGAACATGATGGCAACGCCCGGGGCGCCCGCGCCGATCGCCGCGGGAGAGAAGGACGCCGCCAGGCTGATCCCCTCCGGTCCGCCGCCCCGCAACAGCACGGCGAACCCGAACATGAGCAGGATGGCGACCTCCAGGCCCACGAGCACCGCCAGGACCCGGGCCCCGAGTTCGATGTTGAGGGAGCCCAGCACCTGCACGCCCGCCATGGTGATGACGGCCAGAAGCCACCAGGGGACCACGATCCCGGCGGATCCGAGGAGCCCCGAGAACGCCGCGCCGTACAGCCCATACATCGCGGCCTGGACCGTGCTGTACGCGAGGAGCGCGAGCCACGCCGCTCCGGCGCCGACCCTCCGTCCGAAGGCGGCGGTGACATAGGCGTAAAAGGCGCCGTTGGCCTGGATCTTACGGCTCATCGCGACGAACCCGACGGCAAAGATCACGATCACGATGCCCACCACCAGATACGCGCCGGGCGCACCGGGACCGTTGCCGAGGGCCGCCGCCAGCGGTGATGCCCCGACGATTCCAGTCAACGGCGCCTGGGCTGACAAAACAAAGAAGAGAATGCCCATGACGCCGACGCTGCCGGCACGCAGCGCGGTGGAGTGCTCCGTGCGGGGGCTGGATTCTGCGGTCCGGGAATCGGAATTTGAAATACTCATCGGATCCTTCTTAACGGTCATGAGTCTGGGAAATGGGGGTGCGTTGCACCGTGAAATCCAGCATGGCAGGTGGCGCTCGTCACGCTTTTGTCGATTAGCGACCGGTTGTTGTTCCTGAGCGTAGTCAGCACGTGCGCCGCCTGCATGGCGGGGAGGACGTCCGCCGGTCCGCAGCCTTGGGAATGCTTCCGGCGTACCGTTCGCTCCCGCACAACAGCTCTTCGCGGATAGACAAGCCCCTCGGACCCTCGCCGGAGCACGCTTGAAGCAGCACTCTTAGGCCGCACCGGCCGCGATCTCTGACCTACTCGATGTGGAGTACCCCCATGGAAACCTACGACGCCCTTCTCGCCGCGATCACGCCGGCGTCCGGTGAAACCCGCACGATTTTTGACCCGGCCACCGGCCAGCCGGTGGGCGAAGCACCGGTCCACACGGTCCAGGACCTCGAAGCCGCCATCGCCGCCGCAGCCGCCGCGCAGCCGGCGTGGGCCGCGCTGGGCCACGACGCCCGGTCCGCCGCGCTGCTCAAGGCCGCCGACGCCGTCGAACGCTCCGCCGAGGAACTCGCCCGCCTGCTCTCCCGCGAGCAGGGCAAACCGCTGAACGGCCCGAACGCCCGCTTTGAGGTCGGCGCCTGCGCCGCCTGGCTCCGCGTCGCCGCGGGCACGCCGCTGGACCCCGAAACCGTGGTGGATGACGGCGAAACCCGCGCCGAACTGCACTACCGGCCCATCGGCGTCGTCGGCGCGATCGGCCCCTGGAACTGGCCCATGATGATCACCGTCTGGCAGCTCGCCCCCGCCCTGCGCATGGGCAACGCCGTCGTCATCAAGCCCTCCGAATACACCCCGCTGTCCGTCCTGGCCCTCGTCGAAATCCTCAACCAGGAACTCCCCGAGGGCCTCCTCACGGCGGTCGCCGGCGGCCGCGACGTCGGCGAGGCCCTGGCCGGACACCCCGCGATCGGCAAGATCATGTTCACCGGCTCCACCGCCACCGGCAAGGCCATCATCAGATCCTCCGCCGACACCGTCAAACGCCTCACCCTGGAACTCGGCGGCAACGACGCCGGCATCGTCCTGCCCGACGCCGACCCGAGGGCGATCGCCGAGGGCCTGTTCTGGGGCGCCTTCATCAATACCGGCCAGACGTGCGCGGCACTCAAACGGCTCTACGTCCACGACGCCATCTACGACGCCGTTTGCGAGGAACTCACCAATGTCGCCGCCGCCATGCCCATGGGCAACGGCCTGGACGAGGCCAACGTGCTCGGCCCGCTGCAGAACCGCCAGCAGTTCGACATTGTCGCGGCACTGGTCGACGCCGCCCGCGAATCCGGGGCCAGAATCCTCCTCGGCGGCAACCCGGAGAGCGACCAGCCCGGGAACTTCTACCCCACCACCCTCGTCGCGGACATCGCCAACAGCAACCCCCTCGTCGCCGAGGAGCAGTTCGGCCCCGCCCTGCCGATCATCCGGTACCGCAGCGTGGACGAGGCAGTCGCCATGGCCAACGCCCTCGACGTCGGACTCGGCGCCTCGGTCTGGTCCTCCGACCCCGCCGAAGCCCGCAAGGTGGCGGCCCGGCTCGAGGCCGGCACCGTCTGGATCAACAAGCACGGGGCCGTAGACCCCCGCATCCCGTTCGGCGGCGCGAAGCAGTCCGGCTACGGACTCGAATTCGGCGTCGAAGGCCTCAAGGCCCTCGGCGTCCCGCAGGTCATCAACGGCTGACGCTGATCCCGGCAGGGACCATCAGTGCAGCGCCTGCGGCACGGGTTCGTGCCGCAGGTAGCTGCGCCGGAACCGGCCGCTGCCGGCGGTCAGGGCCCGCAACTCCACCGCGTACCTCAACAGTTCCTGGTCCGGAACCTCGGCGCTGATCTCGGTGCCGTCGGCGCCGGCGGAGGTGGTCCCGGTCAGGCGTGCCCGCCGGGAGGACAAGTCGCTCATCACGGCACCCACGTGGTCCTCCGAAACGGAGATGGTCACGGACGACACCGGTTCCAGGAACTGGATGCGGGTTGCCCCGGCCGCCTCCCGGAGGGCCAGCGCGCCGGCAGCCTGGAAGGCCGCATCGGAGGAATCCACGCTGTGCGTCTTGCCGCCGATCAGCGTCACCTTGATATCCACCACCGGGAACCCGGCCGAGACGCCCTTCTGCATCTGCGCCCGCACGCCCTTTTCCACCGAGGTGATAAACGGCCCGGGAATCACCCCGCCCACGGTCTTGTCGACAAACTCGAACCCGGCGCCGCGGTCGAGCGGTTCCACCTCGATGTCGCACACCGCGTACTGGCCGTGGCCGCCGGATTGTTTGACATAGCGCCCGTGCCCGGCGGCCGGCGCGGCAAACGTCTCCCGCAGCGGCGTGATCACCGGGACGCTCTGCAGGTTCACGCCCTGGTCCCGCAGCCTGCCCAGGACGACGTCGGCGTGCGCCTCGCCCATGCACCACAGGATGAGCTGGTGGGTTTCGGAGTTGCGTTCCACCCGCAGCGTCGGGTCCCCGGCCGTGACCTTCCCCAGGTTCCTGGCCAGGGCATCCTCGTCGCCGTGAGTGGCGGCCTCGATGGCAACCGGCATGAGCGGGTCCGGCATGTCCCAGGCGGCTACCAGCAGGGGCAGCTCCTTGGCCGAAATCGTGTCGCCGGTCTCGGCGTTGCCCAGCTTGGTCAGCGCGCAGATATCCCCCGCAACGCAGAACGGCACCGGCCGCAGTCCTGATCCCAGCGGCGAGTACAGATGGGTGACCCGCTCGTCGCTGTCGTGGTCCTCGTGGCCGCGGTCCGCCATTCCGCGGCCGCCCACATGGATCGCGGCGTCCTCCCGCACCGCGCCGGAGAAGACGCGCACCAGGCAGACGCGGCCAAGGAACGGGTCGATCGTCGTACGGACCACTTCACCGAGCAGCGGGCCGTCGGGGTCGCAGCCGAGCTCGCCGGCTGGCACCCCGTCGAGGTCCGTCGCTGCGGGGACGCCGCGCTCCGCCGGCGTCGGAAACGCGCGCACCAGGACCTCGAGCAGCTCCGCCAGGCCGAGCCCGGACTCCGCCGACGCCGGCAGCACCGGGTGGAAGGACCCGCGGGCCACGGCCGTCTCAAGATCGGCGATCAGGACATCGGGGGCGATTTCCTCGCCTCCGAGGTAGCGGTCCATGAGTGATTCGTCTTCGCTCTCGGCAATGATCCCCTCGATCAGCGCGCCGCGTGCGGACTCCGCCGCGGCAAGCTCGACGCCGGTCGCGGCCCGGGTGGCCGGCACCGGTTCCGCCGTACCGTAGTCGGAGACCGTCCCGGTCAACAGTCCCAGCAGCCCGGTGACGGCACCGTCCGCGGGGACCGGCAGGTACAGCGGAACAATGGCGTCGCCGAATGCCAGGCGGCAGCGGGCGACGGCGGCGTCAAAATCCGCGCGCGGATGGTCCAGGCGGCTGATGACCACAGCCCGCGGCATCCCGAGCCGCTGGCACTCGCTCCAGAGTGCAGTGGTCGCTGCATCGACGTCGTCGGTGGCCGAGACGACAAACAGCACCGCATCCGCCGCACGGAGCCCTGCCCGCAGCTCGCCGATGAAATCCGTATAGCCCGGAGTGTCCAGCAGGTTCACCTTGATGTCCCCCACCATCACCGGCACGACCGCCAGCGCCACAGAGCGCTGCTGCGCGATGGCGGAAGGATCCGAGTCGCTCACCGTGGTGCCTTCGGCGATCGAGCCCTTGCGGGTGATGGCTCCGGTTGCGGCAAGCAGCGCCTCGGTGAGCATCGTTTTTCCGGAACCGGAATGCCCTACGAGCGCCACATTGCGGACCTTGTCCGGCTGCTCCGGCGGCGCGACGCCGTTGGCGTCCGCCCGCCGGAGGTCAGATGTACCCCGGACCGGTCCCCTTGACGGCGTCTTGGCGCCTTTCGACGGCATGAGAACCTCCCGGCGTCGCATCCACTCGTGCCCTGCAGGGCCTTGTGTTAAGGATTGGACACCCTGGGACGCCCGGACAGCAAGGGCTTTTTCAGGCCGTGGCCGGAGCAACCAGGGACCCGGAGGATGCCCGGTTCCGGAGCCATCGGCCCAGGGCCTTGCCTTTGCCCTTCCACCAGCTGTCTTCGTCGCTGCCATGGTGCCACCGGAAGATCACAGCGACCAAGATGAACATCCCGGCGGCGACCTCGGGCCAAGAGCCGGAGGCGGCATCGAGGAGCACGCTGAACGCCATGACCAGGATGGAAGGCAGCGCAAGTGTCCGGAACCAGGTGTTGGCGACGTACCGGCTGCGGGACCGCGGCACGGAGACCGCGCGGACGAAGTCGAAGCACAGGCAGACGACCACGAGGGCCTGTCCCAGGGACATCAGGATGTGCCCTGGCAGGGAACCGGCAAACAGGGCGGCGGCCTGGAGCCCCGGGCTCACGGCGCGCACCTCAGAGTAGCCGGCCGCGAAGAATCGGCAGTGGACGGATCAAGCTCGGCTGAATCATGCATGCGATGCCCCCCGGCGTCTACGCTGCTCCTGCGCTGGCTCCGCGCCCGGCTTCCCGTAGGAGCTGTGAGCTTGTCACGCCAACCTTTTCTGACATTCCAATTCAACGCGCGACCCGGGCATGAAGTCACGCAAATCAGGTACCCGACTATCGGATGGCCGGTTACCTGTTTGCATTCCGGTGTACTCAGTTCGCTCCTGTGGCTACTTGCCCGCGCGGATTTGCCCGACAGCCCGCCGGCTGGCTGTTCGCACAAAAAGCAGACTACTTGCTCCGTTGTTCCTGGCCGGGCCCAACTGCCCGGCACCAGCCGCAGGCAGGTAGTTTCGCCCCAATAACTACTCCGAAGTGCTTCCGGGCGGGTGTTTTCCGGCCGGATTACAGAGGCTCTCCGCGCCGGAACGCGAGTACTTTCCTCGGAGGCACGTAGTTCGGGAGCCAAAAGACGAGTACAACTACGCGTTGTCCCGTCCGCAGTTCGCCGCAACGATTGGGCCATCGATTCAGCGCGGCAACCGCAGGATTGGGGGAATGCGGCTCCGGCCTGATGACTCCTGTCCGGGTGCCACCCACACAAGGAGTCTCACAAATGCGCAAGCTCACCAAGAAGAGCAAGGTCATCGCCGTTGCAGCCTCGGTCGCCCTCGTGGCCGTCGGCGGAGGCACTGCCTACGCCTACTGGACCACCACAGGCAACGGCAGCGGCACTGCTGCCAACTCCGCCGGTGGCGGCACTGTGACCCTGCACGCCAGCTTCGATGCCGGCCTGGCGCCGGGCAACTCGGTGCCTGTGACGTACACGGCCGACAACAGCACCAACACCGGCACGGTCGTCGGCGCCCTCACTGCAAACGTGACCACCAGCGTGCCCGAATGCCTGCCGGAATGGTTCACGGTCAGCGCCGCAACAACGAACACGCCCGTGGCAGCGAACAGCACGGGCACCCAGGTGGGGTCGGGAACATTGGAGTTCCTCAACAGCACCGCCAACCAGGATGCCTGCAAGTCGGCCGTCGTCACGGTCACCGTCGGCAGCGTGTAGCTGGCGTCCCCGGGGGCCGGACGCATGGCCCCCGGGGCGGCCTTCGGGCCACCGCGCAACAACGCATCAGCAACCGTCGACACCCACCACCCGGGCAAGGCTGCCGGGTCCAAGGAGGATAGGGAATGCAGCATCCACTGCGGTTCGTCCGGCTCGCCAGGGAGAATGCGGGCCTCGCCGGCCGCGTCCTCATCATTGGCCTGTTGGCCATCTTCCTGCCCGCGGGCACGCTCTACGCGGCGGGGCAGCAGTCGGCCCCGCAAAAGCCAGGAATCCTGGTGCAGATCACACCGTCCAGCAGGAATGTGGACCAGGGACTGGCCACGAGCTATTCCGCGACCGTCAGCTCCACCGGCGGGTTTGCCGGCACGGTCGTGCTGGCTGTTACCGGCCTCCCCTCGGGGGCAGCGCCAAACTTCTCGCCGTCGTCCGTCAAGCTGACGGCCGGGAGCACCGCCCAGCTGAGCATGAACATATCCACGGCATCCAGCACCGCCGCCGGAGACTACGAGCTGACCCTGACGGGCCAGAGCGGGGCGGTCCAGTCGGCCGCCGTAAAGACCCAGTTGCGGGTCAAGGCGCCCCTGCGCGTGTTCGGACTCTCGGGCGATGTGTCCGGCTTGCTGGCGCCGGGTACGAGCCGGTCCATGGATCTGGGATTCACCAACCCGGACAAGGGCATCGACGTCGGCAACCTGACGGTCTCGATCACGGGTGTGGTCCGCACGGCGAAGGCGATCGCGGCCAACCTGCCCTGCACGGCGCAGGACTATGCCGTGGTGCAGTACAGCGGGCGCTATCCGTTGACGGTTCCGTCCGGCAGCAGCTCGCTCTCACAACTCGGTGTCCCGTCTGCCCAATGGCCCCGGATCGCCATGCTCGACACTCCTCGCCTGCAGGACGGCTGCAAGGGCGCAGTCCTCCAGTTGGCCTACTCGGGATCAGGGCAGGGAAACTGACATGCACTCCACACGCTCCATGCTGCGCGGCACCAAAGTTGCCGGAACCGCCTCCGCCGCTGCCGCCGCGCTCTGCCTGCTGGCCGGCGGGGGCACGGCCTACGCCTATTGGGCCACCGCCGGCGCAGGTTCCGGCGCCGCAGCCGCCGCAACGATGAATGCTGTCACTGTCGATGCGTTTGTAGCGGGCGACTCGAACCGGACCAGCCTGGTCCCGGGCGGCACGGCGGACGTGATCCTCCGGACCAGCAACCCCAACGCGTTCGCGGTCAGGATCCACGCGGTGGTCTCCGCCGGGCCGGTCACGGCCGATGCCGCCCATGCCGGATGCGCCACCACCGGGGTTTCCTTCACGGCCCCCGCTGCCCCGCTGGCACCAGCCGTCACCATTCCGCCGAACTCTTCCCTGCTGGTGACCCTGCCCGGCGCGGCAAGCATGTCTATCCAGTCCCAGTCCGCCTGCCAGGGCGCGACCTTCAGGGTTCCCGTGACTGTGGAGGCACGACGATGAGTCACCGCAACAACCGCCAGGCCGGCGTCCGCATCCGGAGCCGCGTTGCCGTCATCGTTGCCGGCGCCGCCCTCCTCTCATGGGCCGGTCCGGGAGCCAACGCCTTCTGGACTGCTTCCTCCAATGGGGGCAGCGCGGCGGCCGCCGCAGACGCCGTGGCTGCCGGCGCAACGCCGTCGACGTCGGTGTCCGCGGGCAATGTCACGCTGGCATGGAACGCCAGCGCCACACTCGCCGGCCGCCCGGTCAGCGGTTACACGGTGGCGCGCTATGCCTCCGCCGCCGGGGGCACGAAGATCCCCGCCGGGGGAAGCTGCGCGGGGACGGTTGCCGCCGGGCTGGGCTGCACCGACCAAGGTGTCCCGACCGGCACCTGGTACTACACGGTCACCCCGGTGCTCGCGCAGTGGACAGGATCTGAGAGCGCCCGGAGCGCCGGAGCCGCCGTGGACACCACGCCGCCGGCCGCCCCTGGGATCAGCGTCCCTCCCTTCGTCAACGCGGGCAACGTCACTGCGGTCCCGGTCAGCGGCACCACCGAGCCCGGGGCATCCATTGCCCTGACCATCACGGACGCCGGCGCCGCGCACACGGTCCCCGCGACCGCGACCGCAAATGCCTTGGGAGGCTGGAGCGTCGCCGTCAACTTGTCGTCCCTGAATGCCGGAACGATAACCTACCGCGCGGTCGCCACCGACACCGCGGGCAACCCGGGCACGGTGCCGGGCATAGCGACCTCGACCAAGGACGTCACCGCCCCCACGGTGACAGCGGTAGCGCTGGCTGACAGCGCGGGCCCCGGAAAAGATGACGGCATGATGGAGCCCAAAGACACGGCCACCATCACCTTCTCGGAAGCCCTGGACGCCTCAACAATCTGCAGCGACTGGGCTGCCGGCGCCAGCGGCACCCTGAAGGGGAACAACGACGTGACGGTCACCATCAGCTCCCGCAACGTCCTGACGGTCGCCGTGAATAGCTCGGCCTGCGCGACGTCGAGAATCGGCACCGTCGGGCTGGGGGCTGGCACCGCCTACGGACCGGCGACGGGGACGGCAACGTACAAAGGCAACGGATCGAACGCCTCCACAGTCAGTTGGGATGCGAGCACCAAAAAGCTCACCATCACGCTCGGAGCCCTGGCCACGGGCACACCCAACGGAGCGGAACAGGTCGCGGCGGCCCCGTCCTACACGCCGCCGGACGGGATCAAGGACATCGCCGGAAATTCCCTCGCCTTAACCTCATTCACCAGCCCCACCACATCACGCTTCTAACGCACAGGAGGGCCCGGGACCCCAGGTCCCGGGCCCTCTTTTGTGTTTAAGTCCGCAGTCATCCTTCGGTGCCTCGCGGTTCGGGCCCGAACCCCGTACCGAAGAACGTGATGGTTGACACATTCCCCGCGACCGTGTCATGGTTACAACACCAGATGGTCTGACCAACAGACCGAATGACTCCCAGCGATACTACGAGGAAGTAGCCACATGAATCTCTACTCGCTCATGCAGAAGCGAACCGCCACGCAGGGGCCCATCAGGGTCGGCGTCATTGGCGCCGGAAAGTTCGCCTCGATGTTCCTGACGCAGGCGCTGAACACCGAGGGGATCCACGTTGTCGGCGTCGCGGACATCGACATTCCCAAGGCCAGGGGCGCACTCCAGCGCACGGGCTGGCCGGCAGAGCGCTACGCCGCCAAGAACTTCGCCGAAGCCCTGCGCAACGGCACCACCTTCGTCACGGAAAGCTCCGCCGACCTCATCAGGCTCCCGGAGGTTGAGGTTATCCTCGAGGTGACCGGAAACCCGATCGTCGGCACTGCCCATGCCGTGCAAAGTATCGACAACGGCAAGCACATCATCATGGTCAACGTCGAGGCCGACTGCATGGTGGGCCCGATCCTCCAGCGCCGCGCCGAAGCCGCCGGTGTGGTCTACTCCATGGCCTACGGCGACCAGCCCGCCTTGATCTGCGAAATGGTCGACTGGTGCCGCACGGTCGGATTCGACATCGTCGCCGCCGGCAAGGGCACCAAGTACCTCCCGGAGTACAACTACTCCACGCCGGACACCGTATGGAACTACTACGGCTTCAGTGACGAGCAGCTTGCATCCGGTGACTTCAACCCCAAGATGTTCAACTCCTTTTTGGACGGCACTAAGTCGGCGATCGAAATGGCAGCAGTGGCCAACGGCACGGGCCTCACCCCGCAGGACGAGGGGCTCTTCTTCCCTCCGGCCGGCGTGGACGACCTCCCGAACGTGTACCGCGAGAAATCCGTCGGCGGGATCCTGACCCGGCGCGGCACCGTGGAGATCGCCTCCAGCCTGAACCGGGACGGCACCGAGGTGGAGCACGACCTGCGCTGGGGCGTTTATGTCACCTTCGAGGCCAAGACCGACTACGCAGTCCAGTGCTTCGCCGAGTACGGCGTCAAGACCGACCCCACCGGGCGTTACGGGTCGCTGTACCGGCCGTACCACATGATCGGCCTCGAGCTGGGCGTCAGTATCGCCTCGGCCGTGTTGCGCGGGGAAGCCACTGGCTCGCCCACCGGCTTCCGCGGCGACGTCATGACGACGGCAAAGAAGGACCTCAAGGCAGGGGAAATCCTGGATGGCGAAGGCGGCTACACCGCGTTCGGCAAGCTGGCTCCGGCCCGGATCTCGCTGGAGCGCAACGCCCTGCCGCTGGGCCTCGCGCACGGGATGAAACTCAAGCGTGACGTTCCCAAGGACGGAACCGTCTCCTGGGACGACGTCGACGCCGACGAAACCCTCCTTGCGGTCCAGATCAGGCGGCAGCTGGAGACGGAATTCCGGACCGAGATGCTCATGCCCGCATAGGTCAGACCTTCAGGCCGAGACTACGATGGAAATGCCGCCGGCGGTCGGCCGGCGGCATGGCAATCAACGAGGTGGTCGAACATGAGTGCAGAAGCATGGGAACCGGTCCAAAGGGTCCGGACCTACGAACAGGTGATGTCCCAGATCGAGGACAGGATCCTGGACGGCAGGCTGAAGGCAGGGGACAAGCTGCCCAGCGAACGGGACCTCTCGGCACTTCTGGGAGTTTCCCGGCCGTCGCTCCGGGAATCACTCAGGGTCTTGGAGGCCCTGGGCATCGTGGATATCCGTCCCGGCGGCGGGGCCGAAGGCGGGGCGGTGTTGGTGGGCGAGCCGGGATCCGGATTCGTCAACCTGCTCAAGCTCCAGCTCGCACTGGGTCAATTCGACCAGAAAGAGGTTCTTGAAACCCGGGTCGCACTGGAAACCTGGTGCTGTGAGGAAGCCGCAGCGCGGGCCAGCGAGCAGGACCACCACGAACTGGAACTGATCCTGGATGCGATGGATAACCCCGACATTTCAACCGCAGAGTTCAACCGGCTGGACGCCGCATTCCACGTCCGGATCGCAGAATCAACAGGCAACACGCTTTCCTCCCACTTGATGGGCTCGCTTCGGACCGCGATCAACCGCCAGATGATCGAGGCCTATGCGCGGTTGGAGGACTGGAAGAAAACCGCCACAGTCGTTCGCAGCGAACACCGCCACATCCTCGATGCCATCCGGCAGGGGGACGCGAATGAGTCCAGGCGCGCTGTGGGGGATCACATCCGCAGCTTTTACAACATTGGAAACGTCGAGGGACCGAACAACCCGCGCTGACGCCCGCTGACGGCGTCGCCCGGTGCAGGGCCCCCGGCACCCGGGACAGGGGAAAACCCCCTCCCCATATCGAAGGAGATAGGGACGCTGATGAGCACGCTCACGCAAACACAGACCCGCCAGGCTGAACACGGTTCACCGGACAAGCTCAAGGTCGCGATCGGAAGTGCCGTCGGCACGACGATCGAAAATTACGACTTCCTCGCCTACGGCACGGCCGCCGCGCTCTATTTCGGCACCGCATTCTTTCCGGGCCAGGACCCCGTCGCCGCCACCCTGCTGGCGTTCGCCACTCTTGCCGTGGGCTTTGCCATGCGGCCGCTGGGCGGACTGATCGGCGGCTTCCTCGGCGACAAGTACGGCCGCAAACCGGTCCTTGTCGGCGCATTGCTGGTCATGGGCGTCGCGACCTTCCTGATCGGCGTCCTGCCCACCTATCAGCAGGTCGGTGTCTTGGCCCCGATCCTGCTCGTCGCGATCCGCATCATCCAGGGCCTGGCCTTCGGCGCCGAATGGGGCGGCGCCATCATGATGACCTTCGAGCACGCTCCGTGGCGCCAGCGCGGCCGCTACACCGGCATCCCGCAGGCTGGTGTCCCGCTTGGTCTGTTGCTGGCCAACCTCGTCTTCCTTGCCACCACCGGCTGGAACAACGAATGGTCCTGGCGCGTGCCGTTCCTCGCCAGTTCCGTCCTGATCATTGCCGGCATCATCATCCGAATGAAGGTCAGCGAATCCCCGGAGTTCGAGGAAACGAAAGCCAAAGGCGAACTCGTCAAGAATCCGCTCCTGACCGTCATCAAGAATGATTGGCGCACCATTCTGCGGGTCATCGGTCTTCGGCTGGCAGAATCCGGCGGCTTCTATGTGATCGTCACATACCTGCTCTCCTACATCGTCGCCAACAAGCTGGTCGACCGCCAGACGGGCCTGACCGGCCTGGTGCTCGCCGCAGCATTGGGCGTGGTGACCACAATCCTCTGGGGCCGGCTCACGGACAGGATCGGACGCCGCAGCCTCTACATCGTCGGCACCGCCGGCATTATCCTCTTCGGCTTCCCGATGTTCCTCATGGTCAACACCGGCGTCCCGTTCATGGTGATCCTCGTATATATCATCGGGTTGCCGATCCTGCACGACATGCTCGCCGGCGCCCAGGGCGCCTGGTTCTCCGAGCTGTTCCCCGCCAACACCCGGACCTCCGGAGCATCCATCGGCTATCAGTTCTCGGCCGCAATCTCCGGCTTCATCCCTCTCATCGCAGCAGCCACAGCCGCGGCCTGGGGCTGGAGCGGCGTGGCAATCGTCTACATGGCCTGCGGAGCCATCGGGCTCATCGCCGCCTTGCTCACCAGGGAAACCTGGGGAAAGCGCGAACGCGCCGACGTCGACCAGCTCATCGCCGCCAGCAAGTAGGCCCACGGCAGCACCGCCGGACGCAACAACAGCTGTGCCCGGGACCCCCAGGTCCCGGGCACAGCTGTATGTCCCAGCCGATGAGTTTTAGTCCATGCCCCGCGGCCGCCACACCACCAGCGCCTGCGACCGCGCCTGCGGACGCTTGCCGCGGGCCAGGCTGACGACGTCGCCGGCAGTTCCTGCGGCGAAGATCCGCGAATCGGCCCCCTGGCGACGCCGGCCCAGTTCTTCAGTCAGTTCGCTGACCCGGCGCTGCAGGGCGGCCACCTGGTTCTCCAGCTGCAGGATACGCTTGATGCCCTCCAGCGAGACCCCCTCCTGGGAGAGCCGCTGGACTTCGCGGAGCATGTTCACATCCCGCTGCGAGTAACGCCTCGACTTGCCCGGGGCACGGCTGGGCGAGACGATGCCCAGCCGGTCGTACTGGCGCAGTGTCTGCGGGTGCATGTCCGCCAGTTCCGCGGCAACGGAGATGACGAAGATCGGCTGGTCGAAGTCGATGGCCATGGCTGGATCCCGTTCCTAGAGCCGGGCCTTGGCTGCCAGGCCCGCGCGGACGTCCTCATTGGCGGTGGCCGCGGCGAAGGCCTTCACGGCCTCCTCCGCTTCCTTGTTCAGCTTCCGCGGAACAGCGACGTCGATTGTCACCAGCAGATCGCCGGTGGCTTTGGCGTGTTTGACGCCGCGGCCCTTGACGCGCAGCGTCCTGCCCGAGGGCGTTCCCGCGGGGACCCTGACCTTGACCTTGTCACCGTCGATCGTCGGAACCTCGATGTCCGCGCCCAGTGCCGCCTCGGGGAAGGAGACCGGAACATGGATCCGGAGGTTGTCGCCGTCGCGGATGTAGAACTCGTGCGGCTTCACCGAGACGGTGACCATGAGGTCGCCGTTGCCGGCGGGAGCGTGCTGGCCCTTGCCGCGGACGCGGACCTTCTGTCCGTCCTTGATGCCGGCCGGGATACGGACGTCGATGACCTCGCCGTCCGGTTCGCGCAGGCCGATCGTGGTGCCGCGGATTGACCCGGCGAATGAGATCGAGGTGGACGCGGTCCGGTCGGCCCCCTTCTGCGGAGCCCGCTGGAAGGACTGGCCACCACCACCGAATCCGCCGCCTCCGAAGAGATCAGCGAACTCGGGCGGAATGCCGCCGGCCGTGCTGTAGCCGCCGGAATGGCGGCCCCCGCCGCCGGTAAAGAGTCCGCCGAAGAGGTCCTCGAAGCCTGCTCCGCCGGCAGCTCCGCCGCTTCCGCCGGGGGCAAAGCGTGCGCCGCCGCCCATGGCCCGGATGGCGTCGTACTGCTGGCGCTCATCGGGGTCCGAGAGCACGGAATAGGCCTCAGAGATGTCCTTGAACTTCTTCTCCGAGGCGACATTCCCCGCGTTGGTGTCCGGGTGGTGCTGCCGGGCAAGTTTGCGGTAGGCCTTCTTGATGTCGGCGTCGGAAGCGTCCTTGGCAACACCAAGGATCTTATAGAAGTCCTTGTCCACCCAGTCCTGGCTAGCCAATGGCGTTTCCTTTCAATTCTGTTCTTACCGAACTCTCCGCGATGCATGGGCCCCCGCCCCTTCGCCGGGTGGCTTGGGATCTACGATCCCAAGCCACCCGGCTTCGACAGGCCCGATGCCACTCCCGGGGCCCATGCATCGCTCCGAGCTTGTGATCATCTCACCTTAGGTGACACGAACGCTGAACGCCGGAGCGGATGAGGGGGCCCGGGAGTGGCTTCGGGCCTGCCGGAGCGTGGTGGCAAAGTCCGTAAGGACTTTGCCACCACGCGTAGGGGCGGGGCCCCCTCATCCGCGAAGGCGTGGAGGTGAAACTACGCCGGTACCGCCACGATCACCTGGGCCGCGCGGAGGACGCGGTCGCCGGACTTGTAGCCCGAGCGGAGCACCTGGCTGACGGTGTCGATTTCGATGTCCGTGCCCGGCTGCTGGATGAGGGCCTCGTGGATGGTCGGATCGAACTCCACGCCGGTCTCGTCGATGCGGACCAGTCCGTACGTCTTCAGCGCAGCCTCCAGCTTGGCGGCGATCGCGGCGAAAGGGCCGTCCGCGAGGTCACCGTGCTGGCGGGCGGCGTCGACGTCGTCCAGTACCGGCAGCAGTGCGTTCAGGACGCCGATGACGGCCATCTCGCCCGCCACGGCCCGGTCGCGCTCGACCCGCTTTCGGTAGTTGACGTACTCGGCCTGCAGGCGGCGGAGGTCATTCCTGAGCTCCTCCGCCTCGGCGGCGGGAGCGCCCTGGGCTACAGATTCCGCGGCGGGCACCTCAACACTGTTGAGGATGTCCTCCGCCTGGGACAGGGCATCCCCGGAGCCGGAGTCCGCCGCGGCGGCAGCGCGCTCCTGGTCAGGGTGGCGGGCCTGGCCGGTCTTCGGATCAACCTTCCGGTTGTCGTGGATCACCGGCTTCTGCGGGTCGTTCTCTTGCTCGTTCCCGCGGCTCGGGTTCCCGGAAGAACCGTGCTCTTCTTCGTTACCGTGGTGCGGCATGATTACTTCTTCTCGTCTTCGTCAACGATTTCGGCGTCGACGATGTCCTCGTCGGAGCCGGCTGCCGGCTCGCCTGCGGGGGCACCCTGAGCACCGGCGTGGCCGTCGGGGGAACCGGCCTGGGCGTAGATGGCTTCGCCGAGCTTGGTCTGGGAAGCCTGCAGCTTCTCGAACGCGGTCTTCACGGCGGCGTCATCGGTGCCTTCGAGGGCCTTCTTGAGGGCGTCGACGTCGGCCTTGACCTCGGTCTTGACCTCTTCGGGCAGCTTGTCGGCGTTGTCAGCGATCAGCTTGTCCACGGAGTAGGCGAGCTGCTCGGCCGTGTTGCGGGTGTCGGTTGCCTCGCGGCGGGCCTTGTCCTCGGCTGCGTGCTCTTCGGCGTCGCGGACCATGCGGTCGATGTCTTCCTTGGACAGCGCGGTGCCGCCGGTGATGGTCATGGACTGTTCCTTGCCGGTGCCCTTGTCCTTCGCCGAAACGTGCACGATGCCGTTGGCGTCGATGTCGAAGGTGACCTCGACCTGCGGAACGCCGCGGGGGGCCGGCGCGATGCCGGTCAGCTCGAACGTGCCCAGCGGCTTGTTGTCGCGGGTGAACTCACGCTCGCCCTGGAAGACCTGGATGGCCACGGACGGCTGGTTGTCATCCGCGGTGGTGAAGGTCTCGCTCCGCTTGGTGGGGATGGCGGTGTTGCGCTCGATCAGGTGCGTCATGATGCCGCCCTTGGTTTCGATGCCAAGGGACAACGGGGTGACGTCGATCAGCAGCACGTCCTTGCGCTCGCCCTTGAGGACACCGGCCTGCAGGGCTGCGCCGACGGCGACGACCTCATCGGGGTTGACGCCCTTATTGGGCTCCTTGCCGCCGGCCAGTTCCTTCACGAGGTCGTAGACGGCCGGCATGCGGGTGGAGCCGCCGACGAGCACGATGTGGTCGATCTCGGAGAGCTTGATGCCGGCTTCCTTGATGACGTCCTGGAAGGGCTTCTTGGTGCGGTCCAGCAGGTCCTTGGTGAGGTCCTGGAACTTGGCGCGGGTCAGCTGCTCGTCCAGGTGGACCGGGCCGTCGGGGGTGACGGACAGGTACTGGAGGGAGACGTTGGTGCTGGAGGAGGAGGAGAGTTCCTTCTTGGCCTGCTCCGCGGCTTCGCGGAGACGCTGCAGGGCAATCTTGTCCTTCGTGAGGTCGATGCCCTTGACCTTGAGCTGGTTCAGCAGGTATTCCACGACGCGCTGGTCCCAGTCGTCGCCGCCGAGGTGGTTGTCACCGGCGGTGGCGCGGACCTGGATGGTGGAGAAGTTGTCCTCATCCTTGCCGACCTCGAGGAGGGAGACGTCGAAGGTTCCGCCACCGAGGTCGAAGACCAGGATGAGTTCGTCTTCCTTGCCCTTGTCCAGGCCGTAGGCCAGGGCGGCCGCGGTGGGCTCGTTGACGATGCGCAGGACGTTCAGGCCGGCGATTTCGCCGGCTTCCTTGGTGGCCTGGCGCTGGGCGTCGTTGAAGTAGGCCGGCACGGTGACGACGGCGTCGGTGACCTTTTCACCGAGGTAGGACTCGGCGTCGTTCTTGAGCTTCATGAGGATACGGGCGGAAATTTCCTGCGCCGTGTACTTCTTGTCGTCAATGGCGACGGTCCAGTCAGTGCCCATGTGGCGCTTGACGGACGCGATGGTGCGGTCAATGTTGTTGACGGCCTGGCGCTTGGCGATCTCGCCTACCAGGACCTCGCCGGACTTGGAGAAGGCAACAACCGACGGCGTGGTGCGGCCACCCTCGGCGTTGGCAATGACGGTGGGCTCGCCACCTTCGAGAACGGAGACGACGGAGTTAGTGGTTCCGAGGTCGATACCTACTGCACGTGACATGGATTGCTTCCTTACTTCCTTGGAATCTTGCGGAGATGGCCGCGGACCCGCAGTGGCTCTCACCACAGCCGGTCCGACCGTTATTGAGCGATCTACACTCAACTTTACCCAGAGGCGGACATAAGTCAATTCAAAGTTGAGCGACATTGACTCAACTTTGTTTTCCCGCCCGGGCCGCGGCAACTCATCGCCGGCTAAATCCCCCGGATTCCAGCCCTTCTGGCGCCTCCCGGGCAGCGTTTCGCCCTGCGCGAACCTGCACAGTGGGCGCCGGCGCGCAGACCCGGGCCGGGGACCAGCCGGCGCCCGCGCCGGCCGGTCCCGCCGTTTTCCTAGGCGTTAGTTGTCGTCCCGGGCGGCGTCGCCCTCGGCAGGCTCTCCCGTAGCCGGCCGGGCGGATCCCTCGGGACGGGACGTACCGGCGCTCCCATAGTCGCCTTCGGGGTATTCACCTTCCTCGGCGACGCCGGCCGACTCACCGGCGACACCGGCGGGCTCACCGGAGACGCCGGCGGGCTCACCGGAGACCCCGCCCTCGCCGTAGTCGCCCTCGGGATAGTCGCCTTCCACGTCGCCGACGACGGCTGCTCCGGCCACGCCGGCCTCGCCGTAGTCCCCCGCCGCGTACTCCCCTTCGACGGCCGCGGGCGGGACTTGGCCTGCCGTGCCGGCGGTGCCGTAGTCGCCCTCGACATACTGCCCCTCGGGCGCCGCGGCCTCTGCTTCACGTTCCGCGGGACCGGCATCGACGTTCTGGGGCGCTGCTTTTCCGGCGACGTTCTCTTCAGGCGTGTTCTCAGCAGGCCTGTTCTCTTCAGGCCTGTTCTCTTCAGACATGGATGGATCCTTCCTGGACGCATCTGGCGCGCCCGAGCGGGCGCAGGGGCAGTCTATCGAGCGCCACGGCGGGGGAACAGGGGATGCTCGCTTACGGGGCAGTACCGGCCGCCGGCAGCCCCGCGACGTCGGCCAGCACCGCGAGGTGGTGGCCGAAGAGCTCCTCCGGGGCAGTGAATGTGCCGGCGCCGTACTGGCCGAAAACTTCGAAGCTGACGGCGCCGAAGAGTGCGGTCCAGGCGAGCACGCCGCGGGCCAGAAGGTCATCCGGCACCGTCAGGCCGAACTCGGCGCGGATCTTCGCCAGATCCCCGGCTAGTCCGGCGGCCACGGCAGGGCCCTGCCGGCCGGCCTCGGCCAGCCGCCCGGCCCGGAAGGCGCCGTCGAGGATGCCAATGAGGGCCGTTATCACCCTCGTCCCGGGGCCGGTGGTCCGCTCTGCCGGGGCCTGGTAACCCGGCACCGGACTGCCAAAGAGCAGGGCGTAGCGGGACGGCTCGCGCAGCGCCCAGCCCCGCACCGCGCCCCCCAGCGCCGCGAAGCGCCCGCCGAAGTCATCCTCGGGCACCGCCCCGACGGCAGCATCCACCGCATCGCCGAGGTCGTTGTAGGCATCAATCAGCAGAAGGGTCAGCAGCTCCTCGCGGCTCTCCACATAGCGGTACACCGCCGAGGAGACGACGCCGAGATCACGGGCCACGGCACGGAGGGACAGCGCGGCGGCCCCGTGCAGCGCCAGATGCTCCCGGCCCAGCCGGACGATATCGGCGACGGTCTGGGCCCGGGCACGCTCGCGTGGGGTGCGCGGCCGGACAGCCGCGGCGGCCGCTCCGGCCTGGCTGGCTGCAACGCCGGCGTCTATCGCGCCCGCAGTCCTGTCCTCTGGCATGAGTCCAGCATTCCACATACAAGAGCACTGTCAACAAATGTGAGCACCGCTCTTGACTTGCCGGGCCCCGGCGTCGCATCCTGAATGGGAGAGCACTGCTCTCGATAGTTCAAAGGAGATCGGAATGTCCCAACCTGCAGCCTCCGGGCACCAATCGTCCAGGCTCTATGTCGTCACAGGGGCCGGCCCGGTGGGCTGGACCGTCGCGGAACAGCTGGCTGCGGCGGGCCACCGGGTGCGCCTCCTGACGAGGTCCGGCAGCGGACCCGCCCATCCGCTGGTGGAAAGACTGTCCATCGACGTTTCCGAGCCCGCCCGGCTCGGCGAGGCCTTCCGGGGCGCCGCGGCCGTTTTTCACTGCATCCACGGCTCGCGGTACAACGCCGAAGTGTGGGCCAGGGAACTGCCGGCCGCCGAGCTGAACGTGCTCGCTGCGGCGGGCGCGGCGGGCGCCGTCGTGGTCTTTCCGGAAAGCCTGTACTCCTACAGCACGCCGGAAAACATCATGACCGAGGACAGCCCCCGGCAGGCGCAGGGCGGCAAGCGCGGCGTCCGGACCGCGCTGCTCGCTGCCCGCGCGGCGTCCCCCACCGCTACTGTGAGCATGGTGGCCGGCGACTTCTTCGGCCCGCGGGTCCGCAACTCGCACGCCGGCGAGCGCATGGTCCGGCCCGTCGCGGCCGGCAAGCCAATGCAGGTGATCGGGCGGACGGACCAGCCGCATTCCTTCACGTACGTCCCGGACCTCGCGGCCGCCATGATTGCCGCGGCAGGCAGGGCTGAGGTGTGGAACCGGGTGTGGCATGCGCCCACCGGACCTGCGCTTACCCAGCGCGAGATCGCGGGGGCATTCGCCAAGGCGGCCGGCGCCCGGGCACCGCGGGTCACCGGCGTACCCGGGTGGGCAGTGAAGGCAATGGGCTTCTTTTCCCCGGATATGCGGGAGCTGGCCGAGACCATGTACCAGTTCGAGCACCCCTTCGTCATGGATTCCACGGCGAGCCAGGCCGCCCTGGGGCTGACACCAACCCCGCTGCATGAGGCGGCCGCCGCCACCGTCGCCTGGTGGGGCGACGGTGGACGGTGACTGGGGGACAGTGACGGCGGCCGCGGTGTTCGGTCCCGCCTAACGGACCCCTGCCTCCTCATTTTCTGCCGGATTTGCGGCAGACAGAGAGTACCGGGCGCCGTCGCGGGCCGCGGCTCCGCTCCCGGGCCGGCCGAGCTTGCCGGGCCACCAAAGCCGCGGGCCGATGTCGTAGGCCAGCGCGGGCACCAGCAGGGAGCGGACCAGCACCGTGTCCAGCAAGACGCCGAACGCGACGATGAAGGCGAGCTGGACCAGGAACATGATCGGGATGACGCCGAGGGCCGCAAAGGTGGCCGCCAGGACCACCCCGGCAGAGGTGATGACCCCGCCCGTCACGCCGAGGCCGCGCAGGATGCCGGCCCGGGTGCCGTGCTTGAGGGATTCCTCCCGGACCCGGCTCATCAGGAAGATGTTGTAGTCGACGCCGAGCGCCACGAGGAACACGAAGCCGAACAGGGGCACTGTTGCGTCCGCTCCGGGGAAGCCGAAGACGTTGTTGAACACGAAGGCGGAGACGCCCATCGCCGCGGCATAGGACAGGACCACGGAGGCGACCAGCAGGACCGGGGCGAGCACCGAGCGCAGCAGCAGCATGAGGATGACCAGGATGACACCCAGGACCACCGGGATGATGGTGACGAGGTCACGCTGGGCCGTGGTGTTCGTATCCAGGGCCGTGGCTGTCACTCCGCCGACCAAAACCCCGCCGTCGATCTTCTTCAGTTCCTGGCGGAGCGATAGCACTGCGTTTTCGGCGTCGGTGGAGTCGGCGGCGTGGTCCAGTGTCGCGTTGATCAGGACTTTCCCGTCCCTGACGGCCGGGGCAGCCGGCACGCCCGGGGCGCCGGTGATGACCGGGGCACCGCCGTCGGCCAGCAGATAGGCGTCCCCGACGCCGTCGCTGGCCTTGACCTTCGCCAGCACGTTCTGGGCCTTTGCCTCGTCGGCCACGATCACCGCGGGGCTGCCGGACCCGGCGTCGAAGTGCCGGCCCAGGGCTTCTTGGCCGTCCACGGCGTTGGAGGCGGTGAGGATGACGTCAGTCTGGGCGACGCCGTTGGCCTTGAGCTGCAGGAGGCCGGCACCGGCCACAAGGAGCAACAGGACGGAGGCGACCCAGACCGTGCGCGGCCGGCGGGCAACGAGCGATCCGGTGGCCCGCCACAGCCCGTTCTGGCCCTCCAGCCCGGTGACCAGCTCCGGTTCCCGCTGGGTTTCCTGCAGCAGCTTGGGCCGGAACGGCCAGAACGCCGCCCGGCCCAGCAGCGCCATCAGGGCCGGCAGCAGGGTCAGTGCCGCGAACAGCGCGCAAAGGATGCCCGCCGCCGCCACCGGGCCGAGGGCCTTGTTGGAGTTGAGGTCGGAGAAGAGCAGGCAGAGCAGTGCGATGATCACGGTGGCGCCGGAGGCCAGGATCGGCTCCCAGGCGGCCTTCCACGCGGTGAGCGCGGCGGCCGTCCGGTCGGTGGTGTGGGTCAGTGCCTCGCGGAACCGTGCCACGTACAGCAGGGCGTAGTCGGTGGCAGCGCCGATCACCAGGATGGACAAGATGCCCTGGCTTTGGCCGTTCAGCTGGATCCAGCCGGCCTTGGCCATGCCGAACACCAGCAGGATCGCGGCGCACAGCGCGAACACTGAAGTGAAGAGCACCATGACGGGCAGCAGCAGCGACCGGTAGACGATCAGCAGGATCAGGAACACGGCGCCGAGGGCCACCAGCAGCAGGATGCCGTCGATGCCGGCGAAGGCACTCACGAGATCCGCTGTGAGCCCGGCCGGCCCGGTCACGAAAGTCCGCATTCCTGCCGGCGCGGACGCCTGGACCTCGTTGCGCAGCTCCTTAACTACCGTCTTCACTTCCGCCGAGGAATCGATGGGCACGACGAACTGCACCGCCTTGGCGTCCTCGGACGGGATGGGTCCGATCACCGTACTGCCGGCTTGCAGGGCCTCCAGCGTGCCCTTGAGGGCCGCGGCCTCGCGGAGCTGGGCCGGGGTGAAGGCGGAGTCGCTTTCCACCACGATCACGGCGGGGATCTCCGTGGAATCCCTGAACTTGGCCTGCCAGTCCGCGGCTTCGGTGGCCTCGGCACCGGCGGGAAGGAATGATGCCTGGTCGTTGGATGACACCTCGCTCAGGCGGCCGAATGTCGGGCCGCCGATGCCGGCGATCGCCAGCCAGGCCAGGACGAGCACTGCGGGAACCAGCCAGCGCAGCCAGAGCGGGGCGCGCGTCGTAGCGGGCGAAGTGGTTTTCATGTTTCCTTCCAAGGGTGCGCTTCGGAGTAGGACCTGAGATAAACTCCATAGTAGACTATCTCCATCATAGAGATAAGACGGCGGCGCGCCCTACCGGAGGAGAATGGGAGGACAACCGGCGTCGTCCCGCTCCGCAGACCCTGCAGTAGACTCCCGAAGGCGCCGTCGACAGCGCCGACCTGCCGCGGTCAGACCGCCGGGGCAGAATCAAGGGACGAAGGAGGTCTGCCGTGTCAGCCGAATCCCCGGGCCTATCCGATAACGCAGGCCCAACCAAAGACGCGGTCCCGCCCAAGAACACAGTCCCGCCCGAAGCCGCCGGCCCGCCGCCCCTGGTCCGGATCCTGCAGGAATTCACCCTCGAAGCCAACCGCTATGTGGACTCCGCCGGCGGCCGCAACGACATGCACCGCACGGACCTCAACGCCCTCGCCGTCATCATGCGGCACGCGGCGCGGGACCAGATTGTCACTCCAGGGGTGCTGAGGAAAGAGCTGAACCTCAGTTCCCCGGCCACTACGGCCCTGATCGACCGGCTCTACAGTTCCGGCCACGTGGTCCGTGAGCGCGAGGGCGCGGACCGCCGCCAGGTACAGCTGCGCATGACCCCCAAGGCCTACCGGGACGGCGGCGCAATGTTCCTCCCGCTGGCCCGCCACATGGGTGCAGCCATGGCGAACTTCACCCCGGAGGAACTGGAGATCGTCACCCGGTTCATGAACTCCATGATCGATGCCACCGTCCGGGCCGGTGAGGAAGCAGCCCGCGGGCCCGGGCCGGAGCAGGAGCCGGGGCAGCGCCCCGGCTGATTCGCGGCCCGTTGCGTCACGGGTGGGCGGCGGCGCGTTGCGTCACGGGTGGGCGGCAGCCTGCGGCCGGCCACCGGGGACCGCCGCCAGTACGGGAGGCGCCGTCTCCGGCGTCGTCTCCGGTTCCGGGGCCCGGCCAAAGCGCCTGCCGACGCCGACGGCGGCCGCTGCCAGCGCCAGCGGGACCCCCAGCGCCCAGCCGCTGAAAAGCAGCACCGCCACCATGACCCCGGCCGCCAGGATCACGCCGTACCAGGCCGCCGTGCGCGGCTGCAGCAGCCGGATGCCGGCAGCGAGCCCAAACGCGGTGACGGCCGTGAAACACGCCGAAGCGGCGCCGATCTGGAATTGCATGTCGGTGAGTCCGGCGATGGCCGCGGCGAAGGACAGCAGCGTCAGGACGGCCAGGGTTGCCAGGCTTCCGGCGGGCACCTGTCCCCGCCCGGCGCCGCGGGCAAGGGCGGGCGGCAGCACGCCGTCGGACGCCAGGGCCGCCCCGAGCCGGCTGGCTCCGGCCACGAAGGTGTTGATGGGGCCGAATGTCAACACGGCGGCGGCCACCGCGGTGAGCGGGGCCGCCAGTGAGCCCAACCCCTTCTCCAGCAACGCCGCGACGGGCACCGCCGTAGCGGGCAGCTCCGGGCCGAGGACGGCCACCGAGGCGGCCACAACGCCGATGTAGACCGCGCCCACCACAATCAGCGTGAGCCACGTGGCCCGCCGGAGATCCCGCCCGGGATTCCGGAACTCCCCGGCAAGGTGGGAGACGGCTTCCCAGCCGGCGAAGCAGAAGAACAGCAGGCTCGCGGCGCCGCCGACCGACCAGTAGCCGTGCGGGGCGAAGGGCTGGAAATTCTCCGCTTTTGCGTGGGGCGCCGCGAGCACGACGGCGAGGGCGAGCAGTCCCACCAGCAGCACCATGAGCGCCAGCTGCACGCGGCTGGAAACCCTGATGCCGACGGCGTTGCTCGCGAAGGCGGCCAGCAGGATCACTGCCGCCGCGAGGACCGCGGTGTTCCGGCCGCCGCCGACCGCGTAGGCGATGTAGTTGCCGCCGATCACTGCCGTTGCCGGGGCGCCGAAGGGGATCGAAAAGTAGAAGAGGTACCCGGCCACCACCGAGGCGCGGCGCCCAAAGGCACGCTTGACGAAGTGGGCGATCCCCCCGGCGTCGGGCTGCTGGCGGCTCATCTCGGCGAAGCTGAAGGCAACCGGAATGCAGAACACCAGCAGGACGGCCCAGGCCAGGAGCGACGCCGGGCCGGCCTCCTTGGCTGCGATGGCGGGGAGCACCAGGACGCCCGAGCCGAGGATCGCCCCGACATAGATTCCGGTGGCCCGGAACAGGCCCAGTCCCTTGCCGGCGTCGCTGTTGCTGTTGCTGTTGCTGTTGCTGTTGCTGTTGTTGATCTCCACCCCTCCATTCATCCGCAGAATCCCCGGCGCCGGAAGCTGCAAAACTGACGGCCAGCCGCAAAAAACTGCCTGCCGGCGCGAGCCTGCTGACCCGCAGTTGAGGAGTCCACCCTTTTACGGGCGCGGGAGGGTAGCGTTCCATTATGAGTGCGCAGCAGCCTGACGATGTGTACACGCACGGCCATCACGAGTCGGTGGTCCGTGCCCATGCCTCCCGTACGGCGGAAAACTCGGCAGCGTTCGTGATCCCGCATCTCACGCCCGGGACGTCCGTCCTCGACGTCGGCTGCGGGCCGGGCAGCATCACATGCGACTTCGCGGAGCTCGTGGCGCCGGGCAGGGTCACGGGCCTGGACCGCTCCCCCGACATCACCGCCCAGGCCGCGGCCCTCGCCGTCGAGCGCGGCGTGGACAATGTCAGCTTTGCCGTCGGCAACATCTACGACCTCGACTTCCCGGACGAATCCTTCGACGTCGTCCACGCCCATCAGGTCCTCCAGCACCTCACGGACCCGGTCGCGGCCCTGCGGGAGATGCGTCGGGCGGCCAAGGCCGGCGGGATCGTGGCGGTGCGCGACGCTGACTTCCACGGCATGAGCTGGTACCCGGCCATCCCAGAGCTCGACGACTGGATGGAGCTTTACCAGCGGATCGCCCGCCGCAACGGCGCCGAGCCCGACGCCGGCCGCCGGCTCGTGTCCTGGGCGCAGGCCGCCGGGTTCACGGACGTGGCGCCGTCCAGCAGCAACTGGCTCTACGCGACCGGACATGAGCGGCGCTGGCAGGCCCGGGTGTGGGGTGAGCGGGTGCTGCATTCGTCCTTTGCCGACCAGGCGCTCGAGTACGGCTTGGCCAGCGAGGCGGACCTGGCCCGGATATCCGCGGGCTGGCACCGGTGGGGCTCCACCGACGACGGCTGGTTCCTGATTCCGAACGGCGAGGTCATCGCCCGGGCGTGAGCGGCCGGTCTGTTTGTCCACATAAGCGCTCGTGGCCCTAGAGCTCCGGGCGCGGGGGTCATAGCGTCAAAACATGATCATCCAAGCAGGTTTTGACTTCCAGGTTCTCGCCCGCCCGTTTATCGTCCAGGACGGCAAGCTCATGCCAAAGCTGGTGGTGATGTGCGTGGACGAGGAAATGCGGTTGGACACAGTCGAGGTCATGGCCGAAGATTTTGCTGGTTCCCTGACGCCTTTCCACGATGCTGTCCTGGCAGCGCTGCATCCGGAATTCACCAAGTACTTTGCGATCGCCCACCCTGGGAGATTCAGCGAATACGACTTCTCGGAGCCAATCATGGATGAGGCAGACGCATTGGAATCGAAAGCAGCAGAACGGGGCGTGCAGCTGATCGGCCACTTCGCCATCGACGAAACGGGTTATATGTCTGCCCGCGCGCACTCCTACTTCGACCAGTATCCGAGTCACGATGACCTTCCCAGGACCATGTTCCACTGGTCTCATTCGAGGCTGGGCAAGTGTGCCCGGGCGTGAGCGGCGGCCAGCGGTCACAGCACCGGCACAGCCTGCCGAAAGTGCAGCCATAACTCCGCGCCTGAGGCTGGGTACAGGCCGAAACCTCGGCCGGCCCGGAAGCCCGGGCCCCAGCAAAGGAGTTTCACCATGGCAAAGATCAACAAGACCACCGCGGGCATCATGCTCGCTGCGGTGATCGGCGGCGGCGCCATTGGCGCGTCGGCCATCCCCGCGATGGCTGCCGATTCCACCGGCAGTTCGTCCTCGGCCCAGGCCACCGACGGCTATGGCACCGGGGGCCAGCGCGGCCCGCACCAGGCCAACGGAAAGACGGAGGAGGTCCTCACCGGCGACACCGCCACGAAGGTTGAGGCCGCGGTAAAGGCCGCCCAGCCGGATGCGACGATCGAGCGGATGGAGACCGACGCCGACGGCGCCACCTACGAAGCCCACATCACGAAGGCGGACGGCACGCGCGCCACTGTCCTGCTGGATGCCAACTTCACGGTGACCGCAACCGAGGAAGGCCAGGGCGGACCCGGCGGCGGCCATGGCGGCCCCGGCGACACCGCCACGGATGGCTACATGTCCAACGGCTAACCCAGCGGGTCTTGGGCGCGCCCCGGGCACGCCCAAGACCCGTATTCTCGCGGCACAGCCGGCCTCCGGGGCGTTCGCCGTCGCGTTGCCGGCAGCCATTCCCTGCGGCCGGGTCTGCGGATAGGGTGCATTAGATATCTGCACCGGAGACCCACGGCAAGGAGAACCCCATGCGCAAATTGACGGCCGGCCTTTTCTGCTCTGTAGACGGCGTGGTTGAAGACCCGTTCAAGTGGCAATTCGACAGCTTCGACGAAGAACTGGGTGCCGGGATGGGCGAGATGATGGGCCGGATCGACACAGCACTCCTCGGCCGGGTGGGCTACCAGCAATGGGCAGAATACTGGCCCAACGCCGAAAGCGACGCCGACTTCGCCGGATTCATCAATCCGCTGCCGAAATTTGTCGCGTCCCGGACCCTGACCGGGGAGCTGGAATGGCAAAATTCGCGCCTGATCGAGGGCCCGCTGGAGGACTTCGTCGCGGCCCTGAAAAACAGCGACGGCGGCGAAATAGGGATCTTCAGCAGCATTTCCTTGGTCCACCAATTGCTGTTCGCCGGGCTGCTCGACACCTTGATGCTGATCGTTCATCCCGTAATCGCGGGCAGCGGGCGGCGGCTGTTCAACGACGGCGATCCCCTCACCCGGCTGGAGCTGCAGCGGTCCCAGCAGACCAGCAAAGGCAACATGATTCTCAGCTACGGCCTCCGCGGCGACTGACTCCCGTCATCAAACCGGGCCGGCCACGGCCGGGACCGTAAACTTACCTCGTGCAACCTTCCCTTTGGCTCGCCCTGGCCGGCGCCGGCGTCCTGATCAGCTTCACTCCCGGCGCGGGCGCCATCAACACCATGAGCAACTCCCTGAACTCGGGATTCCGCCGGTCCCTCTGGGGCATCCTGGGCCAGCAGGCCGCCCTCGTGGTGCACATCCTGATCGTGGCCCTCGGCGTCGGCGTGCTCGTGGCGAGCTCACCGGTTGCCTTCAACGTGATCCGCTACGCCGGCGCCGCCTACCTGGTTTACCTGGGCATCCGGCAGTTCCTGCACAAGCCGGACCTCGACCAGGAGAAGGCCGCCGCCCTGCGCAACGAGCCGGGCCTGTCCATGTTCCGCCGTGGCCTCTGGGTCAATCTGCTCAACCCCAAAGCCGTGGTCTTCTTCCTGGCCTTCATGCCGCAGTTCATCCGCCCGGAGCAGCCGCTGCTGCCGCAGTACGTGGTCCTGGCTGCCACCGTGATCGTGATCGACGTCCTGGTCATGTGGTTCTTCTTCGCGGCAGCGGCCAGGTCCTTCCAGCGCTTCACCCACGACGCCCGTGGACAAAAGGTCCTGAACCGGACGTTTGGCGGGCTCTTCGTCGGCGTCGGCGTCCTGCTGGCCGCGATCCACTAAGCGCCGCGGCCGCCGGCGTCCCGGCACCGGCGGAACGGTCAGCGGGCCGCGTCCGTCCGTCCGTCCGTCCGTCCGGGGGCACTTTGCGGGCAATATTCGACGCCGGCACCTTTGTTGGCGGCGTGTCCGCGCCAAAGTGCCCCCGGACCGCAGCCGCGCCCCGGGCCGCGTGCTGGGCCATGTTGCAGGCTGGGGCTTCCCCCTCCCCGTCAGACGTGGCCGGACGTGAGCTTCCGCAGATCAGCTTTCCGGATCTTGCCGCTCGCGGTCCGGGGCATCTCGTCCACGAAGACGACGGATTTGGGGATCTTGTACCGCGCCAGCCGGCCCTCCAGGTGGGAGCGCAGCTGCTCTTCCGTGAGCCGGACCCCCTCCCGCAGCAGCACCACGGCGCGCGGCACCTCGCCCCACTTCTCGTCCGGCACACCGATCACCGCGACGCTTCCGACGGCGTCGAGCTCGGCGATCGCCTGCTCCACCTCGGCCGGGTAGATATTCTCCCCGCCGGAAATGATCATGTCCTTGAGCCGGTCGGAGATGAACACGAAGCCGTCCGGGTCCTTGTAGCCCATGTCGCCGGACTTGAACCAGCCGTCCCCTGTGTAGGAGTCCGCGGAGGCCGTGCTCCTTGAAGTAGCCGAAGGCCTCCCGTGCACAGGTGAAGGTGCCGCGCAGGTGGACGTTGATCACGGCGTCGAAGTCCTCGTCCGTCATTTTCAGCAGGCTCTTGTCCCGCAGGATGCCGGCGTTGGTGACCAGAATGTCCAGCCGACCAAACTCCGTGACGGCTGCCTGCACGAGCTGCTTGGCGACGTCGGAGCTGCCCACCGGGGCAACGACGGCGGATGCGCGGCCGCCGTCGGACTGAATCGTCCGGACGGCGTCTGCGGCGACCTCGGCGTCCACATCGTTGACGACGACGGCGGCGCCCTGCCGGGCCAGTTCCCGGGCGTAGGCCAGGCCGAGGCCCCGGCCGCTTCCGGTGACGATTGCTACTTTTCCTGACAGGCTCATTGCCGCTCCTTTGCTAGCTGCCGTGTGCATCCGTCCGTGCGGCATGGGATGCTGTTCTGCATCCATGAAAATATGGATAGTTGAAAAAGTCAATGATTTATTTTTGGGACTATTGGAGTTGGGCATGCCGACCGAAGCAGACGAACAGCTGGACATCGTGCCGACCGAGAAGCTTGTGGCGGCGACCATCAGCCAGGACGCGGGCTTCCTGCTGGCCAAACTTCATGCCTCCGGCTCGGTCCTGAACAACCGCGCGCTGGCCGACTTTGGCCTCAAGGAGCGCTCCTATTCGGTGCTGGCCCTGGCCAACAGCGAGCTGGAGCCCACCCAGCGGGAGATGGCGGAGTTCCTCAGCCTGGACCCCAGCCAGATCGTCGCCCTGATTGACGAGCTCGAGAAGCGCGGACTGGTGATCCGCGCGCCCGGGAAGCAGGATCGTCGCGCCAAGATCGTCTCGGCGACCGCCGAAGGGGCAGCCGTCTTCCGGCAGGCCGAGGCCGCGGCGCGGGAAGCGGAAGCCGCAGCGCTGGCCGGCCTTAACGGCACCGAAATCGCGGCCCTCAAAGGACTGCTGCGCAAGGCACTGTGGGGACCGGCGGCCTGAATCCGGGCCAGCGGGGCATGGCCGCGGAATGGCCGCGGGAATTGGAGAAGGAGGAACCGTGACCGTTCGGAGCGCCGGCATTCTGCTCTACCGCCTGGGGAGCGCGTCCCCGCCCGTCGGGGCGCCCCAGTCGGGCAGCACACCGCAGCTTGAGGTCTGGATAGCCCACATGGGCGGACCGTTCTGGGCCCGCAAGGACGCCCGCGGCTGGTCCATCCCCAAGGGTGAATACGCCGCCGACGAGGACCCGCTGGCGGCCGCGCACCGCGAGTTCGCGGAGGAAATCGGCACGCCGGCACCGGCCGCCGAGTACCACCGGCTCGGCGACTTCCGCCAGCCCTCCGGGAAGATCATCACGGTCTTCACGGCCGAAGCGGACTTTCAGCCCGAACGCATCGTGAGCAACACCTTCGAGCTGGAGTGGCCGAGGGGATCCGGTGCGGTCAGCAGCTTCCCGGAGATCGACCGCGCCGAATGGACCGCCGGGCCCGCAGCCCGGTCCAGGCTGGTCAAGGGCCAGCTGCCCGTCCTCGACGCGCTGGTCCGGCACCTTGGGCTGGACCCGGCCGCACCCGAGCCTGGGCATGACAATAGCTAAAAATCGATTGACACCTTTTGTAATACATCGCGGGGGTCAGCTAGCCAAGCGGCCCCGGATCGTTCATGCTTAGCTATGACCTCAATGTCGAGCCAGTACCGGATCATCGCGGTCTGCACCGGAAACATCTGCCGGTCGCCGATGGCCGAACTCATGCTGGCGGAGGCATTCCGGGCCGAGCGCCTGACCGGGGCCGTGATCGATTCCGCCGGCACCACCGCCTATGAGGCCGGCCGGCCCATCGATCCCCGGGCCGCGCGCAAACTCACGGCGCAAAACATCGCTTCGGACCGCCACGTGGCGCGCGAATGGCGGCCCGAATGGTTCGCCAGCCGGGAGCTGATCCTGGCCCTCGACGTCGACCACTACGGCTGGCTCCGGCAGGCAGCACCGGACCGGGAATCCCTGGCCAAGATCCGCATGCTCCGCAGCTTCGACCCCGCCGTGGCGGACAAGGACCCGCTGGAGCAGGGCATCGAGGACCCGTGGTACGGCGGCCACACCGACTTCGACACCACCTGGAACCTCATCCGGGCCTCCCTTCCGGGGATTGTGCAGCATGTGCGCACCGAGCTTGAGCGGCAGAACGGGCAACATCACGGCAGTGACCAACCCAAGGCACAGCAGCCGGTACGCTCTATTTCATGAGCCCCGCACCCGTCATCATCGCAATCGACGGGCGCTCCGGCTCCGGCAAGACCACCCTGGCCATCGAACTGGCGGCGCGGCTGAGGGAACACCACAAGGTCTCGCTCTTCCACCTTGAGGACATCTACCCCGGCTGGAACGGGCTGGCGGCGGGGATCGAACGCTACGTCACCACCGTGCTTTCACCCTTGCGGCGCGGGGAGAATGCGGAATGGGTCAGCTGGGACTGGGAACGGCACTACGACGGCGAAGCCCGCACCACACGCCCGGCCGAAATCCTCCTGGTGGAGGGCGTCGGTGCCGCCGCGGCGGCCGCGGCACCCCTGCTGGACGCCGTGATCTGGGCGGACTCCTCCGACGCGGACCGCCGGGCACGGGCGCT
The DNA here is from genome assembly GCF_041262145.1 of Arthrobacter sp. MW3 TE3886. Taxonomy (NCBI): domain Bacteria; kingdom Bacillati; phylum Actinomycetota; class Actinomycetes; order Micrococcales; family Micrococcaceae; genus Arthrobacter; species Arthrobacter sp. MW3 TE3886. Next base: position 4,510,447 of record NZ_JBGCAN010000001.1, read on the forward strand.
GGCCCGGGACGGCGACACCTACGAACCGTTTTGGGACCAGTGGGCTGCCCAGGAAGCGGAGTGGCTGGCGGCCGATGACGTCCCGGCCCGCGCGGATGTGCACGTGCTCAACCTGGCGGACGGCACCGCCCCGGACGACGTCCTGCAGGCCCTTCAGTACCTTCCCGCCGTCGCCTCCTCCCTGCTGCCCGAACTCGCCGCCCGGCGCGGGCTGCAATTGCTGGCAGAACGGATCCAGGCCCAGCCCGAGCCCGCGCAACTGTTTGCGGCGCTCTTTGGCGGTTCAACCAACGCCGTGTGGCTTGACTCCTCCCTGGACCCGGCAGGCCTGGCCCCGGAGGCTGCGGAGCGCAGCCGCTTCAGCATCCTGGCCGACGACGGCGGCCGCTTCGGCCAGTCCGTCCGGCACAGTTCCGGACGGACCCGCGTCAGTACCGGCCAGGCCACCGTGACAACCGATGGGCCGTTCTTCCGCTGGCTCGACGGCGTGTGGGGCCGCCGCGCGCTCCGTGCACCCGAGGCCTACCCGTGCGAGTTCACCCTGGGCTGGCTCGGGTACCTCGGCTATGAGCTCAAACGCGAAACCGGCGGCAACGACGTCACCGCCGCCACCCCGGACGCCTGCCTGATCTTCGCCGGCCGCGCCGTGGTCCTCGACCACGCCGAGGGCACAGCCTGGCTGCTGACCCTGGACGCGCCCGACGCCGGGGACTGGCTTGGGGCGGCCCGCACGGCCGTCACCGCGGCCGCGCCGGCGCCCGGGGCCGTGCCCGCTGCCCCGGCCCAGCGTGTCAGCGCCCCGCCGCCCGCCGCTCCGCGCTTCGCCGCCCGGGACACGGAAGCCGGCTACAAGGCCAAAGTCACCGAGGCCCAGCATGAGATCGCGGAAGGAAACACCTATGAGGTCTGCCTGACCACGGTGCTCACCGCTGCCCCGCCCGCGGGGCCTCAGGGCATGGATCCGTGGCCGGCCTACCTGGAGCTGCGGCGCCGCAACCCGGCCCCCTTCGCCAGTTTTCTGCGGTTCGGCGAGCTCGCCGTGGCGAGCACGTCGCCGGAGCGGTTCCTGCAGATTGCCGCGGACGGCAGGATGCGGGCAGAGCCGATCAAGGGCACCCGCCGCCGCGATCCGGAACCGGGGACGGATGCCGCCCTGCGGGAGGAGCTGGAATCGTCGGCCAAGGACCGCGCGGAAAACATCATGATCGTGGACCTGTTGCGCAATGACTTGAGCCATTTCGCCGTCCCGGGTTCGGTGGCCGTCAGCCGGCTGTGCGCGATCGAGAGCTACGCCACCGTGCACCAAATGGTGAGCACCATCGATGCCCGGCTGCGGCCCGGGATGCCGCGGGCCGAGGCGGTCGCGGCCTGCTTCCCCGCCGGTTCGATGACCGGCGCCCCGAAGGTCAGCACCATGGCAATCCTGGACCGGCTGGAGGCCGCACCGCGCGGAGTGTACTCCGGGGCGATCGGCTACTTCTCCCTGAACGGGGCCGCCGACCTCGCCGTGGCAATCCGGACCCTCGTGGTCAGGGCCCTGGGCGCGGGTGCCGCGGAACTGAGCCTCGGCGTCGGCGGCGCCGTCACCGCCGACTCGACGCCGCAGGAGGAGTACGAGGAAATCCGGACCAAAGCGTTCGGCGTCCTCTCGGCGCTCGGCGCCGAGTTTCCCCAAGGCTGAGTCGGCTCTCCCGCCGGCTCCCCCGGCTACTGCAGGGTGGCCGTCAGCCGTGCGACGTTGTCCACGTATTTGACGCCCATCGGACGTTTCATCCAGTCCTCGAGGGTAAGTTCGCGCGAAATGCCCCGGTAGGTGTCCTCCACGGCGCTGATCCGCCGCACGATGTCCTCCCCCAGGAGCATCACCGAGACCTCCAGGTTCAGCGAGAAGGAGCGCATGTCCATGTTGCTGGAACCCAGCACGGCAACGTCGTCGTCGATCGTGAAGTGCTTGGCGTGCAGCACGAAGGGGGCCTTGTAGAGGTAGATCCGCACCCCGGCTTCAAGCAGAGCCTCATAGTAGGACTGCTGGGCGTGGTGGACCAGGAACTGGTCGCCCTTTTCCGAGACGAAGAGTTCGACGTCGACGCCGCGCTGCGCCGCCGTCGTCACCGCATACAGCAGCGAGTCGTCCGGGACGAAGTACGGGCTGCAGATCGAGATCTTGCGCTGCGCCGAGTAGATCAGCGTGTTGAAGAGCCGCAGATTGTTTTCGGTGATGAAGCCGGGGCCGCTGGGCACCACCTGGGCGGTGATGTTGCCGGCGTGCAGTTCGGGCCGGTGCGCGAGCTGTTCCTCAATGGATTCGTCGGTCTCGCTGAGCCAGTCGGTGGCGAACACGACGTTGAGCGTGGTGACGATCGGTCCACGCAGGCAGGCCATCAGCTCGACCCATTCGCGGCCGATCTTGCGGTGCTTGGGGTTGTTGTAGGAGGGCTCGATCAGGTTCTGCGATCCGGTGAAGGCGATCTCGCCGTCGATCACCATGATCTTGCGGTGGTTGCGCAAGTCCGGCCGGCGCCACTGCCCCTGCATCGGGTTGAGCGGCAGCATGGGCCGCCAGCGGATCTTGCTGGCCTTGAGCCGGGCGATCAGCTTGCGATAGCCCTTGATGCGAAGCGTGCCAAGGTGATCGAACAGGACACGGACCTCGACGCCGCGCTCGGCGGCCTCTTCCAGCGCGGTCAGCAGATCGTCCGTGACGTGGTCCGAGCTCATGATGTAGAACTCGGCGTTGACGAACGACTTTGCGCCGCGGACCGCCTTGGCCATCGCCTTGATGGAGTCGGGGTAGCCGGGCAGCAGTTCCACTTGGTTACCGTCCACCATCGGCAGCGAGCCGAGCGTCTTGTTCAGTTCCGCGGCGGAAGCCACCCATTCGGGTCCGGCGTAGCGGCTCTCCAGCATCGCCAGTTCCGAGGTCCCGGCGCGCACCCGGGTATTGACCGCGTCCTGCTGCGCGCGGCGCTTGCGGGAGAGCCGGAAATTGCCGAACAGCAGGAACAAGGCCAGGCCGATGATGGGCACAATGAAGATGCCCAGCAGCCAGGCCATCGCGGTGGTGGGCCGCCGGTTTCCGGGGATGATGCCCAGGGCCAGCACGCGGATGGCGAAGTCGATCACGGTCAAAATCAGAATCGCCCAGGACGGTAAAGTTTCCGCCAGCGGAAATGGCCACAGCACAGGCGAACCCCTCAAGCTACAGGCCCGCGGAACAGTTCCGGAACGGGCAACGTGCAAATCCTATCCCGGGACCGCCGAGACTAAGCTGTAGCCATGACCACTCCTGCCCCTGTTCCTGCGCCCGCGACCGTGCTGGTCTTCCTCGACCCGGCGTTCGACGGCGGCCGCGTTGCCGACGCGTCCCAGCCGCAACTGATGGCCACGGACCTGGGCGCCACCCGCGGCGACGGCGTATTCGAATCCCTGCTGGCCGTCGGCGGCCGGCCCCGCAAGATCCAGGCGCACCTGACCCGGCTGGCCGGCTCGGCCCGGCTGCTGGAGCTGGACATCCCGGCCGAGGACGCATGGCGGCGGGCGGTGGAAACCGCCATCCGCGAGTTCCGGGGGCAGGAACCTGCCGAGGGTGCAGCCGGCGGCACGGGGCAGGACGAGGTGGTGGTGAAGCTGATTGTCACCCGCGGGCCGGAGGGCGCGGCTGCCCCCACGTGCTGGATCCAGGCCTCCGCGCCAGCGGCCGCGGGCCGCCGGCAGCGCGAGACCGGGATCGACGTCATCCTGCTGGACCGCGGCTACGACAGTGAAGTCGGCGAGCGCGCCCCGTGGCTCCTGCTCGGCGCCAAGACCCTTTCGTACGCCGTGAACATGGCGGCGTTGCGCTACGCCCACCGGCAGGGCGCCGACGACGTCATCTTCACGTCCGCGGACGGCCGGGTGCTGGAGGGTCCGACGTCGACCGTTCTGCTGGCCCACCTGGAAACCTCGGACGACGGCGCCGGCGGCGTCCGCACCGTCCGGCGGCTCATCACTCCCCAGCTGGACAGCGGCATCCTGCCCGGCACGTCACAGGGCGCCCTGTTCACCGCCGCCAAGGCTGCCGGCTGGGAACTGGGCTACGGCCCGCTGGAGCCGAAGGACCTGCTGGACGCCGACGCGGTCTGGCTGATCTCCAGCATCCGGCTCCTGGCCCCGGTGAACCACATCGACGGCCAGGAAATCGGCACCCCGGAACTGCGGCGCCAGCTCACGGCCGAACTCAACGCCCTCTTCGCCACCATCGAATAGCAACGCGGGATCACCCCAGGGCGTCCGCGGGCACTGCCGGGCACCGGCGGAAGGAGGCCGGGTTGAACGCCGGGAGCGTGAACGTTGCCAGCACGGCGTCGAGCATTTCCGGAGCCCACGTGCTGTTCTCCCCCAGGGTCGCGCAGACACCCAGCACCACGGGCGTTCCGTCGGTGCGGCGGCGGATCTGGACCTGGACCGGCCCGGTCAGCCCGAGCGTGCGGACGGCGGCCAGACCCAGCTTGCGCACATCCCCGGCCTGATCCGCCGGCACCCTCCGGCTGACTTCGTCGCTGCCGGCGCGTCCATACGGAGTCCTGGTCTTCTCGAGGACCACCGCCACCGGGGCCATCGCGTTGCGTGCCGGGGTGCCGAACACCAGGCACACGTAGTCGGCGCCCGGGATGAATTCCTGGACCAGTTGCCCCGCCGGCAGGTTCTTCCAGCTAACGGAGGCGGTTCCGGCCAGCAGGTGGACACCATGGAAGCCTTTGAAGACCCGCGGCTTGACCACCACGGGGCCGCTGAGGCCGGCGAGGGATGCCGGCGCGGCGGCGAGGTCGCCCGGCACCGCGAACCGGGGCACCGGGATGCCGGCCGCCTGCAGCGCCCAGGTGGTGAACAGCTGATCGTTGGCGAGGGCCACCGCGGCAGGATCACCCACGATGATCCGCACGTCCTGGGCGAATCCGGCGCGGGCCGCGGCCAGGACCGGGAGTTCCACGGTGAGGGTCGGAATGATGACGTTGATGGCTTCGCGGTCCACCAGCCGGCGCAGGTCCAGAATCATGTCCGGGTCCGTCGCCGGCAGGAGCCTGACCGCGGCGGCGGGAGTCTCGCCGGCCTGACGGGTGTCGGCGCGGGCATCGGAGCCGAGGTACGGGAGGCCTCGGGCTTCGAGTTGGGCCGCGACGGCCCGTCCGGCGGCGCTGGTAATCCCGGTAACGAGTATGCGCGGGTCCACGATTGCTCCATTCCGCCGTCACCGTCCCGACCGCGGCTGCGGCTCCGACCGTTCCAGCCACCGATTCTCAGACAGCCTGTTGTTGGACAGACGAGTCGTTTCACGGACTGCTCGATTCACAAACTGCCCGAATCACCTGCAGCGCCGGCCGACGCGTCGGACCTAATCCCCCCAGTAGACGGCGAAACATCCCGGCAGACACGAGTGGGCAGTACCCGAAACTGGAGCCCGCCACTACTCGCCCGGGCCACGGTCCGGTTACGGAACATGACGGCGGCGGCGGTGCGGGCCGGCGCCGCAGGTGTTACGTTTTTGGGGAGTAATGAGAACCGGTGCCAAGCCCTGACTGGCCGGTCGGCAACCCTCCCTTTCGCGGCGGGGTGCCTCAGGTGAATACTCGGCATATCGACCATTCGAGCTGCAAGCGTGAAAGAGGAGATCCGTCGTGCCCGACACGTCAACACCCACACCAGCCACCAGTACAGTCCCCGCCGCAGCCCCCAGCGCGGCAACCGCCGGCGAGGAAAGGCTGGCCTACCGCCTGTTCACCGGCGCGGATGACCGCGCCTTTTGCGAGCGGGTGTCAGCCGCCCTGGCCGAGGGCTATGTGCTGCACGGAAGCCCCGCCGCCAGCTTCAACGGAAGCACCGTGATCGTGGCGCAGGCGCTGGTCCTGCCGGCCGCGATTGCAAGTGCGGACGCCGCCGTGGCCAATGCGGTTGATGAGCTCGACGCCGACGAGTCTGGCGCCGACGGGGTCTTCGCGGGCCACGCATGAGCTACGCCGGAGACCTCAGCCCGGATGAGGCGTGGGCCAAGCTGGAGGCCGGAGCCATCCTGGTGGATGTCCGAACCGAGGGCGAATGGGCCCACATCGGTATCCCGGACACCGCGGCTGCGGGCGAAAGCCGCAACGATCCGCTCTTCATCCAGTGGAACCTCGCCGGCGGCACGCCGAACCCGCACTTCGTGGAACAGCTAAGGCAGCAGGCGCCGGAGGACACCGCCGTCGAACTGGTGTTCCTTTGCCGCTCCGGTGCCCGGTCGATCGCCGCCGCGACGGCCGCGACGGCCGCCGGCTTCACCTCCTACAACGTCCTTGAGGGCTTCGAAGGCGAGACCGACCGCTTCGGCGAACGCACCGTCAACGGCTGGAAGAACCGCGGCCTGCCCACCAACCTCGGAAAGATTTAAGTGACTTTCAATCCCGACGCCGCCGGCTGGGCGGCCGACACCCAGGCTGTCCGCGGCGGCCTTGACCGCACCGGCTTCCAGGAAACCACCGAGCCGATCTTCCTCAACTCAGGATTCGTCTACGAGTCAGCGGCCGCCGCCGAGCGCGCCTTCACCGGGGAGGACGAGCGCTTCGTCTACTCCCGCTACGGCAACCCCTCCGTCGCCACCTTCCAGGAGCGGCTCCGGCTGCTCGAAGGGACGGAGGCGTGTTTTGCGACGGCGTCCGGCATGTCCGCCGTCTTCACCGCCCTGGGCGCGCTGTTGGCGGCCGGGGACCGGGTGGTCGCGGCCCGCTCGCTGTTCGGCTCGTGCTTCGTGATCCTCAACGAGATCCTGCCGCGCTGGGGTGTCGAGACGGTCTTCGTGGACGGCCCGGACCTGGAGCAGTGGCAAGCCGCGCTGTCCGAGCCGACCACCGCCGTGTTCTTCGAGTCGCCGTCGAACCCCATGCAGGAAATCGTGGACATCGCCGCCGTGAGCAAACTGGCGCATGCGGCCGGCGCCACGGTGGTGGTAGACAACGTCTTCGCCACCCCGCTGCTGCAGCGCTGCGGCGACCTCGGCGCGGACGTGGTGGTCTACTCCGGCACCAAGCACATCGACGGCCAGGGCCGGGTCCTGGGCGGAGCCATCCTGGGCACCAGGGAATTCATCGACGGGCCCGTCAAGCAGCTCATGCGGCACACCGGTCCGGCGCTTTCGGCGTTCAATGCCTGGGTGCTCACCAAGGGCCTGGAGACCATGGCCTTGCGCGTCAACCATTCCTCGGCCTCGGCGCTGCGGCTGGCCGAATGGCTCGAGGGACAGCCTGCGGTGGGCTGGGTAAAGTACCCGCTGCTGCCGTCCCACCCGCAGTACCGGCTGGCGGTGCAGCAGATGAAGGCCGGCGGGACGGTTCTCACCCTGGAGCTGCAGCCCTCCCCCGGCCGCACGGCGAAGCAGGCCGCGTTCGCACTCCTGGACGCGCTGCGGATCATCGACATCTCCAACAACCTCGGCGACGCCAAGACGCTCATCACGCACCCGGCCACCACCACGCACCGCGCGATGGGTCCGGAAGGCCGCGCGGCGATCGGGCTCAGCGACGGTGTGGTCCGGCTTTCGGTGGGCCTGGAGGACGTCGAGGACCTCATCCGCGACCTCGGCCAGGCACTCAAGCAGGTCTAGGGCCGCCGCCCCCTGCCGTGCACTGCCCCTGGTGCCGGCTCCCGGTCAGGCCGGGCGCAACCGGCCCAGGGGCGAACGATTTTCGGCCGGCCCTTCGGTGACGGGCCCCTCGGTGGTCAGTTCGATGGCCCGTTCGACGACGGCGGGCAGGCCGCCAGCCCGGAATGGGCCGCGCTGTAGCTGCGAACCGGTGCCCTCTGTCAGAATCCGCTCGACGCCCTCGCGCGCCAGCTCCAGCTCGCCCTGCTCCTCAAGCACCGGGGCCACGAAGTCCACGAGCGCCCTGACCACGTCCGCGGCCGGGGCAGGGGTGAAGGTTCCGAAGTCCAGGAGCTCCCCGCGCAGCCCGCAATTGCTGGCCTGCCAGGCGGCCATCCGCAGCAGCAGCGTGGGCACCGGGGCGGGATCGACGCCGTCGTTCCATTCCCGCGCCGCCGACTCCACGAGGGCGCGCACCAGCACGGCAATGAGGGCAGCGTCCTCGGCCCGCAGGCAGACATCCGCGACCCGGATCTCCACGGTGGGATGCTGACGGCACAGCCGCGCGTCGAAATAGACCATTCCCTCATCCATCAGGACGCCGCTTTCCACCAGCCGGGTGACCACGCGGCGGTAGACGGGGAGGCTGCCGAAGATCATCGTGGGACCCGAGCCCGGCCAGCGGTTCCAGGCCTGCGTGCGGTAGCTCTCGAATCCGGTCTCGGCCCCGTTCCAGTAGGGGGAATTCGCGCTGAGCGCTATCAGCACGGCCAGTTTGTCCCGGATCCGGTCCATCACGGCCACGCCCTCCTCCGGGGACTCCACAAAGGTGTGGACGTGGAGGCCGCAGGTCAGCTGGTTCCGGACGGTGAGCCCGAAGCGCTGCTGCATGGTCATATAGCGGGGATTCGGTGTCAGGTGCGTGGCGGAGCCTTGGGGCGACGTAGCCAGGGCTGCGACGCGGCCGCCGTGCGCCCGGGCGGCCTGGTCCGCGAGGGCCCGGCCGCGCCTGAGCTGCCGGAGCATTTCCGTGTACTCCAGGCACGGATGCGTCTGGGTCTCGATCTGTTCGAGCTTGAGTTCGTAGCTGAAATCGGCGCCTTCGTGGACCGGCTTCTGGGCCGGGAGAACCCTGGCGGCTTCCTGCTGCGGCGGCACCAGACTCGGCAGCATGAGGTCGGCGAGGGCAAGCAGCATCCCCGATTCGGGGTCCACTATCAGCAGTTCTTCCTCCACGCCGAAGGTGCGCATGAATCTATTGTGCGTCAGGATCCGCCGAAACGCCCCACACCAACGCGGGGTCACTTCGCGCCCGTGTCATCCCTTCGGATGGGCGCGGAGTGACCCCGCGTTGCTTGGATTCAGTCCTGGAAGTACTCGATCTTCGCGCCGATGGTGTTCAGCCGCTCAGCCAGGTCCTCATAGCCGCGCTCAATGACGTAGATGTTCCGCAGCTCCGAGACGCCACGGGCCGCCAGCATGGCCAGCAGCAGGCAGGCGGCGGGGCGGAGAGCCGGCGGGCAGCCCACCTCGGCCGCACGCCACTTTGTGGGCCCGTTGACGTAGATGCGGTGCGGATCGAGCAGCTGGACCTGGGCGCCGAGCTTGTTGAGTTCGGTCAGGTAAATGGCCCGGTTCTCGTAGACCCAGTCATGGATCATGGTCTGGCCATGGGCGTTGGCGGCGATCACCGCGAAGAAAGGCAGGTTGTCGATGTTCAGGCCGGGGAAGGGCATGGGGTGGATCTTGTCCTCCGGCGCCCGCAGCTCCGAAGGCTTGGTGGTGACGTCCACCAGGCGGGTGCGGCCGTTGCGGGCAAAGTACTCCCCGGAAACCTCGAGCCGCTGGCCCATCTGTTCGAGCGTGGCCAGTTCGATTTCCATGAACTCGATCGGGACGCGGCGGATGGTGACTTCCGAGTTCGTCACGATGCCGGCGGTGATGAGGCTCATCGCCTCGATCGGGTCCTCGGACGGGAAGTATTCGACGTCGGCGTCAATCGACGGGCGTCCGGTGATCTTCAGCGTGGTGGTGCCAACCCCCGCGATGTCGACGCCGAGCATCTGCAGGTAGAAGCACAGATCCTGCACCATGTAGTTCGGGCTGGCATTGCGGATGATGGTGGTGCCACGGCGGTGGGCTGCGGCCATGATGGCGTTCTCGGTGACGGTGTCGCCGCGTTCGCTGAGCACGAAGGAGCGGTCGTGACCGTCCGCCGGCGGCGCCTGCACCGCATAGAACCCGGACTTCGCCTCCACGCTGAGGCCGAACTGGCGCAGCGCCTGCATGTGCGGCTGCACGGTGCGGGTGCCGAGGTCGCAGCCGCCGGCGTAGGGCAGCCGGTAGGTGTCGGCCTCGTCCAGCAGCGGGCCCAGGAGCATGATGACGCTGCGGGTCCGGCGGGCCGCCTCCACATCCATGGATGCCAGGTCCAGGACGGCGGGGCGGCGGATCTGGAGGTCGTTCGCGTTGAGCCAGGTGCATTCGACGCCGATGCTGGTCAGCACCTCCACGATCCGGTTCACTTCCTCGATCCGGGCCAGCCGGCGCAGGGTGGTGGTGCCACGGTTGATGAGGCTGGCGCACAACAGCGCGACGCCGGCATTCTTGCTGCTGTTGACGTCCACCGCGCCGGCGAGCGTGCGGCCGCCCTCGACGCGCAGGTGGGTCATCTGGGGCCGGCCCACCTTGACGATGCTGTGCCCGACGATCGCCTCCAGTCGCTGGATCATCTTCAGGCTCAGGTTCTGCTTGCCCTGTTCCATCCTGGCGATGGCGCTCTGGCTGGTGCCGAGCTCCGCGGCGAGTTGTCCCTGGGTCCAGCCCTTGGCCCCGCGCGCCTCGCGGAGCAGGATGCCTACGTGTTCAGCAGTCGGTTGAGTCATGCCCCGAAAATATCACGCATGATTTATCAATCGCGGTAATTCCGGCCGGAATGGCGCCAATCTCACACGAATACCCGCACCATGCGATAACCGGGCGCGGCGCCGGAGCTCCCCGGACCTCCGGCGCCGGCGCCGGTTACTGGCGGGTGAGGAAGACGAGGTTCCAGGTGCCCGCGCCGAGGGCCGCGGCGACGGCGGCAGCGGCGATGCCGAGTCCGCCCAGCAGCACCCAGGCGTCGAGTCCGCTGAACGTGGACGGTCGGGCCCAGGTCCGCGCGGCGCCGCCGAACCCGCGGGCCTCCATGGTCACCGCGAGCCGCGAGGCGCTCCGGATCGCCTGCACCAGCAGGCCGAAACTCTGGCCCAGCATGGCGCGGAACCGCTGATAGGGGTTGCCGCTTGAGCCCACGCCGCGGGCCCGCCGGGCCATGCCGATGGTCTGCCATTGCTCGGCCATGATCCCGACGAGCCGCATGGCGGCCAGGGTTCCCAGGACGAACCGGTGCGGCAGTTTTGCGTTCTGGGCCAGGGCGTCGGCCAGGTCCGTGGGGTCGGTGCAGCTCATCAGCAGCACCGCAGGCAATGCGATCGCGAGCCCGCGGAGCATAAAGCCGATTCCCAGCTGCAGGGAACCGGCACTGATGGACCAGATCCCGGCATCGAGCAGGACGGATCCGGAATCAGGCGCCAGGATGGCCGTGCTCCAGCCGCCCAATGCCGCCGCGAGGATCAGCGGCCAGCCGCGCTGCCACAGCAAGGCAACGGTCAGGCCCGCCAGCGGCAGGAGCAGCAGTTCGAAGGCGAGCGCCACCGACGCCGAAACCCAGTCAATGGACAGCGCCAGGACCAGGGTGATCAGGGTGACCGCCGTGAACTTGGAGAGCGGGTTGGCGCGGGTCAGCAGCGCATGGTTGCCGCGCAGGCTCAGTGCGTCCCTCATGGCGAGGCCCCCTCCGGCAGCTGAAGATCCGGGCCGGGAGCATCCGCGGCGGCCGTTTCCCGTGGCCGGAGGCGCAGTTCGGTGCCACCGAGGACGGCGCTGAATTCGGCGTCGTGCGTCACTGACACAACGGCGGTGCCGGCGTCGAGGAGCTCGGACAGGAACGAGGCGAGTTCGGCCCAGGTATTGGCATCCTGGCCGAAGGTGGGCTCGTCCAGGACCAGCACCTGGGGGTGCGCCGCCAGCACGGTGGCTACCGAAAGGCGCCGCTTCTCGCCGCCGGAGAGCGTGTAGGGGTTGGCGTCCACAAGCTCCGTCAGCCGCAGCCGCTCCAGCAGTTCGTCCACGCGGTCTTCGCCGTAGCCGAGGTGGCGCGGGCCGAACATGAGCTCGTCGAGGACCTTGCCGGTGACGAACTGGTGCTCGGGTTCCTGGAAGACGGTTCCTATCCGGGCGATCAGCTGCTGGGCCTTCCACCGGTAGGGATCGGGTCCGGCGCCCCTGCTTAACCGATCAGCGGAGTGTCCACTGGAGTGACCAGCGGCGGGACTGCTCAGCTCCGCCGCGGCCCCGACCGTTCCCGCAACGGGCCGCAGGAGCCCTGCCAGCGTCAGCGCCAGGGTGGACTTCCCCGTGCCGTTCGCTCCGGTGATGGTCAGGGCCTCGCCGGCGCGGACCTGGACCGAGACCCCGGACTGGACCGGGCGCGGCGCGATGGTGCGGAACCCATCGCGCAGCCCGGCCCGCCGCGGCCGCTCGCGGGACACTGCGAGCCCTTCGGCCGCGAGCAGAACGTGTCCCGCTCCCCGCGCCGGCAGCCGCATCCGCGTCGCCGGGACGTGGCCCGGCACCCAGACGCCCGCACCGATGAGCATGTCCCGCGCCTCGGCCAGGACCCGGTCCGGGGGCCCGTCGATGAGGACCGCGGAGTCCGTGGCGGACCCTGGCTGCAGCACCACGATCCTGTCCACAAGGTCTTTCCAGACCCCCACCCGGTGCTCCACGACCACCAGCGTGGCGCCCGTCTTGTCCAGGCAGCGGCCGACGGCGTCGCGGACCTCCAGGACGCCCGCGGGGTCGAGGTTGGCGGTCGGCTCGTCCAGCAGCAGCAGCCCTGGCCGCATCGCGAGGATCCCGGCGAGCGCCAGCCGTTGCTTTTGTCCGCCGGAGAGGGCCGACGTCGGATGGTCCAGCGGCAGCCGGCCCAGCCCGACGTCGTCGAGCGCCTCGCGCACGCGCGGCCAGATCTCCGCTGCCGGGACGGCCAGGTTCTCCGCCCCGAAGGCGACGTCGTCGCCGAGACGGGACAGCACCACCTGTGTTTCCGGGTCCTGCTGCACCAGCCCGGCGCGGCCGCGCTGCGCCCGTGGCGCGGCGCCGTCGATCAGCAGGCTGCCGGTCTCGTCAGCATCTTCGGCGTCGCCGATGTCGCCGGCCGGCCCGGATGCGCCGGCCGCGCCGTCGCCCAGCACGCCGGCCAGGGCGTGGAGCAGCGTCGACTTGCCGGCGCCGGAGGGCCCCAGCAGGAGCACGCGCTCCCCCGGCCGGATGTCCAGGTCAAGGCCGCTGACCGCGGGCCGGGTCCGTCCGGCGTGCCGCCAGCCCCAGCCGCGGGCCGTCACGGCGGCCGGCCGGACGCCCGGTGAAGATTTCATGGTTCTCTGCAGGATTCAGCGACGGGGCTCAGGAGAAGACGGGCTCCGTGGCGGCCTTGCGGGAGGCAAAGGAGCCCAGCACTCCGGTCTTCGCCAGGCCGCGGGTGGCGAGCCAGGCCAGTCCGCCGGCAATCACGGCGCCGGAGATCGTGGTGAAGACGATGTAGGCGAGCTTGTCGCCGGCTTCGTAGGCGATGTTCCAGCCCCACGGCAGGAAGGAATCGTTCAGACCGCAGAAGAGGCCCGCCCCGGCGCCGGCCAGCAAGGACACGGGCAGGTTGAACTTCTTGTAGAGGAAGGCCGCGAAGACCAGTTCGGCGCCGAGGCCCTGCAGGATGCCGGAAATCAGCACCGTGGTGCCGTACTGCGAGCCCATGATGAGCTCGCCCGTGGCCGCGACGGTTTCGCAGAAGAGCGCGGCGCCCGGCTTGCGGATGATGAGCATCCCCAGCACCGCCGGGATCATCCACCCGCCGGCGTAGAGTCCGCTCAGCGGCGGGTAGACCGCGTTGACCGGAGTCGAGATCAGGTTCGCGCCCTGGGACCAGGCCCAGAAAATGACGCCGCCGGCTACGGCGATCAACGCGGCCACCACAATGTCCACCACGCGCCAACTGAAGTTGCGCCGGGCGGATGAACGGCTGGCGGAACCATGCTGTGCTGAAATATCTGTCATGTCGTCCTCCTGAGGAACAGGAGGGGAGGGTGCTCCGGCCGGACTCGGCTTCCGCCGCCCTCCGCGCACCCTGAGAACTCGACTCCCTTGCGCCGGTACTAACCGGATCAGGTTCGAGGGTCTGCGGCTGTCCGCACTCTCAGCGCCCACCAAAGGTTTCCCCGGATTTTTCCGGCGATGCCCGACGGCGGCGCTCCCCTGTCGTAATTGTTTTCGCCCTTGTGGGCTGGCTCAGTTTACACCCGGACGGCCGGGTTTTCAGTGGTGTGCCGTCACAATCGTGGACCGGACTGCGGCGGTCCCGGCGGCCGGGAAAACCATCTTGGTAGAGTCGTCGTGTCGGACACCCGGACCCGCCAGCGGGCGGCCTCGTCACCCACCGGAAAGCTGGAATATTTTGTCGCACTCACCGGCCACACAAGGTCCCTCCGGGGAATACGATCCCGATTCGAGCGAGCCGCAGCCGCAGGGTTCCCTGGCGGCGCTCATCGGCCGCGTGCTGGCCGAGATGGAGGCGCTCCAGTTCGCGTCGTTCAGCAAGGATGACGCCCTGGACCTCGGGCTCCTCCTTGTCGAGCTGGGCAGGCAACGCTCGCTGCCCATTGCCGTCGACATCACCAAAGGCGAGCAGGTGCTCTTCCACGCCGCGCTGGACGGCGCCACACCGGACAACGAACGCTGGATCAACGCCAAGAAGCGCACCGCCATGCGGTACGAGGTCCCGTCCCTGCTGGTGGGCCTCCGGGCCCGCGCTGCAGGCGGAAGGATCGAGGACAACGCCTGGTGGGACCAGTCGGAGTTCGCCGCCCACGGCGGGGCGTTCCCCATCTACGTGCGCGGCACGGGTGCCGTTGCCGTCGTCACCGTCTCCGGCCTGCCCCAGAAGACGGATCACGAACTGGTGGTCGAGGCCCTGCGGATGGTCCTCACCCCGGAACGCTAGGCTAGGGGAAAACCGTTCCCGTCCAAGGAGACCGAAGAATGAACATCCTCATCAAGCTGCTCGGCACCGGCGTCAGCCTCCTGGCCGGCTTTGCCGGCACCAAGCTGGTGGACACCATGTGGGAGAAGTCCACGGGCAACAAGCCGCCCAAGGGCCAGGAGGACGACGTCCCCACCACCCTGCACTCGGCCCTGACCTTCGCCCTGATCTCCGCATCGGTCAGCGCCATCATCCAGGTGCTCGCCAACCGTGGCACGCAGCGCGCGATCACCCGCTTCGCGAAGACCCAGGATATCGTCTGACCGGACCCGGCTAGCCGCGGCCGCTGCGGTCGAAGCGCCGGCCCGGGCGCCGGCCAACGGGCTCAGCGGCCGGCTTCGTCGTCGTCCGCTCCGTCCGTTGCCGCCTGCCGGGCGGCCTTCTGGGCGGCCCTCTGGACTATGGCCTCAAGCTCGTCGGAGCTCAGCAGCTCCGGGTGCAGGTGCTTGGTCCGGTAGCCGGCCCGGCCCACCATGTGGGCGGACACGGGGACGGTGAGCAGCTGGAAGAGCCAGGCCACCAGCAGGACGGGCCACACCGACCAGGTGCGCATCTGCAGGCCGAGGGCCGCCAGCAGCAGGAAAAGGCCGAGGACCTGCGGTTTGGTGGCCGCGTGCATCCTGCTCATGAGGTCCGGGAACCGCAGCAGCCCGATGGCGGCGGCGAGGGACATCAGGGCACCGGTCACCATGAACACGCCGGAGACGGCGTCGATCACTGTGTCAGGATTCACGGACGCCCTCCCGCCTGTCGGCCACGAACCGGGCCACGGTGACCGAGCCGACGAAGCCGATCAGCGAAATCGCAACGAGCAGCATCAGGTTGTTGAGGTGCCGGTTGGCGGCCATGTCGATGCTAAGGGCTGCGCCGAAGATGGCCAGCAGCACGTCGGCGGCGAGAACCCGGTCCAGCAGCGAGGGCCCCCGCGCGATCCGGACGATCGCCCCCGCAGCGGCCAGGGACAGGACGACGGCGGTCACCGTCAGGACGGTCTGCATCATGCGGCGATCTCCTGTGTCAGTGCGGAAAGTTCGTCTTTGGTCCCCATGATCCGGATCAGCCCGGCCTCGGTGTCCCGGACCTCTTTGCGCAGCTTGGCCGCGTCCTCGGCATTGCGGACGTTGATGCCGTGGATGTAGAGCGTGGACGTTGACCTGTCCACCTCCACCACGAGGGACCCGGGAATCAGCGAGATCACATGCCCGGTGGCCGTGACCAGAAGGTCCGAATGGCTCCGGAGCGGCACGGCGACGATTGCGCTGACCACGTCCGGGCCGCGGACCACGGCCAGGTACATGACCTGGAAGCTTGCCGCGACGACTTTTCCAAGAAAGACGAGGGCGAAGGGCACGGCGCGGAGCACGTTGAAGCGGCCGCCGAGTTCCACCGGGGGCAGATAGAAAATGCGCGCCACGAGCACCGCGATGAGGGCTCCGAAGAGGAGATTGCCCGGGCTGAAGTTCTGCCAGAGTGCGCCCCAGACAAAGACGAGCCACACCAGCAGCGGCAGTTCCTGGCGCAGGGAGATCCTTTTCCGGTTCATTTCCCGCTGCCCTCCTGGACCTGCACCGGATGGACCGACGGAGGCACCGGCGGCACGGGCGCGTCCTGGCCGAGCACAGCATGGATGTAGGAGGTCCGGTCCAGCATCTCCTGGGCGGACTGGTCTGCCACCCTGAACAGCGGCCCGGCAAAGACGGTCAGGGCCACGCCAAAAACCACCAGGCCAAGGGTGGAGCCCACCATGGTGCGGGGCAGCAGGGTCACATTCGTCTTGCCGGCCCGGTCACCTGTGGCGGAGTCGGCCGGCGCTGCCAGGAGCACCGGATCGGGGTGTTCGGCGTCCTCGGGCTTGCGCCAGAACGCCCGGTTCCAGACCCTCGCGATCGCCAGCAGGGTCAGCAGGCTCGTCAGCACGCCGCCGATCACCAGGGCGTAGGCCAGCGGCGTTCCCAGTTCCACGCCTGCCTGAAGCAGCCCCAGCTTGCCCAGGAAACCCGAGAACGGCGGGATTCCGGCGAGGTTCATGGCGGGAACGAAGAACAGGACCCCCAAGACCGGGGAGAGCTTGGCCAGCCCCGCCACGCGGTCCACGGACGAGCTGCCGCCACGGCGTTCAATCAGGCCGGTCACCAGGAACAGGCTGGTCTGGACGGTGATGTGGTGGGCCACGTAGAACACCGCGGCGCCCAGGCCGGCCACCGTGGACATGGCCAGGCCGAACACCATGTAGCCGATATGGCTGACCAGGGTGAAGGACAGGAGCCTCTTGATGTCACTTTGGGCCAGGGCGCCGAGGATGCCCACCACCATGGTTAGCAGCGCGGCGACCATGAGCGGGCCGTTGAGCGCATCCCCCGGGAAGAGCAGCGTTTCCGTGCGGACCATCGCATAGACGCCCACCTTGGTGAGCAGCCCGGCAAACACCGCCGTGACCGGGGCCGGCGCGGTGGGGTACGAGTCAGGGAGCCAGAAGGACAGCGGGAACACGGCGGCCTTGATGCCGAAGGCCACCAGCAGCATGACGTGCAGCAGCGTCCGCGTGCCCTGGTCGAGTTCCCCGAGCTTGATGGCGAGGTCCGCCATGTTGATGGTTCCGGTGGCACCGTAGATCATGGCGATCGCGATCAGGAACAGCACTGAGGACACGACCGAGACCACCACGTAGGTCACGCCGGCCCGGATGCGCGGGCCTGTCCCGCCGAGGGTGATGAGCACGTAGCTGGCCGTCAGCAGGATCTCGAAGCCGACGTAGAGGTTGAACAGGTCCCCGGTGAGGAAGGCGTTGGACACCCCGGCTACGAGGATCAGGTAGGTCGGGTGGAAAATCGAGACCGGCGCGTCGCGGTCGCCGTCGGCCATGCCCTGTCCCGTTGCGTAGATCAGCACCGCGAGGCTCACGGCCGAGGACACCACGAGCATGAGCGAGGAGAACTGGTCCACCACCAGCACGACGCCCCAGGGCGGCAGCCAGCCGCCGATGTTCACCGCGGCCGTCCCGCCATCCCAGACGGAGGCCAGCAGCCAGCATTCCAGCAGCAGGGTCAGGGTCAGCACGGCGATGCTGACCGCGCGCTGGACCCGGGGGTGGTGGATGAGCAGGAACGTCAGGGCGGCGCCCAGGATGGGGAGTACGACGGCGAGCGGGGCAAGGCTGGTGATGTTCACTCTCCGCCTCCTTCCGGGCTGGGGTCAACGTTGAGGGAGCCGGGCTGTTCTTCAGAGGCGGCCTTGTCGGCCCGCACGGCGCGGTCACCGGACATGACCGTGGCCAGCGGGAACTCTGAAGTCTCGACCGGGATCACGGAGTCGTCCTCGGCATCGAAGCTTGGCGTCTGCGCGACGCGGCGGTCCTCGGCGTCATCCTGGATTTCATCCTGGCGGGCCAGGACCCAGGTGCGGTAGATGATGCCCAGCATGAACGCCGTGACGGCGAAGGAGATCACGATCGAGGTCAGGATCAGGGCCTGCGGCAGGGGGTCGTTGTAATCCCCCGCCGCGGTGTCCTTGTCGAAGAGCGGCGCCAGACCGGAGTAGCCGCCGGTGGCGAGGATCAGCAGGTTGGTGGCGTTGGCCAGCAGCATGAGGCCCAGCAGGACCCGGGTGAGGCTGCGTTCCAGGAGCAGGTAGATGCCACAGGCGTAGAGGGCGCCCATGACCGTCAGCAGGGTCAGGTTGACGCTCATGTTCTCCCCTTGGCGGTGGTTTCGGCGTCGGCGGCCTCGGCGGGGACTCCGCCGGGGACTCCGTCGTCGTCCTCTTCGGAACGCGCCTCTTCGGCGGGCACCCCTTCGGACGGCTCGGGTTGTTCTTCGAAGTGCTCGTCGATCTCCGCACCGAGGCTGCGCAGCACGTCCAGGGCGAGCCCGACGACCACGATGTAGACACCGATGTCGAAGATGGTCGAGGTGACGAATTTGATGTCGCCGAAGACGGGGAGCCACAGCTCCACGATGGCGCTCTGGAACACCTGGCCACCCAGCAGCAACGGCGTCATTCCGGCGGCCGCCGCCGTGGCCAGTCCGATCCCCAGCAAGGTGCCGGCGCCGACTGGTGTGGCTTCGCGGAGTTCGAAGCGGCCGCCGGCCAGGTAGCGGATGGTCAGGGCGAGGCCGGCGGTGAGGCCGCCGGCGAAGCCACCACCGGGCAGGTTGTGGCCGGCGAGCAGCAGATAGATGGAGAACACGATCATCGAGTGGAAGATGAGCCGGGTGACCACCTCGAAAATGATCGAGCGGCGTTCGGGGGCCAGGGTCCGGCCGGCCACCAGCCAGGCGTCACGCGTGGCGGCAGCGAACCGCCGGTTCATCGCCAGGGCGGCATCCTCCCTGCTGCTGCCCCTGGCCCCGGTCCGCCGGCCCACCGTGCCTTCCTCGACGGTCGCGGCGGTCCGGATGCGGTCGCCGCGGCCGCGGACGAAGATGAGGCTGGCCACGCCGGTGGCGGCCAGGGCCAGGACGGAGATCTCGCCAAAGGTGTCCCAGGCCCGGATGTCCACCAGGGTCACGTTGACGACGTTGAGGCCGCCGCCGCCCTCATAGGCCAGTTGCGGGAACTGCAAGGAGACCGGCGGTGCCACCCGGGCGCCGAGGGCGTGGATGGCCACGAAAATCATGGTGACGCCGAATGCCAGGCCGATCACCACGCGGATCACCCGGTATTTGCCGCCGGTGCGGTC
Source organism: Arthrobacter sp. MW3 TE3886 (assembly GCF_041262145.1). Taxonomy (NCBI): domain Bacteria; kingdom Bacillati; phylum Actinomycetota; class Actinomycetes; order Micrococcales; family Micrococcaceae; genus Arthrobacter; species Arthrobacter sp. MW3 TE3886. The sequence continues at coordinate 4,529,854 of NZ_JBGCAN010000001.1, forward strand.
CCGCAGCCCCGGCGGAAGGCTCCGCATGGCCAGCACGAACGCCACCAGGATCATGGTTTCGACGAGCATCTGGGTCAGGGCAAGGTCCGGGGCTCCCTGCAGGGCGAACATCATGGCAATCCCGTAGCCGGTGACGGACACCATCAGGACGGCAAGGAACCGTTTGTTGGCGCGCACCGCTGCCAGCGCCCCGATCACGATCCCGGCGCCGGCCACCAACTGCAGCGGCGAGCCGGGATCGATGACATAGAGGCCGGGCGGCAGGGGTTTGTTGGCCAGCAGCAGCGCCGTCAGCGGCAGGACGAAGGCCACGGTCAGGATGACGGACAGGTAGAAGAACAGCGAACCCCGCTGGGTCCGGCCGGTGACCCAGACCGCGGTGTCGTCCAGGGCGCCGATGGTTTGCTGGTAGGCCCGGTCGCTGTCGATCCAGCCCGGCACCAGCGCCTGCAGCCGGGCCACGGCATTGCGGCCGTAGAACATGGCCAGGCCCAGGACGAACGTCACTGCGGTCAGCCCGAGGGCAGGGGTGATGCCGTGCCACAGCGCCAGGTGCCCGGGCGGGGCCTCGGAGCCGTGCACAAAAAGCTCCGCATAGGGCTGGATCCAGGCATCAACGGGGGCCGGCCACAGTCCATAAAGGATCGTGAGGAGGCTCAGGATCGCCGGTGCGGCGAGGAAGGCGGGTTTGACCGGCTTGAAGGTCGTGGGCTCCACCCCGGGCTTGAGGGCGAAGGCGCCCCACATGAACCGGGCGCTGTAGGCGAAGGTCAGGATGGAGCCCAGGACCACCCCCGCCAGCAGCCAGGGCCCTGTCCCGGTCTCCGTCTTGTACTGAAGGAAGGCCTCAAACACCGATTCCTTGGCGACGAAGCCGGCCAGCGGGGGCACGCCCGCCATCGATGCCGCGCCGATCGCCGCTACGACCGCCAGTGCCCTGGCCGAGCCGTAGACGCCGGAGAGCTCGCGGATGTCCCGGGTCCCGGACTGGTGGTCGATGATGCCCACCACCAGGAAGAGCGTGGCCTTGAACAGCCCGTGCGCCAGGAGCAGGGCTATACCGGCGAGTGCCGCGTCGGGGGTGCCGAGGCCCACCACCATGGTCATGAAGCCCAGCTGGCTCACGGTGCCATAGGCGAGGATGAGCTTGATGTCGGTCTGCCGGAGGGCCCGGTAGCCGCCCACCAGCATGGTGGCCAGGCCCAGGCCGAGCACGATCGGCAGCCACGGCGGGGTGTCCGCGAATCCGGGGGCCAGCCGTGCCACAAGGTAGATCCCGGCCTTCACCATGGCCGCGGCGTGCAGGTAGGCGCTCACGGGGGTGGGGGCAGCCATCGCGCCCGGGAGCCAGAAGTGGAAGGGCACCAGGGCGGATTTGGTGATCGCACCGACCAGGATGAGGACGACGGCGGCGTTCACGGCCCCGCCCGCGGGGCCGGCGACCAGGGTGGGAGCCAGGTCCATGATGGCCTGGATCCGGTAGGTTCCGGCCGTCGAACCGAGCATGATGAGCCCCACGAGCATAGCCAGGCCGCCGGCGGTGGTCACCACGAGTGCCTGCAACGCCGAGCGCCGCGCGGACAGCCGGGTGCGGGCGTAGCCGATCAGCAGGTAGGACAGTACCGTTGTCAGTTCCCAGAAGATGAACAGCAGCAGGAGGTCATCAGCGGTGACGAGGCCGAACATCGCCCCGGCGAAGGCCAGGAGCTGGGCGCCGAAACCGCCGAGGTAGTCGTCCTTGTCTTTGAAGTAGCGGGCGCAATAGAGAAGCACCAGCGCACCCACGCCCAGCACCAGCAGGGACATGACCCACGCCAGGGCGTCCATCCGGAACGCGAGTTCGAGCTGCAGCCCGGGAATCCAGGGGATCACTTCGGTAATCGCGCCGTCAGACCCTGAATAAACTGCGTCGTGCTGCAGCAGCAGCCAGATAAAGGAGGCCGCGGGGACCGCGGCCAGGGCGAAGAACGAATTCCTGCCAAACTTTCGGAACAGCAGCGGGGCCACAGCAGCCACCGCAAAGTGCACGGCAAGGACTGTGATCACTGGTATCTCCGCAACGTCAGAAAGTCGATTGTCAGCAAGTTGGAGCAGGCGGGTCATTTGTTAGGTTCGGTGCCGACAGTTTACCAAGCGTGTACAAATTCTTTTGGCTGGGACACCGGCCGCTGAACAAGTCGACGCAAATGTGAAGCCGGGGCCAAACTCTGCCTGGCGAAACCCGCTGCCGGCTGCCCCTCGGAGGACCCCCGGGGCGGCTACGATTCTGGCTATGAACACTGCCGCCGCCCCAGAGGACATGCGCCCCTCGGAACTGGAATCAGGAAGTCCTGTCCCGCATCGGGGCTGGATCCTCGCGTGGGCCTCGTGGGACTGGGGTTCGTCAGCCTTCAACGCCGTCATGACAACGTTTGTCTTCACCGTCTACCTGACCTCCAAGGCATTCGGCGGGGAGGACCAGGCCTCGGCGGTCCTGGGCGCCGCGCTGGCCGTCGCCGGGTTGGCCGTTGCCCTCCTGGCCCCGGTCACCGGGCAGCGCTCGGACACGGGCGGCCGGCGGAAACTGTGGCTGGGGGTCAACACGGCCGCCGTCGTGGTCCTGACCGGGCTGTGCTTTTTTGTCTTCCCACGGCCGGACTTCCTGATCCTGGGCGTCACGCTCATAGCGCTGGGCAACGTCTTCTTCGAGTTTGCCGGGGTCAACTACAACGCCATGCTCACCCAGATCTCCACCCCGCGGAACATCGGCAAAGTGAGCGGCTTCGGCTGGGGAATGGGGTATCTCGGTGGCATCGTGGCGTTGCTGGTGGTGCTCCAGCTCTTCGTCCAGCCCAGCCTGAACTGGTTTGGCGCCTCCACCGCGGACAGCTTGAACATCCGGCTGGTGGCGGTGTTTTCGGCGCTGTGGTTCCTCGTCTTTGCCTTGCCCGTGCTGTTCGCGGTCCCGGAGCTGCCACGCTCGGACCGGGGCGCGGGCCTGGGGTTCCTCGCCTCCTACGGCCTGCTCGTCCGGCGCATCAAGGCGATCTACCGGACCAGCCCGCACACGATCTACTTCCTCCTCGCGAGCGCCATCTTCCGGGACGGGCTGGCAGCGGTTTTCACCTTTGGCGGGGTGATCGCGGCCGGCACCTTTGGCTTCGAGCTCAAGGACGTCATCTTCTTCGCGATCTTCGGAAATGTCGTGGCGGCCGTCGGCGCCATCCTCGGCGGCATCCTGGATGACCGGATCGGGCCGAAGGCCGTGATTATCGGGTCCCTCGCCGGCCTGCTGGTCGCGGGTACCGCGATCCTGGTCCTCGGCAACGGGAGTTACGAGTTCGTTGGGATGGCCTGGGCCGGGACCACCACGTTCTGGGTCTTTGGCCTGCTGCTGTGCCTCTTCGTGGGACCGGCCCAGTCGTCCTCCCGCGCCTACCTCGCCCGGCTCGCCCCGCACGGCGAATCCGGTGAGCTGTTCGGCCTCTACGCCACCACCGGCCGGGCCGTGAGCTTCCTCGCCCCTGCCCTCTTCACGCTGTGCATCGCCGTCGCCACGCCCTTTGTGGCCACCGGTGAGGCCCAGCGCTGGGGCATCCTGGGCATCATGGTGGTGCTGCTCGTGGGCCTGGTCGTGCTCCTGCCGGTCAAGGCCCCGGACCAGACCGAAATCGCGGTCGTCCCCGAGTCCTGAGGCGGCCGAATCACCGGTTCGCGCACTAGGCTGATGTTATGAACGTGGATGAGACGGACCTCCCCGGCCTCGGCCGGCGCAAGGACTTTATGACTGCCTCCGGACGCCGGATCGGCGTGGTCGAATATCGCGAGGGCCAGACGGAACTCATCGTCTCGACCTGGGACGATCCTGACACCTGCCAGGCCTCAGTCCCGCTGACCGCGGACGAGGCCGCCGCCCTGGGCAACCTCTTGGGCGGCCAGCGCATCGCCATGCAGCTCTCGGAAGCCCACCGGGAAATCCCGGGCATTGTCACGCGCCAGTTTTCGATCAGCGCTGAGTCCCCCTTCCAGAACCAGCCGATGGGGAAGGCCTGCATCCGGACCCGCAGCGGGGTCTCGATCGTGGCCATCATGCGCGAAGGCGAGGTCCTGCCCTCCCCGGGACCCGACGTCGTCCTTCATCCCGGTGACCTCCTCGTTGCGGTGGGCACGCAAGAAGGCCTGGACACGGCGGCCGGCATCCTGCGCAACGGATAAGCGGCATGGATCCGCTCGCGCTGACCCTGATCGAGCTGGGGGCCGTCGTCTTCTGCCTCGGCCTGCTGGCCAGACTGGCCGGGCGGATCGGCATGTCCCCCATCCCGCTCTATCTGGTGGGCGGGCTGTTCTTCGGGGCCGGGGGCCTGGTCAAGCTCGAAGGCATGCACGAGTTCGCGCACCTTTCCGGCGAGATCGGCGTAATTCTCCTCCTGCTTATGCTTGGGCTGGAATATACGGCGTCCGAGCTCGTCACCGGCCTGCGGCGGTCCTGGCAGGCCGGCGTCCTGGACCTGCTGCTCAATTTCCTGCCCGGTGCCGGGCTCGCCCTGATGCTGGGATGGGGCGTCGTGGGGGCCATGGTGATGGGGGGCGTCACCTACATTTCTTCGTCCGGGATCGCCGCCAAGGTCATCACGGATCTTGGCCGGATCGGCAACCGGGAAACCCCGGTGGTCCTGTCCATCCTGGTCTTTGAGGACCTCGCCATGGCCGTGTACCTGCCGGTCCTGACCGCCACGCTGGCCGGCGTCAGCTTCCTGCTGGGGCTGCAGACGGTGGGGATCTCCCTGGCTGTCGTCAGCCTGGTCCTGTTGGTGGCCCTGCGGCATGGACACCACGTGTCCAAGGCCGTGCACAGCGAAAACTCCGAGGTTTTCCTGCTCAACCTGCTGGGCGCGGCGCTTCTGGTCGCGGGGCTCGCCGCAGCCATGCAGGTTTCAGCGGCCGTGGGCGCGTTCATGCTCGGCATCGCGATTTCCGGCGCCACGGCCCACAGCGCCACCCGTGTCCTGGAACCGCTCCGTGACCTCTTCGCGGCCCTCTTCTTTGTGGTTTTTGGCCTCAACACCGACCCCCGGTCCATCCCCCCGGTCCTGGGCTGGGCCCTGCTGCTGGCCCTGGTGACGGCAGCCACCAAGATGATTACCGGGTACTGGGCGGCGAAACGGGCCGGCATTGGCATTCCCGGCCGCTACCGCGCGGGCGCCGCCCTGATCGCACGCGGCGAGTTCTCGATTGTCATCGCCGGCCTGGCCGTTGCCTCCGGCGTGGTGCCCGCGGATCTGGCCGCCCTCGCCACCGCCTACGTTCTGATCATGGCGATCGCGGGGCCGCTGGCCGCCCGCTTCGTGGAGCCGCTGGTCCGGCTCCTGCGCCGTCCCGTGCGGCGGCCCGCGTTCCGGACCTCCGGCCCGGCGTAAGGCTGCCCCCGCTGCGAGTCAGCGCGCCGGCTGCCTGGCGTGGTTGCCGCGCCGGCGGCCGCGCCGGCTGCCTGGTGTGGATGCCTGGCGTAGCGGCCCGGGGCTAGATGTTGGTGAGGTGGAAATTCAGGTGGCTGCGGCTGGCCGTGGGGCCGCGCTGGCCTTGGTAGCGGTTGCCGTATTCCCCCGAGCCGTACGGGTGCTCCGCCGCCGAGGACAGCCGGAAGAAGCACAGCTGGCCGATCTTCATGCCGGGCCAGAGCTTGATGGGCAGCGTGGCCATGTTGGACAGTTCCAGCGTGACGTGGCCGGAGAACCCGGGGTCGATGAAACCCGCCGTCGAGTGCGTCAGCAGGCCGAGCCGGCCGAGCGAGGACTTGCCCTCGAGGCGGGCCGCGATGTCATCCGGCAGCGTCACGGTCTCGTAGGTGGAGCCAAGGACGAACTCCCCCGGGTGCAGGATAAACGGCTCGCCGGACTCCACTTCCACCAGGCGGGTCAGCTCGGGCTGCTCCTCGGCCGGGTCAATGTGGGCGTATTTGTGGTTGTCGAACAGCCGGAAGAACTTATCGATCCTGACGTCCACCGAGGACGGCTGGACCATGTCGGGGTCGAAGGGCTCAAGGACAATCCGCTGGGAGTCAATTTCGGTTCGAATGTCGCGGTCAGAGATCAGCACAGGTTCAAAAATACCGCACGGCACCCTGCCAGGCTTCATGGGCGGGTGCAGCCACCCAGTGTTACTTCACCGGTCCGTTTATTCCGTGGCGGGCATATCTTCGAGGAGGGACTTGAGCCGCTCGAGCTGGCAGACCTCGGCCTTCATCCGCCGGCGGAAGGGGTTCCTCATCCGGACCACGAACCCCCTGGGCTCGTATTTCAGGGCGAACCGGACACGGGTGCTGGGACCCTCTGTGCTCAGGTAGTAGCCGCCGTGCGGCCGGGCCGGCCCGACGATGACCTGGTACTGGATCTCCGCCCCCGTCCGGGCTTCGACGATTTCGAAGTCCGCGGCCACGGGTCGTCCGCCGGGTCCGGCGACCGTCTGCCGGTACACGGCACCTTTGGCACCGGCGGCACCGGAGAGGAGCTCCACGCTCCGGACCCCTTCCCGCCAGAGCGGCAGGTGGGCCGGGTCCAGGAGGAAGTTGTACACGCTCATGGCGTCACGGTGGATGACGACGTCGTACTCTGCGAATGCCACAAAAATCCTTGCTCGGCGGACGGCGATAGGCGTAGCCCGCTTCCCCCGAACTGCAGCTAACCACTTCAGGATATTCGCCAGGGCCACCAGCACCGCGGCGGCTCCGGGTCCTTTACCGAACAGTTACGGAGGCCACCGAAGGCGATCGTCGCTGGCCGCCCCGCCAAGGAGCCCCGCCAAGGGCAGGGCTCCGGAAAACCTGGCAGTCATCTTTACGTTTCCACACTCGCGAACTTGCCGCGGCGAACGTGGGCGGGGCGGAAGGAACCGTCGTCGCGGTTGTCGACGGGAGGGATGCGATCGGGATGTTCGGCGCCGTATCCGGCAACGTATGCCGTGTTGGCGTCGGGGCCCCGCCGGGGGATCCTGTTTTGGACAACGCCCAGAATATTGGCGTCAACAAAATTGAGCTGGTCAATTGCCTTGGCCAAGCTGTGTTGGCTCACCCTCTTCGTTCCGACCACCAGCAACACGCTGTCCGTGCTCTTGGTCAGCACACTGGCGTCAGTGACGGGGAGGATCGGCGGGGAATCAACGACGATCACGTCGAACTTCTTCTGGAGCTCCTCCAGAAGACGGCTCATGGCTGCCGAACCGAGCAGTTCACTGGGATTGGGCGGCAAGGGTCCCGAGGCCAGCAGTGCCAAGCCGTCGTCGGACCAGTACTGGATGCTGTCTTCGAGGGTGGACGTTCCGACAAGGACAGTGGTGAGGCCGATTCCCCCCTCGATGCCAGTCGCTGAAGCAACTGAAGGAAGACGAAGATCCGCATCGACGAGAATGACCTTCTGGCCGCCCTTGGCGATGGTGACGGCAAGGTTCAGCGCGACCGTGCTCTTCCCTTCCCCGGCTGACGCCGAAGTGACAACGATCGAGCGCATCGGCCGGTTCACACCTGCGAACTGGAGGTTCGTTCGGAGCTTGCGGAACGCCTCCGCGCCCGAACCGCCCAGGACCGACGGAGCCGCACCGGGCAGACGACCGGCAGTCTGTTCGGTGATTCCTGCCAGGAGCGGCAGATCAGTCATCTTGCGCAAATCCGATTCGGTCCGGATGTTGCGGTCCAGGACATGGCGCAGTACGGCCGCCGCGATTCCGGCTGCGAGCCCGTACAGAAGGCCCAGGGCAAGGTCCAGCTTCGCGTTGGGGCTCGACGGCTCGGTCGGCGTGGTGGCGTGATCCACCGGGCTGAGCCGGACCGGGGTCGGCGTTCCGTTCGTGGGCCGCTCCAGGTCAGCGACAGCCGTGATGAGGCTGGCAGCGACGGCGTTGGCGATGTCGGCGCTCCGCTGGGCGGAGCCGTCCCTGGCTTCGATTTCGATGATCACCGTGTTGCGTGCGGTGGATGTCTTGATCTTGGCGGCCAAGGCCTCCGGGGTCATGCCGAGATTGAGCTTGTCGATAACAGGTTGGAGAACTGTCGGTTTCGAGGTGACGTCCACATACGATTGGACGCGCGCCAGTGCGAAGACGCTGCCCTGTTGCAATTCGGCGGACGTTTCCGAGTTCTGCGTCGAGACGAAAAGGCTCGTCGACGCCGTGTAGGACGTGGGAGTTAGCAAGGACGCCACGCCCGCGAGAATCGTTCCCAGCAACGCCAGGACAGTGATCAGGCGCCAGCTTCGGCGCAATATGAGCAATTGTTCACGGACGTCCATTGCGGGTCCTTTCACGGGCGGTGGTTGCTGCATTCCAGACGAAGCGGCGCGGTTTCATGCGGCCAGCCAGGTGTAGCAACCATCCGACACGACGCGGGCCGTGCCGGCCGGGATGGTGAAGGCCGACGTACCGTTCGATTGCGCAATCGCCCCGCCAGCTGCATCGTAGGCCACCAGTGTGCAGCTCGGAGAGGGATTCCATGCCTCGTACTTACCCGCGGAGATTGACCCGCCGCCTTCCTTGGGCGCTGCCGCACCGATGGTGAAGTCGCCGTCGGTGAAGCCGCGGCGGGCGGCATCGAGCTCAGGCTGGAGCCCGGGACAGAGATCAGTAATGGCAGCGACCACCTCCGCGTCCACCTTCTCGATCAGGTGGGACACCACGGCCTTCTGCTCCGTGGCTTTCACGTTTTCCAATTGGGTGCAGCTTTCCTGTCCGACTTGAAGGACCGCGTTCGGGTCGGTGCCCTGGGGGACCCGTGATGAGAGATACCGCTGCTCGGGAGGCGCGAAGGTGGGCTCCGGTGCAGCCTGCGGGGCTTGCGCCTCGCCGGAGGAGGTGGGCGTAGCAGCAGGTGCCGCTGTCTTGGCTCCCGTGGCGGGAGCCGAGGGGGAAGACCCCCGGGGAGCGGCCGCAGCCTCAGAGGCTGAGGCGGCCGGGGAGGATGAGTTGGCGGACGTGGACGTGGCGTTTGGGTTTCCGGGGGAGGTGCAACCGGCGGCTGCGAAGACCGCAGCCGCCAGAAGCACCGTTCCCAGGGATTTCGAGAGACCGTTATACATGGGATGTTTTCTTTCGAGAGCTTTTCTTACCTAGGGATTCGGCTCGAAGTTCAGGACCAGGGCCGGACGTTTGACAGCAGTGGCTTCCCGCGAGAAGAACCACATGTTGTCGGTTCCTGCGCTCTGCATCGAGAAGTTGATGTCACCTGCGAGTGCTGCCGAGATTGCGGCCGCGTCGAGTGAAATGGAGTACGACGCATTCGGTGCCGTCGGACCGTCCAGCGTTCCCAGCAAGGTGCTGCTGGTTTGCGGGCGGTTGTTGTAGGTCGTCGTCGCCTCGGACCAGTCACCGGCCATCGCCACCGTCTGCTGCGGATCGGCGGACCCTGCGAACGAATCCGTGGTAGTTGAGAACCTCAAGGTCGCCGACACGAGGTGCTGGCCCGCAGGAACCTGCGAGGACGCGTTGAACCTCATGTAGGTGATGTAGGCCAACGTACCCCTGGTGGCCAGGGTCGTGAAGGACCCTGTTGCGGTATTCGGCGCTCCCTCGTTCACGTAGGTGTCGGCGGTCGGTGTCAGCGTGAGCGAGACCGGCTGCGGTAACGGAACCACCGTTGCGGAGGCTTCGTTGGACGGGCCGCTGACGTTGCCGGCCTCGTCGGCGGCGAGAACCTGATAGTACGAGGTTCCGGCCGGACGGCCCGCGTCGGTCCAGCTGAGCGTGCTCCCGTTCACCGTAGCGACGAGGCTCGCCGCTGACGGGGTGAACCCGCTGGTATCGGAACGGTGGACCTGGTACTCAGTAACTCCGACGTTGTCGGTGGTTTCGTTCCAGGAAACCGCCACATCACTGGCATTTACCGCGGCCGCAACTCCTGTCACGGCCGCGGGAGCTTGTGTGTCGGGGACCGGCTGTCCGATTCCCTTGCCGATGTTGAAGTGGTCGGTGACCTGCGCTGCCGAAAGTACCGTCGGGTACACGGCGAACTCGTCGATGGAGCCGGCGAAGTAGTTGCTCGAGGGCCGCAACGGCCAGCTGTTCAGCTGGTCTCCGCCAATCTTCCACGAACCCCAGTAGCTTTGCGCCGCAGTCTGATTCGGCAGCGCACCGATCTGGGTCCCATCAACGTACAGCCGCATGCCGTCGCTGCCCTGCGTCGCCACCGCGTGGTGCCAGGCGTTGTCGTTGTAGGGCAGAGCCGTGCTGACCGTCCTTGTGCCGTTGACATAGACACCGAAGATCAGCGTGCCCGCGTTCGTCATGTAGAGGTTCCGGTCGTAACTGCTGCTGAGTCCGGGATTGGTACCGTGCCGGTTCGGCTGGCCATTGCCGAAGCCGAAGATCTTCCCGCCCCGGGTCGTGTTCGTCTTGAACCAGACCTCCGCGCTGTAGACGGTGGGCGCATTGCCCCGATTCTGGCCGTAGGCGAATGCGCTCGTGCCGTTGAACGTCGTCGAGCGGCTGGTGTCATTGGCAATGGCTCCTGTGTCGCCGGCAAATGCCGGTCCGCCATAGCTCAGTTCCAGGTTGTTGCCCGCAGAGCTGTCGGCGCCGACCGTCGGACCGTTGCCGTCAAGCCGCCAGTACGTGCTGGCACCTGCCCCAAGGACAGCGGCCGGGTAGGCTGCGGTGTTCCGTGCTGTTGTGACGGCCACCGAGGCCGAGAGCGGACCCGTATTGGTGCCGTCAGTCGCCCGGACGCGGTAGCTGTACTGCGTTCCGGGTACGGCTGTCTTGTCCGTGAAGGACACCTGGCCGGTCGACCACCACAGCGAGTTGGCGTTGACAGTTCCCAGCGGTGTCGTCGAGCCGTTACGGTAGACGCTGTAGGTCAGCCCCGAGTCATCGTTGTCGAGGCTGGCCCGCCACCGGATCTGGTTTTCGCCGGCCTTGACGCTTTCCGCGCTGACGTTGCTGGGCGAGGACGGTGCCACAGTTCCCGGGCCGGGGCCGAACCTGGTCAGGCCCTGCTGGGCGGCGCCGTTGGTAGTGGTGAATTCGCCGGCGACCCAGAGCATGTCGCCCGAACCCCGATTCGTGTGGACGATGGCCCTCGGACCAATGCCCTCACCAATGCCGTCGTTGGTGTCAGGGCTCCACCCCAGTTGGGGTGCCGGGGCGTTTACGCTCTGCGCAGTCAGGTGCTGCCGGACGCCGTCTGCCATTTCATTCATGGTCGAGCAGTCGTGCTCGTGGCTGGCGGCGTAGAGGACACCGCCGTAGACGTCCACCGCCTGGGTGGCTCCGAGGCAGGTGTCCCTCCACACCTGGTCATACGTATCAAGGCTAAATCGTGCCCGCCCGTCGAAGACACCGCCCCCGGTGCCCTCGTTGCCGATGTAGAAGTTCTGCCCATCGTTGACAATGGACTTCGTGAACGACGTGCGTGAAATGAACGAGCTGCCGTAAGTCCGCACGTTCGCGCCGGTGGTTGCGTCGACGACGGCGATCGACTGCGAGGCAACGCCGTTCACAGTTGCGAAATCGCCGCCCAGAACGACGACGTTGCGGCCGGCGGGAACAGTCAGCGCTCGAGCCGACGCGTTGACGGCCGGCGCCCACGGCAGGAGCCCGCCGTTTGAGTCCATGGCCGCGTAGCGGCTACGGGCCTCGGACCCGACCGTTTGGAAGTCGCCACCGAAATAGACGGCGGTGTTCGTGGCCTCGATTGTCCGGACCGTTGCCGAGACGATTGCCGGCCGGAAGGTCGTGTCTACCGTGCAGCCAGGAAGCTTAACGGCAGCGATGCGGGTGGTGTTGACGCCGTTGATAGCCCCAAACAGACCGCCCACATAGAGCCGGCTGCCGTCCGGCGTTACCGCCAGGGCCCGAACGGTTGTACCTGTGCCGCCCGTCACGGACAAGGCGCAGGAAGTTGGGTTGCCGGTGAACGCGTCGAAGGCCGCGAAGTTCACTGCATTTCTTGACTGGGTGCTACCGGCGGCGGTGCCAGGAGGCCGGATCTGGGTGAAAGTTCCGCCGGCGTAGACAACACCGTTTGACTGGGCCATGGTCCAGGCAACGCCGTTTGTCTGCCAAGTCGGGAGGGCGTTGGCGGAAAACGCAACTCCCGGAGATAGAGCGAGCGCGGAGCTGCTGGTGGCAATTAACGGCGCCACCGCTAGCGCAATACCCGCTAGAACAGCTGGGATTTTTTGACGCATGGAGTCCCCCCCGGTTACGTAATCATGAACTTCAGGGCTGAAGCTACCAAGATCAAATCAGCAAAGACCAAGGGCGGGAACGGTTGCTCCTACTAGCTTTTCCACCCCTCCTACTTGTCTTACTAGCACCGCTACCTGCTTTAGCCGCCCGCCCACGCGTTTCTCCCTAAAGTGCTTTGCGTCAGGCAATAACACCCTCAGCATGGAATTGGGGGGACCAGCCCAGCGCCTCGACGGCCGGCCGGTGCCTATGACCTATTCGGCATTCGTGAAGAATCGAGTTCGTTGTGACTGTTCGTATCGGCTATGCATCGGGTGTCTACGATCTTTTCCATGTCGGGCACCTCAACCTGCTCAAACATGCGCGGCTGCACTGCGACTATCTGGTCGCCGGAGTGGTCTCCACTGAAGCGACACTGCTCATGAAGAACAAAGAGCCTGTCGTGCCCCTTCATGAACGGCTCGAGATCGTCCGTAATATCCGGCTTGTCGATGAGGTGGTGGTAGACAACTACCCGGACAAAGTCGATGCCTGGCGTGCCGTTGGATTCCATGTAATTTTCAAAGGCGATGACTGGCGCGGAACAGAAAAGGGAAACCGCCTCGAAGCCGGCATGCTGGCGCTCGGCGTCGACGTCGTGTATTTCCCCTACACCGTTCACACCTCCAGCACCCTGCTGCGGCGCGCCCTGAATCTGCTTGAAAGCGGCGTTGAAGACAACGAGTCATTGCAGGCGTGAAATGCATGCAAATCAAAGTGCAGGGAAAGTGCGAACCGGCACTGGGAATATTCCGGAAAATTGCGAACCTCTCTCCCGGCGCCAGGCCATCCTCCTTGGAGCCTCGGGATTATTTCTGGCCGGATGCGCGCCCGCCCGTCCGCCTGTTGAAACCCCAGAAATTCACACGGTAGCCACGCTATTTGAAAAGAATCGCTTCTTTGTGGCTCACCGCGGCTCAGGAGATAACTGGCCGGAACACACGATGCAGGCATACGTGCAGTCGGTAAATTTCGGTGTTCCGGCCCTCGAGGTTTCGGTTAACGCCACTAAGGACGGCGTGCTGGTGTGCCATCACGATCAAAGTGCGCTCAGGGTGACCGGGCAGGACCGCAAGGTCGCGGACCTTACCTATGCCGAGCTCAGCGGCCTCCGGGTCGATGCCCGCGCTTGGCTTGGCCCGTCGACTGCTCTTGAGCCTATTCCGAGGTTACGGGACGTCCTGGACCGGTTCGCGGCTTCGCATGTCATCTTCATCGAAGACAAACAAGGCACGAACACAAGAACGCTCCTTGACTTGATGGACAGCTACCCAAATTCCACCGAGCATTTCATCTGGAAGCAGCCGGCCCCCGCCCTCCAGGTAGCGGCAGCCGCCAAGCGCGGCTACAAAACGTGGGGGTACTTCATGCCGGATGCCATTCCGCGTTTGGACGAGCTCGCCGCCGGATTCGACTATCTTGGCGTTTACCACACCGCCGATGACGCGACGGTCAGCAAGGTCGTGGCCTACGGCAAGCCCGTAATTTGCTGGGAAATCCATACCCGTTCCACTGCCAACCGCATAACCAGCCTGGGCGTTCAGGGCCTGATGTGCTCAAACATCCCCTACGTGACATCGGCGTCTGCGGAACCCAAGGACTCGTTCTCGACCGGCTCCCGGGCCGCCGGCGATCTTCCTTGGACTGTCGACCAAGGCTGGGGAGCCCAACCGGTGATCGATGCGGCATCTGCATCGGTGGTGCTGGATAAGAGCGAGAACTTCAGCTACCGCCTGGGTTCGATGGGTCCTGTCACGAAAGAAATCCACAGCATTACGTTCGAAATGTGTTGGCCACAGGAACTCCCGTCGAACCTTCAGCACGCCGGAATCGCGTTCGGGCAACAGGATGACACCCCCTACCGGGTGTTGGTGCCAAGCAGCGTCGGGGGCTATCACCTGATCATTCGGCCGGCCGGAGAGCTGGTCCTGTACCGGCGCGACCCGGGGAATCCAGCCGGCACACGGCTACAGACGATCGCGACCTCACCCATAAAGCCCGGGGAATGGCTGCACTTCAAAATCGACGTCACGCCGTCCTCCATCCGGTTCTCCAGGGTGGACGGGGCCGGATGGTCCGGAGAGACGATGGACCGGGAGTACCGCGGCGGCTATATCAGTCTCTGCAAGGATTACCCTGCCCCGGTCCCCGTCCAGTTCAGGGGCGTCTCGGTCACCTAGACCGGGTGCCCGGCGCCGGCCACCCGGCGTGGTGCTCCCACGTTCACCGGGCGTCAGCAGCCCGCCGGAGCTCGACTTCCGCCGGATCCGGCCGATGCGACGACGATTCGGTCCGCGAACGGGACCGCGATCTCGACACAACGGTGGCGGCCCCCCCAACGACCACTGCGGCCGCCACTGCCAGCGCAAATGCCCAGGCGGCGCCGACGGTGCCGCCTGCATACGCCAGGGCGAGCGGCAGCACAAGCGTTAGCAGGGCCAGAACTGCCCGCATGAGCGTCGAGAGCCTGTTCGCCTGGACGGACCTGTAGTAGGCCAGCAAGACGGTGTAGGGAACCATCGCCAGGTATTGCACCAAGTAGGGAAGTCGCAGTCCTGACGCAGCCTCCCAGGATGCGCCGAGCACGAGGGCTCCTATGGAGCCCGGCAGCAGCATGACGGCAGCACCCCACAGCCCGGCCATGGCTGCTACGACCACGAACGTCTCGATCAGCCGCGTTCGAAAGACCGTAGTGCCTTTGGCGCGTACGAGCTCGGGAATGACAGCCATCTTGATAGCGGAAAAGGCGGTGTTGAGGGGCGAGAACAGCAATTGCGCTGCCCGCAGCGCACCCACGCCAGCAGCGCCCAGAGGCAGCGCCAAGAGATACAGTACGACGAAGTTGGACGCGTTGAGCGCTGAAAACTCCCCGAGATAGCGGAGACCGGGGTTACGGTTGACGCCCAGCCAGCGCCTGCCATCGCGCACCGAAGGCAGCACCCGCCCCAACAGAAGTCCCAGGACCAATGCTGCCGCTGCACCGCCGCCCCAGCAGAGAACGACGGCCCACACGGCTCCGGAGGTGGCCGCGACAGCCGCCATGGACGTGATCGACAATGCGGCCCACACAGCGTCGATGAGCAGCGCCCGCCATGGCCGGTGCTCGCAGATGAACAAATACCGGAGCGTGTCCTGGAGGAGCACGAAGGGCAGGGTGGCGGCGATGACAAACCAGATGAGGCGGGCCGATTCGTCAGCCAGGACGGCACCTGCCAGCAGCAAGGGAACGGTGGCGGCTGCAACCAGTACGCTGGCACCCAAAACGCCTCTCCTCACCGGCGCCTTCAGGGAGCCCGCGGCGGAGTATTTGACCAGCAGCGTCTCTCCGATGAGTGCACGCTGGGCACCCAGGAACAGGAGCAAACCGGCATAGCCCAAGGAGAACTGACCGAACTGGCCAGCGGTCGCAACATTGGCTGTAATGGCTACCGCGACGAAGTTCGAGATGCTGGATACGGCCTGATCGCCGAAGGCAACGTACCGGCTCATACGGGCCATCTAGTCCATCCTTGCCAGGGCACGGGAAAACTTCGCCACGTAGGCGGCGCAGAAGACGCAATGGAAGACCGCCAACACCGCGTAGCAGGGCAGGAATATGCTGCTCCACGGCACTGTCATCAGGGCGAGGCACGTCATGCCGTAGTCGACGGGCAACGTGAGAATTGATCGCTTTATGGAGGCTGGGGCATCGCGGCCGGGATGTGCTGGGCGCTGCCCGGACTGACGGGTCAGCTGATCGAAGAGTGCGCCGGCGAAGAAAATTGTGGAGTTAGCGAAAAGGAACACGCCGCACAGAGCGGCCAGCTGCAGCGCCGGGATGGAAGTCGTGCGTAGGAGGAAGCAGAAGACGGCTCCGTGCAGGACGACGATCCGCCCGCTGTCCAGCACATGGTCGAGCCACTCACCCAATTTTGAGCTGCGTCCCTGGAGTCTTGCCAGCTGCCCGTCTGCAGAGTCGAGGACGAACCCGGCGGCGAGCACTACTCCCACCAGAGCGGAAGCTGCCCCGGTTCCTGCACCGAAGGCCAGCCACAGCAACGCCCCATAGGTAAGGAACGCCCCCGCGAAAGTCACGTGGTTGGGTCCGAATCGGGTGTTCCTGAGCGCGGCTGCGACCACCCGGCCAGCCGGTCGGTTGACGTACAGGCAGTACAGGGGGACGCCCTTCTTGCCTTTCTGCGCCAAGCTGAGTTCCCTGAAAGACTGAGCAAAACCGGGCCCCGCGGCATGTGGACGCTCGAGCTTGTCCGTACTCATTTCGTGTCACCTGGCTTTCGTTTGGCGCCCACGCTCAGAACAGCAATGGCCAGGGCGAGGATCAGCAGCCTCCCCATCGACTGCAGCAGAGAGCCGCGGAGCAGGATAAACATGTACCCGGAGAAGATGGAGACGCCCAGATAGCCCACCGATCCGGCGGACAATGCACCCGCGCCGAAGCCGACATCGAGCCGTCTGCTCAGCAGTCCGAGCAGGGCGAATGTGACTGCCACCCCGACTACTCCGAAATTGATCCAGGCCTCTGCCCACAGCGGGGACGACAGGTTGACGTTGGCACTGCTCATCCACTGGCCGACTTCAACACCGCTGTCCAGCGGTTTGGTCGGCCAGACGACGCGCGGCACCCAAAACAGCAAGGCGCCAAGGAACTGGTAGCCCCAGGTCAGCCCCTCATCCCGGGTGAACCCCAGGGTATTCGCGAGCATGCTGAACTGGTCGTAGTCCTTGGTCGAGATCATCCGCCACACCGAGTCCGTTTGGAGCATGACGCCGGTCCCCGCTGCCCGGCGGGTGATGTCGCTTAACGGAAAAAGGAAGATCGCCGCCACTACCCCGCCGACGATCGCGACGTTGAAGAGGGCTTTGCGGGACCCGATAAGAGGCAAAACCAGGCCGAAAAGCACCGCCAGCGTCCAGTAACGCGAGTTGGAGATCGGGTTGTTGACGACGACGTTGAGCACCACCAGGCCGACTATTAGTACAGCGTCAAGCATGTTGAGGGAGCTTCGGAGTTTCCGGAATACGTGGATGTAGAAAATGAGCGCCACCAGGCAGGTTACGGAACCGAAGGCGGAGATGATTGCCCGGGCAGCTTGCCCGCTGTCGGGGCTCACCTGGTCCAGGGCCTGGCTCGCCTCCTGCCGGCTGGCAAAGAACACGCTGATTCCGCCGACCTGAGCCACGTAGATCAACCCGCCCAGGATCGCGGCTGTCGCAAAGATCCTCAGGGCATCCATGCTCCGCAGCTTGCGCACGGGCGCCGGGCCTCCCAAGTTCCGGAAGAGTCTAAGGTGATAGGCCAGATCGAAGCTGATGCAGCCGAGAAGAGTGATGGCGGTCGTCGCGTACAAAGTCGAATCGTCGACCTGGACGGCCAGTACGGTTGACGCGCCGGTTGACAATTGGGCCAGTGGAACAACGCCGAGGCAGATGTAGACGAACATCCAGAAGACGCCGGCCACCGGTCGCACCTGGTCCTTCCACAGAATGACGCTCATGCGGAAGGCTGCATAGAGGAGCACCGAGTATCGGATGAGGAAGTCAGTATCGCTGTAGGAGGCTTCCGACGTCGACCGCAGGATGAGCGGTATGGCCACGGCAAAACACAGGAAAGTCAGGATCGCCACCGCCGCACCGATTCCGGACTTCCTCTCGCCCGGCAGGCTGACCGGGCTTCGGAAGTCACTGCCGGCCAGCATTTATCGCCTCCGCATACAATCCCAGGAGACTCTCCGCGAGGGATTCGGCAGACCATAGACCCAGGTGCAGCTCACGGGCCCGCGCACTCAGCCGGTACCGCAGATCCTTGTTGGCCGCCACTGTGGCCATGGCTGCGTGGAAAGCATCGGCCGTGGGCGCAGCGACAATCGCCGCACCCGCTTTCTGCAAGGCCGCGGCCAGTCCGCATTCCGAGGTCAGAATGATGGGCGTACCCACAGCCGCGGCCTCGATGATCACCATCGGGTAAGGCTCGTGGCGGGCCGGCAAAACGACGGCGGTCGCCTGGGACAGAGCCTCCAGCACCTGAGGTTCCGTCAACTCCCCCGGAACATCGAACCGGTCCCGGAAGCCTGAAGCGTCGATCAAACGGCGCACGGTCTCCAGTTCGCCTTGATCAGGTCCTGCAACCACGAATCGGGCTTCCGCTCCGTCCCGCAGGAGGGCAATTGCTGCCTCGACGAACACCGTGGGCTGCTTGCGCGCCGCAAGCCGTGAAACAAACAGAAAGGTGGGGGTCTGCGGGTCTTCCCACACGGTGCCGGGGTCGGCTGTCGCGTTCACCACCCGGCGCATCTTCGTCCTCGGCACGCCGAGGGACTCAAGGTTCCTTTCCTCGGCCTCCGTCAGGGTCAGCCATAGTTGTGGCGTCCGCATCGCCCGTCGGAAGATCAGCGCATCGAACACGCGCAACCCGCGCGAACGCGGCGCTGCAAGCATGCCGTGTGCCTGGGCGATGACGGGAATGGCGGCACCGCGCAGCAAGAGGGCGCTGGACGTTGTGATGAAGTCGCGGCAGAGGTGCAGCTGGACGACGTCGACCTCGCGGCTCCGGTCCCAAACATGCCTGACGAGACCGACCCCAATCAGGCCCCTGAGACGGGCGCCCCGGAACGGGCGCCGGACCGGAAAGATTCTTTCATGCGGTTCCGGTCGAGTGGCCGGCCGGCCGCCGAGCCAGCCCCCGACGAGTTCAACAGCGGCGCCGTGGCGCACCAGCGCTGCACTTTGCATGCGCGCGACCGCCCAGACACCGCCCGCGACGGCGCCCGGTCCGGCCAGGCCGCCGATCTGCAGCACGCTCAGGGGCGGCCTCGACGATGCGCGTTTTTCAGGCATGTTCAGCCAGCCGACGGCCGTATTGCTGTAGTTCGCGGGTCTTCAGGCCGATCTGCCAGTAGTACGAAGCCAGGGCGACGGCGTAGTCAAGGCCGGCCCGTCCATCCAGGAAGCCGGCCCGGACAATGTAGCTGTAGACCCAGAAGGCAAGTGGTTTGAACGGGACGACGTCAAAGCGCTGCCCCTGCAGGCTTTTCGACGAGCGCACCGAGCGCCGCATGGCCGGGTCGGCATGGATATAGGCTTCCCAGTCGGAGTACTTGTTGTGCCTGTCGAACCAGGTGCGGACCGGGTCAAGATCGTGGTGTGCCAGCAGGCCCGAAGTGCGCCCCACCTCGCCCGTCGCCTCTGGCTGGTAGTGCACTTCCAGCTCCGTCATCACCGGAAGATTCACCAAACCAGTGTCCTCATAGCGGTTGAAGCCCCGCTTCAACAGCGAACGCTTGACCACCCGGTGGCCGTGTTTGAGAACCTTGCCAGCGAAGTGATAGGAGATGGGAATGTCGAAAGCCACGCGGCGTTCCAGCGGATCCGAGACGATGACGGCGATTTCCTCGATCAGTTCCTGGCTCGGAAATTCGTCGGCGTCAAGAAACAGAATCCAGGGATGGCGGGTCGGCGCATGTTCAAGCTGCCACTGCTTCTTCTGGGGGTACGCCCCGTTCCAGGTGAAGTTGATGACGGTCGCACCTCTGGCGGCGGCAAGTTCCGCCGTCCGATCGGTACTGTTTGAATCGACCACGATGATCTCGTCGAAGTCGCCCAGTGCCGCCAAGCACCTCTCGATGCTCGCCTCTTCATTTTTCGTCTGAATCAGGATCGAAGCTGGTATCTTACGCATTCACTTCCCCCTCAAGAGTGGATTGCCGATAGTCTTTGCGAATGGATTTTCTGAAGAGCACAAACAGGACCAGATCATCCTTCCGGTTCCGTCACCTGAAGGAACTTGGTTTTGGCCTGCTGGCCGTGGTGGCGGTCATCATTGCTGTGCTGGCGTTCACCGCGCGGGGCAACGGGGCCGGCCCCTCGCCGGCTCCAGCTGCCAGCACGCCGGAATCCAGCCGTGCTGCGGTCCCTAACGTTGACATCATCGGCGACTCGTACGTTGTCGGCTCCGACCAGGGTGGCTACGGAGCAGCCAACTGGGCAAAGATCGTCGGGTCCCGCTTTTACTCGGAATCCCATCCGGTCGACATGAACGTCATCGGCCATCCCGGTGCCGGGTACATCGTCAGGGGAACCGAGAAAGTCACTTTCGCCGAAGCCGCCACCACCAGCTTGCGCTCGACGGCTGATCTGGTCCTTGTCTTCGGGAGCAGGAACGACGGTAAGCAGGACCCTGCAGCAATGGCCGCGGCTGCGACTGATCTCTACACAAAGATCCACGAGCGGGCGCCCCACGCGAAGCTGATCGTCGTCGGGCCGGCCTGGGTCGACGAGCGGGTGCCGGACTTCATCCTCAGTGACAGCAAAGCGATCTCCGAGGCAGCGTCTGCCGGTGGCATTCAGTTCGTCAACCCGCTGAGCGAGCGCTGGTTCTTCGGCGCCGATTCCAAGCTCATCGGCGCCGACGGCGTCCACCCGACCGACGCCGGCCATCAGTACCTCGCCGAAAAAATGTACGGGTTGATTTCCAAGACCCTGGCCACCATGGCTACCCCCTAGGCTGCATTGTGCCATCACAGGACATCATTGTCCCGGAACCGTTCCCTGATCACTGAGGGGCCAGGCACCCGCCCGTAAACAGCATTCGGTGGAATGTCACCGCGGACCACGGTGAGCGGCTCCACGACGGCTGACTGGCCAATGTGGGCTCCGCCGAGCACCATGCAGCGCGAGGTGACCCATGCACCATCGTCTATATACACCGGGCTCGTTATGAGGCCCATGTCGCTGCGCGCGCGGTGACTTCCCGTGGTGATGAAGCATTCCTGTGAAACCACAACGTTGGCGCCGATGTAGACATCGTCCTGGTTGTGGAACCAGACGCCCTCCCCAATCCAGCAGCCGGCCCCGATGTGCAGCTTCCAAGGAAACTTGACGCGGGTGCGGGGCCGGAAGGTGACGCCCGGACCGATCTCGGCGCCGAAGGCCCGCAGCACGGCGACCCGGAGCCGTGAACTTATCTGCCAGGGGTTGCTCACGAACAACAGCTCACAGGCCCCCCACAGATAGACAATTGCCCGTGGCCTGTCCCAGGCCTCACCCGCGCCCGGCGCCTGGGCCAGATCAATGACGGGCGTCTGCCGCCCTGGTCCGGCGTCCGGCGATGATTGTGCTGGCATCAGGACACCGCCTCGGCAGTCTGCGCGAACCCTTGAGGTGCACGGGGACGGTCCGCAACGGCTTTGGCCAGCACTTCTTCGAAGCGGGTAGCGATCGGACCAATTCCAAACCGCTCGACGGAAAGCTGGCGGCTTCGCTCTCCGGCGGACACAAGCGCCGTCGGCGACTGCGCCATCCCTTGGAGCCAATCGGCGGCACCCACCACGCCCTGCGCGTCCGGAGTTCCGACGTACCCGCCGGCTGCCTTGATGTCCAGGGCCGCTGGATTGTCCCGTGGCATGAGTCCCAGGACCGGACGGCCGGCCGCCAAGGACGAAAGCACCTTGCTGGGTATCGAAAACTTTGACGCCCCGGGTTCAAGGAGGGCAAGGAGCACATCGGCGGAGCCGAGCATGTCAGAGAGTTCGGAGGCCGGCTGGAACGGCAGCAGGGTGATCGGCAATTCCGGTTGCCGCTCCGCGATCTCACGCACGGCTTCAATCCCTTCCCCCTCCGAGGCGACCACGAGACGCGCCGGGATGCCCCTGTCCAGGGCGCCGCGCAGGAGATCAATCAGCAGCAGCGGGTTATGCTTCCGGCCCAGCGTTCCGGCATAGAGCAGACGTATCTCCCGGGCCTGCGGGAGATGGGCGCGCGCCCACCCATTGTCCCTTGGCCCGGGAAGGATCTCACCGAGCGGCGCCCAGTTTGGAATGACAGAAACGTGGCGCACATCGAGGCCCCAGCGCCGGTAAGCCCGGCGGAATTCCTCGCCAATTGCGACGACCTGGCTGGCGCTGCGGACCAGGTTCTTCTCCGTGCGCGTGACCCATCGCTGCGCTGCCGGGCTGACAGCCGCAGGCAGCCGCTTCCTGATCTCTTCTCCGATTGCCCTGCTGAAGAGGTCCTGATGCCACAACACCCAGGGCTGCCCCGACTTTGCCATCGTTGAACTGAATCTGTTCAGTACGAACAACGGAACGTTGCATGCCACGACGCAGTCGGGACGGGTCTGCTCGAGGTGGCTGACCCAGGCCCGGGCAAATGACTTCTCGAACCGCATCCGTCCCAGCGGCGAATACTTCTCGAATGTCCTGACGGCCGTGATTCCGCGGAAAGTCAACGCGTCCGGGTCACCGTCCAGGCGCTCCAGCTTTCCCTTGCCACTGGGGTACTGGGTCGCGTAGGCATGTTCGACGTGGTGTCCCCGCGCGGCGAGTTCCCGGGACAGCTCTGCCTGGAATGGGTGCCCGGCGAAGTCGTGAATATGGATGCGCACGGGGGTTCACCCTTGCGCCTTGAGCTGGTCGAAGATCCACTCGTAGGTCTTTTCCAGTCCTGTCCTGAGCGTGATGGACGGTTCCCAGCCGTAGGTGGCATGGAAGAGCGTGTTGTCGCTGTTCCGCCCACGAACTCCCTGCGGGGCGTCGAGCTTGTAGTGCCTGGTCACCACGGTGCCGGAGATCTGCTCGAGGAGATCCACCATCTGGTTGATCGAGACCAGCTCAGAGGATCCCAGGTTTACCGGTTCGGTCAGGTCGCCGTGCAGGATGTCCTTCGTGCCCTGGACGCAGTCGTCGATGTACATGAAGCTGCGGGTCTGTTCCCCGTCGCCCCAGATCTCAAGATTGGTGTCGCCCGTCAGGGCCGCCCGCGCGAACTTGCGCGAGAGTGCGGCCGGCGCTTTCTCGCGCCCACCGTCCCAAGTGCCGTGTGGGCCGTAGACGTTGTGATACCGGGCGATCCTGGTCTGCAGCCCGAAGTCCTCCCGGTAATGCCGGGCCATACGCTCGGTGAACAGCTTCTCCCATCCGTAACCGTCTTCCGGCTGTGCGGGGTAGGCGTCTTCCTCACGCAGAGCGATGACGTTGGCGGACGTTTGATGTCCCGCCGCGTAAACGCAAGCTGAGCTGGAGTAGAAGAACCGCTCAACGCCAGCTTCCTGCGCTGCCATGAGCATGTGGGTGCTGGTGAGCACAGTCAGCATGCAGGCTGCCTTGTTGTTCTCGATGAAGCCCATGCCGCCCATGTCCGCGGCGAGGTTGTAGACGTGCTGCACACCCCGGTTGACCTCCCGGGCCGTCTCGAGCAGCGAGCAGTCGCCCTGCACGTTCTCCGCCGCCGGGTGCACCTGGTACCACTCTGCAAAAGGCTTGCGGTCTACTGCCCGGACAGATTGTCCGTCTTTGAGGAGTTGGGCCACCAAATGGCCTCCGATGAATCCACCAGCCCCCGAAACAAGTGTGGTCATTGTTTTGCCTTTCTCAATTTTGTAGAACAGAAAACCTCGGTTTGTCAGTAGGCCCCGACCGGATTGATGAGCATCTTTGCTGTGCGCCAAAGGATGATCAGGTCTCCGGCCAGCGACCAGTTTTCGACGTAGTACAAATCCAGTCGGACGCTGTCACGCCAGTTCAGCTCCGACCTGCCATTGATCTGCCACATGCCTGTCAGCCCAGGCTTGATGTAGAGACGCCGGAGCACCTTGTGGTGGTAGTTGTCGACCTCGCGCTGCAGCGGGGGCCGTGGACCGACCAGGCTCATGTCGCCCTTGAGGACGTTCCAGAACTGCGGCAGTTCGTCGAGGGAGTGCTTCCGCATCCAGCGGCCCACCCCGGTGACCCGCGGATCGTTCTGCATCTTGAAGAGCACCCCCGCGCCCTCGTTGTGTTCCAGGAGCCCGGCGAGATCGTCCTCCGCGGTTTCGACCATCGAGCGAAATTTCAGCATGTTGAATTTCTCACCGCCGCGCCCTACCCGTTCCTGCCTGAAGATCACGGGCCCGGGGCTGTCCCGCTTGATCATCACCGCGAGGACAAGAAACACAGGGATGAGCGCCACTAGCGCCGCTGCAGCCAACGTGATGTCGAACAGCCTCTTGAGAGCATGCTTGGCGCCGGCGTACTGCGGCAGTTCCACGTGCATGAGGGGCAGTCCCTCCACGGGACGGGAATGGATCCGGGGACCGGCGACATTGGTCAGTCCGGTGGTGAGGATCAACTGGGTGGACGACTGCTCCAGCTTCCATCCGAGTCTTTGGATGTAACGGCTGCCGCCCTTCATGGGTCCCGCCACGATGACAGCATCGGCGTCCACGGAAGCCACAGCTTCCACGACGGTCCGTTCGTCTCCGACGACGTTGAGGACATGGCTGCCCTGGGTGAAGGTGCCGGCGCCGGCGGACCCGGAAAGTGCGACACCCACGACCTTGTACGCCGCACCTGACTTCTTTTCTATTTGGCTGACAACGTATCGGACGTCATTCGGCCGGCCCAGCACGACCACACGCGAAAGGTAATGGCCGTGAACCCGCTGCCTGGACAGCCACTGACGCATGCTCCAGCGGGCCGCCAGCAGGCCTGTCAGCCCGGCGGGCAGTGCGAGCGCGAAGAATCCGCGGGCTACGTCGACATTTAGAACAAAGCACACCAGAGCGATGAGGCCCAGCAGCATTGCGCTTGCGCTGACGACCCGTCTGTATTCGTCGATTCCGATGCCGACGATCCGCGCATCCCTGCTCTTGTACAGCCCCAACGCAACCATCCAGGCGGCCGCGATGATTACGGAAATGTAAAGGTAGTCAACATGGAACTCGCCCACTTGCACCGAGCTCACGGTGCTTAACCCGAACCGGGTGATGTGGGCGGCCGCAGTCACCCCCGCAATTACCAGGGCGTCTGCGGCTATCAGCAGATGCCGATAGCGGTTTGCCCAACGAATGCCCTCGCGCCGGGAACTGCTCGCAAGCCGGAGCTTCGCCGACCTGAAGTCGGGAAATGGGATGGACGGCGGGGCTAAAGCTGCCGCGCCGGCAACAGGCCCCGGTGAATCCTGCGCTCGTGGGGTGACCCGTACATGATCCGGAGCCCGATACCCCGTATGGACCGGAACGCGCTGCTTGAGCTCACTCATGCCTGCCGCCAATATCGCCCGGCTGACCACTTAGCCCGGCCGTCCGGCGGTCCCGATGTCGCGCCAATTGACTGGCCCGCGAGCGGTTTTGATCCGGCACGTTTGGCTGGGCAAGCCCACCCGTTGGCAACAAAGGACGGGCCACCATCAACTTCTGGTCGTACATGTGAGACCTTCTAGCGACTCGGTTGGCTGTGGTCCCCTCCAGTAAATTCGATGGCTTTCTGCTGCACACGAGTGTGGCCTACCCCTCTTGAGTTGGGGGACCACTCGTCAATTACGCCGCCATGGGCGGACTACTTGCGCTCATTACCCGGATTCGAGATAGCACTACCCATTTTGGGGTGCGGTTTCGGCCGCCATTCTCTGCAGATGAACGCGGCGTTCCCACAGCGTTTCGAGGAAATGACGGGCTCCGGGTGCTGGGATCAGCGATCTTCAGCGCAAGGGACATCGCAAGTGCGCCATCCGGTCACAGTCGCGCCGGCCAGGCTTTACCGGCCCGGCGACAGCGGGGTGTACAACCTCTAACTCAGACTGAGGTAATGTAATCCTCGTTGATCGGGACTCACGGCTGGAATTCTGGCCGGTCCCACTGCGGCTGTAGCTCAATGGTAGAGCGCTAGCTTCCCAAGCTTGATACGCGGGTTCGATTCCCGTCAGCCGCTCCAATTGCCTCCACAGCCTCCAGCGCTCCCTGGTTTCCGCAGCGCTACCTGTGCGCCGAGATGTCCCCCGGGCTCCCATTAGGTTGCTACCTGTATCGTCGGAAGTCAGGAACCTCTTCGGTTCCGCTACAGGAGCAATCATGGCTGACAAATCCCCCCGTCAAGCAGCATCCAAAAAATCCGGCAAATCCATCAAGGAAAAGCGCGCTGACAAGAGGGCCGCTTCAGCGCCGGCCAGCTCCCTCGATAAAGTGACCGCCGCAAAGACGGCGAGCCCCAAAAAGAAGTGACCGGTACACCGAATTACCTCACTCTCGGCATCCTCGCCTCCACGCGCAAACCGGACGAGCGGCGCCTCCCGATCCACCCGCTGCACCTGGACCGCATCGCGCCGGATATCCGGGACCGGATAATCCTCGAGGAAGGCTACGGCGGGCGCTTCGGCCTTTCCGACGCCGAGCTCGCGCCGCTCGTGGGGCGCATCGCACCGCGGCAGCAGCTGCTGGCCGACGCCGACGTCGTCCTCCTGCCCAAGCCGCAGCCAGAGGACCTGGCCGAGCTCCGCGACGGGCAGGTCCTCTGGGGCTGGCCGCACTGTGTGCAGGACCGGGCCATCACCCAGCTGGCAATCGACAAGAAGCTGACGCTGATCGCCTTTGAGGCGATGAACCACTGGGCCAGCGACGGCGGCTTCGGCCTCCACGTCTTCCACAAGAACAACGAGCTCGCCGGCTACTGCTCCGTGCTGCACTCCCTCGCCCTGACGGGGTCCACCGGCGACTACGGCCGCCGGCTAAGCGCCGTCGTGATCGGCTTCGGGGCCACCGCCCGCGGTGCTGTGACCGCGTTGAACGCCCACGGCGTCCACGATGTGCAGGTGCTGACCAACCGCGGGGTTGCCGCGGTGGGCTCGCCCATCCACTCGGTCCGGATCGCGCAGTTCGACCACGATAACGAAGCGCCGTTCCTCAGCGAGGTCATTACCGAGCGCGGGCGGGTGCCGCTGGCGCCGTTCCTCGCCGAGCGTGACATCGTGGTCAACTGCACGCTGCAGGACCCCAACGCGCCGCTGACCTATCTGCGCACCGAGGACCTGTCCGCTTTCCGGCCCGGCAGCCTGATAGTCGACGTGTCCTGCGACGAGGGCATGGGCTTCAGCTGGGCGAAAACCACCACTTTCGCCGAACCGATGTTCAAAGTCGGGGACCACATCGACTACTACGCCGTGGACCACAGCCCGTCCTACCTCTGGAATTCCTCCAGCTGGGAAATCAGCGAGGCGCTGCTTCCGTTCCTCAATACTGTGGTCTCGGGCCCCGAGGCCTGGGCGGAGAACGAGACCATCCGCCGAGCGATCGAAGTCCGCGACGGCGTGGTCCTCAACCCGGATGTGCTGCAGTTCCAGCAGCGGGAGGCAGAGTTCCCGCACCGCCCCCGGGCGGTCTAGGGAGTTCCCATGCAAAAGAGGCGGCCGTTGCGTGAATCCACGCAACGGCTGCCCTTTCTTGGACAGCTACGGTGTCGCGGCTGCCTCACGGCCGCCCTGGGTCGGGACGATCCGCAGCAGCCGGCGCCGGTCCTTCAGGTCCAGCTTGAGCATGAGCTGTCCGCGCCGGGCGAGGACGACGGCGACGGTCGCGGCGGCCAGCACCGGCACGCCCGCCGGCAACGAGGACGGCGGTGTGCGGGTCCGCGTGCTCGGCCAGCCAGCCCATCATCGGGCCGCCGATCGCCTGGCCGCCGATCAGCACCATGATGTACAGGCTCATCACCCGCCCGCGGATGGCCAGGTTGGCGCTGACCTGGACCAGCTGGTTCGCGGCGGTCAGGAACATCAGGCACCAGAAGCCGGCCAGCACCATGGCCACGCCGAACCACGCCATCGACGGCGCCAGGGACGCCAGGCACAGCATGAGCCCGTACATTCCGGCGCCCAGCACCACGGAGCGCAGCCGCAAAGCACGCCGCCGGGCCGAGGTGATGGCGCCGGCCAGGGCGCCGAGGGCCACGAGCGTGTTGAGCAGCCCGTAGCCGCCGGCACCGGCGTCGTACACGTGGTCCGCGAACGCGGCCAACAGCACCGGCAGGCTCATCGCGAACACCGCGATGAACCCGGCCATCAGCCAGGGCCAGTAGATGGTGGGCTTGCTGAGCGCATAGTCCAGCCCTTCCCGCAGCATGCCCCGGCGCTTGGCGGCCGGGGTGCTGACATGCAGCTGGTCCGTCCGCAGGCTCAGGAGCATGGCCACCGTGAAGCAGCAGGCCACCGCGTTGGCGGCAAAGGCCCAGCCTGCGCCCACGGCGGTCAGCAGGAGCCCGGCGATCGCAGGACCGATCAGGCCGCCCAGCTGGAAGATCGTGGAGTTCACGCTGATCGCATTTCGCAGGTAGCCGGGGCCCACGAGCTCGTTGACGAACACCTGGCGGGCCGGCTGGTCCAGCACGGTCACGAGGCCCAGGACCAGCGCGATCGCGTAGACGTGCCCCACTTCGATCCGCTGGCTGAGCGCCAGGACTGCAAGGAGCGCGGCCAACGCGGCGGCCACCGACTGGCACAGCATGAGGATCTTCCGCTTCGCGAAGCGGTCCGCCATCATGCCGGCCCACGGGCCCAGGAACAGGGACGGCAGGAACTGCAAGGCCACGGTGATGCCGACGGCGGTGACGGAACCGGAGAGCTGGAGCACCAGCCAGTCCTGCGCGATCCGCTGCATCCAGAGCGCAATGACGGCGACGAAGTGCCCGATCGCGAAGATGCGGAAGTTGCGGACCTTCAGCGAAATAAAGGTGTGGCGCCAGGGCAGGCGCTCGTTGACGACGGCGAGTGGTTGGGTGATGGTGTCCGGCAGGGAAGCTGCGTTCGCCTCTAGCGGCGGAGGGGGTGCCACGGAAAAGTCCTCAAAAGAGCGGGTGAGTGGGATGGACTTAACGCTAGGCTGGCCCCAAGAGATTATGGAAGCCTATCCCACGCATAACTCGCATTACAGAACGCAATGCAGGGTTGGCGGCGACCCGATCCGGAGACCCCCATGTTTGAACCCGCCCAGCTCCGCTCGTTCCTGGCCGTGGCCGAAACCTTGAGCTTTACCAAGGCCGCGGAGCGCCTCGGCCTGGCCCAACCCACCGTCAGCCAGCACGTCCGCAAGCTGGAGACCGCCGCCAAGCGGGTGCTGATTGCCCGGGATACCCGGGATGTACGCCTGACCGACAATGGCGATGCCATGGCCGGGTTCGCCCGCAGCATCCTCGCCGCGCACGACTCCGCCGCCCGCTATTTCTCCGGCTCCGCCATGCGCGGCCGCCTGCGCTTCGGCACGGCCGATGACCTCGCCATCACCGGGCTGCCACGCATCCTCCGGGAGTTCCGGCAGATCTATCCGCAGATCAACCTCGAGCTGACGGTGGGGCAGAGCGACCAGCTCTACAAGCGCCTCAATGCAGGGCAGCTGGACCTGGTCTTTGTGAAATGGGTGGCCGGGGCCAAGGACGGGACCGTGGTCCAGCAGGACGCCTTCGCCTGGGTCGGCTTGGAGCAGACCGTGCTGGAACCGTCTGATCCTGTCCCGCTGATCGCCTACCCCTCCCCCAGCCTGAGCCGGAAGCTTGCGATCGACGCCCTGGAGGCCACTGGGCGCACGTGGCGGATCACCTGCACCACGCGTCAGATCAGCGGCGTGCTGGCCGCCGTCCGGGCCGGCATCGGGGTGGCGGTGATGCCTTCCTCCCTGGTGCCGGAGGACCTGAAAATCATCACCCGCCGCTTCGATTTGCCGCCGGTAGGCGACGTCGATTTCACACTCATCCGCAATCCGCTGGCCAATACCGAGGTGATCGATGCCCTCACGCAGGCGATCGTGGGCCGAACCCTGAAGCGACCGGCCTGACACACGGGCGGTCCCGCAGCCAGCGGTGATCGGGCATCGGCACATACGGAGCCGGACTACCCGGACGCGAGCAGTACTTACTTGACCATACTTACTTGACCATTGAACGGTGCACGTACTTCCTCTATCCTGACAATACTTAAGATCAACCGTTCGAGGTCAAGCAGTGGCCCACGACAACGATTCGAAATACGAACGCTGTCCGTCGCTGAAGCCCTATGGCTGGCGTCGGGGCGTTCGGGATAGGCCGCCATTGATGCCAGCCATTAATCATCCCCGACTGTCCGCCCCCGCCACCCACGCGCCAAAGCCTGCCCGTCAGGCAACCGCGCCGTCCCACCCCGCGGCGGCCATGCACCACTCGACCGCCGGAATGCAGCACTCAGCCGCCGCCCAGCACGCGAGCACCCCGGGCCAACTGGGAGTCCGCCCGGCTACCCTCGCAGACTCCGATTATGTGGCCAGCCCGTACTGCGAACGCTGCGGCACGGACGAGTTCATTTTCCTTGAGACTTTCGTCCCGGCCACGCACCGGAGGGACGGCTCGGTCAGCAAGCTCGGCGAGGTCACCTACTTCTGCTCGGGCTGCGACGATTTCTCCGCCCACGCGGTCCCGGCTTCCTGGGTCCCGCCGGGCTGGTACTTCGGCTAACCCGGACTCCGCTTATCGCCTTCGCCGTTAAACGCCGTCGCCGCCGTGCCGCACCTTATGGTGCCTGCACAGCGGCGACGGTGTTTTAGGGTTCCAGCACGCCCGAGCCGGGGTTTTAGCAGCCCCGGGCTAGATCAGGGCGTCCGAGATGTGGTTGGGCGTACCGAAGCGGTGCGCCGTGATGCTGATGGCCTGCTCGTGCAGGAACGGCAGCAGTTCCACGCGTCCGGCTTCCGTGACGGGGTGGACATACACCGCCAGGTCCGGGCGTCCGCCCGTGGCCTCGGACAACGCCTTGGCGTCCCCGCCAATCAGCCGGATCCGTGCGCCGGAGAGCTTGCCCGCCGCGGCGAGGGTGCCGGCGGAAGCGAGCCATTCGGCGTCGTTCTCAACAGTCGCGGCGACGCCAAGCCCGGACAGGACGGCACGCAGCTGGGCGGGCAGTTCGACGGCGGTGGAGACCGTCAGGGCCGACCCGGCCAGGACGCCGGCGGCGACGGTCCGGACGAGGCCGGCAAGGGCCTCGCCTTCCGCGAGGCGGACCGTGACGGGCAGCGGACGGTAACGGAAGACGTTGCGCTCCGCGCTCAGGCCGGAGACGTCCCTCGCGGTGCCGAACTCTTCGGCCCAGGCGCGGGCGTCGGAGGCGAGCGCGCGCTGCAGCGGTGCGAGTTCGTCGGCGGTCAGGAAGCCCTTGGCCGCGTCCTCGATCCGGCGGACGCCGGCGTGGGCGGGAGCAGCGCCCGGGGTGCCGGCGGCGGTGCTGGGCTTGCTGACCCATTCGCCGAGGCCGACGAGGTAGTTCGGCCCGCCGGCCTTGGTGCCGGCGCCGACGGCGGATTTCTTCCAGCCGCCGAAGGGCTGGCGCTGGACGATCGCGCCCGTGATGCCGCGGTTGACGTAGAGGTTGCCGGCCTGGATGGTGTCCAGCCAGATCCCCAGTTCCTCGGTGTTCAGCGAGTGCAGGCCCGCGGTGAGGCCGTATTCGATCTGGTTCTGGATCGCGATGGCTTCCTCGAGGGTCTCCGCGGTCATGACGCCCAGGACCGGGCCGAAGAACTCGGTGAGGTGGAAGTAGGATCCGCGGCGGACACCGGAGCGCACGCCGGGGCTCCAGAGCTTGCCCGAATCATCGAGCTTCCGCGGCTCGACGGCCCAGGTCTCACCCTCGCCGAGGGTGGTGAGGGCGTTCAGGAGCTTGCCGTTGGCGGGCTCGATAATCGGGCCCATCTGGCTCGCCGGGTCCTGCGGGTACCCGACCTTCAGCGAGGTGACGGCGTCGATCAGCTGGTTGTGGAAGCGCTTCGACTTCGCCACGGAGCCGACGAGGATCACCAGCGAGGCGGCAGAGCACTTCTGCCCGGCGTGGCCGAACGCTGAGTATGCGACGTCCTTGGCCGCGAGGTCCAGGTCCGCGCTCGGGGTGACGATGATGGCGTTCTTGCCGCTGGTCTCGGCCAGCAGGGGCAGGTCCTTGCGGAACGAGCGGAACAGCTCGGCGGTCTCGTAGCCGCCGGTCAGGATGACGCGGTCCACGGCCGGGTGGGAAATGAGCTGCTGGCCCAGTTCCCGCTCGCCCAGCTGGACCATGGTGAGCACGTCGCGCGGAACGCCGGCCTCCCAGAGGGCCTCGATCATGACGGCGCCGCTGCGGCGGGCCTGCTTGGCGGGCTTGACCACGACGGCGGAGCCGGCGGCGAGGGCCGCGAGGGTGGAGCCGGCCGGGATGGCGACCGGGAAGTTCCACGGCGGCGTCACGACGGTGAGCTTGGCCGGGACGAAGGTGGCGCCGTCGACGTCGTCGAGCTTGCGGGCGGACTCGGCGTAGTAGTGCGCGAAGTCCACGGCCTCGCTGACCTCGGGATCGCCCTGGTCGATCGTCTTGCCGGTCTCGGAGGCCATGACCTCCAGGAGGTCCGCGCGGCGGGCCTCGAGGACGTCGCCGGCGCGGTGCAGGATTTCGGCGCGCTCCGCGCCGGAGAGTGCACCCCAGGCCTTGCCCTTCTCGACGGCGGTGTCGATCACGGCGTTCAGGGTCGCGGCATCGTTGATCGTGGCGGCCTCGACGGAGGCGTTGCCCAGTGTCGACGTCGTCACGCGGCCCAGGATGGCGCGGCCCCAGTCGCGGTTCGCGGGCAGCGATGGATCCGTGTCAGCGGTGTTCTCGAACGAGTCGTGCGGCAGCGGCGCGGCCGGAAGGGCGCGGTTCTGCAGCCGGTTCGGGCCCGGGACCTCGTCGTCGAGCTTGGCAAGCGAGGCGAGGAAGCGCTGCTTCTCGCGCTCAAACAACGTTTCGTTTTCGCTGAGCTCGAAAACGGCGGACATGAAGTTGTCCTGGCTGGCGCCCTCTTCGAGGCGGCGGATCAGGTAGGCGATCGCGACGTCGAACTCGGCCGGGTGGACCACCGGGGTGTAGAGCAGGAGGGAGCCGACGTCTTGTCTGACGGCTTCGGCCTGGCCCTGGGCCATGCCGAGAAGCATTTCGAATTCGATGCCCTGCTGTGCGGTATCCGCGATGCCGCGCTGCTTGGCCAGGAGCCAGGCGAAGGCTATGTCGAAGAGGTTGTGGCCGGCGACGCCGATCCGGATGTTGCGGATCCGGTCCGGGTGCAGCGAGTAGTTGATGACCCGCTTGTAATTGGTGTCCGAGTCCTGCTTGGTGCCCCAGGTGGCGAGCGGCCAGTCATGCAGGGAGGCCTCGACCTGCTCCATCGGCAGGTTGGCGCCCTTGACGACGCGGACCTTGATGGCGGCGCCGCCGTCAACGCGGCGGGCGGCGGCCCAGTCCTGCAGGCGGATCATGGCGGACAGGGCATCCGGGAGGTAGGCCTGGAGCACGATGCCGGCCTCGAGGTTTTTGAATTCGGGCTTGTCCAGGATCCGGGTGAAGACCGCGATGGTCATGTCCAGGTCCTTGTATTCCTCCATGTCCAGGTTGATGAACTTGGCTTTCTGCCCAGCGGACGCGTAGGAGGCGGCGCGGGCGAAGAGCGGGGTGAGCTTCTCCACGACATGCTCCACGGCCTCGTCGAAGGCCCATGCCGAGTGCGGGGCCACCGTGGAGGAGACCTTGATCGAGACGTAGTCGACGTCGGGCCGGGACAGCAGGGCGTGCGTGCCCTCGAGCCGGCGGGAGGCCTCGTGTTCGCCGAGCACGGCCTCGCCGAGGAGGTTGACGTTGAGCTTGATGCCGTCTTTGCGGATCTTGGCGATGGCCGGGCCGAGCTTGGCGTCGGTGGCGTCGACAATGAGGTGGCCGACCATTTCACGCAGCACCCGGCGGGCAACCGGGATGACCACCTGGGGCAGGACCGGGGCCATGGTGCCGCCGAGGCGGACCGCGCTGCGCATGTACCAGGGCAGGAACGCCGGGACCTTGGGGGCCAGGGCGGCGAGGTTGCGGGCGGCGACCTGCAGGTCCTCGGGACGGACGACGCCGTCGACGAACCCTACGGTGAAGTCCAGGCCGTTGGGGTCCTTCAGGACCCCGGCGAGCTGCTCGGCCGAGGCGTCGACGGGGACCTTAGCGGCCTCGGTGAGCCAGTGGCGCACCAGCGCGATGGTGTCCTCGGCGAGGGCTGCGGCCTCAAGGACCGTGGAGCCTTCCGAAACGGCGGCGTGCGTGGCGTCGTTGCCTGCGGCGTTTCCGGTGGTGGCGCCGGGCTCCGTGGAGATGTTGGTCATGGCTGAAACACGTTCTTTCTCAAAATGTGGACCTCTTAGGAAACAGTATGCGACCGGATTTTCATAAGATAAAGCGAAGTTTTCTGAGCAATACCGGTTAGAAAAACCGAAGCTTTGTTTTCCCGCCCTAACGTTCGGAAACCACCCCGGACCCTTTAAAACCCGTTGCGCTATCACTTCTGGGCCTCAAGTCCGGGGAAGACCGGGGAATGGGAGCCAGAAGTGATAGCGCAACGGGGGTAGGGCGGCTATGTCAGGGGGCGGTGCATCTCCACGATCTCCTCGTGCCGCGGGCTGTCCGGGTTCATCAGCGAGTTCTTGCGGCCGTACGTGAAGTAGATGATCAGCCCGATCACGAGCCAGACGCCGAACCGCAGCCAGGTCTCCCAGTGCAGCTGGAACATCAGGAAGAGCGAGGCAAACACACCGAACGCCGGAACCAGGGGCATCAGCGGCAGGCGGAAGGTCCGCGGGGCGTCGGGCTTCTTGTAGCGGAACACGATCACCGACACGCAGACGACGACGAACGCGGCCAGGATGCCGATGTTGGTCAGGTCGGCCACAGCCTTGATCGGGAGGATGCCGGCCAGGATCGCGGCCCCGAGGCCGGCGATCCACGTTACGCGCTGCGGCGTGCCATGCCGGTCCGTCTTTGAGAACCAGCCGGGCAGCAGGCCGTCGCGGCTCATCGAGAACCAGACGCGGGTGACGCCGAGGAGGAAGGTCAGCATTACGGTGAGGATGGACAGCACGGCGAACACGGAGATGATGGTCGCGATCACCGGCAACCCGACGCTGTTGAAGGCGGACGCGAAGCCGGCCTTGGGGTCGATTTCCGTGAAGTTCTGCATGCCGGTCAGCACCAGGGTGGCGGCGGCATAGAGCAGCATGGCGATGACCAGCGAGAGGATGATCGCCTTCGGCATGTGCTTCTTGCCGTCGGTGGCCTCCTCCGCCGCGGTACTCATGGCGTCGTAGCCGAACACCGCGAAGAACACCGTGGCGGAACCGGCCACTACCGGACCGAAGCCGCTGGGGAAGAACGGGTTGTAGTTGTTGGTGTTCACGTAGAAAACGCCCAGACCGATGATGAACAGGATCAGCAGCACCTTGATGCCGACGGCGATCAGTTCGAAGCGTCCAAAGGTCTTGGTGCCGCGGGAGAGGATCCAGGTCACCAGCAGGCAGACGAGGATCGCGGGAAGGTTGATGATTCCGCCCGTGCCCTCATCCGGCGTCGAGGTCATCCAGGCGGGCATGTGGATGCCAATGCCGGAGAGGAAGGCATCGAAGTAGCCCGAGATGCCGATGGCCACCACAGCCACGATGGCGATGTACTCCAGCAGCAGGTCCCAGCCGATAAACCAGCCGATGATCTCGCCGAGGGCAACGTAGCCGTAGGTGTAGGCCGAGCCTGCCCGCGGGATCATGCCGGCGAACTCGGCGTAGGACAGCGCCGCGGCGGCGGATGCCAGGCCGGCGATCAGGAACGAGATGAGCACGGCCGGGCCGACGCCGGGCTCGGTCTCGCTGCCGTGGGCCACGAGGCCCGCCAACGAGAAGATGCCGACGCCGATAATGCCGCCGACGCCGATGGCCGTCAGCTGCCAGAGCCCCAGGCTCTTGTGCAGTCCGCTGTGTTTGTTTTCTTCCTCGATGTCGTCGATGGGCTTGCGCCGCATGATCGACTGTGACAAATCCCTTGTAGCCATGAGGGCCTCCTGCTTAGGTGCGGTGCCCATCACTCCACCCTGTGATGGGGATTATCGAGTGAGAACAGTATGCAAGCCCGATTGCATTAGATAAAGTGAATTCTCTTAATGAATAACCGTCAGAATTCACAAAGGAATGGCGATGCTCGACGTCCGGCGTTTGCGGCTGTTGCGCGAACTGAAGATCCGGGGCACTTTGGCCGAGGTGGCGGAAGCGCTCCAGTACAGCCCGTCGTCAGTCTCGCAGCAGCTGGCGCTCCTTGAGAAGGAGGCCGGGGTGGAGCTCCTGCGCAAGACCGGGCGCCGGGTGCAGCTGACCCCGCAGGCTGAAGTCCTGGTGGCCCACACCTCCCAGCTCCTCGAGACCCTCGAGCAGGCGGAGGCGGATTTGGCCGCGTCGCTGACCACGGTCACCGGCACCGTGCGGATTGCGGTCTTCCAGTCCGCCGCGCTGGCGCTCATGCCGGACACCCTGACCAGGATGACCGCCAGCTACCCGGAAGTCCGGGTGGAAATGACCCAGCGGGAACCGGAGACGGCCCTTCACGAGACGTGGGCCCGCGACTTCGACCTCGTGATCGCCGAGCAGTACCCGGGCCATGCCGCCCCGCACTATGCCGAACTGGACCGGGTGGCCCTGACCCGCGACGCCATCCGGCTCGCCGTTCCGCCGCCCTCGCCCGAGCGCGAGCCCATCAGGACGCTGGCCGATACGGCGGGGCTGCCCTGGGTGATGGAACCGCGCGGGGCGGCCTCCCGGCACTGGGCCGAGCAGGCCTGCCGGAGCGCCGGGTTCGAGCCCGATGTCCGCTTTGAAACCGCCGACCTGCAGGCCCAGATCCGGCTGATCGAATCCGGTAATGCGGTGGCCCTGATGCCCGACCTCGTGTGGACCGGCCGCGGCACCAGCGCGCAGCTCCTGGACCTGCCCGGGGATCCGCACCGGACGGTGTTCACCTCGGTGCGGCGCTCGAGCGCCAGGCGGCCCGCACTGCTGGCGGCCCGGGAAATCCTGGCGGTGACGGCGGCATCCATCGT
Source organism: Arthrobacter sp. MW3 TE3886 (assembly GCF_041262145.1). Classification (NCBI taxonomy): domain Bacteria; kingdom Bacillati; phylum Actinomycetota; class Actinomycetes; order Micrococcales; family Micrococcaceae; genus Arthrobacter; species Arthrobacter sp. MW3 TE3886. Next base: position 4,566,692 of record NZ_JBGCAN010000001.1, read on the forward strand.
GCCGGCGGCGGCCGCCGGCGCTCTTGATCCGGCCCCCGTGGACCGGCCCGCGTGACTGCCGGTCCTTGTGGGACGGCGCGCGTGACGGGCCTGCACCGTGTGCAGTGGGCCACAGCGCGGACGGTGGCCCCGCGTTAGACTGATGTCGTTATGAATCGCACAATATTCAAATCCAAGATCCACCGCGCGACGGTCACGCACGCGGACCTTCACTATGTCGGATCCGTCACCGTGGACCTGGATCTGCTGGAGGCGGCCGACATCCTGCCCGGGGAGCTCGTGGCAATTGTCGACGTCACGAACGGCGCCCGGCTCGAGACGTACACGATTGCCGGCGAGCGCGGTTCCGGCGTGATCGGCATCAACGGCGCCGCCGCCCACCTGATGCACGAGAACGACATCGTCATCCTCATCACCTACGCCCAGATGACCACGGAAGAGGCCAGGGCGTACAACCCCAAGGTGGTCCACGTTGACCAGGACAACAAGATTGTCCAGATCGGCAACGACCCCGCGGAGGGCATGACGCCCGGCCTCATGCGTCCGCCGCACTCGCTTAACAACGCCACGCTTAACTAGCGGCAGCGCGCCGTCGGGCGTAATAGGACAGCCCGCGGAATAAAGCTGATTACTCTGGACGGGTGACCCTAACCCGCCGCCCGCCCGCCCCGCCGGGGAGAACCGCGTGCTAGGGGTACTGGCGGGATTCTTTGTCGTCTGGGTCATCATCCTGGTCGGCATGTTCGTGGGCCGGCGCAATATTCTCGGCGAGAACGCCCGCCCCGTCCTGAGCGCCCTGACGTTTTTTGTGGCCAGCCCCGCCCTGCTGTTTGAGACCCTCAGCAAGGCGAAGCTGCACGACGTCTTTGCCGCGCCGCTTCTCGTGACGGCCGTCGGGGCCGTGACGACGGCGGTCCTGTTCTTTGGCATAGTGCGCTTCGCGCTCAAGCGGTCCCTTCCGGAAGCCCTCATCTCCTCCATGAGCTCGTCGCTGGCCAACTCGGCCAACCTCGGCATTCCCATCGCCGTCTTCGTGCTCGGTGATGCCAGCTATGTGGCACCCCTGCTGATTTTCCAGCTGGCCTTCTTCACCCCCTTGTTCCTCATGGCGTTGGACGCCACCACCAGCTCGCACCGCACCACGCCCCTGAGTTTCGTGCTCATGATCCTGCGCAACCCGATGATCGTGGGCACCGGACTAGGGCTTCTGGTGGCAGCAACCGGCTGGACGGTACCGCCGCTGATCCTGGAGCCCATCCACTTGATCGGCGGGGCCGCCATCCCGGCCATGCTGATCGCCTTCGGCATGAGCCTGAACGGTTCCAAACCGCTGCAGGCGGCCGCCGGACGCCGGCTGGACGCCCTGCTGGCGAGCTTCTTCAAACTCGTTGTCCACCCGCTGGTGGCGTACCTTTTCGCCCATTTTGTCCTCGGCATGCAGGAGCAGGCGCTCTTTGCCGCCGTCGTCACCGCAGCCCTGCCCACCGCCCAGAACGTGTTTGTCGCGGCCAGCCGTTACCGCACCGGCGTCACGGTAGCCAGGGACACCGTGCTGATCACTACTGTGGTAGCTGTGCCCGCCATGATCGGCGTGGCCCTGTTGCTGGCCTGACCCGCTGGCGGACCGGCACCCAACCCGGAGGAGGACCCTTGAGAACAACCCTGGACACCGTGGTCATCGGCGGCGGCGCGATGGGCTCCGCCGCCGCGTGGGCGCTGGCCCGGCGCGGCCGGGACGTGACCCTGCTGGAGCAGTTCGGGCCCGGCCACCGCAACGGTGCCTCCCATGGCACCACCCGGAACTTCAACCCCGGCTACGCGGATCCGGACTACGTCGCCATGCTGGCCGAGGCGGCGCGGCTGTGGGGTGAGATCGAAACGGACGCCGGCGAGCGCCTGCTGGCGCGCACCGGCGTCGTCAACCACGGCCCCGATCCGCGGCTGCCCGAGGTCCGGAACGCGCTGCTCGCCGCCGGGCTCCGGGCGGAGTTCCTCTCCGCCGAGGAAGCCGCCGAGCGCTGGCGGGGCATCCGGTTCGTGACGCGCGTGCTGCACATGGCGGACGGCGGCCAGTTGAACCCCGACGCCGCACTGCCGGCGCTGCAGCGCCTCGCCGCCGGGCTCGGCGCCGAGATCCGCCACCATGTAAAGGTCCTCGAGCTGAAGGTCCACGACGACGGCGTGCGGCTCACGCTTGAGGCCGGCGGCCGCACCGAGGTCCTCGCCGCCAGGCGGGCGGTAGTCACCGCCGGCGGCTGGACCACGAAACTGCTGGCCGGAGTGGCGCCCCTGCCCCGGCTGACGGTCACGCAGGAACAACCCGCACACTTCGCCATCACGGACGGCGGAGCCCAGTGGCCGGGGTTCAACCACATGCCCGGCCACGGCGATGCGTACGGGTACTGGCGTTCTCCGGTTTACGGCATGCAAACCCCGGGCGAGGGGATCAAGGCCGGATGGCACGGGGTGGGCCCGGTGGTGGACCCGGACCGGCGGAGCTTCGCGGCGGAGCCCGAACAGCGGGCGGCTCTGCAGCGCTACGCCCGGGACTGGCTGCCCGGGGTCGACGCCGACTCGCTCACCGACATCAGCTGCACCTACACGACCACTGTGGATGAGAACTTTGTCCTGGACCGGATCGGCCCGGTTGTCATCGGCGCCGGCTTCTCCGGGCACGGATTCAAGTTCACGCCGGTCGTGGGCAGGATGCTGGCCGACCTCGCGACCGGCGACGGCGGAGCGCCGGCCATCTTCTCAGCCTCCCGCACCGGGGTCCGCTGACTCCGCCCGAGCAACCGGTAGGCTGGGGCCGGTCTTAAGCGCCCCGCGGGTACCCGGGGCAACAGCATGAGGTGGGGGAAGAATTGCTCAGCACGCGATCAGGCAGCACCCGGTGCAGCGACATCCAGTCCGGCAGCGCCCAAACTACAGGTGCCCGCAGCCCGCGAATCGGCGCGGTTGACTGGGTCGTGCGCGGAGTGGCGGGCTTGCTGCTGGTGGCGACGTCGGCGTGCGCCGGCCCCGGGGCAGTCCCCCCGGCCGCCGGTACCGGCGTCCGGCCCGTCGTCACGGCTGCCCCCGCCACTGCGTCAGCCGGCACGGACGGCGCTCCGCTGGATCCGGACGCCACCCCCGGCGCCGGGGTTCCCGGCGCCGATGCGGCCGGTGTCGAAGTTGCCGGCGCCGATGTTGCCGGCGCCGCGCCCCGGCAGCCGGCTTCTGCGGGCAAAGCCCTGACAGTACTGGCCACGCTGCCCGTCAAGGGCCGCGCCCCCAAGACGGGTTATTCCCGCGACCAGTTCGGCCCGGCCTGGTCCGACGTCGACCACAACGGCTGCGATACCCGCAATGACGTGCTCCGCCGCGACCTCACTTCCGTCGCGTTCCGGCCCGGGACACGGAACTGCGTGGTGCTCTCCGGCGTCCTGGCCGATCCCTACACGGCCGCCGCCATCCACTTCCTGCGCGGCAACGCCACCAGCACCGCGGTCCAGATCGACCACGTCGTGGCCCTCAGCGACGCCTGGCAGAAGGGCGCCCAGCAGCTCAGCCCGGCACGGCGGCTGGCCTTCGCCAACGATCCGCTGAACCTGCTGGCGGTGGACGGTCCGGCCAACCAGGGCAAGAGCGACGGCGACGCCGCCACCTGGCTGCCGCCGAACAAGTCCTATCGCTGCGACTACGTCGGCCGCCAGATTTCGGTGAAATCCAGCTATGGGCTCTGGGTGACCCAGGCCGAGCACGACGCCATGGCCCGGGTCCTGGCGAGCTGCCCGGCCGCCCTGGCCCCCAAGAACCAGCCGGCAGCCGCCCCAGCGCCTGCGCCGCGTCCCGCACCTGCACCCGCCCCTGCGCCTGCCCCGGCGCCCGGGGTGGCTTACGCGAACTGCGCCGCGGTCCGTGCGGCCGGCGCGGCGCCCATCCACGTCGGCCAGCCGGGGTACAACCGCAAGCTGGACGGGGACGGGGACGGCGTCGGCTGCGAGTAGCGGCGGCCGTCCGTCCGCGGGTCGGGTGGTCAGTTCTTCTGGTGCTCGTGCAGGAGCCGGGCGCAGCGGATGAAGCCCAGGTGCGAGTAGGCCTGCGGATGGTTGCCCAGGTGGGTTTCCGTGCCGGGGTCGTATTCCTCGGGCAGCAGCCCGGTGGGACCGAACAGGTTCACCAGCTGGTCAAAGAGGTCCCAGGCCTCCTCAATCCGGCCGACGGCGATGTAGGCCTCGATCAGCCAGGTGGTGCAGATGTGGAAGCCGCCCTCCAGGCCCGGCAGGCCGTCGTCGTACCTGTAGCGGAAAACGGTGGGCCCCACCCGCAGTTCCCGTTCCACCGCCGTGACGGTGGCCAGGAATCGGGGGTCGTTGGCGTCCAGCAGGCCGGAGAGACCGATGTGCAGCACGGCTGCGTCCAGGTCCGGGCTGTCGTACGCCACGGTGTAGGAGGCCGCCGACTCGTCCCAGCCTTCGCGCAGGACTTCCTCCCGGATCCTCGCCGCCGTGGGTTCCCAGGCCGGCAGCGGTTCCCGGCCATGCCGGGCGGCCGTGCGCAGCGCCCGGTCGAGCGCCACCCAGCACATCACCTTCGTGTAGACATGGTGCCGCGGCGCCCGCCGGGCCTCCCAGATGCCGTGGTCAGCCTCGTGCCAGCGGGCCAGCACGGCCACGGCCATCTGGACCAGCAGGTCCCAGTGGTCGTCGGAGAGCACGCCCTGGCGGGCGCTGAGGGCGTGGATCAGCTCGGCGATCGGGCCGAACACGTCCAGCTGCACCTGGTGGTCGGCGGCGTTCCCGATCCGCACCGGGCGGGACCCCGCGTAGCCGGGCAGGCTCTCGATGATGGCCTCGGTGGACAGCGGCGCCCCGGTCACTGAGTAGAGCGGATGGAGCCACTCCGGGCCCGGGGCGTGGGCCAGGATCCGGCCCAGCCAGGCCAGGAAGCCCTCGGCCTCCGCGGTGGATCCCAGGTCCACGAGCGCATTGACGGTCATGGACCCGTCCCGCAGCCAGCAGTACCGGTAGTCCCAGTTGCGGGTGCCGCCGATTCCCTCCGGCAGTGAGGTGGTGGGCGCGGCCAGTACGGCGCCGGTGGGTTCGTGGACCAGTGCCCGGAGCACCAGCGCGGACCGGCGGACCAGCGACGGCTTCACGCCGGGCAGTTGCAGTTCGTGCACCCAGCGCCGGGAGTGATGGGCGACGGCGGCGCGGCGCCCGGTTTCATCCTCCGGCACCGCGGGCTGGGGTTCGGTGTCGCCGCAGCGCAGGTTGAGGACCACCGGCCCGTCCCGCAGGTCGACGTCGCCCGTGGCGGTGGCGTGCCGGCCGTCGGAGGTGATGGCAAAGGCAACGCCGGGCGCCTGGAGAATGATCGGATCCGCGGTTCCCACGACGTGCAGTTCGGTTCCGCGCGCCTCCATGCTGAACGGGGCATTCGCGTAATCCGGCCGCGGGGCGAAAACAATCCGGGCCGTGCCGGTGCCGGACAGCACCCGGACCAGGCTGGTGATGCCGTCCGGGGCCGGCTCCAGATAGTCCGTCACGGTGACGTCGGCCCAGCGGGTTTCGACGATCATGGTGCTGTCTACGTAGCGCTGGCCCAGGACCTGCGAGGACTTCGCCGGTTCCACGGAGAAGTGCCCCGCCGCATCGCCGCCGAGCAAATGGGCAAACAGCGACCCGCTGTCCGGCAGCGGGTGGCTCATCCAGCAGATCTTCGCGTCCGGCGTGATCAGGGCAGTGGACGAGCCGTTGCCGATCATGGAGTGCCGCTCCAGCCCCACGGCGTCCTCGCCGAAGAGCCACGCCCGCCGCAGTTCGAACAGGATCGCCAGGACGCGGGCGAACGACTCCGGGTCCCGAAGCGTGTGGGCTGCCACGCTGGGCCCCTCCCCCACGCGCAGCGCCATGTCCGGCCCGCGCAGCGTCGCCATGGCCAACTCATCGCTGGAGGCGTCGCCGGCGTAGAGGGCGGCACTCACGCCGAGCATGGAGCGCAGGTGCTCCAGCGCGGAGGCCTTGGACGGCTCCACCACGGAGAGATCCAGCACCGAGCCGTCCACGATGAAGTGCAGCCCGTGCGCCCGGGCGATCTCCTCCGCCTTCAAGGTGGCCAGTGCGACGACGTCAGGGGCCGCCGGGCGGGTGTGCACCGACACAGCGACCGGCTTGCGCTCGATGCTGATGCCCCGGTAGGCACCTACGGTTTCGGCGAGCGCCTGGCTGGCCTGCTGCAGCACTGATTCGGTGGCCAGGGACAGCCCGTGGGCGTAGCCCATGTCGAACTCCGCGCCGTGCGAGCCGACCAGGTGCACCTCCGCGGGGAGCCGAGAGACTGCGGCCAGATCCCGCAGCGACCGCCCGGAGATGACGGCAGCGTGCGTGTTCGGGAGGGCTGCCAGCGCCCGCAGCGCTATCGCCGCGCTGCCCAGCGGGAGGGTCTCGGTGGAAATGCCTTCCGCCGCGCACAGCGTGCCGCCGTAATTGCAGGCCACGAGCAGCCCGGGGGTGCGGGCCAGGATCTTGAGCTCGGCGAGCAGTTGCGGGGTGAGCCCGTCGTCAGCCGCGTTGGTCTGCACGAAAGCGCGGAGCAGGCCCAGCGGGAGGGATTTGGTCAGAAGCGCAGAGTCGGCCAGGGCCTGGTTGAGCGGTGTGGGCATCGGCGCGGTCCTTCGAGTAGTCCCCAATGCCTGCATGAGAATCGTCCCCGGGAGGACGCACTTCAAGTATCCTCCCGGGACGATTTCGCACGGGTGTCCCGGCAGTTGCAACTATGTAACATCCGCCGGGCACGACGCACCGCGACCAATACCGGCCCGGCCCAGTGCGCCTTCGGGGCTAGCTGAGGTCGGCGCGGTAGAAGTACATGTCCCTGGATCCCGAGGGCGCATCCCAGCCCTGTGCAAACATCCAGGTGCCGCCGAATTTCAGCAGCCCTCCCCACGCCAGAGACCCGCCCCGGTGGACGGCCTTCTGGGTGAAGGGCTGGTCGATGTCATACAGTGCCTGCGCGGCCGCGAATTGGCCCTCGGGGTCGGCATAGAAGAAGTCCAGGACCAGCTGGGGCCGCTCGCCGTCGCCGACGATTGCGCAGGCCACTTCGTGCAGTGAACCGCCCAACGCTTCAAGGTCCAGGTATTCCTGCGGCGCGAACGTCCAGTTCACCATGTCCGAGGACCGTCCGACGTGGGTGGTGCCCCCGCAGCCCTCCGACAGATACATCAGGTAGTCCCCGCCAATCTTGACGGCTTCGCCGTGGGCGTTTCGGGGGATGACGGCCCCCTTGGCCCAATACCGTGAAATCTCGTGCGGGACAGCCAGGCCGAGCTTCTCCCAATGGATCAGGTCATCGGACACCGCAACGTTGATGTCGCAGCCAACATCGCCCAGGGGGTAGACATCCGCATCCTGGCCGGCCTCCCCCGCGCCGCGCTCGATCGTCCAGATCCCGTTGTAGAACATGTAGTACCGGCCGTTGGCCAGGTACACCTTGGGGTCCTCGCAGCCGAGGATCTCGTTGTCCATGGTGGGGTAGATTGCCGGGTTGGAGGGGCTGTCCTGCCACCCGGTTTCGGGATCGAAGACCGCCACACCGATCCGGCTGGAGACCGATTCCTTGCGCGGGGAGGCGCGGTAGAAGAGGTAGAGCTTGCCGTCGCGCTCCATGATGGACGGGTTGTAGATCGAATCCGCGGTCCAGCCGATGCCGGTGGGGTCGTCCCAGTCCTGGACCTGCCGGAAGGAAAGCGAATCGTCCTTGCGGAACGGGCCCACAGCCCATTCGGGGTGCTCGGGGTACTCGGCGGAAAATTGATCGGTGGAGATGGTGTCCGTCAGCGGGTTGCTGAACTTGAGCGCTCCCTCGTAGCTCGTGAGCAACGCTTCGGTGGTGATTTTCTGCATGTGGGCTCTTCCTGTCCTTGGATTGTGGTGCCGGGGCCGCAGGGACCAGGCCTCCCGGCGGCGGCGATGGTTCTTGGTTACTTGCTACTGGTTGCGGACCAGGCTCACCCAGGTAAAGCCGCCCGGGGCCACACTGATGCGGCCGGACTGAGCTGCCGCGTTCTGCTGGGGACCTGCGTTGACGGGCCGGCCGGAGGCATCAAAGGCCTGCTGGCTCCAATGGAACCCTGCGGGCAGGTTCAGCCTCCGTTCGATGCGTGCCGGGGCCGCGCTGACGTAGAGCGTGGACTCGGCACCGGGACCGGAGACCGAGACGGTGGAGAGCTGCGGCTGGACCAGCAAGGCGTCGAGGTTGGCTGGGCTGTCGAACTGCGGGACGGCGGAGCTGGCTGGGGAGGCGCTAGTTGGCGGGAATCCGGTCCAGCCTGGCGACGCCGATCTTCGAATCAGCCATGCCGTAGAAGACGAACAGCTGCTCGCCGATCTTCTCGATCGCGGTCGGGAAGACGACGTTGGGCACGATTCCGGACATCTCGTCTTCGGTTTCGGGGGCCAGGAGCGGCTTGTCGCTGCGGGCGATCACCTTGGCGGGGTCATCGGCGTCGAGGATCATCGCGGCGGCGGTGTAGTTGACGTTCTGCTGGTGGTCGAACGCGGACTTCTCCAGCGCGCCGGAGACGCCGTGGTGGATCAGCAGCCAGCCTTCCTCGACGCGGATCGGCGCGGGGCCGCCGCCGATTTTCAGTTCCTCGAACGGGAACTCGCTCAGGGCGACGAGCCGGTGCTTGGCCATGTGGACGAGGTTGCGGATGTCCGCCTCGACGTCCGCGACCGGTGCGTAGGAGATCCAGATGCCGGGACGGTTGTCGGTGACGCCGGCCGGCAGGTGCTCGCCCTCCCCCTCGCGGATCCAGCCGAGGTCCCACATCGGGCGGTGCAGCATCGCGTAGGAGGGCACGCCGTCGGGGTCGTTGACGGGCTCCGGGAAGAACACGGCGTCCTTGTTCGGGAAGAGGTTCAGGTCCATCGACAGGTCTGCCTGGTAGCCGAAGAGGCACGGGCCCAGGCGTTCCCAGTTGCGCAGGTCCTCGGAGTAGGCGAAGGCCAGGCGCGGACCCAGCGGGCCGTAGGCGACGTAGGTCATCAGGTGCTTGCCGAGGGCGGGGACCCAGGTGGTGCGGGGGTCCTCGGTGCCGGCGTTGTTCAGCCCGCGTTCCCAGCCCTCATCGGGGGCCAGGACGATGCCCTGGCGTTCGACGCCGGTGGGGACGCCGTCTTCAATGACGACCTTGGCCAGTCCCACCCGGGAGACGTTGCCCTTGGCGACCAGGCGCGGCAGCAGGTACAGCTCGCCGTCGGGGCCGCGGCCGCTGGCGGGGTTGAGCACACCTTCGGCCTCGAATTCGTTGCCCGGTTCCGGAGTCATGATGACGCCGGCGCGGGTGAGGGTGAAGGGGACGGTGGGCAGTGCGGAAGTGTGGGGGGAGGTCATGGATTAACCCTTTACGCTGGAGCCGATATTGGTGGAAATGAACTGACGCTGGAAGAAGATGAAGAGTGCGACTGCGGGTGCCGCGAGGACGCAGGCGCCTGCCAGAATGGCGCCGAACGGGTTGGACGCCGTGGCGGAGATGTTGGAGATGTAGTTCGCCAGGGAGACGGCGAGCGGCTGGATGGACTGGTCCTTGGTCACCAGGAACGGCCAGAGGAACTCGTTCCACGGCCCGATGAAGGTCAGCAGGACCGCCGTGACAATCGCGGGCTTCACCAGCGGGATGGCGATCTGCCACAGGATCCGCAGTTCGGAGGCGCCGTCGATCCTGGCCGCCTCGAAGAGGGTGGAGGGCAGCTGCATGAAGTACTGGCGGAAGACGAACACGGCAGTGGAGTTGATCGCGAAGGGCAGGATCATGCCCAGGTACGTGTCCGCCAGGCCGTAGTCGCGCACGATCATCACGTAGAGCGGGATGAGCAGCAGCTGGAACGGGATCATCTGTACCAGCAGCATCATCCCGAATACCAGCCCCTCGCCGCGGAAGTGCATCTGCGCCAGGGCGTACCCCACCAGCAGGCCGAAGACCACGGTGAAGAAGATGACGCCGCCGGTGAAGATGCCCGAATTGACCAGGCCCTTGAGCAGGTTGATGGAGTTGTTGATGTTCGCGTAGTTCTCGCCGGTGATGTTCGCCGGATTGGGGAACGCCCCCGCCACCGAGGTGTCCGGTGAGGTCTGCAGCGAGCCGATGAACATGTAATAGAACGGGAAGAGGAAGACGAACGCGCCCAGCGCCAGGAGCACGAAACTGCCGAGGCCGAGGCTCCTACGCTTCTCCACGCCGGAGGCCCCCGCACCCTGCTTGCCCGCCGGCTTGACGGGGCGGCCGCCGTTCTTGTTGCTGCTGCTGGTCCCGTCGTTCTCATCGTTGGGCGCGGCTGCCTTGTTGAGAATTGACATGTCAGTCCTCCTTCCCGCCCACGAGGCGTTTCTGGATCAGGGCAATCAGCAGCACGCCGATCACCAGCACCACACCGAGTGCGGCGGCCAGATCGGGGTTCCCCTGCAGGATGCCCATCTGGTACATCAGGAACACCGGGGAGGTGGAGGCGCCGTCCGGGCCGCCGCCGCCGGTGAGCAGGTAAGGTTCCGTGAACAGGTTGGCGCCGGTGATGGTGGCCAGCAGGGTCACCAGCACGCTGGCCGAGCGGACGCCGGGGACGGTGATGTTCCAGAACTGCACCCACTTGCTGCCTCCGTCCACCGCGGCGGATTCGTAGAGCTCCTCCGGGATGTTCTGCAGCGCGGCCAGGTACAGCAGGATGAAGAACCCGAGCTGCTTCCAGGTCACGAACAGGGCTACGGTGGGCATCGCGAGCCAGGAGTTCACGAGCCACGAGGGGTTCGGGGCCAGTGGTCCCAGGACCGAGTTGACCAGGCCGTTTTGCTGGAACAGGAACAGCCAGACGCCGACGACGGCGACGCTCGCCGTGACGTACGGGACGTAGTAGCTGACCCGGAAGAACGTCTTGAGCTTGGTCACGCGGTTCAGGGCGTTGGCCAGGACCAGGGACAGTCCCACGGTCAGCGGCACGTTGATGACCAGGAAGATTCCGATGTTGGCGAAGGAACGCTGCACGGCCGGGTCGGTCAAGACGGTGATGTAGTTCTCCAGGCCCACGAAAGGCCGGTCGACTTTGACCTTCGGCGCGGTGAAGAAATAGTCGTGGAAGGAAATGTAGACGGCGTAGCCAAGCGGGAACGCCAGCACGCCCAGGATGTAGATGACGTAGGGGGCACTGAACAGCAGGCCCAAGGGCTGGCGGCCCAGGAAGTTCTTGCGCTTCCTGGCCGCCGTCCGCCGGTCCTCTGGCTTCCGGCCCCCTGCCTGAGGGGTGCTCTCGCCAGCAGTTTGGCCGGAGGCCGCGCCGCCGTCAGCTGAGCGAAGTGACATGGAGATTCACCCGCTACTTCTGCGCTGCCAGTTGGTTGATCTTCTCGGCGGAACCCTTGAACGCGGCGTCGACGCTTTCGTTGCCGAAGATCACGGCCTTGGCGTAGGCGGTGCGGAAGGTCTGCCAGATCTCAACCGAGTTGGGTACGTTGGGCACCTCCACAGTGCGGCCGGCCTGCTCCGCGAACTGCTTGTAAAGCGGGTTCTTGGCGAAGTAGTCCGCGTAGGCGGTCGGGAGGTCCTTGCGCATCGGCATCTGGCCGGTGTCGGCGAGGAGCTGGCCGTCCTGTTCCTTGCTGGTGGCGAACTTCATGACTTCCCAGGCCGTTCCCTGATTTTCGCAGGCGGAGTACATGGCGACGTTCTTCGCGTCCGAGAAGGTGGAGCCTTCAGCCTGCGCCTGCGCGGCCGGGACCGGCACGGCACCCCAGTTGACCTTGTCCTTGTAGGCGGCGATGGCCCACGGCCCGGCCAGCGACATGGCGGCCTTGCCCTCGGCGAAGGAGTCGCCCTGGTAGACCTCCTTCGAGGCCAGGTTTTCCTTGTACAGGGTTTCGAACATGGTGGCGACCTGCTTGCCCTGGTCGCTGTCGAACGTGGCCTTGCCATCCTTGACCAGCGGAGCGCCCCCGGAGTTGGCTGCGTAGAAGGGGTAGAAGTCGAACCAGGACTGGAAGAAGTCGCTGGCGGGGGACGGCCAGACGGCGTTGGCCGCGGCTCCGGACTTCACCAGCGTGCGGGCCGTGTCCAGGAATTCGGCCTGCGTTCCGAGCTTGGGGTTCTCGGCGTCCAGGCCGGCCTTCTTGAACAGGTCCTTGTTGTAGAAGAGGACCACGGGGTTGGACTTCCAGGGCAGCTGGTACATCTTGCCGTCGCCGGACTTGTACTGGTCGGCGAGGTCGCCGGTGCGGTCCTTGATGTACTGGGCGCCGTCAGGGAAGGAATCCAGCGGGACGAGTCCGCCCTGCTTCTGGAACTGCGGAACGGCGACAGGTGCGGTGTTGAAGACCAGGCAAGGGGCGTTTCCGGCGGTGATGGCCGCGCCGATGACTTCCTCGGAGCTCTTGCCGGCCGGGATTTCCTGGGCATCGATCTTCTGGTCCGGGTGTGCGGAGTTCCACGACGCAACCATGGCCTTGCCCCACTTGACCTCGAACTCGTTGTTCGAGTACCAGATCTTGATGGGGCCCTTGGCGGTCGTTGCCGACTCGGCGGTGCCGCCGCTGGCGCCGCCGCCGCAGCCGGCCAGGCCCGCTCCCATGATGGTCAGTGCGGCCACGGACAAGACTCGCGTGGCAGTTGAAAAGCGCTTCATTGCGTCTCCTTGGGAGGGTTATTCTGACGGTGCGTGCCAGGGTTAGGTGTTCAGGGTTGCGTGTTCAGTGTTGCGTGTTCAGGGTTTGGTTTTCAGGCAGGAAGAATGCGACGGGCCGCGGGGGATTTCCGTCCGGCGGACCGCCGGTCAGTCTGGGGCCGGTCCGGTGGAGGCCCTGACCACCAGGCGCGGTGCCGGGAGGAAGGTGTCCTCGCCGGGGCGGGCCCCGGCGAGCTGGTCCAAGAGGAGCTGGGCTGCGACCCGCCCCCACAGCATGGGGTCGGTGGCCAGGGTGGTGAGCGGCGGGTTCAGGTACTGGGTGAACTCCGCATTGTCATAGCCGGTGACGGAAAGGTCTCCCGGGACGCTGAGGCCGAGGGACTGCGCGTAGGACTGCCCGGCGGTGGCCATCAGGTCGTTGGCGTACACGATGGCCGTGGGCCGGTCCGGCCGGCGGAGCAGTTCTGCGGTGGCGGCCACGCCGCCCGCGGCCGTGAAGTCGGCGGCGGCAAAGTGGTCCGCCGGGAGCCCGGCAGCGGCCAGCGCATCCTCCCAGGCCTGGCGGCGGCTCCGTCCGTGGATGTATTCCTGCCCGCCGCCCACATGGGCGATCCGGCGGTGCCCCAGGGCCACCAGATGTTCCACCGCCGCGACGATGCCGGCCGACTCGTCCACGGAGACCGCGGGAAACGGGGAGCCGGCGCCCGGCCGGTTCAGGGTGACCGCCGGCAACTTGAGCTCCAGCAGGAGCGGGATGCGGGAGTCGTTGTGCCGGACGTCGGTGAGGATCACGCCGTCGACCCTGCCGTTGTCCACCAGCTTGCGGTAGCAGCGTTCCTCGGCGCCCGGCGCCGTGGCGACGCTCAGGACCAGGGTGTAGTCGTGTTCCGCGAGCGCGGTCTCGATCCCGGCGATGAAGGCTGGGAAGAACGGGTCCGTTCCCAGCAGGGACGGATCCCGGGCCACCACGAGGCCCAGGGCGTAGGCCTTGGCGGAGGAGAGCCCTTTCGCCCGGAGGCTCGGCTTCCAGCCGAGGTCCTTGGCCACCCTGAGGATGCGGTCCCGGGTGTCCGGGCTGACCCCGGGCAGGCCGTTGAGGGCGTAGGACACGGCACCCTTGCTGACGCCGGCCGCGTGGGCGACGTCGCTGATGGTGACTGCCATGGAGCCGTTCCCTTCGGATGGGGTCCTGAGGCAGCTTCCTGCACTGAACCGGTTAAGTGATGTGACCTACTAAACCGGTTCAGTTGCGGCTTGTCAAGGACGGTTCCCGCAAAGTTCCCGCCCGGCGGCGGGGCAGCACCTGCCACGCCACAGCGTTTCAGCAGTTGGCCGGCCTGTATTCGTAGGTCCCGGCATCGGCCGCGCCACCGCCCTGGCAGTCGCCCTTTTGGTTGGCCGGCCGCCCGTCCAGATCCATGGGGAAGGGGCTGATCCCGGCCCGGTCAATGGCCGGGCTCGCGCCGGAGAGGCGGAGATCGGCGGGCGCGTTCACAAAGTCGGCCGGCTCGGTGGTGGAGGTCGCGCTGGGAACGATGTTCGTGGGGCCGTTGAGGACGTTTTCCTGTTCGGTCCAGCCAGTGCCGTCCATCCACAGCGCGTTGCGGGCGGCCACCAGGATGTTCCCCTTGACGACCGTGGAGGCAGGGCACGACGCGTGGCAGACCAGGGCCTGGGAGTCCGGCCCGTCCAGCCACACGGTGTTGTATTCGAACGTGGTGCCGTTGGTCGGGCCGAAGGACGACGTCCTGCCTCGCGCGATCAGCCCCGTGGCCTGGGAGCAGTTGGGGCCGCAGGTGGCCCGGACCAGGTTGTAGCTGAACGTGTTGCCGTCGGCAGTTCCGCCCTTCCCGCGCCCCAGCTCGGAGAAGACGTTGTTATCCACGGCCACGTTGTGGTGGATCCTGTTCCGGTTGCCGTTGAAAATCTCAAACGCGCCGCCGTCGTGGCCAAAGTCGTAGGACACCGCGGTGGAGCCGGTGACGGTGTTGCCGGTGAACTCGTTGTCGTTGCCGTTGATCAGGAAGCCAAACGCGCCCGAGTCGTCGTCGCACTTCAGGGACGTCGCGGTGCCGCACAGCTCCCCCGGCGTATTGACGTTCATGATGTTGTTGTCGGCCAGCGTGTTGTTGGCATAGGTGCCGAAGTCGGAGCCCTCGCTCACCTTGATGCCGGCGGCATTGTTCCTGGCGGCGGAGTTCCGCACGGAGCCGTGGTCGCCATAGAGGCTGAAGCCTGCATAGCCGCACGATTCCGCCCGCAGGCCGTCCACGGTGATGTAGTCGCCGTCGATCCTGACGCACGTACCTGTCAGCCCGCCCGTAATGGCGGGCGGATCGCCGTTTCCGTAGGCATTCAGGGTGACCTTGAGCCGGCTGGTGCCGCTCTGGCCGACCACCAGACCGCCGGAGAAGGTGTCTCCGCGGCGAAAGCTGACCGAGTCCCCGGGCCGCAGCGCGGTGGCGCTGACCTTGTCGAGCGTCGCCCAGGCCGATTGCGGCGACGTCCCGTCGTTCAGGTCGCTGCCGTCGGCGCTCACGTAATACGTGGCGCCCTCGGACGACGCCGGCGCGGACGCGGACGGGCCGCCGAGCAATCCTCCCAGGAACAGCAGGACGAGCAGCGTGGCGGCGGCTGTGGACTTGATCTTCATGGGTGCACCTGGGTTTTCGCCATGTATCCGCGGTTCCGGGCGCCACCGCCAACCGGCGGACCACATCGGCACCCTGAGGGCCTTAACGCTAAGAGCGGCCCCGCCCTAAGTCAACGGACGAGTCCGGCCCGCGCATCAAAATGTTCTTTTTTGCTACTTGACGTTCTTTATTGTGCGATTATGATAGCTAATGATGTGAGCTGCTTCACTCCACCCGCGTTATTTCAAAGGAGAAATTATGACCATGCATGAAGACGCACTGCTCCGGGCCTCCAGCCGAGGCGGGTGGGACCGGAGGACGCTGCTGAAGACCTTCGGCGCCGGGGCAGTTGCGATGGCCGGCATCCCCCTGCTCTCAGCCTGCACGGGCGGCAGCGCTCCTGCCAGCGGCGGCGCCAAGACGGCCACGTTCGGTTCCGGGTCCTCCGATGAGGTCCCCAAGGCCGCTTACAAGGCGGTGACCGACGCTTTCCAGAAGAAGTCCGGCATCACGGTCACCACGAACGTGGTGGCGCACAACGACTTCCAGAACAAAATCAACACCTACCTCCAGGGGAGCCCGGACGATTCGTTCACCTGGTTCGCCGGCTACCGCATGCAGTACTACGCCGGCAAGGGACTGCTCGCCCCGATCGACGACGTCTGGGAGAAGGTCGGCGGAAACTACTCCGACGCCCTGAAAAAGGCCTCGACGGGCGCCGACGGCAAGATGTACCTGATTCCGAACTACAACTACCCCTGGGGCTTCTTCTACCGGAAGAGCCTCTGGACGGAAAAGGGGTACACCGTCCCCACGACGTTCGATGAGTTGAAGGCCCTCGCCACCAAGATGAAGGCCGACGGCCTGATCCCGATTGAATTTGCGGACAAGGACGGCTGGCCCGCCATGGGCACCTTCGACTACCTGAACATGCGCCTGAACGGCTACCAGTTCCACATGGACCTCACAGCGCACCGGGAAAGCTGGGACCAGAAGAAGGTCAGCGATGTCTTCGACACCTGGAAAGCCCTTCTCCCTTTCCAGAACCCGAACGCCCTGGGCATGACCTGGCAGGACTCGGCGAAGTCCCTCGCGGACAAGAAATCCGGCATGTACCTGCTCGGCTCCTTCCTCACCCAGCAGTACACGGACAAGGCAATTGCCGACGACATCGACTTCTTCCCGTTCCCCGAGGTCGCGGTGGAAGGCCGGGACGCCATCGAGGCACCCATCGACGGCCTGCTGCTCTCCAAGAAGGGCGGCCAGAACCAAGCCGCGCGGGACTTCCTTGCCTACGTCGGAACCCCGGAAGGACAGGATGTGTACGCCTCAGTCGACTCGTCGAACATCGCCACCGCCAAGGGCGCCGATACGTCCAAGTTCACGCCCCTGAACAAGAAGCTGGCCGAGGCCATCAGCGGCGCCAAGAACATCAGCCAGTTCTTCGACCGCGACGCCCTGCCCGCCATGGCCAACAACGTGATGATCCCGGCGCTGCAGTCCTTCATCAAGGACGGCAACGTCGATGTGAAGAACCTGGAAGCCCAGGCCAAGTCGCTGTACGCCGCCCAGTAGGGCGACTGACCGCGCGGTTGACCGCGCGGTCAGCACGGCTCTTCTCCACTGCATCTCACTCTGCATTTCACTCTGCATTTCACTCTGAATTCACAAGGCAAGGAATCTCCATGAGTGTCTCTACCAATCCGTCGGCGCGGGGGCGCAAAGCAGCCGCCGCCCCCGCGCGGCGGGTTCGGCGGCTGTCCGGCCGCGACAAGGTGGTGCTCGGCTTGATGGTGGGCGTCCCCACGCTGATCCAGCTCGTATTGGTCTGGATCCCCACCCTCATGTCCGTAGGACTGTCCTTCACCCGCTGGAACGGGCTGGAGCTGACCGACATCAAGCCCGCCGGCGTCGAGAATTACCAGTTCATCGCCCAGGACTACCCGCCGTTCTGGCCGGCCATGCAACACAACGTGCTGTGGCTGGCCTTCCTGGCACTCGTCGCCACTCCGCTGGGGCTGCTGCTGGCCGTGCTCCTGGACCAGAACATCCGCGGCACGCGGATCTACCAGAGCATCTTCTTCGCCCCGGTGATGCTGTCCCTGGCCCTGATCGGGATCATCTGGCAGCTGTTCTACAACCGGGACAGCGGCCTCCTGAACTTTCTGCTCGGCACCGCCGGCACGCCCCAGGCCGTTGACTGGTTCGGGGACTCCAGCGTCAACATCTGGGCTGCCCTCTTCGCCGCCACCTGGCGGCACGCCGGCTACGTCATGATCCTGTACCTGGCCGGGCTCAAGGGCGTGGATCCGACCCTGCGCGAGGCTGCCCAGATCGACGGCGCCAACGCGGTCCAGACCTTCTTCCGGGTGATCTTTCCGGCCATGCGCCCGGTCAACGTCATCATCATCGTCATCACCGTCATCGAATCCCTCCGGGCGTTCGACATCGTCTACGTGATCAACCGCGGCACCAACGGGCTGGAACTGATCAGCGCCCTGGTCATCCAGAACCTGGTGGGCGAGGGGCAGGTGATCGGCATCGGCTCGGCGCTGGCCGTCATCCTGCTCGTCATCTCGCTGATCCCCATCACGTTCTACCTCTCCCGCGCGTTCGGAAAGGACAAAGAGGCATGAGCATCGCCCATCCAACCGATGCCGCCGCGGCCGGCAGCCCGGCCGACGACCGGCAGCGCAGCTCCGGCCCCGGCAGGACCGGCCCCCGCCCGGACCGCCCGGCCAACAACAAGCAGGGCAAGAGGCACTACGGCACCCACGTCTTCCTCATCGTCATGGCGGCGATCTGGCTCGTCCCCCTGGCCTGGGCCGTTTTCACTGCCCTGCGGCCCAAAGCTGACACCGACAAATACGGCTACTTCAGCACCGGCGGCGCCTTCAATTTCGACAACTTCGCCCAGGCCTGGACGCAGGGCGGCTTTTCCCAGCTGTTCTGGAACTCCGTGCTCATCACGGTGCCCTCGGTGTTCCTGATCCTCTTCTTCGCCTCCATGATGGCGTTCGCCGTGAGCCGGGTGAGCTGGAAGTTCAACATCACGCTGCTGATCATGTTCACCGCCGGAAACCTGCTGCCGCCGCAGGTGCTGGCGGCACCGCTCTTTGAAATGTTCAAGCACTTCGAGCTGCCCTACGCCGTGAGCGATTCCGGGAACCTGCTCAACACCTACATCAGCGTGATTGCCGTGGATACCGCCTTCCAGATCGGGTTCGTGACATTCGTCCTCTCGAACTACATGAAGGCCCTGTCCCCCGAGCTGACGGAGGCAGCCCTGGTTGACGGTGCCGGCGTCTGGCGCCAGTACTGGGACATCATCCTGCCGCTGTGCCGCCCGGCCCTGGCCGCCATGGGCACGCTCGAGGTGATCTTCATTTACAACGACTTCTTCTGGCCCCTGCTCTTCATCCAAAGCGGCGACCGGCTTCCGGTCACCACCGCGATCAACAACCTCCAAGGCCAGTTCCTCTCCAACTACAATCTGATCGCCGCCGGCGCCATGATCACGGCGATTCCGGCCCTGATCATCTACCTGCTCCTGCAGCGCCACTTCGTGGCGGGCCTGACCCTCGGCTCCAGCAAAGGATAAACGTGGACTTCAACACCACCCACCACAACGGCATGGACTACATCACCGCCCGCCTCGGTTCCGAGGGCTCCCCGATGCTGGCATTCGGCGGGGACTACAACCCGGAGCAGTGGCCCGAGGAGACTTGGGACGAGGACGTCCGGCTGATGCGCGAGGCCGGCGTCAACCTGGTCAGCGTGGGCATCTTCAGCTGGTCCCTGCTTGAGCCGTCCGAGGGCGTCTACGAGTTCGGCTGGCTGGACCGGGTCCTGGACCTGCTGCACGCCAACGGCATCCGGGTGGACCTGGCGAACGCCACGGCGTCACCTCCGCCCTGGTTCAGCCACAAATACCCCGAGTCCCTGCCGGTAACGGCCGACGGCGTGCGGCACAGTTACGGTTCCCGGCAGGCCTTCGCCGCCTCGAGCGCCGAATACCGCCGGGCCGCCGCGGCACTGACCGAGCAGATCGCAGTCCGGTACAAGGACCACCCCGCCGTCGTGATGTGGCACGTCCACAACGAGTACGGCTGCCACAACCAACCGGATTTCTCCGACGGCGCCGCCGCCGGCTTCCGGCGCTGGCTCGAACTCCGGTACGGCAGCCTCGAGGCCCTCAACGCCGCGTGGGGCACCGCTTTCTGGTCCCAGCGCTACTCGGCCTGGGAGCAGATCCTGCCGCCGCGCACCTCCGGGACCTGGGTCAACCCGACCCAGCAGCTGGATTTCGCCCGCTACTCCTCCGATGAACTGCTCGAATGCTACAAGGCCGAGGCCGCGATCATCCGCTCGCACTCGGGGCATCCCGTGACCACCAACTTCATGGGCTTCAACATGGGCCTGCACCAGCCCGTGGACTACTGGCGCTGGTCCGAGGAAATGGACGTGGTCTCCAACGACCACTACCTGATCGCCGAAGACCCGCGGAACTTCCAGGAACTGGCGGCAACCGCGGACCTCACCCGCGGCTGGGCCAAGGGCCAGCCGTGGCTGCTCATGGAGCATTCCACCTCCGCCGTGAACTGGCAGCCCCGCAACATCGCCAAGGCGCCTGGTGAGATGCTGCGCAATTCCCTGCAGCACGTTGCCCGCGGCGCCGACGGTGCGCTCTTCTTCCAGTGGCGGGCCTCGCGGGCCGGCGCCGAGAAGTTCCATTCCGGGCTGCTGCCGCATGCCGGCACGGACACCAAGGTTTGGCGCGAAGTGGTCCAGCTGGGACAGGCGCTGCGCAGCCTGGCCGAGGTCAGCGGCTCGGTGGTTACGGGCGCGTCCGGCCGGGTGGACGTCGCAATCCTCCACGACACTGACGCGCGCTGGGCCTCGGAACTGGACTCGCACCCGAGCGTGGATGCCTCCAACATCGCCGAAACCCGGCGCTGGCATGATGCCTTCTACCGGGCCGGCATCCCCACCGACTTCCGCCAGGGCACCGATGACCTTTCCGGCTACCGGCTCGTCGTCGCGCCGATGCAATACCTCGTGAGCGATGCCGGGGCCGCGAATCTGGACGCGTATGTGCGTTCCGGCGGCCACCTCGTGGTGACCTATTTCTCCGGTATCGTGGACGAAAATGACCACATCAGGCTTGGCAGCTACCCCGGCGCGTTCAGCGGACTGCTGGGCGTGAGGATGGAAGAGTTTTTCCCGCTGCGCGGCGGCGAAAGCATCCGGCTCAGCAGCTTCGGGGCCGGCACCTGCTGGAACGAAATGGGGCATGCCACCACCGCCGAGGTCCTCGCGGCCGTGGAGGAGGGACCGGCCGCCGGTTCTCCGGCCGTGACCCGTAACCGCGCCGGAAGCGGCCGCTCCTACTATGTCGCCACGTCACTCGCGCCGGAGGGGCTGGCCGAACTGCTCGCCGTCGTCTGCGCCGATGCCAGGGTGCAGCCGCTCGTTCCCCATCTGCCGGACGATGTGGAAGTGGTCCGGCGCAGCAAGGACGGGACGGACTGGACATTCTGCATTAACCACGGGGCCCACGACGTCCGGCTGCCGCTGGAAGGCGTGGACCTGCTCACCGGCGCCGAGCTCGACGGCGGGCTCGGCCTCGCGGCCGGCGGTGTCGCCGTCGTCCGTTCGGCTGCCGCCCAATTGGTCGGCACCTCCGCCGGCCACTCAACCCCGTCAAGCCAGTCAGACCCGTCAAGCCTGCCAAACCGCTCAAACCTGTAAGGACTCCACATGCTAGCCGCAGCCCGCCATTCCGCCATCCTCGCGGAGGTCCAGCGTGAGCGGATCGTCCGTGTCGCGGACCTCGCCAAGATGCTCGGCGTCTCGCTGATGACCGTGCGGCGGGACATCGAGGCCCTCGACGCGGCGGGCGCCGTGGAGAAGATCCACGGCGGGGCCAAGCTGCCCGGCGGGGCCGGCACCCACGAACCAGGCTTCGAGCTGAAGGTGACCCAGCTCAAGGACGAGAAGATGGCGATTGCGCAGGAGGCGGCCGCACAGGTGCGCGAGGGCATGGCGGTGGGGCTCAGCGCCGGCACCACCACGTGGGCCCTGGCCCAGCTGCTGTCCGCCGGCCCGCGGATCACGGTGGTCACCAACTCGGTGCGGATCGCGGACGTCTTCCACCAGAGCGCGTCCCCGTCCACCGTGATCCTGACCGGCGGCGAGCGCACACCCTCCGATGCCCTCGTCGGGCCGCTGGCCACTTCCTCGCTCAAGCAGCTGCACCTGGACGTATTGTTCCTCGGCGTCCACGGTGTCGACGCCGACGCCGGGTTCACCACCCCCAACGTGCTCGAAGCCGAAACCGACCGGGCCTTCGTCACCGCTGCCCGGCGGGTGGTCGTGCTGGCCGACCACACCAAGTGGGGCACCCTCGGCATCAGCACGATCGCCAGCCTGGAGGACGCTGACGAACTCATCAGCGACGACCTCCTTGGCAGCGAGGCCCGGCGCATCCTTGGCGAGCGCGTCGGCCGGCTCCGCCTGGCCAGTACCGGCGATGCCCGGAGCACCAGCGCAGCCAGCCCCGCAGCAGCCACAGCCTGACCGCACGGCCCCCGCCCACCCAAACCACTACGCCTGGAGCTGCCGTGAACAACCCGGACCTCATCGTTGCCGCCGAGACCCGATCCCCCGTGGGCGTCCCGGCGCTGTTGTCCTCGGATCTGGAGCCGTTGTACCTGCGCCGCTCCGGAACATCCCTGCTCATCGACTTCAGCACGGGCGAGGCCGCCATGCTGCACTTCGGCGCCGATCTCGGCCCGGCCCTGCCGGATCTTTCGCTGCTGGGCGAGGCCGTGCCGCACTCGGCCCTCGATGTCCCGGTCACGCTGGGACTGATCCCGCAGGCGTCCTCCGGCTGGCGCGGGCGGCCCGGCCTCCGCGGCCACCGGAACGGCCAGGCGTTCTCGGCCCGTCTGCGCGTAGTCAGTGTCGAGCGGTCCAGTGTTGAATGTTCCCACGGGGAGGACTGTTCGGCGGTCATCACCCAGGCCGACCCCGAGGCCGGTGTCAGCGTCCGCACGGAGATCAGGATCAACGACGGCGGCCTGCTCCAGCTCCGGCACCGGCTCGATAACCACGGCGCCGGCCCGTACAGCCTCGACGAACTCGCCGCCGTGTTGCCCGTGGGCCGCGGCGCCACAGAAATCCTGGACCTGACCGGCCGCTGGTGCCGGGAGTCCCACCCTCAGCGCCTGCCGCTGCGCCAAGGCACGTGGGTCCGCTCGGGCCGGCACGGCCGGACCGGCCATGACGCCTCGCTCCTGCTGGCCGCCGGCACCCCCGGATTCGGCAACCGCCACGGGCAGGTCTGGGCCGTGCATCTGGGCTGGAGCGGCAACCACGAGAGCTTCGTTGACGCCGCCGCGGACGGCCGGACCGTCATGGGCGCCTCGGAACTGCTCGGCGCCGGCGAGATCAGCGTGGCCGCGAACGCCAGCTACGAGACCCCGTGGCTGTTCGCGGCGTACTCTGCCGCGGGCCTGGACGGCATCAGCGATGCCTTCTACACCTGGTTCCGCGCCCGGCCGCACCACCCCGGCGTGCGGTCCGGCAAGGCCCGTCCCGTGGTGCTCAACGTCTGGGAAGCGGTCTACTTCGACCACCGACTCGAACCCCTGCTGGAACTCGCCGAAGCGGCCGCCGGGCTCGGCGTGGAACGGTTCGTCCTCGACGACGGCTGGTTCCGCGGCCGCCGTGACGACCATGCGGGCCTCGGCGACTGGTACGTCGACGAGGACCTGTGGCCCGCGGGCCTCACGCCGCTGATCGACGCGGTCACCGGCCACGGCATGGAATTCGGGCTCTGGGTCGAACCCGAAATGGTCAACGAAGACTCCGACCTGGCCCGCGCCCACCCGGACTGGATCGCCGGCCCGGCCCAGCGTTCCGCGGGCGGCCCGGCCGGCCGGCTGCCGGAACGGTGGCGGAACCAGCAGGTCCTTGACTTGGTCAATCCGGCTGCGTGGCAGTACATCTTCGACAGGCTCGATGCCCTGTTGAGCGAATACCGGATCAGTTACCTCAAGTGGGACCAGAACCGGGACCTGGCCGAGATGGGCCACGCCGGCCGCCCGTCCGTTCACGCCCAGACACTGGCCGCCTACCGGCTCCTCGACGAGCTCCGCAAGGCCCACCCCAGCGTCGAGATTGAAAGTTGCTCCTCCGGGGGCGCCCGCGTGGATCTCGGCATCCTGGAACGCACCGACCGGATCTGGGCCTCGGACTGCAACGATGCCCTGGAACGGCAGACCATCCAGCGCTGGACCGGCGTGGTGGTGCCGCCGGAGCTCGTCGGATCGCACATCGGCCCCACCACGAGCCACACCACCGCGCGAACACATGACCTCTCGTTCCGGGCGATCACCGCGATGTTCGGCCACTTCGGCCTCGAATGGGACGTCCGGCGTCTCGCCGCTGCCGAACGGACCGAGCTTGCCGGGGCCATTGCGCTGTTCAAGCAGTACCGGCCGCTCCTGCACAGCGGGCGCATGGTGCGGGCCGACGAGCCCGATCCGGCCCTCCGGCTGCACGGCGTCGTGTCCCGCGACGGCGGCGAGGCCCTCTACGCCCTGGTGTCCGTGGCGACGTCGTTCGCCGAAGTCCCGGGGCGGGTCTGCCTGCCGGGACTTCTCCCGGACGCCGCGTACCGGGTGGAAGCGGTCTACCCCGCGGCCGATGACCGGCGGGCGTTCCTGCAGGCGGCGCCACCGGCGTGGCTTGTGGGCGGCATCGAGGCCTCGGGACGTTTCCTGGCCGAATCCGGGCTCCCCATGCCGGTCCTGAACCCGGAACACGGGCTGCTCCTGGCCGTCCGCCGTGTCACCGCGGCCGCTCCGGCCGCCGATCCAGCCGCAAACAGCGCTCACCCCGTGAGGAACCCCTAGCATGGGCCAGATTACGAAACGCTCCTACAAGCTCTCCGACGGCCGGGACATCATCTACTTCGATGATGCCGATACCGTCCTGCCCCCGCACCGGGGCGAGGATCTCCGCGCGCCGGCGGTCCGGCCGCCCACCGCCACCATGCGCCAGGACGTCCTGACCGGGGAGTGGATCTCGATCGCGGCCGCCCGGCAGAACCGGGTGGTTCTGCCGCCCTCGCACCTGGACCCGCTGGCCCCGGCGTCGCCGGAGAATCCCTCGGAAATACCGAGCCTTTACGACGTCGCAGTCTTCGAAAACAAGTCCCCGTCCTTCGGGCCGGACCTGGCGGGGGCCGCGGCGCCGGAAGGCCTGGATGACCTTGCCCGGGTGGGGCTGGGGCGCAGCCGGCAGTCCGTGGGCCGGTGCGAAGTGGTGTGCTTCTCCCCGGAACACACCGGCTCCCTGGCGGGACTGCCCCTGTCCCGGATGCGCACGGTGGTGGAAGCCTGGGCAGACCGGACGGCCGCGCTGTCCGCACTGCCCGGCGTCGAACAGGTTTTTCCGTTCGAGAACCGCGGCGAAGCGATCGGCGTGACCCTGCACCACCCGCACGGACAGATCTACGCCTACCCGTACATCACGCCCCGCACGGCCCAGCTGGTCCGCACGATCGAGAACTACGGCGGTTCGCTGTTCGAGGACATCCTCAGCTTCGAGCAGAAATCCGAGCGGGTGCTGCTCCAGGGCGAGCACTGGACGGCGTTTGTCCCGTTTGCCGCGCGCTGGCCGCTGGAAGTTCACATCCTCCCGCACCGGCACGTCCCGGACCTCGCCGCCACGACGGACGAGGAACGCGATGAGTTCTCCCTGCTGTACCGCCAGCTCCTGCGTGGCGTCGATGCCCTCTATGACACCCCCACTCCGTACATTTCGGCCTGGCACCAGGCTCCCGTCCACGCCCACCGGGACGACATCCGGCTCATGCTGCAGCTGACCTCGCCCCGCCGGGAGGAGGACAAGCTCAAGTACCTGGCAGGGTCGGAGGCCGCGATGGGCGCATTCATCGCGGACATCCCGCCGGAAACGGCCGCCGCACGGCTCCGCGAGGCCATGGAAAAAGCATCGCCGCCACCGCGTGCGTCAGGGCTCGAGCCAATCCGCACAGAACTCCCAGCAACAGAACAGGAATCTCCCCGGCCATGAATGAGGTCCTTGAACGGGAAAGTGGGTACTTTTCCAGTCAGTTCGGTGGGGCGCCGGACGGTTTGTGGTCGGCGCCCGGGCGGGTCAACCTGATCGGCGAGCACACGGACTACAACGAGGGCTTCGCGTTTCCGATCGCTATCGACAAGCGCACCACGGTGGCGGCCCGCGTCCGCGCAGACCGTCTGCTCCGGGTCACCAGCAGCTCCTTCCCCGGCGTCATAGAGGTAAGCCTCGACCACCTTGACCCGGATGCCCTCACCGGCTGGGCCGCGTACCCCCTCGGCGTGGCCTGGGCGATGTCCCGGGCGGCGGCCGGCGGCGCCGGTTCCGCAGCCGGTTCCGAGGCCGGTTCCGGCGTCCCGTCCCGGCTGTCCGGCCTGGACCTGGCGCTGACCTCGGATGTCCCGGCCGGTGCCGGGCTGTCCTCCTCTGCCGCCGTCGAATGCGCGGTGGCCCTGGCCCTGAACGATCTCTGGGACTTGGGGATGGGCAGGCCGGAACTGGCCCGGATCGGCCAGCTGGCCGAGAACAGGGTGGTCGGCGCGCCCACCGGCATCATGGACCAGTCGGCATCGCTCCTGGGCGAGCCCGATCATGGCATCCTGCTCGACTGCCAGAACCTGACGACCGAGGCGGTTGCCCTCGGCTTCGCCGGCGCGGGCGTGGGGCTGCTCGTGATCGATACCCGCACCAGCCATTCGCATGCCGACGGCGGCTATGCCAGCCGCCGTCGTTCCTGCGAGGACGGCGCCCGCCGCCTGGGCGTCGGAAGCCTGCGGGCGCTGGGCCCGGCCGATCTCCCCCGCGCCGCAGCACAGCTCGACGGACAGACCTACTGCCGGGTCCGCCACATCATCACGGAAAACCAGCGCGTGCTGGACACCGTAACGGCACTGCGGACCTCCGGCGC
Source organism: Arthrobacter sp. MW3 TE3886 (assembly GCF_041262145.1). Lineage (NCBI taxonomy): Bacteria > Bacillati > Actinomycetota > Actinomycetes > Micrococcales > Micrococcaceae > Arthrobacter > Arthrobacter sp. MW3 TE3886. The sequence goes on from NZ_JBGCAN010000001.1 coordinate 4,592,995, forward strand.
CGCCGCGATCGGGCGGTTCCTCAACGAATCGCATCTGTCCATGCGCGACGACTTCGAGATTTCCACCCCGGAGCTCGACCTCGCCGTGGCCCGCGCGCAGGAAATGGGCGCCATCGGCGCGCGGATGACCGGCGGCGGTTTCGGTGGCGCCGCCATCGCTTTGGTCCGCAACGACGACGCCGCGGCGGTGGCCGCGGGCGTCGCCCGCGACTTCGCCCGGGCCGGGTACACGGCCCCGCATATTTTCCCCGTCACCGCGTCCGAGGGCGCCCGCCGGGAACTGTAGCCCGGGAAGACTCCGGGGCCTTATGCCCGCACGAGCCGGGCCGCGTCGGCCAGGAGTTCCACGGAACGGAGCCGGGCTTCGGTGCCGGTGCTCTGGTGCGCCACGATCAGTTCGTCGGCGTCGGCGTGCGCCGTGAACTCCTCCAGGTACGCCAGGACGGCATCGGGGGTGCCAACAGCAGAGTACTTCATCATCTGAGCCATGTGCTGGCCCTGGGGCGAGTCCAGGATCATGTCCGCCTCGTCGTCGCTGAACACGCGGCCATTGCCGAAGAACAGGGAGACCCTGGCCCGCTTGGTGGCCTGGAACATCGCCTGCGCCTCGGCGGCCGAGTCCGCGGCAATGACGTTGACTCCGGCGATCACGTGCGGGGCGTCGAGCTGCGCGGAGGGCCGGAACTCGCGGCGGTAGACGGCAACCGCATCCTGCAGCGCGTTGGGCGCGAAGTGTGACGCGAACGCGTAGGGCAGGCCCAGCTGCGCGGCCAGCCTGGCGCCGAACAGGGAGGAACCCAGGATGTACAGCGGCACGTTGGTGCCCTTGCCCGGGGTGGCCTCTACGCCCTGGATGCGGGTGGGGCCGGTCAGGTAGCCCTGGAGCTCCAGGACGTCCTGCGGGAAGCTGTCTGCCGACATCGGATCGCGGCGCAGGGCTCGCATGGTGTTCTGGTCGCTGCCCGGCGCCCGGCCCAGGCCGAGGTCGATCCTGCCCGGGTGCAGGGTCTCGAGCGTGCCGAACTGTTCCGCGATGGTCAGCGGCGAGTGGTTGGGCAGCATCACGCCGCCGGCGCCGAGGCGGATGCTGGAGGTGTGGGCCGCGACGTGGGCGATCAGCACGCTCGTGGCGGACGAGGCGATCGCGGACATGTTGTGGTGCTCGGCGTACCAGATCCGCCGGTAGCCCCGGTCCTCGGCGAGCTGCGCCATGGCCACGCTGCCGGCGAAGCTCTCCGCCGCCGTCTGGCCCGGGCCAATGGTAGCGAGATCAAGAATGGAAAGCGGAACAGTCACGGAAAAGCCGGCCTTTCGTAGCGGAGCAGTGTGCGGGCCGGAGTGTGGACTGCGGTCCCGGGCGGCACCGGGTTTCCGGCGCGGGCACACTGGGGTCAACGACGGCGGCCCCCGGGATATTTCTGCAGGCGGCTCAGCCGCAGGAGTAGTTGTAGTCCAGGCCGCCGGAAATGTACTGCGTCATGGAGACGCGGCTGCGCGGCGTGAGTCCGGGCAAGGCGCAGTTTGACTTGGCGCGGGACGCCGATGCGGCACCGGCCAGCCAGCTTGGCAATCCTGCCAGCGGGCTGGTCGACTTCACGGTTCCGGCGATCTGCGCCCACTGGTAACCCGTGGAGTAGAGGCCCACCCGGGCGCCGATCCGCTTGAAATAGGCGGTCATACCTTCCAGGACGGCGACGTTGGCGGCTTTGTCTGTCTGCCAGGTGTTTTCCGTTTCCACATCCAGCCACCAGAGGTAGGACTGCGGGCTGCTGACCCCGCGGCGCCTGGCGTCGTCGGAGGCCTTGGCCCACCCGTACATGTAGGAGCAGGCTTTGAACGACCCCAAGGCGCAGTTGCCGTAAGGGTTGGTGACCTTCACCCCGTTGTAGGTGTTCGATGTGGGCCACCAGGACCCCTGTCGGCCGGGGTTGGCGGTGTTGACGTACAGGGCCACCCTCGGCTGCGACGTTGCCGCGGGCGACTTGGCGGTCTTCGCCCAGGCCAGCTGGCTCGCCAGGCAGGGGTTCGTCGTGTTGGCAAGGCCGTTGTTGACGCCGACAATCGCGAACATGGGCTGCTTGGGCAGGACCTTGCCGCACTGCGGCCAGGACACGTCGATCCCCGGCCCCGGGGAAGTGGCGGCCGAGGCCGGGCTTCCACCCATGGAGACAAGGCCTAGGGTCACAACGATGGCCAGTACGATGCGCGTGAGCGAGTTGGGCATGCCACAGTCTAAAGCATAAATTCCAATCGGTAGCGTAACCCTGCAGGGCAGATATCTTCGAACCGGCCGGGCGCTGCGCAGGGCCCCGCATCACCCGGGCCGGGACCGTCCGGTCGGGAACCCTTGGAATAGTCAGCAGGCTGAGGAGGTTCCCGTACCTATGAGCCCCGACAATTCACAACATCCCGAACCATCCGCCACGATCGCCCTGCAGGACCTCGGAACCGTCCACCGGCTGGGCTTTGGCGCCATGCGGATCACCGGCGACGGCGTCTGGGGCGAGCCGGCGGACCGCGCGGCCGCGGTCGCCGTCGTACGCCGTGCCGTGGAGCTTGGCATCGACTTCATTGACACCGCCGACTCATACGGTCCCAACGTCAGCGAGGAAATCCTCGCCGAGGCGCTGCACCCCTACCGGGACGGCCTCAAGATCGCCACAAAGGTGGGGTTCGCGCGCACCGGACCCAACGTGTGGGTTCCGGTCGGCCGGCCCGAATACCTGCGCCAGCAGACGGAGTTGAGCCTGCGCAAGCTCAAGGTCGATGCCCTGGACCTCCTGCAGCTGCACCGGATCGATCCCAAAGTGGACCGCGAGGAGCAGTTCACCGTGCTTCGCGATCTGCAAAAGGAAGGCAAGGTCAAGGCCCTCGGCCTGTCTCAGGTCAGCGTGGAGGAGTTGGAGGAAGCCGGGAAGTACTTCACGGTCTCCACGGTGCAAAACCGGTACAACCTCACCGACCGCAGCTCCGAGGACGTCCTCGAGTACGCCGAGGAGAACGGTATCGGCTTCATTCCATGGGCGCCCATCGCCGCCGGCGAACTCGCCCGGCCGGGCGGTCCGCTGGACGCGGCCGCCACGCGGCTCGGCGCCACCACCTCCCAGGTCGCGCTGGCCTGGCTGCTGCGCCGCTCCCCCGTCATAATGCCCATCCCCGGCACCGGCTCCATGAAGCACCTGGAAGAAAACCTCGCGGCGGCCGGCGTCGTGCTCGACGATGCCACCTTCGCGGAACTCCAAGCAGCCCGCTAACCCCTTCCACCACCCGCCGGCCCCTGCCGGCAGAACAGGAACAACACCATGGCTAACATCCTGATGGTCGTCTCGGCCGCAAATTCCCTCACCATGCGCGACGGCACCGAACACCCCACCGGCTACTGGGCCGAGGAACTCGTCGTCTCCCACCAGACCCTCCTCGACGCGGGTCACACCGTGCACATCGCCACCCCCGGAGGCCGGAAGCCCACGGTGGATGAGGTCAGCCTCGCGGCCGAGTCCGCGGGCGGCCAGGACCGTGCCGACGGTTTCCGGAAATACCTTGAGTCGATCGACGCCGAGCTCTCCGCCCCGCTGGTGCTGGGCGGCGTCGACGTCGCCGACTATGACGCCGTCGTCATGCCGGGTGGCCACGGGCCCATGGCCGATCTGTACCGGGATGCCGACCTCGGCAGTATCCTCTCCGGCGCCAACGCGGCCGCCAAGATCATCGCGCCGTTCTGCCACGGCCCGGCCGGGCTGCTGAGCGCCACGGACGACGACGGCGCGTTCACCTTCGCCGGACGGCGCCTGACCGTCTTCACCAATGAGGAGGAGCTGGGCGGCGGCACGGGACCCAATACGCCGTGGTTCGTGGAGGACGTCCTGACGGAGAAGGGCGCGGTAGTGGAGAACGGCGCGGCCTGGACGTCGCATGTTGTGCGGGACGGAAACCTCATCACCGGACAGAACCCGCAGTCCAGCGAGGATGTGGCCAAGGAGGTCCTCAAGGCCCTCGCCGAATAGGCTTGTCCCGGCCGGGTCCGGGAACCCCGGGCCCGGCTAAGCTAACCGCATGGCCATCAAATCCACTGCAGACAAAGTTGCCACGATCGTCCAGGGCTATACCCTGGAGGGCCCGACGATCGAGCTCGGCGCGGCGATCGTCGACGGCGAGCTCCGCAAGGAGGCGCCGGTCCGGTTGCCGCTCGCGATGATGAACCGGCACGGCCTCGTGGCGGGGGCGACGGGCACGGGCAAGACCGTCACGCTGCACATGATCGCCGAACAGCTCTCCACCGCGGGTGTGCCCGTGTTCCTGGCCGACATCAAGGGTGACCTCTCCGGTCTGGCCACTGCGGCCACGGGCAGCGAAAAGCTCCTCGCCCGCACGGAGAGCCTCGGCCAGGTGTGGGCCGGCAAGACTTTCCCGGTGGAATTCCTTGCGCTCGGCGGCGACGGCAACGGCATACCGGTCCGCGCCACCATCACCTCCTTCGGTCCCATCCTGCTCTCCCGCGTCATGGACCTGAACGAGACCCAGGAATCGAGCCTGCAGCTCGTCTTCCATTTCGCGGACAAGAAAAACCTTGAGCTGATCGACCTCAAGGACCTGCGGGCCGTGATCCAGTTCCTGACCTCGGCCGAGGGCAAGGACGAGCTTGAGGAACTCGGCGGCCTCTCCAAGGCCACCGCCGGCGTGATCCTGCGCGAACTGATCACGCTCGAGGCGCAGGGCATGGAGAAGTTCTTCGGCGAACCCGAGTTCGACACCGCCGAACTGCTGCGGACCGCGCCGGACGGCCGCGGCGTGGTGAGCTGCCTGGAGCTTCCGACCCTGCAGACCAAGCCCATGCTCTTCTCGACGTTCCTCATGTGGCTGCTCGCCGACCTCTTCGAGGACCTGCCCGAGGCCGGGGACCTTGACAAGCCCAAGCTCGTCTTCTTTCTCGATGAGGCGCACCTGCTGTTCAACGGCGCCTCGAAAGCCTTCCTTGATGCGATCACCACCACCGTCCGGCTCATCCGGTCCAAAGGAGTCGGAATCTTCTTCGTGACGCAGACCCCCAAGGACGTCCCTGCCGACGTCCTCGGCCAGCTGGCAAACCGGGTGCAGCACGCCCTCCGCGCCTACACCCCGGAGGACGCCAAGGCCCTCAGGGCCACCGTTTCCACCTTCCCGAGCAGCGACTACGACCTCGAGGAGACCCTCACCACCGCCGGCATCGGCGAGGCCGTCATCACGGTTCTGAATGAGAACGGCGCGCCGACCCCCGTGGCGCTGACCCGGCTCCGTGCTCCGGAGTCCGTGATGGGTCCCAGCTCCGACGAGCTGATCTCCAGTACCGTCGCAGCCTCGGCCCTGCTGCCCAAGTACGGCACCGCCGTCGACAACATCTCGGCCTACGAGAAGATCGCCGCCGAAGGCGGTGACTACACAGGTGCTGCCCCCACCGGACCGGCCGCCGGGACCGCACACCAGGGCGGAGCCCCGGACCGAGCCCAGGGCGGCGGTTTGGACCCCAGCGCCATCGACGCCGAAGCCCGACGGATCGAGGAAGAAATCCTTGGCCGACCCAGCAGCCGCCCCGCGCCGGCGCCCAGGATGCCCGACAATGACAACGTGCCCGAGCGGCGCGCCCCCCGGCCGGCGCAGCCGCAGGCCGGCGGTGGCGGGGGCATCGGCGGCGACCTCGCGGGGGCCCTCGGCGGTGGCCTCCAGAGCATGGCCCGCTCGCTGGGGACCCAGCTTGGCAGGGAGCTGCTCCGCGGCGTCTTCGGCACGTCCTCCAAGCGCCGCCGCCGCTAGGGATCACCGCGGCGGCATCCAACCGAACGCTCCCGGCCAGCCGGCCCGGGCGGCCTTCAGCCATGCTCCGCGTCACAGATGCGGACCGTGACACCGGGATTCCTGTGGGGTACAGGTAACGTAAGAATGGTGCAGATGAGTCAGGCGTTGGTCAAAATCGCGGCAGTGTGGCTGCTCGGACTGATGCTTGCCGTCGCCGGGGCCATCGTGTCGATCAACCTGGTGAACGACTCCCTTGCCGGGCCCCAGCAACCAGTCCGCGAATATTTGAGTGCCCTGCAAAAGGGCGATGGCGAAAAGGCGCTGGGCCTGTTGCGTGCCTCCGTGCCACAAAGCAACCCGGCGATGCTCGACGGCACGGCCCTGCAAACGGCGGCGGCCCGCATCTCCGACGTCAAGCTTGGCGCCGCGGAAGAGCGCGGCTCCAACCAGGTCATGGTGCCCATGGACTACACCATCGACGGCAACCCGTTGCGGACCGAGTTCTTGTTGGAACGCTCCGGCACCGAGTGGCTGTTCTTCCACAAATGGTCTTTCGTCCCCTCTGAGCTGCCCGTCCTGGACGTCACCGTGGTCAACTCCAGCGAGGCCACCCTCAACGGGGTACCGGTGAACATGCCCAACGGCCGCAACTCCTTCGCCGTCTTCTACCCCGGCGAGTATGAGGCGACCCTGAACGGCCAGTACTTCTCCGCCCCGGCCACCCGCGCCACCGTGTCGGGCGGGGACGCGCGTCCGGCCTCGCTGAACCTGCTGACCGAGGCCACGGGCGCCCTGAAGGAAGCTGTGAGCAGCAAGGTCAAGGAGTTCCTGGACTCCTGCGCCGACGAGGCCGACCAGCAGCAGAAGCTGCAGCCCAACTGCCCCTTCTACCATGCCACCAACAACCGCGTGATGGACGGGACCATCGACTGGAGCATCACGGACTACCCGAGCGTCAGCATCGAGCCGTTCGGCGGCCGCTGGGTGGTGGCGCCCCTCGACGGCAAGGCCCGGATCAAGGCCCGCCAACAGGACCTGTTCTCGGGCGCCGTGTCCGACATCGACTCCGTCCACGATTTCAGCTTCACGACCCGGCTGGACATCGACGGCGACACCGTCAAACTCACGCCACAGCTGGACTACTAGCACCCAAGGGATTCCGCGGCTGCACCGTTGCCCGTCACGCGGGGCAGACTTTGAGCCCCTCGTGTCCCCGGCTCCCCAAGAAACTGCGGATCCTTTCTCTCCCGGTGCCCGAAAAGCTGCAGACCGTGACACCTATGGCGCCTTCACCCGGGCAAGAACGGCCAGAACCTCGGCGACCATCGCCGCCGGATAGTGAACGACGTCGGCATAGTAGTAGCGGAGCACTGCGTAGCCCCGGACCACGGAGCGGTTGTTGCGGCGCTGGTCCTTCTTCACCTGAGCCCATTCTCCGTGATGACGGCCGTCGAGCTCCACGATTAGCCTGCCCTCCAGCAGCAGATCCACGTGGCCGACGCCCTCGACGTGCACCTGCGTCTCCACCCTGATTCCGGCTTGTCGGAAGTACGTTCGCGCCAGGGTCTCCAGCAGGGATTCCGCGCCCAGGTCCACCCAGGTGAGGACCTCCCGGGCCCGCCCGTTGCGCGCCCCCGGCAGTCGCCGTCGTAGGAAATCCAGCGTCATATCGCCCCTGCCGACGGCACACTCAACCATCACCAGGGACTCGCGGAACGGCAGGCACCGCAGCGCATGTATGAGGACGTCGCCCAGGGCCGCAACCGGCCGGTGCGGATGCGGCGCAAGCAGCAGTCCACCGTGTCCCGGTCCTCCGGCTGCGCCGTTTCCACGCCGGTGGTAGACGTGCCGGGCCCCGGTCTGCTCCAGGGCCCAAAGCCCATAGAAGGGCGCGGCGCTCACGCATGTAAGCAACTGCCTGTGCTGCAGCAGCGCGACATAGTCGGGCTCCGCCGTCGGAAGTGCGTACAGTCCGCGGCACGGCTGCACGACGCCGGCTCGCACCGCCCGCCGCAATGCGGCGTCGTCAATGCCCAAGCCGGCGAGGGACGGCCGCCGGGCCGCTCCTCCGCAGATGGTCAAAGCCGTGAAGACATCCATGAGCTCATGATTCGCCCTGCCAAACAGGCGCCGCGACCGGCCGGCAGTCGTATGTGGATAATTCCGCGTCACGCAGGGCAGACTTTGAGCCCCGGGTGTCCACCGGCGCCGGGATTCCGCGGCCCGGGGGCCCGAAGAAAGCCAAAAGGCTGCCGTCCGTGACACCAGGTCACGGACGGCAGCCTTTTGATCAGCCTTGGCGCAGCGGCTCAGTCCATCCCGCGCAGGTCCAGGACCAGCTCGGTGTCGCCGTCGGCCTGCAGGAGCACGGGGATTCCCCAGTCCTGCTGGTAGAGGTGGCAGGCCGCATGGTCCGGGATCTCGCCGTCGGCGTCTGCGGGTCCGTCGCACGCCGCCGCGCGGGCGGTGATGTGCAGGACGCCCTCGGGAACGTCGGAGGATAGCTCCAGGGTGCGCAGGAGCCCCACGGACGTCCCGCCGCCGGAGACCAGCAGTTCCGGGGGTGTGGACGAGATCTTCAACTGGGTGGGATCGCCCCAGCGGTCGTCCAGCTTCTGCCCGGTGGGCGCCGTGAAGCGGACCGCCAGTTCGAGCGGCCCGGGAGCCACGGGGCTCTTGGGCCGGTGGGTCTGCGCCGCACCCTCGTCCACCTGCTGGGCTTCCTTCGGGATGGGCACGTACACGAGCTGGTGCTTGTTGGCCTCGACCACCACCAGCAACGGCTCGGATCCGGCGACCTGGGTGTGGTCCACAATCACGTCCGAGGGCTCGGAGAGTCCGCGGGCCAGCGTGGAGACCGTGCCCGTTGCGGGGTCGTAGCGGCGGACTGCGCCGTTGTACGTGTCCGCGATGGCCACCGAACCGTCAGGGAGCACCGTGACGCCGAGCGGGTGCTGCAGCCGCGCCTCCGCGGCGGGGCCGTCGCGGAAGCCGAAGTCGAACAGGCCCTTGCCCACCGCCGACTCGACGGTGATGCTGCCGGCGTCATCAATCACGAGCTTGCGCAGTGCGGAGGTCTCTGAGTCAGCCACCCAGATGCTGCCGTCGGCGTCTTCGGCGAGGCCGGAGGACTGGGCGAACCAGGCTTCAGCGGCCGGGCCGTCCAGGAGTCCTTCGAGGCCGTTGCCGGCGATGATCTTCACGGCGCCGGAGGTCGGCTCGAAGCTGAAGATCTGGTGCACTCCCGCCATCGCCACCACCACGGCGTTGAGCTTGCTGGACCAGACGACGTCCCACGGCGAACTCAGGGACACCGCGAGCGGGTCTGCCTCGAGCCGGGTACCGTACGCGGCGCCTTCCTCGTCCACGCGGGCCGGGCCGGTTTCCAGCAGCCGCTGTACGCCGTTTCCGGCCAGCGTCCGGACGGTTCCGTCCGCGAGGGACAGCCCGCGGAGCCGGTGATTCACGGAGTCGGCAATGACGACGTCGTAGCCTGTCTCCGCGGCGACGTCCTCCGGGAGCAGCACCAGGCCCTGCGGTTCATTGAACCGGGCGGTGGCGGCGTTGCCGTCGGCGTGGCCCTTTTCACCGGAGCCGTACGTGGCCAGCACGGTCGTAAAGTCGGTGGAGAGTTCCACGAGCCGGTGATGGCCGGTGTCGGTCACCAGCCACGAGCCGTCGCCAGCGCTACCGACGCCGCGGCCGGCGGGCAGGAAGAGGGCCTTGCCCGGGAAGCGCAGCGTACCCGACGTCGGTTCCGGCGCCACATAGGGTCCGTCGCCCCGGTGCAGGGTGCCCCTGGCCTCGTGTTCGGCGATCAATTCGGGGATCAGCACGGCGAGCCCGTCCGCGTGGCCTTCACCGGAGAGGTGCGCCACGATGTAGCCCTCCGGATCGATGACCACCAGGGTCGGCCAGGCCCGGGCCGTATAGGCCTTCCAGGTGTCCAGTTCGGGGTCGTCGAGGACAGGGTGGCGGATCTCGTAGCGTTCGACGGCGGCCGCCAGCGCCACGGGATCGGCCTCGTGCTCGAACTTGGGCGAATGCACGCCGACCGTCACGAGGACATCCGAGTACTGCTGCTCGAGCGGGCGGAGTTCGTCCAGGACGTGCAGGCAGTTGATGCAGCAGAACGTCCAGAAGTCCAACAGCACGATCTTGCCGCGCAGGGATTCAAGGTCCAGGGACTTGCCACCGGTGTTCAGCCAGTTGCGGCCCACCAGTTCGGAGGCCCGGACCCGGAGGTGGGTGCGTACGGTTTCGGTCATGAGCGTCCTTCCAGCTTTGAATTGCGTTCGGCAAGCCTGGCGTCGCGCTCGGCCAGCTTGGCAAACATATCGTTGTAAGCGGTGAGATCGGCGTCGTTATTCCTGTCCGCCGCCCGGTCGGTGCGTTTGGACTCGCGCGCGTCGGAGCGGGACCACTGAACGGCGACACCGATCGCCACCAGCAGCGTGGGCACTTCCCCGATGCCCCAGGCCACCGCGCCGCCCATCTGCTGGTCCAGCAGGGCCGAAGGACCCCAGGTCCGGCCGAGGTTGCCGAAGTAGTCGGCGGCCAACAGCCCCGTGCCGCCCATGATGGCGACGCCGAAAAACGCGTGGAAGCCCATGGTGGCCAACAGGAGCAGCAGCCGCATGGGGTACGGTGCGCGGCGCGGCAACGGATCGGTGCCGATCATGGTGAGCACAAAGATGTAGCCGGTGAGGGCGAAGTGCAGGTTCATGAGTTCGTGGCCCACGTGGTCCCGCATCGCGTAGCCGAACGCGTCCGAGTAGTAGAAGAGCACAATGGAACCGGCGAAGTTGGCGGCAGCGAACAGCGGGTGGGTGACCAGTTGCGAGAACTTGGAGTGGATGAAGATCATGAGCCACTCTCGCGGGCCGCGGGAGCTGTCACGCCGCGGTGTGAGCGCCCGCAGTGCCAGCGTCACGGGGGCGCCGAGGACCAGGAAGATGGGGGCCACCATCGTCAGGGCCATGTGGTCCACCATGTGCGCCGAGAACAGTACCCTGCCATAGACCGACGGCGGCCCCGACGTCACGTAGGTGAGGACCACGAGTCCGATCACCCAGTTGACCGTCCGGAACCAGGGCCACGAGTCGCCCCGCTTCAGCACCCTTCGTACGCCGAGGAGGTAGGACACCAGGGCGAATACGGCGACGGCGATCCAGAGCCAGTCGAGCCGCCACTCCGTGAGCCACCGGTCCGGGGTCAGTTCCGGCGGCAGCTCATAGCCGGAGAGGATGAAGGCCGGCGAAGCGTCGGGGGCGAAAGTGGTGGGCTGCGGCGGGGCCGAGCGCCCCAGCGCGACGGCGATCCCGGACGTCGCTCCCATGATGATCAGCTCCACGATCACCAGCTGCCACAGCACCCGGCGCGCGGACCTGCCCATGGCGCGGTTGCCCAGCTGCGGGATGACCCAGCGGCGGTGCATGAGCCCGATGCCGCCCAGCACCAGGACCGCTGCCGTCTTGGCGAGGATGAGTTGCCCGTAGGCCGAGCCGAAGAGGTCTGCCCAATTGGTGAGGCGGATGCTGGCGTTGATCACGCCTGAGGCGAAGACCAGGGCGAAGGCAAAGCCGGCCAGCGATGAGAACCTGCGCAGGGTTGGCTCGGTGATGTCTGCGGTCCCCGGGGCCGCGCCTGAGGTGCGGCCGCCGGCGCGTGTGCCTTCCAGGACACCGGAGAGGACTGCGAGCATGATGATGCCGCCCACCCAGGCCGATACGCCGACCAGGTGCAGGCCGAGCGAGTTGATGGCGCCCTCGTGGTCGCTGGAGCTTGAGGAGTGTCCGATCAGGGCGGCGGGGACCAGCCCGATCAGCGAAAGGACCAGCGTCAGTGCCAGGCCTCCGCGGGACCGCACGCCGAACAGGGCGGTGGTAACGACGGCGGCGATGATCACGACAGCCAGCCACGCGCGTCCGGTTTCGATGTCCGTCATGAAGTACACGAGGGAGCGGGTGAATTCCGGGTCCCCGGAGATGCCCTGCCCTGCAATGTCCGCGTAGCCCAGGACCAGCACGGTGATCGCGGAGAGCGTCCAGACAGCGCCGGCGGCCGCTGCCACGGCAAGTGCCCGGGTGAAGGCCGGATGTTCGGGGGCGTCCTGTTCCTTGGACCGGGAGCCGCTCCTGTTCTGCGGGAGGATGCCGACGGCGAAGATGAGGCCGCCGATCACGGTGGCTACGGCGACGTTGTGGATCGCTTTGCTCACCGGAAGCCCCCAGCGCACGAGTGCGCCGGGATCTGAGACCTCGCGGGCGGCTGCTGCGCCGGAGAAGATGAGTGCCGCTACCAGACCAATAAACAACGCGCCAAGGCCTGCGATCAGCCAAGGCCGGGCAATCCCGGCGGGACCGGAGCCAGGGCCGCGTGCGTCCCCGGGGGGAACGGGCGCTGCGGTTGTGGGCGTGGGATTTACTGCGGAAGGCACACCTCCATTGTCCGCTACGCCGCCTTGCGCGGCGAATCGGTCCCGGCGGTTGGGCCTCCGGGGGCCGGGGACGCAAAAGGAGCGGCAACCCGAGGGTTGCCGCTCCTTTCAAGCCCGCGAAGAAGACTACTTCTTCTTGGCGACTGCAGCCTTCAGCTTGGAGCCGGCGGTCAGCTTGACGCTGTGGCCAGCGGCAATCTGGATGGTCTCGCCGGTCTGCGGGTTGCGGCCGGTGCGAGCTGCACGGTCGGTGCGCTCGACGGCGAGCCAGCCCGGGATGGTGATCTTCTCGCCCGCGGCGACGGAGGTCTCGAAGACCTCGAACAGTGCGTCGAGCACGGAGTTGACTGCTGCCTGGCTGGTGCCGGCCTTGCCTGCTACCTCTGCAACAAGTTCACTACGGTTCTTAGCCATTTATGTCCTCCTGGACGGTCACGATTTTTGGAGCCTGCACACGGCATGCGTACAAACCACTGTTCGAAAACTTACCAGCTTGGCGCCTCAGAGGTGGCAAATTCCGCGTGTTTTCGGCCTTTTTTGGAGAAAATCACTGGAATCGGCGCCGATCGCGGTCAAATTGCGCCGAGAGCGGAAGCCCCCTCGTCGCCGCCGCTTCCGCGGGATCCGCCGAGGTCCCCACCGGCGGACTTTCCGCCGCCGGATAGCCAGCCGGGGGCTGCCAGTTGGGGACCGGCCCCAGGGTCCTGGTCGGCCGCGACTGTGTGTCTGCAGACACGACGCCGGCGCGCGCTATGGATGCCACTGCCTGCTGCGCGGGACCCGCGAAGCGCTCGTGGCGGGCCCTGTGACCGATGTTCTCGCCGGCCCTAACCCGGGCCTGACTGGGCACGTATGCCCGGGTCTGGCGGGGGCCGGTCCCCGGGGCCGGGCCGTCGGGAGCCACGGGCCCGAGCCCGGAAAGGGGGGTTAAATGCGGGAGGACCCCAACCTGGTGGTTGGGGTCCTCGACCGTTAATGGTGTTCCGGCGGTGACCTACTCTCCCACACCCTCCCGGGTGCAGTACCATCGGCGCTGTGGGTCTTAGCTTCCGGGTTCGGGATGGGACCGGGCGTTTCCCCCACGCTATGACCGCCGTAACCCTTGCTCCGCCACGCACCCGTGTGTTGGGTGTGGGGGAAAACTAGTGGTTACAACATGTTCGCTGCGGCGTGTGGCCGCAGGTGTGGTGTTGTTATTTTGTTGTCGGTTCCTGTGCAACGTGCCGCGGTAGCGGGTTTGTTGGTTGGGAACCACATAGTGGACGCAAGCAGTCTTGTTTCTTTGTACCACCCCTGGGTGCAAACCCCTTTTGAAGGTGGGTTTGCGGGGTGGTGTGTGGTGTAAGTTATCGGCCTATTAGTACCGGTCAGCTTCACGAGTCGTTAGTCCTCGCTTCCACATCCGGCCTATCAACCCAGTGGTCTGGCTGGGGGCCTCTCACACACAAGGTGTATGGAAATCTCATCTCGAAGCGAGCTTCCCGCTTAGATGCTTTCAGCGGTTATCCCATCCGAACGTAGCTAATCAGCGGTGCACTTGGCAGTACAACTGACACACCAGAGGTTCGTCCGTCCCGGTCCTCTCGTACTAAGGACAGCCCTTCTCAAATTTCCTGCGCGCGCAGCGGATAGGGACCGAACTGTCTCACGACGTTCTAAACCCAGCTCGCGTACCGCTTTAATGGGCGAACAGCCCAACCCTTGGGACCTACTCCAGCCCCAGGATGCGACGAGCCGACATCGAGGTGCCAAACCATGCCGTCGATATGGACTCTTGGGCAAGATCAGCCTGTTATCCCCGAGGTACCTTTTATCCGTTGAGCGACGGCCATTCCACAATGTACCGCCGGATCACTAGTCCCGACTTTCGTCCCTGCTCGAGATGTCTCTCTCACAGTCAAGCTCCCTTGTGCACTTACACTCGACACCTGATTGCCAACCAGGCTGAGGGAACCTTTGGGCGCCTCCGTTACTTTTTAGGAGGCAACCGCCCCAGTTAAACTACCCATCAGGCACTGTCCCTGACCCGGATTACGGGCCGAAGTTAGATGTCCAAAGTGACCAGAGTGGTATTTCAACGATGACTCCACCCGAACTGGCGTCCGGGCTTCAACGTCTCCCACCTATCCTACACAAGCCACTCCGAACACCAATACCAAACTATAGTAAAGGTCTCGGGGTCTTTCCGTCCTGCTGCGCGTAACGAGCATCTTTACTCGTACTGCAATTTCGCCGAGTTTATGGTTGAGACAGCGGGGAAGTCGTTACTCCATTCGTGCAGGTCGGAACTTACCCGACAAGGAATTTCGCTACCTTAGGATGGTTATAGTTACCACCGCCGTTTACTGGGGCTTAAATTCTCAGCTTCGCCTTGCGGCTAACCGGTCCTCTTAACCTTCCAGCACCGGGCAGGAGTCAGTCCGTATACATCGTCTTGCGACTTCGCACGGACCTGTGTTTTTAGTAAACAGTCGCTTCCCCCTGGTCTCTGCGGCCCCGATCCCCTCCCACCAGCAAGTGGTGTTCAAGGTTGGGGCCCCCCTTCTCCCGAAGTTACGGGGGCATTTTGCCGAGTTCCTTAACCATAATTCTCTCGATCGCCTTAGTATTCTCTACCTGATCACCTGTGTCGGTTTGGGGTACGGGCGGCTAAAACCTCGCGTCGATGCTTTTCTCGGCAGCATAGGATCACCGAATCCCCCCATACGGGGGTCCCGTCAGATCTCAGGCATCATGAACGGCGGATTTGCCTACCGTTCGCCCTACATCCTTAGACCGGGACAACCATCGCCCGGCTCGGCTACCTTCCTGCGTCACACCTGTTAATACGCTTGCCTCCCAGGATCAGGTCCCGCGCTCCACCAAAACCCACACACCCCGAAGGGTGCTAGGGCAGGTTTCGGGCGGTTAGTATCCCCTGTTCAGCATGGGCGGTTTTTCGCCGGTACGGGAATATCAACCCGTTGTCCATCGACTACGCCTGTCGGCCTCGCCTTAGGTCCCGACTTACCCAGGGCAGATTAGCTTGACCCTGGAACCCTTGATCATCCGGCGGACGGGTTTCTCACCCGTCTTTCGCTACTCATGCCTGCATTCTCACTCGTGTAGGCTCCACCGCTGGTTTCCACCGCGACTTCACTGCCCACACGACGCTCCCCTACCACTCCAGACGCCTGAACCAACCACAAGGGCTTGGCTAATGTCTGAAATCCACAACTTCGGCGGTGTACTTGAGCCCCGCTACATTGTCGGCGCGGAATCACTTGACCAGTGAGCTATTACGCACTCTTTTAAGGATGGCTGCTTCTAAGCCAACCTCCTGGTTGTCTTCGCAACTCCACATCCTTTCCCACTTAGCACACGCTTAGGGGCCTTAGTTGGTGGTCTGGGCTGTTTCCCTCTCGACTATGAAGCTTATCCCCCACAGTCTCACTGCTGCGCTCTCACTTACCGGCATTCGGAGTTTGGCTGACGTCAGTAACCTTGTAGGGCCCATTAGCCATCCAGTAGCTCTACCTCCGGTAAGAAACACGCAACGCTGCACCTAAATGCATTTCGGGGAGAACCA
Organism: Arthrobacter sp. MW3 TE3886; assembly: GCF_041262145.1. NCBI lineage: Bacteria > Bacillati > Actinomycetota > Actinomycetes > Micrococcales > Micrococcaceae > Arthrobacter > Arthrobacter sp. MW3 TE3886. Next base: position 4,608,771 of record NZ_JBGCAN010000001.1, read on the forward strand.
GCTATCACGAAGTTTGATTGGCCTTTCACCCCTACCCACAGCTCATCCCCTCCATTTTCAACTGAAGTGGGTTCGGTCCTCCACGACGTCTTACCGTCGCTTCAACCTGGCCATGGGTAGATCACTTCGCTTCGGGTCTAGATCACGCCACTGCAACGCCCTATTCAGACTCGCTTTCGCTACGGCTTCCCCACACGGGTTAACCTCGCGACGTAACACTAACTCGCAGGCTCATTCTTCAAAAGGCACGCCGTCACCCCAACACAGCAAGCTGCGGAGGCTCCGACGGATTGTAAGCACACGGTTTCAGGTACTGTTTCACTCCCCTCCCGGGGTACTTTTCACCTTTCCCTCACGGTACTGGTCCGCTATCGGTCATTAGGGAGTATTTAGGCTTATCAGGTGGTCCTGACAGATTCGCACGGGATTTCTCGGGCCCCGTGCTACTTGGGATACTTCACCAGGCGGTGCACAACATTTCGGTTACGGGGCTCACACCCTCTACGGCCGGCCTTTCAAGACCGTTCACCTATGCCAGCACTCTCACCTTCCCAGCCCGGCAGAGCTGGAGTGGGAAGTCCCACAACCCCGACCATGCAACGCCCGCCGGCTATCACACATGGAACGGTTTAGCCTGATCCGCGTTCGCTCGCCACTACTGACGGAATCACTATTGTTTTCTCTTCCTGCGGGTACTGAGATGTTTCACTTCCCCGCGTTCCCTCCACGCACCCTATGTGTTCAGATGCGGGTCACCAGGCAGCTCGCGCCCCTGGCGGGGTTTCCCCATTCGGACACCCTGGGATCACAGTCCGGTTATCGACTCCCCCAGGCTTATCGCAGATTCCTACGTCCTTCTTCGGCTCCTAATGCCAAGGCATCCACCGTGTGCTCTTAAAAACTTGACCACAAAAGATCAAGGAGTAATTTTCGAGAGAACCACAGAAACCACACCATCACCACAGCAACACCAAAAGGCACCACCGGAGCAACAGCACAGATCCAGGTTCATATTCTTGGAAATTGCTTCTTATAAAAGATGCTCGCGTCCACTATGTAGTTCTCAAACAACAACCCCGTACCACACACCCCACACGAGCCCCACAAAAGGGACCAACCGTATGATCGGTGCAGCCAGGAAACCAGAAACACAAGTCCCACACCCCGCAACCCGCGCACCCTCCCCGAAGGGAAGACACCGCGGCCCGCAGGCCATGGTCCTGTTGTCTCAGGACCCAACAGTGTGCCAAACACTACCCAGCAGTTCATTCCGGCCTGCGTTCCAAGACCCCCTCACTTCCGAAGAAGAGCGAGGATCCGTACTTGCTGCCGGCCTGTGCCGCCAGGCACCTATTTGTTGATATTCCACCCGTGAGCACCCGCCGCAGAACAATCGTCTGCGCAACGGGCGTACTCCTGACAACCCCACCACACGGACATAACGCCCGGCAGGGTGGTTGTAGGTGCTCCTTAGAAAGGAGGTGATCCAGCCGCACCTTCCGGTACGGCTACCTTGTTACGACTTAGTCCCAATCGCCAGTCCCACCTTCGACAGCTCCCTCCCACAAGGGGTTAGGCCACCGGCTTCGGGTGTTACCAACTTTCGTGACTTGACGGGCGGTGTGTACAAGGCCCGGGAACGTATTCACCGCAGCGTTGCTGATCTGCGATTACTAGCGACTCCGACTTCATGGGGTCGAGTTGCAGACCCCAATCCGAACTGAGACCGGCTTTTTGGGATTAGCTCCACCTCACAGTATCGCAACCCTTTGTACCGGCCATTGTAGCATGCGTGAAGCCCAAGACATAAGGGGCATGATGATTTGACGTCGTCCCCACCTTCCTCCGAGTTGACCCCGGCAGTCTCCCATGAGTCCCCGCCATTACGCGCTGGCAACATGGAACGAGGGTTGCGCTCGTTGCGGGACTTAACCCAACATCTCACGACACGAGCTGACGACAACCATGCACCACCTGTGAACCGGCCCCAAAGGGGAAGGACTGTTTCCAGCCCGGTCCGGCCCATGTCAAGCCTTGGTAAGGTTCTTCGCGTTGCATCGAATTAATCCGCATGCTCCGCCGCTTGTGCGGGCCCCCGTCAATTCCTTTGAGTTTTAGCCTTGCGGCCGTACTCCCCAGGCGGGGCACTTAATGCGTTAGCTACGGCGCGGAAAACGTGGAATGTCCCCCACACCTAGTGCCCAACGTTTACGGCATGGACTACCAGGGTATCTAATCCTGTTCGCTCCCCATGCTTTCGCTCCTCAGCGTCAGTTAATGCCCAGAGACCTGCCTTCGCCATCGGTGTTCCTCCTGATATCTGCGCATTTCACCGCTACACCAGGAATTCCAGTCTCCCCTACATCACTCTAGTCTGCCCGTACCCACCGCAGATCCGGAGTTGAGCCCCGGACTTTCACGGCAGACGCGACAAACCGCCTACGAGCTCTTTACGCCCAATAATTCCGGATAACGCTTGCGCCCTACGTATTACCGCGGCTGCTGGCACGTAGTTAGCCGGCGCTTCTTCTGCAGGTACCGTCACTTTCGCTTCTTCCCTACTGAAAGAGGTTTACAACCCGAAGGCCGTCATCCCTCACGCGGCGTCGCTGCATCAGGCTTGCGCCCATTGTGCAATATTCCCCACTGCTGCCTCCCGTAGGAGTCTGGGCCGTGTCTCAGTCCCAGTGTGGCCGGTCACCCTCTCAGGCCGGCTACCCGTCGTCGCCTTGGTGAGCCATTACCTCACCAACAAGCTGATAGGCCGCGAGTCCATCCAAAACCACAATAAAGCTTTCCACCCCCCACCATGCGATGAGGAGTCATATCCGGTATTAGACCCAGTTTCCCAGGCTTATCCCAGAGTTAAGGGCAGGTTACTCACGTGTTACTCACCCGTTCGCCACTAATCCCCGGTGCAAGCACCGGATCATCGTTCGACTTGCATGTGTTAAGCACGCCGCCAGCGTTCATCCTGAGCCAGGATCAAACTCTCCGTTGAAGTAAAACAGACACAACATGCGCCCCCGGGAAAACGGGATGCACACGCTGCACAAAATTTGAAACCAGCCAAATAACACCAGACCACACCACGGGGTGGCGGGCCCGGCAAATTCAACCAATTCAATACAATAAATTGGTATCAACAAACTTGGCACACTATTGAGTTCTCAAACAACAGACACACCCGGCACCACCACAACCTTTTCGGTCGAGGATCGCTCCGGAGCAACTTTTCAAACTTACCCGAGTCCGGACCGCTTTGCAAATCAGCGTTTCCGCGACCCGCAAACCATCCGACCCGCCCCACCCGAACCCGGAGCGCACAAAACGCCGACCAGATCCGGTCTTGAAATTTAGGGGATTGGCCGCCTCCGGTTCCCAGCATTTCCGCTGGTCTCCCTCGCGGCGACTTAGAAAACAATACACCCACCACGCCCCCACCGCAACTCCACCCCCCACACCCACCCCACCACCCAAAAACCCCGCCACCACAACCCAAACCCACCCAAAACAACCCCACCAGACCCACCACCCCCACAAACCACCACTGTGCAGTGCATCACCACGGCACGCAACCGGGCATGGACGATCACGGCCTAACCCCCGCCGGCAGCAGCACAGCCCCGGCATGGCGTCCCCAGGCAACGGCAGCGAAGCAGACCATCGTGTCGTCGGACGCCCGCCGCAAAGGGGCCGTGACACTGGCGGACTACTCCCGATGCCGTCTGGTCCAGACTGCGATCCAACCCTCCCGCCTGGCAGGGTTTGAGCTCTGCAGCGACTTTCGCATGTTGTAGCCACTTTGGGCACGGGTACTACAGGGGTTGGGAACATGTGAATCCGCGGATGCCGGCTGTGGTCGCGCGGCCTCGAAGCACGGGCGCGGCCTTCGAGGTGTCGTTCGAGAGGTGGCGCAGCCGGGTTCCCGGACGCCTGCCGGTTGCCTGACCCCTCGCGGCTCTGGATCCGCCGCGGTCATCCCAGGGCTTCGGCCCTATCCCAATACACCGAAGCCGCAAGAACTGTCAGGCAAAACCCCTGAAGACACCGCCACCGTCTGTCCTATCTGCGAACTCTTGCCAGTCCATGTTCGCGATGCTTAGGTTGTTATCGACTCCCCAGAGTTCGCGCGCAATGCATCGGAACGGCCGGCGCGATTCCGTGCTCAGATCAATGACCTGTATCGGATGCCCCGGTTCAAGAGCGACACTGTCCACAATGAACAGGACCGATGCGTGTTCATTGCCGGCCATAGCCGCCTGGCGAACTTGTTCCCAGCCGACCTGATCCCAGGCAATGTCATCAACGACCTTCACGTAGGCGCGGAATCCATCGTCATTCTCGCTAAGCACAGTGGAAAGCGCATCCATCCAGGCGTCTTCGTTGCCGAAGGTCGTGCGCACCAGGAGGGAGTCCTCTGTGCTTGGAAGTATCAACATGCCGCTATGGAATCACATATATGGCAAGCCACTCTGTGACGCAGAAAGATCAGCTGCTCTTGGGCTCCCAGTCCATCCGGAGGCGGGCAGCGTTGAATTCACGCAAGACCGTGTCCGCGTCGAAGGACCCGACGCCCCCCGAGCGATTAACCCCAGTCGGATGCGCCGCGACCCATCGCTGGCCAGTCAGGCGGCCACTGGTGGTGCCATGCGGGGACCGGAGCGTAGGGAGTGCTGCGCGGGGCGTGGTCCAGCGGAAGTTGGGTCGTCCCCGAACCAGGGCGAGCCGGGCCGCGCTGTCTCCGCAGCGTGCTCTTGACGCGGCCCGGGGCACAAGCGTATACAGGGGCCATCCCGGTGTCGTCGCGGGGGTCGCGACCGCATAACTAACGCGGGCAGTGCGGGGACCGCCATGATGAACCACGGCGGAGCGGGAGTGAGGTGTGAGCGATGACCGGATTGGCTGCCCTCCGCTTCATGGCGCTCGGCTGGGCAGGCTACGTCGCGACGGAAGCAGGGACTGCGGACGATTGGGCGTACTACTTCGGCGTCTTTGTGATTGTGCTGGCCCAGTGTGCCGGCGTACCGCTTCCCGCCGTGGCCGTACTGCTTGGAGCCTACGCCTCGGCGCGCCATGGAGATCTGAACCTTGCCGCCGTTATCGCCGTCGGCAGCCTGGGCGCCATGCTCGGGAGCACTATTGGCTACGTACTTGGGCGGGTGGGAGGTCGTCCATTCATGCTGCGACTTGCACAGCGCTTCCACGCCGATGAGAATCGCATCATCCAGCTGGAGTCGTTCTTCGAACGGCACGGCGGCAAGGCCTTGTTCTTCGGCCGCTGGGTCATTGTCGTTCGGCTCTGGGGCGCCATTGCCGCAGGGGCTGCCAAGATGCCGTGGCCCAATTTTCTGCTCTGGACTATCACGGGGTCCATTGCCTGGGTCGCGAGCCTCAGCGTTCTCGCCTATTTGGCCGGGGCACTGGCCAATGCAATCGGTGACGCTCTCGACATCGGCGGTTGGGTGCTGGTCCCCTTCGTCGTGCTCGGCCTAGTGATCGCCTGGCGCCGGCGCAGACGCCGGAAGCTCAAGTCAGCGGAAGGGTCAGGGGACGGCGTGCCCGAAGCCGAATGAAGCCGGGGGCAACAGCGTGGTCGAGGGCGAATTGCCGCTGGCCAAGTTTTCGAGAGACGGTGCCGGCGGCACGAATTACCGGTGCGCCGCCCGGAGGGCATCTGAGCAGGAGCTAGCCGCCGGGAGCGCCGGGTCAAGCCCGGAAAGGGGGGTTAAATGCGGGAGGACCCCAACCTGGTGGTTGGGGTCCTCGACCTGAATGGTGTTCCGGCGGTGACCTACTCTCCCACACCCTCCCGGGTGCAGTACCATCGGCGCTGTGGGTCTTAGCTTCCGGGTTCGGGATGGGACCGGGCGTTTCCCCCACGCTATGACCGCCGTAACCCTTGCTCCGCCACGCACCCGTGTGTTGGGGGTGGGGAAAACTGTGGTTACAACATCTGTGGTGTTGTTATTTGGTTGTGGTTTTGTTCCTCAAGCAACGGGTTTGTTGGTTGGGAACCACATAGTGGACGCAAGCAGTCTTGTTTCTTTGTACCACCCCTGGGTGCAAACGCTTTTGAATCCGTTTGCGGGGTGGTGTGTGGTGTAAGTTATCGGCCTATTAGTACCGGTCAGCTTCACGAGTCGTTAGTCCTCGCTTCCACATCCGGCCTATCAACCCAGTGGTCTGGCTGGGGGCCTCTCACACACAAGGTGTATGGAAATCTCATCTCGAAGCGAGCTTCCCGCTTAGATGCTTTCAGCGGTTATCCCATCCGAACGTAGCTAATCAGCGGTGCACTTGGCAGTACAACTGACACACCAGAGGTTCGTCCGTCCCGGTCCTCTCGTACTAAGGACAGCCCTTCTCAAATTTCCTGCGCGCGCAGCGGATAGGGACCGAACTGTCTCACGACGTTCTAAACCCAGCTCGCGTACCGCTTTAATGGGCGAACAGCCCAACCCTTGGGACCTACTCCAGCCCCAGGATGCGACGAGCCGACATCGAGGTGCCAAACCATGCCGTCGATATGGACTCTTGGGCAAGATCAGCCTGTTATCCCCGAGGTACCTTTTATCCGTTGAGCGACGGCCATTCCACAATGTACCGCCGGATCACTAGTCCCGACTTTCGTCCCTGCTCGAGATGTCTCTCTCACAGTCAAGCTCCCTTGTGCACTTACACTCGACACCTGATTGCCAACCAGGCTGAGGGAACCTTTGGGCGCCTCCGTTACTTTTTAGGAGGCAACCGCCCCAGTTAAACTACCCATCAGGCACTGTCCCTGACCCGGATTACGGGCCGAAGTTAGATGTCCAAAGTGACCAGAGTGGTATTTCAACGATGACTCCACCCGAACTGGCGTCCGGGCTTCAACGTCTCCCACCTATCCTACACAAGCCACTCCGAACACCAATACCAAACTATAGTAAAGGTCTCGGGGTCTTTCCGTCCTGCTGCGCGTAACGAGCATCTTTACTCGTACTGCAATTTCGCCGAGTTTATGGTTGAGACAGCGGGGAAGTCGTTACTCCATTCGTGCAGGTCGGAACTTACCCGACAAGGAATTTCGCTACCTTAGGATGGTTATAGTTACCACCGCCGTTTACTGGGGCTTAAATTCTCAGCTTCGCCTTGCGGCTAACCGGTCCTCTTAACCTTCCAGCACCGGGCAGGAGTCAGTCCGTATACATCGTCTTGCGACTTCGCACGGACCTGTGTTTTTAGTAAACAGTCGCTTCCCCCTGGTCTCTGCGGCCCCGATCCCCTCCCACCAGCAAGTGGTGTTCAAGGTTGGGGCCCCCCTTCTCCCGAAGTTACGGGGGCATTTTGCCGAGTTCCTTAACCATAATTCTCTCGATCGCCTTAGTATTCTCTACCTGATCACCTGTGTCGGTTTGGGGTACGGGCGGCTAAAACCTCGCGTCGATGCTTTTCTCGGCAGCATAGGATCACCGAATCCCCCCATACGGGGGTCCCGTCAGATCTCAGGCATCATGAACGGCGGATTTGCCTACCGTTCGCCCTACATCCTTAGACCGGGACAACCATCGCCCGGCTCGGCTACCTTCCTGCGTCACACCTGTTAATACGCTTGCCTCCCAGGATCAGGTCCCGCGCTCCACCAAAACCCTTCCACCACAAGGGCGGTCAGGCAGGTTTCGGGCGGTTAGTATCCCCTGTTCAGCATGGGCGGTTTTTCGCCGGTACGGGAATATCAACCCGTTGTCCATCGACTACGCCTGTCGGCCTCGCCTTAGGTCCCGACTTACCCAGGGCAGATTAGCTTGACCCTGGAACCCTTGATCATCCGGCGGACGGGTTTCTCACCCGTCTTTCGCTACTCATGCCTGCATTCTCACTCGTGTAGGCTCCACCGCTGGTTTCCACCGCGACTTCACTGCCCACACGACGCTCCCCTACCACTCCAGACGCCTGAACCACAAGGGCTTGGCTAATGTCTGAAATCCACAACTTCGGCGGTGTACTTGAGCCCCGCTACATTGTCGGCGCGGAATCACTTGACCAGTGAGCTATTACGCACTCTTTTAAGGATGGCTGCTTCTAAGCCAACCTCCTGGTTGTCTTCGCAACTCCACATCCTTTCCCACTTAGCACACGCTTAGGGGCCTTAGTTGGTGGTCTGGGCTGTTTCCCTCTCGACTATGAAGCTTATCCCCCACAGTCTCACTGCTGCGCTCTCACTTACCGGCATTCGGAGTTTGGCTGACGTCAGTAACCTTGTAGGGCCCATTAGCCATCCAGTAGCTCTACCTCCGGTAAGAAACACGCAACGCTGCACCTAAATGCATTTCGGGGAGAACCAGCTATCACGAAGTTTGATTGGCCTTTCACCCCTACCCACAGCTCATCCCCTCCATTTTCAACTGAAGTGGGTTCGGTCCTCCACGACGTCTTACCGTCGCTTCAACCTGGCCATGGGTAGATCACTTCGCTTCGGGTCTAGATCACGCCACTGCAACGCCCTATTCAGACTCGCTTTCGCTACGGCTTCCCCACACGGGTTAACCTCGCGACGTAACACTAACTCGCAGGCTCATTCTTCAAAAGGCACGCCGTCACCCCAACACAGCAAGCTGCGGAGGCTCCGACGGATTGTAAGCACACGGTTTCAGGTACTGTTTCACTCCCCTCCCGGGGTACTTTTCACCTTTCCCTCACGGTACTGGTCCGCTATCGGTCATTAGGGAGTATTTAGGCTTATCAGGTGGTCCTGACAGATTCGCACGGGATTTCTCGGGCCCCGTGCTACTTGGGATACTTCACCAGGCGGTGCACAACATTTCGGTTACGGGGCTCACACCCTCTACGGCCGGCCTTTCAAGACCGTTCACCTATGCCAGCACTCTCACCTTCCCAGCCCGGCAGAGCTGGAGTGGGAAGTCCCACAACCCCGACCATGCAACGCCCGCCGGCTATCACACATGGAACGGTTTAGCCTGATCCGCGTTCGCTCGCCACTACTGACGGAATCACTATTGTTTTCTCTTCCTGCGGGTACTGAGATGTTTCACTTCCCCGCGTTCCCTCCACGCACCCTATGTGTTCAGATGCGGGTCACCAGGCAGCTCGCGCCCCTGGCGGGGTTTCCCCATTCGGACACCCTGGGATCACAGTCCGGTTATCGACTCCCCCAGGCTTATCGCAGATTCCTACGTCCTTCTTCGGCTCCTAATGCCAAGGCATCCACCGTGTGCTCTTAAAAACTTGACCACAAAAGATCAAGGAGTAATTTTCGAGAGAACCACAGAAACCACACCATCACCACAGCAACACCAAAAGGCACCACCGGAGCAACAGCACAGATCCAGGTTCATATTCTTGGAAATTGCTTCTTATAAAAGATGCTCGCGTCCACTATGTAGTTCTCAAACAACAACCCCGTACCACACACCCCACACACACAACCCCAAGGGGCCGAAACATGCATGCTCGGTGCAGCCAGGAAACCAGAAACACAAGTCCCGGAAAGGAAAAACCCTCCCGGTCCTGTTGTCTCAGGACCCAACAGTGTGCCAAACACTAAACCGCTGACCCCTCTCCCGCACCGTTCCAGGACCACCGCCGCAAGGGCGGGTGTCCGTACTGGGTGCCGGCGAAGAACCGGCGGCCGCTATTTGTTGATATTCCACCCGTGAGCACCCGCCGCAGAACTAGCGTCTGCGCAACGGGCGTACTCCTGACAACCCCACCACACGGACATAACGCCCGGCG